>NZ_CP083986.1:5274631-5276002 GCF_020172685.1 [Mycobacterium] nativiensis | reverse complement strand
AGATAGTGGTGCACGGTCTTGTGCACTCGGCGACCGTCGGTGACGAACCAGTAGTCGATGCTGCCCAGCGCAGCCAGCACGCTGCCCTGCACGCCGGTTTCTTCGGCGACCTCGCGGATGGCGGTCTGCTCGGCGGTCTCACCGACTTCGATATGTCCTTTGGGCAGTGACCACAGCATCCTGCCCCGCCGGTCGACCCGGCCGATCAGCGCCGCGACCTGCTCTTCGCGCGGGCCGTCGATGCCGTCCACGACCAGCCCGCCCGCGGAGGTCTCGTGCACGGTGCGCAGCCGGTCCGGCCCGTGCCGCGCGGTGCGGGGCCGGCGCTGGGCCGACCGACTCGGAGTCGCGCTCGGGCTGGGGGCGGCTTCAGCGGCCGGGGATTCGGCGTGGTTGATTTTCGGACCAGACGTGCGTCGACCACGACGCCGCCTGCGGCGCCGTCCAGAATTGGCTTCTCCGCCGTCGGCCGACACCCATGCGATAGTAGCTGGCACGCTCGGGCCGACCTGCGTCCCTCGCCGGTGACCCGCGGGGCCCGGTTTCGTCGTCCGCGCGATCACCGCGGTGCCGGTGGCGGGGGCCCGCTCGCCCGGCTTCGCCGTCCTCGCGACCACCGCTAAGCTCATCGAACGTGCCTGAAGCCCATCAAGACGCTGACCTGCTGACCACGGCGGCCGTCGCGCTGAATCGGCACGCCGAGTTGCTGCGCAGCCTCGGCGCGATGTTCGCCGAAGCCGGTCAGGAGATCTACCTGGTCGGTGGATCGGTCCGCGATGCGCTGCTGGGGCGGCCGAGCCCGGATCTGGATTTCACCACCGACGCGCGCCCCGAGCAGGTGCAGCGAATTCTGCGGGGCCGCACCGAAGCGATGTGGGACACCGGAATCGAGTTCGGCACGGTGGGCGCAACGCTGGTCGGGCAACGCGTGGAGATCACCACCTTCCGGGCCGACAAGTATGACCAGGTCTCCCGCAATCCCGAAGTGCGCTTCGGGGATTCGCTCGAGGAGGACCTGGTGCGCCGCGACTTCACCGCCAACGCGATGGCGGTCCGGATCACCGCGGCCGGACCGGGGGAATTCCTTGACCCGCTCGGCGGCCTAGCGGCGTTGCGGGCCGGTGTGCTCGACACACCGACCGCACCGCAGGTTTCCTTTGGCGACGACCCGCTCCGGATGTTGCGCGCCGCCCGGTTCGTTTCCCAGCTCGGCTTCACGGTGGCGCCGCGGGTTCGCGCCGCGATCGAGGACATGGCGCCAGAGCTCGGTCGCATCACCGCTGAACGCGTGGCTGCCGAATTGGACAAGCTGCTGGTAGGCGCCGACCCGGTGGCCGGCCTGGATCTGATGGCTGTCTCTTATACACATCT
>NZ_CP083986.1:5184283-5274446 GCF_020172685.1 [Mycobacterium] nativiensis | reverse complement strand
AGATGTGTATAAGAGACAGCGCGGGAATGACGGCGGTCAGATCCTCCGGCACGTCGATGAGGGGGACCGCAAGCGGCTCGACCGGCGTGACGACGGGTGGCTCGACCGGCATCGCCGTGGTCGGCGGCTCGGTGTCGACATGGTCGATGACGACCGGTTCGGTGGGGCGCGGCACGGCGGGCGGCTCCGGTTTCACCACGTCGAATGCCTCGGTGACCTCCGGAGCCGGGGGCGCCTCGGGCATCTCGACGACGAACTGGTCGGGCATGCGGTGCCGGGCCGCTCGGCTGGGTTGACTCGGGGCCTCTCGGGGTGGCTCGACCGGGCTGGGCGGCTCGGGGTCTGCCGGGATCTGTACGGTCTCCTCGACGGGCGGCGGGGCGGGATTCAGGCTGGCGTACTCCGCGCGGAACTCCAGGGCCTCCTTGTGGAGTTGCCGGACCGTCGACTCCACCCGAAGGACGGCGAACGCCCTGGCAACGTTGATGACTCGGGCCTCAGCGGTCTGGCGCGCCTGCCCGACCAGATCAGATCGACCGATGGCGTGCAGTTTTTCGTTTGCCGAGTTCGCGATTCGCTGCAGGTCGGCGTTCAGGTAGTCGGCAAGCGGAGCCGTCTCGGGCGTGATCGTCGCCAGCTCGGCGGGCCACAGTCCGCCGAGCACCCAGGAGCTACAGTCGACCGGAGCGCTGAAGGCCGGGATCGTCAGTGATTCCCGAGCCGCGCTCCGTAGGCGCTGGCGCGCCGACCGCCGACCGAAGATTGCCACCGCGCAAGCCTACCGTTGCCGCCCCCGCACTCCGGTGCAATATCAAGTCCACGGAATCGCCCGCCCAACAGGCATCCGCGGATCATCAACAACCCCGGTGTGTTGTGAATTGTCAGGCCAACAGCGGGTGGGTAGCGTGCAATCCATGGCCGATGTCGGGTCCCCGGGAACGGGATGTGCAGCACAGTTGAGCGAAGTGCTCGATTTGCTGGCCCGCGCTCGAAACCTGTTCGGTGACATGGTGGTTGATCCACCTGGCGATATCGCGCCGCGCGCCGACACTGCCGGCCGGTGGGTGACTTAGCGTCCGGTCCCGCTGGCGGCGCGGGGGTCGGCATGCAGCCGGTGAACCAGTAGACGCTCGGTGGCCACCCGGAGATCGTCGTTGGTGGGCACCGCCGCCGAGGGAGCGTGTCCGGTCGTGACGATCTCACCGCGGATCTCTAACGCCGCCTTGAGAAACGACACGTCGGCGGCCAGCACGATGGCCTCCGCCAGTCGATTGACGTCGGCCTCCATGGCCGCCTCGCCCAACACCACACTGTGCAGATAGCCGCCGCGGCAGGACCGGAACAGCACATCACCGCTGGGGTGGGCCGTGTCGAATGCCGGGTTCGGCTCAGTCATCAGCGCCCGTCGGTGAGGTGTCGGAAGGTCTTGGCTGCGTCGTCTTCATGCCTGTTCCACGTTGCCACTGCCAGGTTCAAATTGTCCGACACTTGCGAATGTTCGCTCGACTGGTCGTCGTAGCAGCTCTTGCGGGCGTCGAGCAACGAGTCCGCGGCCCGGCGAAAGTCGCCGTAGATCGGGCCGAGCGAATTCAGAGTCGCCCGTAAGTCCTCATGAGAGGCCGAGACGGTGGCCAGATAATCCGATGCCTCCTGGTGGTTCCCGGCTGCGTTGGTCAGGACGTCCTGATTGACGCGGATTTCCTGTGGCATCTTTTACCTCCCTGGCTAGTCGACGATGACGGTTCGGTTGGGGATTTTCAAGCTCGCCGGATCCCCGCCGTGCGAGTCGGCACGGGTTCGGCGATCGGCCCAGGCTCGTCGGAGAGAAGCGGCGGATGCTGCCAACCCAGGAATCCGGGCCCGCGCAGATTCCCGGTGAGGTGGATCTGGCCGTCGAGCAGCGCCTTTCCATCGCCGACGGCAAGGGCGAGGCGGTCGGTGAACACCCCGATGTCTCCGGGCCGCAACCGGGCCTCGTCGACGGGTGCAGACACCGGTGTGCCGGGCGGGGCGATGTCAATCCCCTGGCGGCGGAAGGCCTCCGCGACGGGAGTCCCGTCGGCGGCGGCCTGCATGGCCGCGGCCAGCCGAGGATCGGCGACGGTGATCGTCGCGCCGTCGGGCAGCCTCACGGCGGCAGGTCCGTTGTCGTGCGAGGGCTCCGGCGCCGCGTCGTCGGCGGGTTCGCCGCCGTCCGGGTCATCGTGCGAAGCCTTCTCGATAGTCGCCGCATCGGCGGGGTATTCCTCGTCGTCCAGTGCGTCGGTATCCCGCGGTTCTGTCCCCAGGCCGGTGAGCGGCAGTCCACTCGGTACCGCTGATGGCATGGCGCCGAATGCCGGGGATTCGCCGCCGAATCCCGGGACCGTAGGCATCGCGGGCATCTCGGGCGAGAGCTGAGGTGAAGCCGGATAGCCGGGCTCCAACCCGTCGGCCGGAGGTGGGTCGAGATAGGGATCGTCATCGACGTCCGCCATCGCGGCCGGGACGGCCGGCGGCGTGGTCGATCCATCGACCAGCTCCTGTCGGTCGGCGGGCTCCGGGTCGTCTCGGCCGTTTCGGGCGTTATACAGCGTCATCAGCGCGGTCGCCAACGCCTGTTTGGAGGTGTCGTCGTCGTTGGCTTCCTCGACCACCCGGATGATCTCGCCCAGTTTGGCGATCAGGAATCGCTGGAACTCTCGGGCGCCGGCGGCGGTGCTCAGATCCCAGGCCTGCGCGGCGCCGACGATCTCGGTCTCCAGACTGTCGAGGCGTCGGCGTCCCTGCACGGTGGTCTGGTGCACGTGCCGCAAGGCTTCGAGAACCTGCCGGTCGAAGGCCGCGGTCGCCGACAGCTGGTGACCCAGTGCTGCTTCGGCGTCTTTCATCGCCTGCGCAGCTCGCCCCAGCTGCTCCACACCCGTTGGGGACAGAATTCGCGGGTGCGCCGACCGCAGTTGGCTCAGTACCCGGTCGTAGCCTGCCTCGGGAAGCGGCAGGGTCAGTGCCGCCTGCGCCTCGCGAGTCCTGTCCCCCGCACCACCGGCCGTCTCGATCCGGTGGATCGCGTCCAGTACGTCGTCGCGGGTCGCCACGTCAGTCAGCCCAACGTCGCTGCGCCGGGCCGCAGCTCATGCGCTGACCGCTCCATGGCCGGTGACTGTACTGCCGGCCCGCAGGGCCGACAATTCACCCGATGGCAAGGTGGGGAAGACATGTCGCGTCCCGCTCATGAGACCGGGCGCCGAATCGCGACGTAGCCGCCCAACGGGCTGACCTGAACGGTGGCTCCGGCGTGCGGGGCTTCAATCACCAGGTTGTTCCCGATCGCCATCTGGACGTGGCCGGTGCTGGGGAACACCAGGTCGCCGGGTTGAATCTCGGAGCGCGACACCGGGATTCCCTCGTGAATCTGGGTGTAGGTGGTGCGGGACAGCGGCAACCCGGCCTGGTGATAGGCCCACTGGGTCAGGCCCGAGCAGTCGAATCGGTCCGGGCCGGTGGCGCCCCAGACGTAGGGCCTACCCAGCCGGGACAACGCGGCACGAACGGCCAATCCCGCACGAGTGTTGGGCAGTCGCAACCGATTCAGGCCGCCGGGTATCCGGCGGCGTGCACCCCGGTAACGCAGTCGCCGAAGCCCGGCCCGATGCACCTGCGCCCGGTGGCGCGCCGACAGTACGTGGTTCCGTTGGGCGCGCAGCCGGGCTACCTGTCGGCGCATTGCCTCCCGCTGTGCCAGCGGGGTGTCGGGGCTGGCGGCCGCGTCGGCACGTGCCGCGCTGACGACGTTGCCGGTCTGTTGCCGGGCGTGCGCATGGTCGGCCACCGCAGCGGCCAGGACAGCCGTGGCGGCGGCATCGATGCGGGTGTTCGCCAACAGCCGAGCCCGTTGTGCCCGTACCGCCTGCCGGTAGCGGTCATACTCTCCACCGGTGTGGGCACTCGCGGTCCGCATCAGCAGGTCCGCATAGCGATCCAGTCCAGATTCCAGCGACGCCGGCTGCGGAAGGCCCGCGAACAGCCGATGGGCCCGGTCCAGTACCTCCAGCTCAGTGTTGGTCACCGTTGTGCCTCTCCGTCGGCGCCATTCGGTGCATCCGCGGCTCCCTCGGCGAACGCGCGCACCCGGGCCAGCGCACCCGGCGGGATCACTCCACGGTTTCGGATGTCCCACATCTCCTCGGCGCTGATGCCGAGCAGCGCCGCGATGACCGGTTCCGGCAGCGACGACCTGGCGCACGCATCGTCGAACCGGGCAGTCAGGCTGGCGGGCATCCGCTGCAACAGGTCACTGCGGGTGGCCTCCAGGGCCTGCAGATGTGTCATAAGCCGCCCCGCGTGATCGGCGCCCGCATTGACTGCTACCCGCCAGGAGCTGGCCGCCAGCATCTCCGCCTTCACGCACTGCGCGATCACGGAAAGAATATACGTCTCGTATTCGTCTGATGCTTCCGGCGGCAGCCGGGCTATCACCGAACGCAACGCGTCGAGCTGCGCTTCGGCGTATCCCTCCAGCACTTCGGTGTCGCTGTGGCGGTCGACGACGACGGCTCCGGCGGGCCGCGCAGGCGACTCACGGGGGCCGGTCGTGGAGATCAGCTGGGCCAGTTCGGCGTCGGCGTCATCGGCGGCCAGCAGCCGAGAATATGTTCCCGGCGGCAGGCCGAGACCGTTCTCAACCTTCTGAACTGTGCCTTTGTGGGGTTTGCGCGCGCCGCGCTCCAAATAGCTCAGGCCCATGATGCTGACGCCGGTGGCCGCGGCGAGATCTGCCAGCGACCAGTCCCGGGCGTCACGCAGTGCCCGAATGGCCGCGCCCGCTGCCTCGCGGCTCATCGTCGCGCCCCGACCATGACCGGATACTACACAGCCCCTGACTGGGTTACTTACATATATGTTTTTATCGCCTTCTCTTGCTTTCACGCGATTCGTTCATATACGTTTCTATCTACGTTATCCGATCTGTTCTCACGAGGAGGTCCTCCTGATGGCACCCCCCTGCTCCGCAAACCCCGAACTGTGGTTCGGCTATCCCGACGCCGACGGGGCCGATGGGGCCGCCAAGGCCCGCGCCTATGAACAGTCCTCGACCGAGGCGCGGTTGATGTGCCTACGGCGCTGCCCGCTGGCCCAGCAGCGGCGCTGCGCCGCGCTGGCCGTGGAACGCGGTGAGGAGTACGGCGTGTGGGCCGGGGTGAAACTCCCCGGCGGCCAGTACCGCAAGCGCGCCGAACTTGCGCACGCCCATGCGGTGTTGCGCGCGATCGCCGCCGGACAGATCAATACCCGCGAACTGCCGGAGAACCAGGCGCTGCTGAGCAACCACGAACGCGACCAGCTTCCGGTGGCAGCCGCCGTGTTTCACCTGCCCTCCGGCCGGATCGGTCGACCGTCGGCGGCATGAGCGGTAATCTCGCCGCAGCGACTTGGCGCACGGCGGGGAGGTGGGCGGGTGTGCAATGAGGTGGGCGGTTGAGCAATCTGGAGACCACAGCTGGTGAATTCGACTGTGCCGCAGCACCGTCGGACGGCGTTGAGGTCCTGCAGCCGCGGGAAGTGCCGCTCGGCGGACCGCGGGCCATTCTGGTGCGCCGCACGTTGCCGCAGCGGGAGCGCTCGCTGATCGGCGCCTGGTGCTTCATCGACCACTACGGGCCGCACGACATCGCCACTGACGGCGGAATGGATGTGCCACCGCACCCGCACACCGGCCTGCAGACGGCGACTTGGCTGTTCAGCGGGCGAGTCGAGCACCGCGACAGCGGCGGTGTGCACGCGGTGGTGCGCCCCGGCGAGCTGAACCTGATGACCGCGGGCGCGGGTATCTGCCACTCGGAGGTCTCGGTGCAGGCCGAATCGGCGCCGCTGCTGCACGGCGTGCAGCTGTGGGTGGCGCTGCCGGACTCCGCCCGCCACACCGAGCGCGCGTTCCACCATTTCGCGCCCGAACCGGTCTCGCTGCCCGGTGCCACGGCGCTGGTGTTCCTCGGCGAACTCGCCGGCCAACGCTCCCCCGTTCCGTCCTTCACTCCCCTGCTCGGCGCCCAGCTCGACCTGGATCCGCGCACGGAGCTGGAACTCGACGTCGACCCGGCGTTCGAGCACGGGGTGCTGTGCGACCAGGGCGCGGTGGCCCTCGATGGGGTCGAGTTGGGCATCGGCGAGGTCGGCTATCAGGGGCCGGGCCGCCCGGCGCTGGCACTGCGCAACACCGGCGACTCCCCCGCCCGCATGCTGCTGCTGGGCGGGGCGCCGTTCGACGGGGAGCTGGTGATGTGGTGGAACTTCATCGGCCGCAGCCACGACGAAGTCGCCGAGTTCCGCCAGCTGTGGCAGGACGGCGACGAGCGCTTCGGGGCGGTCAGCGGCTATCAGGGCCGGCTGGACCGGCTGCCCGCGCCACCCCTGCCGCCGGTGCGGCTGCGATCCAGGCGCGCCGGCGGCGAACACCGGTAGATACCGGCTCAGCGAATCGTGCCCGCGCCCGGGATCAGCGGCAGATCCAGCGCGGTGACCCAGCCCGGCGGCAGGTCGTTGACCGCCGGCACTGCGTTCAGCGCCCGCATCCCGGTGGCCAAGCACCCGGCGGTGGCCGCGTCGCGCCCGGAACCGTCGGTGAACCGGAACGCCGTCTCTTGCGAAATACTCGGTGTCCCTTCGATATCCACGCGGTAGACATCGTCGCTGGTGCCGGACGGCCAGTCGGGGGCGGCGTCGCGCCCGATCCGGTTGACGTGTTCGAGCTGGATGCGCGTCTCGCCGCGGTAGATCCCGTTGATGGTGAACCGCACCGCGGCCACCTGGCCGGCGGCGATCACCCCCTTGGCCGTCTTGCGTTCGTTCGAGGTCACCCAGGTGTCCCAGGTGGTGGTGATCTCGTCGAGTTCGATGCCGGCGGCATGCGCGATCATCGGGACGGTGCCGCCCCAGGCGAAGATCAACACCTCGGGGATCTTGAGCACCGGCTTGAAGTCCGGGTCGCGCCCAATGCCCATCTCGTTCTCGTAGTCGCCGGTGTAGTTGGTGTAGTCCAACAACTCGGAGGCGCGGACCTTACGGACCTCGGCACAGACCCCCATCAGCGTCATCGGGAACAGGTCGTTGGCGAAGCCGGGGTCGATACCGGTGGTGAAGCACGACGCACCGCCGTCCTGGCAGGCCTGCGTGATCGGCTTCAGCAGATCCGGCGGGTTGAGCTTGAGCGCGGGCCACACCCAGGGCGTCATCGCGGTGGAGCAGACGTCGATGCCGGCGCGCAGGAAACGGGTGATCAGCGCGATGTTGACGTCGGCGTGCGCGGCGGTCGGGCCGTAGTGCACCAGCGCGTCGGGCCGCAGGGCGATCAGCGCGTCGACGTCATCGGTGGCGGTGATGCCGATGGGCGGCAGGCCGCAGATCTCACCGACGTCCCGGCCGACCTTGTCCGGGTCGCTGACCCCGACACCGACCAGGTCGAACAGCGGGTGTTTGACGATCTCGGCGATCACCAGCTTGCCGACGAACCCGGTGCCGTAGACCACCACGCGTTTGACCATCCGAAGCCCTTCGACCGCCGGTGTTGTCCCGGGATTCACCCTAAGCGCCACGGCGCTACGGCGTAAGAAGCACTTTCACCACATCTCCGGAACGGGCGGCAACAGCCCGGTAGGCGTCGGCGGCGTCGTCCAGGGCCATCTCGGTGGTGAAGATGCCGTCCACGTTGAGCCGCCCGGACTGCAGCAGCGGCACCAGCTGCGGCCAGGTCTGCTGCACCGGGGCGGTGGTCATTCGCAACGTGACGCTGCGGATCAGTGCCGCCAGTGCCGGGAACGGGAAGGGCTGCAGGTCGTGCACGCCGACCACCGACACGGTCCCGCCGGCCCGCACCGCGGTCAGGGCGTCGGCCATGGTGGTGTCCGAGCCGACCGCGTCGATCACCGCGTCCACGCCGCGTCCGCCGGTCAGCTCCATCGCCGCGGCGGTGGTCGACGGCTCCACCGGGGTCATGCCCATGCCGTACGCCCGGTCGCGGCGCTGCGCTACTGGGTCGATGCCGAGAACCGTTGCCGCACCGAGGAACAGCGCGCTGATCCCGGCGCACAGACCCACCGCCCCCAGCCCGGTCACGGCGACCGTGCCACCCAGCGGGATGTCGGCCCGCAGCGCCGCCGCCCACCCGGTGGCCAGGTTGTCGGTGAGCAGCAGGGCCTGCTCCACGCTGATGCCCTCGGGAATCTTGGCCAGTTGAAAGTCCGCGCCCGGCACCGCGAGCAACTCGGACTGCGCCCCGCCGAGCATGCCGGAGCCGAAGATCTGCGGGCCGGAGTGGCAGCGGATCGGATCCTGGGTGGCGCAGCCGGCGCAGTGCCCGCAGCCCGCCACCGAGGACACCATCACCCGGTCACCGACCCGCACCGAACCCACCGCCGAGCCGACCTCCACCACGGTGCCGATCGCCTCGTGGCCCAGCGGCACCGGATCGACCAGGGGATAGTCGCCCTCGTAGAAGTGCAGATCCGAGCCGCAGATCGCGGCCGCGGTCACCGCCACCACGGCGCCGTCGGCCCCGGGCAGCCCGGCATCGGGGCGGGTGTCGACCCGGACCGATCCGGGGGCATCGATTACGACACTGCGCATCTGATCATCCTTCTGCTAGGGCCTGTACTTTGCCGAGCACGTCGGGGTAGCGCCGCAGGTGCGCGCCGCCGTTGATGTCGAACGCCGATCCGGTGATCCAGGAGGCCCGCTCTGAGGTCAGGAACTCCACGGCCTGCGCGATGTCGTCGGGCACACCGGCGCGCCCCAGCGGGGTGTTCTCGATGTACTCGTCGGTGAGGCCGGGAATCATCGCCAGCCCGGCGATCAGGGGAGTGTCGACCAGGCCGGGGGAGACCGCGTTCACCCGGATACCCTGGACGGCCAACTCCAGGGCGGCCACCTGAACCAGCATCAGCACACCGGCTTTCGCGCTGCAGTAGGCGGCCATCGCGGTTCCGGGCTGGCGTCCGTTCAGCGACGAGACCGCCACCACGCTGCCGCCATCTTCCAGGGTGCGCGCCGCGTGCTTGATCACGAGCATGGTGCCGGTGAGGCAGACGTCGATGGTGGTCTGCCAGCCCGCGAGCTCGATGTCGGGGATCGCCCCGACGACCGACAGCCCGGCGCAGCTGACCACGCTGCGCACCGGTCCGGCGGCGCGTGCGGCCGCGAAAGCCGCTGCGACACTGTCCTCGTCGGTCACGTCGGCGGCCACGGCGCTGGCGTCCTCGCCGAGTTCGGCGGCCCGCTGGTGTGCCGCCTCTTCGTTGATGTCGGCGATCACCACATGGTCACCGCGCCGGGCCAGGGCGTGCGCGCTGGCCAGCCCGATACCGGAGGCACCGCCGACGATCAGGGCGACAGGTTTCTGGGTCATCGTTGAGCTCCTGTCGTGGTGCGGTAGCTCAGTTCCCGGTCGGGCCGCACCCATAAGGTGTCCTCACCGACATCGGTGCCCTGCGCCGCCAGGCTGCGTTTGAGGATCTTGTTGGTCGCCGTCATGGGCAGCTCTGTGGCGATCCGGACGTAGCGGGGCCAGGCCTTGGGGGAGAGGTCCTCTTGCGCGGTAAGGAATTCGACGAAGCCCGCCCGGGACAGCTCCGAGTCAGCCCGCAGCACCAGCGCGGCCATCACCTGGTCGCCGACATTACCGTCTGGCACCGCGTAGACAGCGACCTGACTGATGTCGTTGTGCCGCATCAGGATGCGCTCGATGGGTGCGGCCGCGAGGTTCTCGCCGTCGACCCGCATCCAGTCGGCGGTGCGTCCGGCCAGGTAGATCCAGCCGTCGTCGTCGGCGTAGGCGAGGTCACCCGACCAGTACATGCCGTGCCGTAGGCGCTCGGCGGTGGCGGACTCGTTGTTGTAGTAGCCGGAGAAGAATCCGGACCCGGTGGTGTTAACCAGTTCCCCGATCGCCTCGTCGGGGTTGATCAGTGCCCCGGTGTCGTCGAAGCGGGCCGGCGGGCAGGGGCCGACGGGGTCGCTGCAATAGACCGCGACGCCGGGCAGGCCGCGCCCCACCGACCCCGGCGGGGTGCCGTCCTCGCGGGTGATGATGACGGCGTTCTCGGTGGAACCGAATGCGTCGACCACGCGGGCGCCGAAGCGGCGGGAGAACTCGGCGATGTCGCGGTCGGAGCCCTCGTTGCCGAAGGCCACGCGCAGCGGGTTGTCCGCGTCGTCGGGTTGCTCCGGGTGGGCCAGCACGTAAGCCAGTGGCTTGCCCACGTAGTTCATGTAAGTGGCGCCGTAACAACGGATGTCGGACAGAAACCGGGACGCGGAGAACTTGGCCAGCGCCATGGCGGCGCCGGAGGCCACCGCGGGTGCGAAGCCGGCAACGATCGCGTTCGAGTGAAACAGCGGCATCGACAGGTAGGCGACATCGGCGGGCCCCAGTTCGAAGCGCTCGGTCAGGTTCTGCCCGGCGACCAGCACCATGAAGTGGTTGACCAGGACCGCCTTGGGGTCGCCGCTGGTCCCCGAGGTGAAGATCATCACGAACGGATCCATGGCGCTCACCTGGCGATGTGGGGTCAACGCGCCGGCCTCCGCGCAGGCCCGGACCCAAGCCGGGTCGTCGACATCGATGACGCCGATGCCCGCCAGGTCCAGGCCCTCCAACAGGCCGCGGTGCTCGGCGTCGACCAGCAGGATCTGCACGTCGGCGGTGCGCAGGTCACCGGCGAGCGCCGAGCCGCGCCGGGTGCCGTTGACCCCGCAGAGCACGTAGCCGCCGAGGGCGGCCCCGGCCAGCGCGGTCAGCATCGCCGGGGTATTGCCCAGCAGGGCGCCGACGTGCACCGGGCGGTCGGTGTCGGCGCGGCCGAGCAGCGCCGCGGCGTGGCGGGCGGATCGGTCGATGTACTCGCGCCACGTCCAGCGGACCTGCCCGCCGGCGGCATTGTTGTGCAGGACCGCCGGCCCATCGTGCTCCGCGCGTTGCGCGAGCAACTGTTGCATCGTTTCGGCCATCGCGACCTCCTAACCCGCGACCGTAGCGGTCGAACCACCCAGATGCCGGGCCAAAAAGACGATCTGGTGGTCGATGACATGGTCGAACCAGTCGCCACCGGGGAAGACATCGAAGTGATCGCACGGGTAGTGCCGCACTTCGGCGCGCGCGGCGAATGCCGCCTTGGCCGCGGCCTGCGGGGGAGCGCAGCGGTCGAAGTCGGCGATCTGCACCAGCATCGGGCACGCGATGGCGTCGGCGTGCTTGCCCGGCCGGTAGCCGCCCAGTTGGACGCCGACCTGGGCGTCGATCTCGTTGCGCCAGGTGGGGCCCGCCATCGCGGTGTATGCCTCGTAGTAGCCGTCGGGGGTCAGGGTGGCCAGCTCGCCGGGGCGGCCCACCAGCGGGATCGTCGCCGGCGGACCGCCGGTGCGTTGGGACAGCGCGCTGCGCCAGCCGGTCACCGTGGAGCGCAGCATGGTCGCCGGCCGGTGCTGCGGCAGCGCGGCGATCGCGGCGGCCGGACCGCTGACGATCGGGGTCAGCGAAATCGCGGCGGCGACACCCGGCATGGTGGCGGCCAGCTCGAAGACGTGACCGCCCGCCAGGGACACGCCCCACACCACGATGCACGACGGATCGACGCCAGGCTGTTCGGCCGCAGCCACGCACGCCGCACGGAAGTCGGCGATCTGTTCCTTCATCGAGATCCGTTGGCGCGGTTGGCCCTCGGATGCCCCGAAGTACCGATAGTCGAAGGCGAAGGCGGCGAATCCGGCCACGCTCAACGCCTCAGCGAACCGGACCAGGCCGGAGTCGACGGTGCCGCCCAGTCCGTGCCCGAGCACCACCACCGGCGAGCCGTTCTCGCCGAGCTGCTTGGCGGCCGGGAAGAACTCGCCGACGCACGTCGCGCCGCCGCTGTCGAAGCGGATCGTCGTGCTCATGCGGTTGCTCCGATCCGCGTCGTGGTGACCCCGGCCCACGCGGGCCCGCCGAGTTCAGCCGCCCGCTTCGCCCCGCGCGGGATCTCGCGGGTGCGCATGTCGTGTTCGTAGAGGAAGTAGTCGACCTGCTGGGTGTGCCGGGGTCTGTCCACCATGTGGCCGGTGTACTTGCGCATGTCGGCGGTGATCACCCGGCGCATCTCGGCCTCCGACGGCAGCCGGTAGCGGCCGGCGGCGTAGGCACCGATCAGGCGGGCCTGGGATTCCACGAACGGGAACAGTGTCGGAGTGGACTGGGCGAATCCGGCGAACACCAGGTCGTCGATGCCGGGATAGAACATCCGCTTGTACAGATCGATCCGGTTCTCCGGTGCGCTGATGAAGTCCTGGTCGAAGAACGGGAAGGTGATGTTGTAGCCGGTGGCATAGATGATGATGTCGAACTGGCCGCTGGTGCCGTCGACGAAATGCACGGTATCGCCGTCGAGTCGGTCGATATTCGGCTTCGGAATGACGTCACCGGATCCCAGCCGGAACGGCAGCTCCATCGACTGGGTGGGGTGCGCCTCGAAGAACTTGTGGTTGGGCGTCGGCAGGCCGAGATCCTCGGGCCGGCCGGACATGATCGGCTGGGCCCACTGGGCAACCTTGCGCTGCCAGGACAACGGCACATAGGGACTGGTCCGGTAGTACTTGTCGGCGGGCTTGCCGGCCACATACTTCGGCACGATCCAGGCTCCGGAGCGCGTCGACAGGGTCAGTTCGTTCTCGAGCGTCCGGGATGACAGTTCGACGGCGATGTCTGCCGCGCTGTTACCCAGGCCGACCACCAGGATCCTCTTGCCGGAGAACTGCAGTGGCGTCTTCGGGTCGATGTAGTGGTGTGCGTGCAGGGTCTCTCCGGTGAACTCACCGGGGAAGTCCGGCAGGCGCGGGTCCCAGTGGTGGCCGTTGGCGACCACCAGCAGGTCGAACCGTTGGCGCTCACCTCTGGTCAGTTCCAGTTCCCAGCCGCCGTCGGGAAGCCGCTGCGCGTGGGTGACCTCGGTGGTGAACTCGATGTTGCGTTTGAGCTCGAACGCATCGGCGTAGGACTCCAGGTACTCCTTGACCAGCGTGTGATGCAGGAAGTCCGGGTAGTCGGGGGGCATCGGGAAATCCCGGAACGACAGTTGGTGCTTCGAGGTGTCGATGTGCAGTGACCGGTAGGCGCTGGAGTGCCCGTTCGGGTTGCCGAACGCCCAGTTCCCGCCGATCCGGTCGGAGGATTCAAAACAGGTGTAGTCGATCGCGTAGTCGGCCAGCATCTTTCCGGCTGTCAGGCCGCTGATGCCGGCACCGATGATCGCAGTGCGGGGTGAGGACATGGGGAAACCTCCGGGGTCCGGAGTAGACAGGTTCACAGAAGTGTCTACAGGGTGCGATTGGTCATAGTACACAGATCCTCAAATCTGTCTACTCCCTTGCTAGGCTTCTGCCACAGGAGGTGAGCCGTGGACGCAAAGACGCCGGCGGGTGCGACACCGTCGACAACCGACCGGCTCCTGGATGCGACCGAACAGCTGTTGGCCGAGAAGGGCATTCGGGCGACGACCATGATCGACGTCGCCGAACGCGCCGGGGTGTCGCGCGCCTGGCTGTACCGGAAGTTCGCCGACAAGCCCGCGCTCGTGGGTGCCGCTATCATCCGGCTCATTGAGGCCAGCTGGGCCAGATCGCGTGCCGAGCTCTCCACCCTGGGCAGCTTCGAAGAGCAGCTGGTGGCCGGCGTCCATATCGGTCGCCGCGCCTACGACGACCCCGGAACGCTGCTGATGCGGCTCCGCACCGCCGAGCCGGATGAGTTCACCGCCTGCGCCGGGGCCGGCGTCCGCGGCCTGGTTCCCGACCTCGCGGCGTTCTGGTATCCGTTTGTGGCGGCCGCGGCGGCCGGTGGCGACATCCACCCGGACACCGACCTGCCCGAGGCCAGCGAGTGGGTGGCGCGGGTGATGATCAGCCTGGGCAGCGTCCCCGGCAACCACATCGACCCCGACGACACGGCGTCGCTGCGACGACATCTGCGCCGGTATGTGCTGCCGGGGCTGCGGCGGTCGCCCGTCGCGCCGTAGCCGGCTCGCCACCGGCGGCACGCAACGCGACCTCGCGGAGCTGTTGACGGCCCTATTCGCCGCGCTCTGAGAGAGCCTTTTCCCCGGACCGCCCCGTGATGTCTGCGTTCAGGCTGCGCATCAGCGCGCTCAGCCGCTCCCGCGTCGCGGACTCGGGGTCGCTGAGCCGCAGCTGCAGCAGTTCACGGCCGGCCGCCTGCACCATCCGTGCGGTGTATTCGGGATCGTGTAGATCCGGCCTCATTCTCAGCAGCTCGCGGGTGAGAAACGACAACAGGAAGTCCTGGGAGCTGGCCAGCCGGCGGTGCAACTCCGCGGGAGCACCCTCCGGGGGAAACAGAAACAGCCGCCAGGTCGCCGGGTGCGCGTCGATGGCGTTGAGGGTCCCCTCGAACACCCGCACCAGATACCTGTCGCCGGTGCGCCCGACATCTGGCACCTCGGCCACCACTTGCGCGAATTGCACTCCGGCTCGGGTGATTTCACGGTCGACAAGTGCGGCGAACATGCCGGCCGGATCACCGAACTGCTGGTAGATCACCGTTCGGTTGATGCCGGCTTCGTCAGCGATGCGCTTCGGCGTCGCGGCGGGGAACCCTTCGGCGTCGATGATCCGCTGCGCGATGTCGAGCAGCTGCTTGCGTCGCTCCTCAGCCGACATCCGTCGCCGCTTGTCCCCAGTCACACCCGACAGTGTAAAAACAGCATGTTAGTCAGGGGCCCTTGTACACGCGGTTACGGTGGCTCGGTGAGGCACCCGATCTCCCGCGCGTTGTCCTATGCCGTTATCGACGGTCTGCTGCCGCTGGCCGACCGGCGCCTGCCGGCATCCCGGCGCCCGTTCGACCTGCCGCAGATCATCCAGCCTCACGCCCAATCACGCGTTTGGGGGACAACGCATTACGGGGTTTTCGTCCCTGATCTCCCCGAACCGCACCGCTACCTCAACACCATGACGCTGCTCGGGGCTTCGGGCACCGAGCTGTTCGACCTCGACCACCTGGCCGCCCCCGACGCCCGGGACACCACCACCGTGTTCTCGTCGACGGCGAAAGAGGACCAGCGGTTCTATCGGTCCTACGACATGCGCGCCCAGTGCCGGTTCTCCGATGACGGCGGGGACTTGCGCTGGGGCGACGATCTCGCGCTCGACGTCGCGCTGCCCAGGGTCGCGGTGCGGGGCCGTTACCCCGGGTTCGACGTCGACCTCGAATTGGCTGTCACCGAACAGGTCTCGTACTTCGTGAAGTCGCCGATCTACGACCATCTGAGCCTGCTGGCCCCGTACCGCGGAGTGGTCGACGGCGTCGAGGTCAGCGGCCTGGGCACCTTTGAGTACGCGCGGATCCGGACCCATCAGGGATTCCTGCGCCGAACCATGCCGGCGGCGCTGAAGCTGCCGATGGACTTCTTCACCTACCAGATCATCGCCATCGACGATCACACGCAGATTCTGTTGACCGATGTGCGCGCCCGGGGCAGGGTGGCCTGCCGGCTGGCACACGTGCGGGTGTTGGGCGGTGCGACCGAGGTCTACACCGACGTCGAGTTCACCGTGACGGCGTACGGCGATCCCTTGCTCGACGACCGCGGCAACACCATGCGGTGCCCACGCACGATCCGATGGACAGTTCGCGACGGCGACCGGGACATCCTGGCTGTCGACGGCACCGTCGACTCACCCTGGCGCCAGGGCCACGGCCCCGGATACGTCGCGGCCTACTCCTACACCGGCACCTGGCGGTCGGCCGTGGTGTCTGGCAGCGCCTACTTGGAGTGGGTAGACGTTCAGCCGGACTGATCTATATGGGTCTTCGCCAAGCAGCGCCCACCCAGCCGTCGTCGGGGAAGTGTCGTGAAGGGACCAACAGAAAAGACCCCGGCCAAAGGCCGGGGCCATCCCTGTGAAAAATCTGTGGGCGAAGGGGGACTTGAACCCCCACGTCCCGAAGGACACTGGCACCTGAAGCCAGCGCGTCTGCCATTCCGCCACTCGCCCGAGCGACCGGGGGAGCGTATCACGGTCGCGGAGGAGCCCCCGCTACCCGGTTCCACGTCCGCCGCCGACCGTGGCGATGTCGGCGGCCAACGGGCCGTGACCCCATCGTGACCTGCTCTTATCCGATTCTCCGCCGAAGAAGGGTGCCGCCACAGCTCACCGGGTCGATACCATGTGCAGGGCGGATGCAGCTGAGCGACACGCCGCAGCGGCGTTCCGCCGACCAGGAAACTTGACGACGGCTAGTGAGGCGGCAGGAGATGGACAGCCAGCATGGGCTGGTTCAACGCATCGAGCGCAGGCTCGAATCCGCCGTGGAGGATGCGATGGCCAGGGTCTTCGGAGGGGGAGTGGTCCCCGAAGAGGTCGAGGCCGCGTTGCGCCGCGAAGCCGCCGCCGGAGTGCGGGCGTTATCCGGCAATCAGCTTTTGGCGCCCAATGAATACGTCATTACCCTCGGTGTGGACGACTACGACAATGTGGGCGCCGACCAGGATTTGACGTCGAAGGCCTTTGCCCGGCATTTAGCGGGACACATCGGCGAACAGGGGTGGCAAACGTATGGTGATGTGGTTGTCCGGTTCGAGCAGTCGCCGAGTCTGCGTACCGGCCAGGTCCGCACGCGGGGCGCGGTCAATCCGGATGCAAACCCCAGCCAGACGGTCAGTGAATCCCGCCCGCCACAATCAGATCATGCGTTTACCGCAGAATCAGGAGTGCCACCGATGACCGATAACCCGAGCTACCGCGGCGCCCACGGGCAGGACCGTCCGGGCGACGATTACTACGACCCGCGCTACGGCCGGCCGGGAGACGACGCGCGTGGCGGTCAGGAACCGCGTGGCAGCCATTACGCCCCGGAGCCGGACCCCTACCAGCAGGGCGGCTACCCCGAGCAGGGCCACGGCGGTCCGGGCGGTTACGCCCCGCCGCGCCGGCCCGAGCAGGGCGGCTACCCCGACCAGGGCAGCTACCCCGACCAGGGCAGCTATCCGGACCAGGGCGGTTACCCCGGCGGCCAGGGCGGCTACCCGCAGTCCTACGAGCAGCGCCCCTCCTACCCGGACCAGGGCGGCTACTCCCCCCAAGGCGCCCCCCAGGGGTATGAGCAGGGCTACCAGCAGCAGCCGCCGCCCGCACCGGCCTACCCAGGCGGTCAGCCCGGCTACGGCGACTACGAGCGCCCCCGCCACGACGACTATTCCCAGCCCGGGGCCCAGCCAGAGCAGCGCCCCTCCTACCCGGACCAGGGTGCGCCGTCCTACGGCCGGCAGGACTACGCCCAGCCCGGCTACGACTACGGCCAGCAGGCCCCGGCCGCCCCGGCGGGCTACGACTACGGCCAGCAGGCACCCGGCGGATACGGCGAACCCCAGGCCGGTTACGACTACGGTCAACCGGCACCCGGCGGATACGGCGAGCCCCAGGGCTACGGCGAGCCCCAGGCCGGCTACGGCCAGCGTGCCTACTCGGCTCCGGCGTCGGTCACCCTGCAGCTCGACGACGGCAGCGGCCGCACCTACCAACTGCATGAGGGCACCAACGTGGTGGGCCGTGGCCAGGATGCCCAGTTCCGGCTGCCCGACACCGGGGTGTCACGGCGTCATCTGGAGATCCGCTGGGACGGTCGGGTTGCCCTGCTGTCCGACCTCAACTCCACCAACGGCACCACGGTGAACAATGCCCCGGTCCAGGAGTGGCAGTTGGCGGACGGCGACGTGATCCGGCTCGGCCACTCCGAGATCATCGTCCGGGTCCACTAGGGACGGCCCACGCCGCCGGAATGAGCGAAGCGCTCCCGCTTTGCCCTACGGTCACCGGCGTCCAAGTATCGTGACTTTGCCGAAGTGCTCCGCCGCGAGCACCGTATGGACGGCGCGAGGACGGAGAGGACGCCGGATGCAGGGACTCGTGCTGCAGCTGACGCGAGCCGGTTTTTTGACGTTGCTGTGGCTGTTCATCTGGTCGGTTCTGCGGATTCTGCGGACCGACATCTACGCGCCGACCGGCGCGGTGATGGTCCGCCGCGGGCTGTCGATCCGCGGTGTGCTGCTGCCGTCGCGGGAGCAGCGCACCACCGCTCGCCACCTGGTGGTCACCGAGGGTCCGCTGACCGGAGCCCGCATCGCCCTGGGCGACCAGCCCGTTCTGGTCGGCCGTGCCGACGACTCGACCCTGGTGCTCACCGACGATTACGCCTCCACCCGGCACGCTCGGCTGTCTCAGCGGGGGTCGGAATGGTATGTCGAAGACCTCGGCTCGACCAACGGCACCTACCTTGACAGGGTGAAGGTGACCACAGCAGTACGGGTTCCCGTCGGAACGCCGATACGAATCGGCAAGACCGCGATCGAGCTCCGCCGGTGAGCCTGGTCCTGCGCTACGCCGCTCGCAGCGACCGCGGCCTGGTGCGCTCCAACAACGAGGACTCCGTCTACGCCGGGGCCCGCCTGCTGGCGCTGGCCGACGGCATGGGCGGACACGCCGCCGGCGAGGTCGCGTCACAACTGGTGATCGCCGCGCTGGCCCACCTGGACGACGACGAGCCGGGTGGCGACCTGCTGGCCAAGTTGGAAGCCGCGGTGCAGGAAGGTAATTCGGCTATCGCGGCCTACGTCGAGGACCATCCGGAACTCGAGGGCATGGGCACCACCCTGACCACCATCCTGTTTGCCGGCCCCCGACTGGGGCTGGCCCACATCGGCGACTCGCGCGGCTACCTGCTGCGCGACGGCGAGCTCACCCAGATCACCAAGGACGACACCTTCGTACAGACGCTGGTCGACGAAGGCCGCATCACCTTGGAAGAGGCGCACAGCCATCCCCAGCGCTCCCTGATCATGCGGGCCCTGACCGGCCACGAGGTCGAGCCGACGCTGATCATGCGCGAGGCGCAGGCCGGCGACCGCTACCTGCTGTGCTCCGACGGGCTGTCCGACCCGGTGAGCACCGAGACCATCCACGAGGCGCTGGAGATCCCCGACGTCAACGACGCCGCACTGCGGCTGATCGAGCTGGCGCTGCGCGGCGGCGGCCCCGACAACGTGACGGTGGTGGTGGCTGACGTCGTCGACGTCGACTACGGCCAGACCCAGCCGATTCTGGCCGGCGCGGTCTCCGACCACGACGACGACCACACCATCTCCCTCGACACCGCCGCCGGACGGGCCTCGGCGATCTCGCCGCGAAAAACCGTCGCCAAGCGGGTGCTGCCGCAGATCGAGACCCTGGCTCGTCCGCCCCGGTCACGGCGGCGCAAGTTCATCGCGGCGGTGCTGCTGCTGACACTGCTGGCCGCCGGGCTGGTGGTCGGGCGGGTGATCATCCGCACCAACTACTACGTCACCGCCTACGGCGGCACCGTGGCGATCATGCGCGGCGTACAGGGCTCGATCCTCGGCTTCCCGCTGCAGGAGCCCTACCTGCTGGGCTGCCTCGACAATCGCGGAGCGCTGGTGCAGATCAGCTTCAGCCAGTCCGGCGACAAGCTGGGCTGCCGGTTGATGACCCTGCAAGATCTGCGCCCGCCGGCCCGTCAACAGGTGAGCAACGGCCTGCCCGCCGGGACCCTCGACGACGCGATCACCCAGCTGCGCAACCTGGCCCGGGATTCCCTGCTCCCGCCGTGCCCGCGGCCGTCCACCACCGGGAAATCCGACGGCACCGGCTCGTCGCCGACCAACGTGCCGGACCCCGGACCGGCGCCGACCGGGCCTCGGCCGGGCCCCGCCCCGTCCGCACCGCAGTCGGGATCACCGCATCTGCCCACCCTGACCAACCTGCCGCCGGCACCGCCAGAACCGGGGACCGACTGCCGGGCGGCCTCATGACCCGCGCCCGCGACGATGCAGAGCGGAGCGATGACAGGGACCGGCGCGCATTGACCACAGAGCCGCAGCCGGCGGTGTCCCTGACGCCAGTGCTGCCCGATCGCCGCAATGCCGAACTGCTGCTGCTGTGCTTCGCGACCGTGATCATCGCGGTGGCGATGCTGATCGTCGAGGCCGGCCACGAACAGGGCCTGCGCCCCGATCTGGTCGGCTACGGGACGGCCTTTCTGGTGCTGTTCGCTTTTGCGCACCTGGTCATCCGGCACTCGGCGCGCTACGCCGACCCACTGCTGCTGCCGGTGGTGGCGCTGCTCAACGGCCTCGGATTGGTGATGATCCACCGCATCGATCTGGGTGTCGGGGTCGACGGCGCCGGCGCGCGCCCGAGTGCCGGCGCCCAGATGCTGTGGACGCTGCTCGGGGTGATCGTGTTCGCCCTGGTGCTGGTGCTCCTCAAGGACCATCGCCAGCTCGCCGCCAGTGGCTACATCTGCGGCCTGGTCGGCCTGGTGCTGCTGGTGATCCCCGGCCTGCTGCCGGCGTCGGTATCCGAACAGCAGGGTGCCAAGATCTGGATTCGCCTGCCGGGCTTCTCGATTCAGCCCGCCGAATTCTCCAAGATCCTGCTGTTGATCTTCTTCGCCGCGGTACTGGTGGCCAAGCGCGGGCTGTTCACCAGCGCCGGCAAGCACGTGCTGGGTATGAACCTGCCTCGCCCGCGCGACTTGGCGCCGCTGCTGGCGGCCTGGGTCATCTCGGTCGCGGTGATGGCGTTCGAGAAGGACCTCGGTACCTCACTGCTGCTGTACACGTCGTTTCTGGTGGTGGTGTATCTGGCCACCCGCCGGTTCAGCTGGATGGTGATCGGGATGCTGCTGTTCGCCGCCGGCAGCGTGGCTGCGTATTTGATGTTCAGCCACGTCCGGGTGCGGGTGCAGACCTGGCTGGATCCGTTCGCCGATCCCGAGGGCGTCGGCTACCAGATGGTGCAGTCGCTGTTCAGCTTCGCCACCGGCGGGATCTTCGGCACCGGGCTGGGCAACGGTCAGCCCGGCTACGTGCCCGCGGTGTCGACGGACTTCATCATCGCCGCGTTCGGCGAGGAGCTGGGTCTGGTCGGACTGGCCGGTGTGCTGATCCTGTACACGATCGTGATCGTGCGCGGCATGCGCACGGCGATCGCGGTCCGCGACAGCTTCGGCAAGCTGCTGGCGGCCGGTTTGGCTGCCACCTTGGGCATTCAGCTGTTCATCGTGGTCGGGGGTGTCACGAAGTTGATTCCGCTGACCGGGCTCACCACGCCGTGGTTGTCCTACGGCGGGTCGTCGCTGCTGGCCAACTATGTGCTGCTGGCGATCGTGCTGCGTGTCTCGCACGCCGCACGCCGGCCGCTGAGCACCCAGCCGCAACGCCCCGCCCCGATCGGTGACACCGGCACGGCGGTGATCGAGCGCGTATGAATACCTCGCTGCGCCGCGTCACGATGACGCTGATGGCGCTCATAGTCCTGTTGCTGGGCAACGCCACGCTGACCCAGGTGTTCGCCGCCGACGGCCTGCGCGCCGACCCGCGCAATCAGCGTGTGTTGCTCGACGAGTACTCCCGTCAGCGCGGACAGATCACCGCCTCGGGCCAGTTGTTGGCCTACTCCGTGGCGACCGACGACCGGATCAAATACCAGCGGATCTACCCCGACCCGGCGGTGTACGCGCCGATCACCGGGTTCTATTCGCTGCGCTACTCCAGCAGCGGCCTGGAGCGCGCCGAGGACAGCGTGCTCAACGGCTCGGATCCGCGCCTGTTCGGGCTGCGGTTGGCCGACTTCTTCACCGGTCGCAGCCCACGGGGCGGCACGGTGCAGACCACCATCCGGCCCCGGGTGCAGCAGGCCGGCTGGGACGCGATGCAGAAGGGCTGCACCGACGGCTGCCGCGGTGCGGTGGTGGCGCTGGAGCCGTCCACCGGCAAGATCCTGTCGCTGGTGTCGACGCCGTCGTATGACCCCAACCAGTTGTCCTCGCACGATTCCGCTCAACAGGGTCAGGCCTGGCAGCGGTTGCGCGACAACCCCGACTCGCCACTGACCAACCGGGCCATCAGCGAGACCTACCCGCCCGGCTCGACTTTCAAGGTGATCACCACGGCCGCCGCGCTGCAGGCCGGCATGAGCGAGAACGAGCACCTGACCAACGCGGCACGCACCGCGTTGCCCAACAGCACCGTCACGCTGGAGAACTACGGCGGCACCACCTGCGAGGGCAACGAGGCGACCGTCCCGCTGCGGGTGGCGTTCGCCCGATCCTGTAACACCGCCTTCGTCCAGTTGGGCATCCGCACCGGGGCCGACGCGCTGCGCACCACCGCCCAGGGATTCGGCCTGGACATCACACCCGAGCCCATTCCGCTGCAGGTGGCCGAGTCGACGATCGGCCCGATCCGCGACGCCGCGGCGCTGGGAATGACCAGCATCGGCCAGAAGGACGTCGCGGTCACGCCGCTGAAGAACGCGGTGATCGCGGCGACCATCGCCAACGGCGGCCTGACGATGCAGCCGTACCTGGTCGACGGACTGGAGGGGCCGGACTTGGCGGGCATCGCGACCACTGCGCCTCGCGAACAGCGCCGTGCGGTGTCCTCGCAGGTCGCGACTAAGCTAACTGAACTGATGATCGACGCCGAAAAAATGACCCAGCAGGAGGGGGCCATCCCGGGCGTACAGATCGCGTCGAAGACGGGCACCGCCGAGCACGGTCCCGATCCGCGGCACACGCCGCCGCACGCGTGGTACATCGCTTTCGCCCCGGCCAGCGCCCCCAAGGTGGCCGTTGCCGTCGTGGTGGAAGACGGCGGCGACCGCCTGTCGGCGACCGGTGGTGCCCTGGCGGCGCCGATCGGTCGGGCTGTCATCGAAGCAGCGCTACAGGGGCGATCATGAGTCCGCAGGTCGGAGCGGCGCTGGCCGGGCGGTACCGCTTGCAGCGGCTCATCGCCACCGGCGGCATGGGCCAGGTGTGGGAGGCCGTGGACAACCGGCTGGGCCGGCGCGTCGCGGTGAAGGTGCTCAAGCCCGAGTTCTCCTCGGACCCGGAATTCATCGAGCGGTTCCGCGCCGAGGCCCGCAACACCGCGATGCTCAACCATCCGGGCATCGCCAGCGTGCACGACTACGGCGAGACCGAGCTGGACGGCGAGGGCCGCACCGCGTTCCTGGTGATGGAACTGGTCAACGGTGAGCCGTTGAACTCGGTGCTCAAACGGACCGGGCGGCTGTCGCTGCGGCACGCGCTGGACATGCTGGAGCAGACTGGCCGGGCCCTGCAGGTGGCGCACAGCACCGGGCTGGTGCACCGCGACGTCAAGCCCGGCAACATCATGATCACGCCCACCGGGCAGGTGAAGATCACCGACTTCGGTATCGCCAAGGCCGTCGACGCCGCCCCGGTCACCCAGACCGGCATGGTGATGGGCACTGCCCAGTACATCGCCCCGGAGCAGGCGCTGGGTCAGGACGCCACCGCCGCCAGTGACGTGTACTCCCTGGGCGTGGTCGGCTACGAGGTACTGTCCGGGCGCCGGCCGTTCACCGGCGACGGCGCCTTGACCGTGGCGATGAAGCACATCAAGGAGCCCCCGCCGCCGCTGCCGGCCGAGTTGCCGCCCAACGTGCGCGAGCTCATCGAGATCACGCTGGCCAAGAACCCCGGCTCTCGCTACCGCAGCGGCGGCCCGTTCGCCGACGCGGTCGCCGCGGTTCGATCCGGCCGCCGGCCGACCCGGCCCAGCCAGTCACTGCCGCCCGGGCGGGCCGCGCCGTCGTCCATCCCGTCGGGGCAGGTCACCCGTGCCGCAGCCGCGCCGGTGTCGGCGCGGCAGACCGCGGTGCGGCGGACCACCGGCAACCATCGCCCGCCGCCACCGCGACGCACCTTCACTGCCGGGCAGCGAGCCCTGCTGTGGGCGGCAGGGGTGCTGGGCACGCTGGCGATCATCATCGCGGTGCTGATCGTGGTCAACGCCAAGAGTCCGGGCGGCTCCCTGGCGCCGTCCACCCCGACCATCACCGACACCGGGTCGCCACCGACGACCTCGTCGAGCACTGAGTCCAGCCCCGAGTCGCACCCGCCGGCGCACCCCTCCGGCTGGATCGCGCGATGACCACCCCGCAGCGGCTCTCCGACCGCTACGAACTCGGCGAGATCCTCGGCTTCGGCGGCATGTCGGAGGTGCACCGGGCCGTCGACACCCGGCTGCACCGCGAGGTGGCCGTCAAGGTGCTGCGCGCCGATCTGGCCCGCGACCCCAGCTTCTACCTGAGGTTCCGGCGGGAGGCCCAGAACGCGGCGGCGCTGAACCACCCGGCGATCGTCGCGGTGTACGACACCGGCGAGGCCGAGACCCCCGCCGGCCCGCTGCCCTACATCGTGATGGAGCTCGTCGAGGGCGTCACGCTGCGCGACATCGTGCACAACGACGGCCCGATGCCGCCGACGCGCGCCATCGAGGTGATCGCGGACGCCTGCCAGGCGCTGAACTTCAGCCACCAGCACGGCATCATCCACCGCGACGTCAAGCCGGCGAACATCATGATCGACCAGCACAACGCGGTGAAGGTGATGGACTTCGGCATCGCCCGGGCGGTCGCCGACGCCGGCAACAGCGTGACCCAGACCGCGGCGGTGATCGGCACCGCCCAGTACCTGTCGCCCGAGCAGGCCCGCGGCGACACCGTCGACGCCCGCTCCGACGTGTATTCGCTGGGCTGCGTGTTGTACGAGATCCTCACCGGCGACCCACCTTTCGTCGGTGACTCACCGGTGGCCGTGGCCTACCAGCATGTCCGCGAGGACCCGGTCCCGCCGTCGGAGCGCCTCCCCGGCCTACCCGCCGACCTGGACGCGGTGGTGCTCAAGGCACTGACCAAGAACCCGGACAACCGCTACCAGACGGCCGCCGAGATGCGTGCCGATCTGGTGCGGGTGCACAACGGGGAGAAGCCGGAGGCACCCCGGGTGCTCACCGAGGCCGACCGTGCCTCGCTCATGACGCCCCGGCCGGGTGATGGCGGCGGCCCGCAGACCGACCCGCTGCCGCGGCAGCAACTCGACTTCGGCCACGAACGGCCCGGTTCGGTGGGCCGTTGGCTGATCGCCGCGATCGTGCTGGCGGTGCTGACCGTGATCGTCACCGTGTCGATCAACAGTTTCGGTGGGAGCACCCACCAGATTCAGGTTCCCGACGTCCGAAATCGGGCGTCGGTCGACGCGATCGCCGAACTGCAGAACAAGGGTTTCAAGACCCGCACCGAGCAGCGGTCCGACTCCGACGTGCCGCCGGACCATGTGATCAGCACCGACCCGCCCGCGGGCGCCCCGGCGAACAAGGGCGACAAGATCACCGTCCACGTGTCCTACGGGCCCGAACAGCGTCAGCTGCCCGACGTCGCCTCATTGAGCTACGCCGACGCCGTCAAGAAGCTGACCGCCGCCGGATTCGGCAAGTTCAAGCAGGTCGACTCGCCGTCCACCCCGGAGCTGAAGGACAAGGTGGTCGGCACCAATCCGCCGGCCAACCAGACCACGGCGATCACCAACGAGATCGTGATCGTGATGGGCACCGGCCCGGCCACCAAGGCGGTGCCCGACGTGACCGGCCAGACCGTGGAGCTGGCGCAGAAGAACCTGACCGTCTACGGCTTCACCAAGATCACCGAGGTGACCGTCGACAGCCCCCGGCCGGCAGGCGAGGTGATCGCCACCAGCCCGCCCACCGGGGAGACCGCTCCGGTCGACGGTGTCATCGAGCTGCGGGTTTCACGGGGCAACCAGTTCGTGATGCCCGATCTGGCCGGCATGTTCTGGACCGACGCCGAACCGCAGCTGCGGGCACTGGGGTGGACCGGGATGCTGGTCAAGGGCGCCGACGTCGACGCCGGCGGGTCCGGGCACAACCGGGTGCAATCCCAGAGCCCGTCGGCCGGGCAGGGCGTCAATACCGACGGCAACATCACGCTGCGCTTCGGCCAGTAGCTGCAGGTTCGGGTATTTACACCGGAGCAGGCGGGCGCGCGGTCTGCACCGTGGCCGCGATCTCCTCTTCCAGCCGGCGCACCACCGCGTCATCGCACGGGTAGCCGCAGTAGCCCAGCCAGTTGGCCAGCATCCGGTGGCCGCCCTCGGTGAGGATGGACTCCGGGTGGAACTGCACGCCGTGGATGGGCAGCTCGGTGTGCCGCACACCCATGATCACCCCGCCCCGGGTACGCGCCGTGACCTCGAGGTCGGCGGGCATGGTTTCCGGCAGGATCGTCAGCGAGTGATACCGGGTCGCGGTGAACGGATCCGGCAGGCCCTTGAGTACACCGGCGTCGGTGTGGAAGACCGTGCTGGTCTTGCCGTGCAGCAGCTCCGGCGCCCGGCCCACGGTGCCGCCGAACGCGACGCCGATCGCCTGATGTCCCAGGCACACGCCCAACACCGGGATCCGGCCCGCCGCGCATGCGCCGACCAGGGCGATCGAGGCGCCGGCACGTTCCGGGGTACCCGGCCCGGGGCTCAGCAGTACGCCGTCGAAGCCCGCCACCGCAGCGGCCGGATCGGCCAGGCGCTCGTCGTCGTTGCGCCAGACGTCGGCCTTGACACCCAACTGGCCCAGGTACTGCACCAGGTTGAACACAAAGCTGTCGTAGTTGTCGACGACCAGGATCCGCACGAATGACAGGCTACCGCCGTGTTGATGGCGGGCGGCGGCGCCCAGTCAGTAGTCGACCGGCCCGGCGGGTACGGCATAGCGCATCCGCGCCGGCCCCTGGGTCTCGACCACCCGCAGGTCCGTGCTGACCTGCTCGCTGTAGCCCAGACCGAACCGGATCACGTATTGCTTGTACAGCGTGACCAGAGGTGCGGCGGCCAGGGCGTCCTGCATCGCCTGCGGGTCACCGATCGCGGTCACCACGTAAGGCGGACTGTAGGTGCGGCCACCCAGTAACAGGGTGTTTCCGACGCAGCGCGGCGCCGACGCAGCGGTGATCCGCTGGTCCTGCATCTGGACGGCTTCGGCGCCCGCGGTCCACAGCGCGTTGAGGACCGCGGAGATGTCCTGCTGGTGCACCACAAGATCATCGGGTGAGGCGTCCCTGGGGAACCGGCCGTTGGCGTCGCGCTGTGCGTCGGTGAGCGTCACCACCAGGCCGGGGCCGTGCATCGCGTCCAGGCCCGCGGCCTCGGCGAGTTGATCGGTCCGGTTGCGCATTGCCGACAGTGCGGCGCCGGCGCCCCGCCCGTGCACCGCGCGGACCGCGGCCGCCAGGGTGTCGTGCTGGTCGGTGAGGCGGTCGACGGTGGACTGGGTGGAGCGGACCAGGTCGACCAGGCGGGGGGCGTCGCCGCGGCGAATCTCCTTGCCGCCGGACACGCCGTGGGTGGCGGCCAGCAGCAGCCCGGCCAGGAGACAGACCAGCGGAACGCCGAACCGCCAGGGGAAGCTGCGGCCGGGGGGCGCCGGCCGGTCGTGCTCCATCGGCTCTCCAATTCTCGCCGTCGCACCCTGCTGGGTTAATCTCGTACCTGACCCATCCTCGCAGCTTCACGCCGCACTGTCCCGAGGTACCGATGCCCAAGTCGAAGGTTCGCAAGAAGACAAGCTTCACCCCCTCGTCGGTGAGCCGTACCCCGGTCAAGGTCAAGGCCGGGCCGTCGAGCGGCTGGTTCATCGGGCTGTTTCTGGGCCTGATGCTTTTCGGGTTGGTGTGGTTGATGGTCTACCAGCTGGCTGCCACCGGGCTGGACACTCCCGCCGCCCTGAACTGGATGAGCGAGCTGGGCCCGTGGAACTACGCGATCGCGTTTGCCTTCATGATCTCGGGTTTGTTGCTCACCATGCGCTGGCGTTGAGCCGATTCGGACCCTGATTTCGGTGAGATCGGGCGGTCGGCGATGCCAGCGGGGGAACCAAGCGATTGCTCAATCACAACGATGTGATTCATCCCCAATGTGGACAACTCCTGTAGATAACCTCGAAACCGCAGGTCGAGTTGACTGAGAACGCGTTCAAGCAAACACACTGGTCTCCCTCAGCCGGCGGCATCGCCGGTTGCGCGGTCGGCGGCACATTGTTGGCTATCAGCGCTGTGACGCTCGCCACAGATCCGGCGAGCCGGCTGGTAGCCGGTATTGCCGGATTCGGCCTGCTGGTGTTTGCCGGTTTCTCCTGGCACGCACGCCCGAAGCTCGCGCTGACCCCCGAGGGTCTGGCCGTCCGGGGCTGGGTGCGCACTCGTCTGCTGACCCGCGGCAGCCTCACGCGGGTACGCGTCACCGAGTTCCAGCGCATCGGACGCACGCAGCGTCTGCTGGAGATCGAGACGGACGACGACGAACTGTTGATCCTGTCGCGGTGGGATCTGGGTACCGACCCGCGCGACGTATTCGACGTGCTCTCAGCGGCCGGCTACACCGGCCGCTGAGCGACGTTCACGACCCCGTCTAGGAGACGGTCACCGACTCGATCACGACCGGCTCGGTCGGCCGGTCGTTGCGGTCGGTCGAGGTGGTGGCGATCGCGTCCACGACGCGCTGCGAGTCGGGGTCGACGATCTCGCCGAAGATGGTGTGCTTGCGGTTCAGGTGCGGGGTCTGGCCGACCGTGATGAAGAACTGCGACCCGTTGGTGCCGGGGCCGGCGTTGGCCATCGCCAGCAGGTAGGGCTTGTCGAACACCAGCTCGGGGTGGAACTCGTCCTCGAACTTGTAGCCCGGGCCGCCGCGACCGGTGCCGGTCGGGTCGCCGCCCTGGATCATGAAGCCACCGATCACTCGGTGGAACACCGCGCCGTCGTAGAACGGGCCCGACGAACCGCCGGAGGCGTTGGCGGTGGAGTACTCCTTGGTCCCCTGAGCCAGCCCGACGAAGTTACCGACGGTCTTGGGGGCGTGGTTGCCGAACAGCGCGATCTTGATGTCGCCGCGGTTGGTGTGCAGGGTCGCGGTTGCGGTGGCGATTGGGCTGGTGGTCATGGGATCACAGTGTGCCATTCGCGGCGCGGTGTGCTGCGTCACGGGTAGCGTTGCGACCATGCGCCTGTCCACGGAGAGCCCCCTGACCCATCGGGAACGCCTGACACGCGGGTTGGCCCATACCGCAGCCGGGCCGGTGGACGTGGCCCGCGGCGCTGTCGGGCTCAGCGGGGCCGCGGTGTACCGGGGCGCGGGGGAGCTGCGCCGGCGCTACCGCGAGAGCCGGCTGGCCCACCAGGTGGCCGAAGCGGCCTCCGAGGGGATAGCCGCCGCACAGGAGGTGATCGCCGGTCTGCCGGAGCTGCTCGAAGGACCGCCGGCACGGCGCCGGATCCGCCGGTTCTGGGTGATCGCCGGAGCGGCCGCTGCGGCGCTGCTGGCAGGTGGAGTCGTCGCGGTGCTGATTCGCCGCTCGAGTCAGGCCGAGGAACCCTCGCCGCGCCCACCGAGCGTGGACGCGCAGCCCAAACTGTAGGTGCCGGACGCCGCCGTAAACGGCCGCCATACGGCTTTGTGGAGCCTAGGAGATTCGAACTCCTGACATCTGCCTTGCAAAGGCAGCGCTCTACCAACTGAGCTAAGGCCCCCGATGGGGACTAGTGGGCCTAGGAGGACTCGAACCTCCGACCTCTTCGTTATCAGCGAAGCGCTCTAACCGCCTGAGCTATAGGCCCGTCGTCTATGACCGAGCGCCGAGATTACCGCACCGGAGGGCCCCCGACCAAAAGCGCCGGGTTCCGGGGCGTCAGTCCCGGTCGGCCAGGGTCACCTCCACACCGCCGACGACGTCGGTGCTCAGGTTGTAGATCACCACACCCAGGGTGGCCATCGCCGTCAGCACCACGACATTGACCAACCCGATCAGGGCGGCGGCACCGAAGATAGAACTGCCCGAAACCAGTTCTGCGGCACTGTTATTGGTCAGCAGGTCACCGACATTGCTGTTCAGCTTGCTCCAGACACCCATCGCGCCGAGCATGACGTACAGCACGGCGACGGCGATCATCCAGACGAAGAACAGCGCCGTCGACAGCAGCAACGACACCTTCAGCGCGCTCCAGGGATCGATCCGCCGGATCTGCATATTGGCCCGCAGCGGACCGCGCGGCCCGGCCGACACCTGCGGGCGCCGAGCCGGCGTCCGCCGCTTCGCCGCTTCGGACAGATCCGGCAGCTCGCTGCCGTAGGCGTCCTCGGGCGGGGCCGGCTTGGCCGCTGCCGCCGGTGGCTGAGCAGGGGCCTGAGCGGGCGGCGGCGGTGCCGATTTTGCCGGCGCCTGCGCCGGGGGCGGTGCGGCCTGCTGTGCCCCTGGCGCCGCCGTGCCGGACACGAAACGGCGTAGCCGCTCATCCACCCCGGGGGAGCGGGCGGCCGGGCCCGGTTCGGGCGGCCGAGCCGGAGCGGACTGGCGGGTCTGGCCCCCACGCTGCCACGGCGGCGGCTCCCCGGTGTCGGTGATTCTGCCGGGGCGTGCCGCGGACCGCGGACCTCCGGCATCGGCCGAGCCGCTGCCTGGGGATTCCGCCTTACCCGGACCGTTGCCCGGGTGCCCCGGCTCATTCGGTGCGCTCACCCAAGGCTCCTAACCTGTGTGTCCGGCCGGCCGGCGGCTCGGCTTCCAGTCGAGCTCAGCTACCCGCATCCTCGCTACCCGCATCCTCGTCGGTCGCCTCTTCGTCGGCATTCCGCGCGATGGCTATCAGTGTGTCGCCCTCGCCCAAGTTCATCAACCGAACGCCCTTGGTCTGGCGCCCGGCTTTGCGAACCTGCCGTGCCGCGGTGCGGATCACCCCGCCACCGGAGGTGATCGCGTAGAGCTCGCTGTCCTCGTCGACGATCAGGGCCCCGACCAACCGCCCCCGCCGGGAATCGTACTGAATGGTCAGGATGCCCTTGCCGCCACGACCCTGCGCGGTGTACTCCTCGATCGCCGTCCGCTTGGCGTAGCCACCGGCGGTGGCCACCAGCAGATAGGTGTCCTCGCGGACCACATTGAGCGACAGCAGCCGGTCGTCGGCGTTGAAGCGCATGCCCTGCACCCCGGAGGTGGCGCGGCCCATCGGACGCAGCGCCTCATCGGTCGCCGAGAACCGGATGGACTGCCCATTAGCCGACACCAGCAGCAGGTCGTCCTCGGCCGAGCACAGCACCGCACCGACCAGTTCGTCGGCGTCGCGCAGGTTGATCGCGACGATGCCGCCGGACCGGTTCGAGTCGAAGTCGGTCAGCTTGGACTTCTTCACCAGCCCGTTGCGGGTGGCCAACACCAGATACGGCGCGTCCTCGTAGCTCTTGAGCTGGATGACCTGGGCGATGCGCTCCTCTGGCTGGAAGGCCAATAGGTTCGCAACATGCTGGCCGCGCGCGGTGCGCAGCGCCTCGGGCAGGTCGTAGGCCTTCGCCCGGTACACCCGGCCCTGCGTGGTGAAGAACAGGATCCAGTCGTGGGTCGAGCAGACGAAGAAGTGCGCGACGATGTCGTCCTGCTTGAGCCCGGCACCCTGCACGCCCTTACCGCCCCGCTTCTGGCTGCGGTACAGGTCGGTCTTGGTTCGCTTGGCGTAACCGGTCTCGGTGATCGTCACCACGACGTCCTCGCGGGCGATCAGATCCTCGTCGGTGACATCCCCGTCGGCGGCGATGATCCGGGTCCGCCGGTCATCGCCGTACTTCTCGGCGATCTCGCCGAGCTCTTCCTTGACGATCGCGCGCTGCCGTTCCGGCTTGGCCAGGATGTCTTCCAGATCGGCGATCTCGGCCTCGATCTTGGCCAGGTCGTCGATGATCTTCTGGCGCTCCAGGGCAGCCAGCCGGCGCAGCTGCATATCCAGGATCGCTTGCGCCTGAATGTCATCGATGTCGAGCAGGTCGATCAGGCCCTGCCGTGCCACGTCGACGGTCGCCGAAGCGCGGATCAGCGCGATGACCTCGTCGAGGGCGTCGAGGGCCTTGACCAGGCCGCGCAGGATGTGTGCCCGCTCGTTGGCCTTGCGCAGCCGGTAGGTGGTGCGCCGGATGATCACGTCGAGTTGGTGCGCGACGTAGTACCGGATCATCTGATCCAGCCGCAGGGTGCGCGGCACGCCGTCGACGATAGACAGCATGTTGGCGCCGAAGCTGGTCTGCAGTTGGGTGTGCTTGTAGAGGTTGTTCAGCACGACTTTGGCCACCGCGTCGCGCTTGACCTCCACGACGATGCGCAGGCCGACCCGGTCGCTGCTCTGGTCCTCAATGTTGGCTATTCCCGCCAACTTTCCGTCGCGCACCTGCTCGGCGATCGACGTGATGAAGTTGTCATGGTTCACCTGGTAGGGCAGCTCGGTGATGACCAGCAGGGACCGCCCGCGCGAATCTTCCTCGATCTCGACCACGCCGCGCATCCGGATCGAGCCGCGGCCGGTCCGGTAGGCATCGTTGATGCCCTGCGATCCGACGATCAGCCCGGAGGTGGGGAAGTCGGGGCCCTTGACCCGCTCCATCACCGCTTCCAGGGTGGCCTCTTCATCGGCCTCGTGGTTGTCCAGGCACCAGAACACCGCCTCGGCGAGCTCACGCAGGTTGTGCGGCGGGATGTTGGTCGCCATACCGACCGCGATACCGCCCGAGCCATTGGCCAGCAGGTTCGGGAACCTGCTGGGCAGCACCGTGGGCTCTTGCACCCGACCGTCGTAGTTCGGGACGAAAGTGACTGTCTCCTCGTCGATCTCGCGCAGCATCTCCATGGCCAGCGGGGTCAGCCGAGCCTCGGTGTAACGCATGGCGGCCGCTGGGTCGTTGCCCGGTGAGCCGAAGTTGCCCTGGCCGTCGACCAACGGGTAGCGCAGTGACCACGGCTGGGCCATCCGCACCAGGGTGTCGTAGATCGAGGAGTCGCCGTGCGGGTGGTAGTTGCCCATCGTCTCGGCGACCGAGCGCGCCGACTTGGCGTGACTGCGGTCCGGGCGGAAGCCCGAGTCGTACATCGCGTAGAGCACCCGCCGGTGCACCGGCTTGAGGCCGTCACGCACCTCGGGCAGGGCCCGCCCGACGATGACGCTCATCGCGTAATCGATGTAGCTTCGCTGCATCTCGTGTTGGATGTCGACCGGTTCGATCCGGTCTACCGAGTCATCTCCGGGCGGCAGCGTGGTGTCTGTCATCTATTCCTCGTTCAATCAGCCGTAGGCAGGTCAGATAGCGCGGTACATCACTAAACGTCTAGGAAGCGAACGTCTTTGGCGTTGCGCGTGATGAAGCTGCGCCGCGCCTCGACGTCCTCGCCCATCAGGATGGAGAAGAGCTCGTCGGCGGCGGCGGCATCGTCAAGGGTGATCTGCCGCAGCACGCGCACCGTCGGGTCCATCGTGGTCTCCCACAGTTCCTTGGCGTCCATCTCACCGAGGCCCTTGTAGCGCTGAATGCCGTCGTCCATGTTGATCTTCTTGCCGGCGGCCTTGCCGGCTTCCAGCAGACCGTCGCGTTCCCGGTCGGAGTAGGCGAATTCGGGCACCGTTCCGCGCTGCCACTTGAGCTTGTACAGCGGCGGCTGCGCCAGGAAGATGTGGCCGTGCTCGACCAGCGGGCGCATGAAACGGAACAGCAGGGTCAGCAGCAGGGTGGCGATGTGCTGACCGTCAACGTCGGCGTCGGCCATCAGCACGATCTTGTGGTACCGCAGCTTGGACAGATCGAACTCGTCGTGGATGCCGGTGCCGAGGGCGGTGATGATCGCCTGGACCTCGTTGTTTTTGAGCACTCGGTCGATACGTGCCTTTTCGACGTTGATGATCTTGCCGCGCAGCGGCAGGATCGCCTGGAACATCGAGTCGCGGCCGCTCTTGGCCGAGCCGCCGGCCGAATCACCCTCCACCACATACAGTTCACACTTGGTCGGGTCATTGGAACGGCAGTCCGCCAGCTTCCCGGGAAGCCCGCCGAGGTCGGTAGCGCTCTTGCGGCGCACCAACTCCCGTGCCTTGCGCGCGGCCATCCGAGCTTGAGCAGATGAGACCGCTTTATTGATAACGGTTTTGGCCTCAGCGGGGTTGGCTTCGAACCAGTGCCCGAGCTGCTCGTTGCAGACCTTCTGAACGAACGACTTGACCTCGGTGTTACCGAGTTTGGTCTTGGTCTGTCCTTCGAACTGCGGTTGGGAGACCTTCACCGAGATGACGGCCGCCAGTCCCTCGCGGATGTCGTCACCGGTGAGGTTGGGGTCTTTGTCCTTGAGCAGCTTCTTGTCTTTGGCGTACTTGTTGACAACGCTGGTCAGGGCTGCCCGGAAACCCTCTTCGTGGGTGCCGCCCTCGGCGGTGTTGATCGTGTTGGCGAAGGTGTGCACCGATTCCGAGTAGCCCCCGTTCCACTGCATCGCGATCTCGACTTCGTGGCCCGTTCCCTTGCCGTCGAAGTCGATGATGGTCGGGTGGATCGCGGTCTTGGTGCGGTTGATGTGCGCGACGAAGTCGCGCAGGCCGCCCGGATAGTGGAAGACGCGGTGCTTGACCTTGTGCGGTGCTTGGGCTTCGGCCGCCTGGTCCTCGGCGGACCTGGGAGCCGCTGCGGTGTCGCTGACCACCTCATCGACGATCTCTTCGGTGCGCACCCGCTCGTCGGTGAGTTCGATGGTCAGGCCCTTGTTGAGGAAAGCCATCTCCTGCAGGCGCCGCGCGACCGTCTCGAAGTCATAGGTGGTGGTCTCGAAGACATCCGGATCCGCCCAGAAGCGAATGGTGGTGCCGGACTTAGTGGTCGGGTCACCCTGGCGCAGCGTTCCCGGCACCGACTTGTCGTAGGTCTGGAACCATTCGTGGCCGTCGCGGCGGATGTCGGCTTCCAGCCGACTCGACAGGGCATTGACGACGGAGACTCCCACGCCGTGCAGTCCACCGGAGACCGTGTAGGCGCCCTCTTCGAACTTTCCGCCGGCGTGCAGAACGGTCATCACGACATCGACGGTGGGGACACCGGTGGCGTGCATCGCGACCGGGATGCCGCGGCCGTCGTCGGTGACCTCGACGCCGCCGTCCTCGAGAATCCGGACCTCGACCTTGGTGGCAAAACCGGCCATGGCCTCGTCGACGGCGTTGTCGACCACCTCCCAGATCAGGTGGTGCAGACCGCGTTCGCCGGTGGAACCGATGTACATACCGGGTCTTTTACGAACGGCTTCGAGGCCCTCGAGAACCTTGATCGAATCGGCACCGTACTTGTTTTGGCCAGACTTATTTTGGGCAGCCACGGTCGGGGAGCTCTCCTCAGGGTCGCAAGCAAGTATTCAACGCATCACAGGCGTGAATGCGACAGATACCTGGACAGTCTACCGTGGAGAACCGACGGCGGGCATTTTCTCGGGGTGTTTCCACCCATCTGGTTGCGCCGTGGCGCGGATATCGCGCTTAAGCATGTGTCCGGCCGCTGGCCGAGGGGAATTTTGTGCTCGTAGCGCCGCTCAGGCGCGGGTCGGCCGGCGCGGTCTAGCCGTAGGTGTCGCGCGGCCCGCGGCCCGACACGTGCCGCGGCCCCTTGCGCCACGACGGGGCCGTCGGACCGGTGATCTTCAAGCTGGTCACGACCCCGTCGCCCACAGCTGCCGCGATCTTCGCCAAAAGCTGTGCCTGCACCAGCCGCAGTTGGGTTGCCCAGGCCGTCGACTCCGCCGACACACTGAGGACTCCCTCGGACAACCTGGTCGGGGTCGCGTGCGACGCGATGTCCTCTCCCACCACCGAACGCCACCTGCCCAGGACCGTGCCCTCGGCGACCTGGGTCGACCAGCCCCGCGACTGCGCGAGGTCGCGAGTGGCCGCTCCGAAGGCCTGCGGGTCGCGCCGGTCCGGACCTGGCCCGGACCAGGTTCGGCGGCCCCCACCGGTTCCGGGGGTACGGCGCCGAAGCGGCGCCCGGCGACCCTGTCCGACGTCTTTGCCCTGGCTGCGAGCCGCTTCGCGTGCTTCGGCGAGGGTCCGGCGGACCAGGTCCATGCCGGATAACCCGGCCAGGTGGTCCGGGGGTTTCACACCGCTGTCGTCGTCGGAGTCGGTCACGGCGGGCCGCCGACCAATTCTGACACTCGGCCGTTGTCATCATCGACAACGGAGATGCTGATCCGGCGGGGCTCCCAATCGATCGGCACGTCGTCGGGGACCGCCGCGGTGATCAGCACCTGCTCGGCGGAAGCCGCCACATCGGCCAAGGCGCGGCGACGCGCGGCGTCCAATTCGGCGAACACGTCATCAAGCAGCAGTACCGGCTCCGCCCCTTCACTGCGCAGCAGCTGGTAGGAGGCCAACCTCAGCGACAGCGCCATGGACCACGATTCACCATGGCTGGCAAAGCCTTTCACCGGTTTGTCGCCGAGGCGAAGCTCTAATTCGTCGCGGTGCGGGCCGACCAGACAGACGCCGCGCTCCAACTCCGCGCTGCGGCGACGAGCTAACTCCGCCAGCAACGCATCCTGAAGTTCTGCCACGCTTTCGTCGGCCGGGCCGGAGTCCATCTCCAACTTGGGTCGGTAGGCGACTGCCGCCGTACGCGGGCCGGGAGCCAATAGTTGGTAGGCCTTTTCGACTTCCGGTGCCAACTGGTTGACCAGATCGATGCGAGCCGCCATCAACTCCGATCCGTGTGCGGCCAACTGCGCGTCCCAGACGTCGAGGGTGTCCAGGACCGAACGATCCCCGCGGTGCAAGGCGCCCGGCGCACTTTTGAGCAGCGCGGTGCGCTGCCGCAACACCTTGTCGTAGTCGGCGCGTACCGCGGCAATGCGTGGCCGGCGGATGCTGGCGAGTTCGTCGAGATAGCGGCGCCGCTCACCGGGATCGCCCCGAACCAAGGCCAGGTCCTCCGGGGCGAACAGCACCGCTCGCAGCACCCCGACCACCTCGCGGGCGTGGCGCACCGGTGCCCGGTTCAACCTGACCTTGTTGGCCCGCCCGGCGGTGATCTCGAGATCGACAGCCAATTCGCGGCCCTCGTTGACGACGATCGTCGACACCACCGCGCGGCTCGCACCCGAACGGATCAACGGCGCGTCGGTGGCTACCCGGTGAGAACCAAGGGTTGACGAATACCACAGTGCCTCAACGAGATTGGTTTTCCCATAACCGTTGGGTCCGACCAGCACCGTCGCTCCCGGACCCAGCTCGAGGTCGACGTTCGCCCAGGACCGGAAATCGCGCAGGCCCAAGTGGCGGACATACACGAGAAACCCACCCCTCCCGTCGTCGCGGCCGCGCCGATCAGCCGGGCAGGCGAACCGGCATCAACAAGTACACGTAATCCGAGGCCACCGCGGGGAACGGACCGCTACCGACAGGCGGGGCATCATCGCTGGCGGCCGGCCGCAGCACGGCGGGCTTCTTCGGGTCGGTGAATCCCATCGACACCTTCTCGCTGTGCAGCGAGCCCAGCCCGTCGGTCAGGTAGGTCGGGTTGAAAGCGATGGTCAACGGCTCACCGACGAAGTCGACCGGCAGATCCTCCTCGGCCCGTCCGACATCCTCGGCACCCGCGGACAGTCGCAAAGTGCCCTCGGACAACTCCATCCGCACCTGCGCACCGCGATCGGCGACCAGCGCGACACGCTTGATCGCCTCGGTCAGTTCCGCAACGCCGATGGTGGCGACCGCAAGATGCTCACTGGGCAACAGCTGCCGAAACTTCGGGAATTCCGCATCCAGCAGTCGGGTGGTGCTGCGCTTTCCGGAGCTGGTGATACCCAGCAGACCGTCGCTGCCCACCGCGGAACCCGCACCCAGTGCCAAGTGCACCTCGGTGCCGTCGCTGCTGGCCTTGGCGGCTTCGGCCAGCGTCTTGGCCGGCACCAACACAGCAGCTTCGGTACCCGGTGCTGCGGACCAGGTCAACTCACGGACAGCCAGACGGAAACGGTCGGTAGCAGCCAAAACCACTGTGTTACCCGAGATTTCGACACGAATACCGGTCAGCATCGGCAATGTGTCGTCACGCCCGGCGGCGACCGCGACCTGGCTGATCGCCTCCGCGAACAGATCCGCGGACAACACGCCGGTCTCTTCCGGCAACGTCGGCAGCGTGGGGTAATCCTCGACGGTCATGGTCGGCAGCGAGAATCGGGCATTGCCACAGGTCAACGCGACACGGGTGGCCTCGACCTGGACCTCGACCGGCTTGGCCGGCAACGCGCGGGTGATGTCGGAGAGCAACCTTCCGGACACCAATACACTTCCCGGGGAAGCGATTTCGGCTGCCAGCTGAACCTCGGCGGAGACTTCGTAGTCGAACCCGGACACGGTCAGGCCGTTGTCCGAGCCGGTCAGCAGCACGCCGGCCAGCAACGGCACGGTCGGCCGGGCCGGCAGGGATTTCGCGACCCACGCCACCGCATCGGCGAAGTCATCCCGGTCCAGCCGGAATCTCAAGTCGGTCAGGCCCGCGTTCATCGTCGCCGCGTCCATAGTGTCCTCTCGTCACCCCGATATCGAGCTCTACCTCGCGGCGACCGGTGAAATTCCCCCACCTGCGGCCGTGCAACGCCCCACGACAAGCGTAAGAGCGGTAGGCCCCCAACCGTAGAGCCTCGAAGCCTGACTTGAAAGTTAATCGCAGACACCGACGGCCTTTGAGAGGGACTGGGTGAACCACAACCCTGCCGGTTGTGAACAGGCCGATCCGTGCCGAATCCCCAACGACCTGTTTTCAAGAAGAAACGATGGAGATATCCCAGTATTAGTAGTAAGTCCTGTGGATCCTGGGCACAGGGTGGCATCGTCGCTGCTGAGCGGTGTCATGCGGCTGGGGATCAACGGTGAATGACACGCCGAGGCGGGTCGACTCGACTGTGTATGGAACGCCGGGTGTGCATCGGCGACCGGTTCGTCAGCGGATCGTGGACAGGTTGTCCGCAAGGGTATCCACAGGGCCGGTCCGTGACGGGTGGTGCGAGTGTGTCGCAAGTTTTTTGTAAGAAAGTGCGGATCGGCGGCTGGTGTCAACGCTTGGCGCGTTGCCGGATCCGGGTGGTGAGTTCTTTGACTTGATCGAAGACCTCACGACGCTCGGCCATCTCGCCACGAATCTTGCGTTCGGCATACATCACCGTGGTGTGGTCACGTCCGAACGCCTGGCCGATCTTGGGCAGTGACAGGTCGGTGAGTTCGCGGCACAGATACATGGCGATCTGCCGGGACTGGGCCAGCGGGCGGGTTTTGCCCGGGCCGCGAAGCTCCTCGATGGAGGTGTCGAAGTATTCGGCGATGACGGCCATGATGATCGCGGCGCTGATCTGCATGGTGCTGGCGTCGGCGATCAGGTCACGGAGCACGATCTCGGCCAGTGCTCGGTCGATCGGGGTCTTGTTCAAGGACGCGAACGCGGTAACCCGGATCAGTGCGCCCTCGAGCTCGCGGATATTGCGTTCGATGCTGGTGGCGATCAGTTCGAGGACATCGCCGGGAACATCGAGACGCTCCATCTGCGCCTTTTTGCGCAGGATGGCGATGCGGGTTTCCAGATCGGGCGGCTGTACGTCGGTGATCAGGCCCCACTCGAACCGGGTGCGCAGCCGATCTTCCAGCGTGGCCAGCTGTTTGGGCGCCCGGTCCGAGGTGATCACGATCTGCTTGTTGGCGTTGTGCAGTGTGTTGAAGGTATGGAAGAACTCCTCCTGGATGCCTTCCTTGCCCTCGATGAACTGGATGTCGTCGACCAGCAGCACATCGATGTCGCGGTAGCTGCGTTTGAAGGCGACCTTGCGGTCGTCACGCAACGAGTTGATGAAGTCGTTGGTGAACTCTTCGGTGGAGACGTACTTGACGCGCATCCCGGGGAAGAGTCGCTGCGTGTAGTTGCCGGCCGCGTGCAGCAGGTGGGTTTTGCCCAGACCGGACTCACCCCAGATGAACAGCGGGTTGTAGGCGCGAGCCGGTGCTTCGGCGATGGCCAGGGCAGCGGCGTGGGCGAACCGATTGGAGGTGCCGATGACGAAGGTGTCGAAGGTGTAGCGCCGGTTCAGGCTCGCGCCGTCGGCTGTGGCCGAGTCATCACTGGGCCGTTCGGTGAAGTAGTTGGGCCAGTCGTAGGCGACGTCCGTGGTCTCGTCTTCGTCGTCTTCGTCGTCGGTGGGGCGAGGCGATGCCGCGGTTTCGGCGGCAGAGGCGGGCTGGTCTTCGGTCGGCGGCGGGGCGATCCGGACGCCGAGTTCGATCTGTTGACCGAGACGGCGGCTCAGCGCGTCGGTGATCTGGGTGCGCAGGTGTCGTTCGATCTCGTTCTGGACGAAACTGCTGGGTACCGCGAGCAGGGCGAATCCTTCGACGATCGCCAACGGATGGACCAGGTTCAACCAGGCCTTCTGTTGGGGTGTCAGAACAGGTGCTGAGGCACCGGCGTCGGGGGATTCACCGTTGAGTTCGGCGACGACCTCGTCCCAGAGGGTGAGGAACGCCGTACCGGGGTCATCGGTCAATGCCTCATCCCCCCTGATTCGAATCTGTGGCTCAATGAACACCGTGCTTGGACATGGTAGGACATGCTATCCACACAGTTATCCACAGATGTGGATGAGGTGCGCGTTCCCCGTCGAGGCCTTGCGGCCCGGTTGCTCGGCAACGGTCACTCCAGACGGTCACGCAACATCCGAGGCGCCGGCGACTTCGTCCGCTTCGGTTCGTGCTCCAGTTGCGAAACGGCGCTGGCAAGCAAGTTAACAGGTTTCGGGGCCAGCGACTACTCCTTTCGGGGAGATGAATCGCAAGAAAACAACTGCCGCCAGAACAGCCGATACGGGTGTGACCACTGTTAACAATGGGCCGGTGTCGGAGCGATGCGGGAAGGCTGTCGTACCGGAGTTTGACCCGGCGAACCTGCGTCAGTACCCTCGAACAGTCGCCCGAACGTCGGCGATACGGCTGCGACCGGCCTCTGGCCGGAGACCGCGCCGGTTAAGAGCAAGACGCAGAAGTTCACCGAGCTTACCCAGTGCGTCGCGTGCGGCAGGCACAACGGGCTTCCGGTGTGTCGGACAGACGCGGCGCAAGATGCAACAAGGAGAGTGTGCCGTGGCCAAGGGCAAGCGGACCTTCCAGCCCAACAACCGTCGCCGGGCGCGTGTGCACGGTTTTCGCCTGCGCATGCGTACGCGGGCAGGCCGCGCCATCGTGACCGCCCGGCGTAACAAGGGCCGGCGCTCGCTGACTGCCTGAGCACAGGCGGCACGGCGGTGCTCCCGGCGCAATACCGGATGAGACGGTCGGCCGATTTTGGGGCGACTGTCAAGCGGGGCCGGCGGGCGGTACAGGCCAACATCGTCGTCTACGGGCGGCAGTCCGATCCTTTGCCGGACGGCGAGGCCATCGTCGCGTCCCCGAAAGTCGGCCTGATCATCGCCAAGTCGGTGGGATCGGCTGTTGATCGGCACCGGGTGGCTCGGCGTCTGCGGCATGCGGCTCGCGACGTACTGGGCGATCTGCAACCCGCCGAACATGTGGTGATCCGCGCGCTCCCGAGCAGCAAGGGCGCCAAGACCGACGTACTGCGGACTCAGCTGCGGGACGGGTTGCGCTCGATCCGGCGACCCGGGGGCGTGGCACGGTGAGGCACGGTGTTGCAACGGTGCCGGCGTTGATCGTCCGGGGGTTGATCTACGTCATCCAGCTCTACCGGCACATGGTGTCCCCGTTGCGCGTGCCCAGTTGCCGCTTCATGCCGACCTGCAGCCAGTACGCGGTGGACGCGTTGAGCGAGTACGGGCTGATTCGAGGCGGCTGGCTGGCAGTGGTGCGGCTGGCCAAATGCGGGCCTTGGCACCAAGGTGGGTGGGACCCGATACCAGAGCGGTCCCAGCGTGGTGGTGGATGCGAATGCCCGTCCGAGAATTCCTCGGACAAGCGAGCGGAGGTTAAACACAGTGTCCTTTGATCCCGGCAGTCTGGACTACGTGTATTACCCGGTTTCGGGCATTATGTGGTTGTGGTACAAGGCTTTTGGCCTTTTTCTGGGACCGACGAACTTCTTTACCTGGGCGCTGTCGGTGATGTTCCTGGTGTTCACGCTGCGGGCTCTGTTGTACAAGCCGTTCGTCAAGCAGATCCGGACCACCAGGCAGATGCAGGAGCTGCAGCCTCAGATCAAGGCCCTGCAGAAGAAGTACGGCAAGGACCGTCAGCGCATGGCGCTGGAGATGCAGAAGCTGCAGCGGGAGCACGGCTTCAATCCCATCCTTGGCTGCCTGCCGATGCTGGCGCAGATCCCGGTCTTCCTGGGCCTGTTCCACGTACTCCGCTCGTTCAACCGGACCAGCACCGGGATCGGTCAGTTGGGGCTGTCGCCGGACCTGAATCGTCAGCTCGGCAACTACTTCTTCAGCGCTGAGGACGTCGGCAACTTCCTGGACGCCAACCTGTTCGGTGCTCCGCTGGGCGCGACCATGATCCAGCGGAACGGCCTGGATGCCTTCGCTGAGTTCAGCCGCGTTTCGGTGATCGCGGTCGGAGTACCGATCATGATCGCGGCGGGTATCGCGACGTACTTCAACAGTCGGGCATCGGTGGCGCGGCAGAGTCCGGAGGCCGCTGCAAACCCGCAGACGGCGATGATGAACAAGCTGGCGCTGTACGTGTTCCCGCTCGGCGTGGTGGTCGGCGGGCCGTTCCTGCCCCTGGCGATCATCCTGTACTGGTTCTCCAACAACATCTGGACGTTCGCACAGCAGCACTACGTTTTCGGCTTGATCGAGAAAGAGGACGAGGCGAAGAAGGACGAGGCGCTACGCCGGCGCTCCGCGAACGCCCCCGCTCCTGGCGCCAAGCCCAAACGGGCTGCCCGCACAGCCGCGACTGACGAGCTGGCTGATCCGGAGGCACCGGCAGCGGCATCTGCCGAAGACTCCGCCGGTGCCGGCGATACAGCCAAGGCCGTGACGGCCAAGCGGAACCCGGGCCGGCCGGCAGGCCGCAATGGGCGCCCGGGAGCCGGCGCGAAACCGAAGAAACGTAAGCGGTAAAAGACCGCGACAAGCCAACCGGCGCGCGAGCTGCCGGACACGGAGGGAGACGATATGACCGACACGACCGATTCAGAGACCACCGAGCGCGAGGCGGGGGAGCAGGAGCCCCAGACCGAGCCGACCGCCGCAACCCCGGCGGTGGATCTGGAAGAGCGCTTGGTTGCCGAGGGCGAGATCGCCGGCGACTACCTGGAGGAGTTGCTGGACCTGTTGGACTTCGACGGGGACATCGACCTCGACGTGGAGGGCCGTCGCGCGATCGTCAGCATTGACGGTGGCAGCGACCTGACCAAGCTGGTTGGCCGCAAGGGTGAGGTACTCGACGCGCTGCAGGAGCTGACGCGGCTGGCGGTGCACCAGAAGACCGGTGAGCGCAGCCGACTGATGCTCGACATCGCCGGCTGGCGCCGCCGCCGCCGGGACGACTTGACCGCCCTGGGCGACGAGGTGGCCCGCCGCGTGCTGGACAGCGGTGCCGATGAGGAACTGACCCCGATGAGCCCCTTCGAACGTAAGATCGTCCACGATGCGGTGGCCGCCGTCGCGGGCGTGCACAGCGAGAGTCAGGGCGTCGAGCCGGCACGCCGCGTCGTGGTTCGGCGGGACTGACCGGCGCTGCAGCCGAAATTACACTTGAGTAATTTCGGTCCGCGCCCCGTTCCCGGGAAGCCGGAGGAACGTTTCACGTGAAACATGTCGGGGACGCGCCGATGCCCGAGCCACCGCAGGCCGCGGCTGAAGTGTTCGGCGATCGGCTTCCGATGGCTCGGCGCTATGCGGAGTTGTTGGCCGGACCAGGCGTCGAACGCGGTCTCATCGGGCCACGCGAAGTCGAGCGGATCTGGGACCGGCACCTGCTCAATTGCGCGGCGGTAGGGGAGCTGCTCGACCCATCCGAGCGGGTTGCCGACATCGGCAGCGGGGCCGGCTTGCCAGGCATACCGTTGGCCATCGCTCGACCGGATCTGCGGATGACGCTCGTGGAGCCACTGCTCCGCCGGAGCGATTTCCTGCGCGAGGCGGTCGACGAACTGGGACTCGACGGCGTGGATGTGGTGCGCGGCCGGGCCGAAGACCCGGCTGTTCGAGATGAGGTCGGGGGCCAGGACGCCGTCGTCTCCCGGGCGGTTGCCGGACTGGACAAGATCAGCCGGTGGAGCCTGCCGCTGCTCCGCATCAACGGACGGATCGTCGCCCTGAAGGGCGAACGGGCGCAGGCGGAGATCGACGAGCATCGCCGTGTGATGATCGAACTAGGCGCGAACGACGTGAGGGTGGTGAGATGTGGCGTGAACTATTTAACTCCGCCCGCGACCGTGGTGATGGCACTGCGGGGGGAGCCCGAGACGGCGCGAGCGCGTCGAACAAGATCGGGGAGCCCGACGCGACGGCCCACCAGGAGACCAAGATGAGCAGACCGTCCGGCCAGCCCACGCAGCCACCGGCAGCGGCCAAGCCCGCCGGCCGCGCCGGCGCCGTTTCACGTGAAACATCGGCGGCCCCCGTTTCACGTGAAACATCGACGGAGTTCGATACCCCGATCGGCGCCGCGGCCGAGCGCGCCATGCAGGTCCTGCATACCCACAACCGTCTTCCGCGCCCGAAGCGGCGCCGAGTCTTCACCGTGGCCAACCAGAAGGGCGGTGTCGGTAAGACCACCACCGCCGTCAACCTCGCCGCGGCTCTCGCGGTGCAGGGAATCAGAACGCTCGTCATCGACCTCGACCCGCAGGGCAACGCCAGCACCGCGCTGGGTATCGCCGATCGCAAGTCCGGCACCCCGTCCTCGTATGAAGTGTTGATCGGGGAGGTGCCCGTGCAGGCCGCGCTGCGGCAGAGCCCGCACAACGAGCGGCTGTTCTGCATCCCGGCGACCATCGATCTGGCCGGCGCAGAGATTGAGTTGGTCAGCATGGTGGCGCGGGAGAACCGGCTGCGGACTGCCCTGAGCGAACTGGACAGCTTCGACTTCGACTACGTCTTCATCGACTGCCCGCCGTCGCTCGGTCTACTCACCGTCAACGCGTTGGTCGCGGCGCCGGAGGTGATGATTCCAATCCAGTGCGAGTACTACGCGCTGGAGGGCGTGTCGCAGCTGATGCGCAATATCGAGATGGTCAGGGCGCACCTGAACCCGCGACTGGAGGTGACGACCGTCTTGTTGACGATGTACGACGGGCGCACGAAGCTCGCGGACCAAGTCGCCGACGAAGTCCGTCGGTACTTCGGGGACAGGGTGCTGCGGACGGTGATCCCGCGCAGCGTCAAGGTGTCGGAGGCGCCGGGCTACAGCATGACGATCATCGACTACGACCCCGGATCGCGCGGGGCCATGAGCTATCTGGACGCCAGCCGCGAGCTCGTCGAGCGCGACGCGGCCGGCCATGAGGGGGGATCGCGGAAATGACCGGACCGTCGCGAAAGAAGGGCGGCCTGGGCCGCGGCCTGGCGTCGCTGATCCCGACCGGGCCGGTCGACGGAGCCGAGACCGCGGCAGACCGCAGCGCCGGTCTGGGGCCGCGCATGGGTGACGCCGCAGCCGACGTGGTGCTGGGTGGCGGCACCCCGGCGAGCCCGCCCGTCGAGGCGGGGGCGGTCTATCGGGAGATCAGCCCGAGCGACATCGAGCCGAACCCCCGTCAGCCCCGCCAGGTTTTCGACGACGAGGCGCTGGCCGAGCTCGTGCACTCCATCCGGGAATTCGGACTCATGCAGCCGATCGTGGTGCGCGCACTGCCCGGTGCCGCGCCCGGGGCGCCGCGTTACCAGTTGGTGATGGGGGAGCGGCGTTGGCGGGCTTCCCAGCGTGCCGGCCTGGAGACCATCCCGGCCATCGTGCGGGAGACCGAGGACGACAACCTGCTGCGCGATGCACTGCTGGAGAACATCCACCGGGTGCAGTTGAACCCGTTGGAAGAGGCGGCGGCCTACCAGCAGTTGCTGGAGGAGTTCGGTGTCACCCACGAAGAGCTGGCCACCCGGCTCGGGCGCTCCCGGCCCTTGGTGACCAACATGATCCGTCTGCTGCGGCTGCCGATCGCGGTGCAGCGCCGGGTAGCCGCGGGGGTCCTGTCGGCCGGCCACGCTCGTGCCCTGCTGTCGTTGGAGGCCGGTCCCGAGGCGCAGGAGGCACTGGCGGCGCGCATCGTCGCCGAGGGATTGTCGGTCCGAGCGACCGAGGAGGCCGTCACTCTGGCCAACCGCGGTGGCACCACACCGCCGGCGGCGCCTCGGCGCAAGCCGATCCAGATGCCGGGTCTGCAGGACCTCGCGGAGAAGCTGTCGACGGCCTTCGACACCCGGGTGACCGTCAGCCTCGGCAAGCGTAAGGGCAAGATCGTCGTCGAATTCGGCTCCGTCGACGACTTGCAGCGGATCGTCGCGCTGATGGACTCGACAACGACCTGAAGCCGCTGCACAGCCGCGTCCTAGGACCAATGGCTATTACGTCACTGTGACGGTAAGGTGCCCCGGACTCTCATCGGAGAACGAAATATGTTGATTGGCAACGGGTTTCGTCATCGCGAGAATTTCGGGCATCGACCGGCACCGATAGTGGCATCCGGTGCCGCCATCCTCCTATCCTTAAGGGGCTGTCAGCGGTGGCAGCATGGGTTGAGACCGGGAGTTCAGTGTCTGTCCGAATCGCACCCCTGAGGCTCGAGGGTTTCGAGCAGCTTCCCAAGCACGCCCGCCGCTGCGTCTTCTGGGAAGTCGACCCGGCCACGCTCGGAAGCGACGAGCACCTGTCGGACCCTGAGTTCGAGAAGGAAGCCTGGCTCTCCATGGTCATGCTGGAGTGGGGCTGCTGCGGTCAGGTCGCCTCCCCGACGACCGCCACTCGTGTTGTCGGGGACCCGGCCTGTCTCGGCTATGTGCTCTATGCCCCGCCGCGGGCGGTGCCCCGGGCGAACCGGTTCCCCACGGCACCGGTCTCGGCGGACGCCGTCCTGCTGACATCGATGGGCGTCGATCCTGCCCCGATGGCCGACGGTCTGCCGGAGGAGTTGATCGCGCACGCGATCGGCGAGCTGGTCCGTCGCGGGGTCCGGGCATTGGAGGCATTCGGCCGGACCCCGGCGGTGGGGGAGCTGCTGGATCCGTGCAGAATTCCCCCCGATGTCGCACCGGTACTGGAAGCCCTCGGCGACTGTTCGATCGAGCACTGCGTCATCGAGGCCGACTTCCTCACCGATGTCGGGTTCACCGTGGTGGCACCGCACCGGTACTTTCCCCGGCTGCGCCTGGAACTGGACAAGGGCCTCGGCTGGAAGGCGGAGGTGGAGGCGGCGCTGGAGCGGCTGTTGGAAAGCTCACGGCTACAGCAGCCGGTCGGAGCGGGCGCCCCGGCGACACCCGTGCCGGCGGTGTCGGTCAGGAACCGGGTTTGATGCGGCGGTTCAGCGTCGCCTCTCCTTCGTCGGGGCTTGCTAACCGCCGGGTTTGATGCGGCGGTTCAGCGTCGCCTCTCCTTCGTCGAGGCTCGCTAACCGCCGGTGAGCCGGCTGGTCCGTTCCACCGACAATTCGTGAGCCAGCAGCTCGGCGAAGGTGAAGGTGCCGGTCGGGCGGTCGTTCTTGCCGAGCAGGTACAGCCGCTTGACCGCGGCGAGCATCCCCTCGGCGATGGCGTCGCGGGTGGCCGGGGAGGTCAGCATCCCGCGGTCACGCGGACTGGTGATGTAGCCGACGTCGACCTCGACGGTGGGCATCCGGGTCAGGCGCAACAGATCCCAGGTCCGGCCGTGGGCCCGGCAGTCCTGTAATCCGGTGCGGGCCACGATCTCTCGCTGAATGAAGTCCGCGAGGTTACGGCCGATGGTGGACACCGAGCCATGCGAATTGCCGAAATGAAATGACGCGACCCCGTTGGCCGCCGGACTCGTGTGAGCTGCACAGCGCAGGCTGATCATCAGGTCGGCGCCCACCGCGTTCGCGGTCGCGGCACGTTCGGTGTCTGACGGGCCGCGGCTGTGCGGCCGGGACAGGAAAGTCTCCATCCCGATCGCCGTCATCCGGCCTTCCAACCGACTTGCCAAGTCCCACAAGATGTCTGCCTCGCTGATGGGACCCGACGGCGTCTGGGTGATCAGGCCGTGGTCGCTGCCGCCGCGGCCCGGATCGATGACGATCCGCTTGCCGGACAGCCGTGGCCCGGACCGTCGCACCAACTCTTCCTCGCGGATCGCGTGCGGGGAACCGCCGCTCACCCGCGAGGCCAGGAAGTTCAACGAGCGCAACGTTTCCGGTCCGCAGATACCGTCTGCGCACAGGCCGTACTCCCGCTGGTAGGACATCAACGCGTTGTGGGTCTGAATCCCGAAGTAGCCGTCGACCATGCCGGTGTAGAAACCCAGATCCTGCAGGCGGGCCTGCAGGGTGGCTACGTCGTCGCCATACATCGGCGCCCCGAATTGGTGGTTGAGGATACGGGCGCCCAGCCGGTAGGACGCCTCCTTCAGTGCACGGTAGGTGGCCTCGCCGATCACGCCGTCGACGAGCAGTCCGCGGTGCTGCTGAAACGCGCGCACCGCCTGGTCGAGGGCGTCGTCGAAGACGTCCAGTGCCACGTGTTTGCCGGTGCTCAGGTCCGCGTCGGGGCTGTCCACCAGGCCCAGCGCGGCCAGCGCCGCCCGAATCTCGACGACGGCGCCGCTGCGGTCGCCGCGGCGCAGGGCGTCCGGCGCGCCGCGATGCCGACCCGACATTACGTAAGCCCTCCCGAGGTCGCTGTGGCGGTTGTGGCAGCGGAAACATGCCTGGCGGTTGCCAGCAGGTTAGCCAGCATTGTCTCAGATGCTCGGCAATTTTCGGAAAACGGCGGGGCCGGATTGAGGCACCGGTCGACGGGGCCTAGACGACGTCTGCGAGCTCCCGCAGCAGCGCGGCCTTGCCCTTGGCGCCGACGATCCGCTTCACCGGTTGACCGTCCTTGAACAGGATCAGGGTGGGGATCGAGACCACGTTGAAGTCGCGGGCGGTCTCTGGGTTGGCGTCCACGTCGAGCTTCGCGACGGTGAGCTGGGCGGCCTGCTCGGTGGCGATCTCCTCGAGCACCGGAGCGACCATCTTGCAGGGGCCGCACCAGGTGGCCCAGAAGTCCACCAGCACGGGTTTGCTGCTGGCCAGGACGTCCGTGGCGAAGGTGGCGTCGGAGACGTTCACGGTGCCGTTGTCGGTCGTGCGGTTGTCAGTCACAGAGGGGCTCCCATCAGGGTTTCGGTTCCGGCGTCTTCGGGTTCGGCGGCGTCGGCGGATTCTGCCAGCCAGCGTTCGGCGTCGATCGCGGCCGTACAGCCGGTTCCGGCGGCGGTGATCGCCTGCCGGTAGGTGCGGTCGACCAGGTCGCCGGCGGCGAACACGCCTTCCAGCGAGGTGCGCGAGGTCGGATGCTGGACCTGCACGTAGCCCTCCGCGTCGAGCTGGACGGCGCCGCGCACCAGCTCCGAGCGGGGATCGTGGCCGATCGCGACGAACACCCCGGTCACCGCCAGGGTGGTCTCCGTGCCGGTCACGGTGTCGCGCACCCGCAGCCCCGTCACGGTGCCGTCACCTTCGACCGCCACCGGGACGGCGTTGGTGAGGAATCGGATCTTGTCGTTCTCCCGGGCTCGGTTGAGCATGATCTTCGACGCGCGGAACTCCTCGCGGCGGTGCACCAGGGTGACGCTGCGGGCGAATCGGGTCAGGAATGTGGCCTCCTCCATCGCCGAGTCGCCGCCGCCGATCACGGCGATGTCCTGGTCGCGGAAGAAGAATCCGTCGCAGGTGGCACACGAGCTCACCCCGCGGCCCAGCAGTTCCTGCTCGCCGGGGATGTTCAGGTAACGGGCGGCGGCGCCCATGGCCAGCACGACCGCCCGGGCCCGGTGGGTCTCGCCGTCCGCGGTGACCACGGATTTGATCGGGCCGTCCAACGACACCGACTCGACGTCCTCCATGCGCAGGTCGGCGCCGAAGCGCAGCGCCTGTTCGCGCATCTCGTCCATCAGCTCGGGCCCCATGATGCCGTTGCGGAAGCCGGGGAAGTTCTCCACCTCGGTGGTGGTCATCAGCGCACCGCCGAACGAGGTTCCTTCGAACACCAGCGGGGCCAGCTGTGCCCGGGCGGCGTAGATCGCGGCGGTGTACCCGGCCGGGCCGGAACCGATGACGATCACATCGTGGGGGGACGGTGTCTCAGACAGCGAGGACATCGAGGGCCCTTTCTTCTCGGATCCGCACGGATCTGCCTACAGGCGCTACCAACGTCAGCGTAGGCGGCGGTGTTCCCCGAACCGCCACGGACGGGTTCCCCGGCGCCGCTAGGGCCGGCGCACGGTGGTGTCGGCCAGCAGTCCGGTATCCACGGAACTGCAGCTCGGGGCCACCGCCAGGGCGAGGATCGTGTCGGATGAGTCTCCGGCCAGCAGCAGCACGACACCGGGATGTCCGTTGATCTCGATCTCCCGGGCGCCCAGGATGCGGGTCGAGGCGGGGTAGCCCAGGCCGGCGAGGCAACCGGTCCGACGGGCCGGATCGGCCAGGGCGCCGTATTCCGGGCTGCGGTCCAGCAGCGCGAGGATCTCCGGTCGGCTCAGCGGCAGTACGGCGCTCGGTTCGGAGGCCACCGTGATGGCGTCGAAGGAGCGCGGAACGCTGGTGGTGTTGCCGGGGGAGCGGATCAGGGCCGCCGTGCCCACCCCGATGGCGAGCAGCGCGGCCGCGCCGCCTACCGCGGCGGCGATCCGGTTGAGCCGGGGCAGGGGCCGGCTGGAATGCGCCGGGCGCCCAGCGGGGGCCGGGGTGTCTCGATCACCTGCGTCCATTGCGGTGCCGCCGCTTCCATTCGCTTCTGCCGTTATGCACAGTGACCGATCCGATCCGGATCGGTGCCGTCAGCTACCGAGATTATCCGGCCGAGCAGGACCGCCAGGCGGGCGCGGCCGCGGGCGCAGCGACTCTTGACGGTGCCCTGGGCCACGCCCAGGGCGCGGGCGGCGTCGGCGACCGAATAGCCGTGCATGTCGACGGCCACCACCGCGGCACGTTGTCCGGCCGGCAAGCGGCTCAGCGCCGCCCGCACATCCAGCGCGGTATCGCACTCGGCGGTGCGGTCGTTGACCGCGGCGATGTCGTCAACCAGCTCGGTGCAGTGAAGCCTGTTGCGGCGCAACCGATCCAGGCAGGCGTTGACCACGATGCGATGCAGCCAGCTGCCGACGGCCGCGTTATAGCGAAATGAGCCGGCGCCCCGGTGCGCTGAGAGCATCGCCTCCTGCAGGGCGTCCTCGGCGTCCTCCCGGCACCTGGTGGTGAGCCGAGCCAGGCGCCGCAGGCGCTGCTCGTGCCGGCCGTAGAGCTCACCGAACGCGCCGCGGTCACCGGCGACATGGGCCGCCAGAAGCTCGGCGTCGCTGCGGTCCCGGTGCCCCATGGGCGGACAGTAACCAGCCGGCGAGTGCGCGGCACTTCACCCGTGCACAGGGCGCCAGGGTGCTTTAGGACGCCGCCTGCACAGTGATCTCGGAGATCTGAGTGCGGCTCTCACCGCCGGTGTTGCCCATGGTGGAGATCCACACCAGCAGGTTGGTGGTCGGCGCAGAGGAGTCCGCGGAGATCTTGTTGGCGCCGGGCTGCAGCGTCTTGGCCGGCGCGAGCAGCGTGGTGTCTTCGAGCCGCGCCGGCTTTGGAGTAGATGACGAGCGCAGCTCCACCTTGGTCCCGGTGCTGGAGACATTGACGTTGACGCCGGCGATCACGGTGGGCTTGGACAGCTGCAGCATCAGCCCCACGCCGCTCTTGAAGTTCGGGAACGGCACCGCATCGGAGTAGGTGTCCGTCGACCAGAAGGTGGCCGGATTGCCGTCGATGGCCAGTCCGGCGTCCTGCGGCCGGTCGGCCTCGCCGCCGGGGGAGAAGACCGTCGCCTGCACCGGGCGCACCGTGCCCGGCGCTTCGGCACCCGGCAGCGACGTCGACACCGAGGGGCTGCTCAGCCCCAGCTCCGTCTTGTCGAGTCCGTTGACGTCGCCGAAGATCCGGTTGAGCACCGAAGCCAGTACCAGCAGGGCGATCAGGATGACGGCTCCGCCGATACCGGCACCGATCAGCACGCGCCGGCGGCGCTCCGCCCGCATCTCGGCGTCCGGCGGAGGAGGCGCTGGACGCGGTGCGGGGCCCCTTTCGCTGACCGGGCCCAGCAGCTCGGTCTGTTCGTGCAGCGCGGTGGCCTGCTGCAGCAGGTTCGACAGCGTCGAGGCGCCGCGGATCCCGCCGTCCGACTGGATCGCGTGGCTGGCGGCCGCGGCGATCTGGAACGGGATCTCCGGGTTGACCGAGTCGGGCTTCACCGGGTTGCCGGCCGCGTCGAGGTCGGCCGGGGCCAGTCCGCAGTCGGCGCCGGACTCCGGCAGTGGCCACCGGTTGACCAGCAGCGCGTACAAGGTGGCGCCGATCCCGCGGATGTCGTCCTCGGGCTTGGCGTTGGGCAGCGTCGCCGGGAAGGCAAGAGTGACGTCACCGTCGATGCTGACCCGCACCCGGGCCGGATGGTCGATCGACAGGGCGATGCCGTTCTGGTGGGCGGCCTCGGCGGCGGCGGCCAGGGATCGCATAGCGCGGGCCGCGCCGATCGGCGACGGTCCCGTCCCGGCCACCTCGTGCAGGGATGCGCCGCGCACCCATTCGGAGACGACGAGCCCGCCCGCGCCGATGCGCACCACGTCGAGCACCCGGGCGATCCCGGGCAGGTCGACCTGGCTGAGCCGTTGGGTGCGCGACAGGATGCCAGTGAGCTGATCGTCGGCCATGGTCTGCTCGGGGTCGACGAAGGTCAGGGCCACCTGCCGGTCCAGCGCGGTGTCCAGCGCCTGCCAGAACTGCAGAACACCGGTGGCGCCGTGTCGCACCAGCAGCCGGTAGCGGCCACCGGCGATGCTCAGCCCGGGTGTCAGCTGCACATCGTGTCCCACCGGTTCCGCGCTGTCGTCGGCAGGCCGCTCGGGCTTAGACGGAGCAACCGATTGCGGCGCGGCGCCCGCCCCCGCGCCCTCCGAAGGATTGTTGGCCACCTCCGCGCCTTTCGGTGTCCAGCCACCGGCGTTGTCCGCCGGGGGCGTATGCCAGGTGGGATCGTTGGTCGATTCCCTGCCCGGTGTGGGCAAACGATTGTGCTCAGCGTACGGGACGTAAGGATCGCGGGAAGGCGGGTTGGGCAGGCCGATATCCGGCGCGAGTCTGCGTCGTACCGCGGCCAGAGCTGCTACGGCTTCGGGCACTCGGGCCCGCACCATGACCGTCGCGATGATCGGCAGCATCACCAGCGCGAGCACCAGCAGGCGCACCATTGACCCGGCCGCGCCGTGGTCGGTCAACCCGCGCAGGCCGAGCACCCGGTCAAGGATCTCGGCGACCAGCCCCGCCAACAGAGAGGCCGTCACGGTGACCAGCACCGTGCGAATCACGTCCCGGCCCAGCAGCAGACCGCTGACCGGGCGCAGGGCACGCCCCAGCAGCACATGCCCGACGGCCGCGCCGGCCAGGAACCCCAGCCCATTGGCCAGCCCCAGGTAGGCGGCCACCAGATCCGGGTTGTCGGTCAGGTGCGGGGCCGCCACCGACGCGATGATCTTCACGGCGGTGATCACCACGATCATCGCGATCGGAATCCACGGCTGCTCACGGGCGTAGAAGACCCGCAGCTGCAGCAGCACCATGGCGTATGGGATCAACGTGAACGCCGACATGGCGACCGCGGTGCCCAGGTATCCGGCGTCGACGTCGCCGAAGTTGCCATAGGCGAACAACGCGCTGCCGATCGCCGGTCCGCCGACCGTCATCAGCGCCACGATCGGGATCAGCGTGATCATCATCAGCCGGGTGGCCAGGGAGAGGTCGGCCAGCACAGCGGGGTCATCCCCGGCGGCCGCGTTACGGCTCAGCCGTGGCATCACCACCGTCAGCACCGTCACGCCGATCATGCCGAACGGCAGCTGCAGCAGCAGCCAGGCGTAGTAGTAGATCGCCGGCCCGGACGCCGCCGACGTGCTGGCGATCTGGTTGGTCACCACCAGCCCGATCTGGCTGATCAACACGTACAGCACCATCGCGGCGGCCATCGCGCCGAATCGCTTGAGCCGGTCGTCGATACCCCACAGCGGACGCAGGCTGATCCGTTCCCGCCGAATCGCCACCAGCAGGACCGCGGTCTGGGCAACCACCCCCGCCGTGGTGCCCAGGCCCAGCACCAGCAGCTTGGCGTTGCCCATCCGCACCGGGTCGACCGAGAGCTCCCCCGGCACCGCCAGATACAGCACCAGGGTGGCGATCGCGACGACGTTGTTGACCACCGGAGCCCAGGCCGGTACCCCGAAGATGTTGCGGGTGTTCAGGATCGCCATGAACACCGACGACAGTCCGTAGCAGATCACCTGCGGCAGCAGCAGGTAGGCGAACGCGATCGTCAGCGGCTCGTTGACCTGCGGGTCGCCACCCAGCATCAGCCTGACCAGCAGCGGCGCCGCCGCCACCGACACCACCGTGGTGGCCAGCAGCAGCGCGGTGGCCAGCGTGACCAGGCGCCGCACGAACGCGGTGCCGCCGTCGGGGTCGTCGCGTTCGGCGCGGGCCAGCACCGGGACGAAGATCGCGGTGAAGGTCGCCTCCAGCACCAGCGCCGCGATCTGGTTCGGCAGTTGGTTGGCCACCGAGAAGGCACTCGACAGTGCCGCTCCGAGGATCGCCGCCAACAGCACGATGCGGACGAAGCCGGTGATCCGGCTGACCAGGGTGGCCAGCGCCATCCCCCAGGACCGCGACACCACTGCGGCGTCGGTCAGCTCCGGACGCGCGGGCTGCGGGGACGGCGCGCTCACCGATCCTCGCTTCGGTCGGGGCGGGGGCGGTCCAAGTCGGCGCGGTCGGGTTGGCCGCGGAAGCGGTGCCACAGCCGGCGCCCGGTCAGCACCGTGAGCACCGCCGCCGCCGTCACGGTGATCAGGAACAGCACCATGCCGTAGGCGTTCGAATGCACCGACAGCCGCGCGGACTCGCCCAACGCCAGCCCGTCGGGGGTCTGCAGCGCCACATCGACGACGAAGTGCTGGTTGACCCGCACCTCCACCGGCACCCGCAGCGGCAGGAAACCCGGCGGCAGCTCCAACTCCCCGACATCAGCCACGGTCATGCCGGGCGGCGCGTCGACGTGCAGGCGCACCCGAACGGGCACCGCCAGGTCATTGCGCAGCGCCAACGGCAGCGGGCTGTGCTCGGTGGCCAGCGTGTACGAACCGGCCGGGTTGACGATGGTGACCGCCCCGATCAGGTCCGCGACGGTGTTGCCGACGATCCCCAGGCGCTGGGCCGCCAGGCCATTGCGCACATCGGGTGGCTCGGACTGGCTCAATGCCCGCAGCATGTCCTCGGCCAGCGGAGCGGTGTACGCCTCACCGGTCAGGCCGGTGCGCACATCGGTGGTGAGCGCGGCCGTCAGGCCCCACAGCCGGCCGATGTCTCCGGCGATGGTGGCCACAATGTCCGGACCGAAGCCGCCCACCGCCTGCCCGGCCGGCAGCGGGTGCGCTGGTGGGTCGATGATGCCCCGGGCTTCGTCGATCACCGCGGTCAGCGGCCGGGGCACCGCCAGCCCGGACCGCAGGGCGGTGCCCAACGTGGTCAGTACGGCCTGGGCGTCGTCGGCTCGGGGCTTCCAGTACGCCGGCGGCATCAGAATCTCGTCGCGCGGGGCATCCGGGCTCTCGGGGGACTCCAGGGCCCGCCACAGCATGGAACCGAGGGCATCCTGGCGTCGGGCCAGGGCAGAGTCGTGGTGCAGCCGAGTGACCAGTGAGCGGTCCAGGTAGGTGGGGGCCACCGGATCGGTTCCCATCGCCGCCAGGGCCGCCCCGACCGCGGGGTCATACGGAGCGACCACCAGCTGAGGGGTTATCCGCCGCGGGGTGAGGTCGGCGGTGGCCGACGCGCCGGTACCGGAGTCCTGGGCCGCACAGTCGCCGCCGGTGATCACCACGGCCTCGCCCTGTGCGCCGATCAGGTTCGCGGCGCTGGAGGTGAGTCGCCCGTCGCCGAGCAGGACCGCGCCACGGGTCGAGCTCACCCGCAGAATCCGGTCCACGATGTCGGCCGGCTTGCTCACCGCGGTCGCGTCCAGTCCGGGGTCGCCCACCCGGGCCAGGGTGTCCAGATCGGCCTGCGCGTAGGGGGAGGCGGCCACACAGGTGTGGCTCGCCAGCCGGCGCAGCCGCTCCAGCCAGGTGGCGGCCGCCGCCTGGCCGGTGCCCGGGTGCGAGGTCGCGCCCTCGGGGGAGTCGGCGACCATATAGCCGCCGGTCATCGCGTTGACCGTGACCAACAGGTCGGGGTCGATCGCCAGGCACAGTGACCGGTTGACGACACCGCCGCCATCCACTGTCGGGCTGGTGGCGAACTCGGCGGCCGACAGCAGTGCGTCCAACCGGCCGCCGGGGGCCAGTGAACTCGCCAGCTCGTCGTCGGCCAGCCGGACCGGCAGTGTCCCGCCGGGTGCTCCCGGTGTCAGGCGCGGCCGGTCGGCCAGGGGCCAGAGCATGGTGAGCCGTACCGGATGGGAGATGTCCGGCGCGACCGCTCCGGCAAGCAGCTCGGATTCGGAGCCGGTCTTGGGAAGACCGGTGACCGGGAGCAGGAAGCGGGCGTCGTCCAGGCGGGCCGGTTCACCGTAATCGGGGGTGCCGTTGACGTTGACCAGCAGCGGATAGATACCCGGATGGTCCACGTTCAGCGCCGGTTGGTTGGCCGAGCGCAGCGGGGCCGACAGGGTGAAGCGCGCCTCCTGTCCGCGCTGCAGTTCGTCGGCGACCGTGGTGAACGTGCCGACCGGCCGGTACTGGTCGTTGGTGCCGGTGAGGTTGGTGCGCAGACCGGCCGACGACACCACGGCGCCTGCCTGCTCGAGGCGCACCATCACATCGCGCACCGGCCGGTCGCCGACGTTGCGCACCGTTCCGGCGACGGTGACGACCGAGACGCTGGAGGTGGTGACGACTTCCGGGGTGACGCGGTCGACACGTATCTGGACGAACGGCGCGGAGTCGGGCTCACCGGCCACCGCGGGCGGAGCACCAGCGGCGCCGAGGACCATCAGGAGGGCGGCGATCACTGCCGAAAGGGCCGCCAGCGGCCCTGACAAGGCGGGTAAGGTGCCCCCACCGCTTCGTCGGGTGCAGGTCACGGCTTCAGCCCGCGACCGTTCTTCCGGTCCGGTGCGGGCTCGCCTGCGCGCGAGCGGCGGGTGCGGGAATGCGTCTGCGGCCGTCTCCAGGGTGCGGTCGCCGGCAACGGTGGCAGCGCGGCCGGTCCGTCGGTCTGCAGCCGGTCGATCAATTCGTCGGCGACCACGGCCAGCCGGCGTTCGTCGGCATAGGCCAACCGGGACGGCAGTTCCCGGATCGGCACCCACGCCACCTCGGTGACCTCCACGTCGTCGTCACACAGCTCTCCGCTGGAGAACCGCATCAGGTAGTGGTGCACGGTCTTGTGCACCCGGCGGCCGTCGGTGACGAACCAGTAGTCGATGCTGCCCAGGGCGGCCAGCACGTCGCCCTGGACACCGGTTTCCTCGGCGACCTCGCGGATGGCGGTCTGCTCGGCGGTCTCACCGACTTCGATGTGGCCCTTGGGCAGCGACCACAACATTCTGCCCCGGCGGTCGATCCGCCCGATCAGCGCCGCGACCTGTTCCTCCCGCGGCCCGTCGATGCCGTCGACGACCAGGCCGCCGGCGGAAGTCTCGTGCACGGTGCGCAGCCGGTCCGGACCGTGTCGCGCGGAGCGGGGCCGGCGCTGCGCCGAACTGCTGTTTGCCGGGGTCGCGCCGGTGCTGCTGTCGGTGACGGCGGGTTCGGTGTGCGAGGTTTTCGGACCTGCAGCGCGCCGACCGCGGCGCCGCCTCCGGCGCCGTCCGGGATTGGCTTCTTCGCCGTCGGCCGACACCCATGCGATAGTAGCTGGCACGTGTGGCCCCACTGGCCTCCCTCGCCGAGCCAGGCGGTGGGGCGGCGACCCGGCGGGCCTTCGGGTTGACCCATTAGGCTCATCGAACGTGCCAGAAGCCCACCAGGATGCCGACCTGCTGACAGCGGCGGCGGTCGTGCTGAACCGGCACGCCGAGTTACTGCGCGATCTCGGCGCGACGTTCGACGCGGCCGGCCACCAGCTGTACCTGGTCGGCGGGTCGGTCCGCGATGCGCTGCTGGGGCGGCCGAGCCCGGATCTGGACTTCACCACCGACGCCCACCCCGAAGCCGTGCAGCGCATTCTGCGGAGCCGGGCCGAGGCGATGTGGGACACCGGCATCGAGTTCGGCACCATCGGCGCCGCCTTTGGTGGGCAGCGGGTGGAGATCACCACCTTCCGCGCCGACCAGTACGACCGGGTTTCGCGCAATCCTCAAGTGCGCTTTGGTGATTCGCTCGAGGCAGATCTGGTGCGCCGCGATTTCAGCGCCAATGCGATGGCAGTTCACATCACCCCGGCCGGCCCGGGGGAGTTCATCGACCCGCTGGGGGGCATGGCGGCGTTGCGCGCCGGGGTGTTGGACACCCCGACCGCGCCGCAGGACTCCTTCGGAGACGACCCGCTGCGGATGCTGCGGGCGGCGCGATTCGTCGCGCAGCTCGGCTTCACGGTGGCCCCGCGGGTGCGCGCGGCGATCGAGGACATGGCGCCGCAGTTGTCCCGTATCACCGCCGAGCGGGTGGCCGCCGAACTGGACAAGCTGTTGCTGGGGAGTGACCCGGTCGCCGGTATCGACCTGATGGTGTCCACCGGGATGGGCGAGGTGGTGTTGCCGGAGATCGGTGCCATGCGCATGGCGATCGATGAGCACCACCAGCACAAGGACGTCTACCAGCATTCGTTGACGGTGCTGCGGCAGGCGATCGACCTCGAGGACGGGGGCCCCGACCTGGTGCTGCGTTGGGCGGCGCTGCTGCATGACATCGGCAAGCCGGCCACCCGGCGCCATGAGGCCGACGGCGGGGTGAGCTTTCACCATCACGAGGTGGTGGGCGCCAAGATGACCCGCAAGCGAATGCGGGCGCTGCGGTACTCCAAGCAGATGGTCGACGACGTCTCGCAGCTGGTCTACCTGCACCTGCGGTTCCACGGCTACGGCGACGGCAAGTGGACGGACTCGGCGGTGCGGCGCTACGTCACCGATGCCGGGCCGCTGCTGAGCCGGCTGCACAAGCTGGTCCGCGCGGACTGCACCACCCGCAACAAGCGGCGGGCGGCGCGCCTGCAGGCCAGCTACGACCAGCTGGAAGAGCGGATCGCCGTGCTGGCCGAGCAGGAGGACCTGCAGCGGGTGCGGCCGGATCTGGACGGCAACGAGATCATGACGCTGCTCGACATCCCGGCCGGCCCTCAGGTGGGACGGGCGTGGAGCTACCTCAAGGAACTTCGCCTGGAGCGGGGTCCGCTCTCCCGCGAGGAGGCGACCGCGGAACTGCTGGCCTGGTGGCAGACCCAGGGGAACCGCTAGCGGCGAACTCACGTCTGAGGTGGGTATGGACTACTGCCTGGGCGACGGCGATGGCGCCGCGACGATGTGGACCCGGCCTCCCGATCTCGATCTGGACGGGGACGGGCTGGCCGATGCGATCAGCCTCGATTTCGACGGTGATGGGCTGCGCGACGACGCGCTGATGGATCTCGACGGTGACGGGGTGGCCGATCACCTGGTGCGCGACCTCGACGACGACGGCATCCCCGAGGCCTACTTCACCGACGATGGATCCGGCACCTGGGGGCAGGGCGCCTCGGCAGGTCCAGCGGGCCGATCTGGTGGGCTGCGTTGGTTGGGGCTCGACGGCGTCGAGCACAGCGGGGGCCCGCTGGTGGACTTCGACGGTGACGGCCGGGCCGTCGATCTGCTGCTCGACTCCGATGGCGACGGGCTGGCCGATCGGGTGCTGATCGGCGACGCCTCGGGTGGGTACGCAGCGGCCTACGTCGACACCGATGGGGACGGCCGCTGGGACGTCAAACTCACCGATTCCGACGGTGACGGCGCCGCCGATGGAGCCACGATCTTGTAAGGGCCACCGGCGCTTCCCCGGAGCACTATCCGCGAACGGGAATTAACGATCATGAAAGTAGACCAGGCATCCGCCTGATGTTAATGTGAAATCTGCCCGGTTCGCGTCTGCGGGCCGGCACCTGCTTGTGCGTATCAGCACCGGTGAACGAGCGGTCGGGAGCCCGCGGATGACGGGGGACGCGTCATGAACACGACGGCAGTGGGCGGCCTGCTGGCGGTGCCGTTGCTACTTGGGGGCGTGACCGGGGGCCCGGCACCGGCGGCCCACGCCGCGCACTTCGACTTCGACCTGCTCAGCGAAGCCCTGGTCATGATCCCGGCGATGAACCAGGACTGGCTCGACCTGAGCAAGAGTCTGTATCTGGAGCCGAACGGATTCCCAGAAGACGGCACCGCGACGTTCCTGCAGGTGCCCGAGACCTCCGACCTGAACGCGAGCATCAGTGGGGGCACCCAGATTCTGGTTGACGCAATCGCGCAGCGGTGGGAAGCCGGCGGGTTCAGTGCCGAAGACCCGCTGTACATCTTCGGCTATTCGCAGGCCAACGTCACGGCGGGGCTGGCCGCCGAACAACTCCATCAGCAGTTTCCCGACATGCCCTTGGAAGCACTGCATTTCGTGATGGTCGGGGACAGCGCCGCAGACGGCGGATTCCTGAGCGGGTTCATGGCGACGCTGCTGCAATGGGTGCCGGAGTCCTGGCACGACGACGTGATCCAGATGGTCTATCAGTTCGCCGAGATGATGCACATCGACTCGGTCATCGGCCTGGTGACCCCGAGTGATCTGTTCACGACAGATGTCTACTCCCTGTCGAGCGACGGCTTCGCGAACTGGGATAACGGCCAGCAGATGGCCGGCATGTTCAGCGACCACCTCGCCTACCTGGGCCTGTCGCCGGAGGAGATCGCCAGTGCCACCGATCAGGTGATCGGAAACACGACGTACCACATGATCGACACCGCCGACGTGAACATGTTCCAGGCACTGCTGAACTCGGCCGACATGATCCTGGGCGGAGTCATGGCCTGGTTCTGAGCGCGCTCAGCGCCCCCGGCGGTTACTGATACGGCCGGGCTGCTCTTCGCGCTGGCGCGCTCAGCGCCCCCGGCGGTTCCTATGCGGCTCCGGCTCTCTTCGCGCAGGCGCTCATCGACCGGAGCCGGGAGGCCCCGCGAAGGCCTGAGCGATCTCCAGCCAGCGCTGCGCATCAGCGCCATGCGCGACCAGATCCAGCTCTCCGGGCGCGCGACGCTGCGTGACCAGGAAGCAGAAATCCTCGGCCGACCCGACAACCCGCTGCTCGGCGTTCACTGGCCCCCAGGCCCAGACACCGCCGCCGGGGGCGTGCAGTTCCACGTGAAACGGTTCGGCCGGCGGGGTCAGATTGTGGACGGTGAACGCGAAGTCGCGGGTCCGCACCCCCAGGTGTGCGATCGAACGCAACCGGGCGGTGGCCGGCCGGCGGACTCCGAGCGCGTCAGCGACGTCCAGGCCGTGCGCCCAGGTCTCCATCAGCCGCGCGGTGGCCATCGAGGCCGCGCTCATCGGCGGGCCGAACCACGGCAGCTTGCGGCCGTCGGGAACCTCCAGCAGGGCCGCGTGCAGCCGGGCCCGGGTCGACCGCCAGTCCGCCAGCAGTTCGGCCGGCGGCAGCTCCGCCAGCTCGGCGGCTGCGGCATCGACGAATCCGGCCGGATCCTTCATCGCCTCGCTGAGTGCGGCAGCAAACCCGGCCTCGTCGGTGATGGCGGTCAACGACACCCGGTCGGTCCACAGCAGGTGACCGATCTGATGGGCGATGGTCCAGCCCGCCGCCGGCGTGGGAGTGCCCCATTGCCCGTCGGTGAGGGGCGCCACCAGGGCGTCGAGGTCGTCGCTTTCGGCCGCCAGGTCGGCGACGATCGGTTCAGTTTCGGCCATCCCCGTACCCTAAGCCCACCGATTCACGCCGGCGCCCCATCAGGGCGTGCCCGGCCAGGCCGGCGAGATACAGCACCGTGCCGACCGCGATCAGCGACGGGGCCTGGCCGTTGGGCGGCACCACCGCGGCGGCGCCGGCCACCGCGATGATGAACGACACCCAGAACAGCGAATCCTGCACGGCGAACACATGTCCGCGCAGGGCGTCGTCGACGTCGATCTGCATGGCGGTGTCAGCGCACAGCTTGACCACCTGCCCCGCCACCCCGAGCAGGAATCCGCACAACACCAGCACCGGCAGGTACAGGCCGACGGCGGCCAGCTGAATCACCGCCGCCGCGGCCAGCGCCCCGTTGGTGGTGGCGTACCGGCCCCAGCGGTGCACTGCCGGTGGCGTGAGCAGGGCGGCCAGAAATGACCCGACTCCGGCCGAGGCGACGAACAACGCCGTGGTTCCCAGGCCGGACACCGTGTGCTCGCCGACGTGGCGCACCAGCACCAGTACCAGCAGGGTGTTGATGCCGAACGCCATTCGGTGCGCGGCCAGCCCGGACAGCGTGGCGGCCACGGTGGGCCGGTCCCGAACCGTCCGGATGCCGTGCAGCCAGCCCGTCGTCACCGCGTAGAACACCGAGCCGTGGATGGCGCGCTTGGTGTCGTCGGGTCCGAGCACGTGAGCTCCGAGGCGCAGCGAGAGCACCAGCGCGATCGTGACCGGGATCGCCACGGCCCCGATGATCGACGCCGCGCCGCGGTCGTCGGAGCCCACCAGCCAGCGGGGGACCAGCATGAAGTTGGCGCCCAGGAAAGCCGCCACCGCACCGGTTGCGATCGCGAATGCGTTCATCGTGACGACCTGGTCGCGGGGCACCACGTGCGGCAGCGCTGCCGACAGTCCCGAGGCGATGAACCGGGTGAATCCGTTGGCGATCAGGGCCGCGCACAGCACCGGTACATCACCGGTTCCGGCCGCCAACAGCGCCGCGATCCCGATCACCAGCGCCAGGCGGGCGAGGTTGGCCACCACCAGCACCGAACGCCGGTCCCAGCGATCCAGCAGCGCGCCGGCGAACGGGCCCAACACCGAATACGGCAGGAACAACACGGCGAACGCCGCGGCGATCGCCCACGGGGCGGCGGCCCGGTCCGGGTTGAACAGCAGTGCGCCGGCCAGCCCGGCCTGAAACAGCCCGTCCCCGAACTGGCTTGCGGCCCGCAGCTCCAACAGGCGCCAGAAGTCCGGAAGGCTGCGCGCCGAGCGCCACAGCGTTGCGGGTGCAGGGGTGTCCACCACAAGACCTACTTCCGGACGTGGGCGGCTGTTACTGCGGTGCCGACCCCAGACCAGAGTACAAATCTTCGAGGTCCCTTGGTGTTCGGCACAGCGCACAACGAACACCGGGCCCGGGTGACATTATGGGAGGGTGGCGCAACCCGAAGACCCCGAGGACTACGTCGCGCCCGCAGCGCATCGGGTGCGGGCCGGCACATTGCTGCTGGCCAACACAGACCTGCTCGAGCCCACGTTTCGCCGCACCGTGATCTACGTGGTCGAGCACAACGACGGCGGAACCCTGGGCGTAGTGCTCAACCGGCCCAGTGAGACCGCGGTCTACAACGTGCTGCCGCAGTGGTCCGAGCTGGCCAGCAAGCCCAAGACCATGTTTGTCGGCGGACCGGTGAAACGCGATGCGGCACTGTGCGTCGGCCTGTTGCGAGTCGGGGCCGAACCCAATGGCGTACCGGGACTGCGACACATCGACGGCCGATTGGTGATGGTCGACCTGGACGCCGACCCGGAGTCGATCGCCCCCCACGTCGAAGGTGTGCGGATCTTCGCCGGTTACGCCGGCTGGACCATCGGTCAACTCGAGGGCGAGATCGAGCGAGACGACTGGATCGTGTTGTCGGCGTTGCCGTCCGACGTGATGGTGCCTCCGCGGGTGGATCTGTGGGGCAGAGCGTTGCGCCGGCAGCCCTGGCCGACGGCACTGCTGGCCACCCACCCGATCGACATCAGCCGCAACTGACGCGGGCCGGCTGGGCCCACACGTTTAGGAGCAGCCGCAGCCGCTGCCGCAACCCGACGCCGGCTCGGGCTCCGGCGGGGCGCTGTCACCGCACCCGCAGCCGGCGCCGCAGCCGGCGGGCTCGGCGGGCGCAACGTCACCGCAACCACACCCGGACCCGCAACCTCCGGCCGCTGCGGCGGCGGATTGGCGCGCCGCGAAGCGGGCTCCCTGCCAGGCGCCGGCGGCCAGGATGCCCAGCGCGCCGGTGATCGAGATGATCAGCGCCAGCAGTGCCATCGCGGGCGGGCCGGCCAGCACCAGCACACCGCCCACGGCCAGAATCACCCCGACCGCGACCTGGGCCGGGGCGACCGCACGCAGCACCAGTTGTTCCGGGTCACCGGTGAGCGGCCGCGCCAGGGTCCGGACTCCGAACGCCAGCGACACCACCGCTGCAACCAGGCACAGCACACCCATGATCAGCATGGGCTCCAGGATACGAGGCCGGCGGTCAGCCGGCGGCGCCCGCCCGGGGTTGCGCCGGGACCGCCGGTGCGGGCCCGTGCGGGGCGTCGGGCAGATGGGTCACCCCGGCCGGTTCGGCGTCGCGTGGACCGACATGGAAACCGTTGATGATCCCGTCGGTCGCCGGCGCGTTGCCGACGGCACGACCGGCCCCGGTGGTCACGGTCAGCGAGACCAGATAGCTGGAGCCGTCCGCCGGCACGATCACGTGACGCCGGGAGGTGTTGAGGGTCATGTCGGCGTCGCGGTAGGTGCCTTCGATCACCGAGGACGGGAAGCCGTTGAACTCGGCCAGGGACGCGTTGGTGGTCTGCCAGGCCATCATCTGCTGGCTGTCGACGAACCCGTGGGTGATGGCTTCCTTCGGGTCGAACTGGCCGACCAGCCGGTAGACGACCACCTGCGCGTTGGGCGTGTACAGCGATCCGCCTCGGCGGTCGGCGATCACCGCGAACGCGTCGGGCACGTTGGGGTCGGGCACATGGGACCAGCCCGCCGGCATCGGCAACGTGATGTTGAACGCGGTGAAGCCGGTGGCCTGTTGCGGCTCCAACTGCACCTTCTTGGCGGCGAAATAGTCGCGCAACGTGCCGGAGGTGGCCGGCAGCAGGGCGCTCTGCGGCACCGGTGCCGGGGCGGCCGCCGGGTATCCCGGCACGGCAGCCGGTCCGGGTGCTGCCGGACCGGGTGCCACCAGCCGCGGAACCCCCTGCAGGGGGGCGGTCGCCGGCACGGCGGCCGGTTGGGAGGCCGGCTGGGCGGCCGGGCCATAGGGGTTGGGCTGTACCGGTTGCAGAGGGTCGGCGCCGGCGACCGGACCGCCCAAGCCCGCTGCTGCGACAGCGGCGCAGCCGACCAGTAGCCGCCAGCGGCGGACGGTGTTCGTCATCTCCTCAGGTCCTTCCAGGGCGGATCGGGCGATGGTGCCCCGACCTTGGATCGACGGTAACCAGCAGGTGGCGCGCCCGCCAGCGCCGCAACCGACCTGGAACGAAGCCCTCATCGGCCCGCAATGCAACCGAGACCAAGCTGTGGCGAGCGGCCCGCCGAACCCCGCCCTTTACCCTGTTGAGGTGAACGAAGCCCCGACCACCCAGGTACCCGGCGACCCGAGCGATCAAGCGCCCCGTCATCGCTACACGGCGGCGCTGGCCGGGCGGATCGAAGGCGCCTGGCAGGAGCACTGGGAGCGCACGGGCACCTTCAACGTCGCCAACCCGGTCGGCTCGCTGGCGCCGACCGACGGCTCGGCGGTACCCGCCGACAAGATGTTCGTCCAGGACATGTTCCCCTACCCGTCCGGGGACGGGCTGCACGTCGGGCACCCGCTCGGCTACATCGCCACCGACGTCTACGCCCGCTATTTCCGGATGACCGGCCACAACGTGCTGCACGCCCTGGGCTTCGACGCGTTCGGCCTGCCCGCCGAGCAGTACGCGGTGCAGACCGGCACCCACCCGCGCATCCGCACCGAGGCCAACATCGAGAACTTCCGACGGCAGCTGCGCCGCCTCGGCCTCGGTCACGACAGCCGGCGCAGCTTCTCGACCACCGACGTCGACTTCTACAAATGGACGCAGTGGATCTTCCTGCAGATCTACAACGCCTGGTTCGACACCAGCGCGGACAAGGCGCGCCCGATCTCCGAGCTGATCGCCGAATTCGACTCCGGTGCGCGCACCCTCGACGACGGCCGGGACTGGGCGCAGCTGTCGGCCGGTGAGCGCGCCGACGTCATCGACGGCCACCGGCTGGTCTACCGCACGGACTCGATGGTCAACTGGTGCCCGGGCCTGGGCACCGTGTTGGCCAACGAAGAGGTGACCGCCGACGGGCGAAGCGACCGCGGCAATTTTCCGGTGTTCCGGAAGCGGTTGCGGCAGTGGATGATGCGAATCACGGCGTACTCCGACCGATTGCTCAACGACCTCGAACTGCTGGACTGGCCGGAGAAGGTCAAAACCATGCAGCGCAACTGGATCGGACGCTCCACCGGTGCGGCGGCGCTGTTCGGCGCGACCACCACCGACGGAGACACGGTGGACATCGAGGTGTTCACCACCCGCCCGGACACGCTCTTCGGCGCCACCTACCTGGTGCTCGCACCCGAACATGACCTGGTCGACCGGCTGGTGGTCGCCGAGTGGCCGGGCGGGGTGGATGAACGTTGGACCTTCGGAGCAGCCACTCCCGCGGCGGCCGTCGCCGACTACCGGAAGGCGATCGCGGCGAAGTCCGATCTGGAACGCCAGGAGAACAAGACCAAAACCGGTGTTTTCCTGGGTAGTTACGCCACCAACCCGGCCAACGGTCAGCAGGTGCCGATCTTCATCGCCGACTACGTGCTGGCCGGGTACGGCACCGGCGCCATCATGGCGGTTCCCGGGCACGACCAGCGTGACTGGGAGTTCGCCGCCGAATTCGGCCTTCCGGTGGTGGAAGTCATTGCCGGTGGGGATATTTCGGAAGCCGCATACGCGGGTGAGGGAACTCTGGTCAATTCCGGCCCGCTGGACGGTATGGCCGTCGGGGACGCCAAGAAGGCCATGACCGAACAGCTGGAGGAGCAGGGCCGCGGCTGGGCGCGCATCGAATACAAGTTGCGGGACTGGCTTTTCGCCCGGCAGCGGTACTGGGGCGAGCCGTTCCCGATCGTCTTCGATGCCGACGGCCGTGCCCACCCACTGGACTCCGCGGCACTGCCGGTCGAGCTGCCCGACGTCGCCGACTACTCACCGGTGCTGTTCGACCCGGACGACGCGTCCAGTGAACCCTCCCCCCCACTGGCCAAGGCGACCGACTGGGTGCATGTCGAGTTGGACCTCGGCGACGGACTGCAGCCCTACACCCGTGACACCAATGTCATGCCGCAGTGGGCCGGAAGCTCCTGGTACGAACTGCGTTACGCCGACCCGAACAACGCCGACCAGTTCTGCGCTCCCGAGAACGAGGCTTACTGGATGGGACCGCGGCCGGCCGAGCACGGTCCCAATGATCCGGGCGGAGTGGACCTCTACGTCGGCGGTGCCGAGCATGCGGTGCTGCACCTGCTGTACTGCCGGTTCTGGCACAAGGTGCTCTACGACCTGGGGCACGTCAGCTCGCGCGAACCATACCGCCGCCTGGTCAACCAGGGCTACATCCAGGCCGCTGCCTACACCGACGCCCGTGGGTCCTATGCGGCGGCCGCCGATGTCGTGGAACGCGACGGGAAGTTCTATCTCCCGGGCGCCGACGGTGACACGGAAGTCTTCGCCGAATACGGCAAAATGGGTAAGAGCCTGAAGAATTCGGTATCACCCGACGAGATCTGCGACAGCTACGGCGCCGACACCCTGCGGGTCTACGAGATGTCGATGGGTCCGCTGGACATGTCGCGGCCGTGGGCCACCAAGGACGTTGTGGGTGCCCATCGTTTCCTGCAGCGGGTGTGGCGACTGGTTGTCGACGAGGAGACCGGCGAGACCCGGGTGCTCGACGGCGAACCGGACACCGAGACACTGCGACTGCTTCACCGCACCATCGTGGGGGTGTCGGAAGATTATGCGGCACTGCGCAACAACACCGCGGCGGCCAAGCTGATCGAGTACACCAATCACCTGACCAAGGAGCATCGCGAAGGGGTTCCGCGTTCGGCCGTCGAGCCGCTGGCGCAGCTGCTCGCACCGCTGGCTCCGCACCTCGCGGAGGAACTGTGGCGGCGGCTCGGACACGAGGCTTCGCTGGCGCACGGCCCCTTCCCGGTGGCCGACCCGGCTTACCTGGTGACCGACACCGTTGACTACCCGGTTCAGGTCAACGGTAAAAAACGCGGCCTGGTCACGGTGGCCGCCGACGCGGCCCAGGACACCATCAAGGCCGCGGCATTGGCCGATGAGAAGGTGCAGGCGTTCCTGTCCGGAGCCATCCCGAAGAAGGTGATCGTGGTGCCCGGCCGGCTGGTCAACCTGGTGGTGTGAACCCGATGCCGGTGTTGCGCGAGATACTGACGCCCCTGACGTTGTGGTGGCGGTACTGGCCGCAGCTTGCCGCCTGTTACCTCACCGGGCTGGTGGCCCGCCGCGTGGTGATCGCCGCGGCCGCCTGGGCCGGACACAGCAATCCGCTGTGGGCGGCACTGATCATGCCCGGCGCCGGGTTGGCGCAATTGGGTTCCTACGTAGCGATGTTCCTGGTGCTGCGGCGCGGAATCCCGGCGTTGGCAGCGCTGCCGCCGAGGCCGCTGCGCAGTGTGGACATGTTCACCGGCGTGATCGTGCCGTTCTTCGCGATCTATCTCGGCTGGCAGATGTTCAAAGAGGACTGGCTGTCTTATCAGCGCCAGGCGTTGACCTACCGGGTCGCCGACGCGATGAGCGGGCTCAGCGTGGACGTCCTGCCGATCTCCCGGGTCACCTGGGTGGTGGTCGGTGTTGCGCTGGTGGCCCGATTCCTGCTGGCGCACTTCAGTAGTCGGTTGCCTGCCTTACTGACCGCGGCGCGAGTCTACATCGACGCACTGTGGGTGTTCCTGGTGCTGACCTTCTCGCTGGCGGCCGGAATCACCGTCCTGATCAAACCGGGCGAATGGTTCAGCCACCGCCGGCTTGTGGTGTGGTTCGACGGACTCCGTCAGGAGGCGTTCTCGCAGTTTGAGCCGTTGCAGACGGTGTGGCAGTGGGCGATGTGGTTGCTGCGGACGGCCTTCGGTGGGGCAGCGGTCCCGCTGATCTGGCTGGCCGCCGCCGGGATCGTCTACGGGGTGACGACGAAGACCGACTGGCCGAGCGTGCTGCGGCGTGCCGTCGGGGCCGGCGACGAACCCGCCGGCGACAGCCGGGCAGTCGCGGCCGGCGTGACCCAGCGATGGCAGCATGCGCCGGAACCGTTGCGCGCCCGGGCAACCGAGTACGCGAAGTCCAAGACCGGACGATTCGGGCCGATTGTCGATGCCGCTCGGCTGATCGTCCACGGCGGTCCGGTCGGCTTGTCGGCGTACGTGTTGGCCTATCTCGCGTTGGCGTGGCTGGACATGCAGGGCAGCTACTACCGCAGTCAATTGACCGAGGGCTACCTGTTCCGGGGTATGGCAAGCCTTCTCGGACCGCACGGCCCGGAGTTCTGGTCGGCGTACGGCGGAACCCTGAGCCTGATCTCGCAGCTGATCGTGCAGCCGCTGCGCATCGCTTTGGTCGCCGCGATGTTCGGCTACTGTGTGCGCCGGGCGAACCTACGCGCCGCTACCGCTGAAACCTTGGGTTCACAACATGATTCGCAGCATGATGGCGCCGTTGCTGTCGATCAGGTCCACGGCGGTGGGAACCCCGTCGGATGGCAGCAGGAAGCTCAGCTGCAGGGGCCCGGGGCGGGTGCATCGGTCGGTGCTCCCGTCGACCAGCGGCGCCCGGCCAGTGCTGAGCCCGGCCTGCCAGCGCCGCCGCCCATCGGTCATGACGGCGGTGCACTCCCCGGATGGGGGCGTCCCGGTCCGCTCGATGGTGACGACCGTTAACGCGGTGTGCGGCGGCAAGGACCCAGCCGGCCCCGGTGCCACCGTGTTGAGGTGACGGATCGAGCCGAGTCGCCAGGTCTGGCCGTAGGCGCTCACCGTCTCGCCTTTGGCAACAACCCGGGCCGGGGTGATACCGGCGCGGTAGGCGGACCAGTCGGGATAGAGCTCGGTGACACCGAGGACCACCGCGGCCACAACGGCGACGATCAGGCCGATCACGTTGCGCTGCCAAAGGTTCAGCGAGTGGGCGGTCATCCGGTCAGCTCTGGAGCGGTCAACGCGATGGCGGTGGACTGCGGCGTGAGGTGGCCGCGCAGGTTGATGACCAGCCGGTTGTCCAGGCGATCGTCGAGGCCCGGCCACACCAGAAGATCGAACGGGTCCGCTCCGGGTGGATCGAACAACTCGGGCGGAACGTCGAACACCCAATTGCCGCGTTGGCTGATCCCCGGATCGACCCGCCCACTCAACGTGTAGGCGAAGAATCGGTCCGACGGCCGGTAGGTGTTGGGGCCGACCCGAAGTTCGACGCTGGGCAGCACCGACTGCAGGGTCGCCGACACGGTCGCACTGACCACCACCCAACGGCCCGCCGCGGTGACCGTCGGCCCCGTCGACATCCTGGCCGCACCGAAGACCTCCGTGGCAAGCTGCACGTCGTCGACGGTGACCGTCAGGGCCCGACCGCTGGCCGCGGCGCCGAACCGGCCGGGGACGTCGAACGGCCCGTAGACCTGGGTGCTGTCCGGAAGGTGTTGCCACAGTAGGGCGGCGGCGACGACGATCGGCGCCGCGGCCAGCAGCGTCCGGCGTGATCGGGTGATCGGCGTCCTCATTTGACGGTCACCGGCAGGGTGATCTCGGCATAGTCGGTGGGGCTGTCCACCCAATTCTTGCCGTAGGTGACCAGCAGTTCGGTGAAGCGTTTTCGGGCGACCCGCAAGGTCACCTCGGTGCCCGTCTGAAACTCGCCGTCCGGCACCCGCCACACGAACACCAGTTGCTCACGCAGACCCGGCCCGAGCGAGGTGGCAGGCGAGCCGTCGTTCATCCGGAACACCCCGACCGGGGTGCTGTCCGGGTGGTCGCGCAGTTGCAGCTCGCCGAGCAGCCGGCCCGGGATCGTCCCGTCATTGCGAACAGTGGTCACCACCCCGAGGTAGCGCCGGCCTGGTTCGGCCCGTGCCACGACCCGCCGCCCGGCGCGCAGCTCGTCGACGACGGCGGCCCGCGCGATCGTCAGCGTGAACTGCCCGTCGCTGTGCGGTTCGTCGGCGGCGAACACGGTGGGGCCGGTGTTGACGGTGTCCAGCCCGCCGAAAAGCCCTGCGACAGCGACAATCAGTGCGGCCGCGACCGCTCGCAGCTGGCGCAGTTTGAGTCGGCCGAACTCGCCGCGCAGCCACCCGGTGAGGGATGCGATGCGGTGCGTTGCCATGAGGTCCGAGTCGATGGTCGAATCAGACGCGGACGCCGGCCACCTGCGTGGCGATGCGCTCGGCCATGGTGGCCGCTGCGGGCCCACCGTTGCCGTACTGACACACCTTCACGCTGTAAAGCACATTGCGGGCCACCCCGGCGACGTTCGAGCAGCCGTATCCGATGGGCTCGTCGTCCACGAGCTGATCCTCCGTCCACCGTGCGCCGGTGGGGCTGATCGACTTGATCCGGAACCGCCACTGCACGTCGGTGTCCTTGTTCGTGGCTACGGTGCCGTTGCACTTGGCCATAACGCCCTTGTTGAACGCCTTGCCGAAGGCCTGCGTCACCGCGTCCGAATCGGCGTAGGCCGCCACCCGCTGCTGAACGGTGAATTCCCATTTCTCGGCCTTGTCCCGGTCCGCCTGGAATCGGTAGCCGGTGTAGTCCCGCCCGAATGTCTCGACGTCGGGACCGGTCAGCAGCGCGCACGCCGAATCTTTGCCCAGGTCATCGGATTTGTAGGGCCGTCGGTTGTCCTTCTGCCATTCGAACGTCACGCCGAGGACATCGCCGATCTCGTCGGCCGACAACAACAGCGACTCGACCTTGCCGGCAGGCACATATGCGTCGGTCGAGTCGGCCGCGGCGGCGGGAAGCAATCCGGCGATCAGCGTGCCGAGGCATGCGACGCCAACCGCAATAAGCAGTCCCTGGGGTGTCTTCATGGCTGCTCCATCTTCTCGCGTGCCGGTCACGGTTGTGGAATCCAATCGGCGATCTGGTTGCCGATCGCTGTCGCGGCCGGTGCCGCGTTGCCGAATTGACAGACCGTAACGGTGAATTCGACGTTGCTGCGGGTCCGCGCCTCATGCGCGCAGGTCCAGTCGTTGGGTTTGCTGTCGGCTAGCTGGGTCAGCGTCCACCGTGCGGTGTCGGCGGTGACGCCGGCCAGGTTGAGCCGCCAGGTGATGCGGTCGTCGTCGCCCTGACGGTGAACCACGGCACCGTCACAGCCGGCTAGGGCGTTCTTGTCGAACGCCTTACCGAAGTTCTCGGTCGCGGTGGCGACATCGGCGAAGGTCGCCACTTCCTGGGCGACGAAGTGCTGGGAGCTGTCCTCACCGTCCCGCACACTGACGCGGCGGAAGGCGGTGTACTCGTTGGCGTAGCTGTCGGTGTTGGAGCCGAACAGCACCGCGCACCCCGATTTGTCACCGAGTCCGCCGGCCGGCGTGCCCGGCCGGGTGAACACCGTCTCGAAACCCAGCTTCGTGCCGACCAGATCGTTCAGCTCCTCGATGGGCACCAACAGCGCGCCGAGCTTGCCCGGCGTCACCAATCGCGGTCCGGCCGCCGGGGTCGTGGTGGCTTCGCTCGGCGCAGTGGTGGGCACCGAGGGCGCGATGGGGTCCTGCTGAACACTCGGGGCGGCGGCGGGCGCCACCGCGGCGCCGCTGTCTCGGTCGGAGTCGTCTCCGTCGCAACCGGCGAGCCCCCAGGCGGCCAACCCGACGCAGCAGGCGACGATCAGTCGATTCCTCATGGCAGCTTGACCAGCATCTTGTTGGCCAGCTGGAGTCCCTGCTTGACCAGGCCGATGTTGGTGCGGCACGCCGAAACCTCGACGACCACGTTGCCCTGCGAGGTCATGGCGTGCGAGCAGGCGCCGCCTTCGGCGATGTTGTTGACGAGGTAGATGTCGTCCGGCGTGGAGACCACGTTATTGATGGTCCGGGTTTCGCTCGAGCCGCTGAGGTCGCCGGTCACCTTCTTGCGGTTACAGTCGGTCCACTTCTGGATTGTGTTGGCGACCATGTTGGCCGCGGCGTTGTCGTCGTCGTAGCTCGATGCCACCGAGACCACCGAATAGCTGTTCTTGGAGCCGAATCCGGTGAGTTCCTGGTAGTTCAGTCCGGTGTACCCGCTGCCGCTGTAGGTGCTGTCCAGCCCGGCGTAGACCGCGGTGGCGCACTGAGCGTCGGAGGTGCCGGCCGACCCGGCCACCGGCGCGGTCTGGGTCTTGTACACCGTCATCTCCGGTGGCGGGTCGGACGGCCACTTGACGATGGGCGCCGTGTCGGTGGACGTGAGCTGCAGGGCAGCCAGATCGACGGTGCTGATGCTGTCGATCCCGGGGGCTCCGGGGGTGGCCGCGGCCCGGCCGGGCAGCACTGCCAGTGTCCCGGCGGCGCAGGTCACGATCGCGAGCGCCAGGTAACCGAAGCTCCGCCGGTCGGTGTGGTCCCGTTGCATTGCACGTCCTTAACGTTGGAGTTGTGGCCGTTCCTCCACGGAATAGAACCACATCGCAATGCGGATTCGCCTGCGGTCTGCGATGAATATCGGGTTAGCATGCCCACAGCCCCGGCCGCCGGTCGCGGATCAGTCACATGGTGAAACGGAATGGGTTGGGATGCGTATTCAGATAGCCGCAGTGGTGGCAGGGTCGGTCGTGGCATTGATCGGAGTCGCCTTGAACGGCCCGGGCGGATTTACCGGAGCAAGTGCACACGCGGCCCCCAAGCAGGCCGATCTGGCTGCCGCTCTGGTCTCGGCGGATGAGATCAGTGAGCGTCTGGACACCCCGATGCAGGTGATCAGCTCTGAATCCGCCACCCGCCCGATGACCACGCCCACCGTCACGCCGGCCAACTGCACTGTCGTGTATTCCCCGGGATCGGCGGCCGGCTACGACGGTTCGGGATACACCGACATCGTCGTGCAGACCCTGCGGTCGAGCGACGGCGAGGTGACTCCCAACGTGGTTCAGGCCGTCGCCGAGTTCCCCGATGCCAAGTCCGCTCAGACCTACCTCAATGACCAGGCCGCCACTTGGAAGAACTGCAAGGGAACGGCATTCACCGCCGAGTACACCAACGGCATGACCTACGACCTGAAGGTTTCGAACCCCACCGTGGGTGGGTTGGAGCTGTTCACCAACCTGTTCACCAATCCGATGAAGGGCACCGCCGGCTGCGAGCGGCTGCTGCAGGCCAAGAACAACTACATCGTCGACGTCCGCCTCTGCACCGACACCAACTCCGGCGGCAAGGGGCGCAGCCTGCGCTCCCAGATCGTCCGGAACCTCGCGTAGCCCCGAAAACCTCCCGACCTCGTCGACGAAAGGCCCGCTTCCCCATGCGCGATTCACACACTCTCGGCATGTTCGCCACGGTCATCGCCGCGACCGGGTTGGCGCTCGCCGCGCCGGCCGTTGCCGCCCCGGTCGAGGCCGGCGACCTCGCCGCTCTTCAGCCCGATCCCGCTGCGCTCAACGACATGTTCGCCGGGCCGGGACTGCGGAATCCGTCGCTGACCGTCACCGACAGCTCCACCTCGCTGCAGAACTACGTGTCCACCGAGCGGGCCTGTGTCGGAGCGGTCTATCCGGGCACCCAGTCGACTTACCAGGGCAGTTCGTACCGGGGGATCGACATCCGGACGCTGACCAGCGACACCACCGGTCCGGTCCGGGTGCGCGTGACGACGGCGATCGCGGCGTTCCCCACCGAGGAAGCCGCCACAGCGTTCGTGAGTGAGACCGGTCAGGCGTGGCAGAACTGTGCCGGTGAGCAGGTCAACCTGACGTTGGCCGGCCAGGCCGACGAGCAGTGGTACGTGCAGACGCTGTCCGAGGCGGGCGACGGTTTCGCGGTGCGGACCAACCGGGTGTCCGACCACTCGACGTGTTCGCATGTGGTCACCGCCAAGGCCAACGCGTCCATCGAGGTGTTGGCGTGCACCACCGGGATCATGTCTGATCAGGCGGTCAGGGTCGCCGACCAGGTTCGGGCGGGGATCACCGGCTGAGTTGGCCTCCGTTTGCCGTCGGTTGTTGTTGACGGAAGTCCCGGCGCCCGGTCAACTGGTCAACTGGTGGTGTGACGGAGGTTTAGGGAGCCATGATGGAGGCCGAGACCGGAAGGTTCCGCGAGACGTTGGCGGAGCTGGGTCTGCTTGACGGTCTCGACGACAGCGCACGCGACGAGCGGGCCGAGCTGGTGGCCTGGCTGCTGGGGGAGGGCTTCGGCTTGGACCAGATCCAGGCCGAGGTCGCACCGATGCTGATGCCGGCGCATCGTGAGCTCGGCAACGACGGCAGGTACGTGTCGGAACGTGAGGTCAGCGACGCGCACGGCATTGATCTGGACCTTCTGCAGGGCATCGAACGTGCGCTGGGGTTGCCGCGGCTGGACGACCCCGATGCCGCCCAGCTGTTGCGGGCCGACGCGGAAGCGGCCGTGAGGTTGCAGCAACTCATCGGGGCCGGACTGGATTCGGGCCAGGTACTGCTGATGATCCGTCGGCTGTCCGACGGCATCTCCCGTGCGGTTCCGGCGTTTCGGTACAGCACGATATCGGCGATCATGCGCCCGGGCCTTACCGAGCTGGAAGTCGCGAAAGCCCACGAGGAGATCGTGAGGACCGTTATTCCCTTGCTGGGAAACATGATTCGCGACATCCTGTTTGTTCAGCTGCGACGGGTACTGGAGGGCGAGGAGGTCAACGCCAGTGAACGGGCGGCCGGGGTGGCGCTGCCCGGGGCGCGGCAGCTCGCGGTGGCCTTCGCCGACATGGTCGGGTTCACCCGGCTTGGTGAGGCGGTGCCGCCGGAGGAACTCGTGGGACTGGTTGAACGCCTTGCCGATCTGGCGCGCGAAGTGGTCCACCCGCCCGTGAGGCTGGTCAAGACGATCGGCGATTCGGTGATGCTGGTTTCTGCCGACGCCGCGAAGTTGCTCGATACGACGCTGCAGTTGGTCGAGCGTGCTGCGGATGACGAGGAACTCCCGGAGCTGCGGGCCGGTATCGCATCGGGGTGGGCGGTGAGCCGAGCCCGTGATTGGTTCGGCAGTCCGGTGAACGTGGCCAGCCGGGTCACCAGCGTCGCCGCGCCCGGGGAGGTCATGGTGGAGGGGGCTGCACGCGAGGCCATCGGCGACGCACCGGGCTACGGCTGGTCATTTGTCGGAGCCCGTGCCCTCAAGGGTGTGGAGGGACAGACCAAGCTGTTCGGGGTGCAGCGGCAGCCGACCCGATGAATCAGCGCGGCCGGACCACCACTTCCTGTAGCTGCGCCTCGGCCGGGGTGCGCACCGACGCGGCCACCACCTCGGCGACGGTGTCCGGACGCAGGAAGCGGGCCGGGTCGTACTCACCGCCTTCGTAGGCGACCAGGTCTTGCTGCATGTCGGTGTCGACGCGGCCTGGGTAGACCGTGGTGACGCGCAGTGTCGGCTCGTCGTTGCGCAGCGAGTCGGCGAACGCCCGCAGCGCGAACTTGCTGGCCGAGTAGGCGGCCATTCCGGGGGAAACCCGTTGTCCGGCACCGGAGTTGATGAACACGACGTGACCGCGGGCCTGCCGAAGCGCGGGCAGCAGTGCCAGGGTCAGGGCCACCGCACCGAACAGGTTGACCTCGAAGGTGGCTCGCCACTCCTCGATGTAGGACTCCCCGGCCGGGCCGGGCACCATCACCCCGGCGTTGTGCACCAGCACGTCGAGTTCGTCGACGATCTCGGTGGCCGACTCGATCTCGTCGGTGTCGGCCAGGTCCAACGGCCAGGTGGTGGCACCGAGCTTTTCGGCGACGGCATCCAGGCGTGCCGACGGCCGGCCCGCCAGCAGCAGGGTATGGGTGGGGGCCAGCGCAGCCGCTATCGCCGAACCGATTCCGCCGCCGGCGCCGGTGATCAGGGCACTCGGCATCAATTGCAGTCCATGGCGCAACCCGACTCGCCGGCCGAGGCCGCGTCGATCGCGTCGCAGGTCGCCAGCCGCTCCAGCGGTTCCAGCGCACGGGTCAGGGTGTCCAGGTCTTCCTGGCTCAGTTTGCTCAACATCATCGCGAGGGCGGAGTGTCGGTTGGCCAGCGACTCGCGGTGGCTGGCCAGGCCCTCCGGGGTGATGTCGACCAGAACCGCCCGCAGATCCGAGGGGTCGCGGCTGCGTTTGACCAGGCCGATCTTCTCCAGGCGACGGATCGCCACCGTGGTGGTGGGGGTGCGTACCCGCTCAACGGCGGCCAGTTCGGTCATCCGGATGGGCCCGCGGTCCAGCAGCGTGATCAGGATCGAGAGCTGCGCCAGGGTCAGCTCGCTGGTCGTCCCGCCGCCGCTGATGTCACCGCGCCGCAGGATCGAAAACAGCTTGGACAGCGAGCGGTGCAAGCCCTCAGCGATCGCCGTCACCTGCGGCGTATCGGCTTTGCTCTCTGCCATAGTTCGACAGTCTAACCGGCGGCCGTAAAGAGAGTTGACAAGTCGGCACAGGTTGGTGTCACAACACCTGAGATAGGAACTTCTGCAGCCGTTCGGTCTCGGCGTTCTCGAAGATCTGATCGGGCGGGCCGCATTCCACGACTTTGCCGCGGTCCATGAACACGACGCTGTCGGAAGCCGACCGCGCGAAGCCCATCTCGTGGGTGACCACCACCATCGTCATGCCGTCGGCACCGAGTTCGGCGATCAACGCCAGGATGCCCTTGACCAATTCCGGATCCAGCGCCGACGTCGCCTCGTCGAAGAGCATCACCTGCGGCTGCATCGCCAGAGCCCGGGCGATCGCCACCCGTTGCTGCTGGCCGCCGGAGAGCGCCGACGGGCGAGCCGCCGCCTTGTTCTTCAGCCCGACCCGGTCCAGCAGCCCCAGCGCGAGTTCGCTCGCGGCGTCCGGCGACATCCCGCGCAGTCTGCGTGGGGCGAGGGTGATGTTGTCCAGCACGCTGCGGTGCGGGAAGAGGTTGAAGTGCTGGAACACCATGCCGATTCGCTGGCGCAACGCGTCGGGATCGTCGGCCAACACCGATCGGCCGCCCAGCAGGATGTCGCCGCCGTCGGGCTCGTGCAGTCGGTTGAGCGTGCGCAGCATCGTCGACTTGCCTGAGCCGGACGGGCCGATCACCGCCGTGGTGCTACCGGCCGGCACGTCGAGGTCGACGCCGCACAACACCTGATGCTTGCCGAACGAAAGTTCGATCCCCTTGGCCGCCAGCGATACCGGCTCACGCGAGGCGCCGGCGGTCATGTCATCTCCTGGCTTGAGATCACCGGGTTCAGTTCGATGGGACCTTCGGGTTCGGCGGGCCGGCCGCTCCGCAGTCGGTGATCGACGACGTTCACCAGGTGCGTCAGCGGGATGGTCAGGGCCAGGTAGAGCACGCCGGCGGCCACCAGGGGAGAAAGGCTGCCGGTCTGCGCGTTGAAGTCTCGACCCACCTGGAACAGCTCCCGCTGGCCGGCGACCAATCCGAGGAAGTACAGCAGCGCCGATGCCTTCAGCAACGCGATGAACTGGTTGACCAGGGCCGGCAGCACCCGCCGGATGCCCTGCGGTATCACCACCAGTCGCATGGCGGCCGGGTAGCCGAAACCCAGTGCGCGTGACGCCTCCATCTGTCCGGCCTCCACACTCTGGATGCCCGAGCGCAGGATCTCCCCGATGTAGGCCGCGGCGGTCAGGCCCAGTGCGGCGATCCCCAGCGGGTACGGATTGTTGTGGGTCAGCCCGCCCACCAGCGGACCGACGGCCAGGCCGATGAGCAGGATGATCAGCACTTCGGGCAGTCCCCGGAAGATGTCGGTGTAGACCCGGGCGGGCCAGCGCAGCCACCTGGTGCGCGAGATCCCGGCGACCGCCAGGCCCAGGCCGGCGATCAGGCCGATGATGCCGCCGCTCAGGGTCAGCAGCACGGTGTTGGGCAGTCCCGTCTTGAGCAGGTCCGGCAGGGCCGCCCGGTACAGCTGCCAGTCGAAGAAGGAGTCGCGCAGTTGCGCCAGTGTCGATTTGGGCGCGTAGGGCTCAGACTCGGGCTTGTGGTGGCGCGCGGCGATCGCGGCGAAATCCGGCAGGTGCGGGGTGGCCGCCGATTTGGAGCCCGGCTGCCAGTCCGGCGGCAACGGCCGTGGCACCCAGTCGGTGTAGAGCTGCGGCCAGGTCCCGTCGTCGATGACGGCGTCCAGTCCGGCGTTCAACGCCGAGATCAGCGCCCGGTTCTCCTTGGCGACCGCGTAGGCCTCGAAGCCGGCCGGGCTGAAGGTGTTGCCGACGACCTGCGCCGGGTCGCCCGGCCGCATCAGGTTCAGCGCGGTCAGCGACGGCGCCACCCAGGCGTCGACCTGGCGGCTCTTGAGGCTGGCGTACAGCGTGATCGGGTCCGGGAACCGCACCGGCTCCAGTTCCAGCGTGTCGACCACATAGGCGTCCTCGACGGTGCCCTGGACCACCGCGATGCGCTGGCCGACGGCCAGGGAGTCGTAATCGGTGATCTCCGATCCGGTCGGGACCACCAGCGCCATGTAGCCGAAGTTGTATCCGTTGGTGAAGCCGACGGTGCGCCGCCGGGCGTCGGTGGCGTTGATCGACGCCGACCCCACGTCGAAGCGCCCCGACTCCACCTGGGCGAGCAGCCCGAAGAAGTCGGTGCCGACGAAATGCACACGCAGGCCCAGCTTTTTGGCGATGGCCCGCAAGAGTTCGTTGTCGAAACCGGTGTAGCGGCCCTTGGCGTTAATGCAGTTCGACGGCGGACTTTCGGTGAGGGTGCCGACGGTCAGCACGCCGGGGGTGCCCAGGCCCAGCTTGGTGATGTCGATCGAACTCAGTGGCTCGACACCGGCGGTGGTGTATTTGTCCTCGCGGGGACGCTTGGCCGTGGCCAGCTTGGGGGGCAGTGCGACGGCGGCCTGTTCACCGGCGGGTGCGCATTGGTCGGGGACCGCCGCGGCCGGGGGTGCCACCGCAAGGCTGCCGACGATCAACATGGTGGCGATGAACGCCGACAGTCTTCTACCGAGTGACGCTGCCCGGTGCGCGCGGGACTTCACCGCTCAACGCTAACGCGCACGAGCCGCGCGGGCCCGGCTATTGCTGGTCGCGCCATCGGCACAGCGCCTCGGCGGCGGTCAGGTCATAGTCGGGGCCGGTGCAGCCGATGGTCAGCAGTCGCACCCCCAGACCGGTCAAGGCGTCGGCCTCGGCGAGCAACTCGTTTACGGTGCCGAGAGTCTGGTCGCCGCCCAGGGCGGCCGAGTGTTCGATGGCGCCGGGGTCGCGTCCGACCGCGGCGCAGTGCTCGGCCAGGACCGCCGCCTTGTGCGGGTAGTCCTCGGCGGTGGCGAAGCTGTGCCACATGTCGGCGTGCTCGGCGACCAGCCGCAGCGTCTTACGCTCGCCGCCGCCTCCGATCATCATCGGAAGCGGGCGGGTCGGCTGCGGATTGAGTTGGGCCAGCCGGGATTTGATCCGCGGCAGCGCGTCCGCCAGGTCGTCGAGCCGGCTTCCCGCGGTGCCGAACTCGTATCCGTATTCGCGGTAGTCCCGGTGCTTCCAGCCCGAGCCGACACCCAGGATCAGCCGGCCGCCGCCGATGTGGTCGACGGTGCGGGCCATGTCGGCGAGCAGTTCGGGGTTGCGATAGGAGTTGCAGGACACCAGCGCGCCGATCTCGATCCGTGAGGTCTGCTCGGCCCAGGCACCCAGCATGGTCCAACATTCGAAGTGCGGCCCGTCGCGGTCGCCGTAGAGCGGGAAGAAGTGGTCCCAGTTGAACGCGATGTCGACGCCGAGATCTTCACAGCGCCGGACCGCGTCGCGGATCGCGCGGTATTGCGGGGCGTGCTGGGGTTGTAGCTGTACTCCGATTCTGGGACGGCTCACTTCGTCACGGTAACGCCGCGTGCAGCAGTTCGACCAGAGCCCGGGGCTGATCGCTTTGCACCGAATGCCCGAACCGGCTACCACGTGAACGGCCAGGCCGGGTGAGCGCCGCGCGTACTCGGCGACGTCCTCGTCGGTCACGAACCCCGAATCGCCACCGCGAATCAAGGTGGTCGGGGCCCTGACCGCGGACACATCGGTCCATAACGGGGCGAAGTCGCCGACGGTGCGGATGGTGTCGTACCTCCAGGTCCAGCGACCGTCCGGCAGCCGGCGGGTGTTGTGGAAAAGGCCGCGCCGCAGCGATTCGGGGTCCCGGTGCGGTGCCGCGGCCATGGTGAGGGCAAGCAGCGACTCGAAGTCGGGGAACGTCCGATCACCTTGGGCCAAGGCCACCGTTCCGCGATCAGCGGCACTCATCTGCGAATGCCGCTGCAGCGCTGAGGGAGTCACGTCCACAACCGTCAGCCGCCGGACCAGGTCCGGCGCGGTGGCCGCCAACCGGATCGCGGTCAGCCCGCCCAGCGACATACCGACCACCAACTCGGCGGCCGGTGCCAGCTCACGCAGCACCGGCGCAAGAGCGGCGGCGTTGCGCTGCGGTGAGTAGTCGCCGTCGTCGCGCCAGTCGGAACGGCCGTGTCCCGGCAGGTCCACGGCCAGCGCGGGTTCGCCGAGCCCGAGGATGACGGTGTCCCAGGTGTGGGCGTTCTGCGCGCCGCCGTGCAGAAACACCACGCGCGGCGGCGCGCTTCCCCAGCGCAGTGCACTGACCGTTCCGGTCCGGATGCGCTCAACGGCGGGGAGCGGACCGGCGACACCGGCCTGTTCGGCGTTGCCGGCCAGCAGCGCGAACTCGGACGGTCCGTCCGGCTCGTCGTCGGGAATCACCCGGCGACCCTACGCCTAGCCGACGATGAACGCTTCGAGCTCAGTGCGCGCGACGTCGTCCGGCAGCTGCTTGGGCGGGCTCTTCATCAGGTAGGCCGAAGCGGGGAGGATCGGGCCGCCGACGCCGCGGTCCTTGGCGATCTTGGCCGCACGGACTGCGTCGATGATGATGCCGGCCGAGTTGGGGGAGTCCCACACCTCGAGCTTGTACTCCAGGTTCAGCGGTGCGTCACCGAAGGCGCGGCCCTCGAGGCGCACGTAGGCCCACTTGCGGTCATCGAGCCAGGCGACGTGGTCGGACGGGCCGATGTGGACGTTCTTGTCCTCGATCTTGCCGGCCAGCGAGCCGGTCAGGTTGGAGGTGACGGCCTGGGTCTTGGAGACCTTCTTGGACTCCAGGCGCTCGCGCTCGAGCATGTTCTTGAAGTCCATGTTGCCGCCGACGTTGAGCTGGTAGGTGCGGTCCAGCGTGACACCGCGGTCCTCGAACAGCTTGGCCATGACCCGGTGGGTGATGGTGGCGCCGACCTGGCTCTTGATGTCGTCGCCGACGATCGGCACGCCGGCGTCGGCGAACTTCTTGGCCCACACCGGGTCGGAGGCGATGAACACCGGCAGTGCGTTGACGAACGCCACGCCTGCATCGATGGCGCACTGGGCGTAGAACTTGTCGGCCTCATCCGAGCCCACCGGCAGGTAGGAGACCAGTACGTCGACCTTGGCCTCGCGCAGGGCGGCGACCACGTCGACTGCCTCGGCGTCGGAGACCTCGATGGTCTCGGCGTAGTACTTGCCGATGCCGTCGAGGGTCGGACCGCGCTGCACGATCACGTTGGTCGGCGGCACGTCGGCGATCTTGATGGTGTTGTTCTCCGAGGCGAAGATGGCCTCGGACAGGTCGAAGCCGACCTTCTTGGCGTCCACGTCGAACGCGGCGACGAATTTGACGTCGCGGACGTGGTACGGGCCGAACCGCACGTGCATCAGGCCGGGCACCGTCGAGTTGTCATCGGCGTCCTGGTAGTACTGCACGCCCTGGACCAGCGAGGACGCGCAGTTACCGACGCCGACAATGGCGACCCGCACATCCGTCGACGCCGCTGATGCGGTTTGCTCACTCATTTTCGACGGTCTCCTTATTTCTGCTTTCACTGCTGACGTGCTGCGTTGTGTTGTCCCGATTCCCGCATCCGGCGGGCGTCAAGACTGTTCGGCTCGGCCCTGCGAGACGCGTTCGGCCGCAATCAACTCGTTGAGCCACTTGACCTCCCGCTCACTGGATTCCAGCCCGAGCTGGTGCAGTTGGCGGGTGTAGCGGTCCAACGAAGTACTGGCCCGCGCCACAGCGTTGCGCAGACCTTCCCGGCGTTCCTCCACCTGACGGCGCCGGCCCTCCAGAATCCGCATCCGCGCTTCGGCGGGGGTGCGGTTGAAGAACGCCAGGTGCACTCCGAAGCCGTCGTCGGTGTAGTTCTGCGGTCCGGTGTCGGCCACCAGCTCGTTGAAGCGCTGACGGCCGGCGTCGGTCATCCGGTACACCCGGCGGGCCCGGCGCACCGGGGTTCCCGCCGGGGTTGCGTCCTCGGCGATCAGCCCGGCCATCTGCATCCGCCGCAATGCGGGATACAGCGAGCCGTAGGAGAACGCCCGGAACGCGCCCAGCAAACCGGTCAACCGCTTCCGCAACTCGTAGCCGTGCATCGGAGACTCGAGCAGCAAGCCGAGTATGGCAAGCTCAAGCACCGAGTCACCTCCTGTGATGGTTAGCTACGACCGGTCGACGGTTCGCGCCATAGTATCGCGCCGATATAACCAGACCCAAGTCCCCAGTATTCGCCCAGCGTTCAGCCGGGGGAAACCGGCGGTTCAGCGAGGCTCGACGAAGGAGAGCCGAAGCTGGGACCGCCGCACGAAATCAGCAGTTCAGGACGGGTAATTGATCCGTTTGACGGTGCCATCGCCGGCGAATGCGATGTATCCACCGCCGTAGTCGCTGGATACGTAGACCGACAGTGAGAGCGTGCCCGGTGCGGTCGGGTCCTCGGCTCCCTCGATGATCAGGTAGGTGGATTTGACGTCGGCGGGCTTGATGCCGAGGGTTTCGGGCGCCCCGCGCAGGATCCCGACGGCGCCCTTCAGATCGAACTTGCTCAGGTCGACCGGGGTGGTGCGGCTGCCGATGGCCGAGCTTCTCGGGTCATCCCAGCCGCCGCGGTAGTTGTAGTTCAGCTGGCGGCGGCTCTCGGAGGGATCGGGCCGATCCAGCGACGCGTACTCCGGGTAGATCACCAGCCGGTAGCCCATGGTGTCGCCGAACTTCGCGCGGGCCTGCTCCAGCAGACCGCTCAATCCGCCCAGCGACAGCAGTTGCCGCGGCGGGGTGAGCACCACCGGAGTGACACCGTCCGGTTTGGCGCCGGGATCGGAGGTGAAGTTCAGCGGGGAACTGGTGTTGCCGTACACCCCCCAGCCGATCCCCATCCCGACCAGCACCGCTGCGCCCAGTGCACCCAGGGCGACTCCCCGGCCGCTGAACTTCCCGGGTTTGGTCAGTGTCGGCAGTTGTACCGGCGCGTCCGCGGTCTGCAGGTCGGCGATCAACCCGTGCAGGTCACCCAGTGTCACCGCGCTGGTGGCCGCGCTGATCCGCTCCCGGTGCTCGGCACTCGACAGCTGCCCCTCGGCCAGGCCGGCGTCGAGGACCCGGCAGACGTCATCGCGATCACTGTCCTTGGCGCGGGTTCCGCTGGTCTGCCGTGTTGCCACGGCGACGATGTTAGAAGTCCGCCGGGTGTGACGGACACCGAATCCCCGGGTAGGTGTGCGATAGGGGCGTTCATCACTCCGGTCGGTGGCGACCCGACGTACTCTGGTGACCGTGCGATTGCAGCGACAGGTGGTGGACTACGCGCTCCGGCGCCGTTCCCTGCTGGCCGAGGTCTACTCCGGGCGGACCGGGGTGTCGGAGGTGTGCGACGCCAATCCGTATCTGCTCAGGGCGGCGAAGTACCACGGCAAGACGAGCGCGGTGGTGTGCCCGATCTGCCGCAAAGAGCAGCTCACCCTGGTCTCGTGGGTGTACGGCGACAACCTGGGCCCGGTGTCGGGTTCGGCGCGATCCGCCGAGGAACTGGTCCTGCTGGCCACCCGCCACCCGGAGTTCAACGTGCACGTGGTCGAGGTGTGCCGGACCTGCAGCTGGAATCATCTGGTGAAGTCATATGTGTTGGGTCTCGCTCGCCCGCCGAAGGGATCACGGGGTCGGCGCACGGCACGCAGCGGAGCCCGCACCGCCAGTGAGTAAACACCACGACGACCGATCGGATGGCGCCTCGATCGGCCCGTCCGGCGATGGCAGACCGCGCAGCCGCCGGGCACCGGTCGGGCCCGACGACCGGCACACCACGATCATTCCGGCGGTCGACGACGCCGTCACCTCCGACCTGCGCGACCCGATCGATGCGGTCAGGGCGGCCCTCGACGGCGCGCCCCCGCAACGCGAGCGGGCGCTGAGTGGTCGTATCCCGCGCCGCGAGCCACCGCCCGAGCCGCCGGCCGAGGAGCTGCCGCGGCGGGTTGAGCGTCGCGAGCGCCCGCCTGCTGCGCCGAGCCCGCTGGACTGGCTGCGCCGGCACCCGCCGAACTGGAAGTGGATCCGGCGCGGGATCTACGCCTCCTTCGCGGTGATGCTGCTGCTGCCGATCGTCACGTTCGCGATGGCCTATTCCATCACCGAGGTGCCCTCGCCTGGCGACATCCGGACCAACCAGGTGTCGACGATCCTTGCCAACGACGGCTCGGAGCTGGCCAAAATCATTCCGCCGGAAGGCAATCGCGTCGACATCGGCATCAACCAGGTGCCGGTGTACGTGCGCAACGCCGTGCTGGCCGCCGAAGACCGCGACTTCTACTCCAACCCGGGCTTCTCGATATCCGGGTTCGCCCGCGCGATCAAGAACAACATCTTCGGCGGCGACACCCAGGGTGGTTCGACCATCACCCAGCAGTACGTCAAGAACGCCCTGGTCGGGGACGCGCGGGCCGGTATGGGCGGATTGGTTCGCAAGGCCAAGGAACTGGTGATCGCCACCAAGATGTCCAGCGCGTGGCCCAAAGACGATGTGCTGCAGGCGTACCTGAACATCATCTACTTCGGCCGCGGCGCCTACGGGATCGCCGCGGCGTCGCGGGCCTACTTCGACAAGCCCGTCGAGGAGCTGGACGTGGCCGAGGGCGCACTGCTGGCCGCGCTGATCCAGCGGCCGTCCACCCTGGACCCCGCCGTCGACCCCGAAGGAGCCGTCGAGCGATGGGACTGGGTGCTCGACGGCATGGTGGAGACCGGTGCGCTGAGCGCCGGTGAGCGTGCCGCCCAGGACTTTCCGGCGACGGTCCCGCCCGAGCAGGCCCGGGCCCAGAACATCACCACCGGCCCCAACGGGCTGATCCAGCGGCAGGTCACCAAGGAACTGCTCGACCTTTTCAACATCGACGAGCAGACCCTGAACACCCAGGGACTGCAGATCACCACCACCATCGACCCGCAGGCGCAGGACGCCGCCGAAGACGCGGTGGAGACCTACCTCAAAGACCAGATCCCCAACATGCGGACCGCGGTGGTGTCGATCGACCCGCGCAACGGCGCGGTGCGCGCCTACTACGGCGGCTCGGATGCAACCGGTTTCGACTTCGCCCAGGCCGGCCTGCAGACCGGGTCGTCGTTCAAGGTGTTCGCCCTGGTGGCCGCGCTGGAGCAGGGCATCGGCCTGGGCTACCAGATCGACAGTTCGCCGCTGACGGTGGAGAACGGCCGGATCAAGATCACCAACGCCGAGGGCGAGAGCTGCGGGGTCTGCAATATCGCCGAGGCGCTCAAGCGCTCGTTGAACACCGCCTACTACCGGCTGATGCTCAAGCTCAAGAACGGTGCGCAGGATGTGGCCGACGCGGCGCATCAGGCCGGCGTCGCCAGGAGCTTCCCCGGTGTTCCGCACACGCTGTCGCAGGACGGCGGCCCGCCCGAGGGCGGAGTGGTGCTGGGCCAGTACCAGACCAGGGTGATCGACATGGCCTCGGCGTACGCGACGCTGGCCGACTCGGGCATCTATCACCCGCCGCACTTCGTGCAGAAGGTGGTCAACGCCGAGGGTCAGGTGCTGTTCGACGCCGAAACGTCCGAGGACACCGGCGAGGAGCGCATCCCCAAGGCCGTGGCCGACAACGTCACCTCGGCCATGCAGCCCATCGCGGGCTGGTCGCGCGGGCACAATCTGGCCGGCGGGCGGCCATCGGCGGCCAAGACCGGTACCACCCAGCTGGGCGACACCGGTGCCAACCGCGACGGTTGGATGGTCGGCTACACGCCATCGCTGTCGACCGCGGTGTGGGTGGGGACCACCGGGGGCGACGAGCCGTTGGTGAATCAGTGGGGTGGCCCGGTCTACGGCGCCGGCATCCCGGCCGACATTTGGAAGGCCACCATGGACGGCGCCCTGCATGGCACCTCCAACGAAACGTTCCCCACGCCCACCGAGATCGGCGGCTACGCCGGCGTGCCGGCCGCGCCTCCGCCGCCCCCGCCGATGGACTACGGCCCGCCGCCTCCACCGTCGGAGACCGTCATCCAGCCGACGATCGAGATCGCTCCGGGAATCACCATCCCGATCGGTCCGCCCACCACGATCCCGGCCGGACCGCCCGCGCCGCAGGCACCGCCTCCGGGGCAGGCACCGCCGCCCCCGGCCGGTGGTCCCGAGCAGCAGCCCGCTCCGGCGGCCGAGCCACCTCCTCCGGTTCCGTAACGCTTTAGTCCACTTTGGTGTTGTTCGGGTGCGGGTCACTCACAGCCCGCGTTAACCTGGTGGCCATGCGACAGCAGCGACGCGTGGGGGATGACGGGCTGCCAAGCACTTCGCCGTTCGTCGGCGGGGGCTCTGCCCGTACCAGGGTGGTGAAGGGCCAGATGCCCGACGTCTACCTGCACGGATTCGTTCGATGGCGGTGACGGGCGAGGGCCCGACTGCGCCGGGCACCGACAGCGCTACGGCACAGCACGCCGACCCGTCATCCGAGGAGCGGCCGGAGGATTCGGCCGTGGCACCGGCCGACGAGTCCCCGGCGGAACCGCTCAACGGTGCGGGCGACGTGGACGAAACTCCGGTCAAGTCGCCGAATCCGGCCCCGGACGAATCCGCCGACCCGTCCGACGCTGCGGAACCGGATCTGCGGGATCCCATCGACGAGGTGAAGGCGGCCCTGGAGCGACCTCGGCCTGACGCCGACAAGCCGGGTGCCCCCGCCGATACGCCGGTCGACGACGCTGCCGACGAACCGCCGCGGCGGCGGGTGAACTGGGTCTGGATCCGGCGCAGCGCGTACATCGCGGCCGCGACCATGCTGGTGGCCCCGGTCGTCACCTTCGGTATGGCCTACCACACGGTCGAGATCCCCGAGCCCGGCGACATCCACACCACCCAGGTGTCGGCGATCCTTGCCTCCGACGGCACCGAATTGGCGAAAATTGTTCCGCCGGAAGGTAATCGCGTCGACGTCAAGATCGAACAGGTGCCGGTCCACGTGCGTGACGCGGTACTGGCGGCCGAGGACCGTGACTTCTACACCAACTCCGGCTACTCGTTCTCGGGGTTCTTCCGGGCGATCAAGAACAACGTGTTCGGCGGCGACACCCAGGGCGGTTCGACGATCACCCAGCAGTACGTCAAGAACGCTCTGGTCGGAGACGCGCGCGCCGGGATGGGCGGCTTGGTCCGCAAGGGCAAAGAACTTGTCATCGCCACCAAGATGTCCGAGGCGTGGCCCAAGGACGAGGTGTTGGAGGCCTACCTCAACATCATCTACTTCGGCCGCACCACCTACGGGATCGCCGCGGCGTCACGGGCCTATTTCGACAAGACGGTCGAGGAGCTCTCCGTCTCCGAGGGCGCGCTGCTGGCGGCGGTGATCCAGCGCCCGTCCGCGCTGGATCCCGCGATCAACCGTGAGCTGGCCGTCGAGCGGTGGAACTGGGTGCTCGACGGGATGGTGGCGACGGGTGCTCTGACGCTCAGTGAGCGGGCCAAGCAGTTCTTCCCGACGACGGTCCCACCCGACCAGGCGCGCAACGCCGACCAGGCTTCGGGGCCCAACGGGCTGATTCAGCGCCAGGTCACCGCCGAGCTCCTCGACATGTTCCGGATGGACGAGCAGACACTGAACTTCCAGGGCATGCGGATCAGCACGACGATCGACATGAAGGCCCAGCGGGCCGTCGAGAAGGCTGTGGCCGCGACCATGGCCGGGCAGAAACCGGCGATGCGGACCGCGGTGGTCTCCATCGATCCGCGCAACGGCGCGGTGCGGGCCTACTACGGCGGTGACGAGGCCGGCGGCTTCGACTTCGCTCAGGCCGGCCTGCAGACCGGGTCGTCGTTCAAGGTGTTCGCCCTGGTGGCTGCGCTGAAGCAGGGCATCGGGCTGGGTGAGCAGGTCGACAGCGGACCGTTGACGGTCGGCAAGACCAAGATCAGCAACGTGGGCGGCGCCAGCTGCGGGGTCTGCAATATCGCCGAGGCACTCAAACGGTCGCTCAACACGGCCTACTACCGGCTGATGCTCAAGCTCCGGCACGGACCGCAGGACGTCGCCGACGCCGCGCACCAGCTCGGGGTCGCCGAGAGTTTCCCGGGCGTCGCGCACACCCTGTCCCAGGACGGCCTCGGCGGGCCCCCGGAGAACGGCATTGTGCTCGGCCAGTACCAGACCCGGGTGATCGACATGGCGACCGCGTACGCGACCCTGGCCAACTCGGGGATGTACCACCCACCGCACTTCATCCAGAAGGTCGTCGGCGCCGACGGCCGGGTGCTCTTCGACATCGCGGCCGCCAAGGACTCCGGGGAGCAGCGTGTCTCGAAGGCGGTCGCGGACAACGTCACCGACGCCATGAAGGCGATCCCGAGCTATTCGGGCGGGCACGACCTGGCCGGCGGGCGCCCGGCCGCGGCCAAGACCGGCACCACCCAGCTCGGCAACACCGGCGCCAACCGGGACGCGTGGATGGTCGGTTACACGCCGACGCTGTCGACCGCGGTCTGGGTGGGCACCACCACCGGTGACGAACCGCTGACGAACAAGTGGGGCGGGCCGGTGTACGGCGCGGGCCTGCCGGCCGAGATCTGGAAAGCCAGCATGGACGGCGCCCTGTGGGGCGACCCGATCCTGCAGTTCCCCAAGCCCACCGAGATCGGCGGCACCGCCGGGGTCCCGTCTACGGCGCCTATCCCGGTGCAAAACGATTGGTATTCGCCGTCGCAGACCTGGTACCTGTCTCTTATACACATCT
>NZ_CP083986.1:5184170-5184239 GCF_020172685.1 [Mycobacterium] nativiensis | reverse complement strand
TTGAAAAAAAAAAAACGACCTAGCGTATGTAGCAGAAATATCCGAGCTGAATCGTTAAGTCGTAAGTGG
>NZ_CP083986.1:5183937-5184070 GCF_020172685.1 [Mycobacterium] nativiensis | reverse complement strand
CGTGCAGTGATATGAATCCAGCCAGTGACTCGTACTGCTTCCGTCCATTATGTAGTGTTGTACTGACAGTAATCATCTTGTTGTATATAATATGTTAAAGAAGAATAACCTTTGTCTTGTTGTTGTTTTTTTT
>NZ_CP083986.1:5128430-5183885 GCF_020172685.1 [Mycobacterium] nativiensis | reverse complement strand
AGATGTGTATAAGAGACAGGCGTACCGCCGATGACCGCGATCTGCCGAGCCGCACCGACGTGCTGTCGCACGCCCTGTCGAACACCATCGGCGGCCCGGTGGGCCGGCACGCGCTGATCGGGCGGACCCGGTTCATGACCCCGCTGCGGGTGATGTTCTTGATCGCCGTGCTGTTCTTGGCGTTGGGTTGGACCACCAAGTCGCCGTGCCTGCAGAGCGTCGGCAGCGGCGGCCCCGACCAGCGGGTGGCCAACTGGGACAACGAGCGCGCCTACTTCCAGCTGTGCTACTCCGATGTCGTACCGCTCTATACCGCCGAGTTGTTGGACCAGGGCAAGTTCCCCTACAAGTCCAGCTGGGTGGAGAAGGACGGTACGGGCCAGGAGCAGACCCGCTACGACGGTGCGCCCGCGGTCCGCTACATGGAGTATCCGGTGGTGACCGGGCTCTATCAGTACGCCGCGATGGCCCTGGCCAAGACCTACACGGCACTAGCCAAGCTGGTGGCGATCCCGGCGCTGCTGGGGGTCGCCGAAGTGGTGGTGTTCTTCGACATCGTCGCGCTGGGCCTGGCCCTGGCCTGGTTGGCGACGGTGTGGGCCACCTCCGGGTTGGCCGGCCGACGAATCTGGGACGCCGCGCTGGTGGCCGCCTCACCGCTGGTGATCTTCCAGATCTTCACCAATTTCGACGCGCTGGCCGTCGCATTCGCCACGTGCGGCCTGCTGGCCTGGGCACGACGCCGGCCGACACTGGCCGGGGTGCTGCTCGGCGTGGGCACGGCGGCCAAGCTGTACCCGGTGCTGCTGCTGTTCCCGCTGCTGTTGCTGGGACTGCGCACCGGGCGGCTGCGGGAGGTCAAGCACACGGCGGTGGCGGCGGCGCTGAGCTGGTCGGCGGTGAACCTGCCGGTGCTGCTGTATGCGCCGCGCGGGTGGAGCGAGTTCTTCCGGCTCAACTCCCGCCGCGGCGACGACATGGATTCGCTCTACAACGTGCTGAAGTCGCTGACCGGTTGGCCTGGGTTTGACGGCGATCTGGGGTTGTGGGAACCGCCGACGGTGCTCAACGGCGTGGCCGCCGCGTTGTTCGCGCTGTGCTGCGCCGGTATCGGCTACATCGCGCTGACCGCGCCGAGGCGGCCGCGTCTGGCGCAACTGGCGTTCCTGGTGATCGCCGCCTTCCTACTGACGAACAAGGTGTGGAGTCCGCAGTTCTCGTTGTGGCTGGTGCCGCTGGCCGTCCTGGCCGTCCCGCACCGCCGGCTGCTGCTGGCCTGGATGACAGTCGACGCGCTGGTGTGGGTGCCGCGGATGTACTACCTCTACAGCGTCCCGGACCGCAGCCTGCCCGAGCAGTGGTTCACCAGCACAGTGCTGGTGCGGGACCTGGCGGTGCTGGGGTTGTGCGCGTTGGTGATCCGGCAGATCTATCGCCCGGATGAGGATCCGGTGCGTGCGCGCGGCCTGGCGGACGATCCCGCCGGTGGGGTGTTCGACGGTGCGCCGGATGCACCGCCGTCGTGGCTGCCCGCGCGGTTGCGCCCGGCGCCGGGACGAGCCCGCGCCGTCGAGCGGCCCGCCGGTACGCTCAGTGCCGCCGGACAGCAACTCAGCCAGCCGTTACGATCGTGACGATCTGGCCGCCGAGCTGCTTACGAGAGATGCGGGACATCCGATGAACCGTTCAGTTCAAGCCGCGGCCTGCTGCGCGCTGGCCCTGTTGGCAACCGTCGGCTGCAGTGCGACGACCGCAGAAATCTCCGTGGACGCCATGATGGCCAATGTGTCTTCGGCCGCCAAGACGCCCAGCGAGGCGCCTGCTGACGGGCTGCGACCCGGGCGGGTCGAAGCCCTGCTGCTGTCCGACGACGATGTCAGCAGCATTGTCGGGCTGCCGATGCACGGAAGCAGCCGCTCGCAGGTACCCGGCGCCGAGGTCACGTTGCGGGATCGCAATGACTGCAAGGCCCTGACGCTCTCCGGCAAAGACTTCTGGACCATGGACTTCACCGCCTACCGACAGGTGGGACAGCAAGACAGTGACGACCTGAACTTCTTCACCTGGCAGGGCGTGGGCGCCTACGCGAACGGACAAACCGCGTCGCGCGTGTTCCACCGGACGATCAACGCCGATCTGCAAGAGCGTTGCCGGACAGCGACTGTGCCGGCCGAGGCTGATGAGCACGCGGAGTGGCGCGTCGATTCCCTCACGGTCACCAACTCGAGGTTGTCCGTAACGTTGTCGGAACAGCGTGACCGGCAGATCACCGGATGGCGCTGTTCAACACAGATTCGCCTGCAGCGCAATGTGATACACCGCGACGGGGCATGTCAGACCGGCAACCCTTCGACAACGGCGCAGCAGATGGCGGACATTACCGCCAACCGGATCGGCGGCTGACACGTGAACCACGAATCATCGGAGGAGTGACGTGATGAAGCGGGTATTGGCGGGAATGGGAGTGGCGGGCCTGGCAGCCATGGCGATGCTTGGTTGTTCGCACAGCGGTGACACCGCCGGCGACGCCGGGGCCGTCCGGGTGCCGCCGCCCGGTGACACCACCAAGGCCCAGACTTCTGAGGCCGTGGCCCCGGCCGGTGAACCGGCCACTTATTCCTCGATCACCCCGGTTCCGCCGCCACTGGTCCTGCCTGATCGGTTGCGCACGCTGCTGCTGCCGCCGGACGTGTCCGGCCCCATCGTCGGTTCGCCGCTGGGCTTCGAGAAGCGCTTCGACCAGCCCGCTCCTCCGGTGAATCCGGGGGAGCATTCCGAGTGTGCGGTCCTGCTCGGCCCCGCCATGCCCGCCTTTGGCTTCGACTGGACGGCCTACAAAGGCGCCCAGCAGAAGGACCGCGAAGAGAATGCCGACACCGTCGTCGGCCAGGGCGTGGGCTCCTACCCCGACACCGACAAGGCGCACGCCGCGTTCGGCGCGGCGTTTCCCTCGGAGTTGCGCAAGTGCGACGGGGTCGCCGTTCACAACCCGCGTGACGCCGACGCAAATGTCACCTGGCAGTTCCATGTCACCACCGTCGACGGCGCCCGGGTGCAGTGGAGTCGGGTGCAACTGATCGACGGAAAGCCCGTCGACTGGAGTTGCGCCTACGAGTCCGACGTCAAAAGCAATGTGCTGCTGTACACCTCGGTGTGTCGGCGTGGTGCCGGCGGAGCCGAGGCGGCGGCGAAGCTCGCCGAGCGGCTGATGCTCTGGATTCCGGCGGTCTGACCGCCGACCCGGGTCAGTGCACCCGGTCCATGACATGTTGGCTGAGCCGGTCCATGGTCACAGCGGCGTTGCCCCACTGGCTGGTCATCACCTCGACCATGAAGTTCGCTCCGACAGCGACGAGGAACGCAGAGGTGAACCCCATATTCGCGCCGTTGTGGCGCGCCGAGAGCAGCCAGGAGATCACTGTCGTGTCGGGGCTGGATTCGACGTGCACCAGGTCCATGGTGACGCCCGGATCGACGTCGGCTCCAACCAGCCGTGCATGGAGGCAGCGGTCGATCGCCGGCCGGTTGTAGGCGTTGGTGAACGCCGCGACCGCTTCAGCCACCGAAGGAAAGGTCGTCACAGCCACGAGCGCGGCCGCGTCCTGTGAGCGGTTCTCCCACCTCTGGCCTCGGTGAGACGCGTAGTTGCTCCCGACCAGCTCAGTAGTGCCCACCTCGTAGAACAACCGGCAGTCATCTCGCTCCCGGAGAGCTTCCGGCGGCGAGGGCACCATGCTCACCGAACCCACGTTGGACATAGGCATCCCGGCATAGGTACCGACCTCGTCGTCGGACGGGATCAACATCGCGACCTGGCCCGGCTGCACCCAGTCGCCATCGGCGACCGCCGGCGCCGGCAGCCCGCCCAGTGTCGCAATGCCAATCCCCGACATCGCCAACCACCTGCGGTGTCTCACCATGGTGGGTGAGCCTAACGGGGCCGATGAGCGTCGCAGGCGATTTCACTCCGGCCGTGCGCCTCCGGTACCCTGACCAGGTTGCCGACGCAGGCGACCCTCCTGCCGTGGAAACATCCACGGCCGCACTACGACCATAGGAGGTGATGAGGTTCCCATGCGTCCATACGAAATCATGGTCATCCTTGACCCCACTCTTGACGAGCGCACTGTAGCCCCGTCGTTGGAGACGTTCTTGAACGTGATCCGCAAAGACGGTGGCACGGTTGACAAGGTCGACATCTGGGGCAAGCGCCGCCTGGCTTACGAGATCGCCAAGCATGCCGAGGGCATCTACGCGGTCATCGACGTCAAGGCCGCCCCGGCCACGGTGTCCGAGCTCGACCGCCAACTCGGCCTGAACGAGTCGGTACTGCGCACCAAGGTGATGCGCACCGACAAGTCGTAGCCGACTGTCGCAGCCGTTGCGTAGGCTCATGCTGCGAATGCAGCATCAAGCGCTGACACCGATTCTAGGAGGCCCCCGTGGCTGTAGGTGACACCACGATCACCGTCGTTGGCAACCTGACCGCGGACCCGGATCTGCGGTTCACCCCCTCGGGGGCAGCGGTCGCCAACTTCACGGTGGCGTCCACTCCGCGGGTCTATGACCGGCAGAGCGGCGAGTGGAAGGACGGCGACGCGCTGTTCTTGCGGTGCAACATCTGGCGCGAGGCCGCGGAGAACGTGGCCGAGAGCCTTACCCGCGGCTCGCGGGTGATTGTCACCGGGCGGCTTCGGCAGCGGTCTTTCGAGACCCGTGAGGGCGAGAAGCGCACCGTCTACGAGGTGGAGGTCGACGAAGTCGGCCCCTCGTTGCGGTACGCGACCGCCAAGATCAACAAGGTCAGCCGCGGCGGCGGCGGAGGCGGCTTCGGCGGGGGTGGCGGCGCTACGGCGTCCGGCGCCCCGGCCGGGATGTCCTCTGGCGGCGCCCCCGCGGAAGACCCGTGGGGCAGTGCTCCGGCGTCCGGCTCCTTTGGTGGCGCCGACGACGAGCCGCCCTTCTGACAAACGAACTACAGCACGAAAGAGATAGGTAGATGGCCAAATCCAACAAGCGGCGTCCGGCTCCCGAGAAGCCGATCAAGACCCGCAAGTGCGCATTCTGCTCGAACAAGAAGCAGGTGATCGACTACAAGGACACCTCGCTGCTGCGCACCTACATCAGTGAGCGGGGCAAGATCCGCGCCCGTCGTGTGACCGGCAACTGCGTTCAGCACCAGCGCGACATCGCGCTCGCGGTGAAGAACGCCCGCGAGGTCGCGTTGCTGCCCTTCACCTCTTCGGCGCGCTAGCCGACCACTCAAGCCGAGAAAGTACGAAACGATGAAGCTCATTTTGACCGCTGAGGTGGACCACCTCGGAGCGGCCGGAGACACCGTCGAGGTCAAGGACGGATACGGCCGCAACTACCTGCTCCCGCGGGGGCTGGCGATCGTCGCTTCGCGCGGCGCGCAGAAGCAGGCCGACGACATCCGCCGGGCTCGCGAGACCAAGCAGGTGCGCGACCTGGACCACGCCAAGGAGCTCAAGGAAGCTCTGCAGGCGCTGGGCACGGTCACGTTGCCGGTGAAGACCTCCGGCGACTCGGGCAAGCTGTTCGGCTCGGTGACCGCCGCTGACGTGGTTGCCGCGATCAAGAAGGCCGGCGGGCCGAACCTTGACCGTCGGATCGTCCGGCTGCCCAAGGCGCACATCAAGGCCATCGGCAGCCACCCGGTCTCGGTGCACCTGCACCCCGAGGTCAACGTCGACGTCACTCTCGACGTCGCCGCGGCGAACTAAGTACGCATCCCAGAAAGCCCCGGTGGAGCCTGATCGGCACCACCGGGGCTTTGCTGTGCCCGGCTGCGCCCGAATTCCAGTTAACTTCAGTTAACTCTGGCTAACTTTTCCCACACCCGGCCTCCCGGGCGCAGTTCACCTGGTTGTGGAACGGTGTCTACCCGTCGGCAAGACAACACGCCCAAGGTGTCAACCCGAAACGACACGCCGAAGGGATTCTCCTCCACAGCTCGGACGTCACAGTGTGGTGCGCTTACCTGCGGTGATGACGAACCAAGGAACAACCATCCACAGGTCTTCCCCACCATCCCAAACAAGTGGGGGACCGGTGTGCACATGTCATCCACACCTTTGTGAACAAGCCCGTTTGGTACCGCCGCCAGCAACGCCTACCGTCAATCCGGCACGACGCGGCGGGGGTGTCCGAGATGTCATAGCCCACGAATAGCGTGTGGGGGCATCAACGTCGAATAGACGTTCGAGCGTGCTGCGAAGGAGGCGGGGCGTATGGCAGTTGTCGACGATCGTGGGCACCATGAGCTCGAAGAGCCGCCCCGCGAAGATGTCGGCCGCCAGCCGCCGCAGGACTTAGCTGCTGAACAGTCGGTGCTCGGGGGCATGCTGCTGTCCAAGGACGCCATCGCCGACGTGCTGGAGCGGCTGCGGCCCGGCGACTTCTATCGTCCGGTGCACCAGAACATCTACGACGCGATCCTGGACCTTTACGGGCGCGGTGAGCCGGCCGACGCGGTGACCGTGGCCGCCGAACTGGACCGCCGCGGCCTGTTGCGCCGGGTGGGCGGCGCCCCGTACCTGCACACGCTGATCTCCACGGTGCCGACCGCGGCCAACGCCGGCTACTACGCCACGATCGTCTCGGAGAAGGCGATCCTGCGGCGGCTGGTGGAGGCGGGCACCCGGGTGGTGCAGTACGGCTACGCCGGCGCGGAGGGCGCCGACGTGGCTGAGATCGTCGACCGCGCCCAGGCCGAGATCTACGAAGTCGCTGACCGGCGTGCTTCCGAGGACTTCGTCCCGCTCGAAGACCTGCTGCAGCCCACCATGGACGAGATCGATGCGATCGCCTCGCACGGCGGCATCTCACGCGGCGTGCCGACCGGCTTCACCGATCTCGACGAGGTGACCAACGGGCTGCACGCGGGCCAGATGATCATCATTGCGGCGCGGCCGGGTATGGGGAAGTCAACGCTCGCTTTGGATTTCATGCGATCCTGCTCGATCAAGAACCGGCTGCCCAGCGTCTTCTTCTCGCTGGAGATGGGCAAGTCCGAGATCGTGATGCGGCTGCTTTCGGCCGAGGCCAAGATCAAGCTCGGTGACATGCGCTCGGGCCGGATGACTGACGACGACTGGACCCGGCTGGCGCGGCGGATGAGCGAGATCAGCGAGGCGCCGCTCTACATCGACGACTCGCCGAACCTGACCATGATGGAGATCCGCGCCAAGGCCCGCCGGCTCAAGCAGAAGGCCGATCTGCGCCTGGTGGTGGTGGACTACCTGCAGCTGATGTCCTCGGGCAAGAAGGTCGAGTCGCGCCAGCTCGAGGTCTCGGAGTTCTCCCGGCAGCTCAAGCTGCTGGCCAAGGAGCTGGAACTTCCGGTGATCGCGCTCAGCCAGCTCAACCGTGGGCCCGAGCAACGCACCGACAAGAAGCCGATGCTGTCCGATCTCCGCGAAAGTGGAAGTTTGGAGCAAGATGCGGATATGGTGATACTTTTACATCGGCCAGACGCGTTCGAGCGCGACGACCCGCGCGGCGGCGAGGCCGATCTGATCCTGGCCAAGCACCGTAACGGGCCGACGAAGACGGTGACGGTGGCGCATCAGCTGCACTTGTCGCGGTTTACGAACATGGCGCACTGACGCGACGGCTGTTTGTAGGGGCCCACGCTGCGTGTCATTTTCTCAGCGGCGGTGTCACGTCCTTGTCATATGTCTCACGAAGGTGTCATGCCGGTGGATGAGCCCGGCAGGCGGTTGCACCGAGACGCAGACGAGATCAAGCCAGTCAACGTGACGCGTAGGATCGAGGACTGTGCGAGCTCTGCTATTTGACGTGCAGGGGACCGCAACAGATTTCTTCAGCACGGTGCGAACTGCTGCAGTTCAGATTTTGGGGAGCCGGCATCCGGAACAGGACTGGTCGACGTTCGTCAACGATTGGCGCGCAGCGTATTTCGACGCCGTGGGGGCATTGACGCCTACGGCCGGCCCATGGACCTCAATCGATTCGGTGTACAGATCCGCACTCGATGCACTGCTGGTGCAATCAGGGCTGGATGAGGTGACCGATAGCGAGCGTGTCGAACTCAACCGGGCTTGGCGCCGGCTGCAACCCTGGCCTGACGCCGTGCCCGGGCTACTTCGGCTTCGCACGAAGTACACGTTGGCCACTCTCTCCAATGCCGACGTCAGTGCGATCGTGGAAATCTCCCGCCGCGGCGAGCTGCCGTGGCACGCCATCTTCACCGCCGAGATGGCTGCCGCGTTCAAACCGGACCCGCGCACTTACCTGATGGCCAGTCGCTACCTCGGGCACGACCCCAACGACATCATGATGGTGGCAAGCCACAAGTACGACTTACGTGCCGCGGCTCAGCTCGGATTCGCCACGGCATTCGTTGCGCGGCCATTGGAATACGGAGATCCCGTCCTGGCGGATATCGAGTTCAGCGACGAATTCGACATCAACGCCACCGACTTCGAAGATCTCGCTACGCAACTAGGCGTCTAGATAGGCCCCAGATGACACCACGTGAGACAACCGGCTTCTGCGGAGACCAGCGCAACGCGTCTTTCCTCACCGGGTAGACGTACCGGGCGGCATGGGCTGAGTGCCACGTAGGGTCAGTGGCCATGGCGATTCTGACGTGCCTTGGCGTGCCGGGCGACGAGCGCGCATGGACCGCACTGGGATTCACGGTCAACGATGGCTCGGTCCAAATCGGGCAGGTGCGCTGCGAGCTCACCTGCGACCGCTCTTGGGGTTTCGATGAGATCCATGGCGAGGTCGCAACTCTCGGGGTGCCGACTGCGGTCCTGCCGGCGATGACCAGTGCGGCGCATCACCCATGTGGGGTGACACACGTCGACCATGTCGTGTACACGGTGCCTGACCTGGATACGGGAACCACCGCTCTGACCGCGGCATTGGGCACTGCGCCGCGACGACGCTTTCATCCTCGTGGGCCGAAAGGTCCCGAAATGGCGTTCTACCGTGCCGGTGAGGCCTTCATCGAAGTGGTGGCCAGCGGAACGGAGCCTGCGCTGGCTGGGCTGGCATTGTGGTCGGCTGACCTGGATGCCACCGTCACCGCAATCCGTGCGGCCGGTGGTCCGATCGGCGATCCAAAGCCCGCCGTCCAAGGCGGCCGCATCGCCACCGTATGGCACGGCCACCTCGACTGGGGTCTGGCCATTATGGGACCGTAATCGGCCTCACGACCAGGTGGATCGAGTTCTGCTGAACTTTGGTGCCGTCGTCGCCGGTGTCCAAGCTTTGTGCGGGCAGGGCGAACAAGCCATCGACGAGCAGGTTCTGCGCCGCGGCGCACAAGTCCGCCACGGTCGCCGCTCCAGGCCTGTCCGCCGCAGGGCAGTTAGCTCTATCCTGTCGCGATGACACAGGAACGCATCAAGGTTGAGGTCGTCGATGGCATCGCCCACGTGACGCTGAACCGAGCGGACAAGATGAACAGCCTTGACCTGCCGATGCTGCACGCACTGGCGTCGGTCCCCGATCAGCTGGCCCGTGACCGTTCGATGCGCGCGGTGATCCTGCGCGGCGACGGTCGGGCGTTCTGCACCGGGCTTGACTTCGCCGGAGCGAAGCTCACCGGGTTGGCCGGCGTCCGCAACTTCGGCAAGTTTCCCGGTCAGAAGACCAACCTGTTTCAGCAGGCCTGCTGGGCCTGGCGGGAGCTGCCGGTTCCGGTGATCGCCGCGCTGCACGGCCATTGCTATGGCGGAGGCCTGCAGTTGGCGTTGGCCGCCGACTTCCGGATCACGACGCCGGACTGCAAGCTTTCGATCATGGAGGCCAAGTGGGGCCTGATCCCCGACATGACCGGAGCCGTCACGTTGCGCGAGCTGCTTCCCATGGATGTGGCCAAACGCCTGACCATGACGGCAGAAGTATTCTCCGGTACTGACGCCCTCGGGTACGGGCTGGTCACCTCGGTTGCCGACGATCCCGTTGCCGCCGCCCAGGATTTGGCGGCACAACTCGCCGAGCGGTCACCAGATGCATTGGCGGCGACCAAGAAGCTGTTCCACTCAACGTGGACGTCATCGGTTCGCCGGACGTTCTGGACCGAATCGGTGTTGCAGCTTCGGCTACTTCGGGGCCGCAATCACCGGTTGGCACGAAAGGCGGGTCGCGACGGCAGAGCCGTCTGGGAGCCGCGGTCGTTTGGCTGAACACCACCTACCAGCCCGACGATGGCCCAGACCGCGTCATCTCGCTAATCTCAATAAAGTGCCCGACCCAACGAAACCCCCACCCACTCGGCCCGAAATGAAACCCATTGCATCAACGGGCGGTGGTTCTGCCGGCCCGATTGTTCTCGACCCGGAGGGCTCCGGTGTCCAGCCGCCGGTCGCCCCTCGGGTGCGTCGGCTGTTCTGGCTGCTGGAGCGGGTCGCGCCCGCAATCGGATCGCGGTGGGCGACTGAACTGTGGTGCACCCCGCCGGTCATCGAGTCCAGCCTGCGTATGCCGCCCGGCGTCCCGCCCGGCCAGCCGCTGGAAGCGCGCTGGGACGGGCACCGGATCGTCGGCGAGTCCTGGGGCGAGGGGCCGACGGTCTATCTGGTGCACGGCTGGGGCGGGCGTCGCCCGCATCTGGGGATGTTCATCAAACCTCTCGTCGAATCCGGCCACCGTGTTATCGCGTTCGACCTGCCGAGCCATAACGAGTCTGAGCCGGGCGCACTCGCACCCGGTCGCACCACCGCCATTGAGTGTGCCGAGGCGGTTGCGGCCATGATCCGGACGCACGGGCCGGCCCGCGCGGTGGTCGCCCACTCCCTGGGGTCTAACGCGACCGCATTCGCGGTGTCGTGGGGCGCGACGGTCGAGCGGTTGGTGTTCCTCGCGCCGATGGGTGAGTTCCCGATCTACCTGGATCTGTTCGCTGCGCGACACAACTTCGGTCGACGGATCCGCACCGGCCTGCATCGACGTCTTGAACGCCGGATCGGCATGTCGCTGGAGGACACCAACATGGTCCGGATCGCCGAGCGCACCGACTATCCGCCGCTGCTGCTCATCCACGACCCCGATGACCCCGACACCCCCTATGCGACCAGTGAGAAGGTCGTCGCGTCCTGGCCGGGCGCACAATTGATGACGACGTCCGGACTCGGCCGGCTGGCACATTTCCGAATCTTGCGGCATCGCCCCGCGATTCGCGCGGGCGTCGACTTCATCGGGCCCGCAACGCCTTAGTTGCCGTACAGATGCAGTGCCCGGCCGGTCACGGTGGCCACATCGCCGCTGAGCCCCGCGATGGGCGGACCGCCGCGCTGATGGATCACGTTGGCGAGCACGATCACGTAGGTGTCCGACCCCGGGTCGATCCACAGCGTCACTCCGGTGAACCCGGTGTGCCCGAAACTGCCGATCGGAAAGATCATGCCGCGCGGCCGGGAGTGGGGGGTGTCGATGTCCCAGCCGAGGCCGCGGAGATCGTGTCCGCTGATCGCCGGATAGTTCGCGGCGAGCAGCGGATCGATCGTATTGGGGGTTGTTGCATTCGCCTCTCGCGCAGCGGCGTTCGCGGCGGCGAGCTGTGCCGGGTCGTGCCCGGGTTGCTGGGGTGTGGTCATCAATTCCAGGGTCGACTGCCGCAGCGGAAAGGGGCTCGGCCGCCCGGCGAGTCGATCGAGTAGGGCCTGGGCGTACCTGCCGATGTCGGCGGCGGTCGAGAACACCCCGGCGCTGCCGGCCACCCCGCCCATGCGGCGTGCCGTCGGGTCGTTCACGGTGCCGCGTAGCAGCTGGTCGTAGTCGGGGTTGATCTCGGGGGTGTCTTCGTCGTGCGCCGTCGGCGCGATGCGGGCCAACAGGTCGGTGTTCCACCTACCCGCCGAACATTCGCCGTCTGGGGAGGGGTTCGCGTCGAATGCGATGGCGGTACCGCGGATCTGGTGCGGGCCGCAGGCTCTGGCGGCGGGCAGATAGCGGGTGTCGGTCATGCCCAGCGGCGCAAAGACGTTGTCCCGCACGTAGGAGTCCAACGCTTGGCCGGTCATTTTCTCGACCAGCGCGCCTAGGATGATGAATCCGATGTCCGAGTAGTGGAATATCTCGCCGGGGCCGAACTCCAGCGGTGCGGTCAGCGCCCGGTGAACACCGCCGGCCTTGTCGGCCTCGGTCAGGCCCCACGGACCTTGGTGGCTCAGATCGCCACCGATGCCCGAGGTGTGGGTGAGCAGCATGCGTAGCGTCACGTGGGCGCGTCGGGGGTCGTTGGTCTCGTTGAACTCCGGCAGGTAGGTCTGGACGGGTTCGTCGATCTGGACCCGGCCCTGTTCATAGAGTTGCAGGACCGCCACAGCCGTCGCGAGACACTTCGTCAACGACGCGATGTCGAAGATCGTGTCCTCGGTCATCGGCTCGGCGGGTGCGGGCGCTCCGTCGAGCCCCGGTTCGTCCGCGAGCTTGCGCGCGCCGAAGGCCTGACTGAACACGATCGCGCCGGCGTGCCCGATCCGGACTACCGCACCCGGCAGCCGGGGAACCGCGATCGCGTCGTTCATCAGCGCAGAGACCGGCGCGACCAACTCCTCACGAGGCAGGTAGGGCGCGTCTTCACGAGGTACGGCGGGCACCGTGGCGGACGGGGTGCTGGCCGGCGGCGGGTGTCCCGGGTGGCCGCATGACGGGACGACCGCAAGTACGACCGCGACGGCTCCTACGGCGCAGGCCCGGGTGATGCACGATCTCGCCACCATCACAGCATCGACGGTAGCCAGCCGAACCGAAAGCCAAACCTGACCAGCGGGCGCTATCCCGCCGGTGTCACGTCAGCACCGGCGCCCTTCACCGAAGCCTTCGCCCGGCTCTCAGCCCGCACCGACTTCGCGCCCCGCACGAACCCGGCCGCCGAAATCGACGCCGAGAGCAGAGTGTCCTCGCCCTTGACGAACGGGTGGAACCCGACGCCCGCACCGCCGCGGCCCTTGACCGGAATATCGGCGACTTCGGTGACTTTCCAACTCTTTTCGGCGATCGACAAAATGGCTTCCCCGTTACCGCACGTAACCGGTAGCGCCGCGATCACCTCGTCACCATCGGCTGCCAATTTGACTCCGGCGACGCCGTTGCCGGCAATACCCTGCGGATTCACCGCGGCCGGGTCGATGCGCAGAATCTTCCCGCGCCGGGTCACCAGCGCCAGGTGGTGGCCCTCGGCCAGCACCCCGGAGAGCAGCAGTCCGGTGATGTCCGGTGCCACCGGGATATCGCGGGTCTTGTACGGCAGACCGCCACCGGTGGTGAACTTGATCCGGCCATCGGTCCACACCGCCCAACCCAGGCCGGATGTGAGCAGCTCGCCGTGGCTGTCGGAGAACACACCCCGGTCGTCGAGACGCCAGGAGGCGTTGACCTTGCGCTCGCGGGGCCCGGATTCGTCGGCGCCCGCCGTCACCGGCGTCGCCTCGAAGTCCAGTACGGTACGACGGTCGAACTCGGCGCCTTTGAACAGTTTTGCGGTCTCCACCAGCTCTTTGTCGATCACCACCCGTCGTGCGTCGGCATTGGACACCAGTTCGGTCAGCTCCGCGAACTCGGCGTCCAGCTTCTCGGCTTCGGCCCGAAGTTCGATCACGTCGAGCTTGGTCAGCCGGCGAAGCTGCAGTCCCAGAACGTAGTTGGCCTGCTCCTCGTCGATCTTGAACCGCTCCTGCAGGCCGCGGCGGGCGTCGTCGACGGTGTCCGAACCCCGGATCACCGCCACCGCGGCGTCGATGTCCAGGTGAATGGTCATCAGGCCGGTGACCAGATGCCTACGGGCGGTGACCTTTTCCAGCCGGTACTCGCTGCGGTGCAGCACCACCGAATCACGTAGGTGCAGGAACGCGTTGATCAGTTCGCGAACCGACCACCAGCGCGGCACCCGGTTCTCGTCCAGGGCGACCAGGCTGGCGGCGAACGTCGATTCCAGCGGGGTCAGGGCCAGCAGTTGGTCACGGATCTGCTCGGCACTGTGGCCGCGTTTGGCGGTGACGACGATCCGCAGCCCGTTGCGTCGGTCGGTCAGATCGGACATGTCGGCCACACCGGCGAGTTCACCGGACTCCACCAGCGTCCGGATACGGTCCTGCACAGTCGAACTGGCGACACCGGGCGGCAGTTCGGTGACGATGACGTTCTTCCCGTCGACCGACACGGTGCCGCGCACCGTGAACGCTCCCTTACCGGTCGTGATGTATTCCCGTAACCCGCTGGCGCCGACCACCGTCGAACCGCATCCCCAGTCGGGCCCGGGAATGAGTTTCATCAACCTGTCGTCGGTCATGTTCGGCCGGGCCAGCAGGGCCCGGCAGGCGGCCATGATCTCGCGGGGGTTGTGCGCGGGCACCTTGGTGGCCCACCCCTCGGCGATACCGACGGCGCCGTTGCACAGCAGCACGGGCCACTGAGCCGGCAGCATGGTCGGCTCGGTCCACTCGCCGTCGAACGTCGCGACCATCGGCACCGCGTGATCGTCGAGTTCGGCGGTCAGCGCCGCACCCGGTGCGGACAAGCGCATCTCGGTGTAGCGGTCGGCTGCGGGGATGTCCCCCTGAATGCGGGGGAATGCCCCTTGGCCATCAATGACTTTCACGCGTTGAAACTCCGCGGCCAGCAGCGCTGCGGCCCCATACATCGACGCACCGCCGTGCGGATGCAGGTTGCCGGTGACGGCCGAGCAGACCTTGGAGGACTTCTGCGGTTTATTGCCGGGCAGCAGTTTCGAGTCGTGCATCTGGTAGAGCAGCCGACGCTGGCCGGGCTTGAGTCCGTCGTACGCGGACGGGATGGCGCGGTCGCTGACGCTGTAGAGCGCGAAGGTCAGTTGGTAGTGGTTCCAGTAGTCATCGGCGCTCTGGTCGAGGACAAGGTCGGGATTCTGTTCGGGAACGTCCAGGGTGGCGGTCACGTTCTTCTCCTAGTCCAGGTCCAGCGCAGCGGTGTCGACGCGGGCGGCGACGTCGGCCATCCACGTGCGCCGGCCCTCGGGGGGCCCGCCGAACAAGATGTGGTGCAGGTTGTGCTCGCTGTCATCAAGGCTCACTCGAATCACGGTGCGCCGCTGCGGGTCCAATACGGTGTTCCAGAAGTCGTCGGCATCCATTTCGCCAAGACCCTTGTTGCGCTGCACCTCTACTTTGCGTTTGGAGGTGGCGCGCAGCTGGGCCACCGCGGCGTCACGCTCGGATTCGTCCTGGCAATAGATTCGCTGGGTGCCGTCCTTGACGACGAACAGCGGCGGCAATGTCACGTACACCATTCCGGCTTCCACGAGTGGACGGTAGAAGTCCAGGAACATCGAGATCAGGCTGGAGTTGATGTTGCCGCCGTCTGGGTCGGCGTCGGAGGCGAACAGGATTCGGTCGTAGCGGCACTGCTCGGGGTCGCACTGATCGCGCACCCCGCAGCCCAGGATGCGTTCGATCGAGTCGAACTCGTCTTTGGCCCGCGCCTTACTCACGGCAAAGCCGAAGACGTTGGGCGGCTTGCCCTTCAACGGAAAAGCCGCCTGGAATGTCGCGTCGCGCGCCGCTTTGATGGTGCCCAGCGCGGAATCACCCTCACACAGGAACAACTCGGCACCCGACCCGCGGCCCGATTCCCGGCTGGGCAGCAACTTGGGCGGCAAGGACAGATTCGTACCCAGCCCTTTGGCTTTCGATGCCGCGCGGGACCGCGCCTTGGCGCCCTCGGCGCTGCGCCGCGCTCGGGCGGCCTCCAGCGCCAGTTTCGTCCAGAGCGACACCGTGTCGCTGTTGGCGGGGTTGGCCGCCCAGATGGTGACGCTGCGCGCCACATCCGGAACCATCGCCAGGTTCAGTGACCGTGACGACACCGCGGTCTTGGCCTGGGAGTCCCATCCCACATCAGGTGCGCGGGTGTCCACGGCCAACGCGGTGACCGCGGCGAAATCCTGTGGTTCCGGGCCTTCCTCTCCTTTTGCCAAGCCCAGATCACGGATCCGGGAGGCGCGATCGGCCAGGGCTTCGGAGAACCCCCTCACCGCGGCCGTCAGATGGGATCCACCGCCAGGCGTGCGCACCGTGTTGCAAAAGGCGGCAACGGTGGCCGGTTCGGCCGGGCCGGCGGTCAACGACCAGCGGAATGGGGTCGGGCCGCGCCCGGTGGTGTACTCACCGCGGCCCTCGACGACGGCGCGCACCTCGGGTGAGGGAGTGCCTGCTGCGGTGCACATCAGGTCCAACAGGGCATCGGTGCCCCAGGGCCCGCTGAACGGCTCGAGCAGCGCCGGCGGAACATCGCCGCCGGGCCAGCCTTCATCGACAACGATCAGGTGCACCCCCGGTGACATCCGCGCTGCGGCGTGCGCTCGCAACAGCACTTCACCGGTGTCCACGGTGGAATCGGGCACCACGGACGGGTCGAACAGGATGCGCACCGTGGTGCCGTGCGCATCGGGCTTGCGGTTGCCCGAGCCGCGGAGCCTCTGCGTGTCGGCGCGGGTGAACGGGGCATCCGGGTCGAAGTCCTTCCCGTCGAACACCCCGGGGTAGCCGCCGCCGAAACTCTGCAGGTAGGTCTTTCCAGCCCGGCGCACCGTCACGTCGGTCCGTGCGGAGATGAACACTGCCGCGGCGGCGCCGATGCCGTTGAGTCCTGCACCGGTGCTCACGGCGTCGGCGTGCGCGGAGAACTTGCCGCCGGCCCGCGCGGTGCCCAGTGTCTTGACGATGCCGTTCTTCCCGGTGACCGGGTCGGAGTCGACGGGCAGGCCGCGGCCGTCGTCGGCGACACTGACCGATCCGTCGGCATGCAGGGTGATCGTGACGGTGGACCCGCCGTGGTTGGGATCGGCGACCTCTTCGATCGCGTTGTCCACCAGCTCACGCAAAGCCGTGTTGAGCACGTCCAGGCCCAGGTTCACCGCCGGCCGCAGGCGGGTGTGCTGGACGTCGTCGAGTTCGGTGATGTCCGCGGCGTTATAGCTCACTGCTGTCCTTTCCTGCCGGAGGAATGGTAGGCGGCAGATCCGACAGTTTCGCGCATCCTGCGCGGTGTCTGTGGCGAGGGTCTCATCACCCTCGTCGGCAACCCGCGTTCACAGGTGAGCGGAGGTCCCGGTCTTTCCCTACACGCTTCAAATGCTGTACCGCCGCAGCCGCTGCAACCGCCTCATCCCAGCAGCGGCCACCTTCTCCGGGGCTGGGCGCAGAGCCTCCTCGAGCCGTGCCCGAACGTCCTCGGTGTTCAGATGCGTGCCGATAGCAACGAGGTGGCTGGCTCCCGAGCCCGCAGGCGCGGTCACCACATGGACGGATGTGCCGACGACGTTGACCAGGTAGTGACGCGTGCCGATCGCGACGGTGCCCTTCATGCGGTACACGCCATGCGGCGGCTGCTCGAGCAGGTCGATGAGCGGTCCCGGGTCAACGGCGCCGTCGCCGATGACGGTGACCGAGGCGGCATGCACGTGGTCGTGGTGCTCGTCGTGAGCATCGGCGGCATCGTCGAGGAGCAGCTCCCGAAACGACATCTGCCCGGACTCGCCGCCGTCGTTGACGTCGTAGAGCAACCGGGGATCCACGCGTCCGGCCATGGCACCCACCACGTGAGCGTGGGGATTGAGTTCTCGCACCCGGGCTTCAACCCGACTAAGGGCCCCTGTGCGAGCCTCCTCGGCGATCCGATCCAACTTGTTGACCACGACCAGGGAGGCCACGCCGTAGCGCTGCGGCGGGGCCGATCCGGTGTCGACGGTGTCGAAGTGTTCCGCTGCGTCGATGACGTCGACAACACCGCCGTGGCGTATCCGCTCCACCCCGCTGAACCGAATCACTCGCGATACGTCCGCCGGTTCGGCCACCCCGCTCGCCTCGATGATGATCGCGTCGAGCGCAAGCTTCGGGTCGGCCAGCTTCTCCAGCGCCTCGTCCAGTCCGCCCTCATCTGGCAGGTGGCAGATGCACCCACCCGCGATCGACACCGGCTCATCGACTTGGCCCGTGACCAGCCCGGCGTCGACGTTGAGTTCGCCGAAGTCGTTGATAATGACCCCGATTCGCGCGCCCGGCGCCCGCAGCACATGGTTGAGCAGTGTGGTCTTGCCCGCCCCGAGGTAGCCGGTCAGCGCGATGACGGGGATAGCGGGAGCGTTGCGGTCGGCCACCCGGCCATTATGGCTGCCGGACGGAAATGATGAACGACCGCGAAAAGTGCTAGACCTCCGCCGGGAACCAGTAGTCCAGCGTGTCCTCGACCCCGCCCCAGTCCACGCCCAACCAGTCGCCGAAGAAACCGTCCATGTTGCCGAAGGCGCTGTAGAAGAAGGCCACGACCGAGTTGAAGATGCCTTCCCACCAGCCGCTGTCGATCAGCCCGTGGCCCCACGCGTTGATCCAGGCGCCGAACTGGTCGAAGTCACCGGAGATGTCGATGTTGGTGATCATCCCGTCGGTGGTTGCCATGTGGTCGGCCACCTGGCTGGGGGTGAGCCCCAGGTACATCATGTGCTCGTAGAACAGGCCGAGCGCTGAGGTGGAGGTGGGGTCGGCGACGGGGTCACCGGGGATCGTGTAGTCGGTCACCGCGAACGCGTTGTTCGGGGTGTGGACGCCATCCAGCATCGAGGAGTCGGAGAACTGGCCGGGAGTTGGAACGCCACCGCCCAGCCCCTGCCACGCGCCGCTGTCCTCGCCGACCGGGTTGCCGATGAACACGAAGTGCAGCAACTGCGGGTCGACGCCGTCGTGAGCCAGCTGGGCCATTGCGATCGAGGCGGCCGTGGCGCCCTGCGACCAGCCGAACACCCACAGCGGGTGGTCGGCGTCGTAGGCGTCCGGGTTGGCGGCGAGTTGGGCGTGCACCTCGCGGACGATCTCGGCCGCACCGACGAAACTGCTGTGGCCCTGCTGGATCAGGGCGGGGGTGGACAGGAGCAGCAGCGGCGCGTCACACCCGACGGAGCCGACGACGCACGCGGTCGGGTCGTCGCCGAGGTTGAAGCCCAGCGGCTTCAGGAAGAGGTCGGCCGCGGTCTGGGCGAATGTCGGCGACGGCGTGGACAAGGTCGTCGGGCCGACGAAGATCGCGGTGTCGGCCAGCAGATTCACGTCGATGTGCGTGGCGTAAGCAGCCGGGGCGGCGAGCACACCGCCTGCCACGGTGCCGGCAATCGCGATCGGCGCCAAGGCCTTGGTCAGCATCATGGGGTGCCCCTTCAACCACTGGCCTGCGGCTGTCGAACCACGCCGGCCCGAGACCACAGAAGCTAAGAATCACACGAGTAAATCAAAAGGTAGACCTGAGGGCGATCATGGCAGGGGCGCGCGGCGGAAGTCAATGGCCATCAGGGCCATCCAGCCGGAATAGGCCATGGACCTCAATGGGGCGCGCCGCGCTCATACGTGCTGAGCTACCGGCGTCCGCTCGAACACCAGCAATGCGTCGTCCGTCAGATCGTGGGGGTACCGATCCCACAGCACCTTCGTCAGGCCCACCGGGGTGAGGTGTTGTTCAAGAACTTGTGCGCAGTCGGAGATCAAATGCGTCGTACAACCCATGTGGTGGATATCGGCCAGGTTCCATACGGCAATACCACCGGGCACCAGCAGGCGCGCGCACTGAGCCGCAACAGTGCCGAGTTGGGCCAGGTAGCGGCCGTAGTCAGTGTCGTATTCCCGGTAGCCCGTGAGCGGATCAGCATCTTGATGCTCCCGGGTCATGTATGGCGGAGAGGTGACAATCAGGGCGACACCGGCGTCCGGCACGTGCCACCCGCTCCCGCGGATCACGTTTATGAGTTCCCGCGCATCGCCTTCGAGAACCCGAGCGCCGGGCACCCGGTTCTGCACGTACTCCACTCGCTCAGTCAGCAATTCGATACCAAGCGCTTTCCGCCCGAGCGCGACGGCCCGATCAAGCGTGGTGCCGAACCCGGCGAAAGGGTCGAACACCAAGTCGCCGGGCTCGCTGCACCGTTCGATCACATGATCCACAATGGCCGGAAGCATGTGCACGTCTTCATCCGCTCCCGGCGGACGTTCAGCCAAAAACGCGTCATGCGTGGCGAACAGCTGTAAATCCAGCGGGGACGTGGTAACAGCACCCGTTGGCGAGTCGTCCCGAGCCTGACCGAAAACGCTAGTCCGCAATGCCGTGACTTTCCAGGAAATCGTCGGGCAGCGGTGCTGTCAACCGCCCGACCAGCGCGTAGTAAAACAGCTGTCTGCCTTCCATCGAGAGCCGATGCCGGTATAGCTCGAGGTGATAGACGTCGAAGTATTTGGAAAAAACGAGTGCCCGCACCAGGCGGGAGAACCCGGTCTGGTCGTCGACATCCAGAAATGAATGCTTGATGTTGAACGCCAGCCAACCATTCGGCTTGATGAACCGGATCGCATTGAAAAATGCGCGCGGTGGTATGTCTCCAAAGCCCAGTGCTGCGACGCACGTCAGGCAATCGAAGTCCCACTGCTTGAGCTCGTCGTGCAGGTGTCCGCCGACACTGGCCAGGTCGGCGACGTAGTAGGCGTCGTAGACGGTGGGCCGGTCACGAAAGGCGGCGTCACGCGCCTCCGGGATGATGTCGACGCCGACCAGCCGGGCCACGCCATGACGGTTGAGGACCTCGCCCATCATGCCGTTGCCGGCTCCCAGGTCCAGGATTCGCAACTCGGTCAGCGGCTCACGGTCGGTCTGTAACGCTCTCTCGAGCAGTTCCATCACCTTGCCCGGCGAATTGCACCGCAACCGGCCGTAGAAAAGCTCCTCGTAAAGGCCTGGCCTTTTATAGATCTCGGAATAGTCGTGAAAACGCAACATTTGCACTGTGTCGTCGGTGACGAGCCCGAATTCAACTGCATCTTGGGTCAGGCGTTCTGAATTAGCGGGGGGAAATTGAATGCGATATATTGGTGCTACCACGCGTTCAAGCGTACGCCACTCGGTAGCGGCGGTTGACTGCCTCCAGGCGAAACCGGAATTTCACGCGCATGACCAGCAGGAAATCGACGTTACACCCACGCCGGGCGCGCCCGCCGCGGCGGAAACACGGCCACCGTCAATCCTGTGCTAAACATTGACTCTCCTCGGGGGAGAATGTCATGATCAGCGATCCATGTTCTGTCGGTCAGCTCATACCTACGGCTTAGGGGTTCCCGAATGACAGCAAGCAAGGCCTTGGCGCCGATCGCCGCCGCAAGCGTGATCGCCGCCGGCGTCGTCGGAACCCCTCTCGTCCAAACGGCGCACACGCGGGTGGCCCTGCTGTCAGACACCGCGATCTTCGTCGGCGGGACTATGTTGCCCACCCCGTCGGCGGCGTTCGCCCACACTGCGGCCGATCTTTTCCTGAAGCCGCTGGGCTTCGACGGCGGCGCTGATCCGTCGGTGTGCGTCATCGGCGTCGGCGACTGCGATTCCTCGCTGCAGGTGCTGTCCACGCCGCAACTCATCCTGCAGGGCCACAGCAGTTTTGTGGGGGCGGCCGAGATCGTGCGCGCGGTGCAGGACCAGCTCGCCGCCAATCCCGGGGGCTTCGACGCAGACCATCCGCTGTGGGTGTTCGGTTACTCGCAGGGCGCCACGGCCGCCTCGATTGCGATGGCACAGCTGGCTCACGACGGTGTGGACCCGCAGACGCTGCACTTCGTGTTCATCGGCGATCCGTCCGACGCGAACGGCACCTGGCCGAGCAACACCAGCGACACGCTTTGGGACCGGCTCTTCGACATGCCGATACTGAACGGCAACCTGACCCCGAACGAGGCTTTTCCGGCAACCATCTACACGTTCCCGGGTGATCCCGTGGCCGACGTCAGTTCCAACTCCATGCTCGGCCTGTTCTACGAGCACGTCATGTATCTGGGGCTCACCCCCGAGCAGGTCGCCGACCACACCGCCACCACCGACGGCATGCTCACCAACATCGACATCTCCGGTGACATCGACCAGTTCAGCACCTGGCTCAATGCGTTGTTCGGCAGTGGGTTCCTCGAAAGCGGAGTGTGGGAGGGCCTGTTCAATTCCATCGTGGCGCTCGTCTACAGCGCCTTCGGGAATATCGAGGGCTTCTACACCGACTGGATGGGCATCGATTGGGGCGGTGTCGAGCAGACACTGGACTATTGGTTCCCAGAGGCCTGATCTTGACAATCTACAACCAGTTGGTTGTACGATTGCTTGATGGCCGTGCTCGACGAGGACAGGGTGGACGCCCTGTTCCACGCGCTTGCCGACCGCACCCGGCGTGACATCATGCGTCGGGTGCTGGCCGGGGAGCACTCGGTATCCACGCTCGCGCTGAAGTACGAGATGAGCTTCGCCGCGGTGCAGAAGCATGTCGCCGTCCTGGAGAAGTCCGGCCTGCTCACCAAGCGTCGCAGCGGTCGCGAGCAGTTGGCCAGCGGTGACGTCGCAGTGGTGCGTTCGGTGGCGTCCATGCTCACTGAGTTGGAACAGGTCTGGCGCGGCCGCATCGCACGCATCGACGAGCTCATCTCATCCGACTCGCCCCAGGAGGACTGACCATGCCCGTGACCGACGTCCAGCAGGACATCGACAACCTGACCCTGACCATCACCGCCGACTTCGCCGCGCCGGTGGAGCGAATCTGGCAGATCTACGCCGACCCGCGTCAGCTGGAAAAGGTGTGGGGGCCGCCGACGTATCCGGCGACCGTGGTCGACCACGACCTCACGCCCGGCAGCCGCACGACGTACTTCATGACCGGCCCGGACGGCCAGAAATATGCCGGATACTGGCAGATCACGGCCGTTGATAAGCCGAGGAGCTTCTCCTTCGACGACGGCTTCGCCGATCTGGACTTCAACCCGGCTCCCGGGATGGCGGTCTCCAAGAACGTCTACAGCTTCGCTGAGCACGACGGCGGGACCCGGGCAACCTACGTGAGCACCTTCGAGTCCGCCGAGGACCTCAAGCAGGTGTTGGACATGGGCGTCATCGAAGGCACCACCTCGGCGCTGAGCCAGATCGACGACTTGGTCGCCGCCCATCGATGACACCGGCGTCCGGCACGTTTGAGAAACTCGAACCCTGCTTGCGCATCGCGAGATAAGGGAGACGCATGGCCCGACGGATCACCATCGTGGGCGCCGGCATCGCCGGCCTGGCGACCGCTGTCGGCCTGCAGCGGCGCGGCGATGAGATCACCGTCGTCGAACGGCGCGCCGACACCTCGCCCGGGGCGGGCATCAGCATCTGGCCCAACGCCCTGGCCGCCCTGGATTTCCTCGGGATAGGAGATGCGGTACGCGCGGCGGGCGGCCGGATCACCGCCGGTGCCGTGCGATGGCACGACGGATCATGGCTGCGCCGACCTGCCCCCGAACGGATCGTCAACGCGCTCGGTGAGCCGCTCGTGGTGGTGCGGCGATCGGTGCTGCGCGACATCCTCACCGAGGCGCTGGCGCCGGGCACCGTCGAGTACGGGCGGACCGTCGACGAACTGACGACCACCACCGACGGTGTCCGGCTTCAGTTTTCGGACGGCACGGTCCGTACCGCCGACGCGGTCATCGGAGCCGACGGTATCCATTCGGTGGTGGCCCGCCACCTCAACGGCCCGCTGCGAGAGCGCTACACCGGCTACACCGCATGGCGCGGCGTCGCCTCCTTCGCCATGGACCCGGTGCTGTCCGGGGTGACGCTGGGGCCGGGCGTCGAAACGGGCCATGTCCCGATGGGGCCGGAGCTGACGTACTGGTTCACCACCGAACGAGTACCCGAGGGCCGGCGAGCACCGGACGGGGAACTGGATTACCTGCGGGACAAGCGCGCCCAGTGGGCCGACCCCATTCCGGCAATTCTCGCCGCCACCGCACCCGAGAACGTCTTGCGCGACGATCTCTACGATCGCAGGCCCGCGCGGCACTGGGCCCGCGGGCCCGTGGTGCTGGTCGGCGACGCGGCTCATCCAATGCGCCCGCACCTCGGCCAGGGCGGCTGCCAGGGATTGGAGGATGCCGCCATCCTGGCCGCGTGCATCGACCAGTCCGCCGACCTGCCGTCGGCGTTCGCCCGGTTCGTCGCCGTCCGGCGGCCACGAGTGAAGCCGTTGGTCCGCGAGTCGGCGCGGGTGGGCCAGGTGCTCAACGTGCGGCCCGACTTCCTCGGTGCGGCAATCAGTCGCGCCACCGTGCTGATCCCCGAACCACTGCTGATGAGGCACATGGCCTCGATTGCCGGCCGCTCGGCCTTTGCGTTGCCTCCGCCTCAATCACGCTAGTAGAGCTAGCGCGAGTCGCGTAAATTCAATACGCTGGCCCCCATGGAGACGATCAGCAGCACGGACGCCAAGAACCAGCTCAATCGGCTCTTGAATGACGTCAGGGCCGGGGCGTCATTCACCATCACAAGCCACGGAAAGCCCGTCGCGCAGCTTGTACCGGTCGCCGCTGTCCCGCGCAGGTTCGGCCAGCTCCCAAGCCTGGTCGTACCCGATGATTTCGACGACGCACTGTCGGCAGCAGAACTGGAGGCGTGGGAAGGCTCCGAGGCGTGAACATCCTGCTCGACACCCACACGCTGCTGTGGCTGGTCAGCAAACCTTCGAAACTGGAACCCGAGACGCTCGTGATCCTGGCGGACCCGGGGACCTCGGTGTGGGTCACGGCCGCGTCGGCCTGGGAGATCGCGACCAAAACGCGTCTGGGTCGTCTGGACGGTGCGGCCCTGTTGTCGACCTGGGCCGACGTCATCGCCGACATGAGTGGCATGGAACTGACGATCGACTCCGCCGACGCGATCCTTGCCGGCCGCCTTCCCTGGGAACACCGGGACCCGTTCGACCGGGTCATCGTCGCTCAGGCGTTACGCCGCAATCTCACCATCGCCACCCGCGACGCCAAGATCATTGACGCGGCCATCACGCCCACCCTCACGGCGTGAACCGATCTCAGCCGACCGCAAACACGGCAACCTGTCAGACCCTGCTGGTGCAATCAGCACGGATGGGACCGGTGGCCGCGGAAGGCGCAAAGGATGAGGCGAGACCTTTTGGATGCAGCACACTGCCTGTGGTGCGGCGTCAACCTTCCGCGTAAGCGAACGTCGGACCGCTCGTACCATTGCTGCGGCGAACATGCTGATTTGCAGGCGAAGTGGGCGTCAGGGGCACTAGCGGCCCCGGCAGCTTTATGCCCGACGCCACGGAAGCTCGCCACGCAATACCGTGGTACGGCGCTGCGCCATGCGGTCTTCAGAGGACTGCTTCCTTATCGTTGCCAATGCGGATTGTTTCATCTGACGAGTAACACCAAGAGTGCCAAGAGGTATGCGAAAACCCTTACGCACCTGGCGAATAAGTTGCACGTGCACCAGCCCACCAGGCCTCCCGGTAATTCGAAGGCGGTATCGCCTGGAGGTAGAGACCTTTCCCTTCTGATTCAGACGCGGCCCCCCGGGCCTCGCCGATAACGCACCTCCGCTGTTGCTCGGGATGGGATTCGTTGCTCAACGCAGTTCGACAGACCTGTGACAACCGGCGTCCTTGCCGCCGTCAAGCGCGGTTATGGCGCAGGTCACGTCGCCTGCGCCGCCATCCACCTTTGTTGACGTCGGCCAAGCCGTCCGGCTAACTTGGTTCCGATCGCGGCACGGCCGTCGTCCGACGCAGACCCGCCGCCGATCAACCGAGGTCATCACAGACAGGAGCCGACTCATGTCGCCAGCAACTCTGGGCGTCGTTACCTGCATTGCGTGCGTCGTGATGCTCACCCTGGCGATGTTCCTGTCGACCAGCTCCTGATTTGAGCCGGCGCAGCTAGCGCCAACCTTCACCGGACCGGCCAGGCCTCCGGCATTTCCTGACGCCGTCTGTCGGCGTTGATAAAGCCGTACTCGGCTGCGGCAAGCGGCGTTGCGCCCTCGGCGTGCCCGCTCGGCATTGACGAAAATCGCCACCCATACTGTTGCCCCGACGATACGCGTGTTATTTTCACCGAACCGCACGGGCGCTCGGCAGCTTGCGCATCGACCAACCCTGCGAAGTCCGCCTCATCAGGCCGTCCGAAGGAGAGCCCGTGCGCCACGCACGTAGCGCGTACCTCGCCGCAGCGGTTGCCCTCATCGGCGCCGGGATCGGCCTGTCCGCCTCGGCCGCATCGCCGTCGACCGTACAGATCCCCGGGCTGCGCCTGGCCAGTACCGGCAGCGCGCATTCCTCGCTCGGTGACGGCACGGCTTTCATCCTCGGCGGCAGTGGCTTGTCGACTCCGAGCCAGGGCTATATGGACGTCGTCGATGCGCTGTATCTGGCGCCGCATGGTTTCACCGGGACGACGCAGGCCGTGACCACCCCCGAACAGCTCTACCCGTTCTTCGGTCCGTTCGGCGGAACGCTCGATGATTCCGTGGCGCAGGGAAAGCAGATCCTGACAGCGCAGATCATGGAGCAGTTCCAGGCCGGGGCACTGAGCGCGGAGCACCCCGCGGTGGTCTTCGGCTGGTCGCAGGGCGCGATCATCACGGCGATGGTGCAGCAACAGCTCGCCGACCAGGGCGTGCCCAGCGACTACGTGCACTTCGTGGCGATCGGGGATGTGACCGCACCCAACGGCGGTCTCCTGTCGCGGGGGAACCTGCCGGACGATCCGTACCTGACTATCCCGAGTCTGGGCATCACGTTCAGCGGAGCCGGACCGACGGACCTCTACCAGTCCGATGTCTACATCCACGAATACGACGGCTTCGCGGACTTCCCGCAGTACCCGATCAACTTCCTGTCGGTGCTCAACGCCATGATGGGTATTGCGTTCTCGCACACCACATATCTGGGTCTGACGGCCGATCAGATCGACAATGCGATCCAGCTCCCGACGTCAGTGGCCGACAGCCTGACCCACTACTACATGATTCCCTACGACGGCCTGCCGTTGTTGGATCCGTTGCTGCTGTTCGGAAGTGGCGGCAAGGCGTTCTACGACCTGCTCGAACCGGTCACCCGGATCCTGGTGAACCTGGGCTACGGCAACATCGAGCATGGCTGGAGCCAGGGTTACGCCGATGTCGCCACCCCGATCGGCTTCCTGCCGGACGCGGGAGTCCTCGACAGCCTGGCCAAGGAACTGCCGCAGGCGATGGCCAACGCCTGGCAGCAGGGTGTCTCGGCCTTCTTCGATGACTTACTGCACCCGAGTAATTCCTCGCCGGCGTTCCTCGAGGAGCTCGGCAGGTTCGCGGAGACGATCCCCGGCACTCAGCTTGCCGAGTTCTTCTCGACCCCCACCACGTGGCAGGACCTGTTCGAAACCTTCCCGCCGCACACCGGCATCCCGCCGCTGGACGTGGCTTCCGCGTTGCTGTTCACGCTTCCCGAGGTCAACTACAACATCTTCATGTCGCAGTTGGCCCAGGGCAATCTCCTGGACGCCATCGGTCTGCCGATCGCCGTTGACTTCGGAATCGTGCCGCTTGCCCTACTGGGTGCGCTGCTGTAGATCCTGCCGGGCGCCCTTGCGTCAGGACCTCACGGATGCAGATTCCACTGGCCGCAGTCGTGGGCCATGACGTCGTTGACGTCGACTTCGATCCCGCCGACCACCGGGCCCGGAGTCGACGCGGTGCTCACGATGCGCTGATACAACACGGCCGCGGGGTCCCGCTGGCCACGAGACCAGGATCGGGTCTGCCACGCCCACCGGTGGCCCGGCGTGCTCGAGGCGCCGATCACGCCGTCGGCGGCCGCCCACCGGCACACGTTGACGCCCCCGTAGACGCCGGTGCGCTGCACCCCCAGCACTGAGTTGATACCCCGGAACCACTGCAGCGCAACGTTGTTCCAGGTCTCCCGGTTGATGTCGTCGTCGACGCTGAAGAAGACCGGTGCGTTGCGGCCACCGCCGGCCGCGGTGTGCAGCTGCCAGGCGGTGTGCGCGTCGCTGACGCCGCCGGCGAATCCGCGGGTGAAGTCCGATGGTGCCGTGCCGCCCGGCTTGCCGAACTGATAGTTGCTGACGATCACCAGCCCCGCGGCGGTCAGCGATTCGGCATAGGGACGGGTGATCGGCTTGGCGCCGAAGTTCGAGCCGGGCCGCGACGTCGACACATAGTTGATCACCCCGGAGTAGCCGGCGGCGCGGATGTCCTGTGCCGGAATCTGGCGCATGGCGTAGTCGATCAGCATGTGACCGGTCGCCGACGCCGTCGGTGCGGCGGCACCCGCGGATGCCAGGCCCAACCCGGCCAGCGCCGACGCCGCGGTTCCGTATCGCAATACGTCACGCCGCGAAACCTGACGGGACTGCCGCGGGAGGTCGGACCCCGGAGAAGCCTGCATGGCGCGATGTTAACAATGTGACTGTTGTTAATCGTGGAGCCCGCGCCGCGCAGGCCCGATCCGGTACCGAACCACACTGAACAGTCCGTGCCCCTACCCGACCACGACGGGACGTGGCATGACGGTGAGTTTGACGCCGTAGCGGGGCGTGCCGAACCCGTGGCCGCCGTTGCGTCCGCCGCCACCCGGGGGAATCGGGGGAGGCATGGCGGTCACCGATTTGCCCTCGGGGGCGACGTTCCAACCGCTGCCCCCTCCGATGGCGGCGGCACCGGTCGGGGTGGCCGCCGCCCAGCTGGGCGGCGCCGACAACGATCCGACCAGGGTCGCCCGGCCGACTCCGGCCGAGACCGGGGCGCTCGCGCCCCCGACCGCGCGGCCGGCGGACTCGAGCCCGCCGGTGGCCGTGGACGCCAGGGTCATGCCTGGAACGGAACCGAGCCCGCCGCGGGAAAGCGCGACCGTGCCGCCGTCCATGCCGCGGGCCAGAAACCCGAGCGTGGCCAGACCCGAAAAGCCCTCGATGTTCCCGCCGGGATCGAAAATGCCGGTCGCTGCGATCGTGTTCCACAACTGGGCATTGATGTTCAAACCCGACCCGTCATCGTGGCCCCACGTTCCGTCGAAGAGGCCGTCGAAGAACTTCGTCCAGTGCCAGTCCGGATCCGTCGGGCGCGTGCCCTCCGCGGGCGAGGCCATGTTCCGCAAGGCGTTGGGCAGTTGAGAGTGCGCGTTCGCCGCGTCGGCGAGGGCGCCGGCCTGCCTGCCTTCCCCGTCCGGACTGGTGGTTTCCGGTGCATCGGCGAACGGGGTCAGTTGGGTAGCGGTAGCCGAAGCGGCCGCGTAGCCGTACATCGCGACGGCATCTTGCGCCCACATCTGGGCGTAGCGTGCCTCGGTCGCCGCAATGGCCGGCGTGTTCATTCCGAGCGCGTTGGTCTTGACCAGCGACGCGAGCAGCACCCGGTTGGTCTCGATCGCCGGCGGCGGCACCGTCATGGCGTGTGCCGAGGAGTAGGCATCGGCCGCGGAATAGGCCTGCGCCGCGGTCTGTTCAGCCTGTTCGGCGGTCACGCTCATCCAGGTCATGTAGGGCTCGGCCGCCGCGATCATCGCCGAAGCGGATGGCCCCCACCACCCCTGGCCGGTCAGGCCTGCCACCAGCCACTCGAAAGATGTTGCTGCCGCGCGTAATTCCGCGGCCAGCAGATTCCAGGCAGCTGCGGCGGCCAGCAACGGCCCGGATCCGGGTCCGGCGTACATCCGCGCGGAGTTGATCTCCGGAGGAAATGATCCGTAGTCCATCAGCCAAAAGCCTTTCAGTAAACCGAGATAACGTTCGCGGCATCGGTCGCTGCGTAGGACTGGGCGCTTTGTTGCAGCGTGTTCACGAACATCTCGTGCACCACAGCGGCTCGCTTGCTGATCGCCTGGTACATCTGCGCGTGCCGGGCGAACTGAGCGGCGACCAGCGCGGAGACCTCGTCGGCTGCCGCTGGAATCACGCCGGTGGTGGGCGGCGCAGCGGCCGCGCTCTGCGCCACTACCGCATCGCCTACACCGCGCAGGTCGATCGCTGTCGCGGTCAGTTCTTCGGGCACTGCGGACACAAAAGACATCGAAACTCTCCTTGAAGTGGGCACGGCGAATTGCACCGCTACACCGGGAAATTCGCGTGCTGAAGCCGCGCAGGTCCATGAGGGCGGACAGCGCTGGTACGTCGACGGCGCGAACCGAATCAGAGGGTGGTAGCGGCGCCGGGGCCGGATTCGAACGAAATGGTCGTCGATCTCGGATAAGGACTATCGCTCGGACTCAATGTCGCTCTCACCTCCTCACGGCCAGGGCACACGGGGATGCCGTTGCGGCGTGCACACGGGACGAGCCGAACCGGCACAGACCGCCGGACGGCACCCCTCTCGTCAGAGCTTTGGCACTGCACGGCGTATCCGGCCATAAACCGAAAGCCACTTGGGCTCAACCCTTAAGCCGGGAAGAGCTGTCCTGACCCTGGGCGTCTCTCGACGTTGGCGGTCAGTGGCCTGTATCCGCACAGACGCCTCACCTAGCGAGGTGCATTCGCGGGCCATGTTGGCATCAACCGTGGGCATAGTCAACTCGAACGCGGGCTGCCGGACTCACCCGATTTGCCGCGGCCAAGCATCGGCCAAGCAGAAATAGGCTGAGTACCAGCAACTTCCACGAACAGACGTTGAGCTGCGAATTGCGGCGCCGAAGTCCGACGCCCTTCGCGATATCGAACTATCAGGAGCGGCAATGCATCCCAGGTCACGAAGCCGCGGCCTGCCACAGGCCGACGATCCCGTCGACCAGGCCATGCGCGGCGCCTCGCCAGTCGGCCCGCGGTCCCCTGCTGCCTTCGGCGAATCCACGCTCGAGCTCCGCGCAGGTATACATCAACATGGTCCGCATCATGATGGCCCGTTCGGCGCGCACATGACGGGGAAGTTCGGGAACCGCGTGGCCGATGCGGTCAACGACGTGGCGCAGCGTCGCAGACTCCAGGGCATCCTCGGTGAGCACCCGCCGGTAGGCGGGGGTGGTCATCACCTGGGCGGCGAATCGCGCATACCAGGTGGGCCCGGGCAGTGCCGCCAGGTGATCGGTGAGCGGCCGCACCAGACACCCCACCCAGTCGCGCAGCTCGGGTGAATCGCCGGCGGCAGCGACCCGACCACTGCGCAGTTCCTCGATGTACCCCGCGTGGCTGGCATCGATCGCCCGCACCAGATCCTTCTTGGTGCCGAAGTGATACGCCACCGCGGCGTTGTTGCCCTGGCCGGCGGCGTCGATGATCTGGCGGTGAGTCACGGATTCCACCCCGCGCTCGGCGATCAACCGCTCGGCCGCACCCAACAGCGCCTCCCGCGTGCTGCCCGCGCGGGAGGAGCGCGGGCTGCGCGTCGATGTCGGCATGGCGATCAGCCAACCGCGCACCCTTGACCTAAGTCAAATGTCTTACTTAAATGAGTGAGCGAGCCGCCTCGCCGGTTGGTAGGGATTCGGGATCAGCCATGAGGAGGACGCCATGAGACCGCCGCCGGCCGAGGCCGACGCACGCGCGGATTACCGGGGAACCCTCCGCGACTCCGGTAGCCCGTTGGAGAAGGCCACGTTGAGCGCGCTCGACGAGGTGCAGCAGGTGCTGACGCTGCGACTGACCGGCACCGACCGATTTCAGGCGGGCAACGAGCCCAGCAGATTCGGCCGGCTCTTCGGTGGGCAACTCGTCGCGCAGGCCATCTCCGCGGCCGCCGGCACCATCACCGGGTTCGCACCGCATTCGATCCATGCGTCATTCCTGCGTCCCGGGCAACCGACCGCGCCGCTGGACATCACGGTCGATCGCACCCGCGACGGACGCACGATGTCGATCCGGCAGGTAACAGTCCAGCAGGACGGCCGGACGCTGTTGACAGCGACGGTGTCCTTCGACGCCAACCCCGAAATCGCAGACGACGCCACCGTGGCAGTCGCGGCTCCCGCGCCGGAAACCCTTCCGCTGCTGCAGCACTGGGCGCAGCAGGCCCCGCCCGAGCTGGCCGGCCCGGCGAGCACCTGGATCGACCGGCCGGCGCCGCTGGAGATGCGCATCGCCGAAGCGCCCATCTTCCTCGGCGGCGCACAGGCCCCCGGTCAGCGCGCACACTGGATGCGCCTGCCGCGCGCCATCGACGGTGGACCGCAGGAGCACGCCGTGCTGCTGGCCTATGCCAGCGATTATCTGCTGGTGGACACGGCTGTTCGCGCACACCCGCACCGCGTCGGTTACGGCACCCACATGGGGTTGACCCTCGACCACAGCATCTGGCTGCACCGCCCGGTGCGCTTCGATCAATGGCATCTCTACACCCAGCAGACCGTCGGAGGTGGCGGCGATCGCGCCCTGGTGCACGGAACCATCGTCGACGTCTCCGGCCGGCATGTGGCCAGTACCGCCCAAGAGGTGCTCATCCGGCCGCGGCCCGCGCCCGGCTCGGAGGGATCGTGACGGGCCCGGTCTTGCCGCTGTTCGAACAACGGTGGCCCAAAGGGGAATTCCGGTATTTCCAACTGGGATTTGTTGTCCCGGACTTGATGAGTGCGGCCGCGCGTTGGGTGCAGGTGTTCGGTGTCGGGCCGTTCCACATCATGCCGCGCGTGCAGAGTTCATGCCGCTATCGCGGCGCCGACACCAACATCGACGTCCGCATCGGCGTCGCTCAGGCCGGACCCGTGCAGATCGAACTCATCCAGGACTACACCGAGGGCGGCTCGGTGTTCGCCGATATGGCAACGCAGCATGCCCGCCACCCGTTCGGGTTCCACCAGGTATCGACACTGACCCGGGACTATGACGCCAAAGTCGCCCACTACCTGGACCAGAACTATGAGCTGGCTTGCGAATTCACCAATCCCGGGCAGCGGGTGGCCTTCATCGACACCGTCGCGGAGTTCGGCTTCTTCACCGAGATCGTCGAGGAGAAGCCCAGTTTCCAGGTGAACCTCGCCAAGATCACGCGTACCTGCCAGGGCTGGGACGGCACCGACCCGATTCGGATTCTGACCCGCGAGGGCTATCGGCTCCCCGGCGAGCCGAACTGACGGAGGGACCACATGCGGTTCGCGTTCACCTACCCGATCATCACGCATCCCTGCGATCCGCAATTGGCGTCTCCATCGGGAATTACGGCGGTAGCACGGGCCGCCGAAGCCGCCGGATTCGGCGCCATGGGTTTCACCGACCACCCGGCGCCGACCCAACGATGGCTCGACGCCGGTGGCCACGACAGCCTGGACCCATTCGTGGCAATGGGATTCGCAGCGGCACACACCCGCACGCTGCGCTTCATCCCAAACGTCGTCGTCCTGCCGTACCGCAACCCGTTCGTGGTGGCGAAGTCGGGAGCGACCCTGGACCTGCTGTCCGGTGGCCGTTTCACCCTGGCGATCGGCGTGGGCTACCTCAGGGGTGAATTCGCCGCGCTGGGCGTCGATTTCGAGGAGCGCACCGCACTGGTCGAAGAGAGCCTGGATGTGATCAGGGCGATTTGGACCGGCGACGACGTGTCGTTCGAGGGCAGACACTTCCGTGCCAGAGGGATCACCGCCCATCCACGCCCGGTCACCACCCCGCACCCGCCGATCTGGATCGGCGGTAACACCGGCCGAGCTCGACAACGTGTCGCCACCCGCGGCAACGGGTGGGTGCCGTTCGCGGCGCCGGCGGGCCTGGCCGGCACGGCGCGGACCGCCGCAATGGATTCCCTCGAAGCGCTGGCGGCAGGCGTCGATGACCTGAAACGGCGCTGCGATGAAGTCGGCCGGGACTGGTCGGCCATCGACGTCTGCTTCTCGAACCTGGCCGGTGGCCGCCTCGGGTACGACGATTTCGACGCCGAGGCCTATCTGGATGGTCTGGGCCGTCTCGCTGAACTCGGGGTCACCTGGACACAGGTCGCCCTGCCCGGAGACAGCCTCGATCACGCGATCGATGCGATAGCGCGCTTCGGCGAATCGGTGATCACAAAGGCCTGAGCGCACCGCTGTCAGGTACGCCGTGCCAGGGCTAGTGTGGCGTCATGGCCTTGCCGGAGATCGTTCGCAGCGTGCCGCTGGCCGAGGAGATCCTCGAGTCTCACCGCCATCGAGCCGGTGGCGACGACATCGGTTGGGACGCATACAAAGCGCACGTGTACCGGGTCATCAATTTCGCTCGCGCGCTGACGCCGCAGCGGCCCGACCGCGATGACAAACTTGCGATCGCCGCAGCATTTCACGACCTGGCCGCATTCGACACGCTCGACTATCTGGTGCCGTCGATCGAGGCGCAGGACTTGTGGCTCCGGGAGACCGGCCGAGAGGCCTGGTCGGACGAGTTGGCGCTCGTTGTCGCCCAGCATCATCGGATGGCCGGTTACGGTCCCTCCCGTCCCTACGCGCCGCTGGTGGAGGCAGTTCGCCGAGCCGACCTCATCGATGTGAGCCAGGGCATGATCAGGTTCGGACTCCCACGGTCCTATGTCAAAGAGGTGCGGGACGCCTTCGGCGCCGGCGTCTTCTTCAAGCGGGTGATCCCTTCGGGCGTGGTGCGGGCCGTCCGCCGGTTGCAGCAGCCAGGTTTCTTGCGTCCCGGCAACGCGCTGGTCCGCTCGGGCCACGCCGGACACGACCGCTGACGGGGGTGGCCAGCGCCGTCGACAATCGGCTCCGGCACCGGGAATGCGCGGCTACGCTCGCGTTGTGACGCGATCGGTTTCCCGGCGCGACTTCCTCAAGTACACCGCGCTGCTCACGCCGGTACTGGCCGTTCCCGGAGCCCTCGGGGTGATGGCCGGCGCCCCGAGGGCCGGGGCCGAAGGTCTGCGGCTCGTCGACTTCGCCGACCGGTTGGTCTCACCCGAGCAGCTCAAGGCGGCCGGCTTTCACGGGGCACTGGTCTACGTCTCCGAGCTGCGTCCGGGTGCCACGTTCGATTTCAAGCCCGCCACCCGCGACTACACCGATCGGCTACGAGCCGCTGGCCTGCAGGTCGTCAGCTGCTACCAGTTCGGCAAGCCCGGATGGGTGTCTTCGCCGTCGGACTTCACCCGCGGCTACGACGGCGGGGTGGCCGACGCCCGGACGGCGCTGCGGCTGCACACCACGGCCGGGGGACCGCAGACCGCCCCGATCTTCTTCAGCGTCGACGAGGACATCGATTCCAAGGCGTGGAAAAGCCTGGCGGTCCAGTGGTTTCGCGGCATCAATTCGGTGCTGGGGGTGGCTCGCACCGGAATCTACGGCGGCGCCCGCCAGCTCGCGTGGGCGGTCGCCGACGATGTCATCGGGCACTCGACCAGTCCGGGCCACCGGTGGGCCTGGCAGACCAGGGCGTGGTCCGGGGGAGACCGCGAGCCGACGGCCGTGCTGTTTCAGCGAGAGATCGTCACCGCAACCGACCCGGGCTTCATGATCGACGACATACACGTCGACGTAGACGACGTTCTCGCAGCCGATTTCGGCCAGTGGGATCTGGACCGGTAACGAACCCCGAACGCCCGAACTCGAAGACAGAGCTGCACTCTCGTCATACGTTGATCGAGTGCAGACTCACCACGACGCGGCCCCGATCGAATCTCCCTCAGATCTGACCCCCGAATGGCTGACCGCCGTGCTCGGCGGGACGACCGTGACCGGGTTCCGGGCCGAGCAGATCGGCACCGGACAGATGAGCGAGTGCTATCGGCTGAGCCTGGATTACGCGCAGGAAAGCTCCGGGCCTCCGTCGCTGGTGCTCAAGGTCGCCGCCCGTGAACCGACCAGTCGCCAAACCGGGTTGACGCTCGGGCTCTACCAGCGTGAGGTCGGCTTCTACACCGATATCGCCCCGCGACTGTCCGGTCCGATCTCGCACTGCTATCACGCCGCGATCGACACCGACACCGGCATCTTCGACCTGCTGCTCGAGGATGCTGCGCCGGCGAAGCCGGGTGACGACATCGCCGGCGCCACCGTCGATCAGGCGCTGCTGGCGGTCTCCGAGCTGGGCCGGATGCACTCCTCGCTGCAAGCCGATACCGATCTGGCCGGCGTGGCGTGGCTCAACCGGGAATCCCCGATCAACCAGGCGCTGATCACCGCGCTGTACGCAGGATTTCTGGACCGCTACGCGGGGCGGATCACCGACGAGCAGCGCACGGTCTGTGACCGGCTGGTCAACAGTTTCGACGCCTACGTGGCCGCCGAGGAACAGCAGCCGCACGGCCTGGTGCACGGTGACTATCGGCTGGACAACATGCTGCTCGGTGAGGCCGGCGCAGCACGCGCCCTGACGGTGGTCGATTGGCAGACCGTGACGTGGGCGCCGGCGTTCGTCGACCTCGCCTACTTCCTGGGCTGCGCGCTGCCGGTCGAAGTCCGCCGGGCGAACTCCGCGGAATTTATCGAGGCGTACCTGGCCGGCCGCGGACCGGAGGCCGGGGTGACTGCCGCGGAAGTGCGCGACGGGTTGCGCCGGCAGAGCTTCTTCGGGGTGATGATGGCGATCGTGTCGTCCATGCTGGTCGGGCAGACCGAGCGTGGCGACGACATGTTCATGACCATGCTCGCTCGGCACTGCGCCCAGGTGTTGGACACCGATGCGTTGGCGGTACTGCCCGCCCCCGCGGTACCGGACCCGCTGGTGCCGGCCGAGTCCGACGAGCACCCGCACCCGCCCGCGCCCGAGCCGCTGTGGAACGAGAGCTGGTATTTCGACTTCGTCGACGAGGGTGGACAGATCGGCGGTTGGATCCGGTTGGGGTTGTACCCCAACGAGAACCACGCCTGGGTGAACGCCCTGCTGTGCGGTCCCGGCATGCCCACCGTGGCGCTCAATGACTTCCGTGCCGAGCTGCCGGCTGATCCGTTCGCGGTGAGCACCGCCGGCATCACCCTGACCCAGCAGGTCATCGAACCGTTGCGCCGCTACCGGGTGACGGTGACCGGCGAAGGCCAGGCTTATGACGATCCGGCGGGATTACTGCGCAACGAGACCGGCCGTCCGGCGCGGTTGAGCATGGATCTGCAGTGGACGACGGTCGGGCGGCCCTATCAGTACCGGATCACACCGCGCTTCGAAATCCCGTGCACAGTCACCGGTTCGGTCACGGTGAACGGCACCACCCACGCGATATCGGCGGTACCCGGTCAGCGCGACCATTCCTGGGGAGTGCGGGACTGGTGGGGGATGGATTGGGTGTGGAGTGCCCTGCACCTCGACGACGGCACCCAGCTGCACGGCGTCGACGTCCGGATCCCGGGCATGCCACCGGTGGGTATCGGCTACGTCCAGGACGACGCCGGCTTGACCGAACTGCAGTCGGTGTCGGCTGAGGAGGCCTTCGGTGCCGACGACCTGCCGGTGTCCACGATGCTGCGCCTGCAGCCCACCGGCCTGGTGGCCAACGCGGAGATCATCGCGCACGCACCGGTGCGCCTGGAATCGGCCGACGGCCGGATCAGCCAGTTCCCGCGTGCGTGGGCGCGGATCACGATGGCCGACGGGCGCACCGGCGTGGGCTGGCTGGAGTGGAACCGCAACCGCTGAGCATTGCTGCGACCATGTACGGATGACCGCAACGCTTGTCGCGAAGAATGTGGCCGGCGGCTTCGCCCACCGCACCCTGTTCGAGGGACTCGACCTGACCGTGGCGCCGGGCGACGTGATCGGCGTGGTGGGCGTCAACGGCGCCGGTAAGAGCACCCTGCTGCGGATCCTGGCCGGCGCGCTCGCGCCGCTCGCCGGTTCGGTCAGCGCCGCCCCCGCCGACGCGTTCGTCGGCTGGCTGCCGCAGGAACACGAGCGGGTGGAAGGCGAGACCGTCGGCGCCTACATCGCGCGCCGGACCGGCTGTGCACAGGCGGCCCGTGCCATGGACGCCGCGGCCGCCGCCCTGGCCGATCCGGATCAAGCAGCCGCGGGTACCGATCCCGCCCTCGATCCGGGAGAGGCCTACTCGGTGGCGCTGGATCACTGGCTGGCCACCGGGGCCGCTGACCTCGACGAACGGCTACCCGCGGTGCTGGCCGACCTGGGCCTGGACTCCGAGGCGGTGCAGCCGGAGTCGACACTGATGACCGGGCTCTCGGGTGGCCAGGCTGCCCGGGTGGGCTTGGCCGCCCTGATGCTGTCGCGGTTCGACATCGTCCTGCTCGATGAGCCGACCAACGACCTCGACCTGGACGGGCTGGCCCGCCTGGAGCAGTTCGTCCGCGACCTGCGTGGCGGGGTGGTGCTGGTCAGCCACGACCGGGAGTTCTTGTCCCGCTGCGTCACTCGCGTCCTGGAACTGGATCTCGCTCAAAACACCAACACGGTCTTCGGCGGCGGGTATGAAAGCTACCTGGAGGAACGCGAGATCAACCGTCGGCACCGGCGGGAACAGTACGACGAGTTCGCCGAGAAGAAGGCCGACCTGGTCGCACGGGCCCGCATCCAGCGGGAATGGTCCAGTCAGGGCGTCCGTAACGCCATGCGTAAGGCCCCCGACAACGACAAGATCCGGCGCCGCGCCGCCACCGAGTCCAGTGAAAAGCAGGCGCAGAAGGTGCGGCAGATGGAGAGCCGGATCGCCCGGCTCGAGGAAGTGGTCGAACCCCGCAAGGAATGGACCCTGCAGTTCACCATCGGTGCCGCGCCGCGGTCGAGTTCGGTCGTCGCGACACTCGACAATGCTGTTGTGCGGCAGGGTGATTTCGTTCTGGGCCCGGTATCGCTACAGGTAGATGCCGGCGAGCGGATCGGTATCGTCGGCCCCAACGGCGCCGGAAAGTCGACCCTGCTGCGGCTGTTGCTCGGCCGCCGGGAGCCCGATGCGGGCCGCGTGAGTCTGGGCGCCAACGTCGCGATCGGTGAAATCGACCAGGCGCGCGCCGATTTCACCGGCTCCGCCCGTCTGGTCGACCGCTTCGAGCAGCAGGTGCCGGACTGGACGACCGCCGACGTGCGAACCCTGCTGGCGAAGTTCGGGCTGACCGCCGACCACGTGGAACGCGCGGTCGACGATCTCTCGCCCGGCGAGCGCACTCGCGCCGGCCTGGCGTTGCTGCAAGCCCGCGGCACCAATGTCCTGGTCCTCGACGAGCCGACCAACCATCTCGATCTGCCCGCCATCGAGCAGCTCGAGCAGGCGCTGGAGACCTACGACGGCGCGTTGCTGCTGGTGACCCACGACCGCCGGATGCTGCAGAACGTCCGGCTGGATCGATCCTGGCAAGTCGAGGGCGGGCGCGTCACCGAGTTGTAGTCTCCGTGGCGCCCCACGGCGCCAGCAGCAACTCGCACGCCCGGCGCATGTCGCCGGCGGCCTGCGCCGGCGTCGTCTCGCCCATGACGGCCCAGGACAGGATGCCGTAGGCGCACTGCTCGACCAACAGGGCCAGCTGGGTGTCCTGCGGCGTGGGCCGGGCGATCCCCGCCACCGACAAGATGGTTGCCCGCAGGTTGAAGTCGCCGACGGAGGTCGATTCGGCGCGCCGGGCGTTGACCGAGGTGATCATCGCCCGGGCCAGGCGAGGCCGCGCGAGCATGCTGCTGCACACCCCGACCATGAGCTCGGTGACATCGGTTGCCGGACAACCGGTCAGCGGTTGCGCGGGTGCAGCGGCCTCGGTGTGGTGCAGCAGCAGCGCGCTGAACAGGTGATGCTTGGTCGGGTAGTACCGGTAGACGGTGGTGATCGATACCGCCGCTTGGTCGGCCACGTCCTGCATCCGGACTGCTTCCAGGCCGACGCGGGCCCCCAGCCGGGCGGCGGTGGCCAGAATCCGTTCGCAGCGCTGACGCTGCGCGGGTGTTCTGGGGGTCGCTGCTTCGCGATCACCCGGTGGGCGGGGCATCGGACCCTGGTATCGCAGTGCGTTGCAGCAGTTTCTGCATCCACCGGTGGGAGGACAGCACTGCTTCGGCCCGGTCCAGGCCGGCGTGCAGCGCCGGGTTGGCGGCCTGTGTCGAGACGACGTGAACCGGCCCGTGGGGGAGCTGGGCCAGGCCTTCGCGGGCGACATCGATCGGATCGGATACCTGCAGCCCGGGCGCGTCGAAGTTGAGCCCGACGCGCGCCATGGCCGGTGTCCGGGTGACGCCGAGGACCAGTTCGAGCACGTGCACGTTGTAGTCGCGCAACTCCACCCACAAGCCCTCGGCAAAGATCCGGGTGAATGCCTTCACGCCCCCGTAGACGGTGTGTCGCGCGGAGCCCTGATATCCGGTGAGTGATCCGACCAGCAGGACGCCGCCGCGCTGTCGTCCGCGCATCGGCGCCGCGAAATGGTGGACCAGCGCCAGCGGCGTGGTCATGTTCAGATCGATCACCCGCTGGAAGGCTTCCAGGTCGCCGTCGAGGAACTCTTCGCTGTGGGTGTTGGCCCCCGCGTTGTAGAGCAACAGGCCGACTTCCAGATCCGTGGTGGCGTCGATGATCTGGGCGACGGCACCGGGATCGGTCAGATCCAGGGCCAGTTGGCGGACTTGCGCGCCGATTTCGCGGCATCGGTCGGCGGTGTCACGCAGCGGCCGGAGTTTGCGGGCGATCAGCACGAGGTTGATTCCGGCCCGGGCGAGCAGAAACGCGAACTCGGCGCCGACGCCCTCCGAGCCGCCCGCGAGCACTGCCCACGGCCCGTACTGCTGCGCCCAATCCTGATCGTCGCTGGACAAGAATCGCCTCCATAACTAAAATTCATTTTAGTTTCTGGGGATGAGGTTACCCCACCTTTTGGGCACCAGGGAAGGACCGCCGATGCGCATAGGCCTGTCCACGCCGGTCGTCATCCAGGTCCCCGGCACCGCCTCGGCCTGGGAAGCCGACGGGGGGATCGACGACGTCGCGCAAATCGGTGCGACGGCCGACCGGCTCGGGTTCGCCTACCTGACCTGTTCCGAGCACGTCGCGGTACCGGCGACCGCCGCCGAAGCCCGCGGCGCCACCTACTGGGACCCGTTGGCCACCTTGGCGTTTCTCGCCGCACGCACCACCAGGATCAGGCTGCTCACCTCGGTGTTGGTGCTGGGCTATCACCATCCCCTGGAGATCGCCAAGCGGTACGGCACCCTCGACCGGATCAGCGGTGGCCGGCTGATCCTGGGCGTGGGCGTCGGATCACTGCGCGAGGAGTTCGATCTGCTCGGCTGCGCGTGGGACGACCGCGGCGCCCGAGCCGACGATGCGATGAAAGCACTGCGGGTGTCGCTGTCGACTACCCGCCCGGTTTACGACGGCCCCTACTACCGATATGACGCGATGGTGGTGCAGCCGTGCGCGGTGCAACAGCGGGTCCCGATCTGGGTGGGCGGCCGGACCATGCGCTCACTGCGGCGCGCCGTCGAACTCGGCGACGGGTGGACGCCATTCGGACTCAGTACCGCTGAGATCACGAAAATGCTTGGTGCCGTGCAACGTCCGGACGGATTCGCCGTGGCCCTTGCGACGCCGCCGTTGGACCCCATCGGCGCAGCTCAGCAGGTCGCCGACTTGATCGGCCGACTGCGAGACGCCGGGGCCACCGATGTCAACTGCGTGATCTCGGCGCGCTCGTCGGCGCACTACTGCGATCAGCTTGCGGCGCTTGCCGAGCTGACCGATCTGTCGACGACGGGACAACCATGACCGAACAACGGCTCGCCGCCCTCGAACAGCGGCTGCAGCGCATCGAGGACGAGCGCGCCATCGAGCGGCTGATCGCCAGCTACGGCCCGCTGGTGGACGCCGGCGACGCCGAAGCGGTTGCCGCGCTGTGGCGGGCCGACGGTGTCTACGACGTCGAGGACTGGCTCATGGCCGGCCGCGCCGACGTCGCGGCGATGGTGCGCTCGCCGGGACATCAGGATCTGATCGACCGCGGCTGCGTACATTTCCTGGGACCGGCGGTGGTCACCGTCCACGGCGATGAGGCTGTGGCCGTGTGCGATTCGACGCTGCTGGTCAAACACGAGTCCGGGTACCGAGTGGCGCGCGGTGGCGCCAACTACTTTCACCTGCAACGCTCACCCGAATCGCCGGGTCAGTGGGAGATCGTCAAACGCATCACCCGCCGCCTCGACGGCGGCCCCGACGCGCGGAGCCTGTTGCTCGACGGAATCGCCGGCCGGATCCGTTGACTCGGTCATGAGCCCCGCGGCCACCGGGTGATCGCTGCGGGCAGGTCGTGGCGCGGCCGCAGACCGAACTGCGGCTTCCGCCGTTCCAGAAACGCCGTGACACCCTCGGCGAAATCAGTCGAGGCGACCAGCTCGTGCAACACGCGCGAATCCAGTTCGTGGGCAGCCCAAGGACTCTCGGCACCGGACATGGCCCACAGCATCTGCTTGGCCGATGCGACGGCCACCGGCGAGGCATTCTCGGTGATTTCGCGGGCCACCGCGTAGGCCGCGTCGAGCACGCCACCGTCGGCGATCACGTCGGAGACCAGACCGGCGGCGTGCGCCTCGGCGGCACCGAACACCCGGCCGGTGACGACCCACTCCATTGCCTTGGACATACCGACCACCCGGGGCAGAAACCAGCTCGACGCGGCTTCGGGCACGAGGTTGCGCCGCACGAACACGAATCCGAAACGAGCTGTGTCCGAGGCGATCCGGATGTCCATGGGCAGGGTCATCGTCGCCCCGATCCCGACGGCGGGACCGTTGATGGCGGCGATCATCGGTTTGAGCATGGCGGCGAATCGCAGTGAGACCACACCGCCGATGTCGCGCGGCACACCGTCGTCGAAAACCAGGTCTGGCCTGGGTGCTTTGCTGAATTCGGCGGCCTGCGGGTCCAGATCGGCGCCGGCGCAGAAGGCGCGCCCGCTGCCGGTGACCACCACTGCGCGTACCGCGTCGTCGTCATCGGCCAGGTCGCACGCGGCGACCAGTTCGTCGGCCATCGTGTGAGTGAAGGCATTGAGCTTGTCGGGACGTTGCAGGGTGATCGTCGCGATGGCGTCGGCGACGGCGTAGTCGATCTGGGTGAACATGCTCAACTCGCTTTCACGGGCGGACCATCGGTGGTCGATAGTCACCGTACTGACGCTAGACTCGCGCGGATAGATAGAGCGCCTATCCGCCGTCACGGCAGGGGAGATATATGGATCTGGGCTGGTCGGAAGCCGACCGTGCATTCCAAGATGAGGTCCGGACGTTCCTCGATGAGAAGCTGACACCGGAGCTGCGCAGCGCCGGACGGCTGATGACCAGCGTGTACGCCGACCACGAGGCCAGCATGGCGTGGCAGGCGATTCTGCACGAGCGCGGCTGGGCGGCGCCCGGGTGGCCCGTCGAGTACGGCGGCTGCGACTGGACTCTCACCCAGCACTACATCTTCAATCGTGAGACCACCCTTGCCGGTGCGCCGTCGTTGTCCCCGATGGGGATTCGGATGGTCGCGCACGCGATCGTCGCCTACGGCACCGACGCCCAGAAGGACTACTTCCTGCCCCGGATACTCACCGGCGAGGTGTTCTTCTGCCAGGGATACTCCGAGCCCGAGGCCGGATCGGACCTGGCGGCGCTGTCGATGACCGCCACCGTCGACGGTGACGACCTGGTCTGCACCGGCAGCAAGATCTGGACCACCCACGCCGCCGAGGCGAACTGGATCTTCGCGCTGGTGCGCACCTCCCGCAAGGAGCGCAAGCAGCAGGGCATCACGTTCGTGCTTATCGAGATGGACTCGCCCGGGATCGAGATTCGGCCGCTGGTGATGACGTCCGGCGAACAGATCCAGAACCAGGTGTTCTTCGACGAAGTGCGGGTGCCCCAAGCCAACGTGATCGGCGAGATCGACAACGGCTGGACCGTCGCGAAATATCTGCTCGAGTTCGAGCGCGGCGGCGGCGCGGTGGCGCCCGGTCTGCAGGTGATGGCCGAGGAGATCGCCGACGCCGCGAGGCGCCAGCCCGGGCCGGGCGGCGGGCCACTTGCCGACGACGCCGCCTTCACGCGCAAGCTGGCCGACGCCCGTATCCGTGCCGAGGTGTTGGAGGTTCTGGAGTACCGGGTACTCACCGCGGTGGCCGAGGGCCGCAACCCCGGGGCGTCGTCGTCGATGCTCAAGATCCTGGGAACGGAGCTCAGCCAGGAACTCACCGAACTCGCACTGGAGGCGGCCGGCCCGCGGGGGCGCATCTACCAGCCGCACGTCACCGCACCCGGCGGCCCGATCGCCGACTACCTCCCACCCGCCGATGGGTATCAATCCGGCGAGGCCTGGCAGGCGGTGGCCCCGCTGCGGTACTTCAACGACCGGGCCGGCTCGATCTACGCCGGCAGCAACGAGATTCAGCGCAACATTCTGGCCAAAGCGGCATTGGGGCTGTAAATGGACTTCAACCTGACCGATGAACAGCAGATGCTGCGTGACGGGATCACCAAGTATCTCGCATCGCGCTATGACCTCGAGGCCAGCCGGGCGGCAGCCAAGACCGGTGCCGGTTGGCAGCCGGACATCTGGCGCGCCCTGGCGTCCGAGTTGGGCGTCCTGGGTGCGAGCCTGCCCGAAGAAGTCGGCGGAATCGGCGGCGGCCCAGTAGAACTCATGGTCATCACCGAGGCGCTCGGCCATGCCCTGGTGATCGAGCCCTTCGTCGACACCGTGGTGGTCGCCGGCGGCCTGCTGCAACGCTGCGGCGGTCCGGCTGCGACAGAACTGCTGGAGCAGATCGTCGCCGGAACCGCTGTCGTGGCGCTGGCCGCCACCGAACCGGATTCGGGCGAGCGTTGGCAGGACGCGTCGAGCCTGGCGCGCTCCGACGGTGACGGTTGGGTGCTGACCGGCTCCAAGATCATGGTGGTCGGTTCCCCCCTGGCCACACACTTACTGGTGACCGCGCGCACCGAGGGCACCGACGGACTCTCGCTGTTCCTGGTCGACGTCGACTCAGCCGGTGTCGAGGCCCATCCGTATCGGACCATCGATGACCGCAGTGCGGCCGACGTCGTCTTCAACGATGTGCGGTTGCCGGCCGCGGCGCTGCTCGGCGAGCAGGGCGGGGCATGGCCGTCGGTGGCCCGGGCACGCGATGAGGGTGCCGCGGCGATCTGCTCCGAAGCTGTCGGTTGCATGCGGAAAGTGTTGGCGGACACCGTCGAATACTGCAAGCAGCGGCAGCAGTTCGGCCAGCCGATCGGAAGTTTCCAGGCTCTGCAGCACCGGATGGTGGACATGTACATGGAACTGGAGCAATCCGTCGCCGCGGCCTACCTGGCGATGCTCAACCTTGACGCCGACGAAATCACGCGTGCTCGCGCGGTATCGGTGGCCAAGGCGACCATCGGCCGCGCGGCCCGGATGATCGGCCAACAGTCCGTTCAGTTGCACGGTGCGATGGGTATGACCGAAGAGCTGGCGATCGGCCACTACTTCAAGCGGCTCACCGCAATTCAGTACGAGTTCGGAACCACCGATCAGCACGTCGCACGGTATGCGGAGCTGACCAAGGCGTAGTTCGGGGGACGCGCCCATGGGTGCACTTCAATCGCATCCGGCCTACGATGTTGGTCCGTGGGATCTCGCCCGTTGACAACCCTGATCAACCAATCGTGGGACGCGGCACGCGTGGCGCGGTGGAGCGGCACGCTCGGGTTCATCCTCCCCGTGCTGACCCTGGCCGTGTATCCGATCTGGCTCTTTCCGGGGACCCAGACGCCCAGCGTCGAAGTGGCGGGATGGGCCATGAGACACCACGATCAGCTGGTCGTGACCATGGTGCTCAATACTTCCGGCGTCACGCTCTGGCTGGTGTTCGGCGCCGCGGTGTGGGCGCATCTGCGTGACCGGCTTCCCGTCAGGTCAGTTCTTCCAACCTGTTTCGCCGCCGGCTTCATCGCTTGCGTGACGCTGTTGCTCGGCGGGTTCACCGCGTTCAACCTTCTGATCTACCGGCGCCACAGTGCCGATGCGGCAGCGCTGCTCTACGACTCGACCTTCGGACTGCTGGCCATGTCGGGGATGCCCACGGTCGTTGCGCTGGGGGCGTTCGCGGTGGCGGTGTACCGGCACGGTGTGCTGCCGCGGTACACCGGCCACCTTGCGCTTGCCGCCGCGGTGGCTCATCCGCTGCTGCTTGCGGCGTTCATCGTCACTGAGGGGCCGTTGTCGCTGGAGGGTTTCTCCATTGCGGCGATCCCGGCGTTCCTGTTCGCTTGGATTCTCGGAACCGCACTCGGGATGCCACGCACGCCCCGGTGATCAGGGCTCGGCCAGAGTCTGCGCGAGGAACTCGCGGGCCAGCCGGATGAACGCGTCGGGCCGGTCGTAGGTGACGATGTGCCCGGCGTCGGCCAGGGTGACCAATCGGGAATTCGGCGCAGCGGCGTGGGCGGCCGCCAGTTCGTCGGCGCCCACCAGGGGATCGTCGGCGCCGCGGACCCACAGGGTCGGGACGTCCAGGCCGGACAGCGCGGGCAGCAGATTCAGCCGCATCGATCGCGGTCCGTAGGCTTCGACCTGCCAGTCGTCCAGCGCCTTCTCGCCGTACCGGTGCTTGGCCCGCGCCTCGGCGACCGCGATGGCGAGGATCGCTTCGAAATCCGGGGTGCGTTCTCCGGCAGCCAGATTGGCGATCATTGACCGGCGGACGACGCCGGGGAAGCGGGCCAGATACCAGCTGCTGGCACGCAACATGCCGGGCGTGCGCATCGCCAGCCAGGTCAGGAACTGCGCCGGGCGCTTGGCGTCGAGGCCGCCGGGGCCGATCGCCACCAGGGCTCGTACCCGCTCGGGATGATCCAGGGCGAACCCGGTGGCGATCCCCCCGCCCAGCGAGAGCCCGATCAGCACCACCTGCGGCAGCTCCAGTGCGTCGAGCAGGTCGGCGAGAAACCGGCGGAAGAAGTCGTCGTCGAGCACGCCCCGCCACGGCCTGCTGGCGCCATGGCGGGGCAGGTCGATGACATGCACCCGGTAGTCGGCGGCCAGCGCCGGGACGACACGGCGCCAGACCCCCTGCGCGGTGTCGAGCATCGCGCCGTGCAACAGCAGCAGCGGTACCCCGGTGGCGCCGGCGCGGTAGACGCGCACCGGGCCGCCGCACACGGTGAGGTCGGTGTAGTCGCCGAATCCGTCCGTCACACGCTGACCCTCGGGCGGCGGCGGACTTTCGCGGCGCGCCGCAGTGCCTGCACATAGCCGGACCACCGGGTCCGGGCGGCGCGCATGCCCAGGTGTCCGGCCGCCTTGTCCAGGGCGTCCTCGAGGAGTGCGTCATGCAACGGGCGCCACATCAACGGCCAGCTCAGCAGCAGCCAGCCCCTGGTATTCGCGATCAGGCTGTGGCGCAGCTCGTAGCCGCCGGGCACCGGCCGGGCGGCCCATTCGTGGTAGCCGTGCAGGCCGGTCGGATTGGTGAAGGCGCAGCGCAGCCGCCGGGCCGGCTGGTATTCCACGACGTCGTAGCGGATCTTTCCGTGCCGGCCCTTCGCGCCGACCCCGAGAGGCCGGTCGAACCGCAGTATCGGCCAGGTCTCATGCGGCCACAGCCGATCATCTGCGGTGGCAAGGCTGTCGATCAGGGCACCCACCTGCTCAAGACTATCGACGGCGAACACCCGGCTGTGCACATTGTTGACTCGCATCGTCACGCTCCGATCTAGAGACCCATCACTAATTGTTTTAGAGAGTACTCTCTACTTCATGGCGATGCCAGGCAAGTTCACCTCCGATGACTTCGTCAACGCAGCCATCCGGCTGATCCTGGCCGGTGGCCCCGGGGCGGCCACCGCCACGGCGGTCGCCCATGCGGTCGGGGCGCCCAGCGGGTCGGTGTATCACCGATTCCCCAAGCGCAGCGACCTACTCGCCGCGGCCTGGCTGACTCCGCTGCACCGCTTCCACGACGAGTTCTTTCCGGTGCTCGCGGCCGACGGCGACCCGGTGGAGGTCGGCGTGGAAGCGGCCCGCCAACTGATGCAGTGGAGCGTCGACAACTCCGAATCCGCGGCCCTGCTGGCCCGCTACAGCCGTTCCGACTTCGTCGGCGCCGACTGCTCGCCGGCGGTGCTGGCCGACGCCGACGCCGTCGACCGCCATACCTACGAAGCGCTGGGCGCCTTCCTGGTCCGGTTCCCGGCCGAAGACCGCGACCGGGTGCTGCTGGCCGTCGTCGATGCGCCGCTGGCCCTGGTGCGCCGCAGCCTGACGTCCGCCGGCGGCCCCGACGCCGGCACCGTGGAGTTGGCCGTCGACGTCGCCCGACGGCTGCTGGCCCCGGCGTGATTTCTTGTGGGCACACAAAATTGGTCGAGATATGACGAGGATTTTCCCAGCTGATCGGGCGATGTCTCGACAAACCCTTGTTAGGCGACAAGGAACTGGGTTAGCCTCGCGGTTGTGCATTTACCCTCTGCCGAACTCACCACGGCGGAGCTGCGCCTGCGCGAGCAGGTCCGCGCCTTCCTGGCCGAGCGGCTGCCCGCCGGAACATTCGAACCGGGTCTGGGCATGGGTGCTCCGGTGGATCCGGCGTTCTCCGCCGCGCTGGCCGAGCGCGGCTGGGTCGGCATGGCGGTGCCGGCGGGCTACGGCGGGCCCGGGGCCACCGCCGTCGACCGTTTCGTGGTGGTCGAAGAACTGCTGCGCTGGGGTGCCCCGGTCGGACAACACTGGGTGGCCGACCGGCAGATCGCCCCGGTGCTGCTGCGCTACGGCACCGAGCAGCAGAAGCAGTGGCTGCTCCCGCGGATCTGTCGCGGCGAACTGTGCTTCTGCATCGGCATGAGCGAGCCGGACGCCGGCAGCGACCTCGCCTCCGTGCGAACCCGGGGTGTGCGCACCGAGGGCGGCTGGCGGGTGACCGGCGTCAAGGTGTGGACCAGCAACGCCATGTACGCCGACTACATGATCGCGTTGTGCCGCACCGGGGACGGCGCCCGGCACGAGGGACTCAGCCGGTTCCTGATCGACATGCGCAGCCCCGGCGTGACCGTCGAACCGATCCCGTACCTGGACGGCAGCACCGGCCATTTCGCCCAGGTTGTCTTCGACGACGTGGCGGTCTCCGACGACATGGTGATCGGCGAGATCGGCCAGGGCTGGGCGCAGAACACCAGCGAACTCGCCTTCGAACGCAGCGGCCCGGACCGGTGGATCTCGACGTTTCTGCTCGTCCAGGAATTCATCCGCGAGCATCCCGACCTGGCCGCGGGTACGGCTGGACGCCGGCTGATCGGTGAGCAGGCGGCCCAGTACTGGGTGCTGCGCCGGCTCTCGCTGGCGGTGGCCCGGGCGATCGACGCCGGCGAAACCCCCGCCGCCGAGGCCGCACTCATCAAAGAGATGGGCACCCGCTTCGAACAGGACGTGGTGCTGGCGCTGCAGGAGCTGCTGGACCGGGAACTGGTGTGCAGCCTCGATCCGGCTCAGCCACCGTCACCGTTCGAACGACTGCTGCACCGCGCCGTGCTGGACGCCCCGTCGTTCACCATCCGCGGTGGAACCACCGAGGTGCTGCGTTCGGTGGCCGCCAAGGGGCTGGCATGAGCGGCCGCGAGTTGCGGAGCGTCGCCGAGAAGCTGTTCGCCGAGCACAGCGGGTGGCAGGCGGTCGGCGAGGCCGAAGCCGCCGGGTGGGTCGGGCCGCTGTGGGAAGCGTTGCAGCAGACCGGATTCCCGGACGTTCCGGTCCCCGAGGAACTGGGCGGGGCGGGCGGCGGCGTGGCGGATGCGGCCCAGCTGCTGCAGGCCGCCGGGGCCCACGCGGCGCCGGTGCCGCTGGCCGAGTCCGGACTGGTCGGCGGTTGGTTGTTGGCGGCCGCCGGCCTGCCGCTGCCCGACGGTGTTCGTACCGCGCTGGGCTCGACCGCGGGCCTGCGGTTGGACGGCGACCGCCTGTTCGGCGCCGCCCCCGCCGTGCCGTGGGGCCACCGGGCCGAGCACGTGGTCGGCCTGGTCGACGGCGTCGTGATCCTGGCCCCCGGCCCGGCCGCGCAAGGGCCCGGCCCGACCGCCGCCCGGGGGGTCAACTTGGCCGACGAGCCCCGCGACACCCTGCATTTCGACGGCATTCCGGTCACCGCCCGGGTAGCCGCGCCCGAGACGGTCACCGAGCAGACGCTGGGGGAGCGCGCGGCTTTGGGCCGGGCGGCCCTGATCGCCGGCGCGTTGAGTGCCGTGGCCACAATGACGTTGCGTTACACCGGCGAACGCGAGCAGTTCGGCCGTCCGATCGGTCGATTCCAGGCCGTGCAGGCGCATCTGGTCACCATCCACCAACAGGCCACCGTCGTTGAGGCCGCTGTCGACGGCGCGGTCGCCGCCGTCGAGCGGGGCCGCGCGAGCTTCGAGATCGCCTGCGCCAAGCTGCTCGCCGACCGCGGCGCGCAACTCGCGGCACGCGCCGCCCATCAGGCGCACGGCGCCATCGGAATGACGAAGGAGTACCCCTTGCATTACCTCACCCGACGACTGTGGGCCTGGCGCACAGAGGGCGGCGGTCATCACCGCTGGGCCGACCTGCTCGGCGACACGCTGGTGGCGGCCGGACCCGACGCGCTCTATCCGGCCATCCAGTCCGGCTCCGCGGTGGTGTCGGCGGTGATGAGATGAACCGGCTGCAGCGACCCGACGGCGTCACCCTGGCCTACCGGGTGTACAACCCGCAGGCGTCCGGAATCCCAGTGCTGCTCACCCACGGTTTCGGCGCCACCGCCGGAATGTGGGACCGCAACGTCGAGGCGCTGTCGGTGGATCGGCCGGTGATCGTCTGGGACCTGCGCGGGCACGGCAGCAGCGACGCTCCGGCGGACATGGACTCCTACAGCGAAAACCTCAGCGTCGACGACATGGCCGCCGTATTGGACGCGGCGGGTGCTGGGCGTGCGGTGATCGGCGGAATGTCGTTGGGCGGCTATCTGTCCCTGGCGTTCCACCTGGTCCACCCGCAGCGGGTGGCGGCGCTGCTGCTGGTCGACACCGGGCCGGGCTACCGCAACGACGAAGCCCGCGCCAAGTGGAACGACTGGGTGGAGCGCCAAGCTGCGAAACTCGAATGCGGTGAAGCGCTCTCGGGCATCTCGGCAGAAGTCGGGCAGGCGCTCCACGAACATCCCGAGGGGTTGCCTCGCGCTGCTCGCGGCATCATGGCCCAAAAGGACGCGCGCGTCATCGAATCACTCGACACCGTCACGGTGCCCGCCCTGGTGGTGGTGGGAGCCCAGGACACCAAGTTCCTGGCCCCAGCGGACTACATGCAGCGCCGCATAGCGAATGCCCACAAGGTCGTCATCGACGACGCCGGCCACGCCGCCAACATGGACCAGCCCGAGGTGTTCAACACCGCCGTTCGTGAACTGCTGGAACGGCTGTGAGCGCCCCCGACGTCACCGTCGAGCTCACCGGGCACGTGGCGACCGTCGAGATCCACCGGCCGCCGAACAACTTCTTCGACACCGCGCTGATCGCGGCGCTCGCCGATGCCTACGACCGACTCGACGACAACGGCGATTGCCGGGCGATCGTGTTGTGCGCGGAGGGAAAGCACTTCTGTGCCGGGGCGGACTTCTCCGGCAACACCGGCGACGGCTCGTCGCCGGCCGATCTCTACCGGCAGGCCATCCGACTGTTTCACGCCCGCACGCCCGTCGTCGCGGCGGTAGCGGGCGCCGCGATCGGCGGCGGACTCGGGCTTGCGCTCAGCGCCGACTTCCGCATCGGATCGCCGTCGTCGAGGTTCGCCGCCAACTTCAGCCAACTCGGATTCCACCCGGGCTTCGGGATCAGCGTGACCCTGCCGCGGGTGGTCGGGCAGCAGAAGGCGCTCGAATGGCTGCTGACCGGTGAGCGGTTCGGCGGCGAGCAGGCCCACCAGGCGGGGCTGCTCGACGAACTGGCCGCCGACGGCGAGGTGCGCGCGGCCGCGCTGCGGTTCGCGCATCGCATCGCCGCGTCGGCTCCCCAAGCGCTCACCAGCATCCGCGCCACCCTGCGCGCCGGGCTCGCCGAGGCGGTCGCGGCGGCCACCGACCACGAACTCACCGAACAGACCCGGCTGCAGGCGACCGCCGACTTCCGCGAGGGAATCGCCGCGGCTGCCCAGCGCCGCCCGCCGCAGTTCACCGGACGCTGAGCAGTTCATGTCCGCACCCTCGGCGAGCCCGCAGCCGCGCAAGCAGGAACGCGGCACCGCCGCGCAACGCAAAATGGTCGAGGCCGCCCAATCCCTCATCGCCGAAGGCGGTTTCAGCCACGCCACCATGGCCAGGATCGGCGAGCGTGCCGGCTACAGCCGCGGACTGGCCGACTATCACTTCGCGTCGAAATCGGAGATCGTCGAGAAGATCATCGAAGAGATCGCCCACGGCTGGGACGAACGCATTCAGTCGGCCGAACCGCGGCGTGGGATGCCCGCACTGGCGCACGCTATCGAGGTGGCGATGATCGGGCTGGAAACCGACCCGGCGGCATCCCGGGTGCTGCAGGTGCTGGCCAGTGAAGCGCCCAGCCTCGAACCGGCCATCCAGCAACTTCTTGCCCGCCACGACGAGTCCTACCGCCGGCGGTTGCGGCGCTGGATCGTGGAGGCGCAGCAGGACGGAACCGCGCGCCCCGACATCGATCCCGTCGCCGCGTCGGTGGCGATCGAGGGGATGCTGCGCGGCGTCGGATACCAGTGGATGCTCAACCCGGACGCGTTGCGGCCCACCGCGATGGTGCCGACGCTGCGCGACGCCGTGCTGGGCCTGATCGGTCGCCCGGCCGGCCTCTGGGGACCCCTGCCCGATCCCTGATGCCTGATGCAAGACTGGGCTATCGAACCGCATGAACCGAAGGATGGAGTCAAGGCTATGAGCGAGCTGTTGGACGCTGTTGGTGCGACCGGAACCGCAATGGAGCAGGCCGTCGCGACCTTCATGCTGCACCCCGAGACCTTCGGCGAAAGCATCGCCGCCGGCTACGTGAACCCCCTGGCGGGATACGTCGCCGGTCGCGGGGGCGTGCTGGGCGAGGCCTCCGGTGGCACCGTGGCGTCGGTGTTCGCGGTGTTCGAGCCGACCGCGCTGTGTGCGATGTGGGACGAAGGTGTGGCGGTACGCGGCGCTGCCGGTGCGGCGCAACTCTATTGGGACCAGACCGCCGGGTTCGGCCGCAAATACCTGGCCGGCGCGGACGGACTGGATCGGATCGCCGCGCTGGGGGAGAAGGTCATTGCCGCGACTCCGTCCGCGGGATTGCCGCTGTTCGCGGGCTGGCGCGCGATGCCCCTGGCCGACGATGCCGCCGCCCGCGCCCTGCAGGTGATGTTCGTGCTGCGGGAACTGCGGGCCGCGGTGCACTTCAACGCGCTGTGCATCTCCGGTGTCACCCCGATCGAGGCGCACATGCTCAACAAGGGACCGCAGTACGCCGCCATGTTCGGCTGGCCCGAACCGTACGCCGACGGCGCCGACAAGCGCGACGAGTACGCGCAGATCGAGCAGGTGACCAACCGGCGGATGGCGGATCTGTTCGCGGCTGCGCTCGATCCGGCCGAGGCCGCCGAGTTGGCCCGGCTGAGCACCGCCGCGCTGGAGTCGCTGAAGGCCGCCGTTCCAGGCTGACCCCGGGCTCAGCGGAAGCGGACGTTCAGCGTCGCCAGACCGAAGATCTTCTTGTCGCAGGATTTCGCGCCGACCAGGAGGACCCCGGTGCGGGTCTCGGGGTCGAGCGACTTGATCTTGCCGCTGAATTCGATGTCGGCGCCTTCCTTGGCCGAGACGATCGCGGGCGCAGACAGCCGCACCGCGTAACGGGTGACGGCCCCGGGGTCGCCGGTCCAGGCGGAGGCGAAACCGGCGCCCAGGCCCATGGTGAGCATTCCGTGCGCGATCACGTCGGGCAGCCCGGCCAGCTTGGCGATCTCCTCGTCCCAGTGGATCGGGTTGGCGTCGCCGGCCACGCCGGCATAGTTCACCAGGTCACCGCGGGACAGCCGGGTGTGGTGCATCGGCAACGCGTCGCCGACCTTCACCTCGTCGAACGACGGCGTCGCCGGGGTGCGGGTCAGGCCCCCCTCGGAGATCCGGATCTCGCCCTCGGGCCGCACCGTCTTTTCATAGCGGGCGGACGATTCGCCGACGTCGAGGATGTTGACGTCGTGCATCATCGCGCGCTGCACCGCCGTCTTGACCTCCGGGCCGATGTCCTCGGCGGTGACGCCGACGACGGTGGTGTGCAGGGTGTGCACCACTTCCCCAGCGGTGTCGGTGAAGGTATTGGTGACGGTGATCAGGTCGCGGCCGGCGATCCGGCGCACCGAGGTCAGCTCGACGTCGATGGTCAGCTCGTCGCCGTCCACGATCGGGCGGTGCTGCTCGAAGACCTCCTCGGTCTGCATATAGGTGTCATAGCCGACGACGACGGATTCGAACATCTCTCGATTGCACGCCATGCCGGGGGTCGAGGTGAACGTCAGCGGCGCCACCAGCCCCGAGTAGCCCATCTCCGCGGCGGCGGCGACATCCCAGTGCGTGGGGTGGTAATCCTGTACCGCGCGGGCGTACTCGCGTACCTTCTCCCGGCCGACGACGTAGGTGCCGTCCATCTGGTAGTAGTGGCCGACCCGGGCTTCCATCGCCGACGTCTCTGCTGCGGTCATGAATTGACTCAACCGTTCTATCGGCGGGTTTGCTGTGGCCGACCACAGCACAGTATCGCGCGGGTCTGCTGCAGCACACCTCAGTGCGCTTCGCCGTCGCGGGCCGACCTAACCCCCGGCGGCCAGGGCGGCACTGAGTCGGCGGGTCGCCGCAACAAGCTGTGTTCCCAGATCGGTGACCAGCGCGCCGCTCATCGGGTCGGCGCTGGGAACCAGGCTCAGCATCAACTCGACGCGCGATCCCGGCCCCAGAATGGGGGAATCGATATGGCTCACTGTGTAGGCGCGGTCGGGCGCCAGGCTGATCGGGAACCACTCCTCGGTGTGGATCAGTTCGTCGGTCAGGGCCTGCGCCAGTTGGCTGAGCCGGGTGGAACGTACCTCGGCACTCCGTACGATCAGCGCCAGTTCCTGCAGGCGTAGGTCGGGCAGAATGTGCAGTCCCACCGCGTAGCCGCGTTGCCCGGCAGCGGTGAGGGCTTGGCGGTAGCGATCGCGCACGTCCCCGGAGACGGCGGCCAGCCACTGCTCCCGGATCTCCGATCCCGACCATGCGGCGATCGACGCCCCATACGGCGGGCGGTGGGGAAACTGGGTGCCGATCGGCATCGGGTGACCGCCGCCCTGGGGGCTGCGGACCTGGTCGACAACGGTGGAGTAGTCGTCGCTCACCGAGAAGGCAACGCAGTGCGCGCCGGTGGCCGCCGACAGCTCGGCCATCGCCGAGCGGGCTAACACCAGGGCCGGATAGCGGTCGGCCGCCTCGCGGCCGAGCCGAACCAGGGCCGGGCCCAGATGGTAGGTCTTGCGAACCGGGTCGCGCAGGAGCCAGCCGGCGCGCAGCAGCTCGGCCAGCATCGAGTGACAGCTGGCCTTGTGGACGCTCAGCTGCCGCGATACCTCGGCCAATGTCATCCCCGCACGCCCGGTACCTGCCAGCTGCTCGAACAGGTTCACGACGCGCTCGGTCTGCGGGGAGGGGCGCGGAGCCATGAGTTTCTCCTATGTCAAGCCGCTGCCGGTTGGCAAGGCTGAATCTGGTTCTGGTGGTCGGTGTGAAGTCGCCCGAATACGACGCGAGACAGGCGGCGTTTGAGGCAGCGCAGGGCCTCGCGATTGGAG
>NZ_CP083986.1:5125809-5128330 GCF_020172685.1 [Mycobacterium] nativiensis | reverse complement strand
CGCACGATCCCGGTGGCAACGCCCAGGGCAAATTTGATCAAGAACAGCTTGCCGAAGAACTTCGTCAGCCGATACCAAGCGACGTTGTCGGTGAGCACCCACACCGTCTGCATGATGGCGACCAGCGGGGCCAAGCCGATGGTCAGCGGCACAAATATGAAGTGATAGACGGTGGTGATCCCGAACTGCCACCGCGATACGTCGACAACATCCATGGCTGATCTCCCGGTAGCCGCTGGGCCGTACTACTACCTAGCGTAGTAGTAGCGGCTGGCTGGTAACAGGCCGTTGTTGTACGGATAACGATGCCACGTCAAAGGTGGCCTGAGTCGCTAAATCGGAACGGTCACGCCGCGCTCGAAGATCCGCGTGAGGGTCGGGACGATGCTGTGGCGCGGCACGGTGCCTCGCGCGGCCTCGCTGCAGGCCTTGACCAACAGGCCGAACAGCGCCACCCGAATCCATTCCGCGCTGATGTCGGGATCGAAGACGCCTTCTTGCTGGCCGCGAAGGATGAGTTCGAGGATCGGCGCGGAGTTCGGCAGGTTCTCGGCCGGGATGTCGCGAAGTACGGCCGGGTCGGCGAACAGGAACACGATCCGATCGCCTTCGGGGGCGAGCGTGGTGATCACGCGTCGCATCGCGTCGATCGCCGGCCCCTCAGCGGTCGCCGCGGCCGCGAGGATGTCGCCGATGACGCGGATCGAATCGAGGGTGGTCTCGTAGATCAGCCGATCCCGGTCGCTGAAGTAGCGGTGCAGGGTCGAGCGGGCGACCTGAGCGGCCGCGGCGATCTCCGGCAGCGTGGCGGCGCGGTCGCGGGCCAGTACCGAGGCCGTGGCCTCCAGGATGGCGGCCCGGGTGCGGGATTGCGCACCGGTGAGTTCCTGGTGCTGCTCGTTCACGATTCCCATGATAGCCACAGCATAGTCCGGTAATAAGACGTTGACGTCTCATTACCGGACGTTTAGCATCCCTAATCAGCTGTCCAGGCCACCGGGGCGCTGGCGGTTGCATGCGACGGATTGGGGGCTGGCGTCGGCGATGAACTGGAATGTGTTCGGCACGAACTGGCACCTGTTCGGCGATCTCGCGGGGATCGTCTTCATCGCGCTGGTGGGCTTTGCCACCGGGTTGTTCTTCTATGTTCGCCAGCTGCGCAGTCGGCCTCCGCTGCCGATCAGTGAAGGAATCGGCGCCCGGAGGGCGGTGCTGACCAAACTCCGCAAGCGCCAACCTCTGTCGCGCGACGAGCTGGAGTTCGCGACCCGAGCCGTCACCGACCTACATACGCCGCTGGCCTTCTGTATCCCCGCCGCCACGTTCTCCCTGGGCTGCCTCTACGTGCTGGGCAGCCTGGAACAACTCCACGGCGCCACCCCGTCGGAACGAACGTTCATCGGGGTGATCCCGATGCTCGGGTCGTTGAATATGACCGCCCAGATCGTGCGGATCAGGAAGCTCAAGAAGCTGCTTCCGGTGGCATCGACGGTGGAAGCAGAGTGAGTCCGCAGCCGCCGCGCAGGTCGATGCTGGCGCGCACCTGGATGCCGCTGGTCGCCGTGATCGCGCTGAGCCTGGGCGGGCTGTCGATGTGGAAGGTGCACCAGATGTCCGCTCCGGGGCCGATTCTGACCGTCAATCCACCGCAGGCGCCCGAACAGTTCAACCCGAAGAAGCTCACCTATGAGGTGTTCGGCTCCGCCGGCGACGGCGCCTTGCTCTCCTACCTCGACATCAACGGCCATCCCCACACAGTTGAGTTGGACGCCCTGCCGTGGACGCATGACGAGACCACGATGCTGACCGTGGTGTCCGGCAGCATCTCGGTGCAGGTGCGCGGAGACTTCGTCGGCTGCCGGATCCTGGTCGACGATGTGATCCGCGACGAGCACACCAACACCCATGCGAACGCCGACATCACCTGCCGAGTGAAGTCCGCATGAGCGAGCTTCCCGAGAAGCGGCCTCTCGTCGCGCGGATGGTCCGCCTGATGGCGATACCGATCATCGTCTGTTGGGGCCTGCTAGCCATGACCACGAACACCTTTGTGCCCCAGGTGGAGAAGGTCGCCGAGGAACTAGCCGGCCCTATGGTGCCGACCTACGCGCCTTCGCAGGCCGCGATGTTGGCGATCGGCGAGAAGTTCGAAGAGTCCACCTCGACCAGCATGACCATGCTGGTGCTGGAAGCCGACCGGCCGCTGGGCGCGGCGGACCACGACTACTACGACGAGCTGGTGCGCACGCTGCGCGCCGACACCGAACACGTCCAGTACGTCATGGACACCTGGGGAAAGCCGATCACCGCCGCCGGCGCCCAGAGTCTCGACGGCAAGGCCGCCTATGTGTTACTGCGCCTGGCCGGCGACATCGGCCAGATGCAGGCCAATGATTCTGTTGCCGCCGTGCGGCACACCGTCGCAACCTCCGATCCACCGGCGGGGCTCAAGGTCTATGTCAGCGGCGCAGCGCCCTTGGCCGCCGACACGGTGGCGACGGCGAATTCGAGCCTGAACAAC
>NZ_CP083986.1:5124195-5125717 GCF_020172685.1 [Mycobacterium] nativiensis | reverse complement strand
CCGGGGTGTTTCACACGTGATTGTCGGCTCCGGGCTGACGATCGCCGGTGCGGCCTTCTGCCTGAGCTTCGCGCGCCTGAACTACTTCAACACCATGGGACCGGCGGTGGCCATCAGCATGGTGCTGACCGTCGTGGGCGCCTTGACGCTCGGTCCGGCCATCTTGTGCGTCGGCAACCTGTTCGGGTTGTTCGATCCGAAGCGAACCGTCAAGGCGCGGCTGTATCGCCGGATCGCGACCAGCGTGGTGCGTTGGCCCAAGCCGATCCTGACCGCCAGTGCCGCGCTGGTAACGGCCGGGGCGGTGTTCGTGCCGACCTACCAGGTCAGCTTCGACGACCGCACCTATCAGCCGCGCAACTCCGCCGCCAATCTGGGATTCGCTGCCGCCGACCGACATTTCGCCAAGAGCAAGCTGTTCTCCGAAATGCTGATGGTCGAGTCGGATCACGACATGCGCAACTCGGCGGACTTCATCTCGCTGGACCGGGTGGCCAAGGCCCTGATCCGGCTTCCCGGTGTGGCGATGGTGCAGAGCATCACCAGACCGATGGGACGCGCACTGGAGCACGCATCGCTGCCTTACCTGTTCACCGTGCAGGGCAGCGCCAACGGTCAGCAGCTGCCGTTCACCCGAGAACAGAACGCCAACACCGAAAAGCAAGCCCAGATCATGGGGCACACCGTCGAGGTATTGCAGACCACGATCGCCTTGACCCAGAAGTTGGCCGACGAAATGCATTCCACGGTGCTGACCATGGAGGAGATGCAGTCCCTCACCGAACAGATGGATGAGCAGCTGTCCAATCTAGATGACTTCATGAGGCCGATTCGCAGCTACTTCTATTGGGAGCCACACTGTTTCGACATCCCGATCTGCTGGGCGTTCCGGTCGCTGTGGGACATGATGGACAACGTCGACAAGCTCGCGGAGAACATCAAAGACGCGGTGACGTCGCTGGAGGTCGTCGACTCGCTGTTGCCGCAGATGGTCGCGCAACTGAACATCATGGCCGAAGACCAGATCGCTCTGCGATCTCTGATCGTGAACACCTACGGCCCCACCAGTATTCAGGCGGAGAACACCGATCAGACGTTCGACGACATGATCAATGTCGGTAACGACTTCGACGCCTCCCGTAGCGACGACTTCTTTTACATACCCCGGCCGGCATTCGACAACGAGGACATCAAGACCGGAATGCAGCTGATGATGTCCCCCGACGGCAAGGCCGCGCGATTCATCGTCACCCATGAGGGCAACGCCATGGGTCCCGAAGGCATCGAGCATGTCGAGAAGTTCCCCGACGCCATCAAGATCGCGCTGAAGGAGACCTCGCTGGCCGGGGCGAAGATCTACATCGGCGGATCGGGCTCGAACAACAAAGACATTCAGCAGTACTCACGATCGGATCTGCTGATCGCGGCGATCGCGGCCTTCGTGTTGATCTTCTTGATCATGTTGGTGATCACCCGAAGCCTGGTGGCGGCGTTGGTGATTCCCTGTCTCTTATACACATCT
>NZ_CP083986.1:5124015-5124143 GCF_020172685.1 [Mycobacterium] nativiensis | reverse complement strand
AAAAAGCATAAATCTCAGATGCTGGTCTCTGCTTTGCTATTATATCTTCATATTGTAACTGACTCGTATCTTGCGTTGAAGTCATTTATCTTGTTGGTTACTCGTATAGCGAGTTTTCTATTACTAGT
>NZ_CP083986.1:5121072-5123915 GCF_020172685.1 [Mycobacterium] nativiensis | reverse complement strand
GCGCTACGTAGCGCACATGCCGACGGCGGTGCTCGGCGCCTGCTAGGCCTGCACGATGATCGGGTCGCCCAAGTGCACCGAGTTGAAGTACCACGCTGCGTCGTCGGGGCTCAGGTTGATGCAGCCGTGGCTGACATTCGCGTAGCCCTGTGAGCCCGTCGACCAGGGCGCCGAATGCACGTAGACCCCACTCCAGGTCACCCGGACGGCGTACTCGCCGTTGAGCAGGTAGCCCTCCGGGTCATTGAGTGGGATGCCGATGGTGCGCGAATCGAACTTGATGGTGCGCTCTTTCGACAACGCGGTGAAGGAACCGATTGGCGTGGGGCGCTTGGGTTTACCCATGGACGCAGCCATGATCCGCTGGATCTCGCCGTTGACGCTGACGGTGAAGGTGTGGTCGGAGATGTCGGCGAGTCCCACGACCGCGTCGCCGGTCTCGAAGCCCGTTGACATCCCGTGGGCGTCGACGCTGATCTTGCTGTGCGGTGACCAGTAGCCGTCCGGGACCCACTGCACGACATCGCTGCTGGTCCACTCGAAGTGGCCGGCATTATTGCCCGTGGAGTTGATGTGGATCCCACGCTCGGCGGCCGCTCGGTCCCGGACCGGTCCGTTGAATGTCACGATCACCGGGTAGGCGACCCCCACGACCGATCCGGCGGCCGGCTCAATCGCCGCGACGGCCAGCCCCCGTGCCGGCGAGCTCTGAGCTGCTTCGCTGATACCGGCCGACACCCCTACAGACCCGAGAGCCAGGGCCATCGACCCGGCAATCGCCACAATTCCCCGCCTCACATTGCGCATGCCGTCCATTGTGCCAACAGCAACGCCATCAGCGCAGGTTTAGCCGTCGTCTGACGCGGTGAGCAGGTCTCCCCAGGCCGCCTCGGTCCCGGTCGAGCCGATGGTGTGGATCGCGAACATCGACCCGCCGGCCAGTGCGATCACCACGGTGACGATTCCCAGCCGCAGCAGTGAACCGACGTTGCTACCGCGTGACATCGCCACGTGCAAGCCGGCCAGCAATACCGCAGCGACCGCCAAGCCCAACGCCATATAGAGGGCGTACTCGCCGGCGGCCATGTGCGCGTCCAACTTGGGCGACGGGGCGAACTTGCCGGTGTCGGCCAGCCACTCGCCAGCGGTGACCGTGAGCGGCGTCACCAGCAGCGTGATGGCGGAAAACGTCACGACCAGCCAGACCAATCGCCGTCGGGCCGCCGGCCACACCGCACACACGATCAGCAGGACCGCGGTCAGCGGGACCAGCGAGACCACCACGTGCAGCAGCAGGACGTGTGCGGGCAACCCGGCGATTGTCGACATGTTCGTCCTCTCTGCGGCGATCAGGCGGTGCTGGCGGCGTGCGCGGCCGCTGACTCCGACAGCGGTTCGTAACGCGCGAAGCCGCGGGTGAACGAACCGGCGCCGTGGGTCAACGATCGCAGGTCGACGGCGTACCGGATGAGCTCGGTCTGCGGTACTTCGGCCTTCACGCAGGTGCGGTCGGCCCCGACTTTATCGGTGCCCAGCACCCGGGCGCGGCGGGCGGACAGATCGCCCATCACCGCGCCGACCAGTTCGTCGGGTATCAGCACGGTGACGTCGTCGATCGGCTCGAGCAGTCGCACCGTCGCGTTGGTCGCGGCATCACGGAGGGCGGTTGCGCCTGCCATCTGGAAGGCGAAGTCCGAGGAATCGACGCTGTGCGCCTTGCCGTCGAGCAGCGTGACCCGGATGTCGACCACCGGGTAACCGCCGCCGGCGTCGCCGGTCAGCCCGCGCTCCATCTGGGCGCGAATACCCTTCTCCACGCTGGGGATGAACTGGCGGGGAACGGCCCCGCCGACCACACGGTCGACGAACTCGAAGCCGGCACCCTGCGTCGCCGGCTCCACCTCGATATCGCAGATCGCGTATTGGCCGTGCCCTCCGGACTGTTTGACATGACGGCCGTGGCCTTTGGCCTTGGTGGCGAACGTCTCTCGCAGCGCCACCCGCAGTCCGACGGTGTCGACCGATACCGCATAGCGGTGGGCCAGTGCGTCAAGCACGATCCCGGAGTGTGCTTCGCCCATGCACCACAGCACGGTCTGATGAGTCTCCGGGTTCCGCTCGATGCGCAGGCTGGGATCCTCGGCGGCCAGCCGGGCCAGCCCGACCGCGAGCTTGTCCTCGTCGGTCTTGGCGTGCGGGATGACCGCCACGGGCAGCAGCGGATCCGGCATCGACCACGGTTTGCACACCAGGGGTTCGTCCTTGCCGGACAACGTGTCTCCGGTCTCAGCGTGGCTCAGGCGGCCGACGGTACAGATGTCCCCGGCCATCACGACCGCGGCAGGGCGTTGTTGTCTGCCCAGCGGAAACGCCAGGTTCCCGATCCGATCGTCTTCGTCGTGGTCGCAGCGGCCGGTCCCATCGCCGAAGAAAGCCGCGCAATGACCGCTGACATGGATTCCACTGTCGGGCTTGATGGTTCCGGAGAACACTCGCACCAGGCTGACCCGGCCGAGGTAGGGGTCCGATGTCGTCCGGACGATTTCGGCCAGCAGTGGCCCGTCCGGGTCGCAACTGAGCCCGGTGCGCGCCACACCATTCGGGTTGAACACCTCAGGAAGCAGATGCTCCGGCGGCGAGGGGAAGCCGGTCGTGATGACCTCAAGCAGTTCGGGAATGCCGGTGCCGGTGACGCTGCATGCCGGGATGACCGGGCACAGGCAACCGCGCGCTAGGACCTGTTTCAAGGCCCACTCCAGATCGGCGGTGAGCACCGCCGGGTCGATCTGTTCTCCGCCCAGGTAGCGGTCCAGCAGCGACTCGTCCTCCGATTCCTCGATGAT
>NZ_CP083986.1:5119753-5120972 GCF_020172685.1 [Mycobacterium] nativiensis | reverse complement strand
AGATGTGTATAAGAGACAGGGTCTTCCCGGAGCCGGGTGGACCGACCAGAACGACATTGCGGATGGCGGCCGGCGTGGCCGCGATCGGGGCAGCAGCGCCGCCTCGCGAAGTCCCGGTCTTGTCTGCCATGGCAGCCTCCTCCGCAGTTCAGCCTTCCCTCAACGGGCGCTGAGCACAAGAGTTGCGCAGCGGTGACGGTGCCCTGCCGGCATATAGCGTTTGCCAGGGGGAATTGCGGTTCCGGTAAGCTGGGCATTCTTGTTTCGCGAGTCCAACGTCTGCGACGTCCCGGGACGTGCCGGGTCGAAGCCGCCTGGACCGTGACCCTGACTGCAGGAGGTATGACGTATGAGCAGAGCGCATCGCCCCGGACGGTGGCGGCTGCTCAGCGTGATGACCACGGCGGTCGCCACCGCGGGGCTGGTGGCGGTGCCGGCTCAGGCGTCGCCCACTATGCCCGCTCCTCCGCTCGACCCGTCGGCGATGGTTGCTCAGGTCGCTCCCGCGGTGGTCAACATCGATGCCCAGATGGGCTATCAGAGCGCAGTCGGCGCCGGTACCGGCATCGTGTTGGACCCCGGCGGCGTGGTGCTGACCAATAACCACGTCATCGCGGGCGCCACCGGGCTCACGGCGGTCTCGGTCGCCAACGGCCAGACCTACGAGGTCGACGTGCTCGGCTTCGACCGCAGCCACGACGTCGCGGTGCTGCAGTTGCGCGGCGCCGACGGGCTGCCCGCTGCCAACATCGGCAACTCCTCGCGGGTCGCCATCGGCGACCCGGTGGTCGCGATGGGCAATGCCGGCGGCCACGGCGGCACGCCGAGTGCGGTGCCCGGACGCGTCATCGGTCTGAACCAGACCGTTTCCGCAGCCGACGAGCTGACCGGCAGCACCGAGACTTTGACCAACATGATCAAGGCCGACACCGCGATCCGTCCGGGTGACTCGGGCGGTCCGATGGTGAACGCCGCCGGCCAGGTGATCGGAATGAACACCGCGGCGTCGGACAACTACAAGTTCGCCCAGCCCGGCGGCGAAGGGTATGCGATCCCGATCGACCAGGCGATGGCCATCGCCGGACAGATCCGGGCGGGTATCTCGTCGAGCACCGTGCACATCGGTGAGACGGCATTCATGGGTGTCGGCGTGGTCGACAGCAACGGCGGCGCACGGGTCGCCCAGGTGCTCGACGGCACCCCCGCTGCGGGCAGTGGT
>NZ_CP083986.1:5117805-5119653 GCF_020172685.1 [Mycobacterium] nativiensis | reverse complement strand
GGGGCCGGGCCAGGATGGACCGGGTCGGGAATCCGTCTATTTCCCAAGCCTTTCCAGCCGGACCATGGTGTACAAGGGCATGTTGACCACGCCGCAGCTCAAGGCGTTCTATCCCGACCTGGCCGACGAGCGGATGCAGAGCGCACTGGGCCTCGTGCATTCGCGGTTCTCCACCAACACGTTCCCGTCGTGGCCGTTGGCCCACCCGTTCCGGCGTATCGCACACAACGGTGAGATCAACACGGTCACCGGCAACGAGAACTGGATGCGCGCCCGGGAGGCGCTGATCCGCACCGACGTCTTCGGCTCCGAAGGTGGCCACCGTAGCGCCGACAAGCTGTTCCCGATCTGCACGCCGGGCGCCTCCGACACCGCGCGGTTCGACGAGGTGCTCGAACTGCTGCATCTGGGCGGCCGCAGCCTGCCGCACGCGGTGCTGATGATGATCCCGGAGGCCTGGGAACGGCACGAAAGCATGGATGGGCCTACCCGCGCTTTTTATGAGTACCACGACTCGCTCATGGAGCCCTGGGACGGCCCGGCCTCAATGACCTTCACCGACGGCACCGTGGTGGGTGCCGTGTTGGACCGCAACGGCCTGCGGCCGTCGCGTATTTGGGTCACCGAAGACGGGCTGGTGGTGATGGCGTCCGAGGCCGGTGTTCTCGACCTGGACCCCGCTACGGTGGTGCACCGACAGCGGCTGCAGCCGGGCAAGATGTTCCTGGTGGACACCGCCGCCGGGCGGATCATCTCCGATCGTGAGATCAAGTCGACGCTGGCCGCCGAACGGCCGTACCAGCAGTGGATCGATGAGTGCCTGATCGGAATCGGCGAGCTGCCCCCCGGCGATGCACCCCGGATGGAGCGTCACCGGGTCCTGTTGCGGCAGCACATGTTCGGCTACACCTACGAAGAGCTCAACCTGGTGCTCGCGCCCATGGCGCGCTCCGGCGCTGAGCCCATCGGCTCCATGGGCACCGACACCCCGGTGGCGGTGCTCTCGGCGCGACCGCGGCTGCTGTTCGACTACTTTCAGCAGCTGTTCGCCCAGGTCACCAACCCGCCGTTGGACGCCATCCGCGAAGAGGTGATCACCAGCCTGCAAGGTGCGCTGGGCCCGGAAGGCGACCTGCTCAACACCGATGAACCCACCTGGCGGCAGATCGTGCTGTCCCAGCCGATCCTGAGCAACTCCGAGCTGGCGAAGCTGCTGAAATTGAGCCCGGAACAGCGGATCGGTTCCCGGGGCCCGCACGGGTTGTCCACGGCCGTTATCAGCTGCCTCTATCCGCCCGCGGCGGGCGGTGCCGGATTGCGCGCGGCGCTCAAGCAGGTGTGCGCCCGGGCCTCGGAGGCGATCGCCGAGGGTGCCAGCTTCTTGGTGATCTCCGACCGGGAATCCGACGAGACGATGGCCCCCATTCCGTCACTGCTGGCCACCGCGGCGGTGCATCACCACTTGGTCGCCGAGCGGACCCGCACCAAGGTGGGCCTGGTGGTGGAGTCCGGCGACGCCCGCGAGGTGCACCACATGGCGGCGCTGATCGGGTTCGGCGCCGCCGCGGTCAACCCGTATCTGGCGTTCGAGTCCGTCGAGGACATGCTCGACCGGGGCCTGATCGAAGGCCTCGATCGCGACAAGGCGTTGGCCAACTATGCCAAGGCCGCCGGCAAGGGCGTGCTGAAAGTCATGTCCAAGATGGGCATCTCGACGCGGGCGTCCTACACCGGGGCGCAGCTGTTCCAGCCGATCGGTATCTCGCAAGACGTTCTCGACGAGTACTTCACCGGCCTGTACTGCCCGATCGGTGGGATCACCCTCGACGACGTCGCCGCTGATGTCGC
>NZ_CP083986.1:5115977-5117705 GCF_020172685.1 [Mycobacterium] nativiensis | reverse complement strand
CCGGAGCGCCGTGGGAGTTGGGGCTGGCCGAAACCCAGCAGACCTTGCTGCTCAACGGACTTCGGGACCGGATCGTGGTGCAGGTGGATGGCCAGCTCAAGACCGGGCGCGACGTGGTGATCGCGGCGCTGCTGGGCGCCGAGGAGTTCGGCTTCGCGACCGCGCCGCTGGTGGTGTCGGGCTGCATCATGATGCGGGTCTGTCACCTGGACACCTGCCCGGTGGGCGTGGCAACTCAGAACCCGGAATTGCGTGAGCGGTTCAGCGGACAACCGGAGTTCGTCGAGAACTTCTTCTGGTTCATCGCCGAAGAGGTGCGCGAGTACCTTGCGGCCTTGGGATTCCGCACCATCAACGAGGCAGTCGGGCAGGTGAATGCGCTGGATACCACGCTGGCCCGCGCGCACTGGAAGGCCCACAAGCTCGACCTCGGGCCGGTCCTGCATGAACCGGAGTCAGCGTTCATGAACCAGGACCTGTACTGCACCTCCGGTCAGGATCACGGTCTGGACAAAGCCTTGGACCAGCAGCTGATCGTTATGAGCCGTGAGGCGCTCGATGCGGGCACCCCGGTCAAGTTCACCAGTGCGATATCAAACGTGAACCGGACCGTCGGCACCATGCTCGGCTATGAGGTCACCAAAGCCTATGGTGCCCAGGGGTTGCCGAATGGAACCATTGACATCACCTTCACCGGGTCGGCCGGCAACAGCTTCGGGGCATTTCTGCCGCCGGGGATAAACCTGCGGGTCTTTGGCGACGCCAACGACTACGTCGCCAAGGGGCTGTCCGGTGGCCGGATCGTGGTCCGCCCCCCGCTGGATGCGCCCGACGGCTACGTCGCGGAGGAAAACATCATCGGCGGCAACGTGATTCTGTTCGGCGCCACGTCCGGCGAGGTGTTCCTGCGCGGGGTGGTCGGGGAACGGTTCGCAGTCCGCAACTCCGGTGCGATAGCAGTGGTCGAGGGAGTCGGCGACCACGGCTGTGAGTACATGACCGGGGGCAAAGTGGTGGTGCTGGGCCCGACCGGGCGCAATTTCGCCGCCGGGATGTCCGGGGGCGTGGCCTACGTCTATGACCCGGACCGGCAGCTGGGCGACCGGCTGAACACCGAGATGGTGGACCTGGACACATTCGACGATTTCGACGCCGACGATGTGGCCTGGCTGCGTGACGTGCTGGCGGCTCACGCCGCCGCCACCGACTCGGTACCCGCCCGCGCGATCCTGGCCGATTGGGCCAACCGCGGAAGGGACTTCGTCAAAGTGATGCCGCGCGACTACCGGCGGGTGCTCGTCGCGGTCGCCGAGGCGAAAGCCAGTGGCACAGATCCTGAGGAGGCAATTATGGCGGCGGCTCATGGCTGACCCGAGAGGATTCATGACCAATACCCAGCGCATCCTGCCGTTGCGCCGTCCGGTCTCCGAGCGGGTGAGCGACTGGAACGAGGTGTATCAGGATTTCGCCGAAGACACCCTGCGCCAGCAGGCGGGACGCTGCATGGACTGCGGTATCCCGTTCTGCCACCATGGCTGTCCGCTGGGCAACCTCATCCCGGAGTGGAACGACTTGGTACGCACCGGGCGCTGGCGTGAGGCGTTCGACAGGCTGCACGCCACGAACAACTTCCCGGACTTCACCGGCCGGCTCTGCCCCGCGCCATGTGAACCGGCCTGTGTGCTGGGCATCAACCAGCCGCCGGTGACCATCAAGCAGGTCGAGTAC
>NZ_CP083986.1:5114543-5115877 GCF_020172685.1 [Mycobacterium] nativiensis | reverse complement strand
CCTCGAGAACGCCACCGCCGTGGTGCTGGCGCCGATCACCGACGGCCGATGGAGCTGTGTGCAGTGGGGCTCGCTGACGCCGCCGTTCTATCCGGAACCGCACCCGGACCCGGTCGGCGACGCGTTGCGGTCCGACACCGACCCGATGGGCTAGACCGCCAGCGCGTACATCTCGGCGCAGCGGCACCCGACCGCCTCGCAGTCCAGGGCGAACGAGTGCGGCAGCACCTCGCCGGGGCAGCCGTCCTCGGTGCACTCCGCGGCCTGCTGTACGTGGTGGATGAGTGTGCCGTGGCAGTGCTCCAGCCCCGCCCGGCAGTCTCGGCAGTGATCATCCATGGATCGTTCCTAGCACTGCGTGCCGACAAGGTCGTTCCGGCGCGCCGCGTCGGGCGCCGTTAACTCCAGCCCAGTTCGTGCAGCCGGTCGTCGTCGATGCCGAAGTGGTGGGCGATCTCGTGGATCACCGTGATCCGGACCTCGTCGACCACTTCGTTGTCGGACTCGCACATCTCCAGCAGCGCATCCCGGTAGATGGTGATGGTGTCCGGCAACGACCCGGCATAGCTTGAATCGCGCTCGGTCAGCGCCACCCCTTCATAGAGGCCGAGCAGGTCGGGTTCCTCGGCGTTGCGGTCGGCCACCAGGATCACCACGTTGTCGAAGGCGGCGGCCAGCTCGGGCGGAATCAGGTCCAGCGCGTCGGATACGAGATCGTCGAACCGGCGCGGGTCCATCTGGACACTCACCGCGGCTGGCTACCGGTGGGCAGTTGGTTCAGCCGCTCCGCGGGGATCGACGGCGGCGGGATCGGGGGCTGGCCGTTGATCAGCAGCGATCCGCGGGCACTGTTGATCAGCGCCGCCCAGCCGCCGTTGCCCAGGGTGGCGCCCAGGCTGCAGGCCACCTCGCGACTGCCCGCCGACCAGCTGGGCAGGGAGACAGTGGCGTAGGTCAACGTCAGCGTCGTATCGCGCAGCTGCACCGGGTCGAGGTAGGCGTCGGTGAGCCGGGTGCAGGACTCTTTGATGAACGCATCCTGCTCAGGCTCGGGCGGCAGCGCATCGGGGAACCGTTCGGCCAGGTTGACCGTGCCGGTGACCTCCTTGGTATGCGGTGCGGCGCAGTCGACCGGAACGTCGTTGGGCTGGTTGGTGGCCGGATCGATGCCCAGGCAGGTGCCCGGGGGCCAGACCTTGGACTGGTCGATGTCGGCGATCTTGCCGACGAACGCGGTCTGCTGGCCGCCCACGCCCGGCAGTTGCAGGCCGCACAACATCCGGCGCTCACCGTGCTGGCGCCACGCGCGTTCGCCGGCCCACAGCATGCTGGCC
>NZ_CP083986.1:5011783-5114443 GCF_020172685.1 [Mycobacterium] nativiensis | reverse complement strand
TCCTTCACACCCGGTGCCGACAAAACGCATGAACGCCAACCCGAAGGCAGCACGCACGATACGAGCCAGACACCAGGTGATCAGGATCCAACCACCGCAACAAGCGGCACTTCACCCTGACACTGACGAACGATAGCCCGGTGGTCGCATAGTGCGACTCATTGCGGTGGTATACGCGACCGTGTGACGATGGCCACAATGTCTACCCAAGCTGTGGCGACGGACCTTCGAGGCAAAACGGCGGTGGTGACCGGGGGAGCCGGCGGCATCGGCCAAGCCCTGGGCCGGCGTTTTGGCCGGGCGGGCATGAATGTGGTGCTCGCCGACGTCCTCGCCGAACCGCTCAAGGAGGCGACCCGGACTCTCGCCGACGAGGGGATCGAGGTTGCCGGAGTGGTCACCGACGTCACCGACTACGCCTCGGTCGAGGCACTGGCCAACGCTGCTCTCGATCGCTTCGGTGCGGTCCATGTGGTGTGCAACAACGCCGGAACCGGCGCGGTCTCCGAGGGGTACATGTGGGAGCACGACTTGGCCGATTGGCGGTGGGGAATCGACGTCAATGTGCTGGGCGTCATCCACGGCATCAAAGCGTTCGTGCCGATTCTGCTGGGGCAGGGCGAGGGGCACGTGGTCAACACCTGTTCGGGCAACGGCGGGTTCGCCCCGATCGCCCGGGGCGCCATGGGCGGGCCGGCCACCGCCGTCTATCCGATGACCAAGGCCGCGGTGCTCTGCCTGACTGAAAGCCTCTACACCCACCTGCAGATGACCGGCACCCGGGTGCGGGCACACGTCCTTTTCCCGGGCGGCTTCTTGAACACCGGTATCTGGGAGTCGTGGCGGCATCGCCCGGATCGCTACGCCGCTGCCCAGCAGCGCCGCGCGCCCGAGACGACCCTGGCCGCCGTGGTGGCCCGATTCGAGGCCGCCGGCGCGCGTGTCGAGTTCAGTCCGCTCGACACGATCGCCGACCAGGTGATGGACGGACTTGCGGCGGACAGCTTCTGGATGATGGGGCCGCCCACCCCCGCCGATCAGGTGGTGGCCGGCAAGGCGGCATCGATCCTGGCGCGCGGCGCGCCCGACTACCTGGTCGACGTGCTGGGCCAGGATGCCGAGAGCACCTCGGACGAAGGAGGAACGCGTTGAGCACCACCGCAGTTCGCTACGGCCCGCGGCCCCCGCAGGAGCGCGTCGACCACGAGATCGATGCCACCAGGGCGCCGATCGCCACCGAGGCGGTCACGGTCACCTACCGCACCGATCCGGACATCGTCGCCGCCGTGCTGCCGAGGCCGCTGCAGCCGGCGGCCGAACCACTGGTGCGCGTCCAGCTGCAGCGGGTCCGAATCGAAGGCATGCCGACGTTCACCTCGGCGGTGTTCTCGGTGACCGCCCGGCACGGCGACATCGACGGCGACTACCCGCTGTTCATGCCCCAGTCCACCGAACAATCGGTCACCGGCGGCCGCGAAACCTTCGGCGAGCCCAAGAAGATCGCGCACATCGAGGTGCAGCGCGACGGTGATCGCGTCACCGCGGGTGTGGACCGGCTGGGCCATCAGCTCATCGGAGTGACCGGCCGGGTGACGGGCCCGGCAGCGTTGCCTGCCGACCAGGTGAACACCGAGTTCTACTTCAAGTTCCTGCGCGCCCCCGACGGCCACGGCATCACCGACCCCCACCTGGTCTACGGCGAATACCACCGGCACTACGAGGTGCTGGAGAACATCGACGGCACCCTCGACTTGGGTGAGTCGCCGCTGGATCCGGTGGCCGACATCGTGATCCGCGAAATCTGCTCGATCACTTGGTGTCGCCGCCGTACCGTCCAGGTGGGGCACATCGCCGAGCGGGTGCCGGCCGAATGGCTGCTGCCCTACGTGCACCAACGCTACGACGATGTCGCCCTGCTCGCCGCCCCCAGACCCGACTCGGCGCCGGTCTGAGCGCATGGACCGCTACACCATCATCTCCGCCGACTGCCACGCCGGTGCCGACCTGCTGGACTATCGTGAGTACCTGGATCCGCGCTTTCGGGACGAATTCGACGGTTGGGCAAAGACTTACGTCAATCCGTTCGGCGACCTCACCGAGCCTGACGCAGAACGTAGTTGGAACAGCGAGCGGCGCAACGCTGATCTGGACTCCGAAGGTGTTGCCGGCGAGGTCATCTATCCCAACACCGTGCCGCCCTTCTTCCCGAGCGGGAGCCTGGCTGCCCCGCCCCCGGAGACCGCCCGGGAGGTCGAGCTGCGCTGGGCCGGGCTGCGGGCGCACAACCGCTGGCTGGCCGACTTCTGCTCGCGCTCGCCCGAGCGGCGCGCCGGGGTGGGCCAGATCATGCTCGAAGACCTCGACGAAGCCGTCGCCGAAGTCGCGCGGATCGCCGAACTGGGGCTGCGCGGCGGGGTGCTGCTGCCCGGGGTTGCCCCCGGCGCCGCCATCCCGCAGCTCTACGCCGAGCATTGGGCGCCGCTGTGGGCGGCCTGCGACGAGGCGGGCGTGGTGGTCAACCATCACGGCGGCACGGCCGGACCGACCCCGACCGACGGGTGGGGCAGCTCGTTCGCGGTATGGGTGTACGAGACCCACTGGTACGCGCACCGCGCGCTGTGGCACCTGATCTTCTCCGGCGCACTGGATCGCCACCCCGATCTGACCGTGGTCTTCACCGAGCAGGGCGCCGGGTGGATACCGGCGACGCTGGACTCACTTGACGTCGCGGCAGCCCGGTACGCGCGGCCCGGTTCGGCGATCGCCCGCTTTGCCGGGCCCACCGCAGGATCCTTGAGCCTGCAACCCAGCGAGTACTGGTCTCGGCAGTGCTACGTCGGCGCCAGCTTCATGCGACCCGTCGAGTGCGCCGAGCGCGACGCCATCGGCGTCGACAAGATCATGTGGGGCAGCGATTACCCGCACTACGAAGGGACCGGTCGCTACACCCGGGAAGCGTTGCGCTACACCTTCGCCGGCGTCCCCGCAGCAGAAGTGGCTGCGATGCTGGGCGGGAACGCCGCAGCCGTCTACGGCTTCGACCTGGCGGCGCTGGCGCCGTTGGCCGACCGCATCGGCCCGACCGTTGCCGAGGTGTCCGAACCGCTGGCCCAGGTGCCCGCCGACGCGAGCAGCACCGTCTTCGAGCCCGACCCCATACGCACCTGGTAGCGAAAGGTTAACTGTGAACCCGTATCTCATCATCTCCGCCGATACCCACGCAGAGCTTCCGACCGAGCGGTACCGCGAATACGTGGACCCCGAATATCGGGACGACTTCGAGGTCTACCTGGCCGAGAAGACCGCCGCGGCCCAAGCCGGAGGATTCATCGACGAGGAGTTCGCCCAAGAGTGGTTCGACGAGCACGGCGAGGGCATCGCCGGCGGATGGGATGTGGCGCTGCGAGACCGGGAACTCGACGGTGACGGGGTGGTCGGCGAGGTCATCTTCCCCGACGCCGATGCGGTGACCGGGGTTGCCGGGGCACCGTTCGGGGCCGGGCTGGGCCAGTCCGGCGACCTCGACCCGGGGCGCGCCATGGCCGGTGCGCGGGCCCACAACCGCTGGCTGGCCGAACTGTGCAGCCACAGTCCCGAGCGGCGCGCCGGGGTCGCGGTGGTGCCGATCCTGGCCGATGTCGACGCTGCGGTCGCCGAGATCACCCGCGCGGCGGAATCCGGACTGCGGGGCGGCATCCTGATCCCAGCGCGCTGGGTCGGCTACCCGCCGTACCACGACCGCCGCTACGACAAGGTCTGGGCGGCCTGTCAGGACCTGCAGATGCCGGTGCATACCCACTCCGGTCCTGCCCCGCAGGAGGAGTACGGCGGGCACCTGGGCATCTATGTCACCGAGGTGCGCTGGTGGGGTGCCCGGCCGTTGTGGTTCGCGTTGTGGTCGGGGGTGTTCGAACGCTTCCCCGGCCTGCGCTGGGGAGTCACCGAGTGCGGTGCGTTCTGGGCCAACGACCTGCTCTGGCTGATGGACACCCGGTTCCTGCGGGAGCATTCGGCCAAGAAGATGAGCCATCACATGGAGGGCGATCTGACGATGCCGCCGTCGGCCTACTTCGATCGGAACTGTTTCATCGGGGCCACCACCACCGAACGTCGGGAGCTGGCCCGACGCTACGAGATCGGTGTGTCCAACCTGTTGTGGGGCAACGACTTCCCGCACCCGGAAGGGACGTGGCCGCACACCCGCGAGTGGCTGCAGCGCTCCTTCTGGGACATTCCGATCGACGAGACCCGGCAGATGCTCGGCCTGGCCGCAGCCGAGCTGTACCACTTCGATCCGGCAGCGCTGGCCCCGCTGGCCGAGCGCATCGGCCCTAGCCCGCTGGATCTCGGCCAGGACGATGACGTGAGCATCCCCAAGTGGGAGGCGGCCCGCCGGGCCGGCCGGCACTGGCTCACCGATGCCGAGCCGATCCCCGATCTGGTGCAGAACTGAGGAATTCACGATGGATCGCTACGTCGTCATCTCGACGGACACCCACGCCGGGGCCGATCTCTACGACTACAAACCGTATCTGTCCGTGCGGTTGCACGAAGAGTTCGATTCCTGGGCTAAGACATACAGCAGCCCTTTCGACGACCTGATCGTCGCGACCGCCAGCCGGAACTGGGACCACAAACTGCGGATCTCGGAGATGGACGCCGACGGGGTGGCCGCCGAGGTGCTGCTGCCCAACACCGTTCCGCCGTTCTTCCCGACCACTCCCAACATCACCATCAGAGCGCCCCGAACCCGCGACGAGTTCGAAAAGCGGTGGGCCGGTGTGCAGGCCCACAACCGCTGGCAGGTGGACTTCTGTGCGTTGGCCCCGGCCCGGCGGCGCGGGCTGATTCAGATATTCCCCAACGACATCGAGTTGGCGTGCCAGGAGATTCGCTGGGGTGCTTCGCAGGCCTGCTTCGGCGGCGTGCTCATCCCAGCCGTGTCGCCGGGCGATCCGCAGGTGGCCCCGCTGTTTCACACCCGCTACGAGCCGATCTGGGCGTTGTGCGCGGAGTTCGACCTGACGGTGGTGCAGCACGCCGGGGCCGGCAGCCCCGAGATGCCGATGGATCAGCCGGCCTCCAACGCGGTGTTGATCACCGAGATGGCGCTGTGGGCCCAGCGCACTCTGAGTCACCTGATCCTCGCCGGCGTCTTCGAGCGGTATCCGACGCTGCGGTTCGTGCCGACCGAGCAGGGCACAATGTGGGTGCAGCAGCAGCTGATGCTGCTCGACGTCATGGTGCCGATGATGAAAACCGAGGCGCACAACCGCACCTATGGGATGTTCGGTGGGTCGTCGGTCGACCAGATGACGCTGCTGCCCAGCGAGTACGCCCGGCGGAATGTCTACCTGGCCAGTGAGCTGACGCCCTATGAGTCGTCGATGATCGACTACCTGGGTGCCGACCACATCATGTGGGGCAGCGATTATCCGCACGAGGAAGGCTTCGCACCGCACTCCAAGTTGGCGATCCGTTGGGCGTTGCACGACCGGACGGCAGACGAGTGCCGCAAGATCCTGGGCGGCAACGCCGCTCGGCTGTACCGGTTCGACCTGGATGCGTTGGCGCCCGTTGCCGCCGAGATCGGGCCGACCGTCGCCGAAGTCGCGACACCGCTGGGCGACACCGGCTATGTGTCCCCGGGCGGATTCGGCTATCGGCCGTTCGAAGGCGGGCTGGCCCTCAAGCGGATGGCGCCGGCCCGCGGGTAGCGATACCGCTCAGATCATGGCCCGCAGCGGGCCCTGTGGCTCGATGCCCAATGAACTCAGCGCCGAAGCGTGGAACGTGGTGCCGGGCACATGGATCGCGTGATTGAGCCCGGCGTGCGCGTCGCGCCAATACCGTTGCAGCGGTTTGTCCATCCGTAACGCGTTGCCGCCCGAGCGGGCGAAGATCTCATCGACGGCGCTCACCGCGCGCCACACGGCACGAACCTGGGTGCGGCGTCCCGCGGCGCGGTCGGCAAAGGTCACCTCCTTGCCGGCGGCGACCATGTCGTAGATCCGGTCGGCGTTGGCCAGCAGTTCCTGTCGGGCGGCGTTGATGTCGGCGGCCGCCTCGCCGATCGCATACATCACGTAGGGATCGTCTTTGATCGCGGTCCCGGTGGCGCTGACACGCGCCCGCTGATAATCCAGATGAGCGGCCAGGGCGCCCTCGGCGATGCCGATGACGGCCGAGGAGATGCCGAGCGGAAACATCGTCGACCACGGCATCAGATACAGCGGGTCGGTCATTCCGGCTTCGCGTTGGGCGCTGCCATCCATCACCTTCAGGCCGTCCATCGTGCGATAGTCAGGGACGAACGCGTCTTTGACGATGACGTCCTTGGAGCCGGTTCCGCGTAGCCCCACCACATCCCAGGAGTCGTCGACGATCTCGTAGTCGGTGCGGGGCAGGATCATGTGCAGAATGGCCGGCGGCATGACCGGGACACCGTCCGCGTCGCCGACCATGGCGCCGAGAATGATCCAGTCGCAGTGGTCGGTGCCGGAGCTGAACCCCCACCGGCCGTTGAACAGGTAGCCGCCGTCGACAGGTTTGGCCACGCCCTGCGGCGCATACGGAGAGGCCATCCAGCTGTCGACGTCCTCGGCCCAGATCTCCTCGCCGACCCGCGGATCGGCGTAGGCCAGCTGGTAGGGATGCACGCCGACGACGCCGTTGATCCAACCCGCCGAGGGGTCCAGCGCCGCGGTGGCCATCACGGTCTCGGCCCACTCGCGGGGATGCGCCTGATATCCGCCGTGTTCGGCTGACTGCAACAGGCGGATCGAGCCGGCGTCCTTCATCGCCTTGACCGTCTGATCGGTCAGCCGGCCGATCTTCTCCGCCTCGCCGGCCTGCTCACGCAGCTGGTCGGCGATGCCCATCACCCGGTCGATGACCCGCTCACCCATGTTGTCGTCCTTTGCGTCGTGGACTTTGAAAACGATGGTGCACTGCAGCTGATCATGGCACCGCCGACGATCGGTGTCTGGCGAAAAGGCCAGCGGGCGAGGGTCAGATCTTCAGGTAGCCCTTTTCCGCGGGGATCTGGGCGGCGGTGATCAGTGATGACTCGTTGCCGGCGAGCCAGACCACGATGTCGGAGACCTGCTCGGGGGCGATGAGGGAGTCGGTGGGCAGCGCCCCCGGCGAGAAACTGTGGATATAGCTCGGGTGGTCGCGCAGCATCTCGTAGATCGACACGTCGTTGCCCATCGGGGTGTCGGTGCCGTAGGGGTGCACCGAATTGACCCGGATCCCGAACTCGCCGAGCTCGACGGCCAGGGAGTTGGTCAGGCCGACGACACCGAATTTGGTGGCGCAGTAGTGGCCGCAGCCGGGCACGGCCTTGATTCCCGCCGCCGAGCTGACGGCGATGATCGACCCGCCGTTGCCGGCGGCGATCATCGGCGGCACAACGGCTTTGACGGTGTTCCACAGGCCGGTCAGATTGATGTCCAGGGTGTCCTGCCACTGCTGCGCGGAGATCTCCCACAATCGGCCCCAGTTGAGGACCGCGGCGTTGGCGACGACGATGTCGAGGCGTCCGAACTGCTCGACCGCGTCGGCGACGATGCGCTGTTGGCCGGCGAGATCCCGCACGTCGATCTCGCCGACGAGAATCTTGCGGCCCTCGTTCTCGACCAGGCGTACCGTCTCGGCGAGATCCTCGGACGTTGCGGGCGGATAGCCGTTGTGTTCGGTCACCGGCGCGCAGGCGTCGATGGCGACGATGTCCGCCCCCGCGCGGGCCAGCCGGACGCAGTGCGAGCGGCCCTGCCCCCGGGCGGCCCCGGTCACATAGGCGACCTTGCCGGCCAGTGAAGAGTCGGTCATGCGGGGATCTCCTTTACCTGTTGGGTGTCGCGGCTCGCTCCACCCAGGCCGGCGACGATGTGGTCGCTGACGAAGCGGCGCACAGCGCGGGGATTGTCCAGGTCCACCCGGATGGGCGGCAGCAGCTCGAAGCTGAACAGCATGCGCATGATCCATTCACTGGCCCGACCGGCGTTGATCCCGGCGGCCACTTCGCCGCGGCGCGCGGCCGCGCGGACCAGCGGCGTCCACAAGTCGACGGAACGACGGATCAACGCTTCGTTGCCGTGTTCCAGAAGCAGGATCAGCGCACCCTGGTTGATGCCGCGCGGGGTGCTCGCCTTCTTGCGGCGATGCGCCGAGATCAGCACCGCCGCGGCGGCCACCTGGTCGGCCAGCGTGGCCTGCTCGTTGACCTCGGCGGCCAGCGTCGCGATGAACGCGGCGGACAGGTGGTCCAGTGCCGCGGTGATCGCGGCGTCGCGGGTGCCCAAGGCGTTGTGCACCGTGCCGCGTGAAACCCCGGCCGCTTCGGCGACGGCGGTGAGGCTGAAGCGGCGCGGGCCGAGCTGACGCAGCGTGTCGGCGGCCGCTACCAGCAGCGGTGTTGGGAGCATTTCCGGAACGTCAGGCACTTGCACACATTATCGAGATATGTACAAATTGATCAATATCGATTGAAGGAGCTGTCCATGTACGACCTCACGATCACCGGGGGCACCGTCGTCGACGGAACCGGAGCCGACCGCTTTCTCGCCGACGTCGGGATCTCCGACGGACGCATCGTGGCGGTCCGTCGCCGCTCCGGAACCGACGATCCCGGGCTGACCGGTGCGGCAGCCGAGACCATCGACGCCACCGGCCGTATCGTCGCGCCGGGGTTCGTTGACATCCACACCCACTACGACGGGCAGGTCAGCTGGGACAGCCTGCTGGAGCCATCCAGCGGGCACGGTGTGACGACGGTGGTCACCGGCAACTGCGGGGTGGGCTTCGCCCCGGTCCGGCCGGGCCGCGAGGAGTGGCTGATCAAACTGATGGAGGGTGTCGAAGACATCCCCGGCACCGCTCTGACCGAAGGCATCACCTGGGGGTGGGAGAGCTACCCCGAGTACCTCGAAAAACTCGAGAGTCAGAGTCTCGCCGTCGATGTCGGCAGCCAGGTCGCGCACGGCGCGATCCGCGCCTACGCCATGGGAGACCGCGGCGCCCGCAACGAACCGGCCACCCCGGATGACATCGCGGCCATGAGCCGACTGGTTCAGGAGGCCATTGAGGCTGGGGCGCTGGGATTCTCGACGTCGCGCACCCTGGCGCACCGGGCCATGGACGGCGAGCCGGTACCGGGTACGTTCGCCGCCGAAGACGAACTGTTCGGCCTGGGTCGGGCCATGGCGGCCGGCGGTCAGGCGGTATTCGAGCTGGCTCCGCAGGGGGCGGCCGGTGAAGACATCGTCGCGCCGAAGAAGGAGCTCGAATGGATGCAGCGCCTGGGTGCGGAGATCGACCGGCCGGTGTCGTTCGCGCTGATACAGGTCGACGCCGACCCGAATCTGTGGCGCGAGCAGTTGGACATCTCCGCGGCCGCCCACCAGGCCGGCAGCGCGCTGTACCCGCAGATCGCCGCCCGGCCGTTCGGCATGCTGCTCGGCTTCCCCGGGCATCACGCGTTCACTCACCGGCCGACCTATCGCCGGCTAAAAGCCGAATGTGGCCGTGAGGAATTGGCGCAGCGACTGGCCGATCCCGCCGTCAAGGCCGCGATTCTGTCCGAGGACGATCTGCCGGTGGACACCTCCCTACAGTTCGACGGGATGTTCGCGTTGGTGCAGCACTCGCTGCATCGCATCTACGACCTGGGGGATCCACCAGACTACGAGCCGACACCGGACCGCTCGGTGGCGGCGATCGCCGCAGCCCGCGGCGAGGACCCCCTGGCGACGCTGTATGACCTGATGCTGGCGGCCGACGCCGGCTCGATGCTGATGCTGCCGTTCTTCAACTACGCCGACGGCAACCATGACGCCATCCGCGAGATGCTCACCCACCCCGCCGGAGTGCTGGGGCTCTCCGACGGCGGCGCCCACTGCGGAATGATCTGCGACGCCTCCTATCCCACCTACCTGCTCACCCACTGGGCGCGAGACCGGCATCGCGGCGAGCGGTTGCCGCTGGAGTATGTGGTGCGTAAACAGTGCCGGGACACCGCTCAGCTGTTCGGCCTGAACGATCGCGGCACCATCGAGGTCGGTAAGAAGGCCGACATCAACGTGATCGACATGGAGGCGCTGACCCTGCAGCCGGCCCGGATGGCCTATGACCTGCCGGCCGGTGGGCGACGGCTGCTGCAGGGCGCGAGCGGGTATGTTGCCACCATCGTCAGCGGAACCGTGACCCGGCGCGACGGCGCCGACACCGGCGCGCGGCCGGGCCGCCTGCTGCGCGGGGCGCGCCAGTAGGCCATCACCGAAAGGAATCAACAGTTGTCTCGGATGCATCCGTGTGAGCAGGTCGGCCTCGATTTCCTCGAGCGCGCGCCGCAGGGGTTCAGCAACAGCGTTGACCTGGCCATCACGCCCGACGAGATCTGGCAGGTGCTGGCCGACGCCGAAGCCTGGCCGCACTGGGCCAGCGTCATCACCAACGTGACCTGGACCAGCCCCGAACCGCACGGCGTCGGCACCACCCGCGTCGTCGACATGCGGGGAGGCATCATCGGAGACGAAGAGTTTCTGGCCTGGGAACCGGCACGGCACATGGCGTTTCGGTTCAACGCAAGCTCGACCTCAGCGTTGGCGGTGTTCGTCGAGGACTACATCATCGAGCCCACCCCGCAGGGCTGCCGGCTCACCTGGACCCTGGCCAATCGGTTGACCGGCCCGGCAGCGTGGTTCTCGCCGATCAGCGGGCCACTGATGAACCTGGCGTTTCGCCGCTTCCTGTCCAACCTGCGCCGCTACACCGACCAGCGCTTCGGGGCATCACGCAGCGCCTGATCGTAAAACGATGGGGGATGATGGTGTCGGACGCGAAGGAGCGCCATCGTGGTATCCCCGGTTCCCGATGATTCGCCGTCGGTCTGGACGCGCGGAGACTTTCCGGATGAGTCGGTCTGGTCGTTCGAGCTGAGCGCCACCGCCAGGCAGTCGTTGATCGACTACGGCCGTGGTGGCCCCAGCGCGGATTTGAGCCGCCGGATCGGCGCGCAGGTGGCCCGGTGGGCGGAGCTCCTCAACGGCGGGCCCGGGTTCGTGCGCGTGCGCAACTTCCCGGCCGATGAGCTCACCGAGCAGGAGATTGCCCATGCCTACCTGGGGTTGGGTTCGCTGCTGGGAACCCCGGTCGGGCAAGACCGCGACGGCAACGTCGTCACCCACATTCGCGACGAACGAATCCCCGCCGGGCCGACGGTGCGCAAATACCGGACCAACCTGGCGCAGGATTTCCACAGCGACGGCTCCGACCTTGTCGGACTGCTGTGCCTGCATCCAGCCAAGGCCGGTGGTCAGTCTCGAATCGTCAGTGCGCACGCGGTTTACAACGAGATGCTGCGCCGCGATCCGCATCTGCTCGACGTCATGTATTCGCCGATGCCGTGGAGCCGCAACGGCGAACAGGGGCCCGGTGAGCAGCCTTACTTCGAGTTGGCACCGATCACCGACATCGGCGGAATTCCGCGGATCTTTTTCATCGCCTGGTACATCCGCGACTCACAACAGCACAGTTCTGCGCCGCGACTGACCGACGAGCAGCTCGCGGTGCTGGCTCTCGTGGAGAACATCGCCAACGATCCGTTGTTCCACATCGAGATGGAGTTTCAGCGCGGAGATGTGCAGTGGCTCAACAACACCACCGTGCTGCACTCGCGCGAGGCCTACCTCGACGACGACGAGCCGAGCCTACGACGACATCTGCTGCGGGTATGGCTGACCGCTGACACCCCGCTGGCCAATGAGCTGCTCCGCGGCGGCATCCCGACACCCAGAGCCGGTTAGGGCGCCGGCCGCCGGAGCAAGGCTGAGTTGCCGGCACTCGCTGTTGTCGGGCAGGTGGTGGGTGGCCACCACCACGGTGCGCTCCGCCGAGAACAGGCCGGGGCTTTGGACCAGGGCACGCAGCAGATCCTCGGCGTCGCCTGCGTCGAGGTGCTCGGTCGGCTCGTCGAGCAGCACGATTCGGGCGGGTGAGAGCAGGGCACGGGCCAACAGCAGCCGTCGGCGCTGACCCGCTGACAGTGCCTGGGCGCCGCCGGCCAGTACCGTCGCCAAGCCGTTGGGAAGGCCGGCCAGCCACAGGCCGAGGCCGACCCGCTCCAGAGTCCCCACCAGTTCGTCGTCGCCGCAGTCTCCGCGCACCACCAACAGATTGTCGCGAACCGTGGTCCCAAAAACGTGGGCATCCTCGGCGAAAAATCCGACAGTGGAATGCAATTCGTGCTCGCCGAGCACTTCCAGCGCCGTGCCGTCCACCTCCACATGGCCATCCAGCGGTGCCAACAGGCCGGCCAGGGTCATCAGTAGTGCGGTCTTGCCGGCACCGCTGGGGCCGGTGATCGCCAGCCGGTCTCCGGGTTCCAGGTCCAGCTCCACCTGGACCGAATGGTCACTGTGGTGGCCGGATCGCACGTCGGCATGTAGCCGCACGGCGGCGACGGGGTGAGCCTGCGGCGCGGGCCGTGCGGGATGTTCCGGCGGCGCCAGGTCGACCAGCCGCCGTGCTGCGATACGCGAGCGGGTCAACTGGATCGCGGCGGCCGGCAGCGCGGTGGTCGCCTCGAAGGCCGACAGCGGCAACAGCATCAGGATCGCGACCGTTGTGGGTGCGACGGCGTCGGCGATACCGATACCGGCCACCACCGCACCGAGCAGACCGGCCCCGATCGCGGCGGTGGGCGCCGCGGCGGCAATCGCCGCCCGCTTGGCGGCGGCATCCACGGCCCAACCCCAGGCGCGTTGGCGGCGCTGCGATTCGGCGATCACGGCGGGGAGGAGCCCAGCGATCCGCAGTTCGGGCGCGTGGTCCAGTGCCAGCAGCGCCGACACATCGCGTTCGGAAAGATGCTGGCGGGCAACGCCTTCTTGGGCCGCGGCAGCTCGCGACGACAGCCACGGCGCCACCACCCCGGCTACCAGCAGACACCCCGCCAGCACAGCGGCCGCCGCCGGGGAGATCACCGCGATCACCACCGTGGCGATCACACTCAGTACGGCCGCAACTCCGATCGGCAGCACAGCGCGCACCAACATGTCGGCCAGGGCGTCGACATCGGTGCCGACCCGCGCCACCAGGTCGCCGCTGTGCAGCCGCATCGCGGCGTCCACCGGTCCGTGAGCCAGGCGCCGATAGATCTGCGAGCGGGCGGTGCCGGCGGCGCGCAGTGCGGTGTCGTGGCTCACCAGCCGCTCGCAGTAGTGCAACACGCCGCGGGAGATCGCGAACGCCCGCACCGCCACCACCGCGACCGTCAGATCCAGCACCGGCGGCATCTGCCAGGCGCGGGTGATCAGCCAGGCCGACACCCCGGCCAATGCCAGTGCGCTGCACAGCGACAGCACCCCGAGCAGGCCGGCCAACAGCAGACGGGGCAGCCGCGGCTGCAGCAGATCCCAGCCGGCCCGCAGAGGGTCACGCCCGCGCATCGGCCACCGCCCCCCGGTTGTTCACCGCGATCACCCGGTCACCGATCGCCAGCACCGGTGCGCGGTGGCCGACCACCACCACCGTCGCCCCGGCACGCGCGCGCTCCACCAGCGCGGCCAGCGCCCGCTGTTCGGTCGCGGCGTCCAAGTGGGCGGTCGGCTCGTCGAGCAGCAGCACCGCTGCCGTCGAGCCGAGCGCCCGCGCCAGGCCCAGCCGTTGCCGCTGCCCCAACGACAACCCGACCCCGCCGCGGCCCAGCACGGTGTGCGGACCATCGGGCAGGCTGGCCATCACCTCGTCGAATCCGGCTGCGGCGCAAGCGGACGCCACATCCGTCAGGTCACCGAAGAGTGCCAGGTTCTCGGCGACACTGCCCGGGATCAGCGCCGGGCGCTGCGGCAGCCAGGACAGCTGACGCCACCACTCCGCCGGCTCGAGGTCAGCGATATCCACATTGTCGAGCGTGACGCGTCCGGCGGTGGGTGCGGTGAGCCCGGCGATCACCGCCAGCGTGGTGCTCTTGCCGGCACCGTTGGCACCGGTCAACACCGTGACCCGGCCGGGCTCGATCCGCGCGCTCAGGGCATGCGGCGCATCGCCGTCCCGGCCGGCCACGGTGAGCCGCTCGAGGCCGATCACGGCACCACGGGCCGTCACCCGCCGGTGTCCGCGGGCCGGCTCGGCGGCCGGCTCGCCGATGAGTGTGAAGGCCTTTTCGGCGGTGGCTCGCCCTTCCTCGGCGGCGTGAAATTCCACTCCGATCCGGCGCAGCGGCCAGTAGACGTCGGGCACCAGCAGCAATACCGTCAACCCGGCGGTCAGGCTCATCTCGCCGAACACCAGCCGCAGCCCGATGCTCACGGCCACCACCGCCACGCCGAGCGTGGCCAGCAGCTCCAGCACCAGCGCCGACAGGAACGCGATCCGCAGCGTGGCCATCGCCGAACGGCGGTGGGCGGCGGACAGCTCGGCGATGCGATGCTCAGGCCCGGCGGCACGGCCGAGTGCCCGCAGGGTGGGGAGCCCGGCGATCAGATCCAGCAACCGTGCCTGCAGCGTCGTCATGGCCGCCAAGGCCGCCGCTGACCGCTCCGCGGTCGCCAGGCCGATCAGCACCATGAAGAGCGGGATCAACGGCAGCGTGATCGCCACCAGCACAGTGGCGCGTCGATCGAAGAGCGCGATCGCGACCACGGACGCCGGGGTCAGGATCGCGGCCAGCAGCAGTGCGGGCAGGTAGGCCGTGAAGTACGGGCGCAGACCGTCCAGGCCCCGGGTCACCACGACGGCGGCTTCGTCGCGCTCGGCGGCCAGCCGGCCGGGAGAGCGTGCGGTCACCGCGGCCAACACCTGACCGCTCAGCTCGGCGATCACCGCGCTGACGCCGCGCTGCCCCAGCCGCGCCTGCCACCAATGCGCGGCGGTGCGCATCGTCCACAGCGCCAGCAGGATCGCCAGCAGCGGCGTCCAGTGTGCGACGCTGCGGGTCGAGGGGTCGGTGATGACCGCAGACACGATGCGCGCCAACACGATCGCCGAGGAGATCGCGCAGGCCGAGATCAGCACCCCGCATAACACCGATGTGGCCAGGAAACGCCGCACCGCTCCCGACGCGCGCCACAGCCGCGGGTCCACCGGTGCCCGGGAGGCGCGCGAGCTCAGGACGGCTGCCTCGACAACCCGATGGACGGCGGAATCTGCTCCGCCGAGATCCGCTGCCGGAACACCCAATACGTCCAGCCCTGGTACACGATCGCCAGCGGTGCGAAGATCGCCGCCGCCCACGTCATGATCTTCAGCGTGTACGGGGTTGACGACGCGTTGTAGATCGTCAGGCTCCACTGCGGATCCAGGGTGGAAGGCACCAGCGCCGGATACAGGGCGCCGAACAGCAAGACCACCACCGCCGCAACCACCACCGCGGTGCAGGTGAACGCCCAGCCGTCCGAGACCCGGCGCCACACCAGCGCCACCGCAGCCAGCTGGGCGACGACCGCGACGCCCAGCACCAGCCACGTCCACCCGGTCCCGTGCGCCACCTGGGTCCACACCCCGAATCCTGCGACCAGCGCCGTCACCGGCAGCGACAGCCGGGCCGCAAACCGGTGCGCATCATCGCGGATGGGGCCGATGGTCTTCAACGAGGTGAACACCGCGCCGTAGAACAGGAACAGTCCGCCGGTGGCCAACCCACCCAGCAGTGTGTAGGCGTTGATCACATCGCCGAACGCCGGGCGGATATGGTGGTCGGCGTCCACCGGAAGGCCGCGAACCAGGGCCGCGAACGCCACTCCCCACAGAATCGCCGGCAGCCAGGAGCCGGCGGCTATCCCGAGATCTGCCCACGCCCGCCACTTCGGGTCATCGACCTTGCCCCGCCACTCGATTGCGACGACCCGAACGATCATCCCGAACAGGATCGCCAGCAGTGGCAGGTACAGCGTCGAGAACACCGTGGCGTACCAACCCGGGAACGCGGCGAACATCGCTCCGCCGGCGGTGATCAACCAGACCTCGTTGCCGTCCCAGACCGGGCCGATGGTGTTCAGCGCGGCCCGGCGGTGCGCCTCCGGGTCGCGGGGTTTATGCGGTGGTCCCAGCTTCGCCTCTCCTTCGTCGAGGCTCGCTGAACCACCGGAACCGGCGCGGCCGAACGGCGCCATCAGCATCCCGACCCCGAAGTCGAAACCCTCCAGGACGAAGAAACCGAGGAACAGCACCGCGACCAGCACAAACCACACTTCTTGCAGTCCCACCGCGCGACCTCCTTTTTCGTACCTCAGTAGGCGAACGACAGCGGCGCGACCTCATCCGCGCCGGGCGGGGCCGGCGGGGCGGGTTCGGCGTCGTGCTCCAGCGGGCCTTCGGCGACGTAGCGCTTGATCAACCAGAACCAGATGACCGCGAGCACCGCATAGACCAGCGTGAACATCACCAGGGAGGTGACGACCAGGCCGACGCTGTTGTCTGAAACCCCTTGGGCGACAGTGAGTCGCACGTTCGGATCGCCGGTCGGGTTGGGGACCACGACCCACGGCTGACGGCCCATTTCGGTGAACACCCAGCCCGCGCTGTTGGCCAGGAACGGGGTGGGGATGCTCAAGAGCGCCAACCAGGCGAACCAGCGCTGGTTCGGGATCCGCCCGCGCCGGGTCAACCACAACGCGGCCAGCGCGAACAGCACCGGCACCAGCAGCAGGCCGATCATCGCGCGGAACGACCAGTAGGTGACGAACAGGTTCGGCCGGTAGTCGCCGGGACCGAACTGCTGCTCGTAGCGCTGCTGGATGTCGCGGACCCCTTCGAGCTGCACACCGGTGAACCGGCCTTCGGCCAGGAACGGCAGCACGTAGGGCACTTCGATCACCCGGGTCAGATGGTCGCAGTTGTTCTGCCGGCCGACGGTCAGCACCGAGAAGCTCGGGTCGGTGGCGGTGTCGCACAACGACTCCGCCGAGGCCATCTTCATCGGCTGCTGGACGAACATCAGCTTGCCCTGCACATCGCCGGTGAAGAACAGCCCGACCGCGGCGACCAGCGCGACGAGGCAGCCCAGGATGGTCGCCGGCCGGTACATGGTGGCCGCGTCGGACTCCGCGGCCTGCGCATCGCCGCCGCCCGCCGCGATGCCCGACCGCGACCGCACCATCCACCAGGCGCACACCGCGGCGACGAATGTCCCCGCCGTCAGGAACGCGCCTGCCACCGCGTGCGACAGCGCCGCCTGGGCGGTGTTGTTGGTGAACAGCGCCATGATGCTGTCCAGTTCGGCGCGCTTGGTCTGCGGGTTGTAGTGCGCGCCGACCGGGTGCTGCATGAACGAGTTGGCGGCGATGATGAAGAACGCCGACACGTTGGTGGCGATGGCCACGACCCAGATGCACACCAGGTGCACCAGCCGCGGCAGCCGGCCCCAGCCGAAGATCCACAACCCGATGAAGGTGGACTCGAAGAAGAACGCCGCCAGCCCCTCCATCGCCAACGGTGCCCCGAACACGTCGCCGACGAATCGGGAGTACTCGCTCCAGTTCATCCCGAACTGGAATTCCTGCACGATCCCGGTGGCCACCCCGAGCGCGAAGTTGATCAGGAACAGCTTCCCGAAGAACTTGGTGAGGCGATACCAGGCGACGTTGTCGGTGAGCACCCACACCGTCTGCATGACGGCGACCAACGGGGCCAGACCGATGGTCAGCGGTACGAAGATGAAGTGGTAGACGGTGGTGATTCCGAACTGCCACCGTGATACGTCAACGACGTCCATGGGCGATCTCCCGGAGCTGCGGGGCAACTACTACGACAGAGCGTAGTAGCTCTGGCGGGCTGGCAACAGACCGTTGTTATGCGGATAACGATGCCACGCCCGAGGTGATCTGAGTTGCTAAAACGGGGCAGTCACACCGCGTTCGAAGATTCGGATGAGCGTCGGCACGATGCTGTGCCGCGGTACCAGGCCGTATGCCGCTTCGCGGCTGGCCTTGATCAGCAGGCCGAACAGTGCGATCCGGATCCATTCCGCGCTGATCTCGGGATCGAACGTCCCCTCCTGCTGGCCGCGGAGGATGAGTTCGAGGATCGGCGTGGAGTTCGGAAGTTGCTCGGCGGGGATGTCTCGCAGCACCGCGGGGTCGGCGAACAGGAACACGATCCGGTCGCCCTCGGGGACGAGGGTGGTGATCAACCGCCGCATCGCGTCGATCGCCGGCCCCTCGTCGGTGCCTGCCACCACGATGATGTCGTTGATGACGCGGATCGAGTCCAGGGTGGTCTCATAGATCAGCCGATCCCGATCGGCGAAGTAGCGGTGCACGGTGGAGCGGGCCACCTCGGCGGCCGCAGCGATCTCGGGCAGTGTGGCGGTGCGGTCCCGGGCGAGCACCGATGCCGTCGCGTCGAGGATCGCCGCCCGCGTGCGTGATTGCGAACCGGTGAGCTCCCGGTGCTCGACGTCCATGCCCCGATGATAGCCGCAGGCACGTCTAATTATGAGACGTTGACGTCTCATAACCAGACCAGATAGTCTCCGTCGTCGGATTTTTTATGTCCAGGAGTGCGGTCCGCGCGCTCCGCGTGCACCACGGATTGGGGGGCGGGTGTCGCGATGAACTGGAACTTCCTCGGCACGAACTGGCACTTGTTCGGAGACCTGGCCGCGGTTGCCTTCGTGGCGCTGTTGCTCGCCGCGACCGGCGTGTTCGGCTACATCCGGCGATTGCGAAGTCGGACGCCGCTGCCGATCAGTGAAGGAATCGGAGCCCGAAAGTCCGTCCTGGCCAAGGTGCGCAAACGCGAACCGCTGTCTGCGCAGGAGCTGGAGTTCGCCAGCCGCGTCATCGCCGATCAGCGATCCCCGCTGGCCTTCTGTATACCCGCGGCGATCTTCTCGCTGGGCTGCTTCTATGTGTTCGGCAGCCTGGAGCAGCTCCATGGCGCCACACCGTCGGAGCGGACGTTTCTCGGGGTGATCCCGATGTTCGGATCGCTCAACGTGACCGCCCAACTGCTGAGGGCTGCCAAGCTGAAGAAGCACCTGCCGGTTTCGGTGGCCGAGTGAGTCCCCGCGCGCCGCGCCGGTCACTCCTGGTGCGCGCCTGGATGCCGCTGGTCGCGGTCATCGCGGTCACCGTCGGGGCGCTGGGCATGTCGAAGGTGCACCAGATGTCTGCCCCGGGACCGGTTCTGACGGTCAACCCGCCGCAGGCGCCCGAGCAGTTCAACCCCAAGAAGCTCACCTACGAGGTGTTCGGTTCCGCCGGGGACGGCGCGTTGCTCTCCTACATCGACATCGACGGGCACCCCCACACCGTCGAGTTGGACACCCTGCCGTGGACGCATGACGAGACCACGATGCTGACCGTGGTGTCCGGCAGCATCTCTGTTCAGGTGCGCGGCGACTACGTCGGCTGCCGGATCCTGGTCGACGACGTCATCCGCGACGAGCACACCAATGCCCGTGCCAACGCCGACATCACCTGCCGGGTGAAGTCCGCGTGAGCGCGCATCGCGCGGCACGCCCGCTGGCGGCCCGGATGGTCCGGCTGCTGGCGATACCGATCATCATCTTCTGGGCGCTGCTCGCGGTGGTGACGAATACCTTTGTGCCGCAGGTGGAACGGGTGGCCGAGGAACTCGCCGGGCCGATGGTCCCGACGTATGCTCCCTCGCAGGCCGCGATGCTGGCGATCGGCGAGAAGTTCCAGGAGTCCACCTCCACCAGCATGACCATGCTGGTGCTGGAGGCCGATCGCCCGCTGGGCGAGGCCGATCACCGCTACTACGACGCCCTGGTGCGCACCTTGCAGGCCGACACCGCGCACGTCCAGTACGTCATGGACACCTGGGGTAAACCGATCACCGCGGCCGGCGCCCAGAGCCTCGACGGAAAGGCGGCCTACGTACTGCTGCGCCTGGCCGGCGACATCGGCCAGATGGAGGCCAATGACTCCGTGGCCGCGGTGCGCCACACCGTTGACGCCTCCGACCCGCCGCCGGGACTCAAGGTCTATGTCAGTGGCGCGGCACCCCTGGCCGCCGACACTGTCGCAACGGCGAACTCCAGCCTGAACAACATCACGATCGCGACGATCTTCCTGATCATCTTCATGCTGCTGATGGTCTATCGGTCCTACGTCACCATGCTGGTGCCACTGTTCGGGGTCCTGATCCTGATGCTGGCCGCCAAGGGGGTCATCGCGACGCTCGGCCACTTCGGCTACATCCAGCTGTCGTCGTTCGCGGTGAACATGGTTGTCTCGCTGACCCTGGGTGCCGGAACCGATTACGGCATCTTCCTGATGGGCCGCTATCACGAGGCGCGGCTCAACGGCGAGAGCCGCGAGGAGGCCTTCTACACCGCCTACCGTGGTGTGTCCCACGTGATTCTGGGCTCCGGACTCACCATCGCCGGAGCGGCCTTCTGCCTGAGCTTCGCGCGCCTGAACTACTTCAACACCATGGGACCGGCGGTGGCCATCAGCATGGTGTTGACGGTCGTGGGTGCGTTGACGCTCGGGCCGGCCGTGCTGAGCGTGGGCAGCCTGATCGGGTTGTTCGATCCCCGCCAGCAGGTTAAGGCGCGGCTCTATCGGCGCATCGCCACCAGCGTGGTGCGCTGGCCCAAGCCGATCCTGACCGCCAGTGCCGCACTGGTGACTGCCGGGGCGGTCTTCGTGCCGACCTATCAGGTCAGCTTCGACGACCGCACCTACCAACCACGCGACTCCGCGGCCAATCAGGGATTCGCCGCCGCCGATCGGCACTTCCCGAAAAGCAAACTGTTCTCCGAGATGCTGATGGTCGAGTCGGATCATGACATGCGCAATTCCGCGGACTTCATCTCGCTGGATCGGGTGGCCAAGGCGCTGATCCGGCTGCCCGGCGTGGCGATGGTGCAGAGCATCACCAGGCCCATGGGCCGTGCGCTCGAGCATGCCTCGTTGCCCTACCTGTTCACCGTGCAGGGCAGCGCCAACGGTCAACAGTTGCCGTTCACCAGGGAACAGAACGCCAACACCGACCAGCAGGCGAAGATCATGGGCCACACCGTCGAGGTGCTGCAGACCACAATCGCACTGACACAGAAGCTGGCCGACGAGATGCATTCCACCGTCCTCACGATGGAGGACATGCAGGCCCTCACCGAGCAGATGGACGAGGAGATCTCCAACCTCGACGACTTCCTGATGCCGCTGCGCAGTTATTTCTATTGGGAGCCACACTGTTTCGACATCCCGATCTGCTGGGCGTTCCGGTCGACATGGGACATGATGGACAACGTCGACAAGCTCGCGGAGAACATCAAGGACGCGGTGGGATCCCTGGAGGTCGTCGACTCACTGCTGCCGCAGCTGGTGGCGCAACTGAACATCATGGCTGACGATCAGATCGCCCTGCGCTCCCTGATTGTGAACACCTATGGCCCCTCGGACATTCAGGCCAGTAACACCGATCAGACCTTCGACGACATGATCAACGTCGGCAACGACTTCGACGCGTCCCGCAGCGACGACTTCTTCTATATTCCGCGCCCGGCCTTCGACAATGAGGACATCAAGACCGGGATGCAGCTGATGATGTCGCCGGACGGCAAGGCGGCCCGGTTCATCGTCACCCACGAGGGCAACGCGATGGGGCCCGAGGGCATCGAGCACGTGGAGAAGTTCCCCGACGCGATCAAGATCGCGTTGAAGGAGACCTCGCTGGCCGGCGCCAAGATCTACATCGGCGGCTCGGGATCGAACAACTCCGACATCGCGAAGTACTCGCGGTCGGACCTGCTGATCGCCGCGATCGCCGCCTTCGTGCTGATCTTCTTGATCATGCTGGTCATCACCCGAAGTCTGGTGGCCGCCTTGGTGATTCCGGGCACCGTGGCGTTCTCCTACGCCGGGGCATTCGGCCTGTCGATCCTCATCTGGCAGCACCTGATCGGCCTGCATCTGCACTGGCTGATCCTGCCCCTGACGTTCATCATCCTGGTGGCGGTCGGGTCGGACTACAACCTGCTGCTCATCGCCCGGCTCAAAGAGGAACTCGGCGCCGGACTCAACACCGGACTGATCCGCGCCCTGGGCAGCACCGGCGGGGTGGTGACATCGGCGGGCCTGGTGTTCGCCTTCACCATGCTGGCCATGCTCGCCAGCGATCTGCGCACCATCGGTCAGGTCGGGTCCACCGTGTGCATCGGACTGCTGCTGGACACCTTGATCGTGCGGTCGTTCATCGTGCCGTCACTGGTGCGGATCTACGGAACGTGGTTCTGGTGGCCGACGATCGTGCGGCAGCGTCCCGTGCGGCAGCGCCCCCTGCGGCAGCGGGTCGACGCCTAGGACGCAGCGGCTTTCCGGGCCAGGTAGTAGTAGTTCGACGGGTCCGACTCGAGTTCGGCCACCGTCACGCCGGTGAATCCCGCGTCGCCCAGCATCGCCACCGCGACCTGCCGGCCCCACATCGTCCCCAACCCGGCCCCGCCCAAGCCCAACGACACCGGCATGCAGTGCATCAGCGACACGGTGAACCGGTAGGTGTATCTCGGGACGCCGACGTTGTCCTCCAGGTCGCTGGATGCTTTCGCGTCGGCCATCAACAGGACGCCGCCCGGGCGCAAAGCGGCAAAGATGTTCGCCAGCACCCGATCCGGTTGGGCCTGGTCATGGATGGCGTCGAAAGCGGTGATCAGGTCGTAGGCTTCGGGCCTGACCAGCGCCGCCAGGTCCCGGCTCTCGAAGGTCGCGTTGGTCAGGCCGCGCCGCGCCGCCTCCTGCGCGCCGCGCCCGACCGCCTCGGCGGAGAAATCGATCCCGGTGAACCGGCTCGCGCCGAAGGCCTGCGCCATCACATTGATCGCCTGACCACTGCCGCAGCCGAAATCGGCGACGTCGGCCCCGGCCCGCAGCAACTCCGGAAGTCCCTCGACCAAGGGCAGCACGTCGTCGATCAGCGCATGGTCGAAGACCTCGCCGCTGCGTTCGGCCATCACCGCGTGGAAGCGCGGGTACTGCCCGTAGTCCAGACCGCCACCGTCGCGGAAACATCCGAGGATCTGCTGTTCGACCTCGGCGAGCAGCGGAATGTACTGGGTGATGCGCGCCAGATTGTCCAGACCGCCGGCCCGGGTCAGTGCGGCAGCGCGGTGTTCGGGCAGGCGGTAGCTCTTGGTGGCGGCGTCGTAGTCGACCACCTGCGCGACCGTCATGCCGCCGAGCCACTCCCGGACGTAGCGTTCGTCGAGCCCGGCCCACTCGGCGATCTGCGCACTGGTGGCCGATGGCCGCCCGGCAAGCACATCGAACAGTCCGCTCTGGTGGCCCAGGCTGATCAGCAGGGCCAGGCTGGCACTGTCGATGGTGTCCATGACGCGATCGGCGAACTGTGCGGCGGTCTCCTCGGGCATGGGCACCAATCTACGTACGTGCTCGCGGGACCGCGGGCCACCACACCCGGTCGCCGATCAACGCGAACAGTGCCGGAATCACCAGCGTGCGCACCACGAACGTGTCGAGCAGGATGCCCAGGCCGACGATGATCCCCAGCTGGGTCAACACGATCAGTGGCAGCACCCCGAGGACAGCGAACACCGCCGCCAACACGACTCCGGCACTGGTGATCACCCCGCCGGTGGCCGACACCGCGCGCACCATGCCGATCCGGGTGCCGTAGCCCGGTGTCTCCTCCCGGGCGCGGGTCACCAGGAAGATCGTGTAATCCACGCCCAGGGCGACCAGGAACAGGAACGCGAACAGCGGAGTGCTGTTGTCCAGGGCCGGGAAACCGAAGATATGCAGGCTGGCCCAGCCGCCCAGGCCCAGGGCGGCGAGCGCGCTGAGCACCGTCGCGGCCACCAGAACCGGCGGTGCCACCACGGCTCGCAGCAGCACGAACAACACCGCCAGCACCACCAGCAGAATCAGCGGGATCAGCACCCTGCGGTCTCGCAGAGCGCCGTCGCGGACATCGAGGGCCTGGGCGTCGGCGCCACCCACCAGCGCCTGCGCGTCGACCGCTCGGACCGAATTCCGAAGTCCGGCAACGATGGTGAATGCCCGCTCGGTCGATGGCGCGGCGTCGAGCACCACCGACCACTTGGTGCTGCCGGTCGTGGACGCACCGGCCGGGACGGCCGAGACGACGCCGGGAGCTGCGGCGATCGCCTGCTGGATCTGCGGCGATCGGTCGGTGGAGCCGATCACGACGGCCGGGCCGGCGGCGCCGCCCGGGAAGTGCTCGGCCAGGGTGTTGAAACCGGTCACCGAGTCGGCTCGCAACCGGAACTGCTCGGTCTGCGACAGTCCGATCCCGGTACCCAGCAGCCCGGCGGCCGACACCGCCAGCACGGCGACCGCCGCCGCGCACACCAGTGCTGGACGGCGCGAGACGGCGTCGGCCACCCGGTGCCACGCGCCTGTCGTCGTGGCGGACACATCGGTGACCCGGGGGATGAATGGCCAGAACATGTTTCGGCCGCACAGCACCAGCAGCGGTGGCAGTACCAGCAGGACGAACACGGCGGCCACCACCAGGCCGCAGCCGGCGCAGATGCCCAGACTGCGTGTACTCGGGGTCACCGCCAGGATCAAAGTCAGCAGGGCCAGCACCACAGTGGCGTTGCTGGCCAGGATCGCCGGCGCGGCGGCGGCCACCGCGCGGCGCAGCGCGGTGCGGTGCTCGGCTTCCGCGTGCAGTTCTTCGCGGTACCGCGAGATCAACAGCAGCGCGTAGTTGGTGCCCGCGCCAAAGACCAGCACGCTGGTGATACCGGAGGTGGACCCGTCGAACGTCACCCCGGCGGCCCGGGCGACATCGGTGCCCACCACCGTGGCGACTCGATCGGCGAACGCGATCACGATCAGCGGCGCCAGCCACAGCACCGGGGAGCGGTAGGTGATGATCAGCAGCAGCGCCACCACGAGTGCGGTCACCACCAGCAGCGTGACGTTGGCGCCGGTGAAGGCGGCAGCGATATCGGCACCGAAAGCCGGCCCGCCGGTGACGTGCGGGGCCAGCCGCCCCGGCAGGCCATCAGCGGCGGCGGCACGCAGGGCCTTGACCGCGTCGGTGAGCTCGAAGCCGGACAGCTGCGCGTTCAACGCCACCGCCGCCAGGGCCGCGTGGCCGTCGGCGGACGTCAACACCGGTGCCGGCGGGCCGGGGAGCACCTGCGGCACCTGCGTCATCCGGTCGCGGGCCTGGGCCACGGCGGCCAGGTCGTCCGGTGTCAACGGCAGGCCGTCCTTGCGCGTGGCGACCAGCAGGGTGGCCGCCTGATCCCCGTCGGCGAATTCGGGAAGCAGCGCGGCGACGCGGGCGGACTCCGAACCGCTCGGCAGCGCCACCGGTGATCGGGTCGCGGCGCTGTTGGCGCCGCTGAGGGCCATCAGCGCACCTGCGATCAGAAGCGGAACCAGTGCCACCAGCCAGCAACGACGCCCGGTTACGGCATTTGCCAACCGGTCCCACACCACCCGGCGAGCATGTCACGCGAATCGATTTCCGGACAACACCAACGGGCCTGATCGGTACCCTCGAACGCATGACGGACATTGCGAACAAGTCGATCTCCCGACGGATGTTCGTGCGCGGCGCAGCTTGGTCGGTGCCGGCCCTGGGTCTCGCGCTCGCCGCGCCGCGTGCGCTGGCTGCGCCGCCCGGCTCGCAGGAGTGCGGTGACCCGAACGAACTGATCGAGAACTGCGTGGTGCAACTGCCCGAGGAGTTCACCTCGACCAGCTTCAGCACCACCGCAGTCGTCGGCGGCACGAACTACTCGATCCTGTTCAGCACCAACATCCGGCCCGGGGAGTTGGTCCCGGCGGCCGCCACCGGCTACCGGATCAACAGCCACAACCTGACCGGCACCAAACGGGACGGCGTGCCCTTCTCGATCACCCCCCACATCGGCGAAGCAGGGCCGCGAGCACTGGGGGCGCGCTCAGCATCGTCGCTGGGGTTCGTGGTCGATGTGCCGTGGACTGCCGGGCAGCTGGTGCGCAACTTCGCCTACACCTTCGATGTGGTGTATCTCAACGGGCTGACCGAGATTCAGACCTGCTCGTACGTGACGGCGATGACGCTGGCCGACAACGGCATGATCGTCGGCGGGGTGGGTTCGGTGTCGTTCGCCCCGCCGCGGCTCACCGCCTGCGTGGTCTGAGGTCAGGCGGCCGGGATCGGCTGGTCGTCGTCGCGGTGGCCGAAGGCACCGAAGCCTTCCAGCAGCTGCGCCGACGGCGCGGGCGACCAGTCCCAGGCGGCGATCTGACGCCGCGAACGCCGCGTGAACAGGCCGCGCAGCAACTCGTAGCCGTCGGCGCGCAACGTGATGACGGCTTCGCCGGTTCCGCAACGCCATTGGCGGCCCAGCTCGTCGTGGATCAGCAGTGTCGCGGTGTCGCGTAACCGCCTGCCGGGAAGGTTGCCCATCACCTCCAGCAGCGGCTGCCAATGGTCGCGGTCGGTGCGCGGCAGGCCCAGCGCCTCGTGCAGGTCCGCCTCGTGGCAGACCGCGTCCGCGGCCAGATTTGCGCCGACGAACTTCTGGCCCACCAGATCGGCCTCGACCGCGGGGGCGGCGGCCGCCCATTCGTCGAGCAGCTCGGCGACCGGGCGGGTGCGGCGTTCCGCGACGTGCCGTGCGGTCCAGGACTCACCCGGTGCGCCGTCGAGCCGGGCAGCGGCCAAATCGGCGGCACCGCCCACCAGGTGGGCCAGCACGTCATGCACCGTCCAGCCGGGTGTCGCCGGAACCGGGACCCGCAGCTGGTCTGCGTCGAGTCCGGCGGCCAGTGTGCTGATCCGGCCGCGAGCGCCCCGGTAGATCGCGTCAAGCAAGAGAGCCTCCTGAGTGTCGGTAAAACAGCGTGCGCATGAGTCTTTGGGCCAACAGACGGTGGGTGGTGTTCTGCGAGGCCGCCAGCAGCCAGCCGTCGCCGGTTCGCACCGCGACGCTGGTGTTCACCCGCTCACCGCGGCTGCGGCGCCCGGAGCTGCGGGTCACGACGGCGCGGGCGTGAATCAGCGCCACATCCGAGGTCAAGAACCGCAGCCCGGTGACCTCGACCTCCAGGCGGGACCCGCGCAGCAGGTTGGCGAACAGCGGGGCATACGACGCGGAGATCGCCGCCCGGCCTCGGTGGTGGGCGCCCAGGAAGGTGATGTAGTCCGCGTCGGGGGCGAAGACCGCCGCGTAGGCCGCCGGGTCCCCGGTATTCCAGCCGGCGACCTGCTGGGCGAGCAGCTCGCGGATGGCGACCTCATCGCCGTTCATGAGGCGAAACCCGGGCCTCGCAGGTTGGCCAGTGCTATGCGGGCCAGCAGCACCGGGTCGCGCAGCCGGGCGGGCGGGTCGATGAGGTTGCGCACCCGCAGGAACCGTTCGGTGACGGCGATATCGCGGGCTGCTGCGGTTCCCACCGCGTCGGCGGCCCACCTGCTCAGCCGGTGGCGAATCGGATGCGGGCGACCTGCAGGCGCGGGGCGGTCGTTGGCCGCGTTGGCGGCCCAGACCGGGGCGATCTGGGTGGCCGCCGCGCGAAAGAACCGGTGCGGCAGATCCGCGCCGCGATCCTGTAGGCAGTCGCGCAGCGCGAGCGCCTGCAGCGCCGCCATCGTCATGCCTTGGCCGTGGAGTGGGTTGAGCCGGCACAGTCCGTCTCCAATCACCACCAGCCCGGCGGGGAAGCGCGCCATGCGGTCGTAGCGGTGCCACAGTGCGCCGGTGTCGCGGGAGACCGCGACGTCACCCGCCGGGGTGGCATCGCGCAGCCCGGCCATGATGGCCGGCGGAAGGGCCTGCTCGGCGATGGCGAGCATGGTGGGGAAATCAGCTGGGGGAGCGCCGCAGTCGCCGTGGCGGGCGATGGCCAGCATCCAGGTGTCGTGCTCGTAGGCCACCAGCAGCAGGCCGGGGGCGGCGCGGCCCTGGTTGACGAAGACCAGCTTGTCGGCGATGCGGCCCGGCGGGATGCGCAGTAGCTGACTGCAATAGCCCCAGGCAGGGTCGAGCCGCTTGTCGGGCACGCTGCCGAAGCCGTGTCCGGCCAGGAATTCGGCGGTGCGCGCTGCTCGCCCCGTCGCGTCGATGACGAGGTCGGCGTGCAGAATCTGGGTGAGTTTGTTGTGACGGTTGGTGATTCGCGCGCCGGTGACGACGCCTCGGTCGTGCACCGGTCCGGCCGCTTCGTGGTGAGCGAGAAACGCGACGTTACCGAGTCGGTCGACGCGTTGACGCACGTGGAACTCCACGAACGGCCGGCTCGCGCCGTAACTCGCCAGGGCCCGGGGATCGGCGAGCTTGCCGGTCCGGTTCATTTCGAAGCGGCCGATGCGGGCGTACCGCCCGGACAGGTTGGGGTTGTCGATCCTGACCGCGCCGGCGGCGACGAGTTCGTCGAGGAGGCCGGGAAACAGCTCGCCGAGGATGGTCGTGCCGCGGGTGAGGAAGTTGTGCAGGTGCCGGTCCTGCGGGACCCCGCTGCGGTGGGCCGGATGATCGGGAAGCCGATCGCGGTCCACCACGGTGACGGAGTCGTAGAACTCCGATGCCACCCGAGCAGCCAGTAGCCCCGCCATGCCGGCTCCCAGCACAACCGCAGACGCTCCCGATTCGCCCACCGCAGTCCCCTTTCGCGACGCGAGGGGCCAACGATACAGGCAAATTAAGAAAAATAAGAGTATCTTGGCGTAACAGTAAGATTTCTAACCGGCGGGGACCGGTGCCGGCAGCGCCGGGGTCGGGGTCTCGGCGATGACAGCGGGGCGCTCGGCCGACACCGGGGCGGGCCGGCGGTGCACGTTGATCGGCCACCAGAACCACCGGCCGAGCAGGGCGGCGATCGACGGCGTGATCAGGCTGCGCACGATGAACGTGTCGAACAGCAGGCCCAGCCCGATGGTGGTGCCGATCTGCCCGACCGACCGCAGATCACTGGCGATCATGGCGATCATGGTGAACGCGAACACCATGCCTGCCGCGGTCACGACCTTGCCGGTGGCACCCATGGCGCGGATCAGTCCGGTCTTCAGGCCGGCACCCATCTCCTCCTTCATCCGTGACACCACCAGCAGGTTGTAGTCCGAGCCCACCGCCAGCAGCACGATCACCGACATCGCGATCACCAGCCACTGCAATTCGATGCCGAACACGTACTGCCACAACAGCACCGACAGTCCGAAGGAGGAGGCCAGCGACAGCACCACGGTCCCGACGATCACGATCGAGGCGACCAGCGCCCGGGTGATCAGCAACATCACCACGAAGATCAGGATGATGGCGGCGATCGCCGCGATCAGCAGGTCGTAGTGTGCGCCGGTCTGGATGTCGGCGTAGGTGGCGGCGGTGCCGCCCAGATAGAACTTCGCCTTGGCCAGCGGGGTGCCCTTGACGGCCTCCTTGGCGGCCTGCAGCTCGGAGTCGACATGGGAGATGCCGTCGACCGTGGCGGGGTCGGTGTCGTGGGTGATCAGGATGCGCGCCGCGGAGCCGTCCGGCGACATCATCAACTCCATCCCGCGCTGGAAGTCGGGGCTGTCGAACGCTTCCGGCGGCAGGTAGAACATATCGTCGTTGCGGGCGTCGTCGAAGACCTGGCCCATCACCGCGGCGGTGTCGGTCATCTGCTCCAGCTGCGTCACCACCTGGCTGAAACTACTGTGCATGGTCAACATCAGGTCGCGCATGTTGGTGGTGATGGCGATCATCGGCGGGATCTGGTCGGCGATCTCCGGTGTGATCGCGTCAACCCGGTCCAGTTGACCGGCCAACGCTGCGGTGTTCTCCGCCAGCTTGTCGAAGCCGTCGGTGGCGTCGAACATCGAGCGGAACGCGTTGCACACACCGATGTTGAAACAGTGTGGCTCCCAATAGAAATAGTTGCGCAGCGGCCGGACCTCGTCGTCGAAGTCGGCTATCCGGTCCCGGACCTCTTCCATCGTGCCCTGCATGTCATGGGCGGCCTCGTCGGTGCCGTGGGTGGCGTCGGACAGCTGCACGGTCAAGCCGTGCAGCCGGTCCATCACCGCGACCATCGACGAGAGCTGGTCGGCCATGGACTGGGTGTCGTCCAGGCGGGCCTTGAGGAACTGCAGGTTCTCGGCCATCGTGACGCCCTGCGCGCTGATCTGGAACGGCACCGACCCGTGTTCCATCGGCGGGCCGAGCGGGCGGGTGATGGACTGGACCCGTTCGATGCCCGGAACGCGGAAGATGTTGCGGGCGATGCGGTCCAGCACCAGCATGTCGCGCGGGTTGCGCATGTCGTGGTCGGCCTCGACCATCAGCATGTCGGGGTTCATCCGCGCCGAGCTGAAGTGCTTCTCGGCGGCGGCGTAGCCGATGTTCGACGGCACGTCGGCGGGGATGTAGTGCCGGTTGTCGTAGCTGGTCTGATAACCCGGCAGCACCAGGACGCCCACGGCGGCAACGGCGCTGGCGGCGGCCAGGATCGGCAGCGGCCAGCGCACTACGGCGGTGCCCACCTTGCGCCAGCCGCCGGCGCTGGTCGCGCGCTTGGGGTCGAGCAGACCGAATCGGCTGCTGACTGCGAGCACCGCCGGGGCAAAGGTGAGCCCCATCGCCAGGATGGTGAACATGCCGAGGGCGCATGGAACCGCCAGGGTGTTGAAGTAGTTGAGCCGGGTGAAATGCAGGCACAGCATGGCGCCGGCGATGGTCAGCCCGGAGCCCAGGATGACGTGGCTGACGCTGGACAGCGTTGTGCGCTGGGCGGTTTCGGGATCTTCGCCCGCGCTGCGGGCCTCGTGGTAGCGCCCGATCAGGAAGATCCAATAGTCGGTTCCGGCCGCGATCGCCAAGGCGGTGAGGATGCTGACCACGAAGGTGGAGATCGCGAAGACGTGGAAGTGGCTCAGCACCGCGATCAACCCGCGGGCCACGCTCATCTCGGTGACGACGACGAGCAGGCCGATCAAGGTGGTGGTGATCGACCGGTAGACCACCAGCAGCATCACCGTGATGACGGCCAGGGTGATGCCGGTCATTTTGATCATGGATGCGTCGCCGGCTTCGTTGGTGTCGGCGACCAGGGCCGCCTGACCGGTTACGTACGAACGCAACCCGGGCGGTGGATCGGATTCCTCGACGATCTCGCGCACCGAGTCGACCGACTCCACGCCCTGGGCCGAGCCCTGGTTGCCGGCCAGGTGCACCTGCACATAGGCGGCCCGGCCGTCCTCGCTCTGCGATCCCGCCGAGGTGACCCGGTCGCCCCAGAAGTCCTGCACGTGCTCGACGTGTTCGGTGTCGGACTGCAGCGTCTGCACCAGCCGGTCGTAATAGCGGTGGGCGTCCTCACCCAACTCGGCCCCTTCTTCCGAGCCTTCGAGCACGATCATCAGCACGGAGTCGGAGTTGAACTCGCCGAACTTCTCGCCGATGTGTTTCATCGCCATCACCGACGGCGCATCCTGCGGTGAGAGCGAGACCGCATTGCGCGCTCCGACGATCTCCAGTTGTGGCACCAGCAGGTTGGTCGCCGCGGCTGCGGCGAGCCAGAACAGGATGATCGGGATGGACAGCGCACGGATCAGCCGCGGGTAGAGCGGCGTCTGCGCCCCGGAGCCCGGGGCGCGGCGGCGGGCGCTCATGCGGCCTTCACCACGCAGAACGTCGCGGCGTCATGCCCGTCGGTCTGCTGCTCGTCGCGCAGTTCACCGTTGACGGTGATCCGGCAGCCCAGCTCGTGGCCGTCGCCCTGGGCCATGACGTTGGCGTAGACGCTCGGCAGGGTCGTGGTCAGCGTCAACGACCACGGCAGCGAGTGAAACGTCGCCTCCTGAGGCTGGGCGCGCTCGTCGACGTAGCTGACCATCCCCGAGGAGCCTTCGGGGCCGTAGAGCTCGTAGGTGACGTACTTGGGGACGGTCGAGACGATCTCGCCGCCGCTGTTGCCGCCGACCGCCGCGCCCTCGGAACCGAAGACGCCGTGGAACCGGTAGATGACCAACGCGCCCACCGCGGCGACCGGGACTATCACCAGCACGATCCACAGCCGTTCCAGCGGCCTCCGCAGCTTCTGCATTGCGCTCATGAAAGTTGACCTTACGGCCATAAGGAAACACCTGTAAAGTTAGATTGTGTCAGCTCACACTGGCGCGCAGGATGTTGTTCAGCACGCAGGCGTGAACAACTAACAGTCGTTAGGATGTCGGAGTGTCCAGTACCCCTCGTCGACGCAATCTGCGAGGCCACGGCGGACTGCTGCGCGACGAGATCCTGTCGGCCGCCACCCGCGTCATCGACGGTGCCGACAGCGAGGGCGAGGTGTCGCTGCGCAGCATCGCCCGCGAGGCCGGTATCGCGGCGCCGTCGGTCTACGCCCACTTCGACGACCGGGATCGCGTGCTCGAGGCCGTCGCCGAGTCCAGCTGGGTGCAGGTCTCCGACGAGATCGCCGAACACGTCCAGGCGGCCACCGATCCCCGCGAGCGCCTGCTGATCGGCTGCCGGGTGTACGTGTCGTTCGCGCAGCGGCATCCGCTGCGCTATGCGCTGATGACCCAGGACGGCCAAGCGCCGCCGGCGGCCCGCCAGGCTCTCGCGACGGTCACCCGGGCCCTGTTGGCCTGTCGGGGCGAAGTGCCGGGACCATGCGGCGGTCCCAGCTTCGCCTCTCCTTCGTCGAGCCTCGCTGAACCGCCGGATTCGGATGCGGTCTCAGATCCTGATTCGGATCGGATCGCGGCCGCACTGTCGGTGGCATTGCACGGGGTCGCGATGCTGCATCGCACCGATTCGCCGAACCTGTGGCTCAGTGACTTCAACACCGACGAAGTGATCCGAACGCTGGTCGACGCCGCCACCTTGTTGCTGGTCGACGCCACGCCTGCCTGAGTTCGCCGTCGGCGTCCGGGCTCTATCGGTTGCGGGATGGCTGCCGCCGTGTCAGCCTGCCCGATGTGATCGTAGCCACACAAATCTCCACGACCGCTCACAGCTTCCTCCCGGTTACCTTCCAGCCAGTCACCGTAAATTCATCCCCTGGTCATCTTCGTGACCGTAAAAAACGCGACGTACCAAGGACGCACAAAGGTCGGGTGAGATGGAATTTGGAGCGGTGCCGCCGGAGGTCCATTCCGGCCTGATGTACTCCGGAGCAGGTCCGGGGCCCTTGCTGGCGGCCGCCGGTGCGTGGCAGGCGCTGGCCGGCGAACTGCACACCGCGGCGGCGGCCTACCGATCGGTGATCACCGACCTGACCGGTAGCTGGCACGGCCCGTCGGCGCTGGCGATGGTGGCCGCATCCACCCCCTATGCGGAGTGGATCAGCGGTACCGCCCTGCAGGTCGAGCACGCGGCGATGCAGGTCTCGTCGGCAGCCGCCGCCTATGAGGCTGCGTTCGCAGCGCACGTGCCGCCGCCGGTGATCGCCGCCAACCGCAGCCTGCTGCTGACGCTGGTCGCCACCAACCTGCTGGGCCAGAACACCCCGGCGATCGCGGCCACCGACGCCCTCTACGCCGAGATGTGGGCCCAGGACGCCTCCGCCATGTACGCCTACGCCGGCTCCGCCGCCACGGCCACTCAGCTCACCCCGTTCAACCCGGCGCCGGAGGCCACCGATGCCACCGGCGAGTCATCCAATGTCGCCGACGCCCTGGAGGCTGCCGGCGCCAGAACTGCCTCGGCCGCCCCCTCGAAGGTGTCCCAACTGCTGTCGGCGGTGCCCAGGACTCTGCAGAACCTCACCCCGGGCGCGGCGGACGCGACGTCGCCGCTCGCTGACGCCGGCTCCGCGCTGGGGGACCTCGCCAAGTTCTTGGGGGATCTGGTCGGGCCGTACTCGCCGATCGGGCATCTCTCCAACCTCGGCAGTGGCTGGCTGATCGCCGGGCAGCTCGTGGGCTTGGCCCAGAACCCGCCCGGTGTGATCAGCGCGCTGAACGGTCCGGCCCCGATCACCGGCGCCCTGGGGCCGCTGTCGGGCGGCTATATCTCCTACCAGGTGCCACTCTCGGCGGCGGGTTCGGCGGGTGCCACCACCGTGGCGGCGAGCGCCGGACAGGCGAGTATGGTCGGGTCGCTGTCGGTGCCGGCGAGCTGGTCCACCGCGGCGCCGGCCGGCAAGGCGATGCCGGCGATGCTGTCCAGCAGTTCGGTCAGTGCCAGTGCCTCGGCGTTCGCCGTCGAGGGCTCCTCCAGCGCGATGTTCAACGAGATGGCGTTGTCGAGCCTGGCCGGCCGCGCCGTCGCAGGCACCGCGGTGCAGTCCGTCGCGGGCGGCGCCACCCGGGTGATCGACAAGGCCCCCGACACCGAGGCGTTGACCACGGCCACCATCCTGGTCATCCCGGTGCCCGAGGACTAGGAGAGGCATGCCGTGATCGATTTCGCTCTGATCCCCCCGGAGGTCACCTCCGGTCAGATGTACGCCGGCCCGGGCGCCGAGTCGCTGCTGGCGGCGGCCACCGCCTGGGACGGGCTGGCCGCCGAACTGCAGTCCGCCATGACCTCCTACAGCACGGTGCTCACCACCTTGACGGCCGAATCGTGGCTGGGCCCATCGGCGGCGGCCATGACGGCCGCGGCGACGCCGTTTGTGAGCTGGATGTCCACCGCCGCTGCGCAGGCCAAGGAATCGGCCGTGCAGGCCGGCACCGCGGCCGGTGCGTTCGAGGTGGCGTTGGCCGCCGTGGTGCCTCCGCCGGTGATCGCCGCCAACCGGAGCCTGCGGGCTGCGCTGCTGGCGTCCAACACCTTCGGGCAGAACACCGCGGCAATCGCGGCCGCCGACGCCCAGTACTTTCAGATGTGGGCGCAGGACGCCGCCGCCATGTTCCAGTACCAGGCCGCCACGGCCGCCGCCACTCAGTTGACGCCGTTCGCCCCACCGCCGCAGGCCACCAATCCGGCCAGCCAGGCCGGGCCGGGCATTGCCGCGGCCGGGGACGCGGCCGACCTCGGCGGCGCACTGGCGCCGATCTACGAGAGCCTGTATAGCGTCCTCGGGGTGACGATGAAGTTCGGAGGTCTCGCCAACGTCGTGCTGAGCGGGCCCAACTTCGGCATGGTCCAGTTGAAGACGTTCTACAAGGCGCCGCCGCGGTTCCCGGAGGTCCCGAAATCGGGGCTCGGGGCTGGGCTGGGCGGGGCAGGGATGAACGCGCTGGGCGCCGGGTTGGGTGGTGGGCCGAAGTCGGCGGCCGGCGGGGGCATGACCCGCGCGGTGACCGCCGGAGTGGGCACTGCGCCATCGGTCGGAGGACTGTCGGTGCCGCAGGGCTGGGCCACCGCCACGCCGGCGATCCGGCTGGCCGCCACCTCGCTGCCGACGACCGGCGCCGCCGCGGCGCCGATGGCCGGTATCGGAAGCGTGCTCAACCCGGCCGCATTGGGCAGTCTGACCGGCGGCGCCTTGGGCGCGCCGGGACCGCGACTGATCAACGGCGCCGATGTTCGCGGCGGGGCGGGCGGCAAAGGCGGCAAGGGACAGGCGCCGGTCCAACTCGACAAGGTGCTGGCCCAGTTACAGAAGCAGAAGGATGCGGTCCAGCACTGGCAGATCGACGAGGCCGGCCTGGACGACCTGCTCGAGGAGCTGTCGAAAAAGCCGGGCTTCCACGCGGTGCACCTGAAGAAGGCCGCCAAAGAGGCCGTCGATGCCGCCGCCACGGTAGTGGCGCCGAAATCCACATTCGGCTGACCCACCGCCTCGACGAACGACAACCCGAACCACAGAACAGGAGGGATCGCCCATGAAGCTGCTGACGGTATTGGCCGCCGGGGCCGTCCTGGCCTTTTCAGGGGCCGCTTCGGCCCATGCCGATCCCGAACTCGGCGCACAGGCCAGCGCCGATGATGCCGGCGTCCACCACGCGGCGTTCCTGGAGTCGCTGCGGGCCGCCGGAATCACCTACAGCAGTCCGAGTCAGGCCATCGACGCCGCCCGTACGGTCTGCGGACTGGTGGACCGGGGTGAAACGGGCCTGCAGGTGATCACCGACTTGAAGGACAACAATCCCGGCTTCACCACCGACGGCGCGGCGCAGTTCGCGGCCATCGCGGCGAACGTCTACTGCCCGCACCAGCTGACCAAGAAATAACCGACGGCAGCCCGCATCCGCGGTTAACCGCTGCCGCTGGGAGCGGGGGCCGGCGGCCGGGGCTGCGGCACGAAGCCCTTCAGCACGTCGGGCAGGCCCGCGGACTGCTGCGGTACCGGAGCGCAGGTGGGCGGGCACTCGGTCAGCTGCCAGGTCTGGCAGCGGTCGGTCCGGAACGTGGTGTCGCTGGGCTCGATCAGCACGATCTGCGGCTTCTTGCTCATCGCGCTGTCGACGGTCTTGTCACCGTTCATCCGGCGCCAATAACAGGCATTGCCGTCGCGTGGCCCGTCCGAGCGGTAGGTACCGGGCACGATGTCCTTGCCGACGGCGAAGGTGCCGTCGGCGTCGATCACCTGTTTGGGTGCGGGCGGGGGAGTGGGAGTCGGTTCGGCTCCGGCGACCCCGGCGGCCGTCCAGCATGTCGCCAGCGCGACAGCCGCGGTGCCGGCCAGCTTCATCGGTCTCATACCAGGCGAGGGTACCCAGATCTAGGGTTTGACGCCCACCGTGATCAGGTCCGAGACCAGCAGCGTCCAGGTCGGACGCTTCACCCGGTGCTGGTCGGCGACGGTGAACCCGGCGTCGGTGAACAGAGTGCGCATCTCGCTCGGCGTCGGCTGCTGCGCCGGATTCCAGCGGATCCCCGAGAGCTGCTTCAGCGGATCGGGCAGGCGCGGACTCATCGCCGTCACCGCCGCCATCCCGCCCGGTGCCAACACCCGGTAGAACTCGCGTACCGCAGCCGGCTGGTTGAAGAAGTGGAACGCCGAGCTGGTGACCACCGCGTCGAGTGCCCCATCGTCGAACGGCAGCTGTTCGGCCGGTCCGGTCAGCCACTGCACCCTCGGCGAGCGTTCCCGGGCTGCCTTGAGCATGCCGGCGGACATGTCCACGCCGTAGACCGCCTCGGGCTGCAGCTCGCGTTCGATGCGGTCGGCGAGAATGCCGGTGCCGCAGGCGATATCCGCGACCCGGGCCGGCTGGTGGGCCCGCAGTGCGGCGATCAGCTCGTCCTGGGCCGGACGATAGACCAGGTGCTGCAGGTACTGGGTGTCGTAGGCCGGAGCCGCAAAGCTCCAGAACCGGGTGACGACGTCGTTGAACGCTCTGCGCGGTGCGGGAGTTGCCACAGCGTGAAATCTACCGCTGAGTCGGTGAGAGGGTGTAACCCATGACCGTCTGTTATCGGCACCCGGACCGGGCCACCGCGCTGCGCTGCACCCGGTGTGACCGCTACATCTGCGGGGACTGCATGCGCAGTGCCGCCGTCGGCCAGCACTGTGTGGACTGCGCCCAGGCGGGTTCCGCCCAGGTGCGCACCGCCCGACCGCGCGTCCGGGCGGTCTCCGGGGCGCCGGTGATCACCTACGGGCTGATCGCGGTGAATGTGCTGGCGTTCGTTGCGCAGATGGCGGCCGGCCCGTCGGACACCCAATGGGTGCTCTGGTCGCCGGCGGTGGCCGACGGGCAGGTCTACCGGTTGGTGACGTCGGCGTTCCTGCACTACGGCCCGATGCACCTGCTGCTCAACATGTGGGCGCTGTACGTGGTGGGTCCGCCGCTGGAGGGCCTGCTCGGCCGGCTGCGGTTCAGCGGGCTGTATCTGCTCAGCGCGTTGGGCGGTTCGGTCGCGGTCTACCTGCTGGCGCCGGTGAACACCGCCACCGTGGGCGCATCGGGGGCGATCTTCGGTCTGTTCGGCGCGACGCTGATCGTCGGCAAGCGGCTGCGGATGGACATCGGCTGGGTGGCCGCGATCATCGTCATCAACCTGGTCTTCACCTTCACCATCCCCCGGATCAGCTGGCAGGGGCACCTGGGCGGACTGGTCACCGGCATGCTGGTCGCGTACGCCTTCGTCTATCCGGCGCCGGAGCGCCGCACCCAGGTTCAGATCGTGACCAGTGCCGCGCTGCTGGCGCTGTTCATCGCGCTGATCTGGTGGCGCACTGCCGAATTGGTTCTCTGACGCCGAGCGTGTCGTCCCGGTAGGACGGTGGGTCGCCCCCTAAGATTTCGGTGGTCCACCAGGGAGAGGATCGACCAATCGGCGCCAACGGCGGCCAGGATCACACCAGTCCAACGGCCGGGAACCGGACACGCCGGGCCACCTCGATGCGCACCCCGGGCAAGCCCCGCTGGGTAGCGCCGGCCCCGCGTGCCGCCCGGTTGACCACTGCACGCGCCACCGACCGGACCCGTAGGGGCGGGCGTAAGCCGGGCATTCACGCCCTGGACGGACTGCGCGCGATAGCCGTGGCGTTGGTGCTGGCCGACCACGGCGGGATCCCCGGGATGTCGGGCGGGTTCATCGGGGTCGACCTGTTCTTCGTGCTGAGCGGATTCCTGATCACCTCCCTGCTGATCGACGAACTCAGCCGGACCGGCCGGATCGACCTCGCCGGCTTCTGGATCCGGCGCGGCCGCCGGCTGCTGCCCGCACTGGTGCTGATGGTGCTGACCGTGGCGATCGCCCACGAACTGCTGCCCTCGGATGCGGTGGTGGGCCTGCGTGAGGATGCGATCGCGGCGTTCTTCTGGGTGGCCAACTGGCGGTTCGTCGCCCAGCACACCGACTACTTCACCGAGGCCGGCACCCCGTCGCCGCTGCAGCACACCTGGTCGTTGGGTGTCGAGGAGCAGTACTACTTCGTCTGGCCGCTGGTGCTGATCGCGATCGCCCTGGCGCTGGCGGGCCGCGCCCGCCGCCGCGACGGCAGGGCCACCGTCGGCGGGGTGCGGCTGACCGTCTTCCTGCTGGCCAGTGCCGGTGCGGCGGCTTCCGCGGCGGCCGCGGAGATGCTGGCCTCGGACGCCACCCGGGATCGGGTGTACTTCGGCACCGACACCCGCGCCCAGGCTCTGCTGATCGGCGCCGCGGCGGCGGCGCTGCTGGTGGGGGACTGGCCGGCGCTGACCGCCGGCTGGTCGGTGGTCCGGAGCCGCCGGGGCCGGCTGCTCTCGTGGCTGTTGCCGCTGGCCGGTCTGGCTGTACTCGGTGTAGCTGCGCACCGCGCCACCGGCACCGCCGCGGAATTCCGTGGCGGCCTGCTCACCCTCGTCGCGGTCGCGGCGATCGCGGTGATCGCGCCGGTCGCGCTGCACCAGAACGGGCCGGTGGCGCGCGCGCTGGCCTGGCCGCCGCTGGTGTGGCTGGGCACCATCTCCTACGGCGTATACCTGTGGCACTGGCCGGTGTTTCTGGTGCTCAACGGCGAACGCACGGGATGGTCGGGGTGGGCGCTGTTCGCCGTTCGGTGTGCCGTCACGCTGGGGGTGGCCGCAGTGTCCTGGTGGGTCATTGAGGAGCCGATCCGTCGCTGGCGCCCGGTGCGGGTGTCGCTGCTGCCGCTAGGGGCGGCCATCAGCGGCACCGCGGTGGCGGTCACCGTGCTGGTGGTCCCGGTCGTTGAGCGGCCCTCGGCCGAGACCGGACTGGCCCCGGACGTGGCCGCGGCCGCGGCGGTGTCCCCGTCGCCGCCGAGCCGGCACAAGCCCCCGCCGCGGCCGGTGCACCACGACCCCAACCGGCCGCGAACCGTCTCGGTGTTCGGCGACTCGATCGGCTGGACCGTGATGCACTACCTGCCGGCCACCCCCGGCTACGACTTCATCGACCACACCGTCGTGGGTTGCAGCATCGTGCGTGCCGGGCCTTACCGCTGGGCCGGCAAGGTCATCGACCAGGGTTCGGACTGCGACGGATGGCCGGCCCGTTGGGCCCGGCAGGTCAGAGCCGACCAGCCCGACGTCGTGTTGCTGTTCGTCGGTCGTTGGGAGACCGTGGACCGGGTCAACGAGGGCCAGTGGACGCACATCGGCGACCCGACGTTCGACGCCTACCTCACGGCGGAACTGCGCAGTGCACTCGACGTGCTGGAGTCCGCCGGCAGTCGGGTCGTTGTGACGACCGTGCCCTACAGCCGCTACGGCGAGCGGCCCGACGGCAGCCTGTGGCCGGAGGATGATCCCAAGCGGGTGGACCGCTGGAACGCCCTGCTGCGTCGAGAGGTCCGCGGGCGCCAATCCGTCACGGTGATGGATCTCAACAAGAAGCTGGGGCCGGCCGGCACCTACACCGCCAAGGTGGAAGGCATCAAGGTCCGAAGCGACGGCATTCACCTCACGCCCGAAGGGGTGAAGTGGCTGCTGCCCTGGCTGGAGGAATCGATCAGCTGACCTGGGTCGTACACCACTGTCAGCCGGCGTTGCGTGCAACATCACACCAGTTCAGCGGTGCATAATTTAAATTAGTTTTGCTAACATAGTTTCTGTTGGGCGCAGCGTTGCACCCCCCAAAGATCACTTCAGCGATATCCCCTTAGAGGTTCCGATTATGTCTATCGATTCATCCACCGCAGCCGAGGAACTGAAGGCCGGTCGCGTCGCCGAACTGGCCGCCACCGATCCCCAATTCGCCGCAGCCCAGCCCGACCCGGCCGTCGTCGCCGCGGTCGAAGAACACAAGAGCCTGGCGCCGCTGGTGCGGGCCGTCCTGGCCGGCTACGCCGACCGGCCCGCGCTCGGGCAGCGCGCCGTCGAGTTCGTCGCGGACCCGGTGACCGGTCGCACCGTCGCGCAATTGCAGCCGCGCTTCGACACCATCAGCTATGGCGAGCTGGCCGAGCGGGTCCGCGCCGTGGGTGCGGCCCTGGTCGCCGGCGCCGTGCGGCCCGGTGACCGGGTCGCGGTGCTGGGATTCACCAGCGTCGACTACACCGTGATCGACATCGCGCTGGGCCAGATCGGTGGCGTCTCGGTGCCGCTGCAGACCTCTGCGGCGGTCAGCACCCTGGCGCCGATCGTGGCCGAGACCGAGCCGCGCGTGATCGCCGCCAGCGTGGGCTCACTGTCGGATGCGGTCGAACTGGTGTTGGCCGGGCCGGCCCCCACCCGCGTTGTGGTGTTCGACTACCACGAGCAGGTCGACGACCACCGGGACGCGCTGGCGGACGCCCGGGCGCGATTGGCCGGGGTCGAGATCGTGGTCGAGCCGCTGGCCGACCTGCTCGCCCGCGGCCGCAGCCTGTCCGTCCCCGCCCATTCCGACGTCGACGAGCAGGACAACCCGCTGGCTTTGCTGGTCTACACCTCCGGCAGCACCGGAGCGCCCAAGGGGGCGATGTACCCGCAGAGCAACGTGGTGCGGATGTGGGTCCGCTCGGCCAAGAACTGGTTCGGACCGAGCGCGGCCTCGATCACGCTGAACTTCATGCCGATGAGCCACATCATGGGGCGCGGCATCCTGTACGGCACGCTCGGCAATGGCGGCACCGCCTACTTCAGCGCGCGCAGCGACCTGTCGACCTTCCTGGAAGACCTCGCACTGGTGCGACCCACCGAGCTGAACTTCGTGCCCCGGATCTGGGAGATGCTCTACCAGCACTTCCAAAGCGAATTGAACGGAATCGCCGGTGTCGCACCGGAGACCGCCGAAGCGCAGGTGCTCGCCCAGATGCGCCGCGACCTGCTCGGCGGGCGCTGCATCTTCGCGATGACCGGCTCCGCGCCGATCTCCGAGGAGCTGCGGACCTGGGTCGAGGAGCTCACCGGGCAGCACGTGATGAACGGCTACGGATCGACCGAGGCCGGGATGGTGCTCTTCGACGGCGAAGTGCAGCGGCCACCGGTGCTCGACTACAAGCTGGCCGACGTGCCCGACCTCGGCTACTTCAGCACCGACCAGCCGCACCCGCGCGGTGAGCTGCTGCTCAAGACCGAGAACCTGTTCCCCGGCTACTACAAGCGCCCGGAGATCACCGCCGAGGTGTTCGACGCCGACGGCTACTACCGCACCGGCGACGTGGTCGCCGAGGTCGCGCCCGACCATCTGGTCTACGTAGATCGGCGCAACAACGTGCTCAAGCTGGCTCAGGGCGAGTTCGTCACCCTGGCCAAACTGGAGGCGGAGTTCGGCAACAGCCCACTGGTGCGCCAGATCTACGTGTACGGCAACAGTGCGCAGCCCTACCTGGTGGCTGTCGTGGTGCCGACGGAGGACGCCCTGGCGCGCTTCGATGCCGCCGGCCTCAAGTCGGCCATCGCCGAGTCGCTTCAGCAAGTCGCCAAGGACGCCGACCTGCAGTCCTACGAGGTGCCCCGGGACTTCATCGTCGAGGCCGAACCCTTCACGCTGGAGAACGGCCTGCTCACCGGCATCCGCAAGCTGGCCTGGCCAAAACTGAAGGCCCACTACGGTGAACGCCTCGAGCGGCTCTACACCGACCTGGCCGAAGGTCAGGCCAACGAGCTGACCGAGCTGCGCCGCAGTGGCGCACAGCGGCCCGCGCTGGAAACCGTCAGCCGCGCCGCCGCCGCGCTGCTGGGCGCCTCGGCCGGAGACCTCGCCGCCGATGCTCACTTCACCGATCTGGGCGGCGACTCGCTGTCGGCGCTGACGTTCGGAAACCTGCTGCGCGACATCTTCGACGTCGACGTCCCCGTCGGCGTGATTGTCAGCCCGGCAAGCGATCTGGCGTCGATCGCCGGCTACATCGAGAACGAGCGGCGCAATGCTCAAACCGGTTCCAGGCGGCCCAGTTTCGCCTCGGTGCACGGCCGCGACGCAGTCGAGGTGGCCGCTGCGGACCTGACTCTGGACAAGTTCCTCGACGAGGCCACCCTGGCCGTGGCGCCGTCCCTGCCCGGACCGTCCGATCAGGTGCGCACCGTGCTGCTGACCGGGGCCACCGGCTTCCTGGGCCGGTACCTTGCGATGGAGTGGCTGGAGCAGCTGGATGCCGCCTACGGAGACTCCGACGGCAAGTTGATCTGCCTGGTGCGGGCGCGCTCCGATGAGGATGCCCGCCGCCGGCTCGACGCGACCTTCGACAGCGGCGATGAGAAGCTGCTGGCCCGCTACACCGAACTGGCCGCCAAGCACCTGGAAGTCATCGCCGGTGACAAGGGCGAGGCGAATCTTGGTCTGGAACAAGAGGTCTGGCAGCGGTTGGCCGACACCGTCGACGTGATCGTCGACCCGGCCGCGCTGGTCAACCACGTGCTGCCCTACAGCGAGCTGTTCGGCCCCAACGCCGTGGGCACCGCCGAACTGATCCGGGTCGCGCTGACCGGCAAGATCAAGCCGTTCACCTACTTCTCCACCATCGGTGTCGGCGACCAGATTCCGCTGGGCCAGTTCACCGAGGACGCCGATGTCCGGGTGATGAGCCCGGTGCGGGCGTTGGGCGACGGCTACGCCAACGGCTACGGCAACAGCAAGTGGGCTGGGGAGGTGCTGTTGCGGGAGGCTCACGACCTGTGCGGTCTGCCGGTCGCGGTGTTCCGTTGCGACATGATCCTGGCCGACACCGGTTACGCCGGCCAGCTGAACCTGCCGGACATGTTCACCCGGATGATGTTCAGCCTGGTCGCCGCCGGAGTGGCACCCGGCTCGTTCTACGAGTTGGACGCCGACGGCAAGCGTCAGCGGGCCCACTATGACGGCCTGCCGGTGGAGTTCGTCGCCGCGGCGTCCACCACCCTGGGGGCCACCGCCGGTCACGGGTTCGACACGTACCACGTGATGAACCCCTACGACGACGGCCTGGGCATGGACGAGTTCGTGGACTGGCTGATCGAGGCCGGCTACCCGATCCAGCGGATCGCCGACTACGGCGACTGGCTGCAGCGGTTCGAGACCACGCTGCGGGCGCTGCCCGAACGGCAGCGCCAGGCGTCGCTGTTGCCGCTGCTGCACAACTACCAGAAGCCGCAGCCGCCGATCTGTGGGTCGATCGCCCCGACCGATCGGTTCCAGGCGGCGGTGCAGAAGGCGGAAATCGGTGCGGTGAACGACATCCCGCATGTCACGCCGGCGGTGATCGTCAAGTACATCACCGACCTGGAGCTGCTCGGGCTGCTCTGACCTCGCGTCATCACGATGGCGGGCCGGACACACCGGTCCGCCATCGTTCGCGTGGTGCTACAAAACGCGAGTGAATTGTTCACTCCCGTAGAGCTTTTCGAGTCAGACCTGCTCGGTGGCGCCGTGTCCGCCGGAACCGCTTCAACGCGTTAACGTTTGACGGTCCCGGCATTCGGTGTCAAAATGGACCCAACAGTGACGACATCCCCGTGTGTCTTGGCCGGAAGGAGGTGAGGGCAAAGTGAGTCCCAGTGACGGGCCGTATCCCGATTCGATGATCAGTTTTCCCCCCACTGTCCCCGGCGCGCTCGCCGTGGTCTGAACCGCGAGTTCCGCTATCCCGGAAGGGTGGCGTCGGCCGGTGGGTTTCCCGGCAGGAGAAAAATCATGGCTTTCGTTGTTTCCACCCGTTCTGTTCCGTCGATCCACGGATCGGCAGTGCGCCAGGCCAGCCGCCGCGTGGTCGGCCGGCTGCGTCACCTGGGCGCCCCGTCGGAGTTGGGCCCGCAGCGCCGCGCCGACCGCTACGTGGCGCACATGCCGACGGCAGTGCTCGGCGCCTGCTGAACAACCAGCACGTTGATTGTGCGCTGGTGGCGGCGATACGCCGATGGTCACCGCCACCAGCGCACAATCAAATCGGCTCGTTAGGCCTGCACGATGATCGGGTCGCCCAGATGCACGCTGTCGAAGTACCAGGCGGCGTTGTCCGGGCTCAGGTTGATGCAGCCGTGGCTGACGTTTGCGTAGCCCTGCGAACCCACTGACCAAGGTGCCGAGTGCACGTAGACCCCACCCCAGGTCACCCGAACGCCGTACTGGCCGTCGATGAGGTAGCCCTCCGGATCGTTGAGGGGAATGCCGATGGTGCGTGAGTCGAACTTGATACTGCGCTCCTTCGACAGTGCCGTGAACGACCCGATCGGGGTGGGGCGCTTGGGCTTACCCATCGACGCCGGCATCACCTTCACCACCTCGCCGTTGACGCTCACCGTGAAGGTGTGGTCGGAGATATCGGCCACCGCCATCACGGCGTCACCGGTCTCGAATCCGGTCGACATTCCGTGGGCGTCAACGCTGATCTTGCTGTGCGGGGACCAGTAGCCGTCCGGAATCCACTGCACCACATCGGCACTGACCCACTCGAAATGACCGTGGGGTGTGCCGTGTGCAGCTTTGTCGGACACCGCGATGTGGATGCCGCGTTCGGCCGCCACCCGGTCAGCGACTGGCCCGGCGAACGTCACGATCACCGGGTAACCGACCCCCACCACCGAACCCGAAGCCGGCTCGATGGCCGCAACCGCGAACCCTCGTTCCGGCGATGTCTGCGCCGCCTGGCTGACCCCGGCGGTTCCCGCCATCACCAGGGCCACCGAGCCGGCCAGCGCCAAAATTCCCCGCCTCACGCTGTACATGGCGTCCATTGTGCCAAGCGAAACGGGTTTGGCGCAGATTCAGGGACTCTGCGGGCTCTCCGAGGGCGCGAGCAGGCTGCCCCAGGCCGCTTTGGCCCCTGATTCACCGATGGTGTGAATGGCGAACATGGCCCCGCCGGACAGGGCGATCACCACGGCCACGATCCCCAACCGCGCCACCGCGGCCAGGCCTCGTTCGCGGGCCGAGGCGATATGGAGCCCGGCCAGCAGCGCCGCTGCCACCGCCAGGGCCAGGGCCATATAGACGCCGTACTCGCCGGCGGTCATGTGGGTGTCGAGCTGGGGCGACCCGTCGATCTTGCCGGTGTCGGCCAGCCATTCCCCGGCGCGGACCGTCGCCGGCGTGACCAGCAGCGTGATGGCGGCCAAGGCTGCCACCAGCCAGACCAGTCGCCGGCGTGCCGCCGGCCACACCGCGCACAGGATCAGCAGGATGGCGGTGAGCGGTACCAGCACCACCACTGCGTGTAGCAGCAAGACGTGCGCAGGCAGTCCGGCGATTGTCGTCATGAATGTCCTTTCATCTCCAGCAAGGTCATGCGGAGCTGGTGGCGTGCGCCGCCGCGGACTCCGGCAGCGGCTCGTAGCGGGCGAAGCCGCGGGTGAACGAACCGGCTCCGTGCGTCAGCGACCGCAGGTCGACCGCGTACCGGATCAGTTCGGTCTGCGGCACTTCGGCCTTCACGCAGGTGCGGTCGATCCCGACTTTATCGGTGCCCAGCACCCGTGCGCGCCGGGCGGCCAGGTCGCCCATCGCCGCACCGACCAGATCGTCCGGTACCAGCACCGTGACGTCGTCGATCGGCTCAAGCAACTGAACCCGGCCGGTGGTCGCGGCGTCGCGCAGGGCCGCCGCGCCGGCCATCTGGAAGGCGAAGTCCGAGGAATCGACGCTGTGCGCCTTGCCGTCGAGCAGCGTGACCCGGATGTCGACGACCGGATACCCACTCACCCCGGTGAGTCCCCGCTCCATCTGTGCGCGGACGCCCTTCTCCACGCTGGGGATGAACTGGCGGGGTACCGCCCCGCCGACCACGCGGTCGACGAACTCGAAACCGGAACCCTGTGTCAGCGGCTCCACCTCGACATCGCAGACGGCGTACTGGCCGTGTCCGCCGGACTGCTTGACGTGCCGGCCGTGGCCTTTTGCCTTGCTGCCGAACGTCTCCCGCAGTGCCACCCGCAGCGCGACGGTGTCCACCGCTATCGCGTAGCGATTGGCCAGCGTGTCGAGCACGATGCCCGAGTGCGCTTCGCCCATGCACCACAACACGGTCTGATGGGTCTCCGGGTTCCGTTCGATCCGCAGGCTCGGGTCCTCGGCGGCAAGTCGGGCCAACCCGACCGCCAGCTTGTCCTCGTCGGTCTTGGCGTGCGGGATGACGGCTACCGGCAGCAGCGGGTCGGGCATCGGCCAGGGTTTGCACACCAGCGGTTCGGCCTTGTCGGACAGGGTGTCTCCGGTCTCGGCGTGGCTGAGCCGGCCGACCGTGCAGATGTCACCGGCCATCACCGCGGTGGCCGGCCGCTGTTGTCTCCCGAGCGGAAACGCCAACGCCCCGATCCGGTCGTCCTCGTCGTGGTCGCTGTGACCACTGGCCTCGCCGAAGAATCCCGTGCAATGCCCACTGACATGAATCCCGCTGTCGGGCTGGATGGTTCCGGAGAACACCCGAACCAGGCTCACCCGGCCGACGTAGGGGTCCGATGTCGTCCTGACCACCTCGGCCAGCAGCGGCCCGGTCGGATCGCAACTCAGACCGGCGCGCGCCACGCCGTCCGGGCTGAACGCCTCCGGAAGCCGATGCTCCGGCGGGGCGGGGAAGCCGGCGGTGATGACCCCGAGCAACTCGGAGATACCGACGCCGGAGCTGCTGCACGCCGGGATGACCGGAAAGAAGGAGCCGCGCGCCAGGACCTCGTCCAGGGCCCGCTCCAGGTCGCCGGTGAGCACCGCCTGGTCGATCGCTTCCCCGCCGAGGTAACGCTCCAGCAGCGACTCGTCCTCGGACTCCTCGATGATCGCCTCGATCAGCTCGCCGCGGCGCTGCTCGGCTTCGGCCGTGAGGGACCGTTCGGTCGCCAGCAGCGCGACCAGGCCGGCGGGTTCATGCGACGGTCCCAGCTTCGCCTCTCCTTCGTCGAGCCTCGCTGAACCGTCGGTCCCGGTCGGCAGGTACAGCGGCAGCACCTTCTCACCGAAAGATGCCCGCGCGGCGGCCAGGCTGGCGGGGTAATCGGCCCGGGCGTGGTCCAGCTTGGTGACGACCACCGCACGCGGCATGGAGATCCGGCTGCATTCCTGCCACAGTGCCGTGGTCGCGTCGTCGATGTCCTCGTTGGCCGCGACGACGAACAGGGCGCAATCGGCGGCGCGCAGTCCGGCCCGGACTTCGCCTATGAAGTCGGCGTAACCCGGGGTGTCGATCAGGTTGATCTTGACGCCGTCGTGCGCCAGCGACGCGCACGCGACCCCGACCGAACGCTGCTGACGGATCTCCACGTCGTCGTAGTCGCAGACCGTGCTGCCGTCGGTGATCGAGCCGGCCCGGGGCAGCACCCCGGAGGCCACCAGCATCGCCTCGACCAGTGTGGTCTTGCCCGAGCCGGGCGGACCGATCAACACGACGTTGCGGATGGCGGCCGGATCGGCCGCGGTGGGGGCGGCACCGTTTTTCGGCGTGGTCGTCTTATCTGCCATCTGCGCCGCTCCTGGTCTCGGCAACCGATCTATAGCCACCCTTCCCTCAACGGCTGCCCAACACAAGGAGTTCAGCGAAAAGACCGCGCGGGTGCCGCCGGTGTCTGCGTCTGGGCGGGCAGAAGGGCCGCGGCTACCGGCTCTGCTCGCGGGCTGACCGCGCCAATTCCACGGTGGCGGCGCGCAGCTCGCCGATCGAATCGATCGGTTGCCGGTATCCGACGCGGGTGTAGGCAATGCCTCGTTCGGTGACGACCTTCAGATCCAGGCCGTATCGGTCTGCGCCGGAGCACGTCGCCGCCGTGGTATCCGGGTATCCGCCCAGCACCTGCGCCATTGCGCGCAACGCGTCGGCGTGGTCGGCGTTGAGGTGTGCGATGGCGCCGGCCGCATGCGGTGAGACCGGATCAGGCTGCGCGGCAATGTAGTCCGCACCGGTCGCCGAATCCATCCGGCCGTATCCGCCCACCCAGCGCACCCGCTGCACGCCGAGCACCCACAGCGAGAAGTCGCTGTAGTCGATGTAGTACTTGCCGGCCGGCACCTGCGCCAGGTAGGCGTCGCGGGCCGCGGCGTACTCGTCGCCGCTGGGCTGGTGGACCACCCCCGCCAGCGTGACGCGGCCGCCGGCCAGCGGATCGGCGTGCGCGCCGGGTTCCACGACGGCGAGGCTGGCCCTCGGGTCGCGGGCCAGGTTGCGGCCGTGCTCGGCCATGTGGGACACGCACAGCACCGGAGCGCCGTCGAGCAGTCCGTAGGTGATCAGCGACGCCCACGGGTCGCCGTCCGTTGTCAGGGTCGCCAAGGTGGCGGCATTGGTTGCGGCGGTGAGCGTCCGGGCCTCTTCGGCCGCCGACGGCCGGGTGTCGTTCGCTATCGGAGTCAACGCCGGCGGCACCGAGGGCGCATCGCCCGGATCGCCGTGGTCCCGGTTGGCCATGCCGGCACAGTACCTCGTTGCGTCGGATCAGGCCTGCCAGGCCGACCAGTGCTCGACGGCGATGGTGATCACCGGCCCGGCCAACGCAATCGATTGGTATTGCGGGTACTTCGCCCGCAGGGCCTCATAGCCGGTACGCATGGCCGCGCCATCGTGGTGGACCGTCGCCGTCCCGTCGGCCCGCACCCACCACAGCTGCGACCAGTCGTCGTCGTAGTGGTCCACCAACACGCTGACCCGCGAATTGTGCTCGATGTTGGCCAATCGGCGCAGCCGTTGGGTGGTCTTGGGTTTGGCATCCACGGCGGTGTAGACCACGTCGTCCAGCAGGGCGAACACCACCGGCACCAGGTGTGGTCCGCCGTCGGGCCACACGGTCGCCAGCCGCGCCACACGGGCCCGCGCGAACCGGGCCTGCGGGTCGCCACCGCCCATCACGTCAGCCTAGCGTTTGTGGCCGGTATGGGCGGCTCCGCTAAACTTGACGTGTTTGTTTCGCCAACGCGCCCACCGGCGACGTGCTGGGGTTTTGGCGGGGCGCCCGGAGCGTGACCTGACCCCAGGAGGTAAGCCTGATGAGCGGATCGCATCGCCCTAGCCGGTGGTGGCTGCTCAGCGTGACAGCGGCTTCAATAGCCACGGTCGGTCTGGGTCTGGTGGCGCCGGCCCAGGCGGTGCCGCCGCTGCCCGCCCCCCTCGACCCGTCGGCGATGGTCGCCCAGGTCAGCCCGGCCGTGGTGAACCTCGACACCCAGATGGGCTACCAGGGCGCGGTGGGCGCCGGAACCGGCATCGTCTTGGACCCGGGCGGTGTGGTGCTGACCAACAACCACGTCATCGCCGGGGCCACCGGCATCACGGCGTTCGCGGTCGGCAACGGCCAGACCTACGAAGTCGATGTGCTCGGATTCGACCGCAGCCACGACGTGGCGGTGCTGCAACTGCGCGGCGCTTCCGGGTTGCCGGCCGCCAACATCGGCAACTCGTCGCGGGTGACCGTCGGTGACCCGGTGGTCTCGATGGGCAATGCCGGCGGGCACGGTGGCACGCCGAGTGCGGTGCCCGGTCGCGTCATCGCGCTGAACCAGACCGTTTCGGCCGCCGATGAACTGACCGGCACCACCGAGACGCTGAACAACATGATCAAGGCCGACACCCCGATCCGTCCCGGTGACTCGGGCGGCCCGATGGTCAACGGCGCCGGCCAGGTGATTGGGATGAACACCGCGGCCAGCGACAACTACAAGTTCGCCCAGCCGGGCGGCGAGGGCTACGCGATCCCCATCGACCAGGCGATGGCCATCGCCGGACAGATCCGGGCGGGTATCTCGTCGAGCACCGTGCACATCGGTGAGACGGCATTCATGGGCGTCGGTGTGGTGGACGACAACGGCGGGGCGCGCGTCGCCACGGTGCTCGCCGACACCCCGGCCGCCGGGACCGGTATCGCCAGGGATGACGTGATCACGTCGATCAACGGCCGGCCGGTGAACTCGGCCACCGACCTGACCGACGTGCTCGACCAGTGCCACCCCGGTGACATCGTCACGCTGACGTGGCGCAACCCGGCGAGCGGTGAGCACAGCGCCACCGTGACCCTGGTCCCCGGACCGGTCGGCTAAGGCCGGAATCACCAACGCGTGATACGCGAGCACTACGACAGCGAAACGAAGCTGTCCTGGGTGCTGGCGGCACTCGCCGGACTGCTGGCCGCTGCGGCCTTCACCCACTCCGAGGGCTACTTCGTCACCTTCATGACCGGCAACGCCGGACGAGCGGTGCTGGGCGTTTTCAACGACAACCAGTGGCTGTCGATCTCGGCCGCGGCGCTGCTGTTCTCGTTCCTGGCCGGGGTGGTGGTCGCGTCGCTGTTCCGGCGCTACGTCTGGCCGTCGCAGCCGCACGGCGGCTTGGTGCTGACCGCGGTGGCGCTGGTGGCCGCCACCCTCGTCGACTGGCTCCGGGAGGGCGGGCCGTCGCTGCCGCTGCCCCTGCTGCCGATCCTGCTGGTCGCCTTCGGTGTCGGGGCGCTGAACACCACGTTTGTCCGCGACGGCGAAGTGTCGATTCCGTTGAGCTATGTCACCGGCACCGTGGTGAAGCTGGGCCAGGGCATCGAGCGCCACATCAGCGGCGGCAGCATCCGCGACTGGCTCGGGCACTTTCTGCTCTTCAGCGGATACACCTTCGGCGCGGTCGCCGGCGGCATCATCAGCCTGTTCGCCGGCGGTACCTGGATGCTGGCCATCGCCTCGGGGATCTGCGCGGCGGCCACCGTCTACACCCATCGCTATGTCGACCGTCGCGGACTGTGGCAGTAGTCCCCCGGATACGCCGCGACCGTGCCGAGCTGTCCGGTGTTCCCCCAGGTGGGGGCGGACAACTCTGCACGGTCACGGCAGAGGCAGGCGCGATCAGGTCGGGTCGATACCGACGCCCAGCACCCGCTGGATGTCGGGCTTCATCGCGACCAGCTGCTCGTTCCAGTACGGCCAGTCGTGCGTCCCGTTGGCCGGGAAGTTGAACACGCCGTTGTTGCCGCCGGCCGCTGCGTAGTTCTGCTGGAACGTCTGGTTGGTGCGCAGCGTCAGGCTCTCCAGGAACTTGGCGGGCAGGTTGTTGCCGCCGAGGTCGCTCGGCGTGCCGTTGCCGCAGTAGACCCAGATCCGGGTGCGGTTGGCCACCAGCCGCGGGATCTGCAACATCGCGTCGTTACGCTTCCAGGCCGGGTCGGACGACGGCCCCCACATGTTGGTCGCGTTGAAACCGCCCGCATCGCTCATGGCCATACCGATCAGCGTCGGCCACCAGCCCTCGGACGGGTTCAGGAAGCCGGAAAGTGCTGCGGCGTAGGTGAATTGCTGCGGGTAGTAGGACGCCAGGATCAACGACGAACCGCCGGCCATCGACAACCCCACCACGGCGTTACCGGTGGGCGACACGCTCTTGTTGGCCTGCAGCCAAGCGGGCAGTTCCCGGGTCAGGAAGGTCTCCCACTTGTAGGTCTGGCAGCCGGTCTTGCCGCATGCCGGCTGATACCAGTCGGAGTAGAAGCTGGACTGTCCGCCGACCGGCATGACCACCGACAGGCCGGACTGGTAGTACTCCTCGAACGCCGGGGTGTTGATGTCCCAGCCGTTGAAGTCGTCCTGGGCGCGCAGTCCGTCCAGCAGGTAGACGGCGTGCGCGCCGCCCGGCTGGAACTGGACTTTGATGTCATGGCCCATGGCCGCCGAGGGCACCTGGAGGTACTCCACCGGAAGCCCCGGGCGGGAGAAGGCGGACGCGTCGCCCGAGCCACCGGTGCCTCCGACGAGCCCGGCCAGCAACACGGCCCCCACCGCCGCGATCCCCAGCCGGCGCGGTAGCCGGCTGGCCGCGTGACGCAACTTCTCAACGCTCTTCATAGCTGTTTCCCATCCCAAATGGTCGATCCGCAAGCTGCGGTCTTGATGCCTGCTTTGCCCTGCTGCACGCAGTCAAACACGGTGCTGGGCCGTGTCCTGTTCGCCGCCACGGGATTTCATATCGCGGTTCGGCAACGATTGAGATTCGGCGCGGACTCGCCCCGAAACTGGGTAGGCATATAGTCGACGTAATCGACGAGGCGAGGGGCAGGTCATGCGGGCGAGTGCTCGGGTCTTGGGGACCGCTGGGGCTCCGTTGGCCGGGGTGCGCGTCATTGAGATCGCCAGCTTTGTGGCGGTGCCGCTGGCCGGGATGACGCTGGCACAACTGGGTGCTGAGGTGGTGCGCATCGACCCCGTCGGCGGGGCCGCGGACTACCGCCGCTGGCCGGTCGCCGAGGACGGAACCTCCATCTACTGGACCGGGCTCAACAAGGGCAAGCGTTCGGTGGTCGCCGACCTGCGGGCCCCCGGCGGGCAGCAGCTGGTGCAGCGCCTGATCGCCGACAGTGGGGTGCTGCTCACCAATATGGCGGGCCGGCAATGGCTTTCCTTTGACACACTGTGCGCGCTTCGGCCTGACCTGATTCACCTCGAGGTGCTCGGACGCGCCGACGGTTCCACCGCGGTCGATTACACGGTGAACGCCGCGGTCGGATTTCCGCTGGTGACGGGGCCCAGCGAATACGTCGCACCGATCAATCACGTGCTGCCGGCCTGGGATGTGGCGTGTGGTCTGCACGGCGCACTGGCCGTCGCCGCCGCGGTGCATCGGCGCGAACGCACCGGCCAGGGCTGTCAGATCCGGCTGGCGCTCGAGGACGTCGCGTTGGGAACCGCCAGCGCGCTGGGCTTTCTCACCGAGGCGATGGTGAACGGAACCCGGCGCGAACCCATCGGCAACGCGGTCTACGGCCAGTACGGTCAGAGTTTCACCTGCAGCGACGGGGCGGTGTTCATGATCGTCACGTTGACCGATCGGCATTTCCGTGATCTGGCCGAGCTGACCGGAACGACGAAAGTCATTGCTGCACTGGTGCAGGCGCGGGACATCGACTTCTCCGACGAGGGGCAACGCTACCGCTACCGGGATGTGCTGAGCGGACTGTTCAGCGGCTGGTTCGCCGAATGCACTGCGGCTCAGGTCGAATCCGCTCTGGCGGGTACGTCACTGCTGTGGGACCGGTACCGCAGCTTCGCGGAGGTGGCCGCCGACGAGCGCCTGCGCGGCAATGCGATGTTCGCGGCGCTGCATCAGCCCGGGGTGGGGGAGTACCTGGCGGCCGGGCTGCCGGCATCCATCGACGGCGCCCACCCGCCTGCGGTGGTGGCACCGGAGTTGGGTGCCGACACCGGGCGGGTGCTCGCCGAACGCCTCGGAATGACACCCGACGATATCGACCAGTTGTGTCAAAGCGGCACGGTAGCAACGGATTAGCAAAGGAGCGGGAGCACGTGCGTACTTTCGGATCGATCGAGGAGCTTGCCGCATGCCAGGGGGAGCTGATCGGCCACAGCGACTGGGTGACCATCACCCAAGAGGCGGTCAATCTGTTCGCCGACGCCACCGGTGACCACCAGTGGATTCACGTCGACCCCGAGCGGGCCGCCACCGGACCCTTCGGGACCACGATCGCCCACGGCTACATGACATTGGCCATGCTGCCGCAGCTGATGGCGCAGATCAGCCGGCTCGACGGGGTCAAGCTGGCGATCAACTACGGACTGAACAAGGTGCGCTTCCCGGCGCCGGTGCCGGTCGGCTCCAAGATCCGGGCCGAGACCTCGGTGGTCGAGGTGGCCGATGTGGGTGGGGGCGCCCACCAGGTGACCTTCTCGACCACGGTGGCCATCGACGGCAGCGCCAAGCCGGCCTGCGTCGCCGAGAGTGTGGTGCGCTACCTGCTCTGATTCGACGCCGGCTTGGCGTCGCGGCCCCGGGGGCGGGACGCGAAGTGGCGCGAGATGATCGCCGCGATGTGCAGGAACCTGCGCCGGGTGCCCGGCGCCATCTCCTGCATCACATCGATCACCCCGCCGGGGCGCAGGTGCGGGTCGAACGGCACCTCGACCACTGCCTGGCCGTGCTGGAGGAACTGCGCGGTCAGGGCCGACCGGGTGCGTTTGTCGGCGTGACCGTCGGAGTCGTTGAGCACCACCACGGTGCGGTGCAGCAGGCCGCCCTGGCCGCGGTCGGCCAGCCATTCCATGGTCTTGGCGGCCGCGCCGGCCCCGTCCGCCCACGGCGAGGAGACCACGATCAGTGCGTCGAGATCACGCAGCGCCTCCTGGGTCACCGGCGAGTCCATGGTCGAACCGCAGTCGATGATCGAGATGGCGAAATGCCGGTCCAGTCGCAGGGCGGCCTCCCGGTACAGCGCGGCGTCGAGAATCCGTCGCCGCCCGGCCGCCGGCTCACCCACCAGCACGTACAGCCCCGCGGCGTTGGCACCGACCCGGCTGCTGATGTCGGCGAACGACTGCATGCCCGCATCTGCGGCCAGATCCCAGTAGGAGCTGGTGGCACGCGGATCGATGCGGCTGCCGAGCCGACCGAACGCGGTGTCGGCGTCCACGGCCACCACGTGGTCGGTTCGGCGCAGCGCGGCGAACACCGAACCGACACTGGCCGCCACCGTCGTCTTGCCGACGCCGCCCTTTCCGAGCACCCCCACCTTGTAGGTGCCGTGCGGCAGGGCCCGAATGGCCGCCTCGTAAGCGGTCTCCTCACGCTCGGCCGCCGACGGGCCCAGGTTGACCAACCCCAGCGTCGCGGACAGTACGGCACGCCGCCAGCCGCGGGTCGGTTCCGGCCGGGCCGGCCGGGCCGGACCGGGCTGAGGATAAGGCGGGTGCTGGACGGGCTGCTGCGGTTGCTGTGGCGGCTGCGCCCAGGGCTGTTGCTGGTGGGGTTGTTGCGGCGGCAGCCGACTCCGCAGGAAGTCGTCGTCGGGGTTCATGGGCTCCTCGGGACATACGGCGGCGACGCGGCCAGCTGGGCCAACAACTGTGCAGCTTAACCGCGAACGTGTCCCTACCGCTGCGGCCCCGGTCAGCAGTCGTAGTACAGCGCGAACTCGTACGGGTGCGGGCGCAGGTTGATCGGGGTGATCTCGTGGTCGCGCTTGTAGCCGATCCAGGTGTCGATCAGGTCCGGGGTGAAAACCCCGCCTTCGGTGAGGTATTCGTGGTCGGCTTCCAGGTTGTCGATCACCTGGGCCAGCGACGCCGGGGCCTGCGGGATGTTTGCGGCCTCGTCGGGCGGCAGCTCGTAGAGGTCCTTGTCGACCGGGGCGGCCGGCTCGATCTTGTTCTTGACGCCGTCGATTCCGGCCATCAGCATCGCCGAGAACGCCAGATACGGGTTGCCCGAGGAGTCCGGGCAGCGGAACTCCAGGCGCTTGGCCTTCGGGTTGGAGCCGGTGATCGGGATACGCACACACGCCGAGCGGTTGCGCTGGCTGTACACCAGGTTGATCGGGGCTTCGAAATGCGGGACCAGGCGCTTGTAGGAGTTGACGGTCGGGTTGGTGAACGCCAGCAGTGACGGGGCGTGGTGCAGGATGCCGCCGATGTAATGCCGGGCGGTGTCCGACAGTCCGGCGTACCCGATGTCGTCGTAGAACAGCGGCTCGCCGTCCTTCCACACCGACTGATGAACGTGCATGCCCGAGCCGTTGTCGCCGAACAGCGGTTTGGGCATGAAGGTGACGGTCTTGCCCTGGGCCCAGGCGGTGTTCTTGATGATGTATTTGAACAGCATCAGGTCGTCGGCGGCGTGCAGCAGCGTGTTGAACTGGTAGTTGATCTCGGTCTGGCCGCCGGTGCCGACCTCGTGGTGGCCGCGCTCCACCGTGAAGCCGGCGTTGGTCAGGTTGGTGGTCATGGTGTCGCGCAGGTCGACGTACTGATCGACCGGCGCCACCGGGAAATAGCCGCCCTTGGGGCGCACCTTGTACCCCCGGTTGGCGCTGCCGTCCGCCTCGGTGGCTCGACCGGTGTTCCACCACCCGGAAACCGAATCCACTTCGTAGAACGAGCCGTTAATCTGCGAGTCGAAGGACACCGAGTCGAAGATGTAGAACTCGGCCTCGGCGCCGAAGTAGGCGGTGTCGGCGATCCCGGTGCTGGCCAGGTAGCTCTCGGCCTTGCGGGCGATGTTGCGCGGGTCGCGCGAGTAGGGCTCGCGGGTGAATGGATCGTGCACGAAGAAATTCAGGTTCAGCGTCTTTGCTGCCCGGAAGGGGTCAATGCGTGCCGTGGCGGGGTCGGGCAGCAACATCATGTCCGACTCGTGAATGGACTGGAAGCCGCGGATCGACGAACCGTCGAAGGCCAGCCCCTCGGTGAACACGCTCTCATCGAGCGCCGCAGCCGGAATGGAGAAGTGTTGCATCACGCCAGGCAGGTCGCAGAATCGAACATCGACATATTCGATGTTCTCGTCCGCGACGAGCTTGAGAATATCGACAGTCATAGTGGTCTCCTTCGCATGCAGACAGCCAGACGATAGGCAGCCCACATTTCCCGAACATGATCCGGTTATTGCGCTGAAGTAACGCAATACTCACCGGATTACCGTTTGCGCAGCGGGTGGCACGCGGCCCGGATCCGGGTATATCGTGGCGATGCCTGCTGGTAATTTTCAGACAGGTCAGCCGTTCAACGTCGCACGGACCAGAACTCCCGTCTCGCATTGGTGAATCCCCGCGATGCGACAGGTACGTGCGAAGGTCAGGTGCTGATGGCAGCCTCCCGGATCGGGCTCTACAACCCCGCGTTCGAACATGACGCGTGCGGGGTGGCCATGGTCGTCGACATCCACGGTCGGCGCAGTCGCGACATAGTCGACAAGTCGATCACCGCGCTGCTGAACCTCGAGCATCGCGGCGCCGCCGGCGCCGAACCGCACAGTGGGGACGGTGCCGGCATCCTCATCCAGGTGCCGGATCAATTCCTGCGCGCCGTAACCGATTTCGAGCTTCCCCCGGAGGGCTCCTACGCCACCGGGATAGCATTCCTGCCGCAGTCGGCCAAAGAGGCGGTGTCCGCGTGCGCCGCCGTGGAGAAGATCGCCGAGGCCGAGGGGTTGCAGGTGCTCGGCTGGCGCGACGTGCCGACCGACGACTCGTCGCTGGGCGCGCTGGCCCGCGACGCGATGCCCACCTTCCGGCAGTTGTTCCTCGGCGGGGCGTCGGGAATGACCCTGGAACGCCGCGCCTACGTCGTGCGTAAGCGCGCCGAGCACGAGCTGGGCAGCAAGGGTCCCGGCCAGGACGGGCCCGGTCGGGAAACCATCTATTTCCCAAGCCTTTCCGGTCGCACCCTGTGCTACAAGGGCATGCTGACCACCCCGCAGTTGAAGGCGTTCTACCCGGATCTGGCGGACCCGCGCATGCAGAGCGCGCTGGGCATCGTGCATTCCCGGTTCTCCACCAACACCTTTCCGTCCTGGCCGCTGGCGCACCCGTTCCGGCGCATCGCGCACAACGGCGAGATCAACACCGTCACCGGCAACGAGAACTGGATGCGGGCCCGGGAGGCGCTGATCCGCACCGACGTCTTCGGCGACGGGGGGCCGGGGACCGCGGAAAGCACAGCCGACAAGCTGTTCCCGATCTGCACGCCGGGCGCCTCCGACACGGCCCGATTCGACGAGGTGCTCGAGTTGCTGCATCTGGGGGGCCGCAGCCTGCCGCACGCCGTGCTGATGATGATCCCGGAGGCATGGGAGCGGCACCGGTCGATGGACCCCGCCCTGCGGGCCTTCTACGAGTACCACGACTCGTTGATGGAGCCATGGGACGGCCCGGCCTCGATGACCTTCACCGACGGAACCTTGGTGGGCGCGGTGTTGGACCGCAACGGCCTTCGGCCGTCGAGGATCTGGGTCACCGACGACGGGCTGGTGGTGATGGCTTCCGAGGCCGGCGTGCTCGACCTGGATCCGGCCACCGTGGTGCACCGGCAGCGGCTGCAGCCGGGCCGGATGTTCCTGGTGGACACCGCCGCCGGCCGGATCATCTCCGACGACGAGATCAAGTCCACGCTGGCGGCGCAGCGCCCGTACCAGGAGTGGATCGACGAGGCGCTGATCCCGATCGAACAGCTGCCGCCGGGCGACGCCCCGCGGATGGAGCACCACCGGGTGCTGTTGCGGCAGCAGGTGTTCGGCTACACCTACGAGGAGCTCAACCTGGTGCTCGCGCCGATGGCCCGCTCCGGCGCCGAGCCGATCGGGTCGATGGGCACCGACACCCCGGTCGCAGTTCTCTCGGCACGGCCCCGAATGCTGTACGACTACTTCCAGCAGATGTTCGCCCAGGTGACCAATCCGCCGCTGGACGCCATTCGCGAAGAAGTGGTCACCAGCCTGCAGGGCGCCGTGGGGCCCGAGGGTGACCTGCTCAACACCGCCGAGCCCACCTGGCGCCAGGTGGTGCTGCCCCAGCCGATCCTGAGCAACTCCGATCTGGCGAAACTGGTCAAGTTGGACCCCGATCAGCGGATCGGTACGAGGGGCAGGCACGGGCTGTCCACCGCCGTCATCGACTGCCGTTACCCGGTGGCCGAGGGCGGGGACGGATTGCGTGCGGCACTGCAGCGGGTCTGTGAGCAGGCCTCGGTGGCGATCGCCGGCGGCGCCTCCTTCCTGGTGATCTCCGACCGGGAGTCGGACGAGACGCTGGCGCCCATCCCGTCCCTGCTGGCCACCGCCGCCGTGCACCATCACCTGGTTGCCGAGCGCAGCCGCACCAAGGTGGGCCTGGTGGTGGAGTCCGGCGACGCCCGTGAGGTGCACCACCTGGCGGCCTTGATCGGTTTCGGCGCTGCCGCCGTCAACCCGTACCTGGCGTTCGAGTCGGTCGAGGACATGTTCGATCGGGGCCTTATCGAGGGAGTCGACCACGAGCAGGCGGTGGCCAACTACGCCAAGGCCGCGGCCAAGGGCGTGCTGAAGGTGATGTCCAAGATGGGCATCTCGACGCGGGCCTCCTACACCGGCGCGCAACTGTTTCAGCCGGTCGGCATCTCCCAGGACGTGCTCGACGATTACTTCACCGGCCTGTTCTGCCCGATCGGCGGCATCACCCTCGACGACATCGCCGCCGACGTGGCGGCCCGGCACGGGCTGGCCTATCTGGACCGTCCCGAGGAGCGCGCCCACCGCGAGTTGCCGGTAGGGGGTGAATACCAGTGGCGCCGCGAGGGCGAGTACCACCTGTTCAACCCGGAGACGGTGTTCAAACTTCAGCACTCCACGCGCACCGGCCAATACGCGGTGTTCAAGGAGTACACCGCGTTGGTCGACGACCAGAGTGAGCAATTGGCCACCCTGCGCGGCCTGCTGAAGTTCAAAGTCGGGCAGCGGCCACCGGTTCCGATCGACGAGGTGGAGCCGGCGACCGAGATCGTCAAGCGGTTCGCCACCGGCGCGATGAGCTACGGCTCGATCTCCGCCGAGGCGCACGAGACGCTGGCGATCGCGATGAACCGGATCGGCGGCCGGTCGAACTGCGGCGAGGGCGGCGAGCACGCCGACCGCTACCAGCCCGACCCGAACGGCGACTGGCGGCGCAGCGCGATCAAGCAGGTGGCCTCCGCCCGGTTCGGCGTGACCAGCGACTACCTGGTCAACTGCACCGATCTGCAGATCAAGATCGCCCAGGGAGCCAAACCCGGTGAGGGCGGCCAGCTTCCGGGCAACAAGGTGTACCCGTGGATCGCCGAGGTTCGCCACGCCACCCCCGGTGTCGGGCTGATCTCACCTCCGCCGCACCACGACATCTATTCCATCGAGGACCTCAAGCAGCTGATCTACGACCTGAAGAACGCCAACCCGGCCGCGCGCATCCACGTGAAGCTGGTCGCCGAGAACGGGGTCGGGACGGTGGCCGCCGGGGTGTCCAAGGCGCACGCCGACGTGGTGCTGATCTCCGGGCACGACGGCGGTACCGGTGCGGCGCCGCTGACCTCACTGAAGCACGCCGGGGCGCCGTGGGAGCTGGGGCTGGCCGAAACGCAGCAGACGTTGCTGCTCAACGGTCTTCGGGACCGGATCGTGGTGCAGGTGGACGGTCAGCTCAAGACCGGGCGCGACGTGGTGATCGCGGCGCTGCTGGGCGCCGAGGAGTTCGGCTTCGCGACCGCGCCGCTGGTGGTGTCGGGCTGCATCATGATGCGGGTCTGCCACCTGGACACCTGTCCCGTCGGGGTGGCCACCCAGAACCCCGAGCTGCGCCGGCGCTTCACCGGCCGGCCCGAGTTCGTCGAGAACTTCTTCTGGTTCATCGCCGAGGAGGTTCGCGAATACCTTGCCGCCCTGGGATTCCGCACCATCAACGAGGCCGTCGGGCAGGTCAACGCGCTGGACACCACGTTGGCCCGCGCGCACTGGAAGGCCCACAAGCTGGATCTGGCGGCGGTGCTGCACGAGCCGGATTCGGCGTTCATGAATCAGGATCTGTACTGCAGCTCTGGCCAGGACCACGACTTGGACAAGGCCCTGGATCAACAGTTGATCGTGATGAGCCGCGAAGCCCTGGACGCCGGGACCCCGGTGCGGTTCAGCTCCGAGATCTCCAACGTCAATCGGACCGTCGGCACGATGCTCGGCTACGAAGTCACCAAAGCCTATGGTGCCCAAGGCCTGCCCGATGACACCATCGACATCACCTTCACCGGATCAGCCGGCAACAGCTTCGGAGCGTTCCTGCCGTCCGGGATGACGCTGCGGGTCTTCGGCGACGCCAACGACTACGTCGGCAAGGGCCTGTCCGGCGGCCGGATCGTGATTCGCCCACCGCTTGACGCACCGGACGGTTATGTCGCCGAGGACAACATCATCGGCGGCAACGTGATCCTGTTCGGCGCCACCAGCGGTACGGCGTTTCTGCGGGGAGTGGCCGGTGAACGATTCGCGGTCCGCAACTCCGGGGCAGTGGCGGTGGTCGAGGGTGTCGGCGACCACGGCTGCGAATACATGACCGGCGGCAAGGTGGTGGTGCTGGGCCGCACCGGGCGTAACTTCGCCGCCGGCATGTCCGGGGGCGTGGCGTACCTCTACGACCCCGGCCGGCACATCGGCGGCTGCCTCAACACCGAGATGGTGGATCTCGACGACTTCGACGACTTCGACTCCGACGACCTCACCTGGCTGCGCGGCATCCTGAGCGAGCACGCCGAGGCCACCGACTCCGCACCTGCCCGGGCGATCCTGGGCGACTGGCTCAACCAGAGCCGCCACTTCGTCAAGGTGATGCCACGCGACTACCGCAGGGTGCTCGCGGCGGTAGCCGAGGCCAAGGAGAGCGGCACCGACCCGAACGAGGCGATCATGGCGGCAGCTCATGGCTGATCCGAGAGGTTTCATCAAATTTCCCCTGCGCATCCTGCCGCAGCGGCGCCCGGTCGCCGAGCGACTCGGTGACTGGAACGAGGTGTACGAGGAGTTCGCCGAGGACGCGGTGCGCCAGCAGGCGGGCCGCTGTATGGACTGCGGTATCCCGTTCTGCCACACCGGTTGTCCGCTGGGAAACCTGATCCCGGAGTGGAATGACCTGGTGCGCACCGGGCGCTGGCGCGAGGCGTTCGACCGGCTGCACGCCACCAACAACTTCCCGGACTTCACCGGCCGGCTCTGCCCGGCACCGTGCGAGCCGGCCTGCGTGCTGGGCATCAACCAGCCGCCGGTCACGATCAAGCAGGTCGAATACGAGATCGTGGAGCGGGGTTTCAAAGAGGGCTGGGCGGAACCGATTATGCCGTCGGTGCGCACCGGGAAGGCGGTCGCGGTGGTGGGCTCCGGTCCGGCCGGGCTGGCCGCCGCCCAGCAGCTCACCCGGGCCGGGCACGCGGTGACGGTGTTCGAGCGTGACGACCGCATCGGCGGGCTGCTGCGTTACGGCATACCGGAATTCAAGATGGAGAAGCGCATCCTGGATCGGCGGCTGGCGCAGATGGCCGCCGAAGGCACCGTGTTCGCCGCGGGCGTGAACGTCGGGGTGGACGTGACGGCCGATCAGTTGCGCAGCGACTTCGACGCCGTGGTGCTGGCCGGCGGCGCCACCGCCTGGCGCGACCTGCCGATCCGGGGCCGTGAGCTCGGCGGAATCCACCAGGCGATGGAGTACCTGCCGTGGGCGAACCGGGTGCAGGCCGGCGATCTGCCCGAGCCGCCGATCACCGCGGCGGGCAAGAAGGTGATCATCATCGGCGGCGGCGACACCGGCGCGGACTGTCTGGGGACCGTGCATCGCCAGGGCGCGACCGGGGTGCACCAGTTCGAGATCATGCCGCGCCCGCCGGAGAACCGCGACGCCTCGACGCCGTGGCCGACCTATCCGCTGATCATGCGGACCAGCGCCGCGCACGAGGAAGGCGGGGAGCGGGTGTTCGCGGTCAACACCGAGGAGTTCGTCGGCCGCGACGGCCAGGTGACGGGGCTGCGCGCCCACGAGGTGCGCCGCCGCAATGGAGGTTTCGAGAAGGTGGACGGGACCGACTTCGAGCTCGAGGCCGATCTGGTGCTGCTGGCCATGGGATTCGTGGGCCCGGAACGGTCGGCGCTGCTGACGGACCTGGGGGTGGAGTTCACCGACCGCGGCAACGTGGCGCGCGACGGTGGGTACGCAACCGGGGTGCCGGGCGTCTACGTGGCCGGCGACATGGGCCGCGGGCAGTCCCTGATCGTCTGGGCGATCGCCGAAGGCCGCGCCGCGGCGGCCGGCGTCGACCGGTATCTGATGGGCACCACCGCACTGCCGGCCCCGATCGAGCCGACTGCGGCGCCGATCCGCTGACGGCGCACTGGTCGGCTCCAAGGTCGATCGGATCCCGCTCGATACCGCAACAGTCACATAGATAACTTCTGCATCACAATGCGGCGAGTTGGATCTTGTTTGCCGGATGTCGGGTGTCTAATGGTCGGCTATAGGGCATCGCGTTCAACGACGCGTGGACGTGGTCCGTACTATTCCAATCTGGTCCGAGCCAGGGCGGGGGTCAGCGCCGTGCACATCAACCCGATATACCGATACCGGATGGGCCGTATGGCCTGGTCACTGTTGCGCCATCCGCGCAGGAGTCGCGAGTTTCCGGCCAAGCACGAACGGCTGATCACCGCCGACGAACTGTTGCGCTTCGCCACCTAGGCGGCGTTGGTCTGCGGGGCGCTCTGCCCTGACGGTGTTTGCTGGCCGTGGTCAGCGGGCGACTCAGACCAACAACCCCGAATCCCGAATCGTCTCGGCCAGCGGCTCCAGAACGCCCGGGTCATACGGCACCGGCAGGTAGACGATCGCCAGATCCAGGCCGTGCGCGCCGAGCGCCGCCGCGTCGTCGACCACCTTGCGGTAGTCGCGATTCGGCTCCAGCCGCAGGTGCGCCGACAGCCGGATCTCCTTCGGATCCCGGCCGATGTCGGCGCAGTGCGAGGCCAGCACGTCGCGCTTGCGGGCGAACTCCTCCGGTGTGCCCCCGACGAAGTTCCAGTGCTGGGCGTAACGCGCGGTGATCTTCAGAGTGCGTTTCTCACCGCTGCCGCCGATGCAGATCGGCGGGTGCGGACGCTGCGGGCCCTTGGGCTCGTTGCGAGCGGCCTTGAGCTGGTAGTAGCGACCGTCGAAGTCGGTCGTCTCCTGACTGAGCAGGCTGACCAGCACCTCGCAGGCCTCCTCGAAGCGGTCGAAGCGCTCTTTGATGCTGCCCAACTCGATGCCGTAGGCACCGGACTCCTCTTCGTTCCAGCCCGCACCGATCCCCAACTCCAGCCGACCGCCGGAGATGATGTCCAGCGCGGCAGCCATATTGGCCAGCACAGCCGGGTGCCGGTAGTGGATTCCGGTGACCAGGGTGCCCAACCGCAACCGGGTGGTGGCCTGGGCCAACGCGGTCAGCGTCGTCCAGCCCTCCAGGCACGGCCCGGTGGAATCGGTGAAGATCGGATAGAAGTGGTCGAACGTCCAGCCGGACTCGTAGACGTCGATATCGTCGGCGGCCTGCCAGACGGCCAGCATGTCGGACCAGGTGGTGTTCTGCGGTGAGGTTTTGAATGCGAAACGCATCCAATCGAGCCTAGTGCTTTCCCGTTCCCCCGGCTCGGCGAAGGAAAATCACCGTCGGGTTAGGCTCACGGGTGTGCTGATGGCTCTGGGAATCGATACCAAGGTGACCCTGCTGGCAGCTGGTCTGATCTTCCTGCTGGCGCTGCTGCTGGGCGTCTGGAAATACCAGCAGATAGTCACCTCGGAGAACCACCAGGCACACGTCTACGTCGACATCGCACATCGGGCGGCGTTGATGTATTCCTTCGCCACCCTGTTGGTCGCGGTGTTCGTCGAGCTCAGCGGCTGGCCGACCTGGGTGAACATGACCGCGGCGATGGTGGTGGTGTACTTCTTCGTGACCGCGATCGGCAGCTACATGCTGCACGGCGCACTGCGCGACACCACCAACCAATTCGAGTCAGGCGGCTGGTTCCTGCGCGTGGGCATGTTGTTGCTCATCCTCGGCGAGATCGGCGGATTCGCGGTGCTGCTGGCAGGATTCGGCGCCGCCCAGTTCTGAGGGGCCTTTAGGACGCCTGGCCGTAGATGCTGCTGACCCAGACGTGGGTCAACGTGTCGACCACCTTCTCGTGGGGCACCGAGGGCTGCTCGGCCACCAGCGCCGCCATCATGGTGCGCTCGTTCATCTGATTCAGGGACGTCGCCAGATCCAGGGCGTCGATGGTCGTCGGCGCGGCGCCGCGCTCACGTTCGGCGGTGATCATCGCGGCGGTCTGCTCGATCCATTTCCGCATGAAGCCGTTCCACATCGCCTTGAATTCCGGGCTGGTGGCCAGCGCCTCGGTGCCGGCCCGGGCGATCGCCCGGTGCGAGCTGAACGCGATGAAAAACGCCTTGATCCCGCTGCGCCAGATCCGGCGCGGGTCGGTCGGCAGCCGTTGCACCGCCCCGACGAACTCCGAGTCGGCGGCCGCGATCAGCGGCTCCAGCAGTGAGAGCAGCACCGCGTCCTTGGACTTGAAATAGAAGTAGAAGGTGGGCCGGGAGATCCCGGCGCCTTTGGCCAGGTCGTCGACGGAGATCTCGGCCAGCGGGCGCTGCTCGAGCAGCCGTTCGGCGGTGGCCAGGATCGCCAGCTCCCGATCGTCGCCGGACGGCCGCGCTGCGCGGCGTCCGTGACGGGTCGCATTGGGACTGGCCATGGACGCTACTTTACACGATGTTGATTTACTCAACAGGGTGTTGACCGACTCAACACCCCGTTGATAATCTGGCGTCATGACTGAACACCTCGATGTTGTGATCGTCGGCGCCGGCATCTCCGGTATCAGCGCGGCCTGGCACCTGCAGGACCGCTGCCCGAGCAAGAGCTACGCCATCCTGGAAAGTCGGGAGAACCTCGGCGGCACCTGGGACCTGTTCAAGTACCCCGGCATCCGGTCGGACTCCGACATGTTCACCCTGGGCTTCCGGTTCAAGCCGTGGCGGTCGGCGCACTCGATCGCCGACGGGGCGGACATCTGGAACTACATCAACGAGGCCGCCACCGAGAACGGCATCGACAAGCACATCCGCTACCAGCACCGGGTCGTCTCGGCCGACTGGTCCGACGCCGACAACCAGTGGACGGTCACCGTCGACAACAACGGTCAGCAGGAGCAGATCACCGCGTCGTTCGTGTTCGCGTGCAGCGGCTACTACAACTACGCCGAGGGCTACTCGCCGGAGTTCCCCGGCGCCACGGACTTCGCCGGCACCATCGTGCACCCGCAGCACTGGCCGGAGGACCTGGACTACGCCGGCAAGAAGATCGTGGTGATCGGCAGCGGCGCCACCGCGGTGACACTGATCCCCGCACTGGCCAATTCCGGGGCCGGGCATGTGACCATGCTGCAGCGTTCGCCGACCTACATCGGTGCGCTGCCCCTGGTCGACCCGTTCGCCGTGCAGGCAAACCGGTTCCTGCCGACCAAAGCGGCGCACTTCGCCAACCGCTGGAAGGCGATCGGTTTCAGCACCCTCCAGTACCAGCTGGCGCGGAAGTTCCCGAAGTACATGCGCAAGACGCTGATGACGATGGCCAAGCACCGGCTGCCGGAAGGCTTCGACGTGCAGAAGCACTTCGGGCCGCGGTACAACCCCTGGGACGAGCGGTTGTGCTTGGCGCCCAACGGCGACCTGTTCAAGACCATCCGCAGCGGCAAGGCGGATGTCGTCACCGACACGATCGATACGTTCACCAAGACCGGGATTCGGCTGAACTCCGGCCAGGAACTCGACGCCGACATCATCATCACCGCGACCGGCCTGAACATGCAGCTGCTGGGCGGGGCGTCGCTGCTGCGCAACGGCGAGCCGATCGATCTGCCCAAGGCGATGACCTACAAGGGCTTGATGTTCTCCGGCGTGCCCAACGCCGCGGTGACCTTTGGCTACACCAATGCGTCGTGGACGCTCAAGGCCGACCTGGTCTCGGAGTTCGTCTGCCGGGTGCTCAACTACATGGATGACAACGGTTTCGACCGGGTCGAGGCCCAGCACCCCGGTGCCGCGGTGAAGGAAGAGCCGTTCATGGACTTCAGCCCCGGCTACTTCCGCCGGGCGATGGACGAGCTGCCGCGTTCGGGCTCGGAGGCCCCGTGGCGGCTCAAGCAGAACTATCTGCTGGACCTACGGCTGATCCGGCACGGCAAGGTGGACGAGAAGTCGCTGAAGTTCAGCAAGCACCGGGCACCGGTCAACGCCTAGCGGCTCTCTGGCCAGTAGTAGGAGTCGGGGTAGGGTCGGGACCCGAAGATCGCGGTCCCGATCCGCACCTCGGTGGCACCCTCGGCGATCGCCAGGGGAAAGTCCCCGCTCATTCCCATCGACAACCGCGGCACCTCGTGGCCATGTTCGGCCGCGGTATCCCGCAGCTCGCGCAGCCGGCGGAAGCAGCCGCGGACCGTCTCGGGGTCGGAGGTGTTGATGGCCAGCGTCATCAAACCCCGCACCCGCAAGGTGGGATAGCCGGCCAGCTCATCGAGGAACGGCAGAAGCCGATCGGGCTCCAGGCCGTACTTGCTGGGCTCGTCGGAGGTCTTGACCTGTACCAGCACGTCGATGATGCGATTCTCGGCGCGCAGGTGCCGGTCCAGCGCCGCGGCGAGCTTGGGTCGGTCCAGTGACTGCACCTCAGCGGCCAGGCGCGCCACCACGCCGGCCTTGTTGGTCTGCAGATGCCCGATCATCACCCAATCGATCCCGCAGTCGCCCAGCGGCTCGAACTTGTCCCGGATCTCCTGAACCTTGTTCTCGCCGAACCGGTGCAGGCCCAGATCCACCGCCGAGCGGATCATCTCCGGGCCGAAGGTCTTGCTCACCGGCAGGATCGAGACCTCCGCCGGGTCGCGCCCGGCGTCCTGACACGCTGCGACGACCCGCTGCCGGATCGCGTTCCAACGGGATGCCAGGCTGTCGGGCTGAGTCGGCAACGACACGGCTAGCCCACGACCACGATTCCGTCGTCGTCGCTGTAGGCGATGTCGCCGGGGACGAAGCTGATTCCGCCGAGTTCGACGACGACGTCGCGTTCACCGGCGCCGGTCTTGGTGCTCTTGCGGGGATTGGTGCCCAGCGCCTTGATGCCGATGTCGAGGGTGCGCAGCGTTGCGGCATCCCGCACGGCGCCGTTCACGATCAGCCCGGACCAGCCGTTGGCGCGGCCCAGTTCGGCGATGACGTCGCCGACAAGTGCGGTGTGCAGCGACCCGGCGCCGTCGATCACCAGCACCCCACCGTCGCCGGGGCCGGAGAGCACCGACTTGAGCAGGGCGTTGTCCTGAAAGCAGCGCACAGTGCTGATCCGTCCGACGAACTCGGTGCGCCCGCCCAGCTGGCGGAACTGGATGTCACAGCTGCGCACGTCGGCGCCGATGTCATCGACCAGATCGGCGGTGGGTCGGAAGGCGGCGGGCACGGCCGAACTCAACCGCGGCGTGCGTGGAGCAGCCGGCGGAGCAGCAGCAGCCCGAACAGGGCGAGGATGCCGGCGGCCAGCAGCGGAACGGGCGACTGCCCGGACGGCGACGGTGCCACGGCGAGCGGGTTGCGGGCCGCCTCTACCGTCGACTTAGCTTGCGCCGCAGTCTCTTTAGCGCCATCGGCGAGCTTGCCCGCGCCATTGGTGGCCGCGGGTGCGGGAGCCGGAGCGGGTGCCTTCTTGGCCGGAGCCTTCTTCGCGGGTGCCTTCTTGGCGGCGGCCTTCTTAGCCGGAGCCTTCTTCGCTGCCTTCTTGGCCGGCGGAGTGGCGGGCGCCTTCTTGGCGGCCTTCTTGGCCGGCGGTGCGGCCGGAGCCTCGGGCTGCGGGTCGGCCGGCTGGCCGGCTGCGGCAGGAGCTGCGGGTTCGGCGGGCTCAGGCGCAGCGGCGGATTCGTGATCGGGTTGGCCCTGCGGGTCGGTCATACGGCGGCTCCTCTGCGGGGTTCTGGTCTCAGATCAACTCGGCAACACCGGCAACGTTGCCCATCATGCCAGCATCCGCCGATGGTCACCGATCGGCAGCGATCAGGACCGGCGCCGATTCAGCCACAGACCGGCCCCGACAAGTGCCACCGCACCGGCCACGAACGGCCAAATCGGCAGGTCATCCCCGGGGTCCGCGTAGCGGCGGGGCAGCGGCGGTGTCGGGGCGCTGTGGTCGGAGACCGCCGGCCCGGGCTCACCCGTTCCGGCCACCGTCAGCTGGAACGGCCACGAGCCGGACACCACATGGCCGTCCGCGGAGGTGACGCGGTAGTTGACGGTGTAGATGCCCGCCGGCCCGAGTGGGCGGACGGCGACGCTGGCGACCGCACCGCGAACCTGCGTTTCGCCGGTGGACCACAGGTGCCCGTCGGGACCGACCACCGTCATGGCCGCGAAGCTGGTCTGCAGCTGCTCGTTGAAGGTGGCACTGACCCGTTCCGGCCCGCGGGACACCTCGGCGCCGCCGACCGGGTCCGTTGACACCAGCACGGCATGCGCGCCGGCCACCCCGGAGGGCGCCACCGGCACCAACAGCATGGTCAGCGCGAACAGGCCCGCGCACGCCAGCCGCCCGGCCCGCGTCATGCCCGCCGCCGGCTCAGGGCGAAGGCAGCGGCCAGCGCGGAGACCAGCAGCGCGGCACCGCCGAGCAGCCGGGCCGGGTTGTCGGCGTGCCCGCCCGGGTGCTCACCGGCCTGCGATTCATCGGTCGGTGCCGGTGCGGCGGAGACCGACGGAGCCGGGTGCTGCGCGTGGTGTTCGGGTGCCTGTGCCGGCCCCTTCGCCAGGTGCAGCGAGGGCACCGGGTGCTCGGCCTCGCCGCCGCCAGGCGGCGGCGACTGGTCCCAGCGCACCACGGTCCCGTCGGCGTAGCCCTGTGCCGAGGGGAAGTCCACGGTCTCGGTGTCGGGCAGTTTCATCTTGATCTGGAACAGCCCGAACTGGTCGGCACCGATGCCGGCGCCGGGCGCTGCGGTCCAGGTGACTGACCGCACCACGCCGGTCTTGGCGTCGCGGTCCAGCCGAGCGGTCCAGCCCGGCTTGGTCTCGGTGCGCGCCGCCGCCACGTCAGGCAGTGTCACGGTGAGTTCCGTTGTGGCAGAACCGGTCGGCGACTCGTTGGGAACCTCGAAGGTGACCATCGCGAAGTTGCCGCGGACCGCGCCGGGACTGCTGGCGTGTACATGGGCCCAGGCCGGCGCGGTACCGGCGATCGAACCGGCGACGGCGATGGCGGCGACCACTGCGCACGCCCGGCTCGCGAAGTTCATGCGGCGGTCCCAGCTTCGCCTCTCCTCCGTCGTGTCTCGCTGAACCGCGGCGCTCATGCGGCGGTCCCAGCTTCGCCTCTCCTCCGTCGTGTCTCGCTGAACCGCCGGGCTCATGAGGACAGCCCCAGCCGGGCCATCACGTCGGCGTCGATACCGTCGAGCTGCTCGCTGATCGAGGCGTAGCCGACCCGGCGCCGATCGCCCGGCATGGTCTCGATGGCCGTCACGGCGGTGGCGAGGTCGCTCAACCGGTCGGTGATCGCCGCGACAAACTGCTTGGTCTCGGCGTCCTTGGGCTTGCGGTCGGAGACCTCACGCAGTGTCTTCTCCGCCCCGGCGATCCGCGCCGAGAGCCGCGCAGTGTTCGAGGTACCGGAGAACTCGCCGACACGGGCCAGCGGAACCCCGAGGTGGGCGGCTCGCTGCTCGTCGATCAGGCCCCGCACCGCCATGGCGGCCCGGTACACCACCGGCACCACAATGGGCGCCAGCATCCTCGACACCACCAGGGTCCGGCGGATACGCGCGGGCGACAGCAGCTTCCCGTCGCGGGCAGCCTTGAGCTGGCTCTCGGCCGCCTTGAGTGTGGTGCGGTCGCGATTCCGCTCGGATTTCAGCTGCGCCTTCAAGGCCCGGGCGTCGGCGCGCTGGGTGGCTTTGAAGCGCTTTGTCTCGCCCTTGGCGGCCAGCCGTGCCTCAAGTTTGGCGCCGGCCTTCAGCGCGCGTGCCTCGGCACGCCGGGTCGCGCGGCTCTTGCGTTTTCTGAACAGGCCCATCGCGGCCGCCTCCCGGTGTCTCGCTGGAACCGATCAAGCCAACCCTAATGGCGGTGCCGGTGCCTCAGGCGCTGAGGTGCTCCTTGCGGCGCAGCTCATCGATCCGCTCCAGCACATCCTTCTGGGATTCCAGCGACAGCCCGATGGAATTCGTCGCGATGCGCCGGACGCCGGCGTCGCGGACACCGTCCAGCCAGGACAATTCGGAATCGAGCTTGGCGTAGTAATCGTCGTCGGTGAAAAACGCGGGCTTGATCCGGAAGAAGTTGGCCAGCGCGGCCATAGTGGCCACCGACGGGTTCGTTCGGTTGCCGGAACGGAGCTGGGACAGGTAAGGGGCAGACATGGTGATGCCCTCCGCTTTGAGTGCCGCGATCACCTCGGCGGAGGTGTGCGGTCCTCGTCCGGGCGGATAGACGACGTCGAAAAGGCGGTTCAAGCGGACAGCGAAAGTCGCGCTCATCGATAGGACCTCCAGGGGGTCGGCAGGCGGTCGGTAAACGGTCGGCGGGGGGTTCGCCGTCACGTCTGATGATTTGCTGATTCATCGTAGCCATAGATACCGACACAACCAAGGGTGATTCTCCGGCCAATTCGATCTTGATTTGAACCGACCCTTTCGCGCACTTAGTCACCGGTCACATCGGTCATTTCGGTGGCAGTTTTTGTGGCGTACCAAGCATAATTCCGTCGCCGTAGGTGGCCGGCAGTCCGCGCGACAAGCGGACAGTCAGTCCTCGGCGCTGGACGGCCCTCCGGCGAAGTGAAGTTTGCACCGCCCGTCCAACTTTTAGCGGGCTTTGCTACCGCCCCGCCGAATCGTCTCCCGCAGCCTGCCCGGAACGACGCAAGGGGGCCTGCCGAAGCGCCGCCCCGAGCGCCAGCAGCAGCACTACGACAATCGATGCCACTGCCACCGGGCGTTGCTCGAGCACCTCGTCGAGCAGCATCCACAGGCCGAAAGCCAGGAAGAGCAGCGCGGCCGCGCTGTGCAGCAGGCTCTCCGGCAGTCGGCGATGCAACACCACTCCGACCGCGATCGCCACCGCGTCGGCCAGCACCATGCCGATCGTCGCGCCGAGCCATACCCCGAGCCAGTTACGGTCACTGGCCAGCGCCACCGTCGCCAGCATCGTCTTGTCGCCCAGTTCGGCCAGCAGCACCGAGGACACCACGGCGAACAGCACAAACCGCGGCTCGCGGACCGGGGTGTCCCCGCCCTCGCCGGTGTTGCCCTCCCGCCACGTCCAGGCCGCGAATCCGAGGAAGGCGACGCCGGCCACCGCGGCGATCGGGCGAGCGGGCAGCGTCAGGCCCAGGAAGTGCCCGACGGTCACCGAGATGCCGTGGACGGCGAACGCGGCGATGCCCACGCCGCTGAGCACCACCCACCAGCGGTGCCGCAGCGCGTAGGACATGGTGATCAACTGTGACTTGTCGCCGAGTTCGGCGAGGAAGACCACCCCGAGGCTGATCAACATGGCGGCAAGCATGCGGCGTGCCCTTTCGACAGCTGCCGAGGCTAGTGACTCCCCGGCCGGTGCGCCAGTGCGAGCGGGATTTCGGGAATCCGAATCGAATGATCCGGCCGGCGGATCATGGGATTCGAATTACCTTATGCGGCAAGGAGCATGGCCAGAACAGCGGTGTCGGGGTGGCTGACCGGATCGACACCGACCCGGCTCACCATCGATGTGATGGTGCCGTCGGATTCGGCCTCGACCCAGGCCGCCCGGTGTTCCAGACCCAGGTAGGGCAGGCCGGGAAGCAGTACGCATCCCGACGCCGCGCCCCGGCACTCCGGCAGGGAGGGAATGGTTTCCGAAGGCGGGTGCAGCATCAGCAGTGCCGACGGCTGATGGTCGGCGAAGTATCCCGGCGCGATCGCACTTCTGCCGGAAATGGTGCCCTCGGCCATCAGCAGTCCGACCGAGCCCGGACCAGGAGTGTCGGCGAGTTCCTCTCGGGTGCCGAACACCGTTGTGGTGGAGAGTAATCCGGGCATGGACGCGACCCGGACCGCGATACCGAGCAGTTGCGCCCACTCTTTGGTGGAATCCGGCCAGCGGCCGAAGACCACGAAGCCGTGCAGCTCGCCGTGAGAATGAAACGGGGCGACTTCGATCGCCCGGCCGGACCCTGTCGTCTCCATCGCGCACCCTCCGCGTTACTGGCTCGCCTGCATTTCAGCGGGTGGGTTGCCTGGCAGCATGCGACAACCGCCGGACAGGTGCAAGGAGACACGACGGGGCGCCGGATAACGAATCGGTGAGGAAACGACAGGTGGGGCGCCGCGCCAATGGCGCGACGCCCCACCTTTGTCGGTAGTGCGACTGTGCGGCTAGAAGATCAGCCCCGAGGTCTTCGACGTGGCGGCCGCGAACCGTGACTGCACGTCCGCCCAGTTGACGACGTTCCAGAACGCCTTGACGTAGTCCGCCTTGACGTTCTTGTACTGGAGGTAGAAGGCGTGCTCCCACATGTCGACCTGCAGCAGCGGGATGATGCCCAGCGGCACGTTGGCCTGCTGGTCGTAGAGCTGGAAGGTCAGCAGCTTGCCGCCCAGGGTGTCGTAGCCGAGCACCGCCCAGCCCGAACCCTGCAGCCCGTTGGCCGCGGCGGTGAACTGCGCACGGAACTTGTCGAACGAGCCGAACGCGTCGTCGATGGCAGCGGCCAGTTCGCCGGTCGGCTTGTCACCGCCGTTGGGGGACAGGTTCTTCCACCAGATCGAGTGGTTGACGTGGCCACCCAGGTGGAATGCCAGGTTCTTCTCGTTCAGGAAGATGGCGCCGTGGTCGTCGTTGGCGCGCGCCTCTTCGAGCTTGGCCAGTGCGCCGTTGGCGCCGGCCACGTAGGCGGCGTGGTGCTTGCTGTGGTGCAGCTCGTTGATCTGGCCCGAGATGTGCGGCTCAAGGGCTCCGTAATCCCAGTCCAAGTCGGGCAAGGTGTAGTCGGCCACGGGGTTCCTTCCTTCGAACGGTCCTGATCCGGTGTCGATCACCGTTGATCATTGTCGACTCGCGTTGACACTCCAGCGGCACCCCACCCATCGACGCGGACGCGGTGCGGTGGAGCTACCTCGATCCACATTGCTCCACCGCCGGATGTACCGCAACAAGGGGTCGCGCCGTCGTGCGGCGGCGGTCGGGAGCCCGGCGTTCAGTTCAGGACGAGCGCCATCAGGATTGTCAGCAACACCAATGCGATCAGACCGGCGCGCAGTGAGGCCACCAGGTAGCCGCGCCGGTAGATCGACGACCCCGCATGCCAGCCCGTCGCCGTAGCCACGGGCTGCGGTCCTATCGGGTGTGCCGTCATTCCGCTGCCCCCAACATCCCTGTGCCCCCCAACCTCACTGTGCGCCCATCCACGTGAGGCGCATCACAGCCGATCTGTGACGACGATCATAGCGCTTCGCCCGCTGGGTGGAAAAATTCGACCGGTACCGTCCGGCTCGCCCGCATCGATGCACCCCTCTCGCCAGAAATGCGGATCGCGCGCCCGGCGGCAGCTGGTTAGCGAATCAAGAGATTTCGCCCGGGGCTGTTAGTCAGCTCACTTCACCGGCGGCGCGTTATCCACAGCCGGTGTGTTCAATGGCGCACAAATGGCACCTCACCGCCCGTATCGCCACCCTGTGGATGTGTGGATAAACCTGTGGAAACTGTGGATAGCTTGGTGGTAGCTGGCCGGGGTCCCGACCCTCCCGGGTGAGCTTTTCACCGGCTCCGTTGCCGACGTCTCGCGCCGAGCGTGACGATCGGCGCTGTGTCGAAGGTGGCGGCCCCTCGCCCGCAAGCGGCAGGTGCCCCAGCGGTCGACTCCGTCGACCTTGCGGTCGTCGCTAGGCTGGTGCGGTGATTCAGGTGTGCTCCCGGTGCGGCACGCGGTGGAACGTGCGCGATCGGCGGCGGGCCTGGTGCCCGCGCTGCAACGGCGCGCTGTGGGCGCCGCTGACACCCGAGCAGGAAGCCGAGTTGCATTGGACGGCGCCCGGTCCTGCGGGTCCCCCCGTGCAGCCGGCCGCGCCTCCGGAGTCGCCGCCCCGGCTGGGGCAGGGTTACCGCTGGATCGCGGTGCGACCCGGCCCGCCGCCTCCGCAGCGCCGGCCGCGGCGTCCGCTCGGGCCCACGCCGCGCTACTCGGTGATGCCGCGCTGGACCCTGATGGGTGCGCCGAGTCCGGTTGCAGCGCAGGGACAGAAACCGGAGAGTGCGGCGCCGCCGCCGCGGGTGATCGAGAAGGCGATCGGCGGCGCGACCGCTGCGCTGGGTATCGCTGCGCTGGTGCACACGCTGATCTATCTGCTGATGATCGTCAACCGCACCCGGCTGCTGCATCCCGTGATCGCCGACGGCGCGGTGTGGCTGGGCCGGCTGGCCGGCCTCGCCGCGATCGCGGCGGTGATCTACTGCGCGATGGTGCTGACCCGTTGGCTGCGCGCTCGCCGATCGGCGGCGTTCACCCGATTGCACCTGCCCGAGTCGCGTCCGGACTGGGCACTGTGGGCCGGCTGCCTGGTGCCGTTGGTCAACCTGGCCTGGGCGCCGGTCTACGTCCTGGAGTTGGCCAAACGCGAGGACCGAATTGCCGCACTGCGCAAAACCATCGTGCGGTGGTGGCTGGTGTGGGCGGCGAGCACCGCGGCCGCCGTCTTCGCGACCGCCACCAGTTGGACCGCCAACGCCCAGGGCATCGCCGACAACATGGTGGCGACGGTGTTCGCCTACCTGCTCGGGCTGGCCGCGGTAGTGGCCGCGGCCCGCGTGGTCGAGGGATTCGAACAGCGGTCGATGGGGCGGCCCGCCCACCACTGGGTGGTGGTCGCCGACGAGCGGGTCGCCGCGCCGGCACCGCCGCCGGGGGCTCGGGGGGCGGGCGCGCCGGAATCGGGGCCGGATTCGGGGACGCTGACCGGCGCGACACCGGCCGCGGTTCTTGAGTCCGACGGGCGGGAACCGGCAGCATAAGGCCATGGTGCGGCCGGACGATGTGGTGGCGAAGCACCCGTTCGTGGTCGCCCACCGGGGCGCATCGGCCGATCGTCCGGAACACACCCTGGCCGCGTACGACTTGGCGCTGCAGGAGGGCGCCGACGGCGTCGAATGCGACGTGCGACTGACCAGCGACGGGCATCTGGTCTGCGTGCACGACCGGACGGTGGATCGGACGTCCACGGGTGCCGGGGTGGTCAGCGAGATGACGCTGTCGCAATTGCAGAGCCTGGACTACGGCGCCTGGCACAAGGGCGCGCCGACCGGCTCACCAGCCGCCGCCGGCAATGGAGATACCGGTCTGCTCACCCTCGATGCACTGGTGGCGATGGTTCTGGACTGGCACCGGCCGGTGAAGATCTTCATCGAGACCAAGCATCCGGTGCGCTACGGCGCCTTGGTCGAGCGCCAGGTGCTCACCCTGCTGCAGCGGTTCGGGATCGCGGCGCCGGCCTCGGCGAGCCGGTCGAGGGCGGTGGTCATGTCGTTCTCGGCGGCGGCGGTGTGGCGGATCCGCCGGGCCGCACCAATGCTGCCGACCGTGCTGCTCGGCGAGGCGGCCCGCTACCTGGGCGGGAGCGCGGCGACCACGGTCGGGGCCACCGCCATCGGTCCATCGATCGAGACGCTGCGCGAGCACCCTGAATTGGTGGACCATGCGGCCGCCCGCGGCCGGGCGCTGTACTGCTGGACCGTCGACGACGACGAAGACGTCGACTTCTGCCGGGACGTCGGCGTCGCGTGGATCGCTACGAATCAGCCCGCCCGAACCAAGGCGCGGTTGCGGGCGGGCTGATCGGCAGGGTGAGCGCGGGGACTACCCGCCGGCGATCCGGGGCGCGCCGGTCTCCGGTGCCGGAGTGCCGACCTCGCGGGCGATGAAGTTCTCCAGCTCGAACATGTTGTGGCCGGCGCGGTCGGCGACCCGCAGCAGCCGGGTCATGGTGGCCACCTCCTCGACCTGTTCGCGCAGGAACCACTGCATGAACTGTTCGCCGAGGTGATCGCTTTCGTCGCGGGCGGCGCTGGCCAGCCTGCTGACCTGATCGGTGACGGTGTGCTCCTGGTCGAGCATCAGCGCCAGGGCGTCGCGCGGGGCGTCGAACCGGTTGCGGACCCCGTCGGTGCCGGGGATTTCGACGGCGATGCCCCGGTCGAGCAGATACTGCACCATCATCATCGCGTGGCTGCGTTCCTCGACAGCCTGGGCGTAAAAGAATTTCGCCAATTGCGGCAAATCGCTGCCGTCGAAATAAACGGCGACCGCGACGTATTGTTGCGCTGCCGTGAATTCGTGGTAGATCTGCTCTTGAAGCAGCGCGTGGAATTTCGAAGTGTGGTTGTCGTTCCCGGTCATGTTCACGACACTACCCCTGGTCAGAGTGGGTTCGCACCCAAGGCGAGGCTTACTCAGGGCAGCATTGCCTAAGTAAAGATAGGTTTGGCTTAAATTCGGTCGAAGCCGCGCAACTAATTCGACCAGCGTCAATTATCGGGGTGGGTTGTGGGCGCCTCGTCGCGGCTCAATGCGTCGAATAGTCGCCCAGCTGCCGCGTGGTCCCAGACCACCGCGTCGCCGACATCGGTGTAGGTGAACTCGCCGACCGGCACGGTCAGCATCGTGGTGGGCCCGCGCAGCGCCCAGCCCAGGGCGGCCAGGTCCAGCACACGCGCTCCGGCGTCCACCGTCACCGAATGCGCGGCGGCATGGGGCACGGTGTACCACCGCACCGGGTTGAGCCACACCGTCGGGTCGGTGGCGCGGGCCAGCAGTGCGGACAGGAACAACCGCTGGTGGACCATCCGGTCCAGGTCGGCGCGTGGGGTGGCCCGGCTGCGCACATAACCCAGGGCCTCCCGCCCGGTCAGCTTCTGGCAGCCGGCCGGCACGTTCAATCCGGCCAGCGGGTCGTCGATCGGCTCGTCGGGGCAGAGCGTGACCCCGCCGAGTGCGTCGACGAGCGCGGCGAACCCGCCGAACCCGATCTCCATGTAGTGGTCCAGCCGCAGTCCGGTGGTCTGCTCGACCGTCCGGGTCAGCAGCGGAGCCCCGCCGAGGGTGAAGGCGGCGTTGATCTTCTCGTGCCCGTAGCCGGGAATGGGCACGTAGGAGTCCCGCGGAATGGACACCACGGTCGCCGGGGAGTCGGACCCCGGGCCCGGCAGGTGGATGAGCAGCAGGGTGTCGGTGCGCCCGTTGCCGATGTCTCCGCCGGTGGTCAGCTCCTGCTGCTGCTCGACAGTGAGGTCGGCACGGCTGTCGGATCCGACCAGCAGCCACGTCGTACCGCGGCCCTGCGCCGGCCGGTCGGCGTAACCGGAGAACACCGCGGCGCGATGCAGTGCCGTGTCGAGCCAGGCGCCGGCGCCGATCACACCGGCCGCTCCGAGCAGCACCACCAGCACCGCGAGCACCGCGAGCCGGCGCGGCCAGGATCGGCGTCGGCGCCGCAGGGGGCGGGGCGGGACAGACCCGGCCGGACGCGGCGGTGGCACCCGCCGTTGCGGTGGCGGCGGCGGTGCAGGAGGCGGCGGTCGAAGCGGCGCGGCCGGTCGTGGCGGTGGAGCGGGCGGCGGCACCCGTCGTTGGATCGGCGGCGGAACGGGCGCCGGTCGGCGCGCGGGCGGTACCTGCGGCGACTGGTACGGCTGGCGGTGCAGCAGCGGCGGCGGCTCGCGCCGAGGCGGTGGCTGCTGCTCCCAAGGCCGCGGCGGCCCGCCGGGTCTGCGATCGCCGTTCACCTGCCCAATCTACGCAGGAGAATCCGATTCCGGCGAGGCGCCCATTTCGCCGACCGGTCTTGGACATACGCGAAACATTCGCCCGTAAATGGGTGTCAAACACCATGGCGAGGGCCGGTCCGTGCCCAGAAAATGGTGTCACCGGACGAGTAGTTCGGCTTGCCGACGGTTCGTGATTCCTGCTGCATCCCAAGGGGGTTCCGCCCTGAGCAGGTGCGCGGATGCCGTCCCGCCTGGCCGAATGTCAAGGAAGTCAACAGATCTCAATGAGTGAAAGGAACACACTGGTGCCCGATGAAATCTCCTGCGAGCGATGCGCCCAGTCAGCTCAACTCACCCAGCCTCCGCAGTCCGAGGCGCTGCGTACCCGTCCCAGGTACGACAGTGAAACGAAGCTGTCGTGGGTATTGGCCGGGCTGGCGGGGCTGTTGGGCGCTACCGCCTTCACCCATTCCGCCGGATACTTCGTGACCTTCATGACCGGCAATGCCCAGCGCGCGGTGATGGGCTACTACGCCGAAGACGGATGGGCAGCGTCATCGCCGTGGCTCGCGGTCTCAGCCGCGTTGCTCCTGGTCGGGTTCGTCGTCGGCGTGGTCAGCGCGTCGTTGTGCCGTCGCCATCTCTGGCCGACGCGGCCGTATTCCACCACCGTGTTGACCACGTTGGCGCTGGTGCTCGCCACGGTGCTCGACGCCACCCTGTTGGGCGGCCCCGAGCTTCCGCTGCCCTTTTTCCCGATCTTGCTGATGACGTTCGGTATCGGCGCACTCAACGCCACTTTCGTCGACAAGCACGGCGAGGTGTCGATCCCGTTGAGCTACGTCACGGGCACGCTGGTGAAGTTGGGCCAGGGCATCGAGCGCCACCATGCCGGGGGAGAACTCACCGACTGGCTGGGATACCTGCTGCTCTTCGGGGCCTTTGTCGTGGGCGCGGGGATCGGTGGATTCATCGGCCTGGTCGCCGGCGGTACCTACATGTTGGCGATCGCCAGCCTGGTGTGCGCGCTGACCACCGGATACACGTACTACTACGCCGGCCACCATCGACTCTGGAGCTGAGCCCACCGATTTACCGAACGAACCCCCTATTTTCTCAGGTGACATTAGCGATATTCCCAACAAGTTGTTATGTTGACAACACCGGTTGTCGCCACCTTCGCGGAAAGAGGTCTACCCAGGATGACTCGTCAGTGCAGCGCCAAGCGGAATCGTCGCGTTGTCGGGTTGGGTACGGCGGTCGGGGCGTTCCTGGCGTTCGGGGTGGCGCCGCTGACCGCCGCACCGGTGGCATCCGCCGAGGTCTTCGACGACATGTTCGACCAGGCGGTGGCGCCGTTCGTGGATGTGACGACCGGCGGGCTGGACTGGGATGCGGTGTTCAGTCCGGCAGCCTGGGAGGCGTTCTTCGACCCGGCGCAGTGGGACGGACTGCTGGCCGGGACGGCGGCTGCGTCGCCGAGCCTGTTCGCCCCGGACCTGACGGGGATGGTGCACGACTGGGTCTACACCCCGCTGTACACCGGCATCGACAGCTTGGTCAGCAGCTCCTGGATGGCGCCGATCATCGACGGGTTCAACCAGTTCAGTGGGGCGCTGGGGTTGGGTGCGATGATCGGCGACGGTGCGGCCGGCACGCAGGAACACGCCGCCGGCGGTGCGGGCGGCTGGTTGTTCGGCGACGGCGGGGCCGGCTGGGACAACACCGCGGTCGGTGGCGTCGGTGGCGCCGGTGGCGCGGCCGGGTTCTTCGGCAACGGCGGTGTCGGTGGCACCGGCGGTGAGGGCGGCGCCGGGGGTGTCGGCGGTGCCGGCGGCTGGTACATGGGCGTCGGTGGGACCGGTGGCGCCGGCGGCGACGGGGTGACCGGCGGCATTGGTGGTGCCGGTGGCGCCGGGATCGGGTGGATGCTGGGTGTCGGTGGCGCGGGTGGCGTCGGCGGCGACGGCACCCACATCGGCGGCAACGGTGGTGACGGCGGCAACGGCTCGGCGTGGTTCGGCGGCGGCGGCGCCGGCGGTGACGGCGGCAACGGCGTCTACCAGGGCCAGGGTGATCTGCCCGCCCTGGGCGGGGTCGGTGGCCTCTCGGGCGCTTTCGGCACCCATGGCGCGGTCGGCCACTTCGGCGTGCTGGACGGAGCCCCGGAGAAGGCGCTGGCCGAACTCGGCACCGCCGGGAAATGGATCGTCGACCACGACGGCCGGGTCGTCATCCTGCAGGGCGTCAACCAGGTGTACAAGTCGCCGCCGTTCACCCCGGGCGGCAACGGCTTCGGAGACGACGACGCGGCGTTCCTGGCCGCCAACGGATTCACCGCGGTGCGCGTCGGCCTGTACTGGGACCAGATCGAACCGCAGCCCGGGGTATACAACTGGGCCTACCTGGAGTCGGTCAAGGAGACCATCGAGACTCTCAAGTCGCACGGCATCGTCAGCATCCTCGACATGCACCAGGACCTCTACAGCACGGAGATCGGCGGCCACGGCGCGCCGGACTGGGCGACGATGTTCAACCCGGACGACAACGACACCAGCGCACCGTTCCCGTTCGGCTACGCCCTCAACCCGGCGCAGAACCAGGCCTGGGATGCGTTCTGGGCCAACGAGAAGGTAGACGGCGTCGGGCTGCAGAACCACTACGCCCGGATGTGGCAGACCGTCGCCGACTACATGGGTGGCACTCCCGGCGTGGCCGGCTACGAGATCATGAACGAGCCGTGGGCCGGCTCGCCCTGGTTGGCCAGCATTCTCGGCAACCCCCACTTCGACCGCGAGACGCTGACCCCGTTCTACGACCAGGTGACCTCGGCGATCCGGTCGGTCGACCCGAACACCACGGTGTACTACGAGCCGAATGTGCTGTTCGGCAACGCAACCGCGGTAACCCACCTGGGCGGGCTCGAGGACAAGAACACTGTCTTCGCGTTCCACGACTACTGCATCTTCGACGCGCTGGGCGGGGGCAGCTCCGCCGGCTGCTCGATCTGGGACGGGATGATGATGGACGGCGCCCAGCGCTACATCGACCAGTACGGCGTCCCGGGGGTGGTCACCGAGTTCGGCGCCACCCACAACGTCGACACCATCACCAGCCAGCTGAACTCGATCGACCCGCACAAGTTCGGTTGGCTGTACTGGGGTTACACCAACGAGGCGGGCTCGCTGGTGCACAACACCAACCTGCCGCCGACCGGCGACAACGTCGACGAGCCCATCGTGGCGGCGTTGGCCCAGCCGTACCCGCAGGTGATCGCCGGAATCCCAAGCGCTTGGTCGTTCCAGAACGGCGTCTTCTCGTTCAGCTACTCCACGGCGATGGCCGACGGCTCCGGCAGCTTCGCCGCCGGATCGGAGACCAAGATCTCGATTCCGGACGTCCAGTTCCCGAACGGCTACCAGGTGAGCGTCACCGGCGGCCAGGTCGTTTCGACGGACAACGCTTCGGTGCTGGTCATCGGATCCAACAGCGGTGCGAGCACCATCACCGTCACGGTGACACGCGCCGCGGGGTAGCGCCGGCGATCAGCGCAGCCAGCTGGATATCGGCGCGAAATTGAACTGACGCGCAGGATTTGGGGGCGAATTCTTGTGCGTGGTTGCAATCTCGCGGTTGAGCGGGCGGTGGCACGGGCAACGCCGGATCAGCGCAGCCAGCCGAGTTTCTCGGCGAACAGCGCGTACCCGACGAACGCCACGGTGTCGATCAGGCCGTGGGCGAGGATCAGCGGCCACAGCCGGCCGGTGCGTTGCCAGGTGTAGCCGAACACCAGACCCATGGCGATGTTGCCCAGGCCGGCGCCGAACCCCTGATAGAGGTGGTAGGCACCGCGGAGCAGCGCCGAACAGGCCAGCGCCACCCACGGTGCGACCCGCAGTTGCCGCAGCCGGGTCAGCAGATAGCCGACGACGATCACCTCTTCGGCCCAGCCGTTGGCGAAGGCGATCACGATCAGCATCGGGGCGCGCCACCAGGTGTCGTTGATCGCCGCGGGGATGACGTCGGCGTTCAGGCCCAGGGTGCGCGCCAGCAGGTACAGGCCCAGCCCGGGCAGGCCGATCAGTGCCGCCAGGCCCAGGCCGCCGGCCAGATCGGAGCGTCGCGGTAGCCGGGTCAGCCCGATACGGGCAGGGCTGTATCCGCTGCGCCACAACAGATACACCGCCAACGCGCCCCAGGCGATCAGCTGTACGGCCCAGGCGGCGTTGAGGCCCAGGTCGATGACGTCGAAGTAGGACCGGCGCGGGTTCAGGGCGATTCGCTGGGCACTGAGGTCGCGCAGCACCGAATCGGCCAGCTGCAGCATGGCGGTGAAGGCGCTGAGCCCGTAGGTGACCGCCAGCACCACGACGATCTCCAGCCGCAGCGCGTGTCGCTGGGCCGCCGGCTCGGTCACCCCGACACGGTAACCGCTGGGCTCATGGCGGCGACCTGCTTCGCCCGGCTCCGCCGCGCTTGCAATCGCCGCTGCTACCGTTGGCGGACTTGCAGTCCGTTGAGGAACGGGCAGCCCAGCAGCGCGCGCACCGCCCGGTTCAGGCTCAGCACGTCGGCTACCGGCTGCGGGAAGCTCAGCCGGACGTCGTGGTCACCGTCGATGCCCTCCACCCGCAGCCACATGCCGTAGCGATCCACGGCCAGGGGACGGGTCTGTCCGCGGCGCAGCCGCGGCGGCAGCTTGATGGTGGCCAGGCGGGCGACCAGCTCGGGGTGCGCCGAGTCCAGGTGCTGCAGCCAGTGCGCCTCGATCGCGCAGAACGGGTCGGGCCGGGCCGCCAGCAACTCGTCCACCGCGACCGACTCGGCCCCGGTCGCATCGGCCAGCACCGCCGACTCAGGGGTGAGCCGCAACAGGGAATAGCCGATCTCCCCGTCGCCGGCGCCGCATTGCCCGGCTCCCGAAAGCGGCGAGATCACCTGCAGCAGAGCTGGATTCGGGTCCACTGCGGCGATCCGGTCCAGCAGTGCGACGATCTCGGGCTCTGGTACCGACCGCAGCCGGCCGCGGATCCAGACCAGGGCACGCACCCGTTCACGCAGCCGCAACGGTGAATGGTCGGTCAGCTCGAGCATGGCCGGCACTCCGGATTCGGTGGCGGCCGCGTCGGTGACCGGGTCACCGACCGGGACGGCGATCACCACGGAGCCGTCCGGCAACAGGTGGCAGACCGGCGCGGTGACGGGTTCGGCGTCGGCCGAGTCGGCGATCGCCAGCAGCGCCTGGCCGCGGACGCAGGCGCTGCGAATCCGCTCGGCGGACGTCGGGACGGTTCCTGCGGTGCTGACGGCCATCGATCACCCTTTCAGTAAGTGAGGTAAGCCTAACTTAACTAGGCGATGCCCATCTGCGCAACCGCTCGGTGGACTCGGATCGCCTCGCCGGGCCCGCGGCGGCCGCACATACGACGGGCGGCCGATAGGGTTGTCCGGTGACCCGCATCAGCTATCTCGGCCCGGCGGGGACCTTCACCGAAGCGGCGCTGCTCGCCTTGACCAGCGCCGGCCAGGTTCCCGGCGCCGATCATCGACCGGTGCCCGCCGAGAGCACCCCGGCCGCCCTCGACGCGGTGCGCACCGGTGCCGCCGACTACGCCTGCGTGCCGATCGAGAACTCGATCGAAGGCGGCGTGACCCCCACCCTGGACGGACTCGCGGCCGGTTCGCCGCTGCAGGTGTTCGCCGAAACCACCCTGGAGGTGGCGTTCTCGATCGTCGTCGCGCCGGGCCGGGCCGAGGCCGACATCCGCACCGTCGCCGCGCACCCGGTGGCCGGCGCCCAGGTGCGGCGCTGGCTGGCCGAGCATCTGCCCGGGGCCCACACGGTGCCCGCAAACTCCAATGCGGCTGCGGCGCAACAGGTCAGCGACGGGCTGGCCGACGCCGGGGTGAGCACCGCTTTGGCCGCCGAGCAGCGCGGGCTGGCAACGCTGGCCGCCGGCGTGATCGACGAACCCAACGCCCGTACCCGCTTCGTCCTGGTCGGTGCGCCCGCACCGCCGCCGGCGCGCACCGGCGCCGACCGGACCTCGGTGGTGCTTCGCCTCCAGAACGCGCCCGGCGTCCTTGCCGCCGCACTGGGCGAATTCGGCAGCCGCGGAATCGATCTGACCCGCATCGAGTCCCGCCCCACCCGCACCCAGTTGGGTACCTACCTGTTCTTCCTGGACTGTGTCGGGCACATCGACGATCGCGCGGTGGGCGAGACGCTGCAGGCGCTGCGCCAAGGCTGCGCCGACGTGCGGTACCTGGGCTCGTGGCCCGTCGGGCAGCACGGCCGACAGGGGGTGACGAGGTGAGCGGGCGGCTGGTGCTGGTGCGGCACGGCCAGTCCTACGGCAACGTCGACCGCCGGCTCGACACCCGCCCGCCCGGCTCGGAACTGACCCCGCTGGGCCGCGACCAGGCTCGGGGGTTCACGCTTGGCGGGCCGCACCGCACGGTACTGGTCGCGCATTCGGTGGCCATCCGTGCGGCCCAGACCGCTGCCGAGATCAGCGGCCGGCTGGGCGTGACCGCCCGCGAACTCGACGGCATCCACGAGGTACAGGCCGGTTCGCTGGAGAACCGCAACGACGACGATGCGATCGCCGAGTTCAACGCGATCTATCAGCGCTGGCACTCCGGCGAACCCGGGGTGGCGCTGCCCGGCGGTGAGACGGCCGAGCAGGTGCTGGACCGGTATCTGCCGGTGGTCACCGACCTGCGGAGGCGCTACCTCGACGACGACGACTGGACCGGCGACATCGTCGTGGTCAGCCACGGCGCGGCGATCCGCCTGGCGGCGGCCACGCTGGCAGGGGTGGATGGCGATTTCGTACTGGAAAACCACCTGAACAACACCGAGGCGGTGGTGCTGGCCCCGATCACCGAGGGCCGGTGGAGCTGCGTGCAGTGGGGCTCGCTGACGCCGCCGTTCTATCCCGAACCGGACCCGGACCCGGTCGGCGACGCGCTGCGCTCCGACGCCGACCCGATGGGTTAGACAGCCAGCGCGTACACCTGCGCGCAGCGGCACCCGACCGCCTCGCAGTCCAAGGCGAACGAATGCGGCAGGACTTCGCCGGGGCAGCCGTCCTCGGTGCACTCGGCGGCTTGCAGCACATGGTGAATGAGCGTGCCGTGGCAGTGCTCCAGCCCCGCCAGGCAGGCTCGGCAGTGGTCATCCATGCGTCGTTCATAGCACCGCCCGCCGACAACTTCGTTCCGGCGCGCCGCGGTGGGCGACCCTCAGGCCCAGCCCAGTTCGTGCAGCCGGTCGTCGTCGATGCCGAAGTGGTGGGCGATCTCGTGGATCACCGTGATCCTGACCTCGTCGACGACCTCGTCGTCGGAGTCGCACATCTCCAGCAGCGCGCCGCGATAGATCGTGATGGTGTCGGGCAGCGACCCGGCATAGCTCGAGTCGCGCTCGGTCAGCGCCACCCCTTCGTAGAGGCCGAGCAGATCGGGCTCCTCGGGGTTGCGGTCCTCCACCAGGACGACGACGTTGTCGATGGCGGCGGCCAGCTCGGCCGGGATCAGGTCCAGTGCGTCACCAACCAGGTCGTCGAACCGGCCCGGGTCCATCTGCACACTCACCGCGGCTGGCTACCGGCGGGCAGTTGGCTCAGTCGCTCGGCGGGGATCGACGGTGGTGGGACCGGGGGCTGGCCGTTGATCAGCAGCGGCCCGCGGGCACTGTTGACCAGCGCCGCCCAGCCGCCGTTGCCCAGGGTGGCGCCCAGACTGCACGCCACCTCGCGGCTGCCCGCCGACCAGCTCGGCAGCGAGATGGTGGCATAGGTCAACGTCAGCGTCGTGTCCCGCAGCTGCACCGGTGCCAGGTAGGCGTCGGTGAGCCTGGTGCAGGTGTCCTTGATGAACGCGTCCTGTTCGGGCTCGGGCGGCAGCGCGTCGGGGAAGCGCTCGGCCAGATTGACGGTGCCGCTGACCTCCTTGGTGTGCGGCGCCGCGCAGTCGACCGGGACGTCGTTGGGTTGATTGGTGGCTGGATCGATGCCCAGGCAGGTGCCCGGGGGCCAGACCTTGGACTGGTCGATGTCGGCGACCTTGCCGGTGAAGGCGATCTGGTGCCCGCCGACGCCGGGCAGTTGCAGCCCGCACAGCATCCGGCGTTCGCCGTGCTGGCGCCACGCGCGTTCGCCGGCCCACAGCATGCTGGCGACGAACTTGCTGTGTGGATCGAACTTGGCGCCCAGGTAGCGGCGTACCGACGACTCGCACTGCTCCTGGGTGATCTGCTCGATGCGCGCGGTCGACGGCGGCGGTGCGTCCGGCCCGTACTCGGCACCCGGGAACATCTTCATGTCCACCGGCCCGGCGACCTCGAACTTGTGCTCGACCTCGCAGCCGACCACCGTCGCCCCGTCCAGGTCGTCGCCGGGCCAGGTCAGGCAGTCTCCCGCGGCGGCGTGGTCGACGGCCTCGTTGCCCTTGCCGATCCCGATCCCCAGCCCGGGGCCGGCGCCCGTGCCGGGCGTGGGCGCCGAATTCAGGTGCCCGAGCAGCCCGCCGGGCCCCTCGCCGATGACCGGAACCACGGTGACCAGGCCGGCGATCAGCAGCCCGCCGAGCGCGGTCAGCAATAAGGTGCGCCGGGTCGCGGCCGCCTGGAGCGTGCGCAGCCAGGACACCCGCTTGGCGGGTGGATTTTCCTGGTCGGCTGGCTTCGACATCGGGTCCATTCTGACAGGCAGGCGTCGAAGCGTGACAGATGATGCGAATAGTGATGCCTCTGACCGGGGTGGCCCAGGTTGTAGGGTTGCGCCGTGATCGACCTGAGCCTGCTGCGCGAAGACCCCGACCGTGTCCGCCGCTCTCAGAAGGGTCGCGGCGAGGACCCGGCGCTGGTGGACGCCCTGCTGACCGCCGACACCGCACGACGCTCCGCGATCGCGGCGGCGGACAACCTGCGCGCCGAACAGAAGGCGGCCAGCCGGTCCGTCGGCGCGGCATCGCCGGAGGAGCGTCCCGCCCTGCTGGCGCGGGCCAAGGAACTCGCCGAGCAGGTCAAGGCCGCCGAGGCCGCCCAGGCCGACGCGGAGGCCACGCTCACGGCCGCGCACATGGCGATCGCCAACGTCGTCATCGACGGGGTGCCCGCCGGCGGGGTGGACGACTACACGGTGCTCGACGTGGTCGGCGAGCAACCGGCGATCGACAATCCGCGGGACCACCTGGAGCTGGGCGAGTCGCTGGGCCTGATCGACATGGGCCGCGGCGCCAAGGTCTCCGGATCGCGGTTCTACTTCCTGACCGGCGCCGGTGCGCTGCTGCAGCTGGGCCTGCTGCAGCTGGCGATCCGGGTGGCGGTCGACAACGGCTTCACGCCGATGATCACCCCTGCCCTGGTGCGTCCCGAGATCATGTCCGGTACCGGGTTCCTGGGTGCGCACGCCGACGAGGTGTACCGGCTCGAGGCCGACGACCTCTACCTGGTGGGCACCTCCGAGGTGCCGCTGGCCGGCTACCACTCCGACGAGATCCTGGACCTGTCCGGCGGGCCGCTGCGTTACGCCGGGTGGTCGTCGTGTTTCCGGCGTGAGGCAGGCAGCTACGGCAAGGACACCCGCGGGATCATCCGGGTGCACCAGTTCGACAAGGTGGAGGGCTTCGTCTATTGCCGGCCCGAGGACGCCGAGGCCGAACACCAGCGCCTGCTGGGCTGGCAGCGCGAGATGCTGGCGCAGATCGAGGTGCCATACCGGGTCATCGACGTCGCCGCAGGCGATCTCGGTTCCTCGGCCGCGCGCAAGTTCGACTGCGAGGCCTGGGTGCCGTCGCAGGCCGCCTACCGTGAGCTGACGTCGACGTCGAACTGCACCACCTTCCAGGCGCGCCGGCTGGCCACCCGCTACCGCGACGCAGGCGGCAAACCGCAGACCGCTGCGACGTTGAACGGCACGCTGGCCACCACGCGCTGGCTGGTGGCCATCCTGGAGAACCATCAGCTGCCCGACGGCAGTGTGCGGGTGCCGCAGGCGCTGGTGCCCTATGTCGGCGTGGAGGTACTGGAGCCGGCCGGAACCTAGTCTTCTAGGCCGTTTCTAGGCGGCGATGAGCCGCCGCGAGCAGTCCAGCAGTAGGCGGTGCAGTTCTTCGTCGGGGATGTCGCAGACGGCGGGATCGGCTGCCGCACCGAAGATTCCGGGCACCAGCACCGCGACCGCGGTACGCGACGCCGGGTCGGGTTCGGGCCCGGCCAGGATCGCCTGCAGGCTGTGGAAGGCTTCCCGGAATTCCCCGACCGCCTCGACCAGCTCGGCGACCGCGGGATCGGCGTGCAGCAGTGCCGTGGTCCGGCGATGCCGAACGGCCAGTTCGATCATGCCGCTGATGGTGGCCTCCCGCCGGACCTCCTGGGACGGGATGGCGGCGGCGATCCTGACCACGCGGGTGATGTCCTCGAACACCGGACGGAACACGGTGACGACGATGTCGGCCTTGGAGCGGAACTGGTAGTACACCGCCGACGTATTGACTCCCAGCCGGTCGGCGATCATCTGCAGCGATGTGCCGCCGACCCCCCGCTCGGTGAACAGTGCCTGCGCCGCATCCAGCACCCGGTCTCGCGCGAACCTGCGCCTTGCCACTGTCTTCGCCACCGTATCCCTCCGTTGTCCCGATCGACCCGCTCAGAGCCGTGAGTCATATCGCACGGTTGAACTGACTGATCGCTTGATTCTACCTTACTGATCGTATAACTTGACCTTTCGTTGCACATAGGCGCAGATTCGGACCGAAAGGGGCCTCGATGCCGAACCCACAGGTGCACAGGCTTTCCAGGCCTGAGCGGCCAACCGCGCTGGGCGTCGGCGCAGCCGCCCCGGGCGTGACTGCGTACGACAATGCGGAGTCCACTCGATGAAAGCGCTGCGGCGCGCGTGGATGCCGCTGCTCATCGTGGCCGTGGTGGTGCTCGGGACGCTGACGGTGCTGCGGGTGCGGACCTACTTCGGCGGCGAGAATTCCAACCTCGTCAGCACCAAGGTCGACGACACCAAGCCGTACAACCCCAAGGTCGTCACCTATGAGGTCTTCGGTGAACCCGGCGCGACCGCCGACATCAGCTACCTCGACCTGGACAGCAGGCCGCAGCGCGTCGACGCCGCGACACTGCCCTGGTCGGTGACCCTGAGCACCACACTCTCCGCGGTGTCGCCCAACCTGTACGCGCAGGGCAAGGGCGCCACCCTGGGCTGTCGCATCACCATCGACAACGAGCTCAAAGACGAGAGAACCACCAACGGCGCCAGCGCCCTGACCTTCTGCTTGGTGAAATCCGCATGAGCACACACACCAAGGGCCTCGCCCACAGCAACGAGCAGGCACCGCCCGGTGCGATCGCCAAATGGATTCGACGGCTGGCTATTCCGATCATGCTGGGCTGGATCGGGATCATCGTCCTGGCGAACGTGTCCGTTCCCCAGCTGGAGCAGGTGGCCGAGATGGCCGCGGTGCAGATGACGCCGGACGAGGCGCCGTCGATGATCGCGGTCAAACGCCAGGGCGAGGTTTTTCAGGAGTTCAGCTCCAACAGCTCGGTGATGCTGGTGCTCGAGGGCGACGAGCCGCTGGGCGCTGACGCCCACCACTACTACGACGAGATCATCGCCAAACTCAAGACCGACACCGCCCATGTCGAACACATCCAGGACTTCTGGGGCGACCGCCTGACCGCCGCCGGCGCCCAGAGCCCCGACGGCAAATGCGCGTATGTGCAGATCTACACCGCCGGAAACCAGGGCGAGGCGCTGGCCAACGAATCGGTCAAGGCGGTCCAGCAGGTCGTCGACAGTTTCACCGCGCCGCCGGGGGTGAAGGCCTACGTGACCGGCGGTGCGGCGCTGGCAGCCGACCAGGACAAGGCCGGCACCCGCAGCATGCACATGATCGAGGGCCTGACGTTCGTCGTCATCATCACCATGTTGCTGACGGTCTATCGCTCGATCACCACCGTGCTGCTGGCGTTGTCCATGGTGGTCACCGGGCTGATGTCGGCCCGCGGCATCGTGGCGTTCCTGGGCTATCACGGGCTGATCGGCCTCTCGCCGTTCGCGACCAGCCTGCTGGTGACGCTGGCGATCGCGGCGGCCACCGACTACGCGATCTTCCTGATAGGCCGATATCAGGAGGCCCGCGCCGCCGGCGAGGATCGGGAACAGGCGTACTACACCATGTTTCGCAGCACCGCGCACGTGGTGCTCGGCTCGGGCATGACCATCGCAGGCGCCACGCTGTGCCTGCACTTCACCCGGTTGCCCTACTTCCAGTCACTGGGTATTCCGTTGGGGATCGGCATGACGGTGGTCGTCATCACCTCGCTGACGATGGGGTCCGCCGTCATCTCGGTGGCCGGCCGGTTCGGCTCCCTGTTGGAGCCCAAGCGGGCCAACCGCGGCCGGGGCTGGCGGAAAATCGGTGCGGCCGTGAGTCGTTGGCCGGGGCCTATTCTGATTGCCGCCACCTCCGCCGCCCTGGTGGGCATTCTCGCGCTGCCCGGATACCAGCCCGGCTACAACGATCGCGCCTACATGCCCGACGATCTGCCCGCCAACCAGGGTTTCCTGGCCTCGGACCGGCACTTCCCCTCGGCGCGGATGAACCCCGAGATGTTGATGATCGAAACCGACCACGACGTGCGCAACTCCGCGGACTTCCTGATCATCGAGCGAATCGCCAAGCGGGTCACCGGGGTTCCCGGCATCTCCCGGGTCATGTCCATCACCCGGCCGCAGGGCATCCCGATGGAGCACTCCACCTTCGGCTACCTGATCGGCATGCAGGCGGTCAGCCAGGACATGACACGCAAGTTCAACGACGACCGCACCGCGGACATGTTGGCTCAGGCCGAGGATATGCAGGGCAACATCGACACGATGACGAAGATGATCGAGCTCATGGAGCAGATGAACGCCACCATGGGCCGCATGGTGGGCAAGATGCACCTGATGGTCTCCGACATCGAGGAACTGCGCGACGGCATCGCCAACTTCGACGACTTCTTCCGGCCGATGCGCAGCTACTTCTACTGGGAGCCGCACTGTTTCGACATCCCGATCTGTTATTCGCTGCGGTCGATCTTCGATGTCATGGACGGCATCGACACCATGACCGACAGCTTCAAGCAGATCGTTCCGGACATGGACGCGATGGCCGCGCAGCTGCCGCAGATGCTCCTGCTGATGCCGCCGATGATCCAGATGATGAAGAACGCCAAGGACATGATGCTGTCCACGTACGCCACCCAGAGCGGGCTTGCCAAGCAGGCGCTGGAAGCCCAGGGGGATCCGGCGGCGATGGGGGAGGCCTTCGACAGGGCCCGCAACGACGACTCCTTCTACCTGCCGCCGGAGATCTTCGACAACGCCGAATTCCAGCGCGGCATGAAGATGTTCGTGTCCCCGGACGGGCGCGGGGTGCGCTTCATCGTCACCCACGAGGGCGACCCACTGAGCGCCGACGGCATCGAGCACATCGACGCGATCAAGCTCGCCGCCAAGGAGGCGATCAAGACCACCCCGTGGGAGGGTTCGAAGATCTACGTCGGCGGTACCGCCGCGATGTTCAAGGATATGCAGGAGGGCTCCAACTACGATCTGATGATCGCCGGGGTCGCAGCGCTGTGCCTGATCTTCATCATCATGCTGGTGATCACCCGAGCGGTGGTGGCCGCTCTGGTGATCGTGGGCACCGTGGTGGTGTCGCTCGGCAGTGCCTTCGGATTGTCGGTGTTGTTGTGGCAGCACATCATCGGTCTGCAGGTGCACTGGATGGTGTTGGCCATGGCGGTGATCATCCTGTTGGCGGTGGGCGCCGACTACAACCTGCTGCTGGTGTCCCGACTACGGGAGGAGATCCATGCCGGGCTGCACACCGGCATGATCCGGGCCATGGGCGGCAGTGGGTCGGTGGTGACGGCCGCGGGGCTGGTGTTCGCCTTCACCATGATGACCATGGCGGTCAGTGAACTGCGAGTGATCGGCCAGGTCGGCACCACCATCGGCTTGGGCCTGTTGCTCGACACGCTGATCATCCGATCATTCATGACCCCGGCGATCGCGACCCTGCTCGGCAAGTGGTTCTGGTGGCCGCAGGTGCCGCGCCTGCGGCCCAAGCCGGCGCCCTGGCCCGCGCCGCTGCCGCGCGACCCGCGCGACGAGCTCGTCGAATCCGGTGGCGGGGCTCATCGGGGAGGCTGGTGATGAAGGCCGGTGCAGCACGGGCGTTGTCGGGGGTGTCGGCGGCGGCGATGATCCTGGCCGGGTTTGCTGCGGCGGGGACCGCGTCGGCGGACGCGACGGAGAACTTTCCGATTCCTAACCGAATGCTGCACACCACCTGCACCGCCGAGCAGATCATGGCGGCCGCTCGCGATGTCGCGCCGGTGTACTACAAGCGCTACATGATCGACTACAACAACAAATCCCCACAGATCCACCAGGCGGTGCAGGACCGGATCAATTGGTTCTACGCGATGGACTACCCGGGCCGGCGTTCCTACGCCGAAAACCTGGCCACCGACATCTATTACGAGAAGCTGACCTTCGCGTGGCCCAACTGGTCCAAGTTGTTCTTCAACAACCGCGGGGTTGCTTCCCGGACCACCGATGTGTGCGAGCAGTACCCCGCCGACGACCTGGGCGTGTGGACCTGGGCCTGACCCTCAGGTCAGCGGTTCCATCACCCGCCGTGCGGTGACCAGCAGGATCTCGTGCAGCTCCTCGTCGGCGATGTCCTCGAGTTTCGGATCGGCCGCGGCGGTGAAGGTCCCCGACAGCAGTGCCGTGGTGATCACTCGGGCCGTCGCGTCCGGCTCGGGGCCCTGCAGGATTGCCGCTGCGTCATCTCCGGCGGCCATGAAATCGTCGCGGGAGCGCACGGCGTGCTCGACGGCGCGGTCATAGAACAGGAAGGTGAGCCGGCGATAGCGGACGGCGAGTTCGACGACACCGCTGACCGTCACGTCACGTTTGCCCTGCTGGGTCGGCATGGCTTCGGCGATCTTGATAACCCGGACGATGTCGTCGAACATCGGTTCCACGAGCGCGATGACGATGTCGTCCCGGGAACGGAATTGGTAGTAGACGGCCGGCTTGCTCACGCCCAGGCGGTCGGCGATCATCTGCATGGACGTGCCGCCCACGCTGTGCTCCATGAACAGCTCCAACGCCGCTTGCAGCACCCGCTCACGCGCGGATCCACGCGGCGCCACCGGCTTGGCCACGACCTGCCTCCCGTCGTCGCGGCCAGCCTAGCGGTGATCGCAAGAACGGCGCAGCCGGGCGCTGCGGGTCACCGCCATTGGCACAGCGGTGATCGCAAGAACGGCGCAGCCGGGCGCTGCGGGTCACCGCCATTGGCGCAGTGCTGCTTTCCTGGGCAGTCCGGTTACGCAGCGGCCTTGGTGTGCCGCCGCTGCCGTTCGATGGTGGCGAAGTAGAACGCATAGGCGAACGCGCAGCTGGTGAACAGGCTGGAGACGAAGTACAGCCAGGGCCGACGGAAACCGCGTCGGTAGCCGTCGACGATGGTAAACAGAGGCAGCAGAACAACATTGATGATGGTGTAGTCCTGGCTGGCCGAACCGGCCGCCGGATTGGTGAACATCAACTGGATGTACTGCGTCCAGCTGCCCGGTCCCCAGATCGGATTGTGGTTGGGGCCGTGAGCGTATTCCTGGACGAACCGGATGTTGAAGTACCAGCCCAACGCGATCGAGGCGACACCGATCACGTAGTACACCATCTCCAGGGGTGAGAAAGCGTTGACCCCAGAGGGTTTCGCGAAGACCGCGCGGTTGGATGCCACGATCCACCAGATGGTCGCCAGGCCCAGCACTGCGTGCACGATGAGCGAGATCATGCGGCCAGTCTCATCACGTGCCGCAAGTTTTGTCAATAATGACATTTTGGGCGGGCAGGCGCTGAGGTACGTTTACCGGCATGCCCAGAGCGCCTCAGACCGCCCGCAGCGAACGCACCCGCGAAGCGTTGCGCCAGGCTGCGCTGGTCCGCTTCCTGGCGCAGGGTGTGGAGGACACCTCCGCCGAGCAGATCGCCGCCGACGCCGGGGTCTCACTGCGCACCTTCTATCGGCACTTCACCTCCAAGCACGATCTGCTGTTCGCCGACTACGACGCCGGACTGCAGTGGTTCCGCAGCGCCCTGGCTGCCCGTCCGCCCGCTGAGCCGATGATCGAGGCGGTTCAGGCGGCGATATTCGCGTTTCCCTACGACGTCGAGGCGGTGACCCGTATCGCCGCGCTGCGTGCCGAGGAGCTCGATCCGCAGCGGATCGTGCGCCATATCCGGCAGGTGGAGACCGATTTCGCCGACGCGGTGGCCGAGCGGCTGCGGGCCGCCGCGTCGCACGAACCAGCTGACCCGCTGCGGGTCGCGGTGACGGCCCGCTGCATCGCGGCCGCCGTGTTCGCCGCGATGGAGGTCTGGATGCTTGGCGAGGATCGCTCACTGGCCGAGCTGGCCCGGATGTGCCGCACGGCGCTGGACTCGCTCCAGAACCTCTAGTTACGTCATTATTGACAAAACTCGCTCGTCCGTGTCAGCCTGCCCCAAGGCGAGAAGGGCGGGTGCGAGGGTGAGTTTCAAGGCCGATTACGACGCGATCGTCATAGGTGCCGGACACAACGGCCTGGCTGCGGCACTCATCCTGCAGCGCGCCGGGCTGCGCACCGTATGCCTGGAGTCCGGGCGCTACGCCGGCGGGATGGCCTCGACAGTGGAGTTGTTCGACGGCTACCACTTCGAGATCGCCGGATCGGTCCAGTTCCCGACGTCGGCCGCGGTCAGCGCGGAGCTGGGCCTGGACGGCCTGGACAGTATCGACCTCGACGTGATGTCGGTGGCGTTGCGCGGTGTCGGTGACGACCCGCTGATCCAGTACACCGACCCGATGAAGCTGTTCGCCCATCTGTCCGAGGTGCACGGGGCCGAGGCGGTCAACGGCATGGCCGGGCTGCTGGCCTGGAGTCAGGCGCCCACCCGGGCGCTGGGCCGCTTCGAGGCGGGGCGGCCACCGAAGACGCTCGACGAGATGTATGCCTGTGCGACAAATGAATTCGAACGATCCGCCATCGACGACATGTTGTTCGGCTCGGTCGTCGACGTGTTAGACCGGTACCTTCCCGACCGGGAGAAGCACGGCGCGCTGCGCGGGTCCTTCACCGTGCTGGCGGTCAACACCCTCTACCGCGGGCCGGCCACCCCGGGCAGTGCCGCGGCGCTGGCCTACGGCCTGGGCGTGCCCGACGAGAACACCGTGCTGATGAAGAAGTTGCGCGGCGGGATCGGGGCGCTCACCGGGCATCTGCGGGACACGTTCGTCGGGCTCGGCGGTGAGCTGAGACTGCGCGCCAAGGCTGCCCGGATCATCGTCGCCGAGGGCCGGGTGGCCGGCGTGGCCACCGAAGCCGGGGACACCGTGGCCGCGCCGGTAGTGGTCTCCGCGATCGCCCCGGACGTCACCGTCACCCAACTGATCGATGCGGCCGACCTGCCCGACGATGTGCGGACCCGCTACGCCCATACCGACCACCGCGGTTCCTACCTGCAGATGCATTTCGCGCTCGATGCCGCCCCTGAGTTCGCGGCGCCTTACGAGGCGCTCAACGATCCCGCCATGCAGGCCTCGCTGGGGATCTTCTGCACGCCCGAGGAGGTGCAGCAGCAGTGGGAGGGCGCACGCCGCGGCATCGTGCCGGCCGACCCGACCGTCGTGCTGCAGATCCCGTCGCTGCACGATCCTGAGCTGGCCCCGCCCGGGAAGCACGCCGCATCGGCGTTCGCGCTGTGGTTCCCCATCGAGGGAGACGGTAACTACGGCGAGATGAAGGTGGACATGGGGCAGCGGGTGATCGACAAGATCACTCGGCTGGCACCGAATTTCGAGCGCAGTATCACGCGGCACACCACCTTCACCCCACGCCATATGGCCACCATGTTCGGTGCGCCCGGCGGCGACTACTGCCACGGCCTGCTGAACCCGGATCAGATCGGCCCCAACCGGCCCGGCGCCAGAGGCTTTGTCGGACAACCGCTACCGGTCGAGGGGCTCTACCTGGGCAGTGCGGGTTGCCATGGCGGGCCCGGGATCACGTTCATCCCCGGCTACAACGCCGCCCAGCAGGTGCTGGCCGACCGGTCCTGAACTAGTCGGCCAGGAGCTCGTCGAGCAGCTCGCAGAACCTCTCCGGGTCCGCCGGGGTGAACGCCGGCTGCGGCCACGGGGTGCCCTCCAGATCCAGGGTGATCAACGTGGTCCGCACCGGCCGTTTGATGTCCAGCGGCAGCCAACGCCGCAGATCCGAGCTGCCCCAGATCCGGAACCGGTGGGTCAGCATGCCCAGCGGCTCGGCGCGGTAGCCGCGAATCGCCGACAACGGGATCACCTTGGCGGTTCCGGACGGAAAGTGATAGCGGCGCAACGTGATCGCCCTGCGATCCAGGACCACCATGCCGTCGTCGTAGGTGCCGGTCACAGTTTCTCGCAGCGCAGTTCGTGACCCTTGGCGGTCAGGCAGCGGCCGGTCCTCAGGTCCCACTGCCAGCCATGCTGATTGCAGGTCAGGGTTTCGCCCTCGACGACCCCGAACTTCGACAGGTCGGCCTTCATGTGCGGGCAGCGACGCTGAACCTGCCAGTCGCCCAGCGTGATCGTCGCCGAATCGTCGTGGCTTTCACCGAACCAGCCGTCGGCGTAGACGATCCGGTCCTCGGTGAGGCACTTGAAGAACGTGTACAGGTACTCGTTGTAACCGCCGACCCGCCACGCGGTGAACCGGGTGGACAGGAAAATGGTGTTGACCCAGTCCGGTTCGCCGTCGCGCAGCACGGTGCGCACCAGCTCGGGTGGAATACCGAAACCGTAGCGGAACTTCTCGCCCGAAATCGGTTCGCGAACCAGGCGTTTGGGAAAGTCCAGCACCACGGTCTCTTGGTGGCCGGCTCCGTCGAGCACCAACTCGACCGGATACCCGATGCCGTCGCAGATCTCGTTGCTGTGGGCCATGATCGGCTCGAACAGCGCGCGCAGCGGCTCCAGCATGGCCGGCCCCGCCGCCGGGGCCCAGGACGCCTTCTCGGCGGCCAGCACCGGAGCCATCCGCTCGGCGTAGGCGGCGATATAGTCCGCTTTACCGCCGGTGAAGATCGCCTCGACCTCATCGGTGGGCACCGGGTGCGTCAGCGAATTCAGTTGCGCCCCGGTGAAATCAGCCGTCGACCCCGGGATCATCAGCAGGCCGCCGTCGTGGCCGTTGCGGCGCATCTGATCTAAGAACACCATCTCGTCGGGGAAGATGTTGGCCGGATCGCCGTGGTCGTCGTTGAGATCGCGCAGCTCCGGGTCCAAGAAGCACGGCGGTCCGGCCGAGGGCACCACCCAGGTCGCCCCGACATGGGCGATGTACTGGCGCGCCCGGTCCATCTGCCGCTGGCGCTTCTGGACGCCGAACGCCTCCTTGGCGCGGGCCGGCATGTCGTAGACCATCGGGTACCAGATCGCCCCGGAGTACTGCAGCAGATGCACGTCGATCGCATCGAACGCGCTCAGCACGTCCAGGTCGATCGGCCGGCAGTCGTTCATGTTGAACAAGGTGGTCTGGCCGTCGTGGACCACCAGCCCCGAGTCGCCGATCGGGCCGTCGGCCGGGGCCCGCAGCGCGATGATCATCACGTCCAGCTCGCCCTTGGGCCCGGACACGGTGTGCCGCACCGAGTCGGTGGTCTCGAAGAACCGGTGAAAGCCCAGCTTCTCCAACGCGCCGCGCAGGTCCGGCACCGGATAATCCGGCAGCAGTACCACCGCGTCCTTGTTGACGTGCTTGCTCAGATGCCGCGGGTCGAAGTGGTCGTGGTGCAGATGCGAGACGTAGAGGTAGTCGCAGTCGCCGAGGGCGTCCCAGTCCAGGGCGGAGTTGTCCGGGAACGGGAACCACGACGCGAAGTAGGCCGGGTTCACCCACGGGTCGCACAGGATGCTGCCCGCGGCGGTCTCGATCCGGAAGCCGGCGTGCCCGACGCTGGTGACCTGCACTAGTTACCCACTCCCGATGCTCTAGAGATTCACCCCGAGCTTAACGGCCGGGATCGCCGGGCAGATCGCCTAGGCTGGACAGCTGTGGAGCTCTGGTACGGAAGTGTCGCGACAACTGCCCGCACGCTGTGGCGCTTCCAGGGGCTGAAGATCACCGTCACCGGTGCCGAGCACCTGCCCGCCACCGGGGGCGCGGTGATCGCGATCAACCACACCGGCTACCTCGACTTCACCTTCGCCGGGATGGCCAGCTACCTGGGCAAGCCGCGCCGCCGGGTGCGGTTCATGGTCAAGCAGGAGACGTTCGACAACCGATTCACCGGCCCGGTCATGCGGGGTTGCAAGCACATCGCGGTGGACCGCACCCGCGGCGCCGACGCCTATCAGGCCGCAGTCGAGTACCTCAAGGCCGGTGAGCTGCTCGGGGTCTACCCCGAGGCCACGATCAGCCGCAGCTTCGAACTGCGCGAGTTCAAGAGCGGCGCCGCCCGGATGGCGATCGATGCGCAGGTGCCGATCATCCCGCACATCGTGTGGGGCGCCCAGCGGATCTGGACCAAGGACCACCCCAAGCGACTGGGCCGCATCAAGGTGCCGATCTCGGTGACCATCGGCGAGCCGATTATGCCGACGCTGCCGGTCGACGATCTGCGGGCGCTGCTGCAGACCCGGATGCAGCACCTGCTCGAGCAGACGCAGGACGCCTATCCGGAGCATCCGGCCGGGGCGTACTGGGTGCCGCGCCGGCTCGGCGGCGGTGCCCCCACCCCGGCTGAGGCGGCCGAACTCGATGCCGCCGAAGCCGCGCGCAAGGCCGAGAAGCGTGCGGCTGCGGGTAAGCAGCCCCCGAGCCCGACGAGCGCCGCGGAGTAGGCCCCGGCATGCAGCCGGTCTTTCGTGCGCTGGAGCTGACGGCGCTGGCTGCGGTGAAGGTCGCCGGCGCGCGGCTCGACTTCGGCGGCCTGGACCACATCCCGGCCGCCGGTGGCGCGGTGGTCGCGATCAACCACACCGGCTATGTCGATTTCCTGCCCGCGGCGCTGGCGGCCTATCGCCGGGGTCGCCGGATGCGGTTCATGATCAAAGCCGAGATGCAGCAGGTTCGGGTGGTCAACTTCCTGATCCACCACACCGGCACCATTCCGGTGGATCGCGGCGACGGATCCGACGCCTACCGCCATGCGGTGACCGCGCTGCGAGGCGGCGAGGTGGTCGGTGTCTACCCGGAGGCCACCATCAGCCGCAGCTTCGAGCTCAAGGAGTTCAAGTCCGGGGCCGCCCGGATGGCGCTGGAGGCGCAGGTGCCGATCGTACCGCTGATCGTGTGGGGCGCTCACCGGCTGTGGACCAAGGACCACCCGCGGGCGCGGCTGATCCGCAGTGGGATTCCGGTCACTGTGCTGGTGGGAGAGCCGCTGGCCCCGACCGGCGACGCCGCCGGACTCAGTGCCAGGTTGCGTGCGCAGATGGAGCCGATGCTGGCCCAGGTGCAGCAGGAGTACCCCCACCCGGCCGGGCAGTACTGGGTGCCACGGCGTTTGGGCGGCGGCGCGCCCACCCCGGACGAGGCTAATGTTTTGGACCAGAGGGAGCTGGCTGATCGGATGCGCAAGGGTGCGGGTGGCCCCGGGCAGCCGCACCCACCGAACACGGAGTACTGAGGATGGCTGAACCCTTCTTCCGGACCCTGGAAATCGTGGTACCGCGGCTGGTGAGCGCCAACGGAACGCGTCTGACCTTCGATGGCCTGGACAACGTTCCCGAACACGGCGGAGCCGTGCTCGCCCTCAACCACACCAGCTACCTGGACTGGTATCCCGGATCGATCGCGGCGCTGCGGCGGGGCCGCCGGCTGCGGTTCATGATCAAAGCCGAGATGACCCGGGTGCCGGTGATCAGCTACGTGATCCGCCACATCAGGCTGATCCCGGTCGACCGCTCCGCCGGTTCCGGTGCCTACGACGTGGCGGTGCAACGGCTGCGCGAAGGTGAGCTGGTCGGGTTGCACCCGGAGGCCACCATCAGCCGCAGCTTCGAGTTGCGGGATTTCAAGACCGGAGCGGTTCGGATGGCCCACACCGCCGGAGTGCCGATCATCCCGGTCATCGTCTGGGGCATCCACCGGGTGTGGACGAAGGATCACCCGAAGCATCTGTGGCGCAACAACGTTCCGGTGCTGACCAAGATCGGTCCGCCGATCACCCCGTCCGACGACATCGAGGCGACAACCGCCGAGCTTCGTGACACGATGGCCGCGATGCTCGAAGATGCGCAGCTGCAATACCCGCACCCCGCCGGGGCGTACTGGGTGCCGCGACGACTCGGAGGAAGCGCGCCCACCATGGCCGAGGCGCTGAGGTTGCGGGAAGCCGAACTGGCCGAACGGGACCGCAAACGGCTGCAGCGAGCCTCCAAGGCCGGGGCCGGCCCGTTGCGGCGCACGCTGGCCGGTCTGGGCAGGCGCTGATGGCCGACCGGATCTCACCGCCGGCGTTGATCGCCAGCGATGTCGACGGCACCCTGCTCGACGACACCGAGCAGATCACCGCCCGGACCCGGGCGGCGGTACGGGCGGCAGTGGACTCCGGTGCCCGCTTCATCCTGGCCACCGGGCGCCCGCCGCGCTGGATCGCCCCGGTGGTCGATGCGCTCGGTTTCGCGCCGATGGCGGTGTGCGCCAACGGCGCGGTGCTCTACGACCCCGCCACCGACCGGGTGGTCTCGGCGCGGACGCTGTCGGCCGAGAACCTGGTCAAACTGGCTGAGGTCGTCGGCCGGGTCATGCCGGGGGCGGGCCTGGCGGTGGAGCGCATCGGCGAACGTGCCCACGACGCGGCGACTCCCCAGTTCGTCAGCTCACCGGGCTACGAACACGCCTGGCTCAACCCGGACAACACCGAGGTGTCCGTGGAGGACCTGCTGTCGCAACCGGCGATCAAACTGCTGATCCGCAACGCCGGTGCGTCCAGCGCCGACATGGCCGCGGAGCTGGCGGCGCACATCGGTGACGCCGCGGAGCTCACCTATTCCACCAACCACGGCCTGGTCGAGGTGGTCCCGGCGGGTATCACCAAGGCCACCGGCATCGAGGAGCTGATCGCCCCGCTCGGGATCGCCGCCGAGGACGTGGTGGCCTTCGGTGACATGCCCAACGACCTGCCGATGCTCCTGCGGGCCGGTCATGGCGTGGCGATGGGCAATGCGCATCCGGAGGTGCTGGCGGCCGGCGATGAGATCACCGCGCCGAACACCGACGACGGCCTGGCGCGGGTGCTGGAGCGGATCTTCCTTCGTTGACTCTGCGCTCAGGGCGCAAAAGTGCGAGGCGGATTCATACGGTCAATGCAACATCCGAGTTGATTGGGGTTGCGATGCCAAGTGGATATCCGGCTTCGAAAGCCGTCCGCCATGAATTCTTCGATCAGGTGTGTCGCGGGGCGTCGCTGACGGACGCGGCCCATGCTGTTGGCGTGTCGCGCGGTGCCGGCACGGTCTGGTGGCGTGACGCTGGTGCGATGAAGATTCAGGTCGGAGGCACAGGTCCACGCGGGCTACTCGAACCCGGCAACGTGTCATTGCCGGGCGGGCGGGGCCATCGGCTCAGCGTTGATGAGCGGGTCACCATCATGCGTGGCCGTGACGCCGGCCTGAGCGACGCTGAGATCGCCGGCAAGCTCAAACGGGACCGCACGACGGTCTACCGGGAAATCCGCCGCAACTCTAACGCCGACGGGGATTATCACGCCCTGATGGCTCACGCACGGGCGGCCGAGAGAGCCTGCCGTCCCAAGGAATTCAAACTCAAGAACAACCCGTTATGCGCCGGCATCGAAGCCTGGATGGACGACGGGTGGAGCCCGAAGTTGATCGCGAACGTGTTGGCCCGCGACTACCCCGGTGACAAGCTGATGATGGTGAGCCACGAAACCATCTACCAGT
>NZ_CP083986.1:4894950-5011683 GCF_020172685.1 [Mycobacterium] nativiensis | reverse complement strand
GCATCCAAGACAAGCTCAACAGCCGGCCCCGGCCGACCCTGGACCTCGACACCCCAGCCCAGCGACTGGCCGCCCTCATCGAGCAGGCAGCCTGACCCAGATGTTGCACTAACCGCTTGACAATGCGCGAGTAGGTTGCGCCCTGGACGCAGAGTCAACTTTCTTGGGAAACTAGCCGACTCCGAACGGGTCGATCACCCGGGAGAAGCGCTCCAACTGCACCGGGGGGCCTTCCGGCGGGGGCGGCGGAAGCTCTTCGGCGTTGCCGTCCACGACCCGGATGACGGTGGCGCTGGCCCGGTTGTAGTTCAACGTGCCGTGCTGGAAGTTCTGGCCCACCCACTCAGGTTCGGCCAGCTCGGCGCTGGTGGGCAGGCCCAGCACCCCGCGCTCGTAACCCAGCGACGCCCAGGCGTCGTAGATCGCGCCGGTGATCGGCTGGGCGCCGGTCTCCGGCGACCAGTACACCGCGCCGTGCTCGAAGGTCGCGTACTTGGTGGCGCCCTCACCGATCGCCTCCGGCGAGGTGGGTGCGCCGAGCATGCCTTCGGCGCCGCCCAACTCCATCCAGCGGGTGTGGATGGCGCCGCCTTCCATCACCCGGGCGATGTCCTCGGGTCCGGGGGGCTCGCCGAAGCGGGCCGCGATCTCCCGGATCTCGTTGAGTGCGATGTACCCGTGCTCACCCGGGCACTCGGTCGCGTCGACGTCGCGGTGGCCGATGATCGCGGGCAGGGTCAGCGAGGCGCCGCGGGCATAGTGGGTGAACGAACCGCCGGCGGAGGTCAGCTGGGCCATGCCGCGGGGATCGGTGCGGTCCAGCCCCAGTCGCCAGCCCAGCAGCCGGCCGACGGTCTCGAGCTGAATCGGCGGGGGAGGCGCGTCGTCAAAGGTGCCGATCATCGACACACCCCAGGTGTTGCTGTTGAAGCCGCCGGCGTGGCTGCCCATGATGCCCTTGGTGACGCCGCCGGCCCGGCCCTCGAAGACCTGGCCGTACTTGTCCACCAGCGCGTTGTAGCCGATGTCGCACCAGCCCAGAGTCCGGGTGTGATACGCGTAGATGGCCCGGATGATGTCCGCCGAATCCTCGGGGGAGTAGTCGTTGGAACCCGCGGTGTGGTGCACCACCGCCGCGCGGACCGGGCCGCTCTCCACCGGCTTGCCGCAGCGGAATTGGGCGCCCGCCCCCCAGTGACTGCGCGGGATGATGTTGGGCGGCTGTCCCGGTCCCAGCACCGCGCTCGGCGGGTTCCACTGCGCGTTGACCGGGGCCTTCGGCGGGGTGATCAGCACCGCCGAGATGTTCTGGGCGAACGGCTGTGCGGCCGTCGCCGGCACGTAGCCCAGGTCGGGCTTGGGCGCGGCGCCCGGCTTAGGTGTGGACTTCGGCTGCTGCGGCGCCTTGGACGGCTTGGACGGCGTGGCCGCAGCCTTGTCCTGGCCTTTGGTCTTGGCTTTGTCGAGGGAGGTTTTCGGGTCGGGCCGGGTGACCGCGATCTGCACTGCGGTGGTCCGGCCGACGAATACCGGCTCAGTGCCGTCCGGGCCGGGCGCGGATGTGCCCTGGGCCGGTGCGTCGGGGGTGGGGGCGGCCTCTTTGGCCTCATGCGCGGTGCTGTACCAGGGTCCCCATGATCCGTCCGCCTGCTTGGCGCGGATCCGGGCCGAAGTGCCGCTCAGATCGGCGCCGGTGAGGGCGACCATGGTGAACGGCTCATCCTGGGTGATCTCGCGGACGGTGACGCCCGGCCCGAGGTCGGGCAGCGGTTGCTGATTCAGCTTGGTGGCGGCGGCACTCGGGGGAGTGTCCGTCGGCTTGAACCCAGATCCGTAGCCCAGCGCCCACGGCAGGATCAGCACGGTTGCGACGGTAGCGGTCAGCTTGATCGTCGGCGGGGGGCGACGGGTTGGCACGTGCTGATGTTACGTATGTGCCTTGTGTTGTTAGTGATGCGACACGCGGCCAGCCGGACCTGCCGATAGTTAACGACACCGCAGAGTCCCACGCTGCCCGCCTGACGCGGACTGACTCTGCGGTGCCGTTAGGGAAACAGGCTCCTTCGGTTACGGCAGCGGCGGTGCGGGAACGGCCGCGGCGGCCGGCCCGGCGCCCTGCGCCGCCTGCGCGATGGACGGGATCACCACACCCTTGAGCAGGTCGATGGCCTGTCCGGCGCCCAACTGGTTGGCGGCGCTCATCAGGTCGCTGACGACCCCGCCGCTACCGCTCGGCTCCTGATAACCCAGGGACGGGTCGCCGAGGATCGGGTAGGTGCCGTCCAGGCCCGGGTCCAGTCCCACCGGGGAGGTGAGGGGGTCACCGGAGCCCAGCAGGCCGGTGTCCGGGCTGGTCAGCAGGCCGGGGCTGGTCAGCCCTGGGCTGGTCAGCGACGGGTCGGTCAGGCCGGGCGAGGTCAGGCCGGGGGAGGTCAGGCCCGGCGTGGTCAGGCCGGGCGAGGTCAGGCCGGGCGAGGTCAGGCCCGGCGTGGTCAGGCCCGGGGAGGTCAGGCCTGAGGTCGTCGACACACCGGGCGTGCCCAGCGGCGGCGTGGCCAGCGACGGGTCGGTCAGGCCCGGCGAGGTCAGGCCGGGCGAGGTCAGACCGGGGTAGGTGCTCGGGGAGGTCAGGCCGGGGTAGGTACCCAGCGACGGGTCGGTGAGACCCGGCGAGGTCAAGCCCGGGTACATGCCCGGCGAGGTCATCGGCATCCCGGAGCTGGCGCCGCCGAAGCCCGGCACCGGCGGAAGGTTCACCCCGAACTGGGACAGTCCCTGCGAGAGGGCCGAGATCAGCTCGCCGGGCAGGTCGGCGACCGATGCGGCCGCGACGAAGTCGTGGTGCTGCGGCGCGTTGCTGCGGGCCACCAGCTCGGACACTGCGACAACAGCAAACGGACTTGCGACCGCTAGGGCGGCGACTGCGCTCATAGTGGTCGAGAGCCTGCGTCGACGTCGGTTCGGCACGGAAGTCTCCTCAATATGTTTTGCCGTCCGACTCCCGGTGCGGGGGTCTTCGGGCGCTCACTGCACTTGCATTAGGCCTTGCATTGGGCCCTACATCTGGCCCACGTGAACGACGGTACGCGTGTGACTGACGTGAAAGGAGTGACGAGATTGAATCGTGAGGAAACCGCGACCTAGCCTTTTCCCGGGGCTCGCTGGGCTCGTGTGCCGAGATTGCGCGGACGCACGTTGTCGGCGCGTTTTGCGTGCGTGGTGTCAATTTCGAGGCGACGACGAGGTGTGGAGGGCGGTATGGGGAATAGTGGCGGGGCGCCGACGATGCTCGCGGGCGCTGGTCAGATACCCTAGGCGCCGATGACTTCACCTGCTAGTCGCTACGACCTCTATGTTGTGGGCTCCGGATTCTTCGGCCTGACCATCGCCGAGCGCGTGGCGGCTGAACTCGGCAAGCGTGTACTCGTCGTCGAGAAGCGGCCGCACATCGGCGGCAACGCTTACTCCGAGGCGGAGCCGCAGACCGGAATCGAGGTCCACAAGTACGGCGCGCACCTGTTCCATACCTCTAATAAGAGGGTCTGGGACTACGTGCGTCAGTTCACCGACTTCACCGGGTACCAGCACCGGGTCTTCGCCATGCACGACGGGCAGGCCTACCAGTTCCCGATGGGCCTGGGTCTGGTGTCGCAGTTCTTCGGCCGCTACTTCACCCCGGACGAGGCGCGGGCGCTGATCGCCGAGCAAGCCGCCGAGATCGCGACCGCCGACGCGGCCAACCTCGAGGAGAAGGCGATCTCCCTGATCGGACGCCCGCTCTACGAGGCGTTCGTCAAGGACTACACCGCCAAGCAGTGGCAGACCGACCCCAAGCAGCTGCCCGCGGCCAACATCGCCCGGCTGCCGGTGCGCTACAACTTCGACAACCGCTACTTCAACGACACCTACGAGGGGCTGCCGGTCGACGGCTACACCGCGTGGCTGGAGAACATGGCGGCCCACGACAACATCGAGGTTCGCCTGGACACCGACTGGTTCGACGTCCGCGACGAGCTGCGGGCGGCCAGTCCGGACGCGCCGGTGGTTTATACGGGGCCGCTGGACCGCTACTTCGACTATGCCGAAGGCCGGCTCGGCTGGCGCACCCTGGACTTCGAGCTGGAAGTGCTGGGGACCGGCGACTACCAGGGCACCCCGGTGATGAACTACAACGACGCCGACGTGCCCTACACCCGCATCCACGAGTTCCGGCACTTCCACCCGGAACGCGAGTACCCGTCCGACAAGACGGTGATCATGCGGGAGTACTCGCGATTCGCCGACGACACCGACGAGCCCTACTATCCGATCAACACCGAGGCGGACCGGACGCTGCTGGCCGCCTACCGGGCCCGCGCCAAGTCCGAGACCGAGTCGGCGAAGGTGCTCTTCGGCGGCCGGCTGGGCACCTATCAGTATCTGGACATGCACATGGCCATCGCCAGTGCGCTGAGCATGTACGACAACACCCTGGCGCCGCATCTGGCCGACGGGGTGCCGCTGGGAGAGAGCAGTAAACCATGACCGACAGTTCCGCTGCGGTGAGCCGACTTTCGCGGATCATCCTGCCACGTCACGGTGAGCCGTTGGACGTGCGCAAGCTCTACATCGAGGAGTCTGACACCAACAACCGCCGGGCCCACCCGCTGACCCGCACCAGCCTGGAGATCGGCGAAGAGTCGGAGGTGTCGTTCGCGACGTACTTCAACGCGTTCCCGGCCTCCTACTGGCGGCGCTGGTCGACAGTCGAGTCGGTGGTGCTGCGACTGGAACTGACCGGATCCGGCCGGGTCGACGTCTACCGTTCCAAGGCGACCGGTGCGCGTATCGCGGTGGACGGCAAGCCCTTCCAGGGGAAGAGTTCGCCCGTGGCGGTCGAAATCGAGATCGGCCTGCAGCCGTTCGAGGACGGCGGGTGGATCTGGTTCGACATCACCACCGACTCCGCGGTCACCCTGCACCGCGGCGGTTGGTACGCGCCGACCGAAGCGCCCGGGCGGGCCGACGTCGCCGTCGGCATCCCGACCTTCAATCGGCCCGACGACTGCGTCAACGCACTGCGCGCCCTGACCTCCGACTCGGACGTCGACGCCGTGATCAGCGCGGTGATCGTCCCGGACCAGGGCACCCGCAAGGCTCGTGACCACCCGGACTTCGCCGAGGCCGCCGCCGCGCTGGGCGACCGGCTGTCGATCCACGACCAGCCCAACCTCGGCGGGTCCGGCGGCTACAGCCGGGTGATGTACGAGGCGCTGAAAAACACCGACTGCGAACAGATTCTGTTCATGGACGACGACATCCGCATCGAGCCGGACTCGATCCTGCGGGCGCTCGCGCTGAGCCGGTTCGCCAAGACCCCGACGCTGATCGGTGGCCACATGCTGAACCTGCAGGAGCCGTCGCACCTGCACATCATGGGCGAGGTCGTCGACCCCGGGGTGTTCATGTGGACCAACGCCCCGCACACCGAGTACGACCACAACTTCGCCACCGACCCCCTGGCGGAATCCCCGGACCTGCACCGGCGCATCGACGTCGACTTCAACGGCTGGTGGATGTGCATGATCCCCCGCGTGGTCGCCGAGGAGATCGGCCAGCCGATCCCGTCGTTCATCAAATGGGATGACGCCGAGTACGGGATCCGGGCCGGTGAGCACGGCTACCCGACCGTCACCCTGCCCGGAGCGGCGATCTGGCACATGGCCTGGAGCGACAAGGACGACGCCATCGACTGGCAGGCCTACTTCCACCTGCGCAACCGGTTGATGGTGGCGGCGCTGCACTGGGACGGCAACGTCACCGGCCTGATCCGCAGCCACCTCAAGGCGACCCTGAAACACCTTGCCTGCCTGGAATATTCGACGGTGGCTGTGCAGAACAAGGCGCTGGACGACTTCATGGCCGGCCCGGAGCACATCTTCTCGATCCTGGAGTCGGCGCTGCCGGACATCCACGCGCTGCGCAAGACCTACCCCGACGCCGTGGTGCTGCCGGCGGCCAGCGAGCTGCCGACGCCGTCGCGGCGCAGCCGGGCGATGCGCCCGCCGGTGCAGCCGCTGTCCATCGGCTACCGGCTGGCCCGCGGCATCCTGCACAACCTCAAGGCCACCGCGCCCGAGCACCATCGCCGCCCGCAGCTCAACGTGCCGACCCAGGACGCCCGTTGGTTCCTGCTGTGCACCCAGGACGGTGTCACCGTCACCACCGCCGATGGACGCGGTGTGGTCTACCGGCAGCGCGACCGGGACAAGATGTTCACGCTGCTGCGCGAATCACTGCGCCGCCAGTACGAATTGGCGCGCCGGTTCGACGCGTTGCGCCAGTCCTACCGCCGCGCCCTGCCGACGCTGGCGAGCCAGCAGCAGTGGGAGACGGTGTTCCCGCGGGAATCTGGACGTGACCATGCCTCCGCCTGAGGGTTTGGCGCCGGTCGGGCCGCCGCACGGCGAGGACGCCGTGCTGGTCGGTGTGCAGTCCGCACTGACCGGCCGGACCGGGGTGCTGACCGGCGCGCGCGGGTTGTCGCACTTCGGTGAGCACAGCCTGGGCTGGCTGGCGGTGTCGGCGGCCGGGGCGCTGGCCCAGCCGCGGCGGCGCCGGGCCTGGCTGGCCGTCGGGGCGGGAGCGTTCGCCGCACACGCCGCCGCCGTACTGATCAAACGGGTGGTGCGCCGCGAGCGGCCGCATCACCCGGCGATCGCGGTCAATGTCGCGACGCCCAGCCGGTTGAGTTTCCCGTCGGCACACGCCACCTCCACCACCGCCGCGGCGGTGCTGTTGGGGCAGGCGGCCGGGCTGCCGAAGTGGTTGCTGCCGGCGGTGCTGGTGCCGCCGATGGCGCTGTCACGGCTGGTGCTCGGGGTGCACTACCCCAGTGATGTGGCTGCCGGCGTCGCGGTCGGCGCGACCGTCGCCGCCCTGACGGACCGAGTGGTGGGCAAGCTGGACGGAGCGTCAGATGACTGAGAAGCAGCCCGGCCCGCCGGCGAACCTGGCCACCGGGATCGTCAAGGCGATGCGGCCCCGCCAGTGGGTGAAGAACGTACTGGTGCTGGCCGCGCCGCTGGCCGCGCTCGGCGGCGGCGTCCACTATGACTACGCCGATCTGGGCAAGAAGGCCCTCATCGCGTTCGTGGTGTTCAGCCTGGCGGCTTCATCGATCTATCTGGTCAATGACTCCCGTGACGTGGAGGCCGACCGGGCGCACCCCACCAAGCGGTTCCGGCCGATCGCGGCCGGGGTGGTCCCCGAATCGCTGGCCTACGTTCTGGCGGCGGTGTTGGCAGCGGCCTCGCTCGGCATCTCCTGGTGGCTGACCCCGAACCTGGCGCTGGTGATGGCCATCTACCTGGCCATGCAGTTGGCGTACTGCTTCGGGCTCAAACACCAGGCGGTGCTGGATATCTGCATTGTGTCGTCGGCATACCTGCTGCGGGCCATCGCGGGCGGCGTGGCCGCGAACATCCCGCTGTCGCAGTGGTTCCTGCTGGTGATGGCGTTCGGCTCGCTGTTCATGGTGGCCGGCAAGCGCTACGCCGAACTGCAGATCGCCGAGCAGACCGGGGCCAAGATCCGCAAGTCGCTGGAGAACTACACCAGCACCTACCTGCGGTTCGTCTGGACGTTGGCGGCCACTGCGGCGGTGGTCTGCTACAGCCTCTACGCGTTCGAACGCGACAGCGGTTCGGGATCGTGGTTCGCGGTGTCGATCATTCCGATCGTCATCGGAGTGCTGCGCTACGCGGTGGACGTAGACGGCGGCATGGCCGGCGAAGCGGAGGACATCCTGCGGCGTGACCGGGTGTTGCAGCTGATGGCGCTGGCCTGGATCGGAACAATCGGTGCTGCCGTCGCCTTCGGCTAGCCAGCGCGCGCGAAGCGAGTCGCCGGACCGCCGGGTCCGGCCGCTGGGCTGGCCGGCGATCGCCTACAGCCCGTCGGTGCGGTTGAGTGCGTGGGCCGGGCTGGCCGTCGTACTGCTGTTGTTCGGTGTCGGCGCGTGGCGGCGGCGCTGGATCTCCGACGACGGCCTGATCGTGTTGCGCACCGTGCGCAACCTGCTGGCCGGCAACGGGCCGGTGTTCAACGCCGGCGAACGGGTGGAGGCCAATACCTCCACCGCCTGGACCTACCTGATGTACCTCGGCAGCTGGCTCGGCGGGCCGCTGCGCATGGAGTATGTGTCGCTGGCCTTCGCGCTGGTGCTCAGCCTGGCCGGGGTGGCGCTGCTGATGCTGGGCACCACCCGGCTGTATGCGCCCGGCCTGCAGGGCCGCGGCGCGCTGATACTGCCGGCCGGGGCGTTGGTCTACATCGCGGTGCCCCCCGCACGGGACTTCGCCACCTCCGGCCTGGAGGCCGGTCTGGTGCTGGCCTACCTGGGCCTGCTGTGGTGGATGTTGGTCTGTTGGTCGCAGGCGCTGCGCATGCCCCGGTCCCGGGCCCGCGGAACGTGGTTCACCGCATGTCTGGCGTTCGTGGCCGGCTGCAGCGTGCTGGTCCGCCCCGAATTGGCGCTGATCGGCGGAGGCGCGCTGGTGATGCTGCTGATCGCCGCGCGGGACTGGCGGTCGCGGACGTTGATCGTGGTGGCCGGCGGTGCGCTGCCGGTGGCCTATCAGATCTTCCGGATGGGCTACTACGGGCTGCTGGTGCCGGGTACCGCGCTGGCCAAGGATGCCGCCGGCGACAAGTGGTCGCAGGGCATGATCTATCTGGCGAACTTCAATGCCCCCTACGCACTGTGGGTTCCCGCCGTGTTGTTGGCGGCGCTGGGTGCGGCGCTGTGGGTGGGCTCGGCCGTACGGCACGCGCCCCGGCGCCCGGTGCCGCGCGGCGTCGGCCCGTGGGCTCGGCTGGTGCGCAGCCCCGGCGTGGTGGTCTGTTTCTTCGTGGTCAGCGGCTTCCTGCAGGGGGCCTATTGGATTCGTCAGGGTGGCGACTTCATGCACGGCCGGGTGCTGCTGGCTCCGCTGTTCTGCATGCTGGCCCCGGTGGCAGTCATTCCGGTGCTGCTGCCCGACGGCGCGCGCTACCGCCGGGAGGCCGGCTACCCGCTCAGTGGTGCGGTCGGCCTGCTCTGGCTGGCCGTTGCCGGCTGGGCGTTGTGGGCGGCCAACTCACCCGGGATGGGCGATGACGCAACCCGCGTCACCTACTCCGGGATCGTCGACGAACGCCGGTTCTACTCGCAGGCGACCGGCAACGCCCACCCGCTGACCGCCGCGGACTACCTCGGCTATCCGCGGATGCGCGCGGTGTTGACCACGATCGCCGCCACCCCGGACGGAGCGTTACTACTGCCGTCGGGCAACTATGACCAGTGGGACGTCGTCCCGGTCATCCTGCCGGCACCCCCGGGCATCGGCGTCCCGTCCGATCCCGTTCCGGGCGGGACCGGGCCTCACACCGTCTTCTTCACCAACCTGGGCATGCTGAGCATGAACACCGGGCTCGATGTCCGACTGCTTGACCAGATCGGGTTGGCCAACCCGATCGCGGCACACACCGAGCGGCTGGAGCACGGCCGCATCGGCCACGACAAGGACCTGTTCCGGGATTGGGTGGTCGCCGACGGCCCGTGGGTCAAGTGGTACCCGCTGATTCCGGGCTATCTGGACCAGGACTGGATCACCCAGGCGGAGGCGGCCCTGCGCTGCCCCGACACCGCGGCAGTGCTGGGTTCGGTGCGCGCACCGATGGGCCCGCGCCGATTCCTGTCCAATGTGCTGCACTCGGCGAGCTACACCCGATACCGGATCGAGCGGGTGCCGCGCGACGAACTGATCCGCTGCGGTTTGGCCGTTCCTGAGCCGACCCGCCCGATCTACACCGGGATGCCGCCCGACGTCCCGTGACGGCTTGCGCCCGCCGGCGATCGTTCCCGGCCCAAAATGTGATGGATGTCATGCCTCGGCGTCGGCAGCAACCCGACACGTCCGGTCCCACCGGCTCGGATGGTCTGTTGAGCGCAGCGCAACGGCCGCCGTAACGGGCGATGTCAGGGGGTTTCGCAGGCTGGGCGGCCGAACCCCAGGGGCCTGAGGGCGGTCATCTGTGGTTGACTACACCGGCACTGCCGCGTTCGCGTGCGCAGATCCGGCCCGGCTCGGGCCACGTTATTGAGGCAGAGACGGCAACGATACGAATGAGGATGCCCAGGATGAAGTTGCTTGACAGGTTGATGGTTGCCGCCGCCGGCGCGACCATGCTTGCAGGGTTGGTCGGCGTCGTCGGCGATACCGCCGAGGCGAACGCCTTTTCCCGGCCGGGTCTGCCGGTCGAGTACCTGCAGGTGCCTTCCGCGGGTATGGGCCGCGACATCAAGGTGCAGTTCCAGAGCGGTGGCCAGGACTCCCCGGGCCTGTACCTGCTGGACGGTATGCGGGCCCAGGACGACTTCAACGGCTGGGACATCAACACCCCGGCGTTCGAGTGGTACCTGAACTCCGGCATCTCGGTGATCATGCCGGTCGGTGGCCAGTCCAGCTTCTACAGCGACTGGTACAAGCCGGCCTGTGGCAAGGCGGGCTGCTCCACCTACAAGTGGGAGACCTTCCTCACCAGCGAGCTGCCGGCCTACCTGGCGTCGGAGTACGGCGTGAGCCAGAGCCGCAATGCCGCGGTCGGCCTGTCGATGGCCGGTTCGTCGGCGCTGACGCTGGCGATCTACCACCCGAACCAGTTCACCTACGCGGGCTCGCTGTCGGGTTACCTGAACCCGTCCACCGGTAAGGGCTGGATCGGCCTGTCGATGGGTGACGCCGGCGGTTACAAGAAGAACGACATGTGGGGCGACGACAGCGACCCGGCGTGGCTGCGCAACGACCCGACGGTCAACGTCGACAAGCTGGTGGCCAACAACACCCGCCTGTGGGTCTTCTGCGGCAATGGCAAGGCCAACGAGCTGGGCGGCGACAACATCCCGGCCGTGTTCCTGGAGCAGAACTTCATGATCGGCGCGAACAAGAAGTTCCAGGAGCTCTACACCGCTGCCGGTGGCAACAACGCCGTCTTCAACTTCCCGGCCTACGGCACGCACTCGTGGGAGTACTGGGGCCAGCAGCTGCAGGCGATGAAGCCGGACATGCAGAGCCACCTTGGCGCTAACCCGACGAGCGGCGAGAGCACCTCGGGCTAGCAGCCACCGAGACACCGCTGACGGCGGCGACCCCTGCGGGTCGCCGCCGTCGGTGGTTTCCGGCCCTTGCCGCCGGTGCCGTGTGGTTGACTACCAAGCGGGCTCAGGGCGCGCGACCAGCGGATGATCCCCGACTAATCTGTCCCGACGAACGAGGTGGGTATGAGCGGACTGTCGAAGTTGATGCGGGCGCTGTGTGTGGCCGTGCTGACACTGGGAATGTGGGGCGGCGGCACGATCGTCGGCTCCACCGCGCAGGCCGCGCAGTTCGAGAACCTGATGGTGCCGTCGCCGTCGATGGGCCGCGACATCCCGGTGGCCTTCCTCAACCAGGGCCCGCACGCGGTGTACCTGCTCGACGCCTTCGACGCCCACCCCGACGTGAGCAACTGGGTGACCGCGGGCAACGCGATGAACACCTTGGCGGGCAAGGGTGTCTCGGTGGTGGCACCGGCCGGCGGGGCCTACAGCATGTACACCAACTGGGAGCAGGACGGCAGCAAGCAGTGGGACACCTTCCTGTCGTCCGAGCTGCCGGACTGGTTGGCCGCCAACCGGGGCCTGGCGCCGGGCGGTCACGCCGTGGTCGGTGCGGCCCAGGGTGGTTACGGCGCGCTGGCGCTGGCCACCTTCCACCCGGACCGGTTCGGCTTCGCCGGCTCCATGTCGGGCTTCCTCGGGCCGTCCAACACCACTGAGAGCGGTGTGATCAGCGCCGGCCTGCAGAACTTCGGCGGCCTGGACCCCTACGGCATGTGGGGCGCGCCGCAGCTGGGCCGCTGGAAGTGGCACGACCCGACCGTGCACGCCACCCTGTTGGCGCAGAACAACACCCGGGTGTGGATCTACAACCCGATGGGCGGCGCCTCCAACCCGGCCGCGATGATCGGCGACCCGGGCGAGGCGGCCGGCAGTGGCCGCTACTTCAACATGCAGTACCGCCAGGTGCGTGGGCGCAACGGCCACTTCGACTTCTCCGCCGGTGACAACGGCTGGGGTTCGTGGGCGTCGCAGCTGGGCGCGATGTCCGGCGACATCGTCGGCGCGATCCGCTAGAGCGGCGCCAGCCGGTCGAAGCGGGATCACGCTAAGGCGCAGCGATCCGCTAGAGCGGCGCCAGCCGGTCGAAGCGGGATCGCGCTACGGCGCAGCGATCCGGTAACCACCACCGTTGACTCTGCGTCCACCGGGCAGAAGTGCGAGTAGATCGCCTGGTAGGCGCAGAGTCATTGGGCTTTATCGCTGATCTGTACCGTGAGAGGCGATATGGCCAACAAGAAGACTCCGAAGTCCCCCCGGAAATCTCCGGCGAAATCGCCCCGAAAAGCGACGAAATCGCCGCGCGATCGTCGTCGCCTGCTGGCGTGGGTGGCCGCCGGGGCGATGGCACTGGTGGTCGCACTGGTGGCCGTGATGGTGGTGATCTGGATCCGCCACCCGGCCTCACCGCCGATCGCGGAGTCGCCGTCGGTGGGCGTCCCGCCCACCAGCTCGGTGCCGCCGCGGACCAAGAAGCCGCGCCCGGCCTCACAGGACGCCAGCTGCCCGGACGTGCAGTTGGTGTCGGTGCCCGGCACCTGGGAGACGTCGCCAACGGATAACCCGCTCAACCCCACCCAGTTCCCCATCGCGCTGCTGCTCAGCGTGACCCGCCCGATCGCCGAACAGTTCGACGCCGCCCGGGTGCAGACCTACACCGTTCCCTACACCGCGCAGTTCCATAATCCGCTGTCGGCCGACAAGCAGATGAGCTACAACGACAGCCGCGACGAGGGCACCCGCGCCACCATCAAGGCGATGACCGAGATGAACGCGCGGTGCCCGCTGACCAGCTACGTGCTGGTCGGCTTCTCGCAGGGCGCGGTGATCGCCGGCGACGTGGCCAGCAAGATCGGCAACTGGGACGGCCCGGTCGACGAAGATCTGGTGCTGGGCGTGGCGCTGATCGCCGACGGCCGCCGCCAGACCGGCGTGGGAATAGACGTGCCGCCGAGCCCGGCCGGTCAGGGCGCCGAGGTGACCCTGCATGAACTGCCGATCCTGTCCGGGATGGGGCTGACCATGACCGGTGCGCGCCAGGGCGGTTTCGGCGACCTCGACCAGCGCACCTATGAGATCTGCGCGCCCGGTGACCTGATCTGCGCGGCCCCGCAGGAGGCGTTCAGCGTGGGCAAACTGCCGGCGACCCTGTCGACGCTGGCCGGCGGTGCCGCCCAACCGGTGCACGCGCTGTACGGCACCACCGACGTCTGGAGCCAGGACGGGCTGTCCGCAACCCAGTGGACGCTGAACTGGGCACGCGACCTCATCGACAAGGCACCGCATCCGCCGCACAGCTGAAGCCTGGTGACTCGGCGGTTCAGCGAGGCTCGACGGAGGAGAGGCGAAGCTGGGACCGCCTCGTGACCCGGCGGTTCAGCGAGGCTCGACGGAGGAGAGGCGAAGCTGGGACCGCCTCGTGACCCGGCGGTTCAGCGAGGCTCGACGGAGGAGAGGCGAAGCTGGGACCGCCTCGTGACCCGGAGACGGGAGTCACACGCGGTACCGTTTGATTTGGCATGGGCCGCACCGGCCTCTAACATTAAGAACAATTTAAGAGCTGGCGGCTCGTGGCCGCGGGGCAGCATCGCGTCGCCGGGTATCCGAACCCCGCTAACATCTGTGAGGTCCCGGGTCCGCGCGGTGAACCACTTCGGGGTGGCCAGATGCGCCCGGCAGCTTATTGAACATATGTTCGTGACAGGAGATTTTGCATGGTCCCGGCAGCCCAGGCCGCATACCGCAACCCATTCGTCAAGGATGGCAAGATCCGCTTCCCGGACAACGCCAACCTGGTGCGCACCGTCGAACGGTGGTCGGCGCTGCGCGGCGACAAGGTGGCCTACCGGTTCCTGGATTTCTCCACCGAGCGCGACGGCGTCGCCCGTGACATCTCCTGGGCCGAGTTCGGTGCCCGCAACCGGGCGGTCGGGGCCCGCCTGCAGCAGGTCACCCAGCCCGGCGACCGGGTGGCGATCCTGTGCGGCCAGAACCTGGACTACCTGGTCTCGTTCTTCGGCACCCTGTATTCCGGCCGGATCGCGGTGCCGCTGTTCGACCCGGGCGAGCCAGGCCACGTCGGCCGGCTGCACGCCGTGCTGGACGACTGCACCCCGTCGGTGGTGCTGACCACCAGCGACTCCGCCGAAGGCGTCCGCAAGTTCCTGCGCAGCCGCCCGGCCAATGCCCGGCCGCGGGTGATCGCGGTCGACGCGGTGCCCGCCGAGGTCGGCGCCACCTGGGTGCTGCCCGAAGCCGACATGGACGCGGTCAGCTACCTGCAGTACACCTCCGGCTCCACCCGCACTCCCACCGGCGTGAAGATCACCCAGCTGAACCTGCCCACCAACGTCGTGCAACTGCTGGAACGGCTGCAGGGCCGCGAGGGCGACCGCGCCGTCACCTGGCTGCCGTTCTTCCACGACATGGGTCTGGTCACCATCACCCTGTCGAGCGTGATGGGCCAGCAGATGACCTTCATGACGCCGGCCGCCTTCGTGCGCCGGCCCTACCGGTGGATCCGGGAGATGGCCCGCAAAGAGGGCGAGACCGGCGAGTGCTACACGGTGTCGCCGAACTTCGCCTTCGAGCACGCCGCCGCCCGCGGCCTGCCCAAGGAGGGCGACCCGCCCCTGGACTTGTCCAATGTCAAGGCGATCATGAACGGCAGCGAGCCCGTCTCGGCGGCGTCGGTGCGCAAGTTCATGGACGCGTTCGGCCCGTACGGCCTGCGTGACCGCGTCATCAAGCCGTCCTACGGACTGGCCGAGGCCACCCTGTTCGTCTCGATGATCGCGATGGACGAGTCGCCCAAGATCGTCTACGTCGACCGCGAGGAGCTCAACAACTCCAACCGGTTCGTGGAGGTCCCCGCGGACGCCCCGAACGCGGTCAGCCAGGCCTCGGCCGGCAAGGTCAGCGTCGACCAGTGGGCGGTGATCGTCGACTACGAGACCGGCGCGGAACTGCCCGACGGCCAGATCGGCGAGATCTGGCTGCAGGGCAACAATATGGGCGTCGGCTACTGGAACCGCGACGAGGAGACCGTCGACACCTTCCAGAACGTGCTCAAGACCCGCACCAGCCCGTCGCGTGCCGAGGGCTCCAAGGAAGACGGCTACTGGGTCCGCACCGGTGACTACGGCACCTACTTCCAGGGCGACCTCTACATCACCGGCCGGGTGAAGGACCTGGTGATCGTCGACGGCCGCAACCACTACCCGCAGGACTTGGAGTACTCGGCGCAGGAGGCCAGCCGTGCCCTGCGCGCCGGCTACGTCGCGGCGTTCTCGGTGCCGGCCAACCAGCTGCCGACCGAGGCGTTCGACAACCCGCACTCGGGGCTCAAGTACGACGCCGAGGACAGCTCCGAGCAGTTGGTGATCGTCGCCGAGCGGGCCGTGGGCGCCCACAAGTTGGACTACCAGCCGATCGCCGACGACATCCGGGCGGCGATCGCGGTGCGCCACGGCGTGACCGTGCGCGACGTGCTGCTGGTGTCGGCGGGCACGGTGCCGCGCACCTCCAGCGGCAAGATCGGTCGCCGCGCCTGCCGGGCCGCCTACCTGGACGGCAGCCTGCGCGGCGGCACCACTGTGAACTCCTTCCCCGACCAGGCGTAACCCCAGATGAGCGAGGCACCGCAGATGACCGGCGACGGCGACGACGCAGCATTGCGCGGCACCAGCCGCACCGACCTGACCGTCGCGGACATGCGGGCCTGGCTGCGCAACTGGGTGGCCAACGCGACCTCGCAGGCGCCGGAGAAGATCAACGAGACCGCCCCGCTGATCGAGCTGGGGCTGTCTTCGCGTGACGCGGTCGCGATGGCCTCCGACATCGAGGACTTCGCCGGCGTGACGCTGTCGGCGACGGTGGCGTTCCGCCACCCCACCATCGAGGCGCTGGCCACCGTGATCGTCGAGGGCGAGCCGGTGGTGGTCGACGACTCGGCCGGTGAGGACTGGTCACGCGACGCGGACGTCGCCGATATCGCGGTGGTCGGTCTGGCCACCCGCTTCCCGGGTGACATGAACACCCCGGAGGACACCTGGAGCAAGCTGCTGGCGGGCTTCGACGCGATCACCGACCTGCCCGAGGGGCGTTGGTCGGAGTTCCTGGAGGAGCCGCGGATCGCCGAGCGGGTCGGCAAGGCGCGCACCCGCGGCGGCTACCTGTCCGACATCAAGGGCTTCGACGCCGAGTTCTTCGCGCTGTCGAAGATGGAAGCCGACAACATCGACCCGCAGCAGCGGATGGCCCTGGAGCTGACCTGGGAGGCGTTGGAGCACGCCCGCATCCCGGCGTCGAGCCTGCGCGGCGAAGCCGTCGCGGTGTACATGGGTTCGTCGAACGCCGACTACCAGAACCTGGCGCTGTCGGACCCGAGCGTCACCCACCCGTATGCCATCACCGGCAACTCCAGCTCGATCATCGCCAACCGGGTGAGCTACTTCTACGACTTCCGCGGACCGTCGGTGACGGTGGACACCGCGTGCTCCTCCTCACTGGTGGCCGCGCACTCCGGCGTGCAGGCCCTGCGCAACGGCGAGGCCGATGTGGCGGTGGTCGGCGGGGTCAACGCACTGATCACCCCGCTGGTGACCGTCGGCTTCGACGAGGTCGGCGGGGTGCTCTCGCCGGACGGCCGGATCAAGTCGTTCTCGTCGGACGCCGACGGCTACTCCCGTGCCGAGGGCGGCGGCGTGCTGGTGCTCAAGCGCGTCGACGACGCCCGCCGCGACGGTGACCAGATCCTCGCGGTGATCGCCGGGTCGGCGGTCAACCACGACGGCCGCTCCAACGGCATGCTGGCGCCCAACCCGGACGCGCAGGCCGCAGTGCTGCGCAAGGCCTACCGCAACGCCGGTATCGACCCGCGCACCATCGACTACATCGAGGCGCACGGCACCGGCACCATCCTGGGTGACCCGATCGAGGCCGAAGCGCTGGGCCGGGTGGTCGGCCGGGGCCGCGCCGCGGACAAGCCCGCCCTGCTGGGCGCGGTGAAATCCAATGTGGGACACCTGGAATCGGCAGCCGGTGCGGCCAGCCTGGCCAAGGTCGTGCTCGCCCTGCAGCACGACAAGATCCCGCCGTCGATCAACTACTCCGGACCCAACCCCTACATCGACTTCGCCGGGACCCACCTGAAGGTCGCCGACACCGCCTCCGACTGGCCGCGCTACGGCGGATACGCAGTCGCCGGGGTGTCGGGCTTCGGATTCGGTGGCGCGAACGCGCACCTGGTGGTGCGCGAGGTGTTGCCGCGCGATGTGATCGCCAAAGAACCGGAGCCGGAAGCGCCCGCTGCCGAAGAGGTTGCCGAGAACTTGGCACCGGTCGGCGCCTACGAGGCGCCGCGCTTCGACGAGTACGGCGAGTTCATCGCGCCCGAGACCTCGCCCGGCTACGGCGATGAGCCCGAGTACGAACTGCCCGGTCTGACCGACGAGGCGTTGCGGCTGCGGGATGAGGCACTGGCCGAGCTGGCGGCGCAAGAGCCTGTGCAACCGCTTATCCCCCTGGCGATCTCGGCGTTTTTGACCTCTCGTAAGAAGACCGCCGCGGCCGCGCTGGCCGACTGGATCGACAGCGAAGAGGGCCGGGCCACTCCGCTGACCTCCATCGGTCGGGCACTGTCCCGCCGCAACCACGGCCGCTCGCGCGCAGTGGTGCTGGCCCACGACCACGACGAGGCCATCGCCGGCCTGCGCGCGGTCGCCGAGGGCAAGCAGAAGCCGAACGTCTACTCCGCCGACGGGCCGGTCACCAACGGGCCGGTCTGGGTGATGGCCGGCTTCGGTGCCCAGCACCGCAAGATGGGCAAGAACCTCTACCTGCGCGACCCGATCTTCGCCGAGTGGATCGAGAAGGTCGACGCCCACGTCCAGGACGAGCGCGGCTATTCGGTGCTGGAGCTGATCCTCGACGACTCGCACGAGTACGGCATCGAGACGTCCAACATCGCCATCTTCGCCATCCAGATCGCGCTGGGCGAGGTGCTCCGCCACCACGGGGCGCGCCCGACCGCCGTGATCGGTCAGTCGCTGGGCGAGCCGGCCTCGGCCTACTTCTCCGGTGGCCTGTCCCTGGCCGACGCCACCCGGGTGATCTGCTCGCGCGCGCACCTGATGGGTGAGGGCGAGGCGATGCTGTTCGGCGAGTACATCCGGTTCATGGCGCTCGTCGAGTACTCCGCCGAGGAACTCAAGACGGTGTTCGCCGATTTTCCTGGTCTCGAGGTGTGTGTCTACGCCGCCCCGAGCCAGACCGTGATCGGCGGCCCGCCCGAGCAGATCGACGAGATCGTCGCGCGCGCCGAAGCCGAGGGCCGCTTCGCCCGCAAGCTGCAGACCAAGGGCGCCGGCCACACCTCGCAGATGGACCCGCTGCTGGGCGAATTCACCGCCGAGTTGCAGGGCATCGAGCCGCACACCCCGAACATCGCCATCTTCTCGACCGTGCACGAGGGCAGCTACGTCAAGCCCGGCGGCGAGCCGATCCACGATGTGGACTACTGGAAGAAGGGGATGCGGCACAGCGTCTACTTCACCCACGGGGTCCGTAACGCCGTCGACAACGGCTACACCACCTTCCTGGAGCTGGCCCCGAACCCGGTCGCGCTCATGCAGGTGGGTCTGACGACGGCCAGCGCCGGTCTGCACGATGCCCAGTTGATCGCGACCCTGGCCCGCAAGACCGACGACGTCGACGCCATGACCATGGCGATGGCCCAGCTCTACGTCTTCGGCCACGACCTCGACTTCCGCACCCTGTTCCCGCGGGAGACCGAAGGACCGGTCAGCCCGGCGGAGTTCGCCAACATCCCGCCGACGCCGTTCCGGCGCAAGCCGCACTGGCTGGACGCGCACTTCTCCGGCGACGCCACCGGTGTGATGCCGGGTTCGCATGTCGCGACCCCGGACGGCCGGCATGTGTTCGAGTACGCCGCACGCGGTGAGACCGACCTGGCTGCGCTGGTGAAATCGGCTGCGGCAGCTGTGCTTCCGGACGCCACGATGGTGGCCTCCGAGCAGCGGGCGGTACCGGCCGAGGGTTCCCGGCTGGTGACCACGCTGACCCGCCACCCGGGTGGCGCGGCGGTGCAGGTGCACTCGCGCATCGGTGAGTCGTTCACCTTGGTCTACGACGCGCTCGTGTCGCGGGGCGGCGCAGCCGGAGTCCTGCCGGTCGCGGTGGGTGCGGGAACCGCAATTGCGGCGGAATCCGTTGCGGCACATGTGGAACCCGAGGTCGATGATGCGGAGATTCTGCGCGACAACCTGACCGCGGGAGCGGGCCTGGCCGCCGGTTTCGCCAAGTGGTCGCCGGAATCCGGCGAGACCATCGCGGATCGGTTGGGCACCATCGTCGGCAGTGCCATGGGCTACGAGCCCGAGGACCTGCCGTGGGAGGTGCCGCTGATCGAGCTGGGTCTGGATTCGCTGATGGCCGTGCGGATCAAGAACCGCGTCGAGTACGACTTCGACATGCCGCCGATCCAGTTGACGGCCGTCCGTGACGCGAACCTCTACAACGTCGCGGAGATGATCCGCTACGCCGTCGAGCACCGCGACGAGATCGAGGCGCTGCACGAGCACCAGAAGACCCAGACGGCCGACGAGATCGCCGCCGAGCAATCCGCCATGATCTCGGCGGCCAAGGCCGCCGAGAACGCTGAAGCCGCACCGGCCGCCGAGCCGGCTCCGGCTGCCGCACCGCCTGCCTCGGACATCCCGATCCCGCCGCCGCCGACCAACCCTGTGCCGCCCCCGCCCACCAACCCTGCCGGCCCCGCTGTTCCGGCGCCGCCCACTGACCCGACTGGCCCGGGCTCCAGCGGTGTGAGCACCAAGACCGCCGCCGCGGCCGCCGCCAAGGTGCTCACCCAGGAAGCGGTGACCGAGGCGCTGGGCGCCGACGTGCCACCGCGTGACGCCGCCGAACGGGTCACGTTCGCCACCTGGGCGATCGTCACCGGCCGCTCGCCCGGCGGCATCTTCAACGAGCTGCCCGCGCTGGACGACGAGTCCGCGGAGAAGATGGCCACGCGGCTGTCCGAGCGGTCCGAGGGCGTCATCACCGTCGACGACGTGAAGGCGGCCACCACCATCGAGGGCCTGGCGACCGTCGTCCGTGACCAGCTCGAGGAAGGCGTGGTGGACGGTTTCGTCCGCACGTTGCGCGCCCCGAAAGACGGCTCGAATGCGGTGCCGCTGTTCGTGTTCCACCCGGCCGGCGGATCGACCGTGGTCTACGAACCGTTGATGAAGCGTCTGCCGGCCGACACCCCGGTATACGGCATCGAGCGGGTGGAGGGCTCCATCGAGGAGCGCGCCGCCGAGTATGTGCCCAAGCTGTTGGAGATGCACTCCGGTCCGTTCGTGCTGGCGGGCTGGTCGCTGGGCGGGGCACTGGCCTACGCGTGTGCGATCGGCCTGCGGCAGGCCGGCGCCGAGGTGCGCTACGTCGGGCTGATCGACCTGGTGCTGCCGGGCGAGCCGATCGACCAGAGCAAGGAAGGCATGCGGGCCCGCTGGGACCGCTACGCACGGTTCGCCGAGCGCACCTTCAACGTCGAGGTTCCCGAGATTCCCTACGAAGAGCTCGAGAAGCTCGACGACGAGGGTCAGGTCAAGTTCGTGCTCGAGGTCGTCTCGCAGAGCGGCGTGCAGATCCCGGGCGGGATCATCGAGCACCAGCGCACGTCGTACCTGGACAACCGCGCCCTGGACACCATCGAGATCCAGCCGTACGACGGACACGTCGTGCTCTATATGGCCGACCGCTACCACGATGACGCCATCGTGTTCGAGCCCGCGTACGCGACCCGCAAGCCCGACGGCGGCTGGGGCGAGTACATCTCCGACCTGGAGATCGTGCACATCGGGGGTGAGCACATCCAGGCCATCGATGAGCCGTACATTGCCAAGGTGGGCGCCCACATGAGCGAGGCGCTGGGCCGTATCCAGGGAGAGCAGTGACCAACAAGACCACCGCCGAACTTCTGGCTGAACTGCGCGAGAAGCTGGAGCTGGCCAAGGAGCCGGGCGGTGAGGCCGCCGTCGCCAAGCGGGCGAAGAAGGGCATCCCCAGCGCCCGCGAACGCATCCACGCGCTGCTGGACCCGGGCACGTTCCTGGAGATCGGTGCGCTGTGCAAGACCCCCGGCGATCCGAATGCGCTCTACGGCGACGGCGTGGTGACCGGCCACGGCCGGATCAACGGCCGGCCGGTCGGGGTGTTCAGCCACGACCAGACGGTGTTCCAGGGGTCGGTCGGCGAGATGTTCGGCCGCAAGGTGGCCAAGCTGATGGAGTGGGTGGCCATGGTCGGCTGCCCGATCATCGGCATCAACGACTCCGCCGGCGCCCGCATCCAGGACGCGGTGACGTCGCTGGCCTGGTACGCCGAACTGGGCCGGCGCCACGAGATGCTGCGCGGCCTGGTGCCCGAGATCTCCATCATTCTGGGCAAATGTGCTGGGGGAGCGGTGTATTCGCCGGTCCAGACCGACCTGCTGGTGGCGGTACGCGACCAGGGCTACATGTTCATCACCGGCCCCGACGTGATCAAGGACGTCACCGGTGAGGACGTGACGTTCGATGAGCTCGGCGGTGCGGACGTTCAGGCGCAGCGGGGCAACATTCACAAGGTGGTCGAGGACGAGGCGGCGGCGTTCGCGTACGTGCGCGACTACCTGTCGTTCCTGCCGGCCAATCACTTCGACGACGCACCGATCGTCAACCCCGGCCTCGAGCCGGAGATCACCCCGCACGACCTGGAGCTGGACTCGATCGTCCCGGACGCGGACAACACCGCCTACGACATGCACGAGATCCTGCTGCGGATCTTCGACGACGGTGACGTCTTCGAGATCTCTGACCAGCGCGGCCAGGCGATGATCACCGCGTTCGCCCGGGTCGACGGGCATCCGGTCGGGGTGATCGCCAACCAGCCGATGTTCATGTCCGGGGCGGTGGACACCGAGGCCTCCGACAAGGCGGCCAGCTTCATCCGGTTCTGCGACTCCTTCAACCTGCCGCTGGTCTTCGTCGTCGACACTCCCGGCGCCATGCCCGGGGTGGCGGAGGAGAAGAACGGCATCATCAAGCGCGGGGGCCGGTTCTTCAACGCGATCGTCGAGGCCGATGTGCCCAAGGTGACCGTGATCATCCGCAAGGCCTACGGCGGCGGCTACGCGGTGATGGGCTCCAAGCAGCTGTCGGCGGATCTGAACTTCGCCTGGCCGACGGCCCGTATCGCGGTGATCGGCGCCGACGGTGCGGCCCAGCTGCTGGTGAAGCGCTTCCCGGACCCCACCGCGCCCGAGGTGCAGAAGATCAAGGCGGACTTCATCGCCGGTTACAACGAGAACATGGCGATCCCGTGGACCGCCGCCGAGCGCGGCTACATCGACGCGGTGATCCAGCCGCACGAGACCCGGTTGCTGCTGCGTAAGTCGCTGCGCCTGTTGCGCGACAAGCAGAACTTCCCCAAGGTGCAGCGCAAGCACGGCCTCCTGCCGATCTAGGCGCTAAGTCAGCACTCAGCGTTTATCCGGCCCGGCAGTCGGGGGTGGTGCCGTTGTCCCAGGTGAAACCGTTGATCACGCTCTGTCGTACCTTAATTTGACATAACAGAGTGTGATTGAAATCATCACCTCCGATGGGCGCCACATCGGTGTGAGGTCCTTTGGTCGGGGGCGAGGAAGTCTGATGTTCGATGCCGTAACTGCCCTGCCCCGCCGACACGCACCGGGCGTGCGAGTCGCAGTGGGCGCCGCCGCGTTGGCGGTCGCGCTCGGCGGAATCCCCGCCGTGACGGCGTCGGCCGCGGCGACGAGCCCGGTGGGTGTGCAGTTGGCCGCCGCCGAAGGCGGAAGCCTGTCCGGGTCCGGCATCGCGCTGATCATGGGCCCCAGCATGATGCCGACACCGGGCCAGCAGTACGCCGAGGCCGTGGCGCAGCTGTATCTGCAGCCGCACGGGTTCACCGGGAACGTCGAGGTGCTGACCACCCCCGCGTCGCCGTATCTGCTGGACAGCTCGCTGGCCGAAGGCGCGGCGATTCTGACCGCGAAGGTGCTCGGCCTCTACCAGGCCGACGAAATCTCCGCCGACCACCCGGTGACGGTGTTCGGCTACTCCCAGAGCGCCGCCCTGACGACGCTGGCGATGCAGCAGCTGCACGACGCCGGTGTGGACCGCGACGCGGTGCACTTCGTGCTGATCGGTGATTCGGCCAACCCCAACGGCGGCATGCTGCCCGGCTTCGACATGCCCGGCTTGGCGGAGTGGCTGCTGCAAAGTCACGTCACCGTCGGAAATCCCACGCCCAGCGACCTGTACCCGACGGACATCTACACCATGGAGTACGACGGCTACGCGGACTTCCCGCGCTACTCGATGAACCTGCTGTCGAGCCTCAACGCGGTCATGGGCATGGTCACTTCGCACCTGGCCTACCTGGGCCTGACCCCTGAGCAGATCGCCGACGCGACCCTCCTGGAATCGAGCCCGGACAGCCTGATCAACTCCTACATGATCCCCAGCGAGTACCTCCCGCTGCTGTGGCCGATGCTGTTCGTCCCGGTCATCGGGAAACCGCTCTATGACCTGATGGAGCCGACCATGCGGATTCTGGTGAATCTGGGCTACGGCAACATCGACCACGGCTGGAACGACGGCCCGGCCGACGTGCCGACTTCGATGACGCCGGACGGGCCCACCCTCGACTGGTCGGAGGTGTCGCTCGCGCTGGAGAAGGCGGCGCAGACCGGTTGGGGCGCCTTCACCGCCGACTTGATGAACCCGGAGACCTATCAGGTCCCGGCGATGATCGACAGCCCCGTGGTGGCAACCCTGCTGGCGGCGGCGGCCAACGTCGGTTTTGTGGACGCCGACAATCCGTCGGTGCCGGAGCTGCTTCAGGGCCTGACGGACATGTTCTGGGCCTCGCTGGTCGGCGACCCGTTGGCGGCCTTGGGTTAGACCCGTTTCCGGGTCATCACTCGAATAACCGGTCTCGGGCCGGTAAGTGTTGCGTAACGCTTCCGCAACACCAATCACTTTCGCCTCAGAGTCATTAGTGTTATCCCCCAGGCGATCCCATGCGAGGGCTATCCGCCGAGGTTCCAATTAGCCGGGGCCGGAACGTGATTCCCGGCTGCGCGGATCGCTGAGCGAGCCTCCGACGGTGTGATGAGGGGGACACCGTGTGCCGTAACGAGGCCCGATGAGTCTGCTGCTGCCCGCGCCGCGACCGGCGGCGCCGGTCGCACGGACGCAACGCCCGCAAGACCGTAACCGCATCCTGCGCAAGGCGATTATGGCGTCGGCAGTCGGCAATGCGACAGAATGGTATGACTACGGGGTCTACGCCGTTGTGGCGACCTACCTCACCGAGGCCTTCTTCCCGGATGCGTTGGGCAGCCTCGGCACCATGCTGGGCTTCGCGGTGTCCTTCGTGTTGCGGCCACTGGGCGGCATGGTCTGGGGCCCGATCGGCGACCGGTTCGGACGCAAATCGGTGCTGGTCGCGACCATTGCGCTGATCGCGGTGGCGACCACCCTGATCGGTGTGCTGCCCACTTACGCCGTTGCGGGCTGGTGGGCGCCGGGCCTGCTGATCGCCCTGCGGGTGGTGCAGGGGTTTTCCACCGGCGGCGAATACGGCGGCGCGGCAACGTTCATGGCCGAGAGTGCGCCCGACGCCAAACGCGGCACTTACGGCAGCTTTCTGGAATTCGGTGCGGTGGGCGGCTTTGTGATGGGCAGCGCGGTGGTACTGGTGCTCGAGGCCCTGCTGTCCCACGAGCAGATGACAGCCTGGGGCTGGCGGATCCCGTTCCTGCTGGCGTTGCCACTGGGCGCAGTGGGTCTGATGCTGCGCAGCCGGATGGAGGAGACGCCGGTATTCGCCGAATGCGTTGCGTGCGAAGAGATCACCGGATCGGCGTGGGACCGCCTGGTGGACCTGCTGACCAACTACACCCGGCCGATCGCGGTCACATTCGCGATGGTTGTCGCGCTCAACATCATCGACTACACCCTGGTGACCTACCAGCCCACGTACCTGCACGCCTCGGCCGGGCTCGACGAGCGCAGCAGGACGGCGGTGGTGCTGATCGGGGAGCTCGCGATGATGGCCTGCATCCCGTTCGCCGGAGCCTGGTCGGATCGCATCGGCCGTAAGCCGTTGTGGCGCGTTTCGCTACTCGGGTTCGTGGTGTTGGCGCTGCCGATGTACTGGCTGATGGGTCAGGGATTTGGTTGGGCCCTAGTCGGTTTCACAGTGCTCAGTGTGCTGTTCGCCGCGCCGTTGGCGACGGTGTCGGCGACGTTCCCGGCAATGTTCCCCACCCAGGTGCGCTACGCCGGCTTCGCGATCGCCGACAACGCAGCCGTGGCGATGTTCGGCGGAACCGCACCGGTGGTGGCCGACACGGTCATCGAACACACCGGCTGGCAACTCTTTCCGGCCGCCTACCTGGTGTTCGCCGCGGTGATCGGCCTAGTCGCACTGCGGTTCCTGCCGGAGACAGCCGGGTGCTCCCTGCGCGGCACGGGTATCCCCGGCGTGCAGGGCGAGCTGGAGCGAGAGCTGGGAGAGCTGACGTCCTTCTCCCGCGAGCGTGCCCAACTGTCCCCAGATCGTGGCGGACAAATCTGCACGCTCGCGGGAAGTTAGGGGCTGATGCGGATCTGGCCCGGTGACCACCAGCCGGTGCGGGTCGCGCTGCCCAACTCCAGCTCCGCCGGCTGCGCCGGGGTGATCACGTCGAACATGCGCAGCGAGCCCCAGTCCCGGCCCCAGTCGTAATTCAGGTAAGTGGCCATCACGTGTGCCCGCAGCAGCATGTCGGAGATGCCCAGCAACCCGCCGTTGACCCCGTCCTGCCAGGTGTCGGTGTCCTGCTTCTTGGCGTTGTAGTCCGGGGTGATCCGGTACTCGGGCACCTCGGTGACACCGTTGGCGTGCAGCATCGGGTGCTGGCACGGGAAGGCCAAGCCCACCGCCCAGTCCAGCAGCACGGGCTTGTCGGAACCGATGTACTCCTGGATGGTCTTCACCTCGGGCAGCCGCGGCGGAGTGAACGCGATCCAGTCCCGCGGATTCAGTGACTTGTCCACGGCCACAATGCGAACCGCAATAGCCTGAGCGGGAATCTGCGCCCGCGGGTAGCGCAGGTTGCGCCACATCCGCGGCCACTCACCGAACAAGTCGTAGGGCACCAGCCGGCCGGCGGCCACCGGCATGCCGTCCGGTCCGGGCAACCCGTACTCCAGCTGCACGTCCTGGCCGGTGGTGTAGCCCTTGAGCACACTGTTGCCGGCGATGGTGCCCGCGGCGGTCACCGCCACCAGCGGGTGGACGTCGTCGGCCGGGGGCAGCTCGTACCACGCCGACGTCAGCTTCGACTCCTGCTGGCCGTCGGTGCTGTAGCTGCCGGCCAACGGAATCCGGGCCGGGTCCAGCCCGTAGGGCAACGGGACGGTGGAGCCATTGACACCGGCCGTCTTCAGCTTCTTCGGGGCGTCCCAGTCGTAGTCGGTGCCGGGCTGGGTGATCGGCATCCGCAGCGCCTCGGCCACCACCTTCTCCGGTACCCCGCTGGCGGTGAATCCGACCGGGTCCACCCCGCCCAGCGGCCCGAGTTCGCCGTAGTTGCCGGGCAGCGGCGTCAGGGCGCCGTCGTTGGGGTCGGGCTCGACCAGCACGTTGTCGGCCAGCCCGCAGCCGCCCACGAAGGCCCGCACGTTGGCCAGGCCATTGGAGTAGGTCGGGTACTCGCGGATGATGCCGGCCACCATCGAGGCCACGAACACGCACACCATGAAACCGGCCGCCACCGGAACCGGCGCGGCGGTCAGCGCCCGGGCCAGCCGGCCCTCGCCGGCATCACGCGGCGCGAAGTGGAGCCAGGCCGCCCATCCGGCCGCCACCGCGAACATGGCGAACAGGATTGTGCTGACGGTGATCCCGCCGATGCGCGGCATATCGGCGTTAAACGGCACCCCGTAGCTGGAGACGTACCACCAGCCGTTGGTGGTGGCGAAACACAACGCGAGTATGAACAGCACCGCAGCCGCGAACGCCATTCGGTTTCTCGACCAGCGCACCACTTGTCGGGATACCAACACCGTGGTCAGCGCCGCCATCGCCCCGGCCACCGCGGCGAACAGCCCGAAGTGGTGGACCCACTTGGTGGGCGCGAACATCAGCGAGAACATGGTCGCCAGGATGACGCCCATCAACCGCCACACCGGGCCGCTGGCGACACCGGCAACGCGCTTGCGCCGCAACATGATGAACATCGCGGTGAACAGGCACAGCGCGCAGATCAGGAAGCCGAATCGCCGCGACAGCGAGCCGTCGACAGTCGGCAGGATCAGGTAGTAGTAGCGCAGGTTCTCGGTGTACCAGGCCTGGCTCGGGCCGATCGCGGTGCGAACCCTGGTGGCTTCCAACACTGCCCGGATGGTCTGGTCGGAGAACACCACAGTCAGGATCACCGCGCCGGCGGCCAACAGCGGCGCCACCAACGGCCAGGTGCCGTGAATCTGATGGCGGCGCACCAGGATCCGCAGCAGCGGACGGCCACCGGCCAGCAGCGCTGCCACCGCGATCAGCCCGGTGGGCTGGATACCCAGGGTGAACGCCGCGCAGATGATCGCCAGCGCCGCCGGGGTGAGCCGACCGGAGATGATCGCCCGTTCCACCAGCACCCAGGTGATCAGCGCGCCGACCGCGATGATGCCCTCGGGCCGCAGACCGTTGTTGAACGGCATCCAGGCCGCCAGCAGCACCATGCCGGCCGCCCACAGCGCCGGGCGGCTGGCCGCCACCGCCGGGCCGAACCGGGGCAGCACCTCGCGACTGAGCAGCAGCCAGCACACCAACCCGGCGACCAGATCCGGCAGCCGGATCCAGATGCTGGCGTCGGACACATGCGTCATCAGCGCCAGCAGGTTGTAGTACCAGCCGAACGGGTCCTCCGGACTGCCGAACCAGCGGAAATAGTTGCTCATGTAGCCGGCGTGGTCGGCGACCCGGGCCATCCCCAGGATGTAGCCGTCGTCGGAGGAGTTCGCGCCGATCACGTACCAGAGCACGAACCCGAACACCACGACGACGTCGGCCGGCGAGAAGAACCGCCAACGGCTCGGGATCAGCCGGTGCATCCGGCGCCCGTCGAGGCGGTCCAGGCGCCACAGCGCCAGCACCGCGATCACGGTGGCCAGGATCGCCGCGTAGATCGCGGCCCGCTTGAGTGCCGTCGGCTTGGTGGAGAATCGGGTGTCGATGTCGGCGGTCAGCGAAAGGCCGTCCGGCGCCGCACCGGCCAGGTCGGTGAACACCCCGACGATCTGCGGGCGCAGGTTCGGGTCGGCCCAGCCGTAGCGCTGGGTGATCCCGCCGATGGTGGCGAAGGTTCCGGCGTGCGATGAGGCGACCTCGATGTCGGTACAGCCGGGGCCTTCCACCTTGGCCCGCGGCGCGGTCGCCAGCACCACGTTGCGGTCGGTGACATCCACCCGCTTCTCGGTGACGCTGATGAACAGGCCGTTGAGCTTGGCGTCTTTGCCGTTGGCCGGCGCGGTGGACAGCAGCGTGCCGCCCTCGGCGGGCAACTCGCGCACCAGCGCGCACGGCGCCTTCACCGACATCGAGATCGGGGTCTGGGAGATCAGCGGCGCGGTCACGCTGCTCAGCTCGCCGTGCTGCGGCCAGCTCAACGTCGCGGTGGTCTGCACCACCGGCAGCAGCGGAGTGGCCACCGACAGCAGGAAGCCGACGAGACCGGCGACAGCGGCCACCCAGCGGGTCAGCCGAACGTCATTCACAGGTTTGCTCACGGCAGTGCTCGAATCGGTCCGGGCCGGCTCCAGCCGGTAACAGTGACGGTGCCCTGCTCGATGACGGCGTCGGGCGCGGCCTTGGCGGGGATGAGCCGGTGGTAGGCCTCCACCGCACCCCAGTCGCGATACCAGTCATTGCGCAGGTAGGTCGGGACGGTGGTCGTCCACAGCATGGCCTGGGTGATCATGAACGGCCCACCGTCCTCGGCGGACTGCCACAGGTTCGACGATGCCGCGGTCTGCTTGTGGTCGGGCATGATCCGGTACTCCGGCAGCTCGGCGATGCCCAGGTGCTCGGTGAAAGGCCGCTGGCACGGGAAATTCGCCGCGACCGCGATGTCCATCAACACCGGGGTCTGCGAGCCCATCAACTCAGAAATGGTCTGCACCACCGGAACTCGCGGCGGGGTGAAGGCGATCCACTGTTCGAGCGACAGGTTCGGATCGTTGGCGACGATGCGGACCGCGTTGGTGCCCGGCGGCGCCCAGGCCAGCGGGAATCGTAGGTTGCGCCAGGAGTTCTGCGGGCCGATGTCGATCGGCTCGGTCTGTCCGAGCGCCTTGAACGTTCCGTCGAGGTTGTTGGTGCCCCACTCCAGGTTCAGCGGCTGGCCGTAGTCGAGCTTGCCGTCCTCGCCGTGCGACCAGATGGCCCCCGCGGCGGTCACGACGACGATAGGTGCCCGGTCCTGCGACGGCTCCGGCAGCCGGTACCAGACCGAGGTGGCGTGCGCGGCGACCTGTTCCTTGTAGGAGCCGAGCACCGGGGTGACGGCCGGGTCCAGGCCGTACGGCAGGGCCACCCGGGAGCCGTTCACCCCGTCGGGGGCGTCGTCGGGGATCTTGCCGCCGGCGGTGCCCGCGGCATCACTCTGATTGGCGCTGGGCTTGTTGGGGGAGGCGTCCGCGTTGGGCACACCCGGCTTGGCGATGACGGCCAGTGAGGTCAGGTCGTCGTCGACGGCGTTGGGGTCGAAGCCGTACGGGTCCGAGCCGCCGAGCGGACCGAGATCGCCGTACGTCTGGCCCGGAACCGGTTGCAGCAGTCCGGCATTGACGTCCGGTTCGACCAGCACGTCGTCGGCCATGGCGCAGCTGCTCAAACCGGACGTCAGAGCTTCGGCGTTGGCCCGCGCGGTGGTGTAGGCCGGGTAGCGTCCCGCGGCGGCCTTGGCCATCGAGCCGACCATCAGCAGCACCATCAGGCTCGCGACCACCAGCAGGGGCGTCGACGCCAGGATCCGGTTGCGCCGGTTGGCGGTGACCTCGGTGTGGCCGGTGTAGTCCAACCGGAAGTGCTGCCAACCGGCCAGCAGTCCGGTGGCGATCGAGGCCGCAAGGAACATCGAGGTGACTGGGCGGCTGGCGATCACCGGCGGGATGTCGAACCACGGAACCCCGTAGCCGCCGACGTAGAACCACCCGTTGACCCCCGAGGTGGCCACCGCCACCAGGAACAGCAGCGCGGTGACATACAGGGTCATGTTGCGTCGGCTGTGCAGCCCGACCCTGGCGAAGGTGAACGCGGTGAGCGCCGCCAGCGCGCCGCCCAGCCCGGCGAACGCGCCGAACTGCACCGCCCACTTGGTCGGGGTGAACGTCAGCAGCAGCAGGCCCACCGCGGTGGACCCGATCAGCCGCCAGGCCGGGCCGCTGGCCACTCCGTTGATCCTGCCGCGCCGCAGCAGCACCACCAGCATGGCGAACATGCAGAACAGCAGCACCAGCACGGCGAACCGGCGGGTCAGCGAGGCGTCGACGTTCTCTTCGACGGTCAGGAAGTAGTAGCGCAGGAACTCCTGGTACCAGGCGATGGTCGGGCCGACCACGTACTTGATCCGGGCTGATTCGGCGACCGCGGCCAACGTCTGCGACCGGCACACCACGACAGCGATCACCGAGCCGGCCGCGGCCAGCACGGCCAGCGGGGCGGCCAGGCCGTCGGCGGCCCGCCGCTTGCGGATCACTGCCTCGATGGCCCGGGAGCCGGTCAGCAGCGGGGCCAGCGCGATCAAGCCGTGCGGAGCCAGCGTGACGGTGAGGACCGCCACCAGGACCGCCAGCGCGGTCGGCACCAGTCGGCGGGTGGCGATGGTGCGTTCCACCAACACCCAGACCAGCAGTGTGCCCAGCGCGATCAGTGGCTCCGGGCGCAGGCCGTTGTTGAACGGCAGCCAGGCCGCGGTGAACATCATCGCGGCGGTGAATACCGCGACGCGGTTGCCGGACAGCCGGCCCAGCCGGGGCAGGATGCGGCGGCTGATGATCAGCCAGCAGGCGATACCGGCCAGGGTGGCGGGCAGTCGCATCCACACCCCGGCGGTGCTGATCGCGCTGAGTTGGCCCAGCAGTGACGGATACCAGTCGAAGGGGGCCTCGGTGGCGCCGAAGAATCGATAATAGTTGGCCACATAGCCGGCGTGTGCGGCGTTGCGGGCCATCGTGAGGTTGTAGCCGTCGTCGCTGGAGATGGCGCCGATGACGTGCCACAGCGCCAGGGTGGCCAGCACGCCGATGTCGGCCAGCCAGGTGATCGGGTTGGCCCGCAGCCAGTGCCGCCAACTGCGCGGGGCGCGGTGGGTTTGGCGGCGGTCCAGGACGGCCAGGGCGAGGATCGACGCCAGCACCGCCAGCACGCCGAGCGCCATGACCGCAGTCTTGAGCGTGGTGGGTGCGCTGATGAACCGGGTGTCGACGTCGACGCGGGCGCTCAGGCCGGGCTGTGGGCCGATCTTCAGTTCGGTGAAGATGCCGCCGATCTGCGGCTTGTTCTCCGGGGGCAGGGTCCCGGCCGCACCGGGGATGCCGACGAAATCCGCGCCGACCTCGCCGGCGTTGGCCCACAGGTGCAATTCGCTGCAGTCGGCGATCTTGGCGCGGGGGGTGGCCGCGGCCACGTGGTCGCGGTAGGCGGCGAACACGGCGGTCTTGTTGGCCCGGACGAACAGGCCGTGCGCGGTGGCGTCGACGCCGCCGGCCGGCACGGTCGACAGCACCAGGCCGCCCTTCTCGCCCAGGGTGGCTATCGCCGAGCAGGGAATGGTGATGTCGAGGCTGCGGGGCGCTCCCGACACCAGCGGCGCCGTGACGTCGCTGACGTACCCGTCGGCATTGAGGCCCTGCGGCCAGGCGATGGTGGCGGTGGTCTGGTGGACCGGGAGCAGCGGGGTGACGCCGCACAGCAGCACGCCGGCGAGGCCTGCGACCACCGCGATCAGCCGGGCGATCCGATAGCGCTGCTGGGGCTGGTCGTAGGTGGAGGACACGAGCCTCGATGTTAGGCGACCGCGTCGGCGCCGCGGCCGGACCATACGGAGAGTTGCCCGGCTTTGAGCGACAACCAACGTTATGTCGGGTTGCGGACGGGCTCTTGATGCGCCGCCTCGGCCCGCAACGCCATCACCCGCTGGTGAATCCGGTACTCGGTACTGCGCGGCATCGACGCGGGCCCGTAACGGCCGCGACCGCGCCGGAAAACCCGGCCGCGCCCGCGTTCCCAGCGCAGGGCATCCGAGATCGCCTTGGACGTTCGTCCTCGGACGCAAAAGCCTCGGGAGTCCAGCTCCGCGGCGAGTTCGCCGATGCTGCACGTCCCGTGATGCTGCAGGTAGTGGGTCAGCACGTATCGCAGCTCGATGCCGCGCAATGATCTCCGGTTCGTCATGTGGCGCACTCTGGCACCGCGGTCCGACACCGCGGGCAGTTGTCGCTCAAAGGCGGGCAACACCCACGTACCTCGAGTCCGGTGACGAATGAGGCGCGTGAGGTCCAGCGGGAGAGTGAGGCGGGTGTGCGCGGAGATCAGTGCCGCAGCGGCGCCGGGCTCCACAACCCGGACCGGACGGCCGTCCCCAGATCCAGCTCCGCGACCGTCGCCGCCGGGTAGTACGGCGTCAACTGTTGCAGGGCACCCCAGTCACGGAACCAGTCGTGGTTCAGATAGCTGGGCACGGTGGTGGCACGCACCAGCAGCTCGGTGATCCCCAGCGGGCCGCCACCGTTGTTGTCCATCACCGGCGAGTTCGCCTCGGCGCCGAACCGGTCCGGCAGGATTCGCCACTTGGGCACCTCGGTCACCCCGTTGCGGTGGCCGAACGGCCGCTGGCACGGGAACGCCAGGCCCACCAGCCAATCCAGCAGCACCGGGTCCGAGGAGCCGACCACGTCCTGCAGGCTGCGCAGCTGCGGGACGCGCGGCGGGGTCACCGCGATCCAGTGCTGCGGCGCCAGGTCGTCGTCGCGGACCACCAGGCGGATCTGGGTGGCCTCGGCCGGGATCGCGGACAGCGGAGCGCGCAGGTTGCGCCACGCCGGGACCGCCCCGATGTCGCCGAAGTCGACGGTGCCGCCCGGCTTGTCGTTGGCAGCGCCGGCGTCGGTGGCCCACTGCGCGGTGACCTCGCCCCGGTCGAAGCGGCCCGCGGCGGCCACCACCAGCAGTGGCCCCGCATTGGCCCGGTCGGCGGGCAGCCGGTACCAGGCCGAGCGCAGCAGCGACGGCATCTGCATGCCGGGACGCCAGCTGCCCAGCACCGGAACCCGGGCCGGGTCCAGCTTGTAGGGCAGTCGGGCCCGGGAGCCGTTGACGCCCTCGGCCGAGGTGGTGCCGCCCTCGGTGCCCGCTTCGCCGGTGGTCTCACCGGCGGTCTGGGCGTCGTCATCGGCCAGCCTGCCCAGTCCGGGCGGCCCGATCACCTGATCGGCGGAAACGTCGGCGGGAATCCCGTTGGGCGTGAAGCCGATCGAGAACGTCGCACCGAGTGCATCGGCGGCCGGCGTATCGACCGGCGTGAGCATCCCGGCGTTGGGGTCCTGCTCGACCAGCACGTCGTCGGCAAGCCCGCAGGTGCTGCCCGCCCCCAGAACGGGAATGGCATCCAGATTCGACCGGCCCACCGTCCACGCCGGGTACTGGCCGAGCATCGACGCCGTCAGCGACACCACCTGGAACACGATCAGCACCCAGGACGCGATCGCCAGCGGGTAGCCGGACAGCGCCGCGAAGCGCGGCGGCCGATCCTCACCGTTGACGAAGTGGAACCAGGCCGCCACCAGCAGCGCCAGCAGCGTCAGACCGACACCGATGGTGGCGAACGCCAGATGCCACTTGGGGAACGCGTTGGACCACGGCACCCCGAAGTTCGAGACGTACCACCAGCCGTTGACGCTGGCGAACGACAGCGCGGTGATGAACAGCACCAGCGCGGCGAACAGCGTCCGGTTGCGCCGGGAGCGCATCGCCGCGGCGCCGACCGCGACGGCGGCCAGGGCGCCCAACGACCCGGCCAGCCCGGCGAACACCCCGAAGTGATGCGTCCACTTGGTCGGGGTGAACATCATCGCGATAAACGAGATGATGGTGATGCCGATGATGCGGCGGCTGGGCCCGGCCGCGGTGCCGGGAATCCGGCCCTTGCGCAACGCCATCGCCACCGACACCGCCAGCGCGACACCGAGGGCCAGCACCGGGAACCGGCGGGCCACCGAGCCGTCCGGGGTGGCCAGGAAGAGCCGCTCGTAGCGGACGTGCTCCTCGAACCAGGCCAGGCTGGGCCCGACCGCGGACTTCAGCGTGCTGGCCTCGATCTCGCCGGCCAGGGTCTGATCCCGGAAGATGACGATCGCGGTGATGCTGATCGCCGCGGCGATCGGCGCCAGTAGCGGCGCCAACCCGAACTGCTTGGAACGCCGGTGCAAGATGGTGCGCAGCGGCCCGATCGCCACCAGCAGGGCACCGATCGAGGCGATCCCCGTCGGCCCGGAGAACAGCGTCATCGCGCCGATGATGCAGGCGATCGCCAGCGGTAGCAGCCGGCTGGTGGCCACCGCCCGCTCCACCGAACACCAGGTCGCCAGGATGCCCAGCGCGATGATCGGCTCGGGTCGCAGCCCGTTGTTCAGCGGCAGCCAGAACGCCAAGAACATGCCGGCCGCGGTCCAGGCCGCCGCCCGGCTGTGTTTGACGGCGTGGCCCAGTCGGGGGATCACCTCACGGCTGATCAGCCACCAGCAGGCCAGCGCCATGCCCAGGGTGGGCAGCCGCATCCAGATGCTGGCGGTGGACACGTGTGACCACAGCGCCAGCAGGTCGTAGTACCAGCCGAACGGCGCCTCCGGGGTGCCGAACCAGCGGTAGAAGTTGGCCATGTAGCCGGCGTTCTCCGAGACCCGGGCCATCGTGAGGATGTAGCCGTCGTCGCTGGTGTTCGCGCCCACGAAATGCCACCACACCAGCACCACCGAGACCAGCGCGTCCAGCGGCGACATCGACCACCAGCGGGCCGGCAGAAAGCGGCGGTGCCGGCTGCCGTCGGCGGTGTCCAAGACGTGCAGGGCGATCAGCGCGATGATCGTCAGCGCCACCCCGAGGATCATCGCGGCCAGCTTGAGGCCGGTGGGTGCGCTGGAGAATCGGCTGTCGACGGTGGCGCTGAACGCCAGTCCGTCCGGCGCCGGCCCGGCCAGGTCGGTGTAGACGCCGACGATCTGCGGCCGGAAGTCGTAGCCGCTGCGGGTCCCGGTCAGCGGGGAGCCGGGGTGCTCGGCGTTGGGCCCCTGTTTGAGGCCGACGAACTCGGCGGTGACCCGGTCGGCGTGCGCGGTGAACGTCAGTTTCTGGCAGTCCGGCCCCAACACCTGCGACAGCGGTGCGACCACCACCGGCACGTTGCGCACCACCAGGACCAGGTCGTCGTTGGCACGCTCGATGAGCAGTCCGCGGTCGACGGCCTTGGGGGCCTGCTTGGGCACCGTGGACAACAGCACCGTCTTGGTCTTGGTGAGGCCCGCCGCCGCCTGGCAAGGCACGCTGATGTTCAGATCGGTGGCCACGTAGCCGATCAGCGGTGCCTGCACACTGGCCAGTGCACCGTTCTGCGGCCAGTTCAGCTCGGCGGTGGTCTGCTTCACCGGCAGTAACGGGGCGAGAATCGCCAGCAGGGTCCCCAGCACGCCGGCGACGACGGCGACGGTCCGGGCGATCCGGTAGTCGGCGCGCGTTTCGGTCACGGGCCTAGATGCTATCGGGACGCTCGAGTGCGTTCGTCAGGTGCGGATGGCAAGCACGAACGGGCCGATCTTTTCCACGCTGAATGCCGGCCCGTCGAACAGCGCCATATCCAGGTCTACGGTGTAGCGCCGCACGTTGGGGTGGTTGGGGTAGACATCCTTGGCCAGGCGCAGCGTGTAGGAGTCGCCGGCGCCGTGCCGCATCAGAAACACCGTCGGCGCGGGCCACGGAAGATCGTCGAGCGCTCGGGTGAACTGCTCGGCGGTGTCCAGCTTGGACCAGGCCTCGATGGCCGCCGAACGCGCGGAGAACTGGGCCAGCGGGTTGGCGTAGTGCGACGTCAGGCCCTGGAACCCCCAGTAGGGGTAGAAGGACAGGAAGCTGTAGTCGGCGGTGAGCACCACGACCTCGTCGCGGGCCTTGCCGGTGGCCTTGGTGATGGCCGCGTCGACCGCCTCGTAGTACTTGGCCGCACCGGGAGCCCGCCGGTCACCGCGCTCGCCGTGGCCGTCGGTGTCGGTATAGGCGACGGTGATGTCGGGCCGCAGCACCTCCGGGATGTCCTGGCTGAATGCCAGCGCACCGACCAGGCCCACCGCCGTCGCCGCCGGGTTCACGATCGTGTGCCAGCCGTGCCCGGCCCGGCCCAGCGCGCGGGCGCCCTCGATGAACCCGAACACCCCGGCGGTGGCCAGCAGCACGGTCAGCGTGGGCTGCAGCCGGAAACTCAGCAGCGTGGTGCGGGCCAGGGTGGACAGCATCGACAACAGCGACCACAGGTAGACGCCGACGACGCCGATCGCCAGCGCGGCCGCGCGGGTTGAGCGGGTGGCCCCGGTTGTCCGCGCCACCAGCCACAGGGTGCCCAGCAGGCACAGCGCGCCGAGCAGGGTGAACTGCAGCATCGGGAAGTTCAGCTCGGCGCCGTCGCCGGGCAGGTAGTGCCGTGCGCTGCCGGTCTCACTGACCGGATGGCCCAGGGTCCGCAGCAGATACGGCGTCCAGGTGATCGACGCGATGGCCAGGGCGATCACCCCGATCACCACCAGCCGTATCAGCGGGTCGAAACGTCGCTGGATGACCGCCAGCAGCAGCGCCATCAGGATCACGGTGAATGCGGTGTAGGCCACCAGCAGGGTGTAGAAGGTGGCCGCGAACCCGAGAAACATCCCGGCGCCCACGATCGCTGCCCAGCCGCCGCCGCGTTCACCGGCCCGCAGGCCCGACCAGGTCAGGACCAGCACCGGCGGCAGCAACACGGTGATCATCGCCGCGTAGGGCTCCGGGGAGCTGTAGGCCAGCGTCACCGCCGCACCGGCGATGGTGACCGCCAGCGCGTACTCGAAGCGGATCATGGTGTTCCACAGCACCAGGGCGATCGCGACGGCCACGGCCATCGAGGTGATCGCCCATGGCTTGTACATCTCCCAGGCCGGGATGCCGGTCAGCGCCGCGGCTCGCCCACCCAGCCAGAACCAGCCGGGCGGATAGAACGACGGCAACCCGAGGTAGGTCATGTCGGCCAGCGCGGGGCTGTCGGCCAGCCGGGTCAGGTATTCGGTGCGGAACTGCTGGTCGACCGAGATGCCGAACAGATAGAGCTTGGTGGCGCCCAACGGCATCGCCAGCGTCACCACCGAGAAGGCGCTGGTGAACACCACGCCGGCCAGCCAGGCCCAAGCCTGCCGGCCCCGCCGCCACAGCCATCCGGCCCCGACCAGCCCGGCCAGACATCCGACCTGCCCGACCGTGGTCAGTGCGTGAAGTTGGTTCGAGGACGGATACGCCGGCCATTCGACCCGGGCGATGGCCACCAGCGCGACCACCGCGACGACGACGGCCAACGCGGCGGCCAGCATCATCTGACCGGCGGTGGCCAGCGCGGTGCGCATCAGATGGGCAGCTTGCGGAAGATCGCTCGCGGGACGTGCCGCAGCACCATCATCACGTAGCGGAACGCCCCTGGCGCCCAGACGATCTCCTTGCCCTTGGCGGCAGCGGTTACCGCCAGTTCGGCGACGTCCTCCTTGTCGACGGTCAGCGGCGCTTCCTTGACGTGCGCGGAGAACCGGGTGCGCACCTGGCCGGGCCGGATCACCAGCACCCGCACTCCGTCCTCGCGCAGCGCCTCGCCCAGGCCGAGGTAGAAACCGTCGAGGCCGGCCTTGGTGGAGCCGTAGACGAAGTTGGTGCGGCGCACCCGCTCACCGGCCACCGAGCTCATCGCGATGATCTGCCCGAAGCCCTGCTTGCCCATCTTGTCGGCGAGCAGCACACCCACCGAAACGGCTGCGGTGTAGTTGATCTGCGCGACCTGCACGGCCTTGGTCTGGTTGTGCCAGAGCTCCTCGGCGTCGGCGTCCATGCCGAAGGCCACGATCGCCACATCTATATCGCCGCCCGAGAACGCGGAGTCGATCATCGCCGGGTGGCTTGCGGTGTCCAGCGCGTCGAAGTCGACGATCCGCACCGACTTGGCGCCGGCCGCCTCCATCGCGGCCACCGCGGCGTCGCGGCCGGGATCACCGGGTAGACAGGCCAACACCACACCGGCCGAGGCGTTGCGCAGGTAGCGCGCACAGATCGCCAGGCCGATCTCAGACGTGCCGCCCAGCAGCAGAATCGACTGGGGATTTCCGGTCGCGTCGAACACCATCTACACAAGCTCCAAACGTCGGGCCATATCGGAGGCGAAGATCCCGTCGGGATCCACCTTGCGGCGCACCGCGATCCATTCGTCGATGCGCGGGTACATGGCGTGGAAGTTCTCCGCGGTGGTGCGGGAGTCCTTGGCGGTGTAGAGCCGCCCGCCGAATTCCAGTACCCGCCGGTCGAGCTCGTTGAGCAACTCGTTGACGCCGGGTTTCATCGGGAAGTCCAGGCACACGTTCCAACCGGGCATCGGGAAGCTCAGCGGCGCTTCGTTTCCCGGTCCGAACAACTTGAACACGTTCAGCGCCGAGTAGTGTCCGCTGGCCTGGATGTCGATGATCAGGCTCTTGAACTCCTCGACCGCCTCGGTGGGCACCAGGAACTGGTACTGCGCGAAGCCGGCCGGACCGTAGCCGCGGTTCCACTCACCCAGCAGGTCCAACGGGTGATAGAACTGCGTCAGGTTCTGCACCTTGCCGCGATAGTGGCCGCCGCGACGGTAGTACAGCTCGCCGATCGCGCTCAGGCTCAACTTGTTCATCAACCCGTTGGGGAAGATGTCGGGAACCGTCATCAACTGCGGTGCGTCGAACTTCAGCGGATTGCGGGCCAGCTTCTTGGGCAGCTCGTCGCGCAGGGCCAGCCGCCCGCGGGTGATGGTGGCACGGCCCAGCTTCGGTGGCGGGCTGATCGCGTCGAACCACGCACTGGAATAGGTGTAGTCGGCTTCGCTGCCGTCGCTGTGGAAGGCGATGGTCTCATCGAGAGTGGTCGTGTTGTCGCCGTCGTTGATGAAGTACGCCGTCTCCGTCGGCGTCATCGCGATGGTCGCGCGCAGGATGATCCCGGTCAGGCCGTTTCCGCCGACCGTGGCCCAGAACAGTTCCGATTCGGGGCCGTCCGGGGTCAGCTGCCGCACCGAACCGTCGGCGGTCAACAACTCCATCGAGCGCACGTGGTTGCCGAAGCTGCCCTCGCTGTGGTGGTTCTTGCCGTGGATGTCGCAGGCGATCGCCCCACCGATGGTGACCTGGCGGGTACCCGGCAGCACCGGCACCCACAGGCCGAACGGCAACGCCGCCTTCATCAGTTGGTCCAGGCTCACGCCGCCGTCGACGTCGACGACCCGGCGGGCGGCGTCCATGGAGTGAATCCCGTTCAGTGCAGTCATGTCGACGACCAGGCCGCCGCCGTTCTGCGCGTTGTCGCCATAGGAACGGCCAAGGCCGCGGGCGATCACGCCTCGATTCTTCGCGGGTCCGCCGGACCCGGCCGCGCGGGCGACCGCCTTGGCGATCACCTCGACATCCGGGGTGGACAGCACCTGCGCGACGCTCGGCGCGGTACGTCCCCAGCCGGTAAGTCGACGCGTGGTGGTCTGCAACTCAGTGCTCAACATCGCACATGAGGGTACCGCCAACGCGCCGGATCCCGGGTGCGCGTGACTATTCGCAGTGGTACCCGCTACGATCGCGCAATGCCTGAGACTTCCCCCACAGAATCTTCCTCCACGGCCAAGGCCCCCAAGCCCAAGACCGCTGGTTTTCCGCAATCTTCCACTTCTTCGCAGGCCCTGTCGGTGCCGACGATCGCCGCTCTCGCGCTGGCTGTGATCGGCATCGTGTTGGCAGTCTTCGGATGGTTCTACCCCTCGAGCGGTCAGAAGTTCTCCGACGACCAGCGCGCCGAAGCCAAGGGCAAGGTCTGCGACGCTCAGGCCGTCGTGCGGCAGGGGACCCAGTTCAACACCAACCTGCAGAACCCGGTTCCGGGTGACCTGGCCGGCGATCTGGCGGTGGGCACCAACGCTCGTCTGTCGCTGTTCGCCGGTGGTGCGTACCTGCACCAGAGCCTGGAGGCCAACCCGGGCGCGCCGGCCGACCTGGCCAAGGCCGTCGGCGACATGGCCGACACCCTTGAGGCGCTGAGCATCAACTACCTGGCCGGACACTCGCCGGACGACGCGGTTCAGCAGCCGCTGCGCGACCAGCTGCGCGGCGAGATCGACGTTCTCGACAACCTCTGCCAGTCGCAGTAACCCCGACGGGGGTGTAGGTGGCTGGGCGATGACCGTGACTGCGCCCAGCGCACCTACCCTCGTCGACCTGCTGTCGTAGCAGGCCGAGAAGCACGGCGACAAGGTCGCGTTCCTTTACTGCCCGCAGGGTAATGAGGAACGCGACCGTTTGTCGTATCGGGAGCTTGATCGTCGGGCCCGCGCCGTCGCCGCCGGTGGCCACGGCGACCGGGGCTGGCAGTACCATCACCGGAACCGCCACCGGCGGCGACGGAGGCCAGGGCGGGTAAGGGCTCGTGGGGTGAGCTCGAGTCCAACGGCCCGGGTGGCAACTCCTACGGCATCTCCACGGGTGTAGCCGGCGGTACCGCCACCGGGAACGGCAGCGTTGGCGGCAACGGCGGAAGCTCTGACATTCAGAGTTCCAAGACCACTGACTTCTACGGCAACCCGGCCGCCGGTGGTGACGGGGAACGGCCAGCGGTACCTCCACCGGTGGTGCCGGTGGCTCGATCATCAACGGCGGTACCAGCGGTAACGGCGGAACTGCTCGGGTTAAACAGTGGGTGAGGACAGCAGCACTGCTAACGGGAAAGCCACTGGCGGCACCGGCGGTACCGGCGCCGACGGCAACGTCTACGCCGGGAACCCCGACGCCCCCGGAAGCTCCCCGTCTGCCGACAACGCCACTGTTACCGGCGGCAGCGGAGGCAAGGGAACAGGATCCGGAATCGCCGGCGGCAACGGTGCCGAAGGCAATGTCGTCAGCCTGGGTGACGAGAACTCTGACGGGCAGACCTCCACGGGCGCCGACGGCGCCAACAAGCCGTAACGCTCACCTGCAACAGATGCTGCGGCCCGGTCGTTGGACCGGGCCGCAGCGGCGTTCGGGCCGGCCCTCACACGCAGGTTTGCTGTGACGGTGGCAGTTCGTAGTGCGACGGCGAGCGCGGCGGGCAGTGTCCGGCGGATCGGCCATTAACTGCCGCAAGGCCGGTGACGGCGGGACCAACACCGGAACATCCGGAACTGGCGGCGCCGGTGGCCTCGGTGATGGCGGCGGAAACCGGGGTCTTGGCGGGGACCGCGGCCACGGTGGCAACGGCCTGAACGGCTGCGGCCGCAACGGTGGCTAGGTCTGCTCAACAGGCCCACGCGGCCACCCCTGATGGGGTGGCAGCATTGGGTATTTTTTTGCTGAGAATATGAAGGCAAAAATCCGTCTTGTTCCTAGTGTCCCGGATGGTTACCCCAGGTCACAGCTGGTTACGGAGGCGTAATCCGGGTTAGTGGACTGGGGTTGACGCGCTAAGAATACCTGTTAACCTACGCCCTCAACAGGGTCCGTTACGGATCCGTTGCAGGTTCGTTAAGGGGAGAACATCATGGCTCGTCACCGTCACTCCGGGTCCAAGAATCGTCGCAACAGCCGGGTGATCGGTGCTGGTACGGCTGTCGGGGCGTTTCTTGCCTTCGGGATGGCCCCGCTGGCCGCCGCTCCCGCGCGCGCCGACTTTGACGATGTCCTCGTTGATCTGCTGGGGCAGGGACTGGGCGACGCGATCAACGGCTTAGGCGTTAACTTCGCTGATCAGGATGCCTGGCAGGTGGTCCTGGACCCGGCCAGCTGGACGGCCTTCTACGACGGCCTCGGCGACCAGGCGACGTGGAACGCGGTGCTGGCCGACCTCGACCTGAACGGGTTGAGCGGCGCGGCTGACTCCACCCTGCCGGGCTCGGCGGCGGCCTTCAATTGGAGTGACGTCAACTGGCTGGTGCCGTTCGGCAATGGCGCGGACGGCACGGCGGCTGACCCTAACGGTGGCGCCGGCGGCTGGATCTTCGGTACTGGTGGTGACGGTTGGAACTCCGACGGCACCGGCGGCGATGACAGCGGTGGTGATGGTGGCCAGGGTGGTCTGTTCGGTGGCGACGGCGGCAACGGTGGTAGTGGTTTCGATGGCGGCGCCGGTGGTGACGGTGGTGCCGCTGGTCCGTTCTCCTGGTTCAGCCACGGTGGCAATGGTGGTAACGGTGGCGACGCTGGTGGCAATGGCGGTGCGGGTGGTGACGCCGCCCAGTGGGGCGGGTTCAGCACAGCCGGTAACGGCGGTAACGGCGGTGACGGCGCGGTCGGCGCCGCCGGCGCCGCCGGGGTGGCTGGCGCCCTCGCGGGACTCGGCGGCGACGGTAAGGCCGGTGGCGCGGGCGGTAACGGTGGCGCCGGCGGTAAGGGATCGATGCTGTTCGGCGCCGGCGGCAAGGGCGGCGCGGCGGGTAATGGCGGCCAGGGCGGTACTGGCGGCCAAGGTGTCGACGGTCAAGACGGGACCGCAACCAACCCCAACGGCACCAACGCCGGCGACGGCGGGCAAGGCGGTGACGGCGGAACCGCCGGCAAGGCCGGTGCGGGCGGTGCGGGCGGTTGGTTCGCCAGCGCGGGTGCGGCAGGCGCAGCTGCGACCCAAGGCGTGGGCGGGATCGGCGGCAACGGTGGCTCGGGTGGCGACGGCGCCGCCGGTGCGACCGGTACCGCCGGGACCGCCACCACCGCAGCTGGTGCAGGTCAGGCGGGCGGAAACGGCGGCAACGCCGGGCACGGCGGTGCGGGCGGCCATGGCGCCGGCGGGCAGGCTGCCGACGGTACGGACGGTACTGCCGGCACCGGCGGCAACGGTGGCGTCGGTGGCCACGGCTACGACGCCGCCACCGATCCCAGCGCGGTGGCGGGTGCCAACGGTGGCGACGGCGGGACTGGCGGTAACGCGGGCAAGGGCGGCCTGGAAGCTGACGGGATCACCCGCGGGGCCGCCGGTTCTGCCGGTGTTGGCGGTGACGGTGGCGACGGCACGGCCGGCGCTGATGGCACACAGGCCGGTCTCGGTGGCTTGACCGGCGGGACAGGTGGCAACGGCGGTAACGGTGGCCAAGGCGGCCTGGAAGCGGATGGCACCACACACGCCGACCGAGGTGACGGTGGCAATGGTGGCGTCGGCGGTGCCGGTGGCGACGCGGCCAAGGACAACAACGGCAACTTCATCGGCAACGGCCTGAGCCCGGCGCACGTCGGTGCGCTTGGCGTGGGCGGCACAGGTGGCACCGGTGGTAACGGCGGTACGGGCCACCACGCCGGTACCGGTGGTGACGGTGGTGTCGGCGGTCAGGGTGTCTACGGCGGCACCGGCGGTAACGGTGGTGCCGGTGGCGCGGTCGGCGACGACGGTGTCGGCGGTAACGGTGGCACCGGTGGCGCCGGCGGTGCGGGCTCCGGTCACGGTGGCTACGGCGGCCAGGGTGGTGCCGGCGCTAACGCGACCGGGACCGACACCGCCGGTAACGGTGGGAACGGCGGCGCCGGTGGTGACACCACCGGTCAGGGCAACATCGGTCAATACGGCACGCTGGCCGGCGGTCACGGCGGTAATGGCGGCGTCGGCGGTACCTCCGAGGACGGCCAGGCAGGTGCCGGTGGCACCGGCGGCGACGGCGGGGCCGGCGCGCCGGTTGTTCCCGCCAACCTGCTCAACACTCTGACGACCGGCGGCTCGGGCGGCACCGGTGGTACCGGCGGCGCGAGCACCGGTGCGGGTAATGGTGGCGCCGGTGGTACCGGTGGTGATGGCGGCAAGGGCAGCTTCACCGGCGGCCACGGCGGTGCCGGTGGTAGTGGTGGTGCGGCCAACACCGGTACTGCCGGGGCCGGCGGCAACGGTGGCGCCGGTGCTCAGGGCGGTGCTATCGGAAACGGGGCGACCGGCGGCGGCGGTGGTGCCGGTGGTGCCGGGGCCGCTGCCGACGGTGCGACCGCGGGCCAGGGCGGCGGCGGTGGTGGTGGCGGCGGTGGCGCCCTCACCAGCGCAACCAACGGCGGCACCATCACCGACAGCACCGCGACTGGCGGAACCGGCGGGGCTGGCGCGGCGGGCACCACTTCCGGTGTCGGCAGCAACGGCGGCACGGGCGGCGCGGCGGCCCTTGAAGTCGATGGAACCGGCAGCAGCGTCGCTGACAGCACGGCAGTCGGTGGCACCGGTGGTGTCGGAGACGCCAACGGCGGCAACGCCGGTGACGGTGGCACCGCGGGCATCAGCGTCAACGGCGGTGCCGTCGTCACTGGCACGACCGTGCACGGTGGTGTCGGTGGCACCGGTAGCAACGACGGCACCGGTGGTGTCGGCGGTACTGGCGGTGTTTCAGCGACCGGTGCGGGCAGCACCATCACCGGCACCGCGACCGGCGGCAGCGGTGGTAGCGGCGAAGGCACGGGCAGCATCGGCGGTGACGGTGGTGGCGGTTACCTGGTGGTTGACCATGCCGCCGGCAGCATCGGCGGTAGCGGCAATAGTGCTGCGGCACAGGGCGGTAACGGCGGGAACGCCACCAACGGCGGCGTCGGGGGTAAGGCTGGCTTTGGTGAGCTGGAGGTTGGCAACGCCGGTGATAACGGCACTGGTGGCACGTCGTATGGCAGCGCCACCGGCGGTGACGGCGGTACCGCCGGCGGCTCCGGCAGCAACGGCGGTCAGGGTGGCAACGGCGTCATCCAGAGTGCGCGGGCCGAGGGCGGCAGCACCGGCGGCACCTCGCACGGCACCGCCCAGGGCGGTGCCGGCGGGGCTGCGACCAATGGCGGCACCGGCGGTAAGGGCAGCTACGGCAGCATCCTGTCCGGTGGTGCGGGCTCGGAAGCTTCAGGTAGCGCCACCGGCGGTAACGGTGGTGCCGGCGCTGACGGCGGCACCGGCGGTAACGCCATGGGTGGTCAGGTCAACGCGTTCGGTGCGGATGCGAAGGCCGATGGCACAGCGCAGGGCGGCGACGGTGGCTCCGGTACCGGCAACGGCGCCGTTGGCGGTGGCGGCAACATCGGTTACATCACCGCCGGTGCCGACAACACCATCTCCGGGGCGCACAGCACCGGCGGCGACGGTGGTGCCGCAGGCGTCGCTGAACAGGGCGCCTATGGCGGCGAGGCCAACGTCACGGCGAATGTCGGTGCGGGCAGCAGCATTACCGGCGGCGATGCGACCGGTGGTACCGGCGGCATCGCCGGTCACACCGGTGGTGGCGGCACGGTGGAGGCCAGCCATGGCGGCACCATCACCAGCAGTTCCGCAACCGGTGCGGCCGGAAATGACACCGCGAACGGAGGTTCGGCGAGCGTCACCTCCGACGGCACGGGCAGCACTGTCGACGGTAGTTCCGCCACCGGTGGTAACGCCGGCGTCGGGTCCGATGGCGGTGCCGGTGGTGCCGGAGGTGCTGCGTTCGTCGGCGCTACCAACGGGGGCAGTGTTGCGGACGCTGCCGCCGACGGTGGCGTCGGCGGTGGCGGTAGCAATGGTGGCACCGGTGGTGCCGGTGGGATCGGCACCGTCACCGCCGACGGTTCGGGCAGTGCGGCCACGGGTACCGCGACCGGCGGTGACGGCGGAAACGGCGATGGCGGGACCGGTGGCGCGGGCAACACCGGCTACATCTCCGCCACCGATGGCGGCCAGGTCATCAACGACCCGGCGGTGGGTGCGCCCGCCACCACCGCTACCGGTGGTTCCGGCGGTGAGGGCACCAATGGTGGCACCGGCGGCAAGGGTGGCCTGGGTGGCGTCGAGGCACACCAGGGCGGCACCTCGTACGGTCAGGCGTCCGGCGGCTCCGGCGGTACCGCGAGAGACGCCACCAGCAAGGGCGGTATCGGTGGCAACGGTGGTATCGATGCCGGTGAGGCGCACAGCGGTCTGGGCGGTCCCGGCGGCACGGCCCACGGCACCGCGATCGGCGGCGACGGTGGCGGCGCTACGGGTGGCGGCACCGGCGGTAACGGCAGCTACGGCAGCATCAACGCCGGCGGGACCGGTGCGGAGGCCAGCGGCACCGGCCACGGCGGCCACGGCGGTGACGGCCTCAATGGCGGCACCGGCGGTAACGGCCAGAACGGCCAGGTTGCGGCGTTGGGCGATGGGACATACGCCAGCGGGACCGGTCAGGCCGGCAACGGCGGTGACGGTGACGGTGCAGGCAGTCGCGGTGGCGACGGCGGTCTGGGTTGGGTCCGCGCGCTGGCCCAGGACAGCACCATCACCAATGGCAGCGCCACCGGCGGCGATGGCGGTGTGGGCAGCGCCGGCAACAACGGCGGTAGTGGCGGTCAGGCCTACGTGCAGACCAATGCCGCGAACGACACGATCGCCAGCAGCACGGCGACTGCTGGCACGGGTGGCGACAGCGCCAACGGCGTCAACGGCTCGACAGGCGGACGCGCGCAGATCTTCGCGGGCAACCCGAACGCTACGACGACTGGTAGCGACAGCATCACAAACAGCAGCGTCACCGGCGGTGACAGCGGGGCCGGCGAGTCTGGCGGGAGCGCCCTGTTGCAGGCCACCAACGGCGCGTCGATCTCCGACAGTTCTGCCACCGCAACCGCGTCCGGCGACACCGCTAACGGTGGTTCTGCCACCGTCACCTCTGACGGCATTGGCAGCACGGTGACCGACACTCACGTGACCGGTGGCGCAGCCGGTTCCGGCAACTCCGGCACCGGCGGGGCAGGTGGTACGGCTTACGCGTCCGCGACCAACGGCGGTGCCGTAGACACCGCCACCATCACCGGCGGCGTCGGCGGGGACGGTTCCAACGGAGGAACCGGCGGTGCGGGCGGCGCGGGCTATGTCACGGCAGATGGGTCCGGCAGCTCGGCCACCGGCGTCGCCACGGGCGGTGACGGCGGCAACGGTAACGCCGGTATCGGTGGCCTGGGTGGCACCGGGTACCTGGAGGCCGCTCTCGGTGGCAAGGTCACCGGCGACCCAAGTGACGCCACCAGCATCACCACCGGCCTGGGCGGCAAGGGCGGCAGCGGAACCGACGGTGGTACCGGTGGAGCCGGTGGCAACGGTCACGTCACCGCGGGTCAGGATGGTATCTCCTACGGTCAGGCCACTGGTGGGAACGGCGGGAACGCCGTCGATGCCAACAGCCACGGCGGTAAGGGTTGGAATGCCGACATCACCAGCGCCAAGCAGACTGCCAGCGGTGTCCCCGGCGCCGACGGTGGAATCGGCGGGATTGCCCACGGTGTGGCGATCGCCGGGAACGGCGGCAATGCCAGCAGCGGCGGCACCGGCGGCGACGGCCGATATGGCAGCATCCTGGCCGGCGGCCAGGGCTCCGAGGCCAGTGGCATCGGCCATGGCGGTAACGGTGGTGACGCCTCCCACGGCGGCATCGGTGGCAACGGTGAGAACGGTCAGGTGTCGGCGCTGATCGAGGGTGCCAAGGCCAGCGGTATCGGCCAAGCCGGAAACGGCGGCAGCGCTGATGGCGCGGGCAGCAAGGGCGGCAACGGCGCCCTCGGCTGGGTGCGAGCGCTCGGTGCGGACAGCACCATCGCCAACGGCCATGCCGTCGGCGGCGACGGTGGTGCGGGCAGCGCCGGTAACACCGGCGCTATTGGTGGCCAGGCGTACGTGGAGACCAGCGCCACCGGCGACACGATCACCAACGGGACGGCGAATGCCGGTAACGCTTTCGAGGGCAACGCAGGCGGGCGCGCCCAGATCTTCACCGGGAACCCGAACACCGGCACTGACCCCGGAAGCAACACCGTCACCAACAGCAGCGTCACCGGCGGCGACGGCGGGGCTGGCGGGAACGGCGGGAACGCCCTGTTGCAGGCCACGAACGGCGGGTCGATCTCCGACAGTTCCGCCACCGCTACCGCCGCCAGCGGCACCGCAGGCGGTGGTGCTGCAGGCATCAGCGCCGACGGCGCTAACAGCTCCGTGACCGGCAGCTCCGCCACCGCCGGCAACGCCGGTGTCGGCGACAACTTCGGTGGTCAGGGCGGTGGCGGTGGCGCGGCCAACATCAACGTCACCGCGGGTGGGGTTGTGAGCGGCACGACGGTCACGGGCGGCGTCGGGGGCCAGGGCTTCGACGGCGGCCGGGGTGGCCTCGGCGGATTCGGCCTGGCCTCGGCCAACGGTGCTGGCAGCACCATCACCGACGCAAACGCCGTCGGCGGCGCCGGCGGCCTGGGCAGCGGCGTCGGGACCACCCCCGCCCATACACCCGGTATCGGCGGCGAGGGCGGCAGCGGACAGCTGATGGTCGACAACCCCGGCGGCTCGATCGGTGGCGGCGGCAACACCGCGGTCGCGATCGGCGGTAAGGGCGGCGACGGCTACGACGGTGGCGTGGGAGGCAAGGGCAGCTGGGGTGAGCTGGAGTCTGGCGACGGGTCCGCGGTCGACGCCACCGGAGGCAACTCCTACGGCACCTCGACCGGCGGCAACGGCGGTGCCGCCATCGGCGACGGTAGCCATGGCGGCAACGGCGGCAGCTCCGACATTCAGAGCTCCAAGCTGACCGACGGTGGCTCGCTCGGTGGGCCGGGCGGCACCGCCAGCGGAACCTCGACCGGTGGCAACGGTGGCAACGCGACCGGCGGAGGTACCGGCGGCAACGGTGGTAAAGCCGCCATCGCCACCGGCGGTGACGAGGGCAACGTCGCCAACGGCACCTCGCAGGGTGGCCTCGGCGGCAGTGGTCTGAATGGCGGTCAGGGCGGCACCGGCGGGTCAAGTCGGCTCGACGCCTTCGGCGTCGACGGGTCCGGCACTCCGTCCACGGCCACCGACGGCACCGCTGTCGGCGGCAACGGTGGCTTCGGGACCGGGACCGGTAACACCGGTACCAACGGCGGCGACGGCAACATCGTCAACGTGGGCGGCGCGCAGTCGGACGGCCAGACCGAGATCGGTGCTCCGGGCGCGAACAAGCCGTAACCCGTAGCCCCTCGAGAACACCCGGCCCGGTCACCAGACCGGGCCGCGGTGTTTTCAGCTCACCCCCCGGCTATCACCGGCGATATCCGATTCGACAACACCCACATGGTCACCCGCAGGTGCGGAAGTGACCGGTGGGGCGGCAGCGGAATCGCCGTCTGAGTAATCGGTCTTTGCGGCACCTGGCGAACGCGCCTGACGGGTTTTCAACCAACAGCGAGTTTCCCGGGAATGTCTCCTTTTTTTCTCAGGTCTACCCCAGTGTCACACCTTCGCTTCCGGGCCTTCCTTCAACGGCGTGTTCAGCCATCCTGATGCAGGTCAAGTCGAATTCATCGATCCGAGTCCGTCCCGGTCGGAAGGTGTTAACCTCTGGCCCTGTCGGGAGCAGTTATGAGTTTTATGTTTTTTACCTGAGGAGAATCGGCATGGTTGGTCGGCGTCGGAACGGGTCCAAGGGTCGTCGCGGGAACCGGGTGCTGGGTGCCGGGACCGCGGCGGGCGCGTTCCTTGCGTTCGGGGTGGCTCCGCTGACGGCAGCCCCGGCGGCGCACGCCGACTTCGCCGATTTCTGGGACGACCTGTTCGTCCAGTCGGCCACCTGGTTCGACTCGTCGAGCTTGGACACCGCGACGCTCGACTGGTCCTGGGCGATGCCGGGCGCTGCCGACAGCGGCATGGTGGATCCGCTGCAGGCCTTCGACGACTTCGTCGCCGAGACCATCAACTTCCTGATCTACAACCCGCTCCACAGCCTCGGGGACAGCCTCATCGCCGGCGGCCTGGTCATCGACGGAGTGTTCGGCCACGGCGCCGACGCCTACGTCGACACCGACGGGGTGTTCCACGCCGCGACCAACGGCGGCTTCCTGTTCGGTGATGGCGGCGCCGGTTTCGGTGGGTCGGCCGGCGGCGACGCGGGCATGTTCGGCAACGGCGGCGTGGGCGGCGAGGGCTTGTTCGGCGGCCCGGCCGGTACCGGCAGTGACGGTGGCGCCGGGGGCGCCGGCGGTTGGCTGATGGGCAACGGCGGCAACGGCGGTGGCGGCGCGGCCGGCCTCGACGGCGTCGGAGCGGCCGGTGGACTCGGCGGCAACGGTGGTGCCGGCGGTGACGCCGGCGTGCTGTTCGGCAATGCCGGCAATGGTGGTGCCGGTGGCGCCGGTGGTCTGGGTGCGACCGGTGCGGCCGGCGACGCCGGTCTGAGCGGTCTGACCTTCCCGGGCAACATCGACGGGCAGCCCGGGGTGGCCGGCGGCAACGGCACCAACGGCAGCAACGGGTTCAACGGTGGCGTCGGCGGTAACGGTGGCGCCGGCGGCCAGGCCGGAATGTTCGGTGTCTCGGGCAACGGTGGCGTCGGCGGAGCCGGCGGCAACGCAGGCGCCGGAGGAGCCGGCGGCAACGGCGGCATCGGTGGCGGTGGCGCGGACAGCCTGGAGGACATCGGCGGGGTCGGCGGCGCCGGAGGCAGCGGTGGTGACGGCGCAGCCGGCGCGATCGGCGGCGCCGGCGGCAACGGCGGTGACGCGGGCAGGGGTGGCTTCTTCGGACTTCACACCACGGGCAACGCCGGTGACGGTGGCGCCGGTGGGCTCGGCGGTGACGCGGGCCTGGCCGGCAACGGCGGCGACGGTGGTGCCGGGGGCAACAGCGCCGATGGTGTCGGGGCTACCGGTGGCGCCGGGGGCCAGGGCGGCAATATCGGTACCGCCGGTGCGGGTGGTGCCGGCGGCAAGGGCGGCGTGGCGAGCGGCATCTTCACCGGTTCGCAGGGCCAGGCCGGCGCCGCCGGCGACGCGGGTGCGTTGCAGGAGTCGGGTAACGGCGGCAATGGCGGCGTCGGCGGCCAGGGCGGTGGCTACGACGAGGGCGGCATGGCGATGTCCGGTGGTGTCGGTGGTGCCGGTGGCGCTGCCGGCGATCACGGCCACGGCGGTAACGGTGGTGACGGCGGTATTGGTGCCGACGGTTACTACTTGGGCGGCCAGGGCGGTGACGGTGGTGTCGGCGGTGCCGCGAGCGGAAGCCAGACCGCCGGCAACGGCGGCAACGGCGGCCAGGGCGGCAACGTCATCGGCAGCGGCGGTGACGGCAGCTGGCCGACCGGCGGCACCGGTGGCACCGGTGGCGCCGGCGGAACCTCCGAGGACGGCGCGGCCGGCACCGGCGGCAATGGTGGCGTCGGTGGCGGGGGTACACCTGATGAGGCCGGCTCGGTGTTGGCCACCGGTGGTTCCGGTGGAACCGGCGGTGTCGGTGGTGCAAGCACCGGTACCGGCAACGGCGGCGACGGCGGTGTGGGTGGCGTGGGCGGCACGGGCAGCTTCATCGGCGGCACCGGAGGCGCCGGTGGCGACGGCGGTGGGGCCAACACCGGCACGGCGGGCGATGGCGGCGCCGGTGGCGCGGGCTACGCCGGCGGTGCGATCGGTGACGGTGCGACCGCGGGCAACGGCGGTGCCGGCGGCGCCGGGCAGACTGTCACCGGTCAGGTCGGCGGCCACGGTGGTGGCGGTGGCGGTGGTGGGGGCGGGGCCATCACCAGCGCCTTCCTGGGCGGCAGCATCACCGACAGCACCGCGACCGGCGGTGACGGCGGTGCCGGTGGTGCGGGTACCGCCGCGGGCGTCGGCGGTAACGGTGGCGCCGGCGGCTACGCAGAGCTCACCGCATACCGGCCAGGTGCCACCATCTCCAACAGCACGGCGACCGGCGGTAACGGTGGGGCCGGCCAGATCAACGGCGGCACCGGCGGTGACGGCGGCGTGGCCGGCATCTACGCCACCAGTGGTGCCACCGTCGACGCCACTCATGCCACCGGCGCGCTCGGAGGCACCGCCAGCAACGGCGGTACCGGCGGCACCGGCGGTTGGGCGATCGTCAACGCAGATGGCGCCGGCGGCACCATCACCGGTACTGCCACCGGTGGGATCGGCGGGTTTGGCAACGCCGGTGTCGGCGGCAGTGGCGGTGATGGATATCTGAACATCTGGGGCGCGGGCGGCAGCGTCAGCGGCACTGCCACCGGCGGCGCAGGCGGTGACGCCACCGGCGTCGACAGCGTCGGCGGCCTCGGCGGGACTGCCTACATTGAGTCCACTCAGTTCGGCGCCGGTGGCGGTGTTGCGAGCGGCGCGGCCACCGGAGGTGCCGGCGGCAGCGCCACCAACGGCGGCATCGGTGGCAGCGGCGGCTACGCCCAGGTGACGGCCGGCGGGTCCACCGGCATCGCTGACGCCACGGTCATCGGCGGCAACGGCGGCGCGGCCACCGCAGCCCATGCCACTGGTGGTGCCGGCGGCGGCGCCAGCGCCGCCGGGCTGAACGGGAGCGTCACTGGAAGCCACGCAACCGGAGGCAACGGCGGTGACGGCAACGGCGGCGACGGCGGTGCCGGCGGCAACGGCTTTATCCAGGCCTACGACCCGATTGCCGCAGGCACCCAGATAGCGGACGGCACCTCGGTCGCCGGCAATGGCGGTGACGGCGGCCTCAACGGCACCGACGGCGCCACCGGCGGTGTCGGCGGCAACGGTGGGCACGGCACCGTCTGGCAGTCCGGCGGCCAGAGTTCCACCGACGCCGATAGTTCCGGCGGCAACGGCGGCAACGGCGGCAACGGCAGCGCCCCCGGAGACGACGGCAACGGCGACGGCGGCAGGGGCGGCGACGGCGGCGTCGGCGGCAACGGTTCGGGCGGTACCGGCCACGGCACCAACGGTGGCAACGGCCACAACGGCGGCGCCACCGGTGCGCCGGGAGCTCCCGGCACCACCGGCACCAGCAACCCCTGATCGCGGCTACCCGCGGCGGCGGGTGCGCCCACGGGACGCACCCGCCGCGCAGGTATCAAGTCGCGCTCAGCGCGCCCGGAAGATCAACGTCCGCTGCACCACGAAGTTGATGACGGTCGCGGTGCCCTGCGCCACCACGAACGCCACCGGCAGCGCCCAACGCTGGTAGTCCAGCAGATCCAGCACCAGGTGGTTGATCCCCACCTGCACAGCAAATGTCAACGCGTACAACGCCATCACCGCGACGAACCGGGCCTTGCTGGCCGAAGACTGGAACGTCCAGCGCCGATTGATCAGGTATGCGGTGGTGGTGCCGGCGATGAAGCTGCATGCCTTGGCCAGGTCGACCTTGACCCCGAAACCCAGGTACAGCAGCAGATACAGCCCGAAGTCCACCACCGCCGACAGCACGCCGGTGACCAGAAAGCGCCACACCTGCGTGGACAGGTGCAAGGGGCGTTGCGTCGTCTCGGTCACCCGGGAAGCTTAAGTCCTACGCTGAGAACCATGCCGTCCGTCATCGCCGAAATCGAGGCGATTTCGCTGCGGATCCCGCTCAAAGCGGACCTGCCGGGCGCTGCGCTGTGGGGCGAGCCGCTCGAAGCGGCGGACGCGCTGCTGGTCAAGGTCACCACCAGCGACGGCGTGGTGGGCTGGGGCGAGGCGTTCGGCCTGTACGGCACCGGCCTGGCCGCCCACGCGCTCAACGAACTGATCACCCCGCTCTGCCTGGGCCGCGACGCCGGCGATATCGCCGCGCTGATGGAGCAGGTGCAACGCAGGCTGCACGTCTTCGGCCGCGGCGGCGCGATCACCTATGCGCTGTCCGCGGTGGACATCGCCTTGTGGGACATCGCCGGCAAGCTCGCCGGTGTCCCGGTCGCGGAGCTGCTCAGCGAGGGCCACCGAGCTCGGGCCCTGCCCTGCTACGCCAGCCTGGCCTGCTACACGGAGCCGCAACGCGTCCGCGCCGTGGTGCGCCGCGTGGTCGACGACGGATTCGGTGCGATCAAACTGCACGAATCCGGGCTGCCCGCCATGCGGGCGGCGCGCGAGGAAGCCGGCCCCGCCATCGCGTTGATCGTCGACGCCGGCTGCGCCTGGAGCCTGCCGCAGGTGCAGGCGCTTGCCGCCGACCTGCACGCCCTCGACCTGACGTTTCTGGAGGAACCGTTGTGGCCGCCGGAGAACTTCGACGGCCTGGCCAAACTGCGGCGACGCACCGGCCTGCCGGTGTCGTCGGGTGAAAACGTCGGCACCGTCATGGAATTCGAGCGACTGCTGGACTCCGGCGCGGTGGACTTCGTGCAGCCCAGCCCGGCGAAGATGGGCGGAATCACCGAGCTGCGCAAGGTCTTTCCGCTGGCCGGCACCCACGGTGTGCCGGTGATGACGCACTCGTTCTACGACGGGCCGGGACTGCTGGCCGCGATCCAGGTGGCCGCGGCGCTGGGCGGCGCCGACGCGATGATCGAGTGGCGCTGGTTCGACCAGCTGACCTCGATCTACGGGGACGCGCTGGCACCGATGAACGGCCGGATCATCGTGCCGCAGGGCCCGGGGCTGGGCCTCGACCCGGATCCCGACGCCGTCCGCGCCTACCGCTTCTGACGCCGACGCCCCCGCAAACGCGCAGGGTCACTGTCCGGCCGGGAACGCGCCGGACGATCCCGTCCCCAGCCACGGTGCGACCCGCGATAACCACAGCAGCCGGTGCTTTTCGGCATGCCCAGGAGACCCAACCAAGCGCTTGCATCGCGCGAGTCAGCAAATAAATTGCTAGAGCATATAAATAAAACGGCCACCGACTATCAGGTTCTTTAAACGGTTATTTTTCCGCGGAGTTGGAAAAATGCCCCGGGAAGCGGGCGGCGGATACCTCGCTGACCGGCGTGATCAGGCGAGTGTGGTGCGGCAAAGCCAAATTCGGATAAGGCTTCCGGTTTGAAACCCGCTCTGCTACCTTAATACGCACTAAGCGTTTTTACGTACATGTCAACCGCCTGCAGCGTCGCCTCAAGGAGAAATCATGTCGACGAAGAATTTCCTCGGGAAGAACAAGCGCCGGGCCGGCCGCGCGATCGGCGCGACGAGCGCGGTGGGCGCTTTCCTCGCCTTCGGCATGACGCCGCTGACAGCAGCCCCGGCGCGCGCCGACGGGTTCGACGAGATCTTCGACGCCCTGTTCAGCCAGACCTCGACGTGGTTCGACTCATCTGCGCTGGAGTCGTCGCTCGCCGACTACAGCGCGCTGTTCGGCGGTGACATCCCGGGCTCGGCCGCCGACCAGATGGTCGACCCGCTGCAGTGGCTGGATGACATGGTCGCCAACGCGATCAACATGGTGATCTACCAACCGCTGCACAGCCTCGGCGAGATGATGATCAGCAGCGGATTGGTCATAGACGGTGTCTTCGCCAACGGCGCCAACGCCTACGTCAGCCTCGACGACGGCGACCTGATCTACCACGCCGCCACCGCGGGCGGCTTCCTGTTCGGCGACGGCGGCAGCGGCACGTTCTTCAACGCCGACGGTGATCTGATCGGGGCGGACGGCTCGGCCCTGACCAACGCTGACGGCGATGTGATCACCCTGGCCGACGTTGAGGGCGGTACCTACTCATTCGCGAACGCCAGCTCGATTGACCTCGACGGCGGCGCGGGCGGAATGCTCGGCGACGGTGGTGCCGGCGGCAGCGGTGTCGGCTTGGCCATGGTCGGCGGTGACGGTGGTGCCGGTGGCTTCCTGCTGGGTAACGGTGGCGACGGTGGCGCGGGCGCGTTCGGAGTCGACGGTGTCGGCGCGGCGGGTGTGGCCGGCCTGGCCGGCGGCAACGGTGGTGTCGCCGGCTTCCTGTTCGGTAACGGCGGCAGCGGTGGTACCGGTGGCGCCGGTGGCAACGGTGCGGCCGGAACCAACGGCGATCGCGGCCTGGACGGGCTGAGCTTCCCCGGCAGCGGTGACGGCGCGACCGGCATTGCGGGCACCGACGGCGGCGCCGGTGTGGACGGCTTCATCGGTGGCGCCGGCGGTGTCGGTGGCAACGGCGGCGCGGCCGGTCTGTTCGGCACCTCCGGCGGCGGCGGTACCGGTGGCGCCGGCGGTAACGGCGGTGTCGGCGGCAACGGTGGTGACGGCGGTATCGGAGGCAACGGCAACGACAGCACGCAGCTGGTGGGCGGTCCCGCCGCAGGTGTCAGCGCGCTTGCGGCTGACCCGACCGGCCTCGGGGGCGATGGCGGATCCGGCGGCAACGGTGGCACCGCCGGATCCGGTGGTGCCGGTGGCGTGGGTGGCGCCGGCGGTAACGGTGGCGCCGGCGGCTTCTTCGGTATTCACACCGCGGGTGCCGCCGGTAACGGTGGTGCCGGCGGTAACGGTGGCGGCTCCGGCCTGGCCGGCAATGGTGGCAACGGTGGCAATGGTGGTGCCGGCAGTGGCTCCGCGCCGCTCGGTACTGCCGGACTGATCCGCGCCGACGCAGCCCCGACGGGCCTGGTCGGTGGTGGCAACGGCGGTGCCGGCGGCAACGGTGGCGACCTCGGCACGGTCGGTGCCGGTGGCAAGGGCGGCGCGGCCGGCTTGTCCACCGGGCTGATCTTCGGCGGCACGCCCGGCACCGCGGGTGCCGACGGCGCCGACGGCACGATGCCGACCACCGTCTCGGGCAACGGCGGTAACGGCGGTGTCGGTGGCGCCGGCAACGGCTTCAACGAGGACAACACCGGGGTGGCCGGTGGCACCGGTGGAGCCGGCGGTAACGGTGGCGACCACGGCAACGGCGGTAACGGTGGCGTCGGTGGTGCCGGCTCGCAGGGTGCGGACGGCTGGAACGGCTTCTTCGAGCAGGACGGCACCGGCGGCACCGGCGGCGACGGCTTCGCCGGTGGTGCCGGCGGCGCGGGTGGTGTCGGCGGCAACGGTGGCTCGGTCTCGGGCAACGCCGGTAACGGTGGCGCCGGCGGTGTCGGTGGCACGGGCGGCAACGGTGGTGCCGGCGCCGACTCGACCGACCCGACGGTGGCCGGTGGAGCCGGTGGCAACGCCGGTGATGGCGGCATAGGCGGCGACGGCGGCAAGGGCGGCAACGCGACCAACGGCAACGGCGGCAACGGCGGCGACACCGGTAACGGCGGCAATGGTGGTGTCGGCGGTGACGGCGGCAAGGGCGCCAACGGTGTGCTGATCACGGAACTGGTGCCGACCGACCAGAACGGCGTCGGCGGCTCCGGTGGTGTCGGCGGCAACGGCGGTAACGGCGGCGCGGCCGGCGCCACGGTCGGCGCAGGCGGCACCGGCGGCGGCGAGGGCCACACCGACGGCACTGCCGGCAACCTCGGTCGGATCGGCAACGGTGGTGACGGCGGTGTCGGTGGGCTCGGCGGTGACGCGGCCACCGATGACAACGGTGACTTCATCGGCAACGGCCTGAGTCCGGCGCACGACGACGCGATCGGTGTCGGCGGTTCCGGCGGCAACGGCGGTTCCGGTGGCTCGGGCTACGCGGCGGGTACCGGTGGTGCCGGCGGCGGCGGTGGTCAGGGCGTCTACGGCGGCACCGGCGGCAACGGTGGCACCGGCGGCGCGGTCACCTCGGCGGCCGACGGCGGCAACGGCATCGGCGGCAACGGCGGCGTCGGCGGTGTCGGTGGCGACGGTTCGGGCCACGGCGGCTACGGCGGCTCCGGTGGTGCCGGTGCCAACGCAACCGGTGACGACACCGCGGGCAACGGTGGTGACGGTGGCGCCGGTGGCAACACCACCGGTGCCGTGGACCGGGAGTTCGTCCCGCTGGCCACGATGGCCGGCGGCCACGGCGGTAACGGTGGCGTCGGTGGTTCCTCCGAGAACGGCGCGGCCGGCTCCGGCGGTAAGGGTGGCGACGGCGGCATGGGCGCACCCGTCGGTGCCGACCTGACCAACCCGCTGCTGAGCACAGGTGGTTCCGGCGGTACCGGCGGTGACGGTGGCACCACGGTCGGCGGCAACGCCGGTGCCGGTGGCAACGGCGGCGGTGGCGGCACGGGCAGCTTCACCGGTGGACACGGCGGCGCCGGCGGTGGCGGCGGTGCGGTGGTCGTGGACAGCCAGGGCAATGCCGGGACCGGCGCTGCGGGCGACGGCGGCGACGGCGGTGCCGGTGCCAGCGGCGGCGCCATCAACGGTGCAGATGACACCAACACCGTGACCGGTGGCAACGGCGGCAACGGCGGCAGCGGTGGTGCCGCTGACGGCACGACCGCCGGCCAGGGTGGTGGCGGTGGTGGTGGCGGCGGTGGCGCCATCATCCGGGAGACCGGCGGCGGCACCGTCACCAACAGCACCGCGACGGGTGGTAACGGCGGCGACGGTGGAGCGGGCAGCAGCACCGGCGTCGGCGGCAATGGTGGCACCGGTGGCTACGCCGGCATCGAGGCCGACGGCCAGGGCAGCACCATCGACGGCGCCAACGTGGCCGGTGGTGCCGCCACCAACGGCGGCGCCAACGGGGTGAACGGCCAGGACGGCGCCAACAACACGCTGATCAACAACGGCGGCGGCGCCGTCACCGGCGTGACCGTGCAGAGCGGCGAGAACGTCGGCGAGCACGTCGGCGGTGGCGCCACGGTGACCGTCGGCGATGGCGGCAGCATCTCGCACAGCTCGGTGACCGGTGGTAACGCCAGCCAGACCGCGGACGGCGGTGCCGCGGCCCTGTCCGCGATCGGCGCGGGCAGCGCGATCACCAACAGCCACGCGACCGGTGGCAACGCGGGTACCGGGACCAACGGCGGCAACGGCGGCGCCGGCGGCACGGCCGACATCACGGCCACCGATGGTGCCGTCATCGACCAGACCACCGTCACCGGCGGCGACGGCGGGGCCGGTGACAACGGCGGGACCGGCGGCACGGGTGGCGCGGCCGTTGCTTCGGCAATCGGGGCGGACAGCACCATCACCGGTACCGCCACCGGCGGCAGCGGAGGTCTGGGCGACAACGGCGTCGGTGGCGACGGTGGCGCCGGCTACCTCGCGGTCGACGCACCCGGCGGCGGCTCGATCGGTGCGGGCGGTGACGCGGTGGCCCAGGGCGGCAACGGCGGCACCGGTACCGACGGCGGCGTCGGTGGCACCGGTGGCTTCGGTGAATTGGAGTCCGGCGAGGTCGGCCACAGCTCCACCGGTGGCGACTCGTACGGCACCTCGACCGGCGGTGACGGCGGCAACGCCAGCGGCGCGGGCAGCCAAGGCGGTAACGGCGGAAGCTCGGACATCCAGAGCTCCAAGACCACCGGATCGCTCGGTGGTCCCGGTGGCACGGCCAGCGGCACCGCGCAGGGCGGTCACGGTGGCAACGCCACCGCTGATGCCGCGGGCAACGGCGGAACCGGCGGCAACGGCGGCAAGGCCAGCATCGCGACCGGCGGTGACCCGGGCAACCTGGCCAACGGAACGTCGACCGGTGGCAACGGTGGTGACGGCCTGGACGGTGGCACCGGTGGCCTCGGCGGGTCGAGCCGGCTCGACGCCTTCGGCAACGACGGCGCCGTCACGGCAACTCCGTCCACCGCCACCGACGGCACCGCCACCGGCGGCAGCGGCGGCAGCGGCACCGGAGTCGGCAACACCGGCGGCAACGGAGCCGACGGCAACATCGTCAACACCGGCGGCACACAGTCGGACGGCGCGACGGCCAGCGGCAGCAACGGCCCGAACAACCCGGCCACCCCGTAGCGCCGGCTACGAACTGGTGGCCTAGGCGGTGAACTGTGGAAACTGGTATCAGCCACTGCTTTTCGGCGATACCGCATGGTTGGACGATGCGAAACTGTGACGGCTTTTTAACCAAACATCAAGCGCGCGTGTGGAAATTATCGTCACAGAATCGCATAACCTCTATCTGCCTAGGTCATTTCTCGCTCGTGTGAATGCGCATTTGGAGGAAGCCCATGCCGCCGCTCGAGGCGTTGGATCATGTGTCGGCGGAAACCGTTGCACGTCAACGGCACCCGCACCCGGGCGAAGCGATACCCGCGTTGGCCTGGCCCACGCTCGCGTTGGGTGCGGGCGCCCTGATCGTCTTCGTTGTTTCGACGATCGCGGCGATCAGCCGACACGCGCCGATTTGGCTGACCATCTCGGTCAACACCATGGTCGTCTACGCAATGTTCATGGTGGCCCACGAGGCGCTGCACCATTCGCTCTCTTCAGTGAGCTGGGTGAACTCGGTGATCGGGCGGTTGGCTTGGCCCTTTGTCGCGCCGATGTTTTCGTTGCCGGCGTTCAGCTACGTCCATCTCCAGCACCACCGCACCGCCAACGACGGCGAGAACGATCCGGACATGTTCGCCACCCACGGGCCGGCCTGGCAGCTGCCGTTCCGCTGGGCGCTGATGGATGCCTTCTATGTCGTCTGGTACTGCCGGCAGCTGAAGCGCCGGGCGCAGCGTTGCCGGCGTCGGCTCCTGGCTGAGGTCGCCGAAACGGCCGTGGTGCTCTCGTTGAGTGTCGCGGGCATCTGCACCGCGATTGTCACGGGGCATTTCTGGATGGTCGTGATCGTCGTGCTGATCCCGCAGCGTATTGGACTGGTGTTCCTGGGCTGGTGGTTCGATTGGCTGCCGCACCACGGACTGCAGGAGACGCAGCAGGGCAATCGCTACCGTGCCACCCGAAACCGGGTCGGCATGGAACGGATGCTGATCCCGATCATGCTGTCCCAGACCTATCACCTGGTGCACCACCTGCACCCGTGGTTGCCGTTCTATCGGTATGTGCAGGCCTGGCGACGTAACGAGGACGCCTACCTGGACCAGGATCCGGCTATCGCAACCGTCTTTGGCCGACAACTGACATCCCAGGAGTACCGGGAATGGAGGGCGGGGTAGGTACAGGCGCACCGTGGGGCGGCCCGCTTCGGAGCGCAGCTGTCAGATCCGCAGCCGTTCTATCGGCTGTCCGGTGATGTCCGCGATCAACTCAAAGTCCTTGTCCAGGGCCAGCACTGTCAGGCCCGCCGTTTCTGCCGTCGCCGCCACGAGAAGGTCGGGAATGGACGGTGCTCGATGTTGGCCTCGATCGGCCAGGAGTAGTTGATTCGCGATGGCACGATTCTCCGTCGCTGGCGTCACGTACTCCAGCGGCATGAGAGACAGTGGGGGAGAGAACGATTCGTGGCGCGCTTCGGCAGAGGTACGAAAGGAATAGCCGATCTCGAGTCGTGTCACGGTGCTGATGCGGACCATGCCGCGTCCGATCCGATCCGCCCATTCCTGTGCGTCGGGAGAGTCCCCGAGGCGCGTGTACGCCGACTTGTCGATCAGCCAGGCCGTCACCGCCAGGCGGCTTCCATCACGTCGGGATCATCCAGATCCCTGGCAGCTTCGGCGGCCCGACGGAGATCTGCGACGGTCAGCCTCGTGCCATCACCCGACCGCTCGGCCTCGAATCTGCGGCGCAGGTATTCATTGCGGGAGAGCCCTTGGGCGGTCGCCTCGGCGTCGATTCGTGCGACGGTCGTGTCCGATAACCCCCGGATGAGAATGTCAGCCATCGCTCCCACCTCCTGATATCACTGTTATCAGTGTAGATGAGAAAACGATCTGCGGCCGCCCTGCTATCACCGGCGCTATCCGATTCGACAACAGCCACGTGGTTCCTCGACGGTGTCAGAGTGGCCAGTGTGGCGGGATTCCTACGGGCTCGCGTTGACTCTGTGTCCATGGCGCACTTCACTCGAACTTTTGCACCCTGAGCGCGGAGTCAACGCCGAGGGATCAAACCCAGTACGCCACCCGTGCCCGGTACTGGCGCAGGACCAGCGCGGCCACCGCCCACCCGACCACGGTCAGCACCAGCACCACCGCCCAGTGCCGCAGCTCCTGGTGTGCGCCCAGCAGCGGGGCTCGAACGATGTCGAGGTAGTGCATCAGCGGGTTGAGCTCGACGACGTTGATCCAGCGCGACGCCCCCTGGGCCCGCAGCGTGTCGTAGTTCCAGATGATCGGCGTCATCAGGAACAGCAACTGCACCACCGAGAACAGCAGCGGGGCGATGTCGCGGTAGCGGGTGGCCAGAATCCCGAAGCACAGCGACACCCACACACAGTTCAGTGCGATCAACGCCAGTGCCGGTATCACCGAAAGATCGGCCCACGACCAGGGTTTCGGAAAGATCAGCGCGATCGGTATATAGATGACGATGTTGTGCGCGAACAGGATCATCTGCCGCCACACCAGCCGGTAGACGTGCACCGACAGCGGTGTCGGCAACTGCTTGATCAGTCCCTCGTTGGCGACGAATACGTCGGCGCCCTCCAGGATGGCCGCGTTCAGCAGGTTCCACACGATCAGCCCGAGCGTCACGTAGGGCAGGTGGACCGCCAGGTCGAGGTGAAACAGCTTGGAGTACAGCCCACCCATCGCCACCGCGGTGGTGGCGGTGCCGATCGTGATCCAGAACGGGCCCAGCACGCTGCGCCGGTAGCGCTGCTTGATGTCCTGCCATCCCAGGTGCAGCCACAGCTCGCGGCGGCCGAACCCGTCCGCCAGGTCGGCCCGCGCCCGCGCGAAACTCTTGGACTCCGCGGCTATGTCGGTGAAACTCATTGCTGCCCCTCGGGTTTGGCGAACTGCTCCCGGCGTCCCAGCCGGCGCAGCCGGACCCACTCCATCAGCCCGGCCGGGTCGCGTCGAGACACCAGGAAGAACCAACCGAACCGAAGCCACTCCTGGACCAGCAGCCGTCGCATGCCCGGCTGGGCCATCAGATAGCCGCGGTTGCGATAGGTATAGAAACGTTTAGCACCGTTGTCCGGATATTGGGTATGCATCCGCCCACCCAATATCGGCTTGAACTCCGCCGACCCGCACGGATGCAGATAGGCCGCGGTCAGGCATGTCCCGAACGGCAGGCCGGAGCGCACCAGCCGCCGGTGCACCTCCACCTCGTCGCCGCGGATGAACAGCCGCAGATCGGGCACCCCCACCGCTTCGAGTGCGTCGGCGGTGAACAACGCCCCGTTGAACAACGACGCGATACCCGGCAGCAGATCCCCACCGTCACTGTGCAGTTCGCTGACCTCGCGCCGCCACACCAGGCCGCGCCGCAGCGGGAACGCCAGCCGGGACGGGTCGTCGATGTTGCACACCATCGGCGACACCTCGGCCAGCCCGTGTTTGGCGGCACACGTCAGCAGCGCCGCCAACACTCCGGTGTCGGCGGGGCGTCCGTCGTCGTCGGCCAGCCACACCCAGTCCGCGCCGGCGGCCAGGGCGTGCAGCATCCCCAGCGCGAAACCGCCTGCGCCGCCGAGGTTTCGCCGCGATCCGAGGTAGGTCGACGGTACCGGCTGCTCGGCCACCAGGTCGGCCACCGCGGCATCGTTGTCGTTGTCGACGACGATCAGGTGGTCCGGCGACCGGGTCTGGGACACCAGCGCCTTGAGGGATTCGGCCAGTTGCGCGACTCGGCGGTGGGTGACGACGACGGCGTAGACGGTCCCGGTCACGCCTTTTCCTCGGACTGCGTCTCGGCCAGCACCTCACGCACGTGCCGGGCGGCGTCCGGGCCCTCGTAGGCGCCGACCACTTCCTCGATCCCGCCGGTCATCTTGATGGTGCCGTGGTCGATCCACATCGCGGTCTTGCACAGCCGCGCCAGGAATTCGTTGGAGTGGCTGGCGAACACCAGGATGCCGGAGCGCTCCACCAGCTTCTGCAGCCGGGTCTGGGCCTTCTTCAAGAACTCGGCGTCCACCGCGCCGATGCCCTCGTCGAGCAGCAGGATCTCCGGGTCGATGCTGGTGACCACACCCATCGCCAGGCGCACCCGCATGCCGGTCGAGTAGGTGCGCAGCGGCATCGCCAGGTAATCGCCCAGCTCGGTGAACTCGGCGATCTCGTCGACCTTGGCGGCCATCTGCTTGCGGGTCTGCCCGAGGAACAACCCGCGGATGATGATGTTCTCGAAGCCGGAGATCTCCGGGTCCATGCCCACCCCGAGATCGAACACCGGCGCCACCCGGCCGACCACGTTGGCCGACCCGCGCGTCGGCTCATAAATTCCCGAAAGCAGCCGCAGCAGTGTGGATTTGCCGGCGCCGTTGTGGCCGACCAGTCCCACCCGGTCCCCGAGCTCTAGGGACATGGTGATGTCGCGCAGCGCCTCGACCACCACCACGTTGGAGTTGTTGCGGCCGATGGCACCGCCGGCCTTGCCGAGGAAGGCCTTCTTCAGCGAGCGTGACTTGGCGTCGAAGATGGGGAATTCGACCCAGGCATCCTGGGTCTCGATTCGCGGATCGGTGGCAGCCAAGGTCAGCTACAGGTACTGGCCGGAGTCATGAGCGGGTCCGCCGGCGGTCGGGCCGGGCGGCAGCGCGCCGTGACGCATCTGCTCGAGCTGCGCACGGGCCGCCATCTGCTGGGCGAACAGCGCGGTCTGGATGCCGTGGAACAACCCCTCCAGCCAGCCGACCAACTGGGCCTGGGCGATCCGCAGCTCAGCATCGGACGGGGTGGCGTCCTCGCGCAGCGGCAGCGTCAGCCGGTCCAGCTCCTCGCGCAGTTCCGGGGCCAGGCCGTCTTCGAGCTCACGGATGCTCGCGGAGTGAATCTCGCGCAACCGGACCCGGCTGGCGTCATCCAGCGGCGCGGAGCGCACCTCCTCCAGCAGCTGCTTGATCATGGTGCCGATCCGCATCACCTTGGCTGGCTGCTCGATCAGGTCGGTCAGCGACTGCTCATCGTCGGAGCCGGAGTCCCCGGGTATCCCAGCGGCCAATAGCCGCGGGTCGGCACCGCTGATGATCTCGACGCCGTCTTCGTCATCTGCGCCGTTACCGCCGGTGCTCACTGCGCAGTACCTCCCTGCCATTCGTAGATGCTGGCTCCGCCATTGTCGTAGATCTTGGCCCACGACCGCGATTTATCCAGTGACACTAGTCCGTCGGGCAGGGAGAACCCACGCACCGTGGGGCTGCTGATCAGCACATAGCGGATGTTGAGGTCGTGCACGGCCTGCGCCACCCGCGGATCGGTGTCGGCGTCGTCGGCGAAGGCCCAGAAGATGAACCGTTGCGGTCCGGGACCCTGCTGCTGCGGGTAGTCATAGTGCGTCCACAGCGGGTGCAGGTCGGCGACGGCGTACATCCAGGCGCTGCCGTCCACGTTGGCGTTGCCGATCACGCTGTCGCGGGCCCCCGGCAGCGCGGCCAGGTACGCGAACGCCTGCAGGTCGCGGGCGTCGATCATCACCGAGTCGTATTTGTCGCCGAACAGGAACTCGTGCCGGGGCAGGTAATGCCAGGCCAACCCGACCGTCGCCGCCGCCAGCAGCGCCGCGGTCAGCGCCGGCCGCACCCGTTCGCCCACCGGCTTGGTCACCAGCTCGGCCAGTGCCGCCAGGCCGATCCCGGCCATCGGTATCAACAGCAGCGTCATCGCCGCCATGATCCGGCGCGGGTCGCTGTAGAACAGGTGGGTGAAAGCGCTGAGCCCGGTACCCACCGGGCCGCCCAGCGGCGCCGAGGAATGCACCACGGCGACCACCAGCACCGCCCACAACGCCAGCGGCCAATACACCTTCTTGTAGAGCAGCAGCACCGCCCCGACGGCGGCCAGGCCGACCAGCGTGTATTGGATCGGGAAGTCATTGAGGTGGCGGGTGTGCAGCAGCAGCGCGTCGCGCAGGCCCGATTTGCGGCCCTCATGGGTCAGGAACGAGTGCCCGGCGATGATTTCGGTCTGCCGGCGCACGCTCATCAGCTGCGGCAACAGCAGCAGCCCGGCCGGCACCACCACCGCGGCCAGTGCCAGGCTGTCGCGCCGCTTGCCACGCAGCGGGTTCCACAGCGCCCCGTCCTTGGGACACAGCCACCAGGCCGTCACCAGCAGCACCGTCACCACGCCCGCGGTCAGGTGCACCGAGAACACCCCGAGCAATGCCAGCACCGCCACCGGTATCCGATCGCGCATGGTGCGCACCGCGGTGATCAGCGCGAACGTCGGTACCACCAGCCCGTAGCCCACCAGGTTGGGCATGGCCGCGGTGCCGAACTCGACGTAGGGCAGCGCGGTGAACGACGCCGACAGGGCCGCGGCGGTGCCCGCCGAGACCGCAGTCACCGCCGTGCTCGAAACCCGCTGCAGCAGGCCCCAGGTCAGCAGCGCGGCGCTGATCGGGAACAGCCACACCGATGAGGTCAGGCCGGCCAGGGTGTAGCCGGTGGTGGGTGCGGCGCCGGTCAGCTGGCACAGCACCGCGGTCAGCGCGTGAAACGCCGACGGGTAGTAGAGCGGGGCGTGGGTTTCGACATTGCGCAGTTCGCCCATGTGGGTGGGCGAGGCCTGGCCGGTGTCGAGGATGAAGCGCACGGTGTTGGCGTGCCAGACCGCATCCCAGGTGCTGGGGATGCTCTGCCAGTCGCCGATACCGCGCACCGCCGCCCAGCCGATCAGCAGCATGCCCAACAACACGCCGGCCGCCACGATGAGCGTCGGCCCGTGGGCCGATCCCGGGGTGGACACGTGGATGCCGGGGCGGCGAGCCAGCAACGCCCGCAACCCCTTTGACAGGCCGGCCACCGCCGCGCCGGCCACCACCAGTGCCGCCAGTGCGGTGCCCGCGTTCCAGGGGATCCCCACCGCGCCGAACGGCACGATGACCAGGCCCACCAGGCCGTAGGTCAGGGCCGGGGCGACCGTCACGGCCAGCGGCCACGACAGCCGCGCACCGACGGCGACGAGTGTCCCGGGCACCACCAGCAGCAGTAGAGCGGCAATCATCCCGAAGCCCAGATGCACTGCACTAGTATGTCTGCCAAGGTGACACGGCTCAGCGCGGCGGGGGAGCTATCCGGTTATCCCCTCCTGCCCCGATCACCCGATCTTGAGAAGTTTTAAGGTGGCTGATATGGCCTACGACGTCGCCCGGGTGCGTGGACTGCACCCGACGCTTGGTGACGGCTGGGTGCACCTCGATGCGCCCACGGGCATGTTGATCCCGGACTCGGTGGCTACCACGGTGTCGACGGCATTCCGCGGATCGCTGGCGACGGCGACCGGTCCGCACCCGGCGGCCCGGCGCAGTGCGGCGGTGTTGGCCGCGGCCCGCCAGGCAGTGGCCGACCTGCTGGGCGCCGATCCGGCCGGGGTGGTGCTGGGTCCCGATCGAGCGGTGCTGTTGAGCGCGCTGGCCGATGCGGCGTCGTCACGGGTGAGCCTGGGCTACGAGACGGTGGTGACCCGGCTCGACGACGAGGCGAACATCGCGCCCTGGGTGCGCGCGGCCAACCGCTACGGCGCCAAGCTCCGGTGGGCCGAGGTCGACATCGAGACCGGGGAGCTGCCGAGTTGGCAGTGGGAGAACCTGATCAACCCGTCGACCCGGCTGGTGGCGTTGCCGTCGGCGTCGGGTGTGGTGGGCACGGTCACCGATCTGCGGCCGGTCACCAAGCTGGTCCACGACGTGGGCGGTGTCGCCGTCGTCGACCATTCCGCGGCGGCGCCCTACCAACTGATCGACATCAACGACGTCGAAGCCGACGTGGTGGCGGTGAACGCGGCCTGCTGGGGCGGCCCACCGGTGGGTGCACTGGTCTTTCGCGACCCCGGGCTGATCGACACGTTCGGGTCGGTATCGCTGAACCCGCTCGCCGTCGGGCCGGCGCGCCTGGAGGTCGGACTGCACCAGTTCGGTCTGCTGGCCGGGGTGGTGGCCAGCGTCGAGTATCTGGCCTCGCTCGATGAGTCCGCCCGGGGCAGCCGGCCGGAGCGGCTGGCGGTCTCGATGCGGTCGGCGGGACAGTATCTGAGCCGGCTGTTCGAGTATCTGCTCAGCTCGCTGCGGTCGTTGCCGCTGGTGATGCTGATCGGCCAACCCGATGTCCGCATCCCGGTGCTCAGCTTCGCGGTGCAGAAGGTGCCCGCCGAGCGGGTGGTGCAGCGGCTGGCCGACAACGGCGTGTTGGCGATCGCCAACACCGGGTCCCGGGTGCTGGACGTGATCGGGGTGAACGACATCGGGGGAGCGGTCACCATCGGGCTGAGTCACTACTCGACGAGCTCCGAGGTGGACCAATTGGTTCGGGCTCTGGCGTCGCTGGGCTAGCCTGGCCGCTACCGTATCGACCTCCGAAGGCAGATCAGACGATGGCAGAACCGACGACTTCTTTAGCCCCTTTGGCTTTGGACACCCTGATTGACCTGATGCAGCAGCAGGCTGCGCGTCATGCGGACACACCCGCGTTCATCTTCTGCCCAGAAGGTGACATCGAAGAGGCCCGGATCACCTATCGCGAACTGGACAGGCGCGCCCGCTCGATCGCGACGACCCTGCAGCGCCGGGGCGCCGCCGGTGAGCGGGTACTGGTGCTCTGCCGCCCCGGCGTGGACAGCATCGTCGGACTGTTCGGCTGCTTCTACGCCGGCGCCGTCGCGGTCCCGGTCGACGAGCACTGGCCGATCCGGCGGGTCGAGACCGTCGTCCCCGAAGCGCAGGCGCGCTTCGCGCTGGCGACCGCCAAGACCCAGGCCAAGATGAAGGCCGCGGTGGATGGCCTCAGCGATGGGCCGAAACTGACCTGGCTGGCGATGGACGAGGTCTACGACGACGGGTCGGCCTGGGAGCCGTGGAACGTCGGTGCGGACAGCCTCGCCATGATCCAGTACACGTCGGGCTCCACCGGGGTGCCCAAGGGTTGCGTGCTGACCCACCGGAACTATTTGAGCAACCTCGAGATCATGCGTTGGGCCCTGAACCCAGCCGACGACGCGCCGGTGATGAACAGCCCGATCAGCGGGGTGTCCTGGCTGCCGCAGTACCACGACATGGGCTTCGTCGGGGGCATCCTCGGCACCATCTACGGCGGCCGCACCACCGTGCTGATGTCGCCGAGCGCCTTCCTGATGCGCCCGATCCGCTGGCTGCAGGCGATATCTCGCTTCGGTGCGACGATCACCGCCGCACCCAACTTCGCCTACGAGGCCTGCGTCAAACGCAGCACCGCGCAGCAGCGTGCCGCCCTGGACCTCTCGAGCCTGTCGATCGCCGTGACCGGTGCCGGGCCGATCAGTGCCGAGACGCTGCAGTCCTTCACCGAGGCGTTCGCGCCGGCCGGTTTCCGGCCGGAGGCCTTCATCCCCGCCTACGGGCTGGCCGAGGCAACCCTGGGCGTGACGGGCATGTCCGAGTCGCCGGTGCCGGTGATCCGGCACTTCGACCGGCCCGGGCTCAGTGAGGAACGAGTCGTCGAAGTGGCAGCCGACGCCGCCGGGGCGGTGCCGCTGGTGGGCTGCGGCGCCAAGGCGGAGACGCAGGAAGTCCTGATCGTCGACCCCGAGACCCGGTTGCGCCGCGGGCCCGAAGAGGTGGGCGAGATCTGGGTGTCCGGGCCGAGCGTCGGCGTGGGCTACTTCGGACGCCCCGAAGAGACCGAGCACGCCTTCAATGCGCACTTGGCCGACACCGGGGAGGGGCCCTACCTGCGCAGTGGTGACCTGGGGTTCTTCGCCGGCGGCGAGCTGTTCGTCACCGGCCGGTGTAAGGACTTGATGACCATTGGCGGCTACAGCCACTACCCCAATGACATCGAGCTGACCGTGCAGGCCTGCCACCCGGCGCTGATGCCCAGCCGCGGTGCGGTGTTCCAGTTGCCGACCCAGCGCAACGCCCCGGAATCTATGGTGGTTGTGCAGGAGGTCCACCACCACGAGGCCGTCGGGGTCGATCTGAATGACCTGATCGAATCGATCCGGGCGGCGATCCGTACCCACCACGGGATCGACGCACAGGCTGTGGTGCTGCTCAAGCCGATGCGGATACCGACGACTACCAGCGGCAAGATTCAGCGCAGTGCGTGCCGCGACCAGTACGTCGCCGGTGAGCTGACCGCGCTGGCCCAGTGGCAGGCGCCGCTGCAGCCGGACGACACCCCGGACGTCAAGAGCGCTCTGGCCGGCGGCCTGCTGCGGCTGGCAGCGGGGGGACTCGCGCAGCGCCTGCGGGGGTCAACAGGCCGGCCGGGCCAGAGCTGAGATTCAGTCGCGCTGGGATTGCCGCTGCTGTAGCGAGACCCGCATCGCGTCGGCCAGTTTGCCCAGGTTCAGCCTGGGGCCTTTGCCGGTGGGTGCGGGCGCCGGCGCGTGCCACTCGGCGACCGGGGTGAAGCCGGCGTCGAGGAAGTGTTGCCGGCACGCGCCGCGCTGAATCTTGCCGCTGGTGGTGGTCGGGACCTGCATGGGCTCGACCAGAAGCACGTCGTTGACCGAAATGCCGTGTTTCGCAACGACTGCTGCGCGGATGGCCTCGATGGCGCCGGTCAGATCGGTGTCGAGCGATGCTCGGTTCACCTCCTGCACCACGACCAGCTGCTCGTCGGCCTTCGGGCTCGGTTTGACCGTGAACACCGCGCCGCGACCCGTCATCAATGCCGCATCGCTGGCGCTCACGGTGTCCTCGATGTCGTTGGGGTAGTGCTTGATGTCGCGGATCGTGACCAGGTCGTTCCACCGTCCGGTCACGAACAGCTCACCGGCGCACATGAAGCCGAGGTCCCCGGTGCGCAGGAACGGTCCCTCGCCGGTGTTGGCCAGCGTGGCACCGAAGGTGCGTGCGGTCTCCTCGGGGCGTCCCCAGTACCCCTGGGCGACGCTCGGACCGGACGTCCAGATCTCGCCGACCTGGTCGGGAGGGCACTGCAGCCGGGTCTCCGGGTCGACGATCAGCACCCGCATGTCGTCCAGCTCACGGCCGCAGCCCACCAGCGCCAGTGCGTCGGGGTGGTCGGCCGGGACGTCGATCACGTGATTGCGGCCCAGCTCGTTGCGGTCGACGTAGCGCGCACCGGCGACCTCGGGGCTCTGCATCGCGGTGACCAGCAGCGCCGACTCCGCCAGGCCGAAGGCGGCTTGGATCCCACCGAGCCGGAACCCGGCCGGCGCGAATGCCTCGGCGAAGTTCGCCAGGGTGGATGCGCGCACCGGTTCGGTGCCGATCCAGGCGTGCGTCAGGCTGGACAGATCCAGCGCCGCGCGCTGCGCCGGTGTGGTGGTCTTGACCGCGAGGTCGTAGGCGAAGGTCGGCGCGCCGGTGATCGTGGCACGGTGCCGTGACAGCATCTCCAACCAGCTCAGCGGCCGTTTGATGAACGTGTTGGGCGGCATCATGTACGTGGTGACGCCGACGTAGACCATCTCCAGAACGCCGCCGATCAGGCCCATGTCATGGTGCTGGGGAAGCCACCACACCGCGACGTCGCCGTCATGGCCGTTCCACCGCCGGCGGACGACCTCCATGTTGTGCATCAGGTTGTTGTGGCTGACCATGACGCCCTTGGGGGACTTGGTCGACCCGGACGTGTACTGGATCAGCGCGATGTCGTCCGGATCGATCTCCGGCTCTACCCACTCGGGGGCGTCGGCGGCCGGTCCGGAGTCGATGGTGCACCACTGCAGGGGGCGATCAGTGGTCAGCGCGTCGATCGGGGCGCGCACCCGCGCCTGCATGTCGGGGGTGGCCAGCGCGAAGTCGGCCTGGACGTCGACGGCGATCTGCTTGAGCCGGGACAGGGTCTCATTCATAGGTGCGGCGATGGCGCCGGCATAGACGCAGCCGAAGTACCCGACGGCGTTCTCCAGCCCCGGCTCGCAGGCCAGCAGCACCCGCCGCCCGGCGGCTCCGCGCTGTTGTAGGTCGGCCGCGACGGCGCGGGCCCGGGCGTCGAGTTCTCGGTAGGTGAGCCGGCCCTGCTCAGTCTGGCCGTCTGGGAAAAAGCTGAAAGCGATCTTGTCGCCGTTAACATCGGCCTGCTGCTGGAGCATCGCCATCACGTTTGGTGCGGGCATGATGCTCACCACCATAGCGAAGCGCCAGTGACCGGGGTCACCCGGCGTGCTGCTAGGTTCAGTATTAGCAGAATATAAGCGTGGTGGCTGGAGCGACGGGGACCGATGTCCGTTCAACCGGACATCTATCGCGTCACGTGACATGAGAACGCATTTTGACGAGATTTTTCATTACAACCACTACGTATGGACAAACGTCAGATCTCATGTAACTTTAAGCAACCTTCATTGTCAGTTTTTAGTAGGAGAGCATGATGCAGCTGGCGCTTCGCCCGTACGTCACACCCGGCGTCGTCATCGCGGGCGCCGCCCTAGTGGCGGTCAATGCGGCCGTTCCGACGGCCGTTGTGAAGCCCAACGCTGAGATCCGCCAGGAACTTCACAGGGTTCAGCATCGGCCGATTCAACTGACCGCCGGTCCGGACTTCTTCTCCCCGTATGTCGACCTCTTCAACAACACCGCCACCAACCTGGTCGCGATGGGGTCTGACAACGGTTGGGGCAACCTGATCATGCAGATCCTCACCGACCCGTCGTCGCTGGCGAAGTTGCCGGAGGTGTTCGACTTCCTGACCAACCCCATGCCGGAGATCAGCGGTAGCGACCCGATGATGGTCATGCTCTCGCCGCTGCTGACCATCGGGCTGGGCATGATCGGTCCGCTGGTCACGGTCAACAACGCCATGCACGCGATCAACGAGCAGATCTGGAACCCCACCAACCCGCTCGACCCGTTCGCGGCGATGTTCACCGCCCCGGCCGTGCTGCTCAACGCCTACCTCAACGGCACCGACACGCTCGACATCGCCGGTATCCATATCCCCGCCTGGAACGGCATCCTGGCCCACGGCCAGACCCTCGACCTCGACCTGACCGCGTCCGACCTGGTCAACGGGATCAAGATCGGTGATGAGACCATCGCCGGCCTGCTCGACCAGACCGGAATCGGCACGCTGCAGGTGGCGGGCATGCTGACCGGCCTGCTGAACACCCTGGGCCTGGGAAGCCAGACTCCCGTCGACCTGCTCAACGACATCGGCCTCGGCGGCCAGCAGATCAGCGACGTGGCGATGACCCTGCTCAACGCCCTCGGGATCGGCGACCCCACGGTCGCGGACATCTTCACTCAGCTGGGCGTCGGCAACCTGCAGACGGCCGACGTCGTCATCGACTTCACCCACGCGCTGGGCCTCAACAACCCGATGATCACCGACATCACCGACAGCTTCGGTGTGGGTGACCTCAAACTGGCCGACCTCGGCATGAACGTCCTCAACGCGTTGGGCATCGGTGACCCGACGCTCAGCGGCCTCCTCGGCACGATCGGCGCCGACGACCTGACGCTGAACGGAATTCTGAACACCGCCGTCGACGCGCTGGGCCTCGGCGGGCAGACCCCGGCCTCCATCATCGACGCGCTCGGTGGCGGTGATCTGACCAGCCACGAGGTCATCACCTCACTGCTCACCGGCCTGGGCCTGGGCAACCAGACCATGTACGACCTGCTCAGTCAGGCGGGCCTGGCCAACGTCGACGTCGGCGACATCGTGATCAGCGTCCTCGGCCCGGCGGGTAACACGTCGATGGCCGACGTCCTCGACGCGGCTGGCTTCGCAAACGTGACGGTCAAGCAGCTGACCGACCTGATGGGGATCACCAACCTGTCACTGGGCACGGTGTTCGGCAACCTGCAGAGCATGGGCGTGATTGGGAACCTGACGATCAACGACTTCATCGCGGCCACCGGCGGCACCCCGCTGGCCAAGGGCGGCGACACGTCGATGCTCGACGCGCTCAACGGCACGACCATCGGTTCCATCCTGGCCGACCAGGGCATGCTCGACTCGCCGCTGTCGGCGATGCTCGGCGACATGGCCACGATGAGCCTGGCCGACATGATCCGCGAGAACTTCGCGATGCCGCTGATCGACATGCTCGCCGGAACCGGCATGGCCGACATGACCCTGTCCGAGCTGGTGCTGGGGAACATGCCCGACCAGCCGCTGGCGGACCTGCTCGGACCCATGGGCTCCACCACCCTCACCGATCTGATCAACCAGATGGTCCCGGCCAACATCAGCATCGTCGACATGCTCAACGACGCGGGCATCGGCGGCCAGACCATGAGCGAACTGCTCAACGGGCTCTTCGGTGACCAGACCGTCAACAACGCACTCGACGATGGCGGCCTGGGCGGTATGCACCTGGACGACATCATCAGCCAGGCGCTGGGCACCGGGACCATCAACGACATGCTGAACGAATTCGGCATCGGCGGCCAGAACCTCAGCGACCTGTTCGACCAGTTCTTCGGCACCACGACCATCAGCGACGGGCTCATCGACCTGGGACTGGGCGATCAGACCCTGAACGAACTGATCGACTCGCTGTTCGGCACGGCGACCCTGAGTTCCCTGCTGGGCGACTTCGGCACGCAGACCGTCAACGAGCTGCTGGAGTCGATGGGCCTGGGCGACCTCACGGTGATCAACGCCCAGATCGAAGAATTCTTCGGCTCGATGGCGTACTTCATCGATGGCCTGCCCAACCAGATCGCGGCGGTGCTCGGTGCTTAAGCGACCTGAGCGACTCGGCAACTTCGGAACTTCCGTCCGGGAGGGCATCATGCAGCAAACGCTTCGTCCATACGTCACCACCGGCCTGGCCATCGTCGGGGCGGGCCTCGTCGCGGTGCCGGCCGCGGCCTCGCACGCACCGCAGCTGCAACGTCAGCTCGCGGTCGTCGAGCAGCGGGCCGTCGCACTGACCGCCGGCGGCGACTTCTTCCAGCCGTACACCGATCTGTTCGCCCACACCGCGGCCAATCTGCAAGCGCTGAACCAGAACTCGGTCGACATGTGGGAGCTGCTGCAGTACATCTTCACCAACCCGCAGCAGGCGCTGGCCGGCATTCCGGACGTCATCAACATCTTCACCAACCCGATGCCCAGCATCGACGCGCAGCTGATGCCCTTCCCGGCCCAGATCGACCTGCAGCTGCCGATGTGGATCAACTCGCTGCTGGCCGGCATCGGCCCGTGGGTCGCTGTCGCCAACGCGATGCAGGGGCTCATGGGGCAGATCTTCAACTTCCAAGACCCGATGGCGGCCCTGTCCGCCCTGTTCGGTGCGCCGGCGACCCTGATGGACGCCTTCCTCAACGGCCACGCCGGCTTCGACATCGCCGGGTTCAGCCTCCCGCTGTTCAACGGCCTGCTCGCCTCCTCGCCGCTCGGGATCAACGTCGACATCGGCACCATCGTCGACATGAGCGGCATGGGCAACGAGACCCTCACCGGTCTGCTCACCCAGGCCGGTATCGGCGACACGCCGCTGGACACCCTGATCATCGGTCTGCTCGACCAGCTCGGCTTCGGCCACATGACTCCGGTGGACCTGCTCAACGACTTCGGCGTGGGCCAGGAGTCGTTGTCCGCGTTGCTGATCAACCTGCTCAACGACGCGGGCATCGGCAACCCCACCCTTGCCGAACTGCTGACCGACCTCGGCGGCATCAGCCCGGACGACTCGGTGGCGAGCCTGATCATCGCCCTGCTCAACTCGACCGACATCGGCAACCCCACGCTGTCGGGGCTGATCCTGGACTTCATCGGCGGCCCCGACCAGTCGGTGGGCGGCCTGATCAAGGACCTGCTCGGTGCTACGGGCACTGAGCCCCTCGCCAGCCTGGTCGACCCGTCCTGGACCGTCGGCGGCCTGCTCACCGACATGATGGGCAACCCGCCGCTGACCGATTTCTTCGAGCAGATGGGCCTCGGCAGCTTCACCCTCGGCAGCCTGACCGGCATGTTGGGCGAGATGGGCGATGAGACGCTGATCAGCCTGCTCAACAACGGATTCCTCGGGCCGGACATCACCGGCAACACCGGGCTGCTCGAAATGCTCGCCTCGATGTTCCCGCCCGGCACCACCTTCAGTGACTTCATGGGCGAGTTCGGCACCCAGACCGTGGGCGAGCTGCTGTCCTCCATGCCGGTCGGAGTCAACACTCTCGGTATCCCCGAGGACATGAGCATGGCCGACATCAAGTTCACCCAACTGATGTCGATCGCCGGTATGGGCGACACGCCGCTGGCCGAGCTGTCTCCGGAGAACGCCAGCCTGATCAACAAGATCGGCAACCCGACGCTGAACGCACTGTTGGGGACCAACACCGTTGCCCAGACCCTGCAGAACCTTCATCTCTACGACATGACGATGAACCAGGCCATCCAAGCCATGGGCCTGTCCAACTACCAGCTGGAGACCCTGTTCGACGGCTTGGGCAACCTGAGCGGCAACGTCACCCTGGAGCAGTTCTTCACCGATCTGGGCTTCAACCCGACGATGTCGGAGCTCCTGGAGCGCGTGCTCGACGGAATGGGCCTGACCGACACCACCCTGCTGTCCCTGTTCACCGATTGGGGAATGGGCAGTATCGGCCTGACCAATCTGATCGATGCGCTCGGACTGGACAACCTCAACATCTCGTCGATGCTCAGTGCCCTCGGCCTGAACAACATCGACCTGGACATGTTCATCGACCGAATGGGCTTGAGCGGCATCTCGATTGCCAACATCCTCAGCGATCTGGGCTTCGACAACAGGCACCTCGACGAGGTGATCAACGAACTGCTGGGCACGTACTCGATCGGCAGCATGCTGGGCGGTCTGGGACTCGACGAGGTGTACCTCGACAGCTTCATCACCGACGTGATGACCAGCATTCTGGGTGACCCGACCCTGGGCACGTTCCTCGGCTGGCTGGGACTGGACAACAACGACCTCGACACCATCGTCGCGAGCCTGGGCCTGGACGGGGTGACGATCAACTCGCTGCTCACCGATCTGGGGTTGGGCGCCACCAGCATCAATGACCTACTCACTGGGCTGGGCCTGTCGGACCTGGGTCTAGTCGATGTCAATGCCGACTTCTTCGGGATGATCCCGCAGTGGCTCAACGACATTCCGCAGCAGATAGCCGAAGCATTGGGCTTCTACGGCTGATCCTGCCGCTGAGGCAAACCGATGTACCCGAACCAAATTACAGACAGAGCTAGCACCACTGTGGGCCAGCACAGATAGGAATTCCCAAATGGCTGTAGGGCGTAACACTTCAAGCAATGGTCGGCAGGGTCGGCAGGGCCGGCAACAGCGCCGGCGGTTGTTGGGTGCTGGTAGTGCGGTTGGGGCGTTTTTGGCCTTCGGCGTGGCGCCGGTGGCGGCCGCCCCGGTTGCGCAGGCTGACGAGTTCGACTGGGTTGTCGACTTTTTCGGCTCGGATCTGGCTGGTGCCTTCGGAGATCTGAGTCAGGCGTCATCGTGGGAGACGTTGTTCGACAGTGCTTCGTGGGAGCCGTTGCTGTCGAACGTGGGGCTGTCGTTCGACGCGTCGGTGGCCGATCTGCCGGGTTCGGCGGCTGCTGATGACTGGTTCGGTTCGCTGTTCTACACGCCGTTGCATGACCTGGGGCAGGCGTGGATCCTGAGTCCCTTTGGCTCTGAGATGAATTCGTTCATCAACCTGTTCGGCTTCGGCCAGATTCTGATCGGCAACGGCGCCGACGGCATCGATGGCGGGTCGGCGGCGGAGGCCGCCGGTGGCGCCGGTGGTCTGTGGTTCGGCGATGGTGGCGCCGGTGGCACGTCCGCCGACGGCACCGGTGGTCTCGGTGGCTCGGCGGGCATGTTCGGCGATGGTGGCGCCGGCGGTGCGGGCCTCGACGGTGGCGACGGCGGCGCCGGTGGTGCCGGCGGCTGGTGGATGGGTGTCGGCGGTGACGGCGGCGCCGGTGGTGCTGGTGTCGACGGTGGTGCCGGCGGCAATGGCGGTACCGGTGGTGCCGGTATCGGTTTTGGCTTCGGTGTTGGTGGTAACGGCGGCCTGGGTGGCGACGGCGCCGTGGGTGCTGCGGGCGCGGTTGGCTTGGTCGGCCTTGATGGCGGGCTGGGCCAGGCCGGTGGTGCCGGCGGTAACGGTGGTGCCGGCGGTAGGGGTTCGTGGCTGATCGGTTCCGGTGGCCAGGGTGGCGCCGGTGGTCAGGGCGCCAACGGTGGTGCCGGCGGTAATGGTGGCGACGGTGCGAATGCCACGGTCGCTGGTGGCGCCGGCGGTGCCGCCGGTGACGGCGGCAACGGTGGTGCTGCAGGCCACGGCGGTAAGGGTGGCGCCGGCGGCTCTGGCGGCTGGATCGGCAGTTCGGGTGCGACCGGTGCCGGGGGTAACGGTGGCAATGGTGGTGCTGCCGGTGTCGGTGGCAATGGCGGCGCTGGTGCCGATGGCGATGCGACGTATGTCGACGGTGGTGCCGGCGGTCGCGGTGGTGACGCGGGTGTAGCCGGTGCTGGTGGCAACGGTGGTGTCGGTTCGTCCAATGGCACCGCGGGTGTTGCGGGTGCGGCGGCGACCGGTGGTGGTAACGGCGGCCAGGGCGGCGACGGCTTCGGTGCCACTGCTCCCGGCACGACCGGTGGTGCCGGTGGTGCCGGTGGTGACGGTGGGTCGCTGGGCAACGGTGGTGCCGGCGGCACCGGTGGTGACGGCGCCGTCGGTATGGCTGGTCACACCGACACAACCGGTGACGGCACGACCGGTCTGACCGGTGGCAACGGTGGCGTCGGCGGCGCTGGTGGTGCCGGTGGCTCACAGGCCGGCAATGGTGGCGCCGGCGGTGCAGGTGGCCGCGGTGGTGTCGGTGGCGTCGGCGGTGCCGGCGCCGACGGTGTCACCGGTGTGGACGCGATCGCCGGCAGCGGTGACGACGGTGGTGTCGGCGGCGACGCCACCAGCACCGGCGGTGTCGGTGGCGCCGGTGGTGTCGGTGGCGACGGTGGTGCCGGTGGTGTTTCGGCCCACGGCAACGCGGGTGCGCACGGCGCCGGTGGTGTCGGTGGCGATGGTGGCGCCGGCGGTGTGGCGGGCAACGGTGGTACCGGTGGTGCCGGTGCCGGTGGTGGCTCAGGAGCCGCGGCCGGTGCGGGCGGCCAGGGCGGTAACGCGGCCGGTGCCACGGCCGGCGCTGGTGGCGCCGGTGGCGCCGGTGGCTCCAGTGGCGGTTCTTCGCAGGCGGACTCGGGTACCACGGGTGCCGTCGGCGGCGGCGGCAACGGCGGTAATGGTGGTGTCGGCGGCGCGGGCGAGGTGCTGGGCGACGGCACGGTGCAGGCCGGTGGCGTCGGCGGTGCCGGTGGCGACGCGGGCGCGGTCGGTAATGGTGGTGCCGGTGGTGCCGGCGGCCGGGGTGCGACCGGGATCGCCGGTGAAACCGACCCCAACGGTGACGGCACGGCGGGCGGAACCGGTGGCGCAGGTGGCGCCGGTGGTACCGGTGGCGCCGGTGGCACGACCTCGGGCAACGGCGGCGTCGGTGGTGTCGGCGGCGTGGGCGGCACCGGCGGTGATGGTGGCGCGGCGGACGACGCGACGGTGGCCGGTGGCGCCGGTGGTAACGGTGGCAGCGCCGGTGCCGGTGGTATCGGTGGAGACGGTGGCGCCGGCGGCACGTCGGCGAACGGCGTCGGCGGTGCCGGCGGTGCCGCGGGCAACGGTGGCGATGCGGGCCAGGCCGCGGCCGGTGGCCGGGGCCTCGGCGGCGGTGACCTCGACGCTGCGGGTGCGGGCGGGCAGGGCGGTGACGGTGCGCTCGGTGGTGCGGCCGGTACTGCCGGAGCCGGAACCGGTGGTGGCGCTGCCGGCGGTGCGGGCAATGCCGGTGCCGGCAGCAACGGTGGCGCTGGTGGCGCCGGCGGTGATGGCGTCGGCCTGGCCGGCGACGGCCTGACCGGTCAGGCCGGTGGCGCCGGTGGCCAGGGCGGCAACGCTGCCACCGATGGCGACGGTGGCGCTGGTGGCGCCGGTGGCCGCGGCGCTGGCGGCACCGACGGAATCACCGACAACACCGGTAGCGGTACGGCCGGTGGCAATGCCGGTGCCGGTGGCGCGGGTGGTACCGGTGGTGCCGGCGGTTCGAACTCCGGTGACGGTGGCGTCGGTGGCGCCGGTGGTTCCGGCGGTTGGGGCGGCGACGGTGGTGCGGCCGCTGACGCGCTGGTGGCCGGTGCCGCCGGCGGTAACGGCGGTAGCGCCGGTGCCGGTGGCGCGGGCGGTAGCGGTGGTGCCGGCGGGACGTCCGCGAACGGCACCGGTGGTGCCGGTGGCGCGGCGGGCAGCGGTGGCGCTGCGGGCGAAGCCGCGGCCGGTGGTGAGGGCCTCGGTGGCGGCGGCGTCGACGCGGCCGGCAACGGTGGTAGCGGCGGAAACGGCGCCGACGGCGGCGCGGCAGGCAGCGTTGGTACCGGTGGTGTCGGCGCCGAGCAGGGCGCCGACGGCGCCGCGAGCCACTCGGGCGTGAGCACCGACGGCGCGGCCGGCGGTAACGGTGGTGCCGGTGTCGGATTGGCCGGCGACGGGATGACCGGACAGGCCGGCGGTAGCGGTGGTGCCGGCGGTAATGCGGCGTCGGTCGGCACCGGTGGTGTCGGCGGTAACGGTGGTGCGGGTGCCGCTGGCGCGGACGGCACTACCCAGATCGATGGCAACGGCAGTGCCGGTGGCGTCGGTGGCGCGGGCGGCCAGGGTGGTGTCGGTGGTGCCGGTGGTAGCACCTTCGGCGACGGTGGCGTCGGTGGCGCGGGCGGCAATGGTGGTACCGGTGGTGCCGGCGGCGCGGCGGACGACGCGACGGTGGCCGGTGCCGCGGGTGGTAACGGCGGTAGCGCCGGCGCCGGCGGGACGGGCGGCAATGGTGGTGCCGGTGGGACCTCGGCTCAGTACACCGGTGGTGTCGGCGGTGCTGCCGGCAACGGTGGCGATGCCGGGCAGGCTGCCACCGGCGGTGATGGCCTCGGTGGCGGTGGCGCCGACAACGCCGGCAACGGTGGTGCCGGCGGCAATGGCGCCGACGGCGGTGCGGCGGGCAGCGTAGGGGCCGGCGGCGCCGGCGCCTTCCAAGGCGCTGACGGCGGTGCGGGTCAGGCCGGGACGAGCAGTGATGGCGCGGCCGGTGGTAACGGCGGCGCCGGCAACGGTCTGGCCAGCGACGGCGTGACCGGCCAGGGCGGTGGTACCGGTGGTGCCGGCGGCAACGCGGCATCGGTCGGTACCGGTGGTGTCGGCGGCAACGGTGGAGTCGGTGCGACGGTCGCCGGCTTCACCGGCAGCGACGGCAATGGCACCGCCGGTGCGATCGGTGGTGTCGGCGGTAACGGTGGTGCCGGCGGTGCCGGCGGAACCACCTCCGGCGACGGCGGTAAGGGCGGTAACGCCGGCAACGGTGGTGCCGGTGGTGCCGGTGGTGCGGGCGCGAACGCGACCGTCGCCGACACCGACGGCGGCAACGGCGGTAATGCCGGTGCCGGTGGGCAGGGTGGTGCCGGCGGCCACGGTGGCGCGGCGAACGACGGCACCGGTGGTGCGGGCGGCAACGCCGGTGACGGTGGCAACGCCGGTACGGCGGGCACCGGTGGACTGGGCCTCGGTGGTGGCGGCGGAACGAATGCCGGTGCCGGTGGTGCCGGTGGTGCCGGCGCCGACGGTGGTGCGGCAGGCGTCGTGGGTGTCGGCGGCAATGGCGCCGCAGTCGGAACCGATGGTGCCTCCGGCAGCGACGGACTCGGCACCGACGGTGGTGCCGGTGGCCAGGGTGGTGCCGGTGCCGGCCTGATCGGCGGAACCAACACCGGCCAGGGCGGTGGCGCCGGTGGCGCCGGTGGCAACGCGGCCTCGATCGGCAACGGCGGCGCGGGCGGTGCCGGTGGCGCCGGAGCGACCGTCGATGGAATCACGGCCTCCGACGGCAACGGCACCAATGGCGCTGACGGTGGTCGGGGCGGCCAGGGCGGTCAAGGTGGCGCTGGTGGCACCACCTCCGGCAACGGTGGTGCCGGTGGTAACGGCGGTGCGGCCGGCCACGGCGGACACGGTGGCAACGGCGCGAACGGAACGAACGGCACTGACGCGGTTGCGGGCAGCGGCGGCAATGGAACCGCCGGCGGCGACGCCGGTAACGGCGGGTTCGGCGGCAACGGTGGCCAAGGCGGCGACGGCGGTGCGGGCGGCAGCGTCACCGACGGCGTCGTTGGCGCCGAAGGACTCGGCGGACTCGGCGGCAATGCGGGCGACGCCGGTAATGCCGGCAACGGAGGCCACGGCGGCAACGGTGCCGGCGGTGGCCTCGGCGCCAAGGCCGGAGCCGGTGGTGCCGGTGGCCAGGGCGGTGTCCGTGGTGAGGCCGGCGCCAGCGCCGGCGAGGGCGGCTGGAACGCCGGCCAGACCGAGCAGGCTGCGGCCGGCGCGGCCGGCGCCGCGGCCATCGGTGGCAATGGTGGTGCCGGTGGTAACGGCGGCGTGGGCCTGATCCGGCCCGATGGCTCCGTCCAGGCCGGCGGTGACGGCGGCAACGGTGGGGCGGCCGGTCCGGTCGGCACCGGCGGTGCGGGTGGCAATGGTGGTACCGGCTCCGCAGGCCGGCTGGGTGTCGACGGCGTCGTCGATGCAAATGGCAACGGCGGCAACGGCACCGGCGGTACCTCCGGTGGCGCGGGCGGCAACGGCGGCCAGGGTGGTTCCGGCGGCAGCGAATCCGGCGATGCCGGTAACGGTGGCGCCGGCGGCGCCGGCGGGGTCGGCGGCCGCGGCGGTCACGGCGCGAACGGTGCCAACGCTCCCACGGTGGCATCGGGCAGCGGCGCCTCCGGCGCGAACGGCGGCAACGGCGGTGACGGTGGCAGCGGCGGCTTCGGCGGCCAGGGTGGCCAGGGCGGCCTCGGTGGCACGGCCACGCTCGGCAACGACGGCGCGGCCGGTGCCGGTGGCGCAGGCGGCCAGGGTGGCTCGGCGGGCAACGCGGGCAACGGCGGTACCGGAGCCAACGGCGCCGGTGGCGGCGCGAATGCGATTGCCGGCCACGGTGGTAACGGCGGCGACGGCGGTGACCGTGGCGCAGCCGGATTCGGCGGGCAGGGCGGCTACAGCGGCGACGGCGTCAAGGCGGTCAACGGTGGCGACGGCACCACTGCTGTCGGCGGCAACGGCGGCGCCGGTGGCCGCGGCGGCAACGGTGTCGTGCTGGCCGGCGGTAACCCCCAAAGCGGCGGCGCCGGCGGTCTCGGTGGTAACGCCGGAACCTACGGCAACGGTGGCGCCGGCGGTGCCGGTGGCGCCGGCAGCATCGGTGGCAACGGCGCCAACGGCAGTGCCGGTTCGGTCAATGGTGTCAACGGTCAGTCGGGCGGTTCGGGCGGCGACGGCGGCGCAGGCGGCAAGGGCGGCTCGATCGCCGGGAACGGCGGTGCGGGCGGTGGCGCCGGCACTGCGGGCACCGGCGGCAACGGTGGCACCGGCTTCCAGGGCAAGGCCGGCCTCGATGCGGTGGCCGGCACAGGTGGCGTCGGCAGCGCCGGCGGGGCCGGTGGTAACGGCGGCTACGGCGGCAACGGCGGCAACGGCGGTAGCGGCGGCGCCGGTGGAACCGCGACCAACGGCAATGCAGGCACTGACGGTCTGGGCACGGTCGGCGGTCGAGGCGGTAACGCCGGTAACGGTGCCGACGGCGGTCGCGGTGGCCACGGTGCCGGCGGTGGCGCCAACCCCCTGGCCGGGTCCGGTGGCAACGGTGGAGCCGGCGGCAACATCGGCGTGGCCGGCAGCGGTGGCACGGGCGGCATGAACGGTGACGGCACCCAGCGCGCCGACGGTATCGATGGCGTGGCCGCCTCTCACGGCGGAAACGGCGGTGTCGGCGGTAACGGCGGCAATGCTCAGGCGGGCACGACCCAAGCCGGCGGCAATGCCGGCAACGGTGGCGCCGGCGGGAACGTCGGCAACGGCGGTGCGGGCGGTAACGGCGGCCAGGGCGCCCAGGGCGCGGCCGGAGTCACCGGCGGCAACGGCCACGGCACCGACGGCTCCAGCGGCACCTCCGGAGGTAGGGGCGGCAACGGTGGCGACGGCGGCGCGATCTCCGGTAACGCCGGCGCCGGCGGTTTCGGTGGTCACGGTGGCAGCGGTGGGGCCGGCGGCAATGGCGCCGTGGGCAGCGGCGGCAGCTCGGGCGGCAACGGTGGCTCCGGTGGCAGCGCCGGTGCCGGCGGTAACGGTGGTCAGGGCGGCAGCGCTGCCGCGGGCACCGCGGGTGCCGGCGGTAACGGTGGCAACGCCGGCACCGCGGGCAACGGTGGTACCGGCGCCAACGGTTCGGGTGGCGGCGCCAACCACACCGCCGGCGACGGCGGCAACGGCGGCCACGGCGGCGACCAGGCCACAGCGGGTGTCGGTGGCACCGGCGGTGCCGGTACCGGCGGCCCGGCGGCGAACGGCACCGACGGTGCCGCCAGCACCGGCGGCAACGGCGGCGCGGCCGGCAACGGCGGTAACGGCCAGGTACTCGCCGACGGCTTCTCCCAGGGCGGCGGCAACGGCGGTTCCGGCGGCGCGGCCGGCACGTTCGGCAACGGCGGGGCCGGCGGTCATGGCGGCATCGGTGCCACCGGCGCCAACGGAGTCATCGACGGCAGCGGCAACGGCACCGTCGGTTCCGACGGCGGCATGGGTGGCAACGGTGGCGTCGGCGGTGCCGGCGGCAGCATCTCCGGCAACGGCGGCGCGGGTGGTCGCGGTGGGGCGGGCGGTACCGGCGGCATCGGTGGCGTAGCCAACGGCGTGCACGGGCAGAACGCGGTCGCCGGCAGCGGCGGCGACGGCCAGGACGGCACCAACGCCGGTGTCAGCGGCAACGGCGGTGTTGGTGGCCACGGTGGTGCGGGCGCCCTTGGCGGCGCCGCCACCAGTGGAACCCAGGGCCTCGCGGGTGTCGGAGGTCAAGGCGGCAATGGTGGCGCCGGCGGCCAGGCCGGCTACGGCGGCAATGGCGGCGCGGGTGCCGGTGGCGGCATCGACCACGTCGCCGGCGACGGCGGCGACGGCGGCAGCGGAGGTTACGCCGGCAGCGGCGGTGCGGCAGGCAATGGCGGCGTCAGCGGCAACGGCCTGATCGCGGCCGACGGCACGAACGGCGCGGCAGGCAACGCCGCCACCGGCAACGGTGGTGCCGGCGGCAAGGGCGGCACCGGGGTCATGCTCGGCGACGGCTTCTCGCAGACCGGCGGCGACGGCGGTCACGGCGGTGCCGCAGGCGCGGTCGGTAACGGTGGCGCCGGTGGTGACGCCGGCGCGGGCGCGGCCGGCACCAATGGGACCACCCTGGCGAACGGTGACGGCACGCACGGCGCCATCGGCGGCAACGGCGGTCAGGGCGGCAACGGTGGCGCCGGCGGCAGCACCTCCGGCAACGGCGGCGCGGGCGGCAAGGGTGGCGGCGGCGGTCTCGGCGGGTACGGCGGCGACGCCGCAGACGGCACCGCCGGTATTGATGCGGCCGCGGGCAGTGGCGGCAACGGCACCGACGGCGGCGACGCCACCGGTACTGCCGGCAACGGTGCCCACGGCGGCAACGGCGGCAACGGCGGACAGGGTGGCACGGCCACCAGCGGCAATGCAGGTGCGGTCGGCGCCGGCGGCGCGGGTGGTGCCGGTGGCGCTGCCGGTAACGCCGGAGACGGTGGCCGTGGTGGCCACGGTGCCGGCGGGGGCGGTACCGCCACCGCCGGATCCGGCGGCAACGGCGGCGACAGCTCCAGCACCGCCGGCACGGCCGCGCAGGGCGGTACCGGCGGGTTCAGTGGCGACGGCGTCCAAGCCGCCAATGGCGCCGCGGGTGCGGTGGGCGAGACCGGCAACGGCGGTGCCGGCGGTAACGGCGGTAACGGCAGTGCCGCCACCGGCACTGGGGTCGGCCAGGACGGCGGTGCCGGCGGCATCGGCGGTGACGCCGCGCTGCACGGCAACGGCGGCGCCGGCGGTCAGGGCGGCTCGGGCGGCATCGGCGCCAACGGCACTGCGGGCGGCACCGGCGCCACGGGTGGTTCGAAGGCTCCTGGCGGAATCGGCGGTACCGGTACGGCCGGCACCTCGGCCGGCGCCGGCGGCGCGGGCGGTGCGGGCGGTGCCGGCGGCACCCTGTCCGGCAACGGCGGGGTCGGCGGCCAGGGCGGTTCCGGTGGGACCGGCGGCACCGGCGGTAACGGCGGCACCGGTGGCACCGGCGGCTCCGGTTCCAAGGGCAATACCGCCGGTGCCGGTGGCACCGGCGGGACCGGCGGCGTCGGCGGCAGCGGCGGCGCGTCCGGCGAGGGCGGTGCCGGTGGCGCGGTCCGCAACGGCGACGGTACGGCCGGCGCGGATGGCGCGGATGGCGCCGTGGGCAAGGGTGGTTCCGGCGGCAACGGCGGCAAGGGCGGTATCGGCGGCAACGGCAGCACCGGCAAGAACGGCTGGTCCGGTGGTGCCGGCGGTACTGGTGGCACCGGCGGCGCGGGCGGTGCCAGCGGCACCGGCACGGCGGGTCTGCCCGGCGGCGGAGGGTCCAACGGTAGCGGCGCCAGCGGCACCGACAACGCCACGCCCGGCCAAGGCGGTACCGGCGGTGCCGGCGGCAAGGGCGGCGGATCATGATGATCCGCCGCCGGCGCCGGGTGCTACGTCTCGCGCTGCGCCGGGACGTCCCCGGGCGTTCTCGGCCAGGCGAACAGCGCTATCCGCTGCTCCCACTTCGCGATGTAGTGCTCGCCGAGGAACACCCCGCCTCGCCGCTCCCAGAACCGGCGCCCGAACGAGCCGGCGTCGGCGAAGGTATCGCCGATCACCCGTCGGCATTGCGGCTCGATGTCGAACACGCTCTCCACGAATCCGCGGAACATGATCGCCCCGTGGCCGTGCTCGACCATGTCGAGATCGGCCATGGCGCCGTGCAGGCCCAAGTCGTAGGGGTCGGCGTCGTAGACGGTCGACACATCGTCCTGTGCGGCGCGGAACAGCTCCATGTATCCGAACGGCCGCCCGTCGAGGAGCCAGACGTACGGGCGCGAGTAGCTGCCCTCGAATTGGATTTCCAGGTGCCGGCGCCACTCGTCGGCCGGCCGGTCGTAGTGCCAGGTTTCGGCCAGGTGCGGCCGGTTCATCCACTCGGAGATCATCTCCGCGTCGGCGTCCGGGTCTGCGAACCGCACACTGTACGGCTCAGGGAATACCGGCAGCGGGGGCGGCGGAACGGCGCGGACCTCGTCGGTCACGTCAGCGCGTTCCCGTGCCATCCGCGTACTCACAGCGCACCTGAATTCGTTGTCGCTGAATCGGTTTCGACAAACATTGCAAGTGCCTCCTGGGATTCCGTTGACGGCAGCGCCGTCGTCAATGGGTTCGCCAATGATGTCACGTATGCCAGCGGGTGTCAGCGCCGAAATGCCGATCGACACCGTCTGAACAGACCGCCGAACTTTATCCCGCGGTGCTGAGATTTCAGCCCCGATAAAACTCAAACTTGATCCGACACAACATGACTGACATGGGTTCGTTGCAGAATAGGGAGTCCCACATGACTGGAAAGCAGCACCGCGCAGAGCGTCGTGGTTTCACTGGCGGTGGGAGCCGCCGACGCGGCCGGATGGTCGCTGCCGGTAGTGCGGTTGGGGCGTTCTTGGCGTTCGGGGTGGCGCCGGTTGCGGTGGCGCCGGTTGCGCAGGCCGATGAGTTGGATTGGGTTGTAGATCTTCTCGGTTCCGACTTGGCCGGTGCGCTGGGGGATCTGAGTCAGGCGTCGTCGTGGGAGACGCTGTTCGACAGTGCTTCGTGGGAGCCGTTGCTGTCGAATGTGGGGCTGTCGTTTGATGCGTCGGTGGCTGCGCTGCCGGGTTCGGCGGCTGCTGATGACTGGTTCGGTTCGCTTTTCTACACGCCGTTGCATGACCTGGGGCAGGCGTGGATCCTGAGTCCCTTTGGCTCTGAGATGAATTCGTTCATCAACCTGTTCGGCTTCGGCCAGATTCTGATCGGCAACGGCGCCGACGGCATCGATGGCGGGTCGGCGGCGGAGGCCGCCGGTGGCGCCGGTGGTCTGTGGTTCGGCGATGGTGGTGCCGGTGGCACTGCGGCTGACGGCACCGGTGGTCTCGGTGGCTCGGCGGGCATGTTCGGCGATGGTGGCGCCGGCGGTGCGGGCCTTGCCGGTGGCGACGGCGGCGCCGGTGGTGCCGGCGGCTGGTGGATGGGTGTCGGCGGTGACGGCGGCGCCGGTGGTGCTGGTGTCGACGGCGGTGCCGGCGGCGTCGGTGGTGCCGGTGGCGCTGGTGCCGGGTTCACGTTCGGCGTTGGTGGTAACGGTGGCCTGGGCGGTGATGGGGCTGCCGGTGCTGTGGGTGCCGCGGGTACCGCGGGTCTTGCAGGTGCGGTGGGCCAGGCCGGTGGTGCCGGCGGTAACGGTGGTGCCGGCGGTAGGGGTTCGTGGCTGTTCGGCTCCGGCGGCAAGGGTGGCGCCGGTGGTCAGGGCGCCAACGGCGGTGCCGGCGGTAATGGTGGCGACGGTGTCGACGCCACGACGGCTGGTGCTGCTGGTGGTGCGGCTGGTCACGGCGGCAATGGTGGTGCCGCTGGTGCTGGCGGTAATGGTGGCGTCGGTGGTTCCGGCGGCTGGATCGGCAGTTCGGGTGCGACCGGTGCCGGGGGTAACGGTGGCAATGGTGGTGCTGCCGGTGTCGGTGGCAATGGCGGCGCTGGTGCCGATGGCGATGCGACGTATGTCGACGGTGGTGCCGGCGGTCGCGGTGGTGACGCGGGTGTAGCCGGTGCCGGTGGCAACGGTGGTGTCGGTTCGTCCAATGGCACCGCGGGTGTTGCGGGCGCGGCGGCGACCGGTGGTGGTAACGGCGGCCAGGGCGGCGACGGATTCAGCGCCACGATCGCGGGTGCTTCCGGTGGTGCCGGTGGCGCCGGCGGTGACGGCGGCTCGATGGGCAACGGTGGTGCCGGCGGCACCGGTGGTGACGGCGCGGTCGGCATCGCCGGTCACACCGAAGCCAGCGGTGATGGCACGACTGGCCTGGCCGGTGGCAACGGCGGTGTCGGTGGCCTCGGTGGCGCCGGTGGTTCGCTGGCCGGCAATGGTGGCGCCGGCGGTGCCGGTGGCCGCGGTGGTGTCGGTGGCGTCGGTGGCGCCGGTGCCGATGGCACCACGGGCGCGGACGCCGTTGTGGGCAGCGGCGCTGCCGGCGGCGACGGTGGCGACGCGACCAGCACGGCCGGCAATGGTGGTGTCGGTGGTATCGGCGGCGATGGTGGTGCCGGCGGTACGTCGGCGCACGGCACGGCCGGTGCGCACGGTGTCGGTGGTGTCGGTGGCGATGGTGGCGCCGGCGGTGTCGCGGGCAATGGTGGCAATGGTGGTGCCGGTGCCGGTGGTGGCAGCGCTGCCGCGGCCGGAGGCGGCGGTAAGGGCGGCGCCGGCGGTGCGATCGGTAGCGGTGGTGCCGGCGGTGCCGGTGGCTCCAGTGGCGGGTCGCAGGCGGCCTCGGGTGCCACGGGTGCCGACAGTGCCGGCGGCAACGGCGGCAACGGCGGCGTCGGCGGCGCCGGCGAGGTGCTGGTCGACGGCACGGTGCAGGCCGGTGGTGTCGGCGGTGCCGGTGGTGATGCGGGCGCGGTCGGTGACGGTGGTGCCGGTGGTGCCGGTGGTCAGGGCGCGACCGGAATCGACGGTGAGACCAACATCAGCGGTGACGGCACCGCGGGCGGTAACGGTGGCGCCGGTGGCGCCGGTGGTGTCGGTGGTGCCGGTGGCACGACCTCGGGCAACGGTGGCGCCGGTGGCCTCGGCGGCGTAGGTGGCACCGGTGGTGCCGGTGGAAACGCCCTGGACGGTCAAGCGGGCACTGACGCCGCGGCAGGCAGCGGCGGCGACGGAGGCATCGGTGTCGGCGGTGGCCACGGCGGCAACGGCGGTCAGGGCGGCGTCGGCGGTCAGGGTGGTGCCGGCGGCACCGCCTCCGCCGGCAATGCGGGTGCCGATGCCGACGGTGGTCAGGGCGGTACCGGTGGCGCGGCCGGCGATGCCGGCAACGGCGGTCGCGGCGGCGACGGTGCAGGTGGTGGCAACAACGCCACCGCCGGATCCGGTGGCCAGGGCGGCCAGGGCGGCAACCGCGGCACGGCAGGCGCCGGTGGTGACGGTGGCTGGAACGCAGGCAACTCGACTCAGGCCGACCAGGGTGCGACCGGGGCGGCGGGCGCCGGCGGCGACGGTGGTGCCGGCGGTCACGGCGGCAACGGTGAGCTGCTCGGCGGCAATGTCCCCCAGATCGGCGGCAACGGTGGTGTCGGTGGCGCAGCCGGTACCGACGGCGACGGCGGTGTCGGTGGTGCCGGCGGTAGCGGCGTGGCAGGCGTCGACGGCACCACGGTCGGCGCCAACGGCACGACCGGTGGGACCGGTTCGGCGGGCGGCAACGGCGGACAGGGTGGCGCCGGTGGCTCGAACTCCGGCAACGGCGGCGACGGTGGCGCCGGTGGTCACGGTGGCGCCGGCGGTGACGGTGGCGCTGCCGTCGACGCCGACGACACCACGCTCGACGGCTCCGGCGGTAACGGCGGTGGCGCCGGTACCGGTGGTGCGGGTGGTCACGGTGGAACCGGCGGATCGTCGGCCAACGGAACCGGTGGCTCCGGCGGTGCTGCGGGCAGCGGCGGAGATGCCGGTGTGGCAGCGGACGGCGGCCAGGGCATCGGTGGCGGTGGCGCGGCCAACGCCGGATCCGGTGGTCGCGGCGGCGACGGCGCCGTCGGCGGCGCGGCAGGTAACGCCGGTCTCGGTGGTCTCGGTGCCGAGCAGGGTGTCGATGGCGCCGACGGCGCAGCCGGCACCAACGCTGACGGCGGCCACGGCGGTCGCGGCGGTGACGGATTCGGCTTGATCGGCGGGACGAACACCGGCCAGGGCGGCGGCACCGGCGGCCAGGGCGGCAACGCCGGCGCGGTCGGAAACGGCGGGGTCGGTGGTACCGGCGGCACCGGCGCGACCGTCGACGGCAGCACGGACCCCAACGGCAACGGCACCGATGGTTACCTCGGCGGCATCGGTGGTGTCGGTGGCGATGGTGGCGCGGGTGGCACCACCTCCGGTGACGGCGGCGCGGGCGGTGTCGGCGGTATCGGCGGCAACGGCGGCAACGGTGGAACCGGCGCAGACGCGACGGTTGCCGACACAGACGGCGGTAACGGCGGCAACGCCGGTGCCGGTGGCACGGGCGGTACCGGCGGCCAGGGTGGTGCGGCGACCGACGGCACCGGTGGTGCGGGCGGTAACGCCGGTTACGGCGGCAACGGCGGGCTCGCCGGCGCCGGTGGCAAGGGCCTCGGCGGTGGCGGCGGAGCGACCGCGGGTGCCGGCGGTGCCGGCGGTAACGGTGCCGACGGCGGCCTGGCGGGCAACGTCGGTACCGGCGGAGCAGGCACCACCCAGGGTGCCGACGGCGGCGCGGGCCAGGACGGAATCGCCAGCGATGGCGCTGCCGGTGGCCAGGGCGGTGCCGGCACGGGTCTGATCAGCGGAACCGACACCGGCCAGGGCGGCGGCAACGGTGGCGCCGGTGGCAACGCGGCCTCGGTCGGCACCGGTGGTGCCGGTGGCGCCGGTGGGCTCGGTGCGACCGTCGACGGAATCACCGACCCCAACGGCAACGGCACCGCTGGTGCAATCGGTGGTATCGGCGGCAACGGTGGTACCGGTGGCCTTGGCGGGACCACGTCCGGCAACGGTGGTGTCGGTGGCAACGGTGGTTCCGGCGGTAAGGGCGGTAGCGGTGGCGCGGGCGCGGACGCGACGGTCGCCGACGCCGCCGGCGGTAACGGTGGCAACGCCGGTGCCGGTGGCCAGGGTGGTGTCGGTGGCTCCGGTGGTGCCGCCAACGACGGCACCGGTGGCGCCGGCGGTGACGCCGGTGACGGTGGCAGTGCCGGTACGGCGGGCGCAGGCGGAACCGGCCTTGGTGGTGGCGGTGCTGTCAACGCTGGCGCGGGTGGCGCGGGTGGCGCGGGTGCCGACGGCGCCGCGGCCGGAACCGCGGGCACCGGTGGATCCGGTACCAGCGATGGCGCGGACGGTAACGGCGGCACAGCGGGTATCGGCAGCGATGGCGGTGCCGGCGGTAACGGCGGTGTCGGCGTCGGTCTGATCGGCGCCACCGACACGGCGCAGGGCGGCGGCGCGGGCGGTCACGGTGGTGACGCCGCATCGGTCGGCACCGGCGGTGCGGGCGGTAACGGCGGCGCGGGTGCAGCCGGTGAGAACGGCATCACCGGTGGCGACGGCAACGGCACCAACGGCACTCACGGCGGCGCCGGCGGAGTCGGCGGTGTCGGCGGCGCCGGTGGCACGACCTCCGGCAACGGTGGCGCGGGCGGTCAGGGTGGCGTCGGTGGCGTCGGTGGCAACGCCGGCCACGGCGCTGACGGCATCAGCGGCACCGGGGTCACGCCGGGAAGCGGAGCATCCGGCGGCGACGGAACCAATGGCGGCAATGGTGGCATCGGCGGTAACGGCGGTCAGGGCGGTAACGGCGGGGCCGGCGGCACCACCAGCAGTGGCAACGCCGGGGCGGATGGCTCCGGTGGTGCCGGTGGCAATGCCGGTAACGCCGGAAATGCCGGTAACGGCGGGCGCGGTGCTGACGGCACCGGCGGCGGCAACAGCGCTGTCGCGGGCTCCGGCGGCGACGGCGGCCACGGCGGTAACCGCGGCACCGCGGGAACGGCTGGGGCGGGCGGCTGGAACGCCGGCCTGACAAGCCAGACGGCCGGCGGCAATGCCGGTACCGCAGCCATCGGCGGCAACGGCGGCGCAGGCGGCAAGGGCGGCAGCGGAGTGCTCTTCGCCGACGGCACCGCGCAGGCCGGCGGCCTCGGTGGCCACGGCGGTGACGCCGGAACGATCGGCCATGGTGGCGCCGGCGGCAACGGTGGCGCGGGCGCGGCCGGCGCGGTCGGATCGATGGCCACCGCCAACGGCGGAACCGGCGGCAACGGCGCCGCCGGCGGCAACGCGGGTAGCGGCGGTAAGGGCGGCTCGATCTCCGGAAACGGTGGTCAGGGCGGTGTCGGCGGTATCGGCGGCAACGGTGGCGCGGGCGGCGCCGGGGTGCAGGGTCATGCGGGCGCCAACGCTGCGGCAGGCAGCGGCGGCAACGGCGGCGACGGCACCGACGGCGGCAACGGCGGCCAGGGTGGTGTCGGTGGTGTCGGTGGCAACGGTGGCCAGGGCGGCAGCGCGACCAGCGGCAACGTCGGGCTCAACGGATCCGGCGGGCTCGGCGGCAACGGCGGTGCGGCCGGTGCTGCGGGTGACGGCGGCCAGGGCGGTGCCGGGGCCGGTGGCGGCGCCGATGACACCGCCGGGCACGGCGGCAACGGCGGTGCCGGTGGTGACCGCGGCACAGCCGGCGCGGCAGGCCAGGGCGGCTTGAACGGCGACGGTCTCACCTACCGCTCGGGCGGTGCGGCCGGTGCGGCCGGAGGCGGCGGCAACGGCGGTAACGGTGGTGCCGGCGGCCAGGGACAGCTCCTCGCCGACGGGTCGACCGGTCAGGCCGGCGGCTACGGCGGTAACGGCGGCGCGGCCGGCGCGATCGGCACCGGTGGGCAGGGCGGTGCCGGCGGTAACGGCGGCAGCGGCGTGGCCGGCGGGACTGCCGGAGACGGCAACGGGACCGACGGCGGCAGCGGCGGAACCGGTGGTGCCGGTGGCAATGGTGGTGCCGGTGGCACCACGTCGGGAGCCGCCGGAGCCGGTGGTCACGGCGGTACGGGCGGCAGCGGCGGCAACGGCGGCGACGGCGTGTTCGGCGCCGCGGGCAGTACCGGTGGAAACGGTGGTCTGGGCGGCAACGCCGCCGCCGGTGGTGCCGGTGGCCTGGGTGGCGATGCCAGCCACGGTGCCGGTGGCGTCGGTGGTGCGGGTGGCAACGCCGGCAACGCCGGCAACGGTGGTGCAGGCGGCCACGGCGGCAACGGTGGTACCGGCACGGTCGCGGGCCACGGCGGCGTCGGCGGTACCGGTGGCGACCGTGACCTCGGTGGTGCCGGTGGTGCCGGTGGCACCGGTCAGGGCGGCGCTCAGGCCGTCGGCGGCCAGGACGGCACCAACGGCGCGGGCGGTGACGGTGGCGCCGGCGGTAACGGCGGCACCGGCCAGACACTGGCGGACGGCTCTGCGCAGGACGGTGGTTCTGGCGGTAAGGGCGGTAACGCCGGGGCGATCGGCACCGGTGGTACGGGCGGTAACGGCGGCGTCGGTTCGGCGGGTGTCGACGGAGGCACCGACGGCGCCGGCGACGGCACCGACGGCACCGCGGGCGGTCACGGCGGCAGCGGTGGCCAGGGTGGTGCCGGTGGCACCACGGCAGGCAATGGTGGCGCCGGCGGTAGCGGTGGTGTCGGCGGTTCCGGTGGTGTCGGCGGCGCCGGTGTCAACGGCACCACAGGCTCTGACGCAGCGGCCAACAGCGGCGCCGACGGTGGCCACGGCGGCAACGCGACCAGCACCAACGGCAGCGGTGGGGCCGGCGGTAACGGCGGCCAGGGCGGTATCGGTGGCGACGCCGTCAACGGCGACGTCGGCGCCAACGGTGCCGGCGGCCACGGCGGTGCCGGCGGTAACACCGGTAATGGCGCCAACGGCGGCAACGGCGGTGCCGGTGCCGGTGGCGGCGGTAACGCCACGGCCGGGTCCGGCGGTAACGGCGGTGAGGGTGGTATCGCGGGCACGGCCGGCCAGGGTGGTGCCGGCGGGTTCAGCGGTGGCGGCACCCAGGCCGACAGCGGTCTGGACGGCTTGGTGCTCGGCGGCCACGGCGGTGATGGTGGCGCCGGTGGCGCCGCTCAACTCGGCCAGGCCGGCGGTAATGGCGGTGACGGCGGCGCGGCGACGACGATCGGCCGCGGTGGTGCGGGCGGTGACGGCGGGGCCGGGGCCAACGGCTTGGCCGGATCGACGCAGGGCTCCGGCGACGGCAGTGCTGGAGCCGATGGCACGGCCGGCGGCAACGGCGGCCTAGGCGGTGCCGGCGGCAGCATCTCCGGTGACGGCGGTGCCGGCGGCCACGGCGGTATCGGTGGTAATGGTGGTGTCGGCGGCAGCGCCGCCAACGGCACCGCGGGTGCCAACGCGACGGCCGGCAGCGGCGCCAACGGCGGGAACGGCGGCAACGCCACCGGAGCGGCCGGAGCGGGCGGCCAGGGTGGCGCCGGCGGCACCGGTGGTGCCGGTGGTGCCGCAACCGACGGCAGCGTTGGTGCCGACGGAACCGGCGGCCACGGCGGCAATGGCGGTGCGGGCGGCAACGCCGGTGTCGGTGGCCGCGGTGGTGACGGCGCCGGCGGCGGAACGAATGCTGTTGCGGGATCCGGCGGTAGGGGCGGCAACAGCAGCAGCACCGCTGGTGCGGGCGGCGCGGCCGGGGCCGGTGGTATCGGTGGCGACGGCACGACCGCGGCCGACAGCGGGACTGCGGGAGCCGGCGGCGCGATCGGTAGCGGTGGTACCGGCGGCAACGGCGGTAACGGCGTGCAGCTTGGCAGCGGCGCGTTGCAGGCCGGCGGCAACGGCGGTCTCGGCGGCAGCTCCACGGCGGAGCACGGCAACGGCGGTGTCGGCGGCAACGGCGGCAACGGAGCTACCGCGGCCGGCCAGAACGGTGCCAACGGCGGCAACGGCGGCAACGGTGGTGCGGCCGGCCAGTACGGCAACGGCGGCAACGGCGGTAACGCCGGCACCGGCGGCGCCGGCGGCAACAACACCACGACCGGCGCCACAGGCGCTGCCGGGCAGAACGTGCCCAAGGACCCCCAGGGTCAGGGCATGGCCGGTGGCAGCGGCGGCCAGGGCGGCAAGGGTGCCACCGGGTACACCGGCGGCGCGGGCGGTACCGGCGGTGTCGGTGGTGCCGGTGGCACCATCGCCGGCAACGGCGGCCAGGGTGGGCTCGGCGGCCTTGGTGGCGACGGCGGCAAGGGTGCCACCGGTGGCACCGGCGGCCAGGGTGGCACCGGGGCCGACGGTTCGCTCGGTCTGCCCGGACGCCAGGGCGGCACCGGCGGGATCGGCGGTCAGGGCGGCGACGGCGGCCTCGGCGGCGCGGCCGGCCAGGGTGGCGCCGGTGGTGTTGCCCTCGGCGACGGCCAGGCCGGTGAGCACGGCGACGGTGGCCAAGGCGGTAAGGGCGGCCTGGGCGGCGACGCCGGTGCCGGTGGCAAGGGTGGCACCGGTGGCAAGGGCTACGGCGGCATCCTGGGCCAGGGCAAGGGCGCTCCCGGCGCCGGCGGTACCGGCGGTAAGGGTGGCACCGGCGGCACCGGCGGTCAGGGCGGCGCGGGTACCGACGAGCCCGGTAGCGGCGGCGCCGGCGGGGCCGGCGGTAAGGCCGGTACCGGCGGTGGCGCCGGCGCGACCAACGGCACATCCGGCGGTACCCCGAAACCGGGTGTTCCCGGTGGGCCCGGCCACGTTGGTGAAACCGGCCAGCACGGGTAATCCGCGCCGAACGTACGAGGGCCCGGTCCGACGTCAGTCGGGCCGGGCCTCGTGCGTTACTGGTGCAGCTGTTTAGAGCGTCAGCACAACCTTGCCCGCCACCTCACCCGAGGCCAGCAGGCGGTGTGCTTCGCCGGCCTGCTCGATGGGCAGGCTGGCGCCGATCACCGGCTTGACCCGACCGGAGCTCAGCATCGGCCAGACCTTGTCGGCCACCGCCGCGACGACAGCGCCCTTGCCGTGCGGGCCCTCCACCGGCCGGCCGCGCAACGCGGTGGCGATCACCCCGGCGCGTTTGGCGAGCAGTTTGCCGATGTTCAGTTCGCCCTTGACCCCGCCCTGCATCCCGATGACCACCAGCCGCCCGTCGTTGGCCAGCGCGTCGACATTGCGGTCCAGGTAGGCGGCGCCCATGATGTCCAGGATCACGTCGGCGCCGCCCGCCTCGCGGATCCGCGCCACGAAGTCCTCGTCGTGATAGTTGACGGTGATCTCGGCGCCCAGTTCACGGCATAGCTGCAACTTCGCGTCGGAGCCGGCGGTGACGGCCACCCACGCCCCGAGTTGGCGGGCCACCTGAATGGCGTGGCTGCCCACTCCGCTCGCACCGCCGTGCACCAGCAGCAGCTGCCCCTCGGCCAGGCCGGCGGTCTGCACCAGGTTCGACCACACCGTGCAGGCCACCTCGGGCAGGCCGGCGGCGTCCACCAACGCCACTCCCGTCGGAACGGGCAGCACCTGTGGGGCGGGCACCGCCACGTACTCGGCGTAGCCGCCGCCCGCCAGCAGTGCGCAAACCTCTTGCCCGACAGTCCAATCCGTTACCTCGTCACCGACCGCGGCGATGACACCGGACACCTCCAGCCCGATGGTGTCACTGGCGCCCGGCGGCGGCGGATACAGGCCCGCCGCCTGCAGCAGGTCGGCCCGGTTCACTCCGGCCGCGGTGACCTGGATCAGCACCTCGCCTGGGGTCGGTTGGATGTCGGGGATTTCCCGCCAGGACAGCACCTGATCGGATTCGGCGACGATGGCACGCATGACGGCAACGCTACAACCGGTGGGATCGGGGGCCGAATAACGCCGCGAAATCATGTATACATGACCTAGCATGACGCCGTGCAGCGCCGCGATCGCCCCCGGACGGGAAGTGATCTGCCCGGCTTGGATCTCGCCGAACGTCAAGCATGGCACCACTACTTGGATGCCGTCCTGCGCTTCGATGCGGTGCTGAACCGGCTGCTGAACGCGGAGCATCAGTTGTCGGTGATCGACCTACGGGTGCTGGACATCTTGGCCAAGTCCGCGGACGGATTCGCGCGGATGGGTGATCTGGCTGATGCGTTGGCGGTGACACGGCGCCAGATGACCAAGCGGATCGACCGTCTGGAGGCGCGTGGACTGGTGCGTCGAGAAGGGGATCCGCAGGATCGGCGCGGAGTGGTCGCGTTCGTCGCCGAAGACGGCCGGCAGATGGTCGACCGAGCCAGAATCAGCTACGCGCAAGGTGTCGCGACCTACCTGCTGGGTCCACTGTCGGCCCGACAGGTGAGCACTGTCGCGGAGAACTGTTGGCGCATCAACCAGGCCTTGATCGCCCCGGGTCGACAGGATTCCGGCGCCGCTGCGGAGCAGAACTTCCCGGAGGCCCCCAGCTGTTACCTACCGGGCATCGACGACGCCGGCAAGCGGTGCTGGCATCAGTTTCAGGAGGCCTCGGTGGCGCTGTTTCGCGCGCTGCATGAGCGTTTGCTGGACGCACACCAGCTCGCGTTGATCGATGTCCTATTGCTGGACCGGATCGCCAAGTCGACGGCAGACGCCGTTCCGATGAGTACGTTGGGCGAGGAATTCGCGCTGACGCCCAGCGGTGTCACCCAGCACATCGCCCGGCTGGAATCCGATGGCCTGGTGCACCGTGGACCGGGCCAGGGCGATCGGCGGCGGGTGGTCGCCCGCATCACCGCTCCGGGACGGGCACGGTTGGGGCCCGCGCTTTACGGTTACGCCAAGGAAATTCGCAGGCTGTATCTGGATCCGATGTCGCACCAGCAGGCGATCGCACTGGGCGACGCGTGCCGCCGGATCAGTGTTCCGCTGAAATCCGGGACCGGACGCCCGGTCTGATCCGTTCGCTGAAAGCGGGCGCGCTACCGCATTGAGGGCTGTTCGTCCCCGACCGCTCGCCGTGCGGAACTATCACGTATAGCGCCATATGTCCCAGTGTTGCAAGGTTGTTCGGTTCCATACCGGCTATCCGGATTCCATGTCCGCCGTTGTTTACGATCCACGTGGTTACGCAATTTGCTGTGATGGCTGCCTCGGCTTCGGTTGGGGGACAAGCGGAACCGGTTACCCGCGGGTAGTTACCGCTTGAAGTAGTTTCCGCGCAGTCCCATCGTTAACTTAGTCGGCGCAATTGTGCCGTGACGTGGGAGTTCATCGGCCGTCGGCTGGCGCACGGGTAATCGCGTCACCAAACGTCTTCGCGAATAACAACGTTCGATTAGAGACACTCAGCCCCCGCTTAGTTACGTTCAGCGCTGTTCAGAGCGTCATCAATCCACCTGTCGAGGAGTTCCCCTTGCACGCCACCGTTCGCCCCTACGCCACCGCTGGTGTGGCACTGGTCGGAGCCAGTCTCGTCGCCATCACCCCGGTGTCCGCGCCGTTGCCCGCTCTGCGCGATGTCCAGTCCCCGGCGGTGGCATTGACCAGTGCGTGGGATGACGTGCTCAATGCCGCCTCGGCGAATGTCACGACGATGTTGAACAACTGGTATCTGGCCCCGGGTGTGGGGATGCAGCAGTTCTGGGCCAACCAGATGGACTACTGGGACCAGCTGGCCAATGACCCGGCGGGCAGCACCAATGCGGTCAACGAAGAGATTCAGAAGCATCTGAACGCGGTGATCTCCGGCTGGGCGCTGCAGAACGAGACCGACGCAACTCACGCCACGGTGCTCAACCACACCATGGATGGCACCCATCAGCTGATGTTCGGCCAGGTGGCGGGTTATATCCCAGCCGACGTGGACAAGACCATGATCATGCCGATCATCGACTACCTGGGGTCGCCGGCCAGTGCGGTGATGATGGGCATGATCGGGCCGATGATCAGTCCGTGGGTCGCGTTGATGAACAGCATCACCGACCACGACAGTCTCGGCGACACCCTGACCAATATGTGGGGGGCCACCCTCAACGGCGCCACCCTGAACCTGGATGCGTTGTTGCCGATGATCAACGAGGCCGGATACTTCCCGGCCGGGATGAACATGGACCACCTGGATATCGCCTTCGGTGGTCTGCTGTCCCCGGGTGCGGTCGCAGTCGGTCCGTACCAGGTGCTCGGTGCCGGGGGCGAGGTAGCCGCCTCGGTGCCCGCGGTCGGTGGATCGATCTTCCAAAGCGTCGGTATCGAATTCAGCGGGGTCCCAGTGCTGGGCACCCTGGATCTCAACAGCGCCGGCATCGGCCCGATCGCCGCCTGGCAGGCCTGGGGCCAAACCGTGGGCGCCCTACTCGGCTCGGGTTGGGACGGCAAGGGCCCGGTGGTGGTGACCCCGCCGCTGGCCGGTGCCGAGCTGCCCCTGCTTGATGACGGTGGAGCTTCCGCAACCGATGCCTTCGGCTGGCTGGGCGACCTGCTCGGCCTCTGACCGCCTTAAACCCCTTATCTCCCAGTTGCTTAGAGAGGCAACCCGCAATATGAGTCGTCACCACCCCAGCCGGCGCCACGCCCGTGCCATTGGCGCCGCCAGCGCCGTCGGTGCGTTCCTGGCGTTCGGAATGGCTCCGCTGACCGTCCCGCCTGCCGCTCAGGCCGATGAATTCGACTGGTTCACTGATCTTTTCGACTCCTCGGCGTGGCTGGCCCCCGGGCCGGCCGAGGTGGGCGCCTTCGACTGGACCACCATGCTGGATCAGTGGTTCTACGACCCGATCCACACTTCGATGGAGGCCTGGATCACCAGTGACTTCGGAGAACTGGTGAACGGCTGGATCAACACCGCCTCCGGGCAGTACCTGATCGGCAACGGCCTCGACGGCACCGAAGCCAACCCCGACGGCGGAAACGGCGGCTTGTGGTTCGGTGACGGTGGAAACGGCTGGGACAGCACCGAAGCCGGTGTGGCCGGTGGTGACGGCGGCAATGCGCCCGGGTGGCTGGGCGATGGCGGTAGCGGCGGTGACGGTGGTGCGGGCGCCGACGGTGGTGACGGCGGGGCCGGCGGCATCTGGATGGGCAACGGCGGTAACGGCGGGGCCGGCGGAGCCGCACTCGAAGTCGGCGGCAGTGGTGGAAACGGCGGAGCCGGGGGCAACGCCTCTGCGTGGTTCTTCGGCAACGGCGGAGACGGTGGCATCGGCGCGGCCGGCGCCGCGGGCGCCGCGGGTACCTACGCAGGCGGCGGTGACGGGAACGGCACCGGCGGCGGCAACGGCGGCAACGGCGGCAACGGCGGGCGCAGCAGCTTCATGTTCGGCAACGGCGGCAACGGTGGCAATGCTGCAGATGCCGGTGCCGGTGGCAACGGTGCGACCGGCACCGCTGACCACGTCAACGGCGGCGATGGCGGCAACGGCGGCTGGAGCGGCGGCAGCGGCGGCAACGCCGGCGGGCGAGGCTCGTCCATCTACACCAGCCCCATGTACGGGAATGTCGGACAGGCCGGTGCGGCCGGTGATGGCGGCGATGGCGGTGCCGGCGGCAACGCTTACCAAGACGCCACCGGTCACTACCTCGGCAACGGCGGGAATGGCAGCTTCGGCGGTGATGCCGGCACTGGCGACGGCGCTAGCGGCGGCAATGGCGGCAACGGCGGCGCCGGCCTCAATGGCGGCAACGGCAGCGACGGCGGCAACAACTGGAACTACACCTCCGGTAACAGTGGTAACGGCGGTAACGGCGGCGACGCCACCGCCGGCCAGGCCGGCAACGGCGGCGGCGGCGGCCTCGCTCTCGGCGGAGCCAGCGGCACTGGCGGTAACGGCGGCAACGGCGCCACCGGCGACGCAGGCGTCAAAACCATCGGCGGTAACGGCGGTTACGGCGGTTTCATCGGCGGAAACCTCCCCGGCGGGGCCGGCGGTAACGGCGGCACCGGCACGTACGCCGGCGGGAACGGCGGTGCCGGCGGAGATGGCGGCGGTGCCGGCGGCAACGGCGGCACCAGCACCGGCTGGAACGACGGGACCGGCACCATCTGGAGCTATGGCGGTAACGGCGGTGACGGCGGCTCCGGCAGCATCGGCTACGCCCCCGTAGCCGGCGGCGATGGGGGCACCGGTGGGGCCGGCGGTGACGGCGCCACCGGCGCCGGTGTGGTCAGCGTGGGTGGCAACGGCGGCAGCGGCGGCAGCGGCGGAGGTACCTCCGGCGGGAATACGGCCGGCGATGGTGGCAGCGGTGGCAGTGGTGGCAGCGGTACCGCCTCTGGCGGCAACGGCGGTGCCGGCGGTGCTGGCGGAACCGCATCTATCCCCTTTACCGGCGGCGAAGGCGGTATCGCCGGGAACGGTGGGGCTGGTGGTACCGGTGGCGACAGCGGCGGTGTCACCATGCCCGCCGACAACCCCTACGGTGCCGGTCCCAGCCACGCCGGTAACGGCGGGGACGGCGGCATGGGTGGCTCCGGGACTATCGGCGCCAGCGGCAACGGCGGTGCCGGTGGCAGCGGCGGTAATGCGCACGGAACCGTGAACGCCGGCAATGGTGGCACCGGCGGCGCCGGTGGCACAGGCTCGATCGGCGGACCCGCAACCCACCCCGCGCACGAGCCCGGTGGTGACGGCCACGACGGAGGCACCGCCGGCAACGGTGGCACGGGCGGCGCCGGTGGCAACGCCGAATCCGGCAACGGTGGCAACGGCGGCATCGGTGGAGCGGGCGGCACCGGCGGCGCAGCCAGCAAGGGCGGCAACGGCGGCACCGACTCAGCCGGCAACGCCTTGCCCGGCGGCAATGGCGGCGACGGCGGCACCGGCGGCAACGGCGCGGCCGGCGGAGCAGGCGGCACCAGCACGGGTGGAGTCAACGGCGCCCACGGTACGGCGGGCGCGGCCGGAGCAGGAGGAGCCGGGGCCGCCGGCGGCACCGGCACACCCGAGGGTCAGCCGGGCACCGTCGGCGGCAGCGGGCAACCTGGCTAGCAGGCCGGCGACGCCTCAAGTCCCCTAAAACACTTATTCAACAACATGTTTCCCATGAAAGAGGTACATCCAAGATGGCTCGTCGTCACCAGCGTGCGATTGGCACCGCAAGCACTGTCGGTGCGTTTCTGGCGTTCGGAATGGCGCCGCTGAGCGTGGCACCGCCGGCTCAGGCCGATGAATTCGATTGGATCGCCGATCTTTTCGATTCCTCAGCGTGGCTGGCTGCCGAACCCGCTGACGCGGCAACGTTCGACTGGACCTCCATGATCGACCAGTGGTTCTACGACCCGATCCACACCTCGATGGAGAGCTGGATCAACAGTGACTTCGGGTCGATGGTCAATGGCTGGATCAACACCTCGGCCGGGCAGTTCCTGATCGGTGACGGGGCCGATGGCACCGAGGCCAATCCCGACGGCGGCAACGGCGGCTTGTGGTTCGGCGACGGCGGAAACGGCTGGGACAGTACCGAAGCAGGGGTTGCCGGTGGTGACGGCGGCAATGCGCCCGGTTGGCTCGGCGATGGCGGTACCGGCGGTGACGGTGGCGCGGGAGCCAACGGTGGTGACGGTGGGGCCGGCGGCATCTGGATGGGCAATGGTGGAAATGGCGGCAACGGCGGGGTGGCCCTGGATGCCGCTGTCGCTGGTGGCAACGGCGGGGCCGGCGGCAACGCATCGGGCTGGTTCTTTGGCAACGGCGGAATCGGCGGCAACGGTGCGGATGGGCTGGCCGGCGCCGCAGGTACATTCGCCAATGGCGGCGACGGCAACGGCATAGCCGGCGGCTACGGCGGCAACGGTGGGGCCGGCGGGCGTAGCAGCTTCATGTTCGGCAACGGCGGCAATGGCGGCAATGCCGGCGCCGGCGGTAAAGGTGGCGACGGCGCCACCGGTACCGCCGATCACGTCGATGGCGGCAACGGGGCCTGGTCCTGGGGTGGCGGTGCTGGCGGTGCGGCCGGTGCGCGTGGATCCTCCATCTACACCAGCCCCATGTACGGACACGTCGGCCAGCTCGGCAACGGCGGCGACGGCGGCGACGCCGGTAACGGCGGCGACGCCTACCAAGACGTCAACGGCCACTACCTGGGCAACGGTGGCTCCGGCAGTGACGGCGGGTACGCCGGTAATGGCAACGTCGGTGGTAACGGCGGCAACGGTGGTCACGGCGGTACCGGACTCAACGGTGGCGGCGGCGGTTGGGGCGGCAACGGCGGCCAGTCCGCTGACAGCAACACCGGTGGCGCTGGTGGAAATGCCGGAGCCGGCGGGGATGCCACCGCGGGTACTGGCGGCAGCGGCGGGTGGGGGGGCTCGGGCGCTCCGTCCCTTAGTGGAGTCGGTGGTGCGGGCGGTAACGGTGGTGCAGGTGGCAATGGCGCCACCGGTGACAACACCGTCAAGACCATCGGTGGTGACGGTGGCGGGGGCGGCTCGGGCGGAAGCACCCAAACCGGGGTCGGTGGGGCCAGCGGAAGCGGCGGGGACGGTGGCACCGGCACCTATGCCGGCGGCAACGGTGGTGACGGCTTCTTCGGAGGCGGGGGATCCGGTGCCACCGGCGGTGCCGGCGGCAACGGTGGCAACGGTGGCAACAGCACCGGGTGGGACGACGGAACCGGCACCATCTGGAGCCACGGCGGCAACGGTGGCAGCGGCACGCAGGGCGGCGGCGCCTACACCGGCGATGGTGCGTCCGGCGGCAACGGAGGAAACGGCGGTGCCGGTGCGACCGGGCCGGGTGTCGTCAGCGTTGGTGGCAATGGCGGCAGCGGCGGCACCGGCGGGACCGCGTACGGCGGCGGCAATGCCGGCTCGGGTGGCGGCGGTGGCAACGGCGGCAACGGCACAGCATCAGGCGGCAACGGCGGTACCGGAGGAACCGGAGGCGCGGGCGCAGTCATTCTCGGTGGAAGTGGTATTGGTGGCACCGCGGGCGACGGCGGTGCCGGCGGCGCCGGCGGCAACAGCGGCGGAGTCGCCATGCCAACGAACAACCCCTACGGGCTTGGCTCCAGCCACGCCGGCAATGGCGGCGCCGGCGGCATGGGTGGCACCGGCACCGTTGGCGTTGGCGGTGACGGTGGAGCCGGCGGGACCGGTGGGAATGCGCAAGGCAGCGTCGACGCCGGCAATGGCGGTAACGGCGGCGTCGGCGGAACCGGTTCCACCGGCGCGCCGGCAACCAACCCCGCGCACGAACCCGGCGGTGACGGCCACGACGGAGGCACTGCCGGCAACGGCGGCGTTGGTGGTGCCGGAGGGACCGCTGTCTCCGGCAACGGCGGCACCGGCGGTACTGGTGGCTCAGGCGGGACCGGCGGCGCGGGCAGCAAGGGCGGCAACGGCGGTACCGACTCAGCCGGTAATACCCTGCCCGGTGGCAGCGGCGGTGACGGTGGAACCGGCGGCAACGGCGCGGCCGGCGGGGCAGGCGGCGCCAGCACCGGTGGCACCACCGGAACCCACGGCGCGGCCGGGGCGGCTGGCGCAGGTGGGGCCGGCGGTGCGGCCGGCACCGGCACCCCGCCCGGTCAGCCCGGCACCGACGGCGCCAGCGGCCAGCCCGGCTGACCCGGTACGATTTCCCGCGGTGGCGTGGCAGAGCGGCCTAATGCACTCGCCTTGAAAGCGAGAGACGGCTAAAACCGTCCGGGGGTTCAAATCCCTCCGCCACCGCCATTGGGCTTCAGATGCCTGCTCCACCGGGGTCTGCATTCGGATAGCCCACCAGGACCGTGTCTGCCTCGCCGCGTCGGGTCTGCTGCAAAAGCACCGCCGACCAGTTGGCGTCAATCGCGACCTGCGCTGCCGCCGTGACGCCGTACTGGCGTAACGCCGCGAGGAACCAGCCCCACCGCAGGTCCGTCCCGGGTTGGCCCGGCTGGGGGTAGACGACCCAGCTCGTCCGGTCGGATCCGGCCGCACGATAGGCCGGCTTCAACAAGGCCAGATCGCGCCGCCGGGTGGCGAAGGCGATCACGACATCGGCCTCGTGAGGGTTCGCGCGACTGACGGCCAACAGTCGCAGCACCGAATCGACCGGTGCGTTGACCACCGCGATGCTGTTTCCGCGACGGATCTGCAGTCGCTGCTCGAGCTGGGCCAGGCCCGGCGCGTCGACGGTCTCGAAATCCGGGGCCGCCGTCATCGGGTGCCGACCCAGTCCTCGGCGCGCTCGCCGGCCAGGCGGAGCATGTCCGCGATCTCGTTGGTGTGTTGTGAAACATGGTGCTTATCACCGGTTTTCGTGGTGATGATCGCGCCGACTTCGTGGTGCGAAAGGATGTGGTCGGTGTGAATGAACGAGCACACCGATTCGATTTCGGACGGGTTGATCAGCACCTCGCCACGGTGGTTGGAGACCCCGTGCTTGTTGATCAAGTTGAACTTCACAAACTCCATCGTGTATTCCACCTGTTTGAAAAGCGTTTACTCAGACGTCATTTAGCATGCGAAGGAAAAGGTGGACTGTCCAATACTTAGATCCACGCGGAGCTATTGGTGCGACCAATACTTGCCCGACGGGCACCGGCGCTCGGCGACCACGTTGCCCAGGATCGCTTCGAACGCCTGCGCCGCGGCGGAGCGGTAGACACCGCCACGCTGCAGGAGCTGCACGGTGCGGGTCGGCAGCGACGGAGCCAGCGGCACCGGGCGCAGTTCGGAGTGTTCGCTGGTGATCGCATCCGGCAACACGGTGGTCACGACATCGTGCCGGACCAGCTCCAGCAATGCGCTGATCGAATTCGATTCGATCGCGATGTTCTGCGGTACCTGGTGTTCGGCGAAATAGCCATCCACATGCAGGCGGGTCGCGAAATCCGAACTGAGCAGGCCCAGCGGCTCGCCGGCCAGCTCCGAAACCTTCACTCGGGCGGTGACTGCCGCCAGCCGATGGCCTGGCCCGACCACCAGCCCGAGTGTCTCGGTGAACAGTGTGGCGGCGTCGATCCCGGCGGCGTGCACGCCCGCGAAGCCAATCCCGACGTCGACGCGATCGGCCAGCAGATCGGCTTCGATCCGATCCTGATTGGTCACCGACAACGCGAGCCTGATACCAGGGAATGTCGCCCGGAATCGTTGCAGCAGTGGGCCGATCAGATAAGCGGTGAAGGTGGGCGTCACCGCGATCCGCAGATTGCCGCGGGACAGATCGCGCACATCATTCACGGCCCGCTCGGCGGCATCGAGGTCCCGCAGTGCCAGCCGGGCGTGGTGGACGTAGGCCGATCCCGCGTCGGTGAGCCGGACGGCGCGACCGGTCCGGTCGAGCAACTCCACGCCGAGTGCCTGTTCGAGCTGCTTGATCTGTTGTGACAGCGTCGGTTGGGAGACATGCAGCGCCTCGGCCGCCCGAGTGAAATTCTGATGATCAGCGACCGCCAGTAGGTACTTGATGTGTCGCAACTCCATCGATCAACTATAGGAATGATCGAGCGCGACCGGCGACGATCTGTCTGAATGCGATTCGGGTCGTCCGGCAGATCCGGAATCCTGGTACGGGTTGATGATTCGTACTCGTGCAGACTGTTGTCCATCCTGGCCGGCGGTTGGCGTACCGTACCTCATGTGCGACTGGCAATCTGGCGGGAATTGCGCTGAGGGCAAACGCCCTGCCGTCCGTCGGCGAGGACCGAGAGGATGACGACATGCCCAGGCTGAGCACCTTCGAGCGGCACGGACTGGTATTCGAGGTCAGGGATACCGGCCCGCAGGACGGGATCCCGGTCGTGCTGTTGCACGGCTTCCCGCAGACGTCGGCCTCATGGGGATCGGTGGCCGAATTGCTGAACGGTCAAGGCTTTCGGACATTGGCTCCGGATCAGCGAGGCTATACGCCGGGAGCCCTGCCGCGGCGCCGCCGTGACTACCGGCTGTCCGAGCTGATCGCCGACGCCGTCGCCCTGATCGAAACCGCCGACACCGGCCCGGTGCACCTGGTCGGGCACGACTGGGGGGCTGCCGTCGCCTGGGGCGCCGCGGCCGCACGTCCCGACCTGGTCCGGACCCTGACCGCGGTATCGGTACCGCATCCGCTGGCCTTCATCCAGTCGATGTCGCGCAGTACCCAGGCCTTCAAATCCTGGTACATGCTCTTCTTCCAGCTGCCGTGGATACCGGAACTGTTGCTGAGCAACGAATCCAGCTTCACGCGCAGCCTGCGCGGGACGGGTCAGAGCGCTCAGAACGCCGCCCGGGACATGGCCGATCTCCATCGGCTCGGCAGTGCTAGGACCGCGGTGAACTGGTATCGGGGCATGCCGTTGACCCAGCCGTCCGTCCTGAAGCGCAAGGTTGTGGTTCCCACCCTGCAGGTGTGGAGTGACGGCGACACGGCCGTCGGCCGCAAGGGCCACGAGTTGTCCCAGCGATTCGTCAGTGGCCCATGGGAACTGCGTACCCTGGAAGGGGTCAGTCACTGGATACCCGACGAGGCGCCGGAGATTCTGACCCAGCTCCTGACCGAACACTTCAGAAAGCACACAACCAACGCGTGATTATCAACACGCTCTTCGCGGACGTATCCGAATTTCAAGTGCCGGTTAATGATTCGTACCCCTACCGGGTGTTGTCGATCCGGGTCTGCGACGGCACGTACCGTGACCACAATTTCGCGCGCAACTACGCGTGGATGCGCAGCGCGCTCGACGACGGCCGGTTGACGTTCGGGATCGTCTACACCTATGTGCGGCCGGCGACGTGGCAGTCCAATGCCGCGACGGTGCAGGACATGTTCGCCGCGAACGGGGGCCTGCACCCGCGGGTGTCGCTCATGCTCGACGTCGAGTCCGGCGGCAACCCGGGCGGCGACCAGTCCGACCCGATCAATCGGCTGTACTGGAATCTGGCCGACTGGTGCGGCAACCGCGCCAGGATCATCGGCTACGGCAATGTCGGTGACCTCAACCGGATGTGGCCCACCAAGCCGGCCGACATTCGGTTGATCATCGCTGCCTACGGCGCCAACCCGCCGTATCCGGGCAAGGTCGCCCACCAGTACACCGACGGCCAGGGTTATGGCGGCGGCCTGCCGGAGGGCTGCCCGCCGTTCGGGCGCTGCGACATGAACTCCGCTGACGGGCTGACCCCGCAGCAGTTCGCGTCGGCCTGCGGCGTTGGGCCGGTGCAAGGGCCGTCGCCGCTGTAAGAATGGGGGCCAAACGAAACGTCGCACCCCGTTGATCAATCGGCCCGACACCGTCCGACGTGCTCATCTGACCGACCCGACCCAACCGTCCCGTTCGTCACGAGCGCCGACCGATGTGTGTCGCGCCCGCCTCTGAGCGACAGCGGCGGGAATCGGTTGACATAACAGCGGTTGTCGCTCAGAGGCGGACACAAGACCACATGGTGAGAAGCGGAGACGCCAGTGCAGCCCGAGGCTCCCGTTACCCCTGGGGGATCTCGGCCGCGATCCGGTCCATCAGCGCGGTGTAGCGCTTGGCCTCGGGATCGCTGCCGGGCTTGCCGCTGGAGATCAGCCCGGCGGCCAGGTCACGTGCCGGGTCCGCCCAGATCGCGACGTTGACCAGGCCCATGTGCCCGAATGCCTCAGGGGCGTTACGGCCGAACGGGCCGAATCGCTTCGAACCCAGCATGTATCCGGTGCCCCAGCGCAGCGGTACCAGCCCGGTCGCCACGTCCGGGCGCAGTCGTCGGCACTGGGCCGTCGCGGCGGCCATGGTCTGCGGCGAGACCACCCGAACCCCGTCGAGTTCGCCTCCGCGGCGCCAGATCTCGGCAAAGCGGGACAGCTCGAACGCCGTCGAGATGGTGTTGGACGACGGGATGACGCTGGTCAGGTACAGCGGGGTGTTGGTGAACGGGATGATCTCGTGCATGGTGCCGCCGATCGCCTTGCGGAACACCGCGGCCACCGGCCCGGGCAGTGGGCGCCCGGTCGCGTGACTGGGCGCCACCAGGGCAACATCAGCTTCTGGCACACCGAAATTCGTCCACCGGAAGCCGAGCGGATCCAGAATCTCCTCGGCGAGGATGTCACGGATGTTGCGGCCGGTGGCCGCCGAGACTATCTCGCGCACCAGCGGACCCCAGGTCAGCGCGTGGTACATGTGCGCCCACCCCGGCGGGTAGATCGCCCGCAGGTTCGCCAGCTGCTCGCGGGTGTAGTCGCTGTCGTCGACGCGGTGCACGTCCGGCCGCGGACCGGTGGCGAACGGCACCCCGGCACTGTGGGTCAGTACCTGGCGGATCGTGGTGCGGGACTTGCCGTTACGACCGTAGTCGGGCAGATAGTCGGTCACCCGGTCATCGAGGGAGAAGCATCCGCGTTCGACGAGCATGTGCACCACGGTCGAGCTGATCGCTTTGGCCGCCGAATACGCGCAGAACGGGGTGTCGGTGGTGACGGCCACCTTCTCGGCGTCGGCGGCATCGGTGGGGGAGTTACCCCACCCGTGCCCGATCGCGCGGTTGAGCACCACGCGGCCGCTGTGGCGCAGGCACAATTGAATCGCCGGATGCATGCCGGCCGAATACCAGTGCCGCACCGCCTGCCAGATCCGTTCCACCGCAGCCGGATCGATACCAGAGGAATCCTCGTCGCCGACCGCGGTCACCGCGTCGAGGTCGGCCGGGACGCGGATCTTTCCGTCGGGCGTCAAGATCTCGGGTCTCTGGGATGTCATCGCCGTCGCTCCTGGTTGTTGCCCCTGCCGAAGTAGAGCTCCTGGGTCGCCACGCAGACCAGCTGCCCCGCCCGGTTGTACATGGTGGAGGTCGCCAGGCCGCGCCCGGCGATGCCGCTGGGCGAGAACTGGTCGGACAGCACCCAATCCGACAGGTCCACGGGCCGCTGAAACCACAGCGCGTGGTCGATCAGCGCGTTGAACGCGCTGGCCTGGGTGGCCCCACGCATGGCCAGTGCAGTCTCGACCATCTTGGTGCCGGACAGGTAGGTCAGCAGGGCGCTGTGCAGCGCGGCATCAACGGGAACAGGCTCACAAGGCTTCCACCACAACCGGATCCGCGGTGACGGCTCGTCAAGCTCGAGGGCCAGCCGCGGCGGCGGGTCGATGTAACGCTGGTCGAACGGGTGCGGCTGAACCCAGTAGCCGCCCAGCTCGTCGGCGTAGGGCGCGAGCTGCTGTTGGGCGGGTAGCAACGAATCCGGTTCGGGCACATCGGGCATCGGCTGCTGGTGCTCGGGTGACTCGACTGCCGCGGTGAACGACGACAGCACTTCCAGCAGGATCTGGCCGTCCTGGCGGGCGGTGACCTGCCGCGTTGACAGCGTGCCTCCGTCGCGGGCCACCTCCACCTGCAGGTCGACCGGGCGGCTGGCGTCCCCGGCCCGCAGGTAGTAGGCGTGCATGCTGTGCGGCACCCGGCCCGGGGCGGTGCGACTGGCCGCCATCAGCGCCTGGCCCGCGATGTGCCCGCCGACGATGTGGTGGTGCGGGTTGTCGAGCTGGGTGGCGACGAAATGGTGCTCGTCGGTCTGCTCGACGTCGAGGGTGGCGACCAGGTCGGCCAAGGTCGGCTGGGCGAACGACACCTCGCCCGCCGTCATGCGTGCGCCCCGAACTCCAGCAGGTACACCCCGGCGCCGATCAGCACCACCCCGCCGGCCATCACCGCGGTGAACGGGTCGTCGAACAGGAACCTGGCCAGCGCGGCGGTCGCGGCCACCCCGACGCCCGACCAGACCCCGTAGGCCACCCCGACCGGCATCCCCCGCTTCAAAACCATCGCCAGCAACACGAACGACACCAGGTAGCCGACCACGATCGGAGCCAGCCAACCCAACCGGGTCAGGCCGTCGGAGGCGCGCAGCGACAACGTCGCAGCCACCTCGCAGCCGATCGCTCCGGCCAGCAGTCCCCAGGTCAGCAGGGTCATTCGCCGGTGAACTCGGGTTGGCGCTTGGCGAAGATCGCCGAGATGCCCTCGGTCAGGTCCTTGGATGCCAGGAACGCCGCGTTCCAGGTGGCGACATAGCGCAGGCTGGCCGACACCTGGTCGATGCGCTGCTGGTCCAGCACGTCCTTGACGCCTTCGACGGTCAGCGGCGGGTTGGCGGCGATCTCGGCGGCGGCGGCGTGCGCGGCGGCCAGGCAGGCCTCGGCGTCGGCGAAGACCTCGTTGACCAGGCTGATCTTTTCGGCGCGGGCAGCATCGATGTCGCGGCCCGTCAGCGCCAGCTCACGCAGGTGCCCGTCGGACAGGATCAGCGGCAGCCGGGCCAGGCTGCCCATGTCGGCGACGATGGCCAGCTTGACCTCGCGCACACTGAACTTGGCGTCGGCCGACGCGTAGCGGATGTCCACCGCCGCGATCAGGTCCACCCCACCGCCGATGCACCAGCCGTGGATCGCCGCGATCGTCGGGGTGCGGCAGTCGGCGACCGCGTTGGTGGCCTTCTGCATCCGCAGGATCTCGGCGTGGAACTCCGAGCGCGGGCGGGCCTGCGCCCCCTCGGCCAGCACCGGGGCCAGGGTGCCGCCCATGGCGGCCAGGTCCAGCCCGTAACTGAAGTTCTTGCCGGATCCGGTCAGCACGATCGCCCGCACGTCGCGATCGGCGTCCAGCTTGGCGAACACCTCCGGTAGTTCCGACCAGAACGCCGGGCCCATCGCGTTGCCCTTGCCCGGCCCGATCAGGGTGACCTGGGCGACGTGGTCGGAGATTTCGACGGTGACGGATTGATACGACTCGGTCATAGCTGAACGGTAGCCTGGCGACGTGGCCGCCGATCTGAGACCTGGTTCCGACGTGCCTCCTGCCGACGAACTCGCCGCGGCCGAAGCCGCGTGGGCGGTGCTGGAGCCGGTGTTGCGTGGTATCGGCAGCGACGAGTTGTCCAATCAGACACCGTGTTCGGAGTTCGACGTCACGCAGTTGACCGATCACCTGCTGAACTCGATCAGCATCCTCGGCGGTGCGGCGGGTGCCGTGCCTCCCACCCGTGACGCAGGCGATTCACCGGCAGCCCAGGTCCTGGCCGCGGGTCGGCCCGCCCTGGATGCCTGGCGCAGCCGCGGCCTGGACGGCGCGGTCGCCTTCGGCCCCAACGAGCTGCCGGCGAAGGTAGCCGCGGGCATTCTGGCGCTGGAGTTCCTGGTGCACGCGTGGGACTACGCGACGGCGACGGGCCGCACGCTGGATGCGCCCGAACCGCTGGCCGGATATGTGCTGGGCCTGGCGCAGGAGATCATCACGCCGGAGGGCCGGGTGCGGGCCGGGTTCGACGAGCCCGTCGAGGTCGGCGACTCGGCGCCGACGCTGCAGCGGCTGATCGCCTTCACCGGACGGTCATAACGCCGCAATCTGCTGGTCAACTCGGCGTCGTTCAGGCTGCCTAGCCTGGATCTCGCATGGACGTTGCCGGTTGGGTGTGGGGGCTGACGATCGTCGGCCTTGTTGGGCTGCTCGCGTTCGACTTCTTCTTTCACGTCCGCAAGGCGCACGTTCCGACGCTGGCCGAGGCCACGGCCTGGTCCGCCGGCTACATCGGTGTCGCCGTGTTGTTCGGGGTCGGCGTGTTCGTGTTCGGCGGCGCGGATGCGGGCTCGCAGTACGTCGCCGGCTATGTCACCGAGAAGGCGTTGTCGGTCGACAACCTGTTCGTCTTCCTGCTCATCATGGCCAGCTTCCGGGTGCCGCCGGAGGTTCAGCAGAAGGTGCTGCTGTTCGGGATCGCCTTTTCACTGATCGTCCGAACCGGCTTCATCCTTGCCGGCGCCGCCCTGATCAACACCTTCGCCTGGGTCTTCTACCTGTTCGGGATGATCCTGCTGGTGACGGCCAGCAGCATGCTGCGGCCGGAGGGCGGCGAGGAGGCCCGTAAAGCCGACAACGCCATGATCTGGCTGGCGAAGAGGGTCATCCGCACCAGCGAGCATTACGACGGCGACAAACTGGTCACCACTCTCGACGGCCGCCGGGCGATGACCCCGGTGCTGCTGGTGATCACCGCCATCGCCGGCACCGACGTGCTGTTCGCGTTCGACTCGATCCCGGCGATCTTCGGCCTCACCCGCGACACCTACATCGTGTTCACCGCGACCGCGTTCGCGCTGCTGGGGCTGCGGCAGCTCTACTTCCTGATCGACGGACTGCTCGACCGGCTGGTCTACCTCAGCTACGGCCTCTCGGTGATCCTCTGGTTCATCGGAGTGAAGCTGATCCTGCACGCCCTGCACGACAACAATGTGCCGTTCATCAACAACGGCAAGCCGGTTGAGGTCGTCGAGATCGGTACCGGGGAGTCGCTGCTGACGATCGTCGGCGTGCTGGTGGTCACCGTGGCCGCCTCGTTGCTGAGCCGCCGAGGCCGGGCCCAGACCGCGATCGCCAACGCCACCCGGTACGCCACCGCCTACCTGGACCGCGACGACACCCGCAGCGACGCCGAGCGCGAGCGCATCTTCATGATGCTGATCAACGAGTGCGATCAGCTGCTGGCGCTGGATGCGGGCGACGGGCAGCTGGTTCGTGACGAGCCGGAGCTGATCGAGCTACTCGACCGCGCCGCCGCCGACCACGCCGGGGTCGGTTACACCCGCTCCAGATAGAAGTAGAAGTAGCGGCCGTTATCGAGCACGCCCTCCTTGCCGTTCATGATGCCCAGCACGGTGTCGGCGTCGACCCGCTTGAAGTGGTCGTGGGTGGGCTGGCCGTCATAGACCATGGTCGCCACCACCTCGCCGCGGAACTCCTCGGACCACAGGCTGGCCTCGCCCTTGCCGAGCTTGATGTTGGAGAACTTGTTGCCGTCGTCGTCCAGGCACACCAGCGGCTGCACGTCGGTCACCGAGCGGAAGCTCTTGCCGAACCAGCGAGCCTTCTCCAGCAGCCCGTTCATCTTGTGGCCGGTGACGAACTCCCCGCCGCGCCAGTCGCCGATCATCTGCTCGACGGTGGCCGGCGGCAGGGTCGCCCAGAACTCGTCGAGTTCGGCGTCGGGGATCTCCCCGGTGCGCTCCTTGAAGGCGGTGAATGTCTTGCGGGCCAGCTCGTCACTCATCGCGACCTCAGCCCGCCTTGTTGACAGCGCGCTTAAGACCGAACAACAGCCCGTTCGCCAACACCGCGGCGACTCCGGGCAGGCGGTTGTCCGCGCTGATGGTGTAGCTGATCTCGGTGCCCGAACCCGTCGACCGCAGTGCCACATCGCCGATGTAGTTGCGGAACGGGATGCCCGAGACGCCGCGGTAGCTCAGCCGCTGGTCCGGTTCGAACGCGATGATCTCCTCCACGAGCGGCGCCATCCCCGGCACCGCCTGGATGCGGCGCTGGGCGCCGACGCCATTGGGCTCGGGTGTGCCGGGCCGGGTGACGGTGATCTTCAGTCCAGGCGCCCAGGAGGACATGCCCTCGTAATCGGAGAGCACGGCCCACACCCGGGATGCGGGTGCTGCGACGGTGGCGGTGGCGGTGGCGTGCATGGCGTTCCTCCTCAGATCCAACCTTGAGCGAACCGTAACAGCGCGTCGTTCTCCTCCGGCGCCCCGATGGTCACCCGGACCCCGTCGGCGCCGTACGGGCGGACCACGATGCGGGCCTTTGCGGCGGCGGCCACGAAGTCCGCGGTGCGCTCGGCCAGCGGCAGCCACACGAAGTTGGCCTGCGAATCCGGCAGGTCGTAGCCGGCCGCACGCAGCGCCGCCGAGACCCGGATTCGCTCGGCGACCACCGCGTCGGTGCGGTCCAGCAGTTCGTCGGCGGCGTCCATCGAGGCGATCCCGGCGACCTGCGCGACGGTGGACACCGTGAACGGCACGTAGACCTTGCCCAGTGCGGTGATGATCTCCGGATCGCCGACCGCGTAGCCCAGCCGCAGCCCGGCCAGCCCGTAGGCCTTCGAAAACGTCCGCAGCACAACCACATTGGGGTGCTTGCGGACCAGGCTCAGGCTGTCGGGGAGCATGCCGTCGCGGGTGTACTCCACGTACGCCTCGTCGATGGCGACCAGGATGTGCGGGGGCACCGCGGCCACGAACCGCGCCAGCTCGTCGGGGTCGACGACGGTGGAGGTGGGATTGTTCGGGTTGCAGACGAAGATCAGCCGGGTGCGGTCGGTGATGGCGGCCAGCATCGCGTCCAGGTCGTAGGTATGCGCGCGCAGCGGAACCTGCACCGGTACCCCGCCGGCGGTGCGCACCTGCAGCGGGTAGATCTCGAAGCTGCGCCAGCCGAACACCACCTCGTCGCCGGCGCCGGTGCTGATCTGGATCAGCTGTTGGCACAGGCTCACCGATCCGGCACCCGCGGCCACGTGCTCCGGGCCGAATCCGACGTGCTCGGCCAATCGGGCCCGCAGCTTGGCGTAGCCGTTGTCCGGGTAGCGGTTGATGCCGGCCAGGGCCTCTTCGACGGCCTTGGTCACGCTGGGCAATGGGGGCAGCACTGTCTCGTTGCTGGCCAGTTTGATCGAGCCCGGCACCGTCTTGCCCTCGACGTAAGCCGGCAGTGCGGCGATCTCCGGGCGCAGTCGGGCGGTCACGGACACAGCATATGTGTGCCGGTGAGGCGCATGAACGCCCACATCAACCCCGCGGTTTCAGAGCTGGGGTGTTGATCCGGTACCCTCAACGAGTTCGAGGAGGCGTGCCAGAGCGGCCGAATGGGACTCACTGCTAATGAGTTGTCCTCTTTACGGGGGACCGGAGGTTCAAATCCTCTCGCCTCCGCCACGGCCGAGCTTGCTCGACCGACAACTGAAGACATGCGCCCGTAGCTCAACGGATAGAGCATCTGACTACGGATCAGAAGGTTGGGGGTTCGAATCCCTTCGGGCGCACTCTGTGATCTCTCGGGAGATCCCGGACAGGCCGAACCCTCAGGGTTCGGTCTGTTTTTGTTTTTGGTGCCATCGTGCGTGGCGGTCTTTGCCTGTTGGTTGGTAGTCGCGGGTGGGGTCGATGGTGAGTTCTCGCAGTAGTTCGCCGGTGGTGGCGTCGAGGATGCGGACGTCGAGGTTGTTGATGAGCAGGGTGACGGGGGTTCGGGCGAGGGTTCGGCCCATGCCGATGTGGTGCAGTTTTCCGTTGACGCGCAGGGTGA
>NZ_CP083986.1:4893627-4894850 GCF_020172685.1 [Mycobacterium] nativiensis | reverse complement strand
GGACCGTTGCCGCCGCCCGTGGCCCAGCACAAGGCGGCCTGCGGGCCGTCGGGAGTCAGCTGGCGCACCGAACCGTCGGCGGTGAGCAACTCCATCGACACCACGTGGTTGCCGAAGCTGCCCTCGCTGTGGTGGTTCTTGCCGTGGATGTCGCAGGCGATCGCCCCACCGATGGTGACCTGGCGAGTGCCGGGCAGTACCGGCACCCACAACCCGAAGGGCAATGCCGCCTTCATCAACTGATCCAGGCTCACCCCGCCGTCGACGTCGACGAGGCCGCGGTCAGAGGAGATCGAGTGGATCCGGTTCAGGGCGGTCATGTCGATCACCAGGCCGCCGCCGTTCTGGGCGTTGTCGCCATAAGAACGGCCCAGGCCACGGGCGATCACGCCTCGGCTTCCGGAATCGGCCGAGCGAGCCACCGCCTCGGCGATAACTTCGACATCCGGGGTCGACAACACCTGCGCCACGCTTGGCGCGGTGCGGCCCCAGCCGGTGAGGCGGCGCGTTGTGGTCTGCAGCTCGGTGCTCAACATCGCACATGAGGGTACCGCCAACGCGCCGGATCCCCGTTCAGCGTGACTATTCGGAGCTGTGCCGTTACGATCGCGCAATGCCTGAGACTTCTGCGAGCGAATCCTCCTCTGCCAAGCCTAAGACCGCGGGTTTTCCGCAATCTTCCACTCCCGCACCGGCGTTGTCGGTGCCCACGATCGCCGCGTTGGCACTGGCCGTGATCGGCATCGTTTTGGCTATCTTCGGTTGGTTCCACCCGTCGACGAGCCAGAAGTTCTCCGACGACCAGCGTGCCGAGGCCAAGGGCAAGATCTGCGAGGCGCAGGGCGTCGTGCGTCAGGGCACCCAGTTCAACACCAACCTGCAGAACCCGGTTCCGGGCGACCTGGCCGGTGACCTGGCGGTCGGCACCAACGCGCGGCTTTCGCTGTTCGCCGGTGGCGCCTTCCTGCACCAGAACCTCGAGGCCAACCCGGCCACCCCGGCCGACCTGTCGAAGGCCGCTGGCGACATGGCCGACACGCTCGAGGCGCTGAGCATCAACTACCTGGCCGGGCACTCGCCCGAGGACGCCGTCCAGCAGCCGCTGCGCGACCAGCTGCGCGGTCAGATCGACGTCCTGGACAACCTCTGCCAGCAGCAGTAATTCAGCAGCAGTAACTCCGTTCGATCTGTAGGTGCGCTGGGCGATGTCAACGACAGAGCCC
>NZ_CP083986.1:4890903-4893527 GCF_020172685.1 [Mycobacterium] nativiensis | reverse complement strand
AACCAGACCGATATCGGCAACCCCAGCCTGTCCGAGCTCATCCTGAGCTTCGTCGGCGGCGACGACGCCACCGTCGGTGGCCTGCTCAAGGATCTGCTCGGTGCTACGGGCAACGAGTCCCTGGCCAGTTTCATCGACCCGACCTGGACGATCGGCGGACTGCTCACCGATTCGCTCGGGGACCCCAACCTGATCGATTTCTTCGCCGGGCTGGGTCTCGGCGACGTCACCATCGGCGCGCTCCCCGGGATGTTGGGCGACTACGGCAACCAGACGCTGGTCGATCTGCTCAACTCCGGTTTCCTCGGACCGGACATCACCGGCAGCACCCCGTTGACGGACATGCTGCTCTCCATGTTCCCGCCCGGTGCCACCTTGTCCGATTTCATCGGCGATTACGGCAACACGACGCTCGGGGACATCTTCCAGGCGATGCCGATCGGCGAGAACACCATGGGTTACCCGCCCGACACTCCGGTAAACGACATCCCGGTTCAGTCCTTGCTGTACACGCTTCCTAGCCCGGACCCGGCTTACCCCAACCTGGGTGACACACCGTTGGGCGTGCTCGCCCCCGATCAGGCCAGCCTCCTTTCCAAGGCCGGCAACCCCACTCTCGGCGCGGTCATGGGTACCAACACCGTTGGCGAAACTCTGCAGAACCTGCACCTGTACGACGTCACCGTGTTCCAGGGCATCGACGCCATGGGCATCGGCAACTACACGCTGGAGTCGTTGTTCGACGGCCTGGGCAACCTGACCGGCAATGTCACTCTGGAGCAGTTCTTCGACGCCTGGGGCTTCGACCCGACCCTGACGGAGCTCATGACGGGCGCGATCGCCGGACTGGGACTGACCGACACCACGCTGCTCTCCCTGTTCGAGAACTGGGGCATGGGCACCCTCAGCCTGTCCGGCCTGATCAATAGCCTCGGGCTGAACGACATCTACGCTCAGTCGATTTTCAACAACCTCGGCCTGAACAACATCGCCATCGACATGTTCATCGACCGCCTCGGGCTGAGCAGCATCTCGATCGCCGGCATCCTCGACGGCCTGGGCCTGAACAACCAGAGCCTGGACGACTTCATCAACAGTCTGTTGGGCGGTGTCTCGATCGAGAGCATCCTCAATGGTCTGGGTCTGGACGAGGTGCACCTGGACACGTTCATCACCGACTTGATGACCAGTGTCCTCGGCGACCCCACATTGGGCACCCTCCTCGGCTGGATCGGCCTGGACAACTACGACCTGGACACCATCGTTGCCAACCTCGGCCTCGACGGCACGATCAACTCGCTGCTCACCGACCTCGGCCTGGGCAGCCTCGATATCAACGGCCTGATCGACGGGCTGGGGCTGTCCGACCTGGGCGTGCTGGGCATCAACGGCAACTTCTTCGGCGTGGCGTCGGAGTGGCTCAACGATATTCCGAACCAGATCGCGGCGGCGTTGGGCTTCTACGGCTGAGCCTGCTGAGCAGCTAAGCCGCCAAATCCAAACTTCATGACAGACAGAGCTAGCACAACTGTGGGCCACACAGATAGGACATCCCAAATGGCAGTAGGGCGTAACACTTCGGGCAACGGCCAGCAGGGTCGGCGTAGCCGGCGACTGTTGGGGGCCAGCAGTGCGGTTGGGGCGTTTTTGACCTTTGGGATGTCGCCGTTGTCGGCGGCTCCTGTGGCGCATGCTGATGAGCTGGACTGGGTGGTTGACCTGCTTGGTGCGGATCTGGCTGGTGCGTTGGGTGATTTGAGTCAGGCGTCGTCGTGGGACACGTTGTTCGACCAGGGGGCGTGGGAGCCGCTGCTGTCGAATTTGGGTCTGTCGTTTGATGCGTCGGTGGCGGACCTGCCGGGTTCGGCGGCCGCTGATGACTGGTTCGGTTCGTTGTTCTACACGCCATTGCATGACTTGGGGCAGGCGTGGATTCTGAGTCCGTTTGGTGAGCAGGTTAATTCGTTTATCAACCTGTTTGGTTTCGGTCAGATCCTGATCGGTAACGGTGCTGACGGTATTGATGGTGGGACGCTGGCGCAGGCTGCTGGTGGTTCTGGTGGTTTGTGGTTCGGTGATGGTGGTGCTGCTGGTACGTCGGCCGAGGGCATTGGTGGTGTCGGTGGTTCGGCGGGCGGTTTTGGTGATGGTGGCGCTGGTGGTGCCGGTGGTGACGGTGCCGACGCTCTCGTTGCTGGAGCTGCTGGCGGTAATGGTGGTGCTGGTGGTAACGCCGGAAACCTGGGCAACGGCGGCGCCGGCGGTATCGGCGGCAACGGCGCCACCGGCGTCGCGGGACAGACCGACGAAGACGGCAATGGCACAACAGGGCTCGCCGGTGGTAACGGTGGCCTCGGTGGTGCTGGTGGCGCCGCCGGCTCGCTGGCCGGTAACGGTGGCGCCGGTGGCGCCGGTGGCCGTGGTGGCGTCGGTGGTGTCGGTGGCGCCGCGGCCAACGGCGTCGACGGTGCGGACGCAGTTGCCGGTAGCGGCAACGACGGTGAGACCGGTGGCGACGCGACCGGAATCGCCGGTAACGGTGGCGTCGGCGGTGTAGGCGGCGCGGGTGGTGTTGGCGGCACGGCGGAGCACGGCCTGGCCGGTGTCCACGGTGTCGGTGGCAT
>NZ_CP083986.1:4889283-4890803 GCF_020172685.1 [Mycobacterium] nativiensis | reverse complement strand
CACTCATCGCGCACCCGAATCCGTTGTCGCCGAATCGGCTTGAGTGGTCATTGCACGTGCCTCCTGGGCATCCTTTGACGGCAGCGCCGTCGCCTATCGGTATCGACAATGATGCTACGTCGACCCAAGAGTGCCAGCGCCCAAATCTCGGTCGCTGCCGCAATAGTCAGTCGGATGGACACCCCGCGGTCCCGGCGCTTAGACGGTCAGCACAACCTTTCCCGTCACGTCACCCGAGGACAGCAGCCGGTGGGCTTCGGCGGCCTGCGCGATGGGCAGCCGCGCGCCGATCACCGGCTTGATCCGGCCGTCGCTGAGCATCGGCCAGAGTTCGGTGGTCACCGCGGCAACCACCGCGCCCTTGCTGTGCGGCCCTTCGACCGGCCGGCCACGCAAGGCGGTGCCGATCACCCGGGCGCGTTTGGAGATCAGCTTGCCCAGGTTCAGCTCGCCCTTGACCCCGCCCTGCATGCCGATGACCACCAGCCGACCGTCGTTGGCCAGCGCATCGATATTGCGGTCCAGGTAGGCCGCCCCCATGATGTCCAGGATCACGTCGGCACCACCAGCCTCGCGGACCCGCGCCACGAAGTCCTCGTCGTGATAGTTGATGGTGATCTCGGCTCCCAGTTCACGACAGAACGCCAACTTGGCCTCTGATCCTGCGGTGACGGCGACCCACGCCCCGAGCTGACGTGCCACCTGAATGGCGTGGCTGCCCACGCCGCTGGCTCCACCGTGCACCAGCAGCAACTGGCCCTCCGACAACCCAGCAGTCAAGACCAGATTCGACCAGACGGTGCAGGCCACCTCCGGCAGAGCGGCAGCATCGGCCAGGTCTATCCCGTCCGGAACAGGCAGCACCTGGGGCGCGGGAACCGCGACGTACTCGGCGTAGCCGCCCCCGGCCAACAACGCGCAAACCGGTTGGCCGATTGTCCAATCCGACACCTCGTCGCCCACTGCGGCGACCACGCCGGAGACCTCCAGACCGAGGGTGTCGCTGGCCCCGGGCGGGGGAGGGTACAAGCCCGCCGCTTGCAGCAGATCGGCCCGGTTCACCCCGGCTGCGGCGACCCGAATCAGCACCTCGCCCGGCGCCGGTTGAAGATCGGCGACCTCGCGCCAAGCGAGGACCTCGGGGGATTCGGCGATGATCGCGTGCATGTCCGACACGCTACTACCGGACCGACGCGGCCGAAAACGATGAGGAAAGCTAAGCGTTGGGCTTAGCATGACGCTGTGCAGCGCAATGATCGCCGCCGGACGGGGAGTGATTTACCCGGCTTGGATCTCGCCGAACGTCAAGCATGGCAACACTATTTGGAAGCCGTGCTGCGATTCGACGCGGTCCTGAACCGGGCGCTCAACGCTGATCATCAACTGTCGGTGATCGACTTGCGGGTGCTCGACATCCTGGCCAAGTCCTCGGACGGATCTGCTCGGATGGGTGATCTTGCCGATCTGCTGGGCGCTTCCCGCCGTCAGATGACGACGCGAATCGACCGTCTCGGGGAGCG
>NZ_CP083986.1:4887725-4889183 GCF_020172685.1 [Mycobacterium] nativiensis | reverse complement strand
TTCAGAAACTCGGCGGAGTGTAATGACTACTAAAACCGACTGGGAGTAAGCAATTCAAGCATTGCACGGGCTGCAATCCTGGTTCCGAGCGGGATAGCGGAAAGGTCGACCACATAGTCCGGCGAGTGCGGTGTGTACGGGAACAATTGACCCTTTTCCGCGGACTTCGCGTACACCTGTGGGTCGGCCACCCCGACCAGCAGATATGCCAGTGGTACATCGACGTGCGGCCCTTTGAGCAGGTGGCAATCCTCTGAGCCGGTCAGTGCTGGAAGCTGACGCACGACGTTGTCCGGGCCGAGCAGATCGCCCAGCGCGGTCGCCACCCGGTCGGTGAGCGCGGTGTCGTTGACCAGCGGGGTGGCGCCACCGGCCATGGTGATGTCCGGAAGCCGGTCTTCGGGCATGCCGTAGCTGCGCGCGATGCCCTCGCAGATCGCCCGAATACGGGTCAGCATCGTTTCGCGCACAGCGGGGTTGAACCAGCGCAGGTTGACTTTGAGCAGTGCCCGGTCCGGGATGACGTTGTAGGCACTGCCGGCCTGCACCGAGCCGACAGTCAGCACCGCCGTCTCGCTGGGGGCGACAGCCCGGCTGACAATGCTCTGGAACTGCACGACCGCCTGCGCCGCCATGAGTACCGGGTCAACGGCCAGCTGGGGCATCGACCCATGGCCGCCGACGCCGTGGAACACGATGTCGAGCTGATCGGTACCGGCCATCCGTTCTCCGCCGACCGCGGCGACCATGCCGACCGGTACGGGCGCGGTGTGCATCGCCAGGAAAGCGTCCGGTCTGGGAGCGACGTCATAGAGGCCCGCGTCGATCATGGCTTGGGCGCCGGTGATCAGTTCCTCGGCGGGCTGTCCGATCAGCACCGCGGTGCCCGACCAGGAATCGGCGGTCTCGGCGAGCACCTTGGCCAACCCCAACATCCAGGTCACGTGCGCGTCGTGGCCGCACATGTGTCCGAGTGCCGGGTTGCTGCTGGCGTAGTCCAGGCCGGTGGCCTCGGGCACTGCCAGCGCGTCCATGTCGGCCCGGTACATCACTACCGGGCCTGGGCCGTTGGACAGCACCGCCACCACGCCGGTGCGACCGATCCCGGTGGTCACCGTGAAGCCCAGGTTGCTTAGGGCCTGCGCGGCGGTCCGCGCGGTGCGCACTTCGTTGAAACCCAACTCGGGGTTGCGATGCAGGTCTTTGAAGATGTCGATCAGACGCCGAGTGTCGGCCTTAACAATGTCGTCGATGCCGGCGACGTAGTTGCGCTGGTCCGTCATTTCGCGCTCGCCATCCAGGTCTGGGCCCGGTCGAAGAGCCAGACGGCGGCCTCGTGCAACTGATCGCCCACTTCCTTCTGGGCCATGCCTGCCGACGCCCGGGCCAGGGTGCCCTCGATCACGATGGCCAGCTTGAAGGCGGCCATCACCGTGTACCAGCCGATATGCGTCAGAT
>NZ_CP083986.1:4886355-4887625 GCF_020172685.1 [Mycobacterium] nativiensis | reverse complement strand
GTGAGCCACAACGTCAAAGCCGTCTACCAACGGTACCTGGGCTGGTTCGACGGCAACCCGGCCCGGTTGTGGCCGCACCCGCCCGAGGCCCTGGGACCCCGCTACACGGCAGCGCTGGGCGGCGTGGACCGCGTCGTCGAGCTGGCCGAGGCAGCCTTCAATGACGGTGATTTCCGTTGGGCAGTAACCCTGCTCGACCATGCGATGTTCACCGACGCCGACCACGCGGGGGCACGCAGGCTCTACGCCGACACGCTTGAACAACTGGCCTACGGCGCGGAGAACGCCACCTGGCGCAACTTCTTCCTCTCCGGCGCCACCGAATTGCGCACCGGCAACTTCGGCACCGTCGGCCAGGTCACCTCGGTGGGCCTGATCTCGCAACTGAGCCCCGAGCAGCTCTTCGAGAGCCTGGCGATCCGGATCAACGGGCCGCGCGCCTGGGACCTGTCGTTGGCCCTCGACGTCTCGTTCGCCGACACCGGGGTCAACTATCGCCTCACCCTGCGCAACGGGGTGCTCGTGCACCGCAAGACGCCGGCGGACTCCGGCAGCGCGGACGTCACCGTCACCGCGCCCACCAAGCTGGCGCTGCTGGCGGCGCTGTTGGGCAATGGTGGGCTGGAGGTCTCCGGCGACCAGAGCGCCTGGGCGAACCTGCTCGGCGTACTGGACAACCCCGACCCGAACTTCAACATCGTCACCCCGTGAGGCCGGGCCGAGCTGGCCCCTTATGGTGACAGGCGTGCAGTTGCTGCTGATCCGCCATGCCCTGCCGCTACGCAGCGAGTATGGCCAGGGCTCAGATCCCGAGCTGTCCGAGACCGGCTTCGCCCAGGCGCAACGCCTGCCGGACGCGCTGGCGCGATTCCCGATCACCCGGCTGGTCAGCAGCCCGCAGCGCCGCGCGATCCAGACCGCTGAGCCGCTGGCCGCGCAACTCGGGCGCAGCGTCGACATCGATGAGCGGTTCGCCGAGTACGACCGCGATCTGGCCGGCTATCTGCCCGTCGAACAGCTGCGCACCGAGCGGCCCCAGGATTGGGCCCGGATGGCGCAGGGGCACCTGCCCGCCGACGTCGACGAGGCCGCGTTCTGCGCCCGAGTCGCTGACGCGGTCGCCGACGTGGTGGCCGGCTCCGGGCCCGACGACACGGTCGCGGTGTTCAGCCATGGCGGCGTGATCAACGTGATCCTGCACCAGGTTCTGGGCACCCAGCGGTTGCTGTCGTTCCCCATCGATTACGTGTCGATCACGCGGCTGCTGTAC
>NZ_CP083986.1:4852346-4886255 GCF_020172685.1 [Mycobacterium] nativiensis | reverse complement strand
CGGGTGTGGGCGCTGCAGTGCAGGGCGTAGCGGGAGTGGTCGTCTAGCCAGGTGAGGATTTCGGCGTCGGTTCGGTCGGTGAGGCGATAGTGGGTGAAGTCTGATTGCCATGTTTGGTTGGGCATTTCGGCTTCGAAGCGGATGTAGGAGGCCTTCGGGCGTTTCTTTGGGGCGGGTGTGACGAGGCCTTTGCGGGTCAGGATCCGTGCGACCGTCGCCGTCGATACCCGGGTCTGCTGGTGTTGCTGCAGATGCCAGAGCAGGGTTGCCGGCCCGGCGTCTAGACCTGCTTGGGTCAGTTCCTTACGCAGGCGCATGATCATGTCGATGGTGTCCGGCGGTATCGCCGTGGGGCAGGTGTGTGGGCGTCGGGAACGTGGTTCGAACGCGGCATCGCCTTCGTCGCGGTAGCGAGCCAGCAGCTCATAGAGCCACGACTTCGAGATGCCGTACCGGGCACAGACCTCCGCTGCGGGACGGCCTTCCAGGACCACGGCAGTGATGACCAGGCGCGCTTTCGACACCCACTGAACTGTCCGGGATGTCTTGAGACATCAGTCCGGGATGTCCTGACCGATCACACCTTCGGGCGCACTCAAGATGGCGGCGTTGACTCTGCGCACACGGTGGAAAAGTGCGAGTAGCTCACGCCCTGGACGCAGAGTCAACGTCGCGCATCACCGGTTCGTGCGGGCTTCCGGCGAGAACCAGGCCTGTTTGGCTTGCCAGGACTGTGCCAGCCCGTAGGCGAAGATCCCCACGGAAATGCAGATGCAGGCCCAGATCGCCGTCCCTGCATAGGCGCCGACCCAGATCGAGCCGAATCCGATCAGGCAGGCCGCGACCGCGAACGCCATCGAAGCCAGATACAGGTTGACGGTGGTCTTGGCCCGCGGATCGTGCCGCAGCAACAGCATCAACCTGCTGAGATAGCAGCTCAGGTAGATCGCCATCGCGCAAACCGCCACTTCGTAGCCCGTCTGCCAGGCGTCACCGGTCAGGCCCGCGAATATGTCCGGCTGGTGGCCCCGTTCGGTCTTGACGAAGGTGGCCACCATCACCACGACGCCCAGCCCCAACGGCGCCAGGAGGTGTTTGCGCATGATCGGCAGCACGTGATCGGGGTCGGCGAGCCGCACGAGCATGTGATAGGTATTCGCTGTCACCGCCACGATCAGGCAGATGATGCCGAGCAGCTGTTGGACGTTCCACAGGTGCAGGTACTGGTGCAGCATCGGTCCCAGGGTGTGGCCGGCCCAGGGGGACAGCAGCAGCAGCGCGCACCCCTCCATGGCGAGGGCGAAGGTGGCGGCAACCTCCCAGCGCGACCACCAGGTGTCCCGGCGCACCCACAGGCTGTACACGATCACCGCCAGCATGGCAGCGATGAACGCGGAAATCATTTCGCGCCGATCACGGTGCCACCCCCGGAGGTAAACCACGAACTTTTCGCCTGCCATGAGCGCGCCGAACCGTACGCGAAGATTCCCACCGACAGACAGATGAAGACCCAGATCACCGGGCCGGCGTCGTCACCGCCGCCCCAGGCCGAGCCGGCCACGGTCACACATGCCGCAGCGGCGAACCCCATCGACACCAGGTACAGGTCGATGGTGGTCTTGGCCCGCGGATCGTGGCGCAGCGCCAGCATCAGCCGGCTGACGTAGGCACTGAGGTACAGCACCACCGCACAGGCCACCAGCTCGTAGACGACCATCCAGGCATCAGTGGCCGGTGCGGAGAAGAAGTCCCGTTGGTACTCCTGGGCGGCGAGCAGGAAGGCCGGGACCATGATCGCGATGGCCAGCCAGATCGGCACCATGAGCTGTCGGCGCATGAATGAGCGCACCTGCTCAGGATCGGCCAGGCGTACCAGCATGTGATAGATGTTGCCCGATACCGCGGCGATCAGGCACAGATGCCCGAGCATCTGCTGCACATTCCACACTCCCAGGGCCTGGTGCAGCATCGCGCCGGCCGCGGCGCTGGCCCACGGCGACATCAACAACAGTGCGCAACCCTCCATCGCCACGGCGAAGGTGGCGGTGACCTCCCAGCGCGACCACCAGGTGTCGCGGCGAACCCACAGGCTGTAGACGATGATCCCGAGTGTGGCGACGATGAACCCCGATACCATCGTCGGCCCTCACGACAACGTTTGCGGGGGGTTGTTCTGCGCGATCGGGCGGTGGCCGGCCGTGAACCATGCCGCCTTGGCCCGCCAGGAACGTGCCGAGCCGTAGGCGAAGATGCCCACGGACACGCACACCCACAACCAGACCAGCGAGCTCACATCGGTTTGGGTCCAGGTCGTGCTCAGCTGCGCGGTAAGGGCCGCCAGGGCGAACGCTGACGAGGCGGTGTAGAGCTCGACGGTCTCCTTGGCGCGCGGGTCGGACCGCACCATCATCAACAGCCGAGTCGCATAGGCGGACTCGTAGATCAACAGGCCACACAGCAGCACCCAGTAGGCGGTCACCCAGCCGCCCTGGCTGCTCGTTGCGAATCCGTCCGGTCGGTAGTCCGCGTCGGCGATGACGAACACCGCCATCATGGCCGGCAGGCCGATCCTGGCCGGCCACTTCACCTGTCTGCGGTACAGCGTCCGCATCTCCTCGAAATCAGCCAGGCGCGCCATCACGTGGTAGATGTTGGCCGCGATTGCCATGACGATGAAGATGTGACCGACCATTTGCTGCAGGTTCCAGATCCCGCTGGCCTTGTGCAGCCACGGCCCGACGGCCTGCGCCGCCCACGGCGACAGCAGCACCAGGGCACACCCCTCCAGAGCGATGGCCGAGGTGATGCCGATCTCCCAGCGTGACCACCAGGTGTCGCGGCGCACCCACAGGCTGTAGAGCACCACGAGCACGGTGGCGCCGATGAAAGCCGACGTCATGCGTCGACGGTACTTCCCGGAACTCCCCTTAGACGGGCGGTTTGTCCAGATCTGCCTTGAGGTCACCGAGGCGCAGCGATCGAGACGAGTTCTCGAGGTATTCCGCGACCGCGTCGTGCTCGATCAAACCGAAGCGAACCTGGAGGTCAACCGGGTTCAGCCCGAAGTACCGGGCGACTCGGATCAGGTTGTCCGCACTGATCAGCCGGCCCTCATGCGCCGCCTTGTAGTACGCGGACTTGCGGTACCCGAAGGCCTCGTAGACCTCGGTCGCTCCGAGCGGCCTGCCGACCAGGTAGGGCAGTACTACAGTTGGGTCTTTGTGACGATCGTCCACAGGGATAAACCTTAGCTCGTCTTGGTAGACAGCACAACGTCTTGCGTGTCGTTGTGGTGCGAAATCCGCCCAATATTACGTCGTCACCCGAGCAATTCCAGCATCGCCAGGCTGGCGATTCTGGTGCCGAACGGGATCGCGGCGAGGTCCACGAGATAGTCCGGCGAATGCGGGGCGTAGGGGAAAAGCTGGCCCCTGGCGGCGGCGTCGGCGTACACCTGCGGGTCGGCCACCCCGACCATCAAATAGCTCAACGGCACGTCGTGGTGGGGGCCCTTGAGCAGGTGACAATCCTCTGAACCGGTCAGCGCCGGCAGCTGCCTCACGACGTTGTGCTCGCCGAGTATCCCGCCCAGGGTGGTGGCCAGCCGGCTGGTCTGCGCGGCGTCGTTGACCAGCGGGGTCGAGCCGCCGGCCATCGTGATCGTCGGCAACAGGTCGTCGGGCATATCCCAGCTGCGGGCGATGCCCGTGCTGATCGCCCGGATCCCGGTCAGCAGCTGCTCGCGTACGTGCGGGCTGAACCAGCGCAGGTTGACCTTCAGCAGGGCTCGGTCGGGGATGACGTTGTAGGCCGAGCCGGCCTGGAATGAGCTGACGGTCAGCACCGCGGTCTCGTCCGGGGCAACGGTGCGGCTGATGATGCCCTGGAACTGCACGACGGCCTGAGCGGCCATCAGCACCGGGTCTTTGGCCAGTTGTGGCATTGAGCCGTGCCCGCCGACGCCGTGGAAGACGAGGTCGAGCTGATCGGTGCCGGCCATCCGCTCACCGCCGATGGCGGCAATCGTGCCCACCGGTACCGGCGCGGTGTGCATCGCGACGAACGCCTCCGGTTTGGGTGCGATGTCGTAGAGACCGTCGTCGATCATGGCCGCCGCGCCGCTGATGAGCTCCTCGGCGGGCTGGCCGATCAATACCGCTGTGCCAGACCAGGTGTCGGTGGTTCTGGCGAGCACCCGGGCCATCCCGAGCATCCAGGTGACGTGCGCGTCGTGACCGCACACGTGCCCGACCGCCGGGTCGTGGCTGGCCCAGTCCACGCCGGTGGCCTCGGTCATGGCCAGCGCGTCCATGTCGGCGCGGTACATCACCACCGGGCCGGGCCCGTTGTACAGCGTCGCGACCACTCCGGTGCGCCCGATTCCGGTGGTGACGGTGAACCCGAGGTCGGTCAGGGCCTGCGCGATGATCCGCGCGGTGCGCACCTCGGCGAAGCCCAGTTCGGGATTGCGGTGCAGGTCCTTGAACACCTCGATCAGCCGGGGTGTGTCTTCGGCGATGATCCGGTCGACCGCGTCGAGGTGTTGGGTCACTGCTCAGCCCTCCGTCAATGTCAGTGCACGCTGGAACAGCCACACGGCGGCGTCGTGCAGTTGGTCGCCGACTTCCTTCTGCGCCTTGCCCGCTGAGGCTCGGGCCAGCGTTCCTTCGATCACAATGGCCAGCTTGAAACAGGCCAGCACGGTGTACCAGCCGATATGCGACAGATCGCGGGAGCTGCCGGCGGCGTACCGTTCCAGCAGCTCGCCGGTCGAGGCCAGCCCGTCCATGCCGGTCAGGGTGTGGCCGAACACGCTGGACCCGTCGTCCTGGCGCCAGGTGGCCAGCAGCCAGCCCAGGTCCAGCAGTGGGTCCCCGATGGTCGACATCTCCCAGTCCACGATCGCCGCCAGCTCCGGTCCGGTGCGGGAGAACATCACGTTGGCCGCGTGGTAGTCGCCGTGCATGATGCCCGGCTGCCATGACACAGGCGTGTTGGCCTGCAGCCAGGAGGCCACCTCGTCGATGCCGGGCAGGTCGGGGCCGGGGTAGTTCTCGAACTGCCGATAGGAGTCCAACTCCGAAAGCCAGCGCGGCACTTGCCGTTCCAGGAAACCGTCCGGTTTGCCGTAGTCGGCCAGGCCCACTGCGATGTGGTCGACCGCGCCGAGGCGGGCCAGCGCGTCGGCCATCGACAGCCCCATCTCATGGCGCACCGCGGGGTCGCCGGCGTGCAGGGCGGGCAGTCCCTCACCCGCGTTGAACCCGTCGACCGGCTCCATCAGATAGAACACCGCCTCACCGAGCACCGCCGGATCGTCGCAGGTGGCGATCAGCCGCGGGTGCGGCACGTCGGTGTCGGCCAGCGCGGCCAGCACCCGGGTCTCGCGCAGCATCACCGCGTTGCTGCGCGGGCGCAGGTGCCGTGGGCCGCGCCGCAGCACATAGCTGCGACCAGAGCGGGTGAACCGCAGCATGACGTTCTGGGTTCCGCCGGACAGTTCGGTGACGTCTTCCAGTGGGCCCTCACCCAGTTCTCGGCTCGACATCCACTGCGCTACCGGTTCCAGGTCCACGAGGCCTGAACCTACCCGGCGGGGCGCCCGGGCGAGCCGGCATAGCGCAATTGCCCGACTATGCGCGACAACGGATTAGGTCAGCCCTTGGGTCGCGCCGACTGCGAGATGGTCTGGACCCGGATCGAGTCGGCGCCGAACAAGAAGGTGTCCACACCCTCGACCTGGAATCCCGGCGAGTCGAGCGTCCACTCGATCAGCAGGACATCGCCGTGGTAGGTCTGCGACTTGATGTCGAACACCGCATCGGCCAGCGCATCGGTCAACTGGCTGAACGCGGCCCGGATGCCGGCCAGGCCCTTCGCCACACCGGCAGGCGTGATGAGCGCGGACTCGTCGTCGTAGTCGGTGAGCAACGCCTCGACGTCGCGAGACACCAGGGCGTGGATGTGATGGTCGAAGATCTCCTGCGGGGTGCGTGCCATTCGACGACGATATCGGGACTAGCGACATACTGGAGCGCGATGACTGAGCCTCGGGGATCGGTGGAACGCGTCGTGATGGCGCGCGCCGACGGCAAGCCCATCACCGTGCTGGTGGTCGACGACGAGACGGTGCTGGCCGAGATGGTGGCCATGGCGCTGCGCTATGAGGGCTGGAGCACCGCGACCGCCGGTGACGGCGCGTCGGCGATCGCCGCCGCGAAAGCCGAACGCCCCGATGTCGTAGTGCTCGACGTGATGCTGCCCGACATGAGTGGCCTGGACGTGCTGCCCAAACTGCGTGAGGCCAACCCGCGGCTGCCGGTGCTGTTCCTGACGGCCAAGGACGCGCTCGAGGACCGGCTTGCCGGATTGACCGCCGGCGGCGATGACTACGTCACCAAGCCGTTCAGCATCGAGGAGGTGGTGCTGCGGCTGCGGGCGCTGCTGCGCCGCAGCGGGGTGAGCACCGCCGACAGCGGAGCCCAGATCGTGGTCGGTGACCTGATCCTGGACGAGGACTCCCACGAGGTGACTCGCGGCGGTGACCCGATCACGTTGACGTCCACCGAATTCGAGTTGCTGCGTTACCTGATGCACAACGCCAGGCGGGTGCTGTCCAAATCGCAGATCCTGGATCGGGTGTGGGACTACGACTTCGGCGGCCGGGCCAACATCGTCGAGCTCTACATCTCGTACCTGCGTAAGAAGATCGACAATGGTCGGCCGCCGATGATCCATACCCTGCGCGGTGCCGGATATGTGCTCAAGCCGGCTGTCTGAGTCGTTGTGTGCCGGTGCCCGGCGGCCATGGTCGCTGCGGGCGCGGTTGCTGGCCGGTCAGATCGCGCTGCTCACGGTGGCCTGCCTGGGCATCGGCGCGGTGACCGAGCTGGCGCTGTACCAGTACCTGGTCAGTCAGGTCGACCACCAACTGCATGACGCTGCGCGGCGGTCCGCGCGTCTGCACGGCCAGCCGCCCCCGCCGACGTGGCGCCGCCGCCACCGGCCCCGGCCAGGCCCGGGACCCGATTTCCTCGACGCCCCCGGCCAGCCGGTCGGGATGGTCGGTGCGGTGATCGGCGAAGGCCCGGATGTCTCGGAAGTCGACGCCGGTTACCTGAGCACGCCAGGCCTGCGGGAGGAATTGAGTCCCTCGGCCACAAGGCAATTGGTCGAGATCGCGGCGACTGCGACGCCGGTGACCCGGCGCCTGGACGGTATCGGACGCTACCGGGTGGCCGCGACACCGGCGCGTAACGGCGACGGCACCATCGTCACCGGGCTGCCGCTGGCGGCGGTGGACGCCACCATGGTGCGGGTGCTGCTCATCTTCGGTCTGGTCACCCTGGTCGCGGTGGTCGCCGCGGCGACGGCGGGCAGTGTCGTCATCCGGCGGGCCCTGACCCCGCTGCGGCGCGTGGCGCAGACCGCGGGCGAGGTCGCCGGCCTGCCGCTGGACCGCGGCGACGCGACGCTGCCGGTGCGGGTCGCCGAGCCCGACACCAACCCCCGCACCGAGGTCGGCCAGCTGGGCGCCGCGGTCAACCGGATGCTCGACCACATCGCCGCCGCGCTGGCGACACGGCAGGCCAGCGAGACTCGGGTGCGCCAGTTCGTCGCCGACGCCAGCCACGAGCTGCGCACTCCGCTGACCGCGATTCGCGGCTATGCCGAACTGGCGCAACGGATTCCGGATGACGCCGAAGCCGTGGCGCACGCCCTGGGCCGGGTGCAGTCCGAGGCCGACCGGATGACCAGCCTGGTCGAAGACCTGCTGCTGCTGGCCCGGCTGGATTCCGGCCGGCCGCTGGAACATGAGCCGGTGGATCTGTCGCGGCTGGCGGTCGACGCGGTCAGCGACGCCCACGTCGGCGGCCCGGACCATCAGTGGCGGCTCGACCTGCCCGACGAGCCGGTGACGGTTCCCGGCGACTCGGCGCGGCTGCACCAGGTGTTGACCAACCTGCTCACCAACGCCCGCGTCCACACCGGCCCGGGAACCGTGGTCACCGTCCGGTTGGGGGTCGACGGCGCCGAAGCGGTGCTGAGCGTGACCGACGACGGACCGGGTATTCCCGAACAGTTCCAGCCGGAGATCTTTCAGCGCTTCGCCCGCGGCGACACCTCCCGGTCCCGCAAGGGCGGCAGCACCGGGCTGGGCCTGGCGATCGCGGCGGCGGTGGTCCGGGCGCATCACGGGACGATCGGCGTGACCAGCGTCCCCGGCAACACCGAATTCACCGTCCGGCTGCCGTTGTAGGGATGCCGTCGCCTCGGGTCGCGTGGCACTCTGGTCGCCATGGAGCATCGACCGGTCAGCGCCGCGGTTGAGACCGCGCACGCCGAACACCTCAAGACGCTGCCCTTCGGTGACACAAGGGATTTCGAGGATGCCGATCGCGGCCTGATCGCCACGTTGAAACCGTGCGTCATCACCGCCGCCGACGGCCGGGTGGTGTGGGACAACGACAGCTACGCCTTCCTGGCCGGCGATGCGCCGACGTCGGTGCATCCCGCCCTGTGGCGGCAGTCCCAACTGGCGGCCCGCCAGGGGCTCTACGAAGTCGTCGAGGGCATCTACCAGGTGCGTGGGTTCGACATCTCCAACATCACCTTCGTCGAGGGTGACACCGGCATCATCGTCATCGACCCGTTGATCTGTACCGAGGTCGCCGCCGCCGCGCTGGCGCTGTATCGGGCCCACCGCGGCGACCGTCCGGTCAAAGCCGTCATCTATACCCACAGCCACGCCGACCATTTCGGCGGCGTTCTGGGTGTCACCTCGCAGGCCGACGTCGACGCCGGCCGGGTCGTCGTCCTCGCCCCGGAGGGCTTCATCGACCACGTGGTGTCGGAGAACGTCTACGCGGGCACCGCAATGCTGCGGCGCGCCAGCTACATGTACGGCACCGTGCTGGCGCGCGGCCCGCACGGCCAGGTCGGTTGCGGGCTGGGCCAGAACACCTCGACCGGGGAGGTGGCGGTGATTGTCCCGACGGTCACCATCACCACCACCGGTGAGACCCACACCGTCGACGGGGTGCAGATCGAATTCCAGATGGCACCCGGCACCGAGGCGCCCGCCGAGATGCACTTCTACTTCCCGCAGTTCCGGGCTCTGTGCATGGCCGAGAACGCCACCCACACCCAGCACAACCTGCTGACCCTGCGCGGCGCGCTGGTGCGCGACCCGCGGGCCTGGGCGGGATATCTCACCGAGGCCATCGACACCTTCGGTGGCCGGGCCGACGTCGTCTTCGCCTCGCACCACTGGCCGACCTGGGGCGCCGAGCGGATCGCCGAATTCCTGTCGCTGCAACGTGATCTGTACGCCTACCTGCACGACCAGACGCTGCGGCTGCTGAACCAGGGCTACACCGGCGTCGAGATCGCCGAACAGCTGGAGCTGCCCCCGGCCCTGGAGCGGGCCTGGCATGCCCGCGGTTACTACGGCTCGGTCAGCCACAACGTCAAGGCCGTCTACCAGCGCTACCTGGGTTGGTTCGACGGCAACCCGGCCCGGTTGTGGCCGCACCCGCCGGAGGCCCAGGCCGCCCGCTACACCGCCGCGCTCGGCGGGGTGGACCGGGTCGTGGAGCTGGCCACCGCCGCGTTCAACGACGGCGATTTCCGCTGGGCGGCAACACTGCTCGACCACGCGGTGTTCGCCGAACCCGATCACGCCGGGGCCCGCGCGCTCTACGCCGACACCTGCGAGCAGCTGGCCTACGGCGCGGAGAACGCCACCTGGCGCAACTTCTTCCTGTCCGGGGCCACCGAACTGCGCAGCAGGGTGTTCGGCACCGCCGGACAGGTCAGCTCGATGGCGATGCTGTCCCAGCTCAGCCCCGAGCAGCTCTTCGACAGCCTGGCCATCAGAGTCAACGGGCCGCGCGCCTGGGACCTGGAACTGGCCCTGGACGTCACGTTCGTCGACCTGCGCGCCAACTACCGGCTCACCCTGCGCAACGGCGTGCTGGTTTACCGCAAGGCGGCACCGGACCCGGCCGGTGCGGATGCCACCGTCACCGCGGACACCAAGCTGACACTGCTCGAGGCGCTGCTGGGCAAGCAGGAACTGGACGTCTCCGGTGACCAGACCGCACTGCCGAAGCTGTTGGCCGTGCTCGACACCGCCGACCCGAATTTCAACATCGTCACCCCGTGACGCCGGGCCGAACGTGGGCCATAGGGTGACATCGTGCAGTTGCTGTTGATCCGCCACGCGCTGCCGCTGCGCAGCGAATACGGCCAGGGCTCGGATCCCGAGCTGTCCGAGACCGGCCTGGCGCAGTCCAAGCGCCTTCCCGATGCGCTGGCGCGCTTCCCGATCACCCGGCTGGTCAGCAGCCCGCAGCGGCGCGCGGTCCAGACCGCCGGACCGCTTGCCGCCGTGCGTGGCCTGTCCGTCGACATCGACGAGCGGCTGGCCGAATACGACCGCGAGCTGGCCGGCTACCTGCCCGTCGAGCAGCTGCGCACCGAACGCCCGCAGGACTGGGCCCGGATGGCCCAGGGCCAGCTGCCCGCCGGCGTCGACGAAGAGGCCTTCTGCGCGCGGGTCAAGGCCGCGTTGACCGACGTGGTGGCCGCGGCGGACGCCGACGAGACGGTGGCGGTGTTCAGCCACGGCGGCGTGATCAACGTGGCGTTGCACCAGATTCTGGGCACAGCGCGGCTGCTGTCGTTTCCCATCGACTACGTGTCGGTCACCCGGCTGCTGTACTCACGGTCGGGGCAGGCCGCAGTGGCGTCGACGAACTGCACCGAGCACGTCTGGGACCTGCTGCCGCGCAACCAGCAGCGGCTGCCCGGCGACGGTGAGTAGCGCAGCGGACTAGCGCCGCGCTGCCAGCGACTTCTTGGCGGCGCGCCGCAACTGGAAGATCCGTGCGGTGCCGACCAGCGCGGTGATCAGCCCACCACCGATCGCGGCCAGCAGGATCGCCACTCCCAGCGGCAGGCTCCACGTCCAGGCCAAGAAGGTCAGGTCCGCCGGCTTCGTGTTCTGCGTGACGAACACCAGCAGCACGATCAGAACCAGAAAACCGGCGATCAGCGCGCTCCACAGCGCGCCGGCTCGGGTCAGTGGCATCCCGGCGGGAGGCGGCGGAGGTGCATCGGTCTTGCCCTGCGAAGGGTCGACGGGCACGTCGGGGTCGCTGCTCATGGGTGCCATCTTGCCGGTAACCGCGCACAAATGAACCGATTCCGGCCAGTTTCGGCACCTGGTCCAGGGGGCTGCGGATCGACGGCCGGTCGCTTACGGTGGTTCGGTGAACGCATCCCCGTCCGGCACGTGGCCGGCGATCCTGACCTGGCGGGCACCCGATGCCTCGCGGATGGAGTCGGTGCGGATACAGCTGTCCGGGAACCGGATCAGGGCCAATGGCCGGATCGTGGCCGCGGCCACCGAAACCCAACCGGCGTTCGGCGCCTACTACGACCTGCAGACCGACGAGTCCGGGGCCACCAAACGGCTGGGGCTGACCGTCACCCTCGCCGAACGGGAACGCCAGTTGGTGATCGCCCGTGACGAAGAGAACATGTGGCTGGTCACCGATGCCCGCGGGCAGTCCCGGGCCGGTTACGACGGGGCACTGGACATCGACATGCTGTTCAGCCCGTTCTTCAACACGCTGACGATCCGGCGGGCTCGCCTGCACCAGCGGCCGAGCGCGGTCACCCTCCCGACGATCTACGTGGGCCTGCCCGAGATCACGGTGATCGCGGCGGCGGCCAGCTACAGCAGCACCGGGACGGGCGAGGGAATCAAGGTGTTCACGCCGGGCACCGGCCCGGACGGCACCACCCTGCTCGTCGACGCCGACGGCTTCGTCATCGACTATCCCGGACTGGCAACGCGGATCTGATCACCCCGCCCGCCCGTCCGGCGGCGGCCAGTTCCCGGCGCCAGTCGTCCTCGCCGATCACGACGGTGATGATCTCGTTGCGCGGGAAATTGTCGTAGCGGGTGCGGGCGGCGTGGCCGGTGTTGACCAGGTCGGCCACCGAGTTCTCCGAGGCCAGCGACTTGCGTGCGTCGGCGAGCAGTTCCATCGCCCGATCCAGCGTGGGCAGCAGCTGCGGCGAGTTGGCCTCGCACATCGCCCGGACCAGGTCCGGTGCCGTTCCGGCGACCCGGGTGCCGTCCCGGAATGATCCGGCGGCCAGCGCGAACGCCAGCGGTACGTCGGCCGCGGTGACGGCCAGCGCCTCGGCCAGCAGGTGCGGCAGGTGCGAGATCGCGGCCGCGGCGGCGTCGTGCTCTTCGGAGCGGGCCGGCACCGCCACCGATCCGCAGTCCACGATCAGGTCCAGCACCGTCGCGAACACCGTCGGGTCCACGTGGTCGTCGACGCTGATCACCCACGGTGCGCCCACGAACAACTCGGCGTGCCCGGCGGGCCAGCCGGAGTGTGCGGTGCCGGCCATCGGGTGGCCGCCGACGAACCGGTCGGCCAGGCCGGCAGCGGTGATCTCGTCGAGCACCGCGCTCTTGACGCTGGTGACGTCGGTCAGCGGGCATTCGGGTGCGAGTCGGCGGATCGGGCCGAGCAGCATCGGCAGAGCCGGCACCGGGACCGCGATCACGATCAGCGCACCGGTCTCGGCGGCGCGCGCCAGGGCTGTCTCCAGCTCGGTGGTGGCGTCGAAACCGTCGGCGACTGCGGCGTTCATTCCGTCCGCGGATCGGTTGTAGCCGAACGCCACGCGCCCGGCCGCAGCGGCCGCACGCAGCACCGAACCGCCGATCAGGCCGAGCCCCAGCACGCATACCGGTGTTTTCACTGCTGCCGCCACCTGTCCAGGTTGGCACACGCTGGTCAAGGGCGTAAACGGCGACTACCGTAGGCGGCCATGGGAGCACAGGGCGCGTCCGCACAGGGCCGGTCAGCGGAGACGCTGGTCGGGTTCGGGGTGGCTGTTGTGCGCGAAGACGGCAAGTGGCGCTGCACCTCGATGCGTGCTGCGGCACTCACCAGTCTGTCGATGGCCGAGACGGAGCTGCGTGAACTGCGCAGTGCAGGAGCGGTTTTCGGACTTCTCAACGTTGATGACGAGTTCTTCGTGATCATCCGCCCGGGCCCGGCCGGCACCCGGTTGCTGCTGTCGGATGCGACGGCTGCGCTGGACTACGACATCGCCGATGAGGTGCTCGAGGAGTTGGACGCCGACATCGACGCCGACGACTTGGAGGACGCCGACCCGTTCGAGGAGGGCGACCTGGGTCTGCTGTCCGACATCGGACTGCCCGCCGCGGTGCTCGGCGTCATCCTCGACGAGTCAGATGCAACCGTCGATGATCAACTGCACCAGATCGCCAGCGAGATGGGCTTCGACGAGCAGCTCACTGCGGCGCTGCCGCGACGTCATCGGTGACCGGTCAGCGCAGCGATGACGAGCTGATCCGGCTGGCCCTGGAGGCTGCCCGGGAGGCCGGACCCCGCGACGTGCCGGTGGGTGCGGTGGTGGTGGGCCCCGACGGCACCGTCCTGGCCCGGGCCGCCAACGCCCGCGAAGCCCTCGACGACCCGACCGCGCACGCCGAGCTGCTGGCGATCCGGGAGGCGGCCGCGCTGCTCGGCGACGGCTGGCGGCTGACCGGAGCCACGCTGGCCGTCACCCTCGAGCCGTGCACCATGTGCGCCGGTGCGCTGGTGGCCGCCCGGGTGGCCCGCCTGGTGTTCGGGGCGTTCGAACCCAAGACCGGGGCGGTCGGCTCACTGTGGGACGTGGTGCGCGATCGCCGGCTCAACCACCGCCCGGAAGTACGCGGCGGAGTGCTGGCCGCCGAGTGTGCTGCACCACTGGAGGAGTTCTTCGCGCGGCAGCGATTGGGATGACGGCCCGGTTGTTGGGTACGCTGTCCCGCGGTGGCGTGTCCGAGCGGCCTAAGGAGCACGCCTCGAAAGCGTGTGACGGGTAACCCCCGTCCGAGGGTTCAAATCCCTCCGCCACCGCCAATAGCCCTGATCCTGCTTACGCAGGTGAAGGGCTATTTTCGTGTTCTGCACCGCAGCCGGCATCGCTGTCATCGAGGCAGCGCCGGAGCGCCGCGGTAACCCAGTATGGGGTCGTACAGATCGGTGCGCCGGTCGCGGTGCAGATCGTTGAGCTGGTTCCAGATCGGCGCGGCCCGCGTGGCGGTCAGGTCGACGTCGGCGTAGATGATCGTGTCCTCATCCGGGCCGGCGATCCGGTCGATCGGCCATCCGTTGGTACCGGTGATCAGGGAGTTGCCCATGAATCGTGCTCCGCGTTCTTCGCCGATACGGTCGGCCGTCGCGATGAAGACGTTGTTCACGTGGGCAGCGGTGATGGTCAGGTGTGCGGCCATGCACACCCCGCCGGCGTCGTAGAGCGGCGGCGGCGTCCATACCCATCCGGTGGGGATGCAGATGATGTCGGCCCCCAACTGCGAAACGATCCGAGCGGTTTCGGGAAACCAGATGTCCCAGCACACCAGCAGGCCGATCCGGCCGATCGGGGTGTCGAACACGCGGTAGCCTTCGTCGCCCGGCGTGAACCACAGCTTCTCGGTGTTCCACAGGTGGGTCTCCCGATACCGGCCGATATATCCCGACGGCCCGACCAGAACGGCCGTATCGAACAACCGGTCACCGTCGCGCTCGACGACGCAGGCGACGACGTACAGATCGCGTGCGGCGGCGAGCCGGGACAGCAGCTCGACGGTCGCACCGCCGGGCACGGCCTCCGCATGGGCGAACGCCTCAGCGCGCGTGGTGAACACGTATCCGGTGGTCGCCAGCTCGGGTAGGACGATCAGATCTGCTCCGTTGTCGGCGGCCTGCCCGATCCGCTGGGTCACGGCGTCGGTGTTGCGCTGCCGGTTCTCGACGCCAACCTTCGGTTCGAACTGGACAACGGCCACCGTCACCGGACTGACCCGGGTGTCGATGCTGTCGGTCATCTCAACCGCCCTCCCTCAATTTGGTTTCAATTCGCAACCAGGTTGACCGTAGGGGAGGTGGTCTAGAATTGCAACCAGATTGGCGCGCGTGTTTCGGAGGGCGGTGGCAGATGGCGGCACCTGACGACCTCAAGACCGCGGAGTGCCCGGTGGCGCGGGCCGTGGGCGTGGTCGGTGATCGTTGGTCGCTGCTGATCATCCGGGACGTGTTCGACGGCATTCACCGATTCGGAGCGCTGCAGCGCAGCCTCGGTGTGGCCAAGAACATTCTGTCGGACCGCCTGCGATCTCTGACCGGCCACGGAGTGCTCGCGCTGCAGACCGCATCCGACGGCAGCGCTTATAACGAGTATGTGCTCACAGACCGGGGCAAAGAACTGTTCTATCTTGTTGTTGCACTTCGCCAGTGGGGAGAAGACCACCTGTTCTCGAGCGGCGAACCGCATTCCGAACTTCGAGAAACCGGTACTGACAGACTCGTCGCGCGGTTACAGCTCCTGGACTCGCGGGGCCGGACGCTCGGCCCGGATGGCGCCTACGTCCACAAGACCGACGCCGGTTCGGTGTCGGGCTGAGCCGCCCGCGCGTCACCGCGGGCGGTCGACCTCATAGGTTCCGGCGTCGTCGGCGAACTCCACCAGCACCTGGCGTCGGTTGCCGTCGACGGTCACCTCGCAGGTGAATGTGCGCCCCTTGCGTACCGTCGGATTCACCCCGTTGTTGCATCGGACGGCACCCACATCGTCGCGCCCGTAGCCGTTGATCGGATCGGCGAGAACCTGGCGGACACCATCTTGCGCCTGGATGACGTCGAGCTCGACCGGCCCGGATCCGCCGATGACGCCGCGCAGGACCAGCGTCAGCAGCAACGTCAGTGCGAGCAGTCCGGTGACGCCGGCGCCGATCAGCAGTCCCCGATTCGACCGCGGTTGCGCGGCATCCTGATTCGGGGGAGCAGGGGCGGGCGGCGGGACCCGCGGCGGTGCGGGCATCGGAGCCTGAGGCCGTCGCACCTCCAGGTACCACGGTTGAGCGGGCTGGCGCGGGGGTTGCGCGGGCTGGCGCGGCGGTGGTGGCCGGCGCGGTGGTTGCGGCGGCTGAACCGGCGGACGTGGCGGTTGAGCCGGCGCGCGCTGCGGCGGGACGGGCGGGCGCCGCGGCGCCGGCTGCGTGCGTCCCCAGTCGTCGCGCGGCGGTTCCTGCCGGCGGTTCATGGCAGCTCACTGGTCACGGGAACCGCCCGAAGCATCCGTCGATGTCGCCGTGCAGCCCGGAGCGGAACGCCAGGATCCGGGTGAAGCCGGCCGGCACGGTGTCGGCATTGACGTCGCTGGCCACCACGCCGTTCATCAGCAGCCCGGTCACGGCCTCGTCGAGATCGCCACCGGCCAGCATCAGACCGTCACCACCGGAGGGCAACGTCATGGGCTCGGCCATCCGGCGCTGGGCCACGCCGGTCAGGCACGCGGTGCGCAGCGCCGCCGACGCCGAGTCCAGCCTGACCCCGCGTTCGCGTTCGACGCCCAGCGCGTAGCGCGACGTGACGGCCGACAGTCCGGTGTTGTCGCCCTGCGGAAGGGCAAGCGTCGACTGATCCGACGGTGCGCTCATCGCCTGCAGCTCGGGCAGATCGACGATCACGGTGTTGGACTCCGGGCAGTACGCCACCGGATCGGGCTGACGGCCGTTTGCGCAGCGAGCCGCCGATGTGGACAGGCTCGGCGGGTTGGCCGGGTTGAAGATCTGGCCCAGTTGCTCCATCAGGGTGGCCAACACGGGCTCGTCGAGCGTGATGTCGCTCTGCGGATTCTCCGAATCGAACAGCGAGCGCGGCAGATTCCCTCGCCGCTTGCGGATCTCACCCATGTCGATCTCGGCGCACATCTCCGCGCCGCCGTCGAAGCCGGTCTGGAACGCGCCGATTCGGTCCAGGGCGGTGCCGTGCTCGTCGGAGATCGAGATCGGGTTGTCGAAGGTCGAGACCGGGTCGCGGATCACGATCAGCCCGGCCAGCACATGATTGAGCCCGTCGCCGGTGCTGAGCCGGTTGCGCGACGAACCGCCTGACGCCACCCACTGCAGGTACACCCCGGCGAAACAGTCGGCCTGTTGCTCACGCACCAGGGTTCGGGTCAGCGGGCTCACGATGTCGGCCATGTTCTGCAGGGCATGCCCGTACTCGTGGGCCAGTGTCCCGTTGATCGCCATGTCGCCGAAATACTTTCGGGCCGTCGGCATGAACTTGGCCCGATCCCAGGCCATCGTGTCCATCCGTCGGCAGTACATCGCGTTCGGCAGCTGGTAGACGTCGGCGCCGCACACCTGCGGGGTGTTCGGGTCGGTCGAGGCATAGGAGACCAGTGCCGACACCGGTTTGAAGGTCCCACGCAGGGACTGGGCGTAGTGCTGGGTCCAGAACTCCTCGACGTCGTCGATCGCCAGCAGTGACAACCGGTCGATCTCCCCGCCGTCGCTGCCGGCCACCCTCGGGGTGACCGGCGGCAGGTCACCGCGCGGCCCACTGGGTCCTTCTGACACCGGCAATCCACCGACCCGGCCCGGGTCATACAACATCGACACCGCGTGGCCGGCCACCACCGTGGGGGTGCTGTCGGCGCAGCCGGCCAACGCCAACATCAGGCAGGTCAGGGCGAAAACCTTGCGCGACATGGTTACCCGCTCAAGAAAGCGACGATCCCATTGGTGACGGCGGCGGCGTACCGGGCCCGGCCGTCGGGGCTTCCCAGTTGCGCCGCGTCGTCGGCGTTGCGCATGTTGCCCAGTTCGACCAGCACCGCGGGATATTCGGCCAGGTTCAGCCCGGCCAGATCCGCCCGCCCGTACAAGCCGTCGGTGCCGAGGTAGCTGGATTCGGGAATTCCCGCGGCGGCCAACGAATCCCGGACAGCGCGGGCCAATTGCATCGCCGGGCCGGACTGGGCGTCGCCCAGCGGCGGGCTGGAGTAGTTGACGTGAAATCCGCGGCCCGACGCGGGCGCGCCGTCGGCGTGGATGGACACGATCGCGTCCGGGTGCGCGGCATTGGCTGCGGCGGCCCGTGCGTCGATGCACGGACCCACCGAGGTGTCATCGGCACGCGAGAGTTCGGTGTGCACCCCCAACTCGTCCAGGGCCGCCCGGATCCGATTGGTCACATCCCAGGTCAGGCTGTGCTCGGGGTAGCCGTCGTCGGAAGCGGTGCCGCTGGTCTGACACGGCTTGGTGCCGCCGCGCCCGTTGGGTACCTGGCGAGCGATCGATGCGTCGTTGGCCCCGCTGTGCCCGGGGTCTAAAAACACCGTCTTGCCGGCCACACCGGGGTCGGCGGGAGAGAGCGGCGCGACGACACTGGCTGCCACGAAGCACGCGGCCGAGGCGAGAGATACGACGATCCGGCGACGCACCGCAAAAGCCTAGCAAGCGTCGGCGTGTCCGCCGAGGTCTAATAGATCGATGCAGCTGATGTCACCTCTCGATTCGGTATTCCTGCTGGGCGAGACGCGCGAGCATCCCATGCATGTCGGCGGTCTGATGCTGTTCGAGCCGCCCGAGGGTGCCGGACCGGAGTTCGTCGGCGAGATCTACCAGGGACTGCTGGCCGCCCGGGACCTGCAGCCCGCCTTCCGGAAGCGCCCCGCGACGCTGCTCGGCGGGATCGCGAACGTGGGTTGGGCCTTCGACGACGAGGTCGACATCGAGTACCACATGCGGCGTTCGGCGCTGCCGGTGCCGGGCCGGGTCCGCGACCTGTTGGAGCTGACCTCACTGCTGCACGGCAGCCTGCTCGACCGGCACCGTCCGCTGTGGGAAGCCCAGCTGGTGGAGGGCCTCAACGACGGCCGGTTCGCGGTCTACGTCAAGATCCACCACTCGCTGATCGACGGGGTCTCGCTGCTGCGGCTGCTGAGTCGCACCCTGTCGGTCGATCCGCGCGAGTCGGAACTGCGCACCCCGTGGACCCTGCCGCCGCCGTCGCGCCGGCGCCCCGATGCCCCGTCGCGGCTGCGGGAGCTGACCGATCTGGCGAAAAGCGTTGCGGCGCTCGGCCCGTCGACGGTGAAACTGGCGCGTGCGGCTCTGCTGGAACAGCAGCTGACGCTGCCGTTCGAAGCGCCGCGGACCATGCTCAACGTCAAGATCGGTGGGGCGCGCCGGTGCGCGGCGCAGTCCTGGCCGGTGGCCCGTGTCATCGAGATCAAGCGGGCCGCCGGGGTGACCGTCAACGACGTGGTGCTCGCCATGTGCGCCGGGGCGCTGCGCGCCTACCTCGACGAGCTCCACGCGTTGCCGGACCATCCGCTGGTGGCGATGGTTCCGGTGAGCCTGCGCACCGAAGCCGATGCCGATTCCGGCGGCAATATGGTGGGCACCATCCTGTGCAACCTGGCCACCGATCTCAAGGACCCGGCGCAGCGGTTGGAGACCATCAGCGAGTCGATGCGCCGCAACAAGAAGGTGTTCAGCGAGCTGCCGCGCACCCAGGCGCTGGCCCTGTCGGCGGCCAACATGGCCCCATTGGCCCTGGCGGCCGTTCCCGGCTTCGTCTCGTCGGCGCGTCCGCCGTTCAACATCGTGATCTCCAACGTGCCGGGCCCGGCCGAGCCGCTGTACTGGCGGGGCGCCCGCCTGGACGGCAACTATCCGCTGTCGATCGCCCTCGACGGGCAGGCACTGAACATGACCGTGGTCAGCAACGCCGGAAACCTCGACTTCGGACTGGTGGGCTGTCGGCGTTCGGTCCCGCACCTGCAACGGCTACTGGGCCACCTGGACACCGCGCTGGAGGAGCTGGAACGCGCCGTGGGCGTTGCCTAACGCCTAAACCAGGAACGCGACCGGGGTTGCTGCTGCTCGGGATGCCCCTCACACCACTGCTCGGGCGGTACCTGCGCACGTACGTCGGCGATGTGATCGCCGCAGCCGTCCCAGGTTGTCTTGCCGCAGACCCGACAGGGCACGGGGTAGCACATCAACGGTTCCTCTCAGGCGGTGCGCAATGCATCAGCCAGAGTATCGACGACATTCCGGATCTTCTCGGTCACCTCGTCGGCGATCGCAGCCAGTGCCGGATTGTCGATCACCTGGGCCATCAGCTGCGGGTTCATCGCCTCGACGTGCACCGTCGCCGGGTCCTGCGGATCTTCGCGGACCACGACGTTGCACGGCAGCAGCACTCCGATGCGCTTCTCGGCCGTCACGGCCCGGTGCGCCAGCGGCGGGTTGCAGGCGCCCAGGATCAGGTAGCGCTCCATGTCCTCGCCCAGCTTGGCCTTGAGAGTTGCCTGCATGTCGATTTCGGTCAGGACGCCGAAACCATTGTCCTTCAAAATCTCTCGTGTCTTGGCGGTGACCGTGTCGAAATCGGCTCCGGTCACCGATGTGCTCATCGCGACGGTCATGAGTCCTCCTTCATCGGCTGATCGCAGTTTACCACGGACACCCCCGGGGGTATATACCCGCGCGGTATCGTCACGTAATGCAGACTCTGCGCACCCCGGATGACAGGTTCGACGGCCTACCGGATTTCGCCTACCCGCCCCAGTTCTGCGAGATCGATGACGATGACGGAGGCACGCTGCGCGTGGCCTGGGTGCAGGACGGTCCCGAAGACGGCGACCCGATCCTGATGCTGCACGGCGAGCCGTCGTGGTCGTATCTGTACCGCAAGATGATGCCGATCCTGGCCGAGGCCGGGTACCGGGTCATCTGTCCGGACCTGGTCGGGTTCGGCCGATCCGACAAGCCGACCAGTGCCGACGACCACACCTACGCCCGGCACGTGGAATGGATGCGGGCGCTGGCGTTCGACGTCCTCGACCTGCAGCGGGTGACCCTGGTCGGCCAGGACTGGGGCGGGCTGATCGGACTGCGGCTGGTCGCCGAGAACCCGGACCGGTTCGCCCGCGTCGTCGTCGCCAACACCGGGCTGCCCACCGGCGACATCCCGATGCCGGAAATCTGGTGGCGCTTCCGCGAGGCGATCCAGACCGCGCCGACGATCGACGTCGGCTGGTTCGTGCAGTCCGGGTGCCGCCAGCCGATGGGTGATGCGGTGCGGGCCGGCTACGACGCCCCGTTCCCCGACGACAGCTACTGCGTCGGACCGCGGACCATGCCCTCGCTGATCCCGACCACCCCGGAGGACGCCGCCGCGCCGGCCAACCGGGCGGCGTGGGCCGCGCTGTGCGCCTCGGACACCCCGATGCTGGTGGCGTTCAGCGACGGCGACCCGATCACCGGGGCGATGGCGCCGATCTTCCAACGCGAGATGCGTGGCGCCCACGGCCGCGCGCACCCGGTGATCCACGACGCCGGGCACTTCCTGCAGGAGGACGCCGGCGAGGAACTGGCCCGCCACATCGTGGAGTTCCTGCGCCGGTGATCGTCACGCCGTGGCTTCTGTGACAGATGAGACCGCAGCATCCATGATGGACACCATGGACCTGCCCGTGGCCCCGCCGGTGGATCCGATGCTCGCCAAGGCGGCGGCCAAGGTGCCCGGCGACGCCGGGGCGCCCGGAGCCTGGTCCTATGAACCCAAGTGGGACGGCTTTCGCGCCATCGTGTTCCGCGACGGCGACGACGTGCTGCTGCAGTCCCGTACCGGCAAACCCCTGGGCCGCTACTTCCCGGAACTGCTGGAGGCGCTGCGCGCCGAGATCGCCCCGCGCTGCGTGCTCGACGGCGAGGTGGTGGTGCCGCGGCAGATCGGCGGACGGACCCGGCTGGACTGGGAGTCGCTGAGTCAGCGGATTCATCCCGCTCAGAGCCGGGTGCAGATGCTGGCCGAGCAGACCCCGGCGCAGTTCATCGGTTTCGACGCGTTGGCCACCGGTTCGGAGTCGCTGCTCGACGAGCCGTTCCGGGTGCGCCGGGAGGCGCTGGCCACCCTGATGACCGGTGGCCGCAGCTGCCACGTCACCCGCGCCACCGCCGACCCCGAACTGGCCACCCGCTGGCTCACCACGTTCGAGGGGGCCGGGCTGGACGGGGTCGTCGCCAAGCGGACCGACGGGCCCTACCTGCCCGGCAAGCGCGACATGGTCAAGGTCAAACACCAGCGCGACGCCGACTGCGTGGTGATGGGCTACCGCATCCACAAGAGCGGCGTCGGCATCGGCTCGCTGCTGCTGGGCCTGTACCGCCCCGACGGCGAACTGATGATGGTCGGCGGCTCCTCGGCGTTCACCGACGCGGACCGGCTCAAGCTCCTGGCCGAGCTGGAACCGCTGCGTCTCGGTGAGGTCCGCGACGGCGAGGCCAGCCGGTGGAACTCCGCGGCCGATAAGCAGTGGGTCCCGATCCGGCCCGAACGCGTCGCCGAGTTCGCCTACGACCAGATGGAGGGCAGCCGCTTCCGGCACACGGTGAAGCTGCTGCGGTGGCGTCCCGACCGCGATCCGGCCGGCTGCACCTTCGACCAGCTCGATGTACCGCTGAACTACGACCTCGCCGACGTGCTGGAGCCCTGACGATGGCGGGCCCCGAGGAATTGGATGTCAACGGCACCGCCGTCCGATTCACCAGCGGCGACAAGGTCTACTTCCCCCGATTGGGCGCGGCCGGCACCAAGCGGGCGCTGGCCGACTACTACCTGGCCGTGACCAGTGTCGCGGACGGGCCACTGCTGCAGGCGCTGCGCGATCGGCCCACCCATCTACAGCGCTTCCCCGACGGCATCGAGGGTCCCGAGGTCTACCAGAAGCGGCTACCCAAGGGGCATCCCGAGTCGCTGGAGAGCTGCCGGGTGACGTTCCCCTCCGGCCGTACCGCCGACGTCCTCAAAGTCGTCCGGCCCGCCGACGTGCTGTGGGCGGTGCAGATGAGCACCGTCACCTTTCACCCCTGGCCGGTGCGCTGCGGTGACACCGACCACCCCGACGAGCTGCGCATCGACCTGGACCCGCAGCCCGGCACCGGCTTCGACGAGGCCCGTGCGGTCGCGCTTGGGGTGCTGCGCCCGCTGCTCGACGAGCTCGGCCTGGTCGGCTACGTCAAGACGTCCGGGGGCCGCGGCCTGCACGTCTACCTGCGGATCAAGACCGACTGGGACTTCATCGAGGTCCGCCGGGCCGGGATCGCGCTGGCCCGTGAGGTCGAGCGACGCGCGCCGGAGGCGGTCACGTCGTCGTGGTGGAAGGAAGAACGCGGCACGCGGATCTTCGTGGACTTCAACCAGAACGCCCGCGACCGCACCATGGCGTCGGCGTATTCGGTGCGCGCCACCCCGATCGCCACCGTCTCCACCCCGCTGACCTGGGATGAGCTGGCCGGCTCGGACCCCGACGACTACACCATCTCCACGGTTCCCGAGCTGATCGCACGACGCGGCGATCCGTGGCGCACCATCGGCGACCTCGAGCAGTCCCTCGAGCCGCTGCTCGAGCTGGTGGCCGCCGATGAGGCCCGCGGCCTCGGCGACCTGCCCTACCCGCCGAACTATCCGAAGATGCCGGGCGAACCCAAGCGGGTGCAGCCCAGCCGGGAGAAGTCAGGCTGACGGCTTCAGCAGCCCGACGCAGGTGGCGGTGAGCAGCCGGGTCAGCGCGGTGGTGAAGTCCAGATTCCAGTCCGGCGGCACCTGCGACTCCAACGCGTAGGCGTCGGTGAGATCCTCCGGCGGGTGGGCGATCTGCCACAGCGGCGCCGCCAGCGAGTAGGAGGCCAGCAGCAGGTCCAGCGCGCCCTCCCTGCCCAGGCCGGGCAGGGCCCGCTCGATGGCGTCGGCGATGGCCAGGCCCGCCGCGGTGCTCTCTCGCCGGACCTCCACCACCCGCTCGGCGTCGACCTCGTGTTCCAGGTGCAGGTGCAGGTTGGCCAGCATGTCGCAGAACAGCGGGTCTGCGGCCAGTCCGCCGGTCAGGGTGGCGGCGACCCGCGCCGGTGTCATCGGTCCGGGCTCGCTCAGCGCCGCGCAGACCGTGGCCGACCAGCGCTCCCAGCTCTCGGCGGCCAGCCGCAGCAGCACCTCTTTGTGCGAGCTGAAGTAGCGCCGCACCGCGGAGTAGTGCACCCCGGCCCGGCTTGCGACCTTGGTCAGCGTCACCGACGCGACACCGCTCTCTGAGGCCACCGACCGCGCCGCCTCCATCAAGGCCTCGGCCCGCTGGCGCTTCTTCTCGTCGCTGCGGGCGCGCTGGAAGGTAGCCGGACGCACACGGCGAGGATAACGCACATAATGTGCGTTGCAGCGGTCCGCGGCAGTGCTGTAGCGTGCGTTTACGCACGTGGACTTGGGTTAGGGTACCCAAAGGTAATTGGTGAAGGGGACTCCGATTTTCAAGGTGCTGAGCCGGGTGTGGATACCCGTGGTGATTCTGGCCGTGGTCGGCGTTGCCGGCTTCACGGTGACGCGTATCCACGGCCTGTTCGGATCCGAGAAACGCCCGTCGTACTCCGACGGCCAGGTCGACGAGACCAAGCCCTTCAACCCCAAGCGGATGACCTACGAGATCTTCGGCCCGGCCGGAACAGTCGCGGACATCAGCTATTTCGACGTCAACTCCGAACCGCAACGCGTCGAGGGCGCCGTGCTGCCGTGGCAGTTGGAGATCGTCACCACCCTGCCGGCAGTGGTGGGAAGCATTATGGCGCAAGGCGACAGCAACAGCATCGGTTGCCGGATCATCGTGGATGGCGAAGTCAAGTCTGAACGCATCTCCAACGAGGTGAACGCTTACACGTTCTGCCTGCTGAAGGCGGCATGAGTCCGTCGACAATCAAGGGCATCGGCGGGCATCCCGAGCGGACGTTCATCGCGCGCACCATTCGCCGGCTGTCGGTGCCGATCATCCTGGTATGGCTGGCGCTGATCGTGCTGCTCGGCACCATGGTGCCGTCGTTGGAGCAGATCGGTAAGGAGAACGCCGTCTCGGCGAGTCCGACCGATGCGCCCGCCATGCAGGCCATGACCCGGATGGGCAAGGTCTTCGAGGAATCCGATTCCGACAGCACGGCGATGATCGTGTTGGAGGCCGACCACGAACTCGGCGACGCCGAGCACGAGTACTACGCCGAGTTGGTCGAAAAGCTCAAGGCCGACACCGCGCACGTGCAGCACGTCCAGGATTTCTGGGGCGACCCGATGACCGCGGTCGGTGCCCAGAGTGCTGACGGCAGAGCAACTTACGTGCAGTTGAACCTGGTCGGCAACATCGGCCAGGCGGCGGCGAACGACTCCATCGAGGCGGTCCGCGCTGCGGTGGACTCGATCGAGATTCCGCCGGGGCTGAAGGTTTACGTCACCGGCACCGCGGCGCTGGCCAACGACATGAACCATGCCGGCGACAAGTCCATGCTCAAGATGATGGCCGTCACCATTCTGGTCATCCTCACCATGCTGCTGGCGGTCTATCGGTCGATCTCCACCGTCGTGCTGTTGCTGGCCATGGTCTTTCTGGAACTCTCCGCCGCTCGCGGTGTGGTGGCGTTCCTGGGGCATCACCACCTGGTCGGGTTGACGACGTTCGCCGTCAACCTGCTGGTCTCGCTGGCCATCGCGGCCGGCACCGACTACGCGATCTTCCTGATCGGCCGATATCACGAGGCCAGAGCCGCCGGAGAAGACCCGGAGACGGCCTACTACACGGCTTTTCACGGGGTTGCGCACGTCATCCTGGGCTCCGGCCTGACGATCGCGGGCGCGCTGTTCTGCCTGCACTTCACGCACATGCCCTACTTCGTCTCGCTGGGTATCCCTTGTGCGGCGGGCATGCTCGTCTCGGTGGCCGCAGCCTTGACCTTGGGTCCGGCGATCATCACCGTCGGCAGCCGGTTCGGCCTGTTCGAGCCCAAGCGCAAGATGAGCACCCGCGGCTGGCGTCAGTTGGCTACGGCCATCGTTCGCTGGCCCGGACCGATCCTCATTGCCTCACTGATCGTTTCGGCGATCGGCCTGCTGGCGCTGCCGGGTTATCAGCCGGCCTACGACGACCGCAAGTACATTCCCGCAGACATCCCGGCCAATGAGGGCTTCGCCGCGGCCGACCGGCACTTCTCGCAGTCCCGGATGATGCCGGAGGTGCTGCTGATCGAAGCCGATCACGACCTGCGCAACCCGTCGGACTTCCTGATCATCGACAAGCTGGCCAAGGCCGTATTCAAGGTGGTCGGGATCTCCCGGGTGCAGGCGATCACCCGCCCGCAGGGCACCCCGCTGGAACACACGTCCATCCCGTTCCAGATCAGCATGCAGAACGCCGGCCAGGTGGCGACCATGGGGTTCCAGAAGAAGCGCATGGACGACATGCTCACGCAGGCCGACGCGATGGGGGAGACCATCGCCACCATGCGTCAGATGCTCGGCTACATGAGCCAGTTGGCCAACACCACCCACGAGATGGTGGTCGACATGGATGTCCTACAGGGCCAGATCTACGACATCCGTGACCACATAGCGGATTTCGAAGATTTCTGGCGGCCGATCCGCAGTTACTTCTACTGGGAACCGCACTGCTACGACATCCCGATCTGCTTCTCGTTGCGCTCGGCGTTCGACATGGTCGACACCGTCGACGAGATGAGCGACAGCATGGACAAGATGATCGGCCACCTCGGTGACATGGACAAGCTGATGCCGCAGATGCTCAGCACCTTCCCGCCGATGATCGACACCATGTCGACGATGCAGACCATGATGCTGACGATGCACAGCACCATGTCCGGCATCTTCGCCCAGATGGACGAGATGAGCGACAACGCCACCGCGATGGGCAAGGCGTTCGACGAGTCGAAGAACGACGACTCCTTCTATCTGCCGCCGGAGGTCTTCGAGAACCCGGACTTCAAGCGTGCGATGAAGATGTTCATCTCACCGGACGGCAAGGCGGTCCGGATGATCATCTCGCACCGTGGCAATCCCGCTACGGCGGAAGGCATTTCGCATATCGACAAGATCCGCGTGGCGGCCGAGGAGGCGCTCAAGGGTACGCCGCTGGAGGATGCCACGATCTACCTCGGCGGGACGGCCGCGCTGTTCAAGGACATGCACGACGGGTCCAACTACGACCTGCTGATCGCCGGAATCGCCTCGCTGAGCCTGATTTTCGTCATCATGCTGCTGATCACCCGGGCACTGGTCGCCGCGGCGGTGATCGTCGGCACCGTCGCGCTGTCACTGGGGGCGTCGTTCGGTCTGTCGGTGTTGGTCTGGCAGTACCTCATCGGCATGCAACTGCACTGGCTGGTGCTGGTGATGTCGGTGATCGTCCTGCTCGCCGTCGGGTCGGACTACAACCTGATGCTGGTCTCCAGACTGAAACAGGAGATCCACGCCGGGTTGAACACCGGCATCATCCGGGCGATGGGCGGTACCGGGAAGGTGGTGACCGCGGCCGGTCTGGTGTTCGCCTTCACCATGGCCACGATGGCGGTCAGCGACCTGCGCATCATCGGGCAGATCGGCACCACCATCGGCTTGGGGCTGCTGTTCGACACCTTGATCGTGCGCGCATTCATGACGCCGTCGATCGCGGCGCTGCTGGGCCGGTGGTTCTGGTGGCCCATCAACGTGCTGCCGCACGTCGGCGGGAAGGCCGAGCGGCATCGCGAGGTCGCCGCTGCGGCACGTGCCGACAATGCGGATCCGGCTACCGAGGAGATCGCCCCACCGGCCAACTGAGGGCGGCCACGAGCGACACAACCGACCGTCGACTGTGAGCGATCCCATGCGCCGAGCAGCTCAGACTAATTAGGTAGCATGGCTAAAGTTATGTAGCATCGATTCTTGAGTTCGGATGGTCCCGTGAGCGCCTGGAGTGACTAGCCACCGCATCCGCCTCACCCGGCTCAACGGTTTCAGCAGTTTCAGCAACGGTGCCGGTGTCGAAAACTGGCATAGGGAAAGGTCCGGGGTAATGGCTACAGTGGGATTCATGCGTAAGCACCGCCCGATCCGTATGGGGGCTGCGTTGGCTGCTGTCGCCGGTATCGCCGCCGCACTCTTCCCCGCCACCGCCTCCGCCGACGCCACCGATGACTTTCCGATCCCGCGTCGGGTGATCCGCACCGACTGCAGCGCCGAGCAGATGCTGGCCGCCAGCCGCGACCTGTCGCCGATCTACTACGAGCGCTACATGATCGACATGCACAACAAGCCGGTGCAGGTGCAGCAGGCCGCCATCGACAAGATGCACTGGTTCTTCTCGCTGAGCCCCGAGCAGCGCCGGGCCTACTCCGAGGAACTGGCGACCAACTTCGCCGACCCGCTGACCGTGTCCTGGCCCAACCACGCCAAGATCTTCTTCAACAACAAGGGCGTCGTCGCCAAGTCGACCGAGGCCTGCAGCCAATACCCGCGCGACGACATGTCGGTGTGGGATTGGGCGCCCAAGCCCTGACCGCGGAGACTCCGATGAGCCGTTCCGGCGGTCGTCAACTCATGCAGGTGCTGGCCGTCGCCGGTATGGCCGCCGGTCTGCTGGTCGGACTGCCCGGCGCGCCCGCGGGGGCGCAACCCGAGGGCTTCCCGAGCTTCGACGACTTCACCGCGGTCCCGGCCGACGACTACATCACGACCGGCCCCAAGAGCCCCGGGCGGTGGGTGAATTTCTCCACGCCCTACAACGTCGCCTGCCAGTTCGACGCCCCCATCGACGGCGTCCCGGCGGGATCGACGCAGGCCATCATCTGCGACGGCGACATGCCCGGCCTGGCCAACGCACCGCTGGCCGCCGGCGAGACGGTGCCCGGCGGATGCGTGATCGGGACCGTGCGTTCCCAGGGTGCGGCGGGCCTGCGCCTGAATCGGGAGTCGACGGGCTGCGGCCGCCAGTTCTCCAACGGCGCCTTCCTGGGCGTCGGGCAGAAGGTGTCGTATCGCAACGTGACGTGCGCCGTGGGCACCGACCAGCTCGTCGCCTGCCTGGACACCTCGCTCGGGCATCACGGGTTCATGCTGCGGCCCTCGGGAAGCGTGGCGTTCTAGCCGTCCTGGCCGCTCCTCCGCCGGTGTGCTGCCCGTCCCCGGTCGACGGTGGGATCGCGTGACTCCGGGGTGCCGGCGGGTATTTCGTTGTCCACCAGGCGAATCCGCGGGCCTTAGTCCTTGTCGCCGCCGAGCTTGTAGTGATTGGTCAAGGTTTCCACCAGGCGCGACCTATGCGCGCTGTCCTTAGTGGCATCGTCGACCACCCGATAGATCTCGCGGGTCTTGGCGGTCAAGAACTGCTGGAACTGGCGGGAGCCTGCCGGGGTGTCCAGGGCCGGCCACGTGGTCGCGGCCTGTCTGATCTCGGCTTCGATGGCGTCGAGGCGCTGCCGCGAACTTCGGTTGTTCTCGACGGCGTCGCGCAGGATCGTCTGGAATTCCTCATCGGCGGCGACTGAGGCGGCCAACCGATTGGCCAGCTGCAATTCGCGAGTCCGTGCCGCATCAGCGAAACCGTCGGGATCCTCGGTCATGCGGCAAAGGGTAACCCGGCGGGTGTGGTCCTACTCGGCGGTTTTCGTCCGCCGCTTACCGGACGGGCGCTGTTTCTCGGTGCTGGTCGACGTCACTTCCGGGGCTTCCTCGCCCGACGACTCGACGAGCTCCTCGGCTTCGGTCTCAGCCTCGACGCTCTCGTCGTCGCCGTCTTCGCTGTCCTCGTCCTCGACGACCTCATCGTCCTCGGATTCGTCCTCGGCGGACTCGGACTCGTCGCCTTCGGACTCGTCGGCGCTGGCCTTCTTGCGCGACCAAGGCCGCTTCTTCGGCTGCTTCTCCGGCTTGGGCTTGATCGGTTTGGGCGGCGGAGGCGGCATCTCGGCGACGAACGACAGGTAGTACGCACCCACACCCAGCAGTGCGATCGCCGCCGCGGCGCCGTAAAGGCCGAACTGCCACATCCCCGCGCTGTCCAGCGACAGCCAGATCTCGCTGATCGCGGTCAGCACGATCAGCGATCCGGCCGCCAGGTGCGCCACGGCCGACCCGGTCAGCAGTGTCAGCGCCAGCTGCGGGGTGCCGTACTCCGGCTTGCGGGCGTGTTTGAGGGTGGCGACCACCGGCAGCGCGGTCGCGCCGATCAGCACCCCGAGGATGACCCGGATCACGGTGCCCACCACGTGCGGGGTGAAGCCGGTCAGCTCCCACCACCGGGGCAGCACGAACAGGAAGTACAAGATGGCGGCGAGAGTCGAGAGCGACGCGTGCCAAACCGTGGCGACGGTGCGACTCACGCCATCTCCCTCACTGGTCAACGGATGATTCGGGTGCGACCGGAGCTCGGTACCGCAGTCCGGTCGCACCCGAATCGGGTGCGGAGGATAGGGGATTTGAACCCCTGAGGGCTATTAACCCAACCCGCGTTCCAGGCGAGCGCCATAGGCCACTAGGCGAATCCTCCGTCGGCAATGGTAGCGGAGACCCGATCGCGCCCGCGCGCTCGTCGCCCCCGGTGGCTGCCGACCTGATGGCGGGGGACTGCCAAGCGCCCGACTTCGTCGCGCTCACGACCACCGCTAGACTCGCCTGTGGACCCCGCGCGGCGTCTATCCTGTGAACTCCCCCAGGGCCGGAAGGCAGCAAGGGTCAATGGGCTCTGGCGGGTGCGCGGGGTCCCCTTATGTGTCGGGCCTTCGACGGTGAAAGGCGCACCCGTGTCGTTGCAGAACCTCAGCCGTGCCGACTTGGTCGCTCAACACGAGAGCTACCAGCGCGCCTATGCCGAGCTACAGGCCAAGAAACTGTCCTTGGACCTCACCCGCGGCAAGCCCGCGCCCGAACAGCTCGACCTGGCCAACGGGCTGCTCGCCCTGCCGGGCGCCGGGGACTTCCGCGCCGATGACGGCACCGACACCCGCAACTACGGCGGCCTGCACGGCCTGACCGAGCTGCGGGCGATCTTCGGCGAGCTGCTCGGCATCGCGGTGCCCAACCTGATCGCGGGCAACAACGCCAGCCTGGAGTTCATGCACGACGTCGTCGTCTACTCGATGCTGCACGGCGGCGTGGACTCGCCGCGGCCCTGGAAGGACGAGCCGGTCGTCAAGTTCCTGTGCCCGGTGCCCGGCTATGACCGGCATTTCGCGATCACCGAGACGCTGGGCATCGAGATGATCCCGATCGGCATGCGCGAGGACGGACCGGACGTCGACCTGATCGAGGAACTCGTCGCCGCCGACCCGGCGATCAAGGGCATGTGGACGGTGCCGGTGTTCGGCAACCCGACCGGCATCACTTACTCGTGGGAGACGGTGCGCCGGCTGGTGCAGATGCAGACCGCCGCGCCGGACTTCCGGCTGTTCTGGGACAACGCCTACGCGGTGCACACCCTGACCACCGAGTTCCCCCACCAGATCGACGTACTTGGGCTGGCCGCCGCCGCCGGAAACCCCAACCGGCCCTACGTGTTCGCCTCCACCTCGAAGATCACCTTCGCCGGGGCCGGGGTCAGCTTCTTCGGCGGCTCGCTGGGCAACATCGCCTGGTACCTGCAGTACGCCGGCAAGCGCTCGATCGGCCCGGACAAGGTCAACCAGCTGCGGCACCTGCGATTCTTCGGCGACGCCGACGGGGTGCGGCTGCACATGCGCCGCCACCAGGAGATCCTCGCGCCGAAGTTCGCGCTGGCCGCCGAGATTCTGGCGGACCGGTTCGGTGACACCAAGATCGCGTCGTGGACCGACCCCAAGGGCGGCTACTTCATCAGCCTGGACGTCTGGCCGGGCACCGCGCGTCGCACCGTCGCGCTGGCCAAGGAGGCCGGGATCGCGGTCACCGAGGCCGGGGCGTCGTTCCCGTACCGCAAGGACCCCGAGGACAAGAACATCCGCATCGCCCCGTCGTTCCCCTCGACCGACGACCTGCGCGACGCCGTCGACGGTCTGGCCACCTGCGCGTTGCTGGCCGCCGCCGAGTCGATGCTGGCCTGAGCTGGCCTTCCAATAACCCCGAGATCGACGTTTTGCAGACAAAGTGCGAGAGCATGTCTGCAAAACGTCGGTCTCGGGGTTGGGGCCCGCTGAAGCGCTGGGGGAGGCCCGGGGAATGGCGATCAAGGTCAGCTTCTGGCGCTGTGCGGCGGTGGCGATAAGCGTCTTTGGGCTGGGCCTGGTGCCCGCGGCGTACGCCCCGAGCCGGGCGGATCCGGTTGAGCATTCGTCGGTGCAGGCACCGGCCGCCGGCACCGACGAGGCCGCTGCATTGCCGCCGAAGATCGCCGAGGAACTCGACGTCTACCGGAGCGCCGCTGCCGACGCCGCGCTGGGAAATCCGGTGATGTACGGCGACGGCCAGTGCTATCCGCTTATTCAGCAATACATTCAGGCGCTGGGCTTTCCGTGGCGAAATAGGGATTCCAGCGGCAATGCCTTCGATCTCTACGAGCACTTCCCGACCAATGGGCTGGCGCAGTTCTTTGAGCAGGTTCCGTTCGCCGGCGGTACGAACGAGCCGCATGTCGGGGACATCGTCGTCTACGGCCCCGGGGGGTTCGTCAGCGAACACGGGCATGCCGCGGTGGTCACGGCCGTCCAACGGAACGGCTTCCTGTTCCGGTACGAGACCGCCGAGCAGAACTCCGGCGGCCGGTTGTTCGTGACGTTGAACTGGCGTGACTTCAACCCCGCGTACAACACCTTGGGCTATCTCCGGCCGAAGCTGTAGCGCGCTGTCAGCCGGGCCTGCACCGTCGTCGGCCCGAGCAAGTAACCTGCTGGCGTGGCGCTCTACCGCAAGTACCGGCCGGCAACCTTCGCCGAAGTAGTGGGGCAGGAGCACGTCACCGAACCGCTGTGCACCGCCTTGGCGGCGGGCCGCATCAACCACGCCTACCTGTTCTCCGGGCCGCGTGGCTGCGGTAAGACGTCGTCGGCGCGCATCCTGGCCCGCTCGCTGAACTGTGCCGCCGGCCCCACTCCCACGCCGTGCGGGACCTGCGACTCGTGCGTGGCGCTGGCGCCCAACGGGCCGGGCAGCATCGACGTCGTCGAGCTCGACGCCGCCAGCCACGGCGGCGTCGACGACACCCGGGATCTGCGGGACCGGGCCTTCTACGCACCGGCTCAGTCGCGGTACCGGATCTTCATCATCGACGAAGCGCACATGGTGACCACCGCGGGTTTCAACGCGCTGCTCAAGATCGTCGAGGAGCCGCCGGACCACCTGATCTTCGTGTTCGCCACCACTGAGCCGGAGAAGGTGCTGCCCACCATCCGGTCCCGAACCCACCACTATCCGTTCCGGCTGCTGGCGCCGCGGACCATGCGTGAGTTGATCGGGCGGATCTGCGAGCAGGAGCAGGTCGCCGTCGACGACGCGGTGTTCCCGCTGGTGATCCGGGCCGGCGGCGGCTCGCCACGTGACACCCTGTCGGTGCTCGACCAGTTGCTGGCCGGTTCGGAGCCAATGGATGGCAGCCCCAACATCAGCCACGTGCACTACCAGCGGGCGCTGGGCCTGTTGGGTGCCACCGACGTCGCCCTGATCGACGAAGCGGTCGACGCCCTGGCCGCCGGGGATGCGGCGTCGGTGTTCGGGGCTGTCGAAGCGGTGGTTGATGCCGGGCACGATCCGCGGCGGTTCGCCATCGACCTGTTGGAGCGGTTCCGCGATCTGATTGTGCTGCAGGCGGTTCCCGACGCAGTGGCCAAGGGCGTGGTCGACGCGCCGGAGGACATGCTGGAGCGGATGTACGAGCAGGCCGCTCGGCTGGGTTCGGCCACGCTGGCCCGTTACGCCGAGGTGGTGCACGCCGGCCTCGGCGAGATGCGCGGCGCGACGGCCCCACGGCTGCTGCTGGAGGTGGTGTGCGCCCGGCTGCTGCTGCCGTCGGCCGCGGACACCGAAGCCGCCCTGCTGCAGCGGGTGGAGCGCATCGAGGGCCGGCTGGACATGTCGATCCCGGGGTCGGCTCCTGCGGCGTCGGCCCGGCCGGCGCCGTCCGCTCCGGATCGCTCGGCGCCCGCGGCGGGATCACGCCCGGCTGGATCGGGCAAGCAGTTCACCCGCCGTTCCCAGGCCCCCGCTCAGGCCCTGTCTCTTATACACATCT
>NZ_CP083986.1:4852210-4852309 GCF_020172685.1 [Mycobacterium] nativiensis | reverse complement strand
TGCGGCTGATCATTAAAAAAAAAAAGACAAGACTTGATTAGACTATGTTATCAGCGCTATGCATACTCGATGAAGACTGAGTAAACGTTAGCCACACAT
>NZ_CP083986.1:4850773-4852110 GCF_020172685.1 [Mycobacterium] nativiensis | reverse complement strand
GTCGGGCAGCAACGCCGGATGGCTGTCCTGCACAGTCGGCTCGATGTAGTTCGGGAAGTAATTGCTGTCGCCGATGGTGATGAGGTCTTTCCAGCGCCCGGTGACGAATACCTCACCCTGGCACAGGAATCCCATGTCGCCGGTCCGCAGGAAGGGGCCTTCACCGGTGTCCGACAGGAAACCGGCGAAGCTGTGTGCGTTCTCTATCGGCCGATCCCAATACCCCTGCCCAACACTGGGGCCGGACACCCAGATCTCGCCGACCTCGTCCGGTCCCAGTAGGCGGCGAGTCTCCGGGTCGGCGATCACGACCCGTTGGCCGTACACCGGTGGGCCGCAGCTGACCACTGCGACGGCGTCGGTGGTGGCGTCGACGTCGACGGTGCGGTTCTCGCTCAGCGCCTTGCTGTCCACGTAGCGGACGCCGGCGACGCCAGGAGTGGGGTCTGCGGAGACCAGCAGGGTGGCCTCGGCCAGGCCATAGCACGCGAGAAACGCCTCAATGCGGAATCCGGCCGGAGCGAACGCGTCGGCGAACTCCTGAATGGTCGATGCACTGATCGGTTCGGAACTGCTCGCGGCGGTGGTCCAGTGCGACAGATCCAGTGCCGCGCGCTGCTCGGGGGTGCTTTGTTTGACGCACAACCGGTAGGCGCTGTTGGGTGCTGCGGTCGTGTTGGCGCGGAACCGAGACATCGCTTCCAGCCACGCCATCGGCCGCTGGAAGAAGACGATCGGCGACATCAATACGGTGGTGCAGCCGACGTAGATCATCTCCAGGACCCCGCCGATCAGCCCCATGTCATGCTGCTGCGGCAGGAAGTAGACGCACGTCTCATCCTCGTTGCCGTGGTAGGCCCGCCGGATGGATTCCAGGTTGTGCATGAGGTTGCCGTGCGTCACCACCACACCCTTGGGTGACTTTGTCGAACCGGAGGTGTACTGGATCATCGCCGTGCTGCTCGGGTCGATGTCGGGCGCCTGCCACGTTTCGGGGGCGACGGCTTGGTCGATGGCGCACCACCGCAGCGCCGACATGCCGGGCACATCGGCGGCCGCCATCTGAAGTTGGGTTTGGGTGGTGGAGGTTGCCACCGCGAAGGTGGCCTGCGCATCGGGCGCGACCAGCTTCAGGCGGGCCAGCGGCGTGTCGACGGGCACCGCGATCGCCCCAGCGTAAAAGCAGCCGAAGATGCTGATGATGCTGTCCAGGCCCGGCCGACAGATCGCCAGCACCCTTTGCCCGGCAGCGCCCTGCCGCTGGAGACCGGCTCCAACTGCCCGAGCTTCGTCGTCGAGTTCCCGATATGTCAGGCTGGCCGTGACGTTATTGCCGT
>NZ_CP083986.1:4849302-4850673 GCF_020172685.1 [Mycobacterium] nativiensis | reverse complement strand
CCTTGAAGCTCGATCCGGTGCGCAGGAACACCCGCAGGGTGTCGCGCAACCGGCCGTCGCTCTCGGTCGCACAGGCCAGCGGGCCGAGCACCTCGGCGACCCAGGCCCGCGCGGCGGTCAGGTTGTCCCCGCCGAGTAGCGCCGCCGCGGACAGTCCGGGGTCCCCGGCCGCACTGACCCGGTTCGCGGTAGCGCCGGAGGCGACCGCCAGGGCGTGGGCCGCCAGGGCCTGCTGGTGCGATCGGCGGAAACCCTCGACGCCGGGCAGCGGATCACCGATCGCCACCCACGGCTCGCCTTCCGCGGCGAGTGCGCAGGCGCGGATCTGTTCCACCACATCGTCTGTGGCGTCCGAGGGCAGCGGAAGCCACGCCCACCCGCATGCGCTGTCGGCCGGGACGAACAGCGGTGCCCCTTGCACCGGCAGCGACTCGGCGAGGTGCTTGATAAAACCCTCCGCGGCGGCCAGTCGGTCGCCGGCCGAATCGGGGTACCACACCACGATCGCGGCATGGGTGCGCCGTAGCGGGTAACGGATCGCTGTTGTCATCGCGTCGACGTCGCTGCTCTCATCGGCAAGGATGTCGCGGACCCGCAACGCGCGCACCGCATTTCGACTTTCCAGCCAGCGTTCCCGCTCGGCTTGGTAGACGGCGGACACCTGCTGCGACATCTCGTCGATATAGCCGAACATGAGCGCCGACATAGTGCCGAGGACGCTCAGACTCAGGTCCGGATCCAGTTCGGCGGAACGGATCTCGGCCAGCACCAATTGCAGCGCCACCGAGTGGCCCAGCCGATAGCCGCGGACCAACGCGTTGACCGGCACCCCGCGCTGCGCCAGCCGGCGCGCGTGTTCCAGGGCTACCGGCGGTGCCGCGATGTCAGCCACCGGAATGTTGTGGCGGATCGCCGAGAAGTATGTGTCGACGTTCGCCGACACGGTCTCGTGCAGCAGCTGCAGCAGCGACGAGTCGCTGGTGAGGTCCGGTGACTCCTTGGCGACCAGATCCTCGATGACCCCGATGGTCTCGGCCAGGCGATCGTAGAGGCGCTGGGAGATTGCGATCGCGGCCTCAGCCACTGGGCCATCCGGGGCGCTCTGATCGGTCATGGTCCGACCGTAGTCAGACCCGCCGGGGCGCAGCCAGCCGTTCGCGGCGCAACACGTCCACTTCCGGCAGTTCCAGGGGCGCCAGCTCGCCGACCACCTTCGACAGCAGCAGATCGGCCAGTTCCGGGTTGCGGGCCAGGCACGGCCCGTGCAGATAGGTGGCGACGACGCTGCCCTGCACCGCACCGTCGTAGCCGTCGCCGGCCCTGTTGCCGGCGCCCTTGGTGACCGCGCTCAGCGGCGCGGCGTCCGGCCCC
>NZ_CP083986.1:4808148-4849202 GCF_020172685.1 [Mycobacterium] nativiensis | reverse complement strand
CCTCCGCCCGAACCGGCCCCGGAGCCGCCGCCCGAGCCCGAGGCCGCACCGCCACCAGAGCCCGCACCCACGCCGGCACCCCCCGAACCCGCTCCCGAACCGGCCCCCGCAGCGGCAGTGCCGGGCGAGCCCGACGCCGCCGCGGTGCGCGCGATGTGGCCCACGGTGCGCGACAAGGTGCGCCAGCGCAGCCGCACCACCGAGGTGATGCTGGCCGGCGCCACCGTGCGCGCCGTAGACGGCAACACCCTGGTGCTGACCCACGAGTCGGCGCCGCTGGCCAGGCGGCTGTCCGAACAGCGCAACGCCGACGTGATCATCGAGGCGCTCAAGGACGCCCTGGGGGTGAACTGGCGGGTGCGCTGCGAGGCCGGTGGGCCCCCACCGGAGGCCGCATCGTCGTCCTCGGCACCCGCATTCGATCCGGCCTCGGTTCGGCGGGCCGATGAGGAAGCCATGCTGGCCGAGGCCGCCCGGGACGCCGACGGCTCGGATCCCGCGCCGCGCCGCGACCCCGAAGAGGTCGCGCTGGAGCTGCTGCAGAACGAACTGGGCGCCCGCCCAATCAGCGACAGCTAGGGCGCCCACCCGGGTAACGTGCATCGCGATGGGCGACATGATCGAAACAACCGACTGCGCCATCGTCGGCGGCGGTCCCGCCGGAATGGTGCTCGGCCTGCTGTTGGCCCGCGCCGGCGTTCGGGTGACGTTGCTGGAGAAGCACCCCGATTTCCTGCGTGACTTCCGCGGCGACACCGTGCACCCCACCACGCTGCGACTCCTCGAGGAGCTCGGGCTGTGGGATCGATTCAGCACGCTGGCGCACAGCCAGATCCACCAGGTCACCCTCGACGTAGCCGGGCGCAGCGTGACGATGGTCGACTTCGGCCGGCTGCGGCGCCAGCCGCACCCCTATGTCGCGATGGTGCCGCAGTGGGATCTGCTCAACCTGCTCGCCGAATCCGCCCAGGGCGAACCGACTTTCACCTTGCGGATGCGCACGGAGGTCACCGGCCTTCTGCACGAGGACGGCCGGGTGGTCGGGGTGAGCTACCGGGGTCCCGACGGCCCCGGCGAACTGCGTGCCGGGCTGACGGTGGCCTGCGACGGCCGGACCTCGGTCGCGCGCCAGGAGGCCGGCCTGAGCGCTCGCGAGTTTCCGGTGAACTTCGACGTGTGGTGGTTTCGCCTGCCCAATCCCGGTGATGCGCAACCCACGCTGCTACCGCGCCTCGGCCCCGGCCGAGCCGCGATCATGATTCCACGCGAGGGCTATTTTCAGGTCGCCTACCTGGGGAACAAGGGTGGCGACGCCGCGCTGCGGGCGCGTGGCATCGAGGCATTCCGCCGGGACGTCCTCGAACTCATCCCGGAGGCTGACGTGTCAGCGCTGCGCAGCCTGGACGACGTGAAACACCTTGACGTGCGGGTGAATCGGTTGCGCCACTGGAGCGTCGACGGGCTGCTGTGCATCGGCGACGCCGCGCACGCGATGTCCCCGGTCGGCGGGGTCGGCATCAACCTGGCGGTGCAGGACGCGGTGGCCGCCGCGACGATCCTGGCCGAACCGCTGCGGAACGGACACGTGACCCGGCGGGACCTGGCGGCCGTGCAGCGGCGCCGGGCGTTTCCCACCGTGGTCACGCAGTCCGCGCAGCGGGTGCTGCACCGCGGACTCACCCCGATCCTGCGCGGCAGGGAGCTGCGTCCCCCGGCGAGCCTGGGAGCCGTCATGGCCAAACTGCCCTGGCTGTCGGCGATTCCGGCCTACTTCGTCGGCGTCGGGGTGCGCCCGGAGCGGGCACCGGCCTTCGCGCGACGGCCGGAATCACCGGTGCGGTAGCCGCTCTGAAACGAAACGGCCGCCGGCTGACCCAGGGTCAGCCGGCGGCCGCTTCGATTCGATATCAGCCCGCGGTGCCCTTGGCTCCGGCCGCGCCGTTGCCGCCGGCCGTGCCGGGATCGCCGGTCCCGAGCAGACCGCCGGAACCGAGTACGCCCAGGCCACCGGCGCCTGCTGTGCCACCGGCGCCGCCGGCGCCCCCCGCACCTGCTGCGCCACCGTTCGCGCCGCCGTCGCCGCCGTCGCCGCCGGCCCCGCCGATCGGGCTGTCGCCGCCGTTGCCACCGGACTGGCCGCCGATGTTGATGACGCCCAGCCCGCCGTTGCCGCCACTGCCGCTGCCGCCACCGGCGCCACCGCGGCCACCGGCTCCGCCGGTGCCGTCGCCGGACGAGCCGACTCCGCCGGCGCCACCGTTGCCGCCCGCACCGCCGACACCGGCCGCACCGCCGTTGCCGCCGTCACCGCCGGCTCCGGTGGTGCCGATCCCGAGAACTCCGATGGCGCCCAGACCGCCCGCGCCGCCCTTGCCGCCGCCGCCGCCGAGGCCACCGGCCCCGCCGTTGCCGCCCAGACCGGCCGACGCGGTGCCACCAGCACCGCCGACACCGGCCGCACCGCCCGCGCCACCGGCGCCGCCGTTGCCGCCGTCACCGTTGATCAGGCCCGGCTGATTGAGCACACCCAGGAAACCGAAGCCGCCCGTGCCACCCATGCCGCCGTTGCCGCCGAGGCCGCCGGTTCCGCCGTTGCCGTAGAGCGAGCCACCGGCCCCACCGACACCACCGTCGCCGGCCGCGCCACCGGCACCGCCGGCGAACCCGTCGGCGGGCAGCACGCCCGGGCCGCCGATTCCACCGGCTCCGCCGTTACCGCCGGCCCCGCCGATCCCGCCGTCGCCGAAGCGTGCCGCGTCGCCGCCGTTGCCGCCCAGGCCGGCAGCACCGCCGGCACCACCGGCCGAGCCGGCCAGCCCCAGCACACTGGGCGCCCCGGACAGTCCGTCCCCACCGGTGCCGCCGATGCCGCCGGCACCGCCGTTGCCGAAGAACAGACCGCGCGCGTCGCCGCCGTTGCCGCCGGCCCCGCCGTCGTGCCCAGTACCGAACAATGCGGTCGTCAGGCCCGCGGCGCCGTTGCCGCCGGCCCCGCCGGCTCCACCGTTGCCCATGAAGGTTCCACCGGCCCCACCGTCGCCGCCGCTGCCGCCCGCGCCGCCCAGCAGGACCACGCCGCTGGCGCCCGCACCGCCGTCGCCGCCGTTGCCGAAGCTTCCGGCGTTGCCGCCGACGCCGCCGACGCCGTCGGCCGAGGTGCCTCCGTCGCCGCCGTCACCGAACCACAGGCCGCCATTGCCGCCGGCCGCCTGCTCCAGGGTGCCGCCGTCGATGCCGTCGGCACCGTTGCCGATCAGGTTCTGGCCGGCCATCTGGTTGAGGGCGTCGGCGAACATGCTGCCGAACGGGCTGGTGAGCCAGGCCTGTCCCAGGTCGTGCATCGGCGTGTAGAAGAACTGGTCGTACAGCTGGGCGTAGTCGATCGGTCCGCCGAACAGTCCGCCTTCGGCGGGCAGTGCGAATGTGGCCGGGGCGAAGCCCGCGCTCAGATCCTGGACGACCAGATCCGGCTCGCCACCGGTGAAGCCGGCCGGAGTCAGCAGGTCGAAGATCCCGTCCAGCTCGCCGTCGGCATGTGCCGCCGGTGCCAGGCCGAACGCCATGAACGCGCCGGCCGTGGCGGCCACCCCCATCATCGTGCGGGTGTTACGCAACCTTGCACCCCGACGAATTTCAGACATGACAAAGTCCCCCCGTCCCCGTTAGCACCGATGTGCGAATTGCACTGATGCGGCGCTTTGCTCCCCCTGAGCAAAACAGAGCCTAACCTAAGTATCTCGGGTGGCTGTGTCAACCCGCACACGCGGAATTCACCCGGCCGTCAGACGCCGGTCAGGGGCGCCACCACGGCCGCAGCGGCAGGCCTGCGACGTCCCCGCCGCCGCTGCGCGCCAGCACATGATGCAGCTGAATCACGTTGTGCTCGAACCCCAGTCGTGACCCGGCCATGTACAGGCCCCACACCTTGGCGGTGGCCAGGCCGACCTCGGCGACGGCGGAGTCCCAGTGCGCCACCAGGTTGGCGCACCAGTCGCGCAGGGTCAGCTCGTAATGGTTGCGGAGATTCTCGGAGTGCAGTACCTCCAGGCCGGCATCCTGGATCTCGCTGATGACGCGGCCCGAACCCGCCAACTCGCCGTCCGGGAACACATAGCGGTCGATGAACTCACCCGCCGTCGCGTGAGACTTGTTGTCCGCCCGGGTGATGCAGTGGTTGAGCAACAATCCGCCGGGGCGCAGCCGGGACTTGAGGAAGCCGAAGTATTCGGGGTAATTGGCGACGCCGATGTGCTCGGTCATCCCGATCGAGGAGACGGCGTCGAACTCGGTCTCCCGCACGTCGCGGTAGTCGCAGTGGCGTACCTCGGCCAGGTCGGCCACGCCGTCGTCGGCGATCGCGCGCTGCGCCCACCGGGCCTGCTCGGCCGACAGGGTCGCGCCGATAGCGTGCACCCCGTGTCGCGCGGCGTAGCGCACCATGCCGCCCCAGCCGCAGCCGACGTCCAGCAACAGGTCACCGGGGCGCAGCCGCAGCTTGTCGAAGATCAGCCGATACTTGTTCTCCTGAGCCTGCTCCAGCGTCGCCTCCGGATGCGGGTAGACCGCGCAGGTGTAGGTCATCGACGGACCCAGCACCCATTCGTAGAAGTCGTTGGACACGTCGTAGTGGTGCCCGATGGCATCGGCGTCCCGGGTTCTGCTGTGCCGCAATCCTTCCGCGACACGCCGCCACCGTGGGCGGGCCTCCTGGGGCGGCGGCGGGATCGGCACCAGGTGCTCGAAGCCGATCGAACGGACGATGTTGGCCAGCACACGCGGCGGGGGCCGGCGGAAATGCAGTTCCTCGGCGAGTGCCTTGAGCAGCCGATACGGGTCGCCGGGATGGACGCCGTGCAGACCCAGATCTCCGGCGATGTAGGCGCGGGCCATGCCCAGATCGCCCGGCGCGGTGGCCAGATAGGTGGTGCCGCGCGGTGTCAGCAGATCCAGGCCCAGCGGCGCGTCTTTCGGCCCGGCGATGCTGCCGTCGTAGGCGGTGAACCGCAGCGGCAGGTGGCCGTCGGTGGCCAGGATCTCCAGTACCCGGGCCAGGCTCAACCTGCCGGTCAGGGTTTGCGTCTTCTCGCTGTGGATGGTCATCGTCGTTGCACCGCCTTGGCGTAGAGGTCCAGCAGTCGTGCGTCGGGGTCGTAGGCCTGCTTGACCTTCCGATAGGCCTCGCCGCCGTAGAGCGCGTCGAATTCCGTTCTGGTGTAATAGGAGTCGGAATACAATGACTTGTGTCCGTCGAGTTCGCTGACCTTCGCCTCGATCAGGCGGTTGGTGATTCCCTCGGTGGCGCCGGCCGGCACCGACGACCAGAACCCGACGTTGACGTAGGTGCCGCTGGGCCGGATCGGGTACAGCGGCCAGTCCTCCTCGTTGCGCAGTCGCAACGGGCACAGCCACACCGGCTCGATCGGCACGTGGGCGAAGAACCAGTCCAGGAACTCCCGGCAACGCCCCAGCGGAATCTCGATGTCCTGCACCACCCGTTCCCGTAGAGCAGCGGCCGGCCGGCGCACACTGCGCTTCTCGATGCGGTCGGCGATGGAGAAGCGCTGGTCGTAGCCGATCAGCTTCCAGTAGACGCTGCTGCGCCGGTAGCGGCGAGGCCAGATGCGCCGCACCAGCGGGCGCTGCGCCCCGAACGCCCGCGAGCACCAGAACCAGTCGGTGTCCCAGCGCCACAGATAGTCGCTGATGGTCAGCCGGTCATCCTTGATCCCCTGCGCGTGCTGGATCGAGCGATAGTAGATGTCGCGGCCGGTGTAGTCGCTGACGGCACCAGGGGTTTCGGTCTGGAATCCCGCACACAGATAGCTTTCTCGCGGACTGAACACCACGCCGTCGAGGTAGTCCACCGGATCCCCGTCGAGGCCACCGGTGTCGATGATCCGATCCATGGTCGCCACCAGGTCATCGAGGTCGTCGAACCTGATGTGCCGCAATGCGACGAACGGTTTGACCGGTTCCAGCTCGATCCGCAGCCGGGTCGAATATCCCAGCGTGCCATAGGAGTTCGGGAAAGCCCGGAACAGGTCCTCATGCTGGTCGCGCGATACCGTCAGCAGTTCGCCGGCGCCGGTGAGCACATCCATCTCCAGCACGGACTCATGGGGCAGGCCGTTGCGGAACGACGTCGACTCGATCCCCAGCCCGCTGACCGCACCGCCCATCGTGATTGTTTTCAACTGCGGAACCACCAGCGGCGCCAGGCCGAACGGCAGGGTGGCGGCGACCAGATCCTCGTAGGTGCACATGCCGGCCACTTCGGCGGTGCGGTCCTCCGGGTCGACGCCCAGCACATCGGTCAGCCCCGAGGCGTCCAGGCCGGCTGCGGGGCCCTGGGCGCGCGCCCGGAACAGGTTGGAGGTGGACTTGGCCAGCCGGACCGGTGCGGTGTCCGGGATCGCCCGGTAGCTGTCCAGCAGCCGCCGCACCCCCTGCGAGTGGGATGTCGGAGTTTCGGCCGGCCGAACAGACATCACCATCCAAGCTAGCGGCGGATCGGTGGCCGTGCACCCCCTACGGAGTCGCCGCCTGGGTGCTCAGGTACGCGGCGATACCGCGGACGACGGCGTCGGCGTAGCGCTGCCGGCCAGCCGGGCTCTCCATCAGGGCCGCGTCGGCCGGATTCTTCATGTTGCCCAGCTCCACCAGGATCGACGGGTACTCGGCCAGGTTCAGCCCGGCCAGATCCGCGCGCCCCTTCAGGCCGTCGCTGCCGATGTAGTTGGCCGGCGGAATCCCGGCGGCCTGCAGTTGGCTGCGCATCGTCTGGGCGAACCGCACCGCCGGGCCCTCTTGGGCCGGGTTGAGCGCGGGCGCCGAGTAGTTGACGTGGAATCCGCGGCCGCCGGCCTGCCCGCCGTCGGCGTGGATGGACACGATGGCGTTGGGGTGCAGGGAGTTGGCCATCGCGGCGCGCGCGTCGACGCACGGACCCGGCCCGTTGTCGTCGCCGCGGGACATCGCGGTGCGCACGCCGGCGGAGTTGAGGGCCTGGCGGATTCGCAGGGTGGTGTCCCAGGCGAAGCTGTGCTCGGGATAGCCGCTGTTGGTGGTGGTGCCGCTGGTCTGGCAGTTCTTCGTGCCGCCCCGGCCGTTGGTCACCTGGCGCCCGATGGTCGCGGGGTCACTGACGCCGCTGTGCCCGGGGTCGAGGAACACGATCATGCCGGCGATGCTGCTGGGAGCGGCCGACGACAATGGGGCGCCGGGCACCGCGGCGGCCACCAGCAGTCCGGTGGTGATCGCGATGCCGACACGCGAGGTAACAGGTACACGCACGCCGCCAACGTAGGCTCACGCCGACTACGCTGGGAATCTCACACGCACCGGGTCTCCAGCTGGAACCAAGCCGCAACCAAGTCGAGACCACCGAAGCAAGGGGAGTGTCATGCAACCAGGAGGCCCGCCCGACATGTCGGCGCTGCTGGCCCAGGCTCAGCAGATGCAGCAGCGACTGCTGGCCGCGCAGCAGGAGCTGGCCGTCACCGAGGTGCACGGGGAAGCCGGAAACGGCCTGGTCAAGGTCACCTCCAACGGCAGCGGCGAGGTGCTCGCGGTGCAGATCGACCCGAAGGTCGTCGACCCCGAGGACATCGACACGTTGCAGGACCTGATCGTCGGCGCGCTCGCCGACGCGTCCAAGAAGGCGCAGACGCTGGCTCAGCAGCGGCTCTCCCCGCTGGCGGGCGGGATGGGCAACGCGCTCGGCATGCCGGGGGCCTAGGTGTTCGAGGGTCCGGTCCAGGACCTGATCGACGAGCTGGGCAAGCTGCCGGGAATCGGTCCCAAGAGCGCCCAGCGGATCGCGTTTCACCTGCTGTCGGTGGAGCCGTCGGACATCGACCGGCTCACCGCGGTGCTGGCGAAGGTCCGCGACGGGGTGCGGTTCTGCGAGGTGTGCGGCAACGTCTCCGACGCCGAGCGCTGCCGGATCTGCGCGGACTCGCGCCGGGACCTGGCCCAGATCTGTGTCGTCGAGGAACCCAAGGACGTCGCCGCCATCGAGCGCACCCGGGAGTTCCGCGGCCGCTACCACGTGCTCGGCGGCGCGTTGGATCCGCTGTCGGGGATCGGCCCCGAGCAGTTGCGGGTGCGTGAGCTGCTGAACCGGGTCGGGGAGCGCATCGACGGCGTCGACGTCAACGAGGTCATCATCGCCACCGACCCCAACACCGAGGGCGAGGCCACCGCCACCTACCTGGTGCGGATGCTGCGCGACATCCCGGGGTTGAGCGTGACGCGCCTGGCGTCCGGGCTGCCGATGGGCGGTGACCTGGAGTTCGCCGACGAGCTGACGCTGGGTCGGGCCTTCACCGGCCGCCGCGCCATGGCCTGATTCCCTCCACCCGCCGCGCCCGCCTCACCCCTTTCCCCGCGAGACCGACGTTTTGCAGGTCTCTTCTCGCACTTTTCCTGCAAAACGTCGGTCTCGGGGACGTGTCGGTACCCGCTGGCACCATCCCGCCATGGACAGGGTCTTCGTCGGCAGCGAGGCGATCGCCGCCGGCCACCTGACCCGGCACGAGCTCCGGCGCTGGTATCGCCCCATCTACCGCGGTATCTACCTGCGCAAAGACGTGACGCCCACCGTGCGTGATCGGACTGTCGCGGCCTGGCTCGCCTCCGGACGCACCGGGGTGATCGCCGGGGTGGCCGCATCCGCCTTACACGGGGCTCAGTGGGTCGATGCCGACGTGGACATCGAGCTCGTAGCGCCCAATACCCGATCGCAATCAGGCCTGATCGCCCGCAACGAAACCCTGGCCGCAGACGAGGTCACCAAAGTCGCCGGCATCCGGGTCACCACGCCCGCCCGCACCGCCTACGACCTGGCCCGCCACCTGCCCCGCGGCAAGGCGGTGGCCCGGATGGACGCCCTGGGCCGCGCCACTCCGTTCAGCACCGAGGACGTGCTGCTGCTGATCAAGCGCCATCGCGGTGCGCGGGGTTTACGACGGCTGCGCGTGGCTCTTCCGCTCGTCGATTTCGGTGCGGCCTCACCCAAGGAGAGCTCGCTGCGACTGCTGCTGATCGATGCCGGCCTGCCGATCCCGACGACGCAGATTCCGGTGATCGAGCGGGGCTATCAACCGTTCGCCTGGCTCGATCTGGGGTGGGAGAAATATCGAGTCTCCGCCGAGTACGACGGGGATCAACACCGCACGAGCCGTCCGCAATACGTCCGGGACCACCGGCGCCAGCGCAAGGTGGAAAACCTCGGCTGGATCAACATCAGGGTGATCAACGAGGACCGCCCGCACGACGTCGTCCAGCGCGTCACCGCCGCCCTGAGGTCGCGCGGCTGGCGCCCCCAAGCCCCTAAACCGGCTGCAGCACCTCGGTGATCGGCGCCCCCGCGGCGATCTTGCTACGCGCCGTGCGGATCTGCTCGGGGATGCCGGCGCCCACCACGGCGGCCAGTGCCCCGTCGCGCTCGTAGTACGCCAGGAACCGGCGTCCGTCATCCATTGCCAGGTGCACGGTGTCGCCAACCCGCGGGTGGCCCAGGCACTGGATCTTGACGTCGTACTGGTCGCTCCAGAAGTACGCCACGCCCGCCGGGGCCATCGCATCCAGGCCTAGCATCGCCGACACCAGGGTTCTGGCCTGTTCGGCGACATTGCTCCAATGCTCTACGCGCACACCGTCCCACGACGCCACGTCGCCGAGCGCCCAGACATCAACGGCGCTGGTGCGCCCGACCGCATCGCAGACGATGCCGTCGGCCACCGTGATATCGCTGTCGGCCAGCCAGTCCGAGGCCGGGCGCGACCCGATCCCGACCACCACCAGATCGGCCGGGATCACCGAACCGTCGGACAGTGTCACCGACTCGACTCGCTGGGTCCCAGAGACCTCGACGACCCCCACGCCCGTGCGCACGTCGACGCCCTCGGCCGCATGCAGCCGGGTGATCAACGTCCCGACCTGCTCGCCGAGCACCGAGGCCAGCGGCGTGGCCTGCGGCTCCACCAGAACCACCGCCGCGCCCGCACTGCGCAGGCTGGCCGAGACCTCGCAGCCGATGAAACCGGCGCCGACGACGACAACCTGACGCGCAGTCGCAGCCCGATCCCGAAGTGCCACACAGTCATCCAGCGACCGCAGTACACAGATGTCGTCCAGGTCGGGGAACGTTGGAATGCGGTTGGGCACCAGGCCGGTGGCGATCACCAGCTGGTGGTAGCCGAGCACCTTGTCGTCGGCCAGCGTCACGGTGTGGGCCGCTGCGTCGATGGTGCGGGCGGCAACGCCGAGCCGCAACGTAATCCCGTTGTCGGCGTAGAACGCGGCCGGCTTGAGCGCCACATCATCCACCTCGCCGCGCAGCATCTGCTTGGACAGCGGCGGCCGGTCATACGGCGGACGGTCTTCGGCGCCGACGATGGTGATCGGATCGGCGTAGCCGTTGCGGCGCAGTTGCTCGGCGGTGCGGACTGCGGCCAGTCCGCCACCGACGATCAGCGTCCCAGTCACGGCCGGACCACTTCCACCATCTCGAAGTCGGCCTTGGCCGCACCGCAGTCCGGGCAGCTCCAGTCCTCGGGGATATCGGCCCAGCGGGTGCCGGGGTCGATGCCGTCCTCCGGCCAGCCCAAGGCCTCGTCGTATTCGAAGCCGCACTGCAGGCAGCGGAACAGTTTGTAGTCGGTCATGAGTTCACTCCCATCACTTCGAAATCCACCTTTTCGCGTACCGCACAGTCCGGGCAGCACCAGTCGTCGGGGATCTGCTGCCAGGGTGTGCCGGCCGGGTAACCCTCCCGGGGCGCACCGGTGGCCTCGTCGTAGACGTACCCGCAGCCGGGGCAGCCGTAGCTCGCCATCAGGCCACCGCCCCGTAACGAGCCAGGATCTTCTCTCGGCGGCGCGGCGAGATGTTGGCCCGGGTGATGTCACCGGCGTAGTGCTCCAGCACCCGGTGGTCCATCAGCTTGCGCCATACCGTCGGGAAGTACGTCACCCCAATGAGTGCTCCATATCCGGCCGGCAGGTTCGGCGAGTCGTCGAAGCTGCGCAGCGTCTGGTAGCGCCGGGTCGGGTTGGCGTGGTGATCGCTGTGCCGCTGCAGGTGGTAGAGGAACAGGTTGGTCACCATGTGGTCGGAGTTCCAGCTGTGCTGCGGGGTGCAGCGCTCGTAACGGCCGCCGGCCTGCTTCTGGCGCACCAATCCGTAGTGCTCCAGGTAGTTCACCGACTCCAGCAGCGACGAGCCGTAGAAGGCGTTGATCAGCACGTAGGGGAGCAGCGCCACCCCGAACACCGCGATCATCACGCCCCAGAACACGATTGACATCGCCAGCGCGTTGATCACGTCGTTGCCCGCCCAGGTCCGCGGGTCCCAGGGGTTCTTGCCGGTCCGGCGGACGCGCTGCGCCTCCAGCTCCCACGCCGAGCGGATGCCGCCCCAGGTGCTGCGCGGCAGGAACTCCCAGAACGTCTCGCCGAACCGCGCCGACGCCGGGTCCTCCGGGGTGGCCACCCGCACGTGGTGGCCGCGGTTGTGCTCGACGTAGAAGTGGCCGTAGCAGACCTGGGCGAGGGTGATCTTGGACAGCCACCGCTCCAGCGAGTCGCGCTTGTGGCCCAGCTCGTGGGCGGTGTTGATGCCGACTCCGGCCACCGTCGCCGCGGACATCGCCACCCCGATCTTGCCCAGCCAGCCCAGCGAACCGTCGAAGCCGAGCCAGCCCAGGTCCGATGCGGTGAACAGGTAGGCGCCGAAGATGGCGCTGGCGTACTGGAACGGGATGTAGGCGTAGGTCGCGTAGCGGTAGTACTTGTCGTCCTCCAGCGCGCTCATCACCTCATCCGGCGGGTTCTGCCCGTCGGCCCCGATCCACAGGTCCAGCGCCGGCAGGATCGCGTAGAGCAGGATCGGCCCGATGTACAACGGCAGCTGCGCCCCCGTGTGCCAGCCGGCCTTGTTCATCGCCCACACCAGCGGCAGCACCAGGAACATCATGGTGGGCACGAATAGGCCCAACAGCCACAGATGACGTTTCTTGTCCTGCCAGATCGCCGGCCCACCGGCCACTTCGGTGCTCATCGATGTCAACCTTTCGCCTGGTCATAGCTTTGATGACCTCGACGTTAGGTATCGGTGCCCGGCCGTCGCTCGTCCCGCGCAGCCGGAAATCGGCCGGCTATTCGTCTCCGGGAGACAACGCAGACAACACCGCCGTTCCGTACCACTGGCACAGCAGCAGCGCGATCTCGACGTCGAGGCGATCCTCGGCGATCGGGCGGCCGCGGCGTTCGACGGCCCGCTGGATGCGGTACTTCATGGTGTTGACGTGGAAGTGCAGCAGTTCACCGGCCGCCTTGAAGCTGGAGCCGGTCCGCAGGAACACCCGCAGGGTTTCGCGCAGCCGCTCGTCGGGCTCGGTGGCGCAGGCCAACGGGCCCAGCACCTCGCCGACCCACGCCCGCGCCGCCTCGACATCGCCGCCGAGCAGTGCCGCGGCGGACAACCCCGGATCGCCCGCCGCGCTGACCCGGGCCGAACCGGAGGCGACCGCCAGGCTGTGAGCCGCCAGCGCCTGCTGATGCGACCGGCGGAAGCCCTGGACCCCGGGCATCGGATCACCGATCGCGACCCACGGTTCGTCGGCCGCGGCCAACGCATAGCCGCGAATCTGTTCCACCACACCGGGTTCATCGGGCCAGGTCGTTGAAGGCAGTGGAATCCACGCCCACCCGGTGGTGTTGTCGGCCGGGATGAACAACGGCGCGCCGTGCACCGCGAGTGATTCGGCGAGGTGCTTGATGAAACCCTCTGCGGCGGAAAGCCGGTCGCCGCCTGAGTCGGGGTACCACACCACGATCGCGACGTGGGTTCGCCGCAGCGGGTAACGGATCGCGGTCGTCATCGTATCGACGTCCAAGCTGTCCCCGGACAGGATCTCGCGTACCCGCAACGCGCGCACCGCATTTCGGCTCTCCAGCCAGCGCTCCCGTTCGATCTGGTAGACGGCGACCACCTGCTGCGACATCTCGTCGATGTAGCCGAACATCAACGTCGACATCTGCCCGAGCACGCTCAGGCTCAGGTCGGGTTCCAACTGGGCGGCGCGGATCTCCTCGAGTACCAGTTGCAGCGCAATCGAGTGGCCCAGCCGGTAGCCGCGCACCAGGGCGTTCACCGGCACTCCGCGCTGCGCCAGCCGGCGGGCATGCTCGAGTGCCACGGCGGGAGCGGCGATATCGGCCACCGGGATGTTGTGCCGGATCGCCGAGAAGTAGGTGTCGACATTGGCCGCCACGGTTGCGTGCAGCAGCCCCAGCAGGGCCGGGTCCCCGGTCAGCTCCGGCGACTGGCTGGCCACCATGTCCTCGATGACTCCGGTGGTTTCGGCCAGCCGAGCATAGAGCCGTTCCGAGATGCCGATCGCGGCTTCGGCGATGGTGCTCTCGTCGGTCATAGCCGCAAACGTAGTGTCAGGCCCGCCGCGGCGCGGCCAGTCGCTCGGCTCGCAGCAATTCCACCTCGGGCAGCTCGAGCGGCGCCAGCTCGCCGACCACCTTCGACAACAGCAGGTCGGCCAGCTCGGGGTTGCGGGCCAGGCACGGCCCGTGCAGGTAGGTGGCGATGACGCTGCCCTGCACCGCGCCGTCTAATCCGTCACCGGCCCTGTTGCCGGCTCCCTTGGTCACCTTGCCCAGCGGCGATGCGGCCGGTCCCAGCACGGTGCCCCCGCGGTGGTTCTCGAAGCCGGTCAGTGGAGCCGTCAGTCCCGCCAGCAGCGGGGTGGCGACCACCTCGCCGATGGTGCGCATCTCCTGCGGTGAGGTGGTCAGGTCCAGCAGACCCACCCCATCGACCCGCTCCCCGGCCGAGGTCTCATACCAGGCCCCGAGCACCTGGATGGCCGCGCAGATCGCCAGCACGGGCGCGCCGCGCTCCGCGGCGCGCTGCAGCCCCGGGTAGGTGATCAGATGCCGGGTGGCCAGGCGTTGCGCGTAGTCCTCGGCGCCGCCCAGGGTGTAGATGTCGAGCGATTCGGGCACCGGATCACGCAACGTGATCTCGACGATCTCGGCGGCGATACCCCGCAGCAGCAGCCGTTGGGCCAGTACCACCGCGTTGCCGCCGTCGCCGTAGGTGCCCATCACGTCGGGCAGCACCAGCCCGATCCGCACCGGATCAGCCATCACCCAACCTCCGCTGCAACTGCAGGAACGCGGTGTAGTTGGCGACCACCTCGACCCGACCGGGCGGGCAGGACGCAATGGCCGCGACGGTGTCGTGCACCAGCGTGTGCTGCACGCCGGCGTAGCCGAGTCGCACCGCCAGGTCGGTGCCGCGCTCGCCGGCCGCGACCACATGAACACCCTCGAAGTGCTCGAAGCGCACGTCCCACAGCCAGGACAGGTCCTCCCCGTCGGGCACCTGCCCGTTGACGGCGATCACCACCCCGGCGGCGTGCTTGTCGACCATCGACAGCGCCTCCTGCCAGCCGGCCGGGTTCTTGGCCAGCAACATCCGCACTGTGTGCTGGCCGACCTGCACGCTGCGGTAGCGGCCCGCCACCTCGTCTACCGCGGACACCGCGGCCACCGCGGCGGCGGGGTCGGCGCCCAGCGTCACCGCCGCGGCCACGGCCTGGGCGGCGTTGCCCCGGTTGACCGCACCGGGCAGCGCCAGCTGCATCGGCAGGGCCAGCCCGTCCGGTCCGTAGAGCGTCGTGTCGTCGTACCACCACTGCGGTTCGGGCCGGGCGAAGTCGGCGCCGGTGGAACGCCACTGCACCCCGTCGCGCTCGATGACCTCACCGCTGCGCGGGCAGCTCACCGAGTCGCCTTCCCACCGGCCGCCGGCGGCGACCCACACCACGTGCGGGCTGTCGTGGGCGGCCGAGGTCATCAGCACGTCGTCGCAGTTGGCCACCACCACGGCGTTCGGGTGCTTGGCCAAGCCGCCCCGCAACGCCTGCTCGACGGCGTTGATCTCGCCGACCCGGTCCAGCTGGTCGCGGGACAGGTTGAGCAGCACGACCACCGCCGGCCCGACCGCATCGGCAACGTGCGGGACGTGCATCTCGTCGACCTCGAGGGCCGCTAGCCCGGCGCCGCGGTCTGCTGCCAGTGCCGCCACCAGCCCGGCGTCCATGTTGGCGCCTTCGGCGTTGGTGGCCACCGGGCCCAGATCGCGCAGCGCGGCGGCGATCATCCGGGTGGTGGTCGACTTGCCGTTGGTTCCGGTGACGACGACGGTGCGCCGCCCGGTGCCGAGCTGGCGCAGGATCGAGCGGTCCAGGGTCATCGCGACCAGGCCGCCGATCATCGCGCCCGCGCCGCGGCCGGTCACCCGCGATGCCCAGCGGGCGCTCGCTCCGGCGGCGAGCGCGAGTCGTCCACGGGCATTGATCACCTCGGAAGTTTAAGTTGACGACACGGGCCAGAGCGGACGGACCTCCGTCGGCCCGGCGTGCCATCCTCAGTGGCATGAGTGCGCTGTGGGGGCGCCCGGCCCGAGATCCCGGTGACGGCTGGGTCGTCGTGGATGTCGAGACGTCGGGGTTCCGGCCCGGACAGGCCCGGGTGCTGAGCGTCGCTGCGCTGGCCCTCGACGCCGACGGCCAGGTGGAGCGCTCGGTGTCACATCTGGTCAACCCGGGGACCGACCCCGGGCCCACCCATGTGCACGGGCTCACCGCCGAGATGCTGGCCGGACAGCCGCAGTTCGCCGACGTCGTAGGCGAGGTAGTCGAGCTGCTGGCCGGTCGCACCCTGGTGGCGCACAACGTTGCGTTCGACTACACATTCCTGGCGGCCGAGGCCGAGATGGCCGGCGCCGTACTGCCCGTCGACTCGGTGATGTGCACCCTGGAGCTGGCCCGACGCCTCGACCTGGGCCTGGACAACCTGCGGTTGCAGACGCTGGCCGCACACTGGGGCGTCGTGCAGACCCGGGCGCACGATGCACTCGACGACGCCCGGGTACTGGCCGGGGTGCTGGTGCCCGCGCTGGCGCGGGCGAGGGAGCGCGATGTGTGGCTGCCGGTGCGGCCGGTGACCCGGCGACGCTGGCCCAACGGCCGGATCACCCACGACGAACTGCGGCCGCTGAAGGCGCTGGCGGCGCGGATGCCGTGCGCCTACCTCAACCCCGGGCGCTACCAGCGGGGTCGCCCGATGGTGCAGGGCATGCGGGTGGCGCTGTCGGCTGAATGCACCCGTACCCACGAGGAACTCGTCGAACGCATTCTGCACGCCGGGCTGGCCTACAGCGACGTCGTGGACATGAACACCTCGCTGGTGATCTGCAACGACGACCGGGCCGAACAGGGCAAGGGCTATCAGGCGCGAGAACTCGGGGTGCCGCTGGTCACCGATGCGGACTTCATGGCCTGCGTGGCCGGCGTGGTGGGCGGCACCGACATCGAGGAGTTCGTCGACGTCGGGCCGGCCGGTGAGCAGATTTCACTGTTCTGAGGGGTCGGCGCGCAGCGGGATCACGCGGTGATCCCGTAGGTCTTCAACTTCCGGTAAAGGCTCGAACGCGACATTCCCAGTTGCATCGCGGCGGCCACCCGGTTGCCGTTCACGTCCCGAAGGGCCGCGACGATCGCGTCGCGTTCGGCGGTTTCGATCGGAGTCAACGTGCGGCGGGAGGTGGTCTGGCAGTAGCCGGGCAGATCGGACTCCCGAATTTCGCCGACCGGGCGCCGATGAAGGGCGTGCACCAGCGCCTCGCGCAGTTGAGCGAGGTTGCCAGGCCACGAGTATCGGGAGATGAGGCGTTGCGCAGCCGGGCTGAGACCCACTCGGTGTTCCGGTGCGATCTCCCGGAGCAGTTCGGCGGTGACGGCGGGCAGGTCATCGGTGCGGTAGCGCAGCGGTGGCACGGTGATCGTGGTGTCGAAGTGATCGAGCCACGGACCGAACGGTATGTCCGGGACGGGCGAGAACACCGTGCCGACCAGCCACGCGGCCTCACCCAGCGATTCGACCGCGGACAAGAATTCCTCGAGCGGTTCGGCGCCGTCCGGGCCGGCCTGATCGGGGTCGCGCACGACACACAGTGTCGGCTCATTCGGATTACTCAGTAGCGTTCGGACGTACGGCGGTGGTCGCTCAGATCCGAATCGGGCCGCGTCGACCGCGATACGGCGGGCGCCGGGGTACTCCGCATGGAACAGCTCCGTCACCAGGGTGAGCTTCCCGACGCCGGGCTCGCCGACCACCAGCGCAGGCTTTCTCTCCCGGAGCGCGTCCCGCAGTTCGTCGCAGGCCCGCAGCCACGTCGGTGAGCTGAACGGCTCGACCGGCACCTTCGCGGCTGGCTCGGTCGCCGACCGGAGTCGGGGCAGCAGTTGCTGTGGGTAGGCCGCCGGTGGTCCGGGTCGTTGGCCGGGTAGCGGATCGATGACGACCACCACGCCGACGACATCCGAGCCGACCACGACACGGGTCCCCCGGAGATGCACCAAGCGCTCTCTGCCCGGCAGGGGGAACGAGTCGCTCGTGGAGTCGCGGTGTGTCATGAAGAACGTCGCACACTCATAGAGCACTCGCTGTTCGTCGGCGTTGAACATCTGCTGGGCGACTGGGTTGGCGATCGACACCGAGTGACCGAACGCGAAGACGGCCTGTCTGGCCGACCGGCCGGCGACGCGCAGGTAGGTGTCGAAGATGGCCTGCTGGTCCTGGCTGCGGTCGAGCAGGAAATTACGGCTGATGTCCTTGGCGGCGGCCTTGACCAGGGTGCGCACCAGGGGGTTCCACGAGCGGGCAGGTGTCGAGATGTCCAGGACGCCCTCGACGCGTCCGGTGATGGGGTCGATGATGGGGGCGCCGGTGCACCCGAATTGCTGCAGCTTCTCGGTGAAGTGCTCGGGGCCGACCACGCTGACCGGCTGGCCCGCCTCGAATACCGTGCCCACCCCGTTGGTGCCCATGGTCGACTCTGCGTAATCGAATCCGGGAGCGAATTCCACCCGGTCAAGCATGCGAGCGACCTCTGCCGAGCAGTCAACCCGTTGGACGAGGCGGGCGGTTTTATCGGTCAGGGCCACTACCAGCGGGGAGTCAGCGATGTCGTCGGCCAACTGGTCGAGTATCGGTTGAGCGCAGCTCACCAGCAGGGATCCGGTGTCGAACGTATCGGTGAATGAGCTGTTCGGTTGGCTCACGTCTACCCCGGCAGCCCGGCTGCGCTCCCATGACGCGACCACCAGGTTGGAGACGCCCGTTACCCCTGACCTGCCGTGTTCCAGAAAGCCGAGACGGGCTGCTGCCACCCGCAGGTCTGGGGCACCGTCCCCGAGCATCACCGCCCCCTCAACTCCAAGAGGCCCGCCACCACATTCTGATCGTGACCTGGCTCACATTCAAGCCGCGGTGTCCCAAATTGGGACACTCGCCGGCCCCCGAAATCCGTGAAACTGGTGCCGGCAGTGACGCCGAGCACAACCCCCCTGGTAGGGGGCATTGCACGAACGGAAAAGATCATCGCAACTCTGATCGCTATCGATGACGATGGCACCCGCACCCGCACCCGCGCCCGCGGTCCCAAAGCCGCTGGTTCACCGCTCCTGCGGGAGGCGGTGGAGGACGGTCCCAGCCTCGCGGGTCAGCTCGTCGGGCTCGCCGCCCGAGCCACCATCCGGCCCGCCCTGGCAATCGGCAGTCACCTTCCGAACGTACCGTGGCCATGGGGTGCGGTGAACTTCGTCGCGCGGGCCGCCACGCCCGCACCGGGCAGCATGCACGGCACGGTTCGGTTACCGCGCTGCGCCGCCCGGTTGGTCCGTGGCCCGGGGGTGCTGCCCGCCGCCGGCGCCGACCGTGTCGTGTTGTACCTGCACGGTGGCGCCTTCCTCACGGGTGGTGTCGACACGCATGGCCGGATGGTCGCCGCGTTATCGCGCTACGCGGATTCTCCGGTATTGGTGGTCGACTACCGGCTGGTTCCCGCCCACTCGGTGCAGGATGCGGTCGACGACTGCTACGACGGTTACCGGTGGCTGCGTGACCAGGGGTATGGGCCCGGCCAGATCGTGCTGGCCGGTGACTCTGCTGGTGGCTACCTGTGCCTGGCACTGGCCCAGCGGCTACTCGACGAGGGTGAGCGGCCCGCGGCCATGGTCGCCATGTCGCCGCTGACGCAGATCGCCAAGGCCGCCAAGCAGGCGCACCCCAACATTCGCAACGATGCGATGTTCGGCGCCAAGGCGTTCGACGCGCTCGTCGTTCTGGTTGCCAGGGCGGCCCGGCGTAAAGGGCAGTCCGGGGAGATCTACGAACCGCTCGAGCACATCAAGCCCGGCCTGCCCCCCACGTTGATCCACGTGTCGGGTTCCGAGGTGCTGCTCCACGATGCCCGGCTGGCTGCGAGCCGGTTGGCCGCCGCCGGGGTACCGGTGCAGTTGAGGGTGTGGCCCGGTCAAGTGCATGGGTTCCAGCTCGCGTCGGCCATAGTGCCGGAGGCCGCCCGGTCGTTGCGCCAGATCGGTGAGTACATCCGCGAGGCGACCGACCGGATGACCGGCGCACCGGTCACGGAGGACTGCGGCCTGCGGTTCTCGTAGCCGGCGTCGTCGACGAAGTCGCCATACTGCTGGCGTTCGATCACACGGACTACGCGGTGATCCCGTAGGTCTTCAACTTCCGGTACAGACTGGAACGGGACATTCCCAGTTCTGTTGCGGCAGCTACCCGGTTGTGGCCCACGTTCTGCAAGGCGGCGACGATCGCATCGCGTTCCATGATCTCGAGGGGGGTCAGGGCGCGCCGCGAGCCGGTCTGGCAGTAGCCGGGCAGGTCGCCGTCCTGAATTTCACCGACCGGACGCCTGCGCACTGCGTGTGCCAGAGCTTCGCGCAGCTGAGAGATGTTGCTTGGCCACGAATATCGGGAGATAAGTCGTTGCGCCGACGGGCTGACGCGGATCTTGTGTTTAGGCGCGATCGTGTGCAGAAGTGTCGCGGTGATGGCCGGTAGATCATCGGTGCGACATCGCAGCGGCGGCACCGTGATCGTGGTGTCGAAATGACTCAGCAGGGCACAGCACGGCGAGTCTGAGCTAGGCGGGGATGGCGACACGGTCGCTACGATCCACGCCGGACCATCGAGCGATTCGACCACCGAGAAGTATGCCTCGAGCTTTTCAACCCCGTCCGGGCTCGCCTGATCGATGTCCCGCACGATATGCAGGGTGGGTTCACTGCGGTTGCTCACCAGCGAGCCGATATCCGATGGAGTGACCTCTATCCCGATCTGTGCCGCGTCGAGCGCAATGCTGTGCGCGTTGGGATAGATCGAGTGAAAGAGCTCAATAGCCAAGGTGGACTTACCCACACCGGTCTCCCCGACCAGCAGTGCCGGTTGCTTGTTCTCAAGCGCCGCGCGTAGTTCGCCGCACGCTCGAACCCACGCCGGAGTGCGGCCGCCGGCCAGGGAGCCACGTGAGCGAAAGGGTGCATCCGCGATCTCTGCGGGCTGTTGGGTCGCGACCCCGGTTTGCGGCGACGCCTGCCCGGGGAAATCGTCCGGCAATCCGCTGCGGCGAGAGCTGACCAGTTCGGCCGTCACCACTATGCCGGCGATCTCCGAGCCGGCAAAGATGCGAGTTCCCCAGAGGTGCACGAGGCGTTCTCGGCCCGGAAGGGCGATTGTGTCGCTCGCGTGTTCCTTATGTGTCATCAGGAAGGTTGCGTGCTCTCGGAGCACCTGCTGCTCGCCGGCGTCGAACATCTGTTGGGCGCAGGGGCTGGCGATGAACACCGTGTCGCCGAACGCGAAGACCGCGTGCCGAGCCGATCGGGCGGCAACACGTAGGTAGGTCTCGAATATCGCGCGTTGGGACTGGTTGCGGTCGAGCAGCAGGTTGCGGCTGATGTCCTTGGCGGCGTTCTTGATCAAGGTCGGTATCAGCGGACTCCATGACTGGGCCAGTGACGTGATGTCCAGGACGCCCTCGATGCGCCTGGTGACCGGGTCGATGATTGGAGCGCCTGTGCATGCGAACCTTCGCAGGTTCTCGGTGAAATGTTCCGATCCGACCACGCTGAGCGGTTGACCTGCCTCGAGGACGGTTCCGATGCCGTTGGTGCCCAGGGCCGCCTCCGAGCAGTCGAATCCGGGAGCGAACTGCACCTCGTCAAGCAGTTGGCCGACCACCGATGAGCAGTCGATCCGCTGGACGATGCGGGCCTTCTTGTCGGACAGGGCGATGACCAGTGGCAGGTCGGCGGTGTCGATCTCCATCTGTTCGAGCACAGGCCGGGCACATCGCACCAGCAGAGATCCGGTGTTGATCTCGTCGGTGAACGAACTGTGCGGTTGCGCGGCATCTACACCGGCGACCCGGCTGCGCTCCCAGGACGCGGAAATCAGGTCGGAAACCCCCGGTACGCCTGACCTGGTCCGCAGCAGAACATCATCACTGGCGACGGCCACATTCGGCAGGGGGTCGTAAGCGTGGGCCGTCACCGCTCCTCACTTAAAACACGCATACTCCTTTATATTGCATAAATCACATTCTCGCTAATTTTAGACGTGGATCACACTGCGTGTCCGAGCTGCTGCGGGAGGGCGGTGGTCACAGACCAGGCCGGAACGGCCGGTGACGCACCGGCCGGGGTCGTATCGACCATGGTTGGCGCACTTGACTTCTCGGCCGGAACCAACTGATCTCAATCAGTTGACGCTACAGCCGCCGGTACAGCCGTGGTGTGTCCCAATTTGGGATATGCCAACGCATTGCGATCGTCGCAGACGGCACGGTAGACATCAGTCACCCCATCCGCGAAGCGCGCTGGGCGGCTGGTCGATCTCTCAGGCGTCGAGGAGGCCAAGGTTGTGCTGATGTTGTCGCAGCGGTGCGAACGGCTGATAGGTCGGACCCCATGAGTCAGACTGTGCGTGGTGTGATCTCCCGTGAACAGGGCAAGCCGGTCGAGGTGGCCGAGATCGTCATCCCCGATCCCGGTGCCAACGATGTGGTGGTGGCCATCACCGCTTGCGGGGTGTGCCACACCGATCTGACTTATCGCGATGGCGGCATCAATGACAGTTTCCCGTTCCTGTTGGGTCACGAGGCCTCCGGCACCGTCGAATCGGTGGGATCGGCGGTCACCGCGGTGGCACCCGGTGACTTCGTGGTGCTGAACTGGCGTGCGGTGTGCGGGCAGTGCCGGGCCTGCAAACGCGGCCGCCCGCACCTGTGCTTTGACACCTTCAACGCCTCGGTCCCGATGACCCTGACCGATGGCACCGAACTGACCCCGGCACTGGGCATCGGGGCGTTTGCCGACAAGACCCTGGTCCACGAAGGCCAATGCACCAAAGTCGACCCGAGCGCGGACCCGGCGGTGGCCGGCCTGTTGGGTTGCGGGGTGATGGCCGGTCTGGGCGCGGCGATCAACACCGGCGCCATCACCCGCGATGACACCGTCGCGGTGATCGGCTGCGGCGGGGTGGGTGATGCCGCGATCGCCGGGGCGGCCCTAGTGGGTGCCCGGCGCATCATCGCCGTGGACACCGATGACACCAAACTGGCCTGGGCCCGCGAATTCGGCGCCACCCACACCGTCAACGCCCGCGAACTCGACCCGGTCGAGACCATCCAAGATCTCACCGACGGTTTCGGTGCCGACGTGGTGATCGACGCGGTCGGCCGACCAGAGACCTGGAAGCAGGCGTTCTACGCCCGCGACCTGGCCGGAACCGTGGTGCTGGTGGGAGTTCCGACCCCGGACATGCAACTGCAGATGCCACTGATCGACTTCTTCTCCCGCGGCGGATCACTGAAATCCTCGTGGTACGGCGACTGCCTACCCGAACGGGACTTTCCCACCCTGATCAGCCTGTATCTGCAGGGCCGACTGCCGCTGGACAAGTTCGTCTCCGAACGCATCGGCCTGAACGATGTCGAGAAGGCATTCGGGCGGATGCACGGCGGCGAGGTGCTGCGGTCGGTCGTGATGCTGTGAGCGGCCCAATTCAGCGGGTCGTGACCAGTGGCAGGTTCGAACTCGACGGCGGCAGTTGGGACGTCGACAACAACATCTGGATCGTCGGCGACCACTCGCAGGTGATCGTCTTCGACGCCGCCCACGACGCCACCCCGATCCTCGAGGCCGTCGGCGGACGCCACGTGGTGGCGGTGGTGTGCACCCACGGCCACAACGACCACATCACCGTCGCCCCGCAACTGGGCCAGCAACTCGACGCACCGGTGCTGCTACATCCCGGCGACGACATGCTGTGGCAGATGACCCACCCCGACAGTGACTTTCGGGCCGTAACCGACGGCGACACGCTCACTGTCGGGGGCTTGGAACTGCGGGCGCTGCACACCCCCGGTCACTCACCGGGCTCGGTGTGCTGGCACGCACCAGACCTGGGCGCGGTATTCAGCGGCGACACCCTGTTTCACGGCGGACCGGGAGCCACTGGCCGCTCCTTCTCGGACTTCCCGACCATCCTGGCCTCGATCTCCGAACAGCTCGCAAAACTACCCGCCGACACCATCGTCTACACCGGACACGGCGACAGCACCCGCATCGGCGACGAACTCATCCACTACGACGACTGGGTAGCCCGCGGCCACTGACGACGCGCCGCGAGGAACGAGCGGTGAAGAGGAAGCGGCCCATCCAACCCGGCCACTGACGACGCGCCGCGAGGAACGAGTCGTCGAGGATCCACCGATGTTGGTGCCCGCCGTAGCTTTTCGCGCCTTCGGGTCCCTTGAGGACGAGCCGATTCGCGTGGCGAAATGTCCCATCGTGGGACATCGATCACCGAAACGACGACCTTAGGCTGATAAGCGCCCAGAAATAAGGCCGATCAGCCGGTCCGGCGAAGGGAGCACTATGGCCATCGACTTTACGCTGACTAGGGAGCAAAAGGAGCTTCAGAAGACTGCGCGAGAATTTTCTCGAGATCTTCTTGCTCCTGTTGCGCTGAAGGCGGATGCGGAGTCTGACCCACAACGGGCATTCGCGATGATGAAGCCCGTGTACGCCGAAGCGTATAAGCTTGGTTTTGCCTTCGGATTTCTGCCGGAAGAGTATGGCGGATCGGGAGCAACCAATCTCGATGTCCAGATCATTTCCGAAGAGATCTGCGCAGTGGACCCCGGCTTCGGGTGCATTCTTCTCGTGAACGGTCTCGCGCTCATGCCGTTGATGTGGTTCGGCTCGGAGGAGCAGAAGAAGAAATGGTTTACCGAGGCCACCAGCGATCCGACCGGTGAATACATTGCCGGCTACAACGTGAGTGAGGCCAACGGTACGGCCAATTTTGACCACCCCGGTACCCATTCCACAGGTCTGCAGATGACGGCGGAATTTGATAAGGGTGCGGGTGAGTATGTGCTCAATGGATCGAAGTTCTGGCCCAGCAGCTCAGGTGGATGGGACCTGAAGGGCGCCAACGTCAACATGTTCATCGTCCGAACGGATCGCAACAAAGGTGGTAAAGAGGGCCTGAGTTGCGTACTGGTTCCGCGTGGAACGCCGGGCATGGAATTCAAGCCACCAATTGACAAGGTGGGCCATCGGACCAACCAGAACAACTGGATCGAGTTCGACAACTGTCGGGTCCCCGAGGAAAATGCGTTTGCGATCGGAGACGGCGACCTGGTGATTTCTAAGGCCTTCACATGGTCCGGTCCTGTTGCGGGTATCGCCGCCGTGGGGGTGGCGCGCTCCGCGTTGGAATGGACCATGGATTGGTCGAAAACCTATACCGCCGCCGGCGACAAGGCGATCATCAATTATCAGGCCGTCGGCTACATGCTGGCCGATATACAGATGCGGATTGAAGCGAGTCGCTACCTATGCTGGAAGGCGGCACACTACCTCGATATGTATCAGGAGGAGGGGCAGGCGTTCGGCGCCATGGCCAAAGTGTTTTCCTGCGAATTGTTGTTCGACACCGTCTTCAAGTGTATGCAGGTCACCGGCACAAACTCGCTGAACAGAGAGTATCCACTGGAGAGGTATCTGCGCGAGGCCGTCGTTCTCCCGATATATGACGCGGGAACGATTGGGATGCAGCGCCGCAAGATCTGGGGGGTCATGGCAGATCCTGACTATGACATCAACGCCTTCAGGGACTGCAAGCCCGTTCCCTTCAAGAAGTCCATGGAGGGTTGGGGGCTCTGAGCTCTTGACCTGAGTGGTCGACGGACCCCGGTAGGGCGACGACGCGGCTGTCTAAGCCGTTTCGCCTGCCCGCCGGGGTCCGGTGTCGCAGGTGGTCGCTGCTTGCAGCACTGGGTGCCGGCTCACGTGGGCGGCTGAGCCGCCCAAGGATCAGCCGAGTCGGGCCGCCCGGTTCACCGCGGAGACCACCGCCCGCAGCGACGCGGTGGTGATCGACGGCGCGGTGCCCACACCCCAGACGACGCTCTCGCCGATCTGTGCCTCCACATACGCCGCGGCCTGGGCTTCCTCGCCGGCGCTCATCGCGTGCTCGGAGTAGTCCAGCACGCTCACGTGCACGTCGACCTGGGCCAGCGCATCGACGAACGCGGCCAGCGGGCCGTTGCCGGAACCGGTGATCTCGGTCTCGACTCCGTCGACCAGGACCGTGGCCTCGACGCGGTCGGTGCCGTCGTCGGTCTCGGCGGCGATCAGCCTCTGATGCATGCGCTCCAGCGGCCGGATCGGGTTCAGGTACTCGTCGGCGAAGGCATCCCACATCTGCTTGGGGGTGACCTCACCGCCCTCGCCGTCGGTCAGTTGCTGGATCACCTTGGAGAACTCGATCTGCAGCCGGCGCGGCAGCACCAGCCCGTGATCGGTCTTCATCACATAGGCCACGCCGCCCTTGCCGGACTGCGAGTTGACCCGGATCACCGCCTCGTAGGTGCGGCCCACATCGCGCGGGTCGATCGGCAGGTAGGGCACCTGCCAGAGCATGTCGTCGACGTCGGAGTCCGCGGCGTCGGCGTCGATCTTCATCTGGTCCAGGCCCTTGTTGATGGCGTCCTGGTGGCTGCCGGAGAACGCGGTGTAGACCAGATCGCCGCCGTAGGGATGCCGCTCGGGCACGTTCAGCTGGTTGCAGTACTCGACCGTGCGACGGATCTCGTCGATGTCGGAGAAGTCGATCTGCGGATCCACCCCGCGGGAGAACATGTTCAGCCCGAGCGTCACCAGGCAGACGTTTCCGGTGCGCTCGCCGTTGCCGAACAGGCAGCCCTCGATCCGGTCCGCCCCGGCCTGATACCCCAGCTCGGCCGCGGCCACCGCGGTCCCGCGGTCGTTGTGCGGGTGCAGGCTCAAGATCACCGAGTCGCGCCGCTTGAGGTTGCGGCTCATCCACTCGATCGAGTCCGCGTAGACGTTCGGCGTGGCCATCTCCACGGTGGCCGGCAGGTTGAAGATGATCGGGTTGTCCGGCGTCGGCTCGATCACGTCACCGACCGCGTCGCAGACCGCCTTGGCGTACTCGAGCTCGGTTCCGGTGTAGGACTCCGGCGAGTATTCGTAGCGCCACCGGGTGCCCGGGTACTTGGCCTGCTCTTCGAGGCACTTGCGCGCCCCGGCCACCGCGATGGCCTGCACCGCGGCCTGATCGGCGCGGAACACCACCCGTCGCTGCAGGATCGAGGTGGAGTTGTAGAAGTGCACGATCACGTTCGGGGCACCCTGGCAGGCTTCGAAGGTGCGCTCGATCAGCTCGTCGCGGCACTGCGTCAGCACCTGCAGGGTGACGTCGTCGGGGACCGCGCCGTCCTCGATGATCTCGCGGACGAAGTCGAAGTCGGTCTGGCTGGCCGACGGGAAGCCGACCTCGATCTCCTTGTAGCCCATGGCCACCAGCAGGTCGAACATCCGCCGCTTGCGGGCCGGGCTCATCGGGTCGATCAGGGCCTGGTTGCCGTCGCGCAGGTCAACGGCGCACCACAGCGGGGCCTTGGTGATGACGGTGTCCGGCCAGGTGCGGTCGGGCAGCGCGATGTTCTGGACCTCGTCGGCGAAGCTGCGGTAGCGATTGACCGGCATCGCCGAGCCGCGCTGGGCGTTCCAGGTGGGCTGGCCAGGACTGCGGGGTCCGGTGGGTTTGGTGATGCCGCGGCCTGACCTGAATGCGTCGGGTGATGGCTGGGAAAAACTGTTCACGGTGATTGCTCCGGGGTTCTCAGGGGACTTCAGACCGGCGCATCGCAAACACCCGCGACGGGAGGCCGGTCTGGATCAGGCCCCGCCGCGGCGTCCGAGAAGGAGCACCCGCTGCACACCGTGCAGTTTACGCGCTCGAGCGGGTATTGCAGAAACGGCCCCGGGCGCAGCTTCAACGCCCGAAGCGGTTTCCCCTATCCTGGGACGAGCCCACCCAAGGAAGGGACGAAAAGTGGCGCTCGTCGTGCAGAAATACGGCGGATCGTCGGTAGCTGACGCCGAGCGGGTCCGCCGCGTCGCCGAGCGCATCGTTGAGAGCAAGAAGGCCGGCGACGACGTCGTCGTGGTCTGCTCGGCGATGGGCGACACCACCGATGATCTGCTGGACTTGGCCCAACAGGTCTGCTCGCAGCCGCCGGCTCGTGAGCTGGACATGCTGCTCACGGCCGGGGAGCGGATCTCGAACGCCCTGGTGGCGATGGCCGTCGAGGAGCTGGGCTGTCAGGCCCGCTCGTTCACCGGGTCGCAGGCCGGCGTGATCACCACCGGCGTGCACGGCAAGGCCAAGATCATCGACGTCACCCCGGGCCGGCTGCAGGCCGCCCTCGGCGATGACCAGGTGGTGCTGGTCGCCGGCTTCCAGGGCGTCAGCCAGGACACCAAGGACGTCACCACGCTGGGCCGTGGCGGCAGCGACACCACCGCAGTGGCGCTGGCCGCAGCGCTGAACGCCGACGTCTGCGAGATCTACACCGACGTCGACGGAATCTTCAGTGCCGACCCGCGCATCGTGCCCAACGCCAAGAAGCTGGACCAGGTCACCTTCGAGGAGATGCTCGAGCTGGCCGCCTGCGGCGCCAAGGTGCTGATGCTGCGCTGCGTGGAGTACGCCCGCCGCTACCACCTGCCCATTCACGTCCGGTCCTCGTACTCGGACAAGCCCGGCACCATCGTTTCCGGATCGATCAAGGACATCCCCATGGAAGACGCCCTCCTGACCGGAGTTGCCCACGACAAGAGCGAAGCCAAGGTGACCGTCGTCGGCATCCCCGACCTGCCGGGCTACGCGGCGAAGATCTTCCGCGCCATCGCCGACGCCGACATCAACATCGACATGGTGCTGCAGAACGTGTCGAAGGTCGAGGACGGCAAGACCGACATCACTTTCACCTGTCCGCGCGACAACGGGCCCGCCGCGGTGGCGATGCTGGAGTCCCGCAAGGGCGAGATCGGTTTCACCGAGGTGCTCTACGACCCCAAGGTGGGCAAGGTGTCGCTGATCGGTGCCGGGATGCGCAGCCACCCGGGCGTCACGGCCACCTTCTGCGAGACGCTGGCCGACAACGGTGTCAACATCGACCTGATCTCCACCTCCGAGATCCGGATCTCGGTGCTGGTGGCCGAATCGGACCTGGACAAGGCCGTGGTCACCCTGCACGAGGCGTTCGGTCTCGGCGGCGACGAGCAGGCCACGGTTTACGCCGGGACGGGGCGCTGACATGGTTGCCTTGGGAGTCGTCGGCGCCACCGGCCAGGTCGGCCAGGTGATGCGCACCCTGCTCGAGGAGCGCAATTTCCCGGCCGAGAAGGTGCGGTTCTTCGCCTCGGCCCGCTCGGCCGGACGCAAGCTGGCGTTCCGCGGCGTGGAGATCGAGGTCGAGGACGCCGAAACCGCCGACCCGAGTGGGCTGGACATCGCGCTGTTCTCCGCGGGCGCGACCATGTCGAAGGTGCAGGCGCCGCGGTTCGCCGCCGCCGGGGCCACCGTGATCGACAACTCGTCGGCGTGGCGCAAGGACCCGGATGTGCCGCTGGTGGTTTCCGAGGTCAACTTCGACCGCGATGTCCGGAATGCGGTGTTGCCCAAGGGCATCATCGCCAACCCGAACTGCACCACGATGGCCGCGATGCCGGTGCTCAAGCCGCTGCACGACGAGGCGGGCCTGACCCGGCTGATCGTGTCGACCTATCAGGCGGTCTCGGGCAGTGGGCTGGCCGGTGTGCAGGAGTTGGCCGGGCAGATTCGTGCGGTCTCCGACGACGCCGAGCAGCTGGTGAATGACGGTGGAGCAGTGGACTTCCCGGCGCCGAACAAGTACGTCGCGCCGATCGCGTTCAACGTGGTAGCGCTGGCGGGTTCGCTGGTCGACGACGGCTCGGGCGAGACCGACGAGGACCAGAAGCTGCGATTCGAGAGTCGTAAAATCCTCGGTGTCCCAGAGCTTTTGGTGAGCGGCACGTGTGTTCGGGTGCCGGTGTTCACCGGCCACTCGCTGTCGATCAACGCCGAGTTCGCCCGGCCGATCTCACCGCAGCGAGCAGCCGAGCTGCTGGCCGCGGCACCGGGGGTGACCTTGGTCGACGTGCCCACTCCGCTGGCTGCGGCCGGTGCCGACGACTCCCTGGTGGGCCGGATCCGGGTCGATCCCGGGGCCCCGGACGGGCGAGGCCTGGCGCTGTTCGTCTCCGGCGACAACCTGCGTAAGGGTGCCGCGCTCAACACGATTCAGATCGCCGAGCTGCTGGCTGGGTCTTAACAGCGGGCTCCGAGGCGCCGAACGTGCAATGGCTGCGAAGAATCGCTGAGAATTTCGCGGTGGTTGCACGCTCGGCGGGATGCCTGGCGGTGGCGGCCCTGCTGACCGTGCCGCTGGTTGCGCACGCCGAGCCTCCCGCACCCATCCCGCGTCCGGTGCTGTGGCCGCTGGCCGAAGGCCAGGTGGTCCGGATCGGGCCGAGTGCTGGAACCGGCACGCTCACCGGCGATTACGGTATCGGCGCCACCGATCTGTGCGAGTTCATGGAGTTTCCCAGCGCGGTGCTGCAGATCTGCGGCGACAGTTTCGCCGGCCAAGGCGTCGGCTACGGGGGCTGGTACTCGCCGATCGCGTTGCGGGTCGATCCGGACTCGGTCGACGACTCCGACGGGGTGCGTTACACCGGGGTGGTCGGGGTGGACAGGCCGTTGCTGGCCGACCCGGCGCCGCCCGGTGCTACGCAACTGCCGGCCGGCGTGATCTCGATCAACCGCACCAACTACCTGATGGTGACCACCGCCAAGATGCTGGTGCCCCAGAGCTCACGGTTGGTGAAAGCCGATCCGGCGCAGCCCGGTTGGCAGACGGTTCCGGGATCGGTGCGCGAGGCCGGCTACCAGGATTCCGGCCAGTCCCAGATCAGCGGTTACTACGATCCGGTACCGACGCCGGATTCGGTCACCGGCTGGGTGTACATCGTGGCCAACAACTTTGACCGCAGCTCGCCGGTGACGCTGTACCGGGTCGCCCCGGGCCGGTTCACCGACCGATCGGCGTGGCAGGGCTGGGCGGCCGGAGCGGGCTGGGGGCACAAGCCGACGCCGCTGTGGAACGACCAGATCGGCGAGCTCAGCCTGCGTCAGGTCGACGGCAAGCCGGTGCTGTCGTACTTCAACGGCACCACCGGCAACATGGAAATGCGGGTGGCCTACGACCCGCCCGGGCTGGGGACCGCGCCGGTGACCACGGTGGTGCAGCACGCCGAATGGCCGGACGCCGAACCCGTCGAAGCCCTGCCGTCGCCGTACGACAACCGGCTGGCGCAGCCCTACGGCGGCTACATCTCGCCGGGATCGACGCTCGATGAGCTGCGGGTGTTCGTCAGCCAGTGGAACACCGAGCCGCGGCATCGGGCGCCCTATCGGGTGATCCAGTTCGCGGTGAACCCGTACAAGCCCTGGTCATAGGCTCATAGCTGATGCATAGCCGGCACCTAGCGGTGCCAGGAGTTTGATCGCGCATGATGCCAAGCATGAGCGAAACACCGCAACCCGCACCTGCACCCACGGCGCCGCCGGCTCCGTCGGAGCCCAAGCCGTACTGGGTTTACCGGCTCGCGGCCTGGGTCGCCATCGTCGCCGGGATCGTCTTCATCGTGTCGTCGATCTTCCTGGCCGGTGTGTACGCCAGCGGTGGCATGCGCGGCCACCACTGCCACCACGGACATCACGGGCACCACCACGGCGCGATGTTCCACAAAGGCCCTCACCGGGGGCCGGGTCCGATGATGCAGGGCCCGGAAGGTGAGGGACCGGGCGAACTGCCGCCGTCGGTGACCAAGCCTCCGGCACCCGCACCGGGCCGATAACAAGCCCGGCCACAAGCCCCGGCCGTCGCCCCCTCCCGAAGGGGCGGCGGCCGGCGTCGTTCTCCGGCATGATTGGGCGGTATGACCGAGTCGTCAGCACCTAGTCCAGCACCCGCACCGCCACCGCCGCCTGCTCCGCCGGCCAAGCCGAATCGGCTGTACCAGGTCGCCGCGTGGGTGGTGATCGTCGCCGGGACGGTCTTCGTCGCCGCGGTGATCGCCTGCGGGGGCGCCTACCTGGCCGACGGTGGTTGGCGCGGCCACCATCACGGGGCGTGCATGATGCATCACGGGCCGTCGCCGATGTTCCCCGGCTACGGGGTCCCCGGTCCGGGCAACTTCCCGAGCTGGCCGGGCTTCGGACCGGCCGGCCCCGGTAATGGCCCAGGTGGCCCAGGTGGCCCGGGTGGACCGCCGCCGCACCCGCCAATGCACCCACCAACGGCCCCGCCGGCCCCGCCGCACCGCTAGCCGGACCCGAGCGGGCGAGAACCCCCGATCTCCCACCAGGCCTCGGGGGTCCGCCGGTTGTGCTTACCCACCGAGGAGGAGACAGACCGATGACCGATCACCACACCACCACTGAGGCCGGCGCCCCGGCCCCGAGCGACTCCGACGCACTGACGGTCGGCCCGGACGGCCCGATCCTGCTGCAGGACCACTACCTGCTCGAGCAGATGGCGATGTTCAATCGGGAGCGCACCCCGGAACGTCAACCGCACGCCAAGGGCGGCGGGGCATTCGGGCGTCTCGAGGTGACGGCCGACGTCAGCGCCTACACCCGGGCGGCGGTGTTCGCGCAGGGAGCCGAAACCGCGATGCTGGCCCGGTTCTCCACCGTCGCCGGGGAACGCGGCAGCCCCGACACCTGGCGCGATGTCCGCGGCTTCGCGCTGAAGTTCTACACCTCCGAGGGCAACTTCGACATCGTCGGCAACAACACCCCGGTCTTCTTCTTCCGGGACCCGATGAAGTTCCAGCACTTCATCCGCTCCCAAAAGCGCCTGGTGGCAAGCAATCTGCGCGATCACAACATGCAGTGGGACTTCTGGTCGCTCACCCCGGAGTCGGCGCACCAGGTGACCTACCTGATGGGGGACCGGGGTCTGCCGAAATCCTGGCGGCACATGAACGGCTATGGCAGCCACACCTACAGCTGGATCAACGCCGCCGGCGAAATCTCCTGGGTCAAGTACCACTTCATCAGTGACCAGGGCGTCGAGCACCTGTCCCAGGCGGAGGGGGATCGGCTGGCCGGCACCGACGGCGACTACCACCAGCGCGACCTGTACCAGGCCATCGAGCGTGGCGAGCACCCGAGCTGGGCGGTCAAGGTGCAGATCATGCCGTTCGAGGACGCCAAGACCTACCGGCTCAACCCTTTCGACCTCACCAAGGTGTGGCCGCACGCGGACTACCCGCTGATCGATGTCGGGCGATTCACCCTGGACCGCAACGTCGCCGATTACCACGCCGAGATCGAGCAGGCGGCGTTCGAGCCCAGCAACACCGTGCCCGGAACCGGCCTGAGCCCGGACAAGATGCTGCTGGCCCGCGGGTTCTCCTACGCCGACGCGCACCGTGCCCGGATCGGGACCAACTACAACCAGTTGCCGGTCAACGCGCCGAAGACCGACGTGCACACCTACTCCAAGGACGGCGCGATGCGGGTCCGGCTGGCGTCCGATCCGGTGTACGCACCGAACTCGGTCGGTGGGCCGGTGGCCGACCCGGCTCGCGCGGCCGAGGTGCATTGGCACGCCGACGGGGACATGGTGCGTGCGGCCTACACACTGCGCCGCGACGACGACGACTTCGGCCAGGCCGGCGCCCTGGTTCGCGATGTCTTCGATGACGCTCAGCGGGAACGGCTGGCCGCCAACATCATTGGGCATGTCTCCAACGGTGTGCGCGAACCAGTGCTGTCCCGGGTGTTCGAGTATTGGCGCAACGTCGACCCCGATCTGGGGCGCGCCGTGGAAGCCGGGGTGCGGGCCAACCTTGCCTGACTCCGATCCCGCTGAACTGGCATGATCGAGTCCATGACCATCAAAGTGGTTTTCGCCGCCGCGTCCACTGCGACCGGTGGCGGCCGGGACGGGCATGTGCGCTCGGCGACCGGCCGGATCGACATGGACACCCGCCCGCCGCGCGAGCTGGGTGGCACCGGTGACGGCACCAACCCCGAGGAGCTGTTCTCCGCGGGCTACGCCGCGTGTTTCCTCGGCGCACTGCGCCTGGTGGCGCGCCGCTCGGCCGTCACGCTGGACGACGCCACCGACGTCACCGTCGAGGCCGCCCTGGGCAAGGATGTCGCCACCGAACAGTTCGGCCTGACCGGCACCATCACCGGGTACCTGCCGGGACTGTCGCAGGCCGTGGCCGACGACCTGATGGCCGAGGCCCACGAGGTGTGCCCGTATTCGCGGGCCACCCGCGGCAACGTCGAGTTCGCCGTCGTGGCGAAGGTCTAGCGTGCGGGCCACGGCGGTGTTGGTGGCAGGCGGCGTGGGTCTGGCCGTCATGGCTGCCCCGGTCGTCGCGGCACGGCCGTCGGAACCGGGTGTGGTGTCCTACGCGGTGTTGCCGAAGGGTTCGGTCGGCAACATCGTCGGCGCCCCGATGGGTTGGGAATCGGTGTCCGGCGCGCCGTTCCAGGCGTTCTGGGTCGATGACCCGGTCTGCAACAACTGGGCCGACATCGGCCTGCCCGAGGTCTACAACGATCCCGACCTGGCCTCGTTCAACAGCGCCGTCACCCAGACCTCGGCCAACGACCAGCGTCATTTCGTCAAGCAGGCGATCGGGGTGTTCGCCACCGAGGCTGCCGCGGATCGGGCGTTCCGTCGGGTCACCGACCGAACGGCGGGGTGTTCGGGACACACCACTGCGATGCATCTGGAGAACGGCATCACGCAGGTGTGGACGTTTGACGGCGGGCCGGCGGCGGCGGCCGACGCCGCCTGGACCAAGCAGGAGGCCGAGACCGACCGGCGGTGCTTCAACCAGACCAGGTTGCGGGCGAATGTGCTGTTGCAGGCGAAGGTCTGCCAGTCCGGTAACGCCGGTCCGGCGGTAAATGTGCTGGCAGGGGCGATGCAGAACACCCTCGGCCAATAATCGCCGGTTCGGTTGTCGGACGACTCCGGTAGCGTCGGGAAGATCGACAGGCGGAGGGGTTATATGGCGCTTGCCGGGGCGACGCGATTGTCTCGCTCCGATGACCCTTGCCTCGGGGAGCCGGAACTTTCCTCCGCCGAGGCCGCCGAGTACCTGACCGAGCGCTGTCTCACCGATGCGCCGCTGGGCCGGGTCGGCCTGGAGATCGAGGCACACTGCTTCGACCCGACCGATCCACGTCGGCGCCCCGGCTGGGCCGAGATCACCGAGGTGCTGCAGTCGCTGCCAGTGCTGCCGGGCGGCAGCGCGGTCACCGTCGAACCCGGCGGCGCGGTGGAACTGTCCAGCCCGCCGCTGGCCGGTGCGGTCGCCGCGATCGAGTCGATGGCCGCCGACCAGACCGTGCTGCGTTCGGCTTTCGCCGACGCGGGGCTGGGGCTGGTGCAGCTCGGTGCCGATCCGCTGCGGCCCACGGAGCGGGTGAATCCCGGTGACCGCTACGCGGCCATGGAGCAGTTCTTCGCCGCCAGCCACACCGGCTCGGCCGGCGCGGCGATGATGACGTCCACGGCGTCGGTCCAGCTCAACCTGGACGCCGGCACGCGTTCCGGCTGGGCGGACCGGGTGCGGCTGGCGCATGCGCTGGGCCCGACGATGGTCGCGATCGGCGCTAATTCGCCGTTGCTGGGCGGGGAGTTCTCCGGCTGGCGCTCCACCCGACAGCGGGTGTGGAGCCGGCTGGACTCGGCACGCTGCGGCCCGGTGCTGGGCCTGGACGGCACCGATCCGGCCTCGGACTGGGCGCGCTACGCGCTCAAGGCGCCGGTGATGCTGGTGCACACCCCGGAGGTCATCCCGGTCAGCCGCTACGTGCCGTTCGCCGACTGGGCCGATGGGCGAGTGCTGCTGGGGGGCCGCCGGGCCGGCATCGGCGACCTCGACTACCACCTGACCACGCTGTTCCCGCCGGTGCGCCCACGCGGATGGCTGGAGATCCGCTACCTCGACAGCGTCGACGACACACTGTGGCCGGCGATCGTGTTCACCCTGGCGACCCTGCTCGACGACCCGGTGGCCGCCGATGGCGCCGCCGAGACCGTCGAAACCGTGGCGACCGCCTGGGATGTCGCGGCCCGGATCGGCCTGGCTGACCCGCGCCTGCAGGCGGCCGCCGCACGGTGTGTGGGTCTGGTGGCCGACCGGGCGCCGGCATCCCTGCGTGACGGGATGGAGCGGCTGGTCGAGATGATCGACCGCGGCCGGTGCCCGGCCGACGATGTCGCCGACGAGGTGGCCGCTACCGGCGTCACCGAAACCGTGGCCCGGCTGGCGGGCAGCCAGTCATGACCACCGTCGAGACGCTGGCGCGGGCACTGGCCCGGGCACGGGATCGCACGCTGGCGCTCGTCGACTTCGACGACGCCGAACTGCACCGCCAGTACGACCCGCTGATGAGCCCGCTGGTGTGGGACCTGGCCCATATCGGTCAGCAGGAGGAACTGTGGCTGCTGCGCGCCGGGGATACGGCCCGGCCCGGGATGCTGCCGGCTGACGTCGAGGGCCTCTACGACGCATTCACCCACCCGCGGGCCAGTCGTGTGGACCTACCGCTGCTCGCGCCGGATCAGGCCCGGAAGTATTGCGCCACAGTGCGATCCAAGGTGTTCGACGAATTGGACGCCCTGCCCGGCGGCACCTCGGACGGCTTCGTGTTCGGTCTGGTGCTCAGTCACGAACATCAGCACGACGAGACCATGTTGCAGGCGCTGAGCCTGCGCTCCGGCGCACCGCTGCTGGGGCCGGGGGCGCCGCTGCCCACCGGCCGGCCCAGCCTGGCCGGAACCTCGGTGCTGGTGCCGGCCGGTGAGTTCGTGCTGGGCGTCGACGCGGCCGAGGAACCGTTCGCGCTGGACAACGAGCGGCCCGCGCACCGCGTCGAGGTGGCGGCGTTCCGGATCGGCCGGGTTCCGGTGACCAACCGCGAATGGCGGGCGTTCATCGACGACGGCGGCTACCGGGACGCGCACTGGTGGACCAAGCGCGGCTGGGGACACCGCCTGGGGGCCGGGCTGACCGCGCCGAAGTTCTGGAGTCCCGACCACACCTGCCGGACCCGGTTCGGCCGATCCGAGGACCTGCCCGACGACCAGCCGGTCCAGCACGTCAGCTACTTCGAGGCGCAGGCATACGCGAACTGGGCGGGCGCCCGGCTGCCCACCGAGATCGAATGGGAGAAGGCCTGCGCGTGGGATCCGCAGACCGGCGCCCGCCGCCGCTATCCGTGGGGCAGCGCTGAACCGTCACCCGACTTGGCGAATCTCGGTGGCGCCGCATTGCGCCCGGCCCCGGTCGGGGGGTACCCGAACGGGGCGTCGGCCTACGGCGCCGAACAGATGCTCGGCGATGTCTGGGAGTGGACCAGCTCGTCGCTGCAACCGTGGCCAGGGTTCACTCCGATGATCTACGAACGCTATTCGCAACCGTTCTTCGGCGGTGACTACCGGGTGCTGCGCGGCGGATCGTGGGCGGTGGCGCCGGAGATCCTGCGTCCCAGCTTCCGCAACTGGGACCATCCCTACCGGCGGCAGATCTTCGCCGGCGTGCGACTGGCCTGGGACGTCTGATGTGCCGGCACCTGGCCTGGTTGGGCACGCCGCGATCGCTGGCCGCGTTGATGCTGGAGCCGCCGCACGGTCTGCTGGTTCAGTCCTATGCGCCGCGCCGTCAGAAGCACGGGCTGCTCAACGCCGACGGTTGGGGCGCCGGGTTTTTCGATTCCCCCAGCGGCTCGGTGCCGCGCAGGTGGCGCAGTCCGGCGCCGCTGTGGGGCGACGCCTCCTTCGCCTCGGTGGCGCCGGTGTTGACCAGTCACTGCGTGGTGGCAGCGGTGCGCTCGGCCACCGTAGGGATGCCCATCGAGGCCTCGGCCACCGCACCGTTCACCGACGGCCGCTGGTTGTTGTCGCACAACGGTGTGGTCGACACCGCGGTGTTGCCGACTTGTGCGGGGGCGGAATCTGCCTGCGACAGCGCGATACTGGCCGCCTCGATCTTCGTCCGCGGCGTGCAGGCGCTGGGCGAGCTGGTCGCCGAGTTCGGCTCCGCCGATCCCAACGCCCGGTTGAACATATTGGCCGCCAACGGATCCCGTCTGATGGCGACGACCTGGGGCGACACCTTGTCGATGCTGCACGGCGCCGACGGCGTGGTGCTGGCCAGCGAACCCTACGACGACGATCCCCGCTGGGTCGATATCCCGGACCGGCATCTGATCGAAGCCCACGATGGCGAGGTCAGTGTCACCCCGTTGGAAGGAACTCGATGACGGTATCCCTGTCCAACCACCTGGCCGCCGACGCCGCCCGCACCGCGCTGCGCGACGACGTACGCCATGGCCTACGACGGCATCCGAAATCGTTGCCGCCCAAATGGTTCTATGACGAAGTCGGCAGCGAGCTGTTCAATCGGATTACCCGGCTGCCCGAGTACTACCCGACCCGCACCGAGGCGGAGATCCTGCGTGCCTGCTCGGCGGAGGTGGCGTCGCTGTCCGGCGCGGACACCCTGGTCGAGCTGGGCAGCGGTACCTCGGCCAAGACCCGGATGCTGCTGGATGCGCTGCGCGACGCCGGGTTGCTACGCCGGTTCGTCCCGTTCGACGTCGACGCCGGGGTGTTGGAGACGGCGGGGGAGTCGATTTCCCGGGACTATCCCGGGGTGCGGGTGCAGGCCGTCTGCGGCGACTTCGAGCACCACCTGGCCGAAATCCCCGACGGGGGACGGCGACTGTTCGTGTTCCTGGGCTCCACGATCGGAAACCTGACGCCCGGGCCGCGCGCAGACTTCTTGACCGCGCTCGCCTCAGTGATGCACGACGGCGACACCCTGCTGCTGGGCACAGACCTGGTCAAGGAGGCCGGCCGGCTGGTGCGGGCTTACGACGATGCTGCCGGGGTGACAGCGGATTTCAACCGCAACGTGCTCGCGGTGGTGAACCGGGAGCTCGACGCCGACTTCGACCTGGACGCGTTCGCGCATGTCGCGCGGTGGAACGCCGACGAGCAGCGCATGGAGATGTGGCTGCGAGCCCGCAGCGATCAACACGTCCTCATCGGCGAACTCGGGATGGCGGTCGACTTCGCGGCCGGGGAGGAGATGTTGACCGAGGTGTCCTGCAAGTTCCGGGCCCAGCAGGTGGCCGCGGAATTGGCCGCCGCCGGGCTGCAACGCCGGCGATGGTGGACCGACCCAGCAGGCGATTTCGGCTTGTCACTCGCCGCGAAGTGAGCCCTCTGTCATTTCGCGTACGCGCTTGAGGGTGCGCCGTGCAAGGCGCATGTACAACGTCGGCGAGAGACGTTCCAAGTACCAGAACGCCTTCCACCAGGTCGGTATCACGATGATGGAGTCACCGCGTAACACCGCACGAAGGGCGCGTTCGGCGAACAACTCGGGTGCCATCGGCCGCATCGGCTCCCAGAACTTGCGTTGCTGCTCGTCGCTGATGCCCTTGGTCCGCCCGTACTTTCCGCCGGCCAGGATCGGGGTCCGTATCGCTCCCGGACACAGCACCGAGACCTGCACGCCGTGGCGCTCTGCCTCCAGGCGCAAGGCTTTCGAGATCCCGACGACAGCATGTTTGGTGGCGGTGTAGCTGCCCAGCCCCGGACTGGCGACCAGGCCGGCCATCGAGGCGGTGTTCACGATGTGGCCGGAGTGCTGCCGAATCATGATCGGATAGATCGCCTGGATGCCGTGCGCCACACCGCGCAGGTTCACATCGAAGACGTCGTTCCAGTCATCGATCGTGTACGAGTCCATCTCACCGCCGGCGCCGATGCCCGCATTGTTGAACAGATAGTCGATCCGTCCGGACTGCTGCACCGCCGCGGCGGCAGCGCTCTCAAACGACGGGTAGCTGCGCACATCGAGTTCGATCGCGTGAGCCTTGCCGCCAACACTGTTGAGGCGCTGGGCCAACTCCTGCGCCGGGCCGGTCTGACGATCGGCGATCCAGACCTCGGCGCCTCGGTCGACCAACGCGGTAGCCAACGCGGCGCCGATGCCGGACGCCCCTCCGGTGATGAATGCGACCTTGCCCGACACGTTCGGTGCCATGAGCCGAGAGTAATCGCCTAAGCCCCCTATTGACCTGCGTCTTGTGCGAACAAATTCGGTTGTCGCGAACCGTGCCGGCGATGACACCGCCACCCTCGGGCCGCGGCGCCATCATGCCCATCCGAAAACACACCCGACAACGCAATCGCATTCAGTGCATCAAGGTCGAACGCGCTCGCAACAGCGGCCACGCGGCTGAAGTCATCGCCGAACGCAATCAGCCCCCACCTTTTTGAGCTATCCCTTGTGCGCGCTCAACAAGAACGCCGGCATTTTGGCGCGGCGCTGCTCATCGAGGTCGAAGGGCAGCATTCCCACCGCTTCGTCCGGGATCGGCCCAATGCTCGCGTAGATGAAAGCCGGCCGTACCTCGTCTATCTCCCAGTACTTGCCGACTGCGGCCCGCAACTCGTCCTCGTCGACCTCGTTCGGCTTGCCTTCCGCCGTCTCAGGCGGGAACGCGCCCTTGGCGAACGCCAGCACGTAGTAGTGCGCACCCGCAGCGGCGGCCTGGTTGATCGACCGCAGGTAGCCGTCGCGGCCCTCGACCGGCAATGAGTGGAACAGGGTCGAGTCGATGATCGTGTCGAATCGGCCCTCGGAACCGGGCGGGTAGTCGTCGAACGAGGTGATGTCGGCCTGGTAGAAGCTCGCCTTGCCCAGGCCGCGATCCTGGGCGGCCTGCTTGGCGGCCTCCACCGCCGTCGGGCTCAGGTCGATCCCGACGACGGTGTAGCCCTGTTCGGCCAAGGCCAGCGACAGTTCGGCCACGCCGCAGCCGGCGTCCAGCACCTCGCCGCTGACCTTTCCTGCCGCGATCAGCGCTGCCAGTTCGGGCTGTGGCTCACCGATGTTCCACGGCGGCGGCCCCTCGAAGATGCCTTGCTGGCGGTAGACGCTGTCCCAGTCCATGACCTCTGAGCTCATGGCCGCCAACATACGCCGGTCGCCGGAATCCTCTACTTGCCGAACAATCCGCCGCCTCCGCCGAACAGGCCACCACTGCCGCCACCGCCGAACAGGCCTCCGCTGCTACCGCCCCCGAAGAGACCGCCGCCGGAGCTGCCACCGCCGAAGAGACCGCCGCCGGGCTTCCCGCCGAAGATGCCGCCACCGGAGCTGCCGCCGCCGAACAGTCCGCCGCCCCCGAGGTTGGGCATCGACGGTGCACTGGGCGCGGGCAGTGAGGGCATTGCCGGCGCCTGAGGTGCCGGAAACGCCGGTAGTGCTGGCATTGTCGGCGCCTTGGGTGCGGGCAGCGACGGGAACGATGGCGCCTTGGGTGCGGGCAGCGACGGGAACGATGGCGCCTGCGGTGCGGGCAGCGACGGGATGGACGGCGCCTGCGGTGCCGGAATACCGGCCGGGGGACCTGAATCCGGCAGTTGGATAGGCAGATTCGGCAGTTGGAATCCCGGGCTGGGATTGACTGCCGGTGCGTCGGGCACCTTGACCGGCATCTCCGGCAGTTGAATCCCCGGATTGGGGTTCACGGCCGGTAGGTCCGGAATCTGCGCCGGGGGGTCCGGCAGTTTGACCCCTGGTGGGTTCGGGTTGATGACCGGCAGGTCGCTGTCTCTTATACACATCT
>NZ_CP083986.1:4808028-4808097 GCF_020172685.1 [Mycobacterium] nativiensis | reverse complement strand
AAAAAAAAAAAATATGACGCTGAGAAGATGATAGGAATAGGGAACATGCTCGTTTCTGTACTGTGGTGG
>NZ_CP083986.1:4802843-4807928 GCF_020172685.1 [Mycobacterium] nativiensis | reverse complement strand
AGATGTGTATAAGAGACAGGGCTTGATCACCGGGGGGTTGGGTTTGACCACGGGTGGTTCGGGTTTGACCACTGGTGGGTTGGGTTTGATCACCGGTGGGTTGGGTTTGATCACCGGTGGGTTGGGTTTGATCACCGGTGGATCGGGCTTGATCACCGGCGGGTCGGGCTTCACCACCGGCGGGTTGGGCTTGACCACGGGTGGGTTGGGCTTGATGACCGGAATTTCCGGATTGAGCTCCGGCAGATCCGGTTTGACGTCCGGCGGGTCCGGCTTGACCACGGGCGGAGTCGGAACCTCGATCGGTGGTTTCGGCGCGGAACTGGGCGGAGTGGGCTTCTGGACCGGCAGCCCGAGCAGGAATGACAGATCGGGCCAACCCGACAGAACCGGCGGGCTCGCCGGACGTGCCCTGTAGTGCGCCGGCTGGGTACGCAATGCAGGGAGCATCGTGGGCAACGGCGGACCGAACACCGGGACCGGGTTGAAGACCGGCGCCGGGGCGAGCACCGGTGCGGCAACCGGCATGGCGGGTAGCGGAGCGTACAGATCCGGTACCGCCGGTAGGTCCAGCGGAGCCGGAGCCGGCAGGTCAGGTCCCGGCGGCAAGCTCACCGGCGGCAGCGGCAGCGAGTCCCACCGGGTCTGCCCCAGCACCTGGGGCTGCCCACCGGACGTCTGGCCCGCGGGCACCTGCAGATTCGGGGGCGAAAACGGAAACGACAGTGCTCGGCCGATATCCGGCCGCAGTGCCACCAGGTTGGGGGTGATGTCCAGCGCCAGGGACACCATCAGGGCCGACGCCGCCGCGAAGGCTGTGGAGGCCAGCGCCGCACCAGCGACCAGCAGCGGACGCCGCCCCGACGGGGGTGCGGCGTGGAAGATCTCGGTCTCGGCGTCCGCCTGTTCGTCGGGAACGGCGCTATAGGCCAGATCGTCGACCTCGGAGCTGGTGACGTAACCGGGGATGTCGTAGTACCCGGCGATGACGGCGTCGGGGCCGGACTCCTGCGTATAGGCCAGTGCCGAGGTAGCCATCTCGGCAGCTTCCAACAACTGGGCCGTGGCCAGCGCTGCGCCGTGAGCCAGCGCTGCCTCGGGATCACGAGGGGCGCTCACCACCTGGCGGACCGACGCCTCCAGCCTCGGCCTGATCGTGGCCGCATCCCCGCCGGAGCAGATCAGAAGCAGGCCGTCCGGGCACGTCTCGGGGGTGTTGAGCAGGGCGCCGACGGTGTCCACCGCCGCGGTGGCATCGCCGTCGTGCAGGGGCTGACGGAAGATCCGGGTGACGGCGCCGTCGCTGCAGTCGACCACGGCCAGGGTTGCGTCGGCCGATTCGACCGACAGCAGTCCCATGCGGTCACAGTTGATCGCCTGGCCCATCTTGTGGGCCAGGCTCGCAGCCGCCAGCGACGGGGAGATCAGCGCGATGTTCACCTCGTTGTCCAGGCCGGTGGCCGCCAACGTCGACGCCAGCGCGTCGGCGGTGATCGGGTCCGTCACGGTCACCCCGGTTGACACCAGGCGATTTCCGGCGGTGTCGGCGGCGTCACGCGCCTCCAGGATCGCGGCGATCGCCGCGTCGATGGCCGCGAAATCTCCGCTGACCGGATCGGAGTCGGTCGGCACGTCGATGGTGTGCTCTTCCAGAATGAGGCCGTCCCCGTTCATACCGCAGACCAACACGGTGTGGATGGTGGCGGGTGCGGTCGATCCAAGTGCCACACCGAGAACGACGTCCATTGCTCCTCCGAATTCAGTTATCGACCTGCACGCGCCGGATCACGGCGACGAGGGTGTGTCGTGTGCCGGTCACCTGATCGACACCGTTTGTTCACCAATACGAGATCTACCGGCGACACATGGAAATATGCGATCGTGCGCATAAATAGTGTCTGATGGCTTCTGAAGAATGTCTAACTATTGGGATGCGCATCGGCGGCGGATCGGGTGGTTCATGATGGACGCGCACCTACGTCGCAGGGCCGTATCGGCACGGACAGGAGTCAGAGTTGGCCGATTTCGTCGCGTCGATCGATCAGGGCACCACCAGCACTCGCTGCATCATCTTCGACCATGATGGGGCCGAAGTCGGTCGTCACCAGCTCGAACACGAACAGATCCTGCCGCGCGCCGGCTGGGTCGAACATGACCCGTTCGAGCTGTGGAACCACACCGCGGCAGTGCTGGTCTCCGCGCTCAACACCGCCAAGATCCAGGCCTCCAACCTGGCCGCGCTGGGTATCGCCAACCAGCGGGAGACGACGGTGGTGTGGAACAAACGGACCGGCCAGCCGTACCACAATGCGATCGTCTGGCAGGACACCCGCACCGACGGCATCGCCGCGGCTCTGGAGCGCGCCGGCCACGGCGAGGTGATCCGGCGCAAGGCGGGCCTGCCGCCGGCCACCTACTTCTCCGGCGGCAAGCTGCAGTGGATTCTCGAGAACGTCGACGGTGTGCGCGCCGACGCCGAACGCGGCGACGCGCTGTTCGGCACCTGCGACAGCTGGGTGCTGTGGAATCTGACCGGCGGTCCGCGCGGCGGCGTGCACCTGACCGACGTCACCAACGCCAGCCGCACCATGTTGATGAACCTGGAGACCTTGGACTGGGACGACGAGCTGCTGACGCTGTTCTCGATTCCGCGGGCGATGCTGCCGCGCATCACCCCGTCGTCGACGCGACGCCGGCATGCGGTCACCGCGAGCACCGGACCGCTGCGCGGCGAGGTGCCGATCGCCGGCATCCTGGGTGACCAGCAGAGTGCCATGGTCGGGCAGGTGTGCCTGTCCGCGGGCGAGGCGAAGAACACCTATGGCACCGGAAACTTCTTGTTGCTCAACACCGGTGAGCAGATCGTGCGCTCCGACAACGGGCTGTTGACCACGGTCTGCTACCAGTTCGGCGACGCCAAACCCGTCTATGCGCTCGAGGGCTCGATCGCGGTCACCGGCTCCGCGGTGCAATGGTTGCGCGATCAGTTGGGCATCATCAGCGGCGCCACCCAGGTCGAGAGCCTCGCCCGCCAGGTCTCCGACAACGGCGGCATGTACTTCGTGCCGGCGTTCTCCGGGCTGTTCGCGCCGTACTGGCGTTCGGATGCGCGTGGCGCGATCGTCGGGTTGTCCCGCTTCAACACCAACGCACATCTGGCCCGGGCCACGCTGGAGGCGATCTGCTATCAGAGCCGGGACGTGGCCGAGGCGATGGAGGCCGATTCCGGTGTGCACCTTGGGGTTTTGAAAGTCGACGGCGGTATCACCGCCAACGACCTGTGTATGCAGATCCAGGCCGACGTACTCGGTGTCGACGTGGTCAAACCGGTGGTGGCCGAAACCACCGCACTGGGCGCGGCGTACGCGGCAGGGCTCGGCGTCGGGTTCTGGAAAGGGCCCGATGATCTGCGCGCCAACTGGCGGGAGGACAAGCGCTGGACCCCCAACTGGTCCGATGACCAGCGTGCCGAAGGCCACGCCGGATGGCGAAAGGCCGTGCAGCGCACGCTGGACTGGGTCGAGTTGCCCTGAGAATGGCCCGACGACGCAGGCGGGTGCTGCCCGGCGCGCTGGTCGTGCTGGTCGTCGTCGCTGTCGCCCTCGGCTGGGCGTGGTGGCAACACGAGGGGTTTCCGGGGTTCCCACGGCATTCGGGTCCGTCGCCGACGTGGACTCCGCCGACGCCGAGCGCCGCCCCGCTGGACGCGCGTTATGACGGCGCGCGCCGGATGCTCGACGCACTGCCGGTCAAGGGCTGGGATCGGTTGCAGGACTTCAAGCGCTACCGGTTCGGTGAGCGTTGGAGCGACGACGTCAACGTCGAATTCGGTCACAACGGCTGCAATACCCGCGACGACATTCTGCGCCGCGACCTGACCGAGGTGCAACTGCGCCGGGGCACCTGCCTGGTGCAGCGCGGTGTCCTGCACGACCCGTACTCGGGGCAGACCATCGAGTTCGTCCGGGGCCCGGAGACCTCCGAGGCCGTGCAGGTCGACCACCTCGTGTCGTTGGCCGACGCCTGGTACAAGGGCGCGCGGTCCTGGGACGGCGCCCGGCGCCGCGACTTCGCCAACGATCCGCGCAACCTGCTGGCCGTCAGCGGACAGGCCAACTTCGATAAGGCATTCCGCGACGCCGCCAGTTGGCTGCCGGCGAACGCCGCGTTCGAATGCGAATTCGTGGCCCGTCAGGTCACGGTCAAAACTGCTTACGGACTGTGGGTTTCGTCCAACGAGAAGACCGCGATGCAACGCGTCCTTCGTCGCTGCTGAGTCGGACAGTCAAGCTCAGTCCGTTTCGCCGAGGATGCCGTAGATCTCCTTGCGGGCGCCGTTGACGATGTCGACGACGCGCTGCTGTTGCTCCGGGGTGGCGGCCTGTCCGGCCTGCATCACCGCACCGAACAGCTGGCCGATCGCGGTGCGCAGGCTGATCTGACCGGGGTCGGCGCCGTCGGCGATCGCCTCCCACGGCGGGATCTCGATCTCCTGGGCGGCCGAGCGGCCATCTTCGGTCAAATCGAAAAGGCGTTTCTTGCCGCCGGTGTCGCTGCCGCTGATCAAGCCCTCGTCGACCAGCATCTGCAGGGTCGGGTACACCGATCCCGGGCTGGGGCGCCACAGTCCCTGACTGCGTTCGGCGATCTGCTGGATGATCTCGTAGCCGTGCATCGGACGCTCGTTCAGCAGTGCCAGGATGGCCAGCCGCACGTCGCCGCGCCGGCTGCGATTGCCGCGCCGGTGGCCCCGGTGTCCGGCCGGACCGAAGCCGAAACCGGGACCGCCGAAGTCGGGACCGAAACCCGGGCCGAAGCCCTGCCGGAAGCTCGGGCCGATACCGGCGCCGAAGCCGAAGGGGCCGCAGTGCTCGCCGGCGTGGTCGCGCAACTGCCTGCGGAACTCCCGCCTGGCCTGTTGGCGGGTGGGCCCGAATCCGAAGCTGCCGGGGTGCCGGGGGTTTTCGGTGAAGGGTCCGCCAGGCGGACCGAAGGGGATGTTCATTCGATACCTCAATGCTCTCGAAAGGGAGCGTCCATCGCTCCCGATACGTTGACGATATATCCTGTCTCTTATACACATCT
>NZ_CP083986.1:4802653-4802791 GCF_020172685.1 [Mycobacterium] nativiensis | reverse complement strand
AAAAAAGAAAAAAAAAGATCTATTACCCCTTCTGGGGTGGTGGCTTAGTATGCAAGGGTAGGTGGTACGGATGATCGGAGGTGTGCAGTCGGTGTACTGTTGGAGCGCACCATGATCGCCTTTGGCTCGCATCTTCAT
>NZ_CP083986.1:4801372-4802553 GCF_020172685.1 [Mycobacterium] nativiensis | reverse complement strand
CGTCCGTGAGCCAGCCGCTCAACTCGCGGATCGGCGACCGCCGCGAGGATCACCTGGTGGGCCGCCGTCAGATTCGGCAACACCGGCAGCAGGCCCTCTTGCAGGGCGGAGGGGTTGAGATCGGTCAACAGCACAACGAGATTGCCTCGGCGCGCCCGTCGGGACAAGGTGGCCAGCATCGCCGCGGCATCGGATTCGACCAGCGCCGGCTGCAGTGGCGCCATCGCGTCGACCAATTGAGCGAACAGTCGAGTCCTCGATGCCCCGAATATCCCGGCCCGAGTCACTTGGTCATGGGCGAGCAGATCGACGTGATCGCCGGCGCGTAATGCCAACGCCGCCAGTAACAGTGCGGCATCCATCGACCAATCCAGCCGCGGCCAGCCCGCGGGATCGCGTGCGGTCGGATCGACCCCGATCCGGCCGGCCGCCGTGCGGCCGGTGTCGAGCACGATGACGACCCGCCGGTCACGCTCGGGCCGCCAGGTGCGGACCACCACCTCGGAGCGCCGTGCGGTGGCCCGCCAGTCGATCGAGCGCACGTCGTCGCCGGCGACGTATTCGCGCAGCGAGTCGAACTCACTGCCCTGGCCGCGAACCAGCACCGGAAGATTCCCGTCCACCTCCCGCAGCCGGGCCAACCGGGCCGGCAGGTGCCGGCGGGACAGGAACGGCGGAAGCACCCGCATCTGCCCGGGCACCTGCCGAGACCGCTGCCGCCCGGCCAGTCCCAGCGGCCCGATCGAGCGGACCGTGACCCGGTCGGCCTGCTGGTCGCCGCGGCGGATCGGCCGTAGCTCGGTGATTATTCGGGATAGCTGGCCGGCCGCGAGCTGCAGCGGTTGGGAGCGCGGTGCGGCGCAGGCGCTGGGCGACCAGGCGTCACGGATCTGCCCGCGGAATGGGCGGCCGCCGTTGACGATCCATAGGGTGGTCGTGATCGTCTGGCCGAGTCGCACCGCGTTGTCCATGGACCGGTCGATGTGCAGCGTGGCGGGATCTGTCGTCAACGCGACGTCCAGCAGGACTGCCGCGGTGAGCCCGGCCAGCAGCACCGCGAATGCGGCCGCCGGCCAGGGGGCCAGCGTGATCGGCACGGCGCAAAGCAGTGCGATCAGCGCGGCACGACCGGTCAGAATCACCAGCGCGGCACCGGAACCGAGGCCAGGATGGCATCGAGA
>NZ_CP083986.1:4794353-4801199 GCF_020172685.1 [Mycobacterium] nativiensis | reverse complement strand
AGATGTGTATAAGAGACAGGGGTAGGGCGGTGCGGGATTCAACCGGGCCAGCTCGCGCCGATGCCGCTCGGCGAGCACCGCCGCCAGCACCAGCTCGGGTGGGGCGTCCGGGGGCGGAGGCGGCGAGATGTGCGCGAGCACCTCGCCGGAGATCCGATACGCCATCATCTGCCGGGTGTGCGGGTCCAGCTGTGCTGCGCGGCCCAGGAATTGCCTTGCCAATTCCGCGGATTCGGTCCGCAGCCCCGACAGTTGCAGTGCCGACGCCCACCACGCCAGCCCGGGCGGCATCATCAGCGGTGGCGGGGCGGCGGCCGGTCCGCGCTCGCTGATCACGATGGTGCCGGCGAAGATGTCGCCCAGCCGCTTGCCTCGTGGTGACAGCAGGCTGCAGATCACCGCCGGGCTACCGGTCAGGGCCCAGATCTCGACCACCGCGGCCAGTGCCCGAAACAGCGCCTGTCGGAAGCGTTCCGGGCCACCGTCGTCGGAGACCACCCGCAGGCCCATCGCCATCTTCCCCAGCGACCGGCCCCGGGTGGCGGTCTCCATCGCGACCGGATAGCCCACCAACAGCAGCACCGCGAAGATGATCATGATCGCCGCGGTCAGGGCGTCGTCGAAGCGGCCCAGGGTGGTCGCCCACAGCACCATCGAGCAGACGTAGCCCACCACGACGACGGTGATGTCGATCAGCGCGCTGACCGCTCGCACCGGCAGCTGAGCTATCGCGATGTCGAGCACGACGGCGTCGCCGGTCACCAGCTCTGGGCTGCGGTTCGGCATAGAGCAGACGCTACCCGCGATCCGGCGCGGCGATGAGTTCCGACGTTAGGCTCGACGGCGTGGATGTCGACGCCTTCGTGCTGACCCATCGCCCCGCCTGGAATCGACTCGAGTCGCTGGTCAAGAAGCGTCGCCGACTGACCGGCGCCGAGGTCGACGAACTCGTGGAGCTCTATCAGCGGGTGTCCACCCATCTGTCGATGCTGCGGTCGTCGTCCTCGGACGCCGCTCTTGTCGGCCGGCTTTCCGGTTTGGTGGCGCGCTCGCGGGCCGCCGTCACCGGTGCACACGCGCCGCTGGCCTCGGAGTTCGTCCGGTTCGCGACGGTGTCCTTTCCGGTGGTCGCCTACCGGGCGTGGCGGTGGTGGCTGGGCACCGCCGTCGTCTTCCTGGCGGTCGCCGCGATCATCGCCTGCTGGGTGGCCGGTAATCCCGACGTGCAGGCGGTGATCGGCACTCCCGACGAGATCGACCGGTTGGTCAACCACGACTTCGAGGCGTACTACAGCGATCATCCCGCCGGATCCTTCGCCCTGCAGGTCTGGTTGAACAACGCCTGGGTCGCCGCCCGCGCCATCGCGTTCGCTGTCCTGTTGGGTCTGCCGATCCCGGCGCTGCTGTTGGCCAACGCCGCCAACCTCGGGGTGGGACTCGGCTTGATGTTCCACGCCGGCCGGGGCGGGTTCATGCTCGGGCTACTCGCCCCGCATGGCCTGTTGGAGCTGACCGCGGTGTTTCTGGCCGGCGCGGTGGGCATGCGGCTGGGCTGGATGGTGATCGCACCGGGCGATCGGCCCCGCGGACAGGTGCTCGCCGAGCAGGGCCGGGCGGTCGTCGCGGTCGCGGTGGGACTGGTGGTGGTGCTGGGCGTATCCGGGTTGATCGAGGCGATGGTGACTCCGTCGGGATTCCCGACATGGCTGCGGATCGGCATCGGGGTGCTGGCCGACGCGGCGTTTCTGGGCTACGTGGTGCACTTCGGCCGCAAGGCGGTCGCGGCCCATGAGACCGGCGACATCGCCGACGCCCCCGATGTGGTGCCCACCAGTTAGAGCCGCCCGGCGGCCTTCATCGCCAGATAGGCATCGGCCAGCGCCGGCGCCAGCTCGTCCGGCGGGGCGTCGATTACCACCACTCCGGCGCGACGCAACCGGGCCGCCATCGCCTGCCGCTGATTGCGGGAGCGTTCCGCAGCGCCCGCGTCATAGACCGCGGCCGCATCGGCGCGGCCCTCGGCCAGTCGCTCCACCCGCGGATCGGCGACCGCGGCCAGGATCACCTGGTGTTCGGCGGTCAGCTTCGGCAGGACCGGCAGTAGGCCCTCCTCCAGGGCGGACGCGTTCAGATCGGTCAGCAACACCACCAGGTTGTCTCGGCGCGCCCGCCGGGACAACGTGGCCAGCATCGCCGCGGCGTCCGATTCGACCAGCGCCGGCTGTAGCGGCGCCATCGCATCGACCAGCTGGGCGAACAGTCGGGTGCGGGAGGCGCCGAACACGCCGGCCCGGGTCACCTGATCGTGGGCGAGCAGGTCGACGTGATCGCCGGCACGTAATGCCAACGCCGCCAACAACAGTGCCGCGTCCATCGACCAGTCCAGCCGGGGCCAGCCCGCCGGATCGCGTGAGGACGGGTCCACGCCGATCCGGCCGGCCGCGGTCCTTCCGGTGTCCAGCACGATCACGACGCGGCGGTCGCGTTCGGGCCGCCAGGTCCGCACCACCACGTCGGCGCGCCGGGCGGTGGCCCGCCAGTCGATCGAGCGCACGTCGTCGCCGGCGACGTATTCGCGCAGCGAGTCGAATTCGCTGCCCTGACCGCGCACCAGTGCGGGCAGGTTCCCGTCGATCTCCCGCAGCCGGGCCAACCGGGCCGGCAGGTGCCGGCGGGACAGGAACGGCGGCAGTACCCGCACCTGGCCGGGAACCGTGTGGGAGCGCTGCCGCCCGGCCAGGCCCAGCGGGCCGATCGAGCGCACCGTGACGCGGGCGGCGCGCTGGTCGCCGCGACGGTTCGGCCGCAGCACGGTGACCACTCGGTGCTCCCGTTCGGCGGGCAGGTCAAGCGGGTGGGCGCGCGGCGCGGCGCACGCACTGGGCGGCCAGGCGTCGCGCACCTGGCCGCGTAGCCGGCGGCCGCCGTTGACGACCGACAGGCTGGTCGGGATCGACTCACCGAGCCGGACGGTGTTGTCCATAAGCCGGTTGAAGCGCAATGCGGCCGGGTCGGCGGCCAGCGCCGCGTCGATCACCACCGCGATTCCGAGCCCGGTCAGCAGCACCGCGAACGCCGTCGCCGGCCACGGGGCCAGCGCGACGGGCAGGGCGCAGATCAGTGCGACCAGCGCGGTGCGACCGGTCAGGATCACCAGCGCGGCACCGGAACCGAGGCCAGGATGCCGTCGAGCACGCCGTCGGTGCTGGCGCCCTCGAGTTCGGCCTCCGGGCGCAGCATCACCCGGTGCCGCAGCGTGGAGCGGGCCATCGCCTTGACGTCGTCGGGCGTGACGTAGTTGCGCCCGGACAGCCACGCCCACGACCGCGACGTGGCCAGCAGGGCGGTCGCCCCGCGCGGTGAGACCCCCAGCTGCAGAGCGGGGGAGTGCCGGGTTGCCGCCACCACGTCGACGATGTAGCCCAGCACCTGGTCGGCCACCAGCACCTGGCGCACCGCGGCGCGTCCGGCCGCCAGGTCCTCGGCGCCGGCCACCGCGGCGACCGCGGACAGGTCGTGCGGGTCGAATCCCCGGGCATGCCGGGCCAGGATGTCGATCTCGGCTTCCCGCACCGGCAGCGGCACATTCAGTTTGAGCAGGAAGCGGTCGAGTTGGGCCTCCGGCAACCGGTAGGTGCCCTCGTACTCGATCGGGTTCGCGGTGGCCGCCACGATGAACGGGTCGGGCAGCGGTTCGGGGGCGCCGTCCACGCTGACCTGCCGTTCCTCCATCGCCTCCAGCAGTGCCGCTTGGGTTTTCGGCGGGGTCCGGTTGATCTCGTCGGCCAGCAGCAGGTTGGTGAAGACCGGGCCGGGCCGGAACACGAACTGTGCGGTCTGGGTGTCGTAGACCAGTGAGCCGGTGATGTCTCCGGGCATCAGGTCCGGGGTGAACTGGATGCGTTTGAAGTCCAGCCGTAGCGCGGCGCCGAGCGTCCGGACCAACAGTGTCTTCGCCACGCCCGGAACACCTTCGAGCAGCACATGGCCGCGGCACAACAGGGCGATCATCAGTCCGCTCACCACGGCGTCCTGGCCGACCACCACCTTGGCGACTTCGGTGCGCACCGCCAACAGGGCCTCTCGGGCCGCCACGGCCGCCGGATTCTGCGGGGGATTCTGTGTCACGAGTGGGTGACCTGCCTTTCGATGTCGTCGAGTGCGTGGGCGAGACGCACCAGGGCGTCGTCGGAGTCCGGTGCGGGACCGAACAAGATGTGCCACAGCAGGTCCGGGTGCCCGCCGATGCGCTGCGTCACCGCGGCGACCAGCGCGCCGGGCTCTGGTGCGGGCCCCAGTCCCAGCCGCGGAGCCAGTCGCCGCAGCGTGGCGGAGCGCAGCGCGGCCGCGGCCCGGTCGCGGGCCCGCCGTGACCGGTAGAGCCGGCCGAGGCCCTCGACGGTCTCCGATGCGCGCACCACCACCGGCACCGGCTCGGCCACCAGCGGTCCGAGCCGGCGGCCCTTCCACAGCGCCGCCAACGCCAGCGCGACGCACAGCTGCCAGAACAGCCATCGCACGCCGGACGGGATCAGCTCGGAAATTGTTGCCGTACCGGCTTTTCCGCCCTCAATGCGTTGCGGCGCGTACCAGATCAGGCGGTCCCGCGAGCCGGCGAGGTTCATCGCCAGAGCGGCGTTGCCCTCACGCGCCAGATCCGTGTTCGTCATGAAGGATTCGCTGCCGATCACCGTGATGGTCCGATCGCCGCTGTGGTACCGCACCAGTGCACCCTGGTAGCAGCTGCGGACCGGCTGGCCCTGCTTGGCGGCGTACGTCGCGGTGGTGCGCAGATCGACCGACCCGGCGCGTTCGGCCGCCCGCATCCGGCAACCGGGTTCGGCGGTGAACGCCCGCGGTGGACCGGATTGGATCGCCGGGGCCAGGGCGTTGCGCGCTCGGGAATCGGGCGCCACCAACAGCAGGTCGCCGGGAACCTGGGCCAGCCGGTCCACCAGCGCGTCGTCGGCGATGCGCTGGGTCTGGGCCACCAGCACCAGGGTGTCCGAGCGTGCCTCGCGTGCGACATCGGCGACGGTGTCGGCGACCACCACCTGGACACCGCGGTCGCGCAACAGCGCCACCAGGGCGTGTGCGCCGTCGGGCCCGGTGGCGTTGGCATCCATCCGGCCACCCGGCCGGGGGCTGCCCAGGTAGGTGCCCACCGCCGCAACCACTACGATCACCGCCAGGGCCAACGCCGCCCACAGCCAGGTCCGCCGCGTAGCCGTCACCGGTGTTGCCGCCGCTGCGCTGTGACCCGCACCTGATCGTCGAGCTCGGCGACAATCCGGTAGCCGCCTTCAGTGGCCGGCAGCTCGCCGTAGTTGACGTCGTTGAACGTCTCAGCCGCCCGGAACAACTCGCCTGCCAGTCCGGGCAGGACCGCGCCGGCGTCGCGGGCCAGTTCGGTGGCGGTACGTCCCGGGGCGGGATGGACAACTCCGGTCTCCTCGAGCTCACGGGCCACCGCCCGCAGCCGGTGCCGGATGGCCTGGGCCCAATCTCCCGCTGCGGCACAGCGTTGCGCCGTCGCGCGGTGCTCGGCCGCACTGAGCTGTGCGGCGCCGAACAGCGGCCGATCACGGCGGCGGTCACGCAGTGTGCGCCGACCGACGTGAATGGCGACCAGCCCCGCCGCCACGAGCAGGATCAGCAGCAGGCTGATGGTGAACCATCCGCCGGGCAGCTCCGCACCTTTGAGCACCAGCCGGCGCACCAGCGTCTCGATGAAGTCGATGAACTGCTGCTTCGGCGACGGCCGCGGGTAGATCGGTTTGCTCAGTTCACGTTCCGCTGCCTCGCGGGCGGTGTCGCTGTCGATGTCGACGCCTGGCACAACGCCGCCTTCACCCCAGTGGCCGGGTCAGCCACAGGCCGTCGGTGGACGCGGCGAGGTGCGGCCCGTTCATCGCCCCGGTCCGCAGGACCAGATCGAATGCCTCGGCCCGGATGCGGCGATCGGTGTACAGCAGCACCGCCACACCGGCGGTGAAGGGCAGCACGATGATCTGGCCGATGGTCGCACCCACCCGGGCGAACACACTGAGCTGCGCCGCGCCGAGCGTGGCGTCCGCGCCGTGGGTGATGGCCATCCCGATGATGTCGAACGGGAACGCCACCGCGCTGCTGACCAGGGACGCGATCAGGCCGGTCAGGACCATGATCCCCAGCACCCGCCAGAAACTGTTGCGCACCAACGCATATGACCGGCGGATCGCTTCCATCACCGGTTGGCGCTCCAGCACGATCACCGTCGGCGCGAAGACCAGCACGGCGTAGCCGAACCCCAGCGCCGCGATCAGGGCCAACACCAGTGGCAGGCCGACCAGGACGGCGGCACCCGGGCCTGCGGTGCCCCCGGCGACGGTGATGACCATCGCCACCACGCCGCACAACAACACCGCGGCCAGCCCTAGCAGGGCGGTCAGGCCGATCAATGCCGCGAAGCGGGTCCGGACAATCGCCCAGGCTTCGGCCATCGTGATCGGCGACCCGAACACCGCGCGCCCGACGACGGCGGTGAGCATGCCGGTCAGCACGACCGTGCCCAGTCCGGTGACGATGGCGGCGCCGACCATGGCGGTCATCCACGGCCCCACATCACTCAGGGTCATCTCGCTGGACGACGAGCCGGAGCGCGACGGTCCGAGCGCCGACATCAGACCGAATTGGGCGATCCCGTTGATGATCTGGGTGGCCACCACGACGATCGCGGTCAGGCCGAGCACGACCTTCGGGTTGGCCCGAACGTAGCCGACCGCCCCGTTGTAGATGTCGGTCAGGCTGAGTGGGCGCAGCGGGATCACTCCGGGCTTCAGTTCAGGCTGTCTCTTATACACATCT
>NZ_CP083986.1:4794162-4794302 GCF_020172685.1 [Mycobacterium] nativiensis | reverse complement strand
AAAAAAAAAAACAAAAAAAAAAAAAAAAAAAAATATGATGATCTATAAAGTTACAGACATATATCAGATGCAGTGATAGGCTGATCATGTGAGCTCAATGTACGATGTCTAGTAGTCGTGTATGACTGGCTATGTGCGTT
>NZ_CP083986.1:4782671-4794062 GCF_020172685.1 [Mycobacterium] nativiensis | reverse complement strand
TTATCAGAGGTTTAACACGTTCTATTGGTCAATCAGCGTGTTTACCTGCACATTAATCATCGTATACATGTATCCTCTTAGGTATGGTTGGCCAAACATTTTCCAAGTTTGCACGGCGTGGCGCGCCGGCCGATGTGGGATACCGGGGTAAAAATTCACCCCATGGACCTACACGACAATCCACAACTGCTGGTGGAGAAGTTCGTCGAGCAGCATGCTCTCGTGTTGGGCGAAACGCATGGCGATCTGTGTGCGAGGTTGGCGGAGGTTCCGGACCGGTACGTCGATCAGGGGAACGATCCCCGAGGAATCACCGTGTCATGCACGCTGCTGGAGACGTTGCTGTTCTCGAGGTGGCGTCGCCAGACCGAGGACTCGACTTTGAAGGCGATCAAGGGCAACGGGTTTGGGATTGTTCTGGTCGACGGGAAGGGGTCTCGTATCGGGGTGCGCAAACATCCACGCAACTGGGACGGCAGCCTGCTCGAATCGGTGGAGTATGTGCCCGGCGAGCATCAGCTGAGTATCGAGGAGGAATTGGGGTACCCAATCGGCGGCGGGGATGGCATTCCGGAGCCTCCCGGGTATCGGCAATACGTACTGTGGTGGCCAGGCAATCTGGGCTTGGGTGGTGCGGTCTTGGCTGCGGGCATACTCACCGACAAGGTTCAGGTACTCTACGCCAGCACTCCGCTGCCGCCACCGATCATGGAGCAGCGTGCGAAAACGGCACCCACCATGGATCCGTTCACGCAGGCTACCGAGGTTGCAATGCCCGGAAAGCGGCGCCGGGACGAGGACTTCGCGGATGCCGACGGCGTCACCGAGGAGACACTGAACGAAGCGCCGCCGGAATCGTCGTAGCCCTCGTGCACACTGCTGGGTGCATGCGGGGCTCCCACTCGGGTGATGTTGAATCGAGCGCACGATGATCGAGGTTTTTGGTGCACGGGTCCGGCAGGCCCGGCTATTGCGGCGCATGACGGCAACTTCTGTGGTGGGCCTGGTTGGCTGGAGCAATGCCCGCCAGACGAAGATCGAGAAGTCTTCGACGATCATGTTGTCCGTTGATGAGGTTGCGGGGCTGTCGGAGTTGTTCCGCTTTCCTGCACGGTTTTTCAGCTCGGAACCGCAGTCTCGCGTATCGGCGGGTGAGTTGCTTTTCCGGGCGCCAAAGTCGATGACTGTTGGCGAGCAGGACTTCTTGGCGACGTTCGCTTCGCTCGCCGGCGATTTTCTCGGCGACCTGGATGAGCGGTCGAAATTGCCTCATGTGAAGGTCCCGTCGATCTGCGGCAAGGATCATCACCGGCCGAGCGCGGTCCAGGCCGCAGGGTGGCTGCGCGAGGCGATGGGGCTAGAACCTCATGAGCCACTGGATGATTTGATGTATGAAACTGAGCGATTGGGTGCACCGGTGATCGTCCGGCGGCGCACTCCGGGTGAGTGGGAGAGCGAGTTCGCGGCCACACCGGGGAGAGCGCGTGACGAGAAGCACTTGGGTTATTCGAGTTGGGTGGGACGACACCGGGATCGCCCGCTCGTAGTGTTGCGCGAATCCGAGTCGTGGGAACGGACCCGATTCACCGTTGCCCATGAGTTGGGGCATTTGGTGTTGCACAGCCGTGGGCACTGCTCGGTGAACTCGGGCGAGGAGTTGGAGGCCAACCGGTTCGCCACCGAGTTGTTGGCGCCCGTCGCCGCGCTGGCGCCGGAGTTGCCACAGGTGATGTCACTGTTGAACCTCAAACCGCTCAAGGACAAGTGGGGCTTGTCGTTGGGTTCGCTGATCATGCACATGCGTGACTCGGGATTGATCGACGCTGATCGCGCAAAAATGCTTACCACACAACTGTATTCACGGATCAATCCTGAGACTGGGCATACCTGGGGTATGACGGAACCCGGATGGAACGAACGTGACCCCGAGCGGCCCAGGCTGCTGCGCAAGTGGGTGGAACGCTGCTACGGGGATGCCTCGGTGCCGATGCTGGCCGCACGCGAGTCAATGATATTTCCATCGGATCTGCTCGAATGGTTCCTGGCTACGCAACGGCCTTCACCTGCATCTGACAGGCGCCCGATGGCTGCCGTCGGGATGCGCGGTGCTAGCGGATCAGCCCCGGAAGAGCGGCATCAAGTGGTCCGCCTCGACGATTTCCGTCGCGGTAAAACTCCATGAACGGCGCGAGAGGCTGCTGAACGTGGCGCGGGTGCAGCGGCTGTGTTTCCCGGACCGGCCTGATACCTACACGGTGGTCGGCGCCGATCGGCTACCCGTTGCACCTGCCCGAGAGTACTTGCGGTTCCTCGCAGATCAGGGCGCGTCTCCAAATACGGTGCGTGCCTACGCATACGGGCTATCGGCGTGGTGGACGGTGCTCGAACACACCGGCGCGGCCTGGGATGATTTTCCCACTAGCCTGTTTGGCGAGTTCCTGTGTTATCTGCGGACTGGGGATCTGCCGGGCATGGTCCGTATCGGTGAGCCCGGGCCTGGGATGGCCGAGTCGTCGTTGCAGCCGCGGGGGGCTGCGGTGTTGTCGATGTACCGGTACTTCGCCGACGCCCACGATTTGACCCGCCCGTACCGCCGCTTGTTTTCCTCCCACGCCCGATCCTCGCGGCGCCGCTATGCCCCCACCCTGGCTGGTGTCGGACCGCGACGTGATCAGGAGGTGCCTGTGCACCGCCGGCGTGCACCCAATCGCAGCGAGACGCCGGTGTTGTTGCCCGATCAAGTCAACGCCATCCTGGATGGCTGCAGTGTGCAGTCGCCGTCGGGTGAGTGGACCGGCAGCGAGGCGGGTTTGCGTGACCGGTTATTCTTCGCCGTCCTGGCCGAGACCGGAATGCGAATAGGTGAAGCATTATCTTTGCGCCACAATGATTTCCATATCACCGGGGGTGAGACTCCGTCGATTCTGGTGGCCGGCCGCGACGATCACCCCCATGGGGTACGAGCCAAGTCCGGTGCACGCCGGATCTACATCGGCGATGATCTGGTAGCCCTCTACAGCGAGTACGTGTGGCAGCTGATCGGGTGGGCCGCCGACGTCGCGGTTGCCGATCTGGCGTCGCACTTCGTGTTCGTCAATCTGGCACGCGGCCAGCGCTATGCACCGTTGCGCCCGGAAACCGTCTACGACAAGGTGGACACCCTCACGGCCGCCCATGCTGATGTGTTGCCGCAGGACTGGACTCCTCACTGGCTGCGCCACACCCACGCTACAGCTCTGCTGTTGTCTGGGGTGCCTGAACACGTGGTGATGCGCCGTCTCGGCCACGCCGATGTGCAGACCACGCTGTCGATCTACGGGTGGGTGACCGCCGACGCCGAGATGCGCACGGTCGCGCAGTGGAAGAGCTTCGTCGCCGGCTGGAAGGTGAGCCATGACTCAACCCCGTAACAGTCACGTCGATTCTGCAGGATCCGCGGCGGCCACCGTGTGGGATCGGCAATGGCAGCAGGTCCCTGAATCGTGGCGAACTTTGCACTACCGCATCGACGCTGCACCGTTCGACGCCGTGTTCGTGCGCAACCAGCGCTACCTGAACAATCCCGACGGCCACGACTTCACCCCCGCCGATGTCCCAGAACGCTTTCGCCAAGAAATGGCGTGGTGGGTGTGGTTGTGCGGCCACGAAGGAATCCGCAAGATCGAGCCGTTCCTGCTGAAGTGGACGGCCGTCGCCTTGACCGACGCCGCCGCCGAGCACCAGCAGCGGTATCACCGGCCTCCAGTGAGCATTGCAGACCTCGCGGCCGAGGATGTCGTACGTCACGCCGTGGTGCGCTTTGAGCGCCGCAACGCCCGCCTGCCCTCCGCGGGGGCTCGGCGCCAGGTCGTGGCCTTGATCGAGCACCTGCATCTTTACGTATCGGTGCGCTGCACCGATGCCCCGTGGTGGGCCCATGACATCTGGGATCTACGGGCTGATCCCCGCATACCACAGCGCGAACATGAACCCAGCCATGACCAAGTCGTCAAACTTGCCGCGATCCACCCGCCCTGGCTGCGTGAGGGCGTGCGGTTCTGGCTGCGCACCTCCATAACCGCGGAATTGCTGCGCTGGTCATCGGTAGCCGATCGTGCTCGCAACATGGCCAGGCACCTCGGCCCGTTCTTGGCCGCCCGCAACATCAGCACCCCACTGTTGGCCGATGACCGCGCCGCCCTGCGGTTGTTGTTCACCGAGTTCTCCAACTACCTGAAATCCCCATCCGCACAGTTCAAACCAGACCGGCCGTTGTCAGCATCCGCGGTGGACTCGACCCAGTCGCAGGCCCAGGTGTTCTACGCCTTCATGGTTGATCACGCCGAGGAAGCCGCTGCGGCGACCGGCGACCCCCGGTGGGCTCAGATCACCGACACCTACACGCGTCTGTGGGGCGCGGCGTTTCGAACGCGCCGCGCCAACCGGCAGCGGGAGCTGACGTGGTTCTCCACGTCGGAATTGCAGCAGATGCTGTGCTACCTCGATGTGCTGGCGGCCGATCGCGGTATGCCGGTGGCCATCACTCACCCTGATGCAACGATCTCGGTTGTCGCCGGCCTCGGAGACCCGCAAGCCGCGCGCGTCTGGCTGCTGCAGGCGCTGACCGGACGCCGAGCCTCGGAGATACTGATGCTCGACTTCGACCCTCTGACCGCTATTCCCGGCCCGGAACGCCCCACAGATTCCGATGACCCCAACGCATTCGTCGCCAAGTTGCGCTACCAGCAGACCAAGGTCGACGGGGTACTGCCGTCGATCCTGGTTGAGAAGGCGGTGGTCAACGTGATCACCGAACAGCAACAGTGGGTTCGCCGCCGCTACCCTGGGCTGAGCCCGAAGTACCTGTTCCTCGGACTGCGCCACCAGCATCAGGGCCACCGGGCCCGCACCTACCAGTCCTACGGTGTGGCACTGAACAAACTCGACAAGGTTCACGGCCTGGCCGACTCGGCCGGGCGTCCGCTGCGGTTCAGCCAGACCCATCGGCTGCGCCATACCCGGGCCACCGAGTTGCTAAACGACGGCGTTCCCATTCACGTGGTACAGCGATACCTTGGGCACGCATCCCCTGAGATGACCCTGCGCTACGCTGCGACGCTTGCTGCAACAGCTGAGTCAGAATTCCTGCGGCACAAGAAGGTCGGCGCACACGGCACCGATATCGCAATCAGTCCATCCGATATTTATGACATGACTCAACTGGCGGCCCGCACGGATCGGGTACTTCCCAACGGCGTGTGCCTGCTTCCTCCGCTGAAGAGCTGTGACAAAGGAAATGCTTGTCTGTCATGCGGGCATTTCGCCACCGACGCCACTCATCTCGACGAATTGATCGCGCAGCGCGCCAAGACCGTCAACTTGATCGAGGTCCGCCGCGAACAGTACCGGCGACGTAGCGGGCGGGAACTCACCGACGACAACGTGTGGATTCACGAACGGCGCCGGGAGATCGCCTCTCTGGACGCGATCATCGAGCGTCTGCACACCGACACCGAGGGCCTCGCGAACGGAGCCAGTGTGGGCGGTGCTGGTGCCTCAAACCGGTTGCCGCTGTTGAAGGTCAAGACCCGCGGCAGCCACGAATCTGTTCTACGCAAAGCCGACCCCAACGCACCCGGATGAGGCAACGCCCCCCTCCCCCTTCGGATAACGCCCGCCGCGCCCTGGCCGACTACCGTAAGAACATCTCCCAGACCAAGCGCCGGGATATCGAACGCGCCATCAAACACCTGCGCAAGACCAACGCCATCATCAACATATCCACCGTCGCTGCCCGCGCCGGCGTAGAACGCAAGACCGTCTACAAGCACCGCGACCTCGTCGCGATCATCGACGCCTACCGACGCCAGCCGCCTTCGCTCGACGCCGCGACGGGCCGCGAGAGCACCGTCGTAGCCGCCCTACGTGCCCAACTGGTCGCCAAGGACGGTGAGATCCGCGCACTGAGAACCAAGCTTGCCGAACAAGAATCGACAATCGCACTGCTCTACGGACAACTCGACGCCGGAAACGGTGCAGGGGGCGGCGGCTAATGGGTGCCATCGCAACAACGGCTTGGGGCACCGCCTGCACTTCACTCGCGATTCCAGCCATTGTGGCGCCGAAACCACGCACCCGTAGCCGTAATCCCCCAATCTGCGGCGGTTACAGGGTGCCTGTGTCGTAATACGGATCGCTCAGGCGGGCCTGACGGTGTGGAGGTGGGATAGAGCGCGGCGTGTTGGGCCACCAGCTGGCTTCGCGCAGGAGTGTGGCGATGGCGGGGACGGTGAGGGTGCGAACGAGGAATGTGTCGAGTAGGAGTCCGCAGCCGATGATGAGGCCGACTTGGATCATGATCGCGATGGAGCCGAACATCAGTCCGAACATGCTGGCGGCGAAGATGATTCCGGCCGAGGTGATGACCGAGCCGGTGCGGGCGACGGTGCGCAGTACCCCTACGCGAATGTTGTGTTTGGATTCCTCCCGCAGCCGTGAGACGAGCAGCATGTTGTAGTCGGCGCCGACGGCTACCAGGATGATGAAAGCCAGCAACGGGACGGGCCAGGCGATTTCGTAGCCGAGTCCCCATTGGAAGACCAGCACTCCGATGCCCAGTGAGGCCAGGTAGTTCAGCACGACCGTCCCCAGCAGGTATAGCGGGGCGAGCAGGGCGCGCAAGAGCAGGATGAGGATGAGTCCGACGATGACCAGGGTGCTGATGGCCAGTTGGGTGAAGTCAGCCGACAGGAGCCGTTGGATGTCGGAGTTGACGGCGGGGAACCCGGCAACGGCGATAGTGGCGTTGGCCAGGGTGGTGTTGGGGCGGGCGGTGTCGGCGGTCTCGACGATCTGGCGGGCGAGGGTGATCGCCTGCGCGCTGTAGGGGTCGTAGCTGGATTCGACGACAAAGCGGGCGGTTTTGCCATCGGGTGAGAGGAATTGTTTGGCAACGTCGGTGAATTGACGGTTATCGAAGGCACTGGCGGGCAGGTAGAAACCGCTCGCTGCGTCAGAGCCGGCGCTGGCGCGGGCCGAGTTCTGCAGTTGGGCGGCGACCTGGCCCATCCGAGCCAACATTTCGATGTTGCTGTCGGCCAGGGCGTGCACACCGGCGGCCAGCGCTTGCGCCCCGGAAGCGAGTTGGCCGACGCCCTCTTGGAGCCGGCCGATGTTGCCGGCCGGGTCCGCGGGATCACCCTGAGTTCCGAAGGCCTTGTCAAGTGCTGCGGCAGCGGCTTGTATGTCGGCAAGGGTGCCAGCAATGGTGGCGTCGGTGTCAGGGTTGTAGCGATCGCCGAGGGTGGCGACTTCGGTGAAGAATCCGTTATCGCGCAAACTCACCAGGATCCGGACCTGGTTACGGATTTGCGCGCATTGCGGCGTGGTGGCACACCACTCGGAAGTGTTCAGGCCATCGACGAGGGGGGCCAGCACGGCGAGGGCGGTTTCGGCTTGATCCGCCCGCGACCGCAGCCCGGGGCCGGATTGGATGGCTTGGTCGACGGTGGGTGCGGAGGCCGAAAGTTCTTGCAGCAACGGTCGAGATGACCACAGCAGGGTGTCACCGGATTGGGCTCGGGCCAGTACGCCCGACAGCGGGGTCAAGATCGCGTGCAGGGCGGCATCGAGCTGGGCCAGGCCGCCAGCGAGTTGATCGGCGCCGTCGGTGAGTTGAGTGAGGTCGCCTTTTCGTGCGTCGCCATCGGCGACGGCGTCGGCCATCTTGTCGCCGATCTGCCTGTTCTGCCAAGACAGTTGGGCTTGTTCGAGACGGGTGCCGGTGGGGCGGGTTATCCCGATGACTTTGGTGACCCCGGATACTTGGGCGACCCGGGAGGCCATCTCGTCGAGGTCGGCCAGACCTTTGCTGGTGCGCATGTCGTCGGGGTTCTCCACGACGAGAAATTCGGTGATGACGACGTCTTTGGGGAAGTGGCGATCCAGCAGTTGGTAACCCTGGTTGCTGGCGGTGGTGGCAGGCTGGCCTTTGCGGTCGTCGTAGCTGATCTTCATCGTGGTGGCGATGGCCGAGAGGGCCAGCAGGATCACCAGGCTCACGGCCAACAGTGGCACCGGCCGGCGGACCACCGCGACAGCGACACTGTTCCAGTAGCGGCGGGTTCGATCGGATTTCGGCTCGCCGATTCCACGGCGGGCGGCCAGCGCCAGCACCGGCGGCAACAGGGTCACGGTGGCCAGGAATCCGACCAGCACGGCGACCGCGCAGGCCGGGCCGAGCCCGGCGAAAACACTGAGGCGAGCGAAAACCATGGCAAAAAAGGCCAGCGCAACGGTGGCCGCCGAGGCCAGGATCACGCGCCCGATGCTGGCGGTGGCATGAATGACGGCCTGATCGGCGGGGACATGTGCGCGGCGCTGTTCGTGGTAGCGGCTGATCAAAAACACCGTGTAGTCGGTGCCCGCCCCGAGCAGGATCACGGTCATGAACGCCACGGTGAACTGCGAGACGGGCATGCCGCTCTCGCCGAGGACAGACAGCACACCACGGCCGACGGCCAGGCTGACCCCGATCACCAGCAGGGGCAGCAAGGCGGTGAACACCGACCGGTAGACAATCAGCAGGATCAGTGCGATCAGCGCGGCGGTGGCGATCGAGATCAGCAGCAGGTCGTGTTCGGCGGCAGCGATCTGGTCGTTGAAGGTGGCCGCCGGGCCCGTCACGTGCACGGTCGTCGGTGAACCGGCGAATAAACCGGCGGCGATGTCGCGCACGGCTTGGACGGATTCGGCGGCCTTGGGGTCACCCAGGGTGCCGGCCACACCCACCGGCAGATACCAGGCTTTGCCGTCATTGCTGGTCGCATGCGCCGCGGTGACCGGGTCGGCGAGCAGATCTTGAACCAGCAAGACGTGGTCGGTATCGGCGCGCAGCTGCACCACCAACTGCTCATAGCGGTTGCGCACCGGCGCGGTTAAGCCGTCGGGGTCTTCCATCGCCACGACCAGCATCGTTTTGGAGCCCTGTTCACCGAAGGCCGCGCTCATGCGGTCCACGGTTTGAAACGACGCGGCGTCGCGGGGGATCAGGTTCACCGATTGCTGCCGTACCACCGTTTCCAGCTGCGGGAACACCAGTGCAAGCAGCACGGCGACGGCGATCCAGCCGCCGATGACCAGTGCTTTATGACGCACCGTGAACCCGGCCAGTGTTGCTAACCGGCTGCTGTACTCACTGGATTGGCCCGGATCGGCCACCCCGTTGCGGGCCCGCACAGGCAGGGTTGCCGTGCCCGCACCGCCCGGGTTGTCCGCACTCACCGCGCCTGCGCCCACGAAAGACGCTGCCGCCGGTCACAATGACTCGGCTGCCGGCGATGACGAAGATCCTTAGTTGGGGGTCGTTGCACCGGCATTGTCGTCCTCGTCGTAGGGGATGTCATGGCGGACCACCTTGACCCTGCCGTGCGGCAGGCACGCCATGTAACCGTGGTGTTTGCCGTAGAGCTCCCAGGCGGTGGCGCGCTCGTTGGCGCTGACCTCGATGCGCAGGCCGTTGGAGAAGCTCAGGAGTAGCCGACCGGAATCGTCGTGGCATGCCTTCGTGCACACCGCACCCGCCAGATCCAGTAGCGGACGTTGGTGGGCGGCGACCTCGCGCGGGTCGATGAGCACTTCCTCGGCCGGAAACTCACCGCTAGCCGGCAGGGCAAGCCACAGCAGGCAACTGATGACTACCTCGTTGGCGTCATCAAAGCTCAACACCAGATCACCCTGCAACGACATCCGCTGCACGGTGCAACCTTCGATCCACGTGGTGTACATCGCGCACCTCCGTCGACGCCCAACCGGTCTGCACTGAAATGGTACGGCAAGTAGCGCTGCGCTACTAGTAATAGCGTTACGGGTTGCGGGTCAGGATTCCGGATCGCTCGGCGCCCCGTTGTCCCCGAGCCGCCGAAGAAGATGTTCGAACGCTGCTACGTCGCCATAGGCGGCGAAGTGATCGGCGGTGACCACGACGAACACCGCATTTGCGGTGAATCGGGTGGCCCCCTCGGGGTCGGTGCCGGTTGCGCCGATGTGCAGCACGCGGCCTTCCCGGGAGGCAATGTGCGCGGTGATGCGGTGGGATCGATGCAGCACGACCGGCTGGAGGTATTCGACGGTCAGGCTGCGTGTCACAGCGGGCGCGCCGGCAATCCACAGCGCGAACCCCAGCACGTCGTCGCAGGCGGCGGCGACCGCCCCGCCGTGCGCCAGACCGGGCGCGCCGACGTGGCGTTCGTCGAAAGTCACGTCCGCGTACACCGTGTCGCCGCTGCGGTAAACCACCAGCTGCAGACCGTGCGGATTCTGCGGTCCGCAACCCATACACGTCCGAGTATGTGCGGGCAGCAGCTCAGGCCGTGCCGCACCCGAGCGGCCGGACGCGACATCGTGATGCGGTGAGTGATCGGCCACCAACGACACCTTCGGTACACATAGTTTCGCTGCGCTACCGTTGGTACGGTACCCGTTACGGGCGGTGACGCGGGTAATTGGTCGGGAATCTGGAATGAGGCGAGGGGTGAGTGGGTGTGAGCAGCGAGCAGGTACCGCCGGTGCCCGATGACGACGATATTGACCCCCGCCGGACCCGGTCGCGCAACCGCTTGCTCGACGCCGCGACCGCGCTGCTCAGCAGCGGTGGCATCGAAGCCGTCACCATCGAGGCGGTCACCAAAGCTTCCAAGGTGGCCCGCACCACCCTCTACCGCCATTTCGGCAGCTCATCGCAGTTGCTCGCGGCCACCTTCGAGCGACTCTTACCTCAAGTAACCCCACCCGGGCCGGCCAGTGGGACATTGCGCGAACGACTCATCGAACTGCTCACCCGACAGTCTGCGCTGTTCGCCGACGCCCCAGCACACATCACCATGCTGGCCTGGCTCGCCCTGGGCCCGACCACAATCGATCACGCCAGCACCGAACATGCCCCGCAGGCGCTGCGAGCGCGGGTCATCAACCAATACCGGCAGCCCTTCGACGCCATCCTGCAAGACATTGAGGCCGCTGCTGAATTCGACGGCCTGGACCCGGATCTCGCACTGTGCCAACTCATCGGACCACTCGCGTTCGCACGAATGACCGGCCTGCGATCCATCACCGCACACGACTGCGCCCGCATCGTCGACGACTTCCTGGCCACTCACCGGACCCAGGAAGCCCAATCCGCAGTTCCACAGCCCGACGGTCAAAGGGGCACAGACGACAACCGCCCGGGGTGAGCCCTCTCCCGGGGCGCAATCAGTGCAACCGGGCAGGCGACAGGAGAAACGGGCCGGGATGGCAGCCGCGCAATCCCTAGGCGGGCACACCGTGCGATTCAATCGTTCCCGATTAGGCTGATCGGCACGGGACGCACCTAATCGGTAACAGTCATACACACATGCTCGCGACACCAGATAA
>NZ_CP083986.1:4781080-4782571 GCF_020172685.1 [Mycobacterium] nativiensis | reverse complement strand
AATCGGCGCTGCGAGTACAACCACGCGATCGTGTTGCCCTTGGCGTCGACCATCGTCGACACCGCGGGCACATCACCGCTGACCAGCTGGGCCGATCCGTTGGCCACCACGTCGGACGCGCGGTTGGACATCAAGCCGACACCGCCGGCGACGGGAAACAGCAGCGCCGCGAGCAACACGGCGGCGAGCAGACAACACCCGGCCAGTTTGAGCACAGTAGGGCCGGTCGGGGGACGCTCCGACATGGCTAACACACTAGCGGTGGTCGCAAGCGCGGCGGAGCCGGGCGAGGCGGGCCACCGCCATCAACCCCCACCCCGGTATCTGACGCAGACGTCAAAAAATGTCGCTTCCCGGGAAGTCTGGCTGCTGACCGCGACGCAGATCATGATCGGACTGCACGGTCGTCCCAAAAAAGTGCCGATCAACCTGTTGCGCAGACACCACCTGACCACCTAACTTGGACAACAAGTGCGATTCAGGTAACACTGATGACACGATGTGGCGTAGATCGCAGTGTGTCGGTCGGCGCCGATGTTGAATAGGTGGCTGCCGGCGGCGGCCGGGACGGAGGATCGTCAGTGTCTGTTGCAGCGACAGCGGTTCACGACACCAGCATGCCAACGGCTTCAGCATCACAAACCCCCCGAACCGTCTTGCGCGGCGTGCAGGACGAGGGTCGAATCGCCTGGGTTTCCAAGGCCGTCTGCCGCGGTGCGGATCCCGACGAACTCTTCGTACGCGGTGCGGCACAACGCAAAGCCGCGGTGATCTGTCGGCACTGCCCGGTCGTGCTCGAGTGTTTGGCCGACGCCCTCGACAACCGGGTCGAGTTCGGTGTGTGGGGCGGCATGACCGAGCGGCAACGCCGGGCGCTGCTCAAGCAGCACCCTGAAGTGACCTCCTGGCGCGAGTACTTCGCCGCCCAGCGCAAGCAGCGTGACGCCGGCTAACGCCCGGCTGAGTGCCTCTTCGCTTCTACTTCTACTTCTTCGCCGTCAGCTGATCGGCGATCGCGCCGAGCGCCTCCAAATCGGAGACGTCGAACGGCAATGACGGCACCCCCACGATGGGAACCCGCGGGTTGGCCCGGGTGAAACGCGACAGCAGTCGGATCTCCCGCTTGGCGGTGGCACCGCGCTCGGCGTGAATCTGTAGCGCAGCCGTGGTGAGTGCCTTCGTCCCCTCGGGCAGGGCCGTGCCGGGCTCCTGCAGCGTCTCGATCGCGTCGATAGCGCGCTCGATGGGCAGGTCGCACAACATCGGATGGGTGCGGTTGAGAATCAGCCCGGCCAGCGGCATGTGCTCTTCGGAGAGTCGGTCGACGAAGAAGGACGCCTCCCGCAACGCATCGGGTTCGGCTGCCGACACCACTACGAACTGGGTGCCGCGGCGCTTGAGCAGGTCATAGGTGCGGTCTGCCTTCTCCCGGAAGCCGCCGAAGGTGGCGTCCAGGGACTGCACGAAATTCGCTGCGTCGGAAAGCATTTG
>NZ_CP083986.1:4779718-4780980 GCF_020172685.1 [Mycobacterium] nativiensis | reverse complement strand
TCGAGCTGCCCGATGTGGTGGCGCCGCTGGCGGCCTACGTGCCGGCGGTGCGCACCGGCAACCTCGTCTACACCTCCGGTCAGCTGCCGATGCAGGCCGGCGAATTGCCGCGCACCGGCAAGCTGGGTGCGGAGGTCGCCCCGGAGGACGGGCACGCACTGGCCCGGATCTGCGCTCTCAACGCGCTGGCCGCCGTGGATGCCCTGGTCGGGCTCGACGCGGTGGCCCGGGTGGTCAAGGTGGTCGGATTCGTCGCGTCGGCGCCGAACTTCAACGGGCAACCCGCCGTGGTCAATGGGGCCTCCGAACTGTTGGGTGAGGTGTTCGGCGATGCCGGCAAGCACGCCCGCTCCGCGGTCGGGGTCTCCGAGCTGCCGCTGAACGCGCCGGTGGAGGTCGAACTGATCGTCGAGCTGAAGGCCGCGGCGGAGTAGCGCAGCGGTGTCGGCCAGTCATCCCGCGTACGGTCGGCTGCGGCCGGTCACCGAGACCGCGTCGGTGCTGCTGGCCGACAACCCCGGGTTGATGACCCTGGACGGCACCAACACCTGGGTGTTGCGTGGCCCGGGCAGCGACGAGGTGGTGATCGTCGACCCGGGGCCTGACGATGACGAGCACATCGGCCGGCTGGCTGAGGTCGGCCGGATCGCCCTGGTGCTGATCAGTCACCGGCACTTCGATCACACCGAAGGCATCGACAAGCTGGTGGACGCCGTCGGCGCACCGGTGTACTCCGCAGGGAGCGGATTTCAGCGTCGGCTCGGCGGCGGCCTGACTGATGGCCAGGTGATCGACGCGGCCGGGCTGCGCATCACCGTGTTCGCCACTCCCGGGCACACCGCGGACTCGCTGTCGTTCGTGCTCGACGACGCAGTCCTGACCGCCGACACCGTGCTGGGGCGCGGCACCACCGTCATCGACTCCGAGGACGGCGACCTGACGCGCTATATGGACTCGCTGCGGCGCCTGCGCGGGCTGGGTGGGCGCACGGTGCTGCCCGGGCACGGACCGGAGCTGCCCAACATCGAGGCGGTGGCCAGCGGCTACCTGGAGCACCGCGAACAGCGGCTCGAACAGGTGCGTTCGGCGCTGGCCCGGCTGGGCGAGGGCGCCAACGCCCGACACGTTGTCGTACTCGACTCCACCGACGGCGCCCACCGGCTCCTATAAACAACTGAACCCGCCGACGAAGCGGGCACGGATGGTTAGCGCACACGGTCTCATGCTGTAGCATATACACATATGACGCTGACGACGGATGG
>NZ_CP083986.1:4778498-4779618 GCF_020172685.1 [Mycobacterium] nativiensis | reverse complement strand
GCGCAGCCCTGGGATACCAGCGAGGTACTCGGGCTGGACGAGGCCATGGCGATGGTTGGAGGAGAACCTGGTGGAATGGGGATGACTGGGATATGACGTCGTCGCAGTGGCTCGACATCGCCGTGCTGGCGATCGCCTTCGTTGCCGCAGTGTCTGGCTGGCGTTCCGGCGCGCTGGGCTCCCTGCTCTCCTTCGTCGGTGTTGCGTTGGGGGCGATGGCCGGGGTGCTGCTGGCCCCGCACCTGATCGAGAGCGTTTCGGGTGCGCGGCTGAAACTGTTCGCCGCGCTGTTTCTGATCCTGGCCATGGTCGTCATCGGCGAGGTTGCCGGCGTGGTGCTGGGCCGGGCGGTGCGTGGAGCGATCCGCAGCCCCGGTGTCCGCGGAGTCGACTCCATCGTCGGGGTGGTGCTGCAGCTCGGGGTGGTGCTGATCGCGGCCTGGCTGCTGGCCACCCCGTTGACCGCGTCCGATCAGCCGAACCTGGCCGCGGCCGTCAACGATTCGCGAGTGTTGCGTCAGGTCGACGATGTCGCGCCGCAGTGGCTCAAGAACGTGCCGCGGCGGCTCTCGGCGGTGCTCGACGACTCCGGGCTGCCCGCCGTGCTGGAGCCCTTCAGTCACGCCCCGATCGCCGCGGTGGATGCGCCGAACCCGGAACTGGCCGCCAGCCCAGTGGTGGAAGCCACTGCGCCCAGCGTGCTGCGGATCCGTGGTGTGGCGCCCAACTGTCAGAAAGTGTTGGAAGGCACCGGATTCGTCATCTCACCCACTCGGGTGATGACGAACGCGCACGTGGTGGCCGGCTCGGACAGCGTCACCGTGGAGAGCGGCACCAAGTCGTACGAGGCCACGGTGATCTCCTTCGACCCCAAGGAAGACATCTCGATCCTGGCCGTACCGGATCTGCCGTTGCCGCCGTTGACGTTCGCCTCCTCGCCCGCCCAAGCCGACACCGATGCGCTGGTGCTGGGCTACCCCGGTGGCGGGGTCTTCGAGGCCACTCCGGCCCGGATCCGAGACGTCATCAACCTTGAGGGCCCCGACATCTACCGCAACACCACTGTCACCCGCCGGGTCTACACCATCAGAGGAACTGTGCCTGTCTCTTATACACATCT
>NZ_CP083986.1:4778349-4778447 GCF_020172685.1 [Mycobacterium] nativiensis | reverse complement strand
AAAAAAAAAAAAAGTAGTAGACATCAGAGGTACCAATATGAAGATATAATCTAGCACTATCGCATACTCACTATAGGAGACAACAGCTGGTAATAACA
>NZ_CP083986.1:4778116-4778249 GCF_020172685.1 [Mycobacterium] nativiensis | reverse complement strand
CCACCCCTAGCACCTGTCACCGTAGATAGGAAGCATGCTCCAAGCTCCATACACCTTATCAGGCTACAACAATACCCCCTTACCACCCTCCTCGAAGACGACATACGAGATGCTCTTGTTTTTTTTTTTTCAA
>NZ_CP083986.1:4752258-4778072 GCF_020172685.1 [Mycobacterium] nativiensis | reverse complement strand
AGATGTGTATAAGAGACAGGGCGGATTCACCATATGGTTGAGCGTAGCGTTATGCGGCATGGCGGAACTCAAATCGCAGTTGCGGGCGGACCTGACCGCAGCCATGAAGGCCCAGGACAAACTGCGGACCGCAACGCTGCGGATGCTGCTGGCCGCGATCCAGTCCGAGGAAGTCGCCGGCAAGCAGGCCCGCGAGCTGACCGACGAAGACGTGCTCAAGGTGCTGGCGCGCGAGGCCCGAAAACGTGCGGAGTCCGCGGCGATCTACACCGAGAACGGCCGCGGTGAGCTCGCCGCCGAGGAACACGCCGAGGCCCGGATCATCGACGAGTACCTGCCGGCGCCGCTGAGCGACAGCGAACTGGCCGATGTCGTCGACACCGCGATCGCGCAGGTGGCCGAGCAGATCGGGGAACGGCCACACATGAAGCACATGGGCCAGGTGATGAAGGCGGCCACCGCGATAGCCGCGGGCAAGGCCGACGGCTCCCGATTGTCTGCCGCGGTCAAGGGCCGCCTCTAGCGATCACCCGATGGGGTCGGCGCCGATCGAGGACTACGCGCTGCTCGGTGACCTGCACACCGCGGCGCTGTTGGGCCGCGACGGCAGCATCGACTGGCTGTGCCTGCCCCGGTTCGACTCTCCGGCGTGCTTCGCGGCGCTGCTGCACGACGAATCCGCCGGTCACTGGCGCATCGCCCCGGCCGGTGGTGCCCCGGCCACCCGCCGCGGCTACCGCGGCGACACCCTGATCGTCGACAGCGAATGGGACACCGCCGACGGCACGGTGCGGGTCACCGACTTCATGCCGCCGCGCGGCAATGCTGCCGATGTCGTTCGGATCGTCGAGGGGGTGTCCGGTCGGGTGTCGATGCGGATGGACCTGGTGATCCGATTCGACTACGGCAATGTGGTGCCCTGGATGCGCCGCAACGACTACGGGCTGATCGCGGTCGCCGGCCCGGACACGGTCTGTCTGACCACGCCGGTGGCCACCCGGGGCGAAAACCTGACCACCGTCGCAGAATTCGAGGTGTCCGCCGGCGAGAAGGTGCCGTTCGTGCTGACCCACGTGCCCTCGCACCTGTTGCCCGACGCCGTGCGATCGGAGGCGATACGCGCGCTGGGGAAGACGGAGGCGTTCTGGCAGAACTGGATCGACCAGTGCCGGTATGAGGGTCAGTGGGCCGACGCGGTGCGCCGCGCGGTGATCACGCTCAAGGCGCTGACCTATGCGCCCACCGGGGGGATCGTCGCCGCAGCAACCACATCCCTGCCGGAAGTCATTGGCGGGATCCGTAATTGGGACTACCGGTACTGCTGGCTGCGGGACGCCACCTTCACCCTGCAGGCGTTACTGGGCACCGGCTACGTCGCCGAAGCCAAAGCCTGGCGGGAGTGGCTGGTGCGCGCGGTGGCGGGCGACCCGGCCAAGCTGCAGATCATGTACGGCCTGGACGGCACCCGCCGGCTGCCGGAGCAGACGCTGGATTGGCTGGCGGGATATGCCGGTTCGGCACCGGTGCGAGTCGGCAACGCGGCCGCCGGGCAGTTCCAGCTCGACGTCTGGGGCGAGGTGCTCGACGGGCTGAACCTGGTGCTGGACTCCGGGCTGGAATGCGAGGACACCGCCTGGGACGTCCAGCGCGCCCTGCTGGACTTTCTCGAGGGACACTGGAACTGTCCCGATGCCAGCCTGTGGGAAGTCCGTGGCCCGCAACGCCATTTCGTGCATTCCAAGGTGATGGCCTGGGCCGGGGTGGACCGCGCGGTGCACGCCATCGAGACCCACGGCCGGCCGGGGCCGGCTGAGCAGTGGCGGGCACTGGCCGACACCATCCACGCCGACGTCTGCGCGAACGGCTTCGACGCCGAGCGCGGAACCTTCACCCAGTCCTATGGTTCAGCCGGCCTGGATTCGGCCCTGCTGCTCATTCCGCGGGTGGGTTTCCTGCCGTGGGACGACTTCCGGGTGGTGGGGACGGTCGAGGCGGTGCAGCGTGAGCTGTCCAGTGACGGCTTCCTGAAGCGGTATCACGCCGAGGGCGGTGTCGATGGCCTGCCCGGCACCGAGGGTGCGTTCCTGGTGTGCACGTTCTGGCTGGCCGACGCGCTGCACGGCATCGGCCGGCGCGCCGAGGCCCGCGCCCTGTTCGAGCGGCTACTGGGCCTGCGCAACGACGTCGGGCTGCTCAGCGAGGAATACGACACCGTTGCCGGACGCCAGGTCGGCAACACCCCGCAGGCGTTCTCGATGGTGGGGCTGGTCAACACCGCACGGGCGCTGGGCGGTGAATCGACGCGGACGCGACACCGGCCGCCGACGGCGTGAAGCACGACGACATTTGCGATGGCCGGATTCCGGCACCGTGGTCGCCGAGTGGCGCGTCCTGCTAATCGTGGTTGAAGTGTGCCGAGAGCGCGATCAGGATGCTGACGATGATCAGGATCGCGATGATCGGCAGTACCCACGGGAGCACTACTTCCATCACGACTCCAGGGTAGGCCGGTATCCGCAGTCAAGACAGGCGCTGCCGCAATCGTTGGGGTGACCGGTTTACCTCGGCGCGGTCTGACGAACTCAGAACCACGCCGGCAACCCAAAGGCGTCCGCTATTTTGCTGGGCGGAAATAAGGTTCGACCGTGCCGCTGACCTTGACGACCATCGGATTTCCACGGCGGTCCTTGGCGGTGGGGACTTCCACCCGCACCCAACCCTCGGCCACGTTGTATTCGTGCACATTGGTTTTCTCGACGCCATTGAAGCGAATACCCACGTCGCGGCGGAGCGCCTCTTCGTTATAGAAGGCGCTGCGCGGATCGATGGAGAGGTGATTCGGTGGAACGTCTGTGTTCTGATCCTCGGACATGATGGCCTTCGTCGAATGCTGCGCGCAAAGTTCTTGGATTTGATTCCCTAAGAACTTACGCGACCCCGTAGTGGCGAGTCCGCACAGGTCTTGGCGGGCCGCACTCAGCGCGGATTACGAACGCTGGCACGGCCGACCGTCGTCAACACCAACTCCGGGCCACAACGGAAAAAGGCCCCGACTGGATTGACCAGTCAGAGCCCTCTACCTGCAACAACCTGAGTCGGGGTGACAGGATTTGAACCTGCGACCTCTTCGTCCCGAACGAAGCACGCTACCAAGCTGCGCCACACCCCGGGTGAAGCCTCGACAGCGTATCGCACCGCCCCCATAGCTACCCAAACGCCCAGCCCAAGGCCATCGCGGCGCAGGTCACTGGGCCCGCGACAGCATGAGACGCCCCACATTTGGGCGTGGGAAGCTCGCAAACATAGGCGGACTTAGGCAGACTGACTAACAAGGTTTAGTACAAGGGGAGTCAGATCATGACGCTGTTGGGCGGCGCGGTGTATGCCGGGTTCTTCGCTCTGGCTGCGGTGTGGCTCGTGGCCACCAATCCCGATACCGCTGAAGAGCGGGCTCACGCAGGCGCGAAGCGGCAGGACCGCTCGAACTCGGCCAGCACCGCGGCTGGGCCGGTCGGGTCCAGCCCCTGCTGCGCCAGCCAGTCATCGCAGTAGTAGGTGTCGGCGTAGCGGTCCCCACTGTCGGCCAGCAGGGTCACCACCGACCCACTGCGGCCGTCTGCGACCATCTCCGCCAGCAGTCCGAACGCCCCCCAGATGTTGGTTCCGGTCGAAGCCCCCACCCGTCGGCCCAGCACCGCGCTGACATGCCGCGCCGCGGCCACTGAGCCCGCATCGGGCACTGCCACCATCCGGTCCACCACGCCGGGCAGAAACGACGGCTCCACGCGCGGGCGCCCGATGCCCTCGATGCGCGACGACTCCTCGAGCGTCAGGTCGAACCGGCACTGCTCGTAGGCCGGGTAGAACGCCGAATGCTCGGGGTCGACCACGCACAGCCGGGTGCTGTGCCGGCGATACCGGATGTAGCGTCCGATGGTCGCGCTGGTGCCGCCGGTACCGGCGCCCACCACGATCCAATCCGGGATCGGATGGGCCTCGTCGCGCATCTGGGAGAAGATCGACTCGGCGATGTTGTTGTTGCCGCGCCAGTCGGTGGCCCGCTCGGCGTTGGTGAACTGATCCAGGTAGTGCCCGCCGGTGTCGGCGGCGATCCGCTCCGCTTCGGCGTAGACGTCCCCGGAGTGCTGCACGAAGTGGCAGCGCCCGCCCTGCGCCTCGATCAGCGCCACTTTCGACGCGCTGGTGGAGGCCGGCATCACCGCGACGAACTGCAGCCCCAGCAGGGCGGCGAAATAGGCCTCGGAAACCGCCGTGGACCCCGACGACGCCTCGACCACCGTGGTGCCCTCGGCGATCCGGCCGTCGCACAGCCCGTAGAGGAACAGCGAGCGGGCCAGCCGATGCTTGAGGCTGCCGGTGATGTGGGTGGTCTCGTCCTTGAGATACAGCGCCACCTGGGGACCCGAGCCATCGTCCGCCCATGCGGGCAGGGGGTAACGCAGCAGATGGGTGTCGGCACTACGCCGGGCGTCCGCCTCGATCAGCCGGATCGCGTTGTCGGCCCAGCGGCGCGGATGCCCGCGGTCGGCTGTCCGGGTGGTCAACGGGCCGATACGGACGGCTGCGTGAAGTCGCGGGTGAGGCGTGAGTCGTCGCCGCCGGTCGGCGCCGGAACCAGGGTGAGCAGGGTGGCCTCGGGACGGCAGGCGAACCGAACCGGCGCGAACGGCGAGGTCCCGATGCCGGCCGAGACGTGCAGCCGCATGTGGGCGCCCCACTGTGACGGGCCCTTGACCCGGGAGCGGTCCAGGCCGCAGTTGGTCACCAGGGCGCCGTAGAGCGGCACGCACAGCTGCCCGCCATGGGTGTGGCCGGCCATCACCAGCTGGTAGCCGTCGCCGGAGAAGCGGTCCAGCACCCTCGGCTCGGGCGAATGGGTCAGGCCCAGCCGCAGATTGGCGCCTGCGTCGGCCGGCCCGGCGATGGTGTCGTAGCGGTCCCGCTCGATGTGCGGGTCGTCGACGCCGGCCGCGGCGATCCGCTGACCGGCCACCTCGAACTCGCGGCGGGTGTGGGTCAGATCCAGCCAACCCCGCTCGGTGAACGCCGCCCGCAGGTCCTGCCAGGGCAGCGCGGTGCCGTAGACGCGGTGCGTCGGCTTGGTCAGGTACTTCGCCGGGTTCTTCAGCCGCGGCCCGAAGTAGTCGTTGCTGCCGAAGACGAACACACCCGGCACCGACAGCAGATCGCCGAGGGCCTGCACCACCGCCGGGACCGCCTTCGGGTGGGCCAGGTTGTCGCCGGTGTTGACCACCAGGTCCGGCTCCAAGCGGACCAGATCCCGCAGCCAGGCCTGTTTGCGGTGCTGGCCGGGGCGCATGTGGATGTCGCTGATGTGCAGCACCCGCAGCGGCGATGAGCCCGGATCCAGCACCGGCATCGTCGCCTCACGCACCACGAACGCGTTGCGCTCGATGATCGCGCCGTAGCCGATGGCGAGTGCCGCCGGCCCGAGTGCCGCCGATGCGGCGATAACGGACCGGGTCAGGGCAGGTGATGGGGCCATGGGGTTCAGACTACTGCGCCCGCAAGGAGCTACCGCGGTTACGGCGGCGGCGCTGGGGGCGGCAGCAGCGGAATGGTGATCGGCGGCAGTCCCGGGATCTCCACGACCGTCGAACCGATCGGTGGCGGCATGCCCTCCGGAGGCGGTGGTGGCGGCGGCGGGATGCCGTTGCTGACATCGATGGTGATGATTGAGCCGGGAATGGTCTGCCCGCTCGGCGAGGTACCGACGACCGCTCCAGAGCGGGCGCTGCTGTTGACCCAGTTCGGCTGCTCGGCGACCTGGAACCCGACCTCCTTGAGTCGAGCGCGGGCTGCGTCGACATCCAGGCCGGCGACCGGTGGCACCCGGGAGTTGGGTCCGCCGTCGACGTAGCGCGGGTCGGTCGGCGGCATGATGACGTCGCCGAAGTCGGTGGCGATCGGCTTCATCGCGGCGAACCAGGTCCGGGCCGGCTCGTTGCCGCCGAACAGGTCGCCGTCCCCGCAGTGCCGCAGCGGGAACGAGCACAGGTCGCCCGGCGAGAGGGAGTCATCGAAGATGTAGTTCGCCGCCGCGTAGCGGTTGGTGAAACCCATGAAGCCCGAGGACCGGTGCGCCTCGGTGGTGCCGGTCTTGCCGGCCATCGGCAGATCCCAGCCCACCGACCCCGCCGCGGGTGCCGCGGTGCCGCCGCCGGCGATGTCCTTGCTCAGCGCGTTGGCCAGCGTGTTCGCCAATCCCTCGGGAACCACCCGGTCGCAGGCCTCGGTGGCGACGGCCACCTCGTTGCCGTTGCGGTCGAAGACCTTGTCGATCGGATTCGGCGGGCACCAGACGCCGCCGGACGCCAGGGTGGCGGCGACGTTGGACAGCTCCAGCGCGTTGACCTCGATCGGGCCCAGGGTGAACGACCCCAGGTTCTGCCGCTTGACGAAATCGGCCAGGCTCTCGTTGCTGTCCGGGTCGTAGTCGCGGGCGGTGCCGGGATCGGCGTAGGAGCGCAGCCCCAGTTTGATCGCCATATCGACGGTCCGCCCCACCCCGACCTGCGAGATCAGCTTGGCGAACGCGGTGTTGGGCGAGGTGGCCAGGGCGGTCGAAACGTTCATCGGCGACCGGTAGGGCGCGACATTGACCACGCACCAGGTCTCTTTGGGGCAGCCCTTGGCGCCGCCGCTGCCCATGCCCTTGGTCTGGAACCGGCCCGGCACCTCGAGATCGGCGCTGATGCCCATGCCCATCTCCAGGGCGGCGGCCACGGTGAATGTCTTGAAGATCGACCCGGCGCCGTCACCGACCAGTGAGAACGGTTGCGGTCGCATGGTTTCGCCGAGGTCGGCGTTGAGCCCGTAGGTGCGGTTGCTGGCCATCGCCAACACCGGGTGCGCGTCGCTGCCGGGCTTGATCACGCTCATCACGCTGGCGGCGCCCTGCACATTCGGGTTGGCGAAACTGTCGATCGCCTGCTTGACCGGGCCCTGCACGTCGGGGTCCAGCGTCGTGTGGATCACGTAGCCGCCGCGGGCCACCTGTTCCTTGCTGATGCCCGCCCGCGTCAGGTACTCCTGCACGTAGTCGCAGAAGAAGGCCCGGTCGCCGGCTGCGATGCAGCCGCGCGGCAGCTCATTGGGTTGCGGCAGGATGCCCAGCGGCTCCTGTTTGGCCGCCCGCAGCGCGTCGGCTTCGGCCGGCAGGTTCTCGATCATGGTGTCCAGAACCAGGTTTCGCCGTGCCAGCGCACCTTCGGGATTGTCGTAGGGGTTCAGCGTGCTGGTCGACTGCACCATTCCGGCCAGCAGCGCCGACTGCTGCCAGTTCAGGTCCGAGGCATCGACGCCGAAGTAGGTCTGCGCCGCGTCCTGGATGCCGAACGAATTGTTGCCGAACGACACCAGGTTCAGGTACCGGGTCAGGATCTGCGGCTTGGTGAACGTCCGGTCCAGGGTCAGCGCCATCCGGATCTCCCGGAGCTTGCGCGCCGGGGTGGTCTCGATGGCGGCGCGCTTCTCGGCGTCGGTCTGGGCCAGCACCAGCAACTGGTAGTTCTTGATGTACTGCTGTTCGAGGGTGGACCCGCCGCGGGTGTCGATGTCCCCGGAGGCGTAGCCCGCCAGCCCGGTCAGCGTGCCCTTCCAGTCCACCCCGCTGTGCTCGGCGAACCGCTTGTCCTCGATGGATACGATCGCCAGCTTCATCGTGTCGGCGATCTTGTCGTTGGGGACCTCGAACCGGCGCTGCGAGTACAGCCACGCGATCGTGTTGCCCTTGGCGTCGACCATCGTGGTCACCGCGGGCACGTCGCCGCTGACCAGCTGGGCCGACCCGTTGGCCACCACGTCCGACGCGCGATTGGAGATCAGGCCGATACCGCCGGCGACCGGGAACAGCAGCGCCGCGAGCAGCACGGCGGCGAGCAGGCAGCACCCGGCCAGCTTGAACACGGCAGGGCCGGTCGGGGGACGCTCCGACATGGCTAACACCCTAGCGCCGGCATGAGATGTCGCTTGCCGAAGACCCCGAACCCGGATCCGAGCTTTGCCATTGACGTCAGAAAACACCGGCTCTGGCTGGATCGGAGCGGTCCCCAGAGGCCCAGATCATGATCGGACTGCACGGTTGTCCCAAAAAAGGGGTCCCCTACCTGTTGCGCAGATGCCACCTGACCACCTAACTTGGACAACAAGTGCGATTCAGGTAACACTGATGACACGATGTGGCGTAGATCGCAATGGAGATCGCCACGGTGGTCGAGGTTGATGTTGAATAGGTGGCTGCGGGGGCGGCCGGGACGGAGGATCGTCAGTGTCTGTTACACGGCCAGCGGTTCGCAGCACCAACATGCCGGCGCCTGAAGTCGCCAGACCCCTCTTGCGGGGAGCACAGGACGAGGGCAGGATCGCCTGGGTCTCGAAAGCGCTGTGCCGCACCGCAGACCCTGATGAACTCTTTGTTCGCGGCGCCGCGCAGCGCAAGGCCGCGGTGATCTGTCGGCACTGCCCGGTGGTTCTCGATTGTCTGGCCGACGCCCTGGACAACCGCGTCGAATTCGGTGTGTGGGGTGGCATGACCGAGCGGCAGCGTCGGGCACTGCTCAAGCAGCACCCCGAGGTGACCTCCTGGCGGGAGTACTTCGCGGCCCAGCGCAAGCAGCGCGACGCGGGCTGACGCGCCGCTGAGTCCCTCTTCGCCGCTACTTCTTCGCCGTGAGCTGATCGGCGATCGCGCCGAGCGCCTCCAAATCGGAGACATCGAACGGCAGTGACGGCACCCCCACGATAGGAACCCGCGGGTTCGCGCGGGTGAAGCGCGACAGCAGCCGGATCTCCCGCTTGGCGGTGGCGCCGCGTTCGGCGTGAATCTGCAGGGCCGCGGTGGTGAGCGACTTCGTCCCTTCCGGCAGCGACGCGCTGACCTTGGGCTCCTGCAGCGTCTCGATCGCGTCGATAGCGCGCTCGATGGGCAGGTCGCACAACATCGGATGGGTGCGGTTGAGGATCAGGCCCGCCAGCGGCATGTGCTCGGTGGAGAGCCGGTCGACGAAGAACGACGCCTCCCGCAATGCGTCGGGCTCGGCTGCCGACACCACCACGAACTGGGTGCCGCGGCGCTTGAGCAGGTCGTAGGTGCGGTCTGCCTTCTCCCGGAAGCCGCCGAAAGTGGCATCGAGGGACTGCACGAAATTCGCTGCATCGGAAAGCATTTGCGAACCCAGTACGGTCGACAGGGCCTTCATCGCCAGGCCGAGTGCACCGGCGACCAATTTGCCGATGCCCCGACCGGGACCCAGCAGCAACTTCCACAGCCGGCTGTCCATGAAGCTGCCGAGTCGCTTCGGTGCGTCCAGGAAGTCCAGGGCGTTGCGCGACGGTGGGGTGTCGACCACCACCAGGTCCCAGCGGTCCTCGGCGAGAAGCTGGCCGAGTTTCTCCATCGCCATGTACTCCTGCGTGCCGGAGAGCGAGGTGGCGACCGTTTGATAGAACTGGTTGCCCAGGATCGCCTCGGCCCGCTCCGGGCCGGAGTACTGCGTCACCATCTCGTCGAAGGTGCGGCGCATGTCGAGCATCATCGCGTGCAGCTGACCGGGCACTTCGGCAGGCAGTTGCACCCGCTGCGGGTGATTGCCCAGATCGTCGATGCCCAGGGCCTGGGCCAGCCGTCGCGCAGGGTCAATGGTCAGCACGACCACGGTGCGGCCGTATTCCGCGGCCCGCAGCGCCATCGACGCGGCAGTGGTGGTCTTGCCCACGCCACCGGCGCCGCAGCACACCACCACGCGATTGGAGGTGTCGGCCAGGATCGCCGCCAAGTCCAGTGCCAGCGGCTTGCCGGTCGTATCGGGTGTCATCGAACCCCCTGTTGGCCGAGAATTTCGGAGAGCTCATAGAGGCTGCCGAGGTCCACCCCGTCGGGGATCGTCGGCAGATGCAGGCGCGGCACATCCAACTGCTGCAGCTGCTCGGCCGTTTCCGTCCGGGCGCTGACGCGGGTGGCGTGCTGGATGGTTTCGGTCAGCAGACCGGCGAAGTCGTCGTCGGTCAGCGTGATCCCCGCCGCGGCCAGGCCGGCCCGGACCGCGTCGGCGTCGACGGCACCCTCGGCGGCCTTGGCGAGGTCGGCGGGGTCCAGGTGCGCGGGAATGTCGCGGTTGACGATCACGCTGCCGATCGGCAGATCCAGTTCCCGCAGCTCGTCGATGGCCTCCAGGGTCTCCTGCATCGGCAGGGCCTCCAGCAGCGTCACCAGGTGGATCGCGGTCTGATCGGAGTGCAACAGCTTCACCACGCCGTCAGCCTGCGAGTGCACCGGACCGCCCTTGGCCAGCTGCGACACCGCCTTGGTGACGTCGAGGAACCGGGAGATCCGGCCGGTCGGTGGCGCGTCCACCACGATCGCGTCATAGACCGGCTTGTTGTTCTTGTCGGTCTGGATCACGTGGTACTTGATCTTGCCGGTGAGGATGACGTCGCGCAGGCCGGGCGCGATGGTGGTCGCGAACTCGACGGCACCGACGCGCCGCATCGCGCGCCCGGCGATTCCCAGGTTATAGAACAAGTCCAGGTACTCCAGGAACGCGGCTTCGATGTCCATCGCCAGCGCATCGACCTGCCCGCCGTCCTCGGCGGTCGCGACCTTGACCGGGTTGATGGGCAGCGGAGGTACGTCGAAGAGCTGCGCAATGCCTTGTCGCTCTTCGACTTCCACCAGCAGGACCCGACGTCCGCCGGCCGCCAGCGACAACGCCAGCGCGGCCGCCACCGTCGACTTGCCGGTACCGCCCTTGCCGGTCACGAAATGCAGCCGGGCCTTCGTCAATCGCGAAGGCCAGCCGAGAGCAGGCTCGCTGCTGGATGTGGCTGTCACCACTGCATGCTAACCAAGTGTTAATTCGCGCTAGCGATAAGCTCGCTGCCATGAGTCAGCGCACGGTTTGGGAGTACTCCACCGTCCCCTTGATCACGCACGCCACCAAGCAGATCCTCGACCAATGGGGTGAGGACGGCTGGGAGTTGGTGTCGGTGCTGCCGGGGCCGACCGGCGAGCAGCTCATCGCCTTCCTGAAACGCCCGAAATGAGCTGGCGGGCGCGGCTGACCGAACTGGGGATCGAGCTGCCGGAGACGGCGGCACCGCTGGCGGCGTATGTGCCCGCGGTGCGCACCGGCAACCTCGTCTACACCTCCGGTCAGCTGCCGACACAGGGCGGCAAGCTGGCCCGCACCGGCAAGGTCGGTGCCGACGTCAGCCCCGAGGACGGCTACGCGCTGGCCCGGGTCTGTGCGCTGAACGCGCTGGCCGCCGTGGACGCCCTGGTCGGGCTCGACTCGGTGACCCGGGTGGTCAAGGTGGTCGGCTTCGTCGCTTCTGCGCCGAACTTCAACGGGCAGCCCGCCGTGGTCAACGGCGCCTCGGAGCTGTTGGGCCAGGTGTTCGGCGAAGCCGGCGCACATGCCCGCTCGGCCGTCGGGGTGTCGGAACTGCCGCTGGACGCCCCGGTTGAGGTGGAGCTGATAGCGGAAATCGGGTAGGCATGCCGCCCAGTCATCCCGCCTACGGGCAGCTGCGACCGGTCACCGAGACTGCGTCGGTGCTGCTGGCCGACAACCCCGGCCTGATGACGCTGGACGGCACCAATACCTGGGTGCTGCGCGGCCCGGGCAGCGACGAGGTGGTGATCGTTGACCCCGGACCCGACGACGACGAACACATCAGCCGGCTCGCCGAAGCGGACAAGATCGCGTTGGTGCTGATCAGCCACCGGCACTTCGACCACACCGACGGCATCGACAAGCTGGCCGACGCGACCGGAGTGCCGGTGTACTCGGCCGGTAGCGGATTCCAGCGCCGGATGGGCGGCGGCCTGACCGATGGTCAGGTGATCGACGCGGCCGGGCTGCGCATCACCGTGTTCGCCACCCCGGGCCACACCGCCGACTCGCTGTCGTTCGTCCTGGACGACGCCGTGCTGACCGCCGACACCGTGCTGGGCCGCGGCACCACCGTGATCGACGCCGAAGACGGCGACCTGGCGAACTACCTGGACTCACTGCAGCGGCTGCGCGGCCTGGGGTCGCGCACGGTGCTGCCCGGGCACGGACCGGAGCTGGGCAACATCGAGGCCGTGGCCGCCGGATACCTGGCGCACCGCGAGCAGCGTCTTGACCAGGTGCGCTCGGCGCTGGCCGCGCTCGGGGACGATGCCACCACACGGCAGGTCGTCGAACACGTCTACACCGACGTGGCCGAGGAACTGTGGGACGTCGCCGAATGGTCGGTGAAGGCCCAGCTGGACTACCTGCGGGCCTGAACTACCTCACGAGACCGACGTTCTGCAGCGGAAGTGCGAGTAGACAGCTGCAAAACGTCGGTTTCGGCGTAGCGAAACTCCTAGCGGGCTCGCCTTGCCAGCCGCTCGGAGTCGGAGATCAGCACGCTCTTGCCCTCCAGCCGGATCCACCCGCGGTGGGCGAAGTCGGCCAGCGCCTTGTTCACCGTCTCCCGGGATGCCCCGACCAGCTGAGCGATCTCTTCCTGGGTCAGGTCGTGGGTGACCCGCAGGGCCCCACCTTCCTGGGTGCCGAACCGCTGGGCCAGCTGCAGCAGCTGCTTGGCGACCCGGCCGGGCACGTCGGTGAAGATCAGGTCGGCCAGGTTGTTGTTGGTGCGCCGCAGCCGGCGAGCCAACACCCGCAGCAGCTGCTCGGCGATCTCGGGCCGATCGGAGATCCACGACCGCAGGGCGTCGCGGTCCATCGAGACCGCGCGCACCTCGGTGATGGTGGTCGCGCTGGAGGTCCGCGGTCCGGGGTCGAAGATCGAGAGCTCACCGAACATGTCTGAGGGCCCCATGATGGTCAGGAGGTTTTCCCGACCGTCCGGCGACCGGCGGCCGATCTTCACTTTCCCGGAGACGATGATGTACAGCCGGTCGCCGGGCTCCCCTTCGGCGAACACGGTGTGTCCACGCGGGAAGTCCACGGGCTGAAGCTGCTTGGTCAGCGCGGCGACGGCGCCGGGCTCAACTCCCTGGAAGATTCCGGCCCTGGCCAGGATCTCGTCCACGTTGCCCCTTAGATGGTCTTGATAACGGTCTGAAACACGCAAGCACCAGGCTCTACCCGGCTAGTCATCTGAGTCTAGAGCCAGGCGTCAATTGTCGTGACAACGCTACACACGATTTGCGCCGTGAGTCGGAGGAAACTGCGGATTCGTGGTCTCCACCTGGCTCAACCCGGTTTCGATACGCTCCAGCCCGACCGCTGCCAGCATCAGCAACGTCGGGATGGCGGTGATCAGCAGCCAGGACACAAGGTGACAGTAAACCTGGGCAAGGTCTCATTGGGGTCACGAATTAGTACCCTGTCGGAGGTGACAGTGGACAAGGGCGCTCGCGTTGCCCGGACGGAGACGCGGACCGGGCTGGTGCGGCGTGCCCGGCGGATGAATCGAACCCTGGCGCAAGCGTTTCCGGATGCCCACTGCGAACTGGACTTCACCACGCCGCTGGAGCTGGCCGTCGCGACGGTGTTGTCGGCGCAGTGCACCGACGTGCGGGTGAACCTGACGACGCCGGCGCTGTTCGCCAAGTGCCCCACCGCATTGGACTACGCGCAGGCCGACCGGACCGAGCTGGAGGAGCTCATCCGGCCCACCGGCTTCTACCGCAACAAGGCGTCGTCGTTGATCAAACTGGGCCAGGCACTGGTCGAGCGGTTCGACGGGGAGCTGCCCGACACGATGGACGAACTGGTGCGCCTGCCCGGGGTGGGCCGCAAGACCGCCAACGTGATTCTGGGCAATGCGTTCGGGGTACCGGGTATCACCGTCGACACCCACTTCGGTCGGCTGGTGCGGCGCTGGGCCTGGACCGCCGAGGAGGACCCGGTCAAAGTCGAGCACGCGATCGGTGAGCTGATCGAGCGCAAGGAGTGGACGCTGCTGTCCCACCGGGTGATCTTCCACGGCCGGCGGGTCTGCCACGCCCGCAAACCGGCCTGCGGGGTGTGCGTGCTGGCCAAGGACTGCCCGTCGTTCGGGCTCGGACCCACCAACCCGACGGAGGCCGCCGCGCTGGTCAAAGGCCCCGAAACCGAACATCTGCTGGCCCTGGCCGGGCTCTAGCGGCCCTCGAGCGGGTAAGCGCGGATGAGCAGATCAACCCGATGGACCCTCGCGGTACTGGCGGTGGCGGCCGCCCTGGTCGCCGGCCTGGTGATCGAGATGCGCCGTGACACCGCCGCCATGGGGCCGGGCGCCCATCGATCCGGCGTGCCCGTGGCCGCGGGCCAGGACCTGAACGCGCTGCGTGCGCGTGCGGACCTGCCGCCGTGCCGGGTGGCACCGGACGGTGCCGGTCCACCCGCCCTGCGCGACGTCACCGTGGCATGCGCCGCCGACGGCCAGCCCGTCGATGTGGCCCGGATGTTCGCCGGCCGACGGGTGGTGCTGAACCTGTGGGCGTACTGGTGCGGGCCGTGCCGGGACGAGTTGCCGGCACTGGCCGAGTACCAGCGCCGGGCCGGACCGGGCGTGACGGTGGTGACGGTCCACCAGGACGACAACGCGGCCGCGGGCCTGGCGCTGCTTGCCGAACTGGGGGTACGGCTGCCTACCCTGCAAGACGGCCGGCGGCAGGTGGCCGCCGCGTTACGAGTGCCGAATGTGATGCCAGCCACGGTGGTACTGGCCGCGGACGGTAGCGTTGCCCTTATCCTGCCGCAGCCCTTCGCCACCGTCGAGGAGATTGCCGCCGCCGTCGAGGAAAGGGAGGCGCGGTGAGCGCTGGCAACGCCGCCCCATCCTGGCTGCGCCCGCTGGTCGACAACGTGGGCCAGATGCCCAAGGCCTATCTGCACCGATTGCCCGCCGATGTGCGCGCGATGATCACCGCGGCCAACGCCCAGGCGACCATCACCGGTACCAGGCGCGACGCGGCGGTGCTGGTGCTGTTCTCCGGTCCGCCGTCGACCGAGCCGGGCGTCCTGCCGGACACGGCCGACCTGCTGGTGACGGTGCGCGCCTCGACGCTGCGCCATCACGCCGGCCAGGCGGCGTTTCCGGGCGGGGCCGTCGATCCCGGCGACGCCGGTCCGGTGGCCACCGCGCTGCGCGAGGCCAACGAGGAGACCGGAATCGACCCGAGCCGGGTGCACCCGCTTGTGGTGTTGGAGAAGGTCTTCATCGCGCCCTCGGCGTTCCAGGTGGTGCCGGTGCTGGCCTACTCCGAGGATCCCGGGCCGGTGACGGTGGTGGACCAGGCCGAGACCGCTGTTGTGGCACGGGTTCCGGTCCGGGCATTCATCAACCCCGAGAACCGGTTGATGGTTTACCGTGATGCGCGCAGTCGACGTTGGGCTATGCCCGCGTTTCGGCTCAACGAGATGTTGGTCTGGGGTTTCACCGCGCAGGTGATCTCGGCGATGCTGGATGTCGCGGGCTGGGCGCAGCCCTGGGACGTCACCGAGGTGCTCGGGCTGGACGAGGCCATGGCGATGGTTGGAGGAGAACCTGGTGGAATGGGGATGACTGGGATATGACGTCGTCGCAGTGGCTCGACATCGCCGTGCTGGCGATCGCCTTCGTTGCCGCGGTTTCCGGCTGGCGCTCGGGTGCGCTCGGCTCGCTGCTGTCCTTCGTCGGCGTTGCGCTCGGCGCTATGGCGGGAGTGCTGCTGGCCCCGCGCCTGATCGAACATGTCGACGGCGCCCGGTTGAAGCTGTTCGCGGCGCTGTTCCTGATCCTGGCCATGGTCGTCATCGGTGAGGTCGCCGGTGTGGTGTTGGGCCGGGCGGTCCGCGGAGCGATCCGCAGCCCCGGCGTCCGGGGAGTGGACTCCATCATCGGGGTGGCGCTGCAGCTGGTGGTGGTACTGATCGCCGCCTGGCTGCTGGCCACCCCGCTGACGGCATCCGACCAGCCGAATCTGGCTGCCGCGGTCAATGACTCGCAGGTGTTGCGCCAGGTCGACGACATCGCACCGCGCTGGCTCAAGAACGTGCCGCGGCGGTTGTCGACGGTGCTCGACGACTCCGGGCTGCCGGCTGTGCTGGAACCGTTCAACCGCACCCCGATCGCCGCGGTGGACGCGCCGGACCCGGCCCTGGCCGCCAGCCCGGTGGTGGAGGCCACCGCGCCGAGTGTGCTGCGGATCCGCGGTGTGGCGCCCAACTGTCAGAAGGTGTTGGAGGGCACCGGGTTCGTGATCGCACCCAACCGGGTGATGACGAACGCGCACGTGGTCGCCGGCTCGGACAGCGTCTCGGTGGAGAGCGGGACCAAGTCCTTCGACGCCACGGTGATCTCCTTCGACCCCAAGGAAGACATCTCGATCCTGGCCGTACCGGATCTGCCGTTGCCGCCGTTGGTATTCGCCTCCCGGCCGGCCGATCCCGACACCGATGCGCTGGTGCTGGGCTACCCCGGCGGCGGCGTCTTCGAGGCGACACCGGCCCGGGTCCGCGACACGATCAACCTCGAGGGGCCCGACATCTATCGCAGTGCAACCGTCACCCGCCAGGTGTACACGATCAGAGGCACTGTGCAGCAAGGTAATTCCGGCGGCCCCATGATCGACATGGAAGGCCGGGTGCTCGGTGTGGTGTTCGGTGCGGCGGTTGACGACGCCGACACCGGGTTCGTGATGACAGCCGATGAGGTGGCGAGCCAGCTCGCCCGCGTTGCCGAGACTCAGCCGGTCTCCACCCAGGGCTGCGTCGGCGGTGAGTGAGGCGGCTAGACCCGCCGCAGAAACCGCATCAGCTGGTCGTTGACCTCTTCGGGCGCTTCTTCGTGAGCGAAATGGCCTACACCGCTTAGGGATACGTACTCGCCGTGCGGGGCGTAGCGCCGGGTCCGTTCCACCGGGTCCGCCAGTACGTACGGGTCGTCATCGCCGCGCACGTGCAGCAGCGGGATCGACAGGGTGCGAAGATCCAGGGCCTTCATGAACCTGCGGCCTTCGGACCGCAGTTGGCTGCGTACCGCCCAGCGCTGATATTCCAACGCCGAATGCGCCGCCGACGGAATCCGGATCGCGGTGCGCAGGTGTCCGATGGCTTCGGAGAAGTCCTGGCTCGACTGCCATTTCGCGCCGGCCCTGCTGCGCACCAGGTGCTCGATCTCGGCGCCGCCGCGGCGGGTCAGGGTGCGCTCCGGCCAGAACGGCACCTGGTAGCGCAACAGCCACGGCAGCAGCGCCCGGCCCTGATCGACCTGGGTCAGCGCGGATCTGCGCAGCGCCGCCGGATGCGGAGAGCTGACCACGGCGATGGCGTTCACCAGGCGGGGGTGCAGCAGTGCGGTCGCCCAGCACACCAGGCCTCCGTCGGCGTGGCCGACCAGGGTCGCCGAGGTGTGCCCCAGCGCGCGCACCAGCCCGGCGGTGTCGCCGGCCAGGGTCCAGCCGTCGTAGCCGCGGGGAGGCTTGTCGCTGCCCCCGTAGCCGCGCAGGTCGATCGCGACCACCCGGTACCCGGTCAGCCCGCGCAACTGGTGACGCCAGGTCCACCAGAACGAGCCGAACCCGTGCAGCAGCATCACCAGCGGGCGTGCGGTCGGCGGGCCGTCGGCCTCGGCCGGGATGTCGTCCGGTATCGCCTCGACGACATGGAAGCGGATGCCGTTGGCGTGGATGTCCCAATGGCGCCACGGCCCGTCGATACGGGTGATCGACGGATCCGGTGGCGGCACTACCAGCCCGAGGGATCGGTCGTCGGCCTGCCGTCGTGGCTACCCAGTGCGTGCGGACCCGACGAATGCAGGCGCTCCGGATCGGGGCGCAGCGCATCGCGCGTCTCACGCACCGACTCGATCGTCTGGCGTGGTCCCCGGATACGTCGGACCCGCAGGAATCCCAGCAGGGCCAGTGCCAGCGTCACCGCCAGCATGACGCCGAACACGATCAGGTAGGCGGCCCAGGTCTGCAGCCAGGTGTCGAGCAGTTCGGCGACGAAGAAGAAGAAAAAGAAGGTGGAGTAGAACAGCACGACCAGGGCCGCGATGAAGAAGACGCTGCCGGTCAGGCCCTTCTTGACGTCGCGGGTGATCTCGGCGCGGGCCAGTTCGACCTCGGCGCGTACCAGCGTCGACAGCTGGGCGGTGGCGTCCTTGACCAGCTCACCCAGGGACGGGTCGGCGGGCAGCGCGTGCGGATCGGCCAGGGGGATGGTCGCCAGGGTGTTGGGTACCCCGTTGCGGTCCGCCTTCCCCGTGGCGCGCCGTGCGTTCCTGCGATCGGCCTTGCTCACTGGCTGTCCTCCCGTTCGCTGTCGTCGCGGCCTAATGTTGCCATGCGGCAACACCCCCGACACGTGACCCCGGTAAAGCTACGGGCCTGGCGGGCCGGCCCCACGATAAGCTGTCTTTTCACAGACTGGGGCTGGAGCTGATCGACAGGAGAGCTGCTGTGCAGACCGCGCACCGCTGGTTGCCGCGTGCCGTGACGGCGCTGCTGACGTGGGCGATCTGCGCCACCCTGACCGTGCTGGCCGCGCCCGCGGGTCGGGTCGCCGCCGACGACAAGGTGGTGCTGGGCGGCGGCGCCGGCATCGTCGTGGACGGCGACACGCTGTGCACGCTGACCTCTATCGGCCACGACAAGGCCGGCGCCCTGATCGGATTCACCTCCGCGCACTGCGGCGGCCCGGGTGCCGAGGTCGCAGCGGAGGGCGCGGAGGGCAACGGCATCGTCGGCCAGATGGTGGCCGGTAACGACGCCCTGGACTACGCGGTGATCGAGTTCGATCCCGCCAAGGTGACGCCGGTGCCCAACTTCGGCGGCTTCGTCATCGGCGGGATCGGCCCGGACCCGAGCTTCGGCCAGATCGCCTGCAAGCAGGGCCGGACCACCGGCAACTCCTGCGGGGTCACCTGGGGACCGGGACAGGACCCCGGAACCATCGTGATGCAGGTGTGCGGGCGCCCGGGCGATTCCGGCGGGCCCGTGGTGGTGAACAACATGCTGGTCGGCATGATCCACGGGGCATTCAGCGAGGCGCTGCCGACCTGCGTGGTCAAGTACATCCCGCTGCACACGCCGGCGGTGGTGGTGTCGATCAACGCCGTGTTGGGCGACCTGGCCGAAAAGGACCGGCCGGGCGCCGGATTCGTCCCGATCGGCTAGCCGGTCAGCTAATCGGCTGCGCGGATTGCGTCGAAGACGCTGGGGTCCACCAGGGTTGAGGTGTCGCCGAGTTCGCGGCCGTCGGCGATGTCGCGCAGCAGTCGCCGCATGATTTTGCCGCTGCGGGTCTTGGGCAGTTCGGGCACGACGTGGACGTTGCGGGGCTTGGCGATCGGGGAGATCTCCACGGTGACCCGCTGGCGCAGTTCGTCGATGATCGTGCCGCCGACCTCGCTGTGGGAGGCCGCCAGCACCACGAATGCGCAGATCCGCTGGCCGGTCTGCTCGTCGATCGCTCCGACCACGGCCGCCTCGGCGACCGCGTCATGGCCGACCAGGGCGGACTCCACCTCGGCGGTGGAGATGCGGTGCCCGGACACGTTCATCACGTCGTCGATGCGGCCCAGCACCCAGATGTCGCCGTCGGCGTCGTAGCGGGCGCCGTCACCGGCGAAATACCAGCCCTGCTCGGCGAACCGCGACCAGTAGGTGTCGATGAAACGCTGGTCGTCGCCCCAGATTCCGCGCGCCATCGCCGGCCACGGCTCATCGATCACCAGGTACCCGGTGACCGGTTCGGCGCAGGGGTCGTTGGGTGCGATGAGATCACCGTGGTCGTCGACGATGCGCGCCGAGATCCCGGGCAGCGGGGCCATCGCAGAACCCGGCTTGGCCGCGGCCACCCCGGGCAGCGGGCAGATCATCGCCGCGCCGGTCTCGGTCTGCCACCAGGTGTCGACCACCGGGACCGCGTCCGCGCCGATCACCCGCCGGTACCAGCGCCAGGCCTCGGGGTTGATCGGCTCACCGACCGAACCCAGCAGCCGCAGGCTGGACAGATCCTGGGCGTCGGGGACCTCACGCCCCCATTTCATGAAGGTGCGGATCAGGGTCGGAGCGGTGTAATAGATTGTCACACCGTATTTTTCGATGATCTGGAAGTGCCGGTGCTGATCCGGGTACTCCGGGGTGCCCTCGTAGATCACCTCGGTGGTGCCGTTGGCCAGCGGCCCGTACACCGCGTAGGTGTGGCCGGTGACCCACCCGATGTCGGCGGTGCACCAGAACACGTCGGTGGCCGGCTTGAGGTCGAAGACGCAGCGGTGCGTGTAGGCGGCCTGGGTCAGGTAGCCGCCGCTGGTGTGCACGATGCCCTTGGGCTTGCCCGTGGTCCCTGACGTGTACAGCAGAAACAGTGGCTGCTCGGCCTCGAAGGCCTCGCACGCGTGCTCCGGTTCGGCCGCGCCGACCACGTCGTGCCACCACAGGTCTCGATCCGGTGTCCAGGCCACGTCGCTGCCGGTGCGGCGCACCACCAGCACGTGCTGCACGCTCTCCTGGGTGCCGCCGGTGCTCAGCGCCTCGTCCACCGCGGGCTTGAGCGCCGCGGCCGCACCGCGCCGGTACTGCCCGTCGGAGGTGATCACGACCTTCGCCTGCGCGTCGTCGATTCGCGACCGCAGCGCATGCGCGGAGAACCCGGCGAACACCACGGTGTGCAGCACGCCCAACCGCGCACAGGCCAGCATCGCGATGACGGCCTCGGGAATCATCGGCAGGTAGATCGCCACCCGATCCCCGGCGGTCAAGCCCAGCGCGGTCAGCGCGTTGGCGGCCCGGCTCACATCGGCGAGCAACTCGGCGTAGGTGATGGAGCGGCAGTCCCCGACCGGCTCGCCTTCCCAGTGGATCGCCACCCGGTCGCCGTTGCCGGCCTCCACGTGGCGGTCCACGCAGTTGTAGGCGACGTTGAGCCGGCCGTCGGCGAACCACCGCGCGAACGGCGCCTGCGAGTAGTCCAGCACCTCGGTGAACGGTTTGGCCCAACTGAGCTCATTGGCCTGCTGCGCCCAGAATCCCAGGCGATCGGCCTCGGCCGCCTGATACAGCTCAGGGCCTGAATTGGCCTGGGCGGCGAAGTCGGCGGGGGGCGGGTATGACGACTGCGAAGGGGCAGCTGCGATGTCTGAGATCGGGCTCACGGTATGGAGCCTAATCATCCCGATCAACCCGACGGTAGTGTCACAGCCCGTGATCACCGCCGACGACCCATTGGCCCCGCTGCTTGAGTTGCCCGGTGTCGCCGAGGCCAGTGAGAAGGTCCGCGACGAGCTGGCCCGCGCGCTGCGCCACAAGACCAATGTGCGTGGTTGGCCGGTCAGCGCCGCGGAGGCATCGCTGCGGGCGGCCCGGGCATCGTCGGTGCTCGATGGGGGCCCAACCAGTGTGGACGCCTCCGCTGCCGCGAACCCCGTGTTCGCCGGTGCCCTGCGGGTGGCCCAGGCCCTGGAGGGCGGCGAGGGCTCCCTGGTCGAGGTGTGGCGGCGGGCCCCGCTGCAGGCGCTGGCTCGGCTGCATGTGCTGGCCGCCGCCGATCTGGTCGAGGAGGACCGCCTCGGCCGGCCGGAGGGGGGCGAGGCTGTCGGCCGCAGGCTGGAGATGCTCGCCGACCTGGCCACCGGCGGCACCGAGGTGGCCGCGCCTGTGTTCGCTTCGGTGGTGCACGGCGAACTGCTGACGCTTGCGCCGTTCGGCAGTGCCGACGGCGTGGTTGCCCGGGGCGCGGCCCGGCTGGTGACCATCGCCAGCGGGTTGGACCGGCGCGGGCTGGGTGTGCCGGAGGTGACCTGGATGCGCAAGTCCGGCGAGTACCGCCAGGCGGCACGCGATTTCGCCGCCGGGTCGGGCGAGGGCGTCACCAAGTGGCTGCTGCTGTGCTGCGGGGCGATGCACGCCGGCGCGCTGGATGCCCTGGGGATTGCTGAGGCGGGCGCGCGGCGCTGATCCGACGGCCGCACGGAAATAGTGAAGCGGGCGGCGTTCCGATGAAATCGGCCCGCCGCCCGCTAGTACGGTTCACGGTTACCAAGCGTCCAACGTGGGCTGCGTGGGTGACCTCGGCGCTCCTGCGGTGTTATCCGGCTGCAACCCCACCCAAAGGGCTGACAAATCCGAACACGTATCGCAATTACGCAGGCCCGCAACACTTCTGCCATCTTCGCGGCTGTGGCTCCGCGTGGGTACCGCTATCCGTACTGGGAAGTGCGGCTCGGGAAGTCGATCCTTCTCTTCCGGGTCGACCCTGGCCTTGCCGGGCTTCCGTGCTTCCTTTGTACCTCGTGACGCACGCCACAGCAAGGCCCAATCGCGATCGGCGTGTTCGACGTCATCGGATTGTGACCGCCAGTGTTTGCTGGAAGGGTCAGGGAACCAGCCGGCGCAGCAGCGAGTAGGTCAGTGCCCCGGCCGCGATCGCGCTGATCCCGACGGCCGCACTGGTGGCCACCGCGGCGCCGGACGGCGCGGGGATGCGGTCTCGCAGCGACACCGGCCGGGAGAAGGTGAGTACCGGCCACCCGTTGGCGATCGCCTCCTTGCGCAGCCCGCGGTCGGGATTCACTGCCGAGGGGTGGCCCACCGACTGCAGCATCGGCAGGTCGGTGATCGAGTCGGAGTAGGCGTAGCAGTGCTCCAGGGGGTAGCCCTCGCGCGCGGCCAGCTCGCGGATGGCCTGCACTTTGCCTTCGCCGTAGCAGTAGAACGCGATCTCGCCGGTGTACTTGCCGTCGGCGACGACCATGCGGGTGGCCATGGCGTGCGTGGCGCCCAGCGCCCGGGCGATGGGCGCCACGATCTCCTCCCCGGAGGCCGAGACCACCACCACGTCACGTCCGCAGAGCTTGTGGTCGGCGATCAGCTGCGCCGCCTCGGCGAACACCAGGGGAGTGACGATGTCGTGCATCGTCTCGTTGACGATCGCCTTTACCTGTTCCACGTTCCAGCCGGTGCACATGTTGGTCAGATGGGTGCGCATCCGCTCCATCTGGTCGTGGTCGGCGCCGGACAGCAGCATGAGGAATTGGGCGTAACTCGACTTGAGAACGGTGCGACGATTGATCAGTCCCTGATCCATAAAAGGTTTGCTGAAGGCCAGCGCGCTGGACTTGGCGATCACGGTGTGATCGAGGTCCAGGAAGGCTGCGGTGCGGGTCCGGGAGTCCAGTGGCGCCGTGGTCGTCGGTGGTCGCAGGGACTGCGGCTGCGGGGTGCCCGGGTCGGAAGCCGTCACCGGTACAGCATAGGTCCGGAGCGTGGTCCGCCCCGGCACTATGCCGGAAAGAGCACTTCAGGGCCATAGGGACGAAGTGGGGCATTTGGCCGCGACACTTGCGCCAGACCGCCCTGTCGTGTGTATAGTGGCATCACTCGGCTTATGCTGAGGGTGTATCGGCCCGACCCCCCGGGGTTGATACACGACGACCTCCGCCTCCTCCCCCCCTGGCGGGGGTCGTCCTTTTTTACGGGGCATTTTCTTCGCTGGGACTCCATTTTTCCGAATGGAACGTGTTCCAATTACGACTAAATCATCCGATTTGGATTGTTTTATTCTTCGCACATACCGCTGGTTTGTCATCAGTTGGGTGTTTCATCCACAATCGGCCGAATTCGGCTGGTTCGAGCGCCTGCGTCCCGCCACCGTGAGGGGGTGAGCACCGCCGGCCTGTTGGCACTTGTGACCCAGCCCGCACTGCGCGATGAGCTGGACCGGGTGGGCGCGGCCGCGGGGGTGCGGGTGATCCATCTCGGTATCACCGTGCCCAGTCGCAAGGCGTGGGCCGCGGCCGCGGCGGTGGTGCTCGACGAGGCCGCAGCCGCTCGTTGTTCCCCGGCCCGGCTACCGCGCCGCGCGCATGTCATCGTGCTCACCGACGCCCAGCCCACCCCGGCGGGCTGGCAGGCCGCCGTCGCGGTCGGGGCGCAGCGAGTCCTGACCCTGCCCGCCGACGGCAACGAGCTGGTGGCCGAGCTGGCTGAAGCGGCCGAGACGGTACGTGACGGGGCCCGCCGCGGCGAGGCCGTCGCGGTGATCGGCGCACGCGGCGGAGCCGGCGCATCGCTGCTGGCGACGGCGCTGGCCCAAAACGCCGGGGATGCACTGCTGGTCGACCTGGACGTCTGGGGCGGGGGCATAGACCTGCTGGCCGGAACCGAGAACGTCGCCGGCCTGCGCTGGGGCGATCTGACCCGGCAGAGCGGGCGGTTGACCTGGTCGGCCCTGCGAGCTGCGTTGCCCCGACACCGTGGGGTCAGTGTGCTGTCCGGTGCCCGGAACGGTGAGCGGGCCCACGAGCTCGAGGCCGGCACGGTCGACGCAGTCGTGGACGCGGGCCGCCGTGGCGGGATCACCGTGATCTGCGACCTGCCCCGGGGGATGACCGACCCGGTCGAGACCGCGCTGAGCGCCGCCGACCTGTTGGTGGTGGTCAGTCCCTGCGACGTCCGGGCGTGCTCGGCCGGTGCTGCGATCGCTCCGCGGCTGCGCTCGGCCAACCCGAACATCGGTCTGGTGGTGCGCGGGCCGGCGCCCGGCGGGCTGCGCGCCGCCGAGGTGGCCGAGATCATCGGGCTGCCGTTGCTGGCGTCGCTGCGCGCGGAACCCCAGCTGGTCGGGCGGCTTGAACACGCCGGCCTGCGGCTGCCCCGGCGCTCCGCGCTGGCCGGTGCGGCCGCCCGGGTCCTGCACGTCCTGCCCGGCCGAAAGGCGCCGCCGGCATGAGGGATTCGTTGATCGAGCGGGTCCGCGAACGGCTGGCCGCGCAGTCTTGGGAGGCCCGGGGGAGCTCGGAGTTACGGCCGGAGGCGGTGGCCGCCGCGATCCGGGCCGAATCCGGCGGCGTGCTGGGCGACACCGAGATGCTGTCCAGCCTGCGGGTGCTGCAGACCGAGCTGACTGGTGCCGGGGTGCTCGAACCGCTGCTGTGTGCGTCCGGCACCACCGACGTCCTGGTCACCGCACCCGATGCGGTGTGGGTTGACGACGGAGCCGGCCTGCGGCGCACCGACATTCGATTCGCCGACGAGGCGGCGGTGCGCCGGCTGGCCCAACGGCTGGCGGTGGCCGCGGGACGCCGGCTCGATGACGCGCAACCCTGGGTCGATGGACGGCTCGGTGGTATCGGCACCGGCGAGTTCAGTGTGCGGCTGCACGCGATACTGCCGCCGGTGGCGGCCGATGGGACGTGTCTGTCGCTGCGGGTGTTGCGGCCGGCCACCCAGGACATCGCCGCGCTGACCGCGGCAGGCGCCATCGCACCGGTGGCGGCGGCACTGCTGTCCGACATCATCGCCGCCCGGCTGGCGTTCCTGGTCTCCGGTGGAACCGGCGCCGGGAAGACCACGCTGCTGGCGGCCATGCTGGGTGCGGTGCGAGCCCAGGAGCGCCTGGTCTGCGTCGAGGACGCCCCCGAACTGCAACCCCGCCACCCGCATCTGGTCCGGCTGGTGGCCCGCGCGGCCAATGTCGAAGGCGCAGGTGAGGTGGGGCTGCGTGAGCTCGTCCGGCAGGCGCTGCGGATGCGGCCGGACCGGCTGGTGGTCGGCGAGGTCCGGGGCGCGGAAGTGGTCGATCTGCTGGCGGCCCTGAACACCGGGCACGACGGGGGCGCCGGGACCGTACACGCCAACAGTCCGGCCGAGGTGCCGGCCCGTCTGGAGGCGCTGGCCGCCCTGGGCGGGCTGGACCGCGCCGGTCTGCACAGCCAGCTGGCGGCGGCCGTGTTATCTGGTGTCGCGAGCATGTGTGTATGACTGTTACCGATTAGGTGCGTCCCGTGCCGATCAGCCTAATCGGGAACGATTGAATCGCACGGTGTGCCCGCCTAGGGATTGCGCGGCTGCCATCCCG
>NZ_CP083986.1:4750960-4752158 GCF_020172685.1 [Mycobacterium] nativiensis | reverse complement strand
CGATGAAGGAGGCTGTATGAGTACTCGGGTATCACAGGTACGCAACATGTTTCGTGTCCTATCGTTGAAGATGGTGCTGCTGGCATCCGATGACTCCGGGATGTCCACGGTGGAATATGCGATCGGGACAATCGCGGCCGCGGCGTTCGGCGCGATCCTCTACACAGTGGTCACCGGTGATTCGATCGTGTCGGCACTGAACCGCGTCATCGGGCGCGCGCTGAACACCAAGGTCTGACGGGTCGTGCGCGGCCGTGCACGATTCGTCGAGGACACCGGCGCCAGCACGGTCGAGGCAGCGTTTGCGCTGGCGGCACTGGTCTCGGTGCTGGTGCTCTGCCTGGCCGGGATCACCGCGGTGTCCGCCCAAATCCGCTGCGTCGACGCCGCGCGGGAAGCCGCCCGGCTGGCCGCACGCGGCGACGCCTCCGCGGTCACCGCGGTGGTGCGCCAGATTGCGCCCGACGGTGCGACGGTCCGGCTGCGTTCCGAAGGTGACGTGGTGGTTGCCCGCGTCACCGCCCGGCCGGTTCTGTTGCCCGGCTTGGCGATCACCGCCGAAGCGGTCTCGGCGGTCGAGCCGTCGCGGTGAAGCCGGCGGGGCCACCGTGGCCGCGGCCGCGATGGTCGCGGTGCTGCTGAGCGTCACCGGCGGCGGCTTCGTACTCGGTGGTGCGGTCATAGCGCGACATCGTGCTCAGGCCATCGCCGACCTGGCGGCGCTGGCCGCTGCGGGCCGGGTTCCGGCCGGGCCCGCCGGCGCGTGCGCGCAAGCCACGATGCTGGGATCGCGAATGCATGCCGGTGAAATCAGTTGCGCGGTAGACGGACTCGACGTGGTGATCACCGTCGCGATGCCGGTCCCCGGCTGGCGGTTTGGCCCCGCCCGCGCGACGGCTCGCGCCGGGCCTGTCGACTAGGGAGCTTCGACAGTGGCGCTCAACCCAGTGTCGGCGAGTTCGGCCTCGGTGGGCAGGCGCAGCGCAACCAGCCCGGCCACGGTGCCCTCGTCGAGTTCCACCCGGTTGACCGTCACGTGGACCGGCGCCCAACCGCCGTCGCTCTGGCGTAGCCGCAGCACCCCGCTCGCCGGCGCCTGGGAGCTGGCCAGGTCGGTCTCCATCCGGGCGATCTGTACCTGGTCGTCGGGATGGACTCGCGATACCTCCGCCGGACTGCGCCAGTCGTAGAACGGGCA
>NZ_CP083986.1:4748973-4750860 GCF_020172685.1 [Mycobacterium] nativiensis | reverse complement strand
ATCTTCGACCGCGCGGGTGGCCACCCGATAGTCGCCCAAGCTGCCCAACTCCACCGTCTGCGGTGCACCACCGGCCCAGTGCCCCCCGGCGATGGTGGCCACCACATCGGCGGGCGCACGATAAGGGTCGCGCTTGGTGAACACCACCGCCCCGATCACCACGCCGTCGCGCAGCACCGCCAGCACATTGCCCGGGGTTTGATCGCTGAAACCGAGCATGGCCGCGCCGATGTTGGACTGGCCGTCGGGCCCCACCACGTTGTCGACGTGGCGATAGTCGGCGAAGTAGTGGCTGAAGGCATTGAGTGACTCGTAGAGGTCGGCGTCGATCGTGGCGGTGACGTAGGTACGCAGACTCAGCACCGACACCGCGCCCACCGCCACGAACACCGCGGTGACCACGGCCGACACCCCCAGCACCAATTGCCGGCGCAGACCACGCGGACGCCACCGAGGAGGCTTGGGGGCGGCGGTCATTCGGGTGGCTTGCACATGTATCCCACTCCGCGCACGGTGTGGATCATCGGCGCCCGGTCGGCGTCGATCTTCTTACGCAGGTAGGAGATGTAGAGGTCGACGATGCTGGTGCGGCCGGCGAAGTCGTAATTCCAGACCCGGTCCAAGATCTCCGCACGGCCCAACGCCCGACCCTGGTTGCGCATCAGAAAACGCAGCAGTTCGAACTCGGTCGTGGTCAGCGCCACCGCGGTGCCGCCGCGGGTGACCTGGCGGCTGGCGCCGTCCAACGTCAGGTCGCCCACGGTGAGGATCTCGTTCATCGGCGGTGTCAGCTGACTCGACCGGCGCAGCAGCCCACGCAGGCGGGCCACCAACTCCTCCAGGCTGAACGGCTTGGTCATGTAATCGTCGGCGCCCGAGGTCAGTCCAGTCACCCGGTCGGTCACCGAGTCGCGGGCGGTGAGAAACAGTGTCGGCGTATAGGGGTCGGATTCGCGGACCCGCTGCAGAATCCGCAGCCCATCGATATCGGGCAGCATGATGTCGAGCACCAGCAGATCCGGCGTCCCGCCGTGGAACTTGGTCACGGCGTCGCGTCCGTTATGGGCGACGTCGACCACCCACCCCTCGTAATGCAGGGCCATGGTCACCAGGTTGGTCAGCGCCGGCTCGTCATCAACCAGCAGCACCCGAATCGGGGCGCCGTCCGGGCGATAGATCCGCGGAAGCTGCCCGAGGATCGCCTTGCGTGGAGCTTGACCGTCCGTGTTACTCACCATCGGTCGCCATCTTCCACCGAGTCGGGGTCATTCGCCGAGCAGACGGTGCTTCCGCTGGGCGAATTTCTCCGGCGTCAGAATGCCCGAGTCCCGCAATTCGACCAGCGCGCGTAGTTCGGCGACGACGCCGATGGCCTTCGACTTGTCGGCTCTGTCGACCTTTACCGAGGCGTCCGGATCTTCGGGCCCTGCGGCCCGCTTGGGCGGTGCAGCGAGATTGGGCCCCGTGGCCGGCGGGCAGCGGCGTTCGGTGCCCGCCGGGTTGGTCAAGGCGCCCCCGGCCGCGCCGGCCAGCGCCATCTGGGAATACGGGAGCTTGGCCGCGGTCGCCATCGGCCCGGCTGCGGCGGAGGCGCTACCGGATGAAGCGGACACCACGTCCCGCAGCGCCGAGGGAACGGCCGCCGCCCAGGCCCGCGGCACCGACATGGCGCCCACCGGTATCGCGTTGCCGGCGCTGGCCCACGCTGTGCCGGTCCCTGCCAGGCTGGCTGTCGGGACCAAACTGCCTAAGGCGGGCGCGGTTTCACCGATCAGACCCAGAGCCCCCAGTGCGGCTCCTTCGGGAAGGGCGAGTTCTCCCAGCGTCATCGCCAGACCGCCGAATGCGCCGCCCAGGCCGATCGCCCCGAAGGGCCCGACGCTGCCC
>NZ_CP083986.1:4729421-4748873 GCF_020172685.1 [Mycobacterium] nativiensis | reverse complement strand
GGCGCGCCACGCCGTGCAAACTTGGAAAATGTTTGGCCAACCATACCTAAGAGGATACATGTATACGATGATTAATGTGCAGGTAAACACGCTGATTGACCAATAGAACGTGTTAAACCTCTGATAAACGTACCAGGTACTCCTTCATGTCGGGCGCGATTGCGACGGCCGGCGGAGGCTAACCGAGATCTCCCTGCTGCACCGCGCCGCCGCCGGGCGGGTGCAGGCCGCACCGGTGTGGCAGGTCGGGCGGGGCCTGACCGATCACGCCGCCGAATTCCGTGCGTTGCTGCGAGATCGGCTGCCCGCGTGAGCGGCCCGGCTGTCGCCGCCCTCGCGCTGGCCGCGGCGGCCCTGCTGGGTGTCTCACCGCGCCGCCGGCTCGAACCGACTGGTCGCCGGGGTCGCGCGCGGGTCGGCCGGTGGGCCGTGGCGGCAATGGTCGGCGGCTGCGGCGCGGCGGCCGTGCTCGCGTTGCCGGCCAGCGCCTGTGTGGCCGGGACGGTATTCGGTGCCACCGCCACGGCGCGTCACCGCCGTCGCCTGCGGGACCGCCGTGCGCGGGAGGAAGCCCGTGCCCTGGAAACCGCGCTCGACATCCTGGTCGGGGAGTTGCGTATCGGAGCACATCCGGTGCGCGCCTTCGCCGTTGCCGCTGCCGAGACCCGCCATGCTGCGGTGTCCGCCGGCCTGCGCGGGGTGGTCGCGCGCGCTCGGCTCGGTGCCGACGTCGCCACCGGCCTGCAGGATGCGGCGCGCTCCTCGGCGCTGCCCGCACACTGGGAACGGCTCGCCGTCTACTGGGGCCTCGGCGGCGAGCACGGCCTGGCGGTGGCCACCCTGATGCAGGCCGCGCAACGTGACATCGCTGCCCGACAACGGTTTTCGGCGCGAGCAGACGCCGGGATGGCTGGTGCCCGGGCGTCGTCGACCATCCTGGGTTGCCTGCCGGTACTCGGCGTGCTGCTGGGCCAGTTGCTCGGAGCGCGGCCGCTGAGCTTCCTGCTCGGCGGATCTGGCGGGGTGCTGTCGGTGGTGGGGGTGAGCCTGGTCTGCGTCGGGTTGTTGTGGTCTGACCGGATCACCGGTCGCGCCGGGGCCGGTCCGTGAGCGCCGCGGCGGTGCTGCTCGCGTGCGCGGTGCTGGCCGCGGCCGGTCCGTCGATGGTACGGGCGCGGGCCGGACTGCCCCGGCCGGATCACCCGGTGCGGCCGCGAGCGGCGCCGGGCACCGACGCATTGGCGTTGGCGGCCGGCCTTGACGTGTTCGCGCTCTGCCTGACTGCGGGGATGCCGGTGTCGGGCGCCGCCGTCGCCACCGCCCGATCGGCGCCACCACAGTTGTCGGCGGTGCTGCGCCGCGGCGCGGATCTACTGGCCCTGGGCGCCGATCCGAGCATCGCCTGGTCGCCGCCGGAGTCGACCACCGGTGTGCTCGATCCCTCGACGACCGCGGTGCTGCGGCTGGCCCGGCGGTCGGGGACCTCGGGGGTGGCGCTGGCCGCCGGACTCGGTGAGCTTGCCGCGCAGTGTCGTGATGACGCCGGGCATGTCGCCACGGCCGCCGCCGAGCGGGCCGGGGTGCTGATTGCCGGCCCGCTCGGGCTGTGCTTCCTGCCGGCGTTCGTGTGTCTGGGCATCGTGCCGGTGGTGGCGGGGCTTGCCGGCGACGTGCTGCGGTCGGGCCTGCTGTGAGGCGGGAGATGCTTCGCGGACAGACCGCGAGAACCCTGACGGGTGATGGTGAAGGAGGCACGGTGAAGACACGGGTGTTACAGGCACGCAACCTGTTTCGAGTCATTCAGTTCCGGCTGCTGGTGCTGGCAGCCGACGAATCCGGGATGTCGACTGTCGAGTACGCGATCGGGACCATCGCGGCCGCCGCCTTCGGTGCGATCCTCTACACCGTCGTCACCGGCGACTCGATCGTCTCGGCGCTCAACCGGGTCATCGGGCGTGCGTTGAACACAAAGGTGTGACGGGCGTTGATCACTCATCGCCGACTTGCCGACGATGCTGGCGCCGGCACGGTCGAGGCGGCGTTCGCACTGGCGGCCCTGGTCTCGGTATTGGTGCTGTGCCTGGCCGGAATCAGTGCGGTGTCCGCCCAGATTCGCTGTGTCGACGCCGCCCGGGAGGCCGCCAGGACCGCGGCCCGCGGAGACACCCCGGCGGCGATGGCCGTGGCCCGCCGGATCGCCCCAGACGGCGCAGCGATCCGGCTGCGGGCCGACGGGGGTTTGGTGGTGGCGACGGTCACCGCGCGGCTCACGCTGCTGCCGGGGCTGCCGGTCAGCGCCGAGGCCGTCTCGGCCGCCGAACCGTCTTGACCAGCCGGAGTGAAACCGGCGCGGCCAGTGTGGTCGCCGCCGCGATGGTCGCGGCGCTGTTGGCCCTCACCGGCGGCGGGTTCCTGCTGGGCGCGGTGGTGATCGCGCGGCACCGGGCACAGGCGATCGCCGATCTGGCCGCGCTGGCCGGGGCGGCCCGGATCCCCGCGGGACCCGACGCGGCCTGCGTGGCGGCGCAACGATTGGCCGGCCGGATGACGCGCGTCGGTGACTTCGACTGCGCGGTGGACGGTCTGGACGTGGTGGTGACCGTGACTGTGGCGTTGCCGGGCCGGCGGGTGGGCCCGGTCCGGGCGATGGCGCGGGCCGGGCCGCCTGGTTAGTGCGGGCAGTCCTCGCCGGCCACGGATTCCTCGGGGCCGCCGGCCGCTGCGGCGGTAGCCTTCTGCAGCAGCTGATACAGCGCGGTCGTCTCCCGGTCGCTGAGGCCGAACATCCGCCGCTCCAGGCCGGCGATGGCTTGCTCGACCTCGGCGAGACGGTGGCATCCGGCCCCGGTGATCACCACGTTGTGCCTGCGCCGATCCTGTGCCGCGCGGCGACGTTCGATGAGGCCCTGGGATTCGAGGTCGTTGAGCAGCGCCACGATTCCGGTAGCGTCCATGCCCAGTGCCTCGGACATCTGCGACTGGGCACGCTCGCCGAGGTCGCGCAACACCGTCAACGCCACCACGTGGCGGATCTTGAGGCCGAAGGGCCGCAGGTCGGCTTCGGCTTCGGCGCGCAGTCGGCGGGCCAGGTAGTCGAGCAGCGGGCTGAGCAGTGCGTTCGGTGCCGACAGATCATTGTTCACTGTCTGATCGGTCATAGTTAACATTCTAGGGAATAAACTAACGATCGTCAGTGTTCCGATGATTTGTACTGTGCAAATCATCTTGAGGGGAAGATCATGAGCAACCTGGGACGAAGGCTGCTGTGCGCCGTCGGCGCCGCCGCCCTGAGTGCCGCGGCCCTGCTCGCTGTGGGAGCCGCGACAGCCTCGGCCGCGCCGAGCGCCGTCACCACCAGCGACTGCGCTGATGTCGAAGTGGTCTTCGCCCGGGGAACCTTCGAAGGCCCCGGCATCGGCAAGGTCGGCGCCCCGTTCGTCGACGCCCTGCGCGGCCGGCTGCCCGGCCAGACCGTCGGGGTTTACGCGGTCAACTATCCCGCCTCGGTGGACTTCGCCCGCGCCGTCGACGGGGTGGCTGACGTCAGCAACCACCTGGGTGACATGGCCGCGCGCTGCCCGACCACCGACATCGTGCTCGGCGGTTACTCCCAGGGTGCGGCGGTGAGTGCCTACGCCACCAGCGACACCGTCCCCGCCGGCTACGCGCTACCCGCCGGGCTGACCGGACCGTTGGCGCCGGCGGTGGCGGATCACGTTGCCGCCGTTGCCCTGTTCGGCAAGCCGTCGGCCAACATCGTCAACATGCTGCAGCGTGACGCCCCGCCGATCGCCATCGGTTCCGCCTTCGCCGGCAAGACCATCGACCTGTGTGCCCCCGAAGACCCGGTCTGCCAGGCCGGCAGCCTCAATCGCGGCGCGCACAGCGCGTATGTGACCAACGGCATGGCCGACCAGGCCGCCGACTTCGCCGCGCGCCAGATCGCCGTCCGTCACGGCGCCTGATCCGGGTCGAAGCCCGCGTCGGCCAACTCGGTTTCGGTGGGCAGGCGCATCGCGACCAGGCCGGCAAAGGTGTCGTCGTCGATCTCCACCCGGTTGACGGTCACGTGCACCGGCTCCCAGCCGCCGCCCGGGTGGCGCAGCCGAAGCACCCCGACCGTCGGGCCGGCGGTGAAATCGGCTGTCATCCGGGCGATCAGGGCCTCATCGTCGGGATGGACCCTCGGCGCCTCCACCGCGCCGCGCCAGTCGTAGAACGGGCATGGGTCATCCAGCCACTTCAGCAGCCGCCAGTCGCTCATGTCGACCATGGCCCGGTGCACGCCGGGCTGGGCCAACCCGTGCAGGATCTGCTGCGCCAGAAAATCTGGACGCTGCGCCGTGCCGTCGAGTTGGCCGCGCCAGTTCATCCCGCGTGACACCAGGTGTTCGCGCCCGCCGGCGGCCGGTTCCAAGGCATTGCGCGCCACGAAACCCACTCGGACGAATTCGCCGCGGAAATCAGTGACATCCCAACTGCTGCAGATGGTCTGGCCGGGTTCGGCGCGGATGGTCAGCGCCAACACCTTGTTCTCATTGGGGCTGAAGTCGCGGGCGGGCAACTCCTCGGCGAACACCCGCCCGTGGGTGGCCTCCACCTCGGGGTTCTTGCCGATATTGGCCAGCGACTCCTTGGTGTCGGTGGCCACGCCCAGGGTCAGGTCCCACTTGAGCGGGCCCGGGATCGGGCGCTCTGGCGGCTCGACGTCGGGAGGTCCGCTCCAGACCTGCACACCGTGCACGCGACCGTCGGACATCACCACCGGCTCGGTACGGATGACCCGATCATTGCGCGGGGTGATGCTGGCCAGGCTCTGTCCGGTTCGCATCGATTCGGCGATCGCGGTCTGGATCGCGGCCAGGTGCGGGCTGCGGCGCAGGAACTGGGCGATGGGCACCAGATTCTTTACCTGGCGGCCCTGAGCGACGACGGCCGGTTCATCGCCGAGGGTCTCCACCAGCAACCAATCGTGGGCCATATCGCAGATTTTACGGCCAGCGGTTCTCTACCAGCATCAATAGCGGCGGATCGTCCGGTCTGACCGGCCCTGGACCGGTCACACGGTCGGTTTTCAAGTTGCGTCCATCCGGTACAGCCGGTAACTTACGGCCGCGTCCGGCCTTGTGCCGGGTTTGGGAACGGATCGCTTTTTTCGACCGTTCGTCGCGCGTTTCCGCCGGCTCGGGGGAGTCGGCCGTTCGGGGGGTCGGCCGACTCCCGCAGTCGTTCAAGAGTTCAGCTCGCCGAGCACCAGTCGCAGCACCCGCACCGCACCGTCCTTGTCCAACGGCTCATTGCCGTTGCCGCACTTGGGTGATTGCACACACGACGGGCATCCATTCGGGCACTCGCAGGATTCGATGGTCGCCGCCGTGGCCTCCAACCAGATGGCCGCAGAACGGAATCCGCGCTCGGCGAACCCGGCGCCGCCCGGATAACCGTCATAGACGAACACGCTGGGCAGCCCACCCATGGCGTCCGGCCCCAGCGCCGTCGACAGGCCGCCGATGTCACCGCGATCACAGCTGGCCACCAGGGGAAGCAACCCGATCGCCGCGTGCTCGGCGGCGTGCAGCGCCCCGGGAATCCGCGCTTCGGCGATCCCGCAGCCGGTCAGCGCCTCGGGGGTGACGGTGTAGACCACCGCCGTGGTGGGCAGCATCGCCGGCGCCACCTCCAGCTCGACGAAGTCCAGCACCTCCCCGGTCGGCAGCCGACGCAGGTAGCCGACGATCTGGCGGGTCACCGTGACCGGTACCAGACCCAGGCACACCGCGCCGAACCAGACCCGTTCGCCCTCGCCCGTCACGTCGATGTCGGTGATCTCCCGAGCGAACGTCGCGTAGCCGGGATCCTCGGCGTGCACGAACGCGATCTGCCGCTCGGTGTCCAGCGAGTCGACCACATAACTCTCGCCCTGGTGCAGATAGACCGCGCCGGTGTGCACCGTGGCCGGAGCTCGGCCCCCGTCGACGCTGCCCAGCATCCGCCCGGTTTCGGCTTCCAGGATCACCACCTGCCCGCCGCTCGACCCCCGGATGTCCACCCCCGGATGTGGATCGAGTCCGGGCGCCAGGAAGTACTTCTCGGAGCGCCGGCGCAACTGCCCGTCGTCAACCAGAGCGTCGGCCACCGGCGCGGCACCCAGCTCCTGCACCTCGGTGACCGTCAGCGGCAGCTCGGCGGCCGCGCACAGCAGCTGCGGCCCCAGCACGTAGGGATTGGCCGGGTCGATCACCACCTGCTCGATCGGCTTGTCCAGCAGCGCGGCCGGGTGATGCACCAGATAGGTGTCCAGCGGGTCGTCCCGGGCGATCAGCACGATCAGCGCCGTCTGGCCGCGCCGGCCCGATCTGCCGGCCTGCTGCCAGAACGATGTCACCGTGCCGGGGAAGCCGGCGATCACCACCGCGTCCAACCCGGCGATATCCACCCCGAGCTCCAGGGCGTTGGTGGTGGCCAGGCCGTACAACTCGCCGTCGGCCAGCGCTCGTTCCAACGCGCGGCGGTCCTCGGCCAGATAACCGGCCCGGTAGGAGGCGACCTTGTCGACCAGCTGCGGGGCCGTCAACTCCAGTCGGCTGCGGGCGGCCAGCGTGGTGACCTCGGCGCCGCGGCGCGACCGGACGAAGGTCAGGGTGCGCGCACCCTCTGCGATCAGGTCGGCCATCACTCGCGCCGCCTCGGCGCCGGCGGCACGCCGCACCGGGGCGTCGTTCTCCCCGGTCACGTCGGTGCGCAGGGCGGGCTCCCACAGGGCCACCGTGCGCGCGCCGTGTGGCGAGCCGTCTTCGGTGACCTCGGCGACCGGTCGGCCGATCAGGGCAGATGCGCTGGCCCCCGGCGCGGCGGTGGTGGCACTGGCGAAGATCACCGTCGGCCCCTGGGAAGGAGGTGTTCCCGGTGCGGCATAGCGCGCGCACAACCGCAGCAGCCGCCGCAACACCATCGCCACGTGCGAGCCGAAGATCCCCCGGTAGTAGTGGCACTCGTCGACGATCACGAAGCGCAGCCCGCGCAGGAACACCGCCCAGCGGGCATGGTTGCGCAGCATTGACAGATGGATCATGTCGGGGTTGGAGAACACCCAGCGGGACCGTTCACGGGCGAACCGGCGGATCTCGGCGGGGGCATCACCGTCGTAGGCGGTCGGTGCCACCGCAGTGCTCGGCACTCCCAGTCGGGCCACCGCCGCGGTCAGCTGGTGGGCGTTGCGCAGCTGGTCATGGCCCAGCGCCTTCGTCGGCGACAGGTACAGCACCCGCGCGCGCGGGTCGGCCGCCAGGGTGTTCAAGGCCGGTAGTTGATAGGCCAGCGACTTGCCCGACGCCGTGCCGGTGCTGATCACCACGTCCTGCCCGGCGTACGCCAGATCGGCGGCGGCCCGCTGATGCGACCAGGGTGCGTCGATTCCGCGTCCGGTGAAGGCTCCGATCACGTCGGATGCGGCCCAGTCCGGCCAGGCGCTCGCCACGCCCGCCGATGCGGGCAGATCGGCGACGTGACGCAGCGGGTCTTCACCCGGTTCGGTGCCGGCCAGCGCGGCGGTAAGCAATTCACCGCCGAAATTCACCGTCATCTACCGGTCCTTAACGATTTGGGCACCGCAGTCTGTCCTCGACGCGCTGAACATGGTTGACTGATGGGCGGTCGTAGCTTCTGTGTTCGTGTTAAGCCTTCGCAGGATCTGTGGTTGCGGCCGCAGCGCCCGCGGGGGAGTGATCGGTGGCAGCACCGACTGACCGCAAGGGTACGGCGGCCGGAACAGGCCCGGGGCAGCGAAATGCGGTGCCCCGAAAACGGTGCACCGCACCGAGCAAGAAGAGTAAGGAAAGATCGACAGATGCCACAGGGAACTGTGAAGTGGTTCAACGCGGAAAAGGGCTTCGGCTTCATCGCACCAGAGGACGGCTCGGCTGACGTGTTTGTCCACTACACGGAGATCCAGGGAAGCGGCTTTCGCACCCTCGAGGAGAACCAGCGGGTGGAGTTCGAGGTCGGCCAGAGCCCCAAGGGCCCCCAGGCCACGGGCGTCCGCGCCGTCTGAGCAACGGGACTTGACGACACCCCCCGGGCAGCTCCCGCCAACGGAGCAAGGCCGGGGGGTTTCGTTTCGGGCCGGTGAGGCGGCCCCGGAACCCAAGCGATCGCGCCCCGGCTTACTGTCGGTGACGTGAGTCAGCTTTCCTTCTTTTCGGCAGAGTCGGTGCCGCCCAGCGTCGCCGACCTCGCCGGGGTGCTGGCGGGTCCGGGGCAGATCGTCATGGCTGGTGGCGGTGCGCGGCTGTCGGTCGTCGTCGATCGGCAGTGGCGGGCCGTGGCGCTGGCCGAGCTGATCTCCGATGCCGGTCTGACACCGGAGATCACCCGGACCGAAGAGGACACACCGCTGGTGCGTACGGCGGTGGATCCCAGCCTTCTGGGGCTGGCCGATCAGTGGACGCGTGGTGCGGTCAAGACGGTGCCGCCGGCGTGGCTGCCGGGCCCGCGTGAGCTGCGGGCGTGGACGCTGGCGGCCGGCACCGCGGAGGCCGACCGATATCTGCTCGGCCTGGACCCGCACGCGCCGGACACGTTCGCGCCGCTGGCCTCGGCCCTGATGCGGGTGGGCATCGCGCCCACGCTGATCGGTACCCGCGGCAACCGGCCCGCGCTGCGGATCAGCGGCCGTCGCAGGCTGTCGCGGCTGGTGGAGAACGTCGGGGAATCACCCGATGATCCCGAGGCGTTGAGCCAGTGGCCGCGTGTCGGGACGCCGATTACGGGTCCCCAGGGTGAACTCTGAAACAATTCATGGCTGAATGCCGGTTTGCATCTGCACAGTCGTGAGTGCGAGATTGTCAGGTGTCCACCGGCGGCGCGACCTGCAGGTGCGGACAGAAGTGGAGCGTAAGCGCAAGGTGGCTGACTCTAAGACGGGTAGCGCCCGCAACGGCGATAAAACACCCGTGCGGCGACTCGTCATAGTCGAGTCGCCCACCAAGGCGCGGAAAATCGCCGGTTACCTGGGCAGTAACTATGTCGTCGAGTCCTCTCGCGGACACATCCGGGACCTGCCGCGCAACGCCGCGGACGTCCCGGCCAAGTACAAGACCGAGCCGTGGGCACGCCTGGGTGTCAACGTCGACGCCGACTTCGAGCCGCTCTACATCGTCAGTCCCGACAAGAAGAGCACCGTCACCGAGCTCAAGGGCCTGCTCAAAGACGTCGACGAGCTCTATCTGGCCACAGATGGTGACCGGGAGGGCGAGGCGATCGCCTGGCATCTGCTGGAGACCCTCAAGCCGCGCATCCCGGTCAAGCGGATGGTGTTCCACGAGATCACTGAGCCGGCGATCCGCAATGCCGCCGAGAACCCCCGTGACCTCGACATCCACCTGGTAGACGCGCAGGAGACCCGGCGGGTGCTGGACCGGTTGTACGGCTACGAGGTCAGCCCCGTGCTGTGGAAGAAGGTCGCGCCGAAGCTGTCGGCGGGCCGGGTCCAATCGGTGGCCACCCGCATCATCGTGCAGCGCGAACGCGAGCGGATGGCGTTCCGCAGTGCCTCCTACTGGGACGTGGTCGCGCAACTGGACGCCAGCGTGTCCGACCCGACGGCGTACCCGCCCACCTTCACCGCCCGGCTGATCGCCGTCGACGAGCTGCGGGTGGCCAGCGGCCGCGACTTCGACTCGCTGGGGGCACTGAAGAAGCCCGCCGAGGTGCGCGTGCTCGACGAGGCCGCGGCCGGTGCGCTGGCGGCCGGGCTGCGCGGTGCGTCGCTGTCGGTGACCTCGGTAGAGGACAAGCCCTATACCCGGCGGCCCTACGCGCCCTTCATGACCTCGACTTTGCAGCAGGAAGCCGGCCGCAAACTGCGGTTCTCCGCCGAGCGGACGATGAGCATCGCCCAGCGGCTCTACGAGAACGGCTACATCACCTACATGCGTACCGACTCGACGACGCTGTCGCAGTCGGCCATTGATGCCGCGCGTACCCAGGCCCGCCAGCTCTACGGCGAGGAGTACGTCTCGCCGTCGCCGCGCCAGTACACCCGCAAGGTCAAGAACGCCCAGGAAGCCCACGAGGCGATCCGGCCGGCCGGCGAGACGTTCGCCACCCCCGACGCGGTGCGCAATGAGCTGGGCAGCGACGAGTTCCGGCTCTACGAGCTGATCTGGCAGCGCACCGTCGCCTCGCAGATGGCCGATGCCCGCGGCACCACGCTGAGCCTGCGGATCGGCGGGCAGTCCGGGTCTCAGCAGGTGACATTCGCCGCCAGCGGCCGCACCATCACCTTCGCCGGCTTCCTCAAGGCCTACGTGGAGACCGTCGACGAGCTGGCCGGCGGCGAGGCCGACGACGCCGAGCGGCGGCTGCCGCAGCTGACCCAGGGCCAGCGGGTGGACGCCACCGAGCTGACCCCCGACGGGCACGCCACCAACCCGCCCGCGCGCTACACAGAGGCTTCGCTGGTCAAGGCGCTCGAAGAGTTGGGGATCGGCCGGCCGTCGACGTACTCCTCGATCATCAAGACCATTCAGGACCGTGGTTACGTCTACAAAAAGGGCAGTGCCCTGGTCCCCACCTGGGTGGCCTTCGCGGTGATCGGCCTGCTCGAGCAGCACTTCGGCCGGCTCGTCGACTACGACTTCACCGCGGCCATGGAAGACGAGCTTGACGGGATCGCCGCCGGGCGTCAGCGCCGCATCGACTGGCTGCACAACTTCTACTTCGGTGGCGACTACGGGGTGGAAGGCTCGATCTCCCGGGCCGGCGGGCTGAAGAAGCTGGTCGGGGTGAACCTGGAGGGCATCGACGCCCGCGAGATCAACTCGATCCGCCTGTTCGACGACGCCGAGGGCAGGCCGGTCTACGTCCGGGTGGGCAAGAACGGTCCGTACCTGGAGCGGATGGTCACCGGTGACGACGGTGAACCGACTCCGCAGCGGGCCAACCTGGATGACTCGCTGCCGCCGGATGAACTGACCCTGGCGCTGGCCGAGGAACGCTTCGCCACCCCGCAGGAGGGCCGGCCGCTCGGTGTGGACCCGGCGACCGGGCACGAGATCGTCGCCAAGGACGGTCGCTACGGCCCGTATGTCACCGAGGTTCTGCCGCCGCCGCCGGACGACGAATCCGGCGCGACGGCCAAGAAGGGCAAGAAGCCGACCGGACCCAAGCCGCGCACCGGTTCATTGCTGCGCAGCATGGACCTGCAGACGGTCACCCTCGAGGACGCGCTGAAGTTGTTGTCGCTGCCTCGGGTGGTCGGCGCCGACCCGGCGACCGGCGACGAGATCACCGCGCAGAACGGCCGCTACGGTCCATACCTGAAGCGCGGCACCGACTCTCGGTCGCTGGCCACCGAGGAGCAGATCTTCGAGATCACCCTCGATGAGGCGCTCAAGATCTATGCCGAACCGAAACGTCGTGGCCGCCAAGCGGCTGCGGCCCCGCCGCTGCGTGAGCTGGGTGCTGACCCGGCCACCGGGAAACCGATGGTGATCAAGGACGGCCGCTTCGGGCCGTACGTGACCGACGGTGAGACCAACGCCAGCCTGCGTAAGGGCGACGAGGTGGCTTCGATCACCGACGAGCGCGCCGGCGAGCTACTTGCCGACCGGCGGGCGAGGGGACCGGTCAAGAAGGCCGCGAAGAAGACTGCGGCGAAGAAGACCACTCGCAAGGCCCCGGCCAAGAAGGCCACCAAGGGCTGAGTCAGTCCGCCGCGGCCGTTTCTGTTGCCGCCGGAACCGGTTCGGCCACGGCCAGTTTCACCGGACGCGCCAGCTGAGTGGAGACGGCGCGCCCGCGCAGTGCGACGATCTCGCCGACCTCCCAGCACAGTGCCTCTGCGTCGACGGCGCCACTGACCGTGACCGCCGAAGCCAGCACGTGGCCGTCCTCCAGCTTGGCCAGTTCGGTCAGCCGGGCGGCCTCGTTGACCGGGTCACCGATCACGGTGTACTCGAAGCGGGCCCGGGCCCCGATGTGGCCGGCGATGGCGCGCCCGGTCGACACCCCGATGCCGAACTCCTCCGAACCGAGCACCGGCAACAGCCCGTCGTGCAGTTCGCGGGCCGCGGCCAGCGCCGCGCTTGAGGCGTCCGGGTGCTCGATCGGCGCACCGAAGATGGCCAGCGCGGCGTCACCCTGGAATTTGTTGACGAACCCGCCGTGCCGGCCGACGGCCTCGACCACCACTCGGAAGAACTCGTTGAGCAGGTTGACCACTTCGCTGGGGGGCCGCGTCGCGGCGAGCTGGGTGGAGCCCACCAGGTCGACGAACAGCACCGCGACGTCGCGTTCCTGGCCGCCCAGCTCGGTGCCGCGCTCCAGTGCCCGCCGGGCCACGTCCTCGCCGACGTAGCGGCCGAACAGGTCGCGCAGCCGCTGCCGCTCGGCCAGATCACGCACCATGTCGTTGAACCCGGCCTGCAGCAGGCCGAGCTCGCTGGCGTCGTAGATCTGCATGTGCGCGTTGTAGTTACCGCGCTGCACCTCGCCGAGTGCCCAGCGCAGTTGGCGCAGCGGGTCGGCGATCGACATGGACACCAGAATGGTGCCGGACAACCCGATGATCAGCGCGGCCAGCGCCATCAACAGGATCGGAGTGAACAGCTTGTCCGGTGAGGCGTCGAGCAGCGAAGCCTTGCCGGCCAGTACCGACACCACGATCGCCACCAGCGGCACCCCGGTCGACAGCACCCAGGTAAGCAACTGACGCAGGATCACCCCGGGCGCACGCAAATTCTCCGGCGCCCCGCCGCGCAGCGCCGCCACAGCCACCGGGCGCAGCACCCGCTCGGACTGCAGGTAACCGATGATGGCGGTCGCCGCCGCACCGAGCGCGGTCGCGGTGACCACCACCGGCACCACGTCGTTCACCACCGGCCAGCTGATGACGACGAACACCACCCCGCCCACCATCCAGTAGCCGATGCTGATCAGCGACCGGTAGAACGGCATCCGCAACGCGCGAGACCGCGCCAGTTCGGTGGTTTCGGGGTCCTCGTCGGGGTCGGGACCGGTGAGTCGCGCCTCTCGTCGTTGCCAGCGGAACACCGGCATCAGCAACCACGTACTCAACGTGAATCCGATGCAGAACAGGCACAGCAGGGTCAGTGCGAAGATGGCCAGGTTGGCGCGCGGCAGGTCCTGCAGATTGATCCGATCCTCTTCCGGCAGGCCGAACCTCAGGAACCCGAACACGAACAGCGAACCGATGATGTCGGCCTGCAACATGCTCAGCGTGAACACCGGCCAGGGCGTCCTGACCACCCAATGGACGAATCGGCTGATCCGCCCTCCCAGGGTCTCGGTGGTGCTCACCAGAACACCGTATCGGGCGGGCCGACAAAGCCGGAGTCCTTATGTCCCTGTCACCGGTTACTGTGACCGGTGATGTCCAGGGTTTTCGCGCGATTGGTAGGCCAACAGGCGGTAGAAGCCGAGCTGCTGGCCGCCGCCCGTGCGTCCCGGCATGACACATCTCACAGCGGCCTGACCGCAGGCGGCATGTCACACGCCTGGCTGATCACCGGCCCGCCGGGGTCGGGCCGGTCGATCGCGGCGCTGTGCTTCGCCGCGGCCCTGCAGTGCACCGCCGACGACGCCGAGGGCGGACCGGGTTGCGGGCAGTGCCGGGCCTGCACCACGGCGATGGCGGGAACACACGCCGATGTGCGGCGGGTGGTGCCCGAGGGGCTGTCCATCGGGGTCGACGAGATGCGGGCCATCGTGCAGATGGCGTCGCGGCGGCCCGGTACCGGCCGGTGGCAGATCGTGGTGGTCGAGGACGCCGACCGGCTCACCGAGGGTGCCGCCAACGCTCTGCTCAAAGTCGTCGAGGAGCCGCCGCCGTCGACGGTGTTTCTGCTGTGCGCCCCGTCGGTCGACCCGGAGGACATCGCGATCACCCTGCGGTCCCGGTGCCGGCACGTGGCCCTGGTGACACCGCCGCCGGCCGCGATCGCTCAGGTGCTGATCGACAACGACGGACTGGACGCCGAGACGGCCGCCTGGGCGGCCGCGGTCAGCGGCGGGCACGTGGGGCGGGCCCGCCGGCTGGCCACCGATTCCGAGGCCCGCCAGCGCCGCCAGCGGGCGTTGGCGCTTGCGCGTGATGCCGCGACCCCGTCGCGGGCGTACACCGCGGTCGACGAGTTGGTGGCCGCCGCGGAGTCCGAAGCCCGCGACCTGACCGCTGATCGGGCCGAGGCCGAGACCGAGGAACTGCGCACCGCGCTGGGTGCCGGCGGCACCGGCAAGGGCACCGCCGGGACGCTGCGTGGCACCGCCGGGGTGATCAAAGACCTGGAGCGCCGGCAGAAATCCCGCCAGACCCGGGCGTCGCGGGACGCCCTGGACCGGGCCCTTATCGACCTGGCCACCTACTTCCGCGACGCCCTGATGGCCGCCACCGGGTCGGCCGGCGTCGCCCGGCCCAACCACCCCGATATGACCGACGCGGCGGCCGCGATGGCCGCGCACGCCTCGCCGGATCGGCTGTTGCGGTGCATCGAGGCGGTGCTCGAATGCCGCGAGGCGCTGGCGACCAACGTCAAGCCCCGCTTCGCGGTGGGGGCCATGGTCGCCACCATCGGAGGAGCCCTGCGAAACGACCTGTAGACTGACCCGGCCCGGTTTGCTTCGGGCGCGCCACCTTAGCTCAGTCGGTAGAGCAATTCACTCGTAATGAATAGGTCAGGAGTTCGATTCTCCTAGGTGGCTCCGCGCAGGACCCTCGCCCGAGGGCTCAGATGTACATCGCCGGGTCGATGTAGCTGGTCGGGTCGACCAGCGGCTCCCGCTGCTTCTCGGTGCGATGACGCACCGCGGCCGGGATTCCGGTGGCGATGGAATCCGCCGGAACATCCTGGGTGACAACCGCATTGGCGCCGATGGCACTGCCGTCGCCGACGGTGATCGGGCCGAGGACCTTCGCGCCGGCCCCCACCGTGACACCGTTGCCGATGGTCGGGTGGCGCTTGCCGTGACTCAGCGAGCGGCCGCCGAGGGTGACACCGTGGTAGACCATGACGTCATCGCCGATCTCGGTCGTCTCACCGATCACCACGCCCATGCCGTGATCGATGAAAAACCGCCGCCCGATGGTCGCCCCGGGATGGATCTCGATGCCCGTGGCCAACCGGGTGGCCTGAGCCAGCACGCGGGCCACCCCGCGCAGCGCCGGCCTGGCCCACAACCGGTGCGCGATTCGATGCGACCAGATCGCGTGCAGCCCGGAATAGACCAGGGCATTCTCAAGGTCCCCGCGCGCGGCCGGGTCATGGTCGCGCGCGTTGCGCAGGTCCTCGCGCAGCGTCGTCCACACGGTCATGGGTGTGATCATTCCCGAATGTGCTCGAACAGCGGCGTCGAGATGTAGCGCTCGCCGAAGTCGGGGATGACAACCACGATCAGTTTCCCGGCGTTTTCGGGACGTTTGGCCAGCTCAAGCGCGGCCCACACGTTGGCCCCGGCCGAGATGCCGCCGAGAATTCCCTCCTCGGTGCCCAGTGCGCGGGCCACCCGGATGGCGTCGCCGAACTCCGCGTCGATGATCTCGTCGTAGCAGTCGCGGTCGAGCACCTCGGGCACGAAGTTGGCGCCCAAACCCTGAATCTTGTGCGGACCGGGGTCGGCGCCGTGCAGGATCGCCGAGTCCTTGGGTTCGACGCCGACGATTCGAACCTCGGGCTTGTGGGCCCGCAGGGTGTGCGCGACACCGGTCAGCGTGCCGCCGGTACCGATCCCGGCGACGAAGACGTCGACGGCGCCGTCGGTGTCTTTGAAGATCTCTTCGCCGGTCGTCCGCTCGTGGATGGCCGGGTTCGCCGGGTTGGCGAATTGGTCAGCGAACAGGGCGTTGTGACTGTCGGCGACGATCTGCTTGGCCTTCGCCACGGCGCCGGCCATGCCTTCGGAGCCGGGCGTCAGGACGATCTCGGCGCCGTAGGCGCGCAGCATCACCCGCCGCTCGGTGGACATGGTGTCCGGCATGGTCAGAATCACCTGGTAGCCGCGGGCGGCGCCGACCATCGCCAGGGCGATGCCGGTGTTGCCGCTGGTGGCCTCGACGATGGTGCCCCCGGGGCGCAGCTGGCCGGATTTCTCGGCGGCGTCGATGATCGCCAGGCCGATCCGGTCTTTAACGCTGTTGGCAGGGTTGTAGAACTCGAGTTTGGCCGCCACCTGGGCGCCCAGGCCCTCGGTCAGCCGGTTGAGCCGCACCAGCGGCGTATGGCCGATCAGCTCGGTGACGTTGTCGTAGATCCTGCCCATCAATCGACCTTTCCCGCCGCGGCGGTTCCTGATGTAGCGAGCGTTCCAGGGCGACGTCGGCAATCATGTTGCCTCCACCCTGCCACGGCGGTGTCCGGTGGCACCCGGGCGGTGCCTTCTACCTGTCGCCGCGAACCAGGTCAGCACTCCGACCCGCTTGCGGCCGGCTCCACCACCGGCAGCCGAACCCGGAACACCGTGGCGCCCTCGGTGGATTCCGCGTCCACCGTCCCGCGGTGTGCGCCGACGATCGAGGCCACGATCGCCAGCCCCAGCCCGGTGCTGCCGAGCCGGCCGGAGCGGGCCTTGTCGGCGCGGACGAACCGCTCGAACAGGTGCGGCACCATCTCCGGGGCAATACCGGGACCGTCGTTGGCCACGCTCAACTCCGCGGTCGGTCCGCCCACCGGGGACCGATCCACGGTTATGGCGGTCGTGACGGTCACCCCGGGCGGCGTGTGCACCCAGGCGTTCTTCAACAGGTTGGTCAGGACCTGGTGCAGCCGAGCGCGGTCGCCCCGAACCCACACCGGGGCTTCGGGCAGCCTCTTGACCCAGCGGTGGCTCGATGCGGCCGCCGCCGCGTCGTTGACCGCATCCAACGCCAGGTCGGACAGGTCGACGTATTCGATGTGCAGGTCCTGGCCTTCGCCGAGCCGCGACAGCAGCAGCAGCTCCTCCACCAGCGACGCCATCCGCTGCGCTTCGGACTCGATGCGGGCCAGCGCGTACTCGGTGGTCGGCGGCAGCGTGGAGCTGTCTTGGCGGGTCAGTTCGGCGTAGCCCTGGATGGCAGCGAGCGGGGTGCGCAGTTCGTGGCTGGCATCGGTGATGAACTGCCGCATCCGGCGGTCGGCGGCACTGCGATACGCCAAGGCGCTGTCGACATTGTCCAGCAGGCGATTCAGGGCGCCGGCGACGATACCCACCTCGTTGTCGGGGTCGACGTCGTCGGAGTCCACCCGGATGGTGATGCGTTCGTCGCCGTCGGTGAGCGGCATCGCGGCCACCGAGGCGGCGGTGGCCGCGACCCGGCGCAGCGGGCGCAACGCGTAGCTGACCACCGTGATCGTCAGCCCCGCGGTGAGTAGCAGGGCTACCGCGTAAAGCGCTGCAGCGGAGGCCATTCGGCGCGCCACGGTGTCGTTCGCCAGGCGCATCGATCCGCCGATGAACAGTACGTCGTCGTCGTCGACGACGCGGGTCTCCACCCGGTAGGAACCCAGGCTGCCCAATTCCATCGTCTCGGGTGGGCCGTTGCGCCGGTGGTGCGCGGTGATGGCGGCGACCACGTCGGCGGGCGCGGGATAGGGATCCTCCACGGTGAACACCGCCGACCCGATCACCTCGCCGTCGCGCAGCACCGCGAGCACGTTCCCGGGTGTCTGATCGCTGAAACCGAGGATGGCCTGCCCGATCGTCGACGTACCGTCGCGGCCGGCGATGTTGTCGACCCGGCGGTACTTGGCGAAGGAATGGCTGAACGCGTTGAGCGACTCGGACACGTCGGCGTCGCTGGTCGCGGTCACAAACGTGCGAAGGCTCAGCACCGACACCACGCCGACGGCCACGAACACCACCGTCACCACGGCCGACACTCCCAGCACCAACTGCCGGCGCAGCGCCCGCGGACGCCACCAGGGCGGGGTTGGGGGGGAGTTGGCCGAGTCCGTCATGAGTGTGGCTTCAGCAGGTATCCGACCCCGCGCACGGTGTGGATCATCGGGCGGGCTCCGTCGATCTTCTTGCGCAGGTAGGAGATGTACAGGTCGACGATGCTGGTGCGGCCGGCGAAGTCGTAGTTCCACACCCGGTCCAGGATCTCGGCGCGGGTCAGCGCCCGGTCGGGGTGGCGCATCAGGAACCGCAGCAGCTCGAACTCGGTCGTGGTCAACGACACCGGGACATCGCCGCGGGCGACCTGCCGGCTGGCCCCGTCGAGTGTCAGGTCGCCGACGGTGAGCACCTCGTCCACCGGTGGCATCAGCTGACTGGCCCGGCGCAGCAGGCCGCGCAGCCGGGCCACCAACTCCTCCAGGCTGAACGGCTTGGTCATGTAGTCGTCCGCGCCCGACGTCAGGCCGGTCACCCGGTCGGTGACCGAGTCGCGGGCGGTGAGGAACAGCGTCGGGGTGTAGGGGTCGGACTCGCGGACCCGCTGCAGAATGTGCAGCCCGTCGATGTCGGGCAGCATGATGTCCAGAACCAGCAGATCGGGTGCGCCGCTGTGGAATTTGGCGACGGCATCGCGGCCGTTGTGGGCGACGTCGACGACCCACCCCTCATAGTGCAGGGCCATCGTCACCAGGTTGGTCAGGGCCGGCTCGTCGTCGACCAGCAGCACCCGGATCGGTGAACCGTCGGGCCGATGGATCCGCGGCAGCTGCCCGAGGATCGCCTTGCGCGGACCGCGGTGGTCCGAGTTATCCGCCATCGGTCCTCATTTTCTACCCCGGATGCACGTTCTACTCGCCGAGCAGGCGTTCCTTGCGCTGAATGAATTTCTCCTGGGTCAGAACGCCCGAGTCCCGCAGCTCGACCAGTGCGCGAAGTTCGGCGACGACGCCGATCGCCTTCGGCCTCGCCGGCTTGTCCGGCTCTTCGGATTGATCAGCTGGTTTGGGTGCTGTGGTGGGGTTGGGTTGGGTGAGCTGTGGCCGGCGTCCCGGGCCGGGGTTGCCGGCGGTGGCGGTCATGGCGCGGCCGGCCATGCCGGCCAGTGCCATTTCGGCGTAGGGGATCTCGGCGACGCCGGCGGCCGCCGCGGCGGCGGCGGCGGAGGCGGTGCCGGATTGTGCTGCGACCAGGCTTACTTCGCGCAGCGCTGCGGGGGTGGCAGCGACCCAGGCCTGCGGTACCGACAGGGAGCCGAGCGGCACGGCTTTGCCCATGGAAGCCCAGGTCGCCCCGGCTCGGCCGGCCACCGATCCCAGCTCACCCACGGCGGTGGGCGCGGTCTGGCCGATCAGGTCCAGGGCGCCCAGCGCGCCGAGGCCCAACGCACTCTCTTCCGGGAATGCCAGCTCGCCCAAGGTGATCGCCAGGCCGCCGAAGGCGCCGCCCAGTCCGATGCCTCCAAAAGGCCCGACGCTGCCCACCTCGAAAACCGCGCCCAGCAGATCGAACGCCAGACCCGGCGAAATCGCACTGTCGGACGTCTGTCTCTTATACACATCT
>NZ_CP083986.1:4729313-4729385 GCF_020172685.1 [Mycobacterium] nativiensis | reverse complement strand
GGTCGCCGTAACATTAAAAAAAAAAAAAAAAAAGAAGAAGAGACGCTACGATCTGGTTACACAGTCATAAGA
>NZ_CP083986.1:4727654-4729213 GCF_020172685.1 [Mycobacterium] nativiensis | reverse complement strand
AGCTGCAGGTGACGCCGGCCGACTTCCGATTGTGGGTGTGCCTGCACGAGGTGACGCACCGCGTGCAGTTCAGCGTCAACCCGTGGCTGGCCGGCTACATGTCGGATGCCCTGTCGGTACTGACCGGCGACAGCAGCCCGGATCTGACCCAGGTGGTGGGCCGGCTGGCCGACTATCTGCGGGGCCGCCAGAACGATGCCGAGTCGCCGGGCCCGTCGGGGATCCTGGGCCTGGTGCGGGCGGTGCAGTCCGAGGAGCAGCGCACCGCGCTGGACCAGTTGCTGATGCTGGGCACGCTGCTCGAAGGCCACGCCGACCACGTCATGGACGCGGTCGGGCCGATGGCGGTGCCGTCGGTGGCGACCATTCGGAACCGCTTCGAGGAACGCCGTCAGCGCAGCCAGCCGCCGCTGCAACGACTGTTGCGGGCGTTGCTGGGCCTCGACGCCAAGATGAGCCAGTACACCCGCGGCAAGGCCTTCGTCGACGCCGTGGTCGGCCGCGTCGGTATGGACCGGTTCAACGCGGTGTGGTCTGGTCCGCAGACCCTGCCGCTGCCCGCCGAGATCGAAGAGCCCCAGCGGTGGATCGACCGGGTGCTGTAGCTGCGCTGTGCGCCGCGTTGGGGGCGTACGCCGAGCAGTTTCTGTCGCAGGGGGCAGGCTGGGCGGTCGCGTTGTCCGGTGGACCCGATTCGCTGGCGCTGACTGCTGTCGCAATCCGGATGCGGCCCACCACCGCGCTGATCGTCGACCATGGCCTGCAAGCCGATTCGGCCCAGGTGGCCGAGACCGCGCGCCGTCAGGCGCTCGAGCTGGGATGCGTTGATGCGCAGGTTATTCCGGTGACCGTCGGAGCCCAGGGCGGTCCGGAGGCGGCGGCGCGCACGGCCCGTTACGCCGCGCTGGCCGATGCTCGCGGCCGGGACCCTGTACTGCTGGGACACACACTCGACGATCAGGCCGAGACAGTGCTGCTCGGGCTCGGCCGAGGTTCGGGAGCCCGGTCGATGGCCGGGATGCGGCCGTACGACCCACCGTGGTGCCGGCCACTGCTGGGGGTGCGACGTGCGCAGACCGCGCAGGCCTGCGCGGAACTGGGGCTGACGCCGTGGCTCGACCCGCACAACAGTGACGATCGCTTCACTCGGGTGCGGCTGCGCGCCGAAGTGCTGCCCCTGTTGGAGGACGTGCTGGACGGCGGGGTAGCCGAAGCCCTGGCCCGGACGGCGATCGCACTGCGGGAGAACACCGAGCTCATCGATGCCTTGGCCGAGCAGGCGCTGCCCGGAGCCACCGCGGGCGCCGCGTTGGACGCTGCTGCGCTGGCGGCCTTGGCGGGCCCGGTGCGCCTGGCGGTGATCCGGCGCTGGCTGATCGACGGAGGCGGGCGCGGCCTGACCGACCTGCAGATCCGCGCGGGGGACCGGCTGGGGGACGCCCGGCGGCCGTCTCTTATACACATTTGACGCCGGCGGCGAAGAGGGTAGGGGAGGACTTGGTGGGTGCCGGCACTGTAAAAAAAAAAAATAAGAGGAGATGTCGGAGTGCGGGAAAGTA
>NZ_CP083986.1:4726115-4727554 GCF_020172685.1 [Mycobacterium] nativiensis | reverse complement strand
GTGTACTCCGGCTATGAGTTGTTCGAACACGAGGCGCTGCACGAGGGAAGCGAAGAGTACCTGAACTCAGAGAAGTACGAACTGCGACCGCGCGATTTCGCCGCCGCGCGCCGCGAGGGCAGATCGCTGGAGCCGTTCATCGCTGCGCTCAACGCCATTCGCCGCCGGCACCCTGCCCTGCAGCAACTGCGCACCCTGCATTTCCATCACGTCGACAACGACGCGCTGTTGGCCTACAGCAAGTTCGATCCGGCCAGCGGTGACACCGTGCTGGTGGTGGTGACGCTGAACGCGTTCGCCGCCGAGGAAGCGACGTTGTCGCTGGACATGACGGCGCTGGGTATGGAGCCCTACGAGCGGTTCTGGGTGCGTGACGAGATCAGCGGGGAGGAATACCAATGGGGGCAGGACAATTACGTGCGACTCGACCCGAGCCGGGCGGTCGCCCACATCATCAACATGCCGGAGATGAGTACACCCGCGCGAACCGAGCTGCTGCATCGGAGGTGAAGACCCGATGACCCGAATCAAGCACCCACCCAGTGAGCTTCAGGTGAACCCCGAGGACCTCGATCGGCTGATGTCCGGCGTGCACTACGACCCGCACGCGATCCTGGGCGCCCACGACAATGGTGAAAGCAGCGTGATCAGAGCCCTGCGCCCGGGCGCGAGTGCGGTGGCGGTTCTGGTGGGCGGTGACCGGATCCCGATGCAACACCTGGGCAACGGGTTGTTTGCCGCGACACTGCCCTTCGCGGGCCTGATCGACTATCGGCTGCAGATCGACTATCCCGGTGCCGCGGAACCGCACGTGGTGGCCGATGGGTATCGCTTTCTGCCGACGCTGGGCGAGATCGACCTGCACCTGTTCGGAGAGGGGCGGCACGAACGGCTGTGGGACGCCCTTGGTGCTCATCCGCGCACGTTCACCACCCCGGACGGGACGGTGACCGGTGTGTCATTCGCGGTGTGGGCGCCCAACGCCAAGGGAATAGGTTTGATCAGTGACGCCACCGGCTGGGACGGTATCGGAGCACCCATGCGGGCACTCGGCTCTTCCGGTGTGTGGGAACTGTTCTGGCCGGGGTTTCCGGTCGACGGCCTGTACAAGTTCCGGGTTCACGGCGCAGACGATGTGGTCACCGAGCGGGCTGACCCGATGGCGTTCGCGGCCGAAACCCCGCCGCACACTGCCTCACGCGTCGCTACCAGTCGCTACACCTGGAGCGACAGCGACTGGATGAATCGGCGGGCCACCGCGAATCCGGCGTTCGAAGCGATGAGCATCTACGAAGTGCACCTCGGGTCCTGGCGGCCTGGGCTGAGCTACCGGCAGCTTGCCACCGAGCTGACGGACTACGTTGTGGAGCGAGGGTTCACCCACATCGAGCTGCTACCGGTTGCCGAGCACCCGTTCGGCGGATCGTGGGGCTATCAGG
>NZ_CP083986.1:4724646-4726015 GCF_020172685.1 [Mycobacterium] nativiensis | reverse complement strand
AGATGTGTATAAGAGACAGGTTCAGTGGCCTGGCCGATGTCCTTGGGCAGCGAGCAGGTGACCCGCACATCGGTGACGCCGGCGGCCACCAGTGCCGGCGCGGTGGCCGCGGTGGCCGCGGGGTCCAGGGAGCCGTCCGGGTTCTTGGCGGTGGTCGCGTGGCCCAGGACTTGCAGGCCGGTCGGGTCGCCGCCCAGTGCGGCGATGCGGTCCTTCATCGCCGCGATGGCGCCAGCCGGGTCGCGCATCGCCGGGCCCCACGGGATCCAGCCGGACCCGAACCGGGTCAGCCGGCGCGCCACCGCGTCGTTGACGGTGCCGCTCACCCAGATCGGAACCCCGCCGGCGGTAACGGGTTTGGGCATCTGGTGAATGTTTTCGAAGGACAATTCCGGGGACGTGTAGCTGCTGCGTTGCTGAGTCCACAGTGTCTGGCACACCTCCAGGGTGTGGTCCAGGAGTCGCCCGCGACCCTCGAATGACAGTCCGGCGGCCTCGTATTCCTCGCGTTGCCAGCCGACGCCCACACCAAGATCCAGTCGCCCGCCCGACAGCACGTCGAGGGTGGCCAGCTCCTTGGCCAGCACCACCGGGCGGCGCAGCGCCGCCAGCAACACCGCAGTGCCCAAACGGATGCGGGTGGTGGTCGCGGCCAGCGCGGTGAGCACGATCAGCGGATCCAGCCACTGGCCGTCGGGCCCGGTCGGTTGGCGTCCTCCGGTGATTCCGCCGAGCCGGGGGTCGGCGTAGGCATCCGGATTCTCGCCGAACACCACGTGGTCGGAGACCACGACCCGATCGACGCCCGCAGCGTCCATCGCCGCGCCCAGGGCCAGGGTGGTGCCCCAGTCGTGGCCCGAGTCATCGGTGAAAGTCTTGAGCTGCAAAGAGATCTGCGGGTGCTGGGCCGCGATCATGAGCGCACCTGCCGGGCCGGTCGCGACTCGATCGCGTCGATGGTCAGTTCCCGCTGAGCGATCCGCCAACCCTGCCCGACGCGGCGATAGGCGTCGCGGTAACGCAGGTACCAGACGTGGTCGGTGAGCTTGCCATCGTGCTCGATCCAATGATGCGCCACCCCGGTGATCTCTCCGGTCGCGACGTCAGCCGAGGTCGAGGCGGTGTAGACCTCGCCGACGATGCCGTGCTGGGTGCGGGTTACCGGGGCCAGTGCTGACATCGCGTCCCGTACGCCGGCGTGGCCGTGGTGGCGCACGCATGGCTCCAGGTGATCCGGCGGATCCGGCAGCACGAGTTCGGCGTCGGCGGTGAACAATTCGGCTACCTCGTCGAATCTTCGCGCGTCGACGGCCCCGGCGTAACGGTGCACGAGCTCAGAACGCTCCAGTCCGGAGGCAGTCGACACGAA
>NZ_CP083986.1:4722659-4724546 GCF_020172685.1 [Mycobacterium] nativiensis | reverse complement strand
CCACCAATGCGCCGAACTACAGCTTTGAGCGGGTTCGCCAGCTTCTGATCGAGCGATTACCGCAACTGCCGCAGCTGCGCTGGCGGGTCACTCCTTCTCCTATGGGGCTGGACCGACCGTGGTTCGTCGAAGACGAGCATCTCGACATCGACTTCCACCTTCGGCGCATCGGCGTTCCCGCTCCCGGCGGGCGGCGCGAGGTCGAAGAGCTCGTGGGCCGGCTGATGTCCTACAAGCTGGACCGCTCCCGCCCGCTGTGGGAGATGTGGGTCATCGAAGGTGTCAGCGGCGGCCGGGTCGCGACGCTGACCAAGATGCACCACGCGATCGTCGACGGTGTCTCTGGCGCAGGACTGTTCGAGATCATGCTGGACATCACGCCCGAGCCACGGCCGCCACTACCGGAGACGATCGGGTCCTCGAATGGATCCGCCATCCCCAGCTACGAGCGCCGGGTCGTCGAGGAATTGGTCAACGTCGCGGTCAAGACGCCCTACCGCATCGGCCGGCTGCTGCAGCAGACAGTTCGCCAGCAGATTGCCACCGTGGGACTGGGACTGCCCCGCAAACCTCCGCGCTACTTCGACGCCCCGGTGACCCGGTTCAACGCCAGCGTCTCGCCGCACCGGCGGATCAGCGCCGCCCGGGTCGAGTTGGCCCGGATCAAGGCCGTCAAGGACGCCTACGGCGTCAAGCTCAACGACGTCGTGCTCGCTATGGTCGCCGGCGCAGTTCGGCAGTATCTGGGCGAGCGCGGGGAGTTGCCGGACAGGCCACTCGTCGCCCAGATCCCGGTTTCGACCCGCACCGAGGAGAGCCAGGGCGAGGTCGGTAACAAGGTCAGTTCGATGACGGTTTCGATGGGGACTGACATCGAGGGAGCTGCCCAGCGGCTCAAGACGATTCACGCCAGCACCCAGAGTGCCAAGCAGATGGCCAAGGCGTTGTCGGCGCACCAGATAATGGGATTGACCGATACCACCCCGCCCGGGCTACTGCAGCTGGCCGCCCGTGCCTACACCGCGACCGGGCTGTCGAATCGGCTGGCCCCGATCAACCTCGTCGTCTCCAACGTGCCGGGCCCGCCGATTCCGATCTACATGGCCGGTGCGGAACTGGAGTCACTGGTGCCGCTCGGCCCGCCGGTCATGGACGTGGCGCTGAACATCACCTGCTTCTCCTACCGCGACCACCTCGACTTCGGTTTCGTAACCACGCCGGAGATCGCCGAGGACATCCACAAGATGGCCGACGCGATCGAGCCGGCGCTGGCCGAGTTGGAGCGCGATATCGACCGAGGCAAGAACCGCACCGGCCGGCGCTGAGCGCTACCGGCCCGGTAGCGCCTGCACCACGCGGATCATCGGGGTTAGCATCTTCTGCCACAGCGGGCCGGAAATCCCCAGTGGTGGGTCGAGATTCAGGACCCGGGCGGTGGAGACGGTCTGCGACTCGGTGTACTTCAGGATTCCGTCGGCACCGTGGCGGCGGCCCACCCCGGAGGCCTTCATACCGCCCATCGGGGCGGCGACGCTGCCGAAGGCCAGCGCGTAACCTTCGTCGACATTGACCGTGCCGGACTTGATGCGCGCGGCGATCGCCTCACCCTGGGCCTTGCTGGCGGCCCATACGCTGGCGTTCAGCCCGTACTCGGTGTCGTTGGCCTTTGCGATGGCCTCTTCGACGCTGTCGACGGGGTAGATGGAGACCACCGGGCCGAACGTCTCGTTGCGCCCGCACTCCATCTCGTCGGTGACGTCGGTCAGCACCGTCGGCTCGTAGAACAACGGTCCGATGTCCGGGCGGGCATTTCCGCCAGCGATGACCTTGGCGCCCTTGGCTTTCGCGTCATCGACATGGTTGGAGATCTGTCTCTTATACACATCT
>NZ_CP083986.1:4721462-4722559 GCF_020172685.1 [Mycobacterium] nativiensis | reverse complement strand
TCAAGATGCCCGGCTGCAGCAGCATCGGCACGTTGTCGAGCGAATTGCCGAAGCCCATCACGTCGAACATGACCTCGGCGCCGTCGTAGGTCGCGTAGTCGGCGATCTCCAGGCAGCGGATCTGCTCAATGCGTTGGCACGTGCTGGCGAAGGCCAGCGGCACCATGTCGGTGACGAAGCCGGGATCGACACCATTGACGTAGACGCTTGAATTGCCTTGGCGGGCCGCGTCTTCGATGGGTGCGATGAACTTGTCCGGGATGACGCCCCAGGGGTATTGCAGCACCCCCGGGGCGGTCCCGATGACGTTGATGCCGGCGGCCAGCAGTCGGCAGACGTCCTTGAGCGCGTCGGGCAGTCGGGTGTCACCCATCGCGCAGTAGACCGCGGCCTCGGGCTTGGCGCCGATGATCGCCTCGAAGTCGTCGGTGGCGGCGATGCCGGTGTGGACGTCGAGACCGGCGAGCTCGCCGGCATCTTGGCCCACCTTGGCTGCTGTCGAGACCCACACTCCGGTGAGCTCGTAGGCGGGATTGGTGATCAGCCCGCGCAGGGCGATGCGCCCGGCGTTGCCGGTGCCGATCAGGGCGACGCGTATGGCCACGAGTTCTCCTGGAAGTGAGTTGTGTTCTACCAGAGTGGAACCGGAGCTGTTCCCAGCGGGTAGTAGCCGGGCAGCTTCTCGCCGGCCAGGCTGCGCTCGATGCGCTTCTGCATCCCGGCCGAGAGCTTGCCGGCGGTCATCAGGTCCAGGTAGAGCTTCTGGACGTGACCGAAGTCGAAGAAGTCACGCTGCCATTCGATCTTCGCGTCGGCGTTGAGACGAAACCAGCTGCCGCCGATGCCGTAGATCTCCGACTCGGCACCGTCGGCGTCTGTCGCGACCTGCTTCCAGAAGCCGACGATCTCGCCCTGCTTCTCATCGATGAGCACCTTTTGGTACGGGTACTGCCAGTTGTCCAGCCCCTCCATCTCCAGGCCCAGGGCGATGTCGCGGATCTCGTCGATCCCGACGCACATCACGTCCTCTTTGGGGCCGATGTTCCAGCCGTAGGTGGCGTCATCGGAGTAGAAGTCGGCCAGCGGCCGCCAGTCAC
>NZ_CP083986.1:4719995-4721362 GCF_020172685.1 [Mycobacterium] nativiensis | reverse complement strand
CGCGTGCGTTCTGATGCTGATCCCAGCCGCCGGCTGGCAGCGTCAGGTCTCCGAGCTGCTGGGCATCGAAGGCCCGGCAACACTGGGCTATCTGCGCACCCTCGGCGTGGCGATCGGGGTCGCCGCCGCGCTGGTGGCGACGGTACGGGCGCTGATCGACGCCAGTCGGCTGCTGGCGCGGGCCCTGATCCGGCGGTGGCACCTGCACCGCGAAGTGGCCATGTTCATCGGCAGCGCGATCGTCGTCGTGCTGCTGACCACCTTGATCAACGGCGTGCTGATCCGCGGTTTCTTCGCCGGCGCCAGCGCGGTGTTCCAGCCCGAGGACAGCGCCACCGGGGCCGGAACGATCCAGCCGCTGCAGCCGGAGCGATCCGGCAGCCCCGAGTCATTGGCGCCCTGGGCGACCCTGGGCAGTCAGGGCCGCAGCTTCGTCGCCGGGGGAGTGCACGCCGCCGAGCTCAGCCGGATCAACGGACGGCCCGCCCGCGAACCCATCAGGGTGTATGCCGGGCTGCACAGCGCCGGTGACGAACAGGGGCGAATGCAGCTGCTGCTCGACGAATTGGACCGCACCCACGCCTTCGATCGCCAGGTGTTGGTGGTGGTGCCCACCACGGGCACCGGGTGGGTGGATCCGGCCGCGGCCGATGCGCTGGAGATGCTCTACAACGGCGACACCGCGATCGTCGGCGTCCAGTACTCCTACCTGCCGAGTTGGATCTCCTTCCTGGCCGACCAACGCAAATCGATGGATTCGGGACGGCTGCTGGTGCGCACCATCGCCGAGCGGTGGCGTGGCCTTCCAGTAGGGCAGCGGCCCAAGCTGGTGCTCTACGGCGAGAGCCTGGGGTCGATGGCCGGGCAGGCCGCGTTCGACTGGCTGCCCGATATCGCCGACATGGGCTATGAGTCCGTGCTGTGGGTGGGGCCGCCGCAGGCCAGCCCGCTCTGGCACGCGCTGCTGGTGCGGCGCGACCCCGGCAGCACCGCCGTGTTGCCGCGCTACGACAACGGCCGCACGGTGCGGTTCTCGCAGGGCACGGTGCCGGCCGAGATCGCCCGGATCGCCGCGCCGCCGTGGGACGGCACCCGGGTGTTGTTCCTGCAGCATGCCTCCGACCCGGTGGTGTGGTGGTCGACGGACCTGCTGTTCGCGCGGCCGGACTGGCTGACCGAAGCACCCGGCCCGGACCGCACCGCATCCATGCGCTGGTACCCGGTGGTGACGTTCTGGCAGGTCAGCGCCGACCTGTTCCACGGTGAGCAGATGCCCGCAGGCCACGGTCACAACTATGCCGACACGATCCTGGACGGCTGGGTGGCGGTGCTGCCACCCGACGGCTGGCCGCCGGCCGATAACGAGC
>NZ_CP083986.1:4719822-4719895 GCF_020172685.1 [Mycobacterium] nativiensis | reverse complement strand
TATCAGCGACCTCCGTGTATACTTTCACTTCTATCTCCCCGAGCCTCTCGTATTCAACACATTTTTTTTTTTT
>NZ_CP083986.1:4110157-4719772 GCF_020172685.1 [Mycobacterium] nativiensis | reverse complement strand
AGATGTGTATAAGAGACAGGGGTGAAGGTGGGGAGTTGGGTGGCTGTGGCGGCGTTGCCGGCGTAGGTGTACATGGCGGTGGCGTCTTGGGCCCACATTTCGGTGTAGTGGGCTTCGGTGGCGGCGATGGCGGCGGTGTTCTGGCCGAGCAGGTTGGTGGCGGTCAGGGTGGCCAGTTGGGTGCGGTTGGCGGCGATGACGGCGGGTGGGACGGTCATGGCGAAGGCGGTTTCGTAGGCGGCTGCGGCGGCGCCTGCCTGGGTGCCGGCGTGGGCGGCTTGGGTTGCGGTGGTGTGCATCCAGGCTGCGTAGGGTGTTGCGGCGGTGGCCATGGCGACCGCGGCGGGTCCTTGCCAGGTTTCGTCGGTGAGTCCGGTGATCAGGGTGCGGTAGGAGTTGGCGGCGGTTTCGAGTTCGGCGGCCATGGTTTTCCAGGCGGTGGCGGCGGCTCGGATGGGGCCGGATCCTGGTCCGGCGTACATCAGCGCAGAGTTGACCTCTGGTGGCAACGCTGCAAAGTTCATCGGCTGCTCCCCGATCGCGACGCGCTGACTTCAGACCACCCTTCTGCGAACAACATTGCCGATGACCAACGGTATTTTCGGCAGCGAGGAGCGGGCAACCGGACAGCCGGGACTCATACGAAACGCATATCTGCCCAGGCGGCAGACCGCGCGCTACAGCGGGGGGAGCGCGGTGGAATACAGCCAGGCCTGCCACAACGGCTGCAGGGACACCGTGGCGTAGTTGGCGGCCAGGCCGGTGAAGTCGTCGGTGCTGGCGTTGCCGTGCCGGTGGCGCGTCGTCCAATCCCGCAGCAGGGTGAAGAAGCCGTCGTCGCCGAGCTGGCCGCGCAGCAGGTGCAGGGTCATGGCGCCGCGCTTGTACACCCGGTCGTCGAACATGTCGGCCGGCCCCGGATCGGCCAGCAGCAGATCTTGCGGCAACGCGGCCAGCTTCTGGTGGTAGTGCTGCGCCCACTCGCCGGCGCTGGGCCCGCCGGAATGCTCCGACCACAGCCACTCGGCGTAGCAGGCGAACCCCTCGTGCAGCCAGATGTCGCGCCAGCGCCGCACCGTCACAGAGTTGCCGAACCACTGATGCGCCAGCTCGTGGGCGATCAGCCGTTCCGAGCCGCCGGTGCCGTCGCAGTGGTTGGCGCCGAAGATCGAAATCCCTTGTGCCTCCAAGGGAATTTCCAGGTGGTCGTCGGTGACCAGCACGGTGTAGCCGGCGGTCAGCGGATACGGCCCGAACAGCCGGACGAACAGCTCCATCATCGCTGCCTGGTCCGCGAAGTCCCGGTCGAACTCGGGCCGCAGCCGCGCCGGCAGCACCACGTTGATCGGTACCGCGGTGTCGGGCAGGCGGTGGGTCACGTACTGGCCGATCTGCAGGGTGACCAGGTAGGTCGGCGTCGGCTCGGGCTGCTCGTAGATCCAAGTGGTGCGCGCCGCGCGGACCCGTCGCGACACCAGTTCGCCGTTGGCGACCGCGCGGTATGGGCTGTCGGTGCTGATCTGGATCAGGTAGCTGGCCTTCGCCGCCGGGTGATCGTCGCAGGGGAACCACGACGGTGCGCCGTTGGGCTGCCCGGAGACCAGCGCCCCGTCCGACAATTCCTCGAAACCCACTTCGCCCCAGAGGGTTTCGCTGGGTCCTGGGGAGCCCGAGTAGCGGACGCTGATCACCAGTGCGGCCCCGGCCGGCAACTGGGTCGCCAGCGTGACCCGCAGCTTCGCGTTCGAGGTGGTGAACCGAGCGGGCTGGCGGCCGTTGACCCGCACCTTGGACACCGACAGCACATCGGCAAGGTCCAGGGTGAAGCTGCGCAGCGCGGTCAGCGTGACCGCGGTGATGGTCGCGGTGCCGGACAGCCGATTACTGGCGACTTTGTACTCCAGGTCGAGCTCGTAACGCGACACCCGGTAGCCGATGTTGCCGCTGCCGGGCAGGTAGGGGTCGATGACCGGCGGGTCGGGCTTGGGCTTCACAAGAGCTTTCTTGACGGGTTTGCTCACGACGCCGACACCTCGGCGGCCGGCGCGATGGGGTTGCCCTGCCAGCGGGTCGCCGCCGGGACCTGGTCGCCGCGCATCACCAGCGAGGCCGGGCCGACGGAGGCGCCTGCACCCAGCCGCGCCGCCGGCAACGCCACGCAATGCGGCCCGAGGGTGGCACCGGCGTCCAAGGTGACGGTGTCCATTGCCATGATCCGGTCGTGGAACAGGTGGGTCTGCACCACGCAGCCGCGGTTGACGGTGGCACCCGGGCCCAGCGTCACCAGGTCGGCCTCGGGCAGCCAGTACGTCTCGCACCACACCCCGCGCCCGATGGTGGCGCCCAATCCCCGCAACCACAGGTTGATCACCGGGGTTCCGGTGGCGGCGCGGGCGAACCACGGCGCGGCCACCGTCTCGACGAAGGTGTCCGACACCTCGTTGCGCCACACGAACGGCGACCACAGCGGGTGCTGCGTCGCCCGGATCCGGCCGACGGTCAGCCATTTCGCCACCACCGCGATACCGCCGGCCACCGCGCCGGCGCCCAGCAGGGCCAACCCGCTGCCCAGGGCCGCCCATTTGTAGCCGAACTGGGTGGCCCCCCACTGCAATGCGCCGAGCACCGCGACGCCGATCGCAAAGGTCACCATGACCGGGATCAGCCGGAACGTCTCCATGACGGCGCGCATAACCTTGAGCCGCAATGGCGGCGCGAACGTCCGCTCGGCGGCGCTGTCGTCGGCGGCCTTGCGGCGCAACCGGACCGGCGGGCTGCCCAGCCACGAAGAGCCGCTCTTGGCCTTGTGCGGTGCCGTCGACAGCACCGCCACCAAGGCCTTGTCGGGCACTCGCCTGCCCGGTTGGGTGATCCCGGAGTTCCCCAGGAACGCGCGCTTGCCGATGGTGGCCGGTGCGACATGGATCCAGCCGCCGCCCAGCTCGTAGGAGGCGACCATGGTGTCGTCAGCGAGAAACGCGCCGTCGGCGATCACGGTGAACTTCGGGATCAGCAGGGCGGTGGAGATCTCGGTGCCTTCGCCGACCTTCGCCCCCAACAACCGCAGCCACCACGGCGTGATCAGGCTGGCGTAGACCGGAAACAGGTAGTCGCGGGCCGCGTCCATCAGACGTTCGGTGGCCCACAACTGCCAGCCCGGCCGGCTTCGGACCGGGTGGTAGCCCTCGGCCAGGCCGATCGACAGCAGTCGCACCCCGACGATGGTCAACGCGGCGTAGCTGCCCAGCGCGGTCAGCGCCGCCACCGGGGTCCACAACGCCACCGGGCCGATCGCCGCGCCCAGCGTGGCCGCGTCACGGGCAGCCCAACCCAACACCGCCAGCCCGGCGCCCAGTGCCAGCAACGGCAGGGCTCCCAGAAGCAGTGACGTCAGCCCGTACACCGCCACCCACACCGGGCGGCGCGGCGGCCGATGATCCGGCCAGGGATGGTGTGCCTTACCGGATTTCACCGCCGGCGAGCCGGTCCAGTACTGGCCCTTCTTCACCTCGCCGATCACCCCCGAACCGGGGCCGACGTCGGCGTCCTTGCCTACCGAGGCGCCCGGCAGCAACGTGGTGCGGGCACCGATGGTGGCGTCGTTGCCGATCGTGATGGGGCCGACGTGGAACGACTCGCCGTCGACCCAATGCCCGGACAGGTCGACCTCCGGTTCGATCGAGCAGCGGTTGCCCAGCGTCAACATCCCGGTCACCGGCGGGGCGGAATGCAGGTCGACGCCCTTCCCGATGTCGTTGCCCAATGCCCGCGCGTAGTACACCAACCACGGTGCGCCGGCCAGGTTTTCGGCGCCGCTGGCGGTGGCGAGACGTTCGGCGATCCAGACCCGCAGATGCTCCGGGCCGCCGCGACGGTAGGTCCCCGGCGTCAAGCCGGTCAGCAGCGCCCGGGCCCCCAGTACGGCGATTCCCATTCGTCCCACCGGGGTGACGAACAGTACGAACGCGGCGATCACCCACCACCAGTCGAGCCGCGCGAGCCAGGGCTGCGGATGCCAGGCCGACGCCAGGTTGTTCGCCAGCGCCAGCCAGGTCACCCACTGCAGGCCGGCCAGGGTGGCCAACGGCACGGACAACAGCACCTGCGCGGCCTGGGTCGTCCAGGGCACCGCAGGCACTGCCCGTACCGCGTCCGGTCCCACGGCCGCCGGATCGGTCTGTCCCATGTCGTCGAGGAATCCGGCCAGCGACCCGAGCCGCGGCCGGTCGTAGAGCTGGGCGACGGTCAGCTGCGGGTAGCGCTGCCGCACCGCGGCCACCAGCTGGGCGGCCTGCAACGATCCGCCACCCAGGGCGAAGAAGTCGGCCCGCTCATCCTCGACCGAGCTACCCAGGACCTCACGCCACAGCCCGGCCAGCCAGCCCAGGGTGCCGTCGGCCGCCGACAACTCGTCGGCCCGGGGTTCGGGGCCCACCGGCCAGGGCAGGGCGTCGCGGTCGACCTTGCCCGACGTGCGAGTGGGCAGTTCGCTGACCAGCACCAGCCGCGGAACCAGTGCGGCGGGCAGTTGCCGGGCAAGAACCGTGCGCGCGGCGGCCAGATCGAATTCCGGGTCGGTGCTGGCCAGGTAGCCGACCAGCAGCGACGTGCCTCCCGCACTGGTCCGCACCGCGGCGGCGCCCCCGCTGACCCCGGGCAGCGCCATCAGCGCGGCGTCCACCTCACCCAGCTCGATGCGCCGGCCGCCGATCTTGACCTGGTCGTCGGCGCGACCGCAGAACAGCAGACCGTCGTTCTCCAAACGCACCAGGTCGCCGCTGCGGTAGGCCCGCGGCCAATCCAGGGCCGGCAGCGGCGCGTACTTCTCGGCGTCCCGTTCGGCATCGAGATAGCGGCCCAGCCCGACACCGCCGATCACCAGCTCGCCGACCTCGCCGATGGCCACGGGCTCCCCGTCGGCGCCGATCACCGCCAGATCCCAGCCCGCCAGCGGCAGCCCGATGCGGACCGGGTCGGTGCCGTCGAGTTGCGCGGCGCAGGCCACCACGGTGGTCTCGGTGGGGCCGTAGGTGTTCCACACCTCGCGGCCCTCCACCGCCAACCGGGCCGCCAGCTCCGGCGGGCAGGCCTCGCCGCCGAAGATCAGCAGCCGCACCGCCTCCAGCGCCTCGGCCGGCCACAGCGCGGCCAGCGTCGGCACGGTCGACACCACGGTCACATCACGGGCCACCAGCCAGGGCCCCAGGTCCATGCCGCTGCGCACCAGCGACCGCGGGGCGGGCACCAGGCATGCGCCGTACCGCCAGGCCAGCCACATCTCCTCGCAGGACGCGTCGAACGCCACCGACAGCCCCGCCAGCACCCGGTCGCCGGGCCCGATCGGGTTGTCCTGCAGGAACAAGTGCGCTTCGGCGTCGACGAACGCGGCCGCGTTGCGGTGCGTGATCGCCACCCCCTTCGGGGTGCCGGTGGAACCCGAGGTGAAGATGATCCAGGCGTCGTCGCTTACCGACGGTGCCGCCGCCTGCCAACCGCGTGACGAACCCGGGCCGCGGATCAGGCCCTTCTCGGTGATCACCGCCGCCACCTGTGCCTCGTTGAACACCAGCTCGACACGCTCGGCGGGATCGTCGGCGTCGACAGGGACGTAGGCCGCGCCGGCGGCCAGTACCGCCAGGATGGCGGTGTAGAGCGAGTAGCTGCCCGACGGCATCTGGATACCGACGCGGTCGCCGCGACCGATGCCGCGGGCGGCCAACCACGCGACGCTGTCCTCGATGTCGGTGAGCAGCTCGCTGTAGGTCAGCACCACCTTGCCGTCGTTCACGGCGGCGGCATCGGGGAAACGCGCGGCGGTGGCGTACAGGATGTCGATCAGGGTGCGGGGGGAGGCCGCCGCCGACGCGCACAAAAACCGTGACGGGACTTGCTGCATCGGCACGTCTGTAGAAGCTACCGCGCGGTCACCGGACCCGCCGGGCAGCACGCCGCGCCCCGTCACAGCGGCGCCACGTACCCGACCGGGCCGGCGGCGATGCACACCGACAGGGCCGCGGTGTCGGCGCGGGCGGTGACATTGTGGCCGGCGCCGGGCAGGCGTACGTAGATCCGGTTGAGGCCCGGACGCACCCGGACCCGGACTCCGGGGCCCTCGGACAGGGACAGCGTCATCGCGCCGTCGACGTTGGCCAGGTAGTTGATCTCGGCGGTCCAGTCGGCCGGCAGCAGCGGGCCGTCGAGGCCGAGGGTGGCCGGCCGGTCCGGCTGCACCAGGTAACCGCACTGCGGCACCGGTCCGGGCACCAGGGTGCGGACCCAGGTGACCTTGGCGTCGGTCAACCTGCCCGTGTTGGTGAACATCCGCAAGCGCGTTGTCGCCGAAGCGAACTCAGGACGGTCGCGAACCAGAGCGAACATGTGACTGGCCAGGTTCTCCGGGTAGACCACCCGTTGCAGCACCAGCGGGTCGACCTCCTGGTCGAGCAGTGGCGCATCGGAGTCGGCCCGCGCGGCAGCCAGGTCGTGCTGGGCGTTCTGCAGATAGGCCCGCGCCGGGTCGTCGCGCCAACTGGCCAGGAACGTTACCGTCGAATACAGGCTGCTTGCGGTGAAGGCCATCGTCAGCCCGGCTACCGCCACACCCCGGGCCGGCGACGCGTCCAGCCACCGCGACGACCCCCGGTTCGGCGCGCACAGCCCGATCGCCCCCAGAATCGCCAGCACCACCAGCAGATCGGCCAGGTAACGCAGGGTCTGCGCCAGTTCCAGTGCGGTGAACGCCGAGGACCGCATCAGGTAGATCGGGACCTGGCAGGCCACCGCGTAGCCGGCCGCGGCCAGCCACACCGGCGTCAGCCGGTGCTTGCGCGCCAGCGACACCACCAGCAGGGCCGCCAGCACCAGAGCGCCCAGCGTCATCACCACCGGCCCCGGCAACGCCCAGGGCGAGGCCGGCGCCCACCGGGCCCACGCCCAGGGGCCACCGGCCAGGCTGGGGACGATGCCGTGGGTGACCGAGCGCAGGAGCAGGTCGCGGGTCATGTCCAGGTCGAAACTCCACCGCTTCTGGTTGACCACCGCCAGGTAGACCGCGACCCAGCCACCGGTCACCACCAGCGTCGCCGTCCACAGCCGGACCCCGGCGCGCCACGTCTCGGTGATCGCCGCCCGCGGCGCACTGCCGGTCACATAGCGCAGCAGCGCCGCCGCCATGAACGCCACGAACGGGATCACCGCGGCCTTCTCGAAGAACATCAGGCCGCCGGCGTAGGCCAGCGTGCCGGTGTAGGCGTAGCGGCGCTTCCCGGTACGCGCCAGCAGGATCGCATCGGCGCACACCCAGGCCAGCGCCGCCAGCATCGGCAGTGAGTTCAAGGCCGCCGCCCACCACGCGAACGCCGGCAGCCCCAGCGGGCAGAACAGGCCGAACGTGAGCGGCACCAGCAGCAGCGGCCGCCAGCCCAGAATCACCCACAGCACCCGCAGCAGTGCCAGCGACGCCGGCAGCTGCAGCACCACCAGGCTGGCCGCCGGCGCCGCCCACTGCAGCGGCCAGGCCCGGGTCAGCGCCCCGGCCACCAGAAACGCCCCCGGCATCACATGGCCGTCGTGATCGTCGAACAGGTACGACGTCGACAGCAGATCGTGCGTGCCGGCCCGGCCGACCAGGATCAGGTCGTCCCAGTAGAAGTAGCCCCCGAATGCGACTACCGCCCGGACCACCAGCTGCGCGGCGATCAGCGCCACTGCCGCCCAACAGACCCAGGGCAGGGCGGTCATCCGTGGGCGCATTCGTCTTTCTTACCTGTCGGTATGGTTGACCGGTGCGAGCACTGGTCACCGGAGCAGCCGGATTCATCGGATCGACGCTGGTCGACCGCCTGCGTGCGGACGGGCACGTGGTGGTTGGGCTGGACAACTTCGCGACCGGGCGGGCCGGGAACATCGAGCACCTGGCCGATGACCCCGACTTCAGCTTCGTCGAGGCCGACATCGTCACCGCCGACCTCGGCGACATACTGGCCCGGTCCCGTCCTGAGGTGATCTTCCACCTGGCCGCCCAGATCGACGTGCGGCATTCGGTGGCCGACCCGGCTTTCGACTCCTCGGTCAACGTGGTGGGCACGGTCCGACTCGCCGACGCGGCGCGGTCGGCGGGGGTGCGCAAGATCGTGCACACCTCCTCGGGCGGGTCGATCTACGGCACCCCGCCGCGCTACCCGACCAGCGAAACCGACCCGACTGATCCCGCTTCGCCGTATGCCGCCGGGAAGGTGGCCGGCGAGATCTACCTCAACACATTCCGGCACCTCTACGGGCTGCAGTGCTCCCACATCGCGCCGGCCAACGTGTATGGCCCGCGCCAGGATCCGCACGGCGAGGCCGGGGTGGTGGCGATCTTCGCCCAGGCTCTGCTGAAGGGCAGCCCCACCAAGGTGTTCGGGGACGGCTCCAACACCCGCGACTACGTGTTCGTCGACGACGTGGTGGACGCCTTCGTGCGAGCCTCCGGCCCGGACGGCGACGGGCAGCGGTTCAACATCGGCACCGGCGTGGAAACCTCGGACCGGCAACTGCATTCGGCGGTGGCCGGCGCGGTCGGAGCGCCCGACGACCCGGAGTTCCACCCGGCCCGGCTCGGTGATTTGCGGCGCTCCTGCCTTGACATCGAGCGGGCGCGACAGGTGTTGGGATGGAGCCCGCAGGTCGGGTTGACCGACGGCGTGACACGCACCGTCGCATATTTCCGGCAGATGAAGTCCACCTGAAGTTTGTGGCATACTGGCCGGTCGGAGGGGAGTATTCCCCAATTCGCAGTGTCGTCATCACGTCGCCCGTCATCGGGTGACCGGGGCTGTGGGCCGGACAACCGGCGGAAGAGACCTCCAGCGCTGCAATAACGCTGGAGGCAATCCATGGATGTTTTCGCAATCGGTCGTTTCGGACTGGACGCCGTCGGCGCCGTCGCATCGGCCAGCCTGGATCTCGCCGCCATCCCGCTGCGCGAAGGCGCCAAGATCCTGGCCGGCGAGCCCTCCGATCTGACCAGCCGGCGCAGCTGGCGCGGCGCCGGACGGGCCTGGATCGAGGTGCACGGGCTCGACGACCCCGACGGCGTAGATATCGGTGCCGAGGTTTCCGAAGCCCTGCGGGCCGAGCCCGGCGTCACCTCGGTGCGGCTGAATCGTCCGCTGTCGCGGGTGGTCGTCGAAATCGGCGACCACGTTTCGCTGGCCGATCTGTGCGCCACGGTGGAAGCAGTCGAAAAGAATGTGGAACTGACCGCGACCGAGACCGCGGCACTGCCCGGCGACGGACTGCTGCTGGCCACCAAGGGCGCGATGGTCGGCGCCAACGCGATAGGGCTGGCGATCGCAACCGTGGGCAGCGCGATGCGCCTGCCCGCCGCGCCCAAGATCTTCGACGCCGCGGCGTCGGTGGCCCGCTATCAGCCGCTGGTCCGGGGCGCCCTGGAAAGCCGGATCGGCCCGGCAAAGACCGACAGGGTGCTCTCCCTGGTCTCGCTCGGGTCGCACGTCATCACCATGTCCCCGGCGATCCTCGCGGTGGACATGATGGTCGAGGGCCTCAAGGCCTCCGAGACTCGCGCCGGGGCGCTGGCCTGGAATCGCTACGAGCCGGAGCTGGCCCGCTACGCAGAACACCCGGACGTGCACACCACCGCGCGGCCTGTCCCGCGGCCGGACGGTGCGGCCGAGCGCTACCTGAAGCGCACCGCGCTGGCGCAGGTGGTCGCGGCCGGGGCGGTGGGCGCGCTGACCCGCAACCTGGACATGACCTCGAGTGCGATCCTGGCCACCTCGCCGAAAGCGGTGCGCACCAGTTGCGAATCGTTCGCCGCGACCCTGGGACAGGGGCTGGCCGACACGTACGGAGTGCTGCCGCTGCGACCGGACAGCCTGCGCCGCCTCGACAAGATCGACACCGTGGTCATCGACCCGCGGGCGCTGACCGGTGAACAACGCCGGGTGGTGCAGATCCGCGGCGCGAGCGAACACGAGCTGCCGAAGGCCTGGAACAGCGCGCAGAGCCTGCTCGACAAGGCGGGACTGCGTCCGGGCTGGCACCGGGTTCCCGGCATGACAGTCCGCGGGTCGACCCGCAAAGAGCCGGTCGAGGCGCTGATCCTGCCCGCGCACCATGCGCTGGCCTCGGCGGTGGTGCTCGAAGGGCGTGCCTCGGGCGCGGAGCTGGTCACGGTGGACACCGAGATCCTCGGCGAGCTTCGTCCCGGATTCGACGACATCCGACCGGTCTCCGGTGAGGATCTCGACGGCGCACTGGCCGCCGCCGTGGTCGACCTGCAGCAGGCCGGCCGCACGGTTGCGGTGCTGTCCAGCTCGGCGGCGCAGGCAATGGCGTCGGCGGATCTGGCGCTGGGCGTCATGCCGGAGGACGACGACCTGCCTCCTCCGTTCTATGCCGACCTGCTGCTGGCCGACCTGGCCGGCGCATGGCAGGTGCTGCGCGCGCTGCCGGCCGCCCGAACGGCCACCGAGCGCGGGGTCGCGATCTCGATCGGGGCCTCGTCCATCGCCGGGCTGCTGCTGGTCCGCGGGGTCCGGGCGACCATCCCCGGGGTCGGGGCGGGGCAGAGCCGCGGTCCGGGGCCGGTGACCGTGGGTGCCGGCGCCGGCATGCTGTCGGGGTATCTGCTGGCCCGCCGGGTGCTGCGTGCGCACGCACCGAAGCCGGCACCGGCCTACGAGTGGCACGCCATGACCGTCGAGCAGGCGCGCGAGCTGCTGACGCCGGACGCGATGCCGCCGCTGGCCGAACGCGCGCCGGTCGACACCGAAGCGCAGGGCATGTTCTGGCCGTACTTCCACGCCGTGCGTGAGGAGTTGTCCGACCCGATGACGCCGATCCTGGCGCTGTGCTCGGCGGCCACCGCCATGCTGGGTTCGCCGATCGACGCCGTGATGGTGGGCACGGTGCTCACCGGCAACGCCATGCTGGCCGCCTACCAGCGGCTGCGGGCCGAGAGCCGGCTGAACATCCTGCTGGCCCAGCAGGCCCCGCCGGCGCGGGTCGTGTCCGTGGGAGCCGACGGCACCCCGACCTACCTCGAAATCCCCGCCGAACAACTGCTGCCCGGTGACCTGATCGAGGTGCGCAGTAACGAGGTGGTGCCCGCTGACGCTCGCGTCATCGAGGTGTCCGATGTCGAGGTCGACGAGTCGTCGCTGACCGGCGAATCGCTGTCGGTCGGCAAGCAGCTCGACCCGACTCCCGGCGCCGAACTGGCCGAGCGCAGCTCCATGCTCTACGCGGGTACCACGGTGATCGCCGGCAAGGCGCTGGCGATGGTGACTGCCGTGGGCGCCGACACCCAGGCCCGTCGGGCTTCCGAACTGGCCTCCGGCGAGCTGCCGGACGTCGGCCTGCAGCACCACCTGTCCCAGCTGATGTACCGGACGTTCCCGTACAGCGCCGCCGGCGGCGTGGCAGTCGGTGCGCTCGGCCTGCTGCGCCAGGGCGGGCTGCGGGTTGCGCTCGGCAACGCGATCGCGGTCGCGATCGCCGCCGTCCCGGAGGGCATGCCGCTGATGGCCACCCTGGCCCAGCACGCCTCGTCGCAGCGGTTGAGCAAATCCGGTGCGCTGGTGCGGATTCCGCGGTCGGTGGAGGCGCTCGGCCGGGTCGACGTGGTCTGCTTCGACAAGACCGGAACGCTGTCCGAGAACCGGCTGCGGGTCACCACGGTGCGTCCACTGGCGGGATACACCGATGACGATGTGCTCGGTACCGCCGCGCAGGCGGCGCCGGCTCCCGACGGTGCGGCGCATGCGCACGCCACCGACCAGGCCATCGTCGAGGGCGCCGCGGCCGCCGCAGGTACCCGGCCGTGGACTCAGCCGGACGCGCACCTGCCGTTCCGCTCCGGCCGGGCCTTCTCGGCGTCGGTGCTGGGATCGGAGCTGCTGGTCAAGGGCGCACCGGAAGTGGTGTTGGGGGCCTGCAAGAACGCCGGCGCCGGGGTCGAGCAGCAGGTGGCCGCGATGGCGGCCCAGGGGCTGCGGGTGATCGCGGTCGCCCAGGGCAAGCTGACCGCCGCCCAGGTGCGGGCGGTCCGGGAGGATCCAGAAGGCACGGAACGGCTCGTGGAGGTCAGTGCCTCGGGGCTGACGTTGCTCGGGTTCCTCGGCCTGGCCGACACACCGCGGGCCGACGCTCCGCAGCTGCTCGCCGATCTGGCCGCCCGCGGCGTCGACATCCGGATGATCACCGGCGACCACCCGATCACCGCGACCGCGATCGCCGCCGAGATGGGCGTGACGGTCAGCCCCGAGCAGGTCATCACCGGCTCGGAGTGGAATGCGTTGAACCGCAAGGAACAAGAACGCGTGGTCTGCGAGCGGGTGATCTTCGCCCGGATGTCGCCGGAGAACAAGGTGCAGATCGTCCAGACCCTGGAGCGCGCCGGCCGGGTATCGGCAATGGTGGGCGACGGCGCCAACGACGCCGCTGCGATCCGGGCCGCCACGGTGGGGCTGGGGGTTGTTGCGCACGGCAGCGACTCGGCGCACGCCACCGCCGATGTCGTGTTGACCGACGGCAAGATCGGTGCCCTGGTCGACGCGATCGACGAGGGCCGGCGACTGTGGCGCGGCGTGCAACTGGCGATCTCCGGGCTGCTTGGCGGTAATGCCGGCGAGGTGATGTTCTCCGTCATCGGTACTGCGATCACCGGGAATTCGCCGCTGAACACCCGGCAGCTGCTGTTGATGAACACCCTGACCGACGCACTGCCGGCCACCGCCGTGGCGGTGAGCACGCCGGCCGGCCCGATCGGCGACGCGGTGCCGGGACTCGACGAGGGCAAGCTGTGGCGCGCGGTGGCGTTCCGCGGCGGGGTGACCGCGGCGGCGGGCACCGCCGCCTGGGCGATGGCCTCAGCAACCGGTTTGCCGCAGCGGGCCGCAACGGTGGCGCTGATCTCATTGGTGACCACCGAACTCGGTCAGACCGTGGTCGATTCGCGGGCACCGCTGGTGCTGGCGACCGCGGCCGGGTCCTTCGTGTTGTTCGCGGCGATGGTCTCCACTCCCGGGGTCAGCCAGCTGCTGGGCTGCACGCCGGTCGGCCCGATCGGCTGGGCTCAAGGCGTGGGCACGGCCGCGGCGGCCACCGCCGCGGTGGCCGTGGCGAGCCGGTTCTCGGCCCCGGCCAAGGAGATCGCCGCTCCCGCCAAGGAAATTGCGGCTCCGGTTGAGCAGGCCCCGGCGGCTAAGCAGTCCACGGCTAAGAAGGCTCCGGCGAAGAAGGCCCAGCCGGCCAAGAAGGCCGCCGCCAAGAAGGTTCCGGTGGCCAAGAAGGTTCCCGCCAAGAAAACCGCGGCCAAACAAACCCCGGTTACGAAGGCCGCCGCCAAGAAGGTCGCTGAGAAGAAGACCGTCGCGAAGAAGGGGACCGCGAAACTGGAACTGGTGCGCTGAGGCCAGTCGCTTCGGCCGGTCAGCCGACCGGCCGAAGCGCGGGCACCTCGGCCGGGCGGCGCTTTGATGCGGGAAGCCTGACCTCGAGAACACCGGCGCGCCAGAGCAGCGCGTACAACTCGACTATCGGTACCGTCAGGAGCACCGCTGTGACCTCGACCAGCGGATCCGCCAGGACGTCGGTAGCCCTCATGAGGCTCAGAGTGACGGCCGCAGCAGGACGAACGGCAAACCGATCGTTACGGGTCGGCCAATTATCGCGGAATTACTGTGTTTTCGACGGCGGTTCCAGCTTCGGCTCTCCTCCGTCGAGCCTCGCTGAACCGCCGGTTTTCGGCGGCGGTTCCGGTGGCTGAGCGTTGGCCAGCGCGACTACTCGGGCCAGCCGGGCATAGCGCAGCTCCAGGTCGCGGAACCGCATATAGGTGCTCAGCGTCGTGAACGCGAACACGATGATCAGGATGTAGAGCATCAGGTCGGTGCCGCGGCGCACCCCGACCCAATTCGCCACCACGGTGGTGTCATCCGGGCGCAGCACCGCATAGATGCCGGCCACCACGAACAGCAGATAGCCGACCTTCACCCAGGCACGGGACTGGGCGGAGCGCCGCGACAGCAACAGGTAGATCAGCAGCGACACCACCGCCGCGATCAGCAGCACCTTTATCCAGTTCATGTGGAGGCAATCCTGTTCATCTGGACATCCTCTTGCGCAGCATCCCGTCGAAGATGATGTTGACCCCGTTGAGCAGCGGCTGGCCCTTCGACTTGGAGTACTCGGTGTAGAGCACCTCAACCGGTTCTTCGCCCACCCGCCAATGGTTCTCGGCGATCAGTGCGATGAACTCGCCGGCGTGGCTCATGCCGGTCATGGTGAGATCCAGGCCCTCGGCGACCCGGCGGTTGAACACCCGCAGACCGTTGTGTGCGTCGGAGAGACCCAGCCGGCGGATCCGCGGGTTGAGCCACACCGCGGTCTTGAGCACCAGCCTTTTGAGCGGCGGCACCGCGGCGGCCGCTGCGGGCGCCGCGAACCGCGTGCCGACGACGATGTCGAGATCTTCGGCGTCGAGGTGCTCGAGCATGCGCGCCACGTCGGCCACCCGGTGCTGACCGTCGGCGTCGAAGGTGGCGAACAGCCGGGCCCCCGGCCGGCTACGGGCGAACTCGACCCCGGTCTGGATCGCCGCTCCCTGGCCGAGATTGACCGGATGGCGCACCACAAAGGCGCCGGCGTGTCGCGCGATGGCGGCGGTGTCGTCGGCGCTCCCGTCGTCCACGCAGACGACGTTGTCGAAAGTCGACCGGATGCCGGCGATCACGTCGCCGATGACGGCTGCCTCGCCGAAGGCCGGGACGATGATCCAGACGTCCGGGTAAGGGATCTTTGACCTGGTATCGATCCCTAAAAAATACACGTCCTGGCTCAGGAAGCCGCACGTAACGCGGTCAGGTGCACGGCGATTCCCACCAGTGGGCCGCACAGCAGGGCGACAACGGTTCTGGTCGACAGGTCCATCGGCAGCAGCAACAGCAGCGTCGATGCCACGGTGGCGCCCACCCAGCCCAGCGCGTAGGCGCGGTGCAGCGCCGCGGCAACCGTCGCCGCGCCGGTGAGCGTCAGCAGCGCAATCGCCGTTGCCGCGGTGGTCAGTCCGGCCAGCAGCAGCCCACCGGTGTGGTAGTCCGGCCCGAACACGGTGCGCAGCAGCCAGGGACCGAGCAGGCCCGCCGCCACCGCGCCCACTGCCCCCAGCAGGGCGACGGACGCCGCCGGCGTGATCAGGGACCGCACCCGCCGCTCACGCTGATCGACGAAGTGTGCGATCAGGTTGCCCTGCATGGCGGTCAGCGGGACCAGCAGCGGAGCCCGGGTCACGGTGACCGCCAGAACCACCACCCCGCCCTCGGCGCCCAGTTCGCCGTAGGTGGCCTGCAACAGCACCGGAAAGCCCATCACCAGGATCGCGCTGGCCCCGGCCGCGGTGATCGAATGCGCCGCGCCACGCAGGAACGCCGAGGTCTCCACCGGGGTCAGCAGCCGGGCCGCCGATCGGGTCGCGGGCGAAGCGGCCAGCAGCAGCAGCCAGGCCACGGCTCCGGCGACGGTGGCCCACAAGAAGCCGACCAAGCCCCAGCCGATCACGAACGTGGCGGTGGCCACGGCCACCCGGATACCCGCGTCGGTGACCATCAGCGCCCCGTACTGGGTCCACCGGTTGGTACCGGCCAGCATGCCCAGCATGGTGGCGTGCACGGCGAAGTTGGCCAGCCCGAAGCACAGCAGTCCCACCGACAGCCAGCGCGCGTCGACGAACACGTGACCGCTCCACAGCGGTGAACTGACGGCGACCAGAGCGGCGGCCACCACTCCGGCCAGCCCGGCCACCCACAGCGGCCGGGTGTGCGGACCTGTCGTGGGGCCCGGACCGATCTCCTGGGCGAATCGGACCTCCCGGGTGGTTTCCTGCAACAGGCCGTTGGCGGCGCCGGCGACCAGCCCGAATGCGCCCCAGAACACGCTGAACACCGAGAAGCCGGCCGGCTCCAGGTCGCGGGCCGCCAGATACAGGACCGCGTAGCCGCAGAGAGCGCTGAGCAGGGTTGCGGTGCCGACCCGGGCCACACTGGACCGGGTAACAGGGCCGGTGGGGAACCCACTTGGGGATCCGGTGCCACCGATATCGGTCACCACGGCGAAAATACTAAGCGGGCCGCGGGGTACGGTCGGTCGGCCCGCGCAACAAGCTCCCATTCGCGATGGCTCGACGACCGGAGGCCGCCGTTGGACCCCTCGCTGTTGGAATGGCTGGTGACGATCGGCGGACTGACCGCGATCCTCGGGTTCGACCTGTTCATGATCGGTCGCCGGGTGCACGAGCCGACGATCCGGGAGATCGCGACCTGGCTGACGTTCTACCTCAGCCTGGCCGTGGCGTTCGGCGTCTGGGTCTGGATGCATCACGGCGCGCGCTACGGCATGCAGTTCTTCGCCGGCTGGCTCACCGAGTACAGCCTGTCGGTGGACAACCTGTTCGTCTTCGTGATCATCATGAACAGCTTCAACGTGCCCCGGCGCTATCGCCAGGAGGCGCTGTTCGTCGGCATCGTGATGGCGCTGTTGTTCCGCACGGTGTTCATCGTGCTTGGCGGCGTTGCCGTGCAACGACTCTCGTGGACGTTCTACCTGTTCGGCGCGTTCATGGCCTACACCGCCGTGAAGCTGCTGCGCCACGGCGGCGTGGAGGACACCGGCGGCGGGGGCTCCGGGGGCAACAACGCCGTGGTGCGCTTCGCCCGTACCCACTTCAACGCCACCGATCGCTGGGCGGGTGTGCGGTTCTTCGTTCGGGATTCCTCGGGCGTGCGGGCCATCACCCCGATGTTCCTGGTGGCCCTGGCGCTGGGCACCACCGACCTGGTGTTCGCGATGGATTCCATCCCGGCCATCTACGGGCTGACTCGCCAGCCCTACCTGGTCTTCGCCTCGACGGTGTTCGCCCTGATGGGCCTGCGCCAGCTGTACTTCATCCTGGGCAAGCTGCTGAACCGGTTCGTGTACCTGTCGCAGGGGCTGGCCGTGATCTTGGGATTCATCGGGGTGCGGATGGTGCTACACGCCCTGCACACCAACGACGTGTGGTTCATCAACTCCGGACGCAACTTCAATGTCCCGGAGATCCCCACCCCGATCAGCCTGACGGTCGTGGTGGGGGTGCTGGCGCTGACGACCGCGGCCAGCCTGTACCGGACCCGCGGGGTGCCGTCAGCGCAGTGAGAAGACCGGGAACGACGGTGCGGCGTCGCGCAGTTCGGCATCGCTGGAATCCGGTGTCAGTCCCCCCACATAACCCTTGACCTGCCAGTGCCACTTCTGCAGGTAGCGGCGAAGCAACTCCGGTTTGTCGTCGTCGGGTACTTCGACGGCCCGGGCCGGTCTCCGATGCCAGCGCGGTCCCAGCTGGACCTGTCCGGCGGCCCGGACGTTGCGGACCCACTCGGTGTTGCCGCGCGGCGCCACCAGGTAGTCGGCACCGTCGACGGTCAACAGATTGACCACGACGCTGCGGTTCTTGCCGGACTTGCGGCCCCGCACGGTGAGCGCGCGGGTGCCGGCGATGCTGATCCCAACCTCGGCCAGCCTGCGGATCAGCGCGTTGCCCAACCTTTCCGCCGTGCTCGGCGGCTCGTAGTGCGCCATGGTCGTCGCCTCCTTCGGGAAAGAGCGGTGCTCTCGTTTGAATGGTGACACGGCGCGGCCGGATAAACAAGAGCAGTGCTCACAAATCTGTCAGACTGGTGCCATGGGCAAACGGCAGGAGTCGAGGGAACGCATCGAGGCGCAGATCCTCGAGGTCGGCCGCCGTCACCTGCTCACGCACGGCGCTGCCGGGCTGTCGTTGCGCGCCGTCGCCCGCGATGTGGGCATGGTGTCATCCGCGGTCTACCGGTATGTGGCCAGCCGCGATGAGCTGCTCACCCTTCTGCTGGTCGACGCCTATTCGGATCTGGCCGACGCGGTGGACCGAGCCCGCGCATCGGCGTCGTCGGCGTCGTGGCGCGAGGACGTGGTGACGATCGCCCACGCGGTGCGGGACTGGGCGTCAGCGCATCCGGCCGGGTGGGCCCTGCTGTACGGCAGTCCGGTGCCGGGCTATCACGCGCCCGTCGACCAGACCGTCATCCCGGGCACCCGCGTCGTGGGGGCCTTCTTCGAAGCGGTTGCGGCCGGAATCGAATCCGGGGACATCGCAGTGACCAACAGTGTTGCCGTGCAACCGTTGTCGTCGGATTTCGATCGCGTTCGCGAGGAATTTGGGTTCGCCGGTGACGACGCCGTCGTCGCGAAATGCTTCCTGATGTGGTCCGCGCTGGTCGGTGCGGTCAGCCTCGAGGTGTTCGGCGGGTTCGGCCAGGACACCCTGACCGATCCGCGAGCGGCGCTCGGCGTCCAGCTCGCACTGCTGCTGGAGATGTTCGCGCGGCCGCAGCCGGCGGTTCAGCGAGGCTCGACGGAGGAGAGGCGAAGCTGGAACCGCCGCACAAGCCCTGCGAGTCAGTGACCGGAGGTCTTGAACCGCTCGATCGACCGGTCGATCTCGGCCTCGGCGTCGGCGCGGCCCACCCAGTCGGCGGCCTTGACGAACTTGCCCGGCTCCAGGTCCTTGTAGTGCACGAAGAAGTGCTTGATCGCGTCCAGCTCATGCTCCGGCACGTCACCGATGTCCTGGATGTGGTCCCACCGGTGGTCACCGGCCGGCACGCACAGCACCTTGTCGTCGCCGCCGGCCTCATCGGTCATCCGGAACATGCCGACCGGGCGAGCCTCGACGATCACGCCGGGAAACACCGACTGGGGCAGCAGCACCATCGCGTCCAGCGGGTCGCCGTCCTCGCCGAGCGTGTCCTCGATGAAGCCATAGTCGGCGGGGTAGCCCATCGGCGTGTACAGGTACCGGTCGAGCTTGACCCTGCCGGTGGCGTGGTCGATCTCGTACTTGTTGCGCTGGCCCTTGGGGATCTCGATGGTCACGTCGAATTGCACCGGGACAGTCTAGAGCGGGCCGGATTCACGCCCGGACCCCGCCCGTCCGGCACAATTGGCCCCGACAGGCAGGAGAGACATGCACCCCAATCGGTGGCGACACAGCAGCGCTCATCTGGGCATCGCGGCCGGGGTCCTGGCCCTGGCCGCCGCCGTCGTGGTGGTGGCCGCGGTTGTGCTCCCGGACGAGTCCGATGCCGGTGCGCACGCGGTGCCGGCAGCGCCGGTGGCGACCGCCAAGCCCGGGGTTGTCCCGGTTGCCGACGACACCCCGGTACCGACCGGCAGTGCGCTGGCGGCCGCGATGGCGGGTGCCCTGGCCGACCCGAACCTGGGCCGGCTGACCGGCCGGATCACCGACGCGCTGACTGGTAAGGCGCTGTGGACGCAGCAGGAAGACCTGCCGATGCAGCCGGCATCGACCAACAAGGTGCTGACCGCGGCCGCCGCGCTGCTGGCGCTGGACCTGGGCGCACGGGTCAGCACCCGAGTGATCTCCGGCGATCAGCCCGGGGTGGTGGTGCTGATCGGCGGAGGTGACCCGACGCTGTCGACCGCCGGGGTCGGGCAGGACACCTGGTACCGCGACGCCGCCAGGATTGATGACTTGGCCGACCAGGTCCGCCGCAGCGGGGTGACGGCCACCGAGGTTCAGGTTGATGTGTCGGCGTTCAGCGGCCCGAGCCTGGCTCCGGGCTGGGACCCGGAAGACATCGAAGGCGGTGACATCGCCCCGATCGAGTCGGTGATGGTCGACGGCGGCCGAATCCAGCCGACCACGGTGGAATCCCGCCGGTCGCCGACGCCCGCCCTGGACGCCGGCCGGGCGCTGGCCGCCGCACTGGGCGTAGACACCGACAAGGTGAGCATCGCGACCGCGTCGGTGACCGGACGCGAATTGGGCACGGTCGCCTCGGCCCCGCTGGTGGTGCGACTGGGGGAGATGATGAACGCCTCCGACAACGTGATGGCTGAGAGCATCGCACGGGAGGTGGCCGCGGCGATGGGCCGGCCGCGTTCCTTCGCCGGTGCGGTCGACGCGGTGACCAACCGGCTGGCCACCGCACACATCTCGCTGAGCGGGGCCACCCTGATGGATTCGAGCGGCCTGTCCGTCGACGACCGACTGTCGGCCAGGGCGCTCGACGCGGTGGTGCAGGCTGCGGCCGGGCCCGACCAGCCGCAGCTGCGGCCGCTGCTGGACATGCTGCCGGTGGCCGGCGGCAGCGGGACGTTGTCCGACCGCTTCCTCAACCCGAAGACCGGACGCGGTGCGGCCGGCTGGCTGCGGGCCAAAACCGGTTCGCTGACCCGCACCAACGCACTTGCCGGCGTCGTCACCGACCGGGACCGCCGGGTGCTGACATTCGCGTTCATCTCCAACGAGGCCGGGCCGACCGGGCGGACGGCGATCGACTCGCTGGCCGCGGTCCTGAGGACCTGCGGGTGCACATGAGCGATCTCGACGTCGGGCGCGCGGTGGACTGGGGGTTCGCCGCGACGGTCGGGGGCTGGCTGGCGCGCCCCGCGCCGCCGATGACCGACTACACCCGCGGCCAGGTCGTCGATGATCTGTACCGGTGTGCCCGGGCCGCCGAACCGCTGGTGCGGGAGGTGACCGGGCTGGGCGCCGACGGCCCGGTGCCCGAGGCCAAGGTCGTCGACCGGTCGCAGTGGATCGCCGCGGCCGCCGAGTCGATGCGAGTCATGACGGGCGGCACTGACCGGCCCACCGGCTTCCTCAGCGGGCACCTGGCCGGGGCGCAGACCGGGGCGCTGCTGGCGTTCGTCTCCTCGGGCATCCTCGGCCAGTACGACCCGTTCTGTGTTGATCCCGCGGGGAGGGCGGGACAGCTGCTGCTGGTCTTCCCCAACGTGGTCGCCGTGGAACGACAGCTGCGGGTGACCCCGGCCGACTTCCGGCTGTGGGTGTGCCTGCACGAGGTCACCCATCGGGTGCAGTTCAGCGTCAACCCGTGGCTGGCCGGCTACATGTCGGACGCGCTGGCGGTGTTGACCAGCGACAGCGGCCCGGATGTCACCCAGGTGGTGGGCCGGCTGGCCGACCACCTGCGCAGTCGCCGTGACGACGCAGCCGCCGAGCCGGGCCCGTCGGGCATTCTGGGCCTGGTGCGCGCGGTGCAGTCGGATGCGCAGCGCACCGCGCTGGACCAGCTGCTCACGCTGGGCACGCTGCTGGAGGGCCACGCCGATCACGTGATGGACGCGGTCGGGCCGTCAGCGGTGCCGTCGGTGGTCACCATCCGGAGCCGTTTCGAGGAGCGCCGTCAGCGCAGCCAGCCGCCGCTGCAACGACTGCTGCGCGCACTGCTGGGCCTGGACGCCAAGCTCAGCCAGTACACCCGCGGTAAGGCTTTCGTCGATGCCGTCGTCGACCGGGTCGGCATGACCCGGTTCAACGCGGTGTGGGCGGGTCCCGAGACACTGCCGCTGCCCGCCGAGATCGAAGAACCGCAGCGGTGGATCGACCGCGTGCTGTAGCCGCGCTGCGTGCCGCGCTGCTGGCGTTCGCCGAGCAGTACCTGCCTGAGGCCTCGCCCTGGACGGTGGCGCTGTCGGGTGGGCCGGATTCGCTGGCCCTGACCGCGGTCGCCGCGGAGATTCGGCCTACCACGGCGCTGATCGTCGACCACGGTCTGCAGGCCGGCTCGGCGCAGGTGGCTGAGACCGCTCGGCGACAGGCACTGGAACTGGGATGCGTTGACGCGGTGATCATCCCGGTGACCGTCGAGGCCGAGGGTGGCCCGGAGGCGGCGGCCCGCACCGCGCGCTACGCCGCCCTTGCCGACGCCCGCGGCGGGCGTCCGGTACTGCTCGGTCACACCCTGGACGATCAGGCCGAGACGGTGCTGCTGGGGCTGGGCCGCGGCTCGGGTCCCCGCTCGATTGCCGGGATGCGCCCACACGACCCGCCGTGGTGTCGGCCGCTGCTGGATGTGCGGCGCGAGCTCACCCGCAGCGCCTGCGTCGAGCTGAGGCTGACGCCGTGGCTCGACCCGCACAACGCCGATCCGCGGTTCACCCGATCGCGGTTGCGCGCGGAGGTGCTGCCGCTGCTCGAGGACGTGCTGGGCGGCGGGGTGGCGCAGGCCCTGGCCCGCACCGCGACGGCGCTGCGGGAGAACACCGAGCTGATCGACGTGCTCGCCGCCCAGGCGCTGCCCGCCGTCACCGTCGACCCCGGTCAGGACGCCACCGGTCAGGACGCCACCGGTTTGGACGCCGCTGGTTTGGACGCCGCTGGTTTGGACGCCGCCGGTTTGGCGGCGCTGCCCGGGCCGGTGCGGCGGGCGGTGATCCGGTGCTGGCTGCTGGCCGGGGGAGGCCGGGGGTTGACCGACCTGCAGATCCGGGCGGTGGATCGGCTGGTAACCGCGTGGCGCGGGCAGGGTGGGGTGGCCATCGGGTCGGACCTGCGGGGCGAGCGGCTGTTCGCCGTGCGCGGGGATGGCGTGCTGCGGCTGCGCCGCGAGGTGGTCTGAGCTTCGAGGGTGATCTTGCCCGCTGGGAGTTGGTTGTCGAACATCGCGCATGGCACGCTGTGCTGGTGGCTGCGACCTCGCCGGGGGAGACGCCCGCATCGTATGCGGGTGACATCAAATCGGTACTGCTGACCGAGGAGCAGATCCGTGCCCGCACCGCCGAACTCGGTGCGCAGATCGCCGCCGACTACGCCGAGGGGCGCGACCCCGCCGAGGGTGGCGACCTGGTGCTGATCACGGTGCTCAAGGGCGCGGTGCTGTTCGTCACCGACCTGGCCCGGGCTATCCCACTGCCCACCCAGTTCGAGTTCATGGCGGTCAGCTCCTACGGCTCGTCCACCTCGTCGTCGGGGGTGGTTCGCATCCTCAAGGACCTGGACCGCGACATCAGCGGCTGTGACGTGCTGATCGTCGAGGATGTGGTCGACTCGGGCCTGACGCTGTCGTGGCTGCTGCGCAATCTCGCCACCCGGCGGCCCCGGTCGCTGCGCGTGTGCACCCTGCTGCGCAAACCCGAAGCGCTCGGCGCCGGCGTCGATATCGCCTACGTGGGCTTCGACATACCGAACGACTTCGTGGTCGGCTACGGCCTGGACTACATCGAGCGTTACCGCGACCTGCCCTACATCGGCACCCTGGATCCGCGGGTCTACCAGAGCTGAGCGCGGCTAGAAGGACGGCGGGTCCCCCAGGCGGAGGAATCGTGCTGTGCTGCGACCGCCTGCTGTCTGGCGAAGTCCACCAGGTTGGCAATCTCGGTGCGGGTGGGCCGCCAGCCGTCGGCCAGGCCGCCGGCGATGGCGGTACAGATGGTGTGGCGATCAGGGGCGGAGAGTTCGGCGGTGAGGTCATCGACGATGTGCCATAGCCAGATCGCACCATCATTCTTGCCCGTGTCGCCAATCGCTGCCGGCAGCGTCATCGTTTCCGCCGCGTTAGTCGGGCTCGTGTTTGCTGACCTTGCAGCTGTTCATGGCGCGGCCCCGGAATCTTCCACGGCTGAGGTGAGTGAGCACCGGATTCCGGGTCGCTCCGGTAAATCACGGACTAACGGAAGTCGCCGCCTCCGGAAACCCATTGTTCTTCCGCGCTGGCTCTTTGCGTGCGGATTGCCCGCTCGCTGTCACTGATCACGAGAAGGGCGTCGATGCTCGAGTCGTTATTGGGGGCGGCCGCGGTCATCATCATGTCGTGTGCCTGGTCGGGGTAAGTACTGGGAGGAACCACAAGCAGGACGATCCGGCTTCGGTCCGCACCGAGAACCTCCAGCGTGTTAACCGGCTGGCGTTCGTATCCGTCGAGTCGCACCGTTCGTCCGTCGATAACGAGCTTGGCAGGTGCTGTCGCCCATTCGGCGAAGTTGTACCTCACTCGTCGAATGCCCCCGGTTCGAACCGACAACACCGAGAGCAGGCTCGGGAGTTCGGTGGTGAGAGTGCTGCTCCAGGGCCACCAAGCCCCGTCGACGTATCCGGTCCGCGGCGCCTTTGGCTTCAATCGCAACCGCGGTCTGCGTTGCGGTGCTGTGGGGTGGCGGCGTGTGGCTGAGCGGGTATGTTGCAGCGTCATTGCGACGTTCCTGACTGGGCCGCGAATCGGCCGCTAACTTTCAAATCGGCGGCGATGCGACCTAGAGCGGTCAGATGCGAAATACCGCCGATATGCCACACCCTACCCGCACCTGGCCGCTGGGAGGCGCCCAACAGTCGACGTGGGCGGCTATCGAACCTGGTCAAGCCGCTTTGCGCCAGTGGTCAGAGTCCAGCGGCGTGCTCGAGCAGACGGAGTTCGTCGTCGAGCAGTCCCGCGACCGCGTTCAAGCCGGGTACGGCGTGGCGGCAGCCGGTGAGGCCGAACGCAATCGTATCGTCGGTGCTGGTGCAGGTGATGTTCAGCGCTTGTCCGTCGACCGGGATCGACAGCGGGTACAGCGCATCGAGACGGGCGCCGTTCCAATACAGCGGCACCGGAGAACCGGACACATTGGAGATCATCACGTTGGGCGGTCGCAGCGGCCCGATGTGGCCGAGGAGCATGCCCAACCCCAGCGGTGCGATCCCCAGCGCGCTCATCGCGAGGATCTGCAGCTGACTACGCGTGCCCAGCGCCGCCTTGCCCTCGCGCATACCGGTGTGCACGGCCGCTAGCCGCTTGCCGGGGTCGGCCACGTTGGTGGCCAGGTCGCACATCAAAGATCCGATTCGGTTCCCCGAATCCGCAGTGTCAACTCGGCTGCCCTCGGGCACGCGGCCGCGCAGCGATACCGGGACCATGGCCACCAGCGGCGACAACGGCAGGGCTTCCCTACTGTCGAGATAGCTGCGCAGGGCGCCGGCGCACATGGCGAGTACCACGTCGTTGACGGTCGTGTCGCTGTGTTCGGCCACCAGCCGCAGCCGCTCCAGCGGCCAGGAGCATCCGGTGAACGACCGGGCTCGACGGATCGGCACGTTAAGCATGGTGTGGGGCGCGAACAGCGACAGCGTCCCGCTGTGGTGGCACAGGGCTTGCACGAGTACGCCGGCGAGTGCCGGTGCCAGCTCGGCGGTCTCCCGAGCCGCGCCCCAGGCCGTCGCCGCTGCCCGGCGCGGCAGCCCGAATAACCCCAGACTGCCCATCCGCGGGGCCGGTGCGGGTTCTGGTACGGCCTCGACCGGCTCCCACAGCGCGGGTTGACCGCGCCGGGAAGGATCTGAGCTCAGCGCTGCGCGCAGCATCCCCATCGCGGACACTCCGTCGGTGAGGGCGTGGTGAACCTTGATGTATACCGCGTACCGACCGTCGGCGAGACCCTCGATCAGGTGCAACTCCCATAGCGGCAGCTCCCGGCTCAATGGGGTCGCGTGCAGCCACGACACCAGCGTCCACAGATCCGCCATCCCGGCGGGCGACGGCAGCGCCGAATAATGCACGTGTCGGTTGAGGTCAACATCGCTGCTGGTATCCCAGCCCCACTGTCCCAGTGACGTCAACGACCGGCGGGCTCGCTTGCGCCACATACCGGCGACGGAGTCACGGGCGACCGCTGTGGTGAACATCTGGCGCACGTCGGCGGCGCGGGCGCCTTCGGGCGGGGAGAACAACGCCAGCCCGCCCACCTGCATCTGGCAGTTCTCCGATTCCGCCAGCAGGAACATCGAATCGGTTGGGGACATGGGAATCAACATCAGCGAACAACTCCAGAAAGAACACGGGCACCGGGGGACGATGCAAAAGGGTTGAGCGAGAGCATCGGTTCGGCTGGGCGAATCTCGTTGATCCAGGGCCCAGATACCGCGGAGGGTTGCCTTCGCCTCGCATCTTCAGGTCGGCGACGATCCCGCTGGTCGCGGTGGCGCACTGGCGCCTCGTAGCGATTGGGAGGCCTAAAACGCCGCCCTGCAGATCCGCCAAGAATGTGGCTTCGGCCGGATGAAGTGGAGCATCACCGCTGGGGCCAACCGTACGCCCATGGTGGGCGTTGGCGCAGCAGCAACTGCAGGCACCACCTGAGACATCAGCTGGCCGGCGGTTTCGCCGCACTGCGGTGCCGCGCCCGCGACCGGGTAGACGGGATCGAATCCTGCTGTGCTAAAAGAAAATCTAAGCGCGCCCGGCAGTGTCTCGGCAAATTGCCGGCGCGCACCGAACGAAGCTCAGACCAGCTCCCATATCGCGGTCACCGAGAAGCCCACGGTCTGCTGGCCGGGCTCCATCGGCGGCGCGGCGGCCATCGCGCGGGGCATCGGCATCCCCACCGGAACCGGCGGCGGGGACGCGCCGGCCACCTCGGAGATCGAGATCACCCGGCCCAGCTGCAGGCCGGACAGGTGCGCGTACTGCTCGGCGCGGTCCTTGGCGTCATTGAAGGCCCGCTCCCGGGCGTCCCGGACCAGCTGCGAATCGTCCTCGATGGAGTAGCTCACCCCGTTGATCCGGGTGGCGTCCCCGCCGGACCGCACGATCACGGCCAGCACCTGGGAGGCGGAATCGCGTTCGACCTTGACCCGGATGGTGTTGCCGGCCCGGTAGCCGGTGATGTTCGTCGAACCACCGAGCTCGGAGCTGCCGTACTGCGGCTGAAGACTGACCTGGGTGGTGCTGATGTCCTTGCGGTCCACCCCGGCGTCCACCAGTGCCTCGATCACGGCCTGCTGACGCTCGCTGGTCTGGTTCATTGCGCTGGTGACGTCCCCGGCGACGAACTCGATGCCCGCCTCGGTGGTCAGCGTGTCCGGAACACCCTGCACCTCACCGGAGCCGATCACGGTGACCTGGCGGGCCATGTCGACGCCGCCGCCCGGCGTCGAGTCGCAGCCGGCCACCGCGACGGTGGCCAGACCGGCCAGGGCCAGCGTCATCGACCAGCGGAGAAGGGTCCGGGCGCTGTGTGTCGGCATGCCTCGCACCCTAGCGGAGTCGGTCGGCAACTCCGGGGAAGATCGGTGCGGCACACTGATGAGATGACATACGCGCCGTCGAGAGCACTGTCCCGCGCCATCGAACCCTTCGCCGGGCAGGTGTACTTCTCCCCGGAGTGTCACCGCGGCTATGCGGCGCTGGGGTTTCGGCCCAGCCCCGGCAGATCCGGCGACGTCGAGATGCCGGATGGTCCCGCCTATTTCTGCAGCCGCGGCGCGGCCCTCGGGCAGGCGCCGGGTGAGGTGATCGCCGCGACCTTCGGGGTGTTCAACCCGGCGGTGGTGGTGCCGGCGGTCCAGTACGGCTGGACGCTCACCGATGCGCCGAGCGTGCGTGCGGCCCGTGCCGAGGGTGCGCTGGCCCAGCTGCGCCGGGTTCTCGGCGCCGCCCCGGACGGCCTCGACCGCGCGGTGCAGCTGCTGGGCCGCGCCGTCGACGGGCTCGCGGTGGCCGGTAAACCGCTGTTCGCCGGGCTGGTCGCCGAGGGGCTGCCGGATGATCCGCTCGCCCGGGCCTGGCAGCTGGCCGACCTGCTGCGCGAATACCGCGGTGACGCGCACGTGAACGCCTGGACCGCAGAAGGATTCGACGGGGCCCAGATCGGGTTGCTGACCGAGCTCTATCGGGGGCTTGCGCCGCGCAGCTATGTCCGGAGCAGGGCCTGGAGCGACGACGATCTGACCGCCGGCGAGGCTCGGCTGGCGCAGCGAGGTCTGGCCCATGACGGCGTGCTCACCGAGGCGGGGCGAGTCGCCCGCGAGGCGATCGAGACGGCCACCGATACGGTCTGCGCCCCGATCGTCGCCAATCTCGGTGACGACCTGCCCGAGTTGGTCGAGCTGGTTGGGCAGTGGTCGCAACAGTTGCGCGACGCAGGAGCGTTTCCCAAGGCCTAAGGCGTGACCAGGATCTTGCAGTGCCGGTTCGGGTCGGCCAGGTCGTCGAACGCCGCGCCGACACCGTCGAGTCCGACCTCGCCGGTGATCAGCGGCGCCACGTCGATCCGGCCCTCGGCGATGGACCGCAGCGTCGCGGCGAACTCGGCCGGCTCGTAGGCCAGCACGAACTGCACGCTGACCTCCTTGGCGATCCCGTAGAACGGGTGCACGGTGTCGGGCTCCATGCACACGCCGGCCACCACCAGCCTGCTGCCGGCCGGCGTTCGTCGCAGCACGTCGTCGATGACGCCCGGCACCCCCACCGCCTCGAAGATGACGTTCGGTTTGACCGTGTCGAACGGTGATCCGTCGGCGGGGTCGACGGTCCGGTGTGCGCCCATCAGTGCCGCCAGGTCTCGACGCGTCGACGAATAGTCGGCCGCCACAATATTTTCCACGCCGGCGATGTGCAGTGCGGCGATGATGGCGATCCCGATCGGGCCGCAGCCCAGCACCAGTGCGGTCTCGCCGGGGGTGATGCCGGACTTGTTGACCGCATGCAGCCCGACGGCCATCGGTTCGGTCAACGCGGCGTATCGGGGGTCCAGGCCGTTGGGGATGGGCATCAGTAGCGGCGCCGACAGCAGCATCTTCTCGGCGTAGCCGCCCATCGTGGTGTTGGAGTAGACGATCGGTTCGATTCCATTGGCGGCCAACAGGATCGGAATCGAGGTGACCGGCGTACCGGCCGGAAAGGTGTCGGTGTCGGGTCCGGCCTGCAGTACCCGGGCGCTGAACTCGTGGCCCATGAAGATGTCGGCACCCAGGTCGACCGCCGCCTTGGCGGCCCGGCTGCCTCCCATGGATCTGGTCGCGGCCAGCACCTGATCGCCGTGCGCGGCGAAATGCAGATCCGATCCGCAGATCCCGCAGGCGGTCACCTCGACCAGCACCTGGCCCGGGCCGGGCGTCGGCTCCGGCACGTCGTCGCGGTAGATCATCCGCCCGTCGCGCAGCACCGCCGCGCGCATCAACGCGGACCGTTGCCCTGCTTGGGGCCCTGTTCGGCGGCGTGCTCGACGATGACGTTCTTGATCGCCTCGCCGGCCCGGCCGAACAGGGTGTCGCGCATGCCCTTGGCCCATTCGTGCGATGCGCGGGGCGCGGCGAGCTGGCCTTTGAAATAGGGAATCACCTTGCGGGCCAGCAGTTCGTAGCTGTGGTAGGTGGCTTCCGGCGAGGCCCAGTCGTGGCCGAGCAGCAGTAGGGTGCCGAACCCGCCGGAACGCTCCAGCAGGTCGGTGATGTGCTCGATCGCGTCGTCGGGGGTGCCGATGCAGCAACTGCCCGCCGCGGCGTAAGCCTCGACGAACTCCCGCGGTGACTGCGGTGAACCCTGCACCGTGCTGGCCAGCGGGACGAATCCGGCTGCGCCGAAATAGTTTGCGAAATCCTGCAGACCGTAGGTGCAGTCCTCCACGGCCTGCTCGCGGGTGTCGGCGATGTGCATGATGCTCAGCACCCGCCAGTCGCCCCGGTCCGGTTCGTCACGGCCGGCCTTGGTGGCCTGGTCGCGGACCACCTCCCAGGCGGTCTCCAGTGCGGCGAATCCGCCCGGCACCGACATCGACAGGGACAGCAACGAGGTACCCAACGCGCCCGCCAGTCGGGGGCCTGACGGGGAAACCATCGCCGCCGTGGAGATCTCCGGGTACGGCCAGGTGTACGGCCGGATGTGCAATGCCGCGTCGCGCAGCGTGAACCAGTCCGAATACCGGGTGATGAGTTCGCCGGGCTCGGCCCGCAGCAGTGCCAGTATCGCCTCCAGGGACTCCTGCATCATCCGGCGCTGTTCGATCGGATCGATGCCCATCATGTGGGCGTCGGTGGGCAGTGCGCCCGGCCCGGCGCCGAACATCACCCGGCCCCGGGTCAGATGATCCAGCAGCACCCAGCGGTCAGCCACCATCAGCGGGTGGTGGTAGGGCAGCGAGACCACCCCGGTGCCCAGCCGGATGTGCTTGGTGCGTTCGGCGGCCGCTGCGATGAACACCTCGGGGCAGGCGATCAGCTCGTAGCCGCCCGAGTGGTGCTCGCCGAACCATGCCTCGTCGAACCCGAGCCGGTCCAGTGCGACGACCCGTTCCAGGTCGTATTCCAGTGCCACGGTGGGGGATTGCCCGAGTGCGTGGAACGGGGTGATGAAGACCCCGAACCGCAGCGGCGTCACAGCGCCACCCCGCTCAGGAACTCCAGCAGTGCCGCGTTGACCTCGTCGGGTCGTTCCTGTTGCAGCCAGTGGCCGGCTCCTTCGATGAGCACCTCGCGGTAGGGGCCGGTGGCCACCTCGGTGGCCCGGTCGCGGCGGGTGAACGCCAGCACCGGGTCGGCCGTTCCGGCGATGAACAACGCGGGGACGTCGGTGGTGGCACCGGCCAGGTGCGCGGTGGTCTCCCAGTTGCGGTCGAAATTGCGATACCAGTTCAGCCCCCCGGTGAAGCCGGTCCGGGCGAAGGTGTCGACGTAGTGGTCCACTTCTTCCTGACTGATCCAGCCCGGCAGCCGGTCGGGTTCGGACAGCCGGTCGATGAAGCCCTCCGGTCCGGGCGCCACCATCCGCAGCCCGGCGGCTTGGTCGGTGGGGCTCAGGCTGCCGAGCATGCGGCGCATGGTGCGGGCCGGGTCTGAATCGAGTTCGGCGTCGGCGACACCGGGCTGCTGGAAGTACAGGATGTAGAAGAAGTTGTCGCCGAACATCTGCCGCCACGCCTGGGTCGGCTGCTGCTGTGGCCGCGGTGTCGGGGGCACACTCAGTGACGCGACGGCGGCCACCCGGTCGGGGTGCAGCAGGGCGCCGTTCCACACCACCGGACCGCCCCAGTCGTGGCCGATCCAGACCGCACGGTCGGCTCCGACATCGTCGAGCAGGCCTACCAGGTCCCCGGTCAGCGCGTGGATGTCGTAGGCCGCGATCTCGTCCGGCCGTGATGAACCGCCGTAGCCCCGCTGATCGGGTGCCAGCACGTGGAAGCCGGCGTCGGCCAGCACCGAAATCTGGTGCCGCCAGGAGTAGGCCAGTTCCGGAAAGCCGTGTGCCAGCAGCACCACCGGGGCGCCGCGGTCGCCGGCCTCGGTGACCCGCAGGGTCACGCCGTTGGTGTCGACCAGGCGCTGTGTTGTACCGACCACCGTCCCACCAAAGCACAACCGGGTCGGGGTCGAGAAGGGATCGCCCGGGATCAACCCGCGGGACGGTAACCTGAACATGCCCAGCTGCATGTACTGGAAGGATTTGGCCGAGGACGGCCGATGTCTGATGAATCGCAAAAACGTCATCCGCACCATCACGGCGATCGCAGTGGTTCTGCTGCTCGGTTGGTCTTTCTTCTATTTCAGTGATGACACTCGCGGATACAAGCCCGTCGACACCTCGATCGCCGTGGCGCAGATTCACAGCGGCAACGTCAAGAGCGCGCAGATCGACGACCGGGAACAACAGCTGCGGCTGATCCTGAAGAACCCGCTGACCAGCGTGGAGGTGTCCGACAAGGGCGCATCGGCCAAACCCGGCCGGGCCGATAAGGCCGAAAAGGTCGACAAGCTGATCGCCAAGTACCCGACCGGGTACGCGGTCCCGCTCTACACCGCGCTGACCAGCAAGAAAGCCGAGATCAACACCGTCGTCAACCAGGGCAGCGTGCTCGGGTCGCTGTTGATCTACATGCTGCCGATGCTGCTGTTGATCGGGCTGTTCGTGATGTTCTCCCGCATGCAGGGCGGTGCCCGGATGGGCTTCGGCATGGGCAAATCGAAGGCCAAGCAACTGGGCAAGGACATGCCCAAGACCACCTTCGCCGACGTTGCCGGCGTGGACGAGGCGGTCGAGGAGCTCTACGAGATCAAGGACTTCCTGCAGAACCCCAGCAGGTACCAGGCACTGGGCGCCAAGATCCCCAAGGGCGTGCTGCTCTACGGCCCGCCGGGCACCGGCAAGACGCTGCTGGCCCGCGCGGTGGCCGGTGAGGCCGGCGTGCCCTTCTTCACCATCTCCGGCTCGGACTTCGTCGAGATGTTCGTCGGCGTTGGCGCCTCCCGGGTGCGTGACCTGTTCGAACAGGCCAAACAGAACAGCCCGTGCATCGTGTTCGTCGACGAGATCGACGCCGTCGGCCGCCAGCGCGGCGCCGGCATGGGCGGCGGCCACGACGAGCGCGAGCAGACCCTCAACCAGCTGCTGGTGGAGATGGACGGCTTCGGGGAGCGGGGCGGGGTCATCTTGATCGCGGCCACCAACCGGCCCGACATCCTCGACCCGGCGCTGCTGCGGCCCGGCCGGTTCGACCGCCAGATCCCGGTGACCAACCCCGACATCGCCGGCCGGCGGGCCGTGCTGCGGGTGCATTCGGCGGGCAAGCCGATCGGGCCGGACGCCGACCTGGACGGGCTGGCCAAGCGCACCGTCGGCATGTCCGGCGCCGATCTGGCCAACGTGATCAACGAGGCCGCGTTGCTGACCGCCCGGGAGAACGGCACCGTCATCACCGCCGCGGCGCTGGAAGAGGCCGTCGACCGGGTGATCGGCGGTCCACGCCGCAAGGGCCGGATCATCAGCGAACACGAGAAGAAGATCACCGCCTACCACGAGGGCGGACACACCTTGGCCGCCTGGGCGATGCCCGACATCGACCCGGTTTACAAGGTGACGATCCTGGCCCGTGGCCGCACCGGCGGGCATGCGGTGGCGGTGCCCGAGGAGGACAAGGGACTGCGCACCCGATCGGAGATGATCGCCCAGCTGGTGTTCGCGATGGGTGGGCGCGCCGCCGAGGAACTGGTGTTCCGCGAGCCGACCACCGGCGCGGTCTCCGACATCGAGAAGGCCACCGCAGTCGCGCGTGCCATGGTCACCGAGTACGGCATGAGCGCCAAGCTCGGTGCGGTCCGCTACGGCAGCGACCACGGCGACCCGTTCGTGGGGCGCGCGATGGGCACTCAGCCGGACTACTCCCACGAGGTGGCCCGCGATATCGACGACGAGGTGCGCAAGCTGATCGAGGCCGCGCACACCGAGGCCTGGGAGATCCTGACCGAGTACCGCGACGTCCTCGATGTGCTGGCCGGCGAGCTGCTGGAGAAGGAGACGCTGCACCGCGCCGATCTGGAGAAGATCTTCGGCGATGTGGCCAAGCGGCCCCGGCTGACGGCGTTTGACGACTTCGGTGGCCGGGTGCCGTCCGACAAACCGCCGATCAAGACCCCCGGCGAACTGGCCATCGAGCGCGGTGAGCCGTGGCCGCCGCCGATGCCCGAGCCGGCCTTCAAGGCCGCCATCGCCCAGGCGTCCCGCGACGCGGCGGTAGCCGGGCACACCCCCAACGGCAGCAACGGCACGCCCACCGGCGATGACGCCGTGCCGCCGGGCACGCAACCCGATTACGGCGCCCCGGCGGGTTGGCACGCGCCCGGCTGGCCGCCGTCGGGGCAGCAGCCCGGCTACTGGTACCCGCCCCAGCAGTGGCCGCAGCAGGGCTACCCGCCCGCCCAGTCCTACCCGCCCTACCAGCCCTACCCTGTGCCCGGCCAGCCGCCGGCCCCGCCGACATCACCGGGTGCGTCCGGCGACCGGCGCGGTGCCGAACCGAACAGGCCCCAACCGCCTAGCGGCGACTGAGAAAGCGGATCGGTGATGACTTCGACAGTCTTCGATCAGGCGCGCGCCGAGGCGGCCGTGCGCGAACTGCTGTTCGCGGTGGGGGAGGACCCGGACCGGGCGGGTCTGCTCGACACCCCGGCGCGGGTGGCTCGGGCTTACAAGGAGATGTTCGCCGGGCTCTACACCGACCCGGACACCGTGCTGGAGACGACCTTCGACGAACAGCACGAAGAGTTGGTGATCGTCCGCGAGATCCCGCTGTACTCGACCTGCGAACACCACCTGGTGGCGTTCCACGGTGTCGCGCACGTCGGCTACATCCCCGGTGACGACGGCCGGATCACCGGATTGTCCAAGTTGGCGCGGGTGGTCGATCTGTACGCCAAACGACCGCAGGTGCAGGAGCGGTTGACCGCTCAGGTCGCCGACGCCATGATGCGCAAGCTCAACCCGCGCGGAGTGATCGTGGTGGTCGAGGCCGAGCACCTGTGCATGGCGATGCGGGGTGTGCGCAAGCCCGGCGCGATCACCACGACGTCGGCGGTGCGTGGCCAGTTCAAGTCTGACAGCGCGTCGCGCGCCGAAGCTCTGGAACTAATCCGGCGCAGGTGAGCCCCACTCGCGTGCAGGTTGTCGGGGTGGTCAACGTCACCGCCGACTCGTTCTCCGATGGTGGGTGCTACCTGAGCGTCGATCGCGCCGTTGAGCACGGCTTGGCGCTGGCGGCGCAGGGCGCGGCGATCATCGACGTCGGGGGCGAATCGACCCGCCCCGGTGCGGTGCGCGCCGATCCGCGGGCCGAAGCGCTGCGAGTCATTCCGGTTGTGAAAGCCCTTGCCGCCCAGGGTGTTGTCGTCAGCATCGACACCATGCACGCCGACGTCGCCCGGGCTGCGCTGGATTGCGGTGCCCGAATCGTCAACGACGTCTCCGGTGGCCGCGCCGACCCGGCGATGGCGCCACTGCTGGCCTCCTCGGACGCCCGGTGGGTGTTGATGCACTGGCGACCGGTGGACCCAGAAGACCCGCATCGGGTGCCCCGCTACGGCGGTGACGTCGTCGCCGAGGTCCGCGCGGATCTGCTCGCCGCGGTCGACGCCGCCGTGGCAGCCGGTGTGGACCCGGCGAATCTGATCGTCGATCCCGGATTGGGTTTTGCCAAAACAGCGCAACACAATTGGGCCCTGCTGCAGGCGTTGCCGCAACTGGTCGAAACGGGCATCCCGGTCCTGGTCGGGGCATCCCGCAAGCGGTTTCTCGGTACGCTGCTGGCCGGGGCGGACGGTACGGCGCGGCCCCCGGGCGAGCGGGAGACCGCCACCGCGGTGATCTCGGCGCTGGCCGGACTACACGGAGCCTGGGGTGTGCGCGTGCATGACGTGCGGGCCTCGATCGACGCGCTTAAGGTCCTGGAAGCCTGGAGTGAAGGGGGCACGAGCGATGACTGACCGGATCGAGCTGCGCGGCCTGCGGGTTCGTGGCAACCACGGTGTCTTCGGCCACGAGCGGGCCGATGGCCAGGACTTCGTCGTCGACATCACGGTCTGGATGGACCTGACCGTCGCGGCGGCCAGCGACGCACTGACGGACACCTACGACTACGGAGTGCTGGCCCAGCGGGCGGCGGCCATCGTCGCCGGCCCGGCGCGGGACCTCATCGAGACCGTCGCCGCCGAGATCGCCGACGAGGTGATGGGCGACGCGCGGGTGCAGGCCGTGGAGGTGACACTGCACAAGCCGCACGCCCCCATCCCGCTCAGCTTCGACGACGTGGCGGTGGTGGCGCGGCGGTCGCGGCGCGATCGACGGGGGACGGTGATCCCGGCATGACGCGCGCTGTTCTGTCCATCGGTTCCAACCTCGGGGACCGGTTGGCCCGGCTGCAGTCGGCGGTCGACGGCTTCGGCGCGGCGGTGCGCGAGGTGTCCGGTGTGTACGAGACCGAAGCGTGGGGCGCGGTCGATCAGGGCCGCTTCCTCAACGCGGTGCTGATCGTCGAGGACCCCGCCGTCGACGGACCAGGCTGGCTGCACCGGGCCCACGAGCTGGAGCATGCCGCTGACCGGGTGCGCGGCGAACGTTGGGGACCGCGAACCCTGGACATCGACGTGATCAGCTGCTGCGACATGACGTCGGATGAACCCGGCGGCACGGAACTGCTGTCCCGTGACTCCTCTCCCGGGGGGCTGAGCCTGCCGCATCCGCTGGCGCATCTGCGCGCCTTCGTGATGGTGCCGTGGTTGGCGGTCGAGCCGGATGCGCGGCTGACCGTGACCGGCCGGCGGTGCGCGGTGGCGGATCTGCTGAACGAACTGGAGCCCGCCGACCGCACCGGACCGCGCCTGACCGACCTGGTGCTGGAGCGGCGGGAGTGGCCCACGCCGGCCGGAGACGGCTGATGGGCCCGACCCGCAGACGAGACGTGATCGCCGCGGCTGCGGTCGTGGCTGTCGTCAGCTATCTGGCGCTCGGGCTGCTGTACCGCTGGTTCCCGCCGATCACCGTGTGGACCGGGACGTCGCTGCTGGTGGTCGCGATCGCCGAGGCGGCCTGGGGTCGCCACGTCCGGTCGAAGATCGAGGACGGCGAGATCGGTGCCGGGCCGGGGTGGCTGCATCCGTTGGCGGTGGCCCGCACCGTGGTGGTCGCCAAGGCGTCGGCTTGGATGGGCGCGCTGGTGCTGGGCTTCTGGCTCGGCGTGGTCGGCTACCTGCTGCGGCAGCGGTCGACCCTGCAGGTCGCCGCCGAGGACACCGGTGGCGCGGTGGTTGCCGCCGCCTGCGCGTTGGCGTTGCTCGTCGCCGCGTTGTGGTTGGAGAACTGCTGTAAGTCACCCCTGGATTCCGGCCGGTCCGGGCCGTTGAACGGAAATCAACCCGGGTGAGAATCGCCGGAGCGGGGCGACACGCGGAATGACTTTGTCCAGGTACAGTCGGGCAATGCGGGCCGGCAACGATACGGAGAAAAGCGACGAGGTGGGGCGGCGCAGATGAATTCGGTCCTGTCCCGCGCCCCGGGTCGGCGTGGCGCTCGCAGGCCGGGCTGGACGCTGATGACAGCGTTGCTGATCCTCGCGATCGCGGCGAGTTCGGCGCTGGTGTTCACCAGTCGGGTCGAGCTGCTCAAGCTGGCGGTCATCGTGGCGCTCTGGGCCGCGGTCGCGGCGGCGTTCGTGTCGGTGATCTACCGGCGGCAAAGCGATGTGGACCAGGCCCGCGCCCGTGACTTGAAGCTGGTCTACGACCTGCAGTTGGACCGTGAGATCTCGGCGCGGCGCGAGTACGAGCTGACCGTGGAGTCGCAGCTGCGCCGCGAGCTGGCCTCGGAGCTGCGGGCTCAGGCCGCCGATGAGGTCGCGGCGTTGCGAACCGAGCTGTCCGCGCTGCGAACCAACCTGGAGATCCTCTTCGATGCCGACCTGAGTCACCGGCCGGCGCTGGAGCAGGAGCGCACCACGGTCCGTGCCTACAGCGACTGGGCGCGGACCGGCGGGGAATCGATCACCGGCGCCCGGGTGGCGCCGGCCGGCCCGTCGTACTACCCCGAGGATCCGGTCACTCAGACCGCCGAGAACCCGATCATCGACGTTCCGGAGGTGCGGATACCGACCGGCACGATTCCGGTGCCTCAGATGCCTCCGGTGCCCCAGCCCGAATCCGGTGGGCCCGCCGCGCCCGGCGACAACCGCCGTGGCTCGCATCGCCGGGCCGCCGAGGAGGGCCCGCGTCGGGCCCCGGGCGAGACCCCGCAGCCGCAGCCGGCGGCGGGCCGCTGGGCGCAACCGCCGCAGCCCTTCGTCCCACCCGAGCCCCGTCGGGAACCCGAGTACCGCCGGGAGCCCGAACCGCCGCCACCGGCCCCACCGCAGCAGCCGTGGGCTGCACCGGCGGCCGCCCCGGCTCCGGTACCGCCCCCGCCGCCGGCCCCGACCCCGGTTCCTCCTCCTCCGGCTCCGGCCTGGCAACCCGTTGGGGCGGAAGGGGAATGGCTTCCGTCGGGTGCCCCAGGAAGTAACTGGTCCCCTGACCTCCCCGACGCGTCCGGGGAATCCGGTCGGCATGGCGCCACCGAGAGCCGGCATTCCGAGGACCAACCGGTGGGCGCCCACGCGGCCGGCGCACCCGATCACAGCGCCGAAGCCCCGTCCCGGCACGGCCGCCATTCGGGTCCTGTCGCCCCCGAGGGAGGGCGGCGCCGGCGGGCAGATTCCCGGCATTCGGCTGACGCGGCCGGCAACCAAGCCCAGCCCGCCCCGGTGGAGCCGCCGCCGCCCGCGCCCGCGCCGACCCCGGAACCGGCTCCCGAGAGCACCCCGGCCGCGTCGCGGCATTCCAGCGGCGCCGAGACGAGCGCCGACGGCGAACCGAGCACCGGCGGTCAGTCGGTCGCTGACCTGCTGGCCCGGCTGCAGCCCGTCCCCACCGAGGGCCGCCGGCGCCGCCGTCGCGAGGACTGACGCCGCCTACCTGCGACCAACGTCACTCGCCGGAGCGGGACCGATCGGGATAGACTCTGCCCCGACCGTCCGGTACCCGCAGCGCGGGACTGGAACGAAACCAAGAGAACCTGTGAGGTCGTCTGCATGGTGCAGTTCGACGGATTGCGGCCCGCCCGACTCAAGGTGGGCCTCATCTCGGCCGGCCGCGTCGGCACCGCGTTGGGCGTCGCGTTGGAGCGCGCCGAGCACGTGGTTGTGGCCTGCAGTGCCATCTCCGAGGAGTCGCGCGAGCGGGCGCGACGACGACTGCCCGACACCCTGGTGCGTGCGGCTCACGACGTCGCCGGCGACTCCGAGTTGCTGCTGCTGGCCGTGCCCGACACCGAACTGGCCGGCATCGTCTCCGGCTTGGCCGCCACCGATGCGGTGCGCCCCGGCACGATCGTCGTACACACCTCCGGCGCCGCCGGCATCGGCGTGCTGGCGCCGTTGACCGAGCGGGGCTGTCTGCCGCTGGCCATCCACCCCGCGATGACGTTCACCGGTTCGGACGAGGACATCGACCGGCTGTCGGACAGCTGTTTCGGCATCACCGCCGCCGACGAGATCGGTTACGCCGTCGCCGAGGCACTGACGTGCGAGATCGGCGCCGCGCCGTTCCGGGTCGACGAGTCCGCCCGCACCCTCTACCACGCAGCGCTGTGCCACGGCGGAAACCACGTGGTCACCGTGATCGACGACGCGCTGGCGGCGTTGCGGGCGGCCCTGCCGGGACGCCTGGGCATCGAGGATCCCGACGGTATCGCCGAACGAGTGCTGGGACCGCTCGTGGCCGCCGCGCTGGCCAACACCCTGCGAGACGGCCGGGCCGCGCTGACCGGGCCGGTGGCCCGCGGAGACTCCGCCACCCTGGCCCGCCACCTGGATGCCCTGGCTGGTGTGGACGCGGATCTGGCCGAGGCGTACCGCACCAACGCGCTGCGCACCGCGCACCGCGCCGGCGCCGGCGACGACGTGCTGACGGTGCTGGCCCGGTGAGGCCGAACGCGCCCACCTTCGACCGCGGTGGGCTCAACGTCTACGCACGGCCCGACGAGATCGCCCGGGTCACCCGGGCGCTGCGCGCGACCGGTCGCCGGGTGATGCTGGTGCCCACCATGGGTGCCCTGCACGACGGCCACCTGTCCCTGGTCCGGGCCGCGCAGCGGGTGCCCGGCTCGGTGGTGGTGGTGTCGATCTTCGTCAACCCGCTGCAGTTCGGCGCCGGCGAGGACCTCGACGCCTACCCGCGCACCCTCGACGATGACCTGGCCCTGCTGCGCGCCGAAGGCGTCGAGTTGGCCTTCACCCCGACCGCCGCGGCCATGTACCCGTGCGGCCCGCGCACCGCGGTGCACCCGGGACCGCTGGGCGCCGAGCTCGAAGGTGCCGCGCGCCCAACACATTTCGCCGGGATGCTCACCGTGGTGTGCAAGCTGCTCTCGATCGTGCAGCCCGACCGGGTGTTCTTCGGGGAGAAGGACTACCAGCAGCTGGTGCTGGTGCGTCAGATGGTCGACGACCTCAACCTCGACGTGACCGTGGTGGGCGTGCCGACGGTGCGCGAACACGACGGCCTGGCGATGTCGTCGCGCAACCGCTACCTCGACTCCGCGCAGCGCGAGGCCGCGACGGTGCTGTCGGCGGCACTGGCCGCCGGCGAGTACGCCGCGCCGGGCGGGCCGGCCGCGGCGCTCGACGCCGCCGCGGCGGTGCTGGCCGCCTCGCCCGAGGTCGAGGTCGACTACCTGCAGGTGCGGGGCCCCGGCCTTGAGCCGGCGCCCACCGATGGGCCGGGCCGCCTGCTGATCGCCGCCCGCGTCGGAGCGACCCGACTGCTCGACAACGCGGCCATCACACTCGGATCTCCCGCCGACGAGGCGTTCGCCGGTTCGGACGGCAATCACGTATCAACCCGGCGGTTCAGCGAGGCTCGACGGAGGAGAGACGAAGCTGGAACCGACGTATCAACCCGGAGGAATTGATGTTTCGGACGATGCTCAAGTCGAAGATTCACCGTGCCACGGTCACCCAGGCCGACCTGCACTACGTCGGCTCGGTGACCATTGACGCTGATCTGATGGAGGCCGCCGACCTGATCGAGGGCGAGCAGGTGACCATCGTCGACATCGACAACGGCGCTCGGCTGGTCACCTACGCCATCACCGGGGACCGGGGCACTGGAATCATCGGAATCAACGGTGCGGCAGCGCATCTGATTCACCCCGGTGACCTGGTGATCCTGATCGCCTACGGCACCATGGACGACGCCGAGGCACGTCGCTACCAGCCCCGCATCGTGTTCGTCGACTCCGACAACAAGCAGGTCGACCTCGGCACCGACCCGGCCTTCGTCCCCGACAACGCTGCGGAGCTGCTTTCCCCCAGAAGCGTGCGGTAGCCGTGCTGCTTGCTATCGACGTCCGCAACACCCACACCGTCATCGGTCTGATCTCCGGGTCGGGTGAGCACGGAAACGTCGTGCAGCAGTGGCGAATTCGCACCGAGGCGGAGATCACCGCCGACGAGCTGGCGCTGACCCTGGACGGCCTGATCGGCGACGACGGCGAACAGCTCACCGGCGCGGCCGCGCTGTCGACCGTGCCGTCGGTGCTGCACGAGGTGCGGCTGATGCTGGACCAGTATTGGCCGTCGGTGCCCGCGGTGTTGATCGAACCGGGTGTGCGCACCGGCATCCCGCTGCTGGTGGACAACCCCAAGGAAGTCGGCGCCGACCGGATCGTCAACAGCCTGGCGGCCTTCCACAAATTCAAGACGGCGGCCATCGTCGTCGACTTCGGTTCGTCGATCTGCGTCGACGTGGTGTCGGCCAAGGGGGAGTTCCTCGGCGGGGCCATCGCTCCCGGCGTCCAGATCTCATCGGATGCCGCCGCGGCCCGCTCCGCCGGGCTGCGCCGCGTCGAACTCACCCGCCCGCGCTCGGTGATCGGCAAGAACACCGTCGAATGCATGCAGGCCGGCGCGGTGTTCGGATTCGCCGGGCTGGTCGACGGGCTGGTGCGCCGAGTCCGCGATGAGGTGCCCGACTTCGCCGACAACGGGACCGTGGTGGCCACCGGGCATGCCGCACCGCTGTTGCTGCCCGATCTGGAGACGGTCGACCACTACGACGCCAACCTCACCCTGGACGGGCTGCGGCTGGTGTTCGAGCGCAACCGGGACAGCCAGCGGGGCAAGCTCCGGCCCGCGCGTTGAGCACGGTCGGGCCGAAACGCCCCGGTGGCGTTCTACTAAGCTGACAGGCCGTGAGCTCTGCTGATACACCCCTCCCGACGCAGGACGACTCTTCCCCTTCCGAGGACCTTCCCGAGCAGTTCCGAATTCGCCGTGACAAGCGGACGCGGTTGCTCGCGCAGGGTCGTGACCCGTACCCGGTGGCGGTGGACCGTACCCACACCCTCGCCGAGATCCGGGCCGGCTACCCGGACCTGGCCCCCGACAGCACCACCGGTGACATCGTCGGCGTCGCCGGCCGGGTGGTGTTCGCCCGTAACTCGGGCAAACTCTGCTTCGCCACCCTGCAGGAGGGCGACGGAACCCAACTGCAGGTGATGATCAGTCTGGCCAGTGTCGGAGAGCAGTCCCTGGAGGCGTGGAAGGCCGACGTCGACCTCGGCGACATCGTGTTCGTGCACGGTGAGGTGATCAGCTCACGCCGCGGCGAACTGTCGGTACTCGGCGACTCCTGGCAGATGGCGTCCAAGTCGCTGCGGCCGCTGCCGGTCGCGCACAAGGAGATGAGCGAGGAATCCCGGGTCCGTCAGCGCTATGTCGACCTGATCGTCCGCCCTGAGGCGCGCACTGTGGCCCGTCAGCGCATCGCCGTCATTCGCGCGGTGCGCAATGCGCTGGAGCGCCGCGGATTCCTCGAGGTCGAAACACCGATGTTGCAGACATTGGCCGGTGGCGCGGCGGCCCGGCCGTTCATCACCCATTCGAACGCCCTCGACACGGACCTTTACCTGCGAATCGCACCCGAGCTGTTCCTGAAACGCTGCGTTGTCGGCGGGTTCGATCGAGTCTTCGAACTCAATCGCGTGTTCCGAAACGAAGGTGTCGATTCCACCCATTCGCCCGAATTTTCGATGTTGGAGACCTACCAGGCCTATGGCACCTACGATGACTCGGCCGTGGCGACCCGCGAAATTATTCAAGAAGTCGCCGACGAGGTGATCGGCACCCGTCAACTGCCCCTGCCCGACGGCAGCGTCTATGACATTGACGGCGAATGGGCGACGGTTGAAATGTATCCGTCGCTGTCGGCCGCACTCGGCGAAGACATCACCCCGGCGACCTCGGCGGCCGAGCTGTGGGCGATCGCGGATCGCCTCGGTGTGGAGATTCCCACCGATCGCGGTTACGGCCACGGCAAGCTGGTCGAGGAGTTGTGGGAACACGCCGTCGGCAATGACCTGAACGCCCCGACCTTCGTCAGGGACTTCCCGGTCGAAACCACACCGCTTACCCGCCAACACCGCACTATCGAGGGCGTCACCGAGAAATGGGACCTCTACATGCGCGGTGTCGAACTCGCCACCGGCTACTCAGAGCTCGTCGACCCGGTGGTGCAGCGTGAGCGCTTCGAGGCCCAGGCCCGGGCAGCGGCGGCCGGCGACGACGAGGCGATGGCACTCGACGAGGACTTCCTGACCGCGATGGAACACGCGATGCCGCCCTGTACCGGCACCGGAATGGGCATTGACAGGTTGCTGATGGTGTTGACCGGTCTGTCAATTAGGGACACGGTTTTGTTCCCGATTGTTCGTCGTGCAGGCAACTGAACGACGCCGCTGCCTGCTGTGTTGAAGCGACCGTATTTTTATGGCACATTAGTCGTCGGGGTCGATTACGGCTTGCGTACAGTTTCCGCACAGGAAAGCTAACCAAGGGGTAACCAATGGCGAAAAAAGTGACCGTCACCTTGATCGATGATTTCGATGGTGAGGGTGCCGCCGACGAAACAGTTGAATTCGGACTGGACGGGGTAACCTACGAGATTGACCTTTCTAGCAAGAATGCCGGAAAACTGCGCGCGGACTTGAAGAAGTGGGCCGACGCCGGTCGTCGCGTCGGGGGGCGTCGGCGGGGGCGGACCGGTGGTGGCCGTCGCGGCACGATCGACCGTGAGCAGAGCGCTGCGATCCGTGAATGGGCCCGCCGCAACGGGCACAACGTGTCCACTCGTGGCCGTATCCCGGCCGACATCATCGACGCATTCCACGCCGCCACCTGAGCCGGCGGTTCAGCGAGGCTCGACGAAGGAGAGCCGAAGCTGGGACCGCCGTATGAGTCCGGCTTTTCGCTTCTGGCGAACCCGGCGAGCCTGCGGAATCGTAATCCGGGGTTCGGTCGTTGGTCTCTTGTATCCGGTGCCAGGCCTTTCGGGCCTGCCGCCGGCGCGGGTCGATTCAGTTCGCACTGCAAGGCAGGTCACAGCGCGCTGCGCCGCCCATTAGAGTGGACGGCAGGTACGCCAGGCCGAGCCGAGGCCCAGCAGGTACCGATGGTGAGGGAGAGCAGGTAGCCACCGATGTTCGAAAGATTTACCGACCGTGCCCGTCGGGTTGTCGTCTTGGCTCAGGAAGAAGCCCGGATGCTCAACCACAACTACATCGGGACCGAGCACATCCTGCTGGGCCTGATTCACGAGGGTGAGGGCGTCGCCGCCAAGTCGCTGGAATCTCTGGGCATCTCCCTGGAGGGGGTGCGCAGCCAGGTCGAGGAGATCATCGGCCAGGGCCAGCAGGCGCCGTCCGGCCATATCCCGTTCACGCCGCGTGCGAAGAAGGTGCTCGAGCTGAGCCTGCGCGAGGCGCTGCAGCTCGGCCACAACTACATCGGCACCGAGCACATTCTGCTCGGCCTGATCCGTGAGGGCGAGGGTGTCGCGGCCCAGGTGCTGGTCAAGCTGGGCGCGGACCTGACCCGGGTGCGCCAGCAGGTGATCCAGCTGCTGAGCGGCTACCAGGGCAAGGAGACCGCCGAAGCCGGCACCGGTGGCCGGGGCGGGGAGTCCGGCTCACCGTCGACGTCGTTGGTGCTCGACCAGTTCGGTCGCAACCTGACCGCGGCGGCCATGGAGGGCAAGCTCGACCCGGTCATCGGCCGGGAGAAGGAAATCGAGCGGGTCATGCAGGTGCTGAGCCGGCGCACCAAGAACAACCCGGTGCTCATCGGTGAGCCCGGCGTCGGCAAGACGGCCGTCGTCGAGGGGCTGGCGCAGGCCATCGTGGCCGGCGAGGTTCCGGAGACACTGAAGGACAAGCAGCTCTACACCCTGGACCTGGGTTCACTGGTGGCCGGCAGCCGTTACCGCGGTGACTTCGAGGAGCGGCTGAAGAAGGTCCTCAAGGAGATCAACACCCGCGGCGACATCATCCTGTTCATCGACGAGCTGCACACGCTGGTCGGGGCCGGTGCTGCCGAGGGCGCGATCGACGCGGCCTCGATCCTCAAGCCCAAGCTGGCTCGCGGTGAGCTGCAGACCATCGGTGCCACCACGCTCGACGAGTACCGCAAGTACATCGAGAAGGACGCCGCCCTGGAGCGCCGGTTCCAGCCGGTGCAGGTCGGTGAGCCCACTGTCGAGCACACCATCGAGATCCTCAAGGGCCTGCGGGACCGCTACGAGGCACACCACCGGGTGTCGATCTCGGACTCCGCGCTGGTGGCGGCAGCAACGTTGGCCGACCGCTACATCAACGACCGGTTCCTGCCGGACAAGGCCATCGACCTGATCGACGAGGCCGGTGCGCGGATGCGGATCCGCCGGATGACCGCGCCGCCGGACCTGCGCGAGTTCGACGAGAAGATCGCCGACGCTCGTCGGGAGAAGGAATCGGCGATCGACGCGCAGGACTTCGAGAAGGCCGCGAGCCTGCGAGACCGTGAGAAGCAACTGGTCGGGCAGCGGGCTGAGCGTGAAAAGCAGTGGCGTTCCGGTGATCTCGACGTGGTCGCGGAAGTCGACGACGAGCAGATCGCCGAGGTGCTGGGAAACTGGACCGGCATCCCGGTGTTCAAGTTGACCGAGGCCGAGACCACTCGCCTGCTGCGGATGGAAGACGAGCTGCACAAGCGGATCATCGGCCAGGGCGATGCCGTCAAGGCCGTGTCCAAGGCGATCCGGCGTACCCGTGCCGGGTTGAAGGACCCCAAGCGGCCGTCGGGCTCGTTCATCTTCGCCGGCCCGTCCGGTGTCGGTAAGACCGAGCTGTCCAAGGCGCTGGCAGAGTTCCTGTTCGGCGACGACGACGCGCTCATCCAGATCGACATGGGCGAGTTCCACGACCGGTTCACCGCCTCGCGGCTGTTCGGTGCCCCTCCGGGCTACGTCGGCTACGAGGAGGGCGGCCAGCTGACCGAGAAGGTGCGGCGCAAGCCGTTCTCGGTGGTGCTGTTCGACGAGATCGAGAAGGCCCACCAGGAGATCTACAACAGCCTGTTGCAGGTCCTCGAGGACGGCCGGCTCACCGACGGTCAGGGCCGCACGGTGGACTTCAAGAACACCGTGTTGATCTTCACCTCCAACCTGGGTACCTCCGACATCTCCAAGGCCGTCGGACTGGGCTTCACCCAGGGCGGCGGGGAGAACAACTACGAGCGGATGAAGCAGAAGGTCAACGACGAGCTCAAGAAGCACTTCCGGCCGGAGTTCCTCAACCGGATCGACGACATCATCGTCTTCCACCAGTTGAGTCAGGACGAGATCATCCAGATGGTCGACCTGATGATCGGCCGGGTGGCCAAGCAGCTGCGGGCCAAGGACATGGACATCGCGCTCACCGACAAGGCCAAGTCGCTGTTGGCCAAGCGCGGTTTCGACCCCGTGTTGGGGGCGCGTCCGTTGCGGCGCACCATCCAGCGCGAGATCGAGGACCAGCTGAGCGAGAAGATCCTGTTCGAGGAGATCGGTCCTGGTCAGCTGGTGACCGTCGATGTGGACAACTGGGACGGGGAGGGCGCGATCGAGGACGCGGTCTTCACCTTCGCCGGCGGTCCGAAACCGACGGAGGAGTCGGCCGACCTGGCCAAGGCCGGCGCACCGACCGCGGAGTAAACCGAGCAGTCACAAAAGCCCCCTTTTCCGTAAGGAATTGGGGGCTTTCGTGACTGCTCGTTCCGCTGCTGACCCGTTAGCTGAGCCCTTTTCGCCAGAAGAAGTGATGCACCACGCCGCTCGGGCTGGGGATCTGCTCAAGGTGGAAGCGGTCCACAAGTTCGTCGGGGCTCGCCCACAACCTTTCCCCGCGGCCGAGTTCGACCGGTGCCACCGCGACATGCATCGTGTCGATGAGGTCGGCGTCGAGGAACTGGCGAACCGTGGCGACACCGCCGCCGATCCGCACGTCTTTGCCGTCCGCCGCAGGCAATGCCCGCTCCAGCGCGTCCTCGGCGGACGTGTCGAGGAAATGGAATGTGGTGTGTCCCAGCGTGAATGATGGTCGCACATGGTGGGTGAGGACGAACACCGGTGTGCGGAACGGGGGTTCGTCGCCCCACCATCCCTGCCAGTCGTAGTTTTCCCACGGCCCTCGCTGCGGGCCGAATTTGTTACGCCCCATGATCTCTGCGCCGATGTTGTTGGCCCAGTCGCGGGTGATGTAGTCGTCCAGTCCGTAGCTGCCGCCGGGATCGGTCCGGTTCACCCAGTGCGCGGTGGCGCCCGCCCAGGACATGAAGTCCGCCGGATCGGCGTGACCGAACGGACGCTCGAGGCTTTGCCCTTCCCCGGCGCCGTATCCGTCACTGGAAATGCTGAAGTTCTGCACACGGACCAGTTGTGGCATGAGGAACCTTCCTGGTTGCACTATCCGAGCGGTTCGGGCTAGCTCCGGACCGGCAGCAGGCCGAACGCCTGCTTGGCGACCTGCAGCATCCAGCTGCCGACGCTCTTGCCGTGATCACGCGGCCAGTTCAGCTGGAAACTGACCACCCAGGGCTGCCCGCCCCGGTCCAGGGCGTACCAGCTGAAGGTCAGGTCCCCGGGCAGGCCGCCGGCCTTCGCCCCGATATAGGGCCAGTCGGCGCGGGGCAGGTCGATGCCGCGGACCGCGGACATGATCTCCTTGACCGGCGCGGCCTTGCCCACCGCCCCGGCCTGCAGGGCGACGTGCACCCGGCAGATGTCCTCGGCGCTGCCGTACCACTCCGCGCCGTACGCCGAGGCCGGGACATGCGCGCGGATCGGATCCGGTTCATACGGCCGGGAGTTGGCCTGCTGCAACAGCTTTGCCCGCTCCTGTGGTGAACCGTGCTGCCACTGCTCACGCAGGTCGGGTTTGCCCCAGCCCACCGAGAACAACTCGTACATGGTCGGAAACGGCGTCATGCTGGCCGGGTCGTGATGTCCGGCGGCGACCAGCGCCCGCTCGACGGCGCGGGTGCCCACGTGGTCGATCAGCAGATCGGTTGCCATGTTGTCGCTGGTGGCGATCATCTTCTCGGCCGCCCTGCGCACCGACACGTGCGCACCGTCGGGCAGTTCCTCCAGGCCGGACGAGCCGACCACCTTGGCCCGGCCGGTGATGGTCAGCTGGTCGTCCCAGGACACCGCCCCGGCCTTGACCTCGTTGGCCACCGCCAACAGCACGTACAGCTTGAAGATCGACGCCAGCGGCAGAGATTGACCGGTGTTGGTGCCGGCCACCCGTTTGCACTCGCCGCCCTCGATGCGCGAGGCCTGGTAGGAGTAGCGGGCGCCGGTCCGGCTCAGCACCGCGTCGACGTCGTGCCACGAGTGGATCGGTGGCGCCTCGGTGGTCGGTTTGAACAGGTCCACCATGCCGTTGTCATCGGTGCGCAGCCGGATGTCCTGACGGGCGCCGTAGGACGTGGTGAGGTGCAGCGTGGCCGCACCGGCCCGGATGTCGACGCTGTCGAGGTGGAACGGGCGGTCCCACCACAGCGATTCCATGGTCGTGACCACCTGCTCGACCTTGTCCGGCGCGGCCAGGGTGGCCACCCCGATCGGCCCGATCGGCCAGTCGGAGTTCAGCATGTCCATGGTCTGCTTGGCACGCAGGCCGGGCGGCGTCTTGGTGGAGATCGTCACCTCGCCGGCGCCCGGGTCCGCAGGCGACGCGGGGGAGGGGGCGCAGCCGGCGGCCAGCGCTGCAAGGGCGGTAAGGGTTACAGCGGTCTTCCAGGCCGCGATGGAACGCCGCACGGGCTACGCCCGGGTGGCGGTTCCGGCCACGTCCAACACGACCTCGAATTCGAGCAACGATGCCCCGGTCGCCACCGGGTTGGCTCGCTGCCCGGCGTGGGCTTCGGCGGCGGGTCCCTGTGCCCACGCCTGGAACGCTTCGTCGGACTCCCAGTGCGTCACCACGAAGTAGCGGTCGTCGCCCTTGACCGGGCGCAGCAGCTGGAAGCCAAGAAAACCGGGCTGGTTCTCCACCGCGTGCGCGCGATTTGCGAACCGTTTCTCCAGTTCGGGCCCGGCGTCGGCGGGCACCTCGATTGCATTGATCTTCACCACTGACATGGGCCTAGGCTACCGTGCCCCGGGTGAACACCGCGTCGAGCGAGCTGCTGACCTATCGCGGCGGACAGGGTGCCCCGCTGGTCCTGGTTCACGGGCTGATGGGCCGCGGCAGCACCTGGCCGCGACAGCTGCCGTGGCTGACCCGGCTGGGGGCGGTTTACACCTACGACGCGCCCTGGCACCGCGGTCGCGACGTCGAAGACCCGTATCCGATCTCCACCGAACGCTTCGTGTCCGACCTGGCCGCCGCGGTGGAGTCGCTGCGTGAGCCGGTGCGGCTGGTGGGGCACTCGATGGGGGGACTGCACTCGTGGTGCCTGGCGGGGCAGCGTCCCGAGCTCGTCACGGCGGTGGTGGTGGAGGACATGGCACCAGACTTTCGCGGCCTCACCACCGGCGCGTGGGAGCCGTGGGCGCACGCGCTGCCCGTCGAATTCACCCGTGCCGAGGACGTGATCGCCGAATTCGGGGACGTGGCCGGGCGGTACTTCCTGGAAGCCTTCGACCGGACCGCGACCGGCTGGCGACTGCACGGTCAGCCGGGACGCTGGGTGCAGATCGCCGCCGAATGGGGCACCCGCGACTACTGGAATCAGTGGCGCGCGGTGCGTGCGCCGGCGCTGCTGATCGAGGCCGGCAACTCCGTGACGCCGACGGGGCAGATGCGCGAAATGCACCGCATCGGGCCCGACAGCACCTACCTGCACGTTCCGCAGGCCGGTCATCTGGTGCACGACGACGCGCCGCAGGTCTATCGCGACGCCGTCGAGTCGTTCCTGTCCTGACCGGGCAGCGCGAACCGGCCGTCCGTGATCTGTTCCACCAGGCCGTCGGCCAACAGTGAGGCCAGGGCCCGGTCACGCTGCACGGTGTCAACCGGCCATGCCACGTCCAGTTCGGCTCGTGAAACTGGAAATTCGTTGTTCCGCAATACATCCAGCAGGCGTCCACGCGCTTGACGGTCGGTGCCGGCATAGCGTTGGGCGGGGCGCTTCGGGGCGTCGCCGGGTGGGAAGCCGCTCTCTCGCCACGCACACGAGCGCAACGGACACACGGCGCAGCTCGGTGCTCTGGCGGTGCAGACCAGGGCGCCCAGCTCCATCAGCGCCGCCGAGAACCGCGCGGCCCGATCGGATTTGGGTAGTAGGGCCAGGAGGGCGCCGACGTCGGCGTGATCGCGCTTCGTCGAGGGTGCTGCGGCCTCGGCGCGCCCGTGCACGGCCCGGGCTACCACTCGGCGAACGTTGGTGTCCACCACCGGAACTGGCTTGCGGTAAGCGAAGGCGGCCACTGCCCGCGCGGTGTAGCTGCCGATCCCGGGCAGTTGCTGTAGGACGTCGACGTCGTCGGGGACCACGTCGGCGAAGTCACGGCTGATGACGGCGGCGCATTCGTGCAACCGTTTGGCCCGGCGCGGGTAGCCGAGCTTTCCCCAGGCCCGCAACACATCGGCCGCGGTGGCGGCCGCCGTCGCCGATGGTGTCGGCCAGCGAGTCACCCAGTCCGGCCAGATCGGCAGCACCCGCGATACCGGGGTCTGCTGCAGCATGAATTCGCTGACCAGGATCTGCCACGGCGTGACGTCGGGCGCCCGCCAGGGCAGGTCGCGTTCGGCGGAGGCGAACCAGCTGATCAGGTCGTGCGGATCGATGCTCATCGTGCGCCAGAACCCGCGCCCGTGCACAATATCGAGCATGCCCAATTCAAACCCGATAGCAGCTTGGAAAGCACTCAAGGAGGGTAACGACCGCTTCGTAGCCGGACAGCCCGCGCATCCCAGTCAGAGCATCGAACGCCGGGCCAGCCTGGCGGTGGGGCAGAAGCCGACGGCGGTGGTGTTCGGTTGCGGCGACAGCCGGGTGGCGGCCGAGATCATCTTCGATCAGGGCCTGGGCGACATGTTCGTGGTCCGTACCGCCGGGCATGTCATCGACGCCGCGGTCTTGGGTTCGATCGAGTTCGGGGTGGCGGTGCTCGACGTGCCGCTGATCGTCGTGCTCGGTCACGACAGCTGCGGGGCGGTGAAGGCCGCGCTGGCGGCCCTGGACAAAGGTGAGGTACCGGGCGGATACCTGCGCGACATCGTCGAACGGGTCACCTCGTCGATCCTGGTGGGCCGCCGGGAAGGGCTCAGCGGTGTCGACGAGTTCGAGATCCGCCACGTCAACGAGACCGTGACGCAACTTGCCGCGCGCTCCACAATCATTGCCGACCAGATCGAGGCCGGGACGCTGGCGATCGTCGGCGCCACCTACCACCTGGGCGACGGGCGGGTGCAGGCCCGCGGGCATCTCGGCAACATCGGCGATTAGGGCGGTTCAGCGAGGCTGGACGAAGGAGAGGCGAAGCTGGAACCGCCGCATTGCCGGGCCCGAATAGTCGCCGAAGGTCACAACGAGGCAACGACACGCCGCGAAGGGTCGGACAACTCTCGGTGAGAGCGACCTACCGTGAGAACGTGATCGATTTGGAACCGCAGGGTCCGCTGCCTTCGCAGATCTATTGGCGACGCCGCGGCTTGGCGTTGGGCATCGCGGTCGCAGTAATCGGGGTGGTGTCGCTCATCATCTTCGCTGTCATGCACGGCAGTGCGGGCGCCGACAGCGCCGCCGGCAACAAGACGACCGCCGCCCAGAATGCCAAGCCTCAAGGCGCATCACCGGAAGAGGTCAAGACGCCGGTGGTGGCACCGGCCGAGCAGGCGCCTCCACCGTCGGCGACCCCGACCGCCGCGGTGATCCCGCCCCCGGTGCTCAAGGAGGGCGACGACTGCCCCGACTCGACGCTGGCGGTCAAGGGCATCACCGGTCCGCAGTACGCGGTGGGTGAGCAGCCCCAGTTCACCATGGTGGTCACCAACATCGGCCTGGTCGCCTGCAAGCGTGATGTGGGCGCTGCCGTGCTGGCCGCCTACGTCTACTCGCTGGACAACCAGCGGCTGTGGTCGAACCTGGACTGCGCGCCGTCGAACGAGACCCTGGTCAAGACCTTCGACCCGGGTGAGCAGGTGACGACCACGGTGACCTGGACCGGCATGGGTTCGGCGCCGCAGTGCCCGCTGCCGCGGCAGCCGATCGGGCCGGGGACCTACAACCTGGTCGTCCAACTGGGCAATCTGCGCTCCGCGACGGTGCCATTCATGCTGACCGAGCCGTTGCCGGATGCGCCGCCGCCAGGTGCGGACGTCCCGGCACCGGATGCGCCGCCGCCGGGTAACTGAGCGCTAGGCCCGATCCAGTAACTGCGGCGGTGCCTGTCTGCTGCGAGGGTCCGCGATGTCTTTCAGGTGTTGAAGGGCTGCAACGATATTGGCCGCCACCAGCGTGCGCAGGCCACCCACGTTGGCCGGGGCGCCCGGGGGCGTCAGCGCGGTGGTGAACCCGAGCCGCGACGCCTCGATCAGACGCCGGTCCATACCGCTGACCGGGCGAAGGTCGCCGGCCAGGCCCACCTCGCCGACCACCACGGTGGTCGCCGGCAGCGGCAGGCCCGCGTAGGCCGAGGCCAGGGCGATCGCGACGGCCAGATCTGTTGAAGGATCGGTCAGTCGCATGCCGCCCACGGTGGACAGGTAGATGTCGGCGGCGGCGATCGGCAGCTCCGCGTGCTTGTCGAGCACGGCGGTGATCATGGCGGCCCGGGCGTGGTCGATGCCGCTGACCGCGCGGCGCGGCGATCCACCCGCCGGGGTGGCCAGCAGGGCCTGCACCTCGCCGATCATGGGGCGCTTGCCGTCCAGTGCCACGGTGATCGCGGTGCCGGGTACCGGTTCGCTGCGCTGCTCCAGGAACAGCCCGGACGGATCGGCGATCCCTTCGATACCGCTGTCGCGGAGCAGGAAGCAGCCCACCTCGTCGGTGGCCCCGAAGCGATTCTTGACTGCCCGCACCATCCGCAGCACCGAGTGGCGGTCGCCTTCGAAGTGCAACACCACGTCGACGAGGTGTTCCAGTGACCGCGGACCGGCGATCGCGCCGTCCTTGGTCACGTGGCCGACCAGGATCAGCGCGACGTCGGCGGCCTTGGCGGCCGCGGTCAGGGCGGCCGTGACGGCGCGCACCTGGGTGACCCCGCCAGCCACCCCGTCGGTGTCGGCGGCCGCGATGGTCTGCACGGAATCGACTACCACCAGCGTCGGCCGCACCGCCTCGATGTGGCCCAGCACGGTCTGCAGGTCCGATTCGGAGGCCAGGTAGATCTCGTCGTGGCTGCAGCCGGTGCGTTCGGCGCGCAGCCGGATCTGTCCGCCGGACTCCTCACCGGAGACGTACAGCGCCCGCCGCCCGGCCAACGCCCAGCGATGGGCGACCTCGAGCAGCAGGGTGGATTTGCCGACGCCGGGATCTCCGGCCAGCAGTGTGACCGAGCCGGGGACTATCCCGCCGCCGAGTACCCGGTCGAGTTCGGCCACTCCGGTCGGTTCGGGGCGGGAGCGGCCCGCTGCGATGGAGCTGATCGGAACCGCGGGCCGTGCGGGCGCCGCGGGGCGCAAACCACCCGCCGGCACGGCCGCCTCCGACACCGGGTCGATGCCACCCCAGCTGCCGCACTCCGGGCAGCGGCCCACCCATTTTGCGGTTGTGTTCCCGCATTCGGAGCAGCGATAGAGCGAACGAGCCTTGGCCACCCGCTGACCGTAGCCGGTGGGACCGACAGCGTCGGCCTACGACGCGAGGGTCAGCGGTGCGAGGGAACGCCTGCCGAGATCGGCACGGCCACACGGATCGGGCCGGCGTTCTTGAAGTCGAAGGTGAACTCGTAGTTCAGCCCGTTGCTGATCGCCTCGTCCAGGGTCACCGTGGCAGCCGCGTTGCTGGCGCCGGTGACTTCCGGCAGCGCCTTGGAGGCGGGAGCGGTCGGCAGGTCGGGGCCGGCCGGGGCGCTGACGACCAGGGTGCCGCCGGCGGGCACCGTCCGGTTGCCGGTCACCGACACCTTGCCGACCGGCGTGCTGATAGCGGTCAGCTCATCGCCCTTGTCCGGCGACTGGTTGGCGGCGACGAACAGCAGGTCGACGGTGTTGCCGGCCTCCAGCATGTCGCCGGTCTGCACCGCCTGGATGCGCACGTCACGCAGCGCCAGGTCGCCGGAGGAGGCTGCGGCGCCGTTCACCGCGGACGCCTGGTCGGCGGACTGCGAAATCTGTCCGGCGCTGCATCCGGCGAGCGCCGCGGCCGCAATCAGGCCGATCGCAGCCTTGTTGAAGGCCTTGTTGAACACGTTCACGTGCGGTCTCCTGCTCGGCGGTCGGGACGGCACTCACGCGAGCGTGCGGGAGCGCTGTCACGGCTAGTGACTATGCACTGTAGTAGCAACTTCGACATGGCGGTAGCTCAGGGTTGCCGGTGGCCCACAACGGACTTCAAGGGGCGCCACGCCGGTCCAACCCGGCTCCGGGATGCACGCTTCCGCCTGGGTGTCAACCCCCCTCTGGGGCTGCGATGGCCCCTGACCTGCGCCGTTGTTGGTCGGGTGTCTGGGCGACGTGTTAGCATGGGGTAGCGAAAGGGGCTCAATTCAGATGATCTTTAAGGTCGGAGACACCGTCGTATATCCACACCACGGTGCAGCGTTAATCGAGGCTATCGAAACCCGGACCATCAAAGGTGAGCAAAAGGAGTACCTGGTCCTGAAGGTGGCGCAGGGCGACCTCACCGTTCGAGTTCCCGCTGACAATGCCGAATATGTCGGCGTGCGTGACGTTGTGGGCCAGGAAGGCCTCGACAAGGTTTTCCAGGTGCTGCGCGCCCCCCACACCGAGGAGCCGACCAACTGGTCGCGCCGTTACAAAGCAAACTTGGAGAAACTGGCCTCCGGCGACGTGCACAAGGTTGCCGAAGTCGTTCGTGACCTGTGGCGTCGCGACCAGGAGCGTGGCCTGTCGGCCGGCGAGAAGCGAATGCTGGCCAAGGCGCGCCAGATCCTGGTCGGCGAACTCGCACTGGCGGAGAACACCGACGACGCCAAGGCAGAGATCATTCTTGACGAGGTGCTGGCCGCTGCGTCGTGACCGCTGCGTCCTTACCGCGTCGTCCTGAGCCGTCGGGAAATCCGTGGCCAACACGGTAGCGGTGGTCCCGGCCGCGGGGTCGGGGGTACGGCTCGGGGCGGGAATTCCGAAAGCCTTTTTTCTACTGGGCGGGATGACGCTGGTCGAGCGCACTGTCGCCGGTCTGCGGGAATCCGGAGTCGTCGATGAAGTCGTGGTCGCGGTGCCGCCGGATCGCACCGATGAGGCCAAGCTGATCCTCGGCCACACGGCCACGGTCGTCGCCGGTGGCGCCGACCGCGTCGAATCGGTCCGGCTGGCGCTGGAAAGCGCCGGAGAACCCGAATTCGTTCTGGTCCACGATGCCGCACGACCGTTGACCCCGCCGGACCTGGTGGTCCGGGTGGTCGAGGCCCTGCGCGCCGGAAACCGCGCGGTGGTGCCGGCGCTGCCGGTGTCCGACACCATCAAGGCGGTCGACGCCAACGGGGTGGTGCTGGGCACGCCCGAGCGGACCGGCCTGCGGGCTGTTCAGACCCCGCAGGGATTTGCCACCGAACTGCTGCTGCGGGCCTATCAGCAGGCCGGGGCGGGCATGCAGTTCACCGATGACGCGTCGATGGTCGAACACGTCGGAGGCCAGGTCCAGGTCGTCGAGGGCGACCCGCTGGCCTTCAAAATCACCACCGCGCTCGACGCGGTGCTCGCCGAGGCGGTGCTGAGCCGATGACAGCGCTGCCGCGGGTCGGCCTGGGCACTGACGTGCATCCGATCGAGCCGGGGCGGCCCTGCTGGCTGCTGGGACTGTTGTTCGACGATGCCGACGGCTGCGCCGGGCATTCCGACGGCGACGTCGCCGCGCACGCATTGTGCGACGCGCTGCTCTCGGCGGCCGGGTTGGGGGACCTGGGCACGGTCTTCGGTGTCGACGATCCACGATGGGCGCAGGTGACCGGTGCCGTCATGCTCGGACATGTGCACGGGCTGCTCGCAGACAACGGATTCGCGATCGGCAATGCCGCGGTGCAGGTCATCGGTAACCGGCCGAAGATCGGGCCGCGCCGGGCCGAGGCGCAGCAACTGCTGTCCGACCTGCTGGGGGCGCCGGTTTCGGTGTCGGCGACCACCACCGACGGACTCGGATTGACCGGCCGTGGTGAGGGACTGGCTGCGGTGGCTACCGCGCTGGTGGTGCCGCGCTAGTTCGCGCGGAGCGGATCAGCAGACGCCGAAGAGGGCGCCGAGGACGCCGCAGGTGGCTTCGGTGGCAACGGCTGCGCCGATGTCACCGGCGCCCTGAGCGACGGTGTCCCCAACGGCGCCGGCAGTGTCGAGACCAATGTTGGTGGCAGCGTCAGCTCCCGCAGCGGCAGCGTCGGCTCCCGCAGCAGCACCCGTGGCAGCGGCGTCAGCTCCAGCGCCAGCGGCGTCGATAACTCCGCCAGCCGTGTCAGCTCCGGCCCCGAGGAAGGGATCCGACAGAAGCGACGGGTCGAGGACGGGGGTGAAGTCGTGGCCCAGGCCCAAGTCAGAGGCCAGGGACGTCGGAACCTCGGCCGGTGTGGTCAGAGCGAAGGGGTCCGTGGCCGCGGCCGAACCGGCCGCGTCTGTGGCGGCCTGGGTGGCGGCTTGCGCGCCGGCACCGGCACCGTTGGCCGCTCCCAGGCTGCCCAGGCCGGAGGTCAGCAGGGGCATACCCATCATCGGGGCGTACATCGCCAACATCGGGGCCATCATCGCCATCTGCATGCCGATCTGGGGACCCATCGCAGCCATGCTCGCGGTGCTGGCGCTCGCGCCGGCGGTAGAGGCGGTCTGACCCATCTGGTCGGCCTGTTGCTCGGCCTGCTGGCGCTGCTGCTCGGCCTGGGCCTCCTGCATCGCCTCCTGATGCTCGACCGGGATACCTGCGCCCTCCGGCTGCTCGGCCGGGGCGGACACAACCTCTGCGGGCTGAGGCTGGGGCTGGTTGTTGTTGTTTGGCTCATCGGCGAACGCGGTGCCGGATGATGCGATTGCGGCCGCAGCCAGAAGGGCGCCAGAGACAGCCACCAGACGATTAGTCACAGCCGCAATATATGCCACCGGTGACCGCCTGTCCACACATGTGGCAAGAGGTGCCCTCACCTGGCAATCGCCTGATAGAGCGGGGTACGAGCGTTCTCGAAGTGCAGTGACGACGGAGGCCCGTCGTTCGCCCGGTAAGCTGGCCCGTCGTGACCGATCGCCCCAGCCTGAGGCTGCACGACACGGCAACCGGCGCCGTTCGTGACTTCGTTCCGCTGCGGCCCGGCCACGTGTCCATTTATCTATGCGGTGCCACCGTCCAGGCGGCCCCCCACATCGGTCACGTTCGCAGCGGTGTTGCGTTCGACGTGTTGCGCCGCTGGCTGACCGCCCGCGGGTACGACGTCGCCTTCGTCCGCAACGTGACCGACATCGACGACAAGATCCTGACCAAGGCTGCCGCGGCGGGCCGGCCCTGGTGGGAGTGGGCCGCCACCTACGAACGAGAGTTCACCGCCGCCTACGAGGCGCTGGGCGTGCTGCCCCCGTCGGCCGAGCCCCGCGCCACCGGGCACATCACCCAGATGGTCGAGCTGATCGAGCGGCTGATCGAGCGGGGTCACGCCTACGCCGGAGGCGGCGACGTGTACTTCGACGTGCTCAGCTACCCCGAGTACGGCCAGCTGTCCGGTCACCGGATCGACGACGTGCATCAGGGCGAGGGTGTCGCCACCGGCAAACGCGATCCGCGCGACTTCACGCTGTGGAAGGGCGCCAAGCCCGGGGAGCCCAGCTGGCCGACGCCCTGGGGCCCGGGCCGGCCGGGCTGGCATCTGGAGTGTTCGGCGATGGCCCGGTCCTACCTCGGCACCGAATTCGACATCCACTGCGGCGGGATGGACCTGGTCTTCCCGCACCACGAGAACGAGATCGCTCAGAGCCGTGCCGCCGGAGACGGATTCGCGAACTATTGGCTGCACAACGGCTGGGTCACCCTCGGCGGCGAGAAGATGAGCAAGTCGCTGGGCAACGTGCTGTCGATGTCGGCGGTGCTGGAGCGGGTGCGGCCCGCCGAACTGCGGTACTACCTGGGCAGTGCGCACTACCGGTCGATGCTGGAGTTCTCCGAGACGGCCCTGCACGACGCCGTCAACGCCTACGTCGGTATCGAGGACTTCCTGCACCGCGTGCGCAGTCGGGTGGGCGCGGTGGTGCCCAGCACCTGGACGGACCGCTTCGCCGCTGCCCTCGACGACGACCTCTCGGTGCCGATCGCCCTGGCCGAGGTGCACCGGACCCGCGCGGAGGGCAACCGGGCGCTGGACTCCGGCGACCACGAGGGTGCGCTGGCCGCGGCCGGCGCCATCCGGGCGATGATGAACGTGCTGGGCTGCGACCCGCTCGACGAGCGCTGGGAGTCGCGCGACGAGACGTCGGCGGCGCTGGCGGCGGTCGACGTGTTGGTGCGCGCCGAACTTGAGCGTCGGGCGACCGCTCGTGCCGAACAGGACTGGGCGCTGGCCGACGAGATCCGGGGCCGGCTCAAGGATGCCGGTATCGACGTCACCGATACCGGGGATGGTCCGCAGTGGTCGCTGCTGGTGGAGGGAACCGCATAGATGGCCGGCAACTCCAAGCGCAAGGGTGCGGTGCGCAAACCCGGCACCAAGAAGGGCCCAACCGTAGGTTCCGGTGGTCAGCGCCGCCGTGGGCTTGAGGGGCGCGGCGCCACCCCGCCGGCGCACCAGCGGGAATACCACCCGGCGGCCAAGGCCGCTAAGCGTGCCGCCAAGCAGCGGGCGTATCGGACCTCCAAACGCGCCGACGAGAGTGAAACCGTCCTGGGCCGCAACCCGGTGCTGGAATGCCTGCGGGCCGGGATTCCGGCCACCGCGCTCTACGTCGCACTCGGTGCCGAAGCCGACGAACGGCTGACCGAATCGGTAACCCGCGCCGCCGATTCCGGCTTGCCGATCTTGGAAGTCCCGCGGTCGGATCTGGACAAGATGACCACCAACGGGCTGCACCAGGGCATCGCGCTTCAGGTCCCGCCGTATCAGTACGCGCATCCCGACGACCTCCTGGCCGCCGCGCGGCGCGATGTCGCGCCGCCGCTGCTGGTCGCACTGGACAACATCTCTGATCCTCGCAACCTCGGCGCCATCGTGCGGTCGGTGGCGGCGTTCGGCGGGCACGGCGTGGTCATCCCGCAGCGTCGGTCGGCATCGGTGACCGCGGTGGCCTGGCGTACCAGTGCCGGTGCGGCAGCGCGGGTTCCGATCGCGCGCGCGTCAAACCTGAACCAAACCCTGAAGGCGTGGGCAGATCGCGGCCTGCAGATCGTCGGCCTGGACGCCGGCGGCGACACCGTGGTCGATGAGTTGGACGGCGCCAGCCCGATGGTGCTGGTCGTCGGTTCCGAGGGCAAGGGGCTGTCCCGGCTGGTCCGGCAGAACTGCGATGCGATCGTCTCGATTCCGATGTCCGGGCCCACCGAGTCGCTCAACGCGTCGGTGGCCGCCGGGGTAGTGCTGGCCGAGATCGCGCGTCAGCGACGGTGATTCGCAGCGCCGCCGTTGCCCTGGCGCTGGCGGTTGCGATGGTGGTCCCGATGACGTCCGTGCAGGCCTTGCCGGCGGGATTCGATCTGCAGTCGCATCGCGGCGGCCGCGGAGAAACCACCGAGAGTTCGCTGCGCGCATTCGCCAAGTCCCTTGAACTGGGTGTGAGCACACTGGAATTGGACATCGTCCTGACCCGCGACGCCCAGCCGCTGGTCTGGCATGACCCGGTGATCGAGCCGGAGAAGTGCGCCGACACCGGTCCCGCCTTCGCCGACGACCCGCAATACCCCTATGTGGGTAAGCGGGTGGGTGACCTCACCCTGGCCCAGGTCCGCACCTTGGACTGCGGCAAGCTGTTGCCGCAGTTTCCGAATGCGGAAGTCGTGCGGGGCAACGTGATCGCGACACTCCCGGAGGTCTTCGCGCTCGTTGAGGACTATCGCGCCGACGTGCGGTTCAATATCGAGACCAAGGTCGATGCCGAGAGTCCGCAACTGCTGGTCGATGTAGTGCTGGCTGCTGTGCGTGCGGCGGGCCGGCTCGACTCCGTTGAGATCCAGAGCTTTGACTGGCGAACCCTGCCGATCGTGCGCGCCGCCGAACCCACGATTCCCCTTGTCGCACTGTGGGAGCAGGGTGCTGATCCGATCGCCGGGGCGATCTCCGCGGGCGCCGACATCGTGTCCCCGCAGTACACGGTGGTGGACCGGGCGTTCGTCGGCCGCGCGCACGCGGCGGGGCTCACCGTGATCCCGTGGACGGTCAACGACGCCGGCGCCATGCGCGAGCAGATCGCGGCGGGCGTCGACGGTCTCATCACCGACTATCCGACCAGGCTGCGCGCCGTGCTGGCCGAGCTGGGAATGCCGCTGCCGCAGGCGGTTCGCCGCCCACCAGGCTGACGCCCTAGACGCCCAGCATTCGCGCACCGGCCCACAGTGCGAGCACGGCCACCGCCAGAGTCGCCGGAACCGTGCACAAACCCAGCCGGGTGTACTCGCCGACGCCGGCGGGCACACGGTATCGGCGTAACACCCTGCGCCACAGCAGATTCGACAGCGAACCGGCATAGGTCAGGTTGGGTCCGATGTTGACGCCGATCAACACCGCAAGTACCGCGACCGGCCCGCTGGGAGCCACCAGCGGCGCCAGCACCAGCGTTGCCGGCAGGTTGTTGACCACGTTGGCCAGTACGGCGGCCACCGCTGCGACACCCAGCAGTGCCAGCAGCCCGGAGCCCTCCGGCAGCACCGCGCTCATTCGCTCGCCCAGTCCGTTGTCGACGACGGCGCGCACCACCACGCCCAGGGCCAGCACGAACACCAGAAACCCCAGGTTGGCCGACCGCAGAATCCCAGCCGGGGTGCTGCGCCGTTGGGCCAACGCGCGGGCCGCCAGAACGGCGGCACCGGCGAACGCCGCCCAGGCCGGAGCGATGCCGATCGTCTCGGCGATCACGAAGCCGAGCAGCGTCAGGCCCAGCACCACCAGCACGAACACCGGGACCGGCGGTGGTGGGCCGGCGTGCAGGTGTACCGGTGTCGCTCGCAGATCGGCGCGGAAGAACCACCGGAAGATCAGGTACACGACCGCGGTGGCGGCGAGCCACGGGGCTGTCATCAGCGCGGTGAACTTCACGAAGGACAGGCCGGCCTGGTGGAACGCCAGCAGATTGGTCAGGTTGGACACCGGAAGCAGCAGGGACGCGGTGTTGGCCAGGTGCGCGGTCGCGTAGGCGTGTGGCCGGATCGGCGCCCGGCGTCGGCGGGCCATCATCAGCACCACCGGGGTCAGCAACAGCACCGTCGCGTCCAGACTCAACACCGCGGTCAGGGCGGCGGCGATCACGAAGACGCGGCGCAGCAGATGTTGCGGCGGGCCGATGTCGCCCCGGGCCATCGCCGCACCCGCGGCCTCGAACAGGCCCTCGTCATCGCAGAGTTGCGCCAGCACCAGCACCGCGCCCAGGAAGGCCACCACCCGCAGCAGGCCGGCGGCTTCGGCGGCCGCGTCGTGCATGGAGATCGCCCCGGTCGCAACCAGGATCCCGGCGGCCGGCACCGCGGCGAAAACCTCCGGCCAGCCCCGCGGACGGGCCACCGCGAACCCCAGCACCACAGCGAGCAGCAGCAGCGCAAGAGCGGGCTTCAGATCCACGGATCCTCACGGCGCCACACCGTGGGCAGGTGGAGCGCGACGCCGTCAGCCTCGGCCAACTCGTCCAGAACACGCATCGAGACGTCCAGATCGTCGCCGGCATACGGCAAGGCGCGCAACGGTTTCGACAGCGGCCGGAAGAAATCGTCCCAATGGGTCAACACCACCGTTTTGGCGCCGACCGCGCGCACCGTCTCCGACCAGTAGTCGGCCAGGTAGCGCCGCGACTGCAAACCGAGTTGGCCCACACCCAGATACACGACGTCGGCGCGCTGTGCGGCCAGGGCGCCAGGGACGAATCCGGCGCTGCCGACGATCAACAGGCGCCGGCCCGACGGACGATGCACCACCACGACCGACCACGACTCGCCACACCGGTAGGCCGTCACGCGTACCGGTGGAATGACGGGGGCGGTGATCGAACCGGGAAACCGGTCCGGCGGGCAGTGCCGCGACTCGATCAGGGTGATGTCATAGGCGCCCAACGTGATCGGCTGATCGGGTACCGCGACCACGAGACGATCTTCGGCCAGGCCGTGGCCGCGGCCCACGTTGGCGGCCGACTCACCACCGACCAACACCGCGCCGGTACGGTCGGCGACCAACGCCGAATCCAGTACGTGGTCGATGTGGGTGTGTACCGCGATCACAGCCGCCAGATCGCGCACCCCGGCGCGGGCCAGGCAGCCGTCGACCCGGGCGGGGGAAGGGGCCACCTTGCCGAACTGCACGCGCGTCAGGCCGGGCCGGGAGAAGTAGCCGTCGGTGAGCAGCGCCGACGAGCCGTCATCGATCAGCAGGGTCGATACGCCCAACCAGGTCAGCGACAGTGGTGCGTCCGGTGACGCGGCCGGCACGGTGAAGCGGTGCGCATATCCGGCGAGGTCGGGACGACCGGGTTTGAGGCGCATCGGCGAACCCGGTCAGATCGTGGGACGGTCGTCGTCGCCGATCAGCAGCCGGACCGCCAGATCCAGCCGCGTGCTGAAGTCGGTGGCCGATGCTCGCCGGGTCAGCCAGGCGAGCAGGTTGGACAGCCACACGTCGGAGATCACCCGGGAGATGTGGTACTGCTCCTCGGTCGGTTCGCCGTCGCTCATCGCCCCGGCGAACATCGAGTCGATCAGCTTCTGGACGTGGTCGACCTCGCCGGCCGCCGACGCGTCGGCGAAGACGTAGGCCCGGGTCATGGCTTCGGTGAGCAGCGGGTTGCGCTGCATGGCGCGGTTGAGCTTGTTGACCACGAGGTTGAGCCGCTGGTGCCGGGTGGTTTCGGCGAATACCGCCGGATCGGTCTTGGTCTCGATGCGCTCGATCTCCCGGCCCATCGCCGAGACCAGCAGGTGGACCTTCGACGGGAAGTACCGGTACAGCGTGCCGACGGCGACGTCAGCTCGGTCGGCCACCGCGCGCATCTGCACAGCGTCGTACCCACCCTTGGAGGCGATCGCCAGGGTCGCGTCCAGGATGCGCTTGCGGCGTTCCCGCTGCGCCTCGGAACCGAGGTCCGATTCGGTCAGCACAGCCACGTTGATGACCTCACGCGGTTGGGTGCCCGATCTGCGGCCCGGATTGCTGTCGGCTGATGACGACATGTGGTGGGCGGCTCCTTCAGTTGACCTACTCGCCAGTAACGATACGCATCGCCCGGGTGAATCTCCCACCTCCAACACCGGCGGGACGCTACGTGTCCTGCCACAACGGTTCGACTTGACGGTCAGACGCTGGCACTATTAGAACACGTTCTAGTGAGCGGGGTGGTCTTCCTCACTCGCCGACATCAAGTTCGTTATGACATCGAGGAGTCCAGCGTGTCCGTGACCATCACCGATGAACAGCTCGCCGCTCGTGAGCTGGTCCGCGACTGGGCCGCCGCAGCGGGTACCGCGGAGGCGATCCGGGCCGTGGAGCTGGGCGAACCCGATGCCTGGCAACCGGTTTTCGCCCGCCTGGCCGAGCTGGGCCTGTTCGGAGTGGCGGTGGCCGAGGAGCACGGCGGAGCCGGCGGCCGGATCGAAGACCTGTGCGCGATGGTCGACGAGGCCGCCAAGGCGCTGGTTCCCGGTCCGGTCGCGAGCACTGCGCTGGCGGCCGTCGTTGTCACCGAGCCGCAGCTGGCCGAGGCGCTGGCGAACGGTGAGCGTTCCGCGGGCGTAGCCATTGACCCCGCTGCCGCCGCGGTCGACTTCGACGCCGCTGCCGGGCAGGTCTCCGGCACCGCCGAGCGCGTGCTGGGAGCCACTGCCGACGGGTTGTTGCTGCTGCCGGCCGGTGCCCAGTGGGTGCTGGTCGACGCGCGCGCCGATGGGGTGCAGGTCGAGCCGCTGACCGCCACCGACTTCTCCCGGCCGTTGGCCAAGGTGACGCTGTCCGCCGCGCCGGCGACGCTGCTCGAGGCAGGGAGCCGGGTGGAGCACCTGGCCGTCACCCTGCTGTCCGCGGAGGCGTCCGGCGTGGCGCGTTGGGCCCTGGACACCGCCGTCGAGTACGCCAAGGTGCGCGAGCAGTTCGGCAAGCCGATCGGCAGCTTCCAGGCCGTCAAGCACCTGTGTGCCGAAATGCTGTGCCGGGCGGATCAGGCTGCGGTCGCCGCGGCTGACGCGGCCGGCGCCGCGTCCGACCCCGATGATCAGCAGTTCTCGATCGCGGCCGCGGTGGCCGCCGCCATCTGCATCGACGCCGCGAAAGCCAATGCCAAGGACTGCATCCAGGTGCTCGGCGGCATCGGCATCACCTGGGAGCACGACGCGCACCTGTACCTGCGGCGGGCCTACGGCATCGGCCAGGCGCTGGGCGGCGCCGAGCACTGGCTGCGCCGAGTGGCTGCGCTGACCCGAGCCGGCGTGCGACGCCGGCTGGAGATGGACCTCGGCGCGGACACCGACATCGCCGACCTGCGGCCCGCCATCGCCGCGGAGGCCGGCCGGATCGCCGCGCTGCCGGCCGAGCAGCGCCAGGCGGCGCTGGCCGAATCGGGTCTGCTGGCCCCGCACTGGCCGGTGCCCTACGGGCGCGCCGCCGGGCCCGCCGAGCAGTTGGTGATCGACCAGGAGCTCGCCGCAGCAGGTGTCGTTCGCCCGGACCTGGTGATCGGCTGGTGGGCGGCGCCGACCATCCTCGAGCACGGCACCGCCGAGCAGATCGAGCGGTTCATCCCGGCCACCCTGACCGGTGAGATCTTCTGGTGCCAGCTGTTCTCCGAGCCGGGCGCCGGCTCGGACCTGGCCGCCCTGCGTACCAAGGCGGTCAAGGTCGACGGCGGCTGGCGGCTGACCGGGCAGAAGGTCTGGACGTCGCGGGCCGACGATTCGCAGTGGGGTATCTGCCTGGCCCGCACCGATGCCGACGCGCCGAAACACAAGGGCATCACCTATTTCCTGCTCGACATGACCGCCGAGGGCATCGACATCCGACCGCTGCGGGAGATCACCGGGGATGCACTGTTCAACGAGGTCTTCCTCGACGACGTCTTCGTCCCCGACGAGATGGTGGTCGGTGGGGTCAATGACGGCTGGCGGCTGGCCCGTACCACGCTGGCGAACGAGCGGGTCGCGATCGCCGGCGGCACCGCCCTGGGCAACCCGATGGAGGAGCTGCTCAAGGCCCTGGCCGATCGGGAGCCGGACACCGCCACCGACGACCGGCTGGCGCGGCTGATCATCGCCGCCCAGGCCGGTTCGCTGCTGGATCAGCGCATCGCCCAGCTCGCCGTCGGTGGGCAGGACCCCGGCTCGGAGTCCTCGGTGCGCAAGCTGATCGGGGTGCGCTACCGCCAGGAGCTGGCCGAGTACCGGATGGACGTCACCGCCGGGGCGGGTGCGGTCGCCGGGCGTGAGGTGCACGACTTCCTCAACACCCGCTGCCTGTCCATCGCCGGCGGCACCGAGCAGATCCTGCTGACCCTGGCCGCCGAGCGGTTGCTGGGCCTGCCACGGGGGTAGCCGGTCGGCCGAGTGTGCCGTTTGGGCGTGAAAACCAGCGAAATCGCGATCAAACCGCACACTCGGCGGGTCAGAACACCGTCTGGGCGCAGGTGGACGGCGTGGTCAGGTTGACCCCGCTGTAGACCACCTGAATATGCGTGCAGACGATCACGTTGGCGTCGGTCTTGGGGCGGCCGGTGGAGTATTCGAGGACGTCGATGCTGCCGTTGGTCTGGTACTTCTCCGGCGGGCCCTCGCCGTAGTACATCGACTGGATCACCGCGCCGGTGCCGTCCTTGAACACCTTCGTGCCCGGCCCGCCGCGGTCTTTGAACCAGCCCTCGCCGCCGTCGGTGTGCACATCCAGATAGGCGGAGCGCTTCGACGAGCGGATCTCCGTGCTCTGCCGGGCCCACAGGTCCGGCGGGAACCCGGCCATTCCGTCCGGAGTCTGCCGTTGCACCCCGACGGTGAAACGGCACAGCGGCGGAGCGCTGCAGTCGACAAAGCTGTGGGTCTGCAGCTGATCGAATTCGTTCACCGGGAACAACGAGGTCTTGGTGTCACTGGCCGCCGAGGCTGTCGCGGACGGGATCAGCGCCGCCAACAGCGTCATAGCCGCCGGAATCATCAACAACCGCTTCATGTCGCACCAACCTAGCTTTGAGTCACTCGTCGTAGGTCACTTCCACCGAATCGGTCTCGGGATGGGCTTGGCAGGCCAGGATCAGCCCTTCGGCGAGGTCCTGGGGTTCGAGCACGTCGTTGATCTCCATGCTGACCTTGCCCTTTTTCAGCTCGCAGGCGCAGGCGCCGCAGTGGCCCTCCCGGCAGGAGAACGGGGCGTCGAGGCCCTTGTCCAACAGTAGATCCAGCAGCTTGACGTGCCGCGGCCACGCCAGCTCATGCTTTTCGCCGTCCAGCTCGACGGTGACGGTGGCAGGGGGCTCGACGCCGTCAGCTCCTTGCGGCGCCTCGGTGATCTTGACGGCGGCGAACGGGTCGCTGTCCAGTGACTTGAACACCTCGAGGTGCACCTGCGCGTCCGGGACGTTCAGTGACCGCAAGGCGTCCCGGGAGGCGTCCATGAACGGCCCGGGCCCGCAGATGAAGACCTCGCGGTCGGTGTACGGGGCGGCCAGCCGGGCCAGCGCGGCCGGGCTCGGCAGGCCCTGCACCGATTCCAGCCAGTGCACCACGGTCAGCCGGTCGGGGTACTTGGCGGCCAGCTCGCGCAGCGCGGCGCCGAAGATCACCGATCGCTCGTCGCGGTTGGCGTAGATCAGCGTCACCTGCCCGCTGCCCTCCGACAGGGCCGACTTGCAGATCGCCATCATCGGGGTGATCCCGCTGCCGGCGCCCAGCAGCAGGAAATCGGTATCCAGTGACTTGGGTACGAAGGTGCCCGAGGGCGCCAGCACATGCACCCGCATTCCGGCTTTCGCGTGGTCGCACAGCCAGTTCGACCCGTAGCCGTCCACGGTCCGCTTGACGGTGACGGTCAGCGCGTCATCGGTGAACGGCGAGCTGCACAGCGAATAGCACCGGGCCACCGAGCCGGTGCGGTCACTGGGGATGCGCAGTGTGAGGAACTGCCCCGGGGAGTACTTCAGCCGCTGCGCGGGGATCTCCGGATCGTCGGGTCCGTCGGGCACGCCGAACACCAGCGAGCGCGCATCGTCGGTCTCGGCGACGACGTCGGTGATCTGCAGCTCCAAGACATGGCTACCGAGCGGTTCGTCCGGAATCGTCTCCGTCACAGCCTGCCCCTCATCGTCGTTCATAACTAGAACAGGTTACAGAAAACCGGTCCGGTACCGCTACCAGCCGCAGGAACACCGCACTCGACACAAATCGGAACGTGTTCTAATCTCACTCTGGACTGGTTGGAAAACCGGGCCTGAACCTGCTCACTCCTGGGAGGCAATCTAGTGACGTCCATTCAACAGCGTGACGCGCAGTCGGTGCTTGCGGCTATCGACGGCCTGCTTCCGCAGTTGCGCGAGCGCGCCCAGGAGACCGAGGACCTGCGTCGGTTGCCCGACGCCAACGTCAAGGCGCTCGAGGACGTCGGCTTCTTCCGGCTGCTGCAGCCCGAGCAGTGGGGCGGTCTGCAGTGCGACCCCACGATCTTCTACGAGGCGGTGCGCCGGTTGGCCAGTGCCTGCGGTTCCACCGGTTGGGTTGCCGGGATCATCGGCGTGCACAACTGGCACCTGGCGCTGTTCGACCAGCAGGCCCAGGAAGACGTCTGGGGTGAGGACACCAACGTCCGGATCTCCTCGTCCTACGCGCCGATGGGCGCCGGTGTCGTCACCGAGACCGCCGACGGCTACATCGTCAACGGCTCGTGGAACTGGTCCTCGGGCTGTGACCACGCCACCTGGGCGTTCCTGGGTGGCCCGGTGATCAAGGACGGCAAGCCGGTGGACTTCGGCAGCTTCCTAATCCCGATCTCGGACTACCGCATCGACGACGTCTGGCACGTGGTCGGACTGCGCGGCACCGGCAGCAACACCGTCGTGGTCAAGGACGCCTTCGTGCCGCGGCACCGCTTCTTGTCCTACCGGGCCATGAACGACCACACCGCGGGCGGCTACGCGACCAACACTGCGCCGGTCTACAAGATGCCGTGGGGCACCATCCACCCCACCACCATCTCGACGCCGATCATGGGCATGGCCTACGGCGCCTACGACGCGCACGTCGAGCACCAGGGCAAGCGGGTCCGGGCGGCGTTCGCCGGTGAGAAGGCCAAGGACGACCCGTTCGCCAAGGTCCGTATCGCCGAGGCGGCCAGCGACATCGACGCCGGCTGGCGGCAGCTGATCGGCAACGTCGCCGACGAGTACGCGTTGCTGGCGGCCGGCGAAGAGGTGCCGTTCGACCTGCGCGCCCGCGCGCGACGCGACCAGGTGCGCGCCACCGGCCGGGCTATCGCCTCGATCGACCGGCTGTTCGAGGCGGCCGGTGCCACCGCGCTGTCCAACGACGCTCCGGTGCAGCGGTTCTGGCGTGACGCCCACGCGGGCCGGGTACACGCGGCCAATGACCCGGAGCGGGCGTACATGATCTTCGGCAACCACGAGTTCGGGTTGCCGCCCGGCGACACCATGGTCTGATCGGACTGAACCAAGCTGGGACATCGACGAACTCGCGGGAGGTATCGCCAATGAGTATCCGTTCGCTGGGGTACATGCGCATCGAAGCCACCGACATGGCGGCATGGCGTGATTTCGGGCTGAAGGTCCTCGGCATGGTCGAGGGCTCCGGTTCGACCGAGGGTGCGCTGTACCTGCGGATGGACGAGTTCCCCGCCCGGCTGGTGATCGTGCCGGGTGACACCGACCGGCTGCTGGTGTCCGGCTGGGAATGCGCCAACGCCGCAGGGCTGGCCGAGATCCGGCAGCGACTGGAGGCCGAGGGCACCCCCTACAAGGAGGCGACCAAGGCTGAGTTGGCCGATCGGTGTGTCGACGAGATGATCTCGTTCGACGACCCGTCCGGCAACCACCTGGAGGTCTTCTGTGGTGTGGCGCTGCAGCACCGCCGGGTGGTCAGCCCCTACGGACACCGGTTCGTCACCGAGGAGCAGGGTCTGGGGCACGTGGTGCTGTCGACCAAGGACGACGCGGAGGCGCTGCACTTCTACCGCGACGTGCTCGGTTTCCGGCTGCGTGACTCGATGAAACTGCCTCCGCAGATGGTGGGCCGCCCCGCCGACGGCGACCCGGCGTGGCTGCGGTTCTTTGGCTGCAACCCGCGCCACCACAGCCTGGCGTTCCTGCCGATGCCCACCCCGACCGGCATCGTGCACCTGATGGTCGAGGTGGGCGAGGCTGACGACGTCGGGCTCTGCCTGGACCGGGCCAGCCGCCGCAAGGTTCCGATGGCGGCGACCTTGGGTCGGCACGTCAACGACAAGATGTTGTCGTTCTACATGAAGTCACCCGGCGGATTCCAGATCGAGTTCGGTTGCGAGGGACTGGAAGTCGACGACGACGACTGGATCGCACGGGAGAGCACGGCGGTCAGCCTGTGGGGGCATGACTTCACAGTGGGTATGCAGTAGCAGTGGCTGACGAACTTCCGATCGACCCGCGCGCGTTCCGCAACGCGCTCGGCCAGTTCTGCACCGGCATCACGATCATCACCACCGTCGATGACGACGTGCCGGTCGGCTTCGCCTGCCAGTCGTTCGCCGCGCTGTCGCTGGACCCGCCGCTGGTGCTGTTCTGCCCGACCAAGCAGTCGCGGTCCTGGCAGGCCATCGAATCCAGCGGCAGGTTCTGCGTCAACATCCTGGCCGAGGAGCAGAAGGACGTCTGCGCCCGGTTCGGCTCCCGCGAGCCGGACAAGTTCGCCGGCGTGGACTGGGAACCCTCCCCGCTGGGCTCGCCGATCCTGGCGAACTCACTGGCCCACATCGACTGCACGGTGGCATCGGTGCACGACGGCGGCGACCACTTCGTGGTGTTCGGTGCGGTGCAATCCCTTTCGGACCTGCCCGAGGTGAAGCCGCGGCCGCTGCTGTTCTACCGCGGCGATTACACGGGTATCGAGCCGGAGAAGACCACCCCGGCGCAGTGGCGCGACGACCTGGAGGCGTTCCTCACCGCCACCACCGACGACACTTGGCTGTAAGCGCTGCGCCGCGTCGTCAGAGTCAGACTCTTGAGAAGGCTCGGAGCCAGTCCGCCTGATCCTCGATGATCTGGGAGTTCTTCAGGGTCGCCCGTGGTGCCCGCTGCGCGACGCGATCGATGGCCCGCGCCGATACCGTGATGTCGCGTTCGCCGGCCTGAATCAGCACTGGGCAGGTGAATTTTCTCGCCTGCGCAACCGGACGCCAGAGCGGTAGCGGTAGTGCCAGGCCGGCGTGCACTTCGTTTCGCCAACCGGGTGCCACAGCTGACAGAAATCCCTCCAGCTCGCCGGGGAAGGTGAGCCCGGCGCGGCCACCGGGGGCAGCGGCGATCGGTATCACCGCGTCCCGCATCGCCTGCGGTATCAGCCACAGTGCGTTGCGCGGCTGTGTTCTCAGGCCTTGGAATAGCCGCCATCTGCCGTCGAGGAAGGGGCAGAGCAGGATCGCGGCGGCCACGCGTTGATCAGCGACGGTCGCCTCCAGCGTCGTTCCGCCGCTGAGCGAGTAGCCCCACAGGATGATCTGGTCGGGATCAATCCCATCGAGCATCCGTGCGAAGGCAATAGCGGCCATCCGATCCTCGAGCTGCTCTGAGGTCCGAATACGTTGCCGGGGTTCGCCTTCCGAATCTCCCAGATAGCGATGGTCATAGGCGAGCACCGCGACCCCAGCTTGCGTCAGGGCCTCGGCGTAGCTGGGCAGTCCATCGTGGCCCGTCAACCCGAAGCCGTGCGCCATGGCTACGCACGGGACGGCGCCGGAGGCATCGCTCGGACGATAGAGCCAGCCCGCGCAAGGTGTTCCAGCGGATAGGAATGTGACATCCGCTCCACTACCATGCACCGGGTGAAGCGACTTGGCTGGTCGGCGGTGGCTACTCTCGCCTATGCCGCGATGATGCTGGTGCTGGAACGCGGGATGCGCAAGACGGGTGGTCCCGGCATCATCGGATTCGAGCTGGCCGGCAATGCCGAGCGAGTTCAGGAGATCCTGGCAGCCTGGGGCGAGCAGGGCCGTCGGTGGGCGCGCTGGTCCCTGTGGCTGGACTTCGGCTACATGCTCACCTACGGGACCCTGGCGCTGTTGCTCATCGAGCGTGCCCGCAGTCGCCACGGTCATCCGATCGCGCTGCGGCTGTTGCCGATCGGCGCAGTGGCCGGCGATGCGATCGAGGGGGTGGCACTGCTCAAGGCGCTCGACGGCGTCGACGTCGACACCAATGCCCGGCTTGCCCGTAGCGCGGCACTCACGAAGTTTGCGTTGTTGGCGGTGGGGCTGGCTTACACGGTCAGCGGGGGAGTTCGCCGGCGATCATGAGCCGTGCCAGCGTCGCTGGTGCTCCGCGTGGGTGCCCAGATACGCGCCGGGGGAGTAGAACTCGTCGTAGAAGTCGGTGTCCAGGTGCTGGGCCTGCAGGTACATCAGCACATGCACGGTCGGGACGGTGCCGGGCAGCTTGCCGAACGTGTCGTAGATGTAGGACGCCTGCAGCGTGACAAGCTCCGCGATGCCGTCCGGTGGCAGCGCCGACGACCGCACCCGGTGCGTATCCCGCCACGGCCCCGGGGTGTCGGGGTGAAACGGGCCGCCGGGACCGAACTTTCGGGCCACCAGCTTGTCCACGCCGTCGGCCACCGAGGCCACATGCGGCGGACTGAGTGTCTCGAAATATCCGGGCAGCCCGGTGACATTGGGAAACGGCCAGCGCGGGTCATGGTCGGCGACGAAGCCGAAGCCCGGTGCCCGCGGGTCACCCGAGCCGCCCAGCACCGACAGTCGGTCCAGTCCGTCGAAGATCCAGCCGCCCAGCCCCATTGCCTGTAGCCCCAGCGCACCGTTGTGGGCGGCGATGGACAACTCGGCGCTGGCCTCGGTCAGGCTGTACTGCTCGACGAACGACAGGGGAATCGGGTCATCGGCGTGCGCCAGATGGGAAAACCCCTGCAGCCCAGGGATGTCGCGGCCGTTGATGTCGTCGGTGATCCGGTAGCCGTTGGCCGCGAAGAACCACAGGTTCTCCAGCAGATGTTCGGCGAGATCGGCGGCCGGGAAGGCGAGCAGGCTGCCCGGATGATTGCCGATCCAGGTGTTGTGGCCCTCCATGTAGGGCTCCTCGCGGGGCAGCTGCAGACGGGAATCCGACAGTCGTACATAGGAATCCGCGGTGTGACTGATCCGGTCCTCGATGCTTGCGAAATCCCGCGGGGGCTGATCTCGGGTGGGCAGCAGATAGCAGCCGGTGTCGTCGGTGAAGAACAGCTGGCTGGTGTGAAAGCCCGCCGCCGACGGCATCGCCCGACCGGTGGCGCTGCCGGGATAGTTCGGCAGCGCCGGGGCGTATCTCCGATGGTGCGCGATGCCGTCGTGCCAGCCGGTTACCCCGGCCATCAGCGACAGCAGCAGAGCCCGCTCGACTTCTGAGAGCGGCTGCACCGGACGGCGGCTGGTGTAGGCCAACGGGCCGGCCGGGATGGCGCCGCCGACCGGGAAACGCCGCGACCGACGCCCGGTGATCGCCGAGAACAGCCCGAAGCCGGCCGCCTCGGCCAGCGCGGCCCGTTCGTGCTCACCGATAACCAGGCCCATCGCCCGGACCTACTTGCTGACGGTCTCCAGCAGCATGGCCAGCTGGGTCGGGGAGACCGCGATTCCGCACTGGTTCTTCAGGTCGGTGAGCGGCTGGGCAATGCCCTGCAGGGTCGCCAGCTGGTCGAGGTGGCCGATGAAGTAGCCCTGCACCGAGGACTTGGCCTGATCCGCCGGCATGGTGGCCGCGGCGGTCAGCACGTCGTTGGCCTCCGGGTGGTCGTTGAGGAATCCACCGGCCTGGCCCAAGACGCCGCTGGCCGTGGTGGACAGCCCGGCAGCTGTGCAGCCACCGGGTGCGGCGTCCGCGGGCGGCGTGCTGGTGGCCACCGTCGATGCGGCCACCGCACCAAGGATGCCGACGGCTGCGGCGCCGATCGCCAGGCGAGAGGTCTTGGTTGTGCGCATAGCTGTGGTCCCTTCGATCAGGTAATTCGAGCTTGTGAGTAAACCTACCGGAGCGCTAGCCAGCCGCCGATGCGATGCAGTGCTTCGTTGATGTCGGCGGTCGGGCCGGCGAATGACAGGCGGACGAAGGTGTTGCCGGCCTCGGTGTCGAAGTCGATACCCGGCGCCAGCGCCACCCCCGTTTCGGCCAGCAGGCGCGCGCAGAACGCCAGGGAGTCGTCGGTGTGCTCGGCGAGGTCGGCGTAGACGTAGAACGCCCCGTCGGTGGGCGCCAACTTCTCGATGCCGATGTCGCGCAGCCCGCCCAACAGCAGCCCCCGGTTGGCGGCGTAGTGACGCAGGTGGCCGTCCGATTCGGCGATCGCCTCCGGTGTGAACGCGGCGACGGCCGCGTACTGGGCCAACACCGGCGGGCAGATGGTGAAGTTGCCGGTCAGCCGGTCCACCGCGCGCCGCAGTGCCGGCGGCACCAGCAGCCAGCCGAGGCGCCAGCCGGTCATCGCGAAGTACTTCGAGAAGCTGTTGGCCACGATCGCGTTGCGGGAGGTCTGCCAGGCGCAGCTGGTCTGCGGGGCGCCCTCATAGACCAGACCGTGGTAAACCTCGTCGCTGATCAACCGCACACCGGCGTTGTCGCACCAGGTGGCGATAGCGGCAAGCTCTGCCGGCTCCAGGACGGTCCCGGTGGGGTTGGCCGGGCTGGCGACGATCACTCCGGCCAGGGGCCCTTCGATCTCGGCCAGCATCGCCGCGGTGGGCTGGAAGCGCGTTTCCGGCCCGCACGGGATCTCAATGACTTCGCAGCCCAACGCGGTCAGGATGTTGCGGTAGCAGGGATAGCCGGGGCTGGCGATCGCCACCCGATCGCCGGCGTCGAAGGCGGCCAGAAACGCCAGCAGGAAACCGCCCGAGGACCCCGTGGTCACCACCACGTCGTCGGGGTCCACGCCCAGCCCGTAGCGGTCGGCGTACGAACCGGCGATGGCTGTGCGCAGCTCCGGGATGCCCAGTGCGACGGTGTACCCGAGTTGGTTGGCCCGCAACGCCTCTGCGGCCGCGGCGCGCACCGGTTCGGGCGCGCCCACGCTGGGCTGGCCCGCCGACAGGTTGACCAGGTCGCCGTGACTGCGCTGGCGTTCGGCGGCGGCCAGCCACACATCCATCACATGGAACGGCGGGATGCCGGCGCGCAAGGCGACGCGATCGGTCATGGGCTTACCTCCGTCATGATGCGTTGCAGGAAGCGAGTGGAGTCGGGCATCGAGGCGAGCACGGTGCCGGAATGGTCTTGGTCGGGATAGATGTGCAGCTCGACATTCTGGTGGTTGTCGACGAGCTGCTGGTACAGCGTCTGAGTGGAACGCGGCGGTACGTCGGTGTCGCGCAAACCGTGCCCGAGAAAGATCGGCCGGTCATATCCGTCGGTCGGGGTACCCATGAAGCCGTCGAGGGCGGCGCCGATGCCGTCCAGCGAAGCCACTGGGGCGCTGAAGAGTTCGTCGAGCGTGGTTCCTGCCACGCGCCGATCCAGCTCCGTTTTGCACAAGGTTTCCGCCTTGTCCGCCAGGTCGCGTCCACGAGGAGTCAGCACACTGTCGACGGGAATGTCGGGATGAGCTTCGCGTAGGGCGGCCAGGATGAACGCGGTGTAGCTGATCGCCGCGGCAGGCACCTGCTGCGGAGGCAGATCGGGGCCGGCCTCCATGACCACCCGCTCGATGTTGGCCGGAGTCCCGGTGGCCACCACCCCGCGATAGTCCAGGCCGGTGCCGGCGGTGAGCCGGTTGGCCCACCAGGCGCTGTTGATCGCCGCGCCGCCGCCCTGGGATTGGCCGACGATCGCCCACTTGCCGGACAGCGGCAGGTCCATCTGGTGAACGGCGCGCACGGAGTCGATCACCGAGTGCGCTTCGGTGGCACTGTTGAGATAACTCATCAGCCCCGGTGTGCCGAGCCCGGCGTAATCGGTGCCGACCACCGCGTAGCCCTGATCCAGCCAGTGCGACAGGTATTCGTCGTCGCGGGCGCTGCGTGGCCGAGCCGACGGGGTGCAGTCGTCGCCCAGACCGACGGTGCCGTGCGCCCACGCGATCACCGGCCATCCACCCGCCGGCGGTGCACCGTGCGGCACGAAGACCGCGGCAGTGCTCACCGCCGGTCGGCCGTGCTGATCGGGCGTCGCGTAGAGGATCCGAAATGCCTTGGCGGCGCCGGTCACCGACAGCGCCGGGTCGAGCGGCACCGAGGTGATCAGATCGCCTTCGGCGGGAATGACGCCGGAGTATGAGCGCGCATCCAGCCCAGACCACTGCGGCCCCGGTTCCGCGGCGGCCGGTGCGGCCAGCGCCAAGGCGGTCAGCACGGCCGACAGCGAGGCCGCGGCCAGGCGGCGAGCCGCGCTCACGTAGTCAGGGCCAGGAAGGTGAATGGTTCGGCGACGTCGAAGTCCGCCGATGTCTCGCCGGCATAGATGTTGCTGTCGTCGGAACCGAGTGTGAGTCTGCGCGCCGGCGCGTCCTCGGCGAAGTCGAGTTTGTTCAGATCCACCCAGAAGACGTTGGGCGTCAACGCCGACTCGAAGAAGTACAGCTTGCGGGTGTGGTGGGCGACCGTGCGCCAGCGGGTCGAGGAGATGTTGGGCTCGTCCGGCGTAGAGATGCCGAACGGCACCGACACGTTGCGCACGACGCTGAGCACCGAGGCGAGCGCGACCTTCAGGTCGTCGGATTTCGGTACCGCGTTGACGTAGAACGAGGCCCGGGCGAACCGGTCGGCGGCACGATTGGTGCCCGGCAGCATGACGGTGCCGCCGAGCTGTTCCCAGTAGGCGTTGACCGCGAGCTGCTGGTCGAAGGTCGGTGAGTTCGTCATCACCTGGTACTGGCGGCCGTGGTGGATGACCTGTTTGCCGTCAACGTATTCCACGATCGCGCTGTCGCCGGTGGCGTCCGACATCGACAGGTGCAGGGTGGCCAGGCGGTTCTCGCCGGGCACCCCGTCGGTGACCACTTCGAACGGTTCGGCGCTCAGCGCATCGACGGCTTCGGCCACGGTGGCGAAATTGTCCAGCACGTACTGCGCCCAGATGGAGATGCACAGGCCTGGCCGGTTGCCGTCGTATTTCGGGTAGACCGATTCGGCCAGCCACAGCAGGTTGGCGGACAACCCGGCCTCGTTCAAACCGTCGGTGGTGCAGATGTCGTAACCGGTGGCCACCACGCTGCCGTACTTCGCGGTCCACGTGGCGGAGTTCGCCCCGGCCCGCCCGTCGCGTTTCACCCCACGCGGCAACGACCACAGGTTGGTCGCCAAATCCAGCTTCCAGTCCATCGACCGTCCGGTGATGATGTTGCCGTTGGGGCCGAGGTAAACCAGGCGGGTGCACATACCGCTACCGTACGTTGCTGCTAGAGGACCTCGGCCTGTAAGCGGCGAAGGTGCTGGGCCGGCAGGCCGAACAGCTGCGAACTGCCGTGTGCGCGTTTGAAGTACAGCTGAATGTCGCTTTCCCAGGTGATCGCGATGCCGCCGTGCAGCTGGACGGCTTCGCCGGCCACCTTGGTGAACGCCTCGCTGGCGACCACGCGCGCCAGCGCGGCCGAAGTCGCCGACGGCTGCGCGATGGCGTCGTCGACGACCGCGCGGGCGGCCGAGACGGCCACGTACAGGTCGGCCATCCGGTGCTTGAGCGCCTGGAAGCTGCCGATCGGCCGGCCGAACTGCACCCGGCTCTTGGTGTACTCCACGGTCAGGTCCAGGCAGCGGGTGGCCGCACCGATCTGCTCGGCCGCCAACAGGATCGCCGCGTAGTCCGCGATGCCCGGGTCGTCCCCGATGGGTGCGGTGGCCGTGGCGGTGACCCGGCCCAGCCGCCGGGTGGGATCCATCGTCGCCACCGGCTCGGCGCTGAATTCGGTCCAGCGAGTGAGTTGGCTGCCGTCGGTACCGATCACGACATCGGCGATGTCACCGTTGGCCGTGTAGCCGTCGTCGAACACGACCGCTCCGATCGCGCCGCCTTCCGCCAACCGCTCCAGTGTTTCGGCGTCGGGTTCCGGTGCGGCCAGCAGCGCCAGCTCGGTCAGGATGGTGCCCAGCAGCGGAGTGGGTACCAGTGCCTTGCCCAGTTCCTCGAGAACGACTGCGGCGTCACCGAGTTCGCCGCCGGCCCCGCCGAGTTCCTCGGGCACCACCAGGGCGGCGGCACCGACCTGCTCGCACAGCAGCTGCCACAGGGTCTCGTCGTAGCCGCGCTCGGATTCCATCGCCACTCGTACTGCTTCTCCGGTGGCGTGCTTGTCGACCAGTGCGGCCACGGTCTGGCGCAGCAGGTCGCGTTCTTCGTTACGGGCCACTTAGATCGCCTCCAACACTCGCCGCCGGTGGGCGGTCGGATCCCCCCAGGCCGGGCGCAGGGCCTGCACCCGCAGCAGCCACAGGGACAGGTCGCATTCGCTGGTGAAGCCGATCGCGCCGTGGGTCTGCAGCGCCGAGTGCGCGGCCAGCAGAGCGGCGTCGGACGCGGCCACCTTGGCGGCGCTGACGTCGCGGGCGGTGTCAGCGAGGAGCGGTCCGGCCGCGGAATCAGCCAGAGACAGTGCCGCCCCGTACACCAGCGGGCGGGCCAGCTCGAGCGCGATGTGCACATCGGCCAGCTTGTGCTTGATGGCCTGGTAGCCGCCGATCACCCGGCCGAACTGGGTGCGCTGCTTGGCGTATTCGACCGCGGTGTCCAGCATCGCCTGCCCGGCGCCGATCAGCTGCGCGGCGGTGCCCAGGGCGCCCAACTCGTAGGCCCGGGCGATGTCCGCGTCCCAGGTCTCGCCGTTCGCGGTGATGTCGAAGACGCCGCGGCTGGGGTCCACCGAGGCGTGGCGGGTGCCGGCCTGCGCGGTGCTCACCCGGCCGTTGTCGGCCAGCAGCACCAGGTCGGCGCGGTCGGCATCGACCGCGCGCGGGGTGTGCGGCGGAAGTGCCACGGTGGCGATCAGCTCACCGGCGGCCAGCCCGGCCAGCCGCTCGCCCTGATCTGCCAGCAGCGTCGGTGCCACCGCAATCGATTCCACCACCGGCCCAGGAACGCACCAGCGGCCCAGCGCCTCGATGGCCACCACCAGGTCGACCGGGTGGGCGCCGATGCCGTCGAACTCCTCCGGCACGGCCAGTGCGGTGACGCCGAGTTCAGACAGCTGGTTCCACACCCGCCGGCCCGGTTCGGGGTCGCCCTGCGACCAGGCACGCACCGCGCCCGGAGTGTCGGCGGCGCCCAGGGCGGCGTCGATGCTGGCCGCGAAGTCGCGCTGCTCTTGGTCTAGATCGAATTTCACTTCTTCTCCCGGGGCAGGCCCAGCAGCCGCTCGGCGATGATGTTGCGCTGGATCTCGTTGGTGCCGGCGTAGATGGGACCGCCGAGCGCGAACAGGTAACCGTGGGTCCAGGCGTCGGCGAGTTCCCCGTCGGCGCCCCGGATGTCCAGACCGGTCTGGTGCAGTGCAACGTCGAGATCCGACCAGAACACCTTGGTCACCGAGGATTCTGCGCCGAGCTCACCGCCGGCAGCCAGCCGGGTCACGGTGCCGAACGTCTGCAACCGGTAGGCCTGCGCGGAGATCCAGGCGTCGGCCACCCGGTCGGTGAACACCGGGTCGGCGCCGTGGTCGCGCCAGAGTGCGGCAAGCTTCTCCGCGCCCACCAGGAAGCGGGCCGGGCTGCGCAGGCTCATGCCGCGCTCGTTGCTCGACGTGCTCATGGCGGCGCGCCAACCCTCGTTCGGCTCGCCGATCACGTCGTCGTCCGGAACGAACACGTCGTCGAGGAAGATCTCGCCGAAGCCGGTCTCCCCGCCGAGTTGCTCGATGGCGCGCACGGTGATCCCGTCGGCCGCCAGGTCGAACATGAAGTAGGTCAGGCCGTGGTGACGCTGGGCCTCGGGGTCGGAGCGGAACAGCCCGAAGCCGCGCTCACCGAACGGGGCGCGTGAGCTCCAGATCTTCTGCCCGTTGAGTTTCCAGCCACCGTCGACCTTGGTGGCCGTCGAACGCAGCGACGCCAGGTCACTGCCGGACTCCGGCTCCGACCATGCCTGTGCCCAGATCTCCTCGCCGGAGGCCATCTTCGGCAGGATGCGGTCCAGCTGCTCCTGCGTGCCGTGCGCGAACAGCGTCGGCGCGAGCATCGAGGTGCCGTTGGCGCTGGCTCGGCCGGGCGCACCGGCGCGGAAGTACTCCTCCTCGTACACCACCCACTGCAGCATGGTGGCGTCACGCCCGCCGTACTTCTTCGGCCAGGCGATCACCGACAGGCCGGCGTCGAAAAGCACCTTGTCCCAACGGCGGTGCTGCTCGAAACCCTCAGCGGTGTCATAGGACAGGAGTGGGAACTTGTCCCGATTGTCGTGGAGGAACGCTCGCACCTCGGCCCGGAAGGCCTCGGTCTCGTCGTCATAATTCAGGTCCATCAGGCCCACTCTCTCAACTCAGGCTTGACCACCTTGCCGCCCGGATTGCGCGGCAGGGAGTCAGTGAAGGTCACCGATCGCGGTGCCTTGAAGTTCGCCAAATGCTCACGGGCGTAGGCGATCACCGTTGCATCGTCCAGCTCTGAGCCGGGACGTCGGACAATGAACGCCCGCCCCACCTCACCGAGTCGGTCATCGGGAACGCCGATCACCGCGACATCGGCCACTCCGTCGAGGCGCGCCAGCACCTGCTCGATCTCGGCCGGGTAGACGTTGAAGCCGCCGCAGATGTACATGTCTTTGAGCCGGTCGGTGATCCGCAGATTGCCCGATTCGTCGACGGTGCCGACGTCGCCGGTGTGCAGCCAACCGTCCGCGTCGATCGCGGCGGCCGTGGCCTCGGCGTCGTCGAGGTAGCCGAGCATGATGTTGTCGCTGCGCAGCAAGACCTCGCCGGCGTCGGAATCGGCTGCGCCGGCCGGTTTTTCCAGTCGCAGCTCGAAGTCGCCGATCGGGCGGCCACAGGTGGTGGCGACGGTGACGGCGTCGTCGTCGGCCCGGCACATGGTGCCGAACCCGCCGGACTCGGTCAGGCCGTAGGCGGTCAGCACGATGTCGATGTCGAGTTCGGTCTGCATCCGCTCGATCAGCACCACCGGCACGGTGGCCGCCCCGGTCACCGCGAACCGCAACGAGCTCAGGTCGTGGCGGTCACGTTCGGGGTGGTCGAGCAGGGTCTGGTAGATGGTGGGCGGCCCGGGCAGCACGGTGATCTTGTGCTCGGCGATGGCGGCCAGCGCACCGGCCGGGTCGAAGGTCAGCTGCGGAATCAGGGTGGCCCCGGTCTGCAGGCAGGCCAGGATCCCCGCCTTGTAGCCGAAGTTGTGGAAGAACGGATTGATGCACAGGTAGCGGTCGTCGGCGCTCATCTGCCCGCACGCCGCCCAGGCGGCCGGGCCGGCCAGCGACTGCCGGTGGGCGCACAGCACACCTTTGCTGCGCCCGGTGGTGCCGGAGGTGAACAGGATGTCGGAGAGGTCGTCGGGGCCCACCGCGGCCGCGCGCGCGTCTACCTCGCCGTCGGGGACACCTGCGCCCGCGGCGATGAACTCGTCCCAGGTCCCGTCGGGGCCCTCAATGGGTATCCGCACGACGTGCTTGAGATCTGGCAGCGCGGAACGGTCCAGTTCGGCGAGCCGGTCGGCCTTGAGGAACCGGCCCATCCCCACCAGGACCTTCGATTTGCTGCGGGCCAGGATGTCGGTGGCCTCCGACGCGGTGTAGCGGGTGTTCAGCGGCACCAGCACGCCGCCGGCATATTGGGCGCCCAGACAGGTGACCACCCAGTGCCAGGTGTTCGGCGACCACAATGCGACCCGGTCACCGGGCTCCACACCCAGGGCGATCAGCGCGGCGGCGGCCCGCCGCACCTCATCGCGCAGTTGGCTGTAGGTGAGCCGAACATCGTCGGTGAGCAGCGCATCGTGGTCGGGGAGCGTGCGCGCGATGTGGTCCAGGGCCGCAGGCGTGGTCCGCGGGTCTGCGCTCATGGGCGCCACTCCTCCTCGTCGCTGCGTCCCCCTCGCCGCTGCGCGGCTGGGGGTACCCCCACCTCATCGTCGCTCGCGCGGGACATCGGGACTCCCTGGGTTCGACGACTCGTAGCCGAGCAAGTGCTTGGTAGGTTAGCCTACAGGGGTGCAAGCAGTCGAGGAGTTTCGGGCCGAGGTCCGCACGTGGCTGGCTGACAACCTGGTCGGCGAGTTCGCCAAGCTCAAGGGCCTCGGCGGCCCAGGGCGTGAGCATGAGGCGTTCGAGGAACGTGCCGCGTGGAACCGTCATCTCGCCGACGCCGGGCTGACCTGCCTGGGCTGGCCGGTTGAGCACGGCGGGCGCGGCCTGTCGGTGGCGCACCGGGTGGCGTTCTACGAGGAGTACGCCAAAGCCGACGCACCGGACAAGGTCAACCACCTCGGCGAAGAGCTGCTGGGGCCGACCCTGATCGCCTTCGGGACGCCCGAGCAGCAGCAGCGTTTCCTGCCGGGCATCCGCAATGTCACCGAGCTGTGGTGCCAGGGCTACTCCGAGCCGGGCGCCGGCAGTGACCTGGCCAATGTGGCCACCACCGCGGTGCTCGACGGCGACGGTAAGCAGTGGCTCATCAATGGACAGAAGGTCTGGACCTCGCTGGCCCACCTGTCGCAGTGGTGCTTCGTGGTGGCCCGCACCGAGAAGGGCTCCAAGCGGCACAACGGGCTGTCCTACCTGCTGGTGCCGCTGGACCAGCCCGGGGTCGAGATCCGGCCGATCGTGCAACTGACCGGCACCTCGGAGTTCAACGAGGTGTTCTTCGACGACGCCCGCACCGACGCCGACCTGGTGGTGGGCGAGCCCGGCGACGGCTGGAAGGTGGCGATGGGCACGCTCACTTTTGAGCGTGGCGTGTCGACCCTGGGCCAACAGATCCGCTACGCGCGGGAGCTCTCCTCGCTGGCTGAGCTCGCCGAGCGTAACGGCGCAGCCGACGACCCGCTGATCCGCGAGCGGCTGACCCGGGCCTGGGTGGGCTTGCGCGCGATGCGGTCCTACGCGCTGGCCACCATGGATGTGGAGCAGCCGGGGCAGGACAATGTCTCGAAGCTGTTGTGGGCCAACTGGCATCGTGATCTGGGCGAGCTCGCCATGGACGTGATCGGCGGCGACTCGATGGTGCTGGCCGACGGCGAGTTCGACGAGTGGCAGCGGCTCTACCTGTTCACCCGCTCGGACACCATCTACGGCGGGTCCAACGAGATTCAGCGCAACATCATCGCCGAGCGGGTTCTCGGCCTACCCCGAGAGGCAAAGGGATGAACCTGACGCAAGCGCCGGAAGAGATCGCCGGACACGGGCTGCTCAAAGGCAAGACCGTGCTGGTGACCGCTGCCGCCGGCACCGGCATCGGCTCCACCACCGCGCGGCGTGCGCTGCTCGAGGGCGCCGACGTCGTCGTCTCCGACTACCACGAGCGTCGGCTCGGACAGACCCGCGACGAACTGGCCGCCCTCGGACTGGGCCGGGTGGAGGCGGTCGTCTGCGACGTCACCTCCACCGCCGCGGTGGACGCGCTGTTCGACGAGGCCGTGGCGAAGATGGGCCGGCTGGATGTGCTGGTCAACAACGCCGGGCTCGGCGGCCAGACCCCGGTGATCGACATGACCGACGACGAGTGGGACCGGGTTGTCAACGTCACGCTCACCTCGGTGATGCGGGCGACCCGCGCCGCGCTGCGGTACTTCCGGGGCGTGGACCATGGTGGGGTGATCGTCAACAACGCCAGCGTGTTGGGTTGGCGCGCACAGCATTCCCAGTCGCACTACGCCGCGGCCAAGGCCGGGGTGATGGCACTGACACGGTGCAGCGCGATCGAGGCGGTCGAGTACGGAGTGCGGATCAACGCCGTCTCGCCGTCCATCGCCCGGCACAAGTTCCTGGAGAAGACCAGCTCGGCCGAACTGCTGGACCGGTTGTCCGAGGGCGAGGCCTTCGGCCGGGCCGCCGAGCCGTGGGAGATCGCCACCACCATCGCGTTCCTGGCCAGCGACTACTCCAGTTACCTGACCGGCGAGGTCATTTCGGTTTCCAGTCAGCGCGCTTGATGCCATGACACGCCGTGACGAACTTCTGAACCTGGCGGCGGCCATGATCGCCGAGCGCGGCCTGCGCGCCACGACGGTGCGCGACATCGCCGACGCCGCCGGGATCCTGTCCGGCAGTCTGTATCACCACTTCTCCTCCAAAGAGGAGATGGTCGACGAGGTGCTGCGCGACTTTCTGGACTGGCTGTTCGACCGTTATCAGCAGATCGTCGACAGCGAAACCGATCCGATGGAACGCCTCAAGGGTCTGTTCCTGGCCTCGTTCGACGCGATCGAGCACCGGCATGCCCAAGTCGTCATCTACCAGGACGAAGCCAAACGGCTGTCGTCTCACGACCGGTTCTCCTACGTCGACGAACGCAACCGGCAGCAACGTAAGATGTGGCTTGACGTGCTGCAACAGGGCATTGAAGCGGGATGCTTCCGGCCCGACCTCGACGTCGACCTGGTCTATCGCTTCATCCGCGACACCACCTGGGTATCGGTGCGCTGGTACCAACCGGGTGGTCCACTGACCGCCGAACAAGTCGGCAGACAATACCTCGCCATCGTGCTGGGTGGCATCACCAAAGAAGGAAATTGATATGTCACAAGTTGCTCACGTTTCTCAGGCGTACGTCATCGACGCCGTTCGCACCGCCGTCGGCAAGCGCAATGGATCGCTGGCCGGCGTTCACCCGATCGACTTGGGTGCGTTGGCTTTTCGCGGTCTTCTGGACCGGGTCGGCGTCGACCCGGCGGCCGTCAACGATGTGATCGCCGGGTGCGTTGACGCCATCGGCGGCCAGGCCGGCAACATCGGCCGGCTGGCGTGGTTGGCGGCCGGCTTCCCCGAAGGGGTGCCCGGCGTCACCGTTGACCGGCAGTGCGGTTCGTCCCAGCAGGCGATCTCGTTCGGCGCGCAGGCCATCATGTCGCGCACGGCGGACCTGATCGTGGCCGGCGGGATGCAGAACATGAGCTGGATCCCGATTTCGTCGGCGATGGTCGTTGGCGAGCAGTTCGGGTTCACCTCGCCGACGAATGAGTCGAAGAAGTGGCTGGAGCGCTACGGCGACGAAGAGGTCTCCCAGTTCCGCGGTGCTGAGATGATCGCCGAGCGCTGGGACATCTCCCGCGAGGACATGGAGCGGTTCGCGCTGCAGAGCCACCAGCGGGCGTTTGCCGCGATCGCCGAAGGGCGCTTTGACAACGAGATCATCCCGGTCGATGTGGACGGCAACTCGTTCCACACCGACGAGTGCCCGCGTGAGTCCACGCTGGAGAAGATGGCCGGGCTCAAGACACTGGTCGAGGGCGGCCGGCTGACCGCCGCGTTGTCCAGCCAGATCTGTGACGGGTCGGCCGCGGTGCTGCTGGCCTCCGAGCAGGCCGTCAAGGACCACGGCCTCAAGCCCCGCGCACGCATCCACCACATCAGCGCCCGCGGCGACGACCCGGTGATCATGCTGACCGGCCCGATCCCGGCCACCCGCTACGCCCTGGACAAGACCGGCCTGAGCATCGAGGACATCGATGTTGTTGAGATCAACGAGGCATTCGCTCCGGTGGTGCAGGCCTGGATGAAGGAATTCCCGATCGACCCGGCCAAGGTCAACCCCAACGGTGGGGCGATCGCGCTGGGCCACCCGCTGGGGGCGACCGGCGCCAAATTGTTCACCACCATGCTCAACGAGTTGGAGCGCACCGGCGGCCGGTACGGCCTGCAAACAATGTGCGAGGGCGGTGGTACGGCCAACGTCACCATCATCGAGCGACTCGGCGACTAAACTTTCCGCCTATGGGTGGAATGACAGCGTCGGCGCGCGGGGGGCGCAAGATCCGTGGTTTGGACGCCGACCAGCGACGGGCTCAGCGGCGCGACCAGCTTTTGGCCGCGGCGTTCGAGCTGTTTGCGCAGGTAGGTTACGTCAATACGTCGATCGAGCAGATCTGCCAGACCGCCTATGTCGGTAACAAGGCGTTCTACGAACTGTTCGACAGCAAAGAAGACTGTTACCTCGCGCTGATGCGGGAGACCGCGGCTCGAATCGAGGGACTCGTCGAGGAGGAACTGGCGCATACCGCCCCTGATGAGGAGGAGTCGGAGACCGTCCGGCGCGTCCTCGCTGTGATGGCGCATGCGTTTGTCGACGACGCCCGGGTGGCGGTGGTGGCATTCCGGGAATGCACCGGCATCTCGCCACGGGTGGAAGCCCAGCGGCGAGAGAACCGCGGCTGGGCCGCCAACTTCCTCGAGACGTTCTGGCGCAGCAAGGCGCCGGCCGGTGCGGCCGTCGACTTTCGCACCATGGCGGTTGCGACGGTCGGGGGAGTGTTCGAGCTGATCGTCGACTTCCTGGAAGCCAGCGACACGCCGCGGTCGATCGACGACCTCATCCGTGACCTGACCTCATTCGTGCTCGCGGTCGGAAACGGAATCCATCTGCCGGCCGGCATGGACTGAACCGCCCCGGCTTTTGCCCGGGTGCGTAATTACTGCGCCAGCCCGGCGATGATGCAGTCGACCGTGCGTTGCGCCAGTGCCTCGAGGTCGGGTCGGGGGGTGCCGCGCAGCGGCCCGCGCAGGGCCAGTTCGGCGAACCCGTGTACGGCGGACCAGCATGGCCACTCGGCTCCGATGCGCTGATCTGGTTGCAGGACACCGGTATCCACCATCGCGTCGAGGGCTTCGACGAGTGCGCGAAACGGCGGCGCCAGGCCGTCGCCGTTGAGCGTGCTCAGATCCGAACCGCCGAAGAAGGCGACCGCGAACCAGCCCGGCTCATCCAGCGCGAATTCGATATAACCGAGACCGACTGTGCGCAACTGCGTTTGCGCCCTCGACCGCGCTGAACTGCGGATGTTCGCCGGTTCGAGCATGCGCGCGGCCATCCGGTCCTGGATGGCGATCGCCACCGCCCCCAGCAGGGCCTCGCGGTCGGTGAAGTGACGGTACGCGGCGTTGGGGGAGACGCCGGCGCGGCGGGTCGCCTCCCGGATGGTCAGTGCCTCCGGGCCACCGGTTCGGGTGAGCTGCAGGCCCGAATCGATCAGCGCGGCGCGCAGATCACCGTGGTGATAACCGGTCCTGGTCATGGGTTGACAATCCCCCGCGGTCGAAGTGTACGGTGTCAACATAACCAATGTAGACGGCGTACACATAAAAAAAGGGGGTTTATTGTGACACTGATCTCGGGTAGTCCGCCGACTGTGGACCAGGCCACCTGGCGGCGTGAATTGGATGCCCTGCGGGTGCGGGAAAAGGCAGCCACTGCCGAACTTGACGCGATCGCCGCGCAGCGCCGCCGGCTGCCGATGGTCGAGCTGCCGGACTATGTGCTCGAAGGCGAGGACGGGCCGATTCGGCTGGTCGACATATTCGACGGCAAGCATCAGCTGATCGTCTACCACCACATGTGGACGCCCGGCCAGGAATGGCAGTGCCCTGGGTGCACCGGCTTCAGCGCGCAGTTCACCCGCCTGGAGTTCCTGGACGCCTACGACGCGCGATTCGTGATCGTCACACAGGGGTCGGCGTCCGAAGCGGCCGCCTACAAGCGCCGGGTCGGAAACAAGATGACCTGGTACTCAACTGCCGACAGCCCGTTCGGTGCTGACATGGACGCGCCACCGGGAGGCGGATTCGGCTTGAATGTCTTTCTGCGCCAAGGCGGCACGGTCTACCGGACCTGGCATACCGACGGCCGCGGAGTCGAACAGCTCAGCCACTCGTTCGCCTTGATCGACGTGCTGCCGTACGGGCGTCAGGAGGAGTGGCAGGACTCGCCCGACGGCTGGCCGCAGCACCCCACCTACAGCCGCTGGGCGAGCTCGCAGGAGATCGCCCAGGCCTACGGCACCGATTCGCAGTGATGTTCCAAGCAGTGTCCCTACCCACCACAGAAGGAGAAAGATGAGCACTGCCAAGATCGGCCTGAAGACGATCAACCTCGTGTGCGTGCCGACCGTTGAGCAGGACAAGGCGGTTGCGTTCTACGAGTCGCTGGGCTTCGAGAAGCGCACCGACGATGAGTTCGGCGGCGGCTACCGCTGGATCGAGGTGTACCCGCCCGAGGGGAATACCGGTATCGCACTGGCTCCGCCGCCGCCGGACAGTGGTCCGGTGGAGCCGACCGTCACCGGCATCACGCTGACCACCGACGACATCGAGGCAACGCACGCCGCGATACGCGCGCTCGGGGTCGACGTGGACGACCAGGTGTCCCGGATGGGCGATCCGGTTCCGCCGATGTTCTGGCTTCGCGACCCGACAGGGCACACCCTGATGGTCGTGGAGGTCTAACTGCCCGCTGGCTTAGCCACTCGCCGAGTGGGAATCTCCCGACGCTGCTATCGCGTGTCGCGTCGTGAGGTTCCCGCTCGGCGTCAGGACTGGATCAGTGACGACGCCGTGCGCAGGTGCTCGACGGCTTCGTCGACGATCGAGGTGATCAATTCGGCGCAGGACGGCAGGCTGTCCAAGATACCCGCCACCTGACCTGATGCCAGCACTCCGGCTTGGGTGTTGCCTTCCACCAGACCGGCTTTGAGCAGCATCGGGGTGTTGGCGGCCATCAGTACCTGCGACCAGGTGAGTTCCTTGCCGTGCCGCATCGCCAGTCCGTCGCGGACCATGGTCGGCCAGCTCATCTGCGACATCTTCTTGAACTTCGCCGCGTTGCGGATGGCAGCGCTGAAACCGCGTGCCCGCGAGCCGCTTTCGAGCTTCTCCACCAGTTCAGTGCGCAGCACGCGGTGCGGCATGCCGTCGACCCGGGTGGAAACCACGGTGCCGCTCAGGTCGGCGGCCAGATAGCGCTGCTTGACCGCATCCGGAACGGTGGAGTCGCTGGTCAACAGGAACCGGGTGCCCATGGCCACGCCGGTCGCGCCGTAGGACAGGGCGGCGGCCAGGCCGCGGCCGTCGAAGAACCCGCCGGCGGCGATCACCTGCACATCGGTACCGGCGACGGCGTCGAGAACCGACGGCAGCAACAGGGTGGTGGCGACCGGGCCGGTGTGGCCACCGCCCTCGCCGCCCTGCACGATCACCGCGTCGGCACCCCAGGACGCCACCTTCTTAGCGTGCTTGGCCGCCCCGACCGACGGGATCACCACGGAGCCGGCCTCTTTGAGCTTGGCGATCAGCTCGGCCTTGGGGGCCAACGCGAACGACGCGACCTTGACGCCCTCGCGGATCATCAGGTCCACCCGGTCGCCGGCGTCCGCGCCGTCGGCACGGATGTTCACACCGAACGGCTTGTCGGTGGCGGCCTTGACCTTCTTGATGGCGGTGGCCAGTTCGTCGATCGTCATGGTCGCCGAGGCCAGGATGCCCAGCCCGCCGGCGTTGGCGGTGGCCGAGACCAACCGGGCGCCGGCCACCCAGCCCATCCCGGTCTGCACCACCGGGTGCTCGATGCCGACCAGCTCGGTCAGCGGGGTCTTGATCCGGCTCATGCCCGTACTTCTTTGTCCCGCAGAGACTTCGGGTCGATGACCTCGCGGATAAGCCGCAGCTCCTCCACCTCGGGCAACCGGGTCGTGGCAGCATCGGCCAGGCCGTGCACCTCGAACGAGGTGTTCTCGGCAACCTCGTCGGCGGTGACGCCGGGGTGCAGCGAGACCGCCCGCATCTGGTGGTCCGGGCCGCCGAAGTCGAACACCCCCAGGTTGGTCACCACCCCGCCCAGGTTGAAGAACCGGAATGCCGGGTTGCTCGGGTCCACCTTGTCGTAGCCGATACCCGAGACGATGTCGACTGCTTCGCAGAACACCCGCGACGAGTGCGCGCCCACCCAGTAGCTGGTGGTGTGGTTGATGGTGTTGCCCGGTGCCCCGCGCACCCCGAACATCTGCCGGGTCGGCTGCTGCAGCGGACCGAACGCGGACAGGTTCTGGTTGCCGTAGCGGTCGATCTGGTTGGCGCCCATGATCACATGGCGCCGGCCCCACGACAGGGTCTCGAAGACGCGGTTGAACGGCATCCAACCCTCCAGCGGCCCGACCTTGCCGATCGCCGGGGTGTCGGCCAGGATTCGGGCCTCCCCGTCGGTGAGCACCAGGTCGGGGGAGAAGGTGAGGCGGGCGAGCCGGGCGCCGACCAAGGGGACCGTGGCCATGGGTGAGGCCATGATCTCGCCGGCATCGCGGAACAGCTCGGCGCAGGCGATCGCGCAGACCTCGGCGCGTGTGGGTGAGTCGGTCATGCTTGTGCCTCCGCTCCGAATGCCTTAACCGCTGTCTGGTAGTCGTCTTCGCTGCCGGACAGGTAGGTGGCCTTGAACTCCGCCCAGGTCTCGTCGGACCTGGCGGCCTCGGCGTAGTGCCGCTGGAACTTCTCGTCGCGTCCGTAATCGGCTGCGCCGATGGTGAAGTGGGCTCCGCCCGGGGCTTCCACCACTTTGTCCACCATCATCCGGTTGATCACCTGGGTCTGCGGCGACGTGCTGGCGACCAGTTCCTCGGTGGGCACGATCTTCTCCACCGACAGGAAGCGGCGCTGCGCCGACATCAGGAAGAGGTCGTCGAAGTAGGGGTCGATGCCGGTGTAGGCGGCGTTGCCGCGGGCATCGCCGAGGTTCATGTGCACGAACGCGGCGTCCAGGTTCAGCGCCGGCATCGCGACCAGGGTCTCGTGGCCACCCCCGTCTGCAGCCGAGACCGGGTACGGGGAGGTGACGGTCTTGAGTTCACCCTCCCAAAAGTCGATCACCGAGCTGCCCAGCCCGGCGCGGATCGGCAGGAACGGCAGCCGCTGGGCGGCGGCCTGCAGCCCGCAGCGCAGCATGCCCTCGTCCATCTCGCGGGCCTCGATGGCACCGGCGGTGCGGGCCTTGGCGAACCACGGGTCGTAGAACGGCGCGGAGTCCAGCGAGACGAAACCGTAGTAGGCCCGGCGCACCTTGCCCGCCGAACACAGCAGGCCCAGGTCCGGTCCGCCGTAGGTGACCACGGTCAGGTCCTTGACGTCGGTGCGCAGGATCGCGCGCACGAACGCCATCGGCTTGCGGCGGGAACCCCAGCCGCCGATGCCGATCGTCATGCCGTCGCGCAGCTCGGCGACGGCGTCATCGAGAGTCGTTACCTTGCTCATTTCTTAGCGCCCTTCTCGGTACCGGCGAACTCATCGCGGTGCTCGTCGGCGACACCGGAGAGGTTGAGCTCGAAGGTGAAGCCCTGTTCCATGCGGTAGCTGGAGTTGACCTTCTGCACATCGATCAGGTTGAGGGCCTCCTTGGCGGCCCGGATCACCCGGGTGTCCTTGGAGGCGATGTCGCGGGCCACCCGCAGTGCGGCCTCGTCGAGCTCGGCGCGCGGCACCACCTCGTGCACCGACCCGTAGTTGGCCAGGGTGGCGGCGTCCACGGTGGCCGCGGTGTAGAACAGTCGGCGCATCATGTGCTGCGGCACCAGCCGGGACAGGTGGGTGGCCGCACCCAGGGCGCCGCGCTCCACCTCGGGCAGACCGAACTTGGCGTCGTCGGAGGCCACGATCACGTCGGCGTTGCCGACCAGGCCGATACCGCCGCCGACGCAGAAGCCGTTGACCGCGGCGATCACCGGGACCGCGCACTCGTAGACGGCCTTGAATGCCGCGAAGCAGCCGCGGTTGGCGTCGATCAGGGCGGTGAAGCCCTCGGTGGCCTGCATCTCCTTGATGTCCACGCCGGCGTTGAAGCCGCGGCCCTCGGCGCGCAGGATCACCGCGTGGGTGGACATGTCATTGCCGGCGGCGGTGATGACCTCACCGAGCTCGAACCAGGCCCGGGAGGGCAGGGCGTTGACCGGTGGGTAGTCGACGGTGACCGCAACGATCCCCGGTTCGACGGTTTTGGATGTGATCGGCATTGGCGGATTTCCCTGTCGTATTCGGGGCCATGTGTACCTGAGCAAGCACTTGCTTGGTACGCTAGCACAATGTCTGACTCCAAGCCCGCCGCGCTCTCTCTGGGATTGACCGGACGAGTGGTCCTGGTGACCGGCGGCGTTCGAGGGGTCGGCGCCGGCATCAGCAGGGTCTTCGCCGATCAGGGTGCGACGGTGGTGACCTGCGCCCGGCGCCCGGTGGACGGACTGCCCTATGAGTTCCACTCCTGCGACGTCCGCGACGACGACGCGGTCCGGGGCATGATCGAGGCGATCGTGGCCACCCACGGCCGGATCGACACGGTGGTCAACAACGCCGGCGGGTCCCCGTTCGCGCTGGCCGCCGACGCGTCGGCCAACTTCAGCCGCAAGATCATCGAGCTGAACCTGCTCAGCGCCCTGTATGTGTCCACCCACGCCAACGCCGTCATGCAGACCCAGGACGGTGGCGGCTCGATCGTCAACATCACCAGCGTCAGCGGCCGCCGGCCGTCGCCGGGCACCGCGGCCTACGGCGCGGCCAAGGCCGGGGTGGACAGCCTGACCACGTCGCTGGCCGTCGAATGGGCGCCCAAGGTGCGGGTGAACTCGATCGTGGTCGGCATGGTCGAGACCGAGCAGTCCGAGCTGTTCTACGGCGACGCCGAATCGGTGGCCGCTGTCGGCGCCACCGTGCCGCTGGGCCGGCTCGCCAAACCGTCCGAAATCGGTTGGACAGCAGCATTTTTGAGTTCCGATCTGGCGTCCTATGTCAGTGGCGCCAGCCTGACCGTGCACGGTGGCGGCGAGAACCCCGCCTACCTCGACGCATCCAGCGCTAACAAATAAGGAGAGAGCACTCATGGGACTTCTTGACGGCCGCGTAGTCATCGTCACCGGAGCGGGCGGCGGAATCGGTCGGGCGCACGCGCTGGCCTTCGCCGCCGAGGGCGCCCGAGTGGTGGTCAACGACATCGGTGTGGGCCTGGACGGCTCGCCGGCCGGAGGGGGCAGTGCCGCGCAGGGTGTGGTCGACGAGATCGTCGCCGCCGGCGGGGAAGCCGTCGCCAACGGCTCCAACGTGGCCGACTGGGACCAGGCGGCCGCGCTGATCCAGACCGCGGTCGACCACTTCGGCGGCCTGGACGTGCTGGTCAACAACGCCGGCATCGTGCGTGACCGGATGTTCGCCAACACCAGCGAAGAGGAGTTCGACGCCGTCGTCGCCGTGCACCTCAAGGGGCACTTCGCCACCATGCGGCACGCCGCCGCCTACTGGCGGGCCAAGTCCAAGGCCGGTGAAACGGTCGATGCCCGCATCATCAACACCTCCTCGGGCGCCGGTCTGCAGGGCAGTGTCGGGCAGGCCAACTACTCCGCCGCCAAGGCCGGCATCGCCGCGATGACACTGGTCGCTGCCGCCGAGATGGGCCGCTTCGGGGTGAGTGTCAACGCGATCGCGCCGGCGGCGCGCACCCGGATGACCGAGACCGTCTTCGCCGACATGATGGCCACCCAGGGCGACGCCTTCGACGCGATGGCCCCGGAGAACGTGAGCCCGCTGGTGGTGTGGCTGGGCAGCGCGGGATCCAAGGACGTGACCGGCAAGGTCTTCGAGGTCGAGGGCGGCAAGATCCGCGTCGCCGAGGGCTGGGCGCACGGGCCGGAGATCGACAAGGGCGCCAAGTGGGACCCGGCCGAGCTGGGGCCGGTCGTCACCGACCTGCTCGCCCAGTCGCGGACACCGGTGCCGGTCTACGGGGCCTAGCCACCGGCCCGAGAACTCTACGGCGTCGGAATTGTGATCCGCACGTTGCCTCTTCGCAACTGACGTTCCGTGAGTCCCGAGGGCTGAGGTCGACCGGGCTCGTATATCGTCTCGGATTTGGCGGGGGCCGACGACTACTGCCCGGAGGGTTTGGGTGTCCGACACCATCGCGTTGGGATCTGTTGCGCCCCATTCACCGTCGAAGCGGCACCCACACCCCGGTGAGTTGATGCCGAAGGTCGCCTGGCCCGCATTCGGGGTCACGGTCGGCGCGCTCGTCGCCTTCGTGGTCGCGGCCCTCGGTGTGATCGGTGGGTGGCTGCCGGCGTGGGCTGCGATCGCGATCAACTCCGCGGTCGTCTACCTGATGTTCCTGCCGGTGCACGAGGCGGCGCACCGCACGCTGTGTCGGTCGCCCTGGGTGAATGCGGTGGTGGGGCGGCTGGCCTGGATTTTCATCGTGCCGCATTTCGCCTGGTCGTGCCTGCGCTACGCCCACCAGGAGCACCACCGGCACACCAACGACCATGGGAATGACCCAGACTATTTCGCCACCGGCAACCCGTTCTGGCAGTTGGTGTTCCGGGGGCCGCTGGCCGATGTCTACTACGCCGCTTGGTATCTGCGGAAGCTGCCCCAGCGGTTCCGGAAGTCTTGGCAGCGCCCCTTCGCCGAGCTCGCCGAAACGACGGTGCTGCTCCCGGTGACTGTCGCCGTCGTCGTCGCGGCCGTCATCACCGGGCACTTCTGGACCTTGGCGGTCGTTGTGCTGATCCCGCAGCGCATCGGGTTGTTCTTCATCATCTGGTGGTTCGACTGGCTGCCGCATCACGGGCTTGAGGAGAGTCAGCGCGAGAATCGGTACCGCGCTTCCCGCAACCGGGTTGGTCTGGAGTGGCTGATGACGCCGCTGTGGCTGGCACAGAACTACCACCTGGTGCACCATCTGCATCCGGGGCTGCCTATCCACCTGCTGCCGCGGATCTGGCGTCGCAACGAGACCGGCTACCTGGAGCACGAACCGGCACTGTCGACCGTGTTCGGCAGGGAACTGACCGTCGACGAATATCGGCAGTTGCAGCACGACCGGTGAGCTGTGCGGCCCGCGCCGTGGGTCAGCGGTCGATCGTCAGATGCTCTCCCGCGGCGCGGGAGATGCAGATCAGCATGTCGCCGTCGGCGCGTTCGGTGGCGGTCAGCGTTCGATCACGGTGATCGATCTCGCCGTCGAGCACCCGCACCCGGCAGGTGCCGCAGAATCCCTGCTTGCAGGAGTAGGGAGTGGCCGGGTTGACCTGCAGGATCGCGGCCAGCGCGGTTTGTTCGGCGCCGACCTGAACTTCCGTACCGCTTTTGGCGAGGGTCACCGTGAACGGCCTGCCGTCGAGCACCGGTGGCGCGGAGAACCGTTCGTAGTGCAGTTCGATGTCGGTGTGCCCGATCAGGCCGTGGCGTAGCACTTCGAGCATCGGCGGCGGGCCACACGCATACACCGCGGTCGGCACCGTGGTGTCCCCGATCAGGTCGGCGGCACTGGGCAGGCCGTGCACGTCGTCGGTGCGCACCGTCACCTTGTCGCCGAACGCACTCACCTCGGCGATGAACGGGATGGAGTCCGCCGACCGGCCGGTGTAGATCATCGACCAGTCCAGCCCCAGCCGCTGGGCGGCTCGCATCATCGGCAGGATCGGGGTGATGCCGATGCCGCCGGCCACGAATCGGATGTGCTGCGCAGACGAGCCGTGACCGGGAACGGCCATGGGCATGCCGTTGCGGGGGCCTTTGATCCGTACCGTGGCTCCCGGGTGCAGTGTCTGGTGCACCTCGATCGATCCGCCGCCCCCGTCGGGGATGCGGCGCACCGCGATGCGGTAGTTGTCGGCGTCGGCGGGATCGCCGCACAGTGAGTACTCGCGCATCTTGCCCGACGGCAGCAGCAGGTCCAGATGCGCGCCGGGTGTCCAACGGGGCAGCGGCTCGTCGTCGACGGCCGTCAGCGTCAGTGCCACCACATCTTTGTCGTGCGCCACGATTTCGCGGGCGGTCACCAGCAGTTCCCGGGTGCGGTCGGGTTCTGCGAGCCGGTGGCGTCGCATCAGCACGCTGAAGGTCGGAAACACGATGCGGGCCAGGAAATTCGAGAATCGCAGCAACGGGTCGTGGCGCCACCGGCCGTACAGGTGCGGCGGTACCTCGGTGGGAACGGCGTCGAGCGGCCGGAACCGTGATGCCGCGGCGTCGTGTCCCTGGTTCGACTCGCTCAACTCGCCGCCGCCCGCGCAGCCGGCGAGGTGGCCAGGTAGGCCACGGCCTGGGCGGTGGAGCCGATCGAGTCCGGGTGGAACGAGGGCTTGAAGTAGACGAGCGTGTACTTCACCACGTTGCGCAGCTTGGGCAGGATGTTGCGACGCGACCCGCGCAGGTACTCGCGCCACAGCCCGAAATAAGAGTGGTTCAGGCTGGGGTCCGACCGGCACAGGAAACCGATCGTGCGGTGGATCATCAGAACCAGGTAGACCAGCGCGACCATCATGGCGCGGCAGCGGTTCAGGTAGCCCGGGTGGAAGTAGTTCGCCACGTCGTGGGCCACGCTGCGGTGCTCGATCTCCTCGGCGCCATGCCAGCGGCAGATGTCGGCCATGGTGGGGTCGATGTCGTAGTCGTCCCAGGCGCAGTTCAACACGAAGTCACCGAGGATCGCCGTGTAGTGCTCGACCGCCGCGATCAGCCACAGCCGCTGCACCATGTCGTTGTATCGGGTGCGGGCGAAGCCCTGGCTGCGCGGCGCCAGCAGTCGGCGGAAGAAGTACTCGTACTGGCGCAACGCCGGGGCGGTGTCAATGCCGCGGGCTTCCAGGTATTCGGTCACCGCCTTGTCGTGCGATTCGGCGTGCATCGCTTCCTGGCCGATGAAGCCGCGCATGGTGCGGGCCAGGTCCTCGTCCTTGACGTAGGGCAATGCCTCGTTGAACACCTCGCAGAACCACCGCTCGCCCTCGGGCAGCAGCAGGTGCAGCATGCACGTCACCACCGAGGCGACCGGTTCACCGGAGATCCAGTGCAGCGGGGTCTGCGACCAGTCGAACGTCACGTTGCGGGCGTGGATCTCCACGCCGGCCGGCTCGTGTGCCATCGCCATAACCTCCTGGTGTTACCGGCCAGCGTACGTCCGGCCGTCAGCTGCAACACGCGGCATGGCGGTGCTCGAGGTCGCCGAGCTACTCGCAGATGACGATCGGGATCTCCCGGTCGGTCCAGGCCCGGTAGTTGACGAAGTCGGGGTACATCGCATCGAGTTTGGGCCAGTAGGCGGCGCGCTCGGCCTCGGTCGCGTCCCGGGCCCGCAGGGCCAGTACCTCGTTGCGGATCCGGAAGGACACCTGCGGATTGGCCTTGAGGTTCAGATACCACATCGGATTGGTGGCGCGCCCGCCCTGAGAAGCCACCAGGATCACCCGGTCGCCTTCGCGCAGGAACAGCAGCGGAGACTCACGCGGCTGCCCGGTCTTGCGGCCGGTGGTGGTGAGGATGCCGACCGCCGGGACGTCCCCGAAACGCTTGGTGCCCAGCCGCCACTTGCCGCCGACCCGGCCGCCGGTGACCTTGTAGACCGCCGTGTTGGCCCGCGACATCCACTTGATCACCGTGCCGGTGGCCGGCGAGTCCAGTGCCTTCGGCTTCTCTGGCGTGTTCACGACCGCAACCCTAACGCTGAATGAACGGCTTGATCCCGGCCCGGATGTGGTGGATGGTCGCGGTGCCGTCGGGACTGTCGGCCGGGATCCGGAAGACCTCGTCGACGTGCGAGCAGACCCGAATGCCGAACAGGGACGGCTTGGTGATGATGTCGTAGACCGCCCGCACCTCGTCGCCCTCGATGCTGTACTTCGGCAGGGTGGCGGCCGAGATCAACCGAAACTGCGGCCCGCGGTTCAGGCTGCGGCGCAGGTGATTTCCCGAGAAACCGGTCTTGAGTCCTACCTCGATCCGGACGCAGTCCGGGCTGAACCGGACCCCCGAGGCGTCGTGGCTGACCAGCGCGTCGATGTACGCCTGCGCCGCCGCGATGCGGTCGGTGTCCGGTACCGCAACCACTAGATGCGCTCGATGATGGTGCCGGTGGACAGCGCGCCCCCGGCGCACATGGTGATCAGCGCGGTCGACTTGTCGGTGCGCTCGAGTTCGTGCAGCGCGGTGGTGATCAGCCGGCTGCCGGTGGAGCCCACCGGGTGACCCAGCGCGATCGCCCCGCCGTTGACGTTGACGCGGTCCATGTCGGCGTTGTGCACCGCCGCCCAGGACAGCACCACCGAGGCGAACGCCTCGTTGATCTCGACCAGGTCGATGTCGCCCATCTTCATCCCGGCCTTCTCCAGCACCCGGGCGGTGGACTGCACCGGGCCGTCCAGGTGGTAGTAGGTCTCGGCGCCGACGTTGGCCTGGCTGATGATCCGGGCCCGCGGCCGCAGGCCCAGGGCCTTGGCCTTATCTTCATCCATCCACAGCACCGCGGCGGCACCGTCGGAGATCTGCGAGCTGGTGCCGGCGGTGTGGATGCCGCCCTCGATCACCGGCTTCAGGGCCGAGAGGCCCTCGAGCGTGGTGTCGCGCAAGCCCTGGTCGCGACTGATCGTGGTCAGCTCGGCGGTGGGCTGCTTGTTCTCGTCGATCACCGGGGCCTCGATCGGGGAGATCTCCCGGTCGAACCGGCCCTCGGCCCAGGCCTGCTTGGCCAGCAGCTGGGACCGCAGGCCGAGCGCGTCCACGTCGGCGCGGGTGATGCCCCGACGCTTGGCGATCCGCTCAGCCGCGGTGAACTGGTCGGGCAGGTCGATGTCCCAGGACGCCGCGCGGGCGCCGCCGCCGTTTGCGCCCAGCGGAACCCGGCTCATTGCCTCGATACCGCAGGCGATGCCGATGTCGATGGCGCCAACGGAGATCAGGCCGGCGATCAGATGGTTGGCCTGTTGCGCGCTGCCGCACTGGCAGTCGACGCTGGTGGCGCCGACGTGCTCGGGCAGTCCGGCCACCAGCCAGGACTGCCGGGTGACGTTGTTGCCCTGCTCCCCGAACTGGGTGACACAACCGCCGATGACCTGTTCGACGCTGCCTGGATCGATCCCGGCCTTGGTGACCAATGCCTTCTGCACCGCCCCGAGAAGTTCGGTGGCGTGCAGGCCGGACAACCAGCCGTTACGTTTCCCGATAGGGCTGCGAGTGGCTTCGACGATGACAGGATTACCCATGCGGCCAGGCTAGAACACGTTTCATTAGTCTGACAAGCGACGATGCCTGGAGGCCTTTGTTCTCTGGTGAGGCCATGTTTTACTGCTATTAGAACGCGTTGCAATAGGAGTCTGCCGATGTCGAGTGTCAAGCTGCCGCCTGGGTTCGACCTCACCGACCCGGCGATCTACGCCGAGCGACTCCCGGACGCGGAGTTCGCCGAACTGCGGGCCGGCGCACCGATCACCTGGATCGACCAGCCGGACGACAAGAGTGGCGGTTTCAAAGACGGCGGCTACTGGGCGATCACCAGCCACCATGACGTCAAAGAGGTGTCCCGGCTCGACGATGTCTTCTCCAGCGAGATCAACGGGGCCATCCCGCGCTACAACGATGACATCGAGCGGGAGAACATCGACGTCGGCCGGCTGCTGATGCTGAACCAGGACGCGCCGCGGCACACCCGGCTGCGCCGGATCGTCTCGCGCGGTTTCACCCCGCGCCACATCCTGCCGCTGCACGACGAGCTGCAGCAGCGCGCGCAGGGGATCGCCAAGGAGGCGCTGGCCCGGGGCACCGGTGACTTCGTGGTGGAGGTGGCCTCGGAGCTGCCGCTGCAGGCGATCGCCGGTCTGATGGGGGTGCCGCAGGAAGACCGCGGCAAGCTCTTCAACTGGACCAACCAGATGACCTCATACGACGACCCGGAGTATTCCCACTTCGACCCGGCGACCTCGTCGATGGAGATCATCGCCTACGGGCTGCAGCTGGCCGAGATGAAGCGGCAGAACCCGGGCAACGACATCGTGACCACGCTGATCGAGGCGGACATCGACGGCGAGAAGCTCAACGACGACGAGCTCGGCTTCTTCATCATCCTGCTGGCGGTGGCCGGTAGCGAGACCACGCGCAACTCGATCACCCAGGGCATGATGGCGTTCACCGAATTCCCCGAGCAGTGGGAGCTGTTCAAGTCCGAACGCCCGGAGACCACGGCCGACGAGGTGGTCCGCTGGGCCACCCCGGTGACCTCCTTCCAGCGCACCGCCACCCGCGACTATGAGTTGTCCGGGGTGCAGATCAAGGCGGGCCAGCGGGTGGTGATGTTCTACCGCTCAGCCAACTTCGACCCCGAGGTGTTCGACGACCCGCAGCAGTTCAACATCCTGCGTGACCCCAACCCGCACGTCGGCTTCGGCGGCACCGGTGCGCACTACTGCATCGGTACCCACCTGGCACGGATGTCGGTCAATCTGATGTTCAATGCGATCGCCGACCAGATTCCCGACCTCACCCCACTGGCCGCACCGGAGCGGTTGCGGTCGGGCTGGCTCAACGGGATCAAGCACTGGCAGGTCGACTACACCGGCAAGTCCGCCGCGCGCTGAGCTGTTTAACGAACAAGAAGGTGAGTTTCGCCATGTCCACGCTTCCCCATGGATTCGACTTCCTCAACCCCGACGTCATCGTCGAGGGAATCCCCGAGGAGGAGTTCGCGCAGTTGCGCCAGGCGGCTCCGGTCTGCTGGATCGAGCAGGCTCCCGGCAAGGGTGGCGGCTTCAACGACGGCGGCTACTGGGCGGTCACCAAGCTCGCCGACGTCAAAGAGGTGTCGCTGCGCAGTGACGTCTTCTCGAGTTTCGAGAACTGTGTGATCCCGCGGTTCCCCGACGACATGGCTCGGGAGAACATCGAGGTTCAACGGTTCGTGATGCTCAACATGGACGCACCGCACCACACCCGGCTGCGCCGGATCATCTCGCGGGGCTTCACCCCGCGGGCCATCGGGCGGCTTCAAGACGAGCTCCACGAGCGCGCGCAGGCGATCGTCAAGGAAGCCGCCGCGACCGGCTCCGGTGACTTCGTCGAGCAGGTGTCCTGCGAGCTGCCCCTGCAAGCAATCGCCGGACTGCTCGGTGTGCCGCAGGAGGACCGCGACAAGCTGTTCCAGTGGTCCAACGAGATGACCGGCAGCGAGGACCCGGAATACGCCGACATCGACCCGCAGGCCTCCTCGGTCGCGTTGATCCAGTACGCCATGCAACTGGCCGCGGACAAGGCGGAGAACCCCGGCGAAGACATCGTCACCACGCTGATCAACGCCGACATCGATGGTGAGAAGCTCTCCGACGACGAGTTCGGCTTTTTCGTGGTGATGCTGGCGGTGGCCGGTAACGAGACCACCCGCAACTCGATCACCCACGGGATGATCGCGTTCTCCGAGCACCCCGAGCAGTGGGAGCTGTTCAAGACCGAGCGCCCGAAGACCACCGCCGACGAGATCGTGCGGTGGGCTTCCCCGGTGATCTGTTTCCAGCGCACCGCGCTTCAGGACTACGAATTGTCCGGAGCGAAGATCAAGAAGGGGCAGCGGGTGGTGATGTTCTACCGCTCGGCCAACTTCGACGAAGAGGCATTCGAGGAGCCGCAGCGCTTCAACATCCTGCGTGACCCCAACCCGCATGTGGGCTTCGGCGGGACCGGTGCGCACTACTGCATCGGCACCCACCTGGCCCGGTTGACGATCGACCTGATCTTCAATGCGGTCGCCGACAACGTTCCGGACCTGGCGCCGCTGGCCGCCCCGGAGCGGCTGCGGTCCGGGTGGCTCAACGGCATCAAGCATTGGCAGATGGACTACACCGGCAAATGTCCGGTGGCTCACTAGATTTAAGGAGATTTGGGGTGGACTTCAGTCCAGATCCGGAACAGCAGGCAGTCGCCGACGTGGTCACGTCGGTGCTGGACCGGGACAACAGCTGGGAGGCGCTGGTCGCCGGGGGAGTGACGGCGCTCGCGGTGCCGGAGCGGCTCGGCGGCGACGGCGTGGGCCTGGCCGAAGTGGCCACGGCGCTCACCGAGATCGGTCGACACGGGACCATCAGTCCGGCGCTGGCCACCCTCGGGTTCGGGCTGGTGCCGCTGCTGGAGCTGGCCACCGATGCCCAGCAGGACCGCTACCTGGCGGGGGTGGCCAAGGGTGCGGTGCTGACCGCCGCGCTCGACGAGCCGGCCGCGGCACTGCCGGAGCAGCCCGGGGTCACCCTGGCCGGTAACCGGTTGTCCGGCACCAAGATCGGTGTGCCCTACGCCGAGCGGGCCGAGTGGATCCTGGTCACCGCGGACACCGGTGTCGCGGTGATCTCGCCCCAGGCCGCCGGGGTGCAACTGACCAAGACTCCGACCTCCAACCACAGTGACGAGTACGTGGTGGTCTTCACCGATGCCGAGGTCGACGCCGTTTTGGACGGGGCTTCGGTGCATCGGGTGAACCAGCTGGCGCTGGCCATGACCGGCTCCTTCGCGTCCGGTCTGGTGGCCGGTGCGCTGCGGCTCACCGCTGACTACGTGGGCAGCCGGGAACAGTTCGGCCGGGCGTTGTCCACCTTCCAGACGGTGGCCGCCCAGCTGTCGGAGGTCTACATCGTCTCGCGCACCCTCACCCTGGCGGCGACGTCGGTGGCGTGGCGGCTGGCCAACGGCCTCGACGCCACGGATGACCTCGCGGTGCTCGGGTACTGGATCGTCTCGCAGGCGCCGCCGATGATGCAGATCTGCCATCACCTGCACGGCGGTATGGGCATGGACATCGACTACCCGATGGACCGTTACTACTCCTCGATCAAGGACCTGAGCCGCCTGCTGGGCGGACGGTCGAATCGCCTCGAAACCCTTGGAGCGCAATGTTCGTCGATCTGACCCCGGAGCAGCGCAAGCTGCAGTCCGAGCTTCGGGAATACTTCGCCACCCTGATCTCGCCGGACGAGGCCGAGTCGATGGCCGCCGACCGGCACAATGACGCCTACCGGACCGTGATCCGGCGGATGGGTGCCGACGGCAAACTCGGTGTGGGCTGGCCCAAGGAGTTCGGCGGCCTGGGCTTCGGCCCGATCGAGCAGCAGATCTTCGTCAATGAGGCGCAGCGCGCCGACATTCCGCTGCCCGCGGTGACGCTGCAGACCGTCGGGCCGACCCTGCAGGTGTACGGCAACGAGGCGCAGAAGAAGAAGTTCCTGCCCGCGATCCTGGCCGGCGAAGTGCATTTCGCGATCGGCTACTCCGAGCCCGAAGCCGGCACCGACCTCGCATCGTTGCGTACCACCGCGGTCCGCGACGGTGACCACTACATCATCAACGGACAGAAGGTGTTCACCACCGGTGCGCACGATGCCGATTACATCTGGCTGGCCGCCCGCACCGACCCGGACGCGGTGAAGCACAAGGGGATTTCGATCTTCATCGTCGACACCAAGGACCCGGGGTATTCGTTCACCCCGATGATCCTGTCCGACGGTGCGCACCACACCAACGCCACCTACTACACCGACGTGCGGGTTCCGGCCGACATGCTGGTCGGCGAGGAGAACGGCGGCTGGAAGCTGATCACCACCCAGCTCAACAACGAGCGGGTCATGCTCGGCCCCGCCGGCCGGTTCGGCGCCATCTACGACAAGGTGCACGCCTGGGCCACCGCGCCCGGCAGCAACGGCGTCACGCCCATCTCCCATGACGCGGTCAAACGCGGCCTCGGCGAGATCCACGCCATGTTCCGCATCAACGAACTGCTGAACTGGCAGGTCGCCGCGGCCGGGGAGATCATCGACGTCGCCGACGCCGCGGCCACCAAGGTGTTCGGCACCGAACGGATCCAGTACGCCGGCCGGCTGGCCGAGGAGATCGTCGGCTGCTACGGCAACCCGGCCGATCCGGCGACCGCAGAGTTGTTGCGCTGGCTGGACGTTCAGGCCAAGCGCAACCTGGTCATCACGTTCGGCGGAGGGGTCAACGAGGTCATGCGAGAGATGATCGCCGCATCCGGTCTCAAGGTTCCGCGGGTGCCGCGATGAGCGATCTGCAAGCCGGTATCGAGAAGCTGAAGGCGTCTGCACGCAGCAAGCCGCGGGTGGGTCGGGATCCGGTGAACCAGCCGATGATCCGCCACTGGGTGGATGCGATTGGCGACGACAACCCGATCTACGTCGACGAAGAGGCCGCCAAGGCGGCCGGCCATCCTGGGATCGTCGCCCCGCCGGCGATGATCCAGGTGTGGACGATGATGGGCCTGGGCGGGGTGCGTCCCGATGACGACCCGCTCGGCAAGATCATCGAATTGTTCGACAGCGCGGGCTATGTCGGCGTGGTTGCGACCAACTGCGAACAGACCTACCACCGCTATCTGCAGCCGGGCGAAGAGGTTAGCGTCACCGCCGAGATCACCGATGTGGTCGGGCCCAAGATGACTGGTCTGGGAGAGGGCTACTTCATCACCCAGAAGATCCGGTGGTGGGCAGGCCAGGACGGTGACGGGGAATTGGTCGCAGACATGGACTGGCGGATCATGAAATTCCTGCCGAAGGATGCAGGAGAGGCTGCCCCGGCCACTGAGTTTGTGGTGCCCGAGGATCTGGACCCCACCAAGATGATGCGGCCGTCGTGGTCGCGGGATTCGAAGTACTTCTGGGACGGGGTCGCCGAACACGAGCTGCGCATCCAGCAACGCCCGGACGGCAGCCTGCAGCACCCGCCGGTCCCGGCGGTCTGGAAGGACAAGACCGAGACGACCGACTACGTCGTCGCCTCGGGCAAGGGCACCGTGTTCAGCTACGTGGTGCACCACGCGCCCAAGGTGCCGGGCCGCAGCCTGCCCTTCGTGATCGCCCTGGTTGAACTCGAGGAGGGCGTACGGATGCTCGGTGAGCTGCGGGGCGTCGACGCCGCCGCGGTGAAGATCGGAATGCCGGTTCGGGCAACCTATCTCGACTTCCCCGCCAGTGATGCCGGTCCGGCGTGGACCCTGTATGCCTGGGAGGCGGAGGAGGGAGAGCGGGCATGACCGCAACGAACACAGCAGTGGGCACCAAGCTGCCCGAATTGGCGATCTACGGCGACCCGACGTTCATCGTGTCCACGGCCATCGCCACCCGCGATTATCAGGACGTGCACCACGACCGGGACAAGGCTCAGGCCAAGGGGTCCAAGGACATCTTCGTCAACATCCTCACCGACACCGGCCTGGTGCAGCGCTACATCACCGACTGGGCCGGATCGAACGCGGTGATTCGCTCGATCGGATTGCGGCTGGGAGTGCCGTGGTACGCCTACGACACCGTCACCTTCAGCGGTGAGGTGACCGCTGTGCAGGACGGGCTGGTCACGGTGAAGGTCATCGGCAACAACAGCCTTGGGGACCACGTGGTCGCCACCGCCACACTGACCATCGAGGGAGCGTAATGCTGTCCGGTAAGTCCGCCATCGCAGGGATCGGTGCCACCGACTTCTCCAAGGAATCCGGGCGCAGCGAACTGCGGCTGGCCGCCGAAGCAGTGCTCGACGCTCTCGATGACGCCGGACTGAAGCCGTCCGACGTCGACGGCCTGGTGACATTCACGATGGACTCCAACCTGGAGACCGCCGTCGCGCGTGCCACCGGGATCGGCGAGCTCAAGTTCTTCTCTCAGATCGGCTACGGCGGTGGCGCGGCCGCGGCAACGGTGCAGCAGGCGGCCCTTGCGGTGGCAACCGGCGTCGCCGAAGTCGTGGTGGCCTACCGGGCCTTCAACGAGCGCTCGGAGTTCCGGTTCGGCCAGGTGATGACCGGGCTGACCGGCACCGCGGATTCCCGCGGTGTCGAGTACAGCTGGTCCTATCCGCACGGCCTGAGCACCCCGGCCGCCTCGGTGGCCATGGTTGCCAGGCGGTACATGCACGAATACGGCGCCACCAGTGCCGATTTCGGTGTGGTGTCGGTGGCCGACCGCAAGCACGCCGCGACCAATCCCAAGGCGCATTTCTACGGCAAGCCGATCACCATTGAGGATCACCAGAACTCACGGTGGATCGCCGAACCGTTGCGGTTGCTGGACTGCTGCCAGGAGACCGATGGCGGCGTGGCGATCGTGGTCACCACTCCCGAGCGGGCGCGCGATCTCAAGCACCGCCCGGCGATCATCGAGGCCGCCGCGCAGGGTGCGGGCGTCGACCAGTTCACCATGTACTCCTACTACCGGGAGGAACTCGGGCTGCCCGAGATGGGACTGGTGGGCAAGCAGCTGTGGGGGCAGTCCGGACTGAATCCCACCGACATCCAGACCGCGGTGCTCTACGACCACTTCACCCCGTACACGCTGATCCAGTTGGAGGAGTTGGGATTCTGCGGGCGTGGTGAGGCCAAGGACTTCATCGCCGGCGGTGCCATCGAGCTCGGTGGCCGGCTGCCGATCAACACCCACGGCGGCCAGCTCGGCGAGGCCTACGTGCACGGGATGAACGGGATCGCCGAGGGGGTGCGCCAGCTGCGCGGCACCTCGGTCAACCAGGTTCCGGACGTCGAGCACGTGCTGGTCACCGCCGGTACCGGCGTGCCGACTTCCGGCTTGATCCTGGGCTGAGGCTCCAGGGCCTCAGTCGGCGGTCCGGTCGCCCCAGCTCTCGGGTAGCAGCGGAACCGTCGGTCCGCCGGCGAAACGGTCGCCGGCCAATGTGGTCAGACCCGTTGCGGGCATCCTCGGCTTGGCTTGTGCTCCAGCGAATCCCCCTGCGCCGGCACTGCTGCCCGATGGCCGAATCGGAGCGTCGGATTCGGTGTCGGGGTCCGAGGTGCTGTTGGGGTGCACCTGGATGAATTCGTCCGCGTGCCCGCGAGCACCTCGGCGTCGCCGGACCCGGGCCCGATCCCGTACGGCCGTAACCGCGGCGGCAGCCTCGGCGGCCGCCTCCGGATTCGATGCTTTCTTGACGGCCCGGCTGCGGGCTATGGCACTGACGTGGCCGGTTGTGCCGGCAGGTCCGATCACGTAGGGCGGGAAGAACCCCGAGCCTGCCGCAGGCGGCGGAACCGGGGGCGGTGCCGACGCCGGCGCTGCGCTGGTTGTCGGCACCGACGCAGCCGAGGGCACCGTGGCGGTCGCGGAGGCGGGAGCAGCCGGAGGGGTGGACGACGTGCCAGCGGCCGGCGCTATGGCGGGCAGCTGGGCGACCGGTTCCGGGTCGGCCGCTTCGACCGGGGCCGGCTGAAGTCCGGCCAAACCGGCCAAACCGGCGGCCCAACCCAGATTCCCGATCGCCAAGCCCAGAGCCGGCTGCAGCAGCGCCGGAGCGAATTGGCTCAGCGCCGAGGCTATCTGGCTGGCATGGAAGGTCAGATCGGCCAGTATGAACGGGAGATCGGTCAGTAGCGCCGCCGGATCCGTGAGCAGATCGGTCAGCAGGATCTCGGCGTACTCGCCCAGTTCGCCGAAGAGGTCCTTCCAAAACTCCGAGTCGAAGAGGTCTACATCGCCATGTATTCCGTCGTGGTCGTGGTCGTGGTCGTGGTCGTGGTCGTGGTCGTGGTCGTGGTCGTCGTGGCCTCCGTCTTGGAGCACGACCGGTGGTGCCACGGCGGGTTGGGGAGCCGCCGCCAACGCCGCGCCCGAGATCGCCTCGTAGGTGGCCATCGTGGTGGCCGCCTGGATCCACATCCGGACGTAGTCAGCCTCGTTCAGCGCGATCGGGATGGTGTTGATTCCAAAGAAATTTGTCGCCACCAGTACGCCGTGGATCGCGTGGTTGGCCGCCAGCTCGGGCAACGTCGGCATGGTCGCCAGAGCACTGGCGTAGGCCGTGGCCACTGTCTCGTGCCGTGCCGCATGCGCCGCACTGTCCACGCTTGCCGTCGACAACCAGCCCAGGTACGGGCCGTGCGCGGTGAGGTACCGCTCTGCGCTGGGACCCTGCCACACCGCCTGGACGGCTGCCAGCAACGCGCGCAACGCCTCGGCGATCGCGGTGTACTCCAGGCTGAGCGACGACCATGCGCCGGCGGCCGACAGCAGTGGACCGGGTCCCGGTCCACTGCTCAGTGCCGTCGAATGCACCTCCGGAGGCGAAGCCATCCACACCGGTGCGGTCACAGGACAGCCCTCCCAGATCGGTACACGGTGCAACCCCTGGCCGGCTTGCGGTGTGTGCTCCCGACAGACCCTATAGATAATGACAATCGTTTTCAACAAAGAGGGACGGAGCGCCGCCCACATCAATTGGTGGGGGATCGCGAGCGGGAGTTCGCCGCGCCGGTCTGCCGTGCAGCAGTCGGCGACGCATATGAAACGGCCCGCGCAGCTACTGCTGCGCGGGCCGAACTTCTAAGGGACGCGACCGAGGAGGCCGCCGAACGGCGCGGTTACGCCGAGACCAACTCCACGTCACCGAGCACGGCGGCGTTGTCGCGGCCGGGGGCGATCACCGCACCCACCACCCGCGTTCCGTCCTTCCACAGTCGGGCCCGCAGCGTCTCGCCCGGGAAGACCACTCCGGCGAACCGGGCGCCGAAGGAACGCACCGCGCCCGCGTCGCTGCCCAGGGCGGTGTCGACGACCGCCTTGCAGGTCATCCCGTAGGTGCACAGGCCGTGCAGAATCGGCCGGTCGAAGCCGGCCGCTGCCGCGAAGCCCGGGTCCGAGTGCAGCGGGTTGCGGTCGCCGCAGAGCCGGTAGAGCAGCGCCTGCTGCGGTGCCACCGGGATGTCAACCTCGAAATTCGGTGCGCGGTCGGGAAGTTCGGTTGCAGTCGACGGACCGCGCTCACCGCCGAAGCCGCCCTCGCCCCGGGCGAAGATGGACCGCTGCTGCGTCCACAGCGGGGTGCCGTCGGTGCCGGTGACGGTGGTCTCGAGCACGACCACGGCGGCCTTGCCCTTGTCCCAGACGTCGACGATCCGGCTGATGGCCCGTGCGCTGCCGGAGGCCGGCAGCGGCGCCGGAACGATCACCTTCTCGGAGGCGTGCAGGATCTTGGCCAGGTCGATCTCGATGCCGGGCCAGCTCACCTTGGGCGGGTTGACGTCGTTGAACGACGCCGCGACGCAACCGAACGTTGGCAGCACCTGCGGGGTGCCGTCGACGACATAGCTCAGCTCGCGCGGATCCATCGGATCCGATCCGGCGCCCAACGCCAGGTTGTAGAGCTGCACATTGGTTGCGGTCCAGGAGAATTCGACCGCGCCGAACTCCGCGCCGAGGGCCGCGTCGAGATTGATCGGCATATCAAGCCTTTCCGGCGATATCGAGAGCGGCCAGGTAACCGAACGTCATCGCCGGTCCGATGGTGCCGCCAGGGCCCGGGTAGGTGTGACCCATCACCGGAGCGCTGACGTTGCCCGCGGCGTACAGGCCCTCGATGACGCTGTTGTCGTCGCGCAGCGCGCGCCCGTTGACGTCCGTGCGGATCCCGCCCTTGGTGCCCAGGTCGCCCGGCACCATCTTGGCCGCGTAGAACGGCCCCTGCGCGATCTGGCCCAGGTTCGGGTTGGGCTTGTTCGTCGGGTCGCCGTAGTAGCGGTCATAGGCGCTCTCACCGCGGTGGAAGTCCTCGTCCACGCCGGTGCGGGCGAACTCGTTGAACCGCTCCACCGTGGCGATGAGCGAATCGGCGGGCACGCCGGTCTTTTCGGCCAACTCCTCCAGGGTGTCGGCGGTCACCAGCACGCCCGAATCCAGCCACTTCTTCGGAAGGCGCTGTCCGGGCTGCAATCCCGCAAAGATGAAGTTGTTGCGGTAGCGCTGGTCGAACACCAGCCAGGCCGGGATGTTCTCCCCGGGGCCGGCGCCCTGTCCGTACTGGCCGCCGTACATGTGGTGGACGGCCTCCACGTAGGGCATCGACTCGTTCATGAACCGCTTGCCGGACATGTTCACGATGATCGACCCGGGCGAGTTGCGCTCCGAGAGGGCGAACCACGGCGCTCCGGGCAGCGGCACCGTCGGGCCCCACCACGAGTCCTCCATGATGTCCAGTGCCGCACCGAGCTTCTCGCCGGCCAGGATGCCCTCACCGGTGTTGGCCTTGGCGCCGACGGTCCACTCGGTGGTGATCGGAGCGCGCTGGTACTTGACCCGCATCTGCTCGTTGTGCTCGAAGCCGCCGCTGGCCAGGATGACCCCGCGCCGCGCCCGGATCAGCCGCGGCTCAGTGGATTCGGCGCCGGCGTCCGCTACGTAGACACCGCGCACCACGCCGTCCTCGACGTAGAGGTCGGTCAACGCGGTGTTGAGCTGGACCGGGACCCCGGCATTGCGCAGGCCGAGGCGCAGCGGGGCGATCAGGGCGCGCCCCATACCGACCAGGTTCTTGCCGGTGGCCTGAGCCCACATGCTGCGGGCCCCGACCTTCAGGCTGCGCAGCACTCCGCGCGGATGGCGCTTGAGCTGGTTGAGCCGGACGTAGTCCTGCTGCATCACGACGACGTTCAGCGGCACCTTGCCGTACGCGGGCTCCAGGCCGGCCATGTCGGCGCCGAGTTTCTTGGCGTTGAACGGCTTCGGCTCGATCGAGCGGCCGGTGGGCTTGCCGCCCGGCTGCTCCGGGTAGTAGTCGGCGTAACCGGGAACCCAGCACATCTTCAGCGGCGAGTTCTTCAGCACGAACGACAGCATTTCGGGCCCGTGCTGCAGATACGCGTCGATCTTCTCGGCCGGAACCACGTCACCCACGATGGTGCGCAGGTAGGTGCGCGCGGCTTCGGCGTCATCCTTGACGCCGGCACGCTTGAGCACCTCGTTGTTCGGGATCCACACACCGCCGCCGGAACGGGCGGTCGAACCGCCGTAGTGGGCGGCCTTCTCGATCACAATGGTTGACAGTCCCTGGTGGGCGGCGGTGAGGGCGGCGACCATACCGGCGCCACCGCTTCCGACCACGACGACGTCGTACTCCTGCTCGGCCATGTAGAACACGTTATAGAATTGCCCCGCCCGGGCGCCAACTGGCTGGCGGTATCGGTGGTGGGGGAGTCCCGAAGGCGGCACGCTATCCTGCGGTCGCCGCCGGGACTGGTCGCCGCCGGCCCAATCACCGACCTGGTAGAACGCGTTTCAGTTTGATGACCGGCGAGGACGCTTTCCTGCCTTTTGTCTGCGGCGGAACCATGTTTTACTGGCACTAGCACCTGTCGTGTTGCACACGCCCTGAACAAGGAGTTGACATCGTGGCCAGCCCCACAATCCCCACTTGTCCCGTGGGTTTCGACCCGACTGATCCCGAGATTTACGCGGAGCGCATTCCGGACCAGGAGCTTGCCGCGCTGCGCACCAACGAGCCGATCAAGTGGATCGCGCAGCCGGACGGCGTCGGTGGATTCAACGACGGCGGCTACTGGGCCGTCACCCGCCACGAGGACGTCAAAGAGGTGTCCCGACTGGACGAGGTGTTCTCCAGCGAGGTCAACACCGCCATCCCGCGGTTCAACGACGACATCACCCGCGACGCCATCGACGCGCAGCGGATCATCATGCTCAACCAGGACGCGCCGCGGCACACCCGGCAGCGCCGGATCATCTCGCGCGGCTTCACCCCGCGCCACATCCTGCCGTTGCACGACGAACTCGAGCAGCGCGCACAGGCCATCGCCAAGGAGGCGCTGGCCAAGGGCTCGGGTGACTTCGTGGTGGAGGTGGCCTCCGAACTGCCGCTGCAGGCCATCGCCGGTCTGATGGGGGTGCCGCAGGAGGACCGCGGCAAGTTGTTCGAGTGGACCAACCAGATGACGTCCTACGACGACCCGGAGTACGCGCATTACGACCCGGCGATGTCGGCCATGGAGATCATCGGATACGGCCTGAAGCTGGCCGAGATGAAGCGGCAGAACCCGGGCAAGGACATCGTGACCACGCTGATCGAGGCCGATGTCGACGGCGAGAAGCTCAACGACGACGAGCTGGGCTACTTCATCATCCTGCTGGCGGTGGCCGGTAGCGAGACCACGCGCAACTCGATCACCCAGGGCATGATGGCCTTCAGCGAGAACCCCGACCAGTGGGAGCTGTTCAAAAAGGAACGCCCGGAGACCATGGCCGACGAGGTGGTCCGCTGGGCCACCCCGGTGACGTCGTTCCAGCGCACCGCCACCCGCGATCACGACCTCAACGGCACCCTGATCAAGGAAGGTCAGCGGGTGGTCATGTTCTACCGGGCGGCCAACTTCGACCCCGAGGTGTTCGACAACCCGCAGCAGTTCAACATCCTGCGCGACCCCAACCCGCACGTCGGCTTCGGCGGCACCGGGGCGCACTACTGCATCGGCACCCACCTGGCGCGTATGACGATCGGGCTGATGTTCAACGCGATCGCCGACCACATCCCGGACCTCAAGCCGCTGGAGTGCCCGCAGCGGCTGCGGTCGGGCTGGCTCAACGGGATCAAGCACTGGCAGGTCGACTACACCGGCAAGTCCTGACCTGACCAGCATTTAAGCGGTTCGGTTCGGCTCAGATCTGCAGAGGCCGGCGGCGATCACGCCGTCGGCCTCCGCGGTCTCGGGGCGAGGATCCCGGTGGCCGGAATCGCGGTTGCCCCAATAACTAGAACACGTTATAGAGTTGGCACCAACAGCTCCTGTTTTGCCCGCTCACCACCACCCGAGGGGACCTTCGAAGATGCTCAGCGCTGCGATCCGCGACGAACTCGCCGCCGACTTGGCGCAAGCCGAGCGCAGTCGGGTGCCCATCTCCCCGCTGACCGCGGCGCACCCCGACATCGACGTCGTCGACGCCTACGAGATCCAGCTGATCAACATCCGCCAGCGGATCGCCGAGGGCGCCCGGGTCGTCGGGCACAAGGTCGGCCTGTCCTCGCTGGCCATGCAGCAGATGATGGGGGTCGACGAGCCCGACTACGGGCATCTGCTCAACGAGATGCAGGTGTTCGAGGACGCCCCGGTGCCCACCGCCAACTACCTGTATCCGCGGATCGAGGTCGAGGTCGGCTTCATCCTCGGTGCGGACCTGCCCGGCGCGGACTGCACCGAGGACGACGTGCTCGCCGCGGTCGAAGCAGTGGTGCCGTCGATCGAGCTGATCGACACCCGGATCACCGACTGGAAGATCAAGCTCTGCGACACCATCGCCGACAACGCCTCGTCGGCCGGGTTCGTGCTGGGCAAGGGCCGGGTCAAGCCGGGGGATATAGATATCCGAGCCGTCAAGACCCGTCTGAAGTGCAACGGCGAGGTGATCGCCGAGGGCCGCAGTGACGCGGTACTGGGCAACCCGGTTACCGCGGTGGCCTGGCTGGCCCGCAAGGTCGAGAGCTTCGGTGTCCGGCTCAAAGCCGGTGACATCGTGTTGCCGGGGTCGTGCACCCGCGCTATCGACGCCCGACCGGGGGACGAATTCGTCGCTGAATTCGACCACCTCGGCCCGGTGCACCTTTCGTTCGCATAAGGGGCTACAGAAGGAGATGGCCATGGGATCCAAGGCAAGTGTCGCGATCGTCGGGTCGGGCAACATCAGCACCGACCTGCTGTACAAACTGCTGCGCTCGGAGTGGCTGGAGCCGCGCTGGATGATCGGTATCGACCCCGACAGCGAGGGCCTGGCCCGAGCCCGCAAGCTCGGACTGGAGACCTCGGCCGAGGGGGCGGACTGGCTGCTGGCCCTCGATGAGAAGCCGGACTTCGTCTTCGAGGCCACCAGCGCCTATGTGCACAAGGCGTACGCGCCCAAGTACGAGGCCGCCGGCATCCGGGCCATCGACCTGACTCCGGCCGCGGTGGGCCCTGCGGTGATTCCGCCGGCGAACCTGCACGAGCACGTCGACGCGCCGAACGTCAACATGATCACCTGCGGTGGCCAGGCCACCATCCCGATCGTCTACGCGGTCACGCGGGCGGTGACCGAGCAGGGCGGCACCGTGCCCTACGCGGAGATCGTGGCGTCGGTGGCGTCGGTGTCGGCCGGTCCGGGCACCCGGGCCAACATCGATGAGTTCACCAAGACCACCTCGCGTGGGGTGGAGACCATCGGCGGCGCGCAAAAGGGCAAGGCGATCATCATCTTGAACCCGGCCGACCCGCCGATGATCATGCGCGACACCATCTTCTGCCAGATTCCCGAGGACGCCGACCGCGACGCGATCACCGCGTCGATCAAGGACGTCGTCGCGCAGGTGCAGACCTACGTGCCCGGCTACCGGCTGCTCAACGAGCCGCAGTTCGACGAGCCGTCGTTGAACTCCGGCGGGCGCGCCGTCGTCACGACGTTCGTCGAGGTCGAGGGCGCCGGGGATTATCTGCCGCCGTATGCGGGCAACCTGGACATCATGACCGCCGCCGCCACCAAGGTGGGCGAAGAGATCGCCCGCGAGATGGCGGCAGTAACGGCAGGAGAGGCGAAATGAGCGAAGCTTTCTGGGACGTTCGGATCACCGACACCTCGCTGCGCGACGGCAGTCACCACAAACGCCACCAGTTCACCAAGGACGAGGTCGGCGCGATCGTGGCCGCCCTGGACGCCGCCGGTGTGCCGGTCATCGAGGTGACCCACGGCGACGGCCTGGGCGGGTCCAGCTTCAACTACGGGTTCTCCAAAACCCCGGAGCAGGAGCTGATCAAGCTCGCCGCGCAGACCGCCAAGGAAGCCAAGATCGCTTTCCTGATGCTGCCCGGCGTGGGTACCAAGGAAGACATCAAGGAGGCGCAGGACAACGGCGGCTCGATCTGCCGGATCGCCACCCACTGCACCGAGGCCGACGTCTCCATCCAGCACTTCGGCCTGGCCCGAGAGCTGGGCCTGGAGACGGTCGGGTTCTTGATGATGGCCCACACCATCACGCCGGAGAAGTTGGCCGCCCAGGCCCGGATCATGGCCGATGCCGGCTGCCAGTGCGTCTACGTGGTGGACTCCGCCGGTGCGCTGGTGCTCGAAGGCGTGGCCGACCGGGTGTCTGCTCTGGTCGCCGAGCTCGGCGACGACGCCCAGGTGGGCTTCCACGGCCACGAGAACCTCGGGCTCGGGGTGGCCAACTCGGTGGAGGCGGTGCGTGCCGGCGCCAAGCAGATCGACGGCTCGGTCCGCCGCTTCGGTGCCGGCGCGGGTAACGCGCCGGTCGAGGCACTGATCGGGGTGTTCGACAAGATCGGCGTCAAGACCGGCATCGACTTCTTCGACATCGCCGACGCCGCCGAGGACGTGGTCCGCCCGGCCATGCCGGCCGAGTGCGTGCTGGACCGCAATGCATTGGTCATGGGCTACTCCGGGGTGTACTCGAGCTTCCTCAAGCACGCGGTGCGCCAGGGTGAACGCTACGGCGTGCCCGCCCACGAGTTGCTGCTCCGGGTCGGCCAGCGCAAGCTGATCGGCGGCCAGGAGGACCAGCTGATCGACATCGCGCTGGAGATCCAGCGGGAGCGGGCTGCCGGCAAGTAGCTGTCGGGGACCTCGGGCACGATGGTGCTGTGTCCTCCTCGACGTCCTCCTCGACCAGCTTGATCGAACGCGCCGAAGCCCAGGCGATTCTGGAACAGCTCGCCGGCCCGAGTGCGGTGCTGCGCGACGATCAGTGGGCGGCGATCGAGGCGCTGGTGGTGGCGCGTCGCCGGGCCCTGGTGGTGCAGCGCACCGGGTGGGGTAAGTCGGCGGTGTACTTCATCGCGGCCAAACTGCTGCGGGCGCGCGGACACGGGCCGACGGTGATCGTCTCGCCGCTGCTGGCGTTGATGCGCAACCAGGTCGATGCCGCTGAGCGGGCCGGGGTGCACGCCGCCACCATCAACTCCTCGAACGTCACCGACTGGGCCGACGTGCAGGGCCGGGTGACCGCGGGCGATCTTGATGTGTTGCTGGTCAGCCCGGAACGGCTCAACAATCCGGAGTTCCGCGATGAGGTGCTGCCCGCGCTGGCCGCCGGAGTCGGGCTGGTGGTGGTCGATGAGGCGCACTGCGTCTCGGACTGGGGGCATGACTTCCGGCCGGACTACCGCCGCATCCGCACCCTGATCGCCGACCTGGGTGCCGATGTCCCGGTACTGGCGACCACGGCGACCGCCAACGATCGGGTGGTCGACGATGTCGCCGGCCAACTCGGGGTCGGTGGCCCAGCCGACCGGGACACGCTGGTGCTGCGCGGCGGCCTGGACCGCGAATCGCTGCGGCTGTCGGTGGTCGCCGCCGGTGGCCCGGCGCAGCGGGCCGCCTGGATCGGCGCCCACCTGAACGAGTTGCCCGGCTCCGGGATCGTCTACACGCTCACCGTGGCCCAGGCCCACGACGTGGCCGCCGACCTGCGGGCGCAGGGGTTCGTGGTGGCCGCCTACACCGGTTCCACCGAAGCGGCCGACCGGGAACAACTGGAGGCCGACCTGCTGGCCAACCGGGTCAAGGCGCTGATCGCCACCTCGGCGCTGGGCATGGGGTTCGACAAACCCGACCTCGGCTTCGTGATCCACCTGGGTGCGCCGTCGTCGCCGATCGCCTACTACCAGCAGGTGGGGCGCGCCGGGCGTTCCACCGACAGCGCCGAGGTCATCCTGCTGCCGGGAGCCGAGGACCAGGACATCTGGCGTTACTTCGCCTCGCTGGCGTTTCCGTCGGAGGCGTTGGTGCGCAAGGTGATCGGGCAGCTCTCGCAAGACCGACCGTTGTCGACGCCGGCGCTGGAACCGCTGGTCGACCTGAACCGGTCGCGTTTAGAGATGGTGCTCAAGGTCCTCGATGTCGACGGCGCGGTGCGCCGGGTCAAGGGCGGCTGGCTGGGCACCGGGCAGCCGTGGAGCTACGACGAGCAGCGGTACCGCAATCTCGACAAGCTGCGCCGGGCCGAACAGCAGGCCATGCTCGATTACCAGAGCACCGACGGCTGCCGGATGACATTCCTGCGCGCCCAGCTCAACGACCCACAGTTGGACGCCGGGGAACGCTGCGGGCGGTGCGACAACTGCGCCGGGGCGCGGTTTGACGCCGAGGTCGATGCCGCGGCCGCCGCGGCCACCCGGGAGCGGTTGATGCGCCCCGGAGTGGAGATCACCGCGCGCCGGCAGTGGCCGTCGGGCCTGGCCAAACTCGGCGTTGACCTGTCCGGCCGGATCACCGACGGACCCGAAGCGGGCCGGGTCATCGGCCGGCTCACCGACCTGGGTTGGGGTGCCCGGCTGCGGCACCTGCTCGACGAGCCGGATCAGCAGGTACCCGACGAGGTGGTGCGGGCCGCGGTGGCGGTGCTGGCCGGTTGGGACTGGCGGTCCAGGCCCACCGCGGTGATGGGACTGGACTCGGCCACCCATCCGGTCCTGATCGGTTCGCTGACCGAGCGGCTCGCGGAGCTGGGCCGGCTGGCCCACCTGGGCATCTTGCGGTATTCGCCGGGTCGGCGGGCGAGCACCGCGGCCAATTCGGCCTATCGGGTCGCCGCCCTGCAGGGGGCCTGGCAGCCGCCCGCGGACCTGCCCGCGGGCACCGGTCCGGTGCTGCTGGTCGACGACGTGACCGACACCGGGTGGACGCTGACGCTCGCATCTCGGGTGCTGCGGGCCGCCGGTGCGCCGCAGGTGCTGCCGTTCGCGCTGGCCAGCACGAATTGAGAACGCGCGTACGGTCGAGTGATGAACGGTATTACGCGAGCGATTGCAGTCTGCCTGCTGACCGTGGCCGGGATACTGGCACCGGTGGCCAGCGCCGCACCGCAGTGCGATCAGACGTTCGGCGAGGGCGTAGACGGCTACCTGAACCGGCACCCGGACGTCCGGGCCGAGCTGGACGCGAAAGGACGGCAGGAGGACCCGGGAGCGCCGAATCCGGCGCTGTCCTATCTGGAACGGCACCCACACGTGCGCCAGGCGCTGATCACGCTGTCTCAGCAGTGCATCTGACGAACGGCGATCGGAACACGTAGCGGCTGGTGGGCACCGTGTCGAGATTCTGGTTCGCCCCGAACGCGCTGACACTGGCGACCATCCGGCCCACCCGGTCGGCGAGGTCGGCTTGGTCGGCCGCACCGTAGAACACCAGCGGGTCGGACACCGCCCCGTCGGGGAACAGTTCCTCGACGATGCCGTCGATCACCGGCGCGTTGTCGGTGAGCGCGCGGACCACCACGTTCTGGGTGTAGCCGAACGTCGCCTGGGTGTCGATCGCGACCTGGGTGTGGTTGAGGTGCCAGCGCTGCAGCCAGGTCGCCTGATCCAGGTCGGCGGGCCGGCGCAGCAAAGCCACGTTGGCCAGCCCCGGCGTGCGCTGTCCGTCACCGGGGTCCGGCGGTGGCATGGGGGTGGATTCGGTCACCAGATAGGCTGCCGTCGAATCGGATTCGGCTTCGATCAGCGCGATGGCAGCCCGGGTCTGTTCGCCGTAGTACTGCTGGGTCCACAGGCTGATCACCGCGGCTGCCGGCGGATCCAGCGTGGTCAGCTGCAACATGGAGTCGCGCACCGGCTCGTCGCGAACGTTCACCACGACCCCGGGCAATCCGAGCGCCAGCAGTTCCTCGGCGATCGGACCGCGCAGCCGCCGGCACCAGTCCTCGCTGAATTCGGCTTTCCGCGCGAGGATCACGACTTTTTCCATGGTTGCCTCCCTTAATCGGTCGCGGCGCGGAACGCCTCGACGAGTTCGCTGAGCAGATCGGCGGCCCGGCCGGCGTCGCGTGGCAGTGAGCAGGTGACCCGCACATCGGTGACGCCGGCGGCCACCAGTGCCGGCGCCGACGCGGCGGTGGCCGCGGTGTCAATCGAGCCGTCGGGGCGCTTGACGGTCCTCGCGTGGCCCAGCACCTGCAGGCCGGCCGGGTCGCAGCCGAGGCTGCTGACGCGGTCCTTCATGGCCGCGATGCCGCCGGCCGGGTCGGCTATCGCCGCGCCCCAGGGGATCCAACCGGTGCCGAACCGGGTCAGCCGGCGTGCCACGGCATCGTTGACGGTGCCGCTCACCCAGATCGGAACACCCTGCGGCCGAGTTGGTTTGGGCATCTGATGGATGTTCTCAAACGACAGTTCCGGTGCGTGATAGCTGCTGCGCTGCTCGGTCCACAGCGCCTGGCACACCTCCAGGGTGTGATCGAGCAGCCGGCCGCGGCGCTCGAACGACAGCCCCGCGGCTTCGTACTCCTCACGCTGCCAGCCGACGCCCACGCCGAGATCGAGCCGTCCACCCGACAGCACGTCCAGGGTGGCCAGCTCCTTGGCCAGCACCGCCGGGCGACGCAGCGCCGCCAGCAGGATCGCGGTGCCGAGCCGGATGCGGGTGGTGGTGGCCGCCAATGCGGTGAGCACGATCAGCGGGTCCAGCCACTGGCCGTCGGGTCCGGTCGGCTGGCGGCCGCCGGCCATCCCGCCGAGCCGGGGATCGTTGTAGGCCTGCGGATTCTCGCCGAACACCACATGGTCGGAGACGACGACGCGATCCACTCCGGCGGCATCCATCGCGCGCCCCAATGCCAGGGTGGCACCCCAGTCATGGTCCGGATCGTCGGTGAAAGTCTTCAGCTGTAGGGAGATCTGGGGCTTCTGGGATGCGGTCATGAACGCACCTGCCGTGCCGGCCGGGTTTCGATGGCGTCGATCGACAGGGTGCGCACCGCGATTCGCCAGCCCTGCTCGCTGCGGCGGTACACGTCGCTGTAGCGCAGGTACCAGACGTGGTCGGTGATCTGCCCGCCGTTGTCGATCCAGTGATGCGCCACGCCGGTGATCGATCCGGTTGCCACATCGCCGGGAGTGCCACCGGTGTAGAACTCGCCGAGGATGCCGTGCTGGGTTCGGGTGATACCGGCCAGGGCGGACATCGCGTCGAGCACGCCGCCGTGGCCGTTGTGCCGCACGCACGGCTCCAGGTGTTCGGGCGGCTTCGGCAGGATCAGTTCTGCGTTGGCGGTGAACAGTTCGGTCAGGTCGTCGAATCGGCGGGAGTCGACGTATCCGGCGTAGCGGTGCACCAGCCCGGAAAGCTCCAGCTGATCGGCGGCGGACAGGCTCATGGCGCCGAACCTAACAGCGGCTTCGGCTTGGTGCCGCCGAGTTGCGCGGTGAGTGCGTCGGCGGTGCGCAGCAGCCCACGGGCCCATCGGGTGATCTCGGTGTCGGTGAGCGCCCGCTCGGCGTGCAGCGACACGACCATCACCTGGCGTTGCTGATCGTCATAGACCGGCGCTGAGATGACGCTGATGTCGTGCCGTCCCCGGCTGCCGCCTTCGCCGCGCAGGTACACCCGCTCGCCGATATCGGAGACCAATTCACCGAGCAGGGCCCGTAATTCGTCCGGTAGGTCGCTGGACAGGCCGGCCATCAGGGCGTACAGGCGTTGGCCGCCCGGGGTCAACCGCTCGACCAGGTATCCGTCCGCCCGGCATTCGGCGACCACGCGCTCGAGCCGCTCGCTCTCGGAACGCAGCGGGATGGTGGGCTGGCGGGCCAGCCAGTCCCGCAGGGCGTGGTCGTCCCAGAGCACGAACATCAGCCCGACCGGCGGGGCGAACGGATAACTCTGGCCGGCCTGAACGCCCAGGTGCGCGTTGGGCGCCGCCACCAACTCCAGCACCGTGATCCGGTCGTCGACCACCGCGCTGAGTGCGGCGGAAGTGGCGAAATCCTCGGACAGTCGCAGCAGTTGCTCGCGGGCCCCGGGACCGACCCGCAGCGACTGCTGGGCGGCACGTCCGAGCGATATCAGCCCGGGCCCGAGCCGGTAGGTCTTGTCCGGATCGTCGCGCAGCAGATAGCCGGCGTCGGTCAGTGTCGTGGCGATTCCCAGGCAGGTCGACTTGGACAGGCCGGTCCGGCGAGCCAGCTCGGACAGGCCGAAACGCTGTTCGGGGTGCCGGGCCAGAAAGTCCAGGACGGTCACCACTCGGTCGGCGGGAGGTGACGACCGTGCGGATTGTTGAGGCTCCGGCATTGCCGCATGGTACCGCGACCGTCTAAAGTCGGTTCAAGATATCTACCGATTCGGTTCAATAGTGGACCGACTTATGATCAGTGAGGTGCTGGAGCCATGTACTCCGAGCCACTGTCGGCCGCGATCGCCGAGGCGGAGAAGCTGGTCGCCGCGGCGCCGCACATCGAGACCGAGGCCGACCTACTCGAAGGTCTGCAGTATCTGGCCGGCGGTGTCGAAGCGTGTGTGCGCGCTGCGTTCAACTCCGAACGCGATCACCCCTTCCTGATGTCGGGTACCGGGCCGTTCACCAAGATGGGCCTGGACAACCCCGACACGCTGTACTTCGGCACCGTCGTGCGCGCCGACCACGACTACGTGGTCACCGGCCGGCGGGGCAGCACCACCGACCTGAGCTTCCAGTTGTTGGGTGGTGAGTACACCGACGACAACGTCCCGGCCAGCGAGGCGGCGTTCGACGACCGCGAACTCGATGTCGCCGCCGACGGCAGCTTCACCTGGCGGTTCCGCCCGACCAAGCCGGCGCAACTGGTGATCCGCGAGGTCTACAACGACTGGGCTGCGCAGCGTGGCACGCTCTCGATCGCTCGGACCGACACCGAAGGCACCGCGCCGCCGCCGCTGACCCGCCAGCTCATCGAGAAGCGTTATGCGGCTGCGGGAAAGCAACTGATCAACCGGGTCAAGACCTGGCTGGCGTTCCCGCAGTGGTTCTACCTGAACCTGCCGGTCAACACGATGGTGGCGCCCCGGCTCACCCCGGGCGGACTGGCCACCCAGTACTCGTCGGCCGGGCACTACGACCTGCGGGGAGACCAGGCCCTGGTGATCACCCTGCCGGTGACCGATGCGCCCTACCTGGGATTCCAGCTGGGCAGCCTGTGGTACATCTCGCTGGACTACATCAACCACCAGACGTCGCTGAACGGCGCTCAGGCGCAGGCGGATCCGGACGGCAAGATCCGGATCGTGGTCTCCGACACCGATCCCGGCGTCACCAACTGGGTCGAGACCCTGGGGCATCGGCGCGGCTTCCTGCAGTTCCGCTGGCAGCGGGTGTCCCGCGAGCTGACCGAAGCCGACGGTCCGACCGTCGACCTCGTCGACGTCGACAAGGTGGCGTCGGCACTGCCTTACTACAACGACAACAAGATCACGCAAGACGCTTGGCGCGCGCGTATCGCGCAGCGGCAGCAGCAGATCGCTAACAGGATGCTGGGGTAACGATGACCGGAATGCTTGACGGCAAAGTCGTGGTGATCAGTGGCGTCGGGCCGGGGCTCGGCAGCACGATGGCCAATAGGTTCGCGGCGCAGGGTGCCGACCTGGTGCTGGTCGCGCGAAGCGCGGATCGCCTAGAAGAGGTGGCCAAGCAGGTCAGGGCCGCCGGGCGTCGCGCCCTGGTGGTCCCGGCCGACATCACCGATGACGACCAGGTAGCGCACCTGGTTGAGGCGGCCTCGGCCGAGTTCGACCACATCGACGTCTTGATCAACAACGCCTTCCGGGTGCCTTCGATGAAGCCGTTGGCGCAAACCACCTTTCAGCACATTCGGGACGCCATCGAGCTCAGCGGGCTCGGCGCGCTGCGCCTGACCCAGGGCTTCACACCGGCACTGGCCGCGGCCAACGGCTCGATCGTCAACCTGAACTCGATGGTGATCCGGCACTCGCAGCCCAAGTACGGCGCCTACAAGATGGCCAAGGCCGCGCTGCTGGCGATGTCGCAGTCGTTGGCATCCGAACTGGGCGAGCAGGGCATCCGCGTCAACTCCGTTGCGCCCGGATACATCTGGGGTGACACCCTGCAGAGCTACTTTGCTCACCAGGCCGGCAAGTACGGCACTACCGTCGAGCAGATCTACGCCGCCACCGCCGCCAACTCCGATCTCAAACGCCTGCCCACCGAGGACGAGGTGGCCTCGGCGGTGCTGTTCCTGGCCAGCGATCTGGCCAGCGGCATCAGCGGCCAGGTTATCGACGTGAACTGCGGGGAGTACCACAACTGATGACCGAGCACACCGGCCGCATTGACGTCGGCACCGTCGAGGATCTGCACGCCTCGGCCACCAAGATGGTCGGTCTCGATGACTTCGGCCCGGACGACGACGACTACCGCGAAGCGCTCGGCGTACTGCTGGACTCCTACCGCAGCGAGGCCGATCTGACCGAGCTGGGCAGCAAGATGAACCGGTTCTTCCTGCGCGGCGCGCTGGTGGCCCGGCTGCTCTCGCAGGCCGGTTGGAACCAGCACCCTGAGTACGCCGACGTCGCCGTCGAGCGGCCGGTGTTCGTCACGGGGTTGCCCCGCACCGGCACCACCGCGCTGCACCGGCTGCTGGGTGCCGACCCGGCGCATCAGGGATTGGAGATGTGGCTGGCCGAGTTCCCGCAGCCCCGCCCGCCGCGCGACACCTGGGAATCCAACCCGGTGTATCAGCAGATGTCCGCCCAGTTCGCCCGGCACCACGAGGAGAACCCCGACTACACCGGGCTGCACTTCATGACCGCCGACGGCCTGGAGGAGTGCTGGCAGTTGCTGCGCCAGTCGCTGCACTCGGTGTCCTACGAGACGCTGGCGCACCTGCCGAGCTACTCGCGCTGGCTCTCCGAGCGGGACTGGACACCGTCGTATCGGCGGCATCGCCGCAACCTGCAGTTGATCGGGCTCAACGACCCGGGCAAGCGGTGGGTGCTCAAGAACCCCAGTCACCTGTTCGCGCTCGACGCGATCATGGCGGTCTACCCGGATGCGCTCATCGTGCAGTGCCACCGGCCGGTCGAGACCATCCTGGCGTCCATGTGCTCACTGGCCCAACACACCACCGAAGGCCAGTCCAACACCTTCGTCGGCGCGCAGATCGGCGCAGACGAGATGGAGACCTGGGCCCGCGGGTTGGAGCTGTTCAACACCCAACGCGCCAAATACGATCCGGCGCAGTTCTGCGATATCGACTACAAGGAGTTCGTCGCCGATCCGCTGGGCACCGCGGCCGGAATCTACGACCGGTTCGGCATGCCGCTGTCGGATGAGGCCCGTCAGGCGATGACCGACGACTATGCCGCCAGCCGGACCGGGCCGCGAGCGCCGAAGCACCACTACGCGCTGGAGGACTACGGCCTGACCACCGAGCAGGTTCGGGAGCGCTTCGCCGGGCTGTGAGCGCCTGGCTTTCCCTCGCGAGCTCAGTCGATGCCGTCGCCGGGCGGCGGTGCGGTGGAGGTCTCCTCCAAATGGCCCTCGGCGACGGCGTGCTTGATGCTCTTGGCCAGGTTCGGGCAGCCGCGGTTACGGCTGCTGGCGTGGCCGGCCTCGCGTTCGGCGGTGAAATACGCGCACTGGTTCATCGCAGCCGAATTCCACTGCACCGAGGTGTATCCGGGACCGAGTTTCTTCACCTCGACGGTGGCCCGGCAGTGCCGGCACTCCACCGGGACCAGGCCCGAGTGTAGGTAGCGCTCCGAATCCCGTTCGGTCGCAGCACGAATCGCCTCGTACCGGTCCGGGTCGACCGGGAACAGCGGTTGCCGCGCGTACCGGGTGTCCGGGCCGGAATCGGCGGCGGGCTCGTCGTCGTGGTCGTCATGCGGGCCGTAGAGCACCAGCATGGACCGGGCCAGCTCTTCGACTCCCGGGACGTCGGGAAGCTCCGGGGCCACGGCGCTGCTACTCGGCCTTAACGGGTTCGGCTGCGACGTTCTCGACCTCGGCCTGCTCCTGCAGGTTCTGGGCGACCTCGGCGTTCCACTTCTCGTTGGCCACCGTCGCGTCGATCTCGATCTCGAAGCGATCGGTCATCTCCGGGGTGACGTCGGCGGCGTCGACGTAGAACTGCGAGTACCAACGGCGCAGCTGGTAGACCGCACCGTCCTCCTCGACCAGCAGCGGGTTCTCGATCCGGCTCTTGTGGGTCCAGATCTCCACGTCCTGCAGGAAGCCCTTGCTGACACCGTCGGTCATCACGTCGGCGAGCTTGTTGGTGGTCGCCTCATCCAGGCCCTTGGGCTTCTGCACGATGACGCCCCACATCAACTGGAACTGGTCCTGGCTGATCGGGTAGTGGCAGTTGATCAGGATCGACTCGGCTTTGAAGCCGCCGTAGCTGTTGTGTAGCCAGTTGATCATGAACGAGGGGCCGAAGTACGAGGCTTCCGAGTCGAGTTCTGATTCACCGTAGGCGGTACCCAGGCCCGGGATGTCCGGGCGCCCGACGTTGTGCAGGTACTGCGAGGCGACGTGGCCCTCGAAGACGTTCTTGAACGACGTGGGCAGGCCGTAGTGGATGTAGAAGAAGTGTGCGAAATCGGTGACGTTGTCGATGATGTCGCGGCAGTTGGAGTCGATCACCATGGAGTTCCAGCGCCAGTCGGTCCACTCGCCGTTGGACCACTCCGGAATCTCGGGGATCCGCACCTCGTCCGGCGGCGGGTTGCCCTCCGGGTCGTGCCACATGAACAGCAGGCCGCCGCGTACATCGGTCGGGAACGAGCGGGTACGCGCCACCCGCGGGGTCCGCTTGGAGTAGGGGACCAGCTTGCAGCGGCCGTCGCCGCCCCAGCGCCAGTCGTGGAACGGGCAGGCGACCTCGTCGCCCTTGATGGTGCCGCGGCTCAGGTCGCCGCCCATGTGCCGGCAGTAGGCGTCGAGTACGTGCAGGTCACCGTGCGAGTCGGCGAACACCACCAGCTTGGCGCCGAACGCGTGAATCGCGTGCGGTTTACCGTCCTGGAAGTCCTTGACCGGCCCCAGGCAGTGCCAACCACGGGCGTAGCGGTCCGGCAGTGTTCCGGTGTCGATTTCGCGGACGCCGACCTCAGCGCTGTCAGTGCTCACCTGTTGCCTCCAACCCTTAGCTTCTAACTAGAACACGTTACAGTTTTTCCCTGGCGTTATGCAATAACGGCTGCTGGATCAGGGACTTTCGTCATGCGGTATATGTGAGCGATGCAGCTCTTCTCCTTCAACGGACGCTCACCGCGAATCGATCCCACCGCTTTCGTCGCACCGACGGCCACCCTGATCGGCGACGTCACCATCGCCGCCGGCGCGTCCGTGTGGTTCGGCGCCGTGTTGCGTGCCGACGACGCGCCCATCGTGGTGCGTGAAGGCGCCAACATACAGGACGGTTCGGTGCTGCACGTGCCGCCAGGTGTTCCGGTGGACATCGGCCCCGGTGCGACGGTGGCCCACATGTGTCTGGTGCATGGGGCGCACGTCGGCGCCGAGGCGCTGATCGGGAATCACGCCACGGTGCTCGACGGCGCGGTGATCGGCAGTCGCAGCCTGATCGCGGCCGGTTCGACGGTGCTGGCCGGCACCAAGATCCCCGATGGCGTACTGGTGGTCGGCTCCCCGGCAGTCGTCAAGGGCCCGCTGGCCGGGACCGGCGCCGAGATGTGGATCGACGCGAACCCGAAGTACTACCGGGACCTCGCACAGCGTTACCGCGAAGGTATGGAGCCGGTGCAGCCCAGCTAGATCTTGCGGGCGGTCTTGGCGGCCCGGTCCAACTCCCAGTAGGCGCGCAGCGCGACCAACTGCCCCTGCTCGTTGGCGCGATAGGTGAAGACGCCTTCGGTGACGATCTGGTGGCCGCCCATGGTGATCGTGATGTTTCCGGTGTTGGCTTCCTCGTCGCCGCACTGGAAGGTGTCGGAGAAGTTGAACTCGATCTTGTCGGTGCTCGCGATCGCCTTGTCCCAGAACGCCGAGATCTCGTCACGGCCGCGGTGGCCCTTGCCCTCCGGGTCGAAGTGCGACGGCCCGATCGGGTCCTGCACGATCGCGTCGTCGGCGAAGTTCGCCAGCCAGGCCGCTTTGTCACGGGCGGCGACCGCGTCGCGGGAGCGCTTACCGGCTACGTGGGCGGGGTGATCTGAATTCATCGGAGTTCCTCTCAATTGGCGGGCTTGTCGGCCCCGACGACCCACATCGAGTAGTACTGCGAGCCACCGCCGTAGGCGTGCCCGAGTGCCTTGCGGGCGTTCGGGACCTGGTGGTCGCCGGCCTTGCCCATCACCTGGATCGCCGCCTCGGCGAAGCGGATCATGCCCGAGGCGCCGATCGGGTTGGACGACAGCACGCCGCCGGAGGCGTTCACCGGCAGCTTGCCGCCGATCGCGGTCTCGCCCGCCTGGGTGAGCTTCCAGCCCTCGCCGGCGGCCGCGAAGCCCAGGTTCTCCAGCCACATCGGCTCGAACCAGGAGAACGGCACGTAGATCTCCGCGACGTCGATCTCGTCGATCGGGCTGGTGATACCGGCCTGCTTCCACAGCGCGGCGGCGGCGTCCCGGCCGGCCTGCGGGTTGACCTGGTCACGCCCGGAGTAGGCCAGCGGCTCGGTGCGCAGCGAGGTGGCGTGAATCCAGGCCACCGGCTGGCCCGCGTCGACCCGCGCCTGGGCGGCGGTTTCGTCGCCGATCACCACCGCGCAGGCGCCGTCCGAGGACGGGCAGGTCTCGTCGAAACGGATCGGGTCCCACAGCATCTGCGACGACATCACCTTCTCCACGGTGATGTCGGGCTGGTGCAGGTGGGCCAGCGGGTTCTTGGCGCCGTTGAGCCGGTCCTTGACCGCCACCTTGGCGCCGGTGTCCAGCGGGGCGCCGGACTTGCGGATGTAGGCGCGCACGTGCGGGGCGAAATAGCCGCCCGCTCCGGCGCCGACCGGCTTGGTGAACGGCACCGGGATGCTCAGTCCCCACATGGCGTTGGACTCGGACTGCTTCTCCCAGGACATCGCCAGCACCCGGCGGTACTTGCCCGACTTGACCAGGCTGGCGGCGACGATCGCGGTCGAGCCGCCCACCGATCCGGCGGTGTGCACCCGGATCAGCGGCTTGCCGGTGGCGCCCATCGCGTCGGCCATGAACAGCTCCGGCATCATGACACCCTCGAAGAAGTCCGGTGCCTTACCGACCACCACCGCGTCGATGTCGGCGAACGTCGAACCGGAGTCCGCCAGGGCGCGGTCGATCGCCTCACGCACCAGGCCGTTCATCGACACGTCATGGCGCTTGGCGACGTACTTGGTCTGCCCGGTGCCCAGTACCGCAGCGAGTTGGCCCATCAGTTGCGTCCTTCCATCACCGCGACCAGGTTCTGCTGCAGCGCCGGGCCGCTGGTGGCGTGCGCCAGCACCCGGCCGGCCGAACCGTTGAAGATGTGTTGCGCGGCAAAGCCGATACGCTCCAGGCCCGCGGTGAACATCGGGTTGGCCGCCAGGGCGCCGCCGGACGGGTTCACCTTCGCCCTGGACGGCAGTCGCATCGCCTCGGCGAGGATCAGCTGCTGGTGGGTGAACGGAGCGTGGATCTCGGCGACGTCCACCGCGGGCATGTCGTCGCCGGTGGCCGCTCGGGTCGAGGCGGTGGTCGACGGTGAGCGGGTCAGGTCCCGACTGCCCAGCACCGGTGACTCGATGCGGTGCTCGAAACCGGTGATCCAGGCCGGGTTCTCGCACATTTCCCGGGCCTTGTCGCCGGCGGCCAGGATGATCGCGGCGGCGCCGTCGGTGATCGGTGCGATGTCGTGCCGGCGCAGCGGGTCGGCGAAGAACGGGCGTTCCAGCAGCTCGTCAAGGCTTGCCGAGGATTCCACCGAATCCACCCGGTCGGCGTAGGCGAACGAGTCCAGCGCCACCCGGGCCATCTGCTCGGCGGTCCACTGCCCGCCGTCGAGGCCGAGCCGGGCCTGCAACCCGGCGATCGCGATCGAGTCCGGCCACAGCGGGGCGACCGTGTAAGGGTCGGTCTGCAGGGCCAGGATCCGGCGCAGCTGCCCGGCCGAGGACTTACCGAAGCCGTAGGCCAGCGCGGTGTCGACCTCGCCGGTCAGCACCTTGATGTAGGCCTCATACAGGGCCCAGGCGCCGTCCATCTCCACGTGGGATTCGTTGATCGGCGGAACGGCGCCGATCGAGTCGATCGCCGAGATGAACGAGAATGCCCGCCCGGCAAGGTAATCCGAGGATCCCGAACACCAGAAGCCGATGTCGGACCGTTCGATACCCAGTTCGCGGTAGAGCTGTTCGAAGCACGGCATCAGCATTTCGACGCCGTTTGTGGTGCCGTCGGTGCGGCGGACGTGCGGGGCGTGGGCGAAGCCCACCACCGCTACATCGCGAGTGCTCATGTGGCGGTTCCCCTTACAGGTGGTGTTTGTAGGTGTCGTACTCGGCGTCCGGTTCCCCGGTCGGCCGGAAGTACTCGATGTTCTCCATGCCGAAGGTCCACTCCTCGCGAGGCTTCCACACCGCCTGTACCCGCATGCCCATCCGTACCTCGTGGGCGTCGACCTCGGAAACCAGTGTCAGGAACGGGATGTCGGCTCCGTCGAGCAGCACGTAGGCCGCCACATACGGCGGCTTGATCCGCTGGCCCTGGAACGGGATGTTGATGATCGCGAACGTGGTGATGACGCCGGTGTCCGGCAGCTCGACGTAATCGGTGAGCTGGCGGCCGGTGGCCGGGTCGGCCTCGCGGGCCGGGAAGTAGACCTTTCCGTCTTCACCCGTGCGCGCGCCGAGCAGCTTGCCCTCCTTGAGTGCCCGCAGGTAGGCGCTCTCGGGATAGGACGCGCTGTGCTGGATCTCAAGCTGAATCGGGGTGATCACCATCGACACCGGGTCGCGGTCGTCGGAGCCCGTGGCGGACTCGGCGGCGGGTTCTTCCGCGCCGATCGCGAAGTAGGCGATGTCGGTGATCGCGCCGACCGGTTCGTCGACCCAGTGCGCGTGTACCCGGGTGCCGACGCTGATGGCCTTGGGGTTGTCGGCCGCAACCGCGTGCAGAAGCGGCACGTCGGCGCCGTCGAGCTTGATCAGCGCCCAGGCGAACGGGGTGTCCAGTGGCTGGCCCTCCAGCGGGGCGGGCTGCCAAGACCACGAGACCACGGTGCCGACACTGGCCACCGGTACGATCTCCGTGAGCTGTTCGTAGCTGACCGGGTCGTATTCGGCGGGGGGCACATACACCCGACCGTCCGAGCCACGCACCCCGACGATGCGGCGCTCGCGCAGGGCGGTGAAGAACTGGCCGAGGACCGGGCCCACCGAACGGGTGTAGTCGAAAGACAATCCCAGGGGCGCGGACAGCGGGGGTTCTGGCTGATCTGTCAGGGCGGAGCGGTGTTCGCTGGCGATCACGGCATCGAGTAGAACAGGTTCTAACAATCTGAGCAAGAAGGCTAGGAGGAATTCACCGATGAAGCTGGGATTGCAACTGGGATATTGGGGCGCGCAGCCGCCGCACAACCACGCAGAACTGGTGTCCGCGGCCGAGGACAACGGCTTCGACGCCGTCTTCACCGCCGAAGCCTGGGGCTCGGACGCCTACACGCCGCTGGCCTGGTGGGGCTCGTCGACGCAGCGGGTGCGGCTGGGCACCTCGGTGGTGCAGCTGTCGGCGCGCACCCCGACCGCCTGCGCGATGGCCGCGTTGACGCTGGACCACCTCTCCGGTGGACGGCACATCCTTGGGCTCGGCGTCTCCGGCCCGCAGGTGGTCGAAGGCTGGTACGGCCAACGCTTCGGCAAGCCGCTGGCCCGGACCCGCGAATACATCGACATCCTGCGCCAGGTGTGGGCCCGGCAGGGTCCGGTGACCAGTGCGGGCCCGCACTACCCGCTGCCGCTGAGCGGTGAGGGGACGACCGGGCTGGGTAAGTCGCTCAAGCCGATCGTGCACCCGCGCCGCGCCGACATCCCGGTGATGCTCGGCGCGGAAGGCCCGAAGAACATCGCGCTGGCCGCCGAGATCGCCGACGGCTGGCTGCCGATCTTCTACGCGCCGCGGCTGGCCGATATGTACAACGAGTGGCTCGACGAGGGCTTCGCCCGGCCCGGGGCACGGCGCACCCGCGAAGACTTCGAGATCTGCGCGACCGCCCAGGTGGTCATCACCGACGACCGTGCCGCGGCGTTCGCCGGGATCAAGCCCTACCTGGCGCTCTACATGGGCGGTATGGGCTCGGAGGACACCAACTTCCACGCCGAGGTCTACCGCCGGATGGGGTATTCCGAGGTCGTCGACGACGTGACGAAGCTGTTCCGCACCGACCGCAAGGATGAGGCGGCCAAGATCATCCCGGACGAGTTGGTCGACGACGCCGTGATCGTCGGTGACATCGACTACGTGCGTAAGCAGATCAAGGTGTGGGAGGCCGCCGGCGTGACCATGATGGTGGTGACCGCCCGCGACACCGCCCAGGTTCAGCAGCTGGCTTCGCTGATCTAGCGCGGTTCGCGTGGACGACGAACTGCCGTACATCGATGAGCACGTGGTGCGGGTCGACGCGCCGCGAGAGCGGGTATGGGCTGCGCTGCAGCGGTACACCACGTCCTTGTTGCGCAGCGGCGAACGCAATCCGCTGTTCGTGCTGCTCGGCCCGCAACCCCGGGCGGGGTTCGCGGTCACCGAACGCATCGAGCAGCGGCGAATCAGTCTGTCCGGGCGGCATCGGTTCTCGCGTTACCGGCTCGTCTTCGAACTCACCGATGGCCCCGGCGGCGCAACCCTAGTGCACGCCCACAGCTATGGGGCGTTCCCCGGCATCCACGGCCGCGTTTACCGTGCGCTGGTCATCGGTACACGACTGCACGTCGTGGCGACCACGCACATGCTGCGGGGGATCCGTGCCGACACCGTCACCGGGCCCGGCCCAGACCAGCCGGGTCGCCAGTAGGTGCCGAGCGGGCGGTCATGTTCTCGGGGCGGACCCGCCTTGCGGGTCGACTAGAACACGTTCTAGATTGGCCGAATGAGCGAAGCCGGCCTGTGGAACATCGCCCGTGACACCCCCGACGCCGCCGCGGTCGTCGACGTACTGGGGGGCCAGCTGACCTACGGCGAGCTGGCCGCCCGCGCCGACCGCTACGGGCGCGGTCTGCAGGCACTGGGCCTGGAGCCCGGCGACGTGCTGGTGATGGTGCTGCCCAACACCGTCGACACCCTGGCGGTGTACTTCGCCGCCATGCAGACCGGGCTCTACATCGTCGCGATCAACTGGCATCTGACCGGTCCGGAGATCGGTTACATCCTCGCCGACAGTGGCACCAAAGCCCTTGTCGCCCATGAGCGTTTCGCGGAGGCGTCGACGATCGCCGCCGACGAGGCGGGCCTGGCCGCCGACCGGCGGTTCGCCGTCGGCCGCATCGACGGCTTCGCCCCGCTGTCGGCGCTGGGTGCCGACGAGGAGGGCCGGCCCGACGTGCGCACCATGGGCGCGGCGATGCTCTACACCTCCGGCACCACCGGAAAGCCCAAGGGCGTCAAGCGTCCGCTGACCGGAGCCGACCCCGACGCGGTGCCGGTGGCCTCGGCCGGCTTCTTCGCGCTGTATGACCTGGCGCCGTTCGACAACCACGTGCACATCTGCGGTTCGCCGCTGTATCACACCGCGGTGCTGAACTTCTCGGCCATCTCCATCCAGCTGGGCCACAAGGTGGTGCTGATGGACAAGTGGGACCCCGAGGAGATGCTGGCGCTGATCGAGAAGCACAAGGTCACCCACAGCCACATGGTGCCCACCCAGTTCCGTCGGCTGCTGGCGCTGCCGGCCGACGTGCGGGCGCGCTACGACATGTCCTCGCTGCGCAACATGATTCACGGCGCTGCGCCGTGCCCGCCGGAGGTCAAGCGCCAGATGCTCGACTGGTGGGGGCCGGTGATCACCGAGTACTACGCCGCCACCGAGGGCGGCGGCACCAAGATCAGCGGCGCCGAGTGGCTCACCCACCCCGGTTCGGTCGGCAAGGCCTGGCCGTATTCGGTGGTCAAGGTGCTCGACGACGAGGGCAACGAGCTGCCGCCCTGTGAGGTCGGCACCGTGTACATGCAGATGGGCGGATCCAGCTTCGCCTACCACAACGACAAGAAGAAGACCGAGGAGAACCGCGCCGGGGACCTGTTCACCGTCGGCGACGTCGGCTACCTCGACGAGGACGGGTACCTGTTCCTGCAGGACCGCAAGACCAACATGATCATCTCCGGCGGGGTCAACGTCTACCCGGCCGAGATCGAGAACGAGCTGATCATCCACCCGAAGGTGCTCGACGTCGCGGTGTTCGGGGTGCCCGACGAGGACTGGGGTGAGGCGATCAAGGCCGTCGTGCAGCCCGCCGAGGGCGTGGTCGGCGATGACGCGCTGACCGCAGAGCTGATGGAGTACGCGAGCGCGCGGCTGGCGAAGTTCAAGCTGCCCCGCTCAATTGACTACATCGTCGAGATGCCGCGCGACCCCAACGGCAAGCTGTACAAGCGGAAATTGCGGGACCCGTACTGGGAGGGGCGGGACGCCAAGATTTAGGGGCGGGTTAGCCGCTGCCGCTGATAGGCCATGAGTAGTGACTGGACGGACTCTCTAGGGAGGTCCGGTTCAGAGGAGGCTGCTCATGTCGATGTTGGGGATTGCGCTTGATTCGGCGACGGTGATCGTTGCGGTGGACCCGGGCAAGGCCTTCAACCGAGTCTGGATCAGTGACGGGTCGGGTTTGCTGACTGATCCGATGTCGTTACCGGTGTCCAGCGAAGGTGTGTGCCGGCTGGAATCCGCACTGGTGGGACGAGGTCGTGGTGATCCTGTCATCGCTGTGGAGGCAACGGGCAGTCTGCATCGCGCGTGGGCTTCGGAATTGGAGCACCGCCACCTGGGATCGGTGCGGGTGTTCGCCCCCTCGCAGACCAAAGCGGCGCGAGTCCAGTTGGGATCGGGCTGGTTCAAGACTGACGATCGAGATTGTGCGGCATTGACGTATCTGGCCCGCCAAGGCCTGGGCCGACGGTATCGAGAGCAGGCAGCGGTCGAGGCGTTGCGGGCTGCAGTGCGTCATCGACGGGGCCTGGTGGCTGACCGCAAAGCCGCCCAGCAACGGCTCCACGACCAACTCAATGTCTTATGCCCGGGCCTGTCCGCGCCGGCCAGCCAGGGCAAGGCACTGGCCCTGGAAACACCAACCGGGTTGGCCGTGCTGGCCTGCGCTGCGGCGTTCGCGGGCCGGGCGCCGGGGCCACGGTCTTTGATCTGCCGGGCACCGGGACGGTTGAGCACTGCCACTGCCGATTACTGGGCGAATCGGTGGCGTCAATGCCTGCCAGCACCGACAGATGCAGATGCCCGGGCTCGACGGCTCGGACGTGACCTTGTCCGATACCAGCAGTTGCTCGCCGATATCAGTGACCTCGACGCTGAAATCGATGAGTTGCTCGCCGGTACCGACGGCCAGGTGTTGACCACACTGCCCGGTGTCGCCGGGATCCGGGCGGCTGCCTTCGCCGCGCACAGCCTGCCGATCGAACGCTTTCCCGACGCTGAACACCTCTATTCCGCAACGGGTTTGGCGCCTGCGCTCTACCAGTCGGCTACTGTGAACTGGCGCGGACGCATCTCACGGCAGGGCCTGGCCGAGCACCGTGATGCCTTGATGGACATCGCTTGGGGGTTATCACAGCGGTCGCCGTCGTTCGCCGAGCGAAATGCCGAGCTGCGGGCTCGGGGGATGGCCCCCATTCAGGCCCGCGTAGCGCTGGCCCGCCACGCCTGCCGACTGGCCTACCGATTGCTTCGAACCCAACAACCCTTCGATGAACAGCGCTACCGTCGAGGAAGGCTCAGTCGCGAGCGGTGACGGCCGTTGCCGCTATGCCGCACGACGGCGTAACTTAGCTTGCCGCCCGCCCGCGCTGGGCCGCTTTACGGCGCACACGAAAGCCTGCCGACCACGGCGACTGATCAGCCTGCCGACCAATACGGCCCAGCCGACCTCCACGACACAATGCTCATCGCGCACAAACCGAGGCTCACACCCCGGGCGAGCCGTCCTGCGTACCCCACCCCTTGACTCGCGGCGCGAAAGCTAACCCACGGCATCGCGGACCATCTGCTCAATCTCATCTACTGATTTGGCCATGAGATGACTGAAGATCGTCGCATCTACTGCGGACAGTATCGCCCGGTCGCTATCTGAACAGATTTCATAGCCTCGGTCGACTTGCGCGACGGTGATGCCAGGAGCGTAACCCAAGCGATAGAGATCCGTGCCCAGCGGTCCAGATGCAAGGCTTGAATGCGCTGTGGTCCCCCAATCCCAGATCAAATATTTCTCGGTCAGTTCGAAGCTTGAAAGTTTGGCCGCGCCGTTCCTTCGCTGCCTACGGTCATCGACCGTGTCAGTTATCCACCAGCCGTCCCCACGGCGCAGATGCACCGAGTAGTCCTCGGACTTGAAGAGAATTTCACAATCGTCACAAGACGTCGAGACTGATACATCGCCGCCGCCGAACGTTGGCGCCCACTGATACCAATAGTTGATTAAACGCGTGAAATCCATATTACTTCTGCCTCCTCAGGAATCCTGACCGGATCAGCTGCTCAAGGCTTCCGGTCTCTCCGAATTCATCGATTATTCGGAATTGCGTACCACCGCCGGGTTGGTGGAACCAAGCTGCGGTCTGTGACTGCTCGATATGCCAACCGGGCGGCAGCGCTGTCGGATCGTTGACGATGTACCGCAGATACGGTTTCGTCGCGCTTTCCGGCGGGAGCGACAATTCGGCAAAGGGCGTACCTTTCGGAGCCATGTAGCCGCCGTATTCAGAGCCGAATCGTCCGAGTTCGGTTCCGGCGGCTAATTTGGCGTCGGGGATGACGGTGCCGGGTATTGCGTAGGGCTTGCTGGCCAGGCTGTCGTTCGGGTAGATCGGGTGTCCGGCCGAATCGATGAATTGTGGTCCGGGCTCGATGGGATGGTAGCCGTCGAACAAGGGTGAGTCCGCCGGTAGCGGATGTACCTCGGCTGCCGGGGTCGGTACGTGTGGGCTGCCGTGCGGGACGTGGTCCTGGGTGATCGCCGATGGAATGTGGTCGCCGCTAGTGGTGATCGGGGTGTGTACTCCCGGGTGGTGGACGACGAGATCATCGGCGGCGGCCTGAGCGCGGATTTCGGCTTGGGTGATCGCCAGGGGCAGCACGTTGTCGGCGGTCAAGCCGGCGGCGGTACCGCCACCGGCTTCGGCGGCTTCGCGGGTGAACAGCGCCCGCATGCCCTGCCAACCGGCTTCGACACCGGCCTTGCCCGCGGTGACCGCGGGACCGGCGCCCACCGCGGTGAAGATGACGTTCTGCAGCAGTGCGTCGTCAGGGGTGACGCGGCCCGGGTCGAGGAATCGGGAGGCGACGAGCTTGCCGTCCTGATAGGTGAAGTAGGTGCTACTACCACTGCCGGCGCCCTGGTCGTAAATCTCGCCACTGCCGTTTTTGAGGGTGCCGGTCACCACCATCTTCTGGCCCGCCAGGGTGTACGCGAACGACACCGCTCCGTCCGGACCGAGGTGCACCGAGGCGGGATCGATTTTTGAGTAGTCGGGGATCTTGCCCAGGTCGTCGAGGGCCTCGGCAAGATTCTTCTTTAATGCGGGTAGCCGGGTCATCGCATCGTGGGCTGCCTCGCTACCGGCACCCTGCGCGTAGGCCTTGGCTGCGGTGTCATCGAGCGTCTTCTGGGCAGCGCGTACCCGGGACTTGGCATCGAGCACCGCTTGGTCGTTGGCACGCAACAGATCTTCGAATGCGGGCTGGTGCCTCGGTGCGGTCGGGGCTGGGGTCAGGGGGCCGTGCAGTGGTGCTACGTCATAGCCGGCGGACAGCAGCTTGGTCGTTGAAGCTTGAAGTATCCCCGCGTAGTCGTCGCGCAGCTTTTCGATCTGATGCAGTATGCCGGCGGTGTCGTCGATCGCTACCTGCTCTAACTCGGAGGTGTCCAGGTCCGCCCGCTGGTACATCCCGATCCGGTTGTCGATGTCTTGAAGCTGGATCTCGAGCGCGTTGATCTTCGCGGCCGCGGACTTCTGGGCCTCGGCGAGCGCGGCAGCGATGGTTTCCAGGTCGGTGCCGATCGCGGTGAGCTGGGTCTGTTGCAGATGCAACGTGGTGGTGGCGCGCTGGACTTCGAGTGAGTCGTTGATCGGGTGCTCACCGTTCTCGCGATTCCAAGCCGCCTGGAATCGTTGACGTGCCTCGGCGAATGCCGCACTGGACGCGGCCGTACACACACCGGCGTTGTGGAAGGCCTGCGCCAGTTCGTCGACGGCGGCCGGGTTACCGCTTTGCAGGGTGTTGTTGACCCGCCACGGGTCACCTCCGGCCGCCTCGATCAGCAGCCTCAGGTTTATGTAGCGGAGTTGCACCGCACCGCATGTAGTTCGGCCGCATTGTGCTGATCCATGCCGGTGAACTCGCGCGCGGCATAGTGCGCCTTGCCGCCGACGTCGGTCAGGATTCGGCGGTGGTCGGTGAGGGTGGTGATGTGCTCGGTGTGGCAGGTCGAGATCGCCTGGTGGAAGACGTCGGCGGCACCGAAGCTGCCGAAAATGCCTGCCGTCACCGCAGTCTGATCCAACGACGCCGCGCCTGCCCGGGCGTGGTCCGCGGCGCTGTGGGAATGGGCTGCCCCGTCCTTCAGCATCGCCGGATCGACGAACATCGTGACTCCATCTATTGCGTCAGCTGTGAATAAACATTGACAGCCGGTCGAGCGGGCGTCAATTCACCGGGGGGTGGGGAACGATCGAGGTTCCCGAATCAGCCCCCGCGTGTCATCTGCCGTGGGTCCCGCCGCGTTGTCCGGGTATGAAGCACAGTTACATCAGCGCAGCGTCGATATCGATGGCTCGGCGGCTTGCTTTCCGGCTCCTTGGAGCGGAATCAACATGTAAGCGAAGAATCGGGGCGCGGGTCTACCATCCGTGAGGTGACCATGACACAGCCCTGGCCCGCACCGCTAGCACCAGTCCGATCCCGCAACGGGCTCGCAGTGACACTCGCCGCCCTGGCCGTAGTCCTTGCAGCAGCCGCGTTGATCGTGGCGCTGACCCGGTCGGGATCGGGGTCGAGTCCGACCTATACGGCCACCGAAAAGGCAGCGGCGAAGACGCAGCTGTGTGACCAATACAAGCTGGCCGCACAGGCCATGCACATCGAGACATCCACGCCTGACAACACGGCATTAGCCCGTATCGCTCTAACAAACGGCGCCTTGATCCTGGAAACAGCCTCCGCGAATCCAGCTCTGGAAGCAAAGTACAGCAATGCGGCTCGCGCTCTAGCGATGGCCTACCAAACACAGACGGCGCTGGGCACCACGGCTCCCCCGGAACAATATCGCGAAATGGGCGACGACTTAAATGCGAAGGACCGTGTGATACAGGAGTTGTGCGGTGATTGACTCACCGGACCCGAGGCCGTTCACACCGTTGCTAGTTGGTGCGTGGTGGCCGGCACCTCCGGCACAACCCGAGGCCGCGGTCTCTCACTGGCTCGAACATTCGCAGGTCAAGGACCAGGAGCGCTTTGGGCTCCGCAATTGGCGGATGCAGTTGGGGAAATCAAACCAGGGATATACCGCCGAAGACATGATGGCGCGTCTCGCGGTCGGCGAACAGCAGTTGCTGGACGTCGCCGAGCACTGTCGACACAAGAGCGAGGCCAATCAGAGCGTTGTCGACGCGGTGACGCAACTGCGTACAGCCCTGACGGGAATCGCGAAGTCGGGCAACGACAGAATCGAACAGATCCTGTCCGAAAAGAAGCCGATCGAGGAAAAGCTCACCGCAGTGCAAGGCGTGATCCGCGAGAAGAACGACGCGGCCGACGCCGCCGGGCAGGCCGCGCTGGATGCGATTACCAAGGCGACCCAGAAGATGTTCGATAAAACCGGCATCGGCGGGGATGCTCGGCAGTGGCTGAAAGATCACGGCGCGAACCTTGATTCACCGCCCCGCAAGCCGCCCCTCACCACCGAGGAACTTGAAAACAAGGCGAGTACGGACGGTGGTGGAGGTGCTAGCGGGTACCCGAATGGCACCGGGCCCCAGCCGACTAATGGCAAAGCGGGTAGCGACGGTGGAGCAGGAGGAGGTCAACGCGGAAGCGACGCCGGCACGCCTGCACCCACTCACGGCGCCGGTGCCGACGGCGGCCAGGGCGGAACGAGCCCTGGCACGTCTTCGACTGGCGGGGCCGATGGTGGCAAAGGCGCAGTGGGAACTGGCATGCCCATGACGCCGACGACCGCCAATGGGAGCGGCACAGACGGTGGTCGGGGGACGCCGGGAGCAGGTATGCCAGCATCCGCTAACGGAAGCGGCGGAGGAGGCGCCGTCAGTAACGCTGGAAACTCGGGGTTCGGCGGCGCCGGGGGAAGCAATGGCAACTCCACGGGCGGAAGTGGCGGCAATATCGGCACACCAGGCATTGGCAACGGCGGCTCCAGCAGCACTTTCGGCGGCAACGGCGGCGGAGCAGGCACGCCGGCTACCTCCGGTACCCCGGGAACATCAGGCAACGGCGGCGCAAGCGGTGCTACATCCTTTGGCGGAAACGGCGGAAATGCCAGTGGCCCGGGAACATCAGGTAACGGCGGTGCAACCGGCGCTACCAACTTCGGCGGAGGCGGCGGCCAAGGTAATGCAGGGGGAAGCGGGCCCACAGGAGGTACCGGATCGCTGGGCGGTACCGGTGGATTCCCAGGAGGCGGCGGTGGCGGAGCAATGCCCGGAGGCGGCGGGTCGGGTGGCGGTCTCTCGGGTACATCGCCCTTGACGTCCCCCATGCCGGGCCTCGGCGGTGGTGGCGGCGGGCCCAGCGCTGGATCGCAGGGCCTCCCCGGCGGTGGCCAAGCTCAGGCATTCGCCTCTGGGATGCCTGGCGGTCCTCCTGGTCCGGGCGGGCCAGGCGGACCGCCCCCACCGTGGGCCCAGGGCGGACCGGGCTCGTCTGGTTTCGGCCAGTCGGGTGGTCCGCAGGTCCCCCCGTCGCCATCGTCGACGCCGATGGCGGGCGGGCTGCTGGGCAACATGGGCAACCTGGCGAGCTCAAGCCCGGAGGTTGCGCCGACGGCCCCGGCCACGGGCCCGACAGCAGCCACGCCCGCGGCCCCTCCTATGGCAGCCGGGCCGGCTTCGATGCCGTCAGCACCGATCAGCGCCGGGCCTGCGGCCCCGTCGGGTCCATTGCCCGGTTACGGGGCAGACTTGCGCCCGGCTGGCGGCGGCGCCCCTGTCACACCGACTGCCCCGGCCGGGCCGGCAGGAGCCGCGCCACCGCCGCCCGGCGGGCCCACCACCCCGGCATCCGGCGGGACCACGCTGGCCTCGTCGGGCGATCGCACCGCACCGGGCAAACCACCCCCCGGTGCCGGTGGGCAGTCGGGTGCGGCGATTGCCAGCGGCGCGGCGGCAGGAGGTACGGCCGGGGCCGGGGCCGGCACAGCCGCCAAGCGCATGGCCGAGCAGGACGACCTACAGCGAAAGGTTGACGCCGTGGCCCGCCAGGCGCCGAACCTTGCCTGGGCGGCCGGATTGCGTGATGACGAGACCACCACCGTGCTGGTGACCGACCTGGTCGGCGGCTGGATTCCCCCCACCGTCAAATTGCCTCCCGGCGTCACCCTGCTCGCCCCCGCACAGCGCCGCCACGGCATGAGCGTGGTCGATCTGCTCGGCGCGGTCATCGCCGCCGCAACGCATCAGCCCAACGGCTATGTAACTGACGCCGGTCCCGACGATCCGATCCCCGGCGCCGGGGATCGCGCTCGCTACGGCCAACATGTCGACGAACTGGGGCCGACACTCATTGATGCTGCGGGCGCCAATTCACGCTTGCCGCGCATCGTGCAGACGGTCGCGCGCGCGGCGGCCCGTAAATCCGGTGTCGCTGAAAACGAAATCGAGCTGTTCCGGGCCGTCGTCGCCAACATTGAAAACAAGGTGCTGTCGGCCTACCCGCACCACGCTCCCGTGGACGTCGCTGACTGGATGCTGCTGGCCGCCATCGACGCCCTGATCGAGGGCAGCGAAGAACCCGGCCGCTATCACCTGGCCTGGCATCAAGCCGTCACCCCAGGCAGGCACGCCGCATGAGTGCCCCGGACCGTTCACCGTGTGATGCTGCGATGGCCGGATTGAACCAGTTGCTGGAATCCAAAACGCTGGCACACATGAATCCTGTGAAGAAGAGACAGGCGTGGACGACGGCTGCTGCGGCGGTCACCTACTTGCGCACGCGGCTCACCGAGATCTGTGAGGCCGGGGATCAAGCCTGCAATGCTGCGGCCACTTCCGCCCTGCCGGACGCAGACAAGCTCAAGCAGTTGAACGCGATCAAGGACCGCGTCAACAGTGACGCCGCTGGTGCCAGCCGGGCGGCCGTGGCGAAGATCGTCGGTGTCGTTCAAGAGCTTCTCGATGTTGTCGACAGCGGCAACGACGCCGCCAATTGGCTTGCCGCGCACGGGTTCAATATCGCCGAACCACTGCCACCTTCGCCGATCACCGAAGAAAGGCTTCGCTAGCCGCTGATCACCTCACCGTCGCCGAACGTCATGTCGACGTGGCCCACGATCGATGACATCATCGGTCGCTTCGGCAGGCCCAGCGCGGCCAGCTCACGGGCGTACGGGTGGGTGCCCAGCTTGAGGCTGGCGCCCCCGATCGCCCCGCGAACCCCGGAAATCTTCATGCCCCAAGGAATTTCGCGGGTCACACCGTCGAGGTGACTGTACGCCCGCAGCGTCCGCGGCCGGGAGGTGAACAGGCCCGGAACCGGCAACCCGCGCCCGAACTCCATGCTCGCGATGTGTTGGCCGTCGGCGGCCACGTCGAAACCCAGCCGCCGGCCGTCGCGAACGGTGAAGTCCGCCATGATCTTCGGGAAACCCCAGATGGTGCGCCCGGCCTCCAGGGTGAACTCCTGATCCACCGGCAGGTGGTGGATGAAGGCACCGGCGTCGCCGAGTGCCCGCCAGCCACGGGCGGTCGAACCCGGCGGGTTGATCATCACCGCGGTGCCGAACTCGTTATAGCGGCCGAGGTCGCCGTCGAGGTAGCGGGCCAGCATCAGGTTGACCACGGCCTGTCCCGGCCGGTGCTGGAAGACCTGCAGTCCGCTGTAGTCGATCATGGCCTGCGCGGCGTCCGCCGGGACCGAGAACATGGCGGAATGCACATCTGCCTGACGGACGCGGACGGGCATGGTAAGCACAGTGCCAGCGATCGTGTGCTGCGAAAGAGCCATGACGGCCACTGTAATCCGGAGGACGCTGATGACCGAGGTAATGGCCGATGCGAAGCCGACGACAAGGCCCGACGTCGACTTCACCGACGGCACCTTCTACTCCGACGGCGGAGCGCGCGCCGCCTACAAATGGATGCGCGCCCACGAACCGGTGTTCCGGGACCGCAACGGGCAGGCCGCTGCGGCCAGCTACGCCGCGGTGATCGACGCCGAGCGCAACGCGGAACTGTTCTCCAACACCGGTGGCATCCGGCCTGACCAACCGGGCATGCCGTACATGATCGACATGGATGACCCGGAGCATCTGGTGCGGCGCAAACTGGTCAACTCCGGCTTCACGCGCAAGCGGGTGCATGCCCAGCTGCCGTCCATCGGGACACTCTGCGACACGCTGATCGACGCGGTCTGTGAGCGCGGGGAGTGCGATTTCGTCCGCGATATCGCCGCGCCGCTGCCGATGGCGGTGATCGGCGACATGCTCGGCGTACTGCCCGAAGAACGATCGATGCTGCTGAAGTGGTCCGACGACCTGGTGGCCGGGCTGAGCTCACACCTGGATCCGGAATCGGCAACGGCTCAGGCGGTGATGGCGGCGTTCGCCGGCTGGACCGAATTCACCAGGGGCATCATCACGAAACGTCGTGCCGAACCCACCGATGACCTGTTCTCCGTTCTGGTCAACGCCGAGGTGGACGGCGCCGTGATGACCGACGACGAGATCATCTTCGAGACACTGTTGATCCTGATCGGCGGTGACGAGACCACCCGCCACACGCTGTCCGGGGGCACCGAGCAGTTGATGCGCCACCGCGACCAGTGGGACATGCTGCGGGCCGACTCAAGCCTGCTGCCAGGTGCCATCGAGGAGATGCTGCGCTGGACCTCGCCGGTGAAGAACATGTGCCGCACCCTGACCGCCGACACCGAGTTCTACGGCACCGAACTCAAGCAGGGCGAGAAGATCATGCTGCTGTTCGAATCGGCGAACTTCGACGAGGCGGCGTTCGACGAACCGGAGCGTTTCGACATCCAGCGCAACCCCAACAGCCATCTCGCGTTCGGTTTCGGTACCCACTTCTGCATGGGCAATCAGCTGGCCAGGCTGGAGCTTTCGTTGATGACCGAGCGGGTGCTGCAGCGGTTGCCTGACCTGCGCTTGGCAGACGGAGCCGAGGTGCCGCTGCGGCCGGCGAACTTCGTCAGTGGCCCGGAGGCGATGCCGGTGGTGTTCACCCCGACCAAACCGGTGCTGGCGTAGCCACAGTCAGGCCTCCGCGCCGAGCGTGTAATCAGACTGGAAAAATCGCCGGATTCTCGGTCTCAGTGCACGTTCGGCGAGCACGGGCGGCAGCAACCCGGCTGATGATCCCGGCTTCAGTGTCTTCGACGGTGACCCGGATATTGATCCAGCCGAGCTGGCTCAGCGTTTCGTGGCGCCTGATGCTCTTGTTGAATGCCCCGCGGGTGGTCCGGTGATGCTCGCCCTCGTAGTCGACACCAACTTTGATGTCCTCCCAACCCATATCCACGACCGCAGCGAGCTGCCCCCACTCGTCGTAGACCGGGATCTGGGTTTGCGGCCGGGGAAAGCCGGCGCGGATCAGCGAGAGCCGCAGCCGGCTCTCTCGCGGCGACTCGGCTCCGGCGTCGACGAGGGCCAGTGTGGTGCGGGCCCGGCGGATATTACGACGGCCCGGATAGCGGCCGGCCAACAATTCGACATCGGTTATCTTGAGGCGAGTCGCGCGAGCGAGCGCGTCGATGGCCGCGACCGCCGCGCCGATGGGATAACGGCAGGCAAGGTCTAAGGCGGTGCGTGCGGGCGTGGTCACTCTCATGCCCGCGATCAGCTGGACTTCATCGGCCTCGACCTGGTCTGACCACGTCGTCACGCTCCGGGGTGGACGCCGGCAGTCGTACAGCAGCTCGGCGGGCCGACTGTCGTCGACCCATTTGGCGCGATGCAGCGCCGCGGCCGATTGGCCGGCCACCACTCCGCGACGACGGGACCACAGCCATGCGGCCTTTGCCCGCAGCACGGCAGTGAGCCGGGTGCTGCGCGGCACGTACACGTCTGGATGGATCGCGACGAACCGACTGCTCAGCGCGTATTTCGTCAACCGTGCGGCGGCGACGGCTTCGCTGCCGATGAATGGCGCTCCCATGGCGGGAGTCTGCCGACGACCACCGACAACGACGCCGAGCGTGTACTCAGACCGAAAATAGGCCCGGAAAGTCGGGCTGATTACACGTTCGGCGGGAAACGGCGGGGGTCAGGCCCGCAGCGACTCGATGATCGCCTCGGTCGGTGAACTCCACGCCATGCCCAGGTCGGCCAGCGTGGCCGAGTCGTCGGTCGGGGTGGCCGAGGTCAGCAGCCACGCCGCCTCATAGCTCAGCGACTCGGGCAGCGGCAGCAGCTTGCTGGCCAGGTCGCTGACCCGGCCGATGCCCTTGAACACGCTGGGGGCCACCCGGATTCGGCGCACCCGGGCGCCCAACCCCTGCTCCACCGCGGCGATCATCTCGTCGAAGCTGACCATGACCCCGCCGCACAGGTAGCGGTGCGGGCCGCGGCCCGGCCGCATCAGCGCCTCGTGCACCCGGCCGATGTCCCGGACGTCGACCATCGCCATGCCGCCGCGCACCACCGGCGCCACCCGATACTTCACGATCGGCGCCCAGCCGCGCTCGGTGACGCCGGGCGCGGTGTGAAACGCCGGACCGACCACGCTGGAGGGATAGGTGACCACGACGGGCGCACCGTCTGCCTGCAATCGCCTTGCCACCCGTTCGCCGTAGGCCTTGGTGCGGGCGTAGGCACTGCGACCCGGCACGGTGGGCGAATTCGGGCCGATCACACCGTCCGGCGGTGGGAACAGCGCACTGTAGGAGCTGACCGACACCACCGGGTCCAGTCCGGCGGCCACGGCACGGGTCAAGATCGCCTCGGTGGAATAGGCGTTGATGTCCCACATCAACTTCTCTTGCCGGTCGTTGGTGCCGACCACCCCGGCGGCGTGCAGCACCGAGTCGCAGCTGTCCAACAGTGCGGCCACCACGCCGGTGTCGCGGATATCGCCGTCGAGCACCTCCAAGGTGCCCAACTCCCGCAACCGGGGAATGACCGGCTCGTCACCGCAGCCCGGGGCGACCAGCAGCCGAACCGAATGTCCGGCTTCCAGCAGTGTCCGAACGGTGTGCGCGCCGAGGTAGCCGGTGCCGCCGGTGACCGCGATCTGCATCAGCGGTTCTTGAACTCCGGCTTGCGCTTCTCGGCGAACGCCCGCGGCCCCTCCTTGGCGTCCTCGCTCAAGAACACCTTGATGCCGATCTGGGTGTCGAGCTTGAAGGCATCGTTCTCGTGCATGCCCTCGGTCTCGTGGATGGTGCGCAGCATCGCCTGCACGGCCAGCGGACCGTTGTTGTTGATCTGCTCGGCGATCTCCAGCGCCTTGGTCAGCGCCTGCCCGTCTTCCACCACATGCCCGATCAGGCCCATCTCCAGGGCTTCGGCGGCGGTGATGTGCCGGCCGGTGAACAGCAGATCGCACGCCATCGTGTAGGGAATCTGGCGCGCCAGGCGCACCGCGGAGCCGCCCATCGGGTACAGGCTCCACTTCGCCTCGGAGATGCCGAACTTGGCGCTCTGGCCGGCGATGCGGATATCGGTGCCCTGCAGGATCTCGGTGCCCCCGGCGATCGCGGGGCCCTCCACCGCGGCGATCAACGGCTTGGTGAGCCGCCGACCCTTCAGCAGCCCGTCGATGCGTGAAGGGTCGTAGCTGCCGTCTTTGAACGAGTCGCCGGGCGCCTTCTTGTTGGCCGCCTTGAGGTCCATTCCGGCGCAGAAGTAGCCGCCGGCGCCGGTCAGGATGCAGGTGCGGATCTCGTCGTCGTTGTCCACGCGATCCCAGGCCTCGACCATGATCGCCAACATTTCGCCGCTCAGGGCGTTGCGGGCCTCGGGCCGGTTGAGCGTCAGGATCAGGGTGTGTCCGCGCTGCTCAATCAGGGCGTGGGGCTGTTGTGACGACTCGCTCACCGGCGTCCGCCTTTCGGGGATGGGTCCTCGACTTGAAAACGAAATGTAACACGTTCTAGTTTGTGTGGTGTGGCTCTCAACATCGCTGACTTAGCAGAACACGCCATCGACGCCGTACCGGATCGGGTTGCCCTGATCTGTGGCGACGAGCAGCTGACCTACGGGCAGCTGGAGGAGAAGGCCAACCGGCTGGCTCACTACCTGATCGACCAGGGCGTCCAGAAGGGCGACAAGGTCGGCCTCTACTGCCGCAATCGCAACGAGATCGTCGTCGCGATGCTCGGCATCGTCAAAGCCGGCGCCATCCTGGTCAACGTCAACTTCCGCTACGTCGAGGGCGAACTGCGCTACCTGTTCGACAACTCGGACATGGTCGCGGTAGTGCACGAGCGTCAGTACGCCGACCGGGTCGCCAACGTGCTGCCCGACACCCCCAACGTCAAGACCATCCTGGTGGTCGAGGACGGCTCCGACGGCGACTACCAGCGCTACGGCGGGGTGGAGTTCGAGTCCGCATTGGCGCAGGGCTCGCCCGACCGTGACTTCGGGCCGCGCAGCGCCGACGACATCTACCTGCTCTACACCGGCGGCACCACCGGGTTCCCCAAGGGCGTGATGTGGCGCCACGAGGACATCTACCGAGTGTTGTTCGGCGGCACCGACTTCGCCACCGGCGAGCCGATCGCCGATGAGTACGACCTGGCCAAGGCCGCCGTCGCCAACCCGGCGATGATCCGCCACCCCATCCCGCCGATGATCCACGGCGCCACCCAGTCGGCGACCTGGATGTCGCTGTTCAGCGGTCAAACCGTCGTGCTGGCACCGGAATTCGACGCCGACGCGGTGTGGCGCACCATCCACGACCACAAGGTCAACCTGCTGTTCTTCACCGGCGACGCGATGGCGCGCCCGCTGCTGGACGCCCTGTTGGCCCATCAAGACGCCGGCAATGAATACGACCTGTCGTCGCTGTTCCTGCTGGCCTCGACCGCGGCGCTGTTCAGCCCCAGCATCAAGGAACGGCTGCTGGAGCTGCTGCCCAACCGGATCATCACCGACTCCATCGGATCCAGCGAGACCGGTTTCGGCGGCACCAGCATCGTCGCGAAGGGTGAGGCGCACACCGGCGGCCCGCGAGTCACCATCGACAAGACCACTGTGGTGCTCGACGACGACGGCAACGAGGTCCAGCCCGGTTCCGGTGTGCGGGGCATCATCGCCAAGCGCGGTCACATCCCGGTCGGCTACTACAAGGACGAGAAGAAGACCGCCGAGACGTTCCGCACCATCAACGGCGTGCGCTACGCCATCCCCGGCGACTTCGCGCAGGTCGAGGCCGACGGCAGTGTCACGATGCTGGGCCGCGGTTCGGTGTCGATCAACTCCGGCGGCGAGAAGATCTACCCCGAGGAGGTCGAGGCCGCCCTCAAGACCCACCCCGACGTGTTCGACGCCCTGGTGGTCGGGGTGCCCGACCCCCGCTACGGCCAGCACGTGGCGGCGGTGGTGCAGGCTCGCGGCGACGCCCGGCCTTCGCTGGAGGAGATCAACGCCTGCGCGCGTACCGAGATCGCCGGCTACAAGGTGCCCCGCAGCCTGTGGTTCGTCGACGAGGTGAAGCGCTCACCGGCTGGCAAACCCGACTACCGCTGGGCCAAGGAGCAGACCGAGGCTCGGCCGGCCGACGAGGTGCACGCCAAGCACGTGGCAAACGGCGGTTAGTTTCACCGGATTTAACGGCGAGCCGCGCCCGACGACCCGTCGCCTGAGCTAATCTCGGTCGATGCAGCGACTTTCCGGCGTCGACGCGGCGTTCTGGTCGGCCGAAACGGCGGGCTGGCACATGCACATCGGCGGGTTGGCGATCTTCGATCCCAGCAACGCGCCGAACTACAGCTTCGAACTGGTGCGCAAGCTGCTGATCGAGCGATTGCCGCAACTGCCGCAGTTGCGCTGGCGGGTCAGCGGCGCCCCGCTGGGGCTGGACCGGCCGTGGTTCGTCGAGGACGACGAACTCGACATCGACTTCCACCTTCGGCGCATCGGCGTGCCCGCACCGGGCGGACGGCGTGAAGTCGAAGAGCTGGTGGGCCGGCTGATGTCCTACAAGCTGGACCGGTCCCGACCGCTGTGGGAGCTCTGGGTGATCGAGGGCGTCGAGGGCGGCCGGATCGCGACCCTGACCAAGATGCACCACGCGATCGTCGACGGTGTGTCGGGTGCGGGGCTGTCCGAGATCATGTTCGACATCACCCCGGAACCGCGTGCGCCCCAACCGGAGTCGATCGGGTCGTTGACCGGAGTCGGTATTCCCAGCCTCGAGCGGCGGGTGGTCGGTGCGCTGGTCAACGTCGCGGTCATGACTCCGTTTCGGATCGGCCGACTGCTGCAGCAGACCGTCCGCCAGCAGATCGCCACGATCGGCCTGGGCGTACCCCGCAAGCCACCCCGCTACTTCGACGCCCCGGTCACCCGGTTCAACAACAGTGTGTCGCCGCACCGGCGGATCACCGGCGCCCGGGTCGAACTCGATCGGGTCAAGGCCGTCAAGGACGCCTACGGGGTGAAGCTCAACGACGTGGTGCTCGCCATGGTCGCCGGCGCAGCACGGGATTATCTGGGCAAGCGCGGCGAGCTGCCGGACAAGCCGCTGGTTGTCCAGATCCCGGTTTCGACCCGCACCGAGGACAGTCAGGGCGAGATCGGCAACAAGGTCAGTTCCATGACCGTGTCGCTGGCCACCAACCTCGACGGACCGGCCCAGCGGCTCAAGATGATTCACGAGAACACCCAGAGCGCCAAGCAGATGGCCAAGGCGTTGTCGGCGCATCAGATCATGGGCCTGACCGACACCACCCCGCCCGGGCTGTTGCAGCTCGCCGCGCGCGCCTACACCGCGACCGGACTGTCGCACCGGATCGCCCCGATCAACTTCGTCGTCTCCAACGTTCCCGGCCCGAATTTCCCGCTCTACATGGCGGGGGCGGAACTGGAGTCGCTGGTGCCGCTCGGCCCGCCGGTGATGGACGTGGCACTAAACATCACCTGCTTCTCCTACCGCGACCACCTCGACTTCGGGTTCGTGACCACCCCGGAGGTGGCCGACGACATCCACAAGATGGCCGACGCGATCGAGCCGGCGCTGGCCGAGTTGGAGCAGGCCGCTAGCCGGGGAAAAGCCCGGACAGGTCGGCGCTGATCGACTCCGCCGTGCTGATCAGCGCGAAGGCTTCGAAGCCGGCGGCCAGCGTGTACAGGTAGGTGTTGTTGGCGATCGGCTGCATGATCGCCTCCAGCAGGTTGCCCGACTGCAGGGCGTCGGTGAACCATTGCAGGTCATAGGTCGGAATGGTGGTGGTGACCCCGGTGATCACATCGGCGGTCGGCAGCAGCGCCGCATACGCCGTGGAGAACGCCGCGGTCAGGGAGTTCACGATGTCGGTGAAACTGAGGCTGCTCAACGCATCCGGCGCGGCGGAACTCGACAGGTGCGACAGATCCAGTGAACTCAGGTCGTTGGTGAACGCCTGGATCCCCGTCGGCACGCCGGCCGCCGCCTCGTCGAAGGCCTTGGTCACCATGTCGGTGTCGGGGAACAACCCGAACGGGGTCGGCACGTTCGCCGGGCCGGTGTCCCACCCGAAGTCCGGGTCGCCGTAGCCCAAGTTCACCAGTGGGGTCAGGATCGGCTGCAGCAGGTCGGCGAGTGGCTTGCCGATGCCGGGCAGCAGGAGCAGTGGCTGCAGCAGCGGCAGATACGGCACCGTCTCGTCGCTCAGGGGAATCCCGTAGTACGTGGTCATGGTGTCCCCGGCGGTGTCGAGCTTGACCGCGGACGCCAGCTGCTCGGCGGTCAGACCCTGATAGGTCGGATGCACGAACTGAATTCCCAGAATCGAATTCAGGTCCGCCAGGAAGTTGATCGGGTAGCGCGGGACGTCGGAAAACCCGTCGTAGGCCTGCATGTAGATGGTGGTGGGGTAGAGGTCGTCGGGGGTGGCGCCGTTGAACGTGATTCCCAGGCTCGGGATGGTCACCCCGGTCAACCGCTCGAACAGCCCCCCGTCGGGCTGGTTGGGGTCGGCCAACAGTACGAACCCGACATCGTCTTTGGAGATATGGTCGGCGGCGAGTTCACTCATGACCATCGAGGAGATGGTGGAGCTCTGCGAGTCGCCGAGGACGGCGACGTGATTGCCTGCGGCGACCTGCTTTTCGATCGCGTCCTTGAGAATCGTCACGCCTTGGGCTTCGGACTCGTCCAGCGTCAGGCTCTTGACCCCGGTATAGAGCGCGTAGTTGCCCTCGGGGGTGAACAATGCCTGCGGGACGTAGCCGGGGAAGTTGGGCTGAACGTAGAGGGTGTTGTTGGTCTCGACGTAGGCGTCCGACGGGATCGGGTCCCCGCTGCCGCCGATGACGAATGCGATGTTCTCGCCGCTGGCCAGTCGGACCGGTGTGGCTTGGACATCGACCGCGGGCGCCGCGGCGGGGGCGGCGACGATTCCGGCGCCCAGCACTGCGATCCCGGTGGTCAGATAGGTCCGAAATGCGTGCATGTCCGCCTCCTTCGCAGGGCCGGCCTACGACAGCGACGCTAAACCTCTCAGCACACCCCTACAAGGGGCTACAGGTTGCTCTCAGCTACCGGCCAGGTAGCGCCTGCACGATCCGGATCATCGGGGTCAGCAGCTTCTGCCACAGCGGAGCCGAGATCCCCAGCGGCGGGTCCAAGTTCAGGATCCGGGCGGTCGAGACCGTCTGCGACTCGGTGTATTTGAGGATGCCGTCGGCGCCGTGACGCCGGCCCACTCCCGAGGCCTTCATCCCGCCCATCGGCGCCGCGGTGGACCCGAACGCCAGCGCATAGCCCTCGTCGACGTTGACGGTGCCGGACTTGATCTTCGCGGCGATCGCCTCACCCTGGGCCTTGCTGGCGGCCCATACGCTGGCGTTCAGCCCGTACTCGGTGTCGTTGGCGCGGGTGATGGCCTCGTCGACGCTGTCGACCGGGTAGATGGACACCACCGGACCGAACGTCTCGTTGCGCCCGCACTCCATCTCGTCGGTGACGTCAGTCAGCACGGTCGGCTCGAAGAACAGCGGGCCGATGTCGGGGCGGGCGTTACCGCCGGCGATGACCTTGGCGCCCTTGGCCTTTGCGTCGTCGACGTGGTTCGAGATCGTCTTGATCTGATCTTCGGAGATCAGGCTGCCCATGTCGGCGGAGAAGTCGTAGGCGTTCGAGAGCTTCATGGCGCGCACCTGCTCGGCGAACTTCGCGGCGAACTCGTCGGCGACGTCGCGCTCGACGTAGATCCGCTCGATGGAGATGCACAGCTGCCCGGCGTTGGAGAAGCAGGCACGGGTGGCGGCCTTGGCGACCTCGGCCAGGTTCGCGCCTTTGGTGACGATCATCGGGTTCTTGCCGCCCAGCTCCGCGGAGAATCCGATCAGTCGGGAGCCGCACTGCTCGGCCAGGGAGCGGCCGGTTGCGCTGGAACCGGTGAACATCAGGTAGTCGCACTGATTCACGATCGCGGTACCCACCACCGAGCCGGGGCCGGGCACCACCGCGAACACGTCGCGGGGCAGCCCCGCCTGATACAGCAGCTCGGCGTTGGCCAGTGTGCAGTAGGGAGTCTGGCTGTCCGGCTTGACCACTACCGCGTTGCCGGCCAGCAGGGCGGGAATGGCATCCGAAATCGACAGCGTCATCGGGTAGTTCCACGGCGAGATGACGCCCACGACGCCCTTGGGGTGGTGATTGACCACGGTCTTGACGATGCCCGGCAGCAGGCCCGGCACCCGCTTGGAGGCCAGCAGCTTGGTGGCCTGACGCGCGTAGTAGCGCGCGTTGAGCATGATGTCGAGGATCTCTTCCTGGGCCGCCGAACGCGCCTTGCCGGTCTCGGCCTGGGCGACATCCATCAGGAAGTCCCGGTTGGCGATCACCAGGTCGCGGTAGCGCTCGATGATCGCGCCGCGCTCCTTGACGCTGCGTGCCGCCCACTGCTGCTGTGCGGCACGGGCCTTGGCGAACGCCGCCGTCACATCCTCGGCGGTGCCGATCGGGATCGTGGTCAGCGCCTTACCGGTGAAAACCTCGTCGATGGTCCGGGACTGCCGGGCGTCGATATCGGCGATGGCGACCAGTTGACGCAGCCGGTCGAAGTCTGCGGCGGATGGGGCGGGCATGGCGATCTCCTACTCGCTGGTAACAAGCGGTTAGGGGCCAACCTACCTTCCGCAGCGGCCACCCGGTAGCGCGGCGGCATTGGCTTTGAGCCACTCGGTCATCTGGTTGAGTGCGGCCACGCCGGAATCGAAGCTGCCGTTGTTGGGTTGGGCGGCCAGTGCCACCGCCAGCTGGCCGTGCGGTGTGCCCACCACGCCGAACTGCCGCACCAGATAGCCGCCGCCCGGACCGGGACCCCAGCCGCCCTTGGTCGGGGCGGCGATGCTGGCCAGACCCCAGCGCTGATCGGGGACGGTGTTGTTCATCAGGCTGTAGACGGGTGCGGCAACGGCCATACACGGCAGGTGGGCGGCGAACACGGCCTGGCGGGCCAGTGGCCACTGGGTCTGGCCGAACGCACTGAATTCAGGGCGTAGCCGCCGCGACTCGACTGCGGTGCCGGTGTCGCCGCCGGCTCGCAAAACGGCCTGCACCTGCTGAGCGGCCTGCGGTGCCGGCCCGAGCTCGGACCACAGCTTCTCGGCGGCGTCGTTGTCGGAGGCGGTGACGGCCCTGGCGGCCAGGTCTTGGGCGTTCGGGCTGTTGGCGTGGATCGCTGCGATCGCCAGCGGCACCTTGATGGTCGACCAGGCGGCGCCGTTCTGCAGGTTGCCGAGCGTGCCCGCCCCGTTCTGTCCGACCGGGGCGTAGGCGATGCCGATGGTGGCGCGAATGGTGCCGGCCAGTCGCGCGAACGAGGTCTGCAGAGGTTCGGCGGACGCGGGGGAGGCCGGCGAAATGGGGGAGGCCAGGGTCAGGACGGCGGCCAGGGCCGCGACGAGCACTCGGCGAACAGGCATTGCCTCAGTATTGCGCGCAGATCGGCCGAAACGGCGATGGCCGCTCGGTGCGCCCACCTGCTTGGCGGGCGCCCACCGCTTATCGGCCCGAATGTCTTGCGGGCCGGTAAGCGGGTCGACCGTTACGTAGCGAGTGCGCTGTACAGCGATTTCTTCGCTTTATCGATCGCTGTCAGAATTTCGGTCCGGGCTTCGGCGAGCTTGGCCTTCTGCTCGTCAGTACCCGAGAAGAAGATCTTGCGGGCCAAACCGGCCAGTTCGACCAAGCCCCACCGGATCTTGATGACGTCGCCGAATTGCCCGGCCCGAGCCAGGAACGCGTGGGCGGTCTCACTGCTCACGCCGCGCCAGCTCAACAAGTTCTTGCCGAGTTCGCTCAGCGTGGCCACGTCGCCGTCCAACGTGACCAGACCGCGGCCTGCGAGCAGGCCGAACGCGAGTTCCACGATCTCCCGAGGCGGGGCGAAAGCGCCGCCGCTGGCCGCGGAGACCCGCTCCACGATCTGGGCGGCATCGGCGGGACCGTCGAGCAGCAGTGCCAGCGTGCCGAACGCCACGCGCTTAAGTCCGAACCTGCGCGAGCCGAAGTCACTCCCACCGAAACCGAATCCCGGTCCGTCGTGACCGAAGCCGAATCCCGAATCGCCGTGTCCCGGGCCGCAGTGCCCGTGTCCCGGGCCGCGACCAAATCCGGGCCAACCGAAGCCGGGCCCACTACCGAATGCGTCGTAGCACATGGGCGTTACTCCTCTTCTGGATGTTGACCCAACCCAGATTAAGTAGAGTGGCTAAATAACGGCCGAGTGGACCATGAGCTGCGTTGGTGCATGCACGATGGGTTCGCGAAAGTTCCGGACTCGAACAGCCTGGGGACCCACGGGCTACGGCCTCAGCGGCCGGCGATGAGGAAAACCGGGTCGGCGCACTCGGTGCCCTCGGCGGACAAAACTCGCTTGAGCACCTTGAACGTCTCGGTGCGCGGCAGCTCGGCCATCACCCGCACGTACGACGGCCACTGCTTGGGCCCCAGGTCGGGCTGCTCGGCCAGGAACGCGCGGAAGGCCTCGGCGTCGAACGACGCTCCGCGGGCCAACACCACAGCGGCCATCACCTGATCGCCGACCGCGGGGTCCGGGATCGGATATACCGCAACGTGGGCGACATCATTGTGCCGCAACAGGATCCGCTCGATCGGTGCGGTGCCCAGGTTCTCGCCGTCCACCCGCATCCAGTCGCCGAGCCGGCCGGCGAAATAGGCGTAGCCGGCTTCGTCGCGGTAGGCCAGGTCGCCGGTGTGGTAGATACCGCCGGCCATCCGCTGCGCCTCGGCGTCCGGATCGCGGTAGTAGCCGCGGAATTGGCCGCGCCCAGCCAGGTTCACCAGCTCGCCCACCACCCCGGGCGGGCATTCCTGTCCGGTGTCGACGTCGATGATCGCGTTCCCGTCGACCAGGGGACCCAGCGCTCCGGCCGGGGTGTCCGGGGTGCGCGCGATCGCCACTCCGCCTTCGGTGGATCCGAAGGCATCGATGACGGTGCAGCCGAATCGGGCCGCGAATCGCTCCAAATCCCGCGGCGCGCCTTCGTTGCCGTACAGGGTACGCAGCGGATTGTCGGCGTCGTCGGCCTGCTCCGGGGTGGCCAGCACATACGACAGCGGCTTGCCGACGTAATTGGCGTAGGTGGCGCCGAATCGCCGCACATCCGGAATGAATCCGGACGCGGAGAACTTGCGCCGCAACGCGACTGACGCGCCCGCGGCCGCCGCCACCGACCAGCCCGCCATCACCGCGTTGGAATGGAACAGCGGCATCGACAGATAGCAGACATCCGACGGACCCAGCCCGAAACGCTGCGAGAGCAGCACCCCGGGGAACGCCGCCTTCCACTGGGTGCAGCGCACCGCTTTCGGATCACCACTGGTCCCGGAGGTGAAGATCAGCATGAACAGATCGTCGGGGTCGGCGTCGCGGAACGTCACCGGCGTCCCGTCGTGAGCGGCCAACTCCGAAGCCCACGAAGATGATTCGACGTCGATCGCGCCCGCGATGTCCACCCCGGCGGTGTTGTCGGTGAGCACCAGCTGGCAGTCGGCGTGGGCCACGTCCCGCTCCAGAGCGGCTCCCCGGCGGGTGGGGTTCAAGCCCACCGGGACCAGCCCGGTCAGCGCCGCCGCCACCAGCACGGTCGAGAACAGCGGGGTATTGCCCAGCAGAACGCCGACGTGCGGCGGCTTGTCGGGGTCCAGGCGTGCGGTCAGCGCGGCACCCAGCCTGGCCCCGGCGGCGATGTGGTCGCGCCAGCTGACGAACGAGTCCTCGAAATACACGCCGCGATCATCGACCTCGGCCAGCGGGGCAAGCAGTTTGGTGACGGTGATCTGTTCGTCGATGAGCGCCGGTGCTGACATGGTCGTCAGATTAGTGCTGCAATGGAGCGGTGACCGATTTCGAGACTTTCGCAGCGATCGACGCCATCAAACAGGTCAAGTACCGCTACCTGCGGGCGCTGGACACCAAGCACTGGGACGACTTCGCCGACACGCTGGCCGAGGATGTCACCGCCGACTACGGCAAGTCGATGGGCAGCGATCACACCTTCACCGACCGCGACTCGCTGGTGGCGTTCATGCGTACCTCCCTGCCGGGAACCATGATCAGCGAACACCGGGTCGACCACCCGGAGATCACCCTGACCGCACCGGACAGCGCCACCGGAATCTGGTACCTGCAGGACCGGGTGATCATGCCCGACTACAACCTGATGCTCATCGGCGCCGCGTTCTATCACGACACCTACCGCCGCACCGCCGACGGCTGGAAGATCAGCTCCACCGGATATCAGCGCACCTACGATGCCACCATGCCGCTGTCGGACATCCCCGGCTTCAAGGTGACGTTCGGGGAAGCGCTGCAACGCTGAAACCGCCCTAGGGCCATGGCGGCGATCCGCGGCGCGTGACTTCGTCACGCTTGCGATCGCCGCTAGACCGGGGTCTCGGCCAGTTCGCGGCCGATGGCCAGCAACTGCCCGGTGGCGCCGCCGAGCGCGAACTCGGTCTGCTTGGCGGCCAGGAAGTAGCGGTGGATCGGGTGGTCGATGTCGATGCCGACCCCGCCGTGGATGTGCACGATGCTGTGCGCCACCCGGTGCCCGGCCTCAGCGGCCCAGAACGCGGCGGTGGCCACGTCGGTGGACGCGGGCAGCCCCTCGCCGACGCGCCATGCCGCCTGGGTCAACGTGAGCCGCAGGCCCTTGACGTCGATGTAGCCGTCGGCCAGCCGCTGCGACACCGCCTGGAAGCTGCCGATCGGCTTGTCGAACTGTTCACGCTCGCGGGCGTACTCGGCGGTCAGCGCCAAGCCGCGCTCCAGGACACCCAACTGGTAGGCGCTGCGTCCCAGCGCGGTCAGGGTGGTCAGGTGCTCGAGCACCTCGGCGCCGCCGACCAGCCGGCCGGCCTCCAACTCGGTTCCGGACAGGTCGAGGTGTCCGACGCTGCCCAGCCCGGTGGTCTGCAGCGGGGTCACGGTCACGCCGGGGTCGGTGGCGGCCACCAGGAAAACGCTGATGCCGGAATCGGTTTCGGCCGGCACCAGGAAGGCGTCTGCCGCCGGGGCGAACGCGACCTGGGTGCGGCTGCCGGTCAGCCGGAAACCGGCGCCCGAAGTGGCGGCCCGCACAGGTCCTTCACCCATGTCGCCGTCCAGCGCGGCGGTCAGGATCTTCTCGCCGGAGACGGCCGGTGCGCCCCAGGCCTGCTGCAGCTCGGCGGAGCCGAACTTCGCCAGCGCCCCGGCGGCCAACACCACCGAATCCAGGTACGGCACCGCGGCCAGCTGGCGCCCCAGTGCGGTCAGGATCGCCGACTGCTCCAGCACGCCGAACCCGCCGCCGCCGAGCGATTCACTGGCCGCGCTGGACACGACGTCGGCGTCGACGAGCTTGCGCCACAGGTCGGTGTCGACGCGCTGCTCCAGCCCGTCCAACTCGCGCTGGTGCTCGGGCGTGCACACCGCGTCCACGATGGTGCTGACCAGGCCCGAGAGGTCTTGGGCCGCTTCGGTAGTGGTGAAGTCCATGAGTGCTATGCCTCCAAGTCCGTTTAGGTGTCAGATCAGCGATTGCGGGGCAGGCCCAGGGCGACCATGCCGATGATGTCGCGCTGCACCTCATTGGTGCCGCCGCCGAAGGTCAGGATCAGGCAGGCCCGGTGCATCCGCTCCACCCGGCCGCGCAGCAGGGCTCCGGGGGAGTCCTGGCGCACGGTGGCGGCGGTGCCCAGCACCTCCATCAGCAGCCGGTAGGCCTCGGTGGCCAGTTCGGTGCCGAACACCTTGGCCGCCGAGGCGTCCGCCGGGGACGGGGCGGCGTCGGAGGCCGAGGCGAGCTCCCAGTTGATCAGCTTGAGCACCTCGGCCTTGGCGTGCACGCGGGCCAGGTTGAGCTGCACCCACTCCGAATCGATGATCCGGCCGCCGCCGGAGTTCTTGGTGTTCTGCGCCCACTCGCGCACCTCACCCAGGGCCAGGAAGATCGGCTGCGCCGACACCAGAGCGACCCGTTCGTGGTTGAGCTGGTTGGTCACCAGCTTCCAGCCGGCGTTCTCCTCGCCGACCAGGCTGCTCACCGGCACCCGGACGTCCTGGTAGTAGGTGGCGCTGGTGTCGGGTCCGGCCATGGTGTGCACCGGCGTCCAGGAGAAGCCCTCGGCGGTGGTGGGAACGATCAGCATCGAGATCCCGCGGTGCTTCTTGGCCTCCGGGTTGGTCCGCGCCGCCAGCCACACGTAGTCGGCGTAAGCGATCAGCGACGTCCACATCTTCTGGCCGTTGATCACGTAGTCGTCGCCGTCTCGCACCGCGGTGGTGCGCAGCGAGGCCAGGTCGGTACCGGCGCCCGGCTCGGAGTACCCGATCGCGAAGTGCAGCTCACCGGCGGCGATCTTGGGCAGGAAGAACTTCTTCTGCTCCTCGGTCCCGAACGCCATGATCGTCGGGGCCACGCTGTTGATGGTCAGGAACGGCACCGGGGCACCGGCGATCGCGGCCTCGTCGGTGAAGATCAGCTGTTCCATCGACGAGCGGGCCTGGCCGCCGTACTCCTTCGGCCAGCTCAGGGTCAGCCAGCCATCCTTGCCCATCTGGGCGACGGTCTCCCGGTAGACGTTGCCGGTGCCGTACTCGCCCTGCGTCGAGCTCAGTGCCTCACGACGCTCCGGGGTCATCAACGTGGTGAAGTAGGACCGCAGTTCCTGACGCAGCTCTTCTTGTGCGGGCGTGTAACTGATCTGCATCGGGTCGTCCTTCGCTGGTGATCGTGGTCACGATAAGATTCATTGCGATAGCTCGTTGTAACACGTTCTAGTCTCGGGGTCCAACGGCCCTGGCCCATCGCGTGTACGGGCTGTTGGATCGTATGGTGGCAGTAGCGGACGATGGCGGCCGGAAATGATCGGCCGACGCAGGCTTTCTACAGGAGATTGTGATGCGCGTTGAGGTGGATCTGGATCGTTGCGAGGGCAATGCGATTTGCGTTGGAATCGACCCCGACCTGTTCGAACTGAACGACGACGAGCAGGCCGTCGTCAAGATCGCGCCGGTGCCTGCCGACCGTGAAGCCCATGCCGAACAGGCCATCGCCGAGTGCCCGCGGGCGGCACTGCGGCGGGTCGAGGACTAACCTCCCACTGGCAAACGACTAGAGGTATTCATAACCGCGGGCGGCGACGAGGGCGTGGCCGGCTAGAAGGCGACGAACAGGAGCGGCGTAATGACTGCGAACGACAACACGATCGATCTGTCCGGAAAGGTCGCCGTGGTGACCGGTGCGGCCGCCGGGTTGGGCCGGGCAGAGGCGATCGGGCTGGCCCGTTCCGGGGCGACCGTGGTGGTCAACGACATCGCTCCTGCACTGGAGTCCTCGGATGTCATCGACGAGATCGCTGCGGCCGGCGGCAAGGGTGTGCCGGTCGCCGGTGACATCAGCCAGCGGTCCACCGCCGACGAGTTGGTCAGCACCGCCGACGGCCTGGGCGGGCTGAGCATCGTCGTCAACAACGCCGGGATCACCCGGGACCGGATGCTGTTCAACATGTCCGACGACGACTTCGACGCCGTGATCGCGGTGCACCTGCGCGGGCACTTCCTGCTGACCCGCAATGCGGCCGCCTACTGGCGCCAGAAGGCCAAGGATTCAGACGGAACCGGCGGGACTGTTTATGGCCGCATCGTCAACACCTCCTCGGAGGCCGGCCTGATGGGCCCGGTCGGCCAGGCCAACTACGGCGCGGCCAAGGCGGGGATCACGGCACTGACGCTGTCGGCGAGCCGGGCGCTGAGTCGCTACGGCGTCACCGCCAACGCGATCTGCCCGCGCGCCCGCACCGCGATGACCGCCGATGTGTTCGGTGAGGCCAAGGTCGGCGAAGGCGAGGTCGACCCGCTGTCGCCCGAGCACGTGGTGACCCTGGTCCGGTTCCTCGCATCGCCCGCCTCGGCTTCGGTCAACGGACAGGTCTTTGTGGTCTACGGACCTGAGGTGACGCTGATGGCTGCCCCGACGGTGGAACGAAAGTTCAGCGCCGGCAGTCAGGCTTGGGACCCTGCCGGGTTGTCCGACACGCTGGCGAACTACTTCGCCGGGCGCGACCCGGGGCGGACCTTCTCGGCCTCCGAGCTGATGGCAGCCGATTAGAACGCGTTTCAGCGAGGCGTGCGTCACAATCATCCTGACCAGGAAAAATAACTGTCTTCGCCCGGCCGAACGTGGCCTTTGACACTGCGAACGTGTTCTAGTTAGTATGATCCGGCTCACGCTGGACGACGTCTGAAATGCGCGAATGACGTCAACTTCACGACGTGGCCGGATACAGTTTTGCGACCACCGGCGGCCAGGCTGCCCGACCTGAGGGAAGGACGTGCCTTGATCGAACAGCTCACGGTTCCGGCCCGGGCCGTGGGCGGTTTCGTGGAGATGTCGCTGGAGACCTTCCGGGCGATGTTCCGCCGGCCGTTTCAGTACCGCGAGTTCCTCGAGCAGACCTGGATGATCGCCAGCGTGTCGCTGGTACCGACCTTGCTGGTCGCCATCCCGTTCACCGTGCTGGTGGCATTCACCCTGAACATCCTGTTGCGCGAGATCGGCGCCGCCGATCTGTCCGGCGCCGGGACCGCGTTCGGCACCATCACCCAGCTGGGGCCCGTGGTCACCGTGCTGGTGGTGGCCGGTGCGGGCGCCACCGCCATCTGCGCCGACCTGGGTGCGCGGACCATCCGCGAAGAGATCGACGCGATGCGGGTGCTCGGCATCGACCCGATCCAGCGGCTGGTGGTGCCCCGGGCGCTGGCGTCGACGTTCGTCGCGCTGCTGCTCAACGGGCTGGTGTGTGCGATCGGCCTGGTCGGCGGCTACGTGTTCTCCGTCTTCCTGCAGGGCGTCAACCCGGGTGCGTTCATCAACGGTCTGACCGTGCTCACCGGGCTCGGGGAGCTGGTGATGGCCGAGATCAAGGCGCTGCTGTTCGGCACGGCCGCCGGGCTGATCGGGTGCTACCGCGGGCTGACCGCCAAGGGCGGACCGCAGGGCGTCGGCAACGCGGTCAACGAGACCGTCGTCTACGCCTTCATCTGCCTGTTCGTCATCAACGTCGTCATGACCGCGATCAGCGTGCGGGTGCTGGTCAAATGAGCTATGACGCCACGCTCCGGTTCCGGCGGCTGTTTCGTTGGGTGCCCACGGCCGTCGATGACTTCGGCGAACAGGCGCTGTTCTTCGCCGAGTCGATCCGCTACGTGCCCAATGCGCTGACCAAGTACCGCAAGGAGACGGTCCGGCTGATCGCCGAGATCACCATGGGTACCGGTGCGCTGGCGATCATCGGCGGCACGGTCGGGGTGGCCACCTTCTTGACCCTGGCCTCCGGCGGAGTGATCGCGGTGCAGGGCTTCTCATCGCTGGGCAACATCGGAATCGAGGCCCTGACCGGCTTCCTGTCGGCGTTCCTCAACGTGCGGATCGTGGCGCCTGTGGTCGCCGGGATCGCCCTGGCCGCCACTATCGGCGCCGGCACCACCGCCCAGCTCGGCGCCATGCGGGTCGCCGAGGAGATCGACGCCGTCGAATCGATGGCGGTGCACGCGGTGTCCTATCTGGTGTCCACCCGGTTGGTGGCGGGCCTGATCGCGATCATTCCGCTGTACTCACTGTCAGTGCTCGCGGCATTTTTCGCGGCCCGATCCACCACGGTGTTCATCAACTCGCAGTCGCCGGGCCTCTACGACCACTACTTCGACACCTTCCTTATACCCACCGACCTGCTGTGGTCCTTCCTGCAGGCGATCATCATGTCCATCGCGGTGATGCTGGTGCACACCTACTACGGCTTCAATGCCGCAGGTGGCCCAGTCGGTGTGGGTATCGCGGTGGGTCAAGCGGTCCGGACGTCACTGGTGGTCGTGGTCGTCATCACGTTGTTCGTCTCACTTGCCGTCTACGGCGGCTCCGGTAACTTCAACCTCTCGGGATAGCAAGGGAACAAGGGTGAACACAGGATCGAGTCGTACCCAGGTACGGATTGCTGCGGCAGTCCTGGGTGCGATCCTGCTCGCCGCAACGGCGTTCACCTACCTTTCCTATACATCTGTCTTCACCTCCACCGACAAGGTGACCGTCACCTCGCCGCGCGCCGGCTTGGTGATGGAGCAGGACGCCAAGGTCAAATACCGGGGAATCCAGGTCGGCAAGGTCAAGGCGATCAAGTACCAGGGCGAGCAGGCCAAGCTGATCCTGGCCTTGGACAGCTCCGCAATGCACTACATCCCCTCGAACGCCGCCGTGCACATCGCCAGCAACACCGTATTCGGGGCCAAGTCGGTGGAGTTCATTCCGCCGCCGGTGCCGTCGGGCACCGCGTTGCGCAACGGGGCCAACGTGCAGGCCTCCGACGTGCAGCTGGAAGTCAACACGCTGTTCGAGAAGCTCACCGACGTGCTGGACAAGATTGACCCGGTACAGCTCAATGGGACGATCAGCGCGCTGGCCGAAGGGCTGCGGGGCAACGGCGACAACCTGGGCGGGTTGTTGTCCGGATTGAACGGCTACCTGGAGAAGTTCAATCCCAAACTGCCCCAGCTGCAGTCGGGATTCGCCAAGACCGCGGTCGTCGGCAACATCTACGGGGATGCCGCGCCCGATCTGGCGACGACCTTCGACAACCTCCCGACGATCAGCAAGACCCTGGTCGACCAGCGCGACAACCTGAGCAAGGCGCTGCTGGCGACCACCGGGCTGGCCAACAACGGCTACGACACCTTCGCGCCGGCCGCCGATGACTTCATCGCCGGTATCCAGCGTTTCCGTGCCATGGCCACCCTGCTGGGCGAATACTCCCCGGAATTCGGCTGTCTGTTCAAGGGCATCAAGCAGTCGCTGGAGAAGTTCGGGCCGTCGCTGGGCGGTACCAAGCCGGCGCTGTACGTGCACTCCAACTTCCTGCCGGGCGCACCGGCCTACACCTATCCGGAGAGTCTGCCGGTGGCCAACGCGTCCGGTGGGCCGAACTGTCGTGGCCTGCCGGACCTGCCCAGCAAGCAGTTCGGCGGCTCCTGGTTCCGATCGCCGTTCCTGGTGACAGACAACGCCTACATCCCGTTCCAGCCGAACACCGAGGTGCAGTTCGACGCACCGTCCACCGCGCAGTTCCTCTTCAACGGCGCCTTCGCGGAACGGGACGAGTACTGATGAGCCATCGAAGCACTTTGATCAAGGTCGCCATCTTCACCGCCGCCATGCTGCTGGTATCGGCCGGTCTGGTGGTGGTGTTCGGCGAGTTCCGGTTCGCGTCCAACCACACCTACCACGCCGACTTCGCCTCCGCGTCCCGGCTCAAGGGCGGCGAGGACGTGCGGATCTCCGGGATCCCGGTGGGCACGGTGAAGCGCGTCGAGCTGACCCCGGACAACAGCGTCAGCGTCACCTTCGACCTCGACAAGCGCTACCAGATCTACGATTCGACCCGCGCGCTGATCCGGTACGAGAACCTGGTCGGCGACCGGTACCTGGAGATCGCATCCGGGGCCGGGGAGCTGCGTAAGCTGCCGCCCGGCGGCACCATCGCCCGGGAGCACACCCAGCCGGCGCTGGATCTCGACGCGCTGCTCGGCGGGATGCGCCCGGTGCTCAAGGGCCTGGACGGCAAGAAGATCAACGAGGTCAGCAATGCGATCATCGAGCTGCTGCAGGGGCAGGGCGGCGCACTGACGCAGATGCTGGCCAGCACCAGCTCGTTCACCACCACGCTGGCCTCCCGCGACCAGCTGATCGGCGACGTGATCAACAACCTCAACACCGTGCTGGCCACCGTCGACGACAAGAGCGAACAGTTCGACGCCACCGTCGACCGGCTGCAGCAGCTGATCAGCGGCCTGGCGCAGGGCAAGGACGCGATCGCCGGTGCGATCGGCCCGCTGGCCGCCGTCGAGAGCGATCTCACCGACACGCTGCGCCGCACCCGTCGGCCGCTGCAGGGCGTGCTCGAGAACGTCCGGCCGTTTGCCACCGTGCTGGACAAGCGCAAGGACGAACTGAACGCGGTCATCGACCCGCTGGAGGAGAACTACCTGCGGCTCAACGCACTCGGTGCCTACGGCTCGTTCTTCAACATCAACTACTGCACGGTCGCCCTCAAGCTCAACGGGCCGGCCGGCAGCGACATCACGCTGCCGATGGGCGGTCAGGCCGACACCACCAAGGGAAGGTGTTCTCCTGTCAAAAACTGACGGCGTAAACCCGGTTCGCACGGGCACTTTGGGCATCGCGCTGATCGCATGCCTGGTCTTGGTGTCGTTCGGCTACACCAGCCTGCCGTTCTGGCCGCAGGGCAAGACCTATCAGGGCTACTTCGCCGACGCCGGGGGAATCATCCCCGGCAACGACGTGACGGTGTCCGGTATCCGGGTGGGCAAGGTGAACAAAGTGGCGCTGGCCGGAGCCAGTGCGCAGGTGAGTTTCACCGTCGACCGCAAGGTCCGGGTGGGCGACCAGTCGCTGGCCGCGATCCGCACCGACACCGTGCTGGGTGAGAAAGCACTGTCGATCAGTCCCGCCGGGGCGGGCTCGGTCACCGTGATCCCGTTGGAGCGCACCCGGTCGCCGTACACGCTCAACAATGCGCTGCAGGACCTCGGCGGCAATGTCCGCGACCTGGACAAGCCGCGGTTCGAAGAGGCCCTGGGGGTACTCACCGACTCGATGCGCGAGGCGACCCCGCAGCTACGTGGGGCGTTGGACGGGGTGTCGGCGCTGTCTCGCAGCATCAATCGCCGCGACGAAGCGTTGGGCCAGTTGCTGACCCACGCCAAGTCGGTGACCGGTGTGCTCAACCAGCGTGCCGCGCAGGTCAACCGGCTGGTACTGGACGGGAACCAACTCTTCGCTGCGCTCGACGAGCGCCGTCAGGCGATCGGTACGCTGATCGGCGGTATCGACGATGTGTCACAACAGCTTTCCGGGGTTGTCGCCGATAATCAGAAGGAGATCGGTCCGACCCTGAACAAACTCAACCTGGTGATGGACAACCTGATCGAGCGCAAGGACAGGATTGCCGGAGCGCTGGACCGGTTGCCCGGCTACGCAACCACGCTCGGCGAGGTGGTGGCCTCCGGGCCGGGTTTCCAGATCAACCTCTACGGCTTGCCCCCGCCCACCATGTCGGAGGTCATGCTCGACATATTCTTCCAGCCCGGCAAGATCCCGGACAGCCTGGCCGACTACCTGCGCGGAATGATCACCGACCGCACCATGATTAAGCCGAAGTCACCATGACACGCCGAACATCACGCATTGTTCTCGCCGGAGTGCTGGCCGCGCTGCTGGCCGCCGGCGTGTACCTGGTGCTGCCCGCGCAGCGCGGCTACCGCATCACCGGCTACTTCGCCTCGGCGGTGGGCCTGTACCCGGGCGACGACGTCCGGGTGGTCGGGGTCCCGGTCGGCCGCATCGAGTCCATCGAGCCCCGCGCCGAGAACGTCAAGATCACCATGACGGTGAACAAGGACGTGCCGTTGCCGGCCGATGTGCGTGCGGTGATGATGGCGCCGAATATCGTGTCCGCGCGGGTGATTCAGCTTGCCCCGGCCTACACCGGAGGCGAGAAGCTGGCCGACGGCGCCGTAATCGGCGAGGACCGCACCGCGGTGCCGGTCGAATGGGACGAGGTCAAGGCAGAGCTGACCCAGCTCAGCGCACAACTGGCGCCCGGGCAGGGCAAGCTCAACGGTGCGCTCAGCGCGTTCGTCAACCAGGCCGCCGACACCTTCGACGGCAAGGGTGACTCCTTCCGGAGCGCCCTGCGGGAGCTGTCGGCAACCGCCGGCCGGCTCGGGGACTCGCGCACCGACCTGTTCGGCACCGTCAAGAACCTGCAGGTACTGGTCGATGCGCTGTCGGGCAGCAACGAACAGATGGTCCAGTTCACCGGCCACGTCGCGGCAGTGTCGGCCGTGCTGGCCGAGAGTTCGGCCGATCTGGATGTCACCCTGGGCAGCCTGAACCAGGCGCTGCGCGACGTACGGGGCTTCCTGAACGACAACAACGACGCGTTGATCAGCCAGGTCAACAAGCTCGCGGACTTCACCAAGATGCTGTCGGATTCAAGCGATAACTTCGAGCAGGTGCTGCACATCACGCCGCACGGCCTGACCAACTTCTACAACATCTACAACCCCGCGCAGGGCACCTTGAGCGGTCTGCTGTCCCTGCCCGACTTCGCCAACCCCGTCCAGTTCATCTGCGGCGGCGTCTTCGATATCGGTTCGGTGCCCGACAACTTCAAGAGGGCGGAGATCTGCAAGGAGCGGATGGGACCGGTCATGCGCCGCTGGTCGATGAACTTCCTGCCGTTCCTGTTCCACCCGATCAACTCGATCACCGCCTACAAGGGCCAGATCATCTACGACACCCCGGAGACCGAGGCCAAGGCACAGACCCCGGTGCCCTACCTGAAGTGGATGCCGGCGCCGGGTGTCACACCGCCCAGCACAGAGGACGTCGCCGCACTGTTCCTGCCGCCATCGGACCCGGGGCAGTTGGGCAGGGCGCCCGGCCCGACCGGCCCGCAGCAACCCGGGGCCGGAGCGCCGAGGGAGGGCGGATGAGGGTGAAGTCTCTTGCCGGTGCGGCTAGGCGGGCCGGTCGGCGCGGCGCGGCACTGGGCGCCGGGGCGCTGGTGTTGTCCGGTTGCCAGTTCGGTGGGCTGAACTCGCTGAATATGCCGGGTACCGCGGGCCACGGCCGCGGGTCCTACACCATCACGGTGCAACTGCCGGATGTGACTACGCTGCCGCAGAACTCGCCGGTGATGGTCGACGACGTCACCGTGGGCAGCGTCTCCGGTCTGCAGGCCGTGCAGCAGCCCGACGGTAGCTTCTACGCGGCGGTCAAGCTGTCGCTGGACGGCAACGTCATGCTGCCGGCCAACGCCACCGCGAAGGTCGCGCAGACCTCGCTGCTGGGCTCCCAGCACATCGAGCTGTCCGAACCGCACGGCGAAGCTCCGGTCGGAAGACTCGCCCCAGGCGACCAGATCCCACTGAGCCGGACCGGGCGCTACCCCAGCACCGAAGAAGTGCTGTCGTCACTGGGTGTGGTGGTGAATCAGGGCAATCTCGGTGCGCTGCAGGACATCACCGAGGAGGCGTACGCGGCGGTCGCCGGCCGGGCCGGCACGTTCGCCGGACTGCTGCCCCGGCTGGCGGAGCTGACTGTGTCGCTGGACCGACAGGCCCGCGACATCATCGCCGCCGCTGACGGCCTGAACCGGGTCGGGGTGACCCTGGCCCGCAGCGCGCCCAGCCTGGCTCGTGCGCTGGACACAATGCCGGCTGCCTTGGCGGTGCTCAACGACAACCGCACCAACATCGTCGACGCATTCGATGCGCTGCAGCGCCTGGCGACGGTCGGCTCGCGGATCATGTCCGAGACCAAGGAAGACTTCGTCGCCGACATCAAGGGCCTGTACCCGGTCGTGAAGTCCTTCGCCGAAAACGCCAACGAGTTGGTGACGGCGTTCCCGTTCATTCCAACGTTCCCGTTCCCGTCGATGTACCTGCGCAACGCGGTGCGCGGTGACTTCCTCAACGTCTACGTCACCTTCGACTTCACGCTGCGACGGCTCGGCGAGTCGGTGTTCACCACCGGCGCCTTCGACCCGAACATGCCGCACATGCACGACATCATCAACCCACCCGACTTCTTGATCGGACAGATGGCCAACCTTTCCGGGCAGGCCGCTGATCCGTTCAAGATCCCGGCCGGCACGGCTCCGAACTATGGGGACTGATCAATGCTGACTCGCCTCGTCCGAATCCAGCTCGGGATCTTCGCCGTGGTCACCGTGCTGGCCGTCGGTGCGATCTCGATCCTGTACCTGCATGCGCCCAGCCGGATGGGTATCGGCACCTACAAGGTGACCGCCGACTTCATCGGCGGCGGCGGCATCTACAAGAGCGCCAACGTCACTTACCGAGGCGTGACGGTGGGCCGGGTGGAATCAGTGCAGCTCAGCGACCACGGTGTCGATGCCCAGATGCGGCTCAACAGCGGCACCAAGGTTCCGGGCAACGTCACCGCCACCGTCAAGAGCATGTCTGCGATCGGTGAGCAGTACATCGACCTGGTTCCACCCGAGGGGACCACTGCGGCCGTTGCAGCGCTGCGCAATGGTGCGCACATCGGCCAGGACCGCACCGCGATCGGCCAGGACATCGCCGGATTGCTCGACCAGGCCCAGTCGCTGGTCAACAGCGTCGCCAACAGCCGGCTGCGCGACCTGCTGCGCAACGCATTCGAGGGGTTCAACGGGTCGGGGCAGGAACTGGCCCGGATGATCGCATCGTCCCGGCAGCTGGTCGACGAAGCCAACGCCAACTTCGACGCGACGTACGCGTTGATCGACCAGGTCGAGCCATTCCTGGATGCCCAGATCCGCAGCGGTGACGACATCAAGAGGCTGACCAAGTCGCTGGCGGCGGTCACCACCGAGGTGCGTAACGCCGACCCGCAGCTGCGTGAGGTGCTGCAGACCCTGCCCGGTGTCACCGACGCGGCCAACACCACGTTCAGCGGAATCCGGGCATCGTTCCCGACGCTGGCGGCCAGTATTGCCAACTTCGGCCGGGTCGGGGTCATCTACCGCAACTCGATCGAACACGCGCTGGTGGTGTTCCCCGCACTGATGGCCGCGTTGCTGACCGTCGCCGGCGGCGTGCCGATGGAAGAAGGCGTCAAGCTGGACTTCAAGATCGACATGCATGATCCGCCGCCATGCACGGTCGGGTTCGTGCCGTTCACCGAGATGCGTTCGCCGGCCGACGAAACGGTGCGTGAACTGCCGAAGGAGCTGTACTGCAAAGCGGCGCAGAATGATCCGACCGCGGTTCGCGGCGCCCGCAACTACCCGTGCATGGAGTACCCGGGCAAGCGGGCGGCGACCATTCAGCAGTGCCGTGACCCGAAGGGATTCGTCCCGATCGGCAGCAACCCCTGGCGTGGTCCGCCGGTGCCGTACGACACCCCGATCACCGACCCGCGGATGTACAACCCGATGAACAAGTTCCCCTACATCCCGCCGCGGTCCGACTACGACCCCGGCCCGCCGGTGGCGGTACTGCCGCCGGGCGTGCCCGCGGGCCCTGGTCCGGCGCCCAACCCGCCGTTCCCGCTGCCGTACCCGCCGAATGAGCTGGGGCCGAACGCGCCCGCGCCGTGGCCGTACTACGCGCCACCGGACCAGAACCTGCCGACTGGCCCCGGAGGCAACGGCGGCCTGCCCGCCTACGGACGTGATCCGGCGCCTGGGCCTGCTCCCGGCCCCTTGCCGGCCGAGGCGCCGGCCCAGGCCAACGGGGTCGCCTACAGCAGCTACGACCAGCGCACCGGAAAGTTCGTGGATCCGGCGGGCAGCACCGGGGTGTTCGTCTCCGGGGGCGACAAATGGTTACCCGCCGAGAACTGGGCAGATCTGATGCTCGCACCGAGGCAGACGTGACCGGACCCGAGGACGCGAAGGCTCGTCGCCGGGCATCGCGCGCGGCGGGCCCGGCCGGTGATGCTGCCGCGACTGCAGTGCGCGTGCCAGTGTCCAGTCGGGCCGGCAAGCGGGCGGCCGGACCCGCCGGCCCGCCGCCGCGACGCCGGCCGAATGCGCGGAAGACCGCCCAGGTGGCGGGCGCCGCCGTCCTGGCGGCGACCATCGTGTTGGGCGGGCTGGTCACCGTGCTGCTGGTGCAGTACCGGCACGCCGCCGCGACGGACAGTCGTGACCAGCGCTTCGTCGACACCGCCGTCCAGACCGTGCTGAACATGTACACCTACACACCGGACACCATCGACGAGCAGGTGAACCGATTCGTAGCGAGCACCAGCGGCCCGCTGCGCGACACCATGGCCGCCAACTCTGACAACCTGAAGGCAATCCTGCGCGAGACCAAGCACAGTTCGGAGGCCGTCGTGAACGCCGCGGCGCTGGAGAACGTCGACGACATCGCCGGGAACGCCTCGGTGCTGGTGGCCATGCGGGCGACCGCCACCGATGTCGACGGCGTCAACAAGCCGTCGCAGCCGTACGCGCTGCGCATCATCGTGCACGAGGACGGTGACGGCAACATGACCGCCTACGACCTGAAGTGGCCGGACGGTAACCGATGAACCGCCGCTGGTTGACGCTCGCCGCCCTGGCGGTGGTCCTCGGAGTGTTCGTCGGGCTGGGCACCACGGCGGGTTCGCTGTACTGGAGCCGGGTCGAGACGCGCGGTGAACAAGCGGCCCGCACCGAGTTGGTCCAGCTGACGGTCGACGAGATTCCCAAGGTGCTCGGCTATGAGTACAAGACAGTCGAGCGCAGTCTCACCGAGACTTACCCGATGTTCACCGGCGACTACCGCCGCGAGTTCGAGGCCCGGGCTGTCAACGACATCATTCCGCAGGCCCGGGAGAAGCAACTGGTGAACCAGGTCGACGTCGTCGGCGCCGGCGCCGTCGACGCAAAGCGGACCAGCGGTTCTGTGCTGGTCTTCGTCAACCGCACAGTGACGGGCAAGGCCAAGGAGAAGTATTACGAGGGCAGTCGCCTGCGGGTCGACTTCCGCAAGATCGACCGCAAGTGGTTGATCAGCAATATCGTGCCGATCTAGCGGAGAGGATGAGCGTCATGGGGAAACTCGTTCGTAGTCTGGCCGCCTTCGGTATCGCTATGACGGCCAGCGTCGGGCTGGCCGTCGACGCCGGTGCGGACGACGACGCAGCGCCGGAAGGCACGCTGGAGGGCATTTACACCTACAACGGGGCCGGCACCACGGCGAGGTGGAAAATCTACCCACTGTGCGTCCCGACGGTGGGTGACGGGCGGGTGCCGCTGCACCTGGCGGTCGGTTGCCGGCTGCAGGTGGAAAGCGACGGCCCGCCGGGACAGGCCGGCTCCTACCGGTTGTCGAACGGTAAATGGACCTACCACACCCCGCTGCTGGCCGGTACCCGATGCCCTGACGGCAAAACCGCCGCCAGTGAAGAGATGTACCAGTTCGACACCTCGCTCAACGGGACCTACACCCAGTCGCACAACGCAGTGTGCGGCTGGCAGCCCGGGCTGGACAAGCACCCGTTCACGCTGACGTACGTCTCGCCACTGCCGAACCCGGTCATCCATTACCCGCTGACCTGCCAGGACAACCCGGTCCACCTGTGTAGCTGAGTCAGTCGACGGACTCCGCGAGCGCGTCGAGGAAGGCGCGGGCCCAACGATCCACATCGTGGGTCAGCACCTGACGGCGCAGCGCCCGCATGCGCCGGCGGCCTTCCTCGTCGGTCTGGTTGATCGCCGCCTCGATGACGTCCTTGACGCACTCCAGATCGTGCGGGTTGAGCAAGTAGGCCTGACGCAATTCTGCTGCGGCGCCGGTGAATTCACTCAGCACCAGGGCGCCGCCCAGGTCACTGCGGCACGCCACGTACTCCTTGGCGACCAGGTTCATCCCGTCGCGCAGCGGAGTGACCAGCATGACGTCGCTGGCCACGAAGAACGCGATCAACTCGTCGCGCGGGACCGGGCGGTGCAGATAGTGCACCACCGGGTGACCGACCTCGCTGTACTCGCCGTTGATGTGGCCGACCTGGCGTTCGATGTCGTCGCGCAGGAGCTGGTAGCTCTCCACCCGTTCCCGGCTCGGCGTCGCCAGCTGCACCAGCACAGTGTCTTCCCGCTTGGCGCGGCCCTCGGCGAGCAGCTCGTTGAACGCCTTGAGCCGCACATCGATGCCCTTGGTGTAGTCCAGCCGGTCCACGCCCAGCAGAATCTTTCGGGGGTGGCCCAGCTCGGCCCGGATCTCCTTGGCGCGCCGCCGAATACCGCGATCACGCGCCTTGCGATCGAGTTCGCCGGAGTCGATCGAGATGGGAAAGGCGCCGACCCGCACAGTGCGGTCTGTCAGGCGCACCTCGCCGAACCGGCTGCGCACCCCGACCGTGCCCCGCGAAGTGTCCGCGCCGGCCAGCTTGCGGGCCAGGAACAGGAAGTTCTGGGCGCCGCCGGCCAGGTGGAAGCCGACCAGATCGGCGCCGAGCAGGCCGTCGACGATCTCGGCGCGCCACGGCAGCTGCATGAACAGTTCGACCGGCGGGAACGGGATGTGCAGAAAGAACCCGATGGTGACGTCCGGGCGCAGTGTGCGCAGCATCTTGGGCACCAGCTGCAGCTGATAGTCCTGGACCCAGACCGTCGCACCCGGCGCGGCGGCCGCCGACGCGGCCTCGGCGAACCGGCGGTTGACGTCGACGTAGCGGTCCCACCACTGCCGGTGGTAGATCGGTTTGACGATCACGTCGTGGTACAGCGGCCACAGCGTCGCGTTGGAGAAGCCCTCGTAATACTCGGCGATATCGGTGGCGCTCAGCGCGACCGGATGCAGGCGCAGATCTTCGACGTCGATCGGCTCGTCGGGCCCGTCCAGGCTGCCGGGCCAGCCCACCCAGGCACCGCGGCGCTTCCGCAGCAGCGGCTCCAGTGCGGTGACCAGTCCGCCGGGGCTGCGTTTCCAAGCGGTCGTACCGTCGGGCAGCTTCTCGATGTCGATGGGCAGCCGGTTGGCGACCACGACGAAATCGGAATCGCCGGGTCCGTGCGGCGCGGCCCGACTCCCCGGCTCCGGCATTTAGGACCCGGGTTTCTCGGGGGTCGACGGCCCGATCCCCAGCATGGACAGGAACACCCGACACTCGTCGGCGTCCTCGGCGTAGGCGGCCACCACTCGCCGGGCCTGGCTCGCGGTGTTGTCGGCCAGCGGTTCAACGTCCTCGATGTCGGCGTGTTCGGTTTTAGCAGCCATAAGTCGACTCTAGCGAAGTGCGCCGCGTGTCACACCTGAGCCGGGAAGTCCAGATCGACCGCCGTAGCCTGTGATGCGGGATATCAAGGAGGCAGAGGCGATGGCATCGGAGACAGCGGAGAGCAAACGGGCGCAGGTGGGCGACCTCGTCGACTACGAGACCGTCGATGACGGACGCATCGCCCGGATCTGGCTGAACCGCCCGGAGACCCACAACGCGCAGAATCGCACCCTGCTGGTGCAGCTCGACGAGGCGTTCGGCCGGGCCGAAGCCGATGACACCGTGCGGGTGGTGATCCTGGGAGCACGCGGCAAGAACTTCTCCGCGGGCCACGACCTGGGCTCGGAGGCCGCGTTGGCCGAACGCCGGCCCGGGCCCGACCAGCACCCGACTTTCCAGTCCCACGGCGCCACCCGGGAGCCGCTGGTGGAGAAGATGTACCTGCAGGAGTGGCACTTCTTCTTCCAGAACACCTGCCGGTGGCGGGACCTGCGCAAGATCACCATCGCCCAGGTACAGGGCAATGCCATCTCGGCGGGGTTGATGCTGATCTGGGCCTGCGACCTGATCGTGGCCGCCGACAATGCCCGGTTCTCCGACGTGGTGGGGGTGCGGCTGGGGATGCCCGGCGTCGAATACTATGCGCATCCCTGGGAGTTCGGGCCCCGTAAGGCCAAGGAGTTGCTGCTGACCGGTGACTCGCTGGACGCCGACGAGGCCCACCGGCTGGGCATGGTGTCCAAGGTGTTTCCGACTGACGAATTAGCGGACAAGACACTGGAATTCGCCCGGCGCATCGCGAAGCTGCCCACCATGGCCGCGCTGCTGATCAAGGATTCGGTGAACGGCGCCGCCGACGCGATGGGCTTCACCGAGGCGTTGCGGCACGGTTTCCACATCCACCAGCTCGGCCACGCGCACTGGGCGGCCCACAACGAAAACCGGGCCCCGTTGGGGCTGCCACCTGATGTCGAGGACTGGCGCACCGCCAAGCCCACCGCCGTGGCCCGCCGCGACCAACCCTGACTGATCTGACTTCCCGCTCGGTGGAGCCGTGGTTCCATACGTAGAACGTGTTTCAGTTTCGACGTGAGGGGTCGGTGTGCAGCTTTCCTTCCAAGACCGCAGCTACCTGGTCACCGGGGGTGGCAGCGGCATCGGCAAGGCCGTGGCCGCCGGGTTGGCGGCCGCCGGGGCTGATGTTCTGATCGTCGGCCGGGGCGCCGAGCGGTTGGCGGAGGTGGCCGCCGAGCTCGGCGGTTCAGCGAGGCTCGACGGAGGAGAGGCGAAGCTGGGACCGCCGCATGTGCCCGGCGGTTCAGCGAGGCTCGACGGAGGAGAGGCGAAGCTGGGACCGCCGCATGTGCCCGGCGGGCAGGTTCGCCACTTCGCCGCCGACGTCACCGACGAGGACAGCGTGATCGCCGCGGTCGAGGCCGCCGTGGCCAAGCACGGTCGGCTGCATGGGGTGGTGCATGCCGCCGGTGGTTCGCAGACCATCGGCCCGATCACCCAGATCGACTCGGAGTTGTGGCGGCGCACGGTCGACCTCAATGTCAACGGCACCATGTACGTGCTCAAGCACGCCGGGCGGGCGCTGGTGCGCGGCGGCGGCGGCTCGTTCGTCGGGATCTCCTCGATCGCGGCCAGCAACACCCACCGCTGGTTCGGTGCCTACGGCCCGACCAAGTCGGCGTTGGACCACATGATGCAGTTGGCCGCCGACGAACTGGGTGCGTCCTGGGTGCGGGTCAACAGCATCCGCCCGGGCCTGACCCGTACCGAGCTGGTCGCCCCGATCCTGGACTCGCCGGAGCTCAGTGAGGACTACCGCATCTGTACGCCGCTGCCGCGGCCCGGCGAGGTCGAAGACGTCGCCAACCTGGCACTGTTCCTGCTCAGCGATGCGGCCGCCTACATCACCGGCCAGGTCATCAATGTCGACGGCGGGCAGATGCTGCGCCGCGGCCCGGACTTCTCGTCGATGCTCGAGCCGGCGTTCGGCGCCGACGGGCTGCGCGGGGTAGTCGGGGACTAGCTGTAACAGCTAGCCCTGCCCTTAGAGCCCCGCGACACGCCCGGCCAGGGTGGTGATCGCCGACCAGTCCAGCGCTCCGCCGCCGTTGGCGAGCAGTGCCAGGAAGCGGTCGCGCAGCAGGCTGCCCAGCGGTAGTGGCACCGTCAGCTCCTCGGCGGCCTGCAACGCCAACCGGACGTCCTTGAGCCCGAGGGTGGCGGCGAAACCGGCCGGCTCGAAGCTCTTGCGGGCGATCAGGTCGCCGTAGGTCGCATACGCCGGAGCGCTGAACAGTGTTGAGGTGAGGATGTCGACATAGGACACCGGGTCCACCCCGGCCTTCTCCACCAGCGCGATCGCCTCACCGAGTGACTCGATGACGGTGGCGAGCAGAAAGTTGCCGGAGAGCTTCACCAGGTTGGCCGCGTACGGCTGATCGGACACCACGAAGGTGCGCTGACCGATCGCGTCGAAAACCGGCTCCACCAGGTCCAGTGCTGCCGGCGCGCCCGCGGCTATCACGAAAAGCTTTGCCGCCGCGGCGGCCGCAGGCCGGCCGAAGACCGGTGCGGCGACATAGGTCTGTCCCGCGTCGGCGTGCGCGGCGGTGAGCCGTCGGGCGAGCGCCACGCTGATCGTGCTCGACGAGATGTGGGTACCGCCGGCCGGCAACGAGGCCACAATGCCGTCCGGCCCGAGCGTGACGTGCTCGACGGCGTCGTCGTCGGCCAGCATCGTCTGCACCACCTCGTCGTGGCAGGCGTCGGCCACCGTCCGCGCCGGTGTGGCGCCCTGCTGGGCCAGGGCGTCCACCTTGGCCGGTGACCGGTTGTAAGCGGTGACCGCGTGACCCGCCTTGAGCAGGTTGGCGGCCATGCCGCTGCCCATGTTCCCGAGTCCGATGAATCCGATGTGCATGGTGTCCACCATGCCCTGTAAGCCTGTATGACGGAACACAACGGATTGAGGAGGACGTCTCGTGGGTGTGTACGCGGTAACCGGGTCGGCATCCGGTATGGGACGCCAGGCGGCGGACAAGTTGCGGGCGGCCGGCCACACCGTGATCGGGATCGACCTGCGCGATGCCGAAGTGGTCGCGGACCTGTCGACGGCGCCGGGCCGGGCGGCGGGCGCCGAGGCGGTACTGGCGGCGTGCGGGGGTCGACTGGACGGGGCGGTGCTGGCCGCCGGTATCGGCCCCACTCCGGGAGCGACGGGGCTGATCCTGCAGGTCAACTATTTCGGCGTCGTCGATCTGCTGGAAGCGTGGCGTCCGGCGCTGGCCGCCTCCGGGGCCGCCAAAGTTGTGGTCGTCGCCAGCAATTCGGCCACCACCGTGCCGGCGGTGCCGCGATCGGCGGTGCGTGCGCTGCTGGCCGGCAAGACGGCTAAGGCGGTGCGCCGGCTGCGCCTATTGGGCCCGGGTGCGCCGTCGATGGCGTATGCGGGATCCAAAATCGCGGTGTCGCGCTGGGTGCGCCGCCAGGCGGTGCAGCCGGCGTGGGCCGGGGCAGGTATCCGGCTCAACGCCTTGGCGCCCGGTGCGATTCTGACGCCCCTGCTGGAGAAACAGCTGGCGACACCGGGGCAGGCTCGGGCGGTCAACGCGTTCCCGGTCCCAGTCGGTGGCTACGGGGATCCAGGACAACTGGGCGACTGGATGCTGTTCATGCTGTCCGGCGCCGCCGAATTCCTGTGCGGCAGCGTCATCTTCGTCGACGGCGGGTCGGACGCCTATTTCCGCGCCGACGACTGGCCGCGGGCGGTCCCGGCCCGGCGGGCGGTGGGTTATCTGCTGCGGATGCGGTCGTTCGCCAAGAGGTCTAAGCCTTCGTAGTCCGACGGTCAGGCCGGCTCGACGGTCACCGGCCTTGCCGTGGCCCCAGCCGTGCGGCATCGACACCATACCGGGCCTGATGGCATTCGGTGACGGATGCAGATCTCCCGCTGAGTGGAACGCGGCTGTTCTTTGCCGGATGTGTTCACTTCATGCTTCATCGACTGTTACTGAGCATGACTTCAGCGACACCTAAGTGATTTCCCGCGTCGGACCGGAGGCAGAGATGGTCACCCACCGCAACAACAAGCGCAATCACCGCCCACCGAACGCCAACTCGTCTCGTCGCCGAGTAGTCGCTTTTGGTGCCGGTACCGGCTCATTCTTGGCATTCGGCATGACAGCGTTGTCCGCACTGCCGCTCGCCCAAGCGGACGATCTAGGTCTGGGCGAATTGATCGTTGAGTTGTTCGGCGGACCGGGTGATGCGACGGCGGGAGCCGGCGATGTGGTCAGCGCTCCCGGCGATGGTCTCCAGAGTGCGCTTGACGTTGGCGCTAACGGGATTGACCAGGCATCGGCGGCGGTGGCTAGCGTGAGCCCAGCCGCGGACATGCTCGGCGCGCCTGCGGACATGTGGTTCCAACAGCTGGTCTACGACCCGATCCACACCGCCATCGAGGCCTGGATCCGCAGCGACTTCGGCAAGGAAGTCGACGGGTTCATCAACCAGATCTCAGGGCAGTACCTGATCGGCGATGGCGCTGCCGGTACGGCAGCAGATCCCGACGGTGGTGCCGGCGGATTGTGGTTCGGCGACGGCGGCAACGGCTGGGACAGCACCCAGGTTGGCGTGGCTGGCGGTGCCGGCGGCGACGCGGGTTGGTTCGGCAACGGCGGTGACGGCGGCGATGGCGGGGCCGGAGGAAATGGCGGCGACGGCGGTGATGGCGGATCGGCCCTCGGTATCGGTGGCAACGGCGGCGACGGTGGCGTGGGAGAGACCGGCAATGGGTTGCCTGCCCTCGGTGGAGCCGGCGGCAACGCCGGCATGCTGGGCGGCCACGGCGACGTCGGTAAGGCCGGCACGCTACCCGGCGGTCCCCCAACTGGGAGCGTCGACGGCTTGACGACGACCGGCACCTGGTTCACCGACAGTGACGGCAAGGTCGTCACGCTGCACGGGCTCAATGAGGTGATCATCGTGCCGCCTCTGGGCTCGCCGGCCAGCACCGGGTTCGGAGATGACGACGCTGCGTTGTTGGCGGCCAACGGGTTCAATGCCGTACGGGTCGGGGTTGACTGGTCCCTTCTGGAGCCCCAGCCCGGTGTTTTCGACGACGCATACCTGGCGTCGATAGCTCAGACTGTTCAGACCTTGGCGAACCACCACATCGTCAGCTTGCTCGATATGCACCAGCAGTTAGGGCCGGCGTGGGCAATCGACACTGGTGGACTACCTAGCTCTAACCTGCCGTTCCCCTTGAGCCTGTTCTTCGACCCTGCGCAAAACCACGCCTTGGATGCCTTTTGGTCGAACGCGGCCGGACCGGGCGGAGTTGGATTAGAGAACTATTACGCCCAAATGATGGAACACCTGGCGAACTACTTCAACGGCAACCCGAATGTACTCGGCTACGAGATCATGAATGAACCACTGCCGGGCTCGCAGTTCCTGCCGACTGTCTTTGGCAGTTCGTACTTCGACGCGCAGCAACTGACGCCCTTCTACGACCAGGTATCGGCGGCAATCCGGGCTGTCGACCCGACTACGCCGATCTTCTACGAACCCAACATCCTTGCCACCGCGGGCCTGCCAATCCAGTTGGGTGACGTCGATACCTCCAACGGCGTCTTGTCCTTCCACGACTACTGCTACGAAAACCTTGGGCCCCTGGGTTGCCTGCCTGACGTCACCGGAATCATGAATAACGCCATGTCGTATGCGAAGGCGCACGACATCCCGGCATTCATGTCGGAGTTCGGCTCCAGCAGCAACCAATCGACCATCTCCGCAGCACTGTCACCCGCCAACCAGAACATGATCGGCTGGACGGAATGGGTCTACGGCGGCCCCCAACAGTCGGGCGTGGGCTTGGACGGTAGTTCGGCATCGCTGGTGAACGACCCCAGCCAGCCGCTGACCGGTGACAACGTGAACACCGCTAACCTGACGACGCTTGCTCAGCCGTACCCGCAGGTGGTGGCCGGCACGCCGAACCCGTGGACGTTCGACAACGGTGTATTCCAGTTCAGCTACTCCACCACGCATGCTGACGGTACGGGCAGCTTCGCTGCAGGATCGCAGACCACCATCTCGGTGCCCAACATTGAATTCCCTAAAGGCTATGAAGTGAATGTCACTGGCGGTCAGGTTGTTTCGGAATCCAACGCCCCCGTGCTGATCATCGCATCGAACTCCGGCGCGACCACGGTCAGTGTCACCGTGAGCCCGGCCACGTCGGGGTGACCGCTTTAAGCGTTTTGAACGGCATAACATGCCGAAGGACGCACCGGCGTGACGAGTCACGCTGCGATGCCCCAGGAACCGCCGTCTGTAGCCGACGAGCTGGAAGCAATCCGCCAACTCAAGGCCCGGTATTTCCGGTTCATGGATACAAAAGCTTGGGACGCTTGGCGCGACGTGTTCACACCCGATGTGGTCGGAGTGTTCGACAACGCCGTCTCGACCGGCGGTGCAGACGGTCGGCCCGGCCCGACGTGGGACGGTGTCGACGCGCTTGTGGCCTCGATTCGGGGGGCGATCGAGGAATGCGTCACGGTGCACCAGGGGTTTACGCCGGAGATAACCTTGACCTCCTCAACCAGCGCGACCGGTGTCTGGGCAATGGCAGATGTGGTCGCCTTCCCGAACGGCTACACTCTGTACGGCGCGGGGCACTACCATGAGACCTACATCAAAGTCTCCGGGGTATGGCGGATACGGTCAATTCACCTCACCCGGACGCGGATGGAATTCACTGCTCCACAAGGGAGTTGAGGAAACGATCAGTTGTGCGAATCACGCATCGGTGGAGTTGCCGTGCCGAACGTCCCGTTGTGCCAGAGCGCTGTCAGCGGCATGCGCTCCGGCCCGCCTTCCGCTGAAGATGCAGTCGGCAAGGGACAATCCGCTGACGTAGCTGCTTGAGCATATGCCGACCGCGTTGCGTCCCGCCGAGTACAGCCCGCCGACGGTTCCACCGTCACGATGTAGCAGTTCGCCGGTCGTTTCATCGACGGTGAGTCCGCCGAGGGTCAGCCCCGGGATCGGGTAGAACATCGATGCGTCGGCGGAAATGTTGATCGAGTAGAAGGGCCCGACTGTCAAGGGGCGGCACAGTTCCGCCGCCTTATGTGCAGGATCACCGACGCCGCGGTCCAGGCTGTCGTTGTACTCGTCGACCGTGCGGCGGAGGCCGGCGGCGTCGATGCCGGTGCGACGAGCCAGGTCTTCGATGGTGTCGGCCCTTTTGTGCCCGGTCGTGAAGAGATAGATCAGCTGGAGTCGCTGAAACAGCTGGGTCTGTTCGCGGACTTGGGTTTTGATCTTCCGCCAGGTGGGTGCGTCGTAGACGGCCCAGCCGATTCCGTTGAACCGGCGCATCAGGATGTCGCCGTGGGTGGCGCCATAGAGGTCCTCGTTGGCGATCCGGCTTCCATCGGTTCCGACGGTTAGGCCTTCGAGGAAGGCGCTGGGCGGTGCCAAAAATCGCCAGGCCGTGACGTTTTCCATGTTGTCGACCATGCCGCCGGCGTCGAGCCCAAGAGCGATGCCGGTCCCGTCGTCGCCCGGTGTGCCCAGCGGAGAGACCTTCATGAATCCGGGTGCGTACTGTTGGACCCATTCGCGGTTGTAGATGAATCCGCCGGCCGCGAGGATGACGGTGCGACCATATGCGGTCTTCTCGACTGCCGCGTCAGACCAGAGGCGTTCGGCCCGGGACACGGCGCCCCCGACGAGGCCGGGCAGCCAATTGCCCAGTTTTCCGGTGGTTCTGGTGAGTACCGCATGGCGGCGTACATGCGGATGCGACAGGTCCATTGAGCGGTAACGGACGCCGACGATACGACCGTCTTCAGTGAGGAGGCGATGTACCCGGGCCAGCGGAATGAAGTCCACTCCTTTGGCTTTCGCCGATGCGCTCAGGCGCTGGTAGAGCACCTTGCCCGAATTCATGCGGGGTGCGAGAACGCGGTGGCCGCGCGGGGCGGGCGCCGCATGCTGGACGTAGGGGTGGGCCTTCTCGTTACCGGAATAGTAAAGATAGTGCCGGTCGGTCGGGTACGACGTCTTGTATGCGGATACCTCGCCGCCCCGAAATTCCACACCCTGATGCTTGAGCCAAGCGATCATCGCCGGGCTCTGGGCGCAGAAGCGATCGAGCGTCTCCTGGGTGACGGCATCGCCGACTTCTTGCCGTAGGTATGCGCGCAGGTTCTCGACGGTGTCTCGGTAGCCGCCGGCGTACTGTTCGGGTGTTCCGCCGCCCGCGTAGATGATTCCGCCGGAAAGGGCGGTTGCCCCTCCGCCGTACCCGCGGTCTAACGCAAGCACGCGCGCCCCGGCATCGGCGGCCTCGATAGCGGCGGAAACACCCGCCGCGCCGTAGCCCACGACGATGACATCGTACTGATCCGCCGATTTCACTATGGTTCCTCATCTTCAGGTTGCGACAGCGACAGACCGCGGAGTCCGCGAAATCTCTACCCGCAAAACGGGCGCAGCGCCATCAGTGGCTGCGGCCTGCGGCTACAGGATGTCGGCGCGGTGTCCGGGGCAAGCAGCGGTTGTCGCGAAGCATGCACGTGAGACTAAGAACCATCCGCGACGCTAGGCGGCCAAGCTCCCGACTACCGGGATGCTTCGTTTACCGGCGCCGGCTGGCTCACGGCGTACGGATATACGTTCCACTCTCCGCAGTCCTGGGCCACCACGTTGTCGACGTCGACCTCGATGCTGTTAACCGTGTTTGCCACGCTGGGGCAAGCTCCACGGATACGATGCGCCGGTGTCGACACGCACTCGAGGGCAGGTCATAACCGGTTGGTGTCTGGTCGCGATCTGGTTCGCGGCGACGGTGGCGGCTGCTCTTAGCGCCGGATCCCCGATACAGCCTGTGGCCGAGGCGGTTTACGGTGCCTTACTGGCGGTGTTCGTGGCGCTGCATACCTGCACGCTGTACAAGCCCGCGGGCGTCATCGGCTACTTCACGATCGCCGTGATCGTGGCCTTCGGATTCGAGGCGTGCAGTGTGGCGACCGGTTTCCCCTTCGGCTCCTACGTCCATCACTTCGAGGGGTCCCGCGCACTCGGGGTGCCGGTCACGGTTGTCTTCGGTTGGGTGGTGCTGGCCTGGCTCGCGTGGATCCTGGCCCGGGTGATCGTGGGGGAGTACCGCAACCGCCGCGTCTCAGCGGTCGTGACGCCGGTCGTCGCCACACTCATCCTCGGCGGGTACGACCTGGTGATCGACCCGATCGCCGCCTACGCCCGCGGCCTGTATTCCTACGTGGCACCCAGTGGCGCCCTCGGCGTCCCGTTGAGTAACTATGCCGGTTGGCTGCTCACCGGATGGGTGCTGTTCCAGGTGTTTTCATTGGTGGAATGGCAGTGGCGTCGGGAACCCGTTGCCTCGGACCGATCGACGCTGTTGATGCGGGCCGTCATCTGGTTCGGCCTGGCGCTACAGGTCAACCTCGAGTTGCTTCGCGTCGGTGATGCCACGGCCACGCTCCAGGGTGGCAGGGTCGTGCCGTTATCTGATATTTACGCGACCTGCTCTGCCACTGCATGGTTCACGATGGGGCTGGTGGCGGTAATCGGTGTGGCGCGGCTGTATTCCCAGGCGCCACAGATCACCACCCTACGCAGCCGGTGACGCCGTCACTGTGACATTGACTGTGGTGGCGCCCGCGTCGGAGGCGATGATCAGTTCTGGTGCGTTGGCACCAGAGATGACGTGGCCACCGACGACGGTCACCTCATAACCGTTCGGGAACTGGATCTTGGGCAGCGCGATCTCGGTCTGCGAGCCGGCGGCGAAGTCCCCGGAGCCGTCAACGTGCTCGGTGGTATAGCTGAAGTGGAAGGTGCCGTTGTCGAACGAATACGACTCGGGGGTACCAGAAATCACCCGCGGGTAGGGCTGAGCCAGTGTCTCCAATTGCGCGGTGTTGACGTTGTCACCGACAGGAGGCTGGCTGGGGTCGTAGACCAACGACTTATCACCTTGTCCGCTGAAGGCCCACTCCGTCCAGCCCATCATGTTCTGGTCGGCGGGTTGCATGGTGGCGGCGATGCTGGTGTTGTCGGTGCTGAATCCGAACTCGGTCATGAATGCCGGGATGTTGTGTGTCTGGGCGTAGGACTCGGCGTTCGACACGATTCCGGCGACGTTTGGCAGGCAACCCAGCGCCCCTAAGGGAAATTCACAATAGTCGTGAAATGAGTAGACGGTATTGGGGAAGTCCACCGTGCCCAGGGCGGTGGGATAGCCCGCGGTGGCTGGAAGCATGCTCGGTTCGAAGAAGACCGGTGCGGTTGGGTCGACTGCCCGGATCGCGGATGTCACTTGATTGTAGAAGGGGGTGAGTTGCTGCGCCTCGAAGAATGGACTGCCTAGTAGGCTCGGCAGGGTCTGCGAACCCGAGTAGGGCTCGTTCATGATCTCAAAGCCAGCCACGTCGGCGTTGCCCTTGAAGTAGTCCGCCACGTGTTCCCACATCTGCGCGTAGTTGTTCTGTAGGCCAAGTCCGTTTGGTGCATCAGCATTCGCCCAGAACGCGTCCCAGCTGCGGTTCTCCGCGGGATTGAAGAATACGGCGAGCGGGAAGGGCAGCGCGGGGTTGGATAGTCCGCCGTCTTGCACCGCCCACGCGGGTGCGCCGTCATAGCCGAACACGCTGCTGTAGGCGTCCTGGTGCATGTCGATGATGGTGCGGATGCCGTGGTTGGCCAGGGTTTGTACTGTTTGATCGATCGAGGCGAGATAGGCGTCGTTGAATACCCCGGGTTCGGGTTCCAACCCGGCCCAGGAGATGGCCAGCCGCACGACGTTGAATCCGTTGGCGGCAAGGAACGCCGCGTTGTCATCGCTGATAACGGCTTCGCTGTCGTTTCCGGTGCCGGAGTACTCCATCGAATAGTTGAACCCGTGGGGTATAACGACCTGGCCATCACTGTTGGTGAGCCAGCTGCCGGTGGTGCTCAACCCGCCACTGTCCTGGGCTGGTGGGCCGCTGGCCAGCGTGCCGTAATGGCCGACAGCACCGTGCATGCCGAGCATACCGGCGTTTCCGCCGGCACCGCCCAGGGCGGGCAAGCCCACGCCACCATCACCGGCATTACCGCCGTCGCCGCCAATGCCGAACATCTGGCCGCCGCTGCCGCCGTCGCCTCCGGCTGCACCGGCACCACCATCGCCGCCGTGGCCTCCGTTGCCGAACCAGCCGGCGTCGCCACCGGCGCCGCCGGCCGTGCCGGCGTTACCGCTCTGGTCGTAGCCGTTGCCGCCGTCGCCGAACCACAGCCCGCCAACACCACCGTCGGGGTGCGCTGCTGTTCCGTCAGCCCCATTACCGATCAGGAACTGTCCCGAAGTCTGGTTGATGAAGCCGTCGACCTGCTGGCCGAACGGGCTGTTGATCCAGTCCTCGATCGCAGTGTGGATGGGGGTGTAGACCACTTGCTGGAACCAAGCGCCCGCCGGGACGGTGACCGTGTCCACAGCCGGATTGACGGTGTCCACCGTAGCCAGTGCAGCGAGCGCGCTGCTGTCCCCGACTGCACTGCTAGTCGCGGCCGACGCATTATCGACATGGCCGAACAGGTCGGCGATCCAATCACCAAAGCCGAAGTCATCGGCATGAGCGGTAGGCGAGGTGGACAGCGCGGACATGCCGAACGCCACGAACGCGCCAGCACTCGCACCGAGACCGACGACGCGACGGCAGTGAGCTCTGGCGTCCTCTGACGGGAAATTATTGTTGCTGCGCTGACCAGACATCGTGATCTCCCATGCAACGTAGGGACTTTAAGGTTCCGCCTAGGGCTTCCTCGGCCTGGGCCTAGGGTCACAGCATGTAGAGACAAGGCTCGGTCAGAAACAGATCGTTCCGCTCACCGGGAGAACGCCCGCCCACCCGGAGGCGTTGATCAGAGCCGAACTAAGCTGAACGGGTAGGTGAGGGCACCGCCGGGCCCGCCATCGCAACCGCTGGCCGGCGACGACGTCAACGTGCCCTGTAAAGTCGTTGCATCCCAGGAGTACACGTCACGCGTCGGGATGATCGGCCCGTAATAGACGTTTCCGCAGCGCAATCCGTCCGGGACATCGACGGTCAGGGTATAGCGCCCGTCGGCGAGGTGCGCGTCGCCGGAGTACTCAAACGCCTTGGCCACCGGCATCGGGATCGCTTGGATGTGCGCGCAGTTCTCCGCCGCCGACACACAGTGCGATACCGCCCATGTCCAAGTGTGGAAGTCGTAGCGGTCTGGCAGCTGGAGCTGGTAGTTGGCGAAGAATGGTTCGGAATAGCTTGGCGGGCAATCGTATAGCCCTGCTGTCGCCAGTACTGGAAGCGCATACAGCAGGCCCTTGAGCTTCACGGCAATCCTCCGTCGATAATGTCCCACTTCCGCAGCCCCTCACATATGGGAGCCGCCGTCAATCCGAACCTCGGTACCGGTGATGAAGGAGGCGTCATCGCTTCCCAGCATCGCCACCACGCCTGCGACCGCATCCGGACCGGCGAAGATGGCACCGCCGCCCAGCGGCAGCATCGGCGCCACCTTGCCGAACAGCGTCAAATCGGCATCCTCAGGAAGGCCGGGGCCGACGCTTTGACGTGATGCGCCGGTTCCGTCGGTCATTCCCGACGAAATCGAACCGGGCTGAACGGAATTGAACCGGATACCGGCCTTCGCGAACTCCATCGCCCAGGCATGGGTCATCGACAACACCCCGCCTTTGGAGGCCGCGTAGGCAGCCATGTACGGATGCGCGAAGTGGGCGGACGTCGAGCTGAAGTTGACGACCGATGGGGACTTGCCCTCGTGCAGCGCGCCGATCGCCTCACGGGTTACCAAGAACGTCCCCACCAGGTTGATCCGCAGCACCTGTTCGAAGTCGGCTAGCGTGGTCTGTGCCAAATGGGAGGAGCGCAGAATTCCGGCGGCGTTGACCAGGGTGTCCAGCCCGCCGAGCGCTGCCACCGCCTCGGCGACGCCGGCGCGAACTGAGGGTTCATCGCCGATGTCCATCACCACGGTCGAAAGGCGACTCCCGGCGTCGCCCGCTTTCGCGACGGTATCGCCCAGGCCCTCCGCGCTGATGTCCGCGGCGACCACGCGTCCACCTTCGGCGAGGATCCTCAGCACGCATGCCTGCCCGATGCCCGAGCCTCCACCGGTGATCAACACTCGGCGATCGGCATAACGCGAGAGGCCGGGTGACTGTTCGGCGGGCTGTGGCACGGTCAGCTCCTTCAGGGTTGGTCGGCAACGGGCTTCGACAGCAGGTTACGTTCCCGCCCATTCCGCTCCGGCGCCGTGACCCTTCCCGGTGGATGGGACATAGCGTGTCGCCGGTCACCGTCGGCTGTCACCGTCTTGGGAAGCCGCCGACTCGGGCGGCGTCAGCGACGGCGTTCGGTCCGGCAGTGGAGGGTTTTGCGGCACATGGTGAGTAACGCCCAGGACCGTTGGTACTCCGGGCTGGCCGCGGTGGGCGCCGGCACGTCCGGACCCCTGCGGGCGATCGGCGGCCTGCTGGCAATGTCGGTCGATGCGGTGAAGTTCCTGTTCCGCCGGCCCTTTCAGGGCCGCGAACTGCTGGAGCAGTCATGGTTCGTGGCGCGGGTGTCGCTGATGCCCACGGTGCTGGTCGCGATTCCCTTCACCGTCCTCGTCAGCTTCACTCTGAACATCCTGTTGCGCGAGTTGGGTGCGGCGGACCTGTCGGGTGCCGGGGCGGCATTCGGAGCGGTCACGCAGGTCGGGCCGATGGTGACGGTGTTGATCGTGGCCGGTGCCGGGGCGACGGCGATGTGCGCCGATCTGGGATCCCGCACCATCCGAGAAGAGATCGACGCCATGGAAGTCCTCGGCATCAACCCCGTGCAGCGGCTGGTGGCTCCCCGGATGCTGGCGTCGGGCGTGGTCGCGCTGCTGCTCAACAGCCTGGTCGTCATCATCGGGATCCTGGGCGGGTACACCTTCTCGATCTTCATCCAAGGCGTCAATCCCGGTGCCTTCGCAGCCGGGATCACGCTGCTCACCGGGGTTCCCGAGGTGATCATCTCGTGCGTCAAGGCAGCACTGTTCGGCCTGATCGCCGGAGTCGTGGCCTGCTATCGCGGTCTGACGATCAGCGGAGGCGGCGCCAAAGCGGTGGGCAACGCCGTCAACGAGACGGTGGTGTACGCCTTCATGGCATTGTTCGTTGTCAACGTGGTGGTCACCGCCATCGGCATCCAGATGACCTCGGATTAGCCGGGATACGACGATGACTGGCCTACGTGTGCTTCACCCGCAGGTGGCGCGGGAGCTGAACAGACCGATCGACACCCTCAGCCGACTCGGCGACCACACCTCCTTCTACGGCCGCGCCCTGGCGGGTGTGCCCCACGCCGCCACCGGCTATCGTCGTGAAGTGGTGCGCCTCATCGCCGAAATCAGCATGGGCGCAGGAACATTGGCGATGATCGGCGGCACCGTCGTCATCGTTGGATTTCTCACGCTCGCCGCGGGCGGCACACTGGCGGTGCAGGGATACAGCTCGCTTGGGGACATCGGCATCGAAGCCCTGACGGGATTCCTGGCTGCCTTCATCAACGTCCGGATATCTGCGCCGGTTGTCGCCGGCATCGGGCTGGCCGCCACCTTCGGCGCGGGCGTAACCGCTCAATTGGGCGCCATGCGGATCAACGAAGAGATCGACGCGTTGGAGACCATGGGCATCCGCGCCGTCGAATACCTGGTGAGCACCCGCATCGTGGCCGGAATGGTGGCGATCACACCGCTCTACTCGATAGCGGTGATCCTGTCTTTTGCGGCGAGCAAGCTGACCACGGTGGTGATGTTCGGGCAGTCGGCAGGACTGTACAACCACTACTTCGGGACGTTTCTCAACCCCAAAGACCTCTTGTGGTCATTTCTGCAGGCAATCCTGATGGCCATCGCGGTGCTGCTCGTGCACACCTACTTCGGGTACTTCGCCAGCGGTGGACCGTCCGGGGTGGGTGTGGCCGTCGGCAACGCCGTGCGAACGTCACTCATCGTCGTAATCTCGGTGACGCTGCTGGTGTCACTGTCCGTTTACGGCTCCAACGGCAACTTCAACCTGTCCGGCTAGGGCGGTGTGATGGCAACGACTTCGCGCGTCAGACGGGCCCTGACGGGACTGGCCACAGTGGCCGTCGCCGCGGCCACGGTCGCACTCGCAGTAGGACTGTTTCGGGGCAGCTTCGCCAGCACCGTTCCCGTCACCGTGCTCTCCAGCCGGGCCGGTCTGGTCATGAATGCGGACGCCAAAGTGAAACTGCACGGGGCGCAAGTCGGTTCGGTGAAGTCGATCGAATCTCTGCCCGACGGACGTGCCGCCCTGCACCTGGCCATGGACCCGGCCTACATGGACGTCATCCCGGCAAACGTTCGCATCGACATCGCCTCCTCGACGGTGTTCGGATCCAAATACGTCGAGCTGATCCCGCCGGAAGAACCCGCTACCGGATCTCTGCAGCGCGGCCAGGTGCTGCACGCCGACCATGTCACGGTGGAGATCAATACGGTCTTCGAGCGGCTGTCGCAGGTACTGGCGAAGATCGAACCCACCAAACTCAACGAGACGCTCGGAGCGTTGTCGACGGCGCTGGACGGTCGAGGTGATCGGATCGGGCAGATGATGGCCAACTTCGATGAGTTTCTGGCGCGGGTCGACCCGAGCCTGGCGGCCATGGAGCATGAATTCACCGTGGCTCCCCGTGTGGTCGACGCGTATGCCGATGCGGCACCCGACCTGGTCACCACTGCCGACGCGGCGACCCGAATGAGCGATGTGGCTGTCAGCGAACAACACAACCTCGATGCCCTGCTGATCAGCGTGATCGGGCTGGCCGACACCGGCAACGACGTCGTCGGCACCAACCGCCAGGCAATCACCGACACCATGGCACTTCTCGGCCCGACCACCGACCTCACCAACCAGTACCACGAGGCGCTGACCTGCGGCCTGGGCGGAGCCGTCCAATTGGCGAAAGCCCCGGGCACTCCCGTCCCCGGCGGTCTTCTGCTACAGACGGTGGTCCTCGGCGTGGAGCGCTACCGGTATCCGCAGAATCTGCCCAAGGTGGCCGCGACGGGCGGACCGCAGTGCACGGATCTACCCAAGGTCGGGTTTCAAAAGCGCCCACCCTTCGTGATCACCGACGTCAACGCCAACCCGGCGCAGTACGGCAACGAGGGGATCCTGCTGAACTCCGACGGACTCAAGCAATTGCTGTACGGGCCGATTGACGGGCCACCACGCAACAGCGCACAGGTCGGGCATCCCGGATGAGCGGGCTCAGCAAGACCGCCGCCAAATTGGGTGCGTTCGGGATCACGATGGTATTGCTGACCGCGGCCCTGCTCGTGATCTTCAGCCAGTACCGGTCCGGGTCCACCAACGCCTATTCGGCAGTGTTCCAGGACGTCTCGAGTCTGAAATCAGGTGACTCGGTTCGCGTCGCCGGTATCCGGGTCGGCACCGTCCGGAAGGTCGCGTTGCAATCGGACAACACCGCCCTGGTCGCCTTCGATGCCGATGACAACGTCCGGCTCACCGAGAGCACCAAGGTTGCGGTGCGCTATCTCAACCTCGTCGGTGACCGCTACCTCGAACTCATCGATGACCCCGGGCCGGCCCGCATCCGGCCACCGGGCTCCCGCTTCGAAACCGATAAAACCGAGCCGGCGCTGGACCTCGACCTGCTGCTCGGCGGCCTCAAGCCGGTGATCCAGGGCCTTAACCCCGACGACGTCAACGCGCTGACCAGCTCGTTGATTCAGATCCTGCAGGGGCAGGGCGATGACCTGGAGTCGTTGTTCGCCAGGACATCGTCATTCACCAACGCGGTGGCCGACAACGGGCAGACCGTCGAACGGCTCATCGAGAACCTCAACGACACGCTGGGCGTGCTGGCCAAGGACGGCACCAAGTTCTCCCATGCGGTAGACGGACTGGAGCGGCTGGTGAGTGGCCTTGCCCAGGAACGTGATCCGATCGGACAGGCCATCACGGCGCTGGACAACGGGACCGCGTCATTCGCCACCCTGCTCACCGAGGCGCGGCCACCCCTGTCGGGAACCGTCGATCAGCTGACCCGGCTCGCCCCGCTGCTGTCCAACGAAACCGACCTCGCACGACTTGACCTGGTGCTGCACAAGACACCGCAGAACTACCGCAAACTGGTGCGCCTCGGCTCCTACGGGAGCTGGCTGAACCTCTACCTCTGCGGAATCGCAGTACGGGTGACGGACCTGCAGGGCCGCACCGCGCAGTTCCCCTGGATTATCCAACAATCCGGAAGGTGCGGCGAACCCTGATGCTCAAATACCGTGACTCCGCGCTGGTGCGTACCGGGCTCGTCGGCCTGGTGCTGGCGGTACTGATCATCCTGGTGGGGTTGCACCCCAAACAGCTTCTGGCGATGGCGACGTCGATCCGATATCAGGCGGTCTTCGCCGAGGCGGGCGGGCTGGCCGCCGGCAACAACGTGAAAGTGTCCGGCGTCAACGTGGGCGCGGTGTCCGCCGTCGAACTCGACCACGGCAAGGCGCTGGTCACCTTCGCCGTGGACGGCAAGGTCCGACTCGGCAAAGACACCACGGCACACATCGGCATCGGAACATTGCTCGGCGAGCGAGTTCTGGTGATCGAACCGCGCGGCAGCGGCCGCATCGGTGCGCGAGGCGTCATACCGTTGACGCGCACCGCTTCGCCGTACTCATTGACCGATGCACTGGGTGAGTTCACGTCCAACACCGCCTCGACCGACACCGCCGCCGTCAACCAGTCGCTGGACACGCTCTCGACGACCGTCGAACGACTCGCACCGCAACTGGCCCCCACCTTCGATGGAATCAGCCGGTTGTCCAGGTCACTGAACAACCGCAACGAGTCGCTGGCCGGTCTGCTTACGGCCGCCTCCAACGTCACCGGGGTCCTGTCCGAACGCAGCGACCAGGTGAACCGGCTCATCCTCAACGCCGACGACCTGCTCGGGGTGCTACAGGACCGCCGCCGCGCGATCGTCGACCTCCTTGCGAACACCACCGCAGTGGCTCAGCAGCTTTCCGGTCTCGTCGACGACAACGAGCAGGAACTTGCTCCCACGCTCGAGCAGCTCAACAAGGTGTCGGCGATGCTCGAACAGAACCGCGACAACTTGGAGAAGTCGCTCAAGGGGCTGTCCAAATACCAGCTGACGCAGGGAGAGGCCGTCAACAACGGGTTCTACTACTACGGATTCCCCGCCAACCTGCTACCGGCCCAGGCGATTCAGCCGTTTCTCGACTACGCGCTCGGGTTCCGCCGCGGTGTCAACGCCGGACAACCGCCCGATAACGTCGGGCCTCGCGCGGAGTTTCCCTTCCCCTACAACGGGATTCCCGGAGGTTCGCGGTGATCGGGCGGCGGGCCAACAAGCTGTTGGTGATCGCCGTGGCGGCGCTGGTGGCAGCAACTGTGGGGTATGTGAGCTACCAGAAGTTCGCGGGCGCCAGGACGATCATCGCCTACTTCAAGTCGGCCACAGCCATCTATCCCGGAGACGAGGTTCGGGTGGTCGGGGTGAGGGTGGGCACCATCAAATCCATCCAGCCGCTGGGAACGCGGGCCAGGATCACCCTGGCAGTAGATCGCGCCGTACCCATACCCGCCGACGCAAAAGCCATCATCGTGGCGCCCAATCTCGTGTCGGCCCGCTATGTGCAGCTGACGCCCGCATACGGGTCGAGCCCGCAGGCGAGCGGCGCCACCATGGCCGACGGAGCCGAGATCAGCGAGGACCGCACCGCCATTCCGGTCGAGTGGGACGAGATCAAAGAGCAGCTCACCCGGCTTGCCGCCGAGTTGGGCCCGTCCAGTGGGGTGTCGAACACGTCGTTGGGTCGCTTCATCGACACCACCGCTGATGCCATGGCCGGAAACGGCGACAAACTGCGGGAAACCATCACGCAACTGTCGGATGTCGGCCGCATCCTCGGGCAGGGCAGCGGTGACATCGTCAGCGTCATCAAGAACCTTCAGGTCTTCGTCGCCGCGTTGCGTGACAGCAACACCCAGATCGTGGAATTTCAGGACCGCCTCGCCGATGTCACGAGCGTGATCAACGGTAGTCGCTCCGACCTCGACTCGGCCATCAACGAGCTATCCGGCGCTATCGGCAAGGTGCAACGCTTCATTGCCGGTTCGCGGGGCCAGACCGCCGAGCAGATCCAGCGACTGGCCAACGTGACGCAGGTGTTGGCCGACAACAGCATGGTGGTCAAGAACATCCTGCACGCGGCACCGAACGCCCTGGTCAACGGCTACAACATCTACAACCCCGACACCGGCGGGCCCCGCGGCTCCTTCACCATGAACAACTTCGCGAACCCCGTCGCCACGATCTGCTCGGCGATCGCAGCGGTGGAGAATGTCACCGCGGAGGCTTCCGGCAAGGCGTGCGTGGAGTATCTCGGTCCGGCGCTGCGACTGATGAACTTCAATTATCTTCCGCTGCCCTTCAACGCCTATCTGGGGCCCGCACCGAAGAACGTCATCTACTCCGACCCCAAACTGGCACCAGGCGGCGCAGGGCCTGCCCCGAGCCCGGCGGAGATACCGCCCGCGGTGTCGGCCTACACCGGAGCCGGCGATATGCCGCCGCCGCCGGGGTGGACCGATCCGCCACACCCGCCCGGGGCTTACGCCGCGGGCGGCTTACCCGCCGATCCACACCCGGTGCTGTACCCGGGCGCTCCCATTCCCCCCGGTGTCCCGGCAGCAGCGCCTCCGGCGCCGGCCGCATCTAGCCTTCCCGAGTTGCTATTGCCCACCGAAGCGGGACTGACATCGACGGGAGGCACACCGTGAGGATGACGCGACGATCCGCCGTTGTCGCATGCAGCGTGGCCCTGTGGTGCTCCGGCTGCTCCTTCGACGGCCTCAATTCGCTACCGCTTCCCGGTACGGTCGGAACCGGCTCGGGGGCCGCCACCTACCACGTGCAGATTGCGAATGTCGGCTCGCTGGAATCGAACTCACCGGTCATGGTCGGTGACGTCATCGTCGGTACGGTCCGCGGGATGGTCGTTGACAACTGGCGTGCCAACGTCGAGATCTCGGTCAAACCCGACGTGACCATCCCCGCCAACGCGGTCGCGAGGGTGGGCCAGACCAGCCTGCTCGGATCGATGCATCTGGCGTTGGATCCCCCCGTGGGCGAGGCTGCGACCGGGCGATTGCGTCCCGGCGCGACCATCCCGATCTCCAAGTCCTCGACGTACCCCTCCACCGAGCAGACCCTCTCGTCGCTGTCGGTGGTGGTCAACGGTGGCGGGCTTACCCAGATCGGCGACATCGTCCGCAACTTCACCGCAGCGCTCGACGGCCGGCAGGTCCAGATTCGCGATCTGCTGACCCGAATGAACACCGTGGTGACGTTGTTGGACACCCAGCACGACAACGTCATTGCATCGATCGCATCGCTGAACCGACTGGCCGAGACCTTCGCCGGCCAGCGCGACGTCCTCACTGCCGCCCTGAACCGCATCCCGGCAGCGCTCGACGTGCTCAACAAGCAGCGTCCGCAGCTGACCACCGCATTGCAGAAGCTGGGCGACTTCAGCGCCACCGCAACACAACTCCTCCATGACTCGCACGCCGACATCGTCCGCAACCTCAAGAACCTCGAACCGACGGTGCGGGCACTGGCCGATGTGGGGCCAGATCTGGCTACCGCGCTGGCCTACCTGCCGACGTACCCGTATACGCAGGAATTCATCGATCGGGGTATCCGCGGCGACTTCATGAATCAGTTCATCGTGTTCGACTTCACCATTCCCCGGCTGAAGAACGGGCTCCTGCTCGGCACCAGGTGGGGCGAACCGGGCGCCTCGCTGGTGCCGGCACCGGGCGACCCCTGGTACTCCACCTACACCCGCGATCCGCTCAAGGCCCCGGTGACCGAGCTTCCGAGTGAGGTGGCCACCGTACCGCCGCTCATCGATCCCCCGACGGACGCGTCCGCGGCGCCCTCCGTCCCGATGCAAGGCGGCAGTTGATGTTGACGCGCTTCGTACGCAATCAGTTGATCATCTTCGCGATCGCCTCGGTTGTTGGCGTCGGAACCATGGCCTTCGTTTACCTGCAGGCCCCCGTGCTGCTCGGCCTCGGCCGTATCACGGTGAAACTTCAACTGCCCTCCACCGGAGGTCTGTATCAGTTCTCCAACGTGACCTACCGGGGCGTCGAGGTGGGCAAGGTCACCGACATCCGGCCCACTCGTGGTGGCGCCGAAGTGATGATGTCGCTGAAGCCGTCGCCGAAGATCCCCGCCGACCTGCAGGCCAATGTGCGCAGCGTGTCGGCGGTCGGCGAACAGTACGTCGACCTGGTGCCGCGTACCGACAGCGGGCCGTATCTCAAAAACGGATCCACCATCAGCGCCGACAACGCGTCGCTGCCGAAACCGGTCGGGCCGATGCTCGATCAGATGAACACGCTGGTGAGCAGTATCCCGACCGGAAAGCTCGGTGTCCTGCTCGACGAATCCTTCAAGGCGCTCAACGGAACCGGGAACGACCTGGGCGCCCTGTTCGAATCGTCGAGCCAGCTTGCGGCCGACCTCAACGGCGCCGCTGACAGTACTCGCGCCTTGATCGATGACAGCATGCCGCTGTTGGACGGTCAGGCGCAAAGCACCGATGCCATCAGGACGTGGGCGCGCAGCCTGGCCGGTATCACCGACCAGGTCGCCGCGCGCGATTCGGAGGTGCGGACCATCCTTCGCACCGGATCCGGCGCCGCCGATGAGGCATCCCGACTGCTCGATCAGATCAGGCCGACGCTGCCGGTGCTGTTGGCCAATCTCACCACGGTCGGCCAGATCGGCCTCACCTACCATCCGTCGATCGAACAGTTGCTGGTGTTGTTGCCGCCCTATCTGGCCGCCACCCAGTCCTACGGGTCGTCGCTGAACAACCCGACCGGCATGGCGCTGGCCGAGTTCACCCTCACCCTTGGTGACCCCCCGGCCTGTTCGGTCGGATTTCTGCCACCCTCGTCGTGGCGTTCGCCGGCGGACCTGAGTGATGTCGACACACCCGACGGGCTGTACTGCAAACTGCCGCAGGACTCCCCGATCGGCGTGCGCGGGGCGCGGAACTATCCGTGTATGGCCCAGCCCGGCAAACGTGCGCCCACCGTCGAGATCTGCGAGAGCGACCGGCCTTACGAACCTTTGGCGATGCGCCAGCACGTAATCGGGCCGTACCCGATCGATCCCAACCTGCTGGCGCAGGGCGTTCCCCCAGATGATCGGATCACCTTGGGTGAACAGATCTTCGGCCCAGTCGAGGGCACCCCGATGCCCCCTCCGGCCGCGGTCGAAGAAGGCCCACCGCCGGTCGCTGAGACACCGATCGCTCCGCCCGCGGCGCCGGGCGACGGCACGACGCCTCCGGCGGCGCCCAGCGGCTACGCCCCGGGGGCAGCGGGACCTTCGGTGGCCGTTGCCACCTACAACCCGCGGACCGGGCAGTACGCGGCGCCCGACGGCAAGGTGTACAGCCAGACCGACCTGGTGCGGCCGGCCGCCCAGAGTTGGGAAGACCTGCTGCCGAACTGACGCATTCCGCGGTGGATCAGCCGATCTTGACGAGCTTGAACGGCATGTTGATGTACACCGCCTTGTTCGCTCCGCACGCACCGCTGGGACCGGTAGTGATGTCCTCGCCGGCCAGCGTGGTCGATGACGGGTCCAAATACGCCCCCTCGGGCGTCATCGCCTTGAACCGGAACGTCTGCAACCCGGGGGCGGTTCCGCCATCCGGGCACGGAATCCAGTTATCGACAGTGTGTTTGACGTACCAGACGTTGCTCCGCTGATAGATCGGCGCCGTCCAGCCGCCATCGCTGTGCACGGTGCCGGTGCACTCACCCTGGTAGCTGCACTGCGTGGTGATCGTCCAGGTGCTGCGTCGGCTCTCCTGCTCGTAAAAGACCTCGTTCTTACGCGCCCACTCGCCGTTGGAGGTGGCGGTGTAGGTGCCGTTGAGTCCCCAGTCCGGGTGGTCGGCCGCCGCTACTGCGCCGGCGGCCACGGCGTTGAGCATCGCGACGGCGGCGGTCGTCGCGAGTGCGGGCGCACGCAGCATTGCCCCTCCTCGGACAGGCACGGAAACAGCGGTGTGAGAAGTAAACACCGCCGGCCGCCGCCGACGATTCAACATGTCCGCTGAGTGGACCATCGATGTCTGCGGGGGCCAGAGCCCTGACAGAGTTCCGGGGTATGCGGCGAACAGCGGTATTGGTTGCAGCAGCCGTGATCGCGACGGTGGCGGTCCCGGTTCGCGCCTACGCGGACCTCGTGTCCTGTGACGATCCGGTGTGCGTGCCCGGGATCACCCCCGGCGTCACCCTCGGCGCGCCGTGCCAGGACACCGACTACTACGTCTTCGGCACCGCAATCGCGGGACCGTCCATCCAGCCCGGGAGGCTGGTGTTCTGCGGATCACCGCGCCGCTACGAACCGCGATACTTCCGGTCGCCGTCCATGGCCGGAGTCAAGCAATTGGACTCGGGCTGTGAAGGCTACGAAAACTGGGTCGCACAAGCACCCGACGGGCTGTTCCTGATTTGCCAGTCCAAGAACGGAACCGCGCGGTGGAGTCGCGGTGATACGTAGGCTCGCGCTGGTGGCGCTGCTGGGCGGTGCCGGCGGGCTCGGCGGCGTGATGGCCGCGCACGCCGACACACCGACTCCGCACCACGTCGTCTATACCGTCACCGCTGCCACCCCGGTAACAGCCGACATCTACTACCGCGAGGTCGATCCGCCGACCTGGGCTGACTACAGCCACAACCCGTATGAGTTCAGCCCCAAGGCCCGTGTCGAGGTGGGCCCGGAGAGACCGTGGGTGGTGCACACCACCTTGGTCGACCCGCAGCGATGGGCGATGGTGACAGCGACGAGCGGCCGACTGCCGGCCGAGCCGATGTTCCACTGCGAGTTGTCGGTCGACGGGGCCGTGGTCGCTACCGCGGACGGCCCCAAGGGCGCGCTGTGCGCCTTGCGGCACTGGTGATCCGCCGCCGCCGGCACCGCCCACTGGATGGGAATTCGGCGATCGACCGGCAGCGTGCCGGATTACGGTGCCTACGCCGGCCCGCGAATGGCCGGCCCGGCAATGAAGGGAAACCGGTGGGCGGTGTGTCGAAAACCGGGACGCTAGTGGCACTGGCGGAGGCTGAGGCTGCCGAAGCCGAGGCAGTGGCGACGGAGGCGCGGGCACGCGCGGTCCGGTTGCAGGAGGAGGCGGAGAACGCCGACGCTGACGGGGGCGGCCAATCGCGCTCCGATCACGGGGCCGTCGACCCAGGCGTGTCTCGACTCGCCCGTGTCCGAGATCTTGTGCCCGGCTGGAGACGGCTGGCCGCGGTGGCGGTCGTGGTGTGCAGCTGTGCCCTGCTCGCCCTCAGCGCATTGATGATCCGCCAACATCGGCATGTACAGGCAGATCAGCGGCAGCGCGCTGAGTTCGTCGCCGTCGCGCGCCAGGTCGTCGTCACCTTGATGTCGATCGACTACAACGATGCCGAAGGCGCAGTGCAGCGCATCGTCGACAACTCCACCGGCCCATTCCGCACCGAATTCCAGGGTGCGGCCGAAGATTTCGTCAAAGTATCCAAAGACGCGAAGGTGACCACCCAGGCGACGGTGAACGCCGCTGCGGTCGAGTCGATGACACCGGATTCCGCGGTGGTGCTGGTGGCTGCATCCTCGACCGTCACCAACGCCGCAGGCGCTGAAGATGCTCCGCGACGGTGGCGGCTCACGGTGGACCTGCAGCGTGAGGGAGATCAGATCAAGATGTCGAAGGTGGAGTTCGTACCGTGACGGTGAACGAGACAGCCGACGCCGAACGCACCGACTGCGCCGGCACGCAGGCCGATCCCGCCGACGAACCGACCGCGGCGCCCGGTCTGGCCGCCCGAACCAAGACTGCGTTCACCGCACGTTGGAAGACGTTGGCTCTCGCGGTACTTCTGTCGGCGACGACGGTCTTGGTGGGAGCGCTCTACGCCACCGCCCACCGTTCCGATCGCCAGTCTGGTGCTGCGGCCGCGCAGAGCGCCATCGACGCCGCATCGACGGGGACGGTGGCGTTGCTGTCCTACGCGCCCGAGACCCTCGATCGGGACATGGAGAGGGCGCAGACCCTGATGACCGGTGGCTTCTCGACCTACTACGGAAAATTCAGCACCGATGTGGTCGCGCCGGCCGTGCGGACCAAAGGGATCAAGGCGTCCGCGCAGGTGCTGAACGCGGCGCTGATGGAGATCGGGTCGAATGACGCCAAGGTGCTGGTGTTCCTCAATCAGGAGACCGTCAGCCGGGACCGCCCCGAGCCGGCACGCACCGCCAGCAGCGTGGTCGTGAGCCTGACCAAGACCGACGACGAATGGCGGATCTCGGCACTGGACCCGGTATAGGCATCGCTGCGCCGATTAGCCACCGACGGAATGTTCGGTCAAGGGCGGCCGGTAGCACGCATGTCGCCGGCGAGCAGAGAACCGGCGTGCCTGGCGAACTCCCGAATATGATCGCCGATACTGCGCACCTGCTCCAGGGTCAGTTGTTTGTATGGCTGCGCCGACACCGTCATCACCACCTCACCGTGATGGTCGAAGATCGGCGCGGAGATGGTCGCAAGTGCGGACCGCTCAATCTGCGCCAGCTCACCGGGGAGGAAGTCGACGATGGTCAGATCGGCAACAGCAGCGGCCAGCCGCACCGCTACCGGGTCCGGCACGTTACCGGCTTCCAGGGCAAGCAGTGCCGCGTACACCTTGAGCAGTGAATCGCTGAGCCGTTCGATGCCATACCCGCGATGTTGGATCTCGTTGAGCACCTCGGGCATACGGGCTCGGTAGATGTCATTGACCGGCCCCGCGGCGTCGAGCCACATCTGCTGCGCAGCCGCGGATGCCCACGCCACGAATTCGCGCCCGAACGGTGCAACGAAGGGCAGCCGCTGGCCGGCCTGCACATAGGCGTGCCCGGCATCCGGAGCCACCGACGCGATGACGGTGATGTGCCCAGCGTTGACCTCGGAGACGCAGACGGGCATACCCAGCGTCGCGCACAGCTGCCGCAGCGGACCGCGCAACTTCCCCATGATCGGTATATCGACGGATTGGGGTCGGGGAAAGCCGCTGCCGAGGGTGTACGTCCCACTGAGTGGGTCACGCAGAACCCAGTTATAGGAGCACAGTGTGGCCAGGATCGCGTGCCCGGTGGATCGGGTGATGCCCAGGTCACGGCAGATCTCGGCCAGCGTCAACGGTGCCGCGGGAGCCTTGGCGAGGAGCTCGATGACGGCGACGACGCGGCGGGTGGGCGGTGAAGGGTCTTGACTCGGCGCCCGAGACGATCCTAACTTGACGTCCATATATTCGGATCCTACGACGAATATTCGACATTCGCGAAATGGAGGCCCGATGCCCGGCGCCACACTTACCATCGACGACCTCACGCGCCCCGTACTGAACCCCTCACAACGGCAGATCCTCGAACAGCTCGATGGACTGACCGTGGACCTGAACCCCGCAGCGCTGATCGACGAGGCGATCGCCAAGACGGGGCTGAATGACTTCGGGCCCGCGGACTTTCGTTCCCGCCTCGACGCGTACGCCGCTGCCGCTGATGCCGACGGTGGCAACACGAACCTGAACCGCCTGATTCTGCGCAATCGAATCCTGCGGCTGCTCTCGCAGCGTCTGCTGTTGACCGATCTGCTTCGCCGCTACCCCGAGATCCATGACATCGAGATCGAGCGGCCCATCATCGTCGTCGGCCTGCCGCGCTCTGGCACCACGCATCTGGTCAACCTCATCGCGGCGGATTCCCGGCGGCGGGCGCTGCCGTACTGGGAGAGCCAGGAACCTTTCACGCTGCGCGGCGAGGGCCCCGACGTCAACGGTGTCGACCCCCGTTTCGCTCGCAGTGTCTTCGAGCACGAGTCGGCGATGGTGATGACGCCTCTCGTACAGGCGATGCATGACCGGTTTCCGCAGGCGATCGAGGAGGAGGTCGAGCTTCTCGATCTCGACTTCGCCAGCTATGTGCTGGAGTGGCATGCCCGGGTGCCGCAGTGGCGCGACTTCTATCTCGCATTGGATCAAGACGCCCACTACGCCTATCTGCGGACCACTCTCAAAGCGTTGACGTTTCTGCGGGGCCCCCGGCAGTGGGTGCTCAAGTCACCGCAGCACTGCGAGCAACTGGGACCGCTGATGCGCACTTTTCCCGATGCCACCGTCGCCTTCACCCACCGCGATCCGGTGGCGGTCATCCAGTCTGCGATCACCATGCTGGCCTACGGGGACCGCATCCGCCGCAGGGAGATCGACCCGGCAGGGCTGGCGGAGTACTGGATCGGCCGCGTCGAACAGTTGCTGCGCGCCTGTGTGCGCGACCGCGAGATGGTTGCCGCCGACCAGAGCCTGGACATTCCCTTCCACCAGCTCAACGGCAACGAGATGACGATTCTGGAGACGCTCTACGCCCAGAACGGTACGGAGTTGACCACCGAGGCGCGAACAGCCTTCCAGCGGTACCTCGATGAGAACCCGCGCGGTAAGCATGGCAGGCTGCGATATGACCTCCAAGGCCACTTCGGGCGATCGCCCGAGGACATCCGTTCGCGCTTCGGCTTCTACTTCGACCGGTTCGACGTGCGGGAGGAAGGGTGAGCCCGCACCAGCCCGTATACCTGTCCCGACCCGGTGCCGAGGACATCGTCGGTGCGGGCGCGCCCGCGCAGGAGGTCAGCCCGGGGATCTGGATGTCGCCCGGCCTGTCCAATTCGTTCATGCTCACGACCGACGAGGGCCGGATCGTGCTGAACACCGGAATGGGCTTCGAGGGGCCCGTGCACCGCGCCAACTATGACGCCATCAGCACCGGACCGATCCGCTACGTGATTCTCACCCAGGGACACGTGGACCACGTCGGAGGACTCGATTCCGTCGCCGACCCCGACAGCGACATCGTCGCCCAACAGAACTGGCAGATGTGGCGACGCGACAACGAACTTCTGGCGCAGTTCCGCGCACAGAACTCCGCGTTCGCATGGGTCGACAAGGTGATGGCCACCGTGGAGCGGACGGCAGCGCGATTCGGGACGGTGCCCCCGCAGAGCGTTCCGGTACCGACGATCACCTTCGAGGACCAATTCGCCATCGAACTGGGGGGCCGGGTCATCGAGCTGTACGCCACACCGGGTGGTGAGACCACCGACAGCCTGGTGGTGTGGCTGCCCGATGAAGGCGTGTGCTTGTGCGGCAACGTATTCGGAGCACTGTTCGGCCACATCCCGAACTTGGTCACCATGCGCGGCGACCGTTATCGCGATGCGCTGACGGTCGTGGAATCCATCGACCGGGTCCGCGGCCTCGGCGCCGAGACCCTGCTCACCGGCCACTTCGGCCCGATCGTCGGAAAAGACCGCATCGAACGGGAATTGACGCGACTGCGTGATGCCGTCGCCTACATCCACGACCGCACCGTCGAAGGCATGAACGCCGGCAAGGACGTCCACACACTCATGCGCGAGGTAGTGCTCCCGCGTGAACTCGAGGTCGGCCAAGGGTACGGAATGGTGCGGTGGAATGTCCGCGCCATCTGGGAGAGCTACGCGGGCTGGTTCCATCATCGGTCCACGTCCGAACTCTATGCCGAAAGCCCGGACCGGTTCGAATCGGATCTCCTCGAACTGGCAGGCGTGGCAGCGGTTCTCAACCGAGCCCGCCAGGTTCTCGACGTCGGCGAGCCGGTGCGGGCGATCCGGCTCGCCGAGATCGCCAATCGCGCCGAACCTGACAGCCAGGAGGCCAAACAGGTGCTGATCACGGCTCACGAGGCTTTGCTGCAGGGCAGCACCAATTTCTGGGAAGCCGCCTGGCTTCGCAAGCAGATCGAGGGACTGAAATGACCAACCGCGTACGGTTCGACTTCACCGGCTCGACGGCGTTGGTCACCGGCGGCACCAGCGGCATCGGTCATGCGACGGCAACGTTGCTGCGAGACAGCGGCGCGCACGTCACCATCACCGGAACCCGGCCCGGGCCCGAGGATTATGACGTCGACCTGTCGGGCCTGACGTACCGTCAGCTGGCATTGGACGACTCCGCCGGGATCGAAGCACTCGCCGACTCCTTCACGGAGTTGGACATCCTGATCAACAACGCCGGAGCCAACTTTCCCGGCGGCCTGGATGAATCGACCGCCGAGGGGTTCGCAGCCTCTGTGAAGGTCAATCTGCTTGCACCGTACCGGTTGACCGAACGCCTGCACGGTGCGCTGCGGGCGTCGAAGGCCGACGGCGGTGCGAGCGTAGTGATGTTCGCATCCATGGCCGCCATCCGCGCGGTACCCGTAGTTCCCGGATACGGGTCGGCGAAGGCGGGAATGCTCTCGCTGACCCGCAACCTCGCCGCGAAATGGGCCGGTGATGGCATCCGGGTCAACGCCGTGATTCCTGGCCTCGTTGCCACCCGCATGACCGCGCCGATGGACTACGTGCCCGAGGTAAAGCAGCAGCAGATCGACCACACACCCCTCGGCCGATTCGCCAGGCCCGAGGAGATCGCCAGCCCGATCCTGTACCTGTGCAGCGCAAACGCGTCATACAGCACCGGGTCGGCGCTGGTCGTCGACGGCGGCTACAGCGTGCTGTGACTGACACCCCGAACGTATTGACATAAAGGAGAATTCAGCGTGAGAGCCGCCATCATCACCGCCCCCGAGAAGGCTGAGATCATCGAGGTGCCGACTCCGGTGCCCGGTCCCGCCGACGTCCTGGTCAAGATCCGGGCGTGCGGTATCTGCGGATCGGACAGCCTCTACATATCCATCGGCGGCTTGCCGCCACGCCAGGGCAGCATGCCGATCGGGCACGAACCGGCGGGTGAGGTGGTCGAGGTCGGAAAGGACGTGCGTGACATCGCGGTGGGCGACCGCGTGGTGATCAACCCGATGGCCGTGCCCGACGACATCATCGGTAACGGGGGCTCAACCGGCGCCCTCGCCGATTATCTGCTCATCAAAGACGCGGTGCGGGGCCGCAGTATTGAAGTGGTTCCCGAACACATTCCGTATGAAGTAGCCGCGCTCAACGAGCCGATGGCTGTGGCCCGCCATGCGGTCAACCAAGTGGCGCCTCGGCCAACCGACCAGGTGCTGGTCTTCGGCGCGGGCCCCATCGGCCTGGGCATCACCATCTCGTTGAAATCGCGGGGCGTCAAACATGTTGTGGTGGCCGACGTCCTTCCCGACCGGTTGAACAAAGCGCTGGAGGTCGGTGCCGACGCCGTCATCAACTCCAATGCGGAGGACCTTCCGGCGCGGTTGATCGAGCTGCACGGTGAAGGCGATTCGATGTGGCCCGGCAGGGCGGCCACCGACATCTTCCTGGACGCGGCCGGTGTGCCGGCGGTGATCGACACGGCGTTCGGTGTCGCTCAACGTGGCGCCAAACTCGGCATCGTCGCGGTCCATAAGGAACCCGTCAGCCTTGACCTGATGAACGTGATGAGCAATGAGCTGACCGTCGTCGGCTCGATGGGCTACCCCAGCGAGATCTTCGAGGTCACCAAGGACATCGTCGAGAACTGGGAGACCTACCGCGTGATCATCAGCCACACCTTCGAGTTCGACGACCTGGGCGAGGCATTGCGCTGTGTCGGCACGCCCGGCGCGGCCGACAAGGTCGTCATCACGCTGGATTGACCGCCTAATCGGGAGGATGAGAACGTTGTCGACACAAACCAGCACCGCTGCCGCGGACACGATCCGTCGTTACGTAGCGCTCCTGGAATCGGGTAGTGCGGATGACCTCGTCGCGCTGTTCGCCGAGAACGCCACTGTGGAGGACCCCGTTGGAGGCGAGGTCCGGCATGGACGCGAGTCGATCCACGCGTTCTTCACCACGCTGGAAAACCTGGAACGCCACACGGAACTGACGCTTGTGCGGGTCGTGGAAGATGAGGCAGCCTTCGCCTTCACGATCACGTTCACGGCCGGAGACACGCAACTGCGCCTGCAGCCGATCGACACCGTGGTGTTCAACGCCAACGGCGAGATCAGCTCCTTGCGTAGCTATTTCGCATCTTCGGATATGACGCCCGTCTGATCGGCTCCTGGTCAGGCGTTACCTCTGGGTCTGATGAAGACGCCTTCGGCCCGCACGGTTATGGCACCCTGCGCGTCGAGAATGTGACCGGCCGCGAAGGTCTTCCCGCGGTCCTCGTGGTCTATCCAGGCCTCGGCCCGCAGCCGGCCCAGAGGCGTGGGTGCGACGTAGCGAAGAGTCAGGGTGCCGGTGAAGGCCGGCGCTCCGGGACGATGGGCCGTCGCACCCAGCAGGTGGTCGAGTACCAGCGCGCACATGCCACCGTGTACCTGTCCGGGCGGACCTTCGTACGCGGCACCGAGTACCAGATCCGTTGCGACTCCGCCAGTGTCGTCGCGTTGAATGATCAGCGGAGGGGCGATCGCATTGCGCAGGCCCATGGCGACGTTGCCCCACGGCAAGTAGCGACCATCGCCGGTGCTTGGAACGCCGAAAGGCTTCGGATCCAGCCGGGCGCCAAGCAGTTCGGTGGCTTCCTCGATCAGCGCGTGTGCCCGGCGGGCGTCGGCCTCATCGGCATCGCTGCGAATCGTGACGTCGATGAGTTCACGCAGTGACTGGGTCAACGGCCCGAAGACCGCCTCGCCGAGCTGCACTTCCGCCGAGCTGATGTCGCGGCTCACCTCCAGTTCTCCGGTGCGGCCATGTCGAGGGCGGCGAAATAACTGAACAACATGGATGCTCCGATCGGGTTGCCGCCACCCGGGTAGGTGGTTCCGCTGACGGCCGCCATGGTATTCCCGGCCGCGTAGAGCCCCGGAATCGCGGACCCGCCGGCGTCCAGCACCCTGGCGTGTACATCGGTCCGCAACCCGCCCTTGGTGCCCAGATCCGAAACACTGAACGCGGCCGCGTGATAGGGCGGCCGGTCGATCGGCACCAGCGGTGAGGAGCCCTCGGTGAACACGCGGTCGTAGGCCTCGTTCCCGCGGCCGAAGTCTTCGTCCACCCCGAGGGCCGCCAGCTTGTTGAAGCGTTCGACCGTGGCGATCAGATTGGCCTCCGGCACACCGACAGCGGCGGCGAGCTCACCGAGGGTGGCGGCGGTGTGCCACAGCCCGGCCTTACGGTACTCGTCGGCGTCGACCATCGACACGTTGGTGGCGCCCACCGGGGGGATGCCCTCGGTCCGGTTGTCGTAGAGCATCCAGAAGGGCAGCGTGGTCTCGCCGGCGGCGACCTGCTGGAGCACGTCTCGGCCGAGCCGGTCGTAGGGGGCTGATTCATTGACGAAGCGCCGGCCGTCCTGGTTGACGAAGATGCCCCCGGTGAACCACAGGGCGAATGCCGACCGTCCGTCGGGATGCGTCATGCCTGGGGACCACCACGCCTGATCCATCAGATCGACGGTTGCACCGACCGCTATGGCTGCCCGGTGAGCGAGTCCGATATTGCCCGGGGCGCCCATCGTGTCGCTGGCGTTCCCGGGCACTCCGTACTGGGTGCGCATCGCCGCATTCTGCTCGAAACCGCCCGAGGCGAGCAGGACGCCGCGGCGGGCCCGCACCCGTACCGGCCTACCGTCCCGCTCGATGACCGCGCCCGCCACCCTGCCGTCCTCGACGATCAACTCGGTCAGGGGGGCATTGCGCCAGCAGCGGGCGTTCGGCAGTTTGTCGAGTGCCGCCAGGAACCGGCCGACCAGGGCGCGACCGCCGACCAAGAGATCGGGTGCCGGCAAACCGAGCCGTTCGGTGTCGAGCGGTCCGCGCACCAAGCCGGTGTAGCGGCCGAGCGCGCCATCGGAGATCGGCGCCGGGACGGTATGGCGGTAGCCGTCGTTGCGGGCACCGGGAACCGAGCCGTAGTAGTCCGGCCAGGGGAAGGCTGCGAACTCGAATCCCGGGTCACGCTCCAGGTATTCGATGAATCCGGCGCCACCGCGGACATAGGCATCCTGGAGGTCGGGCGGAGTTCGGTCGCCGACAACCGCGTGAAAGTACTGCAGGGCCTCATCGATCGTGTCGTCGGTGCCGGCGCGTTGCAGTGCCGGATTGCACGGGTACCAGACTCCGCCTCCGCCGGAGTAGGCGGTGGTGCCGCCGAACTGGTCGGTGGCCTCGACCAGTAGTACCGAAAATCCTTCGCGGGCAGCGGTATAGGCACCGGCGATGCCGCCGCCTGAGCCGGCGACGATCACATCGAAGTCGAAGTCGAAGTCGAAGTCAGGCATGGCGGCCACCGTCGAATCCGCCGTATCCGCCGCGGTAGAACAACAGCGGGCCCCGCTTCTCGTGAGCTTTCAGACCGGTTACCCGCGCCACCACGATGGTGTGGTCGCCTGCTGCGTGTTCGAACTCCACGTCGGCCTCGATCGAAGCGAGGACTCCCTCCAGCGCGGGCGCACCATTGGCGCCCGGCAGCCAAATCACCCCGGCGAACTTGTCGCTGCCTCGAACGGCGAATTGCGCACACAGCGGGTCCTGCTGCTCGGACAGGATGTTGACACACACGGTGCCGACCTGTCGGATCAAGGGCCAGCTGCTTGAGGTGATGGCCGGACAGAAGGAAATGTACGGCGGGTCCAACGACACCGAGGTCACCGATTGGCAGGTGAAGCCCAGCGGCCGCTGTCCGTCATGGGCGGTGATGACGGCTACCCCGGTACAGAAGTGACCGAGTACGCGACGCATCTCGGGTGGGAGCGGCGTGAGTAGTTGACCGGCCTGGGCTCCGGTGGCCTTGTTGGGCATGCCTCTCCTCGCGCTCGCGGACATCACTGCTTGCTACCTTCGGCCCCGGGGAACTGTCGGCGCAACGCAGGCTCCCGATCAGCGGTAGTCGCGGTCTTTCCAGGGCGTCGGAGGTTGTTAGCCTTGTTCAGTGAGCGAAGCCACCGACAATGTCCCCGGCGGATTGAACGTGTCACCCACCGGATGGGCATTGCTGGGCATGCTGTCGGGCGGGGATGAGCTGTCGGGCTACGACATCAAGAAGTGGTTCAATTGGACGGTTCGGTTCTTCTACTCCAGTCCGGCGTACAGCCAGATCTATTCGGAGTTGAAGCGGCTCGAACAGCAGGGGCTGGTCACGTCTCGCGTCGATGCCGGGGTGCGCAGCCGCCGGATGTATCAGATCACCGAGCTGGGTCTGACCGCGGTGACGCGGTGGGCCAACGATGAGCCGGTCGAGCCGCCCACTCTCAAGCACAACCCGTTGTTACGGGTAATTTTCGGTCATCTGATGAGCCCCGGCCGGCTGCGGGAAGTCCTCACCGCGCACGTCGCCCACGCCGAGGAGATGCATCGGGCCGCGGCGACCGATGCCCGGTTGGCCGGTGAGGAGCCGGCGTGGGCTTACGCACGATTGGCGTTGCAGTGGTCCGAGGACTACTACGCGGCCGAACGGGAATTGGCGCTGCGGATGATCAAAGACCTGGATGAGGTCGAGGAGGTATTCGCCAAGGGGACTGCACACGGCACCAAGTTCCCGGTGCGTGACTACTGGTATGAGGTCGAACGCCGTGCCGCCGACGAAGACGACCACGCCTAAAGGCCGGGAGTCGGCTCACTTGAGCTTGCCGGCCGCATGCAGCGCCGCGATGTACCCGAACACCAGGCCCTGCCCGATGGTGGCGCCCGCGCCCGGATAGCTCGCGCCGAACGCGTTAGCAGCGGTGTTGCCGATCGCGTAAAGCCCGTCGACCACCGACCCGTCCTCGCGTAGTACCCGCCCGCGGGTATCGGCGCGAAGGCCACCGCAGGTACCCAAGTCACTGAGCACGACCTTCACGGCGTAGAACGGCCCAGCCTCCAGGGGGCGCAGGTTGGGATTGGGGGCGATCGTCGGATCGCCGTAGTAGCGGTCGTATGCGCTCACGCCACGATTGAAGTCGGCGTCCACGCCTTTCCGGGCCAGTTCGTTGAAGCGACCCAGCGTGGCGACGAAGGTCGACGGGTCGACGCCGATGGCGCTCGCCAGCGTCGGCAGATCATCGGCGCGATGCGCGATACCGGCGTCGTACCACGTCTTGGGAATCGGCATGCGCGGGAACAGTTCCGCGGCCAGCAGATAGCTGTTGCGGTACTGCTGATCGAAAATCATCCAGATGACCTCGACCGGACATCCGGCCCGCTCCCGCTCGAGCATCTTCTGCCCGAACGACATGTAGTCGATGGCTTCGTTGACGAAGCGTTGACCGGTCTGGTCGACCAACAGGCAGCCCGGCAGGGAACGCTCGGCGAGCATGACCGTCGGTTCACCGTCTGGCAGCGGCGCGAAGGCGGGAAACCACCACGCTTGGTCCATCAGCGCGGTGTCGGCGCCGCATGAGTCCTGGGCCAGACGAATGGCATCGCCGGTGTTGCCTTCGGCGCCGAGGCTGGCGTTTCCACCGAGCCGTTCGGACTGGAACTTGTGCCGCCAGGTCATCAGGTGGTCGAAGCCGCCGGCGGCCAGCACAACGCCGCGCCGAGCGGTGACCGAGAACTGCGCGCCGTTATGGTCCACGACGGCCCCGGTGACCCGGTCGCTGTTGAGGATCAGGGAGGAAACCGGTGAATCGGTCCACACCGGGATGCCGGCGCGCAGGACCCCGGCGAACATTCCTGCTGCCAACGCCTGACCGCCCGCAGCATAACGCCGGCCCAGCAACAGTCCGCCGATACCTTGGAATGCCCGCAACATGATGCGGGGCCACGCTTTCAGCGGCACGCGGGTCATCAGGTTGAGCCACCGGTAATCCGCCCCGGTCACCGGCATGGGAAACGAGGATTTCATCACGCCGGGACGTAGCCGCGCCAACTCCGGCCCGAGCACCGCGGTGTTGAATGGGCGGCACTCGCAGGTACGCCCGATTGCGCTGCCGCCGGGCTGTTCCGGGTGGTAATCCGAGTAGCCCTTGGCCCATTGGAATTTCATCGGTGTGGTGCGTCGCAGCATCTCGACTGTCGCCGCGCCGTGGTCGAGAAATGTATGTGCGCGCTCGTGCGGGGCTGCCTCACCGACGACTGCATCGAGGTAGGTGCGCGCCGCCGAGTGGGTGTCATCCGAGCCCGCCGCCGCAAGGATCGGGTTGGCCGGCATCCAGAATGCGCCGCCCGAGCGCGCCGTCGACCCCCCGACGAAGCCGGTCTTCTCCACGATCAGCGTCGACAATCCCGCTTCGTGGGCGGCCAGGGCGGCCGCCATCCCGGTTCCAGAACCAACGACGAGCAGATCGACAGTGATGTTGCGTGGATCGGTCACCGGCCGATTCTGGGGCCAATAGGGACAAGATGCCCCCACTGTGCCCAGTCAGTGGAACACCGCGGCGCCCAATGAGTGTGGCGGTGTTACAACAACAACGGTTCTTACCAGCGATGAACAGCGAGGATGACCGGAATGACAGGGTTAGAGACCGACTGCGTCGGCGAAGTTCGCCAGATCGAGGCGCAGGCCGCACCGACTCGCTTCGCGCGAGGTTGGCACTGCATCGGGCTGACACGCGAGCTGGGCGATGGAAAACCGCACGCGATCAATGCATTCGGCGGCAAGCTGGTGGTCTTCCGCGGCGCGGACGGTAACCTCAACGCCCTCGATGCCTACTGCCGGCACATGGGCGGCGATCTGTCCGACGGCGAGGTCAAGGGCAACGAGATCGCTTGCCCGTTCCACGACTGGCGCTGGGGTGGTGACGGCAGGTGCAAGAAGATTCCCTACAGCCGGCGGGTTCCCAAGCTGGCCCGCACAACTGCATGGCCGACCATGGAGCAAGACGGCATGCTGTTCGTCTGGAACGATCCGGAGAAGAAGGCTCCCCCCGCCGACGTGACGATTCCGCGCATCGAAGGTGTCGGGGGCGAACAGTGGACGAATTGGCACTGGTACACCACGATCGTCGACACCAACTGCCGCGAGATCATCGACAACATCGTCGACATGGCGCACTTCTTCTACATTCACGGTGGACTTCCCACCGGCTTCAAGAACGTGTTCGAAGGACACGTCGCGACGCAGTACTACAAGAGTGAGGCGCGTCCCGACCTCGGATCCGGTGACGGGCCTCCTATTCTCGGGACGACGTCGGTGGCCTCCTACTACGGGCCGTCGTTCATGATCGACGATCTCACCTACCACTACGAGCACGGCGATCAACGCACGATTCTGCTCAACTGCCACTATCCGATTGACGCGAATTCGTTTGTGCTGCAATACGGCATCACGGTGGAGAAGTCAGAGGCGCTGCCGGCGGATGCGGCGATGCAGATGGCCGTCGCCCTCGGTGACTTCGTCAAGATGGGTTTCGAGCAGGATGTGGCCATCTGGCGGCGTAAGGCGCGGATCGATAATCCGTTGCTGTGCGAAGAGGATGGTCCTGTCTATCAGGTACGCCGGTGGTACGAACAGTTCTATGTCGACGTCGATGATGTCACCCCCGATATGGTCGATCGATTCGAGTTCGAGATCGACACGACACGTCCGCGCGAGGCGTGGCTGGCGGAAGTCGAGGACAACCTCGCCAACAACCGGTTACCGCGGTTGGTGGGCTTGACCAAAAGCGCTGATGCGTCCTGATAATCGACTCGATGACGCACCGATGTTGCCGGTGACCTGCCGGTCATGCGGTGCCCGGGTGCTGGCCCGCAAGAGCAGCTGGGAGCAGACCAGCGTGCAGTGGAATGGTGCGGCCATGGGTCGGTGCCAGGAACGGCAGAAGGAGAGGGCGAACCCTTCCGACGACGGTCCGGGCTTGCGGCCGGGCGTGTTCCTGGTGTGTACGAAGCTGCGCGCTTCGATCGAGGCGGCTGTCGGCGCGGGTTCGTTGCCGGTGGTCGACGAACGCTAGTCGCCTCCGCCGAAATGCCCTAACGCGGTGTGGCCCCGCAGACATCGCGCGGGGCCACACCGAAACGCGTTGCGGATCAGCTGAACTGAAACGCGCTGAGCGGTGCCTCGTCGGGGTAGACAGCAGGACCGCCGAGGTCGTAGCCGGCGTTGAGGGCGCCGATGAAGGCGGGGTCGTGCAGAGGCGCACTCGGGATGTCGAGCTTGACGCCCCTTTTGCCGAGGTCGTCGACCATCATGTCGATTGCCTTGTCGATGGTGAGGTCGTCGGAGTGGTCCATGTTCTTCTTGAGCTCGTCGAAGTCCTGGTAGACCTCAGCGGACCAGTGGACCAGGAAGCGCAGTTCGTCGGTGTGATGCCGCGCAATGACGTCGTCGCCGTTCTTGAGCACCCAATGGTCTCGCGAGGTGGGGTCGCCGGCGAATACGGTGTCGAAGGTCAGTCCGGCGGGTATTTGCTGGTCGAGCGGACCGTTGGCCTCGCCGCGGTGGACCAGCATCTCGTTCTGGACCACGACACCCCGGTTGTACACCGGCGGCTGAATACGTTTGGGCGCCTTGAGGGGCCCGTCGGGCCAATAGGTGAAGCCGCTGCCCTCATCCAACGAGAACCAGGTGATGACCTGCGCCATCTTGATGAGATAGTCGGTGAACAGCCCGGATTTGCCCATGACACTGACCAGCCAGGTGGGTGCGTTCTCATACCGAACGCCCCGGAAGCTCGGCGAGTCAAGGTGGCCCGGATCGCGGTTGGCGCACGGGCCGTTGATGTTGAACAGCATCATCTGCGGCTTGGCGTACTTTGCACCCCAATACGACTTGGCAATGTCCAGAAACTCGGCGTTGTAGAAGCAGTCGTGCAGTTCGGGGTAGAGCACGGTGCCGTGGTTGGCCAGGAATCCGCGGAAGCTCGGAATCAGAAAGAGGTCCAGACTGGGTGTGACCCCCGCGGGAAACTGGCCACTCATGGTTGCCATCAGCTCTTCCGGAGAAGCGAAGTGCTGGGCGAGGATCAGCCTCCACGGCCCGTCCTTGCGGACCACGTCGAGGAGGCGCTCCCGCTGGTCGTCGGTGTAGACGTTGTCGATCTCGCGGGGCGGCGAGGCGGGGCGGAGGATGTCGGAAAGCTCCGTCCGCCGCTCGTCGGTGAGTATCACAGGGACTCCTTCTCTGTCGTGGCGGCGGCGTTGCGCGCCAGTGCTGTTCTCGATTGTCTGCGGTGCCGTCGGCGTCGCGTACCCATGGTGTCCGGCCACTGGGAGGTTGCCTGGCCGCTGATCGTTGCAGGGGAATCGCTTAGAAGGGCAGTGGATGAGCGAACTTGGCGCGCAACAACGCCCCGATCTCGGCCATGGCCAGACGTCCCCGCGCGGTCGCTTCCGATCGCATCAGGAAACCGTGATAGATGCCGGGATAGCGGGTGATCGTGGTTTGCACACCGGCGTCGCGTAGCCGCCGGGCATAGCGTTCGCCCCAATCGGAGATCGGGTCCAGTTCGGCGGTGACGACGATGGCCTGCGGCAGACCGCTCAAGTCGGTGGCGTACGCGGGGACACGACGGATGTCGTGCGGGGTGCCCGCTCCGACGTCGGCGAGCTCATGCAGGTAGACGATGTCGTCGTGGGCCAGCATCGGAGCATCCGGTTGGGTGACTATTGACGCTGCTGCCATGTCCCGGTCCACGCCCGGATACATCAGGACCTGGGCGAAGATCTTTGGGCCACCATGATCTCGCGCCCATAACGCGACTGCTGCGGCGACACCGCCCCCGGCACTGTCGCCGGCTATGACCAGCTTGTGCGGATCCAGCCTGAGCCCCTTGGCGTTGGCGGCAGCCCATTCGGTGGCCGCCCACGCGTCCTCGAACTGCGCCGGGGGTGGATTCTCCGGTGCCAGCCGATAGTCGACGGCGATCACCACCGCGCCGCTTGCCGCGGCCATCGCCCGGGCCATCGGTTCGAACGAGTGATTGGAACCCATCACCAGGCCGCCGCCATGAAGGTGGACGATCGCGGGCAGCGGCCCGTCGGCGGACTCCGGGCGGTAGATGCGTATCGGCACGGGGCCACCGGGGCCTGGTGCCGCGGTGTCGGCGATGTCGGCCATCTCCGGCATGTCGGCCGGCAGGGGCGCGGACTCGAGCGAAGCACGCACCGCGGCCAGTCCCCGCTCCCGCAGCGATACGGCCGGGGCGAACGCTGCCACCCGGGCCGCGGCATCGGGGTCCAGCACGCTGCGACGCGACGCAATCACGGTGAGCTACCTAGGGTTTGGCGGGATCGAAGCGGGACCGGCTGCGCAGCTGCGGCGGCACCAGCGTGGTCAGCACTTGCGCCCGCTCGGCCATCGCCGAGCGGACCTGTTCGGGCTGGGTCAACAGGTAGAACCCGCCCAGCGCAGACTGCGCGAACACCGCCTCGGCCGCGTCGAGGGGATCTAGCGCGCCGGCTTTGACGTCGAGCATGGCTTCACGCTGGGACTCCGCCGCCGTGACGTCGGCACCGGATCCGTCGGCGTCGACACCCCCGGCGGCCTCGAAGATGTTGGACTTGACCGCACCGGGCACGACCGCCTGAGCGTGAATGTGATCGGCGTGCCCGGCCAGCGCGACCTCCAGGCGTAGGCATTCGGTCAGAGCCAGCACCGCATGCTTGCTGACGATGTAGGGGGTTTGCAGCGGGACGGCTGCTACCCCGCCGATCGACGACAGGTTCCACACCCATGCCGGGGCACCGGCGGCCATCATCTTGGGGAGAAAGGAACGGACGCCGTGGAAGACCCCACTGACATTGATCTCCATCACCCGGTTCCAATTGGCAACCGGGGTGTCCCACAGATAGCCGAACTGTTCGACTCCGGCGTTGTTAACCAGTAGCCGAACCGGGCCGGCATCACGGTAGGCGTGTTCGGCGAGCGCCTCCACGGCATCCGGGTCGCGGACGTCGCACACCACGTCGACGGCCGTTCCGCCGTCCGCGGTCACCTCGTCCCGCAGCGCCGCGATGGCGGCGCCATCGACGTCGGCCAGGACCAGTGACATACCCAGACGGTGTGCGTGCCGGGCGATGCCGGCGCCGATGCCGGCGCCGGCCCCGGTGATGACGGCGACTCCGCCGCCGAAGACGTCACGTGCGCTCAAGGGATCGGTGCCCAGCCCGGTCAGGTGTTCGCCGGGGCGTTCTCAGCGCCGGGAAGCCCCGTGCCGGCCAACGGTTCGGAATTCGTGGCGTCGAGGATGACCGACATCTTGGTGAACTCAAGCCCGCTGGGACTGCTGCCCCCGCGCCGAACACCGACCTCGGTAACTCCGCTGGATACCGCGAACGGAACGAAGTTGGTGACCTGGTTGACCAAGAGATAGAAGCGCGCGTAGGTGACAGCACCCTCGTGGCCGGTGATGTGCAGGTTCGTCGTGTGATGGCGCAGGGGGTATGGACTTGCGTCGCGATGTTCGATAAGCCACGGCACCACCTCTGCCGCACTGGTCAGGTCAGCGGCGAGGGATTCTTCGAAGGGGCATGCGCCGGAGTCACTTCGACTGAGGTAGGTGGCATCCGGGGCGAAAGCGGCGCCCATTTTCGGGTAGTCGGCCTGATCGTAGTGGTACCAGAATTCGCCGATGAAGTTCTGCAGCTCGGTCAGCGAGATGGCGTTGTCAGTGCTCACGGAACGTGTCTCCCAAGTTTTGGCGTGCGGAAACCAAGTGCTCCTCAGAGTCAACCGCCGATCGGCCTGCTACGGCACGGTGATAACCGGTCAGTGGGACACCGACACCGGACCGTGCGCTCAGTCGGTGATCAAGCTCCACAGGCCGGCCGCCCCGGCGGCCAGCGCCTCCCGGGTGACCTCCTCGTCCCAGTGTCGGACCGACCCGAACTCGCTGCGCCACGCCAGTGCAGCCCGGGTGTACTCATGCAGCCGGTGTTCGATGGTGGTGCCGATGGCCCCGAGCGCCTGGTGGCCGTTTCGGACCGCCACCGAGGTCGCGTGGCCGGCGCAGGACCGCGCCACCGCGACGAGAAACCCCAGGTTGGGTGCCGACCAGCCGCTACCGATGGCCGCTGCCAGGGCGGTTTCGGTTGCCGCCCGGGCCAGCGCGGCTTCGGCGGCGATATCGGCGATCAGATGCTGGATCGCCTGGAACTTCGACAGCGGTCGCCCGAACTGGGTTCGGGCGCACGTGTGCTCGACGCAGAGCTCGAGGATCTTGTCCAAGGCCGCACACACCTGTATCGAGCGAACCAGAGCGGACTTGAGCCGCAGTTCCGTCAGGAGGTCCGCGGCCATCTCGAGCCCGTTCAGCTCAGCGATGTCGGCGGAGACGGTGTCGCGCGGTTCGCCGATGAGGTTGCAGCTCGGCGTGATTCGCAGATCGGCGCAGTCGGCATCGGCCACCAGATGAATGTCCTTGTGCCGCCAGATCACCACAATCTTCTCGGCGGCCGAGGCCCAGGGCACCGCGGTGGCGGTGCCGGATGCATCGAGCGTGCAGGCGGTGCGCGCGGCCCCGTCGATCGGCGCCCCGACTGCCTCGAGGAGCCAACAGGCCAGGACGTCGTGCTCGGCCAGCGGAGCCCGGACGCCGTGCCGCACCGCCGCCGACATCAGTTCGGCAGCCTCATACCAGTTCGCGCCGCTTCCCCCGGTCTGGGTGGAACCGGACAGCCGCACCAGACCTAATTGATCCAGCCTGGACCATAATTCGGTGTCACGGCAGATCGGCCCGGTGGGTGGGTGCGTGTCCCGGTAGTCGGCGAATACCGCATCCATCATGTCGGCCAGTTGGCGGTCGACACCGCTGGTGTTGAGTTCGGAGGTGGTCATCGCATCCCCAATCCACGCGCGATCACGCCCCGCAGCACCTCATTGGTTCCGCCTCGCAGCGTGAAGCCGGGGCGTTGGTCCACCGCGGCCGCGACGAGTTCGCGGTAGGAGGACTCGATCGCCGAGCTATCGCCGGTGTGCAGGTCGGCGAAGTCGGCGATATCGCCCTCCGTACTGGTGCCGAGGACCTTGACCACAGCCGCCGCGACGTCGGCGGACTGGCGGCGTTCCAGTGCCCCGGCCACGGCGGTCGACATCTGGTGCAGCCCAGCGGTCCTGGCCACCAAACGACCCAGGTCGGCGTCATGAGGGATCTGCTGCTCGGCCACGGCTCCTGCCGAGGCGGCGAGAAGTGGGAAGGTGGACAGCAACCGCTCGGGTCCGCTTCGCTCAAAACTCAGTTCCGAGGTGACTTGGCTCCAGCCATCGCCGATCTCGCCGAACACCATGGCGTCGGGAACGAATACGTCGTCGAGAATGACCTCGTTGAAATGGTGGCTTCCGCTCATCGAGACGATGGGCCGCACCTGAACACCGGGACCGTCGAGGCGGACGATGAACTGGCTCAGACCGGCGTGCCGGTGGTCAGGATCCACCGGTGCGCTTCGCGCGAGCACGATGAAGGCGTGCGCGCGATGCGCACCCGATGTCCACACCTTGGTACCGGTCAGCTTCCAGCCGCCGTCGGTCTGCACCGCGCGGGTGCGCACGCTGGCCAGATCAGAGCCGGAGTCCGGTTCGCTCATGCCGATACCGAAGAAGCACTCCCCGGCCGCGATCATCGGCAGGAACTCGCGCTTCTGTGGCTCGGTGCCGTACTTGAGCAGCGACGGCACAATCTGGCGGTCGGCGATCCAGTGCGCTGCCACCGGGGCTCCGGCGGCCAGCAACTCCTCGGTCACCACGAACCGGTCGACGAACGAACGGCCCTGGCCGCCATACTCCTTCGGCACGGTCATGCCCAACCAGCCGCGAGCGGCCAGCGTTGCGGTGAAGGTTTCGTCCCAGCCGCACAACCAGGCATCCACCGATGGAGTGAAACTGCCTGCGGCGAGCTGCTCGGCAAGAAAGGCCCGGACCTCGGCGCGTAGATCAGCGGTGCTCGCCGACTCCGCGGTGGCCGCGGGAACCAAGCGGGGAAGGGCCATCAGGAGCTCCGCCATTTGGCGATGCGACGCTCATGCTCGGCGTCGCGGTGGGCCAGCGGCTGCATGGCGGCCGCCATCGCCAGCGTCGACTCCATCGGGCCGGTTCGCGACTCCTGCAGCAGGCGCTTGGCCATCCGCAGCGCGTGCGACGGGTTCTTGGCGATCCGGTCGGCGAGATCCCTGGCCGCGCTGATGAGTTCGTCGTGCGGCACGACGCGGCTGACCAGTCCCCACGCCAGTGCGGTCGCCGCGTCGATTCGGTCGCCGGTCAGCGTCATCTCGGCGGCCCGCTCGTAGCCGATGGCCCGTTGCAGAAACCAGGTGCCGCCGTCGCCGGGAACCAGGCCGATCTGCACGAAACTCTCGGCGAACGAAGCCCGCTCAGAGGCGATCCGGATGTCGCACATGGCGGCCAGGTCGCAACCGGCGCCGATCGCCGCGCCGTTGACCGCGGCGATAATCGGAACCTCGAGTCGCGCCAGGGCACGGGGCAGCCGCTGGATTCCGTCGACGTAGGCATAGCGCTGGTCGAGCGGGTCCAGGCCGAACATTCCCTCGCGATCGGCCATCTCTTTGACGTTGCCGCCGGCGGAGAAGATCTTGCCTTCACCGGTCAAGATCACCGCCCGCACCGATGCGTCGCGATTGGCTGTGTCCACGGCGGTCTCGAAGGCGCTGACGAACTCCTTGTCGGAGATGGCGTTGCCGATGTGGGGCCGATTAATGGTCCACACCTGTACGGCGTGCCCTGTTGTGATGGCCAGTGGCCCGGCTGACGTGCTCATGACTGGAAACCTCTGCCTCACGGTAGTTGGAGCGACTTGATCTGCAGATACTCCTCGAAGCCGATTCGCCCGAGTTCGCGTCCGATACCGGATTTCTTGTAGCCGCCGAACGGTGCCGCGGGGTTGTACTTGCCGCCGTTGATGTCGAGCTGGCCGGTCTGGACTTGGCGGGCGAAGGCGATCGCGGTGGCGTCGTCGGCGGCCCAGACCGCTCCGGACAGGCCGTACGGCGTGCCGTTGGCGATGCTCAGCGCCTCGTCGGCGTCGCGGTAGGGGATCACGGCCAACACCGGCCCGAACACCTCCTCCTGGCCCAGCTCTGAGTCGGGATCGACGTCGGCGAAGACCGTAGGGGCGATGTAGTAGCCCACATCCCGGAGCTTCTGCCCGCCACCGGCCACCAGCCGGGCGCCGTCGCCAGGCGCCCGCTCGATAAACCCGAGCACGCTCTGGTACTGCGCTTCGGAGGCCGACGGGCCGACGCGCGTCTCCGGATCCCACGGGTCGCCCACCGAATACCGGGCCACCGCCGCCTGCACCAGATCCAGTGCCTCGCTGTAGCGGGACAACGGTACCAGCATCCGCGTCCAGGCCATGCAGGTCTGACCGCCGTTGAGGAAGGCGTTTCCGACGCCGACTTTGATCGCGGTGGCCAGGTCCGCGCCGTCGAGAATCACGTTGGCCGACTTGCCGCCGAGCTCCAGGGCGACCTTCTTGATGGATTGCCCGGCCAGTTCGCCGACCCGGCTGCCGACGCCGGTGGAGCCGGTGAAGGACACGAAGTCGACATCGGGATGAGCCGCCATCCGCTCACCGATCACCCGGCCGGGCCCCGAGACCAGGTTCACCACACCGGGCGGTAGGCCCGCGTCCTCCAGGGCGTCAACGAACTCGAACACCGACAGCGGTGCGTCGTTGCTGGGCTTGAGCACGACGGTGCACCCGGCCGCGATGGCCGGCAGGACCTTGGCGACCACCTGATACAGCGGGTAATTCCACGGCGTGATGGCCGCGACCACACCGTAGGGCTCACGAAGCACCAGCGAATTGCCGATCCGCTCCTCGAACTCGAACGTGGCGAGCGCGTCGGCGAATCCACGTGCGACGGCAAGAGGGACCTGGGTCTGCACGCTTTGCGCGATACGGATCGGGGCGCCCATCTCTTGAGTGATGGTCTCGGCGATGTCCGGCAGCCGCTTTTCCATCGCGGTGATCACCGCGTCGAGCCGTGCGCGACGTTCGTCGATGGTGATCAACGGGTCGAACGCCCGGCGTGCCGCGGCGACGGCGGCATCGACGTCGGCTTCGGTGCCGCTGGGTACCGAGCCGCACACCTGTTCCGTCGCGGGGTCGATCACCTCGATGGTGGCGGTGCCGGTGGGATCGACCCACCGCCCGTCGATGAACAGCTTGCTGCGGGCGTAGTCGTGGTTGCTCATGGTCGCCTTCCGGTCGAGGGGATTCACGGCACGATGCTGGCCCGGACGTCGCGTCGGCCGTCCGCGGCCGCAAAGGCCTCGTTGATGTCATCGAGCGGGTAGCAGGCAGAAGCGAGCAGCTCGAAAGGCAGCTTGTGCTGATGGTCCGCCAGGAAGTCCAACGCCCGGGACAGCACGGCCGGATCGTAGAGCGAGACGCCGACCATGGTCTTGTTGCCGAACACGAAGCGCGACGGGTCGAACTCGAAGGTCTTGCCGATATTGATATTCCCGATCTCCACGTATCGGCCGAACTGACCGAGCAGCTTGAGCCCCTCATCAATCGCGGAGGGATGACCCACCACCTCAACCACCACGTCGGCGCCGTGCCCGTCGGTGAGCTTCCGGACGATCTTGGACCGCTCCTTGTCGGTGGTGACCTCGGTGATGTCGATGACAGCGTCGGCGCCGAACGCTGCGGCCAACTTGAGGCGTTCCGGGATCCCGTCGATGGCGATCACTTTGGCGGCACCGCGCGCCTTGGCCACCGCGATGGCATACAACCCGAGCGCACCCGCGCCCTGGACGACGACGTATTCGCCGAGTTGCTGGTCGACCCGCTCGAGCCCATACATCACCTGTGACAGAGCGCAATTCGCGCCCGCGGCGATTTCGTCAGGAACCGAATCCGGCACGGTGTAGACGACGGCACCAGCCGGCAAGAGGAAGTAGTCGCCGTAGCCGCCGACAAAGTACGGCGGCTCATCGGCGCGGCCCAGCATCGCCATCTTCAGGTTGAGGCAGGCGTTGCGGCGACCGGCCAGACAGTTGCGGCAGGTGTGGCAGCAGAAGAAGTAGGGAAATACCACGCGGGTACCGGTGTCCAGTGGTCTGCCGTTGGCGTCGGTGGTGACGCCTGCGCCGAGTTCAGCTACCGAGCCGACCATTTCGTGGCCCAGCACGGTGGGGAGTTGCCCGCCGAGGCCACGTGTGGCGAAGGTGCCGTGCCAGGCGTGCACATCCGACCCGCAGATGTTGGCGCGCGTCACCCGGATCAGAATCTCGCCCGGACCGGCCTGCGGCACCGGGACGGTGTCGATCTGGAACGGCTTGCCCGGCTCGTCGAAGCGGGCGATACGCCCCTTGTGCGGACCAACAGTCACGGGTGGATTCCTCTCGGTCAAAACCAGATTCGACGCAGCACGCCCTAGTCAGCGATGGGCGCCGATACGGTCATCGGACGGGCACGTGGGCGCGCAGCGATGTCTCTGCGGCACAGTATTTGGAACCCGCGCTGCGCGGCTTCGTTCTTCCCGCCCAGCGGTCAATCGCTCATCTCGGCGCGTCTTGTTCGAGGCTGAACCGGTCCCGCAACACGCGTTTGAGCAGCTTGCCGCTGGGGTTCTTGGGCAACGAGTCGACGAAGAACACCCGTTTGGGAGTCTTGAACCCGGCCAAATGGGCTCGGCAGTGCGTGAGAAGGTCATCGTCGGTGATCTCAATGCCGTCGCGAGCCACCACCGCGGCGACCACCGCCTCCACCCATACCGGATGGGGCAGGCCGAACACCGCTACCTCCTCGACAGCGGGGTGTTGGTAAATCACTTCTTCGACTTCGCGGCTGGCGACGTTCTCGCCCCCGGTCTTGATCATGTCCTTCTTGCGATCCACGACATGAAGGATGCCGTGGATGTCGTAGTAGCCGAGATCGCCGGAATGGAACCAGCCGCCGCGGAAGGCTTCCGCCGTCTTGGCCTCATCGTCGAGGTACCCGAGCATCAGGTGCGGGCTGCGGTGGGCGATCTCGCCCACGACGCCGGTGTCGACCGGAGCATTGTCCTTGTCGAGGATCGCGGTTTCCACATTGATCACCGGCCGTCCTGCGGCACCGGGGTGGGCGTCTTGTTCATCCGGTCCGAGAGCCGACGCGAGTGGCGCCATCTCGGTCTGGCCGTAGAAGTTCCACAGCCGCAGTTCAGGCAGCCGGTCGCGCAATTCGGCCAGGATCTCCACGGGCATGGCCGAGGCGCCGTAGTAGCCCTTGCGCAGGGTGGACAGAACCACCTGGTCGAAGATCGGTGAGCGCAGCAGCGCGATCCACACCGTGGGCGGCGCGAAATAGCTGGTGACACCGTACCTTTCGATAGTGCGCAGCACCGACTCAGGCTCCGGGCGTGGCAGCAGGATGCTGGTGGCGCCGAGGTAGACATCGGTGATCAAGAAGTTGTCGAGTTGCGCGCAGTGATAGAGCGGCAACGAGTGGATCTCGATGTCGGTGCTCGCCATGGCCCCGGCGATGATCGAGCTGATGTAGTTGCCCATCAGGCTTCGGGTGGAATGCATCGCACCCTTGGGGTGCGACTCGGTTCCGCTGGTGTACATCAGCCGAATCAGTTGATCGTCGGCGACATACGGCTCCGGAGCCGCTGAGGTGGTCTGTAGCCACTGCGAAAAGTCGCGCCATCCTGGGGGCAGGGTCTGCCCGGGTGGGACCACGGCAGCTGTGGTGCGCACGACCCCGCCTGATTGCATCGCCGCCTGGGCCGTCGAGACCAGATCGGCTTCGACGATGAATCCGCTGACCTTGCTGTGATCGAGGATGTACGCGATCTCCTCTGCGGTCAACATGAAGTTGATCGGAACGAGAACCACTGCTGCGCGGGCGGTGGCGAACGCGAGCACCGCGTATTGCCAGCAATTGTGCGCCAGTACCGCGACACGGTCACCGGGCCCGAATCCATGGTCCTGCAACGCAGCCGTGGCGCGATCTACGAGGCGTTCGAACTCAGCGAAGGTCAGCGACACCTCGCCGTCGATGAGTGCGATCTTGTCCGGGTGCTTGCGGGCCGGGCGCCGGGGAATGTCGCCGAGCGCGTGGCTACGGGCCGCTGCGAGCACGGCGTCCAGCTCGTTCATGACCCGGACTGTAGGCCGAGCGGTCGATTCACGACCAAACAGCGTCCCGCTGAGTAGACACGAGCCCGCTACTTGGCCGCGGCCGATCGGATACTGGCGTTGCGAGCAAGGAGGTTCGATGACGATCGACGCGACCGTGCCGGACGACCGCACGGGCTTGGATCCAGAGGAGTTGCGGGCCAATCTGCGCCAGGCGGACGCCGGGGTTCTGGTCGCCGTGCTGGCGCAGCTGACCGGTGACGCCGCCGTTGTCGATCAGTTCGCGGACAAGATCTCGTTCGAGCCAGACCCGCCGGAGCAGGTTGGCGTCACCGATCCCGAGACCCGCGAACTGCTGGTGGCCGCGGTGGCGGCAGCGCTCGGGGCACCGCGTCCACAGGGGGCGCTACCTGCCGACGATGCCGGCCTGTTCGCCCGCATCGCCCCGATTGCACTCGGCACCGAGGTGGGAGACGAGTACATCGGCCTGCTGCTCGAACAGGGCGGCCTTCAGCCGTCACAGCCGGTATTGCCACGAACCGCCAAGCTGCCGAGCGGCTTCAAGGTGGTCATCATCGGCGCTGGTATCGCGGGGATGGCCGTCGCGCTGGAATGCTCCGCCGCCGGCATCGATTACGAGATCATCGACCGCAACGACGAGGTGGGCGGTACCTGGTACACCACCGTGTATCCGGGCATCGGTGTCGACACTCCATCCGCCTATTACTCGCTGTCCCGTGACATCAAAGGCGACTGGTCGAGCTACTACCCGCAAGGCGCCGAATACCAGAAGTATCTGCAGTCGGTGGCCGACAAGAACAACCTGCGAGATCACACCCGGTTCGGCACCGAGGTCGAGGCCCTGTGGTGGGACGAAGACCGCTCACAGTGGCAGATCCACGCTGTGGATGCCGGCGGTACCCGCGATGTGAGCTACGCCAATGTCGTGATCCCGGCTGCCGGCTACCTCAATCGCCCCCGGCGACCGGACTTTCCCGGCCAGGACACCTTCGCCGGGGTGAGCATCCACTCCGCTGAGTGGGACCCCGATCTCGACCTGAGCGGCAAGAGGGTGGCCGTCATCGGGGCCGGCTGCACTGCGGTACAGATTGTGGATGCCTGCGTCGGCGACGTCGAGCAACTGACCGTGTTCCAACGCCAGCCGCACTGGGTGGCGCCGCGAAAGCGGCCGTCCGACGACGTGCCCGACCATCGCCGCTGGCTCAACACCCATATCCCGTTCTACGCCAACTGGAACCGGCTCAAGTCGTTCTGGGGCACCGCCGACAACAACTATCCGGTCATTGTGCGGGATCCGGACTGGGCTGCCGATCACCTGTCGATCTCCCCGGCCAACGACGTTCTGCTGAAGATATGTCTGGCCTACATCGACCGGGTGTTCGGGGCGGACTCGGAGTTGGCGAAGAAGGTCACCCCTGACTTCGCGCCGTACGGTAAACGGATCATTCGTGACCCCGGCGGCTACTACGCCGCACTGACCGAAACCCACGTCGATGTCGAGGCCAGCGAACCCGCGAGCATCAATGCGCGGGGCATTGTCACGCAGGAAGGCCAGCAGATCGATCTGGACGTCATCGTCTACGCCACCGGCTATCACTTGGATTTCCTGTCCACGGTGGATATTCGGGGCCGCGACGGACTCGAACTCACCGAGGTCTGGGGGGACAGCCCGAGCGCATACCGGGGCGGCATGGTGCCCGGATTCCCGAACCTGTTCATCTCCTCGGCACCCAACTACAGCCCGGGCCATGGCGCCGGCCACAACTTCGGCGTCGAGGTGATGGTGCACTATGTCATGGAATGCCTACAGTTGATGGCGCTGCGCGAAGCATCGACCATCGAAGTCAAGCCGGAGGCGTTCGAGGGCTACATCCGACAGATCGACGACGCGATGGCTCAAACGGTCTGGTGTCACACCCCGACCGCGCACACCTACTATCGCTCGGGCGGCGGCCGGATCGTCACCGCGTTTCCGTTCCGGCTGATCGACGTGTGGCAGAGCCACCGAGCTCCGATAGAAGAGGATCTCAGTCTCCGGTGAGTGGGTTGCTCAGTGGCAGAACGGCGTTGGTGACCGGTAGCAGCCGCGGTATCGGAAGGGCGATTGCGCAGCGGTTGGCTGCCGAAGGCGCGACGGTGGCCGTGACGGCCCGTTCGCATCGACCTTCGCCGTCGCTGCGCGCGGGACAGGAGAAGTCGCTCCCCGGCACCATCGCCGAGACCATCGATTTGATCGAGGCCGCCGGTGGTAGCGCCTTCGGCATCGCCGCCGATCTAGAGGATGCCGGGCAGCGGGCCGGACTGATTGAGCAGGTGGTGGAGCGGACCGGCCGGCTCGACATCCTGGTGAACAACGCCGGCTACGCCGATTACTCGGTCATCGCAGAGATGCCGATGGAGACCTTCGATCGTACTGTCGAACACTATGTGCGCACACCATTCGTACTGATGCAGAAGGTGATTCCATATATGCGCCGGCAGGGCGCGGGGTGGATCGTGAACATCGGCTCGGTCACCGGGCTCGCACCGGCGCGACCCTACCGCGAGTACAACAAGTCGTCCGGGGATGTGGTCTACGCGTCGATGAAGGCGGCGCTGCACCGGCTCACCCAAGGGGTGGCGGCTGAATTGCTGGACTCCAACATCGCGGTGAACGTCGTGGGCCCCTCCAGCGCGGTACGCACCCCCGGCGCCGACAGCCTGATACCCGAGGAGTTCCCGACCGAACCGGTGGAGTACCTCGCCGAGACCGTATTGGCGATGTGCCACCTCCCGGCCGCCGTGCGTACCGGCCTGGTGGCCTTCAGCCTGCATTACCCGTGGACACAGCAGTTGGCGGTGCACAGCCTCGACGGCACCACCCGACTGCCACCGCTCGAGCCGCCGAAGGCCGCCAACCCCAACATCCTGCCCGCCGGTCTCTGACGGGCCGCCACGAAGCGGCGTGCTGGTTATCGAGATGGATGCAACACGGAGCGATCCACGGTGCAGAAGCTGTGGCACACCCGGTCCCGAACGATCATGTCGGTGCTCTCCGGATCGAACCATCGATCCACCACCGCCCAGTGGATCGGGTGCATCAGGTACGGGCCCATCAGGCCGGCGACACCGGTGAATTCCTGCTCGAAGACGTGCGTCCATGCCGTGGCGCCCACGGGTTCGATCACCCGGCTGAGCTGCCATGCGCGAATCGTGGCGACGTAGTGCGTCATTGATGCCAGCTCCGCTTCGAAACGAGCCACGGTGGCCGGATCGGTACCGGGCTGCACCCGCAGCAGCAGTGTTCGATACACCGTGCCCGGGCTGCCACCGCAGGTGGGGTCTCCCGGGTAGCTCGCCCCATTGATCCGGGTGATCGCCGGATCGTCCAGTGCCCGGGCTAGACGCGACTCCGCGGCCTGCCAGTGCTCCTGGTCGGCGAAGCGCAGGTGTGTCAGCACGTCACCGCCGTTACGGGAGCCGGATTCGGTTGGTTCCACGATCCATCGCAGCGCCCCACTGTGCTCGGCTGCCGCGCGGATTGCTGCGAGCACCCGGTCGTGATCGTCTGCCGCGACGTCGAGGAGTCGGGTGACGTTAAACATCGGTCCCCGCCTCCATAGCGCACAGGGCGTCGACGTCGTCGGCACCCGCGGCGACCGAGCGGGTCCGCTCCACCACCAACGCCTCGATCGACGACCACCATTGCCCCAGAGTGGGATCCGGACGTCCCTGCCACGTCATCTGCCACCAGGCCAGCGGGCTGGGCAGGGACCAGGTGATCGTGACCGTATTCGATTGGTCGCTGAACCAGATCGGCGGACTGACCAGTACGTTCAGCAGGGTCATCCCACGTTCCCTCGCTCCGGGCGCATACTCGGCGAGGTAGCGGTCGACGAAGTGTCGAGCCTGGCCCGGTTTGGCCAACACCCGGTCGATGACGAAGACTTCACCGTCTGCCATGGCGGCAAGGCTAGAGCCCCGTCGGGTCTGTGCACGGTTGTAGTCCCAGACATCGGGAGACCACCGTTGACGGCGGCACCCCTTGAGGATGACGGTTGGCCCATGGTAGATCTCAGCCCGAATCCGTTCGCGCCGGCCGAGCTTGGTCCGGTTCGACTGCGTAACCGGGTCGTCAAAGCCGCGACATCCGAGGGCCGTTCTCCAGAGGGGTTGGTCACCGGCGATCTGATCGACTTCCACCTCAGTTTCGCCGAGGGCGGCGTCGGGATGACCACCGTGGCGTACTGCTGTGTGTCCCCGCAAGGCGCCAGCGCGCCGGGCCAGATCGTCATGGATTCGCGGGCGCTTCCCGGTCTGAAGAAGCTGACCGACGCGGTGCACGGCGCGGGTGCGGCGATCTCGGCTCAACTCGGTCACGCCGGTGTGGTGGCGCAGAAGAAGCTGACCGGCGTGACTGCGGTGGCGCCGAGCCGCTTTGTCAATCCCACCTCGTTGGCCTATTGCCGCGAGATTGGTCGTGACGAGATCCGCGCTGTCATTGACCAATTCGCCGCCGCGGCGCAGGTGGCCGTCGACGCCGGATTCGATGCGGTTGAGCTGCACTTCGGTCACCTGTACCTACCGAGCTCATTTCTGAGCCCGTTGATCAACCGCCGCAAGGACGAATACGGAGGAGACATCGACGGCCGATCGCGGCTGGTTCGGGAGATCGCCGAACGCGTCCGCGAAGTCGTGCAAGGGCGTATCGCGGTGATCGCGAAACTCGACATGGATGACGGCCTGCCAGGCAGTATCTGGATCGATGAGGCATTGCGCACGGCACAGTTGCTCGACAACGACGCGACCTTGGACGCCATCGAATTGACGCAGGGTTCCTCGGTTTTCAAACCGATGTACCTGTTCCGGGGAGACGTGCCGGTGCGTGAATTCGCCCGGATCATGCCGCCGGCAATGCGCCCCGGGGTTCGGGTGGCGGGCAAATGGGCGATGGGCAATTACCCGTATGAGGACCTCTACATGCTCTCGGCGGCTCGCCAGTTCGTACCCGTGATGCGCAATACCAAGCTGATCCTGCTCGGCGGTATCACCAATCGTCAGCACTTGGAGACCGGTATGCGTGAGGGGTTCGATTTCATGGCCATGGGCCGGGCACTGCTTCGCGAGCCAGACTTGGTCAACAGGATGATCGAGGACGCCGATGTGCGTAGTCGCTGCACTCACTGCAACAAGTGCATGGTGACGGTGTTCGCACGCACCCATTGTGTGCTCGACCCCACCCAGCGTTACGGTGCCGCGGCGTCGTTGGCCCCTGCTGCGGAATCCGTTGCGGTAAAAGGCCGATCAGTCACTTTTTGACTGGCCGGGGCAAGATCCCGGTGAGGTAGGCACACGCCTGTTTACGTGCCCGCTCGCAGATGTCGAGGGTGGGCATCGTCATGAATCCGTGGACGGCGCCCTCGAAGTAGCGCTGTACCGTTGGCACGCCCGCCCGTCGCAGCGCTTCGGCATAGGCGAGCCCCTCATCGCGTAACGGGTCGTGGCCGGCGATCACCGCGACGGTCGGTGGCAGCCCGGAGAGGTCCGCGGCATGCAAGGGTGATGCGTAGGGGTTGGTCCGGTCGGCAGCTTTGGGCACGTATTGGTCCCAATACCACTGCAGTGCAGGCAGCGGGTTGTAATAGCCGCGACCGAACTGGCGGTAGGACGGCGTGTCGAAGGTGGCTGCGATGACCGGATACAGCAGCAACTGGCCGGCGAGAGATGGTCCGGACCGGTCTCGCGCCATCAGCGCAGTCACGGCGGCCAGATTGCCGCCGGCGCTGTCGCCGCCGACGAGCAATGTGGTGGGATCACCACCGAGTTCGCCGATGTGGTCTGCTGCCCAGGCGGTGACGGCGTAAGTATCCTCCGCCGCAGCGGGCCACCGGCCCTCTTCGGATGCGCGCCGGTAGTGCACCGAGACAACGACGGCGGGAAGGCGATTCGCGAAATCGCGACACAGACCGTCGTGGCTGTCCAGATCGCAGAACACCCAGCCGCCGCCATGGGCGTAGACCAGAGTCGGGACCGGGGAAGGGCTCGCTGCGTTGGGGCGATAGATCCGGATCTGAACAGGTCCGTCGGGCCCGGCGACGGTGCGGTCGCGCACCTCGGCCACGGGTTCGGGATTCGCCGATGGTGTGAAACGGGCGCTGATGGCGGCTCTGGCTTCGTCGCCGTTCATTGTGTGGACGGGCGGGAATCCGGCGTCCAGCACATCGATGATGCCGGCGATCTGAGGATCCAGAATCATGCGAGCTGCAGGCTCGCGCGGTGAACCGCTGAGCCTGCGGCCGGACCTGCGCGTAGTGGCCGCATCTGCTGCAGCGTGGGCGCCACTCGGATCGGCCCGCAGTCTACGGCCCGCCAAATGCCCATCGCGGCGATCCGCACCGGAGCGGCCAGGCGCTGGTCGAACGTCATCTGGTTCATCGGACCGCAGACCGAAATCGCCGCAACCGCTTCACCGGGCTCGCCGATAGGCGCGGCGACGCAGCCGAAGCCTGGCAGCGACTCCTCGCGGTCGAAGGCAATGCCGCGGGAACGTACCTTAAACAGCTCGTCACGGAGGTGAGCGTGAGTGGAGATCGAGTACTTGGTTTGACGGGGGAGCAGACCGGAACCCGACGAGTCAGTGTCGCACCCGTCGGCAAAGGCGAGCATGGCCTTGCCCAGCGCAGTGCAATGCGCCAGCTGGCGACTACCGACCCGGGACGGGAGCGCTGCGGTCATCCGGTTGCCGACCTTTTCCATGTACACCACATCGGGGCCGTCGAGAACAGCGAGCTGGACCACCAAGCCGGTTGCCGCGTGCAGTTCGTGCAGCTTGGGGATGGCCGCCTTGTGCAAGCGGTCCTGGTGCACGGCCAGCGAACCGAGTTCGACCAGCCGCATCCCCAGTTCGTAGTCGCGTCCGCTGCGGCGCAGCCAGCGCAGCTGCACAAGGCGTTCGAGCATCCGGTGCGCAGACGACCGCGGCAGCCCCGTCCGGCGCACGATCTGGGCCAGAGTCAGACGCCCGGGTCCGTCGAACGCGTCAAGGACCAGGGAGACCCGGTCGATGACGGCGCTGGGGGTCTCGGTTGCGGCCTTGGGAGCGGTTGTGGGCAACGCGGTTGCGGGGGGCATCGGTGATCTCCTCCATATTTCTAATAGGCATATGCCTAATGGTCATATATCTACCACATGGATGTGGGTGTTGTCACACCGATAGCTGGATTCGGGTTGCGGCACAGCCGCAGCGGCATGCGCGCCCGATCAGGCCTGTGCGGCGCTACGACCCGCCCGCCGACCGTAGAAGCTGCCGTCGCCGAGCGAGACCCCGCTGGCGTAACCCCAGGCGGCCAGCCCGGCGGCAGAACGTCCCGCCGCGTAAAGACCGGGGATAGGCTCGCCGCTCACGTGCAGCACCTCCGCGTCGAGCGTGGTGGCCAGACCGCCGAGGGTAAACCCGCCGGTGCATTCGCGCAGGTCAATGGCCCCGAGCGGCGAGCCGATGGGCGTCAGCCACTGCGCCTTCTTGTGCAGTAGCGGGTCCGCCCCGCGCGCTGCGCCGTCGTTGTAGGCGGCGACCGTGGCTTGCAGCGCGCCGGGGGCCAGTCCCATCTCGGATTCCAGGTCGGCGACGGTGTCGGCGACCCACGTGGGCGGGCGCATCATGAGTCTCGGTGAAGCCGAGGCCATCGCGGCTTCGTGGGCTGTGTCATCGAGGATCAGATATGCCGTGTTGTCCTGGTGGTAGAGCGTCAGCTGCCCGATGCGGCCCGGGTAGGTGTCCTCGGCCACGTAGCGCTGGCCCCGACCGTTGACCACAATGCCGCGCACGAGTTGCTGCGGGTCGATGAAGATGGCGACCTCGGTGGCATCCATGTGGGCAAGATCGGCGCCCAGGGCCTGGGCCATCCGGATCGATAGACCATCGTGTTGCTCCACCGATGCCGCCGGCCGGCCGGCGATGCGAGGAGCGAACTGCGCCACCATGGCGTCGTTGTAGGCGAAGCTGCCCGTCGCCAGCACCACCCCGCGGCGTGCGCGGACGGTGACCTCGGTGCCGTACTGACGCGCGATGACGCCGACGACCCGACCGTCGGATTCGACGACGAGTCGTTGCGCGCGAATGTCGTAGAGCGCTCGGGCGCCCGCGGCCAGGGCGGTGTCGACGAGTGGCTTCATCAGCATGTAGCCGGCGCTGGCCTGGCCCTGCTTCTTATCGGACATCTGCGGGATGTGCCCGCGCGGTGCGGGAGTGGCGATCGTGTTGAACGGATAGGAATTCTCCCCGCCGGAGTACATCAGCCCTTGGTCGCCCAGCGGTTCCCAGCCGGGCTCGCCGAAGAACTCGGCCTTGAAAGGCACTCCGCAGCCGACCAGCCACTCGAAGTGTCCCACGCTGCCCGCGCAGTAGTCGGCGATCCGATTCTCGTCAGCACCGGGGCCCATGGCCGCATTCAGGAATACCGCCATGTTGTCGACGGAATCCTCGAAGCCGCACGCCGCCTGCAACGGCGTCCCGCCGCCGAGATAGATGAATCCACCGGCCATCGCCGCTGCCCCGCCCCACGATCCGGTGCACTCGAGCACCAGGACGTCGGCGCCGGCGCGGGCCGCCTCCACGGCGGCAGCGGCGCCCGCCACCCCGAATCCGGCGATGGCGACATCAACCTCGTGGTCCCAATTGCGTACATCACCGGCGGGAACGGAGGAGACGTCACCGGTCACGGGCGCATCGCCGCGGGCAGGTCGTCAACCCATTGGTGGCCCCAATAGCTGTCGGCGGTGATCTCCTCGGCGGTGTAATGACTTTCGTCGACGCGCATGCCCTCGGTGCCGAACTCGACGTCCCAGTCTCCGGGGGCGCGAACATAGAAGGACACCATCTTGTCGTTGGTGTGCCGACCCAACGTCGACGACAGTTGGAAACCGTCTTTGTTGACCCGGTCGAGTGCCTGGCCGACGGCGTCGAGCGTGTCGACCTCGACCATCAGGTGGATCAGCCCGGGATCGCGCAGGGTCGCCGCGGGGCACAGCGCCAGGCTGTGATGGCGCTGGTTGACACCCAGGAAGCGCACGCGCACCGGCCCGAACTCCGGCGGCGTCGGGACCCGGAAGGCCCCGCGTGACTTGAATCCCAGCACCTCGGTGTAGAAGTCGAACGAACCATTGACATCGAGAGCGGGCAGCACCACATGCCCCAGCCCCTGATCGCCGGTCACAAATTTCGCTCCGAACGGCGTGATGACCGGGCTGTGGTCGAGAACCGGGCCGTGGAACACCTCAAGTGAGGTACCGGCGGGGTCTTCGAACGCGATGACCTCTTCGACGCGGCAGGTGTCTGCTTCGGCCGGCGACAGCTGCTTGTACGGGATGCCGGCGGCCGCGAGGGTATGCGCGACGGTCTGCAAGTCGGCACGGTCACGCACTTCCCAGCCCACGGTGACGATCTTGTCGGTGTCGCCCGGGGACACAACGATCCGGGCGGCACGTTCATCCATCCGCAGGTAGAGCGATTCCGGATCGGGTCCGCTGCCTTCGGCGAAACCCAGTACCCCGAAGGCGAAGTGGCGCCATCTCTCGATGTCGGTGGCCTGTACCGTAACGTAGCCGAGGCTCTTGATCGGGCTCACTGGGCAACCCCTAGATCATCGCCCGCAGCGGGCCCTGCGGGTCCACGCCCAGCGAGCTCAGTGCCGAGGCGTGATAGACCGTTCCCGGGGCGTGGATGGCATGCACCTGTCCGACATGAACGTCGCGCCAGTATCGCTGCAGAGGCTTGTCCATCCGCGTCGCGTTGCCACCGCACCGGGCGAAGAGCTCGTCGACCGCGGAGACCGCCCGCCACACCGCGCGGATCTGTGTCCGGCGACCGGCCGCTCGATCCTCGAACGAGACCTCCTTGCCGGCGGCGACCATGTCATAGATGCGGTCGGCGTTGGCCAGGAGTTCCTGACGAGCGGCGTTGATGTCGGCTGCGGCTTCGCCGATGGCGAACATCACGTAGGGGTCGTCCTTGATCGCAACGCCGCTGGAGTTCACCCGCGAGCGCTGGTAGTCCAGCGCGGCGGCCAAGGCGCCCTCGGCGATGCCGATCGTCGCCGAAGAGATGCCGAGCGGGAACATCGTCGACCACGGCATCAGATAGAGCGGCTCGGTCATTCCGGCCTCGCGCTGGGCGGTACCGTCCATGACCTGAAGCGCATCCATCGTGCGGTAGTTCGGCACGAAGGCATCGGAGACGATGACGTCCTTGGAACCGGTGCCTCGCAATCCCACGACGTCCCAGGAATCTTCGACGATCTGGTAGTCCTTGCGCGGCAGGATCATGTGCAGCATCTGCGGGGGCATCAAAGGTTTGCCCTCGGCGTCGCCGATCATGGCGCCCAGGATGATCCAGTCGCAGTGGTCGGTCCCGGAACTGAACTGCCAGCGGCCGTTGAAGAGGTAGCCGCCGTCAACGGGCTTGGCGACCCCCTGCGGAGCATAGGGCGAAGCCACCCAGGTGTCGACATCGTCGGCCCAGATCTCTTCGCCGACTCGGGGATCGGCGTAGGCGAGCTGGTACGGGTGAACGCCGACCACACCGTTGATCCACCCCGCGGACGGGTCCAGCGCGGCCGTCGCCATCACCGTTTCGGCGAACTCACGCGGGTGCACCTCCAGCCCGCCGTGCTTCTTCGACTGCAACAGCCGAATGCTGCCGATGTCCTTCATCGACTTGACCGTGTTGTCGGTCAGCTTGCCGATCTTCTCGGCTTCTTCGGCTTGCTCGCGCAACTGGTCGGCCAGCTCCGCGACGCGGTCGATCACCCGTTTAGTCATGCCAACGATGGTGGACGTAGCACGTGCGCGGCTGGTTACGTCGTCCCGGTGAGCGGACGACATTCACCGTTGAGATCAAAACTCGACATGCAGCTTGTTGGACAACGGGCGTGCCTGGCAGGCCAGGAACAACCCCTCGGCGATGTCTTCGGGTTCGAGGATCGCGGCATTGCCCAAATCGACCTGTCCTTCGACCACGGTTGCCGCACACGAGCCGCAGTTGCCCTCCCGGCAGGAGAACGGAACGTCGATGCCCGCAGCGAGCATCACGTCCACCAGGTTGCGGGACTTGGGCCAGCAGAGGTGATGGGTCTGCCCGTCGATGCTGACCTCCGCGTCGGCCGCCTCCGCGTCGCCGGCGACATCTTCGATCGGGACTTCGGCAAACGGGTCACCGGTGAGCGACCGGAACACTTCGAGGTGAATGTTCTCGCGTGGCACGCCGGCCTCGCGCAGCGCCTCTTTCACCACCGCCATAAACGGCTCGGGGCCGCATACGAATGACTGGTAGCTGGTGAACATCCGGGCGAAGCCCCCCAACTGGGCACGGGTCGGCAGACCTTGAATCGACTCGAGCCAGTGCAGAACTGTGAGCCGACCGGCATATCGCGCCGCCAGGTCACGCAGTTCGGCCGCGAAGATGACCGAGCTCTCGTCACGGTTGGCGTAGCACAGCACCACCCGTCCGGTGCCCGCGGCCAGTGCCGACTTGAGAATCGACATCACCGGGGTGACCCCGCTGCCCGCTGCCCACAACAGAAGATCCTCGTCCAGATCCGCGGGCGTGAATTGCCCTGACGGCGGGAGGGCATCGAGGGTGTCGCCGACCGAAATGTTGTCGCACAACCAGTTCGACACATAGCCACCGTTCGTTCGCTTGACGGTGACCTTGTGTGCGTTATCGGTGTGCGGAGAACTTGCCAGTGAGTAGCAGCGAGCGGCCGAGCCGGTCAGGTCGCTTGGCACGCGCAGCGTCAGGAACTGCCCCGGCCGGTATTCGAATCGGGTCTGGTGCTCGTCGGGAATCGCCAGCACCATCGACTTCGCGTCATGAATCTCGTCTATGACAGCTGTGACGGTCACTGCTATGGCCCGTGTGCCGACCCCGGATCGGCCGGCAGATTCTGCATCGGTCATGGCCGACATTGTCAGCAGGTGTGCGAATTCCGTGGGATGACCTCACCGGTGGACGGGAGAAATTTCCCGATGCCCGTTGATCGGGAAGTGTCGAAGCCGGGACATGCGATAGCCGCCTACGGTAGCCGTCGTGAGCAGCGGGACCGAATGCTATTTCGACGTCATCGTGGTGGGTGCCGGGTTCGGCGGCCTCTATGCCCTGCACAAGTTCCGGCAGCAGGGGTTGTCGGTGCGTGTCTTCGAGGCGGCACCCGAAGTCGGAGGGACCTGGTACTTCAACAGGTATCCGGGAGCGCGCTGTGATGTCGAGAGCCTCGACTACTGCTACTCGTTCTCCGATGAGTTGCAGCAGGAGTGGACCTGGACCGAGAAGTACGCCACGCAAGCCGAGATCCTCCACTACATCAAGTGGGTCGCAGACAAGCTCGATCTGCGGCCGGGGATCACCTTCAACGCCAGGGTGATCTCGGCCGTCCTCGACGAGGACACGATGCGGTGGGCGGTCACCACCGACAACGGCGAGACGGTGGTTGCGCGCTTTGTGGTGATGGCCACCGGGCCGTTGTCCTCAGCGTTGACGCCGGATATCCCGGGACTGGAGACCTTCGGCGGCAAGATTTATCACACCGCGCACTGGCCGCACGAGGGAGTGGATTTCACCAGCAAGAGGGTCGGCGTCATCGGGACCGGTTCTTCGGGTGTGCAGTCAATCCCGATCATCGCGGAGCAGGCCGCACAGCTCGTCGTCTTCCAGCGCACCCCCAACTACAGCGTGCCCGCGGGCAACCGCCCGCTGACCGCCGAGGAGATCACTCACGCCAAGGCCACCTATGACACACGGCGCCGGATGTCGTGGCGCAGTGGCGGGGGATCGCCGCATGTGGCACATCCGAAGCTGACCATGGAGGCCACGCCCGAGGAGCGTCGTGCGGCGTTCGAGGAACGCTGGCAGTTGGGCGGGGTGTTGTTCTCCAAGACCTTCGCCGACCAGATGATCGACATCGAGGCCAACGAAGAGGCCCGAAAGTTCTACGAAGGCAAGATTCGTGCGGTGATCGACGACCCCGAAGTCGCCGAACTGCTGATCCCCAGGGATCATCCGATCGGCACCAAGCGAATCTGCACCGACACCAACTACTTCCAGACGTTCAACCGGCCGAATGTGACATTGGTCAGTGTTCGCAAGACGCCCATCGAGTCGATCGATTCAGCCGGCGTCGCAACAACTTCGGCGCACTACGATCTGGACGCCATCGTCCTGGCGACCGGATTCGACGCCATGACCGGCACGCTGGCCAAGATCGACATCGTGGGCCGCAACGGGCAGAAGTTGTCCGACGACTGGGTCGACGGTCCTCGCACCTTCCTCGGGCTCGGCGTCGACGGATTTCCCAACCTCTTCCTGGTCTCTGGCCCGGGGGCGCCGGCGGTGCTGGCCAACATGGTTCTGCACGCCGAGGCTCACGTCCAGTGGATATCGGACGCCATCGCCCATCTCGACCAGCACGGCTACGCGGCGATAGAGGCCACGTCAGACGCCGTCGAGAACTGGATCGCCGAATGCAACCAGCGTGCTGACGCCACCCTTTTCCCGCGAGCGAACTCCTGGTACGTGGGCGCCAACGTCCCTGGAAAGCCCAGGGTCTTCATGCTGTTCATCGGCGGCTTCGCCACCTACCTCGACATCTGTGCCGAGGTCGCCAATGCCGGATACAAGGGATTCAATCTGCTCAAGGCCTTGTGATGGCGAATCTCGCTGACAAAGTCGCCGTGGTGACCGGTGCGGCCCGCGGCACCGGTCGCGCGCATTGCGAACGCCTCGCCGATGCGGGCGCCGACGTCATCGCTGTCGACACCGCTGCGGCAGTCGATGACCTCGCAGGTACGGCGGCTGCTCTTGCCGAGCGTGGCCGGCGCTGTTTCACCAGCACTGCCGACGTCCGAGATTTCCACGCCGTGTCGGAGGCGATCGATGCCGGGGTGGCCGCGCTGGGTGGTCTGGACGTCGCTGTCGCCAACGCCGGTATCCACGTCCCTGGCGCGCCCGCCTGGGAGCTGACCAGAGAGGTCTGGCAAGAGGCGCTCGACGTCAACGTCACCGGTGTCTGGCACACGGTAAAGGCGGCCGCCCCGCACCTGAGGGCTGGGGGTGCGATCGTGATTATCAGCTCCACCAATGGGATTCGCGGCACTGCCAACAGTGCGCACTACACGGCCAGCAAACATGCGGTGGTGGGGTTGGCGCGAACGCTCGCCAACGAGCTCGGCCCGCTGGGGATCCGGGTGAACACGGTGCACCCCGGCGCGGTGGCGACGCCCACGGTTCGCAACGAGGCCACCTACCGAAGACTCTGCCCCGATATTGACAATCCGACCGAGGCCGACGCGATCAAGGTGCTTGCTGCACGCAACCTGCTGCCGGTGCCGTGGGTGGAGCCGTGCGACGTGGCCAACGCCGTCGTGTTCCTGGCTTCTGACAGTGCCCGCTATATCACCGGAGCTCAACTTGTCGTCGACGCCGGATTGACCCAGAAGACATGACGATTCCTCGGCTTGCCGGAAAGGTCGCGCTGATCACCGGCGCGGCCCGTGGAATCGGGCGAGCGCAGGCGGTGCGCTTTGCCCAGGAGGGCGCTGAGATCATCGGGATCGACTTATGCGGTCCGGTCGATACGGTCCGGGTGCCGCACTCCACTCCCGATGACCTCGCTGAGACCGCCCGCCAGGTAGGCGCTGTCGGCGGCCGGATGACAGCTGCGGTAGCAGATGTACGCGATAAGGAGGCGCTGCGCGCAGCTGTCGACAACGCGATCAGTCTGCACAGCGGACTCGATATCGTCTGCGCCACCGCAGGAATCACTTCCCGCGGATCTGCGGTCGGCCTGCCGGAAGAAGCCTGGCGAACGATGCTGGACGTCAATCTCACCGGCGTGTTCCACACCTGTCAGGTGAGCGCACCGCACCTGATCGCGCGCGGAGGTGGCGCCATGGTTCTGGTGAGCTCCATCGCGGGGCTCCGAGGACTGGCCGGTGTCGCCCACTACAGTGCGGCCAAACACGGAGTGGTCGGGTTGATGCGCAGCCTCGCCAATGAGCTTGCCCCGCACCATGTTCGGGTCAATACAGTCCATCCGACGAACGTCGACACTTCGCTCATTCAGAACGACGCCGTGCGCTGCGCCTTTCGCCCCGACCTGCAACGCCCGCCAACGCGCGACGAATTCGCCGACGCGGCCAAGGTGATGAACATGCTCGACATTCCGTGGGTGGAGCCGGTAGACGTCGCTAATGCGTGCTTGTTCCTGGCGTCCGATGAGGCCCGTTACATCACGGCCGTCGCCCTGCCAGTGGACGCCGGCAGCACCCAGCGACAGAGGAGATGAACTATGCCAGACGTGAGCAAGTACGGCCCGTGGGCGGTGATCGCCGGAGGCTCCGAAGGAGTGGGAGCGGAGTTCGCCCGGCTTCTCGCCGAAGACGGATTCAACCTGGTGCTTATCGCCCGTAAACCCGGCCCATTGGAGCAGACTGCGCAGCATTGTCGAGCCTTGGGCGTAGAAGTGGTTGCGGTCGCAGGAGGCATCCGGCGTGCCAGGGCAACTGCGGATGCGCCTGCTCTACTTTGACGAGGATCCCCTCGACAGGACCACTCGCATTCGGCACCGGATCGCCGAAATGGACGGGTCGACAACACGGCAGAGCCCCGGAGAAGTCGTGCTCGACACTCCGCTGCGGAGTATCAGGGCGTGGCTGGACTGGTGATGGCAAGTGACTTGCCGACCGGCGATCAACAGAACTGAGGATGAGGTGCCAGGTGGGGACGTACGTAGTGACTGGATCGGCATCCGGTATGGGGCGCCAAGCCGCTGAAAAGCTTCGAGCTGCCGGGCATACGGTCATCGGCATCGATATCCAAAACGCGGAGATACGGGCAGACCTGTCGACCGACGGGGGACGGCGGGCCGCGGCCGAAGCTGCCTTGGAGGCCGGTGGTGGCACGCTCGACGGTGCCATTCTCGCCGCCGGTCTGGGACCGGTACCCGGACGGCAACGTCTGATCGCCCAAGTCAACTACTTCGGGGTCGTCGACTTGTTGACGGCCCTGCGGCCGGCGCTGGCTTGCGCTGGTCAGGCCAAGGTGGTCGTCGTCGGGAGCAACTCCACTACGACGACACCCCTGGTGCCTCGCCGCGCGATTCGTGCCCTGCTTGCCGGAGATGTCGATAAGGCACTGCGTGCTGTCCGTATCTTCGGTAACCGATCCGCCGCAATGATCTACGCAGCATCAAAGATCGCAGCGTCGCGTTGGGTGCGGCGGAACGCGGTTACCGCCGAATGGGCTGGGGCCGGCATCCGCCTCAACGCGCTCGCTCCGGGTGCCATCATGACGCCGTTGCTGGCCGAACAGTTGCAGAATCCTGGCGAGGCCAAGGCGATCAGGGCATTCCCCGTTCCGGTAGGAGGGTATGGAGACGCTGGTCAGCTAGCGGACTGGATGGTGTTCATGCTGTCGAACTCTGCTGACTTTCTCTGCGGCAGCATTATTTTTGTCGATGGCGGCTCGGATGCCTACTTTCGGGCTGACTCGTGGCCGGTAGCCGTACCAGTCCGAGGCCTGCCTCGCTATCTGGTTAAGTTCCTGTCACACAAGCCGTCAAAGTCTTCCCAGGGCAGCTCCCCGAAGGCGCTGGCGGAGGGCATTTTTGCCGATAGCTGAAACGGCGTGTTCCAGGCGCTGTCGCAGGTCACGTGCGGTTGTTCGGTTTTGCGCGATTGCAAGGACATTTGCGATCCACACATCTGCCACCAGGGCCGCTACCTGTTGGTTGTGGTCGGGCAAATCGGGTTGGTCGTGCCGCAGGGCGTCGGTGAAAATCTGTATCAGCCGGTCCCGTACCAGTTCAGCCCTACTCGAAGCTGCGCCAGTCGCACTGAGATATGCGCGTGCCATGGCGTCTGCGAGTCGTGGCTCCGATGACAGCTGGCCAGTAAGCAATTCGAGGGTGCCTAACAGTCGGTGGTGCCGCTCAGTTGCGCCGGCGGTAGGTAGGTTGCTAGCCGTGAACTCGCACAACCAGCTGTGCAAGCATTCCAGCAGCAGGCCGTCCTTTGATGGGAAGTAGTGATACACAGAGCTGACAGATACCCCGGCGGCATCGGCTACAGACCGCATCAACACCGCCTCGTAGCCATTAACGGCCTGTCGCGATGCAGCGGTCAAAATGCGCCCGCGCCTGTGATCTTGCTCCGGCTGAGTCATCGGACGGCTTCCGAACCGCGTCGGACAAACACATCGATTCCCTTCTCTCAAGGCATCTGCTTTGAACAACCCCGCAAGGGCGGGGCTCAGAAGAGGCACGATAGGGCGCGCACCGCCCAGTTAGGTGATTACTGCTCGCTCATTGGAACGGTTTTGGCCGGACACAAAGCTCATCATGTGCCGTGGTTCAGGTCGTTCGGGCAACGTCGACGACGTCGAAACCCTTGTAACCGGCTGCCGCGACGTCGGCGATGATCTGGCCGTAGACGCCGAAGCCGCCGACGAACGGCATAAAGACCCGGGGCCGCCCGGTGATGTTGGCGCCCAGGTACCACGAGTTGGCCTGCGTCATCAGGGTTCCCGCCGCGCGCTGCGCGCATTCGGCGCCCCAGTCGGCGGCGGCGTCCTGGCGCGCTTCCAGCCCCGCGGCGTCGTGCGTACCGAGGTAGGCGATCGCGTCGGCAACCCAATCCACATGCAGCTCGGAGTGCAGCACCATGTTGGCGAGCACCGACGGGCTGCCCGGCCCGGTCAGGTTGAACAGGTTGGGGAAACCGGGAACGCCCAGCCCCAGGTAGGTCAACGGGCCCTGCGCCCAGGCGTCGTTGAGCCGGGTGCCGTCGCGCCCGACGATGTCGATCTTGGCGACCGACCCGGTCATGGCGTCGAAGCCGGTCGCGAAGACCAGGACGTCCAGATTGTGGTGCTCCTCGGTGGTGCAGATGCCGTGTTCGTCGATCCGCTCGATCGGTGTGGCGCGCAGGTTCACCAGGTGCACGTGGTCGAGGTTGAAAGTCTGGAAGTAGTTGTCGTCGGTGCAGATTCGCTTTGCGCCGATCGGATGGTCCTTGGGGATCAGCAGTTCGGCCGTCGCCGGGTCATCGACGATCGCGCGGATCTTGTTCTCCCAGAACAGGCGTGCGGTGTCGTTGGCCGCCAGGGTGACCAGCTGATCGGGGAAGGTCTTGGAGTACAGCACCCCACCGAGTTGCCAGCGTCGCTCGTAGGCGGCGTCGCGGTCCTCGGCACTCAGCTCAAGCGCCGAGGATGGGTGTGGCTCGTGCGGTGAGCCGCCGCCGCTGGCCCGTGACAGCCGCCGGCGTTCGGGGTAACCGGCCTTCTGTGCCTTGCGAGTGGACTCGTCCAGCGGCGCGTTGCCGGCCGGAATGCTGTAGTTGGCGGTGCGCTGAAACACCTCCAACCGGCTGGCCTGTGCGGCGATCGGCGGGATCACCTGGATGCCCGAGGAACCGGTGCCGATCACCCCGACTCGCTTGCCGGTGAAGTCCACGCCGCCGTGCGGCCAATGCGCTGTGTGGTAGGTCTCGCCGGCGAAGGACTCCAGTCCGTCGATCGCCGGGACATTGGCGTTGGACAGCGGCCCGACCGCGAGCACGCAGAACCGGGCGGTCACCACCCCGCCCGCGTCGGTGCGGACCTGCCAGGACAGGGTGGTCTCGTCGAGGACCATGCTGGTCACCCGCGTCCCGAACGAGATGTCGCGTCGCAGATCGAAGCGGTCGGCGACGTGATTGAGGTAGCGCAGGATCTCCGGTTGGGTGGCGTACTTCTCGGTCCAGTCCCAGTCCTGCTGCAGTTGGGCGTCGAAGGAGTAGGAGTAGTCGATACTCTCGACGTCGCAGCGGGCTCCGGGGTAGCGGTTCCAGTACCAGACCCCACCCACACCGTCGGCTGCCTCGAACACCCGCACGCTCAGTCCGTCACCGCGCAGGCGGTGCAGCGCGTAGAGGCCGGCGAAGCCCGCTCCGACCACCACCACGTCCACGTTCGTCTCCATGCCCGGCGATGCTAGAAAGCCTGGCCGCGCCCACCCACCCGCTGTCCCGCTGGGCGGGACAGGCTGTGACGTGCGGCGCTCGTGCCCCGAAGCTATGGCCATGCTCACCAATGCGGCCCGACTGGCCGGCAAAGTCGTCCTGATCACCGGCGGTGCACGCGGCCTGGGTGCCGCGTTCGCTCAGCACATTGTCGCCGGCGGCGGCCAGGTGGTGATCGGCGACCTCCTCGACGACCACGGGGCACGGTTGGCCGCGCAGCTCGGCGACGCCGCGCGCTATGTCCACCTCGACGTCACCGACCCGGCCGACTGGGAAGCCGCGGTGCAGTCGGCGAGCGCCGGGTTCGGCGGGCTGACCGGGCTGGTCAACAACGCCGGGGTGGCGACCGGGCAGCTGGTCGAGCACGAGCCCGTCGCGCACTTCCGCAGTGTGCTCGAGGTCAACCTGGTGGGCGTGTTCAACGGCATCCAGGCCGTCATCGCGCCGCTGCGAGCCGCCGGCGGCGGCTCCATCGTCAACATCTCGTCGGCCGCCGGGCTGATGGGCCTGGCGCTGACCGCCGGGTACGGCGCATCCAAGTGGGGTGTGCGCGGCCTGTCGAAGATCGCGGCGGTCGAACTGGCGCCCGAGAAGATCCGGGTCAACTCGGTGCATCCCGGCATGACCTACACCCCGATGACCGCGCAGGTCGGGATCCAGCCCGGGGAGGGGCACTACCCGAACACCCCGATGGGCCGCGTCGGTCTGCCCGAGGAGATCACCGGGGCCGTCGGCTTCCTGCTGTCCGACGAGGCCGCCTACATCACCGGCGCGGAGATCGCCGTCGACGGCGGCTGGACCGCCGGACCCACCGTGAAATACGTGATGGGGCAGTGATGTCGCGGGGATAATGCCCGGGTATGGATGCCACGTCGATGGTGGCGCGGGTTGCGCTGATCATCAACCTGTTCGACAAGCCCGGTAAACGGCTGCGGCTCGACCAGGTGGTGGCCCGCACCGGGTTACCGCGCTCGTCGGTGCATCGAATCCTGACCCAGTTGGACTCGGCCGGTCTGGTGCAGCATCGGCCCGACGGCTACGGCATGGCCGCCTCACCGCTGCCGGTGCCGCAGATCGTCGACCATGCCGAACTGCGGGGCGTGGCCTCGCCGACGCTGGCTCGCCTGTACTCCGACACCAGGCTGGTGGTGCATCTCGGAGTGCTGCTCGGCGCCGACGTGGTCTATCTCGACAAGGTCGCCGGCGACGGTGGCGCGCTGGTACCGACCCGGGTGGCAGGACGTACCCCGGCGTACGCGAGCGCATTGGGCAAGGCGCTGCTGGCGCGATTGCCGGCCGAGGATGTGGATGCACTCGTCGGCGACACCCTGCCCAAACGGACCCGGGCCACCATCGGTGACCGGGACACCCTGCACCGCGAGCTGGCCCGGATCCGCAGCCGGCATGGGCTGGCCTACGACGCCGAGGAACTGGCGGTGGGGCTGTCCAGTGTCGCGGCGCCCATCCGGGCGGGCGACGGTCTGATCGCCGGGCTGTCACTGACGGGCGCGGTGCCGATGCACCGGTTGCAGCGCACCGCGCCATTCGTCATGCGCGCCGCGGGCCGGATCTCCCACGAGTTGAGCGGGGCCACACCGGCCGACGGCCAGCAGCGGGAGGACGAGACCGACAGCATGCTGTCTCGGGTGTTGCGCACCATCTCCGCCGACGCCTGGGTCTGACCGCCTCACAGGATGAGGTCGTCGACGGGCAGTCCAAAGGCGAACTGTCCCACCGCCGTCAACACCCGCTCGACGTCGTTGGCGGCGTGTAACCGCGCGGTCTGCATGTCGCGCCAGACCCGGTCCAGCCGTGCGTCCGCATCGGCGCCGGCCCGCTCGATACAGCGCTCGACCGCCTGCATCGCCCGCTCGAAAGCAAGCACCTGGTCGCGGCGTGCCCGCAGCATCAGTTCGGCATTGGGGACGCCGCCGGACCGGGCGCATTCGCCGAGTTCGGCCAGGTTGCGCCGGATCTGCAGCCTGGACACCTCCAGTCCCGCAGCCGCCATGGCCAATTGGCCCAGCGGGTTCGTCATCTGATCGCGGTGCGTGTCGAGCACGCCGGCGGCGGCGCCGAGCAGCGGTGCGGTGCCGGCGTGGGTGTACAGCGTGGGCTGAGGGAGGCGATACAGCGGTGCGAGCGCGGCCCGCTGCGCGTCACTGACCCAGCCGAAGCAGTGTGGGGCCGGTACGGGAGCGCCGGACACCACCACGTCGTGCGCTCCGATCCCGCGCAGCCCCAGACTGTTCCAGGTCGGTTCGACGGTGTAGTGCTCGCGGGGCACCAGTGCCACAGTGAAATCCTCCGCGGCGCCGTCCGCCCCGACCACCAGCGCCCCGGCGATCAGCCAGGAGGCGTGCTCCACCCCGGCGCAGCGGCTCCACCGCCCCGACAGCCGGAAACCGTCGCCCGCTCGCTCGAGGCGGCCGGTGGGGGCGTAGGCCGAGCAGATCAGCGCTCCCGGATCGGCGCCCCAGACATCCTGTTGGGCCGTAACGTCGAACAGGGCCAGGTGCCAGGAGTTGACCGCCAGCGCGGCGGCCAGCCATCCGGTCGAGGTGCAGGCCGCCGAGATCTCGGCGACCACCCCCAGATAGCTGTCCGGATCGATCTGTCGACCGCCGAAACCGTCGGGTTGCAGCAGCGCGAATACGCCCGCATCCCGCAGGCCCGCGACGGTATCGGGTGCCACCGCACCGTCCCGGTCGACCCTGTCGGCGGCCTCGGCTATCGCCGGCAGCAGCGGCTGAACCGCCGCCAACACGCCCTCGGCCATGCGCGCCGCCCTTCGTGTCGTGGATAGCATTCATTGTGGCGCTGGCCGCACGTCCGCGAGGAGATATCCATGGGTGCCTGGCAGATGTTGCAGCCCAGGCGATTCGGCGGCCAATCCATGCCTGCCGGAGACTTCGTCGCCGCAGTGGCGGCCGCGGCCGCACAGGATGGATCCGCGGGCTGGCGTTGCGCGATGGCCAATGCGGCGGCCTACTGGGCCGCAGTCCTGCCCGATCGCGCCGGTACCGACATCTGGGGTGGCGACGGCGGTGCGCGGGTCGCGATCGGCCGACGTCCGGGTGGCCGGTTGGAGCGAGGGCGGCTGACCGGTCAGTGGAGCGACGTCACCGGCGCTGATCTGGCGGACTGGTTGCTGCTGGCAGCAGATGAAGACCGTCTGGTGCTGCTGCCGCGCGCTGCCGTCGTGACGGTGGTGCCCACCGAACCGGCTGGGCTGCCCGACGCCGGCCTCGCCGAGCTGACGGTGACGGAGTTGCCGGTCACCGACGAGCGGGTATTCCCGGCGCGCGACGACGGTGCCGCCGTGATCACCGGCGCTGCGGCGGGTGCCGCGGTGGCCGGTGCCGCCGACGGGCTGTGGCGGGTGCACGTCGCCCAGGTCCAGGAGAAGCTGGCCGCCTCCTACGGCAGCGCGGAGACAGCAGATCTGACGGTGTCGACCCGGCAGGCCGCCCGGGCCGCCGCCGATATCGACGCCGCCACGCTGCAGATCGTCGCGTCGCTGTCGCAGGACCCGGGGACCGCGGCGCGGGCGCAGCGCCAGGCCGTCGTCCGGGCGCGCGAGGCCGCCGACCGCGTTCTGGGCAGCAGCCGCGGCCACGCGCTGGACGCCTCAGACCCGGTCGCCCGCTTGTGGCGTGACGTCCACACCGGATGCCGGCTGGCACTGCGACTGCTCGACGACCTCGACCGCTGAGGCCGCATTCGCCAGCTCGGCCAATGCCTGGGGCAGCCCGTCGGCGATATGCCACGGGTCGGGCACGTGCGCCCCACAGCTCAACACCCCGATCGTCAGCTGGCCCTCGTAGCTCCACCCGGTGAAGTTCAACCCCATCGGGAACACCAGCGGGCCTGATGAGATCAACCGCTCGACCGGCGCACCGCCAAAGCAAAGCTGTTGCGGCCCCCGCATATTCGATGCGATCAGGCTGAACGTCGGCCGGTGCGTCGTCCGCTCACCGATCAGCGGCAGGGCGCGCGAGTAGAACCAGAACAGCGGCCAGTACTCCATCCAGTCGTGCTGCAGCCACAGGTCGCGTTCGGCCTGAACCTCGCGGGCGGTCCGGGTCGCCGCCGCGATCGCCGTCAGTCGCTCGAGCGGATCGGCGATGTCGGTGGCCAGCGCGACGTTCCACCGGGCCACCTTGTTGCCCCAGGGGTCGCCCTCGGGCGGGCGCATCGACACCGGCACCACCGCGGTGAGCGCTTCCTCGGTCAGTTCGCCGTGCCGGTCGAGGTAGGCGCGCAACGCCCCACTGCAGACCGCCAGGAACACGTCGTTGACCGTCACTCCGCAGGCCTGAGCGACCTGCTTGATGACGGTCATGTCGCAGCCGCGGAAGGCGAAGCGGCGCTCCGCGGTCAGCGGCGCGTTGAAGCGAGCCCCGGGTGCGGCGAACGCGGCGGCGTAGCCCGGTTTGCCGTCGCGGCGGCGCCGCAGAATGACCCGGCTCACCGCGACGGTGCGGCCCACCACCCGAGGCAGGCCGAGCGCTGCGGCGAGCTGATGGCGCGCCACCAGCGGAAGCCAGTGCCAGGGCGCCGGCCGTCGCTCGTCGCGCGGGGAAGTCGACGGGGCCGCCGTGCCGCACAGTGCCTCCAGGATGCGCAGCGAGGCCGTTCCGTCGGCGACGGCGTGGTGAATCTTCCAGATCAGCGCGATCCTGCCGTCGGCCAGGCCGTCGATGTAGAACAGCTGCCACGCCGGTCGGCTGCGGTCGAGGCGGTCGTGGAAGATCGCGTCGATCGCCAGCGCCAGTTCGCGATCACCGCCGGGCGGGGCGAGGGTGACCCGCTGTACGTGGTGGTCGACGTCGATGCGGGGCCGGGCGACCCACCAGGGCCGGCCGAGCCGCAACCGGGGCATCAGCAACTGCCACTGCAGCGGTTCGACCCGCTCGACCAGACCCGGAACCATCGCCTTGACCGCCTCGAAGGTGAGCGGCCGCTGCCCGCGGCTCGGGTCGAGCACCATCACCTTGATCGTGTGCTGCGGCTGGGCGGCGTTCTCCCACGCCAGAAAGCTGTTGTCCTCGCCGGTCAGACGCCGCATTTGTCGCTCCACTCGCTATCGCCGTGATGTGGTCCGGTTCACTTGTATGCCAGCGGTGTGCCCGGCCCGACACGTTGTCTCGCACAGTGAGACATTGGGATTTGCCGGCGGCGTCGGCGTCTTACGTTGCGCTGCGTGAGCGATATCGCCTCGATGCAGACCGAGCTGGCCGACCGGATGAACGCGGCCTTCGCATCCATCGCGGCTGGGAACGGCAACGCGGTGGAGGTACGGGCCAGCCTGAAAGCCAGCCGGCGACCGGCCAGACCCGTCCCGGTGGGCTGGATCGACGAGCGCCACATTCCCGGTCCCGCCGGCCCGATGCAGGTGCGGATCTACTTCCCGCTCGACCCGGGTACGTCCCGGGAGAAGCTGCCGGTGCTGGTCTACTTTCACGGCGGCGGCTTCGTACTCTGCGACCTCGACTCGCACGACTCCTGCTGTCGCCGGCTCGCCAACGGCGCCGGAGCGATCGTGGTGTCGGTCGAGTACCGATTGGCTCCCGAATCGCCGTACCCCGCCGCGGTCGACGACGCCTGGGCGGCCACCCAGTGGGTCGCCACCCACCTCGCCGAGCTCGGCGGCGACCCGGAGCGGTTGGTGATCGCCGGGGACAGTGCCGGAGGCAACCTCGCCGCGGTGGTGGCCATGCTCGCCCGCGACCGTGGCGGGCCGGCGATCGCGTTCCAGTTGCTCATCTATCCCGTCGTCGACCAGCGGCGCAAGCAGGCGCCGGCGTCAGGTACCCGGCCCGCCCGCAGCGGGACCCTCACTGCGGCCCACATGCAGTGGTTCACCGAGCAGTACCTGGGCCGCGACGGCGACCGGACCGATGTGCTGGCCTCACCGATCCTCGGCGACTTCACCGGCCTGCCGCCGGCCCACGTCGTCACCGGCGCGTTGGACCCGCTGTGCCCCGAGGGCGAGGAGTACGCCCAGCGGCTTCGAGGCGCCGGCGTTGCGGCCAGCGTCACGCGGTACGAGCAGGGCTTCCACGGCTTCTTCAATCTGGCAGACCACCTGCCCTTCGCGGCCCAGGCCAGCGACGACGTCTGCGCGGTGCTCCGCGCGGCCCTATCGGAAGGATCGCCATGCAACTGAGGAACGCTCGGGTGTTGATCACCGGCGCCAGCCGCGGACTGGGCAGGAGCATCGCCCAGGTGGTGGCCGAGCGCGGCGCCGACGTCGCACTGGTGGCACGCGATGGTGCGGCACTGGAGATCCTGGCCAAGGAGCTCGACGGCAAGGCCTACCCGACCGACCTGTCCGACCCGGCGGCCGTGGAGGCCTTGATCGAGCGGGTGGAAGCCGATGGCCCGGTGGACGTGCTGGTCAACAACGCCGGCCTGGATCACGTCGGCCTGCTGCCCGACACCTCGGCGCAGTCGGTGCGAGAAGTGCTGCAGGTCAACCTGGCCGCGCCGATGGAGCTGAGCCGGCAGCTCATGCCTCGGCTGATGTCTCGCGGGCGGGGCCACATCGTCAACGTGTCGTCGATGGGGGCATTGAGTATCACGCCGGGCCTCACCCTCTACGGCACCTCGAAGGCCGGCCTGAGCCAGTTCACCCATGGATTGCGCCAAGAGCTGCGCGGCACCCCGGTCGGCACCACGCTGGTCCAGCTCGGGTCGGTCAAGACCGACATGATCGACCACATCCGTGAATTCGGACCGACTCGTCGGGTGATCGAGCGCTTCGAGCGGTGGCGGATGCAGCCGCGGGAAGCGCTGGATCCGGTGTTTGTGGGCAATGCGGTCGCCGATGCCGTCGAGCGGCGCCGCAAATATGTGAACCTGCCACGTCAGATCGTGGTGACCGCGGCGCTCACCGAATTGCCCCGCCGGCTCAGCGAAGTCCTGATCACCGGCCTCGACGTGAAGACGGTCTGAGGAGATGACGTTGGTGGATCTGACCGGGAAGGTCGCAATCATCACCGGGGCAGCACGCGGGCAGGGCGCCGCCGAGGCCCGGTTGTTCACCTCGCTGGGGGCGAAGGTGGTGTTGACCGATGTGCTGGCCGACGAGGGGGAGGGCATCGCCACCGAACTCGGGGCGCGGTTCGTGCGGCACGACGTCGGGGACGAAGCCGGGTGGGCGGCCGTAGTTGAGACTGCGGTCAGCGAATTCGGGCGCCTCGACGTACTGGTCAACAATGCCGCGATCTGCCAGTCGGTTCCGCTCGTCGAGCAGTCCGTCGAGGGCTTCGAGGCGATGCTGCGGGTCAACCTGATCGGGGCGTTTCTGGGCGTCAAGGCGGTGGTGGAACCGATGCGGGCGGCCGGGGGAGGGTCGGTGATCAATGTGTCATCCCAGGCCGGGTTGCAGGGTCTGGCCGGCTACAGCGCCTACGGGGCGTCGAAATGGGGGCTGCGGGGCATGACCAAGGTCGCGGCAATCGAGTTGGGGCCCTATGGGATTCGAGTCAACTCGGTACACCCCGGCATGATCGACACCCCGATGGTCGCGCACCTGGGCATCCGGCCCGGGCCGGGCGGGCATCCCGGGGCACCGCTGACCCGCGTCGGGATGCCCGCCGAAGTCGCCGACGTCGTCGCCTTCCTGGCCTCGGATGCCTCGGCGTATATGACCGGAGCCGAACTGGCCGTCGACGGCGGGGCGAGCGCAGGCAAGATCCCGACCCCGACACCGTGACCGGCAGCGTCCGGCGTTAGCGTGTCTAAAGAGTTTCGGGACCTTAGAGGGAGACACATGCCGGCCGAGTTGAGCCACGACGAGACCCTGCGCGAGGTCACCACCGAGCAAGGGGTACTGCGCTACCACGAAGCCGGTGACGGGCCCACGCTGCTGATGCTGCACGGCTCCGGGCCGGGCGTGACCGGATGGCGCAACTACCGTGGCGTGCTGCCGGCGTTCGCCGAGCACTTCCGCTGCCTGGTGCTGGAGTTCCCCGGGTTCGGGGTCAGCGATGACTTCGGCGGGCACCCCATGGTGACCGCGTTCGGCGCGGTGCCCGCCTTCGCCGACGCGCTGGGCCTGGATCGGTTCAGCATCGTCGGGAACTCAATGGGCGGCGGCGTCGGCATCGGTTACGCGATCGGAAACCCAGACAAGGTGTGCAAGCTGGTGACCATCGGTGGCATCGGCACCAACCTGCTCAGCCCGGGGCCGGCCGAGGGCATCCGGCTGCTGCAGGACTTCGTCGACAACCCCAGCCGCGACGCGCTGGTGCGCTGGCTGCACTCGATGGTCTACGACCCGTCGGTGGTCACCGAAGAGCTGATCGAGGAGCGGTGGGCACTGGCCACCGACCCCGACACCCTGGCCAGCGCCCGGCGGATGTACGGCAAGGAAGCCTTCGCCGGCATGGTGAAGATGATGCAGGCGTCCAAGGGACCGCTGCCGTGGGCGATGATGCACCGGCTCAAGGCGCCGACGCTGGTCACCTGGGGCCGCGACGACCGGGTCAGTCCGCTGGACATGGCGCTGATCCCGATGCGGACCATCCCCGACGCCGAGGTGCACGTGTTCCCCAACTGCGGGCACTGGACCATGATCGAGGCCAAGGACGCCTTCACCCGGGTGGTGCTGGAGTACCTGACCCGCAACTGATTCGCGGTCGGTGGCGGAGCCCCCTGTCGGGATTGAACCGACGACATCCGCTTTACAAGAGCGACGCTCTACCACTGAGCTAAGGAGGCGGGTCTAGCGCTGCCAGCCTAACGGCAGCCGGCCACCGAACGCGCAGCCAGCCTCACTCCCGCTGTTCGAGCGTGAAGCCAACTTCACGCTGGACGGGGTGGTCGGCCGGGTCAGGGGCCCTCGGTCCCCGGGATGTCGGCGTCGATCACCCGCTGCGAGCGCACCGGCCGCGACGACGGGCGCCGGCCGGACCGGCGCGGCAGCAGCGGAATGCGCTCGGCGATGTTGCTCAGCGGGTTGACCACCATGGTCAGCGCGATGACCGCTTCCTGCAGGGTCTCGATGGCCGGCTCCAGTGCCTCCATGCCGGGCGCCAGTCGGCTCAGGGTGTCGGCGACACCGGCGAGCTGCTCCAGCGGCCCGTTGCGGGCGGTCAGCTTGTCGACCAACCCGCCCTCGGACAGCAACCGGTCGGCCAGGCCGTCCTCGGCCAGCAGTCGCTCGATCAACCCGTCCTCATCGGTGAGCTGATCCACCAGGCCGCCGGGTTGCAGGGCCCGCTGCAGCCCGCCGCCCTCGGCGGTGAGGCGGTCGATGAGCCCGCCCGGTCCGGTCAGCTGGTCCACCAGACCGCCGGGCGCCAGCAACCGGTCAACCGGGCCATCGGGTGCCAGCGCGCGGCCCAGGGGAGCGTCGTCGTCCATCAACTTGGCCAGCCGGTTGGCCCGGGCGATGGTGTCCTCCAAGCCCAGCATGTGTGCCATCGAGTTGGCTGGACCCTGGCTGGGGGACTCCCCGAGCGTCTGCCGGGCCAGTCCGAGCGCCGCACCTGCGACGCCGAGGCCGGCGTCGGCGATCGACAGGCCGATCCGTGCGGGAGCGGTCGCCACGGCGATCAACTGCTTGGCCAGGTCCATCCGGCCAGTCTAAAGCGTGTCGAACAGCCCGGTTGAGTGTTCGCCACCGCCCTTCTCGGGCGTCGTCGGTTCAGGCTGCGGGTGCGGTATGAACGTCGGTTCCCGCGTCTTTCGGGCTGGTTTCACCAACACAAGGGTGTTGGCCAGCGCCGTCCCGTCGGCGGGCTTTGGTGGCCCGGCCCCGTTGCTTGGGGGTCCGGGGATCGGTTGAGGTGCCGTGCTGGTGGCTGTGGCCCCAGCAGGCCAGATTCCGCGCAGCGTTGGTGTCTCGGTCGGCGGTATGCCCGCACCCACAGGTGAACACCAGATCCGCCAGTGTCATCGTGCTGTCGACAACCCCGCATTCGGGGCATAGGCGAGTCGATGAATACCAGCGGTCGGCTTCGATAAGCTGCCCGGCCCGCCATGCTTGCTTGTAGCGCAGCATCCGGGCGAACTCGGCCCAGCCGGCATCGGAGATGGCGCGGGCGAGCCGGTGATTGGCCAGCATGCCTGCCACGTTCAGGTCCTCGATGACGATCCGGTCGTGGGTCTTGACCACATCACCCGATACCTTGTGCAGGAAGTGCCGGCGCACGTTGGCGACACGCTGGTAATGCCGCCCCAACCGGGCCGCGGCATCCTTACGGTTATGTGATCCCTTCCTCTTGCGTGACAACGACTTGGACAACCGCCGCTGCTGCTTGATGCCTGTGGCCAGCGCCTTGGGCGCATCATCGATACGGGCGACCTCAGTGCCGTCGGCGGTGGCGGCGACCAGGAATGCCGATAGGCCGCGGTCCACACCCACCCAGCCGCCAGGATCGCCAGGCCGACGGGTGGGGTGCTGCCGGGCAGTGTGCAGATCGGCGGCCTCGACGTTGAGAGCGATCCACCACCGTCCCCCGTGATGCCTGATGGTGGCGAACAGGATCTTCGCCCGACCTTGGGAGATCATGCGCCGCAACCGGCGGGTGTCGTCGTGCACTGTGACGGCTCCAATGCCGGGCAGCGTGACTGAGCGGGGCCGGTGTTCACCAACGCGGATCGCCGCGGGCTTGCCCTTGGGGTGCTTGTTGCGCAGCCGAAACGACGCGGTGTTGTCAGCTTTCTTTTTGAACCGCGGGAACCCGACGCGTTTGCCTTTGCGCTTGCCTGACCGTGAATCCGACCATGCCGCCAATCCTCTGCCGAGGTCGACGGCGGCTTCCTCGAACACCTGCTGACAGACCTCGCGCCGCCACGACAAGCCCGTCACCATCACCTCGACGTCGCCGCCGGCATCGACGATGAAGATCCGGCCGGCGTCCTCGGTTTTCTTCCACGTGTTGAAGGCGTTGATCAGATCGAACCCCGTCCACGGCACCGTCGTGTCCGGGGCGTTGCGGCGGTGGGTGAGGGCTGTTTTCGCGATACGCAGGCACTGGTTGAACGCGAACCGTGACGCCCCGGCATGACGGGCCAGCACGTGGCACTGCTCGATCGTCGGATCGAGACAGAACCGGAATGTGGTGTGCCGCGCCATCATCGATCAGTGTCTTACGCGACACCGACAACGCGCTGGCCAGCGAAGACGTGTCGGTACCCGTGATCACTATCGGTAGTCATGTGACCCGAAACCCGGCCAGCGACGCCGACGGTACCGCTCCGATCTGCCCGACACCGCGTTGGCGCGTATTGCTCGCTTCCTCGTCGACTCGACCGCAGCCAATTGTTCGACACGCTTTAGGGGCGATCCGCGCTCGGTATCAGTTGGTTCGATTGACAACCAACACACAGCCGGTGTTCAGACGATGTTCACTCGACTGGGAGCAAATTAGGGTCATGGGAGCAACAACCGCACAAGATGCTGCACCGGAGGCCAGAATTCTGGTCGTCGACGATGAAACCAACATTGTCGAATTGCTGTCGGTCAGCTTGAAGTTCCAGGGGTTCGAGGTCTACACGGCCTCCAGCGGTCCGGCGGCGCTGGACCGGGCGCGGGAGATCCGGCCCGACGCGGTGATCCTGGACGTGATGATGCCGGGGATGGACGGGTTCGGCGTGCTGCGCCGGCTGCGTGCCGACGGCATCGATGCCCCGGCGCTGTTCTTGACCGCCCGCGACTCGTTGCAGGACAAGATCACCGGGCTGACCCTCGGCGGCGACGACTACGTGACCAAGCCCTTCAGCCTGGAGGAGGTGGTGGCCCGGCTGCGGGTCATCCTGCGTCGGGCCGGCAAGGGAGCCGGCGAGCCCCGCAACTCCCGGCTGACGTTCGCCGACATCGAACTCGACGAGGACACCCACGAGGTGTGGAAGGCCGGTCAACCGGTGTCGTTGTCGCCGACCGAGTTCACCCTGCTGCGATACTTCGTGATCAACGCCGGGACGGTGCTGAGCAAGCCGAAGATCCTGGACCACGTCTGGCGCTACGACTTCGGCGGCGACGTCAACGTGGTCGAGTCCTACGTCTCCTATCTGCGTCGCAAGATCGACACCGGCGAGAGGCGTCTGCTGCACACTCTGCGCGGGGTGGGCTATGTGCTGCGCGAGCCCCGTTGATCGACACCCGCCCGTGATGGGCAAGGTCAGAACCTTGAACACAGCGCTGCCGCTACGGGTCAGCCTGATCGCGGCCACTCTGGCGCTGGTGGCCTTCGGGCTGCTGGCGCAGGGGTACGCCGTCACCGCCATCCTCAGTCACCGCCTGATCAGCAGGATCGACGAGACGCTCATCGACGCCGCCCACGGCTGGGCGCTTGAGCAGCGGCCGCGGGTTGCGGTGGCGGCCGGCGGGGACCCGAATCCCGGCCGGCCGCCGACCAGCTTCTACGTCCGCGATGTCGACCCAGACGGCAGCATCTGGACCGTCATCAACGACCAGAACGCCGAACCGCTGCTGCCGCCGGACAACGACGTGGGACCGGTGCCGATCACGATCGGCTCGGTCGACGGGTCGGGCGTGCACTGGCGGGCGCTGTCGGTGCACGGCGAGAACGGCAGGCTGATCACCGTGGCCAGAGACCTGTCCGATCCCCGCGCCACCCTGCGATATCTGGCCTGGTCGCGGGTGGCGATCGGCGTCGGGGTGCTGCTGGTGCTCGGTGGCGCCGGATATGTGGTGGTCACCCGCAGCCTGCGACCATTGACCGAAGTCGAGCAGACCGCGGCCGCGATCGCCGCCGGCCAGTTGGACCGAAGGGTGCCCGAGCGTGATCCGCGCACCGAGGTCGGCCGGCTCACGCTGGCACTCAACGGAATGCTCGCGCAGATCCAGGAGGCGGTGGCGTCCTCGGTGGCGTCGGCGGACAACGCACGCGTGTCCGAGGAGCGGATGCGCCGGTTCATCACCGACGCCAGCCACGAGTTGCGCACCCCGCTGACCACCATCCGCGGCTTCGCCGAGCTCTACCGGCAGGGCGCTGCCCGCGACATCGAGCTGCTGATGTCGCGCATCGAGAGCGAAGCGCGCCGGATGGGTCTGCTCGTCGAGGACCTGCTGCTGCTCGCCCGGATGGACGCGCAGCGCCCCCTGGACCGCCGCTGGGTCGATCTGCTGGTGCTGGCCACCGATGCCGTGCACGACGCCCGGGCGATCGCACCGGAGCGCACCATCGAGTTGGAGGTCTTCGACGGTCCGGGCACCCCGGAGGTGCTCGGCGACGAACCCCGGCTGCGGCAGGTGCTGAGCAACCTGGTGTCCAACGCGCTGCAACACACCCCGGACAGTGCCGCGATCACCGTGCGGGTCGGGACCGAGGGCAACGACGCCGTACTCGAGGTCGTCGACGAGGGGCCCGGGATGAGTGAACAGGACGTGCAGCGGGTCTTCGAACGCTTCTTCCGCACGGACTCGTCGCGGGCGCGGACCAGCGGCGGCACCGGTCTGGGGCTTTCGATCGTGGACTCACTGACCCGGGCGCATCACGGCACCGTCGCGGTGAGCTCCCCACCCGGAAAGGGCTGCACATTCCGGGTCACGATTCCGCGTCACGCCGAGTTACTGGCCGAGCCGGCCGAGGAACATGCTGAGATCGGGTGAGGCTCAGAGAAGTTCGACCAGCGCCGCGGTGATCTTCTCTTGAGCCTCGTCCAGCGATTCGGGCGAAGGACTGCGGTCCACGCCGGCGAAGCCGAAGTCAGACAGGCTGCGGGTGGGAAAGACGTGGACGTGCAGGTGGGGGACCTCCAGGCCGGCGATGATCATGCCTGCGCGCTCGGTGTCGAAGGCCCGGCACACCGCCTTGCCGATCCGCTGCGCGACCGCCATCACCCGAGCGAACGCCGCACCGTCGACGTCCTGCCACTGGTCGATCTCGGCGCGGGGCACCACCAGCGTGTGTCCCTGCGTCATCGGCTCGATGGTCAGGAAGGCGACGACGTCGTCGTCCTCGTAGACGAACCGGCCCGGCAGTTCCCCGTTGATGATCTTGGTGAAGACAGTGGTCATGGGCATCAGCATATGCGCCGAGTACCGGAATTAACGGCCGCCACTGCGTATTATCGACAGCGAGCCGGTACCGGTATCGCGGGTTCGCCACGCAACAGGTAAAGGAGATGTGATGTCGACTGTCACAACGTTTCTCAGCAGTCCGGGGGCGGTCGGCGTCTGGAATCTGGATACCGATCAGTCGAGTATCCGATTCGAGAACGGCACCATGTGGGGCGCGCTGAAGGTGCGCGGATCTTTCACTGATTTCACCGGCAGCGGCGAGATCAAGGACGCCAAGACCGTGACCGGTCGCGTCGACATCAAGGCGGCCTCAATCGATACCGGGCTGGGTACCCGTGACCATGACCTGCGCCGGTCGAACTTCTTCAACAGCGACCGCTACCCCGACATCGTCGTGGTGGTCAATGGTGGGGAGCCGGCCGGAGGCGACGCCGTCCAGTTGGACGCCGAGCTGACCGTTAAGGGCATCACGGGGGCACTGCCGCTCAGGGTCGATGTCACCCCGCTCGACGACGGCGCCGTGCGGCTGAACACCGAGGCGACGGTCACCCGCAAGCAGTTCGCCGTGGAGGGCAACTTCCTGGGTATGGTCGGCAACCGGACCAGGCTGCGGGCCAGTCTGGTGTTCCGGCCCGCCACATCGAGCTAGTCGCCCATTCTCCGTTGACTCTGCGCCGAGGGCGGGCGCTTCTCGTACTTCTTCGCCCTCAGCGCAGAGTCAACTGAAATTAGCGATCCGCGTCGGTGTAGCGGATGATGCCCCGGATGTTCTTCCCGTCCAGCATGTCCTGGTAACCCTCATTGATCTGCTCCAGCTTGTACTGGCGGGTCACCATGTCGTCCAGGTTCAGCTTGCCCGCGGAGTACATCGACAGCAGTTGCGGAATGTCGTACTGCGGGTTGCCGCCGCCGAAGATGGTGCCCTGCAGGTTCTTCTGCAACAGAGTCAGCATCGCGAGGTTCAGCGTGACCTGGTTTTCCAGGATGGAACCCATCGCGGTCAGCACGCAGGTTCCGGCCTTGGCGGTCAGGATCATGTAGTTCTCGATGTCGGAGCCGTGTACCTCGCCGACGGTGACGATCACCTTGCGGGCCATCAGCCCGGCGGTGACCTCCATGATGCCGCCCATCGCGGAGTGGATGTCCGGGTACACATGGGTGGCACCGAATTTCAGCGCCTGATCGCGCTTCCAGTCCACCGGTTCGACGACGAAGACGTTGCGGGCTCCGGCGGCGACCGCACCCTGCAACGCCGACATGCCCACACCGCCGACGCCGACGATCGCGACGTCCTCGCCCGGGCGGATGTTGGCGGTGCGCACTGCCGACCCGTAGCCGGTGGTCACCCCGCAGCCCACCAGGCAGGCGACCTCGAACGGAATCGACGGGTCGATCTTCACCACCGACGTCCGGTGCACCACCATCCACGGTGAGAACGTGCCGAGCAGCGTCATCGGGTAGACACCCTGGCCGCGGGCATGGACGCGGAAAGTGCCGTCGCTGACCGCGACGCCACTCAGCAGCCCGGCGCCCAGGTCGCACAGGTTGCGCAGGCCCGCCTGACACGACGGACACTTGCCGCAGGACGGGATGAAGGACAGCACCACGTGGTCGCCGGGGGCCAGGTCTTCCACCCCCGGGCCGACTTCGGTGACGATGCCGGCGCCCTCATGGCCGCCGAGTACCGGAAAGCCCGCCATCGGAATGGAACCGGTCATGAGGTGGTGGTCGGAGTGGCACATTCCGGCCGCTTCCATCTTGATCTTGACCTCGTCTTTTTGCGGGTCACCGATCTCGATCTCCTCGACCGACCACGGCTGGTTGAATTCCCAGAGCAGCGCACCCTTTGTCTTCACCTAAGACCTGCTTTCCTTGTGAATTATCTGGGCGGCGGGCCGCCCACGGCTGAAAGCCTATAGCTCGACAGGGGGTGGCGGAAGGGGTTCACCGCGAACTGTGGTAAGAGACGTGAAGGTCTTTGACGCCGTTGATCCAGCCGGACCGGAGTCGTTGCGGCTCCGCTAATTTGGTGATGTCGGGTAGTTGGCTGGCGATTTCGTCGAAGATCAGCCGAATCTCCATACGGGCGAGGTTGGCGCCGATGCAGTAGTGCGTGCCCTGTCCGCCGAACGCCAGATGCGGGTTGGGGTCGCGCAGGATGTTGAAGTTGAACGGCTGATCGAAGACGTCCTCGTCGAAGTTGGCCGAACTGTAGAACAGGCCCGCACGTTGGCCTTGCCTGATGGCCACCCCGCCGATCTCGGTGTCGACCTTGGCGGTGCGCTGGAAGCAATGCACCGGGGTCGCCCAGCGCACGATCTCGTCGACCGCGGTTTCGGGTCGCTGGCGCTTGTAGAGCTCCCACTGGTCGGGGTTCTCGGCAAAGGCATTGATGCCGTGGGTCATGGCGTTGCGGGTGGTTTCGTTACCGGCGACTGCGAGCAGGATGACGAAGAAGGCGAACTCGGTCTCGCCGAGTGACTCTCCGTCGAGGTCGGCCTGGACCAGCCGGGTGACGATGTCGTCGGCCGGGCAGTTACGGCGTTGCTCGGCCATGGTGTACGCGTAGCCCATCAACTCTGCGTTGGCCATCGCCGGATCGGAATCGAAGTCCGGATCGTCGGTGTTCATGATCGAGTTGGTCCAGTGAAACAGCTTCTCCCGGTCGGCCTCGGGAACCCCGATCAGATCGGCGATCGCCAGCAGCGGCAGCTTCATTGCGATGTCGTCGACGAAGTTGCCGTTGTCCTTCTCGGCGGCGGCCGCAACGATGTCGCGGGCGGAGTGCGCAAGTTTCTCCTCCAGCACCGCGACCGAACGCGGAGTGAACAACCGCGACACCAGTTTGCGCAGCCGGGTGTGCTCGGGCGGGTCGTGGTTGATCAGCAGTGCCTTGGTCAGCTCCAGCTGATCGGCGGTGATGCCCTCGGGCAGCCGCATGACCGCGCCTTTGGCGTTGGTGGACCACACATCGCTGTCGCGCGAGATGTCCCTGATGTGCTGGTGCTTGGTGATCACCCAGTAGCCGTCGTCATCGAAGATGTTGCCGTCGCGGGGTTGCTCGTTCCACCACACCGGAGCCGTCTTGCGCAGCTCGGCGAACTCGGCGATCGGCATGCCGCCCAGCAGGACATCCGGATCGGTGAAGTCGAAACCTGGACCGAACGGACAGGACTGCGCCGGCGTCACCACAGCGGAACCGGGGATTGGCCCAACGGGTAGTAGCCGGGCAGCTTCTCGCCGGCCAGGCTGCGCTCGATGCGCTTCTGCATGCCCTTCGACAGCTTGCCGGCCTTGATCAGATCCATGTACAGCGCCGAGACGTGACCGAAGTCGAAGAAGTCGCGCTGCCAGGAGATCTTGGATTCGGCATTGAGGCGAAACCAGCTACCGCCGAACCCGTGGATCTCGCGCTGGTCGTCGGCGCCGTCACCGGTTGTGACGACCTGCTTCCAGAAGCCGACGATCTCACCCTGCTTGTCGTCGATGATCACCCGCTGATACGGGTACTGCCAGTTGTCCAGGCCTTCCATCTCCAGACCCAAAGCGATGTCTCGGATCTCGTCGATCCCGACGCACATCACGTCCTCTTTGGGGCCGATGTTCCAGCCGTAGGTGGCGTCATCGGCGTAGAAGTCCGCCAGTGGCCGCCAGTCGCCGTTGCGCTCGGCCTCCAGGTTGGCGTCCAACCAGCGTTGGACCCAGGCTTCGAGTTCGTCTCGGGGGAAGGCAGGCATGGTTCAGTCTTCTTTCTCGTGGATGGACAAAGCTCTTGTGGGGCAGGCACGTACGGCCGCCTCGATCTGGCGACGGTCGTCGTCCGGCGGCTCGGCATCGAGAATCTCGACCTTGCCGCGCTTGGGCACCCGGAAGTAGTCGGGTGCCTCCAGCTCGCACATGGCGTGGCCCTGGCACAGGTCCAGGTCGACTTTGACGACATAACGGCCCATCTGTTCGACCTCCTACGCCTTGGTGCGGCGGCGGTAGCGGACCTTGGCCGGGCGGGCCAACTGCACCACCATCTTGGAGTGGTCGTTGCGGTAGGTCTCCGGTGGCTGCGACATCTCGAACTCATACTCGCGCAGCAGAACCGAGAAGATCGCCTTGATCTGCATGGTGGCGAATGCCGCGCCCACGCAGCGGTGCCGGCCGGCTCCGAAGGGAATCCAGGTCCAGCGGTGGATGACGTCTTCCTCCCGCGGCTCGTTGTAGCGCTCCGGCACGAACTCGTTGGGCTCGGGGAAGGACTCCGGTATCCGGTTGGAGACCGCAGGTGAGGCCGCCACCATGTCGCCCTTGTGGATCGGGTAGCCGCAGACCTCGAACTCATCCTTGGCCACCCGCATCAGGATGATCAGCGGCGGGTGCAGTCGCAGGGTCTCCTTGAGCACGTTCTCCAGGTTCGGAATCTGGCGCAGCGCATGGAAACTCACCTCGCTGCCGTCGCCGTAGAGCTCGTCGAGCTCGGAGATCACCGCGGCATGTGCGTCCGGATTGCGCAGCATCTCGATCAGCGTCCACGCGGAGGTCCCCGAACTGGTGTGGTGCCCGGCGAACATGATCGAGATGATGATCCCGGTGATCTCATCGGCGCTGAACCGGGGGTTGCCGTCCTCGTCGGGGATCGACACCATCACGTCGATCATGTCCCGGCGTCGCTTGTCGGATTCGGGGTTGGCGATCCTGCCGTTCATGATGCCCTGCACCAATTCGACCAGCTTGACGCGGGCTTCGTCGCGGCGTCGGAAGCTCTCGATCGGCAGGTAGGGGTCGACGTAGCACAGCGGGTCGGTCCCGTTCTCCAATTCGTAGTAGAGCTCGGCGAACCGGCTGTCGAGTTCCTCGCGGAACTTCCGGCCGATCAGGCAGGCCGTCGAGGTGTAGATGGTCAGCTCGGCGAAGAACTCCAGCAGATCGATCTCACCGGTCTCGCCCCAATCCGCGATCATCTGGCGCACTTCGTGCTCGATGGTGCTGGCGTGCCGCTTCATGTGGTCGCCGCGAAGTGCGGTGTTGTGCAGCATCTCGGCACGGCGTTCCGGCGGTGCGTCGAACACCACGCCGTTGCCGAAGATCGGGGTCATAAACGGATAGGCGGCGGCCTGGTCGAGTTCGTCGTCGGTGGACCGGAAGAAGAACTCGTTGGCCTCGGCGCCGGTCAGCAGCACCACCTTGCGGCCGGCCAGGTCGAACCAGCCGACATCCCCACATTCCTGCCGCAGCCGTTCCATCAACGCGATCGGGTCGGTGCGGAACTCTTCGAGGTGGCCGTGCTCGGCCTGCCCCCCGGAGACCCGGGGAACCTCAGTGCTGACGGTCATTTCGGCATTCCTTCCTCACCCAGCTGCAGGTTCTGGCGGTCGGAGGCGGTGTCGCGCAGCGGAGCCTCGGGTTGCACCTCCAGGTCGACGATGTGCGCGCCGCGCGGAGTCTCCGCGACGAACGCGATGGCTCGGGCCAGGTCTTGCGGACGAAGGAAATAGCTGTGCCGGGCCTGGCCCCATTTGGCCCAGTCCTCCAACATCGGGCCTACCTGTTCCGCGGAGAGCTTCCAGCCCATTTCGGTCAGGGTCGGACCGGGGTGAACGATCGAGGCGCGTACCCCGGTGCCCTCCAACTCCATCCGCAGGTTGTGCACCATGGCGACCAGCGCCGCTTTCGCCGCGCCGTAGGCACCCATGTGCGGGCGCTGCTGTAGTGCCACATCGGAGCCGACGAAGATGACGTCGCCGCGTTGGCGGGCGACCATATCCGGTAGGACTGCGGTGGCCAGCCGGTTGGCGCCGATCAGGTGAACCTGAATCTGGTCGTTGAACGCGTCGGTGCTGATCTCGTGGATGCGGCCGGGGTTCATGTCACCGGCGCCGGAGACCAGCAACTCGATCTCACCCAGTGCGTCGATACTCTGCGCCACAAAGGATTTCACCGAGTCTCCGTCGGTGACATCCAGGTTGAAGGCGACCGCCTCACCGCCATCGGCGCGGATCTTGTCGACCAGATCGGAGAGCTTGTCGGTGCGCCGGGCACCCAGTGCCACCGGAAAACCGCGGCGCGCCAACTCTTCTGCCGTGGCAGCGCCGATTCCCGAGGACGCACCCGCGACGATGGCGGGCCGGCGGGCCGGGGGTGGATCGAACCGTGGCACTCAAGCCTCCTTGATGGTGATGGGTAGGTTGGCAAAGCCGCGCACGTTGGATGAATGCACCCGCACGGCATTGGCCTCGTCGACCTGGTAGTCGCTGATTCGGCTGAACAGTTCGTCGAGCGCCACCCGGGCCTCCATCCGGGCCAGGTGCGCGCCGAGGCAGAAGTGGGCGCCGCTGCCGAAACTGAGCAGTTTGGAGCCGATGTCGCGACCGATTCGGAAGGCGTCGGGGTCGTCGAAGACCCGCTCGTCGCGATTTCCGGAGCCGGGCAGCAGCAGCACCACCGAGTCGGCCGGGATGGTGATGCCGTGCAGGGTGTAGTCCTGCGCAACGGCGCGCGCCAGGATCTGGCTGGGGGTGTCGTAGCGCAGCGTCTCCTCCACCCACAGCGGAATCCGGGAGCGGTCGGTGTACAGCGGCGTCAGCTGGTCACGGTTGCGGTGACCCCAGTAGACGGAACTGCCCAGCAGCTTGGTGGTGGTCTCGTTGCCGGCGATCACCATCAGGAACAAGAAGGCCAGGATCTCCTGGTCGCCGAGCCGGTCTCCGTCCACCTCGGTCTCCAGCAACGCCGAGGTCAGATTGTCGGCTGGGTTCTTCTTGAAATCGGCGATCATCTCGTTGTAGTAGGTCATCAGATCCATCGACGCCTGGATCGCCGACTGCGGGACGTCGGTCACGCCGTCCTCGCGGTGCAGAACCCCGTCGGCGAGTTCCCTGATCCTCGCCCGGTCGGCCTCCGGTACGCCCATCAGCTCGGAGATGACGTCCATCGGCAGCTTGCCCGCGAAATCATTGATGAAGTCGAACGAGCAGGTGCCGTCGGAGCCGGGCGCGATCGCGGCGTCCAGATGCTGGCGCGCCAGCCGAACCACCTGCGGTTCGAGCTCGCGGATCCGGCGCGGGGTGAAGCCCTTGGACACCAGCGTGCGAAGCCGCAGGTGCTGCGGATCGTCCATGGCCAGGAACGACATCACCAGCTGGGCATGGGGGCCGCGGGAGACCGGGTCCAGGGAAACACCGTCGCGGTTGGACAGCGCGTCGCTGTTGCGGAATCCGTGCAACACGTCCTGGTGGCGCGAGATCGCCCAGAAGTTCAGCTCTTCGTTGTGGTACACCGGGGCGTCGTCGCGCAGCCGCCGGTAGTACGGGAACGGGTCCTCGTGAAAGTCGTAGTCGTAGGGGTTGAGCATCGGAGGGTCGGAAGTCAATGCCTGCAGGCTCATCGCGATGCTCCTGATTCGAGGATCAGGCTGACCACGTAGGCCAGCCGATCGGTGATCTGGTGGTAGGTGAAGGCGCCGCTGCCGGCGTTGACCAGGGCGCCGAAGAAGGTCATCTCCAAGGCCGAGACCAGCTGCGGATCCGCTCCGGGGCCGATTGCCGAGGTGATGCGGCGGTGGATCTCCGCGCCGATCCGGTCGCGCACCGTGCGGACCGCCGGCTCGCCGCCGCCGCCGAGCAGCGCCGCCGTGCAGGCCGCCGCAACCTCTGGCTCGTCGGCCACCACCAGCGCCAGGTGCCGCAGCGCCTGGTTGACGCGCCTGGGCATCGGCTCGTTGACGTCGGTGAAGTACGGGACCTGACGGACCAGGTCCAAGTACACCTCGGCGATCAGGTGGTTCTTCGACGAGAAGTAGGTGTAGGCGGTCGCCGGAGCGACCTTGGCGCGTGCGGCGACCGCGCGCACGGTGAGGTCCGCGTAGGACTTCTCCCGCAACATCTCGACGCCGGCGGTCAGCACCTTGCGAAAGGTCTCCTCCTGGCGTCGGTTTCGCGTTCCTTCCGCGGGCACAGTCGGGGCGCCATTCGTCGATGTGACTGCCGCCACCGATTCGCTGGACACCTGTCCAACGTAGCCGAAGGTGGTTGAGTCGGGCAAGTCCGCTGGGGCATCACGATTTCCGATCTTGTGGGTTGCGGGACCGGCGATTCTGCGGCTAGGGTTCGTCCGGGTAATAGCGGACAGGTGTCCATTTTCAGAAGATCGGGCACCGCGACCAAGCTGCGGGAGGCACTGATGGCGCTACTGGCCGACGGCATGAGCCGGCTGCTCATCGACGGAAAGCTGACCCCCGGCGGAGCCGGCGCCTTCGCGACCGTCAACCCGGCAACCGAAGAGGTGCTCGGTGAGGCGGCCAACGGCGACACCGCCGACATGGACCGTGCCATCGACGCGGCGCGGCGGGCCTTCGACGAGACCGACTGGTCGACCAACACCGAGCTGCGGGTGCGGGGCGTGCGTCAGCTGCGTGACGCGCTGCGCAAGAATCTGGAAGAGCTGCGCGAAGTGACCATCGCCGAGGTGGGGGCGCCACGCATGCTCACCGCCGGCGCCCAGCTGGAGGGCCCCATCGAAGACCTCGGGTTCGCCGCGGACACGTGCGAAAACTTCGAGTGGACACAAGATCTCGGCAAAGCTTCCCCGATGGGCATCCCGACCCTGCGGTCGGTGGTGCGGGAGGCCGTCGGCGTCGTCGGCGCCATCACCCCGTGGAATTTTCCGCACCAGATCAACCTGGCCAAACTGGGGCCGGCGCTGGCGGCAGGCAACACCGTGGTGCTCAAGCCCGCGCCCGACACCCCGTGGGTGGCCGCGGTGCTCGGTGAGCTGATCGCCGAGCACACCGACATCCCGCCGGGCGTGGTCAACATCGTCACCTCCACCGACCACACGCTGGGCGCGATGCTGGCCAAAGATGCTCGGGTGGACATGGTTTCGTTCACCGGTTCGACCGCCACCGGTCGCAGCGTTATGGTTGACGCGGCCGCCACCATCAAGAAGGTGTTCCTGGAGTTGGGCGGCAAGTCGGCGTTCGTGGTGCTCGACGACGCCGACCTGGCCGCGGCCTGTTCGGTCGCGGCCTTCTCCGTCTGCATCCACGCCGGGCAGGGCTGCGCGATCACCACCCGGCTGGTGGTGCCCCGGGCTCGCTACGACGAGGCGGTCGCCATCGCCGCCGGCACCATGGGCTCGATCAAGCCCGGCGACCCGAACAAGCCCGGAACCGTATGCGGGCCGGTGATTTCGGCGCGTCAGCGTGACCGCGTGCAGAGCTACTTGGACCTGGCCATCACCGAAGGCGGCAGCTTCGCCTGCGGCGGCGGGCGTCCGGCCGACCAGCCGGCCGGCTTCTTCATCGAGCCCACCGTGATCGCCGGGCTGACCAATGACGCACGGGTGGCCCGCGAAGAGATCTTCGGCCCGGTGCTGACCGTGATCGCCCACGACGGCGACGACGACGCGGTGCGCATCGCCAACGACTCGCCCTACGGGTTGTCGGCCACCGTCTACGGCGGCGACACCAGGGCGGCCGCGGTCGCGGCCCGGCTGCGCGCCGGGACTGTCAACGTCAACGGTGGGGTCTGGTACTCCGCCGACGTGCCGTTCGGCGGATACAAGCAGTCCGGCAATGGCCGGGAGATGGGTGTCGCCGGGTTCGAGGAGTACCTGGAGACCAAAGCCATTGCAACAGCAGCGAACTGACGATCATGAGCATGGAGAGTAAGCAGATGGGGCAATTCGACGACAAGGTGGCGATCGTCACCGGCGCCGGCGGCGGGATCGGTCAGGCCTACGCCGAGGCATTGGCTGCCGGCGGCGCGGCGGTGGTGATCGCCGACATCAACGTCGAGGGCGCTCGAGGCGTGGCCCAGCAGATCGTGGCCGACGGTGGCAAGGCCCTCGCGGTCGGCGTCGACGTCTCCGACCCGGAGTCGGCCAAGGCGATGGCCGATGCGACGGTGGCGGAGTTCGGCGGGATCGACTACCTGGTCAACAATGCCGCGATCTTCGGCGGGATGAAGCTCGACGGCCTGCTGACCGTGCCGTGGGACTACTACGAGAGGTTCATGCGGGTCAACCTCGACGGTGCGCTGATCTGCACCCGGGCCGTCTACGAACACATGGCGCAGCGCGGCGGCGGCGCGATTGTCAACCAGTCCTCCACCGCGGCATGGGTTTACGCGAATTTCTACGGACTGGCCAAGGTCGGCATCAATGGCCTGACCCAACAGCTCTCGCGTGAGCTGGGCTGGCGCAACATCCGGATCAACGCGATCGCGCCCGGCCCCATCGACACCGAGGCCAACCGCGTCACCACCCCGCAGGCCATCGTCAAGCAGATGGTGCAACAGCTGCCGCTGTCGCGGATGGGCACGCCCGAGGACCTGGTTCCGATGTGCCTGTTCCTGCTGTCCGAGCAGGCGTCGTGGATCACCGGACAGATCTTCAACGTCGACGGCGGACAGATCATCCGATCATGAGCAGCCCGGAAGAACAGCCCCGCCTGGGCTACATCGGCCTGGGGAACATGGGCGCCCCGATGGCCCAGCGCCTTCTCGACTGGCCTGGCGGCGTGACGGTATTTGATCTGCGGGCCGAAGCGATGGCCCCGCTGACCGAGGCTGGGGCCAGGCAGGCCGACAGCGTCGCCGACGTCGCCGCGAACGCCGACATCATCAGCGTCACCGTGCTCGACGACGCCCAGGTGCGTGAGGTCGTCGCCGAACTGGCGGCGGGCGCCAAGCCGGGGACCGTCATCGCGATCCACTCGACGATCGCCGACACCACCGCCGCCGAGTTGGCCGCCTCGCTCGAGCCGCAGGGCGTTCACGTCATCGACGCACCGGTCAGCGGCGGCGCCGGTGCCGCCCAGAAGGGCCAGCTGGCAACCATGGTCGGCGCGCAGCGCGCGGTCTACGAACAGATCAAGCCGGCGTTCAAATGCTGGGCGTCGCTGGTCATCCACGCCGGTGAGCCCGGCGCCGGAACCCGAATGAAGCTGGCGCGCAACATGTTGACATTCACCGCTTACGCCGCGGCCGGCGAGGCCATGAAACTGGCCGAGGCGGCCGGACTCGACCTGCAGGCCTTGGGCCGGGTGGTGCGGCACACCGATGCGCTCACCGGCGGACCCGGCGCGATCATGCTGCTGGACTCGACGGCGCCGCTGCCGGCGGACCATTTCCTGCACGACGCGTTCACCCACACCCGCGGGCTCGGGGAGAAAGACCTCGGCCTTGCACTGGGATTGGGACAGGCCACCGGGGTTGACCTCCCGCTCGCCCAGGTGGCGCTGACCGAGCTCGCCGCCGGCCTGGGCGTGCCGCACGACAAGGACTAGGAGAGATCTGATGGACGAACTGCGCCGTACCGGCCTGGCCAAGATGAACGAGGTCTACGCGTGGGATATGCCCGACATGCCGGGCGAGTACTTCGCGCTCACCGCTGATCACCTGTTCGGCCGAATCTGGAGCCGGCCCGGGCTTTCCATGCGCGACAAGCGGCTGATGACGCTGGCGGTGGTCACCGCGCTCGGGGAGAAGGACCTGGCCGAGATCCAGGTCAACGCCGCGCTGCACAACGGGGAGTTGACCGAAGACGAGATGCGCGAGCTGCCGATCTTCCTGACCCACTACGTCGGCTTCCCGCGGGGATCCGGGTTGAACGCCGCGGTGGAGAAGGTGATTGCCAAGCGCAACAAGGCCGCCGCCGAGGGCAGGGGCGAGGACAAGAAGGCCAACGTTGCAGCCGTGCTGGATAAACAGAAGGGCGAATGACCGAGACCCTGCTCGCCGCGCGGGGCGCCGTCGTGGTCGGCGGCAGCCGCGGCATCGGCCGGGCGGTCGCCGAACTGCTGGCGACGTGCGGTGCCGGGGTGGTGGTCAACGGCCGGGACCCAGAGGCGGTGAACGGCACCGTCGAGGCGATCACCGGCTCGGGCGGGCGAGCCGTCGGGATGGCCGGGGCAGCCAACGTCGAGGCGACCGCCGTGGCGCTGGTCCGGGCCTGTCGGGAGGAATACGGCAGCGTTGACGTGCTGATCAACTGCGCCGGCGTCGCCGAACCGCGAGGGTCCTCGATCCTGTCGATATCCGGTGCGGAGTTCCAAGACCTGCTCGACGCCCACCTCGGCACGGTCTTCCACACCTGCCGGGCCGCCGCGCCGATCATGGCCTCCCAACGCCGCGGATCGATCATCAACAGCGGCTCGGTGGCGTTCCTGGGCGACTACGGCGGTACCGGCTATCCCGCCGGTAAAGCGGCGATCAACGGGTTGACCGTGGCGATGGCGGCCGAGCTCGCCGAGTACGGCGTACGGGCCAACGTCGTCTGTCCGGGCGCCAGGACGCGACTGTCCACCGGCACCGACTACGAGCAACACATCCGCGACCTGCACGCTCGGGGTCTGCTGGATGAGTTCACCATGCAGGCCTCGCTGGATCCGGCACCCGCCGGTTACGTGGCCCCGCTGTACGCCTATCTGGCCAGTGATCTGGCCAGCGGCGTGACCGGAGCGGTGTTCCTGGCGTCCGGCGGTTTCGTCGGCCGATTCGACCGGCCGGTCCCCGCGGTGCTGGGCTACCGCGATCACCAACGAACGTCGCCCTGGTCCATCGCGGAGCTGCATTCCATGGTGGCGGGCGGCTGACTCGGCTGGTGATCCGCCTGAACTAGGCTGGGGACTCGTGTGCGGCAGCGACGTGGAGAGCAGGGAGCTGGGCCTATGCGCGTTCTGGTGATCGGTTCCGGAGCCCGTGAACACGCGCTGCTGCTGGCGCTTCGTGATGATCCCAAGGTCGATCACCTGGTTATCGCGCCCGGCAACGCCGGGACCGCGGCGATAGCCGAACAACGCGCCGTGGACGTCACCTCGGGCACGGCCGTGACCGCGCTGGCCCGGGAGGTCGAGGCTGACCTGGTGGTGATCGGTCCCGAGGTGCCGTTGGTGCTGGGGGTGGCCGACGCGCTGCGCGCCGCCGGGATCGCCTGCTTCGGGCCGTCCCAGGACGCCGCCCGCATCGAGGGATCCAAAGCCTTCGCCAAGGACGTGATGGCCGCTGCCGGGGTGCGCACCGCCCGCAGCGAGATCGTCGACAGCCCCGCTGACCTGGACGCCGCCCTGGGCCGATTCGGCCCGGACGCGGGGGAGGCGGCCTGGGTGGTCAAGGACGACGGGCTGGCCGCCGGCAAGGGCGTGGTGGTGACCGCGGACCGCTCTGCGGCGCGGGCCCACGCCGCCGGACTGCTCGATGACGGGCATCCGGTGCTGTTGGAGTCCTTCCTGGACGGCCCCGAGTTGTCGCTGTTCTGCGTGGTCGATGGCAACACAGTGGTGCCGCTGCTTCCCGCCCAGGACTTCAAGCGGGTCGGCGATGGTGACACCGGTCCGAACACCGGAGGCATGGGCGCCTACGCCCCGCTGCCGTGGCTGTCCCGGGAGGCGGCGGCGGGTATCGTCGCCGATGTAGTGGAACCCGTTGCGGCCGAACTGGTCCGGCGAGGCAGCCGGTTCTCCGGTCTGCTCTACGCGGGCCTGGCGATGACGTCGACCGGTCCGGCCGTGGTCGAATTCAACTGCCGCTTCGGCGATCCGGAGACCCAGGCGGTGCTGGCATTGCTGGAATCGCCGCTAGGGCAGTTGCTGCACGCCGCCGCCACGGGCCGGCTGAGCGAATTCGGTGCGCTGCGCTGGCGTAACGGCGCGGCGGTGACGGTGGTGCTGGCAGCGGAGAACTACCCGGGCCGGCCCCGGGTGGGAGACACTATCGTCGGCGCTGAGGCCGACGGCGTGCTGCACGCCGGCACGGAACGTCGCGACGACGGGGCGGTGGTTTCGTCGGGCGGCCGGGTGCTGTCGGTCGTGGGCACCGGAGAAGACCTGAGCGCGGCGCGCGCGCACGCCTACGAGGTACTGCGGTCGATCCGCTTGCCGGGCAGCCATTTCCGCACCGACATCGCACTCTCCGCCGCAGAGGGGAAGATCCGAGTCTGACCGGTCACAGCATTTTCCCGGGCAAAATTGATCAACGCCGGGGTAGCATGGCCCAATGGCTGACCAAGCTCAGCCGGACTCTGCGGAGGCGGCGAAGCAGGACCACCCGTCGGAATATGCTGGGACAGCAAAGCCCCGGCCGGACAAGGCACCAGTGAGTTCAGGGCGACGGTCCCTGCTCGCAGCGGCAGCGATCGGGCTGGTCGCCGGAGCCGTCGGTGGGCTGGCGGTGGCCGGCGTGTGGCACCCGGCAGCCGGTGCGTCGGGCAAATACTCGGAACAGCAAGTCGCTGATGCGAAATCGGATGTCTGCGCCGCAGCGCTGGTCGCGCGCCAGGCGGTGGCCAAGAACATGCACCTGATAAACCCCGACCCGGAGAACCCGATCGGTCAGCTCGCGGTGGCCGCCAACGCGAGGCTTTCCCTGACCGGAGGTGCGGCCTACCTGCGTGGCCGGTTGGCCGACAGTCCGGCGGCGCCACAGGATGTCGCGGACGCCGCCCGTGCGATGGCCGGTGCGCTTGAGCATCTGAACGTCAGCTATCTTGTCGGGCAACCGAATTCCGAGCACGAGCAGCTCGGACGTGACCTGGATTCGCGTATCGCGGACATGGGCCAGGTCTGCGGGTAACCGCAGCACCCTCACTCAGCCGTGACGCCGAGTGAGGGATGCCGCGCTGTTGTCAGAACCAGGTGCTTGGGTCGAAGAAGTCGAAGCCGGCGGCGGCGCCGCCGACATCCAGACCCGACACGACATCGCCGGCGTTCAGCGGTGCGATCGCGTCGAACATGCTGAACATGCTCGACAGGTCGATGTTGCCGAACGGGGTGATCAAGGTGTCGGTGATGCTGGACGCCGCCGTGCCATCGGCGTTCGGGATGGCTTCGTAGACGTTCGTGAAGGACCCGAGATCGGTGATGCTGTAGACCGTGCCGTCGGTCGGCAACTCGGCGGTCTGCGCGGCGGTGAGCCCCGAGGCGGCAGCGGCGTTGCTGACGGTGAACTGGGTGGTGTCGATTCCCAGGATGTTCGACAGGTTTTCACCGAGGTCGACCGTGCCCAGGCCGGCGCCGCTGCTGTCGTAGACCTCGACGCCGGATTGGGTCTCGAACGAGAGTCCGAGTGCGTTGGCGCCGGTGATCTCCAGCAGCGGAGCGATGCTGAACAGCGGATAGGTGTTATCGGTGCTGAATCCGGCGGTTCCGGGGTCGAAGGTGGTGCCGCCGATGGTGAACGCGTGGTCGCTGAGAGCGGCGTTGCCCGACGCTGCGGTCAGCGCCCCCAGCGGCGCGGCCGGGTCCATCGGTGCGGCGGCGTCAAAGGTCGTGGGCATGTTGAAGTCGCCGAACGGGGTCACAAGGGTGTCGGTGATGGTCGACGGACCCGTGCCGCTGGCCGCCGGGGCGGCTTCGTAGACGTTCTCGTAGCCCGACCCGAGGTCGGTGACGCTGTAGACCGTTCCGACTGTGGGGAGGTCGGCGGCGTCGCCACTGTTCGGCGTGGCACCTCCGACGGTGAACTCGGTGTTGTGGAAGCCCAACAGGTTCGAGTACCAGAGGAAGGTCTGGACACTGCCATCGTCGGTGCCGTTGTTGTACACCTCGAAATTCTGTTCCGCTTGGGTTTCGGCGGGGCCGCCGCCGGTGATGTTGAGTGCACCGGCCTCCAGATCCATCAACGGCGCAAAATTAGCCAGCGAGATTGGGGCCGCGACGGTGATGCCGTCGCTGCCCGGGTCGAAGGTGGTGCTCCCGATGGTGAACGCATTGTCGCTCAGACCGGTGGCACCTGAGGTGTTGCCGAGGGCTTCCAGCGGGGTGGCCGGATTCAGCGGGGCGATCGCGTCGAAGGTCGTCGGCAGGTTGAAGTTGCCGAACGGGGTCACCACGGTGTCGGAGATGCTGGATGACGCTGTGCCTGCAGCGTTGGGGACAGCTTCGTAGACGTTGTAGAAGCCGTTGCCGATCTTGGTGACGCTGTAGACGGTGCCCTCGGTCGGCAGTTCGGCGGCCTGCGTGTCGGTGAGTCCCGAGGCGGGATCATTGCTGGCGACGGTGAACTGTGCGGTCTCGATGCCCAGTAGATCCTGGATAGCGGTGTGGGCGTCGACGGTCCCGAGCGTGGTGCCGCTGCCGTCGGTGACGGTGAGCTGTTGGGTGCCGAAATTGAGCAGGCCGAGCGCCAAGTCAGAGCCGAGGGACAGCACCGGCGTGTTGGAGAACAGCGGGGAAAGGGATTCCCAGCCGGGGGTCGGTTCGCCGCCGAGGAGGCCGGGCAGCGCCACCGGGTCATCAAAGGTGAGGCCGCCGATGGTGAATGCGTCGGTACCGCTGTCAGCGGCAGCAACCGCTACCTGTAGGAACGCCGCGGTTAGTAGGCCGCCACCTGCCGCTGCGGCAACAGCGGCCGCTTGCACCCGTCGATTCGTCATTACCGGCCCTCTCGATCTGCTCACTTCGGCTCAGAAATAGGTGAGCTACTGATGAGTAACATCCAGAAAGTTACTCCGGAGTCTCTTTGTGGGACAAGGGGTTTTCAGGTCTCTATGCGGAAATGGACAGCCGCCCTGAGGGAAGGCAATCGGTACTGGAACAAATTTCCTAGCAGGAGGACAAAGGGTCCTGATTTGACCCTCGCAACTGTGAAGTAGCTAGCTGTGAATCTGTGCCCGATGCTGTGTAGCCCAGGCCGCCGGGGCCTGGGCTACACGATGCTGCCGGATCGGGAATCTCAGAAGCCGAAGAGCGCCAGCGGATCCGACGCGAGCGCGGCACCCACGTCATCGAGGCCGGTGAAGGCGGCGCCCGGGTCGAGCGGGTTGGCGGCGTTGAACATGTCGAACAGCGAACTCAGGTCGACGTTGCCGAACGGGGTGACCAGGGTGTCGGTGATGGTGCCGTCTGCGCCCGGGGTGGCGATGTAGATGTTCTGCCAGCCGCCGCCGAAGTTCAGGACGTCGTAGACGGTTCCCACCGCCGGCAGTGTTGTGGCGTCCACACCCTCGGTAGCGGTGACAGTGGCGACGGTGAACTCGGTGTTGATCATGCCCAACAGGTTCGACGTATTCAGGCTGGTGGTGATGCTCCCCAGGTCGGCGGGGCTCGCCCCCGTGCCGCCGTAGATGTCGAAGTCTTGCGGAGAGAAGTTGATCGGCGCACCTGCACCGGCAAGGCCTACCGTGGCTCCGCCGATGTTCAGCAGCGGCGCGGCGCCGATCAGCGAGGGGATGATGTGGAAGCCGTCGGTCCGGGTGGTGCCGAACTCGGTGAACGGGTCGAAGACGAAGCCGCCGAGACTGAAGGCGTCGTCGCCGAGGCTGCTGTCGGCGACATGCAGGCCGGTGAAGGCGTCGCCCGGATCCAGCGGGTTGGCGGCGTTGATCCCGCCGAACAGTGAGTCCAGGTTCATGTTGCCGAACGGCGTGACCAAGGTGTCGTGGACGGTGCCGGGGGTGGTAACGGTGCCGTCGGCGGCGGTGACGTCCGGCGTGGCGGTGTAGACATTCGCCCAGCCGCCGCCGAGGTTGAAGGCGTCGTAGACCGATCCCAGTACCGGCAACGACGTGGCGTCGACACCGTCTGCCGCGGTGGCACTTTGGACGATGAACTGCGTGTTGGTCATGCCCAGCAGGTTCGTCACGTCCACCGCGGTCTTGATGCTGCCGAGTTCGGTGGCGCCGGACCCGGTGCCGCTGTAGACGTCGAATTCCTGCGGGGCGAACGGTGTCGGCTGGATTCCGGGATAGGCCAGGCTGAACACCAGTTGGCCGCCGCCGAGGTTCAACAGCGGCGGCGCACTGGCGATGGGGTCGACGGGGGTGAAGCCCGCGGTCGTCGTGCCGCCGGACTCGCTGAACGGGTTGAAGGTGAAGCCGCCGATGCTGAAGGCGTCGGCGCCGATGCTGCTGTTGCCGGCCTGCAGTGCGGCGAAGGCGTCGCCGGGTTGTAGCGGGTTGGCGGCATTCGCGGTGCCGAACAGCGAACTCAGGTCGGTGTTGCCGAACGGGGTGACCAGGGTGTCGGTGACCGTGCCGTGCTCACCCGGGGTCGCGATGTAGACGTTGTAGTAGCCGTTGCCCAGGTTGAGTACGTCATAGACCGTTCCCTTCACCGGCAGCGCCGAGGCTTCGACACCATCGGCGGCGGTGGTGTCCAGCACGGTGAACGCGGTGTTGGACAGGCCCAGCAGGTTGGTGACGGTTTCGTTGGTATCGATGCTGCCCAGTGATGTGGTGCCGTTGTACAGATCGAAGCTCTGCGGGGCGAGGTTAAGGACGCCGAGAGCCGTCCCACCGCCGAGAGCCAGCAGTGGGGGACCCATGTTGAGCGGGCTGACCGGGTCGAAGCCCTGGGTGCCGGTTGCTGTGATGGGGTCGAAGACGGTCCCGTCGATGGTGAAGGCGTCCGTGCCGGGAGCGGCGGTGGCAACCGCAGCCTGCAGCAACGCTGCGGTCAGCAGCCCGCCCCCCGCGGTGGCCGCAACCGTGGCCGCTTGCATACGTCGATTCGTCATCACAGGCCTTCCAATCTGTTAGGTCGGGCTCAGAAACCTAAGAACGACAAGGGGTCCCAGGAGGAGAGTGCGGACCCCACCTCATCGAGGCCGGTGAAGGCCGCGCCCGCGTCGAGTGGGTTAGCGGCGTTGAAGTCGAACAGCGAACTGAGATCGATGTTGCCGAACGGCGTCATAAATGTGTCGGTGACGGTGCCGTCGGCGCCGGGGGTGGCGATGTAGATGTTCTGCCAGCCGCCGCCGAAGTTGAAGACGTCATAGACGGTGCCCACCGCCGGGAGCTGCGAGGCCTCTACGCCATCGGCGGCGGTGACCGTCTGGATGGTGAACTCGGTGTTGGTCATCCCCAGCAGGTTTGTCACACCCGTTGCGGCAGTCATGGTGCCGAGGTCAGTGGTGCTTGGCCCGCTGCCGCTGGAGATGTCGAAGTCTTGAATGTTCAGGTTGAGCGGAATGGTGTCGTACTTCTGAATCTGCCCAGATGCGAGGCTCAGCAGTGGGGCGATGCCGAGCAGGGCGGGGGCGTCCTTGAAACCCTCGGTGCCGTCCGCCAGCGTCGGGTCGAAGTTGAAGCCGCCGAGGGTGAAGGCGTCGGGCTTGGTGCTGTCGCCGACGAGTAGACCGGTGAAGGCGTCGCCCGGGTGCAGCGGGTTGGCGGCGTTGATCCCGCCGAACAGTGAGTCCAGGTTCATATTGCCGAACGGCGTCACCAGGGTGTCGGTGACAGTGCCGGCAGTGACGGTGCCGTCGACGGTGACATCTGGAGTGGCGGTGTAGACGTTTGCCCAGCCGTTGCCGAGGTTGAACACGTCATAGACCGTTCCGGTCGTCGGCAGGCCCGACGCATCCGCACCGGCAGGGGTGGCGCTGAGAACGGTGAACTCGGTGTTGGCCATGCCCAGCAGACTCGTCGTGGACACACCGGTGTCGATGGTGCCCACCTGGGTGGCGCTGGACCCGACGCCGCCGTAGACGTCGAACTCTTGCGGCGCGAGGGCGACTGATCCCAGCAGTATGCCGCCGCCGAGGTTCAGTAGCGGTGGTGTGCCGCCGAGAGCGGCGACGGGGTTGAAGCCTTCGGCTCCGTCCGTCGTCAACGGGTTGAACGTGGTGCTGCCGATGCTGAAGGCGTCCTCGCCGAGGCTGCTGTCACCGGCTTGTAGACCGGTGAAGGCGTCGCCCGGCTGCAGCGCGTTGGCGGCGTTGATGCCGCCGAACAGCGAGTCCAGGTTCATGTTGCCGAACGGGGTCACCAGCGTGTCGGTGACGGTGCCGTCCTTGCCCGGGGTGGCGGTGTAGACGTTGTAGAAGCCGCCGCCCAGGTTGAGCACGTCATAGACCGTCCCCAGCGCCGGCAGGCCGGCTGCATCGCCGGTGACCCCGGTGACGGTGAACTCGGTGTTGGGCAGACCGAGCAGGTTCGTGACGGTTTCGTTGGTGTCGATGCTGCCGAGGGCGGTCGCGCTCGACCCGGTACCGCTGTACACGTCGAAGGTTTGCGGTGACAGGTCAAGAGTATTGCCGAAAAAACTCACCGTCCCGCCACCGAGGCTCAACAGCGGCGGAGCAAGGCTGATCGGAAGGACAGGGTTGAAACCCGCGTCACCAGACAGATTGATGGGGTCGAAGGTGGTGCCGTCGATGGTGAAGGCGTCGGTACCGGGCGCGCCGACAGCGACCGCGGTCTGCAGAAACGCTGCGGTCAGTAAGCCGCCCCCCGCGGTGGCGGCGACAGCGGCCGCCTGGATACGTCGATTCGTCATCAAGGCCTTCCAATCTGTTCGGTTCCGGCTCAGAAGCAGATGGGTTACTTATGAGTATGCTGACAAATTTTCGCAGAGTGGTATTCATCACACAAGATATTTGCGGACCCGTAAATCGGAGAAATTACTCCAAAAACCTGGAGATCACGGCGGTACCACGCGACATCGCGACAGAAATACGGGACGCTATGACTGGCTTATGGAACAGCCGGTTACCGGCTTGGCGATATTTCCTGAGGAAAACCAAATAAGAGCGCGTCGGTGTTCAAGCCGTCAGCAGCGGGGCGATCCAGGTCAACTCGGCGGGCAGCTGGGAACTCCAATAGCCCCCGTCGTGCCCGCCGGGGGAGAACCCGCCCGCCGGCGGGTTGGGCAGCTGCCCGATGAACGCCTTGGTCGCCGAATAGAACGGGTCACTGTTGCCGCAGTCCACCCGGATCGGGATCGAACCCAGCGCCGGCATCCCGAACACCGAATTGGCCTCGAAATCCGTCGCCCCGTCGAATGCCCCCGGCGCCGTCGCTCCCGGCGACAGCCACAGCGCGGGGCTCACCGCGCAGATCGCCGCCGTTCGGCGCGGACCCAGCCGACCGCCCAGCAGCAGCGCGCCGTACCCGCCCATGGACCAGCCGAGGAATGCCACCCGTGAGGTGTCCAGCCCCTGATCGGCCAGCAGCGGCAGCAACTCGTCGGTCACCATGGCGCCGGAATCCTCGCCGGAGGCGCGCCGGTGCCAGTAGCTGCCGCCGCCGTCGACGGCCACCACCGCGAACGGCGGCAGCCCGGCCTCGACCGCCTGGGCCAGGCCCTGCTCCACCCCGCCGGCCATCACCGTAGCGGCGTCACTTCCCTTGCCGTGCAATGCGATCAGCGGGCGCAGTGCCCCGGTCTGGCCCGGCGGCCGGGCGATTGCCCAATTGGTGGTGATCCCGCCGCGTGCCGCAGAGTCGAACGCACCCGTCGTCATCGTCGGCGCCGCCTGCGGCGGGGTGGCCGATGCCGGTCGAGCGCCGATCAGCGAACCCGCCCCCACTGCGCCCACCGCGGCTCCGAGGCGCAGCACGGCCCGTCGGCTCAACTCCGGCATGCCGGTCATCATGCCAGCCCGGACCGTTTGTCCGAAAAGGCGGAAACGGCTGCTGCGGCGTACCAGTGCTGGCAGCATCTCTAGGCGTGATGACAGCGGTCACGCCCAAGGGGGAGCGTCGGCGGTACGCACTGATCAGTGCTGCCGCCGAGCTGTTGCGCGAAGGCGGGTTCGAGGCGGTCCGGCATCGCGCCGTGGCGCAGCGGGCCGGTCTGCCGCTGGCATCGACCACCTATTACTTCTCGTCGCTGGACGATCTGATCGTCAGTGCGGTGGAACACATCGGGATGCTGGAGGTCGCTCAGTTGCGTGCCCGCATCGCTGGGCTGTCCCGGCGGCGGCGCAGCGCCGATACGACCGCGGACATGTTGGTCGACCTGTTGGTGGGGGAGGTAGGCGACCGGCAGGTCGCCGAGCAGCTGATCTCCCGGTACGAGCGCTATATCGTGTGCGCCCGGCAGCCCGAGCTGCGCGAAATCCAGCGTCGCATCCTGCACCAGCGGTCCGGCGCGGTCACCGAAGCCATCGAGCGTTCGGGGCGGATCATGCGGGTGGAGATGGCATACGCCCTGGTCTGCATGGTCGACGGTGCGGTGATGGCGGCCCTGGTCGATGACCTCCAGGGGCCGCGGGCCGCTGCCCGGGCCGCGGTCATCGACGTCATCGATATGCTCGCTCCACTGGATCAGCGCGCGGTGTCGGCCTGAGACGCACACACGGTATGCTGCCTCGATCCCTTTGTCGCTCCTTAGCTACTGGCGGGTAACGAAGGGTCCGGAGGTGCTTGGAAAAGCGCCGTAAGCGCCTGAAGACGGCGAAGAGACGCGAATGTGGAGAGCTACGTCATGAATATCGGTGTCCTATCCGAGGCGCAGCCCGGTGAGACGCGTGTGTCGGCGACGCCGACGACGGTCGCTGCACTGACCAAGCTCGGCTACGACGTCGTGGTGGATTCCGGTGCCGGAGACGCATCGTCCTTCTCCGACGCGGCATACACCGAGGCCGGCGCCACCATCGGCGATGCCCGCGCCGCCGACATCGTCTTCGGCGTCAACGCCCCGTCGACCGAGCAACTGGACGGGATGAAGCCGGGCGCCACGCTGGTCAGCCTGTTGGCGCCGGCCCTGAACCCGGATCGGGTCGAGGATCTGGCCCGCCGGCCCATCACCGCGCTGTCGATGGACGCGGTTCCCCGGATCTCGCGCGCGCAGTCACTGGACGTGCTGAGCTCGATGGCCAACATCGCCGGCTACCGCGCCGTGATCGAGTCTGCCCACGCCTTCGGCCGGTTCTTCACCGGTCAGGTGACCGCCGCGGGCAAGGTGCCGCCGGCCAAGGTTCTGGTGGTGGGCGCCGGGGTTGCGGGTCTGGCCGCGATCGGCGCCGCCGGCAGCCTGGGGGCGATCGTGCGGGCCACCGACCCGCGTCCGGAGGTTGCCGACCAGGTCCGCTCGCTCGGCGGGGAGTACCTGTCGATCGAATCTACCGAGACCGAGGTGTCGGCCACCGGCTACGCCAAGGAGATGAGCGACGACTACAAGGCCCGGGAGGCGCAGCTCTACGCCGACCAGTGCGCCGACGTCGACATCATCGTCACCACCGCGCTCATCCCGGGTAAGCCCGCGCCGCGGATCATCACCGCCGAGATGGTGGCGGCGATGAAGCCCGGCAGCGTGATCGTCGACATGGCCGCGTCCAACGGCGGCAACGTCGAGGGCACCGTCAAGGACCAGGCCGTCGTCACCGACAACGGGGTGACGATCATCGGGTACACCGACCTGGCCGGCCGGCTGCCCGCGCAGGCGTCGCAGCTCTACGGCACCAACCTGGTCAACCTGATGAAGCTGATGACACCCGGCAAGGACGGCCAGCTGGTGCTGGACTTCGACGACGTGGTGCAGCGGTCGATGACCGTGGTGCGCGACGGTGCGTCGACGTGGCCGCCGCCCCCGGTGCAGGTCTCGGCCGCCCCGGCCAAGGTCGCCGAAGCCCCGGTGGTCGCCAAGGTGAGCAAAGAACCGATGTCGGCCGGACGCCGGCTGGGTTTGGTGGTCTCGGCCGCGGCCGTGCTGTTCGCACTGGTCGCGATGGCACCGGCGGCGCTGCAGGTGCACCTGACCGTCTTTGCGTTGGCGATCGTGATCGGTTACTACGTGATCGGCCATGTGCACCACGCGCTGCACACGCCGCTGATGTCGGTGACCAATGCGATCTCGGGAATCATCGTGGTGGGCGCGCTGCTGCAGATCGGCCACGGTGACCCGGCCATCACGAGTTTGGCCGCCGCGGCGATCCTGCTGGCCAGCATCAACATCTTCGGTGGTTTTGCGGTGACCCGCCGCATGCTCGCCATGTTCTCCCGCAGCTAGGCGCTGCGTACCCCGACTTGGAGTAGACCCCGCTTATGTTTTCAGTTGAGACCGCCGCCTCGGCGGCATACATCGTCGCGGCGTTGCTGTTCATCCTGGCCCTGGCCGGGCTGAGCAAGCACGAGACGTCCAAGGCCGGCAACAGCTTCGGCATCCTCGGGATGGCGGTGGCGCTGGCCGCGACGATCACCTTGGCGGTTCATCACAAGATCAATCCGGTCGGCTTGGCGTTGCTGATCGGGGCCACCGTGGTGGGTGCGGCGATCGGGCTGTGGCGCGCCAAGGTCGTCGAGATGACCGGCATGCCCGAGCTGATCGCCCTGCTGCACTCGTTCGTCGGTCTGGCCGCGGTGCTGGTCGGCTGGAACGGCTACCTGCACGTCGAGCACTGCCCGTGCGGTCCGGCCGCCCGGGAACTGGCCGCCCAGGGGCTGTTCGGCATCCACTCCGCCGAGGTGTTCATCGGGGTGTTCATCGGTGCGGTGACCTTCACCGGCTCGATCGTGGCCAACCTCAAGCTCTCGGGGCGGATGAAGTCCAACCCGCTGATGCTGCCCGGCAAGAACTTCCTCAACATCGGGGCGCTGGTCGCGTTCGTCGCGTTGACGGTGTGGTTCGTCAACGAGCCCAAGCTGTGGCTGCTGATCGTGGTGACCCTGCTGGCGCTGGCGCTGGGCTGGCACCTGGTGGCCTCCATCGGCGGCGGTGACATGCCGGTGGTCGTCTCGATGCTCAACAGCTACTCGGGCTGGGCGGCGGCGGCCTCGGGCTTCCTGCTCTCCAACGACCTGCTGATCATCACCGGCGCGTTGGTGGGCTCCTCGGGTGCCTACCTGTCCTACATCATGTGTAAGGCGATGAACCGCTCGTTCATCTCGGTGATCGCCGGCGGCTTCGGGATCGAGGCGGGCCCGGCCGAGGACAAGGACTACGGCGAGCACCGCGAGATCACCGCCGACGCGGTGGCCGAGCTGTTGGGCGGCGCCGACTCGGTGATCATCACCCCCGGCTACGGCATGGCCGTCGCGCAGGCCCAGTACGGAGTCGCCGAACTGACCCGCAAGCTGCGCGACCGCGGCGTCAACGTGCGTTTCGGCATCCACCCGGTCGCCGGCCGGCTGCCCGGTCACATGAACGTGCTGCTGGCCGAGGCCAAGGTGCCCTACGACATCGTGCTGGAGATGGACGAGATCAACGACGACTTCGGTGACACCTCCGTCGTTCTGGTGATCGGCGCCAACGACACCGTCAACCCGGCCGCCGCCGAAGACCCCTCCAGCCCGATCGCCGGGATGCCGGTGCTGACGGTGTGGGACGCCGACAACGTGATCGTCTTCAAGCGCTCCATGGCTTCCGGCTACGCGGGCGTGCAGAATCCGCTGTTCTTCCGGCAGAACTCCGCCATGTTGTTCGGCGACGCCAAGGACCGGGTCGAGGACATCCTGCACGCGCTGTAAGGCCCGCGGCGCCCTTGCTCAGGGCGTTTGCGGTCGGGCGAATCCCAAGCGTTTGGTTTGGCCTGCCGGCTGCGGCGGCTCGCGATGCAGGCCGTTCAGCAACGCGAACAGGACCGGCTCGATCTCGCTGACCGCCTGGGCGGGATCCTCGGCGGCGGCGATGATGGGCCCGGTCTTACTGAGCAGGGCGTAGAGCAGCTCGGCGGTCACACCGACCGGTACCGGAACCACTTCGCCGGCCTCGATCAGCTCGGTGAGCACGGCGCGCAGCAGCGGAAGTGCCAGTTCCTCGTCGAGCGTCTGCTTCCGGTCCCAGCCCAGAGCGCTGGCCGATTCACGCAGTAGTACCCGTGCCTCGTGATCCTGGACGTAGCAGCGCAGCACGGCGCTGATGGCGAGCAACGCCTGGTCCCACGGGCTGGCGTCCTCGGGCATGGACTCCAGGGCGCTGGGCAGCAGGGCCTGCATGATCTCGGTCTGGCTGGACCGGAAGACCTCGGCGAATATCTCCTGCTTGTCGCGAAAGTGGTGGTAGACGGCACCTTTGCTGGAATGCGATGCCTGTGCGATTTCGTCGACCGAGGTCGCATCGAACCCCTTGGCGACGAAGAGGGTCCGGGCCGCGTCGAGCACTGCCGTCCGTGTGAGCTCTGCATGCATGTCGCGCCGCGTTGGCCTGTCATTGCCCACGACGAAAGCCTAATCACCGACTGGCAGTCTGTGGCAGACTACGGGCCTGTCCATTTTTCTCGACATGTGGAGTTGCCATGTTGACGGTTGGCTACGCCAACGAGCTTCGCGCCGCGTTGGCGCCTGACGAGTTGCCGCCGGCGGCCCGGCTGGCGGTCGAGGTGTTCATCGCGTTCATGCGCAACAACCGGGTGCGCCCCTACGAGATCGCCACGCGGTGCCGGATCCGATCCGTCACCCGACATGTGCCTGTAGGGCCGAGGCGCGAGATCGTGCGCTCGTTCGATCTCGCGCCGCCGTTTTGGCCGATCACCGTCGACCGCGACGATGTCGCGCTGACCGGCTACGGGATCGACCGCACCGGCGTGTGCATTCGCTACACGCAAAACCCCTACCCGCTCTTCGACCACGCTGACGATGTGACGGTCCAGCGCGCGCGGTTCTCGCCGGGATGTCACAACGTGATGCGTCGTGCCAGCCGAACCAACCCAGCCTTCATCTGCGAACGGTTGCCCGAGCGAGAGGTCATCGGCGTCCTTGCCGATTACCTCATCGATGCGGCGGTATCTCTGTCCGAAGGTCGTGGCCCGGTCGCACCGTAAGCTAGCTGCTTGTGAGCATCCCCAATGTGCTGGCCACTCGCTATGCCAGCGCCGCGATGACCGACATCTGGTCGCCGCGGGCGAAGATCGTCGCTGAACGCCGGTTGTGGCTGGCCGTGCTGCGCGCCCAGTCCGAACTGGGTGTGCAGGTGCCGGCCACCGTCCTCGCCGACTACGAGCGGGTGCTCGAGGACGTCGACTTGGCGTCGATCGCCGACCGGGAACGGGTGACCCGCCACGACGTCAAGGCCCGCATCGAGGAGTTCAATGCGCTGGCCGGGCATGAGCACATCCACAAGGGCATGACCAGCCGGGATCTGACCGAGAACGTCGAGCAGATGCAGATCCGCCAGTCCCTGCAGCTGGTGCACGACCACGGCGTCGCGGTTGCGGCCCGACTGGTGCGCCACGCAGTGGCTTACCGCGAGCTGGTGATGGCCGGGCGCAGCCACAACGTCGCCGCCCAGGCCACCACGCTGGGCAAGCGGTTCGCTTCGGCCGCGCAGGAGTTGGTGATCGCCCTGACCCGGGTGCGCGAGCTGATCGACCGCTACCCGCTGCGCGGCATCAAGGGCCCGATGGGCACCGCCCAGGACATGCTGGACCTGTTCGACGGCGACACCACCAAACTGGCCGAGCTGGAACGTCGCGTCGCCGAATTCCTCGGCTTCGACGCGGTGCTGACCAGCGTCGGCCAGGTCTATCCTCGCTCGCTGGACCACGACGCCGTTTCCGCCCTGGTGCAACTCGGGGCCGGCCCGTCCTCGCTGGCCCACACCATCCGGCTGATGGCCGGCCACGAACTGGTCACCGAGGGGTTCGCCGAAGGCCAGGTGGGCTCCTCGGCGATGCCGCACAAGATGAACACCCGCAGCTGCGAGCGGGTCAACGGCCTGCAGGTGGTGCTGCGCGGCTACGCGTCGATGGCCGCCGAACTGGCCGGCGCGCAGTGGAACGAGGGCGACGTGTTCTGCTCGGTGGTGCGCCGGGTCGCGCTGCCGGATGCCTTCTTCGCCGTCGACGGGCAGACCGAGACGTTCTTGACCGTGCTCGACGAATTCGGCGCCTACCCGGCGGTGATCACCCGCGAACTGGACCGCTACCTGCCGTTCCTGGCCACCACCAAGGTGCTGATCGCCGCGGTGCGCGCCGGGATGGGCCGAGAAGCCGCCCATGAGGTCATCAAGGAGCATGCGGTGGCCGTCGCGCTGGCGATGCGCGAACGCGGCGCCGAGCCCGACCTGCTGGACCGGCTGGCCTCCGACGACCGGCTGCCGCTGGACCGGGCCGCGCTGGAGGCGGCTGTCGCCGACCGGCAGGCGTTCACCGGCGCGGCCGCCGATCAGGTCGACCAGGTGGCCGCGGCGGTGGCCGAGCTGGTGGAGCGGTATCCGGCGGCAGCTTCCTACACCCCGGGCGCGATCCTGTAACGCCCATGGGTGCCCGGCGGCTGTCAGACATCGACTTCACCGATCTGGACAACTTCGCCGATGGCTTCCCGCATGAGCTGTTCGCGCTGCACCGCCGGCACGCACCGGTGTTCTGGCACGAGCCCACCGCACACACCCCGGACGGCGAAGGCTTCTGGTCGGTGGCCACCCACGCCGAAACCCTTGAGGTGCTGCGTGACGCGGACACCTATTCCTCGGTGACCGGCGGGGACCGCGCCTACGGCGGCACGGTGCTCCAAGACCTGCCGATCGCCGGCCAGCTGCTGAACATGATGGACGAGCCGCGGCACACGCAGGTCCGCCGGCTGGTCAGCTCCGGGCTGACGCCGCGGATGATCCGCCGCGTCGAAGAAGACCTGCGGCGCCGTGCGCGGTCGCTGCTGGCCGAGGTCGAGCCGGGCGTGCCGTTCGACTTCCTGGTCGACATCGCCGCGGAATTGCCGATGCAGATGATCTGCCTACTGCTGGGGGTCCCCGAGGCCGACCGGCACTGGCTGTTCGAGGCGATCGAACCCAGCTTCGACTTCCGCGGCTCGCGTGCGGCGGTGGTCTCCCGCCTGTCCATCGAGGACGCCGGGAACCGGGTCTACACGTTCGGGCAGGAGCTGATCGCGGCCAAACGCGCCGACCCGGGCGACGACATGCTGTCGGTGGTGGCCAACTCGACCGATCCGCAGCTCGGCGACCTCGAGGTGTATCTGTTCTTCCAGCTGTTGTTCAGCGCCGGCGCGGAGACCACCCGCAACGCCATCGCAGGCGGGCTCCTGGCGCTGGCGCAACATCGCGACCAATTGCGGTTGCTGCACGACGATCTCGGCCTGCTGCCCACCGCCATCGAGGAGATCATCCGCTGGACCTCACCGGCTCCGTCGAAGCGGCGCACCGCCACCCGGCGCACCGTGCTGGGCGGACAGACCATCGAACCCGGCGACAAGGTGCTGGTGTGGGAGGGCTCGGCGAACCGCGATCCGGCCGTGTTCGACCGGGCTGATGAGTTCGACATCACCCGGAAACCCAACCCGCACATCGGGTTCGGCCACGGTGCGCACTTCTGCCTGGGTGCGCATCTGGCCCGACTCGAATTGCGGGTGCTCTATGAGGAGCTGCTCGGCCGGTTCGGCGAGGTGGCGGTGGTGGCGCCGGTGGAATGGACGCGCAGTAATCGACACACCGGAATGCGGCACATGATGGTGGAACTGGCGCCGTGATCCGGCGGCCGGCACCGGACGCCTTCGCGGTGGTGATGGCCACCGGAATCCTGTCGATCGCCGCGCAGAATCACCACTACCGTTGGCTCTCGCAGGCTTTGGGTGTGCTCGCGACCGCCACGATGGCGGTCCTGATGGTGGTCGCCGCCGGCGCGATCAGGCGATGGGACCTTCACGACCCCGATGTCACGCTGCGGTTGTTCACGTTCGTCGCCGCCTGCGCGGTGCTGGATTCCCGGCTGGTCGCCCACCCCGTGGTGGTACGGATCCTGGGCGTGGTGGCCCTGTCGGCGTGGCTGGCGCTGGCCATCCTGACTGGCCGAAACATGGCTTCGCGCGGCCTGATCGCGCTGCGCGCCAATGCCCACGGTGCCTGGGAGCTGGCCGGCGTCGGCACGTCCGGGCTGGCGATCGTCGCCGCCCAGGTCGCCCGGCACACCGGCGATCGTGGGTGGGCGGTCGTGGCTTTGGCGATCTGGCTGCTGGCGATCGTGATCTACGTGGTGATGACCTGGCTCATCCTGTGGCGCACCGCCGACGAGCGTAAGGACCGCGAGGGTTTCGAGCCGGATGACTGGATCCTGATGGGGGCGTTGGCGATCGCCACCCTGGCCGGTCACACCATCTACGGCGTGACGGCGGATTGGCTGGCCGGGCCGGTGCGCGCAGTGACGGTTGTGACGTGGGCGTTGGCCAGCGGCTGGATCCCGCCGCTGGTCTACTTCGTGCTGCATCGGGTCAACCGGCGCCCGGCGGTGCTGCAGTTCACCGGCGCGTGGTGGGCGCTGGTGTTCCCGTTGGGGATGTACTCGGTGGCCACCGCGGCGATGGCCACCGAGCTGCACTCGCCCGCGTGCGCGACAGTGTCGCTGGTGTTCTTCTGGAATGCGTTGACGGCCTGGGTGATCGTGGCGGTCGCCGGGTTGATGCGTGCGAGAGCCGTCAGTCGGTCTGCGCTGCGACGGCGCGGCGGGACCGAGCAGTGAGCTTGGCCCAAACCCAGGTCAAGGGCACATCGCGGCCGGTGGCCAGGTACTCCACCGTGCTCGGATAGTGGCAGATCTCCCGCACCTGCGAGAGCCCGTCGGACTTGCCGACGAGCAGCACCTGGTCGCCCAGCGCCAGTGTGGTCTCCGCGGCCGGCATGAACGTCGGCACACCGTCACGTAGCAGCACCAGGGCGGCCAGCGGCAAGGCCACCTCGCGGTCGTCGGGCCGGCGGATGAGGTCGGCCAGCGTCAGGGTTTCCCCCCGCCGCAGCCAGTCGGCGATAGCCGGGCTCTGCTCGGGCGACAGGGTGATCACCCCGCGCTGGGGGGTGCGCCGCCCGCAGCATGCCTGCAGGTGGTCGCGCACCTCGGTGGCCCACGCCTCGTCGCGCCCGAAGGTGTGCTCGACGAAGCTCCAGAACACCGGGGTGAGGGTCCGGGCCAGGACCTCGCGGGCGACGAGTTCGGTGGCGATGTACACCGAGTCGATCTGCAGTGCGTCGAGCAGGGCTTTCTTGGTGTCCGTCTGCTGACGGACCACCAGGTAGACGTCGGGGTTGGCCAGCCGGGCCTGCTCGGCGATGGCGATATTCGTGGTGTCGCTTCCCGTCCCGGCGATGAACCCGATGGCATCGGCGATGTCGAGGTCGTCGTCGGCTGCGTCGGCGAGGTCCACGGTCAGTCCGCTGGCGCTCAGATCGCGTACCAGCTCGTCGCCGAACTCGGGGTCGGCGCACACCACCCAGCGTCCGGCGGCCAGGCCGCGCCGCAGCGGCGGTAACTGGTCCTCGTCGTTGTCCATCAGCCAGCGCAGGAGTTGGTGGTTGATCGGACGGTGGATCGACAGGGCGAGGTACTCGCCGAAACGGTCGCCGGGGTTGATGATCCCGGCCGGGGAGAAGCGTTCGATGCGGGCCTGGATGGTCGGGTCGCTGCAGCGGGCGAACACCGGCACCTCGGGCCGCAGCAGCGCCACCGCCATCACCACCGCGAGGTTCGCGTCGTCATCATCGGTCAGGGCCAGGACGCCCTCGCAGTCGCGGTGGGCAAGGCCGGCCACACCGAGCAGGGGTGGGATGGCGCAGTCGCCCTCGATCGCGGGGACATCTGAACTGAGCTGCTCGGTGACCACCGCCGCGATCCTGGATTCCTGCTTGTCGATGACGACGAATCGGCGCCCGTGTTCGTCCAGTTCGGCGCCGACGGCCCGACCGGCCTGGCCGTAGCCGGCGATGATGACGAACGGCTCGACCATCCGCCGTACCTGCCGGCGGAACCGCTGCGCGGCGATGGCATCTTGAAATGCGGTGTCGTTGAGGACCGAGAAGAAGACACCGATGGCGAAGGCCCAGCTGATCACGACCAGATAGATCGACAGCGACAGCCACATCCGCTGCGGGTAGCTGAAGGCGTGCGGCACCTCGCTGTAGCCGACCGTCGTCAACGTGATCGTCATCTGGTAAAAGGCGTCGAAGACCGTCAGCCGGTAGGGGTTGCCCTGCGCGTCGACGCCGGGCATCAGCATCAGACCGGTGGTGCAGATGCTGAAGTTGGCGATGACGACGATGAACGGCGCACGCATCCGCCGCATGAACAGAAAGATGACTTCGGTGGTCTGGTCCGTCGTCGGCACCCGGATCGGCCTGGGCCGCGGCTTGATGGATCGCCGGGTCCAGAACGCGAACAGCTGCAGGGGGTTGGGCATCGGTCAAGGGCGGCTATCGGCGTCGGAAGGACGCCGTCTCAACCACCAGCAGAGTGACGGACACGATGTTGGCCAGCAGTGCCCCGCCCGACAGCGACACCACGCTGGCCGTCGCATGCTGGTCCAGGCCGTGGATCGAGACCTGGGTGTAGTAGACCCACATCCCGGCCGCGGCGACGAGCTGCAGCAGCGCGACCAGGCTGGTCGCCAGGTGGACCGCACCGAGCTGGGTGCGGTCACCGAACTTCAGGATCGAGGTGATGAAGGCGACGATGAGGGCGAGGAAGAGCTCCCACGGGTTGTGGACGACCGGATCGCCGATGTCGCCGACGAAGAACCCGAAATTCAATGTCGCCGCCAGCAGCACAAAGAATCCGAAAACCACCTTCTCGAGGTTCACAACGGCAGCCTAACCCGCTGCCCTCGCCGATCGGGGATGTCGCGCCAGCCCGGCCGATCGCAGCTCGACAGCGGCCAGCTCGGCGATGACGGCGAGGTCCTGATGCCGCCACGCGCCGACCGGGTCGGGACTGACCGCGATCAGCGCGCGGTGCGGCCGGGTCGCCAGCGCGCGTAAGGCCAGCAACTGAATCCCGGCCGGTGTTGCGGCCAGCGCCAGCACCGCCCGCTTACGTCGGAAGAACCGCAGCCGCAACGCAAGCCACGGCATCGCCACCGCCAGGATCGGTGGTGCGGCGACCGCCACCGCCAGCAGGTAGGCCAGCCAGCCGGCGGTGGTGTTCAGGTCGTGGCCGGCGCCGGCGATGTCGACCGCCGCCTCGCCGGCCGCGGTCAGCGGCTTGCTCACCGCGTCGCCCACCAGCGGGATGCGGTCCGCGCTGTGCCCGGCCGAGGCCAGGCTCTCGGCCACCCCGTTGGCGCCCCGTTCGAACTGCCGGCCCACCCCGGCGATGGTGGCAACCGCCCCGTGCACGGCCAGCGCGACCAGCACCCACAGCGAGGTCCACGCCGCGACGACGATGTCGCTGAACAGTTGGGCCAACAGGCGGCCGGGGGAGGTGGCATACGGCAGCAACCGGGAAGTCATGTCGTTGATCCCAGCACACGCGGTGCCGTTAAGCTGGCGCAATGTCGCGTCCCGCGCTCTCTGACTACCAGCACCTGGCCAGCGGCAAAGTCCGCGAACTGTATCGGATCGACGACAAGCACCTGCTGTTCGTCGCCACCGACCGAATCTCGGCGTTCGACTACATCCTGGACAGCCAGATCCCGGACAAGGGCCGAATCCTGACCGCGATGAGTGTCTTCTTCTTCGACCTCGTCGACGCCCCCAACCACCTGGCCGGCCCACCCGACGACCCGCGCATCCCCGATGAGGTGCTGGGCCGGGCACTGGTGGTGCGCCAACTGGAGATGATGCCGGTCGAGTGCGTGGCGCGCGGTTACCTGACCGGCTCGGGCCTGCTCGACTACCAGCGCAGCGGCTCGGTCTGCGGCATTCCGCTGCCGCCGGGCCTGGTGGAGGCCAGCAAGTTCAACAACCCGCTGTTCACCCCGGCCACCAAAGCCGAGATCGGCGAACATGACGAGAACATCTCGTTCGTGCAGGTGATCGACCTGGTGGGTCCGGTACGGGCCGGCCAATTGCGCGACCGCACCATGGCGACCTATGTGCAGGCGGCCGACCACGCGCTCACCAGGGGCATCATCATCGCCGACACCAAGTTCGAGTTCGGCGTCGATGAGCACGGCAACCTGGTCCTGGCCGATGAGGTGTTCACCCCCGACTCGTCGCGGTACTGGCCGGCCGACCACTACAAGGCCGGGGTGGTGCAGGAAAGCTTCGACAAGCAGTTCGTGCGGAACTGGCTCACCGGCCCGGAATCCGGCTGGGACCGCGCCGGCACCGAGGCGCCCCCGGCCCTGCCGCAGGACGTCATCGATGCCACCCGCGCCCGCTACATCGAAGCCTACGAACGCATTTCAGGACTGTCCTTCGACGACTGGGTTGGCCCCGGGGCATGACCGACGTATCTCAGACGCTGCCCGAACCACCTTCGGCCAAGCGGGTCGACACCACCCGCGCGCATCACGGGGACCTGTTCGTCGATCCCTACGAATGGCTGCGTGACAAGGCCGACCCCGCGGTGATCGCTCATCTGGAGGCCGAGAACGCCTACACCGACGCCGCGACCGCGCACCTGGAGCAGTTGCGCCAGAACATCTTCGACGAGATCAAGGCCCGCACCAAAGAGACCGACCTGTCGGTACCCGCGCGCCGCGGCGAATGGTGGTACTACGCGCGCACTTTCGAGGGGAAGCAGTACGGCGTGCAATGCCGCTGCCCGGCCAGTCATCCCGACGACTGGACGCCGCCCCGGCTGGATGAGGTCACCGAGATCCCCGGCGAACAGGTCCTGCTGGATCAGAACGTCGAGGCGGCCGGTCACGACTTCTTCGCGCTCGGCGCCGCCAGCATCAGCCCGGACGGCAACATCCTGGCCTATTCCGTCGATGTGGTCGGAGACGAGCGGTACACGCTGCGGTTCAAGGACTTATCCACCGGTGAACTGTTCGCCGACGAGATCGCCGGGATCGGCGCCGGGGTGACCTGGGCGACCGACAACCGCACCGTCTACTACATCACGGTCGACGAGGCCTGGCGCCCGGACACCGTGTGGCGCTACCGGATCGGCGCAGACCAGACCGCCGAGCAGGTCTACCACGAAGACGACGAGCGATTCTGGCTGTCGGTGGGCCGCACTCGCAGCGACGCCTACGTGCTGATCGCGGCCGGTTCGTCGATCACCTCCGAGGTTCGCTACGCCGACGCGGCCGACCCGCAGGCGGAGTTCACCGTGGTGCTGCCCCGCCGCGAGGGCGTCGAGTATTCCGTGGAGCACGCGATCCTCGGCGGCCAGGACCGATTCCTCATGCTGCACAACGACGGCGCGGTCAACTTCACCCTGGTGCAGGCCCCGGTGAGTGACCCGACCGCGCAACAGACCCTGATCGCCGGACGTGACGATGTGCGATTGGATGTGGTGGATGCCTTCGCGCGCCACCTGGTCGTCGGGTACCGGGCCGAGGGGCTGCCCCGCATTCAGCTGTGGCCGATCGGCTCAGACGGGGATTACCAAGCGCCGCAGGAGATCGCCTTCGACACCGAGCTGACGTCGGCGGGCCTGGCGACCAACCCGAACTGGGACAGTCCCAAACTGCGGGTGGGTGCGACGTCGTTCATCACCCCGGTGCGCATCTACGACATTGACTTGGCGACCGGTGAACGCACGCTGCTGCGGGAACAGCCGGTGCTGGGCGAGTACCGTCGCGACGATTACGTCGAGTACCGGGACTGGGCCTACGCGCAGGACGGCACCCGGGTCCCGGTGTCGATCGTGCACCGGGCCGGTATCGAACTTCCTGCCCCCACAATGCTTTACGGCTACGGGGCCTACGAGATGTGTGAGGACCCCCAGTTCTCCATCTCCCGGCTTTCCCTGCTGGACCGGGGCATGGTGTTCGCCGTCGCGCACGTGCGCGGCGGCGGCGAACTGGGCCGGCTGTGGTACGAGCGCGGAAAGCTGCTGGAGAAGAAGAACAGCTTCACCGACTTCGTCGCCGTGGGGCGTCACCTGATCGATGCCGGAGTCTGCCAGCCGGGGCGCCTGGTGGCGATGGGCGGCAGCGCCGGCGGGCTGCTGATGGGTGCGGTGACCAACCTGGCGCCGGAGTTGTTCGCCGGAGTGGTGGCCCAAGTCCCGTTCGTCGACCCGCTGACCACCATTTTGGATCCGACGCTGCCGCTGACGGTCACCGAGTGGGACGAGTGGGGAAACCCGTTGGACGACAAGGACGTCTACTTCTACATGAAGTCCTATTCGCCGTATGAGAATGTCGCGGGCCGGGACTATCCGCCGATTCTGGCGATGACGTCGCTGCACGACACCCGGGTGTACTACGTGGAGCCGGCGAAGTGGGTGGCCGCGCTGCGGCACGCCAAGACCGACGCCAACCCGGTGCTGTTGAAGACCGAGATGAACGCCGGCCACGGCGGCATCTCCGGGCGCTACGAACGCTGGAAGGAGATCGCGTTCCAGTACGCCTGGCTGCTGGCGACCGCCGGCTGCGATACGGCGCGCGCCCAGGACGGCGGAAGGGTGGACTAAACGGAGCCGATCGCGACCACCAGCGCCGCAGCCAGAAAGACGACCTCCTCGGCGATCCGCACCGAGAGCTCGGTGGTCATCGACTTCGGCGGCGTGGGCATCCGCGACGCGTAGATGTTTGCCGGGAACATCGCCAACATCAGTCCCAACAGACACACCGCGGCGGCCACCCGGGTGGCGGGTATCAGCAGACCCACCGCGCCGAGCAGTTCGGCCACCCCGGTGATGGTGACCAGCGTCCCCGGCCGCGGCAACTGCGGCGGCACGATCGCGATCAGGTCGGTTCGCAGCGGGGAGACGAAGTGCGCCACACCGGTGACCACGAACATGACGGCCAGTCCGACGGCCAGGGCACTCACCCAGTTGCCGACGTAACCGACGCCCAGCCAACCGACGATCCGGGCCGCGATACTTCCCACGAACAGGGCGATCAATGGTGCCATGATGGACTCCCCGCAATGTGTGCGCCTGCGATGACCGTACGCCGCGACCGGTGCAACTGTCAGCGGGTAACGTCGCGGCCATGAGCCTCGCCGATATTCCCCTGACCACCCTCGACGGGCAGCCCACCTCACTGGCCGATTACCGCGACCGGGCGGTGCTGATCGTCAACGTCGCCTCCAAATGCGGGCTCACCCCGCAGTACGGCGCCCTGGAGCAGCTCGCGCAGGACTACGCCGGCCGCGGATTGACGGTGCTCGGCGTGCCGTGCAACCAGTTCATGGGTCAGGAACCGGGAACACCCGAGGAGATCGCGACCTTCTGCTCCACCACTTACGGCGTGACCTTCCCGCTGCTGGCCAAGACCGACGTCAACGGCGATGACCGGCACCCGTTGTACGCGGAGTTGACCAAGACCGCCGACGCCGACGGCGCCGCCGGTGACGTGCAGTGGAACTTCGAGAAGTTCCTGTTGGCTCCGGGCGGTGCCGTGGCAAACCGGTTCCGGCCCACCACGGTGCCGGACGCACCCGAGGTGATCGCCGCCATCGAGGCCGTCCTGCCGGCTTGATGCAAACCCGCTCGGAACGCTTCCCGAATGTGCGGGCGGCGGCACTGGCCTACCGGTTTCGCGAGAGCCTGTTCGCGCTGCCGTTGGTGATCGTGTTCGGCGGCATGGCCCTGGCGGTCATCACGCGGGCGGCCGACAAACGGATCGGCCCGTCGCCGCGCTTTCTGCTGAAGATGGACAGTGGGGTGGCCACCACGCTGCTGTCCACCATCGCCGGCGCGACCATCACCACCGCCGGGGTCATCTTCTCGCTGACCATCGTCAGCCTGCAGCTGGCCAGTTCGCAGTTGTCGCCGCGGGTCATGCGCTGGTTCATCCGGGACCGGCTCAGCCAGGTCGTGATCGGCCTGCTGGTCGCGACGTTCGTGTACTGCGTGCTGAGCCTGCCGGACCTCGACGGATCCTCCCCGGTGCCCGCGCCGCCGTTGACCGTGACGGTGGCAGTGGTGCTGACGATCGGCACCGTGATCACGATCATCGCCCACGTCGATCACCTGGCCCATCGGTTGGAGGTCGGGCAGGTGGTGCGCGAGATCGCGGCGGAGGGCTCGATGGTGATCGGTGCCGTCGCGGCGGCCGCCGCCGACGAGCAGCCGGTCCACGTCGCGGATATGGAGGCGCCACCGGACGCGTTGCGGCTGGACTCGCCCGGCAACGGTTGGGTCAGCCAGGTTCGTACCGATCGGCTGTTGGCCGTGATCCCGGCGAACACCACGATTCGGCTGGACACTCGTGTGGGCGCCTACATTCACCGAGGTCAGCCGCTGGTCACCATCTGGCCGGCGCCCGATCACCCGGATCGGCTGCAGCACAAGCTGGCCCGGGCGATCGTCGTCAGCGGCAGCCGCACCATGCAGGAGGACGTCGACTTCGCCTTCCGTCAGCTGGTCGACATCGGCCTGCGTGCGCTCAGTTCGGCGATCAACGACCCCACCACTGCGGTGGAGGCGACGCTGCGGGTCGGCAGCCTGCTGCGCCGGCAGCTGGCGGTGCCGCCGCGGTCGCGGGCGGTGGCCGGGCCGGATGGGCGGGTGCTGCTGCGGCCCTGGGACCTCGACGACAAGGAATACATCGCGCACGGCTTCGACCAGCTCCGCCAGGTGGCGCCCGCCCAGCCGCTGGTGGCGGCGACGATCCTGCGGGTGGTGCGAATGCTGATTGTCCACGTCGAACGGATGGGCCGGCCCGAACATCTTCCAGCGCTACAGGAACAAGCGGACCTGTTGCTGGACTCGCTCGCCGAAGCGCCGGACCTGCACCCTCGTGACCTGGCCCGATTGCGGGCGATCGCGGAGAACACCACCGACCCCGCGGACCACAGCCAACGTCGGATGGCCCCATAGACCGCCCAGCGCTATCTGACATCTTCTTCGATGTCACCGACTGGACATCTGCGGTGGCCACACTGGTGGCGTGACCGGACAACTGATCGTCTCCGTCTCCGGGATCGCTGCACGCAGCTGCGCCGATGCCGAGGCGTTCTGCACCCACCTGGACGCCCGCGGGGTGCCGGTGTCACTGCTGGTGGCGCCGAGGCTCGGTGGCGACTACCGACTGGACCGCGACCCGGACACCGCCGACTGGTTGCGGCAGCGGCGGGCCGACGGTGCCGCGATCGTGTTGCACGGCTTCGACGAGGCCGCGACCAAGAAGCGGCGCGGCGAATTCGCCACGCTGCCCGCCCACGAGGCCAACCTGCGGCTGCTGGGTGCCGACCGGGTGCTGGAGCACCTGGGACTGCGAACCCGACTGTTCGCCGCACCCGGCTGGACGGTGTCGGCGGGGACCGTGACTGCGTTGCCCCGCAATGGATTCCGGTTGCTCGCCGGACTGCACGGGGTGACCGACCTGGTGCTGGAGCGGACCGTGCGGGCCCGGGTGGTGGGTGTCGGAGCCGGTTTTCTGAGCGCGCCCTGGTGGTGCCGGATGGTGGTGGCGACCAGCGACCGCATCGCACGCCGTGGCGGGATGGTGCGCCTGTCGGTGGGTGCCCGTCAGCTCGGTGATCCCGCTGTGGTGGCGGCCATGCTCGACGCGGTGGACGCCGCGCTGGGTCAGGGCTGCCGGCCCGAGCGCTACCACTGGCCGGTCGCCTCGGCCGATGTGGTTACCGGGCTCACCGCCTGACTCGCTACCCTCGGACGCCATGAGCGGTAAGGCTGACGCCGACGCGATCATCGTCGGAGCGGGTCTGGCCGGCCTGGTGGCTGCCTGCGAACTGGTGGAACGTGGTCGGCGGGTGCTGATCGTCGACCAGGAGAACAGCGCCAACCTGGGTGGGCAGGCATTCTGGTCATTCGGCGGACTGTTCTTCGTCGACAGCCCCGAGCAGCGCCGGCTGGGGGTGCGCGACAGCCACGAACTGGCGTTGCAGGACTGGCTGGGCAACGCCGGCTTCGACCGGGCCTGCGATCACTGGCCGCGGCAATGGGCGCATGCCTACGTCGATTTCGCGGCGGGTGAGAAGCGCAGCTGGCTGCGGGCCCGCGGACTCAAGCTCTTCCCGCTGGTCGGCTGGGCTGAGCGCGGCGGCTACGGCGCACTGGGGCCCGGCAATTCGGTGCCCCGATTCCACATCACCTGGGGAACCGGCCCCGCCCTGGTCGAGATCTTCGCGGGCCGGCTGCGGGACCATCCGAAAGTTCGCTTCGCGCACCGGCATCGGGTCGACGAGTTGATCGTTGAAGACGGCCGGGTGGCCGGGGTGGCCGGCAGCGTGTTGGAACCGTCGTCCGCGCTGCGCGGTGTGGCGTCGTCTCGGAACACGGTGGGGGAGTTTGAATTCCGTGCGTCCGCCGTGCTGGTGACCAGCGGTGGCATCGGCGGCAACCTCGACCTGGTGCGGCAGAACTGGCCGGAGCGCATGGGCCGGGTTCCCGCTCAGCTGCTGGCCGGGGTGCCCGCCCACGTCGACGGCCGGATGATCGGGATCACCGAGGCGGCCGGCGGCCGGGTGATCAACCGGGACCGGATGTGGCACTACACCGAGGGCATCACCAACTACGACCCGATCTGGCCGGGGCATGGCATCCGGATCATCCCGGGACCCTCGTCGCTGTGGCTGGACGCGGCGGGCACGCGGCTGCCCGGCCCGCTGTATCCCGGCTTCGACACCCTCGGCACGCTGGAACACATCGCCCGCTCCGGGCAGGACTACACCTGGTTCGTGCTCAACGCGAAGATCATCGAGAAGGAATTCGCACTGTCCGGTCAGGAGCAGAACCCGGACCTGACCGGGCGCAGTCTGCGTCAGCTGGCCGCGTCGCGCGCCCGCTCCGGGCCGCCCCCGCCGGTGCAGGCCTTCGTCGACCGCGGGGTGGATTTCGTGCATGCCGATTCGCTGCGCGATCTGGTCGCCGCGATGAACGACCTGCCCGACGTGGTGCCGCTGGACTACGCGACTGTCGAGGCCGAGGTCACCGCGCGCGACCGCGAAGTGGCCAACCGGTACAGCAAGGACGGCCAGATCACCGCGATCCGTGGCGCCCGGACCTACCTGGGCGACCGGCTGGGCCGGGTGGTGGCCCCGCATCGGTTGACCGATCCGGCCGCCGGGCCGCTGATCGCGGTCAAGCTGCACATTCTGACCCGAAAGACGTTGGGCGGCTTGGAGACCGACTTGGACTCCCGGGTACTGGGCGGCGACGGCAAGCCGATCGACGGGCTCTACGCCGCCGGCGAGGTGGCCGGCTTCGGGGGCGGCGGGGTGCACGGTTACCGCGCGCTGGAGGGGACGTTTTTGGGCGGGTGCATCTTCTCCGGACGCGCCGCCGGGCGCGCCGCCGCCGGCGACATCGCCTGACCGACGGCCAGTCAGCTCAGGTATGCCGACAGCGCTTTGGCGAGTGTCCTGCGGGCGACGTCGAGTTCGGAGCTGAAGCCGATCTCCCGCTCACTGGACAGGCCTCGCACGGCGGCCGGGAGCAGGCAGCGGACGTTGTGCAGCTTGCCCGGGTCCAGCTCGAGGCCGTCCATCAGGTAGGCGAAACCCTGAATCCAGTCGTGTTCGCGGGCGGCCAGCGCCGCCGCGGTCCGCGGATACTCGGCGAGGACGTCGGCGCGGCGCGGCGGAAGCCAGTTGCGCAGTGCGGTCAGCGCCCGGCCCTCGGGGGTCTCGAGGTAGATCCAGACCGAGTCGATGGCGGCCTCGAGTCGCTCGGCCAGCGAGCCGGTCAGGGCCGGCCACGCACCCCCGTCCTGAGTCCAACTGCGGGTGTGGATTTCGGTGACCACGGCAACCCACAGCCCGTCGAGGTCGCCGAACTGGTGCTGCACTGTGCCCCACGAGACGCCGGCCTGCTTGGCGATGCGGTTCGCCGAGATCGGTTCGCTGTCCCCGGCGGCCAGCACCTCGATGGCGACGTCGAGCAGGCGTTCCCGGGTCTGCAGACCGCGCTTGTTCAGCCGGGTGCCGGCCGCCGACTGGGTGGCCGGGACGGCCGCCTGCCACTGCGCCAGGGCGCGGGCCGCCTGATCGGGTTCGTTCATCTGAAATCGGCAGCGGGTCAGGTGAATCGGCCGGGGTTGACCGCCACCGCCCGGCGCAACGTCGGCCGGGCGGCGCGATAGGCCGCCACCACCGGTGCGAGTTCCTGCGGGGTCGCGCCGTGCATGATCACCGAGTGCACGCCCAGGTCGAATTGCCGGGCGATGGTCTTCGCGCAGTTCTCGGGTGACCCGCTGGCCGCCGCGGCCAACCATTCGGCGGGGATCATCGCGTCGAGCTGTTCGAGGGTGTCCACCGACGCGCTGGCGTCGATGGGTCCGGCCGCGGCGGCGCCTGTGAACAGCTCGGTGGCCCGCAGCCGCTCCCACACCGCCGGGTCCCAGCCGTTGGCGGCGATCAGCACGTCGGCGTAGGCCTGCAGGTAGGTGGCCAGCCGCCCGGCCCGTCGGCGCAGCCGGTCCTCGGCGGGCAGGTCGTCGCTGACCGTGGCCAGGCAGGCCCAGATCCGGACGCTGTCGGGGTCTTTGCCCGCCCGCTCGGCGCCGCGGCGCACGGCCGCCACCGACGCCGCGGTGGCCTCGTCGGAGAAGAACGTGTGCAGCACGACGAAGTCGCCGATCGCACCGGCCAGTTCCATCGTCTTGGGTCCCACCGCAACCAGGCCGATCGGCGGTGCGTCGGCCAAGCCGTTCGCGTGGCGCAGCACCGGCCACTTCCCGGCCGGCCCGTCGTGGTTGAGGATGGTTTCGCCATCCCACAACCGGCGCAGGATGGAGAAGAAATCGCGGAGCCGGGCCTCGGTCACGACGGGAAGCCCGACGGCCTGCCAATAGGCCCCCATCCCGCGGCCGAAGGCCATCGCGAAGCGTCCGTCGGTCAGCGCGTGCATGGTCGATCCGACGGTCGCGGTGACCGTGGGATGGCGGGTGTGGTGGTTGGTGGACGGGGCGATACCCAGGTCGGTGGTGCAGCCCGCCAGCGCGCCGGACAGCACCCCGGCGTCCTTCACCGTGAAGCGCTCACCGACGTGGCAGGCGCCCAGTCCGAGCTGCTCGGCGGCGCGGGCCTCGGCGAAGACCACCTTGGCGTCGGCCGGATGGCGGGTCACGGCGTAGTAGCCCAGTTCGTTGAGTTGGTCGCTCATGGCGACCATGATTCGGGCCCGCACCCGCAATTGTCAACGAACCCTCTCAAAGAATGGGTTCAGAACGCGACGTCACTCTCGGCCGGCAGCACCTGGAAGTCGGTGCGGCCCATCTCGGCGAGCCGGCCGTGGTAGATGCCCCGGGCGTCGGGCGCGATGATGCCCTGGTGGATCGGCACCGCGGCGCGCGGCGCCACGGCACGCAGATAGTCCACCGCCTCGGAGATCTTCATCCACGGCGCCGCCGCCGGGGTGGCCAGCACGTCCACCGGCTCACCGGGCACGAACAGCGCGTCGCCGGGGTGCATCAGCCGGGCCGGATGCTCGTCGTCGCCGATCAGGTAGGAGATGTTGTCGATCATCGGAAGTTCCGGGTGGATGACCGCATGCTTGCCGCCCACCCCGCGCACCCGCAGTGAGCCGACCGAGAACGCGTCTCCGACGTGCACCGGCTGCCACGGCGCGCCCAGCTGGGCGGCGGTCTGCGGGTCTGCGTAGAGCGCGGCACCCGGATTGGCGTCGATCAGGGCCGGTAGCCGCGCAATGTCGGCGTGGTCGGGGTGCTGATGGGTGACCAAGATGGCCGCCAGGCCGGTGATGCCCTCGAAGCCGTGCGAGAAATTGCCCGGGTCGAACAGCACTGTGGTGTCGCCGAAATCGGCGAGCAGGCAGGAATGGCCGAAGTGGGTCAGTCGCATGGGTTCGATTGTGCGCTCCAGGCGCCACCGGCGGGCATCGGTATGGTTGACCCGACCGATTCCCCGTCAACAGTAGGGAGCGCGCGTGGCCCGGGTGGTTGTGCACGTGATGCCCAAAGCCGAGATTCTCGACCCGCAGGGTCAGGCGATCGTCGGCGCGCTTTCCCGGCTCGGGCATGCCGGGGTGTCGGCGGTGCGCCAGGGCAAGCGCTTCGAGCTCGAGGTCGACGACTCGATCGACGATGCCGCGCTCGCCGAGATCGCCGAATCGCTGCTGGCCAATACGGTGATCGAGGACTTCACCGTCAGCCGGGAGACGCCGTGAGCGCTCGGGTCGGCGTCATCACCTTTCCCGGCACCCTCGACGACGTCGACGCCGCCCGCGCTGTCCGGTTCGTCGGAGCCGAACCGGTCAGCCTCTGGCACGCCGACGCCGACCTGAAGGGCGTCGACGCCGTCGTCGTACCCGGCGGCTTCTCCTACGGCGACTACCTGCGCTGCGGGGCCATCGCCCGGTTCGCGCCGGTGATGGGCGAGGTCATCAAGGCCGCCGGTGCGGGCATGCCCGTGCTGGGCATCTGCAACGGCTTCCAGGTGTTGTGCGAGGCCGGGCTGCTGCCCGGAGCGCTGACCCGCAACGTCGGCCTGCACTTCGTCTGCCGCGATGTCTGGCTGCGGGTGGCTTCCACCGACACGGCCTGGACCTCCCGGTTCGACGCCGACGCCGACCTGCTGGTGCCGCTGAAGTCCGGTGAGGGGCGCTACGTGGCCTCCCAGGCGGTGCTCGATGAGTTGGAGGGCGAAGGCCGGGTGGTGTTCCGCTACGTCGACAACATCAACGGCTCGCTGCGCGACATCGCCGGGGTGAGCTCGGCCAACGGCCGGGTGGTGGGCCTGATGCCGCACCCCGAGCACGCCATCGAGGCGTTGACCGGGCCCAGCGACGACGGGCTGGGGCTGTTCTACTCCGCGCTGGACGCGGTGCTGGCGGTTTAGGCTGCGGCGCCAGCGCCACCGATATTTCTGAATTATTGCTGTGAGAGCGATGCGCGCAGTTCGCTGTTAGTGCAGCGCCTGGGCTGCAGCGACTCAACGCGACCTGCTTGTTACCAAGAGCATATTTAGACGTCTCAGGATTTGATAATGTTTCATCTCGCGGAAGTGTCTGGCGGGAGGAAACCATGGTCGGCAAGAAGCACAGCTCCCAGCGGCGTCGGTCTCCCGCCGGACAAGCTGCCCCTGGTCGCCGCTCGGTGGGCGTTGCGACGGCCATCGGGGCGTTTCTGGCCTTGAGCCCGCTGATGAGTGCGCCCACCGCGCGCGCCGACACGTTCGACCTCGACTGGCTCTCGGAGTTGTTCACTACCGATACCGCGTCGACCGCCGGCCCGGACTGGGCCGAGACCGGCTTGGCGGAGTCGTCTTACCCGCTGGACTTCGCGGGGTTCTATGCCCAGTGGGTCTACGCGCCGCTGCACGAGGCCGTCGGGTCGTGGATCAACAGCCCCTTCGGCGTCGTCGCCGGCGGCTTCATCAACACCATGGCCGGCCAATTTCTGATCGGCGACGGTGCGGACGGCAACGCCCTGCACCCGGACGGCTTCAACGGCGGGCTGTGGCTCGGCGATGGCGGCGATGGCTACGACAGCCTGCTGCCTGGAGTCGCCGGCGGCAACGGCGGCAACGCCGGCCTGTTCGGTGACGGCGGGGCCGGCGGTCACGGCTACGACAGCATCCTGACCGGCGTCAACGGCACCGCCGGCGGCAGTGGCGGTACCGGCGGAACCATCATGGGCAACGGCGGCGACGGCGGGGCGGGCGGCAACGGCTACGACAACATCGTGCTCGGCCAGCCGGCAACCGACGGCGCCCACGGCGGTACCGGCGGCGCGGGTGTGGGCTGGTTGTTCGGTAACGGTGGCGCGGGCGGCGACGGCGGCAAGGGCGGCCGCGGATTCGTCGGGCTGGCGGCGCTCGGCGAGAACGGCACAGCGGGCGGTCACGGCGGAAACGGCGGGGCCGGCGGGGCGACGACGTCGTGGTTCAGCGACGGCGGTGCGGGCGGTGTCGGTGGTACCGGTGGCGGCGGCGGTAACGGCGGCTCGGGGGTGCTCGGTGGTGGGGCGATCGGAGCCGGCGGCAGCGGAGGCGACGGAGGCACGGGCGGCGAGGGCGGCAAGGGCGGCGCGGCCGTGCTCGGTGTGGTCGGATCCGGCGGGGCCGGTGGCGCGGCAGGTAACGGCGGTAACGGCGGTGACGGCTCTCGGGGCATCTCATCGGTTCAAGCCGACGGCGGCAGGGGCGGTGCCGGCGGTGACGCGGGCACGGCCGGTGCGGGCGGCTTCGACGGCCGTGGCGCCAACCAGGCCGCGGCCGCCGTTGCCACCGCGGTCGGCGGCAACGGCGGCAGGGGTGGAGACGGGTTCGACACGCTGACTGCGGTGGGCCATGCCGGAACTGGCGGTGCCGGCGGTGACGGGGGTGCCGGCGGCACCGATGGCAACGGTGGTGCCGGTGGCAACGGTGGCGCCGGCGGTGACGGCTCTGACGGTCTCAGTGTTGGCGTCGGCGGCGCTGACGGCGGTAACGGCGGTGCCGGGGGCGTTGGGGGCGCCGGCGGTAGCCACTCCGGCAATGGCGGTATCGGCGGCGCCGGTGGTATCGGCGGTCGTGGCGGTGCCGGACACGAGGGCGCCGGCGGTGTCACCAACGCCGGGGTCGGGGGTGACGGCGGCGGTGGTGGCCACGCCGGCACCGGTGGTGCCGGGGGTCAGGGCGGCGCCGCGCAGTCCGGCGCGGCCGGCAACGGCGGAACCGGCGGCAATGGTGGAACCGGTGGCTCCGGTGGTGCCGGAGGCGTGGGGTCGACGATCATTTCGGCCGGCGACGGTGGTACCGGTGGCCACGGCGGCAATGCCGGCGCGGGCGGCCAGGGCGGTATCTCCGCCAACGGAACCGACGGCAACGGCGGCCGGGGCGGCACCGGTGGTGGCGGCGGCATGGGCGGGAACGGAGCAGTCGGCGCTCGAGGCGCTGTGGTCAACCAGTCCGGCACCACCGGTGGCAGCGGAGGCGCCGGCGGCGCCGCCGGCAACGGCGGCGACGGTGGGGCGTCCATCGGAGCGGCGGGCGGCAGCGCCGGCGACGGTGGTCAGGGTGGCTCCGGCGGTAGCGGTGGTACCGGCGGTGCAGGCTACGGGGGCGCCCTGTTCCCGGGTGCGGGTGGCAACGGTGGCGCCGGTGGTATGGGCGGCGCGAGCGGTAACGGCGGCAACGGCGGGACCGGTGGTACCACCGGCAGCGGCGGCAACGGGCCCCAGGGCGGCACGGGTGGTGCCGGTGGCAACGCCGGCGTTGGCGAGAACGGCAAACCCGACGGCCAGGCCGGCGCCCCGGGAGTCGGCGGTGCCGGCGGTACCGGCGGTGCGCCCGGCGGCAGCACGGGCGGGCAGGGCAAACGTGGTTAACCGGCTCTCAGGCCGCCGGCACCTGAGACCTGACCCCGTCCCCGATGGTCAGGGGCGCAGCACGATCTTGCCCCGGGTGTGGCGATGCTCCAGGGTGCGATAGGCCCGCTGGACATCGGCCAGCGGAATGACCTCGGAGACCGGCACCTCCAAGGCTCCGTCGCCGATCAGGGCGGCCAGCTCCCCGAGCACCGCGGCATCGGCGGCGTCGGCATTGCCGGCCGAGTTCACCCCGAAACGCTCCGCCGCCGCAAAGTCGATGATCGTGTCGATGCGTTCGGGCGCAACGCCCAGCCCGGTCACGGCGAGTTCGACGTAGCCGCCCCCGAAGAAGTCGAGGAACGCGTCGATCCGGTGGCCGGGTGCGACCGCCCGCAGCCGCTCGGCCAGGCCGTCGCCGTAGTTCACCGGGATCACCCCATGGGCGTACAGCCACTCGTCGTTGGCCGGTCCGGCGATGCCGATCACCGTGGCTCCGCTGCGCTTGGCCAGCTGTACCGCGATGGTGCCCACGCCACCGGCGGCGCCGGCGACCACCACGGTGTCGCCGGGCTTCAAGTCGATCGAGCGGACTGCGGCGTAGGCCGTGGTGCCCGCGACGTACAGACCGCCGGCGACTTCCCACGACATGTTCGCCGGCTTGTCGACGAGTTGCGAAGCGGGAACCACCACGTATTCGGCTTGGCTGGCACGGTTTTCCGTGAAACCCAGTACCTCTTCGCCCACCGTGACGGTGTCCACCCCGGGGCCGACCGCGACCACGACACCGGCGAAATCGGTGCCCTGGCCTGAGGGGAACGTCGCCGGCCACACCTCGTGCAAGACACCCCGGCGGATCATCGCCTCGCCCGGATTGATACCGGCGGCCCTGACCTCGACCACCACCTCGGCGGTACCGGGTTCGGGGCGGGCTACCTCGCGAACGTCGAGCACGTCGACGTCGCCGTAATGATCGAAACGCACAGCTTTCATGATTGGCCTCCTCGGTTTCGTAGGTCGAACAGCGTCACTTCACCCTGCGCCTATTCCCGGGGGGTGTGGCTCAGGCGGGCGGCGCGGTGGGACCGCGATCCACCCCGGTGCGCAGCTTGACCGACGCCGAATAGGTCTGGCTGCGAAACCTCAGCACCGGGTCGGCGGAGGGTTCGATGCCGTCGGTCACCCGCATCGGATCGAAGACCACGATGTCGTCGCCGTGCTCGCGCTCGGTGTCCGGGCCGGTGATGTCCAGCGTGCCCACCGTGGTGTATCCGGTGCCGGCCCACCGCGCCGACGGATCGACGGTCGAGTCGCCGGGACCGGCGATCTGAACGCGGAACTCGAACCGCACCGGGCCGCTGCGAAGGCGGGTGCTGAACTCCTCGGTGAGAAAGTCATGGCCCGTTGCCCGGCCGGCCGATCCGGACAGGAACTGTTCTCCGGCGGCCGGCCACAGGTGATAGCGCACGAAGCGTGCGCCGCCGTCGGCGTCGACCCAGCGGAACGCGTGCAGCCCGTGGTATTCGACGGTGCCGTAGCTGGCCGGGATCCGGTTGGCGGCGCGCAGGATCGGCAGCGCGCCGAACAACGCAGGATGGGTGAGCAGGTAGCCGGCCATGCGGATCGGCGCCGTCGGGCCGGGGCGCATAGCGCGCAGCAGGTCCACGAACCCGTCCGGCGTGCTGGAGACGAACAACCGGGCGGTCTGGGTCGAGACGTCGGTGGTCGACCCGTCGGGCAGGGTGAACTTCACCGCCATGCCGCGCACCCCCGGCGCACCGTCGGGCTGTGTCGGATTTCCCGATCCGTTGGAGAAGCGGATCAGTGTGGGCACCGTCGAGCCGTCGAGATGCCGCGCACGGGACAACCGCTGAGCTTCCGGGGTTGCGGTGAAGGTGCCCCGGTACAGGGTGCCCTTCGCGTGCAGGGCGCGGTAACCGGGCTGCGCGCCACCGGTGCCCCGGATCGCGGCAATGGCGTCGTCTGGCGTAACCGGGCCGGCCATGGCTAGCTCCGTGGCGGCAGCACGGTCAAAACCCGCGTGACATGGGCATCGAACTCGGCCATGAACTTTCGAAGGAACTTCGCGGTGCCCGCGTCGAGCACTTCGTCGCCGTCGCCGAAGGCGTCGGAGTGGTACTGGAGGTAGGCCTCGGGTGCGTTCATCTGGGGCGAGTTGAGGTAGCCGAGCACGCTGCGCAGGCTCTGTTGGGCGATCGCGGTGCCGAGTTTGCCGGGGGACATACCGATCACCGCGGACGGTTTGTGGGTCAACGAGTTCTCGCCCCACGGTCGGCTCGCCCAGTCGATGGCGTTCTTCAATCCTCCGGGGATTGAGCGGTTGTACTCCGGGGTGACGAACAGGACGGCGTCTATGGCGGCGAAGGCCTCTTTGAGTGCGCGGCCTGCGGGCGGGAAATCGTTGTCGTAGTCAGGGCTGTACAGCGGCAGGTCTTTGATCGGGATCTCGGTGAACTCCAAGTCCGACGGCGCCGATCTGATCAGCGCCGTGGCCAGCCTGCGATTGATGGACTGCCGCGCGAGGCTGCCCACGAGATATCCGACTCGGTATCTGGCCATGAAACCTCCCGCCGGGAAGTGCACCGGTCCGGTACGCAGTAACGGTAGGCCCCGGCGTGGGCGTTCGCTAGCAGTTCAGCGCGACCGCGGCCTCGGCGGTGTAGCACAGGAACGTACATGTCTCCTGCAGGTACAGCTGCACGGAGTCGGCGTCGTGGGACGAGTAGCCGATCGCCACGTCGGTGCCGAGTTGCAGGTCGAAGTCACCGCCGCGGGTGGTCAGCACGAACGCGCCGTCGATGGCCGGCGCCCAGATGATGTCGCCGGTGACCAGTCGCCGCAGGTGCTCCAGGATTGGGTAGCCGTGGTCGGAGGTCTCGCTGACCTTCGTGTAGGCGTCGGCCGACAGCAGCACCGAGTACGGGCCGTCCACCCCGGCCAGCCGCAGTGCGGACAGCGCCTGGCTGATCACGTCCGGGATACCGCGCGGGTCCTCCGGCAGGGTGAGCGCAGGGTTGGAACTGGCGCTGCGGATGCCCTGCACCGCGGCGGCCGGATAACCCCCGAAGATGATCCGGTCCTCGGCGAACGCCAGCTTCTTGGCGGCGGCCTTCACCGGGTCCCAGTCGGGATCCTGCGAGCCCCGCTCGACGTCGTCGATCTCGGCGCGCGACAGGGTGAACGGAACCCGTAGGCGCACCAGCGGTTTGCTGTCGCGCAGGTGTGCCTCCACGCCGTCGGCGGGGGCGCCGATACCGGTCAGGCGCCCGGTGCCCACCGCGGCGGCGGTCGGCCCCGCCGGCTCACTCACGTCGACGACCCGGCGCCCGGCAATGTGCCGCTTGAACGTTCGGGTCGCCTCCTGTTCGATGTCGTCCCAAGCGGATTCGGTGATCGGGGCGAGATCGCGGTACAGGTTGTTCATTGTGGGGTTCCTTTCAGGCTGCCGATGTTCAGTGAGCCGTCAACGTCGGTGGGTACGACGGGCTCGGCGGAGGAAGCTGTCGGCGCTCCCGGAAGCGGCGGCGGATCGTCGAGGAAGTCGCCGGTGGGGGTGAAGAACATTCCGCCGGTGAGCGCGGTGGAGAAGTCCAGGATGCGGTCGGTGTTTCCCGGCGGATCACCGAAGAACATGTTGCGCAGCATCCGCTCGGTGATGTCCGGGTCGCGCGAATACCCGATGTAGTAGGTGCCGTGATCGCCCGAATTGGCCGATCCGAACGGCATATTGGCGCGCACGATGTCCAGCTCGTTGCCGTCGTCGTCGGTGATCACGTTCAGCGCGATGTGGGCGTTGGCCGGCTTCACCGCGTCGTCGAACTCGATGTCGTCGGCCTTGGTGCGGCCGATCACCCGCTCCTGCTCGGTGACCGGCAGCGCATCCCAGGAAGTCATGTCGTGCAGGTATTTCTGGATGTGCACATAGGACCCGCCGGCGAAGTCGGGGTCTTCGTCACCGATCTGCACGGCGACGTCGGCGTCGCCACCCACCGGGTTCTCGGTGCCGTCGACGAAGCCGAGCAGGTCCCGATTGTCGAAGAACCGGAATCCGTGCACCTCGTCGGCCACGGTGACCGCGCCGCTCAGCGTCCGCAGGATGCGCCGGGCCAGCTCGAAGCAGACGTCCATCGACTCGGCGCGGATGTGAAACAGCAGATCGCCCGGCGTGGCCGGTGCGGTGTGGCGGGGGCCGGTCAACTCGACGAACGGATGCAGCTGCGCCGGCCGGGGCCCGGCGAACAGCCGGTCCCAGGCGTCCGAGCCGATCGAGGTCACCAGCGACAGCTGTTTGGACGGGTCGCGGAAGCTGATCGCCGACGCCATTCCGGCCAGGTCCGCCAATGCGTCGTGTACCTGCGCCTCACCGCCTTCGTCGATGGTGACGACCAGGAATATGGCCGCAGATGTCAGGGGAACGGTGACGGGCTGAACAGACGGCACAGTGTCGACCCTAACGCCCCGAACGGGGCGCAGATAGGAAAGACTTGAGTCCATGGCGGCCACCGCAATCGGATTATGTGAGTTCATCGACGCCTCACCGTCGCCGTTTCACGTCTGCGCCACGGTCGCTGAGCGGTTGCGCGGTGCGGGCTACAGCGAGCTGTCCGAGGCCGACCGCTGGCCGGGGGAGCCCGGGCGGTATTTCGTCGTCCGCGCCGGCTCCGTAGTGGCCTGGGATGGCGGGGGCGCCGACACCGGCTTCCGGATCGTCGGCGCGCACACCGACAGCCCGAACCTTCGGGTCAAGCAGCATCCGGCCCGCGAGGTCGCCGGTTGGCAGATGGTGGCGCTGGAGCCCTACGGCGGTGCCTGGCTGAACTCCTGGCTGGACCGTGACCTGGGTATCAGCGGGCGGCTGTCAGTGCTCGACCCTTCTCGCGGCTCCGGGATCTTGCACCACCTGGTCCGTATCGACGAGCCGATCCTGCGGGTTCCGCAGCTGGCCATCCATCTGGCTGACGACCGCAAGGCGGTCGCGCTGGACCCGCAGCGCCACGTCAACGCGGTGTGGGGAGCCGGCGGCGCACCGGATTTCCTCGGATACGTCGCCGAACGCGCCGGGGTGGAACCCCGCGACGTGCTGGGCTTCGACCTGATGACCCACGACCTGGCGCCGTCGGCGGTGACCGGGCTGGGCCGCGACTTCGTCAGCGCGCCGCGGCTGGACAACCAGGCCAGCTGCTACGCCGGGCTGGAAGCTCTGATCGCCGCCAGGCCTGGCCGCCATCTGCCGGTGCTGGCGCTGTTCGACCACGAGGAGGTCGGGTCGACGTCGGATCACGGCGCCCAGTCGGATCTGCTGGTGACCGTCCTGGAGCGGATCACACTGGCCGCCGGCGGGAGCCGGGAGGACTTCCTGCGGCGGCTGACCTCCTCGACGCTGGCCTCGGCGGACATGGCCCATGCCACCCACCCGAACTACCCGGACCGTCACGAGCCGGGCCATCAGATCGCGATCAACGCCGGTCCGGTGCTCAAGGTGCAGCCCAACCTGCGCTACGCCACCGACGGCCGCACCGCCGCGACGTTCGCGTTGGCCTGTGCCCAGGCCGGGGTGGACCTGCAGCGTTACGAGCACCGCGCCGATCTGCCGTGCGGATCCACCATCGGCCCGATGAGCGCCGCGCGCACCGGGATCCCCACCGTCGACATCGGCGCCCCGCAGCTGGCCATGCATTCGGCGCGTGAACTGATGGGTGCTCGCGACGTCGCCTCCTACGCCGCCGCGCTGAGCGCGTTCCTCGCGCCGGACTGAGCCGAAATCGGTGCCATAGACTGTGCCCGTGACGCCCCCGACCACGCTGGACACCGTCGAACACGCCGCTGCAACGCCTGATCACCCGCAACCGTTCGCCGAGTTGGGTCTCAAGGACGACGAGTACCAGCGCATCCGCGACATCCTGGGCCGCCGCCCCACCGACGCCGAGCTGGCCATGTACTCGGTGATGTGGAGCGAGCACTGCTCCTACAAGTCCTCGAAGGTGCATCTGCGCTACTTCGGCGAGACCACCACCGACGAGATGCGCAAGTCGATGCTGGCCGGCATCGGCGAGAACGCCGGCGTGGTCGACATCGGTGACGGTTGGGCGGTCACCTTCAAGGTCGAATCGCACAACCACCCGTCCTACGTGGAGCCCTACCAGGGCGCGGCCACCGGAGTGGGCGGCATCGTGCGCGACATCATGGCGATGGGCGCCCGCCCGGTCGCGGTGATGGACCAGCTGCGCTTCGGCGCCGCCGACGCTCCCGACACCCGCCGGGTGCTCGACGGGGTGGTGCGCGGCATCGGCGGCTACGGCAACTCCCTGGGCCTGCCCAACATCGGCGGCGAGACCGTCTTCGACGAGTGCTACGCGGGCAACCCGCTGGTCAACGCGCTCTGTGTCGGGGTGCTCAAGAAGGAAGACCTGCACCTGGCGTTCGCGTCGGGCACCGGGAACAAGATCATCCTGTTCGGGGCGCGCACCGGCCTGGACGGCATCGGCGGGGTGTCGGTGCTGGCGTCGGACACCTTCGGCGGCGACGAATCCGGCGAAGGCCGCAAGAAGCTGCCGTCGGTTCAGGTCGGCGACCCGTTCACCGAGAAGGTGCTCATCGAGTGCTGCCTGGAGCTGTATGCCGCCAAGCTGGTGGTCGGCATCCAGGATCTCGGCGGAGCTGGATTATCCTGTGCCACATCTGAATTGGCATCAGCTGGTGACGGTGGTATGGCGATTCAGCTGGAGCAGGTTCCGCTGCGGGCGGCCAACATGACCCCGGCCGAGGTGCTCTCCAGCGAATCGCAGGAACGCATGTGCGCGGTCGTCGCCCCGGAGAACGTCGACGCCTTCATGGCGGTGTGCCGCAAGTGGGACGTGCTGGCCACCGTGATCGGCGAGGTCACCGACGGAGAGCGGCTGCAGATCACCTGGCACGGGCAGACCGTCGTCGACGTGCCCCCGCGCACGGTGGCCCACGAAGGCCCGGTCTATCAGCGGCCGGTGGCGCGCCCCGACACCCAGGACGCCCTCAACGCCGACCGCTCGGACAAGTTGCCGCGACCGGTCACCGGCGACGAACTGCGCGCGACCATGCTTGCCCTGCTGGGCAGCCCGCACCTGTGCAGCCGGGCGTTCATCACCGAGCAGTACGACCGCTACGTACGGGGCAACACCGTGCTCGCCGAGCATGCCGACGGCGGAATGCTGCGCATCGACGAGGCTTCCGGACGCGGGATCGCCATCTCCACCGACGCGTCGGGCCGCTACACCAAGCTGGACCCGTACACCGGTGCCCAGTTGGCGCTGGCCGAGGCGTACCGCAACGTGTCGGTCACCGGTGCCACGCCGATCGCCGTCACCAACTGCCTGAACTTCGGCTCCCCGGAAGACCCCGGGGTGATGTGGCAGTTCGCCGAGGCCGTCCGCGGACTGGCGGATGGCTGTGCGACGCTGGGGATTCCGGTGACCGGCGGCAACGTGAGTTTCTACAACCAGACCGGCGCCACCCCGATCCACCCCACCCCGGTGGTCGGCGTGCTCGGCGTCATCGACGACGTGAACCGACGGCTGCCGACGGCGTTCGGCGTCGAGCCGGGGGAGACCCTGATGCTGCTCGGTGACACCCGCGACGAGTTCGACGGGTCCATCTGGGCCCAGGTGACCGGCGATCACCTGGGCGGCCTGCCGCCCAAGGTCGACCTGGAGCGCGAGAAGTTGCTCGCCGAGGTGCTGCGCGCGGCGTCCCGGGACGGCCTGGTCTCGGCCGCGCACGACTTGAGCGAGGGCGGTCTGATTCAGGCCGTGGTGGAATCGGCTCTCGCCGGTGAAACCGGTTGCCGCATCTTGCTTCCCGAAGATGCCGACCCGTTCGCCTTCCTGTTCTCCGAGTCGGCGGGCCGGGTGGTGGTCGCGGTGCCGCGCACCGAGGAGAGCCGGTTCCGGTCTATGTGCGAGACGCGCGGGCTGCCCGCCGTCCGCATCGGCGTGGTGGATCAGGGCTCAGACGAGGTCGAGGTTCAAGGTCAGTTCAGCGTGTCGCTGGAGGAGCTGCGCAGCACATCCGAGGCGGCGCTGCCGGAGATTTTCGGGTAGCCGCACCGGTATGGGGACCACCACGGCCACGCCCCGCGGTAGGCACCCGCTGTTGGTGTGGGCGTGGAGCCTGCTGCGCCTGCGGTTCGTCGGGGTCGGCTTCGGTGCGCTGTTCTTCTGCCTGTCGCTGACCCCCTCACTCCTGCCGCGAGACTGGTTGTTCCAGGGACTGATCGGTGGGATCAACGCCGCTTTCGGCTATGGCCTGGGGGTGGCGGTCGGCGCCGCACTGAACCGGTTCGTGCTGCGCGGTGCCCGCTGGTGGCCGCCGTCGCGCGGGGTCTTGTTCGCGCTGAAGGCGGCCGTCGTCGTGGTGTCGCCCGCCGCGTGCGTGCTGATGCTGATCCCGGCCGCCAGCTGGCAACGACAGGTCTCGGAACTGCTGGGTATCGAAGGCCCGGGGACGCTGGGCTACCTGCGCACCCTGGCCGTCGCGATCGGCGTCGCCGCCGCGCTGGTGGCCACCGTGCGGACGCTGATCGACGCCAGCCGGTTGCTGGCACGGGTATTGGTGCGGCGCTGGCACCTGCACAGCGAGGTCGCCCTGTTCATCGGCACCGCGATCGTCGTGGTGCTGTTGGTCAGCCTGATCAACGGCGTACTGATCCGCGGCTTCTTCGCGGGTGCCAGCGCGGTGTTCCAACCGGAGAACAGCGGAACTCAACCCGGGGTGTTCCAGCCGCAGCAATCGGAGCGGTCCGGCAGTCCGGCGTCGTTGGCGCCGTGGGACAGCCTGGGCAGCCAGGGCCGCAGCTTCGTCGCCGGCGGCGCCCACGCCGACGAGCTGACCCGGATCAACGGGCGGCCCGCCCGCGAACCCATCCGGGTGTACGCCGGGCTGCACAGCGCGGGCGACGACCGGGCCCGGATGGAGCTGCTGGTCGACGAATTGGAGCGCACCCACGCCTTCGACCGCCGGGTGCTGGTCGTGGTTCCCACCACCGGTACCGGCTGGGTCAACCCGGCCGCGGCGGACGCGGTGGAGATGCTCTACAACGGCGACACCGCCATCGTCGGCGTGCAGTACTCCTACCTGCCCAGCTGGATCTCGTTCCTGGCCGACCAGCGTAAGTCGACGGACTCCGGTCGGCTGCTGGTGCAGACCATCGCCGAGCGCTGGCGGCAACTGCCCGCCGACCACCGCCCCAAGCTGGTGCTCTACGGCGAAAGCCTCGGATCGATGGCCGGCCAGGCTGCGTTCGACTGGCTGCCCGACATCGCCGAGATGGGCTTCGACGCCGTGCTGTGGGTGGGCCCGCCGCAGGCCAGCTCGCTGTGGAAGGCGCTGCTGGTGCGGCGCGACCCGGGCACCACCGCGGCCCTGCCGCGCTACGACAACGGCCGCACCGTGCGGTTCGACCAGGGCACGCTGCCGGCCGAGGTCGCCCGGACCGCCGCGCCGCCGTGGACCGGCACCCGCGTGCTGTTCCTGCAGCATGCCTCCGACCCGGTGGTCTGGTGGTCGCCGGATCTGCTGTTCGCGCGGCCGGACTGGCTGACCGAGCCGCCTGGTGAGGACCGCACGGCGTCCATGCGCTGGTATCCGGTGGTGACGTTCTGGCAGGTCAGCGCCGACCTGGCGCACGGTGAGTCGATGCCGACCGGGCACGGCCACAACTACGTGGAAACAATCCTGGACGGCTGGGTGGCGGTGGCCCCGCCGGACGGCTGGACGGCGGCCGACACGGAGCGGATCCGGGCCGCGCTGCAACAGCCCCGGGAAGTCCACTCATAAGCCCTCGCGGCGAGCGGCCCGAATACCCTGGGGCACATGCCCGCCACCTCCCGTTCCAGTGCAGACCCGGCACAGACCCGCGCCGCCGTGCTGGCGCTCGCCGAGTGGCTGCGCGACGAGAACGTGCCCGCCCCGGATCGGGCCCAGCTGGCTGCCGCGGTGCGTCTGACCGCCCGCACCCTGGCCGAGGTGGCGCCGGGTGCCAGCGTGGAGGTGCGGGTTCCGCCGTTCGTCGCGGTGCAGTGCATCGCCGGCCCGCGGCACACCCGCGGCACCCCACCCAACGTCGTCGAGACCGACCCGCGCAGCTGGCTGCTGCTGGCCTCCGGTCTGCTCAGCACGGCGGACGCGGCGGCCAGCGGCAAGCTGCGGCTGTCGGGCTCACGGGCTGCCGAGATCGCCGAGTGGCTGCCGCTGGTGAACATCGGCGCAAATTGACCGTAGACTGATGCCCGTCACCTTCGCCCGCACCCCGGGAGCAGAGAAAACGTGCTTGACCAGCAGGTTGAAGATCATGAGAACTCGCCCCGCGAGGAATGCGGTGTATTCGGTGTCTGGGCTCCCGGCGAAGAAGTAGCCAAGCTCACATACTTCGGCCTCTATGCGCTACAGCACCGCGGCCAGGAGGCGGCCGGCATCGCCGTCGGCGACGGCTCGCAGGTGCTGGTCTTCAAGGACCTCGGTCTGGTCAGCCAGGTGTTCGAGGAGCAGACGCTGGCGGCTATGCCCGGCCATGTGGCGATCGGGCACTGCCGCTACTCCACCACCGGCGACACCACTTGGGAGAACGCCCAGCCGGTGTTCCGCAACACCGCGGCCGGTACCGGGCTGGCGCTGGGCCACAACGGCAATCTGGTCAACACCGCCGAACTGGCCGGCCGCGCCCGCGAACTGGGCCTGATCGACACCCGCCGCCCCGGGGTGGCCACCACCGACTCCGACATCCTGGGAGCGCTGCTGGCGCACGGCGCGGCCGACACCACTCTGGAGCAGGCGGCGCTGGAGCTGCTGCCAACGGCACGGGGTGCCTTCTGCCTGACGTTCATGGACGAGAACACCCTGTACGCGGCCCGCGACCAGTGGGGCGTGCGGCCGCTGTCGCTCGGGCGGCTCGACCGTGGCTGGGTGGTCGCGTCGGAGACCGCGGCGCTGGACATCGTCGGCGCCTCGTTCGTTCGCGACATCGAACCGGGCGAGCTGCTGGCCATCGACGCCGACGGGGTGCGTTCCACCCGGTTCGCCAACCCGACGCCCAAGGGCTGCGTGTTCGAGTACGTCTACCTGGCCCGGCCCGACAGCACCATCGGCGGGCGCTCGGTGCACGCCACCCGGGTGGAGATCGGTCGCCGGCTGGCCCGCCAGCACCCCGTCGACGCGGACCTGGTCATCGGTGTGCCGGAGTCCGGCACACCGGCCGCCGTCGGCTACGCCCAGGAATCGGGCATCGACTACGGGCAGGGCCTGACCAAGAACGCCTACGTCGGGCGGACCTTCATCCAGCCCTCGCAGACCATCCGGCAGCTGGGCATCCGGCTCAAGCTCAACCCGCTGCGTGAGATCATCCGCGGCAAGCGGCTCATCGTCGTCGACGATTCGATCGTGCGGGGCAACACCCAGCGCGCCCTGGTGCGGATGCTGCGGGAGGCCGGCGCCATCGAGGTGCACGTGCGGATCGCCTCCCCGCCGGTGCGCTGGCCCTGCTTCTACGGCATCGACTTCGCCTCCCCGGCCGAGCTGATCGCCAACGCCGTCGAGGACGAGACCGAGATGGTCGAAGCGGTGCGCCGCACGATCGGCGCCGACAGCCTGAGCTACGTCGGCCTGGAGGACATGATCGCTGCCACCGAGCAGCCCAGGACCCGGCTGTGCAGCGCCTGCTTCGACGGCAACTACCCGATCGAGCTGCCCGGCGACAGCGCCCTGGGCAAGAACGTGGTCGAGCAGATGCTGGCAAATACCGCGCTGCAGGCTGATGCCACGGAGTCCTCCGTGGTACGCCAGCCTTAGTGGGCGCACCGGCGAATACCGCCGACCGGTAGCCTTTAGCGCGATGACCGATTCCGCAGCACAATCGAACGCCCCGGGTGTCACCTACGCATCGGCGGGGGTGGACATCGACGCAGGCGACCGCGCCGTCGAACTGATCAAGCCGCTGGCCGCCCGGGCCACGCGGCCGGAGGTGCGTGGCGGGCTCGGCGGGTTCGCCGGGCTGTTCGCCCTGCGCAACGACTACCGCGAGCCGTTGCTGGCGTCGTCGACCGACGGGGTGGGCACCAAGCTGGCGATCGCTCAGGCGATGGACAAGCACGACACCGTGGGCATCGACCTGGTCGCCATGGTGGTCGACGACCTGGTGGTGTGCGGCGCCGAGCCGCTGTTCCTGCAGGACTACATCGCCGTCGGGCGCGTCGTGCCGGAACGCGTGAGCGCCATCGTGGCCGGTATCGCCGAGGGGTGCGTGCAGGCCGGCTGCGCGTTGCTGGGCGGGGAGACCGCCGAGCACCCGGGCCTGATGGAACCGGACCACTACGACATCTCCGCCACCGGCGTCGGCGTTGTCGAGGCCGATGACGTGCTCGGTCCCGACCGGGTCCGCCCCGGCGACGTGCTGATCGCCATGGGTGCATCGGGCCTGCACTCCAACGGCTACTCACTGGCTCGCGCCGTGCTGCTCGACATCGACCGGATGAATCTGGCCGGCCATGTCGAGGAGTTCGGCCGCACGCTGGGGGAGGAGCTGCTCGAGCCGACCCGGATCTACGCCAAGGACTGCCTGGCGCTGGCCGCCGAAACCAAGGTGCGCACCTTCTGCCACGTGACCGGCGGCGGTCTGGCCGGCAACCTGGCCCGGGTCATCCCGGACGGGCTCACCGCCGAGGTGGACCGCGGTACCTGGACGCCTGCGCCGGTGTTCGCGATGATCGCCCAGCGCGGCCGGGTCACCCGGGAAGAGATGGAGAAGACGTTCAACCTGGGTGTGGGGATGGTTGCGGTCGTCGCACCCGAGGACACCGATCGGGCCCTGGCGATCCTCACCGCCCGCCACGTCGCCTGCTGGCCGCTCGGCACGGTGGCCAAGGCCGGCAAGTCCGCCAAGGACGCCGGCGCCAAACTCGTCGGGCAGCACCCGAGGTTCTAGGCCCGGCGGTTCAGCGAGGCTCGACGTAGGAGAGGCGAAGCTGGGACCGCCGCATGGACTGGGCGGTTCAGCGAGGCTCGACGTAGGAGAGGCGAAGCTGGGACCGCCGCATGACCACGGCGCTACACCTCAGTGCTCAGCGACGCCAATCATCGCCGTCACTCCAGGAGTCGTCACCATCGGAGTCGTTGACCTCAGACCCAGCCAACTCCCGCTGGAGTTGACTGAAATCGGTCGTCGGTGAGCTGTACTTAAGCTCTCGAGCAACCTTGGTCTGTTTCGCCTTAGCCCGGCCGCGGCCCATCGGGGGACCCCCTCGCGCAATAACGGAGCGGCCCAACGAACAGGCGGCTCCGATCTGAGTGTGTTTATTGTCCTGCCGACAGCTTACCGTGCCGTCTGCGCGACCGCCGCCCTGGCCTGCGCGGTGTGACGACCGTCAACTCCGCGATCAAACCCGGCCGCGCAGTCGTTCCACAGCGACCCGCCCCGCACCCCGCACATCCGGCGGTGGCATCGATTCGGCGTCGATCACCGCGCTGACCTCGCCGTCGGGGCCGGTCGACAGCTGGGTGTCGGCCGGCAGGCCACGTTTGAGCAGCGCCAGCGCGATCGGGCCCAGTTCGAAGTGGTCCACCACGGTGCCCAGCCGGCCCACCGGGCGGCCACCGGCGGTGACCGGATCGCCGGTCGAGGGCCGGTCCACCGATCCGTCCAGGTGCAGCAGCACCAGCATCCGGGGTGGCTTACCCAGATTGTGGACCCGCGCCACCGTCTCCTGGCCGCTGTAGCACCCCTTGTCCAGGTGCACTGCGCCGACACCGGGCCCGCCGATCCAGTTCAACTCGTGCGGGATGCTGCGCTCATCGGTGTCCACGCCGATTCGCGGGCGTCGGGCCGCCACCCGCTCGGCCTCGTAGGCCCACACCCCGGCGGGCTTCACCCCCGCTTGGGTCAGCGCGCGCCGCCAATGGTCCTTCTCGGCGCGCGGCACCAGCAGGTCCACCACATCGCTGCCCGGGGCCCGGCGCACGAAGGCGCCCGAATCGCCGATCGGCGCCGCGGCTTCGGTGGGCAGCGCGGCCACGCCCAGCGCGTCCAGCACCGCCGGGTCGGTCAGCCGGGGGCCCAGCAGCGACAGCACCGCCAGATCCGCCGGCTCGATGGTCACATCGGCCCAGAACACCATCTTGCGCAGGTGAGCTTCCAGGGACTCGCCCAGCCACGGCTCGGTGTCCAGGTAGGTGGTGTCGTGCAGTTCGGTCTGAACCCAGTGATGGTCGATGTGACCCTTGCCGTTCAGGATCAGGTTCTCGGTGCTGGCGCCGTCGGGCAGTTCGGCGACATGCTGGGTGCACAGCGTGTGCAGCCACGACTTGCGTTCCGGGCCGCGCACGGTGAACACCGGCCGGTGGGATCGATCCACCAGCACGGCATCGTTTTGCGCACTTCGTTGTTCGCCGAACGGATCGCCGTAGTGCCAGATCGCGCCGGCGTCGGGGCCCGGATCGGGGGCGGGGACTGCGGCCACGTGTCAACTCTACGGAGCCGCTACGCTCAGGGTCCATGCCAGCGGACGCCGATCTGGAAGACACCGCCGTGACGATTGTCACCCTGGAGGGCGGGCCCGCCCTTGTGGACTCCCCGCTGCTGCACGCCGACGACCTGGCGGTGCTGCGCGGCGACGGCGTCTTCGAAACCGTGCTGGTGCGCGACGGCGCCGCCTGCCTGCTCGATGCCCACCTGCAGCGGCTGGCCCGCTCGGCCGAACTGATGGAGCTGCCCGCCCCCGACCTGGCGGCGTGGCGGCGTGCCGCCCAGGAGGCGGTGCGACAGTGGAAACCGCGCGGCGAGGGCGCGCTGCGGATGATCTACAGCCGTGGCCGGGAAAGCGGTTCCGGGCCAACGGCATACGTGATGATCACGCCGCTGCCGGATCGCATCGCTGCGGCCCGCCGCACGGGGGTGGCGGTGGTGACCCTGGACCGGGGCGTTGCCGCGCAGGGGCAGACGATGCCCTGGCTGCTGGCCGGCGCCAAAACCCTGTCGTATGCGGTGAATATGGCGGCGCTGCGGCACGCAGCCAAGCTGGGCGCCGACGACGTCATCTTCATCAGCTCGGACGGTTACGTGCTGGAGGGCCCGCGCTCCTCGGTGGTCTTGGTCGAACCGGGGCGCATGATCACCCCGCCGTCGTCGCAGCCGATCCTGCGCGGCACCACCCAGGAGGCCCTGTTCGAAGTGGCGCGCACCGCGGGCTACCAGTGTGAGTACGTGCCGTTACGTCCGGCGGATCTGATTGCCGCACAGGATATCTGGCTGGTCTCCAGCATCACGCTGGCCGCGCGGGTACACACCCTGGATGGCAGGGCGCTACACCCCCGGGTGCCCGAGAAGGAATTCGCCGGACTGGTCGACACCGCAATCTGCCGTTGACTCTGCGTCCACCAGGCGCCTCACTCGCACTTTCGTCTGGTGAGCGCAGAGTCAACGCGAAAGATCAGCCGATGAAGCGCGTCAGCCGGGCCGACAGGTGCGGAGCCAGTTCGCCGTCGGCGTTCACCCGCTCCTCGACGTAGGCCAGATCGCCGTCCTCGACGATCCCATAGAGCCGCTTGGCGCCGCCGATCAGAGCCCCGGACTTGCTGCGCGCCAGGGCGTCGGTGACCAACTCCCAGGACGCCGGGCCGTGCGGGCGCCCGTAGAACAACTCCACGTAGCCGACCGAATGCGCCAGCAGCAACTCGATGGCCTGCGATTCGTCCGGGGGGGTTCCGGGTTCGCCCGGATCACTGACGAACCGCCAGAAGCCGGTCTCGCGCAGGGACCGTTCGGCGGACCCGTCGGCATCGTCGAGCCGCCAGGACCGCGATTCCCAGTTCAGGTAGTCGCCGCCGTCGTGGGAGACCACGATCTGCTGGCCGAACCGGTAGTCGCCGTGCGCACCGTGGCCGACGCCCTCGCCGCGCCACACCCCGACCAACGGCAGCAGCGCCAACAGCGCGTCGTGCAGATTCGCACCTTCGCGCAGGTTGGCGGTGTCGGCGACCGGAAGGTCGGCCGACCACTCAAAGGCCGGAATGTTGCGCGCCGCGGTCTGCTGCGCCCGCTCCGCGGCGGCGGCTACCGCCCGGTCGCCCGAACCCGGGATGACCGAACGGTCGCCGTCATCGTCCGGGGCACTCACATCTCGTCTGTGATCAGCCGATACAGCGTGTACAGCGCGAACCACGTGATCAGCCCGGAGGCCGCCACCAGCATCAACTCGAAGAACAACACCACGAGGAGGAGTCTATCGCGAGTCGTCAGGCGACTTTGATGTCGACCTCGTGGAGGCCCGCCCCAGAGGGGGTCACCACGGCGTCGCCGTTGCCGGCCGAGGACAGCGCACGCACCCTCCAGCTGCCGGGAGCGGCGAAGAACCGGAAATCACCGGTGGCCGACGCGACAACCTCTGCGGTGAATTCGTCAGACGAGTCCAGCAGCCGCACGAAGGCGCCGCCGACGGTCTGTCCGGAGCTGTCCACCACGCGGCCGGTGATCACCGTCTCCTTCTCCAGGTCGACGTTGGCCGGCAAAGCGAGTCCTTGCTTGGGTCCAGAGCACATATCAGCTTCCCAATTCGATCGGGGCGCCCACCAGGGAGCCGTATTCCATCCAACTGCCGTCGTAGTTCTTCACGTTGCGGTGTCCGAGCAGCTCACGCAGTACGAACCAGGTGTGCGACGAACGCTCCCCGATCCGGCAGTACGCGATGGTCTCCTTCTCGCCGTCCAGGCCGGCGTCGGCGTACAGCTTGGCCAGCGCCTCGTCGGACTTGAACGTGCCGTCCTCGTTGGCGGCACGGCTCCACGGCACGTTGATCGCGCTCGGGATGTGACCGCGCTGCTGGCTCTGCTCCTGCGGCAGGTGCGCCGGCGCCAGAATCTTGCCGGAGAACTCCTCGGGGGAGCGGACGTCGACCAGGTTCTTGGTGTTGATCGCGGCCACGACCTCGTCGCGGCGGGCCCGCAGTGACTCGTCCAGCGGCCTGGCGGTGTACGAGGTGGCGGGGCGGCTGACCTTCTCGGTCGACAGCGGACGCCCGTCGAGCTCCCACTTCTTGCGACCGCCGTCGAGCAGTTTCACGTTCTGGTGGCCGTAGAGCTTGAAATACCAGTACGCGAACGCGGCGAACCAGTTGTTGTTACCGCCGTAGATGATCACGGTGTCGTCGTTGGCGATACCGCGCTCGGAAAGCAGCTTGGAGAACTGGGCGGCGTCGACGACGTCGCGGCGGACCGGGTCCTGCAGGTCCTTGCGCCAGTCCAGCCGGATGGCGCCCGGGATGTGGTTGGTGTCGTAGACGCTGGTGTCCTCATCGACTTCGACGAAGACGGTGTTGGGCGCATCGAGATTGCTCTCAGCCCAGTCGGTTGAGACCAGGACGTCGGAGCGTGCCATGGTGGGGATCCTTTCCGTGTGCTTCGAGGCGAATGGCTTCGTCGGAAACTCCGCGGTCATGCCGCTGTCGCGCGCAGGCGCACGACGAGCGGGTAGAGCTGACAGCCCAGGCAGATGCCGAAGGCCGCGTTGAGGAAGGCCGCCGTCAACGCGAGCGCGGTCGCGGCCAGGCCCACCATCGGAGTGGTGGCGAAACCGGCGACTCCGACCACCGCGAAGATCAGGCCTACGAGCTGGGCGAAGCGCAGCGGCGCCACCGGCTCGCGTTCGGTGACCGGCGACAAACGGGGGGCCACAAGCTGGGCGAACAGCACCCCGTAGGGGTTGCGGCGGGGACCCGCCAGTGCGCCGATCGCGAAGACGACGGCCTGGGCGGCCAGTAGGGCGGCCGCGCCGACCGGGCTGAACCCGGAGATGAGCAGGACGCCGACGAGAACCACGGTGGTGACCCAGGCGGTGAACCGGGGACCCCGGACATCCACCGGTGCGCTGTTGGTATTCGGCATATTGGTGCTCCCTGGCTGTCGTTGCGATTGGCTGGTGGAGTCATGCCACGGATTTGCACCGGGCGACCCCTAGAGCGACGCGAAAACGCGGCGACTCAGCGACAGCAACAACAGCAGCAGCCCGCGGTGCGGCACAGGTCAACTGCGCGACGCTTGGTGAGCACAAGCTCAAGGCGGGCGAACACGACGCATAGCCTACCCAATGTTGGGCGGATCAAGCCAATAGCGGTTTCAGCGCCGACCGCAGATCCGAGGCGGTGGGGACGCCGGCAGCCCGGTACCGCTGTTGTCCGTCGGCGTCGAAGATCAGCGTGGTCGGCAGCGACAGCACCGAAAACCTGCGGGCGGCAGCGGGGTCGGCGTCGATGTCGATCTCGCGATGCGCGACGCCGCCGAGCTCGGCGCAGACCTGGTCGACCACGCGGCGTAATCCGGCACACGGGCCGCACCACGGCGCTGAGAAATGCACCACGGTCGGGACACCGGGCTCCAACTCGAGGAAAGCGGCATCTGTGTCGCCGGGGCCATCGGCCGCCTCGCCCGCCGGCGTGGGCGGTAGTGCCCGCAGAACGCCGGCCCGGCGGTTCAGCCACCATCCGATCGCGCACGCCAGCGCCAGGCCGCCGACGATCGCGATGATGCTCATGACTGGCGGAACTCCGGCAGGGTGACTGTCATGTCCTCGGCGATGCCCTCGATGATCACGTCGGAGCCGCGGGCGCCCTGGCTGGTCGGGGTCAGCCCGAACGGCAGCCGCTGCCCTGGCAGACTGCCGTGGAACGCCGCCAGCACCGCGGCCCGTTCATCGTCGGGAACGTCTTCGTCGGCGGTGTCCGGACCGGTGAGCACCCCGGTCGGCGTGATGACCAGGGTGGTGCGGTCGGCGCCGGCGATCGAGAGGTCCACCGCCACACTGACCCGCCTGCCGTAACCCTCGGGGGTTCCGGTGAGCACCAGGCCGTGGCTGCTGGAGATTCCGGACTCGGTCGTGCCGCCGGTGTTGTCGTTGGTCTCGGCCGGCGGTGCCTCCACCATCAGGTCGCGGATGCCCAGGTAACGGCCCAGATACACCGAGCCGATGATGATCCGGCTCTCCAGTTTGGCGACCGGGATCTGCGCGCCGGGCCGGAAGTGCCAGGTCGCATCGGTCAGGTCGACCGAATGCATGGTGGCCTCCAGCATCGCTTTACCGATCATCGGCTGCGCGACGGCCGGGGCCTTGATCTCCACTTCGTTGTAGTGGTCCCGCCGTGCCTGTGGAATGAATGGGAACCCCAGGATCGCCACAAACGGGTCGGACCCGAGATTCGCGGCCCGGCGCACGGCCCGGGAGAGCTGGTACTCCGCGTAGACACTGGTTCCGAAATCGACTCCGCCGACGACAACCATCAGAGCCGCGATCGCGGCGGATATCCCGATAAGCACCCTGCGCACCCGGCCATTCTGGCAGGTCGCACGCTATCGTTAGTTCACCTGGGACGCTGGAGGCCTCGTTGGAGCTACTGCTGTTGACCGCTGACCTGCACCCTGACGCGGTGCTGCCGTCGCTGTCGCTGCTGGCACACACCGTGCGGACAGCGCCACCGGAGGTTTCTGCGCTGCTGGAGGCGGGTTCCGCCGAAGTGGTGATCGTCGATGCCCGGATTGATCTGGCGGGCGCGCGCGGGCTGTGCCGGCTGCTGAGCACCACTGCGGGATCGGTGCCGGTGGTGGCGGTGGTGACCGAGGGCGGATTGGTGGCCGTCAACTCCGAATGGGGGATCGACGAAATTCTGCTGCCGGGCACCGGGCCTGCCGAGACCGACGCCCGGCTGCGGCTGCTGACCGGTCGGCAGGGTTCACCGGCCGCCGAGCAGGCGTCCGGTAAGACCACGCTCGGCGAGTTGGTGATCGATGAGGGCACCTACACCGCGCGGCTGCGCGGCCGGCCCCTGGACCTGACCTACAAGGAATTCGAGCTGCTCAAATACCTCACCCAGCACGTCGGCCGGGTCTTCACCAGGGCACAGCTGCTGCAGGAGGTGTGGGGGTATGACTTCTTCGGCGGCACCCGCACGGTTGACGTGCACGTCCGGCGGCTGCGGGCCAAGCTGGGGCCGGAATACGAGTCGCTGATCGGCACGGTCCGCAACGTCGGCTACAAGGCTGTCCGGCCGGTGCGGGGCAAATCGTCGGCGGGCGCCGGGGACGAGCTGGACGATCAGGAAGCGATCGAGGACGCCGACGGCGCAGCCGCCGATGACGGGGCGCCCGAGTCGCTGGCCAATCAGTGACCGCCCCGCAATGGCGCGCTGCACTCAACGACACTGAGCAGCAGCGGGTCCGAGAGCTGATCTCCACCGCCGCCGACCACGACGGCATCGCCCCGGTCGGCGAGCAGGTACTGCGTGAGCTCGCCGGTGACCGCACCGGGCATCTGCTGGCCGCCGACGGCGACGCTGTGCTGGGCTATCTGAATCTGAACGCCGGCGCCGAGGACGCCGCGCCGATGGCGGAGCTGGTGGTGCACCCGCACGCCCGCCGCCGTGGCATCGGGGGCGCGCTGGCCCGCGCCGCGCTGGAGCGAACCGCGGGCCGCAACCGGTTCTGGGCGCACGGGAACCTGCCCGCGGCCCGGGCCACCGCTGCCACGCTGGGACTGGTCGCGGTGCGTGAGCTGCTGCAGATGCGCCGTTCGCTGCGCGGCGTGCCGGACCCGTCGATTCCGCCCGGCGTGACCATCCGCACCTACGCCGGCGCCGCCGACGACGCCGAGTTGCTGCGGGTCAACAACGCCGCCTTCGTCTGGCACCCGGAGCAGGGCGGCTGGACGGAGGCGGACCTGGCCGAACGTCGCGCCGAGGCGTGGTTCGACCCGCGGGGGCTGTTCCTGGCGTTCGACGAGACAGCCCAAGAGACGCTGCTGGGTTTCCACTGGACAAAGATCCACCCCTCTCCTTCGTCGAGGCTCGCTGAACCGCTGGGTGTGAGCAGCGGTCCCAGCTTCGCCTCTCCTTCGTCGAGGCTCGCTGAACCTCTGGGCGAGGTGTACATCGTCGGGGTCGATCCTGCCGCGCAGGGCCGCGGGTTGGGGCGCGCGCTCACCGAAGTGGGTTTGGCCTATCTCGCGGATCGGCTCGCTCACGTCGACGCGCCGACCGTGTTGCTCTACGTTGAGGCGGACAACGCCGCGGCGTTGCGGACCTACCGACAATTGGGGTTTGCCGTGCACAACGTGGATGCCGCTTACGGGGTTGATCGCGGTTGACCACCGCTCGATTTATTCACCACGCGTTCACCTGCCATGCGGATGCCATCCATGGGTAACGTTTAGGTTCCGAGGGAATTTGAACCGGTGCGAGGAAACGAGGAACGATGAAATCCAGTACGGCGGGTCTTGCCCTGTTGGCGGCCACGGTCACAGGACTGGGGCTGACCGCATGCGGCAGCGACAACAACACCGGCCCGAGCACGACCGGCGCCGCCGCTGGGGCATCGAATTCCGCCGAGTGCGGCGGAAAGAGCACCCTGACCGCTGAGGGCTCGACGGCTCAGCAGAACGCGATCGCGGTCTTCAACCAGGCGTGGGTCAAGGAGTGCCCGGGTAAGAACCTGTCGTACAACCCGACCGGATCCGGTGCCGGGCGTGAGCAGTTCATCGCCGGGCATGTCGACTTCGCCGGCTCGGACTCGCCGCTGTCCGACGCTCAGGTCCCCACGGCGGCCGACCGCTGCGGTGGCGGGAACCCGGCATGGCACCTGCCGCTGGTGTTCGGCCCGGTGAGCATGGCCTACCACCTCGACGGGGTCGACCACCTGGTGCTCAACGCCGACGTGCTGGCCCGCATCTTCAGCGGTTCGGTCACCACCTGGAACGACCCGGCTCTGGCGGCCCTGAACCCAGGTGTGGAACTGCCGGCCACCCCGATCACGCCGATCTACCGGTCGGACTCCTCGGGCACCACCGACAACTTCCAGAAGTACCTCAGCGCCGCCGCTCCGCAGACCTGGACCAAGGGCGAGGGCAGTGAGTTCCAGGGCGGCGTCGGTGAGGGCGCCCAGAAGTCGGCCGGGGTCGTCCAGGCCGTGCAGAGCACGCCGGGAGCCATCGGCTATGTCGAGAAGGGCTTCGCCGACCAGGCGGACCTGCGGTCGGCCATGATCGACTCCGGCGCCGGCGTGGTCGCCGCGACCGACGAGGCGGCCGGTGTCGCGATCCAGTCGGCCAATTTCGTGTCCGAGGACAGCAACGACATGCGACTGGACCTCCGGTCGCTCTACGGGACCAAGCAGGCCGCCGCCTACCCGCTAGTCTTGGTGACGTACGAGATCGTCTGCTCCAAGGGCTACGACCCGGATACGTCGGCGGCCGTGAAGTCCTTCCTGAAGGTGGCATCGACCAGCGGCCAGGACGGATTGGCCGACGCGGGATATGTTCGGTTGCCCGACCAGCTCAAGCGGCGGTTGAGTGTCGCGATTGACGCGATTCAGTAGTCGACCTGCGCAACCGAATGGGGGTGTCCAGCGTCGACGAATCATCTGGTTCCAATGCGTCGGAGTCACCGGTGACAACTAAGTCGCCGGTGACTCCGTCGACGACGCGCTCCGCCGGGAGCCGGCTGCCCGACCGGGTGTTCCGCCTGGCGGCCGAAGGCTCCGGGGTGCTGATCATCGTCTTGATCACCGCCGTCGGAGGCTTCCTGCTGCTGCGCGCCGTCCCGGCGTTGCAGCGCAACAAGGAGAACTTCTTCACCTACGCCGGCAACTGGATCACCACCGACACCTCCGCCATGCATTTCGGCATCGCGGAGTTGTTGCGGGTGACGGTGTTCGTCTCGGTGTTCGCCCTGCTGATCGCCATGCCGGTGGCGCTGGGGGTGGCCATCTACCTCGCCGAATACTCACCGCGGCGCCTGGTCGGGCCGCTGTCGTACATGGTCGAACTCCTGGCCGCCGTGCCGTCGATCATCTACGGGGCGTGGGGGTTGTACGTGCTGGCGCCGCAGCTGCGGGGCAGTGCCGAATGGCTGAACCAGAACCTCGGCGGGTTCTTCCTGTTCGCGACCGGCAACGCATCGGTGGCCGGCGGCGGCACCATCTTCACCGGTGGGATCGTGCTGGCGGTGATGATCCTGCCGATCATCACCGCGGTCACTCGCGAGGTGCTCGCGCAGACGCCGCGGGGCCAGATCGAGGCCGCGCTGGCGCTGGGCGCCACCCGCTGGGAAGTGGTCAAGATGGTGATGCTGCCGTTCGGGCGGTCGGGCTACATCAGCGCCGCGATGCTGGGGCTCGGGCGCGCGCTCGGTGAGACGGTTGCGTTGCTGATCATTCTGCGGTCCACCCAGAAGGCGTTCGGCTGGTCGCTGTTCGACGGTGGCTCCACCTTCGCCACCAAGATCGCCGCCACCGCATCGGAGTTCAACGATCAGTACAAGGCGGGGGCCTACATCGCGGCCGGCCTGGTGCTGTTCGTCCTCACGCTGATCGTCAACGCGTTGGCCCGCGCCGCCATCTCAAAGAAGGTGCACTCATGACCGCCCTGCTGGACCGGCCCGTCAAGGAGCGCACCTTCGCCGCGGTGAGTCTGCGGCGCCGGCTGGCCAACAACCTTGCGACGGTACTGGTCACCCTCGCGATGGGAGCGGCGCTGGTGCCGCTGGCGTGGGTGATGTACTCGGTGATCGATTTCGGTTGGGCGACGGTCGCTTCCAGCGAGTGGTGGACCCACTCGCAGGCCGGCATGACGGCGTTCGCGTCGGGCGGTGGTGCCTACCACGCGATCGTCGGGACCCTCCTGCAGGGCTTGGTCTGCGCGGCGCTGTCGATCCCGCTCGGCGTGTTCGTTGCGATCTATCTCGTCGAATACGGCGCCGGTACCCGGATCGGCAAGCTCGCGACGTTCATGGTCGACATTCTCACCGGGGTGCCGTCCATCGTGGCGGCGCTGTTCGTCTACGCACTGTGGGTGGCCACACTGGGCTTTCATCGTTCCGGATTCGCGGTGTCGCTGTCGTTGGTGCTGCTGATGGTTCCGGTGATCGTGCGGGCGACTGAAGAGATGCTCCGGATCATTCCGATGGACTTGCGAGAGGCCAGTTACGCACTGGGCGCGCCGAAGTGGAAGACCATCGTCAGCATCGTGATCCCGACCGCGCTGTCGGGGATCGTCACCGGGATTCTGCTGGCGCTGGCCCGGGTCATGGGTGAGACTGCGCCGCTGCTGATCCTGGTCGGCTACTCGCAGGCGATGAATTTCGACATGTTCCACGGCTTCATGGGGTCGTTGCCGGGAATGATGTACGACCAGACGTCGGCAGGCGCGGGCACCAGCGCGGTTCCCACCGACCGTCTGTGGGGGGCTGCCCTGACGCTCATCGTCCTGATCGCGATCCTCAACATCGCGGCCAGGTTCGGAGCGCGCGTATTCGCGCCCAAGAAGTTCTAGTCTGTCGGCAATCCAGCGCGAAGCGGTGGGCCATGAATATAGGAGAGCTGCACGGTGGCTAAAAGGTTGGATCTGACCGACCTCAATATCTATTACGGCGCGTTCCATGCCGTCGCCGACGTGACCCTGTCGGTCGCACCCCGCAGCGTGACCGCGTTCATCGGGCCGTCCGGCTGCGGTAAGTCAACCGTGCTGCGCACCCTCAACCGGATGCACGAGATCACTCCCGGTGCCCGGATAGAGGGTTCGGTGCTGCTCGACGGCGAGAACATCTACCACCCCGGGATCGACCCGGTGGGTGTGCGCAAGGCCGTCGGCATGGTGTTTCAGCGCCCGAATCCCTTCCCCACCATGTCCATTCGCGACAACGTGGTGGCCGGGTTGAAGCTGCAGGGCACGCGCAACAAACGGGCGCTCGATGAGACGGCCGAGCACTCGCTGCGCGGCGCCAATCTGTGGAACGAGGTCAAGGACCGGCTCGACAAGCCCGGCGGTGGTCTGTCCGGTGGGCAGCAGCAGCGGCTGTGCATCGCCCGGGCCATTGCGGTGCAGCCCGACGTGTTGTTGATGGACGAGCCCTGCTCGGCGCTGGACCCGATCTCGACGATGGCCATCGAAGAGCTGATCGCCCAGCTCAAGCAGGAATACACCATCGTCATCGTCACGCACAACATGCAGCAGGCGGCGCGGGTGAGCGACCAGACGGCGTTCTTCAACCTGGCCGACGTCGGCAAGCCGGGCCGGCTGATCGAGATCGACGGCACCGAGAAGATCTTCTCCAACCCCAGCCGCAAGGAAACCGAGGACTACATCTCGGGCCGGTTCGGCTAGCGGGTCGCCGCTGTCGGGCGCCATCGGGCCAGCTGGACGGATCCGCCTCAGCCGGACTCGGCAGCATTGACACCTTTATGCACTATGGTGTGGTGATCCGGACCTTCGGGAGGAACGTGGTGAAGTCCAATCGATTCGGCGTCGTATTGGGCCTGCTGGCAACGGGTTTGCTGTTGGTCGCCGGTTGTGGCGGCAACTCGGGTTCGTCGGACTCCGCCTCCGCGTCATCGGTGCAGTGCGGCGGTAAGAAGAAGCTGCTCGCCAGCGGGTCGACGGCACAGGCGCACGCGATCGAGCAATTCGTCTACGCCTATATCCGGGCATGCCCGGACTACACGTTGGACTATCGCGCCAACGGGTCCGGCGCGGGGGTGGCGCATTTCGCCAGTGGCCACACCGAGCTGGCCGGCTCCGACTCGCCGTTGGATCCGTCGACGGGCGAACCGCAACGGGTGGCGGCCCGCTGCGGATCGCCGGCATGGCATCTGCCCACGGTCTTCGGTCCGATCGCGGTCACGTACAACATCAGTGGCGTCAGCGATCTCGACTTGGACGGGCCGACGCTGGCGAAGATCTTCAACGGCACCATCACCAGCTGGAACGACCCTGCGGTGAAGGCCCTCAACAAGAATGTTCAGCTGCCCGACGAGCCCATCCATGTGCTGTTCCGCGCTGATGCGTCCGGGACAACCGACAATTTCCAGAAATATCTCGACGCCGCATCCAATGGCGCCTGGGGTATGGGCGTGGGTAAGACCTTCACCGGCGGCGTCGGTGTCGGCGCCACCGGTAATGACGGCACCTCAGCCCTGTTGCGCAGCACCGAGGGGGCGATCACCTATAACGAATGGTCCTTCGCGGTGGGGCGGCAGTTGAAGATGGCCCGAATCATCACCCCGGCGGGCCCGGAAGCCGTGACGATTTCCACCGATTCGGTGGAAAAGACCATCGCCGGAGCCAAATTTATTGGCGAGAGCAACGATCTGGTGGTCGACACGTCATCGTTTTACAAACCGTCCGAACCCGGGGCCTATCCGATCGTGTTGGTGACCTACGAGATCGTCTGCTCGAAGTATCCCAACTCTGCGAACGGGCAGGCGGTGAAAGCATTTATGCAGGCGGCCATCGGACCCGGCCAGCAGGATCTGGATCAGTACGGCTATATTCCGTTGCCGGATTCGTTCCAATCGAAATTGCGTACGGCGATCGACGCGATCACCTAGTCGACCGGCATCTCGTGTAACCGGCGGTAAGCGGTTGTCGAGATGAATTCGCGGCCTCTCCGAATTCCGTTCTGACCAAGTACGCAGCCATTCCTTAAGTTCGATCGGTAACCTCCCGTTAACCTGCTCTTCAAGTAGGGGCAGTGGCTGCGGCCGTGTCGCAGCGCAAGTCACGTCAGTGCCATCGGTGTCACTGGGTGAAGGGAGCGTTGTGGACAGTCGTGAGGCGGCTTCGCGGGCGGGTACACAGTTCGGGCCTTACCGGCTGCTGCGACTGCTCGGGCGTGGCGGGATGGGCGAGGTCTACGAAGCCGAGGACACCCGCAAACATCGGTCGGTCGCGCTGAAGCTGATCGCGCCGGGGTTGTCCGGCAACGAAGCGTTCCGGACTCGGATGCTCAGGGAAGCGGACGCGGCGGGACAGCTGTCCGAGCCACACGTGGTTCCGATCCACGACTACGGCGAGATCGCCGGGCAGATGTTCGTTGAGATGCGGCTCATCCAGGGTGAAGATCTGGCCGCCGTCCTGCGGCGCTCCGGTCCGCTGAATCCGGCACGAGCGGTGGCCATCATCGAACAGGTGGCCGCGGCGCTCGATGCCGCGCACGGCATCGGGGTGACGCACCGCGACGTCAAGCCGGAGAACATCCTGGTCACCCGTCGCGATTTCGCCTACCTGGTCGACTTCGGCATCGCGCGTGCCGTGACCGACCCCGGATTGACCCAGACCGGTACCACGGTGGGAACCTACAACTACATGGCGCCGGAACGGTTCAGCGCGGACGAGGTCACCTATCGCTCAGACATCTATTCACTGGCGTGCGTCTTGAGCGAGTGTCTGGTCGGTGTGCCGCCCTATCGGGCGACCAGTGTCGAACAGCTGGTCGCAGCCCATCTGATGGGCGCCCCACCGCGGCCCAGCCAGCTGCGGCCGGGCAGCGTGCCGATTGCCTTGGACCAAGTGGTCGTCCGCGGCATGGCCAGAAATCCGTGGGACCGCTACAGCAGCGCCGGGGACCTGGCCCACGCGGCGCACGACGCGTTGACCGTGGCGGAACAACATCGGGCCGCCCTGATCGTGCGGGAGGGCGCGAACGCCGACCGCCCGGTCAGCGTTGTCGGCGCCGCGGTCGGAGGCGGATTCGAGGGGCCCACCGGCTCTCATCCCGGCCGGCCCAGTCAGCCGGGCGGATTCGACGAGACCATGGCCCGGCCGGTGTCGGTCGACGATCGGCGGCAGGCACGGTCGGCCGAGGGTGTCCCGAACCCGCCGTTCGTCACCCCGCTGCCCGCCCCGACGGCATCGCGCGGAAGCCGGCGTAAGTGGCTGCCGGCCGCTGCAGCGGCCCTGGTATTGGCCGTCGCGGGTGTGGCCGGGGGGTACGCGATCACCCACAGGTCGAGTGCACCCGGTTCCGTTGCGGCGGCCGGACAGAGCATCCTGCCGTTGGAGGGCCTCACCTTTCGGCTCTCCCCGGGTGGCCTGGCGCTGGACAGCGGCGACAACCTCTACATCACCAACCAGAGCATGTACGGCAGGGTGCTGAAATTGGCGCCGGGGTCGAGTGAACCGGAGGTGTTGCCGTTCAGCGGCCTCTACGAGCCGCAGGGGGTGGCGGTGGCCAACGACGGCTCGGTCTATGTCACCGACTTCAACAACCGAGTGGTGAAGTTGGCGGCGGACTCCGGCGAACAGACCGAGTTGCCGTTCACCGGGCTCAACTATCCCGAGGGACTGGTGCTCGATGCTCAGGGCAGCGTCTACGTCGCCGACCGGGGCAATAACCGAGTGGTCAAGTTGCCGGCCGGGTCCGACCAGCCGGTCGTGCTGCCCTTCACCGGGTTGCGTAACCCCGACGACGTGGCCGTCGACAGTGCAGGAAACGTCTATGTCACCGACACCGACAACGACCGGGTGGTGCGCCTGAGCCCCGGGTCCGACACCCAGACGGACCTGCCGTTCATCGGGCTGTCCTCACCGTGGGGTATCACCGTCGATCGCTCCGACAACGTCTATGTCACCAATCATGAGAACCACAAGGTGATGAAGCTGGAAGCCGGAACCAGCAACCAGACCAAGCTGCCGTTCGCCGGACTCAACACCCCGCTACAGGTGGTGGTCGGCGGCGACGGCGTGCTCTATGTGGCTGACCGCGGCAATAATCGGGTGGTCAAGCTGACCGCCGACTCATAGGGCCACGCAACCGCGGCAACCGGCGGCGCCGGGTCACCCGATGGCGTCGACCGCGGTCACCAGATGGGGACGGAAAGCATCAGGGATCGGCACGTAGCCGATCTGGTCCAAATCGAACTGCCCGGGCCCGATGGTCGACTTCAGGAACATCCGCACGGCGGTGCCCACCTCGGCGTCGGGGTACTTCGAGCAGACCACTTCGTAAGTCGCGAGCACGATCGGGTAGGCACCGACCTGGCTCGGCTTGGAGAACGACGCGGTGTCCAGCACCAGGTCGTTGCCCTGCCCCGTGAAGGTGGCGCCGGAGATCGTCGTGGCGACCGTTGCAACGCTGATCGCGACGGGATCCGGGCCGGCCGAGGTGATGATCTGCGCGGTGTGCAGATTCTTGACCTGGGTGAACGACCACTCGGTGTAGGTGATCGACCCTTCGGTGGCGCTGACCGCCTCCGCGGTGCCCTCGTTGCCCTTGGTCCCCTGGCCGACGCCGCCGTTGAATGTCCTGCCGGTGCCCTTGCCCCAGGCGCCGTCGGATGCGCCGTCCAGGTACTGCTGGAAGTTGTCGGTCGTGCCGGATTCGTCGTTGCGGAACACCACGTGGATGGGGGCGGCGGGCAGTGCGGCGCCGGGGTTGAGGGCCTTGACCGCCGGGTCGTCCCAGGTGGTGATGGTGCCGTTGAAGATCCTTGCCGCCGTCGGGCCGTCGAGGATCAGATGGTCGACACCGGCGATGTTGTAGGCGAGGGCGATCGGACCGAAAACCACCGGCAGGTTCCACGCGGGGGACCCGCAGCGCTGCTCGGCCTGGGTGTACTCGTCGGCGCTGAGCGCCACGTCGGAGCCGGCGAAGTCGGTCTGCCCGTCGATGAATTCCCGGATGCCGGCCCCGGAACCGTTGGGGGTGTAGTCCACCGCCTGGTCCGAGCACTCCCTGGTGAACGCCTTCACGAATCTGGCCATCGCATTCCGCTGCGCCGTCGACCCGCTCGCCTTCAGCGTTTCGACGCCGCCGCAGTCGCTGACGGGTGACGAGGCTTTGGAGGCGGTGTCGCTGCCGCAGCCGGACAGCACCAGCGCACCGGTCGCCAGCATGCCCAGCGCTGCACCGCAGCCGTTCAACTTCATGTGGTGGCCTTTCGGGCGAAGTCGGAGTTGACAGACACATCCGCCGCTTCACCGGATCGGCCGTGAACCGCCACAACCGAATACGGCTTGGGCTGGCCAAAGCGTAACAGCACGTAGGTGCATAAAAATGAGAGATTCGACTGTCCGTATTCTTCGCGGAGTGGCTGAACCATCCGTTGCCGAGTTGCGCAAGATGCTCGGCGAACTGACGATCCGGGATGCCGCGCGGCTCGGTGGACGATTGAAGAACGCCCGTGCCGAGCAGTGGGACAAGCTCGCCGACCAGATCGCCACCGGGCAGCGGCTGGTTGCTGCGCGGCGTGCCGCGGTACCGGCGATCAACTACCCGGACCTGCCGGTCAGCGGGCGTCGCGACGAGATCGCTGCCGCGATCAGGGATCACCAGGTGGTGGTGGTGGCCGGCGAAACCGGGTCGGGTAAGACCACCCAGTTGCCCAAGATCTGCCTGGAGCTGGGCCGCGGTATCCACGGCACCATCGGGCACACCCAGCCGCGGCGGTTGGCCGCTCGCACCGTCGCGGCGCGCATAGCCGACGAACTGGCCAGCCCGCTCGGCGACGTGGTCGGCTATGCGGTCCGCTTCACCGACCGGGTGTCCGACCGCACGTTGATCAAGCTGATGACCGACGGAATTCTGCTCGCCGAGCTCGAGCGGGACCGCCGGCTGCTGCGCTACGACACCCTGATCATCGACGAGGCCCACGAACGCAGCCTCAACATCGACTTCCTGCTCGGTTACCTGCGGGAGTTGCTGCCGCGGCGGCCCGATCTGAAAGTGATCATCACCTCGGCCACCATCGAACCCCAGCGCTTCGCGGCGTATTTCGGCGGAGCCGAATATGGGCGCAGCGGCGGAGCCGAATATGGGCGCAGTGGGGGCGCGCCGATCGTCGAGGTGTCCGGCCGCAGCTACCCGGTCGAGATCCGCTATCGCCCGCTGGAGCTGCCGGTCAGCGCGGGTGCCGGTGAGGACCCGGATGATCCCGATCACGAGATCATCCGCACCGAGACCCGCGACGAGATCGAGGCGATCGTCGACGCGGTGCACGAACTGTCCGCCGAACCGCCGGGCGACATTCTGGTGTTCCTGTCCGGCGAGCGCGAGATCCGCGACACCGCAGAGGCTCTCGGCGGGCTGACCAATACCGAGATTCTGCCGCTGTACGCGCGGCTGTCCACCGCCGAACAACAGAAGGTGTTCGCCCCGGCACGCACCGGACGGCGGATTGTGCTGGCCACCAACGTCGCTGAGACATCGCTGACGGTGCCGGGTATCCGCTACGTCATCGACCCGGGCAATGCGCGCATCTCCCGCTACAGCCGCCGGCTGAAGGTGCAGCGGCTGCCGATCGAACCCATCTCGCAGGCCTCGGCCGCGCAGCGCAGCGGCCGGTGCGGCCGCACCGCGCCGGGGGTGTGCATCCGGCTCTACAGCGAAGTCGACTTCGATACCCGCCCGCGCTACACCGATCCCGAGGTGCTGCGCACCAACCTGGCCGCGGTGCTGCTGCGGATGGCGTCGCTGCGTCTCGGTGCCGTGGAGGACTTCGGTTTCCTCGACCCGCCCGATTCGCGCAGCATTCGCGACGGGGTGGCGCTGCTGGTCGAGCTCGGCGCGTTCACCGCGCAGGGCGCGATCACCGATGTCGGCCGCCGGCTGGCCCGGCTGCCGGTGGACCCGCGGCTGGGCCGGATGATCTTGGCGGCCCAGGCCGAGGGCTGCGTGCGCGAGGTGCTGGTGCTGGCGGCCGCCCTGACCATTCCCGATCCGCGGGAGCGGCCGGTCGATCGGGAGGAGGCGGCCCGGGCCAAGCACGCCCGGTTCGTCGACGACGATTCCGATTTCATCGCCTACCTGAACTTGTGGTCTTACCTTTCTGCGCAGCGGAAAACTTTGAGCGGCAGCGCGTTTCGTCGGATGTGCCGCAACGAGTTCCTGCACTACCTGCGGATTCGGGAATGGCAGGATCTGGTCGGGCAGCTGCGCAGCATCGCAGGCGACCTGGGCATCCGTGAATCGGGGGAGCCGGCCCAACCGGCGGCGATCCACGCTGCCCTGCTGGCCGGGTTACTGTCGCACGTCGGGATGCGCCGCGACGACGGCCGGGAATTCGCCGGCGCGCGCAATTCGAAGTTCGTGCTGGCGCCCGGATCGGTGCTGGCCAAGCGGCCGCCGCGCTGGACGATGGTGGCCGAGCTGGTGGAGACCAGTCGGCTGTTCGGGCGGACCGCCGCGCGCATCCAACCCGAAGCCGTTGAGCGGGTCGCGACAGACCTGGTGCAGCGCAGCTACAGCGAACCGCACTGGGACGCCAAGCGCGGCGAGGTGATGGCCTTCGAGAAGGTGACGCTCTACGGCCTTCCGCTGGTGGCGCGTCGCCGGGTCGGCTATGCGCGGGTGGAACCTGAGGTGGCCCGCGAACTGTTCATTCGGCACGCGCTGGTGGAGGGGGAGTGGGCGACCCGTCACCGATTCCTCGCCGACAACGCCGCGCTGCGCACCCACCTGCAGGAGCTGGAAGACCGGGTTCGGCGCCGCGACCTGATCGTCGACGACGACACCGTCTACGACCTCTACGACGCCCGCATTCCCGCCGACGTGGTCTCGGCGCGGCACTTCGACGGCTGGTGGCGCAAGCAGCGGCAGGCCACGCCCGAGCTGCTGACGTTCACCCGCGCTGAGTTGTTGCGCACCGACGAGACGCTCGGCGCCGACCGGCCCGACAGTTGGGCGGCGGGCGATGTCGCGTTGCCGCTGACCTACCGGTTCGAGCCGGGGGCGGCCGACGACGGGGTCACCGTGCATGTGCCGATCGATGTGCTGGCCCGCCTGGGCGGCGACGATTTCGCCTGGCAGGTACCGGCACTGCGCGAAGAACTGGTCACCGCGCTGATCCGGTCCCTGCCGAAAGAGCTGCGGCGCAACTTCGTTCCGGCGCCCGATACCGCCCGCGCGGTGCTGCCCGCGATCGAGTCGGCCACCGGGCCGCTGCTGGAGATACTGGCAGCCGAACTGCGCCGCCGCACCGGGGTTCTGCTGTCGGCCGATGCCTTCGACCTGACCAAGCTGCCGGCGCACCTGCGGGTGACGTTCGCCGTCGAGTCGTCCGACGGCACCGAGATAGCCCGCGGTAAAAACCTTGCGGCTCTGCAGGATCGGCTCGCCTCCTCAGCCCGCGACGCGGTAGCCGACGCGGTCGGCGCCGAGCTGGAACGCACCGGCCTGCGCGGCTGGCCGGACGATCTGGAGGCGCTGCCGCGGACCGTGCAGCGGGTGGTGGCCGGACGCGCCGTACACGGCTTCCCGGCGTTTGTCGACGCCGGCGACACCGCGGAGCTGCGGGTGTTCGCCACCGAGGCGCAGCAGTGCTCCGCACTCGGTCCCGGAATTCGGCGGCTACTGCGTTGCGCGGTGGCATCTCCGGTCAAAGCTGTTGAGCGCCAATTGAGTTCGCAGTCCCGGCTGATGCTCAAGGCAAACCCGGACGGGTCGTTGGCGGCGCTGCTCAACGACTGCGCCGACGCCGCGACCGACGCGCTCACACCGGCGCCGGTGTGGACCCGCGACGAGTTCGCCGCGCTGCGCAGCCGGGTGGCCGCTGCCCTGGTGCCTGCCACCGTCGACGTGGTGGGTCGAGTCGAGAAGGTGCTGGCCGCCGCCCGGGATACCCAGTTGGCGCTGCCCGCGCAGCCACCGGCCGGCCACGCCGACGCGATCGCCGACATCAGCGGTCAGCTCGAGGCGCTGTTGGCGCCCGGATTCGTCACCGCCACCGGGCCCGCCCACCTGGCCGACCTCACCCGCTACCTCACCGCGGCTCGTCGCCGGTTGGAGCAGTTGCCCCGTGCGCTGCAGGCCGACCGGGATCGGATGGCACGGGTGCGGGCGGTGCGGGACGCCTACGACGAACTGGTTGCGGTCCTGCCGGCGGCGCGCCGCCGCGACAATGACGTGCGTGATATCGCCCGTCAGATCGAGGAGCTGCGAGTGAGCCTGTGGGCGCAGCAACTCGGCACCCCGCGCCCGGTCAGCGAGCAGCGCATCTACCGGGCGATAGACGCCCTACTCGGGTGAGGGCAGCGTGTTCTCGTCCGGGAACTTGCCGGTGGCCTGGAAGATGACCCGGCGGGCAACTTCGACGGCGTGGTCGGCGAACCGCTCGTAGAACCGGCCCAGCAGGGTCACGTCGACGGCTGCCGCCACCCCGTGCCGCCATTCCTTGTCCATCATCACCGAGAACAGATGCCGGTGCAGGTCGTCCATCGCGTCGTCTTCCTCGCGAATCCGGGCGGCCTTTTCTGGGTCCCGTGACAGCAGCACCTCTTGGGCGCTGTTGCCCAATTCCACTGCTACCCGGCCCATTTCGGCGAAGTACCCGTTGACCTCTTCGGGCAGTGCGTGTTGCGGATGCCGACGGCGGGCGATCTTGGCGACGTGCAGCGCCAGTGCGCCCATCCGGTCGATGTCGGCGACCATCTGGATGGAGCTGACGATGGCCCGCAGATCTCCGGCGACCGGCGCCTGCAATGCCAGCAGCACGAAGGCGCTCTCTTCGGCACGGGCACTCATCGCGGCGATCTTCTCGTGATCGGTGATCACCTGTTCGGCCATCACCAGGTCGGCCTGCAACAGGGCCTGAGTGGCACGTTCCATGGCCATCCCCGCCAGGCCGCACATGGTGCCGAGCTGTTCGGCCAGGTCCGAGAGTTGCTCGTGATAGGCGGTGCGCATAGCACCCAGACTAGCGTGAGGGACGATCGCAGGCGGCGGTAGCAGCGCGGGTGGCGAACCTATTCGCAGGTGGTGTCGGCTGCGTTGGTGACCGTGAGGTCGTCGGGCAGCTCGGTCGGCTCGACGCTGGCGCCGCGGTTGACCTGCACGCTGATCTGCGAGCCGCTGGCTGCCGGCTTGCTGACGGAACGAAAATCCGAACCCAGCACAACCCGCACAATGCTGCCCAACCCGGCGATCCGCTCAATCGGTGCGCCTGACAGTGCCGAGGACACCGTGGCGGCGGCCTGCTCGTTGCCCGGGGAGAACAGCACCTTGGTGGTCTTGACCGTGCCGGGGTAGTCGTCGGCGCTGTCGACGTCGAAGCCCCACTGCTGAAGGCTTTCGGAAGTGGCGGCCGCCAGGCCGGACTGCTCGGTGGCGTTGGACACCCGCACGTTGACGTCGGCAGGAGAGGTCGTGACGGCCCGTACCTGCTCGCTCAGTGGTTTGGCCGGCCCGGCCGGGGCCGCCGAAGACTGGGTGGGTGCGGTTGCGGTGCTGGTCGTGGTGCTCGGTACCGACGTGGCGTTGTGGTCGTTCTCGCCGGGCAGGGGGTCGTCGTTGATGATGGCGTCGAACAGCGCCCGGACATCGTCCATCCGGGGGACCTCGTCGCCGTTCTCGTCGGTCTCACTGGTCGGCACCGTCACGAAGGTGATGTGTCCGGCGGCGACCTTCTGCAGTGACTGGCCGAGGTTCACCAGATCCTTGGTGGTGATGTTGTCCACCGAGCTGTCGCCGATGAACATGTTGACCACGTTGTTGAGCTTGGTCGGCGAGAAGAAGGTGTTGGTGGAGATCAGCGAGCGCAGCAGCGAGGACAGGAACAGCTGCTGGCGCTTGATGCGGCCATAGTCTCCGTTGTCCTCGGTGGTGACGTGACGGGCCCGCACGTAGTTCAGTGCGGTCGCGCCGTTGACCCGCTGGCGTCCGGTGTTCTCCAGGACGCTGCCCAGCACCAGGTCGTACAGCGCGCTGGGGGTACACACTTCGACGCCGCCCAGCGCGTCGACCATCTTGCCGAATCCGACGAAGTCGACCGCCATGAACCGGTTGATCGCCAGCCCGGAGAGCTTCTGGATCTCTTTGACCAGGCACTTCGGTCCGCCGAAGGCATAGGTGGAGTTGAGCTTGGTCTCGGTGTAGACGGTGTCGGAGCTGTAGGTGCCGGTCTCATCGTCATAGATCGGTCCGTAGGCGCCGGTCGCCGCATTCCACGTCTCACACTCGATCGGCGTGATCGCCAGGTCGCGCGGGAACGACACCACGACCACACGCTTACGGTCCGCCGGGATGTTGACCAGCATGATCGTGTCGGAGCGGGCTCCCTCGGCGTCATCAGTGCTACCCGCACCGATATCGCTGTTGGCGCCGGCGCGGGTGTCCGCGCCGACGATCAGGAAGTTCTCGTCGCCGTATTGGCCGGCCGCGTCGAGGATGTCGTGCGAATTGGGATCCAGCGCGCTGACATGGTTGAGGCTGCGGTTCTTCGACGTGCTCCACTGCCAGGCCGAACCGGTCAGCACCAGCGCCAGGATCGCCATCATGGCCGCCACCAGCCGACCGGCCACCAACGCCCCGTGGTGGCTCCGGTGCGGTTCGTCGGCCTCCGGTTCGGCGCGCCGGCGCGGGTCGATGCGGACCGGCGGTATCTCGGGCGCGACATCCGGCAGTTCGGTGGTGGGCGCGAACCCATCCCAATCGGCTTCATCGAAGAGGGCGTAGTCGATCGGCGCGTGGTCGACCGGCGCGTGGTCGAGCGGGGCGGGCCGGGTGCCGTGAATGCGGTCGAGGTCGGGCAGTTCCGACGGGTAGGCCACCTCGGCCGGCCCGGCGGTGAAGGCCAAGGCGTCCACCGCCTCGACGGCCGACCGGAGGTCGGCTTCGGGCTCGGGCTCGGGCGTGAATACCGGCTCGACCGGGGCTGGATCCGGGGCGGCCCGGCGCCGGCTGCGACCGCCGGACGGCGGAGCGTCGGCGTTGACCCTGGCGATCAGGTCGGCGACGCTCACCGAGCCGTCGCCGCCGCGGCGGCGGCCCGACGCGCTTCGCCGGCGGGGTGCGGCAGGGGCTTCCCCATTCGGGGTCTGCCACCGCTCCCACGGCGCGGGTCCGGGCGGAGTCATCGTCATCAGCTGGTGATCACCGTCGTCCCGGCCCTCGCCCGCCCAGCGGCCAGGAGTGGCGTTATCGCCGTCACTCATGTCCTCAGGGGCCTCCGAGTCTTCGGGACTGACGGGCGCCGATCGCACGTCAGCGCAGTACGGGCGATCGCCTTTGGTCTCCGTACTGCGTGTGTCCCCGCAGGGACAACCCCCGGCAAGGGGGCGACAAGCTACTTATACTACTGAGACTTTTCTGGACACGCGATGTCGAGAACGTCTCATTTCAGCCACCCGAGTGCATAATGTCCGCCCCGACGGGGACCGCACAGTCGTCCGGGTCCGCCAGCCAGCCGTCGGGCAGGGCGACCTTGGCCGGTGATCCCTGGCGGCCGCGCGGCCCGGTGGCGGCGGCCGGGAACGGGGTAGATCCGTCCAGCTGCCTCAGCAGCGCGTCGAGTTCGCCCAGGGTGGTGACCATCGCCAGGTTGCGCCGCAGCTCCGAGCCGGCCGGGAAGCCGTGCAGGTACCAGGCGATGTGCTTGCGGATCTCGCGCATGCCCTTGTCCTCGCCGAAATGCGACGCCAGGAGCTCACCGTGGCGGCGGATGATGTCGGCGACCTCGCCCAGCGTGGGCGGCGTGGGGGCCGGGCGACCGGCGAAGGCCGCCGACAGCTCACCGAACAGCCAGGGCCGGCCCAGGCAGCCCCGGCCGATCACGACGCCGTCGCAGCCGGTGGCCGCCATCATGGCCAGCGCGTCGCCGGCCTCGAAGATGTCTCCGTTGCCGAGCACCGGAATCGAGCGGACATGCGCCTTGAGCTGGGCGATCTGCTCCCAATCCGCAGTTCCGGAGTAGCGCTGCGACGCGGTCCGGGCATGGAGGGCCACCGCGGCGGCACCCTCTGCCTCGGCGATCCGCCCGGCGTCCAGATGGGTGTGGTGGGCGTCGTCGATGCCGATCCGGAACTTCACGGTCACGGGGATACCGGAGCTACCGGCTCCCCTTACCGCCGCGGCGACGATGTTGCCGAACAGCCGGCGCTTGTAGGGCAGCGCCGACCCGCCGCCGAGCCGGGTCACCTTGGGCACCGGGCAGCCGAAGTTCATGTCGATGTGGTCGGCGAGGCCCTCGTCGGCGATCATCTTCGCCGCCGCATAGGTGGTGTCCGGGTCGACGGTGTAGAGCTGCAGCGAGCGCGGCGTCTCGTCCGGTGCGAACGTCGTCATGTGCAGGGTGGCCGGGTGACGTTCCACCAGGGCCCGGGCGGTCACCATCTCGCACACGTACAGCCCGCTGACCGTTCCGGCCCGGGACTGTTCCAATTCGCGGCAGAGCGTGCGGAATGCGACGTTGGTCACACCGGCCATCGGGGCCAGCACCACGGGGCTGGCGAGCTCGATCGACCCGATCCGCAGCGGCCGCTGCTTCGCTACTACGGCGCTGATGGCTCCAGCACCTTCGTGGAGGCCTTGGCGGCCCGCTTCTCGGCCACCTTGGCCTCGCGCTCGAGCCGGCGTTGCTTGGCGATCTCGAACTTCTCGCAGGTGTCGTCCAGCTCGGCGACGAGCCCGCCGATCTGCTCCTGGTAGCGGGCCGCCTCGCCGGTAAAGCTCCGCTCGAGGATGCCCCACTTCCTCAGCACCGGCAGCACCACGTCGTCGCGGTGGATCGTCGGGTCATAGACACCGCCGACGGCGATGATCACCGCCTTGCGGCGGAACTCCGGGACCACGTACCCGGGCATCTGGAAGTTGGCCAGCACCCGGTGCAGCGAGTACATCGCCTGGTCGGGCGCGATGTCGAAACCGACGGCGCTGACGTCGCGGTAGAAGATCATGTGCAGGTTCTCGTCATGCGAGATCCGGGCCAGCAGCTGGTCGGCGATGGGGTCGTTGCAGGCCCGGCCGGTGTTGCGGTGCGAGATCCGGGTGGCCAGTTCCTGGAAGGTCACGTAGACGACCGAGTCGAACAGGCTCCCGGCGAACAGGTCGCCGGAGACCTGGTGGTTCTGGCCTGGGCTGAAGCCGCGGTTGACGGTCTCCATCCGCAGCGTCTCCAGCTCGATCGGGTCGCAGTTGCGGGTGACCACCAGGTAGTCGCGCAGGGCGATGCCGTGCCGGTTCTCCTCGGCGGTCCAACGGTTCACCCAGGTACCCCAGGGGGCGTCCATGGTGAAGTTCATCGCGATCTCGCGGTGATACGACGGCAGGTTGTCCTCGGTCAGCAGATTCTGGATCATCGCGGTCCGGGCGACTTCGGAGAGCTTCGACTGCTCGGGGTCCCAGTCCTGACCGCCGAGTGCGTAGTAGTTCTTGCCCTCGGCCCAGGGCACGTAGTCGTGCGGATTCCAGTCCTTGGTCATGGAGAAGTGTCGGTTGACCGCGTTCTCGACGACCGGTTCGAGTTCGTGCAGCAACTCCAGTTCGGTCCATTTCCGCGCCATGGCAGCTCCCCAGTTATCTGTGTCCGCTAGTTGCAGGCAATATATCTGTGTCTGCCGGTAGCATCAAGTTTTTGGCGGGCGTGTCCGGGGATGCGCCTTTGACCGGGCCTTACCGCTCGGGGCTCGACGTGCTGAGCAGCAGGTTGACGCAGTATTCGATGAACTGCGTGCGACTGGCGATCAGTCGCCCGTCCAGGTAGGCGGTGAACAGCGCGGTCAAGGCACCGATCAGCCCGGTGGCCGCCATCTGCTGCAGCGACGGATCGCTGATCCGGGTGAGTTTGCGCTGCAGCATCTCGGTGAAGGTGGGCATCCATTCCGCGCCGGAGTGGGTCAGAACCGGCTCGGTCTCTGGGGCCAGCAGCAACACCCGGCCCCGCACCGGGTCGTCGACCATCAGGGTGACGAAGCGTTCCACCGCTTCCCGCGGCGTGTGGGCCGACAACAGCGCCGCCATTGCGCGCGTACACACGTCGTCGTATACCGCCCGCACGAACTCATCACGGTCGGTGAAGCTTTCGTAGAAATAGCGTTCGGTCAGCGCGGCGGCGCGGCAGACCGACCGGATGGTCAGCGTGGGTCCGCGTTTGTCGCCGAGCAGTTGCACCCCGGCGGCGATGAATTCGTCTCGGCGCAGGGCCTGGCGATCTGCCAGCGGGACCCCGGACCAGCGGCCCCGGCGTTGACTGGACGACATGCTGTCTCCTATGGCCCATATTGACAACCTTTGTTGTCAAAGCCGCCTGCGCTCGACGGGAATCTCCATCGTGGCTCACGGCATGTCGCGGGCGTGTCCGGCCACCGGCGACACGCCGCCGCAGTCGTTGAGCCCGTCGGGCGGGGCCAACGGCCATCGCCGCGGTGGCGGGGGCGAAACCCTAACTCTCGCGATCGGTTACGCGCCAACGCGTTAGTCCAGACAATAAAACCGCCGACCGCTCCGTTGGTCCCTTGACTATGCGCACGGTGCTGCGGAATAGTGTTCTCTTGAACGAAGAATCACATATGTTGTCCGGACAAAACCGCAATCCGATCCCTGTGGCGATGCGGATTGCTGCCTGTGCCAGGAGAAAGCGGGTCATGGCGGATCTCTCCAGCCTCGTGAGCCTTGCGGGCCGGGTTGTGGTCGTGTCGGGCGCCGGGGGCGGCGGCATCGGAACGGCGGTCACCGCGATGGTGGCGCGAGCCGGCGCCACGGTGATCGCGGTGAGCCGTTCGGCGGACAACCTCGACGAACACATCGGGCCACTGATCGGCCAGGGCCTGCCGGTGGTGCCGGTCGCTGCCGATGCCGGCACTGATGAGGGCATCGGCGCGGTGCTCGACGCGGCGCACCGCGCCGACGGGCAGCTGTACGGGTTGGTCAATGTCGCCGGCGGCGCTGCGCCGGCGACCTGGATGCCGTCGACCCGGGTCGCCCGCTCCGATTGGCGAGAGATCTTCGCGCACAACCTCGAGACCGCGTTCTTCATGAGCCGCGCGGTCGCCGCCGAGCTGGTGGCTCAGCGGCAACCCGGCTCGATCGTGTCGATCTCCTCGGTCAGCGGGATGAACACCGCGCCGTTTCACATCGCCTACGGCACCGCGAAGGCGGCCGTCGTCGCGATGACGCGCACCATGGCCGTCGAACTGGCGGCGGCCGGCATCCGGGTCAACGCGGTGGCCCCGGGTGTCACCGAGACGGCGGCGTCGGGCACCTATGTCGACGACGACCCGGATCGGGACCGGCAGGCGATCGCGATGGGACGCCGCGGCCGGCCCGAGGAGCAGGCCGGGCCGATTCTGTTCCTGCTGTCCGAGCTGTCCAGCTACATCACCGGGCAGACACTGCTGGTCGACGGCGGCCTCGACCTCCGGTGGAGTCACCTGGCCGCCGACAACACGTCGCTGTTCCTCAAGGACGAAACCTTCCGCGCCGCGATGAGGAGGATGTGATGACCGATCCGATCCCGAACGTAGCCACGGGAGAAGAACTTTCGCAACCGATGACGATCGGAGTCGAGGCCTACACGTCGGAGGGCTACGCTCGCGCCGAGCGGGACAAGCTGTGGCGCAAGGTATGGCAGCAGGCCGGCCGGATCGAGGACCTACCGGAGGTGGGCAGCTATCTCACCTACGACATCCTCGACGATTCGATCATCGTGGTCCGGACGGGATTGGACTCGTGCTCGACCTCTTTCAAAGCCCACCACAACGTCTGCATGCACCGCGGCCGCCGGCTGATCGACACCCCGGCCGGGGCGAAGAACGCCTGCGCACGCACCCGCAAGTCGTTCGTCTGCGGATTCCACGGCTGGACCTACGACCTCGACGGGGCCTGCACGCATATCCGTGAACAAGACGACTGGCAGGGCGCTCTGACGCCGGAGAACACCCACCTGCGGCCGGTGCGCGTCGACACCTGGGGCGGCTGGCTGTGGATCAACATGGATCCCGACGGCGAATCGCTGGCCGACTTTCTGTTCCCCGCCGCCAAGATCCTCGAACCTTTCGGCCTGGAGAACATGCGCTACAAGTGGCGCAAATGGCTGGAATTCGACTGCAACTGGAAGGTCGCCATGGAGGCCTTCAACGAGACCTACCACGTCTATGCGACCCATCCGGAGTTCAACAGGTTCGGTGAATTCAAGGGTTGGGCCAGGGTGCAGGGCAAGCACAGCAACATCGGCTACGACGCTCCCGACGACCTGGAGACGACCAAGTCCAAGATCCGGCTCGGCACCGGCGCCGACCCGCGGGTGTCGACGGCGGAGATGCAGGTCTACACCATGGAGGAGACCAACGCCACCACCACTGCGACCCTGGTGAACGCCGCCAAGCGGCTGGTCGACGAGCTACCCGAGGGCACCCCGGCCGACAAGGTCCTGGAGCACTGGCTGGCCTCGGCGCGCCGCGACGACGCGGCCCGCGGGGTCATCTGGCCGACGATTCCGGCCGACGTGCTCGGGCAGGCCGGCACCGCGTGGCAGATCTTCCCGAACTTCCAGATCGGCCAGGGGCTGACCAGCGCACTGTGCTACAGCGCGCGGCCGCATCCCAGTTACAACCCCGACAAGTGCGTTTTCGAGGTCTCGGTGTTCGAACTCTTCCCGAAAGGGCAAGAGCCGCAGACCCAGTGGGAACACACTCCGGTAGGTGACCCGGGCTGGCGTTCGGTGCTGCCGCAGGACTTCTCCAATATGGCCGCGGTGCAGCAGGGCATGAAATCTTTTGGCTACCAGGGTGCCAAGCCCAATCCGTACCGGGAACGCGCCATCGTCAACCTGCACCACCAGCTGGCGAAGTACATGGGCTCCGACGAACTGCGAGAGCTCCCGAAAGGAGGCGATCGATGACGGACTGCGCGCCGACCCGGACACCGGACGACTTCGACATCGACGCGCTGCGGGCGAAATATGCCGCCGAGCGGGCCAAACGCGTTCGCGCCGACGGCTCGAGTCAGTACCTCGAACTCAAGGATGATTTCGTGGAGTTCGCTGAGGTCGATCCGCACACCGCGGTGACTCCGCGTGAGCCCATCGACGCCGACATCGAGGTCGTGGTCCTCGGCGGCGGCATCGCCGGACTTCTGGCCGGCGCCTACCTGAAGAAGGCCGGCGTGGCCGACGTGCGGGTCATCGAGATGGGCGGTGACTTCGGCGGCGTCTGGTACTGGAACCGCTTCCCCGGTATCCAGTGCGACAACGATGCATACTGCTACGTCCCGATGCTCGAAGAGCTCGACTTCATCCCGTCGAAGAAGTTCGCCGACGGCGCCGAGATTTTCCAGCACTGCCAGAACATCGGGAAGCACTTCGGTCTCTACGACGGGGCGATCTTCTCCACCCAGGTGCGCACCGTCCGCTGGGACGAGGAGATCGATCGCTGGCAGCTGACGACGAACCGGGGCGACGAGCTTCGGGCGCGTTTCGTGGTGATGGCGCAGGGCTCCTACAACCGGCCCAAGTTGCCCGGCATCGCGGGCATCAAGGACTTCATGACCGCCGGCGGCCACGTCTTCCACTCGGCCCGCTGGGATTACGACTACACCGGCGGTGACGCCGACGGTGGCATGGACAAGCTGGCCGACAAACGCGTGGCTCTGATCGGCACCGGCGCGACTGGCGTGCAACTGGTCCCACATCTGGGCAGGGATGCCAAGCAGCTCTATGTTTTCCAGCGCACACCGTCGTCGGTGGACTTCCGCGGTAACGAACCCACCGACCCGCAGTGGGCTGCGTCGCTGCAGCCGGGTTGGCAGGCCGAACGCAAGCGCAATTTCCACCGCTGGTCGCCGTTCGAGGGCGTGGTGTTCGACGCCCCCGATCTGGTGTGCGACTTCTGGACCGAGTTGGGCCGCAACCTGACCGCTCGGATCGGCGCCAGCCCCGACCCGACGGCCCTCGCCGTCGAGGAGATCATGGCGATGCGGGAGGAGGAGGACTACAAGATCATGGAGCGGCTGCGGCGCCGGATCGCCGACATCGTCGAGGATCCGAAGACCGCCGAGGCGCTCAAGCCGTACTACCGGTTCATGTGCAAGCGCCCGACCTCCAGCGACACCTACCTGCCCGCGTTCAATCGGCCCAACGTCACGCTGATCGACGTCGCAGAATCCAAGGGTGTCGAAAAGCTCACGGAGAAAGGCATTGTCGCGGGCGGCGTTGAGTACGAGGTCGACTGCGTGATCTTCGCCAGTGGTTTCGAGATCTCCACGGAGATCAGCCGTCGGTACGCGATGGACGTCATCGAGGGACGCGATGGGGTATCGCTGTTCGACCACTGGCGCGACGGCTACCAAACCCTGCACGGGATGACCAGCCGTGGGTTCCCCAACCAGTTCCACACCGGCTTCATCCAGGGCGGCGTGTCGGCCAACACCACCGCGATGTTCGAGCAGCAGGCTGAGCACATCGCCTACGTCATCGCCGAGGCTCTCAAACGGGGAGCGACGGTCGTCGAACCCAGCCAGGAGGGGCAGGACGCCTGGGTGAACACCATCCGGGAGTTGGCATTCGACAACTCGGCGTTCGACCTATCTTGTACGCCAGGCTATTACAACAACGAGGGCCGTGGATTCGGCGATGCCAGCCGCTCGTTCCTGGGTGAGGTGTACTCACCGGGCTTCTACGCGTTCGAAGAGCTGCTGCGCGACTGGCGTGCGGCCGGCGACCTGAAAGGCCTGGATCTGCAGTGACATCGAAGACGACAGCTACAACACTGCCGACCCGCGATCTCACCGAGCGCATCGGAACCGAAGTACTCGCCGACAAGGGCGCGTTGCTGAGCGGTGTCCATGCCGGCGCTATTCGGGAGCTTCTCGAACAACGGGGCGTCCTGGTGTTCCCGAAGATCGGCTTCACCGACTCCGAACAGGTGGCGTTCACCGAAACGCTCGGCACATTGGCGCCCGAGCGCGACGGCGAGGCGGTCTACGACGTCACCCTCGACACCACGGTGAACAAGCAGGCCGACTACCTCAAGGGGTCGTTCTACTGGCACCTGGACGGCACCATGAACGAGGTGCCGATCCTTGCGTCGCTGCTGTCCAGCAAGGTGCTGCCCGCCGGCGGCGGCGGGGACACCGAGTTCTGCAACACCTACGCGGCCTACGAAGACCTGCCCGACGACGACAAGCAGCGACTGGCTTCGTTGCGGGCGATGCACTCGGCGTGGAACACCCTGCTGTACTACGACCCCGAGCCCGAGTTCGCGACGCTGCGACAGATGATGGCGATCGGCCAGTGCGAGCTGCCCCTGGTGTGGACCCATCGCTCCGGCCGGCGCTCGTTGGTCCTGGGATGCACGGCCAGCGACATCGTCGGGCTGGACTACGCCGCGAGCACCAAGACCCTGGTGCGGCTGCGCGACTGGGCCACCCAGCCGCAGTTCGTCTACCGGCATCGGTGGTCGGTCGGCGACCTGGTCATGTGGGACAACACCGGAACCATGCACCGGGCCCTGCCGTATGACCCCGACTCCGGCCGGATGCTGCGCCGGACCAAACTCGCCGGTGAGGAACCCTTCGCTTGAGCCGAAACCAGGCTGCGGGTCTGAATTTCGACGGCCGCGTAGCCGTCGTGACCGGGGCCGGCCGGGGACTGGGTCGCGCCTACGCGCAGCTGCTGGCGCAGCGGGGAGCCGCTGTCGTGGTGAACGACACCGGTGCCGATCTCACCGGTGACGGTGCCCGCGAGGACCCGGCCGAGCGGGTCGCCGCCGAGATCCGCGAAGCGGGCGGTGCTGCGGTGGCCTGCACCGCGTCGGTCGCCACACCCGAAGGCGGCGAGGCGATCATCGGCGCCGCACTGGAGCACTACGGACGGATCGACGCCCTGATCCACAATGCCGGAAACGTCCGCCGGGCCCCGTTACGCGAGATGAGTTCGGCAGACTTCGACGCGGTCCTGGACGTGCATCTGCGGGGTGCGTTCCATGTGGTGCGGGCGGCCTTTGGCGCCATGTGTGACGCAGGCTACGGTCGCATGGTGCTGACCTCGTCGATCGGCGGAATCTACGGCAACGCCGACGTGGCCAACTATGCCGCCGCGAAGGCCGGCGTGATCGGGCTGAGCAACGTCGCGGCGCTGGAGGGCGCAGCTCACGGCGTTAGGTGCAACGTGGTGGTTCCGGCGGCGGTGACCCGGATGGCCGAGGGCATCGACACCTCGGCGTATCCGCCGATGGAACCCGAGCTGGTCGCGCCGGTGGTCGGCTGGCTCGCGCACGAATCCTGCTCGGTCACCGGTGAAGTGCTGATCGCCCTGGCCGGGCGGGTAGCCCGCGCCGCGCTGGTCGAGAGCCCCGGTGTGTACCAACGGTCCTGGTCGATCGAGGACGTCGACGCGCGGATCGAGGAGATTCGCGACGTCGCCGAACCGGTGATCTTCCCGGTGGTGCCGGACGGGCACACCGCACATATCCGATACAGCTTCGGGATGGCCCAGACAGAACAAGCCGAGAAACCCCAGTAGTCGAAGGAGTGTTGTGATGCGCGAATACACCCAGTTCTACATCGACGGCCGGTGGGTGGACCCGACCGAGGCGAAAACGCTCGACGTCGACAACCCGGCCACCGAAAAGGTCTGCGGGAAGATCGCACTCGGCTCGGCAACAGACGTCGACCTCGCGGTCGCCGCGGCCCGCCGTGCCTTCACCAGCTGGTCGCAGAGCAGCCGGGCGGAGCGGCTGGACCTGCTGCAGTCGATCCTCGCCGAATACCAACGGCGCAGCGGCGACCTGGCCGACGCGGTGAGCGAGGAGATGGGGGCGCCGCCCAGCCTGGCCGCCGGCGTCCAGGTCAATCTCGGGGCCGGTCACCTCGTCACGGCCATCGACGCGCTCAAGAACTTCTCGTTCAGCGAGCAGCGCGGCGACACCCTGGTGGAGCGCGAGCCGATCGGGGTATGCGGTCTCATCACGCCGTGGAACTGGCCGCTGAACCAGATCGCGGTGAAGGTCTACCCGGCATTGTCGACCGGCTGCACCATGGTGCTCAAACCCTCTGAGGTCGCGCCGTTCTCGGCCTATATCTTCACCGAGATCATGGACGCCGCGGGCGTCCCGGCCGGCGTCTACAACATGGTCAACGGCGACGGTCCCGGAGTGGGCGTGGCGCTGTCGGCGCACCCGGACGTCGACATGGTGTCGTTCACCGGCTCCACCCGGGCCGGCGTCGCGGTGGCCGAGAACGCCGCGCCGACCGTGAAACGGGTGACCCAGGAGCTGGGCGGCAAGAGCGCCAACATCGTGCTCGACGACGACGCCTTCGTCGACAGCGTCACCGCCGGGGTGTCGACCATGATGGTCAACTCCGGGCAGAGCTGTAACGCGCCATCGCGGATGCTGGTGCCGAACTCCCGGATGGACGAGGCCATCGCGATCGCCCATGCGGTCGCCGAACAGGTGAAGGTCGGCGACCCCGAGGATGTGACGGCGATCGGCCCGGTGGCCTCAGCGGCGCAGTTCGCCAAGGTGCAGGGCCTGATCGAGCAGGGTATCGCCGAGGGCGCCACGGTCGCCGCCGGCGGCGCCGGCCGGCCGGCCGGGCTCGACACCGGCTACTTCGTCCGGCCGACGGTCTTCGCGCGCGTGACGAACCAGATGACGATCGCGCGCGAAGAGATCTTCGGCCCGGTGCTGTGCATCCTGGGCTATGACGACCTCGACGAGGCCGTCGAGATCGCCAACGACACCGAGTACGGCCTGGCCGGCTACGTCTCGGGCGCCGACATCGATGCCGCGCGGGGACTCGCCCGCCGGATCCGGGCCGGCTGGGTGGCGATCAACCACGCCTTCGACCTGAACGCACCGTTCGGCGGCTACAAGCGCAGCGGCAACGGTCGCGAGTGGAGCGACGCCGGATTCCACGAATACCTGGAGACCAAGAGCACTTTGGGCTACGGGGGCGCCTAGTCACTCGTAGTGCACCGTGATCGATGCACTGTCCGGCACACCCTGGCAGGTCAGGATGTAGCCGTCGGCGACCTCGTCGTCGTCGAGCACCGTGTTGTTGATCATGGTCGCGCTGCCCTCGGTGATCTGGGCGATGCAGGTGCCGCAGTTGCCGGCCTCGCAGGAGAACGGCGGTGCCAGGCCCGCCCGCCGGGCGCTGCCCAACAGGGTCTCGCCGGCGACCCGGGGCACCGACGCGGTCTTTCGCCCGAGGTGGATCGTCACGGTGCCGTCCAGCTCGGTGGCGGCTCCGGCGTCGGCCGGCGGCGGGGCAGCCGCCGGCACGGCGGGGTCGAAGTCCTCGGCGAACAGCCGTCCCGGGCCGGGCCAGGCGGCCCGCACCACCGCCATGAAGCCCTCCGGGCCGCACAGGTAACAGTCCGCGCCGGTGTCCACGCCCACGAACGCGGCGACGGCGGCCGCGTCGAGCAGTCCGTGCTCGGTGTCGCGATGGCGCTGTATCGACAGCCGGCCGGGATGGCGGGCGGCGAGCTCGGCCAGGGCGTGGTCGAAGATCGCCGACGAGGAGTCCCGGTCGGCGCACAGCAGCCGTACCGGGCGCGCGGTGCCGGCCAAGGCGCTCTTGGCCAGCGACAGGATCGGCGTGATCCCGCTGCCGCCGGCGAAACCCAGCAGCGGAGCATCCGTCGAGTCCAGGCAGAAAGTGCCCGTCGCGCGGGTCATGGTCAACTCGTCGCCCTCGGTCACGTTGTCCAGCAGCCAGTTCGACACCCTGCCGCCCGGAACCCGTTTGACGGTGGTCATCAGCTCGGTGTCGGTCTCCGGGGCACTGGACATGGAGTAGGACCGGTACAGCTCCTCGTCGCCGACCTGCACCCGCAGCGTGCAGTACTGGCCCGCCCGGTAGTGGAACGGAGCCTCGTGGGGGGCCAGCACGAAGGTGCGGGCGTCGGCGGTCTCGGTGATGACCCGCGTCACGGTTGCCCGCTGGAACATCTGCGTGGCCGTCATGTGCACTCCTTACGGCTTGCGTTCTTCGCAAGTGAGAATATTATTCTCTCAAACCGATAGGATGTTCTCAAATGTTTTCAGGATCGCCCTCCGCGGTGCTTGTGTTCGAGGACCGGCAGTACACGCTGCCGGAACTCGACGCGCAGTCCGGCGGGCTGGCCGCGGTGCTGGCCGCCGACGGGGTGACCGCGGGCGGCCGGGTGGCCCTGATGGCGTCGAGCCGGCCGGAGTTCGTCGTCGCGCTGCACGCCATCTGGCGCCTCGGTGCGGCCGCCGTCCTGATCAGCCCCTCCTGGAAGCGCGACGAGGTGGCGCACGCCCTTGCGCTGACCCGGCCCGAACACGCACTCGGCGACCACCCGGTGCTGGCCGAACTGATGGCGATGCGCCGGCTGGATGAGCCGATACCCGCCGGCGAACCGATCGGCGACCCACCGCCGGGTGACGCCGACGCCCTGCTGGTGTTCAGCTCCGGCACCACCGGGCTGCCCAAGGCGGTTCGGCACACCCACGATTCGCTGCGCGCCGCGGTCCGGCACTGGCGCGATGCGCTGTGCCTGACCGCCGCCGACCGGATCCAGGTCATGACGCCGCCGTCGCACATCCTGGGCCTGCTCAACATCCTCACCGCCCTGCACGTCGGGGCCCGGCTGCGGCTGCACCGCCGATTCGACGTCGACGCGATGCTGGCCTCGATCGAGGCCGACCGGATCACCGTGGAGATGGCGGTCGCGCCGATCGCCCTGGCAATGGCCGCACACCCGGACCTGCAGTCGTTCGACCTGTCCTCGCTGCGGTTCATCGTCTGGGGCGCCACCCCGGTGACGGCCGCCGTCGCCGACACCGTCACCCGACGTGCCGGGGTGCGCTGGGTCCCGGCCTACGGCACCAGTGAGCTGCCGGTGATCGCGTGCAGCGCGCTGGACGACTCGGTACTCGATGCCGTCGGACGTCCGGTTCCCGGAGTCGACCTGCAAGTGGTGGACGCCGAGACCGGGGCGTCGCTGGCAGCGGGTCAGGTCGGTGAGATCCGGGCCCGGGCCGACTCGCTGATGGTCGGCTACCTTCCCGCCGACGCAGGCGCGGAAGTCTTGTGCGACGGCTGGTTTCGCACCGGCGACATCGGCTACCTCGACGGCGACGGCTGGCTGCGGATCACCGACCGGGCCAAGGAGATGATCAAGGTCCGCGGCTTTCAGGTCGCCCCCGCGGAGATCGAGGCGGTGCTGCACGCGCATCCGGCGGTCATCGACTGCGGGGTGTTCGGGGTACCGGACCCGGTCGACGGGGAAGCGGTCGTCGCGGCGGTCGCACTGCGCGCACCGGTCGGCGAGAACGAGCTGGCGGGGCTGGTCAGCGATCGGCTCGCGTCGTACAAGCGCCTTCACCGGGTGGTGGTGGTACCCGAGATACCCCGGCTGCCGTCCGGAAAATTATTGCGTCGAGTTCTCAAGGAGCGCCTATGGATGTCCGGCTGACTGCTGAACAGCGACAGCTGCGGGATGCCGCGGCCAAGCTCGCCGATGACCTCGGACTCGGCTCCGTCGCCGACCTCGACGACGCCAATCGGGTGCGGCGACTGGAGAGCACGGTCTCTGCGACCGCCTGGCGCTCGCTGCGTTCCGACGGCGCGTCCGGTGTCGAGGTGGCGGTCGTCGTCGAGGAGTTCGGCCGGGGCCTGGTCGACGTGCCGTTTCTCGGTCGCGTGCTCGCCGACGATCTGGGCCGCCATGTCAGCCTTGGGCCCGGCCCGCACACGGTTGCGGTGGGGGACCGGGCCATCGAGGCTGACGGCGCGATCGCGGCCGTGATGGTGCGTGACGGCGTCGTGCTGACCGCGCCGTTGGCCGCGGTCCAGCCGGGCGCAGACCTGACCCGGGCCGGCGCCGGCCTGGCGCAGGCTCCGCAGCCGGTGGGGGAGCTGTCCGCCGAAGACGCATTGCGTTGGCACGCATTGGCTTTGGTGGCCACCTGCGCCGACCTGGTCGGCACCGCGCGTGGTGCGCACGCGCTGGCGTGCGACTACGCCAAGATCCGCGAACAGTACGGCAAACCGATCGGGTCCTATCAGGCCGTCGGCCACCTGCTGGCCGAGGGCCTGGCGTTGATCGAGGGCTCGATCAGCGTGTTGCGGCACGCCGCCTGGTCGGTCGACGAAGCATCCGGCGCCGAGGCGGTGCACGCCGCCCGCATCGCGAAGGTCTACTGCGCACGCGCCGCACGGACCGTCTGCGAGACCTCGATCCAGGTTCACGGCGGTATCGGAAACACCTGGGACTGCCTGGCGCATGTCTATCTGCGGCGCGCGTTGGTGTCCACCGGTCTGTGGTCGGTGACGATGAAGGAGATCGCCGATGGACTTTCGTGACTCCCGGCCTGAAGCCCAGTTCCGTGATCGGTTGCGGGACTGGTTGAGCCGCAATGCGAGTGCGTTCCCCGCGGCCGGGGACGACGAATACTGGACGCGTCAGGGCGAGTGGCATCAGGCACTGTATTCCGCCGGGTTCTTCGGGGTGTCCTGGCCGAGTCAGTACGGCGGGCAGGACCTGCCGCCGGTCTACGACGTGATCGTCGACGAGGAGCTGGCGCGAGCCGGAGCGCCGCCGAGGCCCAGCCTGGGATATCTGGTCGTCGGCCTGGGCCGGCACGCCAGTGGAGAACTGCAGCAGCGCTTTCTGCCCGGCATGATCGACGGCACGCAGCGCTGGTGTCAGGGCTTTTCCGAGCCCGGCGCCGGCTCGGACCTGGCGTCGCTGACCACGACCGCAACCCGCGACGGCGACAACTACATAATCCAGGGCCACAAGATCTGGACCAGCTACTCCGATGTCGCCGACTGGTGCCTGCTGCTGGCCCGTACCGACAAGGACGCGCCGCGGCACCGGGGTATCTCGGCATTCGTCATCTCCATGCACCAGCCCGGCATCGAACAGCGGCCGCTGCGAATGATCAACGGTGTCACCACCGAATTCGGCCAGGTGCTCTTCGACGGCGCCACGGTGCCGGCGAGCCAGATGGTCGGGGAGCCGGGGGAGGGCTGGAAGCTGGCGATGACGGTGGTCGGCCACGAACGCGAGCCCTCCACGCTGGGCTACTCCGCGCGCTACGGCAAGCTGGTCCGCCAGATGGCAGGCCGAATCGACCGCGCCGGCATGGAGATTCCCGAGGACCTCGCCTGGGCGGCGGTGCAGACCGAGATGCTGCGGCTACACGTGCGGCGTCGGCTTTCCGAACAGCTCGACGGGCTCAATCACGGACCGGAGGGTTCGCTGGACAAGTTGCTGATGACCTGGGTGGAACAGTCCGTCGGCCACGCCGCACTGGCGGTGGGTGGGACCGATGATCCCGACCTGCTCAGCGCCTACCTTTACAGTCGCGCCCAGAGTGTGATGGGCGGGACCTCGCAGATCCAGAAGAACATCATCGCCGGTCGAATCCTGGGATTGACGTCGTGATCGCGAACGCGGACGAAGTCCGGGTGAAGCGGGTCACGACTATGGAAGGAGTCTGAAATGTATGACATGCCTGACGAAATCGACGTCCGCGCGCAGGGACCGCTGCGCATCATCACCCTCAATCGGCCCGACGCACTCAACGCGGTCAACGACGCGCTGCACACCGGGCTCGCACAGTTGTGGCCGCGGCTGGAGCAAGACCGCGACGCGCGGGCGGCGGTGCTGACCGGCAGCGGCCGGGCCTTCTCCGCCGGGGGCGACTTCGGCTACCTCGACGAGCTGCGTCGCGACGAGGCGTTGCGCGCCAAGACGATTGCCCACGGCCGGGACATCGTGCTCGGCATGGCGCGCTGCCGGACCCCGGTGGTCGCCGCGGTCAACGGTCCTGCCGTCGGACTGGGTTGCAGCCTGGTCGCGCTGAGCGACATCGTCTATATGTCCGAGACTGCCTACCTGGCCGATCCCCATGTCCAGGTGGGCCTGGTCGCCGCCGACGGCGGCCCGCTGACCTGGCCCCTGCAGATGAGTCTGCTGCTGGCCAAGGAGTACGCGCTGACCGGCGCCCGCATTCCGGCCGCCCGGGCGGCAGAACTGGGCTTGGCCAACCACGTCGTGGAAGATCCGCTGGCCGAGGCCATCTCCTGCGCCGGCCGGATCGCCGAACTGCCCCGCCAGGCGGTGGAGAGCACCAAGCGACTGCTGAACATCCACCTGGAGCGAGCCGTGCTGGCCACCCTGGATTTCGCGAACATGGCCGAAGACCAATCCTTCAAGACCGACGATTTCGCGAGCATCATCGATCGGCTCACCGCGAACAAGAACTGATGCTGCGATGACGGTCGCCGAGTTGCTCGCCGCCGCGCGGGCCGGTTCGGTCCGCGCCACCGGCCGGCTGCTCAGCATGGTCGAAGGAGAGCGGCGCGCCGACGTGCTCGACGCGCTTCCGCCGGCCACCACCCGAGTGATCGGGGTGACCGGTCCGCCGGGTGCGGGCAAATCAACCACGGTCGGAGCGCTGGTCGGGGCCTATCGACAACAGGGCATGCGGGTCGCGGTGCTGGCGGTCGATCCGTCATCACCGTTCAGTTCCGGGGCGCTGCTGGGCGACCGCATCCGGATGGCCGCGCATGTCCAGGACCCCCAGGTGTTGATCCGCTCGCTGGCAGCGCGTGGACACCTGGGCGGCCTGTCGGCGGCGGTCCCCGGGGCCATCCGGCTGCTCGCGGCCCTTGGTTATGACGTGCTGCTGTTGGAGACGGTCGGGGTGGGGCAGTCCGAGGTCGAAGTCGCCGCGATGGCCGATCCGACCGTCGTCGTACTCAATCCCGGTGCCGGAGATGCGATTCAGGCCGCCAAAGCGGGACTGCTCGAGATCGCCGACGTGGTGGTGGTGAACAAGGCCGACCGGGAGGGCGCCGCCCAGACGGTACGTGATCTGCGGGCCGAGTTGGCGCCCGCGGGGACACAGATCCTCACCATGATCGCCTCGCAGGGGGAGGGCGTCGGGGATCTTGTTGAGGCGATCGACGCCCACCATCGCACCGACAGTCGCGAACGCCGGTTGGCTCGCACGCGCGCCCAGATCCTGTCGCTGGCCCAGACGCGGCTGCGCAGCCATCCCGAACTGGACCGGCTCGCGCAGCGCGTCGCCGACGGCGAAGCCGATCCGTACTCCGCTGCGGAGCGGCTGTTAGCGGAGTAGCCGATTGGCTACTCTCGTCGCATGGCCTTCACTCCCGCCGCAGGCGGGTTCCGCTTCATCGCCCGCAGCGCGGCGCAGACCCGCATTCTCGACGCCGCGCTGGCGTTGATCGGCGATAACGGCGTCGGCGGTACGTCGCTGCAGATGATCGCCGACGCGATCGGGGTGACCAAGGCGGCGGTCTATCACCAGTTCAAGACCAAGGAAGAGATCGTGGTCGCGCTCACCGAGCGGGAGTTGGGCGCCTTGGAGGAGGCGCTCGAGGTCGCCGAAGCCGAGCAGAGCCGACCGCGGGCCCGGGAACTGTTGCTCGAGGGTGTCATCGACATGACGGTGCGCCGGCGTGGCGTGGCGAGCACCTTGCAGTTCGATCCGGTGATCGTCCGGCTGTTGGCCGAACATCAGCCGTTCCAGCAGTTCATCGCGCGGCTGTACGGGGTGCTCGTCGGTGACGCCGGCGACGACGCCGTGGTGTCGGCGGCGATGTTGTCGGGCGCCATTGCCGTCGGGGTGATGCATCCCCTGGTGGGGGACATCGACGATGACACCCTGCGCGCTCAATTGCTCCGCCTCACCAAGCGTTTCATCGATCCCCGATGACTTCGCCCCAGGCGTTGACCGCCCCCTAGCCGATCGGCTATCTTTCGAATAGCCGATCGGCTAGGGGGAGATGCGCGCTCCGCCGTCGACCGCCTGCTGACGCCCGCCGATCAGAAGGGGATGAGTGCCATGCAGATACTCGCCGAGGCGGAGGAGACGCCCCAGGCCGCGGCATTCCGCGCCCAGTTGGTGTTGTTGTGGTCCGGCCCGGCTGTCGGTGCTGTGCTGCTGGTGCTGTTCGCAACCTTCCCCGGGTTCTTCCCGCCGATGTCCCCGACCATGTCCGCGGCGCAGGTGGCGCAGTTCTACGACCAGCACCGGTCGTGGATCCGGCTCAGCATGGTCGGATTCAACCTGTGCGGGATCATGATCGTGCCGTTCCTGGTGCTGGTCGTGGGTCAGATGAAACGGATGTCCACCCAGAGTCATGTATTCGCCTACGGATATCTGGCGGCGGTGGTCAGCGGCGCAACGCTTTTCGCACTGTCCAACATCTTCTTCGGGGTGGCGGCGTTTCGGTCCGACCGCAGCCCCGAGGTGATCGAGGCGCTCAACGACCTGGCGTGGATGTCGTTCATCGCGCCGGTCGGAATGATCGTGGGGCAGTTCGCGATGCTGGCGTGTGCGGTCTACGCCGACCGGGGCCCCCATCCGGTCTTCCCGCGCTGGGTGGCTCACCTGTCCGTGATCACCGCGCTGGCGATGCTGCCGTCGGTCGCCGCGACCGTGTTCAAAACCGGGCCGCTGGCCTGGGACGGTCTCGTCTCGTTCTGGGTGCGTAACGGGGCGTTCGCGGTGTTCGTGTTCGCGATGTTCTTCGCGCTGCGAGATGCCCTGTACCGGCAGGGCGTTGCCGAGGGTGTGCTGCGGTGAACATCGCCACCCTCCTTTACGGCGACGACATCGCAGCAGCCACCCCGCCGCCCGATACGGGCAAACCCGATGTGCGCCTGGTGTGGTGGATCTTCGTGGTGTTCTACGGGCTGATGGGCCTGGGGGTGTGCCTGCTGGGCCGGGTGACACCGCCGCCCCGGCCCGACGTGGGCCCAGAGGCGATGCAGGCCTGGTTCGTCCAGCACGCGACGAGCATGCACTTCGGCTTCGTGTTGCTGCTGGCCATCACCGGCGGGGCCGCGATCTCCAACGGCCTGGTCGGATACCACATGATGCGGATGACATCGGGTTCGGTGCTGGCCTACGCCTACATCGGCGGGATGGCGGTTGGAGCCGTCCCCGGCTTCCAGATGGTGATCCTGTGCTACTCGCTCGGGGCGTTCCGGCCGGACCGTGACCCGGAGATGGTGCGGTTCTTCTACGACCTGGGAATGCTGTCCTACAACGGCTCGCTGGGCTGCTTCACCGCCGCCTACTTCAGCCTGGCCATCGCGATCTTCTACGACAAGAACAACATCTTCCCCAAATGGTTTGCCTACGTGAGTATCTGGCAGATCGTCACCGAGGTGATCGCCAGCCAGATGTGGCTCTTCGACTCCGGTGCGTTCGCCTGGAACGGGATCATCACGTTCTACATCGCGGTCGTCGTCTTCTGCGTCTGGTTGGCGGCGCTGATCGCATTCCTTCAGGTGACGGGAGCTCGTGAGCCCGTCGACTCACCACCGATCGTCTGACTCCGGCTGGGGGCGCATTTGATGACTGACCAACGAACACTGCGTCGGGTTGAGGCCGGCCGCCCACGGCGCCCGGCGACTCACCTGCCCGGTGACGGGCACATGTGGTTCATGGTGCTGGGTGATCTGTTCATCTTCGGCTGTTACTTCGTGGCGTACATGGTGTTTCGGGCGAAGGCGCCCGCGGAGTTTCTGGCCGATCAGCAACACCTCAACATCACCCTCGGCGTCGTCAACACCATTGTGCTGATCACCAGCTCGTGGCTGGTCGTCGAGAGTGTGCATGCGGCCCGGTCCGGCAATCGGGGCGGCGCCATCGGCCTGGTCCGCGGGGCGATGTTCTGCGGTGTGGGGTTCGCGGTCATCAAGGTCTATGAATGGACCGCTGAAATCCAAGCGGGATACACCAATTCGAGTACCTTCTTCAGCTTCTACTACGTCCTGACCGGGGTGCACCTGTTCCATGTGGCCCTGGGCCTGATCATTCTCGGCGTGGTGATCCGCGACCTGCGCAATCCGCGCCGGGCCCGGATCAGCATGGTCGAACAGGGCGCGACCTATTGGCACATGGTCGATCTGCTCTGGGTCGTGATATTCGCACTGCTCTACGTGATGAGGTGAATCGGCGTGACCGCACAGCCACCATCGATGTTCGCCCATCGGCCGGAGCGTCTGACCAGCCTCACCTGGCTGGTCCTGGTGGTCATCACCGTGCTGGCTTGGTGGCTGTCGCCGGGGCACGCCGACAGGTACGTCGAACCGAGTATCCCCATCACCTGCCTGGTGATCGCGCTGTCGGCCGTCAAGGCCCGGTTGATCATCAGCAACTTCATGGAGGTGCGAACGGCACCGCTCTGGCTGCGCCGCGCCACCGACGCCTGGCAGGCGCTGCTGTGGGTGTCGGTGCTGGTGATCTATCTCTGGTGAGCCCGGCCCCGCGGCAGGGTCAACGACAGATCGTTGTAGGTGGCGATGCCGGGCGCGGCGGCGACCACGGCCGGGATGGCGTTGATCGGCGGCATCGCCGTCATGATGTGACCGAGCTCGAAGAAATCGTCGATGCTGGTGGCGTTTTCGATCATGTCCTGCGGCGGGGTGAAGCCGACCTGCATGTTCACCGTCGGGCGCCCGTCGATGGTGATCTTCCAGCCGTCGCCGTCCATCTGCCAGTCCGGCTCCAGTGTCTGACCCTTGCGCCACCGCACATTGATGTCGATGACCGTCTTGCCGTCGACGATGCCCTGCCAGCTGGCGAACACACCGGCCACATGGCCGGCCGGGATCGTCCACGACGCCATCGGCAGATCCGCTGTGGTCTGCGCGTATTCGGCAACGCAGGTGATCTCGTCGAGTTCGACGCCGATCGCGTCGGCCACCAGCCGGACGGCTTCGGCGAAGACCGCCGTTCCGTTGGCGGCCATCGGCGCCAGTCCGGGGTCGTCGATCGCGGTGCCGAACCCCACCGGGCGCTCGGTGTCGGGGGAGTCATACAGGGTGGTGTCGGCGGACTCGGTGATGGTGACCTTGTCGACCCGGTCGCAGCCCGTCGCCGCGACGATGGCCAGCAACTCGGCGAAGCCCGGACTGACGCCGGAGCCGAACAGGGTGGAACCGCCGTCACGGCAGGCCTTTTCGAGTCGGTCCCGGTCGGCCCCGAGATTGTGTCCGGTGATGAACGACGCCGATGTCACCACATTGACGCCCGCGGACAGGATCTCCACCAGCTCGTCGACGTTGATCCACATCGGGTTGTAGACGACGCAGTCGGGTTTGAGCGCCAGCAGCGCCGCGGTGTCGTTGGTCGCGGTGACACCGAGCGGGTCGATACCGACCAGCTCCCCGGCGTCTCGGCCGGCCTTGTCGGCCGACCACGAGAAGAGCCCGACCAGTTCGTAATCGGGGTTGGCGGCGATCGCGCGGACCGCACTCTTGCCGACGTTGCCGGTCGTCCACTGGACGATCCGATACGGGGTGTTCGCCATGTGTGCCATGTCAGCGTGTTCCAGTCCGGGCTACATCTGCGTCCAGACGATCTTCGTCTGCAGGTAGGTCTCGATGCCGGCCTTGCCGGACTCGTAGCCCCAGCCGGACTGCTTGTAGCCGCCGAACGGCATCGAGTGGTCGAACTGCATCTGGCAGTTCAGTCCCACGGTTCCGGCCTTGAGGCGCTTGGCCAGCCGGTGTGCCCGGCCGAGGTTGGTCGTCCATGCGGTGGCCGCCAGCCCGTAGGTGCTGTTGTTGGCCAAGGCGATCGCCTCGTCGTCGTCGTCGAACGGCAGGATCGTGACCACCGGGCCGAAGATCTCCTCCTGGAACAGCCGGCTGGAGTCGGGGTCGACATTGGTGACCACGGTGGGGTGCACGAAGTAGCCCTTGCGGTCCAGCCGGTGACCACCGGTGATGAGCTCGTTGCCGTCGGCCCTGCCCTGCTCGAGGTAGCCGAGCACCCTGGTGAGCTGCTTCTGGCTGATCAGCGGTCCGACCATGACGCCCTCGTCCTTGGGGCCGCCGAGCTGCATCATGTTGGCCATGTTGGCCATGCCTTCCACGACCCGCTCGTAGACACCGCGCTGGGCGAAGATGCGCGAGCCGCACACGCAGGCCTGCCCGGAGTGCACGAAGGTGCCGAACGCCGCCATGGTGATGGCCATGTCGAGGTCTGCGTCGTCATAGATCAGCACCGGTGACTTGCCACCGAGCTCGAGGGTCACCTTGTTGAGATTGCTTGCGGCCGAGGCGCGCACGATCTCCCGGCCGACCTCGGTGGACCCGGTGAACGCGACCTTGTCGACGTCGGGGTGCGCGGTGATCGCCGCACCGGCGGTGTGGCCGTAGCCGAGCACCATGTTGACCACGCCGTCGGGGACCCCGGCCTCGTGCAGGATGCGGTCCAGGACCAGTGCCGACAGCGGGGTCTCCTCGGCCGGCTTGACGACGCTGCTGCAGCCCGCGGCCAGCGACGGCGCCAACTTGGCACAGAAGTTGAAGACCGGTCCGTTCCACGGGAAGATCAGTCCCACAACGTCGTAGGGCTCCCGCAGCGTGTAGACGTGCTGGTGGGACTCGATACCGGTCAGTCCGCCGGTGTTCACGTCGCGAGCGATGCCGTCGATCTTGGTGCACCAGCCGGCGTAGTAGCGGAACCACTCCGAGCCCACCTTGGTGATGATGGCGGCCTGGGAGGCGGGGATGCCGGCATTGACCGACTCGAGTTCGGCCAGGACCTCGGCGTTCTCGTCGATGAGATCAGCGATCTTCCACAGCACCCGGGCCCGGTCGTAGTCGGCCATCTGCGACCACACCCCGGACTCGGCGGTGGCCTTGGCCCGGGCGACCGCGTCGTTGACGGCCTCGGGTCCGCAGTCGGTGAACTCGCTGATCTGTTCTTCGGTGGCCGGATCGATGATCGGAATCACGTCACCGGTGCCGGGGACCTTCCGGATGTCATCCAACACCGTCTGAACCGACATGGAAAATCCCCTTCTCATTAACCGATAATTACGTTCGCGCATGAGAGTATGCGCTTCGTCATCCGATGTCCAGGGTTGAGTGCGCGATGTTCACGGTGGTCGCGGCCGCGAACCGGCACGGCAAAACCGCGCGTCCGCCTAATCGATCGGGCGCGCTGGTGGGGGTGAAGGTCAGTTACGGCCGAAGCCGTGCGCGCAGAAGTCCCAGACCTCGTCGGCGGTCAGCGGATTGACCGCCGGATCGGTTGAGGCGGGGCTGGATTGAGCGTTGAACAAGACGGTCTGCATGATCATCGCCGCCACCCGCCGCGGGTTGGCGTCGGGACGCAGCTGGCCGGCCTCGGCTGCCTGTTCGGTCAACTCGGAGAGCAGCGACAGCAGCGGGGCGTGGGCGACCCTGACCTCGGCTGGGTGGGTCAGCAGCAGGCTGGGCGCGAAGTCGGAGAACAGCGGACGCTTGGCGGCCGGGTCCGGGCGCGACGACTCGAAGAGCAGCTCGACGGCGACCTTGAGGCGTTCCATCGGATCGGGGTGGTTGGCCGTCGCGGCGCGGATCTGGTCGGCCGCGCGGCTCAGGGCGTCCTCGAAGAGGGCCAGCAGCAGCTCGTGTTTGCCGTCGAACTGCAGGTAGAAGCTGCGCAGTGACTGACGGGAGCGGTCGACGACCTCCTGAACGGTGAAGTCGGTGCTGCCCTTCTCGATGATGATCGACTGGGCGGCGTCGAGAAAGCGCTGGACGCGTTGCGCTGCGCGAATCTTCGCCGTCTTGATGGAGCGTTCGACCGCGCGCTGCTTCCAGGCCGGTTCTTCACTCGGACTGGTCACCGGCACTCCGGACGGTGCGGTAGCCGAGACATAGCGCAACTGTACTGGACGGTAACCGACTGGCGACGCGCCGCACCGGCAAAGGGCCGCCGTTTCCGAGATCGCAACTTCTCCATCCGAGAATGATATTCTCATTGCTGCGTCTATGGAAGCGGACTCGCAAGATCCGAGTCGATCCGGATCGGGACATCCCGGGGCGCCCGAACCGAGGAGTGTCGGTGCAACTCACCTTCGATGCCGATGTCGAGAACTTCCGGGCGGAGTTCGCCGCGTTCCTCGACGAGCATCTGCCGGCCGAGGCCGACACGATCGAACGTTCCCGATCCTGCTCGCACGTGCCGCAGTGGGCGCGCCACTGGCAGCGGCTGCTGTTCGACAACGGCTGGCTGTTGCCGGGCAACCCGCCCGAGTTCGGCGGCCGCAACGCCACGATCCTGCAGCAGTACGTGCACTCCGAAGAGTTGTCGCGGCGCCGGATCTACCCCAGCTTCAATCCGCAGGGGGTCGGCATCATCGCGGCGTCGCTGCTGTCGTTCGGCACCGAGGAACAGAAACGGCGCTGGGCGGTGCCGATCCTGCGGGCCGAGATCAGTGCGTCGCTGGGCATGAGCGAGCCCGGCGCCGGCTCGGACCTGGCCGGACTGCAGACCCGCGCGGTGCTTTCCGGGGACCATTTCGTGGTCAACGGACAGAAGGTGTGGACATCGGGCGCGCACGACGCCGATGTGCTGTTGACGTTCGTGCGGACCGACCCGGATGCCCCGAAGCACAAGGGGATCAGTGTGTTGCTGATCCCGACTGACGCACCCGGCGTGGTGCGGCGGCCGTTCGCCTCGGCGTGCGCGCACGACGACATAGATTTCAACGAGGTGTTCTTCACCGACGTGCAGGTGCCCGCGGAGAATCTGGTGGGCCCGCTCAACGGCGGGTGGGGGGTGGCCAACGGTTCGCTCGGGCATGAGCGCACCCTGCTGTGGATGAGTTTCGCCGACCGGCTGCGCGATCTGATCCACGACTTCCGTCCGGTCGGGCCGCTGGACCGCGACCACTTCGCCACCACGCTGATGGACAACCAGGCGCTGCGGCTGCTGGGCTCGGTGGCACTGGCCCAGGCGGCCCGCGGCGAGCAGGACGTCCCCGGACTCTCGGTGCTCAAGCTGTTGGGCTCCGAGGCGGTGCAGACCGCCGCCGAGCATGCGCTGGACGCGGCCGGCGTTGGCGCCCTGGCGCATCCGGCCACCTCGGGGGTCTACACGCCGATGAACGAGGACCACGCGACCAGCAGCTGGTTCGACCGTTATCTGCGCAGCTTTTCCGGGACCATCGCCGGTGGCACCTCGGAGATTCAGCGCAACATCATCGCGCAGCGGGTGCTGGGGTTGCCGCGGGGGTAGAAGAGCCGGCGACTGCTCGCGGTCAGAGGCTGACCAGTCGCGGCGCCGAGCCGCGGGCCCGCAGACCCCCACCGACCTGGCGGGTCAATTCGCGGGCATTGCCGAGCAATCCGTCCAGGACCAGTACCCGCTCGACGTGGCGGTGCAGATCGTGTTCCGCGGTGAAACCGACGCCGCCGAGCACCTGCTGGCAGTGCTTGGCCGCGGTCAGCGCGGCCTTCCCCGCGGCGGCTTTGGCAAGCATGGAGGTCAGGTCCGGGCTGTCGACGACGGGCACGGTGAGGGTGGCCTCGGCACCCTCGATGGCGACCAGGGTTTCGGCGAGCCGATGCCGAACGGCCTGGAAGGAGGCGATCGGTTTACCGAACTGCACCCGGTCCAGTGCGTGCTGGCGGGCCAGGGCCAGCATTGCTCGCGCCGAACCGACCAGCCACCACCCCAACGCGCGGCGGGCCTCACCCAGGCGCATCTGTTCGCCGCCGGGTACTTCGCGCAGCGGTAGCCCGCCAAGAACGGGGTTGCCCTCGCGTTCGCTGCGTTCCCAGACCACCCAGCCGCCGCCGGCATAGGGCATCGGGGGAGTGCCGCCGGGCAGGCCGCCGATGGTCTCCAGGATCACGTCGTTGAGCACCGAGGCGTGCGCCCCGGTCTCGCCGAGCAGCCGGAACACCAGCGGGATCGCCAGGTCCGGATCCTCGGAAAGCATTTCCGTCCAACCGAGTTCGGTCAGGGCCTGATCCAACGCGGCGCCGGACACCGACGCCATGGTCTTGCGCAGGGTGTCTTCCAGCAGAGAGATCGAGGTGGCGTCCATTTCGGTGGTCACCGTCACTCCTTCGGCAGGTCGAGCAGTCGGCGGGCGATGATGTTGCGCTGGATCTCCGCGGTGCCGCCGTAGATGGTGGCCGACCGGGAGTACAGGTACTCGGAGCGCCACTCGGCCTCGTCCAGCTCGATAAGGCCCGGCAGCAGATCGCGCGCGGTGTCATAGAGCAACTGTTCGGCGCCGGCCAGCAGCACCTTGTCGATGGAGGTGTCCGGGCCCAGCCGCGCGCCCTCGGCCAGCCGGTGCTGGGTGGCGCGGGAGCGGCAGCGCAGCGTGTGCAGCGCCAGAAACACCGCACCCAGCTCGTTGTCGACGGCCGCGCCCTGGCGCTTCACCTCGGCGATCAGCGCATCGAAGCGCGAGTAGAGGTAGGCGATGCGCTGCCAGAAGCACGTGGAGCGCTCATAGGGCAGCAGATCCATGGCCAGCTGCCAACCGTCGCCGGGCTTGCCCAGCATCCGCGAGCCGTCGACGACGACATCGTCGAAATACACCTCGCAGAACTCGTCGACGCCGTGCATGGTGCGCAACGGGCGCACATCGATACCGGGGGTGTCCATATCGACGAAGAAGGCGGTGATCGCCTGGTGGTTCGGCGTATCGGCGCCCCCGGTGCGGGTCAGCAGGATGCAGCGGTGCGAGTACTGGGCGAAGCTGGTCCAGACCTTCTGGCCGTTGATCACCCATTGGTCGCCGCGCGGGGTGGCCCGGGTGCTCAGCGATGCCAGGTCGCTGCCGGAACCGGGCTCGGAGAAGCCCTGGCACCACTGTTCGCGGCCGGACAGCAGCCGTGGCAACATCTCCGCGGCGAGTGAGGGCGGCGCGTAGTCGATCATGGTGGGCGCCAGCACTTCCAGCATCGAGTACGGCCCAGGCTCGGCGAGCCTGCGGCCGACCACCTCTTCGCCGACGACGGCCCGCAGCATCGCCGGACCGCCCAGCCCGCCGACTTCGACGGGCCAGCCGTAACGCATCCAATCGGCCCCGTAGAGGGCGGCGCAGACCCGTGCGAACTGCTTGAGGTGTCCTTGCAGCGAGTTGTCCGGCCCGGGGCTCAGATCGTTTTCATCGAGCCAGGCACGCAGGTCTGCTTGGAATTGGGCGACATTCATTTCGCAGACGGCCGACCGATCGCGTGCGGGCGGCCGGCATCGTGCACACCGCTGCGCCGGATGAACGTCATTGCCCGGGTCCGCAGTCGCCAACCCTCGGCGGTGCGCACATAGGTGTCGTTGTAGTAGCCGATCCGCATGTCGTGGCTGGCGTGGTCGATGAAGCACAGCGGCTGGGTGCCGGTGGCGGTGTCGCCGTCCAGCTCGATCACCGGGATACCGGTCATGAACAGGCCCTTGGGGGCGGCGTCGACCAGCACCGGAAACCGGTCCAGCGAATAGGTTTCGCCGAACGCGCTGTAGGTGCCGTCCGGGGTGAACACCGCCACCAATCCGTCGATGTCGCCCTGGGTGATGGTCACCGCATAGCGGGCCAGGGTCTGCTGGATCTCGACCAGGTCGTCAGTTCTTGTTGACATAAACCTTGCCGCCTTTCATGACGAACGCAACGTTGCGGGTAACGGTGATGTCGGCCAACGGATCTCCCGGCACCCCGATGATGTCTGCGAGTAGCCCCTCGGCCAGCCGGCCGCGGTCGTCGGCGTTGATCAACTCGGCCGCGGTCACCGTGGCCGCCTTGAGCACGGTGGCCGGCGGGATGCCCCATTGCACGAGCGTGACCAGTTCGTCGGCGTTGCGGCCGTGCGGGATCGCCGGCGCGTCGGTGCCGACGGCGATCTTCACCCCGGCCTCGTAGGCGGCCTTGATCGACGTGCGGGACTTGGGGAACATCTCGGCCGCCTTGGCCTGCAGTTCGGGTGGGGCTTTGGACACGTCCATCGCCTCGGCGAGGCGCCGGGTGGTCACCAGGAACCGGTCGTTCTCGACGAGCATGGCGATCGCCTCGTCGTCCATCAGGAACCCGTGTTCGATGCAGTCGATGCCGCAGGCCACCGCATGCTTGACAGCCTCAGCGCCGTGGGTGTGCGCGGCCACGCGCAGCCCGCGCCGGTGTGCCTCGTCGACGATGGCCCGCAGCTCTTCGTCCGAATAGTGTTGCGCGCCTGCCTCACCGGTCAACGACATGACGCCGCCCGAGCAGCACACCTTGATCAGCTGAGCGCCGTGCTTGATCTGATAGCGAACCGCCTTGCGGATCTCGTCGACACCGTTGGCGATGCCCTCCTCGACGGTCAGTTCCAGCACACCGGGCATGAATGCGGCGAACATGGTCGGATCCAGGTGCCCGCCGGTGGGGGTGATCGCGTGACCGGCCGGCACCACGCGCGGCCCCTCGATCCAGCCGGCGTCGATCGCCCTGCTCAGCGCCACGTCGAGTAGATATCCGCCGGTTTTGACGAACAGTCCGAGATTGCGCACCGTGGTGAAGCCGGCCCGCAACGTGCGCCGCGCGTTGCCCACCGCGCGCAGCATCCGGGTCGGCGGATCGTCCTGAACCTGTGACAGGCCGGGGTTTTCGCCCCGGCCGCCCATCAGCAGGTTGACCTCCATGTCCATCAGCCCGGGCAGCAGGATCAGGTCGCCGAGTTCGATGACCTCGTCGGCTTGAGCGCTGCCCGGCGGATGCTCGCCGACGCCGACGATCCGGTCGCCGTCGATGTGCACCACGCCGGGCCGGACGATCTCTCCGGAATCGACGTCGAGAAGCCCGGCGGCCCTGAGCGTCAACACTGTTAGACGACCGGTTCCCTGATGCAGTCGATCCAGGCCGCGCCGCTGTCCGGGACGCGGGCCTGCTTCCAGGCCTCGATCGGGAATGACACCATCACCAAAGACTGCATGACGTGCATCAGCGAGCGGGCATCATCGGGCAGATCATTCAGGTCGAACTTGTCCAGGTAGGTGATGGCGTCCTCCAGTCGCGCGAACGCGACGTCGTAGAACTGCTGCATCTCGCCCATGGTGGAGGCCAGCCGCTTGGCGTAGCGCTCGGGCTCGGTGGCCAGATCCCAGTCGGCGTAGGGCGCCAGGTCGGCGAAGTCAGACGGTAGCGCCATTGGCGTTCTCCTTGGTCTTCTTGTAGTCGGAAACGTAGTCACGGGCGGTCTTGTGCAGGTGTCGAATCAGGATCTCCTGGTCGCACAACAGGAAGGCATCGACGACCTTCGTACGGATCATGGTCTGGGTTGCTTCCAGGGTGTTGGCGTCCTGCAGCGCGTACTCCTTGAAGGTCACCGCGGCCAGTTCCTGGGCCAAACGCTCCCGGGCATTGCGCGGCGGCACGAAGTACAGGCTCGCTTCGAAGGTGTGCCTGTCGGCAGCCGTCGGCCAGTACTGGTAGGTCAGGTACCAGCCCGGCTCCCAGATCAGAATCATGAAATTGGGGAAGAACACGAACGAGTCGATGCCCCACTGCGGCACTCGCTTGATGTTCACCGACGGCGGCAGTTCCTTGAGGTCGGCAATGAGATCCGGTTTGTCCCAGGGGCCGAACAGTCCGCTGCGCAGCACCCGGTCCAACGGCTTGACCATGTTGAGGTCGGCCGGCGGGGACTGACCACCCCACGTTGATTGCAGGCTGTGCGGTCCGGCCAGCTCGTAATGCAGCGCTTCGTAGCCGAATTTCTGGATCTTGGCGGCTTCTTCCTTGGTGTACTGGCCCTGGTGCAGGATCGGCGCGTGGTAGAACTCCACGAACGCGTCGAGGAACAGCTTCCAGTTGCTGCCGATGTCAGACTTGTAGGAGTAGACCTCGGTCATCTCGCCGAACGGGTAGCCCTCCATGCCCTTGGCCAAAGATCCCAAGTAGTCGTTGAGCGGCCCGGCGTTGTCGTCGAAGTTGACGAAGATGAAGCCTTCCCACACCTCACAGCGCACCGGCACCAGCCCGTACTGGCTCTTGTCGACGTCGAAGAACTCGCCCTCCTGCTGGATGAAGGTGAGATCGCCGTCCAGGCTGTAGCGCCAGGCGTGGTACTTGCAGGTGAACTGGCGGCAGGTGCCTTCGGTCTCCTCGTTCGGGAAGTCGTTCCACACCAGCTTGTTTCCGCGGTGCCGGCAGATGTTGTGGAACGCCCGCACCACACCGTCTTTGCCCTTGACGACGATGATCGAGGTGCCCTTGCACACCGAGGGCAGTTCACGGGTGAAGTAGCTGCCGGTCTTGGGCAGCCGCTCGACGCGCCCGACGTTGAGCCAGGTGCGTTTGAAGATGGCCTCCTGCTCGTCGGCGTAGTGCTGCGGATCGTACGAATCGGTGTAATCGACCGGCTCGGTGCCGAGCTCGGGATAGGCCTGCGTCCAGCTTCCTGCTGCGGGCTTGGGGAAATGTGCCACGGAATTACCTCCCTGATTCGGGTTTCTGATCGAGTTCGACGCCAAAAGTGTTGAAGGCCATGGCCAACATGCAGTAGCAGCCGACCGTGAAGACGAGTTCCATCAGCTGGTGCTCGTCCAGGTGTTTGGTGAGGATCGCCTCGGTGGCCGGCGAGAGCCGGGACTCTTGGTCGAGTTCGTCGGAGGCGTTGAGGACGGCCTGGTGCAGCTCGTCGCGGCCGGCGCCGTGCTGCAGGTCCTCGATGTCGGAGTCGGTGAGGCCGGCTTGTAAGCCCATCGTCACGTGGTGAGCCCACTCGTATTCGCAGGCGCGGCGGTGGGCGGTCCGCAGGATCGCGAGTTCGCGCAGATGTCCGGGGAGCGTCCCGCGGTACAGGAGTTCGACGTTGAACTTGAGAAATACCCGGGCCAGCTTCGGGTGGTGGGCCAGCATGGTCATTGCGCTGCCGGCGCCGCGGGGGTTGCGCCGGTCCGCGGTCAACACCTGGGCGAGGGCGCGCTGCACCTCCTCGTCGTCCCACTGGGACTCCGTCAGCGGCGTCAGGCGCATCTGTTCCTCCTCGGCATGAGAATCCCGTTCTCATATTTGACCAATAGATTTCCATGTTTTGCCCGATTGGTCAACACTCGGTCGTTCTTGCAGCTAGAACCGTTTATGCCGGGGCGTGGCCCGGTGTCGCCGACGGTGTATCGGACGACCCGGGCCGTCGGGAGTGCCAGAATGTTGATTCGCTGAAAGCGAGAAGATAGTTTTCATGTCAGACGCCGCATGTCTAACGCCGCATGTCAAACGTCGTTGGGCCCGCCCCCGCAGTGCCGGCCCGGATCGGAGAAGGCCGTGAACAAGGACGACATGATCCTGGTCAGCGTCGATGACCACATCGTCGAGCCGCCCGACATGTTCGCCAATCATCTGCCGCGCAAGTACCTCGATGACGCGCCGCGCCTGGTGCACAACCCGGACGGTTCGGACAGCTGGCAGTTCCGCGACGTGGTGATCCCCAACGTGGCGCTCAACGCGGTCGCCGGACGCCCGAAGGAGGAGTACGGCCTGGAACCGCAGGGCCTCGATGAGATTCGTCCGGGCTGTTACAACGTCGACGAGCGCGTCAAAGACATGAACGCCGGCGGCATCCTCGGATCGATCTGCTTCCCGTCCTTCCCCGGTTTCGCCGGACGCCTGTTCGCCACCGACGACCCGGACTTCTCGGTGGCACTGGTGCAGGCCTACAACGACTGGCACATCGACGAATGGTGTGGGGCATACCCCGGACGCTTCATTCCGATGGCGCTGCCGGTGATCTGGGACGCCCAGAAGTGCGCGGACGAGGTGCGGCGGGTCGCGAAGAAGGGGGTGCACGCACTGACGTTCACCGAGAACCCGGCCGCGATGGGCTACCCGAGCTTCCACAACGAGTACTGGGATCCGTTGTGGCAGGCACTGTGCGACAACGACATGGTGCTCAACGTGCATATCGGGTCGTCCGGGAAGCTGGTCATCACCGCACCCGACGCGCCGATGGATGTGATGATCACCCTTCAGCCGATGAATATCGTGCAGGCCGCCGCGGACCTGCTGTGGTCTCGGCCGATCAAGCGGTACCCCGATCTCAAGATCGCGCTGTCCGAGGGTGGCACCGGGTGGATCCCGTACTTCCTGGAGCGCGCGGACCGGACCTACGAGATGCACTCGACGTGGACCGGCCAGGACTTCGGCGGCAAGGTCCCGTCCGAGGTGTTCCGGGAGCACTTCTTGACCTGTTTCATCTCCGATCCGGTCGGAGTGAACCTGCGGCACGACATCGGTATCGACAACATCGCCTGGGAGGCCGACTATCCACACAGTGACTCGATGTGGCCGGGAGCGCCCGAGGAGCTGTGGGAGGTGTTGACCGCCAATAACGTCTCCGACGGTGACATCAACAAGATGACCCACGAGAACGCGATGCGCTGGTACTCCTTCGACCCGTTCGCCCACATTCCCCGCGAGCAGGCGACGGTCGGTGCGTTGCGGGCCGCCGCGCAGGGGCACGACGTCTCGATTCGGGCGCTGAGTCACCACAAGGAGGGCCAGCGTCAGGCGAATGCGCTGACCGAGGCCGCCCGGGCCAACAGCTGAGCGGCGCGGCGGTCCATGCCGCATTGGTGACGCGTCGGCGTTGACGTGCCTTGGGGCGTATGGAAGTCTGTCCATGGTAGAGAATTGCATTCTCATCTTTGAGAGCAATACATGCATGCCAGAGAGCGAGGCGGGTCGTGACGGATCCGGATGTGATCGATTTCTTTACCGACCAGGGCGTGGTCGACGACCCGTACCCCTATCTGCGTGCCCTGTGGGAGCGGTCGCCGATCACCCGGGAACCGCATCACGGCGTGATGATGGTGACCGGTTGGGATGAGGCGTGCGCGGTGGCCGGCGACGCCGAGACGTTCTCCTCCTGCATCGCGGTGACCGGCCCTTTCCCTGGATTCCCGGTGCCGCTCGACGGCGACCTGGGCGGCGAGACGGTGGCGGGCCTGATCGACAAGCACCGCGACGAACTGCCGTTCAGCGATCAGCTGCCGACCCTCGACCCGCCCACCCACACCAACCATCGCGCGCTGCTGATGCGGCTGATCACCCCCAAGCGTCTCAAGGAGAACGAAGACGCCATGTGGGAGCTCGCCGATCAGGTGCTCGACGACTACCTCGCGCCGGGCTCCGGTGAGTTCATTAGCGGATTCGCCTCGCCCTTCACGCTTTTGGTGATCGCCGACCTGCTCGGTGTCCCCGACGAAGACCGCAACGACTTCGTCAACAACATGCACCACAACGTCGGCGGCGGCATCGGCAGCACCGACGCGAAAGCTCTGGCGCACAGCCCGCTGGAGTTCCTCTACGCCAAGTTCGCCGACTACATCACCGACCGTCGCGCCACGCCGCGCGGCGACGTGCTCAGCGGAATGGCCGAGGCGACCTTCCCGGACGGCTCGATTCCCGAGCCGATGGACGTGGCCCGGGTGGCCACCAATGTCTATTCGGCCGGGCAGGAGACCACCGTGCGGCTGTTGGGTTCCGCGCTGAAGATCCTGGGGGAGCGGCCCGACATCCAGCAGCGCCTGCGCGCAGACCGCAGCATGATCCCGAACTTCATCGAAGAGGTGCTGCGTTTCGAGAGCCCGGTCAAGGGCGACTTCCGGCTCGCTCGGTTCGACACCGAGATCGGCGGTGTCGCAATCCCGGCCGGCACGACGCTGATGGTGCTCAGCGCGGGAGCCAACCGCGACCCGCGCCGGTTCACCGACCCCGACACCTTCGACCCCGCGCGGACCAATGCGCGCCAGCACATCACCTTCGGGCGGGGTATCCACAGCTGCCCCGGATCGCCACTGGCTCGGGCCGAAACCCGGATCGCGATCGAGCGCCTGCTGGATCGCACGTCGCAGATCACCATCTCGCAGGAGTCGCACGGTGCTGCCGGCGCCCGCCGGTTCCGCTACATACCGACTTATATCCTGCGTGGGCTGATCGAACTCAATCTGGAGTTCACTGCGGCCGGGGAAGGGGCGCGATGAAGGCCTGGGTCGACCCGGATCGCTGTGCCGGGCATGGCATCTGCACCACGATCTGCCCCGAGGTGTTCGCCATCAACGCGGACGGGTATTCGGAGGTCACCGTTGATGAGGTGCCGCCCCAGTTCGAGGACGCGGTTCGCGATGCCATCAAGCAGTGCCCCGAACACGCCATCGACGATGTCACCAACGCACCCACCGAGGAGAGCTGATGGCCAACGCGCCCAAGGGATATGTCATTCTGACCGAGGCGATCAACGACCCGGCCGGCATGGCCGCCTACGGCAAGGCTGCCGGGCCGACGATGGCGTCCGGCGGCGCGACGATCCTGGCCGTCGAAACCCAGCATGAGCTGCTGGAAGGCGAGTGGCACGGAAATCAAACCGTCGTCCTGGAATTCGAGTCCGTGGAAGCCGCCCGTGCCTGGTATCGCTCCGAGGGCTACCAGGAGGCGGTGAAGCTGCGGCAGGCCGCCGCCGACTGCAACGCGGTGATTCTGTCCGGGTTCCCGGCGCGTTAGTCGTCGCTCTCGACGATCGACAAGGCCTGCCGCGGACACCGGCGGACCGCTTCGCTGATGTCGCGTTGGGTCTGCGGCGTGACATCGGGGGCGAGGATGTGCAGCTGATCCTCGTCGTCGAGGTCGAAGATCTCCGGATTGATGCCCATGCAGATCGCATTGGCCTCGCACAGCCCGTAATCGACGACGACTTTCCGCTTGGTCATCTGCCTTACCGAATCACGCGAACCGGGACGTTGGAGTAGCCCGAAACGTTCTGCATGTGTACGCGTCGCAGCCCGTCCCAGTCGACTTCGTAGCGGGGCATGAAATCCAGCAACCGGTCCAATGCGATGGCGCTTTCCAGCCTTGCCAGTGCCGCACCGAGGCAGCTGTGGATCCCGTATCCCAGTCCCAGGTGTTGCGCCTCGGTCTGATCCCGGTCGATGTCGAAGGTGTCCGCGTCGGTGAATGCCTGCGGATCCCGGTTGGCGGCGGCGCCGATCAGGAACACCGGCTTGCCCGCGGGGATGGTCCCGCCGGCCACCTGCGCCTCTTTGAGGGTGTAGCGGACGTTGTACTGCACCGGGCCCTCGTAGCGCAGCAGTTCTTCCACGGCGGCGGGAACCTTGCTGCGGTCGTCGAGCAGCTTGCGCCACTGCTCGGGCCGCCGGGCGAAGGTCACGACCGCGGTACCGACCAGCTTGGTGACCGTCTCGGCACCGGCGCCGCCGAGTAGCGTTGCGAAGCCGGCGATCTCGATGTCGTCGAGGCTGCGCATCTTGCCGTCTTCGCCGGGAATCTCGGCGGCGATCAGCCTGCTGATCATGTCGTCCTGCGGGTTGGCGCGCCGCTCCTGCACCAGGCCGTAGTAGTACATCGCGGTATCTATGGTGGCCTGCATTCCCGTTTCGTCCATTTCGGACTGACCGGGCTCGCGATGCAGGGATGCGTCCAGCCATATCCGCACCTGCTGCCGGAACTCGTCGGGTACGCCGGCCATCCGGGTGATCACTTCCACCGGAAACGGCGCGGAGAAGTCCTGGACGGCGTCGAACCGGTCGTGGTCGACCGCACCCAGATACCTGTCCACCTGTTCGATGATCGTGTCTCGTTGCGCCTGGATCGCACGCGGTGTGAATGCCTTGTTCAGCAGACTCCGCAGGTGCCGGTGTTCGGGTGGATCCATGAAGATGATCGACTTCTGCGGTGGCTCACCGGAGCGCACCATCGCCAGATCGCAGCCGCGGGCCGACGAGTAGGTCTCGAAGTCTTTGAAGGCGGCTGCCACATCCTCGTGGCGGGTCAACGCGTAGAAGTCTTCGGCCTCGTTGTAGTAAAGCGGGGCTTCCTCGCGCATTCGTCGATACGTATCGAACGGATCATTGAAGTAATCTTCGGAGAACGGGTCGAAGATGAGCTCCGCCTTGGTCATCGAACCTCCTCAGGGCGCGACTATAAAACCAACTGTAAGCCATTCGGCAAGTAGTTGACAGGCCTATTTCCGATCACGATCATCGGGGGTGCTCCATCAGGGCGAGCGCCGCGTCGGCGGCGTCGAGCACCGCTCCCGGAGCCGCCGCCGCCCGCTGCGCCAGGTCGGCCACCAGGCGGACATCCTTCTGCAGCAGCGCCCCCGCCAGGCCGGCCAGCCGGTCCAGGGTTCCGCCGGAGCCGCGAATGCTGTTCAGCGCGAAACTGTTCGCACTGCCCCGAGTCACCACCTCGGCGAGCCGATCGGTGGACACCCCCAGTTGTTCGCCCAGCGCCAGGGCGGTCGCTGCGGTGGCCAGATTGGCGGTGAACAACAGATTGTTCAGCAGCTTGGTGACCTGGCCCGAGCCCAGATCACCCAGGTGCACGACCGGGTTGGCGTAGGTCTCGAAGACCGGTCGGCAGCGCTCGACGACGTCGGCGTCGCCGCCGGCCATCACCAGCAGCGTCCCGGCCGCGGCGGCCGGGCCACCACCGCTGACCGGTGCGTCGATCACCGAAACACCTCGTTCTGCACAGTGTTCGGCCAACCGGCGGCAGGTGTCGGGGTGCACGGTGGAGTGAATCGCGATGACGCCGCCGGACTGCAGCCCGGACAGCACACCGTTCTCGCCGCGGACCACCTCGTCGACGTCGGCGTCGCCGACCACGCACAGGCAGACCAGGTCGCTGTGGCTGCCCAGCTCCGCGGGCGAGTCGGCGACGCGTGCCTCGGTGTCGGAGAAGGGCTCCAGCGTGCCGTCCCGTCGGGCCCACAGCATCGTCGGGTATCCGCCCTCGACGATGCGTCGCGCCATCGGCGCACCTTGGCTGCCCAATCCGATGAAACCGACGCGCATCAGCTGACCTCCGAATCCCGTGCGACCCCAGCGGCGGCCGCGCACTCGTTGACGAAGGACAGCACCGACCGGTGGTATTCCGGGGCGCCGAATCCCACGCTGAGATTGTGTCCGGACCCGAGCTCGTCGTGGCTGGTGAAGCTCGCCGCGGAGCTGAAGATGGCGCGGATGCCGCGCCGCGCCTCCGGGTCTGACTGCCAGATCTTCTCGTGCTCGGCGAAAGTGAACCGCACCGGAATCCGAACGCGGCCGGCCAGTGTCGGAAAGTCGTTGCGCGGCCAACCCGCCACCATGTCGGCCTCATACGGTGCGCCCGACGGTGCGTTGGTGAGGCCGCGTTGTACCGCCTCCGGATACAGCGATGCCGGCTCCCACAACAGTTCGCGCAGGCCGACCGGCCTGTGATCGGGCCGGGCGGTGGCAAGGACCTGTTGCGCGGCATCCTGGTAACGCAGTCCGGTTCCGGCCAGCTCGACCCCGAGCAGATCGGCGCCCCGCTCATCGGCTGCCATCCGCAGTGCCAGTTCGCAACCGTTGGAATGGCCGAGTACGAACAGGCCGGCGCCCCTTGCCCGGTCGGCGAGGATCGCCTCGACGGCGGAGTAGGCCAGCTCGACGCGCTGCGCGGGTTCGGTTATCGACTCCGGATACAGTGCCGAGGAGCCGTAGCCCGGCCGATCCAGGGCGATCACGGTGTAGCCCAGCGCCGCACCGGTTCTCAGCAGAGACAGCTGCGGTTGTCCCGGACAGTCGAAGTACACCGAGGTGGTCCCGCCGCCGTGCAGGGCGACCACGACCGCGTGCGGATCGGGCACCTCGGCCACCAGCGCCGACATCGGGATTCCGCCGGCATTGACCATCCGCGGACGCACTGCTGCGCTCATAGGCCGGACCTCATCCGTCCGCCCGCAGCAATATGACCCCGCTCGGTGTCAGCCCTCCGCTGCTGGCCACCGCCACCCGCGCGCCGGCCACCTGACGCTCACCGGCTTCGCCCCGCAACTGGGTGACCGCCTCGTGGATCAGCCCCATCCCGTGGGTGCGGCCGTGTGAGAGTTGCCCGCCGTGGGTGTTCAGCGGAAGCACCCCGTCCCGGGCGATGTTGGCGCCGCCGTCCAGGAAGCTCTTGGATTCGCCGATGCCGCAGAAGCCCAGTGCCTCGATCCAGGACAGGCAGTTGAAGCTGAACCCGTCGTAGAGTTCCGCGACATCGACATCGGCCGGCCGCAGTGTGGTCCGCGACCACAGATGGGCGGCTTGGCCGAGGACCTGCGGCTCATGGGTCAGCGTGCTCTGGTCCCAGTCGATCCGCTCGATGATCTGGGTGCCGACCGCCTCCACGAGCACCGGCGGCTTGGCCAGATCACGGGCGGCATCGACGGCGGAGACGATCACCGCCACCGCGCCGTCGCATGGGACATCGCAGTCGTAGAGCCCGAACGGTGTGGTGATCATCCGAGCGGAAAGGTAGTCGTCCATGGTCATCGGATCGCGGTAGATCGCTGTCGGGTTGAGTGCGGCGTTGGCCCGCTGGTTCAATGCGATCCAGCCCAGCGTCTCGCGGGTGGTGCCGTAGCGGTGGAAGTGCCGTTGGGCGTTCTGCGCCAGGGTGTGCGCGGCCGACGTGGCGCCGAACGGCATCTGCCAGCTGGTGGTGCGCCCGCCGTGCGGGATGATCTTGCCCTGCTTCATCAGCTCGTTGTAGGTGGCCTCCCACAACGTGCGGAAGCACAGCACATGGCGCGCCAACCCGGTCGCGACCGCCAGCATGGCGGCGATCACCGATCCGCCCGGACCGAACGTCTCGAGTCCGCCGTTGTGCCACGTGGGCCTCAGTCCCAGTGCCGCCTCGAGCGCGGTCGCCCCGCCCTCGCCGAACGGGCCCGGCAGGCCGGCACCGGGATATGTCGAGAGGCCGTCGATGTCGTCGAGACTCAGCCCCGCGTCGGCGATCGCCGCCTCGCACGCCGCCACGGTCAGCGACAGCGGGTCCACCATCTGCCGGCGTCCGAGCGTGGACATGCCGATGCCGGTGAGCGCCACCTTGTCCTCGAACTTTTCGGTGGTCACCATCGGGCGCACGTGCCGGGCGTAGTCCTCGGGTGCGATTTCGTCGTCGGGCAGTGGTTTGGACTCGGCATTGTCGGGCACCAGACGAAACAGCGGCAGCCACACGTCCTCGATGTTCTCGAACGTCACCTGCACCTGGGCGCCCAGCTCGAGCTGGTCGGGATCGCAGTCGATGATGTTGGTGGTCAGCCGAACTCGCGAATCCTCGTTGATCGCGACCTGCGCCACCACATAGGGTGCCGGCAGGGCGGGCAGGCTGAACCGGTGGTTGACGGTGAACCCGGCCAGGGTGCCTCGACCCGAGACGTCACGCACACCCATATTCGTGCCGCGGCAATATCGGCACACCGGCTGCGGCGGGTGGATCAGCGCTGCGCAGTCCCGGCATTCCTGCAGCCGCAGTGCGCCGTCGGCGCCCGCGGTCCAGAAGAATTCGTTCTCGGGGGTGACCGCAGGCAGCGGGCGTCCGGGTGCGCTCATGCTGGGTTCCTCATACGTCGTCGTCCTGTTCGTCGATTTCGATGATGGCGTGCACCGGGCAGTCCATCAGGGCCCGCATGACGTCGGGCTCGTCGCCCTCTGCCACCGTGCCGTTGCCGGTCATGGACGCATAACCCCAGTCGTCCAGGGAGAAGTAGCCCGGTGCGTGCTTGGCGCAGTAGCCGAACCCGTCGCACAGCGTGCGGTCCAGGCGAATCCTCATGCCGGCACCTCCTCGATCGCGTAGGGACGCATCGCGTGGAACACGCCGCCGCGGCAGATGTCACATGCACCGGCCAGGTGGGCGGCGACCAACTCCGGGAACTGGGTCAGAAAGCTTGCCGCCACATTGGTGGCGCCGTCCAGCGTGCCGCAAGCGCCGCGTCCGGGCAGCACTCCGGCCCAGCGCTGGAGTCGCTCAACGTCTTCGGTGGTCGCCACCTGATCGCGCAGTGCCTCGGCCACCGCCGCCATGGCCGCGGTGCCGTTGAAACACGATCCGCACTGTCCCGCGTTCTCCCGACCGAAGTAGGCCAGCACCGAGGCCGCCACCGCGACCGGGCAGTCGTCGGTCAGCACGGATATCGCCCCGCAGCCCAGGCCGCTGCCGCCCGCGCGCAACGTCTCGTGGTCCAGGGTCACCTCGAGCACGTCGGGGTTCAGCAGCCCGGCGAAGTAGCCGCCCATCAGTACCCCGCGCACCTGATCGGCCGGAATTCCGTGCGTGCCAAGCAGGTCGGCGAGCACGGTGCCGTGCGGCAGCTCGTAGAGCACCGGCGGCCGTCCGCCGCCGGACACCGTCGCCAGGAACGTGCCCGGCGAGGATGCGGTCCCCGCTGAGCGGAATGCGGCCGCGCCGTGTTGCGCCAGATAGGGAAGATTCGCCAGCGTCTCGACATTGGAGACCAGCGTCGGGCGCTGCGCGACCCCCTTCTGATAGGGACGCGGCGGCTTGTCGGTCGGCTTGGCCGGACCGCCGTTGATCGCGCGCACTGCAGCGGTCTCCTCGCCGGCCACATATCCGGGGCCCACGGTGAACACGCTGATCGACAGCCCACCAAGGGTTTCCGAGCCGATCTCGCCCAGTGCGCCCTCGATGCTGCGCGCGGCCGCCGGATCGGATACGTACACGTAGGCGCGGGTGGCGCCGACGACTGTGGCGGCCAGCCGCAGGCCGTCGAGCACCACATGCGGCCGGTTGCGCAGCAGCCAGCGATCCTTGATCGACGCGGGCTCGCCCTCCTCGCCGTTGGCGATGACGACGGCCTGCAAGCCGCGGCGTGCCGCCGATTCGCGCACCGATGCCAGCTTGACGGCCAGCGGGAAGGCCGCCCCGCCGCGCCCCAGCAGTCCGCTGCGCTGCACCTCGGCGAGAAACTCCTCGGAGTCGGCGAGCTCGCGGTAGCCGCCTCCGGCCCGGTAACTCGCGCCGTCCTCGACGCCCCGGCTCAGCAGGCGCGGTGCGCATCCCGGCCAGAAGGCGACCGAGATCGTCGGATTCGCAGCGGTTGTCGTCATTGCCACCTCGTTTGGCTAGGCTCGCGAACGTGAGAACAGCGGTGGTGCGCATCGACGTCGACCCGACCGGGGAGCTGACCCCTGAGCAGTTGACGGCCGGGATGGCGACGCTGTACGACCTGGCCGGCCAAGCCGGCGCCGGGGTGGTCGATGCCAGTGTTGCGGCGATGCCGGTGGGCCGGCGTCAGGCCCGGCTGCTGATAACCGGTACCGACACCGACGTCATGGATATCGGGATACGGCTGTGCGCCAGCGCATTCGGCACCGTACCCGCGGCCGGTGTGATCACCTATCTGAGCAGGGGCACCGACGACGACGTGCACGGCGTGCTGGCCGGGCTGGGGCTGACCGGCGAGGTCAACCGCGCGCCGGGATCGGACGGCCTGGATGTGGTCCATGTGACGCTCGACGAGCCGGACGTGGCGCGGGTGGGGGAGAGCCGCATCCACACCGCGCTGGAGGCGTCGCTGAACTGCGAAGTGCGCATCCACAGCCGCTGAGGTCATCAGCGGCCCAGAAATTCGAGGATCGCCGGGGCGGCCTGCACCCAGGTGTCGAACATGTTGAAGTGCTTCACCTTCCCTGACGCGCGGTCCTCGGAAGCCCGCTCCCAGGCGTCCTCCGGCCACGGGGGGTCGATCAGCTCGGAACCCTTGATCAGGCAGCTGACCTCCAGGGAGGTGCGCTTGGGATGGTCCAGGTCGTTTTCGCCCCCGCGAATGATCAGGGTGGGAACCGTTATGGCGTCGAACATCTCGTCGTCGACGCCGGGGATGGTCTGCCCCGGCTTGGACACGAACGCACCCAGCCAGCGCAGCATCACCGTGAGGAATGCGTCGCGGTCGAAGTCGAGGAACCGCTGCTTGTTGTTCGGGTTCTCCTCGATGCGATCGCGCCACTCCTGGATTTTGACCACCGCATCCATTCCGGTGCCGCGGACCGCCAGGATGTTGGGCACGATGTAGTAGGAGCCGAGCACGAAGGTGCCGTAGATCCCGCCGACGATGTTCCACAGCACCAGCTTGGTGACCATCTCGGGATAGAGCATGGTGGTCAGCATCGAATCGCGGGCGCCGCCCGACCCGCCCGCCAGAATGCATGGCCCGGTGTCGAGTGCGGTGAGCAGTCCGTGCAGGGTCTCGGCCCGCATGTGTGATTCGGACTGGCCATAGAACTGCACATCGGAGGCTCCACAGTTCGGGCGGTCCCACAGCAGCACCCGGTAGCCGCCGCCGACCAGCGCCTCGGCCAACGGGCGCAGCCCCGGAATCTCCTTGGAGAACCGCCCGCCTGGTGTCAGGACGATCAGATCGCCCTCATTGCCGAGGATTTCGTAGACAACGTTTCCCCCGTTGACTTCGATAGAGGCCACCGAAAACTCCTGTGTGTTAGGCCTGGACCAGGACGTCGTTGCCGACCACCCGCACCGGATAGGTGCGGATGCTCCACTCGGGTTTCACCGCGGTGGTGCCGGTGGCGAGTTCGAAACCCCATTGATGCCAGGGGCAGTAGATGTACTCCAGGTCGCGGACCGTGGTGGCGTCGCCCGGGACGGTCTCGTCGACGACGGTGCGGCCGCGCAACCGCCCGGAGCACAACGGCCCGCCTTGGTGCGGGCAGAAGTTCGCGATCGCGTAGAACGTTCCGTTGATGTTGTACACCCCGACGCCGTGGTGTCCGATCGGCACGAGTTTGCGGGTGCCGGGCGGGATTTCGTCGACGGTGGCGACGATGTGTTCGCGGCCCTGGGCCAGGCGGGGGAGCTGTTCGTCGTGGCTCATTCAGAACACCCGCACCTGTCCCTCAAGGGCCGGGACCGTGTCGGGCAGGTGGTAGGTCTTCAAGCCGTTGCGGAACATCACCGCTTCGCGGGCCGCCTTGGGCAGGTGCTTGACCAGCCAGCGCGGGTCGTCGAACGTCCAATGCGGGTAGTCCGAGGAGTACAGCAGAATCTTGTCGCACTCCATCCATTCCAGGACCCGGGTCAGCTCGGTCTTGTCCTCCGGGTAGTCCAGCGGCTGGGTGGTGAACTTGATGTGGTCCTTGACGTATTCGCTGGGTTTGCGTTTGATGTCCAGCCACGACTTGCGGGCCTCATAGATGGCGTCCATCCGCCACATCAGCGGCAGGATCCAGGTGAAGGCGTGCTCGACGAACACGATCCGCAGCGTCGGGAACCGGTCGAAGACGCCGTCGAAGATCAGGCTCATCACCTGATTCGCCGCCAGCAGTGAGTAGGTGACCATGAAGTCGTGGTTGTAGCTGGGCAGCCCGACCGGCGGCATCGGCAGTTCTTCGTGGTGGCTGCGGGACAGGTGACAGCTGACGGTGATGTCGTGCTTGGTGGCCGCCGCCCAGATCGGGTCGTATTTGGGGTCCCCCCACGACGGGCGGGGTTCGGCCTTGATCAGGACCTGCGCCATGTACGGGTGGCCGGCCCACTTCTCGATCTCGGCCGCGGCGCCGAACGGATCCTCGATGGCCGCGCAGATCGATCCCCGCCAGCGCTGGTGCCAGTTGTTCTTGGCGTCCAGCCAGTGGTTGGCCTGCCAGTCGTTCAGGGCGGACGACATCGCCTGCTGCGCTTCGGGAATGCGGGCCGGATATGCGCCGGGCTCCAGGATCACGAAGTCGGATCCGGCGTCCATGATGAGCTGCTTGAACGCCAGATCCGGGTCGCTGCCGGGGAATTCTCCGTCGGCGGGAAACGCGTCGACCCGCATCGCGTAGGCGTGCGCATAGTCGGGTGCGTCGTAGTAGATCAGCTCACCGACCCGGCGCGGCAGAAAGTATTTGCTGCGCCACGGTTCGGGGAGGTATTGGGCCAGTTCACCGCGTCGGGGCACGGGATGAACGTCGGAATCGACGCACCGTACGGCGACGCGCTCGGCTGCCGGCTTGCGCTCGGTGGCTGTCACAGACATCGTGATCTCCTTGATCCCAGCTGTTCTCTAGTGTGCGCCCGCGACGGCCGGGACGGCAGGGACTTCTATGCCGTAGAGCGCACTGGCATTGCGCCAGCACAGCTTGTCGCGTTGCTCAGCGCTGAAGGTGCTCGGCACACTCAGTTCGTTGCGCTGCCAGTGCGGATAGCTCGACCCGTACATCACCATGTCCTCTTTGCCGGTGAATCCGAACCACTCTCCGGCGAAGTCGGTGTCGCCGGGGCCGTCGATGGCGCCCTGGACGAAGAACACGTGCCCGGGCAGGTAGTCGCTGGGCATCTCCGGTGCCCACGGCGTCTGCTCCAGGTGCGGCCGGCCGAAGGTGTCCATTCGCCAGATGAACGGCGTCAGCAGGTCCGCGGCGCCGTCGGCCCAGACGAATTTCAGCTCGGGTATCCGCTCGAAGACGCCCTCGGCGATCATGTTCATCAGGTGATACAGGTAGTTGCACGCCATGAAGCTGACGTACTGCTCGTAGGTGCGGGTGTTGCCCGACGGCGTCGGTGCGGCGGCAATGCCCGCGCCGCCCTCGATGTGGGCGGCGACCGGCAGGCCCGCGGCCACGGCGGCCTCCCACAGTGGCCAGAACTGCGGCTTGCCGAACAGCTCGCGGGACTGCAGCGGGATGCCGATCTGCACCACCCGGGGGTGGTCTTTCCACCGGTCGATCTCACGCAGCGCGCCGGAGATGTCGTCGGGATTGACCCGGATGGTGCCGCGGAAGCGTTCGCCGTGCTCGGCGTGGTCCAGCCAGCGTGACACCAGGATCTCGTTGTGCGCCGCGGCGATCGCCGATCCCAGATGACGGTCGGGCATGACGCCCCGGGTCATCGGGTGCAGCACCGCGACGTCGACACCGCGTTCGACGAACAGATGCTGGGCGACCACATCGGGGTCCGAACCGGGGTATTGGCGGTCGGGCCCGTCGGTGCCGGGCGCGTACTCACCGCCCGGGGCGCCGTACCAGTCCATCTCATAGTCGGGGAAGCCCCGGCTGCGGTAGGGCTCCCGCAGAAACGCGCGCAGATCGGAGTTCGACGCCGCGAAGATGTGCACGCTGGCATCGATGACGGGAGTCTGGGTGCCGTCCGGGTGTTCGATCATCTACGCCGCCCTTCGCCGTGTCGACGACACCCATTGTATAGCTGTGTTCTTGGCATGCAAGAATCGGATTCTCATCGTCTGTTCGCCCGACCGCGGCAGGTAGATGTCCTCGCGGGGTGCCGGACCACGCGATACGCTTTGACAGCACGGTATCTCAGTTTGAGATCGTTACATTCGATTGCGAGAATGTTATTCTCGATCGGCGTGTGGAGGAGGTGACTGCAATGCTGTTGGAGTTCGACGAGGATCAGCGACTGTGGCAGGGCACGGTGCGCGACGTGGTGGGCAAGCAGTGCTCGCCATCGCTGGTGCGCAGTGTGGTGGAGCACGGTGTCGACGTCGACCCGCTGTGGAAGGTCTATGTCGACCTGGGCTGGACGGAACTGCACGAACCCGAGACTGCGGTGGAGTTGGCGATCGTCCTCGAAGAACTGGGACGCGCCACCGACCCGACCCCGTTTCTGGCCACCATGACACAGTTCGCACCGCTGGTCGGTGAGCATCATCGCCCGGACGGCTCGACCGGGGCGGCGGTCTTCAGCGGCGTGACCGCGCACCGCAACGCCGCCGGCTGGGTGCTGGACGGGACCGCCCTGCACGTGCTCGACGGTGACCGGGCCGATCGGCTGGCCGTGGTCGCCGAGGCCGGTGTCTTCCTGGTCGACGCCGCCGCGGTGAGGGCACGTAAGGCATCGGTGTTCGATCCGACACTGCACGTGGCCGACTTGTCCTTCGCCGGGGTGGAGGTTCCCGACAGTGCCCGGGTGCGCGTCGATGTCGAGGCGGCCCGCCATGTCGCGCTCGCCGGGATGGCGATGACGATGGTCGGCGCCTGCCAGCGCATCCTCGATCTGGCGCTCGAACATGTGCGCAGCCGCCAGCAGTTCGGCGTGCCCATCGGGTCGTTTCAGGCCGTCCAGCACAAGGCGGCCGATATGCACGTGGCGATCGAACGGGCCCGCGCGTTGGCGTATTTCGCGGCGTTGACGATCGCAGCAGACGACCCGCGGAGACGCATGGCGTCGGCGATGGCCAAGGCCTCGGCCGGCGAATGCCAGTCGATCGTCTTCCGGCACGGCCTGCAGCTGTTCGGCGCGATGGGGTTCACCTGGGAGAACGACCTGCAGTTCGCGCTCAAGCGCGCCAAGGCCGGTGAGCTGATGCTCGGCGGTGCCGCCGAGCACCGCGCGGCGATCACCGAGGAATACCTTGCAACTCACGTTTGATCCCGAAGTCGAGGAGTTCCGCGCCGAGTTCGCGGCGTTCCTCGACGCGAACCTGCCCGACGAGGCCGACTCCGCCGAGCGGCCCCGATCGGTGTCACACATGCCGGACTGGGCACGCCGCTGGCAGCGGCTGCTGTTCGACAACGGCTGGCTGCTGCCCGGCAATCCTCCCGAGTTCGGCGGCCGCAACGCCACTCTGCTGCAGCAGTTCGTGCATCTGGAGGAGCTGTGCCGGCGGCGGATCTATCACAGCTTCAACCCGCAGGGCGTGAACATCATTGCGGCGTCGCTGCTTTCGTTCGGCAGCGACGAGCAGAAGCGGCGCTGGGCGGTTCCGATCCTGCGTGCCGAGATCACCGCGTCACTGGGCATGAGCGAGCCCAGTGCCGGCTCCGATCTGGCGTCGCTGCGGACCCGTGCCGATCGCGACGGAGACGACTTCATCGTCAACGGCCAGAAGGTGTGGACCTCCGGTGCGCACGACGCCGACGTGCTGCTGACCTTCGTGCGTACCGATCCCGATGCGCCCAAACACAAGGGCATCAGTGTGCTGCTGATCCCCACCGACACCCCGGGCGTGGTGTGCCGGCCGTTCCCGACCATCTGCGGGATCGACGACAAAGACTTCAACGAGGTGTTCTTCACCGACGTGCGGGTGCCGGCGCAGAATCTGGTCGGCCCGCTCGGCGGCGGGTGGCGGGTGGCCAACGGATCCCTCGGTCACGAGCGCACCATGATGTGGCTGGGCTTCGCCGATCGGCTGGACAACATCATCGCCGACTTCCACCCCGAGGGCGAGCTGCAGCGCGACCAATTCGCCACGGCGGTCATGGATTACCAGGCGCTGCGGCTGATGGGATCGGCGGCACTGGCCCGGGCGGCACGCGGCGAGGAGAACGTACCCGCACTGTCGGTGCTCAAGCTGCTCGGCTCGGAAGCCGAGATGTTCGCCTCCGGTCACGCGCTGGATGCCGCGGGGACCGGCGGCCTGGTGCACCCGGCGAACTCGGGCAGGTATGCGCCGATGAACCTCGACAGCTATTTCGCCAGTTGGTTCGAACGGCATGCCCGAAGCTTCTCGGGCACCATCGCCGGGGGGACCTCGGAGATCCACCGCAACATCGTCGCGCAACAGGTGCTGGGCCTGCCCCGCGGCTGACGTTGCCGGAGCCTCGGTAGCCTCCGAGATGCGCGTTCGGTTCCCGCGGTGATGTTGCGGGGGAGTTCATCTTCGGAAGGGGAGTCGGAGAACGTGGTCGAGTGGTACCTCTTTCTGCCGCAGGTCGGTCTGGGCGTCGAGGAGCTGACGCTGCGTGCTTGTACTGCTGAGACAAGCAATTTCGACGGTGTGGCGTTCCTCGACCATCTCGAGACGCCGATGGCGCCGGCCAGCCCGATCTGGGAGGCGATGACGTTGGCCACCTGGGTCGCGGCGAAAACCGAACGGCTGCGGATCGGCCATCTGGTGCTGTGCGACCCGTTCCGCCATGCCGCCGTGCTGGCCAAACAGGCCGTCACCCTCGCCGAGGTGTCCGGCGGCCGGTTCGAGCTGGGACTCGGGTCGGGATCGATGCCCGACGAGCTGGCGAAGTTCGGTTTCGGCACCGCCACCGGGCGCGAGCGGGTCGTCGCACTGGAACAGACGCTGAGGGACCTCAAGCGATATTGGGGTGAGGCCGATGACGCGCAGGTGCCCCGGCCGAGTCAACCCATTCCGCTGCTGCTCGGCGGTCGTGGCCCCCGGATGCTGGAACTGGTTCGTCGATATGCCGATTGGTGGAATCTGCCCGCAACACACATCGACGCTCTGCCGGGCCTGGTGCCGCAGATCGGCAACGCACGTGTATCGGTGCAGCAGATGGTCGGCTTCATCGGCAAGAACGCGGACGCCGACGAGGTCATCGGGAAAGCCCGACGCCGTTACGGCCATTTCGGATCCGGGCTGGTGTGTGGACGCGCTGACGAACTGATCGACTACTTCGGTGGGCTGCACAGTCAAGGTGCCCAGCGGTTCTACGTCTGGTTCTCCGATCCCGCGCCCGAGTCGATCGCCGAGTTCGGGGAATCGGTCATCGGCGGGTTCAGAGCCAACGACTAACAGCGCGAGCAGTCGCGAAAGCCCCCTATTGAGACCAAAATAGGGGGCTTTCGCGACTGCTCGCGTTAGTTGATGACGACTGATTCCTTGCGTTCGGTGATCGGCAGGGCGCATTGCTGCTCGTCGCAGATCCGCTGCAGGTTGTCCAGGGTCTCCTCGAGGCCCGGCCCGATCCGCTTGCCCGGGGTGAAGGTCGCGGGCAGGTGCCGCATGCCCTGGATGACACCGATGGTGTCGTAGTGGACGGTTCCCTCCGGGTCGCACCGGTAGTCGGGCATCCGGTCCAGGACCGCGGTCAGCATCGACTTGAAGACGGTGCGGGCCACGTTGGAGCCGATGCAGCGGTGCACTCCGAGCCCGAAGCTGAAGTGCCGGTTGCCCTTACGGTCCATGATGATCCGGTTGGGGTCTTCGAAGATCGAGGGGTCGCGGTTCGCCATCGCCCAGGACAGCCAGAGGCGCTCGCCCTCCTTGAACGGGGTGCCCTCCACCTCGACGTCTTCGGAGAAGGTGCGCCCGTCACCGGCGGCCGGGGTGAAGTAACGCAGGAACTCCTCGGTGGCGGGGTCCAGCAGGGTGTCGCGTTTGGTGCTGAGCAACTCCCGCTGGTCGGGGTTCTCCGAGAGCCATTCCAGCGAATGCGCGGTCAACGCCGTCGTGGTGTCGAAGCCGCCGCCGATGACCAGCCCGACCATGCCGAGTGCGTCGATGTCGGGAACCGGCTCGCCATCGATCCGGGCCTGAGCCAGGGCGCTGACGATACCGGGACGCGGGTTCTCCTTGATCTCAAAGTAATTGGTGAGAAGATCCAGGCCCATCTGCTTATGCAACTCGGCGACTCGCACCGAGTCGGGATCGTGCTCGGGGGTGTACACCGCCGCGTGTACCGGTTCGCAGTAGATCGTCCAGTTCTTCAGCGGAAAGCCGAGCATGGCCAGCGTGAAGACCGCCGGAGCGATGTTGGCCAGGTCGTCGACGAAGTCGATGCGGCCTTCCTCGATCTTCTCGTTGATGCAGGCCCGCACGATGTCGTCGATGAGGGGTTCCCAGCGCTTGATGGCGGCCGGCGAAAGGTACGGGTTGACCACGTTGCGGTAGAAGCGATGTTCCTCGCCGTCCATCTCCAGCATGCCGCCACGGACCCCGACGGCTCGTTTGGCCGGCGGGATGGAGATTCCCTTGTAGCCCTTGCGTTCGTTGTTGACGTCGTGGTCGTTGGAGATGTGCGGGCACCGGGCCAGTTCGAAGACCTGCTGCGCGCCGGCCGCTACCCAGTGGCCGTCGTACGCCTCACTCCAGGCCATCGGGCACTTGGCGTGCATCTCTTCGGTGATGGACTGGAAGTTCAGCCGATACTCGGAGGTGTGCCGGTCGAAGTGGTAGGACCGGTCCTTCTTGTGAGCACTGTTGGTGACGGCTTCGTTGATGCTCAAGGCGTTGTCTCCCTTGTTACTAACTGTCGTCGTCGGTGAGGATGATGGCCTGCTCCGGGCAGGACCGGACGGCTTCGCGTACCAGATCGTGTTGGTCGGCGGGAATGATCTCGCTCGCCGCCGTGGAGTGGCCGTCGATGTCGTCAAGCTCGAAGGAATCGGGCGCGATCATCTTGCAGAGACCGTGGCCCTGACAGCGCTGCGGGTCGACCCAAACTTTCATGCTGCTCCTATCCGAGGCGGGCGAATCCGTGTCGTTGGCCATCAGACGTGGTAGTCGTACCACTTGAGATATCCACCGGCGTCGACTCGTAACTGCATGCCTGTCACGTAGCGGGCCTCGTCGGACGCGAGCCACAGCACCGCGTTGGAGATGTCCTCGGGCTCGATGAACGGCACCTTCATCGCCTGCTGCACGTAGAACACCGGCTCGGCGTCGGCGCGGGTCGGGTGCTCCAGATCGGGCCGGAAGGACCGGTACATCGGCTCGCTCTGCAACATGTCGGTGTTGCAGTTGGTCGGGTGAATGACGTTGGCGCGGATGCCTCGCACCGCCAACTCGGTTGCCAGGTCGTGTACGTACTGCGCCATCAGCCGCTTGGAGGTCATGTAGGCCATCCCGCCCGGGTCGGCACCCGGGTTGGCCTTCTGGTGGGCGTCCATCAACGCGGCGGCCGATGAGGTGGCGATGATCGAGGCGCCTTCGCCCAGGTGCGGCAGCGAGACCTGGATGCCGTTGATGGTGCCGATCAGGTTGGTGTTGATGACATCGATCCACGCCTGCAGCGGGGGGTTGCCCTTCATGCCGGCCACACCGGCCTGGGCGACAACGATGTCGAGCTTGCCGAACTCGGCGATCCCGGCGTCGAGTGCGGTCTTGAGCGCGGCCGCGTCGCGCACGTCGGCCTGTGCGGTGATGATGCCGCGGCCGGTCTTCTCGACGAGTTTGGCGGTCTCCTCGAGGTCCTCGGGCCGCGCCATCGGGTAGCCGATCGTCTCGATGTCCTGACACAGGTCGACGGCGATGATGTCGGCGCCTTCTTCGGCCAGGCGCAGCGCGTGGCTACGGCCCTGTCCGCGGGCTGCGCCCGTGATGAATGCGACCTTTCCGGCAACGCGTCCCACAGTTGTTCCTTTCGTTGTTGCACACCTCGGTGCGGCGAGTGTCAGGTGTTGCGGCCGCCGTTGACGCCCAGGATCTGCCCGGTGATGTAACCGGCCTCCTCGGACGCCAGGAATGCGCATGCGGCCGCGATGTCTTCGGGTTTGCCCATGCGGCGCACCGGAGTCCGGGCGATGTTGTCGTCGATGTCGCCCAGGAAGCCGCGGCTCTCTGCGTTGCGCAGCATGGGGGTGTCGATGAAGCCGGGCGGCACGGCGTTGACGGTGATCCCGTTCGGCCCGTACTCCAGCGCCAGGGTCTTGGTGAGTCCGTTCACGGCGGACTTGGCCGCAACGTAGTGCGCCATATAGGGAGTGCCGGAATGCGTACTGGACGAGGAGATGTTGACGATGCGCCCCCAGCCGGCGGCCAGCATGTCGGGCAGCACCGCCTGAATGGTGTGGAAGACGCCGTTGAGGTTGACGTCGATGACGCGTTGCCAGTCCTCGAAGCTGATGTGGCTGAACTTCTTGAAGCCGTCCAGCCCGGCGGCGTTGACGAGTATCTCGACGGGGCCCAGTTGATCGCGGATCCCGGTCAGTGCGACATCGATCTGCCCGCGATCGGTCACGTCTGCGGCGAAGGCCAGCTCCTGATCGCCCGGTTTGAGGTCGATGATCGCCACCCGGTGGCCGTCGGCGCGCAGGCGGTTCACCACCGCCGCGCCGATGCCCGAGGCGCCCCCGGTCACGACAGCAGTCCTCGCGAGGCCCGTCTCGGTCACAAAGAATCCCCTTCCCGATCGATGAGAATCGTACTCTCGCAGGGCTGTTTCTGGCAAGGATCGCGCAGACCTGCCCTCAGCAGGGGATATGCCGAACGGTAGCCGACCGAGGTTGTTGCGGGGCGGTGTCGGCGGTATTCGTGCTCCCCTTGAATTCTCACTTTCGCGATGTAAGATTCGCCGCACATGAGAACGTAGTTACCCGGCGGGGAGGCTTGGATGCGATCGCAGGACACGGCAGGAACCATCACCGGTGGTGCCGAGGCTGGACAGGCCGCCGGGCGGCGGCTGCTGATCGACGGCAAGCTGGTCGATGCCGACCGCACGTTCTCCTCGCTCAACCCCGCCACCGGAGAAGTCCTGGGCTACGCCCCCGAGGCGACCGTCGAACAGGCCGCCGAGGCCGTCGCCGCGGCGCGACGGGCGTTCGACACCAGCGGCTGGGCCACCGACACCGCCCTGCGAATCCGCTGCCTCGATCAGCTGCACAAGGCTCTCGTCGAACACCGCGAGGAGTTCGCCGCGCTCACCATTGCCGAGGTCGGAGCCACCGCGGCGCTGACCCAGGGCGCACAACTGGACGGGCCGATCGCGATCGTGCGCTATTACGCCGATCTGCTCGAGGACTATCCGATGACCGAAGACCTCGGCAACATCGAGAGTCGCGGGATGCTGCACCACCGCTGGGTGGAGAAGGAAGGCGCCGGCGTCGTCGCCGCGATCATCGCCTACAACTATCCCAACCAGCTGGCACTGGCGAAACTGGCTCCCGCGCTGGCCGCCGGCTGCACCGTGGTGCTCAAGGCCGCACCCGACACCCCGCTGGTCACCTTGGCCCTGGGCGAGCTGATCGCGAACCACACCGACATTCCGGCCGGAGTGGTCAATGTGCTCAGCTCGTCGGACCCCGAGGTCGGAGCGGTGCTGACCACCGATCCGGACGTGGACATGGTCACCTTCACCGGATCCACCCCGACCGGGCGGGCGATCATGGCCGCCGCCAGCGGCACACTCAAGCGGGTCTTCCTGGAACTGGGGGGCAAGTCCGCGGCGATCGTGCTCGACGACGCCGACTTCAATATGGCGGCGGTCTTCGCCTCCTTCTCGATGGTCACCCACGCCGGCCAGGGCTGCGCGCTGACGTCGCGACTGCTGGTGCCCAACAGTCACCACGACGAGATCGTCGAGCTGATCAAGACCAATTTCTCCCACGTGCGCTACGGCGACCCGACCGACCCCAAGACCTACATGGGCCCGCTGATCAGCGCCAAGCAGCGCGACAAGGTCGACGGCATGGTGCAGCGTGCGGTCGCCGCCGGCGCCACCCTGGTGACCGGCGGCGAGAAGGTCGACCCCGGCTTCTTCTACACACCGACATTGCTGGCCGGAGTCGACCCGGACAGCGAGATCGCCCAGGAGGAGGTTTTCGGGCCGGTCCTGACCGTGATCGGCTACGACGACGACGATGACGCGGTGCGCATCGCGAACAACTCCATCTACGGGCTGTCCGGCGCGATCTTCGGCGGACAAGACCGCGCGGTGGCCATGGCCCGCCGGATCCGGACCGGAACGTTCTCGATCAACGGCGGCAACTACTTCAGTCCCGACGCACCCTTCGGGGGATACAAGCAGTCCGGCATCGGCCGAGAGATGGGCGTCGCCGGCCTGGAGGAGTTCCTGGAGTCCAAGACATTCGCCACGCCGGCCGCCGGGCAGGCCGGATGAAGCCGCTGGAGGGCATCCGGGTGCTCGAGGTCGCGATGTACGGGTTCGTCCCGTCGGCCGGAGCGGTGCTGGCCGAGTGGGGCGCCGAGGTCATCAAGGTCGAGCACGCGGTGACCGGAGACCCGCAGCGCGGGCTGCGCCAGACCGGCATGCTGCGGGTCGAGGGCGACCCCAACCCCAACATCGAGCACGCCAACCGCGGCAAACGCAGTATCGGCCTGGACATGTCGGTGGCCGAGGGCCGCGAGGTGTTGCTCGAATTGGCAAAGCGGGCAGACGTTTTCCTGACCAGTTTCCTTCCCGGTCATCGCCGCAAGTTCGCCATGGATGTGGAGGACATCCGCGCGGTCAACCCGAAGATCATCTACGCCCGCGGCAGCGCGCTGGGCCCCCGCGGAATCGAATCGGAGAAGGGCGGTTACGACATGACCGCCTTCTGGTGTCGCGCCGGTACCGCCGCCACCATCACCCCGCCCGGTATCGAAGGCATGATCGGCCCGCCCGGGCCGGCCTACGGCGACACCATCTCCGGCACCAACCTGGCCGGCGGCATCGCGGCGGCACTGTTCAAACGCGAGCGCACCGGTGAGCCATCGGTGGTGGACGTGTCCCTGCTGGGCAGCGGCCTGTGGGCGATGGGCCATACCGTCGCGTTGACCAGTCATCTGGGCGAGCGTCTGATCCAACAGCCCCCCGGTGTGCACGGATCGCCGATCAACCCGCTGGTCGGGGTCTACGCGACCGCCGACGAGCGTTACATCTCGTTCGTCATGATGCAGCCCACCAAGTTCTGGGCCGACGTGTGTCAACACATGGAACTGCACGACTACATCGACGATCCACGGTTTGCCACCGCGCAGTCGTTTGCCGAGCACACCCCGGCCGCCGTGGAAATCCTGCGCGCGGCGATGGCCAAGCGGACGCTGCCGCAGTGGAGTGAGCGCTTCGCCACCCTGGCCGGCCCGTGGGCACCGGTCCAGGACACCCTGCAGGCTGCCCAGGACGCGCAGATCCGCGCCAACGAATACATCGTGCGGGCCGGCGAACTGGAGTTGGTCGCCAACCCGGTCCAGTTCGACGTCACCGCCCCGGCAACCGGCCCGGCTCCCGGTTTCGCCGAGCAGACCGACGAGATCCTGGCCGACCTCGGACTGGACTGGGACCGGATCATCGAGCTCAAGACTGCCGGCGCGGTCACCTAGGCGATCGAGTGGGAGCAAGGGGATCGCGATGCCGCACGTAGCTTCGATTGGCACCTACCTGCCGTGCTGGGGCACCCCCTTGTGTCGGATCGCCGGTGACGATGAGGACGCGATCACCTTGGCCGTGGAGGCCGGCCGGGCCGCGCTGGCCGACGGCGGTGCGGTGGAGCGGCTGGTGTTGGTGAGCCGTGACCTTCCGCTCACCGAGGGCAGCAACGCCGCGGTCCTGCTGGCGGGCCTGGGATTGGATCCCGAACTGGAGGTGGTCGAACGGCTCGGCGGTGCACCTGCTGCGCTGGACGCGCTGAGCTCGGCGCGGCCGCGCACCCTGATCATCGGAGCGGACACCGATCCCGCCGGTGCGGTCGCGGTGCTGACCGCCGACGACGGGCTGCGGATTCGCACCGCGGCCCGCATCGCGCGCAGCCTTCCGGTGCGCACCCACAATGCCGGGGTGGTGCACGACTACGGCGATCCGCGCCTGCTGCACGAGCGCGGTGTGGTGGCCTCACTGGGGGCGGCGTGGGTCCAGACCCCGGTCATGCTGGCCGGGCTGGAACACGCCCGGGCTGCCGACCTGTGCAGCGGCGATCCGGCTCCGCTCCCGACCACCGGCGCCAGCTCGGGGCTGTTCGCGCTGGCGGCACTCGCCGAGACGCGGACGGTGGGTCCGCTGCTCGCGGTGGAGCAGGCCAGTCTGTCCGGGATCACCGTGGCCGACGGCTCCGAAGCCGAAGTGCGGGTGAACCGCCGTGAACCGGTGGCCCGGCCGCTTCCCGACCGGGTGCGCACGCCCGGTGCGGACCTGCCGATTTCGCTGGCCGCCTACGAGCGCGCGTTCGAGGCCAAGGTGCGCTGGGAGGCCGGAAAGCATCCGGACAGCGACGAACTCGACTTCCCCCCGCGTTACCGGGTCGGCGACGACTGCGCCTTGAGCACCAGCTACGAGTTGGTCGAGCTGCCGCGGGTCGGCACGGTCTACACCGAGGTCACCGTGCAGATGCCGGTACCCGGGCTGTTGACGCCGTATTCGCTGGTCATCGTGGAACTCGATGACGTCGCGGTCCGCGCACTGGTGAAGGTCACCGGCGCTCCGGCGGGCGGCGTCTGGATCGGCGACCGGGGCCGGATGGTGCTGCGCCGGGTCGCGGTGCGCTCGGGGGTCCCCGACTACGGCTATGCCTTCGAACCCTTCGAGCCGGCGGAGCAACCGGAGGCGGCGGCGTGAAGCGTGTCGCGATCGTCGGCGCCGGAATGACCCCGTTCCGTGAGCATTTCGCCCTGGGCATCAAGGATCTGCTGCCTATGGCATTCGCCGACTGCGCCGCGAGCGTCGACAAGGGGCTGGCCAAGACCGACATACAGGCGGCCTGGTTCGGCGCGCTCGGCACCACCGACGGCTTTCCCTCCGGGATTCTGGCCGACAGCCTCGGGCTTCCGGATCTGCCGGTCACCCGGGTGGAGAACTCCTGCGCCACCGGCAATGACGCCGTGCGCAATGCCCTGTTCGGGGTCGCCTCCGGGGCGGTCGACGTGGCCCTGGTCATGGGCGCGGACAAGCTGCGGGAGAACCCCACCAAGGACATGTTGTGGGCCTGGGAGGGAACTGCCCGCGACATGGCCTGGGACTATCCGCTCGGGTTGGTCGCTCCGGCTGGTTTCGCGCTGCACGTACGGCGCTACCTGCACGAATCCCCGGCCACCCGTGAGCACCTGGCGATGGTGGCGGTCAAGAATCACCGACACGGCGTGAGCAACCCCCGCGCTCGGTTGCGCTTCGAGATCACCGCCCAACAGGCCCTCGACGCACCCACCGTGGTGACCCCGTTCGGGGTGTACGACTGTGCTCCGCAGAGTGACGGTGCCGCAGCCCTGGTGCTGGCCGCCGAAGACGTCGTCGATCGCTTCACCGATCGACCGGTGTGGATCCGCGGAGTCGGCCTGGGGCTGGACTCGGTGATGCATCAGCACAAGCGCGACATGACGACATTTCCGGCCACGGTGCGCGCCGCCAAGCAGGCGTTCGCCATGGCGGGGCTGACGCCCGCCGACATCGATGTCGCCGAGGTGCACGACTACTTCACCGGGGTGGAACTGATCAGCTACGAAGACCTCGGTTTCGCCGACCGGTTCGAGGCGCACAAGCTGCTGGAGGCCGAGGTGACCAGCGTCGGCGGAGAGCTGCCGGTGAACCCCAGCGGCGGACTGAAATGCAAAGGCCACCCGCCGGGTGCCACCGGTGTGGCACAGTGCGTAGAACTGTTCGAGCAGTTGCGGGGAACGGCGGCCAACCAGGTCGATGGCGCCCGGATTGGCTTGGCGCACAACATCGGAGGGCCGACGGCGGTCTCAGCGGTCACCATCGTGGAAGGGGGCGGCAGCCGTGGGATTTAGCGTGGTCTCCGGCCGGTGGTCACCGACCACGATGACCTCAACGTCAGCGCCCGGGTGACGGAGCGGCAATGGTTCTCGGCATGACCGACGATCCACCGTTGGAACGGGACGACGCAGGCGGCCCCGCCCAACGGGAATCCGCCGCGGGACGGCATCGGCCCGCCGGTGAGCGTCGGCAGCAACCGGCCTACCTGCGGCCCTTGATCGGGCTGGCGACGGTCGCGACCATAGCGGCCCTGATTGTCTTGCCGATCGGCCTGTTCCGGGGCAGCTTCACCCGCACGGTGGGTATCACCGTGCTGTCCCCGCGCGCCGGTCTGGTGATGTACCCCGACGCCAAGGTCAAGGTGCGCGGCGTTCAGGTGGGCAAGGTCGGGGCCATCGACGCCCTGCCGGACGGCACCGCGGCCCTGCGGCTGGAGTTGCAGCCCGACCAACTCCGGCTGATACCGGCGAACTCCACCGCCCGGATCGCCTCGTCGACGGTGTTCGGGGCCAAATTCGTCGAGTTGGTGGCGCCGCCGGATCCCACCGCTGCCCGGATGCACGCCGGCCAGACTCTGGCCGGACAACACGTCACCGTCGAGATCAACACGGTGTTCCAGCAGCTCGTCCGGGTGCTGGACAAGATCGATCCGAAGAAGCTCAACGAAACGCTGGGGGCGGTTTCGACGGCGTTCAACGGTCGCGGGCACAAGATCGGTCAGGCACTCACCGACTTCGACAAGCTGCTCGCCGACATCGAACCCAGCCTGAACACCCTGGAGCGCGAGGCCGCGACCATGCCGCCGGTGTTCGCGTCCTACGCCGATGCGGCGCCGGATCTGACCGCCACCCTCGCCAACACCGCCGTCATGAGCGACAGCATCGTGGCCGAGCGCAACAGCCTGGACACCTTCCTGCTGGCCGCCATCGGGCTGGCCGACACCGGCAACGAAGTGCTCGGCGACAACCGGCAGGGGCTGACCGACCTGACCCGAAACCTGGAGCCGACCGCTCAGTTGGTGGACAAGTACCACGAGCACCTCGGCTGCTCGATCGGCGGCCTGGTGCCGTTCGCCAAGTCACCTCCGTTCACCGTCCCCGGCATCGTGATCACCGCCAGCTTCACCCTGGGCAGGGAGCGTTACCGCTACCCCGATCACCTGCCGAAGGTGGCCGCCACCGCCGAACGCTCCTACTGTGCGGAACTGGGCCTGCCCGACGTTCCGCCCGAGTTCCGGGTGCCGGCGCTGATCGGCGACGTGGGGGCTGACCCCTATGAGTACGGCAACCAGGGCATCCTGCTCAATTCCGAGGGTCTCAAGCAGGCGCTGTTCGGGCCGCTCGGCGGCCCGCCGCGCAATACCGCCCAGGTGGGGATGCCGGGATGAGGGGCGCCGCCGGGACGATACTCAAATTCGGCAGCTTCGCCGTGGTGATGCTGTTGGCGACGGCGATGCTGTTCGCGATCTTCGGCGAGGTGCGCACCGGACCGACCACCGGCTACAGCGCGGTGTTCAGTGATGCGTCCCGGCTGAAGTCGGGCGACAGCGTGCGGGTCGCCGGGGTGCGGGTCGGCACCGTGGGAGGTGTGGCCCTGCGGCCCGATGGCACGGTGCTGGTGAAGTTCGCCGCCGACCGCAACATCGCGCTGACCACCGGCACCCAGGCCGCGGTCCGCTACCTCAACCTCGTCGGCGACCGCTACCTGGAATTGGTGGACGGGCCCGGTTCGACCCGCCTGCTGCCGACCGGAGCGCAGATCCCGCTGGAACGGACCGCACCCGCGTTGGACCTGGACCTGCTGCTCAACGGGCTCAAGCCGGTGATCCGCGGCCTGAACCCGCAGGACGTCAACGCACTGACCGCATCGCTGATCCAGATCATGCAGGGCCAGGGCGGCACCCTCGACTCGCTGATGTCGCAGTCGTCGTCGTTCTCCAACGCGCTGGCCGACAACAACCAGGTCATCGAATCGCTGATCGACCAATTGCGCGCGGTACTGGCGACGGTGACCAGCGGCGACAAGCGGTTGTCCGGGGCGATCGACCGGCTGGGCAAACTGGTCAGCGGACTGGCGGCAGATCGCGACCCGATCGGGGACGCCGTGGCGTCCCTGGACCGCGGGACCGCGTCGCTGGCCGACCTGCTGGGCAAAGCACGTGATCCGCTGACCGACACCATTGCGCAGACCAACCGGCTGGCCAAGGCCGTCAACGCCGACCAGGCCGGTCTCGACATGTCGCTGCAGAAAGCGCCGGAGAACTACCGCAAGGCCATTCGGCTCGGAGCCTACGGCGGATTCATCCAGTACTACATCTGCGCTGTCCAGATCCGGGTCAGCGACACCCAGGGCCGCACGGCGGTGTTCCCGTGGATCAAGCAGGAGGTGGGCCGATGCAGCGACACCGACTGACCGCTGTGCTGCGCGGCGCCGGACCAGGGCGCGGGGGCCGCCGATGCTGAGATACCGCGGAACCCACCTGGTCCGGATGGGCCTGATCGGCATCGTCCTGATCGGCTTCGTCGTCGCGATCGGACTGCAACCCGAACAGCTGGTCCAATGGGCCACCTCGGTGCGCTACCAGGCGAAGTTCACCGAGGCCGGCGGCCTGGGCACCGGCGACGACGTCACGCTGTCGGGGATCAAGGTGGGGTCGGTCACCGACGTGAAGCTCGACGACGGCGACGCCCTGGTGACGTTCTCGATGGCCGGCAAGTATCCGCTGGGCCTGCAGACCACCGCGCACATCCGGACCGGGTCGCTGCTCGGCGACCGGGTGTTGACGGTCGAACCGGCGGGCAGCGGCAAGATGCACCCGCTCGACGTCATCCCGGTCACCCGCACCTCGTCGCCGTACTCGCTGACCGACGTGGTCGGTGAGTTGACCGCCAACACGGCCGGCACCGACACCGAGTCGCTCAACCGGTCCCTGGACACCCTCTCCGACACCATCGACCAGATCGCCCCCCGGTTGGGTCCGACCTTCGACGGATTGAGCCGGCTGTCGCGATCACTGAACAACCGCAACGAAAGCCTCGCCGAGTTGTTGAAGTCCGCCGCCGACGTGACCGGGGTGTTCTCCGAGCGCAGCCAGCAGATCAACTCGCTGATCCTGGATGCCAACAGCCTCGTCGAGGTGCTCAACACCCGCCGGCAGGCGATCGTCAACCTGCTGGTCAGCACGTCGGCGGTGTCCCGGCAGTTGTCCGAACTGGTCGCGCAGAACAACGAACAGCTTAAACCGACGCTGGACGAGATCAACTCACTGAACAAGATCCTGGTGAAGAACCGCGACAACATCGCCAAGGCGCTGCCCGGCCTGGCCAAATATGAACTCACCCAGGGCGAGACGGTGTCCAACGGCGCGTACTACAGCGCCTATGTGCCGAACATCATGCTGCCGCAGCTGTTCCAGCCGTTCTTCGACTACGCCTTCGGCTTCCGGCGCGGTGTCGATGCCGGCCAGCCCCCCGACAATGCCGGACCGCGTGCCGAACTTCCCTTCCCGGTCAACGGGATTCCGCAACCAGGAGATCTGCCGCCGCGATGACGACTCGAAAACCACTGCAGATCGCCGGGGCCGCACTGCTGGCCGTGGCGCTGCTCGCGGGTGCGGCGACCCTGGTCCGGCAGACCGTGCTGAAGCCGACCACGATCAGCGCCTATTTCCCCACCGCCACCGCGATCTACGCCGGCGACGAGGTCCGGATCTCCGGGGTGAAGGTCGGCACCATCGACCGCATCGAACCGCAGGGCACCCAGGCCAAGCTCACCCTGCGCGTCGATCGCAAGGTGCCGATCCCGGCCGATGCCAAGGCCGTCATCGTCGCACCCAACCTGGTGGCCGCCCGCTTCGTGCAGCTGACCCCGGCGTATCACCGCGGCGACGGCCCCACCATGACCGACGGCGCGGTGATACCGCGAGAGCGCACCGCCGTTCCGGTGGAGTGGGACGAGGTCAAGACCCAACTCAACCGGCTGGCCACCGAGTTGGGCCCGCGCAGCGGCATCAACGAGACCTCGGCCGCGCGGTTCATCGACACCGCCGCCGCCGCGATGGACGGCAACGGCGCCAAGCTGCGTGAGACATTGGCGCAACTGTCCGGGGTGGCCCGGATCTTCGCCGAGGGCAGCGGGAACATCGTCGACATCATCGAGGGCATGCAGACCTTCGTGACCGCGCTGCGCGACAGCGATCAGCAGATCGTGGTGTTCGAATCGCGGCTGGCGACACTGACCAGCGTGGTCAACGACAGCCGCTCCAGCCTGGACGCCGCCCTCAACGACTTCGCAGGCGCCGTCGACAAGGTGAAGGATTTCGTGGCGGGAAGTCGCGCCGAGACCGTCGAAGCGGTAGACGGACTGGCGAAGGTGACCCAGACGCTGGCCGACTCCAAGAACGCGATCCGCAACATCTTGCACATCACCCCGAACGCGATCGCCAACACGCTCAACATGTACAACGTCACCAGCGGGACCCCGCTGGGGTCGTTCGCGTTCGCCAACTTCTCCAACCCGGTGCAGGCGATCTGCGCGATGATCGGCGGTGTCGGTAACGTGACGGCGGCCGAGACCGGCAAGCTGTGCACGCACTACCTCGGGCCGGCCATGCGCCTGCTGAACTTCAACGGATTTCCGCTGCCGATAGCCCCGTACCTGACCAAGGCCGGCAGCCCGGACAAGCTGATCTACACCGACCCGGCGCTGATGCCGCACAATCAGCATCCGCCGGACCTCCCAGAACAGACACCGTCGATCTCTGCCTACACCGGGCTGAACGGCGATGTCGCGCAACCGCCGGGCTGGACCGACCCGCCGCAACCGCGCGGCTCGCTGGTGCCCGACGGCCTGCCCGCCGCGGCGACGCCGCCGCTGCTTCCCGGGGCGCCCCTGCCGAGCCCGACCACCTTCGACGGGATGCTCTTGCCGGGCGGCCCACCCCAGCCGGGGCCGCCGCCGGGCCCTGGGCCTGCGGAAGGAGCGCCCGCGCCATGATCGGTCTGAAGTCATTGCGGCGGGGTCTGGCGCTGGCCAGCCTGATCGCCTGCACCGCCACCGGCTGCGCCTTCGGCGGCGCGAACTCGATAGCGCTGCCCGGTGTGCAGGGCCGCGGCCCGGGAGCGCAGCACTTCCGTGTCGAACTGGCCAATGTCGGTACGCTGGAATCCAATTCGCCGGTCCTGCTCTCCGACGTGGTGATCGGCAGCGTCGGCAAGATGACCGTCACCAATTGGCACGCCAGCGTCGACATCGCGGTCAACCCGGGCGTCGAAGTCCCGGCCAACGCGGTGGCCACCGTGGGGCAGACCAGCCTGCTGGGTTCGATGCACCTGGCGCTCAATCCGCCGGTGGGCCAGGCGCCCTCGGGGCGGCTGCCCTCCGGTGCGACCATTCCCCTGAGTGACTCCTCGACGTATCCGTCCACCGAGCAGACGCTGTCGTCGCTGGCGGTGCTGGTCAACGGCGGCGGGCTGGGCCAGATCGGGGACATCATCCACAACTTCAGCGCCACCATGGCCGGCCGCGAAGACGACATCCGCGACCTGCTCGTCCGGTTGGACCGCTTCACCGCGGCGCTGGACCGGCAGCGCGACAACATCGTCGGGGCCATTGCCGAGATGAACCGGGTGGCCGGCACCTTCGCCGGGCAGCGCGACACCATCGATCGCGCCCTGGACAAAATCCCGCCGGCCATCGACGTGCTGATCAAGGAGCGGCCCAAGTTCACCACCGCGCTGACCAAACTGGGCAAGTTCGGTGACCTGTCGGCGGGTCTGGTCGACGACGCCGGCAGCCAACTGGTCTCCGATCTCGTCCACCTGGAGCCGGCACTGGAGTCACTGGCCGACATCGGCCCGGACCTCAATGCCGCGGTGGCCTACGCGAGTGCCTTCCCGTACGGGCCCAACGCCATCGAGCGCGCCGTCCGGGGCGACTTCCTGAACCTGTTCGCGATCTTCGACCTCACCAAGCCGCGGCTCAAGCGGTCGCTGTTCGCCGGCACCCAGTGGGGTGATGAGGACACGAAACTGGTTCCGGCGCCCGGTGATCCGTGGTACCTGAACTTCTCCAACGACCCGCTGCAGGGGCCGATCATGCAAGCGTCGGGCCAGGATGCCGTGCCGGTCACCTCGGCCCCGGGAGGCGGTGGCTAGATGCTGACGCGTTTCGTGCGGATCCAGCTGATCCTGTTCCTGGTGGCCTCGGTGGTGGGCATGGGAGCGATGGTCTTCGGCTACATGCGGGTGCCGACCATGCTCGGAATCGGCCGCGTGACGGTCAAATTGGACCTGCCCGAGACCGGCGGGCTGTACCGGTTCGCCAATGTCACCTACAACGGGGTGCAGATCGGAACGGTCACCGATGTCGCGCTGACCCCGGCCGGGGTGCGGGCCACGCTGTCGCTGGACCGGTCCCCTCGAGTGCCGGCGGACCTGCTCGCCGCCGTGCGCAGTGTGTCGGCGGTCGGCGAGCAGTATGTCGACCTGTTGCCCCGCAGCGACGGAGCGCCGTACCTGGAGAACGGCTCGGTGATCGCGGCATCGAACACCGAAGTGCCGCAACAGGTCGGGCCGATGCTCGATCAGGTCAGCGCACTGGTCGACAGCATCCCCAAGGACAAGGTCAGCAACCTGCTCGATGAGACCTATCTGGCCTTCGACGGCGCCGGATACGACTTCCAGTCCCTGCTGGACTCGGCAGCCACCATCAGCGGCGACGCCAAGGGTGTTTCGGAGCGGTTGCGCACCCTGATCGATGACGGCGCGCGGCTGCTCGACTCCCAGCACCAGAGCACCGATGCGATCCGGACCTTCGCGCGCAGCATGGCCGGAATCACCGAACAGGTCGCCGTCAACGATCCGCAACTGCGCGCCATCCTGCAGCGCGGGCCCGGCTTCGCCGACGAAGTCTCCGGCCTGATGCAGGATCTCAAGCCGACGCTGCCGATCCTGCTGGCGAACATGAACACCGTCGGGCAGGTATTGCTGTCCTACAACCCGGCGATCGAACAGTTACTGGTGCTGTTGCCCGGATACATTGCGGCGCAGCAGTCTTTCGGCTTGCCGAAGAACAATGCGACCGGCCTGCCGCAGGGTGACTTCACGCTGACCTTCGGTGACCCCAACCCCTGCACGGTCGGGTTCCTGCCGCCGTCGTCCTGGCGGTCCCCGGCCGACACCACCACCATCGACACCCCGGACGGGCTGTACTGCAAGCTGCCGCAGGACTCGCCGACCTCGGTGCGCGGTGCCCGCAACTTCCCCTGCATCGAGCATCCGGGCAAGCGCGCGCCGACCGTCGAGCTCTGCGACGACCCGAAGGGGTTCGTCCCGATCGCGATGCGCCCGCACCTCACCGGGCCGGGTGCGTTCGACCCGAACCTGATCAAGCAGGGCGTCCCGATCGATGATCGGGCCGATTTCGGGGACCGGATCTTCGCCCCGACCGAGGGCACTCCGATGCCGCCGGGCGCCGTCAGATCCGGGACGCCACCGGATGCCCCGCGACCACCGGTGCCGGCGCCACCAGAGGTGTGGCCGACGCCGCTGCCGGCACCCGGCGTCGCGCCGTCCGGGTACGCCGACGGCGGATCCGGGCCGTCAGTCGCGGCGGTGCCCTATGACCCGAACACCGGTAAGTACCTGACTCCCGATGGGCGCTACGAACAGCAGACGAACTTGGCGACGGGTTCCGCGGCCAAGTCATGGACCGACCTGATGCCGACCTGAGGTGAAGGAGGGCAGATCATGCGCGCAGTGGAACTCACCGTCGGGGCGGCGGTGCTGATCGCCGGGGCGATCACCGCACCGCCGGCGCAGGCGGGACTGGGCTTCGAACTCAACGGTCCCTACCGCGTCGTCTCCAACGGGGGCATGGCGAAGACCAATGAGGTCTTCATGGACGAGCGGACCGTCGTGTCGGTGTGGACGTTCAGCTCCAGTTGCGCCAACGCCCACGAGTGCACCGGCCAGGTCAGCAGTGACGAGGGCTGGAGCGCGCCCCTGGAGTTCCGCACCTCGCGCTGGATCGTGGACCGGTTCCACCCGGATTGGCAGACCTGTCCGGACGGCACCACCTCGTCGGGCAAGCAGCGTTACCAGTTCCAGGGCAGCGACACCAACGGGCAGTGGGACAAACTGAACATCGACCGACTTGTCGGTTACGACAGGACGATCGGCGTCTCGGGCGCCTGTGGACGTAACCAGCCCACGGTGATTCAGATGCCGTTTATCGTCCAGCGGTTGTAGCGGTGGGGGAGACCATGCAGAACACCCGAATGCTGGCCCACGCGGCCATCGCGATAGCCCTGACTGCCGGCGCACTGGCGACGGCGGGCCCGTCGTCCGCCGATCCCGCCGCCGAGCCCTTCGTGCCGATGTGCGACGTCCCGGCGTGTACCCCCGGAATCATGCCGAATGTCGTGCAGGGTGCGCCGTGCTCCAACACCACCTACTTCGTCTTCGGGTCCGCTGTCGCAGGGCCCTCGACCCTGCCGGGCCGGCTGGTGATCTGCTCCTCGCCGCGCCGCTACGAGCCGCGCTGGTTCCGCTCCCCGGAGATGCACGGCGTCAAGGAGGAGGGCAGCAGATGCGATGCCTATGACTTCGAGGTGGCCCAGGCGCCCGACGGCCTGTTTTTGACCTGCATCCCGGACGGCGAGACCAGATGGCGCCGCGGGGATCTGTAGATACCGGTAGTGCCCCAGCGGTTTTGATCAGGTGAGGGAGTGAGCAATGTTTCGAGTCGCTGCCGGTGCGGCGTTCGCCGCGCTGGCCGTCTCCACCGCCATGGCGCCCCGAGCCGCGGCAGATATGCCCTACGGGAACTACGAGGTGCTGAGCAACCGGTGGACCGACGCCTCCTGGGTGTGGGCGGCCTACCCGTGCGAGACGCCCGGCAAGTTCGACGAGCTGCCGCCCGGCTGCGTGACGGTGAGCGCGATCGACCGGCCGCACTTCTTCGGCCGCAGCTACTACGGCGGCACCGCCCGACTGGTGGACGGCCAGTACTCGTTCAGCACCGACGTCGGCGACGGCCTGCATTGCCCGATGGGGCAGTACTTGCCGACCCGTGACACCTACACCTGGGATGCCAACACGCTGTCCGGTGTGGTCGAATCACGTTTCGACGTAGGCTGTTTCAACGGCCCGCCGGGGATGAACACCTGGACGTTCGCCTTGGTGCGCATGTAGCGCGCCGCTCACACCGGGTCGAACGAGGAGATCAGCCACCGGCCGTCATGCTTCTCCAGGCCGACCCGGACGCTGCTCATCGAGAAGGCGCCATCGGGATTCGTTTTGCTGATCGTGGTCTGGTTGACGAAGATCAGCACCTCGGCGCGGGTGGGCGCCAGGCTGACGATGCCCTTGCGAACCACCGAGGCCAGCGTCTGCACTTCCTTCTGCTTGGCCGCCGGGGTGACCACCTTCTGGGTGAAATCGGTGTAGTAGGAGAGGAAGTCACCGGTGAGGTGCCGTTCGGCGGCCGCGAAGTCCGTCTCCAGCGTCTTGGGCGAGTAGGTCAGCACGGCGACCGCGCCGTCGGCTGCCGCGGCCATGGCCGCCTGCTCGGCCTCGGCCCCGAGCTGCTGGTCGGCCCGGTATATCGCGACGTAGAGCCAGCAGGTCAGGGCGACCGAGACTGTCAACAGCGCGGCGAGGGCGATCGCCACCCGACGTGTGCGTGACAAGGGTGGTTCGGCGGACTCGGCCGGGGTGGGCGAGTCCTGCTCCAACGGTGCGTACTCTTCGGCGGTCGTCTCGGCTGTCACGTCGTTCTCGTCGGACTGGCTCATGTCGCGAAGTCCACCTTCGACATCTTGACCTGGTCGTCCTCGCGGGTCAGGTGTACGGCAAGGCGCCAGCTGCGCGGCTCGTCCTTGGCGCCCGCCTTGTTGGTGACCTTGGTGCTGGCCGCCACCAGCACCACCGCCTCGTTGGCTGACATCGACTCCACGCCCGAGACGGTCGCGGTTGCCTCGGTGATGGTCTTCGCGGCCTGGGCCGTCTTGATGAAATCCTCGGCGTGGGTCTCGAAGTCCTTCTTGAACTCGCCGGTCGAGTTGTCGATGATCCGTTTGACGTCGTCGTCGACGGTCTCGTAGTTCAGTGACATCAACGTCACCACGCCCTGCCGGGCAGCCGCGGCATACTCGGCGGCCTGGTGCTGGCGCTGCGCGACACCGCGATGGTGGACCACCATCAGCGCGTCGCTCACGACGAGCCCGCCGATGGCCAGTACTGCCAGCGTCGCCGCCACCCAGGGCAGCTGCTTCCGGATCCGGCCGAGGCCGCGGGGCGCTACGGCCGGCTCGGCGGTGTCCGCGCCGACGGCCTCGGGGTCTTCGGCGACCTGCGAGTCTTCGGCAGCGTCTTCAGCATCGGATTCGGGCCCGGCGGCGGCCACCTCGGTCTGCGCGCTGTCACGCTGGAGCTTGAGCAGTTTCGCGCGTGCCCGGGCCGCCTCGGCCTCTGCCTCGGCGGCTTGCGCCTCGGCCTCTGCCAGAGTCAGGGCGTCCTTCTTGGTGGCGTCCGGCTTGGCCGGATCACGCGACGACATGGCGCCTCCTGTCCGTTGTCCACCCGAGTCTGACAAGGTGCTCTACCGGACGGCCCTGGCGGGACCGATCCAAAACGGTAGCACCGGGGTATCTCACCAGGTCCGTATCGAACAGAGCGCACCCTTGGTGCCGGCATCGGTGGCGACGACGACATCGTCGACGCGCAGTTCGCAGACGAACCCGGGTGAGGCGAGCTCCTTATGGTGCCCGGGAAGGGACACCACCACCATCGCCCAGTCCTGTGGGTCGGCCAGCGTCGTGTCGAATATCCAGGGCTGGTTCGGTCCGATGGTGACGTCCGCGCGCGGACTGTACTGATATGGGTTGTGGCTGTACTCGCCGAAGTTGGGCGGCTGAACCTCACGGTAGTAGACCAACGCCTGCGCGGTCTGGGTTGCGCTGACGCTGTAGCGCACGTGGTGCGGCGCGGGTTCGTCGGCGCCCGCCGGGGCCGACGTCAGCAGGCCGGCGCTGACCAGCAGGGCCAGTGCGGCCGGGTGCGGGACCGGGACTTTCACGGGCTGCTGCACCACCCTCCAAGATTCCGATTCTTAGTGAGTGAGAATAGCATTTCCGCGCTCGCTCTCCCCAGTGATCGGTGACCCGGCGGCGGCCCGCCCGGCCCGGAACCCGAAGACCATCGCCGGGCCGATGGTGCCGCCCGCTCCACCGTAGGCGCGGCCGGTCACTCCGGCCATCGCATTGCCCGCGGCGAACAGTCCCGGGATCGGATGCCCGCTCACGTGCAGGACTCGACCGTCACCGTCGGTGCGCGGCCCGCCTTTGGTGCCCATCGACCCCACCGACAACGGCACGGCGTAGTAGGGGGCGGTGTCGAGCGGGCCCAGGGTGCGGCCGGCCATGGTGGTCGCCTGGTCGTCGCCCCAGTAGCCGTCGTACGCGCTGGCGCCGCGCCCGAACTCGGGATCGCAATCCGCCGCCACGCCGCGGTTCCAGGCGGCCACCGTCTGCGCCAGCCCGTCCGCGTCGATACCGGTCGCCGCCGCCAGGCCGGCCAGATCGGGCGATTGGGCGAACCAGTCCGGGACCGCGCCGCCGGGCGGGGTGCCGAGGAACCCGTAGCGGCGCAGGTGCTCAGCGTCGAACACGATCCAAGCCGGATCGTTGACGTAGCCGCCGCGCGGTTCCAGGTAGTGGAAGGCTCCGGCCATCGAGTTGTAGTCGCAGGCCTCGTTGACGAATCGCCGGCCGGACCGGTTGACGATGATGCTGCGTGGCCGGGTGCGCTCGAGGCGCACGCTGCGACTGCGCTGCTCGCCGTCGATGGTGTCACCGGGAATCCGGACGATCGGAACCCACCAGGCCTCGCCCATGTTGGCCAGGTCGGCGCCGTGCGCCATCGCCATCCGCAGCGCGTCGCCGGTGTTGTTCGGTGGCGACACCGCGCCGCGCATCGGTCCCCGCAGGAAGGCCTCCACCAGGGTGGTGTCCCACTCGAAGCCGCCGTTGGCCAGGATGACCCCGCGCCGGGCGCGCACCCGGGCCGAGCCGCCGTCACACTCGACGCGCACCCCGGCGATGCCCGCCCGCCCGCCGATCAGCTCGATGCCGCGGCAGTTGGTCGCCGGGGTGATTCCGGCGTCGAGCACGCCGCGCAGCAACCCGGCGATCAGCGCGGTGCCGGCCACACAGACGCTGTCCGACGCGGTGCTCTCGATGTCGGCGTGCAGCCTGGCCCGGGTCTCGGCGTCGAATCCGACATTGCTGTAGTCGGCGGGGAACGCGGTGATCCGGTCCTGCCATGGGCCCAATCGGGAGAGGTCGTAGGGCAGCGGGCTCAGCGAGCGCCCGCCGGATGGGCGGCCTCCCGGCAACTCCGGCTTGTAGTCCGGAAAACCGGTGGCGACCTCGAATCGGACGTCACTGTGCGCCTCGACGAAGTCGACCATCTGCGGGCCGGTGCGCACGAACGTCGTCACCAGCTCGTCGTCCATGGCGCCGAAGGACTGCGCCCGCAGGTAGTCCAGGGCGGCGTCGACGGTCAGCCCGGGGGCCCGGTCATGGGAGGGAATCCAGGCGATGCCACCGGAGACCGCGGTGGTGCCCCCGACGGTGCCGGCCTTCTCGTAGAGGGCGACCGACGCGCCACCGACCGCGGCGGCCAGTGCCGCGGTGAGCCCGGCTCCGCCGGTGCCCAGCACGACCACGTCCACGGTGTTGTCCCAGTCGGACTGCGCGCCAATTGGCATGTCGGACTTCCTTTCCGGCCTCTACAGCACCGAACGACTCAGCTGAGGATCTCGGACAGCCGGGCCGCGGCGGCCAGTGCCGCGTCGCGACCGCGCAGCACCACGTCTTCGCGGTGCGAGATCAGGTTGATGCAGGTGGCCGGTGCCGGAGGCCGGCGCCGGACCGGAACCGCGAGTCCATAAAGTCCCGGCTCGATCTCGCCGTGGGTGACGACCCAACCGAGTTTGCGGGTCTGCCCCACGATCTCGCGCTCTCCCGGGCGTGCCGGCATGCCGGCCAGCAGGGCGATCCCGGCGGCGCCGCGGTTGAGGGGATGGCGGCTGCCCTCGTGGAAGGCGAGTTGGTAGCCGACTCCGGTGGGCACGATCACGGCGACGGCCACCTGTTGGTCGCCCTCGGCCACCAGCAGCGACACCGTGGATCCGAGTTCGTCGGCGAGTGCGCGCAGGATCGGCAGGCTCAGCTGGCGCACGTTGTTGTCGAACGAGGCGCCGAGCACCGCCAGCCCGGCCGCCGAGCGATAGCGACTGTCTTCACCCCTGGTCACCAGCCGAAATGTCGTCAGCGTGTTCAGCAGGCGGTACGCGATGGTGCGGTGCACCCCGACCCGGTCGGCGATCTGCGCGATGGTCAGGCCTTCGGGGGTGGCGGCCACCGCCTGCAGTGCGGCCAGCCCCCTGGCCAGGGTCTGCGAACCGGGGGCGACGCCCGTGTCGGCGGTGGCGGTCGACATCTGCACGGTCTCCTTGACATCCATCTCGTTGAGAGTGATGCTCTTGAATATAACGTACACGTGTGTGCGATAAAAGCACGGATTACTATCGAAAAACGGAAATGACGTTTCCGCGCATTTCCTCTACGGGGACGAGGTGGCCGGTGCCGGGCTTCGAGAGCATCTGGAGCGACCTGCAGGGGGTCGCCTTCACGCAGGGATATCTCGATGCCGCGGGGGTGCGGACCCGCTACCTGCGGGCCGGCGATCCGGCGTTGCCCGCGCTGGTGCTGCTGCACGGGTCCGGCGGTCACGCCGAGGCGTACGTGCGCAACCTCGCCGCGCACTCCGAGCATTTCTGCACCTGGTCGATCGACATGCTCGGCCACGGCTACACCGACAAACCCGGGCATCCGCTGGAGATCTCCCACTACGTGACGCATCTGATGGCGGTGCTGGACACCATCGGCGCGGAGAAGGCGAGCATCAGCGGCGAGTCGCTGGGCGGCTGGGTTGCCGCCCGCGCCGCCATCGACCACCCGGACCGGGTGGAGCGCCTGGTGCTCAACACCGCCGGTGGTTCCCAGGCCGATCCGGAGGTGATGAAGCGGATCATCACGCTGTCGATGGCCGCCGTCGAGGACCCGACCTGGGAGACGGTCCAGGCGCGGATCAAGTGGCTGATGGCCGACAAGTCCAAGGGCTATGACGACATCGTGGCGAGCCGTCAGCGGATCTATCGGCTGCCCGGCTTCATTGACGCGATGCGCGACATCATGGCGCTGCAGGACCCGCAGATCCGGGCCCGAAACCTGCTCGGCCCGGCCGAATACGGCCGGATCACCGCACCGACCCTGGTGGTCTGGACCAGCGATGACCCGACCGCCGACGTCGAGGAGGGCAAGCGGATCGCGTCGATGATCCCGGGCGCCCGATTCGAGCTGATGCCCGGTTGCGGCCACTGGCCGCAGTACGAGGACCCGGAGACCTTCGACCGCCTGCACCTGGAATTCCTGCTGGGGCGCTGACGTGGCCGAGCTCAGCGATGTCGACGTACTGGTGGTCGGGGCCGGCCCGGTCGGCCTGACGCTTGCCAACATCCTTGGCCTGCAAGGGATCAGCGTATTGGTGGTCGAGGAGCGCGACACGCTCATCGACTATCCCCGGGGGGTCGGGCTCGACGACGAGTCGCTGCGCACCTTCCAGTCGATCGGCCTGGTGGACGCTGTGCTGCCGCACACCGTGCCCAACCAGATCCTGCGGTTCTTCGACGGAAGGCGCCGGCTGCTGGCCGAGATGGCGCCCGCCGACGCATGTTTCGGCTGGCCCAAACGCAACGGCTTCGTGCAGCCGCTGGTCGATGCCGAACTGCTGCGCGGCCTGGACCGTTTCGACCATGTTCGGGTGCGGTGGGGCCAGGCGATGACCGGCTGCACCGAGACCGCCCAAGGACTCTCGGTGCAGCTCGGGGAGTCGACCCAGATACGCGCGCGCTACCTGGTCGGCTGCGACGGCGGGCGCAGCATGACCCGGCGGCTGATGGGGGTGTCCTTCGACGGCACCACCTCGGCCACCCGCTGGCTGGTCATCGATTTGGCCAACGACCCGCTGGGACATCCCAACAGTGAGGTCGGGGCCGACCCGGCGCGCCCGTACGCCTCGATCTCGATCGCGCACGGGATCCGGCGCTTCGAGTTCATGATCCATCCCGGGGAGACCGACGAACAGGCGCAGGATCCGGACTTCGTCGCGGCCATGCTGGCGCCGTTCGTTCCGCACCCGCGCGACGTCGACGTGATCCGGCATCGGGTCTACACCCACCACTCGCGAATCGCCGGGGCGTTCCGCCGCGGCCGGATGATGCTGGCCGGCGATGCGGCACACCTGATGCCGGTGTGGCAGGGGCAGGGCTACAACAGCGGTATCCGGGACGCGGCGAACCTGGGCTGGAAGCTGACCGCGGTGGTGCGCGGGCAGGCGGGCGCGGAACTGTTGGACAGCTACGACACCGAACGGCGCAAGCACGCCCGCGCGATGATCGACCTGTCCACGATGGTCGGCCGGGTCATCTCGCCCACCGACCGCCGCGTCGCCGCACTACGCGACGGGCTGATCCGCGCGGCATCGGCGGTCCCCACCCTCAAACGCTATGTGCTGGAGATGCGGTTCAAACCGATGCCGCGCTACGAGCAGGGCGCCGTCGTCCACGACGGGCCGGCCCGCTCCGACGCCCCGGCCGGCACCCTGTTCATTCAGCCCCGCGTGGACACCCGGACCGCGCAGGCGGTGCTGCTCGACGACGTGCTCGGCGCCGGATTCGCGGTGCTGGCCTGGAACAACAACCCCCGCACCGTGCTCGGTGAGACGGCCTTCGCCCGGTGGAAAGCGCTGGGGACCGGCTTCATCGCGGTCCGGCCGCTGACCCAACTGCACTGGACGGCGCCCGGCGAATCCGACGACCCCGACGTCACGATCGTCGGCGACCGCACCGGGGAGCTGAAGTCCTGGTTCGACCGCCACACCGAGTCGGTGCTGTTCCTGCGGCCCGACCGCTGCATCGCCGCCGCCTGCGTCGCACAGCGCGCCCCCGAGACGAGCGCCGGACTCGTCGAAGTGTTGGCCCTGACTGCGCAAGGAGGTGATCGCCCCGATGGCACCGACCTCAATGGCCCTGTGCTGCATGTCCCACAGTCCGCTGCTGAATCTGCCGGGACCGCCCCCTGAGCTGCTGGCCGATGTCGAGGCCGCGATCGCCGGCGCCCGGGAGTTCGTCGCCGCCTTCGATCCCGAGCTGGTGGTGGTGTTCGCCCCGGACCACTACAACGGGTTCTTCTACAAGCTGATGCCGCCGTTCTGTATCGGGACCGCGGCGCAGGGGATCGGCGACTACGGCACCCGCACCGGCCCGCTGAATGTGCCCGCGACGCTGGCCGGCGACTGCGCGACCGCGGTACTGGATCGCGGTGTCGACATGTCGGTCTCGGCGTGCATGGATGTTGACCACGGAACGGTGCAGCCGTTGGAGCGGCTGTTCGGCGACGCCACAGCCCGGCCGGTGATCCCGATCTTCGTCAACGCCGTCGGCGCCCCGCTGGGCCCGCTGCGTCGCGCCCGGCAACTCGGTGCCGCGGTCGGAGCCTTTCTGGCCACCCTGGATCAGCGGGTACTGCTGGTGGGATCCGGTGGCCTGTCGCATGATCCGCCGATTCCCACACTGGCCACCGCGTCACCGGAGGTGCGGAACCGGATCCTGCACGGTGCCCCGATGAGCGCCGAGCAGCGGCTGGCCCGTCAGGAGTCGGTGGTGGCCGCGGCGCGTGAGTTCGCGGCGGGCCGCAGCACGCTCGCCGCGCTGAACCCCGATTTCGACCAGCGATTCCTGCAGATCGTCGACAGCGGATCGCTGGGCGAACTCGATGACTGGTCGAACGCGTTCATCACCGAGGCCGGCGGCAACTCCGCGCACGAGATCCGCACCTGGGTGGCCGCTTTCGCCGCCATGGCTGCCCAGGGCCCGTACCGGACCGACAACCGCTACTACCGGGCCGCGCCGGAGTTGATCGCTGGGTTCGCCACCCGGACCGCACTAGGAGTGGAGCAGCGATGACCGCGGCCGGCGAACACGTGGTGGATGTCCTGGTGATCGGCTCCGGCGGCGGCGGCATGACCGCCGCACTGGCCGCGCAGGCACGCGGGCTGGACACGCTGCTGATCGAGAAGTCGGAGTTCTTCGGCGGATCCACCGCGCTGTCCGGGGGCGGCATCTGGGTGCCGGGAGCGCCGGCACAGCGGCGGGAGGGCTATTGCCCCGATCCCGACGGGGTTCTCGACTACCTGCGCACGATCACCGACGGCCTGGTCAGCGAGGCGCGGCTGCGCCAATACGTAGATTCTGCGCCGCGCATGATGGAGTTCCTCGAACAGAGCAGTGACTGGTTCGAGTTCGTCTGGAAGCCCGGCTACGCCGACTACTACCCGGAACTGCCGGGGGGATCGGCGTTGGGCAGCACCATCAACGTGCCGGCGATGGATCTGCGCAAGCTCGGCGACGAAGAGCAGCATCTGCTGGCGCCGTTGGCGCTGGCGCCCAGGGGAATCTGGTTGGGCCCCAAGGATCTCCGACTGTTCTACCAGGTACGCCAATCCTGGCGGGGTAAGGCTGTGCTGGTCAAGCTGTTGTGGAGGATGCTTCGCGCCCGGGTCTTCGGTGACCGGATGGCCGCGATCGGCCAGTCACTGTCGGCCCGGCTGCGGCTGGCCATGAAGCAGCACGGCATCCCGCTGTGGCTGGGCACCTCGATGACCGAGCTGATCACCGACGAGTCCGGGGCGGTCACCGGTGCGCTGGTGGAACGCGACGGTGCACCGCAACGTATCTCGGCACGCTGCGGGGTCATCCTGGCCACCGGCGGTTTCGATCACGACCTGGCCTGGCGCCGCGAGCATCAGCCGGTGCTGGAGCACGATTGGAGCTTCGGCAACCCGCTGGCCACCGGCGACGGAATCCGGGCCGGGATGCGGGCCGGCGCGGACACCGATCTGCTGGATGAGGCCTGGTGGTTCCCCGCGCTGTGCTGGCCCGACGGCCGCCTGCAGTTCATGCTGAACGAGCGGATGATGCCGTCGCAGTTCATCGTCAACGGGGCCGGCGACAGATTCGTCAACGAAGCGGCGCCCTATATGGACTTCGCGCACGCGATGATCGACGGCCAGCGATCCGGGATCGAGCACATCCCGTGCTGGCTCATCACCGATCAGCGGTCGCTGCACCGGTATGTGGTGGCCGGTCACCTGCCCATCCCGAAGATTCCGGGTGCCCCGGTACCCACCGGCCGGCGGGTACCGCAGTCCTGGCTGGAGTCCGGGGTGGTCAAGTCGGGCGCCTCGTTCAACGAATTGGCCACCGCGATCGGCGTTCCGGCCACGCGGCTGCGCGCTACCGCCGAACGGTTCAACCAGTTGGCGAAGGCCGGCCACGACGACGACTTCAACCGTGGCGACAGCGTCTACGACAACTACTACGGCGACCCCACCCTGCCCAACCCCAACCTGCATCCGCTCGGCAAACCGCCGTACTACGCGTTCCGGATCATCCTCGGGGACCTGGGCACCTCCGGCGGGCTGCGCACCGACGAGTTCGCCCGCGCCCTGCGCGCCGACGACACCGTCATCGGCGGCCTATACGTGGTGGGCAACGCCTCGGCAGCGGTGATGGGCCGCAGCTACGCCGGCGCCGGCGCCACCATCGGCCCGGCAATGACATTCGGCTACGTCGCCGCCCAACACATCGCCGACACCCATCAATCGAGCCCCACGCAAGCCGCAACCCATCTCCCAGGAGGTAACCCGTGAAGATCTCACTGTTCTACGAATTCGCGCTGCCCCGGCCGTGGTCCGACGACGACGAGCACCGTCTGTTCCAAGACGGGCTCGACGAGGTGGAAGCCGCCGACAAGGCCGGATTCTCGACGGTCTGGGTCACCGAACACCACTTCCTCGAGGAGTACTGCCACGCCACCGCACCCGAGATGTTCTTGGCCGCCGCCAGCCAGCGGACCAAGGACATTCGGCTCGGCTTCGGGATCATGCACCTGCCGCCGGTGGTGAACCATCCGGCCCGCGTGGCCGAGCGGGTCGCCACCTTGGACCTGCTGTCGGGCGGCCGGGTCGAGTTCGGTACGGGGGAGGGGTCCTCGATCGCCGAGCTCGGCGGCTTCGGCATCGACCCGGCCGACAAGCGCGCCCAGTGGGAGGAGGCGCTGGAGGTCTCGATCCGCTGCATGACCGAGGAGCCGTTCACCGGCTTCGAAGGCCAGCACGTGCAGATGCCGGCCCGCAACGTCGTCCCCAAACCCCTGCAACGGCCGCACCCGCCGGTCTGGGTGGCCTGTACCCGGCCGGCGTCGATCCAGATGGCGGCCGAGAAATGCATCGGCGCACTGAGTTTCGCCTACACCGGCCCGGGCCCATTGGCCGAGCGGGTCAACGGCTACTACAAGCAACTCGAAGAGATCGGTGTCCCGGCCACCCCCCAGGTGAACCCCAACATCCTGGCGATCGGCGGCGACCTGTCGATGATGGTGGCCCCGACCGAGAAACAGGCCCTCGACCGCCTCGGGGTCGGTGGCGGCTTCTTCTCCTTCGGGATCATGCATTACTACATGACCGGACAGCACACGCCCGGGCGGACCGGGGTGTGGGAACGCTACCTGCAAGAGGTCGAAAAAGATCCGACGCTGGCCTACGGTCCAGGCCGAGGTGCGATCGGAACCCCGGCGATGGTGCGAGAATTCCTGCGTGGCTACGAGGAAAGCGGCGTCGATGAGATCATCCTGCTGCTCAACCCGCGCAGCCACGAGGCGACCATGGAGACCATCGAGCTGATGGGGACCCAGGTGTTGCCGGAGTTCATCGAACGCGACGAGAAGGCGGTGGCCGACAAGGCCAAGAGGCTGGCTCCGGTGCTGGAGAAGCTGGAGGGCCGCCGGCCGAAATCCACCGCGCCCGCGTTCGACGAGGACTACTCGTTCGGTGGACTGCCCACCGGGCGAGACAAGTTCACCGCCACCGAGATTCCCGAGGCGATGGCCGAGATCAACGAGGGCCGGGTGCAGGCCGCGCAGCGCGCGAAGGAAGAGCGGGAACGCGGCCAACAGTGATGACAACCGCCGGGACCCCGCACGCCGGGCTGTGCCGCTATGACGGTCGACGGACCGTGGTCACCGGTGCCGCGTCGGGAATCGGCGCGGAACTGGTGAGCCAGCTTCACCAGCTCGGGGCGCACGTCGTCGGATTGGACCGGGTCGAACCCGCGGGGGACGTCGACGAATTCCACCCGATCGATCTGGCCGATCCGCCGTCGATCGATCGGGCCGTCAAAGCGATCTTCCCGGGCCGCGTCGATGCGCTGTTCAACGTCGCCGGGGTATCGTCGGGCATCGGTGATCCGGAGCTGGTGGTCGCGATCAACTTCCTGGGCCTGCGCCACCTCACCGAGGCACTGCTGCCGTCCATGCCGGCGGGATCGGCGATCGCCAACGTGTCGTCGCTGGCCGCCGCGGCCTACCTGGAGAACGTCGAGACCACGTCGGGGCTGTTGAACACCGAGAGCGTGACCGCCGGATTGCAGTGGTGCCGAGCGCATCCCGAGGCGCTCGCCGACGGCGGCTACCGACTGTCCAAGGAGGCGATCATTCTCTACGGGATGGTCAACGCCGGTCGTCTGGCATTGCACGGCATCCGGATCAACTGCACCGCCCCCGGGGTCACCGAAACCCCGATCCTCGACCAGCTGCGCAGCAGCTACGGGCAGCGGTTTCTCGACGACATCCCCAAGCCTCTGGGACGGGTTGCCAGCCCCGCCGAACAGGCCGCCCCACTGGTGTTCCTGAACAGCCCCGCCGCCGGGTACGTCTCCGGTCAGGTGCTCTGGGTCGACGGCGGCAATATCGCCGTACGGACCGCCGCGACGCTTGCGAACGGACCCCGCGCATGGCCGGCCTGACCGAGTTCCGCCGCGTCGGCGACAAGGTGCGCAACTGGGGGCGGTGGGGCGCAGCCGACGAACTGGGCACCTTGAACCTCATCACGCCCGAGAAGGTCGCCGAGGCCGCCAACCTGGTGCACCACGGCAAGGTTTTCCCCCTCGGGGTGGACTTCGGCTCATCGGGGCCGCAGGGCGCGTTCCAGTTCCGGCACAACCCGATTCACACCATGACCGTCGACGGCGGTGACGCTGAGACCCTGGCCCGCTACGGCCCGCAATGGGTGCGCAACGTGGTCGCTCGGCAGTTGAGCGACTACTTCGTGGACAACCCGTTCCGGTTCAACGACGACATGATCATCATGCCGCTGCAGGCGGCCACCCAGTGGGACGCGCTGTCCCATGTCTACTACGACGACCAGCTGTACAACGGCTTCCCGGCGAGCTCGGTCACCAGCTTCGGTGCCTACCACTGCGGCATCGACAAGGTCGACGGCAAGGGCATCACCTCCCGTGGAGTGCTTCTCGATGTGGTCGCCCACCGCGGCGCCGACACCTTCTTGGAGCTGGGGACCCCGATCACCTGCGGCGAACTCGACGACGTCGCGCGAGCACAGCAGGTCAGCGTTGAGCCGGGCGACATCGTGCTGGTCCGAACCGGTTGGTGGGGAAGGTTTTCTGCGACCGGCGACGGCTCCGAGCCGGGCGCCGGGCTGGACTGGCGGTGCGCCACCTGGCTGCACGAGCATCAGGTCGCCGCGGTGGCCGCCGACAACCTGATGGTCGAGAACCCGGTGTCCGGCGTGGAGGGCACCTTCCTGCCGATGCACATGCTGTGCCTGCGGGACATGGGGATGATGCTCGGCGAGTACTGGGATCTCGAAGCGCTGGCAGCCGACTGCGCCGCGGACGGCGTGTACGAATTCCAGTTGGTGGCACCACCGTTGCGCGTGACGGGCGGGGTCGGCTCACCGGTGAACCCGATCGCGATCAAGTAGCCCGGGGCAAAGGAGCGGCCATGCGGTTCGTGTTCGTACACGGCGGATTCCACGCCGGCTGGTGCTGGAGCCGGACCATCGCGGAGCTGGAGAGAATCGGCCACAGCGGTATCGCCATCGACCTGCCCGGCCATGGTGCGCGCTGCGAAGAGGAGTCGACCCTGGCCAACCGTCGTGACGCCGTCGCGTCGGCGCTGCAGCCCGGTGACGTCCTGGTCGGGCATTCCGGCGGCGGATTCGACGCCACCTTAGGTGCCGACAGCGCGCCGGATCTGGTGCGCCACATCGTCTATCTGGCCGCGGCGCTGCCGCGGGAGGGGCACAGCTACACCGATGCGATGACGATGGGCAGCGAGGGCGCGGAGTTCTTCGACACCGCGGCCAGTGACATGCTGGGGCATCTGCACTTCGCCGACGACGGGGCGATGACGTTCGCCGACATCGAGGGTGCTCGGCAGTACTTCTACCACGACTGCGACGACGAAACGCTGCGGTGGGCCTTCGAGCGACTCGGGCCGGAACGATTCGGGGAGACCACCGTCGCGCCGGTGTCGGTGCCGGCCTTCTGGGCCGCGGATCTACCGCGCAGCTTTATTCGCTGCGAACAGGACCGCGCCTACCCGCGCTGGCTCGCCGACCTGGTCTGCCGCCGACTCGGCGTCGAACCGCTGACCATCGACGCCTCGCACTCACCCTTTTTGAGCCGACCCGCCGAACTGGCCGGCCTGCTGGTGCACGCCACCACGACTCGACCGACCGGTCCCCTGAACCCGAACTGAGGAGCCGACCTTGCTGGTTGCGCGAAAGACCGTCGCAGTGGACGGCCTGACTACGTCCTACCTCGAAGCGGGCGATCCGGCGGCCCCGGCAGTGGTGTTGCTGCACGGTGGCGAATTCGGGGCGGGCGCCGAAATCGGTTGGGAGCGCAATATCGCCGTGCTGGCGCAGCGGTATCGGGTGCTGGCGCCGGACCTGCTCGGCTTCGGGGAGTCGGCGAAGGTCATCGACTTCAACGACGGGCGGGGCATGCGAATCCGCCATGTCGCCCGGTTCTGCGCCGAGGTGGGCGTCGAGGCGGCGGATTTCGTGGGCAACTCGATGGGGGCGATCATGCTGCTGGTCGATGCCACCTCGGACGCGCCGCTGCTGCCGCTGCGGCGCCTGGTAGCCATCTGCGGCGGTGGTGAGATCCAGCAGAACCAGCACATGGCCGCGCTCTACGACTATGACGCCACCGAGCCCGCGATGCGCCGGATCGTGCAGGCGCTGTTTCACGATCCGGCCTACCCCGCCGACGATCACTATGTGCGGCGGCGTTACGAGTCGAGCACCGCGCCCGGGGCCTGGGAGGCGGTCGCGGCCGCCCGGTTCCGCCGGCCGGGAGCCGAGGCCCCGCCGCCGGCGTCGAGCAGCCGGGCCTACGAGCGTATTTCGGTACCGACGCTGGTGATCGAGGGTGCCGCAGACAAACTGTTGCCGCCCGGCTGGTCGAAGCAGATCGCCGACCAGATCCCCGCCGGTCGGGCCGTCGTCGTCGACGCCGCGGGCCACTGCCCGCAGATCGAGCAGGCCGAGCAGGTCAATGCGTTGTTGCTGGACTTCTGTGCGCCGGCGGTTAGCGAGGCTCGACGGAGGAGAGGCGAAGCTGGACCGCCGATTTAACCCGGGGGATTACTGAACCAGACGTTCTCCTCGCGCAGGTCGCGGCTGCGCCAACCGTCGTCGGTACGGGCCAGCTCGTGGTGGTAGTAGCCTCCGCAGTAGCTCAGTTCGGCCATCCCCGGTAGCTGCATCGGGTTGTAGAACATGGCCCGCACGATTGCGGAATCGCCTGTGTACGAAAGTATTTCGATGTTTGTGACGTAGTGCATGGACATCGGGATGGCCCTGAATCCGGTCGACAGCCAATCGGCGACCTCGTCGCGGGTGCCACAGATGGCACCGGCCGAGGAATAGTCGATCACGGCGTCGTCGGTGAACACCGAGCGGTACAGTGCCCAGTCTTTGCCGTCGACGGCTCGCGCGTAGCGGTAGAGCAGCGCGGAGATCTCCAGCCGGTCGTCTGCCGGAACGGGCGCGGTCACCCGGTCGAGTCTAGGTCGCGGGTGGCTCTACTGTTGCAGAGTCGCGCGGGAACCCGGGGTCGAGATCTGGGTCGGCTCCGAGCGGCCGCGCAGCACTGCCGAGCTGTGCGAGACCCATTGCTTGCCTTCGGCTTCGTCGGCGCGATCGATGGCGGCAGCCGAACACAGCACTCGCTGATCGGCGGACTTGGCCAGGTCGGCCAACCGGGCGGCCTCATTGACCGCATCGCCGACCACCGTGTACTCGTAGCGGTTCTCGGCGCCGATGTTGCCGGCGAAAACCGAACCGGCCGAGACGCCGATACCGAAGTCGACCACCGGCAGGTCGCGCAGCCGGATGGACAGGCAGCGCGCGGTCTCCAACGCCGCCGATGCCGCTTCGTCGTTGCGCAGCGGCACCCCGAACACGGCCAGCGCCGCATCCCCTTGGAACTTGTTGATCAGCCCGCCATGTTCGTCCACGGCGCCGACCACGATCCGGAAGAAGTCGTTGAGCACGTCGGCGACCTCCTGCGGCGGCCTGCTCGTGGTGAGCTGGGTGGAATTGGCCAGGTCGACGAAGAGGATCGCCGCGTCGGAGACCTCGCCGGAGAGCGTCGCGCCGTCGCGCACGGCGCGGCGGGCGACGTCGGTGCCGACGTATCGGCCGAACAGATCATGCAGTCGGTCGCGTTCACGCAAGCCGGCCACCATCCGGTTGAACCCGCTTTGCAGACGGCCGATCTCGGAGCGTTCGTAGACATCGACCAGGGTGCCGATCCGGCCGTGCTCGATCTCGGCCATCGCGTCGACGACTTCGCGGATCGGATCAGCGATCGAGCGCGAGACCAGTGCCATGCCGCGCCAGCCCAGCATCACCGCGACCAGCGACAGCACCAGCACCGGTATCTCCACCGAGGCGGTTTTGGGGATGAACCAGCCGTTCGTCTTGAAGATGATGAGCGCGGCGATGGTCAGGCTCGGCAGGCCGCTGGACAGCAACCACATGTTGATCAGTCGGGACAGCACTCCCGGCGCGGTCAGAAATCCGTCGAAACCCCGTGTCGCGGCGGCGATGATCGGACGGATGATCCGTTGGTTGAACAACACACCGGTGCCGGTCGCGGCCGCACCCCCCAGCGTGACAGCCAGGACGGTCGCCACCACTATGCCGGCTCCGCCGCCGCGTTCCAGCAGGACGAAGAGCGCGCCCCCGGTGGCCCAGGCCGCGCCCAGCAGCAGTGATTGGTCCCGGATGATGTTCATCGCGGCGATGCGCTGGGCGGGGGTGGGCACGGCATCGCGGATGAACCACCGCAGTGACCGGGCGATGATCAGCCCTCCGCCGGCCAGGACGGTGACTGTGGACAGCAACGACAGTGTCACCGCCGTGGCGACGTAGTTCGCCGAGAAATGCGGGTTGTCGGTGGCGTGGCCGCGCAGCGCGACCAGGACGATGAGCACCTCGGCGACGCTGAGCAGGTGTGCCAGCGCCAGACCGGCCGCGTACCGCAGCGAGCTGCGTGCGACGGTGCCACGCGCCGGGCCGGCCGCTCTGCTCACATCACGACGGTAGCGGGGGAACGGCGTCGACCAGTTAAATCAATCGCTTGACTTAACAATCGCGGGACGGATTAACTCTCCTGGTGGCCAATGAACTAGCGGGGAAAGTAGCCGTCGTCACCGGAGGCGCATCGGGAATCGGTCGGGGAATCGTCGAACGCTTCGTGGCCGAAGGGGCGCGGGTCGTCATCGCAGACCGGGACGGCGAGCGTGGCTCCGACCTGGCCGCGGAACTCGGTTCCAACGCGCTGTTCCGGACGGCTGATGTGGCTGACCAGGAGCAGGTCGGCGCGTTGGTCGACGTCGCCGTCGAGCACTTTGGCGGCCTGCACATCATGGTCAACAACGCCGGGATCTCCGGCACCATGCACAACCGCTTCCTCGACGACGACCTGGCCGACTTCGACAAGATCATGGCGGTCAATGTGCTCGGGGTGATGGCCGGCACCCGCGATGCCGCCCGGCACATGGCCTCCCACGGCGGCGGATCGATCATCAACCTGACCTCGATCGGCGGTATCCAGGCCGGCGGCGGGGTGATGACATATCGCGCCTCCAAGTCGGCGGTCATCCAGTTCACCAAGTCCGCGGCGATCGAGCTGGCCCACTACGAGGTCCGGGTCAACGCGATCGCCCCCGGCAACATCCCCACCCCGCTGCTGCAGTCGGCATCCACCGAGACCGAGTCCGCCGAGCTCAAAAGGTTCGAGGAGCGCATCCGTGAGACCATGCGCGCCGATCGGCCGCTGCAGCGCGAGGGCACCCCGGACGACGTCGCCGAGGCTGCGCTGTATCTCGCCGGTGACCGATCCCGCTACGTGACCGGTGTCGTGCTGCCGGTGGACGGCGGGACGGTGGCGGGCAAGGCCATCCGGCGCCGCGCCAAGCGAACCGAGGACCAAACCAATTAAATCAATCGCTTGACTTAATTGATGATCCGCGATTGACTGGCGCGGTGACCACCGCTGACAAGGCCGTGCGAGCTGACCGGGCCAACAACACGCGGGAAGCGATATTGACCGCCGCGGAGCGGCTCTTCGCCGAGCACGGGGTGTTCGCGGTCTCCAACCGTCAGGTCAGTGAGGCCGCCGGCCAGGGCAACAACGCCGCGGTCGGCTACCACTTCGGCACCAAAACCGACCTGGTGCGAGAGATCGAGCGCCGGCACCGGGCGCCCGTCGAGCTGTTACGCGAGCAGATGGTCGTCGGCGCCGTGGATTCGGCCGAACTGCGCGACTGGGTGTCGTGTCTGGTCTCCCCGCTCACCGATCATCTTGCCGCGCTGGGCAACCCGACCTGGTATGCGCGGTTCGCCGCGCAGGTGATGGCCGACCCGGCCTACCACGACATCGTCGTCCAGGACGCGCTGAGTTCGCCGTCTCTGGTGCAGGTCATCGAGGGCATCAACCGCTGCCTGCCGGACCTGCCGGCCCCGGTCCGCCAGGCCCGCAACGTGATGGCCCGCAACCTGCTGATGCACACCTGCGCGGATTGGGAACGCACGCTGGCCTCGGGTGGCAGACCGAAAACCAGTTGGCACGAGGCGAGTTCCAACCTGATCGACGCGATCGTCGGGATGTGGCGCGCCCCGGTCACGGGAGGTTCGTAATGAAAGTCACCGCCGACCAGAACATCTGCGCGTCATCGGGGCAGTGCGCCGCACTGGCGCCCCGGGTGTTCGACCAGCGTGATGAGGACGGCGTCGTCGTCCTGCTCGACGAGAACCCGCCCGAAGAACTGGCCGAGGCCGTTCGCCAGGCGGTCGCAGTCTGTCCGTCCGGAGCAATCAAGATCGTTGAGGAGTAGAGCGTGACCGACGCAACCACCATGGCGGCCACCGAAACACCGGAGTACCCGATGAGCCGGGACGGCCGGTGCCCGTTCGCCCCGCCGCCGGAGACCATGGCGCTGGCCGCGCAGGCTCCGCTGAGTCGGGTGCGGATCTGGGACGGCAGCACGCCGTGGCTGATCACCGGCTACGAGGCGGTGCGCACCCTGTTCTCCGACCCCCGGGTCAGCGTCGACGACCACCAGCCCGGCTTCCCGCACTGGAACGAGATGATGCGCGCCAGCGTCGACCACCGGCCCAAGTCGGTGTTCACCACCGACGGCGCCGAACACATCCGGTACCGCCGAATCCTGTCCCCGGCACTGACCATGAAACGCGTCGACGCGCTGACCCCGGTCGCGCAACGCATCACCGACGAACACCTCGACGCGATCCTGGCCGGCCCGCAGCCGGCCGACCTGATCGAGGGATTCGCGCTGCCGATTCCGTCGCTGGTCATCAGCGAACTCCTCGGCGTGCCCTACGAGGACCACGAGTTCTTCCAGCAGCACGCCACCATGGGCGTGGACCGCAACGCCACCTCCGACGACCTCGCCGAGGGTGCCACCGAACTCTCCAAGTACCTGATCCGGCTGCTGGAGGCCCGGATGGCCGAACCGGCCGACGACATGGTCTCCGACCTGGGTAAGCGGGTGAAAAACGGCGACCTGTCGGTCCGCGAGGCCACCCAGCTGGGCACCGGGATGCTCATCGCCGGCCATGAGACCACCGCGAACATGATCGGCCTGGGCATCGTGGCGCTGCTGGGCGAGCCCGACAAGATCGCCGAGCGCACCGCGGTTTTCCGCGGCGACGACGACGCCGCGATCGCCAACGCGGTCGAGGAACTGCTGCGCTACCTGTCGATCATCCACACCGGCCAGCGCCGAGTGGCATTGGAGGACATCGAGGTCGCCGGCCAGACGATCCGGGCCGGTGACGGCATCATCATCGACCTGGCGCCGGCCAACTGGGACGCCACGGCCTTCCCCGAGCCCGAAGTGCTCGACCTGGCTCGCCCGGCGCGCCAGCACATGGCGTTCGGGTTTGGCCCGCATCAGTGCGTCGGCCAGCAGCTGGCCCGCGCCGAGATGGTGATCGCCTTCCGCACCCTGTTCCGCCGCATCCCGACGCTGAAGCTGGCGGTGGGCATCGACGAGATCCCGTTCAAGAATGACCGGCTCGCCTACGGAGTCTACGAACTTCCCGTCACCTGGTAACCCGCCCGATTGGAGTGGATTGACATGTCCAGCACATCAACTCGAGACACCACGTTCTATCCGCCCGGCGGTTACGGCGCGCCCAAAGACCGTCACGGTCAGGCCGGCGTCGGCTTGGGTGGGGTCGGCCTTCCGGTCGGCACCGAGGTGTTCTCCGCTGACAACCACATCTCGATCGCCGACGACATCTTCTTCGAGCGGTTCCCCGAGGACCTCAAGGACAAGGCGCCCCGGATCTGGTACGAGGACGGCGCGTACATGGTCGGCCGCAAGGGACAGTCGTTCCTGCCGGGCGACTTCTCGGCGGTACTCATGCAGTACGACGACCTGGCCGGCGCCGCCAGCAGCAACATCGAGGCCCGCATCGCCGAGCTGGCCACCGACGGCGTGGACAGGGAACTGGCCTTCCCCAACGCGGTGCTGGCACTGTTCCACTTCCCCGACAAGGAGCTGCGGGAGCGGGTCTTCCGCATCTACAACGAGTACATGGCCGAGCTGCAGGAGCGGTCGAACGGCCACTTCTACGGGGTGGGTCTCATCAACTGGTGGGACCCCGCCGGCACCAGGCGCACCCTGGAAGAGCTGAAGTCCTTGGGGCTCAAGACGTTCCTGCTGCCGCTGAACCCCGGCAAGGATGACGACGGCAACATCATCGACTTCGGTGCCCGGGTGATGGATCCGGTGTGGGATGAGATCGAGCAGGCCGGGCTGCCGATCACCCACCACATCGGTGAAACCCCGCCGAAGACGCCGTGCGAGGTCAACAGTGTCGTGGTGGGCATGATGGTCAATGTCGACTCGTTCCGCGAGCAGTTCGCCAAATACATCTTCTCCGGCATCCTGGACCGTCATCCGGGACTGCGGGTCGGCTGGTTCGAAGGTGGGATCGCCTGGGTGCCTACGGCCTTGCAGGACGCCGAACATCTGCTCGCGTCCTACCAGCACATGTTCACCCACCAGCTGCAGCACGACATCCGGCACTACTGGGACACCCACATGAGCGCGTCGTTCATGGTCGACCCGCTCGGCCTGCGGCTGATCGACCAGATCGGGGTGGACAAGGTGATGTGGTCGTCGGACTACCCGCACAACGAGAGCACCTTCGGCTACTCGGAGAAATCACTGGCCAACGTCGTGGCAGCGCTCGGACCGCAGGACGCGGCGAAGGTGGTCAGCGGCAACGTCAAAACCTTCCTGGGGTTGTGATGAGCGCGCCCACATCACTATCGGCAACCACCGGCGGGATCGAGATACCCGAGGTCCCGGACCGGGCCCGGCTGCGCCGGGAGACCGGGGCGCGACTGCGGGCGGCGATGGCCGACCGCGGCGTCGACGCGCTGATCCTGCTGGGAAACAACGCCGTCACCTACGCCACCGGAACCAGCTGGCGGCTCGGCGATGCCGGGCTGTCGCACGTCGAACGTCCAGTGGCGATCGTGCTCGCCGGCGATGAGTGGCCGCACCTGTTCCTGCCGTTCCGGGAGGGTGCATCCGGCGAGTCCGACCTGCCCGGAGACCATCTGCACGGCCCGGTGTACCTCGAATTCGACGAAGGGGTCGAGCATTTCGCGCGAGTGCTGGCCGGCCTGATCCCCGGCAACGCGGTGATCGGGATCGACGAGTGCACCGGGGCGATGCGCCGCGCCTCCGATCGGCTCTTTCCGGCCGGCCGGCCGGTGGATGCGTCCCAGGTCGTCAGCGCCGCCAAGATGATCAAAACCGTCGACGAGCTGGCCTGCATCCGCACCGCCTGCCGGATCACCGACGAGGCCATGGTTGACGTGCAGGCCGCATTGGCGCCGGGCATCCGCCAGATCGACCTGTCGGCCCAATTCCTGCGGCACGCCTTCGAATTGGGTGCCAGCGCCAGCATGCTGGAACCGATCTGGCAGGTCATGCCCGACACCCGCGAATCCGGGGTCTGGACAACCCACGGCGATCTGGCACTGCCGCTGCTGTCCACCGAGCGCGAACTGAAGGCCGGTGACGTGCTGTGGACCGACGTCTCGATCACCTACGGGGGCTACTGCTCGGACTTCGGCCGCACCTGGGTGGTCGGGGCCGACCCGAATCCCCGGCAGCAGGCGCAGTACCGGCGGTGGCGGGAGATCCTCGACGCCGTGCGCGGGGTGCTGCGGGCCGGAGTGACCTCCGGTGACCTGGCCCGGGCGGCGATCGCGGCCAACGGTGGAACCCGGCCCTGGCTGCCGCACTTCTACCTCGGCCACGGCATCGGGGTGAACGCCGCGGAGATGCCGATGATCGGCACCGATCTGGGCGACGAGTTCGACAACAACTTCGCCTTCGAGCCCGGGATGGTGCTGGTGCTCGAGCCGGTGGTGTGGGAGGACGGCACCGGCGGCTACCGCGGCGAAGAAGTGGTGGTCGTCACCGAGGAAGGCTGGATTGCGTTGACCGACTACCCGTATACGCCCTACGGGGAAGGATCATGACGATGACCGCCGAGGTTCTGCCGGACTCCGTCGCGCTGCGCGGTGGGCGGCGCGAGCGGGCGCTGGCGCAGATGGAAGCCCACGACCTGGACGTGCTGGTGCTGGGCCGGCAGGCCAATATCCGCTACATCACCGGGGCGCCGCAGCTCTGGGTGGCGGGCACCCGCCCGTTCGGGCCGTCCTGCGTGCTGGTGCGCGCCACCGGGGCGATCCACCTGCTCAGCACCTGGGATGAGGGTGTGCCCGAAGACATTCCGCACGAGAATCTCTACGGCATCTCCTGGAATCCCACCAACACCATCGCGAACCTGGCGCGTATCGACGGTGCGGCCACCGCCCGGCGGGTGGGCACCGACGCGATGTCACCGCTGTTCGCCCAACTGCTGCCGATGGCCTTCCCGAAGGCGGAACTGGTCGACGGGGAACTGGCGATGCGAGCCGCCCGCCGCATCAAGACACCGGACGAGGTGGCCGCACTGCGAACCTCCGTGCAGGTCGCCGAGTCGGCCATGGCGGTCGCAGTGGCCGCGTTGGAGCCCGGCGTCAGCGAGCAGACCCTGACCGGTGTGCTGCTGGAGGCGATGACCGCCGGCGGCTACAGCACCCCGGCCACCCAGGACGTCGCCTGGGTGACCTCCCGGGAGCACCCGTGGCGACGCGTGGCGGGCAGCGGCAGAGTGCAGTCCGGGGACCTGGTGGCGTTTTCGGCCGGAGTGCTGGCCTGCGGCTACGTCGGTGAGGTGGGCCGGACCTACCCCGTCGGACCGCCCACGGCCGCCACCGACGCGTTGTATCAGCGGTGGGATTCACTGTGGCGCAACCTTGCCGAGCGGATACGGCCGGGCGTGGCCAGCAGCGAGCTGTTGGACGCCTACGCCGCGGCCGGCGAACCGCTCCCACCGGTGCCGGTGGCGCACGGGCTCGGGCTCGGGTTCGATCCACCGGTGGTGTCGGCGCAACTCCCGGCGACCGCAGCCGCCGAACAGCTGGAGGCGGGCATGGCGCTGGCCGTCACCGGATACGTCTTCGAGCCCGGTGTGGGTGCGGTGTTCGCCCGCGAAGCGGTGTTGATCACCGAGGGCGGCCACGAAGTGCTGTCCAGCAGTCCGCTCCGGCCGGAAGTGAAGTGACATGGGCGAATCCGCACGGCCGTCGGCCGAAGAGATCATCCGCTACCACAAGGACCCGGACACCAAGATCGCGACGATCACCTTCGACCGGCCGGAGTACCTGAACGCGCCGACGTCGGCCGCGCGGCTGCGATACGCGGATCTGCTGCGCGGCGCCAGTGTCGACAACGACGTCAAGGTGGTGGTGATCCGCGGTGTCGGCGCCGATCTGGGCAGTGGAGCCGACCTGCCCGAATTCATGGAAGGCGTCGACAACCCGGATCTGCGGCTGGCCGAGCTGAAGCTGGAGGGCGCACTGGGGGAAGACGTCACCTATCCACCCAAGGGCACCTTTCGCAACGGTGCCACGATCAGCGCGTGGTACGCCAACGTTCAAGCCGGTAACCGGCCGCTGCAGGAACTCAAGAAGATCAGCATCGTCGAGGCCAAGGGCTACTGCTACGGCTGGCACTTCTACCAGGCCGCCGATGCCGACCTGGTGATCTCCTCCGATGACGCACTGTTCGGCCATCCGTCGTTCCGCTACTACGGCTGGGGCCCGCGGATGTGGACCTGGGTGCAGATGATGGGCCTGCGCAAGTTCTCCGAGATGGTGTTCACCGGGCGCCCGTTCACCGCCGCCGACATGGACAAGTGCAACTTCCTCAACAGGGTCGTGCCCCGCGATCAGCTCGAAGACGAAGTGGCCAAATACGCGCTTGCCTGTGCCCGCAACCGCCCGGTGGACACGGTGTTCATGCAGAAGATGTTCTTCGAGGTCTACAAGCAGCACCAGGGCGAGTACATGGGCAGCCTGCTGTCGGCGTTCTTCGAATCGATGGGCTCCGGAGTCGCCCCGGACACCGACGACCTGATGCTCGACGAGGCCATCGACGCCGGCCTGTCCGGCGCGGTCAAGGACAACGACGCCAAATTCCCCCCGGACTTCCGGTTGAGCAAGTCCAGTCGTAACAAGGACAACTAGCCGGTGATGCCGCTGGACGGTTTCACCGTCGTCGATCTGTCCACCGGAATCGCCGGTGCCTACTGCACCAGGCTGCTGTCCGACGGCGGCGCCCACGTCATCAAAGTGGAGCCGCCGCAGGGGGATTCGTTGCGGCACTGGTCAGCGTCGGGGGCCGACACCGGGCAGGACGGCGCGCTGTTCAGCTTCCTGGCCGGTGCCAAGCACAGTGTTGTCGCTGACCCGGACACTGACACCGAGTTCGTGCACACACTGCTGGCCGGAGCGGATGCGGTGGTGTGGTCGGGCGGTTCGGCGGTGGCCGAACATTTCGCGCCCGAGCGGATTCGCCGCGACCACCCGCGCCTGATCGTCACCGCCATCACCCCGTTCGGGCTTCACGGGCCGTGGCATGACCGGGCCGCCACCGAGTTCACACTGCAGGCCTGGTCGGGCGGTGTGTTCGGGATCGGGCGCGGATCACCCGATCTGCCACCGGCATTCGTGGGTGGCCAGGTCGGGGAATACCTGACGGGTGCGTATGCCAGCGCGATGACGCTGACCTCCTGGTTCGCCCGGCGCAACGGCGCGGCCGGGGACCTGCTGGACCTGTCGATGCTCGAAACCCAGATCCTGGGGTTGACCTACTACCCGGTCACCTACTTCGAGATGCTCGGCCGGCCCTGGCGTGACGCCCGCAAGGTCACCGTCCCCGGTATCGCCTCGGCCAAGGACGGCCTGGTCGATGTCGGCTGCGGCACCGCCCAGCAGTGGTTCGACCTGTGCGCGATGACGGGCCATCCGGAGTGGATCGACGAGGACTCGCCGCTGTCGATCACCCAACAGGCCAACGAGAAGGCCGAGGAGATCTACGCCTGGGTGAAAGAGCAGACGGTCGAGGAGATCCGCGACCTGGCCACCGCCTTCCGTATCCCCAACGCCCCGGTTGCCAACGGCGCCAACGTCACCGAACTCGACCACTTCGTGGAGCGGAAATCGTTCGTCACCAACCCTCGCGACGGATTCACCCAGCCCGACCGGCCCTACCGTCTGCACCCGGTGGAGCTTCGGCCGCCGGGGCCCGCGCCGCGCCTCGGTGAACACACCGAGCGCTACCGGTCATCGGCGCCGGCGGCCCGGCCGGAGCCCGCCGACGATTACCGCGCCGAAGCCCTGCCGTTCAGCGGCCTGCGGGTACTGGACCTGACCACATTCTGGGCCGGTCCGAGCTGCACGCATCCGCTGGCGATGCTCGGCGCCGAGGTCATCCACGTGGAGTCCGCCCGCAGACCGGACGGAACCCGGTTGATCGCCGGAATCCCGGTCAGCGAACCACAGTGGTGGGAGCGTTCGCCGATCTTCTCCGCGCTGAACACCAACAAGTCGGGCCTCACCGTCGACCTGCAGCACGCGGCGGGCCGTGCCGTGCTGCGGAAGCTGATCGCGACGGCCGACGTGATCGTGGAGAACTTCACCCCGCGGGTCCTCGAGCAGATCGGGCTGGACTTCGACTCCGTCCGAGCGCTGCAACCCGGCGCAATCATGGTGCGTATGCCCGGATTCGGGCTGGACGGCCCGTGGCGCGACAACCCGGCGTTCGCCTATGTCATCGAGGCCGCGTCGGGGGTGAGCTGGTTGACCGGATTCCCCGAACGCAATCCGTACGAGCCGTACTCGGTGGGCGACCCGAACGCCGGGGTGCACGCCCTCAACGCCCTGCTGCTGGCGCTGGAGCACCGCGACCGCACCGGCGAGGGCGTGCTGGTGGAGGCGGCGATGGTCGACGCCGCACTCAGCATCGCCGCCGAGCAGGTGATCGAGTACTCGGCGTACGGTGCGCTGCTGCAGCGCGATGGCAACCGTGGACCGACTGCGGCCCCGCAGAACCTTTACCGCACCGCCGATATCGACGAGTTCGGCCGCCTGGACTGTTGGGTGGCGATCGCGGTCGCCACCGATCGGCAGTGGGAGGCGCTTCGTGACGCGCTGGGTGCGCCGGACTGGGCGAGCGACCCGGCACTGGCGACTGCTGCGGGGCGCCGCGAACAGCACGACGCCATCGATGCCCGACTCGGTGCCTGGTGCGCGGAACGCAGCGGCGACGCGATCGTCGAGGCGCTGTGGCCGGTCGGGGTACCGGTGGCCAAAGCGCTGCAGCCGCACCGGCAGGCCGAGTTGGAGCAGTTGGCGCACCGCGGCTTCTTCGAAGAGGTGGCCCATCCGGTCAACCCCGCCGTGCGGCACAGCACCCTGCCGGTGCGGTCGACGCATGGGCCCAAACAATTCCACCGCCGGCCCGCTCCGCTGCTCGGTGAGCACAACCACGAACTGCTGCGCGAGCTGGGCCTGTCCGACGCCGAGATCGCGGCGTTGGAGGCCGACGGGGTGATCGGCAGCGCGCCGGGCTAAGCGGGTGTCAGGAGAAGAAGCTCGCGATGTCCCCCGGATCCCCCCGCACGCCGTCTGTTCCTACGTCGTCGAATGGGGTAACGCCAGCACCTAGGTTTTCAGCGGGGCGGTCCGGTCTGACAGCTGATCGCGATGCTGTTGTGTCTCGGTTATTGCCGTCGGAAATGTGCCAGGAGGTCCAGGTAGATAAGCGGCCAACCATCGACACCAGCCATCTGAATGATGCTCCAGCGAATCGATGCGGGTGCGCTGGACGAAGTCGCCTGCGTCGGCCGCATTGAGCCGAATTTGCGTATTGATCCGGTCGATGACCTGCTCCGCGGTCAGGTCAACTGGCAACAACACCTCGAAAGATTTCCAGCACTCCGGTGTTCTCCGCGCTCTGTCCCGGGTAGATCGGCGATTGTGACCGTCCGTATCCGCTACCGGGGTCAACACAGACGCGTCATTCCACACGGCGGCATGATCAGGCTCAACTTGACTTCTCAACACGGGCATTAGCGGATGGCCCTGGTCATATCACCGGACATGGCACTTAGTTGCGGGCCCCAGGTCGTCCAGCCGTGGTCACCGCTGACCGGGAAGTCGAAGTGGCCGTTGCTCCCGCTGACGCCCCGGTATTGGGCGTAGAACATCTTGTTGGTGCTCTGTGCGAGGTCGGCGACACCCAACATCGCGGCTGGGTTGCTGGCAGTCAAGGTCTGCGGGCTGAAGATCCACAGCCGGGTGTTGTTCTGCGCCAGCAATGCTGCGTGCGCGTAGGGGTCATGCCACTTCCACCGGCCGAGTTGGGGCATTCCCCACATGTCGTCGGAGTTCACCCCGCCGAAATTCGACAAGCCGTTGTTTATCGCGCCGCTCATCGCGGTTTCAGATGGATATAGGAAGCCTGACATCGAGCCCGCGTAGCGGAATCGCTCGGGGTGGAACGCCGCTAGCGCCACCGCTGCGTATCCGCCCTGTGCGGCGCCCACGACGGCGTGGCCGCCTGGCGCCAGTCCCTTGTTGGCTGCCAACCAGTCCGGCAGCTCGCTGGATAGGAATGTGTTCCACTGCTTGCTGCCGTCCCGCTCCCAGTCGGCGTACATGCTGTAGGCGCCGCCCGCGGGAGCAACCACCGAGACCCCTTTACCGGCAAGCGTGTTCATCGCGTTACCGGCGGTAACCCAGTTGCTCACATCGGGGCCGGCGTCGAACGCGTCGAGCAGATACACCGTATGCGGGCCGCCGGGCAGGAAAGCCACCGGTATGTCGCGGCCCATCGCCGCCGATGGCACCATCAAGGTCTCGTGGGCTGCATGAGCAGTGCCGCCGGCACCGACGACGGTTGTAGTGCTTAGCAATCCCAGCGTCAGTACCGCGGAGATTAACGGCCGCAAAAGATTCAGCAGATTCCGCATTTCCGACTCCTTCGTGTGCCCCTCGCCCCTGGGTACTTCACTCCGGGCATCCCTGGTTGATCCACTGTTCGATCACATCGATGGACTCGGCCGGCACTGGGGGAAGATAAGACGGCATGCGGGGCGTGACCGCACCTTTGGTGCGTTCTGGAAGATCCGAACCGAACGGTGCCTCACCTTTCAGTGACAGCACCAGATTGGAGCGCGCCCCATCGCCCAGGGCCACAAGCATCCGTCCGCCCACCTTCATGGCGACGAATTGGTCCCGGGTGACGTCGCGCCAAAACGGTCCATGCGAGGCGACATCGGCATCGGGGCCGCCGACCGACTCATCCAGGATCTTGACCACATCGTGAAAGTTCATGCCGTCAGGTGTTCCTAACTCGTGAGGGGTTGCAGGGGACTGAGCGAATCTTCGCGGGTGTTGGGCGCAAGACCGGGACGCAGTGCGTGTGGACCCGCTTCCTTGGCCAGCATCACTCCGACAATGCGTCGTGCCCTGAGGGAAGCCAGGTCGGCTTGGAACTCAACGCCGCCGCGCCATGCGTCGTACCCTGAATGGCGCGCTGCCATCTCCAGAATGGCCGTGTCGCGTTCGGCGACCTGGGCGAGGAATGACCTGAGCCGGCTGGTCGCCTCGTGGCGATCCGTTGAGTAGTTCCGAGACGATTGCATGAACACGTGAGTGGTGCAAGCAGTCTCGGGTGTTATCGCGTGGGTTCGGGTAGTGGTGTAGTCCTTGCCGGCGGAGGTCTCGACATCCCAATATTGGCGGTGCATAGCGGGTGAGACGAATGTACCGCTCTCACGGTGTTTGTACTTGCGGTCTTGGTCGAGTCCCGTGGCGTCGGCTTGCCAGTCGGTGAGGGAGGCTTCCGGCATGATTCGGGTGTAGGTCACGGTGGTTTCGGATATCTCGACGTCGCTGAAGGCTGGCATACTCCCGATTTCCTTGGGGATATCGTTTGCGTGCACGACGGTGGCATAGCTGAAGTCCAGGTAGTGCTCGTGGATCATCATGTAGTTCGCGTTCACCCGCCAGGAATCTGCGAACGTGGTCCATCCGGCGTCGTTGACCCAGACTGCGCTGGGCGGTTGGCTGCTGGCAGCGGCGGCCGGCGATCCCGTCCAGATCCAGACGAATGGTGGTTCCTCAATGAGCGGGAATACCGGGACGTTCATCCCGATCGGAACGCGGGGCTGCGACGGGATATGTACGCAAGCCCCATCGGCGGCATAGGTGCATCCGTGATAGCCACACACCAACCGGTCTCCGTCGACACGGCTGTGTGACAACGGGAATGCCCGGTGTGCGCAGCGGTTCTCGAACGCCGTGACGACGCCGCTCGCGCCGCGCCACAATACGACGTCTTCGCCGAGCAGGCGTCGACCCAGCGGTGAGTCGGTGATTTCGTCGGAGGTCGCCGCAACGTACCAGCAATTCTTCGGGTAGTTGCTCACAGGTCCAGCACCAGCTTCTCAGTACGGGATCGGGATACGCATGTCATGATGACTTCGCCGGACGCCTGCTCGGCTTCGCTGAGTACCGAGTCGCGGTGATCGACGGCACCTTCCAGGACCCGAGTCTGACAGGTTCCGCAGATTCCTTCATAGCAGGCGGAAAGTGTGGGAACACCGTTCGCTTCAAGGACTTCCAAGATCGACTGGTTCGCTTCCACCTGCAAGGTGACCCCCGACCGCTGGCACACCACCTCGAAACACTCCAGCGCCTCACCGGCTTGCTCGACAGGCGACGCCTTGGCGGCGAATCGTTCGATGTGCAGCGCACCGGCCGGCCAGTGGGCGCAGTGCTGTTCGACCGCCGCCAGCAGCGGCTCCGGCCCACAGCAATACACCAGGGCGTCGAGCGGTGGATCCTTCAGTAGCGTCTCCAGATCGAGGAGCCCGCACTCATCCTGCGGCCACACCGTGACTCGTTCCGGATGGCGGGCGGCCAGCTCTTCCGCGAAGGCCATGGACGCCCGGGTGCGTCCGCCGTATAGCAAGGTCCAGTCGTTGCCTCCGCGCTCCGCAGATTCGATCATCGTCAAGATCGGGGTGATACCGATACCCCCGGCGATAAACCGATAGCTCGCTGTATCGACAAGCGGAAAATTGTTGCGGGGGCCACGTACTCGCACGATGGCGCCCTCGCTGAGCTTCTCGTGGACGTAGCGTGAACCACCGCGACTGTTGGGGTCGAGGAGCACCCCGACGCGCCACGTAGCAGGACTGTGTGGATCACCGCATAGCGAGTATTGCCGGGTTAATCCGTCACTCACAATGAGATCGATGTGGGCACCGGGTTCCCAGCGCGGCAGATCCTGGCCTCCAGGAGCACCCAGGTCCAAGACCACCACGCCATCGGCGGGCGTAGTGCGTCGTTGCACGACCAGATCGGCCGTGAACTCACGTACGCTGGCTGTGGGCTTGGTGACGGCAGGTGCAGACATGTCTTCGGGCTCCATCCGCGACAGGTGTCAGGCTGTCGGCGGCAGATAGATGGACTTGTACACCTGGAATCCGTGCAGCCCTTCGGGGCCGAGCTCGCGACCCATCCCACTTTGTTTGATGCCGCCGAACGGGGCGACGGGATCATTGACGTAGTGATTGACCCCCACCGTGCCGGAACGAACGCGCCGTGCGATGTCGGTCGCGCGTTCGGGATCTGATGACCACACACTGCCACCCAATCCGTAGACACTGTCGTTGGCCAGTGCGACGGCTTCGGCTTCGTCGGAATAAGGGATCACCGAGAGCACCGGTCCGAAGATCTCTTCCCGCGATATCGTCGCCTCATTGTCCAAGTCGGCGAAGATGGTGGGCTCCAGAAACCAGCCACGGTCAAGGCCTGCCGGCCGCGAACCACCGGTGGTGAGCCGGGCACCTTCACTCTTGCCTTTGGCGATGTAGCCTTCGACACGGTCGCGCTGCTGCTTCGACACCAGGGGGCCGATCTTTGTGGCGGGATCCAACGGGTCACCGATGGCCAGAGAACTCGCCAAATCGGTTATGGTGTCGACAATTTCCGAGTATCGGCTACGAGGAGCCAACACTCGGGTGTTGAGCCAACAGATTTGGCCGTTGTTAAGCAGAGTGCATCCGAAGAATGGCTCGATCATGCCGGATAGGTCAGCGTCGTCGAGGATGATGGCAGCGGACTTGCCGCCGAGTTCAAGGGTCACAGGTCGAAGGAGGCGCCCGCATGTCTCGGCGATCCACCGCCCGGCAGTGGTGGATCCGGTGAACGAAACCTTGTCGATACCCGGGTGTGCGACAAGGTAGGCGCCGACGTCGCGGCCACCGGGGACCACGTTGAGCACCCCGTCTGGTAGTCCCGCTGCAGCGGCGGCTTCGGCCATCAGGAATGCGTCGAGCACAGTCTCTTCGGCTGGCTTGAGGATAAAGGTGCAACCAGCGGCCAGCGCGGGTGCAAGTTTGAGGAACGTAATCCCTTGTGGGACATTCCAGGGAACGATCGCACCGACAACGCCCACCGGCTGCTTCGACACCAATGATGTGCCGCCCATCATGCCGGGGCGGGCTTCCTCAACGGGAGCATTGGTCATCAGGCCGCTGTAGTAGCGCAGCAGCAGCGCTGGGAAGCCGGCCTCGAACTGTTCCGCGACCCAGATCGGCATGCCGTTCTGCATGGAGACCCGGCGGGCCGTCTCAGCCCCGCGTGCTTCCAGCTCCACCGCGAACCGCTCAAGGACTTCGGCGCGTTCCTTGGGGTGCCAGGTTGCCCACCCGTCGGTGGCGTCGAATGCGGCTCGCGCCGCAACGACAGCGGCGTCGATATCGGCTTCGCTGCCGCGCGGCACCGAGCCGATGCGGTCCTCGGTGGTCGCGGAATGGACCTTGATGGTTTCGTGGCTGACGGGAGTAACCCACTTGCCACCGATGTAGAGCTGCGGGTAATCGATCGTCGTCATTGCTGATCCGCCTAGGAGGTGAAGGTGAACTTGGCGGGCCAGTGCTTGAGTCCGCCAACGAAATTGGTCTGGGTCACTTGGCCTGGTCCAGCCGACTCGATGGATTCCAGGCGCGGCAGCAACTCCTCGAACATCACCCTCAGTTCCATCTTGGCGACGTGCTGGCCCGGGCAGGTGTGTGTGCCGAAGCCGAACCCGAGGTGCGGGTTGGGCTTGCGGTCGATGTTGAACGTGTCGGCGTCGGCGAACACGTCTTCGTCGCGGTTGCCCGACTGGAACAACGGCATCAGCCTGTCCCCGGCCTTGATGGTCTGTCCGCGCAATGTGTAGTCCGACAGCGCGAGGCGCATGAAGTGTTTGACCGGCGACACCAACCGCAGCGCCTCATTGATGAGGTTGGGCAGCAACTTCATGTCCGCCTTGACCCGGGCCAAAACATCGGGGTGTTCGGCCAGTAGCCGAAGTGTGCCAGCCAAAGTCGCGGAGGTGGTGTCATGCCCGGCGGTGGCGAATTCGATGTAGCGGCCGTAGCATTCCGTCTTCGAGAAGTGCTCGCCATTGGATTTCTTGGCGCAGGCGATCACGGTGGCCAGATCCTCAGTGGGATGAGCGCGGCGGTCTTCGACGATGGTGTCGAAGTAGCCGTAATAGTCCTGGATAGTGGCGGCAAACTGCTCTGCCATTTGCTGCGGGGTCACCACGATATCGCTACGCTGGTGTTCCGGGTCTGCGGCGCCGAAGAACTCTTGGGTCAGCTTGAGCATCCGTGGGTATTCCTGCTGCGGTATGCCGACCAGTGACATCAGCGCGCGCAGCGGGTAGGCCATGGCGAAGTCGTCGATGACCTCGATCGTCTTCCCGGCCGCGGTGATGTCGACGAGATGCGCAATGGAGTCCCCGGCGAGTCCGCGAATCCGTTCTTCGTACTGTTTGAGGTTGACCGGCCGCAGCGAGTCGAACACCGCGTTTTTGGCCTCGCTGTGCTCTGGTGGGTCGATGTAGGGCAGCGCATCGAGGATGCGCAGGCTTCCGCCGAGGAGACTCTTGGTGAACTCGTCGCCGGCCTGATTCGTCAGGATCGGGTTGTGCGAACCCGGGTTCTCCTCGCCGCCGCCGGCACAGAAGACCTCAGAGAGGGTTTCGACCTCCTGGATGTCAGCGTGCTTGGTGATCAGCCACAGCGGGTCGTACCCCTCCACGATGGCCTTGCCCACCGGCATGTTGTTCCGCGCCCATTTGTAGGCGGCGAAAAGCGCGTCAAGGTCGGCGTGGCCCTCGGGGAGCACGATCTGTCGGGCGATCTCGTCGGGCAGGATTGCTGCTTCGGTGTGCTGGGCGGTCGTCACGAGTGTCCTCTTTCTGCTGTCTGGTGCGAGAGTTCGTGGGGCGAGGATTTAGTAACTCAAGTCTCACCGCGCCGGCGGACCAGCGCGTCACCATTAGGGGGGGTTGTCGTTCCTACTTTGGGGGTAACACCGCGTCGACCAGCGCGATCACTTCCTGGAATCCCTCACGGAGGCAAGTTGCGAATGCTGTGGCGTCGGCGATGGCTTCCGGGTCGAAGTTGACCGCGATACAACAGGTTCCCTGATAAGTCAGCATCGTCGCCATGGCGGGGATACCCGGTCGCGGTCCCATCGGGTAGATGCGGGTCACCCGTGCACCCGCCAGGTACAGCGGACGGCCGATCGCCCCGAGGTTTGACGCCTGTAGGTCAGACAGTCCGGTCATCTCGCCGGTGATCCGAGTGAGTACTATCCCCGGCAGGCGACTGAGTACCGGCGCGAGAAGGTCGAGAAATCCGAGCGCGGGCTCCATACGTGCATCCACGATGAGGTTGTGGATGGCGGCGATGCGTGCCTTGGGATCGGCTTCGCCGACCGGTGCGACGAACCGGGCGCCGGCGAACTTGTTGGCGCCCATTGGATCGGTGTCGGTGCGTAGGCTGACCGGGAATGCAATGGGCATGGAATCCACAGTGATGGAGAGCTTTTCGTGGTAGCGGCGGAGCCCGCCCATTAGGCCTGCCAGGAATGCGTCGTTGACTGAACCTCCGCCTGCCCGTCCGGCGGATTTCAGGCCGTCCAACGGTACGTCGAAGGCGTCCAATCGGTAACCGGATCCGCTGCCGCTCAGGGCGGGGGAGTGGGGTGCGTCCGGAGGTGTGAGCACACGCCGCAGTGAAGCGGCGAATTTCATGGCGTCGGTGGTTGTTCCGATGGGGTCGTCGACAAACCTGCCGGCGAGGCGGACGGTGTCGCGAAGTGCCCTTCCAGGAAGGCCGACGATCGTGGCGGCCAGCCGATTCGCCAGCAGTCCCTCGGGTGATTCCCGACGTCGAGGTCGGGGTATCGGCCGATCGTCGGCCGGACTGTGGTCCCGGCGGTGTCCATGGGCGAGGTCCAGCAGTTGGAGCAGACCGATCCCGTCGCTGAGGCTGTGATGAGGTTTGAACAGGTAGGCGGCTTGACCCCCCACGACGCCGAGCACGAGCAGGGCCTCCCAAGGCGGACGCTCCGGGTCGAGCGGACGCGCGGCGAACTGGGCTGCCAGGGAATACAGTTCCGCCATCGACCCGTCTCCGGGCAACCGCACCCGTTGCAAGTGATAGTCGAGGTCGAAATGCGGGTCGGGAGACCACGCCGGAGCAACCAACGGCAGGGGTGGCTCGATGACGCGTTCCCGCAAGCGCGGAACCTGCTGGGTCAAACGACTATGCCCGGCGACCAGCCGATCCCAGTCCGGCTCGGTGTCGAGCAATTCGATTATTACGCCGGTCGAGCGGGCGCGATAGTCGCCAGAAACACGCCACATCAAGGCTTCCCAGGCGCTGAGATCCTGGCCACCACCCCATGAGGCCAGTCCGTCATCGTCGAGGATGGGCATTTCAGACGGCTGTCTTGTCGACTTCACGGGTTACTTCCAGGATCAGGTTGGCCACTGCGGCCGGCTCGTCGGACATCGGTACGTGCCCGACACCGGCCAGCCGGACCGATTCCGCTCCGGGTATGCGTTCGAGCATCGGCGCGCCGAAATGCTTGAACGGCAACACCCGATCGCGATCGCCCCAGACGACCCGCACCGGATAATCGTGATCGGCCGGTAGTGGCTGCACCTGGGCGTGCGGCAGGACTCGGGCCAGCGGCGCGACGACCGGCGACGCGGCACTGGCCCGGACGGTGGCCGCTACCAATTCGGGTGCTACGTGGTCGGGGTGGGCAACCTGGCTGGACAACAGCAGCCAGCGCAGCGCGGGGTTGGTGGCGATGGTGTCGGCGTGCGCAGTGTAGCGACTGAGCGTACCGGCGGAACGTCGTATGGTGGCTGCGAGTAACTCGATGCGGCGCTGTGACTTCCATGCCCCCGCCGGACTGAGCAGCACCAGGGACCGGGCCCGGCCGCGACGTGCCAGTTCGATGCCGAGCCACCCGCCCAGGGAGTTCCCGGCGATGTGGACCGTCTGCAAACCCAGTCGGTCCAGCTCGTCTTCGATGGCGTCAGCCAGGGCGTCAACTGATGGCGCAACCTGGGGGTCCACGGGCGGTCCACCGGCGTGGCCCGGCAGTGTCGGTGCGATGACGTCATGGTGTGGTTCCAGATACGGCAGCACCGGCGACCACACATGCCAGAAAGCCGTGATGCCGTGCAGCAGTAGCAGTGGCGTACCGATTCCGGCGCGGTGGCCGGCGGTGAGCTCCAGGTGCGGGAGCTCGCCGCGTGGCCTGCCTCGTTTGCGCCAAGCGCGCGTGGTGGCAAGGGCACTTCCGGCGAGGACCGCCGTAGCCACGGCCGTCTTGCGCCGTCCCGGATCGTTCGTGACGGTCACGGAGTCAGTACGACCTTGAGGATCTCACCACGGAGCTGGGCGGCCACCGCCTCGTTGATCTGTGTCATCGGCATGGTGGTGATCAGCTTGTCGAACGGAAACTTCCCCTGAGCATGCAGATCCAGCAAATAAGGGATGAACGTCTGTGGGTCGGCGTCGCCTTCGACGATGCCGCGGATGGTCAGGCCGAGCATCGGCGGCTGGAACAGCCCGACCGAAAAGGCGGCCTGCGGATCGGCGGGCACGCCGAGCATCCCCAGTACCCCCCGCATCCCGAGCGAGGCAAGCAGCTGCTCAACCACGGGACCCGCCGCGGTGGTGTCGATGGCGTAATCGGTGCCGGTGGGCACGATTTGTCGAATCTGCTCGGAAAGCTCGCCGGCTTGCGGGTCAACGACGTGGGTGGCGCCCAGCTCGGTGGCCAGGTCCCGCCTGTTCTGGTGGGGCTCGACCACGATGATCGACGCGGCTTCACGCACCACGGCGGCCAGTACCGCCGAAAGTCCAACCGGTCCGGCACCGGCGATCACGACCGTGGATCCGGGCTGGACGTCGAGTGAGTTGAGCACCGCGCCGGCTCCGGTCTGGATCCCGCATCCCAGCGGTCCGACCAGTTCGAGTGGAGCGCCCGGGGGGAGCTTGACCACGTTGCGTTCGTGCGCCAGTGCATGGGTCGCCAACGATGACTGGCCGAAGAAATTGGCCGCCACTTTGGTGCCGCCGGCGGTGAGCCCGGAGGAACCATCCTGACGGGCCCCGCCGAAGTTGTATTCAAGAAAGTTGTGGCAATAAGCCGGTTCGTTCGTTGCGCAACGGGGGCATGCGTTGCAGCTGTTGAAGCTGATCGCGACATGATCGCCGACACCGACGGTCGTCACATCGGCGCCGACGGACACTACGGTCCCGCTGCCCTCATGGCCCAGGACGCCGGGAAAGGGGAATGGCATGTGCCCCTCTTTGACTGCGATATCGGTGTGACAGATGCCGACCCCGGCGATCTGCACCACGACTTCACCGGGGGCCGGGTCTTGTAGGTCGACGTCGGTGAGGGTGAATGGCGCGCCCACCTCCTGCACCACCGCGGCTGAAATCTGCATCCGTTACCCCTTCCTGCGCTGACTGCTTGTGCTGCGAGTGTGACCGACACGGCTGCACTGCCGCGTCACCACGTGGGGAGGTTTATACGCCTCACTAGAGGTATTTCGTGCCCAGGCACTTGGCCGCGCTGAGTCGGCTCTTCATAGTGGGATTGGCCGGGGCCGTGACCGCCACAATCCACCCACCCCGGCACCGCGCGGGGCACGTCACCCCCATTAGGACGGGCACGCCGGTGTCGGGGTCGGGCACCCTGCCGCTGACACCAACGAGGAGACGCAATGACATCATCACCGTCGGCGGTCTCGGTCGAAGATGTCATCGCCGATATCAAGGCGGGGCCGGGCGGGCCGAGAATCGCGGCGTTCTTCGACTTCGATGGGACCCTGATCGAGGGGTATTCGGCCGGTGCGCTCTATGCGCACCGCGCTCGCAACTTCGAACTGGGGCCCGATGAGTTGGTGCGGACTCTGCGTGCTGCGCTGGCCGGCCCGCTCGATGAGGACACGTTCACCGATCTGATGCAGCGGGGACTCCACGGCTGGGTGGGCCGCACCGATGACGAGTTGATGGAACTCGGCGAGCAGCTGTTCACCCGGCATGTCGCCGGGTCACTGTTCCATGGGGCGTGGCGGCTGGTGCGCGCCCATCAGAACCGAGGCCACACCGTGGTCATCGCGACGTCGGCGACCCGGTTGCAGGCCGAGCCGATGGCCCGCGAGCTGGGCATCGAGCACGTGCTGTGCACCGAGCTGGAGATGAACAACGGGGTGTTCACCGGTAGCCTCGCTGGTCGGTCGCTCTGGGGGCCGGGGAAAATCGCCGCCGTCCGGGAATTCGCCCGGAGCAAGCGGATTCGACTGGGGGATAGCCACGCCTACGCCAACGGTGACGAAGACGTGCCGCTGCTCGAGGGGGTCGGGTTCCCGCACCCGGTCAACCCGGCGTCGGTCCTGGCCCGCCACGCCACCGAGCGTCAGTGGCATGTGGTGCGCTTCCCGACCAAACGTAACCAACTGCATCCGATGGCACTGGCCCGGACCACCGCCCTGGTCGGCAGTTTCGCCGCGGCGGTGGGCGCAGGCGCGGTCGTCGGGGCGTTGACGAAGGACAGCCGCGGTGGAATGGACTTGACCACATCCATATTCGGCCGGATAGCCGGGCAGTTGAGCAATATCCGGTTTGAAATCAGCGGACAACACCACACCGCCAACCGGCCGGCGGTGTTCTTCATCAATCATCAGAGCACTCTCATCGACGCGCTGGTCACATCACGGGTTGTCCAACGCGGCTTCACGGTGGTCGCCAAGTCCGAGGTACAGCAAATACCGTTGCTTGGGCAGCTGCTCGGACTGGCCGACGTCGCATTCGTGGATCGGACAAGCACCGCGAATGCCGTGTCGGCACTGCAGCCCGCGGTGGATAGGCTGCGCAGGGGAATTTCGATCGCTATATCGCCCGAAGGCACCCGGTCGCTGAGTCCGCGGGTTGGCGCTTTCAAGAAAGGCGGCTTCCACCTGGCTCGCGACGCGGGCGTCCCGATCGTCCCCATCGTCATCCGAAACGCCGGCGAGATCATGTGGCGCAACGCGAAGGTGGTTCAGGAAGGCACGATCGAGGTCGTAGTCCATGAACCGGTTCCGACCGCCAACTGGACCAAAGCCGACCTTGACGAGTGGGTACCGCGAACGCGACGGCTCTACATCGACACCCTCGACGATTGGCCGGGCGTCGAGGCCAGACAGCGGTGGTCGGAGGCGATCGCGCAGGCATCGGTGCGGCGGTGACCATGCTGCCGGACCGCCTGTTACGCCTGCTGCGATTGAAAAGTCTCACCGTCGCGCAGTCCGTGGATGAGACTGATGCGCTGCTGTCAACCGATGAAATGCTAAGGGCTACTGTCCAGTTGGCATCGCATCTGGGTCGTGATGTGGCTGACGTCCGGGCCGAAATTACCGATTACATGCGCGAGATGACGGCGACCCACGTGCCCTCCGTCGTGCGTGCCTGGCAGGCGTGGTCGGCGTGGATGGTCCGTGGATTCCAAATAGTCATCGACGACGACGAGTTGTCCACGTTGCGCGAACTCGACCGCGAAAATGCGTTGATCTTCTTGATCTCACACCGCTCTTATCTGGATCAGTTCTCGTTTCCGCTACGTCTTGCCCAGGGGGGAATCTCGCCGACGTTCGGACTCGCTGGCGCTAACCTCAACTTCTTTCCGTTGGGCACATTGGCCAGACGTAACGGGTTCATCCCGTTGCGGCGCTCCACCGGGGACATCCCGGTATACCGGCTGGCCTTGCGCGCGCTCGTAGGCCAGATGGTGGCCAGCGGCCACAATCTGGCCTGGTCGATCGAGGGAGGCCGGACGCGCAGCGGGAAACTGCGGCCACCGCGGTACGGGCTGCTACGTTATGTGACCGACGCCGTCGAATCCTCGGGGTCACAGCAGATCGTCGCTGTCCCTGTCTCAATACTCTTCGACCAGTTGCCGCTGCATGAGGTCAAACTGATGACAGCGGAGTCGCGGGGACTCCCCAAGAAGCCCGAGAACATTCGCTGGCTGCTCAGTTACGCACGAGGCCTGCGGTATCGCCTGGGCCGCATCTACATCGACTTCGGGCCGCCGGTGCCCCTCCATGACCGAATGGCCGCATTGCGCGCTGAAGGCCTGTCCGGCCGGCAGGTGGTGGAACGTGTCGCGCTCGAGATCTGCCACCGTATCAACCAGACCACGCCCGTTACGGCGACGGCTGCCGTGTGTGTGGCGGTGCTCGGCGAAGATCGTGCCCTGACTCTTGGCGAAGTATGCGCCACCGTTGCGCCGTTGGCCGGGTACTTGCGCGCCCGTGGCTGGCCGGTAGCCGGAGGTGCCGATCTCACTGACCGCGCGACGGTGTCGCAGACGCTGCATGATCTGGTCGGCTCCGGTGTGTTGACTTGCTACTCCGGCGGCCCGAAAACAGTGTGGGGAATCGGTAATGACCAGCACTTGATCGCTGGGGTGTATCGGAACAGCGCGATCCACGTCCTGGTGATGAGAGCTATCGCGGAGCTGGCCCTGTTGACGGTGGTGCGGACACCGGGCGCGACCAAGCGCATGGGGTGGGAGAAGGCCCTCGCGGTTCGCGAATTGCTCAAGTTCGACTTCTTCTTCGCCGCACGCGCGGAATTCGCCGACGAGTTGTGGGATGAGTTCGCGATCATCAGCGGACGTAGCCATGACCCGAGTGCACCGCTCGATGCCGAAGACGCAGCCCGGAGCCTGCACGAAACCGACTTGCTGGTAGCGCATCTGGTGCTCCGCCCGTTCGTCGACGCCTACCGGGTGGCGGCTGAGGAATTGGTGAACCTGGGGCCCCGTCGCGATATCGACGAACGGGAGCTGCTGACGAGGTGCTTGCGCCTGGGTCGGCAATGGGCGCTGCAACGGCGCATCACCGAGGAGTCAGTGTCTGGGGAAATGTTCGCCACCGCCGTGAAGATGGCGCGTCACCGGGGTCTGATCGGCCCGGATGCCGAGGCAGGCGATATTGCGGATCGTCGGGCGGCCCTGGCTGCCGAGCTCGATGAGCTGCAGCGGTCAATCGGGGAACTGGCCCGCATGCGGCGGGACCTGGAGGCGGAATGAGTGCGGAATCGGGGCTTCCCGAGGGCTACCTCGTTTGGTAATATGGTAAGACCAAAGCCTGTGGGTGGGCAGTAACTGCGACTTTCAACGAAGAGGGGCAACCGATGACCGAATTCACCGACATCACTTACCAGGTCGACAACGGCCTGGCCTGGATCACCATCAATAGGCCCGAGCGGTACAACGCGTTTCGGGCGCGCACCCTCGATGAGCTGATCCGAGCGTTCAAATTGGCGTGGGGAAGCGCGGATGTTGGGGTGATCTGTCTGACCGGGGCGGGCGAGAAGGCGTTCTGTACCGGTGGTGACCAGAAACAACGGGCGGAGACCGGCGACTACGGGCCGTCCGAAACAGGCCTGTTCGAGGTGGATTCGCTGCACCGGGTCATCCGCGACGTACCCAAGCCGGTGATTGCCGCGGTCAACGGGTTCGCCATCGGTGGTGGCCATGTGCTGCACGTGCTGTGCGACCTGACGATCGCTGCCGACACCGCGATATTCGGCCAGAACGGCCCCCGGGTCGGGTCGTTCGATGCAGGCTTCGGCACCGGATTCCTGGCGCGGATAGTCGGAGAGAAGCGCGCCCGTGAAATCTGGTTCCTGTGTCGGCGGTACTCGGCGCAGCAGGCCGCCGAGTGGGGTCTGGTCAACAAGGTGGTACCGGCCGATCAGCTGAAGGCCGAGGTGCGGGTTTGGGCAGACGAGATTCTGCAGCTCTCGCCGACGGCGTTGAAGGTGCTCAAGCAGTCGTTCAACACCGACACCGAACAGTTCGCGTCGATGGGGCAGATGGCGTACTCGAGCCTGAAGATGTTCGGCGACACGCCGGAGGCGCAGGAGGGTGTAGCCGCCTTCAACGAGAAGCGCGCCCCCGAGTTCGCCGCCTACCGGGGCAACTGACCCGTGACGGCCGGGTTGTTCACCGAGGAGCAGCGTGAGTTCGCTGACGCCATCGAGAAATTTTGTGCCGACACCTGCGGGACTGCCGAGCAGCGGGCGCAATTGACCGATGGTGGGAAGCTGTCGAACAGCCCGGCGGTGTTGCGGCAGTTGGCCGAACTCGGCTGGCTGGGTGTGTCGATACCTGCGGAGTACGGCGGCGGCGGAGCGGGCATGGTCGAGGAGTGCATCTTCCTAGAGGAGACCGCACGGGGTCAGGCGCCGATTCACGCGTACGGCACCGGCCTGACCGCCGCCCAGACCTATCTACGGCACGGCACCGAACCGCAGAAAATCGAGGTGCTGAGCAATCTGTGCGCCGGGCGGTTCGAGGCGATCGCGTTGTCCGAGCCGGGCGCCGGATCCGATCTGGGTGCGGTCTGCACCCGGGCGGTGCGTGACGGCGACCGGTTCGTGGTCAACGGCCAGAAGACCTGGATCACCGCCGCGCACCTGGCCGACCACTTGCTGGTGCTTACCCGCACCGACCCTAATGTCGGCAAACACCATGGCCTCACGCTGATGTACCTGTCCACTTCGACGCCCGGACTCGACATCAAGCCGATACAGACCATGGATGGTCATACCGTCAATGAAGTGTTCTTCACGGATGTAGCCGTTCCCGTCGACAACGTCGTCGGCGGGATCGGCGACGCCTGGCACCGGCTGATGCGTGGCCTCAATGTGGAGCGGCTGATCATTGCCGCTATGTCGCTCGGCGCCGCGCGACGCTCCCTGGAGGACACGCTCGACTATGTCCGCCAGCGCGAAGTCTTCGGGCATTCCGTCGGCAGCTTTCAGGCCGTCCGGCATCGATTGGCCGATCTGGTCGCCGAGATCGAATGTTGCCGTGCCTTCACGTATCAGGTTGCCGCTCAGATCGATGCCGGGCTGGAAAATCAGCTGGCGCGCGCGGGCTCGATCGCGAAGCTCAAATGCACCGAGGTCGCTAAACATGCTGCGCTGGAAGGGATCCAACTGATGGGTGGCAACGGATACACGGTCGAGTTCGGCATGGAAGCGCAGCTGCGCAAGGCCTTGGCGCCACCGATCTACGGCGGTGCCAACGAGATTCAACGCGACATCATCGCGAAGAGCCTGGCGCTGTGAGCCGCACCATATTCGCGCCGGACGTGCTGGCGGGCAAACGAATCCTGATCACCGGCGGCGGCACCGGGCTGGGGCGTGGTGTGGCGGCACAATTGGTGGCTCACGGCGCTCACGTGCATCTGTGGGGCCGTCGGGAGGCTGTGCTCGCCGAGGCCGCCGCCGAGATCGGGGCCGGCCACCGCGGCCGGGTGGCCCATCAAGCGGTCAACGTGCGCGAGTACGACCTGGTCGACGCGGCGGTGGCCGAGATCTGGGACCGGCACGGGCCGTTGACCGGTGTGCTCAACAACGCAGCGGCGAACTTCATTGCCCCTACCGTGAGCTTGAGCCAGCGTGCGTTCGAGGCGGTCACCTCGACGGTGATGACCGGCTCATTCAATACCACGCTGGCTGTCGGCCGACGCTGGATCGCGGACGGACTGCCCGGCTCGGTGTTGTCGAACCTGACGACCTGGGTGTGGAGCGGGTCGGCCTTCGTCGTCCCGTCAGCGATGGCCAAGGCGGCGGTGCACGCCATGACGATGTCACTGGCCGTTGAGTGGGGCCAGTACGGAATTCGACTCAATGCCCTTGCGCCCGGGCCGATCCCGACCGAGTACGCCTGGGAGATGCTCAACCCGACGGATAAGAGTTCCGTGGGTGCGACGCAGTCCGACCAGATTCCACTCGGCCGGCCGGGCACCATCGGCGAACTGGCGAACCTCACCATCTTCGCGTTCTCCGACGCGTGCGACTACCTGACCGGGGAAACCATCGCTATGGACGGCGGACAACGGCTGGCCGGGCCCAACACCTTCGCTGGGCTCTCGGCGTTGACCGATGAGGATTGGGCGGCTGCACGGGAGCGGAGCAAGACAGCGTCAGAGGCCGCCAAAGCAGAGCGCTCGGTGTAGGGGCCGGTCAATTCGGTGCCGAAGATGGTGATGTACATCGACTGTGGGGGCGATGCCCCCGTAGCGTCGCCACAGTGGGTTGTCATCTCTCTTCTCAATGTGCTGACGGCAATGTGTTTCGCGGTGGTGGGTGTGGTTCTGGGCAGCTCGGCGGTGATCGTCGCGGCTATGGTTGTCGGCGGTTCCGGTTCGATCTCGATCAATCTGTTGGCCAGGGCGATGCAATGGTGCCGGCGACGCCGTCATCCCGCCGGCAGGCGCGGAACCGTCGGGTAGCAGAAAGGTAAGCGGTGCGAGTCATCTCATCTATCGGCGAGGCCATCGAGGCTGTCGGCCATGACTTCGGCGCTTCCGGCTGGATCACCGTGGATCAGCAGCGCATTAATGCGTTCGCCGATGCCACCGGCGATCAGCAGTGGATTCACGTCGACGTCGAGCGGGCCCGGATGGAAAGTCCCTTCGGCGGGCCGATTGCACACGGTTTGCTGACGCTGTCCCTCATTCCGGCGCTGAGCAAAGACAATTACCGCGTCGACAACGCGAAAATGGGCATCAACTACGGACTCAACCGGGTGCGATTCCTCGCGCCGGTCCCTGCGGGCAGCCGTGTCCGGGTCCGATCCGAGCTTGTGGACGCCACGAAGGTCAACGACACCACGGTGGACCTGATCGTGCGGCACACCGTCGAACTCGACGGTTCGGCGAAGCCGGCCGCGGTGGCGGAGATGATCGCGCGCATGATCTTCTAAGCCTGGTCAACCGCGCGCCGCACGCCAGAGTGCCCGAGTCATATACTCTGACATTAAGTTGAATAACTTAGGTCGGACCATTCGGCCCGAAACGTAGACGGGTGGAGCGTTGACGGAACCAGACGGGTCAGCATCGACTTCGACACGTTCGAACGTCATCCTCAAGCCGGTGGATGTGCCCAAAGCCTCCGATGTGCTTGCCCGCGAACTGCGTGAACGGATTCTGTCCGGTGAACTGGCCGTGGGGGTGGCGCTGCCCGCGGAGCGTGAACTGGTCAAACAGACTCAGATGAGCCGGGCCACGGTGCGTGAGGCGTTGCGCATCCTGGAGGTGCAGAACCTGATTCGGGTCCGGGCCGGTAGGGCTGGCGGGGCATTTGTGCAGCGCCCAACGACGAAGTCGATGGCCAACTCGGTTAGCATGTTGATCCGTGGTCAGCGGATCAAACTAGCCGATCTGCTGCAGACCCGCGAGGCGCTGGAACCGTTCTGCGCGGAGCTGGCGGCCCGGAACCGTACCGACGACGACCTGGCGGTGCTCGACGCCGCCAACGACGCTATCGCCGACCCGGATGCCGACCTGCCGGCGTTCCTACAGGCCAACCTGGACTGGCACGTCGGGGTGGCTGCCGCCGGCCATAACGAGTTGTTGATCGGGTTCATGACCGCGTTGTCGCACGCCATCTATGCGGGTACCGAGAACCCCACGTTCGTTGACGAGAACGTGCGCGCGATCACTCAGCGTGCGCACCGGTCGATCACCACCGCGATCCGCAACCGCGACGCCGAGGCGGCCGGTAGGCGCATGGGACGGCATGTGCACAGCTACGCCAAGGCCGCGTTGGCGATGGACAAGCGTGGTGCCATCAGGGTCGAGGACTGAATGGCGACTGTCAGGCGTCAGACCTTCGCATCCGCGCCGGAAGTGATACCGGTGCTGCGGTTTTCGCGACGACCTCGTCGGCGCTGACCCCGGGTGCGGTCTCCACCAGTCGCAGACCGTTGTCGTTGACGTCAATGACGGCGAGATCGGTGAAGATCCGGTTCACACAGCGCGCACCGGTGAGCGGCAGCGTGCAGCGCTCGACGATCTTCGCGCTGCCGTCCTTGGCGGTGTGGTCCATCATCACCATCACCCGACGCGCCCCATGCACCAGGTCCATCGCCCCGCCCATGCCTTTGATCACCTTGCCTGGGACCGTCCAGTTGGCCAGATCCCCGGCGGCCGAGACCTGCATGGCGCCCAGCACCGCCACATCGAGATGCCCGCCGCGGATGACCCCGAACGACGCCGAGGATGGGAAGAACGCCGCACCCGGCAACGTCGTGACGGTTTCCTTGCCGGCGTTGATCAGATCGGCATCCAAATCTTCGCGTCGAGGGTACGGTCCGACCCCGAGGATTCCATTCTCCGAATGCAAGACGACGGTGATCTCGGCGGGAATGTGGTTGGGGATCAAGGTGGGTAGCCCGATCCCGAGGTTGACATACTGCCCGTTGGAGAATTCGGCAGCTACCCGGGCCGCCAGCTCGTCGCGGCTCCAGCCAACGCTCATGAGCGCACCGTTTCCTTCTCGATTCGTTTCACCGGGTTCGGCACGTGGACCACGCGGTGCACGTAAATCCCCGGAGTGTGTACCTGGGCGGGGTGGATCTCGCCCGGTTCGACAAGATGCTCAACCTGGGCGATGGTGATGCGGCCCGCGACGGCGCAGTCCGCGTTGAAGTTTCCGGCGGCCGCGTGGTAGACGAGGTTGCCGTGTCGATCGCCTTTGAAGGCGTGCACCAGGGCGAAATCGGTTCGGATGGCGCGTTCCAACACGTAGGTGCGCCCATCGAATTCGCGGGTCTCCTTGGGCGGTGAGGCCACCGCGATCGCACCGGACGGGTCGTAACGCCACGCCAGGCCGCCGTCAGCCACTTGTGTCCCTACCCCGGTCGGTGTGTAGAAAGCCGGGATCCCGGCGCCGCCGGCGCGTAACCGCTCGGCGAGTGTGCCCTGGGGGGTCAGCTCCAGCTCAAGCTCACCGGACAGGTACTGCCGGGCGAATTCCTTGTTCTCCCCCACGTAGGAGTTGACGGTGCGCCGGATACGCTTGTGCTGCAGCAGTACTCCCAACCCGATCCCGTCGATTCCCAGGTTGTTCGACACCGTCTCCAGATCGGTGACGCCAAGCTCCAGCACCGCATCGATCAGCGCCTCGGGGATACCGCTCAGCCCGAATCCGCCGACCGCGAGCGACGACCCGTCGGTCACGTCGGCCACGGCCTCCGCCGCCGTCGCCACGACTTTGTTCAACATCAGATGCCTCCTAGGCCGGGCTGTCAGCTTCTGGGCATACCGAGGATGCGCTCGGCGACGATGTTTCGCTGGATGAATGTCGACCCACCGGCGATGGCGGTGCCGCGAGCTTGATAGGCCAGCCGCAGCCAGCGCTGGTGGTCGGCCGAGGTGGAGTCATCGGCCTTCTGGGGCAAGTCGAACTGTCCGCCCATCTCTTCGAGCTCCAACCCGAAATCGGCGATGTCCTCCACCAGTGGACAGAAGAACAGCTTTCCAATTGAGGTGACCGGGCCGGGCGGCCCGTCGCCGGCCGCTCCGGTGATGACCCGCTGGCCGATCAGGTAGTGCACCATCGCGCGTCCGTACAGGTCGGCGATACGTTGTCGTACAAGCGGATCAGCGCCCAGCGCGGTGCCGTCATCGGTGGTGCGGGCCGCGATCTGACGGATCAGATCATTGACCGCGCCGGTGGTGTTGACCCGACCGGTGGCGATAGCGACCCGCTCGAACGCCAAGGTGCCCATCGCGACCGCCCAGCCGCCATCGACCTCACCGAGCACACCCTCATCGGGGATGAATACCTGATCCAGAAACACCTCGTTGAACTCCGACTCGCCCAGCATGTGGGTCAGCGGTCGGACGTCAACACCGGGGCTGTCCATCGGGAGCAGGAAATAGGTGATTCCCTTGTGCCGAGGTCCGCCGCCGGTGCGGGCCAGCAGAATAGCGTGCGCGGCGAGCTGAGCGCGACTGGTCCAGATCTTCTGGCCCTGGATGCGCCAGCCACCGTCAACCTTGGTGGCGGTGGTGCGCAGCGAAGCCAGATCCGAGCCTGCCTCCGGCTCGGAGAACAACTGGCACCACAGCTCGTCGCCGGTGAGAATCGGTCGCAGATACCGTTCCTGTTGGGCCGGGGTGCCGAACTCGATGATTGTGGGTCCGGCGAAATCCTCGCCGACGATGTTGAGGCGCTCCGGGGCGCCGGCCCGGTCGAGTTCCTCGTTGAACACTGCGCGTAACTTTGCGTTCGCTCCGCCCCCGCCGTACTGGCTCGGCCAGGACAGCCCGGCATACCCGGCGTCGTAGAGCAGCCGTTGCCAGGTGCGCCAATAGCCGAGCTTGTCCTCCAAGCGGGCGGGTTCGGGTCCGCCCAGTTGCGGCAACGTGTTCTGCAGCCACGCGCGGGCCTTGGCCCGGAATTCCGCCTCGTGGGCACTGTCCTTGAGCTCCATCAGCGGGGATCCGCCATTCTGTTAGTAGCGTCGAGCTCGGCCTCGATGCGTTGTTTGATGTCTTTGCGTAGGTCCTGTTTGAGGACCTTGCCGGTCGCCGTCATCGGGAGCGCGTCGACGGCGATAACGCGTTCCGGTGTTTTTTGGATCGCCATGCCGTGCCCCAGCAAGAAGTTACGCAACTCCTCGACGGTCGGGGCGGCGTGACCAGGCTTGGTCACCACGTAGCAGCACACCTTTTCGCCGAGCCGCTCGTCAGGCATAGCGACGCATGAGGACACCTGCAGTGCGGGGTGGTGGGCCAGATTCTCCTCGATCTCGCGGACGCTGATGTTCATGCCGCCGCGGATCACGATGTCCTTGAGCCTGCCGGTAACGCGGACGAAGCCATCGTCGGTCATCACTCCCAGATCGCCTGAGCGGGAGAAACCGTCGGCGGTGAACAGGGCGTTGGTCTCCTCGGGATTACCGAGATATTCGATCATGTGGGACGGGCCGCGGTATGCGATGTCGCCTTCGGTGCCGGGGGGCAGTGCATTGCCGTCGGCGTCGACGACCTGGATCTGAGCGCCGGGCAGCGCCTTGCCGTCGGAGGTCAGCGCCCGGGAAGGGTCGTCGTCGATGGAACATGTAGTGGTAACAAGGTTTTCGCTGCGACCATAAAGACTCAGGACCCGGAGGTCGGGCAGCGTCGCGTGGGCGTGTTCGACGATCGCGGTGGGGATCGGCGCACCCGCGCATGTCCACAACCGCAACGTGGTCAGATCGTGACGCTCGGTGTCGTAGGCGGACAGCAGGGTATGTAAGAACGTCGTGGCTGTCACCGCGGCGGTGCAGCCGAAGCGCTGGATCTCCTCGACTGCTCGGGCGGGATCCCAATCCGCCATCAGGTGTGTCGATGCCCCAGCCAACAGCGGTAGCAGCACGCTGGTGACCAGTCCGGTGGTGTGCGCGATTGGCGAGGGGCCGAACTGTACGTCGCCTTGGGTGTAGCCAAACGCCGTGGTCAACTGGCGTGCCCCGGAACAGTAGGTGTTGAAGGTGTGTGCGCACCCTTTGGACCGTGACGTGGTTCCGGAGGTGTAGACGATGACGAATGGCTCGTCCGGGCCCGGCGGGGTGCCCAGCTCGGCGCGGGCGCTGTCGTCGTCGGTGTCGGTGTCGGTCTCCAGTTCGTGCAGGCTGAACACATTGTCGTCCGTGCCTGTGCCGGTTTGGGGGTCATCGGGCCGGACGATGACGATGGTGAGTTGCGGATGATCCTGGCGCAGGCCGCGGTACATGTCGAGATAGTTGAACTTCTTGAAACTGGCCGGGGTGAACACTGCCCGGATTCCGGCGTTGGACAACACGTGACCGACCTCGTCGTGCCGATAGATCGGCATAATAGGTACCGCGGTGACCCCCAGGCGCGACAGTGCGGCCAGTACCTGGATGAACTCCACCCAATTCGGCAGCTGCACGGCGGCGGTGTCGCCGGCACGCCAGCCTTTCCGATGCAGGCCGACAGCCAACCGTTGGGCAGCGTCGAAGAGCTGCCGGAATGTCATCGACCGCGTGCCGTCTGTGGCGAACACTTTGTCGGGGGCGCTTTCGGCGTTCCGGTGCAGCAGGTCATGGAAGGTCTCTGTCGACCACAGCCCCGTCTCGTAGTAGTCGCGGATCTCCTGCGGGCTATAGCGATCGGTGTACGGGCTGGGCTTCATCGCGATATTCCTCGGTTCCCTTCGATCCGCCGTCCGGAGCGCACACCCGCAGCTCCAATCAGTCGAATAATAGAATGGTCAGACCGAAAGTGCAACGGGTTGGCCCGCATCGCTCACCTGCCGCGCCATTGTGGGGGGCGCTTCTCCTTGAAGGCTCGCACGCCTTCGGGTAGGTCGTCGGTGGTGAACGCCAACGCGAGTTGGGCCTGCAGGTAGTCCAGCGCCGACTCCAGCGGCAGGTCCCGCGTCGCCGCAAGTGCCCGCTTGCCCATACCGAGTAGCAACGGTGATTTGGCGGCTATCTCGGAGATCCACCGGCGCAGGGCGTCGTCGAATTCGTCGTCGGGCACCACCTTGTTGATCAATCCCGCGGCGGCCGCCTCAGCGGTGCTGATCAGCCGGCCGGTCATCATCAGCTCGTTGGCGACCAGCCGCCCGGTGGCACGGAAGATCAACGCCGAGATCATGAATGGAAAAGCGCCCACATTGATCTCGGGACAGCCCAGCCGAATCGAATCCTTGGCGATGATCAGGTCACAGGCCAACGCGATGCCCAACGCACCGGCCAGCACGTCGCCGTTGGCCGCGCACACGATGGGTTTGTCGATTCCGGTCAGGGTGCGAAACAGAGCCGGGAACCTCGAAAGGCCAGCGTATTTTTCGATGGTCGCTCGATCGTCGGCGAACGCGTCGAGGTTGCCGCCGGCGGAGAAGATCCGCGGATGCGACGACGTCAGCACGATGACCCGGACCCGGGGATCTGATGCGGCCTGCTGTAGCAATGCGCTGAGCTGGTCTAACAGGGCATCGGATAGCGCGTTGCGCCGGGCGGGGTCGTCCAGGGTCAGGAAGGCCGCCAGCACGTCGTCGGGGGTGTTGGGCGCGGTGGTTTCGAGTCGGTAGTTCACCAGCTCGGGGGACTCGCTCACGGGGTGTCTCCTAAATTTTGGTTGTCCGGCTTGTCGTCGTCGTGCTGGCGCGCGCTACGTCGTCTCGCCGCCCTAGCCATGGGTTAACACGCATTTGCCGAATGCACGGCCATGCTCGAGGTACTCGTGTGCTTCGGCGGCCCGGTCCAGGGGGAACTCGCGGTCTATCACCGGTGGGCGCACCGAGTACTGATCCATCATGGCGAGCAAGCCGGCGAAATCCCTGTTGCTGCCCATGGTTGTTCCGAGCAGATCGAATTGGCCGAAGTAGAAACTCCGGATGTCCATATCGGCCGTCTGTGCCGCGTTAGCGCCGAGGACCACCAGCCGGCCACCGGGGCGCAGAGCACGCACCGATTCGGTCCAGCGGCCGACCGGGTCGAGGATCAGATCGAATCCGGCTTTACCCGGTGACAGGGCGCGGGCCTGGTCGGGCCAACCGCTTTCGGTGTGTAGCACCCCGGCGCGCGCTCCCGCGGACACTGCCCGCTCGATCGTGTCGGGGGACGAGGAGGTCACTGTGACGTCGGCACCGGCGGCCGTTGCAAGGGCGATCGCCATCGTGGAGATCCCCCCACCGGCGCCTATCACCAACATCGACTCACCTGCTTGCAGGCGTCCGCGGGTGAACAGGGCCCGGTAGGTCGTTACCCCCACCAGCGGCAGCGCCGCCGCCTCGACCCAGCTCAGTCCCGCGGGTTTTGGCGCCAGGCACTCGGCGGGCACGCTGACCAATTCGGCATACGTCCCCGGGGTGTGGTCGCCCAAGATTTCGAAGCGGGCGCCGGGCGCGTCGTCGCTGTTGCCCCAGTTCAGCGATGGCAGCACCACCACCTGCTCGCCGGTGTCGGTACGTACACCGGCTCCGTCGGCGCCGATGATATGGGGCAGCGGCGAGCCGTAGCGGCCCTGTCGCACCAGGACGTCATGCCAGTTAAGTGCGCTAGCACGCAGCGCCACGGTAACCCAGCCCGGACGCGTGGCCGGGTCTGGAAATTCACCGGGGCGCAACACCGCCGATGCGCCATATTCCTGCATGACCACAGCGTGCATGGCAACCTCCTCTATGGACTGACCATTAGACCATTTGTCGGGGGCCGGATGCAAAGATGCCGAGCGCATGGGTTTGGCCGTGATGCGGTGAGGTATTGCCCGAAGGTTGTGATCCACGCGACACTTGGGTAAGGTTTGGTCCAATGGTCTGACCGCAACTCGGAATGGGGGAGAGACATGGTCATGGGCACGCGAATATCAACGGTTCACAGTCCGGAGGATCCGTACCTGGCTGAGCGGGTGGGGGCTCTCGTTGCAGCCGTTACCGACCATCTTGCGTTGTCGCCACCAGACATGCCGGCGGACGCGTGGGGGACGCGGTTGGATGATCTGCGGCAGCGTCTGCAGCAGCGCATCGAACATTCGGCTGAGCCGACCGATGACACTGTGGCAACTTCAGAACTCTTGATTGCGGTGATGAAGTTGCGCTGCGAGCTCATCGATCGCGACCTGGCTCGACGGGTGAGCTCGTTGTCGGAGATCCGCAACGCGCTGGGGGATCTGCGTGGCCTGCCGCCGCGCGACATGATCTACGCTGCCCCGGAGGTGCTGAGCCGGGAGTTGGCTTTCACCCGGACGATGATCTCTACGGTGCGTGGTTCGCTGTGGCTTCCGCAGCGCCTCTATATCGCAGACGAATCAGACCGCCACGCTCGACAGTTCCGTGAGTACGTCGACGGCGCCCGGATTCCCCTGTCGGTTGCTCCACTGGAGACGGAGCTTGTCCGCAAGCGGGCCGGAGCCCTCGTGCCGGCCCCGACCGATGACAAGCGCACCTTCAAGGAGATTGTCCGGATCTCCGGCTGCTTCGGCTATATCGCCGCGCCCATCACTATCCGCGGCAGAGCAATCGGGATGCTGCACGCTGATCGTCCCGGACCCCGTGGAACGGTGTCGATGGACCATCTCGACCAGTTGGAGACCTTCGCCGAATGCCTGTCCGTGGCCTTCGAGAGCGCCGTGCTTGAGGAGAAGGCAGCCCAACAACGGACCGAAGTGAATAACCTGTGCGGCAATGTCGATGGGCTGCTCAGCGGATCAGCCCAATCCGCGATTCGGACAGCGATCGACGGACATGACGACCCGTGCCATCGCCGCGACGAAACCGCTGCTGCCACGCTGACCACCCGCGAACGCGAAATCATGGCACATGTGGCCACCGGGGCTACTAACGGCCAGATCGCCCGGTCGCTGGTGATCTCGGAGGGGACGGTGAAGTCCCATCTGAAGCGGATTGCCAAGAAGCTCAATACGCCGAGTCGCGCCGCGGCGGTCGCGGTCTATTCCGGGATGGCAACCGCCAACGCCGGAGGTGCGTGGTGACTACCTCCCGGGGGATGGTGTCCCGACTCAACGAACTCGACCAACAGTTGTGTGGCGCACACGGTATCGCTCGATCTGGCGATGCGACGACCCTCGACGAGGCCATCACGATGGCTGACGCCACGACGGATCGTCTGGCGAAGTCCGGGCACATCGCCCACGACGGCACGGCTGCACCAATCCAGGAGGGCCTGTTCGCTGTGTTCCTGCAGGCGCAGGTGGAAGCCCGCGAGTTGAGAGCCAACGATCGGGTCGGTGTGGTGCGGTCGCTGACGGCGGTCATCCGTCGTATGAGGAAGGCCGAATCGCTGCACCGGCTCGGCCGTCAGGCCTGCACTGAACTTTGCGACACACTCGATTTCGATCATTCCCTGTTGTCGTTCCTTGAAGACGATGGGTTCGTCGTCGAGGAATCGGATCACGGCCTAGGCGGTCCCACTGTGATCCCTCGTCAGGATTGTGAATCCGAGGCGAGGTGTATTCGTCTGCGCGAAACTGTCCGGGCCGACGACCGCGACGTGCCCGCTACGCCCGGGTATCGGGAGTTGCTCGACTCCGGGGAGTACCTCGTCGCGCCGGTCGTGGCGAAATCCGAGGTGGTCGCACTGCTGCACGTCGGTCGCCGTAGTCGCGGTCGTGTCACGATCGGTGACTGTGACGTGCTTGATGCGTTCGCCTCCGCATTTTCACTGCTCTACGAACGGATGCTGAATTTCGAGCGGGTGCAACACCAGCGGGCCTCCATCGCCCGCGCGGCGTCCCGGCTCGCCGAAGAAGCCGACCGCATCGCCACGGCAGCCATCAGCCTGGATGTCGAACACGACGACGGCGGGGTCGAGCCCGCGACCATCGCCGCGGACTCCGCACTGGGCGCCGCGTTGTCGGACCGTGAACGCGAAGTATTCGAAAGGCTGGTACGAGGCGCCTCCAACGCAGACATCGCCGATGACCTCGTCGTCACGGTAGAAACCGTCAAGACACACGTGAAGAGAATCCTGCGCAAAATCGGCGCCATCAATCGATCGGAGGCGATCGCCCTGTACCTGGACGAGACCAAGCCTAGGCGGCCGATCCGTTGACCGACAATCCGTTTCACGCAACGGCGTGGTGTCCCGTCTCGGAGATCTCCGCCGGGTTCGCCGATCTGACCGACATTACCTATCACCGCCATGTCGCCGCCGACGGCGCACTGCAGCCGACGGTGCGGGTTGCGTTCAACCGGCCCGAGGTGCGCAACGCTTTTCGGCCGCATGGCGTCGATGAGCTGTTTCGCGTACTTGAGCATGCGCGGATGTCGCCCGATGTCGGGGTGGTGCTGCTGACCGGCAACGGGCCCAGCCCGCGGGATGGTGTGTGGGCGTTCTGCTCCGGCGGTGACCAGCGTATCCGCGGACGCACCGGCTACCAGTACGCCTCTGGCGAGACCGCTGACACCGTCGATGTGGCGCGCGCGGGGCGGCTGCACATCCTGGAGGTGCAGCGACTGATCCGGTTCATGCCCAAGGTGGTGATCTGCCTGGTCAACGGGTGGGCCGCCGGCGGTGGGCATAGCCTGCACTCGACCTGCGACCTCACGTTGGCTAGCCGCGAGCATGCCCGGTTCAAGCAGACCGACGCCGACGTCGGCAGTTTCGACGGCAGTTTCGGCAGCGCGTACCTGGCCCGCCAGGTCGGCCAGAAGTTCGCCCGGGAGATCTTCTTCCTGGGCAAGACCTACAGCGCCGAGCAGATGCATCGGATGGGTGCGGTCAACGAAGTCGTCGACCACGCTGATCTGGAGACTGTCGGGCTGGAGTGGGCCGCGGCGATCAATGCGAAATCACCTCAGGCGCAGCGGATGCTGAAGTACGCCTTCAACCTTCTCGATGACGGCCTGGTGGGTCAGCAACTGTTCGCCGGGGAGGCGACCCGGCTGGCATACATGACTGATGAGGCTGTCGAGGGGCGCGACGCCTTCCTGGAAAAGCGTGCGCCGGAATACGGGCAGTTTCCGCGTTACTTCTGAACGCGGAAGATCGCCGGTTCGAGATCTCGTGGGTTCTCTCGCATTTGGACACGTCAGAGGTGGTGCACTGGATGTACAGTCGGCCCTTATCGGCGGTGGACACATCGTCCGAAGCCAAGACGCAACTGCACTCTCCGCAGAACAGGTAGGCCATCGCCGTGCTGTTGCGGCCGCACGAACGTGACGGTGCCGGCGGCGCGATCACTGCTAGGCCCTATGCCCGCCCAATCCGGCCGGAGGCCGTCCGGAGGGAGTTGGGCGCGGCTACGGCTTTTATCGGTATATGCGATGATGGGACTTCGGCATGGCCAACGGCTTCATCTGTGTAGCTCGTCCCCGGGGTTTCCGGCTCCTACTCAGCAGCTAATCACTGCTGTCAGTTTCCCCGCTTTCGCTGCCACTGCAACTCAGTTCTCTCGAGAACCTCCATCGACCTTGCTGGCGGCGGGATGTCGATTGGGTCATAGTTTGGGTGGGCCGACTTGATCCAACGTGGAATGGCATAGCCGAGCATTCGTCCACACACGCCAATCAACCGAAGTCGGCTGCGCCACGGATCGGTGATCCGCCCTGTTCGATAATCCTCATTGATCAAGTACAGCGCTGTTCTAAGCATGTACGAAAGCATGTGCCGGCCCGCATAGGCCATGCCGTAGAGGCGATACCAATACCCGGGATACAGGCGATGGAATAAATAGTTGCATACGTGACGATGCTCGTATTCCTCGGCGAGGTGCCATCGCCACAAATCAGCCGTCGGATCATCGACGCGCGGATCTTGGAGTTCTCGCGCTGCTTCCAAAAAATAGCACGCAAGGATGGGGCCTAACGTCTCGAAGCCCTCGGCGTATGCAAGGCAGAACTTGAGGCCCCTTTTCTCCATATAGCCGTCATAGTCGGCCTTGATGACCGCTTCGCGGGAGGCTAGTTCGGGATAACCCGACTCTCTCAGCTTCTTGTTGAACTTCTCGTGGTTGCGGTAGTGGAGCCCCTCCTGCGCCATGAAGATTCGGCAATCGTCGCGGAGCTGACGATCGCATTCATCGTTCGATAACGTACCCATTCCTTTACGGACAGCCGCATTCAGAAAGGGCTCCAGGTAGGGAAGGAAGGTAGAAGTGGCGTTCCAAAACTGAGCGAACTCCGGCGTTTCTGGGGTCCAGAGAATCTTTGCTGTCGAAAAGTCGATATCAATGTTGCGGATTTTCAATTCTCGATCCCCTTCACTGGTGGGATTATGCCGCACTTGCATCGGGAATACTTCGGCAACGGCATGTTGATTCAAGTCTTGCCGTCGCATCGCTTCGGCGCATCACCCCGAGGAGGGGGAGGGGCTGTCACTGAGGAGGTAGACCGGTTCCTGTTCGTCGATCAGGGGTGACCATGGAGGGCTTCATATCGCGCGTTGGGGATATCGGGTAGGCCAAATACTGTTCTCGCGACTCCGCTGCATCTGGGATTTCCTGCCTGAGCTGCTGGCCTAAGCGGTCGCTACGGGCGAGGCAACGCGGTCGCGATTGGCGATATAGCGCTCTCTGAACACGAGATAAAACGGGAAGGCCATCGAAACGCCGATGTATGACAGTGCTACGAACGCCCAGCCCCATTTCTGTCCCGCTCCGATTCTCTTGCTGTCGGTGACGGCCCACACCATGAAGATCGCCCATGCGATGGCCATGTCGATACTGAGGAATGCGGCTGTACCGCCGGCGGCTATTGCGTCTCCAAAAAAATCGAAAGGATTGAGAATGTTTCCGCCGTTTGCCATCCAGTCGAAGGCATGCGGCCACGTCAGGAGTAATGCTGCGATACCTGCGGCAATGTAAAACGCATGGCGAATGTTGGCGGAAAGCGGGGAAACCATGAAAGTTCCTTGTTCGTCGGAGGTCAAGTCGTGCACGTGCCACCTGTGGGCTGGGCGCAGATAGTCGTCGATGACCTGTAACGCTAGATCGCCCGGCCGTGTTTGGCATCCCCCGTTCAGGAGAGTCGGAAGATGTCATTAGGGGTGCAAACCCCCCGTTGTTTGGGCACGGTCGGCGGGTCTGGTCCCACGAACAGCACCCCCACGCGGCCGGTCGCCTCGATAGCCATGACCGTGTACAAATCGCCGTGGCGAAACGCCGCAGCTGCCGACGGTGTGCTGTCGTCGAGCACCGCATGCCGAGCAGCCACTCTGGCGTATCGGCCGCGGCCGAAGGTAGGCCGGAACCGGCCCGCACTCATACCCGTTACTGAGACGCCCCCAGCCTGGTCATCGCCAAGACGCGACGGCGCTGCGGGACTTTCGCACGACTTGCGCCGCGTATTAGGCCGCGGAGATGCCGCCGTTGACGCTGATCGCCTGTCCGGTTAGCCGAGCGGCGGCTGGGCTGCACAGGAACACCGCCAACTCGGCGATATCGTCAGCCGTCGGTACGCCCAGCGAAGCCGCCTGCGCCGCTCGAGCGAAGAGTTTGGCGCTGAATCCATCGGTGGTGATGCGTTCGGTGGAGGCGGTGCCGAAGACCAGTGACGGCGTGAGCGCGTTGGCGCGGATTCCGTAGCGCTTCTCCTCGATGGCGATCGTTCGGGTGAACATCACGATGGCGGCTTTGGCGGCTCCTATCACCGCTTCGCCCGGCGTGGCCGTCTTGGCAGCGTCGGAGGCCACGTTCACGATGACGCCGCCGCGGCGGCTGCGCATGCCCGGTAGCACCGCGCTGGCCATATGCATCGATGGCAGCGCCAGTTGGGTGATCCCGTGAGCGATGTTGGTAATCGGGATATTGATAAACAGTTCCGGTCGGACGTCGGCGGCGGTGCTGCACATCAGGATGTCGATCCCCGACAACAGCCCATCTGCTTTCTCAGCGACATAGGCCGCGGCCGTCGGATCGGCGGCGTCACCGGCAACGAAGTGCGCGTCCGCCCCGAATTCGGCAAGTGACTTGGCGGCCAGCCGGCCCCGTTCGGCGTTGCGGCCAACAACCGCGATCCGCGGTACGCCGGCTGCGGCGAGCGCGCGGGCTGATGCCAGCCCGATGCCGGCGGTGCCGCCGACGATCAGCGCAGACGATGCGGTGAGGTCCTTGGGGGTGGGCAGGTCGATGCCGGCGTTGTCGGCCATTGATTCGTCCTTAGGGTTGTCGACATCTCGGATGGAGCGGTCACTGTCACCCGATGCAGCCATTGCAACAGGTCATCGATCACGTCGGCGCGGTTGGTCTTCCGACCCGACTAGCCGGCCAGCGGCCTACCGTTTGCAGAGCGGTAGGACAGCTTCTCGGGAGCCATCACTGGATCCCGGCTGAAGCGGAGTCGAACAGTCCCACACCGAAAGATTAAAATGGTCAGACCGAAATAGTCAACCCCGTGTGCCGGTGAGCAATTTTTCGACGGTGAGTCCCCACGGGGGTGTTGTCGATAGAAGGGGTCGGCCAACATCTGCTTGCTCTACATGAGTTGCGTACCAAGCCGCACCACCGAGTTTGCACGGATCGCAGGACCTGCGAAGGTTCTCTACAGTTGCGCCTTGGCGAGCCGGTTGGCGGCCAGTTCGCCGCTGAAGATGGCGGCCTCCACGCCGGCGTGAGCGAAGTAGTCGCCGGCCAGGTAGATACCGGGCGGCATCTCGGCGTGCAGCGAGTCGAGCCGTCCGTAGTGGCCGGGGTTGGCGATCGACAGCCCGCGTCGGTAATGAAACAGCTCAACGAAGTCCGGCTCCGGGGCGGGCCCGTACACCTCGTGCACCGCGTCGAGCGCGGACTTGATGATGGCGTCGTCGCTCAGATGCTCCAGCGGGGGAGTGTAGAAGTACACCCCGACGGCCTCCCCGCTGGCCGGGACGGCGGTGGGCTGGCGCTTGCTCAGCAAAACACAGGCGCCCCAGTCCCGTTCCATGTTGGCGGGCAGGGCAACACTGGCGCGATGCCTGGGCCAGGGGTTGCGTCTGTAACAGACCTGCACGTGGGCGTAGTCGGAATACAGGCACTCGCGAAGCTTCGTTATCGAGGCCTCCGAGACCAGGCCGCTGAGCAGATCGGCCGCCACTCCAGGCTCCGGTGCCACGATCACCGCGTCCACCGCGTGCATCTCGCCGCCGGCGGACACTTCGTAGCCGACATCGGCCTTGGTGATTCGCTCGACCGGGGCGGAGAGTCGTAGGTCCAATCCGGGGCTGCCTTCGATCAGCCAGTCGCAGATCTGCCCCACGCCCTCCGGCGGCACTGATAACGACAGCCGGTAAAACTGTTTGAGCACCGCGTGAAACAGCGCCGGGGACAGCCAGCTCATCGGCACCGCGTACAGAAAACCCATGTAGGGCACCGTGATGTAGTCGTGGCCCTTATTGCCCAGCACTCGCCGCGACCAGGTCTCCAGACTCTCCCCAGAGTCATGGCGGGCCAGCTCGGCGCCGTCGAAGCACAGCTTCGGCCCCGGGGTCACCAACTGTTTGGCCACCCCGGCGGCGATCCGCAGCTTGTCTTTCCACGACAGCGCCGACATGCCTAGAAAGCTCAACACCTGGTCGAATCTCGCGGTGTAACGCCGGCCGTCGGCATCGAGCACTTCGGTGTCGGCGTCCCAGCGCACCAATTCGCGGTAGTGTCCTAACTCCTTGAGGATGGCGTTGGTGCGCGGATAGATCCCACCCATCAGGAACAGTGCGCCGGAGCCCAGATTGAACCCATCCTTGAGCACCTGGCTGGTGCGCCCACCCACATGGTCCTGCGCCTCGAACAGCGCCACCTCGTGGCCGTGCTTGCGCAATGTGTACGCCGCTGCACACCCGGCGGGACCGCCGCCGATTATCGCTGCCTTCATCTCGGCTCCTTGTGGGTCTCGTTGTTATATGGAGGTAGCTGTGGCGCCGTTGCGGCCGCGGTCCGCCTTATCGAAAAACTGTTGGGAACGCTCCATCACGGTGGCGTTGCCGGCGCACAATGCGTAGCCCCACATCGCTTCGACCCGCAGTTGGTCGTGTAGGGGGCGGCCGATGACCTCCAGAACCGTTTCCTTGGCCGATTCGATGGCAGCTTGATCGCAGCGCAGGATCCGCTGCACTACGGCATCGGTCTCCTCCATGAGCTTGTCGTGCGGTACTACTCGGGCGACCATGTTCGCGGTCAGTGCACGTTGCGCGGAGATCGGCTCCCCGGTGAGCAGCAGCTCCAACGCCACCCCGACCCCGCAGGTGTTGACCAGGCGGACGATCCCGCCGTCGGCCGGGTGCATCCCCCGTCGCACCTCGAAGGTGCCGAACTGGGCACGCTCGGAGGCGATGCGGATGTCGCAGGCCATCGCCAGCTCGACGCCGTGGCCGACGCACCAGCCGTTGATCGCGGCGACGATGGGCTTGTTGATGCGCGACAGCGGTCCGCGGGTGATCCCGGAGACCCCGTCCTCGAGCCGTTCGCGTCCGACCATCGGCCCGACGGTCTGCCACTCGGGCGCATGGGTTTTCAGGTCGGCCCCGGAAGTGAACGCATCACCGGCGCCGGTGATCACGGCAACACGCAGCGCCGAGTCGTCGCGAAAGTCGCGCCAGATCTCACACAGCAACTCGTGGGTTTCGATGTCGATTGCGTTCTTGACTTCCGGGCGGTTGAGGGTGACGTGCGCGACCTCGCCGCGCTTTTCGTAGAGGACCTTTGCGGTCATGATTGGGCCTTCCGTTCTGTGGCTAGTTGGACTGTTTGGCGTCGAGGATGGTAGGGAGTTTGGCGCGATGGAACCCATCGAACGGACTGTTGTGTTGTGCCGGTTGCAGTTCCCACCATCCTGGCTTGGCGTTCGGTGCGCCACCGTCGACCCGAATGCAGGTCCCGGTGATGAAGCCGGCGGCAGGGGATAGCAGGAACACCACGGCAGCGGAGACCTCAGCCTCGGTGCCGAAGCGCTGCAGCGGGATCTCGCGGGTGACCTGGTTGCGGATGAAGTCGGTGTCCTTACTGTCGTAGGTGTCCAGTCCGCTCGATGCGATTGAGCCGGGTGCGATGGTGTTCACCCGCACGCCCGCCGCGGCCCACTCGGTCGCAGCCGATTCACTCAGCGTCAGCATGCCGCCGCGGGCGGCCGCCGAGTGCGCGAAGTGCGGCCAGCCGTTCCAGATGTCGGCGATCATGTTCACGATGGCGCCGCCATGGTCCTTCATCCACTTGGTGTAAACCTCACGCATGACGATGAAGCCGCCAGTCAGGTTATTGCGCACCACTGCCTCAAAACCCTTGGTACTGACGGTGTCCAGGGCTGCGCGGTACTGGCCGCCGGCGTTGTTGAACAATCCATCGATGCGGCCATGTTTGGTCAGGATCGCGTCGATGACCTCGCCGACGGCGCCCTCGTCGCGGATATCCGCGCTGTGGGTGCTGGCTTGGCCTCCGTCGGAGCGGATCTCGGCCGCTACCGCGGTGAGTTTGTCCTCATTGCGGCCGACGATCGCCACGGATGCACCGAGCGCCGCGAGTTCGTGGGCGGTGCAGCGGCCGATCCCGCTACCCCCGCCGGTGACGACCACCGTTCGTCCGGCGAAGAGGTCCTTGGTGAAGACCGACTGATAACTCATGAGGCTCCCTTAACTCTTGGCTTCCCGAAGTTTTTTGCGCAGAGTGCCTTTTTGCACTTTTCCGCTCGCGGTATACGGCAGCGCAGAGGTCAGATGAATCTCCTTGGGGACCTTGTATCCCGCGATGAGGCCCCGGCTATGCGCTATGAGGGCTGGGGCATCGACCTGCGCATCTGCGCGTGGGACGACGAACGCCACGACGCGTTCACCCCACCTGTCATCGGGGGTGCCGACGACGGCTACCGATTCAACCGAGGGGTGGGCTGCCAGGGCCCGCTCGACTTCGGCCGAGTAGATGTTCTCGCCGCCGCTGACGATCATGTCCTTCAGTCGGTCGATCAGGAGGATATTGCCGTCCGCATCGTGGATGCCGGCATCGCCGGTGCGGTACCAGCCGTCGGTGATCTCGGCGGCTGTGGCGTCTGGTTTGTTCCAATAACCGTTGAACATCCATGGTGAGCGCACCAGGACTTCGCCCGCTAGACCCGGGACTACGTCGCATCCGGCCGCGTCGACGATTCGCAGTTCTACTGCTGGCATCGGTTGGCCGCAGGACTTCAGCAAATCGGCATCGTCGAGGCGGTGCTGATCGGGCCGCAGCAGGGTGATGATGAACGTTTCGGTGGTTCCGTAGAACTGCACGAAATCGCAGCCGAACACCTCCAGTGCTTGCTGCAAGGTGTGCTGTCCGATCGGTGAACCGGCGTAGAGGATTCGGCGCAACGACGAGAACTCATCGGCGTGCGCCGGCGTCCGGTCGAGCAGCATCTGTATCGCGGTGGGAACAAGACAGGTTATCGTTGGGCGCAGTGTGGTGACGGCGGAGGCGAAGGTGGCCGGATCGAATGCCGGCAGGATCGCCAGTGAGGCACCGTGATAGAGCGCCGAGAGCGACACCCAGGTGCCGGCCAGATGGAAATTCGGCATCACCATCAAACCGATGTCATCGGAGTCCCAGCTCACCGACGGCTCCGCTGACGCGGCCCGGAACCATCGCAACAGGGCGCCATGCGAAATCGGCACACCCTTGGGCGCAGCCGTGGTGCCGGAGGTGTAGGCCAGCAGAGCAATGGTGTCCTCGGTGACAACTACGGCGGCCTCTTCCGCCCCGGTATCCCCGGCCCAGTCCGCCAACGTGTCTTCCAGGATGACGTCAACGGGCGTTCCCAACGCATCACGCACTTGGCCGGCGAGTTCGACGCAGTCGGGACCGGCGAAGATGAGTGGGAGGTTGGCGTCTTGGACGACTTCGACGAGTTCTGCTGGGGTGCTGCGCCAGTTCAGCGGGGTCAATGCACATCCCGTCTTGTTAATACCCAGCCATATCTCGAAGAACGCCGCGGAATTCTTGCCCAGATAGCCGATGTTGGAGCCGGGCCGAATGCCGGCGGTGACTAGCGCGATGGCGATGCGGTTCGATCGGTCGTCGAGTTGGGCGTAGGTGACAACGCGGTCGGGATCGATAAGTGCGGGCTTGCCGGGGCTTTCGCGCGCCCAAGCCCGGACCACGTCAGGGAGACAGTAGGCACCGAGCTCGACCATCAATACTCCATTGCGGTCAATAATATAATGGTCAGACCATAAGTGGGGGACGCTTTGACTGTCAAGGGCAATGAGTTGCAACTACGTGGCGAGGCTCAGGGTGAACTCCCCGACGGGGGGATCGTTACCGGTGGGTGAAGTTGGGCTTCCGTTTCTCGGTGAACGCCGCCATGCCCTCGGTCTGGTCGTCGGTGGCGAAGGCGGAGTGGAACAGCCGGCGCTCGTAGAGCAGGCCTTCGGCCAGGGTGGATTCGAACGCCCGGTTGACCGCCTCCTTGGCCATCCGGGCCGCCGACAGCGACATTCCCGCGATGGTGGCGGCGACCTTGTTCGCTTCCGTCAGCAGGTCATCGGCGGGCACCACGCGTGACACCAGGCCGGCGCGTTCGGCCTCGGCGGCGTCGATGGTGCGGCCGGTCAGGATCAGATCCATCGCCTTGGCCTTGCCGATGGCCCGGGTCAGCCGCTGGGAACCACCCATGCCGGGCAGCACGCCCAGTTTGATCTCGGGCTGGCCGAACTTGGCGGTGTCGGCGGCGATCAGCAGATCGCACATCATGGCCAGTTCGCACCCGCCGCCCAGGGCGTGTCCGGCCACCGCGGCGATCGTCGGGGTGCGCACCGCGGCCAGTTTGGACCAGGCGGCGAAGAAGTCGGCGGCGAACACCTCGGCGAACGACAGGTCGGCCATCTCCTTGATGTCGGCGCCGGCGGCGAACGCCTTGGCGCTGCCGGTGATGATGATCGCGCCGATGCCGGGGTCGGCGTCGAATTCGGCTGCGGCGGTGGTGACTTCGTTCATCACCTGGCTGTTGAGCGCGTTGAGCGCCTGGGGCCGGTTCAAGGTGATGGTGCCGACGCGGCCGTCGGCCTCGACCAGGATGGTTTCGTAGTTGTTCTGGCTCATGCGCTGCTCCTTAGAAGGTCAGGTCGGGGTCGGCGGGGGCGAAATAGGTTTCGATGTCGGCGTCGCTGACCTCGGCCAGGGCCGCCGGTGACCATTGCGGGTTGCGGTCCTTGTCGACCAACTGGGCGCGGATACCCTCCACCAGGTCGTGGGAGCGCAGCGAGGCGACCGACACCCGGAACTCCTGGACCAGAACCTCTTCCAACGTGGCCAGCTCCGCTGCCCGGCGCACCGAGGCCAAAGTCACCGCGCAGGCGATCGGCGAACGGGTGCCGATCAGCTCGGCGGCGGCGTTGGCGTCGGCGCTGGCATGTGCGGCCAGCGCCGCCACGATCTGCCCGACACTGTCGTGGGCGTAGCACTCGTCGATCCAGTCGCGGTGTGCGGCAATAGAACTGGGCGGCGGCGCGACCGCGTGTGCGTCCAGTGCGGCGGTGACCCCGTCGGCGATGACGGCCGCGGTGAACTGCTCGAGGGCGTCATGGGCGACGTAGTGGTCGGCGAAACCCAACTCGATCGCATCCGCCCCAGTAAAGGGGGCGCCGGTCAACGCGGCGTGCAGACCCAACCGGCCCGGCGCCCGCGACAACAGATACGTACCGCCGACATCGGGGATGAACCCAATGCCCACCTCGGGCATCGCCATCTTCGTGGTGTCGGTGACCACCCGGGTGTTGGCATGCGCCCCGACCCCGACGCCGCCGCCCATCACGATGCCGTCCATCAGCGACACGTACGGCTTGGCGTACCGGCCGATCTGCGCATTGAGCAGGTACTCGTCGTACCAGAAACGCCGCGCGTCGGCCCCGTCGGCTTTCGCGCTGTGATAGATCGCGACCACGTCACCACCGGCGCACAGCCCGCGTTCGCCGGCCCCGCGCAGCACCACCGCGGCAACCGCCGGATCCTCGGCCCAGGCGGTCAGTGCCTTGGTCATCGCGGTGACCATCGGCCATGTCAGCGAGTTGATTGCCTTCGGGCGATTCAGGGTCAGCAGACCGACCCCGTTGTCAATATCGGCCAAGACCTCGTCATATTCGCCTGTCATGGCGCAGATTTCCATCCTCAGTGAGTGGTTGTCGAAATAAAAGCGATGGTATGAGCGGCGCTTCCGCTGCGTCAGGCGGAGTGTGCTGCAGTTGTTACGCCAAGCCGAGTTGGGCCAACAAGGCGGCGGCATTCCAGTAGGCGTGCACCGAGACCGCCGGGCCATCGTTGTCGATCTCCCATGCGTCGAGCCCCGGAACGCCGAACGGGCGACCGGCGGGCGCGACGCCGGGTGGGAATCCCTCCCCGGCGTGGGTGCTCCTGTGCCACGCGGTGATTCGCGGAGTCGACAAGGGGCTTGCAAACGGCATGAAACGCCATGTTGGGAAAACCGGTCCATCCCGCGGCGAAGAATTCGCTGACCTGTTCGTGGTTCGTAATGGGGTCCGGCAGCGGCGGGTCTTCCCAGTGCACGGTCGCGGTGATCACGGCGAGAGCGGTGGCCGGGTCCCGCTGATTCCATGCGGCGAAGTATCGGGCCGGGTATCCGGCGAGGCCGCTGGTCGCGGTGGTCATTCGGAAGATCCCTTCCCGACGGTCGGTGGTTGGCGCGGCACCCAGGCTAGGCCGTCTCCGTCAGCGGGACATCCCCCTAACGGGAGCTTTTCGGCGCCCGCGGTGAGCAAATCGAGCGCAATATCGGCGATCATGTCCTCCTGGCCACCGACCAAGCCCCGGCGGCCGACTTCGAGCAGAATGTCTCGTACGTCGAGGCGGTAATGCTGAGCGGCGTTTTCGGCGTGGCGCAGAAAGCTGGAGTACACGCCGGCGTAGCCGAGGGTCAGGGTTTCCCGGTCGACGCGGACCGGCCGGTCCTGCATCGGGCGGACCAGGTTTTCCGCGGCGTCCTGCAGGGCGAACAGATCACAGCCATGCGACCAACCGTGCAGTTCGGCAACGGCGACAAAGGCCTCGATGGGGCAGTTACCTGCCCCGGCGCCATGGCCGCACAACGACGCGTCGACACGAAATACGCCTTCTTCGACCGCGACCACCGAGTTGGCAACCGATAATGACAGGTTCTCGTGGGCGTGGATTCCGATCTGGGTGGCCGGGTCGAGAAGGTCACGGTAGGCGCGCACCCGGTCACGAACGTCCCGCATCGTCAGACGTCCACCCGAGTCAGTGACATAGACGCAATGGGCTCCGGCGTCCTGCATGAGCTTCGCCTGGCGGGCCAGCCGATCCGGGTCGGCCATGTGCGACATCATCAGGAAGCCGGAGACGTCCATGCCCAGCTCGCGCGCCTTGGCGATGTGCTGCTCGGCAATGTCGGCTTCGGTGGCGTGGGTGGCGATCCGCACCGACGTGACGCCGAGGTCGTGAGCAGCCATCAGATCGTGGATGGTGCCGATCCCGGGCAGCAGCAACGTGGTCAGTCGGGCGTTCGTGATCGACTCGGCCGCGGCGCGGATCCACTGCCCGTCGGTGCAGTTGCCCGGTCCGTAGGTGAGGCTGGAGCCGGCCAGCCCGTCGCCGTGCGCGACCTCGATCGCCGCGACCCCGGCGGCGTCCAGGGCGGCGGCAATGCGGCGCAGTTGATCGACCGGCAGCTGGTGCCGGACGGCGTGCATGCCGTCACGGAGGGTGACATCCTGAAGGTAAAGCTGCGTCATTGCACCGGTTCCCGTGTCTGTGCGGCCAGGTTTTCACCAACTTGCAGGGCGGCCGAGGTCATGATGTCGAGGTTCCCGGCGTAGGCGGGCAGATAGTGCGCGGCGCCCTCGACTTCCAGATACACCGACACTTGCCAACTGGGCCGGCCCTGTTGGGCTTCGACCAAGTCATGGGCCGGGTCGTCCGCGTCGATTGCCCGGAACTGCACCCGTTGTTTCAGCCGGTAGCCGGGGACGTAGGTGGCGACGGTGTCCACCATCGCCGCCACTGATCTTTCGATCGCGTCCAGGTCGCCGTCGCCGATCAGGCAGTGCACGGTGTCGCGCATGATCAGCGGTGGCTCGGCCGGATTGAGCACGATGATCGCTTTCGCACGATTCGCGCCGCCGACGACCTCCAATGCCTTGGTAGTGGTCTCGGTGAACTCGTCGATGTTGGCCCGGGTGCCCGGGCCCGCCGACCTCGACGCGATTGAGGCGACGATCTCGGCGTAGAGCACCGGTGTGCAACTGCTGACCGCGGCGACGACGGGGATGGTGGCCTGCCCGCCGCAGGTCACCATGTTGACATTCAGGCTGTCGAGGTGTTCGTGCAGGTTGACAGCCGGTACGACGAATGGGCCAATCGCCGCAGGTGTGAGGTCGACCAGCGTCTTACCGTGCGGCGTCAGGAGCCGGGCGTTGTCGTGGTGCGCGGCCGCCGAGGTTGCGTCGAAGACCACCGCGATGTCACCGAAGTCCGGCATGCCTAAGAGGCCCTGCGCACCGTCTGCGGTGGTCGGTACGCCGAGACGTTGTGCCCGGCGCAACCCGTCGGAGTCCGGGTCGATACCGACCATCGCGCCCATTTCGAGGCGGTCCGACAGCCGCAGCACCTTGATCATCAGATCGGTGCCGATATTGCCGGACCCGATGACGGCTACCTTCGTGCGCGTCATCGGGTCGCCTCGGTGAAAGAGACTTCAACCGAACCGATTCCGTCGATATCGGCCGCGTAGCTGCTGCCCGGCAGTATGGGAACCATCGGCCCCAACGCGCCGGAGAGCACGATATGGCCGGCTTGTAGCGGAGAGCCGTTGTCCTGGGCGGTGTGGGCCAGCCACCGCAGTGCGTTGAGTGGGTTGCCCAGGCAGTCGGAGCCCCGGCCGGTGGAGACCACTGCGCCGTCTTGTGTCAGCTGCATGGTGCGCGAGGCGAAGTCGAGGTCGTAGGCGGCGCGCGCCGGTGAGCCCAGCACGAAGAGGGCCGACGAACCGTTGTCGGCGATAGTATCGACAATGCTGATCGACCAGTTCCGCACCCGTGAGTCGACGATCTCGATGGCCGGTACCGCGATGCCGGCGGCGGCCCTGATCCGTGACTCCGAAAGCTCACCGTCGAGATCCTCGGCCAGGATGAAGGCGATCTCGGCCTCGACCTTGGGCTGCAGCAGTTTTCCGGTTTTGACGCTCGCCCCTGACTCCACCTGCATGTCGGCGAAGAGCACCCCGGAATCGGGTTGCTCGACCCCCAATTGTCGCTGCACCGCAGGGGAGGTCAGGCCGATCTTGTAGCCGACGATCCGGCGGCCCTGTGCTAGCGCGTCCTCGTTGAGCAGGTGTTGCACCGCATAGGCCGAGGCGATGTCCCGGTCACCCAGAATGTCACGGACCGGGTCGCATTGAAGCGGCGCAGCGGCGGCCGAGATCAGCCGATCTGCGGCCTCACGCATGGCAGTTGTGGTGAGGGCCATGAAGTTGAGTCCTTCGGATTGTGGGCAGCAAGGCATCAGCCCATGCTGCTGCCGCCGTTGACATAAATCGTTTGCCCGGTGATGAATCTGCTGTCCTCGCCGGCAAGAAAGGCGACAGCAGCCGCCACGTCCGCGGGATCGCCCGGATGGCCTAGCGGCACGATGGCGGTTCCCTCCTCGATCACATGCACGAGGCGTGATGGTGCGCAACCGGAGTCAAGCAGGGTCGCCAGCTCAGGCGTGCGCACGTAACATGGCGCCACGGTGTTGGCCGTGATGCCGCTGGTGGCGAACTCGCGTGCGAGACCGGTGACCATCGCATGTACACCGCCTTTGGCGGCGTTGTACATGGCATGGTCGACCAAGCCGGTACGCACTGAATCGGCACCGATGTTGATGATTCGACCGTGGCCCCGAGAGACCATGTGCGGCAGTGCCGCTTTCACGCAGTAGATGGTCGTCCACAGGTTGTTGTCGATGGTGGCCCGCAGCGACTCCTCAGTGTGCTCGAGTGTCGGTAGGATTGCGCCGCCACCCGCGTTGTTCACCACGACATCGACGTGGCCCAGCGCCTGGACCGCCGCAGCGACCAGGTTGTCTGCCACCCCGGGCTCATTGAGTTGACCGACGAAGCCACCTGCGATCAGGGCCTTCTCACGCAGCCGCTCCAGGCTCTCATTGCTACGGACCGCAGCGAAAACCGTGGCGCCGTCGGCGATCAGCCGCGTGGCGATACTCAGGCCGATACCTGAGGCGGCGCCGGTGACGACCGCTGTCCGGCCGCTCAGCACGCCGCTCATAGGATGATCGCCACGTCGGCAACGGCACGTAGATCCGTCATCGCCAGTTCCGCCCTTTTGAAGGCGATCCGGAGCTGGCCATCTCGGCGGCGGAGTCGGTAGCGGTAACGGCCCACATAGCAGTCCGAACGTCCGGCCCGGAACCGCCACACGGTGAACAACGCTGTCACCGCAATCTCGTCCCCCGACGTCTCCAGCTGCACATTGAACACCTGGTGGTTGGTGCGAGAGTGGGGAAATTCGCGATGGGCATGTCGACTGTTTAGCCGGGTGACCCTGGCCGCCAGCCGGGTGTAGTTGTCGTCGATGAGCATCAGATCCTGATTCGGATCCGCGTCGACCGCGTCGTTGCAGGGCACCTCATATTTGATGTCCGGGTCGAACAGCAACAGCCAGTCGTCGAGTCGCCACCCGTCCAGCAACGCCGCCTCGGCGTAAAGGAAGTCCTCAACTTCGGCCCTGGTTACCGCGGCAACCGCAGGTGCTTCCTTGGCAGTCGGCGCGGTCATTTCGCGTCCGCCCGGTCCGCGGCGGTGCCCATTTGCTGCTGCCAGCGTCGCCAGAAGGCCCGCATCTGTTCTTCGTCGCTGGCAACCGGATCTCGTCCCATGCCCCGGGAGATGTCATTCCATTCGACTCCACCACTGGTGTAGCCCTGTTGGCAGGATTCCAGTGCCTCGGCGTCGTCGGGGGTGGCGAAGCCGCCCGGGCCCAGAAACGTCAGAAAGCTATCCAACCGTCGTTGGCGTAATGCAGGAGATTCGTTGAGCGGAGCGAGTTCCCAAGCGGACACGTCGACGACATCGGGGGCGGGCGGATAGAAGGTGCGGACCACCACAGCCATGATGTCGTTGATGACCAGGTTCGGGTAGATCACCAGGTTGCGATTCACCTCGGTCATCGCATGCGCGCGCTCCTCACCGTATTTTTCGGCGAGGTCGGCTCGCAGCCGGTCGATTTCCGGACGCGAATCCTCACCGAACAGAGCCTCCCACTTGGCGACCGGGCGCCCCCACGGAGAGGAGTACTCGATCACGGCGTGACCGTTGCCTAGGTCTACGCCCCGCCCGAGGACGCCACCGCGCAGGTCAGTTCCGAGCGACACCAGGTACTTGAAGTAGGTGTCGTGAGTGGACTCGGCGTGGTATCCATCGAAGCTGTTCTCCACGAGTAGCTTCCAGTTCCCACCGAAGCTGTACTGATGGCTGCCGCGGACCAGCTCGGCCGATCCACCGCAGCCGTCGATGACCAGATCGAGATAGTCCTTGGCGCCCGCCAGATAGGTCAGCAGATCCACGATATTGGGATCAAAGCTCGCGAATACGAAGCCGCGGTAGGTTTCCAGCCGGGGTACCCGCTTGAGTCCAAGCTCGTCGAAGTCCAAGCCGCCGGCGTACGCATCGCGGCCCGGCACTCCCTTGAGCTTTCCCTCGGAGTCGAAGGTCCATGCGTGGTAGAAACACTGGAACACTTTGGAGTTGCCGGAGTCCTGGCGACATACCACCGCGCCGCGGTGGGTGCAGGTGTTGTGGAACACGTTGACGTTACCGGTCTTCACCCCACGGACCATGAACATCGGCCGACCGCCGACCGAACGCCGCACGTAATCACCGGGTTCGGTGATCTCCGATTCGTGGCCGACGTAGAGCCACGACTTCCCGAAGACCCGGTCCACTTCCGCCCGGTGTACCTCCGGAGAGGTCAACGCCGAGCGGTGCACCCGGAACCGTTGGGTCACCGGGTCATCGACCACCAGCGGCAACTGCGCTTCATCCTCGACGGTCCGGGACACCCCGGGGCCGGCCCCGGCGCTCATCGCTGGCCCAGGTAGTCGGCGACCAGCGCGGAGAACTCACCGGCGCGCTCGATCTGGGTCCAATGTCCGCATGCACTGAACACGTGCAGATCGGCTTTGGGCAGTAGCCGCATCATCGTTACCGAGACTTCTACCGGAACCACCTTGTCCTCCCGGCCGTGAACGAGCAGTGTCGGGGTGGTGATCGCGCGCACTTCGGATTCGGTGATCGCCAGTTCGGATCCGGCGTGTTTGGGATCGAAGAACATGGCCCGGTACGCCTCGAAGACGCCGTCGGCGATGCTGGCTTCGTGACGGATCGCGACGAGTTCGTCGGTGATCATCGTCGGATCGACGGCGAAATATGTGCGCAGTAGCTCGCGCATCGCATCATGAGAGGGTTCATAGGCCCGCAGCGCGGCCAGGCCGTCGGTCAGCGTCATACCGACTCCCGGTGTGCCCATCAGCACCATCTTGGTGATCCGGTCCGGCCGGTCGGTAGCCATCTGCAGCGCGATGCGCCCACCCAGCGAGTTACCGACCACCGCGGCACTCTTGATGTCATGTGCGTCGAGGAACGCCCAGACATGGTCGGTCCAGGTGCGCAGCGAATAAATGATGTCATCGAGCCGCTCGGTTGCACCGAACCCGACAATATCGGGGGCGAGTGCGTGAAATTTCTGCGATAACGGCCCGATGTTGTACTGCCAGTTCGCCAGTCCCGAAACTCCGGGGCCGGAACCGTGCAGCATGATGACCGGTTCGCCGGAGCCGGCCTCAAGGTAGATGGTTTTGATGCCTCCGGCATCGATGGTATGCGGTTCTAACGCCTTCCCCACCGCGGTCGGTTTCGTCATCGTGGGTTCCCTTCCTGGAATACGGCAAAACACTTGTTGGAGTTGAAGACATCGGTGGTGACGAGCTTCGACCACGCCAGGTCCAGGCCGAGCTCGTCGGCCGCGCCGGTCAGGCAGAACCAGTTGAGCATTTCGTGCTGACCCGCCTCGACGATGTCGCGGCTGGGAGTGGCCTGCCACGCGGAGTAGTCGCGGTCTACTAACAGCTGATAGAGCCGGCGGTCGGCGTCGGAGTCGGGCGTGATGTGCCAGGTCTTGTCGGTCAAAAAAGCGTGCGACCAACTCGAGGACGCCACCAGGGCCACGCGCAGGTCGGTGTCCCGGAACGCCTGGGCGACTGCGCGGCCCAGCGCGAAGCAACGGGCTGGGGTGGGCCCGGACGGATCGAGCCGTTCGTCGGCGATTGCGGAGAATCGGGCCAGGCCGCCCCGGCGCGCGATTGCATGCTGCCCGTAGCAGTTCACCGTGATGGGGATGATCCGGTAGTCGAATCGCGCCCCGGCGTGGTGGTAGTCCAGGAACAACTGAGTGTTGACGATGGCATGCGGAAACGGTGCGTTACTGCGCTTTTGGTAGGAGTAGGCGATGTCGAATCCGCGGACAATCAACGCGTCAGCCAGCTGACGGGCGCGCTCGGCGTCGCCGCGCAGAGTGATGGTGGAGTCGTCGGGTAGCCCCCAGGCGTTCGGGCTGCCCCGATGATTCATCAGCTCGAATGGGTTGACGTCGATGTCGTCGTAGGCAAGTACGCAGAACGGCGGGACGACCTCTTCCCGGAAGTTCTCATACTGATCGTCGCCCCACACCACCACCACATCGGGGGCGAAGTCGTCGAGGGCATCGCGGCAGCGAGAAAGGTTGTCCACCAGCAACTTGCGGTGCTGTGCCGCGGATGCGACGCCGCCGTCCGTGCCCCACTCGGCGCGCATCGACGCGGTCCAGTTAGCGGGATCCTTCGCCTCGGCGGGAATGTCGGGATCAGTCAATGTCCAGCGCAGGAGGTCCGCCATGTGGTCGTCGGTCCCGGCCAGCAGCGGATAGTGAGTCAAGCCCAGCCCCAGGAAATACGCCATAGTGTTCCTCCAGATTGGTGCGGCTGATCCTGCGACGCAGGTCGGCGGGAAGGTCAGCCACGATGTCATCGATGGGTTCGGGCATCGCGGGGAAGGGGTAGTCGGATCCGAACACGACGTGGTCGTGGCCGAAGAGCTGGACCACCGCGTTCAGCGCACTGCGGTCGTATGTCAGGGAGTCGCACCATAATCGGCCGGCCAGCCGACTCGGCAGGTCCGGTGATCCGGCGCCGTTGCCGGCCAGCCGACTCGGCAGGTCCGGTGATCCGGCGCCGTTGCCGGCCAGCCTCGCACCCTGGTCGAGCCGTCCGATCATCGCTGGCAATGCGCCGCCGCCGTGCGCCAAACAGAGTCGCACCTCGGGTCGGCGTGCGAGTGCGCCGCCGGTTAGCAGTGCTGCTGCCGCGAGGGCCGTCTCGATTGGCATCCCGGCGCCGAAACCCAGTCCCAGAGTCGTCACCCGAACCGATAGATCCTGGTCGCTGGGGTGGACCAGCACCATGGCGCCGAGTTCATGCGCCACAGCAAAGAATCGGTCCAGGCTCGGGTCGCCCAGTTCGGTCTCGACGACCTGCGTGCCGATCTCGACTCCGAGGAATCCCGGACGGCGCATACACCGGCGCATCTCCTCGACGGCAAGGTCGGGATCCTGCAGCGGGACGGCGCCCAGCGCGGCGAACCGGGTGGGATGTTGCTGCACGATTCGGCCGAAGAACTCGTTCTGGGCCGACGCCAGCTCCGCCGCCCCGCTCGCCGACGCCCGATAACAGAACGTGACCGGAATAGGCGAAAGAACCTGTACCGCAACGCCGTAATGATCCATATCGGCGATCCTGGCGTCTGGCGACCAGCACCGGTGATCGATCTGGCGGTAGCGCTGCCCGCCGAACATCAGGTTCGCGGTGGCTGCGCCCGTGCGCTCGATACTGGGCCAGCTGTCAGCCGGATAGCTCTGTCGCAGATCTGGCAAGTCGACGTTGACGGCATGGGTATGGACATCGAAGAGGCCCGTACCGGCGGATCGGTGAATGTCGATGGTCGTGCCTCCGTCCAGCAAATCGTATGGGGCGGTCGCGTCCGAGAGTAATTAATATGACACCATAATTCAAGATGTGCATACACAATACTTGTGAGCGGTACCTCGGTGGTGGTAGAAGTACCGGTATGCAGGCAGGATCGACCCCAGCGTTGAGCGGGGAAGTGGCGGCCAGACCGCTATGGCCGGCTAGTGGCAGCGTCGGGTCAGGGTTGCTGCGGGGTGTGGGGCGTTCGGTCCAGATCGTCGCCGCGGATCAAGTCTTGATCGTGGCGGTCGAGCGCATCGATGAACGACGGCTGATCGTGCAGTGCGATGGCGGCCACTATGTCGTTGTGAACTTCCAGGCTCTTGGTCAGGAGCGGCTCGTGGTCGCTGACGAACACCACCCGGCTCAACACGGCCTTGATGCTGGTCACGACAAGCTGGTGCATGCCCTCCAGCACGGGGATGTGGGCCGCAACCGCGATCACGCCGTGGAACGCCAGCACCGCGTCGAAGAACTGCGCGGGTTCTGTGCTGGTCTGCATCGTGGCCATAGCCGAACGCATCGCGGCGATGTCGTCGCTCGTCGCTCGCTCGAACGCCGCTTTGGTCAGGCCGAACTCAAGGTACAACCGGGCTTCAAGCAGGTCCAGGGGGTGCGGGGTGGACGGCTGAAACCACAGATCCAGGGCTCCCAGATGAACCTGGGGGGGTGCGCTGGCCACGGTGATTCCACCGCCCGGTCCCGGGCGGACGGTCACCAGGTCGCGATCACGCAGGATGCGCAACGTCTCATTCATCACCGTTGGGCTGATACCGAAGCGGTCCATGATCTCCGACCGCCGCCCGAGGTGCGCTCCGACCGGCAGTCGGGCGCTGAGTATCTCGTGTTCCAGATCGGCAGCGACGCGTTCAGCCCGAGAGGAGCGCAGTGCAGGCTCGCGCGGTTGCATACGCAGCCTCCTTCGGGTTCGTCGTCGGCGCCACAGTAGCGCCGGCAGTACAAGTTTCCCAGTCAGAGCCGATTGTGAGGAGTACGGATCGATGGATCGCACAACCGGGGGTGCAGCCTACCGCGCCGCCCGCGACATCCTGGTGCGACACCGCGGAGACTACGGTGCTGCGGCCGCCAATTTTTGCTGGCCCGATGTCGGGGAACGATTCAACTGGGCGTTCGACTGGTTCGACCCGATCGCTGTGGGGAACCCTCGAACGGCGCTACGCATCATCGGTGAGGATGGGACGGATCGCTCGTATTCGTTCGCCGACATGGCTGCGCGCTCGGACCGGCTCGCCACATCCCTGGCTGCTGACGGTGTCGTGCCCGGCGACCGCGTCATGGTCATGTTGGGAAACCAGGTCGAGCTGTGGGAGTCGATGCTGGCGGTCATGAAACTGGGCGCGGTGATCCTGCCGGCCACAACCGCTCTGGGGGCCAACGACCTCGCCGATCGTATCGGCCGCGGCGCGGTGCGCCATGTCATCACCAATGCCGACCAGGTGGACAAATTCGCTGAAATACCAGGGAATTTCGGCCGCATCGTGATCGGCGACGCGGAACCTCCGTGGCGGCCCTACCAGCTGGCCGACAAAGCGGCTCCGCCGCCGCAGCTCGGCGCTCGGACCGGCGCGGATGACCCGATGCTGATCTACTTCACCTCGGGCACCACCAGCCGTCCCAAACTCGTGGAGCACACCCACCGGTCCTATCCGGTCGGGCATCTGTCGACGATGTACTTCATTGGACTGCGCCCCGGGGACGTCCACCTCAACATCAGTTCCCCGGGATGGGCCAAGCACGCGTGGAGTTCGTTCTTCGCGCCGTGGATCGCCGAGTCGACGATCCTGGTGTACAACTACACCCGCTTCGACCCACCCCGATTCCTGACCATGCTGCGGCAAGCCGGTGTCTCGTCGCTGTGTGCACCACCAACAGTGTGGCGCATGCTCATTCAGGCTGACCTGGGTGCCAGGCCGGCCACGCTGCGGGAGGTGGTCGGTGCGGGGGAGCCGCTGAACCCGGAGATCATCGCGCGAGTCCAGAACCGCTGGGGGGTGACCATCCGTGATGGGTTCGGGCAAACCGAGACCACGGCGTTGGTCGGCAATACTCCGGGTTCACCGGTCAAACCCGGTTCGATGGGGAGACCGTTGCCCGGTGTTGCAGTGGAGATCGTCGACCCGGTCAGTGGTCAGCCAGCGACTGAGGGCGAGATCTGTCTGCGGATGGATCCGCGACCGGTCAACCTCATGGCCGGCTATTTCGGGGACGGCGAGCTCAATGACCAGGTCACCGCCGACGGCTACTACCACACCGGGGACGTGGCCAGCCGTGATGCTGATGGCTACCTGACCTATATCGGCCGCACCGATGACGTGTTCAAGGCCTCCGACTACAAGATCTCCCCGTTTGAGCTGGAAAGCGTGCTCATCGAGCATCCGGCGGTGGCGGAGGCGGCGGTGGTGCCTGCGCCCGACCCGACCCGGTTGGCTGTGCCGAAGGCCTACATCAGCCTGGCGGCAGGGTGGTCCCCCGATCGGAGTACGGCCGACGCGATCTTTGTGCATGCTCAGCGCAGTCTTGCGCCCTACCAACGCATCCGGCGGATCGAGTTCACCGAGCTGCCCAAGACGATCTCCGGAAAGATCCGACGCATCGAGCTTCGTCATCGCGAAAACACGTGCCCGCCAGGCGGGTTTGCGAACGAGTTTCGTGATCGATAATCTGCGAACGTCGCGCGCTTGCGCTCCGAGGGCGTTGGTCGGCACCGCGCAGAGCGAGCCGCCTCGATTGCGGTGTATTACCTCTTCGGAGGACTCGAAGTACCCCGTTAGTAGGTAGCCAGCGAGGTGACCGCCTCGATAGCGTCCCGTGTTGTGCTAACAGCCGACGACGATGTGCAGCAAGAAGCGCCCGGAGGTAACTCCACGCTGATGGCCCCTCCCAGCCTGACGCCCGCACCCAGTGGACGTCGCCGCGAGGTGATGAGCGCGCTGTATTCCATGCGTCGATACGCTGGGCCCGTCATCGCAGTGGGGGACTTCTTCGCGATGACGCTGGATGTCTTCGTTGGACTGTTCACGTCTCGTCTGTCGTGGCAGGAGTATCTCACTCAAACATGGTTTGTCGCGCGGGTGTCATTTCTGCCCGCGATACTGATGTGCATCCCGTATTCGGTGATCAGCAATTTCTGCTTCAACATCTTGCTGAACGAGTTTGGAGCGGCGGACTATTCCGGTGCCGGCGCCGCGTTCTTCACCCTGACCCAGATCGGCCCAATCGTGACCGTCTTGGTGATTTCCGGCGCGGCCGCCACCGCCACCTGCGCCGATCTGGGTGCACGGACCATCCGCGAGGAACTTGACGCGCAACGGGTGATGGGCATCGACCCGATCAAGGCACTGGTGATCCCGCGGGTGCTCGCAATGACCACGGTGTCGTTGGCCCTGGGCGCGATGGTGATCTTGTCGGGAATGATCGCGACGTTCTTTTTCAGTGTCTTCGTCATGAATGTCTCCCCGGGCGCCTTCGTCTTCGGTATGACAGTGCTTGCCGGGTTCGGGGATTTCGTGGTCTCGGAGATCAAGGCGCTGCTATTCGGTCTAGTGGCCGGCCTGATTGCTTGCTACAAGGGGATCACGGTCGGTGGCGGGCCGGCTGGCGTCGGCAACGCTGTCAACGAGACCGTGGTGTTTGCCTTCATGGCGCTGTTCGCCACCAACATCGTCGTGACCGCCGTCGGCGTTCACTTCACGCTCAAATGAAAACGACTGACACCGTGACGATTTCAGTTCCCTCACCCTGGTTGCCCCGTCTGGCGCGGGCAAAGGGCAAGGTGGTTGATGGATGGAATCAGATCGGAGAACAGACGCGGTTCTATTTCACCACCCTCGGTGCGGTACCCGATGTGCTGCTCAACTATCGCTCTGAGCTGTTGCGACTTATTGCCCAGATGGGTATGGGAACCGGCGCCCTCGCACTGATCGGCGGCACGATCGTGATCATCGGCTTCATGACGATGATGACCGGGGCCATCGTGGCGACGCAGGGATACACCGAATTCCAGTCCGTGGCGATCGAAGCACTGACCGGTTTCGCGGCGGCGTTTTTCATTCCCCGGCTCATCATCCCGGGAACCGCCCAGGTCACCCTGTCCGCGACTATCGGTGCCGGCGCCACTGCGCAGATGGGAGCGATGCGGATCAACGAGGAGATTGATGCGCTGGAGGTGATGGGCATCCGAAGCATCACCTACCTGGCGTCGGCCCGGCTTGTTGCGGGGACCGTGGTCACCATCCCGTTGTACGCCGTGGCGCTGATGGCGGGATTCTTCGCCGCTCGTTTGGGTACAACCGTCTTCTACGGTCAGCCAACCGGCGTCTATGACCACTATTTCAACACGTTCTTGAACCCCACCGACCTGATGTGGTCGTTCGTCCAAACAATTGTGGAGGTCATCGTTGTCATGCTGGTCTGCACGTATTACGGCTTCAATGCCTCCGGTGGGCCGGCCGGGGTCGGCGAGGCGGTTGGCCGAGCGGTACGCGCATCGATGGTGATCGGGTCAGTGGTCCTCATGGCAGTCACATTGGCGATCTATGGCCACAACCCCAACTTCCACCTGGCGGGCTAGCGACATGGCATTCGGGCGACAAGAACACCGCATCCCTACCGCGTGGTGGCCACTAGTTCTGGTGGCGATAATCGGTGCGGGGATCTTCGCGACATCGGCGGCGTATAGCGGAACTTTTCGATCCTATGTGCCGGTCACGCTGGCGTCGGATCGCTCCGGGCTGGTCATGGAGACCGGGGCCAAGGTCAAGCTGCGTGGCGTGGACGTGGGACAGGTCGCCCAGATCGAGCACGGGCTGGGACGGGCCGCCCTCAGACTCGAAATCGACCCGGATCAAATCCGCTACATTCCGGCCAATGTGGGAGCGAAGATCGACGTCACCACGGCGTTCGGTGCCAAGTACGTCGAGCTGCAGTATCCGGAGCACCCCAGCCCGAAGCGGTTGGCTGCCCATGCAGTGCTGCAATCCAGCAATGTCACCACCGAGGTCAACACGGTGTTCGAGAACGTTGTCGACCTGCTCAAGATGGTCGAACCGGAAAAGTTGAATGCCGTATTGACCGCGGTTGCCGAAGGTGTGCGCGGGCGAGGTCAACGGATCGGTGAAGCCACCACCGGACTCAATGAGGTGCTGGTGGCACTCAACGCGCGCAGCGAGACCATCCGCCAGGATTGGCGTTCACTCAACGACTTCAACGAGACCTATGCCGCCGCGGCAGACAACATCGTCGCGGTCTTAGACGCTGCCACCACCACCAGCGCCACCGTCGTGAAACACAAAGACGCACTGGATGGCCTGCTGCTCAGTACCCTCGGATTCTCCGAGGCCGGAACCACTCTGCTGGGGGCAAGCAAGGACAGTTTCGTCGCGACGGCCAATCTCTTGGGGCCGACGACGGACCTGCTGCTTGAGTACAACCCGGAACTTACCTGCACGCTGCAGGGGGCCGACTGGTTCCGCCAGAATGGGGCGTGGGTCTGGGGCGGTGACGGCCGGACCATCCAGCTCGATGTGCAGTTGCTGGGGGGTAACGAACCCTATATCTATCCCGACAACCTGCCCATCGTCGCCGCCAAAGGCGGACCCGGCGGCAAACCGGGGTGCGGGTCGCTGCCGGATGTGACGCAGAACTTCCCGGTGCGCCAGTTGCTTACCAACACCGGCTGGGGAACCGGCCTGGATGTACGGCCCAACCCGGGTCTCGGGCAGCACTGCTATGTCGACTATTTCCGAGTCACCCGCGCGGTGCCGTTGCCGCCGGCCGCCCGGGAGTGCTTGCCGGGACCGGCGGTGGGCCCGCAGCCGGAACTCGGATTCGGCACGCCGCCGTACGGTACGGGGCTGTACGGGCCGGGTGGGGTGCCGCTGTTCCCGGGGGTGCCGCCGGCAGAGCCCGGTCCGGCGCCCGTCGAACCCCAAAGCGCGACTACGTCGCCCGAGTCAGGAGATCACCCGTGACGGCGCATATGAGAGGCGTCATCTGGCGCCTTGCGATCTTCATGGCCCTCGCCCTGGTAGCCGCAACCGCAACCGCGGTGATCTTTGGGCAGTTTCGTTTCGGCGGCGGGAAGAGCTACAACGCCGAGTTCACCAACGTCACCGGATTGAGGAAGGGCCAGATGGTCCGAATCGCCGGTGTGGAGGTCGGCAAGGTACAGGACATAACCGTAAAGGCTGACTCCACGGTGCGGGTCACCTTTGCCTCCGCCCCGTCGGTGGTCCTCACCGAAGGCACCCGTGCGCAGATCCGCTATGACGACTTGATCGGAGGGCGCTATCTGGCACTAGAAGAAGGGACCGGCGATACCCGGATACTTAATCCGGGCCAGACGATCCCGGTCTCCCGCACCGCGCCCGCCCTCGATCTGGATTCGGTGACGGGTGGCTTCCGGCCACTGTTTCGTGCATTGGATCCGGATCAGGTGAACGCGCTCAGCGGCCAGCTGATGTCGGCGCTTCAAGGCCAGGGTGGGACGATCAGCTCGTTTTTGAATCAGGCTGCAGCCGTGACCAATACGCTGGCCGACCGCGATCTGCTGATTGGGCAGGTCATCGACAACCTCAACGTGGTGATGGGGTCACTCGGCGGCCAGAGCGATCAACTCGACAAAGCGGTGACCTCACTGGCGGAGTTGACCCACGGACTGGCCGCCCGCAGAACTGAAATCGCGAATGCGGTGGCCTACACAAATGCCGCTGCCGGCTCCATTGCCGACCTACTCAGCCAGGGCCGAGAGCCATTCAAAAAGGTGGTTCAAGAGACCGACCGCACTGCGGAAATCCTGATGGAGGACCGCGACGACATCGACGCATTGCTCAATGTACTGCCGGACAAATATCGAGCGATCAATCGACAGGCGCTCAACGGCGGTTACTTCAGCTTCTACTTCTGCGACGTCGTCCTCAAACTGAACGGTAAAGGGGGACAGCCGGTGTACACGAAGGTGGTCGGCCAGAGCACGGGGCGGTGCGCGCCGAGATGAGGAAGAAGTCATTCGCTGAACGCAGTCCCTTGGCGATCGGCGCCGGGGGTATCGCAGCTGTAGTCCTGCTGATGCTGATCGCACTGCAGTACCACAAGCTGCCGATCGTCAACCAGAACAAGAATGTCTCCGCCTATTTCGAGGACGCCGGCGGTTTGTTCACCGGCGCCGCTGTGGAGGTCTCCGGCTACCCGGTGGGCAAGGTATCCAGCATCACACTCGACGGGCCTGGCGTACTGGTGCGGTTCACCGTCGCCAAAAATATTCACCTGGGCGACCGATCAGAGGCGGGGATCAAGACCAAGGGCCTGCTGGGCACCAAGATGCTCGACATCACCCCGCACGGCGACGGCCAACTGGTGGGTGCGATTCCGATCGACCGGACAACATCCCCCTACCAGCTGCCCGACGCCCTCGGTGACTTAGCCACCACCATCAGCGGGCTGAAGACCGATCAGCTGTCCGATTCGCTGTCGACCCTGGCGCAGACATTTTCTGATACGCCACCCGACCTGAAAATCGCCGTGCAGGGCGTGGCCCGGTTTGCTGAAACCCTGGATGCTCGTGATGCCCAGCTGCGCAACCTACTGGACAACGCGGCCAAGGCCACCGGAGTGCTGGCCAAGCGCACCGATCAGGTGGTCGGTTTGGTGCGGGACACCAATGCGCTGCTCGCCCAGCTACGCACGCAAAGTGCGGCGTTGGATCAGATTGCGACCAATATCTCGGCGGTGTCACGGCAGTTGAAGGGATTCATCGCCGAGAACCGGCAGCAGCTGCGCCCCGCGCTGGACAAGCTCAACGGGGTGCTGGAAGTTGTCGACAATCGCAAAGAGCGCGTGCAGCAGGCCATCAAAGGGCTGCTCACTCACGTCACATCGCTGGGGGAGGCGCTGGCGTCCGGTCCCTTCTTCAGTGCCTACGTGGTCAACCTCTTCCCGGGACAATTCGTGCAACCCTATGTCGAATCCGCCTTCTCCGACTTGGGGCTGGACCCTGCCACGTTGCTGCCCTCGCAGCTGAGCGATCCGGAAACCGGCCAGCCCGGCACTCCCCCGCTGCCGGTGCCGTATCCGCGAACCGGCCAGGGCGGTGAGCCGCGACTGAACCTGCCCGACGCGATCACCGGCAACCCCGGCGACAGGCCCTGCGGTTGGGGCACCGGCTGCTACCCGTACCGGGAGCCGCCGCCGGCGCCGGCGGCGGACGGGCCGCCGCCGGGACCCCCTGCGGTAGCCATACCCGCACCAGCGCAGACACCGATCTACGTGCCGGCACCGGGTGAGGTGCCGACCTCGAGCCAGGCAGGAGGCCGACCGTGATCACGAAGCTGCGGACACATCCCCGCATGATGATTGCGACAGTACTGGTACTGATGCTCGGTGCCGGGATGGTGGTCGCTGTACAGGGGTTCCAACGGATCACCCGGAACACGGTGGTCGGCTACTTCGATAACAGCAGTGGTCTGTTCCCCGGTGACGAGGTGCGCATCCGAGGCGTGCGGGTCGGTGAGGTTGCGAAGATCGAACCGCAGCCGCTGCGATCCAAAATCACGTTCTGGTTCGACCGCAAATACAAAGTCCCCGCCGACGTCAAAGCGGCGATCCTGTCACCGCAGCTGGTTACTGGCCGGGCCATCCAGTTGACACCGCCCTACGTCGGCGGGCCCACGATGCAGAACGGCGCGGTGATCCCACAGAATCGCACTGTGGTGCCGGTCGAATGGGACGACATACGCGCTGAACTTGTCCGGCTGACCGAACTGCTGAAGCCGACCGAACCAGGTGGTGTGAGCACTCTGGGTGAGGCGATCAACACTGCTGCTGACAACCTGCGCGGCCAAGGCGGCTCCATCCGAAACACCATTATCAAGCTGTCGCAAGCGGTATCGGTGCTCGGCGACCACAGCGATGACATTTTCAGCACCATCAAAAACCTGTCGACACTGGTGTCGGCGCTGCATGACAGCAGCGGTCTGCTCAGCCAACTCAACCGTAACCTGGCCAGCGTGTCGTCGGTGTTGGCCGACGACCCGAACAAGGTTGGACAAGCGCTCGAGGACCTAAACTCGGTTGTCGGCGACGTGCAGAGCTTTGTCGCCGACAACCGCGAGACGCTGGGCACCACGTCGGACCGACTGGCGTCGATCACTACCGCGGTGGTCGAAAGACTCGACGACATCAAAGATCTTCTCCACCTCGCCCCGACGGCGGCCGCCAACTTCATCAACATCTACGAGCCGGCAAACGGTTCATTGACCGGTGCACTGGCCGGCACCAATATGAATAATCCGATCGCCTTCCTCTGCGGCGCCGTGCAGGCCGCGTCCCGGTTGGGCGGCGAGCAAGCGGCGAAGCTGTGCGTGCAGTACCTGGCGCCGATCGTCAAGAATCGCCAGTACAACTTCTTCCCGCTAGGCGAGAACCTATTTGTCGGACCGCAGGCCAGGCCCAACGAAGTGACCTATAGCGAGAACTGGATGCGGCCCGATTACGTTCCGCCGGCAGGGGATTCGCCGCCGCCCGCGGAGCCGTCGACTGAGGCGATCGCCACCGACCCGTCCGCCGGCCTACCCGGCATGATGGTTACCCCGGGAGGTGGCTCATGAGGCGCCGCTGGTCCCGTCGCGCAGCGGCGAGCCTAGTTTTGATCGCGGTTGCGGTCGGGATCTCTGGATGTGGTTGGCGCGGGCTGAACTCGCTGCCGTTACCGGGCACCGAGGGTAACGGCCCCGACTCCTTTGAAATCCAGGCGCAGATGCCCGACGTCAGGAACATCCAACAGAATTCGCGGGTGCGTGTCGCCGATGTGACGGTCGGTCACGTGACCAAAATCGAACTTCAAGGCTGGCATGCGCTGCTGACCATGCGCCTTGACGGCAACGTCGACCTACCCGCCAACGCCACCGCGAAGATCGGCCAGACCACCATCTTCGGCTCGCTGCACATCGAACTGGCACCTCCGAAAGATGCTGAACCGCAGGGAAAACTGCACCGTGGCTCATTGATCCCGGAGTCGCAGGTAGCTGCCTTCCCGACCGTTGAGCAGACGCTGGCCGCGTTGTCGCTGGTACTCAACGGCGGCGGCCTGGGTCAAGTGGGGGATATCACCGAGGCGCTGAGCACAGCCTTTCACGGCCGCGAGCAAGACCTCCGTAGCTTGATCGGCGAGTTGGACACGTTCGCCGCAAACCTTAACGATCAGACCGGTGACATCATCGCCGCCAGCGACAGCCTTAACCGGCTGGTGGGGAAGGTAGCCGCACAGCAGCCCGTCCTGGACCGGGCGATCAAGACCATTCCCGAGGCGCTTGAGGTGATCAACGGGGACCGCGAGGTCTTGATCCAGGCAGCCGACCAATTAGGCAAGTTCAGTGCTCTGGCCGCTGACACCGTGAATCGCAGCAAAGAAGACCTGGTCAAGGAGCTCAAGGCACTGGGTCCGGTGCTGGAGTCGGTGGCCAACGCCGGCCACAGCGTGACCAGCGCGCTGCACTACCTTCCCACCTACCCATTCCCGACCGACAGCATCGAAAAGTGGCAACGGGGTGAGTACGCCAACCTGACGGCGATTATCGACCTCACGCTGAGTCGGATCGACCAAGGGATATTCACCGGGACCAAATGGGAGTGTGATCTGACCGAACTGGAGCTGCAGTGGGGCCGCACCATCGGCCAGTACCCCAGCCCGTGCATGGCGGGCGGCCGCTTCAACTTGGGTAATCCACTCACAATTCCGTACCACTGGGACCAGGGGCCGTAACATGCGTTTGAGTCGACAGGCGACAATCCAGCTGATCGTGTTCACGACGATCGCGCTGATCGCGCTTGCTGCCATGGGGCTGCACTTCATGCAGTTGCCGGCCAAGCTGTTCGGCGTCGGACGCTACACCGTGACGGTGGAGTTGTCGCGAAGCGGCGGGCTGTACCAGACCAGCAATGTCACCTATCGCGGCAGCGAGGTGGGCAGGGTGGAGTCTGTGCACCTCACCCCGACGGGAGTGGCAGCCGAGTTATCGCTGAAGTCGGGTATCGACATCCCGTCGGATCTCAGCGCCGAGGTGCACAGCCAGTCGGCGATTGGGGAGCAGTACATCGAGTTGCTGCCGCGAAACGGCACCTCACCGCCGTTGAAGCACGGCGATGTGATCGCACTGAGTAACAGCTCGGTACCGCCCGACATCAATGCCTTGCTCGACGCCGTCAATACCGGCTTGCAAGCGGTACCGCGCGAGAACCTGAAGACCGTCGTCGACGAGTCGTACACGGCCGTGGGCGGGCTCGGCCCGGAGCTGTCCAAACTGGTCAAGGGTGTCACCGATCTCTCGATAGGTGCCCGCGAGAATTTGGACCCGCTGCTCGCGCTGATCGACAAGGCGCGACCGGTGCTTGATTCGCAGACAGAGACCTCCGATGCGATTCAGGGTTGGGCGTCGCATCTGGCGACGGTGACTCGGCAGCTGCAAACCCATGACGAGGCTGTCGCCGGCGTGATCGAGAACGCCGGACCGGCGCTGAGCGAGGCGCGCACGTTGGTCGAACGGCTGCAACCCACCCTGCCGATCCTGCTCGCCAATATGGTCAGCGTCAGCCAGGTCGCCCTGACCTACCAACCCAACCTCGAGCAGCTTCTTGTCTTGGTGCCCCAGCTTGTTGCCGTCGAGTCAGCCGGCCTGGTTGCCAATCACAACACCAAACAGGCCTACCGGGGGCAATACCTCAGCTTCAACCTCAACCTCAACCTCCCGGTGCCGTGCACCACCGGGTTCCTGCCGGCCCAACAGCAGCGGAATCCCTCGTTCGAGGACTATCCGAAACGGCCGCCCGGTGCCACATACTGCCGGATTGCGCAGGATGCGCTCACCGCCGTCCGCGGTGCCCGCAACACCCCATGCACCACCCGGCCGGGCAAACGCGCTCCGTCAGTGAAGTTGTGTGAAAGCGACCAGGAGTACGTGCCGCTCAACGACGGGGCCAATTGGAAAGGTGACCCCAACGCCACGTTCAGTGGCCAAGACATTCCAGATGTCCTGGGGCCCGGGGACCCCGGGATGGAGCTGGAGATGTCGACGCAGCTGCCGCCCATAGTCGAGTATGACCCGGCGACCGGCAGCTATATCGGTCCCGACGGGCGCCGCTACACCCAATCCGACCTTGCCCAAAGCGCGCCTAGTGAAAAGACATGGCAAACGATGGTGGTGCCACCGGGCAGCTGACGGCACGGGGAAGCCCAGAACAACTACGACGAACGGAGGGTGGCATGCAAGTAGCGAGCGAATCAGACTTGACCTCGCGCTGCGATATCGCGGACGCGGTAAAGGATTTCGACGATCCCGGAAACGTTGACGATCTCGACGCTCCCGAAGGCGCAGAGGGCATCGAGGATATCGAGGACACCGCTGTCGAGTCCGAGGCCGACGGCGAGGTCACTCAACCGCCAGCCGCGGCCTCTGGAAAACCGGGGACGTCGCGTCGGGTGATCATGTTCGGCTTGGCTGTCGTTGTTGTGCTGTCAACGCTGGTCAGTTGGCTGGGGTTTCGCGCCGTCCAATCGCATCAGGACGAGGTCCAGCGAAGCCGGCTTCTGCAGGCGGCTCGACAAAGTGCACTGAACCTGACAACCATCGACTGGCATCACGCCGACGCCGACGTGCATCGCATTATGGATGGCGCAACCGCGGAGTTCTACGAGGATTTCGCCAGGCGGTCACAGCCATTCATCGACGTCATCAAGAAATTCCAGTCAACCTCGGTCGGCACTGTCACCGAGGCTGCACTGGAGACGGAGACCGGGGATGCGGCTCAAGCCTTGGTCGCGGTAACGGTAACGACATCGAATGCGGGTAAAGCCGAGCAGTTTCCACGGTCATGGCGGCTGCGGATCTCGGTGCAGACGGTTGACAACCAGATGAAGGTTTCGAACGTGGAGTTTGTGCCATGAGATTACTCAAATCCCGGCGCGTCGCGAATGTTACCGATGCTGAAGCGGCAACGGAAGCCGAAAGGATAGACCGGCAGGGCCGGCCACCCGGATGGCGAGGCGGCGTCCGGTGGTCGCGGATCTTGGCCTACGGAGTGCTGCCCGCGTTGGCGCTGCTGCTGGTAGCGGCGGCGGGTGTCCTGAAGTGGCAAGACGGGTCGGCGCGCGCGGCGAAAGAACTTGGGGCAGAGGCAGTCCGCGCTGCCACGGACGGCACCGTCGCATTGTTGTCGTATAAGGCCGACACCGTCGAAGCGGACCTTGAAGCCGCACGAGGCAACCTCACCGGACCGTTTCTGCAGGCTTACACCGACCTGACCCACGACGTGGTGATTCCGGGATCGAAGCAAAAGGACATCTCGGCGGTGGCCACCGTCCCTGCCGCCGCGTCGGTATCGGCGACCGCCAGCCGCGCGGTGGTATTGCTGTTCGTCAACCAGTCGGTCATCGTCGGCCAGGACGCTCCTACCAGCACCGCCTCAAGTGTGAGGGTCAGCCTCGACAAGGTCCACAACCGCTGGCTGATCTCCGGATTCGACCCGGTGTGAGGCGACCATGAGACAACATCGTTCGATATCCCGCCGTCTCCTGATGCGAGTGGCCGGCGCGTGGGCTGGGTTATCCGGGTTATCCGGATTCGTGATCGTTGCACTCGCGCCGGCCGTGCTCGCCGATCCGGACCAGGGGACCACCGATCAGCCCGACAAAGTGTGGGCTTATCAATGGAACGCGTCCATGGGTCATTTCAACTTCGCCAATCCCGGGGAAGCCCTGAGCTACGGGTACGGAATCTGCGACAAGGTGTCTCACGGCGAACCGTACGGACAGCTCGTGGCCGATGTTCAGAGCGATGTCACCCCATCGGAAGGGGCGATGTATCTGATCACACAGGCGGTAAACGAACTGTGCCCGGCCCTGATCCCGCAGTTGCGAAACTCCGCAGTGCACTATCGCGGCTAACAGTACAAGGAAGAATGAACATGCTGTATCAACCGCTGGTCTTGACCGCTTTGGCGTCGTTCGCCGCTGGGACACTGTTGGGTGCGCCGGAGGCCTTCGGGGACAACGACAACAACACTCTCCTGCCGAACAACCAGCGGCTCAACAACGGGGTGGTCGCCAATGTCTACACCATGCAGCACCAAGCCAACTGCACCAACGATGTCCGGATCAACCCGCAACTGCAACGCGCCGCGCAATGGCACGCCAACGATGTGCTCAACAACCGTGCCCTCGATGGTGACATCGGCTCCGACGGATCCACCCCGCAAGATCGTGCGAACGCCGCAGGTTACCTTGGCCAGGTAGCTCAGACCGTTGCGATCCATCCGGCCATCGCGATCAGCGGTGTCGAGTTGATCAACCGGTGGTACAACGACCCGGTCTCCTACGCCATCATGGTCAACTGTGCCAACACCCAGATCGGGGTGTGGTCGGAAAACAGGGTGGACCGCACCGTGGTGGTGGCCGTGTATGGGCAGCCGCAGCAACCCGATGCGACCCAAGGGCAGAACATTCCGCTGGATCCCAGCCCCGACTACGACGCCAGTGACGAGATCGAATTCGGGAACAACTGGTGGGCCAGGATTCTGCGGGGGATCTACCCGCCGCCTTCCATCGGGGCGAACTAGACGTACCACTGCGCCTCCGGTAAAGGAGAATTAGTGTGAGAAAACGAGATCAGTCTGGATGGGACTCAAGACGAGTAGGCCTGAAACATGCGGTATACACAACATTTCGTTGAGGCGGATATGGCTGACGGTGCCGACCTGAACGAGGAGACCCGGATGGTGATCCTCGATGCCGCCGCCCATGCATTCAGCACCAAGGGACTGGCCGGGACACGGCTGACCGATGTGGTCGAATACCTCCAGATCCCGTTGAGTGCGATTTACCCCTACTTCCCGTCACGCGAGCATCTCATCGAAGAGGTCATGTATCGCGGGATCAGCGAGATGCACAGCCACCTGCAGAAGACGTTGGAGGCACTGCCGTCCGGGGTGGCGCCGCTGGATCGACTCATGGCCGCCGTCGAGGCCCACCTTCGGCAGGTGCTCGAATTCTCCGACTACTGCAGTGCGTGGATCCGGAATGCGGGCCAGGTCCCCGGGGGGATCAGTACGCGGCAGAAGAAGCTGGAGGCAACCTACGGTCGGATCTGGCGAACTCTGTTCGACGATGCGATTGGCGACCGGGAAACCCCTCCCGGGTTCGACGTCCGGATCGCTCGCATGCTGATGTTGGGAGCCATGAACTGGGCCGCCGAATGGTGGGACCCGCACCGCGGATCGATCGACACACTGGTGGCTACCACGCAATTCCTGGTCCAAAGCGGTGTGGAATCCGCCACCGGATCATCAGCCGGCAATCGTCGACAACCATGAGGAGGCAGGCGTGGGTCCGAGCACTGAGCCGAGTAATGGCGGGGTTCACCATCTTTCGCTGACGGTCACCGATCTCGAAGCCAGTGTGGCCTGGTATCAGCGGGTGTTTCGAGCCGATCGGGTGCCGGTCACGTTCCCGCATCATAGGCGCGAGGACACGGGCTATGGAGTGTTGCTCGTGGACCCACGCTCGGGTGTGACGATCGGGCTGCACACCAATGCCGGCAATCAGGGGGAGCCCTTCGACGAGGCCCGCACCGGCCTGGACCACGTGTCCTTCAGCACGGCAACACGCGATGACCTTGAGGCGTAGGCGGCCTGGCTCGACGAGCTTGACATCGATCACACCGGAATCAGAGATGAGAGCGAGCCGTTTGCCTACTCGACTGTGGTGTTCCGCGATCCGGACAATATCCAGCTCGAGTTGATCTCACTCGGCTGAGCTGAAGGTCCCGTTGGCGATGTCGCCCGCGTCAGCCGGTGACATCGCGGCCCAAGGCGATACGGGCGATGCTCCAATTGGTAATTGCTGAAGGTACGGTCAAGCAGCACGTGAAGCACATTCTGCGCAAGCTTCGCGCCGGAAATCGTGCAGAGGCGGTATCCCGGCTGTATCAGTCCGACGGCAGTTGACGCCTATTCGCCGGCCAGGCGTTTCCCGGCAGCCAAGAAAGCGGCCACCAACCCGGGATCCGCGTAGTAGGGGTCGCCGGCGCCGCTCTCGAACCGTCTGCGGCTGTACTCGTATAGCGCGGCGAGTTTGTACATCGACAGCGTCGCATACCAATTCACGCCGGACACATCAGCCCCGGTGGCGTTCGCGTAGCGGTCGAGCAACTCCGCACGGGTCGGATATCCGGGCTCGAGCACCGCGGTGCCCATTGCCGAGGTAGCCACCAGCGGTTCGCCGGGTGTCGGATACGACGCGACCAGATAGCCCAGATCGGCGAGCGGATCGCCGATCGTGGCCAGCTCCCAGTCCAGCACCGCGGCGATGTCTCCCGCTCCGGTGTCGACAATCATGTTGCCGATGCGAAAGTCATTGTGAACAATCGACGTTGCCGACTCGGGCGGTAGGTGCGCGTGCAGCCATCCGTCCAGTGCGGCGAAGGCGGGCGGTATGGTCCCGTCGATCTCGACCAGTGACCGCATCCGGCGCAGCTGCCGGGCGTTGAACCCGTCGGGCTTGCCAAAATCGGCGAGTCCCACCGCGCTCCAAGCCACGCTGTGCAATTCAGCGAGGGTATCTACGAAGGATTCGCCGATGCGGCGGCGCAGCCGAACGTCTTCGCTTGGCGCCGGGGTGGATTCGGTTATCACAGCCCCATCGACGAAGTCCATCACCAACAGCGGCACATCGAGCAGCACGCCGGCGTCCGCGGTCGCCAAGACCATTGGCGTCGGGACCTTCGTCTGGGCCAGCGCCGACAGCAGCCGCGCTTCGCGCAGCACGTCATGGGCGCCCGGCGGGAGCGGGGGCGGCGGTGGGCGGCGCACCACCACCCGAGACTGTCCGTCGGATACCAGAAACGTCAGATTGGAATGTCCGTCACCAATGGCTTCGGCGGTCACCGTCGGACCGCACAGGCCACGCTCGGCCAGGAAGTGGCCCAGCTGGGTGAGCTGGCTCTCGGACCAGGTCCACATCAGGCGTCCCGAGCCGACAGGTAGTCCAGGTAGCTGCCTTGCCAATGGGTTTCAAACTGTCCAGCACCCTGCTCGCCGTCGATGACGGCGTGACAGGCGCCTTCCCGGATCACCGTCTGCAGCCTATCGTGGGTGGGCAGTTCGATCACGCCGAAGACGTCGAGTTCCAGCGCGGTTTGTCCACCGGTGACGTCGGTCAGCGTCGCCCGCAACCGGCGCTGACGCATCTGGTCGCCGTATTCGGCGCGCTGGTCGATACTCCGGACCGGATAGGTGATGCCGTCGCGCACCACGTACCCGGCGAAACCCCACTCGCCCTTGGCGATCCAAATCCATCCATTGACGGCCCGGCCGGATTCGGTGTAGGCGACCAGCCACTTCCAATGCTGCGGTACACCCCAGTCGCGCACACCCCAGGAGTGGTCGCGATGCCCCATGCGGTCCCACTCGATGCGGCGCCCCGCGATGTTGATCCCGCCGCGCACCCGGCCGGTCTGCTCGATCCGGTTCTCCGCGAACCACGACGGCAGGCCGTCGGGGTTGCTTCGGTAGCTGAACGCATCGTGAATACCGGTGAACGCGAACTCGATCTGCACACCGTCGCGGTCGTAGGTCATCAGACACGACTTGCGTAGCTCCGGCTGGGTGAGGGTCAACCCGTCGAAGGAGAAGTCGTGCAGGTCCATGTCATCGGTTATCCGCCCGCTGTGCAGGTGCACGGCCAGCGGTTGCGCATCGGGCCCCCACACGCAGACGTTGTAGCCGGCCTTGCGGCTACCGGTGAGATAGAGGTAGACCTGCATGGCGAGCTCATGCTCCGGCATGATCAGCTGCCAGAACAAGCTGTCGCGGGTACGCTCCCCGGCGATCGGCCGGTGCCGCAGGTCGTCATCAGGTCCGAGCCCGGGGTCCATGCCGCTGAGCCTTGGGATCATCTTGTCGTCAACGTCCGTTGCGTTGCGGGGACCCGCATCACCAGTGCCTGGCCGCGGTTATCCAACTCAAGTGCGGAGCGGAAGGAGGTGTTCTCCATGTTGCGGACCAGTGCGTTCTTCGTGGACCGTATGCTTTCGTCCGGGTTGGCCGCGATGGTTTCGGCCAGTTCGAGCGCGGCGTCGAGCGCCGTTCCGGTTTCGGTCATCCGGTAGGCCAGCCCAATTCGCACTGCCTCGGCAGCTCGCACGGTCCGGCCGGTGAACGACAACTCGGCGGCGCGGCCGGGGCCGAGAATCCGAACGAGGTTCCATGATGTTCCGAGTTCACCGATGGACAACCCGACCCGCACGAAACCGGCGCTGAAACTCGCCGTTTGATCGGCGACTCGCACGTCGGCAGCCAGTGCCAACGACAGACCACCGCCGGCCGCGGGGCCGCTGACTGCGGCGATCACCGGATAGGGCAGCGCTCGCAGTCCGGTGGATCCGGCCGCAGCGGTTTCGATGAGATCGGTAAACTCCGAGACCGACATCCGGCTGAGGACGTCGACTTCGCTCAGGTCGAAGCCGGTGCAGAACGCCTTGCCCCCCGCACCGGTGACGATCAGTGCCCGTAGCTGTGCGTGGCGCAATGTGGCGGCGGCCCAGGCGAGTTCACCGAACATCTCGACGGTCTGCGAGTTTGCGCGATCGGGGCGGTTCACCGACATCACCAGCACACCGTTCCCCTGCGCGTCGAAAGCCAGGGTGCGTGCGGTGCGCAACTCATCCAGGACGTCGGTCAGTGGGCGTCGGGACACCCGATTCCACTGCGCTGGGGTGTTGTTCATGCTCACCTCCCGGAGAAGTTCGGGACGCGCTTGGCTTTGAAGGCCGCCAGCGCTTCGGACATATCGTCACAGCGTGTCAGCAATGCCTGACCGCGATTCTCCAGTTCGAGAGCCGCCGCGAAGGAGGCGACTTCCAGATTGGCCTGCAACGCGCGTTTGGAGACGCGGATGCCGCCGGGGGAGTTGGCGCAGATCTGTGCGGCCATGGCCAGGGTCTGGTCGAGCAGGTCGTCAGGTCCGGTCACCCGGTTGAGAAGACCGAGCCGTTCCGCTTCCTCGGCTTCGACAATCCGGCCGGTGAAGCCGATCTCGGCGGCCGCGGACGGCCCGATAAGGCGCGGCAACAGCCACGAGGCACCCAGATCGCCCGCCGACAGTCCGATCCGTACAAAGGCTGCGTTGAACTTCGCTGCTGGTGAGCCGAGTCGGATGTCGGCCATCAGGCTCAGCGATAGGCCGCCGCCGGCGGCGGCACCGTTGACCGCGGCGATCACCGGAACCGGGACCGCGCGCACGGCGCTGAGCGCGCGGGCGGCGCGTTCCTGCCGATCCAGCATGCCCAACGCCGACAACGAGGTGAGTTCCTCGGCGTCGGCCAGGTCGTAGCCTGAGCAGAACGCCGTACCGGCCCCCGTCAGGACCAGCACTCGCACGTCGCGGTCGTCGCCGACGGCACGCGCGACAGATTCCAATTCGTCGAACATGGTCACCGTCATCGCGTTGAGCCGCTCCGGGCGGTTCAAGGTGACTTGGACCACTCCCTCGGCGGGTGCCTCGAGAAGCAAAGTCTCATAAGGCTGTTCGAGAACAATCACTACACCAACTCCGATCGTTGCACACTTGGGTTGACGGATACGGCCGAACTCCCGAGCAGAGCCCGCAGCGAGGCCAGGATCTGCCGGGTGCTGTGCAGGGTCTGCACGTCTGATAAGCCCCATGGCGGCGCGGTCAGGTCCACATGGTCGAAGCCTTGCGAGGCGGCCACCAGCCGGGAGGGGAAGTCCGACGGGGTGCATGCCACTGCGATCGCGTCGACGGCGGCGTCGGGCACCGCTTTGACCAGGGCATCGACGTCGTGATCTCGCACAGCCTGCCGGATTTTCTGCTGGGCATCCGACCAGCCGTGCAGTGCGAACAGCCGGTCATACACCCGTGAGGCGGCGTACTGCCCGATCGCGAATGCGGCTTGGCGCCGCGCCGCTTCCTCGTCGTCGTCGATCGCGCAGATTCGGATCCCCATGACGGCGACCTCATTTGCGGGCCGGCCGATCTGGCGCGAGCCGGTCGCGAGCTCTGGGCGCACGACGTGCTCGACGTAGTCGGTAGTGAACATCGGATGCCCGATCAGCCCATCGGCTGAGCGGCCGGCCGTGCGGATCATCGCCGGATTCACACCGGCGATCCAGATCGGCAGATGCGCACGCAGCGGCGGAGACATCTCGGTGCCCGGCGCGATGTGCACGGCATAGAAGCGGCCGTCATGGTGCACCGGACCCTCATGTAACCGCCACAGCTGACGCAACACGGTGATCAGCTCGGACATCCGGGCTGCCGGCGCCTCACCGGCCACCCCGTGCCAGTTGCTCATCATGTTCGAGGTGCCATTTCCGAGGCCCAGAATGAGTCGCCCCTCGGACAGCTCGTCCAGGTCGCGGGCTTCTGCCGCCCACATCAACGGGGAGCGTCCGACGCCATAGGCGATGTTGGAACCGATCAGCACCCGGCTTGTCGTCGCGGCCAGCACCGCCATCGGCACCGTCGCCGAGCGGCTGTAGAGCTCGCTGCTCCATACCGCCGCACAACCGGCATCCTCCGCCTCGCGGGCCAGCTGGGCCATGGTGTCGAACCGCTGTCGTCCGCGGCCACAGCCGACCGCGTTGATCCCATAGGACGTGTGCGCCGATGGCTCGCCGATCGCAGGTAAGGGTTCCATAGAATCTCCTGTTGGTTCAGGCGAATTCGGGTGCGCGCTTCTCGATGAAGGCGCGGATGCCCTCGCTCGCCTCGCCCCGCTCGAACAGTTCCTGGATCTGTTCGGCTTCGAAACGCAGGCCTTCGTTCAGCGGTCGGTCGTAGGCGGCGTCCACTGTTCGGACCACGGCCCGCTGCGCCGCCGATGAGGGGCCGCACAGCTCGCGGGCCAACTCCCGCGCGGCGGTCGCCGCGTCGCCAGCCGGCACCAGCCGGTCGATCAGACCAATGCGCAGTGCCTCCTCGGCGTCAACCTGCCGACCGGTGAGCATGATGTCCAGCGCGGGTCCACGGCCGACCAGGTGAGGCAGCCGCTGCGTTCCGCCGGCGCCCGGAATCAGGCCGAGCTTGACCTCGGGAAGCCCCATCCGAGAGTCGGAGCCGGCGACGCGCAGTGTGCAGGCCATGGCAAGCTCCAAGCCGCCGCCCAGCGCGAGTCCATCGATGGCGGCCACCGACAGGGCCTGGTGAGAGGCAAGCCGTTCGACGGCGGCGCGCAGCGCATCTCCGTACGCGCTGAACGATGCGGCGTCGACTGACGACATGTGTTTGATGTCGGCGCCGGCGGCGAAGAATCCGGCCCGTGCTGAGGACACCACGATGACCTTGGCGGGTAACGCATCGGCGGCATCGAGCCCCGTGTGCAGAGCCTTGATGAGCGGAAGCCCGAGCGCATTGGCCGGCGGGCGGTTGAGCGTGATCTCGACGACCGGGCCTTCCACACGCAGGCTTGCCGGCGCGCCATCATCGGGCAGTGTCATGGGAAGTACGTCTCCTTGGTTCGGAAGGGGGAGCGCGGCTGTCAGGCCATGGTCAGGCCGCCGCTGACGGACAGCGTCTGGCCGGTGATGTATTCGGCGGCATCGGAGGCGAAGAACGCGACGGCGGCGGCAATGTCGGATGGCTGGGCCAGCCGCTTCATCGGCACCGAGCGAGTCATGCCGCCGATCACCTTGTCAGCCTCTTGCCCGGAAGCGTCGGCGAACTTACGCAGCGCCGGGGTGTCGGTGGGGCCGGGGCAGACGGTGTTCGCGGTCACCCCTTTGGTCGCTACCTCCCGCGCCAGTGTCTTGGTGAACGCGATGATGCCCCCTTTGGCGCCGGAGTACACCGCCTCCAGGGAGCTTCCGACCCGTCCGGCATCGGAGCCGATGTTGATCACCCGCCCGAAACCGCGTTCCACCATGCTGGGTACCACGGTGTGGATGACACGTAGTGCCCCCTTGAAGTTGATGTCGAGGATCTTGTCCCAGAAGTCCTCCGAGGTTTTCAGGAACGGCATGAAGTCATCCCAGCCGGCGTTGTTGACCACGATCTCGATATCCCCGAGTTCGGCGGTGACAGCCGCGACCGCACTGCGCACCGATGCGGTGTCGGTGACGTCGATGCCCACGGCGATAGCCTCACCACCCCCGGCGGCGATGCGCTTCGCGGTGGCTTCTGCCGCCTCTAGGTTGAGGTCGGCGACGGCGACCCGGAACCCGGCGGCTCCCAGGGTTTCCGAGATGCCTTGGCCGATGCCCTGGGCTCCGCCGGTAACGAAGGCGACGCGGTTGCTCATGACGGTTTCTCCTTGTGACGGTTGGGTTTAGCAGCAGGACGAGGTGTTGGCGGTCGGTTTCCAGTTGATTGGTCCGGCAACGATCGAGTGACTGGTCAGTTTGCGGTCGAGAACATGCTGGGCGGCGCGGGCGGCGTCGATCAATGCCGGCAGCGACACCTCGGTGTCCACGCCCATCTCGTGGAACATGCTGATCAGGTCCTCCGACGCGATGTTCCCAGTGGAGCCGGCGGGCACCGGGCAGCCCCCGAGCTCGCCGAAGCTGGACTCGAAACTGGTGCAGCCGGCCTGCAGCGCGGCAAACGCATTGGCCAATCCCTGGCCGCGGGTGTTGTGGAAGTGTGCGGTCACCTCGACGCCGGGCAGGCGTCGGATGGCGGCGGTGAAGAACTCGCCGACGTAGGCGGGGTTTGCCATCCCGGTGGTGTCACCGAATCCGATCTCGGTGGCTCCCGCCGCGGCGAACTGCTCAGCGATGTCGAGCACCCGCGTCATCGACACTCTGCCCTCGAATGGGCAGCCGTAGGAGGTCGCGATTACGGCGGCGCAGCGCAAGCCCTCGCCGACGATGCGCTTGGCGATTGCTGCGTTGTCGGCCATCGATTCGGCAATGGTCCGGTTCACGTTTTTCTTGTTGTGCGTCTCCGAGGCGCTGACGAAAATCGCTACCTCGGAGAAGGTTTCGCGGACCTTGAGCGCGTTGTCGAGTCCCTTGCTGTTCGGCACCAGAACCATCAGTGCGACATCGTCGGGCACCTCGACCCCACGCAACACCTCAACGCCATCGGACAACTGCGGGATCACGTCAGGCCGCACAAAACTGGCCACCTCGATGCGGCGCAGGCCGGTGCAGGCCAGCTTGTTGATCAAATCGATCTTGTCGGCGGTCGCGATGGTTTCGGGTTCGTTCTGAAACCCGTCGCGTGGACCCACCTCGCGGATGTGAACGTGTGCGGGCAAGCTGCTCACAATCTATTCCTTTCCAGCTCGAGTTGGTCGCGGAACTCCGGGGCGGCGATCGCGCACAGCCGGCGGGCCCGCTCGGTGAGGCTGCAGCCGCGCAGATGCGCGACGCCGTATTCGGTGACGACGGTGTCGACGTCGGAACGTGCTGTGGTGACCACCCCGCCTTCAAGCGCCGGCTTGATGGTCGAGGCGCCGCGCGAGGTGGCCCGCAGCGCGATGATGGATCGCTTGCCGGTTAATGCGGCAGCGCGGGCGAAGTCGACCTGTCCGCCGACCGCGCCGACGTACACGCCGTGGGACACCTCTGCACCCACCTGGCCGGTGAGGTCGACTTCGACTGCGAAGTTGACGGACACCAGTGAGTGCAGCTGCGAAAGTACCTCCGGGCTATGCGTATAGCTGGTTGGCAGAAACCTGGCGGGCAACTCGGGCACCCGGTTATACAGCTCGGTCGAACCCAGTGCGGTGCCGGCAATGATCAGCCCGGGGTCGATCTCCTTGCACGCACCGGTCACGACGCCCTTGTCGACCAGCCGGAGCAGCCCGTCGGTAACCATGCCGGTGTGAAAGCCCAAATCCTCATGCCCGGCCAAGGCGTCGAGGATCGCAGCACCCAGCGAGCCGACTCCCAACTGCACGGTGTCGCCGCTATCGACGAGTTCGCCGACGTGCGTGGCGATGCTTAGCTCGGTGGTACCTGGCGCCCGGGTGGGATCTTCGGCCAGCGGCCGATCGGTGGTGATCGTTGCAGCGAACCGGTCGAGCGGAATCCGTTGGGTGCCTTGCGTAGCCGGCATCCGCTGGTTGATCTCGGCGATCAGTATCGGGGTGTGCGGGATTGCGTCGGCGACGTAGTCGACGCCAATGCCCAGTGAGCACCTGCCTTCGGCGTCGGGCGGTGACACTTGTATCAGACCGACGTCGCAGGGTAGCCGACGCTCGGCGAACATCCGCGGTAGCGCGGAATAGTGGCAGGGCACCACGTCGAGTCGCCCGGCCTTGCTGAACTCCCGAAGCTCGCCGAGCCCGCCATAGGACACCATGGACACGTCATCGGGCATGCTGGTCGCAAGTTGGTCATTCCAGCTAAGGCCGGTGAAGACCCGCAGTGGGCCGATCTGGTCGTGCTGGGCCAACAGCGCGTCGACCAGTGGGCGCGGTTCGGCGGCGGCCTGGCCCCACCAGACCCCGGCGCCCGCAGCCAAGTACCGGCCGAAATCGATCATGTCGAGACTCGTTGGATCAGCGTTCCCGTACCCAGCCCGCCACCACAGCACATCGTCACCAGGCCCAGGTCGGCCTCGCGGCGGTCCAGTTCGGCGACCAGGGTGGCGATCAGCCGGGCCCCGGTGGCGCCGACGGCGTGACCCAACGCGATCGCCCCTCCGTTGACGTTGACCCGGTCCATGTCGGGCCGCAGCTCGTGCTGCCAGGCCAGCACCACCGAGGAGAAGGCCTCATTGATCTCGAACAGGTCGATGTCGTCGACCCCGAGGTTGTTGCGTTGCAGTAATTTGCGGGTGGCGGGGATGGGGCCGGTCAACATGATGATCGGGTCTACGCCGACGGTGGTCTGGTCAACGATCCGGGCCCGCAGTCGCAGCCCCAGCCGTCGCGCCGCATCACCGGAGCACAGCAGCACCCCGGCGGCTCCGTCACTGATCGGCGACGACGACCCGGCGGTGACTCGCCCGCCCTCCTTGCGGAATACGGGCTTCAGATTGGCCAGGGTATCCACCGTGGTCTCCGGGCGTACGCACTGGTCGCTGGTGCGGAGTTGTCCGTCGAGCGTCATCGGAATCATCTCGGCGGCGAACCGGCCGTCGGCGATGGCCTTGACGGCGTGCTGGTGCGACCGAGCGGCAAAGGTGTCCATATCCTCGCGGCCCAGCTGCCAGCGGTCGGCGATCAGCTCGGCGCTTTCACCCTGGTGCACAAAGGTGTAGTGGTCGCGCAGTTCGGCCGGCCAGGGATCGCCGAACAATTCAGAGATCTTGGCGGGGGAGTCGATGGGGACGTGACCCATGTGTTCCACCCCACCGGCGATCACGACGTCGTGGGTGCCCGAGGCCACCAAGGCGGCTGCCATTTCCACCGCGGTTTGCGCCGAGCCACAGCGTCGGTCCAGCGTGGTAGCCGGTACTTCGGGCGGATAGCCGGCCTGCAGCCAGGCGTTGCGGGCGATGTTGCGGGACTGCTCACCGAACGGGGCGGTGCAGCCGATCACCAGATCCTCGACCACTTTCGGGTCGATGCCGCTTCGGATGACCAGTTCGGTGTAACACGCGGCCAGCATCGCGTTCGGGTGAGTATCGCGGTACCAGCCGCGTTCCGGATGGGATCTTCCTGTCGGGGTGCGCACCGCTTCGGCGATGTAGACCTCACGGCCCGTCGATGCGAAGGGGCCGGTTACCTTGCGGCCCATCAGATCACCGTCCCGCCGTCGACCGGCAGCACCTGACCGGTGATGTAAGACGCGGCGTCGGAGGCCAGAAAGACAAACGTCGGCGCGATTTCATCCGGGTAGGCCCAGCGTCCCAACGGTATTCGGGCCAGGGTCTTGGCTGCCAGCTTCTCATTGCTGCGAATGTTTTCGGTCATCGCAGTCGCGGCCAGCGGCGCGACTGCATTCACGGTGACCGACTTGCGGGCCAGCTCACGGGCGAGCGACTTGGTAAGCCCGATGATCCCGGCTTTGGCGGCCCCGTAGTTGGCCTGCCCGATAGTCCCGGTCAGCCCTGCCGCGGAGGTCACGTTGATGATACGCCCGGTACCGTCGCCGGCCAGATGTCCAAGCGCAGCCTGGCTGCACACGAAGCTGCCGACCAGGTGGATGTCGACGATGCGGCGAAAGTTCTCCTCCGAGAGGTTCTCGAACATCGCCGGGGCGATGGCGCCCGCGTTGTTGACCAGGATGTGCAGGTCGCCATCGCCGAGTTCGGCGGCGGCGGCTGCGGCTTCGCTGGCGGCGACGGAGTCGCGCACATCGAGGGCGAATGGTTTTGCGGTACCGCCGGCCGCGGTTATCGACTCGACGGTGGCCGCGGCCGCGTCCTTGTCGATATCGGTCACCAATACCGCGGCACCGGCGGTAGCGAAGGCGCGGGCGATCGCCGCGCCGACGCCGCTTCCCGCGCCGGTGACCAGTGCTGCACGGTTGTCGAGACGGAAGACGTCACGCTGCTTGGTCATCAGTAGCTCCTCGGGAGGCCCAGGACGTGCTCGCCCAGATAGTTGAGGACCATCTCCTGACTGATCGGGGCAATGCGTGTCAACCGAGCCTCCCGGAAGTATCGGGCGACGTGGTACTCCTCGGAGTACCCCATGCCGCCGTGAGTTTGCAGTGCGCGATCGGCCGCGTCGAACCCGGCGTCGGCGCACAAGTATTTAGCCGTATTGGCTTCGCGTCCACAGGGTTTGCCGTTGTCGTAGAGCCAGGTGGCCTTGCGGAGCATCAGCTCGGCGGCATCGAGGCGGGCCAGCGAGTCGGCCAGCGGAAACTGGATGCCCTGGTTTTTTCCGATCGGCCGGCCGAACACCTCGCGCTCGTTGCCGTAACGCACCGCGGTGCGCAGTGCAGCGCGCCCCATGCCCAACGCCTCGGCGGCGATCAGGCACCGCTCGGGGTTCAGGCCGTCGAGGATATACCGGAAACCCTTGCCTTCCTCACCGACGCGGTCCTCGACGGGAACTTCGAGTCCGTCGATGAACAACTCGTTGGAGGACACGGCGTTTCGGCCCATCTTGGGGATAGGGCGGATGTCGACCTTGCTGCGGTCCAGGTCGGTGAGGAACAGGGTGAGGCCATCGGTTTTGCGTGCGGCATCCTCGAATTTCGTGGTGCGCGTGAGCAGCAGCACTTTCTCCGATTCCAGTGCTTTGGAGATCCACACCTTGCGGCCGCTGACGACGTAGTGGTCGCCTTCACGTTTGGCGAAGGTGGTGACCTTGGTGGTGTCGAGCCCCGCGCCCGGTTCGGTAACGCCGAAACACACGTGCAGGTCACCGGTGACGATGCGGGGCAGTGTGCGCGCCTTGAGTTCCTCGGAGCCGTGCACGATCACCGGATGCATACCGAAGATCGACATGTGCATCGAGCTGGCGCCGTTCATTCCGGCGCCGCTGGCCGCGACTTCCTCCAGCAGGATCGAGGCCTCGGTGATGCCGAAACCGTGACCACCGTATTCCTCCGGGGTGGTGATGCCGAGCCAACCGCCTTGGGCGAACGCGTTGTAGAACTCGGTCGGAAACTCGTGGTTCTGGTCTTTGGTCATCCAGTAGTGATCGTCGAACTTGCCGGCCAGCTCGGCAACGGCAGTGCGGATCGTCTGCTGATCCTCGTTCAACTCAAAGTCCACAACGCTCCCCGCTCGACGAACCTTAGGAAAAATCAACCTGACGTGAGAATGATACTAATGGACAGACCAAAAGGGAAGCTCGACATGGAACCTGTCGGTGCGGCCGTTGGGTCAGGCGGGTACGGGCAGGAGCGGCAGTGCGTCCGCGATGCGCGCGTTCCACGCCGATGGTGCGCCAAACAGCACCCGGTCGAGCTTGGCCCGCTTGTAGAACAGATGTAGATCGTGTTCCCAGGTGTAGCCGATGGCTCCATGCAAGGTCAGCGCACTGTCGGCGAGTTCGGCCCCGTGGCCGGTGACCTGTGCTTTTGCTACAGCGGCGTGTGTCGCACGGTCGGGCAGTCCTTCCTCGGTTGATTGCGCCGCGTAGTACACGATGGACATCGAGGATTCCACGGTGACCAGCATCTGTGCTGCGGCGTGTTTGACGGCTTGGAACGCTCCGATCGGCCGGCCGAACTGCTGGCGTTGCTTGCTGTAGTCGACGGACAGCTGCAGCAGCCGTTCGCAAGCTCCCAGGGCGTCGGCGGCTATCAGGACCGCTGCCCTGGAGGCGATCTCATCGAGCGCTGAGTTGGCATCCACCTCCAACCGGCGTGCGGTGATGTTGTCAAGGGCGACATCTGCGACATCCCGTGAACGGTCCAGCAGGGGCCTGGGTCTCACCTCGACGCCCGGGTCCGCGCAGTCGACCAGCCACAATGACGTGGCCTGGCCATCATGGACTGGCACCAGCAACCGCCGCGACCGGGCGGCGCCCAGAACGCAAGGGATCTGCCCGTGCAGTCGGTCGTCAGAACTCTGCACCGTTGCAGCTGCCATCGGGATGCGGTCGGCGCGCACGGCCAATGCGGTCCCTTCGCCGGACTCCAGGGCGGTGCGAACCAACGCCGGTTCGTCGACGAGGGCCGGGAGGATCATCGCCGACTGCAGCCAGCTAGCAGACGGCGCCGCTGCTCGCCCCAGCTCCCGCGCGGTGAGCGCGAGTTCCAGCAGCCCGCCGCCCTGGCCGCCGAGGTTCTCGTCGAACCCGACCCCGGCCCAACCCTCGCCGTTGAAAAGCCGTTCGAAGCCGGTGGGATCGGAGCCATCGCACCAGCTGCGCACCGCTGATGAGTCGGCGCGGTCGGTCAACCATTCGCGCAACGATGTGGTGAACAGCTCCTGTTCATCGGAAAGCTCCCAGTGCATGGCCGCTCCTCCCGCCGATCGGCCGCGACCCGTTCGACTACGGGGCAACGGACGAAGGTAATCAATGGTATCTTCGGTCTGACCATAAACCATGAGGGGTGCGGGATGGAACCAGCGAATACAACACCCCCGCGGTCCGACATCAGGCTGAGCCCTGTCGATGTCCCGAAATCCTCCGATGTCCTCGCAGGGGAGCTCCGGGAGCGAATTCTGAACGGCGAACTCGCCGAGGGCGCTGCACTGCCGGCGGAACGTGAGCTGGTCAAGCAGACGCAGATGAGCCGGGCCACGGTGCGTGAAGCACTGCGCATCCTGGAAGTGCAGAACCTTGTTCGGGTCAAGCCGGGGCGGGCCGGCGGTGCCTTCGTCCAGCGGCCCACCACCAAGTCGATGGTCAACTCGGTGACCATGCTCATCCGCGGTCAGCACATAAAGCTCGTCGACCTGATGGAGACCAGGGAAGCGTTGGAGCCGTTCTGCGCCGAGCTCGCCGCCCGCAACCGCACCGACGAGGACCTGGCTGAACTTGACCGAGCCAACCAGGCGATCGCCGACCCGGAGGCTGACCTCGCGCAATTCCTGCAGGCCAACCTGGACTGGCATGTCGGTGTGACGATGGCCAGTCACAATGAGCTGTTGATGGGATTCATGATCGCCTTGTCTCAAGCCATCTACGCCGGCACCGAGAACGCCGCGTTCATCGACTCTGAGATCCGCGCGGCCACCGCCAAGGCACACCGGGCGATAACCGCAGCGATCCGGGAGCGCGACGACGCAGCGGCCGCCCGGCGGATGTGCCGACACGTACACAGCTACGCCGACGAGTTGGCCGAATCGGGTCAACGCGATGCGATCGTCGTCCGGGAGCTTGTCGCGCACCCTGATACTGAGTCGGGTTGCCGCAGCTGACGGCAACCTCGAGAGCATGCCCCGAAGGGGGGAGCATATTGGGCCCTGCCGAAGGAGGCGCGCGACAGCCGCATCGGTGAAGCTGACGACGTGAAGGTAGCCATACCGGCGCGGTCAGATTTCGAAACCGCTCGGCTGGGCGAATGCAGATTTGTTTCGCCGTTCCGCGCAAGCCGTTTCATTGATACGGAGAAAAGGCTGTTGTTTCGCAGCGACCTCGATGAACTGCGGGCCCAACTGGATGCCGACGTCGAACCGCCCTCCTTCGAGCTGGCGGGACCGCGGGAGAAGATCTACTTCGATCCGGCCGAACTGAGGTGCGGCATCGTGACGTGCGGCGGGCTCTGCCCCGGCCTGAACGATGTAATCCGTTCTATTGTGTTCTGCCTGCACGAAAACTACGGCGTCCCCACGGTATACGGGTTCCGATTCGGCTACGAAGGCCTGGTGGAGCGCTACGCGCTGGCGCCGATCGAACTCACGCCCCGTCGAGTGGGTCAGATCCATGAAATCGGCGGTACGGTTCTGGGTTCGTCCCGTGGACCGCAACCCGTCGATCAGATGGTCGATACGCTTGAGCGGTTGGGGATCCGGCTGTTGTTCACGATCGGTGGTGACGGGACGCTACGGGGTGCACACTCGATAGTTCAGGAAATACGGCGACGGGAACTGGGGATCGCCATTGTCGGTGTGCCGAAAACCATTGATAACGACATCTCTTTCATCGATATGTCGTTCGGGTTTGACACCGCCGTCGAAGCGGCTCGGCAGGCGACGCGTGCAGCGTACGTGGAGGCGTCGTGCGCACGGTCCGGCATTGGCTTGGTCAAATTGATGGGCCGCGATTCGGGGTTCATCGCCAGCTTTGCGACGCTGGCGGACACCCAGGTCGGAGTATGTCTCATCCCGGAGGTCTCGTTCAGCATCGACGATGTCGTCCGCGCCGCGGAACGGCGCATTGAGCGAGACGGTTTCGTGGTGATCGTCGTCGCTGAGGGAGCTGGTCAGCACCTTCTTGCCGAAATAACGGAGTGCGATGCCTCTGGGAATCGCCGCTACGCCGATATCGGCATCCATTTGAGAGACCAGGTCAAAGATGCCTTTCGGTCGGGGGGGCGTTCGGTGAACATCAAGTACATCGATCCGAGTTACATGATTCGCAGTCTCCCCGCCAATGCCAGGGACGGAAACTTCTGTCTCCGTTTAGGGCATGCGGCCGTGCACGCGGGTATGGCGGGTAAGACCGACACCGTCGTCGGTTCCTGGCGGCGCCGTTTGACTCACGTACCGATCCCGTTGGCGGTCTCTTCGCCAAAGAAGGTCGATATCGGCGGCTACCTCTGGCAGACGGTTCTTGCGGTGACTGGTCAGGACACCGATTCGGTCGGCGGGAGGTAAACGCTATGGCACCCGCACAGCGCCAACCGAATGTCGTCGTCCTGGGTGGCGGATCCTGGGGCACCACCGTCGCCTCGATCTGCGCGCGGCGCGGCCCGGCGCTGCAATGGGTGCGCTCGGCAGAGACCGCTGCCGATATCAACGAGAACCATCGCAACAGCCGCTATCTGGGCGATACTGCCGTGCTGTCGGACACGCTGCGCGCCACCACCGACTTCTCCGAGGCTGCGGGTTGCGCCGACGTCATCGTCATGGGGGTGCCCTCGCACGGGTTCCGCGGGGTGCTGACCGAACTGGCCGCCGAGCTGCGGCCCTGGGTGCCGGTGGTGTCGCTGGTCAAAGGCTTGGAGCAGGGCACCAACATGCGGATGAGCCAGATCGTCGAGGAGGTGCTGCCCGGGCACCCAGCCGGCATCCTGGCCGGGCCCAACATCGCCCGCGAGGTCGGCGAGGGGTATGCGGCCGCGGCGGTGCTGGCAATGCCCGACCAGCATATGGCCGCCAACCTGGCCGGGTTGTTCCGCACCAAGCGGTTTCGGACCTACACCACCGACGATGTGGTGGGGGTGGAGATGGCCGGTGCGCTGAAGAACGTGTACGCAATAGCGGTCGGCATGGGCTACTCGCTGGGCATCGGTGAGAACACTCGCGCCTTGGTGATGGCCCGCGCGGTGCGCGAGATGTCCAACCTCGGCGAGGCGATGGGCGGGGCCCGCGACACCTTCTCCGGATTGGCTGGGATGGGTGATCTGATCGTCACCTGCACCAGCCAGCGCAGCCGCAACCGGCACGTCGGCGAACAACTCGGCACCGGCAAGAGTATCGAGGAGATCATCACGGCGATGAACCAGGTCGCCGAGGGCGTCAAGGCCGCCGGCGTGGTGATGGAGTTCGCCAACAAGCACGGGCTGAACATGCCGATTGCCCGCCAAGTGAACTCCGTCATCAACCACGGAGCCACCGTCGAAGACGCCTACCGCGGCCTCGGCACGGAGCAGCCAGGGCATGAGATCCATGGAGTCGGTTTCTAGGTGGCAATTCTCGGTTTGCCCCGGGGGGAGAACGAAGTGCGCCCTTCCGAGGGATGCTCGCGGTCGCTACGTCGGCAACGATGGAGCTATCTGAGCGGCCGTGAGGCGGATTCGAGCCATCGGTGTGCCTGATGGGCTGCGAAAGGAGGTGGTTCTGGTGGCAGAGGATGCCGTGTGGGGGCGTCTCTTGATTCGCAGTAGTACGGACGATGCCGCCGTTGGCAGCGTGATCGGTTAGACGCATGCAACTAGTTGCCGTAGACGAAGCGCGGTCCAGGCGGTTGCCCGGCGCCGAGGGCGTGTGGGTGTTCCTCGGCGCGGATTCGGTGATCTTCGCGATCCTGTTCCTGACTTTCATGCAGGATCGGCAGCGAAACCCCGCGATGTTCGAAGCATCTCGGCAGACGCTCAACATGAACTTGGGTGGAATCGACACGCTGATCCTGCTGACCAGCTCCTGTGCGGTCGCCCTTGCGGTGCAAGCCATTAAGCGCGACCTCATCGCTCACGCGTCGCGCTACCTGCTGGTAGGCGTGCTCACCGGAGTCATGTTCGTGACTTCCAAATCGATTGAGTACACCCAGAAATTGACTCACGGCATCACCCCGGCGACCGACACCTTCTACATGTGGTATTTCACGCTGACCGGGATCCACCTCACGCACGTGCTATTGGGAACCAGCCTGCTGACCTACGTCTGGGTCAACTCCCGGCGGGGTGTCTACGACAGCGCGCGTCGCCTGGTCCCGGAGTCCGTGGCGTCGTTCTGGCATCTGGTCGACTACTTGTGGATCGTGCTGTTCCCCCTCCTTTACCTCCAGAAGGCAATGTGATGTCGGTGCTACGCGAGCGGATCACGGTGGTGTGGCTCGGCTTGATGGTGGCTACCTGCCTGACCACATGGGGGCTATCGCAGGATCTGTTCAGTCCCGCCGTGGCGGTGACCGGGATCTTCCTGATCGCGGCACTCAAGGTCAGATACGTGATGTTGGATTTCATGGAACTCAGACATGCCCCGACGGGTGCCCGTGCCTTCTTCCAGTCGTGGATCGCGGTAGTTGTGCTCGTGATCCTGGGCTTCTGGTTTGCGACTACGTCCCTCACGTGACCAGCGGCGGCCCCATCCAATCCGGTTATCTAGGAGGAAAACCCATGCAGGATATCGAGAAGCGAAGCGTGCTCTCGCAGAAGATCGGACTGTGGTGCAACTGGATTTTCGTGACGCTCACGGTGATCGGCTGGATAGGCATCGCTCACTTCTGGGCGCCCGCCCGAGCGGACCTCGGGTTGGAGGCCACGAAGGTGTGGTTCAGCGAAACGCATCACTGGGGCACCATAATCGGGTGCACAATCTTCTATATCGCTGCTGGATTTCTGACGCCCGGCTCCATCATGTTGGGCGTCATGCTGGCCAAGATCGAAGGTCGTTGGCCAGTGTGGTCGATTACCACAGCGGTGTGTGGGGTCTTCATCTCGCTCATCGTCTTCTTCAACTGCTGTGCATGGATCGTCGCGGCCTATCGGCCCGAGAGCGGGGCCGACGTTATCCAGTCCTGGTATGACTGGGCGTGGTTCGCTTTCCTGTTGGGCTGGATCTACCTGGCGATCGAGATGTTCGCCACCGCCGCAGTGGAACTCATGGATGACCGGGCTGAGCCGATGATTCCTCGCTGGTTCACCTGGCTGACCATTGCCGGTGGTGTGACGATCTTCTTCGCGGCCGGCCCGGCGTTCTTCAAGAGCGGCCCATTCGCTTACCACGGGTTGCTGGCTTTCTACCTGCCCGTGGTGATCTGGGGCGTCTACATCTCGATGACGACGTGGTTCATGCTGAAGGAACTTAACCGTCAATCCGAACGGGCGGGTAGAGCTCCGTCGAGTTCGCTCCGATCCGAATCATCGATCTAGATCGGTTGTGTTCGGGCAAGCGCTGGTTCTCGCCTTTGCCTCCTAAAGGGGAGTGCAATGTGCTCACTCGGGTGAAGACCGCTAGAAGTGCTTCGGTCATGATGGTGGATATCTGGGAGTCGCAAAATGCCGTGGCGTTGTTCTGCAACGGTTTCCGTGAAAATAGCGCAAGGAGTATTTCACGACGGACAGGTATCGGCACGGATCTCTATGCAACCAACCACGGTAGTCGGCCTGCCGGAGTTAGGAGGTTTGGGATTGCGAATGTGCTCGGACGCAAAGGCTATCCGGCCAGAGTTGGTGATTGCTGCGGATGTGGCCCGGGCTTGTCCATGCCTCTCAGATGACCGCGCCGGCGACGCCCGAGGAAATCGGGACACTCCGACGGAACGGAGGCATACGTCCGCAAGTCCACCTCGCAAATCGCAAGGCTGGGGGCCGTTCTCACGGTGTGCGCCTTCGTGCCTCCATCAGAAGTTACCCAACTGGCCCGGCGAGGCAATTCACGGAGTCAGGTCTCACTGCAACTACAGGAACATAGCCGGAAGGTTTTCTTATGGGTGTCGCCATCGAGGTAAATGGGCTGACGAAGTCCTTCGGATCTGCCCGGATCTGGGAAGACGTCTCCTTGACCATTCCCGAGGGCGAGGTCAGCGTCATGCTGGGCCCGTCCGGTACCGGTAAGTCCGTGTTCCTGAAGTCGCTGATCGGCCTGCTGCGCCCCGAGCGCGGCTCGATCGTCATCGACGGCACCGACATCCTCGAGTGTTCCGCCAAGGAGCTCTACGAGATCCGCACGCTGTTCGGGGTGTTGTTCCAGGACGGCGCGCTGTTCGGGTCGATGAACATCTACGACAACACCGCCTTCCCGTTGCGCGAGCACACCAAGAAGACCGAGAGCCAGATCCGTGACATCGTCATGGAGAAACTGGACCTGGTCGGTATGCCCAACGACGGCTACAAGTTCCCGGGTGAGATCTCCGGCGGTATGCGCAAGCGTGCCGGCCTGGCCCGCGCCCTGGTGCTCGACCCGCAGATCATCCTGGTCGACGAGCCCGACTCGGGTCTGGACCCGGTCCGCACCGCCTACCTGAGCCAGCTGCTGATCGACATCAACGCCCAGATCGACGCCACCATCTTGATCGTCACGCACAACATCAACGTGGTGCGTACTGTGCCGGACAACATCGGCATGCTGTACCGCAAGCAGCTGGTGATGTTCGGGCCGCGTGAAGTGCTGCTGACCTCCGATGAGCCGGCCGTCAGGCAGTTTCTCAATGGTCGTCGTATCGGGCCGATCGGCATGTCCGAGGAGAAGGACCAGGCGACCGCGGCAGCGGAGCAGGCCGCTATCGCGGCGGGTCAGGCCGACGGCGGCCTCGACGAGGTGGAGGGGGTGCCGCCGCAGATCACCGCGTCGCCCGGTATGCCGGAGCGCAGGGCGGTCGGCCGGCGTCAGGCCCGGGTTCGCGAGATCTTGCACTCCCTGCCGGCGAGCGCCCAGGCAGCGATTTTGGAATCGTTTGAGGAATCGCCGTATGGTGCAACCGAATGCGTTGGCTAAAGCGCCGACGCCGTGTGGGGCGGCGGCAGTCGGTAATCGGTGAGACGGGATCGCCAGCGCTTAACATCGCCATGCTCACGTCGGTAATGTTGGCTGGCCCTGTCGGAGCGGCGACTCCTCTGTTTCATTTGCCTGCACTGCCGTTGCGCGATACCGCAGTCACTCCGTTAAGCGCCGTTAGTGCCGATATGAGCGGCGCATCGGGCTTGACCGTGATCGCGGCCGAACGCCCGCCGGCCAGTTTGCGTATCGGCGCAGGCCCCGTCGCGGCTGTGAGTTCTACGGGGGTGTTGGGGATCCCGGAGATCGCGCTGTCTGCCTATCTCAACGCCGAGCAGCAGATGGCGGTGTCCGCACCGGACTGCGGCATCAGCTGGAGCCTGTTGGCCGGGATCGGACGGATCGAGTCAAAGCACGCCAACCGCGGCGCCACCGACTCTCGCGGCACCGCCGTCCCACCGATTTACGGTCCGGCCCTTGACGGCTCGCTACCCGGCAACGAGGTCATCGTGCAGAGCAGTTCTGGCGGTCAGGTCACCTACGTCCGCGCAGTGGGGCCGATGCAGTTTCTGCCCGGTACCTGGGCGCGGTATGCCTCCGACGGTGACGGTGATGGCCAAGCGGATCCGCAGAACCTGTTCGATGCCACGCTGGGGGCGGCCCGCTATCTGTGCAGCGGCGGGCTGGACCTACGGGATCAATCGCAGGTGCGGGCCGCCATTCTGCGCTACAACAATTCGATGGCCTATGTCCACAACGTGCTGGGCTGGGCGGCGGCCTACGCCACCGGTGTGGTGCCGATCAATCTGCCGCCGATCACCGGCCTGCCGTCACCGATCGGCGATGCGCATCTGGAGAACTCGGAGGGTCTGGGCCCAGCCTTGCCGCTGGACTTCAACGGCCTGCCATCGACCGACCCGCTGGCGCGGATGCCGCTGATCGACCTCGGCCCATCCGAGGTCGGCGACCAGCCCCCCGAGGATCCGGGCTGCGTGGCGAGCTGCGTCGACCGGCAGGATCGCGCCGAGCCGGCGACCGCAGCAAGTTAGCCCGCTGGGCGAAAAGGGTTTCCAAGTTATGACGATGACCATGCTCGCTTCATTCGCAAGTCCGCCACGCGGTGTGTGGGACTTCGGGCCCCTATCGATACGCGCTTATGCGCTGTTCAGCATCATCGGGTTGGTGGTTGCGCTGGTGATCGGGGATCGGCGCTGGGAGGCTCGGGGCGGTGAGCGTGGCGTCATCTACGACGTCGCCCTGTGGGCGGTTCCGTTCGGGTTGGTCGGCGGCCGGCTTTATCATCTGGCCACCGACTGGCAGGCATATTTCGGTGTCGGCGGCATCGGAATCGTTGGGGCGTTGCATATTTGGGACAGCGGCTCGGGGATCTGGGGTGCGGTCGCGCTGGGCAGTGTTGGCGCATGGATCCGATGCCGTCGTCGCGGCATCGCGCTGCCAGCGTTCGCCGACGCGATAGCGCCCGGTCTCGTGCTGGCGCAAGCGATTGGCCGAGTCGGAAACTATTTCAACCAGGAGCTTTTCGGGCGCGCGACCACGCTGCCATGGGGCTTGGAGATTTTCTACCGGAGCGACCCGGCCGGATTCGTGGATGTGCAATCGATCAACGGGGTCTCAACCGGACAGCTGGCCATGGTGGTGCAACCGACGTTTCTCTACGAATTGCTCTGGAATGTCCTGATATTCGTTGTGCTGATTCATCTGGACCGGCGCTTTGAGATCGGGCACGGTCGGCTGTTCGCGTTGTACGTCGCCGGCTATTGCGTGGGTAGATTTTGGATCGAGTTGTTGGGCGCGGACGTCGCCACCCGCATTGCCGGAATCCGGATCAACTCCTTCACCTCTGCGCTGGTGTTCATCGGTGCGGTGGTCTATCTCATCTTGGCCCCCAAGGGCCGCGAGGATGCGGCTGTTAATGAGTTGGCCGGTGGCTCGGGAACCAAAGAAGTCTTCAAGGCGCGTTACTTCCGCCGCGCCAGTGCGGCTGTAGAGGTAGCTGCCGAACCTGCGGCTGACCTGGCTGCCGCCGAAATAGCCGAGGTCACAGAAACTGGGGCGGTTGCTCAGGCTGCGCAGCGTGCGGTGGACGCCGGGTTGGTCGCGCAGTCAGCCAGACTCGCAGCTGACCAGGCCCAGGAGGCCGTTGCCACCAGCGCTGCTCAAGCCGAGGCCGCGCGGTGCGCGGCTGAGCAAGCTGAGGCCGAGGTCGCTACGCGCACCGCTCAAGCCGAGTCGGCCAACCGCGCGGCGCAGGAGGCCGAGGCTGCGGCCGCCCGGCGCGCGGCGGACGCTGAGGCGGTTGCGCTGGCGGCGAGGTGCGCCGCGCAGGAAGCCGAGACCGAGGTGGCGCACTATCGATCGGCCGTCGAGGTCGTGCGGCGCATGGCCGCAGAAGCCGAGGACGAGGTCGCCAAGCGCACTGCTGAAGCTGTGGCGTTGGGCGTGGTCATGAGGCATGCCGCCGAGGCCGGGCCAGCTTCTGAGGTCGCGCGGCAGGCGGCGCAGGAAGCCGAGGCTGCCGTCACCGTCCGCGCCGCGGCGGCACAGGAGTTCGCCACAGTGACGGCACGCGTGGCGCAGGAAGCCGAGGCTGACATCGCGAGGCGCGCCGCTGATGCGCAGGCGGCGGGGCATGCAGCGCAGGAAGCCGAGACGGTGGCCCGCACCTGCACCGCTGAAGCGCAGGCGGCGGGACGTACGGCACAGCAAACCCAGGATGCGTCTGCCATGATTTCCGCCGAGGCTCAAGCGGTCGCTGACTCGGCGTTGAACGCGGCCGCCAACGCCGAGGCGGCGGCCCGCAAATGCGTCGCCAACGCCGAAGCGGCGGGGCGAGCGGCCGCTGAAGCCGAGGACGTGTCCCGCACCCGCACCGCTGAGGCCCAGGCGATCGCTGAGGCAGTGGGCCGCGCAGCTGACGCGGGGGCGCTGGCTGAGTCGACGAAGCGCGCGGCTATCGAAGCCGAGGCGGCGGCTTCGAAGCACGTCGCTGATGCCGCGACCGCGAGGCGCGTGGCTGACCGAGCCGCGGCGGCGGTCGCCAAGTGCACTGCTGAGGCGCAGGCGGTCGCTGCGGCGGCCACTAGAGCGGCTGAGGCCCGGACTGCGGCCCGCAAGTGCGCGGCTGACGCTGAGTCGGCGAAACGTGACGCCGACGACGCGGCGGCTGGCGCCGCCGCGCGTGCCGCCGACGCTGAGTCGGCGTGGCGTATCGCTGACGACGCCGAGGCTGCGGTAGCCGGGCGAGCAGCCCGGATCGAGGTCGCCAAGCGCGCGGCGCAGGATGCTGCAGTCGCGGTCGCCCAGCGCAAGGCCGAAGCTGAGATCGCCAGCCGGACCGCCGAGGATGCCGAGGCGGCGGTCGCCCAGTGCACGGCCGAAGCTGAGATCGCCAGCCGGGCCGCCCAGGATGCCGAGGCGGTCATCGCCGAGCACACGGCCGAAGCTCAGGAGGTCGCTGAGGCGGCCACGCGGGCGGCGCAGCACGCCGAGGCCGTGGCCGCCGAGTGCGGAGCACAGGCTGAGGCAGCCAAGCATGCGGCCGAGGAAGCGCAGGCCGTGGTCGCCGAACGCGCGGCGGAAGCTACCGCGTTGGCCGAGGTCGTGCAGCGTGCGACTGAGGCCGGGACGGTCGCCGTGGCCGCCAGGCGGGCAGCCGAGGAAGCTGCGGCTGCGGTCGCCGAGCGCGCGGCTCAAGCGGCCGTGTCAGCCCAGGCGGCTAGGCACGCGGCCGACGACGCGCAGGCTGCGGCCGACAACAGTGCGGCGCAGGCCGCGACGGCCCAGCGCACGGCTCACCAGGCCAGGGCTACGGTCGCCGAGCGCGCAGCGCAAGTTGCGGGGGCAGCCGAGGCGGCTAGGCGCGGCGCCGACGATGCGCAGGCCGCACTCGCCAGGTGTGTGGCCCAGGCTACGACGGCCAGGGGCGGCGCCGACGATGCGCAGGCTGCGGTCGCCAGGTGTGAGGCGGAGGCTGCTGCCGCCGACCGTGCGGTCGACGACGCGCTGGCTGCCGAAGCCAGGTGTGCGGCCGACGCTGGGACTGTCGCTGAGGTCACCCAGTGTGCGGTTGAGGCCGGGGCGACCGCTGAGGCCGCGGCGCGGGCAGCTGACGAAGCTGAGGCTGCCGCCGCGAAGCGCACCGCCGAAGCCCAGGAGGCCAGGCAGGCGGCCGACGACGCCGAGACGGAGGTCGCGAGGCGCGCGGCCGACCTCGTGCAAGCTGACGCCGCGACAGATGCGGCGGAGGCGGCCGCTGCGGCGGCGGAGCGGGCGGCCGAGGAAGCCGAGGCTGCGGCCCGTAAGTGCACCGCAGAAGCAGAGGCGGCCAGGCGCACGGCCGACGAAGCCGAAGCAGAGGCTGCGACGCGCGCGGCGGAGGCTGAGGCGGTAGTTGAAGCAGCCGTTGGCGGCCGAGGTCTCGAAGTCCGTACCTGACCAAGCCGCAGGACGCACCCCAGCATCCGCCGGGAGCATCACGGGGAGCGGAGGCCCCGCCCCTTCATCGCATCAACGGAACAAACGGTTGCTTCGGGCAGCTTCCCGCATCCACCGGCAGGGTGACGCCGGTGATGTAGCGCGCCTCGTCGGAGACCGGGAACAACACGGTGTTGCTGATGTCCACGAACGCCGGGGTGCACGCCCTCAACGCCCTGCTGCTGGCGCTGGAGCACCGCGACCGCACCGGTGAGGGCGTGTTGGTGGAGGCGGCGATGGTCGACGCCGCACTCAGCATTGCTGCCGAGCAGGTGATCGAGTACTCGGCGTACGGTGCGCTGCTGCAGCGCGATGGCAACCGTGGACCGACTGCGGCCCCGCAAAACCTGTACCGCACCGCCGACATCGACGAGTTCGGCCGCTGGGACTGTTAGGTGGCGATCGCAGTCGCCACCGATGGGCAGTGGGAGGCGCTGAGTGACGTGCTGGGTGCACCGGCCTGGGCAACCGATCCGGCACTTACCGAGATCGCGGCGTTGGAGGCCAACGGCGTGATCGGTAGCGCACCCGCCTAGCCGCGGTGCCGCCATACCCCTCGGAAGGCGGCACCCGGCCTGCCGTTGACTCTGCGCTCAGGGCGGGCCTTCCCGCAGTTTCCCGCCCTGGACGCAGAGTCAACGGGTCACTTCAGGCAGCTGCCCGCATCCACCGGCAGGGTGACGCCGGTGATGTACCGGGCCTCGTCGGAGGCGAGGAACAGCACGGCGTTGCTGATGTCCACCGCGTCCACCCAGGGCACCGGCAGGGTGTGGAACATCTGGCAGATCGGCGCCATGTCGTCGGGGCCCGGGTTCTCCAGGTCTGGGCGGAACATCTTCCAGGTGCCCTCATTCATGATCATCCCGGTGCTGACATGGGTCGGGTGCACGGTGTTGACCCGAATGTTCTGGTGGCCCAGCTCGACGGCGAAGGAGCGCATGATGCCCACCACGCCGTGCTTGGCCGCGACGTAGTTGCCGCAGTGCGGGTAGGCCTTCAACCCGCCCACCGAGCTGGTCAGGATGATCGAGCCCCCCTTGCCTCCGGCAATGAGGTGCGGCACACCGGCTTTGACCGTCTTCCACACACCCGAAAGGTTGACGTCGATCATCTCCTGCCAGTCGTCTTCGCTGCACTGGTCCAGGGTGTCGCCACCGTTGCCGATACCGGCATTGGCGACGATGATGTCCAGACCGCCCAGCTCCTCGACGCCGGCGTCCACCGCGGCCTTGAGTCCGTCGTAGTCGCGCACATCGACTTCGGCGGTGAAGATCCGGCGGTTCAGCGCCTTGACCATGTCGGCGGTCTCGGCCAGTTCCTCGGGCGTGGCCGGCGGAATGGGCGAGTCCTTCACGACGCGCTTGCAGGCGTCGATCGCGATGATGTCGGCGCCCTCCTGGGCCAGCCGCACCGCGTGGCTTCGGCCCTGGCCGTGGGCCGCGCCGGTGATGAATGCGACCTTGCCTTCAACACGTCCAGTCATGGAAACCTCAATTCCTTAAGTGATGGAGAAACCTTGGGTACGTGGGGGAATCGCTCAGGGGATGATCGCCGGCATCGAGACCCAGCCCCGCACCGTCGACGTCGGGGAGATCGACGTCGCGGCCAGGTCGACGTCCCAGTCGGGGAAGCGCTTGAGGATCTCCTCGAGGGCGATCCGCGCCTCCAACCGGGCCAGCGCGTTGCCCACACAGAAGTGGGTGCCCTGCCCGAATCCCAGATGTGGCCGGCGTTCCCGGTGGATGTCGAACACGTCGCCGTCCGGCGGGAACCTGCGGTGGTCCCGGTTGGCGGCGCCGATCAGCAGCAGCATCGCGGACCCCTCCGGCACCCTCTGGCCGTAGTACTCGATGTCGCGGGTGACGTAGCGGGCCGCGTGCGGAGCGGGCGGCTCGAACCGGACCAGCTCCTCGACCGCCCGCGGGATCAGCGCGAAGTTGGTCGCCATCTCCCGTCGCTGGTCGGGGTGCTCGGCCAGAACCTTTCCGGCCCAACCGATCAGCCGGGTGGTGGTCTCACTGCCGGCGGTGGCCAGCACGGTCAGAAACAGGTGCAGTTCCTCGCGGCCCATCTTCCGGCGGACGCCGTGCTCGTCTTCGAACTCGGCGTTCATCAGCTCGGTGATCAGGTCATCGGAGGGGTTCTTGGCGCGCCAGTCGATGTAGTCGGCGAACACGTCGCCGGTGGCGATCGGACCGTCCGGGTTGTCGGTCATCTTCTGGCCCGGCTCGGTGCGGATGGTGGCGTCGCCGTGCTCGGTGACGTGTTTCTGGTCGTCTTCGGGGATGCCCAGCAGCATTCCGATCACCCGCATCGGCATTTCGGCACCGAGGTCGCCCACGAAGTCGAACTTGCCGGTGCCCACCAGGGGGTCCAGGCAGCGTGCGCAGTACTCCCGGATCTGCGATTCCAGCGCGTTCATCCGGCGCGGGCTGAACATGCCGGCCATCAGATTCCGGTGGATGTCGTGGATCGGCGGGTCCTCGAACACGATGATCCCCGGTGGAATCTCCATGCCGGACTTGATGATCTCCAGGATGGCGCCCTTGGCCGAGCTGAACGTCTGGTAGTCGGTGAAGGCGGCGTGGACGTCGTCGAAGCGGCTCAGCGCGTAGAAGTCGTGCTCTGCGTTGTAATAGAGCGGAGCCTCTTCGCGGAGCCGACGAAACATCGGATAGGGATCGTTGTTGAGCTCGATGTTGTACGGGTCGTAGTGCGCTTCTTCGGTGGTGGTCACGGTCATGGTCATCCGTCCCTGGTTTCGGTGAGAGCTGCGGTCAGAGGGTGGCCGGGACGGGAGCTGCGACCGGGGTGAATTCCAGGTGCAGTTCGGTCAGGCCGCGCAGGATGAAGGTCGGCTCGAAGGTGAAGCGCCGGTCATCGGCAGGGCCGTGCGCGGCCTCGTCGAGGCGGATGTCGGTCATCCGATCCAGGATGCGCTCCAGCGAGATTCGGCTCTCGGCGCGTGCCAGCGGTGAGCCCGGGCAGGTGTGGGTGCCGCGGGCGAACGCCAGGTGCTCGCGCACATTGGGCCGGTCGATGCGGAACTCGTGGGGGTTGTCGAACTTGCGGGGGTCGCGGTTGACCGCCCCGGGGAACATGACCACCACGGTGCCGGCCTTCAAGGTGACCCCGCCGAGTGTGGTGGTCTTGCGGACCAGCCGCGGGTCGGTCTTGACCGGGCTCTCCATCCGCAGCGTCTCCTCGAGGAAGTTCGGGATCTTGCTGCGGTCCGCGCGCAGCTGCGCGACCAGGTCCGGGTCCTCTGCCAGGAACCGCAGGGCGGCACTGAGCAGCTTGGTGGTGGTCTCCTGGCCGGCACCGAACAGGAAGGTGGCGCTCTTGACCACGTCGGCGATCTCGGGGATCGACCCGTCCTCGTAGGTGGCGGTGGCCAGGTCGGTCAGCACGTCGGTGCCCGGATTCTCGCGCCGCTCGTTGAGATAGCGGCCGAACTTATCGTCCAGCCAGGCCAGCGGATCGTGGGCCAGCTCTTCATGATCCAGCGAGCCGATCCGGGCGCCCGGCTGCGGCGCGCCCAGCACCTCCTGGAACGCCGGCCGGTCCTCGGCGGGCACGCCGAGCAGGTCGGCGACCACCAGAAGCGCGAACGGCCGTGCGTACTCGGTCAGGAACTCGCACTTGCCGCTGTCGATGAAGTAGTCGAGCTGGCGGTCGGCCAGCTGCCACATGAAGTCCTGGTTCTCCTTGAGCCGCTTCGGGGTCAGCAGCCGGCTCAGCAGCGACCGGGCCTTGGTGTGCATCGGCGGGTCCATGGTGACCATGTGTTCGGTCATCGGCATCAGGTGGCGGTGCGCTTCGATCTGCTCGCTGATGTCATCGCCCTCGGGGGTGAACGGCAGCGGCGGGAAAGGCCCGCCCACGGCGACCAGGTTGGAGTACGTGTCGGAGTCGCGGTAGATCTCGTTGGCCTCTTCGTGGCCGGTCACCGCGATCACGTCGTAGACGCCCAGCGGGGTGACCGGGCCCTTGGCCCGCAGGTGATCGAAGTACGGGTGCGGGTCGGGCACCAGCGTCTGATCGGTGAAGAAGTCGATCGTGTCGAAGTCAGTCAAGGTGGACCTCTCTACTGAACAGCCTGACAAGTGCTGGGCACCTGCTTAGCATGGGCGGGGTTGGGGGGTCAAGGGTTGGGCGGCATTACGCTGGCCGCGAGACGTGTAAAGGTGGATAGCGACGATGCGGAGTGCACACGATGTCCGAATCGGGTAAGGGGCAGCGCAGGATTGGGGCCCCGGACGCCAAGAATCGGACGCTGCTGCTCGATGCCGCCGAACAGCTTCTGGTGACTGTCGGTGCCAATGCGGTCAGTTCCCGCCGGGTGGCCGAGCAGGCCGGCCTCAAGCACCAGCTGGTGCACTACTACTTCCGCACCATGGACGACCTGTTCCTGGCTGTGTTCCGCCGGCGAGGCGATCAGGGGCTGGCCGATCAGGCCGCGGTCCTCGCGTCGCCGCAGCCGCTGTGGGCGCTGTGGCGCTTCAACACCGACCCGGCCGGGACCGCGCTGACGATGCAGTTCATGGCGCTGGCCAATCAGCGCGCGGCACTGCGGGCGGAGATCGCCGCGTACGCGGAGCGGCTTCGCGCCGAACAGATCGAGGCGGTCTCCGGCCTGCTGAGGCGCTACGGCATCGACACCGGGGAGTTCCCGCCGACGGTGCTGATGGTGCTGATGACCAGTGCGTCGCGGATGCTGATCATCGAGCACGAGGCGCTGGGCATGACGCTCGGTCACGCCGAGACCGTCGCGTTCGTCGAGCGCTGGCTGCATCGACTGGAGGGCGAGCCGCCGCCGGTCCCCGGTGCTGTTCTGCTGTCGGAGCCGGCGGCGCATTAGCTCTGCGTCCTGCGCTGCTGCAGCTGATCGGCTGCCGCCCAATGCTCGTCGGAGACCCACAGCCGGGCAAACGCGGCCACCGCCTCGTCCGGTGATGCGCCGTCGATCACCCGTTTGATCTCGGCCGCCGACGGATTGGCCAGCGAGCGTGCCAGCGCCCGCCATTCGGCGTCGAACGACTCCCGCGGCACCACCCGGTTCACCAGCCCGATCCGCTCGGCCGCCGGGGCATCGAGCATGGTGCCGGTGCCCGCCAGCAGCAGCGCCTGGCTGCGTCCGACCAGCGCGGCCAGCCGCTCGGCGCCGCCCCAGGCCGGCATGATCGCCAGCGAGACCTGGTTGAACCCGATCTTGACGTCGGCGGCGGCGATCCGGATGTCGGCGGCGACCGCGACCTCGGCGCCGCCGCCGAGCGCGTGACCGTTCATGGCGGCGATCACCGGCGCCGGGAACGCCGCGATCCGGTCGCACAGGGTGCGCATCCGCCACGCCATGGCGGCCGCGTCGGGCTCGGTCCGGATGGCGGCGAGTTGCTTGAGGTCACCTCCGGAGACGAAGGCCCGGTCCCCGCCGCCGGTGATGACCAGTGCCCGCGCCCCGGCGACCTGGTCCAGCGCCCGGTCGAGTTGCTCCATGGTCTCGGGGGCGATGGCGTTACGGGCCTGTGGCCGGTCGATGGTGATGACGGCGAGGCCCTCATCGGTTTGCACATTCAGCTCGGCCCCGGCCATGGCTCTCCACTCACGATATTGGCATTCTCAAAAATGGAGAATATCATCGCAGCCGATATGCGAAAGATTCCTGACGATCTGGTGCGCCGCTACGAGTCGCAGGGGTGGTGGACCCGCGAAACCCTCGGTGACCTGCTCAGCGGCGGGTTATCCGCGGCCGCCGACATCCACTTCGAGGTCCACTCGGCGGTCCGTCCGTGGCGGGGCACGTTCGGCGCGGTCGAGCGGGTCGCCCGCCGGCTGGCGGCCGGGCTGTGCGACCGCGGTGTCGGCCCGGGCGACGTGGTGGCATTCCAGCTGCCCAACTGGATGGAGGCCGCGGCCACCTTCTGGGCGGCGTCGTTCCTCGGTGCGGTGGTGGTGCCCGTCGTGCACTTCTACGGGCCCCGGGAGCTGGGCTACATCCTGAGCGCGAGCCGGCCCAAGGTGTTCATCACCGCCGAGCAGTTCGGTCGGATGAGTTTCGCTCCGGAACTCAGCGCCGACGTGCCGATCGTCGGGGTGGTGGGCCGCGATTTCGACGACCTGCTCGCCGATGAGCCCATGGCGGGGACGCTGGCCACCGACCCGGGTGACCCGGCGCTGATCGCCTTCACCTCCGGCACTACCCGGCAGCCCAAGGGCGTCATCCACAGCCATCAGACGCTGTGCTGCGAGACTCGCCAGCTGCTCGCCAACTACCCCAAGGATCGGGGCCGGCAGCTCACCGCAACCCCGGTCGGGCACTTCATCGGCATGGTCGGCGCCTTCCTGATCCCGGTGCTGGAGGGCTCGCCGATCGATCTCGCCGACACCTGGGATCCCGCGCAGGTGCTGCGATTGATGGCCGCCGAGGGGGTGTCGATCGGCGGTGGGCCACCGTATTTCGTCACCAGCCTGCTCGACCATCCGGATTTCACCGCCGAGCATCTGAGTCATATCCGCCACGTCGGCCTCGGCGGCTCGACGGTGCCCGCCGCGGTCACCCGCCGGCTGGCTGACCTGGGGATCTTCGTGTTCCGGTCCTACGGCAGCACCGAACATCCGTCGATCTCCGGATCGGGCCCGAGCGCCCCGGAGGACAAGCGGCTGTTCACCGACGGCGACGCGCGGCCCGGCGTCGAGATCCGGCTCGCGCCCGACGGCGAGATTCTGAGCCGCGGCCCCGACCTGTGCCTGGGCTACACCGACGAAGCGCTGACCGCCGCGGCGTTCGACGCCGACGGCTGGTACCACACCGGGGATGTCGGCGTGCTCGACGCCGATGGCTACCTGACCATCACCGACCGCAAGGCCGACGTGATCATCCGCGGCGGGGAGAACATCAGCGCGGTGGAGGTCGAAGAGGTGCTCCTGGGGATGCCGGCCGTCGCCGAGGCAGTGGTGGTCGGGGTGCCCGACGCCCGGCTGGGGGAGCGGGCGGCCGCGGTGGTTCGGCTCAAGCCGGGGTGCGTATTGCCGGGAATGCCCGAGCTGCGGGACCACTTCGAGCGCCTCGGTGTGGCGCGGCAGAAGTGCCCGGAGGAACTGCACGAGGTCGACGACTTTCCGCGGACCGCCAGCGGCAAGGTGCAGAAGTACCTGGTACGTCAGCACCTGGCCGGCGAGGTTGCCCGGACGCCAATATGAGAATATGATTCTCGGAAGCCGAAAAGGAGCATTTCATGGGTCAACTGTCACACCGCGTCGAGATCCCTTTCCCGCTGTTCGACGCGGACAACCACCTCTATGAGCCGCCGGAGGCGATGACAAAGTACTTGCCCAAGGAGTACAAGGACATCGTCCAGTACGTCGAGATCAACGGCCGTACCAAGATCGCCATCCGCGGCCAGATCAGCGAGTACATCCCCAACCCCACGTTCTCGGTGGTGGCCAAGCCGGGTGCCTGGGAGGAGTACTTCAAGTTCGGCAACCCCGACGGCAAGAGCAAGCGGGAGCTGTTCGGCGAGCCGATGAAGTCGATTCCGGCGTTCTTCGAGCCCGCGCCGCGCCTGGAGCTGATGGACGAGCTGGGCGTCGACCGTTCGCTGATGTTCCCGACCCTGGCCAGTCTGATCGAGGAGCGGCTGCGCGACGACCCGGTCGCGATCCACGTCATCATCCACTCGCTCAACCAGTGGCTCGACGAGGTCTGGGGCTTCAACTACAAGAACCGGATCTTCACCACACCGGTCATCACCCTGCCCATCGTCGAGAAGGCCATCGAAGAGCTGGACTGGGCGGTCAAGCGCGGCGCTCGCGCGATCCTGATCCGCCCGGCGCCGGTGCCCGGCTTCCGCGGACCGCGTTCCTTCGCGCTCCCCGAGTTCGACCCGTTCTGGCGCAAGTGCGTCGAGTACGACGTGTTCGTCGGGATGCACTCGTCGGACAGCGGCTACTCCCGCTACACCTCGGAGTGGGACGGCGCCACCCAGGAGATGCTGCCGTTCCAGACCAACGCCATGCAGATCCTCAACGAGTGGCGCCCGATCCAGGATGCAGTGGCCTCCTGGGTGATTCACGGCGCGCTGTTCCGCCACCCCAAGCTCAAGGTGGGCATCGTCGAGGCCGGGTCGAAGTGGATGACCCCGCTGCTGGACTCCATGGCCGAGGTGTACAAGAAGGCGCCCGAAGCCTTCCCGGGCAACCCGATGGAGGAGATCAAGAACCGGATCTACGTCAGCCCCTTCTATGAAGACGGCATCGACGACCTGATCAACCTGATCGGTGTGGACCAGGTTCTCTACGGATCCGACTGGCCGCACCCGGAGGGCCTGGCCGAGCCGACGCACTACGTCACGGCCCTGTCGCACCTTCCCGTCGACGACCAGGCCAAGATCATGGGCGGCAACCTCGGTCGGCTCGTCACCGTCTAGGGTGCCACGCTGGCAGACCATCCCCGAGATGGTCTTGAGCGCCGGCGATCGCTTCGGGGACGCCGAGGCGATCGCCGACGGCTCGGTGCGGCTGAGCTTTGCCGAATTGGCCGACCGGATTCGTTGCGCGGCGGGGGCATTCGCCGCGGCGGGCATCTCCAAAGGCGACCGTGCCGCGATCTGGGCGCCGAACTCCGCGGAATGGATCATCGCCGCGTTCGGTCTGCTCACCGCAGGTGGCGTGCTGGTCCCGGTCAACACCCGCTTCAAGCCCTCCGAGGCCGACGACATCATCGGCCGCAGCGGGGCGAAGCTGGTGCTGATCGAGAAAGGCTTTCTGGGACTGGACTTCACCGCCCCGGCCGGGGTTCCGGTGATCGACCTGAAATCGGAATTCCTGGCCGGTGGGTCACCGCTGCACGTGCCGGTCGACGGTGACGACATCGCCGACATCATCTTCACCTCGGGCACGACCGGCCGGCCCAAGGGCGTGATGATGACCCACCAACAGAACCTGCGACTCTACGCCGAATGGTGCGATCTGGCCGACCTGCGTGAGGGTGACCGTTATCTGATGGTCAACCCCTACTTCCACACCTTCGGCTACAAGGCGGGCTGCATCGCCTCCTGTATCCGGGGTGCCACCATGCTCCCGGTACGGGTGTTCGACGTCGACGCCGCGCTGGAAATCATTGAACGCGAACGCATCACCATGCTTCCGGGGCCGCCCACGCTGTATCAGTCCCTGCTGGGCGCCGCCGCGGGGCGTGACCTGTCCTCGCTGCGGGCCGCGGTCACCGGTGCCGCGGACATCCCGGTGGACCTGATCCGCCGAATCCGCAGCGAACTGCCGTTCGGGTCCATCATGACCGGGTACGGGCTCACCGAGGCGGGCACCGTGACGGCGTCGCGCCGCGGCGACTCCTTCGAGGACATCGCGACCACGGCCGGTCGGGCCTGCGAGGACATCGAGATCCGCATCGCCGACGACGGTGAGGTTCTGGTGCGCGGCTACAACGTGATGGTCGGCTATCTCGACGATCCGGAGGCGACCGCCGAGGCGATCGACGCCCAAGGCTGGCTGCACACCGGCGACGTCGGAACGCTGGATCCCGCCGGCCGGCTTCGGATCGTCGGCCGTAAGAAGGACATGTTCATCGTCGGCGGCTTCAACGCCTACCCGGCCGAGATCGAGGGTTTCCTGCTGGAACATCCGGCCGTCGCGCAGGTCGCGGTGATCGGCGTCCCCGACGAGCGACTCGGGCAGGTGGGCCGGGCGTTCGTGGTAACCAAGGCCCAGGTCTCCGAAGCCGATCTGATCGCCTGGAGTCGAAACCGGATGGCCGGCTTCAAGGTTCCGCGGTCGGTGCGTTTCGTGGACCGGCTGCCGCTGAACGCCACCGGCAAGGTGGACAAGGTACAGCTGGAGATCGACGCCGGGGCGTGAGCTGTCATGTACGTCTGCCTGTGTGTCGGAGTGACCGGTCAGCAGGTGATCGACGCCGTGCAGGCCGGTGCGGTGACCACCCGACAGGTCGGTGAGCGCACCGGCGCCGGGACGGTGTGCGGACGGTGCAAGAACAACATCCGTGCGCTGATGGCGGCCACCGCCCAGCAGCCTCAGCCGCTGACTTGAGTCATCTTCGCTTCGGCGCGGCAGCGCGGAGGCGATACTGTCGTCACCGGAGGGTGGTCGTAAGTCGGGCGGCAGAGGGAACCAGGCATGGTGGTGGCGGACAAGCCGGACAAGATGACGGCACGTGAGGCCAAGCGCCTCCAGACTCGTGAGAGGCTGCTCGGCGCGGCCACTGCCGAGTTCAAACGGACCGGGATGGCCCAGGCTGATGTCGGCGCCATCGTGGCCGCCGCCGGTGTCGCGCACGGCACGTTCTTCTTCCACTTTCCCACCAAGGAGCATGTGCTGCTGGAGGTGGAGCGCCGGGAGGAGGAGCGCATCGCCAAGCAGCTGCGGAAGTATCTCCGTACCCACCAAGATGTTTCGGACGCCCTGGCCGAAGCGGTGCGGATGATCATGGACCTGGAACGCCGCTTAGGGGAGGCGTTGTTCACCGACTTCCTGGCGCTGCACTTCTCGCCGACCCGGCCGCCGTTGGAAGGCGGGCAGGATCATCCACTGATCGTCCTGGTCGCCGAGCGGATCGAAGCCGCGCGAGCCTCCGGCGAGATCGACGACGACGTCATCGCCATGAACAGCGCGGTGTTCTTTCTGCTGGGCCTGTACGCACTGTTGATCACCACCCACGACTGGCCGAACCGGCCGGAGTTGGTCGATGACTACCTGACCAGGACGATCCGCGGGCTCCGCGCGCAACACTGATCCGACCCCAAAAGTCATTGACTTAAGTCAGTGAGGTGCCTAGCGTCGTAGGCGGCCGACATGGCGAGGGGGATGACGATTGCGCACCGCACCGCAGCATCCGCGCGACGGACTCGGGCTCGACGAGCATCTGGACTCCTCGCGGGCCGCCCAGCGCCGCGCTGACAAGTGGTTGATCTCCGGCGGCCTGCTCATCGGCACGGCCGCCGCCGGAATCTTCGGCCTCCCGCTTTTCCTGCGCGGAATCTGGTTGCTGCGCCGGGCTCAACGCGACGGACTGACGGTACGGCCGATGCTGGTCACCCTGCTGGGCTACCTGGTCGTCATCGATGCCGCGATCAACACCGTGGGATGGGCGCTGGACATGATGGCCAGCCACACCCTGCTGGCCCGCGTGCTGCTCAACGGGTGGGGCGCGATGTTCGACGCCGGATATTACTGGCACTACAACGAGCTGTGGATCGGCGGTGCCGCGGGCCCGGGCGAAAAGGCTTGGGAGGTCGGGCTCATCCTGACCGTCTTCACCATGCGGATCGCAGCCGGAATCGGCTTTCTGCAGATGAAGCGATGGGGTCATCAGTGGATGATCATCACCTGCTGGATGGGCGTGGTGATCTGGGTCGGTTACGTGTTCAACATGACCATGTATGCCGATGTGCGTTATGCCGGTGTGGTGTTCCCGGTGATCGGCTGGTGGATCTACGACATCTTCTACATCACCCCGTTCTTGGCAATTCCGTACCTACACACCGTCAATCGCGAGATCTTCTCCGACTGACCAACGATAGGGAGTTCTGATGGCCTGGCTCTGGGAGATCCTCCGTTACGTCGCCGCATGGGGCGGAACCGGTTTGATCATCGCATTCTGGTACTGGATGTTCGACTCCATCGGAACCTTCTGAGCCGCGGTCGAGTTGGCCGACGTGAACCCGTTGGAGCTGGAGAGCAGTTGCGCACTGACCGCGGTCGCGCTGAGCGATCGGCGTCGCGACGGTGCACGCCTGGTGACCGGGGCCAAGCGCGGGTTCGGGGTGACTTCGACGCTGTCCACTGTCGAAGTGCCATACCCGATGCCGCCGGACTGGACCCGCCGGACGTTGACCGGCGGTGTGGCGCTGCAGTGCTCACCGTCCAAGGAGCGGATCGCCGCATACCACCTGGCGGAGCTGACCTCGCGCGAACTGCGGGCCCTGACATTCGTGGAGGCGCAGGTGGCGCTGGGATGGGTGGGCCGCCGATGGCCCGGCCTATTGCCCGAACTCCGACGCCGGCTGGCCAACCTCGAGCCCTGCGACCCGGACCTGTCCGCGAACGAGATGTTCGACCGCGCCATCGAATTGGCGCGAGCCCGGGGTGAGCTGGCCTGGTATCCGCTGGTGGGGACGTTGCCGAGGACGTGGACAGCATCCGGCAGCTTGACCGAGTCGATACGCCGTATCGGCCGAATGCCATGGTCCAGCACGCAGAAACGCCGACCCCGGGCCTATTCCGTACCGGTCGGCGGTGAGGGCGGGGTGCGCAACACCAGCCTGCCGCCGCCGAGCAGACCGGACGAGGACGACGGCTACACCTCCGCCGAGCGGCGACCGGGCATCCCGTACCCCGAATGGAACGCCCATTCCGGCAGGTTCCTGCCTGACCATGTCGCCGTCGTCGAACACGCCTGGACCGCCCGTCGGGGCCAGCACACGGCGGCCCGCATGGATCTGCGGAAGTGGTTTGAGCAGAGCACGGCTCGGGCGATGACCAACGGATTGGAGGATGGTTCGGACCTCGACGTCGACGCCTACGTCAGCCATCACCTCGACACCTTGACCGGGGAATGCGACGAACCACGACTATTCCGGGAACTGCTGCCCGCAGGCCGGGACGTGGCGACCGCGCTGCTGCTGGACGCGAGCTCCTCGCTGGGGGTGCACGGCGGCCGGCTCTTCCGCCTGGAACTGGCCTGCGCTGACGCGCTGTCGGGTGCGATGACGCGTGCCCATCAACGACACGGTGTCTTCGCCTTCACCGGCAATACCCGCCATCACGTGGCGGTGCACTGCCTGAAGGACTTCGGTGATCGCAGGTTGGTGGCGCCCAGTGACCTGGGGCTGCTGGCCGGCGGTTACACCCGGCTGGGTGCTCCGCTGCGTCATCTGACCAGTCGGCTGATTGCGCAACCGTCGCAGCGGCGGCTGCTGATCGTGATCGGCGACGGCCTGATGTCCGACGAGGGCTACGAGGGCCGCTACGCCTGGGCCGATGTGGCGCACGCGGTCGAAGAGGCCAACGAGGCCGGGGTCTGTGTCTACTACGTCGGGGTTGGCCCGGTCCGCGTTGATCCGCTGCCGGAGGTGTTCGGCCAGCGCTGCTCTCGGCGCATCCGGCGTATCGAGGAGCTGCCGCGCGTGCTGGCCCACGTGCACCGCGAACTGGTTGCCGCATGACAGATACCGATGGAGGACACCGATGACAACCGATACCTATCTGGCCAATGGCAATGAGGTGCAGCTGTTCGAAAGGGCCTACCGGCGGCGCATTCCGGTGATGCTGACCGGGCCCACGGGCTGCGGCAAGACCAGGCTGGTCGAACACATGGGCCTGCTGCTGGGGCGTCCGGTGATCACCATCAGCTGCCATGACGACCTGACCAGTTCGGATCTGGTCGGCCGGTTCATGGTGGCCGGTGGTGATGTGAGGTGGACCGATGGGCCGCTGACCAAAGCGGTGAAAGCCGGGGCCATCTGCTACCTCGACGAAGTGGTCGAGGCGCGGCACGACTCGCTGGCGATCCTGCACTCCCTGACCGATCACCGTCGCAGCCTGTATCTGGACCGTGCGGGCGAAGTGGTCACGGCCCCTGAGACGTTCATGCTGGTCTGCTCCTACAATCCGGCCTATCGGAGCTCGCTCAAGGAGCTCAAGCCGTCATTTCGGCAACGCTTCGCAACGCTCGCCATGGACTACCTGCCGCCGGACCGTGAAGCAGCCGTGATCGTCGCGGAGACCGGCATCGCTTTGTCGGTCGCGGAACGCCTCGTGGCATGTGCCGACGCACTTCGCAACGCAGACCAGGCATTTCACTTCGAACCGCCGTCCACGCGGGCACTGGTAAGCGCGGCGCAGCTGGTGGCCGACGGAGCCAATGAGATCGAAGCCGCCGAAGCCTGCATCCTCGCGCCGCTCACCACCGACGGAGGGATTCACGACGGCCTGCGTGAAGTCGCGGCCGGCGTGTTCGTCACCCCGAATCAGGCTCACTAGAAAGGGAAGTCGCAGTCATGGACCAGCAAGAACGGAAACGCAAAAGAGCACTGATCGTCTTTCAGATCTTCATCTACGGTTATTTGGCCATCATGTTCGGCATCCAGCTCTACATGTCCTTCGCCCGCGGGTGGTGGACGTTATGACGTCGATTGCGGGCGCGGATTCCCTCGGTCTCGAGGAGCATCATGAGCAATCCCGCGCAGCCCAGTGGCGAGCCGACCGCTGGATGATCGCCGGTGCGGCACTGATGGGCATGTGGGTACCCGGGCTGCTGGGCTTCCCGATCTTCATGCGCGGAGTCTGGTTGCAACGCGAAGCCACCCGCGCCGGCCTGTCGGTGCGTCCGATGATCGTCACCCTGATCGGGTACCTGGTGCTGATCGACGGCTTCCTCAACAGCCTCGGCTGGGCACTGGACATGATCGGCAATCACACCCTGATCAACCGGGTGCTGATGGTCGGCTGGGGTGGCATGTTCGACGCCAGCTACTTCTGGCACTACAACGAGCTGTGGGTCGGGGGCTCGGCGGCCCCCGGTGAGAAAGCCTGGGTGGTGGGGCTGATCCTCACGGTGTTCTCCATGCGGTGCGCCGCAGCGATCGGCTTCCTGCAGATGAAGCGGTGGGGTCATCAATGGATGATCGTGACCTGCTGGATGGGCGTGGTGATCTGGGTCGGTTACGTGTTCAACATGACCATGTATGCCGATGTGCGTTATGCCGGTGTGGTGTTCCCGGTGATCGGCTGGTGGATCTACGACATCTTCTACATCACCCCGTTCTTGGCAATCCCATACCTACACACCGTGAATCGGGAAATCTTCACCGACTGATCAAGGAGCGCAACGATGGACATTTCTGTCGCCGAAGACCTGCCACCGGGTACTACGCCGTACTACGCCCGGATGCACAAGTGGATCAAGCGAGCCACCCTGGTGTGCCTGGTCGCCCTGGTCATCGAGGGGGCATTCACCCTGCCGTTCATGGCGGTCTACTACGGCTACCCGACGCTGAGCCTCACCCAGATCTGCAGCGAACTGCTCAAGAACCGATTCTCCGATGACACGTTGGAGTGCAAGCACCCCTACCCACCGCTCGGTCCTCCCGAAGGGGCCGAGGGCAAGGACACCGCCCGGGATGTGTGGGGGATCCAGCCGGTTCCGCAGTACCACCGGCTGGGGTTCCGGGAACTGGTGCGCCTGCACAACGAGCGGCTGGCTCAGCAGTAGAACTAGGGCTCCGATTTCCTCAACGGTTTCTTAGAGTTGGGCGCCCGCCACCGCGGGTGTTCTTGTCGGTGTATCGAACTAGTGTTCTATGTATGGGCAGGAAGGCGATGGCGGATCGGGAGCGCATCGGTGCTGCTCTGGACGTAATCGAAGCTGCTCATGCGGAGTTGGAGAGGTGTTCGTTCGACGCGTTGAGTGCTGAGGAGTTGATGGAGGTGCTAGCCCGTCGTGAGGTGGTGGCGTGGCGGGCGCCGCTCGTCGAACATCGGATCCTGGCCCGGTTGGTTGCCGAGGGTGATGCCGGACTGTTGGGGGCGTGCTCACTGACCAAGGCACTGACCGAGCGGTTGCGGATCAGCTCGGCGGCGGCGCGGAGGCGCATGGCCGAGGCCGCCGAGCTTGGGCCGCGCACCGCGATCAGTGGCGAACCCCTCGAACCGATGTTGCCGGCGCTGGCCGCTGCCCAAGCCACCGGTCGGATCGGCCCGGAGCAGATGGCGATCGCGCGTAAGGCCTTGGCGAAGATCCCGGCCAGGGTTGGGGCGGCGGATTGGGAGCGCGCCGAGGCCGATCTGGCCGTATTGGCATCGGAATTCGCCCCGGAGATCTTCGCGCGGTTGGCCGATCATTTGGTGGCGGTGTTGAGTCCGGATGGAGATTTCACCGACCAGGAACGCCTGGCGCGGCGTGGGCTGCGGTTGGGCCGGCAAGGCCCCGACGGCATGAGCACCTTGAGCGGCAAGATCACCCCAGAGTTGCGGGCGACCTTGGAGCCTGTCCTGGCAAAGCTGGGAGCACCGGGAATGTGCAATGCCGCCGATGAGCAGCCCTGCGTCGCCGGCACCCCCAGCCAGGAGCAGATCCAGCACGATCACCGCAACCGCGATCAACGACACCACGACGCGGTGTTGGCCGCCTTGCGGGTGGTACTGGCGTGCGGTGATCTCGGGCAGCTCAACGGGCTGCCAGTCACTGTCATCGTCTCGACCACCCTGGCCGAACTCCAGGCTGCAGCTGAACACGCACCGTTGCTCGAGCCGGCACCGCGGGTGATCGGCAAAGCCCACACCGCCGGCGGCAGTCTGTTGCCGATGGCCGACCTACTGCGGATGGCCGGGCACGCGTATCACTACCTGAGTGTGTTCGACGGCCAAGGCCGCGCATTGTGGTTGGGCCGAACCAAGCGCATCGCCTCGGCCGATCAACGCATCGTGCTGCATGCGCGCGATCGCGGGTGTACGCGGCCCGGGTGCTCGGTCTCGGGGTATCTGACCCAGGCCCACCATCTGGAGAACGATTGGGCCCGCAACGGGCAGACCGATGTTGATGCGTTGGGCTTGGCGTGTGCCCCCGACAACCGGATGGCCAGTGAGCAGGGCTGGCTGACTCGGCTCGACGACACCGGTCGGGTCGAATGGATCCCGCCCCCGCGCCTGGACCGTGGCCAACCGCGGGTCAACCCGTTCCACTTCATCGAAGCCGTCATCGACCGCCTCCGCCGACGCACCGACGATGCCGTTGACGCACCAGGCCCACTGCTCGACACACCATGGCCCGACCCCGACGAACCCGACTACGACCCGACCCTCGATGAACTCGGCAGCCGACACTTCGGCGGCGACGACTACGACGCCGCCCTCGACGAAATCACCCGAACCTTGCCTGACGATGCCTGGCCACAAGCAGGATGACGACACGCAATCGCCGATGGCCGCTGGAGAGCGTTGGTGCGCAGCGGGATTGGTGGTCCGGTTCGTCAGAACCAGCTGGGCATGAATCTATCGTCGAGGTGTCGAGGCTGGCGCATTGCCTTTCACCGCCCGAACTTACGCAGTTTGCGGTTGGCGTCGCGCGCGATCATGAAGCGCAGCAGTCGCCAGATGAGCCGGTGCTTGCCGGGCGTGTAGGGGAACCATAGGGGCTCATCGTGTGGCGTAATGCGGCTCTCGATGATCGCCTGTTCACGGCAGTACTTCCGAATACCGGCAGCTCCGCCGAGGCGTTCACCGGTCCCTGATTTCTTCCAGCCGGCGTGCGGCGCCGGGAACAAAAAGAGGTTGGAGAGCACGTCATTGACATTGACTGCCCCTGCCTCGAGCCGGCGCGCGACCTCGCGGCCGCGCTCGGTGTTGCGAGTCCAGACACTGGCCGACAATCCGTAGGGCGAGTCGTTGGCGAGCCTGATCGCTTCGGTTGCGTTGGCAACCTTCATGATCGGCAGTGTCGGGCCGAATGTCTCCTCCTGCATGACCTGCATCGTGTGGTCGACACCGGTGAGCACCGTAGGTTGAAAGAACGCTCCGCCCTGCGGCTGCGCGCGCTCCCCGCCCGTTACCACGGTGGCGCCCTTGCTCACGGCATCTTGTACTTGGGTGGTCACGATGGCGAGCTGCGTCGAGCTGATGAGCGGACCGATATCCGCCTTGGAGGCGCCGTCGTTGGTTCCGACGCGCACTGTCCAGGCCTTCTGGGTGACGCGCCGCACGAATTCGTCGTGCACCGAGGCCTCGACATACACCCGTTCGACCGAGACGCACGCCTGCCCGGAGTTGAACATGCCGCCCCAGACCGCTGCGTTGGACGCGCGCTCGAGGTCGGCGTCGGCCAGCACGATCATGGCGTCCTTACCGCCGAGTTCGAGGCTGCTCGGTATCAGACGTTCGGCGGCACGACGGCCGATCCTGATCCCGGTGCGGGTCGAACCGGTGAACTGGATGAAGTCGGCTTCCTCGACAACTGCCGCGCCGGTGGCGCCGGCGCCGGGGGTGCACACGAACACGCCGGGCGCGCCGATCTCTTGCCACCCGTCGATCACGCGCTGCGTCGCCAGCGGGGTTAGCTCGGAGGGTTTGACGACCACCGCCGCTCCGGCCAGCAGCGCAGGTGCGCTATCGGCCAGAGCGATCAGAAGTGGCACGTTCCACGGTGTGATCACGCCGACGACCGGATACGGGTGTCGCGTGATGGTCAGCCGCTTGGACTTGGTGATCACACTGTGGCCACGCGGATGTTCATCGGCAAGGAATGCTTCGGCGTTCTTGCAGTAATAGTTGATCAGGTCGAGCGACATTGCCAGTTCAAGGCGCGCCTCCTGCAACGGCTTGGAGGTCTCGGCTTGCAGTAGACCGGTCACTTCGTCGTCATGGTCGAGCAGCCAGTCCCGGTACCGCTCCAACCATTCGCGGCGGCCCCGGATTCCGAGCGTTTCCCATCCGGGTTGCTCGGTGCGAATGCCGGTGACGGCCGCGGCCACCTCGGTGGCACTGAGGCTCGCCACAGAGCCGACGATTGAGGCGTCCGCCGGCGATCGTACGTCGATCCGTGTGTCTGTCATCGTGATCGCAATCCTGTCCGGGTTTCAGTGCGCCGGCGGCACGGTGGCCATCGCGCGCTCGGCCATCGCGGTGATCGTCAGGCTAGGGTTGGCGCCCGGGTTCGCCGGCACCGCCGACCCATCGCAGACCATCAGATTCAGGTAGCCGAAAACCCGATGATCCATGTCGATCACGCCGCGGTCGGGACTGATCGCGGGAATAGCGCCGCCGAGGATGTGCGCCGTGACCGGAATATTGAACAGGGCCTCGGTGATCCAGCTCTGCGCCACGCCGCCCGTCTCCTCTGCGAGCCGCTGGGTGATCTCGTTGGCAAGCGGGATGAACGTGGGGATGGGGTTATCCGGATCCTGACGCGTGGTCAGCCGCACCCGACCCAGCGGTGATCGCTTGGGCACCAGTTGCAGGGAATTGTCCAGCGTCTGCATGATCCCGGTGATCAGGGACCGACGAGACCACCCGCGCGGGTTACTGGCATGCAGGAATCGCCGGGGATGCCGCAGAATCTGCGCAAACAGCTTCAGTGGCCGGCTGATTCGGCCGCCACCCGGGGTGAGCATCGTGAACAGCAGCCCCATCATGTCCGCGCTGGCGCCGTAGGTGACCGTTTCGGTGTGGCTTGTCGGGGCGGGGTGAAAACTCGACGTGATGGATACGCTCTTGCTCCAGTCGCGATCCTCCGGGACGGTCACCGCCGTCAGCGATTCGCTGTTGGTCCGTACCATGTGGCCGAGCCGGTCGGAGATCCCTGCCAGCGCGCCGGTGTGCTTGCTGCGCGCGAGCAGCAGGTTGGTACCCAGCGCGCCGGCTGCCACCACCACACCGCGGGCGGAGACCTCGCGGGTGTCTTTGCGGACCCACGCCCCGGTGCGCTGAGTGGTGACGACGTAGCCGTCGGCGCCGTCGGCGGCCCCGCGCGGTCGGATCAGCGTCGCCGTGCGTTCCGGAATGATCTGCACCCCGAGTCGCTCGGCGAGCCACAGATAATTCTTCGGCAGGGTGTTCTTGGCGTTGTAGCGGCAGCCGAGCATGCACTCTCCGCACGAGATGCAACCGGTTCGCGCCGGACCGGCGCCGTCGAAGAACGGGTCCGGCACGGTGACACCGGGCTCCCCGAAGTACACGCCGACCCGCGCCGGGTGAAACGTGTCCGCGACACCCATCGACTCAGCAACCTTGTGGAACAGCTCATCGGCCGGCGTCCGGTGCGGGTGCTCGACGACACCCAGCATGCGTTCGGCGACGGCGTAGTGCGCATCCAGGTCGGGGGCCTCCCCGCTGACCGTGCGGGCCTGCTCGTAGAAGCCGGGTTCGGCGCGGTAGAGCGTCTGGGCGTAGACCAGGCTGCCCCCACCCACTCCGCTGCCGCTAAGCACCGTCACGTCGCGAAACGCGGTCAGCCGCAGGATTCCCTTCATGCCGAGCCGGGGCATCCAGATATAGCGGCGCAATTGGCCGGTGCGCTCGGGCAATTCGTCATCGGTGAATCGTCGGCCACATTCAAGGACGGCCACCCGGTAGCCCTTCTCCGCCAGGCGCAGGGCCGAAACGGCACCGCCGAACCCGGAACCGACAACGAGCCAGTCGTACTCGGGCTCAGGAAGTGTCGTCTCGTTCATGTCAGTCCTTCACCGGGCGTAGAGATCGCGGGCGATGATCATCTTCTGGATCTGCGGCGTGCCGTCACCGATCTGGTAGCCGGACACGTCGCGCAGCATGGCCTGTAGCGGCATCTCCTCGGACCAGCCGACGTGGCCATGTAGGACGACGCAGTCGTTGACGGCGGCCAGCGCGACCTGCGGAGCCCACCATTTGAGCATTGCCGCCTGCGCGGTGTGCGGCTGGCCGGCCATGCGCAGGCCGAGGGTCTGGTAGGCCAGCGCTCGGACCGCGGTGACATAGGTGCTGTGCTCTGCCAGTGGGAACTGCACACCCTGGTTCACCGCGAGCGGCCGGCCGAAAGTGGTGCGCTGCTTGGTGTATTCAACCGTCATGTCGAGGGCACGCTGCGCGGTGCCGATTACCATGAGCCCGATCAGGGCTCTGGTGAGGTCGAACTCGCGCATGATCCCGTGGAAGCCCGAGCCCGGTTCGAACATCACGTAGGCGTCAGGCACAAACGTGCCGTCGAAGGTGAGCGCACCGCGGCCGATCGGCTTGCAGCCCGGGTCTTCGAACGCCTGGCGGGCGATGGTCGGATCGTCCAGCGTCACCACGAAAGCACCGATTCCCTTGGCTCGCTTGCCCGGGTCGGTCTGAGCGATGACGATGGCGACATCGGCATGTGGAGCTTGGGTGATGGAGGACTTCTCGCCGTACAGTTTCCAGCCGCCCTCGACGCGGTCGGCGCGACACGTCAGTGCGGAGGCGTCGGAGCCGGTGTCGGGTTCGGTGAGCGCGGTGCAGCCGATGGCCTCACCGGAGATGAGCTTGGGCAGCCAGTTGTTGCGCACCGCCACCGGGGCGTGCGTGGCGAAGAAGCTCGTTTGCACGTTGACGAAGAAGAAGGCACAGGCCATGGTCGAGCAGGCGTAGCCGATTTCTTCGGCGGCCAGCCCGAGAGCGAGCAGGTCGGCGCCTTGTCCGCCGAGTTCTTCCGGTACCGCCAATGCGGTGAGGCCAGCCGCTGCCAGTTCCCGTAGTTCCGTGCGGGGGTATTCGATGCTCGCAGCGCGTTGGAGTTGGCCGGGGATGAACTTCTCGCGGGCGAACTTGCGGATGTTGTCACGGAAGACCAGGTGATCCTCGCCAAGGACAAATGCAGTCATGATGATCCGATCTGATTGTGGGGTCGGGGGATTCAGTGACCAACGCGGGTGCCGTTCGTGGCGGCGTCGACCACCACGGCAGGTGGCAGGAAGCGCTCGCCGTAGGTCTGAGCGAGTTCGCGTGCACGGGCGACGAATCCGGAGGGGCCACCGTCGTAGCTGTTGATGAACGACAACGCCCCGCCGGTTCCCGCGGGGAATCCGCCCATGACGGAACCGACGTTGGCGGTGGCGGTGGTTTCGACGATGCCTTCCTGCAGGCAGGCAGCCACCTCCAGCGCGACCCGGAACAGGTACCGGTCGCGCAGATCCTGGAACGGGATGTCTCGGGCGGGTCCGAATGCGTCGCTCAAGCCCGGCCACAGCGTGAGGCGCTTGCCGTCTGCGTAGTCGTAGAAGCCGGCTCCGGCCGCCCGGCCCAGGCGCCCGAACTGATCCACCATCCGGATGATGACGCCTTCACCGGCCGTGCGTTTGTCGGTGCCGGTCTCGGCCTCCCGGTCGGCGATGATCGACCGCGACAGTGACAGGCTGACCTGGTCGAGTACCAGCAGCGGCTGGGTCAGCATGCCGTTCTGTAGAGCGGCCTGCTCGATCGAGGTGGCCGGCACGCCGTCGGCGACCATTTCACATGCTTCGAACGTCGCTGCCATGAACAGTCGCGTCAGGTAGAAGCCGCGGCCATCGTTGACCACGATCGGCGTCTTGTTGATCAGGCGGACCACGTCCACCGCGCGTGACACTGATTCCCGGCTGGTCAGTGCACCCTTGACCACCTCGACCATCGGCATCTTGTCCACTGGAGACGAGAAGTGCATGCCGATGAACGCCTCAGGTCGGGTGACTCCCTCGGCGAGTCCGGTGATCGGAATCTGCGAGGTGTTCGATGCCAGCAGCGCCGTAGCGTCGAGTACTGGCTCGACCTGTGCGTAGGTCTTCTTCTTCAGCCCGGGATCTTCGAACACCGCCTCGATCATCAGATCGGCGCCGGCCAGGTCGGCGTCGTCGGCCGCCGCTGTGATGCGGTTGAGCAGTTCATCGGCTCGCTGCCGCGTCCAGCGGCCTTTGGCGACGGCCGCCTCCGCCAGAGTGCGCGAATACGACTTGCCGCGTTCGGCGGCCTCCACCGAAATATCCTTGAGCGCCACGGCCACACCGGCTTTGGCGTATTCGTACGCGATTCCCGCACCCATCATTCCTGCCCCGACGACCGCCACCTTGGTCGGGCGGAAGGGTGCCACCCCGGCGGGGCGATAGTCGTTACGATTAGCCTTCTGCAGATCGAAGAAGGACTGGACTCCGTTGGCGGTCAGTGGATTCAGTGACAAGTTCACCAGATACCGGGTTTCGATTGTCTCCGCAGCGGCAAAGTCAACGAGGCTGCCTTCGATCGCGGCGGCGATGAGGTTTCGCGGGGCCGGCAGATCGGCTCCCTTGAGTTGCTTACGCAGGGTGGCCGACAGCGCGAGCACCTGCTGCGACAGCTCCGCCCCGGTGACCGGACCGCCTGGCAGGGTGTAACTCTTGCGATCCCACGGCTGCACCGGTGCTGGATTGGCGGTGATCCACGCCCGCGCGGCGGGCAGCAGCTCGGCGTCGGTGTCGACCACCGCGTCGACCAGTCCGGCGGCCAGCGCTTTGCGCGGGCTGAACTTGGTCCCGTTCAGCAGGACGTTCGTCAGCGCAGCGGCCACGCCGAACATGCGCACGGTGCGCACCACGCCGCCCGCACCGGGGATCACGCCAAGGGTCACCTCGGGTAGTCCGATCTGGATACCGGGGCGGTCCGGGGCGATTCGGTGGTGAGCCGCCAGCGCGAGTTCGAGACCACCGCCGAGCGCGGTTCCGTTGATCGCCGCGACGACCGGTTTGCCCAGGCGTTCCAGCCGGCGCAGCAGTGCCTTCGCGTGATCGAAGAAGGTGGCGATCTCTGCCGCATCCGCCCTGTCCATCAACGGGCCGATCTCCTTGAGATCCGCACCGGCGCTGAAGACCTCCTTGCCGGAGGTGATGATGACGCCGACGTAGCCGTCGCGATCGGCCTCCAGTCTGTCCACGACGTCGGCCAGTGACTGTCGGAACGGGGTGTTCCAGGTGTTGGTGGACTGGGAGGGATCGTCAAGGGTCAGCACCACAATGCCGTCCGAGCCCAGTGCCCAATTGATGACGTTGTCAGTCATGGTTGTTCAGGTCCTCTCTGGTGCGCTCTGGTCAGCTCACGCGCTCGACGATGGTGGCGATGCCGATGCCGCCGACGGCGCAGAGCGTGACCATGCCGTAGCGGTTTCCGGTGCGTTCGAGTTCGTCGATGACGGTGCCGAGCAGCATGCCGCCGGTTGCACCCAGCGGATGGCCCATGGCGATGGCACCCCCGTTGACGTTGATCTTGTCCAGTCCGATGCCGAACTGCTCGGCGAAGGTCAGCACCACCGCTGCGAACGCCTCGTTGACCTCGATGAGGTCGATGTCGGCGATGTTCAGCCCGGCCTTCTTCAGTGCTTTGCGGCAGGCCGGGTAGGGACCGGTGAACCCGATCGGCGTATCGGATCCGGTGACCGCGGTGGCCACTACCCGGGCTCGCGGTGTGAGTCCGAATTCGGCTCCGATACGGGCATTTCCGATGGCAAGCAACGATGCGCCGTCCACGATTCCCGAGGAATTGCCGGCAGTGTGTACGTGTTCGATGCGCTCGAGCTGGTGGTAGCGCTGCAGGGCGACGGCGTCGAACCCGCCGAGCTCGCCGATGGCCGCGAACGCAGGCTTGAGTGCACCCAGCGACTCCACGGTGGCGTCCGGGCGCACCAGCTCGTCGTGGTCGAGCACGACGATGCCGTTGAGATCGGCGACGGGCACCACGGATCCTTTGAATCGGCCTTCTGTCCATGCCCGGGCGGCGTTGCGGTGTGAACGCGCCGCGAACGCGTCGAGGTCGGTGCGGCTGAAGCCGTACCTGGCGGCCAGCAGATCTGAGGCGGGCCCCTGCGGAATGATCGGGGTGCGCTGGTAGGCATTGGGGTCTGCGGCGACGACCATGCCGCCGTCGGAACCCATCGGAACCCGGGACATGGATTCGACACCGCCGGCGAAGATGAGGTCCTCCCACCCGGATGCGATTTTCTGGGCGGCGGTGTTGACCGCTTCCAGCCCGGACGCGCAGTATCGGTTGAGCTGGACCCCAACCGCGGTCTCGCTCAATCCGGCCCGCACCACGGCCATCTCGGCGATATCGAAACCCTGCTCGCCGACCGGGCTGACGCAGCCCAGGATCACGTCGTCGATCCGTTCGGGGTCGATGCCCTCATTGCGGTGCAACATCTCATGGATGAGGTCGGCGGCGAGGTCGACCGGCGCGATGGTGTAGAGCCCGCCGGTGGGCTTGCCCAGACCTCGGGGGGTGCGAATCGCGTCGTACACGAATGCTTCTGTTGTCATGGCTAGCTGTCGTCCTTTCCGGCGCAGAAAATTAGGTTCGGGCGAACTCATAGAGCGCATCGATTTCGCGCGCATACTTTTCGGTGATCACACCGCGGCGCAGCTTCATCGTGGGGGTGATCTCATCGCTGCCGGGTTCCCAGAACACCGGCAGCACCGTGTAGGCCTTCACCTGCTCGACACGCGACAGGCGGGCATTGGCGGCGGCGATAGCCGCGTCGAGTCGGCGTCGGACGGCCGGATCGGCTGCGAGCGCACGCGGTGAGGCTTCGACGCTGTGCGCGGAAGCGAATGCCGCCGCCGCTTCGGGTTCGAGGGTGATCAGCGCGGTCACGTACTTGCGCCGATCGCCGATGGCCACCACCGATCCGACCAACGGACTCGCGGCGCGGACCGCGTTCTCGATATTGGCGGGAGACATGTTCTTGCCAGCGGAATTGATGATCAATTCCTTCTTGCGATCGACGATCGTGACGTAGCCCCCGGTATCGATGACCCCGATATCGCCGGTGTGCACCCAACCGTCGTCGTCGACGACTTCGGCGGTGCGGGCCGGGTCGTTGCGGTAGCCCTTCATCAACCCGGGAGTGCGGACCAGTAGTTCACCGTCGTTGAGGCAGCGGATTTCAACCCGCCTCAGCACCGTGCCGACGGTGCCCACCCGCTGGGCTCCCGGACGATTGGAGGTCGCCAGGCCGATCTCGGACATGCCCCAGGCCTCGGCGACCGGGATCCCGAGCGCCAGCAGGAATTCCAGGGTCTCCGGGGTGATGGGTGCCGCCCCGCTATAGGCGATGGCCGTCTGGTCCAAACCGACTTGCTGCCGTAGGCGCGCAAGTATCAAACGCTCCGCCGGCAGGTACTTCAGCCGCAGCAGCGGCGAGATGGGCTTGCCGGCGAGATCGGCGGCGACCTTGCGCCGGCCGACCTGCAGGGCCCACGCGGCGAGAGTGCCGCGTAGTCCTGGCTCCGCGGACAGCGCGGCGCGCACCGTCGCCTCAAGCTTGTACCAGAGCATCGGCACCCCGACGAACACCGTGGGTCGGATCGTCGGCAGTGCGGCCGCAAGGTCCTTGCTGTCGGCCACCGTGTACACCGCAGCACCGGTGACCGCGGGCAGGTAATGGGCGAGCCATCGGTTGAGGGCATGTGCGTCGGGTAGATAGGAGGCCACCCGCCCTCCGCAGCCCGCCGCGAACTCCGGGATCCCCAGCATCGCTTCGGTGCCGAAGATGGCGTTGCGATGTGACATCTCGACGCCCTTGGGGGTGCCGGTCGTGCCGGAGGTGTAGATGATGGTGATCGTGTCGTCCGCTTGCACGGCACGCCAGCAGGATTCGAAATCAAACTCCGGGTCGCCGAGGTCTTCGACCTCCGCGAGCGTCATCGTGCCCGCCGGGGCATCGCCGAGACAGATCACGTGCTCGACCCGGCTGCCCGCCTTGGCCTCCAGCACATGCTCCAGGAATTGTTCCTCGCAGACGACGACCCGGTTTGCCGCGTTGTCGAAGAGGTAGGCGATCTGTGCCGGGGCACTCGTGTTGTAGACCGAGAAGGGGATCGCGCCCAGGTGATACGCGGCGGCGTCGATCAGATGGAACTCGGGCCGGTTGGTGAGCATGATCGCGACCGTGTCGCCGCGGCAAACCCCGAGTGCAGATAGCCCCGCAGCGAGCCGCTGCACCCGAGCGCCGTATTCACCCCAGGTCAACGCGGTCCCACCGTCCGGTGTGCGCAGCGCGAGATCCCCGGCGCGGGTCGCGCAGGTGCGCTGGAACAGCTCGCACAGCGACCTCGCCTGTGTAAGCCGCGAAACGGGATCTGTGGTGGTCATGACGGTCAGTGTGCTGCGACGCAAGAATTGGGGCTTGTACCGTGGATCACAAATCGGCAGGCAACGGTTGTGCCACGGCGTGGACCGGAACGCGATTGGGGGTATCGATATGCGTCAACGCCGTGACCTGGTAGCGGAGGCCAGAACCTGGTTCGAATCCTTCGCGAACCGTGAGGTGGCAGAGCCGCAGTTGTCCACCCTGTCTGGACGGATGATCGACGCCATCGCCGCCGACGTGCCGGAGATCGGGGATGACCCCGCGCTTCGGCAGGAGCTACAGATCGCGGTGCACGACGGTGTCGGCGCGTACTTCAGTCAGGGGCCGCACGAACGCCCGAGCGATATCGATCTGCCCAATGCCGCCAAGGTTCTGGGCCGCACCCTGGCCCGGCGCGGCTACGACATCGCTCTGCTGCAGCGTTGTTACCGGACTTTGCAGCGCATCAGCTGGGCTGAGATCATGACTTCTGCCTGTCGCGAGATCACCGATCCGGAGTTGCTGCCGGCGGTTCTGGACCTGCAGTGGGATCACTTGAGCCGGACCATATCCCACGCCACCGAGCGTGCCGAGATGGCTTTCTTGGACGAGACCCGACGGCAAGTCAGCAGCGCGCAGACCCGTCGGCGCGAGCTTGTCGAGGCCATCTTGCGTGAGGAGGCAGTCGACATCGAGCGCAGCACAAGACAACTCGGGCACAATCTCCACGTCCAGCAGACCGGCCTGATCATCTGGACTCTCGACCGTCCCGAGGATGACGCCACCGTATTCCTGGAGACACTGGCGGTCCAGATCGCGACCCGCCTCGGTGCTCCGCGTCCGCTGACGCTGCCGGCGGGCGGTCGGATGCTCTGGGTCTGGCTCGCCACTACGGGTGTCCCGGACCTGCGGGAGATTGCTCGCTTGAAGGAATTTCGGCAGCACCGGCCGAAGGTCCACCTGGCCGCCGGGATTCCCGCCGCTGGTGTCGAGGGGTTCCGCGTCACCCACGAGGAGGCGCTGCGCGCCTACCGGATCGCCGCCGAGACCGACCCCGCGCCGGTCACCCTGTACCGCGATGTCGAACTCGTCAGCTGTCTGGCCGCCGACATCGCGGCCCTGTCTCGGTTGGTGCGCCGTGAACTGGGCGGTCTGGCGGAGCGAGGCGCGGCGACTGATCGGCTACGGCAGACCGCGCTGGTGTACCTCGAGCAGGGCAGTATGGCCAAGGCTGCCGAGTCGCTGAGCGTGCACAAGAACACGGTGCTCTACCGGATGCAGCAGGTCGAAGAATTGCTGCCGCAGCCGCTCGACGAACGCAGGATGCCCTTGGAGGTGGCTCTGCGGGTGGTGGCCACCCTTGGTGAACGCGTGCTCCCAGAGTGAACCCCTCAATACTGGGTGGAGCCCAGATCGACCGCGATCCCCGCTGCGGTGACAAGCCGCGACTCATTGCTGGCCAACCAGCACACTGCGTCGGCGATGTCTTCGGGCTCGGCTATCCAGTCGGGCAGGAACGGCGTGACCATGTGGATCAATTGCGGGTTGGTCTCGTTGGCCTTGTTCAACGCCGCCATCATGTCGCCGGTGCCCATCGGGGTGTTGACCGCGCCCGGATGCAGGCTGTTGACCCGAATCGAATGCTTGCCGAGTTCAGCGGCGAACGCGCGCGCCATCCCGGTCACGGCGTGCTTGCTGGCCGTGTAGTGCACCATGAACGGCTGCATCTTGATTCCGGCGGCGGAGCTGACCAGGATGACCGACCCGCCCCGTCCACCGTCGATGATGTGCTGCGCGCCGGCCATCACGGTGTTCCAGGTGCCGGTCACGTTGATGTCCATGACATCGCGAAAGTTCTCCGGGGTGATGGCATCCCAGGCCTGCGGGGCGGCCACACCGGCGTTGGCGACGATGATGTCCAGCCGTCCCAGGGCGGCCACCCCGTCGGCGACGGCCTCGCACATCTCGGCGTAGTCACGGGTGTCGACCACCGAGGAGACGATGCGCCGGCCGGTGGCCTCAACAAGTCGCACCGTTTCGGCCAGATCCTCCGGGGATGACGGCAGGTAGGGCACACAGTCCGGCAGCTTGCCGGCCACGTCGATCGCGATGATGTCTGCGCCCTCGGCGGCCATTCGGACCGCATGCGCGCGTCCCTGCCCGCGCGCCGCGCCGGTGATGAATGCCACCTTGTCGGTCAGTCGGCCTGTCATATCCGTTCCCTCCGTTGTTGGTTCGCCAGCATTTCCTGTAGTCGCCGCGTGTCGACCTTGCCGGTCGGACCGCGCGGGATGGCATCGGGACCCGCAACCAGCAGCCACACCGTCGGCACTTTGAATGCGCTCAACAGCGCGCGGGCCCGCTCGTGCAGCTGGCCGATCGTCAGCGCATCGCCGGCCACCGCCGCGCCCACCCGAGCCTGCTCGCCGTCGGGCACGTTGGTCACGAAGGCTGCCGTGACACCGTCGATGGCCAGCAACGCCTTCTCCACCTCGCCGGGGTACACGGTGGCGCCGCTGACCTTGAACATGTCGTCGGATCTGCCGTGGTAGTACAGGAATCCGTCGTGATCGAGTCGGCCCAGATCCCCGGTGGGGTAGTAGCCGTCGGCGGTGAAGGTCGCCTCCCGGGTGCGTCCGCAGATGCCGCGCAGGATGTGCGGTCCGCGCAGTTGGATCATGCCGATCATCCCGGTGGGCACCGGAACGGCGGTCTCGAGGTAGACGATCCGAACCTCCATGCCCTCGAACGGCTTTCCGCAACTGCCCCAGGCCGACCGCGGCAGGTCGGTGTCGGCGGCGTAGCCGCAGTACGGGCCGAAGCTCTCGGTCATCCCGAACAGATTGGCCCGCGCTCCGGGTTCGGCCCGCAGCGCGGGCGGCAGCAGCGCCTCCAGGCTTCCGGGTCGCAGCGCCGACAGGTCGGTGGTGCCGCTGTGCCTGGCCAGTGCCTGTGCCTGGTCCGGCCAGCCGCGGAACAACGTGACCCGCTCGGACTCCAGCAGTCCCAGGGTGGTCTCCGGTTTCGGGATCTCCTCGGTGATCAGCGTCGCCCCGGCGAGCAGCGCCGACAGCACCCCGCCTCCGAATCCGCCGACCCAGAAGAACGGCATCGGCAGGTACAGCCGGGTGTCGGCATCGATGCAGCGGGCGGCCAGGCCGGATGCCACCGCGCCCAGTGCGCTGCCGTGCGAGTGCAGCACTCCCTTCGGCGGGCCGCTGCTGCCGGAGGTGAACATGATCAGCATGGGATCGCTGGGCGTGACGGATGCGGCCAGCGCATCGAGCACGCGGGCGGGGCCGGCGCCGGCGGGGGCCGATGCCAATCTCCGAGTAGACCAGACATGCTGCAGCGCAGGCAGATCCAGTGCTGGCGCGGCGTACAGGCCGTCGAGGTAGCGGCGGCCCCGGAACTCTTCGACGCCGATCAGAAACTGCACCGCGGCGACGCGCAGCTGCGCACGGAGCTCCGGCGGGGTCAGCAACGTGCTCAGCGGGACCAGCACCGCGCCGATCCGGGTCACGGCGACCGCTGTCCGGACCCAGTCGACGCCGTTGGGCATGATCAGCCCCACTCGGGTGCCCTTGCCGACACCGGCCTGCACCAGGATCGCGGCCAATTCCCGAGACGACGCCTCCAGGGCGGCGTAGCTGATCCGGGTGCCAGGATCGATCACCGCCGGCTTGTCCCCGTGCGCGGCGGCGCGGGAGCGAACCAGTGCGTCCATGGTTGTGGCGTCAGGCATTTGGCCCCTGCGAGAACACGTCTGCCAACCGGCGCCGGTCGATCTTGCCGCTGGACAGCAGCGGAATCCGCTCCGGGTCCACGGTGGCGAACCTGCGGGGGATCTTGTACGACGACAGCTCCGCTGCCAGCAGCTCGCGCAGCGCTCCGGTATCGGTGTCGCCGCCCACCAGGACGGCGGCCACCAACTGTCCGCGGTCCGGGTCGGGTATACCGATCACGTGGGCGAGGACCCCACCCGTCACCTTGGCGATCGCGCGCTCCACTTCGGCGGGTGCAACATTGGCGCCGGCAGTCTTGATCATGGCGTCGCGCCGCCCGAGGAAGTAGTAGAAGCCATCGACATCGGTGCGGACCAGATCCCCGGTGTGGAACCAGCCGTCGGCGTCGAAGCATTCCTCGCGGCTGCGTCTGTAGTAGCGCTGCATGACGTCGCGGCCGCGAACCAACAGCTCGCCGTCCTCGACTCGGCACTCGATTCCGGGCGCCGGCTTGCCGTAGCTGCCGCGCCGATGTTCGGGCTGGTCGGTGTCGTCGTCGCTGAGCAACACCGGGCCGCCGGTCTCGGTCATCCCGAGCTTGCCATGCCGCAGTTCGGGGTCGGCAGGCCGCGCCTCGGGCGCCATGATCGGGTACAGGTTCCCGCGGCGCAGGCTGGACAGGTCCCGCCGGCCGAGGCTGGGGTGATGAATCAGCGCCGTGACCCCGCTGGCGAAACCATTGCTCAGCGTCGGCTTCTCGGCCTCCAGCAGATCCAGAGTTGCGCCCGGGTCGGTGGCATTCGAGCACAGCAGTGTCGATCCTGCCAGCACACTGGACAGCAGCGCGAAGGCGAAGCCTCCGATCCAGAAGAACGGCGAATTGCTGAAATGAATGTCGGCGGCGGTCACCTCGCAGATCTCGTTGAGGTCGCGTTGGTGGCCGAGTAGCCCGGCGTGGGTGTGCACCACCCCTTTGGGAGTGCCGGATGATCCGGAGGTGTAGATGATGGCCAGCGGATCGCTGCTGTCGACATCATCTTCCAGCGCAGTCAGCAGGTCGTTGCCTGCGAGGCCGGAGCTCGGCGCGGTGGCGTCGAGGATGACCCGGCGTAACTGTGGGACGTGGACGCTGAAAAGCGGTTCACTGCAGTCAATATCGACGTCGGAAAGCACTTCGGAAAGCCGCTGTCGATAGTCGTGAGACCGGTAGGACTCGGCGGCCAGCAGGATACGCACGTCGCTGTGCGCCAGTTGGAAGCGCAGTTCCGGCACGGTGGCGAAGGTGGGGAACGGGACCACCACCGCGCCGATGCGTGCGGCGGCCAGCATGCCGACCACGAAGGCGGCGCCGTTGGGATGTAGCAACCCGACATGGCTACCCCTGCCCGCTCCGAGAGCGATGAGCCGTCGGGCCAGCAACGCTGAGCGATGGTCGGCCTGCGCGTAGCTGAGCCGCTCGGAGTCGCAGATCAACAACGGGTGCGAGCCGCGTGACTGCGCTTGGGTGCGCCAGATCCGCGGAAGCGTGTCAGCGGGCATGCTCACCCTGCACACCGATCAGTTCGCGCACCGCATTGAGGTCGGCCTTGCCCGAGGGTGTTCGCGGGATGGTGTCGACGATCGCGATGTCGGTGGGGATTTCGTAGCGGGCCAGCCGGGTGCGCAGGAATTCCACCAGGGTCTCGGCATCGGTGTGGGCCCCGGAACGCAACTCGACCGCGGCCACCGGGATCTGGCCGAGGCGGTCGTCAGCGCGGCCCACCACTGCGGCGCCCCTGACCGAGGGATGCGCCTCCAGCGCGACGCGCACATCGTCGGGCATCACCTTGAAACCGCCGCGGATGATGGCCTGATCGGCCCGCCCCAGGATCCACAGGAAGCCGTCGGTGTCGATGCGAGCCAGGTCGGTGGTGCGCATCCAGTGCGCGTTGGGCCCGAGCTGGCCCGGCTTGACCTCCAGCAGCCCGGGTTGATCGGCGCCGAGCGGGGCGCCGTCATCGCTGACTACCCGCAGTTGCGCCCCCAGACTCGCCCGGCCCACGCTGCCGCGCTTGTCTTTCCAGAACCGCTGGTAGTCACTCAACGTCCAGCCGGCCACCCCACCGCCGAACTCGGTGGCGGCGTAGGAGGTGAGCACCGGGATGCCGAACTTGGCGGTGAACGCGTCGGCGTCGTCGGCGGACAGCGGCGCGGTTCCCGAAGTGACGGCGCGGATGCTGGACAGATCCTCACGGGTCAGCGCGGAATGCAGCACCATCCGCAGCGCGGCCGGGACCAACGACACCGCGCGCGGCTGATGGGCGCGTACCGCCTGCGCCCAGCGCTCGAGCTCGAATCGATCGAGCAGCGCAAAGGGTCTCGCCTCGGCTACGCACTGCAGAATCCGGTACACACCGCCGATATGCACCAGCGGTGAGTTGACGATCGCGACCCCACGGCGCGGCTGCGTCGGCGGTTGCGGCGAGCCGATCACGCTGTGCGCCAGCATGTCGTAGCGCAGGTCGACGCGCTTGGGGGGACCGGTCGTGCCGCTGGTCAGCATCCAGACCGCCACACCGGGCCGCCCGGCGGCCGGACCGGGTCGGGCGGCCTGGCTGATCTGCGGCTGCCCGGTCAGGTCGGAGATGGCCACCACCGTCGTGGACGACGTCGAGGTGATCAGGGCGGCCAGATCCTCGGGCTCGCCGATGATCACCGGAAGATCAAGCGCGGCGATGTCGGCGCGCGTGCGTTCGTCGCCCCGGGACGGGTTGATCACCACGACGCAGCCCCCGGCCAACAACACCCCGAGCAGGGCGGCCGCATGGGCCGGCCGGTTGCGCAACAGGATTCCGACCAACCCGGGTTCAGCGACTGCGGCGATCTGCCGCGCCATGTCGCCCAGTTGAGCCCAGGAATACCACCGGCCGTCGTACTCGACCGCCGGTTCCTCGGGCGCCAGATCGAGCACCGCGGCGATGCGCTCGCTCAGCGGGTACACCATCAACGAATCCGTGGCGGTGCCGCGGGCCGGGGTGGCTGCGCGTCGAGTTCGGCCTTGCCCAGCGGGTTACCCAGCCTGGTGTAGATCAGGCCCTGGTCCAGGGCGGCCCGGTACGGCTTGTCCAGTGATTCCCAGATCGCTTTCACTGTGCCCTGCGTCGCCGCGGGCGGCTTGGCCGCGATACCGGCCGCGATCTCATGGGCGCGTGCCCAGAGTTGTTCGCGCGAGACGACTTCCGACACCAGCCCGATGCGCAATGCGGTGTCGGCGCTGACGCGTTCGTCGTTGCCCATCAGTGCGATCCGCAGCGTCTCGCCCAGGCCGATCCGGCGCATCAGCCCGATCGGTTCCAATGCGCAGACCAGCCCGGCCGAGACGTGCGAGTCGAAGAACGTCGCGTCGGTCGAGCAGATCACCACGTCGGATTCGTTGAGGAAGTAGAACGCGCCGGCCGTGCACATGCCCTGCACCGCGCAGATGACCGGTTTGAACATCTTCTGCCACTTGGGGCTGAGCGCTTCGCCGGGATCCTCGTGATTCCAGACGTTGTCGGGCTGTCCGTAGGGGGCCTTGATGTCCAGGCCGGCGCTGAACGCCCGATCCCCGGCGGCACGCAGCACCACGGCATGGACGTCGGTGTCTTGTTTGACCAGTCGCCAGGCCGTGATCATCTCCTCGCACATGGTGCGGTTGAAGGCGTTGAGTCGCTCCGGCCGGTTCAGGGTGATGGTGGCGACGTTCTCGACGCGATCGACGTCGAGCAGGATCGTTTCGAAAGTCATCGGTTTCATCGGCACTGCCACTCCGGTGCCCGCTTCTCCACGAAGGCCTGCGGCCCTTCCAGGGAATCGGCGGTGTGCAGGTTGCGTTCCCGGAACGCCTCGGCGAGCATCTCCGCCTCGTGCAGCGGCAGGTCCAGGCCTTTGAGGATCGCCAGGCGGGTTCCGCGTACCGCCAGCGGCGCGTTGGAGTTCACCACGTCGGCGATCTGGTGGGCGCGTTCCAGCAGGCGGTCGTGGTCGACGACTTCGCTGATCATGCCGAGTTCATAGGCGCGGTGGGCGTCCATCCGCTCGTGGCGGCCCATGATCGCCATCCGCAGGGCGACCGAGCGGGGCAGCACCCGGGCCAACCGCACCACCTCGCGTCCGGCGACCAACCCGATCGAAACGTGCGGGTCGAAGAAGGTGGCCCGGTCCGAGGCGATCACGATGTCACCGGTGGTCACCCAGTCCAAGCCTGCGCCGCAACATATTCCGTTGATCGCCGCCAAGACCGGCTTGGCCATCGTCCGGAACGGTGGGGTGCCCTCCTGCGGCGCCTCCCACTGCTCGTAGGTCGACAGGTACGGCCGCTCGTTGACCACCTTGCCGTCGCCGGGAATCTCCTTCACGTCGGCGCCGGTACAGAACGCCCGCCCGTTTCCGGTGACGATCAGCAGCCACACCGCATCGTCGGCCTCGGCCTCGGCGTAGGCGGCCCGCAGTTCGGTGACCATGTGTGGGCTCAGGGCGTTGAGCGCCTCCGGGCGGTTCAGCGTGATCGTGGCGGTGTGCCCGGCCAGCTCGTAGTCGATGGTGTCGAACGTCGGCATCGGCGGTCCCTTTTCCTCAGCGGCCGGTGAACTCGGGCGGGCGCCGCTGTCCGAATGCGGCCAATCCCTCTTTGAAATCTGCAGTCCGGCAGCTCAGTTCGAGATTGAACAGCTCCTGGGTCATGGCTTGGGGCAGAGTCGCCGCCTGCCCGTAGTGCAGCGCCTGCTTGGTCAGACCGATCGCGACCGTGGGCCCGTCGGCCAACCGCCGCAGCAGTTCCTCGGTGGCGGAGTCCACCTCGGACGGTGGCACCGCCTGATGGATCAGCCCCCACTGTTCGGCGCGGGCGCCGTCGACCTTCTCGCCGAGCAGCAGCATGCGTCTGGCCCGTGCCAGGCCGACCAGTCGCGGCAACAACCAGGTCGATCCCGAGTCGGGGCTGAATCCGCGCGCCAGGAACGGCTCCCAGAAGACCGCGTCGGTCGCGGCGACGGTGAAGTCGGCGACCAGAGCCAGGTTGCAGCCCAAGCCGACTGCCCGGCCCCGCACGCTGCACACGACCGGCAGCGCGATGGTGTGCAGCAGTTCGATCACCCGATGGGCGGCCTGCGGGATACGCCGGACCAGATCACCGGTGCGGGGACGCCGGTCGCCGGCGTTGGTGGCCACCCAATCCGCGCCGGCGCAGAAGTCGTCGCCGGTGCCGCCGATATGGACGGCGCGCAGGGTGTCGTCGGAGGCCGCCGCGGTCAGCGCCTCGACCAACGTCGCGGTCATCGGCGGGCTCAGCGCATTGCGGCGATCCGGCCGGTCCAGCGTGAGCCGGAGCAACGCCCCGTCACGCAGCACCGTCACCGATCCTTCGGCGGCGGATCCGGATCCGGAAGCGGGGGAATCGGCCACGGTGGTATCCACCCTTCAAAGCTATATCGTGATAGCTACAGTAGGCTATACGATTGACGCGTTCGGCGGAGAAGAGGCCTATGACGGACGGTTCGGGCGGTACGGGCGTATCAGTCGACGGGGGCCGCTTCGGTGAATCGCCGCATGCGCAGACTGTCGCCGCGGCCGGCGCGATGCGGCGGCTGACCGGGCTGCTGCTCGCACTCGAGCACCCCCACCCGGTGGTCGACGACATGGTGGCGCGATTCGCCGACTGGGAGCGCGAACTTGCCGCGGCTGCCCCGGTGGACGCGACACCCCGCCTCGAGGGGGCTGACGGTGGCCGGGTCTACCTCAACCATGCGTTCGACGTCGGGTCGTTCAACCCCTGCTTTCCGGAGTACCGGTTCGACCACCTGGACGCCGAGACGGCGTCCGGGCGAGTCACATTCGGCCTGGCCTACGAAGGGCCGCCGGGATTGGTGCACGGTGGATTCCTCGGGGTGTTCTTCGACTGCGTGACCCAGCATCAGAGTTGCGCGGCAGGCCTGGCCGGCCGCACCCGGTCGCTTTTGGTGACCTACCGTCGCCCGACGCCCGTGCTCACCGAACTGGACTTCGACATTGTGCGGGCCGAAGTCGAGCGGGGACTCGCGTCCACCGCGCGGCTGTCGTATCGCGGCGAGTTGCTGTGCACCGGCGAGGTGACCACCGCGGCGATGCCGCCGGAGCGGGTGAGTGCCAATCGATTCGGCCGCAGACGTGAGGAGCCCCAGCGATGAGTGATGCAGGCGATGACCGGGTGGTCTTCGACATCGATCCCGACGGGCGGATCGCCACGATCACCCTGAACAACCCCGCCCGGCGTAACTCCTACGACGCCGCGATGCGCGACGCGATCGCCCGCTGCCTGGACCGGGTCGCCGACGACGATGACGTTGTCGTGGTGTTGCTGCGCGGCGCCGAAGGGGTGTTCTCCACCGGCGCCGACATGAACAACGCCTACGGCTGGTACGGCGAGGGTGGCGAGAAATCCGCGGGCAAGGGCCGGCCGAGTCAGCGCCGCCGCCTCGCCGTGGATCGCCGCTCGTTCGGCTTCTACCACAATCTGATGGGCTTTCCGAAGGTCACGGTGGGAGAGATCAGCGGCTACGCACTGGGCGGAGGCTTCGAGATGGCGCTGATGACCGATATTTCGGTGATCGCGCGTGACACTCAGATCGGCATGCCCGCGACCCGGTTCCTGGGTCCGGCGTTGGGCAGCCTGCACATGTTCTTCCATCGTCTCGGTCCGGTGCTGGCGCGGCGACTGCTGCTGACCGGCGACATCATCGAGGCCGCCGCCGTCGAGCATCTGGGGGTGTTCACCGAAACCTGCGATCCCGCTGAGGTTTCGGCCCGGGCGCGGTACTGGGCGTGCAAGGCCGCGAAGATGCCGGCCGACGGGGTGGTCATCGCCAAGGAGGCCTTCCGGCTCGTCGAGCAGAGTCAGGCGTATCAGGGCGAAGAGGTGGCCAGCTACCTGTTCCACGCCTACGGCACCAACCTGCAGTTCGCGCCGGGGGAGTTCAACTTCGTCAAGACCCGGGCGCAGCACGGAACCCGGGAGGCGTTTCGGCTGCGTGACGAGCACTTTCACGTACCGGAGCCGAGCCTTTACAAAAACAACGATTAATGTAAGGTCTGAACATGCCTACTCCTGTCATCGTCGGTGCCGTTCGCACGGCCATCGGACGCTCGTTCAAGGGAACCCTGGTCAACACCCCGCCGGAGACGCTGATCACCACGGTGCTGCCCGAGGTGGTGCGGCGGGCCGGCATCGCCCCGGCCGCGATCGACGACATCATCTTCGCCGAATCCCACTACGGCGGTGGGGATCTGGCGCGCTACGCGGCCGCGGCCTGCGGCATGGAAGACGTTCCGGGACAATCGGTCAACCGGCACTGTGCGGGCAGCCTGACCGCGATCGGTAACGCGTCCGCCCAGATCGGTTCCGGCATGGAGCGGGTGCTGATCGCCGGTGGCGTGCAGTCGCTGTCGATGACACCGCTGACGAAGTGGCGGGTACCCGGGCCCGAGCTGAAGTTCATCGAGCCCTGGATGCCGCCGACCCACCCGGAAACGGTCGATGCGCCCACCCGCGACATGTCGATCACGGTGGGCTGGAACACCGCGCAGGCGGCGGGCATCACCCGCGAGGAGATGGACGCCTGGGCCGCGCGGTCGCATCAGCGCGCGATCGCCGCGATCGACGCCGGCAAGTTCGTCGACGAGATCGTGCCGCTGAAGGTCGAACTGCCGGACGGGTCGGTGATCGAGTTCAGTGTCGACGAGTTCCCGCGCCGCGGCACCACCGCAGAGACGCTGGCGGGACTGAAGGTGCTGCACCCCGAGATCGAGGGATTCTCGATCACCGCCGGCAACAGCAGCGGCACCAATGACGCCGCGGCCGCGGTCGCGCTCGTCGATGCGGACTACGCCCGCGACAAGGGCCTGACCGTGATGGGCACCGTCAAGGCCTGGGGATCGGTCGGCGTTGCGCCGCGTGACACCGGGCTCGGCGGCGTCAAGGTGATCGGCAAGGTGCTGCAGCGGGCAGGGCTGTCCGTCGGCGACGTCGCGCTGTGGGAGATCAACGAGGCCTTCGCCTCGGTGCCCATCGCCGCGTGCAAGGAATACGGCATCGACGAGGAGAAGGTGAACTTCTCCGGCAGCGGCTGCAGCCTGGGCCACCCGATCGCCGCATCAGGCGCCCGGATGGTGACCACGCTGCTCTACGAGCTGGGGCGGCGCGGCGGCGGCATCGGAGTGGCGGCCATGTGCGCCGGCGGCGGCCAGGGCGGCGCCGTCGTGATCGAGGTCTAGCGGCGTTCGGTGCCGGCGCGACGCCGCGACGGCTTGCTGTTGGCCTCGATGAGCCGCTCGGCGTGGTCGAGGATGCAGTTGAGTCCGTATTCGAAGTTGGCGTCGTCGGCCGCGCCGATCCGGTGACCCTGCCGGTTGGTCTGCGCCAGCAGCGGGGTGAGCTCGGGATCGATGACCAGCGCCTCCTCGAAGCCGGACGGGCTGTCGGCGTCCGAGGCCCGGTTCTTCTCGTAGAGCCTTCGCAACACGACCGATCCGCGGATGTGCACCGAGATCGTCGAATAGGTGTCGAAGGCGTCCTGTGGCGACAATCCGGCCTCCACCAGGCTGGCGATCGCCCGCTCCACCTCCTGGACGCCGAGCTGCGCGGCCCGTGGGCTCAGGGCGGCCCGGATCAGGATGAGGTCGCACAGGATCGGATTGCCCAGGAACGTGGTCCGCATGGTGTGGGCGTGGTTGCTCAAGGTCTGGCGCCAGTCCTTGGCCTGCACATACGGGGTGGCGAAGGTGTACTGGCGCAGGGCCCGGGTGGTCATCGCGTTGAGCAGCTCGTCCTTCTTGCGGAAGTACCAGTAGATGCTCGTCACGCCGACACCCAGATGCTTGCCGAGCAACGGCATGCTCAGGTTGTCGACGCCGATCTGTTCGGCGAGCTCGAAGGCGCCGTCGATGATGTCGTCGGGGTTGATGGATCCGCGTTCGCGCCGCTGACGCTTCTCCGCGACTGGCTGCTTTGCCACTGCGGGTACCTCCAGTTCTGGTCGCACGGCCGGTTCTCGCCGTTAAACCTACCTGTACCCGCCGCCGTCGCCGTGGATTGATCTTCTTTTACCGTAAATCATATGGTAAGCATTATGGTATATGTTGCCACAACAGCTGAGGGGTGGAGCTGTGTCTGAATCGGTACTGCGCGAGCGGCGCGGTCGGATCCTGGTCATCACGATCAACCGGCCGGAAGCCCGAAATGCCGCCAACAAGGCGGTTGCCGAAGGCCTGGCCGCCGCCTGCGACGAACTCGATGAAACCCCGGAGCTGTCGGTGGCAGTGCTGACCGGAGCCGGCGGCAATTTCTGCTCGGGCATGGACCTGAAGGCGTTTGCGGCCGGAGAACTGGCGTATGTCCCGGGGCGGGGCCTGGGTTTCACCGAACGCCCGCCGACAAAGCCCATCATCTCTGCCGTAGAGGGTTTCGCGGTGGCCGGCGGCACCGAACTGGTGCTCGCCACCGACCTGGTGGTGGCCGCCAGGGGCGCGACGTTCGGCATCCCCGAGGTCAAACGCGGACTGGTGGCCGCCGGCGGGGGCCTGCTGCGGTTGCGGCAACGGATTCCGTATCAGAAAGCGCTCGAATTGGCGCTCACCGGTGCGACTTTCACCGCGGAGCAGGGCGAGTCGTGGGGCTTCGTCAACGTGCTGACCGAACCGGGCGAAGCGCTGGCCGGAGCTCTCGAGCTGGCCGAACAGATCACGGCCAACGGACCGCTCGCCGTCGCGGTGACCAAGGACATCATGGTCCGCTCCGTCGACTGGTCGCAGGACGAGATGTGGCACAAGCAGAACGAACTCATCATGCCGGTGTTCACCTCCCATGACGCCAAGGAAGGCGCCATCGCGTTCGCCGAGAAGCGCGCGCCCAACTGGACCGGGGCCTGACACCAGGCCCGAGCCCCCGATTCGTCGCTCAACGTGAGGAGAAGGCATGTCTTTTGCAGGTGAAGTGGTACTGGTGACTGGTGGTGCCGGCGGTCTGGGGGAGGCTACGGTGCGCAGGCTGCACGAAGCCGGCGCGGCCGTCGTCATCGCCGACCTCGCCGACGAGAAGGCCACCAAGTTGGCAAATGAGTTGGGCAACAAGGCCGTCTACGTACGCACCGATGTGCTCAACGAGGACGACGTGCAGGCCGTGCTGGCCAAGGCCGACGAACTCGGCACGCTGCGTTACGCGGTGATCGCCCACGGTGGTTTCGGTGTGGTGGACAAGATCGTCGCACGGGACGGCAGCCCGGCGCCGATGGAAGGCTTCACCAAAACCATTGGGCTCTACCTGACCGGCACCTACAACGTGCTGCGGTTGGCCGCGGCCAAGATCGCCCGAAACGAGCCCGGCGCCAACGGCGAGCGGGGGTCGATCGTGATGACGGCTTCGATCGCCGGTTACGAAGGGCAGATCGGCCAGTCTTCGTACGCGGCGGCCAAGGGCGGAGTGATCGGATTGACCTTGTGCGGTGCCCGGGACCTCAGCTCGGTGGGCATCCGGCTCAACAGCATTGCGCCCGGCACCATTCGCACGCCGGCGATGGAACGGGCCACCGACGCGATGCTGGCGAAGTTCGCCGAGACGGTGCCGTTCCCCAAGCGGCTCGGCACCCCCGACGAGTACGCCAACCTGGCTGCGCACCTGCTGGAAAACACCTATATCAACGGCGAAGTGGTGCGCATCGACGGTGCGCAACGCTTCCAGCCGCGCTGACGCGTGGATCTGGGTCTGCGCGACGCGGCGGCCGTCGTCGTCGGCGGCGGCCGCGGGATGGGGTTGGCGACCGCCCGCTGCCTGGCCGACGACGGCGCCCGAGTTGCCGTCATCGCGCGCACGGCCGCCGATCTCGACCGCGCGACCGACGATCTGACCCGGCGCGGCAGCCCCGATGCGATCGGACTGGTCGCCGACGCCTGCGACGAGCCACGGGTGCAGGAGGTGTTCGCCGAGCTGGGCCAGCGCTGGGGCGGTCAACTCAACATCTTGGTCAACGCGACCGGGCCGGATGTGCAGGGCACGTTCGACGATCTCACCGACGAGCAGTGGCGCCGGGCTATCGATCAGGGGGCGATGGGGATGGTGCACACCGTGCGGGCCGCGTTGCCGTTGCTGCGCAAGGCGCCATGGGCGCGGATCGTGAACTTCTCGGCGCATTCGACCCAGCGCCAGAGCACCGTCCTGGCCGCCTACACCGCCGCCAAGGCGATGGTCAACAGCGTCTCGAAGAATCTGGCGCTGCTGCTGGCTCCCGACGAGATTCTGGTCAATGTGGTCTCACCCGGCAGCGTCGCCTCCGAGGCACTGGTGGGCTGGGCCGGCTCGGTAGGGGTCGACGGTTCCGACCCCTACCGATTGATGGACGCCATCGCCGAGCACTTCGGCCATCCCGCGCAGCTGCCGCGGGCGGGCCTGCCGGACGAGGTCGGGGCGGTCGCGGCGTTTCTGGCCTCGCGCCGCAACGGGTACATGACCGGGGCCAACGTCAACGTCGACGGCGGCTCGGATTTCATCTGACCTCGCCCCGAACGTTATACCGAAAGGTATACAGTATGAGTAATTCAGATGGCTTCCGGGGCGAGGAGGTGCAGGCTCGATGACTGATGCCAACGATGCCGTGCTGTATGACGCATCGGCCGGCGTCGCGCTGATCACCCTCAACCGCCCGGAACGGCTCAACTCCTGGGGTGCGGACATCGCGGCCGGCCTGCACGGCGCGATCGATCGGGCCGAGGCCGATCCCGAGGTGCGGGTGATCGTGCTGACCGGCAGCGGCCGAGGATTCTGCGCCGGCGCGAACCTGCGTGCGGGCGAGAGTCTGCAGGACTCGCAGGGCGATTCGGAGACACTCTCCGAAACCGCTGTGGCGCAACTGGTCGGGGAGCGCCATCCCTACTTCCTGACCGAGCTACGCAAACCCGTCATCGCGGCGATCAACGGGGCCTGTGCCGGAATCGGGCTCACCCACGCGCTGATGTGTGACGTCCGGTTCGCCGCCGCCGGAGCCAAATTCGCCACCTCGTTCGCCCGCCGCGGCCTGATCGCCGAACACGGAATCTCCTGGATCCTGCCCCGACTGGCCGGCTGGGGCGCGGCGATGGATCTACTGCTGAGCGGGCGGACCTTCCTCGCCGAGGAAGCCCGCGAACTGGGCCTGGTCAACCACGTCGTCGAACCCGGGCAACTGCTGGACCGCGCCATGGCCTACGCCGCGGACATCGCCGCGAACTGTTCTCCGGTGTCCCTGGCGGTGATCAAAGCGCAGGCCTACCGCGACGCCCTCGACGACGTCGCCGCGGTCAGCGCCCGGGCCGAGGCGCTGATGAACGAATCCCTGACCCGGCCCGACCTCATCGAGGGCATCGTCAGCTTCCTGGAGAAACGGCCGCCGAACTTCCCTCCGCTGCAGTGAGAAAGGAAAGAGCACGATGACGCTTGGCTATCAGGCTGTGGACGTGGACAACCACTACTACGAACCGCTGGACGCGTTCACCCGGCACCTGGACAAGAAATTCAAAGCCCGTGGGGTGCAGATGCTCACCGACGGCAAGCGCACTCAGGCGGTGATCGGCGACCGGGTCAACCACTTCATCCCGAACCCCACCTTCGACCCGATCATCGTGCCCGGCTGCCTGGACCTGCTGTTCCGGGGCGAGATTCCCGAGGGCGTCGATCCGGCCTCGCTGATGAAAGTCGAGCGCCTCTCGGAGCACCCGGAGTACCAGAACCGCGACGCCCGGGTGGCGGTGATGAACACCCAGGACATCCAAACGGTTTTCATGCTGCCCACTTTCGCGTGCGGTGTGGAAGAAGGGCTCAAGGACGACATCGAGGCATCGACGGCGTCGATCCATGCGTTCAACCGGTGGCTCGACGAGGACTGGGGTTTCGACCGGCCCGACCACCGGATCATCGCCGCGCCCATCATCTCGCTGGCGGACCCGGCCGCGGCGGTCGACGAAGTCGACTTCGTGTTGGCGCACGGCGCCAAGATGGTGCTGGTGCGACCCGCGCCGGTACCCGGGGTGGTCAAGCCGCGTTCACTCGGTGACCCCAGCCACGATCCGGTGTGGGCCCGGCTGGCCGAAGCCGGCGTTCCGGTGGGATTCCACCTGTCCGACAGCGGATATCTGCACATCGCGGCGATGTGGGGCGGCAAGTCGACGTTCGAGGGGTTCGGTGCGAAGGATCCGCTGGACACCGTCCTGCTCGACGACCGGGCGATCCACGACACGATGGCGTCGATGATCGTGCACGGGGTGTTCACCCGGCACCCCGAGCTGCGGGTGGCCAGCATCGAGAACGGCTCGTACTTCGTCCATCGGCTGATCAAACGGCTCAAGAAGGCCGCCAACAGCCAGCCCCGGCATTTTCCGGAAGACCCGGTCGAGCAGTTGCGCAACAACGTCTGGATCGCCCCCTACTACGAGGACGATCTGCCGCTGCTGGCCGAGACCATCGGCGTGGACAAGATTCTGTTCGGTTCGGACTGGCCGCACGGCGAGGGGCTGGAGTCGCCGCTGTCGTTCGCCACCGAGCTGGCCGGATTCGACGCCGCGGATGTCCGAAAGATCATGCGGGACAATGCCTTGGACCTGCTCGGGGTGAATGTGGCCTCGGCGGCCTGAGAGGCGCTGACCTCATGGTCGAGTGGACCATCGGCGCGGTCCTGGACGAAATCGCCCAGGCCGTTCCCGACCGTGTCATGACGGTCTGCGGACAACGCCGCAGCACCTTCGCCCAGTCGGCGGACCGCACCGGCCGGCTGGCCGACTATCTGGCCGAACGTGGGTTCGGGGTACAGCGTGAGCGTGCTGACCTGCGGGACTGGGAGTGCGGCCAGGACCGGATCGCCCTGCTCATGCACAACGACCTGTACCCCGACATGGTGATCGGCTGCCTCAAGGCCCGTACGGTTCCGGTCAACGTCAACCACTACTACGCCCCCGCCGAGATGGCCGAACTGCTCGACTACCTGCGCCCCCGCGGCGTCATCTGCCACCGGTCGCTGGGGGCGAAATTCGCCGACGTCCTTGCGGCGGCCGGTATCGAACTGTTGATCTCGATTGACGACGGCACCGACGCGGCCGAGATCGCCGGGGCGGTGCCACTGCACGACGCGCTGGCGGACGCACCCGCCGGCACTGCGGCGGCCGGATCACCGGACGACCTGATGATGATCTGCACCGGTGGGACCACCGGGCGGCCGAAAGCCGTGCTGTGGCGGCAAAGCGACATCTACGTCTCGTCGATGGTCGGCGCCGATCACGCCTGCGCCGCCGAGATCCATCAGAAGGTACGCGATGCCGGCCCGCCCTGGTTCGCGCTGTCACCGTTGATGCATGCCGCCGGCCTGTGGACCGCGTTCTCGGCGATCCTGAGTGGTCAGACCGTCATCCTCTACGACACCGCAAGCGGATTCGACGCCCGCACGGCATGGCAGACCGTCGAGCGTGAACGGGTCGGGTTGATGACGATGGTCGGCGACGCCTACGCGGCACCGCTGGTTGCCGACCTCGCTGACGGCGGCTACGACCTGTCCTCGCTGAACGCCATCGGCACCGGCGGCGCCGCCACGAACCCGAAGTATCAGGCGGCGCTGCTGGAGTACCTGCCGCAGCTCACCCTGATCAATGGCTACGGCTCCTCGGAGACCGGGAACCTGGGGTTCGGCCGCAGTCAGCGCGATGTGCGCCGTGACACGTTCGACCTGCGGGACGGGGGATGCGTGATCTCGCGGGATCGCACCCGATTCCTGAAACCCGGTGAGCCCGAGATCGGTTGGGCGGTACGCACCGGCCGGATTCCACTCGGCTACTTCGGCGACGAAGACGCGACCCGGCGCACCTTCGGCGAGGTCGACGGACGGCGGGTGGTGATCTCCGGGGATCGGGCGTCGATCGAGCTCGACGGAACCCTGCGGTTGTTCGGACGCGACTCCCTGGTGGTCAACACCGGCGGGGAGAAGGTGTTCGTCGAGGAGGTCGAGGAAGTGCTGCGGGCCCACCGTGGAGTGGGGGACGCGCTGGTGGTGGGCCGGCCCAGCGACCGGTGGGGCGAGGAGCTGGTCGCGCTGGTGGTGTTGCGCCCGGAAGCGGGTATCACCGACGAGGCGCTTGATACGCACTGCCGGGCATCGCTGGCCGGGTTCAAGGTACCCAAGGAGTTCATCGTTGTGCCCGAGGTCCGTCGTCTGGGCAACGGCAAAGCCGACTACCGCTGGGCGAAAAATCAAGTGAGCGAAGAGGTGTCCACAGGATCATGAGAGCCATCGACTGTCTGGTCAACGTGCACTTCGGCGAGAGCGAACAGCCGTCCTGGATGACCGCGACCCGCGACGACTACTTCAAGGGATCGGCGTCGATGTTCGCGCCGGCCGACATGTCGGCGCTGCTCGACGAGATGGATGCCAACGGGGTGAGGCAGGCGGTCCTGATGGACAACCTGACCAAACCCTCGGTGACCGCGCGAAAGTTCGTGGAGGCCAGGCCGGATCGCTTCGTGCTGGCGATGGGCGGGATGAACCTGCTGCGGCCGGTGCCCGCGCTGGCCGAGCTCAGCGCCGTCGTCGGCGACCTGCCGGTGGTCTACGCGGTGGTGGGACCGAGCTTCTGGGGCGACGGGCAGTACCCGCCGAGCGACGCCGTGTACTACCCGCTCTACGCCAAGTGTGCCGAGCTGGATCTGCCGCTGTGCGTCAACACCGGTATCCCCGGCCCGCCGATCCCGGGCGAGGCGCAGCACCCGATCCACCTGGACCGGGTCTGTGTGCGCTTCCCGGAACTGCGGCTGTGCATGATCCACGGCGCGGACCCCTGGTGGGACGTCGCGATCCGAATGCTGATCAAGTACCGCAACCTGCGGCTGATGACCTCGGCGTGGTCACCGAAGCGGCTGCCGGAGGTTCTGCTGCACTACCTGCGCACCCGCGGGGCCAACAAGATCATCTTCGCCTCCGACTGGCCGGTGCTGCGGATGGAGCGGGTGGTGCCCGAGGCGCTCGCACTGGACCTGCCGCCCGACGTGCTGGACAACTTCCTCTACCGCAATGCCCACGAGTTCTTCTTCGGTGACCACAAGGAGCAATGACCCATGGATCGTTTCGAGCTGCGCAGGCTGGACTACAGCCTGAGCGAGGACCACATCGCGTTGCGGGATGCCTACCAGCAGTTCTTCGGTACCCACTGCGATATCGAAACCGTTCGCGCCGCAGAGGAATCCGGCTTCGACAAGAATCTGTGGGAACGCCTGTGCGCGATGGGCGCGACCACCATGGCCCTGCCGGAGTCGGTCGGCGGCGACGGCGCCACCCTGGTCGACCTGGTGATGGTCGCCGAGGAGATCGGCCGGGCACTGGCCCCGGTGCCATGGATCGACCATGTCTGTGCGGCCCGGTTGTTGAGCCGGCTCGGCGGATTGGACTCCGAGTTGCTGAGCGGCAGACAGCTGGTGGCGCTGGACCCCGGGCACGACAGTGTCTCCGGAGCCCGGCTTGTGCCCACCGGCTCGATCGCCGACACGATCCTGGTCCGCGACGGGGACGACATCGTGAGCCTGACCTTCGGCACCCGGCCACCCAAGGTCGACAACATCGGCAAGCTGCCGATGGCCTGGATCGACCCGGCGGCCGCCGACACCCGCACCGTCGTCGCCGGCGGCGGCGCGGCGCTCGCGGAATACCAGCGGGCACTGGATGAATGGCGACTGCTGACCGCGGCCGCGCTGGTGGGCATGGTGGAACAGACCATGACCATCGCCGCCGAGTTCGCCAAGACCCGCTACACCCTGGGGGTGCCGATCGGAACCCTGCAGGCCATCTCGCACCCGCTGGCCAACATGGCCATCACCGTCGCGAGCGGGCGCAACCTGGCCTACCGCGCGGCATGGTTCACCGACAACGAACCCGACGAACGCCCGGAGCTGGCCGACTGCGCCTTCGTGTTCATGGCCGAGGAGGCCGCCAAGGCCGCCACCATGGCCGTCCACATTCAAGGCGGCCTGGGGGTGTCGGCCGAAGCCGCCGCGACGGCGTACCTGGTTCGGGCGCGTGGTTGGCCGCTGGCCGGCGGCGATCCGGGGTCCAGTGCCTGCCGGATCGGCGAGATCATCGCCGCCCGGGAATCCGCCTCCCTTGCAGCCGAATAGGACACGACCATGGACTTCTCCCGACCGCAACTCACCGACGACGACCGGGCCTTCCTCGACGAGGCACGCACCTTCCTGGCCACCCACGTGACCGAGGACGTCAAACGCCGCGACCGCGAGACCGGCGACAACTTCGACGAAGGCGTGCACCTGGCGCTGGGCGCCGCGGGCTACCTGGAGGCGGAGTGGAAAACCGAGGCCGACGGCGGCTTTTCCCGGGTGCGCCGGCGCATCTGGGAACTGGAGAAGCGCCGGGCCCATGTGCCCTGGGTGACCTGGGGGACCACCGCGATGGTGGCCCGCTCGGTGGCATCGTTCGGTTCACCGGAGTTGCGCGACGAGGTGCTGCCCGGCGTCTTCAGCGGGCACGTCCGGCTCTGCCTGGGCTACACCGAACCCGAAGGCGGCTCCGACGTCGCGACCTGTAAGACCCGCGCCGTCCGCGACGGGGACAGCTGGGTCATTAATGGCTCCAAGATGTTCACCACCGGCGCGCACAACTGCCAGTACGTCTTCCTGATCACCAACACCGATCCCGATGCGCGCAAACACAAGAGCCTCACCATGTTCCTGGTACCCCTGAACTCGCCGGGGATCGAGATCCAGGGATTGCGCACCGTCGACGGCGACCGCACCAACATCGTGTACTACAGCGACGTCCGGGTCGACGACCGCTACCGGCTCGGCGAGGTCAACGGCGGCTGGACGGTGCTGCGTGAGCCGCTCAACGTCGAACACGGTGCGGTGGACGCCGATCCCGATGGGCTGGCCGACGTCTCGATCATGATGCACCAGGCGAACTTCATGGCCGTGGCCGTCGACAAGGCCGCCGGGATAGTCGGGCGCTCGGGCAGCGTCGCGGATCGTTCGGTGGCCTACCGGCTCGGCCGGGCCGCGGCCCGGGTGGAGGCCTCCCTGTCGGCCCCCTCCATCTTCGGGCGGGTCGCGCTGGCGCAGGCGATGCGCGACGTCTCGCCGGATCTGATGGACCTGCTGGGCAGTGCGTCGGCGCTGCCGATCGGCACCGGGGGCGCCGTCGACGACGGGGCCGCCGACTATGTCTTCCGGTTCGCGCCGCTGGTCGGCATCTACGGCGGCACCCTGGAGGTGTTCCGCAACATGATCGCCCAGTACGTACTGGGTCTGGGCAAGCCGAATTACTCTGCGCCGGTCGTGAAGTAGCCCGTGGTCAAGACGTGATTCTGCGGTGGTAGCTCGACGGCGCCTCACCGGCGAATCGGGTGAAAGCCCGGGTGAAGGCGGACAGGCTGTCGAACCCGACGGCCGAAGCGGTCTGCTGAACTCCCTGATCCGGAGCGGCCAGCAGCGCCATCGCCTGCAGCATCCGGGCGTTCAGCAGATAGGTCCGCCACGACATGCCGATCACCGCTTCGAACTGGCGGCGCAGTGTGCGCTCGGAGACCGCGACCGCGCGGCACACGTCGGCCGCGGTCACCGATGCCAGGTGCTCCTTGGTGTAGACCATCGCGGCGCCCACGATCGGGTGATCGGAGATCGGCAGGCTCAGCGGCGCCTCGTGATCCAGCGCTTCGGAGACCAGATGGCCCAGGGTGCGGAAGAAGTCGTCGGAGACGGTGTCGCCGTCGGCCCGCTCGATCGGCCAGCGCAGCGAGTGCAGCATCATCTCCCGGATCAGCGGTGAGACGGTCAGGATGCGCGCCCGGTCGCCGGCGAGCGGAACCAGTTCCGGGTCGAACATCACCGCCACGGTGCGCACTTCCGGGCGCATGGTGGCCTGATGCTCCAAGCCGGCCGGAATCCAGGCCGCCTGCTGCGGCGGCAACAGATAGTGCGCCGCGGCGGTCTCGACTTCGACCACGCCGCCGACCGCGTACTCGATCTGGTGCATGTCGTGGGAGTGCCAGCCGGTGATCAGATGCTGGCCCTCGTAGAGGTAGCTGCCGGCCCGCGCGCGGCCGCCTCGACGCAGATCGATGTTGGCCGGTTCTGCAAACTCTATGGCCGATCGCGCGGAGACGGTCACGGTTTTCCAGGGTACTAGTAAAGGCATGAACATCGACGACTTGATCTTGGTCAGCATCGACGACCACGTGGTGGAGCCGCCCGACATGTTCCTGCGCCACGTCCCGGCCAAGTACAAGGCGGAGGCGCCGATCGTCGTCACCGACGAAAAAGGCGTCGACCAGTGGATGTATCAGGGCCGGCCGCAGGGCGTCAGCGGCCTGAACGCGGTGGTGTCATGGCCCGCCGAGGAGTGGGGCCGCGACCCCGCCGGCTTCGCCGAGATGCGCCCCGGCGTCTACGACGTGCACGAGCGGGTTCGCGACATGAGCCGTAACGGCATCCTCGCCTCGATGTGCTTCCCGACCTTCACCGGATTCTCGGCGCGGCACCTCAACATGACGCGCGAGGACGTCACCTTGGTGATGGTGTCGGCCTACAACGACTGGCACATCGACGAGTGGGCCGGCTCCTATCCGGGCCGCTTCATCCCGATCGCGATCCTGCCGACCTGGAATCCCGAGGCGATGTGCGCCGAGATCCGCCGGGTGGCGGCCAAGGGCTGCCGGGCGGTCACCATGCCCGAGCTGCCACACCTGGAGGGACTGCCCAGCTACCACGACGACGAGTACTGGGGCCCGGTGTTCCGCACGCTGTCGGAGACCGGGGTGGTGATGTGTCTGCACATCGGCACCGGCTTCGGCGCGATCAGCATGGCCCCCAACGCCCCGATCGACAACCTGATCATCCTGGCCACCCAGATCTCGGCGATGTGCGCCCAAGACCTGTTGTGGGGTCCGGCGATGCGCAACTACCCGGACCTGAAATTCGCGTTCTCCGAGGGCGGTATCGGCTGGATCCCGTTCTATCTGGACCGCAGTGACCGGCACTACACCAACCAGAAATGGCTGCGCCGCGACTTCGGCGACAAGCTGCCCTCGGAGGTGTTCCGCGAGCATTCGCTGGCCTGCTATGTCACCGACAAGACGTCGCTGAAGCTGCGCCACGAGATCGGCATCGACATCATCGCCTGGGAGTGCGACTACCCGCACTCGGACTGCTTCTGGCCGGACGCCCCCGAGCAGGTGCTCGCCGAGCTGGAGGCCGCCGGCGCCGACGACGCCGACATCAACAAGATCACCTGGGAGAACTCCTGCCGGTTCTTCGGCTGGGATCCGTTCGCCCAGACCCCGCGCGCGCAGGCCACCGTCGGCGCGCTGCGCGCCACCGCCACCGATGTCGACGTGTCGATCCGGCCGCGTGCCGAATGGGCGCGCCGGTACGCCGAGACGCAGCTGACCAAAAGGCAGGCCTAAGCCGATGGTGTCGGTCATCACCGGCGGCGCGGGCGGCATGGGGTTGGCTACGGCGAAAGTTATTGGGCGCGAACAGCCGGTTGTGTTGTGCGATGTTCGGGCCGAGCGGCTGGACGCCGCGGCGACGGTGCTGAAAGACCTTGATGTCACGGCGATCACCTGCGACGTGACCGACCGTGACGCCGTCGTGAAGCTCTTCGAGGAGGCCGCCGGGATCGGGCCGGTCACCTCGGTGATCCACGCCGCGGGGGTGAGCCCCAGCATGGGCGACGCCGACTACGTGATGCGGACCAACGCGATCGGCACCGTCAACGTCAACGAGGTCTTCTACGAAGTGGCCGCGCAGGGAGCCGCGATCGTCAACGTGGCGTCGATGGCCGCGCACCTGCTGCCCGAGGAGATGATCCCGGCCGACCGGTTCCCGGAGGCGATGCAGGACACCAACGCGTTCCTGGCCGCGATGGCCGGCGTCTGCGAACCGATGCCGGCGGAGCTGCGCTCGGGCATCGCCTACGCGGTGAGTAAAGCGTTCGTCCGCTGGTATTCCAGCTCGCAGGCCGAGCGGTTCAACGGCCGCGGGCTGCGCATCGTGTCGGTGTCGCCGGGGTCGATAGACACCGAGATGGGCCGGTTGGAAGCCGAGGCCGGCGCCGGAGCGCTGGTCGCCGACGCCGCCGTCCCGCGGTGGGGTGAGCCCGAGGAGATGGCCGATCTGCTGGCGTTCTGCGTCAGTGACCGGGCGGGCTACCTGACCGGCACCGACATCCTCAACGATGGCGGGGTGGTGGCCTCGGTGCGGGAACGCGCTCGGCTGGCGAGCCATGGTTGAGGACGCCGCGGCGGAGATCGAGGCGATCAAACGCCTCAAGTCCCGCTACTGCCGGTACCTGGACACGAAGGACTGGGACACGTGGCGAACCTTGTTCACCGACGACTTCGTCAGTGACACCTCACGCGCCGGTGGCAAAGTCATCCATGGCGCCGACGAGTTCGTGGCGTTCACCCGCAAGAGCCTGCGCTCGCAGCCGACAGTCCATCAGGTGCACGCACCCGACATCGAGGTGACCTCGCCGACCACCGCGGCCGGTGTGTGGGCGCTGGAGGACGTGGTGCGATTCGGTTTCGGGGTCAACCTGCGCGGCTACGGCCATTACACCGAAACGTATGAAAAGGTCGACGGGACTTGGCAGATCAAGACCTCGACCCTGACCCGGCTGCGTGAGGACGTGTTCAACGGGTTGTTCGCGGTCTACCTGTCACCGGGTGCCCGTGCGGTGCTGGCGCGGGTGGCCCGGCGGGTGGTGGGTTGAGGGATACCCTGCCACGGCTTTCGACCATGTGGTGTTGTGCCCGGCTATGAGCGACAACGGCGGTGGCAGCGGGGGAGTGGCCGGAGTTGTCGCTGTGAGGCGGGCAATCCTCACACAGTCGCGGGCGTCGGGGGATTTACCGCCGCCGGATCCGGGTTGGCGATGGGCAGTCCCATGAACCGGCGGGCGTTGTCGCCCATGAAGTCGTAGGTGCGGCGAGGGTCCATGCCCTCGGCGTAGCGCCAGAAACCCTTCGGTTCGGCCAGTCCCTCGGGGTGGGGATAGTCCGATCCGAACAGCACCTTGTCCCAGCCGACGGTATCGACCACATCGGAAACGGCGCCCTCCCAGAACGGGCTGACCCAGATGTTGCGCCGGAACACCTCATGCGGATGCTCGGGGAAGTTCTGCGGCATCTTCTTGTACAGCTCACCGAAGTCGTTGAACAGCGGTGCGATCCACGAGCTGCCGTTCTCGACGCTGGCGATCCGCAGCCGGGGGAATCGGGTCAGGGTGCCGTGGCAGATCAGGCTGGTGATCATATCGGCGATCTCGCGATGTCCCAGCACCATCCAGCGGAATGCACTCTGTGCCATGAAGTTCTGGGTGTGGGGCGGCTCCCAGCGGCCTACGTAGTCGTCCAGCGGTGGGTAACTGGCGTGCAGCACGATCGGCAGGCCGGCCGCCTGCACATCACGCCAGAACGGGTCGAACTCGCCCAGTGCCGGTGAGCGCCAGCCACCGATGCCGTTGACCGGGCCGGGTTTGATCAGCGCGACCGCGGCACCCTGAGCCAGGATGTACTCCAGTTCGCGCTGGGCGGCGTCGACCTCGGAGAGGTTGATGATCGGCGTGGAGAACACCCGCCCGTCGTAGTTGTAGGTCCAATGCTGCGCCATCCACTGGTTCAGGGCGTGAATGATCGCGAGGGTGAGTTCCGGGTCATCGGCGCTGGAGTGTTCGACCAGGCTGGCCAGCGTCGGGTAGTTCAGCGCCTCTACCACCCCTTGGCGGTCCAGTTCGGCGACTCGGTCTGCGGGGTTGCGGGCGGCGGCCGGGGCTTCGATGGCCGGCCCCTGCATTTCCCGCAGGGTCAGGCCCTCGGTGTTCTCGCCCGCGAAGAACTTCTCGTGTGCGCCCGGCGCGGCGACCCGCTCGAACGTCGGGTTCGGGATGAAGTCGCTGACGTGGTTGTTGATGATGATCCGGGTTTGGCGGCCGATCTGGGCGAATTGGACTGCCCGCGAGTACTTCTCCGGAAGGAACTGTGTCAGGGCCTCCGGAGTCTCGTACATGTGCTGGTCGGCATCGAAGATCGGTGCGTCACGGAACTGGGCCATCGGGGGTCCTTGTCGCTAGCGGGTCAGGATGGTGGCCGCCGCCGTGCCCGGTGCGCCGTAGAGCTGGGCGAACCCCACCTTCGGCTCGCCCGGGACCTGGCGCTCGCCGGCCTGGCCGCGGAGCTGACGCACCAGCTCGTGGATCTGGCGTAGTCCCGACGCGCCGATCGGTTCGCCATTGGCGATCAGTCCGCCGTCGGTGTTGACCGGCAGCGACCCGGTGATCTCGGTGGCCCCGTCGGCGAGCAGCTTCTCCTGGTCGCCGTCGGCGCAGAAGCCGCACTCGGCCATGTGGATGATCTCGGCCCCGGCATCGGTGTCCTGCAGCTGGATCACGTCCACGTCTTCGGGTGCCACACCGGCTTTTTCGAACGCGGCCCGTGCGGCGTAGACGGTGGGGGCCACGTCCTCGGTGACCGGGGCGAAGGTGGTGTTCACCTCGTGGGCCCCGTACCGGCGGGTGCGGATCTCGGTGGCCTTCAGATACACCGGCTTGTCGGTGTAGCGATGCGCGATGTCGGCACGGCACATCACCACCGCCGCGGCGCCCTCGTCGGGTGCGCAGAACATGTACTGGGTCAACGGGTAATTGAGCATCGTCGAACCCAGAATCTCGTCTTCGGAGATCGGCTTGCGCCGGAACGCGTTCGGGTTCAGTGCCCCGTTGCGGAAGTTCTTCGCCGCGACCCGGGCCAGCGTCCGTTGGGAGATATCGTGATCGTGCAGGTAGCGGTTGGCCTTCATGCCGAAGAACTGGGTGGTCAGATACTGGCCGTTCTCGGCGTACCAGCGCGGCATCCCGACCAGCGCCGGGTCTTCGGTGAATGCTCCGCGCGGGTGCTTGTCCAGGCCGACCGCGATGCCGATGTCGTAGTCGCCCAGCCGGATGCCGTCGGCGCAGACCTTGGTTGCGCTGGCCGCGGTGGCGCAGGCGTTGAACACGTTGGTGAACGGGATTCCCGAGAGCCCGACCATTCCGACGATCGCATCCGGGTTGGCGATGGTCCAGCTGCCGCCGGTGGCCGCGCCGATGTCTTTCCAGTCCACCCCGGCGTCGGCCACCGCGGCGAAGATGGCGTCGACCCCCATCGCCATCGCGGACTTGCCGTCGAAGCGGCCGAACGGATGCAGGCCCACCCCGATGATCGCTACGTCATTAACCATCAGTTCTCCTAGATCGGCCGGAAGGCGAACGTGATGATCTCGTTGCCGTCGGCGTCGGCGGCGAACGGGATCATGGTCAGCTCCACCGGCATGCCGAACTGCAGTTTCTCCGGGTCGTTCTCGGTGAGCCGGCCTTCCACTCGGACGACGTCACCGAGCTGCACCAGGCCGACCCCGAACGGGACGAAGTCCTTCCCGCCGGGGCCCAGATACGGCGGGCCGGGCGGGAATCCCTGAGTGGTCCAGGCCACCAGCGTTCCGTTGCGGGGAAGCAGTTCTTCGGCCATCTGGTCGCCGCTGCACCTCGGGCAGCGTGGCTGGGCCGGAAACACCGTCGCGTCGCAGGCCGCGCAGCGGCTGGCGATCAACTGCGGGCTGGTCTCCGGCCAGGTCGAGATATCGGGGGCGAGGGCTTTGGGCATGGGGTCCTCCGTTGACTCTGCGTTGGTGGCTGAAAAGTTCGAGTAGGCACCGCCCTGGGCGCAGACTCAACACGGTTTAGGCGATGGCACCGGACTCCTTGAGCTTTTCGATACGGTCCCAGTCCATTCCGAGTTCCATCAGCACCACCTCGGTGTGCTCGGATGCCTGCGGGGCACGGGTGGTTTCCAGCGGCTCGCCGTTGAACTGCACCGGGCCGCGCACCACCTTGAACGGCGCCCCGCCGTCGGCGGCGTCGACCTCGGCGATCATGTCGTTGGCGATGGCCTGTTCATCGGAGGCCAGGTCGACCAGGCTCTGGAACGGTGCCCACTGGCCCCGCATCGTCTTGAGGTGCTCGCGCCAGTACGCGAACGGCCTACTGCCGATCGCTGCGACGATCAGGTCGCTGGCCGCCTCGGCGTTCTGCATCAGCGGCAGCACATCGGCGAAACGGGGGTCGTCGGCGGCCTCACCGATACCCAGGTGCTCAAAGGTGTCCCGGATGTAGCCGGTCGGACTGACGATGCACAGGTTGATGGTGCCGCCGTCGGAGGTGGTGTAGTTGCCCAGGAACGGGTTCGCCGGTGAGCCGCCGGATTGCGGCATCGGGGACCGCATGGTCTCGCCGGTGTCCATGCCCTGTGTCACGCTGGCGCCGGCCGCCCACCACGCGGTGGAAAGCAGCGAGACGTCGACCTCGAGTGCCTTCCCGGTGCGTTCGCGGTGCAGCAGCGCGGCGGCGATCCCCCCGGCGATGTTCATCCCGCCGATCGAGTCGCCGAAGGCCGGGATGCCCTGGGAGATAGGGGCTCCGAGCTCTTCGGGGCTCAGGGCGTGGCCCACCCCGCTGCGGGTCCAGAACGCGGTGCCGTCGAACCCGCCGACCTCGCGCTGCGGGCCCTTGTCGCCGTACGCGCTGCCGCGGGCGTAGATGATGTTCGGATTCACCGCGCGGATGTCGGCCACGTCGAACCTGTTCTTCTGCCGCGCGGCCGGCAGGTAGTTGGTCAAGAACACGTCGGCGGTCGCGGCCAGCTCGTGCAGCACCTGTTGCCCGCCGGATGTCGACACGTCGATACCGACGCTGCGCTTGCCGCGGTTGGGATGCTCGATCAGGGGATGGCGGTCCGGGTTGAGCTCGAAGCCGCCCATCCGGATGAACCCGCGCTGGGTGTCACCGCGGACCGGGTGCTCGACCTTGATGACGTCGGCGCCCCAGTCGGCCAGGATGGCCCCGGCGGCCGGGACGAACGTGTACTGCGCGACCTCCAGTACCCGGAAGCCGTCCATGACCTTGATCAACTCAGTGCGCTCCTGCCGCCGTGAGAGCCAATTGAAGTATTCTACTGTAATGGTTACGGTTGGGCATCCGAAATAGCTGGAGGTCAGGTGAGCGACGTCGTGCAACAGGGCATCACCAGCGTGGAAATCGGTGAACGTGCCGCTGCGAACGCCGAATCGCGAATGCTGATCGCGGGCGAACTGGTCCGAGCCGCCACGGGTGCCCAGTTCGACAACGTCAGCCCGGCAACCGGCCGGGTGCTGGGTGTCACTGCGAACGCGGACGATGCCGACATGGACCGGGCGATCGGTGCCGCGCGGCACGCCTTCGACGACACCGACTGGTCGACCAACCGCGAACTGCGCAAGCGCTGCCTGGAACAACTCCAATCGGCGTTGGAGGCCGAGTGCGAGGAGCTGCGCACCGAACTGATCGCCGAAGTCGGCTGCCCGGTGATGACAACCCAACTGGCCCAGCTCGATTGGCCACTGGCCGATGGGCTCCGATACCCGGCCCGGCTGATCGACGAGTTCGAGTGGGAGCGGGTGCTCAACGGTGGCGGACTGTTCGGCGACCGCAACATTCGCACCGTCGTCAAAGAGCCGGTGGGTGTGGTCGCGGCGATCACGCCGTCCAACTTCCCCATCGAGGTGATCCTCAACAAGCTGGGGCCGGCGCTGGCGGCCGGCAACACCGTCGTGCTCAAGCCCGACCCGCACACCCCGTGGAACGCCACCCGGCTGGGGCGGCTGATCGCCGAGCACACCGACATCCCGGCCGGGGTGGTCAACGTGGTGCCCACCGAATCCAACGAAGTCGCCGGGCGTTTGGGCACCGACCCGCGGGTCGACATGGTCTCGTTCACCGGGTCGACCGCCGTCGGCAAGCTGCTGGCCCGCCAGGGCGCCGACTCGATGAAGCGCACGTTTTTGGAGCTGGGCGGCAAATCGGCGCTGATCGTGCTGGACGACGCCGACCCGGCCAAGGTCATCCCCGGCGCGGTCGGGGTGTGCGTCCACGCCGGGCAGGCCTGCGCCGCCACCACCCGAATGCTGGTGCACGCCTCCCTGTACGACGAGGTGGTGGCCACGGTCACCGCGGCGTTTGCGGCGGTGACCGTGGGTGACCCGGTGTCGCCGCAGACCCTGGTCGGCCCGCTGATCAGCGCGCAGGCCAAACGGCGAGTGCTGGACGCCTGCGCGCAGGCCGCCGCCGATGGGGCCGAGATCACCACCGGCGGTGATGCATTCGGCGACCTGCCGGAACATCTGGCCGGCGGGCACTACGTGCAGCCCACGGTGATCGTCGGCGTCGACAACAGCGCGGCCATCGCCCAGCACGAGGTGTTCGGTCCGGTGCTGGTGATCCTGCCGTTCACCGATGACGACGACGCGGTGCGGATCGCCAACGACAGCCCCTTCGGCCTGGCCGGTGCGGTGGTGTCGGCGTCGGCCGAACGCGCGATGGCGATCGCCCGGCGGGTGCGTACCGGGGCGATCGGCGTCAACGGCGGCATGTACTACGGCGCCGATGCTCCGTTCGGGGGCTACAAGAGCAGCGGAGTGGGTAGGCAGTGCGGGATCGAGGGGTTCTCGCAATACCTGGAGACCAAGACGATCGGATACCGCCGGCCGCGCGGGGCGTGAGGGGCCGCTAGGTGTTCGCGGCGAACGTCACGGGCAGCCGGCGCGGCGAGCGGAACGGCTGGCCGTAGATGTGCGGGTCGTCGTCGGTGACCAGTTCGATATCGGTGAGCCGGTCCAGTAGGCATTCCATCGCCACCCGCATCTCCATCCGGGCCAGATGCAGGCCCATGCAGGTGTGCTCACCGGCGGCAAAGGTGATGTGCGGAATCCACTTGCGGAAGATGTCGAACTGCGCCGGGCGCTCCCACCGGGCTTCGTCCCGGTTGGCCGACCCGATGCACACGTCGACCACCGCGCCGGCCGGAATGGCGACGCCGACCACCTCGGTGTCGCGAATGGCGGTGCGCTGCACGGTGGTCAGCGGGGTCTCGTAGCGCAGCCCCTCCTCGATGGCGGCGCCGATCAGGTCATGATCGGCGCGCACCGAGGCGAACTGTTCGGGATGGGTGAGCAGCAGGTACAGCAGATTGCTGGTGGCGCGGTAGGTGGTCTCCAACCCGGCCGGCAGCAGCAGGCGCAGGAACGAATAGATCGCCTCGTCGGTGAGTTTCTCGCCGTCGACTTCCGCGGTGACCAGGTCGCCGATGATGTCCTCGGTCGGATGCGACTTGCGCTTGTCCATCTGGGCCAGGAAGTAGTCCTTCAGCGCCGCCGAGGAACTGAATGCGCTCTGATGGTCGACGGTGTAGCTGATCAACTCCAGGGAACGCTGCCGGAACCACGGCAGATCCTCTTCGGGCAGGCCGAGCAGCTTGGAGATGACCCGGGTGGGGAACTCGAAGGCGAAGTCGTGCACCAGATCGGCGCTGCCGGCGTCGACGAACTCATCGATCAGGGCCGTGCACACCGGCCGCACCACCGCGGGTTCCCAGTGCGCCAGCGACTTCCGCTTGAACGCCGAGGACACCAGGTTGCGGTGTTTGCGGTGCTTCTCGCCCTCCATCGCCAGAATGGTCGGACCCAGGAACAGTCCGATCGTGACGTCATAGATGTGCGAGTTGAACGAATCCGACTCGCGGAACACCTGATTCACCGCCTCGAAGGAGACGGCGGCGAACTGCGTATCGGGCCGCAGCGATGCCGGGGTCTTCGAGTAGTCCATGACCGTGCCGGGAAAGACGCCGCATTCGCGGCGCTTGCCCTCGAAGTACGGGTAGGGGTCGCGGAGGTAGCCGGCCGGCTTGTCCAGCGCGGCCTCGGCGACGTCAGCCGGGCTTTCCATGGAGTTCTCCTGTCTGCGCGCCGGTGTCAGGCGAGGCTGATCGGCATCCGCTTGATGCCGTGTACGAAGGTGCTCTGCAGGTACTCCGGTTCGCCGAGCGTCACCTCCGGCATCCGGGTCAGCAACTCGTAGAACAGGTGCCGCAGCTCCATCCGGGCCACATGGGTGCCCAGACAGTAGTGCGCGCCGCCACCGCCGAACCCCAGGTGCGGATTGGCGGCACGGGTGATGTCGAACTCGTGCGGCCGGTCGTAGACCCTCTCGTCGCGGTTGGCCGAACAGTAGAACAGCGCGACCTTCTCGCCGGCCTTGATCGGCGTCCCGGCGACCTCTGTGTCGGCCACCGCGTGGCGGGCGAAAGCGAGCACCGGTGTCGCCCAGCGCACGAACTCCTCGACCGCGGCCCCGATCCGGTTGTCGAAGTCCGCCAGCAGCCAGGCCCGCTGCTCGGGGTGATCGACGAGCGCCTTGAACGCGTGGGTGGTGGCCTGCTTGGTGGTGTCGTTGCCCGCCGAGCCCAGCAGCACCATGAAGGAGCCGAGTTCTTCGTCGGTGAGCCGGTGGCCGTCGACCTCGGCGTTGACCAGCTCCGTCATCAGGTCGTCGTGCGGCTCGGTGCGGCGCCGCCGGGCCAGCTCGACGCCGGAATTGGACAGCACGCCCAGCTGCGTCATCACGTGTACGGCCCGCTCCTCCAGGGAGGCGTACTCGTCGTCGCTGCCGCTGAACAGGCATTCGGCGGCGTAGGCGACCTTCTCCTGATCGGCGGGATCGATACCGATCATGTCGGAGATGGTGCGCATCGGCAGCTGCCCGGAACAGCTTGCGACGAAATCGATCTGCTCACCAGTGTGCAGTTGCGCCAGCAGGTCGTCGACGATGTTGCGGGCGTTGGCTTTGATCTGGTCCTCGATGCGTCGCACCTGTCGGGGGGTGAATCCCGAGCTGATGAGCTTGCGGTATCGGGTGTGGTCGGGCGGATCCATCGCCAGAAAGAACGTCATGTTGCGCTGGATCTCGGCGGGCATCGGATCGACGCTGACCCCTTCGCTGGAACAGAACAGCTCTTCGTGCTGGCTGATGAACTTGACGTCGGCATGCCGGGTCGCCGCCCAGTAACCGGTCTCCTCGTGCGGGAAGACGGCCGGCATGGGCCGGTGCCAGGTCAAGCCCGGTTCGCCGCGCAAAGTGGCGAAGCTGTCATCGCGGCTGCGGAAGTCGTTGCCCCAGAAGCTGGGTTCGGAGATGTCGATCCGGTGGTAGGGGTGCGGTGACGTCGATGGGCTGGCTACGGTCATGGCTTCCTCTGATGAACCCGAAAAGGCGACAGTAAGCATGACTGTAACGAACTCGGCGCCGGTGGACAATGCTACGGTTGGCGTTACGGGAAAGCCGAAAGCTGCCGCGAGGAGCCGAGAATGAGCGCAACGGGCCAGGTCGTCGGGTTTGTCGGAGCCGGCAAGATGGGTGAGCCGATGGTGGGGCGTCTGGTCGGCGCCGGCTTTTCCGTGCAGGTCTACGCCCGCCGCCCCGAGGTGCGCGAAAGGTTGGCGGCGGCCGGTGCGGTGCCGGTGGACTCGGTCGCCGCGGTCGCCGGTGAAGCCGACATCGTGATCAGCTGCCTGTTCTCCGACGCCCAACTGCTCGAGGTCGCCACCGGGCCCGACGGGCTGATGGCCAATGCCAAGGCGGGCACGGTCGTCGTCTCGCACACCACCGGAACGGTGAGCACGCTGGTCAACCTGATGGCGGAATTTCCCGACGGCCCGGTGCTGGTCGATGCGCCGGTCAGTGGCGGCGCCCACGACATCGCCGCCGGAAAGCTGACGGTACTGCTCGGCGGGCCCGACGACGCGGTGGCGCGCGCCCAGCCGGTGCTGGCCGCCTACGCCGACCCGGTGATCACCACCGGCGGCCTCGGCACCGCACTCAACCTCAAACTGATCAACAACGTGCTGTTCGCCTCCAACGCGCAACTCGTCGCCGGCGCGGTCGAACTGGCGAAGAACCTCGGAGTGCCCGAGACCAGCCTGTTCGCGGCGCTGGAACACTGCAGCGGCGGCAGTCGGGCCGCGACATACGTGCAGTCGGCCGGGGGAGTGCAGAACTTCGGCAAAGTCGTTGCGCCCTTCATGCGTAAAGACGTCGCAGCGTGCATCGAGGCGGCCGCCGATCGTGGCGTCGAGCTGGGCCAGCTGCGCACAGTGGCCGAAACCGGGCCGCTGGACCTGTCGTGACCGACCTGGCGAACCTTTTGGATCGGCAGCGGCGGTCCTTTTTGGCCGAGGGGCCGCCGAGCCTGGCCGTTCGGCGCCACCGCATCGATCGGTTGCTGGCCCTGGTGCTGGACAACGCCGACGCCTTCGCCGAGGCGATGGCCGAAGACTTCGGCACCCGGTCGCGGGCGGCATCGCTGTTCACCGAGGTCGTCGGCATCATCCCGGTCATCGAGCACACCCGAGCGCACGTCAAGGCGTGGATGCGCTCCGGCAAACTGCTGCGCGCGGCGCGGCTGGCGGGGCTGCGCGCCGAGGTGCAGCCCAGTCCGCTGGGCGTGGTGGGAATCATCGGGCCCTGGAACTTCCCGCTGAACCTGGTGGTGTTGCCGGCGTCCGCGGCCTTCGCGGCCGGCAACCGGGTGATGATCAAGATGTCCGAGATCACCTCGCACACCGCCGAATTGATGAAACAGACCGCGCCGAACTACTTCGGTGACGACGAGCTCGCCGTCGTCACCGGCGGCCCCGACATTGCGGCCGCATTCGCCGGGCTGCCGTTCGACCACGTGTTCTTCACCGGCTCACCGTCGGTGGGCACCCTGGTGCAGCGCGCCGCCGCCGAGAACCTGGTGCCGGTGACCCTGGAACTGGGCGGAAAGAACCCCGTCGTGGTGGCCCCCAACGCAGACCTGCGCCGATCGGCGAAACGGATCGCCTCGGCCCGAATGGTCAACGGCGGCCAGGTCTGCGTCTGCCCGGACTATGTACTCGTGCCCGACCGCGACATCGACGCATTCGTGGATGTCGCCCGCTCCACGCTGCAGGAGATGTTCCCGTCCATCCTGGCCAACGACGACTACTGCTCGAGCGTCAACGAAGCCAATTACGACCGGGTGCTGGGCCTGATCGGCGACGCCGTCGAACGCGGCGCCGCTGTGGAGACCGTCGTACCGATCGGGGAAGTGCTGCCGGACCGCGGAACCCGCAAGATCGCACCGACCATCGTGCGCGACGTGGATGCCTCCATGCGCATCGCCGAGGAGGAGATCTTCGGGCCGGTGTTGATGGTGCAGGGCTACGCCGACCTCGACGAGGCGATCGAGGCGATCAACGCGCGGCCCGCGCCGCTGGTCGCCTACTGGTTCGGGCCGGACGGCAGGCAGTTCCGGGATTTTGTGCGGCGCACCAGAAGTGGTGGCGTTGCCCGCAACGACTTCGCCGCGCAGATGATCCCCTCCGGCGCGCCGTTCGGCGGGGTGGGGCGCAGCGGCATGGGCGCCTATCACGGCAAGGCGGGCTTCGACGCCTTCAGTCACTACCGGACCGTGGTCGGATCCGACCTGCCGTTCAGCCTGACCGGAACCGCGGCGCCGCCGTTTCGGCCCGGGATGCGGTTCTACGCCGACACCATGTTGCGCAGGGCGCGCAACCGGACCAACCGACGGCTGGCGAAGCACCACTAACCCGAAGCGGCCTGTTCGCGGGCCCAACGGTAGTCGGCCTTGCCGGCCGGGCTGCGCACGATCACCGGCCGGAACACGATCTCCTTGGGCAGCTTGTAGCGGGCCAGTGATTCGGCGGCGTGCTCGATGAGTTCGGCGGCGGTGGCGCCGGTTTCGCCGGAAAGGGCGACCACGGCCACCACCTCCTGCCCCCACCGCTGGCTCGGACGGCCCGCGACCACCACGTCGGCGACGGCCGGATGCGAAGCGATGGCGGTCTCGACCTCCTCGGCGAAGACCTTCTCGCCGCCGGTGTTGATCGTCGCCGAGTCGCGGCCCAACAACTCAACGGTTCCGTCCGCGCGCTGACGGGCCCGGTCGCCCGGAATGGCATAGCGCACACCGTCGATCACCGGGAACGTCGCCGCGGTCTTGGCGGCATCGCCCAGGTAGCCCAGCGGGACGAAGCCTCGCTGCGCGAGCCAGCCCAGGCCGTCGTGGCCGGGTGGCAGCACCGAGCCGAGATCGTCGGCCGCCACGCAGGTGTCCGGCCCGGCGGCGAACATCCCGGTCGACACCGCACCCGCGGTCGACACGTGATGCAGCTGCGCGCCGGTCTCCGATGACCCCACCCCGTCGATCACCGCCGCACCCGGCAAGGCCTCGACGATCCGCTGCTTGACGAACGGAGTCAGCAGAGCCCCGCCGTTGGCCACCACCGCCAACGACGACACGTCGGCGTCGCCTTTGGCGACCGCGTCGACCAGCGGCCGGGCCATCGCATCGCCGACCACCGTCGCGATCATCACCTTCTCCCGCTCGATGGTGCGCACCACATCGTCGGCATCGAAATGGTCCACCACGGAAGGGAACACCAGGGTCTGCCCGGTGTTGATCGCCATCATCACCGCCCACTGGGCGGCGCCGTGGATCAGCGGCGGCAGGATCATCAACTTGGTTCCGGGGTTGGCCACACAGCGTGCCACCACCTCGTCAGTCGAACCGATCGGTTCCCCGGTCATGAGGTTGCGACCCCCGAACGACGCCATGAAGATGTCCTGCTGACGCCAGAGCACACCCTTGGGCATGCCGGTGGTGCCGCCGGTGTAGAGCACGTACAGATCGTCACCGCAGGGCTGCACCGGTGGCGGCTGTGGTGAGCCGGCGGCCAGCGCCGCCTCGTAGTCCACGGCGCCGTCGAGCAGCGCGTTGCCGGAGTCGTCGGCGATCTGGATCAGCACCTTCAGCCGCGGCAGGCTGGGCAGCACCTCGGCCAGCGTCGGGGCGAACGCGGCGTGGTAAACCAGCGCGGTCGCACCGGAATCGGTCAGCAGGTAAGCCAATTCACCGCGGACATAGCGGTAGTTGACGTTGAACGGCGCCACCCGGGCGGCGAAGGCGCCCAGCAGCGTCTCGACGAACTCGTTGCCGTTGTGCGCGTAGATCCCCAGCAGATCCTGACCGGTCTGGTGGGCGGCCAGCTCCGATCGCGGCGTGTGGGAGCCCAGCCCGCGCGAATGCAGATACGACGCCAGCCGGTTGGACCGTTCGACGACCTGGGCGTAGCGCAATCGCTTGTCGCCCTGAATCACCAGGTCCCGCTCTCCGATCGCCGCGGCCACCGCGGCGGTGACGGCCGGAACGGTGAACTGGGTCAGGGCCGCCACGTCTGCACCAGCTCCTCGGTGGTGGTGATGCTCGCCAGCAGCGACAGGGTGTTGTCGATGACCGCCTCGCCGTACTCGGCGGGCACGCCGGCCACCGCATTGCGGGGCAGCACCACCCGGTAGCCGGCATTGACCGCATCCATGACCAGGTTCGGGATCGCCACGTTCAACGAGACCCCCACGGCGACAATGGTGGACACGCCGAGGTTGCGCAGCACCGCGTCCAGGTCGGTCCCGCCCATCGGCCCCACCCCGTGGCATCGGCTGAGCACCAGGTCGGACGGTTCCGGTCCGAACTCGGGCAGCAGGGTGGCGCCGGGGCTGCCGGGGGTGATGTCCACGGCGCGGCGGCCGGCGGCGAACAGCCGCGCGTTGTGGTTGGAGCCCAACCCGTCGGGCCGCCGGTGCACCAGGCAGTGCACCACCTGCACCCCGGCGACTCGGGCCGCCGGCAGCAGCCGGTGGATGTTCGGCAGCGCTTGGATGCGGGCCGCGTCGGCGAGCATCCGAAGCCCGGCGTCGGGGCCGACGACCGCGCCCTGCAGCTCCTGGGTGACGACCGCGGTGTGCTCGGGTGACACCAGTTCGGTCAGCGTGACCGTCATGTCGGGGCGGCTTCGCCCGGCGGCACATCGTAGAACTGCGTCGCCCACTTCCGCAGCGTCATAAACGGTTTCGCGTCCACCTTGGCCAGGGCCGGATGCTCGATGTAGCGCTGGTGGCGCCAGATGCCCAGGTCGTCTTCCACCGTGGACAAGAACTGTTTCTCCACCCGCGCCCGGATCTCGTCCGGTGGGGCTTGCGAGTCATCGCCGGGAAGCCGTGGCCACCAGATCGAATAGAACAGATCGGAGCGGCCCTCCTCGACGGGTGTGCAGGTGAAGATCAGTCGGTGCTGCTGCACGCCTTCGAAGATGCTGATCGCGCCGCCGAGACCGAACAGGTGCGAGTGGAAGCGCAGCGCCATCGCATCGGGGTCGTCGCTGTTGGCATCCGGAAAGCCGGCCACGAAGTGCCACTCGCGGTCGGCCATCTTCCAGTCCAGCACCCGCGGGGTCACCGTCGCGTGGTGCACGTACTGGAAATGCGCACTGTCGGCGGCGTTCTCGGCGACGATCTGCGGATGCACCGGCTCGTCCTCCAGGCGCCGGGAGAACTCCGGATAGGCCCGGTAGTAGTCCTGCGGTCCGGCGGTGAACTGGGGGAACTTGCCGAAGATGTCCGGCATCTCCCACTGGGGTTCTGCGCCGTCGGGGTGATGCCAGACGAACACGCAGCCGTGCTGCTCGATGACCGGGTACACCCGAAGGCGCAACGCCTTGTTCGGCCGGTCCGGCTGGTAGGGAATGAACTTGTTGCAGCCGTCGGGCCCCCACTGCCAGCCGTGGAACGGGCACTCGACGCGATCCTCGACGACCTTGCCGCCGTGACCCAGGTGGGCGCCGAGGTGCTTGCAGTGCGCCTCCATCACGTGCAGCTCACCGGATTCGCTCCGGTAGGCGACCATGTCCTCACCGAAGTAGTGCAACGCGCGGGTCTTTCCGGTTTCGAACTCGGGTGACCAGCCGATCATGAACCAGCCGGTGACCTTCCAAGTGAAGGGAACCTTCATCGGTGTCCTCTCGCGAAGCCTAACTGAATACCGTACCGTAAACCCATCGATACAGGGAGTGTGGTCATGGGACGATCCGATCGCGTGCTCGACGAGCTGGGCTACTACCTGCTGGCCGGGGCCGGCGGTGAAGGACCGGCCACGCTGATGGACGAGGCCCGCCGCGGCGAAGAACTCGGTTTCGGAACCGCTTTCATCTCCGAGCGCTGGAACGTCAAGGAGGCCTCGTCGCTGGCCGGTGCGGCATGCGCGGTCACCGGTCGGATGCGCATCGCGACGGCGGCGACCAATCACAACACCCGCCATCCGCTGATCACCGCATCATGGGCGAGCACCCTGCACCGGCTGTCCGGCGGACGCTTCACCCTGGGCATCGGACGCGGGATCGGCCCGATCTACGCCGGGTTCGGCATTCCGGCGGTGACGACGGCGCAGATGGCCGACTGGGCGCAGGTGATGCGGCGGTTGTGGCGCGGTGAGGTCATCGTCAACCACGACGGGCCGATGGGCCGCTACCCGGTGCTGGCGCTGGACCCCGACTTCGACGAGGACATCCGGCTGGCGCTGGTCGCCTTCGGCCCGAACACCCTGGCGTTGGGCGGCAGGCTGTTCGACGACGTGGTGTTGCACACCTATTTCACGCCGGAAACCCTGGGGCGCTGCGTGCGAGCCGTCAAGGACGCCGCGGAGCGGGCCGGGCGCGATCCGGACGCGGTGCGGGTGTGGTCGTGTTTCGCCACGGTCGGCGACCATCTGCCCGAGGAGCTTCGGCTGAAGAAGACCGTGGCTCGGCTGGCCACCTATCTACAGGGCTACGGCGATCTGCTGGTGCGCACCAACGACTGGGATCCCGCGGTGCTGCAACGGTTCCGGGCCGATCCGGTGGTGACCTCGATCGCGGGAGGCATCGATCACAAGGCCACCGCCGCGCAGATCGAGCACATCGCGACGTTGATCCCCGAGGAATGGCTCCAGCCGGCCGCGACCGGGCCCGCGAGCCGCTGCGCGGAGCGTGTTCGGCGGGAGTTCGACTACGGCGCCGACGCGGTGATCATGCATGGCGCCACCCCCGACGAACTCGAACCGGTCGTCACCGCCTACCGCGACATCGCGGGCTGAGGGGGCCTGGTCAGTCCAGGCCGCCGCGGATGGCGTCGAACGCCTCGCCGAGAACCTGCGGCAGCGACAACGACTCGTCGCCCAGCCAGCGCTCGTAGGCGCTGAGCGCCACCCCGAGCATCGTCCACGCCACCGTCTGCGGGCGCAGGTCGGTCGAGTCCACGCCGACCCGTCGCGACACGAACTCGGCGATGACGCCGCGCCAGCCCGCGTACATCGTCATGGAATACGCCTGCAGCTCGTCGGTCTGCAGGATCACCCGCATCCGGCGACGATGCCGGGTGGTCTCGCTGGCGTCGAAGGTGTTGAACGCCAACAACGCTTCGCGCAACGCGTCGCCCAGCGGGGCGGCGGGATCGATACCGTCGAGCAACTCGGCCAACTGTTGCAGGTGCGCGTCGAAATCGCCCCACGGGATGGCGTTCTTCGAGGCGTAGTACCGGAACAGGGTGCGGCGGGCGATACCCGCGGCCCGTGCGACGTCGTCGACACTGACCTCATCGAACCCTCGAGTGGCGAACAGGTCGATCGCCACGTCGGAGATGTGTTGACGAGTGGTGGAGCGGCGCCGACCGGCGCGGGGCCGCGGTCCCGGCATACCGCCCATCTGACAGACCCACTTCCTTTACGGCACTCGATGCCATATTCTGTCCGAGATTGTGACCGACACGACAGCTGATTGTCGAACTTGAACGTGAGAGAGGCCCGGGTCATGGACCAGAACCAGCAGAACGACACCAACGCCGAGATCGTGACCGAGAGCCTGGTCGAAGAGGTGTCCATCGACGGGATGTGCGGGGTCTACTGACCGTGTCCGCCGCCGCAAAAGCGGCGCGCGCCTCCGACGTCGTGGACACCTTCGACCCGGACCGTGCCTGGCGCCTGCATCCGCAGGTGTCGGTCCGGCCTGAGTCTTTCGGCGCGCTGCTGTATCACTTCGGGACGCGCAAGCTGTCGTTCCTGAAGACCCTGACCATGGTCACGCTGGTGAACTCACTGGCCGAACACCCCGACGCCCGGGCGGCCTGCCGCGCCGCCGGGATCGACGCCGCGGCGGAGCCGGCCTACCTGCGCGCCCTGGGCGTCCTGGCGTCGTCCCAAATCCTGATCGCAGCCGAGCCCAAGGAGACACCGTGAGCGCCCCAGCCGTCGCACCGACCCTGGTCGAGCACTTCGAGCACGGCCTCGATGCGCCGATCTGTCTGACCTGGGAGCTCACCTACGCCTGCAACCTGGCGTGTGTGCACTGCCTGTCCGCCTCGGGCCGGCGTGACCCGCGTGAGCTGTCCACGCAGCAGTGCAAGGACATCATCGACGAGCTGGAACGCATGCAGGTGTTCTACGTCAACATCGGCGGCGGGGAACCCACAGTCCGAGACGATTTTTGGGAGCTGGTGGACTACGCCACCGCCCATCACGTCGGGGTGAAGTTCTCCACCAACGGCCTGCGGATCACCCCGGAGGTGGCCGCCAAACTGGCCGCCAGCGACTACGTCGACGTGCAGATCTCACTGGACGGAGCCACCGCCGAGGTCAACGACCCGATCCGGGGCAAAGGCTCCTTCGACATGGCGATCCGGGCGCTGGAGAACCTGGCCGCGGCCGGCTTCGCCGACGCGAAGATCTCCGTCGTGGCGACCCGCCACAACATCGACCAGCTCGACGACTTCGCCGAGCTGGCAAAGCGATACGGCGCCACCCTGCGGATCACGCGGCTGCGGCCGTCGGGCCGGGGCGTGGACGTCTGGGACGACCTGCATCCCACCGCCGCACAGCAGAAGCAGCTCTACAACTGGCTGGTCGCCAAGGGCGAGGGCGTGCTGACCGGTGACTCGTTCTTCCACCTGGCGCCGCTCGGCGAATCCGGCGCGTTGGCCGGGCTGAACATGTGCGGGGCCGGGCGGGTGGTCTGCCTGATCGACCCGGTGGGCGACGTCTATGCCTGCCCGTTCGCCATCCACGACGAGTTCTTGGCCGGAAACGTTTTGACCGACGGCGGCTTCGACAATGTGTGGAAGCACTCCGAACTCTTCCAGGAGTTGCGCAACCCGAAGGCCGGTGGCGCGTGCGCCAGCTGCCCGCTGTTCGACACCTGCCGGGGCGGCTGCATGGCCGCCAAGTTCTTCACCGGCCTGCCGATGGATGGGCCCGACCCGGAGTGCGTTCGCGGGTTCGGCGAGGAGGCGCTGGCCGGCGAGCGGAGCAAGCCCCGCCCGAGCAGCGACCACTCGCGCGGAAAGCGCAGCAGCACACCGCGATCCCTGACTCTGATCACCCCCACCAAGCCGCCCAAGCGGCTCTGCGATGAAAGTCCCCTCTGACGCATGCCTCGTGATATCTGGTTCGAAACCGTCGCCATAGCCCAGGAACGGGCACGCAAGCGGCTTCCCAAATCGGCATACTCATCCCTGATCTCGGCCAGCGAAAAGGGCCTGACCGTCAGTGACAATGTGGCGGCGTTCAGCGAACTGGGATTCGCCCCGCATGTGGTCGGTGCCCATGCCAATCGTGAACTGTCGACAACGGTTATGGGACAAGAGCTCTCACTACCGGTGATGATCTCCCCGACGGGTGTGCAGGCGGTTGACCCCGACGGTGAGGTCGCCGTGGCGCGGGCGGCGGCGGCCCGTGGCACCGCGATGGGACTGTCGTCGTTCGCCAGCAAGCCGATGGAAGAGGTCATCGCCGCCAACCCCAAGACGTTCTTCCAGATCTACTGGCTGGGCGGGCGCGATGCGATCGCCGAGCGGGCGGAGCGGGCCCGCGAGGCCGGCGCGGTCGGGATGATCGCGACCACCGACTGGAGCTTCTCGCACGGCCGGGACTGGGGCAGCCCGACGATCCCGGAAAAGATGGATCTGAAAACCATGGTCAAGATGATGCCGGAGGCCGTGACCCGGCCCCGGTGGTTCCTGCAGTGGGCCAAGACCATGCGCCCGCCGACCCTGCGGGTGCCCAACCAGGCGCGACGCGGCGAACCCGGCCCGCCGTTCTTCCAGGCCTACGGTGAGTGGATGGGTACCCCGCCGCCCACCTGGGAGGACATCGCATGGCTGCGGGAGCTGTGGGGTGGGCCCTTCATGCTCAAGGGTGTGATGCGCGTCGATGACGCGAAACGGGCTGTGGATGCAGGTGTTTCGGCGATCTCGGTGTCGAACCACGGTGGCAACAACCTGGACGGCACACCCGCGAGCATCCGCGCACTGCCGGCCATCGCCGAAGCGGTGGGAGACCAGATCGAGGTGCTGCTGGACGGCGGCGTCCGCCGCGGCAGCGACGTCGTCAAGGCGCTTGCGCTGGGCGCCCGGGCGGTGATGATCGGCCGCGCCTACCTCTGGGGTCTGGCCGCGGCCGGCCAGCCCGGTGTGGAGAACGTTCTGGACATCCTGCGCGGCGGCATCGACTCGGCCCTGATGGGGCTCGGGCGGGCCTCGGTGCACGACCTGTCGCCGGACGACATCCTGATTCCGGCCGGTTTCACCCGGACCCTCGGTGTGCCTTCCGGCGCCGCCGGGTAGCCCGGTCGACGCGCCGACCTGCGAAGTCGGAACCCAAACCTGATACGCCCGTGGCGGGCGAGACGGACGTGAATACCCGGGATCGGTCCGCGGGCAGCCGGGGAAAATATCTGGTTGTCAGAACCGTCAACAACTGGTGTACGACAGGTGAATTCGCTTACCATCGACCGATGGCGGTCCGTGGCGAGCTCGGTTGTTCGACATCGAACGAGCTACAGAGCCAGCTACCGGGCCGATCGGTGACGCTGCTGGTCCCGGTGGGGTCGACAGAACAGCACGGTCCGCATCTGCCACTGGACACCGATACCCGGATCGCGAAGGCCCTTGCCCGGGCGACGTCTGACCGGCTGGCCGCCTCGTGGCCCGGGCAGGACTGGCCGGTGGCGCCGGCGGTGGCCTACGGCGCCAGCGGCGAGCACCAGAGCTTCCCCGGAACCATCTCGATCGGCACCGAGGCGCTCACCCGGCTGCTGGTGGAGTTCGGCCGCTCGGCCTGCTGCTGGTGCCAGCGCGTGGTCTTCGTCAACGGCCACGGCGGCAACATACCCGCGCTCGCCGAAGCGGTACGCCTGCTGCGCTTCGAGGCCCGTGACGTGGCCTGGCTGGCGTGTGCTGCTCAGGATGCGGATGCGCATGCCGGCCACACCGAAACGTCACTGCTGCTGTACCTTTCGCCGGACGAGGTAAGGATCTCTCAGGCGCGACCGGGCAATCGTGCCCCGTTGGCGGAGTTGCTGCCGGCCATGCGTCGCGGCGGCGTCGCGGCGGTCAGTGCGGTCGGTGTGCTGGGTGATCCGACCACCGCCAGCGCCGAAGAGGGGCGGCGGACCTTTGCCGAGATGGTCGGCGGCGGCGTCGCGGCGATCGAGACCTGGGCGCCCGGGCCGAACGGAATGCTCCGATGACCCGGCTGCCCGACGGCTTCGCCGTGCAAGTCGACCGACGGGTTCGGGTGCTGGGCCGTGGGTCGGCATTGCTGGGCGGTTCGCCCACTCGACTGCTCCGGTTGGCGCCAGCGGCCCAGTCGCTGCTGTCCGACGGCCGACTGGAGGTACGTGACGCGGTCAGCGCGCAACTGGCCCGCACCCTGCTGGACGCCACGGTCGCCCATCCACGCCCGGCCGGCGGCCCGTCGCATCGGGATGTGACGGTCGTTATTCCGGTGCGGGACAACGTCGCCGGTCTTCAGCGGCTGCTGGCTTCGCTGCGTGGCCTGCGGGTGATCGTGGTGGACGACGGATCGCAGGTCCCGGTCTGCCAGGAGGATCTGACGGCGGCGCACTGCTGCGAAGTCGAGGTGGTGCGTCACCCGACGAACAGGGGGCCGGCCGCCGCGCGTAACACCGGGCTGGCGGCCTGTAAGACGGACTTCGTGGCGTTCCTGGACTCCGACGTGGTGCCCCGCCGAGGCTGGTTGGAGGCGTTGCTGGGGCACTTCTGCGACCCGACCGTGGCACTGGCGGCCCCGCGCATCGTCGGCATGGCCGACAGTGATCACCTGGTCGCGCGGTACGAGGCCATCCGTTCGTCGCTGGATCTGGGCGCCTGTGAGGCACCGGTGGTTCCCTACGGCAAGGTCGCCTACGTTCCGAGTGCGGCGATCATCTGCCGCCGTTCGGCGCTGCAGGACCTGGGTGGCTTCGACGAGGAACTGCGCTCTGGGGAAGACGTCGACCTGTGCTGGCGGTTGGTCGATGCCGGCAGCCGGCTGCGCTACGAGCCGATCGCGCTGGTAGCGCACGAACACCGCGTCACACCGCGCGATTGGGTTGCGCGCAAAGCGTTTTACGGTGGCTCGGCGGCGCCGTTGTCGGCCCGCCACCCGGACAAGACTGCTCCGATGGTGATCTCCGGTTGGGCGCTGGCGGGCTGGGCGCTGATGGCGCTCGGTTCGGCGCTGGGCTACCTGGTATCGATGGCGATCGCCGCACTGACCGGCCACCGGGTTGCGAAGGCCATGCGCGGCCCGGAGACCGCCCCCGCGGACGTACTGGCGGTCACGCTGCGCGGCCTGGCTGCCGCCGGGCTGCAGATCGCCTCGGCGCTGTGCCGGCACTACTGGCCTATCGCACTGCTGGCGGCGTTGGTGTCGCAGCGCTGCCGTCAGGTGGTCCTGTTGGCCGCGATCTGCGATGGAGTCGTGGACTGGCTGCGCCACGCGCGCTTGGACGGCGATGACGTCCGGCCGCTGGGGTTGCCGGCCTACCTGCTGCTCAAGCGGGTCGACGACCTCGCCTACGGCGCCGGCCTGTGGAGCGGCGTCCTGCGGGAGGGCAACCTGGCCGCACTCAAGCCGCAGATCCGCAGCTAGGTCGCCTTGGTCGGTCCGGAGCTGCACAGCGATGCCCTGGTGGTGGGGGCTGGAAGTGCAGGGTCGATTGTGGCCGAACGGCTTTCGTTCGATCCGGCCTGCACCGTGACGGTGCTGGAAGCCGGGGTGGGGCTGGCCGATCCGGTACTGGCGGCGCAGGCCGCAGACGCCACCCTGCTGCCCATCGGAGCCGACAGCCGGCTGGTGCGGCGATATGAGTCCGAGTTGACCGGCGGGCCGGACGAAGTGGCGCGGCTGACACGCGGCGCGACCATCGGTGGTTCCGGAGCGGTGAATGGCGGCTACTTCTGCCGGGGGCGCCCGGAGGACTTCAGCGGCGGACTGCCGGGCTGGTCGTGGCCCGACGTGCTGGCATCCTTTCGGGCCGTCGAGACGGATCTCGACTTCACTGGCGCTCAGCACGGCGACTCCGGTCCGATTCCGGTTCGTCGTAGTCGCGAAATGTGTGATGGGACTGCGCGATTCATTGATGCCGCAGTTCGGTCTGGGTGCGAGTGGATCGCCGACCTCAATGACGCGACGATTACCTCGCAACCTGGGGTGGGCGCGGTGCCGCTCAACATCACGGCTACCGGTGTGCGCACCGGCCCTGGTGCCGCCTTCCTGGTGCCCGCCCTGGGCCGGCCGAACCTGACGGTTCGCACCGAGACCCAGGCGGTCCGGGTGGAGATCAAACGCGGACGGGCCGTGGCGGTTCATACGATCGGGCCGGACGGCCCGCTGCGACTGTCCGCAGATCGAATCATCCTGTGCGCCGGGGCGATCGAATCCGCGCACCTGCTGATGCTGTCCGGGGTGGGCGAGGAGGCGATGCTGCAGCAGGTGGGCATCGAGGTGCGTTCCGCGCTGCCGGTCGGGGCCCAGTGTGCAGATCACCCGGAGTGGCTGGTCGCGGCCGACTGGGATGGGACGCCGGGCCGGCCGGCGCTCGAGGCGGTATTGCACCACGGCGACGTCGAGATCCGGCCCTATACCAGTGGTTTCGCCACCTTGCTCGGTGAATCCGGGCCGGCGGAGCCACCGCAGATCGGCGTGGCGCTGATGACACCGCGGGGGCGGGGGCGGTTGACCCTGGTCTCCGCGGACCCGCGGGTGCAGCCGCGGATCGAACACCGCTACGACACCGAACCCGGCGACGCCGCGGCATTGCGCGGAGGATTGAAACTGGTGGGGGAGATGCTCGGCATGAAAGTCGATGCTGCACCGCCGCATTGGTCGACCTCCCAGCACCTGTGCGGCAGCGCGCCGATGGGCGCCGACGACGATGAGTCCGCGGTGCTGGACGCACGCTGCCGGGTGCGCGGCGTCGAGGGGCTGTGGGTGATCGACGGCTCGGCGCTACCCCGGATCCCCAGCCGCGGACCACACGCGACGATCGCGATGCTGGCCCATCGGGCCGCGTCGCTGCTGCGTGATCAGGAGCGCAGCCGGTAGCGGACGGGCAGGTGCTTGGTGCCGCCGACGAACGTGGTGGCGACCAGCTGCGGCGCACCGGCCAGCTCGATGGCTTCCAGCCGCGGCAGCAGGGCGGTGAAGAAGCTGTTGATCTCCATCCGGGCCAACGCGGAGGCTACGCAGAAGTGCACCCCGTGGCCGAACGACAGGTGCTTGTTCGGGTCGCGCCCCACGTCGAAGGTGAACGGGTCGTCGAACACATCCTCGTCGTGATTGGCCGAAACGTAGGACAGATACGCCGATTCCCCCTTGGCGATCGGCACTCCGCGCACTTCGGTGTCGGCGGTGGCCGTCCGCATGAACTCCTTGACCGGGGTCACCCACCGGATGATCTCCTCGACCGCGGTCGGCATCAGGTTCAGATCCGCGCGCAACCGCTCCCGCTGATCGGGGTGTTCGATGAGTGCGCGCATGCCGCCGCTGATCGCCGCGCTGGTGGTGTCGTGGCCGGCGGTGGCGATGATGACGTAGTAGGAGGCGGTGTCGATATCGGACAGCGGCGCCCCGTCGATGGTGGCGTTGGCGATGGTGGAGGCCAGATCCTCGGTCGGCTGCGCCCGCCGCGCGGCGGTCAACTCCGCGAAGTAGGCGAAGAAGTCCAGCAGCACCGGCAGCTGCTCCTCGGGGGTGAAGCCGCGCCGGTATTCCTCGTCGTCCCCGCCGAACAGCTCCTGAGTGAGCTTGAGCATCCGGGGGAAATCGGATTCCGGTAGCCCCAGCAGCGACATGATCACGTACAGCGGGTAGTTGACCGCGATCTCCTGGGCGAAATCGCATTCCGGGCCGATCTGCACCATCTTCTCGACATAGCGCGCGGCGAGTTCGTCGACCCGGGTCTTCATCGCCCGCATTGCCTTGGGGCGGAACCAGTCCGAGACGATGGTGCGCATCTTGTGGTGGTGTGGATCGTCCATGTGGATCAGGGTGCGCAGCCCCATACCGGAGTCCAGCAGCGAGCGCTGCAGATCGTCGGCTGCGGCGGCTGCCAGCACCGGCCGCGGTTCGTTGATCCACAGCGCGTTGTCGTGCTCGATCGCCATGATGTCGGCGTGCCGGGTGATGGCCCAGAACGGGCGGTAGGGCGGGTGGTCCACCAGCGACACCGGTGCATTGGCTCGCAGATGGGTCAGGGCCGCGTGCAGCCGCGGTTCGTCGGCGTAGGCGGTCGGATCGGCGAACACCCGGGCGGCCTCATCAATGATCGGTGTACTCAACGTCGACTCCTCGCCCCGTGGATTTTTTGACAGGTGTCAGCTTTTCTCCAGTGTCGGTGAAATTCACCCGCCGTGGTGGCGATTTACGTCGATCCGGCCGATTAGGCTCATCGGTCATGTTGACCGGATCAAGGCCGCGCCGTGCACTGCGGGTGGGTGCCGCCGCACTGGCGGTGATCGCGGTGCTGGCCGCCGGGTGCGCCCGCTCCGACGGGGCGTCGTCGCAGTCGGGTGTCCCGGCCCACGCGGTCGCGCTGAACACCGACGTGGTGCGGACCGCCGCCGGGTTGCTGCGCGGCACGGTCGGCCCGGATCACCGGCTGTTCCAGGGGATCCCCTATGCGGCGCCACCGGTCGGGCCGCTGCGCTGGCAGCCGCCGGCGCCGATGCCGGCCTGGCCGGGGGTGCGCGAGGCCGTCAAGCGTGGGCCGTGGTGCGTCCAGCCGGATGCCGCCGAGGTGGACCCGATCAGCGAGGACTGCCTGACGCTCAACGTGTGGACGCCGACCGGGTCGGCCGCCGAACCGCTGCCGGTCATGGTGTGGATCCACGGCGGCAGCTTCATGCGTGGCGCCGGCGACATCTATCACGCCCAACGGCTCGCGGTCCGCGGCCGCATCATCGTCGTCACCATCAACTACCGACTGGGAGCGCTGGGCTTCCTGGCCGACTCCGCGCTGGGGGAGGCCGGCAACTATGGACTGGCCGACCAACAGGCGGCGCTGCGCTGGGTGCGTGACAACATCGCCGAGTTCGGCGGTGACCCGGCGAAGGTGACCGTCGCCGGCGAATCGGCCGGTGGCATGTCGGTCTGTGACCACCTGGCCGCACCGGAGTCGAAAGGACTGTTCCGGTCCGCGATCATTCAGAGCGGGCCGTGCCAGGCTCAGGTCGAGGTGCCCGAGGCCCGGCGGATCAGCCGCGAATACACCGAATCGGTGGGCTGCGCCGACCACGATGACGCGGATGTCGCCAGGTGCCTGCGGGCGCTGCCGGCCGATCGGTTGACCAAGCCGCTCTGGTACGCCCGGTTCGGCACCGACCACCTCAGCGGCCCGGTGGTCGGAACCCCGTCGCTGCCAACCGATCCGATGCGGGTGTTCGGCGAGGGCCAAGATGGCCAGGCCGCCGCGGTGCCGGTGCTGTTGGGTATCAACCGCGACGAATTCACCATGTTCGTGGCGCTGCGCTATCTGCGGGTCGGCCGGGAGATCACGCCCGCGGAATATCCCGACGAGCTCAAGGACCTCTTCGGATCCGATGACGGCCCCGCGGTGGCAGACCGCTATCAACTCGCACGGTTCGGCGGCAGCACCTCGTTGGCGTACGCGGCCGCGGCGACCGACAGTATCTTCGCCTGCGTCGCCGACCGGATGGCCGACGGGCTGGCCGGCGGGGCACCGGTTTACGCCTATGAGTTCGACGACCCGCACGCTCCGGCGCCCGAGCTGTACGAACACGTGCCGTTCCCGGTCGGCGCCACCCATTCATTGGAGATGCGCTATCTGTTCGACATGGGCGGTGCTCCGCCCCTGGATCCGGCGCAGCGCCGATTGTCCGACCAGATGATCGAGTATTGGACCGGGTTCGTCGTCACCGGTGCACCGGTCGGGGTCGGCCAGCCCGACTGGCCCGTGACCGGGACCGGGACCGACCGCCGGTGGATGTCACTGCGGACCGACGGCAACCGGATGACCACCGACTACGCCGCCGAGCACCAGTGCGAGTTCTGGGCGGGTATTAAGTAGCCCCGGCGAGGAGGGGTCAGACCGGGGTCACCCAGGTGGTGATGTCGGCGTGCACCACTTCGGCGCCGCTGCGGTCGGTGATGCTGACCGGAACCACAACGTCCGTTCCCTCGGTGATGGCACCGAAGTCCGGGGCCTGGAGCCGGGCGGTGGCCCGCAGTGACGTCGTCGCCTTGGCCAGGTAGGACACGTTCATCGACTTGGGGATCCAACGGTGGCTGCTCGGCACGGTGGCCTCCATCAACATCCCCATCGCCACCTCGGCGGCGTTGCAGGATGCGATCGCATGCACGGTGTGCAGGTGGTTGTAGACGAACGGCCACTTGGGCACCAGCACTTCGGCCAGTCCGGGCTCCATCCGGACCACGTGCGGCAGCACGGATGCGAAGTAGGGGACCTTGGCCATCGCCGCGGCGGAGAACAGCCGGGTGCCGCCGGGCACGCCCGAAAGACGTCGCCACATCTGATATGTACTGGTAGATCCGCTCACGTCGGTCGATCTTACTCGTCGGTAAGATCGACCGTGCGGCGGCTCCGCGGCCAGTGGTTCGCCGGACTGATGCCGATACGACCTGGGATTTGGCCGATGACCCGATCTGGGGCATACTGTTCAGGTTCGCCTGAGCCGGGTTTGCCCCTGGCTGGGCATACGACCAGCGTCCACCCGGGCGCATCCGGTCACACTCTCGCAAACGGCGATTTTTCACCGTGCGCGGGGCCGTGTGCGGGCGACACGCCCGACCGCGGGGACCGGTGAACCACGACAGGTAAACAGCGGCGGCAGCGTCCAACGCAGTGTCGATACGGGCCCGAGCGGGCCCCGGCGCGCGGGGGCGCACCGGGTTCGGAAACGGACCCCCTTTGCAGGAGTGAGGAACACAAGCGTGGCGGGACAAAAGATCCGCATCAGGCTCAAGGCCTACGACCATGAGGCTATTGACGCCTCGGCGCGCAAAATCGTCGAGACCGTCACTCGCACCGGTGCCAGCGTGGTGGGCCCGGTGCCGCTGCCGACCGAGAAGAACATCTACTGCGTCATTCGGTCGCCGCACAAGTACAAGGACTCGCGGGAGCACTTCGAGATGCGCACCCACAAGCGCCTGATCGACATCCTCGATCCCACGCCGAAGACCGTTGACGCTCTGATGCGCATCGATCTGCCGGCCAGCGTCGACGTCAACATTCAGTAGGAGCACCGAAAACCATGGCACGCAAAGGTATTTTGGGTACCAAACTGGGCATGACGCAGGTGTTCGACGAGAACAACAAGGTCGTGCCGGTCACGGTCGTCAAGGCCGGGCCCAACGTGGTGACCCGCATCCGTACTCCCGAGCGCGACGGCTACAGCGCCGTGCAGCTCGCCTACGGCGAGATCAGCCCCCGCAAGGTGAACAAGCCGGTCACCGGTCAGTACGCCGCCGCTGGTGTGAACCCCCGCCGTCACCTCGCCGAGCTGCGTCTTGCCGATGAGGCCGCCGCAGCCGCCTACGAGGTCGGCCAGGAGCTGACCGCCGAGATCTTCGCCGACGGCGCCTTCGTGGATGTCACCGGCACCTCGAAGGGCAAGGGCTTCGCCGGCACCATGAAGCGGCACGGCTTTGCCGGCCAGGGCGCCGGACACGGCGCCCAGGCAGTGCACCGTCGTCCCGGTTCGATCGGTGGCTGCTCGACCCCCGGCCGGGTGTTCAAGGGCACCCGGATGTCGGGTCGGATGGGTAACGACCGTGTCACCACCCAGAACCTGGTGGTGCACAAGGTGGACGCCGAGAACGGTGTGCTGTTGATCAAGGGCGCCATTCCGGGCCGCAACGGTGGGCTGGTCCTGGTCCGCAGCGCGATCAAAAAGGGTGAGAAGTAATGGCCGGCATCAAGATTGACGTCAAGACCCCGGACGGCAAGAAGAGCGGCTCGGTCGAGCTGCCCGCCGAGCTGTTCGACGCTCCCGCGAACATCGCGCTGATGCACCAGGTGGTCATCGCGCAGCTGGCCGCGGCTCGTCAGGGCACGCACTCGACCAAGACCCGCGGTGAGGTCAGCGGCGGTGGCCGTAAGCCTTACCGCCAGAAGGGAACCGGCCGGGCTCGTCAGGGCTCGACCCGCGCCCCGCAGTTCACCGGTGGTGGCGTGGTGCACGGCCCCAAGCCGCGCGACTACAGCCAGCGCACCCCGAAGAAGATGATCGCCGCCGCCCTGCGCGGTGCGCTGTCGGACCGGGCGCGCAACGGCCGTATCCACGCGATCACCGAACTGGTGAGCGGGCAGACCCCGTCGACCAAGAGCGCCAAGGCGTTCCTGGGTTCGATCACCGACCGCAAGCAGGTGCTGATCGTCATCGGCCGGGCCGATGAGACCGGCGCCAAGAGCGTGCGCAACCTGCCCGGTGTACACATCCTGTCTCCGGACCAGCTCAACACCCACGATGTGCTGCGTGCCGACGACGTGGTGTTCAGCGTCGAGGCTCTGAACGCCTACATCGAGGCTCACACCGCCAAAACCGAGGAGGTTTCGGCCTGATGGCGACCATCACCGATCCCCGCGACATCATCCTCGCGCCGGTCATCTCCGAGAAGTCCTACGGGCTGATCGAGGACAACGTGTACACCTTCGTGGTGCGGCCCGACTCGAACAAGACGCAGATCAAGATCGCCATCGAGAAGATCTTCTCCGTCAAGGTCGCGTCGGTGAACACCGCGAACCGGCCGGGTAAGCGCAAGCGCGCCCGGGCCGGCTACGGCAAGCGCAAGGACACCAAGCGCGCCATTGTGACCCTGGCGCCCGGCAGCAAGCCGATCGACCTGTTCGCCGCACCGGCCTGACCGGAGTGAGAGAGAGACCTAACTGACATGGGAATCCGCAAGTACAAGCCGACGACCCCCGGTCGTCGCGGTGCCAGCGTCTCCGATTTCGCCGAGCTCACCCGCTCCCACCCGGAGAAGTCGCTGGTTCGGCCGCTGCACGGCAAGGGCGGGCGTAACGCCCACGGCCGGATCACCACCCGGCACAAGGGCGGTGGCCACAAGCGCGCCTTCCGCGTGATCGACTTCCGTCGCCACGACAAGGACGGCGTCAACGCGAAGGTCGCGCACATCGAGTACGACCCGAACCGCACCGCCCGCATCGCGCTGCTGCACTACCTGGACGGCGAGAAGCGTTACATCATCGCCCCGCAGGGTCTGTCGCAGGGCGACGTGGTGGAGTCCGGCCCCAACGCCGACATCAAGCCGGGCAACAGCCTGCCGCTGCGCAACATCCCGGCCGGCACCATGGTGCACGCCGTGGAGCTGCGCCCGGGCGGCGGCGCCAAGATGGCTCGCTCGGCCGGCTCCAGCATCCAGTTGCTGGGCAAGGAAGGCGCCTACGCCTCGCTGCGTATGCCTTCCGGTGAGATCCGCCGTGTCGACGTGCGCTGCCGCGCCACCGTCGGCGAGGTGGGCAACGCCGAGCAGGCCAACATCAACTGGGGTAAGGCCGGCCGCATGCGGTGGAAGGGCAAGCGCCCGTCCGTCCGTGGTGTGGTGATGAACCCGGTGGACCACCCGCACGGTGGTGGTGAGGGCAAGACCTCCGGCGGCCGGCACCCGGTCAGCCCGTGGGGTAAGCCGGAGGGTCGCACCCGCCGGCCGAACAAGCCCAGCGACAAGCTCATCGTCCGACGCCGGCGCACCGGCAAGAAGCGCTAGGGAAGCGGAGGGAAAACGATGCCACGCAGCCTCAAGAAGGGCCCGTTCGTCGACGACCATGTCCTCAAGAAGGTCGACGCTCAGAACGAGAAGAACACCAAGCAGGTCATCAAGACCTGGTCGCGTCGGTCGACGATCATCCCGGATTTCATCGGGCACACGTTCGCCGTACACGACGGCCGCAAGCACGTCCCGGTATTCGTCACCGAGTCGATGGTCGGGCACAAGCTCGGCGAATTTGCTCCGACGCGCACCTTCAAGGGACACATCAAAGACGACCGGAAGGCTAAGCGCCGGTGAGTGCCACCACTGAATTTCCGTCCGCTGTCGCCGTGGCCCGCTATGTGGGCATCTCGGCCAGTAAAGCGCGCCGGGTGATCAACCTGGTCCGCGGCAAGTCGGTGTCCGAAGCACTGGACATCCTGCGCTGGGCGCCGCAGCAGGCCAGCCTGCCGGTGGCCAAGGTCATCGCCAGCGCGGCCGCCAACGCCCAGAACAACGACGGCCTGGACCCGGCCACCCTCGTGGTGGCCACCGTCTACGCCGACGAGGGCCCGACCGCCAAGCGGATCAAGCCGCGCGCCCAGGGGCGTGCGTACCGGATCCGTCGGCGCACCAGCCACATCACCGTCGTGGTGGAGAGCCGGCCGGTGTCCGGTGGCGGTTCGGCGCAGTCCGCCAGCGCCGCCCGGGCACGTCGTGCGCAGGGCAGCAAGGCCGCCGCCGCCGAGAAGGCGCCGGCCAAGAAGGCCCCGGCGACCAAGGCAACCGACAAAGCGGCGGCCAAGAAGGCGCCCGCCAAGAAGGCTACGGCGGCGAAGGCCGCCGAGACTGCTGAAGCCAAGAAGGCGCCTGAGACGTCCGACGCGAAGGAGGGCTCAGAGTAATGGGCCAGAAGATCAACCCGCACGGCTTCCGCCTCGGTATCACCACCGACTGGAAGTCGCGGTGGTACGCCGACAAGCAGTACGCGGACTACGTCAAGGAAGACGTGGCGATCCGCCGGCTGCTGTCGACCGGCCTGGAGCGCGCCGGCATCGCCGACGTCGAGATCGAGCGCACCCGCGACCGCGTTCGTGTCGACATCCACACCGCTCGACCGGGCATCGTCATCGGCCGCCGCGGCACCGAGGCTGACCGGATCCGGGCCGACCTGGAGAAGCTGACCGGCAAGCAGGTGCAGCTGAACATCCTCGAGGTCAAGAACCCCGAGTCGACGGCGCAGCTGGTGGCCCAGGGCGTCGCCGAGCAGCTGAGCAACCGCGTGGCGTTCCGCCGCGCGATGCGCAAGGCGATCCAGTCGGCAATGCGCCAGCCCAACGTCAAGGGCATCCGGGTGCAGTGCTCGGGCCGTCTCGGCGGTGCCGAGATGAGCCGCTCGGAGTTCTACCGCGAGGGTCGGGTGCCGCTGCACACGCTGCGCGCCGACATCGACTACGGGCTGTACGAGGCCAAGACCACCTTCGGCCGGATCGGCGTGAAGGTCTGGATCTACAAGGGCGACGTCGTCGGTGGCAAGCGCGAGCTGGCCGCTGCGGCACCGTCGGCAGACCGGCCCCGCCGGGAGCGTCCGACGGGTACCCGCCCGCGCCGCAGCGGCGCCTCCGGTACCACCGCGACCAGCACCGACGCCGGGCGGGCCGCTGAGAGCACCGAGAACACCGCTGCTGCGGAAACGGTCACCGAGACCGCTCCCGCCGCAGCGGAAACGCAGAGCACGGAGAGCTAATCATGTTGATTCCCCGCAAGGTCAAGCACCGGAAGCAGCACCACCCGAAACAGCGCGGTCTCGCCAGTGGCGGTACCGCGGTGACCTTCGGTGACTTCGGCATCCAGGCACTGGAGCACGCCTACGTCACCAACCGGCAGATCGAGTCCGCTCGTATCGCCATCAACCGGCACATCAAGCGTGGCGGCAAGGTCTGGATCAACATCTTCCCGGACCGCCCGCTGACCAAGAAGCCCGCCGAGACCCGGATGGGTTCCGGTAAGGGTTCGCCGGAATGGTGGGTCGCCAACGTCAAGCCCGGCCGGGTGCTGTTCGAGTTGAGCTACCCGAATGAGGAAGTCGCCCGCGCCGCACTGACCCGGGCGATCCACAAGCTGCCGATCAAGGCGCGCATCGTCACCCGAGAGGAGCAGTTCTGATGGCAGTCGGAGTTACCGCCGGCGAACTGCGCGAGCTTAGCGCCGACGAGCTCGTCGAGCAGCTGCGCGAGTCCAAAGAAGAGCTGTTCAACCTGCGTTTCCAGATGGCGACCGGGCAGCTCAGCAACAACCGTCGGCTCCGCACGGTGCGCCACCAGATTGCGCGTATCTACACCGTGTTGCGCGAACGGGAACTGGGCCTTGCGTCCGGTCCCGATGGTTCTGAAGGCGAGGCATCGTAATGGCAGAGGCTGCAAAGACCAAGGGCGCCGCAGCGGAGAAGGGTCCCAAGCACACTCCGCGCACGGAGAAGCCGCGGGGCCGCCGTAAGACGCAGATCGGCTACGTGGTCAGCGACAAGATGGAGAAGACCATCGTCGTGGAGCTCGAAGACCGTATGAAGCACCCGCTGTACGGCAAGATCATCCGGACCACCAAGAAGGTCAAGGCGCACGACGAGAACAACACGGCCGGCATCGGCGACCGCGTGTCGCTGATGGAGACCCGCCCGTTGTCGGCGACGAAGCGCTGGCGCCTGGTGGAAATCCTGGAGAAGGCCAAGTAGTAACGACACGCCCCGCGACCTGCGCGTCGCGGGGCTTTGTCGTCTGCGGGGCCGTGTCTGGATCAGTCGGGTCTCGGGTTACGCCGGCACTCTGACCCGTGCCAGCGGTTGCTGCTCGGTTGGCCCGAGCGGCACCTGCAACGTCTCTTGACTGTCCATCACGCGGGCGGGCACCGCGAGTGTCCGACGCATCGGCGTGGGCAGGCTGTTGCGCAGGGCGGTCAGTTGCCGGCCGTTGAGGCGATTGAGTCCGGCCCAAGCCTTTCGGCGTAGCCGGCTGGCGCTGTGGTAGCGCACCAATACCGATACCTCTGTTCGGCTGTTTCGTGGTGCCAACCGCACTGTGACGGCGGTGGCCTCGACCGTCGGTTCCCACAGTTGCTCCAGGTTCGCCGAGTCGATGTCGCGCGGCGACATCCAGAAGGTGGCCGCGTAGTGCTTGGGCCCCTTGGGCTGTTTCTGCTTCAGTCGACGCCGTCGACGGCGGATCCGGGTGGGCTGTAGGCCGGCCAACACCGCCGCGTCGACCTGGTCGAACTCTTCGGCCCTCAGGACGCGGGTGACGATGTGGCACTCCTGCAGGTCGTGGGCCAACCGTTCGGTGGCGGCGGCGAGAGTGGCGGCCACCGAATCGCGGACTGCGACCGCGTCGGCGTTGCGCATCGGATCCATCCGCAAGATCAGCCAGTTCTCGTGCAGGCTCGGCGCGGCCGGCACCCGCGGGCTCTCCTCCCCGTCGTCGCCCGCGTCGTCGTCGGCGGTGTCGTAGGTCCGAACAGACACCACGTCGATACCGTCCAATCGGACGTCGAACTGTCGCAGGTTGGCGGCGATGAGGCCGGCCGGCAGTGCCGTCACCGGCTGCGGGCCGCGACGGTGCCGCCCAGAGTTTTCCGCGGGCGGTGCTGAGACGGCGATGACGGTCACCAGCCGGCCCTTGTACTCGCGCACCCCGACCACTTCGCGGCTGTAGCGGCGCCGGTGGTCGAAAGCGGCCGTGCGCCCCTCGGTCAACAAGGCGGCCGGGTCGGCGAATCGGTCGAATACCCGCGCTGCCGCCACGGTGGTCAGGGGCACCCGGCGATGGGTGATCAGGGCTGCCAAGGTCAGCAGCGCCGCGATCCCGACCGCGGGCCACCAGGCGCGGTGGGCAGATCCGAGCTGGTCGGGCCAATGGCTCGCGATCCCCAGGATCGCCAGGTCGATGAGGAATACCGTCGTGACACGCAGCCAGGACAGATTCAACCCAAACGTGTGCTGCGCCCTCATGGTCCCCCCGATGATCGTCCTGGTACGCGCTGCCGCCGGAATTGCCATTCGAGGAGGACGCCAAACATCCCAGGCCCGTGGCATTGGTCACCTGGGATGTTCGGCGTCCCCTGATTCGCACTGCCCCCGCAGGGATCCCTCAGAAGCCGGGGAATCCGAACGGGTCGAATCCGCTCAGGGCGTCCCCGAAGCCACCGGCGGCGTCGGCTGCACCACCGGCGGCGTCGGTATCGGAAAGACCCCGTAGACGTCGCGTGAGCCGGTAGTCTCGCACCCGATCCGGGGGCCGAAAGCGAAGTGGGTAATGGTGAGTGGCGCGGGTTCCAACAACTTCCAGGGCAAGATCAACCTCGACATCAGGGATTCCGAACCGGACTGGGGTCCGTTCGCCGCACCGAGCGCCCCCGACGGCGCGCCCAACGTGCTCTACCTGGTGTGGGATGACACCGGTATCGCCACCTGGGACTGCTTCGGCGGGCTGGTCGAGATGCCGGCCATGAGCCGGATCGCCGAGCGCGGGATTCGGCTGTCCCAATTCCACACCACCGCACTGTGTTCCCCGACCCGAGCGGCACTGCTCACCGGTCGCAACGCCACCAGTGTCGGTATGGCGACCATCGAAGAGTTCACCGACGGTTTCCCCAACTGCAGTGGGCGCATCCCGTTCGAAACCGCTCTGCTGTCCGAGGTGCTCGCCGAGCGCGGCTGGAACACGTTCTGCGTCGGCAAGTGGCACCTGACCCCGATGGAAGAGTCCAACATGGCCGCCACTCGGCGGCACTGGCCGACGCAGCGCGGGTTCGAACGGTTCTACGGGTTCATGGGCGGCGAGACCAACCAGTGGTATCCGGACCTGGTCTACGACAACCACCCGGTGGCACCGCCTGCCACACCGGAGGACGGTTACCACCTGTCCAAGGACATAGCCGAGAAGACAATCGAATTCATTCGCGACGCACAGACGATCGCGCCCGGCAAGCCTTGGTTCGGCTACGTCTGCCCCGGTGCCGGCCACGCCCCGCACCATGTCTTCGCCGAGTGGGCCGATCGCTACGCCGGCCGCTTCGACATGGGCTACGAACAGTATCGGGAGATCGTGCTGGCCAACCAGAAGAAGCTGGGCCTGGTGCCGCCGGACACCGAGCTCTCGGAGATCAACCCCTACCTCGATGCGACCAGCGCCGACGGTCAGCCCTGGCCGATGTTGGACACGGTGCGGCCGTGGGACAGCCTCGACGACACCGAGAAGCGATTGTTCGCCCGGATGGCCGAAGTGTTCGCCGGATTCCAGAGCTACACCGACGCCCAGATCGGCCGGATCCTGGACTACCTGGAGGAGTCCGGACAACTCGACAACACCATCGTCGTGGTGATCTCCGACAACGGCGCCAGCGGCGAGGGCGGCCCCAACGGCTCTCCCAACGAGAACAAGTTCTTCAACGGCTACATCGACACCGTCGAGGAGGCGATGAAGCTCTTCGACGAGCTGGGCAGCCCGGAGACCTACAACCACTACCCGATCGGCTGGGCGATGGCGTTCAACACGCCCTACAAGCTCTACAAGCGCTATGCCTCGCACGAGGGTGGCATCGCCGACCCGGCGATCGTCAGCTGGCCCGAGGGAATCGCTGCCCGCGGCGAGGTGCGCGACACCTACGTCAACGTGTGCGACGTGACTCCGACGGTCTACGACCTGCTCGGCATCGACCCGCCCGAGACCGTGCGCGGCATTCCGCAACGGCCGCTGGAGGGAGTCAGTTTCAAAGCTGCGCTTGCGGATCCGGTAGCCGACACCGGCAAGCACACCCAATTCTATTCCATGCTCGGTACCCGCGGGATCTGGCACCGGGGTTGGTTCGCAAACACCGTCCACGCGGCGACGCCCTCGGGCTGGGGCCACTTCGACGCCGACCGTTGGGAGCTCTACCACATCGAGGACGACCGCAGTCAATGCCGGGATCTGGCCGGCGAGCATCCGGAGAAGCTCGAGGAACTCCGGGAGCTGTGGTTCGCCGAGGCCCAGAAGTACAACGGCCTGCCGCTGGCCGACCTCAACATTTTCGAGATGACCAGCCGGCAGCGGCCCTACCTGTCCGGCGACCGCACCAGCTACACCTACTACCCGCATACTTCCGAAGTGCCGCTGGGGGCGTGTGTCGAGTTGCGCGGCCGCTCCTTCACGGTCCTGGCGCGCGTCACGGTGTCCTCCGCCACCGCCGAGGGCGTGCTGTTCAAGCAGGGCGCGCGCCATGGCGGGCATGTGCTGTTCGTTCAGGGCAGTCGGCTGCACTACGTCTACAACTTCCTCGGCGAACGCGAACAGTGGCTGTCCTCACCCGATCCGATTCCGCTGGGGCAGCACACGTTCGGGGTCCGCTTCGCGCGCAGCGGCACCGTCGAGGGTGCTCACACGCCGGTTGGCGAGGGTTCGCTGTACATCGACGACACCGTGGTCGCCACATTGGCGGACATGATCATCCAGCCGGGAGCGTTCGCCTTGGCCGGCGGCGGGGTCAGCGTCGGGCGCAATACCGGGCAGGCGGTCTCGTCGGCGTACCGGGCGCCGTTCGGCTTCACCGGGGGCACCATCGCCGATGTCGCCGTGGATGTCAGCGGTGAGCCGTACCTGGATGTGAAAAGGAGCCTGGCGGCGGCGTTTTCGCGGGACTGAAGCCATGCTGACCGAACTCGTCGAGATCTCCGGCGGCACCTACCGGATGGGGTCGACGAGCTTCTATCCCGAAGAGGCCCCGATTCACAGCGTGACGGTGGCGTCGTTCGCGATCGAACGGCACCCTGTCACCAATGATCAGTTCGCTGAATTCGTCACTGCCACCGGCTATGTGACGGTCGCCGAACAGGAAGTTGAGCTGGTCGACGTCGAGCCGCATGAACCGGGCGCGCTGGTCTTCACCCCGACAACCGGGCCGGTCGACCTGCGTGACTGGCGGCAGTGGTGGCGATGGGTTCCCGGCGCGAACTGGCGGCATCCCCTCGGCCCGGACAGCGATCTGACGGGGCGCCGTGATCACCCGGTGGTGCAGGTCGCCTACCCCGACGCCGCGGCTTACGCCCGGTGGGCCGGGCGGCGCCTACCGACCGAAGCCGAGTGGGAGTACGCGGCGCGCGCTGGGGCCAGCAGTACCTATCCCTGGGGGGAGGAGGAGAAGCCGGGTGGCGCCCTGATGGCCAACACCTGGCAGGGTGCCTTTCCCTACCGCAACGACAGCGCACTGGGCTGGGCCGGGACCTCACCGATCGGAACGTTCCCGCCGGACCGATGGGGCCTGCTCGACATGATCGGCAACGTGTGGGAGTGGACCGCCACCGAGTTCGGCGGCCATCACCGACTCCAGGAAGGTGCAGCACCGCCGAAGTCCTGTTGCGCGCCCGCCGGCCCGGCCGATCCGGCTGTCAGCCAGACACTCAAGGGCGGATCGCATCTGTGCGCACCGGAGTACTGCCACCGGTACCGGGCCACGGCCCGTTCGCCGCAGTCGCAGGACACCGCCACCAGCCATATCGGGTTCCGCTGCGTGGTGGGCTGATCCCCGGCGCGAGCGTGCACAGTTGTACGCCCCGACCAGGCGTTTTTGCGGACAAACCTGCACGCTCGCGGAGGGTTGGGGGCCCGAACAGCGCCGATTTGGTGCTGGACGCCCCGTCGCCTAGACTTCAGGGGTTGCCGTCAGCAGACCTCGGCCAGCGCAAGTTGGCCCTGCGTGCACTTCGGCAATGAAGAAGACCATGCACGACCGGGGAGAATCCGGCATGCCACTTGGCGTGCCGGGCGTCGACTCGATTATTTAGGAGATCTGGTGATTCAGCAGGAATCGCGGTTGAAGGTCGCCGATAACACCGGCGCCAAGGAGATCTTGTGCATCCGGGTGCTCGGCGGCTCGTCGCGGCGATACGCAGGCATCGGTGATGTCATCGTCGCGACCGTCAAAGACGCCATCCCGGGCGGCAACGTCAAGCGGGGTGATGTCGTCAAGGCCGTCGTGGTGCGCACCGCCAAGGAGCGTCGCCGCGCCGACGGCAGCTACATCAAGTTCGATGAGAACGCCGCGGTGATCATCAAGGCCGACAACGACCCGCGCGGGACCCGCATCTTCGGGCCGGTCGGTCGTGAGCTGCGCGAGAAGAAGTTCATGAAGATCGTCTCGCTGGCCCCGGAGGTGCTGTAAATGAAGGTCCACAAGGGCGACACGGTGCTGGTCATCGCCGGCAAGGACAAGGGTGCCAAGGGCAAAGTCCTCAAGGCCTTCCCGACCCGTAACCGGGTTCTGGTCCAGGGCGTGAACCGGATCAAGAAGCACGTCGCGAACTCGGCCAACGAGGCCGGCGCCTCCTCGGGCGGAATCGTCACGCAGGAGGCCCCCATCCACGTCTCGAACGTGATGGTCGTCGACTCCGATGGCAATCCCACCCGGATCAGTTACCGGGTGGACGCCGAGTCCGGCAAGAAGGTTCGCGTCTCCAAGCGCAACGGCAAGGACATCTAGGGATGACTACTGCAGAGAAGACTCAGCCTCGGCTGAAGGTGAAATACCGCGAAGAGATTCGCGATGCGCTCAACAAAGAGTTCAGCTACGCCAACGTGATGCAGATCCCGGGCGTGGTGAAGGTTGTGGTGAACATGGGTGTCGGCGAAGCCGCCCGGGACGCCAAGCTGATCAACAACGCGGTCAACGACCTGGCGCTGATCACCGGTCAGCGACCGGAGATCCGCAAGGCCCGGCTGTCCATCGCCCAGTTCAAGCTGCGTGAGGGCATGCCGATCGGCGCCCGCGTGACGCTGCGCGGTGACCGGATGTGGGAGTTCCTGGACCGGCTCACCTCGATTGCGCTACCGCGTATCCGCGACTTCCGCGGACTGTCGCCCAAGCAGTTCGACGGCTCCGGCAACTACACCTTCGGGCTGGCCGAGCAGTCGATGTTCCACGAGATCGACGTGGACTCCATTGACCGCCCGCGCGGCATGAACATCACCGTCGTCACCTCGGCGACGAACGACGATGAAGGACGAGCGCTGCTGCGGGCACTCGGCTTTCCGTTCAAGGAGAAGTGACCTGATGGCGAAGAAGGCGTTGGTTAACAAGGCGGCCCGCAAGCCCAAGTTCGCGGTGCGCGCCTACACCCGCTGCAACAAGTGCGGCCGTCCCCGTGCGGTGCTGCGCAAATTCGGCCTGTGCCGGATCTGCCTTCGCGAGATGGCGCACGCGGGCGAACTGCCCGGCGTGCAGAAGAGCAGCTGGTGACGGCGGAGGAGCAGCGCTAAATGACTATGACGGACCCGATCGCGGACTTCTTGACGCGTCTGCGTAACGCCAACTCGGCGTATCACGACGAGGTGACTCTGCCGCACTCGAAGATCAAGGCCAACATCGCCGAGATCCTCAAGCGCGAGGGTTACATCACCGACTACCACGTCGAAGACGCCCGGGTGGGCAAGGCGCTGGTAGTGAATCTCAAGTACGGCCCGAACCGGGAGCGCAGTCTCGCCGGTCTGCGCCGGGTGTCCAAGCCCGGACTGCGGGTCTACGCGAAGTCGACCAACCTGCCGCGGGTGCTCGGCGGCCTGGGCGTGGCGATCATCTCCACGTCTTCGGGTCTGCTCACCGACCGTCAGGCGGCCAGACAGGGCGTGGGCGGCGAAGTCCTCGCGTACGTGTGGTGAGGGAGTAGCAGACATGTCGCGTATTGGTAAGCAGCCGGTCCCGGTTCCCACCGGGGTCGACGTGACCATCGATGGTCAGAACGTATCGGCCAAGGGGCCCAAGGGAACCCTGGAGCTCACCGTTGCCGAGCCGATCAACGTTGCCCGCAACGATGACGGCGCCCTGGTGGTGACCCGTCCGGACGACGACCGGCGCAACCGGGCACTGCACGGCCTGAGCCGCACCCTGTTGGCCAACCTGGTCACCGGTGTCGCCGAGGGCTACGTCCGCAAGATGGAGATCTTCGGCGTGGGTTACCGCGTGGTGCTCAAGGGCAGCGACCTGGAGTTCGCCCTGGGCTTCAGCCACCCGGTGGTGATCAAGGCCCCGGAGGGCATCACCTTCGCGGTGGAGACGCCCACCAAGTTCTCGGTCTCGGGCATCGACAAGCAGAAGGTCGGCCAGATCTCGGCGAACATCCGTCGCCTGCGCCGCCCCGACCCCTACAAGGGCAAGGGCGTCCGCTACGAGGGTGAGCAGGTTCGCCGCAAGGTCGGAAAGACAGGTAAGTAGTCATGGCGCAATCACAAACAGGCACCGCGGACCGCAAACCCGTCGGGCAGAACATCTCCGAGGTTCGGCGCACTCACCGGATTCGTCGGCACGCGCGGCTGCGCAAGAAGGTCTCCGGCACCGCCGAGCGTCCCCGTCTGGTGGTGCACCGCTCCTCGCGGCACATCCACGTCCAGCTGGTCGACGACCTGGCCGGCCACACGGTGGCGGCGGCGTCGTCGATCGAGGCCGACGTGCGGGGTGTGGACGGCGACAAGAAGGCCCACAGCGTGCGGGTCGGCCAGCTGATCGCCGAGCGGGCCAAGGCCGCCGGCGTCCAGGACGTGGTGTTCGACCGGGGTGGTTACACCTACGGTGGACGGATCGCGGCGCTGGCAGATGCGGCGCGCGAGGGCGGGTTGAAGTTCTGATGACTGACTTCTCGAAGATGACTGGAAGGACCGCATGATGGCGGAGCAGCCGACAGGGGCCTCCTCGACAGGTCCCGACACGGGCAGCGCCCCCCGTACCGACGGGCGCGACAACCGCGACAACCGGGACAACCGTGGCGGCCGTGGTGGCCGGGACGGCGGTCGTGGTGGCCGCGATAGCGAAAAGAGCAACTACCTGGAGCGCGTCGTCGCGATCAACCGGGTGTCCAAGGTGGTCAAGGGTGGTCGCCGGTTCAGCTTCACCGCGCTGGTGATCGTCGGCGACGGCAACGGCATGGTCGGCGTCGGTTACGGCAAGGCCAAGGAAGTGCCGGCCGCGATCGCCAAGGGTGTCGAGGAGGCCCGCAAGGGCTTCTTCCGGGTGCCGCTGATCGGTGGCACCATCACTCACCCGGTGCAGGGCGAGGCCGCCGCCGGCGTGGTGTTCCTGCGTCCGGCCAGCCCGGGTACCGGTGTGATCGCCGGTGGCGCGGTGCGTGCCGTGCTGGAATGCGCCGGCGTGCACGACATTCTGTCGAAGTCGCTGGGCAGCGACAACGCGATCAACGTGGTGCACGCCACCGTTGCCGCGCTGAAGATGCTGCAGCGTCCCGAAGAGGTGGCGGCCCGGCGTGGCCTGCCGATCGAGGATGTGGCGCCGGCCGCGATGCTCAAGGCCCGTCGCGAGAGCGAAGCGCTGGCTGCCACCGCGGCGCGGGAAGGCACGGCGTAACCATGGCAAACCTGAAGATCACCCAGGTCCGCGGCACCATCGGTGCCCGGTGGAAGCAGCGCGAGAGCCTGCGTACCCTGGGCCTGCGCAAGATCCGCCAGTCGGTGGTGCGTGAGGACAACCCCCAGACCCGTGGGCTGATCCGGGTTGTCCACCACCTGGTGGAAGTGGAGGAAGCAGAATGACCATCAAGCTGCACGACCTGCGCCCCGCGCCCGGGTCGAACACCAAGAAGACCCGCGTCGGCCGTGGTGAGGGTTCCAAGGGTAAGACCGCGGGCCGCGGCACCAAGGGCACCAAGGCACGGAAGAACGTGCCGGTCCGGTTCGAGGGTGGGCAGATGCCGATCCACATGCGGCTGCCCAAGCTGAAGGGCTTCCGCAACCGGTTCCGCACCGAGTACGAGGTCGTCAACGTCGGCGACATCAACCGGTTGTTCCCGGAAGGCGGCACCATCGGTGTCGACGAGCTGGTCGCCAAGGGTGCTGTCCGCAAGAACACGCTGGTCAAGGTGCTCGGCGATGGCAAGCTGACCGTCAAGGCCGACGTCACCGCGCACAAGTTCAGTGGCAGCGCTCGCGACAAGATCGCCGCAGCCGGAGGCTCCGCCACCGAGCTGTAAGTTTCGCTTCCCAGACAAAGACCCCCGCACGCCCTGCGTGTCGGGGGTTTTTGCGTTTCCGGTCATTCCGGGGCCGCCATTTTGACGATTGCGAAAATTAATACTTGCTATGTGTCTCACAGGCTTATATAACAAACAGTGAGACAAGTGGCGGATGTCACTCGCCTGGGTCGTACTTCGTGGAAGGCGCAGGTCAACATGGGTCGTCGGTCGGGTTCGGGTTCAAACGTGCGGCGCGGCGGTCCCGCTCGCCGCGCCGTGGGCGCCGGGAGTGCGGTAGCCGCCTTCTTAGCCTTCGGGATGGCGCCCATGGCGGCGCCGCCGCCGGAGGCCCATGCGGACTTCGGGTTCGACGACTTCTGGAGCTGGTTGGGCTTGGGCTCCGACTCTCAATCGCTCACGCCCGAGTGGACCGGCTCGGACTGGGACCTGCCCGGTTCGGCTGATGAGACCGGGATGGAGATGGCCCAGCTCTGGGACACCTTCTTCTACACGCCGTTGCATGCAACGCTGCAGGACTGGATCAACTCTGAGTTCGGGTCGCAGGTCAACGGAGTGATCAACCAGATCTTCGCGCCGTTCACCGAGAACTTCTGCGGACTGATCTGCAACGGTGCCGATGGCACCGCGCTGGATCCAGATGGCCAGGCCGGTGGTCTGTGGTTCGGTGACGGCGGCAGCGGCTGGTCGTCGACCCTCGATGGCATCACCGGTGGCAACGGTGGTCACGCCGGTGGTATCGGCAACGGTGGCGATGGTGGTGCGGGCGGTCTGGGTGCCGACGGTGGCAACGGCGGTCATGGTGGCGAGATGTGGGGCCACGGCGGCGATGGTGGTGCCGGCGGCGCTGCGACGGCACTGCTGGCAGCCGGTGACGGTGGCAATGGCGGGTCCTCGGGTCAGGCGCAGGACTTCTTCGGTATGGGCGCGTGGGGCAACGGCGGCAACGGGGGCAAGGGCCTGTCTCTTATACACATCT
>NZ_CP083986.1:4109995-4110110 GCF_020172685.1 [Mycobacterium] nativiensis | reverse complement strand
TATTTAAAAAAAAAAAAAAAAAGAGAAGAGAGGAGAGGAGAGGAGAGTAGTACAGTTGCAGACGGTACACTCTTCAGTGCGTGGTGACGATATTAATGCATATGGATTCAGAGTG
>NZ_CP083986.1:4108391-4109895 GCF_020172685.1 [Mycobacterium] nativiensis | reverse complement strand
TGGGCTCGGAGATGTGTATAAGAGACAGGCCGTTCTCGACGTCGATGGTCAAGCCGCGCAGCGGGTTGCCGACGATGTTCGGGGCCAGGGCGGGACCGCGTTGGGCATCGAGGCTGACGTCACCGATCGGGCCGCCGTCGATGAGGCATTCACAGGAGTGCGCAGCGAACTCGGCCCGGTCGCCGCGCTGGTCACCAGCGCCGGCCTCTTCGGATACTCGGCCTTCGCCGACATCACGCCGCAGGCCTGGGCGCGGATCATCGATGTCAACCTGACCGGGACCTTTCACTGCTGTCAGGTCGCACTGCCGGACATGGTCGCCGCCGGGTGGGGGCGCATCGTGATGATCTCCTCGTCCAGCGCGCAGCGCGGATCGCCGTTCGCCGCGCACTACGCCGCGTCCAAGGGGGCGGTCATCACCCTGACCAAATCGCTGGCCCGCGAATACGCGGCCCAAGGCATCACGGTCAACAACATCCCGCCGTCGGGTATCGAGACGCCCATGCAGCACCAAGGCCAAGCGGCCGGATACCTGCCACCGAACGAGCAGATCGCGGCCAATATCCCGATGGGCCGGCTGGGCACCGGCGCGGACATCGCCGCGGCGGTCGGGTTCTTGTGCTCGGAGGAAGCCGGTTTCATCACCGGTCAAGTACTCGGCGTCAACGGAGGAGCAGTGTTGTGACAGAACAACCTTCGGTGCGATCCGGCCGGACTCCCGAGGGCTCGTGGACCGAGCACTACCCGGAATTGGGCACCGGCCCGATCTCTTTCGCCGACTCCACATCGCCGGAGTTCTTCGAACTCGAACGCGAAGCGGTGTTCAAACGTGCCTGGCTCAACATCGGGCGCATCGAGGAACTTCCCGAACACGGCAGTTATGCCACCAAGGAGATCGAAGCCGCCCGGGCGTCGGTGCTTCTCATCCGCACCGACCAGGGAATCCGCGCCTTCCACAACGTCTGCCCGCGCTGCGGAACCAAGCTCGTCTGGCATGAATATCCCGACCGAGAGACCGCCGGGCAGGTCGAGGAGATCACCTGCAAGCGCTGCCGTCGCACGCACGAATTCGACGGGGCCGACACCGCAGCCCTGCTGCCGCTGCACTGCGACATCTGGAACGGCTTCATCTTCGTCAACCTCGACACCGCGCCGCGTCAGAGCCTGCGGGACTTCCTCGGGCCTATGCTCACCGGCCTCGACGGCTACCCGTTCGAGAAGCTGACCGAGCGCTACGACTGGGTGGCCCACAACAACAGCAACTGGAAGATCTTCGCCGACGCGTTCCAGGAGTACTACCACGTCCCGGCGTTGCATTCCCAGCAAGTGCCGGCCCAAGTCCGGGTACCCGGCGCCGGATTCACCTGCGGCCATTTCCAACTCGACGGGCCGCACCGATTGGTCTCCACCGCCGGCCGGCGGCGATGGCTGCTGCCCCCGGAGTACATGTACCCGATCGAGCGGGCCACCCGCTGTCTCTTATACACATCTGACGCTGCCGACG
>NZ_CP083986.1:4107063-4108291 GCF_020172685.1 [Mycobacterium] nativiensis | reverse complement strand
ACACCTGGCTGGCCGTGCTGTGCACGGCTGTACTGGTGATCTACCTGTTCTGAGCGGGGAACCGGGGCAGGTTCAGCGGCAGATCGTTGTAGGTGGCGATGCCGGGCGCGGCGGCGACCACGGCCGGGATGGCGTTGATCGGCGGCATCGCCGTCATGATGTGACCGAGCTCGAAGAAGTCGTCGAGGGACTTGGCCGAGGCGATCAGGTCCGGCGGCGGGGTGAACCCGACCTGCATGTTCACCGTCGGGCGCCCGTCGATGGTGATCTTCCAGCCATCGCCGTCGAGCTGCCAATCCGGCTCGAGCGTTTGCCCTTTGCGCCACCGCACGTTGATGTCGATGACGCATCGGCCGCCTGAGATTCCCTGCCAGCTGGCGAAGACCCCGGCCACATGCCCGGCCGGGATCGTCCACGAAGCCATCGGCAGATCCGCGGTGGTCTGGGCGTATTCGCACGAGCAGGTGATCTCATCGAGTTCGACGCCCATGGCGTCGGCGACCAGCCGGACCGCCTCGGCGAAGACCGCCGTGCCGCGGGCGGCCATGGGTTCTAGGTCCGGGTCGTCGATCGCGGCGCCGAAGCCCACCGGCCGTTCGGTGTCGGGAGAGTCGTAGAGGGTGGTGTCGGCCGTCTCGGTGATGGTGATCTTGTCGACCCGGTCGCAGGCCGTTGCCGCCACGATCGCCAGCAGTTCGGCAAACCCCGGGCTGACTCCGGATCCGAACAGCGTGGAACCGCCCTTGCGGCACGCCTCGTCGAGTCGGGCCCGGTCGTCGCCGAGGTTGTGCCCGGTGATGAAAGACGCTGACGTCACCACGTTTACGCCCGACGACAGGATCTGCACCAGTTCGTCGACGTTGATCCACATCGGGTTGTAGACGACGCAGTCGGGTTTGAGCGCCAGCAGCGCCGCGGCGTCGTTGGTGGCGGCGACGCCGAGCGGGGCGATGCCGGCCAGCTCGCCGGCATCGCGACCGACCTTGTCGTCCGACCATGCGAAGAGGCCGACCAGGTCGTAGTTCGGGTTGCCGGCGATCGCCCGAACGGAGCTCTTGCCGACGTTGCCGGTCGTCCACTGGACGACCCGGTAGGGGGAGGCGGGGGAGTCAACCATGTCGTTGTTCGGAGTCGCCGGCTACATCTGCGCCCAGACGATTTTCGTCTGGAGGTAGGTTTCGATGCCCGCTTTGCCGGATTCGTAACCCCAGCCGGACTGCTTGTATCC
>NZ_CP083986.1:4105681-4106963 GCF_020172685.1 [Mycobacterium] nativiensis | reverse complement strand
TCGCCGCCCCGTTCACCCTGCTGGTCATCGCGGACCTGCTCGGTGTCCCGGATGAAGATCGTGATGATTTCGTCAAGAACATTCAGCGCAACGCCGGGGGCGGGATCGGCAGCACCGATGCCAAGGCGCTGGCCCACAGCCCGTTGGAGTTCCTCTACGCCACCTTCGCCGGCTATATCGCCGACCGACGCAGTGCACCGCGCGACGACGTGCTGACCGGCATGGCGGAGGCGACGTTCCCCGACGGTTCCATTCCGGACCCGATGGACGTGGCCAAGGTGGCCGCCAACGTCTACTCGGCCGGCCAGGAAACCACGGTGCGCCTGCTCGGCTCCGCGCTGAGGATCATCGGGGAGCGGCCCGACATCCAGCAGCGACTCCGTGATGACCGCAGCCTCATCCCGAACTTCATCGAGGAGGTGCTGCGCTTTGAGAGTCCCGTCAAGGGTGACTTCCGGCTCTCCCGGGTGGACTCCGAGATCGGTGGAGTGCATGTCCCGGCCGGCACGACGCTGATGGTGCTGGCGGCCGGGGCGAACCGGGATCCGCGCCGGTTTACCGACCCCGAGACCTTCGACCCCGCGCGCTCGAATGCTCGTCAGCACATCACCTTTGGACGTGGTATCCACAGCTGCGCCGGTGCGCCGCTGGCCCGTGCCGAAACCCGCATCGCCATCGAGCGGCTGCTGGACCGCACCACCGACATCAGGATCTCCGACGAGCTGCACGGCCCAGAGGGCGCGCGCCAGTACCACTACATCCCGACCTACATCCTGCGCGGACTGACCCAACTGAACCTGGAATTCACCCCGGCCGAGCGGACTGTGCGATGAAGGCCTGGGTCGACCCGGATCGCTGTGCCGGACACGGCATCTGCACCACGATCTGCCCGCAGGTGTTCGCCATCAACGACGACGGCTATTCCGAGGTCACCGTCGGCGAGGTGCCGGCCGAGTTCGAAGACGCGGTCCGCGACGCCATCAAGCAATGCCCAGAACGTGCCATCGACGACGTCACCGACACTCAGGAGAGCTAATGGCGAACGCGCCCAAGGGATATGTGATCTTGACCGAGGCCATTAAGGACCCTGCGGGCATGGTTGCCTACGGTAAGGCGGCGGGGCCGACGATGGCCAACGCCACGATCCTGGCCGTCGAGACCCAGCATGAGGTGCTGGAAGGCCAGTGGCACGGAAACCAAACCGTGGTATTGGAATTCGAATCCGTGGACGCGGCCCGCGCCTGGTACAACTCCGAGGGTTACCAGGAGGCGGTCAAGCTGC
>NZ_CP083986.1:4104102-4105581 GCF_020172685.1 [Mycobacterium] nativiensis | reverse complement strand
GCGCCGGGCGTGGTGACCTACCTCAGCAGAGGAACCGATGACGACGTGCACGGGGTGCTGGCCGGGCTGGGACTGTCCGGGGAGATAGCCCGCGTATCGGGGCCCGATGGTCTGGACGTCGTGCACGTGACGTTGGCGGATCCAGATCTGCAGCGAGTCGGCGAGAGTCGGATCCACACCGCGCTGGAGGCGTCGCTGAACTGCGAGGTCTACATTCACACCCGCTGAGATCATCAGCGGCCCAGGAATTCCAGGATCGCCGGGGCGGCCTGCACCCAGGTGTCGAACATGTTGAAGTGACTGACTTTTCCTGATGCCCGATCTTCAGCGGCCCGCTCCCAGGCATCTTCGGGCCACGGTGGGTCGATCAGCTCGGATCCCTTGATCAGGCAGTTGACCTCCAGTGAGGTGCGCTTGGGGTGATCCCAGTCGTTCTCGCCGCCGCGGATGATCAGCGTGGGAACTGTGATTCGGTCGAACATCTCGTCGTCCACGCCGGGAATCGTCTGGCCCGGTTTGGAGACGAATGCGTTGAGCCAGCGCAGCATCACCTTAAGGAACGCGTCCCCGTCCAGGTCCAGCAGTCGTTGCTTGTTGTTCGGATTCTCCTCGATCCGCTCCTGCCACTCGCGGACGCCCAGCAGGGCCGCCGGCCCGCCGCCGCGCGCGGCCAGGATGCTGGGCACCACGTAGTAGGACCCCAGTACGAAGGTGCCGTAGATGCCACCCACGATGTTCCACAGCGCCAGCTTGGTGACCAACTCCGGATAAAGCATGGTGGTCAGGATCGAGTCTCGCGCGCCGCCTGAGCCGCCGGCCAGGATGACCGGCCCGGTCTCCAAGGCGGTGAGCAGTCCATGCAGCGTCTCGGCGCGCATGTGCGATTCGGACTGGCCGTAGAACTGCACGTCGGACGCGCCGCAGTTAGGACGGTCCCACAGCAGCACCCGGTAGCCGCCCTCGACGAGTGCTTCGGCGAGCGGGCGTAGCCCGGGGATCTCCTTGGAGAACCGGCCACCGGGTGTCAAGACGATCAGATCACCGGCGGTGCCGAGGATTTCGTAGACAACGTTGCCGGCGTTGACTTCGATAGAGGCCACCGAAAACTCCTGTGTGTTAGGCCTGGACGAGGACGTCGTTGCCGACTACCCGCACCGGGTAGGTGCGGATGCTCCACTCCGGTTTGACTGCGGTCGTACCGGTGGCGAGTTCGAAACCCCACTGATGCCAGGGGCAGTGGATGTATTCGAGGTCACGGACCATGGCGGCGTCGCCCGGGCTCTCCTCGTCGACGACGGTGCGCCCGCGCAGTCGGCCAGAGCACAGCGGACCCCCCTGATGCGGGCAGAAGTTCGCGATCGCATAGAACGTTCCATTGATGTTGTACACGCCGACTCCGTGATGCCCGATTGGCACGAGCTTGTGCGTGCCGGAAGGGATTTCATCGATCGTGGCAACAATGTGCTCGCGGCCCTGGGC
>NZ_CP083986.1:4102737-4104002 GCF_020172685.1 [Mycobacterium] nativiensis | reverse complement strand
GGCGTCCACCGCGGCCTTGAGCCCGTCGAAGTCGCGTACATCGACTTCCGCGGTGAAGATCCGACGGCCGCGCGCCTTGACCAGATCCACGGTCTCGGCCAGTTCCTCGGGGGTGGCCGGCGGGATGGGCGAGTTCTCGACGATCGGCTTACAGACGTCGATCGCGATGATGTCGGCGCCCTCCTGGGCCAGCCGCACCGCGTGACTGCGGCCCTGACCGTGGGCCGCGCCGGTGATGAACGCGACCTTGCCCTCAACACGTCCAGCCATAGGGAAACCTCAATTCGTAACTTGTAGAAGTGGATTCATCCGACCGACGCGGGCATGGACTCCCACCCGCGGACCGTCGAAGTCGGTGACAGCGCTGCCTTGGAGAGGTCGACCTCCCAGTCGGGGAAGCGTTTGAGGATCTCCTCCAGCGCGATTCGCCCTTCCAGGCGGGCCAGTGCGGCGCCCAGGCAGTAGTGCGCGCCCACACTGAAAGTCAGGTGCTGGCGGGACTCGCGGTGGATGTCGAAAACGTCACCGTCGGGAGCGAATCGGCGATGGTCGCGGTTAGCGGCGCCGATCAGCATCATCATCACGCTGCCCTCGGGCACGGTCTGGCCGTAGTACTCCACGTCCCGGGTGACGTAGCGCGCCACGTGTGGTGCCGGTGGCTCGTAGCGCAACAGCTCTTCGATGGCCTGCGGGACCAATGCCGGGTTTGCCACCAACTCGCGGCGCTGGTCGGGATGCTCGGCCAGCACCTTGCCGGTCCAGCCGATCAGCCTGGTGGTGGTCTCGTTTCCGGCCCCGGCCACCAGCATCACGTACATCAGCAGCTCGTCGCGGGTCAGCCGCCGAGTGGTGCCGGATTCGTCGGTGAATTCGACGTTGAGCAGTTCGGTCATGATGTCGTCGGACGGGTGCTCGACGCGCCAGTCGAGATAGTCGGCGAAGATCGAACCGTCGTCGAATCCTTCGGACGCGACCGTCATCGGCTTGCCGGCTTCGGTGCGCATGTTGTCGTTCGAGCGGTCCCGAATGACCTCCTGATCGGCTTCGGGAATGCCCACCAGCATGCCGATCACGCGCATGGGCATCTGGGCACCGAGGTCGGCCACGAAATCGAGGCGGCCGGTACCGATCAGGGGATCGAGGCAGCGGGCGCAGTACTCGCGGATCTTCGATTCGAGTTCGGCGATCTTGCGCGGGGTGAACATCCGGGCCAGCAGCTTGCGGTGGATGTCGTGGATCGGTGGGTCCTCGAACAGAATCAGCCC
>NZ_CP083986.1:4101441-4102637 GCF_020172685.1 [Mycobacterium] nativiensis | reverse complement strand
GATGGAAACACCTGCCGCCGAAGTACTGCCGCCGGGCACCACCGCGTACTACGCGCGAATGCACAAGTGGATCAAGCGCGCCACCTTGGTGTGCCTGGTGGCGCTCGTCATCGAGGGCGCATTCACCCTGCCGTTCATGGCGGTCTACTATGGCTATCCGACGCTGAGTCTCACCCAGATCTGCAGCGAACTGCTGAAGACCCGGTTCTCCGACGACACGTTGGAGTGCAAGTACCCCTCCCCGCCGCTGGGGCCTCCAGAGGGCGCCGAGGGCAAGGACACTGCCAAGGACATCTGGGGTATCCAGCCTGTCCCGCAATACCACCGGCTGGGCTTCCGGGAGTTGGTCGACCGGTATCAGGCCCGCCAGGCCAAACAGAATGCCGAACAACAGGCGGGCGGATGAGGACTGCTGCGCCCGTGACCGATGGGCACGTAGCACCCGAACTGCCCTACGTCGCCTACGCTGACCTGCCGATGGCCCGCGATCGCGGTGAAGGTTGGGCGGCGTTGCGTGATCTCGGGCCGGTGTTGGCCGGCGACGGCTGGTACTACCTGACTCGCCGCGAAGATGTTCTCGCCGCACTGCGCAATTGGGAGGTGTTCTCGTCGAGGATCCCCTACGACGACATGATCAGCCCGGTCCCGCTGGTGCCGTTGGGGTTCGATCCGCCCGAGCACACGCGCTATCGGCAGCTGCTGCATCGCTACTTCAGCCCACAGACTCTGATCGCCCTGCTGCCCTCGCTGCAGGCGCAGGCCGCTGAGATCATCTCCGAGATCGCCGAGCGTGACCGGTGTGAGGTGATGGCCGAGCTGGCCACCCCCTATCCCTCGCAGGTATTCCTCACGCTGTTCGGGCTACCTCTCGAGGATCGAGACCGCCTCGTCGCCTGGAAAGACGCAATCATTGCGTTGAGTCTCGCGAATGATCCCTCGAGCGTGGATCTGACCCCAACGGTGGAACTGTACGGATATCTCGCTGAAGCGGTTGCGCAACAACGGAAGGATCCGTTCCCCGGCGTTCTCTCCGAGCTGCTGCGCGGTGCGGACGCGCTGAGCGACAGTGAGGCAATCGGGCTGTCTCTGGTGTTCGTGCTGGCAGGTCTGGATACCGTCACCGCAACGATCGGCGCAACGATGCTGGAACTCGCTCGCCGGCCCGAGTTGCGTGCCGGGTTGCGCGACGATGCCGA
>NZ_CP083986.1:4100865-4101431 GCF_020172685.1 [Mycobacterium] nativiensis | reverse complement strand
GGTCGTCGGAAGAGCGACAACTCGCCCGGTCACGGTTGCCGGCGTCGACCTTCCGGAGGGCGCCCAGGTGCGCCTCTGTCTCGGTGCGATCAATCGCGACGGTACCGACGAGCGCTCCGGCGACGAGCTGGTCCTCGATGGAAAGGTCCACAAACACTGGGGATTCGGTGGCGGACCACACCGCTGTCTGGGTTCGCACCTGGCTCGCATGGAACTCAAGCTCATCGTCTCGGAGTGGCTGGCCCGTATTCCTGAGTTTGAGCTCGCCCCTGGCTTCGTTCCGGAGATCACCTGGCCGTCTGCGACGTGCGCACTGCCCACGCTGCAGTTAAGGATCGGGCCGTCCGCCTGACTCTCGGCGCCCCACGTGCGGCCTAGCCGGTGTCGAACAGCGCGGCGACGTCGGCGGGCCGTACCTTGAGCGCGGCGTTGCGTGGCAGCTCATCGACGACGGCAAAGGCAACGGGCACATGATGGCTGGGCAGTGTCTCGCGCACCAGGCCGATCAGCTCATCGGCGGTCGGGGACGGGAAGCCCTCCCGCAGTTCGACCGCGGTGGGCCGCAC
>NZ_CP083986.1:4098781-4100765 GCF_020172685.1 [Mycobacterium] nativiensis | reverse complement strand
GCACGGTCCCGGTCAACGTCAACCACTACTACACCCCGGCCGAGGCCGGTGAGCTCCTCGACTATCTGCGTCCCCGAGCGGTGATCTACCACTCCAGCCTCGAGACGAAATTCGTTGACACGCTCCGCGAATCCGGCGCCGAGCTGCTGATCCGGATCGACGACAGCATCGCCGACGGACCCGGGCTCGACGCGGTATCGCTGGACGATGCCCTGGCGCAGGGCGATACCGATCAGGCGGTGACGCCGTCCCCGGACGATCTGCTGATGATCTGCACCGGGGGAACCACCGGGCGCCCGAAGGGCGTGCTGTGGCGACAAAGCGACATCTACGTGTCGTCGATGGTCGGTGACGACCACGCCTGCGCGGCGGAGATCCACCAGAAGGTGCAGTACGCCGGTGCGCCCTGGTTCGCGTTGTCACCGCTGATGCACGCCGCCGGACTGTGGACCGCATTCTCGGCGATTTTGAGCGGCCAGACAGTGATCCTCAACGACACCCGCACCAGATTCGATCCCCGTTCGGTGCTGGATATCGCAGCGCGGGAGAAAGTCGGATTGATGACCATGGTGGGCGACGCCTACGCCGCGCCACTGGTCGCCGAACTGCGCCGGGGTCCCTATGACCTGTCTTCCTTGCACTCGATCGGAACCGGCGGTGCCGCAACCAATCCGAAGTACCAGGCGGCGCTGCTGGAACTGCTCCCGCAGATCACCCTGATCAACGGCTACGGCTCCTCGGAGACCGGCAATCTGGGCTTCGGGCGAAGCCAGCGCGACGCGCGGCGTGACACCTTCGATCTGCGGACCGGGGGGTCGGTGGTGTCGCAGGACCGCACCCGGTTCCTGGAACCCGGTGATCCCGAGGTGGGTTGGGTGGTGCGGACCGGCCGGATCCCGCTCGGATACTTCGACGACGCCGACGCGACGCAGCGCACCTTCGGTGAGATCGACGGTCAGCGGATGGTGATCTCCGGCGACCGCGCCAGCATCGAGAAGGACGGAACGCTGCGGCTGTTCGGTCGCGACTCCCTGGTGGTCAACACCGGCGGGGAGAAGGTGTTCGTCGAGGAGGTCGAGGACGTGCTGCGCGCTCACCCGGCGGTGGCCGACGCGCTCGTGGTGGGCCGTGCGAGCGAGCGCTGGGGCGAAGAGCTGGTCGCGCTGGTTGTACCGCAACCGGATTCGGGTGTGGTCGAGGAGCAGTTGGACGCACACTGCCGATTGGTGCTGGCGGGCTTCAAAGTGCCCAAGGCGTACGTCATGGTGGCGCAGGTGCGCCGGCTGGGCAATGGCAAGGCCGACTATCGCTGGGCCAAACGACAGGTGAATGAGGTGGCTACGGCATGACGGGCATGAGCGAGCAGTCACAAGTAATCGATTGTCTGGCAAACGTGCACTTCGGCGAGAACGAACAGCCGGCGTGGATGGTCAGAACTCGCGATGACTACTTCAAGGGACCCGAGTCGATGTTCGCGCCGGTCGACATGTCGGCGCTGCTCGACGATATGGACACCCACGGCGTGACCAAGGCCGTCTTGATGGACAACCTGGTCAAACCATCGGTGACCGCGCGAAAGTTCGTGGAAGCCCGGCCAGATCGGTTCGCGCTGGCAATGGGCGGCATGAACCTGCTGCGTCCGGTGCCCGCGCTTCGGGAATTGAGTGCCGTCGCGGGCGACCTGCCGGTGGTCTACGCCGTTGTGGGGCCGAGCTTCTGGGGTGATGGCCAGTATCCGCCCAGTGACGCGGTCTACTATCCGCTCTACGCCAAGTGCGCCGAGCTGGATCTGCCGCTGTGCGTCAACACCGGAATTCCGGGGCCACCGATCCCCGGTGAGGTGCAGCACCCGATCCACCTGGACCGGGTCTGTGTGCGATTTCCCGAATTGCGACTGTGCATGATCCACGGCGCGGACCCCTGGTGGGACGTGGCGATCCGCATGCTCATCAAGTACCGCAACCTCCGGCTGATGACCTCGGCC
>NZ_CP083986.1:4096946-4098681 GCF_020172685.1 [Mycobacterium] nativiensis | reverse complement strand
CACCGCCATCAGCGGATACGTCGAGAATGACCGGGCTGTGGCGCTGCGGGCCATCGCCGCGGCCCCGGGCCGATCGCGCGGAGACGCACTGCGCGCACTGGGCGAACTCGACGCCTACGCCAACGCGATCAGGGCGCTCGGGGTGCGCGAGACCATCAGGCTGCTGGACGGCGAAGGCATGGGGGCGTCGTAAAGCATCGCAAAAGTGGCGATGAACGTGCTGCTGCGCCGCACCTTCCACGCCACATTGGCAACCGTAGGGCGATTGGCGATGGTCGCCGATTCCGACCCGGCAGTTGTCGAGCCGTATCTGTTGTCGCCGGCCGAGCTGATCGGCGGCGGTACCAAGGAAATTCAGCTGAACATCATCGCCCAGATGATTCTCGGCCTGCCCCGCAAATGAGATAAAGGACACCCCGCATGGGACTACGTGGAGACGCCGCGATCGTCGGCTATGTCGAGCTGCCGCCGGAACGGATGAACAAGGCCACCCCGGCCCCGTTCACCCTGGAGCAGTGGGCCGAGTTGAGCGCGGCAGCACTGGCCGACGCGGGCCTTCCGGGCGAACTCGTCAACGGCATCGTCACCTCGCACCTGGGCGAATCGGAGATCTTCGTGCCGTCCACGATCGCCGAATACCTCGGGTTTCCAGCGCGGTTCGCTGAGATCGTCGACTTGGGCGGGGCCAGTGCCGCGGCCATGGTCTGGCGCGCCGCGGCGGCGATCGAACTGGGCATCTGTGATGTGGTGCTGTGCGCGCTGCCGGCCCGCTACATCACCCCGATGTCGGAACGTAAACCCAAGCCACTGGTCGATGCCATGTTCTTCGGGTCCTCGAGCAACCAATTCGGTTCTCCGCAAGCCGAGTTCGAGATTCCCTACGGCAACCTGGGGCAGAACGGCCCCTACGGCCAGGTCGCCACGCGTTACGGCGCCGTCTACGGCTATGACGAACGGGCGATGGCCAAACTGGTCGTCGATCAGCGCACCAACGCCAATCACACCGACGGCGCCATCTGGCGCGACACCCCGCTGAGCGTCGAGGACGTGCTGGCCAGCCCGGTGATCGCCGATCCGCTGCACATGCTGGAGATCGTGATGCCCTGTGTGGGCGGCGCCGCGGTGGTGATCGCCAGTGCCGACATCGCCAAGCGAGCCCGCAACCGTCCGGTGTGGATTAAGGGATTCGGCGAACACGTGCCGTTCAAAACCCCGACGTACGCAGCCGATCTGCTGGCGACTCCCATCCGCGAGGCCGCCGACACCGCCTTCGCCATGACGGATCTGACGCGCGCGGACATGGACATGGTCTCCATCTACGACTGCTACACGATCACCGTGCTGTTGTCGCTGGAGGACGCGGGGTTCTGCGAGAAGGGCAAGGGCATGCAGTTCCTCGCCGATCATGACCTGACCTTCCGCGGCGACTTCCCGCTCAATACCGCGGGCGGTCAACTCGGATTCGGCCAAGCCGGCCTGGCCGGCGGTATGCACCACGTCTGCGACGCCACTCGCCAGATCATGGGCCGGGCTCAGGCCGCGCAGGTGGCCGACTGCAACCGGGCCTTCGTCTCGGGCAACGGCGGAATCCTGTCGGAACAGACGACGCTCATCCTGGAAGGGGACTAGACCGGAGATGATCACTTTCGAACGGCCGATGCCGGTCAAGACCCCCACCACCGCTCCGTTCTGGGATGCGCTGGCGCAGCACCGCATCTGTCTCTTATACACATCT
>NZ_CP083986.1:4096817-4096902 GCF_020172685.1 [Mycobacterium] nativiensis | reverse complement strand
TTGAAAAAAAAAAAAAATAAAACAACATTAAACCTACTAGTATATGTGATGGATAGAAGATTGATCTTCAACACTCACATGCATT
>NZ_CP083986.1:4095456-4096717 GCF_020172685.1 [Mycobacterium] nativiensis | reverse complement strand
CCACCACCGCGCCCTGCAACTCTTGGGTGATGAGTGCGGTGTGCTCAGGCGCTACTAGCTCCGCCAGCGCGGCGGTCATGTCAAGACGGCCTCGGTGGGCGGCACATCGTAGAACTGCGCAGCCCATTTCCGCAGCGTCATAAATGGTTTCGCGTCGACCTTGGACAGTGCCGGATTCTGGATGTAGCGCTGGTAGCGCCAAATTCCCAGGTCGTCCTCGACGGTGGATAGGAACTGCTTCTCGACGCGCGCCCGAATGTCATCCGGCGGCGCATCGGAGTCATCACCGGGAATCCGCGGCCACCAGATCGAACAGAACAGGTCCGAGCGGCCCTCGTCGACCGGGGTGCAGGTGAAGATCAGCCGGTGTTGCTGCACGCCCTCGAAGATGCTGATCGCCCCGCCGAGCCCGAACAGATGGCTGTGGAAGCGCAACGCCATCTGGTCCGGGTCGTCGGCGCGCTCGTCGGGCCAGCCTGCGACGAACTGCCATTCCTGGTCGACCATCTTCCAGTCGAGCACCCTCGGCGTCACCGTCGCGTGGTGCACGTACTGGAAATGTGCGCTGTCAGCGGCATTCTCGGCGACGATCTGCGGGTGGACCGGTTCGCCCTGAAGGCGTCGGGAGAACTCCGGGTAGGCCCGGTAGTAGTCCTGCGGTCCGGCGGTGAACTGGGGGAACTTGCCGAAGATGTCGGGCATCTCCCAGTGGGGTTCGGCGCCGTCGGGATGATGCCAGAGGAATACGCAGCCGTGCTGCTCGCGGACCGGGTAGACCTGCAGGCGCAATGCCTTGTTCGGCCGGTCCGGCTGATAGGGGATGAATTTGTTGCAGCCGTCGGGCCCCCACTGCCAGCCGTGGAAGGGGCACTCAACGCGGTCTTCGACCACCGTGCCACCGTGGCCCAGGTGGGCGCCCATGTGCTTGCAGTGCGCCTCCATTACATGCAGTTCGCCGCCGGCGTCGCGGTAGGCGACCAGGTCCTCGCCGAAGTAGTGCAGGGCGCGGGTCGTTCCGGTGGCGAACTCCGGTGACCAGCCGATCATGAACCAGCCGGTGACCTTCCAGGTGAACGGAACCTTCATCGCATTTCCTCCCACAGCATCCAACTGAATACCGTACCGTAAACCCATCGATAGGCAACTCTGTGGAGGCGTCGACGAAAGGCGGCCGAACGATGACTGACGCCGATGAGCCCGAGGTTCTCGACGCGCTGATCATCGGCGCCGGGTTCTCGGGCCTGTATGCGCTGCATTACCT
>NZ_CP083986.1:4093223-4095252 GCF_020172685.1 [Mycobacterium] nativiensis | reverse complement strand
AGATGTGTATAAGAGACAGGGTGAACAACCCGAAATCGGTGGTGTGACTGATGAAGTCCGGGTCGCCGACCACGGTGGACAGCGCGGCACCCGGGTCTCCGAAGTCACCGAAGAGCCAAGAGTCGGCGCCCATACCGCGGCCACCCCCGTCGGCGTAGGCCGGAGTACCGATCGCCAACGGGACTAGCCCGGCGGCCAAAGCCGCGCCGACACCTACGGCCGCTCGGCGGCTCGCAATTGTTCTACTCATGGTGGGAACTCCAATCTCTCGACGTTACCTAGCCCACGTTCACGCCTGATCGGCGGTTCACGCAGCACAGTGGCGAACCCCTGCAGCTGCGGTGTGCACGGCGGCGGTACCGGAGTACGTCGAATGCTGGACAGACCGGTGGTGTCGAATCCTGCTGCGGCGATAGCGTCGATGGTCCGGCGGTTCGGCCGGCAGCCGGACGCCAGCCATGCCCACGGCTCCGCGATCAGGTCTTGGAATCGACCCATCGCGCCGTCACCGCGGACATGCTCAAGCACCACCAGCCGGCCCCCTGGGGCCAGCACCCGGCGAATCTCAGCGAGGGTGGCATCGACGTCGTCGACCGAGCACAGCACGAGACCGACATGTACCGAATCGAAACTGTTGTCCGGGAAGGGAATCGACTCACCCACTCCATCGACGATATCCACCGCGATGCCGTGGCGGCGGGCGATCGCGGCGGCCATCCGGCGCATCGCGGGCTCGGGTTGGAGGCCCGCGACCGACGCCCCCGCCGCGGGCAGAAACATCAGGTCCGCACCCGGCCCGAGGCCGACCATCAGCAACCGGCCCATCGCGTGGCTCATGGCCGTCCGACGGTACCGGCGATAGAACAGCCGGTCGAAGAACGGCATTCCGAGCCGATACACGTACGGGAACAGCGGATTACGGCGCGCCATCGCTCCCCCACAGCTTGCCCTGATCCAGCCGGAAAGGCGGATACTCGTCACTCATCAAGGAGACGTAGACAGCCACACGGTAACGCCACCGGACGATCCCCAACAGCAGATCTGACATGCCGGTCGGGATCGTTCCGGTGACCAACAACGCCACCGCGTTGATCACGCAGAGCAACTGCAGCGCAGGCTCCAGAGCCCAACACATCAGGATCTGCGGCAACCCCAACAACCACCACTTGATCAGCACCGTCCGGCGCTCGAGCCGCTCGGGATAGTCGACCTGCAGATCGGCCGGATAGTCGGGCCGAGACGCCAGGGTGAACGGCGGGAATCTGTCGGTGCTGTTCATCGGAAACCGGTAATTCATGACGCGCCCCGACCAGCGCAGCACGCCCACGTTGAAGTCGAAGATCGGTCGCGGGTATCGCCCGGTGATCGCAATCGCCACTCCGGCAACAAAGGTCAGCGGCACGTAGGCCAGATACAGGGCGATCAGGATCGGGTAGTGCGGGGTGGCCAGCACGCACCATTTGATCAGCCAGAGCCAGCGCGACGGACTGTCGAAGTCACCGCGCACCCGCACCGGATCGGCCGGTGCCACCGGCGCGACGGGGCGAGCGACCACATTTTCATGCGTGGGAAGCGACATTGGCCCGCCCTCCTCAGTGACTGTGATCTGTGGTCTGGCCGGCGGTGTGATCGATGTCGGCCAGCCCGAGGCCGCGGTTGATCTCAGCCGACATCCGGCGATGACTGACTGAGCGCAAAAACATGGTCATCCCCCAGGTGTGCAATCGATCCGGGATGTACGCCGCCGGCCGCAGCACCAGCTCACTGTGCGACAGCTGCAGCGCCGTCACCCGCGATACCGCCGCCACTTTGCGGCGGCGAGTGTTCTCATACCAGCGCAGCGCGCGTCCCAGATCGCCATGCGACGGTGCCGACCGGAGATCCGCGAGCGCCTTGCACAGCACCATGGTGTCCAGCAGCGCCTGGTTGGTTCCCTGCGCCATGGTGGGCGGCATGGTGTGCGAAGCGTCGCCGATCAGGGTGACCGCCCCGCGGCCTGAGCCGGGAACCGGATGACGAAAGTGTGGGT
>NZ_CP083986.1:4091662-4093123 GCF_020172685.1 [Mycobacterium] nativiensis | reverse complement strand
GACCGAGAAACGCGACGATTGCCATATGTGCTCCTAAGTGGCCCGGGGTGCGTGTGGCGGGGGTTACTGACCGGACCGGACGCGGGCCGCTTCGGCCCGGCCGATCACCAGCCGCATGATCTCGTTGGTGCCCTCCAGGATGCGGTGCACCCGCAGATCCCGGACGATTTTCTCCAGACCGTACTCGCGCAGATATCCGTACCCGCCGTGCAGCTGCAGTGCCTTGTCGGCGACGTCGAAGCACGCGTCGGTGACGTAGCGCTTGGCCATCGCGCACAGCTCCACCTTGTCGGGGGAGTTGTTGTCGAGCGCGGTCGCCGCATGCCACAACAGCAGCCGTGAGGTCTGAAGCGCCGTGGCCATGTCGGCCAGGGTGAACCGGATCGTCGGCTCGTCCAGCAGCGCTTTACCAAATGCCGTCCGGTCAGCCAGGTAGCTGCCGGTCTTGTCGAATGCTGCCTGTCCGCCGCCCATCGAGCAGGCGGCGATGTTGATCCGGCCGCCGTTGAGGCCGTTCATCGCGATGGCAAAACCGTTGCCGTCGCCCTCGGGGCCGCCGAGCATCGCCTCAGCCGGCACCCGCACCCCGTCGAAGATCACCTGCGCGGTCGGCTGGGAGTTCCAGCCCATCTTCTGCTCGGCGGCACCGAAACTCAGTCCCGGCGTGTCTTTTTCGACGATGAAGGTGGAAATGCCCCGCGGGCCGTCATTGCCGGTTCGGGCCATCACCACATAGACGTCCGAGACTCCGGCGCCGGAGATGAACTGTTTGACCCCGTCGAGCACGTAGTCGTCGCCCGAGCGCACCGCGCGCGTGCTCAATGCGCTGGCGTCCGAGCCCGCGCCGGGTTCGGTGAGGCAGTAACTGGCCACCGCGTCCATCGACGCCAGCCGTGGCACCCAGCTCTTGCGCTGGTCTTCGGTGCCGTAGCTGTCGATCATCCAGGCGCACATGTTGTGGATCGACAGGTAGGCAGCGATCACCGGGTCGGCGATCGACAGCTGCTCGAAGATGCGCACCCCGTCCAGGCGGCGTAGCCCGGAGCCGCCCACGTCGTCGCGGCAATAGATCGCCGCCATCCCCAGCTGGGCTGCCTCCTGCATCACGTCGACCGGAAAGTGGTGGGTGGCGTCCCATTCCAGGGCGTAGGGGGCCAGGCGCTTGTCGGCGAACGCTGCCGCGGTGTCGACGATCACCCGTTCTTCGTCATCCAAGATGGTGTTCATTGTCCTATTCCATTGTGGGGATGTGGAATTCAGCGCCATCCTTGATCCCCGAGGGCCAACGCTGCGTGACGGTCTTCACCTTCGTGTAGAAGGTGATGGACGCCGTCCCGTGCTGGTTGAGGTCGCCGAACCCGGACCGCTTCCAGCCCCCGAAGCTGTGGTAGGCCACCGGCACCGGGATCGGCACGTTCACCCCGACCATGCCGACCTGAACCCGGGAGGTGAAGTCGCGGG
>NZ_CP083986.1:4091422-4091562 GCF_020172685.1 [Mycobacterium] nativiensis | reverse complement strand
CACATGAGTTAGATCTGTGGGATTGAAGGATCACTTAGATAACGCTCGTTACTAGCAATATGTGAGTGTTATCAAGTTCTTCTATGTCGTAGTCTATATCATCTGCTGCTTTTTTTTTTTTTTTTTTTAATGCTACGGCG
>NZ_CP083986.1:4036987-4091383 GCF_020172685.1 [Mycobacterium] nativiensis | reverse complement strand
AGATGTGTATAAGAGACAGGGGCGGCGACGGCGGGGCCGGTTCGACGTGGCTCGGCAACGGTGGCAACGGCGGTGCCGGGGGTACCGGCGGTGCCGGGGGCGCGGGTGGTGCCGGCTTCGACGGGGCTGCAGGCACTTTCGCCGGCGGCGGCGACGGCAATGGTGGCAATGCGACCAGCGGCGGAAACGGCGGTAGTGGCGGAGCCGGCGGGCAGGCCGGCGCGGGCGGTCTGGGCGCCACGTTCTTCGGGTCGTCCGGCGCGACGGGTACCGGCGGTGTGGACGGCGTGGGCGGGGTCGGCGGGGCAGGCGGTAACGGAGGTGCCGGGGCCGACGGTGCGGACGGTGCTGCCGGCACGGCGGCCGACCCGAATGGCACCGCCGGAATCAATGGCGGAAACGGCGGTGACGCGGGCCTGGGCGGCGTCGGCGGACTGGGCGGCGGCGGAGTGGCGGCAGCCGATGGCGCCGATGGCCGCGCGGGGGCCGGCGGCAACGGCGGCAAGGGCGGCAACGGGATTGACGGTGTCGCCGGTACCGCCGCCGACCCGGACGGCACCGCCGGCGGCAGCGGTGGCGCCGGCGGAAACGGTGGTCGGGGCGGCCTGGAGGCTGACGGCACCACGTACGCGGACGACGGCAACGGCGGCGCCGGCGGCAACGGCGGCAACGGCGGGGCCGGATACGACCAGGCGATCGATCCTGATGCGGCGCCCGGGGTTTCGGGTGGCAGTGGTGGCGCCGGCGGGAGCGGCGGTGCGGGCGGCACCGGCGCCAACGGTGGTGCCGGTGGTAATGCCGGCGATGGCGGCCATGGCGGTGACGGAGTCGCCGGATTGGCCGGGGCGAACGGCGCGGCCCCCGGTGATGCCGGCGTCGCCGGACAAGCCGGTGGCGACGGTGGGGCCGGCGGCGCCGGTGGAATCGGCGGCAATGGGGGAGCGGCAACCTCGCTGACCGGTGCGGCGGGCGTCAACGGCAACGGCGGCGACGGCGGTGCCGGAGGTAAAGCCGCAGCCGGGGGTACCGGCGGCGACGGCGCGGACGGCGATGCGAACCATCTCGATGGCGGTGCCGGCGGCAACGCGGGTGACGCCGGAAAGGTCGGCGCGGGTGGCGCCGGTGGTGCAGCCGGAACCGGCGGGGCAGCGGGCACCGGCCAGGCAGGTGTCGGCGGGGTCGACGGATCGGGTCCGGCTCCCAGCGAGACCCATGGCGGTGCCGGCGGTGATGGCTTCACTTCGACGACTCCCGGGGTGGCCGGCGGTGCCGGTGGCGCAGGAGGCAGCGGTGGAACCATCGGCAACGGTGGGGCCGGTGGTAACGGCGGCGGTGGCGGTGAGGATGCCGCTGGTGGAGAAGGTGGTGCCGGCGGCGCGGGCGGCACCGAGGCCGGCAACGGCGGGACCGGCGGGAACGGCGGCGCCGGGCAGGGCATAGGCAGTGGTGGCAACGGGGGTGCCGGCGGTGACGCCGGCGCTGACGGCGACGGCGGCCACGGCGGTGATGGCGGTGATGGCACCGGAATCGGCGGCAGCACCGGCGGTAGCGGCGGTGACGGCGGCAGCGGCGGCACCGAGCGGGGCGACGGGGGCGACGCAGGCAGCGGCGGCGCATTCGGCGGTGGTGGCGGGAACGGCGGCAACGCCATCGGCAGCGGTGACGGCGGCAACGGTGGCGATGGCACCGCGGGTGCGTCCGGCGCCAACGGCATTTCCGGCACCCAGCCGGGCGAGGCTGGTGTGGACGGCATCGTTGGTCAGGCCGGCGGCGCGGGCGGCGCTGGTGGCGTCGGTTCCGGCACGGGCCATCGCGGCGGCCAGGGCGGTGTCGGGGCCACTGGAGGCAACGGCGGTGACGGTGGCGACGGCGTCGCCGGTGCAGCCGGCACGTTCGCGAACGGCGGGACCGGCAACGGCGGTGCCGGTGGCGCAGCCGGCAGCGGCGGGGCGGGCGGGGCCGGCGGTACCGGTGGTGCCGGCGGCGAGGGCATCAACGGCGCGACCGCGGGCGGCCAGGGCGCCGGCGGCACCGGTGGCAACGGCGGCGACGCGGGGGTGGCCGCCGACGGGGGCCGCGGGGCCGACGGTAGCGCCGCACATCCGGATGCGGGCAACGGCGGTGACGGCGGTGCGGTCGGTAAGGCCGGCGCGGCCGGTGAGGGTGGATCCGGTTCGACAACTGGGTCGGACGGGCAGGCCGGTAACGGCCCGTCCGGTCAGCAGGGCAACGGCGGTGACGGGGGCAACGGCTACGACGCCGCCAGCGACCCGACCGCGGCGCCGGGCACCAGCGGCGGCAACGGCGGCCGGGGTGGTAACGGCAGCTTGTTGGGCGCCGGCGGTGACGGCGGTTCGGGTGGCAATGCCGCCGCGGGTGCGATCGGCGACGCCGGTGTGGCTCCGGGCGCGAGGGGTATGACCGGCGGAGCAGGCGGTGACGGCGGCAACGCCGGTGCGGGCGGCAGCGGCGGTGCCGGCGGGGGTAGTGGGGGTGTCGCGGGGCGGGGGGGTGATGGCGGTCGGGGCGGGAATGGTGCGGACGGTGCGGCCGGGTTGGCGTCGACGCAGGCGGGCGTTGCTGGTGGTGCCGGTGGCGATGGTGGTCTGGGCGGTGATGGTGGCGCCGGAGGCGTCGGTGGTCTGACCGCGGGTGGTGCGGCCAGTGGTTTCGATGGCGCCCAGGGTGTTGGTGGTGCCGGCGGCAATGGCGGTGTGGGTGGTCGCGGCTTCGATGGGGTAGCCGGTGGGGCCGGTAATACCGGCGGTAATGGCAACGACGGCACCTCGACGTCGGCGAGTACGGCCGGTGATGTCGGCGGTGTCGGTGACACCGGTGGGGCGGGAAGTGCCGGCGGTGTGGGTGGCAACGGTGGCGCGGGTGGTCACGGATCGGTTGACGGTGCCCAGGGCCTCGGCGGTGTTGGTGGTGTCGGCGGCAATGGCGGCACCGGCGGCACCGGTGGTGCCGGCGGCTCGGGTGGCAATGGCTATGACGCGGCCTCGGATCTGACGGCGGCTGCCGGCACCTCCGGTGGTGACGGTGCGCTCGGTGGCGCGGGCGGCGCCGGTGGTGCCGGTGGTGCGGCGGGCGCCGGTGGCGCCGGGGGTACTGGCGCGGGCGGCCAGGCGGCGTCGGGTGCTGCCGGTCAGGTCGGTGACCAGGGTGCCGGCGGGGTCGGCGGCAATGGCGGTTCCGGTGGCGACGGTTCCACGGGCGCGGCCGGTGGCAATGGAGTGAACGCCGGGGAGGCCGGCGCCACCGGTGGCACGGGTGGCAGGGGTGGCAACGCCGCCGCGGGTGGCGCCGGCGGTATAGGTGCCGGCGGGGTGCAGGCCGCCAGCGGCGCCGATGGCACCGCCGGTCACGGGGGTGCCGGCGGCAAGGGCGGTACCGGTGCTGATGGTGCTGCCGGGTTGGCGTCGACGCAGGCCGGGGTCGCTGGTGGCATCGGGCAAGACGGCGGCGCCGGCGGTGATGGTGGTGCCGGCGGCGCGGGTGGTCTGACCGCGGGTGGTGCCGCCAGTGGTTTCGATGGCGCCCAGGGTGTTGGTGGTGACGGCGGCAACGGCGGTGTGGGTGGTCGCGGCTTTGACGGGGTAACCGGTGGGGCCGGTAACACCGGCGGTAACGGCAACGACGGCACCTCGACGTCGGCGAGTACGGCCGGTGATGTCGGTGGTGTCGGTGAGACCGGAGGCGCCGGTAGTGCCGGTGGTTCCGGGGGCAATGGTGGTGCGGCCGGGCATGGCTCGGTCGATGGCACCCAGGGCCTCGGCGGTGTTGGTGGCGTCGGCGGCAATGGCGGCACCGGCGGCACCGGTGGTTCCGGTGGCATGGGCGGCAATGGGTATGACGCCGCGTTGGATGCGGCTGCGTTGCCCGGGACCTCCGGTGGTGATGGCGCAGTCGGTGGTGTCGGCGGTGCGGGTGGTGCCGGGGGTGCGGCGGGCGCCGGTGGCGCCGGCGGTACTGGCGCGGGCGGCCAGGCGGCGTCGGGTGCTTCCGGTCAGGTCGGTGATCAGGGTGCCGGCGGGGTGGGCGGCAATGGTGGTTCCGGCGGTGACGGCGCAGTCGGTGCCGTCGGTGATGTCGGCGCGAACCCCGGTGACAACGGTGGTACCGGTGGCACGGGTGGTGCCGGCGGTAATGCCGCAGCCGGTGGTGCCGGCGGTATCGGTGCCGGCGGAGTGCAGGCCGCCAACGGCACCGATGGTGTGGCCGGGACCGGTGGCAACGGTGGCAAGGGTGGCACGGGTGCTGAGGGCGCTGTCGGTGCCGCGTCGACGCAGGCCGGGGTCGCCGGTGGTGCTGGTGGTGCTGGTGGTGTGGGCGGCGATGGTGGTGCCGGCGGCGCGGGTGGTTTGACTGCGGGTGGTGCGGCCAGTGGTTTCGATGGCGCCCAGGGTGCCGGTGGTGATGGCGGCAACGGCGGTGTGGGTGGTCGCGGCTTCGACGGAGTTACCGGTGGTGTCGGTGATGCGGGTACTGATGGCACCGATGGGTCGGCGTTGTCGGTGGATGGCACGGCTGGCACTGCTGGTGGTGATGGTGTTGCCGGTGGCGCCGGTAGCAGTGGTGGTGTCGGTGGCAATGGTGGTGCTGGCGGGCATGGTTCGACCGATGGCACCCAGGGCCTCGGCGGTGTTGGTGGCGTCGGTGGCAATGGCGGCAATGGTGGCACCGGTGGTGTCGGCGGTAGCGGTGGCAATGGCTATGACGCCGCCTCGGATCTGACGGCGGCTGCCGGCACCTCCGGTGGTGACGGTGCTGTGGGTGGTGCCGGTGGCAATGGTGGTGCCGGGGGTGCCGCCGGCAGCGGTGGCGCCGGAGGTATGGGTGCCGGCGGTCAGGCGGGCTCGGGTGCTGGCGGCACGGCGGGCACCGAGGGTGCTGGTGGTGTCGGCGGCAATGGCGGTTCCGGCGGTGACGGTTCCACGGGTTCAGCGGGCATTGACGGTGCGACCCCGGGTGCCGACGGTACGACCGGTGGGACGGGTGGTGCCGGCGGTAATGCCGCCGCCGGTGGTGCCGGCGGTATCGGTGCCGGCGGAGTGCAGGCCGCCAACGGCACCGATGGTGTGGCCGGGACCGGTGGCAACGGTGGCAAGGGTGGCACGGGTGCTGAGGGCGCTGTCGGTGCCGCGTCGACGCAGGCCGGGGTCGCCGGTGGTGCTGGTGGTGCTGGTGGTGTGGGCGGCGATGGTGGTGCCGGCGGCGCGGGTGGTTTGACTGCGGGTGGTGCGGCCAGTGGTTTCGATGGCGCCCAGGGTGCCGGTGGTGATGGCGGCAACGGCGGTGTGGGTGGTCGCGGCTTCGACGGAGTTACCGGTGGTGTCGGTGATGCGGGTACTGATGGCACCGATGGGTCGGCGTTGTCGGTGGATGGCACGGCTGGCACTGCTGGTGGTGATGGTGTTGCCGGTGGCGCCGGTAGCAGTGGTGGTGTCGGTGGCAATGGTGGTGCTGGCGGGCATGGTTCGACCGATGGCACCCAGGGCCTCGGCGGTGTTGGTGGCGTCGGTGGCAATGGCGGCAATGGTGGCACCGGTGGTGTCGGCGGTAGCGGTGGCAATGGCTATGACGCCGCCTCGGATCTGACGGCGGCTGCCGGCACCTCCGGTGGTGACGGTGCTGTGGGTGGTGCCGGTGGCAATGGTGGTGCCGGGGGTGCCGCCGGCAGCGGTGGCGCCGGAGGTATGGGTGCCGGCGGTCAGGCGGGCTCGGGTGCTGGCGGCACGGCGGGCACCGAGGGTGCTGGTGGTGTCGGCGGCAATGGCGGTTCCGGCGGTGACGGTTCCACGGGTTCAGCGGGCATTGACGGTGCGACCCCGGGTGCCGACGGTACGACCGGTGGGACGGGTGGTGCCGGCGGTAATGCCGCCGCGGGTGGTGCCGGTGGCACCGGTGCCGGCGGAGTGCAGGCCGCCAACGGCACCGATGGTGTGGCCGGGACCGGTGGCAACGGTGGCAAGGGTGGCACGGGTGCTGAGGGCGCTGTCGGTGCCGACTCCACTCAGGCCGGGGTCGCTGGCGGTGCTGGTGGTGCTGGTGGTGTGGGCGGCGATGGTGGTGCCGGCGGCGCGGGTGGTCTGACCGCGGGTGGTGCGGCCAGTGGTTTCGATGGCGCCCAGGGTGCCGGTGGTGATGGCGGCAACGGCGGTGTGGGTGGTCGCGGCTTTGACGGGGCAACCGGTGGTGTCGGTGATGCGGGTACTGATGGCACCGATGGGTCGGCGTTGTCGGTGGATGGCACTGCAGGCACTGACGGCGGCACCGGCGAGACCGGTGGCGCCGGTAGCAGTGGTGGTGTCGGTGGCAATGGTGGTGCTGGCGGGCATGGTTCGACCGATGGCACCCAGGGTCTCGGTGGTGTTGGTGGTGCCGGTGGCAATGGCGGCAATGGTGGAACCGGTGGTGTCGGCGGTAGTGGTGGCAACGGCTATGACGCCGCCTCGGATCTGACGGCGGCTGCCGGCACCTCCGGTGGTGACGGTGCTGTGGGTGGTGCGGGCGGCAATGGTGGTGCCGGGGGTGCCGCCGGCAGCGGTGGCGCCGGAGGTATGGGTGCCGGCGGTCAGGCGGGCTCGGGTGCTGGCGGCACGGCGGGCACCCAGGGCGTTGGCGGAAACGGTGGCGTCGGCGGCAACGGCGGAAACGGCAACGCCGGCGGGATCGGGTCGACCGGTACCGACGGTGTCACGGGCACGGCCGGTGACAGCACTGATCCCAACGGGGGTACCGGCGAGGCCGGGCACACCGGCGGGCAGGGCCTGGCGGGTGGCAACGGCGGTAGCGGTGGCCAGGGAGGTGCGGCGGGCACCGGGTCCACTGACGGTGTCGTGGGTGCCGGCGGAATCGGTGGCAGCGGCGGGACCGGTGGTCAGGGCGGAACCGGCGGCAATGGTGGTACCGGTGGCGCGGGCTATGACCAGCTCGGAGAGACGGGGCTGGCCGGCGGCAACGGCGGCATCGGTGGCGCGGGTGGTACCGGTGGTGACGGTGGCGCGGGCGGAAAGGCCGGAGTCGGTGGCCTTAATGGGGCCGGCGCGGATCGGGCCGCGTCGGGAACCGACGGCGACACCGGTTTGCAGGGTGTCGGTGGCAACGGTGGTGAAGGCGGTATCGGTGGCGATGGTGCGACCGGCGGGATCGGGTCGACCGGTACCGACGGTGTCACGGGCACGGCCGGTGACAGCACTGATCCCAACGGGGGTACCGGCGAGGCCGGGCACACCGGCGGGCAGGGCCTGGCGGGTGGCAACGGCGGTAGCGGTGGCCAGGGAGGTGCGGCGGGCACCGGGTCCACTGACGGTGTCGTGGGTGCCGGCGGAATCGGTGGCAGCGGCGGGACCGGTGGTCAGGGCGGAACCGGCGGCAATGGTGGTACCGGTGGCGCGGGCTATGACCAGCTCGGAGAGACGGGGCTGGCCGGCGGCAACGGCGGCATCGGTGGCGCGGGTGGTACCGGTGGTGACGGTGGCGCGGGCGGAAAGGCCGGAGTCGGTGGCCTTAATGGGGCCGGCGCGGATCGGGCCGCGTCGGGAACCGACGGCGACACCGGCTTGCAGGGTGTCGGTGGCAACGGTGGTGAAGGCGGTATCGGCGGTGATGGCGCGACCGGCACCACCGGGTCCAACGGCAACACCGGTGGCACCGGTACGGCTGGTACGGCCACTGTCGCCGCCGGCGTCGGTGGCACCGGTGGCGACGGAATCGACGGTGGCACCGGCGGTAGCGGTGGGACCGGCGGCCAAGGTGGCGCCGCAGGTGTCGGCAGCACCAACGGCAACGTCGGCGCGGGTGGCAAGGGCGGTGACGCCGGTGACGGCGGCCTGGGCGGCAACGGCGGCGCGGGCGGTACCGGGGGCAGCGGTTTCAGCTCGCCGACGCTGAGCGGCGCCAACGGCGGAACTGGCGGTACCGGGGGCACCGGCGGCAACGCCGGCCACGGTGGCGCAGCTGGCACAGCGGGCGCTGGCGGTCTCAACGGCGCCGGCGCCGACCAGGCCGCGTCCGGCACCGGCGGCACCACCGGCGCCGACGGGCATGCCGGTGTCGGCGGCGACGGTGGCGTCGGTGGTAATGGCGCGCAGGGGACCAACGGGACCTCGACTCTGGCGGGTGGCACCGGTGGGAAGGGCGGCACCGGCGGCACCGGCGGTCAGGGCGGCCTGGAAACCGACGGCACCCGCGCCCAGCAGGGCGACGGCGGCGCGGGCGGCACCGGTGGCCAGGGCGGTACCGGTGTGACCGGCACGCCCGGCACCGGTGGAATCCTGGGGATCGGCGGCATCCCCCCCGGCGTCGGTGGCAATGCCGGTGCCGGTGGCACCGGGGGTACCGGCGGAGACGGTTTCAACGCCGGCGCAGGTGGAGCCGGTGGGACAGGTGGCACAGGTGGTGTCGGCGGTCTGGGTGCCGATTCCTTGGCCGGTGTGGGCGCCGCGGGGCCGCAGGACGGTGCCGCCGGTGGTACCGGTGGCGTCGGTGGTGTGGGCGGCGTGGCAGGAACCGCCGCCGGTGGAGCAGCCGGCAGCAACGGCGCCGGCGGCGACGGCGGGGTCGGTGGCGCCGGAGGCAAGGGCGGGAGTGATCTCGTCGGCCTGCTCGGAGCGGGCGGCCAGGGCGGTCACGGCGGCACCGGCGGCGTGGCCGGCGTCGGCGGCGGCAGCGGAGTCGACCAGGGTGCAGCCGGTACCAGCGGTGCAGGCGGCGATGGTGGTGCCGGTGGTGATTCGGCCGTCGCCGTGGTCGGCGGCGGTGGTGGAACCGGTGGCACGGGCGGCACCGGCGGTGGCGCCGCCAACCAGGCCGGCAGTGTCGCGGGCGAAGGCGGACAGGGCGGTCATGGCGGAAACGGCCTGGCCGGAACCGTCGGCGGCGGCAAGGGCGGCGTCGGCGGCACGGGCGGCGCGGCGAGCAACGCCGACGGCAGCATCGGCGGCGCCGGCGGAATGGGCGGCACCGGTGGCAGCAACGTGCTCGGTGCGGCTACCGGCGCCGTGGGTGGTGCCGGTGGCACCGGTGGCGCCGCCGGCAGCGGGGCCGGCAGTGTGGGCGGTGCCGGCGGCATGGGTGGTACCGGCGGCAGCAACCTCGTCGGTCTCTTACAGGGGGGCGCGGGTGGTGCCGGTGGCACCGGTGGCGCGGCCGGCAGCACGGCCGGCAGCACCGGTGGTGCCGGTGGCACCGGCGGAACCGGCGGCAACAACCTCGCCGGCGTCGGTCTCGTCGCGGGAGCCGATGGCGGCTCGGGCGGCAAGGGCGGTTCCGGTTCGGCGGCAGGCACCAACGGCGGCGACGGCGGCGACGGCGGTGCAGCCGGCGGCGGCCTGGTCAATGCCTTCTCCGGCAATGGCGGCACCGGTGGCGCGGGCGGCAACGGCGGTGCCGGCGGGACGGGCGGCACCGGCGGCGACGGCGGGGAAGCGGCCGGAACCGCGGGCCAGCCGGGTAGCGCACCGACCGGCAGCACTGGCGGGGCCGGTGGGGCCGGCGCTCCCAGCCACCTCATCGTCATCGGCGGTTAGCGAGACTCGACGAAGGAGAGCCGAAGCTGGACCGCCGATGCAAGCCCGGCGGTTAGCGAGACTCGACGAAGGAGAGCCGAAGCTGGACCGCCGAATCAAGCCCGGCCCCTAGCGGGACCGCGAATTTCGTCTCCCCGGCATGTCGTGCGGCGCCGGTAGGCTCGCGTCATGTTCACCTTGCTGCCCGGGGTGCCCGGCCTGGATGACCTGCGCGGCGTCGCCCGTCGCATCGACACCGCCCGGCATCACGGCGTGCCCAACGGTGTCGTACTCGAACTCGACCTGCAGACGCTGCCGCATGAGACCGGCGCCTTCGATCCGCTAGCGCTGATCCGCTCCGGCGGGCAGCCGCCGGTGCTGCGTGAGGTGGTGGACGCGATCTACCGTGCGGCCGAGGATCCTCGGGTCGCCGGGTTGATTGCGCGAGTGCAGCTTTCGGCGGCCTCGCCCGGACCGGTGCAGGAGCTACGGGCTGCGATCGCCGCCTTCACCGCGGTCAAGCCGTCGCTGGCCTGGGCCGAAACCTACCCGGGCACGCTGTCCTACTACCTAGCGTCGGCCTTCGGCGAGGTGTGGATGCAGCCCTCGGGGATGCTCGGGCTGATCGGCTTCGCCACCAACGCGACGTTTTTGCGCACGGCCCTGGACAAGGCCGGCATCGAGGCGCAGTTCGTGGCCCGCGGCGAGTACAAGTCGGCCGCCAACATGTTCACCGAAGACTCCTACACCGATGCGCACCGTGAAGCCGACACCGCGCTGGTGGAGAGCCTGCACGCCCAGGTCCGTGCGGCCGTCGCCGAATCCCGCAACGTCGATGCCACCGCCGTCGACGCATTGGCCGACCGGGCGCCGCTGCTGCGCGACGACGCGGTGTCGGCGGGCCTGATCGACCGGATCGGATTCCGCGACGAAGCCTACGGCCGGATCGCCGAACTTGCAGGCGGCCAAGGAGATTCGCATGTCAATGCGGACAGCGCGGATGCGCCGCCGCGGCTGTACCTGACGCGCTATGCCCGCGCCACCGCCGAGCGTTCGGGGGCGCCGTCCCTGCCGGGCCGCAAAGGCAAGCCGGCGATCGCGGTGGTGACGGTGGCCGGAGCGATCGTCAGCGGCACCGGCGGGCCGCAGCTGTCCCCGTTGGGCAATCGCAACGTCGGGGGCGACACCATCGCCGCGGCGCTGCGCGAGGCGGCCGCCGACGACGACGTCGCCGCGATCGTGCTGCGGGTGGACAGTCCGGGCGGGGCGGTCACCGGGTCGGAGACCATTTGGCGGGCGGTGCGGCAGGCCCGCGAGGCCGGCAAACCGGTGGTGGCGTCGATGGGGGCGGTCGCCGCCTCCGGCGGGTACTACATCTCGGCGGCCACCGACGCCATCGTCGCCAACCCGGGCACCATCACCGGCTCGATCGGGGTGGTGACCGGAAAGCTGGTCGCCCGCCAGCTCAAGGACCGTCTCGGTGTGGGCACCGAGACGGTGCGCACCGGCGCCAACGCCGACGCCTGGTCGAGCAACGCCCCGTTCACCGCGGAGCAGCAGGGGCAGGTCGAGACCCTGACCGATCTGTTCTACGACGACTTCGTGGCGCGGGTCGCGCAAGGCCGCAACCTGTCGACCGAAGAGGTGGACGCGGTGGCACGCGGGCGGGTGTGGACCGGCGCCGATGCGGCCGAGCGCGGCCTGGTCGACGAACTGGGCGGACTGCGCACCGCGATCCACCGGGCCAAGGTGCTGGCCGGCCTTGACGAGGATGCGCAGGTCCGCACCGTGTCCTACCCCGGCTCGTCACTGTGGGAGTTCGTCCGGCCCCGACAGTCCTCGCAGCCCGCGGCGGGGCTGACCGAAGCCGTCGGCAGCCTGCTGATGCGGTCGCTGGCCGGGATCGTCGAGCAGGCGGAGCGGTCGGTCAACGGCGTCCAGGTGCTGTGGCTGGGGGAGTCGCGCTGGTAGGCGCGTAACACAGAATCAACAAAACTCTTCGTGACAGAAAAAGCTCGGTAACGGGCCTGTAACCGGCTCCGCCCAGACTTACGGGCATGAAACGGTTACTGCTGCTGGCGGGTCTGAGCGCAATGGTCGGCTTGGCCGCTCCCGCCCACGCCGCGCCCACAGGCGTCGACGGGCAGTTCCTGGCCACCCTCACCGGTGCCGGACTGAGCCACACCGGCAACGACCAGGCCACCGTGTCGGCCGGCCGCGCGGTGTGCCAGCTGATGGACGCGGGACTGTCCCCGATGGACACCGTCGTCGCCGTGCAGTCCACCAACCCCGGATTCAGCGTGCAGACCGCCGCGCAGTTCGCCGCGATCTCGACGGCGCACTACTGCCCGGAGCACATGTAACGGTCAGGTCTGCGGTCTGGCGCCCAGCACATCGCGGAACAGCGCCTGGCGCAACGCGAGTTCGCGAGGGTCGCTGTAGAGGTGGAAGCCCAGGCGGTTCATCACATAGGAAAAACCGACTCCGGTATCGGGGTCGGCGAATCCGAAACTTCCACCGAAACCCGGTGTGCCATAAGCCTTATCCGATGAACCGAAGACTGCGCCGAACGCCGGTTTGGACAATCCCAGCGAGAAGAGAACCTCGACGCCCAGCACCTTGTCGCGTTCACCGCGGGTCGGCGGCGCCGGCATCGCGATGAGTGCTTCGCGCACACCGGCGCTCAGGGGCAAACCGGGATCCGCGGTTGCCGCGGCGCCGTAGAGCCGTGCGATCGCCGAGGCCGTCGCGATCCCGTTGGCCGACGGGATCTCGACGGCGCGTACGTCGTCGCGGTTGTAGTCGCCATCCCAGGGTTTGATGTCGCGTGGCATGGCGCTCGCCCGTGCCAGCAGGCCGAACGGGTTGAACGAGGCGGCCAGCAGGGCGGCCGGCATGACATTGAGGTGCAGCAGCGACTCCGCCCGCTTCCACTGGTGCAGCAGCGCGACCCGGTCGCGCGACACCGAATTCGGCAGTCCGATGTGCAGGTCCAGTCCGAGGGGGCCGGCGATTTCGTCGGCGAAGAATCGGCCCAGGGTGCGGCCGGCCGGGTCGGTGCGACGGATGAGCTCGGATTCGTACCAGCCCAGCGTGATCGCGTGATAGCCGTGCCGGGTGCCCGGCGCCCAGAGTGGCTTCTGCGCGGCGAGCATGGGCGCCAATCGGTCCGGGTCGGCGACGTCGGCCAGGGTGGGTGCGGGCTTCAGCGCGCACAACCCGGCCTGATGGGCGAGGAGTTGGCGGACCGTGAGGTCCCCCTTGCCGGCCTGGGCGAACTCCGGCCAGTGGTCGGCGACCTTGTCGTCGTAGCCGAACAGTCCCCGCGACACCGCCAACGCCATGGCCAGGGCGGCCACACCCTTGGTACTGGAGAAGACATTGACCATGGTGTCCGCTTGCCAGGGCGCCGAGGTGACGCCGTCGCGGTACCCGCCCCACAGGTCGACCACTTTGACACCGTCGCGGTACACCGAAACCGCGGCGCCGACCTCACGGCCGCCGGCGAAATTCGCGCGGAAGGCGTCGGCGACTCTGCCGTAGCCCTCGTCGACGTCCCCGCTGATCAGGTCCGGTGAAACCTTGATTTTGAGCACCATCGGTGCGGTTATACCGTGGCCGGCGGCCGGCTGTCGCCGAATCGCGATTTCACGTCGGCCGATATTTCTTCAGTGTTGGCATAGGAGAAATTAGTGAAATAGTTCGAGAAACCTGAGTTTTAGCTGGGTGTCTGCTAGTGTCGCGACCAGTTAACCCGCTCAACTCTGGTGAGGGACATCGATCGTGACAACAATCAAGCAGTTTCTCAGTGGTGCGGTGGTCGCCGGCCTGGTTGCGGGTACCGGGGCGGCGGTGGGGTCGCCGGCCGGGCTGTCCGCGGTGACCGCCGACTGGCTGCTTGCCGCCGAGCACGTGCTGTTGATCGGCGTCGACGGCGTCAACCTCGACAAGATCCTGCAGTACGCCTACGACAGCGACAGCGGGTACAAGACGCTGATGGACCAGGGCATCACCGGAGCCGGGACCGAGGTCAACCACACCACGTTCTCCGGGCCCGCGTGGTCGACGATTCTCACCGGGGTGTGGGACGACAAGCACGGTGTGGTCAACAACCTGTTCCGGCCCGAGGTGTATGACAAATGGCCCTCGGTGTTCAACCTCATCGAGTACTACAAGCCGGAGGTCAACACCTCGATAATCTCCGACTGGGACTATCTCAACGACCTCGCCCGCGCGGGCGGCTACGCGGCGGACAGCAACACCTACATTCCCATGGAGACCACCTGGGCCGACGCTGACGCGGATGTCACCGCGCAGACCATCGCCCAGATCATGGCGACCCAGAACAACCCGGACGACATCTCGAGCTTCCTGTTCTCCTACCAGGGGCAGGTCGACGAGATGGGACACGCGTTCGGCGGCGGGTCGAGCGAGTACGCGCAGGCCGTGGTGAACACCGGCGCCAACATCCAGGAGATCCTGGCCGCGATCGCCGCGGTCAAGGCGATCACCGGCGACGACTGGTCGATCATCATCACCACCGACCACGGCCACCAGCAGTCGCTGGGCATCGGTCATGGTTTCCAGTCGCCCAACGAGACGTCGACGTTCGTCATCTTCGACCAGGCCGGCGATCACGCGAACGACGGCAGCCAGAACCTGAACTACTCCATCGCCGACATCACGCCGACGATCTTGTCGCTGTTCGGAATCCCGATGCGCTCGGACTTCGACGGTGTCTCGCTGGCGGACGACCCGGCCGTCCTGGACAGCATCGTCACGCCCGTCGATCTCAAGCAGTCGTTGCTGGACGCGATCGCGATGTACGGCTACCCGAACATCGGCAATGACATCATGCTGGCCCTCCGCACCGCGGTCACCGCCATCCCGTACGGGCTCCATGTTGTGGTCGGCGAGATCGACAAGTTCCTGCAGTCGATCGTCGATCAGGACATCTTCTTGGTCAGCGCACTGGCCGAGGCCACCCAGTGGGTGGTCAACACCGTCGGCGGGGCAGTGGTCAACGTGACCGACGAGGTGGGCCGGGCGTTCGCGTACCTGACCGGATCGGGAGTCATCGCGCCCACCGACCCGCCGCTGTCGTCGGGCTCGGCGGAGTTCACCGACCTGTGGGGGATGCTCGGCGGGGACCACAACCTCTCGTTCGACGGGCTGCTGGGGAGCCTCGACCTGCCGTGGCTGGGTGACCTGCTGGCCTGATCCCTCACCGCGCGCCGCTAGGTGCGAATGGCCTCGATCGCAACCGAATTGCGCAGCCGCGCCACGAGCTCGGTGTCGGGGAAGCTGCGGCCATAGCCGGTGAAGACCTCGAGCCGGCTGCGGCTGCGCACCTGCCAGCCCTGCTCGGTCAGGTAGTCCCCGGCGGGCCGACGCTCCCCGGCGTACATCAGGTTGGCGAAGTCGAGGTCCAGCCCATGCTTGGCGAAGCGTTGGCCTATCGACTGGTTCGAGTCGCTGAGCGTGGCGGCACCGTCGGGGTGGTATTCGGTGGCCAGCCTGCTGCCCGGCGCGCTCAGCGCGGTGATGTTGTCGAACAGCCGGTCCTGGGCGTCCGGCGGCAGATAGACCAGGAGCCCTTCGGCGCTCCACGCGGTCGGCTTCGTCTCGTCGAACCCGTGGCGGCGCAACGCGGCCGGCCAGTCGTCGCGCAGGTCGACGGCCACCGTGCGAAGCTGCGCCGTGGGCTCGGCGCCGAGTTCGGCCAGCGTGCGGGTCTTGAAATCGATCACCTCCGGCTGGTCGATCTCGTAGACGACGCTGCCTTGCGGCCATGCCAGCCGATAGGCCCGCGAATCCAGCCCGGAGGCCAGGATGACGGCCTGCCGGATGCCCGCCTCGGCAGAGCCCAGGAAGAAGTCGTCGAAGAAGCGGGTGCGCACCGCCATCACGTCGGTCATCGGCTTGGCGGCGGCGCCGGCCTCCTCGGCCACCGCGGGCTCGAGCTCACCGTCGAGCAGCCGGTTGAAGAAGTCGATCCCGACCGCACGCACCAGAGGTGCGGCGAACGGGTCGTCGATCAGCGGCTCGGGCTCCCGGCTGGCCAGTGCGCGGGCGGCGGCGACCATGGTCGCCGTCGTGCCCACACTGGACGCCAGATCCCAGCTGTCCCCGGAAAATCGGCCGGTGCCTGCCATCAGCGTCCTCCCTCCAATACCGCGCTGACATAGGTCAGCCCGGCGTGACTGTCGTCGTCGTCGAGTTGCGGCAGCCCGTGCGCGGCATACAGCTCGTTGACGCTGTGGCTGTCGAGTCGCCACCCGCGCTCGGCCAGGTACTCGGCGGCGTCATTGCGCTCACCGAAGTAGATCAGCTCGGTGAGGTCGAGATCGACGCCGTGGTCGCGCATCCGGGCCGCTGACTCCTTCATGCGCTGACGCGCGGTCTCCTCGCCGGCCGCGTCGAGTTGTGCGATGTTCTCGACCGCGAAGCGGCTCAGCGGCGCCGACAGGGCGGTGACGGTGTCCAGCAGCCGGTCCTGTGCGTCGGCGGGCAGATAGGCCAGTAGGCCCTCGGCGCTCCAGGCCGTCGGCTGGGCCGGATCGAAGCCCGCCGCCTGCAGCGCCGCGGGCCAGTCGTCGCGCAGATCGACGGCCACCGCCCGGCGGTCGGCGGTCGGCTGAGCCCCCTGCTCGGCCAGCACCCGGGTCTTGAACGCGATCACCTCGGGCTGATCGATCTCGAACACGCGTGTGCCCGCCGGCCAGTCCAGCCGGTAGGCGCGGGCGTCGAGTCCCGAGGCCAGGATGACGGCCTGCCGGACGCCCGCCGCGCCGGCGTCGAGAAAGAAGTCGTCGAAGAACCGGGTGCGCACGGCCATGTTGTCGGCCATCCGGGCGATACCCATCTGGCCGTCGTCACCGAGATCGGCCACGTTCAGCTCACCGGTGGCCAGCCGGGTGAACGAATCCATCCCGACTGCGCACACCAGGGGCTCGGCGAACGGATCGTTGATCAGCGGCCGGTCAGTGCCGTTGCCGCGGGTGGCCATCGCGCGGCCGGTGGCCACCGCGGTGGCGGTGGCACCCACGCTGGAGGCCAGATCCCAGGTGTCGCCAGGAAATCGGCCGGTGCGTTTCATATTTCGAACCTCCTGTGGACGTCGGCGACACAGCGCCGGAAGATTAGTTAGCCAATTTAACGAGCCGTCGCCGACTGTACGCTTTTCGTCTGACGGTTCGCTGGCAGCGGCACCGGACGGCAGCCCGGCCCGCCGGATGGAGCTGTTAGTCTCGTAGACTGCTGACGCGCCTAAACAGGCACGCGTGGTCGCATCATGGTTGGCCGGTGTGTCGACGCGAAAACGCAGGACCACCCCAGGACTAACCGGGGCTGGAAACATTCCAGCCCATTGGCACGCCGCGACCGAACCTCGGCTGCGCAGGAGGAGAAGAGTGTTCTCGGCTTTCATCTCATCACTGCGGACGGTCGACCTGAGGCGCAAGATCCTGTTCGCGCTGGGGATCATCGTGGTGTACCGGCTGGGAGCCGCCATCCCCTCGCCCGGCGTCGACTACCAGAACGTGCAGCAGTGCATCAAAGAGGTAAGCGGCGGTGACGCCGCACAGGTCTACTCGCTGATCAACCTGTTCTCCGGTGGCGCGCTGCTGCAGTTGACAGTGTTCGCCATCGGCGTGATGCCGTACATCACCGCGAGCATCATCGTGCAGCTGTTGACTGTGGTCATCCCGCGCTTCGAGGAACTGCGTAAAGAAGGCCAGTCCGGCCAGAACAAGATGACGCAGTACACCCGCTACCTCACGGTCGCGCTGGCGGTGCTGCAGGCGACCAGCATCGTGGCGCTGGCCGCCAACGGCGGGCTGCTGCAGACCTGCAGCCTGCGGCACGACATCATCTCCGACCACAGCATCTTCACCCTGATCGTCATCGTGCTGGTGATGACCGCCGGCGCGGTGCTGGTGATGTGGCTCGGTGAGCTGATCACCGAGCGCGGCATCGGCAACGGCATGTCGCTGCTGATCTTCGTCGGTATCGCCGCCCGCATTCCGATCGAGGGCAAGACCATCCTCGACTCCCGCGGCGGCCTGGTGTTCACCATGGTCTGCCTGGCCGCGCTGGTCATCGTCGTCGGCGTGGTCTTCGTCGAGCAGGGCCAGCGCCGTATCCCGGTGCAGTACGCAAAGCGGATGGTGGGCCGGCGCATGTACGGCGGCACCTCGACGTACCTGCCGCTCAAGGTCAACCAGGCCGGCGTTATCCCGGTCATCTTCGCCTCGTCGCTGATCTACATTCCGCAGCTGGTCACCCAGTTGGTGCACAGCGGCAGTGCCGGTGCGGGCAACAGCTGGTGGGAGAAGACCGTCAGCACCTACCTGTCCGACCCGTCGAACCCGGTCTACATCGCCGTGTACTTCGGCCTGATCATCTTCTTCACCTACTTCTACGTGTCGATCACGTTCAACCCCGACGAGCGTGCAGACGAGATGAAGAAGTTCGGTGGCTTCATCCCGGGCATCCGGCCGGGCCGGCCGACCGCGGACTACCTGCGGTTCGTGCTCAACCGGATCACCTTGCCGGGCTCGATCTATCTGGGTGTCATCTCGGTTCTGCCGAACCTGTTCCTGCAGATGGGTAACTCCGGCGCAGTCCAGAACCTGCCGTTCGGCGGCACCGCGGTGCTGATCATGATCGGCGTCGGCCTCGACACGGTGAAGCAGATCGAAAGCCAGCTCATGCAGCGCAACTACGAAGGGTTCCTCAAGTGAGAGTCGTACTGCTGGGGCCGCCTGGGGCCGGTAAGGGCACCCAAGCGGTGAAGCTGGCCGAGAAGCTGGGGGTCCCGCAGATCTCCACCGGTGACCTGTTCCGGCACAACATCGCCGAGGGCACCGAGCTGGGCCGCCAAGCCAAGCAATACCTCGACGCCGGCGACCTGGTGCCGCCCGAGCTGACCAACGCGCTGGTCGAAGACCGGATCGACCAGCCCGACGCCGCCGACGGCTTCATCCTGGACGGCTACCCCCGTTCGGTGGAGCAGGCCGAGGCGCTGCACACCATGCTGGAACGCCGCAACACCAAGGTGGATGCGGTCCTGGAGTTCCGGGTCACCGAGAGCGAACTGCTCAAGCGGCTCAAGGCGCGTGGCCGCGCCGATGACACCGCCGAGGTCATCCACAACCGCATGATGGTCTACCGCGAAGAGACCACGCCGCTGCTGGACTACTACCAGGACGAGCACGAACTGCACGTGGTGGACGCCCTCGGCACGCTCGACGAGGTGTTCGCCCGCGCACTGAACGCCCTGGGGCGCTAAGTGATCGGACTGCCGAAGCGGCGCAAGGTGGTGCCGCATCGCAGCCCGGGTGAGCTCGACTCGATGGCCGCGGCAGGAGCCGTCGTCGCCGCCGCACTGGCTGCGGTGCGCGAGGCGGCCGCCGCCGGGGTATCGACCCTGCAACTGGACGAGGTCGCCGAATCGGTGATCCGGGACGCGGGTGCGACGCCGTCGTTCCTGGGGTACCACGGCTTCCCGGCGTCGATCTGCAGCTCGGTCAACGACCGGGTGGTGCACGGCATCCCGACCGTGAGCGAGGTGCTGGAGCCCGGCGACCTGGTGTCCATCGACTGCGGCGCGATCCTGGACGGGTGGCACGGCGATTCGGCGGTCACCTTCGGAATCGGGACGCTCAAGACCGCCGACGAGGATCTGTCGGCGGCGACCCGGCAGGCGATGGAGGCCGGGATCGCGGCGATGGTTGCCGGCAACCGCCTCACCGACGTCTCGCACGCCATCGAAACGGCCGCCCGCGCCGCGGCGACACAGTTCAAACGCGGGTTCGGCATCGTCGCCGGGTACGGCGGCCACGGCATCGGTCGCGAGATGCACCTGGACCCGTTCCTGCCCAATGAGGGGTCGCCGGGCCGCGGGCCGCAGTTGGTGGTCGGGTCGGTGCTGGCGATCGAGCCGATGCTGACGCTGGGCACCGACCAGACCGTCATCCTCGAAGACGAGTGGACGGTCGTCACCGCCGACGGGTCCCGTGCCGCGCACTGGGAACACACCGTCGCTGTCACCGAGGACGGGCCCCGGATCCTGACGCGGGCCTGACGGGCGGGGAGACCATGAGCCCGCCCGACGACGCCGACCCGATCGCGCTGGCCCGCGCCAACTGGGAGCGCGCCGGTTGGGGCGAGGTCGCCGACGGCATGGTGGCGGTGACGTCGGTGATGCGGGCCCACCAGATCCTGTTGGCCCGGGTGGAGGCGACGCTGCGGCCCTACGACCTGAGCTTCTCCCGGTTCGAGCTGCTGCGACTGCTGGCGTTCAGCCGCTCGGGCGCGCTGCCGATCACCAAGGCCTCCGACCGGCTGCAGGTCCACGTCACCAGCGTCACGCACGCGATCCGGCGGTTGGAGGCCGCCGGCCTGGTGGAGCGGCTGCCGCATCCCACCGACGGCCGCACCACCCTGGTGTCGATCACCGCCCGGGGCCGCTCGACGGTGGCCGAGGCGACTGCCAGCCTCAACCGCGAGGTGTTCTCCGACGTCGGGATGTCGGCCGCCGAATCCCGCACCCTGTCGAAGGTGATCGAGACGTTGCGGCGGAACGCCGGCGACTTCTAACCGGCGGATTCTCGCGTCGTCGGCGACGGGATCGGGATGGTGGCGATGACGGCGGTGCCCGCGCCGGGGCGCGACCGGATGTTGAGCCGACCGCCCACCAGTTCGGCGCGCTCGGCCATCGACAGCACCCCGTAGCCGCCCATCTCATCGCCGCCCACCGGGTGCTCGAACGTATCGAACCCCACGCCGTCGTCGACGATCTCCAGCCGGGCGGTGTCGGGGTCGGTGGCGACGGCGAACCTCAGCCGCACCGTGGTTGCCTCGGCGTGCTTGACGACGTTCTGCAGGCCCTCCTGGGCGATCCGGTACAGCGCCAGCTCGATGTGCTCGGGCAGCCGCGCCTCGTCCAGCTCCAGCTCGATGCGCGGCTGCGGGATCGACCGGGCGAGGCTGGCCAGACCGCCGGACAGGCCCAGATCGTCGAGCACCGGCGGTCGCAGCCCGCTGATCGCCACCCGGGTCTCCTGCAGCGTCAACCCGGCCAGCTCGCGGGCGGCCTCCAGCTGCGCCGACGCCTCGTCCGGATCATTGCCGACCGCCCGGGCGGCGGCATCCAGCCGGTAGGACAGCGTCACCAGCCGTTGCGAGATGCCGTCGTGAATGTCACCGGCCAGTCGGCGCCGCTCGATCTCCTGCGCCTCGATCACCTGCTCGACGAACAGTTCGTGGGCGCGTTCGCGGGCCACCAGTTGGCGGTGCAGCCGGGCCTGGTGCATCGCGCCGGCGATGAGCCGGCCGATCACCCGCAGCAACTCGACGTCACCGGGAGTGAACTCGCGGCGCGTCACGGTGTGCACGTTGAGCACGCCCACCAGCCCGCCCGGATCGGTCTCCATCGGCACCGACACCATCGAGGTGAAGTCGCGTCCGCGCAGCGACTCGATCGGCAGGTAGCGCGGATCGGCCTCCTTGTCGTGGCTGATCACCACCGGCTCGCGGTGCCGCGCCACCCAGCCCGACACCCCCGACCCCAGGGGCAGCCGGATCTTGCCCACCTCGGTGTCGAACGGCGGGGTGGCGCCGGTCAGGGTCAGCGAGCGTTCGGTGTCGTCGAGGACGTGCACGAAGCAGACGTCGGTGCCGGTGGCCGCGGTGATCATCCGGGCCGCCGCGGCGGCCAGCGGCTCCACCCCGGGCCCGCTGGAGGCGGCCTGGATGAGTTCGCGCAGCAGGGCCAGCTCATGGTTGGCGTCGACGAAGTCCCGCACCGCGCCGGGCTTGCGGGCGCGGGAGCGGTTTCCGCCGGCGGAACTCACCGGTAGATGCCTTCGCGCAGCGCCGTGGCCACCGCGCCGGTGCGGTCGGAGACGCCCAGCTTGCGGTAGATCGAACGCAGGTGGCTTTTGACGGTCTCGTCGCCGATCACCAGCTTCGTGGCGATCCCGCGGTTGGACAGCCCGCTGACCATGTAGGCCAGGATCTCGCTCTCGCGCTGGGTCAGGCCCTGGCGGGCGCCGGGCCAGAACTCGTCGCGCTGCAGTCGCGCCGCGGTGCCGGCCGCCCGGGCCGCCAGGCCGGGGTCGATCACCGTCTCGCCGCGGTGGGCCAACTCGATCTGATGCACCAAGTCGTCGCTGCTGATGCTCTTGAGCAGGTAACCGCTGGCACCGACGCGCAGCGCTTCGAACAGGTACTGCTCGTCGTCGTAGACCGAGAGCATTACGACCTTGCGTTCCGGGTCGCGTTCCCGCAGCGCCAGGCAGAGATCCAGGCCGCTCTCACCGCGCATTCGCACATCACACAGCACGACGTCGGGGTTGGTGTCGGCGACGACCGACAGGGCCTGCTCGGCATTGATGGCCTGTCCGACCACGTCGATCCGCTCGGCGAAGGCGGTGAGCATGGCGCGCAGGCCTTCGATCACCATTTCGTGGTCGTCGACGAGGACCAGTCGCACGGGCATAGCAAGACAATAGGGCCCCTGTCAGGCGGTTCGGTGATGCTCGCCGGAGTTGGCCCGAAGGGACGGCGGAGGTGAGCGGAAGCTGGGACCGCCGAATAAGCGCAGGCGGTTCGGTGATGCTCGCCGGAGTTGGCCCGAAGGGACGGCGGAGGTGAGCGGAAGCTGGGACCGCCGAAATGACAAAGCCTGCGATTACCCCGCCCGAATCCCCCCAATGGGGGAGGACGGACGCGCCTGTTTTCGGCACCCTGTTGTTATGCAGATCACAACTGAGCTCGCGACATGGACCAGTGCCGGCCGCCCGTTCTGGTGGGACCAGGTGCAGACGGACGCCGAGGTTTACCCACTACAAGCGGTGATCTTCGATATCGATGCGCTTTCCGACGCCGACGGCGAGACCCGCTCGGGGCTGGTGGACCTGCTGCTGAGCCTGTTCGCCACCGGTATCTGGGTCGCCGTGGTGGGGGCCGGGCCGCGCGACTGGGTGCAGGCACGGGTGCGGGAGTTGATCGGGGACGGCATGACCGAGACCATCGTCAGCGCCGACGACCTGACCGGCCCCGCCGGTGACGCCGAGCTCTACCGGCTGGCGCTGTGGGAGCTGGGCATCGTCGCCGGGGAGACGCTGGTGATCGCCGGGTCCGAGACCGGAGCCCGCATCGCCTCGGCAATCGGCCTGCCGGCGATCTTCACCGGCATGGCCGGCTACGACGGTCTGCTGGCCAACGGATGCCGCGAGTTGCAGGCGCAGCGGGTGGTGGCCCGGTTCAGCTGCCGCGCGGCTGGTTGATCGCCGCGCCGGTTGGTTGACGCACCGTTTAATTGACGCGCGACCACCGATCGTCGACCATGATGCGGTGCGTCGACTGGTAGTTCTGCTGTGCGCAGCGCTGTGTGCGATGGGCGTGACATCGGTGATGGCCCCACTGGCTGCGGCAGTCGTCGATCCGTGGTTCGGGAATGCGGTCGGCAACGCCACCCAAGTGGTTTCGGTTGTCGGAGTGGGTCATTCGACCGCAAAGATCGATGCCTATCAGCGGACCACCGCGGGCTGGGAACCGGTCGCGGCCGGGATTTCGGCACACGTCGGCTCGGCAGGCATCACGCCGCAGACCAAGGAAGGTGAGCCGTCGACCCCGATGGGGATTTACACCCTCGATTCGGCGTTCGGCACCGCTCCGAATCCCGGCGGTGGCCTGCCGTATGTGCAGGTCGGATCCGACCACTGGTGGGACAGCGATTCCAACAGTCCGACCTACAACACCATGCAGATCTGCAAAAAGGCCCAGTGCCCGTTCAACACCGCGGTCAGCGAGAACCTCAACATCCCGCAGTACCGGCATGCGGTGGTCATCGGCGTCAACAAATCCCGCACACCCGGTGACGGCTCCGCCTACTTCTTTCACACCACCGACGGCGGGCCAACGGCGGGCTGCGTAGCGATCGATGACACCACGCTGGTGAAGATCATCGGCTGGCTGAGGCCGGGCGCGCTGATGGCGATCGCGAAGTAGGCGGAGGTCGGTGGCTTAGTTGTTTGTCGGTGGTGGTTGGGGTTGGAAGGGTTGGTACCACCACCATTGGGCGCGTTCGCCGGTGGGTCCTTTGCAGGGTTTGACCGCGGGTGCGGGCTTCGTCGGGGGCCGGGCCAGCGATGCCGCCGTTAGTGGCCGGCCCCTGCGGTCGGTGACGGTGAGGTTGGCTGCGGTGCCGGTGATGGTGATGATGCCGCTGTGGTGTCGCCGGTGGTGATAGGGGCAGACCAGCACGAGGTTGGCCAGTTCGGTGGGGCCGCCGTTTTCCCAGTGGACGATGTGGTGGGCGTGTAGGCCCCGGGTGGCGCCGCAGCCGGGTACCACGCAGGTCCGGTCACGGTGCTCCAGGGCGCGGCGCAGCCGGCGACTGATGGTGCGGGTGGTGCGGCCCGCGCCGAGGGGTTCGCCGTGGCGTTCGAACCAGACCTCGCAGATGGCATCGCAGGTCAGGTATTGGCGTGCGGCGTCGGTCAGCAGCGGCCCCAAATGCAGTGCGGCAGCTTTCTGCTCCACGTCGAGGTGCACCACTACGGTGGTGTGCTGCCCTTGCGGGCGAGCCGCTACCTCGGTGTCCCAGCCCGCCTCGACCAGACGCAGGAACGCATCGGCGGTACTCGGCAACGGTGGCCGCTGATCTGAAGCACCCTCGCCACTGTCGTGATCGCGTTTCCACGCGGCGATCAATGCGTCAAGGTGTGATTGCAGAGCGGCGTCGAACTTCGCGGCATCCAGATGCGGGAGTTTGATGCGCCAGCAGCTGCCGTGTTCGTCGCTGGTTTTGGTGATCGAGCGCGCCGGTTCGGGCCGACGATCGGGTTCGGGGCGTGGTTCGAGTTTGACGGCAGTGCGCAGTTGGGTGACGGTGGCGACACCGGCCAGCTGCGCGTAGTGCTCGTCGGAGCCGTCGGCGGCGCGCTCCGCGATGACCCCGACCTGATCCAGAGAGAAGCGGCCGTCTCGCATCCCCTGCGCGCAGCGGGGGAACTCCTGGAGCCGGTGGGCCACGGCGGCGAGGGTGTGGGCGTTTCCCGGTGACACCCCAGTCTTCCACGCCACCAGTGCCGGGATCGAGCGGCACCCGGTGTTGCCCCACAGCTCGTCGCGTTCGATCTCGGCGACGATCTCGACTAGGCGCCCATCAATGGCATTGCGTTGCCCGACCAGCTCCGCCATCGCCTCAAACAGCACGTCCAATCGCTGAGCCGGACTCAGCTCCGTGATGCCAGACTCTGCGATTGAGGACATGACCCCAGCATCGCAGGGGGGTCTGACAGTCCGGGCCGCTCAGCTGCCGCGCAGCATATTGATCACCGCGCTGAAGTCCTCGGCGCTGTGTTCGGCGGCGAACTCCGCGTAGATCGCCGCCGCGTGGCTGCCCAGCGGGGCGGCTGATCCGGTCGATGTCACCGCGTCCATCGCCAGGCCCAGATCCTTGTTCATCAGCGCGGTGGCGAAGCCGGGCTCGAAGTTCCGGTTGGCCGGCGAGGTGGGCACCGGGCCGGGGACCGGGCAGTTGGTGTGCAGCGCCCAGCAGTTGCCGGTCGCCCCGGTCATCACGTCGAACAGGGCCTGGTCGGCCAGGCCGAGTTTCTCGGCCAGTACGAACGCCTCGGCGACCGCCACCTGCTGGACGGCCAGCACCATGTTGTTGCAGATCTTGGCGGCCTGGCCGGCACCCGACCCGCCGCAGTGGATGACCTTGGCGGCCATCGGTTCCAGCACCGCCTGAGCCCGCTGCACCGCCTCGGTGTCGCCGCCGACCATGAACGCCAGCCGCCCGGCCACCGCACCGGTGACCCCGCCGGACACCGGAGCGTCGAGCTGGGCCATCCCGTGCGAGCCGGCCAGCTCATGCACCTCGCGGGCGTCGGCGACCGAGATGGTGGAGCTGTCGATGAACAGGGTTCCCGGCCGGGCCTCGGTGAGGATCTCGGCGTAGCAGCTCTTCACCGCGTTCCCGTGCGGAAGCATGGTGACCACCGTGTCGGCGTCGGCCACCGCCTCGGCGGCACTCGCGCAGATGATCACGCCGTGCTGCGCGGCGGTCTCGCCGGCCGCGGCCGCCGGGTCGAAGCCGCGCACGGTGTGACCGGCGGCGACCAGGTTCACCGACATCGGCCCACCCATGTGGCCCAACCCGAGGAATGCGACCGCGCGAGTTTCCGGCATGTGTGCTCCTTTATCCCTGCTGGTGACCGGCTACTGGCCGGCTCGGACGCGGTTGGCTTCGGCCCGGCCGATCACCAGCCGCATGATCTCGTTGGTGCCCTCCAGGATGCGGTGCACCCGCAGATCCCGGACGATTTTCTCCAGACCGTATTCGCGCAGATACCCGTAGCCGCCGTGCAGTTGCAGGGCCTGGTCGGCGACACCGAAGCAGGCGTCGGTCACGTAGCGCTTGGCCATCGCGCACAGCTCCACCTTGTCTGCGGAGCCGTCGTCGAGCGCGGTCGCCGCCCGCCACAGCAGCAGTCGGGAGGTCTCAAGCGCGGTGGCCATGTCGGCGAGGGTGAACCGGATCGTCGGCTCGTCGAGCAGCGGCTTGCCGAATGCCTCGCGGTCGGCCAGATAGCTGCCGGTCTTGTTGAACGCGGCCTGGCCGCCGCCCAGCGAGCAGGCCGCGATGTTGATCCGGCCGCCGTTGAGGCCGTTCATGGCGATCGAGAAACCGGTTCCTTCGCCTTCGGGTCCGCCCAGCATCGCCTCGGCGGGCACCCGCACTCCCTCGAAGATCACCTGTGCGGTCGGCTGGGAATTCCAGCCCATCTTCTGCTCGGCGGCGCCGAAACTCAGTCCAGGCGCTCCCTTTTCGACGATGAACGTTGAAATCCCGCGGGGGCTGTCGTCCCCGGTCCGGGCCATCACCACGTACACGTCCGAAACACCGGCGCCGGAGATGAACTGCTTGACGCCGTCGAGGACGTAGTCCGATCCGGACCGCACCGCGCGGGTGCTCAACGCGCTGGCGTCCGAACCCGCGCCGGGTTCGGTGAGGCAGTAACTGGCGACGGAGTCCATCGACGCCAGCTTGGGCACCCAGGATTTGCGCTGTTCTTCGGTGCCGTAGCTGTCGATCATCCAGGCGCACATGTTGTGGATCGACAGATAAGCGGCGATCACCGGGTCGGCGATCGACAGCTGCTCGAAGATGCGCACCCCGTCCAGGCGGCGCAGGCCTGATCCGCCGGCATCCTCGTTGCAGTAGATCGCCGCCATCCCGAGACCGGCGGCCTCGCGCATCACGTCGACCGGGAAGTGGTGCGTGGCATCCCATTCCAGTGCGTACGGGGCGAGCCGCTTCTCGGCGAACGCCGCCGCGGTCTCGACGATCACCCGTTCTTCGTCGTCCATAGTCGTGTTCACTGTTTCTGTCGTCATCCCATGGTGGGGATGTGGAATTCGGCCCCGTCCTTGATGCCCGACGGCCAGCGCTGGGTGACGGTCTTGACCTTGGTGTAGAAGGTGATCGATGCGGTGCCGTGCTGGTTGAGGTCGCCGAACCCGGACCGCTTCCAGCCCCCGAAGCTGTGGTAGGCCACCGGCACCGGGATCGGCACGTTCACCCCGACCATGCCGACCTGAACCCGGGAGGTGAAGTCGCGGGCGGTGTCCCCGTCGCGGGTGAAGATCGCCACCCCGTTGCCGTACTCGTGCTCGGACGGAAGCGCCAGTGCCTCCTCATAATTGGCTGCCCGGACGATGCACAGCACCGGGCCGAAGATCTCGTCGGTGTAGATCGACATGTCCGTGGTGACGTGGTCGAACAGGGTGGGCCCGAGGTAGTAGCCGTTCTCCAGGCTCTGGTCGGCGAACGTCAGGTCATCGCTGGCCCGTTCGCGCCCGTCGACCACCAATTCGGCGCCGGCTTCCACGCCCTGGCCGATGTAGTCCTTGACGCGGTCGCGGGCGGCCTCGGTAATCAGCGGTCCGTAGTCGGACTTGGGGTCCAGGCTGTGCCCGACCCGCAACTGGTTGACCCGCTCGACCAGCCTGGCGCGCAGGCGGTCCGCGGTCTCCTCGCCGACCGGCACCGCCACGCTGATCGCCATGCAGCGCTCGCCGGCGCTGCCGTATCCGGCGCCGATCAACGCGTCCACCGCCTGGTCCAGGTCGGCGTCGGGCATCACGATCATGTGGTTCTTCGCTCCGCCGAAGCACTGGGCGCGTTTACCGTTCGCGGTGGCCGTCGCATAGATGTACTGGGCGATGTCGGAGCTGCCCACGAACCCGACTGCGGCGATGTCGGGGTGGACCAGCAGGGCGTCCACGGCTTCCTTGTCGCCGTGCACCACCTGGAACACCCCGGACGGCAACCCGGCCTCGGCGAACAGTTCGGCCAGCCGCACCGGCACCGACGGGTCACGCTCGGACGGCTTGAGGATGAACGCGTTGCCGCAGGCCAGCGCGGGGCCGGCTTTCCACAGCGGGATCATCGCCGGGAAGTTGAACGGGGTGATCCCGGCCACCACACCCAGCGGCTGACGCAGCGAGAACACGTCGATACCCGGGCCGGCGCCCTCGGTGTGCTCGCCCTTGAGCAGGTGCGGGATGCCGACGGAGAACTCGATCACCTCGATGCCGCGCTGGATGTCGCCGCGGGCGTCTTCCACGGTCTTGCCGTGCTCGCGGGAGAGCAGCTCGGCCAATTCGTCCATGTTCTCGTTGACCAGCGTGATGAAGCGCATCAGCACCCGGGCCCGGCGCTGCGGGTTGTATGCGGCCCAGTCCTTTTGGGCGGCGACGGCTACGGCGACGGCGGTGTCGACTTCGGCGGCGTCGGCCAGTGGGACCTTCGCCTGCACCGCGCCGGTGCTGGGGTCGAATACGTCGGCGGTGCGCTGCGAGTGGCCCGCGACGCGTTTGCCGTCGATGAAGTGCGAGATCTGTGTGGTCATGCGTCATCCCCGTGACTGTGGTGGTGAGCCGGAGTCGGCCCGACCCCAAGAATACTAGGACATCCTAGTAAATGCGAGGGGGGTGGCGTCCGTTTTCGAACCGTTCGTGGGCCGGACTCGTTGTATTCATATCGGCGGTGCGCGGCCCGCGGGAGGACCATGAGCAGACGACGTGACCAGCGCGCACTCACCATCGACCTGCGCGATGTGGTGCGGGAGTATCAGGTCGGCGATCAGGCGGTGCGGGCACTCGATGGAATCAGCCTGCGCCTGTCCGGTGGACGGTTCGTGGCGATCGTCGGGCCGTCGGGGGCGGGCAAAAGCACGCTGCTGCACCTGCTCGGCGCATTGGACACCCCCGATGCCGGGTCCATCGCCTTCGACGGTGAGGAGATCGGCCGACTCGGCGACGAGGCACAGTCGCGGTTTCGCCATCACCGGGTGGGTTTCGTCTTCCAGTTCTTCAACCTGCTGCCGACTCTCTCGGCGTGGGAGAACGTGGCGGTCCCGACGCTGCTCGACGGTGTTCGGATGGGCAGAGCCCGAGCCGATGCGGTGCGGTTGCTGGATCGGGTCGGTCTCGGCGACCGCATCGAACACCGGCCCGCGGAGCTGTCCGGTGGCCAGATGCAGCGCGTCGCGGTGGCGCGAGCGTTGATGATGGACCCGGCGCTGATCCTCGCCGACGAACCCACCGGGAATCTCGACTCCGCCACCGGCGCATCGATTCTCGCGTTGCTCGCCGAGGTGGCACACGAGCGCGGCCGCGGGCGGCTGGTGGTGATGGTGACCCACAATGCCGATGCTGCCGCCGCCACCGATCGGGTGATCACCTTGCAGGACGGTCGGGTCGGTTCCGACGCCGCGCTGGTTGCGCGATGAGACCGGCTACGGTGACGGCCGCCGCGAGCCGGCTGCGGGTGTTCAGCGTGCGTGAACTCGCCGTGCACCGTCGGCGCACTACCGCCTCGATCGCCGTCATGGCGGTCTCGGCCCTGTATCTGGTGGCGATCTTCGGCATCTTCGGGTCCATCACCGGATCGGTGAATCGGCTGGCCGATCAGATCGCCGGCATCGCGGCCCTGGAGGTCTCCGGTATCACCGATGCGGGATTCCCCGACAGCATCGTCGCGGAGGTCGCCGCGGTGCCCGGGGTGGCGACCGCGGCGCCGATGATCCGGACTTCGGCGACCACAGCGGCGGGGCCGGTGCTGTTGCTTGGCGCGGATGCGAGCAGTGCCGCGCTGGAAGGTGCGTTGAAGACCGCCGTCGGCGCACCGCCGGCGGCGCAGCAGCCCAACGGGGTCCGGGTCGGGCCCGGCGTCGATCATGCCGAAGGCGAGACGTTCGAGCTGGGTTCGGGGTCGGTCGTCGTCGCCGAGGTGCTGGCCGGCAAGCAGCTCGCCGACCTCAACGGCGGTCATTACGTGCTGGCCCCACTTGCGTTGGCGCAGAACGTCACCGGGCGTATGGGGCAGCTCGACTCGCTGCTGATCACCATCAAGCCCGACGCCGACCTGGCGGCGGTGCGTGCGGCGGTCACCGCAGCTGTGGGCGGCCGGGCCGTTGTCGCGGACCCGAGTCTGCGGGCGGCTCGGGCCGGCGACGGGGTCAAGCTGATGAACTACATGGCGCTGATGGGCGCGGCGGTCGCGCTGGTGGTGGGCGCGTTCCTGATCTACACGACGATGACCATGGCGATCACCGCGCGCCGGCCGGTCATCTCGATGCTGCGGGCGATCGGGGGCCGGCGCGCCATGATCGTGCGCGACATGCTGGCCGAGGCCGCGATCCTCGGACTGATCGGCGGGGCCCTCGGGGCGGGCGCCGGGATCTTCGCGGGCCGCATGGCGATCGGCCGTCTGCCACCGGCGATAACCCAGGGGCTGGAGGCCCGTGTCGAATACCTGTTGCCCGGCTACGCCATTCCGGTCGCGCTGGCGGCGACCGTGCTCACCGGCGTGGCCGCGGCCGCGATGACCACCCGGCAGGTCTACAAGGTCGCGCCGATCGAGGCCCTGGCGCCGGCCGGGGTGTCAGCTGCCGACGTCGTTCCTCGCTGGCTGCGGGTCGCGAGCGGGGTGTTGGCGCTCGTGGTGTTCGCACTGTCGATCACGATGGCGCTCGGGCGTCCCGGAACGCTGGCCTTTGCCGCCATGATCGCGTTGTTCTGCGCCGAGATCACGCTCGGATTCGCGCTCACCACACCGATCGTGAATGCCACCGCAGCCACGGCCCGGCTCTTCGGAACCGTTGGGGCACTGGCGGCCGCGACCATTCAGCGTGCGCCGCGGCGGGTGTGGGCCACCGTCATGACCGTGATCATCGCCGTGATCACCACGGTGATGATCACCGGCACCAACTCCGACATGGTCTCCTCGGCGCGTCACGTCTTCGCGCCGGCGGCGGGAGCCGACGTGTGGGTGAGCGCCGATCCGCCCGACAGCTATCCCACCGACGCGCTGCCCGGTGATCTCGCCGACAAGGTGATCGCCGTGCCGGGCGTCGCACGGGTCACCGAGGGCGCCGTCGGATTCGCAGTGGTCGGCGGTACCCGCGTCCTACTCGACGGGTTCGCCCCGGGAACCCACGATCCGCTGTATCGCGCGCTCGACCCGCCGCTCCGCGAGCAGGTGCTCACCGGCCACGGGGTGGTGCTGTCGGCGAATCTCGGTAAGACGCTGCATGTCGGTGTGGGGGATCAGCTGGAGTTGCAGACGCCGCACGGCCCGCAGCGCACGACGGTGCTGGCCCTGGTGCCGTACTTCTCCACGGTCATCGGCACCGTCGGGATCAGCCTCGAACACCTGCGGGCGTGGTTCGACCGGCCGGTGGCGACCACGCTGCAGATCACCAGCTCTCCCGGGGTGGACCGCCGTCACCTGGTGGACGAGGTCCGTCGGGTGGTGCCCGCGCCCAACCACGTCTACGACGGCGACGCGGCGCTGGCCGGACTGGAGGCGCCGCTGCACCAGAGCATGTTCATCGCCAACGCGGTGTTGGTCATCGTGGTGGTCGTGGCCGCGGTCGCCCTGTTCAACACGCTGACGCTCTCGGTGCTGGAGCGGCGCCGCGAACTCGGGGTCCTGCGGGCCATGGGAGCCAGTCGCCGGTTCACGGTGCGGATGGTGCTGGCCGAGGCGGTGGGTATCGGTGCCGTCGGCGGTGCGTTCGGGCTGCTGCTGGGCCTGCTGGACCAATGGTTGTACAGCCTGGTGAGCGCGGACATCATGAGCTTCGCCGTCACCTTCCGGCCCAGCCCGATGGCGCTGGCGTTCACCCTCGGCGCGTTGGTGATCAGCCTGCTCGGGGCGTTGCCGCCGGCGCGACGGGCGGCGCGGCTGAACATCATCGAGGCGGTCAGCGTCGAGTAAGGCTCAGTCGAATAGGTCTCAAAAGCCCAGTTGGACAAGCAGAGTGAACAGATCGGTGAACGGATCCGGGAAGGGAAGGGTGAACGAACCGTCGAGGAACGGGAAGACCGAACTCTCGAAGGTGTTCACCGTCGCCCCGGCCAGGCCGATGCTCGCGTCGCCTAAGCCCAAGGTCCCCTCGGGGTCGGCGCCGGACGTCAAAATATCGGTGAAGAGTGGTGTTTGGATGGCGAACGCAATGTAATCATCGTCCGGGTCGGCCGCCGATGTGAGGGTGAGGATGCCGAGATCATGAATATTGCTTATGAAGTCGGGGTCCGAGACACTGTCGACGGGTTCTGACCCGAGGGACGTCAGGTCCGGGATCTGGAACCCGTCCAACGGGGTGGCCGCGAGCAGCCCCAGGTCGTCGGCGTGACCGGTCAACACGGTGTCCGTCGTCGAGACGGCGGCGTGAGCACCGTCGGGTGCGGTGCTCATGGCGCCCAACGGGCTGAGCCCGATGGGCAGGACGACACCGGCAGCGGTGGCGAGGGCGAATAAACGGTTCATCAGATTTCCTTTCTTACGGTGGTGAATCCCTGAAGATGAGGCGTACATGGCGGCGGCACCAGGGTTCGCCGGATGCGGCGCAGCGTGGTGGTGTCGAACCCGGCCGCGGCAATGGCGTCGATGGTGCGCCGGTTCGGCTTGCACCCGGACGCCAGCCACGACCACGGTCCGGCGATCAGGTCCTGGAATCGCCCCATGGTGCCGTCGCCGCGGACATGTTCCAGCACGACCAACCGGCCATCGGGCGTGAGCACCCGGCGGATCTCGGAGAGGGTGGCCGTGACGTCGTCGACCGAGCACAACACCAGACCGACATGCACCGAATCGAAACTGTTGTCGGGGAACGGAATCGACTCACCTACCCCGGCCACGATATTGACGTCCACGCCGTGTCGGTGGGCGAGCGCCGATGCCATCCGCCGCATCGCCGCCACCGGCTCCACCGCGGCGACCGACGTCACCGCGGGCGGGATGAACAGCAGGTCGCTGCCCGGACCCAGGCCCAGCATCAGCAGCCGGCCGGTCGCATGACTCATCGCCGCCCGGCGATAGCGGCGATAGAACAACCGGTCGAAGACCGGCATACCGAGTCGATACACATACGGGAACAACGGATTACCGCGTGTCATCGGCTGCCCATATCCAGTCGGTACGGCGGATACTCGTCACGCATCAGCGACACATAGACGGCCACCCGGTAGCGCCAGCGCGCCATGCCCATCAACAGGTCGAACAGGCTCGGCGACGCCGCGCCGGTGCACAGCAACCACCCCGCGGCGATCACGCACAGCACCTGCAGCAGCGGCTCCATCGCCCAGCACGCGATGATCTGCGGCAGTGCCAACGGCAGTCTCACCGGCACCGCCCACCTGCTGAGCTGTTCGGGATAGGTGACATGCAGATCGGCGGGATAGTCGGGCCGGGACGCCAGCGCAAATGGTGGGTACTTGTCGGTGGCGTTCATCGGAAACCGGTAATTCATCACCCGCCACGACCAGCGCAGCACCCCGACATTGAAGTCGAAGATGGGACGCGGAAACCGACCGGTGAACAGGATCGCCACGCCCGCAACGAGAGTCAGCAGCGGATACACCAGGTAGAGCCCGATCAGGATCGGGTAGTGCGGGACGGCCAGCACGCACCATTTGAGCAGCCACAGCCAGCGTGCCGGCGCGTCGATCTCGCCGCGTACCCGTACCGGATCAGTCGTGCTCAACTTTCACCGCCTGCTGATCGCCTGGCTGATTGCGGTGGCCATCCGGCGGTGGCTCGACCACCGCAGAAACGTCGTCAGCGCCCAGGTGTGGAACCGATCCGGGATCAGCGCCGCCGGCCGCAGCACGGCCTCGCCGTGCGACACCGGCAGCGACGCCACCCGCGACACCGTCGCCACCCGGTGCCTCCTGCTCCGCTCGTAGGCGCGCAGCGCGCCCGGCAGCGCGGCGCGGCCGACGTTCGACAACGCCTGACGCAACACCATCGTGTCGAGCAGCGCCTGGTTGGTTCCCTGGGCGAGCGTCGGCGGCATGGTGTGTGCCGCATCGCCGAGCAGGGTGAGCACGCCGTGGCCCGGCGGCGGAATCGGATGCCGGAAATGCGGATACGGGGATGACGCCAGATCGTCCTCGGTCAGGGCGGCGAGGACCCTATCGGCCGAATCGGACCATCCGGTGAACGCCGACCGGATCACCTCGATCGGGTGCTGCGGTCGGGAGAAGCCGAACGACCACGGCAGGTCGAACCACCACTGCACCTCCCCGCCGCCGGCCGGCCACAGGCCGAGGTTCCCGTGCTCGCCGATTGCGATGAGCGCGACGTCGGTGTCGGCGACGTCGGGCAGGGTGACCAGTCCCTGCCAGCTGCACCAGCCGGTCGGGTTGGCGTGGCGTGCCCCGACGACGTCGCGCACCCGCGAATGCAGTCCGTCCGCACCGATCAGCACGTCTCCGTCGGCGCAGCTGCCGTCGTCGAAGCCGACGCGCACGCTCTGGTGGTTGGAGTGCACCAGGACCAGCCGGGCGCCGCAGCGGATGCGGTCACGGGGGAAGCCGTCCAGCAGGCGTTCCAGCAGTACGCGGCGGGGAACCATCCGAACCGGGGCCCCGAGCCGGTCGGCCATGGTGGTCAGATCCAGCGTGGCCAGCGGACGGCCGGCCGACGTCATGATCCGGACCGTGGAAAGCCGCTGCCCGGCGCCGTCCATCGCCACACCCAGCTGGCGAAGCACCGTCGCTCCGTTGGGCCAGATGGTCACCGCGCCGCCGGCTGCCCGTACGTCGGGTCCCTGCTCGAAGACGGTGACTTCATGCCCGTCCCGCAGCAGTCCCCGCGCAACGGAGATGCCGCCCACGCCCGCGCCGACAACGAGGATCCGCGTCGTCCCCACACCTGGAATCACGACGTGCGGCGCGCTGTGGTTCAGCGCTCCGCATCGCCAGGTAGTTGTACGCAAATGCGCCGGATATCCCCGGCGTGCCTTCACAGCTGACACCTAGTGCCGGCCAGTACGGTTTAGGTGCCAGGGCAGCCCAGCGTTCGGGGGATGCCGGCCAACCGATGAGGCGGTGAGGCGTTGACACGGCCCACATTCATCGGCGACGAGACGCCCACCGTGGCGATCCCGGCAGCGTCTGCGGGTCGGGTGGTGCGCATCGGTCGCCGACAGGACAGCGACATCGTGGTCGCCGACCCGCTGGTGTCCCGGCTGCACGCCACGCTGGTGTCCGGCGAAGCCGGCCTGGAGATCGTCGACAACGCCAGCATCAACGGCACTTTCGTCAACGGCCGATGCGTGGAGCGGGCCAGGGTGCACGACGGTGACGTCGTCACTCTGGGCAACACCGACTTCACCGTCGCCGGTGGGGCTCTCACGGTTCGGCCCGCGACCCACGACTCCGGCGGGGTCCAGGCGGATCGGCTCGGACTGTCCATCGATGGACGGCAGCTGATCACCGATGTCTCGTTCGCCGCGCGTCCGGGCACTCTGACCGCGGTGATCGGGCCGTCCGGGGCGGGGAAGTCCACCCTGATCAAATTGCTGGGCGGCGCAATGCAACCCACCCTCGGTCGGGTCATCTTCGACGGCCACGACGTGCATGCTCAGTACGCGTCGCTGCGCTCACGCATCGGGGTGGTTCCGCAGGACGACGTGGTACATCGCCAGCTCACCGTCGAACAGGCGCTGGGGTATGCGGCCGAGCTGCGGCTGCCGCCGGACACCTCCGCGGCCGACCGCCGCGCCGTGGTCGACGGGGTGATCGAGGAACTCGAGTTGACCCCGCACCGCAAGACCCGTGTCGACAAGCTCTCCGGCGGCCAGCGCAAACGTGCGTCGGTGGCGATGGAACTGCTCACCGGACCGTCGCTGCTGATCCTCGACGAGCCGACCTCGGGCCTGGATCCCGCGCTGGATCGCCAGGTCATGACGATGCTGCGGCGGTTGGCCGACGGCGGCCGCGTCGTGGTGGTGGTGACCCACTCGTTGACCTATCTGGACATGTGCGATCAGGTGCTGCTGCTGGCCCCCGGCGGCAAGACCGCGTTCGCGGGCCCGCCCTCCGGTATCGGCGCAGCGATGGGCGGCACCGACTGGGCGGACATCTTCGCCTTCGTCAGCACCGAGCCCGACACCGCACACGGAGCATTCCTGGCTCGCCAGCAGGTATCTCCGGCTCCGTACCGGGGACCGGCGCACGGGCCCGCGCCGATCGGCCCGGCGGGTAAACCGGCGCGCACCAGCCACTATCGGCAGATTTCGAGTGTGGCCCGCCGTCAGGTGCGGCTGATCGTGGCCGATCGCGGCTACTTCGCCTTCCTGGTGCTGCTGCCGTTCATCCTCGGCGCGCTGGCGCTGGTGGTCCCCGGCGACACCGGTTTCGGGGTGGCCGATGTGCGCGGCGGCTCACCCGACGAAGCCTCGGAGATCCTGCTGGTGCTGCTGGTCTCGGTGGCGTTCATGGGCACGGCGCTGACCATCAGGGATCTGGTGGGGGAGCGCGCCATCTTCCGCCGGGAGCAGTCGGTGGGCCTGTCGGCGTCGGCGTACCTGGCCGCCAAGGTGGTGGTCTACAGCGCCGCCGCGCTGCTGCAGACCGCGGTGCTGACCGCGATCGTGATCGCCGGCAAGGGTGCGCCCACCCAGGGTGCGGTGCTGCTGGGCAGCCCGATCGTCGAGCTGTATCTGGCGCTGGCGCTCACCGCGATCGTCTCGGCGCTGATCGGTCTGGCGTTGTCGTCGCTGGCCAGATCGACCGAGCAGATCCTGCCGATGCTGGTGGTGGTGATCATGGTCTCGCTGGTGTTCTCCGGTGGCATGTTCCCGATCAGCGGCCGATTCGGGTTGAACCAGATCTCCTGGTACCTGCCGTCGCGGTGGGGTTTCGCCGCCGGCGCCAGCACCGTCGATCTGACCGCCGTGGACCCGCTGGCCGCACACGACCAGCTGTGGACACACGCGGGCCGGTGGTGGCTGGCCGACATGATCATCCTGGGGTTGCTGGGCGCGGTGTGGACCGGCCTGGTGCGCTGGCGGCTGCGGCTGCCGGGACGCGGTTAGCCAAGCTGGACCGCCGAATCAACCCGGTTTCTAGGTGGTCTCCCAGTCAGGCAGAAGTCCGGCGGCCCGGACCTGCGCCAGCGACGGTGCGTCGCGGTCCCGCTCGGAGAGCACCAGCGGGTGATCGGCCGGCCAGTCGATGCCGATTGCCGGGTCGGTCGCGCAGATGGTGTGCTCGCGCTGCGGGTCATAGCCTGACGAACACAGGTACATCACCGTCGAATCATCTTGCAGCGCAAGGAATCCGTGGGCCAATCCGGCCGCCAGATAGATCGATCGGCGATTGTGGGTGTCCAGCAGCACCGAATCCCACTGGCCGTACGTCGGTGAGCCGACCCGGATGTCGACGACGACGTCGAAGACCGCCCCGGACACGCAGGTGACGTACTTGGCCTGGCCGGGCGGCACCTCGGCGAAGTGCAGACCGCGCAGCACCCCGGCGCTCGACACCGAGCAGTTGGCCTGGTGCAGGTCGAAACGGTGCCCGGCGAACGCGGTGAACTCACGGTCGGTGAACCACTCGAAGAACACCCCGCGGGAATCGGCGTGCTGGGTCGGGGTGAGCGCGTAGGCCCCCGGGACGGCCAGTTCGCGGAACGCCATGTCAGCGGCCCAATTCGGTGTAGCGGGCTTCGGCGGCGTCCTTCAGCGGCGCCCACCAGGATTCGTTGGCCCGGTACCAGTCGATGGTCGCGCGCAGCCCGGCCTCGAAGTCGGTGTGCTCCGGTTTCCAGTCCAGTTCGTCGCGCAGCGCCGACGGATCGATCGCGTAGCGCAGATCGTGGCCGGGCCGGTCGGTGACGTGGTCGAAGTCGTCGGGGTCGCGGTCCATCAGCCGCAGAATCGTCTGCAGCACGCTGCGATTGTCGCGTTCGCCGTCCGCGCCGATCAAATAGGTGCGGCCGGGGTGGCCGTCGGTCATGATCTGCCAGACGGCGGAGTTGTGGTCGTCGACGTGGATCCAGTCGCGCACGTTGGCGCCGCTGCCGTACAGCTTGGCCCGGCGCCCGGTCAGCAGGTTGGTGATCTGGCGCGGGATGAACTTCTCCACGTGTTGGTATGGCCCGTAGTTGTTGGAGCAGTTCGAGATCGTCGCGTGGATCCCATAGGAGCGCACCCAGGACCGCACCAGCAGGTCGGCGGCGGCCTTGGTCGACGAATACGGGCTGGACGGGTGGTACGGCGTCGTCTCGGTGAACCGCCGCGGATCGTCGAGGGCCAGCTCGCCGTAGACCTCGTCGGTGGAGACGTGATGCAGCCGCACCCGGTGGGCGCGGATCGCCTCCAGCACGGTGAAGGTGCCGATCACGTTGGACCGCAGGAACGGCTCGGGGTCGGCCAGCGCGTTGTCCACATGGGTTTCGGCGGCGAAGTGCACCACCGCGTCGGTGTCCGGATCCAGTTCGCCGACCAGTTCGGCCACCAGCGCGGCGTCGGTGATGTCGCCCTCCACCAGCCGGATCCGGTCGGCCACCGGGGCCAGCGACTCGCGACTGCCGGCATAGGTCAGCGCGTCCAGCACGGTCACCTCGGTGCCGGGGTGCTGCGCGAGCGTGCTGTGCACGAAGTTGGCGCCGATGAATCCGGCGCCACCGGTGACCAGCAGACGCATGGGGAGACCCTAACCGGGGCGCGGGTGGCCTCGTGCCCGCCGCCGGGAAATCCACGACGCCGCGCCGGCGCGTCGCGTCGTGGGATTTCCCACTCGCACTCGGTCGCGCGTCGGTCATGGGCTTTCCGGCCGTCGACGATTTTGGTGCCCGGCTCGTTAACGGGTATCGTGGGACGACGGTGCGGCGTCCGCATCGACTCTGGCGTGTCCAGTCTGAGATTCTTGGCGTTTTACCTGGAATTTTCTGCCACCGGCCCACGTTTTGAAGTCTTAAGGCGCTGTGCCGTGGCGGGCGCATGCACATACCAGGGAAGCCAAGACACGGAGGATCGCCGGAGAGCAATGGCCAAGAAAGACGGTGCCATCGAGGTCGAGGGTCGAGTGGTCGAGCCACTGCCCAATGCGATGTTTCGCATTGAGCTGGAGAACGGCCACAAGGTGCTCGCCCACATCAGCGGCAAGATGCGGCAGCACTACATCCGGATTCTGCCCGAGGACCGGGTGGTTGTGGAGCTGTCGCCCTACGACCTGACCCGCGGGCGCATCGTCTACCGGTACAAGTAGCTCCCCAAGCGCCGCCAGTACGTCAACCAGCGATTAGAACAGGACCACAGCAGCCGTGAAGGTGAACCCCAGCGTCAAGCCGATCTGCGACAAGTGCAGGGTGATCCGTCGGCATGGCCGGGTCATGGTGATCTGCTCCGACCCGCGCCACAAGCAGCGCCAGGGCTAGCGGCGATCGCCGGCATCTGGCCAGGCGATCAGCCCGAGCAGTACCCCGACCACAACTGAATGCAGACCTCCCAGTACCACTGAGCTGGCTGGCATCTTTAGAGATGGGCCAGCTCGGCAACGCCCGGATCGGAGGCCGGGCCCCGGAGCTATTTCGGCCGGGAACGGGCTGGGACCAACACCTCCGCTACGAAAGAGGGAATGCCACCCATGGCACGACTAGTGGGCGTCGACCTGCCGCGCGATAAGCGTATGGAGATCGCGCTGACCTACATCTACGGCATCGGCCGTACCCGCTCGAACGAAATCCTGGCCGCGACCGGTATCGACAAGGACCAGCGCACCAAGGACCTCACCGACGAGCAGATCACCCAGTTGCGTGACTACATCGAGCGCAACCTGAAGGTTGAGGGCGACCTGCGCCGTGAGGTGCAGGCGGACATCCGTCGCAAGATCGAAATCGGCTGCTACCAGGGTCTGCGGCACCGTCGCGGCCTGCCGGTGCGCGGCCAGCGGACCAAGACCAACGCGCGCACCCGCAAGGGCCCCAAGCGCACCATCGCCGGTAAGAAGAAGGCCAGGTAAGACCCATGGCAACGAAGAAAGCGACCGGGCCCAAGAAGGGCCAGAAGACTCGGCGGCGGGAAAAGAAGAACATCCCGCATGGTGCCGCGCACATCAAGAGCACCTTCAACAACACGATCGTGACGATCACCGACCCGCAGGGCAATGTCATCGCCTGGGCGTCGTCGGGTCACGTCGGGTTCAAGGGCTCGCGTAAGTCCACCCCGTTCGCCGCGCAGCTGGCCGCCGAGAACGCCGCCCGCAAGGCGCAGGAGCACGGCGTGAAGAAGGTCGACGTGTTCGTGAAGGGTCCGGGTTCGGGCCGTGAGACCGCGATCCGCTCGCTGCAGGCCGCCGGCCTCGAGGTTGGCGCGATTTCCGATGTCACCCCGCAGCCGCACAACGGCTGCCGTCCGCCCAAGCGCCGTCGCGTCTAGTCGGGTTCGAGGAGAAGAAACAACATGGCTCGTTACACCGGACCCGCCACCCGCAAGTCTCGCCGGCTCGGCGTCGACCTGATCGGCGGAGACCAGGCGTTCGAAAAGCGTCCCTACCCGCCCGGCCAGCACGGCCGCGCGCGGATCAAGGAGAGCGAATACCGTCTGCAGCTGCAGGAGAAGCAGAAGGCTCGCTTCACCTACGGCGTGATGGAGAAGCAGTTCCGCCGCTACTACGAGGAAGCGGTACGCCGCGGCGGCAAGACCGGCGAGGAGCTGCTGCGCATCCTGGAGAGCCGGCTGGACAACGTCGTCTACCGCGCCGGGCTGGCCCGGACCCGTCGGATGGCCCGTCAGCTGGTAAGCCACGGCCACTTCACCGTCAACGGTGTCAAGGTCGACGTGCCCAGCTACCAGGTGTCGCAGTACGACATCATCGACGTGCGGGACAAGTCGATCAACACCGTGCCGTTCCAGATCGCCCGGGAGACCGTGGGCGACCGCCCGATCCCGGGTTGGCTGCAGGTGGTCGGGGAGCGGCAGCGCATCCTGATCCACCAGCTCCCGGACCGCGCTCAGATCATCGTGCCGCTCGCCGAGCAGCTGATCGTCGAGTTCTACTCGAAGTAACCCCATCGTGCCCGATCCCTCGGGCGCGGAACCCTCAGATGGCATCAAATAGCGGGTGCCAGAAGGAGAAAGAACACCATGCTGATCTCGCAGCGTCCGACCTTGTCCGAAGAGGTCGTGGCCGACAACCGGTCGCAGTTCGTCATCGAACCGCTGGAGCCGGGTTTCGGTTACACCCTGGGCAACTCGCTTCGTCGCACCCTGCTGTCGTCGATCCCCGGCGCGGCGGTCACCAGCATCCGCATCGACGGTGTGCTGCACGAGTTCACCACGGTCCCCGGCGTCAAGGAGGATGTCACCGACATCATCCTGAACCTCAAGGGCCTGGTGGTCTCGTCCGAGGAGGACGAGCCGGTCACCATGTACCTGCGCAAGCAGGGCCCGGGTGCGGTCACCGCGGGTGACATCGTTCCGCCGGCCGGCGTGACGGTGCACAACCCCGACATGCACATCGCCACCCTCAACGACAAGGGCAAGCTCGAGGTCGAGCTGATCGTCGAGCGCGGCCGCGGGTACGTCCCGGCCGTGCAGAACAAGGTGTCGGGCGCCGAGATCGGCCGTATCCCGATCGACTCGATCTACTCGCCGGTGCTCAAGGTGACCTACAAGGTCGAGGCGACCCGTGTCGAGCAGCGCACCGACTTCGACAAGCTGGTGCTGGACGTGGAGACCAAGAACTCCATCAGCCCGCGGGACGCGCTGGCCTCGGCCGGCAAGACCCTGGTCGAGCTGTTCGGTCTGGCCCGGGAGCTCAACGTCGAGGCCGAGGGCATCGAGATCGGTCCGTCGCCGGCCGAGGCGGACCACATCGCCTCGTTCGCGCTGCCGATCGACGACCTGGACCTGACGGTGCGGTCGTACAACTGCCTCAAGCGCGAGGGTGTGCACACGGTCGGGGAGCTGGTTGCCCGCACCGAGTCCGACCTGCTCGACATTCGTAACTTCGGCCAGAAGTCCATCGACGAGGTCAAGGTGAAGCTGCACCAGCTCGGTCTGTCGCTCAAGGACAGCCCGGCCAGCTTCGATCCGTCACAGGTCGCCGGTTACGACGTCGCCACCGGTACCTGGTCGGCCGACACCGGCTACGACGAGCAGGACTACGCCGAAACCGAGCAGCTCTAAAACGAATTCCGTCCCGGCCCTACCTGATACGGGGGCCGGCCCCATTTAGGAGAAGTCGCAATGCCCAAGCCCACCAAGGGTCCCCGTCTCGGCGGGTCGTCCTCGCACCAGCAGGCGCTGCTGGCCAACCTGGCCACCTCGCTGTTCACCCACGGCCGGATCAAGACGACCGAGCCCAAGGCCCGGGCATTGCGGCCGTACGCGGAGAAGCTGATCACCCACGCCAAGAAGGGCACGCTGCACAACCGGCGTGAGGTGCTCAAGAAGATCCGCGACAAGGACGTGGTGCACTCGCTGTTCGCCGAGATCGGCCCGCACTTCGCGGACCGCAACGGCGGCTACACCCGCATCATCAAGGTCGAGGCGCGCAAGGGCGACAACGCCCCGATGGCCGTGATCGAGCTGGTCCGGGAGAAGACGGTGACCTCTGAGGCCGAGAAGGCGCGTAAGGCCGGCGCCAAGGCCCCGAAGGCTGCTGAGAAGCCCGCCGAGAAGGTCGAGGAGAAGGTCGAGGCCGAGACGGTCGAGGAGTCGGCCGTTGAGGCTGAGGCTCCCGAGGCCACCGAAGCCACTGACGAGTCCTGAGTCCCGGGCCGAAGTTCGGCTTCGGCTCGACATCGCCTACGACGGCACCGATTTCGCCGGGTGGGCGGTACAGATTGGACAGCGCACCGTCGCCGGCGTTCTCGAAGAGACGCTGGCGACGGTGTTTCGCGTTCCGGTCCGAGTGTTCGGGGCCGGCCGCACCGACACCGGCGTGCATGCGACCGGGCAGGTTGCCCACGTCGATATCCCGGAAGATGCGGTCAGGCACGCCTATTCGCGCGGCCAACGGCCCGACGAGCCGGAATTTCTGGCGCTGACGCGGCGATTGGCGCGGTTCCTGCCGGTCGACGTCCGGGTGTTGCGGGTGCAACGCGCGGCGCCCGATTTCGATTCGCGGTTCTCGGCGCTGCGGCGCCACTACGCCTACCGGCTGTCGACGGCGCCCTACGGGGTGACGCCGCAGCTGGCCCGCTACGTCACCGCCTGGTCGCGCCCCCTGGACGTCGAGGCGATGGCGGAGGCATCACAGAACCTGTTGGGGCTGAACGACTTCGCGGCGTTCTGCCGTCATCGTGAGGGCGCCACCACCATCCGCGACCTGCAGCGGCTGGACTGGGAGCGTGACGGTGATCTGGTCACCGCGCACGTCACCGCCGACGCGTTCTGCTGGTCGATGGTGCGCTCGCTGGTCGGGGCTGTGCTGGCGGTCGGCGAGCGTCGACGCAGCGTCACCTGGTGCGCCGATCTGCTGAACGCCGAGCGCCGCTCCAGCGACTTCACCGCCGCACCGGCGCGCGGCCTGACGCTGGTCGGGGTCGACTACCCGCCGGACGACCAGCTCGGGGCACGCACCGTGATCACCCGGGACATCCGTACCCGCTGAGTTACAGCAGGCCGGCCACGAACGAGGCGGCCTGATTGGTCATGCCGGGCGTGTAGCCGGAGTGCGCGGAGAAGTTCCGCCCGGGCGAGCAGATCGGGTCGCCGTCGGTGCACAGGTCGATCGTCTTGAACCCGTACGCGGGGCTGTTCGTCAGCGGCTGCCCGAACTTGTTCGACGGGTTGCCGAACACCGCGACCGCCGCGACGTGGTCGGCGGCCTCCGGGGGCAGCGGCGCGGTGAATCCGAAACCGGGCACCGGTGCGGCGGCGATGATGTCGACGATCGCCGCACCCTGCGAGTAGCCGCCGAGCACCAGGCGAGTGCCCGGGCAGTTCTCCACCATCCACATGACGTGCCCGCTGGCGTCGTTGGCGCCGTCGGCGGCCCGGCCGAAGTCGTAGCTGGCCGGATAGTTCACCGCGTACGCGCCGACCGAGCGTGAGGTCCGACCACGCAGGGCGCCGACGAAGGAATCGCCTACCCGGCCCAGTCCCGGTGAATCATTGGTGCCGCGGGCGAACACCACCTCGACGTCCGGGCAGCCGTCGGCCGAGGCGATCGGCAGGGACGACGGGGTCGGGTTGATCAGCAGCGCTGCGGCGACGGCCGAGGCCGCCAGGATGCGGTATGGCTTCACAGCAAAAGATATTAGCGAAGCAAAAACTTGATGAGCTAACTAACCGCGTTGCCGCAGGTCAGGGAGCCAGCGGCAGCGGCCCGGCCGACGGTCCGGCGGCACGAAGCCGGCCGGCGACGAAGTTGGCCGCCTGGCTGGTCAGTGCCGGGATGTAGCCGTCGGTGTGGTCGGTCCACTCGTTGCCGGGGCCCTCGTGGCAGATCGGGTCGCCCGGGTTGCACAGATCCAGGGCCTTGGAGCCGAACAGCGCACTCTGCGAGCTGATCGGGCCGCCGCTGCGGACGGCGGGGTTGCCGAACGCCACCACTGCCACCACCTGGTTGGCGTACTCGGCGGGCAGCTGGCTGCCCCAGCTGATACCGCCCACCTGGGTGCCGGTGACGATGTCGATCACCGAGGCGCCCTGCGAATACCCGCCCAGTACCAACTCGGTGTCCGGACACACGTCGGCCGCTGCCTTGACGCGCTTGATCACGTCGTTGGCGCCGTCGCCGCCGCCCAGCTGCAGCCGGCCGGCGGGGTAGTTGACGCCGTACTCGTCGACCTTCTTGGAGGTCTGCTGGCGCAGCGAGTCGATGAGCGCCCGGCCCACCCGGCCGACACCGGGCGGCTCGCTGGTGCCACGGGCGAAGATGACCTCAACATCGGGGCAGTCGTAGGCGGCCGCCGAGGGAATCGCGCTCGGCGCCACCGCGGGGATGGTCAGCAGGGCCGTGAACATCAGCGCCACCGCTCCAAGGGCGGCCCAGCGGGTGCCGAACCGGGTAAATATGCCGCTCAATCGATCGAAATGCATAAGCGGATGGTACCGAAGCCGCAGCGACGGTTCCTAAACCTGTGGATGGCCGGGCCCCTGTGGGCCCGGCCCGCGGCTAGCGTCGGCGGCACTGGAGACGGAGGCGCATGACCAGACGTTCGGCGACGAGGTGGCAGGTCAGCGCCCACCGATACCTGGCCCGCCGGATGGAGCGTGCGCTGCGATGCGGGCAGCCGGCCGGGGCCCCGGCGCCCGGTGGGAACGCACTGGCCGCCGGGGCGCTGCTCAGTGTGCTTGTGGTGGCCGGTGCCGGGGTGCTGGCCGTGCTGCGTCCGCAACCGGATCTCGGTGACGCGCCAATCCTGCTGGATCGCGCCGCCGGGGCGCTGTATGTGCGGATCGGCGACACGGTGCACCCGGTGTTCAACCTGGCCTCGGCCCGCCTGATCACCGGCGCCGCCGCCGACCCGCGGCCGGTGGCCGGGACCGCGATCGGCCGGGCCCGGCGCGGACCGCCGCTCGGCATCCAGGGCGCCCCCGGCGTGCTCGGGCCGGCGTTGGAGGCGACGGCGACCTGGTCGCTGTGCGACGACGGCGCCGGAGGCACCACCCTGCTCGCCGGGATCGACCCGCCGGCGTACGCAAGGACCGATGTTGTCGCCGTCAGCGCCGAGTCGGGGGCCACCTATCTGCTGCGGTCCGGGCGGCGCGTTCCGGTCAACCCGACCGAGCCGGGGCTGGAGTCCGTGGCGCCGCGACGGGTGTCGGGGCTGCTGCTCAACGCGGTGCCGGAGGCCCTGCCGGCGGATGTCGGCGGCGTGGCGGCGTTACCCGCCGCCGCGGTCACGCTGTGTGTGCACTGGCGTGCCGACGACGCGGCCGGGATCACGTTGTCGGCCGGGGTGGGCCTGCCGCTGCCGGCCGGTGCGACGCCGACGGTACTGGCCCAGGCCGACGGGCCGGGTCCCGCCCTGGACGCGGTCTATCTGCCGCCGAGTCGCAGCGCCTACGTGCGGGGCGCCGGGGTCAGTGGTCAGCCCGGCGGCGCCGCGTATCTGATCGCGGACACCGGGACGCGGTTCGCCGTCGCCGACGCCGGGGCGGCGGACAGTCTGGGGCTGCCGGCCGTGCCTACGGCAGTCCCGTGGCCGATGCTGGCCGGATTGCCGGCCGGTCCGCTGCTGGGTCGGGACCAGGCTCTGTGGGCCGGCGACGTCGTGTCCGGGCCACCACCCGGCCGGTGACCGACGCCAGCAGGACGGCGAGCAGCACGGCGGTACCGGTGACCGCGGCGCGCAGCCCGGAGGCCGCGGGTTCGGGCCCCGGCCGGGCGGCCGGGGCGGGCGGGACCATCGGTGCGTTGGTGGCCGGCTTGGCCGGGCGGGGCGTCTCGGAGCCGACGGCCGCCAGCGGGTCGATCACCCCGGCGCCGACGAAGTCGTCCCGGCCACCGGGCGGGTGGTGCGCGGTGGCCGTGATCCGGTCCATCACCTGGCGCGGGGTCCAATCCGGGTGACGGGACCGGATCAGCACAGCCAGACCACTGACCACCGGCACGGCGAAGCTGGTGCCGCCGGTGGTGGTGGCCATCGCGTCACCGACGGTGCTCAGCGACAGCACCGCCTCGCCGGGCGCGGCCACGTCGACCCACGGACCGGCCCGGGTGAACGCCGACGGTGCGCCCCGGGCGTCCACCGAACCCACGGTCAGCACGTAGTCGTCGTACCAGGCCGGGCTGACGATCGTCGGCCCGTCGGTGCCGCACCCGTCGTCGGTGTTTCCCGCGGCGGCCACCACCACGGCGCCCTTCACCTCGACCGCGTAGGCCAAAGCTGCGCCCAGCGCCCGATCGTCCAGGCCGGAGCCGACGGGCCGACAGGCCACCGACGAGATGTTGATGACCGATGCAGCCAGGTCGGCCGCGGTGCGCACCGCCTTGGCCAGGGTCTCGATGTCGCCGACGCCCGGGGGCCCGCCGGCAGGGCCGAATCTGGTGCTGGACTGCCGGATTCCGATCACGGTGGCCAGCGGTGCGATACCGCTGAACCGGTCGGTGCCCGGATCTGGTGCAGCCCCGATGATTCCGGCGACCAGGGTGCCGTGCCCGTCGCAGTCCTGCGTGCCGTCGCCGGTGGACACATAGTCGCCGCCGCCCACCAGGTGAGGTAGCCGTCGGTGCGGTGTGACGCCGGTGTCGATCACCGCCACCCGCTGGCCCGCCCCGCGGGTCAGCGCCCAGACCGCCGACAGGTCCAGCCCGTCGAGTTGAGTGGGGGCCAGGCCCGGATCCAGCGTCGGCACCGTGCACACCGCCCGCTGCACGGTGGGATGCGCGGGCGCGGCCGGCGCAGGGGCGGGAAGTCGGGTGCCGTCGATCGGGGGCGGCGCGACCGCATGCGCCGGGACCACGCACTGCGTGGTCCCCGCGATCACCGCAGCCCCGAACGCTCTGGCGATGCGCCGAATGCGCACGGCTCAGCCCAGGCCCAGTCCGCGGGCGACGCCGTACACGCCGCCGACCCAGCAGGCCAGCGGCACCAGCGCGCCCAACGTCAGGCTCTCCAGCACTTCGGCGCCGCGCCGGGCCGGCGGGGGTACGGACGGCGTGGCGAAACCGGCGACGACCGCGGTCCCGGCCAGTGTCACGGCCACCACCGCCGGCCACGGACCGGAATCCACTGACAGCACGGCGATCCCGATCGCGGCGACACCACCGGCCAGCAACGCCGCGATCTGCCGGCCGTCGGTATGTGAGCGGGCCCGCAGCACCAGGGCCGCGCCGGCGGCAGCCACGAACACCACGCCGACGGACCGCGGCACACCGGGCACCGGCTCCCCGACGGCGATACCGGCCGCGCCCAGCACCACCGTCGCCGCCGACCCGGCCACCAAGCCGGTCAACAGGTCATGCGCCTCACCACCCGGGCCGCACACCACGACCGCGACCCGGCCCGCGACCCGGGCCACACCGACCGCGACCACACCCGCCGCCACGCCTACGGCTCGGGCCGAGATTCCGGTCACCGCGCAGGCCATCCCGGCGACAGCGGTCAGCACCGCCAGCCCACCCAGGCAACACAGCATCGTGCGGACCGCCCCGCTGCACCCGCTCGACGGCACCGTCAGCGACGTCACCGTGCCGGCTGCGGCGATCGCCAGCAACACGTTCGGGGCGCCGGGGCCGCCGGGGACCGCCACTAACCCGGCGACCCCGGCCATGCCCGACGCCGTCAGCGCGGCGGCCAGACGGCGCGCCGACGGCGTCCACGGGCATGTTGCAGCCCGCACGGTTGCCGCGAGCTGCTCGGCGGCATCATCAAATCGTGGCTCGGGCACGGTCAACTCGGCTCGCGTCAGCACCAGCACGGCACCGTCGCGGATACCATGCTGCGCCAAGGTTTTCGAGCCGTCCAGCGGCGTCCGGCCGGGCCGGCCGAGCCGATACGGCCGCAGCGGCTGGCCGGGCGGGCGCGGCAGCAGGTCTACGACCGAGGCGATCAGCGCCGCGACCGGTACCCCGGCGGGCAGTGCCAGATCGGCGTGCCCGGCATCGGAGTGCACCGCGACCCGACGCAGTCCCGAATCCGCAGCCGCCACCTGTGGCCTCCTTCGCTCTCCGTCTTGGGCGCACGCTAGCGCGGTGGCGGACCCGGTGTTTTCGCTCTTCCACAGCTGACTTGCCGGCCGATTGCGGGCTGCTTACGGTGTGCCGATGACCGAGCACGGACGCATCGCGGGCCGGCCGGAAATGCCGCAGGCCGGTGAAATCTCTGTTGCGGCACCGCCATCGGTGCCGGCACCGGAATCCGGGGTGGCACTGACCCGGCTGCTGCCGGTGGTGATGGCGGTCGGAATGGCCGGCATGACCGCAGTCATCTACCGCTCGGGATCGCCGGTCGGCCGCAGTCCGGTCTTCGCGCTGCTGCCGCTGATGATGCTCGCCTCGGCGGTGGCGGCCGCACTGGCCGGACGAAAACGAGGTCACGTCGGCGATATCGACGACGGCCGCGACAACTACCTGGATTATCTTGCCGGGCTGCGGGACTCGGTGACCGAGACCGCAGCGGCCCAGCGATCAGCGCTGGCCTGGACGCATCCCGACCCGCAGGTGCTGTGGATGCTGGCCGGCGGCCCCCGGATGTGGGAACGACGGATCGGCGACACCGACTTCGGTCGGGTCCGGGTGGGGATCGGTCCGGCGACTCTGGTCACCCGGCTGGTGGCCCCAACCAAGGATCGAGGCCACCCCACCGATCCGGTCACCGAAGCCGCGCTGAACCGGTTCCTGGAAACCCACGCGACGGTGCCGGACGTGCCGATAACGGTGCGGCTGCTGGGGGCGCCGCCGCTGCTGCTGGTGGGTGATGGCGACCGGGCGCGCGGGCTGTTGCGCGCGATGTTGTGCCAACTGGCCGCCCTGCACGGCCCGGACATCGTGTCGATCGCGGCGGTCGATACCGACTCGGCGGGCCACTGGGATTGGCTGAAGTGGCTGCCGCACCACCGGAGCTACCCCGACCTGGCCGCCGCCCAAACCGCATTTGCGGGCCGGCGCGCGGTGGTGGTCGTCGACGAGTGTGCGGGGTTGTCGGTGGTCGACGCGGCCGGGGTCGTTGGTGCCGTGCGGCGGTGGCCGGTTGACGAGCACGGCCGATCGGACTTCCTCGACGTTGCCGATGCGGTGGTGTGCGCGCAGCGGTTGGCCGGCCATCGGGTGCCACAGGCCAGTGGCGCGGCCGGTTGGGCGCAGTTGCTGGGGATCGGCGACATTGATCGGTTCGACCCGGCAGCCGGATGGACTTGCGCACCCGGGCGGCTGTGCGTGCCGTTCGGCACCGACCCGGACGGCAACCCGGTGCACCTGGACATCAAAGAGGCCGCCGACCGGGGGAGTGGCCCGCACGGACTGTGCGTCGGCGCGACCGGTTCGGGCAAATCGGAGTTCCTGCGCACCATGGTCCTCGGCATGACGGCCCGGCATTCCCCCGAGGAGCTGAACCTGGTCCTGGTCGACTTCAAGGGTGGGGCAACCTTTCTCGGATTCGAGCAGGCCGCGCACGTCGCCGCGATCATCACCAACCTGGCCGACGAGGCGCCCCTGGTGGAACGGATGCGTGACGCCCTGTCGGGTGAGATGCACCGGCGTCAGGAATTGTTGCGCGCGGCGGGCGTGTCCGGTATCGCCGGCTACACCGAAGCCCGCAGCGAAACGGCGCTGCCCGCCCTGCCCGCGTTGCTGGTCATCGTCGACGAGTTCTCCGAGCTGCTCGACCAGCACCCCGACTTCCTGGACACCTTCGTCGCCATCGGCCGACTGGGCCGTTCCCTGGGGATTCATCTGCTGCTGGCCAGCCAACGGCTCGAGGAAGGCCGACTGCGCGGGCTGGAATCGCACCTGTCCTACCGGATCTGCCTCAAAACGATGTCCGCCGCCGAATCCCGGATCGTGCTCGGCGTGCCGGACGCCTACGAGCTGCCCAGCAGTCCCGGGGCCGGATTCCTGCGGACCGCTGACGGCGATGTGACCCGATTCCAGGCCGCGTTCGTCTCCGGTCCGTGCCCCGTTCCTCGGACGGCCCCGCGCGGGGCGCGGCTGTTCACCGCGGCGCCGAGTGGTCCGGCCGCCACAGCACCGGACCCGGCCGGACGCACTGTGCTGCAGGCGATGCTGCAGCGGCTGGCCGGGCACGGCCCGGTGGCGCGGCGGGTGTGGCTGCCGCCGCTGGGGGAGTCACCGGCGTTGGGCGAGCTGCTCGGCGGCGAACCTCAAGGACTTCGTGTCCCGATCGGCGTCGTGGACCGGCCGTTCGAGCAGCGGCGCACTCCACTGTCGGTCCGGCTGGACGGCGCCGCCGGACACGTCGCGGTCGTCGGCGCCCCGCAGTCGGGCAAGTCGACGACGCTGCACACGCTGATCGCCGCGCTGAGCGCCACCCACGACGCGACGCGGGTGGCGTTCTACTGCTTGGACTTCGGTGGTGGCACGCTCGGCGCACTGGGCGGGCTGCCGCAGGTGGGCTCGGTGGCCGGGCGCGGGCAACCCGACCTGGTGTGGCGCACCGTCGCCGAGATGGAGGCCATCTTGGAACGGCGGGAGGCGCGCCGCGACGACGATCCGGCCGGTCACGTGTTCCTGGTGATCGACGGGTGGGCCGGTCTGTGCCGCGAATTCGATGTGGAGGCGAGGATCGTCGCCCTGGCCGGACGGGGCCTGTCCTACGGTGTGCACGTCGTGCTGTCGGCATCGCGGTGGGCCGAGGTGCGGCCCGCGTTACGCGACCTGATCGGCACCCGGATCGAGCTGCGGCTCGGCGATCCGGCCGAATCCGAACTGGACCGCCGGCAGGCCCAGCGGGTGCCCCGGGACCGGCCCGGGCGCGGCCTGACTCCCGACGGACTGCACATGCTGGTGGCGCGCCCCGATGGCTGGGAGCCGGTGCATGGCAATGCCGTGGCGCCGCGGATTGCGTTGCTGCCGGCCGTCGTCGATCGGGCGACGCTGACCGGGATGGCCGGCGATCGACCGGTGCTCGGTGTCGACGAACGCGAACTCGGACCTGTCACAGTCGATTTCGGGCGACGGCCGCACCTGTTGATTCTGGGCGACAACGAATGCGGCAAGACCGCGACGCTGCGCACCTTGTGCCGGGAACTGGTGCGGACTCACACCGCCGAGCAGGTGCAACTGCTGGTCGTCGACTATCGGCGCGGCCTGCTCGGCGTCGTGGAGACCGAGTACCTGGCCGGCTACGCGATGTCCGCTCCCGCGCTGAACGCGCTGCTGCCGGGACTGATCGACCGGCTCAGCGAGAGGATGCCCGGTGCGGATCTGACCCCGCAGCAACTGCGCGATCGGTCCTGGTGGTCCGGGCCGCAGCTGTATGTCCTGGTCGACGACTACGACCTGGTGGCCACCGCCGCGGGCAACCCGCTGACGGCGCTGCTGGAATACCTGCCGCACGCCGGTGATCTCGGGCTGCACCTGGTGGTGGCCCGACGCAGCGGCGGGGTGGCCCGGGCGATGTACGAACCGGTGTTGGCCGCGTTGCACGATCTTGGCGCGATGGGGTTGGTGATGAGCAGCGACCCCGGTGACGGCCCGCTGATCGGTTCGGTCCGGCCGGGTCCCCTGCCGCCGGGGCGCGGGGTCCTGGTGACCCGTGCCGACGGTGAGCGGCTCATCCAGGTGGCCTGGGAGCCGTGACGCACCGGGCCGTCATCGAGGCCGGTCCGTCGGTGATCCGTCGGTTATGTTGCGGTGCAGTTGAATCAGTAGGTTCCGCGGCGGCGCTGGAGTGGATCGACGACCCGGTCGCGTTGGTCGACGGGCAGCCGGTCGAGCTGCCGGAGCTGCTGCGCAGCGTGCTGGCCTGCCCCGAGCCCACCGAGACGGTCGAGATCATCCACCCGTCGTGGTGGCCGGCTCGGCGGGTGGAGCTGTTCACCACCGCGGCACAAGGCCTGGCCGATCATGTCACCACCCGGCCGCGAGCGGCAGTGCTGTCCAACGCAACCCACGGCGTCGTCGTCGTGGAGATCGCGGGACGTCTAGTCGCCATCACTGGCGCCAAAACCGTTGCCGAGCCGCGTATCGGCCCGCCCGACGAGGTGGCCGCCGCGGTGGCGCGCCGGGTGGTTGCCGACAGCCCCGCCAGGGTGGTGATCGATGCAGCCGGTGGGGCCGGGGAATTGGCGGCACTGATCGCCGAGAAGCTGTGGGGTGCGGCGTCCGTGACGGTGGTCGAAGAACTGCCGGCCATAACAGAACCGGACACCGCTCCAGACCCCACGCGCGAACCGGCGCACACCAAAGGTGACCGGCCGCGACTGGTCGCGGCCGCCGCCGCGCTGGGTGTCGTCGCGCTGGGACTACGGATCGGCCACGACGCGCCACCCGTGAACCCCGCTGCGTATCTGGTGGAGGGCCGGGTGGCGGTGCAGGTGCCGGCCGATTGGCCGGTGCGCCGGGTCACCGGTGGGCCCGGATCGGCGCGGGTGGAGGTGGCCTCGCCGACCGACCCACAGCTGGTGCTGCACCTCACCCAAGCGCCGGCCGCCGGCGACACCCTGGCAGCCGTGGCTGAACCACTGCAGCGGGCGCTGCAGCTCGCCGACGCCGAAACTCCTGGGGTCTTCGTCGATTTCGACCCGTCTGGCAGTAGCGCGGGACGCCCCGTGGTCACCTATCGGGAGATTCGCGACGGCCATCATGTCGACTGGGCGGTGTTGGTCGATCACGCGGTGCGGATCGGCATCGGCTGCCAGAGCGGGCCGGGCGGCGACGATGCGCTGCGCCCGGTGTGTGAGCAGGCGGTACGTTCCGCCCATGCCGTCAGTTGAGGGTCGACATCACAGCGGAGGGCACTTTCGCCACTGGCTGGGTGAGGTGCCGTGTTCCTGGCGGAACTGCCGAGTGAAATAGGCCGCGTCGGGCAGCCCGACCCGCTCACCGATCTCGGTGATCGACAGGCGGGTGTCGATGAGCAGGCGGCGGGCCTCGCCCATGCGGCGCTGGGTGATCCATTCCAGCACCGTTCGTCCGGTGCGGCGGCGCACGACGGTGGTCAGATGTCCCGCCGATACCGAAACCTCCCGCGCCACTTCGCGCAGCGACAACGGCTCGTTGTAGCGCCGGTCGATTGTCGCGAAAACCTCGGCCAGCAGCGGTTCGTCGCCGTGGCGCAACTCGCCCGCCCTGTCGCCGGCCGCCCGGGTGAGGAAGATCAGTAGCAGGGTCAGCAGTGCCGACACCGCCTCGCGGTAGCCCTCCCGCCGGTTCGCCAGTTCAGATTTCAGGGCGTCGAGCGTGGCAAAAAACGACGCGCGGTCTGCGGCGGGAACCTCCAGACGCAGCAGCCCGCCGTCCTGCTCATGCAGGAACAGGCGCAGCAGTGGATGCGATTGCCAGGTCAGCCAGGGTGACGCCCCGTCGGCGCCGACCGCAGTGGAATCGAAGAACACCGCGACACCGTCCTCGGTGCTTTCCACACCCGCCGGACTGACGGTGGCGCCCATTGCAACCACGTAGACGACCCCGGTCGCCCGGTCGCACCACAGGGCCGGGAAGTTGTGGATCTGACCCTGCTCGGACAGCCTTTCCTGCCCGACGCGGGCCACCACCACCGGCGGCGTTTGCGGATCGATCGGATACTCGTAGACCTTCACGCCGGCGCGCTGACGCACCAATCGAGCCGTCCGAAGCATGCGGCCGACGATAGTCCAAACCTGCGAAATATTGTCCTAACTTGACTTACAAACAGTGGATAGCCTTAACACGTGCTGAATGAAATGGGCGCTCGCCTGGGCATTGGTGCAGTTCAGACGTCGATTGCCGACTTTTTCCTGTATCGACCTGAGGAAAACCTGCGGCCGGCCTAGCCGGTCCCGCATGTCGGTTGGTGCTGAGTCCCGCTGTTTGGCGGTGGTTACTACTTTGAGGAGATTTCCCTTGCGTACAGCTATTCGTCCTTATGCCACTGCTGGTGTTGCGGTGGTGGGTGCTGGCTTGATTGCGGCCACGCCGGTGGTGGCGCCGCTGCCCGCCATGA
>NZ_CP083986.1:4035719-4036887 GCF_020172685.1 [Mycobacterium] nativiensis | reverse complement strand
CGGTGATACGCATCGGCCACAACACATCGGTGTGCCGAAATCCGGTGGCGTAGACGATCACATCCACCTCGTGGTGGACGCCGTCGTCGGTCTCCACACCTTGCGGGGTGATCGTGCGTATCGGGTTACGTATCAGTTCCACGTTGTCGCGCCGCAGGGTTTTGAGCCAGGTGCCGTTGTCCTGCAGGGTGCGCTTGCCGGTCGCCGGATAGTCGGGCAGCACCTTGGCCAGCAGCTCGTCGTCGTCGCCCACCTGATCGGTGATCCAGCCGGTGAACATCTGCCGGGCCATGGCGTTGATCTCGCTCACGGCATAGTCCTGGTCCGGATAGTCCGGATCTACTCGGGCGGCCTCTAAGCCCTTGTCGGCGCCGGGCCACAGCAACAGGAAGCGGTACCAGCGGCCATAGAACGGCAGGTGCTGCAACGCCCAGCGCACCCCGTCATCGACGGCGTCGTGATACATCGGATTGGGGAACATCCACTGAGCGGTGCGCTGAAACACCGTGAGGTGAGCCACCTTCTCCGCAATCGCGGGTGCGATCTGGAACCCGCTGGCGCCGGCACCGATCAGCGCCACCCGCTTACCGGTCAGGTCGACGCTGTGATCCCAGGCCGCGGAGTGAAACGACGGCCCGGCGAAACTGTCCGCCCCGTCGAGATCGGGCAGATTCGGCCGGTTGAGCTGACCGACCGCGGTGATCACCGCGCGCGCTGCCAGCGTGGACACCGCACCGTCGGCGGTACGGGTGGTCAGCGTCCATGTTCCGTTGCTCTCGTCCCAGACGGCGTCGGTGACCTCGGTGCCCCACCGAATGTGTTCAGCCAGACCGTGTTTGGTGACCAGATCGGTGAAGTATGCCCGCAGCTCGGGCTGCTCGGCGAAGTAGTGCCCCCAGTCGTTGTTGGGTTCGAAACTGTAGCAGTAGAAGTGGTTCGCGACGTCCACCCGAGCACCCGGATAGTCGTTCTCCCACCACGTTCCGCCCGGACCCTCGTTCTTCTCGATGATCGTGAAGGGAATGCCGGCCTGCGCGAGCCGGATTCCGGCCAGCACGCCCGATTCGCCGCAACCGATCACTACCACCGACAGCTCCGCGGCGCGGTCCACCGGCGCAGGACCGCGCGGGTCGACCCCGTCGAGGTCGAGTGCTTCGGAGAGCAGCGC
>NZ_CP083986.1:4034166-4035619 GCF_020172685.1 [Mycobacterium] nativiensis | reverse complement strand
GGTTGATCCCGCCCGGCACCCCTCAGGCCATTTTCAATTTGGCCTTCCCCGCGATCTGCCCCCCCACCGCCTTATGCACGGCCGCCACGATGCCGCGGGCCACCTTGGCCCGGTTGGCCAGCGACCCGCCGAACTCATCGGTGCGGCGGTTGATCAGCGGGGTCAGAAATGAACTCGCCAGGTAGTTGTGGCCGGGATGGATCTCCACCGCGGCGAACCCGGCATCCACGGCGTAGCGCGCGGCATTTGCGTGCTGGGCGGTGACCTGGTCGATGTCGGCGCGGGGGGCCTTCTTGGCGGAACGCATGCCGATCGGGTTGAAGAATCGCACCGGCGCCAGGGCACGGGCCTTGTTGGAGCGCGCGTCGGCGACCGGGCCGGCGTGACCGATCTGGGCGCTGACCAGGGCTCCCTCGGCGTGCACCGCATCGGTGAGCCGGCGCAGCCCGGCGACCGCCTCCGGGCGCATCCACAGCCCGTCGTTGGAGGTGCGCCCGCCCTGGGAGACCGCGCAGTAGGCCACGGTGGTCATGCCCACCCCGCCGGCGGCCGGCAGCCGGTGATACTCGATGAGATCGTCGGAGGCCAGCGCGTTAGGCGTGCGGTTCTCGAACGTCGCAGCCTTGATGATCCGGTTGCGCAACGTGATCGGGCCGAGTTTGGCGGGGCTGAAGACGTCGGGAACAGGCATAGCGGGAGCTTAGTGACGGATCGTCATCGTTGGAACTGTGGGTGGCATGCCAGACTGTCCGCGTGGGTGCGATTACGTTGGACGGCAAGGCCACGCGCGACGAGATCTTCGTCGACCTTCAGGCACGGGTGGCGGCGTTGTCCGCCGCCGGCCGCACGCCTGGTCTGGGGACCATTCTGGTCGGTGATGACCCGGGATCGCATGCCTACGTGCGCGGCAAGCACGCCGACTGCGCCAAGGTCGGCATCACCTCGATCCGCCGCGACCTGCCCGCGGACTGCAGTCCGGCCCAGCTCAACGACACCATCGACGAGCTGAACTCCAACGACGAGTGCACCGGCTACATCGTGCAGCTGCCGTTGCCCAAACATCTGGACGAGAACGCGGCCCTTGAGCGCGTCGACCCGGCCAAGGACGCCGACGGCCTGCATCCGACCAACCTGGGTCGGCTTGTGCTGGGCACCCCGGCGGCCCTGCCGTGCACCCCGCGCGGGATCGTGCACCTGCTGCGCCGTTATGAGGTGCCGATTGCGGGCGCCCATGTCGTGGTGATCGGGCGTGGCGTGACGGTCGGGCGCCCGCTGGGACTGCTGCTGACCCGCCGGTCGGAGAACGCCACCGTCACGCTGTGCCACACCGGGACCCGGGATCTGGCTGAGCTGACCCGCCAGGCCGACATCATCATCGCCGCGGTCGGGGTGCCGCACATGCTCACCGCCGACATGGTGCGTCCGGGTGCGGCCATCGTCGACGTCGGGGTCT
>NZ_CP083986.1:3873737-4034066 GCF_020172685.1 [Mycobacterium] nativiensis | reverse complement strand
CCGGCGTCGCTGGCGGTAACGGCGGCAACGCCATCGGTTTTGGCAATGGTGGCGCTGGTGGTGACGGTGGTGCGGGTGCCGCCGGCGGTAACGGTGGCATCGGTGGCACGTGGATGGGCCACGGCGGCGACGGCGGAGCCGGCGGCGCGGCGACTGTGGCGGGCGGCTTCGGTGGCGCCGGTGGTGATGGTGGTGCGGCGATGGCCTGGATGTTCGGCAACGGCGGCGCCGGCGGCACCGGCGGCCTCGGCATGGACGGCACCCAGAATGTCAGCGGCACGGGGATGAGCGGTGGCCAGGGCGGTAACGGCGGCAACGGCGGGGTCTCCGGCTTCCTGTTCGGCAACGGCGGCAAGGGCGGCGCCGGCGGCGCGGCCGGTGACGGTGGTAACGGCACGAACGACGGCACCAACGGGCTGGCCGGTGGCGTCGGTGGTCGCGGCGGTGTGGGCGGTACGGCCGGCGCCCGCGGCTCCAACTTCTACGACTCGCCGCTCTACGGCAGCGCCGGCCAGTCCGGCGACGGCGGGCACGGCGGCAACGGCGGCGCCGGTGGCGAGGCGGCCAAGGACGCCAGCGGCCACTTCATTGGTAACGGCGGCGAGGGCGGCATCGGCGGTGACGGCGGGAACAGCGGCATCACCGCCGGCGGTGTCGGTGGTGCCGGCGGCAATAGCGGCAATGGTGGCGACGGCATCAACGGTGGCAACGCCGGGGGTTGGGGCGGCAGCGGTGGCTCCGCCCTCGGCGACAACGCCAACGGCGTCGGCGGCAACGGCGGGAACGGTGGTAACGCGACCGGAGCTGTCGGGGTGACCGGCACCGCCGGCAATGGAGGTTCTGGCGGCCAGGGTGGTTCCAGCGAGACCGGCATCGGCGCCGACGCCGGCCAAGCCGGTGCCGGCGGCAACGGCGCCACCACTGACGACACCATCAAGACTGTCGGCGGGCGCGGTGGCTACGGCGGCGGCGGCGGCAACGGCCAGACCGCCGGAGCCAGCACCGACGGCGGCGCCGGCGGCATCGGCACTTACAAGGGTGGTGACGGCGGCGGCGGTGGAAATGGCGCCAACGCCGTGAACGGCGGGGCCGGCGGCAACGGCGCTGACGGCGGCGTGGCCACCGGCTGGAAGGACGCCGACGGCGTGATCTGGAGCATCGGCGGCAACGGTGGTAACGGCGGGGCCGGCGGCTCGACCAGCACCAACATGCTCACCGGTGGCACCGGTAGCGGCGGCGATGGCGGTCAGGGCGGCAATGGCGCCAACGGCGCGACCGGGCCCGGCGTGGTCAGCATCGGCGGTAACGGCGGTAACGGCGGCTACTCCGATAACTTTGCGAGCGGCAACGGCGCCCCCGGCGGTGCCGGTGGTGACGGTGGCAACGGCGGTAACGGCACCGCGTCGGGCGGCAACGGCGGCACCGGCGGCTACGGCGGTTCGACCACTGATGCTTCTGCTGGCGCCGGAGGTAACGGCGGCAACGGCGGCAACAGCGGCGGCGTCGAAACCCCAACCAACACCCTCGGCATCGGGCCCAGCCACGCCGGTGACGGCGGCAAGGGCGCATCGGGCGGCAACGGCCAGGGCACCGGCACCGGCGGCGTCGGCGGTAGCGGCGGCAACGGCGGTAACGGCGCCGGCGATGTCAACGGCGGCAACGGCGGCAACGGCGGTGTCGGCGGTAACGGCCCCGACGGTGCACCCGGCTCGTCCGGCAACAACCCGATCACCGGCGCCCCCGGCAAAACGCCCGGCGGTGACGGCGGCAATGGTGGAACCGGCGCGACCGGCGGCAAAGGCGGCAATGGCGGCACCTCGGAGAACGGCACCGGTGGCAACGCCGGCAACGGCGGGACCGGTGGCCGGGGCGGTAACGGAGGACACGGTGGCCCCGGCGGCGTCAACCCCGACACCGGCGCCGGCCTGGCCGGCGGCAACGGCGGCAACGGCGGCAACGGCGCGGCCGGTGGCGCGGCCGGCCAGGCCGGACACGGCGGGGCCGGCAGCGGCAACGCCGGTACCGCTGGCGCAGGTGGCGCCGCCGGCTCGGCCGGCTCCGGTGGCCCGGGTGGCGCCGGTGACCCCGTCGGGGAAACCGGTACCCCCGGCACCCCGGGCAACCCCGGCTAGCCGGCACTCCCTCGACACGGTCGCCGGGTCCCTTACGGGACCCGGCGACCGTGCCGTTTGTGGGCTATCGCAGGGCCTAGGGGTTGCCGCCCTGCTCGCCGATCAGGCCCTGGATGAGTTCGACGATGTGCTGTTGACCGGCCGCTGTCGCGTCGAATCTTCCGCGCATCTCCATGAATCCAAGGTTGACCTGCTCGAAGCGGGCGTTCATGCCCTCGAAGCGGTCGTTCATGTCCGCGCGGAGGGCATTGAAGCTCGCGATGGTGGCCCGCCGGAAGTCCCGCAGTTCGCCGCGTATCTCGCTCACGTCCCGATCAGCGGCGCCGGCGAGGACACGCGCGGCCGCGGCGTCGCGCTCGCTTCCGCGCACCCGTCCATCAAGGTCGCGCACCTGGGTTTCCAGTGCGGCGACGCGTGCCTCCAGGTTCCCCGGCTCCATGGCGGCAGCCTACCGCCGGATCGGGCCACTGCCGTGCGGATCACAGCTCGGTCTGTGGATACCGGCTCCGAGGCCTGGCCTACAGCAGTGCTCCAATCAGCATCAGCGGTGCCAACCCGACCAGCGCCGCCAATGGTTCGCCGATCGCGTCGAGCGGGTTACCGGCGGCCATATTGGTGTTGAAGAGTTCCACGGCCAGTGGAGGCAGGGTGAACAGCAATGCGCTGGCCATGTCGATCGGTGGGAGGCCGGTGTGGGTGAACGACAACTCCTGCAAGCCCTGCGTGAACCAGTTCTCGACGCCGGACAGGAACGTCGAGAGGTAGTTCGAGATGTCGTCCGGTGATCCGTCGAGGTTGAACGCGGCTATCGCGGAGTTGATCAGCGGCCCGAGTACGTAGTCCATCGTCTGCGGCGAGATCAGTTGGTAGTTGGCCGGATTCATCAACGTGTTGAAGGCGTCCTGAACCCCTTGCTGCAGGCCCTGCAGCAGGGCGTCGGGGACCTGGTCCAGCAGACTCTGGGGTGGCAGGAACTCCAGTGGGGTGGCGACATCGGCGAATCCCGGCGACCAGCCGTGGTCGATGCTGCCGTAGCCCAGGTTGACCAAGACCGACAGGGCAGGCTGCAGCAGGTCCGCCAGAGGGTTGCCGAGGATCGGAACCAGCCGCAGCGGGTCCAGCAACGGCAGGCTGGGCGATTCGATCATGAAGTAGTTGGTCAGGCTGTCGGCCGACGTCGGCAGTTGGATCGCGTTGTCGATCTGCTCCGGTGTCAGTCCCAGGTAGGCGATGTGGTTGAAGACGATGCCCAGATAGGCATTGAGGACGGACAGGATGTTGATCGGGTACTTCGGGAAGTCGGCGAACCCGTCGTACTCGTAGGTGTAGGAGTTGGTGGGAGAGACATCCGAGGGTGCCGCACCGCTGAACGTCAGGCCCAGGCTGGGGGCTTCCGGAGTGTTGCCGTCCGGGATCGCGAACCGTGCCAGCATGCCGCCGTTGGGATTGCTGGGGTTGCCCAGCAGCACGAAGTGCACGTCGTTGGGGTCCACGCCTTCGTCCGCCAGCTGCGACATCAGCAGCGAGTCGATGGTGGCGCTCTGCGAATATCCGCTCACCACAACGGGATTGTCGTGGCTGACCCCGCCGGCGGCGATCTGTGCCTTGATCGCATCCAGCATGATCTGCTGGCCCTGGGCCGCCGAGCGGTCGAACGTCATGCTGAACGGCCCGGTGAACGGATACAGCGACTCCGGGGTGGTCACCGCCTGCAGATCGCCGGTGAACCCGTGCGGCTGCAGGTACAGCCTGTCGAAGGCGTTCAGCCACCCCTGACTGGGGGTCGCCACGCCGCTGGCACCCATGATCAACGCGGTGCCGTCCCCGAGGGATTGCTCGACGCTGGTGAGCTGCACCCCGCGGGCCTGGGTGTCGAGTGCCGGCGGGACGGCCATCAGGCCGGAGACGACGATGCCGGTGGCCAGGCATCCATGAACGGCAGCTCGCATTTCCCCTCCTTGACGCCTTAAGGCGCTGTCAGCAGATTCTGTTCTTCATCTCATTCGGTGGCAAGGGGAACGCTCCGGCGATCGGATGGAACCGAACGTGCCTCGTCGCCGTCGAACCACATAACAACGACCGAACGACAGGGGCAGATGTGAGCACATCCACCACACTCAGTGCCGACTTCGACGTCATGCTGGCCGTCGCGGCGGCCACCGACGCCCGCAACGAGGAGATCCGGGGCATGTTGCAGGCCTTCGTCGGCCGGATGCGTGCCGTGCCGCCGTCGGTCTGGTCCGGCCTGGCGGCAGCCCGGTTCCAGGACGTGCTGGACCGCTGGAACGCCGAATCGCTGAGCCTGCACCAGGCACTGGCGCGCATCGCCGAGACCATCCGCCGCAATGAGCGCGCGCTGCGCGAGGTGGCCGAGACCCACTCGCACCACATCGCCGCCGCCGGCGACGGAATCTGAGCGGGGCCGGCCATGGATGCGGCACTGTCCTACAACTTCGAGGAGATCGACTACGCCGTCCGGCAGGAGATCCACTCCACGGCCGGCCGGCTCAACGGCGCACTGGAGGAGCTGCGGTCACAGATCGCGCCGCTGCAGCAGGTGTGGACCCGGGAGGCGGCCGGGGCCTACCACGCTGAGCAGCTCCGATGGCAACACGCCGTCAGCGCGCTCAACCAGATCCTGTTCGACTTGGGCAGCGCGGTGCGCGACGGTGCGGCGGATGTCGCCGACGCCGATCGCCGGGCCGCGGGGGCTTGGGGGCGGTAGGAGAGAGCACCCCCGAACGCGGTGTGGCCCCGACGGAGGAGAGCCGCCGGGGCCACACCGGCTCAAGTGCTGGCGGACGCGTTTTGACCCGCCCCGATCACCGCCGGTAAGCTGCACCGTTGGCGTGCGTGCCTATTGGGCACAGCGGGTACTCGGGTCAACGTCGGTCGCCGAGAACCACCCCGTATTCCACGCCGGACCGGCACCCGGCTCGCTCCGGGATCCGCTAGAACCGGGTAACAACCCGAATAACGAGAGGTATGCGCTGTGCCCACCTATACGCCGAAGGCGGGTGACACCACGCGGTCGTGGTACGTCATCGACGCCACCGACGTGGTGCTCGGCCGGCTCGCCGTTGCGGCAGCAACTCTGCTGCGCGGCAAGCACAAGCCGACATTCGCGCCGAACGTTGACGGCGGTGACTTCGTCATCATCATCAACGCCGACAAGGTCGCCATCAGCGGCGACAAATTGCAGAAGAAGATGGCTTACCGCCACTCGGGCTACCCGGGCGGGCTGCGCAAGCGCAGCATCGGTGAGCTGATGGAGACCCGTCCCGACCGTGTCGTGGAGAAGGCGATCCTCGGGATGATCCCGCACACCAAGCTGGGGCGTCAGATTCAGCGCAAGCTGCACGTCTACGCCGGCCCGGTGCACCCGCACACCGCTCAGCAGCCGATCCCGTTCGAAATCAAGCAGGTGGCGCAATGACCGAGACTGCATTTGAAGGTACCGAGGCCCCCGAGGTCGACGAGACCGTTGAGGTTGTCGAGACCGTAGAGGTTCACGAGGAAGCGGCGCCGGTCTACGAGCCGCACGACCTGGGTCGTCCCATCCAGACCGTCGGCCGCCGCAAGGAGGCCGTGGTGCGGGTGCGTCTGGTGCCCGGCACCGGCAAGTTCAACCTGGACGGGCGCACCCTGGAGGCCTACTTCCCGAACAAGGTGCACCAGCAGCTGATCAAGGCTCCGTTGGTGACAGTGGACCGGGTGGACAGCTTCGACGTCTACGCCCACCTCGACGGCGGCGGCCCCTCCGGCCAGGCCGGCGCGCTGCGTCTGGCGCTGGCTCGCGCGCTGATCTTGGTGCAGCCCGAAGACCGTCCGGCGCTGAAGAAGGCCGGCTTCCTGACTCGTGACCCGCGGGCCACCGAGCGCAAGAAGTACGGTCTCAAGAAGGCCCGTAAGGCTCCGCAGTACAGCAAGCGCTGATCTGCGATTGCATTCTGGCAGCGAGTTGGGGGTGCCTTCCGCACGCGGAAGGTGCCCCCGGCTTGTTTTCGAGGGTGCGAGTTCCCGGTTTGACACCGGCGTGTCGGGCCAGCAACACGCACGCTCGCGGCGATAAAGGATAGTTATGGGTCGACTTTTCGGCACCGATGGAGTCCGCGGGGTTGCCAACCGCGAACTGACTGCGGAGCTGGCCGTTGCGCTGGGCAGCGCCGCAGCACAACGGCTGTCCCAAGGCACCGAGCGGCGGGTGGCCGTCGTTGGCCGTGACCCGCGGGCCAGCGGCGAGATGCTGGAAGCCGCGGTCATCGCCGGGCTGACCAGCCAGGGCGTCGACGTGCTGCGGGCCGGCGTGCTGCCCACCCCGGCAGTGGCCTTTCTGACCAGCGCTTATGAGGCCGACTTCGGGGTGATGATCTCCGCGTCGCACAACCCGATGCCCGACAACGGCATCAAATTCTTCGGCCCCGGCGGGCACAAGCTCGACGATGCCACCGAGGACCAGATCGAGGATCTGGTCGCCGCCGGCCCCGGCTTGCGCCCCATCGGTGCCGGGCTGGGCCGGGTGGTGGACGCCAAGGACGCCCTGGACTGCTACCTGCGCCACCTCGGCGAATCCAACCGCACCCGGCTGGACGGCCTGACCGTGGTGGTGGACTGCGCGCACGGCGCGGCCTTCCAGGCGGCGCCGCGGGCCTACCGGGCCGCCGGCGCCACGGTGATCGCGATCAGCGCCGATCCCGACGGGCTCAACATCAACGACGGCTGCGGCTCGACGCACCTGGAACCGCTGAGTGCCGCGGTGCTCGCGCACGGTGCGGACCTGGGCCTGGCGCACGACGGCGACGCCGACCGCTGCCTGGCCGTCGACGCCGCAGGTCAGGTGGTCGACGGCGACGCCATCATGGTCGTGTTGGCGCTGGCGATGCGCGACGCCGGCGAGCTGGCTGACGACACCCTGGTGGCGACCGTGATGAGCAATCTCGGACTGCACCTGGCCATGCGGGAGGCCGGGATCACCGTGCACACCACCGACGTCGGCGACCGCTACGTGCTGGAGCAGCTGCGGGCCGGTGGCTTCACCCTCGGCGGTGAGCAGTCCGGCCACATCGTGTTGCCGCAGCTGGCCACCACCGGTGACGGCGTCATCACCGGTCTGCGGCTGATGGCGCGGATGGCGCAGACCGGCACCCCGCTGGCCGGCCTGGCCTCGGCGATGCGCACGCTGCCGCAGGTGTTGATCAACGTCGAGGTCACCGACAAGGCCGCCGCGGTGGGGCGCCTTGCGGTGCGCACCGCAGTGCAGCGGGCCGAAGAGGAGCTCGGTGACACCGGACGAATCCTGTTGCGCCCCTCCGGAACCGAACAGCTGGTTCGGGTGATGGTGGAAGCCGCCGATGAAGACACCGCGCGTCAGATCGCGGCCAGCGTCGCCGAGACGGTGCGCGGCGGCTGATTCTTGCCGCGAGCGTCTCACCTGTCGCCTCTGTCTCCGAGTAGGTGGGGTGGGACCTTTTCGAAAACGGTAGCGCCGGCGCTATCACCGGCGAGGGTTGATGTTCCATTGCCGGCGGGAGTGGGCCTGAGGCCCGATTGCCGGGAACCGCGGCGGCCCCGCCGCCGTCCTACCCCATATGGGACGACAACAGCTGTACCTCGACGCCGCTGCGCTGCGCTTGCTGGCGGACTGCTTCGATGCCACCGCCGCGGATATCGATACCGCGACCCGAATCCGGTTGGGCGGGCTAGCATTCCACGGCGGCGTGGCCGGGCGTGACCATGTCGCGGCGGGGGAGGCGCTGCGCCGTGCCTTGGACTGCTGGGCACCGGAGCTGACCCGCTGGTCGCGGGCCACCGCCGAGATCGCCGCAGCACTGCGAGCCGGGCTGGGGCGCTATACGCACGCCGAGCTGTCCGCGGCGGATCGAGTCGGTTGAGGTGGCGCGGCAGTACGACGTGACCGCGCGGCTGTCCGAGGGCCGAGACGCGGTGGCGCACACCCAGATCTACGTATCGGCCTGTAGCCGGCGGGGCTATCGACATCCGGATCTGACCGGCTACGACGGGCAGCTCGCCGACCGCTACGGCAGTCAATCCGGACTGGATCTGCGGCTGCTCGACGCCGACTGCGCCGCTTTGGCGGCGCTGGCCGAGGCAGCCGAGGACGCGCTGCGCCGCCAGCGCGGGCAACTCGTCGACTTGGCCGCGGCCTGGCGGGGGCCGGGTGCCGAGTCCGCCGCGGACTTCTTGCGCCGGCACTGCGACGCCGGTGCGCAGTTGAGCGCACGGTTGCGCGCGGCCGCCACCGGATGCGCGGTGCTGCGCGACGAACTCTGGCGCCTCGTCGACGCCAAGGTGGCGGCGGTGCTGGCGGTGGACGAGCGGGTGGGTGCGCAACGTCCGGCGTGGCTGGCCGCCGCACACACGATCAGCTCCGGCGCCGACGACGAGCATGCCGCCGAGGTCATCGACAAGCAGGTGATGCCGCATGTGGTCAACGACGTTGGAGGCGAATGGGATTCGGCGGTGCGGTCGGCGCGTGACGGGGCGGAGGCGGCCTACCGGGCTGCGGTCGCAGCGGCCGACCCGTCGCCGGGGACCATGTTCGCGATCCCGGGCGAGTTCGGGCCGACCCCGCAACTCGACGAGCCGGTAGCACCGGTGGCCCCGGCGGCGTCTGTGCCGGTAAGCGTGCCGCTGGACGCCGTGGATGTGCCGGTGGAGCGGGCAGCGGCTCCGGCGTCGCCGGCGGCCACCGCGCCCACCACGCCGCCGCTGGATGACGTTCCGGCCGATCTCGGCCTGCCGCCGGGACTGGGCCTACCCGGCGATCTGGGCCTGCCGACGGGCGGACTGCCGGGCGGTGGTCTCGGCGGGCTCGGCGGTCTGGGAGGGCTGATTCCACGGCTGGCCGATGCGTTTGGTGATTCCGGCTCCGGCGAGCCATTCGGCGACCCGTTCGATGAGGACGCCTGGGATGACGATCGTCCTGATGACGTCGAGGACTCGGAAGATCCGGAGGCCGAGCCTGACACCGATCCCGAGTCCGCGCAGCGCACTGATGCCGTCGACCCCGCGCAGGCCGAGTTGGTTGACGAAAACGGGGTGATAGCCGAACCGGGGCCGGCGGCCCCCGAAGCCGAACCCGCTGTTGAATCCGTCGATACCGAGGCGCCCGCACCGGCCCCCGAGTCGCCGGCCGACGTCCCGCCGAAGACCCCGTGCGAGACAGCTGCTGAGGAATTACCGCAGGTAGGACAGTGATGGGAGCGAAGGCACGTACATGCGTAGTACTGCGCATCATGATGCGTCAGGAGTACGATGCTGGATGTGAGGACAACTGTCGTGATCGATAGTGACGTCGCCGCAGAGGTGCAACGGCTTCGGCGGGAGGGGCTGGGCGTCAGCGAGGCGCTGAACCTGCTCGCGCGCCGCGGGATGGCCGCGCAGACCGCCGTTCCCGGGGCCGGGTACCGGCACCGCACGGCACGGATCGGCCTCAAGGTCGATGTCACCAATGTTGCAGACGTGCTCGACCTGCTCGATGACGACCGATGATCGTCGACGCGAACCTGCTGTTGTACGCAGTTGACGCCGACAGCAGGCACAACACGGCGGCTGCGGCCTGGCTGGAGGAGGCACTGCGCGGCGCCAACCGAATTGGTCTGCCTTGGCAGACGATCGGCGCGTTCCTTCGCATCGTCACCCACCCCCGGGTTGCCGAGAATCCGTTGAGTGGCCCCGACGCGTGGAGCTACGTCGCGGATTGGTTAGCGGTTCCGGTGGTCTGGGTGCCACCTGCTACAGAAACGACAGCCCAGGTCTACGCCAAGATCTGTGGCCAGGTCGATGTGACGGGCAACCTCGTCCCCGATGCGCAACTGGCAGCTCTTGCCATGGAACACGGAGTCGAACTGGCGTCGGCCGACTCGGATTTTCAGCGGTTCCCCGGCCTACGTTGGATCAACCCGCTGGATTCCCGGGCGAGTTGAGACGCCCGCCCGCCGTAGTTGTCGCGCAAAGGTGGGCACAACTCCGCATGGCCGAAATCCGTGACGGGCCCGACCGCACCTTATCCTTGGCGTACTCCCCAAGTCTCCAGCGTCGAAACGATTTTCGCTGCTGCCTCCAGTTGCTCCAGCGACATCTCCTCGGTCGGGGTGCGCCACTGCGCGACCACCGCCAGGGTGCCGTCGAGGAAATTCTGCCGGCTCTGGCCGCGCTGGATCTTGCCGCTCGATGTGGTGGGCAGCGACACGTGGTGCACCAGCACCACGGCGTCGGCCGCGACCCCGTGGTGGGTGGCGACCGCGGTGCGGATCTTGCCGATGACCGTGTCGAAGTCGGTCTCGGCGATCCGAGTGCTGTCCACCTCGTGGACGACGACCAGCTTCTCGATTCCACCGGGCACTGCGTCCGTCGCGAACGCCGCCCCGCGGCCCGACACCAGCACCGGGTCGCACTGCTGCACGGTGAATTCGATGTCGTTGGGGTAGTAGTTGTGGCCGTCGATGACGATCAGGTCCTTGCAGCGTCCGGTTGTGAAAATCTCACCGGCACACAGGAATCCGAGATCACCGGTACGCAGGAACGGCCCGCGCGCCGGATTGCCCGGCTCGGCCAGCGCCGCCCCGAATACTGCCGCCGTCTCCTCCGGCCTGTTCCAATAGCCCAGGGCGACATTGGGTCCGGAGACCCAGATCTCGCCGACCTCGTCGGGACCGCAGGGCTGGCGGGTCACCGGGTCGACGATGGCGATGTCGGTTTGGCGCGGCTGGCCGCAGCCCACGAACGTCGCGGCAGCGGGATCGTCGGGGGAGACGTCTACGACGCGATCCTGCTCCAGTGCGACCCGGTCGAGGTAGCGCACCCCGGGCACTCCGGCGGGTGATCCGGACGCCACACACAAGGTGGCCTCGGCCAGCCCGTACACCGGGTAACACGACGAGAGCTGGAAACCCGCCGGCGCAAACGCGTCGGCGAAGGCCGCCAGCGACGTGGCGCGCACCGACTCGGCGCCGTTCATCGCGACGGTCATGCAGGAAAGGTCCAGTGCGGCACGCTCTTCGGGGGTGCTGGTCTCCACGCACCGGTCGTAGGCGAAATTTGGTGCGGCCGTGATCACGCCGCGATGCGCGGATACCAGCTCCAGCCAGCGCATCGGGCGTTTGATGAACGCGGTCGGCGACATCAGCGCCGTGCTGGCCCCGATGTAGACCATGGACAGGATGCCGCCGATCAGGCCCAGGTCGTGGTGCGGCGGCAGCCAGAAGACGCCCTTGGCGTTCTCATCGCCGTTCCACGACTGACGGATGGCGTCGCAGTTGTGCAGGATGTTGCCGTGGCTCAGCAGCACACCCTTGGGCAGGCGGGTCGAGCCCGAGGTGTACTGGATGGCCGCCGGGGAGTTGATGTCGATGTCGGGGGCCACCCAGTCCTCGGGGTCGGCTCCGGCGTCGGTGAAGAACCAGTGCTCGGGTGCCCCGGGGATTCCGGCGACCGCGTCCCGGGTGGCCTGCTGGGTCTCGCGGGCGGTGAGCGCGAACTTCGCGGCAGCGTCGGGGACCACCACCTGCAGGCGCGGTGCCAGCTTCTGGTGCACCGGCACCGCGACGGCACCGGCGTAGAGGCAGCCGAAGAACCCGGCGATGAAGTCCAGACCAGGGCGCACCAGCACCAGCACCCGCTGCCCAACGACGTCGTAGCGCTGCAGGTTCGCCGCGATGGCCCGGGCGCGCCGGTCCAGCTCGCGGAAGCTCAACTCACTGCGACCTTCGTCGTCACCGTTGTAGGAGAAGCTGAACGCCACCTTGTCGCCAAACCGCTCGGCTTGGCGTTGCAGCATCTCGACCAGGGTTGCTGCGGTGGGCTTTGTCACAGTGGGAGTGAAATCCATGGCCCTTATCTTGGCCTGCGGGGTGTCGCGGGCCACAATCGGCCCGACTCGGGGAGTGCCTCGGCCGGTGGACGGGCCTGAACCGGGCGCGGGGTAGCCGCCGCACGCTCCGCGTTAGACCTGGCCGGTTCCCCAGGCTCGCAGGGACGACACGATTTCGGCCGCCTCCTCCAGTTGCTCCAGCGACAGGTCGTCCGACGCGCGCCATCCCCTCACCTCGGCAAGCTCGCCGTTGATGAACTGCTGGCGGGTTTGGCCGCGCTGAATTTTGCCGCTCGATGTGGTGGGCAGCGACACGTATTGCACCAGGAGGACGGCATCGGCCCCGATCCGGTGGTGGGCGGGGACCGCGGTCCGGATCGTGGCGATCACTGCGTCGAGGTCGGTCTCGGCAACCCGCGTGCTGTCCAACTCGTGGACGACGATCAACCGCTCGACAGTGCCCGGTCCCATTGACACCGTGAAGACCGCCCCCCGGCCTGACGCCAGCGCCGGGTCGCATTGCTGCACGGTGAGCTCGATGTCGTTGGGGTAGTAGTTGTGCCCGTCGATCACGACCAGGTCCTTGCAGCGCCCGGTGATGAAAAGCTCACCTGCGCAAAGAAAGCCCAGATCTCCGGTGCGCAGGAAGGGCCCGCGCGTCGGGTCGCCCGGCTCGGCCAGCACCGCCCCGAAGGTTTGTTCGCTTTCTTCCGGCCTTCCCCAGTATCCCTGCGTGACATAGGCCCCGGCGATCCAGATCTCGCCGACCTCGTCGTCTCCGCAGGGTCGGCGGGTCACCGGGTCGACGATGACGACGTCGGCGCCCCGGGGCTTACCGCACCCCACGAACGGCGCGGCGGCGGGGTCCTCGGGTGCGACGTCGACGACGCGGTCTTGCGCCAGCGCGCTGCGATCGAGGTAGCGCACTCCCGGCATCCCGGAATCCGTTCCCCCGGAGACCAACAGGGTGGCCTCGGCCAGCCCGTACACCGGGTAGCACGACGAGAGCTGGAAACCCGCCGGCGCGAAGGCGTCGGCGAAGGCCGCCAAAGTTGTCGCACGTACCGGTTCGGCGCCGTTCATGGCGGTGGTCAGGCTGGATAGATCCAGGGCGGCTCGCTCTTCCGGGGTACTGGCTTCAATGCACTTCTCGTAGGCGAAGTTCGGTGCGGCCGTGATCACGCCCCGATGCCGGGAGATCAATTCCAGCCAGCTCATAGGCCGTTTGATGAACGCGGTCGGCGACATCAGATAGGTGGTGCAGCCGAGGTACAGCATCTCGAGAATGCCGCCGATGAGGCCCATATCGTGGTGCGGGGGAAGCCAATACACGCCGACGGCGGTGTCGTCGCCGTTCCATGCCTGACGGATGGCATCGAGGTTGTGCAGGATGTTGCCGTGGCTGACCACCACACCCTTGGGTGAGCGGGTCGACCCCGAGGTGTACTGGATGACGGCCGGTGAGTCGGCGTCGATGTCGGGGGCCACCCAGTCCTCGGGGTCGGCGCCGGCGTCGGTGAAGAGCCAGTGTTCGGGTGCCCCGGGAATCCCGGCGACCGCGTCCCGGGTGGCCTGTTGGGTCTCGACGGCAGTCAGCGCCAAGCGGGCGGCAGCGTCGGGAACGATCACCGCCAGGCGCGGTGCCAACTGCTGGTGGACCGGCACCGCGACCGCGCCGGCGTACAGGCAGCCGAAGAACCCGGCGATGAAGTCCAGGCCCGGGCGAACCAGCACCAGCACCCGCTCCCCGGCGACGTCGTAGCGCTGCAGGTTTGCCGCGATGGCCCGCGCGTGCCGGTCCAGCTTGCGGAAACTCAGCTCGGTGCGGCCTTCGTCGTCGCCGTTGTAGGAGAAGCTGAACGCGACCTTGTCGCCAAACCGTTCAGCTTGGGCGCGCAGCAGCCCGACCAGGGTCGCTGAGGTCGGCGGCGTGACTGTCGGCCTGAAGTCCATGGTCCATTTTGACCGATAAAAGTAGCGTGCGTCACATGTTGGCCGGCGTCAGCGCGCGCAACTCCTCCATAAAACGCAGCGCCTCGCTCGGTTCGGTGGCCAGCGGGCCGGCCAGCATCGTCGTCACGCCCGCCTCGGCGAATGCGGCGACCCGCTCGGCGACGAATCCGCGCGGGCCGATCAGCGAGGTCTGCCGTACCAGCTCGTCGGGCACGGCGTCGATCGCCTCGGCTTTGCGTCCGGACAGGTAGAGCTCCTGGATGTGGTTGGCAACCTCACCGAAGCCGTAGCGGGTTGCCAGGTTGTGGTAGAAGTTGCGGCCCACCGCGCCCATTCCGCCGATATAGAGCGCCAGCTGCGGTTTGACCCACGCCAGCCGGTCTTCGACGTTCTCGCCGATGGCCAGCGACGCGCCCACCATCACGTCCAGCGGCCCCAGCTCCGATGCACGTTTGGCCGCACCGGCCCGCAGCGCCTCACCCCACACGTCGTCGGCTCGCTCGGGGTAGAAGAACACCGGCTGCCAGCCTTCGGCGATCTCGGCCGTCAGTTCGACATTCTTGGGCCCCAGTGCGGCGATCGAAATCGGAATCCGTTCTCGCACCGGATGATTGATCATCTTCAGTGGTTTGCCCAGCCCGGTGCCGCCCGGTAGCGGCAGCTGATAATGCCGGCCCTCGTAGGACACCCGTTCGCGGCGCCACACCGCCCGGCAGATCTCGATCACCTCGCGGGTGCGGCCCATCGGGGCGTCGAACGGCACCCCGTGGAAGCCCTCCACCACCTGCGGCCCGGAGGTGCCGATGCCTAGCCGGAATCGGCCGTCGGAGACGAAGTCCAGCCCGGCCGCCGTCATCGCCAGCAGGGCCGGCGTACGGGTGTAGATCGGCAGGACGCCGGAGACCAGCTCGATCCGCGACGTCTTGGCCGCCAGATAGCCCAGCTGGCTGACGGCGTCGAACGAATACGCCTCGGCGACCGCGACCACGTCGCTGCCGGCCCGTTCCAGTTCGGCTACCTGCTCGGCCGTGTCTTTGAAGTCCTGCGGGCCACCTGCGTAGCCCAGCTGTACACCGATCCGCATCCATGACCCATATCACGATGTTCAGGATGGTGCCCCAACTCGAGAACAAGTCTCCCGATCGGTCTCAGTGTGTACTCATGGGTGACCAGTGGTGGCGCACAAGTGAACACAACGAGCTTTGAAAACGCGCCATAATTAATTAACGTAAAAGCTTGTGTCTTAGCTTTTTCACGGTTAGTGTTCTGTCTCACATCAGTGAAAAACGTGAATCCAGGAGCAACACGGCGGCGCCAACGTTCTCTCCAGGCGTCGACCGAGGGCGGCACCTCACCTAAGGAGACGGCTGTGCAGCAAACTCTTCGCCCCTATGTCACCGCCGGTATCGCGATCGTCGGCTCCGGCCTGATCGCGGCCACCCCGGCGGTCACTCCGCTGGCAGACGTACCCGTATTCCGGGACGTCGCGCTTACCGCGGGTGGCGGCCTGCCCGACCTGATGGCGCCGTGGACGGAAGTCTTCAACGAAGCCTCACGTAACGCGACCATCCTCACCCAGAACTACCTGCTGGCCCCGGGGGTGGCGTTCCAGCAGATGCTGGCCAACCAGACCCAGTTCTGGCAGAGCGTCCTCGACGACCCGTCGAAGATCCCGGGCGTGATGCAGCAGATCCAGCACAACCTCGACGCGGTTCTGACGGGCTACACACTGCAGAATGCCTCGGCGGAGACCATCCAGATGGTCAACTTCCACACCCTCAGCGGCAGTGACCTCACCACCTTTGCGATCGGCCACGACCTGCTGTACCAGTTGCTGCCGCAGTTCTTGCCGGCCGACATGGCCTCGGTGGCCACGCCGATCGTCAACTTCATGGCTTCTCCGCTGAGCGGCATCATCATGGGGTCGCTGGGGCCGTCACTGAGCCCGTGGATCGCGATGATGAACAGCATCCAAGACGGTGACGGCTTCAACCAGATCATGGCCAGCTGGACGGACGGCCTGCTCAACGGCGCCAAGCTCGATCTGGGTTTCCTGCTCCCGCTGATCGCGCAGACCGGCCTGCTGCCGGAGGGCACCGACATCACCCATTTGGACTTCGCCTTCGGTGGCCTGCTGACCCCCGGCTCGGTGGCTGTGGGTCCCTACCAGGTGGACGTCGGCGGCAACATGGTGGACGTTCCGGCGGTCGGCGGATCTATGTTCAACGCCCTGGGCATCACGTTGCAGACCGGCATCCTGCCCGGGATACCCATCGACATCGAAAGCCAGGCCGTCGGCCCGATCGCGGCGATGCAGGCCTGGGGGCAGACCGTCGGTGCGCTGCTCGGTTCCGGTTGGACCGGCAAGGGTCCCGTCGAGGTCGGCCCGCCGTGGCCGGGGATCGACTTCCCGACCATCCCGGACTCGTTGTTCGATGACGGCGGCACGGGCTCAAGCGTCGCCTCCGACGCGCTGGCGGGCTTGGACTTCCAGGACATCATCAACGCGCTGCTCGGCATCGAAATCTGATCTGGCGCGCCCGCAATACCGAAACCCCCAACAAACTTCACCCCTGCTCTACAGAACCGCTTTACAGGAGAGGTGTTCGCAAATGAGTCGTCGCAGCAGCAGCCAGCCTGGTAAGACCGCAGCGCGGTACCGCAGAAGGGTCGTCGGTGCCACCGGTGCGGTGGGGGCGTTCCTGGCTTTCGGGATGGCCCCGTTGGCCGCGGCGCCCGCCGCCCACGCCGATGTCGATTTCGACTTGGGCGACATCTTCGGCGACTTCCTGTCGTCGGGTGGCCCCGGCGACGCCGCGGCCACCTGGGACTTCGACGCGTTGTTCGCCCCGGGCAGCGCGGCCGGGGACGCGTTCTCCTGGAACTCGATCATGGACCAGTGGTTCTACGAGCCGCTGCACGGCGCCGTCCAGCTCTGGATCACCAGTCCGTTCGGTTCATCGATCGACGGGATGATCAACGACTGGTCCGGTATGCACCTGATCGGCAACGGTCTCGCTGGTACCGAGGACAACCCCAACGGTGGTGACGGCGGGCTGTGGTTCGGTGACGGCGGTGCCGGTTGGGACAGCACAGACGCCGGTGTGGCCGGCGGTGACGGAGGCTCTGCGCTGGGCTGGCTGGGCAATGGCGGCGCCGGTGGTGACGGCGGGGCGGGTGCCGGCGGCGGTGACGGTGGTGCCGGCGGCTGGTTCATGGGTCATGGCGGCGCCGGTGGTGCGGGCGGCGCAGCGACCGTAGCGGGCGGTTTCGGTGGCGCCGGCGGTGACGGTGGCGCGGCGGCGGCCTGGTTCTTCGGCAACGGCGGCGCCGGTGGGGCCGGCGCGGCGGGTATGGACGGCACCCAGAACGTCACCGGCACGGGTATGAGCGGTGGCCAGGGCGGCAACGGCGGTGCCGGCGGCCGCAGCGGTTTCATGTTCGGCGACGGCGGCAAGGGCGGTGCCGGCGGCGCCGCCGGCGACGGTGGAAACGGCACGACCGGGGAAACCAACGGTCTGGCCGGTGGCGTCGGTGGCCGCGGCGGCAACGGCGGCGCCGGTGGCGCCCGCGGTTCGGACTACTACGCCGGCTCGTTCTACGGCAGCGCCGGGCAGACCGGAGACGGCGCGGACGGCGGCAACGGTGGCGCCGGCGGTGAGGCGGCAAAGGACGCCAGCGGCGACTACCTCGGCAACGGCGGGGCCGGTGGTTCTGCCGGCACGGGCGGCAGCGGTGATCAGGGCGGCAACGGTGGCACCGGTGGTGCCGGCGGTGACGGAAACACCGGTGGAAACGGTGGCACCGGCGGGTATGGCGGTGAATCGCAGGGTGCCAACAACGGCGGTACCGGCGGCGACGGCGGCACGGGCGGCCTGGGCGCCCTGGTCCGTGGTGGCCTGGGAGGCAGTGGTGGTGGCGGCGGTTCCGCCGCCGGCACCGGCATCGGCGGGCTCGGTGGTAACGGCGGGCACGGCGGCAACGGTGCCACCGATGACGCCTCGGTCGCGACCACCGGCGGTAACGGCGGCACGGGCGGCCAAGGCGGCAGCAGCAACACCGGCGCCAGCGGTACCGGCGGCAACGGCGGCGCTGCCGGCAACGGGACACTGCGAGGCGGCAACGGTGGTACCGGCGGCGGTGCCGGCTACAACTCCGCCGGCGCCGGCGGTAACGGCGGTGACGGCGGCGCGGCCGGTAAGGGCACCGGCTGGAACGACGGGACCAACATCTGGAGCATCGGCGGTAACGGCGGCAACGGCGGCAGCGGCGGCGACGCAAACTCCCCGACCCTCGCCGGTGGTAACGGCGGTGCCGCCGCGGACGGTGCCGACGGCGCGACCGGCGCCGGTGTCATCAGCATCGGCGGCAACGGCGGGACCGGCGGTGGCGCCGGTGCCGGCAGCGGCGGCGGGACCGCCGGCGTGGCCGCTGACGGCGGTGCAGGTGGCAACGGCACCGCATCCGGTGGCAACGGCGGCAACGGTGGTACCGGTGGTTCCGGTTACGCGGGCCTCTCCGAGAAGTCGAACGGCGGCGCGGGTGGTAACGGCGGTGCCGGCGGCAACAGCGGCGGCGTCGCCACCCCGGCCGGTGGACCTGCCGGCTTCGGCACCAGCCACGCCGGCAATGGCGGTGCCGGTGGCTCCGGCGGTGGGGCCTCGTCCAGCGGTGCGGGCGGCCTCGGCGGCAACGGTGGCACCGGCGGTGCCGGAGCAGGTTCGGTCGGCGGCGGCACCGGTGGTGCGGGTGGCACCGGCGGTAACGGTGTCACCGCGGGCAACGGCGGCGACGGCGGCGCCGGCGGTACCGCGGCGGCCGGCAACGGCGGTACCGGCGGCACTGGTGGTACCGGCGGTACGGCTGACGGCGGTGCTGACGGCACCAGCGGCATACCGCTGCTGCCCGGTGGCGCCAACCAGGCCGGCGGCAATGCCGGTAACGGCAATGCCGGCGGCAACGGCGGCAATGGTGGCGTCGGCGGCGCCTCTACTTCCGGGACCGGCGGCAACGGTGGTGCCGGTGGTTCGGGCGGCTGGGGCGGCAGCGGTGGCAACGGTGGGCCCGGCGGCACCAACCCCGACACCGGCAATGGCTACAACGGCGGCAACGGCGGTGACGGCGGTGACGGCGGCAAGGGCGGCAACGGCGGCGGCCACGGCACCGGCGGCGCCGGCAACGGCACGGGCGGAGCCGCGGGTACCGGCGGCAACGGTGGCGGTGCCGGCTCGGCGGGTGCAGCTGGCGCGGCCACCGGTACCGGCACCCCGGGAACGGCGGGCACGGCCGGCACCGCCGGCGACACCGGCGCGGCCGGCACTCCGGGCACGTAGCCGACAGCTGAAAGCGACCACGGTCGCCGAGTCCACCCGGACTCGGCGACCGTGGTCGTTTCTGAGCGTTCTGGAGTTCGCCCTCAGGGAGCTGCTGCCCCTTCGGTTTCGATGGGGCCACACCACCGCGCGCGGGGGTAACACGGCGAGAAGACGGCGGTGCACCGCACAGCCATCCGCAGCCGGGTCCACTACCAGAAAACGCCGGGTAGTGCGTCATATCGGGAACATGTCTCCCGAGCGGTCTCAGTGTGTACTCATAGTTGACGAAGGGGTATCGCAGGACGACATATCGGTGGCATACCGTGTGAGCTGTGAATACGCTGCCAAAATCAATCTGATGCAAATGCTTGTGTCTTAGTTACCTCACGGTTAGTGTCCTATTTCACATCAGTGAACAAGCGTCAATCCAGGAGCAACACGGCGGCGTCACGGTCTTCTTCGGGCGTTCGCCGAGGGCGGCACCTCACAAAGGAGACGGCTGTGCAGCAATACCTTCGCCCCTATGTCACTGCCGGCATCGCGATCGTCGGCTCCGGCCTGATCGCGGCCACGCCGGTGGCCGCACCGCCGGCAGACGTCCCCGCCTTCCGGGACGTCGCGCTCGCGGCGGGTGGAACCCTGCCCGACGCCTTGGCGCCCTGGCAAGACGTGTTCAACGCAATGTCGACCAACGCTACCCAGCTGGCCAACAACTTCTTCCTGGCTCCGGCTGTCGGACTGCAGCAGTTCATTGCCAATCAGGCCGCCTTCTTCCAGCAGATCTTCGACGACCCGGCGAACATTCCCAACGTGATGAACGAGATGCAGACGCATCTCAAAGCGGTGAACGATGCCTTCACCCTGTTGGGCGCCGATGCGAGCACCATCACGACGACCACGCTGCACACGCTCAACCCGGGATTCGACGTCGTTTCCAATCCTGATGGCAGCATCGGCATCGAGGCCGGCCATGCGGCACTGTTCCAGCTGCTTCCGAACTTCCTGCCGGCCGATCAAGCCGCGACGCTGACGCCGATCATCGATTTCCTCGCGTCACCGGCGAGCGCCATGATCATCGGTGCCCTGGGGCCCTCCATCAGCCCCTGGGTCGCACTGGCCAACAGCCTCACCGATGGCGACGGCATCGGACAGACGCTGGCCAACATGTTCGGTGCCTACTTCAACGGCGCCACCCTCAACCTCGACGGCCTGATCCCGCTGATCGAGCAGTCGGGTCTGCTGCCGCTGCCGGCCGGCACCACCCTCAACAGCCTCAGCTTCGCCTTCGGCGGAATGCTCAGCGGCGGCGAGGTGAGTAACGCCCCGTACCAACTCTTCGACTCCAGTGGAGATTCCGTTGTTTCGATCCCGGCCGTCGGCGGCTCGATCTTCAACAGTCTCGGACTGAACATCACGGCAAGCCTGGCGGGGACGTCCCTGCCGCTCAACGTCGACCCCGTCGCGATCGGCCCGTGGGGGGCCTGGGAGGCGTGGTCTCAGACCGTGGCGGGCCTGCTCGGCGGGCAAGCCTGGGCCTGGGACGGCAAGAACGGAACCCCGCCACCCGCCGAACCGCCGTTGAGCGGCTTCAGCATCCCGACCATCCCCGACAGCTTCTTCGACGGCGGCGCCGCCGGTGGCGCCGCCGCGGCCAGCAGCAGCGCGGTCGAGGAGTTTCTGAGCTCGGTCGCCACTGCCAGCGACGTCCCCGACTGGATGGCCAGCATCATCACTGCGCTGGGTGGCTGACCGAAAAGCCAACTCCACCGGTTAATTCCAACTTCTCAGCAGGGCTGTTCCCAGGGAAAGGTGTTCGCAAATGAGCCGTCGTCACACCAACAGCCAGCGTGGCCATCAGGGCACCAGCGCAGCGCGGCGCCGCAGTCGGATGATCGGTGCCGGTAGTGCGGTCGGGGCATTCTTGACGTTCGGAATGTCGCCGCTGGCCACCCCGCCGACCGCGCACGCCGACGGGGAGTTCGATTGGATCATCAACCTCATCGATCCCCTGTTCGGGGTGGATCCGGGGAGCTCGCTGGGGCTGGGCCTGGATACCTGGCTGGATGGGTCGGCGTGGACTGGCACGCTCGACGTAGCGCCGGCGGTGGCCGGGGACCCGAGCGATATCTGGACCGGGCTGATCGATCAGTGGTTCTATGACCCACTGCACACCGGAATGCAGGCCTGGATCACCAGCTCGTTCGGCGAGCAGGTGGACGGCATGATCAACCAGCTGTCCGGGCTGCACCTGATCGGCAACGGGGTCGCGGGAACCGCGCTCAACCCCGACGGCGGAACCGGTGGGCTGTGGTTCGGCGATGGTGGGGCCGGCTGGAACAGCGATGCAGCCGGCGTCGACGGCGGCAGCGGCGGTGCGGCTCTTGGCATGTTCGGCAATGGTGGCGCCGGCGGCGACGGCGGTGCGGGCGCCGACGGTGGTGTCGGCGGCGCCAGCGCCTGGCTGATGGGCAACGGCGGTGCCGGCGGTGCCGGTGGGGATGCTCTCGGGGCCGGACTCACCGGTGGTTCCGGTGGTGACGGCGGTGGCTCGGTCGCCTGGTTCTTCGGTAACGGCGGTGCCGGCGGCCTGGGTGGTGCCGGTGTGGCCGGTGTGGCCGGCAGCTTCGGCAACGGCGGGACGGGCATAGGCGGCTCCGGCAGCGGCGGCGGAGCGGGCGGTGACGGTGGCCGCAGCGGGTACACGTTCGGTAACGGCGGGGCCGGCGGGGCCGGCGGGGCCGCCGGTAACGGTGGTAGCGGCGCTGCGGGCACCGCGACCAACGTCAACGGCGGCACCGGCGGCTATGGCGGCCGGGGCGGGGACGGCGGCAGAGGCGGCGTCAAATTCAACGGCTCCCTCGGGCAGGCCGGCCAGGACGGGACCGGCGCCAACGGTGGTGCCGGCGGGGCCGGCGGTGCGGCCGCCACGGACGCGGGTGGAAACTTCCTCGGTGTCGGCGGCGCAGGTGGTCGCGGTGGCACTGCCGGTAGTGGCCCCATCGGTGGTACCGGTGGCGCCGGCGGTAACGGCGGGGCCGGCATCAGCGGCGGTTACGGCGGTTACGGCGGTGGCGGCGGCAATGCCACCGGGAACAACGCGGCCGGTACGGGAGGTGCCGGTGGTAACGGCGGCGCCGCCACCGGGGCTTCCGGCGTCATTGGCTACGGCGGCCGGGGCGGCGGCGGCGGCCAGGGTGGCAGTAACAGCGACACCGGCCTCTCCGGCGCGGGCGGCGCGGGCGGCAACGGTGGTAACGGCGCGACCGGTGATGACACCATCGCGACCGTCGGCGGGCTCGGCGGTACGGGTGGTGGTGGCGGCTTCAACAACGGCGCCGGGCCGAATGCGGTCGGCGGGGTCGGTGGTGCCGGCGGCACCGGCGGCACCGGTACGTACCAAGGTGGCGCGGGTGGGGCCGGTGGTGGCGCCGGACTCAACATCAATAACGGTGCCGGTGGTGCCGGCGGGGCCGGCGGCGCGGGCGGTAACGCGACCGGCTGGGTGGTCAGCGGCACCGGCACTCCGCTGGACGGCCAGACCGTCAGCATCGGCGGTGCCGGCGGTAACGGCGGCGCCGGCGGAAATGGCGTCGCTCAAGGCGGTGCCGGCGGGGCAGGCGGTGCGGGCGGTAGCGGCGCCGACACCGGCATCAGTGTGGGCGGCGCCGGCGGCAAGGGCGGCGACGGGTCGATGACCGTCAACAATCTTTTCGGTCCGGGTAACGGCGGTGACGGCGGAGCCGGTGGGGCCGGCGGCAACGGCACGGCCTCCGGCGGTGACGGCGGCAACGGCGGGGCCGGCGGCCAGGGTGGCGGCGGCGGTAACGGTGGTAACGGCGCGGCCGGTGGTGCCGGCGGGAACAGCGGTGGGGTCGTGACCCCGGTCAACGGTCTCGGCCTGGGACCCAGCCATGCCGGTGTGGGCGGTACGGGTGGTGTCGGCGGCGACAGCAACGGCGGTGTCGGAGTCGCCGGGAACGGCGGTGCCGGTGGTGCCGGCGGCACCGGTGCCGGTGCAGTCGATGGTGGTGCAGGCGGCGACGGTGGTGCCGGCGGTCTCGGCACTCCGGCCGGCACCGGCGGCGCGGGCGGTGCAGGCGGCGCGGCGACCGGCAGCGGTAACGGCGGCGCGGGCGGCGACGGTGGCGGCGGTGGGGCCGGTGGTACCGGCAGCGCCGGCAGCCACTCCGCGAGTGCGGCTGGTGGCACGGGCGGCAACGGCGCCGTCGGCGGCGCCGGTGGGCAAGGTGGGGCCGGTGGCACCGCGAAGACCGGCGCCGGCGGCGCCGGAGGTGACGGCGGGCTCGGCGGCGGTGGCGGCACCGGCGGAACGGGCGGCACCGGCGGCGTCGACGCCACGGGCAACGGTCTGGCGGGCGGAAACGGCGGCGTCGGTGGGGCCGGTGGCAGCGGCGGTGCGGCCGGTGCAGGCGGTACCAGCACCAGCGGCGCTGCGGGAGCCGCCGGAACCAAGGGAACCGACGGTAACGGTGGCGATGGTGGGGCCGGTGGCACAGGCGGGGCCGGAACCGCAGGAACCGCCGGCGCGGATTCCGCGACCGCGGCCGGCGGCGACGGCACCACCGGCGGTCACGGTGGTGCCGCTGGTAACGGTGGTGCCGGTGGCACTTCGGGTACCGGTAATGCCGGCAACGGCGGCGTCGGTGGTCGCGGTGGCGCCGGCGGCAGCGGCGGTGACGGTGGCAAGGGCGGCACCAATGCCGCCGGTGTGGGCCAAACCGGCGGCAATGGCGGTAACGGAGGCATCGGAGGTGCGGCCGGCACCGGAGGTGCAGCGGGTACCAGCACCAGTGGCGCGGCCGGCAGCGTTGGAGCCGATGGGACCGGTGGGGCCGGCGGTGCGGCCGGAGACGGCGGCAACGGCGGTGCGGGCACCAACGGCAGCAGCCCCGCGAATGCGGTGGGCACCACGGGCAACACCGGCGGGGCCGGCGGTAAGGGTGGCGTCGGTGGTGCCGGTGGTACCTCTGCCGGCGGCAGCGGCGGGATGGGCGGCGCCGGCGGGGTCGGTGGCCAAGGAGGCACCGGTGGCACCGGCGGCACCGGCGGCACCAATTCCACCGGCGGCGGTCTGGCCGGCGGGAACGGAGCGGTCGGCGGTAACGGTGGAGCCGGCGGTGCGGCGGGTGCCGGCGGCACGAGCACCAGCGGCACTGCCGGCGCTGCCGGAACCGACGGGGCCGGCGGCAAGGGCGGCGTGGGCGGCAGCGGCGGTACCGGTGGGGCGGCCCAAGGCAGCGGCAACACCGGCGGTACCGGCGGCAACGGCGCCAACGGAGGCAACGGCGGCGACGGCGCCGGCGCCGCGCCCGGTGGCGACGGCGGGGCCGGTGGTCTGGCGGGTACCGGTGGCATCGGCACCGGCGGCGCCGGCAACGGTGCTCCCGGCACGCCAGGCAGCTCCGGACAGCCGGGCAGCTGAGACCGCGACGAGGGTCGCACCGCCCAGCGGGCGGTGCGACCAGCTCAGCGCCTCTGCGTCTTCAACTGGTGGTTCGCCACCGCCTGCTGGATGAGCGCGGCTCGCTTGGCGGCCGAATCCGGGTCCATCACAGTGCCATCGGGCGCCGGGGCGGTCCAGTCGAACAGCGCCGCCAACTCGCCGTCGAGGAACATCTCCCGGCAGCGGCTGCGCTGGATCTTGCCGCTGGACGTGGTCGGAATGGTCATCTGATCGACCAGTACGAACCGATGCGGCACGACACCGTGGTGCTTGCCGAGTGCGGCCCCGGCGGCACCGACCAGATGCGGCAGATCGCTCTCTTGGATCCGCTGGCGGGCCACCTCCTGGACTACGACGAGTTGCTCGCTGGTGCCGGCCTCCGAGGTGATCGAGAAGGCGGCGCCACGGCCGGCCAGTAGCACCGGGTGGCACGCCTGCACCGTCGACTCGATGTCGTTGGGGTAGTAGTGGTTTCCGGCCAGGATGATCAGGTCCTTGCAGCGCCCGGTGATGAACAGCTCGTCGTCGTGCAGGAAGCCCAGGTCCCCGGTGCGCAGGAAGGGGCCCTCGCGGGTGTCGGCCAGGTACGCCCCGAACGTCTTCTCGGTGTCTTCGGGTTTACCGCGGTACCCCGCTGCGACGCTGGGCCCGGCGACCCAGATCTCGCCGACCTCCTCGGCGCCACGCTGCCGGCGGGTCTCCGGGTCGACGATGACGATGCGCTGGCCGCCCCGGGGCCGACCGCAACTCACCAGACTCACCGTGGTCGCGGCTTCGGGGTCGGCGTCGACGATGCGATCCGCGCCGAGCTCGCCTCGGTCGACCCAGCGGATCAGCGGGGTGTCGTGTTCGGAACCGCCCGAAACCAGCAGGCTGGCCTCGGCCAGTCCATACACCGGCATCAACGCCTGGGGGCGTAGCCCGGACGGGGCGAACGCCTCGGCGAACGTCCGCAGGGTCTCGGCGTGCACCGGTTCGGCGCCGTTCATCGCGGTGGCGAGGCTGGACAGGTCCAGGGCCGCACGCTCGTCCGGGGTGGAGCGCTCGACGCACAGGTTGTAGGCGAAGTTCGGCGCGGCGGTCATGGTGCCCCGGTAACGCGAAATGACCTCCAGCCAGCGGATCGGGCGGGTGATGAAACCCGCCGGCGACAGCAGCACGGTGCTGCACCCGACGTAGACGGTCTCCAGAATCCCGCCGATCAGACCCATGTCGTGATGCTGGGGCAGCCAGTACACGGCGACATCGTTCTCAGTTCCGCCCCAGGCTTCGTGAATGGCGGCCAGGTTCGCCAACAGGTTGGCGTGGGTCAACACCACGCCCTTGGGCGCGCGGGTGGACCCGGAGGTGTATTGCATCATCGCGGTGGTGCCGGCGTGGATGTCCGGGGCGGTCCAACTCTCGGCGTCCTCGAGTGGCGCCTCCGGCAGTGACCACTGCAGTGGCCGGCGGACCATGCCGTCCACGGCGGCTTTGACCCGGGTCTGCGTCTCGGCGTCGGCCAGGACATGACCGGCGCGCGCATCGGGGACGATCGCCATCAGCCGAACCAGCCGGTCCTGCACCGGTACCGCCACCGCTCCGGCATACAGACAGCCGAAATATGCTGCCACGCTGTCTAATCCGGGCCGGCAGATCACCAGCACCCGGCGCCCGGTTGCGCCCGCGCGCTGCAGGCCTGCGGCGATCGCTCGTGCCTTCGCGTCGAGTTCGCGGTAGGTCAACCGGTCTTGTTCGCTCTGGCCGTCCACGGTGAAGGTGAACGCGAGCTTGTCGCCGCGCCGGTCGGCCTGGTGGCGCAGGAGGTCGACCAGGGTGGGATGGGTGTTCGCTGGCATGTCTTCACCTCAACCGTCGTGCGGATCGTTGTTGACCACTGTGCCCGAGCGAGGACCCAACATATCGGCTGCCACCGGATGCCGTTCGCGTGGGTGACGCGAGGCAACCCCAGGCAACCTCTGATCTCGCCTCGATGAGAGCGAGCTCAGGCCGGCGCAGGGGAATTCCTCCTTGTCGCCGAAGCTACTCTCAAGTAACTTGTCTAAATGTAAGTCGGTTTATGTCGAGTCTCACCACTGAGGAGATGCCTGTGCAACACGTACTTCGTCCCTATGTCACCGCCGGTGTCGCGGTGCTGGGCGCGAGCATGATCGCCGCCACTCCGGTCGTCGCCGCGCCACTTCTTCCCGCCGCCCACGTTAATGACGTCGTACTCACCGCCGGCCTCGACTTCACCACCGCGTGGGAGGACGTGTTCGCCACCGCCAAGGCGAACTCCGACACGCTTCAGGCTGCCGCCGCCGATGCTCAGGCCGCGCTGAAGGACGCGATGACCGCCAACCCGGACTGGGCGTCGACCGACCCGCAGGAGGTCCTCGCCGCGCTGACGTTCCTCGGCGGCGACCAGAAGGGCTTCCTCAATCCGCTTTCGATCTGGTCGGTCAGTGACGGCCTGTCCGGCCACCAATTGCTGTATTACGCGCTGACCGGACAGTTCCCTGCGGATCTGTTCCCGGCGCCCGGCGAGCAGACTCAGGACTTGATCAACTTTGCGACCTCACCGCTGAGCGCAGTGCTGATCGGCGCCTTGGGTCCCAGCATCGCCCCCATGGTGGCGCTCAACAACGGTGTCCAGGACATCATCGGCAACATCAGCGGTGACAACCCGGACTGGGAGGCCGCGCTGCAGGGCATGGTCAACCTGCCCGCCAACATGCTGGGCGGCTTCCTCAACGGCGCCACCCTGGACCTCAAGGACCTGATTCCGCTCATCGAGCAGGCCAATATCGTCCCGCTGCCGGAGGGCACCACCCTCAATGACGTCAGCATCGCCTTCGGCGGGCTGCTCAGTCCCGGGCTGGTCAGCGCCAACATGGGGGAGGGTGTCGGGGGCTCGATCTTCAACGCGCTCGGCCTGAACCTCAGCGGCGTCCCGATCCTCAACGAGATGGACGTGATCGGCCAAGGGGTCGGTCCGATGGGCGCTTGGCTGGGCCTGGAGCAGATCCTTGCCCATGTACTCGACGGCAGCCTGCCGTGGGGCGATGCGGAGCTGCCCGCGGATGCGGCGGCCTCGCTCAGTGCCGTGGACTTTGCTGACCTGTTCAACGGCGACTGGCTCAGCTCGGTGTTCTAAGCCGACCCTCAACCGATCGACGGGCGTCTTGGCCGCGGGTGAAACCGCGGCCAAGGCGCCCGTTTCTCGTTGGGGGCACATGCCGTGCGGGACACCTCTCGCGTGACGATATTTCTCAGCTTTCCCTAATGTTAGAGGAGATTTCACTAAAATAGACGCGCGGCGAAGAAATGTAACCCGTTGGACGTTAAAAAAATCTGGCAACGCTCGATATCACTTATGAACTGCGGGTTCTCTGTGCGGTTGGACGTACTGTCCGTCGGGGATCGAGTGGGACCCGGCCGGAACGGGGTGGATTTCTTGAGTGGACACCCCGCGTTGCCTCTCAGTTCCGTATCAGCTACCTTGCATCAGTGGACTTATGTCCGACTCGCTCACATGTGAACTTTGAGGAGATGCCGATGCACCAATCACTTCGTCCCTATGTCACCGCGGGTATCGCGGTGCTGGGAGCCGGCATGGTCGCAGTCACCCCGGTGGCCGCCGCTTCCGCCGTCGACATCCAGCCGATGCCCGAAGTGGCCCTGACCGCCGGGGTTGGGCTCGGCGACATCGACTTCACCCAGGCCTGGACGGACGCATTCGACACCGCGAAGGACAACTTCACCGCGGTCCAGGCCGCCGCATCCGACGCCTCCAGCGCCCTGACCGACGCGCTCAAGGCCGCAGACTTCAGCACGCTGGACTTCAACCAGCTCAGCGCCGCGCTGACGTTCCTGGCCGGTGACCAGAAGACCTTCCTCAACACGCTGGCCCCGCAGACCATGGACGACCTGCACGCGGTCGTGTACATGGTGCTGACCGACCCGGCCGGCCAGTTGACCGGTGGCGAGCCCGCATTGCCCGAGGACCTACTGCCGCTCGTCAACTTCGCGGCGTCACCGCTCAGTGGTCAACTGTTCGCCGCATTGGGCCCGTCGATCAGCCCGATGGTGGCGCTGATCAACAGCTTCGAGGCCATCAGTGCCAACCTCAGCGGCGCCGACGGTGCCTCCCCGGACGTCACGGCCGCGCTGCAGGAGATGGTGAACATTCCGGCGAACATGGTCAACGGAATGCTCAACGGCGCAACCTTTAACCTGGACGCACTCGCGCCTGCCCTTGAGGGTGCGGGGCTATTGCCGGAAGGCATGGGCGTAGACGGCATCAGCCTGGCCTTCGGCGGGCTGCTCAGCCCCGGCTCCGTGGCGGGCGTCACGGACGGCGGTGCCGGCGAGAGCCTGATCGGTAGTGTCGGCGGCTCGATCTTCAACGCCCTGGGCCTCAACCTCACCGGTGTGCCCCTCCTGGACACACTCGACCTGGAGCCGAACGGCATCGGGCCGTTGGGCGCGTTCGCGATGATGCAGAACGTCCTGGCGCAGTGGCTGTCCGGCGAGCTGCCCGCGCTGGAGCCGGCCGAGGTCGATCCCGGTGCGGGCGTCGCCGACGTCGACTGGCTCAGTGGATTCGACCTCGGCGACTTGTTCGGCCTGAGCGCCTAAGCGTCACGCCCACGACGGGAGCCTCCGCCGCCGCAGTCGGCGGCGGAGGCCCCCGCGTCGCAGTCAACGGAAGTCGTCCAGCGAGAACCAGGCGCATTCGGTATCGCCAAAGCCCTTAACCAGATCACCAACAGATGAATCCAAGGTCGCTCTCCACCGTGGAGATCCCGACACAGCCAAGCGCCCTAGAACAGAGGAGACTGTCGTGCACCACGCCATCAAGCCCTACGCCACCGCCGGCGTTGCGATCGTGGGAGCCGGCCTCGTCGCCGTCACCCCGGCGGTCGCGCCCATGCAGACCAGCCTCATCGCCCACGACGTGGCGTTGACGGCCGGCTTCAGCCTGTCGGATTTCACCGACCCGTACGTCGCGGCCTACAACACCGCCCAGGACAACATCGCGCAGATGATGGCCTCCTACAACGCGGCGCCCGACATCGGGTTCACGCAGGCCATGAACAACTTCTCGGGCTATGTCCAGAGCATGATCGACGACCCGTCAACCATCCCGGCGATGGTCAGCGCGATTCAGACGGACTTCAAGAACGCGTGGTCGGCGATCACCTTGATGAACGCCGATCAGGCCACCATCAACGACGTCATCCGCCACACCATGGACAGCAGCTACCTGCTCGGCAACCTCAGCGGCGGGCACGAAGTCATTTTCAACCAGGTCCCGGGCTTCCTGCCGGAGGATCAGGCCGCGACGCTCACCCCGATCATCAACTTCCTGGGTTCGCCGATGAGCGCCCTCATGCTCGGCTCCGTGAGTCCCTGGATCGCGCCCTGGGTCGCGATGAGCAACAGCTGGGACGACATCAGCGGCGCCCTGCGTGACGGTGACACCTCTGCGGCGCTGCAGGGCCTGGCCAACATCCCGGCGAACATGTTCGACGCCTCGCTCAACGGCGCCACCCTCAACCTGGACAGCCTGCTGCCGGCGATCAACGATACGGGCCTGCTGCCGGACGGCATGGTGATGACCCACCTGGACTTCGCCTTCGGCGGATGGTTCAGCACCGGCGGTCACGTCACCGCCGGCCCCATGCACATCCTGGATGGTGACGGGAACGAGATCGCCACGGCGCCGGCATCCGGCGGCTCGATCTTCAACAGCATCGGCTTCGACCTCACCGGCATCCCGGTCGTCGGCGACCTTCACGCGCCGAGCGACGCGATCGGCCCGTTGGGTGCCTGGCTGGGGCTGTCGCAGGTCATCGGGTCGCAGCTCGGCTGGGGCTCGTGGGACGGCAAGGACCCCGTCTTCAACATCCCGGCCCCCGAGGGCTTCGTCATCGACGACGGCGGCGCCGGCAGCTCGATGGCGGACGCCTTCAACTTCGGCGACATGTTCTCCGACCTCGGCCTGGTCGGCTGATCCCTCGCCCAACCCCCCCAGCAACTTCCACAACTAGCCGAACTTTTCATCAGGAGAGGTGTTCGCAATGACTCGTCGTCACACCGGCAGCCAGCCGGGCTCAGAACGTAAGAACGGACAGGGTCGCCGCAGTCAGGCGATCGGCACCGGCAGCACGGTGGCAGCATTCCTGGCCTTCGGGATGGCCCCGCTGGCCGGCGCGCCGGCGGCCCAGGCTGAGGGCCTCGAGGACCTGTTCGATTTCAGTTGGCTCACCCCGGCCGACGTCACCGCCGACGTCGACCCCGGAATCGCCTCCTTCGATCCCGCCGGGTTCGACATGGTCAGCATCCTCGACCAGTGGTTCTACACCCCGCTGCACATGGGCATGACCACCTGGATCGACAGCGACTTCGGCGCGCTGGTCAACAACGCCATCAACGAGATGTCCGGGCTCTACCTGATCGGTAACGGTGCAGCCGGCACGGAGCTGAACCCCGATGGCGGCGACGGCGGGTTGTGGTTCGGCGACGGCGGGGCCGGCTGGAACAGCGATGTCGACGGCGTGGCCGGTGGCAACGGCGGCGACGCACTCGGGTACTTCGGCAACGGTGGTGACGGTGGAACCGGCGGGTTCGGTGCCGCAGGCGGCGATGGTGGCGCGAGCGCCTGGGGCCTGGGCCACGGCGGCGACGGCGGTGCCGGCGGTATCGGTGGCAACGGTGGCGACGGTGGCGCCTCGGTGGCCTGGGCCTTCGGTAACGGCGGTCTCGGTGGCGACGGCGGTAACGGCGTGGCCGGCAGCTTCGCCAACGGCGGCAACGGCAACGGCACCGCCGGCGGTAGCGGTGGTGCCGGTGGGCGTGGCGCCTTCAACCTCGGCAATGGTGGCGACGGTGGCAAGGCCGGCGCCGGCGGTAACGGTGCGGCCGGCACCGTCGACCACGTCAACGGTGGCAATGGCGGCGCAGGTGGCGCAGGTGGCGCGGCCGGCAGCAACTTCTGGGAGCAGGGCCACGCCGGTACCGGAGCCGTTGGTGGCGCGGCCGGCAATGGTGGTGACGGCTTCAAGGACGCAGGCGGCAACTTCCTCGGCAACGGCGGCAACGGCGGTGCCGGTGGCGCCGGCGGCAACAGCGGTGACCCCATGAGCAGTACCAGCGGCGGTGTCGCCGGCAACGGTGCCGCGGGCGGTTTCGGCGGTGACGGTCTCAAGGGCGGCAACGGTGGCGTCGGTGGCGCCGGCGCCAACGCCGGTAACGGCACCGGTGGTATCGGCGGGATCGGTGGCGCCGGTGGCGCCGGTGTCACCAACGGTGGCAACGGTGGGGTCGGCGGCGCTGCTGGTGCCTCGACCGGATCTCACGTGGGTGCAGCCGGCGGTGACGGTGGCCGCGGCGGTGACGCCAGCGGCGCTGCCAATGTCCAAGGTGTTGCCGGCAATGGCGGCAACGGCGGTGCAGGCGGGGCCGGCGCCAGCGGGCCCGCCGGGGCGGGCGGCAATGGTGGCGCGGGCGGTAACGGCGCCACCGATGACGACACCATCCAGACCTTTGGCGGTAACGGAGGTGCCGGTGGTACCGGTGGTACGCCCGGCAGCGGTATCGGTGGAACCGGTGGTAACGGTGGCGCCGGCGGTAATGGCACCGTCGGCGCCGGCGGCGGCCTGCTCTCCGGCAACCACGCTCAAGGCGGTAACGGCGGGGCCGGTGGTGGTACCGGCCTGACCGGCGCGGGAACCGCCGGCAACGGCGGCGATGGCGGTGCCGGCGGCACCGGAACCGGGTGGCGGGACGTGAACGGCACGGTCTTCACCGGTAACCCGGGCACGGTGTACAGCGTGGGCGGCAACGGCGGTAATGGCGGTGCCGGACCCAGCTCGACGGCAGGAACCTCGGCCAGCGGTGGTGCCGGTGGTGCCGGCGGTAACGGCGCCACCACCGGTGTCAGCGTCGGCGGCAACGGTGGTAACGGTGGCTCCAGCGCCCTCGGGGTTGGTGGCGCCGGCGGCGACGGCGGTAGCGGCACGGCCACCGGCGGTAACGGCGGTAACGGTGGTTCCGGCGGATCCAAGGGTGAGGGCGTCGGCGGCGTCGGCGGAAACGGCGGCGACAGCGCCGGCACCGCGGTGCCGGCGAACACCGCCGGAATCGCGGCCAGCCACGCTGGCAACGGCGGTAACGGCGGACTCGGTGGTAACGGGAATGCCGGGGGTGCCGGCGGCAACGGCGGTGACGGTCACGGGACTGTCAACGGCGGTAACGGCGGCACCGGCGGCGGGGGCGCCTCCGGTGGCGGTACCGGCGGCACCGGCGGTAACGGCGGCAACGCCGAGGCCGGTAACGGCGGCAACGGCGGCAATGCCGGCAACGGCGGCATCGGAGTCAGCGGTGCGGCCGGCAGCACGGGCGGCACTGCCTCCGGAGACACTGCGGGCACGGCCGGCGGCAACGGCGGCAACGGCGCCACCGGCGGCACCGGCGGCACCGGCGGCATCGGCGGCAACTCGGTCACCGGTAACGGCGGGACCGGCGGTAACGCCGGCAAGGGCGGTAACGGCGGCTCCGGTGGTTCCGGCGGTACTGGCGGCGTGGACAGTGCGGGCAACGGCCTGGCGGGCGGTAACGGTGGTGTCGGCGGGGCCGGTGGCGCTGCCGGGATTGCCGGCAGCGGAGGTGCCAGCACCAGCGGAACTGCGGGCAACACCGGTGCCGGCGCGCTCGACGGTAACGGTGGAACCGGTGGCCGGGGCGGCGCCGGTGGGGCCGGGGTCGCAGGGACGGCCGGCGACGCCGGCACGACCGCGGCCGGCGGCAACGGCACCACTGGTGGCAACGGCGGCGCGGCTGGCGTCGGCGGCAACGGCGGTACGTCGGGCACCGGTAACGGTGGCGCCGGTGGCGCCGGCGGCACTGGTGGTGCCGGCGGTAAGGGCGGGACCGGTGGTGTCGGCGGCACGGACAACGGTGTCGGCTTCGACGGCGGTACCGGCGGTGCTGGTGGCAACGGTGGTGCTGCCGGGTCCGGCGGGCTGGGCGGGGCGAGCACCTCGGGCACCAATGGTTCGACGGGCGCCGGCGGCGTCGGCGGAGCCGGCGGCGTCGGCGGCGTCGGCGGGGCTGGTGGCGCTGCCAGCGGCGCCGGCAACACCGCCGGTAACGGCGGCGCGGCCGGAACCGGCGGCAATGGCGGTACCGGTGGCGTCGGCACCGAGGGTGTCGCCGGTGGCAAGGGCGGTGCCGGTGCGGCCGGCGGGGTCGGAGGTGCGGGTGGTGCCGGCACCGACGGTGCCGGTGGTGGCAACGGTGCCGACGGTGGACACGGCGGCGATGGCGGTACCGGTGGCGCGAGCACCGGGACGGCAGGCGCCGGCGGGGCGCTCGGCAAGGGCGGCGCCGGCGGCGCGGCCGGCACCGGCACCCCGGACGGGACCGGCGGCACGGCCGGCACTCCGGGCACCGCGGGTGCGGCTGGCTAAACGCCGACCAACAACAGCAACGGCCGTCGAGTCTGAAAGGACTCGGCGGCCGTTGCCGTGTTTGGGGCCAAGGGGATTGAGCCCGCGGCCGTTACCCGAACAGCGCGGCGATCTTCTCCTCCGGGCTCGCCGGCTCCGGCAGCGCGTCCAGCGCCTCGGTACCCGGCAGCTGCAGCGCGGCGTCGGTGAACTCCCGATAGGTCTTGTCGCCCACCAGCTGGGCCAACAGGTAGCCGGTCAGCAGGGCCCGCACCCGGCGCTGAGTGCGCCGATCCGAAGTCGGAAGCCCGAAGAACCCCGTCAGCCGCCGGCCCTGCGGCAGGCCGGCCGAAGACGCCTTGCTGACCACTCGCAGTGTCGCGGATCGCCAGCTGTGCGCCAGCTCGACTGCGTTGGAGCGCAACGCCTTCGCGTCGCCGGGCGCAGCGAAGATCACGCCGGGCACATCGAGGGCAGCCGCGGCCTGCTCGGCCGGCGGCGCGGTGACCGTCGGGAAGATCGACGCCACCGCTTTGGGTTTCACCGACGGGCCGGCCGCGGCGAACACCGCGGCCGAACCACCGAAGCCGTGACCGGCCACGGCGACCCGGTTGCGGTCGACGCTGATACGTCCGGGCCCCAACCGGACCTCAGTGGCGATGTCCAGGGCGCGGCCCAGATCGCCGGACAGGTCCAGCACCGACGGCGCCAAGCCGCGACCGGTGTCGGGGGCCACCGCCACGATGCCCCACGAGGCCAGGTGTTCCAGCAGGCCGGCGTAGCGATCGGCGCCGGTGAGCCAGTCGTGGCCGAACGCCACCGCAGGAAGGCGGTAGCCGGACTGCGGGGTGTACACCACGCCGGCCAGGCCGGCGAAGGCCAGATCGCCCCGCAGCACGCGGTGCGGGCCGGGACGGGTCAAAGTGGTGTACAGGCGCTTGATCGTGGCCACCCGATGACGGTAACGCACCGGTGGTTGGGCCATGAGCACCTTGATGGCCGGACCGTGCGCTATCCCGCTGACCTGCACGAATTATGGGGGCCGACCGTCGTTGCACTACCCTGAACAGTTATGTGTGGAATCGTCGGCTACGTCGGGCAGCGACCGGCTAGGGACGTCGTCGTCGAGGCCCTGCGCCGGATGGAATACCGCGGTTACGACTCCGCCGGAATCGCCGTCGTCGACGGCGTCGGCCAGCTGACCATCCGGCGCCGTGCGGGCCGGCTGGCCAACCTGGAAGCTGCCATCGCCGAGACCGATCCCGCCCTGTTGGTCGGCGGCACCGGACTGGGCCACACCCGTTGGGCGACCCACGGACGGCCCACCGACGCCAACGCCCACCCGCACCGTGACGCGGCGTCCAAGTTCGCCGTGGTGCACAACGGCATCATCGAGAACTTCGCCGCGTTGCGCGCCGAGTTGGAGCGCGACGGCGTGGAGTTGACCAGCGAGACCGACAGCGAGGTCACGGTCCACCTGCTGGCCCGCCAGTACCGGCACGGCGACACCGCCGGGGACTTCGTGGCCTCGGTGCAGGCGGTCCTGCGCCGGCTGGAGGGACACTTCACCGTGGTGTTCGCCCACGCCGACGAGCCCGGCACCATCGTGGCGGCGCGTCGGTCGACCCCCCTGGTGGTGGGCGTCGGCGACGGCGAGATGTTCATCGGGTCTGATGTCGCGGCGTTCATCGAATACACCAGGGACGCTGTCGAACTGGGCCAGGACCAGGTCGTGGTGATCACCGCGGACGGTTACCGCATCACCGACTTCGAGGGCAACGACGACACCGACAACGCCCGGGTGTTCAAGATCGACTGGGACCTGTCGGCCGCCGAGAAGGGCGGCTACGAGTACTTCATGCTCAAGGAGATCGCCGAACAGCCTGCGGCGGTGTCCGACACCCTGTTGGGGCACTTCGACCTCGGTCGAATCGTGCTCGACGAGCAACGGCTCTCCGATCAGGAACTGCGCGAGATCGACAAGGTGTTCGTGGTGGCCTGCGGCACGGCATTCCACTCGGGCCTGCTGGCCAAGTACGCCATCGAGCACTGGACGCGCCTGCCGGTGGAGATCGAACTTGCGAGCGAATTCCGGTACCGTGACCCGGTTTTGGACCGCAGCACGCTGGTGGTCGCCATCTCGCAGTCCGGTGAGACCGCGGATACGCTGGAGGCGGTGCGGCACGCCAAGGAGCAGAAGGCCAAGGTGCTGGCGGTCTGCAACACCAACGGCTCGCAGATTCCGCGGGAGGCCGACGCGGTGCTCTACACCCGGGCCGGGCCGGAGATCGGTGTCGCCGCGACCAAGACGTTCCTGGCTCAGGTGACCGCGAACTACATTGTGGGCCTTGCTTTGGCGCAGGCGCGCGGCACCAAGTACCCGGACGAGGTGGAGCGCGAGTACCACGAGTTGGAGGCCATGCCGGAGCTGATCCGGCGGGTCATCGACACGATGGAACCGGTCGCTGACCTTGCCCGGCAGTACGCACAGTCGTCCAGCATCTTGTTCCTGGGCCGGCATGTCGGGTACCCGGTAGCCCTCGAGGGCGCGCTCAAGCTCAAGGAACTGGCCTACATGCACGCCGAGGGCTTCGCCGCCGGCGAGCTCAAGCACGGCCCGATCGCGCTGATCGAGGACGATCTGCCGGTGATCGTGGTGATGCCCTCGCCGAAGAACGCCGCGATGCTGCACTCCAAGCTGCTGTCCAACATCCGCGAGATTCAGGCCCGCGGCGCCGTCACCATCGTGATCGCCGAGGAGGGAGATGAGACGGTGCGGCCCTACGCCGACCACCTGATCGAAATCCCCGCGGTGTCAACGCTTTACCAGCCGTTGCTGTCGACCATTCCGCTGCAGGTGTTCGCCGCCGGGGTGGCCCAGGCCCGGGGTTATGACGTGGACAAGCCACGCAACCTGGCCAAGTCCGTCACCGTCGAGTAGCGGGAGTTTTCAGTGCGACAATTGTTTGCCATGGTGTGCGCCGCGATGGCGGTGCTGGCGCAGGCGCCGAATGCGGTCGCGGCGAACGATGTTCCCGACCTCGGTCCGCTCATCGACGACAGCGGGCCGCTGCCCGGCGCCGTCGGCGACCTCACCGGAATCCCGGACCTGGCGTTCACCACTCCCTTCGGCATGGCCTGCCGGAAGAGCCGCGGGAAAGTGACGCACAGCGTGACCTGCACCGGGAATGTCGTGGGAGCGCCGTCGGGAACCCGCAGTGTGCGTCTTGGGACCGTCTACGCGGACGGCAGCGGGCCGGCGCAGTTTCTGCCGACGGCACCGGACGGGCTCCTCGGCGATCCCGCGAAGGTTCCGACGACCATGCTGCAGATCGGCCACAAGGTCGTGTTCTGGGACTTCTCGCCCACCGAATCGCTGGTCTGCGGGATTCCGCAGGGCACCGAGTTGGTCTGTGTGCTCAAAGCAGCCCGCGAGAACGGCGCCAAGAACGGCCCGGCCGTCACGCACGGGTTCGTCATCTCGGCACCGCACAGCGAAGCCTTTTAGTTCGTCGCAGATCCCGCCGAAAGTTCGACGGTGGCCGTGGGGTCGATGAGACGATGCAGCCGTTGCTGTCGACCAGTGAAAGAGGACAGTGTTGTCCAACGATGAGCCTTCTCCGCGAGCCCACCGGTCCAGGCGTTTGCTGATCCTGGCCATGGCGGTTTTCTTCATCGCCTCCTACGTCGTCACCGTCGCTCTGTACGAGAAAGCGGGGTGCGGCTGCCCGCTCCAACTCACCGAAGGTCAGGCGGCGGCCGACGGAACGACGGTGACCATCGACCTCGAAGATCTCCAGACGGTGAAGGGCACGCTGACCGGCAAGGTCGCCATCACCCCGGGTCCTGAGCTGCTCGACCCGGCCACCCACGGGCTCACCGAGGATCTGAGCATAGCGGTGCACTCCGCGGTCACGCCGACCAAGCGCACCTGGATGAAGGGCATGGTGCCCGGTGAGTTCCCGGTCCCGTTGACGGTCTCCGGTAACTCGGCGAAGTGGCCGTTCGATCACTACCAGACCGGGCCGATCACGGTCGATGTTCTCCGCGGCGACTCCCCAGTGCCGGAACGGATTTCGCCGACGTTTGTGGACCACATCGCGGGTTGGAAGCTTGCCATTCCCAGCGACGGCGCACCGGGCGGCCCGTACCGGGTGACGCTGCACCGGTCGCCGAGCACGCTGGCGTTCGGTGCCGTCGTGATGGGTGTCTTGGTCGCGCTGGCCGCGGTGTCGGTCATTGTCGCGGTGCTCACGTTCCTGGGCCGGCGCAAATTCCAGCCGCCGATGACGACGTGGTACGCGGCCATGCTGTTCGCGGTGGTGCCGCTGAGAAACGCGCTGCCCGACGCGCCCCCGATCGGATCCTGGATCGACGCCACGGTCACGCTCTGGGTGATTGTCGCGGTGGTGATGTCGATGCTGCTGTTCATCTACTGCTGGTGGCGCGACCTGAAACCCGAGCCGGCTGAGAAGACCACCGTCGGGTAGCGATTCGCGCCCACGTTGACCTCCGCGCACGCTGCTCGTAGATTGAATGTTTACGGCGAATCAGGGACTTCTCGTGGCGCGGTGGTTATCGGTATTGACGGCGACGTCAGCTGCTGTGCTGATGATGGCGCCGAATGCCGGTGCGGCACCGGCGGTCCCTGATGTGGACTCGCTGATCGACGACAGCGGGCCACTGCCGGGTTCGGTCAGCGATCTGCCGAAGACTCCCAACCTGGTCTTTGCCACCGACTCGGGGCTGGTCTGCAAGATCCGGAACGGCAGGATCACCCATGACGTCAGCTGTACCGGCAATATTCCGGGATCGCCGCCGGACGCGGGCTCCGTAGAGCTGCCCGGGATCTACGGGAAGGAAAGCGTGCCGGCGCGTTTCCGACCCGCCCCGCCGGACGCTCTGGTCGCCGGAACCCCGCCCGCCGCAACGCTTCCGGTGGGCCACAAGATCGTGTTCTGGGATCTGTCACCCGCCCAGTCGATGGTCTGCGGGGTTCCGCCGTCCACCGAGTTGGTCTGTGTGCTCAGGGAACCCCAGCAATCCGGTGCCGTCACGGGTCCGGCGGCGACCCACGGTTTCGTGATCGCCGCACCGCAGAGCTGGGTCTTCTAGACCCGTCACGGATGCCGTGCGGTGACCCCACCGTCGACGACGAGCTGGGTGCCGGTGATGAACGACGCTCGCGGCGACATCAAAAACGCCACCGCCTGCGCCACTTCCGCGGGCTGGCCGATGCGTCCCAGCGGGGCGGCCGCGACGAAACCGGCCGCCACCTCTTCGACGTCGAGCGCCATCTGCAGCATCGGGGTTTCGATGAAGCCCGGGCAGACCGCGTTGACCCGGATTCCGGCCGGGCCCAGCTGCGCGGCCATCGACCTGGTCAGCCCCAGCAGCCCGGCCTTGGAGGCGCAGTAGGCCGGGATGAACGGATTGGCGGTCAGCCCCTCGATGCTGGAGATGCCGACCACCGCCGGGTTGCCACCGGCCCGGACGACCGCCTCGAGGTGCGGCAGCATCAGCTGCACCAGCATCGCCTGGGCCCGCAGGTTGACGTCCATGACGGCATCCCAGGATTCGCCGGTGTAGGCGCCGACCGGTTCGGGCAGCACCCGCCCGGCGGCGTGCACCAACCCGTCGAATCCGTCGAGCGCCTCGGCCGCGGCAGCGACCGCGGCGGGCAGCGCGGCGTCGTCGCAGACGTCGACCACCGCACCGGGCACGCCCAATCCGTCGGCTACGTCCTGGACCGTCGGTGCGATGTCCCACAACGCAACCCGGCGTCCGTCGGCGATCAGCGCCTCCGCGCACGCCCGGCCGATCCCGGATGCGGCACCGGTGATGACGACTCCGCTCAACTCACGGCTCCTTGCCTGATGACGAACTGGGACCAATCCGGTTCACGCACCGCCGACCAGTATTGGTCGAGCCGCCATGGGCTGACGGTGTGGATCTCACCGTCGGCGTTCTTGAAGTAGGAGTGCTTGATCGCCGGGTGTGCCCACACCATCTTGGTGATCTCGTCCTGGGTGCGGCGATGCCAGTCGGCGGCCGCCTGCACGGTCGGCTCGATCGAGTGCAGGCGTTCGTCGGCGAGTTTGGCCAGGCAGGCATCGATGTAGCGCATCTCCAACTCGGAGTTGAAGATCAGGCTGCCGCCGTGCGCCAGGTGTGCACCGGGGCCGTAGATCAGGAAGAAGTTCGGGAAGCCGGGCACCGTGATGCCCAGGTGGGCGTACGGCCGGCTGCCCCACATCTCGTGCAGGTCGACGCCGTCGCGGCCGGTGATCTGCATCGGAGCCAGCACATCGGTGTGCCGAAAACCGGTGGCGTACACGATCACATCCACCTCGTGGTGGACCCCGTCCTCGGTCCGGACGCCGTTCGGGGTGATCCGCCGGATCGCGGTCCGCACCAGCTCGACGTTGTCGCGTTGCAACGTCCCCAGCCAGCTGCCGTTGTCCTGCAGGGTGCGCTTGCCGGTGGCCGGATAATCGGGCAACACCTTGGCCAGCAGTTCCTCGTCGCCGCCGACCTGGTCGGTGATCCAGCCGGTGAACATCTGCCGGGCCATGGCGTTGATCTCGCTCACGGCGTAGTCCTGGTCGGCATAGTTCGGGTCCACTCGCGCGGCTTCCAGGCCTTTGTCCGCCCCGGGCCACAGCAGCAGGAATCGGTACCAGCGGGCGTAGAACGGCAGGTGCTCCAGCGCCCAGCGCACCCCGTCGCCGACCGCGTCGTGATACATCGGGTTGGGGAACATCCACTGCGCGGTGCGCTGAAACACCGTGAGGTGCTCCACCTTTGCCGCGATCGCCGGCGCGATCTGAAATCCGCTGGCGCCCGCACCGATCAGCGCCACCCGCTTGCCGGTCAGGTCGACGCCGTGGTCCCAGGCCGCGGAGTGGAACGACGGCCCGGCGAAGCCGTCCGCGCCGTCGAGGTCGGGCAGGTGCGGGCGATTGAGTTGGCCGACCGCGGTGATCACCGCGCGGGCCCGCACCCCTGACACCGCACCGTCAGCGGCGCGGATGGTCAGCGTCCAGGCCCCGGCGTCGTCATCCCAGGCGGCGTCGGTGACTTCGGTGTTCCACCGGATGTGGTCGTCGAGGCCGTGTTTGGCGATCAGGTCGGCGAAGTAGGCCCGCAGTTCGGGCTGTTCGGCGAAGAAGTGGTTCCAGCGATTGTTGGGCTCGAAGCTGAAGCAGTAGAAGTGGTTGGCGACATCCACCCGGGCGCCCGGATAGCTGTTCTCCCACCAGGTTCCGCCCGGGCCGGCATTCTTCTCGATGATGGTGAAGGGAATTCCACTCTGCGCCAGCCGAATTCCCGCCAATACTCCGGACTCGCCGCAGCCGATCACCACGACGGGAAGATCGGCTGCGCGGTCGCGGTCCAGGGGAGCGGGACGGCGTGGGTCGACACCCTCGAGGTCGAGTTCTTCGGCGAGCAGGCCCAGATAGGCGTCCGGCACCGTTTCGCAGGCCGCCCAGTCCATCATCTCCTTGACCAGGTCGGCGGGCAGCGGCGCGGGTTGCGGGCAGCCGTGGTCGCGGTAGTCGACGATCACCGGCAGGGCTTCGGCTCGAGCGCGGGCCTTGTCCTCCTCGGACATGAATCCCTGGATCTCATTGAGGAAGATCCCGTTCTGCTTGTACTCCCGGATGAAGCGGGCGTCGCCGGTGATGTGCACACACGACAGCAACAGGGTGGGGATGCTGACCTGCTCCAGGGCGGCGGCGATGTCGGCGGTCGGTGTGCTGAAGGGTTCTCCGGCGTAGCGATTGCGCAAGAGGCGGGCCTTTTCCCTCGATTCGCTACTGTGCGTCGCGAAATTGTTTCGGACGATACGCGAGGCGCCGGGGCTGATCAAGGGTTGTGCGGTGCCCAGGGCCAACTCAGGCCGCTGCGTCGACCTGCTTCGTGATCGAACTCAGGATGTCCCGCGCCGCCGCCGCGCGGATGCTGTCCCCGCAGACATTGGCCTGGGCCACGACGTTGTTGCGCACGGTCAGGGTGTTCTGGCATGACCAGCCGCCACCGCCCTCGCTGATCGCGGTGGTCTGGAGCAACCCGTCGGAGTCGGTGACCTCGCCGACGGTCCAGAACGTGTCGGACGCGTTCTCCTCGGTATTGGTGACCCGCATGTTGGCCGTCCGGCCGACACAACCGCGCCAGGCCTGGCTCTGCTTGGTGTACATGGCGCCGGCGGCCTCGGCGCTCGGGTAGGTCACCACCGAGAGCACCAGGCCGTGCGTCAGTTTGGGCGCGTCGAAGTCAGCGGGGCTGTACCACCGTTGCCAGCGGACCGCGGTCCAGCCCGAACCCGCGTAGACCGGTCCTGCGGCGACGAAATTGACTCCCTGGCAGGCCGCGTCCACCACGGTGGCGGAATCCATGGAGTCGCCGCTCCGGACGACACCGAGTCCGTCGTCGTCCACCGCCGTGGCCATGGTGTCCTTGCTCGGCAGCAACCGTTCGATGGCGGAGGCCGGCACCGGAGCTTTGCCGGGGGCCGCCGCCGATGTCGTCGCGGCGGTCGATGTCTTGGCGGTGGACTTGGCCGTGTCCTGCTCTCCGCGGCCCACCAACATCACGGTGAGTACGACGCTGATGACGGCCAGCACGCACACCGCTGCCAACAGCGCCCACAACAGGCCACGGTTGGGACGCTGCGGCGGGGGACCCGGCGGCATCGGTGGCCAGGACGGCGGCACGGGCCCCGGCGGCATCATGGGCCGGTTCATCGGCGCGAACTGCGTCGGGTCGTACGGGTTAGGAATCGGACCGCGCGGATCGTTCATCGATGCACCCCATCCCATCGGTGCCGGTCGCAGGCGGACGGCCTGATTTCCATCAGACGTTATCAGTGGATGAGCCACCGCACCCCGCACCGACCGTGCGACGCTGTACGCCGTGACCGATGTCAAAGCCCGCCTGTCCGCGGCGTGGCACTTCGTACACACCGCCCCGCTGACCTACCTGTGGCTGGCGGCGCTGGCGGTCACCACCGCCATCCAGCACATGGTCGGCCGCCACCTGCACACCATGCTCGTCGAACAGTCCACCAACCTGCATCACCTGGCCACCGACCCGCTCGAGGTGCTGGTCTCCAGTCTGCTGTGGATCGACGGCAAGGACTGGTCGCCGTACCTGGTGCTGTTCACCCTGTTCCTGGCCCCCGCCGAGCATTGGCTGGGACACCTGCGCTGGCTGATGGTCGGACTGATCTCCCACGTCGGCGCCACCTATATCAGCGAAGGCGCGCTGTACGTGTTGATTCACCTGCACCGCGAATCGGAGCGGCTGACCTACGCCCGTGACATCGGCGTCAGCTACTTCCTGGTCGGCGTGATGGCGGTGCTCACCTACCGCATCCGCCGGCCCTGGCGCTGGTTCTATCTGGCCGGGCTGGTCGTCATCTTCACGGTGCCCCTGGTCATCAACCCGGACTTCACCGCGATCGGCCACGCCGCCGCCCTGGTGATCGGATTGTGCTGCTACCCGCTGACCCACCACCATCCGACCCGGGTCGACATGCACGCGAGGTCGGGCCCGGCCCACTAGCCTGGGATCGCAAGGGAGGTCAGACGTGCGGCACTACTACACCGTCGAGGTGATCCGTGCCGCCGAGGCGCCGCTGCTGGCGAGCCTGCCCGACGGGGTGCTGATGCGCCGGGCGGCGTTCGGCCTGGCCACCGCGATCACCCGGGAACTGACCGCCCGTACCGGTGGGGTGGCCGGCCGCAGTGTGTGTGCGGTGGTCGGTTCCGGCGACAACGGCGGCGACGCGCTGTGGGCGGCCACGCTGCTGCGCCGGCGCGGCGCGGCGGCCAGCGCGATCCTGCTCAACCCGCAGCGCGCCCACGCCAAGGGCCTGGCGGCGTTCACGCAGGCCGGCGGCCGGATCGTCGATGCCGTGCCGGCCGGCACGGATCTGGTGATCGACGGGGTGGTCGGGATCTCCGGGCACGGTCCGTTGCGTCCCAACGCCGCCGAGGTCTTCGCGGCCTTGGAAAAGCCCGGCGCGGCGGCTGTTCCCGTCGTGGCCGTTGACATCCCCAGTGGCCTGGACCCGCACACCGGTGCGGCCGACGGACCCGCGGTGCGCGCGGCCCTGACCGTCACCTTCGGCGGCCTCAAACCCGTTCACGCGTTGGGGGAGTGCGGGCGCGTCGAGCTGATCGATATCGGCCTGGACCTGCCGGCCACCGAGCTGCACGGCTTCGAGGCGGCCGACGCCGAGGCGCTCTGGCCGGCACCCGGCCCGCGCGACGACAAATACACCCAGGGCGTCACCGGAGTTCTGGCCGGCTCGGCGGCCTACCCCGGTGCGGCCATCCTGTCCGCCGGGGCGGCGGTGGCCGCCACCTCCGGCATGGTTCGCTACGCCGGAAGTGCTGCCGAACAAGTGGTTTCGCACTGGCCGGAAGTGGTGGCGGCGCCCAGTCCGGCGGCCGCCGGAAAGGTGCAGGCCTGGGTGGTCGGACCCGGCCTGGGCACCGACGAGGCCGGCGCCGCCGCGCTGTGGTTCGCCCTGGGCACCGACCTGCCGGTGATCGTCGACGCCGACGCCCTCACCATCCTGGCCGCCCACCCGTCGCTGGTGGCCGATCGAACCGCACCGACCGTGCTCACCCCGCACGCCGGGGAATACGCCCGGCTGGCCGGCCACCCGCCCGGGCCGGACCGGGTGGGTGCGGCGCGCGAACTCGCCGACCGATTCGGGGCCACCGTGCTGCTCAAGGGCAACGTCACCGTCATCGCCGATCCGTCCGGCCCGGTCTACCTCAACCCGGCCGGCGGATCGTGGGCGGCCACCGCAGGCTCCGGCGACGTACTGTCCGGCATGATCGGCGCGCTGCTGGCATCCGGGCTGCCCCCAGCGCAGGCCGCTGCGGCCGCCGCGTTCGTACACACCCGGGCCGCCGCCGCCTCGGCCGCCGACCCCGGACCCGGCGACACCCCGACGTCGGCCTCACGCATCCTGGCCCACATTCGCACCGCTATCGCCGAACTGTAGGAGTTGTTGTGACCCATTCCCATCCGTCCGTGCCGGCGCACACCATCGCCCCCGCCTACACCGGCCGGATGTTCACCGCGCCGGTGCCGGCGCTGCGCCTGCCGGATGACCCGATGGACCCGCAGGCCGCCTACCGCTTCATCCACGACGAGCTGATGCTCGACGGCAGCTCCCGGCTGAACCTGGCCACCTTCGTCACCACCTGGATGGACCCCGAGGCGTCGGCCCTCATGGCCGAGTCGTTCGACAAGAACATGATCGACAAGGACGAGTACCCGGCCACCGCGGCCATCGAGCAGCGCTGCGTGTCCATGGTCGCCGACCTCTTCCATGCCGATAATCTGCGCGACGACGACCCGTCCAGCGCCATCGGCGTGTCCACCGTCGGATCCAGCGAGGCGGTGATGCTGGGCGGTCTCGCGATGAAATGGCGCTGGCGCCAAAAGATGGGGGATTGGCAAGGCCGCACACCGAACCTGGTGATGGGTGCCAATGTTCAGGTGGTGTGGGAGAAGTTCTGCCGCTACTTCGACGTCGAACCCCGCTACCTGCCGATGGCGCAGGGCCGCTACGTGATCACCCCCGAGCAGGTCGTCGGCGCCGTCGACGAGAACACCATCGGGGTGGTCGGCATTCTGGGCACCACCTACACCGGGGAACTGGAGCCCATCGAGGCGATCTGCGCGGCACTGGACACCCTCGCCGCCGGCGGCGGGCCGGACGTGCCGGTACACGTGGACGCGGCCAGCGGCGGGTTCGTGGTGCCGTTCCTGCATGCCGACCTCAAGTGGGACTTCCGGCTGTCGCGGGTGGTGTCGATCAATGTCAGCGGCCACAAGTACGGCCTCACCTACCCGGGCATCGGCTTCGTGGTGTGGCGCAATGCCGAGCAGCTGCCCGAGGAACTGGTGTTCCGGGTCAACTACCTGGGCGGCGACATGCCCACCTTCACCTTGAACTTCTCCCGGCCCGGCAATCAGGTCGTCGGCCAGTACTACAACTTCCTGCGCCTCGGTCGGGCCGGCTACACCGAGGTGATGCGGACGCTGTCCGACACCGCGCGCTGGCTGTCGCACCAACTGGCTGCCTCCGAGCACTTCGAGGTGATCTCGGACGGCTCGGCGATCCCGGTGGTGTCATGCCGCCTGGCCGGGGATCGCGGCTACACCGAGTTCGACGTCTCCCACGAGCTGCGCACCTTCGGCTGGCAGGTGCCGGCCTACACCATGCCCGAGGGCGCCGAGGACGTCGCGGTGCTGCGCGTCGTGGTGCGCGAGGGCCTGTCCGCGGACCTCGCCCGGGCGCTGTTCGACGACATCATGAAGTCGGTGACCGCCCTGGACCGGGTCAAACCCGGCGGACACTACGACGAACAGCAGCACTTCTCGCACTGACCTCGGCGCCTTCCCCGCCGAACGTGCGTTTTGGTCGGCCAAATCGCGATTTTGCGACCTAAACCGCACGTTCGATACGGCCGTCACCAGGTTTTCGGGCAGCCACGCCCGATCAGGGCCGCGCCGACGCGGTCCAGGAACACCTTCGGGTTGTTGTGCAGCCTGCGAGCCGTGAGTCTGAGGTCGATCCAGCCGAGCTCGGGCAGCAGGTAATAGCGCTCGGCGTCGTGTTGCCGCTGCTTGGGATCAAGCCAATGGTGTTTACCCTCGAAGTCGACGCCGACCAGGTATTCCCTCCACCCCATGTCGATGCACGCCACGACGTGTCCGTGGTCGTTGTACACCCGGATCTGGGTCTGTGGCCGGGGAAAACCGGCCCGCCGAGCACGCCGCGCCGGCGCGACCAGAGCCAGGCAGCGCGGGACCGGTCTGATGTCGTCAGGGGCCCCCGGGGCAACCACACGCCCGGGTAGATGCGGTGATGGTCGCGCCGCAGTTGGGTGCGGGTCAACGCGCCCTTGGCGAGAAGCTCCGTGGCCCGGAACGGTCCCCGCGGCGCCTGCATGCGTGCAGGGTGACACCGGGGCCGAATCGGGCGTCGACGCCTATCCACAGGCACCGGGGTGGTTCTGGGACAATTGACGGTGACATGACTGCCGTATCCCGAACCTCCGGTCTGCTCGCCGAAGCGTTGGTGGACCTGGACGCCATCGCCCACAACGTGCGGGTGCTGGCCGAGCACGCCGGGGCCGCCGGCCTGATGGCCGTGGTCAAGGCCGATGGTTACGGTCACGGCGCGGCCCAGGTGGCCCGCGCGGCGCTGGCCGCCGGTGCGGCTGAACTCGGGGTGGCCACCGTCGACGAGGCCGTGGCGTTACGCGCAGCGGGCATCACCGCGCCGGTGCTGGCGTGGCTGCACGGCCCGGGTACCGACTTCGCTCCGGCGTTGGCGGCCGGCGTCCAGATCGCGATCTCCTCGGCGCGGCAACTGGCTGAGCTGCTCGACGCGGTGGGCCGCACCGGCCGCACCGCGACGGTCACGGTCAAGGCCGACACCGGTATGAACCGCAACGGCGTGGGCGCCGCCGATTTCCCGGAGCTGCTGGCTGCGCTGCGCCGTGCCGTCGCCGACGACGCGATCCGGGTGCGCGGGCTGATGTCGCACCTGGCCTGCGCCGACGAGGCCGACAGTCCGGTCAACGACATTCAGGCCGGGCGGTTCTCCGACATGCTGGCGACCGCCCGTGAACACGGCGTCGAATTCCCGGTTGCGCACCTGGCCAATTCGGCAGCGGCGATGACCCGGCCCGACCTGGCCTACGACATGGTCCGTCCCGGGATCGCCATGTATGGCCTGAGCCCGATCCCGGAGCGCGGCGATATGGGCTTGATTCCGGCGATGACGCTGAAATCCATTGTGGTGATGGTTCGTTCGATCAAAGCGGGGGAGGGCGTCTCCTACGGGCACACCTGGGTCGCCGAGGCCGACACCACGGTGGCGCTGGTGCCGATGGGCTACGCCGACGGGGTGTTCCGCCCGCTGAGTGGGCGGTTCGACGTGCTGATCAACGGCCGGCGCCGGCGCAACGTCGGGCGGGTGTGCATGGACCAGTTCGTTGTGGACCTCGGGCCCGGGCCCGTCGACGTCGCCGAGGGGGACGAGGTGGTGCTGTTCGGATCCGGCTCCGCCGGCGAGCCGCTGGCCCAGGACTGGGCCGATGCGCTGGGAACCATCCACTACGAGGTGGTCAACAGTCCGCGCGGGCGGGTCGGCAGAACCTACCGGGGGGCCGGAGCCGATGGCCGCTAGGAGGCGCAGGTGGCGGGCCGGTGGCCTGTTGGCGGGCGCGGCCGGGCTGGCCGCGGTCGGCACCATCGCCGGAACCACCGTCGCTCGGTCGATGACCCGGCGTACCACCGCCGACGACCCTTATGCCGCTGAGGATTTCGAGATCCTGGATCACGACCGCAGTTCGGTGGTGGTCACCGACGACGGCGTCGAGCTGGCGGTGCGCGACACCGGCCCGCGCGACGCGCCGCTGACCGTGGTGTTCGCCCACGGATTCTGTCTGCGGATGGGCTCCTTCCACTTTCAGCGGGCGCGGCTGACTGCCGAGTGGGGCGACCAGGTCCGGATGGTCTTCTACGACCAGCGCGGCCATGGCGACTCCGCCGTCGCCCCGCCGGAGACCTACACCGTGCCGAGGCTGGGCCGGGACCTGGACGCGGTGCTGGCCGCGACGGTGCCGCGGGGCCCGGTGGTGCTGGTCGGGCATTCGATGGGCGGGATGACCGTGCTGGCGCACGCCCGGCAGTTTCCCCAGCACTACGGCAGCCGGATCGTCGGCGCGGCGCTGATTTCATCGGCGGCCAAAGGGGTTTCACGGTCCCCGCTGGGTGAGATCCTGCGCAATCCGGCGTTGGAGGCGGTGCAGTTCAGCGCGCGTTACGCGCCGAACCTGGTGCACCGCGGTCGCGGCGCGGCCCGTTGGGTGATCGCACCGATTCTGCGTGCCGCCTCCTACGGCACCGATGAGATCAGCCCAAGTGTTGTGGCGTTCTCCGAGCAGATGATGCACTCCACTCCGGTCCCCACCATGGTGGGTTTCCTGCACGCCCTGGAAGTGCACGACGAAAGTGCCGGGCTGGCAACGCTGGCCAGGATCCCGACCCTGGTCGCCTGCGGCGATCACGACCTGCTCACCCCGGCCGGCTATTCCCGGGCGATGGCGGCCACGTTGTGGGACTGTGAGCTGGTGATCGCCCCGGGGGCCGGGCATCTGGTGCAGTTGGAGGAGCCCGACGTGATCGATGAGGCGCTGGTCCGGTTGGTGGAGCGGGCGACCCCGCGCCGGGTGGGGCTGACCCGCCGGCTGCGTCGGAAGGCCGGGCGCCGTGGCTGAGGAGCAGCAAGCGACGCTGGCCACCGCCGAGGACACCGTCGCACTGGGAACCCGGTTGGGCGAACAGCTGCGGGCCGGCGACGTGGTGGTGCTATCGGGCCCGCTCGGGGCGGGAAAAACCGTGTTGGCCAAGGGGATCGCCGCCGCGCTGGATGTCGATGGTCCAGTCACCTCGCCGACGTACGTGTTGGCCCGCGAGCACCGGCCGCGCCGGCCCGGCACCCCGGCGATGATCCACGTCGACCTGTACCGGCTGCTCGACGAGTCGAGCCTGGATCTGCTGGCCGAGTTGGACTCACTGGATCTCGACACCGAACTCGACGACGCCGTCGTCGTCGTGGAGTGGGGCGAGGGACTGGCCGAGCGGCTCTCCGATCGACACCTTGATATCCGGTTGGATCGTGGCGCGGACGCTGGTGACTCCGAGGCCCGTACCGCGACCTGGCGGTGGCACACACCGTGACCGGGGCGATCCTGACCATCGACACCGCCACCCCCGCCGTCACCGCGGGCCTGGTGAACCTGGATGAGGCTGGTCGACCGACCGTGCTGGCCGAGCGGGTCACGCTCGATGCCCGCGCGCACGCCGAGCAGCTCACCCCGAATGTGCTTGCGGCGCTTTCTGATGCCGGTCTGGCCATGGCCGATCTGAGCGCGGTGGTGGTGGGTTGCGGGCCGGGGCCGTTCACCGGCCTGCGGGTCGGGATGTCCAGCGCCGCCGCCTACGGGCACGCGCTGGGGATCCCGGTTCACGGGGTGTGCAGTCTGGACGCGATCGGGGTGCACACCAGCGGCGCGACCCTGGTGGTCACCGACGCCCGTCGCCGCGAGGTCTACTGGGCGCGCTACCGCGATGGCGCCCGGGTGGCGGGCCCCGCGGTGTGTGCCCCGGCCGACGTCGACCGCGGTGACGCCGTCGCGGTGGCGGGCTCACCCGCGCACGCCGGGCTGTTCGGCCTTCCGGTGCTCGACGTCTCTTATCCGGATCCTGCGGGACTGGTTGCCGCGGTGCGGGATTGGAGCCACGTTCCGGAATCGTTGGTGCCGCTGTATCTGCGTCGCCCGGATGCCAAGCCGGCGGCATCGGCCGCGCCGCCGGTCAGCCTCGGCGCCCTGGTCGAATCCGATGCGCCACGCTGCGCCGAATTGGAGGCCCAACTGTTCGGCGGTGATGACCCGTGGCCGGCCGAGGCGTTCTACCGGGCGATTCTGGCCCCGGCCAGCCACTATGTCGGGGCCCGCGTCGACGGTGTGCTGGTCGGCTACGCCGGGATCGCGCGGCTGGGGCGCATCGCGCCGTTCGAGTTCGAGGTGCACACCATCGGGGTGGACCCGGTGCACCAGGGTCGTGGTGTCGGGCGACGGCTGCTGGCCGACCTGCTGGACTACGCCGACGGCGGCGTGGTGTACCTGGAGGTCCGTACCGACAACTCCCCGGCCATCGCGCTGTACCGCGACGTCGGGTTCGTCGAGACGGGCGTGCGCAAGCGCTACTACCGCAATGGCGCCGACGCCTACACCATGCGGCGGGAGGCGGCGCAGTGACGGTAGTCCTGGCCATCGAATCCTCCTGCGATGAAACAGGAGTCGGCATCGCCCGGCTGGCAGCAGACGGCACCCTGACCCTGCTGGCCGACGAGGTGGCCTCCAGCGTCGAAGAACACACGCGCTTCGGCGGTGTGGTGCCCGAGATCGCGTCGCGGGCCCACCTGGAGGCACTCGGCCCGACCATGCGCCGGGCGTTGGACACAGCGGGCATCCAGCGGCCCGATGCGGTGGCGGCCACCATCGGGCCGGGGCTGGCGGGCGCGCTGCTGGTGGGCGCCGCCGCGGCCAAGGCCTATGCGGCGGCCTGGGGGGTGCCGTTCTACGCCGTCAACCACCTGGGCGGGCACCTGGCCGCCGACGTCTACGAATACGGCCCGCTGCCGGAGTGCATGGCCCTGCTGGTCTCCGGCGGCCACACCCACCTGCTGCACGTGCGGTCGCTGGGGGAGCCGATCGTCGAGTTGGGCAGCACCGTCGACGACGCGGCGGGGGAGGCCTACGACAAGGTGGCCCGGCTGCTCGGGCTGGGCTACCCCGGGGGGCGGGTGCTCGACGAGCTGGCCCGCACCGGGGACCGCGAGGCGATCAAGTTCCCGCGCGGCATGACCGGCCCGCGCGACGCCCCGTACGCGTTCAGCTTCTCGGGGCTCAAGACCGCCGTCGCCCGCTACGTCGAGAAGACCCCGGACTATTCGCCCGCCGATGTGGCGGCCGGATTCCAGGAGTCGGTGGCCGACGTGCTGACCGCGAAGGCGGTGCGCGCGGCCACCGAACTGGGGGTCGGCACCCTGCTGATCGCCGGCGGGGTGGCGGCCAACTCGCGGCTACGGGAGCTTGCCGAACAGCGCTGCGCTGCAGCAGGTCTGACGCTGCGCATCCCGCCTCCGCGACTGTGCACCGACAACGGGGCGATGATCGCGGCGTTCGCGGCACACCTGATCGCCGCCGGCGCCCCGCCGTCGCCGCTGGACGTGGCCACCAACCCGGGCCTGCCCGTGGTGCAGGGTCAGGTGAGCTGAGGCCGGTGGCTCAGGGTAAGCCACACCCCCACGAGCGGGTGATGTCGCCTACGGCGCCCGGGCCGCCGTCAACGCCGCTGGCGCCCCGCGGCAGGCCGAAGCCGCCCATGCTGCCGGCGCCTCCGGTCCCGCCGACTGCGCCCGGGGGTTCGGGATCGCCCCACTGGCCGCAGTAGATGGCGTCGCCGCCCTTGCCGCCGCGGCCGCCGTCGGCGCCGTTGCCGCCGTGGCCGATGTTGGAGACACCACCGGGCCCGGCCTGACCGCCGTTGCCGCCGCTACCACCGGGACCGGGTTTGCCGAGGCCCTGGTCGGGTTCGTTCCAGCCCGTACCCATGTCGCCGCCGTTGCCGCCGGCCCCGCCGGCACCCCCGGTGGCACCATTGCCGGCGGTGCCGGAGCCCGAGTAACCGCCGGCGCCGCCGGTGCCGCCGTCTCCGCCGGTGGCACCCCGGCCGCCGTTGCCGCCGTTGGAGATGTTGGCGGTCGGAACATTCGGGTAGTCGGGATTCGTCCCGGCGGGACCGCCATTGCCGCCGTTGCCGCCGACCCCACCGGCGCCGGCGTGACCGCCGTTGCCGCCGTTGCCCGATCCCAGGGCCGAGCCGCCGGTACCGCCGTCACCGCCCATCCCGGCCTTACCGCCGTTGCCGCCAGTGCCCCCGGCGCCGCTGCGGCCGGCGCCGGGCGTGAACTCCGAGTCGTTGCCCTGGCCGCCCGAGCCGCCGACGCCGCCGTTACCGCCGCGCCCGGCGCCGCCGGCGTCACCGCCATTGCCGCCGTTGCCCGATCCCAGGGCGGTACCGCCCGCGCCGCCGTTGCCACCGTTACCGCCGGTGCCGCCCGCGCCGGCGGCACCGCCGGTCTGGGCGTCGGTGAACGTGGTGGCGGATTTGCCGTTACCGCCGCGGCCGCCATCGCCGCCGGCCCCGCCCAGACCGCCGCTGCCACCGGCACCGCCGTTACCCGATGCCGAACCGCCCAGGCCGCCGCCACCGCCGTTGCCCCCGGAGCCGCCGTTGGTGCCGTTGCCGGCGGGGCCGCCGGTGCCGTCGCTGCCCTGCGGGCCCAGGTTGCCGGCCGCGCCGTTGCCGCCGGCCCCACCGGTACCGCCGTTGCCGACCGACCCGCCGTTGCCGCCATTGCCGCCGTTGCCCCCACTGCCGCCCGGGAGGATGGCGGTGAAGCCCGCCCCGCCGTTGCCGCCGTTGCCGGCCGCACCCGTCACCGCGGTGCCGCCGGCGCCATGTGCCCCGGTGCTGCCGCCATCGCCGGGGGCGGTGCCGGCCGCTCCGCCGTTGCCGCCGGCACCGGCAACGCCGGGGTTACCGCCATTGCCGCCGTTGCCGCCGTTGAGGGACAAGATGGTGGCGTCGGCTCCGTTGCCGCCGTTGCCGGGTGTGCCGGCGTTCCCGCCATTGCCGCCGGCCCCGCCGTCGCCGTTGACACCGGCATGGCCCGACCCGCCCGCGGCAACGCCGCCGGCTGTTCCGCCGGTCCCGCCATTCCCGCCGTCGGCTCCGTCGCCGCCGTTGCCGCCGTTGCCACCGTTTTGGCTGGTGGGGTCGCTGAAGCTGAAGACGCCGTTGGCTCCGTTGGCCCCGGCCGAACCATTGCCGCCGGCACCACCGGTTCCGCCGACTCCACCGTTGCCGCCGTTACCGGAGATCGAGCCTCCTAAGCCGCCGGCCCCACCGATCCCGCCGGTCGCACCATTGGTGCTGGGTACAGCGGGAATGACGTAGGTGTTGGGCCCGATTTGAACGACGCCGCCGGCGACCCCATTGACACCTCTCGCACCGGTTCCACCTGCGCCGCCATTACCGCCGTTGCCGTGGTCACCGCCATTGCCTCCATTACCGCCGGCCCCGCCGGTCTGCCCGGCTGCGGTTGCGGTGACGCCGACGCCACCGGTACCGCCGTTCCCGCCGGCGATCGCGGCCCCGAGGGTGCCCACGTCACCGACGTGGCCGCTGCCCGATAGGCCACCGGTACCGGCCGCACCGCCGCTGCCGCCGGCGCCGGCAGCGCCGGTGTTGCCGCCCGTGCCGCCGTCGCCGCCGGCCCCGAGTAAGCCGGCGGAACCGGCCACGTTCACCGCGCCGGCCGCGCCGACACCGCCATCGCCGGCAGTGCCCGCGTTACCGCCGGCCCCACCGGTGCCGCCGCGACCGTTGAGGCCCGCGCTGCCCGGCCCGCCGTCGGCCACACTGCCACCGGCGCCGCCGTTACCGCCGGACCCACCAGCCCCGCCGTTACCGCCAGAACCGCCGGCCAGACCGGCACCGTTGTCGGTGCCCGAGACACCGGCCGCACCGGCCACACCGTTGCCGCCATTACCACCGGCGCCGCCTTGACCGCCGGTCCCGCCGGCGCCACCGTGGCCCGAGATCGAGCCACCCAGGCCGCCGTTGCCCCCGTTGCCGCCGGTTCCGCCGCCGGTGCCACTGCCGCCTGATGCGCCCGAGCCGACGCCGGCTGAGCCGTTGACGCCGGCCAGGCCTTTGCCGCCGTTTCCGCCGTTGCCCCCGTCGCCGGTCGCGCCGCCGTTGCCGCCGGCCCCTCCGTCGCCCGCACGGCCGTTGAAGGCGTCGGCCCCGTTTCCGCCGTTGCCGCCATTGCCGACGGACCCGCCGTTGCCGCCGGTCCCGCCGTTGCCCTCGACGGTGGGGGTGCCGCCGTTGCCGCCGTTGCCCCCGCTGGTGACGGCGGCGCCGTCGGCACCATTGCCGCCGCTCTGGCCGCTGCCCGACAGGCCGCCGGTGCCGGCCGAACCGCCGGCCCCGCCGGCACCTGCTTCACCGGGGTTTCCGCCGTTTCCGCCGTTGCCGATGATTCCGCCGCTGGCGCCGTTGCCGCCGTTGCCGGGTCTGCCCGCATCCCCGCCGGACCCGCCGGCACCGCCGTCGCCGTTGCGGCCCGCCACGCCGAATGCGCTCCTGGTGCCGCCGCCGTTACCGCCGTGCCCGCCGGTGCCGCCCTGCCCGCCGTCACCGCCGTTGCGGCCGTCGCCGCCGTTGACGCTGGTGTTGCCGCCCAGACTGAAGACCCCGTCGCCGCCGTCCCGGCCGCCGCTGCCGTCGCCCCCGTCGCCGCCGGCGCCGCCGTGCCCACCGGCTCCGCCCAGGCCTTCGACCGATCCGCCCAGACCACCGGCTCCTCCGTCGCCGCCGTTTTCGCCGGCCAGGCCATTGCCGCCGTTACCGTCCGTACCGGTGGTCCCTGTTATCCCGGCCAGGCCGGCGCCGCCGTCACCGCCGGTCCCGCCGTCGCCGACGGTGCCCGCGTTGCCGCCGGCTCCGCCATCGGCCCCGGCCCCGCCGTCTCCGCCGTGCCCGCCGTCGCCGATCCCGATGGCGTTGCCGCCGTTTCCGCCGGCCAGCCCGGCCTCGGTCTGGCCGTAGCCGGCCCCGCCGTCGCCGAACCACAACCCGCCGTTCCCACCGTCGGGGGAGGCGGCGGTGCCGTCGGCGCCGTTGCCGATCACGAAGGCACCCGTGAGGGTGTTGATCTCGTTGTCGACCTGGATGCCGAACGGGCTGGTGATCCAGTCCTGCTCCAGGGTGTGCAGTGGTTGATAGAGCAGCTCGTCAAACCACACATCCGAGGACGCGGACGGCCACGCAATCGGATCGGCCGTCGCGGCTCCCGTATCCGGATTGAACAGTGCCGCAAGGGAATTGATGAGCTGGTCGACCATCAGATCGAAGTCGTCGGCGTGCGCGGCCGGCGCGGCGGCCACGGGCATCAAACCGAACGACAGAAACGCTCCGGCTGCCCCGGCCAGGCCGACCGTCCGACGGCGATGTGCCTCGGCGATGCGCGACCAACGAGTGCGCTGCGGGCGGCGCTGACCAGCCATCGCCAACCTCCCCGACCAAAGGGATATATCAGGCATTGCTAATGCGACTCTTATACAAGAATCATCGAAAAGCTTACGCGCCGAAGTCTTCTGAATGAATATCTGCGCGGATTTCTTCCGGCAGTATTTCCGGGCGTGCGAGAGTCGGGCGTGGCCACTGGGGGAGCTGGTGTCGGCGAGGCGTTCACGCTCGGCGTAACGGGCACAGGCCACCCTTGAGTGCTAGCACTCTCATGTATAGAGTGCTAGGTGGCAGTCGGTCGGTTCCTTGCTCGGCACCCGCGACGACGACGTGAGGGCTCGCACGAATGCCGAACACCTTAAGTAAGTACGTTCCGATGGGCTCGGCAGGCGCCGGGTCGCATCCAGACACATGTGGAGGGCTCCAATCGTGGCGAGCGTGAACATCAAGCCACTCGAGGACAAGATCCTCGTTCAGGCCAACGAGGCCGAGACCACGACCGCTTCCGGTCTGGTCATCCCCGACACCGCCAAGGAGAAGCCGCAGGAGGGCACCGTTGTCGCCGTCGGCCCCGGCCGCTGGGACGAGGACGGCGACAAGCGGATTCCGCTCGACGTTGCGGAGGGTGACGTCGTTATCTACAGCAAGTACGGCGGCACCGAGATCAAGTACGGCGGCCAGGAGTACCTGATCCTGTCTGCGCGCGACGTGCTGGCGATCGTCAACAAGTAGTCACAAGCAATCACCGTGCCCGCCCCGGAGATCCCCGTTTCACGGGTGATGTCCGGGGCGGCGCTCGTGTAACGAAAGAAGAGCGATGAGCAAGCAGATTGAGTTCAACGAGGCCGCCCGCCGGGCCCTGGAAGCCGGCGTGGACAAGCTCGCCGACGCGGTGCGGGTGACGCTGGGTCCGCGTGGCCGCGCCGTGGTGCTGGCCAAGGCATTCGGCGGCCCGACGGTGACCATGGACGGTGTCACCGTGGCCCGCGAGGTCGACCTGGAGGACCCCTTCGAGAACCTCGGCGCCCAGCTGGTGAAGTCGGTGGCCACCCGGACCAACGACGTGGCCGGTGACGGCACCACCACCGCCACCGTGCTGGCGCAGGCCATCATCTCCGGTGGGCTGCGCAACGTCGCGGCCGGCGCCAACCCGATCGCGCTGGGCACCGGCATCGCCAAGGCCGCCGACGCGGTGTCGGAGGCACTGCTGGCCGCGGCCACCCCGGTCTCCGGCAAGGAGTCGATCGCCCAGGTTGCCAACGTGTCCTCGCGTGACGAGCAGATCGGTGAGCTGGTCGGCGAAGCGATGGCCACGGTCGGCGGTGACGGTGTGGTCAGTGTGGAGGAGTCCTCGACGCTGAACACCGAGCTGGAGATCACCGACGGTGTCACCTTCGACAAGGGTTTCCTGTCGGCGTACTTCGTCACCGACTTCGACGCCCAGGAGGCCGTCCTGGAGGACGCGCTGATCCTGCTGCACCGCGACAAGATCAGCTCGTTGCCGGACCTGCTGCCCTTGCTGGAGAAGGTCGCCGAGTCGGGCAAGCCGCTGCTGATCGTCGCCGACGACGTCGAGGGTGAGCCGCTGTCGACCCTGGTGGTCAACGCGATCCGCAAGACCCTCAAGGCCGTCGCCGTCAAGGCGCCGTTCTTCGGGGATCGGCGCAAGGCCTTCCTGGAAGACCTCGCGATCGTCACCGGCGGCCAGGTGATCAACCCGGAGGTCGGCCTGACACTGCGCGAGGCCGGCGTCGACGTGCTCGGCACGGCGCGCCGGGTGGTGGTCACCAAGGACAACACCGTGATCGTCGACGGCGCCGGCACTGCCGAGGCGATCGCCGGCCGGATCAAGCAGCTGCGCGCCGAGATCGACGCGGCCGACTCCGAATGGGACGTGGAGAAGCTGCAGGAGCGGCTGGCCAAGCTGGCCGGCGGCGTGGCCGTGATCAAGGTGGGTGCGGCCACCGAGACCGCACTCAAGGAGCGCAAGCACCGGGTCGAGGACGCGGTGGCCGCGGCCAAGGCCGCGGTCGAGGAGGGCATCGTCAGCGGTGGCGGTACCGCCCTGCTGCAGGCCGGAGCGGTCCTGAACGAGCTGCGGTCCTCGCTGACCGGTGACGAGGTGACCGGCGTCGACGTGTTCGCCGCCGCGCTGAGCGCACCGCTGTACTGGATCGCCGCCAACGCCGGCGTGGACGGCGCGGTGGTGACCAACAAGGTCGCCGAGCTGCCGGCCGGGCAGGGCTTCAACGCCGCGACGCTGACCTACGGCGACCTGGCCGCCGACGGCATCGTCGACCCGGTCAAGGTGACCCGTTCGGCGGTGCTCAACGCCGCCTCGGTGGCACGGATGGTGCTGACCACCGAGACCGCGGTGGTGGAGAAGCCGGCCCAGGCCGACGAGCACGCCGGGCACGGACACCACGGGCACGCGCACTAGGTAGTTCCGCCGAGCAGTCGCTAAGGCCCCCGAAGCCACTCGGTTTCGGGGGCCTACGCGTCTGCTCGTCACTGGCTCATTCGCGGCGTAGCTTTGCAAGTACGCCCGGGTACCCGAGATCTCGACTCCTTCGACCTTCGAGGAGGAGAAATGGCTCAGCATGTGGTCATGACTGTCAGCGGGACCGGCACCAATATGTGGGACCAGACCCCGCCCCAGCCGGCCGCTGTCGCAAACGCATTGCCTGGTGTGGCCAACGGAAACAGTGGCCCATTCTTTTGGCAGCCGGTGGGAAATTATCCCGCCGCCGCCTTCCCGATGGGGCCGTCGGTCGAAGACGGTGTGCAGGAACTGATCCGGCTCGTCAATGACGTCTATCCGCCGGGAAACCCTGTGGGGCAGGGCATAATCCTGTTGGGGTATAGCCAGGGTGCCATCGTGGTGTCGCACTTCATGAGAGACCATGTGGTCAACCCGGGCGGGGAATGCCACGCCCGCTGGCCGGACATCGTGGCCGTGGCAACATGGGGAAACCCCTGCAGGGCACCCGGATTTGCTTCGGGAAATGATTTCGCCGGCTGGCCGGATCCAGCCGAAGTGGACGGTGTGGTGACCGGCGGCATCGCGGGCCCGGATGACCTTCAGCCCGAGGTCTATGTGCCGGTGAGCAAAACGGTCAAGCACTACTGGGGTGAATTCGTCAACACCATCGGCAACGGAGATGATCTCTACGCCGACTGTCCCGTCGGAAGCAATCCATGGACTGCTGAATTCGCGACCGGAGTGGTCGAGACAAACATCTACAACATCGTCCAGAACGTTACCGCGGCTGACATTTTCCAGATCATCCTGGAGCTCGTCGGCGTCATTGCCACCGTCGGGCTGGAACTCATCCCGATAATCGAGGCCATCATCAATGCCGGCTTGTTCGTGCAGGCCGGACCCGGCGCCCCGCATTACACCTACGACATTGCCCCGATTGCCAACTTCATTGCTTTGGCCGGAGCTGAGACCCAACCGTATGCGAGCAGCGGAAACAGGGCCTAGTTCAACATCGGTGCCCCGGAGCGCCCGCGGACGGCTTGCGTCAGTTTCCGGTCGGCTGCTCGTACCGCGCAAAGTTGGGGTCGAACCGGGCAGCGGCGGCCTGATCGAGGTCGATCAGCGGTTCGGCCGCCGGATCCTGCGGCGCCTGGGTGACAACTACCGGGGTTCCGGTCAGCGGCACCCGACGTGACGTGGTGACCATGTTCGCGGTGACCTGCTGCGGCCCGGATGGGCCGGCGAACTCCACCAACACTCGGAATTGCGGATTGCCGTCCGACCACTTCTTCCGGAAAGTGATCTGGCGCAGCGACCCGGGTGATGGCTTGCCGTGCTGCCGCATCCATGCAATCCAGGCTTGACGCTTGCGGGTGTATCGGATACCCGACCAAGCGGCAAGGGCGGCCACGCCCGCCCCGATCAGGCAGACGCCGCCTGCCGTCGCCATTACCGCGCCACGGAAACCACCGGCCCGCAGGGCGGCGACCACGAGGCCGGTCGCGATCCCGGCCAGCGCCGGCACCGCCGCGAGACGATAGGCGGTGGTGAGCTGGCCGAACTGATCGCGGGCTTCGGCGGCGGTGACGTCGGAGAGTATCAGTGGCAGGAACAGGTACATGATGACCAGAAGTCCCACCCACCAGGCCGGCCCGTCGGGCCCGCCCAGGGCGTTGAAGCAGAGCGCGGCGGCGGTACCCGCCGTGGTCCACAGCACCCAGCCGGCCACCGCCAGAAATCCGAGCGCCCCGGAGTTCTCCAGCGGCGGCGCGGTGATCCGGTTGCCCGACTCCTGCACGGCGAAGTGCGGCAGGGTGTCCTCCCAGGTGGGAGCCGCGCCCTCAGACGATGTGTCCGGCACTGCGGCTCCCCTCGCTACGTGTCGACGATCTGTCCAGGGCGCCAATATAGTTCGACCGCGCTGATACGTCCGGCGTCCGGGACGAGTCGCTCGTCCGGGTCAGAAGAAGTTGTTGAAAAGCAGTTGCAGAGAATCCCACACGCTCTCGAACAGCCCGCTGTTGGCCGCCCCGCCGGAGAAGACCGCGTTGATCCAGGCGTCGAAGCCGTTGATGTCGTCATCGGAGATGTTGACGTAGGTCAGGGCGCCGTCGACCGAGATGGTGGCGTCGGCGACCTGTTCCGGTGTCAGCCCCAGGTACCACACGTGCGGCCAGAGGATGTCCAGCATGGCACCGATCAGGCCCTTGTCCGCGTAGACGTCGACGAAGTTGGAGACCGGATCGCCGGGCAGGCCGTAAATGGTGGCTGCGTACAGGTCATTCGGCGTCTGGCTACCGAGCACCTCGGTCATGCCGAACAGGTTGAGCAGATGGTTCGTCAGCTCAGTTCCGAGTGTGGCGTCCATGGCTGCTTGGATGTGCTGCCAGATGCCGTCCGGGGTGGAGGGGTCGCCGATGAACACGAAATGCAGAGCGTCGCTGGGGATTCCGAGTTCAGCGAGGCGGGTCATCGCGATCGACTCCGCGGTGGCGCTCTGCGAGTAGCCGAAGATCGTCAGCGGGTGCTCGGCGTCGAATGCGCCCGGGTTGGCGTCGAACTGGTTCTGGACGGCGAGCACGATCGCCGAGGCGGCCGTCAGACTGCTCGGGCCCTGCTGGATCAGTTCGGGCGTGGTCAGCACCTGCAATGGGGCACTGCACGGGTCGGTGCCGTCCATGTAGCAGACCGTCGAGCCGGTTGAACCGCCGTTGAATCCCAGTGGGTTCAGGAACAGGTTCTCGGCGGACCGCGCGAACTCGGGCGACGGCCTCGGCTCAGTGGTCCCACCCAGGATGAGCGCCGTTTGGCTGCCCGCCAGCGGACCGGTGGAAGCCAGCAGAGTCGCTGCGGCGTGGACGGTTTGGCTTATCCCCACGCCGGCGCCGGCAACAACCATGCCGGCGACGGAGACATGAGCGACTGCGCGTTTTACTGACAACCCCCGTGTTCTCATCGCTGTTGCTTATCACACGCTGAGAGCGTGTTCGAGGGTTTTGCGTTCGCCGGAGTCCACCATTCGCACCCCGGGTCGGTCGGATCAAAAGGGTAGGGGAGCGGTGTTGCGATAGACCCCGTCAACTTGTTCGGGCTCGTCGCTGATGCCGAATTCGCGGGCGAGGTCAGGCAGCACGGCCCTGTCCTTCGGGGCGCGTCCGTCCAGGCAGATCGTCTCGCCGCCCCGGTGGAAGGTCACCCAGAGTTGGGGGTGGTCATGCCACTGGCCATCGGTCGATTCCCGCCAGGACACGTACCTGGCCGTGGCCCGCCGATACGGCCACGCGTACAGGTCGCCACCAGGACGTTCGGCGATGGCTCCCCGCTCGAAAACATGCACCTGGGCGCCTTTGGCTGAGGCCATCCTGATCAGCCCTGGGATGGCCAGGAAGAGGGTCAGTCCCACGAAGATCAGCCCGGGGATACCGGAGGCCAGCATGCCGGTCATGGAGGATTGGGTGTCGTCGCCTGCCCACGGTCCGGCGCGGTACGCCATCCACAGGAAGGGCAGCGGCGCGAACAGCAGCACGACCATCGCCGAGCGCAGCCGACGGTCGTGGCTGCGGTTGACCCGGTATGAGCGGCGGTAGGGACCGTAGTCTTCCTGCGCAGCAATCGATTCCACGCGCTGGGTGGGGATGTTCAGGGGAATCCTAGAGCGTGTCGGGGCACAGATTGTGCTGCGCGGCGTTCAGCAGCGTGCGTCCCTTGTCAACGTCGTTCGGGTTCAGTTGGGCCAGCGTCTGTTCGGGCTTCTCGCCCAGATGCAGCCGGTTGCAGGCCATCCAGCCGTTGGCAATGACCACGCCGTCGGGCATCTGGGCGTCTCCGACGGTCAGGCCCGGGAATCCATTGGCCCGGAGTTCATTGAGGAATCCCGCCTCATCGGCGCTCGCCGCGGGTGCGCCCATGAGACCGATGAGACCCGCCGCGATGAAGGATCCGAGTAGCAGCTGCCTGTTCACGTTGCTCCTTTTGCTGCGCGGCCCAGGGATTGGGCGCTCCGCTTAGGCAGCGTACGACCACGGCGGCCACCGCACCCTCAGTTCAGCGGCGAGAGCCCCTGGTTGGGCCGCAACCCGCCCGGCGCATACGGGCCGGTCACCAGTGACGGGCAGGCGCCGAACGGGCCGACCACGCGGCCAGTGTCGGGGCAGTAGTACACGTCGCTCAGATCGCCGCACAGCCGTTGATCGAAACAGCTGGCCGGGTCGGCGTTGACCGTCGCGGCCAAGCCGACACCGAGTGAGGCGACAAGTGCCGTCATGAGCAGGGTGGCTGGTGCAGATCGCATAGTCGCGATCCAACCCGACCGGTCTGACAGCTCCAGACGAACGAGCAGTCCCCGAGGCGTCAGCCGCTGCGGCGCAGGTTGCAGCGCAGTTCGGCGTGCCGCTCGGCTTCGGACATACCGCCCCAGATGCCGTAGGGCTCACCTACGGCCAGGGCGTGCGCACGGCACTGTTGCATCACCGGGCAAGTTCGGCACCACTGTTTGGCGTTCTGTTCTCGTTGCGCCCGGGCGCGGCCGCGTTCCCCGTCGGGCGGGAAGAACACCGACGAGTCCAGGCCGCGGCAGGCTCCGCGGAGTTGCCAGTCCCACACGTCCGCATTGCGGCCGGGCAGTTGCTCAACCTGTGGCATGAGAGCCCCTCTCCAACCGCTGATCGGCCGGGTCACAACGCGGCCGTTGAGCGGTGTCACGGTTGGTGGTGCGCGTAAAACAGCGCCGGCGATGTCCGGCGCTGTGGGGACCGTAGCCAAAGCATCTGAAGTTAGGGCAACGTAATTATTAAGAGAGGGGGTCCAAAGGTGGTGGACATTCCCTGAGAGCGGATGCCTTTCCGGGTGAGACGACGAGGTGGCGAGCCCCACCGCGTAACGTCGCGCAGCGATGACTGAGGATCCAGACGCCGCGTTGACCGCTGCCGCGTTCGGCACCGAACCCGACCGGTGGCCGCTGCCCGCCGCAACCACCCCGCGGCAGCGTTGGCTGCGTGCCGTGGCCGCAGGCGGGCAGGGCCGCTACGCCGCCGCCACCGCCGAGCTGGCCGAGCTGCTGCGCGAGACACCGGCGGGCCCGCTGGCCTCGCTGGCCCACAGCACCCGGGGGTCGTTCCTGCGTCAACTCGGCGATCACCGGGGAGCCCGAGGCTTCGACGGCCGGGCCCTGGCGCTGGCCCGTGGCGACCACGAAGTCGACCCGGAGGCCGGCGCCGATGCCCTGGTCGGGCTGGCCGCGGACGCTCTCGGGATCGGGCGCTTCGCGGCATCGGCGGCCCTGCTGGCTCGGGCCGGGCAGCTGCCGGAGCCACCCGCCGCGCCGATCCGCCTGGGTGTGCGCCGCCATTGGGTGACCGCCGAGCTGGCGATGGTCACCGGCGACGGCACCACCGCCGTGCGCAATGCCGAGCAGGCCCTGGATCTCGCGGGCGCGGACGGGGTGCGGCATCGGGTGAAAAGTCAGGTGGTATTGGCGGGCGCGCTGTGCTGCGCCGGGAATCTCGAGCGGGCCCGCACGGTCGCCGACACGGCGTTGGCCGAGACCGGCCGGCTGGGGCTGATTCCGCTGCAGTGGGCGCTGGCGTGCATGTTGATCGATGTCGGCAGTGCGACTACGACCGTCGAGGGATTACGGGGTCTGCGTGAGGATGCCGCCGAGTTGGTGCAGCACCGCGGCGGCAGGTGGTACGGCGCTCAGCGGTAGCCGTCGGTCTCCGAGGTCGCCTCGTTGAGCGACGCATCGGCGTAGCCGCGGCAGTAGTCCCAGGTCACGTAGCTGTCCGGCTCCGGGTCGTAGGCCGGCTCGTGCGGGCGGACGGTGCCGTCGATCAGCAGTTGCAGCAGGTTGGCGCGCAGCATGTCCCAGTCGTGGTAGTGGTCCTGCTGGCAGTCGTCACAGCACACCACCAGCCCGCGGATGCCCCGGTGGGCCAGCAACGCCTCGTAGACCGCCAGGTCGGCGAGGTCGGCTTCCACCGCGGTCCGCTCCTGCGGATCCAGCGGCTGGCCCGGTTCCATGGCGTCCAGCGCTGCGGAGGGATCATGAGGATCGTCGGCGAACGGGTCGGGCGGCAGGCCGGGTGGGAGGTGGTCATGCACGCCCATTAGGGTACGCAGTCGCCTCGACAGAATGCCAGCGGCTGGTGAGGCGCGGTCTGTGCACCTGTCAAGGGTGGTGGGGCCGAAAGCGCTCAGCGCCGCGATTAAGATGGGTTTTCTCACCCCGGCTGCGTAGTGGAGGCTCCCAGATGGCCTTTGGTTATCCAAAACGGAAGTCAGTGCCCAAATGACCGGTTCGAACTCCACCGGTTCCGTCGACGCGCATCTCGACGCGGCGCCCACCGGTGGCGACGACCCCGGCAAGATCGCCATGCTGGGTCTGACGTTCGACGACGTCCTGCTGCTTCCTGCCGCGTCCGATGTGGTGCCGGCTACCGCGGACACGTCGAGTCTGCTGACCCGCAACATCGCGCTCAAGGTGCCGCTGGTCAGCTCCGCGATGGACACCGTCACCGAGGCGCGGATGGCGATCGCGATGGCCCGCGCCGGCGGTATGGGCGTGCTGCACCGCAACCTGCCGGTCACCGAGCAGGCCGCGCAGGTGGAGACGGTGAAGCGCTCCGAGGCCGGGATGGTCACCGACCCGGTCACCTGCACGCCGGAGAACACCCTGGCCGAGGTGGACGCGTTGTGCGCCCGGTTCCGGATCTCGGGGTTGCCGGTGGTGGACGCCAAGGGCTCACTGGTCGGGATCATCACCAACCGGGACATGCGCTTCGAGGTCGACGAGAACAAGCCGGTCGCCGAGGTGATGACCAAGGTGCCGCTGATCACCGCGCAGGAGGGGGTCTCCGCCGATGCGGCGCTGGGCCTGCTGCGCCGGCACAAGATCGAGAAGCTGCCGATCGTCGACGGTCACGGCAAGCTGACCGGGCTGATCACCGTCAAGGACTTCGTCAAGACCGAGCAGCACCCGCTGGCCACCAAGGACAGCGACGGCCGGCTGCTGGTAGGGGCTGCGGTCGGTGTCGGCGACGACGCCTGGGTTCGGGCGATGACGCTGGCCGACGCCGGTGTGGACGTGCTGATCGTGGACACCGCGCACGCCCACAACCGTGGGGTGCTGGACATGGTCGGCAAGCTCAAGGCCGAGGTCGGTGATCGGGTCGAGGTGGTCGGCGGCAACGTGGCGACCCGCAGCGGGGCTGCCGCGCTGGTCGAGGCCGGCGCCGACGCGGTGAAGGTCGGGGTCGGTCCCGGCTCCATCTGCACCACCCGCGTGGTCGCCGGGGTGGGCGCCCCGCAGATCACCGCCATCATGGAGGCGGTAGCCGTGTGTCGCCCGGCCGGCGTGCCGGTGATCGCCGACGGCGGGCTGCAGTACTCCGGAGACATCGCCAAGGCGCTGGCCGCCGGCGCGTCGACGGCCATGCTCGGCTCGTTGTTGGCCGGCACCGCCGAGTCCCCGGGTGACCTGATCTTCGTCAACGGCAAGCAGTTCAAGAGTTACCGAGGCATGGGATCGCTGGGCGCCATGCAGGGCCGGGGCGGGGCCAAGTCCTACTCCAAGGACCGCTACTTCCAGGACGACGCGCTGAGCGAGGACAAGCTGGTGCCCGAAGGCATCGAAGGCCGGGTGCCGTTCCGGGGCCCGCTGGGCACCGTCATCCACCAGCTCACCGGCGGACTGCGGGCGGCGATGGGCTACACCGGTTCGGCGACCATCGAGCAGTTGCAGCGGGCGCAGTTCGTGCGGATCACCGCCGCGGGCCTCAAGGAAAGCCACCCGCACGACATCACCATGACTGTCGAAGCGCCCAACTACTACGTGCGTTAGCGCCGAAACCGACGTTTTGCAGATGGCTTCTCGTACTTTTGCTGCAAAACGTCGGTCTCGCGGAGAGATAGAAACGAGGCTGACCCGCCGATGAGCGCTTGCGCGAAGAGGAGACGGCACAGTGCGTGACATGGTTGAGATCGGCATGGGCCGTACCGCCCGTCGCACCTATGAACTCGACGACATCAACATCGTCCCGGCGCGGCGCACCCGCTCCTCCAAGGACGTGTCGACGGCCTGGCAGCTGGATGCCTACCGCTTCGAGATTCCGGTGCTGGCCCACCCCACCGACGCCCTGGTCTCCCCGGAGTTCGCCATCGAGCTGGGCCGCCTCGGCGGTCTGGGCGTGCTCAACGGCGAAGGTCTGATCGGCCGGCACGCCGACGTCGAAGCCAAGATCGCCCAGGTCATCGAGGTTGCGGCCAAGGAACCGGAGCCCGCGGCGGCGATCCGGCTGCTGCAGCAGCTGCATGCCGCCCAGCTGGACCCCGAACTGCTCGGTGCCGCGGTGGCGCGCATCAGCGAGGCCGGGGTGACCACCGCGGTACGGGTGAGCCCGCAGAATGCCGCGGCGCTGACCCCGGCCCTGGTGGCCGCCGGCGTCGACCTGCTGGTCATCCACGGCACCATCATCTCCGCGGAGCGGGTGGCCAGCGACGGCGAGCCGCTGAACCTCAAGACGTTCATCTCCGAGCTCGACATCCCGGTGGTGGCCGGCGGGGTGCTCGACCACCGCACCGCGCTGCACCTGATGCGTACCGGCGCGGCCGGGGTGATCGTCGGCTACGGCTCGACGGCCGGGGTGACCACCTCCGATGAGGTGCTGGGCATCTCGGTGCCGATGGCCACCGCGATCGCCGACGCCGCCGCGGCCCGCCGCGAATACCTCGACGAGACCGGCGGCCGCTACGTGCACGTGCTCGCCGACGGTGACATCCACACCTCCGGTGATCTGGCCAAGGCGATCGCCTGCGGCGCCGATGCGGTGGTGCTGGGTACGCCGCTGGCGTCGGCGGCCGAGGCGCAGGGCGACGGCTGGTACTGGCCGTCGGCGGCCGCCCACCCGTCGCTGCCGCGCGGTGCCCTGATGCAGGTCGCCTACGGCGAGCGCCCGGGCCTGACGCAGGTGCTCGACGGCCCGTCGGACGACCCGTTCGGCTCGCTGAACCTGGTCGGCGGGCTGCGCCGGTCGATGGCCAAGGCGGGGTACTGCGACCTCAAGGAATTCCAGAAGGTCGGACTGACCGTTGGGAGCTGACCGCCGCTGAACCCCGGTGGGGTTAGGTCGGCCTATGCAGCCCGGTTACCGACGGGTAGGTCCATACTGTGATGCTATGGAGCCTGATTACGACGTCCTGATCATCGGCTCGGGTTTCGGTGGCAGCGTCAGCGCGCTGCGACTGACCGAGAAGGGTTATCGCGTAGGAGTTTTGGAGGCGGGCCGCCGCTACGCCGACGCCGACTTCGCCAAGAACTCCTGGCACCTGCGCGATTTCCTGTGGGCGCCGAAGCTGGGCTGCTACGGCATTCAGCGCATTCACCTGCTCAACAACGTGATGGTGCTGGCCGGTGCCGGGGTCGGCGGCGGCTCACTGAACTACGCCAACACCCTCTACGTGCCCCCGGCGCCGTTCTTCGCCGACAAGCAGTGGGCGCACATCACCGACTGGCACGCCGAGCTCATGCCGCACTACGACCAGGCGAAACGGATGCTCGGGGTGGTGCAGAACCCGACGTTCACCGACGCCGACCGCATCGTCAAGCAGGTCGCCGACGACATGGGGGTCGGCGACACGTTCGTGGCCACCCCGGTCGGGGTGTTCTTCGGCCCGGAAGGCGCCAGCGGGGTCAAAGCCCCGGGTAAGACGGTGGCCGATCCGTACTTCGGCGGCGCCGGCCCGAAGCGCACCGGTTGCATCGAGTGCGGCGAATGCATGACGGGCTGCCGCTGGGGCGCCAAGAACACCCTGGTCAAGAACTACCTGTATCTGGCGGAATCGGCCGGCGCGCAGGTGCATCCGATGACGACGGTGACGGCCTTCGAGCAGGGGGCCGACGGGTTGTGGCAGGTGACGACGGTGCGGACCGGCCTGCGCGCGCGCCGGCACCGTAAGACCTTCACCGCCCGGCACCTGATCCTGGCCGCCGGCACCTATAACACCCAGCGGCTGCTGTTCAAGATGCGGGATAAAGGAAAGCTGGCCAACCTTTCCAGCAAGCTTGGGGTACTTACGCGCACCAACTCCGAGTCCATCGTGGGTGCGGCGACATTGACCGTCGATCCGAGCCTCGACCTGACCCACGGGGTGGCGATCACCTCCTCGATCCACCCCACCGCCGACACCCACGTCGAACCGGTGCGCTACGGCAAGGGCTCCAACGCGATGGGGCTGCTGCAGACCCTGATGACCGACGGCACCGGTCCGAGCGGTACCGACACCCCGCGGTGGCGCCAGCTACTCGAGCAGGGCCGGGAAGACCCGCGCAACATCCTGCGGATGCTCAACCCGCGGCAGTGGAGCGAGCGCACCGTGATCGCCCTGGTCATGCAGCACCTGGACAACTCGATCACCACCTTCACCAAACGCGGCAAGCTCGGTTTCCGTCGGTACACCAGCAAGCAGGGCCACGGCGAGCCGAACCCGAGCTGGATCCCGGTCGGCAACGAGGTCACCCGCCGCATCGCCGCCAAGATCGACGGGGTGGCCGGCGGCACCTGGGGGGAGCTGTTCAACATCCCGCTCACCGCGCATTTCTTGGGCGGGGCGGCGATCGGCGACAGCCCCGAGCACGGGGTGATCGACCCCTACCAGCGGGTGTACGGCTACCCGACCCTGGCGGTGATGGACGGCGCGGCGGTCTCGGCCAACCTCGGCGTGAACCCGTCGCTGTCGATCACCGCGCAGGCCGAGCGGGCCGCATCGCTGTGGCCCAACAAGGGCGAGACCGATCTGCGGCCGGCCCAGGGCGAGTCCTACCGGCGGCTGGACCCGATCGCACCGAAGAACCCGGCGGTGCCCGATCACGCCGTCGGCGCGCTGCGCTGGTCCTCCGGTATCGCCTGAGTCATCACCGCGCGACCTCCCGGCGGTGCTTCGGTTCACGGCCGGGAGGCTGCGTCGGGGTGGGCAGCAACGGTTCCCGCCGGTGGGCCGGCACCGTCGTGGGTGACTGGGTGTTCAGCTCGAGCCCCTCGCCGGCATGGTTGATGATCAGCCGGCCCTCGGGGCCGTCCCGCAGGGTGTAGGTGACCTCAGTGTCGGTGGCGCTGACCGTCACCCGAAAGCCCCGCCAGCGCAATCGGAACCGCAGCCGTGAGATCCCATCCGGCAGTGCGGGATTCAGTGACAGCACACCGGAGTCGTCACGCAGGCCGCCGAACCCGGCGACCAGTGCGATCCAGGTCCCGGCGAGCGCTGCCAGGTGCAGGCCTTCGCGGGTGTTGTCGTGCAGATCGCGCAGGTCGACGAACGCCGTCTCGTAGGTGTAGTCGTGGGCCAGCTCCAGGTGCCCGACCTCGGCGCACAGCACCGCCTGGGTGCAGGCCGACAGCGACGAGTCCCGCACCGTGCGGCGCTCGTAGTAGTCGACGTTGCGGGCCTTCTGCTCCGGGGTGAAAGCGTGGCTGCGCCAATGCATTGCCAGCAGCACGTCGGCCTGCTTGACCACCTGGGCCGGGTACAACCGCACGTAGGGCTCGTGGAGCAGCAGCGGATAGGTGGTGCGGGCGTCGAAGTCCCACTCCGCGGCGGAGGTGAAACCTTCGCACTGCGGATGCATGCCCAGCTCTTCGTCATAGGGGATGTGCGCGGCGTCGGCGGCATCCCGCCAGCCGGCCATCTCCTCGGTGGTGACCCCCAGTTCGTGCGCGGCGTCGGGATGGCGGGCGCACGCTTCGGCGGCGGTGCGCAGATTGTGGGCGGCCATCAGGTTGGTGAACACGTTGTCCCGGACGATCGCGGTGTACTCGTCGGGGCCGGTCACCCCGGACAGGTGCCACACGCCGTGCCGGTCGTGGTGGCCCAGCGACCGCCACAGCCGGGCGGTCTCGACCAGCACCGCCAGCCCGCATTCGGCCTCCAGTGACCCGTCGCCGGTGACGACCCGGTGCTGCTCGAACGCCGCCGCGATGTCGGCGTTGATATGCCAGGCGGCCGTGCCCGCCGGCCAGTAGCCGGAGCATTCCTGGCCCCGGATGGTCCGCCACGGGAACGCGGCCCCGGCCAGCCCGAGTTCGGCGGCCCGCTCACGAGCCAGATCCAGTGTCGTCGCCCGCCAGCGCAGCGCGTCGGCCGCGGCGTGCGGGGCCGTGTAGGTCAGCACCGGAAGAATGAAAGTCTCAGTGTCCCAAAAGGTATGCCCGTCGTAGCCGGTGCCGGTCAGGCCCTTGCTGGGGATCGCCCGGCGTTCGGCGCGCGCGCTGGCCTGCAGGAGGTGGAACAGCGCGAAGCGGACCGCCTGCTGGCAGTCCGGATCGCCGTCGACCTCGACGTCGGCGCCGTCCCAGAACTCATCCAGGTAGGCCCGCTGAGCGTCGAGCAGCCCCTGCCAGCCGCTGTAACGGGCGCCGGTCAGCGCCGCGATCGCCTGATCGCGTAACGCGGGGCGGGACCGCTCGCTGGACCAGCCGTAGGCCAGGTACTTGACGATCCGCAGCTTCTGTCCGGCCCGCAGGCCGCACACCACCGTGGTCGCCGCCACGTCGGGGATCGCCATCGTGTTGACCTGGACCCGGCCGGGCACTTCGATCTCGTGATGCATCGCCGCGGCCATCATCAGTTCGCTGGCCCGGGTGCGGTGCACCAGCACCGCGCCGGACTCGGTGCGCTCGCGCTCGACGGCTTCCAGCGGGTTCTCCAGGATGGCCGCGACCCGCGGGTCGCCGCTGGTCGGCGGTTGGTCCTCGTTGGCGACCAGCTCGGATTGCACTGTCACACGCACGAATTCGTCGACCGCTTCGACGATGTATTCGATGGCGGCGACGCCGCGCTGGGCCAGCGACACCAGTCGGGTCGAGTGCACCTTGACCTGTTTTCCCGCCGGTGAGCGCCAGTGCACCCGGCGGGTCAGGGTGCCCGCCCGCATATCGAGGATGCGCTCATGGTCGATCAGCTCGCCGTAGCGGACGTCCATCGGCTCGTCGTCGACCGTGAGCCGGATGATCTTGCCGTTGGTCACATCGACGACGGTCTGCCCGGCCTGCGGATAGCCGTACCCGGCTTCGGCGTAGGGCAGTGGCCGCACCTCGTAGAACGAGTTCAGGTAGGTGCCGGGCAGGCCGTACGGCTCGCCCTCGTCGAGGTTGCCGCGTAATCCGATGTGCCCGTTGGACAACGTGAACAGGGCTTCGGTCTGTCCGAGCAGATCCAGGTCCAGCCGGGGTTCGCGGATCTGCCACGGTTCGATCGGGAAATAGTCCTGCGCGATCATCGCCTCGCCCTCACAACAGTTCCTCCAGATCGGTGACCACGACGTCGGCGCCGTGGCTCAGCAGGTCTTGCGCCTGGCCCACCCGATCGACGCCCACCACGTAGCCGAATCCGCCGGCCCGCCCGGCCGTCACCCCCGACAGGGCGTCCTCGAACACCGCGGCCGCCGCGGGGGCGACGCCGAGCAGCTGCGCTGCCCGCAGGAACGAATCCGGTGCCGGCTTGCCGGCGATGTGCTCGGTGCGCAGGGTCACCCCGTCGACGCGCTGCGCAATGAATTTCGCCAGGCCGGTGATCGTCAGCACCTCTCCGGCGTTGGCGCTGGCCGACACCACCGCGGTGGCCAGGCCCGCCGCGGTGACCGCCTCCAGGTAACGGCGCGATCCCTCGAACACCTCCACGCCGTCGGTCTCCAGCGTCGTGCGGAACGCCGCGTTCTTGCGGTTGCCCAGGCCGTGCACGGTTTCGGCGTCGGGCGGGTCGTCGTCGGCGCCGTCGGGCAGCACGATGTCGCGGCTGGCCAGAAACGAGCGCACCCCGTCGTCGCGTTTTCTGCCGTCGACGAAGCGCCGGTAGTCGGCTGACGGGTCGAACGGAACGAACGGGCTGCCGGTGCGTTCGGCGCGCGCAGACAGGTACGCGTCGAACATGGCCTTCCAGGCCTTGGTGTGTGCGCTCGCGGTGTCGGTGAGCACGCCGTCGAGGTCGAACAGGCAGGCGCGCACCGATCCGGGCAGGCCGAGCAGCTCGGACACAGTCAGGCTCCCTTCCAGCTCGTTGATGTCCACTCCACCATGCCGCCTTCGGATCGGCTGAACTTCGTCGCCATTAGACTCACTGCGGTGTCGTCACCCTCGTCTCGCCCCGTGTTGGTCATCGACTTCGGCGCGCAGTATGCCCAACTGATCGCCCGCCGGGTCCGAGAGGCGCGGGTGTTCTCCGAAGTCGTCCCGCATACCGCGACCATCGGGGAGATCAAGGCCCGCAATCCGCTGGCGATCGTGCTGTCCGGCGGGCCGGCCAGCGTCTACGCCGAGGGCGCCCCACGGCTTGATCCGGCGCTGTTCGACCTCGACGTTCCGGTGTTCGGTATCTGCTACGGCTTCCAGGCCATGACGGACGCACTCGGCGGCACCGTCGAGCGCACCGGAACCAGTGAATACGGCCGCACCGAGCTGAAGGTGGCCGGCGGAGAACTGCATGCGGGTCTTCCCGGCACCCAGCCGGTGTGGATGAGCCACGGCGACGCGGTGACCGCCGCGCCGGACGGGTTCACGGTGGTCGCGGCCACCGCGGGCGCCCCGGTGGCCGCGTTCGAGAACCGGGCCCGGAAGCTGGCCGGGGTGCAGTACCACCCGGAGGTGCTGCACACCCCCTACGGGCAACGGGTGCTCAGCCGGTTCCTGCACGAGTTCGCCGGTATCGACGCGGTCTGGACGCCGGCCAACATCGCCGACGCGCTGGTCTCGCAGGTGCGCGAGCAGATCGGTGACGGCCACGCCATCTGCGGGCTGTCCGGCGGGGTGGATTCGGCGGTGGCCGCGGCGCTGGTGCAGCGCGCCATCGGGGACCGGCTGACGTGTGTGTTCGTCGACCACGGGCTGCTGCGTGCCGGGGAGCGCGAGCAGGTGCAGGACGACTTCGTCGCCGCCACCGGGGCGAGGCTGGTCACGGTGGACGCCGCCGGGACGTTCCTGGACGCGCTGGCGGGGGTGAGCGATCCCGAGGGCAAGCGAAAGATCATCGGGCGGCAGTTCATTCGCGCCTTCGAGGGTGCGGTGCGTGACACCTTGGGTGAGCATGAGGTCGATTTCCTGGTGCAGGGCACGCTGTATCCCGATGTGGTGGAGTCGGGCGGGGGCGCCGGCACCGCGAACATCAAGAGCCACCACAACGTCGGCGGACTGCCCGACGACCTGAAGTTCAAACTCGTCGAGCCGCTGCGGCTGCTGTTCAAGGACGAGGTGCGCGCGGTGGGGCGTGAGCTGGGGCTGCCGGAGGAGATCGTGGCGCGCCAGCCGTTCCCGGGGCCGGGACTGGGCATCCGGATCGTCGGGGAGGTCACCGCGGACCGGTTGGACACGTTGCGCCGGGCCGACGCGATCGCCCGCGAGGAGTTGACCAGCGCGGGTCTGGACCACCAGATCTGGCAGTGCCCGGTGGTGCTGCTGGCCGACATCCGCTCGGTCGGGGTGCAGGGCGACGGCCGCACCTACGGGCATCCGATCGTGCTGCGGCCGGTGTCCAGTGAGGACGCCATGACCGCCGACTGGACCCGGGTGCCCTACGAGGTGCTGGAGCGCATCTCCACCCGGATCACCAACGAGGTGGCCGAGGTCAACCGGGTGGTGCTGGACGTCACCAGCAAACCGCCCGGGACTATCGAGTGGGAGTGATTTCCAGGCCGCGCCGGCCCCGGACCCGCGAGTAACAACCGTCACTTGCGCACCGCCAGAGCGGGGGTGTGATGAGTTCGAATCGGATTGCGCCGGCGATATCACCGGTCCGGCAGGCCGTTCCACGCCACCAGCGCCTCGCCGACATGGGCAGGTAGTGGCGACGTCAAGCGGCGCTGGCTCTTTTCGACGATGGTCAACCTGCCTGCGGCCCAGTCCATATCATCAAGAAGCAAACCCGTGGTCAACTCCGGCCGCTGCCCTCAGCGACCATCGCCATCAACGGGACCACCGAGACCTTTTGCCCAGATCCCGCAGTCCCAAAGAGAAATCCTGGCCGGCCTCGCCACCCCGATGTCGCTCGAAGGCTGCTGCTCAGCGAAACGGCACGTTCGACGTCCGCCATGCTGAAGATCTTCCGGTTATCGGACTGCGTGGCGACCAGGATGACAACTGTGCACGGTGCCTCAATTTTCGTGTCAGTACGGTGACCCCGCCCCTAGACGGTTACGGGGACGTCGGAGCCGGCACCTCAAAGGCGTTGAGCAGAGCCGACGTACTGAGGTACGTCCCCACCAGCTGGACCAGGTCGACGAGGCCCTTTTGCCCGAACGCCGCCTCGGCGGCATGGTATAGCGCATCGTCGACGTGATGTGTCTGCACAAGTTGTTGCACGAATTGCGCGGCGATGAGTTCATCCCCGGTTAGCCCCACCGGTGCTTCTCCGTTTGACAACGACTCAATCGCATCCTCGGGGACGCCGACCATCCGCGCCGACAACTCATGTGCGTAGAGCTCGTAGTCGGAGCCCCATAGTCCGCCTACCGATAGGGTGGCGATCTCTCGGATTGCGGCGGGAAGGTCGGAGCTCAATGCGGTGACGTTACCGAGATTGAGGAGTGCCGCCCCTATTTCTGGGTTGTAGAGGTAGGCATTGAACGGCCCGATCAGCCTTCCATCCGGATCTATGAGCTGAATACCCGTAGCCTCCTGCACCGGAATAGAGATCTGCTTTATGTCACCGGCTAGGGCTAGCTGCGCCGGGTCGGCTCGATCCAAATCAATCAGTGGCAGCCGACCGCCCAGACCGCCGGCACCGCCATCGTTGCCGGCAATGCCGGTAGTCCCTGTGACGCCGTCGAGCCCGCTGGGTGTGCCATCGGCACTCTCGCCAACAGTGCCGCCGAGGCCGGTATCCACACCGAGCCCTCCGACGCCGCCGTCGCCAGCCAACGGAGCCTGGATCTCAAAGGCGTTGAGCAGAGCCGACGTACTGAGGTACGTCCCCACCAGTTGGACCAGGTCGACGAGGCCCTTTTGCCCGAACGCCGCCTCGGCGGCTTGGTACAGCGCATCGTCGACGTGATGTGTCTGCACAAGTTGTTGCACGAATTGCGCGGCGATGAGTTCATCCCCGGTTAGCCCCACCGGTGCTTCTCCGTTTGACAACGACTCAATCGCATCCTCGGGGACGCCGACCATCCGCGCGGACAACTCATGTGCGTAGAGCTCGTAGTCGGAGCCCCATAGTCCGCCTACCGATAGGGTGGCGATCTCTCGGATTGCGGCGGGAAGGTCGGAGCTCAATGCGGTGACGTTACCGAGATTGAGGAGTGCCGCCCCTATTTCTGGGTTGTAGAGGTAGGCATTGAACGGCCCGATCAGCCTTCCATCCGGACCTATGAGCTGAATACCCGTAGCCTCCTGCACCGGAATAGAGATCTGCTTTATGTCACCGGCTAGGGCTAGCTGCGCCGGGTCGGCTCGATCCAAATCAATCAGTGGCAGCCGACCGCCCAGACCGCCGGCACCGCCGGCACCGCCATTGTCGCCGGCAATGCCGGTAGTCCCTGTGACGCCGTCGAGCCCGCTGGATGTGCCATCGGCACTCTCGCCCCCAGCACCGCCCACGCCGGCGGCGCCGGCCGCGCCGCCGAGGCCGCCCGCGCTGTTGCGGTCAGCCCAGTCGCCGGTGCCGCCGGCACCGCCGACGCCGCCGTTACCGGCGGTGCCGCCGTCGCCACCGTGGCCGGCGTTACCGGCCACCGCCCCGTGGCCGGCGTTACCGCCGACGCCGCCGTTACCGCCGTTACCGCCTACGCCGCCCGCACCCCCACGGCCACCGGCCACACCGGTCTCGGCCGCGTCGGTACCGTGAAAACCGGCAGCACCCACACCGCCTCCTCCGCCGACGCCACCGCCACCGCCGTCACCACCATGGCCGAACCACAGCCCGCCGTTGCCGCCGGCACCACCGTCACCGCCCGCGGTGCCGCTACCGCCGTCACTGCCGTCACCGCCGGGGCCAGTTGCGGCCGTACCCGCGTGGCCGGTCAGGCCAGCACCCCCGCGGCCGCCGTTGCCGCCATCGCCCCACAGCCAACTGCTGTCGCCGCCGTCGCCGCCGGCAGCACCCGCGCCACCGGCACCGCCATCACCACCACTGCCGAAGAATCCGGCATCACCGCCGTCGCCCCCGGAAACACCGGCGACCGTGCTGTCCCAGCCGGCACCACCGTCACCGAATAGCCAGCCACCAGCCCCGCCGTCCGGGTCGGCTTGCGTACCGACAGCACCATCGCAGATCAGGCCGCAGTGCCCCGCAAATGCGAATACCGGGTTGATAAGTGCGCCCAACTGCTGACCAAAGTCAGAGTGAATGAAATCCTGCAGCGCCGTGTGGATCGGCGTGTAGAGCAACTCGTAGAGCGGATCAGAAAGACCAGACGCCGCCGCCAACCCGGCCACATCGAAGTCACCGCCATGACCAAGGTCAAGCCCGTAGACATCCAGCTCGGCAGCCAGGTCCGTAGTGCCGGAGGCGCCGGCGGCAGCACCCGGATCGATGGTGCCGATCAGGTCGCCGATAACGTCGTCGATGTCAGCATGGGCGATCGGCGTCCCCACCAGTGGGGCCACCCCAAACGCCAGAAACGCCGCAATCGAGCTACCGGTTCCCGCCACCCGACGATGCCCCGAGGCTGCGTCCGCTCCCGAACTGATCGTGCCGCCGCCTCGATGAGCCATGCCTGTTGACATCGACAACTCCGTCCCTTTGATGAACCCTCAAAAGGCAGTTTCGCGCTGCTGGAGATGCCGAAACAATCGGCACTTTTTCAGATGAATCCCATATCCATCTCAGATGAGTCCGGCCTCCAGACGGGCGCTCGGAGGAAACGATCGAGATGCTCAAGGCCGCACCGTGCTTTCGTGCGGCAGAGTGACCGGCCGGGTTGACCGCGACTGTCTCTCTGGACGACGCCTCGGTAACTCACCTCCAAGCCGACGACCGTCGATGCTGCCGTGCCAGTCCCGATGGGATCGGCCGCAAGCGAACTGCATCTGCCCACGGTGCGTACCGAAGCTGTCCGCCTCGCCGACGCCGACGACCGCACCGACCGGCGACGTAGCCATCGCGTCAACGACGCTGAGTATCCGAGACGGAAACGACTGGCGGACTCCAACATCGGCGTCAGCACGACGCACCGCGCCACGCGACGGCACGGCTCCTCGATCGGCCGAGAGCAGGCCTACCGGTTGCTACGGACGGCTGAGCTGTATGGCATTTAAAGCGGCATAACGGTTTTAATTACAGCTGGCCATCCGGTGTGGCCGCCGAGCCCGGCCCGCCGTGGGTGCCAGTTCACAGTATGAAATACCACCCCCTTGTGCAGCCGTAAGCGGCCTGGCTACCTTGCCTGGACAACGTAGGAACAGATGCTCTCCGGAATGCCAACAGGTTTCGTGGCGAGCGCCGAAAAAGTACAGGGGGCGATCGGTGCAGTGGCGGCCGGCAGATTGTCAAAATCGTTGAGGTGGTGGGCAGCTCGATCGGTGGACCACGGGACTTACGTAAGCAGTGAACGGTCGCCTCAGAGTGCGTACTTGCGTGGGATCCCTGAACCTCGGCAGCTAGTGACCACAGAATCCGGGGCTAGCGAGATGCCAAACGCACGGAGGATGCCACTCCTGATCCAGAGCCTGCAGCGCGAGATGAAGCCGGCCGAGGCCACTGGTGAGAAAGGACCGTCGAGGGCTGCGGACGCCCCCGCCTACATACGACTCGACGCCGATGCGGATGTCAGCGGCGCGCGGGTTACCCCGCCGAGTCGGCGCCGTGGACTTCGAGGGAGGTGACCAGTCGTGACGACAAGCACACGCACTCGTCCGCTGCCGGAACTGCTGCCGGCTGCTCCCGAGCCGCCGCGCAGTGCGGCCGGACGCACCGGGACGATTGGGAAGACGGCCAAGCGGACGTTGGCGATACCGGTCAAGAGTCTGGGATCGGTTGGGCGAGCCGCGCAGCTAACCGCGGAAGTCGCTCGCTACACCGTGACCGACACGATATCGCGGCGCTTACCGGTGGGTGAGCTCATCACCCAAGCATGGACGCTCTACAAAGTGACGGCGCTGCCGGCGATAATGATGGCCATTCCGTTCGGCGCAATGGTGGCCGTGCAAATCTCTGGCCTGATCAACCAGGTGGGGGCGAATTCACTAGTCGGAGCCGCGAGCGGGGTGGGCATTGTCCGGCAGGGTGCACCGGTCACTGCCGGGCTGCTCATGGGTGGTGCTGCGGCGTCAGCAATCGCGTCTGACCTCGGCGCTCGGGCGATCCGCGAGGAACTTGATGCCCTACGGGTAATGGGGGTCAACCCAGTTCGCCACCTAATCGTGCCGCGCTTTCTGGCGTTGATACTGCTGGCTCCGATTTTATGTGGAATCATCATCGCGGCCTCCATTGCTGCATCCTTTGTCCTCTCGCTCTATGTCAGTGATGTGGCTCCAGGAACCTATTGGATATCCTTTGGGGCATTTGCCAAGGTCGTTGACATTTGGTTCGCGATCGCCAAGGTAACGGTCTTTGCCGCGATTGTCGCCATCGTCTCATCGTTAAGAGGAATGGAAGCCAAGGGCGGTCCCCGTGGCGTCGCAGATGCGGTGAATGCCTCGGTGGTGCTGAACGTCGTCGGCATTCTTTTCGCGAATACCGCTATTACGCAAATACAGACGATGTTCTTTCCGATGCAGGTGGGATGATGAGACTAGAGATGTCAGGCAGCCAAGCTGCGCTGTCCCGATATCCCCAAATATGGACCCGCTTTGCGCGTTCATGTCAGGAACCATTCCGCGCAATTGGGCAATTCGCGCTCTTCAACGCGCAAACTGTTTACCATCTTCCGCTGACGCTGCGCAAATACCGCAGGGAGACGTTAGCCCGAATGATCAATCTGGCCTGGGGCCGCGGCGCGCTGCTTGTAGACGGCGGTGTGATCGCTGTCCTGATCATCCTCGGTACCGCCATCGGTGCCATGGTGGCCATCGAGGCATGGGCAACGCTGAACCTGATGGGCTTCGGAGCGTTAGCTGGGATCATTGGTGGTTTAGCGAACGTGCGAGAGATGGCGCCCTTGGTCGCCGGAATAGCGTTCGCCGCGCAGTGCGGGTGCCGCATGACCGCTGAGATCGGCTCGATGCGGATCGCCGAGGAAATTGACGCACTGGAGGCGATGGGATTACGGCCAATACCTTTTGTCGTGGGGACTCGCCTTATTGGCGGGCTCTTGTGTGTAATTCCAGGGTACGCATGCACATTGCTGACGAGCTTCTTTGTCGCCAAGTTGATGATCCTCGGATATTATCACGCCGCGGGCGGCACCTACGAGCACTATTTTGTCCAATTCCTGTCTCCCGCCGACCTACTTTATTCGACGATAAAAGCCAGTTCATTTGCTGCAGCGGTGATAGTAATCCACTGCTATTACGGGTACTTTGCGTCGGGTGGTCCGGTCGGTGTCGGGATCGCGTCAGGCCGGGCGGTGCGTGCAAGTCTAGTGGGCGTCATGACCCTGGACTTCGTATTGACGGTGATGCTGTGGGGTATCAAACCGACGTTTGTGTTCAAAGGGTAGGTGGCCGGTGACTCTACTCAATACATCTGCCGAATCGGAGGCACGCCTACTCGCGAAAGTCGGTGCTGTCGTCGTACTTTCTGTTGTCATCGCAACAATCCTGTATCTCGTAGCTGAACCGTTCACGGGCAAACCCGTCGACCAGATCTCGGTCGCTATCGAAACGCCCTACGTTGGGCAGGGAGTGGTCAAAGGGACGTCCGTGATCATGCACGGCGTGAAGGTCGGCCAGGTCACGGCGATCTCGAGCCGGCCTGGTGGCGGTGTTCGGCTCCAGACCGACTTGCACGCAGCGCCCATCGCCGGTTTGACCGACACCATGGGCGTCGACTTTCGACCGGCGAACTACTTTGGCGTGACCGGCATAAATCTAATACCGGGAGAAAACGGGCAACCACTTCGTGACGGTGCCTCTGTCAGTGCGACGCCCGCCGGCAATTTCACACTTCAGGCAATGCTATACCGCCTCGGACAACTGTCGCACCAGGTAATAAATCAACGGCTGATCAGTGTGGTCGAACGCGGAACCCGATACACCGATGCTCTCAATCCTCTGCTTGAAACGATGATCACTGTCGCCACATCTGTTACTGACGTGCAGACAGCTAGCACGCAGCGGTTGTTGAGAAATACCACTGGAATCACCATAGCCATTCCCGGGCTCATCGACGGACTGATCAATACGGGCGATCTATTTCTGCACAGTAAAGAAGGCGTCGGATTCAATGCCGATGAAGACGCCAAGAGCAACCCCTATCTCTCGTCGTATGACGACACGCTCCTGGAGTATTACAACACCACAAGAATGCTGGTCGAGTCGGACCCCGACAAAGTTGCGTTCGGACGCTTGGACGAATTTTTAGCAGGCGCCGAGGAAGACCTCTTCTACCCGATAGGGAAGCTTGAGGGATCACACATCTACGAATTGTATCCAGTTGTCGAAGAGGCCCGCATCCTGGTCGACCTGGTACCCCAACTGATTAGGCCGCCGGAGATCGCCGATACCCTTCGGGAACTACGATCTCGCCTTGAGCGCATGTATGCCGGCTCCGGTGATCAGCGTGCTCTGCAGCTCCGAATCATCTTAGATGAACTGCCGGGTGTTGCCGCTCCTCTCAGTCTCGCGTTGGGAGGGGCCGGATGAGACGTCCGCTCGCCTCCCTGTGGCGGCTTGTGATTGCCGCTGCTGTCAGCACAGTTCTGCTGATCGTGATCGCCGACGTCGTCAGGCAGCCCGTTGCTGTTTCCACGCATTCGTACCACGCCGAATTCACCGACGCGTCCGGACTCCATGAGGGTGCGGACGTGCGGGTCAATGGCGTACGCGTTGGCAAGGTGAATCTGCTCCGGCTTACACGATCGGCAAAGCGAAGCGTTGCGGCGGTCGGATTCACGATGGACAAACGATTCAGCATTGTCCGGGAGAGCCGCTTGGCAATCAGATTCCAAGCATTGACAGGCTTACGTTATATAGATGTTGTTAACCCCGCAGAGGACGGTGACGTCCCGGATCGGATCATGACTATCCCGACCAGCATGACCCAGCCATCATTCGACATCACGGTTCTGTTCAACGGGCTGCAGCCGATACTTGCAACGTTGTCTCCCGATGAGATCAACACCTTCACCGACAACGTCAGTGCGTTCCTCGCCGGCGATGGCGGCGGGCTGGGGCCGATGGTTGACAGTATCCGCAAGTTGACTGCCTTGGTCTCGGACCGGGAGCAGGTGATCGCGACCATCGTGCGCAACTTATCGGTGCTCGCCAACGCTACCCGTGACCGTTCAGGCTATCTGATCGAATTTCTGGGACTTATCAAAAAGGTACTCGAGTCCGGCATGACCGTGCTCGATGAATTTCGGAAGTCGCAAATGTACGGTCCTGAGTTCGTCGGGCAGGCCCTGCGGCTCCTCGATGGCGCTGGTATCAAGCCTGGGATCGACATAGACAACGCTTTCGACAAGGCGTTCACAAATGTGTACGACAACATTGAAGTACTCAAGCGGGTGCCGGTTATATGGGAGAATATCGGGCCACCGCCATTAGCCGGAACCGCCGCACCCTGCTCGCAAGGAAGGGCTGAATTGCCCTTGCCGATCGATGTCCTTTTGAATGGCCAAAAGGTAGTGTTATGCAATCAATCATGAAGATCATGCGGAGCGCGGTATTCTGGGGCGCCGGCGCGCTGGCAATCGTGACAACCATCGGCCTTGTGGTGGCCTGGGTCTACGTTAGCCCGCCGAAGCAGCAGATTTTGACTTTTTACACAGACGATGCAATTTCGATCAGTCCTGGCGATACCGTTCGTGTCGCAGGCATCATCGTTGGTAAGGTCAAGGATCTTTCGATCGAACCAAACCAGGTGCGCGTGCGCGCAAGCGTGGATCAAAGCGCCTTTATAGGTGATCAGTCTCAGATCGAGGTTCGTATGCTGACCGTAGTCGGCGGCTACTTCGTCACCATTATTTCGCTCGGCGACACGCCTCTCGGCGCCCGTCCCATTCCGAAGGAGCGTGTCACGATGCCGTACAGCCTGATGCGCACCCTGGTGGGCGCGACAAAGATCTCTGAGAACGTAGATTCCGCGCCGATCAACGAGTCCATAAATCAATTACAACAGGGGCTGACTGGTACCAATACCGATGCAGTGACTCAGATGATCAACGCCGGCAACGCCATCACTGACACCTTGGAACGCCAGCGTGGACAACTTAGCACTATCCTCGACACGTCCAACGAGTACATTCGAACCTTGAACGATAATCGTAAACTGCTCGAATATATGATCTCGCGGGTTGCGATCGTGGAGCAGACTCTCGTGTTATACGGCGAAGGTTTTGCAACCGCACTACGAGGACTCGGCGAAGTGGTACAGCGCATCGAGCCCGTCAACGAGTTCTATATGAATCACCGTAACGATTTTCTTGAGCGGACCCGCGGTGTGATGGGTGAGTTCCAGGCGATAGCGGACAGGAACGGTGTCCTGGTCCGCGTGTTCCGTCGAATGCGCGAGCGGATGGAACGCACGCTGGCGGCGCAAAATTTCTCAACACCGCCCGAACTATTCGCAACGGATCTGTGCATCCCGGTCGAGGCGAGTCGCTGCTGATGTCCCGTCGCCAGGTTTCATGCCGAGCAGCTTGCCTTCCGATGATTGCAGCGGTGTTCCTCACATTTTACACGACATCGTGTGGCTCGCAGGCTCAGATCCGTGCGGATGAATACTGTTCGATAATGTCCGATAGCGTCGGCCTATACCGGGGCAACTTGGTTACGGCAATGGGTTACAAGATTGGTACCGTGAGTTCCATCGAGCCTCGGGGCACCGAAGTCAGGGTTGGCTTCACGATCAGCGAAAGGCGTCAGATACCGCGAAGTGTCAGGGCGGTGACTCGGTCCCCATCTATACTGGCGGACCGCTCGTTGGAGCTAGCCGGAAACTATGACGGCGGACCACTGCTAGAGCCAGGCGAGTGTATCCCGATTGGCCAGACATCGACGCCGATGAGTATCTCGCAGGCTATCGGTTCCGCGACTAACTTTGTGAATGGCATCAACCCGGCCGGATCGAACAATATTCAAGATGCCTTGGCCGGCATAGATGAGGCTGTCCAGGGTAACGGTGGCGGCGTGAACAGGCTGCTGAGCACTTCGTCGAGTTTATTAGACAACCCCGACCAGGCGATCGCGGACCTCGGCGCGATCACCAGAAACATGGCTGAACTGACCACAATCGTGCGAGCGAATCGGGATCCGATAAGGCAAATAGTGGAGGCCATGCCGGTCACCGGCCCAGATCTAGTGGCCGCGGTGGTCGGCTCCTCGGATATAGCTCATGGGCTCGGGGAGCTCGTCACTCTCGTCGACGACCTTGAAGTCGAACTCGGAACTGAGATCCAGCTGCTGCTGGATACGGTAAGCGACACCGTCCGTATTATCAGTCCCCACTACAAATGGGTTGCGGATGTGCTCAATCCGATTCCACGATTTGTTGGTGGGTTGGGAGGCGAGCCTGCCGGAGCGCCGGCAGGGGCGTTGGCTAAGCACATTAACGACTATCTGTTCTACTTGATCCGCTGGCGACCCCCGTTGTTCCGGATTGAGCGACCGGGTTTGAACGGTCTTGCGCTGTGCGGAGCTATCAACACGTCAATGCCAGGGAGTTGTGCCGACGTCGCCGGTAAGCCGTACGCAGTGGACGTTGCGCTTTTGCAGTACGTCCTGGCGGAAGCCAACCGCAGATGAGACAACATATGCAAGCGATAATCGCAGCGGTCGGGGGAGCGCTCATGCTGACGTCCTGCGGCTCGCTGGACGTCAATGCGATCCCGGTACCCGGTACCAGCTATCAGGACGGTTACGAGATCACTGCGGAGTTCGCCAATGTGCTCAATCTGCCGGACCGCACCAAGGTGGTAATGGACGGCACGAGGGTCGGTGTGGTGAGTAAGGTCGCTATTGCGGGAAAGCGCGTCGCCGTCACCGCGCGGATTGATCGCGATGTCGTGGTGCCGTCGAATGTGCACCTGCTCTTACAGCAGGCAACGGTCCTCGGTGACATCTACCTGGCGCTGGTGCGAGGTGAAGAGGCGGCGCCACCGTTAGGCCCGGGCAGCCGAATCCCGGTCGATCAGACCACGTCTCCACCACAGCTCGAAGACACGATCGCCAATCTGGCGAATTTCATCGGCAGTGGATCCATTCAACGGGCGCAGAACACGATCATTGGTATCAACCGAGTCACTCCGCGCAGGCCGGAGGTACGCCGCGTCGTGTCGCAGATCACGACCGACCTCGAACAATTGGCCGACAGTGTTGACAATGTCGACCTCTTGATACGTGGCCTATCCGAGACAGCAAGCGTAGTGGCCAATCGGGCGGCGACTCTGAACTTCTGGTATTCGGAGGAAGGCATAGCGGGTTACAAGCGCGCCTTTCTGGTGGCAAACTACTTTGGTCGGCTGTTGCCATCACTGGGCTCGATCTACAATCTAGGTCACTGGCTCGTTCCTGTGCTCAACTCTGGCGCTAATGCTGTCGAAGCTATTGGCGACGCGAAGCGGATCGTGGAGGAAGAGTACCCGGCCTATCGACGCTTCTACACCGATTATTTTCTTCCACAGGACAAATACCCCGCGATTAACATCACGTCGATCGTCGGTCCCGACGGCAAGGAGCTGTCGGGCGATATGGAGCAGGTGTTACGAATGCTTGGAGCGATCCCGTGAATATGAAGGTGTTGGCCGCGGTCGCGGCGTTTTGTGCGATAGTGATGATGTTCGTCAGCTATATCGCCTCGCTCGGCATTCGGGTGGCGCCACCTTCCAATCGGGTAAGCCTCTCGATGAGTGTGGCCGACACCAATAACGCTGTCGTCGACTCGCGCGTATTGCTCCGTGGAGTTCCCGTAGGAAAAGTTACCGAGATCGAGACGTCCATCGCGAATGCAACGATCCACTTCTACATAGACGGGAAATATCAAGTTCCCGTTGACAGCGTCATCCGGCTAGATAATCTTTCTGCGCTCGGCGAGTCCTATATTGAGATTGAGCCGCGCAGCGCTATCGGGCCGATGTTCAGGAACGGGCAGCGAATCGAGTCAGAAGCCGTGAAACAGCCACCTTCAATCTCCGAACTCGGGGTCAGCGTCGCCCGGGTATTGAATCAACTTGACCCTGACGAATTAGAACGTGTTATCCACGAGTTCGATACGGCCATACCAGACCCGTACGCTGTGCTGCCCAATCTGGAGCGGGCGAGCCTGCTGCTCCGCAGCACGACGGCTGATCTACGCGGTCGAGGGCGAGAAGTGTTGGAAAATTCGCAGAGCCTGCTTGAAAACGCCGCGTTCGTCGGACCGGCACTCGCCGATGCAACCCCGGCGTTGCGAGACCTCGGGCCGCCGCTAAGGCGCCTCTGGGATAGTGGAATGGATGCTGCCGTCCTCCGTAACGATTCGCCCGGGTCTGTTTACCTATTCGGCAAGTTGTTACATCGTATTCAGAAGTTCTTGGACGACCGTGCACCCGATCTTCGGGTTCTGACCGAGCCGTTGATGGCGAATGTCCAGGCAATCGCGGGCGCGACGATGGGAATTGACAGTAGTCAGGTCCTCGCGAATCTTCTGTCCACAGTGCCAGTAGACGGTGCGATCGACCTTCATGTGTTGGGTTCGGAAGGCGGTGCTGGGCGGTGACAACGCTTTCGACCGAAGCGAATGCTGGAAGTACGAATACGGAGAAGAAAGGCGCAGATGTGGCTAACTCGGACCTAACTGACGTACTAGAGCCGGCTGTTGAGGCGGGCCAGGCCGAGACGGTTGACGAATCGGCGGTTGGCAGCTCGTCTGACAACGCGGCCGCAGGGAGCAGGCACGTGTCCATCTCTGTTCGGGCCTTGGCTGTCGGCGCGGTTGTTATTGGATTTCTAGCGGCGATCGGCACCATGACGTGGCTGTATCTCGGGGTAAAGGCGGAATTCGACGATCAGGCCCGCCGTGCCGCCGACAGCGCGCATGCCGAGCAGATTTCGCTTGACTACGCGGTGAACGCTGCGGTCATGGATTACAAAGACCTTGGGCCGTGGAAGCAGAACCTCGTTAAGAACATGACGCCGGAGCTCAAGGAGAAGCTCACGAAGGCAGCCATCGCGATGGAGCAGATCCTACTGCCATTGCAATGGAGTTCGACTGCGAGCCCCATTGCCGCGAAGGTCCGATCGGTGGATAACGGTGTCTATATCGTCGACGCGTTCGTCAGCGTGATGACAAAAACGGTTCAAGCTGGAGAGAACCTACAGTCGACGGCCACTTATAGCATCACCGTCGATAGCAACAACGAGTGGCAGATCAGCGATGTCGGCGGTATTGCCGCGGCGGTCGAAAATAAGTAATGGCTGGACTCGAACCGTGATGAGTCAATCTGCCCGACGGATAAGGCTGGGCCAGCTAGTGAGGGTTTCGGGGTTATCTCGTCGGCCCTTTGCGACACTCTTTCCGCGTGGCCGTATGGCAAGTGAGTACCGGCTTGGGATGAGGCTTACGCTGGTCAAAGATTGGGCACTTAGATGCGCATCGCATGTGTCTTTTGTGGTGGCGATATCGTCCGTGTTCAGCGCGCATGCTAATGCCGATCCGCCTGTGCCACCGCCTCCCTTGCCGACTGTTACCCTCACTCAGAGCACGTGGACACCTAAATTTCCATTCCCGTTTGACCAGTATCAGTCTAATGTGACAGACAGCGATATCACGGCAGAGCGCGAGATGTGTCAATGGTTCACCGCGCAATACGTGCAGTTACGCCGGCAGATGGACCGGTTCGGCTTTGATCTACTGCACGCTAATAACGATTGGACGGTTGACGGTATCCAATCGCACGCTGATGCGGTGGCCGCCAACATCGAACAGACGGTGGCTTTCCTAACACCGCGGGCGGAAGCGTTGACTCAGAGCCGGGATTTCGCTGGCGATGTCTATTTTCCCATATATCAGGGGGAGAGCTTCTATCGCCTGTGGCAACACCTCGCGAACACCGGGATAGGTATCAGGTCAAGAAACACCGCTTGGGTATACGGTCCATCACAACAGCGAGTCAAGCATTGGGGTAGCAGGATCGAGCGATCGCATGTGTGCGATTAGGTTTGCGCGTGCGCGCACGGCGTTAACACCGAGTAATGGACTGATGAGGAGGTCGCTGTGACGTGTAAATGGGCGCCAGCTATTGTTTTCGGGACAGCACTGACAATCGGTCTATCGGCGCCAGGGGGTGTGTTTGCGGCTATCCCGGCGCGAGCCGATACGAGATCCTATATTGACAACCTGAACAAACTCGGGATCAAAACTCCTGGCGGGGACCTAGAATTGAAAGAGTGGGGCTGGGAGGTGTGCGCACTCTTTAGGCGCGGTGTCCGGCCAGACAGGGTCTTGGAACAGGCGGTGTATAACTCTGGCTCTCGCCCACAGTATGGGATGAGTATCGAGCATGCTAATGCAATCGTCGATCACGCTGTGACCGATTTGTGCTCCGAACGCGACTGAACGGGCTCTGCTCTAACGACGTTGAGCGTAACGATATCAGAGGAGGACGAAGCGAATGGCGAGACTTTATGGCGAGATGGCCGTCCAGCTCGGCATCGGCAAGTATGCAGGCCCAGCCGGCGTGCGGCCGGCTCGACGTTGCTGCTTCCAGTCGGTGATAGCCGGTGTGTTGAGCGCACTAACAGCCGGTCTTATGGCGATAGTTCTGGCACCCGCATCGGCGGCTGACCACACGACAGAGTTGAGGTCAGCTATAGCGGCCGCCCGCGGCGCGTGCCCGCCCTTGCAAGCAGACGCGGTGCTTGACAGTTTGGCGCTTCGGGCAAACAGTGAAATGCAGTCGTATGCCCAACACACAGCAAGGTTCATACCTTTCGAGACGCCGCAGCTGTTACCTATACTGCGCGAAATGGATTACGCCGCCGGCAAAGCTAAACTACTTGTGGGTTACGGCGATAGTGTTCCGCGCCGTTCTGCACCGCCCACCAGGGAGGGTAAGGCCATCCTTGGCGTGGTTACGGAGGGGTATGAGTTCATCCCTGATTGCACGTACACGAAATTCGGCGCGAGCGCGATCGAGAATCGGAGTGAAGGGTACGTGCTGGCTGTTTCGGTCCTGGCCGGGTAATAGGTTGGTCGTATCGCCGGGACGCGGGATTAGTCCGCTCGAGGAAGTCGGGTGTTTCAGGGCCTGGAACTGCGATTCTACTCGGTGCAGAGGTGAAAGGAACGTCATGACTATTATGCGACTAATGACGATGGTCGTCTTTCTCGCCGGCGCGACCGTCGGACTGGCAGGACGAGCCGCGGCGGACGAGTTTCTCGGTGTCTATAGGTTTCAGGGCGCGAACGGCGACACCAGTAAATGGACGGTTGTTCCGTGCGGTCTGGGGTGTGTGAACGTCGGTGTCACTGATACGTCGGGCTTCGTCGACGACCGGTTCATTGGACAGGCGCATTTGGAAAATGGGCAGTGGAGCATGACGGTCGATCTGCTCGCCGCGGTGCAGTGTGATCTCAACCAGAGAACCTACCCGGGGCGGTTCGAATACGCGTGGGACTCGGTTGCCATGAGTGGAACCGTTGTCACTGTCGAAACCTTCCCGAATTGCGGCACACCTGTGATGACGAGAAGCGGGCCTCGGCCCTTCATTTTGACGAACGACAACTAATACTCGTCGTGGGCGGCTAAATGCTGCTTGAAGCTCGAGTCATCGCGGACGGATCGGTGGTGCATGGCGCATGTTCGGCGAGAATGGTATCCAGACGGACTTCCCGTGTAACGAGCAGCCGGACCAGGCAGGTGTCACCGTCATGGTCCAAGTCCAAGCCGGGTTGTATCCGGGCAGAGGTGCGCCTGGGCCGCTCTGACGATCCATTCCCCCCGGTCGCCGGCGGCGCCCCTACGCTGAAGGGCTGCACTCTCGGCTACGGAGTTCGAACCGTCGCGTAGATGCTGGCAGACCTCTAGGCCGATGGCCGCCGCTCGCGTCTTGTCTTGGTAGGTGAGGGTGCGGACACCGTGCTCCAACAGCTGTGCAAGGTAGTCGTCGGTCGCGTCGGCATGGACGGTCGGTGTTCCCAGGAGTGTGGCAGCGAACAGGACGGCGAAGACTCCATGCCGCCCAGGCCTATCTGTGGGCTCCAGGGATGCTGATCGCGGGTAAACCCGGTGCAGATGCCGCCGCAGATGCCCGCCGTTGGTTGCGCTGATCATTTCGTTTCTTGTGTCCCTAACCCATGAGGCGAACGCCGCTGCGTTGAGTCTTTACACCTTGGTACGGACAGGTTCAGGCGAGGAGAGCACGCGTTGTGCCGTCACCAACAACTCCCGATCGTCATCAGGCAGCGTGGACTCGTTTGCACGCAGTGCCGAGATTACGTCCCTGTATCGCTTATTGAACTGCGGGATGGTGAGTCCGAAGCGCGGGAGGATCTCCTCCTCCGGTGGACCACCGAAGGGAGCCCAGAGTCGCACGTATTCCACGATCTGACGATCGAATTGATCCATTGCTGTTCCTGGTGTTTCGTCGTTATCAGTTGCCGGACCGCGAGTTAGCCTCATGGTGGAGGGGACTACTCGCGAGGCGCGAATGAAGATCGCCGGCGGTCACGATCTCGGCCTGACGCGGCAGGATCCGATCGATGAGTAAGTGGTGCGCATCCCGGTCCGTGTCGAGGACGCAATCTGACAGGACGAGCAGTCGGTAGTCCCGGTCAGACGCTTCGCGAACAGTGGACAGAATCGCACCGCTGGTGTGGATCCCGGCCAGGATGAGTGTGGTGATCCCGAGGTTGGTGAGTCGCTCGTCGAGATCTGTGGTGGAAAATGCCCCTAGTCGTGTCTTCCGCACGACGGGGTCATCGGATTCCGCTGCCAGACCGGGATGCAGACTTGTTGCGAGAGTTCCGTTTTGGAACCGGTGTTCGCGTACGACTTTTGAGAACTCCTTGCTTGTCGAAGGTACAAAGCGATAGTCCAGGTCATCGAAAGCGGTACGGACGAAGCAGATATGGCCGCCGTGGCGGCGCACGGTGTCGACAGCAGAGTTCACGCTAAGTATCAATGTCGACGGATTCTCAAGGGAGCCAAGGATCTCCGGTTGGAGATCTAGCGCGACGAGTGCGCACTGTTTCGGGTCGATCCAACCGCTTTCCGCGGCGGTTCCGGGGCAGAATTCCTTCGCAACGCGTTGATGACCGCCGATCCAGGCCAACCGGGTCTGTGCAAGTGACCACTGTTCGAACCGGATTCGTCGCGGCCAGGTCCGCCATGCCGGACGACTACGCATGTGCCCCTCCTTCGATCTCAATGTGGCCATTGGTGAACAGCTGGCTACTGCATCTATTTCAGTGGTGATTGCCCGTTGTGATCAAGCCGCCGATCTTCATATGACGAATCGCGATATCGCAGGGAGAGCGCCCGATTAAACGAAAGTTACTGCCGTGCGGCAAAGTTGAAAGGGGCGAGTGCGGGGTGGCGATTCCGGCGGGGTTCCTAGCGTGCCGTCCATCCGCCGTCGACCGCGATGACCTGGCCCGTGATAAAAGACCCGGCGTCGCTAGCAAGCATGAGCAGGGCGCCGTCGAGCTCGCCCGCACGGCCGGCCCGCGCCATAGGTGTGTTGCGGCGAATGTAGGAACTGCCCGCGTCGTCGTCAAGCAACTCGGCGGTCGCCTCACTGGGGAAGAAGCCGGGTGCCAATGCGTTGACGCGAATCCCGTGCCGCGCCCATTGAACGGCGAGTTCCCGCGTGAGGTTGATTAGGCCGCCCTTTGAAGCGCAATAAGCCGCCTGTCGGTTGGGTGCTGCGGCAACCAGTCCCAGGATCGAGGCCACATTGACGATACTGCCGCCGCCACGCTCGATCATTCGGCGGCCAACCAGCTGTGTCAGCCGGAAGGCTCCAACGAGATTGACATCCAACACGTAGCGGAAGTCCGCCAAGTCCTCGTCCTCGGCCCGGGTGGGAATGCTGGTGCCCGCGTTGTTAACGAGGATGTCGACCGGCCCGACACGTTCCTCGATCTCGCGATGCGCGGCCTCGACCGAGTCGACATCGGCGATATCGCAGCGCACAGCGGTCAGGTCAGGATATTTGGCGCCCAGTGCTGCGAGCCGATCGGCCCGGCGGGCAGCGACCACTACGTTCGCGCCGGCGGCCCGCAAGGTGAGGGCGAACTGAACGCCGAGGCCGCTGGATGCTCCGGTAACCAGAGCGGTGCGTCCGCTGAGGTCGAACATCTGATTCGGTGCCAGCCCGACGGCCGGATCTGCGAGCAAGGTGTCGGAATTCATAGTTGTGTTGTCTACCTTTCAGTGTCAGAGACCATCTCGATCCAGGTCTGCACGGGCAGACCGGCGAGTTCGACGGCGGATTCACCCGGCACACCGGTAAGAGCTGCGCGGCCCATGATTAACGCCCGAGTTGCGCAGGCCGCGTCATCAGCAGCAATCGCGAGCGCATCGGGTGAGTCACTGAAGGTGCCACCAGGCAGGAATGCCGCGTAGCCGTGTGCGACTGCGGCCGCGGCTACTGCGATATTGCTGGCTTGCGTGCCGTGCACGCCGGGGATCTCGGAGGCCGGTATGAGAAATGCATCCACGATGGGCCGGACAGGCTCGGCCAGCCTGGCGTTACCGCCCAGGAACACATCCTTGGTGTAGATGACCTCGAACAGCGCGGGATGCATTGCCGCAAACTCGACGTACGCCCGTGCAGCGCGAACGAGGCGCTCGGTGGGATCAGTCTCGCTTCCCACCACCTGGTCGATGTGAGCCGCTAGGACCTCGAAGCTCCTGATCGCGACCGCGGTCAGCAGGTCCTCTCGATCGGCGAAGTGGCGATAGGGCGCACCGGGACTGACGTTGAGCCGTCGGCAGGCTTCGGCGATCGAAAACGCCGTGACGCCATCTCGTTCGATGAGCTCGATCGACACCTCGACCAAGGCGCCGCGCAGGTTCCCGTGATGATATGAACTTCGCTTGGCGGTCCCGGGGTTGACAGGTTCCTGGCTGGCCATTCACCAATGTTAAGGGTTATAACATCGTCGCCGCAAGCGGCACCGGCCGCCGCCGTACGGGTGTCTTGCATCACATGTAAGTATCACTTACTATGCGGATGTTAGTTATCGTTACATCTAGACCTGTAGGAGTATCGCGCGATGGCCGCCTCTGAAAAATCGCTGGTCAAGTCACTGCAGCGGGGTCTGCAGATCATCAATATCGTCGCGGCGGAGGGACCGCTCCATGCAAAGCTGGTTGCGCGGACGGTCGAGCTACCACTGGCCACTACCTACCACCTGTTGCGCACCCTCGTCCATGACGGCTACCTCGTGCGATTGGATGATGGTTCATACGTGCTCGGTGAGAGATGTCGCGCGGACGTCGCCGCGACCCGCGAGATGCAGGAGTTGCGCTACCTCGCCAAGGTGAGCTGACGACATGCGCGCAGATCCGGCTGCATCGCCGACCCTGATACAGAGTCTTCAGCGGGGGATGAGGCTCGTTGAGGCGGTGACGCTGCGGGGACCGTTGACAGCACGCGAGCTGAGCGACTGGTCCGGCATCATGCTGCCGACGACATATCACCTCGTGCGCACACTGGTTCATGAGGGATATCTGCGCCGCCTCGCCGATGGCCGCTACTCGGTGGGCGGCCAGATGAGCTCCGTGAACCAACTGGAGTATCGGGCTCGCAGCTTGCGTTTGATCCGCGAGGGGATCGCCGAACTCGCCGCCGAAGCGCGGGTCAATGTCAGTATCGGCGAACTGTGCAACGGCGAGATCGTGGTAACCCAGTCAATCACGCACCCCTCGACGCCGAGATTTGAATCCTGGCGAGGCATGACGCTCCCTGGGCATGCCACAGCCATCGGCAAGAACATCCTCGGTCGAATGTCGGCTCAACACCGGGCCGACTACTTGGCCGGGCATCCGCTCGATGCCCTCACCACCCACACCGTGACGACCCCGGGGCGGTTGGAACATGAGCTCGCAGCGGGCGACAGCGCGAGTAGCAACCAAGAGTTCGCCTACGGGATATCCTGTGTCGCAGTGCCTTTGGCTTCAGATACCGGGTTGATGGCATTGGGTGCGGCCTTTTCATCGAGCCGTCCTCAACGGGCGAGGGAACAGATCGTATCCACCGTCGCTAGAACAGCGGCACATATATCGTCTGCGCTAGGTGTCGCATCGCAAGGTGCAATAGGTTTCGAAATGGGCCATTAGCCGATCGGCGTCGGTCCGACAACAAGGTCGTATGTGGCCCTACGCATTCCACCGAACACTCGAAGCTCACCCGCTGGCCATCTGAAATGGCGTCGCTTGTTGTCGCCGCCCGCAGCGTATTCACTCGAATAGCGCGGCCTGTGGTGCCGATCGCGCCAGAACACGGTAGTGAACAGCTGGTCATGAGACGGCCGCGCAGATGCCGGCCGAGTGCCAACGAACAGGAGTGGAAGCACATAACGATGTGGGACAAGATGACCGGGACCGAATCCGGTGTCGTTGAGCTTCTGGCCAGTTGTGTCGAACGGCACCCGGACTCCGCCTACCTGGATTTCGCCGGGGAGGTGTACAGCTATGCGGAAGTCTGGGAGCGTTCCCTTGACCTCGCGGGCGCATTGCACGCCCTTGGGGTACGCAAGGGGCAGACAGTGGTCAGCCTGCAGGACACCCACATCGACGCGACCGCGTCGTGGATTGGCGCGAACATGCTCGGCGCGGTATGGGTGGGCACAAACACCGCCTTGCGCGGAGAATTCCTCCGGCACGTTGTCACCGATACCGGTGCGGCCGTGGTGATTGCGGAGCCGGACCTAGTGGATCGCCTGGCAGCGATCGACTCCCAATTGCCCCATGTCGACATCGTCCTGCAACGCGGATCCGAACGCTTCAGCCAAGTCTGTCAACTGCGGATCGAACCCCTCGATGACTACCGGAACCGGCCGGTGCCTGGCCTGGTGAGCGCCAACGCGGACGACCTCATGTGCCTGACCTATACCGGTGGTACGACCGGTCCCTCCAAAGGCTGCATGATAAGTCACGGATATGCGGTGAACATCGCCCGCCGGGGTCTGGTTCAGACGCAACGGCAGCCGGATGAACTGAACTGGAATCCGCTGCCGATGTTCCATCTCAACGTCTTATCGATGACGTTGATCGGAACCATGATGCTCGGTGGTACTGCGGCGCTCGCAAAGCGGTTTTCGGCTTCGGGCTTCTGGCCCGAGATCGAGAGAACCGGGGCCCGCGTGGTCAATCTGATCGGCGGGCTGCCGGCGATCATCGCGCAGGGTCCGGACACACCTGAGATGAAGCGTTGCTTCGGGCAGATCAGGATGGTGCACGCGGTGCCGTTCCCGGAAACAGTGCAGCGGGTGTGGCGGGAGCGATTCGGCGTAGAAAGTCCCGGCGCCAAGGGATACGGAATGACGGAAGTCTTTCCGGTGACCTTCCAGGAACCCGATGACTCGGCACCCCCGGAATCAGCTGGCAAATTCAACTCCGAGGATCTCGAGGTCCGCATCGTCGATGAGCGCGACAACGACGTCCCAATCGGCGAAGTGGGCGAGGTGATCTGTCGGCCACGGCGAAACAACGTGATGTTCCAGGGCTATTGGCGTCGGCCGGAGGCAACCGTCGAGGCGACTAAGAACCTATGGTTCCACACCGGTGACCTGGGCCGAATCGACGGGGACGGCTTCTTCTACTTTGCCGATCGCAAGAACGACTACATGAGACGGCGCGGCGAGAACATCTCGAGCCAGGAGGTCGAGGTGACCTACATGGGGCATCCCGATATCACCGAGGTCGCGGTCCACGCGGTTCCCTCCGAGGTCACCGAGGACGACGTGAAGGTGACTGCCGTCCTCCGTCCGGAATCCGAGCTGACGCCCGCCGAGTTGTTCGAATGGTCGAAGGACCGGGTGCCCTATTTCGCCTTACCCCGATATATCGAGTTCCGAACGGAATTGCCGGTGAGCCCGCTGGGTCGGATACATAAGTACCTGCTCCGCGACGAGGGCGTAACGCCGGACACCTGGGATCGCGAGCAGGCCGGCGTGTCATGGGAACGCCGATGAACACAAATCAGGTCGTGGCGCTGACGTCGTCACAAGCGATGAATCGGGACCGCTGCGCCATCGTCGGCGTCGGGACAACAGACTTCAGTTTCAATTCCGGGCGCACGACACTGACCCTCGCCGCGCAAGCAGGAAGCCAGGCGATCGCCGACGCAGGACTGCAGCCGGCTGAGATTGACGGCATTGTTCGCTGTGAGATGGACGAGGTGCTGCACGCCGATCTCGCCGCAACCCTCGGGTTGGTGAATGTCAACTTCTGGGCTGCGGGCAGTTGGGCCGGTTCCGCGCCCTGCGGAATGGTGGGCCTGGCAGTCAGCGCGATCCTCTCGGGTCAGGCGAAGAACGTACTCGTGTTCCGATCCCTCAACGGCCGATCCGGCAGACGATTCGGACGCGACTGGTCCAGTGGGAAAACAGCGGGCGGCGCCGGAAGCTATCTCGAATTTCTGTCGCCCTACGGGTTGCAATCGCCGGGGATGGCGTATGCGCTCTTCACACGGAAACACATGGCCGACTACGGCACCACCAGTGAGCAGCTGGGGCATATCGCAGTGACGTGTCACCGCCGCGCGAATGAGAACCCGAAGGCACAACGGTACGGAAATCCGTTGACCATGGAGAGGTACCTGGACTCGCGGATGATCGCAGATCCGCTGCGACGCTTCGACTTCTGTCTGGAGACCGACGGCGCAGCGGCAGTGATCGTATCGTCGGTCGAGCGCGCGCACGATACCGATAAGCCCACCATCCTGATCAGAGCCGTAGCGCAAGGTGACGAAACGACTCCTCGACAGGGCGGCCTGTGGGGCAACCTGCTGACCGGCCCGCTCACCAACAGCAGCAGCGCACTCGCCCGCCGACTTTACCGGCTCGCAGGCCTCGGGCCGGTGGACATCGACGTCGCGCAGATCTATGACTGCTTCACGATCACGGTACTGATGCAGCTCGAAGACTACGGCTTCTGTAAGCGCGGCGAAGGCGGGCCCTTCGCCGCCAGCGGTGCACTCGAACTCGGCGGGTCACTACCCATTAATACCTCGGGCGGCAATCTAGCGGACGGCTACGTCCACGGACTCAGTCACATCGTCGAGGGCGTGCGTCAACTGCGTGGCGAATCAACGGCGACAGTGCCCAACGTGCAAACCTGCCTCGTCACATCCGGTATGCCGGGCCCCGGAAGCAGCGCTCTCATCCTGCGCCGCGAGTGACGACGTGGCTCCGTATGGCCGACTTCCGATGAAAGGACTGAGGAGAACACCATGACAAAGGCGACTTACATACTGGGCGGCTGGCAATCCGACTTCGCGCAGAAGGCGCCTGACGGCAACGTCTTTCCACTTGTCGAGGGCGCGGTTGTCGGAGCGCTCGACGATGCGCGGATCGATGCGTGCGATATCGGCGTCACTCACGTTGGTAACTTCGCTGGGGAGATCTTCAACGGGCAGGGTCACCTCGGCGGACTAGTGGCGGCCGTCGATCCGGCCCTTGCCGGTAAGCCGAGTTCACGTCATGAAGCAGCTTGCGCCTCGGGCAGTATGGCCGCGTTGGCCGCGATGGCCGATCTCGAAAGTGGAAGGTACGACGCCGCGTTGGTCGTCGGTGTGGAAGTGCTCCGTAATATCGGCGGACAGGAGGCAGGACGCAGGCTGGATTGCGCCGCCTGGGTTGGGCGCGAGGTCATCGACGAACCGTTCCCCTGGCCGGCGATGTTCGGACGTATCGGGCAGGAGTACGAACTCCGGTACGGTATCGACCACCGGCACCTGGGCCGGATCTCCGAGATCAACATCACCAATGCGCGCCGGAACCCTCGTGCACAGACCCGGGACTGGGAGCTGACCAGCGAGTCGTTCTACGAAGACGACATCCAGAATCCCGTGGTGGCCGGGCAGCTTCGGCGCCAGGACTGCAGCCGCATCACCGACGGTTCGGCGGGGATCGTCCTTGCCTCCGAACGTTACGCATCGAGTTGGGCCCGCCATCACAAGGTGCCACTGGAGAGCGTGCCGCGGATCCTGGGGTGGGGGCATCGGACAGGAACGATGTTGTTGGAAGACAAGCTCACCTCGAGCGCCGAAGACGAGTACGTATTCCCCCATCTGCGCCAGGCGATCCTGGACGCCTATCGTCGGGCCGGCTGCAGCGGGCCGGCCGATCTGGACCTCATCGAGACGCACGACTGCTTCTCGGTATCGGAGTACCTTGCCATCGACCATTTCGGGATCACACCTCCCGGAAAGTCCTGGCAGGCCATCGAAGACGGCGTCATCGAGCCTGGCGGCGAACTACCGATCAACCCCAGCGGTGGCTTGCTCGGACTTGGGCACCCCGTGGGAGCCACCGGCGTGCGGATGCTGCTCGACGGTGCCCGACAGGTCACCGACCGGGCCGGGGACTACCAGGTGCCCAACGCCCGAAAGGTGGGGCTGCTGAACATCGGTGGGTCTGTCACTACTGTCGCGACATTTGTCGTCGGTACTTAACCGCACCTCGCCGCCGGAACAGCTCACCATCTGAATTTGGTCCCATTGCCGCACTGAAGGTCGCGAAGGCATTCTTCGACTAACGACCACGTCCCTGCCAACTTCATGGCCCAATCGGAGGAATCATGGCCGCTTCTACATTGATCATCGACACTGACACACACATTACCGAGCCGCCCGATCTCTGGACCAGCCGGATGTCCAAGAAGCGCTGGGGAAATCTTGTCCCAGAGGTGAAGTGGATTGACGAGCGCCAGGGCGAGTTCTGGTGCATGAACGGTCAACCCGTGTTCACGGTGGGAACCTGCATCATGGTGCCGGATGAGGACGGCAAGCCAATTCGCTCGCCGCGATTCCCCGATTACGCAGAGCGCTTCTCGTCGATGCATCCTTCGGCATTCGACGCCAAGGCGCGGTTGGAGGTGATGGATGCTTACGGAATACAGGCTGCCGCGTTGTTCCCCAACCTCGGGTTCGTCGGGCCGAACATCTTCGCCGCCGCGGGCGCGGATGCCCTGGAGTTCCAAACTGCCGCGTTGCAGGCATACAACGACTTCCTGTTGGAATGGAGCTCCATCGCCCCGGACCGGCTGCTCTCTCTGGCGTTGATCCCATACTGGGATGTGGATGCGGCGGTTGCTGAGATCGAGCGTTGCGCAGCCGCAGGCCACAAGGGACTCGTGTCGACAGGTAAGCCGCATCAGCATGGGCAGCCGCTGTTGGGTGATCGCCACTGGGATCGCATGTGGGCTGCGGCCGAAGCCACTGGACTGTCGATCAGCTTCCACGTGGGTGGCGGGGATTTGGGCGCCCACATGAATGACGAGCGAACCAGGGTGGAGGGGTGGCGCGCCACGCTCGCCCGCCTCACGCCCTGCTTCTTCCTGGAGAGCGGTATCACGCTGGCCGATCTGTTGATGTCGGGCGTTCTGGCGCGCTACCCGAACCTGCGGTTCGTATCGGTTGAAAGCGCAATCGGTTGGATTCCGTTCCTGCTGGAGGCGCTGGACTTTCACTTCAAGAAGTACGAGCCGTGGCTTGAACGTCCGGAGTTCGACAAGGATGGCATGCTGCCCAGCGACTACTGCCGTCGGCAGGTGTACGCGAACTACTGGTACGAGGATCTTCAGCCGTGGCATATCGAGGCCATCGGCGAGGACAACCTGCTGTTCGAGACCGACTACCCGCACCAGACGTGCCTGGACAAGGCCGAGATCGATCACTCGATTAACGAAGGGCTGAAGGGGGTCAGCGACTCGACAAAGGAGAAGATTCTGTGGCGTAACGCCGCGTCGCTGTTCAACATGGACGTTGCCAAGCTCGAACAGCTCACCTGACTGTGAGCGACATGCCGCTGCTACCGGTGACCAACGACCCGGACACAGCAGGGTTCTGGCTGGCCGCACAACGGGGGGAGATCGCCGTCTGCGTCTGCGCCAACTGCGGTGTGGTACTGCATCTTCCGCGGTCCTACTGCCATACCTGCCGGTCATGGACGACAGAGTGGAAGGTGGTTGGTCCGAAGGCGTGGCTGGTGTCGTGGACCGTGGCCGAACATCAGGTACACGCGGCATTTCCGGTTCCGTATACCTTCGTCCTCGTCGAGCTCGAAGACGCCCCGGAAGTACGCCTGGGCGGCCACATTCCGGGCCGCCCGGCGCTGAAGGTCGGCATGGCGATGAGGCCTGATTTCGTCACGATCCCCAATGAAGTGACTCTTGTGAACTGGCTTCCAGATGTTGAGGCGCAGTCGAGATCGTTTGACACGCTGGGTTAGACAGTGGCGCAGCGCTCTATCTGAATTTACGCCTCTTACGTTGGTGGCACCGGCAGAAGCAGACTCATGGCAACCACCTTGAGGCTGAAACACCAACAGGCCCGGTACCTCGCGGGCTCCCGCCGATCGGCACGGGATGTGGACGCACACACCGTGGTTGAGTCCGGGCCTGCAGCCCGTTCGTCCCTTTCACAGCACCACAGAACAGGAGTAGATGACATGAACAATGAGGCCGTCGTCCGCAGATTCATCGATGGCATGCAGCAGCCGCTGTCCGCAGTGCCGGCACACCTGCGCGCGACCATGACCGATGACGCTGTGTGGGAGAACACGGGATTCCCGCCCTCGGTGGGCATCGAAGACATCGTGTCCAAGCACGAGATGAGCGGCGAGGTGTTCGGCGATTACAACATGAACATCGACCTGCTGCACATCGCCGAGGGTACTGACGGGGTGGTGTTCACCGAGCGGGTTGACGTCGGTAGCACCCAGGCGGGTGAGGTGATCCTGCGCGTCCCGGTGGTCGGGGTTTTTGAGCTCCGCGACGGCAAGATTTCCCGGTGGACGGACTACTTCGACCCGCGCGGCCTACTGGAGGGTCTCTCCCAGTTGCCCGACGTCGAAGCCTATTTCACGGGCAAGAAGTAGGACCCCGAGGAATCGAATGGACAGCCACGGGCGACGACGCTGTCGGCTGCGTGACAGCTTCGTCGACCGTGTGCAATCCCGGCCATGTACAGCGTCAGCTGCCGATCACGTTATGGAATGCAAGATGAAGCGTCGCAAGTCCACTGAGACACCGCACGTCCGAAATTCGTCGGGCGAGCTGATGCCCGCCACCCCCAGCCAGGCCGGAGGTCTCCGATGACGAGCTTGCTGATCAACGGCGTGCTGCGTCAGGCGGCGGGCGGTCGGACCTATCAGAATATCAATCCCGCGACCGAAGCGAGTATCGGCGAGGCGCCGGATTGCAGCCGCGCCGACGCCGATATCGCGATCGCTTCGGCGCGGGAAGCCTTCGACAACTCGACTTGGTCACGTGATCACGAATTCCGTGCTCACTGCCTCCGGCAGTTTCGCGACGGGTTGTACGCCGAACAGGAAGAGCTGCGCAATATCCTGGTCCAGGAGGCCGGTGTCCCGGTCGCGCTGACGCATTCGATCTGGCTCGACACCATGCTGGATGCGGTTTCCTACTGGGCCGATCTTGCGACCAACTATCCCTACGAGGTCCAGATCTCAGCGCGAGACACGTTGGCCGGCGTGACATCTGCGCGTACGGTGCTTCGGGAGCCGATCGGCGTGGTTGCGGCGATCACGCCGTGGAACTATTCACTGCCGTCGAACGTGTTCAAACTGTCCGCGGCGCTGGCCGCGGGATGCACCATCGTCCTGAAGCCGTCCCCCGACACCCCATGGAGCGGTACGGAGCTCGGTCGAATTATCGTCGAGCGAACCGATATCCCCGCCGGCGTCGTCAACGTTGTGACAGGCGCGGACCCGCTGCTCGGTGAAGTGCTGGTACAAGACCCCAGGGTCGACTTAATCCACTTCACCGGATCCACCGGCGTCGGGAAGCGCATCATGGCGTCGGCAGCCGACAATGTGACGCGAGTCTGCCTGGAACTGGGAGGCAAATCCGCGAACGTCATCCTTGATGACGCGGACCTGCCGTCGTTGGCTGCCCAGATCGCTGGCGTCTGCGCACACGCGGGTCAGGGCTGCGCGTTGACCACGCGGCTGCTGTTGCCGCGCAGCCGCTACGACGAGGGTGTGGCAGTCGCAAAAGCCGCGTTCGAGGCGCTGCGCTGTGGCGATCCCACCGATCCCGATGTGATTGTCGGACCGGTGATGAATGCGCGTCAGCGAGAGCGGATCCTCAGGCTTATCGACAAGGGCAAGCAGGAAGCCCGCCTGGTCGTCGGTGGGGGCAGGCCCGATTACATGCCGGTGGGTTACTACGTCGAACCTACGCTGTTCTGTGACGTCGACCCCGATGCGGTGATCGCGCAGGAGGAGATCTTCGGCCCCGTCCTCGCGGTCATCCCTTACGAGAATGATGACGACGCAGTGAGAATCGCCAACAACAGTGTCTTCGGGCTGTCGGCCGCCGTGCACAGCAGCGATACCCACCGAGCCGTAGGCGTCGCACGACGTCTGCGCACCGGCACGGTCGGAATCAACGGTGCGGTCTGGCTGGCGGTAGATACGCCGTTCGGTGGCTACAAGCAGAGTGGTCTCGGGCGGGATCTCGGTGCGGAGGGCTTCGCAGAGTTCCTGGAGGCGAAGTCGATCGCGCTGCCGGGTTGACACCGGAGGGCTCGTTTTGCCGGAAGAGCTTGAAGAGGATGCCGTGCTTGGACTAATGCAGGACCGTCCGCTGGTGCTGCCGTGCATCTTTCATCGTGCCGAGCGGTACTTCGGCCACAAGAATGTCGTCACCGCCACCGCTGGGGGTACCGTGTCGACATCCACCGTCTCGGCCGTGTGCCGGCAGGTCCGGCAGCTGGCGACGGCCTTCGATACGCTCGGCATCGGCGGCGACGCCAGGATTGGGACGTTCTGCTGGAACACCGAACAGCACCTCGTGCTGTACCTTGCCGCTCCCTGCACCGGCCGCGTTCTGCATACCGTGAACATCAGGCTCTTCCCCGAGCAGATCGTCTACATCGTGAACCACGCAGCGGACGAGATCATGTTCGTCGACCGGTCGCTGCTTCCGGTGTTGTGGCCGCTGGCAGACCAGTTATCGACGGTGAAGTACTTCGTGGTCATCGACGACGGATCTGCCGAAGAGATCCCCGACAGCCCGAGGGTCGTGCAGTACGACCAACTCCTCGCTATCAGCGAACCGTACGAGGGTGATTTCGTCATCGCCGACGAGAATGCGGCGGCGGCCATGTGCTACACCTCCGGAACCACCGGAAATCCGAAGGGCGTGGCCTATTCCCATCGCTCCACTGTGCTGCATTCGTTGGCAGCGCTCGCCGCCGATGTACTGGGGCTGGCCGAGCGGGATGTCGTGATGCCGATCGTGCCCATGTTCCACGCCAACTCGTGGGGACTCCCCTACGCAGCACTGCTCACCGGTACCGCCCTGGTGCTACCTGGTCCGAACATGAGCCCCGAAGCGCTACTCGGGCTGCTAGCCGAGAACAAGGTCACCGTCACCGCGGCGGTCCCCACGATCTGGACGAGCGCGGCGCCGCTACTGGACGACTACGACCTCTCGGCGCTGCGGCTCGTCCTCAGTGGTGGATCGGCGGTGCCGAAAGCGCTGTCGCAGAAGTATTTGGACGTGATCGGCATACCCGTGACACAGGTGTGGGGGATGACCGAGACCAGCCCCATTGCCACGGTATGCACACCACGGACACAGCACAGCGGATGTAGCGAGGAAGAGCGCGCCGACGCGCATGCTCGCCAGGGTCCGCCGGTTCCGTTGGTGGATCTCCGGGTGGTCGATCCCGGTACCGGTGCGCAAGTGCCATGGGACAACGACACCACGGGCGAGGTCCAAGTGTCGGGTCCATGGATCGCACGCTCCTACTACCACAGCGATGACCACAACGCAGCGTTCACCGGGGACGGCTGGCTCAGCACCGGTGACGTCGCGGTGTGCGATCGATACGGCTCTGTGCTCCTCGTCGACCGCAGTAAGGATCTCGTGAAATCCGGTGGTGAGTGGATTAGCTCGGTGCAACTGGAGAACGAGATCATGGCGCATCCCAAGGTTTCCGAAGCCGCTGTCATTGCGATACCACATGATCGCTGGGTGGAACGGCCGTTGGCCTGCGTCGTCGTGAAGGCGGGCGAGTCGCTGACAGTCGAGGAGATCGTCGAGCACCTGGAATCGCGCGTGGCCAAGTGGTGGATACCCGATGGAGTCGAATTCATCGACGTCGTACCCAAGACGAGTGTCGGCAAGTTCAGCAAGAAGACCCTCCGTGCTCAGTTCGAGAACTACCGGTTTCCAGTGGCCGAGACGAGCTGACGTACGAGAAAACATGCTCCGATGTAGCCCGCGGAAAAGTCGAGGGCTGTCAGGTGCCGCGGAATGTCGTGGCGAGATTTGAAAGAGGAACTCCATGAAGCGATTGATCTTCGACCTTGAGCATGAACAGCTGCGGCAGACGGCCCGCCAGTTCATCGAGCGGGAGGTTGCCCCGAACGCCGCCAAGTGGGAGCACGACAAGATCGTCGACAGGTCCGCCTATGTGGCGGCCGCGCGCTACGGCTTGATTGGCTTCAACATGCCCGAGGAATACGGCGGTGGCGGCTCGGATGACTTCCGGTTCAACGCGGTCGTGGTCGAAGAGCTTGCGAAGTTCGGCTTCTTGACGCCGGCCTTGGGCGTGCACAACGATATCGTCGGAACGTACTTCAAGGAACTAGCCACTTCCGAACAGAAACAACGTTGGCTGCCCGGATTCGTAGCCGGTGAACTGATCGGTGCCATCGCGATGAGTGAGCCAGGTGCTGGTAGCGATCTGGCGGGCATCCGAACTACTGCGGTGCGCTCCGGCGGCGACTGGATTCTCAACGGCTCCAAGACATTCATTTCGGCGGGGATAAACAGCGACCTCATCATCGTGGTGGCACGTACCGATCCCCAGGCCGGCCACAAGGGCTTCTCGCTCCTAGTGGTCGAGCGCGGAATGGCAGGCTTTGAACGCGGTCGCAAACTCGACAAGATCGGTCAACCCGCCCAGGACACCGCGGAACTGCACTTCGCCGACGTTCGGGTTCCCGCGGCGAATCTTCTCGGCGAGCAGAACCGTGGCTTCTATCACCTGATGGCGAACCTGCCGTCCGAACGCCTGTCCATTGCGATCGCTGCGATCGCGGGTGCCCGTGAGACCTTTCGTCAGACATTGCAGTACGTGAAGGACCGCAAGGCGTTCGGGCAGAGCATCGGGAGCTTTCAGCACAATAGGTTCGTGTTGGCCGAGTTGGACACCGAACTCGATATCGCCGAGCAGTTCGTCGATCGCTGTCTACGGGGCGTGCTGGACAATGAGTGCACCGCCGTCGACGCCGCAAAAGCCAAGTGGTGGTGCACCGAACTGGCAAACCGCGTCATGGATTCCTGCCTGCAACTGCACGGTGGCTACGGCTACATGAACGAGTACAAGGTCGCCAAGGACTTCGTCGACGCCCGGATTCAGACGATCTACGGCGGAACCACCGAGATCATGAAGGATCTCATCGGGCGCAGCATGGGCTTCTGACGGCCCCACCCGGAGCGATGCAGACTCGCGCCATCTGAATTTCGGCCGGTTCTCCCACTGAACGGCTCGAACTAGTTTGGGTCTAGCACATCAGCGCATACATATTGCGCCACTACAAACGGAGGGCCATCGTGATCTTCGACTTCGACCAGCATCTGTTCGAATACCCGAACATGTGGCTGGACTATTGCGACCCCGACAAGAAGGATCTCGCGCTTGAGATGACGCGGGACGAGCTCGGCTATCCGTGGCTGTGGTCGCGGGTGTCCAATCAGCAGATGTGGATCTACGCGAAGACGGTCCCGGAGGACGGGTTCGTGTCCTTCTTCAGCCCGTGGCAGAACTGGAAGGACAGAAAGCCGGCTGAAATCGACTACGTTGCAGACATGCCGGCCTCTTGCATTGATGCCAAGGCGCGGGTCGGTCAGCTGGATGAGATCGGCGTAGACAAGTCGATCCTGTATCCACACTTCGGTGCGGTGTGGGGTCGCTATGTGCATGACCGAGTCGATATCATTCGCGCGAATCTGACCGCCTGGAACCGTTGGGCCGTAGCCGTTCGGCAGGAGGGCGGCGGGCGTCTGGAGCCGACGGGCCACGTCACTCTCCGCGGTGGGGATCAGGGTTGGCTGGAGAACGAACTGGCCTACCTGGGAAGCAACGGCATCAAGGCCGCATTGGTCTCATACGGTCTGGTCGACGGGCGGCGAATGTCTCACCCCGACCACGACCGCGCATGGAAGGCGTTCCTGGACAACGGAATCGTTCCGATCTTCCACATCCAGGACGGCGACGTCCGCGCGAGCGGCCTCGAGGAGGGCTGGCTCGTCGATGCCGGTGACCCGCTGTTCACTGCCCTCGATATGACGTTCTCACACCTGGGCGTCCAGGTAGCTGCGGCGGACTTGATTCTCAACGGTGTCTTCGACAGGTTCCCGGCACTCAAGTTCGCGACCGTGGAGCTCACCGCGGGCTGGATCAACGGACTCATCGGTATGAGCGGCGAAGGCATCCCGGGAAGCACCGGTAGCGTCGTGAACGGCCCCGGCCTTGATATCTCCTATGGCTACGAGGCAATCGCGCGCCGGCACTCGGTCCAACTCAAGCGGCAGCCGAGTGAGTACCTCCTCGACCACTTTCGTAGCACGGTGAACCCGATGGAACCCATCGCCACCTACATCGAAACGGGTGGCCTTGAGAACAACGTCATGTTCGGAAGTGACTGGCCACACAGCGAGGGCTTCGCCGACCCGCTGAAGACATTCGGGGCGGTGCTGGGCGGCATCACCCCGGAACAGGAGTCGAAGTTCTACGGTGGCACGGCAGCTGAGCTCCTGGGCATCTCCTGACGGCCGAAGCGGAACACCCGGTCAGCCCTCGAGCCACATCTACGGAGCGGGGGCCGAGGCTGGGTCGTCTGTGTGGTCCTGGGTGACACCGGGCGCCGCGGCAGCACCCGACAGGTGAAATAGGTGGCCCGACAGCCATATCCGGTACTCGAAAGCGTAGCTGTAACGATCTGAAAACTGAGGCATGGTGACATCGCCTCCGAACCAACTGAACTAGTTAGGCATAGCGGATGGCTGATCGAAGGGTATCGGCGCGATACGGAAAATCAGCGATGAATCCAGAAGGGTAGTTTCGATGACAACAAGACCAGAATGCGGGACCAGCTGTGGGTACCGCAGCTCCGGGGCGGAATTCGGTATACGTGACCGGTACATTTCGCCGGAGTTCGCCCAGCTGGAGAACGAGAAGCTCTGGCCGCAGACCTGGCAGGTCGCCTGCCGAGTTGAAGAGGTGCAGAACCCTGGCGACTACTGCGAGTACACAATTGCCGATCAGTCAGTTCTGATCGTGCGTGGCAAGGACGGACAGATCAGGGCCTTCCACAATGCGTGCCAGCACAGGGGCATGCGCCTGAAGGAGGGCAGTGGGTCGTGCGCGGAACTGCGTTGCCGTTCTCACTCCTGGTGCTGGAATCTCGACGGCTCGTTGAACGAGGTCATCGATCCGCAGGATTTCGATCAGGATGCCATCTCTCCTGAGGCGCTGCAACTACCCGAATGCAAAGCCGAAGTCTGGGCCGGCTTCGTGTTCATCAACATGAATACCGACGCAGTATCGCTGGATGAGTTCCTGGGCCCGGTGCGGGGCCATGTCGAACACTATGGCATCGACAAGATGACGTGCACCCGCAAACGGACCACCGTCATCGCCGCTAACTGGAAACTGTGCCACGAAGCATTTATCGAGACCTACCACGCGATCGGGACACACCCGCAGGCGCTGAGGTATTTCGACGACACCGGGATGATCTACGAACAACACGGTGACCACGGGATGCATCGGATCAAACCCGGCAACATGGGCAGATCGAGTCCACGCCTGGAGGACGGTGGTGATCGCTCCGATGTGCTGATGGCCTTGCTCTCAGACCTGGGTGGGTTCGACTTCATCAACGAAGGAGACGTCGACATGGCGAACTCGCTGATGGATACGGTCAAAGCGCTCCCCGAGGACGTCTCGATGGGATCCTTCTTCGCCGATATCCGCCGCCAGCAGTCCGCGGCCGAGGGCATCGATCTCAGTCAATTTGATGATTCGGAACTGCTCGCCGGCGAACTGTGGAACGTGTTTCCCAACTTCACCATTCCCTGCAACGCCGGAAACGCATTGATCTTCAGGTTCCGTCCGAACGGGCGGAATCACGAAGAGTGTCTGTTCGATGCCTACTATCTGAAGCAGTTCGCAGACGGCGCTGAACGTCCGGCGTTGGAGAGTGAGTTCTATCCGGACTGGCGTGACACCAAGGCGTGGGGCGCGGTGCTCATGCAGGACTTGACAAACTTGCCCGTGTGGCAGCGCGGTGTGCACTCCATCGGCTACCGCGGTCCGGTCTGGGGCCGCCCCGACGGCAACGTCGCCAACCTGCATCGCGTGCTGTCCGAGTACCTTTCGAAGTAGGAGATGCCCGCCGAAAAACATTGGGTCACCGTCGAACCGCGTCACATCGTTCTTGAGGCCGACGACGGTGAAACCATCATGGGCGCGGCCCTGCGAAGCGGATATCGGTGGCCGTCACTTTGCGGGGGCGACGGCACCTGTTCAATCTGCTGGGTAGAGGTGCTCACCGGTGGGAACCAGCTATCAGAGGTCGGCGAACTCGAACAGGACACATTGCAGCTTGTGCCCGCTCTGGTACGCAGGACTCGCTCCGTCCGGCTTGCCTGCCAGGCCCGTGTCCAAGGTGATGTCTGTGTTCGCAAGTCTGGAGTACGACCGAAAGCTCAGCAGTGATCGGTACCTGATCGCGCGACAGACGCGCATTACACAGCTGAGCCTGTGAAGAATGGGGAAGCACATCGACCACAACGACTGGGATCCAGCATCCGGTGTGGGCCTGACCGCCACCGAAACAGCGGCCGCCCGTGCGGTGGCTACGTGCAGATCCTCCCCACTGATCAAAGACCTCTTCGCGGCCACTCTGGTGAGAGCGGTCGGTGACGAGTTCTTTATCGGACTCGCCGAGCAGCGCGACAGCCACGACGAAACCCGTTTTGCGATACCGCGATTAGTCGACTGGATAGCAGCCCGAACCAAATTCTTCGACGACTATCTGATGGCGGCTACCGACGCCGGCATCCGGCAAGTGGTGATTCTGGGTGCCGGACTTGACGCCCGGTCATACCGCACTGAATGGCCGGTCGACACTACTGTGTACGAGGTTGATCAGCCCGGCGTCACAGATTTCAAGACGGCGGTCATGGCTCAGATGTCCGCAAAACCCCGCGCTTTACGGAGGCCGGTGGCCGCCGATCTGATCGGGGAGTGGGTGACGCCACTGCTGCGGTGCGGCTACGACAGAAGCCTGCCCACGGTCTGGATCGCCGAGGGACTCCTTCCCTATCTGCCTCCGCCGACCCAGCGGATGTTGTTGAACAACATCGCGAGGATCAGCGTCTCCGGTAGCCGGTTCGCCGCGGACACCGCCGACGATAAGGGGCTGACCGAGCTGATCGCATCCGCAATGGCGCATAGTGCGCGCCCTGCCGGCAGCACGGTGAATCTCGCCGTAGGCAGCGGGACGGCACCGCCTACGCGATCGGAGTTGTCCGAACTTCTTGGCGAGCACGGCTGGCTGGCTACACAATTCGCAGCATCGGATCTGTTCGTCAGGTACGGATTGCCGGCGACGGATGACGACATCTACCACCGCATCGTTTTCGTCACTGCTGCGGTCAGCTGACACGACAGGGCAAGTTGGCCCCTGAGTATATGAAATATCCACCGTTGCAAGCACTCCCGTCCGCGAAGAAGGTGTAAAGAGGCCACGACGCTGAGGAGAACCAGGGATGGACAGTGCCGTAAGAATCGAGTTGTACCGGATGATGTACTTGATCCGGGTCTATGAGGAAGCGATCCTCCGGGAGTATCACGCGGATAAGAAGCCCAGTTTCAATATCGCTCAGGGCCTCATCCCCGGGGAGATGCACGTCTCGACAGGTCAAGAACCAGTCCCCGCCGGCTTCTACCCCCACTTGCGGCGCGATGACGCGGTCACCGGGCCGCATAGGCCGCACGGGTGGGCGCTGGCCAAGGGTGTCGATATCAACAAGATGACCGCCGAGATCTTCGGCCGCATCGACGGACTTGGTAGGGGCCGCGGTGGTCACATGCACCTGTTCGACCAGGATGTGCATTTCTCTTGTTCCGGGATCATCGCCGAGGGACTGCCCACCGCTGTGGGCATTGGAATGGCCTTCAAACGTAGGGGGGCTGGACAAGTGGCCTTTGGGGTGTGCGGGGAGGGCGCGGCGAACCAGGGCGCGTTCCACGAGTCTCTCAACCTGGCGGCACTCTGGAATCTACCGGTGGTGTTCGTGGTGGAGGACAACGGTTGGGGTGTGTCGGTGTCCAAGGAACAGTCAACCTGTGTGGCCTCCAATGCCGATCGCGCGGTTGCCTATGGCATTCCGGGTGCCCTCGTCAAGGACAACGATGTGGAGGCGGTCTACGAGGTGGCCGGTGAAGCCATTGAACGAGCGCGAAGCGGGGGCGGTCCCACCCTTATCGAAGTCGAAACATTGCGTCTGTCAGGACATTTTGAGGGTGATGTACAGGTCTACCGACCCAATCCCGACGGCACTGCCGCTCTCGATCCTATCCCGCTTTATGAGAGTCGCCTTCGCGAAGCCGGCGCAGTCGACGACGAGCTGGTGGCGGCGACGAGGGCCTGGGCAGTGGACAGGGTGGAAAGTTCAATCGCGTTCGCCAAGCAGTCTCCGGTTCCCGATACCGGGACAGCCCGGGACTACCAGTTCGTCTAGACCGCAGGCACCGCTCACAGGAAGTCGACAATGACCACTGAAACGCCCACCGCTGCCGCACGTAGCACCCGAAAGTTGACCGTCGCCAAGGCGATCGTCGAAGGGATATCTTCCGAACTGGACCGTGATGATTCGGTTTTCGTGATGGGGGAGGACATCGGCAAGTTTGGCGGAGTCTTCGACCAGACCGCGGGACTCATAGAGAAGTACGGACCCGAACGGATCATCGATACCCCGATCTCGGAAACCGCCTTCATCGGCGCGGCTGTCGGGGCGGCGATCGAAGGCCTGCGCCCCATCGTCGAGCTGATGTTTGTGGACTTCTTTGGGGTCTGCATGGACCAGATCTACAACCACATGGCCAAGATCTACTTCCTGTCCGGCGGTAACGTGAAGGTTCCGCTCGTGTTGATGACTGCCGTCGGCGGCGGGTATTCCGATGGCGCGCAACATTCGCAATGCCTGTGGGGTACCTTCGCGCATCTGCCGGGGATGAAGGTCGTCGTTCCCAGCTCGCCCGAAGATGCCAAGGGCATGATGATCGCCGCCATTCGTGACGACAACCCCGTCGTATACATGTTTCACAAAGGCATCATGGGTCTTTCGTGGATGGCGAAAACCAGCCGGTCACTCGGCTCGGTGCCGCGCGAACCTTACGAGATCGAACTGGGCAAGGCGAATGTTGTTCGCCCCGGCACCGACGTTTCGATCGTCACACTGTCCTTGTCGGTGCACCACGCACTCGATGTGGCCGACGAGCTGTCCGAGCAGGGTATTGACTGCGAGGTAGTGGACCTGCGCAGCCTGGTGCCACTGGACACCGACGCCATCCTGGAATCCGTAGCCAAGACCGGTCGGCTGATCGTCGTCGACGAAGACTACGAGTCGTTCGGCCTCACCGGCGAAATCATCGCCCGAGTGACCGAGCGAGACCCTTCATTGTTCAAGGTTCCGCCAGTCCGCGTTGCGGTCCCTGATGTGTCGCTGCCCTATGCACGCGCACTGGAAATGGCGGTCCTACCTACGCCGGAGCGCATTCGCGCAGCCGTTATCGAGATGCTGAGGAAGTAGAAGTCAGATGGCAGAAATCCTGTTCCCCGCAATGTCTGAGAATGATCCCGATGCCGAGGGCGTCGTATCCACCTGGTTTGTCGGTAACGGTGACCACGTCGAGGAGGGCGACCTGATCGCGGAGGTAGCGGTCGACAAGGCCGACATGGAAATCGTCGCTTCGCAGTCGGGGACGATTTCCCTTCTTGTCGCCGAGGACGAGGGCGTTAAGCAAAATATGCCGATCGCCACGATCAGCTAGGCGTTGATGATCGACCCGGGTGGCCGAAAGTTGCTGCGACTGGAGGTTCGAAACGCGCAGACACCGATTGAGTCCAAGCCGCCTTGGATCAAGATTCGGGCTCGGATGGGTCCGGAGTACGCGGAGCTCAAGGGTCTGGTACACCGTGAGGGCCTGCACACGGTGTGTGAGGAGGCCGGGTGTCCCAATATCTACGAATGCTGGGAGGACCGGGAGGCGACGTTCCTCATCGGTGGTGAGCAGTGCACGCGGCGGTGTGACTTCTGTCAGATCAATACCGGCAAACCCGCTCAGCTGGATCGTGACGAACCGCGCCGGGTCGCCGAGAGTGTCCACGCGATGGGGCTGCGTTATTCGACGGTGACGGGGGTGGCCCGCGATGACCTACCCGACGGTGGGGCCTGGCTGTACGCGGAGACGGTCCGCCAGATCAAGGCGCTCAATCCGAATACCGGTGTGGAGCTGTTGATCCCGGACTTCAACGGGTTGGCTACTCAGCTCGATGAGGTGTTTGAATCACGCCCGGAGGTATTGGCACACAATGTCGAAACGGTTCCCCGCATCTTCAAGCGGATCCGCCCGGCGTTCCGCTACCAGCGCAGCCTCGACGTGTTGACCGCGGCCCGCGACTTCGGGCTGATCACCAAATCGAACCTGATCCTAGGCATGGGTGAAACCGCCGAGGAAGTCCGCACCGCGCTGACCGATCTGTACGACGCCGGGTGCGACATCGTCACCATCACTCAGTACCTGCGGCCCTCTCCACGCCATCACCCGGTCGACCGGTGGGTCCACCCCGAGGAGTTCGTCGAGTTCACCACGTTCGCCGAGGCGCTCGGATTCGCTGGCGTGCTGGCCGGTCCGCTGGTCCGGTCCTCCTACCGAGCGGGGCGGCTGTATGCCCAGGCGTTGGAGCGGCGATCGGGGACTTCCAGCTGACGTCGTCGCGGTCGACGGGACCAACGAAATCGTCGAGTGTGGGCGGGAACGCCTCCGACCCGGCCCGGGCGGGCGATGGCCGCCGGCAGCCCGGCGATAGCGCATGCGCCATCCATTTCGGAAAGGTTTATACCCGTCTCTCGCGGTGCGGATGTGACGCACGGGGCCGGTGATGCGTTCTCGGACGGCCCGGCTTGACGCTTGTCGGGGGGTGGGTGTTCACTCGGGTCTATCGAACATAGTTTCGAATGAATTCGAGTTTCCCGGAGGCGATCATGACGGCGGCTGTGGGCTTGGGGCACCGCCCTGACGATCGGGCTGACCAGCTGAAACAGCTGCGCCGGCAGATGGCGGCGGTAAGCGGGAAAGTGGGCGCGGGCCGGCGCGGGCTCGATACCGCCCCCACCTCCGAGGCCGTGCTGCCGGTCCCGTCGCTGCTGGCGCAGGTGCTGCCCGCCGGATTGCCGCGGGGCACGGTGGCGGTGCTGTCTGGTGCCCGCTCGCTGGGCCTGAGCATGGTGGCCGCGGTGACGGCAGCCGGCGGTAACGCGGCCATCGTCGGCCAGCCGGACACCGGGCTTTTGGCCGCCGCCGAGATGGGCGCCGACCTGAGCCGGCTCGCGGTGATCCCCGATCCCGGCAACGATCCGGTGGAGGTGGCCACGGTGCTGATGGACGGCATGGATCTGGTGGTGCTCGGCCTCGGTGGCCGGTCGGTGCCACCGGCGCGCACCCGGGTGGTGCTGGCCCGGGCCCGCCACCGGGGCTGCGCCCTGTTGGTCTCCGGCGGCACCTGGCAGGGCACGGCGCTGCAGCTGGACGCCCGGGTGAGCGGCTATGAGACGACGGGCGGCTGCACGTCGGTTCCCGGGTTCGGGCGGATCGGCACGGTGCGGCTCGAGGTGCGGGCCGCCGGACGCGCGGCCGGGCGAACCAGGGCCGGGTAGTGATGGCCGCCTCCCGGGTGCTGGCGCTGTGGTGCATGGACTGGCCCGCGGTCGCCGCGGCGGCCGCCGCGGGTCTGCCGGCCACCGCGCCGGTCGCGGTCACCCTGGCCAACCGGGTGGTCGCCTGTTCGGCGGGCGCCCGCGCGGCGGGGGTGCGCCGCGGGCTGCGCCGCCGGGAAGCGGCGGCCCGCTGCCCGGCGCTGCACGTGGCGGCCGCCGACACCGACCGCGACGCCCGACTGTTCGAGCCGGTTCTGGCCGCGATCGACGAGCTGGTGCCGCACGCCGAGGTGCTGCGGCCCGGCCTGCTGGTGGTGTCGGTGCGCGGTGCGGTCCGGGCCTTCGGTTCCGAGGAGCAGGCTGCCGAACGTCTCGTCGACGCGGTGGCTATCAGTACTGTGGCCGATGTCGAATGCCAGGTCGGGATCGCCGACGCGCTCTCCACCGCGGTGTTGGCCGCGCGCGCCGGCGCCGTGGTGGCACCAGGGGGCGACGCCCGGTTCCTGTCGGGACTGTCGATCCGGCAGCTGGCCGCCGAGCCCAGCCTGTCCGGTCCGGGGCGCGACGGTCTGATCGACCTGTTGTGGCGCTTGGGTATTCGCACCATCGGTCAGTTCGCCGCATTGCCGCGCCCGGACGTGACATCGCGGTTCGGCCCCGACGCGCTGATCGCACACCGGTTCGCCCGCGGCGAGCCGGAGCGCGGGCCGTCCGGGCGGGAGCCGACACCGGATCTCGATGCCGTGCTGCGCTGCGATCCGCCGATCGACCGGGTCGACGCCGCGGCGTTCGCCGGCCGCTCGCTGGCCGGCGTGCTGCACCGAACCCTGATGGCCGCCGGCGTCGGCTGCACCCGGCTGGCCATTCACGCCGTCACCGAGAGCGGTGAAGAGCTGACCCGGGTGTGGCGGTGCGCCGAGCCGCTGACCGAGGACGCCACCGCCGACCGGGTGCGCTGGCAACTGGACGGCTGGCTGAACAGCCGGGTCGCCTCCGACCGGCCCACCGGCCCGGTGGCACTGCTGCGGCTGGCGCCGGTGGAGGTGCTCTCGGCGACCGAGGCGCTGCAGTTGCCGCTGTGGGGTGGGCTCGGCGAGGAGGACCGGCTGCGCGCCCGCCGGGCACTGGTGCGGGTGCAGGGCCTGCTCGGCCCCGAGGCGGTCCGGGTGCCGGTGCTCTCCGGTGGCCGCGGCCCGGCCGAGCGCATCACCCTGACCCCGCTGGGGGACGAGCCGGTGCCGATGGCCGACCCACGTCAGCCGTGGCCCGGCCGGCTTCCCGAGCCCTCGCCGTCGGTGTTGCTCGACGATCCGGTGGAACTGCTTGACGCCGAACGAAACCCGATCCGGGTAACGGGTCGGGGACTGTTCACCGCCGACCCGGCATGGCTGGTCGCCCGGGGCCGCGACGAACGGCTGCGCTGGTGGGCCGGGCCCTGGCCGGTTGACGAACGGTGGTGGGATCCGCAGCGGGAGGGGCCGGGGTCGGGGCGCACCGCCCGGGTTCAGGCGCTGCTGGAGGGCTCACCGGACAGCGATGCGCCCGGCGCGGCCCTGTTGCTGTGCTACCGGCTGCGGCGCTGGTACCTGGAGGGCAGCTATGAGTGATCCGGGGTAGCGCTCAGCCGGCGGGCGAATGCGCCGACCCGCTGCACGAACCGGTCGAAGAACTCCGCCGGGTCCACGCCGACACCGATCAGCGCGTTGGGCCGCACGGCATCCCAGTCGGGAATCGTCCGCCCGCGCGCCGCCGTGGGTGCGAGCTCGACCCGTATCGCGGCCGGGCGGGTCGTGATCAGTTCGGGTTCCAGTGCGACCGCCGCGGCGAGCGGATCGTGCAGGTACGCCAGGTAGCCGTGGCCCCGCGCCTCGTGTGCCTCGAAGTAGAACCGCAGCACGTCGTCCAGCGCCCGGACCACCGGGCTGTCGGCCGGCGCCGGCAGCTGGGCCAGGATCGCCGGTGTGATCGCGATGTGACGGGTCAGATCCAGCCCGCACACCCGCGGAAGCCGTTGTGGCGCAACCGCCGCCCAGGCGGTGAGCACCTCGGCGGCCGCCTCGGGATCGACCCCGATGTTGAACTCGGCCCGGCTGGACCGTTCGCCGGAGAACGCGCCGCCCATGATCACCAGCCGGCGCAGCAGCGTGGGCAGTGCGGGTTCGGCCCGCAGCGCCAATGCCAGGTTGGTCAGCGGGCCGGTGACCAGACCGATCAGCTGCCCCGGGTGGGCCCGCGCGGCCCGGACCCACGCCTGCGCGGCGTCGTGCCCGGTGAGCCGGCCGGTGCCGGGCGCCAACTCGGCGTACCCCAGCCCCTGCGGCCCGTGGATGTTCTCCGCGGTGTGCATCGGGCCGTTCAGCGGCGCGTCGGCGCCCTTGGACACCGGGACACCCGCCGCCCCGCATAACTCCAACAACGCCAGGTTGTTGCGGCAGACCTGCTGCACCGCAACGTTTCCGCCGGTCGATGCGATCCCGACAAGTTCGGCATCCGGACTGGCCAACAGGTACACCAGTGCGACCGCGTCGTCGACGCCGGTGTCGAAGTCGGCGAAGACCGGCAGTGTCACGAGCGCGGGTTCACCAGTGCACGCCCGGCACCAACCGCACCGCCCGCTTGAGCGGACGGGGCACCCGCACCCGGGTGATCGCCCGGGCCGGCCGCTTCGGTTTGCGTGACACCTGCCGAGTCGATTGTGCCGCAACGGGTTCAGCCGGTGTCACGCCGCGCGCGGCGGCCGAGTCCGGGTAGCCCAGATAGAGCTGGTGCAGGATCCGGCGCGACAGCCGGGGCGTGAAGTAGTTGCCGGCCTCGCCCAGCGTGCCCGAGGGGGTGTCGATCCGGTCCGGCTTCTCGACCAGGCCGCGCACCACCATGGCCGCTGCGTGTTCGGCGCTGATCGCCCCCATCGGAACCAGTTTTCCGGTCGGCGCGATCATCGGGGTGGCCACCAGCGGCATGTGGATAGTGGTGAACGTGATGTGGTCCGACAGGGTTTCGGTCGACACCACATTGGCGAACGCATCCAGCGCTGCCTTGGTGGGCACGTAGGCGCTGTACTTGGGGCTGTGCGCCTGTACCCCCACGCTGGAGACGTTGACGACGTGCCCGAACCGGCGCTCGCGCCAGTGCGGCAGCAGCGCCAGCACCATGCGCACCGCACCGAAGTAGTTGACCGCCATCGTGCGCTCGTAGTCGTGCAGCCGGTCGGTGGAGTTGACCACTGATCGGCGGATGGACCGGCCGGCGTTGTTGACCAGGTAGTCGACGTGGCCGAACTGGCCCAGGATGTCCTTGACGGTGTGTTCCACCGACGCCGAATCGGTGACGTCGCAGCTGAACGCGTGGGCCTGTCCGCCCTCGGCGCGGATCTCGGCCACCAGCTCATCGAGGGCGCCGGCGCTGCGGGCCAGCGCGAACACCGTGCCGCCGCGCTGCGCGACGGCGATCGCCGAGGCCCGGCCGATGCCGCTGGACGCCCCGGTGATGATGACGTGCCGCCCCACCAGCGGCCCGGCCGGGTCGTCACGGCGGGCGCGGTCCGGGTCCAGGTGCTGCGCCCAGTAGCGCCACAGCCTGGGCGCGTAGTCGGCGAAGTCGGGGGCTTCGGCGGTAGCCGCGCCGGCCTGTTTCAGGGCGGCGCGGGTGGCGTCGGCGATGAACGTCGGCCGCAGGTTCACCAGGTCGAGCACCTCGGCGGGCAGGCCCAGCTGGGTGGCGATCATGTTGCGCCACACCCGCGCCCGCCCACCGACGTTGAGTACCGGGGCGGCCACCGCGCCGGGCAGCTTGGCGCGCAGTCGCGGCAGCTCCGCCTCCCGTGCGACGGCCCGATAGATGTCAGGCAGCCCAATCGATTTCGGCGCGGTCAGGTGGAAGGTGCGCCCGTCGTAACCGTCTGCGTGCATCAGCTCGACCAGGGCGTCGACGACGTAGTCGACCGGGACGACGTTGGTGCGTCCGGTGTGGGGCACCGCCATCGGGGTGAGCCGGGGCAGCGCCGCCAGCTTGGCCAGCAGCGGAAAGAAGTAGTACGGCCCGTCGACCTTGTCCATCTCGCCGGTGCGCGAATCGCCCACCACCACCGCCGGCCGGTACACCCGGTACCGAAGTCCCGGCGTCGAGCGCACCAGCTGCTCGGCCTCGAACTTGGTCTGGTGATACGGGGTCGGCAGCTCCTGGCCGATGTCGAAGTCGTCTTCGGTGAACTCACCGGCGTAGTCGCCGGCCACCGCGATCGACGACACGTGCGACAAGGTGGCGTCGAGCCGCTTCGCCAGCCCGATCACGGCGCGGGTGCCCTCGACATTGGCCGCCTGCTGCTCGGCCGCACCGGCGGTGATGTCGTAGATCGCCGCACAGTGCAGCACGTGATCGACGTTGCCCAGCTCGGCGAGCACCGAGTCAGTCAATCCGAGATTGTCTTCCGTCAGGTCGCCGACCAGCGGATTGACCCGCTCGCCCCACGTCTGAGCGTGCTGCGAGGCCAGGGCCTCGAAGCGGCCCAGCGAGGCGCGGCGCACCAGCACCCACACCCGTGCATCGGGACTGTGCTCCAGAATTCGGGCCACCGCCCGCCGTCCAATAAACCCGGTACCGCCGGTAACGACATAATGCATGCGGTCATGGTGGTCGCTCGCATTGGCCACGTCAACTGTGACTTCGGTCTCGCCGGCCGATACCCGGGATACTGACCGCATAGAAGGCCGGCATCACGACGAAAACCGCCAACGCGACCATCGGCGACCACACCACGCCGGTCACACCCGCCGCCAGGTAGGCGATGATCCCGACCACCGACCGGATCCGTTGGGCCCCGAACACACCCCGGTCGACGCCGTCCTGGGCCAACCGGCCGTGACGACGGTTGACCTGATCGAACAGCAGCAGCCAACTCGCGCACATCGCCGCCAGGACACCGGCGTACAGCGCCACCGCGGTGCGCGCGTCGGCGGTGTCGGCACCGTCGATGAAGGCGTGCGAGAGCACCGCGGTGGGAAACGGGATGAGCGCCGTGGTGAACAGCAGCACGATGTTGGCCAGGTGCACGCCCTTGTCGACATGCTTGATCGCGGCGAACGCCTGGTGGTGGTTGAGCCAGATCACCGCCACATAGCCGAATGACGCGACGTAGCCCAGGTACGCCGGCCATTGCCGGATCAAGCCGTCCAGCAGCGCCCCGGGGGCGTGCGCGGGCTCTTTGAGGTCGAGCACCAGCAGGGTCACCGCGATCGCGAAGACGCCGTCGCTGAACGCCTCCACCCGGCCCGTGTCGCTCAGGCGATCATCGGGGTCATCGGCCGTGCTCATCGACGCCTGGCGAATCAGAACGCGCGAATCCCGTCCCAGTCCACCATCTTCCAGCCGGTGGCCGGGTTACCGATCAGCACCACCCGGCCGTTGTTGGGCAGCGGGTGGTCGGTCATCAGCTCGTCGCGAGGATTCTGGACGTTCATCAGCGTCCACGTCATGATCGACGCCCCGTGCGCGAACACCACCGGCTTGGTGTCGCCGGTGTCGTAGATCCGGCGCACCGCGGCGGTGAAGTCGTCGTTGAACTGGTTGCCGTCGATCGAGCCGGGGATGGCGGCGGTCCGGTCACCGTGGATCCAGGCCTGCGGCGCGAGCAGATACGGCGAGTTGGCCACCGATCCGGGCTTGTCGTTGTACCAGCCGGCATTGATCTCCCGCAGGCCCGGCAGGATCTGCACCTGACGGCCCAACTCGCGCGCCAGCGGGGCGGCGGACTCCTGGGTGCGCGCCATCGAGGAGGCGTACACACCGTCGTAGCGGTTGTGCGAGAGCTGATTCGCGAGCTCCTGCGCCTGGGCGCGGCCCTTCTCGGTCAGTCCCGGACCGGGCACCGTGGTGTCGATGATCCCGGCCGCGTTGGCCTCGGACTCCGCGTGGCGGATCAGCGTCAGGGTGATGGTGCGGGGCTGCGGCGGTCCCGAGCAGCCCCCGAGCACCAGAACTGCGGCGAGTGCGGCCGCCAACACTGCGAGCACCGTGCCGGTGCGTTTCCCCATGTTCCCCATGGCGACAGCCTGCCGTGTCGGTGGTGCTCACGCAGCCGGTTCTGCTGAAATGGTGGCGGCGAATCCCCGACCGAAGGAGACCCCATGGCACTGGACCCGACGGCCATCGGCGTGACCACCGATCCGGTGCTGGTCGAGTGGACCGATCGCGACACCATGCTCTATGCGCTCGGGGTCGGCGCCGGCACGGACGATCTGGCCTTCACCACCGAGAACAGCCACGACATCGCCCAGCAGGTGCTGCCCACCTACGCCGTGATCTGCTGCCTGGGGTTTGCGGCCGCCGGCAAGATCGGCACCTTCAACCCGGCTCTGTTGCTGCACGGCTCCCAGGAGGTGCGGTTGTTCAAGCCGTTGCCCGCCGCCGGGAGCCTGCAGGTCGTGTCCGAGGTGGCCGATATCCAGGACAAGGGGGAGGGCAAGAACGCCATCGTGATGCTGCGGGCGCGCGGCACCGACCCCAAGACCGCAGAGCCGGTGGTCGAGACGCTGGTCACCGTGGTCATCCGCAAGGCCGGTGGATTCGGCGGCGAGCCGGGGCAGCGGCCGATCGCCCCGCAGATCCCCGACGCGGCGCCGGACTCGCGCACCGCGTATGCGACCCGGGAAGACCAGGCGTTGCTCTACCGGCTCTCGGGCGACCGCAACCCGTTGCACAGCGACCCGTGGTTCGCCACCACGCTGGCCGGGTTCCCCCGGCCGATCCTGCACGGCCTGTGCACCTACGGCTTCGCCGGCCGTGCGCTGGTCGCCGAGCTCGGCGGTGGCGACGCCGGCCGCGTCAGTGCGATCGCGGCGCGCTTCACCGATCCGGTGTTCCCGGGGGAGACGCTGACCACCTCGATCTGGCGCACCGAGCCGGGCCGGGCGGTGTTCCGCACCGAGGCCTCCGGTCCCGACGGCGCCAACGCTCGGGTGGTGCTCGACGACGGTGCGGTGGAGTACCGGGCCTGAGGGGTTCATTTCAGGCCTTGAGCGGCACTGTATCCGCGTGTGCCACAGTGGTTTTACCTGTGGATAGATTCTGCGGCTTGTCGGCGGGCCGCACTAGAATTAGCACATGCGTTCGAGTAGCCGGGAAGAGGTCGTCGAAGTCTTCGACGCACTGTCCGCTGACCTGGACCGGGCGCTGGACCTGGACTTCGATGCACTGACACCGAGGGAATGCCTGGCACTGCTCAAGCGCTGCGAGGTACTGCGCCGCCGGCTGCCGGCAATCGAACACCCTATGGTCAACCAGGTCGCCGCCGCCGATCCGACCGAAGTCGGCGGCAAACCCCGCTCGGTGCTGGCCGACGCACTACACATCCCCCGCAGCGAAGCCGGCCACCGCATCAACGACGCCGCCGAATTAGGGCCACGGCGCACCCTGACCGGCGAACCCCTGCAACCGATCCTGCCCACAGTGGCCACCGCCCAACGCAACGGCCAGATCAGCACCGCACACATCACCGTGATCCGCTCGTTTTTCACCTACCTACCCGAGGGTATCGACACCGCAACCCTGTGCGCCGCCGAAAAAGAACTCTCCGACCTGGCCAGCCAGTTCCGCCCCGACCAACTGGCCAAACTCGCCCAACGCATGGGCGATCGCCTGCACCCCGACGGCAACTACTCCGATGACGAGCGGGCCAAACGCCGCGGCGTGGTGTTGGGCCCCCAGGACCGGGACGGCATGACCCCGATCAAGGGCCATCTGGACCCGCAGGCACGCGCCACCATCGACGCCGTGCTGGCCCGCTGGGCCGCCCCCGGCATGTGCAACCCCGACGACCCCGATCCCTGCCTGGGCGGCACACCCACCCAAGCCCAAATCGACGCCGACCGTCGCAGCGCCGGCCAACGCAACCACGACGCACTGACCGCGATGGGCCGCGCCCTGCTGGCCAGCGGGAACCTCGGCCAACACAACGGGCTGCCGGCCACCATCATCGTCTCGGCCACCCTGACCGACCTAGAAGCCTGCACCGGCAAAGCCCACACCGGCGGCGGCACCTGGCTGCCGATGCGCGACGTCATCCAGATGGCCTCGCACGCCCACCATTACCTGCGGATCTATCACGGCGCCAAAGAACTCGCCCTGTTCCACACCAAACGGTTGGCCTCACCCGGGCAGCGGATTGTGCTCTACGCCAAAGAACGTGGCTGCAGTCACCCAGGCTGCCCCATCGGCGGCTACCTCTGCGAAGTCCACCACGACCATGACTACGCCAAAACCAGGCGCACCGACATCCACGAACTCACCCTGCGCTGCGGACCCCACCACCAACTCATCACCTCACATGGCTGGAAAACCCGCAAACGCCACGACGGCACCACCGAAACCCTGCCACCAGCCCATCTCGACCATGGCCAACCCCGCATCAACCACTACCACCACCCCGAAAAACTGCTCCAGGAAAGCGAAGACGACGACGGGCCCTAACTCGTTACGGGTCTTGTCAGGCGTCCTCTTTGGCCATCCGCAGCCCGGTGGCCAGGCCGTCGATCCAGATCGACACCATCAACTCCAGCACCGGCGGGTGATTGGACGGCATGAACATCTTGGTGAGCTTGCCGACGCGGGCGTGGGCCAGCTTCTGAAAGTCTCGGTCGTCGAGTTCCGGGAACTCCAGGTACTCACTGCCGATCTGTGCGGTCTCAGCGGCCGTGTAGGCGTCCATGACCACATCCGATCAGGCGCGGCAGCGCTACGAAAGGGACTGAAGTCCCCAGCGGGGCGCTTACCCCGCGAGCCGCTCAGCCAGCTGCGCGGTGAACTCGGCCGCGGCGGCCGGGCTGTCCAACGCGTACCGGGCCGCGGTGGCACGATCGCCGTCGTCGGTGTGCCGCACGATGATCCCGACGCCCGCCAGGTCGTTCACCGCGTCGAACGCGTCCTCGTCGGTGATGTCGTCGCCGAGAAACACCGGGGTCACCGGGCCCAGCCGGTCCAGAATCCAGTGCAGCGTGCGGCCCTTGTCCCAGTCGATCTCCGGGCGCAGCTCGATCACCTCACGGCCGGTGGTCACCCGGAAGCCGCGGCGCCGGCCGGTCTCACGCACCGCCGCCAGCACCTCGCCGACCCGGTCCCGGGCCGCATTGCGGTAGTGCACCGCAACCGCGAAACGCTTGTGCTCCACCATGATTCCCGGGATCGTGCCCAGCTGCTCGTTCAGCGACCCGGCCGCGCCGGCCAGCATCAGCGCCGCGCCGGCCGCGGCGTCGTTCTGGTGGTGGGTGCCGTCCGGACCGGTCAGCTCGAAGCCGTGGCTGCCCGCGTACCAGATCCCGTCCAGACCCACCCGGGCCCGCACGTCGGCCAGATCACGGCCCGACAGCACCGCGACCGGGCACCGGGCGGCCAACGCGGCCAACGCATCCACCGCGCCGTCGACCGGCCGGGCCGCGTCGGGATCGTCGACGATGTCGGACAGGGTGCCGTCGAAGTCGAAGAACACCGCCGGGTGGGACAGCTCCGCCAAGACCGCCAGCGCATCCGGCAGCGCCGACATCGGCCGATCGCCGGTGCGCACCGCGATCTCGTCCAGGTCGGCCACCACCGCGTCGCCCCCGTCGCAGCCCACGCCGATCACCAACGCGAACCCGGCACTGCGAGCATCGGTTACGCCCGACTCGGAGTCGATGACCACCACACACCGGCCCGGCAGCACCGCCAACCGGCCGGCGGCGGGCACCAGGTCGTCACTCGAGGACACCGGGGCTGCGCGCACGCCGGCCCGCTGCAGTCGCTCGGCCAGGGCCGCCGGCACGGCGCCGTCGAAACAGAACAGCACGGCGTCGTGGCGGCGCGGGTCGATTGTGATGGGCATGGTCACCACGGTGTCACACCGATTAGCGTGGAGGGATGAAGCCCACAATCCTGGTCGGTGTGGACGGATCGCCGTCGTCGGTCGCGGCGGTCGATTGGGCGGCGCGCACCGCTGCACTGCACAACATGGAGCTGAGCCTGGTCCACGTGCTGGCCCCACAGGTGGTGATGACCTTCCCCGAGACGCCGATGCCGCCCGGCTACACCGAGTGGCAGCGTGAACAGGGCGAACGCCACCTGCGCGAGGCGGTCAAGGTCGCGCAGGCCCACCTCGGCCCCGGACAGCGGATCGAAGCGCAGACCGTCGTCGGCTCAACGGTCCCGATGCTGGTGGACGCCAGCCGCGACGTCGCCCGGCTGGTGGTCGGGTCCCGCGGGCACGGCCGGTTGCGCCGCAGCCTGCTCGGCTCGGTCAGCTCGTCGCTGGTCCGCCACGCGCACTGCCCGGTCGTGGTCATCCACGAGGGCCACCCGCACCCCGCCGAGGCGCCGGTGGTGGTCGGCATCGACGGCTCCCCGGTGTCGGAGTCCGCGACGGCGCTGGCGTTCGAAGAGGCGTCGCTGCGCGGAGTGGAGTTGGTGGCGGTGTACGCCTGGCACGACACCGGCGTGCTCGACTTCCCCGGAATCGACGTGGCCGCAATGGCTTCCGACGGCGAATTGGCGCTGGCCGAGCGGCTGGCCGGCTGGCGGGAGCGGTACCCCGATGTGACGGTGCGCCGGGTGGTGGTCGGTGACCGGCCGGCCGACCAACTCATCGAGCAGTCGCAGGAGGCTCAGCTGGTGGTGGTGGGCAGCCACGGTCGCGGCGGCTTCACCGGCATGCTGTTGGGTTCGGTCAGTCTGGCGGTGGTGCAGTCGGCGCATGCGCCGGTGCTGGTGGTGCGCCCGCCGTCATGACGGCGGGCGGCCACCTCAGCTGACGGGAGTCGGGGCGCCGACCGTGGCAGGCTCCGGCAGCCGCGGTACCCGCGGCTTCCGGGAGTACACCCGCTGCGGCCACCAGAACCAGCGGCCCAACAGCGCGGCGATCGACGGCGTCATGAACGAGCGGATCACCAGGGTGTCGATGATCAGGCCCAGGCCGATGGTGGAGCCCACCTGGCCGATCACCCGCAGGTCGGAGACCAGCATCGACATCATGGTGAAGGCGAACACCAGACCCGCCGAGGTCACCACGGAGCCACTGCCGCCCATCGCGCGGATGATGCCGGTCTTGAGCCCGCCGTGCATCTCCTCCTTCATCCGGGAGACCAGCAGCAGGTTGTAGTCCGAGCCCACCGCCAACAGGATGATCACGCTCATCGCCAGCACCATCCAGTGCAGATGCAGCCCGATGATGTGCTGCCAGACCAGCACCGAGATCCCGAATGAGGTGCCCAGCGAGAGCAGCACGGTGCCGACGATCACCGCCGAGGCCACCACGGCCCGGGTGATCAGCAGCATGATGATGAAGATCAGGCACAGCGAGGCGATGCCCGCGATCATCAGGTCCCACGCGGAGCCGTCCTTCATGTCCTTGAACATGGCCGCGGTGCCGCCCAGATAGACCTTGGAGCCTTCCAGCGGGGTGCCCTTGAGCGCCTCGTGCACGGCGTGCTTGATCGGCTCGATGTGGCTGACGCCCTCCGGGGACATCGGGTCGCCCTCGTGGCTGATGATGAACCGCACCGCGTGCCCGTCGGGGGACAGGAACATCTTCATCCCGCGCTTGAAGTCGGGGTTGTCGAACGCCTCGGGCGGCAGATAGAACGAGTCATCGTTCTTGGAGTCGTCGAACGCCTTGCCCATGGCGTTCTGGCCCTCCATCATCTTCTCCATCTGCAGCTGCAGGCCCTCCATGGTGGACTGCATCTTCAGCTGGGTGGTCCGCATGTTTTCCATGGTCTCGATCATCGGAGGCATGATCTCGAGCATCTTGGGCATCAGCCGGTCGAGGTTGTCGATGTCGGGCAGCACCAGTTCGAAGTCCTCGGTCATCGCGTCGATGCCGTCCATCATGTCGAAGATGGACCGGATCGACCAGCAGATCGGGATGTCGAAACAGTGTGGCTCCCAATAGAAGTAGCTGCGCATCGGGCGCCACATGTCGTCGAAGTCGGCCATCTCGTCGCGCAGCTTCTGGATGTCGCCAAGCATGATGTGCATCTTGGTGGCCATGCTGTGGGTGGTCGCCGACATCTCGCGGGTGACCTCAAGCATCGCCTTCATGCTGTCGACGGAGACCTGCATGTCGTCACCCATCTTCAGCATGGCCTTCATGCTGTCGAGCTGGTACTTCATGTTCAGCTGCTGGGTGGTGCCCTGCATGCTGATCGCGAACGGGATCGTGGTGTGCTCGATCGGCGTGCCCAGCGGCCGGGTGATGGTCTGCACCCGCCCGATGCCCGGCACCTCGAACACCCGCTTGGCGATCCGGTTGATCACCAGGAAGTCGGCCGGGTTGCGCAGGTCGTGATCGGTCTCGATCATCAGCAGTTCCGGACTCATCCGGGCCTGGGAGAAGTGCCGGTCGGCGGCGGCGTAGCCGATGTTGGCCGGCACGTAGTCCGGCAGGTACTGCCGGTCGTTGTAGTTGGTCTCATACCCGGGCAGGGTGAGCAGCCCGACCAGGCAGACCCCGGTGGTGGCCACCAGCACCGGTCCCGGCCAGCGCACGATCATCGCACCGAGCCGCCGCCAGGCGCGGATCCGCATCCCGCGCTTGGGCTCGAGCATCCCGAAGCGGCTGGCCACCGCCACCACCGCAGCGCCGAAGGTCAGGGCCGCGAACGTCACGGCCACCATGCCGATCGCCAGCGGGATGCCCAGCGACTTGAAGTAGGGCAGTCGGGTGAAGTACAGGCAGAAGGTCGCTCCGGCGATGGTCAACCCCGACCCCAGGATCACGTGCGCGGTGCCGTGATACATGGTGTGGAAGGCCGACTCCTTGTCCTCGCCGAGCGAGCGCGCCTCCTGATAGCGGCCGAGCAGGAAGATGGCGTAGTCCGTCGAGGCGGCGATGGCCAGTGTCACCAGCAGGTTCACCGCGAACGTCGACAGTCCGATGATGTTGTAGAAGCCGAGCACGGCCACGATGCCGCGGGCCGCGGCCAGTTCGAACACCACCATGCCCAGCACCAGCAGCACCGTGCCGATCGAGCGGTAGAAATTCAGCAGCATCGCGATGATCACCACGAACGTCAGTGAGGTGATGATCTTCAGGCTCTTGTCGCCGGCGATGTGCTGATCGGCGTTGAGCGCGGCCCCGCCGGTGACGTAGGCGTGCACGCCGGGCGGGGCCGGGGTGTCGGCGATGATCTGCTGGACGGCCTGGACCGACTCGTTGGCCAGGGTCTCGCCCATGTTGCCGGCCAGGTACACCTGCACGTAGGCGGCCTTGCCGTCCGGACTCTGTGACCCGGCCGCGGTCAGCGGGTCACTCCAGAAGTCCTGAATGTGCTCGACGTGCTCGGTGTCGGCCTCCATCTTGGTGACCAGCTCGTCGTAGTACTTGTGCGCGTCGTCGCCCAGCGGTTGGTCGCCTTCGAGCACCACCATCGCCGAGCTGTCGGAATTGAACTCGTCGAAGGTCTTGCCGATACGCATCATCGAGATCATCGACGGGGCGTCTCTGGGGGCCATCGACACCGCGCGCATCGCCCCGACCTCGTCGAGCTGCGGCACGATCACGTTCACCAGGACGGTGAGGCCGAGCCAGATCAGGATGATCGGCACCGCGAGCCGGCGGATCCAGGTCGCGATGGCGCCGCGATGGGGGGGCTGCACCGGCGGCAGCGTTTCAGTCGGGGCGTCGTCGCTGATGTGTTTGCTCATCCTGATTTCACAATGCAGAAGGTCTGGGCGCTCACGGGGCTGGTGGAGATGCGCTCGTCTTTGAGCACGTCGTCGACGAAGACGCGGCAGCCGATGGTGCTGCCGTCACCCTGCGCGACGATGTTGGGGCTCACCGCCGGGTTGGTGGTCGTCAGGGTCAGCGACCACGGCAGGCCGGCGCCGTCGACCCGCTGCGGCAGAGCTTCCAGGTCGAGGTAGTTGATGTCGGCGTAGGTCCCGTCCGGACTGAAGATCTCGTAGACCACGACCTTGGGGTGGAAGGGCTTGGTGTCCTCGAAAGGGGCCGCGCTGCTGCCGCTGTCATCACCGCCGAAATAGCCGCGGATGCGATGCACCACGAACCCCCCAACCGCGATGACAACCACGATGAGAAGCGGTAGCCACACGCGTCTGACAACGCCGAACATGAAAGCAGTGGCCCCTTCGCTTGTGCCTGAATCTGACACAGATTAGTGGATCAAAGTTCTTTTTCACATCCCAGCACAAGCGAATCGCACACATGTTCGATAACTTGGTAGGCGTGGGATGGGGCAGCGGGCCGCCGAGCTGGGCGGAAATGGAACGTGTTCTAGATGGTAAGCCTCGTCACACCGGTCAACCGGCCGGTGTGTCGGCCGATCGCGACCCGTCGGCCCCACCGAAACCTGAACAGTATCGGCCGGCCGGGCCCACGATGTCTTTCCCGCCCTATGCCGAATTGCACGCGCACTCGGCGTACAGCTTCCTGGACGGGGCCAGCACCCCGCAGGAGCTGGCCGCCGAGGCCGCCCGGCTGGGCCTGCGGGCGATCGCGCTGACCGACCACAACGGTCTGTACGGGGTGGTGCGGTTTGCCGAGGCCGCCGCCGAGATCGGTATGGCCACCGTGTTCGGTGCCGAGCTGTCCTTGGGACCTTCCTCTTCTAAGGCTTTGGGGGCCCGTACCGACGACCCGGACCCGCCCGGCCCGCACCTATTGGTGCTGGCCCGCGGCCCGGAGGGTTACCGGCGGTTGTCGCGGCAGATCGCCGCGGCGCACCTGGCCGGTGAGAAGGGCAGGCCGCGTTTCGATCTGGATGCGCTGACCGAGGCGGCGGGCGGGCACTGGCACATCCTGACCGGATGCCGCAAGGGCCACGTCCGCCAGGCGCTGGCCACCGGAGGCCCGGACGCGGCCGCCGCCGCGCTGGCGGACCTGGTGGACCGGTTCGGGGCTGCGCGGGTCAGCGTCGAGCTGACCCGGCACTTCGATCCGTACGACGACGAGCGCAACGCGGCGCTGGCCGGCCTGGCACCCCGGTTCGGGGTGGGCCTGGTCGCCACCACCGGCGCGCATTTCGCCCGGCCCGACCGGGGCCGGTTGGCGATGGCCCTGGGCGCGGTACGGGCACGCCAGTCGCTGGATTCGGCCGCCGGCCGGCTGGCCCCGCTGGGCGGCTCGCATCTGCGTTCCGGCGCGGAGATGGCCCGGTTGTTCGCGGCGCACCCGGCGGCGGTGCCGGCGGCGGCCGAGCTGGGTGAGCAGTGCGCGTTCTCGCTGGCGCTGATCGCCCCGCGACTGCCGCCGTTTGCCGTTCCGGACGGGCACACCGAGGACAGCTGGCTGCGGCGCCTGGCCCTGGCCGGCGCCGAACGGCGCTACGGCCCGCCCGAACGCGCGTCGGCCGCCTACACCCAGATCGAACGCGAGCTGGAAGTCATTGCCCAGCTGGGCTTTCCAGGCTACTTCCTGGTGGTGCACGACATCACCCAGTTCTGCCGGCGCAGTGACATCCTGTGCCAGGGCCGGGGGTCGGCGGCCAACTCCGCGGTCTGCTACGCCCTCGGTATAACGGCGGTCGACCCAGTGGTCAACGAGCTGCTGTTCGAGCGGTTCCTGTCCCCGGCCCGCGACGGTCCGCCCGACATCGACATCGACATCGAGTCGGATCGGCGGGAAGAGGTGATCCAGTACGTCTACGACAAATACGGCCGCGACCACGCCGCCCAGGTCGCCAACGTCATCACCTACCGGGGCCGCAGCGCCGTGCGGGACATGGCGCGCGCACTGGGCTATTCGCCCGGGCAGCAGGACGCCTGGAGCAAGCAGCTGAGCCGGTGGGGTGCGCCCAGCTCCGAAAGCGCTGACACCCAAGACATCCCCGAGCCGGTGATCGACCTGGCCGCCCAGGTCGCCGACCTGCCCCGGCATCTGGGCATTCACTCCGGTGGCATGGTGATCTGCGACCGCCCGATCGCCGACGTGTGCCCGGTGGAGTGGGCCCGGATGCCCGGCCGCAGTGTGCTGCAGTGGGACAAAGACGACTGCGCGGCGATCGGGTTGGTGAAGTTCGACCTGCTGGGACTGGGCATGCTCTCCGCGCTGCACTACGCGATCGACCTGGTGGCCCAGCACAAGGGCATCGAGGTGGACTTGGCGGCGATCGATCTGTCCGAGCCGGCCGTCTACGAGATGTTGGGCCGCGCCGACACGGTCGGGGTCTTCCAGGTGGAGTCGCGTGCGCAGATGGCCACCCTGCCGCGGTTGCGGCCACAGGTGTTCTACGACCTGGTGGTGGAAGTGGCGCTGATCCGGCCCGGGCCCATCCAGGGCGGGTCGGTGCATCCCTACATCCGTCGCCGCAATGGTATCGACCCGGTGACCTACGAGCATCCGTGTATGGCGCGGGCACTGCGGAAAACCCTGGGGGTGCCGCTGTTTCAGGAGCAGCTGATGACGCTGGCGGTGGACTGCGCCGGGTTCACCGCGGGCGAGGCCGACCAGTTGCGCCGGGCGATGGGTTCCAAGCGGTCTCCGGAGCGGATGCGCCGGCTGCGGGACAGGTTCTACGACGGCATGGCGCAGTGTCACGGCATCACCGGGGCGGTGGCCGACCGGATCTACGAGAAACTGGAAGCCTTTGCCAACTACGGGTTTCCGGAGAGTCATGCGATGAGCTTCGCGTCGCTGGTGTTCTACTCGGCCTGGTTCAAGCTGCACCATCCGGCGGCGTTCTGCGCCGCACTGCTGCGGGCGCAGCCGATGGGCTTCTATTCGCCGCAGTCGCTGGTCGCCGACGCCCGGCGGCACGGGGTCGTGGTGCACGGCCCGGACGTCAATGCCAGTCTGGCGCACGCCACGCTGGCCGAAGCCGGCACGCAGGTCCGGATCGGGTTGGGTGCCGTCCGCGGTATCGGTGTCGACCTCGCCGACCGACTGGTGGCCGACCGAGAGGCGCACGGGCGGTTCGCCTCGATGCTGGATCTGACTGCTCGGGTTCAGCTTTCGCCCCCACAGGCTGAGGCGCTGGCGACCGCCGGGGCTTTCACCGGCTTCGGCATGTCGCGCCGCGAGGCATTGTGGGCGGCCGGGGCGGCGGCGAGCCAGCGGCCTGACCGGTTGCCCGGTGTGGGGGTGTCGTCGCACACTCCGGCCCTGCCCGGGATGAGCGAGATCGAATTGTCGGCCGCCGACGTGTGGGCCACCGGGGTCTCCCCGGACAGCTTCCCGACCCAGTTCCTGCGCGCCGACCTCGACGCGGTCGGGGTCATCCCGGCTGGGCGGCTGACCGCCGTCCCCGACGGCACCCGGGTACTGGTGGCCGGGGCGGTGACACACCGGCAGCGGCCGTCGACCGCCCGCGGGGTGACGTTCATCAATCTCGAGGACGAGACCGGGATGGTCAACGTGCTGTGCACACCGGGAGTGTGGGCGCGGCATCGCCGGTTGGCGCAGACCGCGGCGGCCATGCTGATCCGCGGGCGGGTGCAGAACGCCAGCGGGGCGGTCACCGTGCTTGCCGAGCGGTTGGGCGCCCTCGAGTTGGCGGTGGGGTCGCGCTCCCGGGACTTCCGGTAGCAGGGTGCCGAACGTGCACTGGCTGCGAAAGAACAGCGAAATTCTCGCAGTCAGTACACGTTCGGCGCGCGGCGGTAATCTCCATCCATGAACCTCAACTTGTCCGCCGACGAAGTCCTCACCACCACCCGATCGGTTCGCAAGCGACTCGATCTCGACAAGCCGGTGCCGCGCGAGGTGCTGATGGAGTGCCTGGAAATCGCCCTGCAGGCGCCCACCGGCTCCAACGCCCAAGGTTGGCAGTGGATGTTCATCACCGACCCGGTCAAGAAGCAGGCGATCGCCGACATCTACCGCGTCAACGCCGTGCCCTACCTGAACCAGCCGAAGCCCGACTACGGCGAGGGTGATGTGCGCGGCGAGCGAATGGAGCTCGTCGGCGGCTCCGCGCGATACCTGGCCGAGAACCTGCAGGAAGTGCCGGTGCTGATGATCCCGTGCCTGAAGGGCAAGCCGGAGACGGGGTCGCTGGGGTTCAGCGCATCGTTCTGGGCGTCGCTGTTCCCCGCTGCGTGGAGCTACTGCCTGGCATTGCGCAACCGTGGACTGGGTTCCTGCTGGACGACGCTGCACCTGCTCGGGGACGGCGAGAAGCAGGCCGCCGAGGTGCTCGGCATCCCGTACGAGGAGTACAGCCAGGGCGGGCTCTTCCCGATCGCCTACACCAAGGGCACCGACTTCAAGCCGGCTAAGCGGCTGCCGGCCGAGCAGTTGGCGCACTGGGACAGTTGGTGAGGTCCTAGCCCGGACGCGCCATCAGCAGGCCATTCCGCCCCACATCGACTGGGCGCCGGTGTGCCCGATGCGGACGACCAGCCAGGTCGACACGGCCGCGAACACCAGGGTGCCCGCGCCGGTGAGGGTGATACCGATGCGACGAACCGTGGGCGGCAGCGCCCCCACGTCATCGGCAAACAGTGGGGTATGCAGTGCCCACCAGCAGATCATGGCGATGGTGAGCAGTGCGGACCAGACGAGGAGCTGACCACCCAGCGTGGCGTGATGCTGGAGGACTTCGCCGCCCATCATCACCCGGGGTTGGAGCCAGCTGCCGGCCGCCGTGGTCAGCGGGATCGCCACCAGCGTGCCCGCGGCGACGAACAACGCAGCCCCGCCGATGCGGCGACGGGCGGCGGGCCAGAGCACGGCGAGTACGGCCAGCAGGGCGGTCGCGGGCACCAGGATCGCGACCAGGTGCGCCAGCAGTGGATGCGCCGGCAGGCCGCTGATGGTGTCAAGCATGAGGACTCTCTTTCCGGTCACGAATCATGGCTTGTCGCAGCACTTTTTGTCCGACTTGTGCATGGGCTCGCCCGGCCCCATGGGGCCCATGGGCTTGTTCGGCCCCATCTTGCCGTGGCGCATCTCGTCGTGTTTCTTCATGTTCGGGCCCATCTCGCCGGCGGGCATCTTGCCGGGGGACATGGGCTTGTCGCAGCACGAGTCATCGGACCCATGGCCGTTGGTCGCGGGCGCATGCGTGGCGTGGGACGCCAAGGCCGGGGTCGGGCCCAGAGTGAGCGCTCCGGAGGACCCTGCCCAGGCTCCGGCGACGAAGACCGCCGCCGCGATGCCGGTGAAGGCCAAGGTGCCGGCAACCCGGCGCTTGTGCTCGCCGATCTTGGTGCCGACTTTGCGGAAGATTCCCATCATGTGTTCCTTTCGGGGGAGTGATTCGTACGGTTCGGGGCTCAACTCGTGACGCATCAGGCGTTGCACTGGCAGTGCGAACGGCTTTCCATGCCCGCGTCCTGCCCGGCTTCCGAGTGATCAGCGTGCGGTTGCCAATCGAAGGGGAAGTGTTTGCTTGAGCCGCCGCGGTATTCGTGGGAGAAGTCGAAACCCTGTGCCTGGTCGCGTTTGACCACACCCCACGTCGCGACCTGGCCTGGGCCGACCTCCGCGCCCGGTGCGTTGGCGGTCGTCACCCGCCGGCTCGGATCCGCCGTCGGGCCCGTGAGTGCCTCGACGCGCACGTCGACCTTGCCCGGAATCTCCGCGCGCCAATAGGCCAGATCATCGGCGACTTCGAAGGTGATCGGCGCGTACTCGATCCTGTCCAGCGTGCCGATGAGGCTGCCGAACTCACCCGGCCAACCGCCCTCTTTCCCGGTGAAGATGCGCTCGAGGGCATACCGCTGGTCGGCGTCGGCCTTGGCGTCGATGTAGAACATCAGCTTCATCGTGGCGTTGGGATCGTCGACCCACATGTTGCCCGCGAACTCGCCGACGGCGATCACGCCCAGACCCGCCAGATCGGTGTCGCCGTAGTGCCCTTCGTGGACCTGCCAGACCAGGGTGAACAGGCAGTCCCCGTGGGTGGGCTCCTGGGCGAAAGTGCACGGGCAGGGCAGTTTGCAGCTGCACACGTCGAACCACTCGCCGCGCAAGTGCCAATCCGCTGCCGTCTCCACGGTCGTCGATTCAGCCATGTGAGCCTCTCCTTCTTATATACCCGTAGGGGGTATGGGTATGAAGGAGACGGTACATGGTGTGGCCGGGTGTCGGCAAGTGCTTCGGGTGGGGATTGCCCGGCCCCCGGATATTGCGAGGCGTCGGGCGGAGTGGGCCTGGCAGGATCGGTTGGTATGGAAGCCGTTGTGTCCCTGTTGGTGCCGGATGCCGGCGAGTTGCTGACGCTGCAGCGCGCTGCCTACGTGACTGAGGCGCAGGCGCACAGCGACTTACAACTGCCGCCGTTGATGCAGTCGCTGGACGAGTTGATGGCGGAACTCTCGGCCCCGTCAGTGATGGCGCTTGGACTACGCGATGCCGGGCAACGTCTCGTCGCCGCTGTCCGCGTGAGCCTCGCTCCTACGAAGGCGGTCGCTGAGCTGGGCAGGCTGGTTGTGGCGCCTGATATGCAGGGACGCGGCCTGGGTGGCCGGTTGCTCGGACTGGTCGAACAGCGACTCCCTCGTGAAGTCGTTGAGTTGCAGTTGTTCACGGGCGAGCACAGTCCTGCCAACCTGCGCCTCTACACCAAGTTTGGCTACCGGGAGACGCACCGAACGCGGACGCCGAGCGGCTACGCCTTGGTTCATCTGCGTAAGCAGTTGCGGTAGACCCAACATCGCCCTGGTGTTAGCCCGGTGCCTACACCCCGCCGGCGAATCCGTGCTGGCGCCACGCCTCATAGACCGCGACCGCTGCGGCGTTCGACAGGTTCAGTGACCGTCGCCCGGCAAGCATCGGGATGCGCACCTGCGCGGTGATGTGCGGGTCGGCGAGCGTCTCCTCATCCAGCCCGGTGGGTTCGGGGCCGAACATCAGTACGTCGCCGGGGGAGTAGCGCACCTCGTTGTAGGGGGTGGCCCCGTGAGCAGTGAACGCGAACACCCGGGCCCCACTCGATAAGTCCAAGGCCTCCCACGCCGCCGACAGCGACGAGTGCACCCGCACCCAGGCCAGGTCGTGATAGTCCAATCCGGCTCGCCGCAGCTTCGGCTCGGACAGATCAAAGCCCATGGGCTCCACCAGATGCAGTTCCGCGCCGGTGGCCGCAACCATCCGGATCGCGTTGCCGGTATTGGGTGGAATGCGGGGTGAAAAGAACAGCACCCTGATCATCTGTCGATGATGACAGCCCGTTGCGCCGTTTGCTCGACCGGAGTTCACCAAGACACGCGGAGGTCTCGGAATGTGTTCTGTTCAGTAAAAATTCTGGTCAGGCCTGAGACGGACTGGCATACTCGTCGAATTGCTATGGCCCGAATCACGCCACCTGCAAAGCGGGTTGCGGTGTCCCGGAAATCCGATGAATGAGGCGCAGAACGGTGAAATTCAGCCGAGCGGTCGGTGAGCCGGCCGTCGACCGGTGACGCTCTTCGACCACCCGGACGAGGTGGACTCGGCCCCAGACGAGCGTGACGGAGAGCCGGACGCGGCGACGGTCAAACGCCCGTCGCGATGGTCGGTGCGCAACTGGCCGGTGCGGTGGAAGGTACTGGCGATCGCGCTGCTGCCGATGGTGCTGGCCGGACTTTTCGGCGGGCTGCGGATCTCCGGTGCGCTCACCGAGGCCAACCAGCTTCGGCTGGTCGCCGACCGGACCGAGATGGTCCCCGTGATCACCAATTACATGTCAGCCCTGGGCGACGCGCTGGTGGCCGTCTCCACCGACGGCGACACCGAGGGCGCCCGGAAGAACTTCGAGAACCGCAAATTCGAGCTGCAGTCGCGGCTGACGCACACCGACCTGGCGACCGATGTGCGGTCCGGGGTGGGCACGCTGATCGAGCGCGGCCAGGGGTTGCTGGATCTGGTGTCGACCACCGGCGTCGGCCTGCGCGATGAGGTGACCGGCTACGCACCGATCCTGCTGACCGCCGAGGACGCCATCGTCGGGTCGGTGCGGCTGGACAGCGAGCGGATCCGGGCGCAGACCCAGGGCTTGAGCCGCGCAGTCGGCGCTCGCGGCCAGATGATGATGCAGGAGCTGCTGGTCAATCGGGGCGGGGAGCTTCCCGACCCCGAGCTGCGCACCTCGATGATGACCCTGGCCGGCACCGAGCCGTCGACGCTGTTCGGAATGAGCGAGGTGCTCGGCGTCGACTCCCCGGACGCCAAGACCCTGCAGCAGCAGCTGGTGACCCGGATGACGATCATGTCCGACCCGGAGCAGGTGCTGCCCAACAATCCGGTGCTGCGCGAGTCGATCCGCACCACCGACCAGATTGCCGCGCGAGTGATCAGCGAGAACACCGGGGCGGTGACGAAGGCGGTGGAGGACCGCGCCGCGGACCGGCGTGCCGCGGCCACCCGCGACATCGTGCTGGTGCTGGCCGCGTTCATCGCCACGCTGGTGGCGGTCTGGCTGGTGGCGCGCTCGCTGGTGCGGCCGCTGCGCACCCTGCGGGACAGCGCGTTGCAGGTCGCCCACACCGACCTCGAACACGAGATCGCCCGGGTGCGCGCCGGCGACGAACGTGAGCCCGACCCGCTGCCGGTGTACACCACAGAGGAGGTCGGTCAGGTCGCCCACGCCGTCGACGAGCTGCATGCGCAGGCACTGCTGTTGGCCGGCGACGAGGCCCGGCTGCGGCGGCTGGTCAACGAGATGTTCGAGACGATGTCGCGACGCAACCGGTCCCTGGTGGACCAGCAGCTGGCGCTCATCGACCGCCTCGAGCGCAACGAGGACGACCCGGACCGGCTGGAGAGCCTGTTCCGCCTGGACCACCTGGCCGCTCGGATGCGGCGGAACGGCGCGAACCTGCTGGTGCTGGCCGGGGCGCGGGTGCCGCACGAGCGGGGCCGGGAGACTCCGCTGGCGACGCTGATCAGCGCGGCCGCATCCGAGGTGGAGGGCTATCACCGGGTTCAGACCGTCCTGGTGCCCGACATCATGGTGATCGGCTCGGCCGCGGCGGACTGCATCCATCTGCTGGCCGAGTTGATCGACAATGCCCTGCGCTATTCGGCGCCGACGGAGTCGGTGCGGGTGGTCGCGGGTTTCGAGAACGACGGCGGGGTGGTGGTCGAGGTCGTCGACGTCGGGTTGGGGATGACCGACGCCGATCTTCGGATGGCCAACATGCGGCTGGCGGCCGGCGGCGAGTTCAGCCCGGAGAACGCCCGACACATGGGCCTGTTCGTGATCTCTCGGCTGGCGCACCGGCACGGGATCGAGGTCCGGCTGTTCCCGGCGTCGCAGGGGTCGCGTGGCATCACCGCCGAGATCTACCTGCCGTCGCACCTGCTGACCGACCGGGCCGCCGAGGAACACGCGCCGGTGCCACCGCCGGTCCAGCTCTACGCCCAGCCCGAGCAATACGCCCAGCCCGAGCAGTACGGCCAACCCGAGCAGTACGGCCAGTACGAGCCGGCCGAGGAGTACGGCCGGTACGAGCAGTCGGATGAATACGACCTGCACGAGCAATACGTCGAGTACGACCCGTACGAGTATCCCGAGGCCGCCGAGCCCGGCCCCGTCGTCTCGTTGCTGCCGCGGCGCACCCCGGGTTCCAGTGGCATCACCGGTATGCCCGTCGAACAGCCGATGCAGCCAGCGTCCCCTGGGGCCGACACCGGCGCCGAACGGGTGCGCCGCGACCTGCCGCAGCCGTGGTGGGAGGCCGAGGAGTCTGCCGCGGGCCATGCCGAAGAGCCCGTCGCGGAGCCGGATCGCGACGCGGAGCGGGGCATCGGGAACACTTCTCCCGGCGACACTTCGGCGTTCTTCACGGCGCGTGCGCGACTCGGCAGCGAGCCCACCCACGACACCGACACCGACATCAACATCGACACCGAGCCCGAAACCGACACCGACTCGATCTACCAGCGGATGCTCTCGGAGTCGGTGGGCAACGACCCCAACGAGCCGGGACTGCGTTCCGACCTGGACTGGCAGTCGGTGTGGGACCGTGGCTGGTCGGTCGCCGCCGAGGCGGAGAACGTGCCGGTCGTCGCCCACACCGAGCACGGCCTGCCGGTTCGCGAGCCGGGTGCCCGGCTGGTTCCGGGCTCGGCCGAACCCGACGACGCACCGGACAGAGAGGATCCCGATACCCCGCCACACCGTCATGGCGGCACCGAAGAACCGGTAGCATCCAACGGCGTACCCCACCGGCCGGCCCACGAGGCACCGGAACGGGATCCCGCGGCTATCCGCGCCTCGATCAGTAGCCATTTCGACGGCGTGCGGGCGGCGAGATCACACGCCCGGGAGAACGCCCTCGAGACCGGCCTCAACACCGACCAGGGACCCGATCAGCAATGACTTTCCCAACCGATCACAGTGAACAGCGGCATGCCCCGGAGGGCTCGCTGGACTGGCTGGTGTCCAACTTCGCCCGCGAGGTGCCGGGGGTGTCGCATGCGGTGCTGGTGTCGGTCGACGGTTTGACGGTCGCGGCCAGCGAATACCTGCCCAGGGAGCGGGCCGACCAGCTGGCTGCGGTGGCGTCCGGATTGGCCAGCCTGGCATCGGGGGCCGCGCAGTTGTTCGAGGGTGGCCGGGTGCTGCAGTCGGTGGTGGAGATGGAACACGGCTACCTGCTGCTCATGCGCGTCGGCGACGGCTCGCACCTGGCGACGCTGGCGAGCTCCTCCTGCGATATCGGCCAGATCGGCTACGAGATGGCGGTTCTGGTGGAACGGGTGGGCTCGGTGGTGCAGTCATCACGCCGGTCGGCGTCGGCTCCGGGCGGCCGACAGTGAGGCGCCGGTGAATGGTGATGGGCACTCCCGAACATCCGGAAACTGAAGCCAACCTGGTTCGGCCTTACACGCTGACCGCCGGCAGAACCCACACCGATGTGAGTCTGCCGCTGGAAGCCCCGGTGCAGACCGAGCGGCGGGCGCAGCCGAATCAGTGGCCGGTCAGCGACCCGCGCGGCCTGATCGTCGAACTGTGTCAGGTGGGCCCGTCGATCGCCGAGATCTCCGCCCGGCTGGACCTGCCGTTGGGCGTTGCGCGCGTCCTGGTGGGTGATCTGGTCGCCTCGGGATACCTTCGGGTGCGCCCCACGCTGACCGAGTCGTCCACCGGGGATGAACGCCGTGAACTGATAGGAAGGACGCTCCGTGGCCTACGAGCGCTCGGATAGGCCGGTCCGTCCCAGGGAATCAGCGTCGACGAAGATCGTCATCGCGGGCGGGTTCGGGGTCGGCAAGACCACATTCGTCGGCACGGTCTCGGAGATCATGCCGCTGCGCACCGAGGCGTTGGTCACCGACGCCTCGGCGGCCGTCGACACACTGGACGGGACCCCCGACAAGCGGACCACCACGGTGGCGATGGACTTCGGCCGCATCACGCTGGCCGACGACCTGGTGCTCTACCTGTTCGGTACGCCGGGCCAGCGGCGCTTCTGGTTCATGTGGGATGACCTGGTGCGCGGAGCGATCGGTGCGATCATCCTGGCGGACTGCCGCCGGCTGCAGGACTGCTTCGCCGCGGTCGACTTCTTCGAACACCGCAACCTGCCGTTTCTGATCGCGGTCAACGAGTTCGACGGTGCGCCACGCTATCCCGCCGCTGCGGTGCGCAAGGCGCTGGCGCTGCCGGAGCACATCCCGGTGATCACCGTCGACGCGCGCGACCGCCACTCGGCCCGGGACGCGCTGATCGCGATCAGCGAGTACGCGCTGGCCAGCCTGGCGTCACACGGTTGAGCGACGCGCCGCAGTGGACCGACCGGGAATTTGTCGGCCACGACTTCCGCGATGAAGACTTCTCACGGCTTCGCACCGAGCGGGTGGTGTTCGACGAATGTGACTTCAGCGGTGTCAACTTCGCCGAATCACGGCACCGCGGATCTGCCTTCCGCAACTGCCGGTTCGAGCGGACCTCGTTGTGGCACAGTGAGTTCTTCCAGTGCAGCATGCTGGGCTCACTGTTCTCCCAGTGCCGGATGCGGCCGCTGATCCTGCAAGAGGTGGACTTCACGCTGGCCGCGCTGGGCGGCAGCGATCTGCGCGGCGTCGACCTGAGCGACTTCCGGCTGGCCGAAGCGAATCTGGTGGAGGCCGATCTGCGAAAGGCGAAGCTGCGCGGCGCCGATCTGACCGGTGCCCGCACCGTCGGCACAAGGCTCGACGAGGCGGATCTGCGCGGCGCCCGGGTCGACCCGACGTTGTGGACCACCGCGGCACTGACCGGCGCGCGGATCGACATCGCCCAGGCGATGGCGTACGCGGCCGCCCACGGACTGCGCCTTGACGCCGAGCCCTGAGCTGGACAACTAGTGCAGCGAGTCGAAGGCGTTACCGAGTGCGGCCATAAGCGCACTGAAATCGGTTGCGACGTCGGCCGATGACGTGGCCGTTGCCAGCTGGGTCAACTGTGGCATCACAGCCCACTCCAGCGTCGCCAACAGGCCCGCTTCGGTGGGGAAGCCACCGTTGGCCGTCATGACCGCGGTGGCCAGGTCGTCGCGGGCATTGAGGATGCCGGCGGTGATGCTGGTATTCGGGTCGAACAGTGCGTCGTTGAGGATCGAAAACAGTTGTTGGCCACCGGTTTGCAAGTCGGCGAAGACCTGTCCCCAGTTGCCGGACGTCACGCCGGCCTGCACGGCATGAAAGGTCTCGGTGAAGTTCTGCTGCAACAGTTCTTGCGTCAACAGGACCGGTAAGTTGATGTCATTGCCGGCCAGCGGCAAGGTGTTCATGAACGCCGTGAGGCTGCCGGTCGGGTTCGTCAGGAAGTCCTTGCCGACGGCCAGCCAGTCGGGGCTGAGCGCCGGAGTCAGCCGCATCCACATCGGGGTAAACGGATCCTCGCCGAACACCGCGGCGAATTGACTGGCGCCCATGGCATCCCGGAGGTCATGCACCCACAATTGCTCGGTAACCCATTCGGTGTTGGCGGCTCGGGCGACATCCATCGCATAGTCGTAGGTCAGCACGCGTTCGTTCATCATGGCGGCGAACTCGGCCGGGCTCACCGTAGGCGTGTCGGCCGGCAGGTACTGGCCCACGTCCGCCACCGGAACCACCTGGGTGGTCACGGCCAGACCCGTCAGGTCGGTGCCTTCGGGAAGGTTCAGGTACCGCGCGTAGATGGCGCCGTTTTGGAGACCGTCGGTGTCCAGCCAATTCGCCACGCCTGGGTTCTGCGCGCTGACCACGTAGTAGGTGTAGCCGTCGTCGGAGTGAAATGCCTGTGTGTTGTTGTAGCTGTTGATCGACAAGGGGTAGGGCAGCGTTTGACCCCAGGCGGTATAGAGGTTGATCCCGCCATATTTGGCGACGTCGACATCGGGCACTTTGACGATCAGCGCCTGGTCGGGTTGAAGGCTGAAGCTTCCTGCCGAGTTGTACTGGGCGGCCGCGGCCCCGATGACGCCTGTGCTCGCATTTGCGAAGGGGCTCATCGTGTTATCCGGTGCGGTGATACCGCCTTGCTGGGCCAGGGCGAGCATCGTGCCGTTGGTCCTTGCCATCCCGTCGAGCACGCTCCGCAACGCCGATTCGATGGCCTCGGGGGACAGCCCGGTGGTGGTCACGCCCGTGGTGGCGGAGGAGCATTCCGCGACGCACTCGATGTTGATAGTCGAGGGGCCCAGGCCCCAATCGCCCATCGTGGACCTGGCCAGCAGGTAGTTGGCGTCGGCACTGCTGACCCAGTTGACTGAGTCGTCGTCGGGCTGGTTCGGCGAGACGTAGATGGTGTAGGTGCCGTCGGGATTGATCTTCAAGCCGGTCTCGAGCTCCAGCGAGTCGACGGTGTGACTTCCCGTCGGGCCGATCGAGTTGGTGTTCACGCTGAGTTCCGCAGAGCCCGGGCTGAACTTCCCGCTGATGACGTAGCTCGAATTGGGGTTGAGGCCCTGGGTGATTCGGTAGAAGACGTCGGGGTTATTCAGCAGTGCCCATTGCCGCGCATTGGTGGCATTGCCGAGCGTCAGGTCCGGAATCTGTGCGAACAGCTGGTCCGGGCTTTGGGCGTGCAGCGCCAGCAACAGCTGTTGCAATTCGAGGTTCTGCCACAGGCCGGGCAGCAGCGCATTGTTTCCGGGCGTGGCCCACGGCATCGCGCTGTCGGCGGTCACCATGGCCTGCTGTCCGGCCAGGATTTGGTCGATCAGCGGCTGCAATGCTGCGTCCGACGACGTCAGCAGGACCGGCAGCGAGGTCGCGCCGGCCGTCGTGGGCGTGGCGAGCGTCATGGCCACCACGGTCGTAGCGATTCCGGCAGCGCGCATGGCGGGACGAGTAGTGAACCCGCGCCGGCGGGTGCGCGCCACCTGACTGAGCGCCTGCGGGTGTGACATGGGGCGTCCTCCCTGCAACGCAGTACTCATTGCAGTCTGTAATGCCATTTTGTAACGACAAAGTAGCAGCGCCGTTTTCGGTGGTCAAGAGTCTGATTTGTCGTACGGTCCGGACCGAGAGGTGGGTACGCGGGCCGGCAATCCGGGGCTTACCCGGTCATGAAGGTCGCCTCGGGGTCGCCAGCAAGGACTCCGCGCAGCAGGACGTCGGTCAGGGAGGCGGCGTAAGCATCGAGGTCGGTCACATTGCGGATCGACAGCGCCTGCATGGCCGCGCCGACGATCATGTCCAGCACGGTGTCGGGGTCAAGGGGCCGCAGCACGTCGCTGTTGCGCGCGAACAGCTCGCGCAGGTCGGCGCTGAACACCGCGCTGTGCCGTTCGCCGAGGCTCGTCTGCAGTGCCGGGTCCGAGCGCATGTCGACGATCAGGCCGGGCAGCGCCGCGGCAGCCGCGGGATCGCCCAGCCAGCCGATGACGTTGCGAATCAACGTCTTGAGCTCGGTCACCGCATCGCCGGACGGTTCGATCCGGCTGGCGTCGGCGGGAAAGGCGGCGTCGTAGACGACGTGGGCCTTCGAGGGCCACCGGCGGTAGACGGTGGGCCGACTCACTCCGGCCGCCTCGGCGATGGCGTCCACCGATGTGTCGCGGTAGCCGCGTTCGATCAGGAGCCGACGCGTACTGGCCAGCACCGCGGCGTCCACCTTCGGGTCGCGAAAGGGGCCCAGCCGGTGCTGACCGTCGCCTCGCGTCATGAGTTCTCCCACCTTCGAGCTCCCGGGTCTGCGGGGGCCAAGCCTAACCAACCGCGACCTCTTGACTGTCATTACATCATGTAATTACAATCCGTATCTACAAACGGCTGAGGAGGCGGCGTGACAGTCCTGATCGACGGTGCGGACATCGACTTCGGAACCGATGAGCTACCCGATCTGCATGGCACTCTCCGGGCGTTACGCAGCCGCGGCCCGTACGCCAGGACGACTTATCGGGGCATGCCCGCCGTCGTCCTGCTGACCAACGAACTCGTCGCCGCCGGGTTCAAGGACGACGAGACGTTCCCGGCGGCCGCGATGTACAACCTCACCACGCTTCCGGTGATGGGCAAGACGATGCAGTGCATGGCCGGCCAGGAGCACCGCACGAACCGAGCGCTGGTGTCGGGAGCGTTTCGGCGCTCGCTGATGGCGACCTACACCGCCGAACTGCTCGAACCGATCGCGCACCGACTGGTCGACGATTTCGCCGGCAGCGGGACAGCTGACCTGACTGCGGAGTTCACCAGGCAGTTCCCCCTGCAGGTCACCAGTGCGATGCTGGGCCTGCCGATGGCGGACTGGCCGAAATTCGCGGGATGGGCCCACGACCTGTTCTTCTACCCGACCGATCCCGAGGCGGCGCTGCGGGCATCGAAGGCGTTCACCGAATACCTCAAGCCCTTTGTGGCCGAGAAGCGCAGCAATCCCGCCGACGACCTGGTGTCCAAACTGGTGACCGCTGAGATCGACGGAGTGCGGCTCACCGATGAGGAGATCTACGTCTTCACCCGGCTGCTGTTTCCGGCCGGCGTCGACACCACCTACCCGAGCCTGGGCAATCTGCTGTGGGCGTTGCTGACCCATCCCGAGCAGCTCGATCATCTGCGCGCCAACCCGCAAGACATCCGGTGGGCGGTGCAGGAGGCGATGCGGTGGGAACCGGGGCCGGCGATCGTGCCGCGGATCGCGCCGACGGACCTGACCTGGCGGGGAATCGAGATGTCCGCCGGCACTTGGGTGTTGCTGGCCATCGCCGCGGCGAATCGGGATCCGCAGGTCTATCCCGACCCCAACCGGTTCGACATCGGGCGCCACGCGGTCGCGTCGGTGAGTTTCGGCAATGGGCCGCACGTGTGCCTGGGGCAGTTTCTGGCGCTGGCTCAGCTGGAGACGGCGGTGCGGGTACTGCTGGACCGGCTGCCGGGGTTGCGGTTGGTCGAGCCAGAATCGGTGCGGATCGCCGGCCTGCTGGGCCCCGAGTTGCGCGGACCATCGCAGCTGCGGGTCGCCTTTGACCCTGAGGTCAGCGCTTGAGCCGGATCTTCCACCAGACCAGCACGGTGTAGAACACCGACAGCAGCGCCAGCATCCCCATGTCGAGCAGGTAGATGCCCTTGGTGTGGTCCCAGATGTGGTCTTTGGGGATCTGCGGCACGTTGACCAGCTTGTTGAAGTCGATCGCGGACGCACCCGCGGCGTAGCCCCACCGGCCGGGGGTCACCCAGGCCGCCTGCGCCAGGCCCACGCGCCCGGTCACCGGGATCATGCCGCCGGCCAGCACCAGCTGCGACATGATCGAGACCACCAGCATCGGCATGATCTGCTCGTTGGACTGCGCGAACGACGACAACGCCAGCCCGAGGACCGCTGAGGCCACACAGGTTCCGGCGACCGCCAGGAACAGGTCGAAATTGGCGCTGCCGAACATGACGGCGCCCTGCGTGGGCCCGCCCTTGCCCACAATCACGATCATGGTGGCGATCGCGCCCTGCGCCGTGGCGAACGCGCAGAAGACCGTGACCTTGGCCAGCAGATAGGCCGTCGTCGACAAGCCCACGGCCTGTTCTCGTTTGAAGATCGGGCGTTCGCCGATGAGATCTCGGATGGTCAGGGCGGTGCCCATGAAGACTGCGCCGATGATCAGCAGCACCATGATGTATTGCGGCTCGGTCGGTGCATCGGGGCCCGGCATCCCGAGTCCGCCATTGCCCTTCACCGTCAAAGACAGCGCTCCCACAATGAAGGGCAGCACCGCCAAGAAGACCGAGTAGCCGCGGTCGGAGACGATCAGCCGGATCTGCCGGCGCGCGATCGTCGACAGCTGCTTGCGCAGGCTCTCCGGCGGTGGACTGCCCAGGTCGGCGGGCGGGGTCTCGGCGATCGAGGAAGCTGCGCGCTGGTGGCCGCCCTCGCGCTCCAGGAAACGCCGGTTGGCTTCGTCGGGGTCGGCGCCGACGTTGGCGAAGATGTCGGCGTAGTTGTCGGCGCCCATCGCCCCGAACACCTCTTTGGGAGGGCCGGAGAACGCGGTCTTGCCGCCGGGGGCGATCAGCAGGATCTGGTCACACACGTCGAGGTAGGACACCGAGTGGGTGACGACCATGACCACGCGGCCGGCGTCGGCCAGCCCGCGCAGCATCAGCATCACCTGGCGGTCCAGTGCCGGGTCCAGGCCCGAGGTCGGCTCGTCCAGCAGCAGCAGCGACGGCCCGGTCAGCAGCTCCAGGGCCACCGAGGCGCGTTTGCGCTGACCGCCGGAGAGCTTGTCCACCCGGGTGTCGGCGTGCTTGGTCAGCTCGAGTTCCTCGAGCACCTGGGCCACCGCCCGGTCCCGGTCGGCCTTGGTGCTGTCCGGCGGCAGTCGCAGCTCGGCGGCGTAGCCCAGCGCCTGGTTGACGGTGAGCTGTCGGTGCACCACGTCGTCCTGCGGCACCATCCCGATCCGGCTGCGCAGCGAGGCGTACTCGGTGTGGATGTTGTGGCCCTCGAAGGTGACCGTGCCGGTGGTGGGCTTGGTGTAGCCGGCGATCAGCCGCGACAGCGTCGTCTTGCCGGCACCCGAGCCGCCGATGATCGCGGTCAGCGTGCCCGGCCGCGCGGTCAGCGAGATGTTGTTGAGCAGCCGCTTGCCGCCCTCGACGTCGAAGCAGATGTCGCGGACTTCCAGGCCGCCGGTACGGCTGGCGGCCTCGGTGCGGCGCAGCAGGGTGCCGCCGGTGAACTCCAGGTCGACGTTGCCGATCGTGACCAGGTCGCCTTCGGTCAGGATCGCCGAGCCGATCCGGACACCGTTGACGAAGGTTCCGTTGATGCTTCGGCTGTCGCGGATCTCGGTGCCCAGCGGGGTCGGGATCAGCATCGCGTGGTGCCGGGAGGCCAGCACGTCGGAGATGACGACGTCGTTGTCGGTGGCACGGCCGATGGTCAGCGCACCGGCCGGTGCGTCCGGTCCGGAGCTGGAGGCGGGCCGCAGGATGTCGATCATTCGGGTGGCCAGGTTGCCGGCCTCCGGCGGTTTGGCGGCCACCGGGGCCATCCGGGTGGACTCCTGCCGTGGCAGGTAGGGCTCGACCGGCGGCTGGGCGGCGGGTTGGTAGCCGGGCCGCAGTGCGGAGTCGGCGGCAGGGTATGCCGGCTGCTGGTGGGTGGGGTGCTGCGGCTGGTACGGCGCGGGACCGGGCCGGTAGGGCGCCGGTTGGGCGGCGCCGGGGTGCCCGCCCGAACGCGGGTCCGGGTACTGCGCGGGTTGGGCGGGAGGCGGCCAGCCCTGCTGCTGCTGCGGCGGCCGGCTCGGGCGCGCGATGCCCGGTGGCGGTATTTGGATCGAGACGGTCTGTGGCGGCCTGCCGGCCTGCCCCTGATGCCGTCCCACTTCGAAGGAGACCCGCGGCCCGTCCGGGTTGCCAAGGTTGATGGTCTGGCCGTCGCGGATGTCGACGACCGGCAGCCGCTGGCCGTTGACGTAGATGCCGTTCAACGAGCCGTTGTCTATCCCCAGCCACCGGCCCTGGTCGAATCGCAGCAGCAGGTGGGCGCGGGAAACCAGTGGGTGAGGTATGCGGATGTCGGCGCGCAGGTCGCGTCCGATGACCACGTCGTGGCCTGCGGAGAACGTGCCCTGCGACCCGTCGTAGCGCACGGTCAGCACCGGCGGGGCTGGGTGACTCATCGGATTAACTTTAGCGCGAAGGCGTTATTCACCGGCTGTGTCACCGCGTCGCGAGTCGGCGCGGGCGGTCAGCGAAGCGAATCCGGGGCGCCGGTCACCACGCAGTGGGTGCGCTGGTAGATCGACGGCATGCACTGGTTGCAGTGGGTGCATGCCGACCGGGTTGCCGAATCGGCGGCGATCTTGTTGACCAGGTCGGGTTCGGCCAGCAGCGAGCGGGCCATCGCGACGAACTCGAAGCCCTCCGACATCGCCAGGTCCATGGTCTCGCGGTTGGTGATGCCGCCCAGCAGGATCAGCGGCATGGACAACTCGGCGCGGAAGAGCCGGGCGTCGTCCAGCAGGTAGGCCTCCCGGTAGGGGTAGTTGCGCATGAACTTGTTGCCGGACATCCGGATGCCCCAGCTCATCGGGGGCTTGAAGGCCCCTGCGAATTCCTTGACCGGGGCGTTCCCGCGGAACAGGTACATCGGGTTGACCAGCGAGCTGCCGGCGGTCAGTTCGAGGGCGTCCAGGCCGCCGTCGTCCTGCAGCCACTTCGCGGTGGTCAGCGATTCGTCCAGGCTGATGCCGCCGCGCACCCCGTCGGACATGTTCAGCTTCGCCGTCACCGCGATCTGCCCACCCCCGTGCTTTTCGACGGCACGTCGGACGGCCAGCACGATCCCGCGGGCGACCTTGGCGCGGTTGGCCAGTGATCCGCCGAACTCGTCGGAACGGCGGTTGATCAGCGGGCTCAGGAACGAGCTGGCCAGGTAGTTGTGGCCGAGGTGGATCTCCACGGCGTCGAAGCCGGCGTCTGCGGCGAATCGGGCGGCGTCGGCGTGCTGGGCGATGACGCCGTCGATGTCGTCGCGGTCGGCCTTCTTGGCGAACCGCATCCCGATCGGGTTGAAGAACCGCACCGGGGCCAGCGCGCGGGCCTTGTTGGAGCGGGCGTCGGCGACCGGGCCGGCGTGGCCGATCTGCGCGCTCACCGCGGCGCCCTCGGCATGGATGGCGTCGGTCAGCCGCCGGAGCCCGGCCACGGCCTCGGGGCGCATCCACAGCCCGTCGCCGGAGGTGCGGCCGCCGGGGGAGACCGCACAGTAGGCGACGGTGGTCATCCCCACCCCGCCGGCCGCCACCACCCGGTGGTATTCGATGAGGTCGTCGGAGACCAGCGCGTCGGGTGTGCGGTTCTCGAAGGTGGCGGCTTTGATGGTCCGGTTCCGCAGCGTGACGGGGCCGAGCTTGGCGGGGCTGAGAACATCCGGCGTTGGCATATCGGGAGAGTACGCGGGCGGGCATGCCAGACTGTCCGCGTGGGTGCGATCACACTGGACGGCAAGGCAACGCGCGACGAGATCTTCGTCGACCTCAAGGCCCGGGTGGACAAACTCACCGCCGCGGGCCACACGCCCGGACTGGGCACCGTCCTGGTCGGTGACGACCCGGGTTCGCACGCCTACGTCCGCGGCAAGCACGCCGACTGCGCCAAGGTGGGCATCACCTCGCTGCGCCGCGACCTGCCGGCCGATGCCAGCACCGCGCAGCTCAACGACACCATCGACGAGCTCAACGCCAACCCGGAGTGCACCGGCTACATCGTGCAGCTGCCGCTGCCGGGGCACCTGGACGAGAACGCCGCCCTGGAGCGCATCGACCCGGCCAAGGACGCCGACGGGCTGCACCCGACCAACCTGGGCCGGCTGGTGCTGGGCACCGCGGCGGCGCTGCCGTGCACCCCGCGCGGGATCGTGCACCTGTTGCGCCGCTACGACGTGCCGCTCGCCGGTGCCCACGTCGTGGTGATCGGCCGCGGTGTGACGGTCGGGCGACCGTTGGGGCTGCTGCTGACCCGGCGCTCGGAGAACTCCACGGTGACGTTGTGCCACACCGGAACCCGCGATCTGCCGACGCTGACCCGCCAGGCCGACATCATCATCGCCGCGGTCGGGGTGCCGCACATGCTCACCGCCGACATGGTGCGCCCGGGGGCGGCCGTCGTCGACGTCGGCGTCAGCCGCACCGACGCCGGACTCGTCGGCGACGTGCATCCCGATGTCTGGGAGGTGGCCGGCCACGTGTCGCCCAACCCCGGCGGGGTGGGCCCGCTGACTCGGGCGTTCCTGCTGACCAATGTCGTGGAACGGGTAGAGGCGACGGTGTGAGTCCGCTGACCCGGGTCCGTGACACCGTCGCTCGGCAATGGCCGATCGTGACGGTGGGGTTGATCTTCGTGGCGGCGTTCGTGCTGGCCGGGGCCAACTTCTGGCGCCGCGGCGCGCTGCTGATCGGGATCGGGACAGGGGTGGCCGCCGCGCTGCGGCTGGTGTTGTCCGAGGACCGGGCCGGGCTGCTGGTGCTGCGCGACCGCGGGCTGGACTTCGCCACCATGACGACGATGTCGACGGTGATGCTCTACACCGCCGCGACCATCGACCCGCTGGGGACCAGCTAGACGCCCGGTTCCGGCGACCTCGCTACTTCACCAGGGTGAACTGGTTGACGTCGAAGCGGCCGGACCGGAATTCCTCGGCGCAGCCGGTCAGGTAACGCAGGTAGCGCTCGTAGACCTCTTCGGACTGAAGCTCGATGGCCTCGCACTCGTGCGTTTCCAACGCCTCCGCCCAGCGATCGAGGGTCATCGCGTAGTGCTGCTGCAGTGACTGGATGCGGCTCACCGTGAACCCCATCTTCACGGCATGCTCTTTCACCAAGCCGATCGACGGCAGCTCACCGCCGGGGAAGATCTCAGTCATGAGGAATATCTGAAAGTCGGCCAGCTCGGCGGTCAGCGCCATGCCGTGTTCGACTATCTCCTGCGGCGACAAGCCACAGATGGTGTGCAGCATCATCACGCCGTCGTCGGGCAGCGCCTTGTGGGCCATCGCGAAGAAGTCGTCGTAGCGGTCGTAGCCGAAGTGCTCGAACGCCCCGATGGACACGATCCGATCGACCGGATCGTCGAACTGCTCCCAACCGGCCAACAGCACTCGTTTGGTGCGCGGGGTGTCCATCGCGTCGAACATCGATTGCACATGGGCGGCCTGGTTTTTGCTCAGCGTCAAGCCGACCACGTTGACGTCGTATGTTTCGACGGCCCGTCGCATGGTGGCGCCCCAGCCGCAGCCGACGTCGAGCAGCGTCATCCCCGGTTGCAGTCCCAGCTTGCCGAGCGACAGGTCGATCTTGGCGAGCTGGGCTTCTTCCAGCGTCATGTCGTAGCGCCGGAAGTAGGCGCAGCTGTAGGTCTGGCTTGGATCGAGGAAGAGCCGATAGAAGTCGTCGGACAGGTCGTAGTGGGCTTGTACGTTGGCAAAATGCGGGGTCAGGCGTTCAGCCATGGGGGACAGCCTTTCGGTCCGGCGGGGACCTGGCGGTGCCACCCATGGGCCCGCGCTCTCCCCGGCCGGCCCTCCCCGGCCGGCCGAACCGGCATACCCGCTGTCAGCCCGGACAAACAGATGCTTGCGTAAACATCGGGTGAACCAATGCTCACAGCCGGGCTTGTCCCGCAACGTGATTCGGCCCGAAAATCAGGTCCGCCCGAGCCGGACCGGCCGATATGTCGGCGTCAGCCCGGGTATCAGCCCAGGCACTGCCGCAGCCGACAGCTGAGATCTGTCGGCGCTAGGCGACCGGGATCGCCGGGATGGCCGGGATGGCGGGGATCCCGCCGGGCAGGCCGGGGATACCGGCCGACATTCCGGGGACACCGGTCGACATTCCGGGGATTTGTGGCAGCTCGGGCACCTGGCCGCTGGCCAGCTGCGACAGCATCTGCGGGCAGTAGACCTGCACCGCGATCTCGGTGAACAGCTTCGCCATCTCCGGCGACATGGCGGGACCGGCGCCCAGGCCGCCGGCGACCGGAGCCGCCACCGAGGCGGCGGTGCCGGCGGGCTCGGTCAGCATCGGGCAGACGGACTGGCCGAGCGCAGCCGTCGCGCCCGGGTCGCCGACGGGGAGCCCTGCCCCGGCCAGGTCGGACAGGAATGAGGTGTCCACCGGACTGGCGTGCGCCGGTGCCGCCAACCCCACCGAGACGATCACGCCCGTCCACACCGCGCCGGCCGCCATCACCGCCGTCACCGTCGGCATTGCCTGTCTCGTCCAGTCGCGCCCCATGTCGGTCCCCCATCCGTAGCGGTTGCGGGCAGCTCGATGGCCCCCGTCGGTAACAACAGTGCAGCAGCGCCGTCACACCGGCGACACGGCCAGGTCACGCTTGGTGCACAGTGCGGTCGTTGGGCGGTCGGCCGGGGAATATTTACTGGTAAACCTTAGGATTAATTAGCTAATTCTGATGTTTTCATCATGTAGCCGCTACTGTGATGCGGACAGTAAGCAATGCCGTTTCGCCGCCGGAGGTCGCCAATGAAGGTGAGCCGTATGTCTCATTCGCTGAGTGTTGCGGCCGTGGCCGTTTCCAGTGCCGCTGTCATGGCCGCGTCGCCGATCCCGGTGCCGGCCCTGATGTCCGGGGCGCGAGCGGTAGTCGCCGACGTGGCCTTGCTGGACAACGTGGCGCTGATCATGGGCGGCAGCGGTACACCCATTCCCGGGCCATGGGACTTCAATGGGGCCGCCAAGTACCTCGGGCATCTCGGACACGGCGACTACACCATGAAGGGCGTGTTCACCCCGGAGGGCCTGTATCCGGGCACCGGGGTCAAGAGCCTGCCGTTGGACACCTCGGTGGACCAGGGCGTCCGGATCCTCGACTCGACGATCCGCGACCACCTCCAGGCCGGTGACAACCTGGTGGTCTACGGCGTCTCGCAGAGCGCCGTGCTCTCCTCGCTGGAGATGAACAACCTGGTCGCCATGAACGGTGCGCCCGACCCGGACCAGCTGTCGTTCGTCTTGATCGCCAACGAGATGTTCCCCAACGGGGGCCTACTGTCCCGCTTCGCAATCCCGGACGTCCCGCTGTACATCCCGTCCATGGGAATCGACTTCTACGGGGCCACGCCCGACACCCCGTACGCGACCGACATCTACATCGCCGAATACGACGGCTTCGCCGACTTCCCGCGCTATCCGCTGAACTTGCTGTCGACCCTCAACGCCATCCTGGGGATCGCGTTCGTGCACGGCCCCGGCTACAGCCGGCCGGATTCCATCGACAGCGCACAGCTGCTGCTGGGATCGACCAACTACGAGGGGCCCCTGGCGCTGCCCGAGGGCGTCTCGGCCGCCCTCAACACCGACTACTACATGATCCCCACCGACGTACTTCCGTTGTTACAGCCGCTGCTGGGCATCCCGGTGATCGGTCAGGCGCTGAACGACCTGCTGGACCCGGTCACCAGGATCCTGGTCGACCTGGGTTACGGCAACGTCGACACCTACGTCGACGGGGTGCTGACCCATGGTGGCTGGGACATGGGCCCGGCGAATCAGCTCACCACCTTCGGAGTGTTCCCGCAGGACATCGACTTCGGTCAGTTGCTGAACTCGCTGGCGCAGGGGGCGCAGCACGGATTCAACGACTTCCTCTACGACCTGGGGCACCTGTCGCTGGGGGATGCGCTCGGTGGCTCGGCTTCCGGGGCGGATTTCGTGTTGCCCAGTTTCACCGACATCGTCAACGCTTTCAGCGGCGCGGCCTCGTCGCTGTATTCGATGCTGTTGCCGACGGCGGACATCATCAACGCATTGCTGACCACCATGCCCGCCTACGACATCAGCCTGTTCCTCAACGCATTCGCGACCGGCGATGATCTGCTGACCTCATTGGTGAACGCCATCGGCATGCCGATCGCCGCCGACATCGGCCTGGCCGGTACGGCCATCGGGTTCGAATTGATGACCGTCATGAGCGGGCTGCAGTCGATCGCCGACAGTTTTGCGGACCTTTTTTGGCGCTTCTGCTAAATAGGGATAATTGACCCCGGGAATCGAAGATCGGCTGAATTAATCTTCCATCTATTGACCGTGAAAAGCGCCGGAAATACTGTGCCCATATGTAGGGATATCGCGGAATATCCACAGAACGATGGGAGTGGCGATGATGAGTACCTTGCAGCGGCGTTGCGCCGCAGCCCTGATCGGTGTCGCAGTTGGCTCCCCGCTGATCGCCACGATGACCAGCGCACTTGCCGCAGCCGATCCCGACCAGCTGGAGAATCTGGAGTTGCTGGGTTACGGTCCTCCGCCCAGCCAACTGGGAACCGACACGTTCAGCGGTGTCGTGAAGGACATGACGAACCCGACCGCCGGGGACGCCGGTGCGATCGGCACCTGGACCCAAACCGATGAAAACCTGGGATGGCTGTTTATCGGCACCAGCAGCGACAGCTACCACGAGTACGTCAATGGTTCCGATACCGGCGACATCATCAATATCTACGAGAACTCGGAGGCCGGTGGCGGGACCGCGCTGTGGTCCAACACCTTGACCGAGACGTTGAGTTCCTCAGGCAATGTCATCGGTATGGAGGACGTCGTCGGCCTGTTCGGTCAGGAGTACACCCTGTTCGACTTCGGCGCCTGATCGGTTGTCGCCGCCTACTGGGCCAACGTCGCGCGCATGCACACCGTGATGTAGGGCAGCGCCAGCCCGGTCGAGCCGGCCAGCGCCGGATGGGTGGTCAGCAGTTGCCGCACCTGGTCGAGCGTCCTGGTGCGCACCGCGTCCGGTGAGGTGATGCAGTAGCTGCGCGAGGCAACCAGGTCGATCAACGCCTGCGGGGTCAGGTAGTTGGTCCACTCCACCTGGTGGTTCTCGATGTCGCCGAACGGTTCGGGCAGGCTCACCCCGGCGTCCACCACGTCGCGGGCGTCCTCGCGGCCGATGATGTTGCCCAACTCCTTCACCCAGCCCAGCCGTTCGTCACGGGTGTTCCACACCAGGCCCAACCGGCCGCCGGGCCGCAGCACCCGTACCAGCTCGGGGATGGCCCGGGAGGCGTCGAACCAATGCCAGGCCTGCGCCACCAGCACGGCGTCAACGCTGTTGTCCGGCAACGGGATCTGCTCGGCCGTCCCGAGCAGGGCCGGGGTCTGCGGCAGCGCCGCGGCCAGCACCTCGAGCATCTCGGCGATCGGGTCCACCGCCACCACGTCCAGGCCGCGCTCCACCAGCCGCGCCGTCAGTTTGCCGGTACCGGCACCCAGGTCGAGGACGTCACGGGCACCTGGCGGCAGCAGCCAGTCGATGGCATCCGGGGGATAGGACGGCCGACCCCGCTCGTAGGCGGAAGCCTGCGAACCGAACGACAGCGATCGGTCGTGCCGAGCCTGCCGCGACGCGCTCACCGCCGGTGGTCCCCGGCCGGGCCTGCCAAATCCAGGGTCTGGCGGATCAGTTCCCCGACCCGCTCGGTCTCCAGTAGGAAGCCGTCGTGGCCGCAGTCGGAGTCGAGTGTCTGCAGCCCGTCGCAGCCGGGCAGCAGATCGGCCAGCTCAGCCTGCAGCCGAAGCGGATACAGCCGGTCGGAGGTGATCCCGGCGACCACGGCCGGCACCGGACAGCCCCGCAGCGCCGCTGCCACCCCGCCCCGTCCACGGCCCACGTCGTAGCCCGACAGTGATTCGGTCAGGGTCACGTAACTTCCGGCGTCGAACCGGGCGACCAACTTGCCGCCCTGGTGACCCAGGTAGCTCTCCACCGCGTAGCGGCCGCCGGCAGCCGGGTTCTCGCCGTCCTGGGAGGTGTTGGCGAACCGCCGATCCAATTCGGCCTCGCCGCGGTAGGTCAGGTGCGCAATGCGCCGGGCGATCGCCAGTCCGGCATCGGGGCTGCGGCCGCTGCCGTGGTAGTCGCCGCCCTGCCAGTCCGGGTCGGCCTTGATCGCCGCGATCTGAGTGCTCTGGGTGCCGATCTGGTCGGCGGTCGCGCGCGCTCCCACGGCCAGCAGCAGGCCGGCGCCCACCCGGTCCGGGTTGCCGACCATCCACTCCAGCGCGCGGGCGCCGCCCATCGAGCCGCCCACCACGGCCGCCACCTCGGTGATGCCCAGTGCGGCCAGCGCGGCGATGTCGGCCTGAACCTGGTCGCGAATAGAGATCGCGGGGAACCTTGAACCCCAAGGTTTTCCATCGCGGGCCAGCGATCCCGGGCCGGTCGATCCGCGGCAGCCGCCCAGTGCGTTCGTGGCCACCGCGCACCAGCGGTTCGTGTCGATCGGGGCGCCCGGGCCGATAATCCCGTCCCACCAGCCCACGGTGGGGTGCCCGGGCCCGGCCGGGCCGGTGACGTGCGAGTCCCCGGTCAGTGCGTGCAGCACCATGACGACGTTGTCGCGCTGCGGCGACAGCTCACCCCAGCGCTGCACGGCGATGCTGACATCGTCGAGCACCGCGCCGTTCTCCAGCCGCAGCGAGCCGATGCCGACCACCCCGGTCTCACCCGGGGCTGGCAGCTTCTGCGTCGACACGTCGGAGATCGTCACCTCAGGTCCGCCTCAGTGCGCCGCCAGCGCCGACGCCTCGCCGAGCTGCGCCGCCGCGGCGAATCCGAGTTCGAGATCGGCCAGGATGTCGTCGATGCCCTCGATGCCGACCGCCAGTCGGACCAGGCCAGGGGTGACGCCGGTGGACAGCAGTTCGTCTCCGGAGAGCTGGCTGTGCGTGGTGGAAGCCGGGTGGATGACCAGCGAGCGCACATCGCCGATGTTGGCGACGTGGCTGTGCAGCTTCAGCGCGTTGACGAAGGCCTTCCCTGCTTCTAGGCCGCCGCCCTGCCCCCTGCCGGCCACCTCGAACGACAGCACACCGCCGACGCCCTTGGGGGCCAGCTGCTGTGCGCGCTGGTGCCACGGCGAGCTGGGCAGCCCGGCGTAGTTGACGCTCAGCACGTCCTCGCGCGCCTCCAGGAATTCCGCGACCCGCTGGGCGTTGGCGACATGCCGCTCGATCCGCAGGCTCAGCGTCTCCAGGCCCTGGGCGATCAGGAACGCGTTGAACGGTGAGGCCACCGATCCGTAGTCGCGCATCAGCTGGGCGCGGATCTTGATCGCGTACGCCGGCGGGCCCAGGTCGGCGTAGACCAGGCCGTTGTAGCTGGGGTCGGGAGTGGTGAAGCTCGGATGGCGGCCCTGGGTCCAGTCGAAGTTGCCGCCGTCGACGATCACGCCGGCGATCGCGGTGCCGTGCCCGCCCAGGTACTTGGTGGCCGAGTGCACGACGATGTCGGCGCCCTGGCTGATCGGCTGGATCAGGTACGGGGTCGCGATCGTGTTGTCGACGATCAGCGGCACCCCGTTCTCGTGGGCCACCGCGGACACTCCCGGGGTGTCCAGCAGGTCGATCTTGGGGTTGGAGATGCTCTCGGCGTAGAACGCCTTGGTGTTCGGCCGCACCGCCGCCCGCCAGGAGTCCAGATTGTCGGGATCCTCGACGAAGCTGACCTCGATGCCCAGCTTGGGCAGCGAGTAGCGGAACAGGTTGTAGGTGCCGCCGTACAGCCGCGGGCTGGCCACGATGTGGTCGCCGGCGCCGGCCAGGTTGAAGATCGCGAACGTGCTGGCGGACTGTCCCGAGGACAGCAGCGTCGCCCCCACACCGCCCTCCAGCGCGGCGATGCGCTCCTCGATGACCGCGCTGGTCGGGTTGGTCAGCCGGGTGTAGATATTGCCCGGCTCGGCCAGCGCGAAGCGGGCGGCGGCCTCGTCGGTGTCGCTGAAGACATACGAGGTGGTCTGGTAGATCGGCAGTGCCCGGGACCCGGTCTCGGGGTCACCGGCGTGGCCGACGTGGATCTGCTTGGTCTCGAACGACCAGTTATTACCGGCGGTCATGTGTGAATGCTTTCTGATGGAAGGTGTGATCGCTGTGGCAGGAGTAGCTTCAGTGACAACAACAACCAACGAGCAGGCCGATAGAGGCACGCATCAGGTTCCCCTGTCTACTTGGGGGCCCGTTGTGGCGGACCCGCGCTTGCCGGATAGCCGACGGTGGCTACTCAACCCGGTCAATCACCCGGGGCACCCCACCGCGGTTGGAGGGTTGCCGGCCAGCAAGCCGGGGCTTAGCGCTGGCACTCATGACCGCTTCGCAGCCTATCGCATCTCGTGGAGGTGTCGCCACCTGCTCACCGGCGGCGAACGCGCCGCTGGGGTGCGAGATACTGATCGCGCCGTGTACCACGCGGCACAAATCGTTCGCCACGAACCTGACGCCGGGAGAACAGCCATGTGCGCCGACCAGCCGACCATCATCTACACGCTGACCGACGAGGCGCCGCTGTTGGCGACGTACTCGTTCCTGCCGATCGTGCAGGCCTTCACCGGGCCCGCGGGTATCGACGTCAAACCCAGTGACATCTCGCTGGCGGCCCGCATCCTGGCCGCATTCCCCGACTGCCTGACCGACGAGCAGCGGGTGCCGGACAACCTGGCCGAACTCGGCCGGATGACCCACCTGTCGGACACCACGATCATCAAGCTGCCCAACATCAGTGCCTCGGTGCCGCAGCTGGTCTCCGCCATCAAGGAGCTGCAGGGCAAGGGCTTCAAGCTGCCGGACTACCCCGAAGACCCCAAGTCCGACCAGGAACGCGAGATTCACGACCGTTACGCGAAATGCCTGGGCAGTGCGGTGAACCCGGTACTGCGGGAAGGTAACTCGGACCGTCGGGCGCCCAAGGCGGTCAAGGAGTACGCGCGCAAGCACCCGCACAGCATGGGCGAGTGGTCGCAGGCCTCGCGCACGCACGTGGCGACGATGCGCCACGGCGACTTCTACCACGGTGAGAAGTCGATGACGTTGGACCGCGACCGCGACGTCAAGATGCAGCTGACGACCAAGAGCGGCAACACGATTGTGCTCAAGGAGAAGGTGTCGCTGCTGAGCGGCACGGTCATCGACTCGATGTTCATGAGTGTCAAGGCGCTGCGCGAGTTCTACGAGGAGCAGATGGAGGACGCCCACAAGACCGGCGTGATGTTCTCCCTGCACGTCAAGGCGACCATGATGAAGGTCAGCCACCCCATCGTGTTCGGCCACGCCATCAAGGTGTTCTACAAGGACGCATTCGCCAAGCACCAGAAGCTTTTCGACGACCTGGGCGTCAACGTCAACAACGGTTTGGTCGACCTCTACAACAAGATCGAGACCCTGCCGGCCTCCCAGCGCGAGGAGGTCATCGAGGACATGCACGCCTGCCACGAGCACCGCCCGAAGCTGGCGATGGTGGACTCGGCCAACGGCATCACCAACTTCCACTCGCCGTCGGATGTGATCGTCGACGCCTCGATGCCGGCGATGATCCGGGCCGGCGGCAAGATGTACGGCGCCGACGGGCGGCCGAGGGACACCAAGGCAGTCAACCCCGAGTCGACGTTCGCGCGGATCTACCAGGAGATGATCAACTTCTGCAAGACCCACGGTCAGTTCGATCCGGCCACCATGGGCACCGTGCCCAACGTCGGCCTGATGGCCCAGCAGGCCGAGGAGTACGGCAGCCACGACAAGACCTTCGAGGTCCCCGAGGCCGGCGTCGCTGACATCGTGGACCTGGCCACCGGTGAGGTGCTGCTGACCCAGAAGGTGGAGGCCGGCGACATCTGGCGGCTGTGCACGGTCACCGACGCCGCCATCCGGGACTGGGTGAAGCTGGCCGTCCAGCGGGCGCGGGCATCGGGAATGACCGTGGTGTTCTGGCTGGACACCGAGCGTCCGCACGAGGCCGAACTGCGCACGAAGGTCAAGACCTACCTCAAAGACCACGACACCGAGGGCCTGGAGATCCAGATCATGCCGCAGGTGTGGGCCATGCGCTACACGCTGGAGCGGCTGATCCGTGGCCAGGACACCATCGCCGCCACCGGCAACATCCTGCGCGACTACCTCACCGACCTGTTCCCGATCCTGGAGCTGGGCACCAGCGCCAAGATGCTCTCGATCGTGCCGCTGATGGCCGGGGGCGGCATGTACGAGACGGGCGCGGGCGGTTCGGCCCCCAAGCACGTCAAGCAACTGGTGGAGGAGAACCACCTGCGCTGGGACTCGCTCGGCGAGTTCCTGGCGCTGGGCGCCAGCTTCGACGACCTGGGCGCCAAGACCGGCAACGCCCGCGCCAAGATCCTGGGCGAGACGCTGGACTCGGCGATCGGCAAGCTGCTCGACGCCAACCAGAGCCCGTCGCGCAAGACCGGCGAGCTCGACAACCGCGGCAGCCAGTTCTACCTGGCCAAGCACTGGGCGGAGGAGCTCGCCGCGCAGACCGAGGACGCCGAGCTGGCCAAGCACTTCGCGGGGCTGGCGAACACGTTGGCCAAGAACGAGGACGTCATCCTGGGTGAGCTGAACGTGGTGCAGGGCAAGGCGGTGGACATCGGCGGCTACTACGCGCCGGACCACGACCTGACCTCGGCGGTGATGCGGCCCAGCTCGACGCTGAACGCGGCGATCGACGCCAAGGACTGAGGCCGGGCGGACCCGTGCCGCCCAAGCCCCGCCCAGTGGGAAATCCACGACGGAAACGCCGACGGCGTCGTCGTGGATTTCCCACTCGGCGGGTGCCGGTGAGCCTTGGCGTGCGACAATTCGCCGGGTAAGGCGATGACGATGTAGGAAGCCGGTGCGAATCCGGCGCGGTCCCGCCACTGTTATCGGGGAGCGAATCCCCGAGAGCCAGACACTCACGTCGTCGCGAACTCCGATTCGGGGCGAGGTACCCCGAGAGAGCTGGCGAACGTGACCACGCCGATCTGGATCGCCTCTCCACCGGAAGTCCATTCGACGTTGCTGTCGGCCGGCCCCGGCGCCGGTCCGCTGCTGGCATCGGCCGCGGCGTGGACCACGCTGAGCGCCGAATACGCCGAGATTGCCGACGAGCTGACCGCCCTGTTGGGTGCGGTGCAGGCCGGGGCGTGGCAGGGCCCGAGCGCTGAGGCGTATGTGGCGGCTAACGTGCCGTATCTGGCCTGGCTGATCCACGCAGGCGTCAACAGTGCGGCGATGGCCGCCCAGCAGCAGACCGCGGCCGCCGCCTACAGCACCGCGCTGGCGGCCATGCCGACGCTGGGCGAGTTGGCCGCCAACCACGCCACCCACGCCGTGCTGGTGGGCACCAACTTCTTCGGCGTCAACACCATCCCGATCGCGCTCAACGAGGCCGACTACGGGCGGATGTGGCTGCAGGCCGCCGCCGTGATGGCCACCTATCAGGCCGTCGCCGGGTCGGCGGTGGCGTCGAGCCCGCAGACCTCCGCCGCGCCGGCGATCGCCAAGGCCGGCTCGGCCGACGCCGGCCAGCCGCCGCTGCCGCCGGACCGTCAGAACGAGATCATGGAGTGGCTGCAGAACAGCGGCTACACCGACTTCTACAACAACGTGCTGCAGCCGATGATCAACGAGCTGGCCGCCAACCCCTATTTCCAGTCGATCTTCGCCGGGTTCGACCCCTGGCTGACCCTGACCGGCAATCCGCTCAGCTTCCTGAGCCCCTACAACATCGCGTTCGCACTCGGCTACCCGATGGACTTCGGATCGTTCGCCGCCTACCTGTCGCAGACGTTCGCCTACATCGCCTTCGACATCACCGCGGCGTTCGCCTCCGGCAACCCGGGCACCATCGCCTCGACCCTGATGTTCACCGCCGTCCAGGCGATCGGCACGATCATCACCGACGTCATCGCTCTGCTCAAGACGCTGCTGGAGCAGGCCATCGTGCTGATCCCGATGGTGCTGCCGATGCTGACCACCGCGCTGGCACCGCTGGCCGCCGTCCCGCTGGCCGGGCTGGCGGGGCTGTCGGGTCTGGCCGCGCTGCATGCCGTTCCGGCGGTTCCGCTGATCCCGGCGCCCCCGCCCTTCGCCGGCCTGACGGTGGCGCCGACCCCGCCGGCTCCGGCGCCCGCCCCGGCCCTGTCTCTTATACACATCTGACGCTGCCGGCGAAGAGGGATGTTGCGGATCTC
>NZ_CP083986.1:3870748-3873637 GCF_020172685.1 [Mycobacterium] nativiensis | reverse complement strand
GGCCCGTTCCCGGTACCGGGTGGGGGTGGTCTGCGGGGTCGGCGCGTAGGACACGGACTTGCCTCCATTAATGTACTAGTGCAATATAGATCATGTGCCAGTACAATACAGGATTGTCGGGGAGGGTGCTGAGGCCATCGCGGCCAGCGTCGAAGAGGGCATCGCGCGCGGTGCGCTGGCGCCCGGGGCCGCGCTGCCGCCGATTCGCGGGCTGGCCCAGGAACTCGGGGTGAATCCGAACACCGTGGCCGCCGCCTACCGGTTGTTGCGCGACCGCGGCGCCGTCGAAAGTTCGGGCCGGCGCGGCACCCGGGTGCGCGATCGGCCTGCGACCACACCGCGCTCGCTGCGCGGGCTGGCCGTGCCCCCGGATGTGCGGGACCTGTCCGCCGGAAACCCCAACCCGGCGCTGCTGCCGATCGCCGCCGCGTCACCGGCACCTGTTGTGCTCTACGGACATCCGCCGATCACGCCGGCGTTGGCCGAGCATGCCGCGGCCGAACTGGCCGCCGACGGTGTCACGGCCGACCACCTCGCGGTCACCTCCGGAGCCCTCGACGCCATCGAGCGGGTGCTTTCCGCGCACCTGCGTCCCGGCGACCGGGTCGCCGTCGAAGACCCGGGTTGGCCCAACCTGCTCGACCTGCTGGGCGCGCTGGGGCTCACCCCGGAGCCGGTCGGAGTCGACGACGACGGTCCGCTGCCGGACGATCTGGCCCGCGCGCTGGGGCGCGGGGTGCGCGCCCTGGTGGTGACCAGCCGTGCCCAGAATCCCACCGGCGCAGCGGTTTCCGCAGACCGCGCGGCCGCCTTGCGTGAGCTGCTGGCCGGATCGGACGTATTGCTGGTCGAAGACGACCACGGTGCGGCCATCGCCGGTACGCCGCTGCACCCGCTGGCGGGGGTCACCCGGAACTGGGCGTTCATTCGCTCAGCGGCCAAGGCCTACGGCCCGGACCTGCGGCTGGCGGTGCTGGCCGGGGACCAGCGCACCGTCGAACGGGTGCAGGGCCGCCAGCGGCTCGGACCTGGATGGGTCAGCCACCTGCTGCAGAACCTGGCGGTCGAACTGTGGCGCGACGCCGGCGCGACTCAGCGGGTGGCTGACGCCGAAGCCGCCTACGAGGCCGCCCGCTGCGGGTTGTGCACGGCGCTGGCCGATCGCGGCGTTGCCGCACATGGCCGTTCCGGGCTCAACGTGTGGATTCCGGTGCCCGACGAGGCGGTGGCGATGACGGCGCTGTTCGCCGCGGGCTGGGCGGCGGCCCCGGGGGCACGGTTCCGGCTTCGCAGCGCCCCGGGCCTGCGGGTCACCATCGCCGAACTGGCCCCCGCCGACATCGCCCCGTTGGCCGACGCGGTCGCCCAGGCGGTGCGCGGCCCCGGGCGGGCCAGCGTCTGACAGAGCTTCTCCACCGGTGCCATAGCGTGCGATAATGCGCCGGTAAGGCAACGATGGTGCAGGAAGCCGGTGTGAATCCGGCACGGTCCCGCCACTGTGATCGGGGAGCGACCCTCAATAGCCACGGCTCTTAACGGAGTTGGAAGGCGAGGCGAGCGTTGATCCGAGAGTCAGGACACTCACGTCGTCGCATCCTGCGACCCGGGGCGGTGTACCCCGAGAGAGCTGACTCCCTTGACTGCGCCTATCTGGGTGGCGTCGCCCCCTGAGATCCATTCGTCCCTGCTGTCCGCCGGCCCCGGTGCCGGCCCGCTACTCGCCTCCGCGGCAGCCTGGACCTCCCTATCCGTTGAGTACACGGTGATCGCCGACGAACTGACCAGCCTGTTGGCCGCTGTCCAGGCCGGTGCCTGGCAGGGGCCGTCGGCCGAGGCGTTCGTGGCCGCCAACGCTCCCTATCTGGCGTGGCTGCTGCGGGCCGGTGCCGATGCGACGGTGACGGCCACTGCGCAGCAGACCGCCGCCGCGGCCTACACCAGCGCATTGGCAACGATGCCGACGCTGGCCGAGCTGGCCGCCAACCACGCCACCCACGCCGTGCTGGTGGGCACAAACTTCTTCGGTATCAACACGATTCCGATCGCGCTGAACGAGGCCGACTACGCACGGATGTGGGCGCAGGCCGCCACCGTGATGACCGTCTACGAAGCGACCGCGGCCACATCGGTGGCATCGGCACCGCAACTCGACCCGGCCCCAGCGGTTCTCAAGACTCCGGGCAGCGCGGACGCGACAGCGCCGGATCCGCCGCAGTGGTTCCTCGACTTCGCCAAATGGCTGGAAGGCCTTGTCCCGCATCCGCCGTATCCCGACAGCGGTCAGTACCCGCTGTATGCGGAGCTCACCGAGTTCTTCAACAGGATCGGCTTCACCGGGCTCGCGGACCCGCTGGCCAAGTTCTTCGCCGCCCTGCAGAACGGATCGTCGTTGCTGCCACCACCGGGGGTGCCCGGGTCGTGGCTGGCGTGGACCGGCAACCCGCTGAGCTTCTTCAACCCGGGGAACCTGGCGTACATCTTCTCGGTGCCGCTGGATCCGGGCTCCTACATCGCGTTCACCAGCATCGTCATCATCGACGACCTGATCGCGATCATGTACACCGCCCTGTTCAATCCGCAGGGCCTGGCCTTGGTCATACCGATGGCAATGGTCGAGATCGTCACCTCGACGATCGGCAACACCATTCAGGCGCTCAACTACCTGATCACCCAGACGGCGCTGCTACCGGCGCTGCTGCCGGCGCTGGCCGCCACGACCGCGCTGGCTCCGGTCGGCGTGCTCGGCGGCCTGGGCATCGGGGCGCTGGCGCACCACGCGATGGCTGCCGCGGTGCCGCCGGCGCCCACGCCGTCACCCGGGCTGGTGATGGCCCAGCCCCCGGCCCCCGCGCCGGCTCCCGCACCCGCTCCTGTCTCTTATACACATCT
>NZ_CP083986.1:3869446-3870589 GCF_020172685.1 [Mycobacterium] nativiensis | reverse complement strand
GCTGTGGCTGGACTCCGAGGATGCGCTGGATCTGGACGGCCGACGCTCCGCGCGCACCGGGGCGCGGCGGGTCGCGGTGATCCGGTTTCCGCGGATCAGCAACTTCACCGACCTGGACGCCCTCGGACTGGAGCCCGACCTGGACGTGGTGTTCGCCGCCGACCCGCGTGGGATGTCCGACGCTGATCTGGTGGTGCTGCCCGGAACCCGGGCAACCATCAGCGATCTGGCTTGGCTGCGGTCACGCGGGATCGATTCCGCGATCGCCGCGCACGCCGCCGCGGGCAAGCCGGTGCTGGGTATCTGCGGGGGCTTTCAGATGCTGGGCCGAATGATTCGCGACCCCGAGGGAATCGAGGGAGCGCCCGGCGAAGTGGCCGGTCTTGGCCTGCTGGACGTTGAAACATGTTTTGCCGCAGAGAAAGTGCTGCGGCTCTCCGATGGCGGATACGAGATACATCATGGCCGGATCAGCCGCGGGGATGTCGCGGATGCGTTTCCCGGCGGAGTCCGCGCCGGCCAGGTTTTCGGCACCATGCGGCACGGGTGTTTGGAGGTCGACGCGTTGCGTGCGGCGTTCCTGGCCGAAACCCTCGGCCTGGCGCCGTCGCAGGTGTCCTTTCCCGCCGCCCGGGAGCGCCGGCTGGACCTGCTCGGGGATCTGGTCGAGGAGCATCTGGACATCGACGCTCTGGTGGAGTTGGCGGCCGGTGCGCCTCGGGGTATGCCGTTCCTGCCGCCGGGGGCACCGTGACGCGCGTGCTGCTGCTCGGTGGCACTGCCGAAGCCCGGGCCCTCGCCGATCGGCTGGTCGCTGCGGGTGTCGATGTCACGACGTCGCTGGCCGGGCGGGTCGCCGATCCACGGTTGCCGCGCGGGGCGGTGCGGATTGGTGGATTTGGCGGAATCGACGGTCTACGAAGGGCATTGGCCGAATACGACGTTGTCGTGGACGCCACCCATCCCTTCGCGACGACAATGTCGGCCAACGCGGCCGCCGCGTGTGCGGCGGCCGGGCGGCCCCTGCTGCGCCTCGAGCGGCCCGGCTGGTCGCAGCGCGCCGGACAGGCGTGGCATTGGGCCGACTCGCACGAGCAGGCCGCACAGATCGCGGCCCGGCTGGGGCGGCGGCCGGTACTGACC
>NZ_CP083986.1:3869203-3869346 GCF_020172685.1 [Mycobacterium] nativiensis | reverse complement strand
GCGGCATGATCGCGTCGATCTACAGTACATACATCCTCACAAACATCTTCACAGACCAACTCACACCACTATATATACACTGGACCTTAGCGCTGCCGTACCATGTTGTATTTCATTTTTTTTTTTTTAATGATGCGGCGACC
>NZ_CP083986.1:3753860-3869167 GCF_020172685.1 [Mycobacterium] nativiensis | reverse complement strand
AGATGTGTATAAGAGACAGGCCGCCCACCCCGGCGGGACCACCGTCGGTGACCATGCCGGCCTACATGTACATGGTCGGCGGGCTGGACATGGGCGCTCGGCGGGCCTCGGGTACCAGTGCCCGTAGGAAGGCTGCGAAGAAGCCGGACAGCGCCGATGTTCCCGCGGACGAATCGGCCGAAGAGGCTGCGCCGCAGCGGCGCCGGCGTCGTGCGAAGGTCGGCATGCTGGGGCGCGGGCACGAGTACATGGATCTGGACCAGGATTTGGCGCCGGAGCCGGTCGGGGTATCCGCCTCGGGCCGTGGTGCCGGGACGCACGGGTTCGCCGGCGCCGCACACCGGGTCAGCGACGTGCGTCCGGCCGGGCTGACCGCACTCGCCGACGACGGGTTCGGCGGTGGCACGGTCAGCCCGATGATGCCGAACACCTGGCCGGCTGATTCGGAGGCGTAGTCCTGTCGTCAGGACCGGAATACGTTGATACAGGGCGGAAGGCCCAACGATGTGGCGTCGCGGCGTCCGGTAGCGGCGAGCAGGAATTCGTGCGGATCCAATCCGGTGGCTTCGGCGATGCTTTCCGGCGGCAGATGCAGAAGCGGTGCCACATCCTGGTCGGCCAGCGCGGCCTTGTCTCGGCTGTGCAGGCCCAGAATGAAACCAATGCTCGTGTACAGGGCTGGGCCCGTTGCGGAGGGGCGGCCCAGGGCCGCCCGAATGTCGTCGGCGTGGATGAATGTGTCGGCGAGAAGCGAATGCATCCCCTGGCCGATCGTGAAATACGGTAGCGGGCTGGATTTTTCCCAGTCGGAGTCGTCGAAGGTGGCGGCGAGAACTGCCGTCTTGCTTCTCGCGTCCAGCAACTGAAGGGCCAGGGTTGAAGGCGGCAGGTGCCGCAGTGAGGCGGCCTGCTGGTCGGGGGTCCGAGTGCCGATCGTCCCGTTGACGGTCTCGACGGCCTGGCCGACGACATGGCCTGCGACGTCGCAGACCTGCCACTTCGAACACCGTGTCGCCCGGTTCCACGCCGCGACCTCTATCGAACTCAAAAGGTCGGCGAAATGCTGGTACTCGTCGAGAAGTTGGGAGATCGTCTGAGCTCGCTGGGGTGTGGGACGCGTCATGCGATTGCCTCCCGGACCTGTCGCAGCTGATTGAGTTGATCGTGATAGTCGCCGAGTGTCAGTGCGGCGATGCGGCATACCAGGTGCCGGGCTCCGGCGTCGATGTAGCCGGCCAGTGCCGTAGCGACCTGTTCGGCCGATCCCGTCGCGAACGTCTGGATCTGTTCAATGATTCGTAGCGGATATCCGTACGTTGCCTTCGTGAACCGCTCCAGCGCTTCGCGGCCACAATCTGGGGCATCGGTGATCAGTACGGTGACGAACAACCCCGGTATCACAGCGCCTTTCGCGCGGCCCGTGCCTTGGGCGGCTGCCAGCACTTCGTCGAGGCCCGCCTCGTACTGCTTCGGTGTGGGCGGATATGGGAGCCATCCGTCATAGCGTGTGCCGGCGCGGGTTCGGGCTTTCGGGGTGTCTCCGGCGAGCCACACCGGCGGGCCACCGGGAGTCGCCGGCGCGATGCTATCGGGAAGCCCCGCAAGGGAAATTGTTGCGCTGTGAAACTCGCCCGGTCCCTCGCCCGCCCACAGCTGTCGCCACAGGGCCACGGTGTCGTCCAGCCGGTCGAAACGTCGCCGCCAAGGTACTTGCGACAGTGCGTATTCACGCTCGGAGGCCCCCGGAAAGCCTGCGCCCACACCGACGATCAACCGTCCGTGTGACACCAGATCCAATGAGGCCAGCGCTTGTGCGGTCTGTACCGGTCGACGCAACGCGGGCAGCAATGCCGCGGTACCGAGCGTGATGCGCTCAGTGACCGTCGCGGCGGCGGTGAGAAATGTCAACGCCTCAAGTCGTGGTCCGAAGAGTGAATCGTTTGCCCACAGTGAATCGAAGCCGAGATCCTCAACGGTGCGCACAAGGCGAACGAGTTCTTGAGGCTCGGCCCCCTTCCACTGATCACCGGTCAGCAATGCCACAACCCCGAGGTCAACGTCGCGCGTCATGTGCTCACCGCCGCGGTGAGCACGATCTTGCCGGTGGTACGGCCATTGCCTATGGTCTGCAGGGCACGCGCGGCCTCCATCAGGGGAAGCTGTTCGGCGATATGTACCCGCAGTTCTCCGCTGGCTGCCAGTTCGCCGAGGGCGTCCAGTCCGGACGCGTCGGGCTCGACCAGATAGCCGTAGGCATGAACCCCCAGCTGCTCGGCACGCTCGCGCAGGCCCGGTGTCCAGGCGGCCTGGGCGCTGACCAGAGTTCCGCCGGGCCGAAGGCACTCAAGCGCGGCGAGGCCGGCGTCGCCGCCGAACATCTGGATCACCACGTCGACGTCCCGGACCACCTGATGAACCGGAGTCGTGGTGTAGTCAACCACTTCGTCCGCGCCGAGCTCGGACACGAACCGGTGCTTGGCGGCCCGGGCGGTGCCGATCACGTACGCGCCGCGCGCTTTGGCGATCTGGACTGCCAGATGCCCGACTCCACCGGCCGCCGCCGAGACCAATACACGCTGTCCGGGCGTCACTCGGGCCACGTCGACGAGCATCTGCCACGCGGTCAGCCCCGCCAGGGGCAGTGCCGCCGCTTCGGCGTAGTTCAGTCCAGTGGGAATGGCGGCGAAATGCCGTGACGGCGCAGCGACGAATTCGGCGTAGGCGCCCGCCTGCCGCGGGAACCACGGCATGCCGAAGACTCGATCGCCGACGTTGAAGCGGTTGACGCCGTAGCCGACCTCTTCAACGACGCCGGCCACGTCCCAACCGTGAATGAAGGGCAGGGCAAGCACCCGGTTGTATGCCAAGCCGCCGCTGGTGTAGTAGTCCACCGGGTTCACCCCGGCGGCGTGGACTCGAACTTTCACCTCGGTGGGCGCGGGGTGCGGTTCAGGGACTTCCTCGGGGCGCGCGGAATCGGGGCCGTCCCAAGCATGTTGGGTGATCGCGAGCACGAACATCGCCTCCTTGGGTGGTTTTGGCCGTCAGCGGTTCCGGCGGCCGACTTGACGGTGCAGGATCCTGGTGTCGAAGTACCCGACGTCGCTGATCAGCTGCCCGCCGCGGAAGGTGCAGACGAACGTGACGGGTACGTCGAAGCGGCTGCCGGGCCGGACGGGCAGGCCGAGCAGATCGGTCTTTGTCGTTCCGGTCATGCGGCCCCACACCACGGCGGTGTCCTGGCCGAACGCCGTCCCGTCGAACGCGCCCCGGTAGTCGGGAACGGATTCGAAGAACGCGGTGTAGAACGTGCGCAACTGTGTGCGGCCGGTGATCGGTTGGCGGACACCGGAATCCTGGTAGCGGCCGTCGGGGGCATAGGCCGCCAGGATCGCCTCGACGTCATGTCGGTTCTTGGCTTCGGCGTAGTTGCGCAGTGCTGCGCGCAGCGCGGTGGTGGTGGTCATAGCGAACTCTCCTCGGGACTGGCGGTGACCTGCACCGGTATGCCGTTGAGCACCGCGGTGCCCGACAGCGGATCCAGCTCGACACCGTCGGCCAGGACGTTGCTGTTGACGCCGGGCCGTCGCGCAGCGACACCGAGCGCCGTGTCGGGTTCGTCATGGCCCCAGCCATGCGGCAGTGACACCACCCCGGGACGGACCGCGTCGGTCACCTCCACCGACGCGTCGACCACGCCGGCGCGTGAGGTCACCCGGGCGCGAGTCCCCAGCCGCAGGCGTGCGGCATCGGCGGGATTGACCAACAGCGTGCAGCGCTCGGGCCCCTTGGCCAGCGTGGGCAGGTTGTGCATCCAGGAGTTGTTGGACCGCAGGTGGCGTCGCCCGATCAGCACCATGGTGTCCTTCGGCGGCGTCAGCAGACGGATGCGTAGTTCGGCGACGTCGTCGACCAGCGGTTGCGGGGCGAGTTCGATCTGGCCCGACGGTGTGTTGAGCAGGCCTGGCAGCTGCGGGTGCAGCGGGCCGAAATCGACCCCATCGGGGTGCGCACGCACCCGGGCCAGCGTCAGGGGCTCGGTGTCGCCGTACGGCCCGGCCCGCAACAGCAAGTCGAGAAGACGCTTGGGGCCGCGCAGGCCCCCTGCTTGCCTGTCGCCGCCCAGCGTTCGTGCCAGCGATTCGGCGACCATGTCGTCGATGGCGGCCAGGTCGGCGGTGGCGCCCTGCCGCGTGACGATTCCGATCAACCGAAGCAGGATCTGCCATTCCGGTGTGACGTCGGGGGCAGGGGGCAGCACCGGCGGTGCGTAGGTGGCAGTGTTGCGGATCGCGAAATGGTGGAAGAACAGGTCGTAGTGCGGCTTGGTCAGCGGTGAGGGAGCCGGTAACAGCACATGGGCGTGGCGTGTCGTTTCATTGCGGTACAGGTCCATGCCGACCATCAGCTCGAGCTGGTCGAATGCCGCCGTGAGCCGAGCGCTGTTGGGCGCCGAGCGCGCGGGATTGCCGGCTACGGTGATCAGCGCCTTCACCTGCCCGTCCCCGGGGGTGTCGATCTCCTCGGCCAGGCAGGCCAGCGGCAGTTCGCCCAGGGTTTCCGGTGCGCCGCGAACCCGGCTGTGCCAGCGCCCGAACGCGACGGCGCGTTGCGCGGTCATCGCCCGCAGATCGGCCGCTGGCCGGGCGAACATGGCGCCGCCCGGCCGGTCCAGGTTTCCGGTGAGTACGTTGAGCACCTCGATCAGCCAGCTGGTCACGGTCCCGAACCGCTGGGTGCAGGTGCCGGTGCGGCCGTACACGGCCGCGGTTGGTGCGGCAGCCAGCTCGCGGGCCAACCGGCGAATGTCAGCCGCAGCGATGTCGCAGTGGGGCGCAACGGCTTCGGGGGAGAAGTCGCCGGCCAGCCCCTCGATGGTCTCGACGCCGCGGACGTGTGGGCCCAGCCGGCCAAGGTTGACGTTGTTCTCGCTGAACAGTGCATGCACCAACGCGAGCAGCAGCAGGGCGTCGGCGCCCGGGCGGATGGCGTGATGCTCATCGGCCTCGCGGGCGGTCTGGCTTCGGTTGGGGTCGACGACGATCAGCCGCCCCCCGCGGCGCCGTAGCGCCCGCAGTCGTGCCCGCATCCCCGGTGCGGTGAGCAGGCTGCCGTTCGATACCAGCGGGTTAGCGCCCAGGATCAGCACATGTGAGCAGCGGTCGAGGTCGGGCAGGGGCACCGTGTACATGCCACCGAACATGAGTTGGCAGGCCGCGAACTTCGGCATCGCGTCGACGGTGTTGGCGGTGTAGATGTTGTGGGATCCCAACGCTCGCATCGTCGCACTGCTGTACAGCGTCGTGGCGAAGTCGTGCGCCACCGGGTTGCCGAGATACAACGCCACCGCATCGGGCCCGTGTCGATCCAGGACCGCGGTCAGTCGCGCGTCGATCTCCTCGAACGCCTGGTCCCAGGAGGCGGGCCGCAACTCTCCGTCGGCGGAGCGGATCAGCGGCGTGCGCACCCGATCGGGATCGGCGTGTAATTCCCTGAGCGCGAGGGCTTTTGGGCAGATGTGTCCGCGACTAGACACGTGGTCCGGGTTGCCGCGAGTGGAGACGACTTCGTCACCGTCCACCTCGCTCAGCAATCCGCAGCCGGCCTCGCAGAGCGTGCAGACGTGACGACGAACTTGCATACCCCCAGTACTAACATACTGAGGGTATGTACCACAAGTATGGATCGCGTATGCTGGTCTACGTGCCCGGCCCGCGTACCCAAGCAGAACGCACCCGCCTCACCACCGAACAGATCCTGGCGGTGGCGCGGAAGGCTTTTGCCGCTGACGGCTTCGACGCCACCTCCCTCGATGTCGTCGTTGAGCGCGCCGGGATGACCAAGGGCGCGCTGTACCACCATTTCTCCAGCAAGCGCGCACTGTTCGCCGCGGTCTACGAGGACGAGCAGCGCGCCATCGGCCACGCGGTGTTGCGGACCGCCCGCGGTGGCGGTGACAGCTGGCAGAACTTCGTGCGCGGCTGCCGGGGATTCTTCGACGCCGTGCTGGATCCGGGCGTGCAGCGCATCACCTTGATCGATGCTCCGGCGGTGCTGGGCTGGGAGGCGATGCGTGACCTCGAAGACGAACACGTCACGTCCCTGTTGCGCCAGGGGCTGTCCACGGCGATCGGCGAGGGTCGCCTCGCGCCGCAGCGGGTGGAACCGCTCGCGCACCTTATTCACGGAGCGATGTGTGAAGCCGCGATGACCGTCGCCCGGTCCGCCGACCCGCGCCGCGAAAGCCGGGATGCGCTGGCGGCGCTGGAGCGCCTGCTCGCAGGAATCGCGGTCGACCGCACTGGCCAGTCCTAGGCCCGGGCGGGGCCCGAGTCAGCCGCCGGGGCTGATGCGGCGGTCCAGCTTCGGCTCTCCTTCGTCGAGCCTCGCTAACCGCCGCAGCGAATCCGATTCCCGTTGCGGTCCACCGGGTCCGGTCCCAGTCCCAGGTACTTGTCGCGGAGCTTGTCCCACAACTCGAGCTGGCCCCACTCGGGCTCCTCGCGCATCTGCTGGTCGTTGGTGAGGAACGGGTTCGGCAGCATCACCGTCATCATCTGCTCGTCGCGCCCGTTGTAGAGCCGCACGCCCCAGGACTGCGCGTTGCCGTCCTTGCCGATCCGGCGGTACAGCTCGGCGCGGGTGCAGCGGCGGATCCGGCCCAGCTCGGAGCCGCTGGCGCGGTGCTTGCCGATGCACAGGTGGAAGTGCCAGCGGCCGAAGTCGACCGTGGCATAGCCGTCGAGCATCGAGATCTTGCGCGGGGCGTTGGGCGCTGCCACCTCCCAGGCGGCACCCTGCATGATGATGCCGAACCAGATCTCGTCCCAGTACTCGTCGAAGCACAGGTGCAGCAGGTCCAGCAGGCTCTGCTGATCGGTGGGCAACGGCCACAGTTGTTCACGGCCACGGTCTTCGGTGTCGACGATCGGGGGATCGGCGACAACGGTTCCAGTCTCAGCGATGGTGTTCTCGGTCATGTTGATCCCTTCCTAGTTTCGGTCCTGACGGACCTGGGGCTGGTGGGTCAGTGCGCAGTCACCGCACAACCCGGCGCCGGGGGTGCGGTAGAACAGGCAGCAGCTGTTCCGGCGGTAATCGGTGCCGACGTCGTTGAAACATATTGTGTCGGTGAGGCGTTCGTCTGCGCATAAGGTGCGGGCCAGGTCCCAGCCCGGTGCGGTGGCCAGTTGTTCACCGCGATGCCGACTCAGTGCGCGGGCGGCACCGAGAACGGCGGAGGCAGCATTGCCGTGCAGCAGCCTCTCCGAGATCGGTCCGAGCCGCCGGACGGCAGCGGTCAACGGGGTCAGGTGGCCGTCCAGGATCTCGTCGGCGAGCAGGGATTCCGGATTGTCGGTCGATGAGCGGTGCCAGGCCACCGGGTTCGGCAGGTGCAGCCGGACGGTGCCACCGGATTCGCAGTACCAGAGCTGATCGGGCGACAGGTCCATCAGCAGCCCGTGCTCGGCGAGCCCGCCCAGCCCGATCGACCACAGCCGGGCGGCGAACCCGAGGTGGAACGTGGACGCCGCAACCCGGCGATCCGGGGTCCCGATGCGCTCGCCCACGCCTGCGATCGCGCCGGCGAGCAGCGTCTGGTCGGTGTAGAGCTGCGCCACCGGACGCCAGTCGCCGTCCGGCAGTGGCCCGGTGGACACCGCGAAATACGCACTGACATCGGACAACTCGGCCAGCGCGGAGAGCACCTGATCCTGGGGCGCGCGGCGGCGCGGTTCGGCGGGCAGGGTGCGCAGCAGCTGCGGCAGGTCCCGCAACGCGCTGATCGTGGTGGACGTGGCGGAGCGCACCGTGATCGCGTTGAGGTCGGTTGCGGTGACCACGATTTCGGGGCGTTCTGGGAGCCCGCCGGTGTCCCAGCCCTCCCGCGACAGCACCCGGATCAGCGCGGCACGCAACGGTTCGGGGGCCTCGATGCGGGCACACCGGCCCCCGCCGTCCTCGGTGCCGAATGCGAACATGCCGCTGGCCGGGTCGAAGCGCAGGGTGTCGGTGTCGAACATCGCACCGATGCGTCCCGAGAGCATCAGCTCCTCACCGACGGTGTCGACGAGCGTGCCCGCCGGATCCAGCAGCCACACCCGGTCGGCCACCCGCAACGCCAATTCCAGATCGTGGGTGCTGAGCACCACCGCCAGCTGCTGGTCGCGGGCCAGCTTGCGCAGCAGCCCGAACAGCCCGGCCCGCGAGGACACGTCGAGGAACGCGGTCGGCTCGTCGAGCACCAGCAGGCCCGGCCGCTGGGCCAGGGCGCGTGCGGTCAGGACCCGCTGACATTCACCGTCGGAGAGCTCCGCGGCCGGCCGCGACGCCAGGTGCTGCGCGCCGGTGGCAGCCAGCGCCCAGTCCACGATCTCCTCGTCGGCGGGGCGCAACCGGGCGCCCAGGCCCAGGTGCGGAATGCGGCCCAACCCCACCAGTTCCCGTGCCGACAGCAGGCCCGGGTCGATCCGCTCGGTCAGCACCACCGCCACCCGGCGGGCCAGTTCGTCGCGGGGCAGCCCGGTCAGGTCGGTGCCGTCCAGCAGCACCTGGCCGCCGAGCGACGGCTGCAGCCCGGCCAGGGTGCGGATCAGGGTGGACTTGCCGGCGCCGTTGGGGCCGATCAGCACGGTCAGCTCGCCGCGGCGGGCCTGCGCATTGAGCCCGGTGGCCACGGTGGTGGCGCGCCGCCGGTGGCGGTAGCCGATCGCCAGGCCGGCCAGCTGAACCGCCGGCGTCATGACTGCCGGATCCATGCGGCGGACCCAGCTTCGCCTCTCCTTCGTCGCGTCTCGCTGAACCGCCGGGGTCATGACGGGATCCCCGATCCGCGACGGGCCCGCAGCAGCACCGTGATCACGACCGGGGCTCCCACCAGCGCGGTGACGGCGTTGATCGGAATGACCAGGTCGCTGCCCGGTACCTGGCTGACGATGCCGCACGCCAGCGCGGCGAGGGCGCCCAGCAATGTCACCGCGGGCACCACCACCCGGTGATCGGAGGTGCCCACGGCGATGCGGGCCACGTGCGGCACCACCAGCCCGATGAAGGCGATCGGCCCGCAGAACGCGGTCGTCACACCCGCCAGCAGCGATGCCGAGCCGACCGTGATCACCCGGGCCCGCCGGACGTTGATACCCATTGTGGCCGCGTAACTCTCGCCGAGCAGCAGGGCGTTGAGCGGCCGGATCGTCAATGCCGCGGCAGCCAGCCCGACTGCCACCAGCGGCAGCAGCAACCGCAGATCGCCCCAGCCGGTTCCGGCGAAGCTGCCCAGCCCCCACAGCAGGAACTGCTGCACCCGCTGCGGGTCTGCGTAGACCATCGCCAGGCTCACCAGGGCGGTGCTGGCCGCGCCGATCATCACCCCGATCAGCAGCAGCGTCGCCGCCGAACGGGTCCAGCGGGACAGCGTCAGAACCAGCGTCAGCATCGCCGCGGCGCCCAGCGCCGCCGCGACGACCGCGCCGGCGCGGCCGGCTCCGGCCATGCCGGTGCTGAATCCGGCGCCCGCCGCACCGCCGAGCAGCACCACCAGCGCCACGCCGAGGCTGGCGCCGGAACTGACCCCGAGGATGTACGGGTCGGCCAGGGTGTTGCGGAACAACGTCTGCAGCTGCAGACCGGCGACCCCGAGCGCGGCCCCGGCTGCCAGCGCGGTGAGCACCCGCGGCAACCGCATGTTCGTCACGATCACCTGCCAGCGCGGATCGGAGGCCTCGGCGCCGAACAGCACCCGCACGGTGTCGGCCAGCGGGACCCGCACCGGGCCGAGCGCCAGACCCAGCACGGCCAGCACCAGGACCGTGACGGCCAGCCCGGCCAGCACCAGCGTGGTGCGCGCCTTCATCGCGGCACCTGACGGTAGAACTCGAATTCGTGTCCCGGGGCCAGCTCGGGATGCAGGATCGCGACCAGGTCGCCGAGCAGCAGATCCGGTCGTGCCGTGCCGCGCTCCCAGTAGGTGTTGCCCGCCGACCACACCTGGCCGTTGCGGACGGCGGTGAGCTCGCCGTACCGGCTGTCCTGGGATACGGCGTCGCCCACGGTTTTCCAGTCGTCGGTGACCAGCCACAGCGGTGCGCTTCCGGCGCGGGCGTAGACCGACTCGAAGTTCAGCTGCCGGTTCTCGGCGCCGCCGTCGGTCAGCCAGGGGTAGGCGCCGCCGGCGTCAGCGATCAGCCGGCCGGCATAACTGGTGCTGGTGGGCATGGACCAGCTGCCCGAATACATGGTGCCGACCAGCACGTCGACGGGCTTGGCCGACGCGGCCCGAGCGGCCAGTTCCCGGTAGCGGTCGCGGATGGCCCGGTACGCCTGCGCGGCTTGGCGTTCGGTCCCGGTCAGCGCCGCAAACGCTTTGATCCATTCGGCGCGGCCCAGCGGGGTGGGCTCCAGCCATTCGGCGTCGGCGACCACCGGGATTCCGGCGTCGCGCAGCTTGGGGTAGCCCGGGTCGTCCATCCCCTGGGTGATCAGCACGTCGGGGCCGGCGCGCAGCACGGTCTCGATGTTGAGCTGCCCGCCCGGCGCATAGCCGACGATCGCACCGCTGTCGATGCGGTGGCGGATCTGCGGGTCGGCGACCGCGGCCGGGCTGGCCACACCGGTGACCACGTCGGCCGCCTCGAGTTCGGTGATCATCGCCAGATGTGTCGTCGAGCCCGAATACAGGCTGCGCACCGGGACCGTGATCTGCTGGGCGTGGGCCAACTCGCCGGGCAGCTCCGGGGCCGGCGCACCGCAGCGCACCAACACATACGACACCGGCTTGCCGCCGAGATAGGGCCGCTCAACCGTCAGGACCTGGTAGCTGCGGTGGTAGGAGAGACGGAAGTTGGTGGCCTCGGACAGTGTCGATTTGTCCGGGAAGTAGTCGGCGGCCGCATCGAAGTCGGTGATGCAGCCGGGCCGCGCGTCGGGGGAGCGGGGGGCGCGCTCGGCTGAGCAGCCGGCCAGCGATGTGGCCAGCGCAATCACCAGCGCGAGAACTACCCGCGGCGCACGGGACATGGGCGTGCATCAGCTTCCTCGGGGTACACCGCCCCGGTTCGCAGGACGCGATGACGTGAGTCTCCTGGCTTTCGGATCACTGCTCGCCTCGCCTTCCAGCCCCACAGGTTGCGGGCCGTGGCTGATGAGGGTCACTCCCCGATGACAGTGGCGGGACCGCGCCGGACTCTCACCGGCTTCCTCACTGTGTCGTCATCGCCTTACCGGCGCCATTCTTGCACGGCCCACTGGGTTAGGCTGGCCGCCGTCTCGTGGCGTCAGGAACCCGGTGGAAATCCGGGGCGGTTCCGCCACTGTGAGGGCCTCACCGGCCCGTCAGCCAGATACGGCCACGGGACATCCGACGACGAGGGGCGCGAACCCCTCAGGAGGTCTGATCTATGCGGCGTATCGCCTTACTCTCCACCTCTGACACCGACCTGCTGTCGGCGCGGGCCAGCGGGGCCGCCTACCGGCTCGGCAACCCGGCACGCCACGACATCGAGCCGCTGCTCGACGGGGCCGACGTGGTGGTGCTGCGGATCCTGGGCTCGTCGGCGGAGATCGCCGACGAGCTGACGCTGCTGCGTGCGACCGGCCGGCCGTTGGTGGTGCTCGGTGGCGAGCGATCACCCAACGCCGAGTTGATGGAGTGCTCGACGGTCCCGATCGGGCTGGCGGCGCAGGCGCACGCCTATCTCGCCGAGGGCGGACCGGCCAACCTGGCCCAACTGCACGCGTTCCTGTGCGACACGGTGCTGCTGACCGGGGAGGGTTTCGAGGAACCGGCGGTGATCCCGGAGTGGGGATACGCCCAGCGGGAGGGTCGGCGGGGGAGGCGGAGCGAGCCCGTCGAGGCCTCCGGCGCGGTGCGAATCGGGGTGCTGTACTACCGGGCCCACGAGGTCAGTGGCAACGCGGGATTCGCCCACGTGCTGGCCGATGCGATCGATGCCACCGGCCGGGCGGTCGGGGTGCCGATCTTCGCCGCCTCGCTGCGCAACGCCCCCGACGAGCTCTACGACGCGCTGGGCACGCTGGACGCGGTGGTGGTCTGCATGCTGGCGGCCGGCGGAGCGATGAACGCCACCGCGACCGTCAGCGCCGGCGACGACGACGGCGCGTGGGATATCGAACGGATTGCCGCGCTGGACATCCCGGTGTTTCAGGGGCTGTGCCTGGCGTCGTCACGGGCGGACTGGGAGGCCAACGACGACGGCGTGACCCCGCTGGACTCGGCCACCCAGATCGCCATCCCGGAGTTCGACGGCCGGATCATCACGGTGCCGTTCTCCTTCAAGGAGATCGACGACGACGGGCTGCCGCACTACGCCGCCGACGCGGAACGCTGCGCCCGGGTGGCCGGTGTGGTGGTGAATCACGCGGTGCTGCGCCACATCCCGAATGCCGACAAGAAGCTGGCGCTGGTGCTGTCGGCCTATCCCACCAAGCACTCCCGCGTCGGCAATGCCGTCGGACTGGACACCCCGGCCTCGGCGGTGCGACTGCTGCACCGGCTGGCCGCCGAGGGCTACGACGTCGGGGACGGCTTCGGGGTGCTGGACATCGCCGATGAGACGCAGGCCGGGGATCGGCTGATCCACACCCTGATCGAGGCCGGCGGCCAGGACGAGGACTGGCTCAGTGCGGCGCAGCTGGCCGGCGCCCAGGTGCGGGTGACCGCGCCGCAGTACGCCGAGTGGACCGCCGAACTGCCCGACGACCTGCGCGACGCGATGGCGCAGGCGTGGGGCCCGGCGCCCGGCAAGCTGTTCGTCAACGATGCCGGCGAGATCGTGCTGGCCGCACTGCGATCCGGCAATGTGGTGCTGATGATCCAGCCGCCGAGGGGGTTCGGGGAGAACCCGGTGGCGATCTACCATGACCCGGAGCTGCCGCCGAGCCACCACTATCTGGCCGCATACCGTTGGCTGGCATATGGTTTCGGTGCGCACGCGGTGATCCACCTGGGTAAGCACGGCTCGCTGGAATGGCTGCCCGGAAAGACCGCGGCGCTGTCGGCGGGATGCGCCACCGACGCCATGATCGCCGATCTGCCGCTGATCTACCCGTTCCTGGTCAACGATCCCGGCGAGGGTGCCCAGGCGAAACGACGGGCGCACGCCACCATCGTCGATCACCTGATCCCGCCGATGGCACGCGCGGAGTCCTACGGCGACATCGCCCGGTTGGAGCAGCTCCTCGACGAGTACGGCAACATCGCGACGATGGACCCGGCCAAGCTGCCGGCGATCCGCGGCGAGATCTGGAACCTGATGCGGGCCGCGGAGATGCACCGCGATCTGGGCCTGGACGAGCGGCCCGAGGACGAGGAGTTCGACGACTTTCTGCTGCACGTCGACGGCTGGCTCTGCGAGATCAAGGACGCCCAGATCCGCGACGGCCTACACGTGCTCGGCGGTGCCCCGGCCGGCCCGGAGCGGGTGAACCTGGTGCTGGCGATCCTGCGGGCCCCGCAGGTGTGGGGCGGGGTGGACCACGCGGTGCCCGGGCTGCGGGCCGCGTTGGGGCTCAGGGAAGACGCTCCGGCGGCCGCCGTGGACGAGATCGAGGACCGTGCCCGCGAGTTGGTCGAAGCCATGGAGGCGACGGGCTGGGATGCCGCTGTTTCCGACTCGCTGCACCCCGACCCCGAGGTGCGTCGGGTCTTGAGATTCGCTGCCACCGAGGTGGTTCCGCGGCTGGCCGGCACCACGGCCGAGCTGGACTCGGTGCTGCACGCGCTGGCCGGCGGCTTCGTGCGGCCGGGGCCGAGCGGATCGCCGCTGCGCGGCCTGGTCAACGTGCTGCCCACCGGCCGCAACTTCTATACCGTCGACCCGCGCGCGGTGCCGTCCCGGCTGGCCTGGCAGACCGGACAGGCGATGGCGGACTCCCTGGTGCGGCGTTACCTCGACGACACCGGCGGCTACCCGGAGTCGGTGGGGTTGTCGGTGTGGGGCACCTCGGCGATGCGCACCTCCGGCGATGACGTCGCCGAGGTGCTGGCCCTGCTCGGCGTGCGCCCCGAGTGGGATGAGGCGTCCCGCCGGGTGTCTGGGCTGGCAGTCATCTCACCTGAGGAACTCGGCCGCCCGAGAATCGATGTGACGGTGCGGATCTCGGGGTTTTTCCGGGACGCCTTCCCGCACGTCGTGACGATGCTGGACGACGCGGTGCAGATGGTGGCCACCCTCGACGAACCCGACGAGGCGAACTTCGTGGCGGCCCACGCCCGCGCCGACCTGGCCGCCCACGGCGACCTGCGCCGGGCCACCACCCGGGTCTTCGGGTCGGCGCCCGGCTCCTACGGGGCGGGCATCCTGCAGGTGATCGAGTCCGGCACCTGGCGCGACGACAAGGATCTGGCCGAGGTCTACACCACCTGGGGCGGGTTCGCCTACGGCCGAGGGCTCGACGGTTGCGCCGCAGCCGATGACATGCGCACGAACTACCGCCGGATCAAGGTGGCCGCCAAGAACATCGACACCCGCGAGCACGACATCGCCGATTCCGACGACTACTTCGTCTACCACGGTGGCATGATCGCGACCGTGCGTGCGCTCACCGGAGCAGATCCGAAGGCCTACGTGGGGGACTCGACGTCGCCGGACGCTGTGCGCACCCGCACGCTGGCCGAGGAGACCGCCCGGGTGTTCCGGGCCCGGGTGGTCAACCCGCGATGGATCTCCGCGATGCGCCGGCACGGCTACAAGGGCGCGTTCGAGCTGGCCGCGACCGTCGACTACCTGTTCGGGTTCGACGCGACCGCCGGGGTGGTGCACGACTGGATGTACGAGAAGCTCGCCGCCGAGTACGTGCTCGACCCCGAAACCCGCGAGTTCCTGGACAAGTCCAACCCGTGGGCGTTGCAGGGCATCGTGGAGCGACTCAAGGAGGCCGCCGACCGGGGCCTGTGGGCGCAGCCGGATCCGCAGACGATGGCGGCGCTGCAGCAGGCCTACCTGGACGTGGAAGGCGATCTGGAGGACCGCTGATGGGTGTGCAGATTTGGATTCTCGGCGTCGGGATGGGGCCGCAGCACGTCACGCCCGAGGTCGCCGAGGCGCTGCGGTCGGTCGACTACGTGGTGGCATCAGAGAAGTCTTCCGGCGACAGCCTTTTGGCGTTGCGGCGATCCATCGTCGACACCTATGCCGCCTCGACTCCGATCGTCACGATCGCCGATCCACCCCGCGACCGGTCACCGGCTCTGACCGGACCTGACTATGCGCGGGCGGTGGGCGACTGGCATGCGGCCCGGGCGCAGCGCTACGCCGACGTGCTGCGGACCCGTGGCGGCAGCGCCGCATTCCTGGTCTGGGGTGATCCGGCGCTGTACGACTCGACGATCCGCATCGTCAAGCAGGTGAAAGCCCTTGGTGTGGAACTGGATTACCACGTGTTGCCCGGCATCAGCGCTCCGCAGCTGCTGGCGGCCCGGCACCGGATCGTGCTGCACGAGGTGGGCCGGCCGGTGCACATCACCACCGGGCGCCGGCTGGGCGAGGCCGTTGCCGCCGGCCAGGACAACATTGTCGCGATGCTCAACCCGGAGGGGCTCGACCTAGCCGAGCTGGGCGAGTGGACCATCTGGTGGGGTGCCAATCTCGGTGCGGCGGGGGAGCGGCTGGTCAGTGGCCGGGTCGCCGATGTCCTCGACGAGATCACGGTTGCCCGTCGCGCCGCGAAGGCCGACGCAGGCTGGGTGATGGACGTTCTGCTGGTGCGGCGACCCTGATGGCCGGGCTGCTGATCGCCGGAACCACCAGCGACGCGGGTAAGACCGTGGTGACCACCGGGTTGTGCCGGGCGCTGGCGAGGCGCGGCGTGCGGGTGGCGCCGTACAAGGCGCAGAACATGTCCAACAACTCGATGGTGTGCGTCGGGGCCGATGGCGTCAGCACCGAAATCGGCCGGGCGCAATGGATTCAGGCCCTGGCGGCGCGAGCCGTCCCCGAGCCGGCGATGAACCCGGTGCTGCTCAAACCCGGCAGTGACCAGCGCAGCCACGTGGTGCTGATGGGACGGCCATGGGGCACGTTGTCCTCGTCGAACTGGATGCACGGCCGCGCGGAGTTGGCTGCCGCGGCGCACAGTGCCTACGACGATCTCGCCACAAGGTACGACGTGGTCGTCGCCGAGGGCGCCGGCAGCCCGACCGAGATCAACCTGCGCGCCGGCGATTACGTGAACATGGGCCTGGCCCGACACGCTGGCCTGCCGGTGGTGGTCGTCGGCGACGTGGACCGGGGCGGGGTTTTCGCGGCGTTCTTCGGCACCGTCGCGCTGCTCTCACCGGAGGATCAGGAGCTGGTGGCGGGCTTCATCGTCAACAAATTCCGCGGACAGCTGCGGTTGTTGGAGCCCGGCCTGGCCGACCTGGCACGCGTCACCGGTAGGCGGATCTTCGGCACCCTGCCATGGCATCCGGGGTTGTGGCTGGACTCCGAGGATGCCCTCGACTTGGACGGCAGGCGCTCGACGAGGACCGGTGCGCGCCGTGTCGCGGTGATCCGGCTGCCGCGGATCAGCAACTTCACCGACCTGGATGCGCTCGGCTTGGAACCGGACCTGGACGTGGTGTTCGCCGCCGATCCGCGCGGGCTGTCCGATGCGGATCTGGTGGTGCTGCCGGGAACCCGCGCGACGATCAGCGATCTGGCCTGGCTGCGTTCGCGCGGGCTGGATGTCGCGGTTGCGGCGCACGCCGCGGCCGGCAAGCCGGTGGTGGGCATCTGCGGGGGTTTCCAGATGCTGGGCCGGGTGATTCGTGACCCGGAGGGGATCGAGGGCCCGCCGGGCGAGGTCGCCGGGTTGGGCCTGCTGGATGTCGAAACATGTTTCGGCGCAGACAAAGTGCTGCGCCTGTCGGACGGTGGATACGAGATACACCACGGCCGCATCATCCGCGGGGACAGTGCCGAGGAGTATCCCGGCGGGGCCCGCGCCGGTCAGGTGTTCGGCACCATGCGGCACGGAAGCTTCGAGGGCGACGCGCTGCGCGCCGCGTTCCTGGCCGAAGCCCTGGGCCTGGAGGCGTCCGGCGTGTCCTTCCCGGCCGCGCGGGAGCGCCGACTCGAGCTGCTGGCCGACCTGATCGAGGAGCACGTGGACGTGGCGGCGCTGGCGACGCTGGCGCACGGCGGGCCGCCGAACGGACTGCCGTTCCTGGCGCCGGGGGCCCCATGACCCGCCTGCTGTTACTCGGTGGCACCGCCGAAGCCCGGGCATTGGCCGACCGCCTGGTGAGCGCCGGCGTCGACGTCACGACGTCACTGGCCGGCCGGGTCGCCAATCCGCGGCTGCCGGCCGGTGCGGTGCGGATCGGTGGATTCGGTGGAATCGACGGCCTGCGTGCAGCTTTGGCCGACTACGACGTGGTCGTAGACGCCACCCACCCGTTTGCGACGACGATGTCGGCCAACGCCGCCGCAGCCTGCGCCGCTGCCGGGCGCCCCCTGCTGCGACTGGAGCGGCCCGGTTGGGCGGAGCGGGCCACGCCGTCCTGGCGCTGGGCCGACTCACATGAACAGGCCGCGGAGCTTGCGGCCCGGCTTGGCCGGCGGCCGGTGCTGACCATCGGGCGTCAACAGTTGGCGGCGTACCTGCCGGCGTTGGCCGACGCGGCGGTGCTGGCGCGCGTCGTCGACCCGCCGTCGATCGAGGTGCCGCCCCACTGGACCGTGGTCTCAGATCGCGGGCCCTATGCGCTGCCGGGCGAACTTGCGCTGCTGCGCGACCACCGCGCCGACGTCGTCGTCACCAAGGACTCCGGGGGCGAGTACACCTGGCCGAAGATGCTGGCCGCCCGGGAACTCGGGTTGCCGGTCGTGATCGTGCGCCGGCCAGCGCGGTCGGCCGGTGTAGACATCGTTTACGACGTCGATCAGGCCCTGGCCTGGGTGTTAGCCGACGACTGAGCCGATCTGCAGGGCAATCCCCGCGGCGAGCAGCGCGGCGACTTTGACGACTTCCAGCCCGGCGTAGACGTAATGCGCATGAGAGCGATCGATCATCCCGCCGGGCGGGGCGACCGTTGCGGCCAGTACCGCGTCGGAGCGGCGGCGCAGCCGGGGCCGGACCAGCAGCGACTGAACGGTCAGCACCGCGACTGCGACGCCGAGCGCCGTCAGCGAAGCCGGGCCCGGCGGATCGACGGCGACGGCCGCCACCACCAGCGTCGCCAGTCCGATCTCAACCCCATTGAGGGCCCGGAACACCAGCCGGCCGATGCCCAGGCCCAGGGGGATGGTGATGCCGGGCGCGCGGAACTTCAGCGGCGCCTCGAGAAACGAGATCGCCAGCACCATGCCCAACCAGGAGAAGACGACTGCCGCCGCGATAGCACCCATACCGCCGCCTTCCAGATATCTGTGTCGGTCGGTTGCAGACAACATATCTGTGTACTTGAGTTACAGACAAGTCGGGAGGGCGGTAATCCTCGCCACATCCGGTGCGGCAGACTGGCAGGCGTGATTGTGGAGCATGGTGTCCTGCCCATCCGTCCTGGCGCCGAAGCCGAGTTCGAAGCAGCGTTCGCCAAGGCGCGGCCGCTGATCGCGGCCCAGCCCGGATTTCTGGGGATCTCGATGTCCCGTTCGGTCGAGTCGCCGAACCTGTACCTACTGCTGGTCCAGTGGGAGAGCGTGGAGGCCCACACCGAGGGATTCCGGAAGTCGCCGGAGTTCGGGCAGTGGCGCGAGTTGTTGCACGGGTTTTACGAATCCGCGCCGACCATCGAGCACTTCGTCGGCATCGACTAGGGAGAACAGCCGTGGACGCGAAGCGGACGCTGGAGTTCAACGCGCGTAACATCGCCGAGTTCCGTGCCAGCGGCGGCACGCTGGGCGGCGCATTCGATGGGGCCCCGGTCCTGCTGCTGACCACTGTCGGGGCCAAGTCCGGACAGCCCCGCACCAGCCCGATGATGTACCTGCCCGAGGGCGACCGGATCATCGTGTTCGCCTCCAACGAGGGCAAGGACAATCATCCGAGCTGGTATCACAACCTGCGGGCGAACCCGTCGGCCACCGTCGAGGTCGGCACCGAAACCTATCCCGTCACCGCCACCGAGATCACCGGCGCCGAACACGATCGCCTGTATGCGATCCAGGCCGAGCGCTATCCCGGCTTCGCCACATATCGGGAACGCACCGATCGGATCATCCCCGTCATCGAGCTGAGCAGAACCGAGCCGTAAGCCAACCCGCTGTCCGTCACTCCGGTGGGTCGGGGTCGCCGCGGAGGAGCTCTTCGGGGTGGTGGGCGTGATTGATCTGCGGCGGGGTGCTGCCGTCGGTCCAGCCCAGGCGGCCGGATTCGGTGACGGTGGTCTGCTGGCGGCCTTCGGTGGCGGCGGCGTGGTCGGGGCCGCAGGCGAAGTGCAGTTTGTCGGCGTCGGTGCGGCCGTTGGGGGTCCAGTCCGGTGAGTGGTGGACTTCGCAGTGATAGCCCGGCACCAAGCAATTGGGCCGCGTGCAACCCCGGTCGCGGGCGTAGCAGATCAGGCGCTGGTCGGTGGTGGCGATGCGTTTTTGCCGGCCCAGATACAACGGTCGCGCAGTGTGGTCGTCGAAGACGGCTAGGTAGTGGATCGCGTTGGCGGCCATGGCGATCAGGTCGCGCATCGGCAACCGGGATCCGCCGCCGGTGTGGGCCCACGGCGGCATCGGGATGGTCGGGTCGGTGACGGCGTGGGCGGCCTGGTTGAGTTCGGCCAGGGTGGTGGACACGACCACGGTGACCGGATGGCCGCGGTGGGTGCCGAGCTCGCCCGACGAGAGCGCGGTGGCCAGGGCCAGTTTGAGGGCGTCGTGATTGCGTTGGGCGCAACTGCGCTCATCGGGGCCCGCCGCGCCGTCGGGTTGGCGGTGTCCGGGCCGTACCGCCGCGGCCACCGCTTCGAAGTAGGCGCGGGCCTGCGGGTCCAGGAGCCCGGAGAGCTTCGACATGCCATCGGGGCCCTGCCGGCCCAGCGTCAGTCCCCGGCGCCGGGCGCGGTCTTCGTCGCTGAACAGTCCGTCGGGGTTGAGGTGGTCGGCGATGCGCTGCCCCAGCTTGGCCACCACGCCGGCATCGACGCGGGCGGCGTGCTCGACCAGGGTGGCTTCGGCCTGAGCCACCTCGGCCGGCGCCACCGAGGCGGGCAGCACGTCGACGGCCTGGCACACCGCCCGGATGTGGTCCTCTCCAACCACCCCGGTTTCGACCGCCTCTGCCAGGGCCGGCAACTCCGGTGCGATGTGCGTACCGGTCAGCGAGTGCCTGCCCCGAATCCGGGCGGCCAATCGGCAGCGGCGGGTGATCTCGCGTGGGGTGATCCGCAGCCGCTTCCACAGGGCGGCGCGTACCGCGATGATCGAGCCGTCCCCATCCGACGGGGCGGCCAACTCCCCGAAGATCCGGTACATCAACCCACGATTGATGCGGTCCTGAGTTTCCAGTCGGTCAGCCATGTCCACCCGAAAGTCAGTGCCCACCAAATCTGAAGAGGTCGCGCGCAACACCTCATGGGCGGCATCGATGGCGCCGAGAGCTATGCAGATCTGCTCCCGCGCCGCCGGCGCACCCAAACCTGTTGCCATACCCCGACGCTAGAAATCGCCCCCGACAACTCAGGCCACCGAGAACCCGCGGAACGCTCAGGCTGTGGATGAACCCTCAACTGTGGATAACATCGAACCCGTGGTTCGCCGTGCCTACGCCCATGACGCGGTCGTGGTGATGCAACCCGGTGGCAGTCCGAACGCGCCCGGCGGCGCCATCACCAAGGCGCTGTGCGGCAGCTGGAATCACCCGCCGCCGTGCCCACTGGCGGCGCACCACATCGCCAACCGGGTCGTCGGCGATGAAGTCGTGCTGCGGGTGTTGTTCGCCGCCGACGCCGCCGACGAGCCACGCGTCCGGCGTCTCATCGGCGAAGCGCTTGATGCCGGAACGTTGACCGGCCCCGACGGGCAGGTCACGACGTGGCGGCTGAAGTCCATGGCTTTCAGCCGCGTCCGGTCGAACGAAACGGGCCACGTCACCGATCTGATCAATCACAGCTGAACGCGGGTCAGTCCCGAACATGCGGCAGCCGCGGCCGGCGTTCCATGAACGTCGCATCGGGAGCGGCGAAATCGAACTGCGCGTAGAGGCTGTGCGCGTCGCCGGTGTGCAGTATCCACCGAAAGTCGCGTCCGGGGCCCTCGTCGATCATCATGCGCAACAGTCCCTTGCCGATCTCGCGACCTCGTTCCGAACGCGAAACGTAGACATCGGCCAGGTAGGCCATGGCCGCGCCGTCGGAGAACGCCCGGCAGAAGCCGATCATCGCCCCGTCGTCGGCCCGGTAGGCGCCCACCACCCGCCAGGCACAGTCGAGTTGACGGTCGAACATGGCGCGGGTGCGGTACTTCGCCCAATAGGTGTGCTCGACAAGCTCATTCCAGAGCCAGTCGCGATCCACCCGCGCGCCGTCCGCCGAGAACTCGACGCCGTCGGGGTTCGTCACGGTTACCTCCTGCGCCCAGCCAGACAGAACGCCGCCGCACTGAGCATCGCACCCAGGCCCACTCGTCGAGCCAACCGGACCGCCCGCGGAATGTCCGGCGGCGAAGGCGGCCGGCCATTGCCCATCAGGACCCGCTCCTCGCGCCTGTTCCCGTAGTAGACGTTGACGCCACCGAGCTGCAGTCCCAAGGCGCCGGCGAAGGTGGCCTCGGCGACCCCGGCGTTGGGGCTGGGATGGTGCCGGGCATCGCGGCGCCATGCGCGCAGTGCGCCGACAGGATCCGGGCCCGCCGCAGCGGTCAGTACACCGCTCATCCGGGAGGCGGGCAGGCCCAGCGCATCGTCCAACCGGGCAGCCGCCCAGCCGAAGCGCTCGTAGCGGGCGTTGCGGTGGCCGATCATCGCGTCCAGAGTGTTGGCGACGCGGTGTGCCACCAGGCCTGGAACTCCCACCGCCGCACCCCAGACGAACGAGGCCACCACCGCGTCGGAAGTGTTCTCCGCGACGGATTCGACCACCGCACGGGCGATCTCATTCGGGCTCAGCGTGGCGGTGTCGCGGCCGACCAGATTGCGCACCAGAACACGAGCCCGCTCGATGTCCCCGGCGTCCAGAAACTCCTGCACCGCCCGCGCCTCGCGTTCCAGCGAGCGGCCACCCAGCACCGCCCAGGTGACCGCGGCGGTCAAGGCGGTGCGCGCCAACGGATCACGAGCTAAGCGCTCGGTGAGATAGGCCAGCGCAGTGGCGCCTCCGGCCAGCACCAGCACATGCCCGACGCCGCCGGCCCGGCTGTCGCGGTAAGTCCGACGCTCCAACCACTGCGCGCACGTCCCCAGCCCGGCGACCGGGTGCAGCCGGCGCGGATCGCCCCAGAGCTGATCGGCTGCGTAGCCGAGTATCAGCCCGAGAGCCCGGGCCTGCATCACCGCGGAATCCGGTCGAGGGCGGCCAGCAGCTGATCGGTCAACTCCGGCGGCCGAACCGCGATTCGCACCCAGGTGGAGTCGAGGCCGGGGAAGGTGTCGGCCCGCCGAACCGCGATCCCGTTCTCCCGCAGCGCTCTATGCACGCCGTCGCCGACCCGGGCCAGCACATAGGGTGCCGAACCCGCGACGAACGGCACTCCGCGGGCGGTAAGGGCCTTGTCCAACTCGCAGCGCCACAATGCCAATTGCCCGGCCCGAAGCTCACTTTCAGCCAACGCCCGCTCATCGGAGCAGGACACCATGGCGGCCAGCGCCGGAGCCGACACCGACCAGGGAACCTGTAGCCGTGCCGCGGCGGCGATCAGCCCGGGATCACCGAGCAGATACCCTGCCCGCACCCCGGGGATCGACCAGTGTTTGGTCAGGCTGCGGCTCACCAACAGCCCCGGATGCCGCTCCCCGGACAGGGTTTCCGGCTCGCCCGGAATGGCGTCGAGGAACGCCTCGTCGACCAGCACCACCCGGCCCGGTCGCAGCAGCCGGCGCAGCGTCTCGGCAGGGTGCAGGACCCCGGTGGGGTTGGTCGGGTTGCCGACGACGACGAGGTCGGCGTCATCGGGTACTTCGGCAGGGTGCAGGGCGAAACCGTCCTCGGGCCGGCACAGCACCGTGTCGACACGGTGGCCGGCGGCAGCCAGCGCCGCATGCGGCCCGGTGTACTGCGGGTGGATCACCACCGGCCGGCGCCACCGCCGCAGCCGCGCCACCAGGTCGAAGGCTTCGGAGGCGCCCGCGGTGGGCAGCACTTCGGTGGACGGAAGACCGTGCCGGGCGGCCAGCGCGTCGCGGGCCGCGGAGGCGTCCGGGTACGCGGTGGCGTCCTGCAGCGAGGCGTGCAGGGCGGCATCGAGCCAGTCCGGACGCGGCCCGGTGTAGACGTTCACCGCGAAGTCGAGCAGTCCGGGCTTCGCCTCGACGTCGCCGTGATGGTGCAGATCCGGTCCGGTGAATGCGTGCACCGCGTCGGCGAAATGCTGGGCCAGCCGCGGATACCCGGCCCAGTGGGTGTGCAGATAGGACGCGTGCAGGCTGGGGCCGGCGACACCATCGGGGCCGTCCGGCAGCTGCCAGGCGGGGTCCACCGGGCAGGAGAAAGCGACACGGGTGCGGTGGAACTCGTGTCCGGTCACCCGGTCACCGGCCCGCGCCAGCAGGTTGTCGGCCGGGGCGGTGGCGGTGCGGTAGCCCAATGTCAGGCGCGGCGACATCGCCGCGGCGGCGTCCAGTGCCCCGACTCCGGCGACCTCACCGACATTGCGGCACAGGTACGCCAGCCCGCCGCACTCGGCGACGGTCGGCATTCCCGCCGCAACAGCCTCCCGCAGCGCACCGAGAAGTGCGGTGTTGGCGGCCAGTTCGGCGGCGTATACCTCCGGGAATCCACCGCCCAGATAGATGCCGGCGGTCCCGGCCGGCAGGCCCGCATCGGTGAGCGGATCGAAGCAGGCCACCTCGCACCCCGCGGCGCGCAGCAACTCGAATGTCTCGGTGTAGCCGAACGTGAATGCCCGCCCGCCGGCCACGGCCACCACGGGCCGCGCTGAGGACCCGGCGTGCACCTCGACGGCAGGATCCCAGGCCGCGCCCGCCAGATCCGGTGCCTGGCGCGCCATCGCGGATACCGCATCGAGGTCCACGTGCTGCTCGATCAGCCGGGCCAGCCGCTGCAGCACGGCACCGGACTCGTCGCGTTCGGCGGCCGGCACCAGCCCGAGATGCCGCGACGGCGTCTCGATATCCGCATCCCGAGGTAGCACCCCGAGTACCGGAATTCCGGTGGGGCGCAACGCTGCGACGACTTCGTCGGCGTGCCGGGCGCTGCCCGCCTGGTTGAGCACGACACCGGCGATCCGCACCGCCGGGTCGAAGCCGGCCAGGCCCGCCACCACCGCCGCGTGGGTCCGGGAGGCATGTGAGATGTCGGCGACCAACAGCACCGGGCTTGCGGTAAGCGCCGCGACGTGCGCGGTGGAGGCCTCACCGCCCGAACCGAGCCGGCCGTCGAAAAGTCCCATCACGCCTTCGATCACGGCGATATCCGCACCGGCGGAACCGTGCAGCAGCAGCGGCACGATCCGGTCCGCGCCGACCAGATACGGATCCAGGTTGCGGGCCGGACGCCCGGTCGCCAACGCGTGATAGCCCGGGTCGATGTAGTCCGGGCCCACCTTGTGCCCGCTGACTCGCAGGCCACGCGCGGTCAGTGCCGCCATCACCCCGACCGCCACTGTGGTCTTGCCGTGCCCGGATGCGGGCGCGGCCACCACCAGACGAGGAGGCAAAGGAACCATGCCTTTACCACTCAATGCCGCGCTGGCCCTTCTGGCCGACGTCCATCGGATGCTTGATCTTGGTCATCTCGGTGACCAGGTCGGCAATCTCGATCAATCGAGGGTCGGCGCGACGGCCGGTGATCACCACGTGCTGATGCCCGGGCCGGTTGCGCAATGTCTCAACGACGTCGTCGACATCCACCCAGCCCCAGTTGATCGGATAGGTGAACTCGTCGAGCACGTACAGGTCGTGGCTCTGCTCAGCGAGGCGACGCTTGATCTCGTTCCATCCCGCCAACGCATCGCCGGCATGATCCTCGACGCCGCCGGCCTTGCGGCTCCACGACCACCCCGAACCCATCTTGTGCCACTGCACCGGCCCGCCCTCACCGGTGTCATCGTGCAGGGCGCCAAGGCGTTCCAGCACGGTCTGCTCACCGACCCGCCACTTGGCGGATTTCACGAACTGGAAGACACCGATGTCAAAGCCCTGGCTCCAGCCGCGCAGCGCCATCCCGAACGCGGCGGTGGACTTCCCCTTGCCGTCGCCGGTGTGCACCATCAGCAGCGGGCGGTTACGCCGCTGACGCGTGGTCAGGTTGTCGTCGGGCACCGTCAACGGCTGTCCCTGCGGCATCAGGCCGCTCCCTTCACGATGTCGGTGAGCGCCTCGGCGCTCACCTGCGGCAGCGGGACGTATTCGGCCCGTAGTCGATCGGCGAGCGTGCGCGCCAGCCCGAGTCGCATCCGGCCGTTCTCGCAGTCCACCACCACCGCCGAAAATCCCTGGTCGGCAAGGTGAATCGCGGCCTGGTGGGACCTGCCGACGGGATCGTCGCCGGAGGTGGCCCGGCCGTCGGTCAGCACCACCAGCAGCGGTCGGCAGGCCGGGTCGCGTAACCGTTCCCGGCGGATCACCTCGCCGGCTTCGAGCAGGCCCTCGGCCAGCGGGGTGCGGCCGCCCGCGGACACCTCGTCGAGGCGGACGGCGGCGATCTCCACCGACCCCGTCGCCGGCAGCACCAGCTCCGCCTGCGTGCCGCGGAACGTCACCACCGCCACCCGATCCCGGCGGCGATAGGCGTCCAGCAGCAGGGAGGCGATCGCGGTCTTGACGTGCCGCATCCGCTCGGCCGCGGCCATCGACCCGGAGGTGTCGACGACGAACAGCACCAGATTGGCCTCCCGGCCCTCTCGGACGGCGCGACGAAGATCGTCCGCCCGCAGGATCATTCGGCCGCCGATTCGCCCCCGTGTGCCCTGATGCGGTGCGGCGGCCCGCAGCGTCTCGAACAGGTGCAGCCCGCCGGCGAAGTTCGCCGCGGTGGCGCCCATCCGCCGGCCCGAACTGGTGCGGGCCCGGCTGCGTCGTCCGGCGCGGCCCGCGCCCAACCCATCGACGGTGAAAAGCCGTGCCCGGTACGGGGAGTCGGCGGCCACCGTCGAGGTAGAGCCGGGCCCAGATGGCGCCGGTGCCCCCTGCTCAGGCGGTGCGGCGTTCCCGCCGTCCGGCTCGGGACCGTCGGGTTCCGGACCATCGGGACCATCCGGATCGGGCTCGGGGCCGGAATCCTCCGGCGGCAGCAGCTCGTCGAGTTCGGCCTCGTCGAGTCCCGGCGCGTCGAACGGCTTGCGTCGCCGCCGATGCGGCAGTGCCAGCCGGGCGGCCACCCGCAGGTCCTCGACGTTGACCGCGTCGCGGCCCTGCCACGCCGCATGGGCCACCGCGGTACGGGCACAGACGATGTCGCCGCGCAGACCGTCGACGTCGAACGCCGCACAGATCTCACCGATCTTGACCAGCGCGGTGTCGGTGAGCAGTACCCGGGGCAGCAGTTGCTGCGCCTGCCGGATCCGGGCCCGCAGCTTCTCCTCGGCCGCGGCAAAGCGCCCGGCGAAACCCTCGGGGTCGGCGTCGAAGGCCAGCCGCCGTCGCACCGCCTCGGCACGCAACGCCGGATCGCGCGGCGCGGAAACCTCGACCGTGAGCCCGAACCGGTCGAGCAACTGCGGCCGCAGCTCGCCCTCCTCGGGATTCATCGTCCCGACGATCACGAAGCGTGCGGCGTGGGTGACCGACACCGAGTCGCGCTCCACCGTCAGCCGGCCCATCGCGGCGGCGTCCAGCAGCAGGTCCACCAGGTGGTCGGCGAGCAGGTTGACCTCGTCAACGTAGAGAATGCCGCGGTTGGCGCGGGCCAGCAGCCCGGGCTCGAATTCCACCACGCCGTCACCCAGGGCCCGCTCCAGGTGAATCGAGCCGAGCAAACGGTCCTCGGTCGCGCCGACCGGCAGCTCCACCAGCCGCACCGGGCGGGTCTCGACGTCGGCGTCGGCGGGGAACGGTCCGTCCGGGGAGAGCGGGTGCGCCTCAGCGGGATCGGAGGAGAAGCGGTCGCCGGACACCACGTCGATGGGTGGCAGCACCTGGGCCAGCGCGCGAACCAGCGTCGATTTCGCGGTGCCCTTCTCGCCGCGGATCAGCACACCGCCGATACCGGGGGAGATAGCGCTCAGGACAAGCGCCAGCGCCATGTCGTCGAGGCCGCCCGGTGCGTCCGGGTCGCCGCCGAGGACGGCAGGAAACGGGTACAGCTGCTGCATTGAGGCTCCGCTCGTGTCACGCGAAGCCGGTAATCGGACTGACCGAGGCGCTTCCCAATCACCTGGAATGCGTCGCGGAACACCGTAGCGGGCCTGCGTCGGAGTCACACCGACTTCCCTGGCACTTCGCGCCGATACCCTAACACCCGTGCCGGGAGTGGTTGAGCTACCGAAAGGACAACACCGATGAGTGCACCCGAAGCAGACCTGACTGGATGGGTCGCGGCGCCGTTCACCGGCGGCGCGTTCACCCATGACGTGTACCGCAAGGGGGAGGGCCCGGGCGTGGTGCTGATCCCGGAGATCCCGGGCATGCACCCGGGCGTGCTGGGGTTGGGAAATCACCTGGTGGACAGCGGGTTCACCGTGGCGATTCCCTCGTTGTTCGGCCAGCCCGGTAAGGCGATCACGCCCGGCTACGCGCTGACCACGATCGCTCGCGCCTGTGTGACCCGGGAGTTCGCCGCGTTCGCCACCAACAAGCAGCGGCCGGTCACCCAGTTTCTGCGGGCGCTGGCCCGCGACCTCAACGAGAAGACACCCGGCAAGGGGGTCGGGGTGATCGGTCAGTGCTTCACCGGCGGATTCGCGCTGGCGGCCGCGGTCGACGACGCCGTGCTGGCGCCGGTGCTCAGCCAACCGTCGGTACCGATTCCGCTGACGCTCAAGCAGCGCCGCGACCCCGGGCTCTCCGAGGTTGAGCTGGGTGTGATCGCCGACCGCGCCGCCACCGACGGGCTTTGCGCCCTCGGCCTGCGGTTCAGCGAGGACAAGATGGCCCCGGGCGATCGCTTCGAGACACTGAAGGCCCGGCTGGGGGACGCGTTCGAGGTGATCGAGATCGATTCTTCGCCGGGCAATCCGCATGGTCTGTCCCGGATGGCGCATTCGGTGCTCACCGATCAGGTCCGCGAGGTCGACGGCCACCCCGCCTACGAGGCGCGCAAACGGGTAGTGGAGTTCCTCACGCGACGGTTGACCTAGCTACGATCGCCGCTGTGCCAGCCGTCGAACGCATCACCGTTGTCGGGATCGGCGCCGACGGTTGGGCCGGGCTCACCGGGCCGGCGCGTGAGACGGTGCTGGCCGCCGACGTCGTGATCGGTGCGCCGCGCCACCTCGATCTGCTGCCCGCGGTCGACGGCCAACAGCGCCACAAATGGCCGACGCCGCTGCGCGCCGGGCTGCCCGCGCTGTTCGACGGACTGGCCGGGCAGCAGGTGGTGGCGCTGGCCTCCGGCGATCCGCTGCTGTACGGAGTGGGCAGCACACTGATCGACCTGTTCGGTGCGGACAAGGTCGCCGTGGTCCCGGCGGTCTCCTCGGTCACGCTGGCCCGCGCCCGGTTGGGCTGGCCGGCGGAGTCCGCCGCGGTGATCAGGTCTGCCGATGCACACGCGGTGTTGCGCGAACTGGCGCCGGGCCGGCGGGTGCTGGTGCTGTCGTCCGATGAGACCACCCCCGCACAGGTCGCCGCCCTGCTGGTCGACCGCGGCTACGGGGCGAGCCGGATGGTGGTGCTCGGTGACCTCGGCGGTGCGGCCGAATCCAGGCTGGAATCCACCGCAGCAACTTACCCAGCCTTTCAAGGCCCGGCCCCGCGGCTCAACATCGTCGCGCTGGAACTGGCCGGGCCGTTGATGTCCGGCTGGGCTGCTGGTCTGCCCGATGACGCCTACGACCACGACGGGCAGCTCACCAAACGTGACCTGCGGGCCTCGGCGCTGGCCCGGCTGTCACCGGCGCCCGGACAGCTGCTGTGGGACGTCGGGGCCGGCGCCGGATCGGTCGGCATCGAATGGATGCGTTCGGATCCGACCTGCCGGGCGGTCGCTGTCGAAGCGAATCAGGCTAGGGCGCAGCGCATCTCAGGCAATGCCCGCAACCTCGGGGTGCCCGCGCTGAGGGTGGTGTGCGATGCTGCCCCGCAGGCTCTGGCGGACCTGCCCGCGCCGAACGCGGTCTTCATCGGCGGCGGCCTGAACCGGCCCGGGGTATTGGCGGCCTGCCTGGCGGCGTTGGCGCCCGGTGGGAGACTGGTCGCCCACGGCGTCACGCTCGAATCTGAGGCACTGCTGGTGGCTGCCTACGCCGAGCACGGCGGCGAGCTGACTCGCATCCACGTCGAACACGCCGCCCCGCTCGGCACCTTCACCGGCTGGACACCGGCCCGCACAGTCACCCAGTGGGCGTTAAGCCTGCCGTGACCGGTCTCGGGCCGCGTCGTAGAGATGACTCTCCCCGGCGCACGGATCGGGGAGATCCGCGACCGCCCGGCCGACCAGAATGACTGCGGCCGAACGCAACCCCGCTGTCTCCACGGCATCGGCGATATCGGCGACCGTTCCGCGCAGCACCAACTCGTCGGGCTGTGACGCACGGTAGACCACCGCAACCGGGCAGTCCGCGCCGTAATCGGATTCCAGCTGGGCCATCAGCTCGCGAGTCCGGGTGATCGCCAGGTGCAGCACCAGGGTGGCGCCGGTCGCAGCGAACGCCGCCAGCGATTCGGACTCCGGCATCGCGGTGGACGAGGCCTGAACCCGGGTCAGCACCACCGACTGCGCCACCAGCGGCACCGTGAGCTCTTGGCCGAGCACCGCGGCCGCCGCCGCATAGGCCGGCACGCCGGGTGTGACGTCCCACGGCACCCCGGCGGTATCGAGCCGGCGGGTCTGCTCGGACACCGCGCTGTAGACCGACGGATCGCCCGACACCAACCGCACCACGGCCAGGCCCGCCTGATGAGCAGCGACGATGCGGGCCACGATAGCATCCAGGTCCAGGCCGGCGGTGTCGACGAGCTCGGTTGTGCCAGAGCACTGTTCAAGAACCTGCGGGTCCAGGTAGCTGCCCGGGTAGAGCACCACGTCGGCGTCGGCCAGCAGTCGGGCGGCCCGAACCGTGAGCAGATCCGCCGCGCCCGGTCCGGCGCCGACGAAGTGAACCGGCACGCTCACCGCACCCACCGAGGTGTCCACACCTGACCCGACGAGCTCACCCGGGTCGACGACGCCCCCACCAGCAGAAGGCATTTCATGTCGACGGTGTCGGTGTCCAGGTCGCCCAGCGTGGTGACGGTCAACGACTCCCCGGCCCGGCCGATGTCGCGCCCGATCACCACCACGGTCGCCGCGTCACGATGCTCCAGCAGCACCTTGCGGGCCATCGCGATCTGGTCGGGCCGGGCACGAGAGGCCGGGTTGTAGATCGCCAACACCAGATCGGCGTCGGCGATCGCCCGCAGGCGGGCCTCGATCACCGCCCACGGCTTGAGCCGATCGGACAGGCTCAGCACCGCGAAGTCGGCACCGATCGGGGCGCCCGCCGCGGCGGCCACGGCCTGTACCGCGGAGACTCCGGGCAGCACCCGCACCGAAACATGCTGATATTGCTCACTATCGGCGGCCTCGAACACCGCGGCCGCCATCCCGAAGACTCCGGCGTCCCCGCCGGAGACCACCGCCACCTTCTCGCCGCGGGCGGCCAGATCCAGCGCGAATCGGGCCCGGTCCAGCTCGACGGTGTTGCCCGAGGTGTGCCGCTGCAAACCTTCCCGCTGCGGAATCCGCGCGATGTAGGGGCCGTAACCCACCACGTGCTCGACCTCGGCCAGCGCCGCGGTCGCCTCGCCGGTCAGCCATCCCTCGGGACCTGGCCCCAGTCCGATCACCAGCAGCTCGCCGGCGGAACCCACCGGCGTGGCGACCGCGGCGGTCTGGTCGCCCGGTGTCCGGGAGCGCTGCCCGTTGCGGGAGTCGCCGTCGACGACGATCAGCGACAGATACGGGACGCTCGCCTCCTCCACCTCGGCGACCGGCAGCCAGCGCTGCTGCGGATGGCTGGCCCGTTCGACGTAGTAGGCGTGCTCCAGCCGGCCCGCGGCGACCAGGGCGCGGCGCACGGCCGGGAAGGTGCGGCCCAGCTTCATGATGATGGCGCCGTCGGTGTCGGCCAGCCGCATCGCCAGCTCGTGCTCGGGCAGGGTGCCCGGCAGCACCGTCAGCACGTCGGTCTGGCGTACCAGCGGCATCCCGAGCGCGGCCGTGGCGGCGCTGAACGCCGGAATACCGGGGATGATCTCGGTGTCGAAGCGCGCCGACAGCCGGTCGTGCATGTACATGAACGAGCCGTAGAACAGCGGATCGCCCTCGGTCAGCAGCGCCACCGTGCGACCCGCATCCAGGTGTGCCGCCAGCCTTGACGCGGAGGCCTCGTAGAAGTCGGCGAGCGCCCCGGCATACCCGCCGGGGTGGTCGGTGACCCCGGTGGTGACCGGGTAGCGCAGCTCCTCTTCGAAAACGCCGGGACGGATCAGGTCGGCGGCGATGGTGCGCGCGTACGACGCCTTGTTGACCCCGGCGTGGTAGGCCACCACGTCGGCGTCGGCGATGATCCGCGCCGCCTTGCGGGTGATCAGCTCCGGGTCACCGGGGCCCAGGCCCACCCCGTAGAATCTGCCCGTCATTCGGCATCCGAGGCGAGGGCGTTCAAGGCCGACGAGGTGATCGCCGAACCGCCGCGCCGGCCGCGCACCGTCACGAACGGGATGTCGATGCCGTGATCGCGGTGCAGCGCCGCCAACGCGGCTTTGGACTCGGCCGCGCCGATGAAGCCCACCGGGCAGCCGACGATCACCGCCGGGCGCGGCCCGCCGTCGATGATCAGCTCCAGCAGGTGGAACAGCGCGGTGGGGGCGTTGCCGATTGCGACGACGGCACCGGCCAGTTCGGGCTCCCACAGTGAGACGGCCGCCGCCGAACGGGTGGTGCCCCATTCCTTCGCCAGGTCCGGAACCCGTTCGTCGCGCAGGTAGCAGTGCACCTCGTTGCCGGCCGGCAGGCGCCCGGCCGTCACGCCGACCGCCACCATCCGGGCATCGCAGAGGATCGGCGCGCCGCCGTCGAGTGCGGCCCGTCCGGCGGGCACCGCGTCGGGGTGGATCAACAAGTCCTTGGCGACGTCGGTCTGGCCTGCGCCGTGGATCATCCGCACGGCGAGCCGCTCTGCGCTGGCGGGGATGTGCGACAGGTCGGATTCGCGGCGGATGGTCGCAAACGATTCGACGTAGATGGCCGGGCCGTCGGCGATGTAGTCGTAGTGCCGAGACGGGCGCGTGGGCCTGCTCACCGATTCGCCTCCTGGGCTTGGGGGATGAAGACACCCTGCCACGGCGTCACCACGAGCTCGGTGTGCTCTACCAGTGATCGCCCGTGCTCGGGCGTAAGCACGCCGTCGGGGACGTGCAGGTGGGTGCCGCCGGGCACGCTGCCAAACGGTAACGGACCCGACGGGGCCGGGACGCGCGGGTCGGCAGCGACGACGGGCGCCAGCGGGTGGGACAGCTCACGGATGTGCCACGGCGCGTCCTGCCCCCCGCCGCGGGCTTTCTGGAACGCACCCGCCAGCTCGGCGAGCCGGGCGGCGGCGTCCTCGATGTCGATCACGGCCCCCCAGTGCTCGCCGATCCGCAGCTGCGCCGCCGTACTGCTCAGCGCCACCAGGCCGGCATCGGCGGAGCGGTCCAGCAGATCGCCGCGGCCGTCGTCGAGGACGAACAGGAAGCGGCCGGGCAGTCCGGTCAGGCGTGGATCGGCGCACAGCAGCGCGTCCAGCCCAGCCGCCACCGGGCGCAGGTCGGTACAGCCGCCGGCGTAGCCGGTCTGCGGGGAGACCAGGATGTTGCGGACCAGCTCATGGCTGCGCGACGGCAGCAACCCGGTCGACTCCAGAGCCGCCACCGCATCGGGGGCGAGCTCACCTCCGTGATCGGTCAACCCGCGCAGCTGAAGATTGGCCCGCTTGGTCACGTAGATCGAGCCGTCGGCGAACTCGGCGCTGACCTGCAGCAGCCGGGCCAGCGACGCCGCCGGCAGCCGGCCCCCGACCAGTCGCAGCCGCACCAGGAGCCCGTCGTCGGCCGCCCAGGGCCGCAGCACGCCCGGGCACCGGTCGGTGCGGGTGCGCTGGTTAGGAGTGGGAATCGTTGACACTGGGGGACCGAATGACCTCTCGCGCTCGCCGAAACCTTACCGCCCCGGCTGCCGCCGGCCCCGGGCCAAGCCGCCAGGCGGGCCCGACCGGACACAAGAGGTGGATCGACATGACTCTGGCTGATGTCGTCAAACCGGCCATCATCGAATCGGAAGATGGTGCAAGGGAACAGGGTTGGCCGCTACCCGTATCGTTTCTTCGGTCGCGACGATGCCCCCACAGCGTCGGGCGTGCGGCTCTTCAACGGGCGCGAGGAACAGTTGATGACGGTGCTGCTGCCGAACCGGTTTCTCACCAACGATCAACAGATCCGTTCCGAACCGGCGTGGGGGCAGCTGGAGCTGTGGGATCGGCTGCGCTCGGAAATTCCTCGGCCTGGGGTCCGATCCGCTGGAACCGGACCGGTACGCGCATCACCTGAGGTTGAGACGGTCGATTCCGTCGAAAAACGATCGGGTCACGGCGGCCCCAGCGAGTTATTATCGAGGCTTAACGCGCGACAAGTGTGGCCGTAGGCCGTAAGTCAATGCGGTCGGCGACCGTTACCGAGGATCGCCCATGACTACTGCTGCCGAACGTGAAGAGCGGCTTTCGCTGATTTCGAGGCTGCACACCACTTTCCCGGAGGATCCGGAATGGCCCATGCCGGACCAGGTCACCCAGGATCATTACTGGGCATATCTCAAGACGTGCCACGACGTCGGCGGTGAGTTGGACACGCCGAAGACCTACGAGAACAAGGAGGAGGAGCACTGGGAGCTGATGACCTATGTGCTCTGCGAAACCCTTGGCTGGCGCGGAATTTGGGTCTCCGAGGAGCGCCGGCGCATCGGCAACGTCGACGTGGGTCGCCCGATCTACCTCGGCCTGCCCTACTACGCCCGCTGGTTGTGGTCGGTGGGCCGGGTGCTGATCGAAAAGAAGCACGTCACCTGGGGCGAGTTGACCGATCGCCTGGCGCAGGTGCAGGAACGGTACGCCGGACTCCCTGCGGGCACCCACTTGGATGCCCAGCCGAAGTTCCAGGGCGACGGCTCCGAAGTCGTTCGCAACCGACACCACATCGAGGCGGTGGGCATCGGCGATCCGCAGAGATTCGCCGGGCTGGCCGATCCGGCGCGGTTCGCGCTCGGCGATCGAGTGCGGGTCCGGAACCTGCCCGCGATGTTCTATACCCGCACACCGGAATACGTGCGGGGCGCCCGCGGAACGATCGCCGAACTCGCCTACGAGAGCCCGGCCCCAGAGGACGAGACCTGGGACCGCGAGGACGCAAAACCCGAATGGTTCTACATCGTGCGGTTCAACCAAACCGAATTGTGGGAGTCCTACACCGGGCCGGCCAACGACACCCTGCAGACCGAAATCCCCGAACGCTGGTTGGAGCCGGCCTAACCACCACATCGACGGAAAGGCCAGACCATGCACGATCACGATCACGCCCGCACGGTCAAACCGATGGTCGACGAGATCACCGACTTCGAAGTTCTTGAAATCGCGTTGCGGGAGCTGTGTATTGAAAAGGGCTTGTTCACCGCCGAGCAGCACCGCCACCTCACCGAGTTCGCTGAGCAGATCGGCCCGACCGCGGCCGCCCGGCTGGTCGCCAAGGCATGGCTCGATCCGCAGTTCAAGGCGCTGGCCCTGAACGACCCGATCGCCGCGTGCAGACAGGTCGGCGTCGACTGGCTCGAGCCCACCGGATTCGGTACTCCCAGTGACTTTGTCGCCTTCAAGATTCTTGAGGACACCCCGACCGTGCACCACGTCATCTGTTGCGCACTGTGCTCCTGCTACCCGCGGCCGATCCTCGGCAACTCACCGGAGTGGTATCGCACCCCGAACTACCGGCGCCGAATCGTGCGCTGGCCGCGGCAGGTGCTCTCCGAGTTCGGTCTCCAACTGGCTGAAGGTGTCGAAGTGCGCGTGGAGGATTCCAACCAGAAACACCGCTTCATGGTGATGCCGATGCGGCCTGCGGGCACCGAAGGCTGGACCGAGGACCAGCTGGCCGAGATCCTCACCAGGGATTCGCTGATCGGGGTCTCTCTGCCCAAACCCGGGGTGACCACCAACGTCATCACCAAGGCCCGGCCGGCCAACAACCCGATCAGCAGCAGTGGTGCCCCATCGTGAACGCCTCATCGCCTGACGGCGTTGCGGACCAGTCCATCGAACTCCTGGACCACATCGCCGACCCCGATCAGGCCTGGCCCGTCATAGCAGCCAAGTACGGTGTGGAGAACCCGTTGCCGCCCTGGAAAACCAGCCTCGACGGATTATGCGACGCACTCGACATCGCGTCGTGCGAGATGGATGACTTCGGCTTCACGTTCAAAGATCGCCGCGACGAGGAAGACGAGTTGTCCGCCACGCGCTATCAGAGCCTGCCGTACCCGGAAAGCCAGCTCGTATCGCTGGCTCATTCGCTGATCGCCCGGCGCGTGATCGGCGAAGCCGAGCTTCGGCAGCGCCTTGCGGTGATTCGGGCCCGGTTGGAGGCGGAGTAGCCCGCGGGATCAGCCGGTCGTCAGCGCGGCCACGGCCGGCCCGAACATGGTGGTCTTGATTGCGCCCAACGTGCCCGAGTCCTTGCCGGCCAGCGGCCGCAGCAACTCGGTCGCGGCCGGGGTCACCGCACCCTCGCCGGCAGTGCCGTCCATGATGCCGATGGCCGCGGCGTCCACCCCGCCGAACCGGCGGCCGGTCGTCATCGACGCCACCTGAGCCTGCGGGGTGAGCTTGGCCTGGATCAGCGCGGCCATGCCCGGCGTGAACGGAATCCGGATGTCGACTTCGGGGAAGCAGAAGAAGCCGCGGTCGGCGCGCATGATCCGGAAGTCGTGGGCGATCGCCAGCATCGCGCCGGCCCCGAATGCGTGGCCGACCACCGCCGCCGCGGTGGGGATCGGCAGTGTCAGCACCCGTGCGAGCAGGGCGTGCACCCGGCCGACGTACCAGTCGGTGCGGTCGCCGTTGGCCATCAGCCAGTCCAGGTCCAGGCCGTTGGTGTAGAACTTGCCGCCCGCGGTGGTCACCAGGCCGTGAGCCTGCGCGGCCAGCACGTCGTCGAGCATCTGGTTGATCTCGTCGAGAAAGTCGGGGGAGAACCGGTTCTCGTCGTCGCCGAGGTCCAGCACGGCGATCTTGTCGTCGTAGGTCAGCTTCATGGGGTGGATCCTCTCTCAGTTGGTCCGACGGACAGCACGGCGCGTACGGCGGCGTGCAGTTGGGCTCGGGCGGTGGCACAGCCCAGCCGGCTACGGCTGAGCACGATAGCGGTGGGCAGGTCGACGACGCAGGTGGTGATGGTGGCGACCGCGGCGGCATCGCGACGGTCCCACAATGCGTCGGCGAGCCGGATCAGCAATCCGATCAGCTCGGCGTCGACGTGGCGCAGCTGGTCGGAGAGTTCGGCCGGAAGGTCGTTGTCGAGCAGTTCGTCGCGGTTGATCGCCGACAGCAGTTTCGAGGCCTCCGGGTGACGTTCGGCGAAGGCCACCGGGGCATCGGCGGCGGCGATCACCGCGTCGGCCGGTTCCAGCGCGGCACTCACCAGCTCGCCCTGCATCGCCAGGAAACACCGCGCGGCCCGCAGCCAGGCCGCGCCCACCAGCCCGGCTCGCGACCCGAACCTGTGATAGACCGCGCCGTTGGAGACGCCGGCCGCCTCGCTGACCGCGCGGATCGTCACCGCGGCGGGGCCGGACCGGGCTGCCAGCGACTCGACGGCGTCCAGCACCCGATCGGGGTCGTGCACGCGCGGGCGGGGCATGTCGGCCACGATAACAGAGCAGTTGCTCTGTTACCAATGCCCGGTCACCACGGTCCGCCGCCCCCAGGGCGTGACAGGATCGAGCAATCATGAGCACTCGCCGATCCCGTCCCGTCGTTTTCTCCGGCGCCCAGCCGACCTCCGACTCGCTGCACCTCGGAAACGCCCTCGGCGCGGTCGCCCAGTGGACCAGCCTGCAGGACGGTCACGAGGCGTTCTTCTGCGTCGTCGACCTGCACGCGATCACCGTTCCGCAGGACCCGGAGACGCTGCGGCGCCGCACACTGGTGACGGCCGCGCAGTATCTGGCGCTGGGCATCGACCCGGCGCGCAGTACCGTCTTCGTGCAGAGCCACGTGCCCGCCCATGCCGAACTCGCCTGGGTGCTGGGCTGTTTCACCGGTTTCGGGCAGGCGTCGCGGATGACGCAGTTCAAAGACAAGTCGCAGAAGCAGGGTGCCGACTCCACCACTGTGGGCCTGTTCACCTATCCGGTGTTGATGGCCGCCGACGTCCTGCTCTACGACACCGAAGTGGTCCCGGTCGGCGAAGACCAGCGCCAGCACCTGGAGCTGGCGCGTGACGTCGCGCAGCGCTTCAACGCGCGGTTCCCGGACACCTTCGTCGTTCCCGAGGCGATGATCCCGAAGGCCACCGCCAAGATCTACGACCTGCAGGATCCGACCGCCAAGATGAGTAAGTCGGCGGCCACCGACGCCGGCCTGATCAGCCTGCTCGACGATCCGGCGAAAAGCGCCAAGAAGATCCGCTCGGCGGTCACCGACTCCGAGCGCGAGATCCGCTATGACCCGGAGTCCAAGCCCGGAATCTCGAACCTGCTGACCATTCAGGCCGCGGTCACCGGCTCGGACATCGACACGCTGGTGAACGGCTACGCGGGGCGCGGCTACGGCGACCTGAAGAAGGAGACCGCCGAGGCCGTCGCCGAATTCGTGACCCCGATCAAGGCCCGGGTGGATGAGCTGCTCGCCGACCCGGCTGAGCTCGAGGCCGTGTTGGCCGCCGGCGCGAGCCGGGCCCGCGCGGCGGCCGCCGCGACGCTGCAGCGGGTGTACGACCGGGTGGGATTCCTTCCGGCGCAGGCATGAGTAAAGCCGTGACCGACCAGTCCGACCGGCCTAAGCCGGGTGTCATCGACCGGCTGCGAGCCCGGTACGGCTGGTTCGACCACGTGGTGCGGGCCCAAGAGCGCTACGACGACTGTCAGGGCAACTTCTTCGCCGCCGGGATGAGCTACTACACCCTCTTCGCGCTGTTCCCGATGGCGATGGTCGGGTTCTCCGTCGGCGGGTTTCTGCTGTCGCGGCGGCCCGAGGTGCTCGACGAGATCGAACGCCGGATCAAACACTCCATCCCCGGTGAGTTCGGCAACGAGCTCGTCACCCTGATGGACTCCGCGATCTCCTCACGTGCCTCGGTGGGGGTAATCGGCCTGGCCGCCGCAGCCTGGGTGGGGCTGACCTGGATGGCCAACCTGCGCGAAGCGCTCTCGGAGATGTGGGAAACCCGTTCGGGCAAGCAGGGTTTCGTCTCATCCAAGGTGTCGGACCTGTTGACGATGATGTGGGCTTTCGGTGCCATGCTGGCCACCATTGCCCTGACTGCCCTGTCCGATCCGAAGCTGATGCGAAGCGTCTTGCGCTGGCTGGGGGTGCCCGACTTCACCCTGCTGGGCGGGCTGCTGCGGGTTGCGTCGCTACTGATGGCGGCGACGGTGTCGTGGCTGCTGTTCACCTGGATGATCGCCCGGCTGCCCCGGGAGTCGGTGAGCTTCAGCAGCGCGATGGAGGCCGGCGCCATCGCCGCGGTCGGCTACGAACTGTTCAAGCAGGCCGGCTCGGTGTATCTGCAGTCGGTCATCAACGGCCCGGCCGGGGCGGTGTTCGGACCGGTCCTGGGCCTGCTGGTGTTCGCCTATGTCACCGCCCGGCTCATTCTGTTCGCCACCGTGTGGGCGGCGACGTCGGCGGACAATCTGCGCACTGACTGACGGTGTGACCGGCTCCCGAAACGGGTAATAGGGGCTGGGAGCGGACTGCGTCGCTCCCGCTCCGGACCCGAGGGAGGAGAACGATCATGGCCCACGACTCCGCAGGTGCCTGGCCTCGCCTTCGTGTCGAGGACTGGAGCCCGACTCGGGACACCCTGCATATGTGGACCCAGATCGTCGGCAAGGTCCGGCTGGCGCACGAACCCCTGTTGAACCACTGGTGGCAGGTGACGCTGTACGTCACCCCGCGGGGCCTGAGCACGTCGGCGATCCCTTACGGGAGCGATGTTTTCGACATCGCATTCGACTTCATCGACCACCAGTTGGTGATCCGAACCAGCTCCGGTGCGACCCGGGCCGCTCGGCTGCGGGAGCAGTCGGTGGCGCAGTTCTACACCACGGTCATGTCGATGCTGGCGGAATTGGGCCTGCAAACGCATATCCAGTCCCATCCCAACGAGGTCGAGCCCGCCGTGCCGTTCGCCGAAGACGTCGAGCACGCATCCTATGACCCCCGAGCCGCCCACCTGTTCTGGCGGCAACTGGTGCAGGCGCACCGAGTGCTGGGCCGGTTCCGATCCCGGTTCATCGGCAAAGTCAGCCCCGTCCATTTCTTTTGGGGAGCAATGGATCTTGCCTGCACCCGCTTCTCCGGCCGAACCGCCCCGACACATCCCGGCGGCGCACCCAACTGCGGTGACTGGGTGATGATCGAAGGCTACTCACACGAACTCAGCAGCTGCGGGTTCTGGCCGGGCGGCGGCGCCGAAGGCGGCTTCTATGCCTACGCCTACCCCGAGCCCGACGGCTTTGCCGATCAACCGGTGCGGCCCGCGGACGCGTTCTACAGCAGGCAGATGGGCGAATACGTGCTGCCCTACGAGGTGGTGCGGCAAGCACCCGACCCGGATCGGGTGCTGCTGGACTTCCTGCAGGACACCTATGAGGCGGCGGCGGTGCGCGGTGACTGGGATCGCGCGGCCCTCGAAGCCGACCCGGATCGCTGGCAGGCGCAATCACGTCCCTGAGCGGCGTGGCCGATAGGTCACCCCGGGCGGTGCTACTTGTGCGCGGTCACCAGGAAGCCGGGCATCTGCTCGATCGTGGCGAACAGCGGTGCCGGCCGGACTTCGTCGACCTGCCAGACCGCCGAAACCGTCTCGCGGATCTGTTCTTCGGTGAACTGGGTGGGGCCGGGCCCCGCATGGTCTCCGAACGCGCCCGCGCCGAAGGCCAGGATGTAGAACGTCGCATCCGGTGCCGCCGCGCGGTACATGGCCCGCAGGTAGTTCTCCCGCAGCTCGTCGGGCAGGGCGTGCAGCAGCCCGCTGTCGAAGATGGTGGAGAACCGGCCGTCGTAACCCGTCAGCGCGGTGATGTCGGCCGCGGCGAATGTCGCGGTGGTCAGGCCACGTTCGGCGGCAGCGGCGGTGGCGGCCGCGACCGCGGTGGGGGACAGGTCGATGCCGACGACGGTGTGACCGCGCGCGGCCAGTGCCAGGGACAGTTCGGCGTGGCCGCACCCGGCGTCGAGCACGTCGTCACGGACCGTGTCCGGCCGCGCGATCAGTGCCGCGTATTCCGGTTGCGGCGCACCGATGTTCCATGCGGGTGCCTGCTGTTGCCGGTAGGCGTCATCCCAGTCGATCTTGTGTGTCATGGTGGTTTCCTCTCGTTATCGGTTGACGTTGCGGGCGGTGGTGCCCGGTGAGTCGAGGCCCCACGCCACGATCCGGTGCGGGGTGATCCGGATGATGTCGCCGGACAGGCCGCCCTCGGTGCTGCCCGCGCCCGGCAGCGGGGTGCCGACGCCACGGATCTCGATGCCGCGGGCCTGCGGCGGTCGCACCGAGATCACGGTGTCGACGATGAACGCCAGCTGCGGATCCCGGAGCACGTTGCGCCACTTCTGGGTTCGCGACAGCGCGTGGCCGACGATGTCGATGGTGGTGTCATCCGGGCCGAGGTGGACGCCCACGGGCCTGATCTGTGGATCGCCGGCGGGCCCGATGGTTGCCAGCCGTCCGATGGACTCGTCGCGCAGGTAAGCCAGTTCTGCGGGGGTGAATGTCACGATGTCACCTTTCGTTCGTTGCCGAGCCGGTCGCGCAGCCGGCTGAAGATGCGCTCGACATACGCCATTTCGTCGGCGTCCAGGTCGTCGAGGAACAGCGCGCGAACCGAAGCGGCATGCAGGGGCATCGCCTGATGCAGGGTCTGAAGTCCGGTGGCGGTGAGGACGGCGCGGTAGCCCCGTCGGTCGTCGGGCACCGACTCGCGTACCGTCAGGCCACGTTTGGTCATCGAGCTGATCTGGTAGGTGATCCGGCTGCGGGAGAAGACCATCCGATCGGCGAGCTCGCTCATCCGCATCCGGTGTTCCGGGGCGCCGGCCAACAGCATCAGCAGGTGATAGTCGATCAGGGTGAGGCCGGTCTGCTCGCGCAGCGCCTCGTCGAGTCGGGTCTCGAGATGGATGCTGCTCTCGATGTAGGCGCCCCAGGCCTGCGCCTGCCGGCCGGAGAGTGTGGCGGACATCGGGGTACCTCGTCTCGGGAAAAGTCATACATATTTGAATCAACGACGGCTGTGTGAGGTGTCATGCCTGCCAACGGACCGTGTTGACACCATTGTAGCCACACTAACTAAATAATGCAGATTTTAACTACTTGAGGAAGGTTGGCCGCGCAACAACCCAAGAGCGGTGACGCGGTTTGCTACTTCTCGGCCCGGACGGGGTAACGGCTCATGATCGATACCCGGTTGAACGCGTTGATCGTGATCGCTGCCCAGGTCAACAGCGAGAGCTGATCGTCGGTGAGGTGCTCGCGCAGCAACGCGTACTCCTCGTCCTCCAGGTGGGTGTCGGCGATCCACGTGACCGCCTCGGCGATCTCCAGTGCGGCCCGTTCGGTGTCGGAGAACAGCTCTGTCTCCCGCCAGGCCGGCAGCACCGCGATCCGCTGCGCGGTGTCACCGGCCTCAAGCAACGCCGTGCTGTGCACGCTCAGGCAGAACGCGGCATCCATTGATCTGGGACACCCGCAGGTTCACCAGCTCGAGAACGGTCCGCGATAACCCGGCGTCTTCGGCGCGCGCCCGCACCTCGGCCGCGGCGTCGATGTAGGCCCGGTAGACCGAGGCCGACTGCTTGTTGAGGGGGATCCGCGCCACGATCAGTGGTGTTCTGCGTGAATCGCCGCTTCGGTCTGTTCGGTGACCGGGTCGGCGAGGTCGGCGAACTCCGGGTGTTTGGTGATGTAGCCCTCCACGAACGAGCAGGCCGGCACCACGCGCTTGCCGGCCGCGCGGGTGTCGGCCAGGGCTGCGCCGATCAGCGTGCTGGCCAGGCCGCGTCCGCCGAACGCCTTGTCGATCACGGTGTGGTGGAAGATACGCTGATCGCCGTTTTCGACGTAGTCGGCGAATCCGGCCTGTTCGCCCTCGACGGTGATCTGGTACTGCCGGTTGCCGTGGGTGACGGTCGGTTCGCTCATCTCCGCAGCTTAACCGAGCCAGGCGCCGCGCCGCATTACCCGCGAGACCCGCCAATCCCGATCCAGCACAACCAGGTCGGCGTCGCGGCCGGGGGTCAGGACACCGGCCCGGTGCAGCCCGAGGCTGCGTGCCGGGGTGGACGAGGTCATGCGCACGGTGTCGGCCAGGGCCGCATCGTCGCCGCCGAGCAGTCGCACCACGGAGCCGAACAGTCCGTCCATGGTGGCGGTGCTGCCGGCGATCGTCGCCGTGCCGTGCAGCCGGGCCACCCCGTCGGTGACGTCGACGTGAAGCGCGCCGAGGGTGAAAGCGCCATCGCCCGCCCCGGCGGCGGCCATCGCATCGGTGACCAGCGCGACCCGGTCCGGTCCCGCGGTGGTTACGACGTGCCGGATCACGCCCGCGTGCAGGTGCACGCCGTCGGCGATGAGCTCGACGGTCACCCGGGGATCGGACAGCAACGCCGGAACCGGTCCCGGCTCGCGATGGTGCAGTGCCCGCATCGCGTTGAACAGATGCGTGCCGACCGTCGCGCCGGCGTCGACCGCCTTCTGCGTCAGTTCGTAGCTCGCGTCAGTATGCCCAACCGCAACAACGATTCCCGCATCCACCAGGCGTCGGATGGCCGCGATGGCGCCGGGCAACTCGGGGGCCAGGGTGACCATCCGGATCGTGCCCTCGCCGGCGGCCAGCAGCGCATCGACCTCTGTGTCGGAGGGGGCGCGCAGTTGTTCGCTGTCGTGTGCACCGCAGTGCAGCCCACTCAGCCACGGCCCTTCCAGATGGATGCCGTCCACCACGCCGCGCCGGGTGGCGGCCGCCAGCGTGCGCACCTGGGCCAGCAGTGTCGCCGGGTCGGCGGTCACCAGGCTGGCCAGGCCGCCGGTGGTGCCGTGCGCGGCGTGCAGCGCCGCCGCGCGGTCCGGATCGTCGGCGTAGGAGACGCCGGCGCCGCCGTGGCAGTGCATGTCGACGAAGCCCGGCACCAGCACGCCGTCACCGAAATCGGTGTCCGCGCGAACCGGCCCGGACCCGCAGTCGGTGATCCGCCCGTCGTCCACCGATACCCAGCCTGGCCGGTGCACCCGGCCGTCGAGCACCACGGCGCCGGCGGCGATGACGCTCATGCCGACGCCTCACTTTCTGGAACCAGGGCGCCGGCGTCCTCAGCGGGCCAGCGTCCGCCGTTCTCCCAGAAGTGCCGGATGTCTTCTAACTGCCGGCCCTTGGTCTCCGGGGCGTAGCGGTACACGAACGCCAGGCTCAGCATCGCCAGCACCCCGAACACCACGAAGGTCCCGGCGCCGCCCAGCGAGGTGAGCATGGTCAAAAACACCGCGGCGACGATCGCGTTGGCCACCAGATCCGAGGTCAGCATCGCCGAGGCCCCCATCGAGCGCATCCGGGCCGGCAGGCTCTCCCCGGCGTACACCCACACCAGCGAACCGAACCCGAACGTGTAGCCGACGGTGAACAGCAGCACCCCGCCGAAACTGACCGCCGCCAGCGCGTCGCCGAACACCTCCCCGGCGGCGAACACCGCCACCAGCAGCAGGTTGGCCGCGACCATGGTGGCGATCCCCGACAGCAGGATGGGCCGGCGGCCGACCCGGTCGATGATCACCAGCGAGACGACCATCGCCGCCAGGGCGGCGACCTGCACCAGCGCCGGCAGGATCAGCAACGCGAAATCGCCGTGGAAACCCATCTTCTCGAACAGCCGGGGGCTGTAGTAGACGATCGCGTTGATCCCGGTGATCTGGATGAAGAAGCCCAGCGTCACCACGAACAGCGTCGCCCGCAGGTACGGCGGCCGCAGCATCTCGCGCAGCACACCGACCCCGCCGGCCTGTTCCTCTTGCATGGTCCGGGCGATCTCGGCCAGCTCGCGCTGCGCGTCGGCGCCGGGCTCGATCCGCCGCAGGGTGCGTTCCGCGTCATCGAGGCGGCCCTTGAGCAGATACCAGCGGGCGGTGTCGGGGATGCGGGCCAGCAGCAGGGCCACCAGCACGGCAGGGATCGCGGCCAAGCCCAGCATCGCCCGCCAGTTGCCCGTGCCGGCCAGCAGATACGCCAATACGTACCCGGCGATGATCCCGACCACGGTGGCCACCCCGTAGGTGACCAGCAGCGCACCGCGGACGTCGGCCGGCGCCGACTCGGCCACGAACACCGGGACGACCACCACCGACACCCCGATGGTGATACCGAGCAGCAACCGCGCCACGGTCAGCGTCGACACCGACGTCGACGCCGCCCCCAGCAACGCGAAAACCGCGTAGCCCAGGGCCACCGAGACCATCGAGCGCTTCCGGCCGATCGCGTTGGCCAGCCACCCGCCGGCCATCGCGCCGCCGATCTCGCCGATCACCGTCGCGGTGGTCACCATCTCCTGCTGAGCCGACGACAGCCCGAAGTCGGCCTCGATGAACAGCAGGGCTCCGGCGATATTGGACAGGTCGTAGCCGTAGATGACCCCGACACTGGCGGCGGCCACGCCCACCACCAACGCCAGCGGCGAGGAGCGGCGCAGCTCGGCGAATCGGCCCATCTGGCTCACGGTAGGGGATCGCCGTGCTGCTGATCAGGATCGGGTGAGAACCCGGGGGCCGATCTGGTGGGCGAGTTCGAGTGCGAGCTCGACCGCCAGTCGCCGGGTGCCGGGCGGATGACCGAGCAGATCGGTGGCCCGCGCCACCCGCTGCAGCACCGTGTTTCGGTGGGCGTGCAGGCGGGCCGCGGCGCGAGGCGCGTTCTCGGCTTCGTCGAGGAACACCCGCAGCGTCTCGCGCAGGCGCTCGGCGCTGGGGTCGTCGGCGGCCAACGGGCCGAGCGTGGTGGCCACGAATTCGGCTGCCCGGTCCAGGTTCTGGGCGGCCAGTTCGGTGACCTCCAGCTCGTCGTAGAGCCCGATCCGGGCCCCGGCGGGACGCGCCGCGAGCAGCCGCTGGACGGCCAGGGCCGCGGTGTGGGTGCGGCGGAATCCGCCGATGCCCGCCCGGGTGGGGCCCACCGCGACGCGGATATTGGGATGGATTCGATTGATGGCCTCCCGCAGTGCGTCCAGCGCAGGGGCGGCCTCACTGCTCAGCCACGCCCACAAGGTGGATGTTCCGGCGGGCAGCGTCAGCGGCCGCCGCGCGCCGGCGGCCTGCGCCAGCACGCCGGCGGCGGACTCCAGCGCGCCCTGGATCTCGCCGGGCGACGGCGCCCACAGCACCAGCGCGGTGTGGTGCCGGCCCAGTTCATAACCCAGCTGTTCGCTGGCCCGCCGGCTGTCGATCGGGGCGTCGTCGAGGATCAACCGGATCGTCTCGGCGCGGCGCGCCAGCGCACCGCCGAGTAGCTCCTCGCGTTCCCGCTGCGCCTCGGCGATCACGTGGCTGACCACGTGGTCGACATACTCGAACATGCGCTGTGAGGAGGCGTCCAGCAGTTGCATGAGCAGCGGGCCCGGCGGGACGATGCGGGCGGCATGCGCCATGTAGCGCTGCCAGCCGACATTCTGTCCCCGGCGGTAGGACTGGAACAAGACGTCGATGCCGATGCCGCGGCGGGCAATGGTGCGGGCGACATCCAGAGCCTCGAGCGGGACGTCGAAGGGCGCCGGCCGGTCGTCGCGGCGGGCGAACATGGTCATCACCCGCGTGAGGTTGGCGCGGTTGCTCGCCGACATCTCCGCGGTCAGCGCCGCGTCAGCACCCAGGAACGGCGACAGTTCGATCTCGGCGGCGTCCATCTCGGCGACCAGCTCGTCGACTTCGGCCAGCATCTGTTCGGCCACGTCACCCATGAGCGTGACGACGTCGGAGGGCACCGGCTGGGGCGACGGAGGATTCATGCGTTGAGTGTGCCATCGCACACATATCCACGAAAGATCTGAGCGGGCGAACATACCGCACTCGGCCGTTGCGACTTTAACGTGAACCACGCCACACCCGGTGCTCAGAGGAGATATGCGTGACAATCACGACCGCCAGCCAGACGCAGACCGCGGACTTCGATGTCCTTGTCGTCGGCGCCGGCATCTCCGGGATCGGCGCGGCCTACCACCTCAAGACCCGCCGGCCGGGTACCTCGTTCGCGGTGCTGGACGGCCGGGACTCCATCGGTGGCACCTGGGATCTGTTCCGCTACCCCGGGATTCGCTCCGACTCGGACATGGCGACCTTCGGCTTCGGCTTCGCGCCCTGGACGCACCGCAAGGCGATCGCCGACGGGCACATCATCATGGACTACCTGCGGCAGGTCGTGGCCGACAACGGACTGGCCGACCACATCCGCTTCGGCTACCGGGTGCTGGCCGCGGACTTCTCCCGGGAACTGGGCCGCTGGATCGTCACCGCCCGGCACGCCGGCAGCGGTGCGACAGCGCGGTTCACCGCACGATTCCTGTTCCTGGGCACCGGCTACTACGACTACGACGCGGGCTTCACGCCCGAATTCGCCGGGCTTGAAGAGTTCGGCGGGCAGCTGGTCCACCCACAGCAGTGGCCGGCGGATCTGGACTACACCGGCAAGCGGGTGGTCGTGATCGGCAGCGGCGCAACGGCGGTCACGCTGATCCCGGCGATGGCCGACCGCGCGGAACACATCACCATGCTGCAGCGCTCGCCCAGCTATGTGTTCTCCATCCCGGCCGAGGACCCGATCGCCAACATCTTGAACAGGGTGCTCGGGCCGCAGCGCGCCAATCCGATCATCCGGCGCAAGAACATCTTGCTCAACCGTGGAATCTTCAAGGCCTGCAAGCGCGCCCCGGAGCTGATGCGCCGGCTGCTGATCGCCAATGTGCGCCGCCAGCTGCCCAAGGACTTCGATGTCGACACCCACTTCACCCCGCGCTACGACCCGTGGGACCAGCGACTGTGCATGGTCCCCGACGGTGATCTGTTCAAAGCGATCTCGACCGGGCGGGCCAGTGTGGTCACCGATGTGATCGAGAAGTTCACCGCGACCGGCATCCGGCTGGCCTCGGGTCAGGAGCTGGCCGCCGACCTCGTCGTGACCGCCACCGGGCTGGCCATGTCGGCCTTCGGCAAGATCACGCTGACGGTCGACGGTCAGCCGGTGAATCCACCGGAGACCACGGTCTACAAGTCGATGATGCTGTCCGGGGTGCCCAACCTGGTGTTCGCCTTCGGCTACACCAATATCTCCTGGACCCTCAAGGTCGACCTGGTCTGCGAGCACTTCTGCCGGTTGCTCGACCACATGGACGCCCACGGTCACCAGGCCGTCGAACCGGTTCTGGACGACGCGGGCATGCGGCGGGTGCCGCTGCTCGACCTGGGCTCGGGCTACGTGCGGCGGGGCGTCGCGCAATTCCCGCGCGCCGGCACAACCGGGCCGTGGACGGCCGACATGGCCTACGAGAAAGACGTCGAACGGCTACGCACGGGGCCGGTCGAAGACAGCGCGCTGCAATTCAGCGCTTCCAGGCCGGCCGTGCAGAAATCCGTGTCGGGGTAGCCGTATCGCCACATCACAGACCCCAAACGCCAAGTCAGATCAAACCTTTCAAATCCCCTTCATACCCCCTGGAGAAAGTCTCATGGCACACGTCGCACTCACCAACCGTTCCACCGTCACCCGTGAGGAACGCCGTCACCGTTCCCGCCGGCTGGTTCGCGTCGCCGGCGTGGCGGGCAGTATGGCCGCCGGTGGGCTGGCCATGGCGCTGACGGCGCCGCACGCGGCCGCCGAGGCCGCCGCGCTGCAGGGCGCGGTCGCCGCACTGGAGCAGGCGCAGGCCAGCATCGCGGACTTCGACGCCAACAACCCGCTGTTCGACTTCATCAATCACGGGGCATCGGACGGCATGCTGCCGCAGTACATCCAGAACATGTCGTCGACCACCCTGGCGCTGCTGCTGGCCCAGTACAACACCGGCATGCTCAAGTTCCCCGGTCTGGGTGACCTGCCCGTCCTCAATGGCTCTGCCTACCTGGCGGCTCCCTTCATGTGGAACGCCTCGGCCGCCGACCCGCAGTCGTACCTGATCTACGGGAACCCGGACAACCAGTACGGTCTGATGCCGCTGGACCCGAACGGGAGTTACACCATCACGGTGCACCCCGGTGACGGTTCCATCGGCGGCGGGCTGGCCACCTACTCGGGCAGCGTCGTGAATTCGAACTTCGCCCCGATGGAGAGCTTCAGCTTCGCCGACGCGACCCCCAATGCGGACGGCAGCTACACGATCGTCGTCAGCGCCACCGACCCGGGCAACGGGGCCAACTGGTTCAGCAGCGCCGGCGCGACCTCGCTGCTGGTTCGCGACACGGTCGGTGACTGGGGCCAGATCCACAACGACGTCCACATCGTCAAAGACGGTGCGGCGATGAGTGTTCCGTGGCTCAACGACGACCAGATCGGCACCATCCTGGGCATCACCGGCAAGGTGCTGCCGCTGGCGAACATGTCCGACACCTACTACCACCAGATCCAGTACCCGCTGCTGAACGACCCGAACGAGTTCAGCAAGCTCGGCGACACCGCCGCCAACGTCCCGGGCCTGACCCTGCCGGGTCAGGTCACCAGCCTGGGCAACTTCGCGCTGGAGCCCGGTCAGGCACTGGTGCTCAAGGTGCCCGAGCTCGAGTCCGCTTACCACGGCCTGCAACTCACCAACGAGTGGGGACAGAACGACGATTTCGCCAGCGCGACCGGCAGCCTGAACAACACCCAGATCTTCCAGGGCAATGACGGCTACACCTACTACATCCTCAGCAGCGAGAACCCGGGCTACGCGAACTGGGTGAACATCGGCGACCTGACCAACGGCGGTGTCATCCTGCGCTGGCAGGACGTGACCGGAACGATCACCAACCCCAACATCGAGACCACCGTGGTGCCGATCTCCGACGTCAAGGACTACCTGCCGGCAGACATGCCGACGGTCACCCCGCAGGAGTACGCGGCGCTGGCCCAGGAGCGGCTGCTCGAGTACGGCTACTCCTTCCACCAGTCGTCGAACATCAACTGGCTGTGGGACAACCTGCAGATCGGCCAGATCAAGGCCGCCATCGGCGATGACACGTTCGACAAGCTGTTCGGCGGCCAGGACTCGGTGCCTTCGATCCTCGACCGGATGACGTCGGCGGAGCTCGGGCCCAACTGGGCAGGCGTGTTCAACAACATGCTGGCCCACCCCGAAGGCAGCTTCAACGCACTGCTGAACAACCTGCCGCTGGCGATCAAGGACGTAGAGTTGCCGAGCGTGCTGGCCGGGCTGCAGCTGCAGCACTTCACCGAGCAGACCTTCGCGGCGATGCAGACTTCCGACTACTGGTCGGACTCGTCGAACCTGTTGGCCAGCTTCAACTCGTTCGGCACGATCCTCAACGACGCGCTGTTCGACCCGGCCACCAGCATCTCCGCCGGCCTCCTCAACGCGCGCGACGACCTGTCGGTGGCGCTGTTGAACGCGACCGACGGCACGGAACTGACCAATACCCTGTGGGCGCAGCTGTCCGAGCTCAATGACACGCTGGCGCAGGCGCTGGGCGGTTCGGCGCTGTGAAAACCACTGCGGCAGTGCTGCTGGAGCCGGGCAAGCCGTTCGAGATCATGGAACTTGATCTCGACGGCCCCGGCCCCGGGGAGGTTTTGATCCGGTATGTGGCTGCCGGACTGTGTCATTCGGATCTGCACCTGACCGATGGTGATCTGCCGCCGCGGTATCCGATCGTCGGCGGGCACGAGGGCGCGGGGATCATCGAGGACGTCGGTCCCGGGGTGACGAAGGTCGCCCCGGGGGATCACGTGGTGTGCTCGTTCATCCCCAGCTGTGGCTCATGCCGCTACTGTGCCACCGGTCGCCAGAGCCTGTGCGACATGGGCGCCACCATCCTGGACGGGTGCATGCCGGACGGAACCTTCCGATTCCGCGGCGCCGGCAAGGAATTCGGTGCCATGTGCATGCTGGGCACGTTCTCCGAGCGCGCCGTCATCTCCGAACATTCGGTGGTCAAAATCGACGACTGGATGCCACTGGAGACCGCGGTGCTGGTGGGCTGCGGAGTGCCCACCGGCTGGGGTGCGGCCACCTACGCCGGCAACGTCCGGCCAGGGGACATCGCGGTGATCTACGGCGTCGGCGGTATCGGGATCAATGCTGTGCAGGGCGCGCTGCACTCGGGCGCCAAGTACGTCGTTGTGGTCGACCCGGTGGAGTTCAAACGCGAGACCGCGCTGAAATTCGGTGCCACCCAAGCGTTCTCATCCGCGAGCGAAGCGGCCGAGAAGGTCTACGAGTTGTCCTGGGGGCAGGGCGCCGACCAGGCGATCATCACCGTCGGTACCGTCGAGGAGGAGGTCATCTCGGCGGCGTTCGACATCGTCGGCAAGGGCGGGACCGTGATCGTGGTCGGCCTGGCCAGCCCGGAGAAGCTGACCGTGCATGTCTCCGGCATGATGCTGACGCTGATGGAGAAGACCATCAAGGGATCGCTGTTCGGCTCGGCGAACCCGCAGTACGACATCGTGCGACTGCTGCGGCTCTACGACGCCGGTCAGCTTCGGCTCGACGAGCTGGTGACCACCCGATACCGTCTTGAGGACGTCAATCAGGGCTATCAGGATCTGCGGGACGGCAAGAACATTCGCGGAATCGTGGTGCACGCCGGAGCGTGATGGTTCACTGCGGCAGCGGGCGGTCGGCCAGGGTCGCATACCAATAGGTCAACCCGGCCGCGGCGAACTCCACGGCGCAGGCCGCGGTGAAGGCCGGGTGTGGCATCCCGGCGTTGGTCATCGAGATCAGCCGGGACACCCCGAGCAGCGCCATGGTGCCGGCCAGCAGGCGCACCGCCCCGGCCGGAATGGGCGAGCGACGAAACGCCTCGAGGTAGCCGACTCCGAAGCCGATCAACAGGGCGCCGGCCGCCCGGGTCTCGCTGTCCACGGTCGCGTTGACGTCTTGGCCGTCCGGAATGGAGTCCAGGGCGAACGCCATCCGGCTGATCCCCAGCCCGATCAGCAGCAGGCCGGTGAGCCAGCCGAATGCTCGCAGAGCGTTGATCACCAGGCCGACCCTACGCCGGGCCGGCGATTCACCGCCCGAGCGCCCATGATGAGTGCGAACACGATGATGGTGCCGAAGATGCCCACCCCGACGCGCACCGGCACCGTGTCGTCGGCCGGGGCCAGGGCCAGGGCCTGGGGGTTCGCTCCCTCGGCCGGGGCGCGGGGCGCCACCAGTGCCGGGTCGGGCTCGATCAGGGTGCCGACCCGGGTGCCGGGCGGGGTGGCGAAGCCGTAGTCGAGCAGTTGGGCGGCCTGCTGCCAGGGCGCGATCGGCTGCCGGGTGCCGTGCAGCAGCACCGCAACCAGCCGCCGTCCGTCCCGGTTGGCCGCGCCGACGAACGTCTGCCCGGCGTCATCGGTGTAGCCGGTCTTTCCGCCCAGGGCGCCCGGGTAGTTGTAGAGCAGCTGGTTGTCGTTCTCCAGGGCGTAACCGGGTACGTCGCCGTAGCCGGGGAAGTCGAAGGTGCGGGTGGCGACGATATTGGCGAAGGCCGGGTTGTTCCAGGCGTAGCGGTAGAACAGCCCGATGTCGTAGGCCGAGGTGCTCATACCCGGCCCGTCCAGCCCGGACGGGGTGGCGGCGCGGGTGTCGTAGCCGCCGAGTTTGGCGGCCAGCGTGTTGATCTTCTCCAGCGCGACCGGCATGCCGCCCAGCTGGGCGGCCAGGGCGTGGGCGGCGTCGTTGCCCGATCCCATCAGCAGCCCGTGCAGCAGCTGGTTGACGGTGAAGTTGCCGCCGGGGCCGACACCGACCCGGGTGCCTTCGGCGTTGGCGTCCTCCTGGGTGCCGACGACGACCCTGTTCGGGTCCAGCTCGTTCAGCGACGTCATCGCGGTCAGCACCTTGATGACGCTGGCGGGCCGATGCCGGCCGTGCGGGTCGCGGGCGGCGATCACCGCGCCGCTGTCCAGGTCGGCCACCAGCCACGCCTCGGCGGAGATCTCACCGGGCACCGGCGGGGTGTCGGGTGCGGCGACGATCCCGCAGCCGCTCAGCGCCTGACCGCCGACCGGAGTGGCCGGGACCGGCAGCGGCAGCGGCGGATCTCCGGCCAGCGGGACCTCCGAGGCGTCCACCGCCGGCGGGGTGCTGACCTTGTAGGGGCAGTTGACCGGCCCGGCACCCCGCCCCGGGGTGGGATCAGCGGCCGCCAGGGGAGCGGAGGCCACGAGAAAACCCACCGCCACCAGGGCTGACACCGAGCGCGCAAAAGTCATCGTGTGTGCAGGTTAGGCGAACGGCGCCGCGAAACCCGGGAGCCACGCTGTGGCTGGTGATACGCAAGTTACGTCCCCGCTCGGCGGGGTTACAACGGGAAGCGGGGTTACAACGGGAAGTACGCCAGGCCGGGCCCGCCGATGCGGCCCAGCCACAGCCGGTCGCCGGTCTCGACCACGCCGGTGGCCAGGCCGAACCTCGGATCATGGCTGCGGAACTGGCTCAGCACCCGCCCGTCGTCGGCGTCGAAGGCGACCACCCATGCCCCCGAGTTCACGTCCGGCAGCCAGCGATACGGCAGCAGTCGCCACAGCAGCGTGCGCAACACCGGCGCGCGCGGGCTCAGCCAGTCCGACAGCGCGTTGCGATCGGACACCATCGCCACCCAGATCCGGCCGTCGCGCCCGGTGGAGATGTTGTCGGGATGGCCGGGCAGTTCGGTCACCAGTGGGGTGATGGAGCCGCGCCGGGGCCCGGTCAGCCAGTACTTGGACAATCGGCGCCCGGTGCTCTCGGCGAACACCACCGCCGATTCGTCGGCGGTCAGCGTCACGCCGTTGGCGAAGTGCAGGCCGGTGACCAGCACGCTCACCGTGCCGTCGGGATCACGCCGCATCAGCGACCCGCTGCCGCGGGCCTCGATCACCGAGGCCTTGTAATGCTCATACCGGAACCGGTCGGTGGACTCGGTGAAATAGATTGTGCCGTCGGAAGATTCGACAGCATTGGAGCAGAACGTCAGCGCCCGCCCGGCCACCTCGTCGACCAGGGTCTCCAGCTGCCCGGTTACCGGGTCGAAGCGCAGCAGCCCGCGGTGGCTGTCACAGATCAGCAGCCGGTGATCGCGGGTGAAGGCCAGCCCCAGCGGGCGCCCACCGGTGTCGGTCATGACTCGGGGCGCTTCGTCGGCACCGACCGCGATGATCCGCCCGTCCTCGACTCCGGTCCAGATGGTGCCGTCGGCGTCGACGACGACGTCTTCTGGAGCGGTGCCGGGGATCTCGACGACGGTCAGTTCGGGGGTGGGATCGGGTGGCGGCAGCGGCCGCGACGGCGGAGGCTGCCAGCGGACAGGGTCGATGCGCGGCTTGCGGCTCATGTTGGCGACTTTAAGGCCGCGGCCGCGCCGATTGCCGCGTTCGGCCGTCCCGCGGCGTTGCCGGGGTCTACTCTCGGCCGATGATGGGTGCCGACAAAGGCCGAGCTCTGTTGTGGCACGGCATCTTCCTGTTCCTGCTGGGCCTGCTCACCGGCCTGACCACCGGGCTGATGAACAATCCCCGGATGGGGCTGTCCTCGCACCTCGAAGGCGTGATGAACGGACTGTTCCTGTTGGCGCTCGGTCTGGTGTGGGGCCGACTGCGGCTCTCGGCGCGCTGGCTGACCGCCCTGTTCTGGCTGGCGCTCTACGGCACGTACGTGAACTGGGCCAGCACCCTGGCGGCGGCGATCTTCGGCACCGGTCGCATGACTCCGATCGCGGGCGCCGGCCACCACGCCGCGGCGTGGCAGGAGAACCTCGTCGACGCCGGCCTGTACAGCCTGAGCGTGGCGATGCTGGCGGTGTGCGTCATCGCGCTGGTGGGCCTGCGGCCCGGAGCCGACGCACCGCGCTGAGCAATCCCCGCGCCTAGTCTGGTGTGATGACGGCCCAGGTGGACGACTTCGAGGCATTGCGGCCGCACCTGCTGGCGGTGGCCTACCGGCTTACCGGCATGTTCGCCGACGCCGAGGACATCGTGCAGGACGCCTGGCTGCGCTACGCCGCCACCGAGCGTGATCACATCGCCGACCCCAGGGCCTGGTTGACGACGGTGGTGAGCCGGCTCGGGCTGGACCGGCTGCGGTCCGCGTCGCGCCGGCGCGAGTCGTACGTCGGCGAATGGCTGCCGGAGCCGGTGGTGACCCGGTTCGGCGACGATGATCCGCTGTCTGCGGTGGTGGCCGGCGAGGACGCCCGGTTTGCCGCGATGGTGGTGCTCGAGCGGCTCAATCCGGATCAGCGGGTGGCGTTCGTGCTGCACGACGGGTTCGCGGTGCCGTTCGACGACGTGGCCGCCACGCTGGGCACCACTGCTGCCGCGGCCCGCCAGCTGGCGTCGCGAGCGCGTAAGGCCGTCGCGGCGGATCCGCCGCCGCAACCCGATCCGGGGCACGCCGAGGTGGTCGGCATCCTGATGGCGGCCATGGCGGCCGGTGATCTGGATGCGGTGGTGTCATTGCTGCACCCCGACGTGACGTTCACCGGGGACTCCAACCGCCGGGCTCCGACCGCCGCGCGGGTCATCCACGGCGCGGACAAGGTGGCCCGGTTCCTGTTCGGTCTGGCGCGACGCTACGGCCCGACCCTGGCAGGTGCCCAACAGCTGGCGCTGGTCAACGGCGAACTCGGCACCTACACACCCGGGGCGCCCGGTGCAGAGGGATTCGCCGAGCTGCTGCCGCGTGTCACCGCGATGACGGTGCGCGATGGCCGCGTCGTGGCGATCTGGGACATCGCCAACCCGGAGAAATTCAGCGGCACTCCGCTGCGTGAGCCGATCGGGGGATGAGCATGTCTGCCGCGGAGCGACTGAGCGCGTTGATGTTTCGCGCCATGGACAAGATGCGCGACCGCGCTGTCTTCGACATCGGCGCCCCCACCAGCACAGACTTCACCGGCTTCGACGCAGCCCGCCAGATCGTGCTGGTGACGTTCAAGCGCTCCGGTGAGGCGATGCCCAGCCCGATCAACCACGGTGTCGCCGACGGCCGGATCTATGTGCGCACCGACCCCTCCACCGGCAAGGTCAAGCGAATCCGCAACAACCCGAACGTCGTGGTGGTGCCCTGCGGTCTGCGTGGCAAACCCAAGGGGCAGCCGGTGGCGGGGGTCGCCAGGATCCTGCCGGAGTCCGAACACGCCCACGCCGAGCGGGTGATCGCCGGCAACTGGAGCCTGCCGATGCGGCTCTTCGAGCGCAGCCTGGACAAGGGCAGCGCGGCGGTGGGGATCTCGATCAGCTACCTGGAGATCACCCCTGCTGATCGGCCTCGGTGAGCCAGGGCACCCGGCAGGCATCCCCGGAATTGAAGCCCTGCTCGGTGATGCCGAGCGCGGCGTACATCCGGGAGCGCATGTTCTCCACGCCGATCTGGTAGGTCAGCTCGATCACCCCGGCGTCGCCGAATCGGTCCCGCAGGTCGGCGACCTGCTCGTCGGTGACGGTATGCGGGTTGGTGGTCATCGCGTCGGCGTAGGCGATCGCGGCCCGTTCGTCGTCGCTGTAGAGCGGGGAGGTCGCGTAGTCGTCGATCTGCTTCAGCCGGTCGGTGTCGATGCCCTCCAGGCGTTGCAGCATGGACCCGAAGTCCACGCACCACGAGCAGCCGACGGTACGGGCGGTCCAGAACACCGCCAGATCCCGTGGGCCGGCGGGCAGTTTGCGCGACGCGGACTGCAGCAGGCCTTCGTGCACGGCATTGGCCACCAGCAGCCGGGGATGATGCGCGGCGACGGCGAACGGCTCGGGGACCTCACCGAAGCGGCGCTTGGCGTAGCGATACATGGCGCGCACCAGCATGTTGGTGCGCTTCGGGGGCAGCGGTTCGATGCGAGGTTTCGTAGTCATACCCCTTAGACGGGACAGCCCGGGAAAGTGTGACGAGCAGACGCGGGCCTCAGATCACGAAGGGGACCAGCGCCTTGCGGTCGGTGGGGTAGTCGACGAACTTCTCCCGGTACCACCGGTGGGTCTGCAGGGCCCGGGGGATCAGGTTGCCGGCGGTGATCAGCAGGATCGCCACCCCGGGCAGTGCCCAGGTCAAGACGGCGAAACCGGTCCAGGCGATCATCTCGCCCAGGTAGGCCGGGCTGGTGACGAACCGGAAGCCACCGCCGATCGGAATCCGGTACTCGGTCGCGCCCGGATTGTTCTTGTCACGCAGGTTGCGCACGATCGACTCGGAGTTCACGATCAGCGCGAATCCGCACAGGTAGATCGCCAGCCCCACCAGGAAGCGTGGGTCGGTCAACCAGGCGGTGCCGTAGCGCCCGAAGTAGTCGTGGCTGAACAGCGCCCCGTTGAGGTAGCCGTGCATCGAGGTGACGAGCATGCCCATCACCACCACCGAGATGTTGAACGTGCTGCGCTTGCCGGGCACCTGACGGATCGCCAGCGGAAAGAACCAGCCGCGGTTGGAGTAGTGCAGGGCCCAGATACCGGCCAGCACCAGCGACGTCGGCTCGAATCGTGCCGGCCCACTCAGGTAGGCGACCAGGAATACGACGGTGGCGGGAATCTCCATCAGCCACCAGCCGAATTTCGGGTTCAGGTTGAAGCCGAGCTTGGCCGACGAGAACCGTCCGTAGGAACTCTGGCCGAAGAAACCCCCGATGATCACGAACGCGGCGAAGGCGAACGCAGCGGTCAGGACGGTGTCATAGCCGGTGTGGCCGGTGTACCAATGCATCCCTGTGTCCTATCACGTCCGGTTCTCCACGTGGCGAGCAGACACGAAAGCCCCCAATTCCGGGCTGAAATGGGGGCTTTCGCGACTGCTCGCGCAAAATGGCGGCGGGAAATCAGCGGGCGAACATCAGCGCCCGCTTGACCTCCTGAATCGCCTTGGTGATCTCGATGCCACGAGGGCAGGCATCCGTGCAGTTGAACGTGGTCCGGCAGCGCCACACCCCGTCGACCTCGTTGAGGATGTCCAGACGCTCGGCCGCACCCTCGTCACGCGAGTCGAAGATGAACCGGTGGGCGTTGACGATCGCCGCCGGGCCGAAGTAGGAACCCTGGCTCCAGTACACCGGGCAGCTGGTGGTGCAGATGCCGCACAGAATGCACTTGGTGGTGTCGTCGTAGCGGTGCCGGTCGTGCTGGCTCTGGATGTGCTCGTGGGTGGGGTGATTGCCGGAGGTGATCAGGTACGGCTTGATCGCCTTGTAGGCGTCCATGAACGGTTCCATGTCGACCACGAGATCTTTTTCCACCGGCAGCCCGCGCATCGGCTCGATGGTCAAGGTCGCTTCCTTGCCCGGCTTCTTGGGCAGGACGTCGCGCATCAGCAGCTTGCAGGCCAGCTTGTTGTTGCCGTTGACCCGCACCCCGTCCGAGCCGCACACTCCGTGCGCGCAGGACCGGCGGAAGGTCAGCGTGCCGTCCAGGTAGCTCTTGACATAGATCAGCAGATTGAGCAGGCGGTCGCTCGGCAGCGCCGGCACCCGGAAGCTCTGCCAGCCGTCGGTGGCGGCGTACTGGTCGGGGTTCTCCGGGTTGAACCGGGCGATCTTGAGCGTGACCATCTGCGCGCCCTCGGGTACCGGGGGCAGCGGCGGGTCACCGGCAGGGGCGCCGTCGACCAGCGCGGCCGGCGCCGTGCTCGACGGACCCGGCGAGCAGCATCCGCCCTCGGACGAGCAGCAGGCTGAACCAGTTTCGGACATCAGTACTTCCGTTCCTTCGGTTCGTAGCGGGTCTGCACCACCGGCTTGTAGTCCAGCCGGATGTCGGCGATCAGTTCGGGGCCCTGCTTGTAGGCCATGGTGTGGCGCATGTAGTTGACGTCGTCGCGGTTGGGGTAGTCCTCGCGCGCGTGGCCGCCGCGGGATTCCTGGCGGTTGAGCGCGCCCAGCACGGTGACCTCGGCCAGCTCCAGCAGGAAACCGAGTTCGATGGCTTCCAGCAGGTCGGAGTTGAAGCGTTTGCCCTTGTCGTGCACGGTGATCCGGGAGTAACGCTCCTTGAGCAGGTGGATGTCGCTCAACGCCTGCTTGAGGGTCTCCTCGGTGCGGAACACCGCGGCGTTGTTGTCCATCGACTGCTGCAGGGTGGTGCGGATGTCGGCGACCCGCTCGTTGCCGTGCTCGGACAAGATGTCAGCGACCCACTTGACCACCGTGTCGGCCGGGTTCTCCGGCAGTTCGACGAAGTCATGTGCGGCGGCGTACTCGGCTGCGGCGATACCGGCCCGACGGCCGAACACGTTGATGTCCAGCAGCGAGTTGGTGCCCAGCCGGTTGGCGCCGTGCACCGACACGCAGGCGCACTCGCCGGCGGCATACAGACCCGGCACGGTAGCGGTGTTGTCGCGCAACACCTGTCCGGTCACCGTGGTCGGGATGCCGCCCATCACGTAGTGGCAGGTCGGGTACACCGGCACCAGTTCGGTGACCGGGTCCACGCCCAGGTAGGTGCGGGCGAACTCGGTGATGTCGGGCAGCTTCTCCTCGAGCACCTTCTCGCCCAGGTGGCGCACATCGAGGTAGACGTAGTCCTTGTTCGGCCCTGCGCCGCGGCCCTCGAGCACCTCCACCACCATCGAGCGGGCCACGATGTCGCGGGGCGCCAGGTCGACGATCGTCGGGGCGTAGCGCTCCATGAACCGCTCGCCGTCGGCGTTGAGCAGCCGGCCGCCCTCACCACGCACGGCCTCCGAGATCAGAATGCCGAGCCCGGCCAGACCGGTCGGGTGGAACTGGTGGAACTCCATGTCCTCCAGCGGAAGTCCCTTGCGGAAGACGACGCCCATGCCGTCACCGGTGAGGGTGTGGGCGTTGGAGGTGGTCTTGTACATCCGGCCCGAACCGCCGGTGGCCAACACGATCGCCTTGGCGTGGAAGACGTGGATGTCGCCGGTGGCCAGCTCGTAGGCGACCACACCGGTGGCCACCGGACCCGATGGGGTTTCGGTGAGGGCCAGGTCCAGCACGTAGAACTCGTTGAAGAACTCCACATCGTGCTTGACGCAGTTCTGGTACAGCGTCTGCAGGATCATGTGGCCGGTGCGGTCGGCGGCGTAGCACGCGCGGCGCACCGGGGCCTTGCCGTGGTCGCGGGTGTGGCCGCCGAACCGGCGCTGGTCGATGCGGCCCTCCGGGGTGCGGGAGAACGGCATGCCCATGTTCTCCAGGTCCAGCACCGCGTCGATGGCCTCTTTGGCCATGATCTCCACCGCGTCCTGGTCGGCCAGGTAGTCGCCGCCCTTGACGGTGTCGAAGGCGTGCCACTCCCAGTTGTCGTCCTCGACGTTGGCCAGCGCCGCGCACATGCCGCCTTGGGCCGCGCCGGTGTGGCTGCGTGTGGGGTAGAGCTTGGTCAGCACCGCCGTGCGGGCCCGGGGCGCCGCCTCGACGGCCGCGCGCATCCCGGCGCCGCCGGCGCCGACGATCACCACGTCGTATCGATGTTCCTGAATCACCGCGATATCACCCGTTCGTAGGAGATCTGCCGTCAAGAAATGTTCGCGTCGAAGCTCAGCAGCACGTAGCTGCCCAGTGCGAGCGTGAAGATCATCGACACCGCCAGCAGGCTCATCAGCCAGAACCGGCTACGGCCGCTGCGGGTGTAGTCGCCGATGATCGTGCGCATGCCGTTGCCGCCGTGCAGTTGGGCCAGCCACAGCAGGCTCAGGTCCCAGATCTGCCAGAACGGCGAGCGCCAGCGCTCCGCCACGTAGTTGAAGTCGATCCGGTACACGCCGTCCTGCCACATCAACATGATGAACAGGTGGCCGAGCACCAGGAAGATGAGCACGGCGCCGGAGAACCGCATGAACAGCCAGGTGTACTTCTCGAAGTTGGCCATCCCCGAGTGCCGGAACGGCGCACGCGGGTCGCCCAGGCTGGCCGGGCGGTCACGGTCCAGGCCGCGCACCGGGGCTACCGGGCCTCTGCTGCCTTGAAGTTGCAGGTCAGGTGTGCTCATAAGAATCGCTCCGCCATGTGCATTCCGATCCGAACCACCACCGGGACCATCACGACCAGCCAGATGGCGCCGACCGCCACCAGCATCTGGCGCTGCCAGCGGCAGCCCTGCCACCAGAAGTCGATCAGGATCAGCCGGACGCCGTTGAGGCCGTGGAACAGCACCGCGGCCACCAGGCCCAGCTCCATCAGGCCCACGAGCGGGGTCTTGTAGGTCGCGATGACCTCGGTGTAGGCCTGCGGGCTCACCCGGACCAGGGCCGTGTCGAGGACATGCACGAACAGGAAGAAAAAGATGGTCGCACCGGTGATCCGGTGCAGTGCGAACGCCCACATTCCGGGGTCGCCCTTGTAAAGACTTTGCCGCCGGCTTCGCGGAGCGTCTGTCCGCGTGCCCGGCAAACCAGTCGCATCCGCCGTCATCAGCGCCTCCAATATCTGTAGTGACCCGTTTTGCCCGGATTTGCCGCGCTGACGGTCGCTACGCAACGCCATCTGTCAATAACCTCGGCTTGGACTCTAAACCCAATCACAGGGTCGAAACGACCACGTCGAAGTTACCGGCGAGTAGCAACGGCCTGCGGTTACCCTGATTTCCGGCCGGCCAGACGGGTTGATGGGGTGATTCGGTGCGCTCAGATCGAAACGGAGACGGCTGAGATGGCCGTCGAAATCGAGTGGGATGCGTTGCGGCGCAAGGCTATATCCGCAGCCGCCAACGCGTACGCGCCGTATTCGGGGCTGCGGGTCGGCGCCGCCGCGCTGACCGACGACGGTCGGGTGGTGACCGGCTGCAATGTGGAGAATGTCTCATATGGCCTGGGCCTCTGTGCCGAGTGCGCGGTGGTCTGCGTCTTGCACGCAACCGAGGCCGGGCAGAGCCGTCGGCTGGTGGCGCTGTCTTGCACCGATGCCGGCGGCAAGCTGCTGATGCCGTGCGGCCGTTGCCGCCAGGTGCTGCTCGAACACGGGGGGACGCAGCTCCTGATCGACCACCCGGCCGGCGCCAGGCCGCTCGGCGAACTGTTGCCGGATGCCTTCGGACCCGACGCATGGGCGTGAACCAGACCTTCGACGCACCGACACTGATCGCGGTCAAACGCGACGGCCACCGGCTGACCGACGGCGCCATCGACTGGCTGATCGAGTCCTATACCGCCGGACACCTCGCCGACGAGCAGATGTCGGCGCTGCTGATGGCGATCTTCCTGCGCGGCATGGACGCTCACGAGACCGCCCGCTGGACCGCGGCGATGATCGCCTCGGGGGAGCGGATGGACTTCGGCGACCTGCGTCGCGACGGGCGCCCGGTGCCCACCGTCGACAAGCACTCCACCGGCGGGGTGGGCGACAAGATCACGCTGCCGCTGGTCGCCGTCGTCGCCGCCTGCGGCGCGGCGGTGCCGCAGGCCTCTGGACGCGGCCTCGGCCATACCGGCGGCACCCTGGACAAGCTGGAGTCGATCGCCGGCTTCGATGCGGCGCTGTCGACCGCACGGCTGCGTGAGCAATTGACCGACGTCGGTGCGGCGATTTTCGCAGCCGGCGCCCTTGCGCCCGCCGACGCCAAGCTCTACGCGCTGCGGGACATCACCGCCACCGTGGAGTCGCTGCCGCTGATCGCCAGCTCGGTGATGAGCAAGAAGCTGGCCGAGGGCGCCGCAGCTCTGGTGTTGGACGTCAAGGTGGGGTCGGGCGCGTTCATGAAATCCCCGGCGCAGGCCCGGGAATTGGCCGACATGATGGTAGAACTCGGTGCGGCGCACGGCGTGCCGACTCGTGCCCTGCTCACCGACATGAACACCCCGCTGGGGGCCACCGTCGGCAATGCCATCGAGGTCGCCGAAGCGCTGGAGGTGCTGGCCGGCGGTGGCCCCGCCGATGTGGTGGAGCTGACGCTGACGCTGGCCGCCGAGATGCTCGCCCTGGCCGGTCTGGACCGGCGCGATCCGGCCGCCACGCTGGCCGACGGCACCGCGATGGATCGGTTCACCGCGATGATCACCGCGCAGGGCGGCGACCTGGCGGTGCCGCTGCCGGTGGCGGCATGTTCGGAGACCGTCACCGCACCTGGGGGCGGCACAATGGGGGAAATCGACGCGATGGCGGTGGGTATGACGGCGTGGCGGCTGGGAGCGGGCCGGGCTCGCCCCGGTGAGGGTGTGCAGGCCGGGGCCGGCGTGCGGATACATCGGCGGCCGGGTGACCCGGTGCGCGCCGGAGAGGCGCTGTTCACGCTGTACACCGACACACCGGAGCGGTTCGGGCCGGCGTGCGCCGAGCTGGACGGCGGCTATCGCATCCTCGGCGCCGCGGACACCCCGGTGGTGCCGCGGCCGCTGATCATCGCCGGAGACCCAGGAATGAAGGCATGAGCACACCACTGAATCTGCAGGCGATCCGAAAAGCCCCCAAAGCGCTGTTGCACGACCACCTGGACGGCGGCCTGCGTCCGGCCACCGTCGTGGACATCGCCGGGAAGGTCGGCTACGACGGGCTGCCGGCGACCGACCCCGAGGAGCTGGCGGCCTGGTTTCGCACCCGCTCGCACAGTGGTTCGCTGGAGCGCTACCTCGAGCCGTTCAGCCATACCGTGGCGGTGATGCAGACCGCCGAGGCCCTGCACCGGGTGGCCCGGGAGTGTGTCGAGGATCTGGCCGCCGACGCGGTGGTCTACGCCGAGGTGCGCTTCGCGCCGGAACTGCACATCGAGGGTGGACTGTCCTTCGACGAGGTGACCGATGCGGTGCTGGCGGGTTTCGCCGACGGGGAGCGCGCCGCCGCTGCGACCGGCCGGGAGATCACGGTGCGCTGCCTGGTCACCGCGATGCGTCACGCCGCGCTGTCCCGCGAGATCGCCGAGCTGGCCATCCGGTTCCGCGACAAGGGCGTGGTCGGCTTCGACATCGCCGGCGCGGAGGCGGGCTACCCGCCGAGCCGGCACCTGGACGCCTTCGAGTACATGCGAGACCACAACGCCCGCTTCACCATTCACGCCGGTGAGGCGTTCGGGCTGCCGTCCATCCACGAGGCGATCGCGTTCTGCGGTGCCGACCGGCTGGGGCACGGGGTACGGATCACCGACGACATCGCCGTCGACGAGGACGGGACGGTGCGGCTGGGCAGGCTGGCGGCGATCCTGCGCGACAAGCGGGTCCCGCTGGAATTGTGTCCGAGCTCCAATGTGCAGACCGGTGCGGTCGACAGCATCGCCGAGCACCCGTTCGATCTGCTCGCCCGGGCCCGGCTGCGGGTGACGGTCAACACCGACAACCGGTTGATGAGCGACACCACCATGAGCAAGGAGATGCTGGTGCTCGCCGAGACATTCGGCTACGGCTGGACCGATCTGCAGCGATTCACGGTGAATGCGATGAAGTCTGCGTTCATTCCGTTCGACCAGCGCGTGGAGATCATCGAAGAAGTGATCAAACCGCGCTATGCGGTGCTGGTCGGCTGAAACGGCGAAAGCCGGGCAATCGCGGTTGCGACTGCCCGGCCTTCGACAGTTGGATCAGTGCTCGGTGACAGTGGCTTCGGTGTCGCCGTCTTTCCAGCTCACGATGCCGTGCTCGAACGTGGTCTGCTTGGAACCGTCGGCGTTGGTCGTCTCGTCGCTGGTCGGGTAACCGAGCTTGCCCTGCGAACCGCCCAGCTCGTTCCACTTGTCGCGGATCTTGCCCCACACCACGTAGGAACGGGTGGTGTGAACGATCACGCCGCCGTCGAACTGCTGGTAGGTGCCGCCGTCGGGGTTCTTCTGCTCGCTACCGGTCGGCTCGCCCAGGTCCTGCTTGGCGGTCGCGTCCAGCGAGTCGAGCTTGGCCAGGATCGGGCCGGACACGGTGTATTCCTTGCCGTCGGCGCCGGTCATCTCGGTGGAGCTGGCCGCGCCGCTCTCCTCGGCCGGACCGCTGACCGCGGACGAGATCACCGAGCTCGCCGAGGATGCAACCGAGCTGGCCGAGCTCAACGCCTCGCTGGTCTTCTCCTTCGTCGTGCTGCAACCGGTGCCGATCAGCGCGATCCCCAAGACTGCGGCGGACACCGCTGCGGCTCGTTGCGTCGCCTTGCGCATGTGTAGTCCTTTCGAATGGGAAGGGCCACAAACCACACGGCCCGGCCAGAGGTTATCGGGCCAGACGTTATCGGGGATACGACCACTCCGCAATGAAATCGGGCAAATGGATGCTGCAATTCCGGTGAATTCCCGAGGCATCCGCATAAGCTGCCTTGCAGGGCACCCTCCGCGTGAGTGCGCTCGTGGAAGTATGTGAAAAAGCTTTGATCGCGCGTTACTCGCGCCGCAGCCGTGACTGCACGAACTGTTCGAGTTGTTCCCATTCCTTGATTGCGGGCGCAAATGGGCGCTGGGGCTCGGCCACCGATTCCCGGTCGAGCACATAGCTCACCAGCCGGCCCAGCGGGCGTTCCGGTTTGAGGGTTTCGGCGACCACGCCGTCTTCGGCGTAGGTGCCCACGTCCTGCAGAAACTCGACGGCCAGCTCAAGCTGCTCGGGGTCCACCGCGTCCGGCCCGTCGGTCAGGTCGTCGGCCATCCCGGACAGCACGTAGACGTTGTCGTCGGTGATGTCGATCGACAGCGAGCCGTCGGTGGCGGCAGTCCGGATGTCGTCGTAGGTGCTCAGGTCCGACAGGTCGTGATCGTGTTCGTCGGCCAGGTAGCGGGCCAGCGCGCGCTCGGAGCCGAAGACGCTGATCCGGCCGTTGCGGCCGAGGAACACCGGCTGGTCGCCGAGGTAGCAGCGCAGCGAGAAGACCGTGCCGTTGTCGGTGATGATCCGGATCGGGTCGATTCCGACCTTGGCCCAGAAGTTCTTGTCGCCGCCGAGCACCACCCGGTCGCCGGTGGCCCGCTCTTCGGTCTTCGTCGTGTCGGCGTCGGCGTCGGCGGAGCCTTCGGTCTCGTCGGTGGCTTCGGGGGCCGGCGGCTCCGGCTCGGCCGGGGCTTCGGCGGCCAGTTCGTCGGCCGCGCGAGACGACGCCGCGGCGTCGACGTCGGGTGTGCTGATCACTTCTTCGACCGCGGCCAGCACGTTGCCCCAGCCGCGGTTGATGATCTCGGCGATGGCGTTCCATCGCTTGCGTCCGGCTCGGCCGCTGAAGTTGTCGACGCCACCCGCCAGGGTTCCCAGGCTGGGGTTGCCGTTGAAGAACTTCGTCACCGTGGTCAGGTCGCAGACCGATCCGATCGCCGAGACGATCTCCATCGCGTCGGCCACCGTCCGGACGGACTTCTCGGTCGGCTTCTCGGTGAGCAGTTCTTCCACCGCGATCAGGTCGTACCGGTGGCTGCGGCGCGGATTGAGCCGGTGGGCGTTGGCCTCGGTCAGCGCCTCCCAGCCCGGGTGATCTGCCAAGTCGTTGTCGGTGTTGGTCCGGACGAAGGCCGCCAGGTCGGCGGCGGAGGCGAAGCCGTACAGGTCCTCGTCCTTGCCGAGGAACGCCTCCCACTCGTCGCCGGAGTCGCGCCAGCGCGGCGCCCACAGGGTGTAGCGGTCACCAGCGGTCACTGCAACGCGGATCGGTACGAGGTCAGCTGCCATGCGGCACAGAATAACGAGGCACCCCCGGGGCCCCGGAGCCGGGATTAGCGCCGGGATTACCGGCGTGGCACCCCCGCCGTTCTATTTGAGAATTCTGAATTTTCTGTGGTGGGTCTTGGCGCGATATTCATCAGATGGTTAGGGTCATAGCGCCGGGAGGTGTGAGCCAGGACACAGCCCGAGGGTCGGGGAGGACCATCATGACGACAGAACGGCTACGTCCGCTGGGCGCGATGGTGTTGACGGTGCTGTGCGCCGTCGTGCTGGGCGTGACATCGATGGTGTCGTCGGTGGTCGGGTATGGGCTGGAGCAGCTGACCGCCCGACTGCGACTGCTGGCCGACGAGGGCTGGATCATGAGCGGCACCGGTGTGCCCGACCCCACTGTCGGTCCCTACATCAGTCAGATCCTCGCGAACTACCTGCAGCCGTCGTCGCCGCACTTCCCCGGTCAGCCGACGTTCCCCGGTTATGACTTCCAGGGCCTGCTCACCCCGGAGCAGTTCTGCCCGTTCGTGTGCATCCCGGGTCAGCCGCCGCTCAACTTCGGGCAATCGCTGAACGCCGGGGTCGGCGATCTGAATCAGGCGATCCTGCCGCAGCTGCTGGCCGGCGACAACGTCACGGTGTTCGGCTACTCGCAGAGCGCCACCATCGCCTCCATCGAGATGAACAACCTGATCGCCAACGCCGGCACCGCGGGTAATCCGACCCTGGATCAGCTGGGCAATCTGCACGTCGTGCTGATCGGTGACCCCAACAACCCGATCGGCGGCATCCTGGACCGTTTCCAGTTTCCCGACGACCAGCACGTGCCGTTCGTCAATATCCCGGTGAGCCTGGCGCCCACGCCCACCGATCACATCTCGACCGACATCTACACCGGTGAATATGACGGCTGGGCCAATTTCCCGCAGGACCCGACCAACATCCTGGCCGTGATCAACGCCCTGATCGGTATCGCCACCGTGCACGGGTATTACCCGGATTACAGCGCCGACCAGTTGGCCAGTGCGATCAATATCGGCACCATCGGCGACGCCAACTTCTACATGATTCCGGAGAATCTCCCGATCCTGCAGTTCATGTACAACGGCGGGATTCCCGGACAGTTCTTCGGCGACTTGTTCTCGCCGTGGGCCAGGCTGGCCATCGACTGGGGCTACGGCAATGCCGGCGATCCGGCCGTCAACGGGTTCCACCAGATTCCGGCCGGCGACTTCATCAGCGGCAGCCCCTACGAGCAGGCGTTCGGGGTGGCCGGGGGGCCGTGGGCGATGACCCCGACCGGAGAGCTCTTTGACGGTTCGGGCGTCATGGGCCTGTTCTCGAAGATGGACCCGCTGCAGATGCTGGCCGGCACCCAGAACGCACTGATCCAGAGCCTGGTCGGTCCGTGGGCCGATGTTGCGGCCGCCGCCAGCGGGGGCACCCTGTCGGCCGGCGACATCAGCACCATCACCGGTATCACCGACTTCCTGCAGATGATCACCGGCTACGACCTGGTCAACACGGTCGACAAGTTCATTCTCGACGGCTGGACCAGCCTGGCCACTTCGCTGGACCTGGGCGATGTGCTGGGCCCCGACGCCGTGCTGAGCGGGGTGGGTATCCCCGGCGACGGGTTGCTGGCGCTGGTCGGGGTGGGCTTCGACATCTTCAACACCTTCGGCGCATAACGCTCGTCCGGGGGTCGGCCGTCGGCCGCTGCGTGTCCCATTTGACAACGCACGTTTTCTCATTCAGGGTAAAGCCTTAAATTCGCCTGACAAAGAAGTGTTCGATTATTAGGCGGAACACAGTTCGGCAAATGGCGTGACGAGGCGACCGGGGAGGTCTGTGATGACGGCGAAGCGACTACATCCGCTGGCGGTAACAATGTTGGCCGCGCTGTGCGCCGCCGTCCTCGGTGTGTCCTCGCTGCTGCCTCCCGCGCTGGGGCTCCGGCTGGAGAAGTTGGTCGCCGACATCTCGCTGCTGGCCGGCGAGGGCTGGATCATGACCGGCACCGGCCAGGCCGACCCGACCATCGGCAACTACATGGACGTGGTCCGGGCCTTCTACCTGCAGCCCACAACACCGTGGTTCGCCGGGCAGACGATGTTCCCGGACTTCACGTTCGACGGCCTGGTCACCCCGGAGCAGTTCTGCCCGATCGTCTGCCAGCCGCTGCCGGTCCCGCAGCTCAACTTCGGCGACTCGCTCGCGGTGGGCGCCGCCAGCCTCGACGCCGCGATCCGCCCGCAGCTGGAGGCCGGCGACGAAGTCACGGTGTTCGGCTACTCGCAGAGCGCGGTGGTCTCCACCCTGGTGATGCAGATGCTGCTCGCCGACGCACCCGGTGGTGCCTACGACCCGGACAACCTGCACTTCGTGCTGATCGGTGACCCGAACAGCCCGATCGGCGGCATCCTGAGCCGCCTGGACTTCGCCAACGGCTTGGACGGGGGCATGCAGCACATCCCGTTCCTCGGCATCCCGGTGGGCATCGGCGCGGCCCCGACCGACTTCTCGGCCAGCATCTACAGCACCGAGTACGACGGTTGGTCGAACTTCCCGCGGGAATTCACCAACCTGGTGGCCGTACTCAACGCGCTGATGGGCATCATGGCGGTGCACGGCTCCTACTTCAACGACAACCTCGGCAACGCGATCGAGCTTGGCTCGATCGGGGCGAACGACTTCTACATGCTGCCCACCAACGAGTTGCCGATCCTGGGGCCGCTCTACGGGATGGGGGACATCGGCAGGTTCGTCGCTGACGCCGTGGCGCCCATCCTGAAGACGACCATCGACTGGTCCTACGGCAATCCGGGTGCCCCGGGCGCCGGCATCACCGTGAACGGTGTCGACCCGATCGCTCAGGCCGGCCCCTGGGCGGTCACCGCCACCGGGCACCTGTCGGATGACACCGGTGTCGCCGGGTTCCTGCTGCGGATGGACCCGCTGCAGATGCTCGCCGGCATGCAGTACGCCGGCGTGCAGAGCCTGACCAACACCATCAACCACCTGCTGGACTTCGCCGGGCAGGACCCGTTGTCGCAGTCGATCGTGGACACGCTGCTGACCGGCTACAACCTGACGATCGGCCTGGACCAGGCGCTGCTCACCGGCTGGCAGGACCTGGCCACCGAGTGGAACGTCCTCGACGTGCTGGGGCCGGACGCCATCTTCAACGGCGCGCCGCTGATCTCCGCCCAGCCGCTGCTGGACCTGCTCGGACTGGGCTTCAGCATCGTCAACTACCTCGACGCCTAACCCGGTGTCTCGCTGGCGTCCGCTGGGGGCAGCACTGCTCGCAGCGGCGTCGGTGTTGGCGGTCGCCCCTGGGCCGCAGTCCTGGCAGGGCTCCGATCCTGACGTGGCGCTGCTGGGGGCCGAAGGCTGGATCATGGGGCCGACCAGCATCCCCGACCCCACGGTCGGCGGGTACATGGACGCGGTGCTGCAGCGGTTCCTGCAGCCCGCATCGCCGTGGTTCGGTGGGCAGCCGACGTTTCCCGGCTACCGGTTCGAGCCGCTGGTCACCCCCGAACAGTTCTGCCCGCTGGTGTGCCTGCCCCCGCCGAACCCCTATCTGACCTTCGCCGAGTCGGTGGCCCGCGGTGTCGACATCCTGCACAGTGTTCTTGAGCCGCAACTGCAGGCCGGCGATGACGTCACGGTGTTCGGCTACTCGCAGAGCGCCACCATCGCCACCCAGGAGATGGTCGACCTGCTCACGGGGGCGTCCGGCGGCGGCGCCGGCTTTGACCCCGACGACCTGCGGTTCGTGCTGATCGGCAACCCCAACAACCCGCTCGGTGGAGTCCTGACCCGGTTTCCCGCATATCCGCTGTTGGGCGACCAGCCGGTGCACCTACCGTTCTTGGGTATCCCACTGAGCATCGGACCCACGCCGACCGGCGGATTCGAAATCGACAGCTACACCGGCGAATACGACGGCCTGGCCAACTTCCCGCAGGACCCGGGCAACCTGCTGGCCATGGTCAACGCGCTGATCGGGACGGCGACGGTGCATTTCTCCTACGTCGACTTCGACAACCTCTCCGACACAGTCGATCTCGGCAGGATCGGCGACACCGACTTCTACCTGATCCCGCAGCAGCTGCCGATCCTGTGGCCGATCTACCAGCTCGGTGATCTCGGCAAGGTCCTCGGCGACGCCCTGGCGCCGGGACTCAAGCTGGTCATCGACTGGGGATACGGCAACCCGGGCGACCCGTTCGTCACGGTCGACGGTGTCGACCCGATCGGCAGAGCTGGGCCCTGGGCGGTCACCGCGAGCGGCCAACTGGCCGAGGGCTCCGGTGTCGCCGGGTTCATGGCGCGGATGGACCCGCTGCAGATGCTGGCCGGCCTGCAGTACGCCGCGGTGCGCGGCTTCGTCGACCCGGTCAACGATCTGCTCGGCTTCGCCGGACGTGATCCGCTGCCGGATTCGTTCGTCGAGGCGCTGCTGGCCGGCTACCACTTCACCAATGAGGTCGACGCCTACCTGCTGGGTGCGTGGAACGAGCTGGCGGTGTCGCTGGACGTGGTCGACTGGCTCGGACCGGACGCGGTATTCAACGGGGAACCGTTGATCTCGCTTGCGCCGATGCTCGAGGCGGGCGCCGTGGTCTTCGAGATCCTCAACTTCCTCGGCGCATGACCCGTAGGGTCGCAGGCGTGCAAGTGCGCGTCGTCGACCACCCGCTGGCTGCGGCGCGGCTCACCACGCTGCGTGACGAGCGCAGCGACAGCGCGACGTTCCGGTCGGCGCTGAGCGATCTGACCTGGATGCTGGTCTACGAGGCGACCCGTGATGCGCCCCGGGAACAGATCTCCGTGCGCACCCCGCTGACCGACACCGCCGGGGCGCGGCTGGCCAGGCCACCGCTGCTGGTGCCGGTGCTGCGCGCCGGGTTGGGCATGGTCGATGCCGCGCACGCGCTGATCCCGGAAGCGCAGGTCGGGTTCGTCGGCGTGGCGCGTGACGAGACCACCCACCTTCCGGTGCCGTACCTGGCGTCGCTGCCGGCAGACCTGAGTGCCCGGCCGGTCATGGTCCTCGACCCGATGCTGGCCACCGGCGGCTCGCTGGTGCACACCGTCGGACTGCTCGCCGGCCGCGGCGCCACCGACATCACCGTGCTGTGCGTGGTGGCCGCCCCGGAAGGCGTTGCGGCGTTGGAGAAGGCGGAGCCCCGGGTTCGGCTGATCGCCGCGGCTGTCGACGAGGGGCTCAACGCCGACGCCTTCATCGTGCCGGGCCTGGGGGATGCCGGCGACCGGCAGTTCGGGCCGCGCTGAGTTCTCAACTGTCACATCGGAAACCGGCGGGCGGATATGTGGTTGTTGCCCGCCTTTGCGCGACAAATGTTCTTGCGTTGCTGGATTCAGCCCACCCGACACCCGTTGTCGCTCAGAGGCGGGCAAACATCGCACCCCGTCGGGCTGGTGGCAGGTGGTGCGGGTGCGGCGGCTGGTGACGGATCGGGCGAATGAGGCATTACCAGGCGCGCACCGCATCCTCGAGCGCCGCGCAGACCCGCGAGGCCTGCGCGCGATTCCCGGTCACGTCATCCGAGGGAGCCCGGGAGACTTCCAGGTAGCACTTGAGCTTCGGTTCGGTCCCCGACGGTCGCACCACCACCCGTACCGAGGTGCCGTCGCGTTCGCCGGTGAACTGCAGCGCGTCGGTGGTCGGCCCGCAGCGGTGCAGCAGATCGGTTGCGGTGACAGTGAAACCGGCCAGCAGCCTCGGCGGGGCGGCCCGCAGCCGTGTCATCACCTCGGCCGCCTCGTCGATGTCCGCCACCCGGCGTGACACCGCGTCGGTGACGTGCACGCCGTGCCGGCGGGCCAACTCGTCGAGCTCCCCGAGCACCGAAGTGCCCCGGTCGCGCAGCGCCGCCACCAGATCACAGGCCAGTACCGCGGCACTGATGCCGTCCTTGTCCCGGACCGCATCCGGGTCGACGCAGTAACCGATCGCCTCTTCGTAGGCGTAGACCAGGGCCGCGCCCTGCCGCCCGATGGGCGGCATGTCGGCGCGCGCCAGCCACTTGAACCCGGTCAACGTCTCGACATGGTGGGCCCCATGGCGTTGCGCAATGTCCGCCAGCATCTGCGACGAGACCACGCTGCTGGCCACCACCGCGCCCGCCGCCCGGCCCGCCGGAAGTCGCGAAAGCAGGTAATCGCCAAGGAGCCAGCCGGTTTCGTTTCCGGTCAACATCCGCCAGCCGTCCGGTCCGCAGATACCGACCGCGCACCGGTCGGCGTCGGGGTCCAGGGCGATCGCGATGTCGGCGTCGACGGCGGCGGCCAGTGCCAGCAGCGCGTCGGCGGCGCCGGGCTCCTCCGGGTTGGGGAAAGTCACCGTGGGAAAGTCCGGATCCGGATCGAATTGGCTTGGCACGGTGTGGATATCGGTGAAGCCGGCGGCCCGCAACACCGCGACCGCCGTCGCGCCGCCCACCCCGTGCAGCGGGGTCAGCGCCACCCGGACCTGCCCGCGGTATCGCCGCACCATGGCTGCCCGCCCGATGTAGCGCGCCAGCAGCTCGCCCCCGCCCGGCGGGACGGGCCGTCGGGGGATCTGATCGGCCGGGGGAGCAGCGGCCATCGCGGCCTCGATCTCGGCGTCGATCGGCGAGATGATCTGGATGCCGCCGTCGAAGTACACCTTGTAACCGTTGTCTGCGGCCGGATTGTGCGAGGCGGTGATCTGGATGCCGGCTGCGGCGCCGGTCTCGCGCACCGCGAACGCCACCACCGGTGTCGGCAGCGGATCGGGCAAACGCAGCACTGAAAAGCCAGCGGCGGCAAGCACTTCGGCTGTTGCCATCGCGAAGTCCTCAGAGCCGTGGCGTGCGTCGCGGCCTACCACCACCGTAGAGCCGGCCCGTCGGTGTGCGACGAGCACCTGGGCCACCGCCCAACTCGCCCGCAGCACCACGGCGAGGTTCATCGCGTCCGGACCGCCCCGCACCGGGCCACGCAGGCCGGCGGTGCCGAACCGCAGCGGTGCCGCGAAGCGCTCGGCCAACTCGGCGGCGTCCCAGCCCGCCACCTCGGCTGCGGTCACCGGATCGGGGTCGTGGGCGATCCACTCATCAGGGGTCACAGCCGGGTCACGACGTCGGCGAGCAGCGTGCCCATCCGGGCCGCTGACTCCCGGCCGGCAGCCAACACCTCGGCGTGGCTGAGCGGCTCGCCGGTGATCCCGGCCGCCAGGTTGGTCACCAGGGACAGGCCCAGCACCTGCGCGCCGGCCGCCCGGGCAGCGATCGCCTCGTGCACGGTCGACATACCCACCAGGTCGGCGCCCAGGGTGCGCAGCATCCGGATCTCCGCCGGCGTCTCGTATTGCGGGCCGGGCATTCCGGCGTAGACGCCCTCGGCCAGCGTCGGGTCGACCTGCATGGCCAGGGCACGCAGCGCCGGGGTGTAGGCGTCGACCATGTCGACGAAGTGTGCGCCCTGCAGCGGAGAGCGTCCGGTCAGGTTCAGGTGGTCGCTGATGAGCACCGGCTCGCCGACCTCGAAGCTGTCGCGCAGGCCGCCGGCCGCGTTGGTCAGCACCACGGTGTTGGCCCCCGCGGCGATGGCCATGCGCACCGGGCGCACCACGTCGGCGAGCTCGTGGCCTTCGTAGGCGTGGATCCGGCCGACCAGCACCAGTACGCGGTGGGTGCCGATCGCCATCGACACGACTTCGCCGCTGTGTCCTGCCGCGGTCGGTGAACTGAACCCTGGCAGGTCGGCCATCGGCAACGTCGCGGTGGCCGTGCCCAGGGCCGCCACCGCGGGCGCCCACCCGGAACCGAGCACGATCGCCACGTCGTGGCTGTCGACGCCGGTGCGTCGGGCCACGACCGCCGCCGCCTGGGTTGCGAGCGGAACCGTCACAGCCCCCGAGCTTAGCGGTGTGCTGCGGTGGGATACTGCGTTAATGCCTCCAGCTCCTGCGTCCCGGGCCGCCCAGGCGTGGCTCGCCGCCAACGCCGACGAGCTGGTGACCTGGCGACGGCACCTGCACCGCCATCCGGAGCTGAGCCGCCAGGAGTTCGCCACCACCCAGTTCATCGCCGAACGGTTGGCCGGTGCCGGTCTCAACCCCAAGGTCCTCCCGTCGGGAACCGGTCTGACCTGCGATTTCGGTCCGGAGGACGGGCCGCGTATCGCGTTGCGAGCCGACATCGACGCACTGCCGATGACCGAGCAGACGGGAGCGCCGTACGCCTCGGTGGTGCCCGGGGTGACGCACGCCTGCGGCCACGATGCGCACACCGCGATCCTGCTGGGGGCCGCGCTGGCGCTGGCTTCGGCGCCGGAGCTGCCGGTCGGAGTGCGGCTGGTGTTCCAGGCTGCCGAGGAACTGATGCCGGGCGGAGCGATCGACGCGATCGCGGCCGGGGTGTTGACCGGGGTCAGCCGGATCTTCGCGCTGCACTGCGATCCGCGCCTGGAGGTCGGCCGGGTGGCCACCATCCCAGGACCGATCACGTCGGCGGCCGACACCATCGAGATCAGCGTCAACGGCCCCGGTGGGCACACCTCACGGCCGCACCTGACCTCCGACCTGGTCTACGGGCTGGGAACCCTGATCACCGGGCTGCCGGGGGTGCTGTCGCGGCGCATCGACCCGCGCAACAGCACCGTGATGGTGTGGGGCGCGGTCAGTGCGGGCGCGGCCGCCAACGCGATTCCGCAGGCCGGCCGGCTGGCCGGAACGGTGCGCACCGCCAGCCGCGACACCTGGGTGGCGATGCAGGGCATCGTCGAGGACGCGGTGTCGTCCCTGCTGGCGCCGCTGAACGTCGACCACACGCTGTACTACTACCGCGGGGTTCCGCCGGTGGTCAACGAAGAGGTCTCGACGCGGATACTCACCCACGCGATCGAAGCCATGGGCCCCGGGGTGCTGGCCGACACCCGGCAGTCCGGCGGCGGTGAAGACTTCTCCTGGTACCTCGAGCAGGTACCCGGCGCGATGGGCCGCCTCGGGGTGTGGCCGGGCACCGGGCCGCAACTGGACCTGCATCAGCCGACGTTCGATCTCGACGAGCGGGCGCTGGCGATCGGGGTGCAGGTGATGGCCGGCGTCCTCGATCAGGCCGCGGCGCAGGCCGGCGCCAGCTAGCTTCCGGGGTTGATTCGGCGGTCCAGCTTCGCCTCTCCTCCGTCGAGCCTTGCTAACTGCCGGGCCCGATGTTGCGGGCCGGGCGGGTGCGCAGGTTGCGCACGTATTCGTCTGGTGCGCCGGCGATCTGGGCCGCCTCGGCGACCACCCCCAGATAGCGCGCCGACGGCAGGCCGCGCTCCCAGGCGTCCACCACGTACAACCAGGCCAGCACCGGCGTGGGTGCGGCGTCGGTGGGATCCGAAGTGATGCCGTCCACCCGGTCGACCCGGCAGCGGATCTTCTTGTGGATACCGAAGTCCGAGCCTTCCCAGCTGTCCATGTTCTTCTCGTCCTCGGACGTCACGTCGTAGAGGACGACGAAGACGCTGGACTCCGGGTCCTCGACCACGGTGGCCAGGGCGCCTTCCCAGCCGATGTCCTCGCCGGCGAACGTCAGTCGCCAGCCGTGCACCCAGCCGGTCCCGGTCATCGGGGAATGTGGTGCGCGCTGGAGCATCTGCTCGGGATGCATGTTCGACCCGTAGGCGGCGTAGAGCGGCACGGCAGAAAGCTTAAACGTCGCGTCGCCGATAGGTTAGTCGCTGTGACTTCTCCCTCCACGCGCATTGTGATCCTTGGCGGCGGCCCGGCCGGATACGAGGCCGCGTTGGTGGCGGCAGCCCGCGGCCCCGAGGTCGCCACGGTGACCGTGGTCGACTCCGACGGCATCGGTGGTGCCTGCGTTCTTTGGGACTGTGTGCCCTCCAAGACCTTCATCGCCTCGTCCGGGGTCCGCACTGAACTGCGCCGGGCCCCCCATCTGGGCTTCGACATCCACTTCACCGATGCCGAGATCGAGCTGGAGAAGATTCAGGACCGGGTCAAGACGCTGGCAGCGGCGCAGTCCGACGACATCAAAGCCCAGCTCGTCGCGGCCGGCGTCGAAGTGATCGCCGGGCGGGCCCAGCTGACCGACAAGCATCACGGTCTGGCTCATCACCGCATCGAGGTGACCGCACACGACGGCACCCGGAGGGTGATCGAGGCCGACGTGGTGTTGATCGCGACCGGCGCCAGCCCGCGGGTGGTGCCCGGCGCCGAGCCGGATGGCGAGCGCATCCTGAACTGGCGTCAGATCTATGACCTGAGCGCCCTGCCCGAGCACCTGGTGATCGTCGGCTCCGGGGTGACCGGCGCGGAATTCGCCAACGCCTACACCGAACTCGGCGTGCATGTGACCGTGGTGGCCAGCCGCGACCGGGTGCTGCCGCACGAGGACCCCGACGCCGCCCGGGTCCTGGAGCGCTCGTTCGCCGAACGCGGCGTCACGCTGGTCAAGAACGCCCGGGCCGCCTCGGTGTCCCGCGACGGAGACGGGGTGATGGTCACCATGACCGACGGGCGCACCGTCGTGGGCAGCCACGCGCTGATGACGGTCGGGTCGGTGCCCAACACCGAGGGGCTGGGCCTGGAGCGGGTCGGGATCGAACTGGGGCCCGGAGGCTACCTGCAGGTGGACCGGGTGTCGCGGACCTCGGTGGCCGGGATCTACGCCGCTGGAGACTGCACCGGGCTGCTGCCGCTGGCGTCGGTGGCGGCCATGCAGGGCCGGATCGCGATGTATCACGCGCTGGGGGAGGCCGTGGCCCCGATCCGGCTGCGGACGGTGGCCGCGGCGGTGTTCACCCGGCCGGAGATCGCCGCGGTCGGGGTGCCGCAGTCCCAGATCGACGACGGCACGGTGCCGGCCCGCACGGTGATGCTTCCGCTGCAGACCAACGCCCGGGCCAAGATGTCGCGGATGCGCCACGGTTTCCTCAAGCTGTTCTGCCGGCCGGCCACCGGAACGGTGATCGGCGGTGTGGTGGTGGCGCCGATCGCCTCGGAGCTGATCCTGCCGATCGCGCTGGCGGTGCAGAACCGGATCACGGTCGCCGACCTGGCGCAGACGCTGGCGGTGTACCCGTCGCTGTCGGGCTCGCTCACCGAGGCCGCCCGGCGGCTGATGACCCACGACGATCTGGACTGAATCCTCCGCGGCTTCGCGCCGAGTGGGAACCTCACGTCGGACACGCCGCCGCGCGTGGCGTGAGCTTCCCACTCGTGGCGGGGGACCACGTAGCCTGGCAGACGTGGTCAGCCCCGAGATCGACGACACCTGGGACGGCGCGACGCTGAGCCCGGATCAACGAGCACAGGCCTGGCAGCGGCTGGGCGACGAACAGTTCGACGTGGTGGTGATCGGCGGCGGCGTGGTGGGCGCCGGTTGCGCGCTGGATGCCGCCACCCGCGGCCTCAAGGTGGCGCTGGTCGAGGCCCGGGATTTCGCCGCCGGGACATCGAGCCGGTCGTCGAAGATGTTCCACGGCGGGCTGCGTTACCTCGAGCAGCTCGAGTTCGGGCTGGTGCGCGAGGCGCTGCACGAACGCGAGCTGTCGCTGACCACGCTGGCGCCGCACCTGGTCAAGCCGCTGCCGTTTCTGTACCCGCTGACCCGCCGGTGGTGGGAGCGGCCCTACGTGGCGGCCGGTATCTTCCTCTACGACCAGCTCGGCGGTGCGAAATCGGTTCCGCCGCAACATCATCTGACCCGAGCCGGGGCGTTGAGGCTGGCGCCCGGGCTGAAGCGCAGCGCGCTGATCGGCGGGATCCGCTACTACGACACCGTCGTCGACGACGCCCGGCACACCCTGACCGTCGCCCGCACCGCGGCGCACTACGGCGCGGTCATCAGGACCTCCACCCAGGTGGTCGCGCTGCTACGCGAAGGCGACCGGGTGACCGGGGTGCGGATCCGTGACTCCGAGGACGGCCGGGTCGCCGAGGTGCACGGGCACGTCGTGGTCAACGCCACCGGCGTGTGGACCGATGAGATTCAGGCGTTGTCGCGCCAGCGTGGCCGCTTCCATGTCCGGGCCTCCAAGGGCGTGCACATCGTGGTGCCGCGCGACCGCATCGTCTCCGAGGCGGCGATCATCCTGCGCACCGAGAAGTCGGTGCTGTTCGTCATCCCGTGGGGCACCCACTGGATCATCGGCACCACCGACACCGACTGGAACCTGGACCTGGCGCATCCGGCGGCGACCAAGGCCGATATCGACTACATCCTGACCCACGTCAACACCGCACTGGCCAATCCGCTGTCGCACGCCGACATCGAGGGCGTGTACGCAGGCCTGCGGCCGCTGCTGGCAGGGGAGAACGACGACACCTCGAAGCTGTCCCGCGAGCATGCGGTGGCCGTCCCAGCACCGGGACTGGTGGCCATTGCCGGCGGCAAGTACACCACCTACCGGGTGATGGGCGCCGACGCGATCGACGCCGCCGCCGAGTACATCCCGACGCGGGTGGCGCCGTCGATCACCGAGAAGGTGCCGCTGTTGGGCGCTGACGGCTATTTCGCGCTGGTCAACCAGACCGAGCACGTCGGCGCCCGCCAGGGCCTGCACCCCTACCGGGTACGGCACCTGCTGGACCGGTACGGCTCGCTGCTCCACGACGTGCTGGCCGCGGCCGACGGCCAGCCCGACCTGCTGGACCCGATCGCCGAGGCGCCCACCTATCTCAAGGTGGAAGTCGCCTACGCCGCCGTCGCCGAGGGTGCCCTGCACCTGGAGGACGTGCTGGCGCGCCGGACCCGGATCTCCATCGAGTACGCCCACCGCGGGGTGAACTGTGCCCGCGAAGTGGCCGAGGTGATGGCCCCGCTACTGGGCTGGGACGACGCCGCCGTCGACTGGGAGGTGGCTAACTACGCCGCCCGGGTGGAGGCGGAGATTCTGTCGCAGGAGCAACCGGACGACGAGTCCGCGGATGCGTTGCGGGCGAGCGCTCCGGAAGCACGGGCCGAGATTCTGGAGCCGGTTCCGCTTAACTGAACTGTTTGTCAGGACCGATGACCATCGATTCGGTCGGCATTCCATCCGTTTTTCCTGACATAGGCGTTAACAAATGCTTTGACGCATCCTTGGACGGATATTACTTTTTCCCTAGTCAGCCGGATCGCATGGGCGATTCGGATGCGGGGAAGGGGTGGGGAATGCCGGGTCACTTCATGGGCGCGCGCCCACATGTGGGGGCGTCGAAGGGCGCTGCGCTGGCCGCGGCCACCGTCCTGGCCGGTGCCGGTCTGTTCGGGGTGGCGGCGGTCGGACCGGAGATCTCCGGCGCCCCGCTGGCCCCGGCAAGCCACAGCGTCGCGCTGACGGCGTTCCCGACGTTCGCCGAGAGCCTGCAGAACCTGCTCAACACGATGGGGGTCGGCGACCTCAACCAGGTGCTGGCCGCGTTGGGTGACGTGCCCGGGACCACCACCCCGCTCAGCGTCACTTCGAACGTCTCGGACCTGCTGGCGGCCTTCAACCCGGACGGCACCACATTGGCCGGAGTGGGCAATCTCTTCGGGATATTGATCACCGAGCCGCTGTACAGCGCCAACGCCGCTATCCCATCGCTGCTGGGCACCGGCGGGGTGTGGCTGGTGAACGGCGTGCCGATCGGCAACCTCGACCTCGGCGACCTGGTGAACGTCGTTCTTGGGGCGGGCGCCGGCACGCATTCGCTGACCGACCTGGCCAACGCGCTGAACCTGGGATCAATGCTCACTCAGTACGGGAGCATGATCACCGCGCTGGGCCTGCCGAACCTGAACGTCCTCAACTGCACCTTGTCGTGCGGCAATATCCTCAGCGTCAACACCAATCCCGATCTGACTCTCAACAGCTCCTTGGTTGACTGGCTGAGCGGCATCCTGGGCAAGCCCACCACCGATGTCACCCAATATGTCGGCCTCATCAACCCCACCGCCACGGTTGTGCCGAACAGCGCCTGGACGCTGGGCGAGTACCTGCACATCCTGCCGATCAGCACGGGATCGACGACGATGATGGACGCCGCGACGCTGGCGCAGCTGTTCAATCTGACCCCCACGCAACCCTGGGACCAGTATCTCGACGGCCTCCCGTTCGGCGGGACGCTGCTGGACCCCTCCGGTGAAACCTGGGGCACCCAGACCTTGAGCACATTCCTGGCCAGCTTCCTGCCCGAGGGCAGCACCCTGGCGATCACCGGCGACACGCCGATCACCGACATCCTGGAGGCCTTCGGCCTGCTGAACTGGTAGCAGCGAAGTTCTTCAGTCCCCACACCCCGCAGCCGCTCGGCGACTGCGGGGTGTGTCTTTATTTCGCATTGCAGCGTGACAAATAGATGGCGCCTGGTGCGATAGTCGCCTGCGGCATTGTGCGTATTTAGCTCACGGTCGGAATGAGGCGGTATTTCGACGCGGCAATTGCATACCGTTTGACGGATTTCTACGGATGTTAACGCCCATGAATATTTGCGCGATGTTCAAGTGCGGGCTGCGCGACCGGATTTCCTGGAAAATGCTGAGTAAGTTTCTTAGCGAAAGGCCGGATTTTCGCTGTTCACGATGACGTGCCAGGTAGGCCTAGGCTTTTGCTGTCTCGGCTTTGAACTGGGAAGTTGCTGGCAATATAAGTTGCTGATGCGGGAAAATTAACCGATGTAACCGTTGACACGAGACTGAGTGCCACATAAGTTAATGAGTGTTGTACGCATCACACCACCATTTTGTTCGAACTCTGAAGGGGGCTGGTACATGTCCACTCTTTCCACCATTGCCGCGCCGATGGAGCCGCGTGGCTTTGTGGCGAAAGCCGGCGCACTCGCGGCCGGTACCGCATTAGCCGGTGCGGTTCTATTCGGCGGAACGGTCGTAGCGCCGACGATCACCGAAGGCCTCGCCGCTTCGGTGCAACACGACTACGTGCTGACCGCCGCCCCCGAACAAGACAGCTTCGTGGCGAGCCTGCAGAACCTGCTGGACGCGCTCAAGGTCGGCAACATGGGCGAGGTGCTGGGCACATTCGGCACGGGCATCAACACCAGCTCGCAGCTGAGTGCCCTGCTGGCCGACCTGAACCCGAGCGGCGTGTCGCTGGACACGGCCACCGGCGGGCTGTTGTCCACCGACATCAGTGGGCTACTGGCCAAGGTGATGATCGCCGGACCCAACAACACCGCCGTCCCGCTGGGGTCGGTGCCGATCGATCAGCTGCTCGGCGGCTTCATCGGCGGCACCGGCGCCGACCAGAGCATCGGCTCGGTGTTGACGGCCCTCGGTTTGGGCCCGTACGTCGGTCTGCTGAACCTGCCGATGTTCGGCCTGTCGCCGTCGGACACGGTGGGCAGCCTGCTCAGCAGCTTCCTGGGGATCACCCCCAACGACACGCTGAACGATCTGGTGATCGGTAGCGGGCAGACGTTGGGCAACGCCACCATCGGCGGCCTGCTGGGCATCGACTCCACCGAATTGGCAGCGGGCTGGGACAAGTTCGTGGACGGCCTCACGGTCGGCGGCACGATCATCGACCCGGCCGGCACCGGACTGCTGGGCGACGAGACCCTGGGCGCCCTGCTGACCGAGCTGCTGGGGCCGGGTGCCACCGCGGTGACCGACACCACCACGGTGACCGACTTCCTGGCTGGCCTGGACATCTTCAGCATGTTCGGCCTGAGCTGAGTGCAGTAGCCCGCACTGAATAGAGCCACATCGGCCACAACCCCCGACGGTTGTGGCCGATGTGTCTTTTCTGCGGTGGTCATACGGGGGCCGGTCATACTGGGGGCCGTGCCTGCCCGCCGACGTCCCGCCCCGTTACCGGTGCGCGACGGACTCGGCCCGGCCCGGCTACGGCTGCACGGCGGGCCGGTCGCCGACGAACTGCGCGCCCGGTTCGGCGCCGTCGCGGCCGCGAAGGTGGCCGCCGGCGAGGTCGTCACCGCCGACGGCGTCGTCGTCGACGAATCCACCGTGCTGCCGGCCGGCGCCCACATCTTCTGGTACCGGGACCTGCCCGATGAGGTGCCGGTGCCTTTCGATGTCCCGGTGCTGCACCGCGACCGGGACCTGGTGGTGGTCGACAAGCCACACTTCCTGGCGACCATGCCCCGGGGCCGGCACGTCGCCCAGACAGCGCTGGTACGGCTCCGGCGCGACCTGGACCTGCCCGAGCTGAGTCCGGCGCACCGACTGGATCGGCTCACCGCCGGGGTGCTGCTGTTCACCACCCGCCGCGAGCTGCGCGGGCCCTATCAGACGCTGTTCGCCCGCGGCGCCGTCCGCAAGCAGTACCTGGCCCGGTCGTCCGCGGAGACGGCGGGCGAATTTCCGCGGCTGATCCGCAGCCGGATCGTCAAACGCCGTGGCTGTTTGCAGGCCCGTGAGGAAGCCGGTGAGCCCAACGCCGAGACCCTGGTGGAGGCGCTGGGCGACGGTTGCTACCGGCTGACGCCGCGAACCGGACGCACCCACCAGTTGCGGGTGCACCTGGCCTCGCTGGGCCTGCCGATCGACGGCGATCCGCTGTATCCAGAGGTCGTCGAGGTCGCCCCCGACGACTTCTCCACCCCGCTGCAGCTGCTGGCACTGCGACTGGAATTCGAGGATCCGCTCACCGGACGCCTGCGCTCCTTCACGAGCCGGCGCGCGTTTCAGCCGTGACCGTCCCGGGTACAGGTCCGTACGACAGAAACAGCGCAGAGGGGAGTCTGATTCTGATGAAGTCGAGCGGCAGAATCACCATCGCGGTGCTCGGCAGCGCGGCGATGCTGGTGGCGGCAGGTTGCAGCGGCACCAAGGAAGAAGCGCCGACCAGCACCACCACGACGACGACCACGACCACGACCACCACGACCACAGAGCCGGTCGCGCCCGAGCCGGTCCCCGGTGAAACAGAATCCGAATACCCGGGCCCCGAAGCTCCCGGCGGCCCGACTGGTGGCGTGATCCCGGGCAGTCACGTCGGCTGAGGGGACCAGGTCGGCGCGCCGATCGCCCTGACGGCTCACTGCTGGCACGCCGGACACCAGAAGCGGATTCGTTCGGCGCCGCGGTCGAAATCCACGCGGGTGCCGCAGCGCCGGCACGGCAGCCCGGCCCGGCCGTACACCCACAGTTGCCGGCCGCGCCGGGTGTCCCCGGTGGTGCAGCGGTTCCAGCGCAGCCGATTCGCCCACAGCATTTCGCGGGCCCGCGACACCACCCGCACCGGATCGGCCAGCGCGGCGACCGGTGCCGTCGGCAACCGTCCGACGACGAAGCACAATTCGTTGCAGTAGACATTGCCGATACCGGCCAGCACGGATTGATCCAACAGTGCGTCCGCCAGCGGGCGCTGCGGATCGGCGATCAGGTTGGCGGCGGCCGTGTCCGGATCCCAGTCCGGACCGAGCAGGTCCGGGCCCAGATCCGCGACGGGGTCGCCGTCGCGGTCGCGATCCAGTATCTCCAGGGTTCCCAGATCGATACCCGCGGCGCGAACATCGCCGGCCTCCAAGATGATTCGCACCCGATGATCGACCGGATGATGCCCGATCCGCCAACTGCCGTCCATCTTCAGATGCGAATGGATACTCGCCGTACCCACCCGGATGAACAGATGCTTGCCGCGGCTGACGACCTGGTCCACCTGCTGACCGGTCAGGTCGACGGTTGCGTAGCGGGGGACACGGATATCGCAGCGGGTCAAGGCCTTTCCCGCCAAGGCGGTACCGAGCACCGCGGCCGTGTGAAAGACGGTGTCGCCCTCGGGCATCAGCGCAGCCGCAATCCGCGTGGCGTGCGGGAGAATCCGGCGCCGGACAATGCCGCCAGCGTCGGGGAGTCACGAATCTCCAGCACCGCGACACCGTCCACCCGCTCGATCGACAGCCCGTCGACCCGGCGATCGGCGACGAGCCCGGCCAGCGCGCCCGCGGCGGCACGTTGGGCCTCGGCGCCATCGTCCCCGGTGGCGAAATTCAGCAGCGATCGGCCGCCCCGTTCGACGAACCACACCAGTGCGCCGTCGACCAACACCACCAGGGCTCCCGCCTTGCGGCCCGGCCGAGCCGACCCGGGGTGCGCCGGCCAACTCAGCGCGGCGCCATACGGGTTGGCCGGGTCGGCGGCGGCCAGTGCCACCGCGTGATACTCGGGCCGGGCCGGGTCGACACCGTCGAGATAGCCGCGCAACCGGTCCACGGTCGAGGCAAGGGCGAACTGGGCGGCGCCCAGCGACTCGACGAAGTAGCCGCGCTGGCATCGCCCGGCCTCCTCGAACGCGGTCAGCACCTTGTACAGGTTGGCGAAGCCGCCGGGAACGGCTTCGGCGGCCACCGCGCCGCGCGTCAGCACCCCGTAGCGATGCAGCAACAGTTCTGCCCGGTGGTGGGCGCGAAGTGTCGAATCCGGTTCCGGCGCCGGCAGTATCGACCAGCGCCCGGCCACGGCGGGGTCGGTGGCCCGGGTGGCGGCGTGCGCGACGCTGTAGCGGCTCAGCCGGGGCGGACGTTTGGTGCGATGGGCCGGGGTGGCACGGCGGGTGCCGGCCAACGCCGACCGCACCGGAGCGAAGGTGTCGCCGGTGACCCAGCCGGCCCAGATCAGCTCCCACAGGGCGGTTTTCAGCTCAGCGGCATTCGCCCCGTCGCCGAGCTGGCGGAAGAAGAACGCGCCGCCGCCCCCGAGCGAATCCAGAATCCCCCGGTGCGCATCGCCGAACTCGATCGAGGCTCCCTGCGTCAACGTCAACGGCGCCGAATCGGCGGCGTGGAAGGTGATCCAGCCGTCCGCCGCGGGCGTGTTGCCGGCCGGGGCACCGGCCCCCGACCACAGCACCTCGCCGGTGGACAGCAACTCGTCGAGCATGGCAGGGGAGTAGCCGCGCACCCGTGGGCCCAGGATCAGCGGTTCGATCGCCGATGCGGGCAGTGGCACCCCCGCCAACTGTTCGATCACCCCGGCCAGCCCGTCGAGACCGGTCGCGCAGTCGGTGCCGGTCTGCTGCCAGGACGGCAGGAAACGCGCATAGGCGGTGGTCGACACCGGTTCGATCGCCGAGCGCAGCGCCGCCAGCGACCGGCGCCGCAGAATCCGCAGCACGTCGGCGTCGCACCACTGATCGCCGGAAGTGTCCGGCAGATCCGCGAATTCGCCGCGCACCACCCGTCCGTCGGCGGCCAGCCGGCCCAGCGTGTCGGCGGCCACCCGCACACCCAGCCCGAACCGGTTCGCGGCCTGCCCGGTGGTGAACGGCCCATGGGTGCGGGCGAAGCGGCCCAGCAGCTCGCCCAGCGGGTCGGTGACCGGATCGGTGAAACCGGCGGGCACCCCGGGCGGCACCGCCACCCCGATCCCGTCGCGCAACCGGCCGATGTCCTCGATCGCCACCCACCAGCGATGCCCGGCGAACGACACCGTCAACACCCGCCTGGCGGCCAGCAGGTGCTCCAGCCAACCCGACACGGCGCTTTCCGGCGCGGTGGCCCTGGCCGCCACCTCGTCGGCGGTGAGCGGGCCCAGCAGCCGCAGCAGGTCCGCCACCCCCTCGGCGTCGCGGGCGGCCTTCTCCGGGGTCAGGTGCTGCAGTTGGGCGGCCACCGCGGTGACCACCTCGGGGTCGAGCAGCTCGCGCAACTCGACCCGGCCGAGCAGCTGCGCCAGCAGGGTGGGATCCAGCGCCAAAGCCGCGGCGCGGCGCTCGGCCAGCGGGCTGTCTCCCTCGTACATGAATGCGCCGACATAGCCGAACAACAACGACGCCGCGAAGGGTGACGGTGTGGCGGTCTCGACCTGCACCACCCGCACCCGCCGTTGCGCGATCCGCTCGATCAGGGCGGTCAGCGCCGGCACGTCGTAGACATCCTGCAGGCACTCCCGTACGGTCTCGAGCACTATCGGGAATGTCGGGTATCTGCGTGCCACATCGAGCAGTTGGGCTGCCCGCTGGCGCTGCTGCCACAGCGGTGTGCGACGGCCCGGGTGCCGGCGCGGCAGCAGCAGCGCCCGGGCGGCGCATTCGCGAAACCGGCTCGCGAACAATGCCGATCCACCCACTTCCGCGGTGACGACCGGCTCGATCTCGTCCGCGTCGAACATGAACAGTTCCGCGCCGGGTGGACCGGCGTCGGCGTCGGCGTCGGGAATCATGTCGGGCAGTCGCACCACGATGCCGTCGTCTGAGGCGGTCGGCTTCTCGTCGATGCCGTAGCGGTCACGCAGCCGCCGCCCCACTGCCAGCGCCAACGGCCCATGCACCCGTAGCCCGTAGGGCGAATGCAGCACCACCCGCCAGTCGCCGAGTTCGTCGCGGAACCGTTCCACCACCAAGGTGGTGTCGGAGGGAACCGCTCCGGTGGCCGAGCGCTGATCGTCGAGCAGTCGCCACAGGTTGTCCACGGCATAGTCGTCGAAACCCAGGCTCGCGCAGCGGGCTTCGAATGTCTCCCGGTCGAGTCCGGCCAGCTCGCCGGTGAACGCACCGACCGCGGCGCCCAGTTCGGCGGGCCGGCCGATTCCGTCGCCGTGCCAGAACGGCAGCCGGCCGACCTGGCCGGGGGCTGGTGCGACCAGCACCCGGTCGTGGGTGATCTCGGTGATGCGCCAGCTGGTGGCGCCCAGTGAGATGATGTCACCGGGCCGAGATTCGTAGACCATCTCCTCGTCGAGTTCGCCTACCCGGGAAGGCGTCTGCGCTCCGGCCAGATACACCGCGAACAGTCCGCGGTCGGGGATCGCGCCGCCGGAGGTGACGGCCAGCCGCTGCGCGCCGGGCCGGCCGGTCAGCGTGCCGGTGTCGCGGTCGTAGATCAGGCGGGGCCGAAGTTCGGCGAATTCGGTCGAAGGGTACTTGCCGGAGAGCAGGTCCAGAGTCGCCTCGAACACGTTGCGTGGCAAGGTGGCGAACGGCGCGCTGCGTCGCACGGTGTCGAACCAGGCGTCGGCGTCCAACGGCTCCAGCGCGGCCGCGGCAACCGTGTGCTGGGCCAGGATGTCCAGCGGATTGGCCGGGACCGACAGGGTCTCGATCTGACCGGCCAGCATCCGCTGCACCGAGACCGCGCAACCGATCAGATCGGTACGGTGCTTGGGAATCAGTACGCCACGGGAGATCTCGCCGACCTGGTGCCCGGCTCGCCCGATGCGCTGCAGGCCGCTGGCCACCGACGGCGGCGCTTCGATCTGGATGACCAGATCGACTGCGCCCATGTCGATGCCCAACTCCAGGCTCGAGGTGGCGACCACCGCCCGCAGGCGCCCGCTTTTCAGGTCTTCCTCGACGGCGGCCCGGGTCTCCTTGGACACCGAGCCGTGATGGGCGCGCGCGAGCGGCGGCTGCCCGTCGGGGGCGTCGGCGCAGCGCTCCGCATGAATCTCGTTGAGCCGCGCGGTCAGTCGCTCGGACAGCCGGCGAGAGTTGGCGAACACGATCGAGGAGTGATGTTGCTCGATCAGGTCGACGATGCGCTCCTCGACCTCCGGCCAGATGGTGCCCTCGGCGGGGCTGGCCATATCGGGCACCGGTACCTGCACGGTCAGCTCGAATGTCTTTGCCGCCGGCGGCGCCACGATCCTGGTGGGGGACTGCCCGGACAGGAACCGGGCGAGCTCTTCGGGCGGCCGCACGGTGGCGCTCAACCCGATGCGCTGGGCCGGGGTGTCCAGTAGCGCGTCGAGCCGCTCCAGCGACAGCGCCAGGTGGCTGCCCCGCTTGGTTCCGGCTACCGCGTGCACCTCGTCGACGATCACCGTCTGCACCCCGGTCAGCGCTTCCCGTGCCGACGACGTCAGCATCAGGAACAGCGACTCCGGGGTGGTGATCAGGATGTCCGGCGGCTTGGTGACCAGCTCGCGGCGCCGCGCGGGGGAGGTGTCTCCGGAGCGCACCCCGACCGTGATGGCCGGCGCGGGCTGGCCGCGGTTCTCGGCGATGCGGCTGATTCCGGCCAGCGGGGTGCGCAGGTTGCGTTCCACGTCGACCGCCAGCGCCTTGAGCGGCGAGACGTACAGCACCCGGGTGGCTTTCCCCGATGCCGATCCCGGTTGCGCGACCAGCCGATCCAGCGCCCACAGGAACGCGGCCAGGGTCTTGCCGGAGCCGGTCGGCGCGACGACCAGCGTGTTGTGCCCGTCAGCGATCGCGGACCAGGCCTGCTCCTGTGCTGTGGTGGGCGCGGTGAAGGTGCCGGTGAACCAGTCCCGGGTCAGCGCCGAGAACCGGGCCAGCGGGGCTTGGGTTTCTCGGCTCACTCCGCCATGGTGCCAATTGTCCGGCCGGGATGTCGGGCGGTGCGGTTTTGTGTTCGCCGTTGGCGGGTATCTGCCAACAGTGGCTGCGGCGAGCGGAGGCGGATCAATGACCATCCTGTACAACAGGACGCGGACGATCCGGCCCATCTTCTCCGATGTGCCGCCCGTCATCGCGGTAGCACCCCCTGAACCACCGCCGCGCGAGTGGACCTGGCTCAACTGGGGGTTGTCGCTGTTGGTCGCCCCGGCCGCCGCGCTGACGATGGCGTTCGCATTGGCCAGGGCGGCGGGCACCGCCCTGTGCGCCACCGCCGGCTGCCCGAACCCCGAGATGAACGGATTGGTGTTCGGGCTGCTGTTCTACGGACCGGCTGCCGTCGCGGCTTTGACGCTGATTCTCGCGTTCTTCTTCGCGACCTATCGGGCAGGGATCGCGGTATGGGCCGGCGGCTTTGCCATGGTGTTGGCCGACCTGGCGGTCCTGGCCTGGGTGTTCTGAACTGTCGACTACAGCCCGTGCAGGTTTGGCTGCCCGGGAAAACGGGCAATCCCTCGGCGAGGCCGCCGGTGAGTGTCCGGCGCCCGAAAAAGACGAAAAAGAGAGGTTGCCGAGTGATGTCTGGCCTTACGAGATTGGCCGCCGCGAGCGGGGGCGCCGTGCTGGCGCTGACTGCCGGCCTGGCAGCGGCGTCCGCCGATCCGGCCACGGATCCAGCCGTCAACACCACGTGCAGCTACTCGCAGGTCGTGGCTGCGATGAACGAGCAGTCACCGGGGGTTGCCGCGCAGTTCAACGCGACGCCGGCCGCGCAGTCCTGGTTGCAGAACTTTCTCGCCGCGCCGCCGCCACAGCGACAGCAGATGGTCGATGAGGCACAGACCTCGCCGGACGCCGCCCAGTACGTTGCGCTGTTCGGCCCGCTGGCCAGCAGCTGCGACAAATTCTGAATTCGCTCAACCGGCTTAGTTGACCGGCTTAGTTGGCGATGGCCAGTTGCCGTTGAGGTGACTCCGCAACCATGTACCCGACGCCGCGAACGGTGTCGACTATCGACTCGTGCTCGACGCCGAGCTTGGCGCGCAGGCGCTGCACGTGAACGTCGACGGTGCGGCGCTTGGCCTCGCGGCCCCACACCTCGTGCAGCAGCTCGGTGCGGGTGAACGCGTGCCCGGCGTGCTGGACCAGATAGTTGAGCAGCTTGAACTCGGTGAGGGTGAGGTCGAGATCATGGTCCGCCAGCGCAGCGGTATAGCTGTCCGGGTAGATGACGAGATCACCGAATTGCAAAGCGTTGCAGAAGGGGCGGTGTCGGCGGGCCAGCGTCAACCGTAGCCGGGCATGCGCCTCGGCCGGGCCGGCGGTAGCGACCAGGACGTCGTCCACCTGCCAGTCCGGGTCTATCGCAACCAAGTCTTCAGCGGTCACCACGACCAGTACGGCGGCCGACGGTTCCCATTCATTGAGCCGACGGCAGGTCTCGCGCGTGGCCGGCAGGTCGGTACAGCCGTCCACCAGAATGGCTGCGGCACCCTGGCATTCGTCCGGGGCGTCGATGGCCAGCCGAGCGCGGGTGACCGAGTGCCCAAACGCCCGCAGAACCGCCAGCTTCTGTTCGAACTCGTCCCGATCCGTCAGCAGCACGATGTCCATCGGCTTGCCTCCAACATTCGGTGCTTCGCTCCAGAGTCGTCTACCCGTTACGCAACACCGGTAACCGCGCCGCGATAGGCCCGGCCCGCTGGGCAGACCGGGCCTGTCATCAATCTGCCTACTGGTGGGACTGTTCCCGTTTCTCCGCGGCTTCGGCCCCCTCCCGAGCCGATTCGGAATCCCTCCCCGGATTCATGGATGTGACAGACCCGCGCGATCTGCAGCCCGGCACACTCGCTGGGTTTCCCGCCGGGGCCGTCGGCCCAAACGTGAATCGCCTTGACGCAGAGCTCTTCAGCGCGGACGGTAGGGGGCATGGAACGCCGCATGTCATCGCGCTCCGGCCCCGGCGGCGACCGGTTGGGGCAAGAGGACGAGGAGGTGCGCTCGGCGATTCGATTCGCCGGCGTGATGACCGCCGTCGGCGTGGTGTTCGTTGTGCTGGCGACGTTCTGGGCCGGCTCCTGCGACCCGCTGTCGGTGACCGTTACGTGCGGGAGGCCTTACCGGACGGTGCTCGGCCTGGGCGGGCCGGTGATCCTGGCCGGTGGCGGCGTACGGGCATTCCTGCGGACATATCAGGTGTGGCGCGCACGTGGAACCTGGTGGGGCTGGCAGGGCGCCGGCTGGTTCCTGATGTCGTTGATGCTGTTCGTCTTGATGATGAGCGCCCCACCGATCATCGGTATGGGCTGATTACGGACAGGTCACAGATTTACTGCAAGATGCCTGTGAAACATCTGGAAGCCGAACCCGAAGCACAACACATCGGCCTACGATAGTTTTTGGGCGCGCGCAGGTTCGGCTTACCGAAGACGATCTCCTGGGCACGCCTTCCGGATTGGCCGGACGATTCAGGAGAGGAACTGCAAATGGGCGATACATTTCACGACCCTGTTGACCACGTCCGGACGACCCGACCGCATGCCGGCCGCGCCGTCATCGACGTGATGGGCTGGCCCGGCTATACGCTGCTGGTGGTGGGAATGGTCACCGGGATCGCCTGTCTGACCGCGTTCGGCACCGGACACGACCGCCAGGGTGTGGAGGTGGCCGCCGTCGCGGTCATCGCCGCCGCACTGGGTGCACTGTGGCTGGTCATCGAACACCGCCGGATCGGCAAGGTGAATCATGAGTGGCACCTGGCTCACCCGGAGGCACATCGGCAGCACTCGACCAGTTAGCCCGAGATGTCAAGCGGCCCGGTTGGTTTTTCAGCCGGGCCGTTTTGCGTCTCCGCGTCGAAATTGGTCGAAATTGGTGGTTGAATGCGCTGGTGACCGGGTATAGACACCCCCATGACTGATCTCCGGGCAGCCCGTCATGGACTGTTGACCATTTCGAGTCACAGCGACACTTGCGACGGTGCGGGCAGGTGACGTCCGTGACCAGTCGATTGGCGCCCAGCAGTGGTCTCGGTCCGATTTCGCCGGGAGGCTCAATGACCGACATTCAGAGCGAGCGGATTCCGCGGCCGTGTAGCGAACGGGCCGTCGAACTGCGGGTGACCCCGCGACTCGAGAGTCTGGCGGTGGTGCGCATGTTGGTCGGTGCGATCGCCACCTTCGAGGATCTCGACGTCGACAAGGTAGCCGACCTGCGGCTGGCGATCGATGAGCTGTGCACCCTGCTGATCCGTTGCGCGACACCGGACGCGACGTTGACAGTGGTCATCGATCCGCATGACGACGATGTGACGATCGAGGCCTCGGCCGCCTGTGACGGCGCCGAAGTGCTGTTGCCGGGCAGCTTCAGTTGGCACGTGCTCACGTCGCTGGTGGATGACGTGCGGACGTTCCGAGATGGTCATGAAGGCGGAAACCCGGTTGCGGTATTCGGAGTGACCCTGACAACCCGACGGGCGGAAGCCGGGCGGTGACCCGGCGTGCCGCCCCCGGCGGCTCACAGTCCGGCTCGGAATACTCCGATGTCGGCGACCTGTTCCGCGAACTTGCGCAATACGACTCCGACTCAGCCGATCACCGCAACCGCAAGGACAAGATCGTGGAGCGGTGCCTGCCGCTGGCCGACCACATCGCGCGTCGCTTCGAGGGTCGCGGCGAGCTGCGCGACGACCTGGTTCAGGTCGCGCGGGTCGGACTGGTCAACGCCGTCACCCGATTCGATGTCGAGACCGGTTCGGACTTCGTCTCATTCGCGGTGCCGACGATCATGGGCGAGGTCCGGCGGCATTTCCGCGACAACAGCTGGTCGGTCAAGGTGCCCCGCCGGCTCAAAGAGCTGCATCTGAGGCTCGGGGCGGCGACCGCCGACCTGTCACAACGACTCGGCCGGGCCCCCACGGCCTCAGAGCTGGCCCGAGAGCTGGAGATCAGCCGCGACGACGTGGTCGAAGGATTGGTGGCGGGCAGCTCCTACAACACGCTGTCGATCGACAGTGGCGGCAAATCCGACGAGGACGACGTCCGCTCGATCGCCGACACGCTGGGTGATGTCGACGCCGCCCTGGTCCGAATTGATGATCGAGAAGCGTTGCGGCCCTTGCTCAACGCGCTTCCCGAGCGCGAGCGCACCGTGCTGGTACTGCGCTTCTTCGAGTCGATGACGCAGACACAGATCGCCGAGCGGGTCGGTATCTCCCAGATGCACGTATCTCGCCTGCTGGCCAAGTCGCTGGCGCGGATGCGGGAACAGTTGCAGTAGAACGGGTCAGCGCAACCCGTAGATCGTCGACCACGACCGGATGAGTTCGGCTTCGTGGGCCTCGCCGAACATGTAATCCGGTGAGGCGATCGGCAATGCCCGTTCGACCCGGATCAACACCGCCTCGCGGCACGGAAACCGTGGCCCGAGAGTGTCGATGACCCACTGGCGCAGCCACTCATAGACCTCGTCGCCGGGCGGGCGCACCTGCGCGGTGCCCTTGAAGCGGTACCCGCGGCGCTTGAGAAAGTCCACCACGTTCACCTCGATACGCGGGTCGCGGCGCAGATCGGCCACCGTGTTCGGCGACGCCATGTGCATGAACGCCAGATGCTCGTCGCCGTAGACCAACAGCGATTCCTTGGGCGACAGGTTCGGCGAGCCGTCCGCACAGACGGTGGCGACGAATGCCAGTCGCGCGCTTGCCACGATCTGGCGCATGTCATGGTCGATGATGCACACCGGTCGCCAATCAGATCGGCGGAGCTGGAAGGGGTTCTGGCGGTTTGAGCTGTGCGATGGCGAAGTCAGCCGCCTGCGCGGTCATTCCGTTCGCGGCGTAGGCGGCGTGTGCGGCGCCGTCGGCGCCCGTCGAACAGATCGGGTCACCGGGCGCGCACAGGTCGATGCTCTTGGCCGCGTATCCGGGGCCGAGTTTCACCGGCGGGGCACCGATCGAGCCCAAGTACGCGTCGGACGGTTTGCCCAGCAGCACGACGGCGGCGACGTGACCGGCCACCTCGGGCGGTAACGGGGTGCCGAACCCGGCAGCGGTGGGCTCGGTGGCGTACCCGATCAGGGCGGCACCCCGGGAGTACCCGCCGAGAACCATCGCCGTCGCGGGGCAGGCCGCTGCGGTGTCGCGGATATGGCTGCCGGCGTCGGCCACACCGGCAGTGGTGGGAGCGAAGTCGGGCACAGATGGGAAGTCGACCGGGTAGACGTCCATCGGCCGACCGCCGGCGCGCCACCTCAGCGCGTCGACGAACTGCTGGCCGATCCACCCGACGCCGGGCGGTTCCGTGGTACCGCGAGCGAAGATCACCTCGATATCGGGGCAACCGTACGCGACCGCATCGCCGGCGGGCCAGAGCAGCAGCATCGAGCCCCACAGGCCCGCTGCGGTGAGTATCCGTGCAATCACAGCATTTCGTCCGATACCCACTGAGGCCAAACTGCAAACCGTGGTTTAGCCCCGGCGAAAACGGCAAGCCTACTGCGGTGCCGTCACCGATCCGGTTCGGCAGCGACTGAAGGGGACTTACACCAATGAGCACAACACCTTTGACCAGAATCGCCGCCTTTGCCGGCGGCTGCGCCCTGGCGCTGGCGGCCGGCGCCGGGCTGGCGAGCGCCGAACCTGCCCAGCCGAGTCAGCCTGCCCAGCCGGGCCAGCCTGTTCAGCCGGGCCAACCTGCTCAGCCGGGCCAGCCTGCTCAGCCGGGCCTGTGGTCCCAGAACCCGGCGATCAGCACCACATGCAGCTACTCGCAGGTGATGGCCGCCATGAACGCGCAGTCACCGAAAGTGGCCGCAGAGTTCAACGCCACACCGATGGCGCAGTCCTTCCTGCAGAATTTCCTCGCCGCGCCGCCGCAGCAGCGCGAAGAGATGCTCCAACAGGCCGCGGGCGTGCCGGAAGCCTCGGAGTTCGTCAACCTGGTCGGCCCGATCTCGAAGACCTGTGACAAGTACTGAGTGATGGCTCAGTGACCGGAGAACCGATGCCGGTACCGCGCGGGACCGGCGCCCATCCTGCCCGGTACTGGGTCAACTGGGTTCTGGCAGCGCTGACCATAGTCGGCGCCGCCCTGGTGATGACCTTCGCGGTGGGGGCGGTGATGAGCACCGCCGCCTGCAGCACCGTCGAGTGCCCTGACCTCGGACCGAGCGGAGTTCTGTTCGGAGTGCTGTACTACGGCGCGCCGGTCATCGCCGGGCTGACCATCCTGGCCTCGTTCTTCACGGCGGTGCGACCGCGCGGATTCCTTGTCCCCCTGGCGGGCTGGGCACTGTTGTCGATCGACCTGCTGGCACTGTTCGTCGCCTTCAGGCGCTGAGCGGGTTACCCGCTGCACGGGTTTTGCCGCAGCCCGGCATGGGTAACCCGCCCGTATGACAGTGACCGCATGCAAGACCCGAGGCCCGTCATGATCGGGCTCGGGTTGGTATTGCTGATCTTGGGGCTGGTGTTCGGGATCTACGTTCTCTGGGCGATCGGGATCGCCCTGCTGGTCATCGGTGCGGTGTTCTGGCTGCTGGGGACGGTCGGACGCCCGGTGGCCGGCCGGCGCCACTGGTACTGACCCTGCGGACTCGGACTGCCGTTCAGTACATTCCGAACGCGAGCGCCACGTTGTGGCCGCCGAAGCCGAAAGAGTTGCTGACCGCGTAACGGTAGTCAGTCGGCCGCGGCCCGCCGGCCACCACGTCGAGGTCGATCCGAGGGTCGAGCGAATGCAGCACCGGCAGGTCATACTTCTCGACGAACGGGTCGGTGAGCTTGCGAATCCCACTCTGACCGTCCAGCAACATCTTCCAGGTGGTGTCCACATCGGTGGCCAGGGCCGTCGTCATCGCGAGACCGGTGACCACCACGTCCGGGAAGCCGTCTCCCGTTGTGTAGCGGGTCATCGGCCCGCCCTCCCGTCGTGTGGTGGCGGTCGGAGTATCAGACTCGTCCTCCCGCGCCCAGGGTGCGCTGCATGTCGGGTTTCATGGCCACCAGCTGGGCGTTCCAGTAGCCCCAGCTGTGTACCCCGTTGCTGTCGATGTTGAATGTCGCGTTGTGTCCGCCGGCACCGGTGTAGGCGTCGCGGAAGGCGATGTTGCTCTGCATCACGACCTGCTCGATCACCTGGCCGGGCAGGCTTCCCTCGCCGATCTCCGAAGGTGTGCCGTTGCCGCTGTAGATCCACAGTCGGGTGTTGTTTCCCGCCAGTCGGCCGGCCTGCACAGTCGGGTCATTGCGCTGCCAGCCGGGGCCGCCGGTCGGGCCCCACATGTCCTGCGGGTTGAAACCGCCCTCATCGTTCATGGCCATGCCGATCAGCATCGGCGAGTTGCCGCTGGACGGTGTGAGCAAAGCTGAAAGCGATGCGGCATAAGAGAATTGCTGCGGGTGGTAGGCGGCCAGGGTCAATGCCGACGATCCGGACATCGACACTCCCACCACCGCGTTGCCGCTCGACCGAATCCCCCTGCCGGAGAGGTAATTCGGCAGCTCACGGGTCAGGAACGTCTCCCATTTGTAAGTTTGGCCGTTCGCCGGTCCATACCAGTCGGTGTAGAAGCTGGAGCGGCCGCCGACCGGTGCCACCACCGAGATCCCTGAACCGTTGAACTCGTTGAACGCAGGCGTTTCGATGTCCCAGCCGCTGCGGTCCTCGCGGGCGCGCAATCCGTCCAGCAGGTAGACAGCCGATGCTCCGCCCGGCTGGAACTCGACGGTGATGTTGTGGCCCATGCCCGCCGAGGGAACCTGAAGGAATTCCGGGCCGGCCGCGTGGGCGGGTGGCGCCGCTGCGCCCAGGCCGATCAATACCGGCACTACTGCCGCTGTGACGCCGACCTTCCTGACCCGACGCAGCCGGTGTGTTTGATTGTTCCGCATTGTTCTCCCCTTTGCGCAGACAGAGCCAAGGCCCGTCGGCCGTATTGTGCGAGAGGGGAGATGTCGACCTCAGGACTTGCGAGGCGTCGATTCCATCCCTCGGCATTGTGAAATGCCCCCGGATGGCCGCCCTACAGTCTGAAGACAGGCCTAACCTTCTTGTCTTAACAAACCGGGTGACCGTTGTCCAGAGATCGCCGCTGCCAATGATCAATTGAAATAAGCGGTTTGAGCCGGGTCGGATGTGGGCACCTACATCGACATGACCGCGCGTGACGTCGTCTGCTCCCTTGTCCCTGCACTGATCGCGGCACCCGGTGTGTGTGCCGCGGTCCTTTTCCCTCCCGGCGCCTCAGCCGAGCCGGCGACGCCGTGCCCCGACACCGAAGTGGTGTTCGCGCGCGGCACCGGTGAGCCGCCCGGTATCGGGCCGACCGGGCAGGCGTTCGTCAACGCGCTGCGCGCACGCGTCGACGCTGCGCAGCCGGCCGTCTACGCGGTCAACTACCCGGCCATCGATCAGTGGGACACCGGTGTCGACGGCATCCGGGATGCGGGTGCGCATGTCGTCTCCCGGGCGACTGAGTGCCCCAGGACCAAGATGGTGCTGGGCGGTTACTCCCAGGGTGCTGCGGTGATGGGCTTCGTCACCTCGGCCCAGGTGCCGGATGACGTCGACCCGGCGACGGTGCCCAAGCCGCTGGATCCGAACGTCGCCGATCACGTTGCGGCAGTGGTGCTGTTCGCCATGCCCAACGAACGAGCGATGAACTTCCTCAACGAACCCAAGATCGTGATCGGGCCGCTGTATCAAGCCAAGACCATGCAGTTGTGCGCCCCTGAGGACGCGGTCTGCTCCGACGGTGTCAACTTCGCAGCACACGACAGCTATGCCGCGGACGGCACCATGGTCGACCAGGCGGCGGACTTCGCCGCCGGGCGACTACGGAGCCATGGAACCTCGGCTGCGACTGAGATGCCTTTCGGCAGATGAGTGTGTCAGAGGGCAGGTCGGAAGCTTTGCACCCCGGCCAGTGCGTCTGTCACCGACGTGGTGGTCGGCAGAACGCTGGCGGGGTCGCAGATTCGCAACAGCCGTGCGACGGCGACACCGGGCACCATTGTGCAGTAGACGTTGGTGTCGGTGCACCGGCTTGCGATCGCCTTCAATGCAGATAAGCCGGTGGTGCCAATAAATTCCAGAGCATGCAGGTCGAGGATCAACCATTCGCAGAATCTGGCGGTGCGCTGCACGTAGTCGGCCAGTTGACGGGAGTTGGAGGCGTCGAGTTCGCCGTGCACGCTGATGACCGCACCGGAACGTCCCCAGCGGATGACGGAACGGGCGGTGTGGCACTTCCAGGTGTCGCAGGGCGGGCGGGTATCTATTCGCGGGGCCGAATACACCGACCCGGCTGCTTTCAAAGCAGGCATTTTGATTACTCCATCAGTCGAAACTCGTACTGTTGGATCGCATCGATGCGAGTTACACCTTCACGGATGAGAAGCTCGGGAGTGTGCCTCCCTGGCTTGCGTGGGTGACACGTTTCCCGGGCGGCTGTGAACTCAACCTGCCAACGAAGCTACGCCGATCTTCCCGCGTCTGCAACGATTCTGTAACAGCCCGCTGATAGCGGCACCCCGTGCGAATTTCGTTGCAGCAAACCACTTCGTCAATTTTTTCCACGTTTAGACGGCCGCCTTGCGGGCAACAATCGGATATGGCGTTTTCGCAGACCAACCGTCGTACGGTGCTCATCTGGCATGTCCGCGGTTCTTGGATGAACTCCTTCGTGGCCGGTGGTCACCGTTACCTCATCCCGGTCGACACTCCGCATGATCCAGATGGCCGCGGACTGTGCGGTCATGACTGGCCGGCGGCGGAGGAGATTCGGTTGGACGAGCTGCGCGATCAGGACATCGACCTGGTGGTTCTGCAGCGTCCGCACGAACTGGAGCTGACCGCACGGCTGTCGGGCCGCCGGCCCGGAATCGACGTTCCGGCGGTATACGTCGAGCACAACACCCCGCGACCGTTCGTGGTGGAGAGCCCGCATCCCGTCGGCGAACGCGACGACATCCCGTTGATCCACGTCACCGACTACAACCGGCTGATGTGGGACAACGGCTGCGCTCCGACCACGGTCATCAACCACGGGATCGCCGACCCCGGGCACCTGTACACCGGGGACGTCGCGGCCGCGGGTGCGGTGGTCAATGAGCCGCTGCGCCGGTGGCGCACAGTGGGCGCTGACCTGTTGGGCCAGTTCGCGGAATCGGTGCCGGTCGATGTGTGGGGCATCGGTACCGAAGACCTCAACGACCCGGCCCGCCGCTGTTCCGGGGTGATCGGGCACGGTGACCTGCGGACAGACCTGCTGATGAAGGAATTGGCGCACCGTCGGGTCTACCTGCACACCGCGCGGTGGACATCGCTGGACTCCTCGCTGCTGGAAGCCATGTTTCTCGGCATGCCGGTGGTGGCGGTGGCCTCGACCATGGCGCCGTTGGTGGTGCCTCCTGAGGCGGGGATCGTCAGCGCCGATCTTGACACCCTTCGGGCCGCGCTCAGCGGGTTGATCGCCGACCGCTACCTGGCTGAGGTGGTCGGCAAGGCCGCTCGAGACTACGCGACGGAGCATTTCGGCCTCGATCGATTCCTGCACGAATGGGAGCAGGTCATCCAGCAGCAGTGTGCGGCAGGGCTCTGAGTACGAAGGGCGGATCGCCGTGAGAATCGCGATGGTCTCCGAACACGCCAGCCCGCTCGCCACCTTCGGCAGAGCTGATGCCGGCGGCCAGAATGTCCACGTCGCCGAATTGTCGGCGGCCCTGGCCCGGCGCGGCCATGATGTGCGGGTCTACACCCGCCGTGACCGCCCAGACCTGCCTGACCAGGTTCACACCCCGCAGGGTTACACGGTCGTTCACGTGCCGGCGGGGCCACCTCGCCATGTGCCCAAAGACGAACTGCTGCAGTATATGACGGCATTCAGTCGTTACTTGGCCGAAGAGTGGGACGGCGAGCGGCCCGACGTCGCACACGCTCACTACTGGATGTCGGGGGTTGCCACTCAACTGGCAGCCAGGCGCGGCCACGTGCCGACTGTGCAGACATTTCACGCACTGGGTGTGGTCAAGCGCCGGCACGAGGGGCACCGGGACACCAGTCCCGCCGAACGGCTCCGGCTGGAGAAGCTGGTTGCGCGTCAGGCGAACTGGGTGACGGCCGGGTGCAGCGAGGAGGTATTCGAGCTGATCCGTCTCGGCCGAGACCGGTTGCGAATCTCCTTGGTGCCGTCCGGTGTCGACGTGGACCGGTTCTCGCCGCACGGTCCGACCACCGCACGGTCCGGCCGGCGGCGCATCCTCACCGTCGGGCGGTTCGTGCCGCGCAAGGGATTCGCCACCATGATCGAGGCTATGACGACCATTCCCGCTGCCGAGCTGATCATCGCCGGCGGCCCTGATCGCGCCGAACTCGACACCGTTCCAGAGATCTGTCGACTTCGTAAGCTCGCTGCTGACCTCGGTGTGGCGAAACGGGTTTCATGGTACGGATCGGTGTCACGCGAGGACATGCCGGCATTGCTGCGGTCGGCCGATGTGGTTGCATGCACGCCGTGGCATGAGCCGTTCGGCATCGTGCCATTGGAGGCGATGGCCTGCGGGGTTCCGGTGGTGGCCTCTGCGGTCGGCGGCATGCTCGACACTGTTGTCCACGACGTAACGGGTCTGCTGATACCACCGAGAGATCCGCGTGCCTGCGCGAACGCCGTCAACGCCATACTCCGAGATCGGCGTGCCGCGTCCGGGTTCGGCGCCGCCGGGCGTGAGCGGGCTCGCTCGCGTTACGCGTGGGATCGTGTCGCCACCGACACTCTGCGGGTGTATGACCGATTGGTTCCGGCAGCAAATCCGACCGGGGCAACGATCCGGGCGTCGGTCTGACGATCGATTTGCGAATGCGCAACTCTTAAGCGCTGTTTGGCGGATTCTTGGGGTTAATCCGAACGATCTTCCCAGCGCGGAGTTATTGTTACCGCTTGCCGAGCAGAGGACTATGGACACATCGGTCGAGGGCCCTGGGCGGAGCAGATGACATGGCGGTGACGAACCGCAACGACGTGATGCGTGATGTTGAGGGTCTGGTGCGCACTTTGGACCAGCATGCACATGTCGATGCCGACGGTGCGCTGGATGCGCTGACCGCCAATCTCATCGGCCATATGTCTTGCGCTCAGCATGCCGGGGTCACGGTCACGACGTCGGACGGTGACGTGCAGACCCTGTCGGCGACCGATCGCTATCCGGCGGTACTCGATGAGATTCAGCGGCGCCGTCATGAGGGGCCGTGTCTGACCGCGGCGTGGGAGCACCACGTCGTTCGCCTCGATGACATCTGCTGCGAACACCGCTGGCCTTCCTATTGCCGGGAGGCGGCGGCGACGACACCTATCCGATCCATCCTGGCGTTCGAATTGTTCACCCGCCAGGAAACGACCGGAGCCCTGAATTTCTATGCCGAAACCCCCAACGCCTTCGACGACGACGCAGTGGAGTTGGGTTTGATCCTGGCCACCCATGCCGCGCTGGCCTGGCACATGGTTCGCCGAGACGAACAGTTCCGCAGTGCATTGGCCTCCCGCGACATCATCGGCCAGGCAAAGGGGATGCTCATGGAGCGGTTCGACATCGATGCGTTACAGGCATTCGAGTTGCTCAAGCGATTGTCGCAGAACTCGAATAAGCCGTTAGCGGGCGTGGCTCAGCATCTGGCGGAGCGCCCGACCTCCGGTCGGTGAGTCCCGCGCGCCTCAGGTCAGGGTCAGCAGCGTGTGGTCGACCAACGACACCGAGTCGGGGCTGAAACTACCGCTCAGCGCCGCGAGGAAGCGGGCCGCGAAAGTCCGCACCTTGATGTTGGTCTCCTGCGAACGCCAGACCAACACGTCGAATGCCCGGTCGGCGGGGATGCCGTAGGCGACCATCAACACGCCCTTGGCCTGTTCGATCACCGCCCGTGACTCGGCAACCTCGGAGACTGCGGCGCTGACGTCGGACTGCAACACGTCGGTGACGTCGATGTAGAAACCCGCCGTGCCGGTCACCATTCCGGCGTCGTCGAACATCCGATCACCCACCACGATCACCCAGCGGACCTGACCGGAGGTGTCGATGATCCGGTGCCGGCTGCTGAACCGCCCGCCCTGGGCGACTCGCTCCAGCAGTTCGGCGACCTGTGGGCGATCCTCCGGGTGCTTGTGTTGCAAGAGCAGGTCGGTGGTGGGCTCCACCGTTCCCGGCTCGTAGCCGTGCATCCGGGCTACCGTGTCCGACCACTCCCAGCGCTGTTCATCGAGCCAGTAACGGAAGCGGCCCACCCTCTGGGGTTCGCCGTTTCCAATGACCAGGTCGAGGTCGTTGTTCTCCTCGGAATCGTCGCCCAACGGCGTCGCGAACTGAGCGTTGACATCCCCGGCCACCGAGCACCCGCCTTCTCGTACTCAGACAGTATGAGTCAAATTCCGAGCGCCGGCAGGCGAGCCGCGGTCTGGAATCAACGTCGTTGTCCACGGAACGCGCGGAGCCAGCTCACTGTCCATAATTTCGCGGCGCTGTGCGATGAAAATCGTGATTCCCGGACGACGGTCCCACGAAAGTATTGTGGCGCGTGGGGTGAATGGTTTCAGCAAAGCGGGATGTCGCTGATGGGACTCGATGTGAGTCACCACCGTGAGGATAAAAAGATTGTGGACTGGAATCGATTGTGATGTTTATGCCTGGCCTTCGGGGGTAAACATCCTCACGCGCCCGCAGGGGCGCCATGTCAATGAACAACGTCAACAATCAACTCGGAGGACACCATGGGCGCGCGAATTCAGATTGCGGGTGAGCGGTTCGGCTCAACGGCAGCGATCGCTGCTTTGACGGCGGCCGCGTTCGCCGTCCTGATGGGGTCTTCAGGTGCCCCGGGCTTCGCAGGCCCGGCGAACGCGGATCCCGACCCGGACGCCGTCACCACGACCGTCAGCACCTCGTCGACCAGTGCGCCCTTGACCACCTCCACCACCACGCCGGTTGAGGAGACCACGTCCACGACCGCCCCGGAGGGCGGGCACTGAGTCAGGCGGGCCGGATGCGCCGACATCGCTGACGGTGTCGGCTACCGGAGCCGTGATTTCTCCAGTGTGTACTGGTGGACGCTGGTGTAGCCGTCGCGGAACAGTTTCACGCACCCGTTGAGGTACTTGTCGTAGCGGTCGTAGACCTCTTGGGACTGCGCGGCGACTGCCCTGGCTTTGTTGGAGGCCAGCGCTGCGGCCCAATCCTGCAGAGTGCGTACGTAGTTGGGTCCGATCTCGTGGGTGCGGGAGACGGTGAAACCGGCCTCGGTCGCGCGGTCGGCGACCATGGACACTGTCGGCAGTTGACCGCCGGGGAAGACCTCGGTCATAACGAACCTGTTGAACCGAACCATGCTCATGGTCAGCGGGAGACCCAATCGCTGGGCGTCATCCTGGGTGATCGCGGTGATGGTGTGCAGCAGCATCGCCCCGTCGGGCGGTAAGGCACGGTAGGCCATGTCGAAGAAGGCGCGGTAACGCTTGTGACCGAAGTGTTCGAAAGCGCCGATGCTCACGATGCGATCCACCCGCTCATCGAATTCTTCCCAGCCTTGCAGGCGTACCTGCGCGGTTCGCCGGGTGGGGACACCTGCCAGCTTGGCGACTGCGTATTCACGTTGCCGCTCACTGAGTGTCAGTCCGATGACGTTGACATCGAATGCTTCCAGGGCGCGCTGCATGCCGCCGCCCCACCCGCAGCCGATATCGAGCAGCGTCATGCCCGGCTCCAACCCCAGCTTTCCCAGTGCGAGGTCGAACTTGGCGTTCTGTGCCGCGTCGCGGGTGGTGTCCGGATGTTCGTAAAACCCGCATGTATAGCCCATTGTCGGACCTAGGAACAGCTCGAAGAACTCGTTCGAGATGTCGTAGATCGACTGCAGTTCAGCGTACTTGGGTTCGAACTCACGCATCGACATCTCACGCTACTCCTATCGCTGGGACTCAACTGGGCCGCTGCGGGCCGGCTATGTGACATCACGCCGACCTCTGAATCCGAAGGTTGGCCTGGACCGTTGTCCCGGTCGCAGCAATGTGAACGCGTACCAGGTCCGCGGTCGCGTTGACCACGAACAGGCCGCGTCCGCGAGCACCCTCGCGGATGATCGGCCAGTGACCGGCCATCGGATCTGTCAGGTGCCCGGAGCTGCGAACCTGGCAGATCAACTGTCCGCTCGCCTCCCACAGCAGCAGCGTGCACGGGCCCCGGCCGTGCTGCAGACCGTTGGATGTCAGCTCGTTGACGATCAGCTCCATATCGGCGATACCGCTGGGGGAGAAGCCGAACCAGCGGGTGTACCTGGCCGCGAATGCCCGGGCACCGGCGAGGTCGGTGAGTCCGTGCAGCGTATAGCTCGCAGCAGTCGTACTGCTGGGCAGTGGCTTGTTGTAGCGCGCCCACGCGCTGTCGGGAGCGAACCCCGGGCTGGTTCTATCCGCGTGTCCGGCATTTCCCAGGCGTGGATGGGTGATCTCGGCCTCGGCGAGGCTGTCTGAGTCCAGATGCATTGCGTCATAAGGGCATTGCACCGTGATATCCCGACCGTTGAATGCTCGATTGAGGAGGGCCTCGTGCTGTACGCAGGCCGCATACTCCGCCTTCGACCGACCGTTCCAGACCGGTTCGTCGATCATCCGTACCGGGCCCGACGGGTGTTGTTCGGCGAAGGTGCCCAACACCCCGCCGAGAATATGACCGGGGTTGCGCCCCACCCGGCCCATATCGGTCAGGGTCACCGGCTCGGCCCTACCCGCGATGCCAGCGAGGGCCGCGCGCAGCAGTGACAGGTTGGGTTCGGGCACCGCCACCAAGACCGGGAGCCCGGCGGCTACGCCGTCGGCGATGAACGGCACCAGATAATCCAGATACTCCTGCGCCGAACGGTAGAACAGTGCGATGTGGCTGAAGGAGCCGTGATCGTAGTCATCGGCGGTCCTCATCGCATTGCCCTTGTCATCCGAAGTCAGCGCGCCGCGGCCTTCCCTCTGGAAGGCGAGCAGCCCTTGTCGTCACGGTGGTCATCAGTACCAGTAGCGCCGGCCCGCAACCGGGCGTCCGATGGCGCCCAGAACCCACAACGCTGCGCCGACAACCAGCAGGATGACGCCGATCGTCCACAGCGCCTGAATGTTGAGGAAGAAACCCAGGAGAAGTAGAAGCACTCCGAGGACAATCATCACTCGTCCCTCCTGTCTAAGGAGATCACGGCGTTCTCGCCGTCGGGTACTGGGCAAGAGCCGAAAGCGCCTCCGGTAAACGGCAGTCCGTGACGATGGGGTTGACGCCGAAGTAGTTCAGAGGTCCGGCCAGCGTAGTCAGCGCAAGGGTTCCTGCCGTGGCGCAACTGGTTTGGCCGCCGCGGAAGTAGTCGCGTTGCCACGCTGCCAACACTCCGATCGCCAGCCACACCAAGATGACAACCCCGAGAAGCCCGCCAGCTCTCATCTCGTCCTCCTTGTGCATCGGTTCAGATTCCCACTTCGCAGGCGAGTGAAACCTGCGCGCTGTGCTCTCGTCAGCCGAAGGCAGGTTCGGCTCATGCGATGGTTGCGGGCCCGCTCTCGCGGGTAGACAGCGAGCACGATTGGAGGGGTTATGCCAAAGACAACCGCGAGGGGCACCCCCAAGCGTGCCGAGTTGCCGAGCACACTGCGACGCTCCGGCAGCAAAGCGCAACGCACGTTCGCCAAGGTTCATGATGCGGCCGCCGCGGAATACGGCAGTGAGCAGCGCGCACACCGGGTCGCCTACGCCGCGCTCAAGCGCGGCTTCGAGAAGGTCGGCGACCATTGGGAGCCGAAGCGCAGGCGAGGCCCGTCGGACGGACCGGCCGCCGGCGGCGGGCCGAACAACACCGGGCCGTCCGCCGGGTCAGTCGGCGCTGGGTCTGCCGGGACTTACGGCACGGCGTGCAGCGGTCGTCCGGATTTCTGGACGGCCGCCAGGGCAGCCTCCAGCGAGCCCACCAGCGGAAGGCGCGAGTCAGGGTCGCAGATCCGCAGCACAGTGGTCAGTGCCAGGCCTGGTATCACCATGAGTTGTATCCGCGTCTTGATGCACCGGGTGCTGATCGACTGCAGAGCCGAAAACCCCACGGTGCCAATGAATGCTAATGCGGACAGGTCCAGGATTAGCCATTCGCAGCAGTCAGCGCAGCGCTTGACGTAGTCGGCGAACGGGCCGGCGTTGGCTGCGTCGATCTCCCCGTTCGCGGCCATTACCGCTCCGGTCCTGCCCCAATGCACAGTGAAATTGGCGGTGTGGCTCTGCCATGCGTGCGCGGCTTCCGTTGCAGGAGTGGCGAATGCGTTTTCCGAAATCTTGCTCGTAGTCATTCTGGTGGCTCCATCAGTCGACGAATCGTGCTGTTGGATCACGTCAGCGTAATCTTGTCCCGACCTCTGTAAAACACGGTGACGTCCATTGCGGCTGTGAACTCAACCGGAGAAACCAGACGTTACCGACGCGGCTTCCGGTTGGTAAAGGCTTAAGTGACAAACTCGGGAAAAACCCAGTGAAACCTTAAGTCTCAGATCGTGAGGAATGATGGACTCCCAGTCGGCCGGGCTTCATCCCACGCCATGCCGGTCACCGGGCGAGGCCCACGGCGCAGCAGGTCAGCGACCCTAACGCCTAACGCTGCGAACCACGGCTCCGGCGCGGTTGTTGCAGAAGTCATTTCGCTATCCACGGTGGTGGGCGAAGGTACCGTCCGGCGTCCCACCGAACACTATCGGGGAACGCGTGCTCGGGATGCGCGCGCAGTTCCAATAAGGTGGCGATCCCGCAGCTGGTCTGCCGACGCCTGTCGTTTTGGGGGCGGCCCGATGGGTACCCGTCCGAGCATGACACGGTTCGGCTACACCCTGATGACCGAGCAGAGCGGGCCCAAAGACCTTGTCCGTTATGCCGTCAGCGCTGAAGAATGCGGTTTCGACTTCGAGGTGTGCAGCGACCACTTCTCGCCATGGCTGACCTCGCAGGGGCACGCGCCGAATGCCTGGTCGGTGCTGGGCGCGGTCGCGCACGCAACCGAGCAGGTGGGGCTGTACTCCTACGTGACCTGCCCGACGATGCGCCACCACCCGGCGGTGGTGGCGCAGCAGGCCGCCACGGTGCAGATCCTTGCCGATGGCCGGTTCACCCTCGGCCTGGGCAGCGGGGAGAACCTCAACGAGCACATTGTCACCGGGGCCGGCTGGCCGAACGCGTCGCACCGGCAGGCCATGCTCGGTGAGGCGATCAAGATCATCCGCGAACTGCTGATGGGCGACACGGTCACCCTGCGCGGCGAGTACTTTCAGGTCGACGGTGCGCGGCTCTGGGACCTCCCGGAGATCCCGGTCGCCCTGGCCGTCGCGATGTCCGGTCAGCGGGGCATCGACAGGTTCGCCGCCGCCGCCGATCATCTGATCGCGGTGCAGCCCGACAAGGACCTGGTGCACGCCTGGCACACCGCGCGTCAGGCGGCCGGGCTCGGCGACGGCGACCGGGTGATCGGACAGCTGCCGGTGTGCTGGGACCCCGACCGCGACACCGCGGTCCAGCGTGCCCACCAGCAGTTCCGCTGGTTCGGCGGCGGATGGCTGGTCAACTCCGAGCTGCCGACACCGGCGGCATTCGCGGCCGCCACCCGGTTCGTGCAGCCGCGCGACGTCGCCGAGGCCATCCCGTGCGGACCCGATCTGGAGCCGATCATCGACGCGGTGCGCGCCTACCAAGAGGCCGGGTTCACCGATGTCGCGCTGATCCAGATCGGCGGAGAGTCCCAGGAGGCGTTTCTCAAGGAGGCCGCGGAGCCGCTGCTGGCCGCACTGCGCGCCGCACGGTAAGGGTTTCAGTGCCTGTCGCGACGGGTACAGCGGATTCATGACCGATACCGATGATCCGATCGATCAGGCGAGGACCACCCAGCCGCGGGCCGGCATGGTGTTCAAGGACCGGCGCGAACTGCCGGGCCTGGCCATGCTGGTGATGGCGACGCTGGCGTTGGTGGCCTTCATGAGCGCTGCCGCGCAGGCCAGCGTGGGCTGGGCGCTGGGCTTCGGGATCACGGTTCTGGTGCTGGCGGTCAGCGGCGTGACCTGGATGTTCGTCGGGCGTAACCGCGCCGCCCACGCCTCCCACGGCGGTCACCACCGCCGGCAGACCTAGCGCGCCGCGGGCGAACCGGAAGATCGCCCGCGCGCACGTCGGCCCGTGGCATCCGCAGATGCCACGGGCCGATCGTTGCTGTGTCCGACGCGTCGCCGGACCGGCGTTGACTACTTAATCTCGCAGAGCACCGTGCCCTGGGTGATGGCCGCGCCGGCCTCCACCGCCAGGCCGGTGATGGTGCCGTCCTTGTGGGCGGTGACCGGGTTCTCCATCTTCATCGCCTCCAGGACGGCGACCAGGTCACCGGCGGCGACCTCCTGGCCCTCCTCGACGGCGACCTTGACCACGGTGCCCTGCATGGGCGCGGTCACGGCGTCACCGGACGCCGCCGCTCCGCCGTGCGCGCCACGCTTGCGGGCCTTGGGCTTCTTCCGGATGGCGCCGCCGGCACCGCCGGCTCCGCCGCCCAGTGCCAGGTCACCCGGCAGGGACACCTCCAGGCGCCGGCCGCCGACCTCGACGACCACCTTCTGCCGCGGCTGTGCGTCTTCCTCGTCGAGGGGCTCGCCGCCGGTGAAGGGTTCGATGTTGTTCTCGAACTCGGTCTCGATCCAGCGGGTGTGCACGGTGAAGCCGTTCTCGTCGCCGACGAATGCCGGGTCGCGAACCACCACCCGGTCGAACGGAATGACGGTGGCAAGGCCCTCGATGTGGAACTCGTCCAGGGCGCGCCGGGCGCGCTCCAGCGCCTCGGTGCGGTTGGCTCCGGTGACGATCAGCTTCGCCAGCATCGAGTCGAACTGGCCGCCGATCACCGAACCGGTCTCCACGCCGGAGTCCATCCGGATGCCGGGACCGGTCGGCGGGTCGAAGCGGGTGACCGGGCCAGGGGCCGGCAGGAAGCCACGACCGGCGTCCTCGCCGTTGATGCGGAACTCGATCGAGTGGCCGCGCGGCTCGGGGTCCTCGGTGAGATCGAGCGTCTCGCCGTTGGCGATCCGGAACTGCTCGCGCACCAGGTCGATGCCCGAGGTCTCCTCGGTGACCGGGTGTTCCACCTGCAGACGGGTGTTGACCTCCAGGAAGCTGATCAGGCCGTCCTGGCCGACCAGGTACTCCACGGTTCCGGCGCCGTAATAGCCGGCCTCCTTGCAGATCCGCTTGGCCGACTCGTGGATCTCCTTGCGCTGCGCGTCGGTCAGGAACGGCGCGGGGGCCTCCTCGACCAGCTTCTGGAAGCGGCGCTGCAGCGAGCAGTCGCGGGTGCCCGCGACGACGACGTTGCCGTGCTGGTCGGCGATGACCTGGGCCTCGACGTGGCGGGGCTTGTCCAGGTAGCGCTCGACGAAGCACTCACCGCGACCGAACGCCGCGATCGCCTCGCGGGTGGCCGACTCGAACAGCTCGGGGATCTCCTCGATGGTGCGGGCCACCTTCATGCCGCGACCGCCGCCGCCGAACGCGGCCTTGATCGCGACCGGCACGCCGTGCTCCTCGGCGAAGGCCACCACCTCTCCGGCGTCCTTGACCGGGTCGGGGGTGCCGGGCACCAGCGGCGCCTTGGCGCGGGCCGCGATGTGGCGGGCGGTGACCTTGTCACCGAGGTCGCGGATGGCCTGCGGGCTCGGCCCGATCCAGATCAGACCGGCGTCGATCACAGCCTGGGCGAAGTCGGCGTTCTCGGAGAGGAAGCCGTAGCCGGGGTGGATCGCGTTGGCGCCGGACTGGGCCGCGGCGTCCAGGATCTTCTCGAACACCAGGTACGACTCGGCCGAGGTCTGCCCGCCCAGGGCGAACGCCTCGTCGGCGAGCCGCACGTGCGGCGCGTCGGCGTCGGGTTCGGCGTACACGGCCACGCTGGACAGACCGGCGTCGCGCGCGGCGCGGATCACCCGGACTGCGATCTCCCCGCGATTGGCGACGAGCACCTTGGAGATCTTTGTGCTGGCATGGTTCGCCACTTGCCCTCCTGACGGCATATTTAAGAAAGGTCTTTAAGAATGTATCTCAGGCAGTGTAAGGCGAGACAGCCGAACGGGTTCCACGCGCCCCTCAGGCCGAACGCAGCCGCCGCTTGATCCGGGTCAGCATGGCCGACATGCCGCGCAGTCGCAGCGGGCTGATCAGCGCGGCCAGGCCCAGGCTGGTGGCGAAATCCTCCGGCACGCCCAAGATGACCTCGGCCGGTTGGCCGTCGAGGCCCGCCGCCCAGATCGATGCGAAACCGCGGGTGGTCGGGGCCTCGGGGGGCGCGCTGAAGTACAGCCGCACCCGCTGACGGTCTTCGGCATCGACGTGCAGAAACAGTGGCGACTGGCACTCCGGAACCGGCTCCATGGCCGATTCGGCCAGGTCGTCGGGAAGCTCTGGGAGCTCGTCGGCGAATTCCAGCAGCAACCGGAGCTTGTCCTGGCCCTCGACTTCGGCGAAGTCGGACGCAACCTGCGCCAATCCCTCCGGCAGGCTCATCAGCTGGCTGAGCCCACCCCGGCCACCGGTGCCTGTCCCGGCTCGGTGCCGTCGACGACCGGCACCCGCACGGTGTTACCCCACTCGGTCCAGGAGCCGTCGTAGTTGCGGACGCCCTCCATGCCGAGTAGGTGGGTCAGCACGAACCAGGTGTGGCTGGAGCGCTCCCCGATACGGCAGTAGGCCACCGGCTTGTCACCGGGCTGGAGAAAGCCGTAGAGCTCGTCGAGCTCCTCGCGCTTGCGGAACCGGCCGGCGTCGTCGGCCGCCTTGCTCCACGGGATGGAGATCGCGGTGGGGATGTGACCGCCGCGCAGCACACCCTCCTCTGGGTAGTCCGGCATGTGGGTTCGCTCGCCGGTGTACTCCTGCGGCGAGCGGACGTCGATCAACGGCCGCTGGCCGATGATCTTCAGCACGTCGTCCTTGTAGGCCCGGATCGGGGCGTCATTGCGCTGCACCACGGGGTAGCCGGTGGTGGTCTTCGACGGCACGTCCAGCGTGGTCTCGCGGCCCGAGGACACCCACAGGTCACGGCCGCCGTCGAGCAGCCGCACGTCTTCGTGGCCGAACAGGGTGAACACCCACAGCGCGTAGGCGGCCCACCAGTTGGACTTGTCGCCGTAGATCACCACGGTGTCGTCGCGGGAGATGCCCTTGCGGTTCATCAGGTCGGCGAACTGCTCACCGTTGATGTAGTCGCGGACCGGGTGGTCGTTGAGGTCGGTGACCCAGTCGATCTTGACCGCACCGGGAATGTGCCCTACGTCGTAGAGCAATACGTCCTCGTCGGACTCGACTACGACAAGGCCGGGCTTGCCCAGATTGCCGGCGAGCCAGTCGGCGGTCACCAACCGTTCGGGGTGGGCGTAGGACTGCAGGGCGGGGCTGGGGTCAGCAGGAACTGGCACGGTATCGAGCCTACTCAACCTGCCGGAGTGCGGCGCGGCGGCGGCGGGAAACCGGAGGTAGCGGCGCGCGGGTCAGACCAGCGGGTTGGACGCCCACAGCTGCGAGATCGACAGGCCGGCGGCGTCCAGCAACCGGCGCAGCAGCGGCAGGCTCAAGCCGATCACGTTCGACGGGTCGCCCTCGATTCGGTCGACCAGCCAACCGCCGCGACCGTCGAGCGTGAAGGCCCCGGCGACCGACAGCGGCTCGCCGCTGCCGATGTAGGACTCCAGGTCCGCGGCGCTGGGCTTGGCGAAAAACACTGTGGTGGAACCTACTTGGGCCTCACGCTGAACGATCGAGCCGGAGCGAAGTCGCAGCACGCAATGTCCGGTGTGCAGCAGTCCGACCCGCCCGCCCATCGAGTTCCACTGGGCGCGAGCGGCATCGGCCGAATCGGGCTTCCCACACAGTCGGCCGTCGATCTCCAGCATCGAATCGCAGCCCACCACAACGCAATCGCTCGCCACGTCCGCATCGAGGTCTGCGGCGACGGCCTCAGCCTTGGCGGACGCCAGGGCGACCACCACTTGCCCGGCGGGGGCGTTCGGGCCCAACTCGGCAATGATGGCGTCCTCGTCGACACCGGAGACCACCACCAGTGGCTCGATCCCGGCGCCGCGCAGTACGGCCAGCCGGCCCGACGACGCCGAACCGAGGACAAGCCTCGTCACCGACGGGTCACCGACGCATATGGGTGCGCTCAAGCAGCGTGATCCGCTGCCAGCTGATCAGCGGGAACCGCAGCCTGTCGACCGGGTGGCCCCACAGGTTGCGATCCGGCGTACCGGTGTCGGCGCCACCGCCGCCGGCGGCCCCCAGCACCGCGACCAGGGCTGCGATCTCCTGGTCGGTGGGGTTGCCCTTGAGCACCTGGATGTGCGGCTCGGCGGCTGCGGGAGCCTGCTCCGCAGCGGCCGCCTCGGTGGTCTGGTCGTCGCTCACAGGGGGATGTTCCCGTGCTTCTTGGGCAGCGGCTGGACGATCTTGCGTTCCAGCAGCCGCAGCGACGCCGCGATGTAGCCGCGGGTGTGCGAAGGCGGGATCACCGCGTCGACGTAGCCGCGCTCGGCTGCGACGTACGGGTTCACCAGGGTTTCCTCGTACTCCTGCTGCAGCTGGAGGCGCAGCGCGTCGACGTCTTCGCCGTTCTTGGCGGCCTCCGACAGCTGCGAGCGATAGACGAACCCGACCGCGCCCGAGGCGCCCATGACCGCGATCTGGGCGGTCGGCCAGGCCACGTTCACGTCGGCGCCCATCTCCTTGGAGCCCATGACGCAGTACGCGCCGCCGTAGGCCTTGCGGGTGATCACGGTGATCTTGGCGACGGTGGCCTCGCCGTAGGCGTAGAGCAGCTTGGCGCCGCGCCGGATGATGCCGTTGTACTCCTGCTCGGTACCGGGCAGGAAGCCGGGCACGTCGACCAGCAGCACGATCGGGATGTTGAAGCAGTCGCAGGTCCGGATGAACCGGGCGGCCTTCTCCGAGGCGTTGATGTCCAGGCAGCCGGCGAACTGAGTGGGCTGGTTGGCCACGATGCCGACCGTGCGCCCCTCGATACGGCCGAACCCGACGACGATGTTCTGGGCGTAACCGGACTGAACCTCGAGGAACTCGTCGTCGTCGAGGATCCGGGTGATCACCTGGTGCATGTCGTACGGCTGGTTCGGCGAGTCCGGGATCAGCGTGTCGAGCTCGATGTCCTCGGCGGTGAGGTTGTCCTCGATCGCGCCCTCGGGAACCGGCACCGGGAAGTGTGGCGGGTCGGCGTAGTTGTTCGGCGGCAGGTAGCTCAGCAGGTCGCGCACGTACTCGAAGGCGTCCTGCTCGCCGGAGGCGACGTAGTGCGCGGTGCCGGACTTGCCCATGTGGGTGTGGGCGCCGCCCAGCTCTTCCTGGGTGACGTCCTCGCCGGTGACGGTCTTGATCACGTCGGGGCCGGTGATGAACATCTGGCTGGTCTGATCGACCATCACGATGAAGTCGGTCAGGGCGGGGGAGTACACGTGGCCGCCGGCCGCCGCACCCATGATCAGCGAGATCTGCGGGATCACCCCCGAGGCGAGGATGTTGTTGCGGAAGATCTTGCTGTACAGGCCCAGCGAGACCACACCCTCCTGGATGCGGGCGCCGGCGCCGTCGTTGATCCCGATCAGCGGCCGGCCGGTCTTCATGGCCAGTTCCTGGACCTTGACGATCTTCTCGCCGTAGACCTCGCCGAGGCTGCCGCCGAACACAGTGGCGTCCTGGCTGAAGATGCAGACCTCGCGGCCGTCGATGGTGCCGTAGCCGGTGACCACACCGTCGCCGAGCGGGCGCTTGTCGCCCAGGCCGAAGTTGGTGCTGCGGTGTTTGGCCAGCGCATCGAGTTCGACGAACGAACCCTCGTCCAACAGCGCGTATACCCGTTCCCGGGCGGTCAACTTGCCCTTGGCATGCACCTTGTCCACCGCGGCCTCGCCGACCGGGTGCAGCGTCTCCTCAGTACGACGCTTCAGGTCGGCGAGCTTGCCTGCGGTGGTGTGGAGGTCGATGACATGGTCGGCTCGGGCCTCTACTGCGGACTCGCCGGAGTGCTCACTAACGCTGGTCATAAGAAACGATCTTAAAGTGTGGGTCGTTGGATCGCCCGACCGGACCGGTTACGGCACGTCGTCGTCTTTGCTGTCCTGAAGCAGTTTTTCGGGGTGGTGGTAGCAGTTGGTGCGGGGCTGGCCGTGGTCGAGGTGTGGCGGTGGCAGGGTTTCGGTGGTGCCGTTGTGGCTTTTGCGGGTGCGCCAGCCGCCTGTGGTGATGAGTTGATGGTGGGGGCCGCAGCGCAGGGTGAGCCCGTCGATGTCGGTTTGGTGGGTGTTGGCGTAGTTGGTGTCGTGGTGGACTTCGCAGAGGTAGCCGGGGATGGGGCAGCCCGGGTGGCTGCAGCCTCGTTCTTTGGCGTAGAGCACGATGCGTTGTCCTGGCGAAGCCAACCTCTTGGTGTGGAACAGCGCGACCTCTTTGGCGTCGTCGTATATGCGTAGGTAGTGGTGGGCATGGCCGGCCATGCGCAGGACGTCGCGGATGGGTAGCCAGGTGCCGCCGCCGGTGTGGGCTTTGCCGGTGCCGGCCAGCAGGTCGCTCAGGGGTGTTGAGATGACGATGGTGGCCGGTAGTCCGTTGTGCTGGCCCAGTTCTCCGGAGGCCAACAGGGCGCGGGCCATGGCAGTCAGGGCATCGTGGTTGCGTTGTGCGGTGCTGCGTTGATCGGCCTCGATGGCTTCTTGGGTGGGTGTGCCGCTGGTGCAGGGGGTGGGGTCGTCGGGGTTGCACATGCCTGGGGCGGCCCAGCGGGCTAAGACGGCGTCGATAGTGGCCCGAGCTTGGGGATCCAAATATCCCTTGATGGGGGTCATGCCGTCGCGGTCTTGGGGGCCCAGGATCAGGCCGCGGCATTTGGCTCGCTCGTCATCGGTGTAGTTGCCGTCGGGGTGTAGGTGGTCGGCGAGGCGCTGGGCGAGTTTGGCGAGGTGTTCGGGGCGGTAGTGGGCGGCCAGGTCGGTCAGGTGGTGTTCGGCTTGGGTCAGGGTGCCTGCGTCGATCTCGTCGGGTAGGTAATGGAAGAACGAGCGGATCACCGCGATGTGAGCGGTGCCTATCTGGCCCTTCTTCTGGGCCGCGGCGACCGCCGGCAGTAGCGGATCGAGGGATTCGCCGGTGAGGGTGCGGCGGGGTCCTAAGTCGGCGGCGTCGTTGATGCGGCGGCCGGCTTCACCGCGGGTGATGTGCAGTTCGTCGGCGAGTACCCAGCGGGGCTTGCCGCCCAACTCGGCCGGGTCGGTCGCGGCAATTTGGTTGACCATGGGGTGTTCGACGGCTGGCAAGCGGCGGCGCAGGATTTCGCAGCGCGCCAGCAGGGCCACGCATTCGCGGGGTGTCAGGGCCTCGAAGTCCAACTCGAGCGCCCGATCGAGGTCGGCGGCCAGTGCGTCGAAGACCTCGACCGCCCGCTCCCGGTTATTCGAACGCATGTGCTAATAGTAATGACGTGCACCGACAAGAATCTCCGCCCTAAAGCCACTGTGACGCAAGAGAATAACGTGACGTAGGAGGTTCGGTTTATCGCCGGTGGCCACCCCGTTGGAGTGGGCTGAACTCGACGAGCGCGGGATGCGCTCGGATCTGTTCACGCTGCGCGACGTGGCCAAGCGGATGGTCGAACGTGACGACCCGTGGGCCGGCATGCGGCGGCACGTGCGCTCGCTGGCCCGCGCTATGCGGCGGTTAGACATCCCAGGGTCGTAAGTTGTCAAGCGGCCCGGGTATCGGGGTTGGTTTGGCGGTGTGCCCAGGCTTTGTGTTCGTCGTAGGTGCTGTGGTGGCGTATGCAGCCGTGCAGGATGCCGACG
>NZ_CP083986.1:3752436-3753760 GCF_020172685.1 [Mycobacterium] nativiensis | reverse complement strand
GGGATACCCGCAGGTTCACCAGCTCCAGGACGGTTCGCGACAATCCGGCGTCTTCGGCGCGCGCTCGCACCTCGGCTGCGGCGTCGAGGTAGGACCGGTAGACCGAGGCGGACTGTTTGTTGACGGGGATCCGCGTCATGATCAGTCGCCGGCCGGGTCGACGAGGTCGGCGAACTCCGGGTGTTTGGTGATGTAGGCCTCGACGAACGAGCAGGTCGGTACGACGCGTTTGCCGGCCGCTCGGGTGTCGGCCAGGGCCTCACCGACCAGAATGCCGGCCAGGCCGCGGCCGCCGAACGCCTTGTCGATCACGGTGTGGTGGAAGATCCGCTGATCGCCGCGTTCGATGTAGTCGGCGAACCCGGCCTGCTCGCCATCGACGGTGATCTTGTACTGCCCGTTGTCGTGGGTGACGGTCGGTTCGCTCATCTTTGCAGCCTATCCGAGCCAGGCGCCGCGCCGCATGACTCGCGAGACCCGCCAATCCCGATCCAGCACAACCAGGTCGGCATCACGTCCGGCGGCCAGAACACCGGCGCGGTGCAGCCCGAGTATGTGCGCCGGGGTGGACGCGGTCATCCGCACGGCCGCGGCAATGGCCGCCTCGATGCCGATCTGGGCCCCGAGCAGTCGCACCGCTGTCGCGAACAGCCGGTCCATGGTGGCGGTGCTGCCGGCGATCGTCGCCGTGCCGCGCAGCCGGGCCACTCCGTCGGCGACGTCGACGTCGAGCCCGCCCAGGCTGAACGCGCCGTCGCCGACTCCGGCGGCGGCCATCGCATCGGTGACCAGTGCGACCCGGTCCGGGCCGGCCGTGGCCACCACGTGCCGGATCGCCCCCGGGTGCAGGTGCACGCCGTCGGCGATGAGCTCGACGGTCACCCGGGGATCGGACAGCAGCGCGGGAACCGGTCCCGGCTCGCGATGGTGCAGTGCCCGCATCGCATTGAACAGGTGCGTGCCGACCCTGGCTCCGGCATCGACCGCCTCCTGCGTCAATTCGTAGCTCGCGTCGGTATGTCCGACGGCCACAACGATTCCCGCATCCACCAGACGCCGGATGGTTGGAAAAGCGCCGGGCAGCTCCGGTGCCAGCGTGACCATCCGGATCGTGCCGCCGCCGGCAGCCAGCAGTGCCTCGACCTCGGCGTCGCAGGGCGCACGCAGTTGTCCGCTGTCGTGTGCGCCGCAGTGCAGCCGGCTCAGCCACGGCCCCTCCAGGTGGATGCCGTCCACCACACCGCGCCGGGTCGCGGCAGCCAGCGTGTGCACCTGTGCCAGCAGGATTTCCGGCGAGGCGGTCACCTGTCTCTTATACACATCT
>NZ_CP083986.1:3751428-3752336 GCF_020172685.1 [Mycobacterium] nativiensis | reverse complement strand
AGATGTGTATAAGAGACAGCTACATGGACCTGGTGCGGGATTACTACCTGCAGCCCGTAACACCGTGGTTCGCCGGACAGACGACCTACGACGGCTACGCGCTGAACGGCCTGACCACCCCCGAACAGTTCTGCCCGATCGTTTGCCAACCGCTGCCTGTCCCGCAGCTGAACTTCGGGGACTCGCTGGCGCAGGGCGTGGCCAATCTGGAGGGTGCGATCCGCCCACAGCTCGAGGCCGGTGAGCAAGTCACGGTGTTCGGCTACTCGCAGAGCTCGGTCATCGCCACCCTGGCGATGCACAGCCTGCTCGCCAACGCGCCTGGCGGCGACTTCGACCCGGACAACCTGCACTTCGTGCTGATCGGTGACCCCAACAACCCGATCAGCGGCATGCTGACCCGGCTGCACTTCCCGGACGGGTTCGACGGGAACATGCAGCACATCCCGTTCCTGAACATCCCGGTGGGCATCGACTCGACCCCGACCGTGCCGTTCGCGACCGATGTCTACGCCACCGAATACGACGGCTGGGCCGTCTTCCCTCAGGACCCCACCAACCTGCTGGCCGTGATCAACGCGATCATGGGGATCCCGGCGGTGCACAACTCGTACTTCAACGACAACCTGGGCAACGCCATCGACCTGGGCACGATCGGCAACACCAACTACTTCATGCTGCCCGAGCAGCTGCCGATCCTTGGACCCCTCTACGGCCTCGGGGACATCGGCAAGTTCGCCGCTGACGCGGTGGCGCCCATCCTGAAGACGGTCATCGACTGGTCCTACGGCAACCCGGGCGCCCCGGACGCCGGGATCACCGTGAACGGTGTCGACCCGATCGGCGCGGCCGGTGCGTGGGCGGTCACCGCGACCGGCCAACTGTCGGAGGACACCGGTGTCCTCGGA
>NZ_CP083986.1:3750933-3751418 GCF_020172685.1 [Mycobacterium] nativiensis | reverse complement strand
CTCGGATTCGGGCTGCGGATGGACCCGCTGCAGATGCTGGCCGGCCTGCAGTACGCCGGCGCGCAGAGCCTGATCAGCATCGGCAACTACCTGGGCGAGCTCGCCGGTGTTGGCCCGCTGCCGGACTCGCACATCGATCTGCTGATGTCGGGCTACAACTTCACCATCGACCTGGACCACTCGCTGCTCACCGGCTGGCAGAACCTGGCTACCGAATGGAACCTGCTCGACGTGCTGGGCCCGGACGCCATCTTCAATGGCGCGCCGCTGATCTCGGCCCAGCCGCTGCTGGACCTGCTCGGTATGGGCTTCAGCCTGATCAACCTGCTCGACGCCTAGATCGATGCAGCACCGACGCTCGCTGGGGGCAGCACTGCTCGTAGCGGCGTCGGTGCTCTCGGTGACCTGCGGGCCGCCGGCACCCGGGCCCGGCGCGGCAGATCGGCCCGGCGTTGCGCTGTTGGGCAACGAGGGCTGGATCATGG
>NZ_CP083986.1:3749585-3750833 GCF_020172685.1 [Mycobacterium] nativiensis | reverse complement strand
GGTGTATATCGAAGCCAAGAATCCCGACCGGGCGCCGCGAGGCTGGGCGATCGCACTGGTCGCGCTGTTCGCCGGCGCGGTGGTGTTCTGCCTGCCGGTGCTGCCACCGGCGAACGCCACAACATTGCGGAATGTCAATCCCATTCCGATGGAGACCTACGGGTGGCCGCGGTTCGTCGACGACGTGGCGGCCGCCGCGGCCTCGCTGCCCGATGACGTGCCGATCTTCACCAGCAATTACGGCGAAGCCTCGGCGCTGCGCGTCCTCGGGCCGGCGGCCGGCATCAACCGTCCGGTGGTCAGCGGAGACAGCAGCTACGCCCAGTGGGGTCCGCCGGCCGGTAGCGCCGACACCGTGCTGTGCGTCGGGCGATTCCCGGTCGCGAAGTTGACCCAGTACTGGCGGCACGTCACCTACCTGAACTCGATCAGGTTCCCCGCCGGGGTGCGCAACGGGGAGAGCTCCGCGAAGGTCTATCTGTGCGAGCAACCGGTGGGCAGCTGGGCAACGATGTGGCCGCGGATGCGGCACAGCTCTGGAGTGAGCTACTGACCTGAGGGCGCCGGCAGCCGAACGATCACGTCGGCCAGCAGCGCACCCATCTGGGCCGCCGATTCGCGGCCCGCGGCCAGCACCTCGGCGTGGCTGAGCGGCTCGCCGGTGATCCCGGCCGCCAGGTTGGTCACCAGCGACAGGCCCAGCACTTGGGCACCGGCCGCCCGGGCGGCGATCGCCTCGTGCACGGTCGACATGCCCACCAGGTCGGCGCCCAGGGTGCGCAACATCCGGATTTCGGCAGGGGTCTCGTACTGCGGGCCGGCCATCCCGGCATAGACCCCCTCGGCGAGGGTGGGGTCGACTTGGTGAGCCAGCGCGCGCAGCGACGGAGTGTAGGCATCGACCATGTCGACGAAGTGCGCGCCCTCAAGCGGCGAGCGTCCGGTCATGTTCAGATGGTCGCTGATCAGCACCGGTTGGCCGACGTGATAGCTGGTCCGCAAGCCGCCCGCCGCGTTGGTCAGCACCACGGTGTTGGCCCCGGCCGCGACGGCCGTGCGTATCGGCCGGACGACGTCGGCGAGCTGATGGCCCTCGTAGGCGTGGATCCGGCCGACCAGCACCAGCACCCGGTGCGTGCCGATCTGCATGGATACCAGCTCGCCGGTGTGGCCCGCCGCGGTCGGCGCGCTGAACCCGGGCAGGTCTGCCATCGGAAGGGCCGCAGTCGCGGTGCCGAGGGCCGCCAC
>NZ_CP083986.1:3748254-3749485 GCF_020172685.1 [Mycobacterium] nativiensis | reverse complement strand
GATGCACACCGCTCACCTCGTCGCTTCGCAGCCGTCATTCACCGCCCAGCGGTCGGTTACCCGTCCCGGCGCACGGTAAACGACGTCGGCGGCTGCTCAGCTGCCGGCGGCCAGACCGCGGGTGGCGGGGCCTTCCAGAAGGGTCCCGTCGGGGGCGAAGCGCGACCCGTGCAGCGGGCACTCCCAGGCCCGGTCGGCGTCGTTCCAGTTCACGATGCCGCCCAGGTGGGGGCAGACCGGGGAGAGGCGGTGTTCGACGCCGTCCACCCGGCACTGGGCCTGCAGGCGCCACGGGGGTCCGCTGACCACGCCGACATCGGTGCCCAGGCATTGCTGGCCGATGTGGGCGGTCGGAGTGATCCAGCCCTTCGCCAGGTTGACGCCGACCGCAAGATTGGCCGCCAGGGCCGTCGGCAGGCCGCGTAGCTCGCTGGTTCTCCAGCTGGCGAACGCCCGGTCCCACTCCGGTCGCTCGCCGAGCAGCCGGCCCGACAACGCCAGTGCGGCGGCCGCCCCGTTGGTCATGCCCCACTTGTTGAACCCGGTTGCCACGTAGATGGTTTCGTTCTCCGGAAGGATGGGACCGACATAGGGCAGCTCGTCGACGGGCGCGTAGTCCTGCGCCGACCATAAGTGCGTGCGGATGGCGCCCGGGTAATGTCTGACCGTCCATGACTCGAGTTCGGCCAGCGCATCGATCGGGTGCTTTTCGCGGCCGACGGTGTGGCCGGCCCCGCCGACCAGGAGCAGTTCGGAGCCGTTGACCGGGGCGTAGCGCAGCGACCGCGTCGGCGAATCGGTGGAGATCATCATGGGACGGGTGACCTCGCCGGGCACGTCGAACGCCATGCAGTATGACCGGCTGGGTTTGACGCGGGCAAAGTATCCGCCGCGGTCCAAGATCGGGATCCCGGTGGCCAGCACCAATTGGGTGGCCTGTAGTTCGGCGTGCCGGTGCGGGCCGTCGACTTCCAGTCGAAGTCCGCGACGGATGCTGGAAACCCGCTGTACCCGGGTGTGTTCCAGCAGCTGTCCGCCGGCGGCGAGCAGCTCGGCGCGCAGTGCGTCCAGGAACGGCATCGGGTCGAACTGCGCCTGTTCGGCCAGTCGGACACCGCCGTGGTAGTCGAACGGCACGTCGGCGTGCGCCTCCCATGTCGCCGGCAGTCCCAGCGCGCGGCAGGCCTCGAACTCGGCGCGTGCCGCCGCCACCCCACGCTCGGACTGGGCG
>NZ_CP083986.1:3748009-3748154 GCF_020172685.1 [Mycobacterium] nativiensis | reverse complement strand
CGAATAGAAGTAGGATCACTATGTCAATGAGCGTAGCGTAGCGTGATCTCTGAGTCCACATGGCTTACAGTAATACTATCCAGCGTTGACAGTCTATTCTTACTATGCACTTGACAACTACTTGTTCTATATTTTTTTTTTTTTT
>NZ_CP083986.1:3746458-3747959 GCF_020172685.1 [Mycobacterium] nativiensis | reverse complement strand
AGATGTGTATAAGAGACAGACCTATTTTGATCGCCTCCGAATTGCCTTGCAGCAAACCGCTTCGGGGACCTTTTCCACGTTTAGGCGCCGGTGTCGCGGGTAACAACCGGTTATGGCATTTCCGCAGACCACCCAGCGTTCGCTGCTCGTCTGGCATGTGCACGGGTCGTGGATGGACTCCTTCGTCGCCGGCGAACACCGCTACCTCATTCCGGTCAACGCTCCGCATGATCCCGACGGTCGCGGTTTGTGCGGTCGCGACTGGCCCCATGCGCAAGAAATTCCCCTGGCCGAACTGCGTGAACACGACATCGACCTGGTGGTACTGCAGCGACCACACGAGCTTGAGCTCACCGCGCGCCTGCTGGGCCGGCGGCCCGGAATCGATGTTCCCGCGGTGTACGTCGAGCACAACACCCCGCGGCCGTTCGTGGTGGAGAGCCTGCACCCGATCGCGGATCGCGGCGACATCCCGCTGATCCACGTCACCGCGTTCAACCAGCTGATGTGGGACAACGGCCGGGCGCCAACCATGGTGATCGATCATGGCATCGCCGACCCAGGCCATCTGTACACCGGGGACATCGCGGCCGCCGGAGCCCTGATCAACGAGCCGCTGCGGCGGTGGCGCACTGTCGGCGCGGACCTGCTGGGCGCGTTGGGGCAATCGGTGCCGGTCGACGTTTGGGGGATCGGCACCGAAGATCTCAACGATCCGGCGCATCGGTGCGCAGGCGTCGTCGGCCATGGCGACCTGCGCACCGACCAGTTGATGAAGGAACTGGCGCACCGGCGGGTCTACCTGCACACCGCGCGCTGGACGTCGCTGGGCCTGTCGCTGCTGGAAGCCATGTTCTTGGGAATGCCGGTGGTGTCGGTGGCCGCCACGATGGCCCCGATCGTGGTGCCCCCCGAGGCGGGCGTCGTCAGCGCGGACCTCAACACCTTGCGGACTGCGCTCAGCGGTCTGGTCGCCGACCGCTATCTGGCCGAGGTGGTCGGCAAGGCGGCCCGTAATTACGCCATGGAGCACTTCGGACTCGACCGATTCCTGTGTCAGTGGGACCAGGTCATCGAAGCGCAATGCAGCGCCAGGAGTAGCGGGGGAGTACTGCCGTGAAGGTCGCAATGATTTCCGAACATGCCAGCCGGCTGGCAGGGCTGGGCGAAGCCGTCAACGTCATGGCCGTATCCACGGTCCGGATGGCTGCTCGGGTGTCGGGCTCTGGGTGATGGCCTGCGCGCCAAATATGTAGGACCTGAGCGTTATTTGGCTAACCCTTGGTTCCGGAACACGGTCTACCTTCCGCGACGCTGAAGTGCTTGTCGCCGCCGGATGATCGGAGGAAAATGGTGACATCTAACGGCGGACCTGGGCGGAGCCGAGACATGGCGGTGACGAGCCGCAGTGACATGATGCGCGACGTGGCGGAGCTGGTGCAGACGTTGAATCAGCGAGCACGTTGCGACGCCGACGGTGCAATCGATGGATTGGTGGCGA
>NZ_CP083986.1:3745049-3746358 GCF_020172685.1 [Mycobacterium] nativiensis | reverse complement strand
CCGCTCAGGGCGGTTCGGAACATCATTTGTGGGCGCTGAGGGCTTCCGGGGCATTTACGCCGCCCGCCGAGATTTATCTCGGGCATTACAAGGCCGCTTTCGGCAACAAGTGGATGTGGAGCCCGGTCCTGGTCACGCCGCCGGTGGTGGTCGCCGGGGTCGCAGGGGTGTTCTCCCGCCGCTGGGCCAAGCGCTGGCTGCCATTGACCGCAGGGGTGTACGCCGCTAACGGCCTGCTGGGGGAGTACCTGCACGCTCGCGGGGTCGCTCGCAAGCCCGGCGGCTGGAAGATGGCGTCCTACAACGTTCCGATGGGGCCGCCGATCGCAGCGCCCGGTCTGATGGCAATGGTCGGCGGGATGGGCTTGCTGGCTGCGGTGCTGCGCCGCGAACGCTGAGGGGCCGGCAGCCATGGCCGACACCTCCCGTCCCGACCACCTGCCGAACCTACGTGCCGATCGTCAACCACCGCATCCGTCCTGGCTGCCCCGGCAACGCCGCGGCGTCACACCGCAGATGATCGGGCGCTATCCGGACTTCGATGTACTCGCTTCCAAGGACCGCTGGGACGAGGCCACCAGACAGGTGGTGCTGGCCCGGCTGGAACCGCCGGGGCCGCTACGGTTCTTCACCCCTGCCGAGGAACCCACCCTGCGGTCGTTCTGCGACATCGTGCTGGCACAAGACGCCGAACCGCGGGTTCCGGTCGCCGAATTCGTCGACGCCAAACTGGCCGACGGCCAGCTCGACGGCTACCAGTACGCCGACATGCCCGACGACCGGGACACCTGGCGTCTGGTGTTGCGCGGCTTGGACGAGGCCGCCGGACAGCGATACGGCAAGGCGTCGTTCGCCCAGGCCGAGATTCCCACCCAACTGGCTCTGGTCGATCAGTTCTCCCGCGGCCGATTGCAGGGCGGCTCCTGGTCGCAGCTGAACGCGACCCGAGCGTGGTCGGTGTGTATGCGGATGACCCTGTCGGCGTTCTACTCCCATCCCTGGGCGTGGAACGAGATCGGCTTCGGCGGCCCGGCCTACCCGCGCGGATACATGCGGCTCGGCGGCCCGAGCGGTCCGGCAGCGGCGCGTGAGCCGTTCGAAACGCGTGGTGCCATCGACAAAGACCCGGTCGAACTGGTGCAAGAAGAGGATTCGTAGTGGGCGACTTCTGGCGCGGCCTGCTCAAGGGATCGTTGGGCCCACCCGACAACGACTCGCGGTTCCTGCTGGACGTGCAGTCGCGGGAACTGCCCGGTGAGAAGACGATGCGCCGGTATGCACTCAATGACGCTGTCTCTTATACACATCT
>NZ_CP083986.1:3743448-3744842 GCF_020172685.1 [Mycobacterium] nativiensis | reverse complement strand
ATCCCGATGATGTCCGGATTCGGCTTCGCGACATCGACGTCGGCCGAGGAGGTGACCGCCGCGACAAGGTCGTCGCAGCCGAGCACCTTGCGCAGCACCGCCAACTCGTTCTCGGGTGCCGAGGTGGCCAGCACCACCGGAAGATCAAGAGCGACTATGTGTTCCAACAGCTTGCGTGCGCCCGGTAGCGGCGCCAGCAAGTCCGATGACTGCAGGTAGTACTGCGAGTGCAGGTCTTCCAGGCGCCGGCGGACGTCGTCGGGTGCGTCGTCGGACAGCAGGCGCACCAACTCCGATCCGTCCATTCCGATGGCGCGGTGGATCCGCCACGACTCCACCTCGTGGTGTAGCTCGGCGAACGCGCGCCGCCAGGCGTGCACGTGCAGATAGTTGGAATCGACCAGGGTGCCGTCGACGTCGAACAACACGGCCGATTGGGTGCTCACGATCTTCCCCTCTCGTTCGCGGATGGTCCCGGTCGTTTGCGGATGACCTGGCTGGGATACCCATCCAGGGATTTCCCAAATACCGACGAGAGGAAAAGCGGTGGCTACCGAGGACCGTGACGGCAAGCAGCGACAACTCGACGATTACCGGGTCGACCGGCAGTCCGGATACCTCACGACTCAGCAGGGGGTGCGCGTCGACCACACCGACGACGCGCTGACTGTCGGTGAGCGTGGGCCGACGCTGCTGGAGGACTTCCACGCCCGGGAGAAGATCACCCACTTCGATCACGAGCGGATTCCCGAACGCGTGGTGCATGCCCGCGGGGCGGGCGCCTACGGCTACTTCGAGCCCTATGACGACTCGCTTGCGCAGTACACCGCGGCACGCTTTCTGACCACACCGGGCGCCAGGACGCCGGTGTTCGTGCGGTTCTCCACCGTGGCCGGCTCGCGCGGTTCGGCCGACACCGTGCGTGACGTACGCGGATTCGCCACCAAGTTCTACACCGAGGCGGGCAACTATGACCTGGTGGGCAACAACTTTCCGGTGTTCTTCATTCAGGACGGCATCAAGTTCCCTGACTTCGTGCATGCGGTCAAACCCGAGCCGGACAACGAGATTCCCCAGGCCCAGTCCGCTCACGACACACTGTGGGACTTCGTGTCGCTGCAGCCCGAGACGCTGCACGCCATCATGTGGCTGATGTCGGATCGGGCACTGCCCCGCAGTTACCGGATGATGCAGGGTTTCGGAGTCCACACCTTCCGCCTCGTCAACGCTGCCGGCGAGGGAACCTTCGTGAAGTTCCACTGGAAGCCGAAACTCGGTGTTCATTCGCTGATCTGGGACGAATGCCAGAAGGTTGCCGGCAAGGACCCCGACTTCAATCGTCGCGACCTGTGGGACGCCATCGAGGCAGGTCAGTACCCGGAGTGGGAGTTGGG
>NZ_CP083986.1:3741972-3743348 GCF_020172685.1 [Mycobacterium] nativiensis | reverse complement strand
ACCCAGCTCCGCCGCGATTGGCAAAGAGGTGCCCGACAATTTCTGGAAAATCCCAGTGAAACCTTAATTTTCACGTTGTGAGCAGCGACGAACGCCCCGCAGACCAGGCCGAGAGCATGACATCGGAGAGCCGATTTTCCACAGCGGCGAGAGCTCGGATACCGAATACGACATCCGTCTCCAAATGCGGATTGCCTTCCAGCAGGTTGCCGATCACGTCATTGCGGACCACCTGTTCGTGTACCGCGTCGGCCTCGACGTGCTCGGCGTAGAACACCACGCACGGCTCCGGCGCACCCATCCGCCGCAGCGCCGCGACCAGCCGGCTCGAGCCCGGAGGTGAAGTGATCTCGGTCGCCGCGAAGTGCCCGGCGGCCGCACCCCGCCACCGGCGATGCAACCCGAACAGCGACATCAGATTCACCACCGCCAGCGACTCGGCAGGGACAACATCGAGGTAGGCGAGGTAACCGGCATCCAGCCCAGCCGCGGTGAGCAGGTCGGCGAAGAGCTGCTGATGCACCCGCGGACCCCGCCCCGCGCCGTACTCGTCGAACTCGACCGCGACAAACGACGCCTTGGCCTGGCCGGTCAGGCGCGGGATGATCCAGGCGTGCGGATCGCCCTCCTTGAGGTGATAGAGCGATCGGTGGACGAAGTACTCCCGGGCCTGCTCCCAGGTGCCGTGATCACGCAGGAACCACGACGGTCCGGCGCCGTGCACGGGCTCGGATGCCGCGGCCTCCATTTCTGCATCGGCCGTCGCATGTGGCGGTATCACCCCGACATCGCGACGCACGCGGTCGAGGAACCCGCATTCGAGTTGCGTGCGTAGTCCCAACAGCGTGACGTCCCACTCCCAACCGGGGTCAACATCGGCGAATCCGCGGTAATGCAACTCGTAGCAGACGTAGAGCGCCAGTTGCAGGTCGCGGCCGTACGGGTCGGCGCCGGTGGTCGGGGGGATGAGCTCGGGGACCGTGCCGGCAGGCCGACGCAAGAGGCTGCACACCGTCGCGGACAACGGCCCGCACGCGGCGGGCAGGCGAGGTTCGGTGTGGATCGTTGCGGTGGACACGCTTGCGGGTACCCGCCACCCGGACCGCGCCAAACGGCGCCCCGTTTCGGTGGTCGGCCGTTGGGTATTCCGGCAGCATGACACGCTTCGGCTACACCCTGATGACCGAGCAGAGCGGGCCCGCAGAGCTGGTCGGCTACGCCGTTGCCGCCGAGGAACGCGGTTTCGACTTCGCGGTGTGCAGCGATCATTTCTCGCCGTGGCTGGTGTCGCAGGGCCACGCTCCCAACGCGTGGGCGCTGCTGGGCGCGGTCGCGCACGCCACGCAGGACATAGGTCCTGTCTCTTATACACATCT
>NZ_CP083986.1:3726397-3741826 GCF_020172685.1 [Mycobacterium] nativiensis | reverse complement strand
TCTAACCCCAGGAGTCCAGCATCACTCCAGGTCAAAGTAGTGCTCACCGGCCGGCGGCTCGGTGATCAGCCTCCCGCTCAAGAACCAAGATCCCCGGTAAGGACACGCTGATCGATTCCCATTAGGTCAGGCCCGCTTCGATCCTCGGTGACCTCCTTGATGAAGTCACCGATGTAGTGGATGGCCCGTCGGCCTTCGGGAAGCACATCAGCCGCCAGGGGAAAATCGTGAATCTGGCCGTCCCACAGGTGCAGATCGCACCGGACACCGGCGGCGTCCAGTCGCTGCGCCATCGTTTCGGCATCGGGTAGCAGCAGTTCGTCGGAGCTGGCGTGGATGGTGACCGGCGGCAGCGATGACAGATCGGCATCCACCGGCGACACAGCTCGGGCGCGAAGCGGGTAACGGGTGAACACCGACAGCGCCCCGCCCGGAAACATCGCGCAGCGGTTGGCATTGCGGTGCCGCAGTTTGGCCGCCGGGTCGGCATCGGTGAAGGGCGAGATTACGGCTATTCCAGCAGGTTTCACCATCTCTGAGCGCGTTGGACCTCGGCGGCGCCGCCGTACGGCATCAAGCCGGCGAACCGGTCGACCGAAGCGAACGGCCAACCCAGGTCCGGTTGGATCGTCCACGCCCGCACCAGATTCTTCACCACGAACCGGCTGGTCAGCGACACTGCGATCGACTGCGCGCTGTGACGGCGGTGAAGTCGGCGGCGTAACCCCTTGGTGGTCATGTAGACCACCTCCTCAACACGTACAGTCCGCATACCCTGCGGCCGGGCGTTTCAACCTGTGCGGCGACGCCACCGCCCGTAGGCTGGCGAAATGGAATCTCAGCCGTCCCGGCCGCCACTGGACGTAACCGTGCTGCGTGACGGCCTGGTCGGACCGGGCCTGCCCTGGCGGGCACTGGACGTCGTCACCGAAACGGGCTCAACCAACGCCGACCTGTTGGCGCGCGCCGCGGGCGGTGCGGACATCGACGGGGCGGTGCTGCTGGCCGATCACCAGACCGCCGGCCGCGGCCGGCACGGCAGGCACTGGACAGCCCCGCCGCGCAGTCAGCTCGCCCTGTCGGTGGGCGTCGCCGCGGACACGGTGCCGACCTCGGGATGGGGTTGGCTGACCCTGGCGACCGGGGTTGCGGTGGCCGATGCGCTCGCCGAGGCGGCCGGCTTGCAGGCCGGCTTGAAATGGCCCAACGACGTCATCGTGGGCGACGGCAAACTCGCCGGAATCCTCGCCGAGGTGGCCACATCCAAGCAGCTCCCCAAACCCGTGATCGTGGTCGGACTCGGGCTGAACGTGACCATGACCGCCGAAGAGGCGCCGGACCCGGCGGCCGTCTCACTGGCCATGCTCGGCGCCCCAGTGCTGGACCGAAACGTCTTGGCCGACAAGGTCCTCCGCCACCTCGCCGCCAGGATCGCGGCCTGGCGCGCGGCCGGCGGGGCCGATGAGGCGCTGGCCGCGGACTATCGGCGACACAGCTGCACGCTGGGTGAAAGGGTGCGTGCCGATATGCCCGGCGATCAGCGAGTCGAAGGCCTGGCCGAGTCCATCGACGAGACCGGCCGGCTCGTCATCAACACCGGGGATCAATCCGTAACGGTGTCCGCCGGCGACGTGACCCGGCTGCGGCCCGGCGGGCCGAAGCAGGGACCGCCGAAGGAATCCGGCGGTTCTGCGAGGCTCGACGGAGGAGAGCCGAAGCAGGGACCGCCGAAGGAATCCGGCGGCTAGGGCCGGCCGTGGGCTACCCCGAAAGCGTGCTGGCGGACGACGAACAGGTGGTGCTGCACCGGCACCCACACGTCAAACGCCTGATCGGGCCGATCCTGGCCCTGCTGCTGGCGACCGCCTTCGCAGGCTTCGTCGCCGGGTTCGTCAACTCCAGGGCCTGGGATCCGAACGCCGAGAACGTCGTCTTCGGGGTGATCTGGGCGATCTGGCTGGTGGTCGTCGGCTGGCTGACGCTCTGGCCGTTCCTGACCTGGCTGACCACGCATTTCGTCATCACCGACCGGCGGGTGATGTTTCGGCACGGGTTGCTCACCCGCAGTGGCATCGACATCGGCCTGGCGCGCATCAACAGCGTGGAGTTCGTCCACGGGTTCATCGACCGGATGCTGCGTACCGGGACGCTGATCATCGAGTCGGCGTCACAGGAGCCGCTGGAGTTCTACGACATACCGCGCGTGGAACAGGTCCACGCGCTGCTCTATCACGAAGTCTTCGACAGCCCGTCCGTTGGCGGCTGATGGTGGGAGGGCCGGCGGAACAGTGTCACCACACCGGTATCCGGGCCACCCTCAAGTGACTCCGCGCTGTCCTCCAAAGCCTCGGCGAGCGCGCCGGTCTCGATAGACGCGCCGAGGGCCGTGTCGGTACTGCGGGCGAACTCGTCGGGGAACACCCAGCGGCGGAATGCCCAGAATCTGAACGCCATCTGCAGCAGGTTGCCGATGATGTAGGCCGAGACGAAGTCGGCGATGTTCTCGACGGTCAACGACACCATCGGCGCCCGAAGCTGCATCACGTAGCTGGAGAACCACAGCGGCGCCATCGACAGCAGCACGCCTACGCCGCTGACCCCGAAGAACAGCAGTGCCTCGTGGTGACGCTCCCGGCCGCCCCGGTCCTTGAAACTCCACTCACGGTTGAGGATGTAGGACGCGATCACCGCGACGATCCCGGAGATCACCTTGGCGGTGACCGGCTTGGGCGACAGAATGGTCAACTTGAGCGTGTAGAACAGCGCCGAGTCAATGACGAACGTGGTCGCGCCGACAATGGCGAACTTGATCAACTCGTGGTGCCGCTCGGCCAGCGGCCGAATCACCCGGGGTAGCCGGGCAATCGTGGCGTCGGTAAAAGACACAAGTTGCCAGTGTACGGACTTCCCCCGCTTCCTGCCCAATGACTGGATAACCACGTTGGTCGGCTGACATGTCACGATGTTGCCCGTGTCTGTGCCGTCCACGCCTCCCGCTTCGACCATGCCGCCGCCCGGAAGGTACCCGCTGGTCGCCATGGTCGGCGGCGGTCAGCTGGCGCGGATGACCCACCAAGCCGCGATCGCGCTCGGTCAGCGGCTGCGGGTGCTGGCCGTCGACGCCGACGAACCGGCGGCCCAGGTCAGCCCGGACGTGGTGATCGGATCGCACACCGACCTCGATGCCCTACGTCGGGTCGCGGCCGGGGCCACCGTGCTGACTTTCGACCACGAGCACGTCCCGGGTGATCTGCTGGAGAAACTGATCGCCGAGGGCGTCAACGTGGCGCCGCCGCCGGCTGCGCTGCTGCACGCCCAGGACAAGCTGGTGATGCGCCGCAAGCTGGCGGCGTTGGGGGCGCCGGTTCCGCGGTTCGCCGCCATCGAGAGCCTCGAGGCGGTGGACGACTTCGCCGCTGTCACCGGTGGCCCGATGGTGATCAAGGCGACCCGGGGCGGCTACGACGGCCGCGGGGTGTCGATCGTCGACGATGCGGCCCAGGCCCGCGCCGCCGCCGCCGACTACCTGGACGCCGGGGTGGCGGTGCTGGCCGAGGAGCGGGTCTCGATGCGCCGGGAACTCTCCGCGCTGGTCGCCCGGTCGCCGTTCGGCCAGGGCGCGGCATGGCCGGTGGTCGAGACGGTGCAAGAAGACGGGATCTGCGTGACGGTGATCGCACCGGCTCCGGATCTGTCTGACGAATCAGCTGCTGCAGCACAGCAATTGGCGCTGCGACTGGCCGACGAGCTGGGTGTTGTCGGGGTCCTGGCCGTCGAGCTGTTCGAGACGACGGACGGTGAGTTGCTGGTCAATGAGCTGGCGATGCGCCCGCACAACTCCGGCCACTGGACCATGGACGGCGCAGCCACCAGTCAATTCGAGCAGCATCTGCGCGCGGTGCTGGACTACCCGCTGGGCGACACCTCCCCGGTGGTTCCGGTCACCGTGATGGCCAATGTGCTCGGCGCGCCGCAGCCACCGGCGATGACGATGGACGAGCGACTTCACCACCTGTTCGCCCGCTATCCCGACGCCCGGGTGCACCTGTACGGCAAGGATGAGCGGCCCGGTCGCAAGATCGGGCACATCAATCTGCTCGGTGACGCCTCGACGGACTGGGCGAAGCTGCGTGAACGGGCCGAAGGCGCGGCACACTGGTTGTCGCACGGGGAATGGAGCGATGGATGGGACCCGCATGAGTGAGCACAAGCCCGGTCCCCGGGTCGGCGTGATCATGGGCAGCGACAGCGACTGGTCGGTGATGGAGGAAGCGGCCCTCGCGCTGGCCGAATTCGAGATCCCGTTCGAGGTCGGAGTGGTCTCGGCGCACCGCACCCCGCAACGGATGTTCGACTACGCCCGCGACGCCGCCGGCCGCGGCATCGAGGTGATCATCGCCGGGGCGGGCGGCGCCGCGCACCTGCCCGGGATGGTGGCTTCGGCCACACCGCTGCCGGTGATCGGGGTGCCCGTGCCGCTGGCCCGCCTGGACGGCATGGACTCTTTGCTGTCGATCGTGCAGATGCCGGCAGGCGTGCCCGTAGCCACCGTTTCTATCGGCGGCGCACGCAACGCAGGTTTGCTCGCAGTGCGTATTCTGGGCTCATCAGACGCCGCGTTGCGGGCCCGTATGGCGGCTTTTCAAGACCAGCTGGCCCAGAGCGTGCTTGCGAAAGACGCGATGCTTCAAGGTAAAGTTACCGGCGAGTAGCTTAGGAGGCTGTGATGGCTGGGTGGGCCGGGAATCCCTCGTTTGATCTGTTTCAGTTGCCCGAGGAGCATGATGAGTTGCGGGTGGCGATTCGGGCGTTGGCGGAGAAGGAGATCGCTCCTTATGCCAAGGATGTTGATGAGAGGGCCCGGTTCCCCGAGGAGGCGTTGGCGGCGCTGAATGCGTCGGGTTTCAACGCGGTGCATGTGCCGGAGGAGTACGGCGGGCAGGGCGCGGATTCGGTGGCGGCGTGCATTGTGATCGAGGAAGTGGCCCGGGTGTGTGCGTCGTCGTCGTTGATTCCGGCGGTGAACAAGCTGGGCACGATGGGGTTGATCTTGTCGGGTTCGGATGAGCTCAAGGCGCAGGTGTTGCCGGGGTTGGCGGCCGGTGAGGTGATGGCTTCCTACGCGTTGTCTGAGCGTGAGGCCGGCAGTGATGCGGCGGCGATGCGCACGCGGGCTAGGGCTGATGGTGATGACTGGATTCTCAATGGGTCTAAGTGCTGGATCACCAATGGTGGTAAGTCCAGTTGGTACACGGTGATGGCGGTGACTGATCCGGATTTGGATGCCAATGGGATTTCGGCGTTCATGGTGCATGTCGATGATGAGGGTTTTTCGGTCGGGCCCAAGGAGCACAAGCTGGGCATCAAGGGTTCCCCGACCACGGAGTTGTATTTCGAGAACTGTCGGATTCCGGGGGATCGGATCATCGGTGAGCCCGGTACCGGGTTTAAGACCGCGTTGCGCACCCTGGATCACACCCGTCCGACGATCGGTGCGCAGGCGGTCGGTATCGCTCAGGGTGCCCTCGACGCGGCGATTGAGTACACCAAGGACCGCAAGCAGTTCGGCAAGAACATCAGCACCTTCCAGGGTGTGCAGTTCATGCTCGCCGACATGGCGATGAAGCTGGAGGCTGCGCGGTTGATGGTGTATTCGGCGGCGGCGCGTGCTGAGCGTGGTGAGACCGGGTTGGGCTTTATCTCGGCGGCGTCGAAGTGTTTTGCCTCGGATGTGGCGATGGAGGTCACCACCGATGCGGTGCAGTTGTTCGGTGGGGCGGGTTACACCACTGATTTCCCGGTGGAGCGGATGATGCGCGACGCCAAGATCACCCAGATCTATGAGGGCACCAACCAGATCCAGCGCGTCGTCATGAGCCGACACCTCCTGCGCTGACCGGGCACCGATGACATCCCGGATCGACATCGTCCGCGCGGCGCGGCATGCGTTCGTCGACACTGTCGACGGGTTGACCGACGCGGAGTTCGATCACGGCACCACCCTGTGTACGGCCTGGTCACCGCGTGACGTGCTGGCGCATCTGATCGGCACCAGCGAGATCGGCCGGTATCTGCGGGCTCCGTGGCGGCTGCACAAGATCAACGCCGAGGTGGTGGCCCAGGGGCGTCAACGCGGCCGGGCCGAGCTTGTTGCCGCCGGCCGGCGCTGGGCGCAGGTGCCCGATCGCGCGGTCGCCGGGCTGTTGCTGGGCGATCTGGCGATGCATCACCAGGACGTGCTGCGCGGGCTGGGACGTACCCGGGAGATCCCTCCGGCGGAAGAGGCCGCGATCCTCGCCGAGGGAGTGAGCCTGACCGCGCAGAAGCTGCAGCCGACCTTGTTCCGCTACCGAGTGGAGCCCACCAACGGGATCGGCCGGCCCCGTGGCCGCGGCATCGTCGTCCGCGGCACCGCCGAAGCGTTGGGATTGTGGTTGGGTGGCCGGAACGTATCTGATGTCCAGATCGGCTGAACTGTTCGCGCACACCTAGGAGAGGCTTCATGCCAGGACTTCTGCCCGAAGTAGACCCAGACGGCCTTCTGGAGTACTCCGTCGTCTACACCGACCGGGCGCTCAACCACATGTCCGCGCGCTTCCAGGACGTCATGAACGACGTCTCGGCCATGCTGCGCGAGGTGTACCACGCCGACGTGGCAATCGTGGTGCCCGGCAACGGAACCTGCGGGATGGAGGCGGTGGCGCGCCAGTTCGCCAACGACGCCGAGGTACTCGTCGTCCGCAACGGGTTCTTCAGCTACCGGTGGAGTCAGATCCTTCAGACCGGCCGCATCACCGACCGCATCACCGTGCTCAAGGCGCGCCCGACCGGCGACGGCGACCAGGCGCCCTTCGCGCCCGCGCCCATCGACGAGGTCGAGGAGGCGATCGCGCGGACCCGGCCGGCGGTGGTGTTCGTCCCGCACGTGGAGACCGCCAGCGGAATCCTCCTGCCCGACGACTACTTGGCGCGCCTCGGCGCGGCGACAGCGGCGGTGGGCGGCCTGCTGGTCCTGGACTGCATCGCCTCGGGCGTCGTCTGGGTCGATATGGCAGCGCTCGGCGTCGACGTATTGGTGACCGCGCCGCAGAAGGGCTGGAGTGCCGACCCGGGCTGCGCCGCGGTCTGCCTGTCCAGCCGGGCGGCGGAGGTCATGGAGCGCACCCAGAGCACCAGCTTCGCGCTGGATCTGAAGAAATGGCGCGACATCATGGTGGCCTACGAGAACGGTGGCCACGCCTATCACGCGACCATGCCGACCGGGGTCATCAGAGGCCTGCGCGACGCCATGGCCGAGACCCGCGCGCGCGGCTTCGGCGCGGTGCGCGAGCAACAGTTCGCCCTGGGGCGCAAGGTGCGTGCGCTGCTGGCCGAACGCGGCTTCCCCAGCGTGGCCGCGCCGGGATTCGAAGCGCCCGGCGTGGTGGTCAGCTACACCACCGACCCCGAGATCCGTACCGGGAAAAAATTTCTGGCCCAGGGGCTTCAGACCGCGGCGGGAGTGCCGCTGCAATGCGACGAACCGGCGACGTTCAGCACCTTCCGGGTGGGCTTGTTCGGCCTGGACAAGCTGGCCGATGTCGAGGGAACGGTGGCGCGGTTGAGCGCCGCGATCGATCGGATCGGCTGAGCCCACCGCGGCCCTGCAGTTGTTCGGCGGTGCAGGAGCCGGTGCGCCAAACCGCGTCTGAGTCGTTGCAACGGTGATGCAACCCGGCCAGCCCTACCTTGTGTGTGATCGCAGCCACAGTTCGCACATGAGGAGGAATTATGGCGGTCTATCGCCAACCCGGCGCCGAAGGCTCGCTGATGTCGTTCTCGTCGCGCTACGACAACTTCATCGGCGGCCAGTGGGTGCCGCCGATCAGCGGCAACTATTTCGAGAACCGCACCCCGGTGACCGGTCAGGTGTTTTGCGAGGTCGCCCGCTCCACCGCGGCCGATATCGACCGGGCGCTGGACGCCGCGCACGCGGCGGCACCGGCCTGGGGTAAGGCTTCCCCGGCCGAACGGGCGAAGGTGCTGAACCAGATCGCCGATCGGATGGAGCAGCATCTCGAGGCGCTCGCGGTGGCCGAGTCGTGGGACAACGGCAAACCGATCCGGGAGACACTGAACGCCGACCTGCCGCTCGCGGTCGACCACTTCCGCTATTTCGCAGCGGCGATCCGCGCCCAAGAGGGTGCGCTCAGTCAGATCGACCAGGACACCGTCGCCTATCACTTTCACGAGCCGCTGGGGGTGGTGGGCCAGATCATCCCGTGGAACTTCCCGATCCTGATGGCCACCTGGAAGCTGGCGCCCGCGCTGGCAGCCGGCAACGCGGTGGTGCTCAAACCGGCCGAGCAGACTCCGGCCTCGATCCTGTACCTGATGAGCCTGATCGCAGACCTGCTGCCGGCCGGAGTGCTCAATGTGGTCAACGGATTCGGCGCCGAGGCCGGAAAGCCGTTGGCCTCTTCGAACCGGATCGCCAAGGTGGCGTTCACCGGAGAGACCACCACCGGGCGCCTGATCATGCAGTACGCCAGCCAGAACCTGATCCCCGTCACGCTGGAGTTGGGCGGCAAGAGCCCGAACATCTTCTTCGCCGACGTGTTGGCAGCCGACGACGAATTCCGCGACAAGACTCTGGAGGGCTTTGCGATGTTCGCCCTCAATCAGGGCGAGGTCTGCACCTGCCCGTCGCGGGCGTTGGTTCAGGACGACATCTACGACGAGTTTCTGCACTTGGCCACGATCCGCACCAAGGCGATCCGGCAAGGTGACCCGCTGGACACCGCGACCATGATCGGGGCGCAGGCCTCCAACGACCAGTTGGAGAAGATCCTGTCCTACATCGAGATCGGCAAGGACGAGGGCGCCACGATTGTCGCCGGCGGACAGCGCGCCGACCTCGGCGGGGAACTGTCCGGCGGGTACTACGTGCAGCCGACCGTCTTCACCGGTCATAACAAGATGCGGATCTTTCAGGAGGAGATCTTCGGCCCGGTCCTCGCGGTCACCTCTTTCCGCGACTACGAAGACGCCATCGCAAAGGCCAACGACACGCTGTACGGACTCGGCGCCGGGGTGTGGAGCCGCGACGGCAACACCGCCTACCGGGCCGGCCGCGACATTCAGGCCGGCCGGGTGTGGGTGAACAACTATCACGCCTACCCGGCGCACGCCGCGTTCGGCGGCTACAAGCAGTCCGGCATCGGCCGGGAGAACCACAAGATGATGCTCGACCACTACCAGCAGACCAAGAACCTGCTGGTGTCCTACTCCACCAGCGCCCCGGGATTCTTCTGAGCCGCAACCCAGTTGAAGGAATCCACCCTCGAAGATAGGAACGAACGATGACCAGCGCCTCCCAAACCGCCCGCACAGCCGCGCCGCCCATCGCAACCATGCAGGCCGCGATTGTCACCGAATTCGGTGCGCCGCTGCAGGTTTCCGAATTGCCGTTGCCCACCCCCGGTTACCGGGAAGCTCTCGTGAAGCTCGAGACCTCCGGCGTATGCCACACCGACCTGCATGCCGCACAAGGTGACTGGCCGGTCAAGCCGCAGCCGCCGTTTGTTCCGGGCCATGAGGGATACGGCACTGTGGTCGCACTCGGTCCGGGTGTCGACGATCTCGAGGTGGGCGACAAGGTCGGCAACGCCTGGCTGTGGTCGGCGTGCGGACGTTGCGAATACTGCCACACCGGCCGGGAAACCATGTGCGAGAAGCAGCAGAACGGCGGGTACGCGGTCAACGGCAGCTTCGGTAGCTACATGTTGGTCAACGCAGACTATGCGGCCCGAATCCCGGACGGCGCCGACCCGGTGGAAGTCGCACCGATTCTGTGCGCCGGTGTCACCGTCTACAAGGGCCTGAAGCGAACCGAGACCCGGCCCGGCCAATGGGTGGCGATCTCCGGCATCGGTGGGCTCGGCCACGTCGCGGTGCAATACGCCCGGGCGATGGGGATGCGGGTGCTGGCCGTCGACGTCGACGACCCGAAGCTGGCGCTGACCGCTCGGCTGGGCGCCGAGATCACCCTGAACGCGCGCACTGTCGACGTGGCCGCCGAAGCCCGCAAGCTCACCGGCGGAACGCATGGTGTGCTGGTCACCGCGGTGCACCCCCAGGCGTTCGCGCAGGCGATCGGGATGGCCCGCCGCGGTGGCACCATCGTCTTCCTAGGCCTGCCGCCCGGGGACTTCCCGGCGACGATCTTCGACATCGCGGTCAACGAATTGACCATCCGGGGCTCGATGGTCGGTAGCCGGCAGGACCTGGCCGAGGCGCTCGACTTCTACGCCCGCGGTCTGATCAAGCCCATCGTGACCACCGCCAAGCTGGAGGACATCAACGACATCTTCCACCGGATGGAACGCGGACAGATCGACGGCCGGATGGTGATCGATTACCGGTAGCGGAAGGTTGTTACGCCCGGTTGGCGATCGGACTACCCTGGGAGCACCGTATGGGGCCGTTGCGCGAGTTGGAGCGTGATGCAATGCCGATCGAGGGAATCACCGACGAGCGGAACCTGAGGTCGACGTTGCGCGACATCCACGAACGGTTCGTCGCCGGGGGGATCGACGCCGCATACCTGGGTACGACGCCGCTGTCGCCGGTGATTGCGCAGAGCTGGCAGCGCAGCCTGGCCGAAGGGGTGGACCCCGACGGGCCGCAGCAGCAGGTGATCTCCGATGAACTGGCCGCGGTGCGTGACGGGCATCCGCTGGCGGCGGCGATGCCGGTGATTCGGCAGCTGTTGACCGATGATGCGGCGTCTTCCGGGGTGGTGGTGGCCGTAGTCGGCGACGACGGCACGCTGCTGTGGGTGGAAGGTGATCGTCGGGTGTGCCGACGCGTCGAAGCGATGAACTTCGTGCCGGGCGCCGACTGGAGCGAAAGTCGGGTGGGAACCAACGCGCCCGGGACCGCGCTGGCGCTGGATCGCCCGGTGCATATCCGCGGGGCGGAACATTTCTCCCGCGCGGTGCAGCCCTGGAACTGTACGGCGGTGCCCGTCCATGACCGTGCCACCGGTGCGGTGATCGGCGCTATCGACCTGACCGGTAGTGGCCGGGTGGTCACCCCGACCGCTCTGGCCTTGCTGCGCGCGACGGCGGTCGCGGTGGAGAATCAGTTGGCGCTGCTGCGGCTGGCCGGTGTGGGGACCAACCCGGCGGTGAGCGCCCGCCTGACGGTGCTGGGCACCGGGCCGTCCCGCTGGGTGGTGACCGACGCCGGTGGGCACGCTCGGGTGACGACCCTGAGCGGTCGGCACGCCGAGATCTTGGCGTTGCTCAGCCGTCACCCCGAGGGATTGACCGCCGACCATCTGGCGATACTGCTCGACGAAACCGACCTCGACCCGGTCACGATTCGCGCCGAGATGTCGCGACTGCGCAAGGCCATCGGCGCCGACTTCATCGACTCCCGGCCCTACCGGCTGCTCAAACCGATCAGCAGCGATATCGGCGATGTACTGACCGCCCTGGATGCGGCCGATGTCCGGACCGCGATGGGGCAGTACCAGGGACCGCTGCTGCCCCGGTCGCTGTCGCCCGGCATCGGACGGCTGCGCACCGAACTGAGCACCAGCATGCGTGGCGCGGTGCTGGCGTCGGGCAATACGGCCGCGATGCGGCAGTGGCTGGATCTTCCCGAGGGCCGGGACGACCGTGAAGGGTGGCAGTTGCTGCACGACACCGCCAACGGCGATACGGCGGTCTGCGCGCGGGCCCGCGGTCATCTGGCCGGGCTGGACTCCGAGCTGGCCTGAATCAGCGGCGTCGTAGCGGATCACTGCGCGGGTCAAGGGCTGTGGAATTTGGAATACGCCGGCGCCGGAGAGCTCCTAAGCTTTCGGGGATGACACAGCGCGAGACCGAACGCCAGGCGCGCCAGCAGCGTGCCGATATTGACGCGCTTTACGAGCTGGTCGAAGGCGTCGACCGGAAGGTTGACGCACTTGATACCAAGCTCAACGGTCGGATCGATGCGCTGGATACCACGCTCAACGGTCGGATCGATGCGCTGGATACCACGCTCAACGGTCGGATCGATGCGCTGGATACCACGCTCAACGGTCGGATCGATGCACTTGATACCAAGCTCGGTGGTCAGATCCAAACGGTCGGCGGCCAGCTCAGCGAGGTGCTGGAGCTGCTCCGCGGTCGATAGCCGGTCTCAGGCCAGCATCGTGCCGGTCGCCAGGTAACGGGTGTGCCAGGACAGCGCCTCGTCGAGCACGTGTGGGGTGTGCCGCCTGTGGGGCCGGACTGTATCGCCCGATCCAGATAATCCTGCAGCTGACCGCGTGTGGCTATCGACCGGTCCGGATCGCTTCGAAGACACTCGGGTCGACCAGTGTCGAGGTGTCACCGAGCTCGCGGCCCTCGGCGACGTCACGCAACAGCCGGCGCATGATCTTACCGCTGCGGGTCTTCGGCAGCTCCGGAACCACATGCACCATGCGGGGTTTGGCGATCGGGGAGATCTCGGCGGCCACGCGCGTCCGCAGTTCGCCGATGATCGCGTCGTCGACGTCGGACCAGTCGCTGTAGCTCTTGGCCACCACCACGAACGCGCAGATGCGCTGGCCGGTCTGCTCGTCCGCGGCACCCACCACCGCCGCCTCGGCGACCGCGGGGTGGCCCACCAGCGCCGACTCCACCTCAGCGGTGGAGATGCGGTGCCCGGCCACATTCATCACGTCATCGACTCGGCCCAGCACCCAGATGTCGCCGTCGGCGTCGTAGCGGGCGCCGTCACCGGCGAAATACCAGCCCTGCTCGGCAAACCGCGACCAGTAGGTGTCGATGAAACGCTGTCGATCACCCCAGATGCCGCGGGCCATCGCCGGCCACGGCTGATCGACCACGAGGTACCCGGTGACAGGTTCGGCGGAGCCGTCGGCGGGTGCGATGCGGTTGCCGTCGTCGTCGACGATCATTGCCGAGATGCCCGGCAGCGGGGTCATCGCCGCACCCGGTTTGGCCGCGGCGATCCCGGGCAGCGGGCTGATCATGGCGGCGCCGGTCTCGGTCTGCCACCAGGTGTCGACGACCGGCAGGGTGTCGGCGCCGATCACCTGGCGGTACCAGCGCCAGGCCTCCGGGTTGATCGGCTCACCGACCGAGCCGAGCAGCCGCAGACTGGTCAGGTCGTGGGCGTCGGGCACCTCGGCGCCCCATTTCATGAACGTGCGGATCAGCGTTGGCGCGGTGTAATAGATTGTCACGCCGTATTTTTCGATGATCTCGAAATGCCGATGCTGGTCCGGGAACTCGGGGGTGCCCTCGTAGATAACCTGGGTGGCGCCGTTGGACAGCGGACCGTAGACGGCGTAGGTGTGGCCGGTGACCCAGCCGATGTCGGCGGTGCACCAGAACACGTCGGTGGCCGGCTTGAGGTCGAAGATCACCTGGTGGGTGTAGGCGGCCTGGGTGAGGTAGCCGCCGCAGGTGTGCACGATGCCCTTCGGTTTTCCGGTGGTGCCGGAGGTGTAGAGCAGAAACAGTGGCTGTTCGGCGGGGAAGGCCTCGGGGGTGTGTTGCGGGGCGGCGGTTGCCATGACGTCGTGCCACCACAGGTCGCGGTCGTGCGTCCAGGCGACGTCGCCGCCGGTGCGACGCACCACCAGGACGTGGGCCACGGTGCTTTCTTCGGGGGCGGTGCTCAAGGCTTCGTCGACGGCGGGTTTGAGGGCGGCGGCGACCCCGCGACGGTATTGGCCGTCAGAGGTGATGACGAGTTTGGCGGCCGCGTCGTTGATCCGGTCGCGCAGCGCGTGTGCGGCGAAGCCGCCGAACACCACGGTGTGCAGCACGCCGAGACGGGCGCAGGCCAGCATGGCGATGATGGCTTCGGGGATCATCGGCAGGTAGATCGCCACCCGGTCCCCGGCGACCAGGCCCAGGGTGGTCAGGGCGTTGGCTGCGCGGGAGACGTCGGCTTGCAGGTCGGCGTAGCTGATGGTGCGGTGATCGCCGGGTTCGCCCTCCCAGTGGATGGCGATGCGGTCGCCGTGGCCGGCGGCGACGTGGCGGTCGATGCAGTTGTGGGCAACGTTGAGCCGTCCGTCGGCGAACCAGCGGGCGAACGGGGCGTCGGTGTAATCGAGTACCTGGGTGAAGTCGGTGTCCCAGTCCAGCCGGCGGGCCTGAGCCGCCCAGAAACCCAACCGATCGGCCTCGGCATCCGCGACGTCAAGAACGGTGTCGATCACTGTCACGGTGCTGCTCCCTACCTGCATGGTGTGGCGGTCGCCACCCAAGATACGAATCACCACGTTGCAGCACCGTTGCAGCGCCAGTCGATCCCAGGGAAGTCAGCCGCGTGCGAAATCGATGCCGGCCAGATGCCCGGCCGCGCCGGCGCGCAGCACCGGGGGGTTGTGGCTGTTCTGGTGCAGCAGCTCCCAGCCGTCCCGGTCGTCACGCCCCTTGGGGGTATCCGGCCAGCGGCGCAGCATCGCCAGTCGAGACCTTCCTCAACGCCCTGGCGGTGCGGGCTCTAATACAGGCAACCCGATCAGGCCGTCACGGCCGGCCGCACGCTGTGCGATCTGGCCGACAGCGGAAAGGTCGGCGACGAGATCCTGTCGGTATTGATGAAGCATAATGACAATCTGTCGAATGCGCGCGCCAATACGTTCATGGATATCGCCTACCGGGCGTACTGCCCCCAGTACATGCCGTAGTTGCGGTGGCCCGCGCCGCCTGGCGAGGGCTTTGCCGGTCACCAGGTGGGCGCACCGTAGTGAGTCTGCCTCCGAAGATCGAGACGGCCGTCACAGCTATTGAATTCCTGGTCGAACGTCACGCGCTGTCGCGTTGAATTCACTCGTATGCCGATATACGATTAATTCCATCGCGTTCAAGAAATGTAGATTAACGGACGCGATAATATTTATTTTTGGAAGGCTTGAATTCACATGAGTAAAATTCACATGAGCAATTCTATTGTGCATCCTTTGGGCGTTATCGCCGCCGGACTGCTGGCGGTCGGCATTGCGCCGGCCGGCGTGGCATTCGCCGCCCCCGACGCCGACGGTGCCACTCCGGCACCGGGAGCTGGTGCTGTTGTCACCACCTCGGCCGGCCCCAGTGGCGGCGCGCAACCCGCGCCCATCGTGCCTGCGGCGCCGATGATGGCCGGCGCTTCGGCGCCCGCCGGCCCGGCGACACCGCCGGCCGGCTGCCACGTGGTGTGGTTCAACGTCTTCGCCGCCGCCTGCATGCCCGGCAAGTAGCCGCGAGCCGTCCGGGCCTGCGGCCCTGTTCCATGATTCGCCGACCCAACCGAGGAGTCGGCCGGTTAGACATCCCAGGGTCGTAAGTTGTCAAGCGGCCCGGGTATCGGGGTTGGTTTGGCGGTGTGCCCAGGCTTTGTGTTCGTCGTAGGTGCTGTGGTGGCGTATGCAGCCGTGCAGGATGCCGA
>NZ_CP083986.1:3725073-3726297 GCF_020172685.1 [Mycobacterium] nativiensis | reverse complement strand
GGGGGGAGCACCGCACGCCGGTGCCGAAATGGCTGAAATGGCTGGGCCGAGCGGGCTGGAGGTGATGCCCAGTCGACCGCATCTGAGTCTGGTTCCCGAGCCCGAGGACTACGACGAGTTCGACCCGTTCGACCCCGCGACAGCCACCAATGAGCAGTGGCAGGACCGCGCCCTGTGCTCGCAGACCGACCCCGAGGCGTTCTTCCCGGAGAAGGGCGGCTCGACCCGGGAGGCCAAGAAGATCTGCCAGCGTTGCTCGGTGCGCAGCGAGTGCCTGGAATACGCCTTGGCTCACGACGAGCGCTTCGGTATCTGGGGTGGGCTTTCCGAGCGTGAGCGCCGGCGCCTCAAGCGCGGCATCATCTGAGTTAGGGACTAGTCGTCGATCGTCGGGTCGATGACGTTCGGCTCGACATCCAAGTAGGTGGCGACTTGAGCCACCAGAATCTCGTGCAATAAATCACCGAGTTCTGTGCTGTCGTTTGCGCGTTGCTCGATCGGCTTGCGGAACAGCAAGATTCGGGCGCGCGTCGGATTTCCCCGAACATCCACCCCGGCCGGAATCAACCGGGCCAGTGGAATTGGCCCATCCGCGACCACCTCTGGGGGCCACTGCACACTGTCGGGATCCTTGGCGGCGATCCGCGGGATCTCATCGACCGCGACGTCGAGCGCCGTCAACCGTTGCTTCCACCGCTGTTCGATGGGCTCGTAGGCCTCCAGCACGGCCATGTCGAACCGTTCGGCGCGGGTGCGCCAGCCCGGCACGGTAGGCGGCAACAGCGGCCCGCGGGTTTCGCGGCCGCGCCAGCGGCGACGCGTGGCGATCACGCAGAAGATGGTAACGGTTGTGCATAGGGTGCCGGCGCCTTGCGCGTGTCCGGCGCTGCGGGGGCGAGCGGCCACGATAGCCTCACGGGCGTGAACGTTCCCCGTCGTTGCTGCCGGCCAGGGTGTCCGCACTATGCGGTGGCGACGCTGACGTTCGTCTACTCGGACTCCACCGCCGTGGTCGGCCCGCTGGCTACTGCGGCTGAGCCGCATTCCTGGGACCTGTGCTTCAACCATGCGGGCCGGATCACCGCCCCGCGCGGTTGGGAACTGGTCCGCCACCCCGGCCCTTGGGTTTCGCCCGAAGAGGACGACCTGATCGCGCTTGCCGAGGCGGTTCGCGAGCGCGAATCCGGGCGGGCGGCCCCGGCCAACGGGTGGTACCCCCAGGCC
>NZ_CP083986.1:3722555-3724973 GCF_020172685.1 [Mycobacterium] nativiensis | reverse complement strand
CCGCATTGGTTTCCTTCACCCGGTCCATGGCGGCAGAGCTGGCGTCATCGCGGATCCGGGTCAACGCGATCGCCCCCGGACCGGTCAATACGGACATGGTGCGGAACAACCCGCCGGAGTTCATCGCAGCATTGCAGGCTGCCACGCTGCAGCAGCGCATTGCCGAACCCGACGAAATGGTCGGTCCGGTACTGCTTCTCGTCTCCGATGCGGGCAGCTACATCACCGGCCAGACCATCCACGCCGACGGCGGGATGGTGGCGCGGTAGCCGATGGCGGGCTACGTATTGCGCTTGGCGGCGCGCAGTGCCTCGGCCGCACCGCCTAGGAACGGAGTGATGATGTCCACCGGCAGGGGGAACACCACGGTGGAGTTCTGGTCCGCCCCGAGTTCCAAAAGGGTTTGCAGGTAACGCAGTTGCAGCGATGCCGGGTTCTGCGAAAGCCGCTCGGCGGCCTGGCTGAGTTCCTCGGAGGCCTGTAGCTCGCCGCGGGCGTTGATCACCTTCGCCCGGCGCTCGCGTTCGGCCTCGGCCTCGCGGGCCATCGCCCGCTGCATCGACTCGGGGATCTCCACGTCCTTGATCTCGACCACCCGCACCTGCACGCCCCACGGCTCAGTCTGCTTGTCGATGATCGTGCGCAGGTCGGCGTTGAGATCGTCGCGGTGCGCCAGCAGGGTGTCCAGGTCCGCTCGGCCCAACAGGGAACGCAGCGTGGTCTGGGCGATCTGCGAGGTGGCCACGGCGTAGTTCTCGACCTCCATGATCGCCTTGATCGGGTCGGTGACCTGGAACATCACCACGGCGTTGACCCGGGCCGGGACATTGTCGCGGGTGATCACCTCCTGCGGGGGAATGGTCAGGGTGACCACCCGCTGATCGACCCGAATCATTTTGTCCACCAAGGGGAACAGGAACTTCAGTCCTGGCTGGTAGAGCGGGCGGGCGTGGCCCATCCGGAACACCACGCCGCGTTCGTACTCGCGCACCACGTTCAGCGCGAAATATGCCAGCACGGCCAGTGCCACGATGGCCAGCGCCAGCACGGTGATCAGTCCCTCACTCACTTGAGCTGCTGCCTCCTGCTCGACGCGTCTTCGGAAAAGCCGCCCCACCGGGTGGAGTACCGGTCGATCGCGGCCTCGACCTTCAAGGCCTGATCTTCGGCGACGGATCGGTGCGGCCGGTCGTCGGGGGCGTTACTCGGGGTGTTCCACAGGTGCCGCAGCAGGGGATAGCCGCCGGCCGCCACCACGGCGATCGCCGCGGTCAACACCAACACGTCGGCGGCCGAGTGATTCGCGAACAATGTCGCCGCCGGCAGGATGATCCCGAAACCCGCTACCGCACAAGCGATTCCTCGGTGAAACCGGCCGGTTTCCGAATGCGGCCACGGGTCGACCGCCCGGCTGATCTCCCGGCCGTGGGGCGAGGTGGTGCAGGTCTGCTTGACCGGGCAGGAGTTACAGACCGACGGCGTCGCCCGATACTGCATCACGCGATTGTCCGGGTCGAACGAGGTGGGCCAGAGCCACTGATCCTGCGGACACTTCCACGCGTCATGGTCGTCGTGGTAGACGAACTTGCCGGTGCGCCACTGCGCGGCGCGTTCGGAGGTCCGTTGGGCCATCCGGTCGAAACCCCAGGCGAAAGCCAGCAACAGCAGCGCGTAGCCGGCAACCAGCCACACCCATGTCACCGGCCCGGTCATGCTCAGTCCTTACCTGCGGCCGCGGAGTCCGCCGGCACCTCGACGTAGAGCGGGTTCTCCGGCAGTTCGTCGACCGTCTCGCCGGAGCGGAAGTTGCGCAGCGCAATCAAGGCGATCCAGACGAACGGCACCACACCGGCACCGATCAGGATCGCGTCACCGGGCAGGCGCATCCATTCCAGCAGTGCATTGCCGGGCTGGGTGATGTAACCCAGCGAACGCGCCTCGAAGTAGCCGGCGTTGACCGAGTGGAACAATTGCAGCACTCCCAGCGGCAACAGGGTGACGAACACCATCCAGGCCAGTCCGATGTTCATGCCCCAGAACGAGATCCGGGCCAACTTGTTCGGCCACTTGTCCGCCGGGATCACGTACCGGAAGGCGAACATCGCCAGGGCGACCGCAAGCATGCCGTAGACCCCGAACATCGCGGCGTGTGCGTGGTTGGCGGTCAGTGCGGTGCCGATCTCGTAGTAGGACACCACCGGAAGGTTGATCAGGAAGCCGAAGATGCCTGCGCCCAAGAAGTTCCAGAATCCCACGGCGACCAGGAACATCACCGCCCAGCGGGCCGGGAAGTTGTTCTGCTCACCGGCTTCCTGACGGGCGCCCAGTTGCAGGAAGGCCCAGGCCTCCACGGTCAGGAACGTCAGGGGGATGACCTCGGCGGCCGAGAAGAACGCGCCCAATGCCATGTGCTCCACC
>NZ_CP083986.1:3721059-3722399 GCF_020172685.1 [Mycobacterium] nativiensis | reverse complement strand
AGATGTGTATAAGAGACAGTTGCCCACATCGGCGACACCAAGCGGCCGACCGCCGCCGGGGCCGACCGTCACCCGGTCTGGAATGCTGTGCGCCGCATCGCAACACAGATCACCACCCCGCTACTGCCGGACGACTATCTGCGCTTGGCCAACCCGCTGTGGTCGGCCCGCGAACTGCGTGGACGGGTGGTGGAGGTCCGGCGGGAGACCGCGGATTCGGCGACGCTGACCATCAAGCCCGGCTGGGGTTTTCAATTCGACTACCGGGCCGGTCAGTACATCGGCATCGGTCTGCTGGTTGACGGACGCTGGCGCTGGCGTTCCTACTCGCTGACCTCCGCGCCGGTGACCGGAGCGCGCACCGTCTCCATCACGGTCAAGGCGATGCCGGAGGGCTTTCTGTCCAGTCACCTGGTGGACGGCGTGGCTCCGGGAACCGTGGTGCGGTTGGCCGCGCCGCAGGGGGAGTTCGTATTGCCCGACCCGGCGCCGGCGGCAGTGTTGTTCGTCACTGCCGGATCCGGGATCACGCCGGTCATGGCGATGTTGCGGTCATTGGCCCGCCGCGGACCCATCGCCGATGTCGTCCACCTGCATTCGGCGCCCACGGCGGCCGACACGCTGTTCGCCGATGAGCTGGCGGCGCTGGCCCGTGATCACCCTGGTTACCGGTTGCTGTTGCGCACCACTCGAGACCAGGGCCGGCTGGAGCTACGGGGGCCTGAGACCCTCGATGCCGAGGTGCCAGACTGGCGCGAGCGTCAGACCTGGGCGTGTGGGCCGGCAGCGATGCTCGGCGACGCCGAACGTGTCTGGGCTGCAGCCGGGATCGCCGACCAACTGCACGTCGAGCGGTTCGCGGTGGCGCGCATCGCTTCGGCCGAGGGCGGTGGCACCGTCACCTTCGCGGCCAGCGGCAAGAGCGTGACGGCGGATGCGGCGACGACGCTGCTCGAGGCCGGTGAGAGCGTCGGGGTAGCGATGCCGTTCGGTTGCCGGATGGGTATCTGCCAGTCGTGCGTGGTGACGCTGGTGGGTGGACACGTTCGCGATCTGCGCAGCGGTGCCGATCATGAGCCGGGCACCCGGGTGCAGACCTGTGTCAGCACGGCAGCCGGCGATTGCGAACTAGACGTCTGATGATTACCCGCTGGTAACCTACGCGAACGTAGGTTACGATAGCGTAGGTATAAATGGTGATGAACTTCCGAAGGGCGGTCTGATGGCGGTAACCGACGTCGAGGTGTTCGCACACCTCAGTGACGCCGATGTGGCGAATCTCGCCGCAGAACTGGACGCCATCCGCCGGGACGTCGACGCCAGTCGCGGTGAGCGCGACG
>NZ_CP083986.1:3719609-3720959 GCF_020172685.1 [Mycobacterium] nativiensis | reverse complement strand
TTCCTGGACTGTCTCTACTACTCGGCGGTGACGCTGTCGACCACCGGATACGGCGACATCACGCCTGTCACCGAGTTCGCCCGCATGATCAACGTCCTGGTCATCACCCCGCTGCGGATCGCCTTCCTGATCCTGTTGGTGGGAACGACCGTGGAGGCGTTCACCGAGACCTCCCAGCAGGCGTTCCGCATTCAGCGTTGGAGGAAGAGAGTGAAAGACCACACCATCGTCATCGGGTACGGAACCAAGGGTAAGACCGCGATCGCGGCGATGCTCGGCGACGACGAGACCACCCCGAGCGACATCGTCGTGGTGGACAACGACCGAGCCGTGCTCGAACGCGCCAAGACGGCCGGGCTGGTGACCGTCGACGGCGATGCGACCCGGTCGGATGTGCTGCGGCTGGCCAGCGCCCAGCGCGCGTCAGCGATCGTGGTGGCCACCGGCTCCGACGCCACGGCGGCGTTGGTGACGCTGACCGCCCGCGAGATCGCCCCGCAGGCCACCATTGTGGCGTCCATTCGGGAAGCCGAGAACCAGCACCTGCTGGAGCAATCCGGCGCTAACTCGGTCGTGGTGTCCTCGGAGACCGCCGGACGGTTGCTCGGCATCGCCACCACCACGCCCCGGGTAGTCGAGATCATCGAGGACTTGCTCACCCCCGACGCCGGCTACGCGATCGCCGAGCGTGAGGTGGAGCAGCAGGAAGTCGGCGGATCGGCCAAGCACCTCAACGAGATAGTCCTCGCGCTGGTGCGCGAGGGCCGGCTGCTGCGACTGGATGCACCGGAAGTCGATGTGATCGAGGCCGGTGACCGGCTGCTCTACGTGCGTACGGTGGCCAACCAGTGACGATCGCGGCGCCGCGGCGCGGGGAGGACTGATGGGCAACTTCCAGCTGCGCCAGGTGCCCCTGCTGTCGCGGGTCGGGGCGGATCGAGCCGACCAGTTGCGTACCGACACGGACGCGGCCGTCGCCGGCTGGTCGTCCGCCGCGCTGCTGCGGGTCGATCCCCGTAACCAGGTATTGGTCGCCGGCGGCCGGGTGGTGCTGCACGAGGCCGGCGACCTGGGCGACACGCCGCCATCGGACGCGGTGTTCCTGGGCCGTGTCGAGGACGGTCGGCACGTCTGGGCGGTCCGCGGCGCGCTGCAGGCGCCGACCGGCGCCGACGTCTCGGTACTGGATATCCGTGCCACCGGCGACATCTTCGATGACGTCAGCGCCCAATTGGTGTCGTCGGCCATCGCGCTGCTGAATTGGCATGACCACGCCAGGTTTTCGGCCGTCGACGGCACGCCGACCAAGCCGGTGCGCGGCGGCTGGGCCCGGGCCAACCCCATCACCGG
>NZ_CP083986.1:3718217-3719509 GCF_020172685.1 [Mycobacterium] nativiensis | reverse complement strand
CACCAAGCCCGGCGAGACGGTTGTCATCGACTACCGGCGCAAGAACGCCGCACCCGGCACGGCGCGGATTACGCTGGGAGAGAACAAGGACCGCGCCAACGGATTCCTCGGCGTGTCCGTCCTCGATGCGCCGTGGGCGCCGTTCACCATCGACTTCAATCTGGCCAACATCGGCGGCCCGTCGGCGGGGCTGATGTTCTCGCTGGCCGTCGTCGACAAGCTGACCAACGGCACCCTGGCCGGGCCGAATTTCGTTGCCGGCACCGGGGTCATCAAGGCCAACGGACAGGTCGACGCCATCGGCGGGATCGCGCACAAGATGATGGCGGCCCGCGAGGCCGGCGCGACGGTGTTCCTGGTCCCGGCCGACAACTGCTACGAGGCCAGAAACGACGACAAGGGTCTGCAACTGGTCAAAGTTGACAGCCTCGCCCAGGCGGTGGGCGCGCTGCGAACCATCACCGACGGTGGTCAGCCACCCTCTTGCTGAGTATTCGTTGGCTACAGTGGGGCCGTCAGGAACAACTGAGCTAGGGAGCGTGGCACGTGGGGATGCGGCCCACTGCGAGGATGCCGAAATTGACCGCGCGCAGCCGGATCATGGTTGGCAGCGCCTTCGTCGTGATCGCGCTGCTGCTGTTGGGGCCGCGGCTGATCGACGGCTATGTCGACTGGTTGTGGTTCGGCGAGCTGGGCTACCGCTCGGTGTTCGTCACCACGTTGCTGACCCGCCTGGTCACCTTTGTCGTGGTGACACTGCTGGTCGGCGGCATCGTGTTCGCCGCGATGGCCACCGCCTTCCGGGTCCGGCCGGTCTTCGTCCCCAGCAACGGCGTCAACGACCCGGTGGCTCGGTATCGGACCACGGTGCTGTCGCGGCTGCGGCTGTTCGGATTCGGAATTCCGGCCGGCATCGGTGTGCTGGCCGGCATCGTCGCGCAGAGCTACTGGGTGCGTATTCAGCTCTTCCTGCGGGGCGGTGACTTCGGGATCACCGATCCGCAGTTCGGCAAAGACCTGGGCTTCTACGCCTTCGACCTGCCGTTCTACCGGCTGGTGGTGGGGCTGCTGCTCGCGACGCTGTGTCTGGCCACCATCGCGAACCTGACCACGCACTACATCTTCGGCGGTATCCGGCTGTCCGGCCGGGCCGGCGCCCTGAGTCGCCCGGCCCGCATCCAGGTGGTCAGCCTGATCGGCACCCTGGTGCTGCTCAAGGCCGGGGCCTACTGGCTGGATCGCTACGAGCTGCTCAGCCACACCTGTCTCTTATACACATCTCCGAGCCCACG
>NZ_CP083986.1:3716916-3718117 GCF_020172685.1 [Mycobacterium] nativiensis | reverse complement strand
CAGCGGCACCAGCCCGGCGGTCAACAACGCCAGGATCACCGCGATGCCGTCCACCCCGAGCGTGTAGCTCGCGCCGAATGCCGGTATCCAGGTATGGGATTCGACGAACTGATAGGGCGCGGCCACCGGGGTGGTGTCGAACCCGACGGTGACCACGATCGCCACCGCCAGCGTCGCAAGACTCACCAGTAGACCGGTCCACTTCGCCAGCGCTGCCGCGCGGGCGGGCAACACGATGACCAATCCGGCACCGACCAGCGGTACCAGCCACAGCAGGCTCAGCCAGGGCACGTTGTTGTTCACAGCTGCACCGCCAGCACGAGTGCGACAACCAGGACCGTACCGGCCAGCATCGTCAGCGCGTAGGAGCGCACGAACCCGGTCTGCAGGCGCCGCACCAGGTATGACGCGATCGCTACCAGGCCGGCCGTCATGTTGACCGAGCCGTCCACCACCCGGTCGTCGACGACGACCAGGCCTTGTGCCAGTCGGTTACCGGGACGCATGAGCACCTCCTCGTTGAAGGCATCGCCGTAGAGATACTTGCGGGCCGCCACCGTCAGCGCCGACACGTCGGTGGGCGCGGTGATCGGTATCGGCTTGCGGCCGTACATGTTGTAGGCCACCGCAACACCGAACAGAACAACTCCCAGGGTGATCGCGCCAGTGAGCCAGGCCGGGATGGCGTGCGCGTGTTCGGCAACCGGCGCTACCCGAGTGACCACCGGCTCCAGCCAGTGCTCCAGGCGCCCGCCGATGGCCAGCACGCCGCCGGCGAACACGGCGCCCAGAGCCAACACGATCATCGGCCACGTCATCACCCGCGGGGATTCATGCGGCTGCTGCAATGCCAGATCCGCACTCACCTCGCTCTCGTCGGCGGCCCAGCGGCGTTCACCGCCGAATGTCATCAGCATCACGCGGGTCATGTAGAAGGCGGTGATGCCGGCGCCCAGGATGGTGACGGCCCCCAGCACCCAGCCGCGAGTGCCGCCGGAGGCCAGCGCGGCCTCGATGATGGCGTCCTTGGACCAGTAGCCGGCGAAGGGCGGCACCCCGATGATCGCCAGGTAACACAACCCGAACGTCGCGAACGTCACCGGCATGAAGCTGCGCAGGGCGCCGTAGCGGCGCATGTCCTGTTCGTCGTTCATCCCGTGCATCACCGACCCGGAGCCCAGGAACAGCCCGGCCTTGAAGA
>NZ_CP083986.1:3517972-3716816 GCF_020172685.1 [Mycobacterium] nativiensis | reverse complement strand
GAATCCTGTTCGAGCCGAAGGACACCCGGCGGCGACCTAATGGATCAGTGCTCAGCCGGCACGACATCCCATGAGCGCTACAGATGACCTCACCAACCGGCCGGGGCACGATCTAACCCCAGGAGTCCAGCATCACTCCAGGTCAAAGTAGTGCTCACCGGCCGGCGGCTCGGTGATCAGCCTCCCGCTCAAGAACCAAGATCCCCGGTAAGGACACGCTGATCGATTCCCATTAGGTTGAACTCATCATGAGCGAGCCGACCTCTGACACCCCGACGTCGAGTATCTATCTGGCCGCCACCGAAGGCGGTACCGGAAAGACCGTGATCGCACTGGGGCTGCTGCACCTGCTCGCCGCATCCGCTTCACGGGTCGGGGTGTTCCGGCCGATCGTCCGGTCGCTTGAGGAGACCGACGAGCAACTCGAACTGCTGCTCGCGCACGCCACCGCCAAGCTCGACGACCACACCGGCTGCCGCGGCGTGACCTTTCAGCAGGTCCACGCCGACCGCGAAGCCGCGTTGAGTGAGATCGTCTCGCGCTTCCACGAGGTCGCCCGGCAATGTGATGCCGTGCTGGTGGTGGGCAGTGACTTCACCGACGTCGTCAACCCGAGTGAGTTGAGCTTCAACGCCCGCGTCGCCGTGAATCTGGGTGCACCGCTGGTCCTGGCCGTCAACGGCCACAACCGCGACCCGCAGTCGATCTCCGAGATCACCGCACGCTGCCTGGCCGATGTGGCTTCGGTGCATGCACGGCCGGCCGCGGTGATCGCCAACCGCTGCGATCCCGACCGGCTCGCGGAGGTCACCACCGCTTTGGCGGGAATCGACGTGCCGGCGTTCGCGGTTCCGGAAGTGCCGTTGTTGTCGGCCCCGACGATGGCCGAACTGTGCACAGCCCTGGGCGGCACCGTCTACAGCGGCGACCCCGAGCTGATGCGCCGAGAGGCGCTCAGCGTGATGGTCGGCGGTATGACGGCCGAGAACATCCTCGAGCGCCTCAGCGAGGGCCAGGTGGTGATCGTGCCGGCCGACCGCTCCGACGTGCTGCTGGCACTGCTGAACGCGCATGAGGCACAGGGCTTCCCGTCGCTGTCGGGGATCATCCTCAACGGCGGTCTGCTGCCGCATCCGGCCATCGACAAACTGGTCAAGGGGATGCGGCCCAAGCTGCCGCTGATCGCCACCAGCCACCGCACCTACGACACCGCCGAGCAGGTGTCGCACACCGGATCCCGGATCACCGTCGACTCGCTGCGCAAGATCGACACCGCGCTGGCGGTGATGGCCGCCCACGTCGACCGCGCGGAGTTCGCCGAACGGATCCGGGTTCCGGCGTCGACGGTGGTGACACCGCAGATGTTCGAGTACCGGCTGCTGGAACGAGCCCGGTCCGACCGCCGCCATATCGTGCTTCCGGAGGCATCGGATGACCGGATCCTGTTGGCGGCGGGGCGATTACTGTCCCGCGGGATCGTCGACCTGACGCTGCTCGGGGTCGAGGACGTGGTGCGCGGGCGCGGCGCCGAACTGGGGGTGGATCTGGACGCCGCGCAGGTGATCGACCCGAGCAGCAGCGGCCTGCTCGAATCCTTCGGTGCCGAATACGCCCGACTGCGCGCACACCGGGGGATGACCGAGGACCGCGCTCGCGAGATCATGCGGGACATCTCCTATTTCGGCACCATGATGGTGCAGCTGGGGATCGCCGACGGGATGGTGTCGGGTGCTGCGCACACCACCGCGCACACCATCCGTCCGGCGTTCGAGATCATCCGCACCGCGCCCGGAGTGTCGACGGTGTCCAGTGTGTTCCTGATGTGCCTGGCGGACCGGGTGCTGGCCTACGGCGACTGCGCGGTGGTACCCGATCCGACTGTCGAGCAACTCGCCGACATCGCGATCTCCTCGGCGGCCACCGCAGATGCGTTCGGTATCGAACCCCGGGTGGCGCTGCTGTCGTACTCCACCGGTGAGTCCGGATCCGGGGCGGGAGTCGACAAGGTGCGTGCCGCAACGCAATTGGTGCACGAGCGACGCCCCGACCTGCTGGCCGACGGCCCGATTCAGTACGACGCCGCGGTTGACGAGGGGGTTGCGGCCGCGAAGATGCCGGACTCGCCGGTGGCCGGGCGGGCCACCGTGCTGGTGTTCCCGGACCTGAACACCGGCAACAACACCTACAAGGCGGTGCAGCGCAGCGCCGGCGCCGTGGCGATCGGGCCGGTGCTGCAGGGATTGGCCAAACCGGTCAACGACCTGTCCCGGGGCGCACTGGTCGATGACATCGTCTACACGGTCGCGATCACCGCGATTCAGGCACAGGGAGCCACATCGTGAGCGATGCCGGCCTGGTCCTGGTACTCAACTCGGGCTCGTCATCGATCAAATACCAGCTGGTCGACCCGGAGGCCGGAACCGCGGTGGTCTCCGGACTCGTGGAACAGATCGGCGAGCCCGACGGGCCGGTCGCCGATCACGCCGCCGGACTGCGGCTGATCCACCGGCGGCTCATCGACTCCGGCGTCGACCTCGCCGCCGTGCGCGCGGTCGGGCATCGGGTGGTGCACGGCGGCAGCCGGTTCTTCGCGCCCACCCTGATCACCGATGCGGTGGTGGCCGAGGTGGAACGGCTCGCCGAGCTGGCGCCGCTGCACAATCCGGCCAACGTGATCGGAATCGAGGTGGCCCGCAAAGACTTTCCCGACGTGCCGCACGTGGCGGTGTTCGACACCGGCTTCTTCCATTCGCTACCGCCGGCTGCCGCCCACTACGCGATCGATCACGACGTTGCCACCGAATACGGCATCCGCCGCTACGGATTCCACGGCACCTCGCACGAATACGTCTCGCGGGAGACCGCCGCGGTCCTGGGTCGCGATCCGGCCGAGCTGAATACCATCGTGCTGCATCTGGGCAACGGGGCCTCGGCGTCGGCCGTGCGCGGTGGCAAGGCGGTCGAGACGTCCATGGGGCTGACCCCGCTGGAGGGGCTGGTGATGGGCACCCGCAGCGGTGACATCGACCCCGGCGTGCTGTTCCACCTCAACCGCACCGCCGGCTTCGGCGTTGAGCAACTCGACGAGTTGCTGAACCGCCGATCCGGGCTGAAGGGACTGAGTGGGATCAACGACTTTCGGGAGTTGCTCGGGCAGCGGGCGGCCGGCGGCGCGCCGGGCGAGGCGGCCGGGCTGGCCTATGACGTCTACATCCACCGGCTGCGCAAGTACGTCGGTGCCTACCTGGCGGTGCTCGGCCGCGCCGACGCGATCGCCTTCACCGCCGGGGTAGGAGAGAACGTGCCCGACGTGCGCGAGGATGCGCTGGCGGGCCTGGACGGGCTGGGCATCATCGTCGACCCGCAGCGCAACCGCTCCGGCAGGGGCGCGCGGATCATCTCCGCCGATGCCTCACGCACCACTGTCCTGGTGGTTCCCACCAATGAGGAGCTGGCGATCGCCCGCGCCGCCTGGGAGTTCGTGTAACGGCCGTGATGCGGGATTCGGATGCGACCGCACCGCTGTGGCGTGCGGCACAGCTGTTCCGCCTGCTGAGCTGCCTTTACTCACTGGGCTTTCAGATCGCGATCAACGACGACCTGGCCCGGCCCGGGGTCAGCTGGCTGCTGTTCGCGGTGCTGATCGCGTGGAGTGCCGCCTGCGCGATCGCCTACCTGCGCGGCTTCGGCCGGCGCCCGGCCTGGGTGATCGCCGAGCTGGCTGTCGTGGTGGCGTTGATGCTGTCCACCGAGGTGGTCGCCTCCCGGGCGTGGGCGCTCGACAACCAGACCTGGCCGACGACGCTGTGGGCCAGCAACGCCGTCATCTCGGCGGCACTGCAGTTCGGCCCCGCCGGCGGCATGCCGGCCGCGATCGTGATCACCGCCGCCAGTGCGTTCGTCAAGGGCTATCTGAGCCTCAACTTCGGCCGCAACGCCACAGTGGTCATCGAGTTGGCGCTCGCGCTGGCGGTGGGCATGGCCGCCCAGACGGCACGGCGCGCCCATGACGAGCTGCAACGCGCGGCCCGACTGTCGGCGGCGACCGAGGAACGCGAACGGTTGTCCCGGCATGTCCACGACGGCGTCATGCAGGTGTTGGCGCTGGTCGCCCGGCGCGGCCGTGAAATCGGCGGTGCAGCAGCGGAGTTGGCGGATCTGGCCGGAGAGCAGGAACGCGCGCTGCGCAGGCTGGTCAGTTCGACCGAGTTCGCCGCGACCGAAGACACGGTCGCCGGCGAAGCCGACCTGCGCGCCCTGTTGAGCCTCCGTGAGGACGACCGGGTGTCGCTGAGCCTGCCCGCCACGCCGGTGATGCTGCCGCGCGGCACCGCAACAGAACTCGACGCGGCGATCGGCAACGCGCTGGACAACGTGCGTCGCCACGCCGGCCCGGATGCGCGGGCATTCGTGCTGTGCGAAGACCTCGGCGACATCGTCACCGTCAGCGTGCGGGACGACGGCGTGGGCATCGCCGCGGGCAGGCTGGAGGAGGCGGCCCGACAGGGACGCGTCGGAGTCTCGAAGTCGATCGTCGGCCGGCTCGCAGCACTGGGCGGCAGCGCCGTGTTGCACACCGATGTCGGGGAGGGAACCGAGTGGGAACTCAGCATCCGACGGTGATGGTCGTCGACGACCATCCGATCTGGCGGGACGCCGTGGCCCGAGACCTCGCCGAGTCGGGGTTCACTGTGGTGGCCACCGCCGACGGGGTGGCCGCGGCGCGCCGCCGGGCCGAGGTGGTCAGACCCGATGTAGTCCTGATGGACATGCGGCTCGGTGACGGCGACGGAGTCGCGGCAACGACCGCGGTGCTTGAGGTCTCGCCGTCGACGCGGGTGCTGGTGCTGTCGGCCTCCGACGAACGCGACGACGTGCTGCAGGCCGTCAAAGCCGGGGCGACCGGCTATCTGGTCAAGAGCGCTTCGCGCGACGAGCTGAACGCCGCCGTGGAAGCCACTGCCGCCGGACGCGCGGTGTTCACCCCCGGGCTGGCCGGACTCGTGCTGGGTGAATACCGCCGACTCGAGCGCAGCCCGGACGCCGGGCCCGCAACCCCCGCCCTGACCGAGCGGGAGACCGAGGTGCTGCGCCATGTGGCGAAGGGCCTGTCCGCCAAGCAGATCGCGGTGAAACTGTCGCTGAGCCACCGCACCGTCGAGAACCACGTGCAGGCCACGTTCCGCAAGCTGCAGGTCGCCAACCGGGTGGAGCTCACTCGGTACGCCATCGAGCACGGGTTGGACGAATAACGGATCGGATCAGGTAGTCCTACTCATCCGCTGGGGCCATTCACCCGGCATCGTGGCCGATATGACCGAACCGCGAGCCGTCATCAACCGGCTCTCCGCCGAATGCCACGCACTGTCCTGGCAGCTCAACCGGGTTTCCGGGGAACTCGCCGAACTCGATCGGATACTCGGCAGCGCACCGGCTCCGGTTGTTCCGGTTGTTCCGGCGGCCCCACCGCCGCCCGCACCGTGGACGACCCACACGGAACCGAAACCGGCGCCCGCCGTGGGCGACTCGGGCTGGGTCGGCAAGCTGCTGGCCGTCGCGGGAGTCGCGGTGACCCTGGTCGGGGTGGTACTGCTGCTGGTGCTGGCCGCCCAGGCCGGCGTCCTGCGCCCCGAGATTCGGGTCGCCGGTGGCTTCGCGCTGTCGGCTGGGCTGGTCGGGGTGGCATGCCGGCTGCGCACCCGGCCGGGCGGACGGATCGGGGCCATCGCGCTGGCCGCCACCGGGATCGCCGCGGCCTACCTGGACCTGGTCGCGATCACCGCGCACTACCAGTGGGTGCCGGCACCGGTCGGGTTGGCGGTCGCCGCCGCGGTGGGCGGCGCCGGCCTGGCCCTGGCGCGACGCTGGGACTCCGAACCTCTCGCACTGCTGGTGCTGGTCCCGCTGATCGTGCTGGCCCCGATCATCAGCGGTGACGTCGACCTACTGCTGATCGGTTTCCTGCTGGCACTGTCGGCGGCGGCGCTGCCGGTTCAGCTGGGCAGGGACTGGACCGGGATGTTCGCGGCCCGCATCGCGGCGGCGACGCTGCCGCTGCTGGCCGCACTGGCCTTGTCCGGCGGGCACGACCGATGGCTGATCGGCGGCGCCTGCGGCGTCGCGGCGATTCTGGCCGTCGTCAGCGGACTGCTGTTGCTGCCGACCACCACCCGGCCGGGTCCACTCGCGCTGCTGACCGCCGCCGGAACCCTGCCGGTGCTGGCCGCCGGGGCCGCGATGGACCGGGGGCCGGCCACCGTGCTGGCGGCGGCGCTCTCGATGGCCATGCTCGCCGTCATCCTCATTCACCGGGCACTGCCGCCGGTCGTCGTGCAGGTCTTCGCGGCGCTGTCCGCGGTCGCCGCACTGATCGCGATCACCACGGCTTTCCACGGCTCGGTGCTGGCCCCAATACTGCTGGCCACGGCCGTCATCGTCGCCGTCGCCGGCCGACAGAGCGGTGTGGCACGTTGGGTAGCAACGGGATTCGGGTTCGCCGGCGGAATCGTATACCTCAGCTACGCGTCACCGGCCAGCCTGATCATCGCGACGGCGATGTCGGCTGCCGACACAGTGTCCACGCTGATCGCCAGCCTGCTGCTCATCGCGCTGGTGGCCGCCACCGCACGCGCATACGCCGCCGGCGGGGTTGGCCAAGGCGCGAACTCCGCCGATGCGCCGATCCTGGCCACGGCCGGCGGGGCGCTGATCGGCTACGCCGTCACCGCTTTCACCGTCACCCTCGGTGTCGCGATCGGCGGTACCGGCGGATTCCTGGCCGGCCACATGGCGGCCACGCTGTGCTGGATCGCGATGGCGGCCGCCCTGTTGCGCTACGCGTTACGCCTGACCGACCGCGACGCCCGAACCCTGCCGATGGCCGCCGGACTGGCGCTCACCGGAGCCGCCACCGCAAAGCTGTTCCTGTTCGACCTGGGCACCCTCGACGGCATGGTGCGGGTCGCAGCATTCATCGTCGCCGGCCTGCTGCTACTGGGCATGGGCACCGGCTACGCCCGCAGCCTGGCGCAACAGGACGCCGGCGGACAGAGTTGATTCGAGAAAGGCAACAGACGATGACAAATCTGCTGGGCTTCCCCGGACCCGCCGAACTCGCCGCGGCAACACCGGCCGAGCGCGACCGCGCCGTCGACGTCATGCGGATCACCGCCCTGATCGGCGTCGTGGTCGGGCACACCGTGATGGCCACCAGCGTGATCCGCGACGGCGTGCTGATCTGGGACAACCTGCTCACCACGTCGACGGCGTTTGCCGCACTGACCTGGATCTTCCAGATCATGCCGCTATTCTTCTTCGCCGGCGCGGCGGCCTGCCTCACGTCGTGGCAGCCGGGTGCCGACTGGGGCGGCTGGCTGATGAAGCGTTGCCTGCGGCTGTTCCGCCCGGTGTTCTACTACCTGGCGTTCTGGGCCTGCGCGCTGACCGTGCTGTACCCGGTGTTGCCTCGGCACGTCTACGAACCGGTGGCCGGGGTCAGCATTCAGCTGCTGTGGTTCCTGGGCGCCTACGTTCTGGTGCTGGCCGCGATCCCGGTGCTGTACCGGATCGCCACGCCCGCTCGGCTGGCTGTCGGCGTCGGCACTGTCTACGCCGGTATCGCCGCCGTGGACGCGCTGCGGCTGCACTGGCCGGCGTTGGCGCCGTTGGGATATCTCAACCTCGCCGTCTGGCTCATACCGGCGATGTTCGGGGTGGCCTACCGGCGCGGCCTGCTGGCCCGGCCCGCGGCGCTGGTCGTGGCGGCGGCGCTGCTGGCGGTCAACGTGGTTCTGATGCGGTTCGGGCCCTATCAGTTGAGTTTGGTCGGCACCGGCGATCACCAGCTGTCCAACACGAGCCCGCCGTCGCTGCTCTTGGCCGGCCATGCGGTCATCATGAGCGCCCTGGCGATCTGGGCGGCGCCGGCGATCACCCGGTGGGCGCAGCGGCCCCGGGTCTGGTGGCTGACCGCGATCGGCAACTCCGGGGCGATGACGCTGTACCTGTGGCACATTCCGGTGCTGCTCGGCGTGCACCTGCTCTTCGACGGCCTCGGCCTGCCGCGTTACCCGGGTCTGCCACACTTCGTGGCGCTCAGCGTCATACAGCTGCTCTTGGTGGCGGCGGTGATGGCGGTGCTGTTCGTGGTGCTGCGCCCGCTGGAGAACAACCCGTTGCCGGGCTGGGACTCCCCGGTGGCGATAGCACCGGGGCGCAGCGGGCTAGTCGGGTTGCTGCTGATGGTGGCCGGGGCCGCGACACTGGTCGCGATCAAATGGGGGCTCAAAGACGATGGGCTGATATGCGTAGCGGTGATGCTGGCCGCACTGGTGGGTGCCCGTGCGTTGGCCGCTCAGCCCAGCAGTTCGTCGTTGTGCTGACCCGGTGTGGGGGGAGCGCCGGTGACGGCGGCATCGAACGAGCGGTAGCGCGCCGGGGTGCGCACCACGGTGATCGCGGTGTCACCCTCGCCGGTTCGCAGGGCCAGCTGATTCTCGGCGAACAGCGCAGTGTCCACCACCTGCTTCCAGGTGTTGGCCAGACACGCCATCAAACCGTTGCGCTGCAACCGATCCACCCACTGCTCCGACGTCGCCGTGGTCAGGGTGGACTCCAGCTCGGTGATGAGCTCGGCGTAGTTGATCGACCGGGAGCGCTGGTCGGCGAACCGCGGATCGGCGATCAGATCCAGCCGTTCGATGGTGCGGCACAGCGTGTCCCAGTGTTTGGGCGTGTAGGCGCTGATCACGACGTAGCCGTCGGCGGTGCGGAACGCATCCGAGGGCTGGGTGGCGAACCCGACTCCCTTGCGTCGCTTGGCCGGCGCGGCAGCCGGTGATGCGGCGCGGGCCTCTGCCGGGCGGTTCAGGTGCACGGTGAGCTGATTGGCCTGCAGCGCCACCGCCACGTCGTACATCGCCACTTCCACCACGTCGGCGATGCCGTGCCGCTCCCGGTTGAGCAGGGCCGCCAGCACCGCCTGCGCCAGCACGTGGCCGCTGGCATTGTCGACCAGTTGGAACGGGATGATCTGCGGCTTGCCGTCGGGGGTCCGCATCCCCGAGGTCATCCCCGCCTCGGCCGCCACCATCAGGTCGACCCCCGGGCGGTCGCCGTTCGGACCGTTGCCGCCGTACGCCGACAGGCGCGCGTAGACCAGTTTCGGGTTGCGGAGGCGCAGCTCGTCCGGGCCCAGCCCGAGCCGCTCCATCACACCGGGCCGGAAGGACTCCAGCACGACGTCGGCGGTGTCCACCAGATCCAGGATCCGCTGTTTGGCCTCTGCGGTCCGCAGGTCGGCGGTCACCGACTTCTTGCCGCGGTTGTTCGGCAGAAAGTAGACGGCCAGTGGCCGGCGGCCGGGCAGCACCGAGGTGATCTGCCGGCTCGCCTCACCGCCGGGCGCCTCGACCTTGATGACCTCGGCGCCCAGATCGGCCAGCACCTGGCCGGCCAGCGGGCCGGCCACGTTCTGGGTGAAGTCCAGGACCCGGAATCCGTCCAGCGGCTTGGGTCCGGAATCGTCGGCCATCTGCTCAGTCCTCCGAATGCCTGCGCGACCGCCAGCTGACCAGTCGCCCGATGAGTATCAGCAACAGTACAAACAAGATCAACAGGAACGCCGCGTTGTAGGACAGATCGCGGGCGGATTGCGACGGCAGGTTGTAGAACGTCCAGATCGGATAGGTCAGGTAGCCGACCGGGGAATGGGTGAGCTCGCCGGTGGGGGCGGTGTTGGACCAGCCCGCGGTGTAGAGCATCGGCGCCGTCTCGCCGACCGCCAGCGCGAGGGCCACCAGCATGCCGGTGACGATCCCGGGGATCGCCGACTTCAGCACGATCCTGCGCAGGGTCCAGCCCACCGGCAGCCCGAGCGCTTCGGCGCCCTCCCGGTAGGACGTCGGCACCTGAGAGAGCGCCGCCTCGGTAGCCTTCGCGATGTAGGGGATCGCGAGCACCGACAGGGTCACCACCCCGGCGGCCAGCGAGAAACCCCATCCGAAGAGCACCACCAATGCCAGGTAGCCGACGTAGCCGAGGACGATGGACGGAATGCCGGCCAGCACCTCATAGGCACCGCGCAGCAGCGACTGCGTTCTCCCGGTGGCGAATTCGGACAGGTAGATCCCGGTCAACACGCTCACCGTCCCGCCCACCAGCAGCACCCCGAACCCCAGGACCGCGGTGCCGATGATCGCATTGCGCAGCCCGCCGCCGTTGCCGCGGGTGTTCTCGGTCAGGACCTGCCAATCGAACACCGGCAGGGCGCGACCGATGACCTCGATCAGCATCCACAGCGTCGGAACCACCACCACCGCAAGGCATAACAGGCAGCCCAGCCAGAACGCTGCGTTGACGATCTTGCGGCTGTTCACCTCGGCACCCCGTCAGACTCCACGTCCCACCGGCAGTGCGGTACCCGACACCCGGCGCACCAGGATGCGGGCGGCGATGTTCGTGAGCAAGGTGATCACCATCAGCACCAGGCTCACCTCGGCGAGGGTTTTGACCGCGAAGTCGGTGAAGTCCGTCATCGCCGAATCCAGCTGCGAGACAACGGTGGCGGCGATGGTGGTCATGGTCGAATAGATGGTCGTCGGCATGGTTCCCAGCACCGCGCCGGAGACCATCGCCACCGCCATCGTTTCGCCGAGCGCGCGCCCGAGTCCCAGCACGATCGCCCCGACGATGCCGCTGGTGACCCACGGCAGCGTGACCCGGCGAACGCACTCGAACTCGGTCATTCCCAATGCGATCGCCCCCTCGCGGGGCAGCGGCGGAACTTGGCGGATCAGGTCCCGGCTGGTGCTGGCGATGATCGGGATCACCATCACGGCCAGCACCAGGCCGGAAACCAGCAGGCCCTCCCCATGGCCGGGGTCGCCGCGAAAATAGCGCAGCACCGGCATATCCGGGGCGTTGCGGGCGATCACCGGAGCCACGTGGCCGGCGATGAACGGCCCGAACGTCATCGCCCCCCACAGTCCGACGATGACGCTGGGAATACCGGCCAGCAGTTCCAGGATCATCCCGACTGCCGAGGCGATGCCCCGCGGGAGGCGCTCCACGATCAGCAGCGCCGCCCCGACGGACACCGGAACGGCGATCACCAGGGCGATCGCCGAGGTCGCCAGCGTGCCGACGATCAGTGGCAGCGCCCCGTAATAGGCGCCGGTCGGATGCTGCACGCCGCGGGTGACGGTGGCCGAGCCGTAGGTGTTGCCGGGGTTCCAGTCGGTCCCGGTGAAAAAGTGCAGCCCGTTGACGGTGATCGCCGGCAGCGCCTCGATGAGCAGCGTCGCCAGCACGAACACCAGGGCCAGCAGCGGAACCAGCGCGCTCGCCGCGCCCAGCCACCGAATGGCCGGGCCGGCGCGCGCCCCGGATCGGCTCACGGGCCGGATTACTTCGCAGTGATCTTCGCGATCTGGGCCAGGGACTGTTTTGCCACCGCGTCGGGCAGCGGCTGGAAGTGCACCTTGTCGAGGAAGGCGGGGGTGTTGCCGTCGGTGATCGCCCAGTGCAGGAATGCCTGCAGGGTTTGGGCGGTGGCGGCGTCCTTCTGATGCGCATTGACGATGGCGTACTCGTAGTTGACGATCGGGTAGCTGTCGGGGGAGGGGCCGTTGATCAGGGAGATGGCCTGGTTGTCGGGGGTCTGGTCGGCGAAGCCGGCCGCGGCCGCCTGAATGCTCTTGGCGTTGGGCTGCAGGTAGTTGCCGGTGGCGTTGGCCAACTGCGCCTCACCGAGACCCTTGTCGCGGGCCTGGTCGAGGAAACTGATCCCGATGTAGGCGACGCACCCGGGGGTTTCGGCGCAGCCGGTGACCATGCCGCCGTTGCCGTTTTCGCCGAGGGCCCCGGGTACGGCGGGGAAGTCGACGGTGGTGCCGAAGCCGGGGGCCTTGCCCCAGCCGTCGGGATCCTGTTTGGACAGGTATTGGGTGAACAGGAAGGTGTCGCCGGAGCCGTCGGAGCGGTGCAGTGGGACCACGGGGGTGTCGGGCAGGTTCACATCGGGGTTCAGCGCGGTGATCTGCGGGTCGTTCCAGGCTTTCACGGTGCCGTTGTACATGCCGGCCAGCACCTTGCCGTCGAGTTTGATGGGGTCGGCGACGCCGGGCACGTTGTAGTTGATCTGCTGCGCCGAGACGGCCAGCGCAATGTTCATCAGGCCCTGGTGTTCGGCCATGTCGCCTTCGGACAGGTAGGCGTCAGAGGCCCCGATGTCGACCGCGCCGGCGGCGGCCTGCGAGATACCGGTACCCGAGCCCGTGCCCTGCGCGGTGATCGTGACGTTCGGGTACTTCTGGCTGTAGGCCGGACCCCACTGGTTGAACAGCGGGTAGAGCAGCGTGCTGCCGGTCTCCGACAACGACACGTCCGACGATGCCGGCGCGGTGGCCACACCGCCTTCGGGAGCCGAATCCGACGGCGCGGTAGCGGTTTTCCCGCCACATGCCGCTCCGGCCAGGATCAGCGGCGCGACGGCCGACACGGCCAGCATGCCTTGAAGGCGAGTTTTCACGGTGACACCCTTTCCTCGTGTTCGGCGAACATCTGGCGGTTCCCGGCGGTCAACTGCCCCCGGGATACGTAGCGGACGGTCTCTTCGTGCTGCGGCGACGAGAACAGTTGCGCGGTAGGGCCTTCCTCGACCAGCCTGCCCTCGAAGAAGAACGCGGTGCGGTCGGCGATCCGGGCTGCCTGCGCCAAATCGTGGGTCACCATGATCACCGTCAACCGCCCGGCCAGCGACGAAATGAGCTGTTCGATCTTGTCGGTCGTGTTCGGGTCCAACGACGATGTGGGCTCGTCGAGCAGCAGCACGTCCGGGTCGACCGCCAGCGCACGAGCGGTGCACAGCAGCTGTTGCTGGCCGCCGGACAGTCGGAACGGAGAGTCGCCCAACCGGTCCTTGACCGCATCCCAGAGTCCGACCAGTCGAAGCTTCTCTTCGGCGACGCTGCGGAACTGCTTGCGTGGCACCATTTTATGGGCACGCACACCGGCAACGACGTTATCCAAGATCGACATCGGGAAGGGATTGGGGCGCTGGAACAGCATGCCGACGCTGCGGCGCAGTTCCATCAGATCCCGGGCACCGAAGATGGTTGTCCCGCCGAGCAGGACGTCACCGCTGTGCCGATAGCCGGTCACCTTGTCGTTCATCCGGTTCAGGGTGCGCAGAAACGTCGTCTTGCCGGAGCCGGTGGGCCCGAGCAGCGCGGTGATCGCCCGGGCGCCAAACGCCAGATTCACCTCGTTGAGTACGGTTTTCGTGCCAAAACCCAAGGTGAGGCCGACAGCGCTCATCGCTGGAACGCTGACATCCCCGGTCTCGCTGTCGAGTTCGACGGGCGGCATCGCCGCCATGTTACGACCGATTCCTGCGGATCAGTTGTCAAGACGCTGCGCAGACCGCCGCGCTCGGTGTCAGTGCGGCGGTCAGGAGTTCAGACCGGCGTGGCCGTCGGGACGGCATCGGGTAATACCGCGTCCGCCTGCCGGCAGTCACGGTAAAGTTTCGTCCTGTGAGATTAGGCCGGTCGACTGTGGTGTTGGCGCTGCTCGCTGTTGGCGCACTGATGGTTTCGTCCTGCGGCGGCAACTCCGGCCACTCGGGAACGGCCGGCGGCGCGGCGGTGGAGGTGGACTGCGGCGGCAAACAGGAACTGCACGCCAGCGGCTCGACTGCCCAGGAGAACGCGATCGAGCAGTTCGTCTACGCCTACATCCGGGCATGCCCGGGACACACGCTGGACTACAACGCGAACGGCTCCGGCGCCGGAGTCGACGACTTCGTCGGCAACCAGACCGATCTCGCCGGATCCGATGTGGCGCTGGACCCGTCCAAGGGCCAGCCGGAGCGGGCGGCGGAGCGGTGCGGTTCACCGGCGTGGGACCTGCCGATCGTGTTCGGTCCGATCGCGGTCACCTATCACATCAGCGGGGTCAACACCCTGAGCCTGGACGGCCCCACCGTCGCGAAGATCTTCAACGGCACGATCGGCAGCTGGGACAACCCCGCGATCAAGGCGCTCAATGCCGGGGTGGCCCTGCCCTCGCTGCCCATCCACGTGGTGTATCGCAGCGACAAATCCGGGACCACCGCCAACTTCCAGAAGTATCTCGACGGCGCCTCCGACGGCGCATGGATCGGGGGAACCGGCGAGATGTTCAACGGCGGCGTCGGTGAAGGCGCCACCGGGAACAACGGCACGTCGGCGGCACTGCAGAACACCGACGGTTCCATCACCTATAACGAGTGGTCGTTCGCGGTCGGCAAGCAGCTGCCGATGGCGCAGATCATCACCTCGGCCGGCCCCCACCCGGTGTCCATCTCCGCCGACTCGGTCGGCAAGACGATCGCCGGCGCGAAGTTCGCGTCGCCCGCCGGCCAGCCCAACGATCTGGTGCTGGACACCTCGTCGTTCTACAAGCCGACCGATCCGGGCGCCTACCCGATCGTGCTGGCGACGTACGAGATCGTCTGCTCGAAATACCCTGACGCCGCCACCGGCGCGGCGGTCAAGGCGTTCATGCAGGCTGCGATCGGTCCGGGTCAGGACGGATTGGACCAGTACGGGTCCATTCCGCTGCCGGATTCCTTCAAGGCGAAGCTCCTGGCCGCGGTGAACGCCATCTCGTGAACGTCTGTCAGGTTTCTGTCGGGTGAACAGCCGGTTAGGCTGGTAGGCGGACTTTCGCCGCGGTTTCGTGGCGCTGGAGTGGTGAAGCGAAGGGAGCGTCGTCGGTGAACAACGCCGAGCCGGGTTCGCGAGTTGGATCGCGGTTCGGCCCCTATCAGCTGGAGCGGTTGCTGGGACGGGGCGTCGTGGGCGAGGTTTACCGGGCCGAGGACACCCGTAATGACGAGACGGTGGCGCTCAAGCTGATCTCGGAAGCACTCTCCGGCGACGAGGCGTTCCGCAGCCGGCTCGAAGACGAGGCCGAAGCCGCCGGCCAACTGACCGAACCGCACGTGGTGCCGATCCGCGCCTATGGTGAGATCGACGAACGCCTCTACCTGGAACTGGGCCTGATCGACGGCACCGATCTGGCCACCATATTGGCCACCGGGGGCCCGCTGAGCCCGCCGCGGGCGGTGGCCATCGTGCGCCAGATCGCCGCAGCGCTGGACGCCGCACACAACGCCGACGTCATCCACCGCGACGTCAAACCCGACAACATTCTGGTCACCGACGATGACCTGGCCTACCTGATGGACTTCGGTGTCGCCGCGGCCATCGCCGAACCGGTGGCGCAGGCCGAGCCGGCGACCGGCACCGTCAACTACATGGCGCCCGAGCGCCTGACCGGTGAACAGGTCACCCACCTCGCCGACATCTATTCGCTGGCCTGCGTGCTGGTCGAATGCCTGAGCGGGGCGGCTCCATTCTCCGCCGAGACGGTCGACGACGCGGTGGCCGAACGCCTGACGGCCGAACCCCCGCGCCCCAGCAGGCTTCGCCCCGGGCGGGTCCAGGCGGCCATGGACGACGTGCTGGCGCAAGGGTTGGCCCGCAAACCCGAAGACCGGTACAGCAGTGCCGGTGAGCTTGCCGCTGCCGCCTACGCGGCGCTCACCGAGGCCGAACGTCACCAGGTCGCCAGGATCCTGCGGCGCGGCGAGCCCGCCCTGCACCTGCCCGGCGGCCTGGAGGCAGAGCCCCGGACCGACGGCCGGGGAGACGGTGCGCTGCAGCCGGTCCATGGCGGGCTCGGCTGGCCGGGGTGGACGCCACCGGAAACGGACTCCGGGGCCGGCTCGGCGGCCGGTTTCGGTGTCGGGTTGGGGGGCCTGCCCCCGGCACCCTTCCCGGTGTCCCCGCTCCTGCTCGACGACCGGCGCACCGACCCCCTGGTCATGCCCGTCCCGTCCCGCCGCCTGCTGCGGCTGCCGCGCAAGCCCGTGCTGGTGGCGGCCGCCGCGTTGGCCGCGGTCGCGGTCGTCGGCGGCATCGGCAACCTGGTGGCCCGGCCCTCGTCGGCTTCTCCGGTGGCGGCCCCGCCGCAGTCGGTGCTGCCGTTCAACGACCTCGACTACCGGCTCTCGCCGGGCGCGGTGGCGCTGGACGCCGACGGCAGCGTCTACGTCACCAGTGAGGGCATGCACGGGCGGGTGGTCAAACTGGCGGCCGACTCGGACACCTCCTCGATGCTGCCGTTCAGCGACCAGTACCAGCCCCGCGGATTGACCGTCGACAAGGACGGCAACGTGTACTTCTCCGACGTCAACGCCCACGTGGTCAAGATCTCGGCCGACTCCGAGTCACACGTGGTGCTGCCGTTCGCCGGCCTGGAGGACCCCGACGGGGTGGCGGTGGATTCCGAGGGCAACGTCTACGTCGCCGACCGCGGTAACGATCTCGTGCTGCGGCTGGAAGCCGGCTCGAATGTGCAGACCGCGGTGCCCTTCGTCGGCCTGAACAAACCGGACGGGGTGGCGGTGGATTCCGCCGGCAACGTCTATGTCACCGACACCGGCAACAACCGGGTGCTCAAGCTGCTGGCGGCCACCAATGAACAGGTGGTGTTGCCGTTCACCGGGATCGTCGCCCCGTGGGGCATCGCGGTGGACGACGCCGGCGACATCTACGTCACCGAGCGCAACCGCAACAAGGTCGTGAAACTGGCTGCCGGGGCAGCGATCCCGGTGGTCTTGCCGTTCACCGGTCTCAACGCGCCGTTGGACGTCGCAGTTGACAACCACGGCAACGTCTACGTCGCCGACCGCGGCAACGACCGGGTGGTGAAGGTGGAGTCGGACCGATGAGGACAGGTGCATAACGGCGGGCTCGGTTCGCGAGCCGGGTCCCAGTTCGGGCACTACCGGCTGGTCCGGCTGTTGGGCAGTGGCGGGATGGGAGAGGTCTACGAGGCCGAGGACACCCGCAAGCACCGGTCGGTGGCGCTGAAGCTCATTTCGCCGCAACTCTCCGGCGACCCGGTGCTGCACGCCCGGCTTCAGCGCGAGGCCGACACGGCCGGACGGCTCACCGAACCCCACGTGGTGCCCATCCACGACTACGGCGAGATTGACGGACAGTTCTACGTGGAGATGCGCCTGATCCAGGGGCAGTCGCTGCGGGCCCTGCTGAACCGCCACGGCCCGCTCAGCCCGGCCCGGACGGTGGCGGTGATGCGCCAGGTCGCCGCCGCGCTGGACGCCGCGCACGCCGCCGGGATCATGCACCGCGACGTCAAGCCGGAGAACATCCTGGTGACTGACGACGACTTCGTCTACCTGGTGGATTTCGGCATCGCACGCGCGGCCACCGACCCCGGGCTGACCCAGATCGGGACCACCGTGGGCACCTACAACTACATGGCCCCGGAACGGTTCACCGGCGGCGACGTCACCTACCGGGCCGACATCTACTCGCTGGCCTGCGTGCTCGGCGAATGCCTGACCGGTACACCGCCGTATCGGGCCGACAGCATCGAGCGGATGATCGCCGCGCACCTGACCGAGCCCGCCCCGCGGCCCAGCGCGCAGCGCCCGGGCAGTGTGTCGCCCGCGTTCGACCAGGTGATCGCGCGTGGGATGGCCAAACGGCCCGAGGACCGCTACCGCAGTGCCGGCGAGCTGGCGTCGGCCGCGAATCAGGCACTCACCGGCCCGCAGCAGGACCAGGCGGCCACCATCATGCGGCGCGGCGAAGAGGCGGCCTTCGGCCCCGAGACCCTGGCGGCTCCGGTGGCTCCGCCGGCTCCGGTGTCCACGGGCGCACAGATCACCGGCTGGCGCGACCGGCCCGCGCCGCAGGCACCCCCGGTGCGCCGGCCACCGGCGTATTCGCCGCCGCCGGCACCGACGTTCGGCCACACCGCAGCGGGCCCCGGCACGCGTCACCGGGCGGTGATCGGCGCCGCGATTCTGGCGTTGGTGGCGGTGGTGGGCGTGGTCGGCTACCTGATCGCCCGGCCGTCGCAGCCCTCGTCGGCGGCGCCGGCCGGCCAGAGTGAGCTGCAGTTCACCGGCATCAACTTCCGGCTGTCGCCGAGCGGGGTGGCGCTGGACTCCGACGACAACGTCTACGTCGCCAGTCAGGGCATGTACGGACGGGTGGTGAAGCTCGCGGCGGGCTCGTCCGCGCCGACCGTGCTGCCGTTCAGCGGGCTCTACCAGCCGCAGGGCGTGGCGGTCGACAAGAACGGCACCGTCTACGTCACGGACTTCAACAACCGGGTGGTGAAGCTGACGGCGGGCTCCACCGACCAGGTGCTGCTGCCGTTCACCGGGCTGAGCTACCCCGAGGGAGTGGCGGTGGACTCCGGCGGCAACGTCTACGTCGCCGACCGCGGCAACGACCGGGTGGTGGAGCTGGCGGCCGGGTCGAACACCCAGACGGTGCTGCCGTTCAGCGGCCTCAACAACCCCGACGGCGTGGCGGTGGACGGTTCGGGGACGGTCTACGTCACCGACACCGACAACAATCGGGTGCTGAAGCTGGCCGCCGGATCCACCAACCAGACGGTGCTGCCGTTCACCGGGGTCGCGGTGCCGTGGGGCATCACCGTGGATTCCGACGCCAACGTCTACGTCACCGAACACGACGGCAACAAGGTGCTCGAGCTCGCGGCCGGTGCGAGCACCCCGACCACGCTGGCGTTCAGTGGGCTCAACACCCCGCTGGATGTCGCGGTCGGCAAGAGCGGAACGGTGTTCGTCGCCGACCGCGGAAACGACCGGGTGGTGCGGCTGGCTCCGGGCTGAACAGGCCCGATGGTGGTGATTTGCAGCACCCGACCACGTCGCGCTTGCGGTCTCCACGCCCGGCGGACGGTAGGATTTTCGACGTGGACAGTCGCACCGAGGGGCCCGAATCGGTGGGCGTCGTCGACAGCTGCGCGGTCCCTCACGGTGTAGTCCCACACGATCACGCGCACTCGCACGCGCACCCGGCGGCGCCGGTGCACGACGCCGGCTGGTACCGCGCGGCGACATGGGCACGCCGGCTCGCCTGGATCAGCTTGGTGCTGGTCGGTGTGGAGGGCGTGGTGGGCCTGTGGCAGGGCCTGGCGGCCGGCTCGATCGCGCTGACCGGCTGGGCCCTGGGCGCCATTCCCGAGGCGCTGGCCGGAGCCATCGTGATCTGGCGGTTCACCGGTGCCCGCACGCGGTCGGAAACGGCCGAACGGCGCGCCCAGATCGGGGTGGCGGTGTCGTTCTGGATCAACGCCCCCTACATCGCCGCCGAGTCGGTGAACCACCTGTTCAGCGACCACCGTTCCGAGAGCAGCGTCATCGGCATCGCGGTCACCGCCGCGGCGGTGCTGGTGATGCCGATGCTGGGGCGAGCGCAGCGACGGTTGGGGGTCCGGCTGGGCTCGGCGGCCACCGTCGGCGAGGGCGTGCAGAACTACCTGTGCGCCATCCAGGCCGCGGCGGTGCTGGTCGGGCTGACGCTCACCGCGCAGTGGTCCGGTGCCTGGTGGCTGGACCCGCTGATCGGTCTCGGCGTTGCCGCCGTGTCGGTGTGGCAGGGCTTCCGGTCCTGGCGCGGCGAGGGATGCGGCTGCTGAACCGGCCGGGCCGGGCAGCAAAGTCCCGACTGCCCTGGAGCTGGTGGTGTTGCTCGACAGGGTCAGTCGGGACGGTCACAGATTACGCGCTGGCGGGGGACGACGCCACGGGTTCCCGATCCAGTTTGTAGCGAATCAACCGCGAACTGTTGGCGACGACCGCCACCGACGACGCGTTGTGCAGGATCGCCGCCAGCACCGGCGACAGCGCACCGCCGGCACCGATCAGCAGGCCGGCGGCGTTGACCGCGATCGACATGCCGTAGTTCTGCCGGATCACCTCGACGGCACGGCCGCCCAGGTCCCGGACGTCGAGCAGTCGGCGCAGGTCGTCGTTGGCCAGCGCCACGTCGGCGGTCTCCACCGCAACGTCGGTGCCTGCCAGTCCCATCGCGATCCCGATGTCGGCGGCCGCGAGCGCGGGTGCGTCATTGACGCCGTCACCGACCATGCCGACCACGTAGCCCTCATCCTGCAACCCGCGGACCACCGCAAGCTTGTCCTCCGGAAGCACCTCCGCTCGCCACTCGTCGATGCCGAGTTCGGAGGCCACCGCCGCAGCGGTCTCCGGATGATCCCCGGTGAGCATGACGATGCGGCGAATGCCCTTGGCACGCAACTGCTCGAGCACCTCATGCGCCTCCGGGCGCACCTCGTCGCGCAGGCTGATCAGCCCGACCAGGGTGCCGTCGACCGCCAGCAGCAGCGGTGTCTCGGCCTGAGCCCGTAGCTTGGTAACCCAGTCCGACGCCTTCTTCGAGATGCGGACCTTCTCCGAGCGCAGCAGATTCGGGCTGCCCAGCAGCAGGGTGCGGCCGTCGGCCCAGGTGCGGATGCCCAGCCCGACCAGGACTTCGCACTCCTCGTGCGGCGGGATACTGATGTGGCGTTCCTCGGTGGAGCGGATCACCGCCTCGGCCAGCGGGTGCCGGGAGTGCAACTCCGAGCTGGCGGCGTAGGCGAGCACCTGCTCGGGTTGCCAATCTTTGTGAATCGCAACGATATTGGTGACCACTGGACGTCCGATGGTGAGCGTGCCGGTCTTGTCGAACACGATCGCGTCCACCCGGCCGGCCTGCTCGAGATGCGAGCCGCCCTTGATCAGGATGCCGCGCCGGGCCCCGTTGCCGATCGCCGCGCTGATCGACGTCGGGGTGGCCAATCCCACCGCGCACGGGCAGGCGATCAGCAGCATGGTCATCGCGCGGCGGACGTCACCGGTGAGCGCCAGAGTGAGCGCCGACAGGATGAAGGAGGCCGGCACGAAGCGGCGGGAGAAGTTCTCGCCGACGGTCTGGATCGGTGCGCGGTCGTGCTGCGCCTCCTCGACGCGGCTGATGATGCGGCCGATCACGGTCTGGTTGCCCACCGCGGTGGCACGCACCACCACCCGGCCGCGGACCACCACCGAACCGGCGTGCACTCGCGCCCCGGCGATCACGCTGACCGGCAGCGTCTCCCCGGTGATGGCGGACTGGTCGACTATGGCCTCCCCGTCGACGATCTCGCCGTCGACCGGGATCGCCACGTGGTCGTGGATGATCACCTCGTCGTCGATCTGCACCGTGTCGATCGGCACCTGAACTTCGGTGTATTCCGGGTTGTCCGCGGGACCTTGGCCCACCCGGACCCAGGCGGTGTCCTGGTTGCCGCGCAGCAGATCCGAGATCGCGCGCCGGGTCCGCCGCAGTGTCAGATCCTGGAGGTACTCGCCGATGTTGAGCAGCCACAGCACGGTCAGGGCCACCACGTTCTCCCGCAGCACCAGGCTGGCGACGGTCGCGGCGGTCACCAGTGCGTCGGTGCCGGCCTTGCCCGACCGGATCGAGCGCAGTGCGCCCCGCAGGAAGGGGTAACCCATGAAGACCGTCGCCCCGGTGGCGACGAGTTGGCCACTGGGCCCGAGCAGGGGAGGCCGGGCGAACACGTAGCGGCGCACCCCCAGCAGTGCCAGCGCCGCTCCGCCGATCACCATGCGCAGCACGTCGGTGTTGCGGATGTCCGCCGAGCGCGGGGTCCGGGCCGGGATCAGCTCGGCGGCGACGGTGGCCGCGGAGCTGATCGCCGCCAGGACCTCGGCGGTGTCACACCGCTTCGGCGAGTACCACACCACGACCGCGCCGGTGCGCGGATAGGCGTGCACGGTGCGCACCCCGTTGATGCGCCCGGCCGCCTCTTCGGCCGCCACTGCGCGCCGGGAGTCGGAGCGGACCCAGGGGACCCGCACCCGCATCCGGCCGGCGGCATCGGAGACGACCGTGAGTTCGTCGACGGTGGCGGTCATGGCTTCACTCCTTCGGGTGGCTGGGCGGGCCAACGTCGTCGCCGCGCGCGCCCACGATCAGTGGTCGTGGTCGTGCTCGACTGCCGCCGCCGGCGGGGTGGCCTCCTCGCCGATGCGTTCGCGTGCCTCGGCGACCACGTCGGCCACCTTCAGTCGCGCCGACTCGGCGACCTCCTCGGCCCGGCGGGTTCCGCGCAGGCTCCATTCGGTGGCGGTCACCGCGGCCTGGTGCAGCGGAGCCTTCTCCAATGCCTTGCGTGCCAGCTCATACGCGCTCACCCCGACCAACCCGGTGAACACCGTTCCGGCCGCCTTTACCAGCAGTCCCTGTACCGCCATGAGTAATCCCCTTTCCGCATTCGGCTTTCGCTTCGACAGAGTATCAGCATATAGGCATTTATGCATGAGTTGTGGATCGGTGGCCCCGACGGTCTGCCCGCCGTCGGGTCAGGCCAGCGAGCGGGTCACCTTCTCAGTGTCCCGGCGGCGTTCCTGCACGCCCGGGTCGGGGTTGCCGACCTGGACCAGCGACGCGCCGGCGGCGAACACCGTCAGCATGTTGTCGATCAGCTCGGCCGGGGTGTCCCAGCTGTTGGCAGACCACACTCGATCCGACGACGTCAACGCCGCGGCGGCCGCCGACGCCCGGCTGGATGCCAGCACCTCGTCGCTGGACGCGCCGGCCAGGGCTGGGCCGGGGCGGAGCTCGGCGGCGATCTGGTCGCCATGCACCCGTACCGCCGTCGCGTAATCGGTGACACCCACCGGCAGGTCCGGTGCCGGCCGGCCGAACGGATCCAGCGACAACACCACCACCTCACCACCGGAGCCGGCCACCGCCGCGTCGGCGTCATCGAGTCGGGCCGCGGTGCACAACGCGACGTCGGCGTCCCCGTCGGGTTCGGTTAGCAGCACCTCCGCGCCGATCCACCACGCGCCGAACAGCACCGCCGCGGTCTGCCAGTGCGCCGGCAGCAGTATCGCGATGCGGCTGCCCGGCCCGGCGCCGAGCTCGTCGCGTAACAGGTTGCCGGTCTTGGCGGCCCAGTTCGCCAGGGTGGCCGCGGACAACTCGATGCGCTCGCCCGTGGCGTCGTCGTAATAGGTGATGCGTGGTCCGACCGGGTCGGCGCGCATGATCGGATCAAGGATCGCCGAGCTGAGGTTGGTCACCTCAGCGACGTTAGTTCACGCATTGCGGGTCGCCCGAACCCGCCGTCAGAATCGGTGACGGAGCTGGGATTTGGGGCGCCGCACCGTCTTCGACGCCGGACAGCCCGGCCAGCTCCGCGCGGCCCCCGGCGCCCAGGCCCGATCCCGGTCCGGTGTAGTCGTTGGCCAGCACGACCCGAACGGCACCGGCCGGCACCGACTCGTTGCTCACCACCGGCAGCCCGCCCAGATCCTTGGCCACCGCGTGCGCGCCGGGGTCGTCGGCGTCGGCGGCCTGGACCTGGCTGGTGGGCACGTGGCCGGTTTCGTTGTTCCCGACAGACCCGGTGCCGAATCCCTTGGCGTTGAGCACACCTGACACCGCCGCGGCCAGGCCGTTGATATCGGTGTCGTTGAGCACGCTGGCGGTGGTGTGTTCCGGGTCGTACGCCAGTTGGTCGGTCTTGCCCTCTTCTTGGTCATGGAGCAGGCCGGCCACCCACTGCGAGACCTGTTCGGGATCGACCCGCACCACGCTCTGCATGCCGTCGTCGCTCCAGCCGGCTTCCTCCAGAACCGGGATGGTGGCGAACGCAACCTTGCCCGCGGCCAGATCCTGGGCCTTGGTGATGAAATCGATCAGGTCCCAGCCCGCCGACAGCACCACCGACCGCTGCACCGCCGCCTGCAGTCGAGACATGGTGGCCGGGCTGGACAGCGTCTTACCGGAGATCACCTGGTGCGCCAGCGCCGCCATCACCGCCTGCTGACGGCGGACCCGGTCCAAATCGCCGTGCGGGAGTTCGTGGCGCTGCCGGACGAAGCTCAGGGCCTGCGCTCCGCTGAGTCGTTGCCAGCCTGCCGGGAAGTCCGCACCGGAGAGTTCTTCGTACACCGGCTCTTTGAGGCAGACGTCGACCCCGCCCAGCGCATCGGTGATCAGCGAGAAGCCGAGCAACCCGATTTCGGCGTAGTGGTCGACGGTGACACCGGTCAGGTCGGCCACCGTCTTGATCAGTGCCTCGCGGCCCGCCTCGGTGCCGCGCGCCTGGGCCTGCGGCGCATCCATCCCGGCAGCGAACAACGCATCGGCGGTCTCGAGTTTGGTGGCGCCGTAGACGCCGTTGATCTTGGTCTTGTCCAGGCCGGGAGCCTCTACGTAGGAGTCTCGGGGGATCGAGATCGCAGTGGCCGACTTCCCGTTGTTGGGAATGCGGACCAGGATGATGGTGTCGGTGTTGGTGGCGTCGTCGTCGCCGACCCGCAGCGCGGTCAGCTCCTCGGGAGTCAGCGGGTTGCCGTGGGCGTCGGTGCGGCTGTCCATCCCGACCAGCAGGATGTCGACCGCGCCGTCGGATCCGCCCTTGCCCAGCGCCATCGAGGCGACGTGGAAGATGCCGTCCTCGAAGGACCGGACACGGCTCCAGGCGACCCCGGTGCCGAGAACGATGGTGACGGCTGCCACCGTGGCAATCACACGAACCACACGTTGCACAGGCATCACTTCAGGCTACTTGTGTCACTGCTGTATCGGTGGTAGCCGACGTCGGCGTGCCAGACTCGGCGGTTCAGCGAGCCTCGACGAAGGAGAGGCGAAGCTGGGACCGCCGCATAAGCTCGGCGGTTCAGCGAGCCTCGACGAAGGAGAGGCGAAGCTGGGACCGCCGCATAAGCTGGGCGGTTCAGCGAGCCTCGACGAAGGAGAGGCGAAGCTGGAACTGCCGCATGAGCTCGCCGCCGACGACGATGCGGAACGAAGCGATGAAGAGGAGCGGCGTTAAGTGACAGCGCGAATAGTGATCACCGGAGCAGGCGGCCAGGTCGGCACCTTCCTGACCGCACGCGCCGCCGAACAGGGCCGTGACCTGCTGACGCTCACGTCGGCGCAGTGCGACATCACCGATCCGGCCGCGGTGGACGCCGTCGACCTGCGCTCCGGGGACGTGCTGGTGAACTGTGCGGCCTACAACAACGTCGACGCCGCCGAGACCGACGCCGACCGCGCGTTCGCCGTCAACGCGGCCGGGCCGGGCCACTTGGCCGCCGCCTGCACCCGGGCCGGCGCCCGGCTGATCCACATCTCCACCGACTACGTCTTCGACGGTGACTTCGGAGGCGACCCGCCGCGCCCGTATGAGCCGGGGGACGCGACCCGGCCGCTGTCCGTCTACGGCAGCACCAAACTCGCCGGCGAGAACGCGGTGCTGGCGGCCTCGCCGGACGCCGTGGTGGTGCGCACCGCATGGGTCTACACCGGTGCCGCAGGCGGCACCGACTTCGTCGCGGTGATGCGGAACAAGGCCGCCGGCGACGGAGGCGTCGAGGTGGTCGACGATCAGATCGGCTCACCGACCTATGTCGGGGACCTGGTCGACGCACTGCTGGCCCTGGCCGATGCCTGGCCCGACGCCCGGGTGCTGCACGCCGCCAACGCCGGGGCAGCCAGCCGATACGAGCAGGCCTGCGCGGTGTACGCCGCCCTCGGCGCCGACCCCGACCGGGTGCGCCCGGTCAGCAGCGCCGCGCACCCCCGTCCGGCGGCCCGGCCGCAGTACTCCGCGCTGTCGGGGGTCTCCTCGGCCCGGGCCGGCCTGGCGCCGCTACGGGGGTGGAGCGATGCACTGGCCGCCGCGCTCGGCAGATAACCTCTACGCCGTGAGTGAGGCCCTGTCGGTGGTGACGGTGACGTATTCGCCGGGGTGGCACCTGGATCGATTCCTGGCATCGCTGTCCCTGGCCACCGACCGCCCGGTGCAGGTCGTGATGGCCGACAACGGCTCCACCGACGGCGCGCCGCAGGAAGCCGTCCAGCGCTATCCCGGCGTGCGGTTGCACGACACCGGGTCCAACCTCGGCTACGGGGGGGCGGTCAACAGCGCGGTGGCGCTGCTGAAAGTCGAAGGCACCGGGTGCGGTGAGTTCTTCATCGTGGCCAACCCCGACGTGCAGTGGGGTCCGGGCAGCATCGACGCCCTGCTCGAGGCCGCCGAGCGCTGGCCGACGGCCGCCGCGCTGGGCCCGCTGATCCGGGATCCCGACGGTTCGGTGTACCCGTCGGCACGCCACCTGCCCAGCCTGATCAGCGGCGGTATGCACGCCGTCGTCGGCCCGCTGTGGCCCAACAACCCGTGGACCCGGGCCTACCGGCAGGAGCTGCTGGAACCCAGCGAACGCCCGGTGGGGTGGCTGTCGGGGGCCTGCCTGCTGGTGCGCCGCGCCGCGTTCGAGCAGGTCGGCGGCTTCGACGAGCGCTATTTCCTCTACATGGAGGACGTCGACCTGGGGGACCGGCTGGCCAAGGCCGGCTGGCTCAATGTCTACGTTCCCACCGCCGAAGTGCTGCACCAGAAGGGGCACGCCACCGGCAAGGACCCGGCGGCCAACCTGGCGGCCCACCACCGCAGTACCTACACCTACCTCGCCGACCGGCACACCGGTTGGTGGCGCGCACCGCTGCGCGCGGCCATGCGGGGGGCGCTGGCAGTGCGATCGGGCCTGGCGGTGCGCAGTGCCCGCCGCAAACTCACGAAAGGACGTCCGTGACGCTCCAGCAAGTCGATGCCGTCGTTCTGGTGGGCGGCAAGGGGACCCGGCTACGGCCGTTGACGTTGTCAGCGCCCAAGCCGATGCTGCCGACCGCGGGTCTGCCGTTCCTCACCCATCTGCTGTCGCGGATCGCCGCCGCAGGCATCGAGCACGTCATCCTCAGCACCTCCTACAAGCCGGAGGTGTTCGCCGAGGAATTCGGCGACGGGGCCGCACTGGGCCTGCAGATCGACTACGTCACCGAGGAGGAGCCGCTGGGCACCGGCGGCGGCATTGCCAACGTCGCCGGAAAGCTGCGCCACGACACCGCGATGGTGTTCAACGGCGACGTGCTGTCCGGGGCGGACCTGGGCGAGTTGTACGGCTACCACCGCGAGCAGGCCGCCGAAGCGACCCTGCACCTGGTACGGGTCGGCGACCCGCGGGCGTTCGGCTGCGTGCCCACCACGGACGGCCGGGTCACCGCGTTCCTGGAGAAGACCGAGGACCCGCCGACCGACCAGATCAACGCCGGCTGTTATGTGTTGTCGCGCAAGGTGATCGAGTCCATCCCGCGTGGACGGCCGGTCTCGGTGGAGCGCGAGGTGTTCCCGGCGCTGCTGGCCGACGACGTCAAGGTCTGCGGCTACGTCGACACGAGCTACTGGCGTGACATGGGCACCCCGGAGGACTTCGTGCGGGGCTCGGCGGATCTGGTGCGCGGCATCGCGCCGTCGCCGGCATTGGGCGGACAGCGCGGTGAGGCACTGGTGCACGACGGCGCCTCGGTGGCGCCGGGCGCGGTGCTGGTCGGCGGCACGGTTGTGGGGCGGGGCGCCGAGATCGGCCCGGGCGCCCGGCTGGACGGAGCGGTGATCTTCGACGGGGTCAAGGTCGAGGCGGGCAGCGTGATCGAACGCTCGATCATCGGGTTCGGCTCCCGGATCGGGCCGCGGGCGCTGATCCGCGACGGAGTGATCGGCGACGGCGCTGACATCGGGGCCCGCTGCGAGCTGCTGCGCGGGGCCCGGGTGTGGCCCGGGGTGTCGATCCCGGACTGCGGAATCCGCTACTCGTCCGACGTCTGAGGCATCGTCACGGCGCGTGCCACCAGGTGCCGCAGCGCGTCGTCGGCGTCCGGCGGCAGCGCATCCACCGGCCACCAGCTCAGGGCCAGCGACTCGTCGCTGATGCCGATCTGTGCATCGGCCGGGGCGTGCGCCACGAACTGCAGATCCAGGTGCCGGGTCGGCACGCCCAGCGAGCACGTCACCGGGTGCACGTGCACCGCCGCCAGTTGCGGATCGAGTCGCAGCCCGACGACGCCGGATTCCTCGGTGGCCTCCCGCAGCGCGGCGGCGAGGATGTCGGCGTCGGTGTCCTCGCAGTGGCCGCCGAGCTGCAGCCAGCGGCCCACCCGCGGATGCAGCGTCAGCAGCGCCCGCTCGCCGGTGTGGTCGAGCACCAGCGTCGACGCGGTGATGTGGCCGGGTACGCATTCGCGCGCGCACGCGTCGCTGCGAGCGTCCAGAAACGCCAGCACCGCATGCCGTAGCGAGTCCTGCCGCCAATCCGGTGCCGCCCAGGTTCTCAGCGCCGCGACCGCGGAGTCGTGCAGACTCACCGCCGCACCAACAGATCGTCGATGTCGGCCGGCGGTCGCGGCTCGGGCGGTTCGGTGGGGTAGCCGATCGCGATGGCGCCCAACGGCTCCCAGTCCGGCGGCAGATCCAGCTCGTCGCGGACCAACTCGGCGGCGAAGATGGTGGACCCGATCCAGCAACTGCCCACACCGCGCACGGCCAGCGCCACCAGCAGCGCCTGGACGGCGGCGCCGACGGCCACGGTGAACATGGTGTGCTCGGCGGCGGTGCGGGCGGCGTCGGGGTAGTGGTGGGCGCCGTCGGGCACCATGATCGGGATGACGACTTCGGGTGCATCGTAAAGGATCCGGCCACGAGCGACCCGCTTCTCGACTGCCTCGGGTGACTTGCCGTCGCCGGTCAGGTCGGCGCGCCAGCGGTCGGCCATCGCATCGAGCAGCCGGGTGCGCAGGGCCGGGGTCTGCAGCCACACGAACCGCACCGGCCGGGTGTGGTGCGGCGCCGGGGCGGTCAGCGCCTCGGCCATCGCGTCGGTGACCAGCTGCGCCGGCACCGGCTCCCCGGAGAACGTGCGCACAGAGCGGCGCAACAGCTGGGCCTGGCGGTGCCCGATCTCGATGGCCTCGGCGGTGCCCAGCCAGAACAGATCGTCGGACCCCGAGCGCACCAGCGCGGCGGCCGTGGAGCCGTCGTCGGGGCTGGAGACCCCGCGCACCACCGCCACCGGAACATCGGTGAGCTTGCCCTTGACCAGGTCGGCTGCCGCGGCGATTTCGTCGGCGACGGCCACCTCGGTGACCAGCAACTCGTTGCCGTGCCGGTCGACCGATCCGGCGTAGCCGTTGAGGACGGACAGTCCCGATGCCCCGATCGCGACATCGATCTGCCCGTTGCGCCAGGCGCGGCCCATCGTGTCGGTGATCACCACCGCCACCCCGACTCCGAGCCGCTCGGCCAGTGCGTCGCGCAACGCGGCGGCGCTGGCGTCGGGGTCGACCGGCAGGAGGGCGAGTTCGTCGGCGCCGACGTTGGAGCCGTCCACCCCGGCGGCGGCCTGCACCAGGCCGAGACGGTTCTCGGTGATCCAGGTGCGGCCCTTACGGGCTAGAACGCGCACCGCCTCGGCCTCGACCAGCTGGCGACGCAGCGCGTCACGCGCCTCGGCGTCGTGTGGCGCCGGCACTATTCGGCCCTCGCATTTGGACACCACCTTGCTGGTGACGACCAGGATGTCACCGTCGGCCAGCCACGGTGCTGCCTGGGCCAGCGCGGCGGCCAGGTCGTCGCCCGGCCGGAATTCGCCCAAACCGGTTATCGGCAGGATCTCGACTCTGGCCGCGCTGCCGTGTTCGGTCATCGCACGCCCGCGAGTTCCAGTCCTGCGCGCACCATCTCGGCCGTGGCCGCCGGGTCGGTCATCAGGAGTGGGACGCTGCGCACCGTGACGCCGTTGATCTCGGCGTGCTCGCCCTCGTGCACCAGCCAGTGGTCCAGGATCCCGGTTCCGCTGCGCGCCCCGTAGTGCTCACCGACGGCCTGCGAGGTGGAATCCAGGCCGATCACGCTCAGGCAGGTATCGGCCATGCCGCGCAACGGCTTTCCGCCGATGATCGGCGAGTATCCGACGATGGGCGCCGGTGTGGACCGCAGTGCCGCCCGGATGCCGGGCACGGCCAGGATGGCGCCGATGCTCACCACCGGATTGGACGGGGCCAGCAGCACGATGTCGGCTCCGGCGATGGCATCGATCACTTCCGGTGCCGCCGTCGCCTTCTCGGAGCCGACGAAGCCGAATCCGTGGGTCGGGACTCCCGCGCGGTAGCGCACCCACCATTCCTGGAAGTGCACGGCGCGCTGACTGTCGTCTTCGGGATCGGTGATGACCACATGGGTTTCGCAGCTGTCGTTGGTGACCGGCAGCAGCCTGGCGCCCGGCTGCCAGCGGTCGCACAACGCCGCGGTCACTTCCGTCAGCGAGTAGCCGGCGCGCAGCGCCTGGGTGCGGACCAGGTGGGTGGCCAGGTCGCGGTCGCCGAGGCTGAACCAGTCCGGTTGCATGCCGTAGTGGGCCAACTCCGCCATGGCGTTCCAGGTTTCGTCACGGTGGCCCCAGCCGCGCTCGAGGTCAACGCCACCGCCCAGGGTGTACATGCAGGTGTCCAGATCCGGACAGATGCGCACCCCGTGCATCCAGGCGTCGTCGCCGACGTTGACGACCGCGGTCAGCTCGTGGGCGGCTGAGTCTTTCCTGCCGTCGGCGCCGTCGGCAAACTGGCCCAGACCCAGCAGTTTCTGGACGCCGAGCAGGAATCGGGCGCCGCCGACCCCCCCGACGAGAACCGTGACCTTCACAGCGCACGACAGTACCTTTGACGGCGAAACGGTCGCGGTGGTGGACCACCGCGACGGGGCGAAACAGGGTCCGGTAGGACACGCCGATAGGGCGGTGTGGCTTAGATGACACAGACTCGCCGGTCTCGGACACGTCGGAAATCGATCACGGGATGGTAAGGAATTTGGCCATTCGGCTTGACCGGACAAGTCAACCCGTGTCTAATCACATCAGTGTCATTTCCCGGTTGGCCAGCCGATTCCGGTGTCGCAGACCGAGATTCGATCACATGTTCGAATTGGGATGAATTACATCACAATAAACGGGCGACATATCTAGTATCGCGCAACGAGGTGAGGAGGCGGGACATGTCCTATGAGCACCTTTGGGGCGTAATGGGGGGCACGTCGCATGCCGGTACCGACATGACCACATCAGCAGGAGTCGAGCCGGTCCGCAGCCGACCGCATCTGAGTCTGGTTCCCGAGCCTGAGGGATACGACGAATTCGATGCGTTCGACGCCGACTCGGCAAGCAACGAGGAGTGGCAGGAGCGCGCGCTGTGCGCGCAGACCGACCCCGAGGCCTTCTTCCCGGAGAAGGGCGGCTCGACCCGGGAGGCCAAGAAGATCTGCCAGCGTTGCTCGGTGCGCAGCGAGTGCCTGGAGTACGCGCTGGCGCACGACGAGCGCTTCGGCATCTGGGGCGGCCTGTCCGAGCGTGAGCGCCGGCGCCTCAAGCGCGGCATCATCTGATAGCGGGACGGTCAGTCGTCGATCGTCGGGTCGATGACGGTCGGATCGACGTCCAGGTAGGTGGCGACCTGAGCCACCAGAATTTCGTGCAACAAATCCTCGAGTTCGACGCTGTCGTTCGCGCGTTGCTCGATGGGCTTGCGGAACAATAGGATTCGCGCCCGAGTCGGATTGCCTCGAACGTCCACCCCGGCAGGTATCAAGCGGGCCAGGGGAATGGGCCCATCGGCGACCACTTCGGGCGGCCACTGCACACTGTCGGGGTCTTTGGCCGTGATCCGCGGAATCTCGTCGACGGCCACATCCAGTGCCGACAGCCGTTGTTTCCAGCGTTGTTCGATGGGCTCGTAGGCCTCCAGCGCCGCCATGTCGAATCGTTCGGCACGGGTGCGCCAGCCAGGTACGGACGGCGGCAGCAGCGGCCCGCGGGGCTCGCGGCCGCGCCGGGGGCGACGCGTGGCGATCACGCAGCGATGGTAACGGTTGCGCATAGGGTCTCCGCTCATTGCGCGTGTCCGGCGCACCGGCGGCGCGCGGCCACGATAGCCTCACGGGCGTGAACGTTCCGCGTCGCTGCTGCCGCCCAGCGTGCCCGCATTACGCGGTGGCGACCTTGACGTTCGTCTACTCGGACTCCACCGCGGTGGTCGGCCCGCTGGCCACCGCCGCCGAGCCGCATTCGTGGGATCTGTGCTTCAGCCACGCGGGCCGGATCACCGCCCCGCGCGGGTGGGAACTGGTTCGTCACCCCGGCCCGTGGGTGTCCCCCGAGGAGGACGACCTGATCGCATTGGCCGAGGCGGTTCGCGAGCGCGAGACGGGGCGTGCCGCACCGGCCAACGGATGGTACCCGCAGGCCGCGCCGACCGAGTCGGCCACCCGGGGCGCACCCGCGACCACCTCGGGCGGAGGCGTGCTGGCGCCGCCGGGGCCGCCGGGCAAGAGTAACGGTCGGCGACGCGGTCACCTGCGGGTGTTGCCCGACCCGTCGGACTGATCGCCGAATACGGGATAGGCTGGAGCGTCAACAGTCCACTTCGTCAGGAGCCCTGTCCATGTCTCGGCCCGCTGCGGCTGTCCACCGTGTGATCAAGGCTTACGACGTACGTGGCTTGGTCGGTTCGGAAGTCGATGAATCCCTGGTTGCCGAGGTCGGCGCCGCTTTTGCCCGGCTGATGGCCGACGAGGGAGCCCGGCAGGTGGTGGTCGGCCACGACATGCGAGACAGCTCCCCGCCGCTGTCGGCGGCGTTCGCCGAGGGGGTGTTGGCCCAGGGACTCGATGTGGTCCGGATCGGGTTGGCCTCGACCGACCAGCTCTATTTCGCCTCCGGATCGCTGGACTGCCCGGGCGCGATGTTCACCGCGAGCCACAACCCGGCCGCCTACAACGGCATCAAGCTGTGCCGGGCGGGCGCCAAGCCGGTCGGCGCCGACACCGGGTTGAGCCTGATCCGCGACCAGCTCATCGACGGCATCGACCCGACTGCCGGTCGGGGCGCACCGCGCGGGGCCCTCAGCGATCGTGACGTGCTGGCCGACTACGCGCAGTTCCTGCACTCCCTGGTCGACATCACCGGCCTGCGCCCGCTGCGTGTCGCCGTCGACGCCGGCAACGGGATGGCAGGCCACACCGCGCCGGCGGTGTTCGGTTCGGTCGCGTCGATCACGCTGCTGCCGCTGTACTTCGAGTTGGACGGGAACTTCCCGAACCACGAGGCCAATCCGCTGGATCCGGCCAACCTGGTCGATCTGCAGGCCTTCGTTCGGGACAGTGGCGCCGACATCGGACTGGCCTTCGACGGCGATGCGGACCGCTGCTTCGTGGTCGACGAGCGTGGTGAACCGGTGTCCCCGTCGGCGGTCACCGGCCTGGTCGCCGCCCGCGAACTGGCCCGCGAACCCGGTGCGACGGTGATCCACAACCTGATCACCTCCCATGCCGTGCCGGAACTGGTGGTCGAGCGCGGCGGAACCCCGCTGCGGTCGAGGGTCGGACACTCTTTCATCAAGGCACAGATGGCCGAGACCGGGGCCATCTTCGGCGGCGAGCACTCGGCGCACTACTACTTCCGCGACTTCTGGGGTGCCGACTCGGGCATGCTGGCCGCCCTGCACGTGCTGGCCGCCCTCGGCGAACAGCAGCGGCCGCTGTCGGAGCTGACCGCCGACTATCAGCGCTACGCGGAGTCCGGCGAGATCAACTACACCGTCGCCGACGCCCAGGCGTGCGTGGACGCGGTGGTCGGATCGTTCGGCGAGCGCGTGGTGTCCGTCGACCACCTCGACGGGGTCACCGTCGACTTGGGCGACGGAACCTGGTTCAACCTGCGCAGCTCCAACACCGAACCGCTGCTGCGGCTCAATGTCGAAGCGCCCGGCGCCGACGCGGTGGATGCGGTGGTGTCTCAGGTGGCCGAGCAGATCGGGGCCCTGACCGCCGCTGAGAAGTCACGGTCGTGACCGGCTACTCCGGATCGCCTCCGGGGTCGACCGTCGACCTCGACGACACGAATTCCCTGCTGGCCGCGGACCACGACGGGGCGCTGCGGGCGGCGTCGATGGCAGGTGCGCAGGTGCGCGCCACCGCGGCCGCCGTCGACGAAGGCGCGCTGGACGCCGTGCGCAGTGACAGCAAGGACTATCCGCCGCGAGCAGTGATCTGGGTGTCGACCCGCGGCGCGGCGACGTCGGCCGGAACCCTGCTGGCCGCGGCCCGCGGCGACTCGGCCGGCGCGCCGCTGGTGCTGGCTGCCGAGGCCCCGGCCTGGATCGGGCCGCTGGACGTGGTGGTCATCGCCGGCGACGACCCGGGGGACCCGGCGCTGGTTGCCGCGGCCGCGGCCGGGGTGCGGCGCGGTGCGCGGGTGGTGGTCGTGGCGCCCTACGAGGGACCGCTGCGTGATGCCACCGCCGGCCGGGCTGCGGTGCTGGAGCCGCGGATCGGTGTGCCGCCGGAATACGGCCTGCCGCGTTTCCTGGCGGCCGGGCTGGCGGTGCTGGATGCGCTGGAGACGGGGGACACAGCCGCGCAGATCGACCTGCCCGCGCTGGCCGACGAACTGGACGCCGAGGCGCTGCGCAACAGCGCCGGACGTGAGGTCTTCACCAATCCGGCCAAGATCCTGGCGGATCGCATCGTCGGCCGCGACGTGGCACTGGTCGGTGACTGCGCGGCGACCCTGGCGCTGGCCCGGCACGGCTCGGCCGTCATGCTGCGGATCGGGCGGACGGTGGTGGCCGCGGCCGGTCTGGCGGACGCGGTGAGCGTGCTGCGGGACCAGGCCGCCACGGGGGCGGCCGACCTGTTTCATGACGAGCAGATCGATGGCCCGGCCGGCGACCGGTTGCGGATACTGGCGCTGACGCTGGCCGCCGAGCGTACGGTGGTGGCGGCTCGAACCAGCGGACTGCACGATGTCGACCTGGTCGGCGCCGGGGATGTGCCGATGGGGCCGGGGGAGACGGCGGGGCTGGCCGAGCCTGTGGCGGCCGCGTCGACCGGCCCGGCCCGGATCGAGCAGCAGCTTGCGGTGTTGGCCGTGCGGTTGGAGATGGCCGCCGCCTACATGCGGATTTTGCGGGGTTGACGGGAACGGTGGAACTACTACGCGGCGCGATACGGACCTACGCCTGGGGGTCGAGGACCGCTATCGCCGAGTTCACCGGGCGACCGGTGCCGGCAGCGCACCCGGAGGCCGAGTTGTGGCTGGGTGCGCACCCCGGTGACCCGGCCTGTCTGGAGACCGACAAGGGCGAGGTGTCGCTGCTGGATGTGTTGGCCGCCGACCCGGAGGGGCAATTGGGTTCGGTGGCCCAGGCCCGCTTCGGTGACCGGCTGCCGTTACTGGTCAAGGTGCTGGCCGCCGGCGAGCCGCTGTCGCTGCAGGCCCACCCGAGCGCCGCGCAGGCGATCGAGGGCTACGAGCGTGAGGAGCGGCTCGGGGTTCCGGTGACCTCGCCGATCCGCAACTACCGCGACACCAGCCACAAACCCGAACTGCTGGTGGCGCTGCAGCCGTTCGAGGCGCTGGCCGGCTTTCGGCCGGCGGCGCGCACCATCGAGCTGCTGAGGGCGTTGGCGGTGTCCGACCTCGACCCGTTCATCGATCTTCTCGGTTCCCCTCCAGACGGTGCCCCCACAGATGTCGACCAGTCCGATGCCGACGGCCTGCGCGCCCTGTTCACCACCTGGATCACCGCGCCGCAGCCCGACCTGGATGTGCTGGTTCCCGCGGTGCTCGAGGGGGCTATTCACTACCTGAGCTCGGAGGGCGGCGAGTTCGCCGCGGAGGCCCGTACGGTGCTCGAGCTCGGCGAGCGCTACCCGGGTGACGCCGGTGTGCTGGCCGCGCTGTTGCTCAATCGGATCAGCCTGGCGCCCGGCGAGGCGATTTTCGTGTCGGCCGGCAACCTGCACACCTATCTGCACGGCGTCGGGTTGGAGGTGATGGCCAACTCCGACAACGTGCTGCGGGGCGGGCTCACGCCCAAGCACGTCGATGTCCCCGAACTGTTGCGGGTGCTGGACTTCACTCCCACCACCGAGGAGATGCTGCGGCCGGAGACCCGGGTGGATGGGCCGGAGCTCATCTATCAGACTCCCGCCGAGGAGTTCGCCGTGTCGCGGCTGACCCTGGACGGCGAGTACCTCGGCCACGAGGTGGACGCCCCCTCGCGGCACTGCGACGGTCAGGGCCCACAGATCCTGCTGTGCACCGAGGGGTCGGTCACGGTGCAGGCCAAGTCCGGGAAGTTGACGTTGCACCGGGGTGAATCGGCCTGGGTCCCCAGCGACGACGGACCGATCCGGGTGCAGGCTCAGCGGCGGGCCGCCCTGTTCCGGGCGACGATAGGTCTCTAGAGTGTCCTCGTCGGGTAGCACCCGGGCGATCGTCGCCGCCCTGGTCGCCAATGGCGGCATCGCCGTTGCGAAGTTCACCGGTTTCCTGATCACCGGCAGTGGCGCCATGCTCGCCGAGGCGGTGCACTCGGTGGTCGACACCTCCAACCAGTCGCTGCTGCTGTTCGGCCAGCGGGCCGCGAACAAGGCAGCCGATGCGCTGCACCCGTTCGGGCACGGGCGCAGCCGCTATTTCTGGTCGTTCGTGGTTGCGCTGGTGCTGTTCAGCCTCGGCTCGCTGTTCGCGCTGTACGAGGGTTACCGCAAGCTTCGTCACCCCGTGGAACTGACCTCGCCGCTGGTGGCCATCGTCATCCTGGTGGTGGCGATCGGGTTGGAGACCTACAGCTTTCGCACCGCGCTGGCCGAGTCGCGGCCGCTGAAGGAGCAGGGCAGTTGGTGGCGATTCCTGCGCAACTCCCGCAACCCGGAGCTTCCTGTCGTGCTGCTGGAAGACACCGCTGCCCTGATCGGCCTGGTGCTGGCACTGATGGCAGTCGGACTCAGCGTGCTCACCGGCAACCCGGTGTGGGACAGCGTGGGCACCTTGGCGATCGGTGTGCTGCTGGGCTTGGTGGCGGTCTTCCTGATGACCGAGATGCACAGCCTGCTGATCGGTGAGGGCGCCACCCCCGCTGAAGATCAGGCCATCCGCACGGCGCTGGAGCAGACCGCCAACGTCCTTCGGCTGATTCACCTTCGGACCCAGTACTTCGGGCCGGACGAGATGCTGGTGGGAGCCAAGATCGCGATGGCTCCCGATCTCGACATGGCGTCCGTCGCCGCCACCATCGACGTCGCTGAAGCCGCCATCCGGGCGGCGGTGCCCTCAGCGCGCGTCATCTATCTCGAGCCGGACCTGGACCGGACACCTGTGCCAGACTCGCTGGAGCAGAAAGGTTGATCGCTTTGTCCAGCTTTTCCTACCAACAGCTCACCGCGGCCTGTCAGGCCGGCGGTGCCAGCACCCTGAGCGTGTCCACCGAACTGGCCCCGGCCGGCGGACCCCATGCCGCGATCAGCCCGGCTCACCGCGCCGGGCGCGGTCCGGCGGCTGCTGTCCAGGAGACCCGCCTGATCGACGGGAAGCCGACGGCGACGGTGGTCGTCGACGACAATCAGAGACAGATCCAGCGCGTGGAAGCCGCTGTGCTGCAGGCGATCCGCGATCAGCATCCGGTGTTGGGCCGGGTGCCGCACATGCAGGTCTCCTACGAGGGTGGCCGGCTGGTCTACACCGATCTTGAACTGCCGCAACGGGTTTTTGACGGACACTTTCTGGCCGGCTCCATCGACGGCAAACCAGCGATCGCCCACCCGCGATACCGGGAGGCGCGCGAAGCCACCCCCGAGAATGCGCGCGCCCTAATGGAATTGAGCCCGGGCAGCCTGGCGTTCGGTGCCATCGACGCCGCCCGCGGCACCGGTCAGAGCCGCTTCCGTGGCGTGCTGTCCGGCGAGATCATCGGAGTGCTCGTCGACGGTGCACCGACCGATTCGCGTGTGGCAGCCGACTCCGGCGTGTGCTGCAGCCGGATCATTCGCACCCAGGTGCTCAGCTTCGCCGCGGTGCGTCAACTGCGCTTCGACTGCGGACCCGCCGGGGACGAGGCGGGGCGTGCGCTGCTGGCGGCCTACACACTGGCCGGGCTGGTACGCTCCAACTCCGAGTTGAGCATCCGGGCCAACTGCGACCTGGTCGAGACCGGCCCGACCACGCTCAAGCTCGATGCCCGCGACGGCGAGTTCCTCGAGCTGCCGGCGTTGTCGATCGACGAGGCCGACGAACTGCTGGAACGCGCGCTGGTGCAGGCCTACCGGGAGGCCGACATCAACTGGCGAGGCCAGGTGCTGGCCGTCACCGGCAATTCGGCGGCCTATGCCGCGGCTCAGGGCGGGGGCGCGGCGCAGGACAAGCCGGTCGTGCATGCGCCGCGCCGGTTCCGGCTGCCGCACTTCATCGAAAGCCGGCTCAGCGCGGCGCACTGACTCGCAACGGCCGGCCCGCGACTGCCGTCAGCCGGGCAGGTCGATGGCGGCGAAGTTCACCGTTGCGGTGGCGGCGAGCTGATCGTCATTGCCCCGGTAGATGTCGACCTGGGCCACCACCGAGCGCCGTCCGGTGCGCAGGATCGACGCGACGGCGCGCGCGGGCCCGACGGTGATCGGCCGCAGGTAGCGGATGAACAGATCGGTGGTGGCGATCCCGTTGCCGAAGGCGGTGCTGCGGGCGGCGAGCTGTCCGGCCGCGACGTCGGCCATGGTCGCGATCAACCCGCCCTGCAGCCCGCCGGCGGTGTTGACCACCCGCTCGTCGACCGGCATCTCCATGGTCAGGGTGCCGTCGGCGGAGGCCACCTCCTGCAGGCCCAGCTGAGCGAATAACTCTCTGATCGATTGAGGTGCTGTCATTTGTCGGTCAGCGCGCCTCGTCGCGGTCCCAGGCCTGCGACAGGGCGTGCAGTATCTCCTCGGCGCGGCCCAGCCCGGCCAGATGGCTCTCGCCCGGCATCGGGTACAGCCGGGCGTCGGGCAGCAGGGAGACCGCGTGCTCACCGTGGGAGAACGGGACGATGTGGTCGGCGTCGCCGTGCCACCAGTGCACCGGCACCTTCACCTCGTCGAGCTGGAAACCCCAGTAGCGGGCGAACAGCACGGCATCGGCGATGGGCGCTGCGAGCTGCTTTCGGGAGCCGTTGAGCAGGTCGTCGAGGAACATCGCCTTGAACTCCGGCCGGCCCAGCAGTCGGCGGTCGCCTTCGGGGGAGACCAGCGCGTACAGCTCCAGTGCCGGCGATGCCACCGGCCGGATCAGCCGGATCAACCCGGTGGCCAGCATTCCGATCGGGCGTCCGGCCCGCTCCAGCACCGGCTCGGCGATCCGGGCCAACGTCATCAGCGTGCTGTCGATGGCTTCGGGTCCCACCGCCGGGGCGACGCCGCCGAGGATCCCGGCGGCCACCACCCGCTCGGGCATCGCGGCAGCGCAGGCCAGCGTGTAGGGGCCGCCGCCGGACAGTCCGATGACCGCCATCTTGTCGATGCCGAGCGTGTCGGCCACGGTGCGCAGGTCTTCGGCGAACTGGGACACCGTCTCGTACTGGTACGGCGTCGAGGAGCCGATCCCGGGCCGGTCCACTCCGATCAGGCGGATGTTGGCCTCAGCGGCGTAGACCCGTGCCTCGACCGGAATCTGCCGGCGGGCGCCGGGGGTGCCGTGCAGCCAGAACATGGCCCGGCCCTGCGGAGCGCCGAACTCGGCGAAGCCGAGTTGGCGGTCCTCCCCGACGGCAATGTTCCCCTCGATCTGGGGGCGAGCGATCGCGTAAACCACGTCCCGAGTGTGGCATGTGCCTGGGAGCTGGGTCACACCCGCTGACCAGGACCAGCACCTCTGATTTTACAAATCGATATCAAATGTCTAGACGACGGACGATTGAAGATGTAATGTCCAGCCACGACAGTGGTGGAACTCATAAGGAGGGCATCGATGAGTGCCGAGGCGGCATGGCGGGACAAGAAGCGATACCTGTGGCTGATGGGCCTGATCGCCCCGACGGCACTGTTCGCTGCGCTGCCGATCATCTGGGCGATGAACCGGCTCGGCTGGCACCTGGCTGCGCAGCTGCCGTTCTGGATCGGCCCGATCCTGATCTACCTGTTGCTGCCGGCGCTGGATCTGCGCTTCGGTGCCGACGGGCAGAACCCGCCCGATGAGGTGATGGCGCACCTGGAGGACGACCGGTACTACCGCTACTGCACCTACGCCTACATTCCGTGCCAGTACGCCAGCGCCGTGCTGGGCGCCTACCTGTTCACCGCGACCGATCTGAGTTGGCTGGGCGTCGAGGGGTCGCTCAGCTGGTTCGCCAAGATCGGGCTGGCGCTGTCGGTGGGAGCCCTGGGTGGCGTCGGCATCAACACCGCCCATGAACTCGGGCACAAGAGGGTGAAGTTGGAGCGGTGGTTGTCCAAGATCACCCTCGCGCAGAGCTGCTACGGGCACTTCTACGTCGAGCACAATCGCGGCCACCACGTGCGGGTGGCCACCCCCGAAGACCCGGCCTCGGGCCGGTTCGGCGAGACGTTCTGGGAGTTCTTTCCGCGCAGCGTCATCGGTGGGCTGCGCTCGGCGTGGGAGCTGGAGGCGGCGCGCCTGCGCCGGCTGGACTTGAGTCTTTGGAGCCCGAAGGCGGTCTTGTCCAACGACGTGCTCAACTCGTGGCTGATGTCAGTGGTGCTGTGGGGTGTGCTGATCGCGGTGTTCGGCCCGGCGCTGATCCCGTTCGTCGTTATCCAGGCCGTCTACGGTTTCTCGCTGCTGGAGTCGGTGAACTACATCGAGCACTACGGCCTGCTGCGTCAGACCCGCGCCAACGGCCGCTATGAGCGCTGCACACCCGAGCACAGCTGGAATTCCGACCATCTGGTGACCAACCTGTTCCTCTACCACCTGCAGCGGCACAGCGACCACCACGCCAACCCGACCCGGCGATACCAGACGCTGCGCAGCATGTCCGAGGCGCCGAACCTGCCCAGCGGGTATGCGTCGCTGATCGGGCTGACCTACTTCCCGCCGTTGTGGCGCAGGCTGATGGATCACCGGGTGCTTGCGCACTACGGCGGCGACATCACCCGGGTCAACATCGTGCCGCGCCGCCGGGACAAGATCCTGGCCCGCTACGCGGAGGCGGTGTGATGGTGAGCTGCGGCGCGGCCGAGACCGATTTCGAGATGATGGAAGTCGTCCGGCCGTGACAACCGCTAATCTCGCGGTGGTGAAACGCATCCCCTACGCCGAGGCATCCCGGGCGCTGCTGCGCGACTCGGTGCTCGATGCGATGCGGGAACTGCTGACCAGCCGGGACTGGTCGTCGATCACGCTGGCCGACGTTGCCGGGGCCGCCGGAGTGAGTCGGCAGACCATCTACAACGAGTTCGGCTCGCGCCAGGGCCTGGCGCAGGGCTATGCGATCAGGCTGGCCGACCGGCTCGTCGACGCCGTCGAGCGGGCCCTCTACGGCAACGTCGGCGACATCCACGCCGCGTTCCTGGAAGGCTTCCGGTCCTTCTTCACCTCCTCAGCCGCCGACCCGCTGGTGATCTCGCTGCTGACGGGGGTGGCCAAGCCCGACCTGCTGCAGATCATCACCACCGACAGCGGGCCGATCATCACCCGCTGCTCGCAGCGGCTCACGTCGTCGTTCATGCACAGCTGGGTCAAGGCCAGCGATTCCGACGCCGGCATCCTGGCCCGCGCCGTCGTCCGGCTGGCCATGAGTTACGTGTCCATGCCGCCGGAAGCCGATCACGATGTGGCCGCCGACCTGGCCCGGCTGTTCACGCCGGCCGCCGAGGCCTACGGCGTCATCGACGCCGATTGACCCGCCCGAGCTGCCGCGAACCCGCGCCGGTAGCTTGTAGCGGAGCTAATTCACCGAACCTACGGGGGCGTACAGATGAGTTTGACCGCGGACAGCCGCAACGGCATCGACTACAAGGTCGCTGACCTGTCGCTGGCCGACTTCGGCCGTAAGGAGATCCGGCTCGCCGAGCACGAGATGCCGGGCCTGATGGCGCTGCGCCAGGAGTACCACGGCGTCAACCCGCTCAAGGGCGCCCGGATCACCGGCTCGCTGCACATGACGATCCAGACCGCCGTCCTCATCGAGACGCTGGTGGACCTCGGTGCCGAAGTCCGTTGGGCGTCGTGCAACATCTTCTCGACCCAGGACCACGCCGCCGCCGCGGTCGTCGTCGGGCCGCACGGCACCGTCGAGGAGCCCAAGGGCACCCCGGTGTTCGCCTGGAAGGGCGAGTCGCTGGAGGAGTACTGGTGGTGCGCTGAGCAGGCCCTGACCTGGGACGGCGAGCCGACCAACATGATCCTCGACGACGGCGGCGACGCCACCATGATGGTGCTGCGCGGCGCCCAGTACGAGAAGGCCGGCGTGGTGCCGCCCGCCGAGGACGGCGACTCCCACGAGTGGAAGGTCTTCCTGGGCACGCTGCGCGCGCGCTTCGAGACCGACAAGAACAAGTGGACCCAGATCGCCGAGTCGGTCAAGGGTGTCACCGAGGAGACCACCACCGGCGTGCTGCGCCTGTACCAGCTGGCCGCCGCCGGCGAGCTGGTGTTCCCGGCGATCAACGTCAACGACTCGGTCACCAAGAGCAAGTTCGACAACAAGTACGGCTGCCGGCACTCGTTGATCGATGGCATCAACCGCGGCACCGACGCGCTGATCGGCGGCAAGAAGGCCCTGGTCTGCGGCTTCGGTGACGTCGGCAAGGGCAGCGCGGAGTCGCTCAAGGGCCAGGGTGCGCGGGTCACGGTCACCGAGATCGACCCGATCAACGCCCTGCAGGCGCTGATGGAGGGCTACGACGTCGCGACCGTCGAGCAGGCGATCGGCGACGCCGACATCGTCATCACCACCACCGGCAACAAGGACATCATCACCCTCGAGCACATGAAGGCGATGAAGAACCAGGCCATCCTGGGCAACATCGGCCACTTCGACAACGAGATCGACATGGCCGCGCTGGAGACCTCCGGTGCCACCCGCGACAACGTCAAGCCGCAGGTCGACGTGTGGACCTTCGGTGACACGGGCCGCTCGATCATCGTGCTGAGCGAGGGCCGGCTGCTCAACCTGGGCAACGCCACCGGCCACCCGTCGTTCGTGATGAGCAACAGCTTCTCCAACCAGGTGATCGCCCAGATCGAGCTGTGGACCAAGGGCGACGAGTACGACAACGAGGTCTACCGGCTGCCCAAGCACCTCGATGAGAAGGTGGCCCGCATCCACGTCGAGGCCCTGGGCGGCACGCTGACCAAGCTGACCAAGGACCAGGCCGAGTACATCGGCGTCGACGTCGAGGGCCCGTACAAGCCGGACCACTACCGGTACTGATCTCAGGCGCGACCAGACGCGAAAGCACCCAATTTCACCCGAATTTGGGTGCTTTCGCGTCTGCTCGGCAAGGGTGGACACGTGCTGATCGCGATCGAAGGCGTTGACGGCGCCGGCAAGAACACCCTGACCACGGGGCTGCGCGCGGCGTTCGAGGCCGACGGTAAGTCGGTGGCGAACCTGGCCTTCCCGCGCTACGGCGTCTCGCTGACCGCCGATGTGGCCGCCGAGGCGCTGCGCGGGCAGCACGGTGACCTGGCCGACTCGGTGTATGCGATGGCGATGCTGTTCGCGCTGGACCGCGCCGGCGCCAAGGACGAGATCGATGCGCTGTGCCGCGGCAACGACGTGGTGATCCTCGACCGGTACGTCGCCTCCAGCGCCGCCTACAGCGCCGCCCGGCTGCACCAGGGCGCCGACGGGGAGATGGTGGACTGGGTGCGGCAGCTCGAATTCGAGCGGCTCGGGCTGCCCGCACCGGACTGGCAGGTGCTGCTGGATGTGCCCGCCGAACTCGCCGCCCAGCGGGCCCGGAACCGTGAGGCGCACGACAGCGCTCGGGCGCGGGACAGCTATGAACGTGACGACGGCCTGCAGCGCCGCACCGGCGAGGTGTACCGCGGGTTGGCGCAGGCCGGCTTCGGGGGTCGGTGGCAGGTGGTCGGCCCGACGGTGGCCCCGGCGGCGCTGGCGGCTGATCTGAGCGGTTAACCTGCAAAACACGCGTGTGGTAGCAGGCTTTTGTCACTATCGGGTGACACCATGTACGCCATGAGGCAAAGGATTCTTGTCGTCGACGACGACGCGTCGCTCGCCGAGATGCTCACCATCGTGTTGCGTGGGGAGGGCTTCGACACCGCGGTCGTCGGTGACGGCACTCAGGCACTCACCGCAGTGCATGAGCTGCGGCCCGATCTGGTGCTGCTGGACCTGATGTTGCCCGGCATGAACGGCATCGACGTCTGCCGGGTGCTGCGTAAGGACTCCGGCGTGCCGATCGTGATGCTGACCGCCAAGACCGACACCGTCGACGTGGTGCTCGGGCTCGAGTCGGGCGCCGACGACTACATCATGAAACCGTTCAAGCCCAAGGAACTGGTCGCCCGGGTGCGGGCGAGGCTGCGCCGCAACGACGACGAGCCGGCAGAGATGCTGTCGATCGCCGACATCGACATCGACGTGCCGGCGCACAAGGTGAGCCGGGCCGGTGAACAGATCTCCCTGACCCCCCTGGAGTTCGACCTGCTGGTGGCGCTGGCACGTAAACCCCGCCAGGTGTTTACTCGTGAGGTGCTGCTCGAACAAGTGTGGGGATACCGGCACCCGGCCGACACCCGGCTGGTGAACGTGCACGTCCAGCGCCTGCGGGCCAAGGTGGAGCAAGACCCCGAGAACCCGACTGTGGTGCTGACCGTTCGAGGAGTGGGTTACAAGGCCGGACCTCCGTGATCCCCACCGGGGAGCGGCTGCGGTGATCCTCGCGTCTTCGACGAGGCAGAGCGCCAGCGATGCTGAGGTGAAGCGCAAGTGATCTTCAGCTCCAAACGGCGCCCCCGGCGGTCCGGTCCGTTACTGCTCGGCGTGAACACGCTGCGTCGCGCGGTGCAGATCGCCTGGCGGCGCTCACTGCAGCTGCGGGTCGTGGTGCTGACGCTCGGATTGTCGGCAGCTGTCATCCTGGCTCTCGGCTTCGTGCTGACCAGCCAGATCACTGATCGGGTTCTTGACGTCAAGGTCCGGGCGGCCACCGAGCAGATCGCGCGGGCCCGTGTCACGGCCGGCGGCATCGTCGGCGGCGAGGAGGCTCGCTCACTGACCTCGAGCCTGCAACTGGCCCGCAACACCCTGATGTCCAAAACCGACAGCGGAACCGGCGGTGCCTTCGACGCGGTGCTGGTGGTGCTCGGCGAGGGGCCGCGCGCGGCGACCACCGCCGGGCCGGTCGATCAGGTGCCTGGAGCGCTGTGCGAATTCGTCAAGGCCGGTCAGGTCAGCTATCAGTACGCCCCCGTGCACGTCGAGGGGTTCTCCGGCCCGGCGCTGGTGATCGGGACGCCGACCACCTCGCGCATCACCAACCTGGAGCTGTACCTGATCTATCCGCTGGGCACCGAACGCAACACGATCAGCATGGTGCGCGGCACCATCGCCACCGGGGGCCTGGTGCTGCTGGTGCTGCTGGCCGGCATCGCGCTGCTGGTGTCGCGGCAGGTGGTGCTGCCGGTACGGGCGGCGGCCCGTACCGCCGAACGCTTCGCCGAAGGGCATCTGTCCGAACGGATGCCGGTGCGCGGCGAGGACGACATGGCGCGGCTGGCGGTGTCGTTCAACGACATGGCCGAGAGCCTGTCGCGCCAGATCACCCAGCTCGAGGAGTTCGGCAACCTGCAGCGCCGGTTCACCTCCGACGTCAGCCATGAGCTGCGCACCCCGTTGACCACGGTGCGGATGGCCGCCGATCTGATCCACGATCACAGCGAGGACCTGGAGCCCTCGCTGCGGCGCTCCACCGAGCTGTTGGTCAGTGAACTGGACCGGTTCGAGTCGCTGCTCAACGACCTGTTGGAGATCTCCCGGCACGACGCGGGGGTGGCCGAACTGTCGGTGGAGTCGGTGGATCTGCGGACGACGGTCAACAGCGCCCTGGACAACGTGGGCCACCTGGCCGCCGAGGCCGGTGTCGAACTCAAGGTGGACGTGCCCGCCGAGGGCGTGATCGCCGAGGTCGATCCGCGCCGGGTGGAACGGATCCTGCGCAACCTGATCGCCAACGCCATCGACCACGCCGAGCACAAGCCGGTGGTGATCCGGATGGCCGCCGACGACGACACCGTCGCGGTGACCGTGCGCGATCACGGGGTGGGGCTGCGTCCCGGGGAGGAGAAGCTGGTCTTCAGCCGGTTCTGGCGGGCCGACCCGTCGCGGGTGCGGCGCTCGGGGGGGACCGGGCTGGGACTGGCGATCAGCGTCGAGGACGCCCGGCTGCACCAGGGCCGGCTGGAGGCCTGGGGCGAACCCGGCAAGGGCGCCTGCTTCCGGCTCACCCTGCCGCTGGTGCGCGGGCACAAGGTCACCACCAGTCCGCTTCCGATGAAGCCGGTGAGCCCCGCCGAGCGCCGGGAACGGCGCCAGCGGGCGCGCGAACACGCCGAGCGGAGCGGGTGATGCGCCGGATTGGGCCGGTGGCGCTGATCCTGGCACTGGCCCTGGCGCTCACCTCGGCAGTGGCCGGCTGTGCCGGGGTGCCCAGCACGTCGGCCCCGCAGGCGATCGGCACCGTGGATGCGCCGCCGCCATCGGTGCTGCCCAAGCCCACCCCGGGCATGGACCCCGATGTGCTGCTGCGGGAATTCCTCAAGGCGACCGCCGATCCGGCCAACCGGCATCGGGCGGCCCGGCAGTTCCTCACCCAGTCCGCATCGGATGCCTGGGACGATGCCGGCAGCGCGCTGTTGATCGACAACGTGGTGTTCGTCGAAACCCGCAGCGCCGACCGGGTGGCGGTCACTATGCGGGCCGACATGCTCGGGTCGCTGTCGGACATGGGGGTCTTCGAGACCGCCGAGGGCGCCCTGCCGGCACCGGAGCCGATCGAACTGCTCAAGACCTCCGACGGCTGGCGCATCGACCGGTTGCCCAACGGGGTCTTCCTGGACTGGCAGCAGTTCCAGGCCACCTACAAACGCAACACGTTGTATTTCGTCGACCCCACCGGCAAGACGGTGGTTCCTGATCCGCGCTACGTCGCGGTGTCCGACCCCGACCATTTGGCCACCGAACTGGTGTCCAAGCTGATCGCCGGTCCGCGCCCGGAGATGGCCGGGGTGCGCAACCTGCTGGCGGCGCCGTTGCGGTTGCGCGGGCCGGTGACTCGCGCCGACGGCGGCAAAAGCGGGGTGGGCCGCGGCTACGGCGGAGCCAAGATCGACCTGGACAGCTTGTCGGCCACCGACCCCAACACCAGGCAACTGCTTGCCGCACAACTGATCTGGACCTTGGCCCGGGCCGACATCAAGGGCCCCTATGTGATTGACGCCGACGGCGCGGCGCTCGACGACCGGTTCCCGGACGGCTGGACGACCTCCGATGTGGCCACCACCGATCCGGGCGCCTCCGATGGGGCCGGCGCCGGGGTGCACGCGCTGGTGGGCGGGTCGCTGCTCGCACTGGACGGGCAGCATGCCGACCGGGTGCCCGGAGCGTTCGGCCGCGAACCCGACCAGGAGTCGTCCGCGCTGTCGCGCAACGGGCACCAGGTGGCATCGGTGGTGGTGCATCCCGGCGGCCCCGACCCGGCCGCCACGCTGTGGATCGGCGACCTCGGGGGTGAGGCTGTGCAGGCCGCCGAGGGACGCACGCTGTCGCGGCCGAGCTGGTCGCTGGACGAAGCGGTATGGGTGGTGGTCGACGGCAACAATGTGTTGCGCGCGATCCAGGAGGTGGCCTCCGGCCGCCCGGCCCGCATCCCGGTGGACTCCGGTGCGGTGAACGCGAGATTCCCGGGGCCGATCAGTGAGTTGCAGCTGTCCCGCGACGGCACCCGTGCCGCCATGGTGATCGGCGGGCAGGTGATCCTGGCCGGTGTCGTGCAGAATCCGGGCGGCCAGTTCGTGCTGAACTACCCCCGGCGGCTGGGCTTTGGGCTGGGCTCCTCGGTGGTGTCGCTGAGCTGGCGCACCGGCGACGACATCGTGGTGAGTCGGTCCGACCCGAAGCATCCGGTGTCCTACGTCAACATCGACGGGGTCAACTCGGATGCCCCCAGCGGCAACCTGCAGCTGCCGGTGTCGACGATCGTCGCCGACCCGTCCACGGTCTACGTGGCCGATCCACGCGGGGTGCTGGCGCTGTCGTCCTCGGCGGCCGAGGACGAGCAGAGCTGGTCGCCGCTGGCGCCGTTCATGGTGCCCGGCGCGGCGCCGGTGCTGCCGGGCTGAGCGAAGCTAGCCCGTAGCAACCAGCGACAGCCGCCGGCGCTCCGCGCGCTCCCGAATCATCTTGCGCCGCTTGGCGCTCGCCACGAGGTGGGCCACGGAGGCCTCGATGCTACGGGCGAACTCGTCGACATCGGGCATGGTGTCGAAGTCGGCCAGCACCCCGAAGAACAGGTGATCGGCATAGCTGAGCATCGCCACCCCGGTGCGCAGCTGCAGCGCGATCGGCGGCACCGGCAACACGTCAACCACCTTGCGGCCCATGATGTGCAGGGTCCGTGACGGACCCGGCACGTTGGTGGCGATGGTGGTGACACCGTTCTGCGGCAGGTGCGTCAGCAGTCGCACCGCCCACGCGGTCACCGGGAACGGCACGTAGTTGGCCGCCGAGACGAACGCGCTGCCGGCTTGGCGCTGCCCGGTGCTCTTGGTTCTGCTCAGCCGCGAGTGCACCAGCTGCAGCCGCCGCACCGGGTTCTCCTCCTCGACCGGCAGGTAGGGCAGCATCACCGAGACCCGGTTGTCGGTCTGGCCCAAGGCATCGCTGCGGCGGGTCGACACCGGCACCAGGGTGCGCATGGACTCGGGCAGAGGGCGTTCGCCGCGGCGATCCAGCATGCCCCGGTAGCCCTCGGTCAGGGCGGCCAGTGCCACGTCGTTGAGGGTCACGTCGTAGGCCTGGCAGATCAGGTTGACGTCCTCGAGCGACACCTTCGCGGAGCTGTACCGGCGCATCGAGGTCATCGGCCCGTTCAATGAGGTGCCGGTGCCCTGATGCAGCAGCCCGGCGGACAGTTCGACGGTGCCGCGCGCGGCGCGCACAGCGGCGGAGCCGATCGCGGTCGAGACGTTCCACAGGTCGGACATCCAGCTCATCGGGCTGACGTTGACGTCGGCCAAGCGTTGCCACAGCCCCGGGGAGGTATCGCGGGCACCCCGGATGTGCCCGGCGAAACCGGCGGCATCGGTGTCGCCGCTGTCATCGCACAGGCCGGTGAACAGGTGCGAGGCCGCGATCCCATCGCCGATGCAGTGGTGAACCTTGATCAGCATCGCCCACCGGTCGTCCGCCAGCCCCTCGATCACCCAGATGTGCCACAGCGGGCGGTCCCGGTCCATCCGGCGGGCCATGTGGTCGGCGACGAAGCGGAAAAGTTCGTCGGCGCCACCGGGCTGCGGCAGCGCGACCCGCCGGACATGGTGGTCCATGGTGAAGGCGGGGTCGTCCACCCAGCGGGGCGGCACGAGGTCGAACGGGTGCCGTTGCAGCTTTTGGATGAACCGCCGGCAGCCGCTGATCCGGGTGCTGAGCATCGATACCAGTGACGGGTGGTCGGGGGGAGGCCCCTCCAGGACGACCAAGCCGCCGATCGCCAGGCTGGTGTGACGATCGGAGTCCTCCGCCTCCAGGAAACCTGCGTCCAGTGTCGTCAGCTGTTCCACGATCGGACCTCCTGTTCGAGCCCCGCTCTAATGATCCGCTGGTAGACGACGGTGTCGGCAGGGCCGGAAGTCCCGAATCGGCCAGGACCGATGGCGGACGGATGCGCGGTGGCCCAAAGTCCCCAGAGCTGAGGTCTTCGTGCTCTGTCGGGTCCGGCCGATTCGGGAGCACCGTGAAAGCGGCAGGGGCACTTGAGGGCTCAGCCAACTTCGGCGCAGGGCCGGTGACGACGAAAGGGGCCGGGGTCGTGGACGAACAGCCTGCGGGCCGACCGGAGACCGGGAAGGTTCCCGAAACCATTCGGACCGCGCTGATGCTGGCGGCCAGGGCGCCGTCGGTGCACAACTCCCAGCCGTGGCGCTGGCGTGTGCAGGAGTCCGCGACGGCGCCCCGGCTGGATCTTTTCGTCGACCCGGACCTGCACCTGCCCAACGTGGACCCGGACGGCCGCGGCATGATCCTGAGCTGCGGCGCGGCGCTGCACCACTGCGTGGTGGCGTTGGCCGCGCTGGGCTGCCGGTGCAAGGTTCACCGGCTTCCCGACCCGGCCGACCCCGATCACCTGGCTTCGATCGAGTTGTGCCGGCGTGACCCGGAGCACGAACTCGAGCAGGCGGACGTGAGCCTGGCCGCGGCGATCCCGCGCCGGCGCACCGATCGCCGCTATTTCAGCGGCTGGCCGGTGGCCGCCGCCGACATCGCACTGATGGGTGCCCGCGCCGCCCGGGCCGGGGTGATGCTGCGCCAGGTGGACGAACTGGATCGGCTCAACGCGCTGGTCGCCCGGGCGGTCTTCGAACACGATCGCGACTACGACTACCTCACCGAGCTGACCACCTGGAGCGGCCGGTACGGGTCGGTGGCCGGTGTCCCGGCACGCAGCGTGCCGCCGTCGAACGCCGACGCGCCTATGCCCGGCCGGGTGTTCGCCGGCCCGGCGCTGTCCCAGCCGGCCGGTGCGGAGCCGGAGGAGGATCGCGCGGTGATGCTCGCGCTGGGCACCGAGACCGACGATCGGCTGGCGCAGCTGCGCGCGGGGGAGGCCACCAGCGTGGTGCTGCTCACCGCGACGGCGCTGGGCCTGGCCAGCTGCCCGGTCACCGAGCCGCTGGAGATCGCCGACTCCCGGCGCGCGGTTCGCCGCGACGTCTTTGGAACCAGCGGGTATCCGCAGATGCTGCTGCGGGTGGGTTGGGCTCCCATCAACGCCGACCCGCTGCCGGCCACCCCGCGGCGCCATGTCGACGACGTTGTCGAATGGGCGACTCGGGGGGACCGCCGGGATGGGTCCGCCGACGTCGTCGGACCCGCCCCGGTGGTGGCGTTACGGGGTCATCAGCGGGGCGCACCAGCGCAGTACGGTGCCGCCGTCGGGCGGTGACCCGATCTCGAAGGTGCCGCCGGCCTGCTCGGCGCGCCGGCGCAGGTTGGTTAGGCCGCTGCTGGTGACCCCGTCGGGAATGCCGCAGCCGTTGTCGCTCACCTCGATGGACAGCTCGTCTTCGACCTTGACCTGGACGGTCAGCGTGCTGGCCCCGGAATGGCGGACCGCGTTGCTCACCGCCTCGGAGACCACCGCCTCGGCGTGATCGGCCAGCCCCGACTCGACCACCGACAGCGGGCCGACGAATTGCACCGTGGTGTGCAGCCCGGAACCGGAGAACTGGGCGACGGCGTTGTCCAGCCGCTGGCGCAGCCGGGTCACGGTCGACGAGCTGCCGTGCAGGTCGAAGATCGTGGTGCGGATCTCGCCGATGATCTCCTGCAGGTCGTCGACCGCGTCGTTCAGCCGTTGTTGCACCGATGACGACCGGGCCCGCGGAATGGTGCCCTGCAGGGACAGCCCGACGGCGAACAGCCGTTGGATCACGTGGTCGTGCAGGTCTCGCGCGATCCGGTCCCGGTCGGTGACCACGTCGAGTTCATGCATCCGGCGCTGTGAGGTGGCCAGCTGCCAGGCCAACGCGGCCTGGTCGGCGAACGCCGCCATCATGTCGAGTTGCTCAGTGCTGAACGGGATCGCGTTGCCGTGTCGCAGCACGACCACCACGCCGGCCACCGCGTCGGCGGCGCGCAACGGCAGGATCAGCGCCGGCCCGGTCTCGACACCGGTCAGCTGCAGCTTCTTCACCTGGCGCGGTACCCGCCGGGTGTAGGCATCGCCGACCGAGGTCTCTGCCACCGGGATGGTCTCGCCTGCGATGGAAGCCATTGCCTCGCCTACTGTTTCGACCACCAGCAGTTCTTTGACCTCGACTTCCGGCGCGTCGTCGTCGAGGGGGATGGCCACCAGCGCGGACTCGGCGCCGGTGAGTTTGGCGGCTTCTTCGGCGATCAGCCGGAACACCGTGGTGGGATCGGTTCCCGCCAGCAGTTCGGTGGCGATGTCCCGGGTCGCCTCGATCCAGGACTGCCGGGCCTTGGCCTGCGCGTACAACCGGGCGTTGGCGATGGCGATTCCGGCAGCGGCGGCCAGTGCCTGAACCAGCACCTGGTCGTCCTCGCTGAACGCCAGCCCGTTGGCCTTCTCAGTGAGGTAGAGATTGCCGAACACCTCGTCGCGCACCCCGACCGGCACTCCGAGGAAGCTGCGCATGATCGGATGCCCGGACGGAAAGCCCACGGAGGAGGGGTGTTCGGCGATATTGGCCAGACGCAGCGGCTTGGGGTCCTCGATCAGCAAGCCCACCACGCCGAGCCCTTCCGGGAGCCGGCCGATCCGCTGGAAGGTCTCGTCGTCGATACCCTCGTAGACGAACTCCAGCATGCGGCGGTCCTGGTCATGCACTTCCAGGGCGCCGTATTTGGCGTCGACCAGGCTGGTGGCGGTCTGCACGATCGAGCGCAGCGTGGCGTCGAGTTCCAGGCCCGAGGTGACCACCAGCATCGCCGCCAACAGGCCGTCCAACCGGTCACGGCCTTCGACGATCTGCTCGACCCGGTCTTGAACCCCGACCAGCAGCTCACGCAGTCGCAACTGGGAAAGGGTGTCGCGCAGGGGATTGCGGTCGTCCGCGGGTTCGTCGTCAGCCATTCCGGGAGCGCTCGAGTTTGGTGGCGAACACCGCGGCCTGGGTTCGACGTTCCATGCCGAGCTTGGCCAGCAGTCGTGATACGTAGTTCTTGACGGTCTTCTCCGCCAGGAACATCCGGTCCGCGATCTGCTTGTTGGTCAGCCCCTCGGTGAGCAGCTTCAGCAGGGTGCGTTCCTGCTCCGACAGACCGGACAGCGGATCGGGTTCGGCGGTGGCGCCGCGCAGCTTGGCCATCAACGCCGCGGCGGCCCGGTTGTCGAGCAGCGACCGGCCGGCACCGACGTCCTTGACGGCGCGGGCCAATTCCATCCCCTTGATGTCCTTGACGATATAGCCGCTGGCACCGGCCAGGATGGCGTCGAGCATCGCCTCATCGGAGGTGAACGAGGTCAGGATCAGGCACCGCAGTTCCGGCATGCGGGAGAGCAGGTCGCGGCAGAGTTCGATGCCGTTGCCGTCCGGCAGTCGCACGTCGAGCACCGCCACGTCGGGAGCCAGCGCCGGAATACGCGCCAACGCCTCGGCCACCGAACCGGCTTCGCCGACCACATCCAATTCGGGATCGGCACCGAGTAGGTCGATCAGCCCGCGGCGCACCACCTCGTGATCGTCTACCAGGAAGACTCTGACCACATCGCGTCCTCTCGCCGAAGCCGTCGTCGCGGCGCGCACGCAGGCACTGCCCACGGTAGCCGCGTAGCGGGTGGATTCACAGGGTACAAAGCCCCAATCCGCCGAAGAGTCGCTGGTCGGGCGTGAACTACGCTTCCTGCGACTCGGCTCTGAGATAGGAGATTCCAGTGGACAGGTCTGCCCTCAACGCGTTGTTCGACCTGACCGGCCGCACCGCCATCGTCACGGGCGGCACTCGTGGCATCGGATTGTCGGTTGCGCACGGACTGGCTGCTGCCGGAGCGAATGTGGCGGTGGCCAGTCGCAAGAGCGACGCCTGCGAGCGTGCCGCCGAGCAACTGCGCCAGGCCGGCGCGCAGGCTATCGGTGTACCCACCCACCTCGGTGATGTCGACGCGATCGGGCACCTGGTCGACGCCACGGTGGAGCGGTTCGGCGGCGTGGACATCATCATCAACAACGCTGCCAATGCGCTCGCGCTGCCGCTGGGTGAGATCACCCCGGAGGCGTTGAGCAAATCGTTCGCGGTCAATCTGCAGGGGCCGGTATTCCTGGTTCAGGCCGCGCTACCGCATCTTCGCAAGAGCGAGCACGCCGCAATCGTCAACGTGGCGTCGGCCGGCGCCTTCGTCTATTCACCGGCGACCTCGATGTACTCGGCCGCCAAGGCCGCACTGGTCTCCTTCACCCGATCGATGGCGGCCGAACTCGCGTCGTCGCGGATCCGGGTCAACGCCATCGCCCCCGGACCGGTCGACACCGACATGGTGCGCAACAACCCGCCGGAGTTCATCGCCGCGCTGCGGGCCTCCACCCTGCAGCACCGGATTGCCGATCCCGACGAAATGGTCGGTCCGGTACTGCTTCTCGTCTCCGATGCGGGCAGCTACATCACCGGCCAGACCATCCACGCCGACGGCGGGATGGTCGCGCGGTAGTTGATGGCGGGCGACCCACTGCGCCCGGCTCCGCCGCGCTTGTGATCGCCCGGCAGTTCGCCCGCTAGCGCTTGGGGTCGCGCAGGGCCGCGGCCGCGCCGCCCAAGAACGGGGTGATGATGTCCACCGGCAGTGGGAACACCACGGTCGAGTTCTGGTCGGCGCCGAGCTCCAAAAGGGTTTGCAGGTACCGCAGTTGTAGCGACGCCGGGTTCTTGGACAGGGTCTCGGCGGCCTGGCTCAGTTCCTCGGAGGCCTGCAGTTCACCGCGGGCGTTGATAACCTTGGCCCGGCGCTCACGCTCGGCCTCGGCTTCGCGGGCCATCGCGCGCTGCATGGACTCCGGGATCTCCACGTCCTTGATCTCGACCACCCGCACCTGCACGCCCCACGGCTCGGTCTGGGTGTCGATGATCGTGCGCAGGTCGGCGTTGAGGTCGTCGCGGTGCGCGAGCAACGTGTCGAGGTCGGCACGGCCCAGCAGCGAGCGCAGCGTGGTCTGGGCGATCTGCGAGGTGGCCACGGCGTAGTTCTCGACCGCCAGAATCGCCTTGAGCGGGTCGACGACCTGGAACATCACCACCGCGTTCACCCGGGCCGGCACGTTGTCGCGGGTGATCACCTCCTGCGGGGGAATGGTGAGCGTCACCACCCGACCGTCAACGCGAACCATCTTGTCCACCAAAGGAATCAGGATCCGAAGCCCGGGTTGGTAGAGAGGTCGGGCGTGTCCGACCCGGAATACGACGCCCCGCTCGTATTCCCGCAGCACATTGATGGAGAAGTAGGCCAGCGCGGCCAGCGCCGCGATGACGATCACCAAGACGGTGATGAGCCCTTCACTCATTGACGTGCTGCCTCCTTGTTGAAGAGCTGTCGGTAAAACCGCCCCATCGGGTGGAGTACCGGTCGATGGCCGCCTCCACGTTCGCGACCTGTTCCTGCCGACTGATCTGGTGCTGGGTGTCCTGTGGAGCGTTCGACGGAGTGTTCCACAGATGACGGACCAGTGGGGACCCGCCGGCCAGCACGATCAGAATCGTCCCGGCCAGCACGAGCACGTCGGCGGGCCGGTGGTTGGCGATCAGCGTCGCCAGCGGCATGACCACCCCGAATCCGGCCACCGCGCAGGCGATCCCCCGGTGGAACCGCCCCGCTTCGGAATGCGGCCACGGGTCCACCGGCCGGCTGATCTCCCGGCCGTGATGCGACGTCGTGCAGGTGTCTTTGACCGGGCAGGCGTTGCAGATCGAAGGCGTCGCCCGATACCGCATCACCCGGTTGTCCGGGTCGAACGAGGTCGGCCAGAGCCACTGGTCTTCCGGGCACTTCCAGGCGTCGTGATCTTCGTGGTAGGAGAACTTTCCGGTGCGCCACTGGGCGGCTCGCTCGGAGGTCCGCTTGGCCATGCCGTCGAAGGCCCAGGCGAAGACGAGCAGGAGCAGGGCATAGCCGGACATCAGCCACACCCACGCTCCCGGCATCGTCATCGTCGATCAGCCCTTCGCCGCGGCTTCGGTTTCCGAGGCGGCCACCGTCTGGTAGAGCGCGTGCTCGGGCAGCTCGTCGACGGTCTCACCGGAACGGAAGTTGCGCAGGGCCGTCCACGCGATCCAGCAGAACGGGACCACTCCGCCGACGATGAGGATCGCATCGCCCGGCAGCCGCAGCCACTCCAGCAGGGCGTTGCCCGGCTGGGTGATGTAGCCCAGGGACCGCGCCTCGAAGTAGCCGGCGTTGACCGAGTGGAACAGCTGCAGCACACCCAGCGGCAGCAGGGTGACGAACACCATCCAGGCCAGGCCGATGTTCATGCACCAGAACGAGAGTCGGGCCAGTTTGTTCGGCCACTTGTCCGCCGGGATCACGTACCGGAAGGCGAACATCGCCAGGGCCACCGCGAGCATGCCGTACACCCCGAACATTGCCGCGTGCGCGTGGTTGGCCGTCAGCGCGGTGCCGATCTCGTAGTAGGACACCACCGGAAGGTTGATCAGGAAGCCGAAGATGCCGGCGCCCAGGAAGTTCCAGAATCCGACCGCGACCAGGAACATCACCGCCCAGCGAGCGGGGAAGTTGTGCTCGCCGCCGGCCTCCTGGCGAGCGCCCAGCTGCAGGAACGCCCATGCCTCCACGGTCAGGAAGGTCAGCGGGATGACCTCGGCGGCCGAGAAGAAGGCACCCATGGCCATGTGCTCCACCGGGGTGCCGGAGAAGTACAGGTGGTGCATGGTGCCGATCACGCCGCCGGCGGAGTACAAGATGATGTCGAGGAAGATCACCAGCAGCGCAACGCGTTCCCGCACCACCCCGAGCTGGACGAAGAGGTAGGCCACCATCGCCGTGGTGAACAGCTCCAGGAAGTCCTCGACCCACAGGTGCACCATCCAGAACCGCCAGAAGTCGGCGACCGAGAAGTGCGTCTCACTGCCGGCGAGCAGGCTGACCGCGTAGAAGGTCGGAATGGCCAGGCCGGTGAAGAAGAACACCCAGGGCAGGTTCATCTTCGAGGTGGTGGCCAGCTTCGAGCGCATGCCGCGCCAGATGATGAAGATCCACAGGACCAGGCCGACGATCAGCAGCACCTGGAACAGCCGGGGCAGGTCCAGGAACTCCCACTGCTGGGACAGCAGGCTGCCGGGCTTGATCACGCCGAAGATCGACAGCGCCTCGAACGTCATGGACCCGAAGACCACCACCGCGAGGGCCCCGAGCAGGCTGTAGACCAGCACCGACTGCTTACCGGGCTCGCGGCGGGTGATGAACGGGACCAGGAAGATCCCGCCGGCCAGGAAGGCCGCTGCGGTCCAGAACAGGGACAGCTGCAGGTGCCAGGTGCGGGCCAGGTTGTAGGGCAGGAGCTTGGCGAGGTCGATCCCGTAGAACTCCGACAGGTCCGCGCGGTAGTGCTCCACGGCGCCGCCCAGCAGCGTCTGGATCAGGAACAGCACCGCGACCACGGCGAAGATCCAGATCGCGGCACGCTGGGAGCGGGTCAGCGGCACATCGCCGGGCTGACGGAACTCGAGCTTGGTGGTCTCGGTGCCGTGCCAGCCGATGTTCTGGCTCCACCGGCCGTAGACGGTGAACATGATCCCGATCCCGCCGAGCAGCGCGATCAGCGACAGCACCGACCACACCACGACCGATCCGGTGGGGCCGTTGTCGACGCGCGGCTCCGAGGGCCAGTTGTTGGTGTAGCTGTAGGCGTGGCCGGGTCGGTCGGCCGCCGAAGCCCAGGCCGTCCAGGCGAAGAACGCGGTCAGGTCGCGGATCTCCCCGGGCTCGGTGATCATGTGCGGCAGCAGGCCGTACTTGGTGGAGGCCTCGCCGAAGTACTCGCCGTAGTGCCGCTGGATGTCGGCGAACGCGCGGGCCTGCGGGTCGGTGAAGACCAGCGTGCCGGTGTCGGCGTTGTAGCGGTTCGTCCGGAATTCGGCGACCACCCGCTCATGCACATTGGTAACGCCCTGCGCCTCGAACTGACCGGCCACGTTGTCGGTGGCCAAGCGCAGGTATTCGGCGGTGTAGTCCGGGCCGAGGTAGGCGCCGTGACCCAGGACCGAGCCGTACTGCATCAGTCCGCGGGCCTGGAACAGCGTCTGGCCGCGGGTGATGTCGTTGCCGCTGAACAGCTCCTGTCCGGTCTCGGTGACGACCTTGTCGGGCATCGGCATCGACGCGGTGTAGGTGCGATAGGCCAGGATCCCCATCACCAGGAATCCGAAGATCATCACCAGGGCCACGCCCTGGGCCCAGCCCTTGCCGATCAGGGCCGCGGCGCGGCCGGAATCGGTGCCGGAGGTGCCCGACTGTGTTGCGTTGGAAGTCATGGACGGGGACGGTAACAGTATTGAGGAGTGAAATTAGCGAATCTGTTAGGGAGCTCACGGCTTTGAGGTCTGGCGTCAGTTTCACCGCTGACCAAGGGCCTCTTGACTGGAAGTACGACATCGCGTAGTAGAGGTTTTGCGGGCCGGTTGTCGGTGGCTGATGGCAGCCTCAACGGCATGCTCAACGCGGGGTTGGATCTGGTGCTTCCGCTGCGATGCGGTGGCTGCGGCGCTCCGGCCACCCGATGGTGTGCCGCCTGTGCCGGCCAGCTCGCCGTCGCACCGGATGATCCGGTCCTGGTCAGCCCGCGGCTGGACCCGCAGGTGCCGGTGTTCGCGCTGGGCCGTTACGCCGGTGCCCGCCGCCAGGCGATCGTCGCGGTCAAGGAGCGCGGGCGCACCGACCTGATCGCGCCGCTGGCGATGGCGCTGGCCGGTTCGCTGCACCGGCTGCTGTGCTGGCGGATACTCGACCTGCCGCTCACGATCATTCCGGCACCGACCCGGCTCAGCGCTGCCCGCCGGCGCGGCGGTGACCCGATCCAGCGGATCGCGGCCGCAGCGGTGGCCCGCCATCCCGGCATGACGGTGGCGGCGGCGCTGCGGATGCGGGCACTGACCCGCGACTCGGTCGGCCTGGGCAGCGGCGCCCGGGAACGCAATGTCTCCGGCGGGGTGCTGCTGCGCGGTTCCCGGCTGCCCGCCGCCGGAGGCTGCGGAGATGTGCTGCTCGTCGACGACGTCGTCACCACCGGCGCCACCCTCGCCGAGTCGGTTCGGGTGCTGCGATCGGCGGGCCTACCGGTGGCCGCCGCGCTGGTAATCGCCGCGGCCTGAGGCGCCCGCGGTCACCAACTCGCAACGGGTCCGCGAAACCGGTGGCATGTACCCCGTCCGATGGCTACGGTCGACAGCACGGGTCGGGTATATCTCGAAATCACGTGGTCGAGACGACAGGAAAGAAGTGTCGAGCATGACGAGTCAATTCGTGGAAACCAGCCGTACAACAGTCGACTTCGACGAAAATCAAGATCAGTCGCGTGCCGAGATCGTGGTCAAGGGCCGCAATGTCGAAATCCCGGATCACTTCCGGGTCTATGTCGCGCAGAAGCTGGCCCGCCTGGAGCGGTTGGATCGCTCCATCCGTCTGTTAGACGTCGAACTCAAGCACGCCAACAATCGCCGGCAGCGAAAGTCCTGCCAGCAGATCGACATCACCGTGCACGGTCGCGGACCGGTGGTGCGCGGTGAGGCCCGCGCCGACAGTTTCTACGCCGCCTTTGAGGCTGCCCTGGACCGCCTGGAGAGCCGGTTGCGCCGCGGTAAGGACCGGCGCAATGTCTCCTATGGCGACAAGACTCCGCTGTCGGTGGCCGCGGCGACCGCGGCCGCCACGTTGGACCCGGAACAGCTCGCCGGGGCATTCGACCGGGACGGCACCGCCGAGCCGGACCACCGGGCGGCAACCGGACACGACCACGAGCACGACCACGAGCCGGGCCGGATCGTGCGCACCAAGGAGCACGCCGCCACGCCGATGTCGGTCGACGACGCCTTGTATGAGATGGAGCTGGTCGGCCACGACTTCTTCCTGTTCCACGACAAGGAGACCGAACAACCGTCGGTGGTCTACCGCCGCCACGCCTATGACTACGGTCTGATCCGATTGGTGTGACGCCGCTTGTATGACTGGGCGGGCACTGGCCGCCCCGGACAGTTCAGCCGCGGCAAAGCCGGGCTTCGTGGCGGTGTCACCTACCATGGGTGGCGCTCGTAATGCCGAAGACTGAGTAGGGGACATAGCCGTGCTGTCCAAGTTGCTGCGTTTTGGTGAAGGCCGCATGGTCAAACGGCTCAGGAAGGTTGCCGACTACATCGACACCCTCTCCGGGGACGTCGAAGCGCTTACCGACGCGGAGCTGCGGGCCAAGACCGACGAATTCCGCCAGCGCCACGCCGACGGAGAATCCCTCGACGACCTGCTGCCGGAGGCGTTCGCGGTGGCGCGCGAGGCGGCCTGGCGGGTGCTGAACCAGCGGCCGTTCCACGTGCAGCTGATGGGCGGGGCGGCCCTGCACTACGGCAATGTCGCCGAGATGAAGACCGGTGAGGGCAAGACCCTGACCTGTGTGTTGCCGGCCTACCTCAACGCGATCTCCGGCAAGGGCGTGCACGTCGTCACCGTCAACGACTACCTAGCCAAGCGCGACAGCGAGTGGATGGGCCGTGTGCACCGCTTCCTGGGCCTCGAGGTCGGGGTGATCCTGTCCCAGCTGACCCCGGATGAGCGGCGGGTCGCCTACAACGCCGACGTCACCTACGGCACCAACAACGAGTTCGGCTTCGACTACCTGCGCGACAACATGGCGCACTCGCTTGACCAGCTGGTGCAGCGTCCGCACAACTTCGCCATCGTCGACGAGGTCGACTCCATCCTGATCGACGAGGCGCGGACCCCGCTGATCATCTCCGGCCCGGCCGACGGCAGCTCCAGCTGGTACTCCGAGTTCGCCCGGATCGTGCCGCTGATGGAGAAGGACGTCCACTACGAGGTCGACCTGCGCAAGCGCACCATCGGCGTGCACGAGCTCGGGGTGGAGTTCGTCGAGGACCAGCTCGGCATCGACAATCTCTATGAGGCCGCCAACTCGCCGCTGGTCAGCTATCTCAACAACGCCCTGAAGGCCAAGGAGCTGTTCAACCGCGACAAGGACTACATCGTCCGCAACGGCGAGGTCTTCATCGTCGACGAGTTCACCGGCCGCGTGTTGGTGGGCCGCCGGTACAACGAGGGCATGCACCAGGCCATCGAGGCCAAGGAACAGGTGGAGATCAAGGCCGAGAACCAGACGCTGGCCACCATCACCCTGCAGAACTACTTCCGGCTCTACGACAAGCTCGCCGGCATGACCGGCACCGCCGAGACCGAGGCCGCCGAGCTGCACGAGATCTACAAGCTGGGCGTGGTGCCGATCCCGACCAACAAGCCGATGGCGCGCACCGACCAGATCGACCTCATCTACAAGACCGAGGAGGCCAAGTTCCTCGCGGTCGTGGACGACCTCGCCGAGCGCTACGAGAAGGGTCAGCCGGCACTGATCGGCACCACCAGCGTGGAGCGCTCGGAGTACCTGTCCAAGCAGCTGACCAAGCGGCGGATCCCGCACAACGTGCTCAACGCCAAGCAGCACGAGCGCGAGGCGCACATCATCGCCGAGGCGGGCCGCCGCGGCGCCATCACGGTGGCGACCAACATGGCCGGTCGCGGTACCGACATCGTGCTCGGCGGCAACCCGGACTTCCTGGCCGACGACCGGGTGCGGTCGCGGGGGCTGGACCCGGTGACAACCCCCGACGAGTACGAGGCGGCCTGGGACGAGGTGCTGCCCCAGATCAAGGCGGAGGCCGCTGCTGAGGCCGAAGAGGTGCGGGCCGCCGGTGGCCTTTACGTGCTGGGCACCGAACGGCACGAGTCGCGCCGTATCGACAACCAGCTGCGCGGCCGGTCCGGTCGCCAGGGGGACCCGGGTGAGTCGCGGTTCTACCTGTCGCTCGGTGACGAGTTGATGCGCCGCTTCAATGGGGCGGCCCTGGAGTCGCTGCTGACCCGGCTGAACCTGCCCGACGACGTGCCGATCGAGGCCAAGATGGTGAACCGGGCGATCAAGAGCGCCCAGACCCAGGTGGAGCAGCAGAACTTCGAAATCCGCAAGAACGTCCTCAAGTACGACGAGGTGATGAACCAGCAGCGCAAGGTGATCTACGCCGAGCGCCGGCGCATCCTGGACGGCGAGAACCTGGCCGAACAGGCGCACGACATGCTCGTCGACGTCATCACCGCCTATGTCAACGGCGCCACCACCGAGGGCTATGCCGAGGACTGGGACCTCGAACAGCTGTGGACGGCGCTGAAGACGCTGTACCCGGTCGGGATCGACTACCACGAGCTGCTGCACGCCGACGAGATCGGCGAGGCCGACGACCTGACCTCCGAGGAACTGCTCGCCGCGCTGGTCGCCGACGCCGAGAACGCCTATGCGGTGCGTGAGGCCCAGGTCGATGAGACCGCCGGGGCCGGTGCCATGCGGGAGCTGGAACGCGGTGTGCTGCTGAGCGTTCTCGACCGCAAGTGGCGCGAGCACCTCTATGAGATGGATTACCTCAAGGAGGGCATCGGTCTGCGGGCGATGGCGCAGCGCGACCCGCTGGTGGAGTATCAGCGCGAGGGCTTCGACATGTTCCGCGGCATGCTCGACGGGCTCAAAGAGGAGTCGGTCGGCTTCCTGTTCAACGTCGCCGTCCAGGCCGCGCCGTCGCAGTCGGTCGCGCCGGTGGACGCCCCGGCGGGGTTGGCGAACATGGGGTTGCGCGCCAAGGGAATCGATGGCGCCAAAGGCGCCGACGGTGCAGCGGGGTTGACTTACTCCGGTCCCGACGAGGACGGCTCGGCGCAGGTCCGGCGTAACCGTGACTTGCAGCCTGCGGGTTCGGGGACTCGCCGCGAGCGCCGCGAAGCGGCCCGTCGTGAGGGCCGTGGGCCCAGGCTTCCCAAGACGCCGCCCAAGGTCTGAGGTCCGCTCCTCACCCCATGGCGCCGACCCGTCCCCCGCAAGCGGGCGGTACCCCCAGCGCGTGGCTTCGCCGCGCTTGCGATCGGCGCTAGCCGATGTGCAGGGCGACGATTCGCCAGGCTGTGCCAGTTCCGCTCACCGGCTCGCGCTCGATGCGACAGGCCAGCGCGTGGGTGCGCCGCCCGCGCCGATAGGTGCCGAACGCCTCCACCGCGGTAGCCGGTTCGGCCGACCCGGCCGGGCGAACACGCACTCGTTGCAGGGTCGCGGGCTCGGCCCGGCTCGCCGCGCTCGGACGCACCGACAGCACCGATTCGGCCAGCCCGGCGGCCAGCAGCGGCCGCAGATGGGCGGGCGGCCGCCGCCCGTCCATGATTTCCAGGACACGGCGCAGCGCCGCGTCGGCGAACACCGCGGCTGACTGCAGTGGCGGCGGCAGCCCGTTGCGCGACGGCCGGTCCGGCCGTCGTCTCGGTAAATGACCGCGGTGTTGCCGGGCCGGCGGCGCCGACACCGGCGGCGGGGCGGGCCGACACGGTGTCGATGCGCGGGCCGGGGGTTCGTAGTCGATCACCGGCGAGATGGCGGTGCGGGCGGATGCGATCGGGTCGGTGGTCACGGCAGCTCTCCAGGGTCGGTCCGACGGATGGGCCTGCTGGAGAGTGGCAGGTGTGTCGGGCGATCATTGCATAATCGCGACGTGGCCGTATCCGCGTGCGTTGCGCCGCAGTGGCGGGCTACCGTGAGCGGCAGTATCTCTGGGTTGATGCAGCGGTCCCAGCGTCGCCTCTCCTTCGTCGAGGCTTGCTGAACCGCTGGGTCCGCGGCCGGCACTGCGCCTGGCCGGATCGAATCAGTAGAAGGGCGGGCCGCGATGGTGAATCGGCTGTCGGCGACGGATGCGTCCTACTACCGGATGGAGAACACGACCACGCCGATGTACGTGCAGTCGCTGTACATTCTGCGCAACCCGCGCGGCGGGCTCGGTTACGACAAGCTGTTGGCCACCGTGGAGCAGCGGCTGCCGCAGATCCCGCGCTATCGGCAGAAGATTCGTGAAGTCACCATGAGTCTGGCCCGGCCGGTGTGGGTGGACGACCACGACTTCGACATCACCTACCACGTGCGCCATCTCGCGGTGCCGTCGCCGGGCTCCGACCGCCAGTTGCACGATCTGGTCGCGCAGCTCGGTCAGCAGCCACTGGACCGCGACCGGCCGTTGTGGGAGGTGTACCTGATCGAGGGGTTGGCCGACAACCGGGTCGCGCTCTACCTCAAGTCACACCAGTCGATGGTCAACGGCATGGCGGCACCGGCCATCGGGCACGTCCTGGTCGACCGGACGCAGCGTCCACCACCGTCCGACGAGGACATCTGGGTGCCGCGGCGCGAGCCGGGCGCTGTCGAACTGGTGCTGGGTGCGGTCGGGGACTGGGTGTGGGCGCCGAGAACCCAGCTGCGAGCGGTGGGGTCGACGGTCGGCAGCCCGCTGGTCTGGGCGGGCCGCACGGCGACCGACGTGGCCCGGGCCATCGCGCGCGGCACGGCGCCGCACAGTCCGCTGAACACCCAGGTGTCGCAGAACCGACTCTTCTCGGTGGCCCAAGGTGCGCTGGAGGACTATCGCACGGTTCGGGCGCGCTACAACTGCGCGATCAACGACGTCGTGCTCGCGGTCATCACCGGGGCGCTGCGGAACTGGTTGCTGTCCCGCGGCGAGCCGGTGTCCTCGACGCGCACGGTGCGGGCCATGGCGCCGCTTTCGGTATATCCGGGTCATGAGCTGGACACCGCGGGCCAACCCATCGGAGCCGTGACACCGTTCCTGGTGGATCTGCCGGTCGGAGAACCGAATCCGGTGGTCCGGCTCTCCCAGATCGCCTACGCCACCGAATCGCATCCCACGCCGACCGGCCTGGTGGATGCTCGCACCATCTTGACCGTGTCGGGGTTCGTTCCGCCCACCCTGCACGCGATGGGCGTCCGGGTCGCCACATCCTTCGCCGGGTTCTCCGGGCGGGTGTTCAACCTGTTGATCACCAATGCGCCGGGCACCCAGCGGCAGCTGTACGTGTGCGGGGCCAAGCTGCTCGAGACCTACAGCGTGCCGCCGCTGCTGCCCAACAAGGCCTTGGCCATCGGCGTGACGTCCTACAACGGCACGCTGTACTACGGGGTCAACGCCGACCGCAAGGCGATGAGCGACGTCGGGACGGTCTCGGCGCTGTTGGACGAGGCGCTGGCCGAATTGCTCGAGGCGGCGAAGTGAGCCGCGACCGGGACGCCGGGCCCCGCATCTCCGACGAGGTATATGAGCGTGAATTGCGGCGCCTGCAGATCGAACTCGTCAAGCTTCAGGAGTGGGTGCGCAGCACCGGTGCTCGCGTCGTGGTGATCTTCGAAGGCCGTGACGCCGCCGGTAAGGGCGGCGCCATCAAGCGGATCACCGAAAGCCTCAACCCGCGCCTGGTGCGGGTCGCGGCGCTTCCGGCGCCCAGTGAGCGCGAACGCGGGCAGTGGTACTTCCAGCGTTACGTCGCTCACCTGCCGGCCCGCGGCGAGATCACGCTCTTCGACCGGTCCTGGTACAACCGCGCCGGGGTGGAGAAGGTGATGGGTTTCTGTACCCCGGAAGAGCATTCACGGTTCCTGGCCCAGGCCCCGGTGTTCGAGCAGTTGCTGATCGATGACGGAATCCTGTTGCGCAAGTATTGGTTCTCGGTCTCCCAGGACGAGCAGCTGCGCCGGTTCCGCAGTCGCCGCAAGGATCCGCTGCGGCGGTGGAAGCTGTCTCCGATGGACCTCGAGTCGGTGAACCACTGGGAGGACTACTCCCGGGCCCGCGACGAGATGATGGCGCACACCGATGTGGACGTCAGCCCCTGGTACGTGGTGGAGTCCGAGATCAAAAAGCACGCCAGGCTGAACATGATCGCGCACCTGCTGTCGACCATTCGGTATTCCGAGGTGGAACAGGATCGAGTGGACCTGCCGGAGCGGCCTGTCGTGACCGGTGACTACCAGCGCCCCGACCGCACGCTCTACCGCTATGTCGACGACCACGCCGCCACGCTGTTGGCGCAGGCGTGAGTGGCCGCGCTCGCGAACGCGGCTAGGGTTCGCTCATGCGGGTCTACATACCGGCGACGTTGGCCATGTTGGCGCAGCTGGTCGCCGACGGGTCACTGCGGGTGCTCGGCGGAACCGCGTTCGCGGTGACTCCGGCGCTGCGCGAGTCCTACGCCCACGGTGACGACGACGAACTGGCCGAGGTCGCGCTGGGGGAGGCGGCACTGGCCTCGCTGCGGCTGCTCGGTTCCGAAGCGGCCGGGGGCGGCGCCGGTGCGGCAGACACGGCACTGCCGACCCGCCGGGCGGTGCTGGTGGCCGAGGTCGCCGATGGAGCCGACGGGCCCGCCGTTGTGCTTCGCCCCGACCTGGATGCCGCGGTGGTCCGGCTTGCCGGGCCGGTCGCGATCGCCGACGTGATCGCCGCCTATGTGGACAATGCGGCCGCCGAACCGGCGGTGCTCGCTGCGGTGGCGGCGATCGACGATGCCGACCTCGGTGACGAGGACGCCGAGCTGACCGTCGGCGACGCCCAGGACCACGACCTGGCCTGGTATGCCACCCAGGAGTTGCCTTTCCTGCTTGACCTGCTGTGATGACCTCGCCGGGGCAAGCTACGCTACCGTAGGTTTGTCAGACCCCGGGTTTATGGGCAGGGAAGTTTCAGTGAGCAAGAAGCACTCGTCGATCGTCGCGAACATCGGCGACACCAAGCGGCCGAGCGTTGTCGGCGCGGACCGTCATCCGGGGTGGAATGCGGTGCGCCGCATCGTCACTCGAATCACCACTCCGTTGCTGCCAGACGACTACCTGAGGCTGGCCAACCCGCTGTGGTCGGCGCGTGAACTGCGCGGCCGGGTGCTGGAGGTGCGGCGTGAGACCGCGGACTCGGCGACGCTGGTCATCAAACCCGGTTGGGGTTTTCACTTCGACTACCGGGCCGGCCAGTACATCGGCATCGGCCTGCTGGTCGACGGGCGGTGGCGTTGGCGGTCCTACTCGCTGACGTCCAGCCCGGTGAGCGGGGCGCGCACCATCGCCATCACGGTCAAAGCGATGCCTGAGGGCTTCTTGTCCAGCCACCTGGTGGACGGGGTGGCTCCGGGCACCATCGTCCGGCTGGCCGCGCCGCGGGGCGAGTTCGTGCTGCCCGACCCGCCGCCGGCCACGGTGCTGTTCCTGACCGCCGGATCTGGAATCACGCCGGTCATGTCGATGCTGCGCACCCTGGCCCGCCGGGACGGCATCACCGATGTCGTCCACCTGCACTCGGCGCCCACCGCGGACGAATCGCTGTTCGCCGACGAGCTGGCCGCACTGCAACGCGAGCACCCCGGTTACCGGTTGCGGCTGCGCCCCACCCGCAGCGAGGGCCGGCTGGACCTCAGCGGGACCGAAGGCTTGGACGGTGAGGTGCCCGACTGGCGCGAGCGGGTGACCTGGGCGTGCGGTCCGACGTCGATGCTGGCCGACGCTGAGCGGCTCTGGGGGGACGCCGGGATCGCCGAGCAGCTGCACGTCGAGCGCTTCGCGGTGGCGCGCACGGCGACGGCGGAGGGCGGCGGGACCGTCACGTTCGTGGCGAGCGGCAAGAGCATCGTCGCCGATGCCGCCACAACGCTGCTGGAGGCGGGGGAGAGCGCCGGAGTCCAGATGCCGTTCGGGTGCCGGATGGGGATCTGCCAGTCCTGCGTGGTGGAGCTGGTGGAGGGCCAGGCCCGCGATCTGCGTACCGGCGTCGACCACGAGCCCGGCACCCGTATTCAGACGTGCGTCTGTACGGCCGCGGGCGATTGCCAACTGGACGTCTGACGGTTACCCGCTGGTAACCTACGGGAGCGTAGGTTACGATAGCGTCGGTCAAGCAGTGAATTCGTATTTCCGAGAGCCCGAGAGGCGGTCTGATGGCGGTAACCGACGTCGAGGTGTTCGCACACCTCAGTGACGCCGATGTGGAGAACCTCGCCGCTGAACTGGACGCCATTCGTCGCGACATCGAGGATTCGCGCGGTGAGCGCGACGCCCGCTACATTCGCCGCACCATCGCCGCCCAGCGCATGCTGGAAGTGACCGGCCGAGTGCTGCTGGCCGCGAGCTCGCGCCGCTCGGCGCGCTGGGCCGGCGCGGCGACCCTGGGCGTGGCCAAGATCGTCGAGAACATGGAGATCGGCCACAACGTCCTGCACGGCCAATGGGACTGGATGAACGACCCGGAGATCCACTCCACCAGTTGGGAGTGGGACATGTCCGGCGCGGCCAAGCACTGGCGCTTCACTCACAACTTCCAGCACCACAAGTACACCAACATTCTGGGCATGGACGACGATGTGGGCTACGGCCTGCTGCGAGTCACCCGGGATCAGCCGTGGCAGCGCTTCAACCTGTTCAACCTGGCGTACAACTTGATGTTGGCACTCGGGTTCGAATGGGGAATCGCGTTGCAGCACTTGGAGCTCGGCAAGATCTTCAAGGGCCGGTCGGACCGTCAGGCGTCCCTGGTGCGGCTGCGGGAGTTCTCCGGCAAGGCCGGCCGACAGGTCTTCAAGGACTATGTGGCGTTCCCGGCGCTGACCTCGCTGTCGCCCGGTGCGACGTTCTCATCGACGTTGAAGGCCAACGTGATCGCCAACGTGATCCGCAACGTGTGGTCCAACGCGATCATCTTCTGCGGCCATTTCCCGGACGGCGCGGAGAAGTTCACCAAGACCGACATGGTCGGCGAGTCGCGCGGTCAGTGGTACCTGCGGCAGTTGCTGGGCAGTGCCAACATCGACGCCGGGCAGCCGATGCGGTTCATGAGCGGCAGTTTGAGCCACCAGATCGAGCATCACCTGTACCCGGACCTGCCGAGCAACCGTTACCCGGAGGTCGCGGCGCGGGTGCGCGAGATCTGCGACCGCTACGACCTGCCCTACACCTCGGGCCCGTTCCTGGTGCAGTACGCCAAGACCTGGCGCACCATTGCGAAACTGTCGCTGCCGGACCGGTTCCTGCGCGATACCGCCGACGACGCCCCGGAGACCCGCAGCGAGCGGATGTTCGCCGAGTTGGAGCCCGGCTTCTACCGGACCGACCCGGCGACCGGGCGGCGGCGTGGACTCAAGAGCGCGATCGCGGCCGTCCGCGGCTGGCGTCGCGGTACCACCGACCTGGCCGCCTGATCCGCGGGACCCCCAGCCGCGCGAGCGTGCTGGGGGTACGGTCCGCGTCAGCGCGGCATCAGGCCGGCTTGACCGACTTGGCCGTGTTGGTGGTGACGACGTCCGGCGGTGCGTCCCCGAAGCGGCTGGCCACCACCGGAACCCAGACCTGGGCGCCACGCTGGCCGCACTCGTTGGTGTCAACGGTGGCGAGCATCGCGCCGTGCAGGACACCGGGGATGGTGGGCTCCAGCGTCAGCACCTGTGTGGTGGTCTGGTTGCCCAGTCGCCCGTCCGGGCCCACGCACGCCGCCTCCAGCTTCTGCGGCCGGGAATGCCATGCGTTGTCCCGATATTCGAGAACCATATTGGTTCCGACGTTCGGCAGCTTCGCAGCTTTCCGGTGATCCTTCGCGTCCAGCATCGTTGCGGTGGCGGTGCACAGCGTGTTGTCGCATCCCGAATCGACTGCCCACCAGGTGCTGATGTTGGGCGGGTGCGGGTTGGGGACGCCGTTGTACTTCTCGCCGGCCCGGTTGGCGTCGACACGGTAGGTCCCGTCGAAGATCGGCGCCTTGAACGGCGGAGTGGTCACAGCGGCGGGTGTGCTGTCGGCGGCGGCGGTCTCGTCCGACTCTTCGGCCAACAGGTGCGGGACGAGGGCCGCGACGGCCCCCACCAGTCCGAGGGCGACCGGCACCACGACGGCCGGCCGGGCCAACTTGGACATCCGGCTCGGCGGGGGCTCGGGGAACGCCGCGCGCGGAATGCCGCGGATGACGGTGCTGGCCGAATCCGAGGGGTCGTCGGCCGGGCTGTCGAGTTGCTCGGCCAGCGCCGTCACGAACTCCGTGCAGTTCCGGAATCGCTCGGCCGGGTCTTTGGCCAGCGCCGCGGCCATCACGTCGTCGAACGCCTCCAGCTCGGGGCGCCGGTCACTGAGCGACGGTGGCGGGGTGTTCAGGTGATGACTGATGACGGTCACCGGGTTCTCATGGTGGAACGGCGGTGTGCCGGTCAGCATCTGAAACGCGGTGGCGGCCAGTGCGTACTGGTCGGCGCGTTCCAGGCCGTCTGAACCCATCAGCTGCTCCGGGGCGGCGTAGGCGATGGTGCCGATGGCAAGGTTGCTCGCGGTCAGCCCGGTGGGCCCGCTGAGCTGCCGGGCGATGCCGAAGTCGGCCAGTACGGCCGTCAGCTCGTCCTCGTGCCCCTCCTCCGGGTCGGGCACCAGGATGTTGCTGGGCTTGACGTCACGGTGCACCACCCCCTGCCGGTGGGCGTAATCGAGCGCATCGGCGATGTTCGCGACGATCGGGATGACCATCTCGGCCGGCATGCCGGCCGGAAACCTGCGGCAGATCAGCTCGCCGAGCGTCTCACCCTCGATGTAGTCCATCGCGATCCACAGGCGCCCGCGGTACTCGCCGCGGTCGTAGACCCCGACGATGTTCGGGTGCACCAGCACCGAGGCGGCCTCGGCCTCCCGGCGGAAGCGCTCCTCGTATTCGTCGTCGGCGCTCAGAGACCGGCGAAGCACTTTGACCGCCTCGAGGCGCGGCAGCCGGGGATGCTGCGCGAGATAGACCTTGCCCATCGCCCCTGCACCCAGGAGTTTGAGGATGGTGTACTCAGCAAAAACCGAGCCCGCTGTCAGAGCCATGCCGCTGATGGTAATGACCCCTGGTAAACGGTTGGGTGATGCAAAGCAGCCAGCCGGCAAAGAACCTCCGGCACCAGCGCCTGGCAGGATGAAACCGTGACGACTTGGCCGGCACCGATCACCTCCGCCCCCGTAGACGCTTCGGTTGTTGTGCCCGGATCGAAGTCACAGACCAACCGGGCGCTGGTGTTGGCCGCGTTGGCGGCGGCGCGCGGCGGCGGGGTCTCCACCGTCTCGGGCGCCCTGCGCAGCCGTGACACCGACCTGATGCTCGACGCATTGCGGGCGCTGGGCCTGCGGATCGAGGCGGTGGCTCACCAGGTCACGGTCAGTGGTCAGATCGACCCCGAGCCGGACATCCGGTTGAACTGCGGCCTGGCCGGCACTGTGCTGAGATTCGTGCCGCCGCTGGCCGCGCTGGGCACCGCAACCGTCGTCTTCGACGGTGACGCGCAGGCTCGGGCGCGGCCCATGGCGCCGCTGCTGGAGGCGATGCGCAGCCTGGGCATCGCCGTTGACGGCGATGGACTGCCGTTCGGGATCCAAGGCGCCGGTTCGGTCGCCGGTGGCACCGTGAAGATCGACGCCTCGTCGTCCTCGCAGTTCGTCTCGGGGCTGCTGCTGGCCGCGGCAGCCTTCGACGACGGGCTGACCGTGGTACACACCGGTGCGTCCCTGCCGTCCGCACCGCACATCGCGATGACGGTGGCCATGCTGCGGCAGGCCGGAATCGGCGTCGACGACAGCACCCCGAATCGCTGGCAGGTGCGGCCGGGGACGCCTGCCGCCCGGCACTGGGAGATAGAGCCCGACCTGTCGAACGCCACCCCGTTCCTGGCGGCGGCGGTGGTCACCGGCGGCAGCGTGCGGATCGACGGCTGGCCGGTGGCCAGTGTGCAGCCGGGCGACGTCATCACCGATGTCTTCGGCAGAACGGGTGCTGCGGTACACCTCACCGACTCACATCTTGAGGTTGTGGGACCGCCGGACTACCCGGGATTCGACGTGGATCTGCGCGCGGTCGGCGAACTCACCCCGACGGTGGCAGCACTGGCGGCGCTGGCCACGCCGGGATCGGTGTCGCGCCTGAGCGGTATCGCGCACCTTCGCGGCCACGAGACAGACCGATTGGCGGCGCTGACCACCGAGATCAACCGGCTCGGCGGTGACAGCGTCGAAACACCCGACGGTCTGGTGATCACCGCGACCCCGCTGCACGGCGGAATCTGGCACTCCTACGCCGATCACCGGATGGCCACCGCAGGAGCGATCATCGGGTTGCGGGTCGCCGACGTCGAGGTGGAGGACATCGAGACCACCGCCAAGACATTGCCCGCGTTCCCCCGGATGTGGGCCGAGATGCTGGCAGCTTCGGGGTCCGGCGCTTGAAACCCGGCGACTACGACGAGTCCGACGTCAAGGTCCGTTCCGGGCGTGGCTCACGGCCGCGCACCAAGATCCGTCCCGACCACGCCGACGCCCAGTCTGCGATGGTGGTCAGCGTCGACCGCGGACGCTGGGGTTGTGTCCTGGACGCCGACGTGGACCGGCAGGTCACCGCGATGCGCGCTCGCGAGCTGGGCCGTACCCCGATCGTCGTCGGCGACCGGGTCGACGTGGTCGGCGACCTGTCCGGACGCCCTGACACCCTGGCCCGTATCGTCCGGCGCGGGCCCAGACGAACGGTGTTGCGGCGCACCGCCGATGACACCGATCCCACCGAGCGGGTGGTGGTCGCCAACGCCGACCAGCTGTTGATCGTGGTGGCACTGGCCGACCCGCCGCCGCGCACCGGTCTGGTCGAGCGGACGCTGATCGCCGCCTACGCCGGCGGCCTGGCGCCGATTCTGTGCCTGACCAAGACGGACCTGGCAGACCCGGAACCGTTCGCCGGTCAGTTCGCCGACCTGGACCTCACGGTGGTCACCGCGGGCCGCGACGACCCGCTCGATGCGGTGTCTCCGCTGCTGGACTCCAAAGTCACTGTGCTGCTGGGGCATTCCGGCGTCGGCAAATCCACCCTGGTGAATCGCCTTGTCCCAGAAGCGGACCGGGCGGTCGGGCGGGTCACCGACATCGGCAGGGGCCGGCACACCTCGACCCAGTCGGTGGCGCTTCAGCTGGCCGGATCCGGCTGGGTGATCGACACCCCGGGCATCCGCTCGTTCGGCCTGGCCCACATCGCGCCCGACGATGTGCTGCTGGCGTTCTCCGATCTCGCCGAGGCGATCACCGAATGCCCCCGCGGTTGCGGGCATCTGGGTCCGCCCGCCGATCCCGAGTGCGCGCTGGACGCCTTGACCGGTCCGGCGCAGCGCCGAGTCGAGGCGGCACGCCGGTTGCTCACGGTGTTGCGCGAGGCCTAGCAGTACACCTAGCCGGCGCTGGGCGGCCGCTGCATCATCCGGTGGCGGTAGCCGTACCGCGGCACGAAACGGAACCCGTTGGCACCACCGCCGGCGGCGGCACTGGCCCCGGGCAAACCGGGGAGTCCGGCCATACCGGCCATACCGGCCCGGGGCATCATGCCGGCTTCGGCGGCCGCGGTCGTTGCGATCCGGCTGGACACCAGGGTGGCCGCGGACGGGTTGGCCGAAGCGGGTGCGACGGGCCAACTCTGCGGCACCGACAAGGCGCCGATCTTGATGCCCTTGCTCAACGCCGCCGACGGCGTCGCAGCCCCGAAACCCGGGGTCTTGACAGCGGCGGTTCCCACCTTCGCGGCCTCCGCGACCGGCGCCAGCGTCGCCAGGAAGTCCTTGGACTCCGCGACGGCCTGACCGGACACCTCGAAGCCGTTGAGCTCCTGCGCGATGGAGTCGATGATCCGTTGCGGGCCCATCGCCGAGTTGGCGAAGCCGGTGAAGGTCGTGAGCTGTTTGACCAGCTCCTGCAGGGCCGCCGTGGTCGGCGGCACGGTGGTGCCGGCCCCCGGGGCCACGGGTGTCCCGGTGGCGGTGCCCGCCTGGGCCAGGGCCTGGGTCGTCGTGGTCAAGGCCTGCGACGCCGCGGAGTTACCGACGGCCTGGCTGGTCGCGGTGGCCTGACCCGCGGGTGCGGCCGGGTTGGTGGTCTGCGGCGGCGAGGTGAACTCCGACAGCTGCGAGGCGGCGGCGGAACCGCCCGCGTAGCCGTACATCGCGGCGGCGTCCTGCGCCCACATCGACGCGTAGTGGGCTTCGGTGGCCGCGATCGCCGGGGTGTTCTGGCCGAAGAAGTTGGTGGCGATCAGGGCCAACAGCTGCATCCGATTGGCCAGCACCACCGGGGGCGGAACGGTCATCGCGTATGCCGCTTCGAAAGCGGCCGCGGCTGCTTTGGCCTGAGTGGCCGCCAGTTCGGCCTGCGCGGCGGTCGTCTTGAACCAGGTGGTGAACGGCAGTGCCGCTGCGGCCATGGCCGTGGCCGACGGGCCACGCCACGGACCGCTGGTCAGGTCCGCGATCGTCATGTCCACCGCGGCAGCGGTCAGGCTCAACTCTTGGGCCAGCACATCCCAGGCCCCCGCAGCTGCCAGCATTGGGCCGGATCCCGCTCCCGCATACATCCGCGCGGAATTGATCTCCGGTGGCAGTGCCCCGTAGTCAATCACTGGGTCCCTTGGTTCTATCCGCCGAAGGGACGACGAGGCATGACGGTCAACGCGGTGCCGTAGCGCGGCCCACCGAACCCGCGGAAGCCGGCGCCGGCCGCGCCCGCGGCGGCGGGGACTCCGGGCATTCCGGCCATACCGGGCATGCCCGCCGGGGGTGCCATCGGGGTGGTGCCGAGAATTCCGGCGGCCGAGGGGACCGCAGCGGCGGGACCGACCGGCACCCACGAGCCACCGGACACCGGACCGAGCGTGCTCGCCGCGGCCATCGGCGGGACCCAGGTCGACGGGACCGAGAGGCCACCGATCGCACCCGCGCCGCCGAGGTTCGCCGCGGCACCCGCGGCACCCGACGCCGCACCTGCGGCACCGGACGCCGCACCGCTGGCGGCTTTGGCGGCGTCTTTCATCGCGTCGGCGCCCAACCGCTGCAGGCCGAGCACACCGCTGACACCACGCCAGACCGCACAGACGTTGTTCGACTGCAGGTTGGAGTTGGTCACCAGCTGGGTCATGAGCTGGTTGCTCAGGTTGTAGTTCGGGTCGGCGAGGATATCGCCGGCGCCATACGTGGTGCCCTGGGCCGATCCGCCGAACAGCGAACTCAGCATGCCCTGCAGGGTGTTGGACGCCGGCGGCGCCTGGGTCCCCGCGGCATCGCCGACCGCCGAGGCGACCGCACTGCCCGGGTTGTTGGTCGGGTTCGGCGGCGCGGTGAAGTCGCTCAGCTTGGTGGCCGCGCTGGACTGGGCGTGATAGCCGTACATCGCGATGGTGTCCTGCGCCCACATCTCGCCGTGCTCGGCTTCGGTGGCCGCGATCGACGGGGTGTTCTGCCCGAGGATGTTGGTGGCCACCAACTGATTCAGCAACTGGCGGTTGGCCGTGACCGCCACCGGCGGCACGATCGTCGCGTGTGCCGTCTCGTAGGCGGCCGCGGCGGCCCGGCCCTGGCCGGCTGCCTGCTCAGCCTGCTCGGCGGTGAGCTCCATCCAGGTCACGTACGGCGCGGCAGCGGTCGCCATCGTCGCCGATGCCGGCCCCAACCATTCCTCACTGGTCAGCTGGTTGATGACAGCGCGGTAAGACGCCGCAACGGATTTCAGCTCGGCAGCCAGTGCACTCCAGGCTGAGGCGGCAACCACCATCGGTTCCGAGCCGGGCCCGGAATAGATCTTGGTGGAGGTCACCTCGGGCGGCGAACTCAAGTAGTCCATCGTCGCGTCCTAACCGGCCGCGGCTGCGTTGGCAGCCTCCGTGGCGGCGTACGCGCTCGCGCCGTTGCTCAGCGCGTTGACGAACATCTCGTGGACGGCCGCGGCCTGGGCGCTGACCATTTGGTAGGCCTGGGCGTGTGCGGCGAACTGTGCCGCGGTCAGCGCCGAGACCTCATCTGCGGCGGCCGGGACCACACCGGTGGTGGGCGCCGCCGCTGCGGCACTGTGGGCCGTCATGGCCGAACCAATGGTCCGCAGGTTGGCGACCGCGGCCAGTAAGGCTTCGGGCTGCGTCGTTACGAACGACATAACGCTCCTAGTCCAGTCCTTCGTCGAGGGCGGCGCGCCGGGAGGCGAGTCGCGTTGCGCTTTGGGCGCAGCACCGACGCTAGGCGATCTCAACTCGGTGACACAGCCACGAAGGCGACTTTCGGAAGACTGTCAGCCGTTGTTCATTGACAGTTCGATATCGCTACCGATTCGATCTCCGGGCGACATGTTGCCGTTGGGCAATGGTCACCGTCCGTTCACCTTCAGGGCAACGCTTCGGCGAGCAGTCGCAGAGTGGCTTCACGCCCCGGCGCGGTCGCCGGCTCGGTTCCCCGCCAGGCCGAGGCGACCGGATTGAGCATCACCTCGTCGACGCCGAACCGGCTGGTCAACTCGCGCAATCGCGCCAGCACCTCAACCGGTGTTCCCACCACGGCGCGCGCGAGTTCGCCCTGCGCCACCCGGCCCTGATCCGCCGTCAGCGTCGTGTGCTGGGCGTCGTCGACCAGGTCCAACCGGCCGGCCGGCTGCCCGGTCGCAGTCCGCGCCTGCAGGTGCAGGTGGGGGAGTATCAAAGCGGTTGCTTCCGAGCGTGTTTCGGCGACCACGGTATTGACGGTCAGAAACGCCACCGGTTCGGGTGTGAGCTCGCTCGGCACGAACTCCGACCGGTACAGCGCGAGCGCCTCGGCGGTGTGCTCGCCGAAAAGGTGGTGGCCGAACACGTACGGCAATCCTTTGGTCGCGGCGACCCGCGCCGAGTACAACGACGAGCCCAGCACGAACACCCGCGGCGCGCTCAGCGCGTGCGGTGTCGACTTGAGGACATAGGCGCCGTCGGGCAGTTGCACCGACACGCCGGCGGCGCCCAACAGGGCGATCACGTCGTCGAGATGGTCGGGGAAGGAGTCCACGTCGCGTTCGCCACGGCCGACGGGCCCGCGCAGCACCATCGAGGCGACCGGGTCGGCGCCCGGAGCGCGCCCGATGCCGAGGTCGACACGGCCCGGATGGGCGGCCTCGAGCAGTGCAAACTGTTCGGCCACCGCCAAGGGCGCGTGATTGGGCAGCATCACCCCACCTGAACCGATGCGCATTCGCGAGGTGGCGGCGCCGATCATCGCCAGCAGGACGGCCGGGCTGGTCGCCGCTACGGACGGGAGGTTGTGGTGCTCGGCGACCCAGTACCGCGTGTAGCCGAGGCCGTCCGCCAGTTGTGCCAGCCGCATCGTCGCCGCCAGGGCGTCCGCACTGGACTGGTCGGTGCGTACCGGCGCGAGGTCGAGGACTGAGAGGCGCACAGCGGCGATCTTGCCAGTACCGGGTGGTCATTGCCGTTCGTACACCGTGAGTTCTGTTTTCGTTAACCCGCGTCGCGCACAGTGAGGGCGATGAGTAGCGACACCGACTTCGCCGGCGCGGTGCCTTCTGGGCCTTCCGAGCCCGCCGGGCCCCCGGAGCCGTGGGACATCGGCCGCCCGCAGCCGGTTGTGCAGCAGCTGGTGGCCTACGGCGCACTGCGGGGTGAGGTGCTCGACCCTGGAACCGGTCCGGGCCACCACGCGATCCACTATGCGGCCCAGGGCTATTCGACGACCGGCCTCGATCTTTCCCCGGCCGCAATCGCGGTGGCCCGGCGCAACGCCGCCCAGGCCGGTGTGACGGTGAACTTCCAGGTCGCCGACGCCGTCGAGCTCGCCGGGTTCGACGGCCGTTTCGACACCGTGGTCGACAGCGCGTTCTACCACATGTTCCAGGACGACGAGCAGACCCAGCTGCGCTACGCACGGAGCCTGCACCGGGCCACCAAGCCTCAAGCGCGGCTTTTCATGTTCGAAGCCGGGCGTCACAACGTCAACGGCTGGCAACTGGACGGCCTGGCGCCCGAGCGATTCGGGCCGCTGCTGGCCGAGGCGGGGTGGCGAATCGACCACGTCGGGACCACCACCTACCAGGGCAGTTTCGATCCCAACTCGTTCACCGAGATGATCGCGGTGATGGAGGCGCTCGGGCGCGAAGACCTGCTGGACGGAGTCCGCGCGCTGCAGGAGCGTTTCCAGATTCTGCAACCGCTGCTGCAGGACAACCTGATCCACATGCCGTTCTGGGCGGTGGCCGCCACCCGGCTCGACTAGCTGTCACCATGAAGGCATGTGCGGGCGATTCGCGGTAACCACCGACCCGGCGCTGCTGGCCGAGCAGATCGACGCGATCAACGAGGTTCCGGCGGCGGGCGCCTTGGGCCGGAACTACGAAGGCCTGAACTACGACGTCCCGAACTACAACGTGGCACCGACCGACAACATCGCGACCGTGGTCAGCCGGCACACCGATCCGCCTAAGCCCGGCGACGAACCGGCCCGCCGGGTCCGGTTGATGCGGTGGGGACTGGTACCGCCGTGGACCAAGCCCGGACCGGACGGCAGCCCCGTCGCCGGCGGACCGCTGTTGATCAACGCCCGCGCCGACAAGGTCACCACCTCGCCGGCGTACCGCGCGGCCGCCGAACACCGGCGCTGCCTGGTGCCGATGGACGGCTTTTACGAATGGCGCGATGAAACAGGCGCTGGAGCCAAAGCGGGTAAGACGCCGTTCTACCTCCACGGCGACGGCGCGATGCTGTTCGCGGCCGGACTGTGGTCGGTGTGGCGGCCGGACCGACGCTTCGACCCGCTGTTGAGCGTCACGATCATCACCACCGCAGCGGTCGGGGAACTCGCCCGGATTCACGACCGGATGCCGCTGATTCTGCCCGAAAACCGTTGGGACCGTTGGCTGGACCCGGACGCTCCGGTCGACACCGCACTGCTGGCCGACCCGCCGGACGTAGCCGGGATCGCACTTCGTGAGGTCTCGAAACTGGTCAACAGTGTGCGTAACAACGGTCCCGAACTGATTGCGGCGGCCGAGCCGCAACCCGGGCAGGCGTACCTGTTCTAGCGGTTCTGCCCGTTTGTCCGTTCATTCGGCGATTCGGTTCCAGCAAGGCGACATCGGCTTACCAGACCGTTCCTGCGGGTGCATGGCTGGTGCGGAGATTAAAACTCCCGTTCATGTCGGCTTCAGATCGTTGTCTCCAGAATTTCAATCCGGGCGCTCAAAATACCAATTCTATCGCATGACGATGTATTCCTTGGGTGAGGTTAAGTCGGTTGACGAAGGGGAGTCGGATGCTGGATTTCGGGGTGTTGCCGCCAGAGGTCACGTCCACGCAGATCTATTCGGGCCCGGGGGCAACCCCGATGGTGTCGGCTGCGGCAGCGTGGGATGGCCTTGCTGCGCAGCTGAATTCGTTCGCAGAAGGCTACTCCTCAGTGATCTCGGCCCTAGAGGGTGACGGCTGGGCCGGTCCGTCTGCGAACGCGATGGCTGCAGCGGCCGCCGCATATGTCCAGTGGGTGACCGCAACAGCAGGGCAAGCCGAGCAGGTGGCCGGTCAGGCCCGGTCGTCGGCAGCGGCTTTCGAGGCCGCGCACGCGGCCGTCGTGCCGCCGGCGCTGGTGGCCGCCAACCGCACCCAGCTGTCGAACCTGGTCGCCACCAACATCTTCGGCCAGAACACTCCCAAGATAGCGGCCACCGAGGCGCAATACGCCGGGATGTGGGCCCAGAACACCCAGGCGATGTACGGCTACGCGGGGGCGTCCTCGACGTCGGCGAAGCTGTTGCCCTTCACCGAGCCGCCGCAGACCACCAACCCGGCCGGTCAATCGGCTCAAGCCGCCGCGACCGCCGCGCAGGCCACCGGCGCATCGCAATCACAGAACTGGCTGACCGACCTGCTGCAGGCACTCTCGTCCCCGGGAGCCAGCGCAACATCGAGCTCGGATACGACGTCATTGTTCGGTTTGCCGATCCCGAACTCGCTGATGACGGACCTGGGTGATATCAACACCATTCTCGGCATGCCGAATGCCGCAGGCGGTGGACTTCGTTCGGTCGCCAACGTGGTCAGCATGACCGTCGCGTTGTTCAGACTCTGGGCCGACGCCGTGCTGTATGCACCGCTGGCCGGGCTGACCAGCGCGACGTCGCCGGTTGCGGGCTTGCCGGGGGGAGTGCTGGCCGGAACGGCGGTGGGCGGCACCGAAAGAGCGGTGCTCGCCAGCGTGGGCGGCGCAAGCTCGCTGGGGCAGATGTCGGTGCCGCCGGCGTGGACGCAGGCGACGCCGGTGGCGACCGCCAGCGAGCAGCCGCTGTGGCTCTCGGAGGTCGAGTCCTGGTGGGAGGCGGGCGCTCCCGCGAATCTGGGTGCCCAGACGATGGCAGAGGTGGCCGCGGCGGCTGCCGCGGGCACCTTACTGATGCGTCCTGTCGTCGGAAAGGCCCTGCGTGTTCCGCCGCGCCAGTTCAAGATGTCGCGGCCTTCTTCCGGCGGATAGCCGATCGCGCGTGCCGCGGCGACCAATGTTGCGGACAGTCATTGCCAGAGTGACGGTTTGGGGGTTGGACAACAGTGGTGTGGGATTTCGCGGCGCTGCCGCCAGAGGTCAATTCGGCCCGAATGTACGCCGGCCCCGGGTCGGGGCCGATGATGGCGGCCGCGACAGCGTGGGACGGGCTCGCCGGAGAACTGGAACTGTTCGCCTCCGGCTATTCATCGGAGCTCACGACGGTCCAGGGCCAACTCTGGTCGGGGCCGGCATCGACGACGATGGCCGCGGCGGCGGCACCGTACGTGGCGTGGGCGAACGCCACGGCCGCCCAGGCCGAGCAGGCGGCCGGCCAGGCGCGGGCGGCGGCGGCCGCATACGAGGCGGCGTTCGCCATGACAGTGCCCCCGGCGGCGGTCGAAGCCAACCGAATGATGCTGATGGCGTTGGTCGCCACCAACTTCTTCGGCCAGAACACCGCTGCGATCGCGGCCACCGAGGCCCTTTACGGCGAGATGTGGGCCCAAGACGCCGCGGCCATGTTCGGTTATGCCGGCACCTCGTTGCCCGCCGCCGCAACGTTGACACCGTTCAATGCGCCACCGAAGACCACCAACCCCGCGGGGCAGGCAGGCCAATCCGCCGCGGCAACGCACGCCGCCGGCAGCGCGACCTCCGGGATCGCGCACACCCTCGCGCACACCCTGACACAGGCCACCTCCGCGCTGCCGCAACACGTGCACAGCCTGTCGACGGCCGCGAGCACCAACCCACCGGCAACACCGCCGCCGACGTCGACGACTCCGCCGCCGAACCCCTACTACTACATCACCGACTGGAGTTCTCTGCAGAAGGTCCTCAACCCCTTCTCGGACATCTCGAACCAGTCAGCCAACCTCGGTGTGACCATCGGCGATGACGGCGATACCGGGGCCGTCAACGCCCTGATGATTCGCAAATTCTTCCTGGCGGAGCCCTCGCTGGGCCTGTTGGGCGGCAAGGGGCCGTTCGTGACAGCCGCCCTTCAGGGCGCGCCGTTCGGCGGTATCGGCAGCGGCCCGGTGTTCGTGTCCGCGAGCCGAGCGGCATCGGTGGGACAGTTGTCGGTTCCCCGGAGCTGGGTGACCTCGCAGCCGCAGCCGCAGTCCGTGACCGATCAGCGTGCCCTTGCAGCGCAACTGGTCAAGTCGACCGAGCCCGCGATGGAGCAGCCGCCGATGTCCCTGGGACCGATGCGGGGTTCCGAGCCGCACTACGGCGGCAACTCTGTGATCCGGATGCAGGGGGACCGCAACTTCCGAATGCCCCGGCCCGCGGCCGGTGGATAGTGCGGCCCGGACCGTGAATTGGGGCGTTCGGTTGATGTAAGGGGAATGAAAATGCTGGATTTCGGGATTCTGCCACCGGAGGTCACCTCGACACAGGTGTACTCGGGACCGGGGCCCGGGCCGCTGATGGTGGCGGCATCGTCCTGGGATGCGCTCGCCGCGCAGGTGAGTTCGTATACCGAGGGCTACTCATCGGCGATCGATTCTCTAGTGGGTGAGTACTGGGCAGGCCCCACCGCGGCTGCGATGGCTGCCGCGGCCGCCGCGTATGTGCAGTGGGCGGCGACAACCGGGGTACAGGCCGGGGAGGCGGCTGCCCAACTGCGAGCGGCTGCCTCCGCCTTTGAGGCCGCGCATGCGGCGATCACACCGCCGGCCGCGGTGGCGGCCAACCGATCCCAGTTGGCGAACCTGATCGCCACCAACGTCTTGGGTCAGAACGCCGCACGGATCGCGGCTACCGAGGCCGCCTACCAGGGTATGTGGGCGCAGAACAGTCAGGCGATGTACGGCTATGCCGCGTCGGCGTCGTCGGCGACCAAGTTGTCGCCGTTCAGCGAGCCGCCGCAGACCACCAACCCTGCCGGGCAATCCGCCCAGGCAGCCACCGCAGCAGCTTCGGCTGCCACGGCGGGGACCTCGCACACGCAGGCACTGTCGCAGATGATTGCGGCTGTCCCGCAACAGCTCTCCACCGCCTCCACACCAACCGGTATACCGATACCGCAGTCGTGGGTGGATGCCGAGGAGGTCATTGGCAAAGCGATGAGCGCCAACGACAGCATGTTTCTGGTGCCGGCTCGAAATATCGGGTCCGTCGGCAACTCCGTATTCGGCTGGGTCAGGATCACGACCGACGGCCTGTTCTACGCACCGCTGTCGGCTGGGCTGAGTTCGGCGGGGCTGACCGGGGCGACGTCGCCTGTGACGGCCGGGGCGGCAACCGGATCGAGTGCTGCGCGGGCGGTTCTCGCCAGTGTCGGCGAATCCACCACGGTGGGCCGGCTCTCGACCCCGCAGGCCTGGGCGGATGTGACGCCGGTGGCGACGGTCAACGATCAGCTGTCGCCATTGGCCAAGGGAGGATGGGGCGCCACGCCAAAGGTGACGGTGGCCGGCACGGGGACGGCGGCGGCCATGGCGCCGATGGCGCAGCTGGCCGGGGCGGCCGCGGCTCGAAAGATCAACCGTCCCAGCGTCAGTACCATTCTGCAGGTCTCACCGCCTCGCTACGCGATGCCCCGTCCGTCTTCCGGTGGCTAACACGCCGAAATGAATCACGGGTTAACAAAGGATGTCTCAGATGAATGTGAGTCGAAGTCGCTGCGAAAGATGGCGATGTGGGCTATGCAGCGCTCGTTCGTGGTGTCTAGCGTCGTGTGTAGGGGTCGGGCGGGTCACCGATGGCAGGTGAGGAGATGCAAGATGGCCGAACCGAGATGGCTTCCGGCGCAATTGTTCTTCGGGACGTTGGCGGGTGCGGTATGTGCGACGGCCGTTGTCGTCGCAGCGGCTCCGGCGCACGCCGATCCGACGGACTCCAGCGTGCTTTCCGTCGACACGGCAGAGACCGCTCTGGTTCGGGCGCTCGACCAGGTCGGCATCCGGCATCCGGACGATCGCCAGGCGGTCGACACCGCCCACAACGTCTGTCAGCGCATCCGGGATGGTTTCAGTGCAGATGAGACCGTTGAGGAGCTCCAGAAGGCCAATCCCGGCCTGGGGCCTTCGCGCGCCGACGCATTCGTCAAGGTCGCGCGGACCGTGTACTGCCCGAGTGTTGGCGTGGGTCAGATGCCCGGTTACCCGGGCCGGGCCTAAGTCCGGTTCACTCCGAGCTCAACCAGCTCGCGTCCAGCGGCTTCGCACCCAGCCAGAAAGTCGGGCTGAAGCAACCCGTCCTGGGGGTGCAGCGCGACCTCCCGCTCGTAGAGTGTGGCGCAATCACCGCTCGGCCCATGGGGGATGTACATCGCCAGATACCCCACTTCGCACGATCTGTGGTGCGCAAGGTCGGCGTCGGTGCAGACTTCGGCCAGTGGCTCGGCTTTGGCGCACGGCAGCGCCGAGTTCACGCCGAGGGCGGTGGGGCCAAGCAGTACCCCCGCGACTAGTGAAGCCATGGCTCTTGTCATGTGCGGCAGCCGATCTCGTCTCGTATTATTTCGAATTCAACGATAATCGCGACGGGCCTCACGTGTTTGGTTTTGGGTCGCATTACTCGGGCCAGGATAGTGCGGAATCGCGAATGCCAGGTGGACATTCGTCGCGCCAGGCGGACAACTGTGAACGCAGGCGTGGAACCTGGCAATGGAAGGTATCTGGGAGCTGGCGCAGGCGGCTGTCGTCGCCTGCGATGTTGCCGAGGCCAAGGCTCGCGTGCATCGCGGACCGGACAGTGGGCTCCCACATCGACTGTGTCAAGCGGAGGGGATGAGCAATGCCCGCAGATATTCTTTCGGTGAAGAGTCCCGGAAATCCGATTCGGCGGCGCGGCCTCCGAAACACCTGGGTTGGGAAGGCGTTGGGTGTTCTGGCGTTCGCCGCGGCGCTGGCCGCTATGGCGGTGCCGGCCGGTGCCGATCCAGCGGATCCTGGTGTGGTCCCCGGTAATTCGTCGGATGCCCGGTTTGTTCATTCGCTCGAGCAGATCGGCATCCCGTACTCGGGCGAATCCGAGGCGGTGAACAGTGCCCGGAACGCCTGCACCCAGCTCGCGGAAGGGCACTCGATCAGGGAAGCCGTCGATGTCGTGCGGGATGCCAATCCCGCCTTGTCGCTGCTGCAGGGCGCACATTTTGTGGCGATCGCGAGGACCATCTACTGCCCCGGTCATCGGGAAGCGCTCTGAGCGTCCCTGGTCATCGGATGGATTTCGCTGGTGTGGAACCGGTCGCCGGGAAAATTTCATGTCGATGTCATCGTGGTGAGCCGCTGCGGATAACCGCAATCGGCAAGCAGTGCAGCAATTGTCGTCAAGAAAGGGGAAATGTATGTCGTTCGTGACCGCACAACCGGAGGCGTTGTCCGCGGCAGCAGCCAGCCTGCAGGAGGTCGGTTCGGCGTTCAGTGCCCAGAATGCGGCGGCCGCCGCCCCGACCACCGGCGTGACACCGGCTGCCGCAGATGCGGTGTCGGCGTTGACTGCGGCCCAGTTCGCCGCGCACGCCCAGATGTATCAGGCGATCAGTGCACAGGCCACGGCTATCCACGAGCAGTTCGTGGCGACGCTGGGCACCAGCGCCGGCTCATACTTGGCCGCCGAGGCCGCGAATGCGGCGTCGGCCGGCTGAGTCGTCGAGCCAGCGCCCATCGTCGCCGAAATGTAAGGACTGACGGCAGTGCCCAGCCGATTCATGACCGATCCGAACGCAATGCGTTCGATGGCGGGGCGTTTCGATGCGCATGCCCAGATCGTGGGGGACGAGGCCCGCCGTATGTCCTGCGACGCCGTAGGCCAGATGCGGACGGCGTTTCGCAACATCGTGACGATGCTTCACGGGGTCCGTGACGGGATGGCCCGGGACGCAGTCAAATACGAATACCAAGAAGCGGCCTCGCGAGAGTTCCCGGGCCGCCAACAGGAAGGAATCCCAGCTATGTCGATCAACTACCAGTTCGGTGATGTCAACGCTCACGGCACCCTGATCCGCGCCCAGGCGGCTTCCTTGGAGGCTGAGCACCAGGCGATCGTGCACGATGTGCTGGCCGCCGGTGATTTCTGGGGCGGTTCGGGTTCGGTGGCCTGCCAGGAGTTCGTGACCCAGCTGGGTCGCAACTTCGCGGTGATCTACGAGCAGGCCAACGCCCACGGCCAAAAAGTCCAGACCGCCGGCAACAACATGGCCAACACCGACGCCTCCGTCGGCTCCAGCTGGGCCTGACCAAGTCATTACCGGCCAAGTGTGGCTGCACGCCCCGCACGGGGTGTGCAGAGCCACATTGCTTTGGTGGGCTAGCGTCCGACCAGGCTGCGCTTCTCGGCGGTGTACTCCTCGTCTGTGAGGATTCCGGCGTTGCGCAACTCGGCCAGCTCGCGCAGTTCGATGTCGGCGCCCATCAGCAGGCCGAACGCCGATTCCGCCGGCAACGCCGGCAGCTCAGCGGGCAGCTGCCGGGCCGGCGGTGGGGTCGTGGTGCCGGCGGTCGGTCCGCGGTGGCCTCGGCCGGCACTCGCGCCGGCCCGGCCGGCCAGGGCGGCTGCGGCCATCCCCACCGCGGGGACCACCGTTTCGCCAGCAGCGACTGCCGGGGCCGCGGACGCGCCGGCGCCAGCACCGGCGGACACCAGCGAGAGTCCGACCTGCGAGACCATCGCCGGCGCCGCCGAAGCCCAGGCCAGGGGCACCGACAGGCCGCTGATGGAGGTCGCCGAGGCGAAGCTGGCCGTCATCGGCAACGCCCCGGCCATCGCGGCCCGCAGCAGCGATTGCCCCACCTCGGCGGCGCCCATCGCATCGATCAGAAAGGTGCCGAGTGCGTCGATGCCGAACGTCCCGATCGAGTCGACGATCAGTTCGACGCCGGCGATGCCGAGCTCGATCTCGGGTGCGCTGAGCATCACTGCCTCTGCGCCGATCGCCTCGACCAAGGCCGACGAGCCGACGGCGGATTCCAGAGCCTGGGTGATCGCGGCGATGGCTCCCTCGCCCTGGCTGTCGGCGGCGGTCGCGGCCGCGTGCCCGACCGCACCGGCCTGGGCGGCCGAACCGGCGGGGTTGGCGGTGCGCGGCGGTGGAGTGAAGGGGGTGAGCCTGGCGGCCGCGGCAGAACCCGCGGCATAGCCGTACATGGCGGTGGCATCCTGCGCCCACATCTGTGCGTAGTGGGTTTCGGCGGCCGCGATCGCCGGCGCGTTCTGGCCCAGGAAATTCGTTGCGACCAGAGCCATCAGCAGGCTGCGATTGGCGGAGATCACCGGCGGCGGCACGGTCATGGCGAACGCCGTCTCATAGGCAGCCGTGGCCGCCCTGGCCTGTAGCGCGGTCTCTTCGGCCTGGACTGCGGCGGCGCGCATCCACTGGGCGTAGGGTGCCGCCGCCGCGGCCATCGCCGCTGAACTGGGGCCCGCCCAGCCCGAACACAGCTCGGTGAGCACCGATTCATAGGCCAGTCCCGCGGTGTTCAATTCGGCGCCCAAGGCATCCCAGGACGATGCCGCGGCCAGCAGCGGGCCCGCGCCCGCGCCGGAATACATCCGGCCCGAGTTGATCTCAGGTGGCAACAGAGCGAAATCCATGGCACTACCGGCCGAGTAGGCGGCGCTTCTCCTGGGTGAACTCTTCTTCGGTCAGGATGCCGGAGTCGCGCAGGTCGGCGAGCTCCCGCAGTTCGCCGGAGATCCGCGTTATCGGGCCGTTCAACGGCCGTACCGGAGACTCGGGCTGTTCCGGCCTGCTGGGCTTCCTGACGGTCGGTCGGGGCCGCTTCGGGGCTGATTTGCCGGTTGCCTTGGGGGGTGCGGTGGCGCCGCGTCCCCGCCCGACACCGGCGGTGGCCCGGCCGGCCAGGCCGGCGGCGCCCATCGCGGCCAGCGGCAGCGCGGTGGCGCTCGCGGCCATGGCGGGAACGGCGATCTCGGCGGCGGTCGGCAGGGCGCCGCCGATCTGCTGGATCACGGTCGGGCCCGCGGTCGCCCAGGTCTGCGGCACCGACAGACCGCTGAGTGTGGCCGCTTCGCCCATTTCGGCGCTTACCGGGGTCACCGCGTTGGCCAGGGCCATCTCGGGCAGCAGTTCGCTCTCGATCTCGCCGACGCCGATCAGGTCGATGCCGAAAGTCCCGGCGGCGTCGACGCCGAAGGTACCGGCCGAGTCGATGACGAAGGTGCCGAACAGGCTGGAGGCGAGTGCAGCGTAGGAGGCGGCCAGCCCGGGCTCCATCGCGGCCGCCGACCCGATCGAATTGGTCAGGGCGCCACTCGAACCGGCTGCCGATGAGCCCGGCGTGCTGAGGCCTTGCAGAGCCTGGGTGATCGCGGCGCTGGCGTAGTTGGCCTGGTTACCGGCCGCGGTGGCGGACGCCTGCCCGACGGCTCCGGATTGGTTCGAGGCCCCGGCGGAATTGGTGGTGCGCGGCGGCGGTGCGAACGGGGTGAGCCGGGTGGCTGCCGCCGAACTGGCGGCGTATCCGTACATCGCGGCGGCGTCCTGCGCCCACATCTCGGAGTACTGGGCCTCGGTGGCTGCGATGGCGGCGGTGTTCTGGCCCAGGTAGTTGGTGGTCAGCAGGGCCATCAGCTGATTGCGGTTGGCGATGACCATCGGTGGTGGCACGGTCATGCCGAACGCGGTGTCGTAGGCGGCCGCGGCGGTTCTGGCCTGTGCGGCCGTGTGCTCGGCCTGGCCCGCGGTGGCATGCATCCACTGGGCGTAGGGTGCGGCGGCCGCGGCCATCGCGGTGGCGCTCGGCCCGGTCCAGCCGCTGGACAGTTCGTCGATCATCGAGTCATATGCCAGCCCCGCCGTGTTCAGTTCGGCGGCCAGCGCGCTCCAGGCGGTGGCGGCGGCAAGCAATGGCCCGGCGCCGGCTCCGGCGTACATCCGGCCGGAATTGATCTCGGGTGGCAGAGCCGCGAAATCCATTGCTAGTCAGCCCCGTTAGTGGTTGGTGTGGGCATGTTCTCTCCGCTCCCCGGTTCGCGTCGGTCGACGGGGCCGCTGGGCGTACCACTGTCCACACTCGGTTACGGCGACGGTAGAGGGTTAACTTGAAGTGAACCTGAAGAACACGGCGCGCGGCGGGGCGTCGCCGGTGTGCGCTCGGCGATTCGGGCGCACTGGTGTTATCAATGGATCATGGCCGATTCCCGGTCCGCCGAGCGGCGCGGAGGCAGCCCCTTCAGTGTGGGAACCCCGCGGGTGCTGGTGGTTGAGGATTCCGAGACGATCCGCGAGATGGTCAGTGAGGCGCTGACCGACGCCGGCTACCTCACCGAAACCCGGCCCGACGGCGATGGCCTGGAGGAGGTGCTCGACGGGTTCCGGCCGGACCTGGTGGTCCTCGACGTGATGCTGCCGGGGCGCGACGGCTTCGCCCTGATGGATGAGATCCTGCGCTGGGGTGAGGTAGGGGTGGTGCTGCTCACCGCGCGCGACGGCCTGCCCGACCGGTTGCGGGGCCTCGACGGCGGAGCGGACGACTACGTGGTCAAGCCGTTCGAGCTGGCGGAACTGGTGTCGCGGGTGGGGGCGGTGCTGCGCAGGCGGGGCCGGATACCGGCAGCCGTGCAGTTCGGCGATCTGATGGTCGACGTCGACGCCGGAGTCGCGTCACGCGCCGGGACCCCCCTGGGTCTGACCGCCACCGAGCTGCGGGTGCTGGTTTATCTCGTCGAGCAGCGCGGCCGTATCGTCAGCACCGCGCAGATCCTCAACGCGGTCTGGGGGTATGAGGCCTACGACCCCAATCTGGTTCAGGTCCACATCAGCGGGTTGCGGCAGAAACTCGAGGCGCACGGGCCGCGGATTCTGCACACCGTGCGGGGGATCGGGTACCGCCTGCAGCTCCAGCAGGGCTCATGAGCGCCCTCACCGCAACACCGTCACTGCGGCGCCGGCTGACGGTGACGGTGCTGGCCCTGCTGGCCCTGCTGATGTCGACCATGGGGTTCGGGATCAACACCACCTTGACCGCGCTGGCCAACCGCAGTCTGCACGAACGGCTTTCGGTGGCGACCGAGCGGGCGGATGCCCTGGTGGCGATGGGGGCTTCCGCCGAACAGCTGGCCGAGCAGCTCAACGGCGGCGTCGTCAGCGCACTCGTCGTCACCGCCGACGGAACCAGCTACGGAGACCCCGCGATCGAACCTGACGCGACCACCGGATCGAGGCTTCCGCCCCCGCCGCTGGAACCCGATGAAACCGCGACGGTGTTGGTCCATCCGCTGGCCGACGGAGGCCGGGTGATCCTGGTCGCCGACACCACTGAAGCCGGCGAGACGCTGAGCCGGTTGCGGCGGTTGATGATCGAAGCCGGGCTGGGGACGCTGGTGATCGCGGCGATCCTGCTGGCCGGGGTGAGCCGGGCCATGCTCGCGCCGCTGGATCGGCTTACCGACCTGGCCCGCGACATCACCACCGGAGACCGGGGACGGCGACTGCGACCGGACCGTCCCAAGACCGAACTCGGCCGCGCGGCAAGCGCTTTCGATGACATGCTCGATGAGCTGGAGGACTCCGAGAAACGGGCGCGCAGCGCCGCCGAAAAGGCGCAGAGAGCCGAAGCGGCGGTGCGGCGTTTTCTCGCCGACGCCGCCCATGAGCTGCGCACCCCGATCGCTGGTATCCAGGCGGCGGCCGAGCAGATCGCCGGCAATATCGGCCAGGATGTCGGCCAGGAAGCGGCCGAACCCGAAGTGCTCCGTCAGCACCGGCGCGCCACGCTGCTGCTCACCGAAGCCCGGCGGGCCACCCGGCTGGTCACCGACATGCTCGACCTGAGTTACATAGACGCCGGGCTGCCGCTGGAGCTCAAGGACACCGATCTGGTCGGAATCGTCGACACCCAGTTGGATCGGGCGGCGTTGCTGGCCCCGCAACTGCACCTGAGCCGAGCCGGGCTGGAAACCCTGACGGTTCAAGCGGATCCGACCCGGTTGGCGCAGATTCTCTCCAACCTGCTCGACAATGCGCGCCGCTATACCCCGCCCGGCGGAAACATCACCGTCCACGTCGGGCGGGGCGACGGGGCCGCAGAAGTCACCGTCACCGACACCGGGATCGGTGTCCGTACCGAAGATGCCGAGCACATCTTCGACCGGTTGGTGCGCCTGGACAGCGCCCGCGGCCGCGATCACGGCGGTGCCGGCCTGGGCCTACCGATCGCGCGCGCCCTGGCCGATGCGCACGGTGGTCAGCTGACCTGCGTTCCACACGACGGCGGTGCCTGCTTCCGGCTGGTCCTGCCCGTGAGCGGACCGTGGTGACCGGTTAGCTGCACCGCAGCAGCGGTTGGGTGCTGCACCGGAACGAACCGCCCAGCGAGCGGCTGATGCCGAACTCGACATACTCCACCGTGATGCCGCGGTGCGTCAGCTGTTCGCCGATCCAGCTGAACGAGGGGTCGGTCACGTAGACATCGGGGTTGATCGGAAGGCCATTGGTGGCCAGTTCCTTGGCCTGGCGCAGGGACACCGGAATCCGGTCCCAGGATTTCAGTGATTCCGGAATCCCGTCCAGCAGCGCCTCTTCGCACACCACCATCAACCCGTCGCGGATCAGCCCGAGCGCGCAGTCCAGGTGCAGGATCTCTCGCGGCAGCCGGACGACCTCGACGGTGTAGCCCTGCGGTGCGAGAAGTTTGCGCAGCCAGCGTGCGCCGAGATCGTTCGACGCCAGGCCCGAGGTTCCGACGAAAATGTGCTTGCCGAGTACCAGCACGTCGCCGCCCTCCAGGAACGGGCCGGCCCCCAGCGTCGGGTCATCGTCGGCGGCGATCTCGGGAGCCGGAACCGCGACATAGCCACAAGAAGCCGGATACACCCGTTCGATCAGGATGTCGCGCACCGGGAAGACCTCGCGGCGGCGATGCCTGAACCGCAGGGAGCCTTCGATCACAACGTTGCCGACGGTGAAGAACGGGTCGCGCACAAAGAAATTGGCGTACCCATCCTGGCCGCCGGCGGCCTTCTCCGCCCCGGTCAGGACTCGTGGCCGCAGCACTTCGACGCCGTAGCGGCGCAGGACCGCATCGAAATCCTGTCGTTCCTGCAGCCACGACTGCTGGCGCTCTGGGCAGGCTGTGCCGAAATCCTGTCCGGCGCTGGCACTGTCCAAGGCGCCGGGTGGGAGGAAGTCGAGGTCGGCATCCGGCATGTTCGTCGGCAGAGCCAGCTCGGACTGCGCAAGCACCACGGTGCGCAGCGGCGCGAACTCGCTTTCGACAAAGATCTCGACCATGGAACCGCGCGTTTTTGGCGCTACGGCTGCACGTACCCCGGCGGATTGACGGTGTCCACCCACAGGTCCACGCCCAGCTCGCTGCCGGGGACACAGTCATACACCGACAGATCGGTGACACCGGCCTGGAGCAGGACGTCCTCGCACAGCAGCGAATTGCCGGTGTAGTCCGCGGCCGGGCGGGTCAGGATCGCGTAGGCGGCATCGGCGTACACCTCGGGAGTCCGGGCCCGGGCCATCGCCTCGTCGCCGCCGAGCAGGTTCTGCACCGCGGCGGTCGCGATCAGGGTCCGCGGCCACAGCGTGTTGGAGGCGATCCCGTGCGCGCGAAGCTCTTCGGCCATGCCCAGCGCGCACAGTGTCATCCCGAACTTGGCCATCATGTAGGCGGTTGGCTTGAGCCACTTCGATTCCAGCCGGACCGGCGGGGACAGCGTGAGAATGTGCGGGTTCTCCCGGCCGATCATGTGCGGGATACAGGCCTGCGACACCGCGTAGGTGCCGCGGACCTCGATGCCGTTCATCAGGTCGAAGCGCTTCAGCGGCACCTCGAGAATCGACCCGAGATTGATCGCCGAGGCGTTGTTGACGCAGATGTCGATCCCACCGAACCGCTCGACGGCCGCCGCCACTGCACCAGTCACCGAATCGCCGTCGCGGATATCGCCGACGATCGGCAGCGCCTTCCCGCCGGCCTCCTCGATCTCGGCGGCCGCGGTGTAGATCGTGCCGTCCAGCTTGGGGTGCGGCTCGGCGGTCTTGGCGATCAGCGCGATGTTGGCGCCATCGCGAGCGGCCCGCTTAGCGATGGCCAGGCCGATGCCGCGGCTGGCGCCCGAGATGAACATGGTCTTGCCGGAGAGGGGTCCTGTGTTGGCCATGGGTGTCAGCCTAGGCCGCGACGGTCGAGAGATTATTGGTACCCGCGTCCGGGGAGCGCAGAAGCGGAAGGATTGATACGACATGAATATCAATCCGCCCAAAATTGGTATTTCTACATATCAATGCAGCTAGTTACGCTGACGACTGTGATCAAACGCGACGACATTGTCTGCTGCGAGCCACTGCGCACGCCCGTTGGCCGCATGGGCGGCGCGCTGGCGCCACCGTCGGCAACCACGCTGGCGACCAGGGTGTTACGCGAGTTGATCGAGCGCACCGGCCTGGGGGAGAGCGATGTCGATGACGTGATCCTCGGCAACGGCTATCCCAGCGGTGAGGCGCCTGCAATCGGCCGGATCGCTGCGCTGGACGCCGGCCTGGGCACCGGTGTGCCGGGCCTACAGGTCGACCGGCGCTGCGGTTCCGGACTGCAGGCGGTGCTCTACGCCGCCGGGCAGGTCGCCACCGGCGCCGCCCGGCTGATCATCGCCGGTGGTGCGGAATCGATGTCCAATGTCGAGCATTACGCGCTGGGGCTCCGGTCGGGGGTCCGGCAGGGCGGAATCGCATTGTTGGACCGACTGGACCGTGCACGGGAGACCGCGGGCGGCTGCGGCCACCCCATTCCGGGCGGGATGGTCGAGACGGCGGAGAATCTGCGCAAGGCCTACGGCATCACCTGTGCAGAGCAGGACGAGTTGGCGGTGCGTTCACACCACCGCGCCGTCGCCGCGCATCAGGCCGGGAACTTCACCGACGAGCTGGTTCCGGTCACGATCCCCGGCAAGCGCGGCAAGCCGGATATCACCGTCGATCGCGACGAACATCCCCGCGCCGACATCCCCGTCGAGCAGCTGGCCGCGTTGCGGCCGATCCGAAAGGCCACCGATCCCGACGCCACCGTCACCGCGGGCAACGCTTCCGGCCAGAACGACGGTGCCGCGATCTGCGTCGTGACAACGCTCGACGAAGCGCACCGTCGCGGCCTGACACCGCTGTTGGCGCTGCGATCCTGGGCAGTCACCGGCTGCGCTCCCGAGACGATGGGTATCGGCCCGGTCGGCGCCACCGCGGCTGCCCTGGCGCGGGCAGGTCTGACCCTCGACGAGATCGACCTGATCGAACTCAACGAGGCGTTCGCCGCGCAGGTGCTGGCGGTGCTGCACGAATGGAAAGTCGACCCGCTCGACGAGCGGCTCAACCCCAACGGCTCGGGCATCTCGCTCGGCCACCCGATCGGCGCCACCGGTGCCCGGATTCTGGCCACCGCCGCCTATGAGGCGCGCCGCCGCGAAGCCCGCTATGTCCTGGAGACCATGTGCGTCGGCGGCGGTCAGGGATTGGCCGCGGTATTCGAGGCCGTGCGATGAGCGCCGTCGCGGTGCACGCGATTGTCAGCGGCCGCGAAACCGGTCCGGTCGTCGTGCTGTCCAACTCGCTGGGCTCCACCCACCGGATGTGGGACGCCCAGATCGGCGCGCTGGAAGAGCGGTTCCGGGTGGTGCGCTACGACACCCGCGGTCACGGCGAATCCCCCGTTCCGGCAGGCCCGTACACGATCGACGACCTGGCCGACGACGTGATCGCGCTGCTGGATCGGCTGGGGGTCGAGAGGACGCACCTGGTCGGGCTGTCCCTGGGCGGGATGACCGCGATGCGGGTCGCGGCCCGCCACCCCGAGCGGATCGACCGCCTCGCCGTGCTGTGCACGGGCACCCGTCTGCCGCCGGCCGAGGCTTGGACGGAACGGGCCGCGACGGTCCGCGCGTCCGGCAGCGGCAGCGTCGCCGTCGCGGTGGTGCAACGGTGGTTCACGCCGGAATACCTACGGACCCACCCGGATGTTCGGGCGGACAGCGAAGCGATGGTGGCGGCAACTCCCGCCGAGGGCTACGCCGGGTGCTGCGAGGTGATCGCCGCCATGGACTTGCGCGGCGACCTGGCGTCCATCACCGCTCCGGCCCTGGCCATTGCAGGCGCCGACGACCCGGCCACCCCGCCGGCGAAGCTCAACGAGATCGCGGCTGGCGTCAAAGACGGTCGGCTGCTGGTCGTTCCGCACGCCGCGCACTTGGCCAACGCCGAGCAACCCGACATCGTCACCCCCGCCCTCATCGAACATCTGGAGCAACTGTGAGTCTCGACAAAGTGGTCCAATCGGCCGCCGCGGCCGTCGCCGATATCCCGGACGGCGCCAGTCTGGCCGTAGGCGGTTTCGGCTTGGCCGGCATCCCGTGGTTTCTCATCGACGCCCTGCTGGAGCAGGGCGCGAGCGACCTGACCATCGTGTCCAACAACTGCGGGGTCGATGGCGCCGGGCTGGGGCTACTGCTCGACGAGCGGCGGATCAGCCGGGTGATCGCCTCCTACGTCGGGGAGAACAAGGAATTCGCCCGCCAATATCTCGGCGGTGAACTCACCGTGGAGCTCACGCCGCAGGGCACCCTGGCCGAACGGATGCGCGCCGGCGGCAGCGGCATCGGCGCGTTCTTCACCCCCACCGGGGTGGGGACCGCCGTCGCCGACGGCGGCCTGCCCTGGCGCTATAACCCGGACGGCAGCATCGCGATCGCCTCGCCGGCCAAGGAAGTGCGTAACTTCCGTGGCACCGACATGGTGCTCGAGGAAGGCATCGTCACCGACTACGCGCTGGTGCGCGCCGCAGTCGCCGATAGGGCCGGCAACTGTCAGTTCCACGCGGCGGCACGCAATTTCAACCCTCCAGCGGCCATGTCCGGGCGGATCACGATCGTCGAGGCCGAGCGGGTCGTGGAGGTCGGTGAGCTGGATCCCGACTCGATCCACCTGCCCGGCATCTTCGTCAAACGTATCCTTGCACTGACTCCGAAGCAGGCAGAACGCAAGGACATCGAGCAGCGCACCACCCGAGAGCGGGAGGCAACCCGATGAGCTGGACCCGTGACCAGATGGCTGCCCGGGCGGCACGCGAATTGCATGACGGCGACTACGTCAACCTCGGCATCGGACTGCCGACGCTGATTCCCGGGTACCTGCCCGAGGATTCCAGCATCACCCTGCACGCCGAGAACGGCATCCTCGGGGTGGGACCCTTCCCCTACGACGACGAGGTCGACCCGGACCTGATCAACGCCGGAAAGCAGACCGTCACAGTGCTGCCCGGGGCGTCGTACTTCGACTCGGCGACCAGCTTCGCGATGATCCGCGGCGGCCACGTCGACGTCGCCGTGCTGGGCGGCATGCAGGTCGCGGCCAACGGCGATTTGGCGAACTGGATGGTGCCCGGGGCCATGGTCAAAGGCATGGGCGGCGCGATGGACCTGGTCAGCGGCGTCGAACGGGTCATCGTGCTGATGGATCACACCACGAAGTCCGGCGGCGTCAAACTCGTTGCGTCCTGCGACCTTCCGCTGACCGGTCGCGGCGTGGTGAGCCGGGTGATCACCGACCTCGGGGTGCTCGACGTGACCGGGGACGGCTTCGGCCTGGTGGAGCTGGCGCCCGGGGTGACCTACGACGAGATCGTCGCGAAAACCACCGCACCGGTGCGTGATTGCGTCAGCGCCGAGAGCGTGTCCGGATAGCTATGGTCAAGACCGCCACGCCTCAGGACTGACCGGGTGCGGCGGAATGATGTTGCGGGCCATGGCGATCGCGTTCTCAGTGCACAGCCGGGACAGGGCACATCGAGAGGCTAGCGGTCGTCAGCGGCTCTTGGCTCAGTCCTCCGGAAGGTACGGCGATAGGCAAGGGGCGATACGCCGATGGATGCGTGCAGATGCTGCCGCAGCGAGATCGCCGTGCCGAAACCCGCCTCGCTGGCAATCTTGTCCACCGACAGATCGCTGGATTCGATAGAGTGCCGAGCCCGGGCAACGCGCTGCTGAATCAACCACCGGACGGGGCTCATACCTGATGCTGCGTAGTGATGACGGCGACCGGTTTACTCATTCAGCACATCCTTCACCGTGGTTGTCGTGTTTCCGTTATCGACGGGCACCGAGCACAGCATTCGTAAATCCGGCACTGAACGGGTCACGTTCGGCGAACTTGCACTGGGTCAATCGGTCGACATCCGCTGCCCGGGGTGGAAGGCGGTGTCTCGCTGAGCCCGGACGTGGTGAGGTAGAGGTCGGTCCAGGCGTATTGGGCTGCTGAGGATTCTGGGTCCGCGCTGCGCGCGTGATCTTCGCCGGGGGCCGGCTCGGTCCGGTTCACCATGCCCGACATCGATATCGCGACGTCGTGCACCTTCGGCGCGCCGCTGTCGGCCCTGCACCAGGTGTCGGCGACGACGGTACAGCCGCACTTGGATGAGGACTTCGCGCTGACCATGCTGTGCATGGTAGGCGTGCCCTTGAAATAGGCTCGCGAAATCGCATCCCGACCCCTCCCTGCCTTGCCCGGTCTGGCGGCATGAGGTGGCACCTTCATCGCCAGTCAAGCCGTGCCGGATGCGCGGTGTCGCCGGTGGTCACCGCCGTAGCGCGGCCAGCTCGACTCGAGACCGCACTCCGAGCTTCGTATAGATTCGGGTCAGGTGGTACTGCACGGTCTTTGGTGAAATGTAGAGTTCGGCGGCGACTTCGCGGTTTGAGTGGCCCTGCGCCACAAGCGATGCCACCGCCTCCTCCTGCGGGGTCAACGCGGTGTATCGGCGCGGCCCGCGCAGCTGGTGCACTCCGCCGGCTTTGAGCTCACGGTCGCATCGATCCACGAAAGTGCGTGCGCCCAATGACAGATACAGTTCGCGCGCGGTGCTGATGACCGTGTCGGCGTCTCGCCGCTTGCCGGCGCGGCGCAGGGTCTGCCCGTAGGCGAAATTGACCCGGGCCAGGTCGTAGCGCAATGGCAGGCCGTCTAGCAGGGTGAGCGCTTCTTCGAAAGACCGCCGTGCCGCGGCGAGATCGCCGGTGGCACCGAGCAGCCGACCGCGCGCGCTGTACAACCGCGCCCTCGCGGATCGGTGTGCACGGCAATGACGCTCGTGTGAGGCCAGCAGTGCCTCGGCAGCGCCGAGTTGGCCGTCGCTGATCAGCGCCCCCGCCAGTACATCGACCCACGGCCACAACGCCGGCTGGTGCCGCGCGGGGTCCCACGATGCCCTGGTCAGCGGTTCGAGCACCCGCCGTACGGTGGTGTGATCGGCTTCGGCTTCGGCGACCATGGCACGGGCGATCAGCGCGGGCAGTCGCATCAGTTCGTAGTCGCCGGTGGCCGCATCCGCCATCGAAACCGCCGTCGCGGCGTCCTGCCAGGACCCTCGCAGCGCGTGCACCTGAGCCTCGGTCCACGCCAGCAGCGGTGTGACCAGCACGATCCCCGTGCTGACGGCCAGTTCGCGGCCCTGTCGGGCACTGTGCAACGCGCGGTCCCAGTCGCCGACAGTGAACTGCACTCTTGCCAGCCAGGCAGTCGCCCACAAGGTGATTCGCGCGGAACCGCCCAGCTCGGTCATCGCCACGGCGGTCTCCAGGCTGCTGCGGGCGCCGTCGATGTCGTCCATGCTCAGCTGGAACCAGCCGCGTCCCATTTTGACGCGCTGAGCCTGCGCCCCATACCCGATGCGCGAGCCCAAGTCGTCGTAGCTGGCGGCCGCTTCGCGAGAACGTCCCGACGCCGCCAGCCCCAGCCCGCGGATGGCGGCAGCCTCGACACCGGCAGGCGACTCATCGCCGGCGAGTGCTATCGCACGATCCGCCCAGTCGACCAGTTCCTCTCCGCGGCACCGCATCAACGAGTTCAGCACGTAGCGCTGGGCGATCAGCGCGGCCGTCGCCGGGTCGCGTTCGGCGTTGACGATGTCCCAGGCGCGGCGCAGCCGGACCTCCGCCTCGGCCGCCCGGCCACGGAGTACGGCAAGGTAGGCCAACGCCGCGTTGCGCAGCGGGGTCTCTCGCAGGCTCTCCACAGCCGGAACCAACGCAGCCGCACCTGCGCAGTCGCCGGCGGCCACCAAGGCATCCACTGACCGGGTGAACCGGTCGTCGCGCAACAGCGGATCGGCGGTGAGCTGGCTGGCGTCCCGGAGCAGCCTCGCCGCCTCGGCCCACGCTCCGGCCGTCGCACGATCGTGAGCCAGTTGGTCGACGCGGTCCGCCAATTGAGGATCGGTGGTCGGCGTGGCTGCGACCAGGTGGCGTAGTCGCCGGGCCGGATCGACGACGATCTCGGCCGCCCGGCGGTGCGCTGCGGCGACTGCGCTAACGCCCATGATCTCGATGACCGCGGCGGCGGTCAGGGGATCAGTCAGGCGTGGCCGGTGTTCCGCCGTCGCCTTGATCAGACCGACGGCGGCGCCGTTGTCGATCGCGGTGAGCGGATCGTTCAATCCGGCCAACTGCGCTGCGGTATCCAGTGATTCGGACGTCGAGAGAATCGCCAGGGCCTCGATGAGGGCGCGGGTGTTGCGGCTGCAACTGTCAAGCCGGGTGCGCACGTCGGCGGTGAGGTGCGCGGGGGCGGGTAGCGGGGCGTCCGGCTGGGTCCATACCGACGCCGACACTTCGTCGAGCAGGGCGAGCACGTCGCGCGGGTTGCCGCCGGTGTGGCGGGTCAGCAGTTCGGCCATCACCGGGTGCAGGACCCGGCCGTGCAGCCGGGCCAGTTCCGTCACCGCCGCGGAATCGAGGCCGCCCAGGCGTATCTCATCGGTGTCGAATCCGGCCAGCAGGGGAGTCGGTGTCCTCACCCCGAACAGCACCAGCAGTGGCAACCCGCGACGGTGCCGAACGGCGGTGCTGAGCGCCTGCAGTGAGACCGGATCGGCATACTGTGCGTCGTCGATAATGATCAGCGTCGGGTCGTCACCGGCGACCCGGTCGACCAGCCAAGCTGCCGCGGCGACCGGTTCGATCGGCGGCGAATCCTGCAGTAGCTGACGCAATACCCCCGCGGGTGTGCCGGTCTCCCAGTCCATGGCGTGCGCCCGGTAGGTGGGACCGCGGTGCATCTCGGCGAGGCGACGCAACAGCGCGGTCTTACCGATTCCGGACTGGCCGACAACACACACCATCGCTGCGCCGCGGGTAACGGCGGCGCCGATGCGCTCGGCCAGCTCGGCCAGCTGCTGATCACGCCCGATGCACGTCGCGGCCGCGGAGACCATCGATAGTCGACTTCCTATCCGCCGAGGAGGGCAGCAGAGGTCCAGCAAATCCCGGCAGTATCAATAGAAGTAAAGCAGGTATTTCTCTATACCACGGCGGGAGACTACCGTCGGAGACGTGAACGCTGCGCCGATGCCCGCTGCGTTCATCGGGCACGGCAGCCCGATGAATGCCCTGGAACGCAATCGGTACACCGAGGCCTGGCGCAGCTTCGGTGCCGCCGTCCCACGCCCGCGAGCGATCCTGATGATCTCGGCGCACTGGTACATCGGCGCGACCGCCGTCACCGCGATGCCAAAGCCGCGCACCATCCATGACTTCTACGGGTTCCCGCAGGAGCTGTTCGACGTCCGCTACCCGGCGCCGGGGTTACCGGAGCTGGCCGAGCAGGTCGCCGACACGGTCAAACCCACCTGGGTCGGTGCCGACGTGGACAGCTGGGGCATCGACCACGGCGCCTGGTCGGTGCTGGTTCACGCTTTTCCGGGCGCGGCGATTCCGGTGGTCCAACTCTCGCTCAACGCATTCAGCATGCCCGACGAGCACCTGGAGCTGGGCCGGCGGCTGGCACCGCTGCGCGATGACGGTGTGTTGATCATCGGCAGTGGCAACATCGTGCACAACCTGCGCGCATTGGATTTCACGATGCCGGACACCGGGTATGGCTGGGCTTGTCGGTTCGGTACTGCGGCAGGCGAAATCCTGACCCGCGCACCGACCGATGTGATGAAGCTGGACGCCCACCCGGATTTCCGCAGCGCCGTGCCGACTCCCGACCACTACCTGCCGCTGTTGTACATCGCCGGGCTTGCCGATGCCGAACCACTTAGCCCGCTGGTGGATGGGTACGCTGCCGGATCGCTTTCGATGGCCTCTTACACCCTCGGACTGCCTGGCGGCGTTCAGCCCTGATCACCGCCGGCGACCGGTAATACCGTGCCGGTGACGTAGGAGGCCTCATCGGAGGCCAGGAAGCAGATCGCGGCGGCCTGCTCATCGAGGGTGCCGTAGCGCTTGAGTAACGACGAATCGAGGGTCTGATCGATGTGCGCCTGAAACCACGCCCGCTCGGTGTCGGTTCCGGCTTCCGGTGTGCCCCGGGAGATCCGGCGCGGCGGGGCTTGTGTGCCGCCGGGTGCGGTGGCGCAGACCCGGATGCCGGCGTCGGCGTACTCCATCGCCAGCGACGCGGTGATCGCGTTGATACCACCCTTTGCCGCCGAGTAGGGAACCCGATTGATCCCGCGGGTGGCCGCCGAGGAGATGTTGACGATCACCCCCTGCCCGCGGGCCACCATCGACGGCAGCACGGCGCGACAGGCGAACAGCGTGGTGAGCAGCGAACGGTCCACCTCGGCGCGGATCTCGTCGCCGCTGAATTCGGTGAACGGCTTGAAGTTGATCGCCCCGCCCACATTGTTGATCAGCACGTCGATGTGACCGAACCGCGAAAGTGCTTGCTGGACCAGGGTGCTCGCGCCCTCAGGTTGCTCCAGATCAACGGCGACCGCCAGAGTCTGCGGGCCGCCGGCGAGTTCTGGGGCCAATTCTCGGGCCAGTTCTAAGACCAACTCGGAGCGGTCGGCCAACACCAGCGTCCCGCCTTCGGCGTTGATCCGCCGGGCGGTGCGCTCGCCGATCCCCTGTGCGGCCCCGGTGACCACCACGACCTTGCCGTCGAAGCGGCCGGGGGTGACGAACTTCGGCCGCCGCACCGCCAGCGCGTCCGCCATGGCGCGCCGCATGGTCTGCTTGGCCCGGTCGGCGTGGGCGGAGATCAGGCTGCGGGCGCCAGCGCGATCGCCGGCCTCGAACGCCGCGACGATATCGATGTGGTCCTGGGCGCACAGCGGGTGGCACCAGGTGGCGTTGCGCAGCACCTCGGCCATTCGGCCCTTCACGCCGAGTGCCTGATAGGCCTGCAGCAGGTGCTCGTTACCCGTCAGCGTGAACAGGTACTCGTGGAATGCCGCGTTGGTCTCGGTGTACTGGGTGGCATCGACGAGCCGGTCGCCGTCGACATAGGGCAGCGTCGACTCCGCCAGCAGCCGATAGCCGGTGAGTTGCGGACTGGTCAGCCGGCCCAGGGTCAGCTCCACCGCGCCCAGCTCCAGGGCTTCGCGGGCTTCGAAGATCGCATCGGATTCGTGCACCGCCGGGTGCTCCTCACCGATCTGGTAGCCGTCGGGGGCGACCGTTGCTGCAGCGGCGGGGGCGGCCTGGGCGACGGGTGGGCGCACGATCGGGGCGGTCGGGAATATCTCCTGACCGATGACGGACCGCGCCCCGGTGCCGACCAGTGCCCCCTCTGCTGTGTCTGCACCGTCGAGCGGTACGGCCGCGCCGCCATGCGGATCGACCGGAGCCATCAGCTGACCGAGCACCCGACGGGCCCCTTCGTCGTCGGCGCTTACAGCAACTGGTTTCGGCCAGGCGCTGATCGCCGCGACGGGCAGCATGACCTGACCGATCACCGCGCGGGCGTCGGTGGCTGGCAGCAGTTCTTCCACCGGCGTGGCCGGGATGGGCCGGGCGGCCGGTGCGATCGACCCCGCCGGGGCCGCGGTGGGCACCGCTAGCGCGAACTTCTCGTAATAGAAGCCGGTCAGCGCTATGTCTGCGTCGGTGAGGTGCTTGCGCACTGCCTCGACCATCGGCGGCGGCCCGCACACATAGGTTGCGACATCACCGTCGTAGAGGTGTTCGGGTGCGATCAGGCTCATCACATGCGCCTTGTCCGGCCCCCGGTTGGGCGCGGAGCTGTTCGGGTCGGACACGCAGTAGTCCCAGGTGAAGCCCGGTAGCCCGGTGGCGACTTCGGCGAGCGCGTCGAGCGCCACCAGGTCTTCGTCGCTGCTGACGCCGTAGATGAGGTGGGCTCGGCGCCGGCTGCCGTCGTCGCGGAGTTTGCGCAGGATTGCCAGCACCGGCGCCAGCCCGGTGCCCCCGGCCAGCAACAGCACCGGCCGGTCGGTCTCGCGCAGGAAGAACGATCCGTGCGGTCCGGTGAACTCGAGATGGTCGCCGACCGCGGCCCGGTCGGTGAGGTACGTCGACATCACCCCGCCGGGAGTCAGCTTCACCAGGAATGTCAGCCGCGTGCCGTTGGGTGCGTTACTGAACGAATAGGACCGGCTCGCCTCGGTGTCCGGCACCGCGATGTTGGCGTACTGGCCCGGCAGAAAGGTCAGCTCCGCACGGTTTGGAATCTCCAGCCCGACCAGCATGGTGGTCGCCGACAGCCGCTTCAGCTCGACCAGGGTGCCCGAATAGCTGCCGGCCTGCGTTTTGGCGACCTCGGAGGTGCTGCGGATCTGCAGGACAACGTTCGAGCGCGGCTTCATCACGCAGGGCAGGCAGTAGCCGGCCGCCGCCTCGTCCGGCGTGAGTGCATCGGGCAGGTAGTTGCCGGGTTCGTAGGTCCCGGACTCGCAGAACGCCTTGCAGGTTCCGCACACGCCGTCGAGGCAGTCCACCGGGATGTTGACCCGCTGGCGGTAGGAGGCGCTGGCGATCGTCTGGTCTTCGGCGCAGCTGACGAAACGGGTGACACCGTCTTCGAATCCGAGTGCCACCTGGTGCAGCGGCGCCTGGTTGCTGGTGTCCACCGGTGTTTCGGGGTGCGAAGTGACGGTCATATCGGATTCCTCAGATGTGGTAGATGTCCACGACGTGGTCGATGTAGTCGTTCTTGAGCACCACCGTCTTGCGCCGGATCAGCGGCTGTTCGCCGGAGAAATCGATGGTGTAGAACGACGTCCCGTAGTACGGGTCGACCTCCTCGTAGCGGTAGTACATGGTGTGCCAGTTGAAGCGGATGTCGACCAGATCGCCGCGGCGTTCGATGACCTCCACGTTGGCGATGTTGTGGCTGGTGCGCGGGTCGGGTAACGATGTCGCCGACGAACGCTCGGTACGGATCCGGAAGACCCGGTCGTGCAGGCCGCCCTTGTTCGGGTAGTACATCAGCGAGACCTCGGTCTGGGGGTCTTCGGTGAGCCGGTCGTCGACGTCCCAGGCGGGCATCCAGAACACGACGTCGTCGGCGTAGCACTCCAGCCACTTCTCGAACTCGCGGTCATCGAGGTAGCGCGCCTCGCGGTAGAGGAACGCCTCGATGGCGTTCTGGGTGATTGGCTTGGTGGTGGCCTGGGCGTTTTCGGAGATGGTCATGGTCAGTGCTCCTTGGCTCGTTCCTTGTTCAAGGCGTCGCGCATGGCCTCCAACCAGTACTGGTCTTGCACGACGAACAGGCCTTCGTCCTCGGCCCTCACCCCGGAGGAGATGACGTTGTGCATGCCGAGCGACTCGGCGACGGTGTCCGGTCCGGAGATCCAGTGCTCGGCGCCGCGGCTGACGTCGTTCCACGGCGCACGATCGGCATGGAAGCCGGTCTGGACCGAGCGGAACTCCTCCAGGTCGTCGGGGGTGGCCATGCCGGTGGCGTTGAAGAAGTCCTCGTACTGGCGGATCCGGTTGGCGCGGGCTTCGGCGCTCTCCCCTTTGGGCGCGATGCAGTAGATGGTGATGTCGGTGCGGTCGGCCGAGATCGGGCGGATGCGGCGGATCTGGGTGGAGAACTGGTCCATCAGGTAGACGTTCGGGTACAGGCATAGGTTGCGGGAGCCGGCGACCATGAACTCGCCCTTGGCCTTTCCGTGTGCGGCCCGGAGTCGGTCGAGCTGGCCGTACAGCGGCCGGTCCTGCGGGTTGGCGGCCTGGGTCCACAGGCACATGTGACCGTGCGGAAACGCCCAGTAGCCGCCGCCCTCTTCGGCCCATTTGGACGCGTCGAGCACCTTGGTCTCGTAGGCGGAGTCGCCGGTGGTGCGCCGGGAGGTGGTGGCGGCGTAGTTCCAGTGCACCGAGGTCACGTGGTAGCCGTCGGCGCCGTTCTCGATCTGGACCTTCCAGTTGGCGTGCAGGGTGTACGTGGAGGTGCCGCGCAGCACCTCCAGGCCCTCCGGTGACTGGTCGACCAGCAAATCGATCACCTTGGTCGAATCGCCGAGGTATTCGGTGAGCGTTTGCACGTCCGGGTTCAGGCTGCCGAACAGGAAGCCGCGGTAGCTCTCGAAGCGGGCGACCTTGGTCATGTCGTGTGATCCGTTGGTGTCGAACCCCGGCGGATAGCCGGCGCCTTCAGGCAGCTTGACCTTGAGCAGGCTGCCGTCATTGCGGAATGTCCACCCGTGGAACGGGCAGGTGAACGTCATCCGGTTGTCGGTCTTACGCCGGCACAGCAGCGCGCCACGGTGAGCGCAGGCATTGATCAAGCAGTGCAGCCTGCCGTCCTTGTCGCGGGTGATCACCACCGGACTGCGGCCGATGTCGGTGGTGAAGTAGTCGCCGGGGTTGGGGATCTGGCTCTCGTGAGCCAGGTAGACCCAGTTGCCCTCGAAGATGTAGCGCATCTCCAAGTCGAAGATCTCCGGGTCGGTGAAGATCCGGCGGTTGACCCGGTAGATGCCGGCTTCGTGATCCTCGATCACCGCGTCGTCGAGAACGCTGGCCAGGCGATCCAGCTTGCTGGTGCTCGGTGCGGTCATGGGTGCCTCCAGGGAGTCGGTCTTTCAACCCTCGCACCGGGTGGTGACCGTCACACCAGCTAAATGCCTAGTCCTGGGCTGGGCGTCTATTAATGAATAATGTCGATTAATCACGGAAAAATACGTTCTTGTTCGGTATGGATGACCGTCATACGCTGAGGTCCATGGAGCTACGCCACCTACGCTATTTCGCCGCGGTGGCCCAGACTTGCCATTTCGGCCAGGCGGCCGAGCGGTTGCACGTCGCGCAACCGGCCCTGTCCTACGCGATCCGGCAACTGGAGTCCGAATTGAACGCGACGCTGTTCAACCGAACCACCCGGCAGGTTTCGCTCACCGCTGCCGGTGAGTATCTGCAGGGTGAGGCGGCTCGGATCCTGGGTGACGTGGAGGACGCGGTGCGCGGTGTGCGGCGGGTGGCCGAGGGCCGCAGCGGCCGGATTCGGCTGGGCCTGACCGGGACCGCCGCACTGTCGCATCTGCCGCGGATTGCCCGCATGGTCCAGGCCGAGTTGCCCGGCGTCGACCTGGAGATCCAGGCCGACCTACTCACCCCGGCGCACTGCGATGCATTGCGATCCGGCGCACTGGACCTGGGGGTGCTGCGGCCGCCCGCCGTCGGTGAGGGGCTGGAGTTGCGGACCATCGCTGTCGAGCCCCTGATGCTGGCGGTGTCCGTTGACCACCGGCTCGCCGTGGAGCCGGTGGTATCGCTGTCGGATCTGCGCAACGAGCAGTTCGTCGCCTACGAGAGTCGAGAATCGGCCGTCAATGATGCGGTGTTGCGGGCCTGCCGCAACGTCGGTTTCGTGCCGCAGCGCGAGCACCTGGCCCCGGGCACGGCGGTGCTGTTGGCCCTGGTTGCCGGCGGACTCGGGGTCGCCGTGGTGCCCGAATCCGCGCGACGGCTGCCATTGGAGGGTGTGGTGTTCCGTGATCTGCTGGACGCCGGAACCATCGACTTGGCGCTGGCCTGGCGCAGCGGGGAGGACGCCCCGGTCGTCGACGCCGTCCGGGCCGTCGTCCAGGCCGCCTTCCCGGCGTTGACACCGGGAGGTATTCGATGAAAATTGTTGCGCTGGAAGCAATTCCATTTGACATCCCATACACCAAGCCGCTGAAGTTCGCCTCCGGAGAGGTCCATGTCGCCCAGCACGTGCTGGTGCGCGTGCACACCGACGACGGGATCGTCGGCGTGGCGGAGGCTCCACCGCGGCCCTTCACCTATGGCGAGACCCAGACCGGCATCATCGCGGTGGTGGAGCAGATCTTCGCTCCGCAGCTCATCGGGCTGACTCTGCTGGAGCGCGAGACGGTCGTCACGCGGCTGGCGCGGACGGTCGGCAATCCGACCGCCAAAGCCGCGGTGGACATGGCGATCTGGGACGCGTTGGGCCGCACGCTGGGCTTCGGGGTCAGCGATTTGCTCGGCGGGTTCACCGACCGGATGCGGGTCAGCCACATGCTCGGTTTCGACGATCCCGCGGTGATGGTGGCCGAAGCCGAGCGGATGCGCGACACCTACGGCATCGCCACCTTCAAGGTGAAGGTGGGGCGGCGTCCGGTCTCCCTGGACACCGCGGTGGTTCGGGCGCTGCGCGAACGGTTCGGGGACGGAATCGAGCTCTACGTCGACGGCAACCGCGGCTGGACGGCCGCGGAAGCCTTGCGTGCGATGAAGGAGATGGCCGACTTGGATCTGCTGTTCGCCGAGGAGCTGTGCCCCGCGGACGACGTGCTCGGCCGGCGCTGGCTGGTGAGTCAGCTCGACGTCCCGTTCATCGCCGACGAATCCGTTCCCACCCCGGCCGATGTCACCCGCGAGATACTCGGCGGATCGGCCACGGCCATTTCGATCAAGGCCGCGCGCACCGGTTTCACCGGTTCGCAGCGTGTGCTGCATCTCGCCGAGGGGCTCGGTATCGAGGTGTTGATGGGCAACCAGATCGACGGCCAACTCGGCACCGCCTGCGCGGTGACGTTCGGCGCCGCCCACCAGCTGACGTCGCGCCGCGCCGGGGAACTCTCGAACTTCCTGGATATGAGCGACGACCTGCTCACCGAGCCGCTGCAGATTCGCGACGGTGTCTTGCGCGTGCCGCCCGCCAACGGTCTCGGCGTGGACGTCGACCCCGAAAAACTCATCCGCTACCGCGTCGACCGCTGAGTAACCGAGGAGAGGAAAACATGACCACAATCGATGACTCAGAGCTCAGTGCCGCCGCGTCGGGCAATGCGGCCAGCGACCGGTTCGCCCTCGACAAGGGTGGCTTCGACTCCGTCAAGAACACCCCGGTCGAACGCGTCGACATGCTGGCGCGCGAGGTACTCACCGCCGTGCACGAGACCATTCGCAAGCACCAGGTCACCTACCCCGAGTACAACGCGCTCAAGGCGTGGCTGATCAAGCTCGGCCATGACGGCGAATGGCCGCTGTTCCTGGACGTGTGGGTGGAGCATGCGCTCGAGGAAGTGACCACCGCGCACCGCAAGGGCAACAAGGGCACCATCGAAGGCCCTTATTACGTGCCCAACGCTCCCGAGCTGGGTCCGGACGCCACCATGCCGATGCGCGAGGACGAGCGGGGCGACCGGCTGGTGTGGGACGGCACCATCACCTCGCTCGACGGCTCGCCGCTGGCCGGCAAGGTCGAGGTCTGGCACGCTGACGACGACGGGCTCTACTCGCAGTACGCGCCGGGCCTGCCGGTGTGGAATCTGCGCGGCACCGTTTCGACCGGTCCGGACGGCAAGTTCAAGATCAGCACGATCAGGCCGCAGCCGTACATGATCCCCACCGACGGGGCGTGCGGCCAGCTCATCGCAGCGGCCGGCTGGCACGCCTGGCGTCCGGCGCACGTGCACTTCAAGGTGTCGGCGCCCGGTCATGAGCTGGTCACCGGTCAGCTGTACTTTCCCGGCGACCCGCACAACGCCGACGATGTCGCCTGCGCGGTGAAGCCGGAACTGATGCTGGACCCGAAACCGCAGCCGGACGGCAGCTACATGGTCATCTACGACTTCGTCCTAGACCCGGTGCGGGGCTGAGGCCATGCTGTTTCACGTCCGGATGGACGTGCGAATCCCGCATGACCTCGACCCGCAGGACCGTGTCGAGATCGTGGCCCGGGAAAAGGCGTACTCGCAGGAGTTGCAGCGATCCGGAAAATGGCCGCACATCTGGCGGATCGTCGGGGAGTACTCGAACATCTCGATCTTCGACGTCGAATCGAATGACGAACTGCACGAGATCCTTTCGGGCTTACCACTGTTCGCCTACATGGACATCCGGGTGACGCCACTGGCGGCGCACCCCAGTGACGTCAAGGCGGCCACCCGGTAGCCGGCCGCCCGGCGCTCATCGGGCACGTCCGGCGGCCCTGGCGGCGCTTACGACGTAAACTGCTCCGCGTGGATGCCGACGACGTCGATGCCCGGCCGGGAGAGGCCGAGCTGCACGACGAGGCCGGCGTCGTCGATGATCCGCGACCGCTGTCGCAGTTGGGTCGCGACGGCATCCTGGAGGTGGCGATCGACTTCGTGGACCGCAACGGTCTGTCGCAATTGACCATGCGCCGGCTCGGAGCGGCATGCGGGGTGGAGGCGATGGCGCTCTACCGCTACGTGCACGGCCGCGGTGACCTGCTCACCGGCGTCGTCGATCACATCATCGACAGGCTCTACACCGATCAGCTCGCGGCGCGGCGACAAGAGGATGGCTGGCAGGACTATCTGATGCGGCTTGCGCACGGAGTGCGACAGATCGCACTCCGCCATCCGGAGGTTTTTCCGCTGGTTGCCACGCAGGCCCCGGAGGCGCCGTGGATTCGGCCGCCGCTGCGCAGCCTGCGGTGGATGGAGAGTTTCCTCGACACCCTGATCTCGTACGGATTCGACGACGCCTCCGCGGTGGCGGCCTACCGCTCCTACACCACGTTTCTGATCGGTCAGCTGCTGTTGGAAGTGTCTGCACGCGGCGCCGAGCTGCACCACGAAGAGGCCATCCTGGAAGACAGCGTCCGGTCGTCCGAGCGCAGCCTGGCGGACTACCCGCATCTGCAGCGTTTGCAACCGATGCTGTCGCAGGACCGCAGCAGCGCCGAGTTCGACGAGGCATTGGAAGCCACGCTCGACCGGCTTGAGCTGCTGCTCGCCGGGCAGTGAAGCACGACCCTGGTGCCCGGGTTTACAGCGTAAAGAGTGTGGGTATCTCGCGTCTCGCAAGGTTAGCAAGTACGCCGCGAGGGAGGAGCTCCACGATGGGACTGGCAGATAAGGCCAAAAACGCCGCGCAGGATGCAGCGGGCAAGGTCAAAGAGGCCGTCGGCAAAGCAACCGACGACGATGGCCTCCGTAACGAGGGCAAAGCCGACCAGGGCAAGGCCAGCCTGAAGAAGGCCGGCGAGAACATCAAGGATGCCTTCAAGGATTAACGGCCGATGACGCTCGGGCCCGCTCGTCGCGAATATCGCGGCGGGCGGGTCGGCGTCTGGGGCCGGGCGGTGCCGGCGAGCACCTGCTCCGCTCTCCGGTTTACAACGTAAACAATCGCGCGTAGCTTCGCATGCATGGTGTTCTGTTTACATCGTAAACTTGCTCGCTGGGCGATGCCGCGCGATGTCGGGAGCGGCTCCGGTCGTAGCGTGACGGCCCGCGCGGATGCGATGGCGATAGCCACCGGTCGTCGTGGCGGCGTCGGCGACGAACCCCTTTTCGTGACGGGCCGGCGGGACGGCAATGCGGTGCGTGTCGTCCTTGAGCGCAGCGGCTCAGCGGTGCTGGTTCGCGCGGTCGGCAGTGTCGATGCGTCCAATGCCGCCCTGTGGCGGCAACTGATCGGCGAGGCTGCGGCGATCACGACGGCCCCGGGCCCGCTGATCGTCGATACCAGCGCGCTGGAGTTCATGGGGCTGTGTGCATTTGCGGCGTTGACTGAGGAATCGGCCGGCTGTCTCCGGCGTGGCGTCACGCTGTGTCTGGTGAGCAACCAACGCCTCGCGGGCCGGGTGGTGACCGCAGCGGGACTAGACACCCGGATGTCGTTCTGCGCGAACATCGACGACGCACTCAGTGCGCACGGCCGAGCATGACAACACCTGATGCGCCAGCGCGCTGCGGTGCAACGACGGTGGCTGCTCTCAGGGGACCCGGATCTCGGCGGTGACCGCATTGGTCAGCGTGATCAGATCCCGCGGTGCCACGGCAACGTCCCAGCCGCGCTGTCCGGCGCTGCACAGCACCTTGGAGAATCCCAGTGCTGAGGAGTCCACCACCGTCGGCAACGCTTTGCGCTGCCCGAACGGTGAGATCCCGCCGAGCACGTAACCGGTCGCCCGTTGCGCCGCCGCCGGATCGGCCATCGTTGCCTTGGCCACCCCGAGCGCGGCGGCGGCCGCCTTCAACGACAGCTTCGCCTGCACCGGCAGCACCGCGACCGCCAGGCCGCGCGGTACCGCGACGATCAGCGTCTTGTAGATCTGCCCGGGCGCCACACCGCCTGCGCCGCCGGCCGCCAGCTGCTCGACGGCCTCATCACCGAAGGTGTCCCGGCGGGGGTCGTGGTGGTAACGCAGCACCTCGTGGGGGACCTGCGCTTCGATAAGGACCGCGATGGCCCGGGTTGCCGCGCGACTCACCGGGCCAGGATAACGGCCGGAAATAGCGTCATGGCCCACGCTGTTGAGCAAGGCAGTCGTGTGGTCGCTGCGTGCGCTGTCGGTCACGGCCCTAGGATCGGAAAGGAGTCGCCGATGTCAACGGCGATCGGTCTGCTGGAACTTGAGCCGTCGGCTGGGCCGGTCGTGGGCACCGCGACAGAAGGGACTGCGGCGATCGAGATGGCTGACGTCGAAGACGCGACCGAGACCAACACCGAGATCAAGACCCCTGTGCGTTCCGACGAGACCGATGAGCAGCTGACCGCGCGCTTCGAACGCGACGCCATCCCGATGCTCGATCAGCTGTACGGCGGCGCGCTGCGGATGACGCGCAATCCCGCCGACGCCGAGGACCTGCTGCAGGAGACCATGGTCAAGGCCTACGCCGGGTTCCGCTCATTCCGGGAGGGCACCAACCTCAAGGCGTGGCTGTACCGCATCCTGACCAACACCTACATCAACAGCTACCGCAAGAAGCAGCGCAAACCCGCCGAGTACCCCACCGACGAGATCACCGACTGGCAGCTGGCGGCCACCGCGGAGCACACCTCGACCGGGCTGCGCTCCGCGGAGGTGGAGGCCCTGGAGTTGCTGCCGGACACCGAGATCAAAGAGGCCCTGCAGCAGCTGCCCGAAGAGTTCCGGATGGCGGTGTACTACGCCGACGTCGAAGGATTCCCCTACAAGGAGATCGCCGAGATCATGGATACGCCGATCGGCACGGTGATGTCGCGCCTGCACCGCGGCAGGCGTCAGCTGCGCACGTTGTTGGCAGACGTGGCCCGCGACCGCGGATTCATCCGCGACGGCCAGGCACCCGAGGAGGTGTCGTCGTGACCGAACATGCCCCTGACTGCGGCAAGCCGAGCCCCCAAGAACCCACCGTCGACTGTTCCGAGGTGATCGCCGAGGTGTGGACGCTGCTGGACGGCGAATGCACCGCCGAGACCAAGGCCAGGCTCCGCGAGCACCTCGAAGCGTGCCCGGGATGCCTGCGGCACTACGGGGTCGAGGAGCAGATCAAGGCCTTGATCGCCCGCAAATGCAGTGGTGAGAAGGCGCCGCGCCAGCTCTACGAGCGGGTACGGCTGCAGATCAGCCACACCACGATCATCCGCCGCGAAGGCTGAAGGGCAGAGTCCTAGGCGTTGGGGCGCTTGCCGTGGTTGGCTTTGCTGTGCTTGCGATCGCGCTTCTTGCGGCCACGCTTTGCCATGATTGACCCTCCTAGCAGGTATTCCGGCTCGACAGTCTCTCACACGCCCGGGTGTGACGTGGGTGGCGGGGCCTTCGGACGTAGCCGGCCCCGCCACCACCGCGGTCTGGGCCGCTAGCCCTTCGTGCCGCTGAACGTGCGCGCCCCAGCCAGGGTCTGCGGCACGAACGTGGGTGCCGGCGCGCCGGCAGCCGGGGCAGCCGGCAGCGGAGGGGTCTCCAGGGCGGGTGCGCCCGGGACGGTCGCGGCCGGCGGGGTCAGCGAGCTGACGTCGCTCGGCATGATCGAGCCGACGCCGGGCACCACGCGGTTCAGCATGCCGTTGAGCGCCTGAAGGAAGGAATTGGCGGCGTTGACGCCCGCTGACGAGTTGCCCACGGCGGGTCCGGGCGCACCGGGCAGGCCCGGGACGCCGGCCGGTGCACCGATCGGGGCCGGAATCGGCAGCGGGTCATCGACCAGGGACGGGGCGGCCTTGGCGGACGCGACACCGAAGCCGAGCGTGGCCACTGTCATCGCGCCGGCGCACACCAGGGGCAGCCGGAATCGCGGGCTTGCAAAACGGGAAACAGACAACGCAGTACTCCTCAAGTTCGACTTCGACTCGTCTCGCGCCACGGCGAATACGTCACGCGTTCGAAACACTCGAGTAACGGTGCTATGCAAATGTCACAGCAGAAACACGACACGGTCACGGATCGAACTCTCTACATCCGCTTATTTGTCTTGGAGTTCGCTTATTTCTGAGCTGGGTGGCCGGACCGCCGGGTTGGTGCGGCGGTCCCAGCTTCGGCTCTCCTGCGTCGAGCCTCGCTGAACCGCCGGGCCCGAAAACCGTGCGCCCTGCTCAACGCCCAACCGGGGTTGTGGTTCCATAAGACCAAGGGTTTTCCGGATGAGGGAATCGGCGACGGGGTGATGAACGAGGTGAAGATGGCCGAGGACGTTCGTGCGGAGATCGTGGCCAGCGTGCTCGAAGTCGTGGTCCACGAAGGCGAACAGATCAACGAGGGCGACACCCTGGTGCTGCTCGAGTCGATGAAGATGGAGATTCCGGTGCTGGCCGAGATCGCCGGAACCGTCAGCAAGGTGGCCGTGCAGGTTGGAGACGTGATCCAGGCCGGCGACCTGATTGCTGTGATCAGCTGATCCCAGCCGTCTCACCGCGCGACATGATTCATGTCCACTCTCGGTGACCTGCTAGCCGAGCACACCGTCTTGCCGGGCAAGGCGGTCGATCACCTGCACGTGGTGGTGGGGGAGTGGCAACTGCTGGCGGACCTGTCGTTCGCCGACTACCTGATGTGGGTGCGCCGCGACCCCGATGTCGAGGGCGCGCTGGTGTGCGTGGCGCAGTGCCGGCCCAACACCGCGACCACGGTGCTGCTCAGCGATGCGGTCGGCACCATCGCCGGCCCCGCGCAGATGCCATTGGTGGTCGCCGCTTTCGAATCAGGCGAAATCGGGCGGGAAGACGTTGCTGGGCAAGGCAATACGGAAGCCGTTCCGGTCCGCTACGAGGGCCGGGTGGTGGCCGTGCTGAGCCATCAGACCGCGTTGACGGCCGGGCGTGAACCGAGCCGGCTGGAGGCGGCCTATCAGGACTGTGCGGCGGATCTGCTGCACATGCTTTCCGAGGGCACCTTCCCGGGTGCCGGTGACATGGCGGTGTCGCACTCCAGTCCGCGCGTCGGTGACGGCTTCATCCGTCTCGGCGTCGACGGCACGGTGAGCTACGCCAGCCCGAATGCGGTCTCGGCCTACCACCGGATGGGCCTGGCCGCGGAGCTGGCCGGCCACGACCTCGTCGCCGTCACCCGGCCGCTGATCTCGGATCCGTTCGAGGCACACGAGCTTGCCGAGCATGTCCGCGACTCGTTGGTCGGCGGCTCGAGCATGCGGTTCGAGGTCGACGCCGCCGGTGCGGTGGTGCTGCTGCGCACATTGCCGCTGATCGTGCATGGCGAACCGGCGGGCGCGGCCGTACTGATCCGCGATGTCACCGAGGTGAAACGCCGGGACCGCGCCCTGCTGTCCAAGGACGCGACGATCCGCGAGATCCACCACCGGGTGAAGAACAACCTCCAGACCGTGGCGGCATTGCTGCGTCTGCAGGCGCGGCGCACGACCAGCATCGAAGGGCGTGAGGCGCTGCTGGAATCGGAGCGGCGGGTCTCATCGATCGCGTTGGTCCACGAAGCCCTGTCGATGGCGGTCGACGAGGTGGTGAACCTCGACAAGGTGATCGACCGGATCCTGCCGATGATGAACGACGTCGCCAGCGTGGACACCCCGATCCACGTGGCCAGGACCGGGGTTCTCGGCGCGCTCGACGCCGACCGGGCGACGGCCCTGATCATGGTGATTACCGAGCTGGTGCAGAACGCGATCGAGCACGCCTTCGATCCGGGTGCGCGCTCGCGCAGGGTGATGATCCGGGCCGAACGGTCGGCGCGCTGGCTCGATCTGGTGGTGCACGACAACGGTCACGGACTGCCCGCCGGGTTCAGCCTGGAGACCTCCGACCGGTTGGGGCTGCAGATCGTCAACACCCTGGTGTCGGGGGAGTTGGACGGTTCGCTTACCGCGCGGGACGCTCCCGGCGGCGGGACCGAGATGGTGTTGCGCGTTCCGGTCGGCGGCCGACGGCCCCGCCCGGCGCTGTGAGGCCGGTGCGAGCCGACCCCGACACAAAACGACGCGGCCCCGACCAAGTCGGAGCCGCGTCGTTATTGTCCGCCTAAGGGTCAGACCCCGCTGCGCGCCCGAGTCCGGGCGTTGCGGCGCTTGAGCGCACGCCGCTCGTCCTCGCTCATGCCGCCCCACACGCCAGCGTCCTGGCCGGTCTCCAAAGCCCAGGTGAGGCATTCGGTGACAACCGGGCACCGGGTACAGACCTGCTTCGCGGCAGCGATCTGAGCGAGCGCGGGCCCACTGTTTCCCACCGGGAAGAACAGCTCCGGGTCCTCGTCACGACAGACCGCCTTGTGGCGCCAATCCATGGGTCTCCAACTCCTCACTTAAGAGCGCAGCGGGGTGCGCAACTTTGTTTTCGACTGTTATTAAGCGGCGCAAGAAATCGCTACGGCTTGCATCCGATCGATTGATCGTTTCACAGCCTGAACAGATGTCAAGAGTGTCCGTTATCACGTGGCCGATATCACCTTTGCGCGGGGCTACTCCCAGGAGAGGCGACGGCGTGTACTACAGTGGTGCCAACTGTGCGCTCATCCGCCGATTGGAGCGCTATCTCCGCAGGTCATTCAGATTTTTGCCGGAGGCGCGACGACATTGAGCGCGTCGGGCACCGCACGGAACGTCATGGCACTGCGCAATCCGAGGTACTCCCCGTCGATCTGGGTGGCGATCGGCGTGTCGCCCGCATCCACCCGCAGCGTGGCCACGTTGTCATCGCGGATGAGTTGCTTGGCGCGCAGCTTCGGTCGCTTCGACAGCATCTGGCGGACCAGCCGCAGCGTGGGCAGGACCTTCATGCTGGTGGTCGCGAACACGCCCATCCCGGACTCGAAGGTGGTGTCGGGATTGGTCCACACGCACCGCTGGTCGGCATAGGTCCACGGACTGCAGTTCGACACGAACACGAAGTGCACGCCGGCGACCTGCTGGTCGTCGGCCAGCTGCAGAGTCAACGTCGGCGCGCGACGGGTGGTGGCCAGCACCGCGGGAACCGCCGCCCGCACGTAGCGCAGCGCGGTGACCGTGTGCCCCTTCTCGCGTTCGGCTTCGACCGCGGCGACCACTTCACCGTCGACGCCCATGCCGGCGTTGAGCACCGACCACCGCTCGCCACAGTCGATCAACCCGATCCGGCGCCAACTGGGTTGTCCCCCAGGGCCGTTGAGTAAATCGATCAACTGATTGGTGGCGGCGATCGGGTCGGTGGCGATCCCCAGCGACCGGGCGAAGACGTTTGCCGAACCACCCGGAACCACCGCCACCGCGGGCAGGTGTTTCGGCGGCGTCGAGCCGGGCGCTCCGAGCAGCCCGTTGACCACCCCGTGCACGGTGCCGTCGCCGCCGTGGGCGATGACCAGGTCGATCCCATCGCGGGCCGCGGCCTGACCGATCTCGATGGCGTGGCCGCGGTAGTCGGTGTGCACGACGGTCAGGTCGAGCCGGCTCTTGAGCGCATGGGCCAACAGATCACGTCCGGCCGCAGTGGCGGACGTGGCGTTCGGGTTGACGATCAGCACGGCACGCACGGTTGGCAAGTCTATGGGATGGCGGTGGTTACGCTGGCGGCGTGAATGTCGTCGCTGATCGGCCGCGTGCCGTGCTCGTTGCCGGGCTGATCGTTGCGGTGCAGGGAGTGGCCGCGTTGACGGTCGCCCTGGTGTTGGTGACTCGCGGCCTGGCCGGCGCCGACCAGCACATGGCCAGCGGCTACGGCACCGCGGCGTGGTTCGCGCTGGTCGGTGCCGCGGTGCTGGCTGCCGGATGGGCCCTGCTACGCGGCCGGCGGGGCGGGCGCGGCGTGGCGGTGTTCGCCAACCTGACGCTGCTGCCGGTCTCCTGGTACCTGGGATTCGGCTCGCAGCGGTGGGGTTACGGCGTCGCCGTCGCGGTTGCCGCGGTGGCCGTGTTGGCGGCTCTGTTCAGCCCGCCGGCGCTGCGCTGGGCGGCTGGGCGCCCAGGGCCGTCAGGATCGTGCTGAACTTCGTCACGGTCTCGGCCAGTTCGTCGTCCGGATCGGACTCGGCGACGATCCCGCCACCGGCATGGGCCAATGCGGTTCGCCGGTCGGCGGACAGTTGTGCGCAGCGGATCGACACCACCCAGCGTCCGTCGCCGGCGGCGTCGCACCAGCCGACTGCGCCCGCGTAGAAGCCCCGGTCGCCCTCCAGCTCGGTGATGAGGTCGACCGCGGCCGCGGTGGGGACTCCGCCGACCGCAGCCGTCGGGTGCAGTGCCAGCGCCAGATCCAGTGCGGTGGTGGAGGTGTCGCGGAGCCGGCCGCTGATCGGGGTGCTCAGGTGCCATACCGCGGCAGTGCCGGTCAGCCGCGGAGAGGGTGCGATGTCGAGGTCGGTGCACAGTGGCCCCAGGGCGGTGCGCAGCTGGTCGACGACGAGCTGGTGCTCGTGGCGGTTCTTGCCGGATTCGGCCAGCGCGGCCCCGTTGGCGGCGTCGACGGCGGGGTCGGGGGAGCGCGGCGCCGAGCCGGCGAACGGCCGGCAGGTGACCCGGTCGCCGTCCCGGGCGACCAGCAATTCCGGGCTGGCGCCCACCAGGACCGCGCCGCTGTATTCGCCCCCGGCCGCACTCAGGTCGGATAGGTAGCCGTAGCCGCTCGGGTCGGCGGCGACCAGTCGGCGCAGCACGGCGCCGGCGTCCAGCGGCGCGTCGGCGGCCAGTCGCAGCCCGCGGGCCAACACCACCTTGTGCAGGACGCCCTCTGGGGTGCTCAGCTGATCGAGTGCCCGGCGGATCCGGGCGCGGTGAGTGTCGGGCTCGGGTACCTGCGCCACGATGCGCACCGCCGGCAACGCCGGATCGTGCTGGGTGGCCAGGGTGACACCGCTGCGACGCACCTCGCCCGGCACGAACAGGGCCGCGGCGACTCCCGGGCGAAAAGGCAATGCGCCCAGCACAATTGGTACCTCGCCGCCTGCCAGTGCGGCCCGTGCGGCGTGGACATCGGAGAAACAGGCCCCGGCTCCGTCGGCCCACAGCGTCCCGGCCGGTCCGGACAGCACGAACGTCGGTGTCGGTGAAGTCGTCAAGACCCCTACGCCCCCGGTCCGGTCAGCCCGAGTGCGGCCAGCTGACGTACCCCGTGCTCGAAGCCGCACACGGCCATCGACGCCGCGGCCATCGAGAACCGTGCACCGTCGGCCAACGGCAGCTCCAGCCATCGCGTGATCACGGCCCGGGAGAAGTGACCGTGCCCGACGAACACCACATCGCGCGACGGCAGCTGGCGCAGCGCCAGGGCGACCGCCCGGTCGGCTCGGTCGCTGACCTGCGCCACGGTCTCGCCGCCGGCGCTGCCGTGCGTCCAGATCAGCCAGTCCGACTCGGATTCGCGGATCTGTGCGGTGGTCAGCCCCTCGTAACGGCCGTAGTCCCACTCGGCAAGGTCGTCGGAGGTCTCGTCGACGTGCAGTCCGGCGAGCTCGGCGGTCACCTGGGCGCGGCGGCGCGGGCTGCAGATCACCAGCGGGTTGTCCAACTGCAGCTTCGTCAGCGTCGCGCGAGCGGCGACGGCCTGGCGCCGGCCGGTGTCGGTCAACTCCAGGTCGGTGCGTCCGGTGTGCCGTCCGCTGAGCGACCACTCGGTCTCACCATGGCGCAGCAGTAGCAGTCGGTGCCCCTCGATCCCCACGCTCGCCGATTCTGCCCGACGGCGGACACCGGCCCGCGCTTGGTGTTGTCCGGCTGCGGGGCGTGCCAGTATGGCGGGGACGAAGGCGATGCCCGGGAAGACGCGATGTGGGGGGTACCACCCGCTTGCGGGGGGATAGGAGTGGCACCACATGAGCGAGCTGCGGATCTTGGCGGTTGCCAACCAGAAAGGCGGGGTGGCCAAGACCACCACGGTGGCCTCCCTGGGCGCGGCGATGGCCGAGCAGGGCCGGCGCGTGCTGCTGGTCGATCTCGACCCGCAGGGCTGCCTGACCTTCTCTCTGGGACACGATCCCGACAAGCTGCCGGTGTCGGTGCACGAGGTGCTGCTCGGTGAGGTGGAACCCAATGCCGCACTGGTGCAGACCGCCGAAGGCATGACGTTGCTGCCGGCCAACATCGACCTGGCCGGAGCCGAGGCGATGCTGCTGATGCGGGCCGGCCGTGAGTATGCCCTGCAGCGGGCGCTGGCCAAGCTCGACGACGAGTTCGACGTAGCCGTCATCGACTGCCCGCCGTCGTTGGGGGTGCTCACTCTCAACGGGCTCACCGCGGCCGGTGAGGTGATCGTGCCCCTGCAGTGCGAGACCCTGGCCCATCGCGGCGTCGGCCAATTCCTGCGCACCGTCAACGATGTTCAGCAGATCACCAACCCGAAGCTGCGCCTGCTCGGTGCGCTGCCCACACTGTACGACTCCCGCACCACCCACACCCGTGACGTGTTGCTCGACATCGCCGACCGCTACAGCCTGCCGGTGCTGGCGCCGCCGATCCCGCGCACGGTGCGTTTCGCCGAGGCCAGCGCATCTGGTGCTTCGGTGATCGCGGGACGCAAGAACAAAGGGGCGCAGGCCTATCGGCAGCTGGCCGAGGCGCTGCTCAAATACTGGAAGTCCGGCAAGGCGCTGCCGACCTTTACCCCCGAGGTCTAGTCAGCCCACAACTGCGCACGCTCGCGCGGTAGCTCAGCCCAGCCCGACGACGGTGTCGCCGCGCTGCTCAAGGATCGTCGGGCCCGACACCGCCGGGAACACCGCGGACACCCCGGCCGGCCGGCTGACCGGGATGACGCGTTCGGGTGCGCCCGTGCTCTTGTCGTAGACGCCGACCCCACCGGTGACCGGGACCAACAGCCGATCGGCCATCATCGCCGCGGGCCCCAACGGAACCGCGGCTCCCGACCCGCCGATGGTGTAGCGGTAGGTCAGGGTTCCGGAGTCGAACACCATCACCGCATCGCCGGTCCACCAGCAGATCAACCCGGTGGGCCTCGACACCTGCAGTGCGGCGCTGGCCGCGGTGGGCTTGGCCGGCAGCAGCGTCTTGGCGATCGTGGTGCCGGTCTGGTCGACGACCTCGACCCGCGGCTGCGGGGTGGGCAGATAGACCGCGGTATTGGTGCCGGCCTCGGAGTCGGTCACCGCGAGCACCCTGGCGCCGGAGTCGGCGGCCACCCCGGTTTCGGGGACGTGCTGCTGCTCCGGCTCGTCTTCCTCCTTGCTGGGGCGCAGCAGCGTCAGTTGCAGGTCGGCCTGCCCGGGGCAGGATTCCAGGACCGCGGCCGCCGATGAGGCCGCCGACGCGGACACCAGCGTGCAGCCCTGGCCGCGGCCGCGCGCCGACGATTTCACCCGGGCGTCGATTTCGCCGTATGACAGCACCCGGACCATGTCCGAACGCCACATCTCCAAGCGGGTGCTTCCGTACGACAGCACCACGCTGCCCTCCGAGGAGACGCTCACCGACCGGTCGGCGTAGCTGGTTCGGGCCGGGCCGCGTTCGCCGGTCGAGGCGATGACGGTGCTGACCTGGCCGCAGCCGCGGGAGTCGGGATACACCCCGACGGCCTGGCGGTAAATCCACGACACCGCGCACAGATCGACACCGCGGGCATAGCTCCAGCGTTCGTCGCCGGTGAGCGGGTCACGTCCGGTCAACTGCGGCCCGTCGCCGGTGATCAACGTCCCGGAGACCACCACCGGAGCGGTGGTGACCGGGCTTGGCGCCGTCCACAGTTGGGTCAGTGCCGCCGGAACCATGGCGGCCGACGGAGGGTTGGCCGAGGTGTCCGATGCCGGCCGGCTGACGGTGGCGCGGGCATCACTGGTCCACCAGATGGCCAATCCAGCCACGACGACCGCGACCGCGATAACCGCGGCCGCCACCAAATCGCCCCTGGTGCGGCGTTCCGGTCGCACCATCGCCAGCGCCCCGGCTCAGCTGCCGTTCGTGGCCGCGGCCGCGGCCTTGCTCGGCCGCCGCCGGCGGCGACGCCGTGGCGCGCCCTGGCCGTTGTCGTCGGAAGCCCCCGCGGCGCCGGCCTCGGTGGCCTCGCCGGAACCGGCGGCCTGCGGCGTGCCGCCCTCAGCGCCGGCCTGACCGCCTCGGGTGCGCCGCCGAGACCTGGTCGAATTGCGGGGGGCGCGCTGCCGGTCTGCTGAGGTCTCGCGGCGCTCGCGTTCCTCACCCTCGGGCCGCTTGGCCGCCGACCGGCGCGGCTTGCCGATGCCGCTGCCGGCGTCGGTGGGGATGTCCAGCTCGGTGAACAGGTGCGGCGAGCTGGAGTAGGTCTCGGCCGGGTCCGGGCAGCACAGGTTGAGGGCCTTGTCGATCAGCGTCCAGCGGGCCAGCTCGTCCCAGTCGACGAGGGTGACGGCGACGCCGGTCTTGCCGGCGCGTCCGGTGCGGCCGATGCGGTGCACGTAGGTCTTCTCGTCGTCAGGACACTGGTAATTGATGACGTGGGTGACGTCGTCGATGTCGATGCCGCGGGCGGCCACATCGGTGGCCACCAGCACGTCGACGTCGCCGGTGCGGAACGCCTTGAGTGCCTTCTCGCGGGCCACCTGATTGAGGTCACCGTGCACGGCGCCCACCTTGAACCCGCGCTCGCCCAGGTCGTCGGCGACCTTCTGGGCGGTCCGCTTGGTGCGGGTGAAGATCATCGTGGCGCCGCGGCCACGGGCCTGCAACACCCGGCTGACCAGCTCCACCTTGTCCAGGGCGTGGGCGCGGTAGACGAACTGCTCGGTCGCGTCGTGGACCGCCGAGGAGTGCGGAGCCTCGGCGCGGATGTGGGTGGGCTGGTTCATGAAGCTGCGCGCCAGCGTGATGATCGGGCCGGGCATGGTCGCCGAGAACAGCATCGACTGCCGATCGTCGGGGACCCGGGCCAGGATGCGCTCGATGTCGGGCAGGAAGCCCAGGTCGAGCATTTCGTCGGCCTCGTCGAGAACCAGCGACGCCAGCCCGCCCAGCTGCAGATGGCCCTGCTGGGCCAGGTCCAGCAGGCGGCCCGGGGTGCCGACCACCACGTCGACGCCGGCCTGCAGCGCCTCGATCTGCGGCTCGTAGGGCCGGCCGCCGTAGATGGCCACCACCGACAGCGGGCGTTCGCCGTCGTCAGTGCTGGCGGTGAGGTACTTGGCGGCGTCGGCCAGGTCGCCGGAGACCTGGATGCACAGCTCACGGGTGGGGACGACCACCAGGCCGCGCGGCACCCCGGTCAGCGGCTTGTCGGCCTCGGAGCTGATCCGCTGCAGCAGCGGAACACCGAACCCGTAGGTCTTGCCCATACCGGTGCGGGCCTGGCCGATCAGGTCGTCGCCGGCCAGGGCCAGCGGCAGGGTCAGCTCCTGGATGGCGAACGCGTGCTCGATGCCGTCCTCGGCCAGGGCGCGAACGATCTCGTCGCGGACGCCGAGCTCGGCGAACGTCGGTGCGGTAGAGGGGGTGGTGGTAGCGATGAGTGGGGTCATGCGCGGGCATGTGCCTTTCGAAGTCGGCGCGGTATGTAGGTCGATCGCGGTGCGGGTCCGGGCGCACACGCTGTGACGGTCGATACGTTGCCCATAGCGTGAAGAGCACTTTTGGGGGCCCTGCACTCAGCAGGAGGCGGGCCAACCGCGTGTACGCACATTGCATGGCAGCGCCGAATCGGCCCTGCCTGGCCGTCATACTACCTGGTCGGGCCGGGCATCCGTCCATTGCTGCGGAACGCCTACAGTGTGGTGATGAATTCGGTTCCCTCGGCCGACCCGGTGGCGCAGGCTTCGCAGCCGCGGCTGTCCGCCGATCATCCCGGTGTCAACAAGCTTTTCGCGCTGCTGGCCTACGGCGAGGTGGCCGCCTTCTACCGGCTCACCGACGAGGCCCGGATGGCGCCCGATCTGCGCGGGCGGATCTCGATGGCGGCCATGGCCGCCGCCGAGATGGGCCACTTCGAGTTGCTGCGCGAAGCCCTGGATCGCCGCGGTGTCGACGTGGTGGAGGCGATGTCGAAGTACGCCAGCGCCCTGGACAACTACCATCGGCTGACCATGCCCAGCACCTGGCTGGAGGCACTGGTCAAAACCTATGTCGGTGACGCGCTGGCCGCCGATTTCTACCTGGAGATCGCCGACGGGCTGCCCGACGAGGCTGCCGACGTGGTGCGTGCCGTGCTCGCCGAGACCAAGCACTCCCAGTTCGTCGTCGACGAGGTGCGCGGCGCGGTCACGACCAGCGCCAAACAACGCAGCCGGCTGGCGCTGTGGTCGCGCCGCCTGCTCGGCGAGGCCATCACCCAGGCGCAGTACGTGTTGGCCGACCACGACGAACTCGTCGATCTGGTGGTGACCGGGTCTGCCGGGTTGACCCACCTGGCCGCCTTCTTCGACCGGGTCCAGCGCACCCACGACGAACGCATGCGCGAGCTGGGGCTGGCCTGAAGTCAGCGACAGTCGGCGAGGCCGCGGAAGGTCGACAATCTGATGTTGCCACCAGATAGCTTGCGCGACTTTACTTTTCGTGATCCCGCCGGGGACATGGCCCGCGTCCGGAGGCTGAGCTGAGCCGCGTTATCGCCGAGGGCGAACGGCCGGTGCGCGCCAACGGCACGTTCGTCCATTAGCCTGCTTAGCAACGCCCACCGCGAAACGAAAGGGGCCGGCGTGGAGGTCAAGATCGGGGTCACCGACAGTGCGCGCGAACTGGTCATCAACAGCTCGCAGACACCAGACGAAGTCGAGAAACTGGTCTCCGCCGCGCTGAGCAAGGGCGCAGAAAACGCAGCGCTGCTCTCGTTGACCGACGAAAAGGGCCGCCGCTACCTGGTGCAGGCCGCCAAGATCGCCTATGTGGAGATCGGTGTCGCCGACAGCCGGCGGGTCGGGTTCGGGATCGGTTCCGACGCCGCTGCCGAGGCCAGTTCCGCTTAGCGGGTCGCTTAGCGGGTGAGGGGCACGTGTGACAGCCCGCCCCAAGCGAACGCCACCGTGCCGTCGATGGCGTCTTCCTTGGAGATCGGGCGGTCGCTGTCCAGCCAGTAGCGGGCGCAGTCCACGCTGATCGAGACCAGCCCCACCGCGACCATCCGGGCGCGATGCGGGTCCAGGCCGGAGTCATGGCTGACCAGGTCGAAGACCGCGTCGATGCAGGACTCGGTCGCAACACGCACCTGGACCGCCACCTGCGGCTCGGCGACGTTGTCGTTCTCGAAGATCAGCCGGTAACCCTGGCCATCGTGCTCGATGAAGTCGAAGAACGCCTGGACCGCCGACCGGACCCGCTGCCGGTTGTCGGTGGTGGTCCGCAGCGCCTGACGCACACCGGAGACCAGATTCTCCACGTGCCGAGCCAGCACCGCCAGGTACAGCTCCAGCTTCGACGCGAAGTGCTGGTAGAGGATCGGTTTGCTTACACCGGCCCGCTCGGCGATCTCATCCATGCCGGCGGCGTGGTAGCCACGGTCGACGAACACGTCGCTGGCGGCAATCAACAGCTGGCCGCGGCGCTCGTCGCGAGGCAGCCGACTGCCCCGACGGCCACCGGTCGCTGCCGCCTTGTTGCCGCCCGAGCTCCGCCCGGCCGACTTGGCGGCACCCCGCTCAGCCGTGTCGATCGGTTTGCTCATCGACTCCTCAATCCGGGTTCGGCCGACCGCCGGAAAAGGTCATTCGGCGGCCGGTGCGTGAGAGCGAGACTACGCGCCGTCACCGTCAGACCCGCCAGCGACATCCGACAATCTCGCGTAGAGGGCGTTCGGGGCGCCCCGACCGCCCCCTGATGGCGCGGCGAAGAGTCCCAGCTCGGGGTGCTTGTGTCATCCTGGGACGGTGACCTACGACCCGGGGCGGCACGGCGGTCGAACCCCGGTGCTTCGGGATCGTTTCCGTGAACCGCTGCGTGCCCAACGTGACCCCCTCGCCGCCGGCGCCGGGCGGCTGCGCTCCGACCGCGACATCCACCGGCAGTGGCGCAAGCAGAGCTGGCTGGGCAGGTTCGTGTCCACCTACGGCTGGCGAGCCTATGCACTCCCGGTGCTGATGGTGTTGACCGTGGTCGTGGTCTACCAGACCGTGACCGGCACCGGGGTGCGCACCCGCGCCGTCGACGAAGCGGTCCAGGGGCCGCCGACGATCGGCTCGGCCGGCACCTCGATCATCGGTGCGCCGCCGCGGGGCCTCACCGAATTCGACGTCAACCTCCCGACCGGGATCCTGCCCGACGGCGGGCCGTTCACCGAGTCCGGTGACATGACCTGGCACCTCATCCCGGGAACCGAGCCGGCGTTCGGTCACGGCACCGAGAAGGTGTTCGCCTACACCATCGAGGTGGAGAACGGCATCGACACGACCGCGTTCGGCGGCGACGAGGCGTTCGCCCGGATGGTCGACCAGACGCTGCGCAACCCCAAGGGGTGGACACACACACCACAGATCGGATTCGTCCGGGTGGACGCCACCAGCGGGGTCGTTCCCGACTTCCGCATCTCGCTGACCTCGCCGATGACGGTCCGGGAGGGCTGCGGCTACGAGATTCCGCTGGAAGCGTCCTGCTACAACCCGTCATACGGCGCGAGGTCGGAGCCGAGGGTGTTCATCAACGAGGCCCGCTGGGTGCGTGGCGCGGTGCCCTTTCAGGGCGACATCGGGTCCTACCGGCAGTACCTGATCAACCATGAGGTCGGGCACGCTCTCGGCTATCAGCACCACGAACCGTGCGACAAGCAGGACGGCCTGGCTCCGGTGATGATGCAGCAGACATTCGGCACCTCCAACGACGACGCGTCGAAGTTCGACCCGGACTGGGTCAAGGCCGACGGCAAGACCTGCCGGTTCAATCCGTGGCCGGCGCCGATCGCCTGACCCGACCGGGGCATCTGCGGGGAAGCTTCGCGGGCCGTTTGTCGTTGATCCCAGCGACTGTTGTGATGGTTGGCGAAGCGACCTTGAGGAGATTGTTCGGTGTCGATGTCACTGCCGCCGCTGGTTGAGCCGGCCGGTGAGCTGACCAAGGATGAGGTTGCGCGCTACAGCCGACACCTGATCATCCCGGACGTGGGTGTGGACGGGCAGAAGCGGCTCAAGAACGCCCGGGTGCTGGTGATCGGCGCCGGTGGGCTGGGTGCGCCCACGCTGCTGTACCTGGCGGCCGCCGGGGTGGGCACCATCGGGATCGTCGACTTCGACGTGGTCGACGAATCCAACCTGCAGCGCCAGGTCATCCACGGGGTCTCCGACGTCGGCCGGTCCAAGGCCGAAAGCGCCCGCGACTCGATCAAAGAGATCAACCCGCTGGTGGATGTCCACCTGCACCAGGTGCGGCTGGAGCCGTCCAACGCCGTGGAGCTGTTCGAGTCCTACGACCTGATCCTGGACGGCACCGACAACTTCGCCACCCGCTACCTGGTCAACGACGCCGCGGTGCTGGCGCACAGGCCGTACGTGTGGGGCTCGATCTTCCGCTTCGAGGGTCAGGTCTCGGTGTTCTGGGAGGACGCGCCGGACGGCCCGGCCGGAGAAAAGCGAGGCTTGAACTACCGCGACCTGTACCCGGAGCCGCCGCCGCCCGGGATGGTGCCGTCGTGCGCCGAGGGCGGGGTCCTGGGCATTCTGTGCGCGTCGGTCGGGTCGGTGATGGGCACCGAGGCCATCAAGCTGATCACCGGGATCGGGGAATCGCTGCTGGGCCGTCTGATGGTCTACGACGCCCTGGAGATGAGCTACCGCACGATCGCGATCCGCAAGGATCCGTCCACGCCCAAGATCACCGAGTTGGTCGACTACGAGGCGTTCTGCGGGGTGGTTTCGAACGAAGCCGCCGAAGCGGTCGCGGATTCCACCATCACCCCACGCGAGCTGCGTGAAATGCTGGACTCCGGCCAGGAGTTGGCGCTGATCGACGTGCGTGAGCCGGTGGAATGGCAGATCAACCGCATCGAGGGTGCCCGGCTGGTCCCGCAGTCGACGATCGACTCCGGCGAGGGGCTGGCTAACCTACCGCAGGACCGGATGTCGGTGCTGTACTGCAAGACCGGCATCCGCTCCGCCGAGGTGCTGTCCACCCTGAAGAAGGCCGGCTTCGCCAACGCCGTGCATCTGCAGGGGGGAATCGTGGCGTGGGCCAAGCAGATGCAGCCCGACATGGTCATGTACTAGCCGGCGGTGTGGCATCTCGTCGGCCTCGGCGCGTCGACCAGCGGCGAGGCTCCCGTGCGAGCCCGCGGTCACCACATAGTCTGACGGGGTGACTGCCGATCCGCCGCCCGAACACGTGTTGGCGACGTTCGGGCTTCGCAGTGTGCAACCCGTTCCGCTGGGCGCCGGCTGGGAAGACGGCTGGAAGTGCGGGGAAGTGGTGCTGTCGATGGTCGCCGACCACGCCAGGGCCGCCTGGTCGGCAAAGGTGCGAGAGACCCTGTTCGCCGACGGCATCCGGCTGGCCCGCCCGGTGCGCTCCACCGACGGACGCTATGTGGTGTCGGGTTGGCGCGCGGACACCTTCGTCGCCGGCAGCCCCGAACCCCGTCATGACGAGGTGGTGTCGGCCGCGGTCCGCCTTCACGAGGCGACCGCCAAGATGGAGCGGCCGCGGTTCCTCACCCAGGCGCCGGTGGCGCCGTGGGCCGACGTCGATGTGTTCATCGCCGCCGACCGAGCCGCCTGGGAGGACCGGCCGTTCGCGTCCCTGCAGCCGGGTGCCCGGCTGGCCCCGGGTTCGGTGGACGGCCAGCGCTCCATCGATCTGATCAACCAGCTCGCCACCCTGCGCAAGCCCACCAAGAGCGCCAGCCAGTTGGTGCACGGCGACCTCTACGGCACGGTGCTGTTCTCCGGGGCCGCGGCGCCCGGAATCACCGACATCACCCCGTACTGGCGACCGGCCTCCTGGGCGGCCGGCGTGGTGGTGGTGGACGCCCTGTCGTGGGGCGACGCCGACGACGGACTCATCGAACGCTGGGAGACGCTGCCCGAGTGGCCGCAGATGTTGCTGCGCGCGTTGATGTTCCGGCTCGCAGTGCACGCGTTGCACCCTCGGTCGACGGCCGAGGCCTTCCCCGGGCTGGCGCGCACCGCGGCGCTGGTGAGGTTGGCGCTGTAGCGGTCCGCGTGCCGCGGTGATCCGATGACGCGCCTTCAGAACCGGTGCCGCACCGAGCGCAGGTCCACCCGTCCGTCGACCGCCAGAACCCCTTCGGCGCGAAGCAGTTCCAGCTGTTTGGTCTGTAGGTGCGCCGCCGGCCGTCCGGATGCGCCGATCACCCGATGCCACGGCAGGTCGGCGCCGTCGATCCGCAGAATCCAGCCGACCGTGCGGGCGCTGGAAAGCCCTGCGGCGGCGGCGATGTCACCGTAGGTGGCAACCCGGCCGGCCGGGATCTCGCCGATCAGCGCGCGCACCAGCTCGACCTGCTCGTCGGTGACCGCCGCCATGAATGCCCCGCCTAGCGTCGCGTCAGTTGCTTGCGCACCAGGGCCGCCGCCTCGGTGGGGAAGGCCTGGTCCACCATGTGATTGCAGTCGAAGTCCAGCAGGTCGAAGTTCGCGCCCAGCCGCGCCTGCAGCGCGGTGATCAGGTCCGCACCCACATACGGCGGCGAGGTGCGGGTGGCCCGCACCACTGTCGTTGCCGTGGTGTCGGGCAGCACCACCGGGCGGGCCAGTTCACTCCAGTACGACATCATCGCCGGCACACTGATCCGCCAGCCGAAACGCCCACCGGGCAACGAGATCAGATGCTCGTCGAGTTCGACGTCGAGCAGCGCGGGATCGACGTCGGACCACGCGCCGTTCTCTTTCTCGGCACGCGCCTGCGCCGCATCGGGGTAGTCCGGGGAGGCCAGCATCGCCGCGGCGATCTCTGCCATCCACTCGCCGTCCAACCCGATCGCCGGATCGAGCAGCACCAGGGCGTCGACCAGGTCGGGGCGCGCCGCGGCCAGATGCAGGGCGATCGCACTGCCGAAGGAATGCGCAACCACCGGGACGGGGCCGTCGGCGGTGCCCTCCAGCAACTTCGCCAGCGCGGCGACGTTGGCGTCGATGCTCCACGGTGCCGCCCACGACGAGTGCCCGTGGCCGATCAGATCCGGTGCGGCAACGCTGACTTCGGGGAGGGCTGCGGCCATGTGCCGCCACCGCGCCCCGTGACCGGTCAGCCCGTGTACCGCCAACACCTGCACCGGCCGGGCCGGGCCGTAGCGGTGCACATGCAGCCCATGATCGGAAATCACCCGTCGATGGTGCCAGTCGCAACCGGGATTGTCAGAGGGTGGTGCTCTCATAACCGGTATGGCGCAGAACCGGGGACCGCTCGTCGCTGATGTCGCGGCGGCACTCGACCCCCGGGCGCGCGGGGTTCTGCAGGTGCGGGGCGGCCCCGGCACCGGCAAGACCAGCCTGCTCGTCGAGGTGGCCGGGGCACACGTGGCCGCCGGTGGTGACGCGGACTCGGTGCTGATGCTGACCGGATCGGGTCGGCTTCCGGGGGCGGTGCGCGGTGCGCTGACCGCGACGGTGCTGGCCGCCGGCGGCCCGGCGGGCCGGGCGATCAGGGAGCCGCTGATACGCACCGTGCACGGCTATGCCTTCGCAGTGCTTCAGCGTGCCGCGCGGCGGGCCGAGGCCACCCCGCCACGGCTGGTCACCGGGGCCGAGCAGGACAGCGTCATCCGCGAGCTGCTCGCCGGTGACGGTTTCGGTGCCTGGCCGGCGTCATTGCACGCGGCGCTGGGCACCGACGGTTTCGTCACCGAGCTGCGGAACCTGATGGCGCGCTGCGCCGAACGCGGTGTCGACCCGGCGCAGCTGGTCAAGCTGGGCAGACGGTGCCGGCGTCCGGAGTGGACGGCCGCGGGCCGGTTCGCCCAGCAGTACGAGCAGGTGATGCTGCTGCGTGCCGCCGTCGGCACTGCGGCACCCCAGGCCACTACGCCGGCCCTTGGCGCCGCGGAGTTGGTCGGGGCGGCGTTGGAGGCATTCGCGGCCGACCCCGAGCTGCTGGTCGACGAACGCAGCCGGATCCGGCTGCTGTTGGTCGACGACGCCCAGCAGCTCGACCCGCAGGCGGCCCGGCTGGTGCGCGTGCTCGCCGCCGGAGTGCAGCGCACCGTGATCGCCGGTGATCCCGACCAGGCGGTTTACGGATTCCGCGGCGCCGAACCCACCGCGCTGTTGGGCGACGACCGGGCGGCCGGTGGTGCCGCCAACCCGGTGGTGAACCTGACGACGTCGCATCGGTGCGCGCCGGCGGTGGCCCGGGCCGTCAGCACCGTCGCCGGCCGGCTGCCCGGCCTCAGCGCCACCCGCCGGCTCGAGGGAACCGGGTCCGAATCCGGGTCGGTGACGGTTCGCACCGCGGCCACCGGCCACGCCGAGGCCGCCCTGATCGCCGACACCCTGCGGCGGGCCCACCTGATCGACGGGGTGCCGTGGTCGCAGATGGCGGTGATCGTCCGGTCCGTGCCGCGGGCGGCGAGTCGGCTGCCCCGCACCCTGGCCGCTGCCGGTATCCCGGTGACGCTTCCGGTTGCCGGCGGGCTGCTGTCCGAGCAGCCCGCGGTGGCCGCCCTGCTGACCGTGCTGGAGTGCACGGCCGACGGCATGGACGGCGCGCGGGCGCTGGCACTGCTCACCGGACCGATCGGGCGGGTGGACCCGATCGCACTGCGCCAGCTTCAGCGCGCTCTGCGTCGCGGCACCGCCCGCCCGGAGGCGTTGGCAGAGCCACGTGAGTCGCTGGCGGCGGCGCTGTCCGAAGAAGTGGGCCCGTTGCCTGCCGCTCACATCCGCCCGCTGCGCAGGGTGCGCGCGGTGCTGCAGGCCGCGGCCCGCAGCCACGCCGAGGGCCGCGATCCGCACCACACTCTGTGGCAGGCCTGGAATCGGTCCGGGCTGCAGCAACGCTGGCTGTCGGCAGCCGAGCGGGGCGGCCCGGCGGGCGCAGCGGCCGGCCGTGATCTGGACGCCGTGACGGCACTGTTCGACCTCGCCGAGCAGTACGCGGCGCGCACCGCCGGTGCCACCGTGGCGGGTCTCATCGAGTACGTCACCGCCATGCAACTGGTGGCGCCGCACGCCGAGCCCGCTGCGGGCGCAGAGGCGGTCGGCGTGCTCAGCGCGCACGCCGCGCTGGGACGCGAGTGGGACCTGGTGGTCGTCGCAGGGGTGCAGGAAGGGTTGTGGCCCAACACCGTCCCGCACGGCGGCGTGCTGGGAACCCAACGGCTGCTGGACACCCTGCACGGCTTCGGCGAGGAGGTCTCGGCCCGCGCGCCGCTGCTGGCCGAGGAACGGCGGTTGCTGGTCGCGGCGATGGGCCGGGCCCGGACCCGGTTGTTGGTCACCGCGGTAGACGGGGAAGGGGAGGCCGGCGGCGATGAGCAGATCCCGTCCGAATACCTCGCCGAACTGCGCAGCTGCGCCACCGGTGACGACGCCGCACGGGCGCCGGCATCGCCGGTGGTGGCCCCGCCGGTGCTGTCGGCGGCCGGCCTGGTCGGGCGACTGCGGGCCGTGGTCTGCGCCCCCGACGGCGCTGTCGACGATTCCGAGCGAGCTGACGCCGCAACACAATTGGCGAGGCTGGCCAGGGCCGGGGTGTCCGGAGCCGATCCGGCCGACTGGCATGGCACCACCCCGGTAAGCACCGATGAACCGTTGTGGCGCAGTGGGACCGGGCAGGCCGTCACCCTGTCGCCCTCGGCTCTGCAGAGTCTGCTCGACTGCCCGCTGCGCTGGCTGACCGAACGGCACGGCGGGACCGACGGCCGTGACCTGCGCTCGACGATCGGATCGGTGATGCACGCCCTGGTGGCCGAATCGGCGGGCAGCCGCGAAGAACTGCTGGCCGAGTTGGACCGGGCGTGGCAGCAATTGCCGTTCGACTCGCAGTGGTATTCGGCCAACGAGCGTGACCGGCACCGCACCATGCTCGAAACGTTCCTGGAGTGGCGGGCGGCAACTCGAGGCGAGCTCACCGAGGTCGGCACCGAAGTCGCGTTCGACGGGGTGATCGACGCCGGCGACGGGGTTCGGCTGCGCGGCCGCATCGACCGGATCGAACGAGACGCCGCCGATCGGCTGGTGGTGGTGGACGTCAAGACGGCCAGGAGCCCGGCGAGCAAGGACGACGCACAACGGCACGCGCAACTTGCCGTGTACCAGTTGGCGGTCGAGGCCGGCCTCCTCGGAGCCGGTGAGCAGCCCGGCGGCGGCCGGTTGCTCTACCCGGCCAAACCCGGGGCGGGTGGCGCCACCGAGCGTGAACAGGACCCGCTGACCACCGAATCCAGTGGACAGTGGCGAGACCGCATCGCGGAGGCCGCCGCGGCCACCGCCGGGCCGGCCTACACCGCCCGGGTCAACGATGGGTGTCGGCACTGCCCGATCCGGCCGACCTGCCCGGCCCACACCGGGAGCGGCGCATGACGAACCGCTACGACCCGGCCGAGTTGGCGGCCGCGCTCGGACTGCACCAGCCCACCGACGAGCAGGCCGCGGTCATCGCGGCACCGCCGGGCCCGCTGGTGGTCATCGCCGGGGCCGGCGCCGGGAAGACCGAGACGATGGCGGCTCGGGTGGTGTGGCTGGTCGCCAACGGTTACGCCGACCCCGGCCAGGTGCTGGGGCTGACGTTCACCCGCAAGGCCGCCGGCCAACTGCTGCGCCGGGTCCGCTCCAGGCTGGCCCGGCTGGCCGGTGCGGGCCTGCTGGTCCCCGAACCCGCTGCCGCCGGACCTGATGCGCCACCGGCCGCTCCCACGGTCAGCACCTACCACGCGTTCGCCGGTGCGCTGCTGCGCGAGCATGGGCTGCTGCTCGGGATCGAACCCGACACCCGGCTGCTCACCGAGACCGGGCTCTGGCAGCTGGCCTTCGACGTGGTCAGCGGGTATCCCGGCGAACTGCGCACCGACCGGGATCCCGCCGCGGTCACCTCGACGGTGCTGCGCCTGGCCGGGCAGCTCGCCGAGCATCTGGTGGACACCGACGCGCTGCGCCACACCCACCTGGAGCTGGAGCGGCTGGTCCATACGCTGCCACCCGGCCCGCGCCAGCGCGCCGAACCCAACCAGTCGCTGCTGAAAATGCTGGACACCCAGACCGAACGCGCCGAACTGGTGCCGCTCATCGACGCCCTGCACCAGCGGATGCGGGCCGAACGGGTGATGGACTTCGGCGCCCAGATGGCCACCGCCGCCCGGCTCGCGTTGGCCGGTGACACCGTCGGTGCCCGGCTGCGCGCCACCTACCGGGTGGTGCTGCTCGACGAATACCAGGACACCGGTCATGCGCAGCGCATCGCGCTGTCGGCGCTCTTCGGTGGGGGAGCCGACGACGGCCTGGCACTGACCGCCGTGGGTGACCCGATCCAGTCGATCTACGGCTGGCGGGGCGCTTCGGCGACCAACCTGCCCCGCTTCGCCACCGACTTCCCGCTCTCCGGCGGCACCCCCGCGCCCACCCTGGAGCTGCGGACCAGCTGGCGCAACCCGCCAGAAGTGCTGCACCTGGCCAATGAGATCTCCGCGGAGGCACGCCAGCGCTCCGTCACTGTGCAATCGCTGCGGCCGCGCCCGGACGCGCCTCCGGGCGATGTGCGGCTCGCGCTGCTGCCCGACGTGACCGCCGAACGCGACTGGGTCGCCGACGCATTGCAGCAGCGTTATCAGCGGGCCGCCGCCGACGGTGTCGCGCCGCCCACCGCCGCGGTACTGGTGCGCCGCAACGCCGACGCCGCACCGCTCGCCGAGGCGATCCGGGCTCGCGGCGTCCCGGTCGAGGTGGTGGGTTTGGCCGGACTGCTGTCCATACCTGAGGTCGCCGACCTGGTGGCGATGTTGCGGATGGTCTCCGAACCGACCGCCGGCGCCGCCGCGATCCGGGTGCTGACCGGGGCGCGGTGGCGGCTGGGCGCGGCCGACCTGGCCGCCCTGTGGCACCGCGCTGTCGAGTTGGCCCGGCCCGAGCGCCCGGCCGAGGCGGGCTCGGCCACCGAGATCGCCGTGCAGGCCGGACCCGATGCCGACACCGCGTGTCTGGCCGACGCCCTGGCCGATCCGGGACCCGCCGAACGTTATTCGGCCGCCGGACATCAGCGCATCGTCGCACTGGCCGAGGAGCTGACCCTGCTGCGCGGCCACCTGTGGCATCCGCTGCCCGACCTGGTCGCCGAGGTGCGCCGGGTGCTCGGCCTGGACTACGAAGTGCTCGCCGCGCAGCCGGTGGCGGTGGGCGCGGCCGGCACCGAGCAACTCGATGCGTTTTCCGACGTGGTCGCCGGCTACGTCGACGGGGCCGGGGGATCGGCGTCGCTGCCGGGCCTGCTGGGCTACCTGGACGCGGCCGCCGAGGTGGAGAACGGGCTGGCGCCGGCCGCACCGGTGGTCGCCGCCGACCGGGTCCAGGTCCTCACCGTGCACGCCGCCAAGGGCCTGGAATGGCAGGTGGTGGCCGTACCGCACCTGGTCGCCCGGGTGTTTCCCTCGACAGCGTCGCGACGCAGTTGGCTGTCCGATGCCGGCGAACTTCCGCCGCTGCTGCGCGGCGACCGGGCCGAACCCGGCGGTTCAGCGAGACTCGACGGAGGAGAGGCGAAGCTGGGACCGCCGCATGAACCCGGTGGTTCAGCGAGACTCGACGCAGGAGAGCCGAAGCTGGGACCGCCGCACAAACTCGGTGACCACGGAGTCCCGGTGCTGGACACCGGCAAGGTCACCCACCGAAAGCAGCTGTCCGACACCATCTCTGAGCATCAGCGTCGACTGGATCAGCGTCGTGTCGACGAAGAGCGTCGCCTGCTCTACGTCGCGGTCACCCGCGCCGAGGACAGCCTGCTGGTCTCCGGCTACCACTGGGGCGTCGGCGAGACCAAACCACGCGGCCCGTCGGAGTTCCTGGCCGAACTCAAGGCCGTCATCGACGACTCGGCCGCCGCCGGCACACCCTGCGGCACCGTCGAGCACTGGGCGCCGGAACCTGCCGGCGGTGAACGAAACCCACTGTCCGACACCGCGGTCGAAGCCACGTGGCCCGCTGATCCGCTGGCCGGCCGGCGCCGCGACGTCGAGCGCGGCGCGGCGCTGGTCGCTGCGGCGCTGGCCGTCGGCGAGCCGGCGGAGGGGCCGCCGCCGGCCGACCCGGGAACCGGCTCATGGTCTGTCGAGGTCGACGCGCTGCTGGCCGAGCGGGCCCTGGCCGCCGCGCGGCCGGACCGGCCGTTGCCCACCCAGGTGTCGGTGAGCAACCTGGTCGAGTTGAGCCGTGACCCGGCCGGTGCGGCGCAGCGGTTGACCCGCCGGCTCCCGAACCGGCCCGACCCGCATGCGTTGTTGGGCACCGCGTTTCACGAGTGGGTTCAGCGCCTCTACGGCGCCGAGCGGTTGTTCGAACTCGACGACCTGCCTGGCGCGGCCGATGCCGACACGGCCCGGGCCGACGCGCAGGAACTGGCCGCCCTGCAGGACGCGTTCCTGGATTCGCCGTGGGCTGCGCGCACCCCGACCGCTGTCGAGGTGCCCTTCGAGATGGCCGTCGGGCAGACCGTGGTTCGGGGCCGCATCGACGCGGTGTTCGCCGAGCCGGACGGCGGCGTCACCGTGGTCGACTGGAAGACCGGCGCCGCGCCGGACGGACCCGAGGCCCGGCGGCATGCCACAGTCCAACTCGGCGTGTACCGGCTGGCCTGGTCGGCGCTGACCGGCTGCCCGCCATCGCAGGTGCGGGCCGCCTTCCACTACGTGCGCAGCGGCACCACCGTCGTGCCCGATGAGCTGCCCGATTTGACCGTTCTCGCTGCGCTGCTGAGCCGTTGACCACGCGTGTGGTTACAGTGAGTCCGTGCGTCAGGTGCGACCGATGAACGTTTGTCGTGGCAGGAGCTAGCTGGCGGCGGTTGCGTCGCCTCGACGAGTCGCTGACCGCCCAACCCAGCCATGCACTCGTCGGCGTACTGCGCATCCCGCAGGGGCAGTCCAGTCCCGGCCGTACCGTCTACAAGCGAAGCCTGATCGCGCTGGGCGCACTGGTGGTCTCCTCGCTGCTGGTCTACCTCGACCGCGACGGCTACCAGGACGTGCAGGGCGACCGGTTGACCTTCCTGGACTGCCTCTACTACTCCGCGGTGACCCTGTCGACCACCGGGTACGGCGACATCACGCCCGTCACCGAGTACGCCCGCATGATCAACGTCCTGGTCATCACCCCGCTGCGGATCGCCTTCCTGATCCTGTTGGTGGGAACGACCGTGGAGGCGTTCACCGAGACCTCCCAGCAGGCATTCCGGATTCAGCGTTGGAGGAAAAGAGTGCGAGACCACACCATCGTGATCGGCTACGGCACCAAGGGGAAGACCGCGATCGCCGCGATGCTCGGCGACGACGAGACCACCCCCAGTGACATCGTCGTGGTGGACAACGACCGGGCCGTGCTCGAACGCGCGAAGACCGCCGGGCTGGTGACAGTGGACGGCGATGCGACCCGGTCGGATGTGCTGCGGCTGGCCAGCGCCCAGCGTGCCGCGGCGATCGTGGTGGCCACCGGCTCGGATGCCACGGCGGCGCTGGTGACCCTGACCGCCCGCGAGATCGCCCCGCAGGCCACCATCGTGGCGGCCATTCGGGAAGCCGAGAACCAGCACCTGTTGGAGCAGTCCGGCGCCAACTCGGTGGTGGTGTCCTCCGAGACCGCCGGGCGACTGCTCGGCATCGCCACCACCACGCCCAACGTGGTCGGGATCATCGAGGATCTGCTCACCCCGGATGCCGGGTACGCCATCGCCGAGCGGGAGGTGGAGCAGCAGGAGGTCGGCGCATCGGCGAACCACCTCAACGAAATCGTTCTCGCCGTGGTCCGCGACGGGCAGCTGCTGCGGCTGGACAGACCGGAAGTGGATGCCATCGAAGGCGGCGACCGGTTGCTGTACGTGCGGACGGTGAGCAACCAGTGAGCTTCCGACTGCGCGAGGTACCCCTGCTGTCACGGGTCGGTGCCGACCGGGCCGACCAGTTGCGCACCGACACCGACGCGGCCGTCGCCGGTTGGTCGGCCGCGGCGCTGGTGCGGGTGGATCCGCGAAACCAGGTGCTGGTCGCCGACGGCCGGGTGGTGCTGCACGCCGCCGTCGAACTCGGCGACACACCGCCGCCGGACGCGGTGTTCCTCGGCCGCATCGGGGACGGCCGGCACGTCTGGGCCGTCCGCAGCGCCCTGCAGGCCCCGCCGGACTCGGATGTCACCGTGCTGGACCTGCGCGCGACCGGCAACATCTTCGACGACGCCAGTGCCCAGCTGGTGTCCTCGGCGATCGCCCTGCTGAATTGGCATGAGAACGCCCGGTTTTCGCCAGTCGACGGCACCCCCACCAGGTCGGCGCGCAGCGGGTGGGCGCGAACCAACCCGCTCACCGGTGCCGAGGAGTTCCCGCGAATCGACCCCGCGGTGATCTGTCTGGTGCACGACGGCGCCGACCGGGTGGTGCTGGCCCGCCAGCACAACTGGCCGGTTCGGATGTTCTCGCTGTTGGCGGGATTCGTCGAGGCCGGCGAGTCGTTCGAGGCCTGCGTGGTCCGCGAGGTCCACGAAGAGGTCGGGCTGTCCGTGCGCGACGTCAGCTACCTGGGCAGCCAGCCCTGGCCGTTCCCGAGGTCGCTGATGGTCGGCTTCCATGCCGTCGCCGACCCGGGCGAGGGGTTCGTCTTCAATGACGGCGAGATCACCGAGGCCGCGTGGTTCACCCGCGAGGAGGTGCGGGCCGCGCTGGCGGCCGGAGCCTGGGACGGCGGCAACGCCGACGCGAAACTGCTGTTGCCCGGGTCGATCTCGATCGCCCGGACGATCATCGAATCCTGGGCCGAGTCGGTCTGATTCCTCCGCGAGCAGGCGCGAAAGTCCCCTGATCGCTCGGTCTCGGGGACCATTCGCGACTGCTCGCGCAAACGATCAGCCGGCGAGCTGCTCCAACTTCTTCTTGACCTCACGCCCGGTCGGGTTCGTCATGGTCGAGCCGTCGGCGAATCGCAGCGTCGGGACCGTCCGATTGCCGCCGTTGGCCGAGGCGACGAATTCCGCGGCGGTCGGGTCGGATTCGATGTCGACCTCGTCGTAGGCGATGTCGAAGTTCTTCAGCGCGGCCTTGAGCTGGCGGCAGTAGCCGCACCATTGGGTGGTGTACATCACGAGCGGCGAATTGCTGTCGGTCATAGCTGTTCAAACTAGTCGCTGAGGACGCGGGGCCGCTCGCGGCCGGGGCGTCAGAGGCTCCTGTCAAGATGGACACCATGGCCGACCCGCTGATCGCCGCCCTGGACGACGAGCAGCGTGCTGCCGTGCTGGCGCCGCGCGGGCCGGTGTGCGTGCTGGCCGGGGCCGGGACCGGCAAGACCCGCACCATCACCCACCGGATCGCCCAGCTGGTGGCGGGCGGTCACGTGGCGCCCGGGCAGGTGCTGGCGGTGACGTTCACCCAGCGCGCCGCCGGCGAGATGCGTTCCCGGCTGCGTGCCCTGGGGGCGGCCAGCGGCTCCGGGGTCGGCAACGTGCAGGCGCTGACCTTTCACGCCGCCGCACGCCGGCAGCTGCGCTACTTCTGGCCGCGGGTGGTCGGTGACACGTCCTGGGAACTGCTGGACCGCAAGTTCGGGGTGGTGGCCCGCGCCGCCGGGCATGCCGGGCTGCGCTTGAGCAACGACGACGTCCGCGACGTGGCCGGCGAGATCGAGTGGGCCAAGGCGTCCCTGATCGGGCCGGAGCAGTACCCGGAAGCCGTGGCCGCCGCCGGCCGCGACACCCCGGTGGATGCCGCGCAGCTCGCCGAGGTCTACGCCGGGTATGAGTCGCTGAAGGTCCGCGGCGAGGTCACAATGCTCGACTTCGACGACTTGCTGCTGCACACCGCCGCCGCGATCGAGAATGACGCGGCGGTGGCCGCCGAATTCCGGGACCGCTACCGCTGCTTCGTCGTCGACGAATACCAGGACGTCACCCCGCTGCAGCAGCGGGTGCTGTCGGCGTGGCTGGGGCAGCGCGATGACCTGACCGTGGTCGGCGACGCCAACCAGACCATCTACTCGTTCACCGGCGCCTCCCCGCGCTACCTGCTCGACTTCACCCGCCGATTCCCCGACGCCGCCCTGGTGCGGCTGGAACGTGACTACCGGTCCACCCCGGAGGTGGTGTCGCTGGCCAACCGGGTGATCGCCGCGGCCCGCGGCCGGGTGGCGGGCAGCAAGCTGAAGTTGATCGGTCAGCGCGAATCCGGCCCGACGCCGACCTTCCGGGAGCACCCCGACGAGGTCGCCGAGGCCACCGCGGTGGCCAAGTCGATCGCCCGGCTGATCGAGGGCGGCACCGCCGCCGCCGAGATCGCGGTGTTGTACCGGATCAATGCCCAGTCGGAGGTGTACGAGGAGGCGCTCACCGAGGCCGGTGTCGCCTACCAGGTCCGCGGGGGAGAGGGGTTCTTCACCCGCCAGGAGATCCGCCAGGCGCTGGTCGCGTTGCAGCGGGCCGCGCAGCGCGACACCGAGGGCCAGAGCCTGCCCGACACCGTGCGCGCCGTGCTGGAGCCGCTCGGCCTGACCGCCGAGCCGCCGACCGGCGCCCAGGCGCGCGAACGCTGGGAGGCCCTGGGTGCGCTGGCCGAACTGGTTGACGACGAAGTGGCGCAGCGCCCGGACCTGGACCTGACCGGCCTGCTGGCCGAGCTGCGGCTGCGCGCCGACTCCCGGCATCCGCCGACCGTGCAGGGCGTCACCCTGGCCTCACTGCACGCCGCCAAGGGCCTGGAGTGGGACGCGGTGTTCCTGGTGGGCCTCGCCGACGGGACGTTGCCGATCTCGCATGCCCTGGCACACGGCCCGGACAGTGAGGCCGTCGAAGAGGAACGCCGGCTGCTCTACGTCGGCGTCACCCGGGCGCGCATCCACTTGGCGTTGAGCTGGGCGTTGGCCCGCGCCCCGGGCGGGCGGGCGTCGCGCAAGCCGTCCCGGTTTCTCAGCGGGATCGCGCCGCAGGCCGACGCCACGTCGTCACCCAGCCGGCGCCGGGCGCGCGGTGCCCCGAAACACTGTCGGGTGTGCAGTAAGGCCTTGGCCACCCCGGCGGCGATCATGTTGAGCCGTTGCGAGACCTGTGCGGCCGACGTCGACACCGAGCTGTTGGTGGCGCTCAAGGACTGGCGGCTGCGCACTGCCGGCGAGCTGAAAGTGCCCGCCTACATCGTCTTTTCCGACAACACCCTCACCGCGATCGCCGAGATGCTGCCCGTCGATGAGGCCGCCCTGGTCGCCATCCCGGGCATCGGCGCGCGCAAGCTGGAGCAGTTCGGCTCCGATGTGCTCGAGATGGTCCGCAACCGCGGCTGAATGCGCAGGTCAGAAATTCGGTTGTGTCGTCCAGCGGCGACCCGCTAGCCTGGGTCACCATGATCACCCCGACTGCCATCGTCGTACGCGCGGCCGCTGCCGCGCGTGCCGCTGGCGCGCATGCCGCCGCGGCCGACGAGTCCGTGCATCGGGGTTTTGCCTAACGCTTTGTAGCTCAGCCACCGATGGCCACGGACCCGCGAAGGGACCGTGGCCATTTTTTTTCGTCTCCATTCCCGCCCATTCCCGCAGAAGACACCCGAGAGCAGGTGAGCACCATGAAGAACCGGCCGGAGTTGCCGTGTAACCGCGAACCCGACCTGTGGTTCGCCGACGAGCCAGCCGATCTGGAGCGGGCCAAGACGCTGTGCGGCGCCTGCCCGATCCGTCAGCAGTGCCTGGCGGTGGCATTGCAGCGCGCCGAACCGTGGGGGGTGTGGGGCGGCGAGATCCTCGACCGCGGCGCCGTCATCGGTCGCAAACGGCCCCGCGGCCGGCCGCGTAAGCAGCCGGTCGCGGCGTGAGTGCCTAGGCCGAGGGACCGACGGTTGCGCCGTTGTCGGGGTCGGCGACGAAGCCCGGCACCAGTTCCTCGGACAGCCGCTTGACCGGCACGTGCGCGTCGAGCTGACACATGATCGCCGTGGTCGAGGCGAGCACCCGCATCGGCATGGCCAGCTTGGGCGGCAGATCCAGCTGACGGGCCGTCTTGAGCTGCTCGACGGGGCGTTCCAGCTGCTTGCCGGCCATCCGCATCAGCCACTTGCGGCTGTAGTGGAACACGTCGACTTCCACCGGCTCGACGTACTGGCGCAGCATCTCGTCGATCTCGCGGATCGAGACGTCCTGGCCCTTCTGGATGAAGCCGCCCTGGCGCATCGTCACGATGACGTTGTCGTAGTCATTGTCGCGCGCGTAGCGGACCGCCGCGCCCAGCTCCGGTGGGAACCCGCCCGGCATCGGCGCGACCGCGCCGAAGTCGATGATGCCCATCTTGCCGCCCTCGATCAGCATGAAGTTGCCGGGGTGGGCGTCGCCGTGGATCAGCTCCAGCCGGCGCGCGGCGTCCCAGGTGAACTCGGCCAGCCGGGTGCCCATCAGGTCGCGCTGCTCGACGGTGCCGTTGCGGATGATCTCGGCCATGCCGACACCCTCGATCCACTCCTGGATCACCGTCTTGGGGGCGCTGGCCACCACATTGGGGATGACGAAATGCGGGTGGTCCTTGTAGGCCTTGGCGAAGATCCGCTGGTTGTCGGCCTCAAGCCGGTAGTCCAGCTCCATCTCGGTGCGTTCGATCAGCTCGTCGACCACGCCCTGCACGTCGACGCCGGGGGCCAGCTGTTTGAAGACGCCGGTCAACCGCCGGATGGTCTTCAGGTCGGCGCGCAGCGCCTCGTCGGCGCCCGGGTACTGGATCTTGACCGCGACCGGCCGGCCGTCGGCCCAGACGCCGCGGTGCACCTGACCGATGCTGGCCGAGGCGACGGGCTCGTCGTCGAAGGAGCTGAATCGCTCGCGCCATTTGGTGCCGAGCTGGGCGTCGAGCACCCGGTGCACCTTGTCGGCCGGCAGCGGCGGGGCGTCCTTCTGCAGCTTGGTCAGCGCCTCCCGGTAGGGCTCGCCGAACTGCTCGGGGATGGCCGCCTCCATCACCGACAGTGCCTGCCCGACCTTCATGGCGCCGCCCTTGAGTTCACCGAGGACGGTGAACAACTGGTTGGCCGCCTTCTCCATGAGCTCGGCTGTGACGTCGTCTTTCGACTTGCCGGTCAGCCGTTTTCCCAGGCCCAGCGCTGCTCGACCGGCAAAGCCGACCGGCAGGGTGGCCAGCTTCGCGTTGCGCGCCACGCTCCCACGCTTTATTTCTGACACGTGTCCATCATCCATGACGGCGTTGTGTCGTCGGTCACCGCGTGGCCAATCGGCGGGGCCGACTCGACGTCAGCAGTCACAAAGAGGGTGCCGGGTCCAGCGCCGCGTCAGGATCGACCCGGTGGACAGATCTACTTCCAGGGTGGCGTTCAGCGTCGGGGGTGGTGCCAGTTGCCGGCCGGCGGCCATCCCGCGCACCGCGGCGATCACCTGCTCGATCTGGCTGAGCGCCAGCGCGACGGTCGCCAGTACCGTTGGGCGGTCGGTGTGGGCGACGGTGTCGCGCAGCTGGGCGGCCAGTGCCGGCCAGGCGGCGTCCCGGTCGCGGCGATGCAGATCGGCGCATCCGAGGCAGCTGGTCTTCCCGGGCAGCACGAGCGGGCCGATCACGCCGGTGCCGTCACGCACGCGCACCGGCAGGTGCGGCACCCGCTCGGCGTGCAGTTCACGCACCAGCCGCGGCTCGGCGACCAGATAGTCCGACAGCACCACCAGATCGGTGCCGGCGGTGCTGACCACGGCGTGCGGGTGGCTGCTGCGCCGGACCACGGCACCCGAGCAGCGCAACGATTCGACCAGCAGATCCGACAGCGGCCCGCGGCCGTGCACCCGCAGCGACGCCGCCCGGCGCGGTCGTGGGGTGCCGGTGTCGAGCACCGCGACGCGGGCCCGCACCAGCGCGGCCAGCAGCTCGTCGAGCTGCGCGGTGTCCACGGTGCCGTGCCGGGCGGCTTCGTGGCGCAGCTCGGCGACGGTGGACGGGGTCTGCATCGCTCGCAGCAGCGCGGCCAGCCCGGCCGGGCTCAGGCCCCGCGGCGGGTGCACCAGCACCGCACGCTGCGGGTCCCAGCCGACCTGTACCGGGCCGTCCGGGCGCAGCAACACGGGCAGCGCCGGGTCCAGGGCGTAGGCGGCGTGGGCGGTCACGGATCAGACCCTGTCACGCCCAAGCGGCCGCCCCGATCAGTTATCCACAGGCCGGGCGATTACTTGTCGTCGGAGCCGTCAGAGCCGTCGGAGTCGTCGGTCTTGCCGGATTCGTCGGTGTTGCCGGCCTCGCGCTGGAATTCGGCGATCGCCTGGTCGATCGCGGAGTCGATGCCGCTGGTGTCGCCGCCGATGATCCGGTCGATGAACGCGGCCGGGTCGTCGATATCGGCGGCCGCCGGCAACAGGTCGGGGTGCTGCCAGACCTGGTCGCGGGCGTCGACGCCGACGGCGGCGGTGAGCCGCTCCCACAGCACCGCGGCCTCGGCCAGCTTGCGGGGGCGCAGTTCCAGACCGACCAGGGTGGCGAAGGTCTGCTCGGCCGGGCCGCCGGTGGCCCGGCGGCGGCGCAGCATCTCCGACAGTGCGGCGGTGCCCGGGATCCGGTCGCCCAGCGCCGCGGTCACCACCGTGCGCACCCAGCCCTCGATCAGGGCCAACAGGGTCTCCAGACGCTCCAGTGCGGCCAGCTGTTCGGGCGTCGACTTGGGCTCGAACACGCCCTGATTGAGCAACTCCGCCATGGCCGACGGGTCACTCATCGACATCGGGTCGAAGCCCTGGGCCAGTTCCTCGATGCCGCGGATGTCGATCTTCATGCCCCGGGCGTAGGCCTCGACGGTGTTGAGCAACTGGTTGGCCAGCCACGGCACGTGCGAGAACAACCGGTGATGCGCGGCCTCGCGCGCGGCCAGGAAGGTGACGATCTCACTGCGTGGCTCCTCCAGGCCGGTGGCCAGTTCTTCGATGGCGCCGGGCAGCAGGGCAGCGGTTCCCTTGGGGCCCAAGGGAAGTCCGATGTCGGTCGAGGTGAGCACCTCTCCGGACAACCGGCCAAGGGCCTGGCCGAGCTGCGATCCGAACGCCATTCCGCCCATCTGCGACATCACCGACATCAGCGGACCGGCCATGCTCTTGGCCTCCTCGGGCAGCGCCGAGGCCCACACCGACGACACCTGCTCGGCCATCGGGTCGCACAGGCGCTGCCAGGTGGCCATGGTGTGCTCCACCCAGTCCACCGGCGTCCACGCGACCGCGCTGGTGGTGCCCGCCGGCAATGACGTCACGCCGTTGAGCCAGGTCTCGGCCAGGTGCACCGCATCGCCGATCGCGGTGTTGGTCGAGGCGGTGACGGGCGCGACCGAGCCGATCGACTTGGCCGCGACCTGGCGGGCCAGGTCGTAGTTCACCGGCCCGGCCGGCTGGCCGCCGGCGGCGACTCGGCCGGCGCCGCTGAACATCTGACCGAGTTGGGTGAAGATCTGGCCCAGGTCGCCGATATTGAAACCGCTGCCCATGCCGAACGGATCGCCCGCACCCGAGCCCGAACGGGGATCACGTCCCCCGGGCCGCTCGCGGTCGGGGTCGTCCCCAGTAGAGAAACCGAAGGGCAGATCAGCCATACACCCAACGGTACCGACCGGTATCGGTCGACGCGCCACGCACGTCGCCAAAGCTGCGGTCCGCCGCCCTGCGGACCGGGGCCGTTTACGATACGCGGGGTGAACAGGCGGATTCTGACGCTGTTGGCGGCACTGTTGCCGATGGTCGTGTTCGGCGCACTGCTGGCGGTGGTGACGGTGCCCTTCGTGTCGCTGGGCCCGGGCCCCACCTTCGACACCCTCGGCATGGTCGACGGCAAGCAGGTCGTCGACATCCAGGGCACCGCGACGCACCCCACGACGGGGCACCTGAACATGACCACGGTGTCCCAGCGCGACGGGCTCACGCTGGGGGAGGCGCTGGCCCTGTGGCTGTCCGGCCGCGAGCAGCTGATGCCCCGTGACCTGGTCTATCCGCCCGGCAAGTCCCGCGAGGAGGTCGACGAGGACAACAACGCCGACTTCCGGGCATCCGAGCAGAGCGCCGAATACGCCGCCCTGGGCTACCTGCGTTACCCGTCGGCGGTGACCCTCGCCGATGTGCACGATCCGGGCCCGTCGTCCGGTGCGCTGCAGCGCGGTGACGCCGTGGACGCGGTCAACGGTCAACCCGTCTACACCGTGGAGCAGTTCACCGCGAAGCTGGCCGACACCAAGCCCGGCGACACGGTGGTCATCGACTACCGGCGCAAGAACGCCGCACCGGGAACGGCGCGGATTACGCTGGGAGAGAACAAGGACCGCGCCCACGGATTTATGGGTGTCTCGGTACTGGATGCGCCGTGGGCGCCGTTCACCGTCGAGTTCAACCTCGCCAATATCGGCGGGCCCTCGGCGGGGCTGATGTTCTCACTGGCCGTCATCGACAAGCTCACCACCGGTGAGCTGGCCGGGCCGAACTTCGTCGCCGGAACCGGCGTGATCAAGGCCAACGGCCAGGTCGAGCCGATCGGCGGGATCACGCACAAGATGATCGCGGCCCGCGAGGCCGGCGCGACGGTGTTTCTGGTGCCCGCCGACAACTGCTACGAGGCCCGATCTGACAACACCGGGTTGCAACTGGTGAAGGTGGACAGCCTGGCCCGAGCGGTGGACGCTTTGAAGACCATCGCCGACGGAGGTCAGCCACCGTCCTGCTGAGATTCGGTTGGCTACAGTGGGGCCCGTCAGGACAACCGACCTTAGGGAGCGTGGCCCGTGGGTATGCGACCCACCGCGAGGATGCCGAAATTGACCCCGCGTAGCCGGATCATGGTCGCAAGCGCGGTCACCGTGATCGTGCTGCTGCTGGTGGCGCCTCGGCTGGTCGACGGGTACGTCGACTGGCTGTGGTTCGGGGAGCTGGGTTACCGGTCGGTGTTCGTCACCACACTGCTGACTCGTCTGATCGCGTTCGTGGTGGTGGGGCTGGTCGTCGGCGGGATCGTGTTCGCCGGGATGGCGATGGCCTTCCGGGTGCGGCCGGTGTTCGTACCCACCAACGGCGACAACGATCCGGTGGCGCGCTATCGCACCGTTGTGCTGTCGCGGCTGCGGCTGGTCGGATTCGGGATACCGGTGGGTGTCGGCCTGCTCGCCGGCATCGTCGCGCAGAGCTACTGGGTACGCATCCAGCTGTTCCTGCACGGCGGTGACTTCGGCATCGCCGATCCGCAGTTCGGCAAGGATCTCGGTTTCTACGCCTTCGACCTGCCGTTCTACCGGCTGGTGATCGGGCTGCTGCTGGTGACACTGTTCCTGGCGGTGCTGGCGAACCTGACGACGCACTACATCTTCGGCGGTATCCGGCTGTCCGGCCGGGCCGGCGCCCTGAGTCGCCCGGCGCGGATCCAGGTGGTCAGCCTGATCGGCACCCTGGTGCTGCTCAAGGCCGGGGCCTACTGGCTGGACCGCTACGAACTGCTCAGCCACACCCGCGCCGGCAAGCCCTTCACCGGTGCCGGCTACACCGACATCAACGCGGTGCTGCCCGCCAAGATGATCCTGCTGGCGATCGCGTTGATCTGTGCGGTGGCGGTGTTCTCGGCGATCGTGCTGCGCGACTTACAGATTCCGGCGATCGGTCTGGTGCTGTTGCTGCTGTCATCGGTGATCGTCGGCGCGGGCTGGCCGCTGATCGTGGAGCAGTTCAGCGTCAAGCCCAACGCGGCGCAGAAGGAGAGCGAGTACATCTCGCGTTCGATCGCGGCGACCAGGCATGCCTACGGGTTGACCGAGGATGTGGTCACCTACCGCGACTACAGCGGCGACGCGCGGGCGACGGCCGCGCAGGTGGGTGCCGACGCCGCGACCACCTCGAACATCCGGCTGCTGGACCCGACCATCGTCAGTCCCGCGTTCACCCAGTTCCAGCAGGGCAAGAACTTCTACTTCTTCCCCGATCAGCTCACCATCGACCGCTACCGGGACAAGGACGGCCAACTGCGCGACTATGTCGTCGCCGCCCGCGAGCTCAACCCGGATCGGCTGATCGACAACCAGCGCGACTGGATCAACCGGCACACCGTCTACACCCACGGCAACGGGTTCATCGCCTCGCCGGCCAACACCGTGCGCGGAATCGCCAACGACCCCAACCAGAACGGCGGCTACCCGGAGTTTCTGGCCAACGTCGTCGGTGCGAACGGCGGCGTGGTCTCCCAGGGGCCGGCCGATCTCGACCAGCCGCGCGTCTACTACGGGCCGGTGATCGCCGACACCCTCGCGGACTACGCGATCGTCGGGCGAAACGGCGCCGACCGCGAGTACGACTACGAGACCAACACCGAGACCAAGAACTACACCTATACCGGTGCCGGCGGCGTCGGCGTCGGAAACTGGTTGGCCCGCAGCGTGTTCGCGGCGAAGTTTGCCGAACGCAACTTCCTGTTCTCCAACGTGATCGGCTCGGACAGCAAGATCCTGTTCAACCGTGACCCGGCCGGCCGGGTGCAGGCGGTGGCGCCGTGGCTGACCACCGACTCCACGGTCTATCCGGCGATCGTCAACAAGCGGTTGGTGTGGATCATCGACGGCTACACCACGCTGGACAACTACCCGTACTCGGAGCTGACCTCACTGTCGTCGGCGACCATGGACTCCAAAGAGGTGGAGTTCAACCGGCTGCTGCCCGACCGGCGGGTGTCCTACATCCGCAACTCGGTGAAAGCCACCGTCGACGCCTACGACGGCACGGTGAACCTGTACGCCCAGGACGAGCAGGACCCGGTGCTGCGGGCGTGGATGAAGGTGTTCCCCGGAACGGTGAAGCCCAAAGCGGACATCTCGCCCGAGCTCGCCGAGCACCTGCGCTACCCCGAAGACCTATTCAAGGTGCAGCGGATGCTGCTGGCCAAGTACCACGTCAACGACCCGGTGACGTTCTTCTCCACGTCGGACTTCTGGGACGTGCCGCTGGACCCGAACCCGACCGCCAGCAGCTTCCAGCCGCCGTTCTATATCGTCGCGAAAAACCTTGTCAAAGAGGACGGTTCGGCGTCCTACCAGTTGACCAGTGCGATGAACCGGTTCAAGCGCGACTATCTGGCGGCCTACATCTCCGCCAGTTCCGACCCGGACACCTACGGCAAGATCACCGTGCTGACCATTCCGGGTCAGGTCAATGGGCCCAAGCTGGCCAACAACGCGATCACCACCGACACCGCGGTCAGCCAGGACCTGGGCGTGATCGGGCGCGACAACCAGAACCGCATCCGCTGGGGCAACCTGCTCACGCTGCCGGTGGCCCAGGGCGGGCTGCTCTACGTCGAGCCGGTCTATGCCTCCCCGGGTGCCAGTGACGCCGCGTCGTCCTACCCGCGGCTCATCCGGGTGGCGATGATGTACAACGACAAGATCGGCTATGGGCCGACGGTCTCCGACGCGCTGACCGGTCTGTTCGGGCCCGGGGCCAGTGCGGCGGCCACCGACATCGCACCCACCGACGGCGGCGCGGCTGCGGCCAAGCCGGAGGCGCCTACCGCGCCCGTCGCGGCGGTCCCGGCCCCGACACCGCCGGCGGGCAGCGTCGCCGCGCTGTCGCCGGCGAAGGCCGCCGCGCTGCGTGAGATCGACGCGGCGATCGCCGCGCTGCGCGACACCCAGCACAAGGGCGACTTCGCCGCCTACGGGGCGGCGTTGCAGCGCCTCGACGACGCTGTGGAGAAGTTCAACAACACCAAGTAGAAGTGGTTCCCTTCCGGGCGTTCGCGGCCGGGAATGGGTGCCTGTAGCAGCGGATTTGGCGTGGCCGCCGCCATTGGGTAACCTTGGATCTACCGACGCGGGGTGGAGCAGCTCGGTAGCTCGCTGGGCTCATAACCCAGAGGTCGCAGGTTCGAATCCTGTCCCCGCTACTAACGAAAGTGGCCCTCGGAGAACGCTCCGGGGGCCACTTTCTATTGAGACGGTGCCTGGCGCGCTACGGAACTGTGTGTGCCCCACTCAGCGCGGCGGCGATGTCGCCCAGCGCCCGGGTTGCGTCGTCGAACGGCCAGCGGAGGAACTCGTGGATCATGCCGTCGTAGCGAATGACGGTGGTGGGAACTCCTGCCGCCGAAAGTCGGGCGCCGTACTCCTCACCCTCGTCGCGCAGCGCGTCGTACTCCGCGGTGATGATGAGCGCCGGTGGCAGTCCTTCGAGTCCCGGGGCCAGTAACGGTGAGACGTGCGCCATCAGCTTCTCGTCGTCGGTGTTGAGGTAGTGGTTCATGAACCATTGCTGCGTTGGCCGGCTGATGTTGCCGTACTTGCCCGCGAACTCCCGGATGGAGACGTTGCAGCGCCGAAAATCCAGGTCGGGATAGATAAGTACCTGGTGTGCGATGGCGGGTCCGCCGGCGTCGCGTGCCATGAGGGCGACCACGGCTGCGAGATTGCCGCCGGCGCTGTCACCGGCGACCGCGATGTCCGTTGCGTCGCCGCCGAATTCGGACGCGTGCGAGGCCACCCACTTCGTCGCGGCGAAGCCGGCATTGATCGCGGCCGGATACTTGTGCTCCGGGGACATCGGATAGTCCACCGAGACGACGACGCGACCCGTGCGGTTCGCCAGTGCCCGGGCCAGTCCGTCGTGGGTGTCCAGATCGCCGAGTACGTAACCGCCGCCGTGGAAGAAGACGAGCACCGGACGCGGCGGGCCCGGCTGTGGGTGATAGATCCGGACCGCCAACTCACCAGAGTCGGTGGCGATGACACGATCCTGGACGCCGGCAACGGGTTCGCCCGGGCCCAGGGCTTGCGTCATCAGGCGCATGCCCTGGCGGACCTGTTCCGGGGTGAAATCGTGCAGGTCGGCAAAGTTGCTGCCCGCCAGTCGGTCGAGATGCGCTTGAACCTGTGGATGTAGCGGCATAGCTGGGTTTCCTTTCGCTGGGGTGGGGCTGCCGCTAGTATCTGACTTGAACCGCACTTCAAGTCAAGGAGTGGACAATGCTGCTGGACATCGCTGAGGTGGCCAATCGATCCGGCCTGGCATCGTCGGCGCTGAGGTTCTACGAGCGACGTGGACTGATCACTTCGGGAGAGCGCAACGGCCTCCGCCGCACCTATGAGCCGGAGGTGCTTGACCGGCTCGCGCTGATCGGCTGCGCCAAATCGGCCGGGTTCACCCTGGCCCAGATCGAGCGGTTCCTGAAGGCCACACCCAACGACACCGAACTGCGTGCCCGAATGGCCGAGAAGGCCAGCCAGCTCGACGACGATATCGCCCGGCTCAGCCGGATGCGCGACAGCCTCAGCCACGCCGTCACCTGCACCCACACGCCGCTGGTCGAGTGCCCGGAGTTCAAGGCGCGCATTGCCGAGACCGACACCTGACGCCCGCCCCGCTCACATAACCCACGGCGCAACCAACGTCATCGTCCCCAACACCGTCAACCCGATGACGAACGCCACGATGGTAAAACCCATCACCTGACGCACGTGGAGCTTCGCGATCGCCAGCAGTGGCAGCAGCCAGAACGGTTGGATCATGTTCGCCACGCCCTCACCGACGGCGACGGCCATGGAGATCAAGCCGAGATAGGCGGGGGAGTGCTGGCCGATCGCCAGTGCCGAGTCGACGGCGATCGGCCCCTGCACCGCCCAGTGCCCGCCGCCGGATGGTACGAACAGGCTGATGATCACCGAGCTGATGAACGTCAGGAACGGCAGCGTGTACTGGCTCGCACCGTTCACCAGCGTCTGGGCCAGCAGCGTCTGCAGCGGCTCGGCGTCCTCGGCGCCCTGATAGGCGAGCAGGCCGATCAGGCCGCCGTAGAGCGGATATTGCAGCAGTAGTGGGCCCGATACCTTCGCCGCACCGGTGAACGCCCGGATGAACCGGATCGGGGTGCGGTGCAGCAGGGCGCTGGTGATGGTGAACAGCATGATCATCGACGAGATGTTCAGCGCGAAACCGCTCACCGCGAAATACGTGATGCCCGCGCCGAACAGCAGCACGTTGAGGATCCACTGGTTCTCCAGCCATTCGGCGAACGTCTTGCTGCGCGGCGGCTGGACGGCTTCCTCATCTTCGAACACCGCGGCATCGGGGGCCAGGCTTTCGGAAGGCTCCATCCGCCGCACCGCCAGCGCGAGCACCGCCAGCACGATCAACACCGACAGCCAGCTGTACGGCTGGAAGATGGTCTGGCTCAACGGCACGTTGAATCCGGCGATCTTGTGGATCACGTTGATGGGGCTGCTGGCATCGGTGTTGGCCAGCGCGATCGACGACGAGAGCCCCTGCGTCCAGACGATGAATCCCATGAACGCCGCGGCGATCAGATAGCCGAAATGCGAGTCGGGGAAGCGCCGCGCGACCTGGCGGGCGACCAGCGCACCGGCCACCAGTCCGAGGCCCCAGTTCAGCAGGGACGCAGCGGCACTCACGGTGAAGCAGAGCAATGCCCCCTGCACCTGGTTGCCCGGCAACCCCGCGACACGGACGATGGCCCGTTTCAGCACCGGTGCCTCGGCCAGCGTGTAGCCGGTCACCAGGATCAGCACCATCTGGAACGCGAACGTGAAGATGTTCTGCGGACCCCACACGCCGGCGTACCACGCCTGCAGCATGCCGCTGGCCGACGCTCCGCGCACCCGCGTGGCGACCAGCCCGGCGACGATGAGCGTCAGGATCACCGCGAACAGATACGGGTCGGGCATCAGGCGCTCGACGTAGCGGACGCTGAGCCCGGTGAGCGATTGCATGACGCCCCGACGTTGTGTCCGTAGCTCGGTCATCGCGCCAACTCCTCGTCAGAATCGTGCCGCGGTCGATACTAAAGTCGATCACGTCAATGCTGGGAGGTCACATGCCGTTCGAGGCTCATCTGGACCGGCGGCGGGTCGCGCAACTGGTCGCCATCAGTCTGGCGTTCGTCCTGGGCGGGGTCTGGCTGGCCGGGGGATTCGGCCCGATAGGGCCCATCCGCGGCTGGTCGCCCAACGCATTGCACGTGGTCGGCTGGATCTCGATCGTGTTCTTCGGTCTCGGACTGGCGATCGTCGTTCCGCGGCTGTTCCAGTCCGGCGTCGAGGTTCGCGTGGACGCCGAGGGTGTCTACGGGCGGCGCTACTCCAAACTGGTGATTCCCTGGAGTGCCGTCGAGCGCATCACGACGGTCGACGCCGGCCGGATCCAGTACGCCAACCTGTTCGTTCGCGACCCGGATGACTATCCGCCCGGCGGCGTCGCCGGATGGATCAGTCGGTTAGGGTCGAGGTCTTCCGGGTGTATCGCCGTATCCCTGCAGGGAACCGACGGGAGCCTCGCCGAGATGAGCGCCGCCTTCGACTACTTCGCCCCGGGGAAGCGGGATCGGCCCGCAGCGTCCTGATCGTGCAGGACAACGGAGGAAAGGTTCCGCCATGGCCGGGCTTTACCACGCCGCTGTCGTCTTTCTGATCGTCCTGACGATCGTCACCTTCGCCGGCAGCTTTTGGTTCACCAACCCCTATGGCCGCTTCGCCAGCCCGGACGACCGCTTCACGCTGCCGGGAAAGATCAGCTGGCTGATGTTCGAATGCCCCCAGTGGTGGGCCTTCACCGTGACGTTCTGGTTGGTGGCGCACTCGCATGGGGCACCGGCGATCGTGTTGTACGCGCTGTGGCAATGCCACTATCTCTACCGCGGGTTGGTCTATCCGCTGAGTCGCAAGGGCGATGACAAACGCTTCCCGATCTCCGGTATCGCCTTCGGCTTCACCTTCAACGCCGTCAACGGTTTTGCCAACGGTTACGCCGTGGCGCTGGCCCCGCATCTGCAGCAGGAGCATTGGTTTGTCGACCCCCGCTTCATCCTGGGCCTCGCTGTGGCCGTGATCGGATGGGGGATCAATTTCCAGGCCGACCGCATCCTGATCGGCCTGCGTGCCGACGGCAGCAGCGGGTACAGCATCCCTTACGGCGGGGCGTACCGCTGGGTGTCGTCGGGCAACTATTTCGGTGAGCTCGTCTTGTGGGCGGGTTGGGCGATCATGGCCTGGACTCTTCCGGGACTGATCTTCCTGCTCTTCTCCATCGCCAACCTGGGACCCAGGGCGATGGCCACCCACAAGTGGTACCAGCAGAAGTTCCCCGACTACCCGCCCAATCGCAAGGCGATCATTCCCGGCGTGCTGTAGCTGTCCGCCTCAGATATAGAGGCGGACAGCGGAAATGGCGCCCCGGTGCGCGGCGTCCTTGGAGAACTCGAACAATCCCACCCCGCGCCTGCCGTCCAGGTGCACAGTGGCGGTGACGGTATGCCCTGCGGCCAGGAGCTTTTCGATCGCCAGGTACTTTGCTGCCGGGACAAACTCGGCAACCGAGGCCTCCGAAACGCCGTCCAGGCTCAACGTGGCATTCGGAGTCAGCAGCGCCGAAACTCCGGCCGCGTCACCCCGGGTCAGCGCCGCGACAAGGTTCTCGACCCGACGCTTTCCGCGCTTTCCTACCCCGGAAAGTCCGCGCAGGAAGCCGGCGCAGCCAGAAAGCCCTTGGTGACGAATCAGCTGGGGGCCCAGGATCACCGAGGCCAGCAGGCCGCGGCCCCCGGAGGTCAGCAGCTGCCCGACCATCTTCTGCAGCTCCCAGTGCGCGAACAACCTCTGGATTCGCAGTGAGCCGTCCGGGTCCTGCGAGACCAGGTCATAGCGCAGGTGCATCGGGATATGCATGGTGACACCGGTCGACATCGTGGTGTGCACCGTGAGGTCTCGTAGTACCGACATGCCGGCGACCACATCGTTCTGCACGTCGAAGGCGATGGTGTTCGGGGCGATGAAGGTGTCGAAGAACCGCCCGATGGCGGCTGTGCCGACATGGGGAGTCGAGCCGACCGGATCGTTCACCTGACCGTCGGCGGCGAAGATTCCGACCCAGGCCGACTTGTCGTGTATCGCGACAGCTTTCGGCGATTGCTCGACGGCTTCAAGCAGGGCACTGGCATTGTGCGGGAAACGATCCTGCATCTGGATTCCTCTCGTGAGCCCCGGCATCCGACGGGGCGATTGCGGGCGCGGACCTAGTCGCGCATCCGAAGCACGACCTTGCCTGCCGCGGTGCGGTTCTCCAGCGCCGCCAATGCATCGGCGGCCTGCTCCAGGCCGAACACGTCCGGCTGGGGAGCGGCCACCGCACCGGAGGCCAGCAGTGGCTCAAGCGTCGCCCACTGCCGTTCCAGTTCACCCGGATGAGACATCACCCAGGCGCCCCAGCCCACGCCGACGACGTCGACGTTGTTGAGCAGCAGCCGATTCACCTTCACCGTGGGAATCTCACCGCCGGTGAAACCCACCACCAACAGCTTCCCGCCGGGCGCCAGCGACCGCAGTGAGTCGGTGAACCGGTCGCCGCCGACCGGGTCGAGCACCAGATCCACGCCGCGTTTGCCGGTCAGCTCGGACACCGCCTCGCGGAACCCGTCGGCCAGCACCGTGTCGGTGGCGCCGGCGGCCCTGGCGATCTCGGCCTTGGCCGGGGTGGAGACCACCGCGATCACTCGTGACGCGCCCAGCGGACCGGCCAGCCGCAGGGTCGAGGTGCCGATGCCTCCGGCGGCGCCGTGCACCAGCACCGTCTGGCCCTGCGACAGCCCGGCGCGAGTGGTCAGCGCGAACAGCACGGTGAGGTCGTTGAACAGCAGCCCCGCCCCGGCCTCGAACGACACCGTGTCGGGCAGCTTGAACACCTGCTCGGCGGGCAGCGCGATCACCTGCGCCATCGCCCCGTTGAGCATGGTCAGTGCCGCCACTCGGTCACCGGCGCGGACGTGGGCGCCGGGAGGGGCGCTGCGCACCACACCGGCGGCCTCCCCGCCGGGTACGAAAGGCATTTCGGGCTTGTACTGGTAGAGCCCGCGGGACTGCAGCACGTCGGGGAACGCCACGCCGGCGGCATGTACCTCGATGACAACGGCACCGTCGCCGGCGGGCTCGTCGAGGTCGACCACCCGGGCAGCTGCCGGTCCGTCGAGCTGGGATATCTGTACCGCGCGCATGGGTGGCCCCTTCGTCAGCTGGAGATCAGTGGCTACCGAAAAACCTAGCCCACCGGGCGTACACTCACGAGGCGGCAGCGTGGCCGCATCTCCTATGAGGTGGCAATGAGTTCTCCAAGGTCCAGTCGGCAGGTTCGTGCCGACAAGATCCCGGCGGCGTTGCCGCCAGGGCGCACCATCGCGGTTCAGGCCGCTGACGGAACCCGACTACACACCCAGGTGTTCGGGCCAAAAGATGGCTATCCGATCGTGCTGGCGCACGGAATCACCTGTGCCATCAGGGTCTGGGGACACCAGATCGCCGATCTGACCTCCGATTTCCGGGTGATCGCCTACGACCATCGCGGTCACGGACGCAGTGGCGTGCCCAAGCGCGGCGGCTACAGCCTGACCCATCTGGCATCCGATCTGGACTCGGTGCTCGAAGCGACCCTGCAGCCGGGGGAGCGCGCCGTCATCGCCGGGCACTCGATGGGTGGCATCGCCATCAGCGCCTGGTCGGATCGGTACCGGCATCGTGTCGAGCAGCGCGCCGACGCGGTCGCCCTGATCAACACCACCACCGGCGACCTCCTTCAGCACGTCAAGCTGTTCCAGGTGCCGCCGCCGATACAGCAGGTCCGGATTCAGGCTGCGCGCCGGGCGCTGCTGACGTTCGGCACCGTCCCGATCGTCGGGCCGGCGAACCTGGCGGTCCGGCAGTTCGTCCACATGCTTGCGGTCGGCGGCGAGGCCGATCCTGCTGTGTCATCGCTGATCTGCGACTTGTTCGCCAAGACCCCGGCGGCCAGCCGTGGCCACTGGGTACGGGTCCTGGTCGACTCGCTCGGACCGTCGCACATCAACCTGGAGGGGCTGACAGTGCCCACCCTGGTCATCGGCAGTACCCGCGACCGGCTGCTGCCGATCGTCGCGTCGCAGCGGATCGCCTCGGTCGCACCCAATATCGCCAAGTTCGTCGAGATGAGCGGGGGACACTGCTCGATCCTGGAGCACCCCGACGCGGTGAGCCGCGAACTGCGCGACCTCGTGGAACTGGTCACCGGATCCGCCAACGGGCTGGCGGATCGCCGCGAAGTCGGCTCGTAGCAGCGGTGCGGGTCCTCACCGCCCTGAGCGGGCTGACCGGCGTCGCCGACCAGGCTCGCGAGTTGCGTGACGCCGGTGTCAGCGGGGTCTTCACCTTCGAGGGGCCGCACGACGTGTTCGCGCCGCTGACACTGGCCGCCGGGGTGGGCGGCCTGGACCTGATGACCAACGTCGCGATCGCATTCCCGCGCAACCCGATTCACCTGGCCCATCAGGCCAACGACCATCACCTGCTCAGTGGCGGACGATTCGTCCTGGGCCTGGGCACCCAGATCCGCGCCCAGATCGAGAAGCGGTTCGGCGCCGCCTTCGACCACCCGGTGGACCGGATGGTCGAACTGGTCGCGGCGCTGCGGGCGATCTTCGAGTCCTGGAACACCGGCGCCCGCTTGGATTTTCGCGGCGACTACTACCGGCACACGCTGATGACCCCGACGTTCAGCCCCGGTCCCAATCCGTACGGCGCCCCACCGATATACGTCGGCGCCCTGGGCCCGCGGCTGACCAGGGCCGCCGCCGAGCACGCCGACGGGCTGTTGGTGATGCCGTTCTCCACCAAGCGATATCTGCACCAGAACACCATGTCCGCGGTGCACGCCGGGCTGGCGCGGGCGGGGCGTGCGGCTGAAGACTTCGCCGTGGTGCCAGAAATCATCGTGGCCACCGGTGCCACCGACGCCGAGCGACAGGCCGCCGAAGCGGCCACCCGAATGCTGCTGGGTTTCTACGCATCCACGCCCGCATACGCCCCGGTGCTGGCCGCCCACGGCTGGCAGGATCTGCAGCCCGAACTCAACGCGCTGTCCAAGCAGGGCCGCTGGGCGCAGATGGGCGAGATGATCGACGACGAGGTGCTGCACACCATCGCCGCGTGCGGCACCCCGGCGCAGGTGGCCGCGCACATCCGTGACCGGGTCGAGGGAATCTCCGACACCGTCTGCGTCTATCAGGCGGCGCCGATCGCCCCCGCGCTGGTCGGGGAGATCGTGCGGGAGCTGAGCCGACAGGGGCGACCCGCCCCGCTGATCCCTAGGGCGCCATGGTGACCCAGTCGGGGAAGCCCGTCGGGTCGTGCCGTCCCAGCACACCGTGCTCGTAGAGGCCCCAGCCCTCGACCGGGGCGGCATCGCCGTCGCGGCACACCGCGCGCCCCACGTGGTCGATCATTCCGAAGCTGGTGCGCCCGAGGATGCCCGGATCGGTCATGTCGTAGGTCAGGCGCTCGGTGAACTTCTCGCCCTTCCACTCGCCGTGCAGCCAGTCGACGTCGCCGCCGTAGCCGCCGCCGACGTGAATCGGCACCGGCAGTTTGGATTCCACCTCGAACACGACCGGGGTGCCGTCCGGGCGGGCGGCCTCGACGGTGGCTCCGGTGGCGATGCGGGTGCCGGAGCGGTAGCGGGTGGAGATCCGCGGCCAGCCCAGCTGTTCGACGCGCCCGTCACGCCAGATCCGGGTGCAGTCGTTGAGCGAGCGGAACCCGCTGGGCTCCTCCTGGATGATCATCACCACCGCGAAGTCCTCGAACGCCATCGGCAGGTACAGCCACCACATGCCTTCGAACGGCGGGTCCGCGGGTCGGCCGACCGGTTCCCGCTCGCCGACCGGGCGAATACCCCAGGAGCGGTCGCGTGATCCGATCCAGACTGATGGATCGACGGCGATCTCCTCGCCGTCGATCACGATCTGCCCACTCCAGGAGCCCATTTGGGCGAAGCGCTGCGCGTCCAGGGTCACCCGGGTACCGGTCCGCAGGATGTGCCGCTGCTCCTGCACCGGGTCGAACAGGCCCTCCCAGCGCAGATCGAGCGCGATGCCCTCGGTCTCGTCCATGACCACCCGCAGGGAGCGCAGCGGATCGGTGACCTCGATGCGGTAGGCGCCGACGCGCTGGTTGAGCCGGTCTTGGTCGATGGCGTCGGACAGGTGCACCGCGGTCTGGGTGTCGCCGCGGCGTACCAGCACGTAGGCATCTTTCACGCCCAGGTTGGGGTAGTAGCCGCACCCGGTGATCACGAAGATATCCCCGGTACGGTCGTGGGCATTGAGATAGCACCGGTCGTAGAAGTTGCGATCCGAGGATCCAGGCCAGGCGATCGGTTGCGGCAGTTGGTGAACCGGGAATTCGTCGAGTGGTCCCAGCATCAGTTCTGTTCTCCGATCAGCCGTTTCAGCAACGCCGCGTGGTAGAAGAGGGATTCGGGGTCTTCGGGTTTGTCCATCTCCCCGAAGTGCACCCGGCGGGCCCCGGTGCGCATGAACACGACCGCCCACATCACGCCCGCGTAGACGTAGAACCAGTGCAGGTCACCGAGTTCGACGCCGGTGAGGCGCTCGTAGGTGGCCCGCACGTCGTCTTCTCGCATCACCTGCGGAAGTCCGGGCAGTCCGGCCAATCCGGCGAGTTCCTCGAACACCGAGTGGGCGAAGATCGGCCACGACACGTCCAGCTCGCGCGGACCCAGCGCCACCATCTCCCAGTCCAGCACCGCGACCGGCCGGAAGTCGCGGTAGAGCACGTTGCCGATCCGGGAGTCGCCCCAGCACAGCACCGTGTCGCCGGCGGCCGCGTCGGCCGGCCAATTCGCCTCCAGCCATGCGAAGGTGCGGTCCAGCAGCGGCGAGCGTCCGATGTCGGGCACCGCGAACTCGTACCAGTTCCGTACGCCGTCGAAGTGGCGGCGCAGCGCGGTGTCTTCACCGGACCCGTTGCTTTCGTCCGCGAGGAAGCCGAACGTCTGTGTCGCATCGGGGATCGAATGCAGCGCGGCCAGCACCTCGACGGTGGAGTCCTGCAGGGTGCGTTGCTGCTCGGCGGTCGCGTCGGCGAACCAGTTGCTGCCGAAGGTGTAGGGCATGACATCGGGTGGAACCTCGCCGTCGACGCGGTCCATCAGGAAGAACGGCCGGCCCAGAAGTTCGCCGGTCGGTTCGATCCAGCGGACCTTCGGCACCGGGACGTCGGTGTGCGCACCGACCAAGCGCATGACCTCGAACTGATGGTCCAGTCGGTAGGTGGGGAACACCGGGACGTCTTCCTCGGCGGGCGCCACCCGCATCACCCAACGTTGTTCGACCGGGTCCCCGTGTGCCTTCCAGCGGCCGGTGAGCATGATGGTCTCCGACGACATGCCGTTGGTGTCGACGCCGCTTTCCACGGTGATCTCCGGCGTGATTCCGCCGGGCAACTGGGTGGCAAGCCAGCGAGACATTACCGTGGGCAGGGTGGTGACATCGCGGCTGGAACGTTGGATCCGGCCGACGTCTTTCTCCACAGTCGGTTGGTCGACCACTGTTTGATCCTCCGAGGCAATTACGATACGACAGGTAGCGTTATGAAAGCAGAACCTTCTTCGGTTGACAAGGGGTCCGGCGCCGGGCGGCCACGCGACCCCCGCATCGACGCTGCCATATTGCGGGCCGCCGCGGAACTGGTTGTCGAGGTCGGATATTCGAATCTGAGCCTGGCGGCCGTCGCCGAGCGGGCCGGGACGACCAAGACCGCGTTGTACCGCCGGTGGCCCAGTAAAGCCGAACTGGTGCACGAGGCCGCGTTCGCGGTGCCCCCGAGCGCGGTGACCGCACCGCCGGGCGACGTGGCCGGCGACCTGCGGGCGATGATGTCCGGGGCGCGCGATGCGTTCACCAGCCCGGTGGTCCGAGCCGCCCTGCCCGGTCTGATCGCCGACATGGCCGGCAATGCCGAGTTGACCGCGCGCATCATGGAGCGCTTCACGGGCCTGTTCGAGGTGATGCGCCACTGGGTGGCCGATTCGGTGAGTCGCGGCGTCGCGAGAGCAGATGTTGACCCCGACCGGCTGGTCGAATTGATCGGCGGCGCAACGCTGTTGGGCATGATGCTGCGCCCCGGTGACGAGCTCGGTGATGACTGGGTGGATCATGCGGCCGCCGTCATCGCGCACGGGGTATCGGTGTAGCCCATGACCGCGTCGAGCGAACCGCTGCCTTTCCCCACCGACTGGGAGTCGTTGCTGGTGCTGGTCCCGCACCCCGACGATCCCGAATACGGCACCGCCGCCGCGGTCGCCAAATGGACTGCCGCCGGCAAAACCGTCCGCTACGCCCTGGCCAGCAGTGGGGAGGCGGGCATCGCCGGCATGGCACCGGAGCAGGCCGGGCCGCTGCGCGAGGACGAGCAACGGCGGGCGGCGGCCATCGTGGGGGTTTCCGAGGTCGACTTCTGGGGCTTCCCGGACAGCAACATCCGCAACACGCCGGAGTTGCGCGCCAAGATCGCCTCGGTGATCGGCGAGGTGCGGCCCGACGTGGTGGTGGCCATCTACGGCGGTGCGGAATTCGGGCCGGGCATGTCCAACCAGCGCGACCACATCGAGTTCGCGGCCGCGGTCACCGACGCCTGGGACAGCCTGGCCGACCCGCCGCGCTGGCTGTTCCAGAACGGCCCCGGGGCCACCCACATCGAGACCGTGGACGGCTACCTCGACGCCGCGGTCGACTCATTGGCCGAACACGAGGTCTACCTGTCGGTGCTCGACCCGCAGACCCCGGTGCGCGAGCAGGCCCGCGGCGTGGTCGGGATGACGACGTCGGGCCACCCGGGCGGTCCGGCGTCCGGCTTCATCCTGCAGCGGAGCACGCTGCGATGAGCGGGCCCACGTCCCGGCTGCGCATCGGCGTGCTCGGCGCCGCGCGGATCACCCCGGACTCGCTGATCAAGCCCGCCGCCAAGAACTCCGAGGTCGAGGTGAGCGCGGTCGCGGCGCGCGATCCCGGCCGGGCGCGCGCGTACGCCGCCAAGCACGGCATCGCCCGGGTGCATGACAGTTACGACGCGCTGATCGCCGATCCGGACATCGACGCCGTCTACATCCCGCTGCCCAACAACCTGCACGGGCGATGGACCCTGGCCGCGGTGGCCGCCGGCAAGCATGTGCTGTGCGAGAAGCCGTTCACCGCCAACGCCGACGAGGCTCGGGAGGTAGCCGAGGCGACTGCGCAGAGCGACCGGGTGGTCATGGAGGCGTTTCACTACCGCTATCACCCGATGACCCTGCGCATCGAGGAGATCATCGCCTCAGGGGAGCTGGGAACACTGCAGCGGGTGGAGGCCGCCCTGAGCTTCCCGGTGCCCCGGTCCTCTGACATCCGCTACCAGTACTCGCTCGCCGGCGGCGCGCTGATGGACGCCGGCTGCTATCCGATCCACATGCTCCGCACTTTCGGCGGCGGTACCCCGGAAGTCATTGCCGCCCAGGCGAAACTGCGCGGTCCGTCGATCGACCGGGCAATGACTGCGCAGCTGCGGTTCCCGGCCGGGCACACCGGTGCCATCAGCTGTTCGCTGTGGTCGCCGAACCTACTGCAGGTCAGTGCCCGTGTCATCGGTGACCGAGGTGAACTGCGGGCGCTCAACCTGCTCATGCCGCAGTACTTTCATCGGCTCAGGGTCCGCTCGCAGCAGGGCAGGCGTGTCGAGCGGTTCGACCACAAGGCCTCCTACGCCTACCAACTCGATGCGTTCGCCGACGCCGTACTGCGCGGTGTGCCGGTGCGGACGACGCCGCAGGACGCGATCGAGAACATGACCGTGATCGACGCGATCTACCGCGCCGCCGGCCTGCCGCTGCGCCAGCCGAGTTGAGGCCCGCGCGACCCCCCTGCCGTCTCGTTCCTCCCGCCCGGCTGTCGATCTCGGGATCGTCCGATCGTCATCACGATGTCCCACGCCGGGGCACCCTGGTAACCGAGGAGGAACCATGCACTACGCACTGCTGCTGACCAACGCCGAGCCCGAGCCGGGGCAGGTCTCTGACGAGGCGATCGCTCAGATGAAGCGGGCCATGGCCGACTACACCGCCGCCCTGCACGCAGCCGGTGTGCTGGTCGGCGCGGACATCCTGGCCCCGCGGTCGGGCACCGTCACTGTCACCCGGCGCGACGGTGAACTGCGGATCCAGGACGGCCCGTTCGCTGACACCCGCGAGGCACTGGCCGGGGTGTTCATACTCGACGTCCCCGACGGTGACGCCGCCGTCGCGTGGGCGGAGAAGTGCCCGGCCACCCAGTACGCGGTGATCGAGGTCCGGCCCGCCGCGACGACCGTGCGGGACGGTGTCTGGTCGGCGGGCTGCAACGCGGAATGACCGGCGAGGCGGGACAGCGGGCGGAGTCGGCCGCCCGCAGTTCCTACGGCCGCCTGCTGGCCCTGCTCGCCGCCCGCACCCACGACCTCGCCGGTGCTGAGGACGCGCTGGCCGACGCTTTCGAGCGCGCCCTGACCCGGTGGCAGGTCGATGGGGTCCCGGACGATCCCGACGCCTGGCTGCTCACGGTGGCCCGGAACCGTCAGCGTGATCGGTGGCGGTCGGCCGCGCACCGCACGTCGGTGCCGCTGGACTCGGACCGGCACGACGTCGTCGATGCAGAGCCGGAGGCCAGGGACCGGCGGCTGGACCTGCTGCTGCTCTGCGCTCACCCCGACATCGGGCCGGCGGCGCGGGTGCCGCTGATGCTCAACACCGTGCTCGGATACCCGGCCGAGCGGATCGGCCTCGCGTTCCTGATCCCGCCCACCACCATGGCGGGCCGGCTGGTCCGCGCCAAGCAGCGGATTCGCCGCGATCGCATCCCGTTCGAGCTCCCCGACGACGCCGCTCCGGAACGAGCAGCGGCGGTGCTGGAGGCCGTGTACGGCGCATACGGCATCGAATGGCCGACGGTGCCGCGGGACCGGCACGCTCTGATCCTCGGCCTGGCCGAGGTGATCGCCGAGGCGATGCCGCGGGTCGCCGAGGCGCATGGCCTCGCCGCGCTGCTCGCCCTGTCCAGTGCCAGGCTGCCGGCCCGACTCGACGAGGCGGGCCGGTTCGTCCCGCTCGTCGACCAGGATCCCGCGCGTTGGGACGAGCACCTCATCGCCCTCGGCCACCGGCATCTGCGGGCCGCCCACGCGCTGTCCGCGGTGGGGCCGTTCCAACTGGAGGCAGCCATCAACGCCGTGCACTGCGCCCGCGTAGCCGGGGCGCCGCCGGACTGGGCGACGCTGCGCCGACTGCACGAATCGCTGCAGGTGCTCGCCCCCACCGCCGGGGGTCGCGTTGCGCTCGCTGCTGTCATCGCCGAGACCGACGGTGCCGCGGCGGGTCTGGCCTCCCTCGACACCGTCGACGCAACCGCTCGCCTGCAGCCCGCATGGGTGCTGCGGGCGCATCTGCTACGCCGGATCGGTGACTCGGGGGGAGCCGACGCCGCCCTTCGCCGGGCGATCGATCTGACCACCGATCCTGCCGAGCGCGCCCACCTCAGTCGAAGGCGTTGACGGGCGCCGCCAGAGCCGATTTAGGGAAACGCCAGCCGAAAGATGTTGCGCAGCACCGTGCCGAGCTGCCGCGGCATGGATCCGGTGTTGTAGGGGATGCCGTAGCGCCCGCAGATCTCGCGCACCTCGGGGGCGAGCTCCGCATAGCGGTGCGCGGGCAGGTCTGGGAACAGGTGGTGCTCGATCTGGTGCGACAAGTTGCCGGACAGGATGTGAAAGTACTTGCCACCGCTCATGTTTGCCGTACCAAGGATCTGGCGGTAGTACCACATGCCACGGGACTCGTCGCGGGCCTCCTCGATCGTGAACAGTCGGACGCCGTCCGGGAAATGCCCGCAGAAGGTGATCGCGAAGGTCCACATATTGCGGATCATGTTCGCTGCCAGATTGCCGGTCAGCACGAACCGCCTGTTCCGACCGCCCAGCAGCGGGAACGCGACGTAATCCTTCAACACCTGGCGGAAGACCTTGCGCCCGATCGCCCGCAGGACGTCACGCTTGTCGGCCATGGTGATCTCGTGCGGCATCCGCTCGATCTCCAGCTCGTAGCCCGCCAAACTGTATTGGAACACCACGAACCCGATCAGGGCGTTGACCGGGTTGAGCAGCTTCAACCGATCCCAGGGCTGCTCATCCTTCACCCGCAGGACGGCGTAGCCGATGTCGCGATCCACGCCGAGGATGTTGGTGTAGGTGTGGTGGACGTAGTTGTGGGCGTAACGCCAGTGGTCGGACGGGCAGGCACTGTCCCATTCGAAGGTGGGGCCCTGCAGTGTCGGGTCGCCCATCCAGTCGTACTGGCCGTGCATGACGTTGTGCCCGATCTCCCAGTTGTCGAGGATCTTCGACACCGCGAGCATCGCGACACCGGCCAGCCAGGCCGGTCGCCGGACGCCGGCGAACATCAGCGCGCGACCGCCGACCTCGAGGGTGCGCTGTACCCGGACGACCCGACGGATGTAGTCGGCGTCCCTTTTGCCGAGGTCGGCCAGTACCCGTGCCCTGATCGCGTCGAACTCGCGCCCCAACGCATCGGCCTGGGCAGGGGTAAGCGTCATCTCCGGTTGTGACATGTTCTCCCGGCGTCCTTTACAAGCTGAGTTCGACGTCGCCGACCGGGACCGACACGCAGATCTGGATTCTCTCGTCATTGGCGTCCGAAATCGCCCCGGTGATCAGGTTTTGCACTGTGCCAACGGTTTTACGGCAGGTGCAGGTCTTGCAGATGCCCATCCGGCAGCCGCTGGCCGGCGCCAGGCCGGCGGCTTCGGCCTGCTCGAGCAGAGGACGCCCGTCGTCGACCACGCTGACGTTGCTGCCTCGGAAGGTCACGCGACCGCCGGACGGATCGGCCGGCGATGTGGATACCGGCGCCACAAAGGCTTCCGAGATCGCGTCGGGGCGCTGCTCCCGCACCGCGGCCACCAGGCCGGGCGGGCCACAGACGTACACCACGTCCGGGTCCGACATCGCGGTCTGCAGATGATCGGCGCCGAAATGGCCTCGCAGATCACCGGCTTGGGCAGATCGGGTGAACCCGTGCAGCACCCGCACGTCGGGCATCGCGGTGAGCTCGTCGTGGTAGCAGGCTTCCGAGCGGGTGCGGGCGTAATGAGCGAAGGTGATCTCGCCGTCGTAGTGCTCGGCCTGCAACGTCCGCAGCATCGACATCACCGGGGTGATCCCACTGCCGCCGGAGATCATCAGGATTCGCCGCGGCCGCACGGCCGGCAACACGAAGTCGCCACTGCCACCCGTCAGCCCAACCACCATGCCCGGGTGGGCGTAACGGTGCAGGTAGGTCGAGACCAGGCCACCGTCGTGCAGACCGACGGTCAGCTCGATCAGCCGCTGGCCCTCGGCATTGGCCGGTGAGTAGCAGCGGGTGTGGCGACGTCCGTTGATGTCGACGGTGACGCCCAGGTGCTGCCCGGCTCGGAATCCGGGAAACGCGGCGTTGGGCTGCAGCGTCATGGTGACGCTGCGCGGCGTCCTGCGGCGCACCGCGACAACCTTTGCCCGTGCCTCCCCCGGGGACCAGGTCGGGGCAACCAACTCGGTGTACCGGTTGACGCTCTGCGGCCAGGTCAGCACCTCGACCACGCTCGAAACCAGCGCACGACGCCTTGAGGCTTGTCTGAACATGGAGGGTCTAGTCGCCTTTGACTATGTGCTGGTCGACGGAGATCAGCGGTTGATTCTGACGCAGTATACGGCGTGATCGGCGCCACGCCGAACCGAGGACGGACCCCACCGCGGAGGCCGGCCGACGGTCAGCGGGCGAACTGCGTGGCGGCCTCCACCAGGTCGAGCAGCGGCTGCGGCATCACACCCAACGCCACGGTGATCGCCGCGCACAGCGCGATCGCCGCCCTGCTCCAGACACTGGGCAGCACCAGCTGCGGCGGGTCGGCGGGGGTGTCGGTGAAGAACATCAGCACGATCACTCGCACGTAGAAGTAGGCGGCCACACCGCTGGTGATCACACCGATCACCACCAGCGGGGCGGCTCCGCCCTCGGCGGCGGCCTTGAACACGGCGAACTTGCTGATGAATCCACTGGTCAGCGGGATGCCCGCGAACGCCAGCAGGAACATCGAAAACAGCAGGCCCACGACCGGGTAACGCCGGCCCAGGCCCGCCCACCGGGACATGTCGAGCTCCTCGGCGCCGCCGGATCCGCGGATCAGGTTCACCACGGCGAACGCGCCGACCGTGGAGAAGCTGTAGGCCACCAGGTAGAACAGCGTCGAGGACACACCTGCGGGGATCGCCGACAGCACGCCGGTCAGCACGAAGCCCACGTGGGCGATCGAGGAGTAGGCCAGCATCCGCTTGACGTCGGTCTGGGTGATGGCGGCGATGGTGGCGACCACCATGGTCAACACCGAGATCAGCCACATAAGCGGGCGCCACTGATCGTGCAGTGCCGGCAGTGCGACATAGACGATCCGCAGCATCGCGCCGAACGCGGCGACCTTGGTGGCGGCCGCCATGAAACCGGTGACCGGGGTCGGCGCGCCCACGTAGACGTCGGGGATCCAGGAGTGGAACGGCACCGCGCCGGCCTTGAAGAACAGGCCGACCAACAGCAGTGCGGCGCCGATGAGCGCCAACGGATCACGGCTGTGGCCGAACAGCTGATCGCCGATCTCGGGCAGGGCCAGCGACCCGGTGGCGCCGTAGATCAGCGCGACCCCGAACAGGAACAGTGCCGAGGAGAACGCCCCCAGCAGGAAGTACTTCAGCGCCGATTCCTGCGACAGCAGGCGCCGGTACCGGGCCAGCCCGCACAGCAGGTACAGCGGCAGCGAGAGCACTTCCAGGGCCACGAACATGGTCACCAGATCGTTGGCGGCGAGGAACACCAGCATGCCGCCGATCGCCAGCACGGTCAGCGGGAACACCTCGGTCTGGGTGACCCCGGTGCGGGCCGCGTCGAGTTCGGTGACACTGCCCGGGACCGCGGAGGCCTGCGGTGTGAACGAGTCCAGGCCCGCGCGCCCCGGGGCGGCAGAAGACACAGCCGGTGCGATCGCGGCGCCGGGGCCCTCGGGGAGGGTGGCGCCGACATTGCGTTCGGCGATGAAGATGACGGCCATGATCCCGACCAGCAGCACGGTGCCCTGCAGCACCAGCGCCGGCCGGTCGACGGCCACCGCTCCCAACACCGTGATGCGACCGGCGGCCGGGGTGTCACGGCCGACCATGACGACGGCGGCGAACGCGGCGGCCAACCCGCCGACGGCGAGCAGCACCTGTGTCAGGTAGCGCCCCCGGCGCGCCACGAACGCCTCGACGAGAACGCCGAGCACGGCGGTGCCGAACACGATCAACAGCGGCAGCACCAGGGCGTATTCGATGGATGGGGTTGGGATGCCCGACATGGTCAACGCGCCCCCTCGGCGGTCAGCGGTGCCGGGTCGGTCTGACCGATGGTGGTCAAGGTGTGGTCGACGCCCGGATTGATGATGTCCAGCACCGGCTTCGGGTAGAAGCCCAAGAACAGCAGCAGCGCGATCAAGGGTGCGACGACGACGAGCTCGCGGGGCAGCAGGTCGCGGATGCGTTCGTTGCCCGCGGTGACCGGGCCGGTCATCACCCGCTGGTAGAGCCACAGCATGTAGATCGACGACAACACCAACGCGGTGGTGCCGATGGTCGCGGCCAGCCAGTACCGGTTGAATGTGCCGATCAGGACCAGGAATTCACTGATGAACGGCGCGAGCCCGGGCAGTGACAGGGTGGCCATCGCCGCGACCAGGAAGGTGCCGGCCAGCACCGGGGCCACCTTCTGCACGCCGCCGTAGTCGGCGATCGCGCGGGCGCCGCCGCGCCGCGAGATCAGGAATCCGGCGATCAGGAACACCGCCGCGGTGGAGATCCCGTGGTTGAGCATGTACAGCGTCGATCCGCTTTGGCCCTGGCTGGTCATCACGAAGATGCCCAGGATGATGAAACCGAAGTGTGAGATCGACGTGTAGGCGATCAGCCGCATGATGTCGCGCTGGCCGATCGCCACCATGGCGCCGTAGACCACCCCGATCACCGCAAGGGTGATGATGGCTGGCCGGAAATAGGTTGAGGCGTCGGGGAACAGCTGTAGGCAGTAGCGCAGCATGCCGAAGGTGCCGACCTTGTCCATGACCGCCATCATCAGCACGGCGGTCGCCGGGGTGGATTCCACCGCGGCGTCGGGCAGCCAGCGGTGCGCCGGCCACAGCGGGGCCTTGACCGCGAACGCGAACATGAAGCCGGCGAACAACAGCTTGAGTACGCCCGGGTCGACGGTGGTGGTTCCCGGAGAGAACACCGAGACCAGTTCGCGGAAGTCGAATGTGCCGCCGGAAGTGCCCTCCTGGGCGCTGACCACGTACACCCCGATCACCGCGGCCAGCATGATGAGGCCGCCGAACAGGTTGTACAGCAGGAACTTCAGTGCGGCCTGGGAACGCTTGGCGCCGGTGCCGAAGCCGCCGATCATGAAGTACATCGGGATCAGCATCGCCTCGAAGAACACGTAGAACAGCAACACGTCCAGCGAGACCAGTGAGATCAGCACCATCGCCTCGACGGTCAGCGTCAGCGCGACATAGGCGTGCGGGCCGCGGCTGCGCTCGCCCCCGTCGTTCCAGCCGGCCAGCATCAGCAGCGGCACCAGCCCGGCGGTCAGCAGGGCCAGCACCACCGCGATACCGTCCACGCCCAGGGTGTAACTGGCTCCGAACGCCGGTATCCAGGAATGGGATTCGACGAACTGGTACGGCGCGGCCACCGGAGTGGTGTCGAAGCCGACGGTGACGACGACCGCCACCGCCAGCGTCGCCAGACTCACCAGCAGACCGGTGTATTTGGCGAGTTGTGTTCGGCCGCCGGGCAGCACGATGACCAGTCCGGCACCGGCCAGCGGCACCAACCACAGCAGGCTCAGCCAGGGAAGGTTGTTGTTCACAGTTGCACCGCCAGCACTACCGCCGCCACCAGGACCGCACCGGCGAGCATGGTCAGTGCATAGGAGCGCACGAACCCGGTCTGCAGGCGGCGCACCAGGATCGACCCGAAGGCGACCAGCCCGGCCAGGGTGTTGACCGAGCCGTCCACCGCTCGGTCGTCGACCTCGACCAGGGCTTGTGCCAGTCGGTTACCCGGTCGCATGAACACCTCCTCGTTGAAGGCATCGCCGTAGAGATACTCGCGGGCGGCCACCGTCAGGGCGGAAACATCGGTGGGGGCGGTGATCGGTATCGGCTTTCGGCCGTACATCCGGTAGGCGACCGCGGCGCCCAGCAGCACGATGCCCAGGGTGATGGCGCCGGTGACCCAGGCCGGGATGACGTGCTCCACGGCGTGACCGATCAGCTCGGGCACCGGGCTCACCACCGGCTCCAGCCAGTGCTCGAGTCGTCCGCCGATCGCCAGCACGCCGCCGGAGATCACCGCCCCGACGGCCAGCACGATGATCGGCCAGGTCATCACCCGCGGGGCCTCGTGCGGATGCTGCAGCGCCCGTTCCGGCGTCACTTCGCTCTCGTTCGCCGCCCACCGGCGCTCGCCGCCGAACGTCATCAGCATCACCCGGGTCATGTAGAACGCCGTGATGCCGGCGCCCAGGATGGTGACCGCGCCCAGCACCCAGCCGCGTGTTCCACCGGAGGCCAGGGCGGCCTCGATGATCGCGTCCTTGGAGTAGAAGCCGGCGAACGGCGGTACCCCGATGATCGCCAGGTAACAGATGCCGAACGTCACGAACGTCACCGGCATGAAGGTCCGCAGCGCGCCGTAGCGGCGCATGTCCTGTTCGTCGTTCATCCCGTGCATCACTGCGCCCGAGCCCAGGAACAGGCCGGCCTTGAAGAAGCCGTGGGTGAGCAGGTGCAGGATCGCGACCGCGTAGCCGGCCGGGCCGAGGCCGGCGGCCAGCACCATGTAGCCGATCTGGCTGACCGTGGATGCGGCCAGTGCCCGTTTGATGTCGTCCTTGGCGCAGCCGATGATCGCACCGAACAACAGCGTCACCGCGCCGACGACGATCACCGCCAGCCGGGCATCGGCGGACAGGTCATAGATCGGTCCGGACCGGACGATCAGGTACACCCCGGCGGTCACCATGGTGGCGGCGTGGATCAGTGCCGACACCGGGGTCGGGCCCTCCATGGCGTCGAACAACCACGCCTGTAGGGGCACCTGCGCGGATTTGGCGCACGCACCCAGCAGCAGCAACAACCCGATGGCGGTGGTCAGGCTGCTCGGGCCGTCGGCCTGCACCGCGCCGAACAGCCCGTCGAAGGACAGCGTGCCGAAGCCGGCGAACATGACGAACATCGCCAGCGACAGCCCGAAGTCGCCGACTCGGTTGGCTACGAACGCCTTCTTGCCGGCCGTCGCGGCGACCGGCCGGGCGTACCAGAAGCCGATCAGCAGGTAGGACGCCAGGCCGACGCCTTCCCAGCCCACATACAGGCCCAGGTAGTTGTCGGCGATCACCAGCAGCAGCATGGCCGCGACGAACAGGTTCAGGTAGGCGAAGAACCGGCGCCGATCGGGGTCGGTGGCCATGTAGCCGATCGAGTAGATGTGGATGAGCGCGCCGACGCCGCTGATCAGCAGCACGAAGCAGATCGACAGCTGGTCGATCAGCAAACCGAAGTCGACCTGCAGGGCGCCGACGGGAACCCAGCTGAACAGGTGGGTGTGAATCGTCCTGTCGTCGCCTGTCCGGCCCAGCAGGTCGATCAGCAGGGCCAGCCCGATCCCGAATGACCCGAGCACGGTGGCGCAGCCCAGCAGGTGTCCCCACCGGTCGGTTCGTCGTCCGCCGACCAGCAGGATCAACGCGCCCACCGCGGGCAGGGCCACCAGAAGCCAGCTCAGCTGGCTCAGATTCGTCATAGAGCTCCCCAACTCCCTAGCCGCGCAGTAGGTTCGCGTCGTCGACCGAGACGGATCGCCGGGCCCGGTAGATCGTCATGATGATGGCCAGGCCGATCACCACCTCGCAGGCGGCGACGACCATCGTGAAGAACGCCACCATCTGGCCGTCGAGCTGGGAGTGCAGCCGGGCGAAGGTGACGAACGCCAGGTTGGCGGCGTTGAGCATCAGCTCGACGCACATGAACATCACCAAGGCGTTGCGCCGCAACATCACTCCGGTGGCGCCGATGGTGAACAGCATCGCCGACAGGTACAGGTAGTTCTCCGGATTCACTGGCCCGATCCCTCCTCGTCGGCGCCCACGACATCGTCGGCCGCGTGCGCGGCGTTGCCGGTGGCGCCGACCCAGCGGTGAGTCAAGGTGTCCGACACCGACAGCGCCGAATACGACCCGTCGGGCAGTCGCGCGGCGATGTCGACGGCGTTGTGGCGGGCGTAGACACCCGGCGTGGGCAGTGGTGTCGGGTGGTGGCCGGCCTGGAAGCGCCGGATCGACAGCTCCCGCTGCGTCATCCGCGGTTGCAGCCGCTCACGGTGGGTCAGCACCATGGCCGCCACCACCGCGGTGATCAGCAACGCACTGGTGAGCTCGAACGCCCAGAGGTAGCGGGTGAAGATCAGCGCCGCCAGGCCCTCGACATTGTTCTGTGCCAGATCCGTCCCGCCGCCGGTGGCCGTGGCGGGGGTGCCGACCCGGCGCAGGTGCATCGTCGCGCCACCGATCCCAGAGATCAGCAGCATCCCGAAACCGGTGCCGGCCAGCGTCGCGGAGATCCGCTGGCCGCGCAGGGTCTCCACCAGTGATTCGGCGGAGTCGACCCCGATCAGCATCATCACGAACAGGAACAACATCATCACCGCACCGGTGTAGACGACGATCTGCACCACACCGAGGAACATCGCGTCCTGGGCGAAGTAGAACACCGCCAGGATGAGCATCGTCATCGCCAGGAACATCGCCGAATACACCGCCTTGGCGGATGTGACGACCCCGACCGCGCCGACGAGCGCCAGCGCCCCGAGCACCCAGAACGTCACCGCCTCCCCGGTGGAGGTGCGGACGACGACGTCGGCGGCGAGCAGCACGGTGTTCATCAGGCCTTGCCCTGTTTCTTCCGATCCAGCATCACGAACAGGTCCGGGTTCTCATCGAGCCCGTCGGGGCTGACCCGGCCCAGGTAGTAGTCCTTGTCGGTGGCGCCGGGCGGCATCGGGTGCGGCGGAGCGGTCATGCCCGGCTCCAGCGGCGCCAGCAGTTGCTCGCGTTCCCAGATCAGGTCGGCCCGGTTGTCGGCGGCCATCTCGTACTCGTTGGTCATGGTCAGCGCGCGGGTCGGGCAGGCCTCGATGCACAGCCCGCAGCCGATGCAGCGCAGGTAGTTGATCTGGTAGACGCGGCCGTAGCGTTCGCCGGGGGAGAAGCGCTGCTCGTCGGTGTTGTCTGCGGCCTCCACGTAGATGGCGTCGGCGGGGCAGGCCCAGGCGCACAGTTCGCAGCCGATGCACTTCTCCAACCCGTCCGGGTGCCGGTTGAGCTGGTGGCGGCCGTGGTAGCGCCGTGCCGTCGGTTTCTTGTGTTCGGGGTAGCCGTCGTTGATCGGCCGTTTGAACATCGTCTTCAAGGTGACGCCGAACCCGGCCAGGGCGTCGCGCAGGCTAGCCATTGACATCCTCCTTGACCCGCGGCGAAGTGTGCTGCGGTAGTGGTGGTGTCGGGAATGAACCCCCGGACGAAGGCTGTGGGACAACTGCTGGTGCCGGTTCGCCGCCGTCGGCGCGCACCGCGCTGAACTGCCGATGCAGCAACACCAGCGCCACCAGGGTGGCCAGCGTGCTGACGCCGGCCAATATCGCCTCCCAGTGCGGATAGCCGTGGTTGCCCAGGCTGCGCATCGCCGCGGCGAACAGCACCCAGGTCAGGGCCACCGGGATCAGCACCTTCCAACCCAGCGACATGAACTGGTCGTAGCGCAGACGGGGCAGGGTGGCCCGCAGCCAGATGTAGATGAAGATGAAGCCCCACACCTTGGCGGTGAACCACAGCAGCGGCCACCAGCCCGCGTTGGCGCCGGCCCACAGGTTGATCGGGAAGGGGGCGTGCCAGCCGCCGAAGAACAAGGTGACGGCCAGCGCCGAAACCGTGGTGATGTTGATGTATTCGGCCAAGAAGAACAGGGCGAATTTCAGCGACGAATACTCGGTGTGGAACCCACCCACCAGTTCGCCCTCGGCTTCGGGCAGGTCGAACGGTGCGCGGTTGGTCTCACCGACCATCGCCACCAGGTAGACCATGAATGCCGGCATCAGCAGAAACGTGAACCACACTCGGTCCTGGGCGGCCACGATGCCCGATGTCGACATCGTCCCGGCGTAGAGGAACACCGAGGCGAATGCCAGGCCCATCGCGACCTCGTAGGAGATCACCTGTGCGGTCGAGCGGATACCGCCCAGCAGCGGGTAGACCGAACCCGACGACCAGCCGGCCAGGATGATCCCGTACACCCCGATCGACGACATCGCCAAGATGAACAGCACCGCGATCGGCAGATCGGCCAACTGCACGGCGGTGTGATGGCCGAAGACGCTCACCTCGGGGCCGAACGGGATCACCGCGAACGCGGTGATCGCCGGCACCGTCGAGATGATCGGCGCCAACACGTAGATCACCCGATCGGCGTTGACGGGCCTGATGTCCTCCTTGAGGGCCAGCTTGATGCCGTCGGCGAGGCTCTGCAGCCACCCCTTGGGCCCGACCCGGTTGGGGCCTGGACGCATCTGCATACGTCCCAGCACTTTTCGCTCGATGACGATGGCGAAGAGCACGGTCAGCACCAGGAAAACGAAGACGCACAGCACCTTGGCCAGCATCAACCACCAGGGATCGATCATGGTCTGCGTCCAATCTGTACCACCGCACCCGGGGTGACCCCCAGATCTCGGTGCACCGCCGATTCCGCGGAGTTCATCGGCAGCCACACCACCCGATCCGGCATGTCGGTGACCACCAGCGGCAGCGTGATGCGGCCGCGCTCGGTGCTGACGGTGACCGGATCACCCGGCGCCACACCGACTTCGGCCGCGGTCTCCGCCGACAGTCGGGCCACCGGCTTGCGGGCCGTACCGGCCAGTTTCGGTTCGCCGTCCTGCATCGCGCCGTTGTCCAGCAGCATGCGCCAGCCGGCCAGTACGGCTTGGCCGGCAGCGGGGTGAAGCGGGGCTCCCGCGGCCGCCCGGGGGCCGTCGGCCCGAGTGCCGGTCCAGGTACCGAGGCCGGCCAGTTCGTCTCGGGCCGCCCCCACCTCCGAAAGGCCCAGTGCCACACCCATTTCCTCGGCGATGGCGTCAAGCACCCGCACATCGGACAGCGCGCCGCCGTCGCCCAGCGCGACACCGAACCGACGGTGCCGGCCCTCCCAGTTGATGAAGGTGCCGGATTTCTCGGCTGCGGCCGCGATCGGCAACACGACATCGGCCCGCTCGGTGACCTCGCTCTGCCGCAGCTCCAGGCTGACCAGGAACTCGACCTGGTCGAGGGCGGTCAGTGCCGCCACCGGGTCGGCCAGGTCGGCCGGCTCGACCCCACCGACCAGCAGTGCCCCCAGCTTGCCGTCCGCGGCAGCCGCCAGGATGGCGTCGGTGTCGCGTCCGGCCTGCGACGGCAGATCGCCGGGGCCGTCGAGTCCCCACGCCCGCGCGATCTCGGCCCGCGCCGACTCGTCGCCCAGGGGGCGGCCGCCGGGCAGCAGGCCCGCCAGCGCACCGCAGTCCAGTGCGCCGCGTTCCCCGGCACGCCGCGGCACCCAGGCCAGCCGGGCGCCGGTCGCCTCGGCCAGCCGCGCCGCCGCCGACAACGCACCCGGGGAGCTGGCCAGCCGCTCGCCGACCAGCACCACCGCGCCGGGCTGGCGCAGCAGTGGCCCGACCTCACCGTCATGCAGGCCGTCGAGCACCGCGGCCTCGCCGCCCGGCACCACCGGCAGCAGGGTGCCGAACATCTTGGTCAGCGCGCGGTCGGCGAACGGCGCCACGCTGAACACCTTGGTGCCCTTCTTGCGGGCCGCTTTGCGCAGCCGCAGGAAGACCATCGGTGCCTCTTCCTCGGGCTCGAAGCCGACCAGCAGCACCGTCGGGGCGGCTTCCAGGTCGGCGAAGCTCACCTCGATTCCGCGACCGGCCACCCGGGCCGCCAGGAACTCGGCCTCCTCGCCGGACTGCGGACGGGCCCGGAAGTCGATGTCGTCGCCGCGCAGCGCCACCCTGGTGAACTTGGCGTAGCCGTAGGCGTCCTCGGCGGTCGCCCGGCCACCGACCAGCACGCCGGTACGGCCCCGGGCGGCGGCCAGGCCGCGCGCCGCCACCGCCACCGCGTGCGGCCAGGAGGTGGGCACCAGGCTCCCGCTGTCGTCGCGCACCATCGGGGTGGTGATCCGGTCACGCTGGGTGGCGTAGGTGAATGCCCAACGGCCCTTGTCGCAGTTCCATTCCTCGTTGACGTCCGGATCCTCGCCGGCCATCCGGCGCATGACCTTGCCGCGGCGGTGATCGGTGCGCTGGGCGCAGCCCGCCGAGCAGTGTTCGCAGACGCTCGGGGTGGACACCAGGTCGAACGGCCGCGCCCGGAATCGGTATGAGGCGCCGGTGAGCGCTCCCACCGGGCAGATCTGCACGGTGTTGCCGGAGAAGTAGGAGTCGAACGGGGTGTCGGTGTAGATGCCGACCTGCTGCATGGCGCCGCGGTCCATCATCTCGATGAACTTGTCGCCGGCGATCTCGTTGGAGAACCGGGTGCAGCGCGCACAGAGGATACAGCGGTCGCGGTCCAGCAGCACCTGCGAGGAGATGTTGATCGGCTTGGGATATGTCCGCTTGGCCTCTTCGAAGCGAGTCTCGGTGCGGCCGTGGGTCATCGCCTGGTTCTGCAGCGGGCACTCGCCGCCCTTGTCGCAGGTCGGGCAGTCCAGCGGGTGGTTGATCAGCAGCAGTTCCATCACCAGGTGCTGGGCCCGGTCGGCTTCGGCGGAGGTGTGCTGGGTGCGCACCACCATGCCCTCGGTCGCCGCCACCGCACACGACGGCTGTGGCTTGCGCTGACCTTCGACCTCGACCATGCACTGCCGGCACCAGGCCACCGGGTCCAGCAGCGGGTGGTCGCAGAATCGGGGGATCTCGATGCCCAGCTGCTCGGCGGCCCGAATGATCAAGGTGCCCTTGGGAACCGTGATCTGCTGGTCGTCGATGGTGAACGTCACCGAGTCCTGGCCGGTCGGCTGAGAAGGTTGAGTCACGCCGCACCGCCTCCTGCTCCGTTTGGCACGAACATGCTCGCTTTCGGGTCGAACGGGCAGCCCCCCTCGAGGTGGGCGATGTATTCGTCACGGAAGTACTCGATCGACGACTTCACCGGCATCGCCGCGCCATCTCCCAAGGCGCAGAACGATTTCCCGAACAGCACGTCGGCGATGTCGAGCAGCGTGTCGAGGTCTTCGGGGGTGCCGCGGCCGGTCTCGAGCCGCTCGTAGATCGGCACCAGCCAGTAGGTGCCCTCGCGGCATGGCGTGCACTTGCCGCAGGACTCGTGCTTGTAGAACTCCGACCAGCGTCGGGCCGCGCGCACCACGCAGGTGGTCTCGTCGAAGATCTGCAATGCCTTGGTGCCCAGCATCGAACCGGCCGAGGCCATGCCCTCGTAGTCCAGCGGGATGTCGAGGTGTTCCTCGGTCAGCAACGGGGTCGACGACCCGCCCGGTGTCCAGAACTTCAGTCGGTGGCCGTCGCGGATCCCACCGGCGTACTCCAGCAGTTCCCGCAGCGTGATGCCGAGTGGTGCCTCGTACTGACCGGGCCGATTCACGTGTCCGGACAGCGAATACAGCGTGTAGCCGCGGGACTTCTCGGTGCCCATCGACCGGAACCACTCCGGTCCGTTGCGCAGGATCGACGGCACGCTGGCGATGGATTCGACGTTGTTGACCACGGTGGGGGAGGCGTAGAGGCCGGCGACCGCGGGAAACGGCGGGCGTAGCCGCGGCTGGCCGCGGTAGCCCTCCAGCGAGTCGATCAGCGCGGTCTCCTCGCCGCAGATGTAGGCGCCGGCGCCGGCGTGCACGGTGATGTCCAGGTCGAAGCCGGTGCCACCGATGTCGGTGCCCAGCAGCCCCGCCGCGTAGGCCTCGGCCACCGCGTTCTGCAGCCGCCGCAGGATGGGAAGCACCTCGCCGCGCACATAGATGAAGGCGTGGCGGGCCCGGATCGCGTGGCAACAGATGATCATGCCCTCGATGAGCACGTGTGGTGTCGCCAGCAGCAGCGGCATGTCCTTGCAGGTGCCCGGCTCGGACTCGTCGGCGTTGACCAGCAGGTAGTGCGGCTTGGCCCCGGCTCCCTCGGTGCCCTGCGGGACGAACGACCACTTGGTTCCGGTGGAGAACCCGGCACCGCCGCGCCCGCGCAGCCCGGAGTCCTTGACCAGCTCGATGACGTCGTCGGGCGTCATGGCCAGCGCCCGCTGCATGCCCACATAACCGCCGTGGCGGCGGTAGGTCGCAAGCGTCCAGGACTCCGGATCGTCCCAGTAGGCGCTCAGTACCGGGGTCAGCGCGGTCGCCTCGGTGGGGGAAGTCGGGGTGGAGGTCACTGTCCGCTCCCGTCGGTCTCGGGCCCTGGCGCGGTCATGCCGTGCTCCTGGGCGAAGCGCAGCCCGGCCAGTGTCGGCCCGGCCGGGCCGCCCTGGCCGTCGTCGGGACGGCCGTCGGCGAAACCGGCCAGCACCCGGGCGGTTTCACGGAAGTTGGTCAGCGGCAGGCCGCGGCTGGGCCGGACCTCGGCACCGGAGCGCAGTGCGTCGGTGAGGTCGCGCGCCGACTCGGGTGTCTGCTGGTCGAAGAACTCCCAGTTGACCATCATCACCGGCGCGCAGTCGCAGGCCGCGTTGCACTCGATGCGCTCCAGCGTGACCTTGCCGTCGGCGGTGGTCTGCTCGTCGTTGACGTCCAGGTGCTCCTTGAGGGCGTCGTAGATGGCGTCGCCGCCCATCACCGCACACAGCGTGTTGGTGCACACGCCCACCAGATAGTCGCCGGTCGGCTTGCGCCGGTACATCGAGTAGAACGAGGCGACTCCGGCGACATCGGCGCCTGTGAGCCCGAGCATGTCGGCGACGAACGACATGCCCGCCGGGGTGATGTAGGAGTCCTCGGCCTGCACCAGGTGCAGCATCGGCAGGATCGCCGAGCGCGGCTGCGGGTAGCGGGCGATGATCTCCTTGGCGTCGGCCTCCAGGCGCGCGCGCACCTCATCGGAGTAGGCGCGGGGCGCGTCCGGGTGGTTGAACTGGTTGGGTTCCTCCGGAGGCCGGCCCAACTGCAGGAACACCCGGTTGCCGTCGGCGCCGGCGGTCGGCGGCATGAGCCGCCCCCGTCCGGTCTTGTTGACCTGGCCGTTGGTTTCGCTCACCGGTCCACCCCGCCCATCACCGGGTCGATGCTGGCGACCGCGGCGATCACGTCGGCGATCAGCCCGCCCTCGCTCATCGCGGCGACCGCCTGCAGGTTGGTGAACGACGGATCCCGGTAATGCACCCGGTAGGGCCGGGTTCCGCCGTCGCTGACCATGTGCACCCCCAGCTCGCCGCGGGGCGACTCGACCGAGACGAACACCTGTCCCGGCGGCACCCACAGATCCTCGGTGACCCGTTTGAAGTGGTGAATCAGGCCCTCCATCGAGTGGCCCATGATCCAGCCGATGTGCTCCTTGGAGTTACCCTGCCCGTCCGGGCCGATGGTCAGGTCGGCCGGCCAGGCAATCTTGCGGTCGGCGACCATGACCGGACCGGGCCGCAGCTTGTCCAGACATTGTTCGACGATTTTCAGGGACTCCTTGATCTCTGCGATGCGGATCAGGTAGCGGCCGTAGGCATCACAGCCGTCGTCGGTGATCACATCGAATTCGTAGTCCTGGTAGCCGCAGTACGGTTCCTCGCGGCGCACGTCATAGGGCAGGCCGGTGGACCGCAGCACCGGACCGGTGATGCCCAGCGCCATGCACCCGGTCAGATCCAGATAGCCCACGCCCTTGGTGCGGGCCTTCCAGATGTAGTTCTCGGTGAGCAGGTCCTCGATGTCCTTGAGCCGCTTGGGCATCAGCTTGAGGAAATCGCGAATCATGGGGACCGCTTCGTCGGGCAGATCCACCGACACCCCGCCGGGCCGGATGTACTGGTGGTTCATCCGCAGACCGGTGATCGTCTCGAAGATGTCGAGCACCAGCTCGCGCTCGCGGAAGCCGAACAGCATCACCGAGAGCGCACCGAGCTCCATGCCGCCGGTGGCCAGGGCCACCAGGTGCGAGGAGATCCGGTTGAGTTCCATCATCAACACCCGGATCACGCTGACCCGCTCCGGAATGTCGTCGGTGATGTCGAGGAGTTTCTCCACTCCGAGGCAGTAGGCGACTTCGCTGAAGAACGGTGACAGGTAGTCCATCCGCGTCACGAACGTGACACCCTGGGTCCAGTACCGGCTCTCCAGGTTCTTCTCGATGCCGGTGTGCAGATAGCCGATGCCGCAACGGGCTTCGGTCACCGTCTCGCCGTCGAGTTCGAGGATCAGCCGCAGCACACCGTGTGTCGACGGGTGCTGGGGCCCCATGTTGACGACGATGCGTTCCCCCGGGTCGGCGGCCTTGGCCGCTTCGACCACCTGGTCCCATTCCTGCCCGCCGACGTTCAGCACGGTGCGGGGCGTGTCGCTGCTGGTCACTTGTAGGCCCTCCGCTGGTCCGGCGGCGGTATCTGCGCGCCCTTGTACTCGACCGGGATGCCGCCCAGCGGGTAGTCCTTGCGTTGCGGGTGGCCGTGCCAGTCGTCGGGCATCTCGATCCGGGTCAGCGACGGGTGGCCGTCGAAGACGATCCCGAAGAAGTCGTAGGTCTCGCGCTCGTGCCAGTCGGTGGTCGGATAGATCGAGAACAGCGAGGGAATGTGCGGATCAGCATCGGGCGCAGCGACTTCCAGCCGAACCTTGCGACTGTGGGTGATGGACCGCAGTGGGTAGACCGCGTGCAGTTCCCGGTCGGCGTCCCCGGGGTAGTGCACGCCGGACACCCCGAGGCTCAACTCGAAGCGCAGTTCCGGCTCGTCGCGCAGCAGGCGGGCGACGGTGCGCAATTTCGCCCGGTGGATGTAGAGGGTCAGCTCGCCCCGGTACACCACCACTTTCTCTACCGCGTCGGCGAATTCGACGCCCTCGCGCTGCAGCGCGCCGGTGAGGGTGTCCACGAGTTCGTCGAAGTACCCGCCGTAGGGACGCGGGGTCTCACCGGGCAGCGCGGCCTCGGTCACGAGGTGCCCGTACCCGGAGGTGTCCCCGCTGCCGGCCGCGCCGAACAGGCCGCGGCGCACCTTGATCACGTCTTCGGTGCCGTTCTGGCCGTCACCGCCGGCAGTGCCCTCGCTCACCGAAGCAACCCCCTCATCTGCCAGGTGGACGGGGCGGACAGCGCCGCCTCTTCGGTGGCGGTGATCACCTGCTCACGGTTGGCGCCCAGCGGCATCTCGCGAATCTTCTCGTGCAGCTTGAGAATTGCGTACATCAGCATCTCGGGCCGGGGCGGGCAGCCGGGCAGGTAGATATCGACCGGGACGACATGGTCCACGCCCTGCACGATGGCGTAGTTGTTGAACATCCCGCCCGACGACGCGCACACCCCCATGGCCAGCACCCATTTGGGTTCCACCATCTGGTCGTAGATCTGGCGCAGCACCGGCGCCATCTTCTGACTCACCCGGCCGGCCACGATCATCAGGTCGGCCTGGCGCGGCGAGGCGCGGAACACCTCCATGCCGAACCGGGAGATGTCGTAGTCGGGCGCCATCGACGACATCATCTCGATGGCGCAACACGCCAGGCCGAAGGTCGCCGGCCACAGTGACCCCTTGCGGAAGTACCCGGCGAGGTCTTCCACGGTGGACAGCAGAAGACCGCTCGGCACCTGTTCTTCTAATCCCATATGTAACCCTGCCCGCTCCCACTAATCCCAACTCAGGCCGCCGCGCCGCCAGACGTAGGCATACGCGACGAAGACGACGACGGCGAACAGCACCATTTCGATCAGGGCGAAGACCCCGAGCCCGTCGAAGGCGACCGCCCAGGGGTAGAGAAAAACGATCTCGATGTCGAAGACGATGAACAGCATCGCGGTCAGGTAGTACTTCACCGGGAAGCGCTGCCCGGGCGGGGCGTGCGGCCCGCTGACCGGCTGATCGGTGGGTTCGATGCCGCATTCGTAGGCTTCCAGCTTTGCCCGGTTGTAGCGCGAAGGGCCGGCCAGCGCCCCGGCGACCACGGAAAACACTGCGAAACCGGCGGCGAGCGCGGCGAGCGCGAGGATCGGCAGATACAGGTTCATACGCGGTGACGTAGTTCCCTTCCGGGCGTCGATGTGAGTTCCAGCACAGCCTAGCCCGCGGCACCCAGGCGGTTGGGAAGAATCCGAAATTGCCGACAACTGTGACGGGCATCACCTGTCGCAGGGGTCAACGGCGACAGGGGAATTCGCGTCTGAGGGCGCCCTAACCCGCCCTAACCCGGCGTCGGCGTGCGGAGCAGGTCCAGGACCGTTCGGCTCAGTGTCATGGGGTCGACCGGGTGCGGCACCGCGGCGTCGGCGTGCGACCACCTGGCCAGCCAGGCATCGTCGGCGCGGCCGGTCAGCACCACGATCGGCGGGCACGGGATGATCTCGTCCTTGAGTTGTTTGCAGATGCCCATCCCGCCGGCCGGGGTTGCCTCGCCGTCGAGCACCGCGAGGTCGACTCCGCCGGCATCCATCTGCCGGATCACCATCGGCTCGGTCGCGACCTCGACGTAGGTCAGCTCCGGCAGGTCGGGGTGCAGGTGCTTGCCCAGCGCGGCGATGGCCTTGGCGCGGGTCGAAGCGTCGTCACTGTAGACAAGAATTCGCAGCGTGGCGGTGGAGGCAGACACGCAGCAGATGCTACTGCTCACCGGACGCCCGCAGGCGGGTTTGACCGACCGTCAGCGAAACCGGTCGAACCGACTGCCGCGCAGTGACTCTAAGCGACTAGCCGTCATAGCCGGGATGGTCGATCGACAACCGGTGCCGGACCAGCGTGTAGAGGCAGGCGGTGAGAGCCTCGGCCCGGTCGTCGAGGTCACCGGCCCGAATGGCCGCGGCCAGCGCGGCCTCATCGGCGAAACCCAGTCCGGCCACCGCCTGCGCCGGCGCTGCCGCGGAGGTGTCGCCCAACTCGCGTTCGACGATGCGCAGCGCGTTGGCGGCCACCCGGGCGTGGAATCTGACCTGGCCCTCGGTGGCGGCGTCGCCGTCGCGGTTCGCAAATGCCGTGTCGAGGAATTCGGCGACCGCGGTCACGAGTTCGGCGGCGGTGGGGCGGCGGCCGGTCACGCGGGCACCCCGTCGAGTAGCCGCAGCAGGTCCCATTCGGTCTCGGAGACCCGTCGCCCGATGGTCGCCAGCTCCACCGACCGTGCCTGCCCGCTCAGATGCCGTTCGGCCTGCCAGCGGCAGATGATGCCCCAGCGCAGCGTGCCCAACACCAGCCACCAGGCGAAACGGTCCGCATCTACGGTGGTGCCGGCGGCGTCGGCGTACGCGGCCAGGAAGCTGTCGATATCGCCGAGCCCGCCGGCGGCACGGTCCGGCGGGGCGCCGAACCGCCAGGCTCGCAGGCAGAACCAGGCCAAGTCCTCGCAGGAGTCGCCGAGGTGCACCAGCTCCCAGTCGAGTACTGCCGCCAGCTCGAAGCCGTCGACGATCAGATTGCCCATCCGGAAGTCGCCGTGCACCAGCTGTGCCGGCGCAGTCGGCGGCCGGTGGGCCTCCAGCCACCGAAACGCCCACTCGAACACGGCCGTCGTGTCGTGCATCGCATCCAGTTGGCCGCGGCAGGCGGCAAGCTGGTCTTCGGCACTGAGGGCAATGCCTCCCGGGTCGGCCCGGTGGATGGCCGCCAGCGCCTGGGCGCACTGGCGCAGCAGGTGCTCCCGGCCGGTGTCGTCGAGTTGGCGCTCGATGCGTCGAACCACCGTCTCGCCGGCGATCTCATTGCAGATCAGATATGGATTCCCCAGTGCTGCAGAGGAATTGTCGGCAAGCAGCACGCTCGGCACCGGGGCGCCGGCTCGGTGCGCGGCACGCTGCGCGTGGGCTTCGAGCTCCATGCTGGCGTGCAGTTCGTCGGGTGGGCCGGTGCGCAGGATCAACGCATGGCGCTGCGAGGTTTCCCCCGTCTTCGCGACGGCCTCGAAAGCCCAGGTCGATCGGCTGGCGCCGCCGGTCAGTGCCCGTAGTCCCTCAACGGTGACCGGGCCCAACTCGGGTGCCAGCACCCGGGCCAGCCGATCAGCCAATTGATCCGCGGTCATCGCCGGCTGCCGAAACCGAACAGTCGCTGTGCAACCCGGCGAATCTGGATCTCCTCGGTGCCCTCGGTGATCCGGTAGCGGCGGTGGTGGCGGTAGATGTGCTCGAACTGCTCGTGCCGGGTGTAGCCGAGACCGCCGAAGGTCTGGATCGCCTGGTCGGCGGCGTTGCACACCAACCGGTTGGCGCGATAGTTGGCCATCGACACCTTGTCGGATACCTCCAGGTGGTGGTCACGGTCCAGGTGCCAGGCCGCGTAATGCACCAACAGCCGAACCATCTGCGCCTCGGTCTGCAGCTCGGCCAGCGGCCACTGGATGGCCTGGTGCGTCGACAGCGCCTTGCCGAACACCCGGCGCTGCGCGGCGTATTCGGCGGCCCGGTCGATGCAGTACTGGGCGGCGCCCAGGCTCGAGGCGGCCTGACGGATTCGGTTCTCATGCAGGAAGGTCTGGGCCACCTCCAGGCCGCGATCCACCTCGCCCAGCACCGCCTCGGCGGGCACCCGGACATCTTTGAGCTCGACCTCACCGTGATCGGTGGGCATATTGAACGTCCACCAGTAGAACGGGACGGTGAAACCGGGCGCGTCGGTGGGCACCAGAAATGCGGTGATACCCAGCGCGTCGCCGGCCTCCCCGGAAGTGCGGGCGAAGACCAGGTCATGGGTGGCCCGGTGCACTCCGGTGTTGAAGCGCTTGGCGCCGTTGATCACCCAGCTGCCTCCGTCGGGTTCGGCGCGGGTCTCCATCCAGGTTGCGTCCGAGCCGTGTTCCGGCTCGGTGAGGCCGAACGCCATCGACCGCTCGCCGGTGATCATGGCCTGCGAGAACTCGCGGCGCTGCTCGTCGGTGCCGAACCGCTCCATCATGATGACCTGCGGGAAGTTGCCGACGATCGAGGATTCGTCCTGGAGGTCGTTGTGCAGGCCGAGTCCCTTGTGCGCCAGGTGTTCCCGAATCACCGCCATGTCGATATTGGTCCCGTCCCGGCCACCCAGCGACGACGGTAGCCCGTAGCGCAGCCACCCCGCCGCGTCGGCCCGGCGGCGCATCTCGTCGAGCAGGTCCTCCCACTCGCGGCGCGGGATGCCGTCGCGCTCGACGTCGGTGCGGGCGAATTCGCGGCGATGGTCGAAGTACTGCATGTTCTCGGCCTGCAGTGGAGCGATCTCGCGTTCGATGAAGGCGTCCATCTCGGCGAGCACGCCCGGCAGGTGGTCAGGCAGGGTGAAGTCCATCGCTTCTCCTTCGAGTGGTCGTTAAGCCGACACAGTTATCAGCCGTACAGGGTCTTTCTCCAGATCGTCGACAGCGTCGCAATCGCGTCGCCGTCACTGATGCGCCAACCCGCTCCGGACGGACCGACGAAGACGACGGTGAAGTTCTCGAACAGCAACGCGATGGCCGCCGCGGTGTGGTCCGGGTCGAGGTCCAGGCCGTGACCCTGCTGCTGGGCTCGCCGGACCGAGGCCGCCACGATCTCCATGCCGAACCGGCGGAACTCGTTCTGCAGCCCGGCGAATCGCTGGTTGGTGGCGGCGAGCTGGGCCACGGCGATCATGATGCCGATGTTCTGCTTGAACATCCCCCAGTAGGCGCTGACCACCGACGCGAAGAAATCGGTGTCGTGCGAGGAATCCGGCAGCCGCATCTTCAATCCCGAGGGCTCGACCACGTCGGTCAGGAACGATTCGGCCAGCGCGGCCAGCAGGTCCTCTTTGTCGCTGAAATACCGGTAGAGCACCGCCGGTGACTTGCCGGCTGCCGAGGTGATGTCGGCCAGCGTGGTGCCGTGAAAGCCACGCTCGGCGAACAGCTCTCGGGCGGCCTGCTCGATCGCCCCGCGGGTCTGGCGGCCCTTCGAGCTGAGCTCACGCTGGCTGGCCATCAAGCGCTCAGTCCCGCCTGCGGTCCCCGGCGGCCAGCAGTGCGCTGGGCAAGCCGTGTCCGACGACGGAACTGGCGACCCCGGCCGCGGCAATGGCGGCGTCCAGGTCGATGCCGGTGTCGATGCCGCAGTCACCCAGCAGGTAGGCCAGGTCCTCGGTGGCGATGTTGCCCGTGGCGCCGGGCGCGAACGGGCAGCCGCCCAGGCCGCCGGCGGAGGCGTCCAGGCGCGTGACGCCGGCGCTGACCGCGGCGTACGCGCTGGCCAGCCCGCTGCCGCGAGTGTTGTGGAAATGGGCGCCCAGGGGGATGTCGCCGATGATCGGACGCACCGCCGCGATCAGGTCGGTGACCCGCCGGGGGGTGGTGGTGCCGATGGTGTCGGCGATGGCAAGTCGGTCGACGCCGAAACCGGTTGCCGATTCGGCGATGTCGGTGACGCGCCGGGGCGGGGTGGGGCCGTCGAACGGACAGTCCCACGCGGTGGCGATGATCACCTCGATCGACGCACCGGCGTCGTGGGCGATGGCGGTGATGTCGGCGATCGCCGCGGTGGCATCAGCAGTCGAGCGGCCCACGTTGGCCTCGCTGAACGAATCCGACGCGCACACCACGTACTCGATCGATCTCAGACCGGCGGCCACCGCGCGGGCCGCACCGCCGGGGCTGGCGACCAACGCGGAGAACTCGATCGCCGGGTAGCGCCACAGCTCGGCGGCGAGTTCGGCGGCATCGGCGAGCGCCGGAACCTTGGTCGGTGATACGAACGAGGTCACCTCGACCTCGCGCACCCCGGTGGCGGCGATCGCGGCCAGCAGTTCGAGCTTGGCGCTCAACGGGATCGGCTTCTCGATCTGCAGGCCGTCGCGCAGTGCGACCTCGCGGATCGCGACCTTGCCGGGCAGCGTTGTCACAGCACCCCCTCCGAGCGCAGGGAGTCCAGTTCCGCGCCGGTCTTGCCGAGCAGCCCGGTGTAGACCTCGTCGTTGTGTTGGCCGGGCCGGGCCGATCCGGCGTTGCGGATGGCGCCCGGCGTGTCGGAGAGCACCGGGATGATCCCGGGCCCCAACACGCTGCGTTCGGCGCCCTCGTCCCAGTGCTCGGCGATCATGCCGCGAGCCCGCAACTGCGGGTCGTTGACGACGTCGGCGACGGTGTTGATCGGCCCGGAGATCACCCCGGCCGCGCTGAGCGTCGCGATGATGTCGTCGGGAGCACGCTGGGCGGCCCAGTCGCGGATGATGCCGTCGAGCTCGTCCTGATTGCGGCCGCGCGCACCGTGATCGGCGAACCGGGGGTCGGCTGCGAGCTCGGGGGAGTCCATCGCCTTGCACAGCCGGGCGAACACGCTGTCCTGGTTGGCTGCGATCACCACCCAGCTGCCGTCGCTCGCCTGATAGATGTTCGACGGGGCGATGCCCTCGAGTCGAGTGCCGGACGGCCCACGCACCACGCCGCCGACGTCGTAGTCGGGGATGGTGGATTCCTGGATGGCCAAACAGGATTCGGTCAGGGCGACGTCGACGACTTGGCCCTCACCGGTGACGGTCCGTCGGTACAGGGCAGCCAGTGCGCCCTGCGCGGCGAACATGCCGGCCAGGCTGTCGCCGAGCGACAGCGCCAGCCGCGGTGGTGGCCCGCCGGGAAAGCCGTTCATGTGCCGCAGCCCGCTGGCCGCCTCGGCGACCGAGGCGTATCCGGCCTTGTGGGCGTCCGGTCCGGTCTGCCCGTAGCCGGAGACCCGCACCAGAATAATGCCCGGGTTGTGCTCGCGCAGCACGTCGAAGCCCAGGTCCCAGCGCTCCAGGGTGCCGGGGCGGAAGTTCTCCACGACGATGTCGCAGTGCTCGATGAGCTCCAGGAACAGCTCGCGTCCCCGACCTTCGCGTAGGTCCAGCGTGACGGCCTTCTTGTTGCGGGCGTGCACGGTCCAGAAGAAGTGGTGCCCGTCGAGTTCGGCCTGCCCCCAGGTGCGCAACGGGTCGGGTTTGCCGGGCAGCTCGACCTTGATGACCTCGGCACCCATGTCGCCGAGCAGACGCCCGGCGAACGGACCGGAGATCAGGGTGCCGAGCTCCAGAACCCGGATGCCGTCGAGTGCGCCGGTGGCGGTGTTCATTGCGCCGCTCCTCCTCATCGTTCCGCTGGCGCTCCATCCCCCTCGCCGCTGAGCGGCTGGGGGTGCCCCCACTGCATCGTCGTCGGCGGAGGTCATGCCGACGAGCCTACGAAATCATGCTGGGCCAGCCAATCACTGACGATCGTTACGGCCTGTCGCAGCGCGTCGCGCTGATCCGGTCCGGCGTAATAGTGGTTGGCGCCGGGGATTTCGTGCATCTGCTTGTCACTGGTACCGATCGCCTCGAACAGCCGGCGGGTGTGGCTGGGGGTGCAGGCGTCGTCGGCCATGTTGCCGATCACCAGGGTGGGAACGGCGATGTCGGCGCCGCAGTCCAGACCGTCACCGTTGGCGTCGTCGTAGCTCCACTGCGACAGCCAGCTGCGCAGGGTGCAGAATCGCGCCAATCCGACCGGGCTCATGTTCACCACCGCGGGATCACCCAGATAACAGCTGCCGGGAGCGCGGTCGTTGGGGTCGACGGCCGGATCCAGCCAGCGCGGGTCGGCCATGGTGCCGTGCACCACGAACCCGAACTCGTCGTCTGGACGTCCGGCGCCCTTGAGCTCAGCCAGTTTTTCCTTGACCCAGGTGGTGATCCGGCGGTTGCGGTCGATCTGGGCGGTCCGGTAGCGGTCCAGGAATTCCGCGCTGTAGGGCGGTTGGTTGGGGTTGTCCGGGTTGTAGAGATCCAGTTCCGGGTCACGCCTGGTCGGGTCGGTCTCATCGAGGATGGAGGCGTCCAGCCATTCGGTCATGGTGCCGTGCCGGCTGATGTGGGCGGCCAGCAGCATCACCCCGTCGGCCGGGATGAGCCCGAGCTTGGTGAGGTCCGGGCCATCGCCGGACGGGCTGGCGGTCACGGTCGGGTGCTGCGCCTGCTGCTGGTAGAACAGCGACAGCGAGCCGCCGCCGCTCCATCCGGCCAGCACCACCTTCGAATAGCCGAGCCGGTTCTTGGCGTCTTTGATGCATTCGCCGAGGTCTTGGACCACCTTCTCCATCAGCAGCGCGGAGTCGGTGCCGCGGAAACGGCTGTTGCAGTAAATGACGTGGTGTCCGGCACGAGCCAGGGCGTTGACCATCGGCAGGTAGGCGCCGCCGCCGATCGGGTGCATGAACACCAGCACGGTGTCGCTCGGCGTGCCCTTGGGGCGCAGCAGATAACTCTCCAGCACCACCAGTTCGGCGACTCCGCCGTAGACGTCGCGGACCCCCGAGTCATTTTGGTAGGCAATCAGATAGGGGAGACGTTCGTAGTCGTGCTTGGCGGTCATGCGTGCTGTCCTAGGTCTTTGGCGAGAACTTCCGCGGAGGGAGTGAGTCGTCGTCGGGTGTCGATCGCGATCACCTGCCAGTCGACCCGGGGGTAGTCGTCGAACTTGCGGCGGGCGCGTTCGCGGGCGGCCTCCGGGGCGCCGTGGTGCACGCCCTGCGGTGCGTGGCTGATCAGGCCCGGCGGCATCGGTATTCCGTAGAGCGATCCGCCGTGGAAGAACGCGATCTCGTCGTAGTCGACGTTGCGGTGATACCACGGGGTGCGTTCGGTGCCGGGCACCCCTTCGGCGGGCTTGGGCAGGAAGTTCATCACGTACACGCCGGTGGCCTGCATGAACAGGTGCACCGTCGGGGGCAGGTGCACGCTGTCGGAGGTGACGACGTTGTAGTCGGCGATGTTGAAGGTGAACGCGAAGTTGTCGCCGCGCCATCCTTCCACGTCGATCGGATTGTGTTGGTAAACAAGAGATGTCGTCTCAACCCCATCGATGGGCCGGTGAATCAGCCGGACCTCGTACTGGTCGCGCCCGTCGTCGTCGATGGGAGCCGGCTCGGGGATGACCGCCTGCGACGGATCGAACGGGAAATGCCGGCCCAGCGGACCCGGCGGGGGAACCCGGAACTCATCGGTGGCCGCAATCAGCAGCAGCGTCGTCTGGGCCGCGGGCAGCTGCCGCCAGGTGGTCGCCTTGGGTAGGTAGATCCAGTCGCCCTCGCGGTAGTCCAGCGGCCCGAATTCGGTTTCCAGCCGCCCGGATCCGGCGTGCACGAAGCAGAGCAGGTCGCCGTCGACGTAGCGGACGTGAAACGGCATTTCAGCGGAGCGCCGGGACAGTGAGATGGAGCAGTCGGCGTTGTGGAACAGCTGCAGCGGTTGGCCCGCGGGGTCGGTGGCGTCGGCCGGTTCCAGTTGTGTGGACAGCACATCGATCGGGCGCAAAGGGCCGTCGGCACGGTAGGCGGTCGGGTCGTTGCGCCGATACATGTTGGCGGTGCGGCCGGTGAAGCCGCCGCGGCCCAGTTCGTCGTCCTTGAGGCCGTCGAGGTCGGCATGCAGGCGGCGCGGTGTGGTGCCTTTGCGCAGGTGGACGAAGGATTCCATCGGCGACTCCCGGAGAGCTCGTGCGGATGCGAGGCAGAAACTAAAAGTGACGTTACTTTTTGTTTTGACCTCTGGCAAGAGTCTCCGCGAACTCAGCGGCCGACGAACTCCGCGGTGCTGCGAGCCAGGAACGCCTGCACCCCGATCGCGGCGTCCTCGGTGGCGAACAACTTCTGCACGGTGGGGACCAGGTCGGCTTCGGCCGCGGCGTCGCCGTCGCGTACCGCCTGACGGGCGCTGCGCAGGGTGGCCTGAACGCCCAGCGGCGCCTGCCGGGCGATGGTCTGGGCGATCTCGATGGCGCGGGTCAGCTGCTCGCCGTCGGGCACCACCTCCTGCACGAGGCCGATGCGATGGGCCTCGCGGGCGTCGAAGGTGTCGGCGGTCAATATCCAGCGCATGGCGTTTCCCCAGCCGGTTGCCCGGGGGAATCGGATGGTGGCCCCGCCGAACGGGTATATGCCGCGGGCGATTTCCAACTGCGCGAAGGTGGCCGACTCGGCGGCGATGGCGATGTCGCCGGCCAGCATCAGCTCGATGCCCAGGGTCAGCACCTTGCCGTGCACGGCGGTGACCACCGGTTTGGACAGTTGCCGGCCGTCGACCTGCCACGGATTGATGCCGCCGTCGGGAACGTGCGAGACATTGTTCGCGATGTCGGCGGCGACACTGGCCAGGTCCAGGCCGGCGGTGAACATCGGTCCCTCGCCGTAGAGCACGGCGGCCCGGAGGCTGTCGTCGGCGTCGAATTCCCCGTAGGCGGCGGCCAGTTCGCGCAGCATCGCGGAGTTGAACGCGTTGCGCTTGTCGGGGCGGTCCAGGCCGATGATCTGCACATGGCCGTCTCGGCGGACGGTCAGGTTTTCATAGCTCACAGGAGTCCTCCCTTATAGCCGGATGCCGGCGGTGGTGCTCAGCCCGCCGTCGAGCGGAATAACCGCTCCGGTCATGAAATTGGTGGCCGGCGCGGCCAGGTAGACCGCGGCGGCGGCGATGTCCTCGGTGCGGCCGATGCGCTTGACCGGGCTGGCGGCAGCGAGCTGTTCGCCGACGGCGTCGAGGGTGGCGGCCATCATCTTCGACGGGAACGGGCCGGGGGCGATCGCGTTGACCAGAATGCTCGGCGCCAGTTCGGCGGCCAGGTGCCGCGTCAGCTGGTGGATCGCCGCCTTGGACGCCGAATACGAGAAGTTGCCCACCCGGGGTACCGCCAGGCCGTCGATCGAACCGATGTTGATCACCCGGGCGGGATTGTCGGCAGCCGAGGCCGCCTCCAGCAGTGGCCGGGCCAGCTGGGTCAGCACGAACGGCGCCTTGACGTTGAGGGTCAGCACCTTGTCGAAGGCGGCCGACGGGAACTCGTCGAAGGGCGCGCCCCAGGTGGCCCCGGCATTGTTGACCAGGATGTGCAGCCGGTCTTCTCGCGCAGCGATAGCGTCGATCATGCTGCGGCACTGGTCTTCTCGGCTGACATCGGCCGGGATCGCGTGCACCTCGCCGAACTGGGAGAGTTCCTGCTCGGCCTGTCGGCAGGCCTCGGGCTTGCGCGAGGAGATGTAAACCCGCACGCCGGCGCGCAGATAACCCTCGGCGATCATGTAGCCGATCCCGCTGGTGCCGCCGGTGACCAGGGCCGTCTTACCGGCCACGGAAAACAGTTCGGGGAACACGTGTGCTCCTTCCCGGTAGTCGACCCAGTCGGCGAAACTAGCTAGACTAATTGGTCTAGACCAGATCGTCAAGAGTTGAGGGAAGCGATGGCTGCTCCGGTAAAAGCCCTGGGCCATAAGGAGCGACTGCTCCGTCAGGGCATGAGGTCGTTCTACGCGTCGGGGTTTCACGGCACCACCGTCGACGCCGTCCTGGCGGCGTCCGGGGTGCCGAAGGGCTCCTTCTATCACCACTTCGGTTCCAAGGATGCGTTCGGCCTGGCCGTGCTGGATCGCTACATGCGCCTGCAGTTGGACGCGCTGGCCAAGTGGGCCGACGACGAAACCCTCAGTACCACCGACAAGCTCACCGGCTACTTCACCGAACTCACCCAGGCGTTCGTTCGGTCGGAGTTCCAGCGGGCCTGCCTGGCCGGCAAGTTCTCCACCGAGCTGGCGGCCGACTCCGAGCCGTTTCGGGACCGCCTCGCCGTCGCGCTGGCCGGCTGGCATCGTGCGCTGAGCGAGCTGATGCGGGCCGGTCAGAAACGTGGCGATGTGCGTGACGACCGCTCCGCCGAGGACCTTTCGCACAGCGTGCTGGCGCTCATCCAGGGCGCGTTCGTCATCGCGCTGTCCGCACGCGACACCAGCACGCTTGAGGCCGTCAGCGCCAGCTTCGGCCCGTTGATCCAACCGCCGGAGTAGGCCCTACTTCAGCTCGGCCGACGACAGGCCCAGCAGCCGGCGGGCCACCACCAACAGCTGGATCTGCTGGGTGCCCTCGAAGATGTCCAGGATCTTCGAGTCGCGGCCCCACTTCTCCAACAGTGTCTGCTCGGAATAACCCAGGGTGCCGGTCAATTCGACGGTCTTGAGGGTGACGTCGGTGGCCATCCGGGCCGCCTTGGCCTTGCCCATCGAGGCTTCCTTGGAGTTCGGGATGTTGTTGTCGGCCTGCCACGCCGAGCGCAGCGTCAGCAGGTTCGCCGACTCCCAGTCCGCCTCCATCCGCAGGAACTCCGCGGCGGGGGCGCTCTGGGCGTGCGCGGGCTTGTCGTAGGAGATCTCGATCCCGGCGTCGACGAGTACCTTGCGCAACTCTTCGAGCGCGGCGCGGGCCACCCCGACCGCCATAGCGGCGACGATCGGCCGGGTGCTGTCGAAGGTCTCCATGACACCGGAGAAGCTCTTCTCGGTGTTGATCTCCGGGCTGCCCAGCAGGTTGTCCTTCGGGATCCGGGCGTTGTCGAACCGGATCACCGCGGTGTCGGAGGCCTTGATGCCCAGCTTGTGCTCCAGGCGCTCGACGATCACACCGGGGTGCTCGCGCGGCACGACGAACGACTTGATGGCCGCCCGACCCAGCGCCTTGTCCAGGCTTGCCCACACCACGATGTGGGTGCAGCGTGAACCGGCGGTGACGAAGATCTTCTCACCGTTGATCACGTACTCGTCGCCGTCCAGGGTGGCCGTCGTGGTCACCGCGGCCGAGTCCGAGCCGAAGCTCGGCTCGGTGATCGCCATCGCCGCCCACACCTTGCCCAGCCGCTCGAGCTGCTCGTCGGTGGCCACGCCGGAGATCGCCGCATTGCCCAGCCCCTGGTAGGGCACCGAGAGCATCAAAGCGACGTCGCCCCAGCTCATCTCGAGCACCTGCAACATCGCCGCCATGTTGGCGCCGTTGCGGTTTCCCTCCTGGGCCGCGGTGTCACGGAATGCCTCGGCGCCGGCCATGTCGCTACCGCCCGCCTTGGAAACCCCCTCGAACAGGGTTTCCAGCGTGTCGAGTTCGACCGGGTAGGCGTGCTCGCGCTGGTCGTACTTGCGCGAGATCGGGCGCAGCATCTCGGCGGCACCGGCGTGGGTCATCTCGATGACGTTCTGCAGTTTCTTGGGGAGTTCCAGATTGATTGCCATGACAGGTCTTTCAGATCGGTTTTCGGGGAGAGGTATGAATGACGGCTAAATCACGACGATGCCCTCGGCGACGCCGAGTGCCCGCAGGTCGCGGTACCAGCGTTCGACCGGGTGCTCCTTGGTGTAGCCGTGGCCGCCGAGCAACTGCACGCCGTCCAGGCCGATCTGCATCCCCTTGTCGGCGGCGAGCCGCTTGGCCAGTGCGGCCTCGCGGATGAACGGCAGGCCCTGCTCGGCGCGGGCCGCCCCGCGCCAGGTCACCAGCCGCAGCCCGTCGAGCTCGATGGCGATGTTGGCGCACATGAACGCCACCGACTGGCGGCGGGCGATCGGCTCGCCGAACGCCTCGCGCTCCTTGATGTAGGGCATGACGTAGTCGAGCACCGCGTGACTGGTGCCGACAGCCAGTGCGGCCCAGCCCAGCCGCGACAGTGCCACCGCCTCTGAAAAATCCTGGGCGTAGTCGGTATCGGTTCGACCCTCCTCGCCGAGGCGAGCGGTCAGCGGAACCGACACCTTGTCCAGCTCGATCTGACCCAGGGCGGCAGCGCGGATGCCCATGCTGGGGTCGGCCTTGACGGACAGGCCCTGGGCCTTGGACTCCACGATGAACAGCGCAGGCTTGCCGTTGAGCTGCGCGGCGACGATGAAGATCTCGGCGTTCGCGGCCGCCGGCACCAGCGACTTCACCCCGTCGAGGCGGTAGCCGCTGGGCGTGCGTACCGCGGTGGTCTTGAGATTGGTGGGGTCGAACAGCGGCTGCGGCTCGGCGATTGCCACACAGGCCTGGGGAACATTCTCACCGGCGAAGGCGGGCAGGTAGGTGGCCTGCTGGTCGGCGCTGCCCCAGTGCGTCAGCGCCGAGGCGAAACCGCCGGGGGCCAGGATCGGCAGGGCCAGGCCCATGTCGCCGTAGGCCAGTGCCTCGGCCACCAGCACATTGGTGACCGCCGAGCGGTGTGCGGCGATTCCGTCGAAGTCCTCCGGGATGTTGATCGCGGTGACGCCCAGCTCGGCGGCCTTGGTGAGCAGCGGTGCCGGGTAGTCGGCAGCTTCGTCGGCGTCGTGGGCGGCCGGGCGCATAATCTCGGCGGCGAACTCCTCGACGGTCTCGGCGATCATCTGCTGGTCGTCGTCGGGGGTCAGGTCGAAGTAGTCCTTGCCGCTGGCCTTCAGACGGGTCGGGGCTTTGCCCAGCGTCTGGACCCGCTTGAACTCCCGGCCGGCGGCCCCGGCCGCTGAGAACACCGTCTTCACGCCGTAGTTCAGGCTGCGGTTGAGCGGGCTGCGCAGGTTGTGCCGGTCGAGGAACTCCTGGCCGATCAGCGGCATGACCAACGCCAGGGCGGTGGCCATCGGGGATCGCTTCTGTGGGCCCAGGCCGATCGCACTGGATGGGCCGGTCCGACGGGTGCGGCGCTTCGAGCCGTTGGTCGCGGGTGCGGTGTCAGTCATGTCAGGGGCCTCACTGGGTAAGGAATGGGCAAGCGTGATACCCCTACCTTACTCCAAAGTAATATGACCCGACGGTAAGGTGTGACGAAGTCCTCAGTCGGGCCTCTAACCGGTGGTCAGGCGGCCCAAAACCTGCTCATGCAACAGCGTGTTGGTGGCGATGGCGCTGCCTCCGTGCGGCCCCGGCGCACCGGACAGGTCGGTGAACGTCCCGCCTGCCTCGCGCACCAGCACGTCCAGCGCGGCCAGATCCCACACCGACACCGCCGGCTCGGCGACGACGTCGACGGCGCCCTCAGCCAGCAGGCAGTACGCCCAGAAGTCGCCGTAGGCGCGCACCCGCCACACCGACTCGGTGAGATCGAGGAACTGCTCGCGCAGTCCGCGGTGCACCCAGGTCGTCAGGCCGGCGAACGTCAGGCTGGCCGCGCCGAGGTCGCCCACCGAAGACACCGACACCTTCTTCGCCGGGCCGTCGCCGAACGTGGCGAACGCGCCCTGGCCGCGAGCGGCCCACCAGCGCCGGTTCAGCGCGGGGGCGCTGACCACGCCGATCTGTGGCACGCCGTCTTCGAGCAGCGCGATGAGCGTGGCCCAGACCGGCACGCCCCGCACGAAGTTCTTGGTGCCGTCGATCGGATCGATGATCCACTGACGCCCATTGAAAGTGGCTGTTCCGCCGAACTCTTCGCCGAGGATCTGGTCGTCGGCCCGCTCGGCGGCCAGCAGTTCGCGCAGCGCGGTCTCGACCGCCTGATCGGCGTCGGTGACCGGGGTCAGGTCCGGTTTGGTGTCCACCCGCAAGTCGAGTGCACCGAACCGGTCCAGGGTGATCGCGTCCGCCCGGTCGGCCAGGTTCAGGGCCAGGGTCAGGTCATCATCGAGTTGCACGTTGCTCTGCGACATGGGTGCAGTCCTACCATGGCCGCATGTGGGAGATCGGGGCACTGCTGTTGTTATTGGCGATCCTGGCCATGTTCATCGCACCGCGATTCTTCCGGCCTGGGCCCGGCGGGGGAGCGCAAGAGGGCACTCTTCTGGTCACCGGCGTGAGCCCGCGGCCTGACGCCGAAGGGGAGCAGTTCGTCACCATCGCCGGCGTCCTGAACGGTCCCACGCTTGACGAGCACGAGGTCTACCAGCGATTCGCGGTCGACGTCAGCAAGTGGCCGAGCATCGGCGACCTACTGCCGGTGGTGTATTCGCCGCGGAACCCGGACAACTGGAACCTGGTTGCCCAGCCCCCGGCTGAGCCGCCGCTACCCCCGCGCGAGTGAACTCGCTCAGCGATGCCCGACGCGCAGCATCTCCGCGACGCTGGCCAGCTTGACGCGGGGCCGGCCATGCGGCTCGCCGGAGGAGCGCTCGTGGGCGTCGATTCGCTGCCACTGCTCGTCGGTGACCAGCTCGGGCTGCCGGGACAGCAGCCACTTGTGCAGCTGCGCGTCGTAGTCGGGCCCGAAGTCGCGCAGTCCGGCACCCGCCGACCTGGCCGCCAAGTCGGCGGCCAACGTGTCGACGGTGGCCTGTGAGTCGCTCTTGTTGCTGCCGATGACCCCGGACGGACCGCGCTTGATCCACCCGACCACGTACTGGTTGTCGGTGCCTTCGATGCGTCCGTCGGTGTGGGGGATGGTGAAGTTGCGCTCGTCGAACGGCAGCCCCGGCGTGGGGACGCCCCGGTAGCCGACCGAGCGCACCACCAGCTGGGCCGGCAGCACCTCGCGTTCGCCGGTGTCCTTGGCGCTGACTCGACCATCTTCGCCGGTGACCAGTTCGTTGCGTCCCAGCACGATCTCCTCGACCCGGCCGTCGCCGCGAATCTCGATCGGGGAGGTGCAGAACCGGAAGATGATCCGGCGATGGCCCGGGTGCAGCTCGCGCCCCACATAGGTGCGCAGCACCTTGACGTTCTGCTTGGGATGCTTGGCCGCCGCTTCGACGTCGTCGTCGGTGATGTCGGCGAACTCAGCCGCATCGATCACCACGTCGACGTCGTCGAGGCCCTTGAGCTCACCGAGCTCGCGCAGCTCCAGGCTGGTGAAGGTCGCCTGCAGCGGACCCCGCCGGCCGATGATCACCACCTCTTCGATCTCGCGCGGGCCCAGCAGGTCCAGCGCGTGGTCGGCGATGTCGGTGCGGCGCAGTTCGTCGGGCTGGGAGACCAGGATGCGGGCCACGTCGAGGGCCACGTTGCCGTTGCCGACGACGATGGCCCGCTTGCACGTCAGATCCGGCGCATGGTCGGCGAAGTGCGGGTGGGCGTTGTACCACCCGACGAAATCCACCGCGGCGACACTGCCGGCCAGATCCTCGCCCGGAATACCCAGGTGCCGATCCGACTGTGCGCCCACGGCGTAGACCACCGCGTCATAGCGTTCGGCGAGCTCAGCCGGTTGCACGTGTTCGCCGACGGCGATGTTGCCGAAGAACCGGAATCGCGGATCGGCCGCGGTCTTCTCGAACTGGGCGCTGATCGACTTGATCTTCGGGTGATCGGGCGCCACCCCCGAGCGAACCAGCCCCCACGGCGTCGGCAGCATCTCCAACATGTCGACATGCACGTCGACCTCGCCGCCGGCCGCGAGCCTGAGCAGAGAGGCCGCGGCGAAATACCCGGACGGGCCGGAGCCGACGATCGCGACGTGGTAGGGACGCATCCTCACCCAGCTTTCTGTTCGAGGCTTGTCCCGCTGATGCTAAACGCAGATAGTGTCCCCGTGGTGCAGGTCGGCATCGGTCCGTCGCAACCGGATTCGTGGCGCCGGTAACCTTGACGTTCGTGGAACCTGACCGCCAGCCCGATATCGCCGCCCTTGACGCCACCCTGACCACGGTGGAGCGGGTGTTGGATGTCGACGGACTGCGTCGCCGTATCACCGACCTCGAGCGCGACGCGTCCGACCCGAACCTGTGGGACGACCAGACGCGCGCCCAGAAGGTGACCAGTGAACTGTCGCACGCCCAGGCCGAGCTGCGCCGGGTAGAGGAACTGCGCCAACGCGTCGACGACCTCCCGGTGCTCTATGAGTTGGCGGCCGAAGAAACCGGCGCCAGCCAGACTGAAGCGGTCGCCGAGGCCGACGCCGAACTGGCCAAGCTGCGCGAGGACATCGACGCCATGGAGGTGCGCACGCTGCTCTCCGGCGAGTATGACGAACGCGAGGCGCTGGTCACGATCCGCTCCGGCGCCGGCGGGGTGGACGCCGCGGACTGGGCCGAGATGCTGATGCGGATGTACGTCCGCTGGGCCGAGCAGCACAACTACGGCGTAGAGGTGTTCGACACCTCCTACGCCGAAGAGGCCGGGATCAAGAGTGCGACCTTCGCGGTGCACGCACCCTTCGCCTACGGCACCCTGTCGGTGGAGCAGGGCACCCACCGGCTGGTTCGCATCAGCCCGTTCGACAACCAGGGGCGCCGGCAGACATCGTTCGCCGAGGTCGAGGTGCTGCCGGTGGTGGAGACCACCGACCACATCGACATCCCCGAGGGCGACGTCCGGGTCGACGTCTACCGCTCCAGCGGGCCGGGCGGACAGTCGGTGAACACCACCGACTCGGCGGTGCGGCTCACGCACATCCCCACTGGGATCGTCGTCACCTGTCAGAACGAGAAATCCCAGCTGCAGAACAAGGTTTCGGCGATGCGGGTGCTGCAGGCGAAGCTCATGGAACGCAAACGGTCCGAGGAGCGAGCCGAGATGGACGCGCTCAAGGGCGACGGCGGCAGCTCATGGGGCAACCAGATGCGCTCCTACGTGCTGCACCCGTACCAGATGGTCAAGGACCTTCGCACCGAGTACGAGGTCGGCAACCCGGCCGCCGTGCTCGACGGCGACATCGACGGATTCCTGGAAGCCGGAATCCGGTGGCGTAACTCCCCGGACGGCGACTGACCCATGTTGTTGGCCTTCTCGCCGGGACAGCGCTGGCACGACGTGTGGAGCGGTCCCATCGGCGAGTGGGTCATCACCAAGGGGCTGCGGATCGTCCTGCTGCTGATCGGGGCGGTGCTGGCATCGCGATTCATCACCTGGGCGGCGCGGCGCGTCACCCGTCGCCTCGAACACGGCTTCCAGGCCAGTGATGCGCTGGTGCGCTCGGAGGCCTCCAAACATCGGCAGGCGGTCGCCTCGGTGATCTCCTGGGTGTCGGTGGTGATGCTGTGCGTGGTGGTGGCCGTCCAGATCACCGGCATCCTCGACATCCCGGTCGGATCACTGGTGGGGCCCGCCGCGGTGCTGGGTGGCGCGCTGGGTTTCGGCGCCCAGAAACTGGTGCAGGACCTGCTCAGTGGCTTCTTCATCATCACTGAAAAGCAGTACGGCTTCGGCGACCTGGTGCAGCTGTCCATGACCGGGGCGCTGACGGAGGCGCTCGGGACGGTCGAGGAGGTGACCCTGCGGGTGACCAAGCTGCGCACCCCCAACGGCGAGGTTTACACCGTCCCGAACGGCAATATCGTCCGGTCGCTGAACCTGTCCAAGGACTGGGCGCGTGCCGTTGTCGACATCCCCGTTCCCACCACCGCCGACCTCAACCAGGTCAACGAGGTGCTGCATCAGGTCTGCGTGAATGCGCTCGAGGCCGACGCCCCGCTGCGGGCCCTGTTGTTGGACGAACCGTCCATCATGGGCGTGGAGAGCCTCGAGGTCGGTGTCGTCAACCTGCGGATGGTGGCCCGCACCCTGCCCGGCAAGCAGTTCGAGGTGGGACGCCGGCTGCGCACCCAGGTGGTGCGGGCACTGGCCTCGGTCGGTGTGGCCACCGCCGGTGATGTGAAGCCGGTGGAGACGCCGTGAAGTTCAAGCTGACGAAACCGGAGCCGGGCCACCCGGCCGGCACCGAGCGCCGCTGGCCCGGGTATCTGCTCAGCGGGCGGGTCCGCACCTCCACCGTGGCGTTGATCATCGTGTTCGCCGGCGTCTGGTGGGTCTACGACACCTACCGGGAGGAGGTGACGCCGCCGGCCGCGCCGCAGGTGGTGCCGCCCGGTTTCATCCCCGACCCGGCCTACACCTGGGTGCCGCGCACCCGGCTGCAGCAGCCGCCGGTGACCATCACCCAGACCGTCATCCCGACGCCGACCACGACCGAGCCGCCCGGCCCGACGGAACCGCCGGCCAGCGAGCCGCCGTCCCCGACGCCGGTGCCGGGATTCCCGTTCTGCCCGCCGCCTGTCTCTTATACACATCT
>NZ_CP083986.1:3517782-3517921 GCF_020172685.1 [Mycobacterium] nativiensis | reverse complement strand
AAAAAAAAAAAAAAAAAGAAGTACACGCGCCCTAAATGGGCTTCGGCACGTCGCTGCCTCTCCCCGCGCTGAGACTACTCATGTGTACAGAAGGCAAGTGCCGACGCGCGCGCAGCTCCACCGCTGGCGATACAGACAA
>NZ_CP083986.1:3516366-3517682 GCF_020172685.1 [Mycobacterium] nativiensis | reverse complement strand
GACCAGCATGTCGGTCTGGCCGGTGGGCTGCCAGGTGATGTGGCCCGCCATGTTCTCGGCGAAGCCGATGTCGGCGAGATGGCGAAACGCGATGGCCAGCGCCTGGGCATTGCTCAGCTCGACGCCGATCGGCGGAACCACCGACGGCGACCAGACCGCTGAGCCGCCGAGACGGGCGTACTGGACGTCGACGGACTCCGTCATGAACAAATCATATGGAAATAAGGGGACCCGTCAACGGAATCGGCGAGTTCCTCAGAGCTCGGGGTCCCCGGCGCTGGACAGCCCCCGGGGACGGACCATGGCGGGGTCGACGATCCCCGAGCGGCACGGGTAGTGCTGGGCGTGCAGAAGGTGGGCTGCGGCGAGGTCCCGAGCTCGCTGGGCGTCGCCGACGTCGATCGCGTCGATCACCTGACGGTGGTCTTCCAAGACGGCGCGGCGCTCGGGAACGGGCACCGTCGAATGGTCGGTGACCTGGCTGGACCAGCTTTGCTCGTGAGCGGACCACAGGGCTTCGAGCGCGCCCGCCATGACGAGCATGGTGGTGTTGCCGCAGTGGGTGACGAGCGCTTCGTGGTAGCGGCGGCTGGCGGAGGTGGCCTTCTCCAGGTCGTCGACCGCGGCCACCGATTCCTCGTGTAGCCGACGCAGAATGGGCCCCACCGTGCTCTTACGGTCAGGCCGCCCCGCGCACAGTGCCGCGCAGGCCGGTTCGACCTGCAGCAGTGCGGTCCCGACGTCGGCGAGGCTGACCTGTTGTGAGCCCAGCACCAGGCCCATGGTGTAGGCGACGTTTGCTGGGGTGGGTCGATGAATCAGCGCGCCGCCCCGTTTGCCGCGGCGCACGGTGAGCAGCCCCTCGGCCTCGAGGATGCGCATGGCCTCACGCAGGGACGGCTTGCTGATGGCGAACTCGACCAGGAGTTCGTCCTCTTTGGGGAGCACATGATCGTCGGTCAGTTCGCCGGCCAGAATGCGCCGACGAAGTTCATCGGCGACCTGTTCGGCGAGCCGCCGAAAGCGAACGGTGGGAGCTGCCACGGGTCGAGTGTGCCAGATCAGGCCGCACAGCCCCGGTTCCTCGAATCGCTCACTTCCAAATGATTCGTGTCATACGATCGCGCTGCGAGAAGGGGACCATGGCGTGCAGCACTGGACTGTCGGCGACGTTGACATCCACGCGGTGCTGCAGGCGGTCATCCCGATCCCACCCGCCCTGCTTTTCGCGGCGGCAGCCGAGCGTTTCGCGGACGACTCGCTGGCGGACTATCGCGACGCCTCGGGCAACATCTTGATGGCGATCCAGTCCTATC
>NZ_CP083986.1:3513696-3516266 GCF_020172685.1 [Mycobacterium] nativiensis | reverse complement strand
CCGGCCATGTCGTACTCGCCGTCCTTGGCCGACAACATGAGCACCGGCGTCCACACCTGCAGCGCCCGCAGCTCGCGGACCACCTGGTAGCCGCTGAGGCCGGGCAACATGATGTCCAGCACGATCACGTCGTAGTCGCCGGTGGCCGCGGCGGCCAGGCCGTCTGCGCCATCGTGTTCGACATCGACGACGAAGCCCTCGGCCGCCAGCCCACGACACACGGTCTGCGCCAGCCGAGCCTCGTCTTCGACCAGCAATATCCGCACGACACCAGTACAGCAGAGCTCGACCACCCGCCCCGCCGCGTTCTCAGCGCTCCCACAGCGCCTGGCGGACAAGCTGGCGCCATGACCGGAATTACTACCAACCCAGACACCTTGATCGCCACGTTCGGTCTGTTGGGCGTGCTGGCGGTGGTGTTCGTCGAGACGGGTCTTCTGGTGGGCTTCTTCCTGCCCGGCGACTCGCTGCTGTTCACCGCGGGAGTGCTGGCCGCTCAAGTTCACCCGGCGGTTCCCTTGTGGCTGCTGGTCTTGGCCGTGCCGGCCGCCGCGATCGCCGGTGACCAGTGCGGCTATCTCCTCGGGGCCAAGGCGGGGCCGGCGGTGCTGGAGACGCGGGCCGCCCGACGGCTCGGCCATCAACAGGTGGAGCGGGCCCAGCGCTACTTCGCCACCCATGGCAAAGCCACTGTCTTTCTGGCGCGCTTTGTGGCAGTGGCGCGGACCCTGACGCCGGTGCTGGCCGGGGCATCCGGAATGCGTCACCGCACCTTCACCGCCTACAGCATCGCCGGCTCCGTGGCCTGGGGCGCGGGCGTTCCTTTGCTGGGGTATCTGCTGGGCGGCATCGGGTTCGTCCGCACTCACCTTGACCTGGTTCTGCTGGCGGTCATCGCAGTCTCGCTGGTCCCGGTGCTGCTGGGTGTCATGGGCGATCGTCTGCGGCGCCACAGCAAGCGTCCGGCTCCGCTCAATGCCGCGAATCCGCCGGAGTCGGTACCTGCCGGGATGCGCTGAGTCGCGGGCCGGAAAGCTTTGCTGGGCGGCGGTCGGCGGCCGCTTGTCCGACGCACTTGTCGGTGCCGAGTGATAGACCTGCGGTTATGAGCAGAGAAACGTTCGAATGTGAGCTGCGACACGCCGACGCGAACGGTGTCGCAGGCTTACGACCAGCGAATTTCAACAATGTCGTTCAGAACATCTAGTATTGACCCCGAGGGATGACCACTAGGTGTAGTGTTCGGGGGACCGACAGGCCCGGGATCTTCCAGTTATTCGGGCCGCGGCAACCGGCACCTATTGGGTGCTCTGCCACGGCTGCGGAGCTGGAGAACGGAATGTCCTGGCGGCCCGTTGAAACGTAGTGCCCGATCCGTCATCCGTTGTTTGTCGACGATTCGCTGAGGAGCCTGCCGCCATGAGCATCACTGTCTACACCAAGCCCGCGTGCGTGCAGTGCAACGCCACCTACAAGGCGTTGGACCGAGAGGGCATCGCTTACGAGAAGGTCGACATCTCGCTGGACCCCGACGCCCGTGACTACGTCATGGCGCTGGGTTACCTACAGGCCCCGGTCGTGGTCGCCGGTGACGAGCACTGGTCGGGATTCCGGCCGGACCGCATCAAGGCGCTGTCGCAGACCGCGCTGAGCGCGTAGAGGCCGGTCGTCGGGTCGGGTACGGGTGGAGTCTGACTGAGAGCTGAAGGAGGTCGCCATGTCTGCGGATTCGGAATGCAGCCTGGTGTATTTCTCTTCGGTGTCGCAGAACACCCACCGCTTCGTGCAGAAGCTGGGCGTGCCGGCAATCCGGATCCCGCTGCACGGACGCATCGAGGTCGATCACCCCTATGTATTGGTCCTGCCGACCTACGGCGGCGGACGTCAGCAGCCCGATATGGAAGACGGCGGCTACGTGCCGAAGCAGGTCATCGCTTTTTTGAACAACGAACACAACCGGGGGCTGCTGCGCGGCGTGATCGCGGCCGGCAACACCAACTTCGGTGCGGAGTTCTGCTACGCGGGCAACGTGGTGTCCCGCAAGTGCGGGGTGCCGTACCTGTACCGATTCGAATTGATGGGAACCGACGAGGACGTACAAGCCGTCCGCGCGGGCTTGGCTGATTTCTGGAAGGACGAGGCATGCCACCGACCGCTGCAACTGCAGAGCAGGTAACCGCAACCACCCGCAGCGCTCCGGTGGGCGAGCTGGACTTCCACGCGCTCAACGCGATGCTCAATCTGTACGACGCCGACGGCAAGATCCAGTTCGACATGGATGTGCTGGCCGCTCGCCAGTACTTCTTGGAGCACGTCAACCAGAACACGGTGTTCTTCCACAATCAGGACGAGAAGCTCGACTACCTGATCCAGAAGGAGTACTACGAGCGCGAGGTGCTCGACCAGTACTCGCGCAACTTCGTCAAGTCGCTGCTGGATCGGGCCTACGCCAAGAAGTTCCGCTTCCCGACCTTCCTGGGCGCGTTCAAGTACTACACCTCCTACACCCTGAAAACCTTCGACGGCAAGCGCTACCTGGAGCGGTTCGAGGACCGGGTGTGCATGGTGGC
>NZ_CP083986.1:3513532-3513596 GCF_020172685.1 [Mycobacterium] nativiensis | reverse complement strand
TTCTACTCTCTTATGTCTCGTACTCATCTCACACATACCCTTTTTTTTTTTTAATGATACGGCG
>NZ_CP083986.1:3448043-3513493 GCF_020172685.1 [Mycobacterium] nativiensis | reverse complement strand
AGATGTGTATAAGAGACAGCGGCTAAACTGCGTGCCGTGATGATCACGCTCGACCATGTCACCAAGCAGTACAAATCATCGGCCCGTCCTGCGCTGGACAACGTCAACGTCAAGATCGACAAGGGCGAGTTCGTCTTCCTGATCGGTCCGTCCGGCTCCGGCAAGTCGACGTTCATGCGACTGCTGCTGGCCGAGGAGCACCCGACCAAGGGCGATATTCAGGTGTCGAAGTTCCACGTCAACAAGCTGGCCGGCCGGCACATCCCGAGCCTGCGCCAGGTGCTCGGCTGCGTGTTCCAGGACTTCCGGCTGCTGCAGCAGAAGACGGTGTTCGAGAACGTCGCGTTCGCCCTCGAAGTCATCGGCAAGAAGCCGGAGATGATCAACCGGGTGGTCCCCGAGGTGCTGGAGATGGTCGGGCTGTCCGGCAAGGCCAACCGGCTGCCCGGCGAACTGTCCGGCGGCGAGCAGCAGCGGGTGGCGATCGCCCGCGCGTTCGTCAACCGGCCGCTGGTGCTGCTGGCCGATGAGCCGACCGGAAACCTCGACCCGGAGACCAGCGAGGACATCATGGATCTGCTGGAGCGGATCAACCGCACCGGAACCACGGTGCTGATGGCCACCCACGACCACCACATCGTCGACTCGATGCGGCAACGGGTCGTGGAGCTCTCGCTGGGACGGCTGGTGCGTGACGAACAGCGCGGTGTCTACGGAATGGATCGTTAAGTGCGCTTTGGATTTCTGTTCAACGAGGTCCTGACCGGCCTGCGCCGCAACGTCACCATGACGGTGGCGATGATCCTGACCACGGCGATCTCCGTCGGCCTGTTCGGCGGCGGGCTGCTGGTGGTTCGGCTGGCCGACCAGTCCCGGAACATCTACCTGGACCGGGTCGAATCGCAGGTGTTCGTCAACGCCGACGTCGCGGCCGACGATCCGAACTGTGAATCGCCGACCTGCAAGGCGCTGCGCGAGCGGATCGAGTCCCGCGACGATGTGAAGTCGGTGCGCTACCTCAATTCCGATGATGCCTACGCCGACGCGATCCGTAAGTTCCCCGAATTCAAGGACGTGGCGAGCAAGGACTCCTTCCCGGCATCGTTCATCGTCAAGCTGGAAAATCCGGAGCAGAGCAAGGATTTCGACGCGGCGATGCAGGGCCAGCCCGGTGTGCTCAGCGTGCTGAACCAGAAGAAGCTGATCGACCGGCTGTTCGCCGTCCTCGACGGGCTGAGCAGCGCTGCGTTCGCCATCGCCCTGGTGCAGGCCGTCGGGGCGGTGTTGTTGATCGCCAACATGGTTCAGGTCGCCGCCTACACCAGGCGCACCGAGGTCTCGATCATGCGCCTGGTGGGCGCCAGCCGCTGGTACACCCAGTTGCCGTTCCTGGTGGAGGCGGTGCTGGCCGCGACGGTCGGTGTCATCATCGCGATCATCGGGTTGATCGTGGTGCGGGCCCTATTCCTGGACAACGCGCTCAGCCAGTTCTATCAAGCTCATCTGATCGCGCGCATCGACTATGCCGACATCTTCTATATATCGCCGATCCTGCTGTTGCTGGGTGCGGCGATGGCGGGGGCGACCGGCTACGTGACGTTGCGCCTGTACGTCCGGCGGTAGCGATGATGGCCAAGAAATCGGCGAACAAGAGCAGCAAGAAGCAGGCCACCAAACAGCTAATAGCGTCGAATCGCAAAGCGCGGCACGACTATTCGATTCTCGACGTGTACGAGGCCGGGGTGTCGCTGCTGGGCACCGAGGTGAAGAGCTTGCGGGCCGGGCAGGCCTCGCTCGTCGACGCGTTCGCCACCGTCGACGACGGGGAGGTGTGGCTGCGCAACATGCACATCCCCGAGTACCAGCACGGCACCTGGACCAATCACGACCCGCGGCGCACCCGCAAGCTGCTGCTGCACCGCCGCCAGATCGACATGCTGATCGGCAAGATCCGCGACGGCAACCTCACCCTGGTGCCGCTGTCGGTGTACTTCGCCGAAGGCAAGGTCAAGGTCGAATTGGCGTTGGCGCGCGGCAAGCAGGCCCATGACAAGCGGCAGGACCTCGCCCGCCGCGACGCTCAGCGCGAAGTGACTCGCGCGCTGGGGCGGCGCGCTAAGGGGATGTGATCGGCGCCGCCCTAGCGCTGTTGTCAGCGGCCGGCTTCGGGGTCAGTGACTTTGCCGGTGGTCTGGCTGCGCGCCGGGTGCCGGCCCTGCGGGTGGTGCTGGTGTCCTACCCGTTGGCGCTGGTGCTGCTGGGCGGGCTGGCCATCGGTGTGGGCGGGCCGATCCCGCCGGGTGCGATCGGCTGGGGCCTGGCCTCCGGGGTGGCGTTGGGTCTGGGCGGCTGGTGGTTCTACGCGGCGTTGGGGGCCGGGCCGATCTCGGTGGTGTCGCCGGTGTCGGCGGTCCTCACAGCCGGGGTGCCGGTGGTCATTGGTCTGATCCAAGGGGAGCGGCCCGGGTCGGTGGCCGCAATGGGGATTGTGTTGGCGCTGGTGGCAGTGGTCTTGGTGAGCAGGCAGGCCACCGACGAGGATGTCCGCCCGCACCGGTTCACCCGCAAGGTGGCCTGGCTGACGGTCGGCGCCGGGGTGACGTTCGGATTGGACTTCGTGTTCCTGCACGAGGCGCCCGCCGACTCCGGCCTGTGGCCGCTGGCGTTCGCGCGGATCGCGGCCGCGGTGCTGGTGTTCACCGCGGCGACCGGGGCCGGGGAGCTACGACTGCCGTCCGGTGGGGCGATGAAGCTGGCGGTGCTGGCGGGGTTGTCCGACACCGGTGCCAATGTCGCGATGCTGCTGGCGTTGCGGGGATCGGAACTGTCGCTGGCCAGCGTATTGATCTCGCTGTTTCCGGCGGTGACGGTGGTGCTGGCCATCGTGCTGCTGCGTGAGCGAGTGCACCGCGGACAGTTGGTCGGCATGGCGGCGGCCGTGGCTGCCGTGGCGATGATCACCGCAGGGTAGCGGCCGGTTTACCATCGGATTTCATGACCGGCCCTGGTGCGACGCGGCTCGACAAGTCCGAGGTGCTGGCAGGGCTGTTCGCCTGCTGGGATTCTCTCAATCGGTTGCTCGGCGGTCTGAGTGAACAGCAGTGGACGCAGCCGGTTCCGCTGCCGGGATGGTCGGTGCGCGACGTCGTCTCGCACATCGCCGGCACCGAGTCCGTGCTGCTCGGAATCCCCACTCCCGAAAGCGATCTCGACGTGTCGACCTTCGCGCACGTCCGCAATGAGATCGGCGCGATGAACGAACGCTGGGTTCGCCATCTGCGCGACGAATCCGCTGCCGAGCTGCTGCGGCGGTTCCGTTCGGTGACCGAGGAGCGGCGCGCGGTCCTGGTGGGGATGTCCGATCAGGCGTGGAACGCGCCGACCATGACTCCGGTGGGCCCGGACAGCTACGGCCGGTTCATGCGGGTGCGGATCTTCGACTGTTGGATGCACGAACTCGACATTCGCGACGGGCTGGGGCTGCCGGCGGCCGGCCCGGAACTGGCCGGCCCGGCGTCCCGGCAGGCCCTCGACGAGATGGCTGCCGTCATGGGGTTCGTGGTGGGCAAGCTCGGCGGCGCGCCGCAGGGTTCCCGGGTGGCCATCGAGCTGACCGGGCCGCTGGCGCGCACCATCCGGGTGGCGGTCGACGGGCGCGCGACGGTGGTCGACGACTTCGATGGGCAGGCGCCCACCGCCACGATCCGGATGGACGGAGTGACTTTCACCAGGGTGGCCGGTGGGCGGGCGGCACCCGGGGCGGTCGAACTCGACGGCGATCGGGATGTCGGCGCCCGCATCGTGCAGCACCTGAACTACGTCATGTGACGGCGCTGGCGCAGGTCGTGCTCGGGAAGAAATAGTCGCGACCTGTCGTTGCAGACCGGTACCATGGGGTGTCTCGCCGAAACGGCGGGCCGCACAGAGTAAGGACAGGGGGCTGAAAGGTTTCGACTGCGTGTGTCGAATCAAGGGAAGCGTGCCGGTGCAGGCAGGAGACCACCGTTAAGCGTCGCTGTAAACAAGTAAGCGCCAAGGTTGCACTTACTCCGGCAAAGGTCGCTCTTCAGAGCGACTTCGCCCTCGCTGCCTAAGCGACGGTGAGCCTGTCAGACCGGGACCTCCCTCGGCCCGGACCCTGGCATCGACTAGAGGGATCCACCGATACGTCCGGTCGCGGGATTTATCGGGACACCAACAGCGACTGGGATCGTCATCTCGGCTTGTTCGCGTGACCGGGAGATCCAAGTAGAGGCATAGCGAACTGCGCACGGAGAAGTCTTGAGGGAATGCCGTAGGACCCGGGTTCGATTCCCGGCAGCTCCACAACTGAACAGCCGAGACCTCCTTGCCGACACGTCGGCAAGGAGGTCTTCTGCATGCCGGCGAGCACCAGCTGCGGTTCCCGATCTGGGGCAGCGGCCCAGCTGCCGGCGATATTATGGATTATGGCCGTTAAAACCACCTTCCGGGTGACCCGCGTCTACGACGAACCCAGCGCGGCCGACGGCGAGCGAATCCTCGTCGACAGGGTCTGGCCGCGGGGATTCCACAAAGACGATCCCCGGGTGGGGCGGTGGTTCAAGGACGCAGCGCCGTCGCGGGAGCTGCGCAGTTGGTACAACCACCAGCCGGAGCGTTTCGGTGAGTTCGTCACCCGCTACGAAGCCGAACTGCGAACCCCGCAGGGTGCCGCCGCGTTCGACGCGCTGCGCGAGCTGACCCGCGGCCACAAGACCGTCACCCTGGTGACCGCGACCCGCGACGTCGACGGCAGTCAGGCGGCGGTGCTGGCCAAATTGCTGGCCCAACAGTGACGGAGTGCCGGCCTAGCCTCGGCCGGCGGTGGTGATCAGCGCCCCGATCGGGATGCTCACGATCAGCGCCGTGATGAACAGCCGGTAGGCCCACAGCGCCCAGCCGCGTTGCGCACTGCGCCGGGCGCCGTAGAGCAACCTCGCCAGCGCGGCCAGCAGCAGCGCCGAACCCGCGTCGAACACCACGATGTGATCGGTGACCACCCCGAGCACGATCGCGGCGCCGGAGACGTTGAACGCCGCGGCGGTGACTGCCGCCGTGCCCGGTGTCGGCGGCTCGGCGGGCAGCAACGCCTGGCCCGCCCCGATCACCAGCTGGCCGACCCCCAGCACCAGCACCAGGTAGGCGGCCGCCCAGACGCCGTGGCGGGTGGGCGCCGGCGCGGCGATGGCTGCGGCCAGTACACCGCCGGCCACGATCGCGCCGGCACCGGCCACGGCAAACGGTTTGAACGCGGCCCGACGGTCCCACAATCGCAGCAGTGCGGGCAGCTGCGGTTCTCCGTCCGGGCCGGCGCTTCGGGCCGTGTCCACGGCGCCGCTCATCGTCGAACCTCGTTGTCGCGGTAACTCATCATGATCTGGCCTCCGGGTTTGGAGTCGGCGGTCCAGCTTCGCCTCTCCTTCGTCGAGCCTTCGCCAACCGCCGGGTTGAGATTACCGGGGCGGGGCAATGGCCAGGGTCACAGCGATCCGGCGACCCAACGCCCGAGCTCCGTGGCGGCCAGGCCCAGGACGATCCCGGCGACGATGTTGGCCGCCGCGGTGCGGAACTGGCGCTCCTCAGCCAGCCGATGCGTCTCCAGCATCCAGGTGGAAAAGGTGGTGTAGGAACCGATCAGTGCGGTGCCGGCCAGCAAAGTCACCTCGGCCGGCAACACGAGCCCGCTCATCAGGCCGAGGACAGCGGCGCCGCTGAGGTTCACCACCAGGGTGCCCGCCGGAAACGCCGACGCGACCCGGCGTGCCACGGCGCGGTCCACCACGAACCGCAGCACCGCGCCGACGCCCCCGGCCAGGCCGACGCACACCCACACCAGCGGGCTCATCGGCGCACCCGCACCCGTCGCACCAGGGCGGTGGCCAGGTGGATCGCCGCCAGACCCACCGCCACGCCGGCCGACAGGTAACCCAGGGCCAGACCCGGCCGGCCGTGCTCGAGCATCCGCAGGATCTCGACCTGCATGGTGGAGAAGGTGGTCAGCGCACCGCACAATCCGGTGCCCAACAGCGGCCGCCGATAACTCGACATCGGCAGCCGCTCCAGCAATCGCGTGGTGAAGTAGCCCAGCAGGAATGCGCCGACGATGTTGGCGCCGAATGTCGCCCACGGCCACTGCGTCGGATCCGCCGGCGTGACGGTCTCCAGCGCGGCGCGGGCCAACCCGCCCAGCACCCCACCGCCGAAAATCGCGGCCAGCTCACGGACGTCGGGTGCTGACACGTCGTCGCGCCCCCTTCCGCCGCCTGGTACGGACCGTGGCCGATCCGCCCGTCCTGAGCGATGACTAAGGTTATCGGGTGACCTCTGACTCGCGCGCCGCCCGAATGCGGTTGCCGCGAGAGATCTGGGTGCTGCTCAGCGCGAACTTCTTGATCGCACTCGGCTACGGGGTGGTGTCGCCGGTATTGCCGGTCTACGCCCGCCATTTCGGCGTGAGCATCTCTGCGACGACGTTCCTCATCACGGCGTTCGCGCTGACCCGGTTGTGCTTCGCGCCGGTGAGCGGCGTGCTGGTGCAGCGGGTGGGGGAGCGCCGGGTCTATGTGAGCGGCCTGTTGATCGTCTCGGTGTCCACCACCGCCTGCGCCTTCGTTGAGACCTACTGGCAGTTACTGGTTTTCCGGGCGCTGGGCGGCGTCGGTTCGACGATGTTCTTCATCGCCGCGGTGGGCCTGATGATCCGGGTCAGCCCGGCGGATGCGCGCGGGCGAGTCGCTGGTCTGTTCGCCACCGCGTTCCTGCTGGGGACCGTCGGTGGACCGGTATTGGGCAGTCTGACGGCCGGTTTCGGCCTCCGGGCGCCGTTCCTGTTCTACGGTTCGGTGCTGCTGGTGGCCGCCAGCGTCGTATTCGTCAGCCTGCGCCACTCCCACCTGGCAGCACCGGCCGACTCGTCCGGGCCCACGGTGTCGGTGCGTGACGCGCTGACGCACCGTGCCTATCGCTCGGCGCTGCTGTCGAACTTCGCCACCGGCTGGTCGGTGTTCGGGCTGCGGGTCGCGTTGGTGCCGTTGTTCGTCACCGAGGTCCTGGACCGCGGCCCCGCATTCGCCGGCCTCGCGCTGGCGACGATCGGGATCGGCAATGTCTGCGCGGTGCTGCCCAGCGGCCACCTGTCCGACCGGATCGGCCGGCGGGGCCCGCTGATCACCGGGCTGCTGGTCTCCGGTTGTGCGACCATCCTGCTAGGAGCGAGCTCGTCACTGGCGGTGTTCCTGATCGCGGCGTATCTGAGTGGGCTGGCCAGTGGCATGTACGGGGCGCCGCAGCAGGCCGTGATCGCCGACCTGGTCGGCAATCAGGCCCGGGCCGGCACGGCGGTCGCGACATATCAGATGACGGCCGATCTCGGATCCATCTTCGGGTCGCTGGTGGTCGGGCAGATCGCCCAGCGACTGTCCTTCGAGTGGGGATTCGTGATCAGCGGCGCCGTCCTGCTGGTGGCAACGGCCGCCTGGGTGATGGCGCCGGAGACCCGCGGGCGCAGTCCGATCGGCGGGATCGGCGGCGCGACGTGGCTAGGCTCGGCTGATGGTGACGCTGGACCGACTGGTCAACGTGGTGGGCAGCTACGGGGTTCGCCTTCGGTTCTGTTCCGTCCCGCGGACGACGCCGCTGAGCAGCGTGGTGATGCACGAGGCGACGGGTGAACGTGCCGCCGTCGGCGATGTACTGCTGGCCGTCGGTGCCCGCTCGGTAAAGGAGGCGGTGCGCTGGGCGGTGGCGGCCAAGGCGGTCGCCGTATTGGTGCGCGGCGTCGAAGACAAGACCGCATTCGCCGGAGAGGGCGAGTCCCTGGCCGTGCTGGTGGTGGACCCCGCGGTGTCCTGGAGCGAATTGGCCGCGGTCGTCTACGGGTTGGTGCTCGAGGGCAGGGAGACCGAATCCGGCCGCGGCCCAACAGATTTATTCGCGGTGGCCGACAGCCTCGCCGATGCGGTCGGGGGAGCGGTCACCATCGAGGACCAGCTGGGTCGGCTGCTGTCCTATTCGCGCGGCCAGCGGCACGCCGATCCGGCACGCTCGGCGACGATCCTGAACCGGCAGGAGTCCGGGACACTACGGGAATTATTCGAAAAGCGTGGGGTACTAACATATTTGGAGATGCACGACGAGCCGTTGTTCGTCGCTCCCGACCCCGAGCACGGCCTGACCGGTCGGATGGTGGTGGCGGTGCGGACCGGCCGGGAACTGCTCGGTGCGGTGTGGGTGGCCTGCCTGTCGCCGCTGAGTGGGCGGCGGTTGACCGCCCTCGCCGACGGCGCCCGCACGGTGGCCCTGCATCTGCTGCGGTCCCGCGCCAGCGCGGATCTGGAACGCCAGGTCGAATCCGAGTGGGTGACCCGGCTGCTGGACGGTGGCATTGACTTTGCCGACGCGGCGGCCCTGCTGGCTCGGTTGGGTCTGCCGCCCACGCCGCTGCGGGTGATCGCCGTACGAACCAGGATCGCAACCCAGCCGCACGCCGGGCTGCTGTTGGCCTTCGAAGCCGGCACAACCGGGTTCGGCTGGTCGCGTCCCGGACGCAGCGCGCTGGCCGCCAACACCGTGTACACGCTGCTGCCCGCCGAGGATGCGGCAGCGGCCCGGCAATGGGTGGGCGGACTGTGCTCGGCGCTGCCGCAGCAGGCCAGCGTGCTGGCAGGGATCAGTGCGGTCGCCGAGGTGGCGGAGCTGACCGCGGCGCGCCGCGAAGCCGAGGAATGCCTGGCGCTGCACGAAGCCGGGGCGCCAGACGACCAGCCGCCGGCCTACGACGAGTCCTGGGACCGGATCGTGCTGTGGCGGCTGCACACCGCGGCGCGATCCGGTCGGGTACCGGTCCGCGGGCCGGTCGCCGAACTGCGCCACCACGACGCGGCACACGGCACCCCGTACATGGCCACCCTGCGGGCCTGGCTGGACGCCCAGGGGGATCTGGCACAGGCCGCCGAGCAGCTGGGTGTACACGAGAACACGATGCGCTACCGGCTGCGCAAGATGGCCGAGGTGACACCGCTGGGCCTGGACGATCCCCGCACCCGTTTCGCGGCAATGATCGAGCTCGCAGCGGGTGACATGTCGAAACTCGACAAACACTGACGTCGCCGTTGTGTGAATCGGTCAAGCCGGGTTTTGCACGACAGCCGCATCATGGAGTGATGGGTGTCCGCGACCGGATCGACGGCGCACCACGGTCGGTGATCGTGGTGGGCGCCGGCATCGTCGGGTTGTCGACCGCCTGGTTCCTGCAGGAGCGCGGTGTTGAGGTCACAGTCGTCGACCGCACCGGGGTGGCGGCCGGTTCCTCATGGGGCAATGCCGGCTGGATCTCCCCGGCGCTGGCCATTCCCCTCAACGAGCCCGCCAATTTGCGCTTCGGACTGCGGTCACTGCTCAGCCGGACCGCGCCGCTGCAGGTTCCGTTGAATTCGGGCCCGGCCCTGTGGGCGTTCCTGGCGCGGTTCGCCGCCAACAGCCGCCCGTCGGCGTGGCGCCGCGCGGTGCGGGCGAACGCGCCGCTGAGCGCCGAATGCATCGAGACCTACGACGTGCTGGTGGCCAACGGGGTGGACGCCCCGGTGACCGACGCTCCCATCACCGCGATCTTCCGCACCTCGGCTGACGCCGAGCGGCTGCTCGACGAGCTCCGGCGGTTCTCCGAGGCCGGCCGACCGGTGTTCGGCACCGAACTGACCGGCGCGGCACTGCGGGAACGGGTGCCGCTGGCATCGGCCGCGGTGGCCGCCGCGGTCCAGATCGACGACCAACGGTTCCTGGACCCCGGCCGGTTCGTGACCGCGCTGGGACGCGCGGTGGTGGAGCGCGGCGCCGCGTTGCACACCATGGACGTGATCGACGTGTCGCCGGCCGACGCCGGTGCCACGGTGACGGGGTCCGACGGTACGAAGTTGACCGCTGCGGCGGCGGTAATAGCCAACGGCGCCTGGCTGTCTCGGCTCGCGGACCGCTGGGTGCGGGTGCCGGTACGGGCCGGCCGTGGCTATTCCTTCACGGTGCCGGTGGACGGACCCGTCACCGGCCCGATCTACCTGCCCGACGCCCGGGTGGCCTGTACACCGTTGAACGCCAAGCTGCGGGTCGCCGGCACCATGGAGTTCGGTGATCCGGACGGCCCGATCGTTCCGGCGCGGGTCGATGCGATCGTGGCGGCGACCCGCCCGCTGCTCGACGGTGTGCGCTGGGATGAGCGCACCGACGTGTGGGTGGGCCCGCGCCCGGTCAGCCCCGACGGGCGGCCGGTGGTGGGAGAGGTGTGCCCGCGTACGGTTTACGTCGCGGGCGGGCACGGTATGTGGGGGCTGACGCACGGCCCGGTGACAGGTCGGTTGCTGGCCGAGCAGATCACAACCGGCAAACAGTCCGCCGTGTTGCGTGAACTCGATCCGTTGCGCTGACTGGCCCCGCCGTAGGTATCCGAGCAGTTCTGTTGTAAAGGAGATTGTCGATGGCTGATTCGCAAGGTGTCTGGATGACACAGCAAACCAAGGATCGGCTGCTGGCCGAGCTGGAGGAACTGTCTGAGCCGCATCTGGGCTCGGGCACCGAGGACATCAGCGAACAGCAGTCCCGGCAGGCTCGGATTCACCAGATCCACGACCTGCTGGCGGTCGCGGTGGTGGGCGAGGATCCGCCGGACGACGGCGTCGCCGAGCCCGGCATGGTGCTCACGGTCCGCTACGACGACGGGGACAGCGAGACGTTCCTGCTCGGTGTGCGCGACGACGACCAGAGCGGGATGGAGGTGTACTCGCCGCAGTCGCCGCTCGGCAAGGCGATCACCGGTGCCCGACGCGGTGAGCAGCGCACCTACCAGGTGCCCAGTGGCGCGAACGTGACGGTCACGCTGGTCGACGCGGTGCCCTACGGGCAGCACCAGAACCAGCATCCGGCCTGATCGGCGGTCACAACGACCAGGTGTTTTGAGCCTGGGCATAGCGGTGGTGTAGCTTCGATGAGCACGACATCGCGGGGCTATGGCGCAGCTGGTAGCGCACCACACTGGCAGTGTGGGGGTCAGGGGTTCGAGTCCCCTTAGCTCCACTCATTTTGTGAGTACCTGATTGTCTTTCGGGTGCTGTGGAACCGACTTGCAGAAGTTCGGCAGGTCGTTCGGCGGACGCAGGGCCGACGTGGCCGATCCGCATCGGTCCGGTAACGAATTAAATTGCGTTCCGAGTTACTTACAGCGCTGTGATACGGTTCTTTCGCAGTCGAAGAACTGCGTGTCCGGGGGGCTGGATACTAACATCGGAGTTTGCGTTGAAGAGCCTCGGGAGACCCGGTATCGCGATATTCGCCGGTATTGGCTTTTGTGCAAGTGCGCTGATTTTCAGCGCCAGTGCGGCAGCTGCGCCATTCTCGATGGCGCCGTTGCCGGTGGGCGGGCCGGTGTGTAACGGGGGCCTGGCCTCGTTCGTGGGTCCGGCCGGGGCCGACGCCACGCTTGTCGGCGCCACTGGGGCAGCTGCAGGGGTCCCGTGTGGGCCTGCGGTAGCTGATCTGACCACCCTGGCAGGCCCTGTGGTGCCCGTGGGGCTTCCTCCGGGGCCGGTGCCGCCGGTGCCGATCGCCCCGATCCCACCGATCCCCGGCGCGCCACCACCGGTGCCCTTCGTGGCCCCCGGTCCAGCCGGTGCCGCCGCGGCGAGTCCTGTGGCGGGTCTGGCGACAGACGTTATCGGCGCACCCATCGGGCTGGCCGGCGGAACGAAATAACAGCTTCCACAAAGAGGGGCCCGCGGACAACTGTCCGTGGGCCCCTCTTTCGTGTGGATATTCGTGGTTTGATTAATTCTGTCATTTCTATCGAATTGTTATCCACCTGATGCCGCATATGTATTGTCGCCGTTTGAGGACATTGCTATTCGAGGCGAAATGTCCGGTACTCGATCAACCCGTCACAAGCCGTCGCGGAGTACCCGCACAGTAGGCGGCGATGTCGTCGACGATGTCCCGGTAGAACCGGTTCATGCAATTTTCGGTGACATAGCCCAGGTGCGGCGTGAGCACGGTGTTGGGCAGGCTCGTCAACGGGTGCCCGGCCGGCAGCGGCTCGGCGCTGTAGACGTCGAGTCCGGCGCCGCGGATCCGCTTCGAGCGCAGTGCCTCGACCAGCGCCTCCTCGTCGACCAAGCCACCGCGGGAGGTGTTGACCAGGATGGCACTGGGTTTCATCGCGGCGAGCTCGTCGCGGCCGACGACGCCCCGGGTGGTCTCGGAGAGCACCAGGTGCAGCGACACCACGTCCGCGGCCGCGAACAGGCCGCGCCGGTCGAGCAGCTCGGCGTGGGCTTGCTCAGCCCGCTCCGCGGTGAGGTTCGGGCTCCACGCAGCCACCCGCATGCCGAAGGCGTGCCCCACCGCGGCCACCAGCCGGCCGATGCGGCCCAGTCCGACCAGCCCCAGCGTGGCCCCCGCCAGATCGGCCCCCACGGTCGTCTGCCAGTTGCCGGCGCGCAACGCCGCATCCTCGGCGATCAGGTGCCGCTGCAGCGCGTGGATCAGCGCCCAGGTCAGTTCGACCGTCGGCGTGATGATCCCGCCGGTTCCGCACACCGTGATCCCGAGCCGGTGCGCGGCCGCCACGTCGATCGCGGCGTTGAACGGGCCGGTGGTGACCAACAGCTTCAACGCGGGCAGCCGGGCCAGCAGATCGGCGTCGATCGGGGTGCGCTCGCGCATCGCGACCACCACCTCACGATCGGCCAGGCGTGCGACCAGGTCATCGCCGGGGGCAACGTGCTCGCGGATGGCCAGCAGGTCGACGGGGCGCGGAATCGCTGACCAGTCCACGGCCTCGGCGATGCCCTGGTAGTCATCGAGCACCGCGACGCGCAGCGGAGCGGGTGCGGCCATCTCTAGAACGCATCCGGATCGCGCTGAACGGCCTCGGGCACCGGATGCTGATACAGCCGAGAGGCGTTCTCCCAGGTGAATTTCCGGATCACGTCCGGCGGCAGGTTACCGATCTCCTCGTGGATCACGCGTTGGGTGTTGGGCCAGGTGGAGTCGCAGTGCGGGTAGTCGGCCTCGAGCAGAATGTGATCGGTGCCGATGCGTTCGTGCTGGCAGAACGACGACTGGTCTTCGACCGCGCAGAACCAGAAGTTGCGCTGCAGCACTTCGGCCGGCGACAGGGTTTCGCCGAGGGCCTTCCAGGTTCCGTACATCTCGTGGTAGCTGAGCATGTGGTCGAGCCGGTCCAGCAGACCTGCGACCCAGCCGATCCCGCCTTCGGACAGGCAGATCTTCAGCTCGGGGTAGCGGCTGGGGAAACCCGAGTACAGCCAGTCCACCGCGGCCGAGATGGCGTAGGCGAAGAACAGCACGCCCTGCACATCGGGGGGTGCGTCGTCGGTGGTCGACGGCGCCGAGCCCGACGATCCGATGTGCAGATTGATCACCGTGCCGGTATCGGAACACGCGGCGATCATCGGCTCCCAGTAGCCCGAGTGAATGGTCGGCAACCCCAGCATGGCCGGGTTCTCACTGAAAGTGACCGCGCGGAAGCCCCTTTCGGCATTCTGGTAGATCATGTCCGCCGCCAGCTCCGGGTCCAGCAGCCACGGCAGCTGGCATCCGATGATGCGGTCCGGGTACGAGCCGGCCCAGACTTCGTGGTGCCAGTCGTTCCAGGCGCGCACCGACGCGAGCGCGAGGTCGCGGTCCTTGGTCGTCAACTGCAAACGCTGACCGGCGAATCCGGGCAGGAACGAGGGGAAGTTTAGCGAGGCGTAGACGCCGTTGAGGTCCATGTCCTTGATGCGTTCGTGAATGTCCCAGGCGCCGCGCCGCATCTCGTCGAACCGGGCGGGCTCGAACCCGTACTCCGACACCGGGCGGCCGACGACGGCGTTGAACCCGACGTTGGGCAGCGATTGCCCGTCGTAGATCCAGGTCTGGCCGCCCTCGTCGGTCTCCACCACTCTCGGCGCCCGGTCGGCCAGTCTGTGCGGGACACGGCCTTCGAAGGTGTCCGGAGGTTCGACGATGTGGTCGTCCACCGAGATCACCGTGTAACGGCGTTGTGCGCGTGGCGGTTCCGGCAGGAACGTCACCGTGCGCTCGGCTCCGGCTTTGGCGGTGGTGAAGCTCAGATCGGCGCTGAGCTCGTCGAGCGATTTCACCGGTTGACCTCGATTCGGTTAGTCCAGCACCTGGCGGTCGGCCTTGATGGCCATGCGCGCCGCACCCGCCCAGTACACATCGGCGGCGCGTTCGATCAACGATGCCTGCATACCGGCCATGTCGGAGCGTTTCATCGGCGTCGGCGTCCGGCCCGTCAACATGACGTGGTAGGCCAGCTTGCAGACCCGTTCGATGGTGGCCGACCGATACACCGCCTCGGCCAGCGTGCGCCCCATGGCGATGACCCCGTGGGAGGCCAGGATGGCCACGTTCGCGCCGCCGATCCGGCCGGCAAGTTCGGCGGCGCGGGCAGCAGTGTCGACTTCGCCGTCGTAGGTGTCGACGAAGCACAGGTCGTCCAGGAACAGCGCACCGGTCTGGTGAACCAACTCGGGCGGACTCTGCAGGGACGCCAGCAGGCTGACGTAGTAGGGGTGGTTGTGGACCACCACCCGCGCGTCGGAGCGGGCCCGGTGCAGTTCGGTGTGGATGTGGATGGCCGGGGTGACATCCCAGCGGCCGCGGATCACCCGGGCACCGGAGTCGACGACGCAGATGTCGGAGGCGGTCAGCTCGGCCCACCACAGTCCCCAGGGGTTGACCAGCATTTCGGTTCGGCCGTCGGGTTGCCAGGTGATGTGACCGGCCATGTTCTCGGCGAAACCGATCGCAGCGAGGTGCCGGAATGCCACGGCCAGCGCCTGTTCCTCGCTCAGCTCGACGCCGATGGGCGGTGTCACCGAGGGCGACCAGACCGCCGCACCACCGGGCCTGTTCGGCGATTCAGACGATCCACCGATCACCACCATGACCAAATCATATGGAAATGAGACGGAAGGTCAATGCGGCATGAGCCCATTGGTTCGGGTCAGTCCCGCGAGGGGCGGAGCCCGCCCGGGCGGATCATCGCCGGATCGACGATGCCCGACCGGCCCGGGTAGTGCTGGACGTGCAGCAGGTGCGCCGCGGCGAGTTCCCGGGCCCGCTGGGCGTCGCCGACGTCGATCGCGTCGATCACCTGACGGTGATCCTCCAGGACGGCGCGTCGTTCGTCCACCGGGACCGTCGAGTGGTCGGTGACTTGGCTCGACCAGCTTTGCTCGTGAGCCGACCACAGGGTTTCCAGGGCGCCCGCCATCACGAGCATGGTCGTGTTGCCGCAGTGGGTGACGAGTGCCTCGTGGTAGCGGCGGCTGGCCGAGGTGGCCTGCTGCAGGTCTTCGACGGACGCGACCGATTCCTCATGCAGCCGACGGAGAATCGGCACCACGGTGCTCTTGCGGTCGGGACGGCCCGCGCACAGTGCTGCGCAGGCCGGCTCGACTTGCAGCAGCGCGGTGCCGACATCGGCCAGGCTGACCTGCTGGGATCCCAGCACCAGGCCCATCGTGTAAGCGACGTTTGCCGGAGTGGGGCGGTGGATCACCGCGCCGCCGTGTTTGCCGCGGCGCACGGTGAGCAGTCCCTCGGCCTCCAGGATGCGCATCGCTTCGCGCAGCGAGGGCTTGCTGATGGCGAACTCGACCAACAGCTCGTCTTCCTTGGGCAGCACATGCTCGTCGGTGAGCTCGCCGGCGAGGATGCGCCGGCGGAGCTCGTCGGCCACCTGTTCGGCGAGCCGCCGGAACCGGACGGTGGGTGCTGACACGGGTCGAGTGTGCCAGATCAGCCGCTGCTCGGACGGCGACACGAATCGTTGAATCCAAATGATTTGTGTCATACGATCGCCGTGCGAGAAGGGGACCATGGGCGTGCAGCACTGGACGGTCGGCGAAGTGCGGATTCACGCGGTTCTACAGGCGGTCATCCCGATTCCGGCATCCCGGCTGTTCGCCAACCAGCCGGCCCGGCTTCCGGCACATCTGGTACCGGACTACGTCGATGCGGCGGGCAACATCCTGATGGCGATCCAGTCCTACTTGATCGAGTCCGCCGCGGCGCGCGTGCTGGTCGACACCTGCTTCGCCGGAAGCTTCCTGCAGCCGCGGGGCATACCGGACCGGCACGAGGAGTCGTTGGCCGCCACCGGAACTGCCCCCGAAGACATCACGGCTGTGGTGTGCACCCATCTGCACCGCGACCACGCCGGCCGCAACACCGTCGAACGGGACGGCCAGTGGGTGCCGACCTACCCGAACGCCGACTACCTGCTGACCGAGGCCGAGCATCAGCACTGGTGCGAGTGCACCGGTGAGGACCGCGCCCCGGCGGAATGCGTTGTACCGCTGGCGCAACACGACAAACTGCGTTTGGTCGACCCCGACCACCAGGTGACCGACAATGTCCGGCTGGTGCCAGCCGCCGGGCACACCCCGGGCCACGTGGCGGTGCGCGTCGAGTCCGACGGCGCCGTCGCCTACATCGGCGGCGACACCGTGCACCATCCGATTCAGATCGGCGACCCCGAGATCGCCGCGCTGCCCGACGCCGACCCCGGCGCGGCCCGCGCCAGCCGGGAGAAGCTGCTGCGCCGGATCGTCGACGAGCGGGCGCTGCTGCTCGGATCGCATTTCACCGCTCCCTCAGCCGGTTTCGTCGTCGGCGGTGAGGGCGGTATGACGTGGCAACCGTTGATCGACCGAGAGGGAACACGATGACGGAGACAGATCGCCTGCTGCCCGACGGCTTCGACTTCACCGACCCCGCCCTGATCGCCGAACGGATTCCGCACGAGGAGTTCGCACTGCTGCGCAAGACCGAACCGATCTGGTGGAACGCCCAGCCGCTCGGGGCCTCGGGATACCCGGACGAGGGCTATTGGGTGGTCACCAAACACGCCGATGTCCGGGCGGTTTCACTGCAGGACGAGGTGTTCTCCTCGCATGAGAACACCTCGCTGATCCGAACCAACACCACCAGCAACGCGGAAGTCCATGAAGCCAGTCGCGACAACGTGATGCTGTTCCTCGACGGACCCAAGCATGCCAAGCTGCGCCGGATCGTGTCGCGCGGATTCACCCCCCGAGTCGTCGCCGGCATGCGGGACTCACTGGACCGCCAAGCGCGCGAGATCGTTGCGGCCGCTGCTGAGCGCGGCACCGGCGATTTCGTCGCCGAGGTCTCCTCGCAGCTGCCGTTGACGACCATCTGCGAGCTGATCGGCGTGCCGGCAGACGAGCGCCGGCACGTCTTCGAGTGGAGCAACCGGTTGGTGGGCGGCGGGACGGGTGAACCGGAGGCCGTCGCAGACGGCATGCAGGCCTCCGCCGAGCTGCTGGGCTACGCCTACCAGCTGGCAGAAGACCGGAAGAACAGCCCGCGCGAGGACATCGCCACGGCCCTGGTCACCGCGACGATCGACGGGGAAGCGCTGACCGCGCTGGAATTCGGTTACTACGTGATGATGCTGATGGTCGCCGGCAACGAAACCACCCGCAACGCCACCTCGCACGGGATGCTGGCGTTCATCGATCACCCCGAGCAATGGCGGCGCTACGTGCAGGACCGCCCGCCGACCATGGCCGACGAGGTGGTCCGCTGGGCCACCCCGGTCATCTCCTTCCAGCGCACCGCGATGCGCGATGTCGAACTCGGCGGGGTGCGCATCGCCAAGGGGGAGCGGGTCGGAATGTTCTACGGCTCGGCCAACTATGACGACGAGGTGTTCGAGGACCCGTTCACGTTCGACATCCTGCGCAGCCCCAACCCCCACCTGGGATTCGGGGCGCCGGGTGCGCACTACTGCATCGGTGCGAACCTAGCCCGGATGCAGATCAACCTCGTATTCGGGGCGCTGGCCGACATCACCCCCGACATCCGCCGGCTCGCTGACGCCACCCGGTCAGAGCTGCCCTGGATCAACGGGATCGATGCCCTGCCAGTCGAGTTCGGCGGCACTACTCCTTGATGATCACCGGGTCACCGATGTTGACCCGGTCGAAGTACCATTCCGCGTCCGTCGGACTCAGGCCGACGCAGCCGTGGCTGACGTTCTCCAGGCCCATCGAGTGCAGTGCCCAGGGTGCGGAGTGGATGTAGAGCCCGCGCCGGGTGATGCGTACAGCCTGTTCGACGTCGAACCGGTAACCCTCGGCGGAGTCGATCGGAATGCCGACGCTGCTGGAGTCCATCAGGACTTTGCGGTCCTTGGCCAGCACGGTGTAGTTGCCCGTCGGCGTGGGGAATTCGGCCTTGCCCATGGTGGCGGGCATGACTCCGTCTTCGCCCCAGTGCGGGCGGTGGTGCGGCGTCGGCAGCGGTCCGGCTTCTTCGTCGTCAACGGTCACCGTGAACGTGTGCGCGGAGATGCTGGCCACGCCCACCACCTTCGCGCCCGTGCTGAAATCGGCGGAGAGTTTGCCCACCGACAGCGCCACGGTGCTGTGTGCCGGCCAGTAGTGGTCCGGAATCCACTGCACCTCGTTGTCATCGACCCACTCAAAGGTTCCGGTCATGGGCGGCGTCGTGCGTACCGCGACGCTGCGCTCGGCGGCCCGCCGGTCGAGCACCGGGCCGACGAAGGTCACCACCACCGGATGCGCGACGCCGACGACCGTACCCGGGGCGGGCAGGATCGATGCGATGCTGCCGCCCGATGGCTGGCTGGCCGCCGCCGAACTCGTTCCAGGGGGCATCAGAACCGTCGTGACCGCTACCCCGACCACCACAACCGCTGCGCGCACCGCTGTCCACATCTCCGGCGTACCTTCCCGAACTTGTAACTGGAGTTATCGCCGTTGATGGTAGGGAGATTCGGGCCACGAATCGGCTCGCTGATGCCCACGACTCGGTCAAGCCTTCATTAAGGTTTGGACACGGCCCGACGCGGGCCGCGCACACCCGAGCGCCGCGCGGCAATCGCGTGATCTACGTCGCGTAGCCGGGAAGCAGCTCGAGTGCGATCGCCCGTACCGGCACATGCGCATCCAGCTGAGCCAGGATGGCGACCGTGGTCGCGGTGACCCGTGCCAGCACCGCGAGTTCGGGCGGCAGATCCAGCTGGCGCGCGGTCTTGATCTGGCGAACCGACTGGTCCAGTTGGGCGCCCGCCAGTTTCTGCAACCACCTGCGATTGAAGTGGAACACCTCGGGCGCGACCGGTTCGACGTAGCGGCGCAGCATGTCGTCGACGTCCTCGACGGAGATCTGTTCGCCGGGCTGGATGAATCCGGCCTTCTCCAGGGTGGGCAGCAGCAGGTCGTAGTTGGACTGTCCGGCGAATCGCAGGGCCATGCCCAGCTCGATGGGCAATCCGTCGGGCAGCGGCGCCACCGCGCCGAAGTCGATCACGCCCATCCGGCCGTCGGACATGAGCATGAAATTGCCCGGGTGGGCGTCACCGTGCAGTAGCCCCACCCGGGCCGGAGCGTCGGCGATCAGCTGGACCAGCCGGGTGCCCAGCAGGTCGCGCTGCTCGGCGGAGCCGTCGGCGATGATCGCGGACATTCCGATGCCGTCGATCCACTCCTGGATCACCACCTTGGGCGCGCTGGCCACCACATGGGGCACCGCGAAATGCGGGTGGCCGGTGTAGGCCCTGGCGAAGGCGCGCTGATTGTCGGCTTCGAGCCGGTAATCCAGTTCCATGTCGGCGCGTTCGATCAACTCGTCGACGATGCCCTGCACGTCGGCGCCGGGGGCGAGTGGTTTGAGCACGCTGGTCAGCCGCCGCAGGGTCTTGAGGTCGGCGCGCAGGGCCTCGTCGGCGCCCGGGTACTGGATCTTGACGGCGACCGCCCGGCCGTCGGACCACACACCCCGGTGCACCTGGCCGATGCTGGCCGACGCGACCGGCTCGTCGTCGAAGGCGCTGAACCGCGTCCGCCACTTGGTGCCCAGCTGGGCGTCCAGGACCCGGTGGACCTTGTCGGCGGCCAGCGGCGGGGCGTCCTTCTGCAGTTTGGTCAGTGCTTCGCGGTAGGGCTCGCCGAACTCCGCGGGCACCGCGGCCTCCAGGACCGACAGCACCTGGCCGACCTTCATGGCACCGCCCTTGAGCTCACCGAGGACGGTGAAGATCTGCTCGGCGGCCTGCTCCATGAGTTCGGCGGTGACTTCGTCCTTGGACTTTCCGGCCAGCCGCTTGCCCAGCCCGAGCGCGGCGCGCCCGGCGATGCTCAGCGGCAGGCCCGCCAGCTTGGCGTTACGCGCCGCCCCCTTGCGGGTGATGTCAGACACGCATCTGATCATGCCCGACGGAAGTGTCGCCGATCAGCAGCACCGCACTCCGGGATCGGCTTCGTGACGCCGCCGCCAGTAGTCCCGCTCGGAGAGCACCGGCTCGCCCGGGTGTGCCCGGCGGCGGTATTCCACGTAACGCTGGTAATGGTTGTCGCCGAGCAGGCTCGCCCAATACCAGCCGACGTGGCGGACCGCCCGCACTAGAGTGCTTGCCGGGCGTCCCATTGCGCCTGCACCTTTCGCTCGGCCGCCGTCGGGATCAGCCCGGCGGGCGCGAACCGCCGGGACAGCACCGGCGTGGCTTCGGTGGGCGGCGCGGTCTCGCGAATCGCCCGTAATGACACCACGATCCCGGTGACGAACACCACGGCGACGAGGGAGGCGAACACGACCGACAGGCTGCCCTGGATGAAGGTGTTGCGGACAACGTCGTGCAGTTGGGCCGGGTTGGCCGCCGATCCGAACGACGTCTCACCGGCACGTTCGGCGGCCCGGTAGGCGAAATGCTGGGTCCAGTAGCCCACCCGCGGGTCGCCGGAGAAGATCTTCTGCCACGACGCCGTCATGGTGACGGTCAGGTCCCACAACAGGGGAATACCCGGTATCAGGGCCCATTTGAGGTCCGATCTCCGTCGGGCCTTCTTGATCACGATCACGGTCACCACGGTCAGCGCGATGGCCGCCAGCAACTGGTTGGCGATACCGAACAAGGGGTAGAGGGTGTTGATCCCGCCGAGCGGATCGGTCACGCCCATCAACAGGATCGAACCCCAGCCGGCGACCACGGCCAGGCTGACCGCCCACGTCCCGACCCGCCACCCCGGGTTGGCCAGCCTGCGCAGTGGCCCGCCGAGGTTGCTGAGCGAGTCGGAGAGCATGAATCGGGCCACTCGGGTTCCGGCGTCGACCGTGGTCAGGATGAACAGTGCCTCGAACATGATCGCGAAGTGATACCAGAACGCCTTCAGGCCGGGCCCGCCGAACACCCGGCCCAGTACCTCGGCCATCCCCAGCGCCAGGGTGGGCGCCCCGCCGGTCCGCGACACGATCGAGGACTCGCCGACGGCGGTGGCGGCCTCGCTGATCTGGTCGGCGGTCACGGGCGACCCGCCGAGACCGAGCCCGTTGACGTACTCGGCGGCGCTGGCGGCGGTGCCGCCGGTCGCGGCGACCGGAGCGTTGAGGGTGAAGAACAGGTGCTGGTCCAGGATCGAGGCGGTGATCAGCGCCATCACGGCCACGAAGGATTCGGTCAGCATGCCGCCGTAGCCGATCAGGCGCATCTGGCTCTCTTTTTCCAGCAGCTTCGGGGTGGTGCCGGAGGCGATCAGTGAGTGGAACCCGGACAGCGCCCCGCACGCGATCGTGATGAACAGGAACGGGAACAGCGAGCCGGCGAACACCGGGCCCTCGCCCGATCGGGCGAACTCCGAGACGGCGGGTGCGGCCATGACCGGCCGGGCGATCAGGATGCCGATCGCCAGCAGTGCGATGGTGCCGACCTTCATGAACGTCGACAGGTAGTCGCGCGGCGCCAGCAGCAGCCATACCGGCAGCACGGACGCCGCGAAGCCGTAGCCGATGATGCACCATGACAGGGTGACCGGGGACAGTGTGAACCATGCCGCGCCCCAGGATGTTTCGGCGACCCAACGGCCGGACGCGACAGCGCCCAGCAGTAGGACGATGCCGATCAGCGACACTTCGGACACCCGGCCGGGCCGCAGGAACCGCAGATAGATCCCCATGAACAGCGCGATCGGGATCGTCATCGCGATGGAGAACACGCCCCACGGGCTGACTGCCAGCGCGCGCACCACGATCAGCGCCAGCACCGCGATCAGGATCACCATGATGACCAGCACCCCGATGATCGCGGCCGCCCCGCCGACGGTGCCGAGCTCCTCGCGGGCCATCTGTCCCAGTGAGCGGCCACGTCGCCGCGTCGAGCACCACAGCACCAGGTAGTCCTGCACGCCGCCGGCCACCACGGCGCCGATGATGATCCAGATCGTGCCCGGCAGATATCCCATCTGGGTGGCCAGTACCGGGCCGACCAGCGGTCCGGCGCCGGCGATCGCGGCGAAGTGGTGACCGAACAGCACCCGCCGGTCGGTCGGCAGATAGTCGGTGCCGTCCTCGAAGATCTCCGCGGGGGTGGCGTGCTCATCGCGGGGCCGCACGATCTTGCGTTCGATAAACCTTGCGTAGCAACGGAACCCGATGATGTAGGTGCACAGCGCGGCGACCACGAACCACACCGCGTTCACCGACTCGCCGCGGGCGAACGCGATCACCGCCCACGCCAGGCCGCCGGCGACGGCCAGCACACCGAGGACCAGCTTGTGACGCCCGGAGATGGGGGAGCGGTCGACAACGGCGACCGCGGGCAGCTCGGGATCGGTGTGCAGATAGCTCACCGGGCCGTCGCGTCGTTCGACCAGCGCCGCGGCGGTCGGTGCGGCCACGGGTACCTCCTTGGGGCCTGCCGGATGCCCGAGTGGCAGCGGATTCCGAGCGGAACGATAACTTGTTCTAGATACTCAGGTACCGGGTTGAAGGAGTTGGCGTGGAGATCAGCGGCAAGAAGGTCGTCATCGTCGGCGGGGCCTCGGGGATGGGCCGGGCCACCGCGGAGCTGTTGGCCGCCCGCGGCGCGGATGTCGCCGTGCTCGACCGGGAGGGTTCGGAGGGCAAGGAGGTGGCGGCCGGATTCGGGGGCGCCTTCCTTCCGGTGGACATCACCGACTTCGACGCGGCAGAGAAGACGCTGGCCGCAGCGGTGGACGGGCTCGGCGGCCTGCACGTGATCGTCACCACCGCCGGCGGCGGGATCGCCAAGCGCACGCTGTCCAAGTCCGGCCCGCACGACCTGGAGTCGTTCCGGTCGGTGATCGACCTGAACCTGGTCGCCACCTTCAACCTCAACCGGCTCGCTGCCGCGCACATGAGCACCAACGAGCCCGAAGAGGACGAGCGCGGCGTCATCATCAACACGTCATCGATCGCGGCGTTCGAGGGCCAGATCGGCCAGGTCGCCTACACCGCCGCCAAGGCGGGTATCGCCGGCATGGCGCTGACCATGGCCCGCGACCTGGGTTCGGTGGGCATCCGGGTGCTGGCGATCGCACCGAGCCTGTTCGCCACCGGCCTGACCAAGGGCATCCCGGAGGAATTCGCCAGCGCCCTGACCAAAGACGCGGCGTTCCCCAAACGACTCGGCCGGCCGGAGGAATTCGCCAAGCTGGTCGCCGCCGTCATCGACAATCCCATGCTTAATGGGCAGTGCCTGCGGCTGGACGCCGGGCAACGCTTCGCTCCCAAGTAAATACGAACCAGGAGGCCTCCAATGGGCATCGCAGTAACCGACGACCACCGCGAACTGGCCGACGTGGCCCGTGGATTCTTGACCGCGCAGCACGCCCGTTCGGCAGCGCGCGCACTGCTGGACGCCGCCGATGAGGCCCGCCCGCCGTTCTGGGACGAGCTGGCCGGGCTGGGCTGGCTGGGGCTGCACATCGACGAGCAGTACGGCGGTTCGGGTTTCGGGCTGCCGGAACTGGTGGTGGTGATCGAGGAGCTGGGCCGGGCCGTGGCGCCGGGGCCGTTCGTGCCGACGGTCATCGCTTCGGCGGTGATTGCCGCCGCCGGCACCCCCGAGCAGCAGGCTCGGCTGCTGCCCGGGTTGATCGACGGCTCCGTCACCGCCGGTGTGGGGCTGGCCGGCGACGTCGCCCTGGACGGCGGGGTGGCCTCCGGTGACGCCGGGATAGTGCTGGGCGCGGGCCTGGCGGACCTGTTGCTGGTCGCCGCCGGCGAGGACGTGCTGGTCCTCGAGCGTGACCGGGCCGGGGTGAACATCGACGTGCCCGGCAATGTCGACCCGACCCGGCGGTCCGGACGGGTCACGCTGACCGGTGTCGGGGTGAGCGCCGACGACGTGCTGGCCGGTGGGCGCGAGTCGGCGCTGGCGCGGGCGCGGGTGCTGCTGGCGGCCGAAGCCGTCGGCGGCGCGGCGGACTGCACCGACGCGGCGGTGGAGTACGCCAAGGTGCGCGAACAGTTCGGCCGGACCATCGCCACGTTCCAGGCGATCAAGCACCACTGCGCGAACATGCTGGTCGGCGCCGAGGCGGCGACCGCGGCCGTGTGGGACGCCGCACGCGCCGAAGGGGATGACGAATACGCCTTCCGGCTGGTTGCCGCGGTAGCTGCCACCCTGGCGTTCCCCGCCTACGTGCGCAACGCCGAGCTGAACATCCAGGTGCACGGCGGTATCGGCTACACCTGGGAGCACGACGCCCACCTGCAGCTGCGCCGCGCCCTGGCGGTGCAGGCGCTGTTCGGCGGCGACGCCCCGGCCCTGGCCGTGTTCGAGAGCGCGGCCGCCGGCATCACCCGGGCCAACAGCCTGGATCTGCCGCCCGAGGCCGAGGAGATGCGTACCCGGATCCACGCCGACGCCGTCGAGATCGCCGCGCTGGACACCGACGCGCAGCGCGACCAGCTGATCGCGACCGGCTACGTGATGCCGCACTGGCCCAAGCCGTGGGGGCGGGCCGCCGAGGCCGTCGAGCAGGTGGTGATCGAGCAGGAGTTCACCGCTGCCGGCGTCCAGCGGCCCGAGTACTCGATCACCGGCTGGGTGATCCTGACCCTGATCCAGGAGGGCACCGCGTCGCAGATCGATCGGTTCGTGGAGAAGGCGCTGCGCCAGGAGGAGATCTGGTGCCAACTGTTCTCCGAGCCGGGCGCCGGCTCGGATGCGGCCGCGGTCAAGACCAAGGCGGTGCGGGTCGACGGCGGCTGGAAGATCACCGGCCAGAAGGTCTGGACCTCCGGCGCGCACCTGTGCCGGCGCGGGCTGGCGACCGTGCGCACCGACTTCGAGGTGCCCAAGCACGCCGGCATCACCATGGTGATCGTCGACATGGAGGCGCCCGGCGTCGAGGTGCGGCCATTGCGGCAGATCACCGGCGGTTCGGAGTTCAACGAGGTGTTCTTCAACGACGTCTTCGTTCCCGACGAGGATGTTGTCGGCGAGATCAACGGCGGCTGGAAGGTGGCTCGCGCCACCCTCGGCAATGAGCGGGTCAGCATCGGCGGCGGCGGCTCCTACACCGCAGGTGTCGACCAGCGGCTGATCGCGCTGGCACAGCAGCACCGGAACTCGGTGGCCGACGCCGAGGTGCGCGTCGGCCGGTTCGTCGCCGACGAGCACGCGCTGCGACTGCTGAACCTGCGTCGCGCGGCGCGCAGCATCGCCGGGGCGGGCCCCGGTCCGGAGGGCAATGTCACCAAGCTCAAGCTGGCCGAGCACATGGGCGACGGCGCGGCCATCGGAGCTGCGCTGCTGGGGCCGGACGTCGCCCTCGATGACGGACCCGGCGCGTTGGCCGCCCGGATGGTGATGGGGGCGCGCGGCATCGCGATCGCCGGCGGCACCTCGGAGGTGACCCGCAACCAGATCGCCGAGCGGATTTTGGGGATGCCCCGCGACCCGCTGATCAAGTAGCGTTTCGGGGGGAACACCCCTCGGCGAGCGTGCAGAGTTGTCCGGCGAAAGTCCTGGTGGCGCCGAACAACTCTGCACGGTCGCGCCAGTTAGGAGGCGCTACATGGCAACGGTCGCCGACCATGTCATCGCCACTCTCAAGCGCAGCGGAGTGCGCCGCGTCTACGGAATCCCCGGGGACAGTCTCAACGGCTTCACCGATGCGATCCGCCGGGCCGGCGACTTCGGCTGGGAACAGGTACGTCACGAGGAGACCGCGGCGTTCGCCGCAGCCGCCGATGCCGCGCTGACCGGCGGGCTGGCGGTGTGTGCCGGCAGTTGCGGGCCGGGCAACCTGCACCTGATCAACGGCCTGTTCGACGCGCAGCGCACTCGGGTGCCGGTGCTGGCTATCGCCGCCCATATCCCGCTGGCCGAGATCGGTTCGGACTACTTCCAGGAAACCCACCCGCAGAGCCTGTTTCGTGAGTGCAGCGTCTACTGCGAGCTGGTCAGCACCCCCGAGCAGGCGCCGCGCATCCTGGAGATGGCCATGCGGGCGGCGGTGGAGGAGAACGGTGTCGCCGTGGTGGTGGTGCCGGGCGAGATCTTCAGCAACCGCCTGGATGCCACCGGTTGGGGGCAGCGTGCGGTGCGGCCAACCGCCTCGGTGTGCCGCCCCGACGAGCGTGCGCTGGCTGCGGCGGCGGGCATGCTCAACGTCGCGGACAAGGTCACCATCTTGGCCGGTGCGGGGGTGGCCGGTGCCCACGACGAGGTGATCGAGCTGGCGCGCACCCTGCAGGCACCGATTGTTCATGCCTTGCGCGGCAAAGAGTACATCGAGTACGACAATCCTCACGACGTCGGCATGACGGGACTGCTCGGATTCGCGTCCGGCTACAAGGCGATCGCCGAAGCCGACGTACTGCTGATGCTGGGCACCGACTTTCCCTACCAGCAGTTCTATCCCGATCGTGCGCAGATCATCCAGGTCGACATCCGCGGTCGAAACCTGGGCCGACGCACCCCGATCGACCTCGGGCTGCGCGGCACGGTGGCCGACACCGTCGCCGCGCTGCGGCCGCTGTTGGCACCCAAAGCCGACCGGACCCACGTGGAACGGTCGCTGCGGCACTACGACAAGACCCGACGGCGGCTGGACGCGTTGGCGTCCAACGACCGGGACCGCACTCCCATACGCCCGGAATATGTTGCGGCGGTGGCCAATCGATTGGCGAACCAGGATGCGGTGTTCACCGTCGACGTCGGCTCCCCAGTGGTGTGGGCGGCCCGCTATGTGACCATGAACGGGCGGCGGCGGCTGATCGGATCGTTCAACCACGGCACCATGGCGTGCGCGCTGCCGCACGCGATCGGCGCGCAGACCGTCGATCGCGGCCGGCAGGTCGTGGCGTTGGCCGGCGACGGCGGGCTGGCGATGCTGTTCGGGGAGCTGCTCACGCTGAGGCAGAACCGACTGCCGGTCAAGATGATCGTGTTCAACAATTCGTCGCTGAATTTTGTGGAACTGGAGATGAAGGCTGCCGGCATCGTCAACTTCGGCACCGAGCTGGACAACCCGGACTTCGGCGCGGTGGCGACCGCGCTGGGCATGTTCGGTCGACGGGTGGAACAGCCCGGCGACCTGGAATCCGCGCTGGCCGAGGCGTTCGCCTACGACGGCCCGGCCGTGGTCGACGTGGTCACCGCCCGCCAGGAACTGTCGATCCCGCCGGCGATCACTGCCGCGCAGGCCAAGGGCTTCTCGCTGTACGCGATCCGGACCATCCTGGCCGGCCGCGCCGACGAGTTGCTCGACCTGATGACCACCAACGTGGCCCGCCGCATCCTGGACTGATCGGCCGTATCACCGCGCTGATCAGGCACTCCGGCCATCGCGGATAAATGCCTTGCACGCCCGTCGCGCGCGTGGTTAGCCTGGATGGATCATGCATCGTCTTCTGGTAGTAGCCGGCACCCACAGCGGGGTCTGATCAGACCGACCCCCCCGCTGTGGGTCGGAAGCTATTGCCAGTCGGTCGCTCTTCGAGCAGAACAGACCGAGACATGACCACAACATCTTTTGCAGACCAATTCGAAGGCCGACTTCCCCGCGGGCTGCGTGACCAGGCCGCACGGTTGTCGTGGGACGGTTTCGTCGCCACCTATGGACGGGCCAAGGGCCCGCTGGCACTGGGCCGCTGGCGCTGCCTGGACGCTGATCGCCCGGCGGCGCGGCTGGGGCCGCAGGGCCGCACCTACCAGGCGACGATCGCCGTGCGGGGCGTGAGGGGAACCTGTACCGCGGCCGCGCAGGGCCCGCTGGCAGCACTCACCACCATGCTGTACGAACGCGGAATCACCTTGGAGATTCTGGGTTTTCACCAGCTGCGGTGTGGGGCCGAGACCGCCACGTTCATCCACGGCTCGAACGGGCAGGGCTCGGCGTGGGCGATGGGTTTCGCGACCGATCCGGGGCGTTCCGCGTTGGAGGCCGTCATCACCTGCGCCAACCGGCTTTTGGCGGTCCAGTGATCTTTGGCCGCGAGCGTGCATAGTTGTTCGCCGTTGGCGGCGTGTCGCCGTGCAGACACGCTCCCCCGCAAGCGGGAGGTGCCCCAGCTCGCGCGAGGTGGCCGGATTTTTACAGCGGGCGCAACACGATCGGCATGCCGTCCATCGGGATCGGCATACCCCCATAATCCCAGCGCGGCTGGTAGCCGGGGTGGGCGAGTTCGATGCGGTAACGGCGCAGCATCCGGTGCAGGACGGTCTTGACCTCCAACCGGCCGAAGTTCATCCCGATGCACTTGTGCGCGCCGCCGCCGAACGGTGCGAACGCGTACCGGTGCTTCTTGTGCTCGGCACGCGGCTCGAGGAAGCGTTCCGGGTCGAACTGGCGCGGGTTGGTGTAGAGCTCGGGCAGCCAGTGGTTCATGCCCGGCCAGGTGACGACGTTGGTGCCGGCCGGCACGTAGTGACCCAGCAGATCGGTGTCACGCACGGTCTGGCGCATGTTGAACGGCAGCGGGGTGACCAGGCGCAGCGACTCGTCCATCACCAGGTCCAGGGTCTCCAGCTTCTCCAGGGCCTCGATGTCGAGAGGTCCGTCGCCCAGGCGCGCCGACTCGTCGCGGGCCCGTTCCTGCCACTCCGGGTTGGCGGCCAGGTGGTAGGTCATGCTGGTCAGCGTGGACGTCGAGGTGTCGTGCGCGGCCATCATCAAGAAGATCATGTGGTTGACGATGTCTTCGTCGCTGAAGGTGTTGCCGTCCTCGTCGGCGGTATGGCACAGCACGGTCAGCATGTCGGTGCCTTCGGCGTTGCGGCGTTCGGCGACCCGGTTGTAGAAGTACTCCTCGAGCACCTTGCGGCCTTGCGTGCCGCGCCACCACTTGAACGGCGGCACCGGTGTCCGGATGATCGCCCCGCCGGCGCGGATGGTCTGCTCGAACGCGTGATTGACCTTGGCCAACTGGCCGCGGTCCTCGCTGAGGTCGTGGCCCATGAACACCACCGACGCGACGTCGAGGGTCAACTCCTTGAGCGCCGGGTGCAACAGGAACCTGGCGTCGTTGGTGGGCCAGTCGGCGACGATGTCGGTGGCGACCCGGTCGATGTCCTCGACGTAGCTGGCCAGCCGGGGACGCGTGAACGCGCCCTGCAGGATCCGCTTGTGCCCCAGGTGCTCCTCGAAGTCCAGCATCATCAGACCGCGGTTGAAGAACGGCCCGATCACCGGGTGCCAGCCGGTGGTCGAGTAGTCCTTGTTCTTGTTGGAGAACACGATCTGGGTCGCGTCGGGGCCCAACGCGACGATCGACGGCAGGATCGGGGATTCGGCGAAGGACACCGGACCGTATTTGCGGTACAGGTGCAGGCAGAATTCGGGTCCCTCGCGGTACATCTCGACGATGTGGCCCAGGATCGGCAGGCCGGAGTCACCGATCACCGGCTTGAGGCCGCTGCCCGGGGGCGGGGTGGCGAGTTCCTTGCGCTTCCAGTCCACCTTCAGCAGCCGCTTCTCGAGGGCTCCCATCCCGGGGATGGTGTTCAGCGTCGGGACGAACCGGCGCCGGGCCTGGTCGAGTAGGTAGTGCGGGGTACTGATGGTGGTCATCGTCTCGACTGCCTCTCGGTTGCGGCATCAGGGTGCGCGATGACTGTGGCGACAGTCACGCATCCACATCCTCAGATCAAAGTTGACGCCTGTCAAGTTTGAATCCGGCGCGGCGTGGTGCAAGGTTCTTCAAGTGAGTACCCAGCACGACGCGGGCGACCAGGCCTCCGACGACCTGCCGATGCGGCGGGGCGACAAGCAACGCCAGGCGATTGTGCAGGCGGTGCGGGAGCTGCTGGAGGAAAAACCGTTCGCGGAGCTGTCGGTGAGCAGCATCAGCGACCGGGCCGGCGTGGCGCGCTCGGGCTTCTATTTCTACTTCGACTCCAAATACGCCGTGCTCGCCCAGATCGTGGCCGAGGCGACCCGGGAGCTCGAAGAACTCACCCAGCATTTCGCACCTCGGGGAGCCGACGAGTCGCCGGCGGCCTTCGCCGAGCGCATGGTGGGCAGTGCGGCCGCGGTCTACGCCCACAACGATCCGGTGATGTCGGCGTGCAATTTGGCGCGCAACAGCGACGCCGAGATCCGCGAGCTGCTCGACGCCCAGATCGACGCGTTGATCAACCAGATCGTCGGAGTGGTCAATGACGAGATCGCGGCAGGTACCGCGAACCCGATCAGCGACGACATCCCGGCACTGGTGCGGACCCTGGCAGCCACCACCGCGTTCATGCTTGTCGGCGAGAGCGCCTACGTAGGACCCGACGGTGACGTGGGCCGTGGCGTCCAGGTACTCGAGGCGTTGTGGCGCAACGCGTTGTGGGGCGGCCGACCGGGCTAGCGGGGGATTGGGTCATCGGTGGGTAGTACCGCCGGTATCGTCTGCACCCATGACACGTGTAGCGCAGTACTACCGGGGTAAGCGGTGCTTCATCACCGGCGCGGCCAGTGGGATCGGACGGGCCACCGCGTTGCGGCTGGCCGAACTGGGTGCCGAGCTGTACCTGACCGACCGGAATGACGAGGGCCTGGCCGAAACCGTCGCCGACGCGCGCGCCCTGGGGGCGCTGGTTCCCGAACACCGGGCACTGAACATCGCCGACTACGACGACGTCGCCGCATTCGCCGCCGACATCCACGCCCGCCATGAGCCGATGGACGTCGTGATGAACATCGCCGGGGTGTCGGCGTGGGGAACCGTCGACAAGTTGAGCCACGAGCAGTGGCGAAAGATGGTCGACATCAACCTGATGGGCCCGATCCACGTCATCGAGACATTCCTGCCGTCGATGGTCGCCGCCGGCCGCGGCGGGCATCTGGTCAACGTGTCCTCGGCCGCCGGCCTGGTGGCGTTGCCGTGGCACGCCGCCTACAGCGCCAGCAAGTACGGTCTGCGCGGGGTCTCGGAGGTGCTGCGGTTCGACCTGGCCCGTCACAAGATCGGGGTGTCGGTGGTGGTTCCCGGCGCGGTCAAGACCGGGCTGGTCAACACCGTCGAGATCGCCGGCGTGGACCGCGAGGACCCGCAGGTGGAGAAATGGGTGGGCCGTTTCGCCGGCCATGCCGTGTCACCGGAGAAGGCGGCGGAGAAGATCCTGGCCGGGGTGGCCCGCAACCGCTACCTGGTCTACACCTCCGGTGACATCCGGGCGTTGTATGCGTTCAAGCGGCTGGCCTGGCTGCCCTACAGCGTGGCCATGCGCCAGGCCAACGTGCTGTTCAGTCGGGCGTTGCGGCCCGGCCGGGCGATTTAGCGAGGCTCGACGGAGGAGAGGCGAAGCTGGGGCCGCCCCATGAACCGGGTCTAGCGGCTGCCCCAGTGCCAGGGCGGGGCGTCGAGCAGCCCCTGGCCGTCGATGAGGGTCTCGCCGAAATCCCGAATCAGGCCGATGGCGGTGGTGGTGTCGGTGTCCAGCAGCTCCCGCAGCGCCGCCGAATGGGTGATGACCACCAGCTGAGTCTGGGCGGCCGCCGACCGGATCAACCCGGCCAGCGGCGCCACCAGATCCGGATGCAGCGAGGTCTCCGGTTCGTTGAGCACCATCAGCGACGGCGGCTGCGGGCTGGTCAGTGCGGCAGCCCAGAGCAGGAATCGCAGTGTGCCGTCGGATAACTCGGCTGTCCGCAGGGGCCGCAACATCCCGCGCTGATGCAACTGCAGGTCGAACAGCCCGTCGCGGACGTCGACCGACAGGGAGGCGCCGTCGAACGCGGCGCTGACCGCTCGGTGCAGGTCGTCGCCGCCGGCCTCGATGATGGTCTGTACCGCGGCCGCCAGGTCGGCGCCGTCGTCGCAGAGCACCGGGGTGCGGGTGCCGACCTGGGGGCGGCGAGCCGGCGCGGTGGCGTCGACCCGGAACCCGTCGTAGAACCGCCAGCCGCGCAGGCGATCCCGGACCGCCGAGAGTTCGGGATGCGCGCCGGAGTGGGCGAACTCGGCGAGCACGCTGCGGTAGGCGGGTAGTGACCGCGACAGCTCGTCGAAGCCTGAGCCGCCGTTGGCTTCGGCGAAGCCACGGGTGCGGCGCACCAGGGCCGCGGCCGGACGCGGCACCGGCCCGGCGAACACGGTTTCCCGCTTGATCTCCGGGTCGTGGGCGAACGCCGAGGCGTGCCCGGGGTCCTGCGGTAGCCCCAGATCGACCAGATAGCCGAAATCGTCTGAGGCGAAACCCATTTCCAGCGAGACCGGCCTGGTTCGCACGGAACCCTGGGCGGTGCCGCTGCGTCGGGCATCGCCGAGCTGTTCGGGGCCCGCCCACAGCACCGACTCCAGTCCGCCCTCGCGGGCCAGCGAGCCGATCACCTCGCCGCGGCCGCAGTCGGCCAGCAGTCGCAGCGCCCGGTACAGCGACGACTTGCCGGTGCCGTTGGCCCCGGTCACAACCGTGAGGGGGCCCAGCGGCAGCACCAGATCGCGCAGCGAGCGGTAACCGCGCACGGCCAGCGTCGAGAGCATGTCCGGCAGGTTATCGGTCTCGTCCGACGTGATGGCAGGCGCGAGCAAATTCCGCGGCCTCAGCGGTGTCACAGCGGCTGCGGGCCACGATGACGAGCATGCTGGGTCCAGACCCGATGAACCTGGAGGTGCTGTGAGCGGCAAGACGGTGCGGTTGCCGGCCATCATGGCGCGGGTGTGGCCGCTGGGTGCCGGTGTCCGGACCCGATCGGCGCTGGCCGCGGCGGTGGTGATGACGATCTGTCTGGCCATCGCCGGTGGTGTTCTGCTGCTGGTGCTGTATCGGTCGCTGGAATCCACCGCCGAGACCGCGGCGGGACTGCGTGCCGATCGCATCGCCGCGGCGTTGGCCTCTGATGACCTCGACGACCTGGACTCGACGCTGCTGGCCACCGATGGGCAGATCGGTGTGGTGCAGGTGGTCGGGGCGACGGGCGTGATCCGGGCCGCCTCCAACGGTGCTCCTCGATCGCCGCTGGCGGTGGTGCACCTCGATGACGGCCAGGCGCGCTACGTGGGCCGCGTCGAATCATCCACCGACGATGAGTACTGGGTGTCGGCCCGCGGTGCCGTCACCGACGGGGAGCCGGTCACGATTCTGGTGGCCGTGGACCGCGAACCGGTCGAGTCGATCGTGGCCAAGGTGGGCGCGCTGTTGGGTGTCGGCGCACCGTTTCTTATCGGGTTGGTGGCGGTGGGTACCTTCCGGCTGGTGGGTGCCGCGTTGCGGCCGGTGGAGGCGATCCGCACCCGGGTGGCATCGATCTCCAGTGCTGATCTCACCGAGCGGGTGCCGGTTCCCCGAACTCGTGACGAGATAGCCGAATTGGCGACGACCATGAACGCCATGCTGTCCCGGCTGGAGCACGGCAGGGCCGCCCAACTGCGTCTGGTCAGCGACGTCTCGCACGAACTGCGCAGCCCGCTGGCCACGATCACCACCGCACTGGAGCTGGCGGCCGGCCGGCCGGAGCTGATCGACCGCGACCTGATCGATGAATCGCTGCTTCCGGAATCCCGGCGGATGAACCGGCTGCTCGAAGACCTGCTGCTGCTGGCCCGCTCCGACGAGGGCGCACTGGGACTGCGCCGCGAGGACGTCGACATCGATGATCTGCTGGCGGCCGAGGCCAACCGGCTGGACGGCACCCCAAAGATCAACGCCGTGACCGACATTCGAGCATGTCGGGTGGTGGGGGACCGCGCGGCGCTGACCCGGGTGATCCGCAACCTCGTCGACAACGCGGCCCGATACGCCCGCAGCACGGTGACGTTGACCTGCCGGCCGGAGCCGGGCCACGTCGTCGTCACGGTTGCCGACGACGGCCCCGGAATACCGGTGGGCGATCGCGGGCGGATCTTCGAGCGCTTCGTCCGGCTCGACGCGGCCCGCACCCGGGCATCGGGCGGAACAGGACTCGGTCTGTCGATCGTCGACGAAGTGGTGCGCTCGCACCACGGCACCGTCACCGTGGGGGAGGCGGCCGCCGGTGGCGCGGTGTTCACCATCTCACTGCCGCAACAGGATCGGCCCGATCAGTCCTCGGTGTCGGAGCGCAGTCGGTAACCGGCGCCGCGCACCGTCTCGATGGTGGCCAGCCCGAACGGCGCGTCGATCTTGCGGCGCAGGTAGCCGACGTAGACCTCGACGACGTTGTCGTCGCCGGAGTAGTTCGAATCCCACACCGACCGCAGGATCTCGGACTTGGTGACGACGTCGCCCTGGTGCCGCAGCAGGAAGTGCAGCACCCCGAACTCCCGCGGCGTCAGCGTGAGTACGGTGTCCCCGCGGGTCACCCGGCGGCGGGCCGGGTCCAGCGACAGGGTTCCCGCGGTGAGCACCGTCGGACGTTCCGGGGCGCCGCGGCGCATCAGGGCACGCAGCCGCGCCACCAGGACCACGAACGAGAACGGTTTGGTCAGGTAGTCGTCGGCGCCGATGTCGAAGGCGTCGGCCATGTCGTACTCGCCGTCCTTGGCCGACAGCATCAGCACCGGCGTCCACACCTGCTGTGCCCGCAGCTCACGGACCACCTGGTAGCCGCTGAGACCGGGCAGCATGATGTCCAGCACGATCACGTCGAAGTCGCCGGTGAGGGCGTTGGCCAGGCCGTCTGCGCCGTCGTGTTCGACGTCGACGACGAAGCCCTCGCTGGTCAACCCCCGGCGCACCGTCTCGGCCAGCCGGGTTTCGTCCTCGACCAGCAGTACCCGCACAACACCGCCCTCCCGATATCTTCCCGACCAGACCAGTACAACAGAGCTTTGTCGGTTGTTCGCCGCCTTCTCAGCGCCGCCACAGCGCCCGGCGGACAAGCTGGCGACATGGCCGGCAGCCGAAGCCCGGCCGGTTGGGAGGTCCAGCGATGATCGAGGCATTCACCACCAATCCAGGCGCTTTGATCACCACGTTCGGGCTGCTGGGAGTGCTGGCCGTGGTGTTCGTCGAAACCGGGCTGCTGGTGGGGTTCTTCCTGCCCGGCGACTCGTTGTTGTTCACCGCGGGCGTGCTCGCCGCTCAGCTGCACCCCGCCGTTCCGCTGTGGCTGCTGCTGCTCACCGTGCCGGTCGCCGCGATCGCCGGGGATCAGTGCGGTTTCTACATCGGCGCCAAAGCCGGGCCGGCGGTGCTGGAGCGTCCCGGTGCCCGGCGACTCGGCCGGCACCACATTGCCCGGGCTCAGCAGTACTTCGACACTCATGGCACGCTGACGGTCTTTTTTGCGCGCTTCCTGGCGGTGGTGCGCACGCTGACGCCGGTCCTGGCCGGTGCCTCCGGGATGCGGCACCGAACCTTCACCGTCTACAGCGTGGCGGGGTCGCTGGCGTGGGGCGCGGGCGTCCCACTGCTCGGGTACCTGCTCGGCGGCCTGGCGTTCGTCCGGGGCCATATCGACCTGATCCTGCTGGCGGTCGTCGCGGTGTCGCTGGTGCCGGTGCTGTTGGGCGTGCTCAGGGGGCGCCTGCGCGCCAAGCGCCGCCAGCCGGCCCCGGTGGATGCCCCCGAGCCGACGGAACCGGTGCTCGCCGGGATGCGCTGAGCGGGTGTTTGGGCGGCTTTGCTGGAAACCGGTCGCCGGTGGACTTTTCCGACGGCTTGTCGGTGTGCAGTGGTAGACCTGCGGTTATGAAGAGCGATCCGTCCGAATGTGAGCTGCGACACGCCGGAGGCCGCTGGCGTCGCAGGCTTACGACCAGCGAATTTCAACAATGTCGTTCAGAACATCTAGTATTGATGCCACGGGGTGACCACTAGGTGTAGTGTTCGTGGAACCGACAGGCCCGGGATTTTCCGGTTATCCGGGCCGCGGCAACCGGCACCGATTTGGGTGCCCTGCCACGGCTGGGGGAACTGGAAAATGAGTGTCCTGGCGGCCCGCTGGACGTAGTACCTGATCCGCCATCCGTTCATTGTCCACGATTCGCTGAGGAGTCTGCCGCTATGAGCATCACTGTGTACACCAAGCCCGCGTGCGTGCAGTGCAACGCGACGTACAAGGCGCTGGACAACCAGGGCATCGCCTACGAGGTCGTCGACATCTCGCTGGACTCCGAGGCGCGGGACTACGTGATGGCGCTGGGTTACCTGCAGGCCCCGGTGGTTGTCGCCGGCGACGAGCACTGGTCCGGTTTCCGGCCGGACCGCATCAAGGCGCTGGCACAGACCGCGCTCATCGCGTAGCCGGCCGCCGGTCGGGTGCGGGTGGAGTCTGACTGAGAGCTGAAGGAGGTCGCCATGTCTGCGGATTCACAATGCAACCTGGTGTACTTCTCCTCGGTCTCGGAGAACACCCACCGCTTCGTGCAGAAGCTGCAGCTGCCGGCCATTCGGATCCCGCTGCACGGCCGCATCGAGGTGGACCAGCCCTATGTGCTGGTGTTGCCGACCTACGGCGGTGGGCGTCAGCGGCCCGACCTCAACGAGGGCGGCTACGTGCCCAAGCAGGTGATCGCCTTTTTGAACAACGAACACAACCGGGGGCTGCTGCGCGGCGTGATCGCGGCCGGCAACACCAACTTCGGTGCGGAGTTCTGCTACGCGGGCAATGTGGTTGCCCGCAAGTGCGGGGTGCCGTACCTGTACCGATTCGAATTGATGGGAACCGACGAGGACGTCCAAACCGTCCGCGCGGGCTTGGCTGATTTCTGGAAGGACGAGGCATGCCACCGACCGCTGCAACTGCAGAGCAGGTAACCGAAACAAACCGCAGCGCTCCGGTGGGCGAGTTGGATTTCCACGCGCTCAACGCCATGCTCAACCTGTACGACGGTGACGGCAAAATCCAGTTCGACAAGGATGTGCTGGCCGCCCGCCAGTATTTCTTGGAGCACGTCAACCAGAACACGGTGTTCTTCCACAATCAGGACGAGAAGCTGGACTACCTGCTTCAGAAGGATTACTACGAGCGTGAGGTCCTGGACCAGTACTCGCGCAACTTCGTCAAGTCGCTGCTGGATCGGGCCTACGCCAAGAAGTTCCGCTTCCCGACCTTCCTGGGCGCGTTCAAGTACTACACCTCCTACACGCTGAAAACCTTTGACGGCAAGCGTTACCTGGAGCGGTTCGAGGACCGGGTGTGCATGGTGGCGCTGACCCTGGCCGCCGGTGACACCAAGTTGGCCGAGCAACTGGTCGAGGAGATCATCGACGGCCGGTTCCAGCCCGCGACGCCGACGTTCCTGAACTCCGGCAAGAAGCAGCGCGGCGAGGCCGTCAGCTGCTTCCTGCTGCGCATCGAGGACAACATGGAGTCGATCGGCCGCTCGATCAACTCCGCGCTGCAGCTGTCCAAGCGCGGCGGGGGAGTGGCGTTGCTGCTGAGCAACATTCGTGAGCACGGCGCCCCGATCAAGAACATCGAGAACCAGTCCTCCGGGGTCATCCCGATCATGAAGCTGCTGGAGGACTCGTTCTCCTACGCAAACCAGCTCGGTGCCCGCCAGGGCGCCGGGGCGGTGTACCTGCACGCCCACCACCCGGACATCTACCGGTTCCTGGACACCAAGCGGGAGAATGCCGACGAGAAGATCCGGATCAAGACGCTGAGCCTGGGCGTGGTGATCCCGGACATCACCTTCGAGCTGGCCAAGAAGAACGAGGACATGTACCTGTTCTCGCCGTATGACGTGGAGCGGGTCTACGGGGTGCCGTTCGCCGACGTCTCGGTCACCGAGAAGTACTACGAGATGGTGGACAACGCCGCGATCCGCAAGACCAAGATCAAGGCGCGCGAGTTCTTCCAGACCCTGGCCGAGTTGCAGTTCGAGTCGGGCTACCCGTACGTCATGTTCGAGGACACGGTGAACCGGGCCAACCCGATCGCCGGCAAGATCACCCACTCGAACCTGTGCTCGGAGATCCTGCAGGTCTCCACCGCGTCGGTGTACAACGAGGACCTGACCTACGCCAAGGTGGGCAAGGACATCTCCTGCAACCTGGGCTCGCTCAACATCGCCAAGGCGATGGACTCGCCCGACTTCGGCCAGACCATCGAGGTCGCCATCCGGGCGCTGACCGCGGTGTCGGATCAGACCCACATCTGGTCGGTGCCGTCGATCGAGCAGGGCAACAACTCCTCGCACGCCATTGGGCTGGGGCAGATGAACCTGCACGGGTACCTGGCCCGCGAGCGGATCTTCTACGGTTCCGAAGAGGGCATCGACTTCACCAACATCTACTTCTACACGGTGCTGTATCACGCACTGCGCGCATCGAATCGCCTTGCCCTGGAACGGGGTACGTCGTTCGCAGGCTTCGAGAACTCCAAGTACGCCTCCGGCGAGTTCTTCGACAAGTACACCGAACAGGTGTGGGAGCCGGCGACGGAGCGGGTCCGGCAGCTGTTCGCTGACGCGGGCATCCGGATCCCGGGCCAGGATGACTGGCGCCGGCTCAAGGAATCGGTGCAGACCCACGGGATCTACAACCAGAACCTGCAGGCCGTGCCGCCGACAGGGTCGATCTCCTACATCAACCACTCGACGTCGTCGATCCACCCGATCGTGGCGCGCGTCGAGATCCGCAAGGAAGGCAAGATCGGCCGGGTCTACTACCCCGCGCCGTACATGACCAACGACAACCTGGAGTACTACCAGGACGCCTACGAGATCGGCTACGAGAAGATCATCGACACCTACGCCGCGGCCACGCAGCACGTGGACCAGGGGTTGAGTCTCACGCTGTTCTTCAAGGACACCGCCAGCACCCGCGACGTGAACAAGGCGCAGATCTACGCCTGGCGCAAGGGAATCAAGACGCTGTACTACATCCGACTGCGGCAGATGGCGCTGGAGGGCACCGAGGTCGAGGGCTGCGTCAGTTGCATGTTGTGACGGCTGGTCGCTGACGGCGGAGATTCCGTGGTCGCCGAACTACCGCCGTCGTCGGGTTGATCGGCTACGCGGCTTACCTGATCAACACCGCTATTCGCACCCGAACAACGAAGCGTGCATCAACTGTCGGACGCACGCCTGCAGGTAGCTGGAGTCGCCGGCCGGCCCCCGCCCCGAAATGTCGAAGTGCACCAAGCGGCCCACGTCGACCACCAGCGCCATCGCGGCGTGCATCAAGAACCTCGCCTGCGTAGCCGTTAGCCCCGGTCGTTCCGACGTCAGCAGCCGGACCCAGGAATCGATCGTTGACCGGTGAACACCGCGCAGCAAATCCTGGTCGGTCCGGGGCAGGTTGACCCGCTCGGTGTAGTGGATCGCAGCCAGTTCGGGATTGGCGAACGACGTCGCCACGAAGGCCTCTCTTGCCATGGCCCACATCTGTTGTGGTTCGGGCAGATCGTCGGTGACTACCGCGTAGTGCCCCGACACCCGGTCGGCCGCCCGCACCAACCCCGCGCTCAGGATCTCGTTCTTGCCCGAGAAGTACCGGTAGATGCCCGATACAGGGATTCCGACCGACGACGCGATCTGCGCCATGCTGGTTTCGGCGTAGCCGTGGCGGTGGAACAGCATCATCGAGGCGTGCAGCAGCGCTTCATACGTACCGGCGTCAGGGTCGAAGATCCGCCAGGCCGGTGGACAGGCGAAGGTGTCGTCCGGGTGCGGAAGGTCGGTGGCAAGGACCGCCGACGAAGCGTCGATGAGCAGTGCGCGGATCTCGTCGGGTGTCAGCGGGACCCGATGGTCGACGATGCTGCCGATCACACTTAGCAATGCGCACGACAACATCCAGCGCTGCGAGGAGATCAAGCCCGGTCGCAGCATCGTCAGCGGCTGCTGAATTCGGTCATGGACCAGCCGCAGTTGGTCTTTCACGATGGATCTGTCGTCGCCGTGCAGGTGACGGGCCTGCCACCGATACAGTCCGCCGGCCTTCCGGTTGAGCAACGTCAGGTCGATAAGTGCATGGACCAATTGTTGGAGTGTGGCGGCGGGTTCCACGTCGTGAGGTTGGGCGTCGACGAAATCGGTGCCGTCGACCAACTGCTGGCCCAGGGCCAGCACCGCGTCCCGAAACAGGTCGTACTTCCCCGAGTAGTGCCGATACAGCGCCGCGGGGGAAACTCCCACCTTGGCCGCGATGGCATCCATGCTGACCGCGTGGTATCCCAGCTCGCTGAACGCCTCGGCAGCGGCCCGGGCAATCTGAGTCTTGCGGTCCTTCGGCCGCCGGCCCACCGGTGCGACCGGCTCGTTACGGACCGTCATCACCGCCTCACTCTAAGCGGCAGACTTGCACGGCATTGACAAGTCGCCCTCGCTCAGGTCCGCGCGTAGCAGCGCGGCCAGCTTCCAGCCCACCGCGCAGAGTTGCTGGCCCCGGCCCCGCTTTCTTCCGGTGTGTGCGCACCGTCCGAGCCTAGGTGGCGCGGACGCGACAACCAGACGGTGGCTGACAACGCCGCCGGCATGCGTGCCCTTGCCGGGCTGGTGGCTGAGCGGGCCGGCGGAGCCCGGATGGTGAGCGCCGCCGGCTCCCGATCAGAACAGCGTGAACAGCTCGTGGCTGAGGTCGGTCAGCGAGCTGCCGTCCAGCAGCCCGCCCATCGTGTCGGTGCTGGCGGTGGCGTCCGCCGGCGCGGGGGGGAACAGTGCGTCCAGCGGGTTCGGGCCGATAGCCAGGCCGGTGGTCCCATTGATTTCGGGCACCCAGCCAAGCTGAATGGCGATCATCTGCGACAGGTTCTCCCACGCGCTCAGTGGGCCGACCCCGTGGCCTGGGGCGTCCAGGGTTCCGAAGATCGGAACACCGCTAAGACCCATCCCCACGGAGTTCAAAATCGAGCCGCCGGGACCCGAGCCGAACATGGCGACACCGTTCGTTGCCCCAGGGCTGAGCAGCCCCCCGAAAGTGAAGCTGAGCGAGTCGATGCTGGCGCCTTGCGGCATCGGGACGAGGTTCAGCTGCTCGATCGCCGGTATCAGGGGACCCAGGTCGAGGGTCGCTCCGTTGAGGAACCCGCCGACCATGTTGGCGGGAATGTTGGCCAGATCCTGCAGTGCCGTCGTCCAGTCGTCGGGGCTGCATAGCGCGGGCGATGCAGAGCAGGAGAGTGTGTCGCCGATCTCGGTCAGGCTGTTAGCCAACGCCACCCAGGGACTGATCTCTGGGCCCAGGGCGCCGATCAGCACGCCACTCAGCGGTGAGGCCAAGAAGTCGACGATCGTCGGGATTGGCTCGGCGGGTCCCGGAATCCCCAGCCCTCCTAGCTGATTGGTGAGGTACAGGAACAGGAGGCTATGTTGTGTGTCGAGGGTGGCATTGTCCAGCGGGTTGATGAAGTTGACTTGGTCGCCGCCTAGGAACGTGGCGGCGTCGAACGCGTTCTGCGCTTTGGTCTGCATGTCGGTGAGGACCGTGGAGATGCTCGACGGATCCTTGATGAGGTCCTGGACGTAGCCGACCTGGTTGACGATTTCTTGCTGCAGTGCCACGAACGGGACCGCCGAGACGAAATTGTTAATTTCCGTCGCGTTGGCTTGCGCGGCGTTGAAAACATCCGTCCACGCGGCGAGGGGGTCGAAGGACGTGAGCTGCACCGCGCGCTGCTGCAGGTCGGGTATGGCCCCCGGGGTGACGGCGATGAGGCCGGTGCCGATCAGGACGGCGCCGGCGGCCACGTAGGGGCGAAGGGTCTGTTGCACAGGCATCTCCTTAACCTGAGGAAGTTAGCTACGGCCCGGTAAGTTACCTATCAGTAGCCTGATGGGAAAGGGGTAATTTCTGATTCCGATTTCAGGGTTCTGGCCGACAGGAACAGGGCAAACGATGATCTACGGCAGCATCCGGGGCCGCCTATGCTTTCACCGCACCACTGAGCAGCGCTTTCGAACAGCAGGCGCACGCTTCACTGGCCTGGCTGCGAAGGGAGAACCACCGATCCGACGTTCGCTAAGTCAATGGCTGTTCCTGACTGTCAACGGCTATGTAAATGGCCATGTGGACGTCACTATTGGTTGCCAGGAAACGTCGCCACTCCCGTTCGGGTGATTGGCTGATTCAGGTGGTGCGTCCCTTCGTGTGGTCGGCGCGGCGCATCCGGGGTAGGGCTCACCCGAGGTGACCACGATGATGGTGTGGGCAGGATGTGGTCGGGGATGCTGGCGGCGGTGGTGTGTTCGGGTAGGGGCGGTGTCGTCCGATGGCGCGAATCTGATCTCGTCGATGATCAGCGGCCCGCAGTAGCGAGTCGATGACCTTGGCGACGGTGTTGTCGGCCGGGCTCGGTAGAGCGTTTCGATGAGGTCGGCGGCGGAGAAGTGGTGGACCTTGAACCCGGCATGCATCCATTCCAGGTTCGACCGATAGTCGACGTGGCCTGGGTGATCGTGAAGTTGTCTGGGCAGGTTTGGGCACGCGGCGGGGTATGCACGGGGCACGGATGGAGGGCAGGTCATGGCGGGGCTCACCCGTACCGCCGTGAATAGGGTGGGCGGAGTGACCCAGATCAGACCGTTCCTCATGTTCCAGGGCGGCATGGCCGCCGCCGCGATCGAGATGTACCTGGCCGCCTTCCCGGGGGCCTCGGTGGTGTCCTCGACCCCACATCCCGAGCCGGCCACCGGCATCATGCTGGCCGAACTCGACCTGGCCGGGCTGCGGGTGTTGGTCAGCGACAGCGCGATCAAGCACGGCTTCGACTTCACCCCGTCGAGCTCGCTGTTCGTGGATGTCGCCGACCGCACCGAGCTGGAACGGCTGGTGGCCGAGCTGGGGGAGGACGGAGCCACCCTGATGCCGCTCGGCGACTACGGTTTCTCCACCGCGTTCGCCTGGGTCAACGACCGATTCGGGGTGTCCTGGCAGCTCAACCTGCCCTGAGCGATATTCAGGCCGGCCTGGGGACGCCGGCCGCTCTACCCTGGCCGAGCCAGGTGGGGATGGCTCGACGGACCGCGGTGGGGCCCGACAGTGCGACGCTGCCGTCGTGCATGGCGTGTGACCAACCGACGTCGCCACGCCAGATCCGGGTCAGGACCCGCAGGCTGGTCTCGACGGTGCCGGCCACCTCGTAACCGGGGTCGAAGTCGCACACCTCGGCCTCACCGTTGGCGACCACCAGCCACCACCGGGACGCCTTGGCCGCCACTCCGTCGAGAATGAACGCCAGCGTGGTGCGTGACCGCGGCCAGTCGCCGACCGGGATAGTGCGGCGGATATCCCAGAACAACAGGTGCGGGTCGAGGTCGGCGTCGCCGAGGTCGCTGATCCAGCGCACCCCCCACGCGGTGAGCGCCTCCACTGCTCCGGCCAGATCCTGGCCGCAAGGGGTGAGGGAATACGTTGCACGGCCATCGATTTCGGTGCGCTCGACGACCCCGGCGCGGGCAAGTGACTTGAGTCGCTTGGACAGCAGCGCCGGTGACATCTTGGGCACGCCGCGGCGCAGATCGTTGAAGTGGGTGCTGCCGAGCAGTAGTTCCCGCACCACCAGCAATGTCCAGCGTTCGTCAAGCAGCTCCATGGCCTTGGCCATCGGGCAGAACTGGTCGTATCCCGCCATCCGCATGCCTTTCGTGGATCGCTGTCGAATCTATGGTCTCGCAGCCGGCCTGCCCAGTACAGATTCAGTAGTGCGATCGGTACAGAACTAGAACTGGATGCGTACGCCGGCCGGACCGACGATGGATTCACCGGGCGCGAGAGGAAGCAGAACCGATGAACGCCGTAGTGAACGACATTGAGGCCAGGCACCGTGCGCTGTGGGCGCTGGGTGACTACGCGGCGATAGCCAGCGATGTGGTGGCGCCGTTGGGGCCGATGCTTGTGAGGGCCTGCGGCATCCGTCAGCAGGACCGGGTGCTGGACGTCGCCGCGGGAACCGGCAATGCGGCGATCCCTGCCGCAGCTACCGGTGCCCACGTCGTGGCCAGCGATCTGTGCCCGGAATTGGTGCAGCGGGGCCGTGTGCAGGGCGCTGAACAGGGTGTCGTGCTGGACTGGCGCGAGGCCAACGCCGAGGCGCTGCCGTTCGCGGACGACGAGTTCGACGTGGTGATGTCCTGTATCGGCGTGATGTTCGCGCCGCACCATCGGTCGGCTGCCGCCGAGATGATCCGGGTCTGCCGCCCCGGTGGCCGAATCGGTGTGATCAGTTGGACGCCAGAGGGTTTCATCGGCCAGCTGTTCGCAACGATGAAGCCGTACGTGCCTGCGCCTCCGGCGGGGGTGTCCGCGCCGCCGCTGTGGGGCAGTGAGCCCTATGTGAATGCATTGCTGGGCGAGGCGGCAACCGATGTTGTGACCCAACGCCGCGGGCTGACGGTGTCCGCCTTTTCCGACGGCGCCGCATTTCGCGAGTATTTCAAGGCGAACTACGGGCCGACCATCGCGGCCTACCGGGGGATCGCCGAGGTTCCGGATCGCGTGGCCGCACTCGACGCCGACATCGCAGCGCTGGCAGATCGGGCCCTGCGGAACGGGTCGATGGACTGGGAGTATCTGTTGCTGACCGCGCGTAAGCGCTGATGACGCCCTAGCTGCCCAGAATCAGTTGCCGCGGGCCTGTTCTGCGTGCAGCGATTTGAGGCGTCGCTGCTCGCGCAGTACCTCCTGGTAGTTCTCACGTTCGGCGACCAGCCACTCCGGCTTGTCCTCGAGCAGCTGAGTGATCTGCTCGGTGGTGAGCGCAGTGTCGACGCCGCCCCGCGCGAGCGCGCCGATCGAGATGCCCAGCCTGGCTGCCACCAGGTTCTTCGGGTGCGGACCGTTCTTGCGGAGATCCGTGAGCCACTGCGGCGGGTCCTCCTGCAGGGCCGCGAGCTCGCCGCGGGTGATCGGGTTCTCCTGGAACTCCGCCGGCGTCGCGGGCAAGTACACGTCCAGCTTCTTCGCCGCCGTGGCGGGTTTCATGGACTGTGCGTTCGGCCTGCTCATGCCAGCAGCCTATCGGTAGCCTGATGCGGTGGCGCCGCTCTCTCTTACCCTCGGGTACGTCCCCGGAGCGACGCCCGCGAAGTGGGCTCGAATCTGGGCGGAGCGTCACGCGGAAGTCCCGCTGCTGTTGTCCGCGGTTGCCGCGGCAGACGCGGCCTCCGCCGTGCGGGCCGGCACCGTCGATGTGGCGTTGCTTCGGCTGCCGGCCGACACCTCCGGGCTGGCTGTCATTCCCCTCTACGAGGAGACGACGGTGGCCGTGGTGCCGAAAGACCACATGTTCAATGCCGTCGACGAGATCACCGCGGGGGACCTGGACGGCGAACCGGTACTGCACCCACTCGACGACGTTGTGTCCTGGGCGGGCGCTCCCGGCAACCCGATCGATCATCGACCCGAAACCACCAAGGATGCAATCGAACTCGTCGCCGCAGGGCTTGGCGCGCTGATCGTTCCGCAGTCACTGGCGCGGCTGTATCACCGCAAGGACCTCACCTACCGCCCGATCACCGACGCACCAGCCTGCCCGGTGGCGCTGGCCTTCCCCGAAGGTCCCCAGCCCGAGCTGGTCGAAGAGTTCGTCGGCATTGTGCGCGGCCGCAAACCCGGTTCGTCGCGAGGACAGGCTCAGCCGGCGCCGAAACGCACCGCACGAGAGAAGACCCTCGCGAAACAGGCCGCCCGAGCGGCCGCGGGCAAGGTCGCCCGCAAGCCGGGCCGGGCCCAGCGCGGTCGACGCTGACGTAGACGACTGGCGGCGTCAGTGGGTGTGCGCCGGCCCCTCCTGGCCCTTGTACAGCCGGGCGAGCATCAGATCGCGGAATCGGGCGTTGTCGAGCAGCTTGAGTCCGGCGTTGGCCAGCGCCGGCTTACCGGCCAGCTTGTGAAAGAACCGGCCGCGCTTGTACTCCCGGCCCCAGGCCGCTTCCATCCGCTGGGCGTAGTTGGTGAAATCATCGGGCCCGCTGTTCGTCAGCGCCGCGACGGCGCACTCGCCGGCGGCCAGTCCCGACTCCAGCGCCTTGGAGATCCCGGCACCCGAGGTCGGCCGGCCCGCGCCCAGGGAGTCCCCGGCGAACAGCACCCCGGGGCGCCACGGCGGCCACGCGGTGAAGCCCATCGGCAGGCGCCAGGCGCGCACGGTCTTGGACTGCTTGAGTTCGGTGATCGACGGCAGTTCCCACTCGCGGGGCAACGTCTCGAGAAAGTCGCCGAGGAAGTGCGTGGCGTTGATGGCCTGCCAGTTCTTGTAGCTGTTGACGTAGCCCAGCCCGATGTTGACCCGGCCGTCACCCAGCGGGAACACCCACCCGTAGCCGGGCAGCTGATCGCCTCGGAAGACCAGCTTCATATAGATGTCGAGGGAGTCGACGTCGGGCCGCACGGCCGGCATCTCCGCGCGGATCGCGATCGCGGAGTAGCCGTTGTAGTCCGAGTCGAGCTTCAGGGCCCGCTTGATCGGCGAGTAGGCGCCGTCGGCGGCGATCACCGCATCCGCCAGCACCTTCTCACCACCCTTGAGCAGCACCCCGGTCACCCGGCCGGCGTCGTCGAGCACCGGCCCGGCGGCCTCGGCGGACTGCCGAACCTCGGCTCCGGCAGATTCGGCGTGTTTGAGCAGCAGCGTGTCCAGATCCGGGCGGCGCGCGACGTAACCGTGGTCAGGCATGCCGGGCCGGCGCGGAAACGACAGCTCCCACTCGCTCGGGCTGAACACCTTCACGCGGTTGACCCGGTGGAACTTGTCCACCTGCTCGGCCAGGCCCATTTTCTGCAGGTAGCTGACCGCGCGCGCGGTCAGTCCGTCACCGCAGGGTTTGTCCCGCGGAAACTCGGCCTTGTCCAAGACCACGACGCTCGCGCCGGCCTGCCTGGCCTGCCAGGCGGCCGCCGACCCTGCTGGACCTCCGCCTACAACTGCAAGGTCGAATCGCTGCACCACAGCGGCGATGTTAGCCGACGGCCGGTCTGCCCAGGTCAGCGACGGCAACGCTGTAAGGTGCTTGACGTGCGCGGAACGACGAGACCCACGCCGGCCGAAAACGGTGGGCAGAAGATCGACGCGCGCAGCGAGCGTTGGCGCGAACACCGCAAAAAGGTCCGCCGCGAGATCGTCGATGCCGCCTTCCGGTCCATCGACCGGCTCGGGCCCGATGTGAGCGTGCGGCAGATCGCCGAGGAAGCCGGCACCGCCAAGCCCAAGATCTACCGCCATTTTGCCGACAAGGACGACCTGTTCGAGGCGGTCGGGGCTCGGCTGCGCGACGACCTGTGGACGGCGATCTTCGCCTCCATCGACGTCGCCACCAACTCGCTGCGCGACATCGTCCAGCGCAGTGTCGAAGAGTACGTCGCCCTGGTCGACGAGCACCCAAATGTGCTGCGGTTCTTCATCCAGGGCCGGGCGCGCGCGCAGGCCGAGTCGAGGATGCGGGCACTCAACGAAGGCCGGACCATCACCCTGGCGATGGCCGAGATGATCAACAACGAACTGCAGGACCTGGACCTCAACCGCGGGGCGCTGGACCTGGCCGCATTCGCCGCTTTCGGCAGCGCGACCTCGGCCACTGATTGGTGGCTCGGGCCGGAATTGGACAGCCCGCGGCGCATGCCCCGCGACACGTTCGTGGACTACCTGACGACGATCATGATCAGCGTCGTCGGTGGCATCGCCCAGAACCTCGGCATCGTGATGGACCCCGATCAGCCGATCCAGTCGGCGGTCCGGAGTCAACCGGTCGCCTGATCGCGATCTGCCTGAATTCCGCCCGAAACCTGATAGATGCCGTATAAAAGGCTGAATGACGCACAAGCACGCCTGCCGGATGGGTTCAGGACTCCTGTCGGCGGTCACCGCAGCAGCACTGGTCGTGCCGGCGACGCAGGCGACAGCGGCGCCCGCGGTAACCACGGCGTCGGCGGTTTCGCCGACGGCGTTGCCCACCTTCCCGTTCGGGGGTCCGCCGGGTGACCCGTACGCATGCATGGAGGTGGGCGTATTCGGTTGCTCGATCGTGTTCGGCGGCAGCGGTATTCCGATACCGCACCAGGACTACATTGACGCGGTAAACGAGCGCTTCATTCAGCCGCTGCATCCCGGGTTCACCCCGCAGGCCCTGTTCACGCCGGAGGGACTGCAGCCGTTCACCGGTGTCAAGACTTTGCCGCTGGACGTTTCGATGGCGCAGGGATTGACGATGCTGCAGCTCGCCGTCGACAAGCAGTTCGAGTTGGGTCATGCGGTCAACCTCTACGGCTACTCGCAAAGCGCCTCGATCGACACGCTGCTGATGCGGCAGTATCTCGCGTTGCCCGCTGATCAACGGCCGGACGCAGATCAGCTGACGTTCACGTTTCTGGGCAACCCGAACACCCCCAACGGCGGGCTGATGCAGATCTTCAATCTGCCGGAGTTCGGTGGGTCGGTGCCCATTGCCTCACTGGGTTTGACCCTCAATGGCGCAACCCCGGACGGTCCCTGGGCGACCAACAATTACACGCTGGAGTACGACGGGTTTGCCGACTTTCCGCGCTACCCGCTGAATATGCTTGCCAACCTCAATGCGGTGGCTGGGATCCTCTACACGCACAACCAGTACCCGATGCTGCCGATGACACCTGATGGCCAGCTCGCCAACGCGATTCTGCTGCCGGGCTCGGTGGACTATGTCGGTGAGCTGCCCGACGGCGTGACGGCGAGTACCGCGACCAACTACTGGATGATCCCGACCGAGAACCTTCCCCTGCTGGAGCCGTTCCGCGGCAGCCCATTCGGGAACGCGATCGCCGACCTGGTGCAGCCATCCCTGCGGGTGCTGGTCAACCTGGGCTACGGGCAGATCGAACACGGCTGGGACGCGGGGCCGGCAAACGTACCCACCACTTTGGGGTTGTTCCCGGACGTCAACCCCATGGATGTCTGGACGGCCCTGGTCAACGGCGCGCAACAGGGTTGGCAGGATTTCGTTCAAGACTTGGGTTCGTTGTCGTCAGCCGTTGCGGACGGGCCCGACACGGGCGTGGACATTGCTGCGTTCACGATGCCCAGCCTCCTCGAGATCGCCAACGCGGTCGGCGGCTCGGTCTCGGCGGTCAATGGGGCGTTGATGGTGACCGGGGACATCCTCAATGCACTGACCACCACCCTGCCGGCCGCCATGGCCCAGGTCTTCTTCTCCGAACTCTCCCAGGGGAACCTCCTCGACGCGATCGGTCTTCCACTGGCCGCCGCCACCGGGCTGGGGTCGCTGGCGGCGGGCTTCGAGTTGATCGGGATCATGCACGCTACGTCCCAGATTCAGGCGGAATTGGCGGGCCTGTTCGGCTGACCGTTTGGGGCAGCGCGCCATGGTCCGGCGCTAACCTGTGCGGCCGCGCCAGCGCAGCGCCTCCAACGCCACTGCCACCCGCACGCTGTTGTCGGCCACCGGTGTCGGCAACAACTCGTCGGCGCGGGCAAGCCTGCGCAGCAACGTATTTCGGTGTAGGAACATCCGTTCGGCTGCTCGCGCGGCGTTGCACTGCTGATGGATGAACGTGAGAACTGATTGTTGTAGTTCGGCGTCGGCCGAGGCAAAGTCGCCGAGTGTATGGGTGATGAACCGGTCCACCTGTTCCGGTTCGACGCTGATCAGCGCCACCAGTTCGATATCGGTGAACCTGGCGACGCGCTGGGTGGAGCCAAGCCGCACCATCACGCGTTGCGTCGTGAGGGCGTCGAGATGGCTGCGCCGGAATCCGTCGATGCCGGCCGCTGTCGTCCCCACCGCGATCTGTACCCCCGGCAGGCTGTCCACCGTGGCGACAATTCCTGCCAGGTCCGGGCCGGCGGGCCCGGGAATCCACACCCAGCGGGTGGCCGCGCTGGCCAGCACCGACAACGCGCGCTGACCGTCGTCGGTACGCGTCAGCGCGTCGGCGGCGGCGTCGAGATCGGCTAGGTCGGTGGTGGATTCATTGCCCCAGATCACGATGGCGGTGTGGCTTTGTTCCAGCCGGTAGCCGAGCCGGCTCTCGGCGCGCTGTCTGGTGATCGCCGCGCCGTCCAGGATCAGCGCGACGGTCTCCCGTCGTTCGGCGTGGGTTCCCCGGGTAAGTGCCTCGCGCTCGACCTGCATCTGTTGGCAGATCCCGGCGATCGTGGCGTCGATGAATGACGTCATGGATAGAGCCGACACGTCGAGCAGCTCATTGAGTTCGTCGGGGTCACGGGTCAGGGAGAACGCGGCATTCATCCAGGACCGCCAGACCACATTGGTCCCGACCCGATAGGCATCCAGCACCGCCGACTCGTCGAGGCCGCGCCGAAACGCGTCGCGGACGATCACCAGTGACTCCGCCGCGAGATTTGCCGGCACCGGCTCACCGGGATGGCTGAGGTTGGCGGCCGCCCAGTGCAGCAGGTTGGACCGATTGCTGCGACGAATTCCTTCGGCGAGGACTGGATCGTCGGCGATAGCCCGGGTGTACACGGCCGACAGCGTCGCTTCGTGCAGCTCGTCGAGGGCCTCCGGGGCAGCGTTGACGATCGTCTGGACACCTTGCCGGATCAGCTCGCACACCCGCTCGGACGGACGCTCCCAATCCATCGGCCGAGCATAGTGCCGGTGGTGCATCATGCATCGGCGCTCCGGCCGATTCGGTGCGAAATGCTCTTTCGTGGGTCGGTCAGCGCGACGAACAATCAGGTCGCTATCAGGTGACAGTCGTCACAGAGCGCCTTGACCAGACACACCGGAGGACCTTCATGTCGCGCATCGGATCCACCCAACGAGCAGCCGTCGAACGCGCCAACTGCAAGGCAGCCCGTCGCCGCCGAGCACGGCAGCGACTGCGCGTCGTCGCCGCCATGGCGCCGGGGGCGGTTGCCGCGGCGTTGGCGATGACGTTGGCAACCCCCCACGCGGTCGCCGAGATGGCGCCGTCGGGAGCTATGCAATCGATCATCGACCAGTTGCTTGACGCGCAACACCAGGTCACCGACACCAACAGCAACTACCCGTTCATCCTCCCGTCGGATCTTTCTTCACTGCCGCAATACGTTCAGAACCTCGCGTCGACTGATCTCATTTCGGAGTACGGCCAGATGTTCAACCCGAATACCGGAATACCCTGGCTGATCGGGCTCCCGTGGGACGCCAACTCCACCGACCCGGGCGGGTTCTACATCCTGGTGAACCCCGACAACCAGTACGGCGTGATCCCGATCAACGCGGATGGCACCTACACGATGACGGTCCATCCCGGTCCCGGAAGCGTCGATGTCACGTTCACGACGTTGTCCGGGACGATCGGCTCGACTCAGGGATGGGAACCCACTGGGCACGTACTTGATCTGTCGGGTGCGACGCCCAATGCGGACGGCAGCTACACGGTCACCTTCAGCTCCACGCCACAGTCGGGAAACTGGATCGACACGACCGGCGCTGAGAACATGCTTATTCGCAACACCATTGGCAACAGCGGATTGCCGCACGACTCATTTTCTATCCAGCAAGATGGTGTTGCACCGACCTACACACTGCCGTTCCTGTCGGACAGTCAGCTTTCATCGCTGCTGACCGCTGTCGCCAAAGACATGCCGATCACGAACGCGGACGGCGTCTACTACGACCAGACCAAAATCCCCGATTCGCTTCCGCCCAACTGGATGACCCCCGTCGCATCCTCCACCTCATCGATCAACGGACTCATGCCTGGCCAGCTGAGTACCTTTGGCCACTTCCAGCTGGACGCTGATCAGGCGCTGATCATCAAGGTGCCCAACATCGACGCTGGATACTCGGGCCTCGAGCTCGCCAACGCGTGGGGCCAGAACGTTCCGATCGTGACCGCGCAGGGCAGCCTGAACAGCACCGACACCTTCGCGGACCCCGACGGCTACACCTACTACGTTGTCAGCAGCAAAGACCCCGGTGTCGCCAACTGGATCAATAACGGCGGCCTGGCCAACGGAATGCTCGGAGTGCGCTGGCAGGACGTGGCGACCGCTCCGCCGAGCACCGCCGTACACGCCGAGGTCGTCAACATCGCGGACGTCAAGAGCCATCTCCCGGCGGACACACCGGTCATCAGCCCCGAGGAGCAAGCCGCGCTGCTGCACGAACGGTTACTCAACTGGAACTACACCCAGGACCAGGACCACAACATCAACTGGCTGGGGGCTAACCTGCTGCAGAACCAGATCGAGGCTGCGATGGGCCACGACGCGTTCACCCAGATCTTCGGCAGCCAGGCTGATGCGCCGACGGTCTGGGACCGGCTGAGCGACCCTGCGCTGATGCCGAACCTGGACGCCGTCGGCTCGGAGTTCCTGACCAACCCGGCCGGTGCCATGGCGGCGTTCGTCGGCAATCTGCCGTTGGCGTTCAAAGATATCGAGTTGCCGATGCTGCTGGCCATGATGAGTTCGAAGGCCGTCGCGGACCAGACCTGGCAGGGTTTGCAGGGCGACTTCAGTTCCGGCGACCTGACACAGGCCTGGACAACGCTGACCGGTGGTCTGGAAAGGCTGGGGACGGTCTTCGATACGGCCTGGGAGGACCCGGCCACCGGCATTATCGCGGGCCTGCTCAACGCGCGCGACGACATGTCAACCGGAATCCTGCACGCCGGCAACAGTTTCGACCTGAGCCCGTACTCACCGCTGATGGATTCACTGGTCGACCTCAACCACCAGGTGATGGCTGCCCTGCTGGGCTGATCCGAGAGCAACCACGCACCGTGCCGCCTTCCCGCAGGAGCTCCTGCGGGAAGGCGGCACGGGCGTTGACGGACCCCAGTCCGGCAAACACACTGAACATCGATACCCATAAGGGAGGGATGCGCGATGACGCTGACCGATCACACCGCCGAGGACGCCGGGCGCCGGACGCCGGTACGCACCCGCGCACTCATCATCGGGACCGGATTCTCCGGCCTGGGCATGGCCATCGCGTTGCAGAAGCAGGGCGTGGAGTTTCTCGTGTTGGAAAAGGCCGACGAGATCGGCGGGACGTGGCGGGACAACACCTATCCGGGCTGCGCCTGCGACGTGCCGTCACACCTCTACTCGTTCTCCTTCGAGCCGAAGGCCACTTGGAGCCGATTGTTCTCCCCGCAGCCGGAGATCCTGGACTACCTCAAGGACGTCACCGACAAGTACGACCTGCGCCGCCACATCCGGTTCGGTTCGAAGGTGACCCGCGCGGCGTGGGACGACGACGAATTCCGCTGGCATGTGTTCACCGACGACGGTCAGGAGTATGTAGCCCAGTTCGTGATCTCCGGTGTCGGTGGCCTGCACATCCCGCGATTGCCCGATATCGACGGGATCGACGAATTCGCCGGTACCGCATTCCATTCCGCACAGTGGGATCACACCGTGGACCTGACCGGTAAGCGGGTCGCGGTGATCGGAACCGGCGCCAGCGCAATCCAGATCGTGCCCGCGATCGTCGACCGGGTTGCTGAACTGCAGCTCTACCAGCGCACCCCGGCGTGGGTGGTGCCGGTGCCGCACCACCCGCTGCCCAGTGCGGTGCGCCAGGCCTTCGTGGTGGTGCCCGGACTGCGCTACACCGTGCGGGCGGCCATCTACTGGGCGCTCGAAGGCGTCGGATTCGCGATGACCAAGCGGCCCGGCCTGCTGCGTCTGATCGAGGCGGTCGGCAAGCTGAACATCCGTCGCCAGGTCCGCGACAAAGACCTGCGCCGCAAGCTCACTCCGCGTTACCGGGCCGGCTGCAAGCGGATCCTCTACTCCGGCAACAACTATTACCGAGCAGTGGCCGATCCGACGACGACGCTGATCACCGACAGGATCGCCCGCATCACCCGGGACGGGATCGTCACCGCCGACAACGTGGAACACGCGGCCGACGTCATCATCTACGCTACCGGATTCCACGTCACCGACTCCTACACCTACGTCGGCATCACCGGGCCTAATGGCGAGGATCTGGTGGAGCGCTGGAACCGTGAGGGGGTCCAGGCGCACCGCGGCATCGCGGTGGCCGACATGCCCAACCTGTTCTTCCTGCTCGGGCCCAACACCGCACTCGGCCACACCTCGGTGGTCTTCATGATCGAGTCGCAGATCCGCTACGTCGCCCAGGCGATCGCCGCGGCCGACAAGGCCGGCGCGCAGGCCCTGGCGCCCAGCCGGGCCGCCCAGGATCGCTACAACGCCGAGTTGCAGGACAAGCTGGCCGGCTCGGTGTGGATGACCGGCGGCTGCAACAGCTGGTACCTCGACGAACACGGTGTCAACCGGACCCTGTGGAGCGGGATGACCTGGCAGTACTGGCAATCCACCCGCTCGTTGCGGGCGGGCGAGTACCGTTTTTCCGGAGTGGGCTGACACGACACGCAGACACAACTTCTAGTGCTGCCGCGGGTTGTCGCCCCCCAGGGGTAGTGTCGGAGGCCTAGCTTTCGGTGGGTGAAATGGGGTTCTGGTGAGCGAAAAATTGAAGCTGATCGATCGGGTCTCGGCGATCAACTGGAACCGGGTGCAGGACGACAAGGATTCCGAGGTCTGGGACCGGTTGACCGGTAACTTCTGGCTGCCGGAGAAGGTCCCGGTCTCCAACGACATCCCCTCCTGGGGCACGCTGACCGACAACGAGAAGCAGCTGACCATGCGGGTGTTCACCGGCCTGACGCTGCTGGACACCATCCAGGGCACGGTCGGCGCGGTCAGCCTGATCCCGGACGCGATCACGCCGCACGAAGAGGCGGTCTACACCAACATCGCGTTCATGGAGTCGGTGCACGCCAAGAGCTACAGCCAGATCTTCTCCACGCTGTGCTCGACCGCCGAGATCGACGAGGCCTTCCGCTGGTCGGAGGAGAACGTCAACCTGCAGCGCAAGGCCGCCATAGTCATGCAGTACTACCGTGGTGACGAGCCGCTCAAGCGCAAGGTGGCCTCCACGCTGCTGGAGAGCTTCCTGTTCTACTCCGGGTTCTACCTGCCGATGTACTGGTCGAGCCGGGGCAAGCTGACCAACACCGCCGACGTGATCCGGCTGATCATTCGTGACGAGGCCGTGCACGGTTACTACATCGGCTACAAGTTCCAGCGCGGGCTGGCCAACCTGGACGAGGCCAAGCGCCAAGAGCTCAAGGACTACACCTACGAGCTGCTTTTCGAGCTCTACGACAACGAGGTCGAGTACACCCAGGACCTCTACGACGGGGTCGGGCTGACCGAGGACGTCAAGAAATTCTTGCGCTACAACGCCAATAAGGCGCTGATGAACCTCGGCTACGAGGCGCTGTTCCCGCGCGACGAGACCGACGTCAACCCGGCGATCCTGTCGGCGCTGAGCCCCAACGGCGACGAGAACCACGACTTCTTCTCCGGGTCGGGCTCGTCGTACGTGATCGGTAAGGCCGTTATCACCGAGGACGACGACTGGGACTTCTAAAGGTTCGCTGGGCATCGTGGCCAGATAGCCGTGCGGCCACAGTGGCTGCGACAGAATGAATCCCGTGGCTGACGCCAGCGCGCCGACGAGGGTCATGGCGATCGTCGTCTTCGACGATGTGACGATGTTGGACGTAGCGGGAGCCGGTGAGGTCTTCGCCGAAGCCAACCGTTTCGGCGCCGACTACCGGATCAAGATCGCCTCGGTCGATGGGCGTGACGTCACCACCTCGATAGGGACGCGGTTGGGCGTCACCGATGCCCTGTCGTCGATCGAGTCCGCCGATACCGTCGTGGTCGCCGGCAGCGATAACCTGCCCAGCCGCGCGATCGATCCTGATCTCGTGGAGGCGGTCAGGTCAGTCGCGGGTCGCACCCGACGGCTGGCCTCCGTCTGCACCGGGTCATTCGTACTCGCGCAGGCCGGTCTCCTGGACGGCCGACGTGCCACCACCCACTGGCATGACGTCCGGTTGTTTGCCCGCGCATTCCCCGAGATCACCGTTGAGCCGGACGCGATCTTCGTCCGGGACGGCGATGTGTTCACCTCGGCCGGAGTGTCGGCGGGGATGGACCTGGCGCTGGCGTTGGTCGAAATGGACTATGGCGCAGAGCTTGTCCGCGCAGTGGCCCGGTGGTTGGTGGTCTATCTCAAGCGTGCGGGCGGCCAGTCGCAGTTCTCCACGCTGGTCGAGTCCGATCCGCCGCCGCAGTCCGCGCTGCGAGCGGTTACCGACGCGATCGCCGCCGATCCCGGCGCGGACCACCGGGTCAGCGCCCTCGCCAGACGGGCCAGCCTCAGTACGCGGCAGCTGACCCGGCTGTTTCGGTCCGAGCTGGGGATGACGCCGGCCGACTACGTCGAGAAGGTCCGGGTCGACGCTGCCCGTGCCGCCCTGGACGCCGGTCACACCGTCACCGAAACCGCGCACCTCGCGGGCTTCGGCAGCACCGAAACCCTCCGGCGGGTGTTCGTCGCTCACCTCGGCGTCTCGCCGAAGGCCTACCGAGACAGATTCCGCACCGCTCTGCGCGGCTGAACCCGGGACCGCGTGTCGGCTTTTTGAGCGAATGACGAGCCGACCGCGCTTCGCGGTGTTTGCATATTCCAGTGAGGAGCGTTGATCGACCCGACGCCGGCGCCCGCCCGGGCGTGCAGCTGGCCCTGGCCACCTGGGTTTCGATGATCAACTTCTGGGCCTGGAATCTCATCGGCCCGGTGGCAATGACCGACGCGGCGCGGATGTCGCTGGGCAGCACCCAGGTCGCGATGCTGGTCGCAACGCCTATCCTGGCCGGTTCCTTGGGCCGGATGGTGGCCGGGCCGCTGACGGACCGCTTCGGCGGCCGCGCCATGTTCATCGGGGTGTCGCTGGCCTCGATCGGCCCGGTGCTGGCGGTGGGTGCGGCTGAAACCGCCGGGTCTTATCCACTGGTGCTCGGCTCGGCTCTACTGCTGGGCATACCCGGCACGGTGTTCGCGATCGGAATTCCGTTCGCCAACAACTGGTATGAGCCGGTCCGCCGCGGTTTCTCCACGGGTGTGTTCGGCATGGGCATGGCCGGCACGGCGCTGTCGGCGTTCTTCACCCCCCGCATGGTGCGGCGGTTCGGATTGCTGCACACCCACTACATGATCGCGGCCGCGCTGGCGGTCACCGTAGTGGTGTGCGTCGTGGTGATGAGCAACGGCGAATACTTCTCGCCGAACACCGCGCCGGTGGTGCCCAAGCTCCAGGCGGCAGCCCGGCTGCGGGTCACCTGGGAGATGTCGCTGCTCTACGCGGTGGTGTTCGGCGGGTTCGTCGCGTTCAGCAACTACCTGCCTATCTACATCAAGACCATCTACGGGTTCTCGCAGGTGGCTGCGGGTGAGCGCACGGCGGCGTTTGCGCTGGCCGCGGTGCTGGCCAGGCCCGTCGGCGGTGCGCTGGCCGACCGGTTCCCGCCCAAGTACGTGGTGCTGGTGTCGCTGGCGGTCACCGCGGTGATGGCCGCCGTCGCCGCCCTCAAGCCTCCGCCTGACGTGTTGTCGGCGGCCACGTTCATCACGCTGGCGGTCGGGCTGGGTATCGGCACCGGTGGCGTGTTCGGGTGGGTGACCCGCCGCGCCCCGGCCGGGTCACTGGGTGCTGTCACCGGAATCGTCTCCGCGATAGGGGGATTGGGCGGTTACTTCCCGCCGATCGTGATGGGTGCAACCTACGATCCGGTGCGCAACGACTACACGGTCGGGCTGCTTCTGCTGGTGGCAACCGCGTTGATCATGTTCGGCTACACCGCGCTGCGGCTACACGCCCGCGAGCCGGAAGGCACGACAACCGCATAGTGTTGCTGTCACGCAGAACTCATCACGATCACCTTCGAGGAGTGCAGGATGACGACAAACAGCGACCTCAACACACCGCGGCGTTCCCGGGCGTGGACCGCCGGAGCCGTGATCACCGCCCTGCTGGGGCTGTTCTTCGCGTTCGATGCCATCCCGAAGATCCTCGGTGTGTCCTTCGCCCGCGAGGGCACCGAAGCGCTCGGCTTTTCCCCCGACAAGACCGCGGTGATCGGCTGGGTCCTGCTGGTGTGTCTGGCCGTTTTCCTGATCCCGCGCACCGCGGTGCTGGGGGCACTTGGTCTGACCGCTTACCTGGGCGGTGCTGTGACGACGAACCTGCATGCCGACAAACCGCTGGCCGGCTTCGTGCTGTCCGGGGTGTACGTAGGCGTGCTGATGTGGATCGGGCTCATCCTGCGGCGGCCGGAGTTGTTGCGGGTGTTGGGGCTTCGGCGCGACTGAGCGGCTCAGCGGGGCGGCAGTTGGTCCAGCAGCTCGTCGAGGAATCCGCCCGCCTCACGCCCGGCCGACTCGACGTCGCCCGCGGCGATCGCCTCCACCAGGCCCCGGTGCCGGATCTGGTCCGCCTGCACCGGTTTCGCGCTCGTCGTGGCCACACTGGCCATGACGACCTCGGTGAGCCCGCAGTACAGCTCGGTCAACACCGGATTGTGCGAGGAGCGGACCACGGCGAGGTGGAAATCGGTGTCTGACAGGACGAAGTCCTCGTGTCGACCCTGCTGCTGGTGGCCGTCGCGGCAATCCAACAGGGCGCGCAACTCGGCCAGGTCTTCGTCGGTGCGGGCGACGGCGGCCAGGCGTGCTCCCTCGACCTCCAGGCAACGCCGCACCTGCAGCACGTCGCGCAGTTCAGAGCCGCACAACCGGCGCACGGCGCCGGACACCTCGCTGGTTGCCCGCACGTAGGTCCCGTCGCCCTGGCGGACTTCCAGGATGCCGCTGTGGGCCAACGCCCGGACCGCCTCACGCACGGTATTGCGGCCGACGCCGAGCGCGTCGGCGAGCTCCGGCTCGGGGGGAATACGCGAATCGACCGGCCATGCTCCGCCGGTCACCGAGGACCGAAGCTGTTCAATCACCTGATCTACCAAGCCGGTGCGGCGGGTGGTGACCAACGGCACAGAATCCTCCCTTCATCCAATCATCGGATGTATGCGATCCTACTTCAGGTGACCTGCTCAGCGCGCACCGAATCACTCGGCCAGTACGAGCACGACCTCGAACTGGAGCTCGAGGGTGCCGCCGAGTTCCGGCCTGCGGCGATGGCGGCCGGCGGCGTACTGCTGACCGTCGCGGTGGTGTTGACCGCGCTGAACCTGCGCCCCGCGATCACCAGCGTGGGACCGCTGCTCCCGGAGATGCGCGGAGCCTTGGGTGTCTCGGACACCTGGGCCGGTGTCCTGACCACCCTGCCGTGTCTGTGCTTCGCCGGAGCCGGGCTGGCCGCGCCATGGTTGTCCCGGCGGATCGGATTGGGTCGCACGGTTTCGGCGGCGCTGCTCACACTCGTTGCGGGACTGCTGATCCGGGTCTGCGACGGACCCCTGGTCGTGCTCGGCGGAACATTGGTGGCGACCGCCGGAATCGCGTTGATCAACGTGCTGATACCGGTGATCATCCGAGGATCGTTCCCGGCGCAGATCGGGTTGATGACCGGGATCTACACCGCGGCGCTACAGGGGGGAGGGGCGCTGGGCTCCGCGGTCACCCCGGTACTCGATGACGCGCTGGGCGGCTGGCGGTCGGCGCTGGGTGTGTGGAGCGCGCTGGCGCTGCTGGCACTGGTGGCATGGGTGGTGGGGGCCCGCGGATTCGACCGCGCCGGCAGCGCCGCTCCCGCGACCGCGACGAAAGGCCGGTCGCTGTTACGCAGCAGGCTGGCCTGGACCGTTGCGGTGTTCTTCGGCGCCCAGGCGTTCCTCGCCTATGTGGTGATGGGCTGGCTGCCCGAGGTGCTCATCGAGAACGGAACAAGCGAAACGCGCGCGGGACTGCTGCTCGGCCTGATCTCGGTGATCGCCGTGCCGATCAGCCTGATCGTCTCTCCGCTGGCAGCCCGTCGCGACAGCCAAAGCGGATGGATCGTCGGGCTGGGCGTGCTCGGCGTGGCCGGAATGCTGGGTCTGCTGATCGCGCCCGCGGCCGCACCGCTGCTGTGGAGCGTGCTGGTGGGCCTGGGGATGAGCGTGTTCTCGTTGGCGCTCACCGTGATTGCGCTACGAGCCCGCGACGCGGAAGACACCGCAAGCCTGTCTGGGATGGCGCAGGGCTTCGGCTATCTGCTCGCCGGCGCCGGCCCGTTCCTGTTCGGACTGTTGCACCACGTCAGCGGCGGATGGACCGTGCCGTGGCTCATGATGCTCGCCGTCTACCTGGTGCAGATACTGGCGGGCGCGCTGGCCGGGCGCAACCGCTACGTCTGAGGCGTCTTAGGCGGCAGGCAGAGTTTCAGGCCTGGCCGCGACGCCGAATGAATCAGGCTTGTCATCGTAGATACAACCGTCTGGCGCTGGGCGCCTCATCCCGCTGCCCACGCCGCGATGCCGGGCGAACTCGATCGACGTCGCCCCTGGCGTTGGCAGCTCTCGCCGAACGTGTACTCAGACCGGGGATTTCGCGAATCTCTCGGTCTGATTACACGCTCGGCGAACGCGGGACGCTAGGGGGCCCGCAACGACTCGGTGTCGATGACGAAGCGGTAGCGCACGTCGGAGGCCAGCACCCGCTCGTAGGCGGTGTTGATGTAGTCCGGCTCGATCACCTCGATCTCGGGCCGCACTCCGTGCTCGGCGCAGAAGTCCAACATCTCCTGCGTCTCGGCGATCCCGCCGATCAACGAGCCCGACACACTGCGCCGCATTCTGACCAGGGGGCCCGGCGGCACCGCCAGCGCACTCTCCGGCATGCCCAACTCCACCAGCGTGCCGTCCAGGGTGAGCAGGTTCAGGTATGCCCCCAGGTCCAGGCTCGCCGAGACGGTGTTCAGGATGACGTCGAAACCCCCGCGCAGCTTCTTGAAAGTGGCCGGGTCGCTGGTGGCGTAGTAGTGCTGGGCGCCCAACCGCAGCCCGTCCTCCATCTTCTTCAGCGACTGCGACAGCACGGTGACCTCTGCGCCCATCGCTGTCCCCAGCTTGACGGCCATGTGGCCCAGACCGCCCAGGCCCACGACCGCAATCCGCTTGCCGGGACCCACATTCCAGTGCCGCAACGGCGAATAGGTGGTGACCCCGGCGCACAGCAGGGGAGCGGCCGCATCCAGGGGAATCTCGTCCGGGATGCGCAGCACGTAGTTCTCGTCGACGACGATCGCGCCGCTGTAGCCGCCCTGCGTCAGCTGACCGTCGCGGCCGACGCCGGCGTAGGTGCCGACCATGCCGCCGCCGGTGCAGTACTGCTCGTGGCCGGCCAGGCAACTGCGGCACTCGCGGCAGGAGTCGACGAAGCAGCCGACGCCGACCCGGTCGCCGACCTTGTACTTGGTGACCTCGGATCCGACCGCGGTCACCACGCCGGCGATCTCGTGGCCGGGCACCAGGGGATACTGCGGACGGCCCCACTCAGCTTTGACCGTGTGGATGTCGGAATGGCAGATGCCGGCGAAGGCGATGTCGAACGCCACGTCGTGCGGGCCGGGGTCCCGGCGGGTGATGGTGGTCGGGCTCAACGGGTCGGTCGGTGACGTGGCGGCGTAAGCGGAAACGGTGCTCATCGGTGATATCTCTCTTCGATTCGACGTGCGTTTTTGTATAGCCTAGCGAAGTAAATTGTGTGGTGGCTGTCCGTCTCTCAGCGTAGGCGCGATGGCGACGGCTGTTTGCCCAGCGTGGGGGTGGCGCCGGGGCGGTGACGTAATCTTTGACACATCCAGCTGAGTCGCGGCCGAAACGTCGTGGGTCGGCCGTAGTCGGGGCTGCGGCTCAACGCGCCGCCGTTGATCTGCGACGGGTGGTCAACGCGATGCGGGTCGCCCCGCGAAGGAGCCATGGCGTCTGCCGTGCCATCACCGCTACGGCACGGTCCGAGCGGCGCATCGAGGCCTGAGGACCGGGGGTTGGCGTCGACGCCAGTTCGGCCTCGGCGGATCCGGCCGGCGGGCCGTTGCGGTCGACGGCCAGCAGTTGCCAGGTGCCGGGAACGCCGCGTAGCTCGACGCTACCGCGGTCCTCAAAGCCCGTGCCCGAGCCGACGACCAAATCGCGCACGGTGCGCGAGACCAGAATCTCGCCGGCGCCCGCCTGGCTGACGATCCGCGCCGCGATGTGCACTGCCATCCCGGCGATGTCGTTGTCGATCAGTTCGCACTCACCGGTGTGGATGCCTACCCGAATCTCGATGCCCATCGTGTCGGCGTCGGCCTGCAGTGCCTCGGCGCAGCGGATCGCCTGCGTCGGGCCGTCGAATGTGGCGAGGTAACCGTCGCCGGTGCTCTTCACCACCGCACCGCTGAATCGCGTCGTGAGGTCGGCGGTGACTTCACCGAAGCGCTGCAGTACCGCTCGCCAGCGTTCGTCGCCGGTCGCCGCGGCGTGTTGGGTCGAAGCGACGATGTCGGTGAACACAACGGTGCGCAGGGCGCGATGCGACTGCGCCGGCGCCGCATGGCTGCCGGTGAGGAACTCCTCGACCTCCGTCAGGATCTTGTCCGGCTCGGTCAAAAAGGGTGCGTGGTCCACACCCTCGACCTCCAGGTATCGCGCATCAGGGATGTGTGCGGCGAGATACCGGCCGCCCTGGACTGGCACCGCGGGGTCCTCGCGGGCATGGATGACCAGGGTGGGCGCCGTGAGCGTCGGCAGGATCGGCCGTACGTCGATCAGAAACGCCGCTTCAAATGAGGCCCGCGCCATTCCCGGGCTCGCACTCATGCGCTCGCACATCGCGAGCTGGCGTAACGACCGGACCGATGGGGCACTGATGCTGGCTGTCTCACCGTTGCCCCAGCCGGATCGCACCGTGCGGCCGGCTTGTTGGAACCGAGCGAGCTGCTCGATCGAGGGTGTGTAGTCCTCACCCAGCTCGGCAAGGAAGCGCTCCCGAAGCTCGGCCGGGTCTCGATCCATGTCGTCCCAGCCCGCGAAGCCCCAATACGGGACTGTGCCGGAAAGAATCAGCGCCCGCGTTCGCGTCGGCTGTGTTGTCGCGAACATGATGGCGACCGGCCCACCGTCACTCAGCCCGCACACGACGGCCCGTCCGAAGCCGACCGAATCCATGACCGCCTCGATCTCGGCTGCCCGTTCCTCCAACGTGCGAACTTTCGGCACCGGATCCGACAGCCCGACCCCGGCCTTGTCGAACCAGGCAACGCGACAGAACGTCCCGAGCTGGTCAACGAACGCCTTGAATTGGGGGAGGGTCCAGGCCAGCTCGACGTGGCTGACGAAAGGCCCGACGACGACGAACTCGATCGGCCCGTCACCGAATACCTGATAGGCCACGCTGAGGTCGCCACACTTGGCGTATGACGTTTCTGGCACTGCATGAGCGTACTGCGGCCGGAGTTTGCCGTCGCTGAATTTGGAGTGGCCCGATGCCACGCAGATCACGCCATTATTTACCAGCGCCAATGGTAAAAATCAATCGAATAAAATATTCTGCGCTGCAGTAAATATTCGGTGCCTGATGCCGGAAAGCCTTGAGTGTGAATTAGCGCGTGTTACGACGTACTGTGAGCTATAGCGCGAGGGCCTGAAAATTCGCTGTAAATTCTTACCCGGCGGGAGTCCGGAGGAATACCCTTACTCGTGTCTGGGAGGCCACGCCCAAGGGGGCAGCACATGTTATTCACATTTCGTCTATATGCAGTCGTTGAAATTGCAATCGTCGGTACCGGTGTCGTCGCGGCCACGCCGATGGCACCCGACCCGGTCGCGGCCTGGGCGGTGCGGCTCACCGGCATTGACACCGCAGCCTCGCCGCTGGGCGACGGTACGGCGTTGGTCTTTGACGGCAGCGGCGACCCGGTACCGCCCCCGCAAACCGTGGATGCCGCCGACACCCTGTACCTGCAGCCGCTCGGCTTCACCGGCACCGCCAAATCATCGTTCATACCCGATGGGTTGTACCCGCTTACCGGTATCAAAAGCCTCGAGCTCGGCCCGTCGTTGGTTCAGGGCCAGCAGATCATGCTTTCGGATATTGAAGACCGAATCGCCGCCGGAGGGGTGAGCCCCGAGAACCCGGTCGTGGTTTTCGGCTACTCGCAGAGTGCACTTGCCGCTACGCTGATCATGCCGCAGCTCCAAGCCGCGGGTGTGCCCAGTGATGATGTGCACTTCGTGCTGGTCGGTGACGAGACCAACCCCAATGGCGGGTTCGAGAACATGTTCGATGTTCCGCTCGGCAACGCCTCGGCCTTCACGCCTTTCGGTGTCCCCTTCTTACCCCCGGCGCCATCTGATCTGTACCCCACCGACATCTACACCATCGAATACGACGGTGGCCCCGACTTTCCGCGGTACACGACCAACCTGGTGTCGGACCTCAACGCCTACTTCGGGGTCTTTTTAGCGCACTTCTTGTATGAGGAGCTCCCCTCGGACCAGATCAACAATGCGATTCTGTTGCCGGGGTCGGAGGCGCTGACCGGAGAAGGCCTCACCGACTACTACATGATCCCCAACGACAATCTGCCGCTACTGGAGCCGCTGCTGTTGATCCCGGGCATCGGACAACCGCTCTATGACCTGCTCGAACCGGCCACCCGGATCGAGGTGAACCTGGGTTACGGCAGCATCACCGAGGGGTGGAATCAGGGGCCGGCCAACGTGCCCACCACCTTCGGGTTGTTCCCCCAGATCGACCAGACCCAGCTCTCCGACGCGATGAGCAACGCCTGGCAGCAGGGCGTCACCGACGCCCTGCACGATCTGCAGAACCCGATCAGCTACCAAGACCAGATCGCGCCGCTGCAGCTGTTCGCCGACGCCCTGTACACCCATGGCTTTGCCCCCGCGAACCCGTCGTTCACCGACTTCGTGGATGGGTTCCTCAAGTTCGTTGGATTCCCGTTGTCAGACGTAACGCTGAGTTCCCCGCCGGCAGACATCATCAACGCCCTCACCGCCACGCTGTCGTACGACTACTCCGCGTTGCTCCCTGCCGCAGATTCCCTCAATACGTTGCTGACCAGCCTCCCCGCATATGACGCGAACATCGTCGCGGATCATCTCGATGCCGGTAACCTGCTGAACGCCATCCTTGATCCGATGTCTGCCAACACCGCACTGGTTCCCTACGACCTCCTACTCGGTGCCGCTCCAGCCCTGTTTGCGAGCCTGGGCACCGTGGTGAACCTCACGGAACTGTTCTCGTAACCGCATACGTCGCTGCCGATTTCGATCATCGTCTTGTGACTTGCGAAACGATGTCCTTGTCGCGCGCTATCGTGCGCTCAGTGTCAGGGTGAAGTGCCGCTTGTCAGTGTCAGGGTGAAGTGCCGCTTGTTGCGGTGGTTGGATCCTGATCACCTGGTGTCTGGCTCGTATCGTGCGTGCTGCCTTCGGGTTGGCGTTCATGCGTTTTGTCGGCACCGGGTGTGAAGG
>NZ_CP083986.1:3446477-3447943 GCF_020172685.1 [Mycobacterium] nativiensis | reverse complement strand
CTCCATCGACTCCAGCGGGCCCGCCCCGCCGGCAGACCGGGCCGCCGCCGACCAACGGCGCTACGGTGAGGTGTTCGCCGCCGGCGTCGGCCCCGCGAGGGAAGGCTCTTAGGCGCCACGCCACCCACGACTTGGTGCAGTGACGGTTTCTTTTCACGTTTTTATCAGCTAACGTCCAGTCAGCGGCGAGGGCCGCCACGATCCCGGCGTTAGGAACCCATCATGCAGTCACCTGCCATCCGTCCCTGGACCACCGCGGCCGTCGCACTGCTGGGCGCGGGTGCCGTTGCGGCCGGCCCGGTCGTGATGCCGCAGGCCGGAGCCGTGGCGGTGGACTTCCTGCTGGCCGCCCAGGACATCACGCTCGACCTGGTGCGCCACGGCGAGTCGTCGGACAACGCCGGGGGAATCCTGGGCACCACCCCGCCGGGTGCTCCGCTCACCCTGATCGGGCAGCAACAGGCGGATGCGGTGGCTCCGTTGATCGATGCGGCATTCCCGGGCGGGCTCGCCGGCATTTACGCGTCGGAGTTCATTCGCGCGCAGGACACCGCGCAGCCGCTGGCTGATCTGCTGGGAGCGGACGTCTCGATCCTCGCCGGGCTCAACGAGATCAATGCGGGATGGTTCGAAGGGCAGGATCTCAACATCCTCACCGAGATCGCCTACGCCCTACCGACTTTCATGTGGGCCTTGGGCCAGTACTGGGTGCCGATGCTGGGATCGACCATCGACCCCAACGGCGCGGCGTTCAACGACCGTGTCACCGAGGCGATCGACGCCATCTACAACAACACCGTCTCTGACGAGGAGAACCCGCTCGCCGACGCGGTGTTCGCCCACGCCGGGACAATCGCGATCTGGACGTTGATGAACGTCAAGAACCCCGACTTCGGGCTGGTCCTCAGCGAACTGCTCGACAGCCACAGTCCGCTGGCCAACACCGGCCAGGTTGTCATCGAGGGCAACCCCACCGACGGCTGGACGCTGGTCAGCTGGGCCGGTCACGAGGTGTCGGCGACGCCGGATCTGCTGACCGGGCTGTTCGTCGATTGGCGGGACCTCAACGTCGCGCCGCAGATCGCGACGTGGCACATCCTGGAGGCGTTGCAGGGCGGGGACCAGGCCGAGATCGCTGCCGCCCTACAGACCGGTTTCGACCAGGTTCTCGGGGCCATCACCGCGTTCCCGCAGGCTGTGCTCGACACCATCACCGGCGCGCTGGGCAGCTAGCGCGCCACGCCGCACAAATCTTGCGGATTAAGCATTGACATAGGAAAACCACGGGATTACCTTCAGCAAAGTATTGCGCTACGCGTCGGAGCGTAACGGAAGCTACCGGACTCGCTGAAGGAGAAGGCCATGTACCAAACCCGCCCGTGGATCACCGCCGGAGTGGCGCTCGTCGGCGCCGGCCTCGTGGCTGCCGGCCCGGTGGCTCCGATAGCCGGGGCGCTGCCCACCGT
>NZ_CP083986.1:3443899-3446377 GCF_020172685.1 [Mycobacterium] nativiensis | reverse complement strand
GTGTTGCAGCGCAGCGCTATCACTGCGCTGGCGTTGGACTGCACCGCGTTGGAATCCGCCGACTACGACCAGATCGGTGCCTTCGTCGACTCCGGCCGCACCGTGGTGATGGGACTGGTTCCCGCGCTGGCGCCGGCGCGGACGCCCGACGTCGAAGAGCTGGCGACCGCGGTTGCAGCGATCACCGACCGGATCGGATTCCCCCGCTCGGTGCTGGCCGAGCGGGTCGGGATCAGTCCGGTCTGCGGGATGGCCGGCGCCGGCGCCGCGTGGGCGCGCACCGCGGTAGGGCTGGTGCGCAAGGTGGGCGAGGCTCTGGCCAGCGACCCAGAGGCGATCTAGGGGCAACCAAAAGGTTGCGCATTGATCCCCGGCCTGCTGTACTGAAAGGCAACCGGGAGGTTGCATATGAGTACCGATCGTATCGAGAAGCAAGTTGTGCTGCGGGCGACGCTGGACCGGGTGTGGCGTGCGATCAGCGACTCGGGGGAGTTCGGGCAGTGGTTCGGCGTCCGGTTCGACGGCCCGTTCGTCGCTGGTACCGCCGTGACCGGGACGATCACCCCGACCAGCGTCGACGCCGAGGTCGCACGGCTGCAGGAGCCCCATGCCGGGAACCGGGGGACCTGGCACGTCGTCGCGGTTGAACCGCAACGGCGGTTCGCCTACCGCTGGCACCCGTTCGCCGTCGACGCGGACGTCGAGGACGAACCGATGACGCTGGTGGAGTTCACCTTGGCCGAGACGCCCGAGGGGGTATTGCTCACCATTGTCGAGAGCGGCTTCGACACGCTGCCGCCGTCGCGGCGATCGACCGCATTCGAGGCCAACGCCGACGGCTGGGCGCATCAGCTCAGGTTGGTGCGCAAATACCTGGAGTTGCAGCGGGCGTGACGAGCATTGAGGCACCGGTTTTCGATGCGCTCGGCGACCCGAACCGGCTGCGGATCATTGGGCGCCTCTGCGATGGCGGGCCGTGTTCGACCTCGCAGCTCACCCACGCGATTCCGGTGACGCGTCAGGCGGCCACCAAGCACCTCCAGCTGTTGGAGGCCGTCGGCCTGGTCACCAGCAGTCGTCGCGGCCGCGAACGCATCTGGGCGGTGCGGCCGCAGCAGCTGGCCGAAGCCAGTGACTATCTGACCGGGCTGTCGCGCCGCTGGGATGCCGCGACCGAGCGGCTGCGGGCATTCGTCGAGGACTAAACCTGGTCCAGAGACCGGATCAACCGCGCGGGCGCGGTCAACCGAAACGACGCGTCGACCAGCTCGCCGACTTCATCCCAATCCACCTCAGCTGCACTGAAATCCAATCCCAGCCAACCGGACGGGCCCAGATACATCGGCAAGAAGAACCGCGGGTCTTGCTCGAGTGCCCGTCGCTCGGACTCATCGACCTTGACCAGCAGGGCATGGGGGTAGGGCACCATCGCGCCGGTGGCTTTGCTGTTGCCGCCGTAGATCGCGAACATCTTGGGGGCGCAGAACACCGGGCGGCCGTGGGAGATCTTCTCGAAGGCTTCGGGAAAGCCCAGCGCGATTCCGCGCAGCTCCGCCAGACCAGGGTCGTCGTCGCGATACATGATCGGGTGCGGCATGCGGCCAGAGTAGTCAGAACAGATAACCTGCGGGGGTGAGTCCAGAGGCCGACAGCGTGCCCCCCGACCTCCGGCGGCAGTGGCACGATCTGGCTGAAGAGGTGCGCGAACACCAGTTCCGCTACTACGTCAAGGACGCGCCGATCATCACCGACGGCGACTTCGACGAGCTGTTCAACCGGCTGCTCGCGCTGGAGGAGGCGCACCCGGAGCTGCGCACCGCCGACTCACCGACCCAGCTGGTAGGCGGCGCCGGCTTCACCACGGAGTTCGCGCCCGCCGAGCACCTTGAGCGGATGCTGTCGCTCGAAGACGTGTTCTCACCCGACGAACTGACCGCCTGGGCGGGCCGAGTCAGCGGCGAGATCGGCGGCGACACCACCTATCTGTGCGAACTCAAGGTCGACGGCGTGGCTCTCGGGCTGGTGTACCGCGACGGCCGGCTGAGCAGCGGGGCCACCCGTGGCGACGGCCGGGTCGGTGAGGACGTGACGCTGAACGCGCGCACCATCGCCGACATCCCCGAATTCCTCAACACCGACACCGAATTCCCGGTCCCGGCCGTACTGGAGGTACGCGGCGAGGTGTACTTCCGGCTGGAGGACTTCGAAACCCTCAACGCCGGACTGGTCGCCGAGGGCAAGGCCCCGTTCGCCAACCCCCGCAACAGCGCGGCCGGTTCGCTGCGGCAGAAGAATCCGGCGATCACCGCCCGGCGCAACCTGCGAATGGTCTGCCACGGCCTCGGCTACGCGGAGGGATTCACCCCCGACACGCTGCACGCCGCGTACCGCGCGATGCAGGCCTGGGGGCTGCCGGTCTCTTCGCACACCGCCCGCGTCGAGGGCATGGCCGCGGTGGCCGAGCGCATCACCTATTGG
>NZ_CP083986.1:3380692-3443799 GCF_020172685.1 [Mycobacterium] nativiensis | reverse complement strand
TCCAATCGCGAGGCCCTGCGCTGCCTCAAACGCCGCCTGTCTCGCGTCGTATTCGGGCGACTTCACACCGACCACCAGAACCAGATTCAGCCTTGCCAACCGGCAGCGGCTTGACATAGGAGAAACAAATGACCACCAGCCCCAAAGTCGATCGCCTCGTCCTCTACAAGCACGGCGTGGCCTTCGTGGGCCGCCGCGGACCGGTGGACGGCGACTTCGGCCTGACCTTCCGCCGCGACGACATGAAGGACGTACTGAAGTCGCTGACGGTCGACGCGCCCGGCGGCAGCGCCTCGGTGGGTGCGGTCTCCTTCGACACCCCGGCCGATCCGCGTGCCGAGTTGGCCGACCGCAACCTGCTGCTGGATTCCGGTGAGGCACTCGTCGGTCTGTTCGACGCGTTGCAGGGCCGCGCCGTCGAGGTGCACTGCGCCGAGCGGGCGTATCGCGGTGAGGTGATCGGTGTTGATGACGCCGCCGGTGCGGGTGAGCGCAGCAGACTGCTGGTGCTGCGGGAGGAATCCGGCACGGTCACGCTGGTCGACCTCGCCGAAGCCCGGCGCCTCGATCTGCTGGAGACCCCGTCGAAGGACGACCTGGACTACCTGATCGATCGGTCTCGCGCCGCAACGGCGGGCCGCAACTGCGATGTCACAGTGCAGATCCGCGGTGCCGCCGACGACGTGCGAGTCTCCTACATCATCGCCGCCCCGATGTGGCGGGTCTCGTACCGGGCGATCCGCGACGGTGACACGGTGACGCTCGTCGCGACCGGCATCATCCACAATCCGATCGACGAGGACCTCACCGACGTCGAGGTGACATTGACCACCGGCCAACCGATCTCATTCGACATCGACCTCTACCACGGCCGGCAGGTGCAGCGCGCGGTCGTCGAGGAGAGCGAGCGCGCCGGGGCGCCCCGGCCGGTTCGCAGCGCCATGGCGCCGGGCAGCGCGGCTTTCAGCATCAACGCAAGTCCCAGCGTCGACGCGTACGAATCGGCCGCCGCGGACATCGAAACCTCCGACCGCGGTGAGTATTTCGAATACCGGTTGGCCAACCCGGTGTCGCTGAAACGGGGCGGTGCGGCCATGGTGCCGCTGGCGGTGGCACCCGTCGACGCGGTACGTCGGGAGGTGGTGTGGCGCGAAGATCGCGGACCCGCCCCGGATATCGTGCTGGCGTTCACCAACACCACCGGCGTGGTGCTCGAAGAGGGCCCGGCCGTCGTCTACGAGCAGGGCGGCTACGCCGGGGAGGCCATGCTGGGCTTCACTTCTCGGGGCGCCGAGGTGCGGTTGGCCTTCGCCAAAGACCTCGCGGTGCGAGGCAGCAGCTACGCGTCTTTCCGCACTGTCACCACCCGGATCCGGCTCACCGCGGACGCCGTTGTTGAAGAGCAGCGTTGTGAACGGTGGCACACGCTACGGGCCGAGAACGATCACGACGACCCGATCGACGTCATCTTCGAACTGCCGGCGGCACCCGACCACACCGTCACCGGGCAGCGCGGGGCCGCCGACGCCGGGCATGAGGGGGAGTGGCGCCGGTTCAGCATCGCGGTGCCGGCGCACCAGACGGCCGAGGCGACGGTGTTGGAAACGTGGCCGGTCTATTCCGACATTGCCTACGACGACTTGGAACCCGGCCAACTGGAGGAGTGGCTGGCGGACCGCTCACTGGACGCGGCGACCGTCGCAGCGCTCGGGCAGGTGCTGGCGCACCGCAACACGGCCCACCGGCTGGAGGGCCAGCGCGAGCAGGCCGAACAGCAGCGCGACGACGTCTACACCGCGCAGAGCCGTATCGCCGAACAGTTGCGGGTGCTGGGCACCGACGGCGCCGAAGGCCAGCTACGGGCCCGGCAGGTAGGGGAACTGGATGCCCTGCAGGATCGGGTCAACGACCTGGACGGCGAGGTGCGCCGGTTGCGCGAGGAGGCCGACACAGCCCAACAGCAGGCCTCGGCCGAACTGCGACGAGTGATCGCCGAGGGCGCGCCCGATTGAGGTTCAGTTGATCGGCGCGTTCACCCAGCGCAGGTCGGCGACCACGCCGGTGGCGGCCACCGGCCCCTGACCGGTCTGCCATATCTCGTTGTTGACCACGAACACCCGGCTGTCGCGGTTGGCCGCCAGCCGGCGCCAGGCGACACTGTCGAACACGGTGGCCGCGCGGGCCTTGGCCGCCGGCGAGGCGAACGACACGTAGACGATGTCACCGTCGGCCGCCGAGAAATCGCCCCGGCCGGCCAGATCGGACTCACTCGCGGAGATCTCGATATAGGGCTGATCGGTGAACCGCTGCGAAGCCGGGCGGTCGACACCGACGGCCTTGAGGACAGTGGCGGCGAAGTTGGCCACCCCGTACACCCGCAGGCCGTTGTCGGTCAGCTGAACCACCGATGCCTGGAAGTGGGTGGCGTCGCCGGTCTCGCCGGCGGCATCGGCCTTCTCGGCGAACGTGCCGAGCACTTCGTCCACGGCACCGGTACGGGCCGTCGCCGCGCCGACACCGCGGACGTTGTCCTCCCAGGCCCCGCCCGGCAGTCCGGTGAACACCGTCGGGGCGATCGCCGCCAACTCCGAATACCCGGGTGTCAGACCCTGCGAACCCAGGATCAGGTCCGGGTGCAGTTCTGCGATGGCGTTGAGGTCCGGGTTGCTGCGGTTGCCCACGGCCGGCAGGTCGTGCACCACGGCACCTAGATACGACGGCTGGCTCTGCGACCCGTCCGGCAGCGCGGCGCCGACGATGCGGGACTGCAGGCCCAACGCGCACAGCGCATCGAGCTGATCACCGGAGAGCACCACGATGCGCTGCGGCTCCTCGGGCACCTCGACGCTCGACGGTTCCACGTCGGCCGCGTTGCGCACCGATCGTGTCGGCGGACCCGGGTCGGGTCGTGCCGGCTCCGCGGCGCAGGACTCATCGGGCCGCCGGTCATTGCCGAGCACGCCGGCCCCGGCGACCATCGTCGTAGTGGTGCTCGTCGAGGTCGGCGAGATTCCCGACCCCTCGTCCGCGCACCCGGCGGCCGTGATCAACGTCACGGCCAGCGCTGCTGCCGACACCACCCGCCGGTCCGCCCTGGTCACGCGGTGACGTTAACACCCGCACCGGGGGCGGCCTGTCGGAAGACGAAGGGGCGACGAATACGACAGTTTGTAGGAGGCCTATACCGGCGGGGTGAGGCTCGGGGTTAGGATTCGACCAAGTTTCCGGGATGCCCATGTTTGGAGGAATCTTGACCGCCGAAGCACCCCCGCGCGCAGAACTCGAGCCCAGTCGGCCGTTCCCTGCGCCGATGGGCCCCAAGGGCAGCTTGTTCTACAAGATGATCACCACCACCGATCACAAGCTGATCGGCATCATGTACGTCGTCGCGTGCATGGTGTTCTTCATGATCGGTGGCCTGCTGGCCCTGCTGATGCGCACCGAGCTCGCCGCTCCGGGCCTGCAGTTCCTGTCCAATGAGCAGTTCAACCAGCTGTTCACCATGCACGGCACGATCATGTTGCTGTTCTATGCGACCCCGATCGTGTTCGGCTTCGCCAACCTGGTGCTGCCGCTGCAGATCGGCGCCCCCGACGTGGCGTTCCCGCGGCTGAACGCCTTCTCTTTCTGGCTGTTCGTCTTCGGTGCCACGATCGCGCTGGCCGGCTTCATCACCCCCGGTGGTGCAGCGGACTTCGGCTGGACCGCCTACACCCCGCTGGCCAACGCGATGCACTCCCCGGGTGCCGGCGCGGACCTGTGGATCACCGGCCTGGCCGTCGCCGGTCTGGGCACCATCCTGGGTGGGGTCAACATGATCACCACCGTGGCGTGCATGCGGGCCCCCGGCATGACCATGTTCCGGATGCCGATCTTCACCTGGAACATCCTGGTCACGTCGATCATGGTGCTGATCGTGTTCCCGCTGCTGACCGCGGCTCTGCTGGCTCTGGCCTACGACCGCCACCTGGGTGGACACATCTACGACTCGGCCAACGGCGGAGTGCTGCTGTGGCAGCACCTGTTCTGGTTCTTCGGTCACCCCGAGGTGTACATCATCGCGCTGCCGTTCTTCGGCATCGTGAGTGAAGTGATCCCGGTGTTCGCCCGTAAGCCGATCTTCGGCTACGTCACCCTGGTGTACGCCACGATGAGCATCGCCGGTCTGTCGACGGCGGTGTGGGCGCACCACATGTACGCCACCGGTGCCGTGCTGCTGCCGTTCTTCTCGCTGCTGACCCTGATGATCGCGATCCCGACCGGACTGAAGTTCTTCAACTGGATCGGCACCATGTGGCGCGGGCAGATGACGTACGAGACCCCGATGCTGTTCGCCATCGGCTTCATCGTCACCTTCCTGGCCGGTGGCCTCACCGGCGTGATGCTGGCCAGCCCGCCGCTGGACTTCCACGTCAGTGACACCTACTTCCTGATCGCGCACTTCCACTACGTGCTGTTCGGCACCATCGTGTTCGCGACGTTCTCGGGGATCTACTTCTGGTTCCCGAAGATGACCGGCCGCCTGCTCGACGAGCGGTTGGGCAAGCTGCACTTCTGGTTGACGTTCATCGGGTTCCACACCACGTTCCTGATCCAGCACTGGCTGGGCAACATGGGCATGCCGCGTCGTTACGCGGACTACCTGCCCACCGACGGCTTCACCTCGTTCAACGTCGTCTCCACGGTCGGGGCATTCATCCTGGGCTCGTCGATGATCGTGTTCACCTGGAACGTCTTCAAGAGCTGGCGCTACGGCGAGGTCGTCACGGTCGACGACCCGTGGGGTTACGGCAACTCGCTGGAGTGGGCCACCAGCTGCCCGCCGCCGCGGCACAACTTCACCGAGCTGCCCCGGATCCGTTCGGAGCGGCCGGCATTCGAGCTGCACTACCCGCACATGATCGATCGGCTGCGTGCCGAGGCGCACGTCGGCCGTCACCCGGGCGACGAGCTGTACGAGCCCGAACCCACGCCGGTCGGATGACCTTGTCGGGGGTGAGGCGGCGCCGGGTGGGTTCGGGCGTACGCCGAGGGTGAGTACGCCCAAGGTGCCGGTGTTGATCACCGTCACCGGTCCCGATCAACCGGGTGTGACCTCGGCGCTTTTCGAGGTGCTGTCGCGCCACGGGGTGGAGCTGCTCAATGTCGAGCAGGTCGTGGTTCGCGGCCGGCTGACGCTGGGTGTGCTGGTCTCGGTGGAGCCGTCGGTGGCCGACGGAACGGCGCTGCCCGACGAGGTCACCGCGGCCATTCACGGTGTGGGCTTAGACGTCACGATCGAACGCAGCGATGACGCGCCGATCATCGCCGCGCCGTCCACGCACCGCATCGTGGTGTTGGGCCGGCCGGTGGCAGCCACCGCGCTCGGAGCGCTGGCCCACGAGATCGCCGAGATCGACGCCAACATCGACCTGATCCGCGGCGTCTCGGACTACCCGGTGACCGGATTGGAACTGCGGGTCTCGGTGCCCCCCGGCGGCGCGGGCCGATTGCAGTCCGCGCTGAGCAGGGTCGCCGCGCAGCAGCACGTCGACGTGGCGTTCCAAGATGCCAACCTGTCGCGGCGAACCAAGCGCCTGATCGTGTTCGACGTCGACTCCACCCTGATCCAGGGGGAGGTCATCGAGATGCTGGCCGCCCGGGCCGGTGCCGGCGATGCGGTCGCGGCGATCACCGAGGCCGCCATGCGCGGCGAACTGGACTTCGCCGAGTCGCTGCACCATCGGGTCGCCACCCTCGCCGGCCTGCCCGCCGAGGTCATCGACGAGGTGGCCGAACAGATCGAGCTCACCCCGGGGGCGCGCACCACACTGCGAACGCTGCGTCGGCTGGGTTTCAAATGCGGTGTGGTGTCCGGAGGCTTCCGACAGGTGATCGCGCCGTTGGCCGACGAACTGAAGCTGGACTTCGTGGCGGCCAACGAATTGGAGATCGTCGACGGCAAGCTCACCGGCCGGGTGACCGGGCCGGTGGTGGATCGGGCCGGCAAAGCGGTCGCGCTGCGTGACTTCGCCAACCGCGCCGGGGTGCCGATGGAGCAGACCGTCGCCGTGGGTGACGGCGCCAACGACATCGACATGCTGGCCGCGGCAGGCCTGGGCGTGGCGTTCAACGCCAAACCGGCGCTGCGCGAGGTGGCCGATGCGTCGCTGAGCTACCCGTACCTGGACACGGTGCTGTTCCTGCTCGGCGTCACCCGCGCCGAGATCGAGGCCGCCGACGCGCACGACGGAGTGCTGCGCCGGGTGGAGATCCCCCCGGAGTAGCACTGCGCCCGCCGTCTCGTCTTACTGTGACGCAAGTCAGAGAATCGGCCCACCGGTTCCGGGTGGGAAGGCGAGCTGCATCGGGTGTCCCGGCTACCGGCACCCCAGTCGGTCGCGGTGGGGCCGGGATACGGCACCATAGGGCCGTGCCCGATACCGGACGTCCCGCCCCCGTAACCGGGGCCGATCAGGATCTGTTGATCCACTTCGAGGGCATTTCGCTGTGCCGTGACGGCCGATCCCTGGTGGGTCCGCTGGACTGGTCGGTCGAACTCGACGAACGCTGGGTGATCATCGGGCCCAACGGGGCGGGCAAGACGTCGCTGCTGCGGATCGCCGCCGCCACCGAACATCCGTCCTCAGGGGTGGCCTACGTGCTCGGCGAACAGCTGGGCCGGGTCGACACCACCGAGCTGCGGGCTCGGGTCGGCCTGAGTTCCTCGGCGCTGGCGCAGCGGATACCGGGCGGCGAAACCGTCCGCGATCTGGTGGTCTCGGCCGGCTACGCGGTGCTGGGCCGTTGGCGCGAGGAGTACGACGCCGTCGATCACGACCGGGCGGTCGACCTGCTGGAAAGCCTGGGTGCCGAGCACTTGGCCGATCGCACCTACGGCACGCTGTCCGAGGGCGAGCGCAAACGGGTGCTGATCGCCCGTGCCCTGATGACGGATCCGGAGCTGCTGCTGCTCGACGAGCCGGCGGCCGGGCTGGACCTGGGTGGACGCGAGGAGCTGGTGGCCCGGCTGGCGGATCTGGCCGCCGACCCGGACGCACCGGCAATCGTGCTGGTCACCCACCACGTCGAGGAGATCCCGATCGGGTTCAGCCACTGCCTGTTGCTGGCGGAGGGCCGTGCGGTTGCCGCCGGCCTGCTCAGTGATGTGCTGACCGCCGAGAATCTGTCGGCGGCGTTCGGCCAGTCGATCTCCTTGGATGTCATCGACGGTCGTTACTTCGCCCGCCGCGCCCGCGGCCGAGCAGCCCATCGGAGGCGCGCATGAACAACCCACCGCCGCTGCCCACGCGGCCCGCAGCAACGGTGATGCTGGTCCGAGACGGCGTTAGCGCCCTGGACGTGTTCCTGATGCGCCGGCACGCCGCGATGGAGTTCGCCGCCGGGGTGATGGTGTTTCCCGGCGGCGGCGTCGACGACCGTGACCGCAGCACCGACATCGCCTGGGTGGGGCCGGATCCCAACTGGTGGGCGCAGCGCTTCGGCGTCGACGTCGACCTGGCCGCGGCGCTGGTGTGCGCCGCGGTGCGCGAGACGTTCGAGGAATCCGGGGTGCTGTTCGCCGGCCCGGCAGACGACTCCCAGCGTGTCGTCGCCGATGCGTCGGTGTACGCCGAGGCCCGCCGTGCGCTGGCCGCCGGGGAACTGTCGTTCGCCGACTTCCTGCGCACCGAGCGCCTGGTGCTGCACGCCGAGCTGTTGCGGCCGTGGGCGAACTGGGTGACCCCGGAAGCCGAACGCACCCGCCGCTATGACACCTATTTCTTTGTGGCGGGACTGCCTGTCGGGCAACGCGCCGACGGCGAGAACACCGAATCGGACCGGGCCGGCTGGGCCAGTCCCGAATCCGCGATCGAGGACTTCTCGGCCGGGCGCAGCTTCCTGTTGCCGCCGACCTGGACCCAACTGGATTCGCTGGCCGGCCGCACCGTGCAGGACGTGCTGGCGGTCGAACGCCAGATCGTGGTGACCCAACCGACGTTGGCTCGGCACGGCGACAACTGGGAGTTCGAATTCTTCGATTCGACGCGCTACAACGAGGCGCGCGGCAACCGGTGGCCCGGATGAGCGAATTCGTTGAGGTCCACACCTCCGCGCAGGTGCCCGGGGTGGCGACCCTGGTGTTGTCGCGTCCGCCGACGAACGCGCTGACCCGCCAGGTCTACCGGGAGATCGGCGAGGCCGCCGTCGAGGTGTCGGCACGTGATGACATCGCCGCGGTGGTGCTGTTCGGCGGGCATGAGATCTTCTGTGCCGGTGACGATGTACCCGAACTGCGCACCCTGATCGCGTCGGAGGCCGAGGTGTTCGCCCGGGTCCGCCACGACGCCGTGCAGGCCGTGTCGGCGATCGCCAAGCCGACGGTGGCTGCTGTTACCGGATACGCGCTGGGCAGTGGCCTGGCGCTGGCGCTGGCGGCGGACTGGCGGATCAGCGGCGACAACGTCAAGTTCGGGGCAACCGAGATTCTGGCCGGCCTGGTTCCCGACGGTGGGGGTCTGGCCCGGTTGGCCCGCACGGTCGGGGTGAGTCGCGCCAAGGAACTGGCCTACAGCGGACGGTTCTTCGACGCCGAGGAGGCGCTGGCGTTGGGACTGGTCGATGAGATGGTGGCCCCCGACGGGGTCTACGACGCTGCGATCGGTTGGGCCGCCCGCTTCGTGGACGCATCGCCGGCGGCCATGGCGGCGGCCAAAGTCTCCATCGACGACATCGGGGCCCTCGGGCCGGCCGAACGGGCCGCCGCCGACCATCGCCGCTTCGCCGAGGTGTTCGCTGCCGGACGTGACTCCATCACCGGACGGTAGTCCGCCACGCCGGAACGCTCTTGGGTCGATAACGGTACTTTTTCACCCTCTTATCAGCTAACGTCGTGTGACACGGCTGAAGCCTCTCGCCAGCCGGCATTGGGAACGTGAGGAAGAAGAAGTCATGCGGCGTATTACTCGTACCTGGACCACCGCTGCCGTCGCGCTGGTGGGCGCCGGGGCCGTTGCGGCCGGGCCGGTCACCGTGCCGTCGCCGGGTGCGATCACTGCCGAGTTCCTGCTCGCCGCTCAGGACATCACCCTCGACCTGGTGCGCCACGGCGAATCGGCGGACAACGCCGAGGGCGTCCTGGGAACCCTCCCGCCAGGCGCCGAGCTCACCGACCTCGGGCGCCAGGAGGCGGCCGCCGTCGCCCCGGAGATCAATGCGTTGTTCCCGGAGGGCATCGCCGGCATCTTCTCCTCGGAGATGATCCGTGCGCAGCACACCGCGCAACCGCTGGCCGACCTGCTGGGGATGGACGTCACGCACCTGGCCGGGCTCAACGAGATCAATGCCGGATGGTTCGAAGGGCGCGACCTCGACACGCTCACCCAGATCGCCTACGCCCTACCGACATTGATGTGGGTCATGGGCCAGTACTGGGTGCCCATGCTGGGCTCCACGATCGACCCCAACGGCGCGGCGTTCAACGACCGCGTCACTGAGGCGATCGAAGCTGTCTACAACAACACCGTCTCCGACTCGGACAACCCGCTGAACAGCGCGGTGTTCGCCCACGCCGGGACAATCGCGATCTGGACGTTGATGAACGTCAAGAACCCCGATTTCGGGCTGGTCATCAACGAGTTGCTCGAGTCCCACGTCCCGCTGGCCAACACCGGCCAGGTCGTGATCGAGGGCAACCCCACCGACGGCTGGACGCTGGTCAGCTGGGAAGGCCACGAGGTGTCGGCCACCCCGGACCTGTTCACCGGACTGTTCGTGGATTGGCGAGACCTGAACACGGCGCCGCAGATCGCCGCCTGGCACATCCTGGAGGCGTTCCAAGGTGGCGACCAGGCCGAAATCGCCGCCGCGCTGCAGACCGGGTTCGACCAGGTCGTTACTGCCTTCGCCACCTTCCCGCAGGCGGTCTTCGACACCATCACCACCGCGCTGAGCGGCTAGCTGAGCCGCGACCGACGCTTGGCCGGGCGTAGCGGGTTATCCCGCTGCGCCCGGCTTTTGTCGTGCTGAGGAGCCGGCCGGTCACCGCGCTGAGCTTTGCCCGCAGAACCTATTGACAATAGGAAATACATCATTTTAAGCTTAGCGACATATTTGCGCTACGCGGCGTAGCGTAACTAAAGTGAGGACTCGTTGAAGGAGAAGGCCATGCACCACACTCGCCCGTGGATCACCGCCGGAGTTGCCCTCGTCGGCGCCGGGCTCGTCGCTGCCCCGGTGGCTCCGATGGCAGGGCCGCTGGCCGCCGTCACGGTGCCCGGAATCCAGTTGACCGCCACCGATATGGTGCTCGACCTGGTCCGACACGGCCTGTCGCAGGACAACGTCGACCACATTCTCGGGACCACCCCGCCCGGTGCGCCCATCACGGCGGAGGGCGCCGCGCAGGCGGCATTCCTGGCCGACCCGACCAACCCGCAGCACCTGCAGGACCCGGACTTCTACAACGGGATCTACGCGTCGGACTTCCTGCGGACCCAGCAGACCGCGGCGGACTGGCTGGCCGCCGCCGGTTCGCCGGACACCCCGGTGACGAACCTGGCCGGACTCAACGAGCTCAGCGCCGGCATCTTCGAAGGCAAGGAGCAGACCGAGATCACCGGCCTGCTCTACCTGCTCGGGCCGATCTCGTGGATGTTCGGTAACTACTGGATGCCGCAGTTGGGCTCGACCGTCGACGTGAACGGGATGGCGTTCCAGGACCGGTTCAGTGACGCCATCGATCAGATCTACAACAACGGCGGCACGGTCGGCGAGGACGGCAACCTGCACGACGTGGCGTTCTCCCACGGGGCGGCGATCACCACCTGGGTGATGATGAACGTCAAGAACCCCGACTTCGGTCTCTACTTCAGCGGTCTGCAGCAGGGGCTGCTGCCCAACACCGGCCAGGTCGTGATCGAGGGCAACCCGACCGACGGCTGGACCCTGGTCAGCTGGAACGGCCACGAAGTGGCCGAGAACCCGGGCCTGCTCACCGGACTGTTCGTCGACTTCCGTGACGTGATGGTCGCACCGCAGATGGCCACCTGGCACATCATCGAAGCCCTCCAGGGCGGGGACCCGGCTGACATCACCGCGGCGCTGCAGACCGGCTTCACCGACGTGTTCAACGCGTTCGCGGCGTTCCCGCAGGCCGTTATCGACACCCTCACCTCCGCTGCGGGCGATGCTGCCGGCGGCAGCGCCGCGGCAACTGGTGACGTGCTCGGCGATCTGCTCGGGTCTCTGACCGCCTGAGAGGCGGCAAGTACCTAGCCGGGCGTGGCGGTTATCCGCTATGCCCGGCTAGACCATTTCTGGCAGGCGTGTTTGGTTTCGCTGAAGGCCGGGTATTGCTCAGCTTTCCGCTCCAACCCTATGATGTGAATTTCGTCACATCGCGTCCTGTCTGGGGGATAGACATGCAGCGAGGCGTCAGCAGTACGTGGATAACCACCGGCGTAGCGCTGGTCAGTGCCGGGATCGTCAGCGCCGCACCGGTGGCAGCGTCTCCGCCCGCCGCCGCGCTCGCCTTCGACATTGAGCTCACCGCCGAGGACATCACGCTGGATCTGGTGCGGCACGGGCAGTCGACCGACGACGTCAACAACATCCTCGGCACGCTGCCGCCCGGTGCTCCGCTCACCGAGCTGGGCCAACAGCAGGCGCAAGAGGTCGCCCAGTCCATCCAGCAGGAGTTCCCGGGCGGCATCGCCGGGATCTACGCCTCGGAGCTCATCCGGACCCAACAGACGGCAGACGCACTGGCAGGTTTGCCCGGGATGCCGTCCGTGCAGGTGCTGTCGGATCTCAACGAGATCCCCGCCGGCCTTGTCGAAGGCCACCCCCGCGACCTGTTCACCGAAGCCTCCTTCTTCCTGCCGATGGCCTCGTGGATCCTCGGCGGCGTCCTGGTCTCGGAGCCCGGCACCAACTACAACGGGGTGGTCTTCGACGACCAGGTCGACAGTGCCATCAACACGATCTACAACAACACCCTTGCGGGCAACGGCCCGATGACCGACGTGGCCTATGCCAGCGGCGGGGACATCGCGATCTGGACGCTGATGAATGTCAAGAACCCCGATGTCTGGCCGATCATTCAATCGGTGCTGGCAAACGGCGGTCCGCCTCCCAACGGCGGCCAGGCGATCCTGGAGGGCAACCCCACCGACGGCTGGACGCTGGTCAGCTGGGACGGGACACCGGTGTCGGCGACCCCCGACCTGTTCACCGGATTGTTCGTCGACTTCCGCAACGTGATCGTCGCGCCACAGGTGGCCGCCTGGCACATCTGGGAGGCCATCCAGGGCGGTGACCAGGCAGACATCACCCCTGCGATGCAGACCGGCTTCAACGACGTGCTCGCCGCGTACGAGGCTTTCCCGCAGTCGGTGATCGACACCATCACCGGAGCGCTGGGCGGCAGCGCCGGCGGGGCCGCCGACTCACTGGCCGATGGCTTGGTGGGAGCGATCTAAACCGAGGGCGCGTCAGCCGTGCCGATGGCGGCGACCTGCTGCGCCCGGCTTCGCCGCGCTTGCAGTCACCGCTTAGGCTGACTCACTATGACGAGCACGGACCCGACGCCGAACCCGCACGCCACCGCCGAGCAGGTGGAAGCCGCCCGGCACGACAGCAAGCTCGCTCAGGTGCTCTACCACGACTGGGAGGCCGAGCAGTACGACGAGAAGTGGTCGATCTCCTACGACGAGCGCTGTATCGACTACGCCCGGGGCCGCTTCGATGCGATCGTGCCGGCCTCGGAACGGGCTGGGGAAGCGCCGCTTTATGACCGGGCGCTGGAGTTGGGCTGCGGCACCGGGTTCTTCCTGCTCAACCTGATGCAGTCCGGCGTGGCACGGCGCGGCTCGGTCACCGACCTGTCGCCGGGCATGGTCAAGGTCGCCACTCGCAACGGTCAGGCCCTCGGCCTGGACGTCGACGGTCGGGTCGCCGACGCCGAGGGCATCCCGTACGAGGACAACACCTTCGACCTGGTGGTCGGCCACGCGGTGCTGCACCACATACCCGACGTCGAGCTGTCGCTGCGTGAGGTGGTCCGGGTGCTCAAGCCCGGCGGCCGTTTCATCTTCGCCGGTGAGCCCACCACCGTCGGCAACTTCTACGCCCGCCGGCTGGCAGACCTGACCTGGAAGACCACGGTCGCCGCGATGAAGCTGCCCGGCATGGGCTCCTGGCGCCGGCCGCAGGAGGAGCTCGACGAGAACTCCCGCGCCGCCGCGCTCGAGTGGATCGTGGACCTGCACACCTTCGAGCCCGCCGATCTGGAGCGGATGGCGGCCAACGCCGGCGCGGTCGACGTGCACACCGCCAGCGAAGAGTTCACCGCCGCCATGCTGGGCTGGCCGGTCCGGACCTTCGAGTCGACGGTGCCGCCGGGCAAACTCGGCTGGGGCTGGGCGCGGTTCGCCTTCGGCAGCTGGACGGCCCTGAGCTGGGTGGACGCCAACGTGTGGCGTCGCGTGGTCCCGAAGGGCTGGTTCTACAACCTGATGGTCACCGGGGTCAAACCGTCCTGAATGCCGGCTTCAGATTTGAAGTCGACGGTGTCGGCTATCTGAGCTCGCCGGTCGGTGTCGCCGCCCTGGCGGAGGTAGCCGGCTTCGCGCTCACCGATGCCACCCGGGTCGCCGACATCGCCGCGCTGCGGGGGCGCTTCGGCGATCGGACGCCCGCGTTGGTGGAGACCGTACTGTTGCGCCGGCGGGCGGCGGCGAAACTGGCCGACCTGCCGGCGGCGTCGCAGTGGCTGTTCACCGACGAGGCGCTGCAGCAGGCCAGCGCCGCACCGGTGGCGCGGCACCGGGCACGCCGGATCAATGCCGCCGCACCGGGTGCCGTTGTGCATGACGTGACCTGTTCGGTGGGCACCGAGTTGGCGGCCCTGTCGGAGTTCACCGACCGGGTGCTGGGCAGCGACCTGGACCCGGTGCGGCTGGCGATGGCGCGCCACAACGTGGGTGGGGTTGCCGTGGTGCGGGCCGACGCGTTGGCCCCGGTCAGCCGCGACACCGTGGTGTTGGCCGACCCGGGCCGGCGCGGCAGTGGGCGGCGGCGCTTCGATCCGGCCGACTACCAGCCCGCCCTGGACCGGCTGTTGGAGGTCTACGCGGGACGCGACCTCGCCGTAAAAGTCGCTCCTGGAATCGATTTCGAGAAGGTTGGGCTGCTCGGTTTTCAGGGCGAGATCGAAGTCACCTCGTGGCGCGCCTCGGTGCGGGAAGCCTGCCTGTGGTCGCCCGGCCTGGCGGAGTCGGGAGTGCGCCGCCGCGCGGTGATCCTTGACCGCGGCGAGCAGGTCACCGACGCCGACCCCCACGACTGCGACGTGCGTCCGGCGGGGCGCTGGCTCATCGACCCGGACGGTGCGGTGGTCCGGGCCGGCCTGGTCCGCCACTACGGCGCCCGGCACGGGCTCTGGCAGCTCGATCCCGAGATCGCCTACCTGTCCGGGGACTCGCTGCCCGACGGGGTTCGCGGATTCGAGGTCCTCGAGACTCTGGCCTACAGCGAGAAACGGCTGCGGCAGGCCCTGGCCGCCCTGGACTGCGGCACGCTGGAAATCCTGGTCCGCGGCGTGCGTGATGTGCAGGCCGACCCCGATGCACTGCGACGCCGGCTGCGGCTGCGCGGGCGGGCGGCGTTGTCGGTCGTGATCACCCGAATCGGATCGGGGTCAGCGGGACGTGCCGTGGCCTACATTTGCCGTCCGTCTCGGTGATGGCGCCTCAGTCGTCGTCGACGAGCCGCAATGCGAAAGCGGGGCAGGCCGCAACCGCCTGTTCCAGCAACCTGCGGTCCTCGGCGCGAACGTTCTCATCATGGACGATGACGACACCGTCATCTCCGACGGCGAAGACGGCCGGATGGACCGCCTCGCAAAGTCCGTTTCCCATGCACTTGTCCCGGTCGGCGACGACCCTCATCGTGTCTTCCTCTGTTCAGGCTTCCGGAGCGAATATCAGGGTGTCGGGTCGCCGAACGTACATGCCCTCGGCGTATTCGACGGCATCGCAATCGACATGGAAGTTCGGGCAGCGGGCCAGTAACTCCTCCAGGACCACCCGCGACTGCATCCGCGCCGCAGTGTTGCCGATGCAGTGATGGGCACCCTGGCTGAAGGCCAGGATGGCCGGCGGCTTGCGTCGCACATCCAGCTGTTCGGCGTCCGGTCCGTACTGACGCGGGTCCCGGTTCCCCGATGCGTACAACAGCAATGTCTTACGCCCGGCCGGGATGGTCACACCGTCGATCTCTACGTCGCGAGTCGTCAGGCGGGCCAGCCCCTGCACCGGCGAGGTCAGGCGCAGGAACTCCTCGACGGCTGCGGTGATGCCGCCCGGGTCCTCGATCAACAGTGACCGCTGATCGCGGTCTTGGGTGAGCAGCTGGGCGCTGCCGCCGAGCATTCCGATAATCGTGTCGTTGCCGCCGGCGATCATGGTGAAGGCCCATCCCAAGACCCTCCCGAGGCTGTCGGCGTCGCTGCCGAATCCGCGGGCGATCAGGTGCGAGACGGTGTCATCGCCCGGATCCCGCTTGCGCCGTTCGACCAGTTCGGTGAAGTAGCCGAAGAGTTCGACGATCGCATCAACGGCGCCCGCCTGGGTCCCGGTGGCGTTGGCCTCGACGATGTTGTCGGCCCAGTCGTTGAACCGGAATCGGTCGGCGTCTGGCACCCCCAGATAGTGAGCGACGACCATGTTGGCCAGCGGCTTGAAGAGCTCGGCAACGATGTCACCGCCGCCTTGTGCGCGTAACCGCTCGATGCGCTCCACCGCGAATTCGCGCACTGCCGGCTCGATCGTCACGATCTGCTTCGGGGTGAAGCCCTTGTGGACCACCCGGCGGAACTCGCTGTGCGCCGGGGGATCGAGCATCACCAGCGGAGCGTTCTCCTCGGCAAGACCCAAGCGCTCCATCTCTCCGTAATCGATGGTCAAGCCCTGCGCAGACGAGAAGGTCTCCCAGTCCCGGGCGGCCTCGCTGATGTCGGCATACCGTGACAACACCCAGTAATCGTTGTGGGGCGCATGGTCGGGTACCACTCGGTGGACCGGGTCATATTCGCGCAGCGCCGCGTACATCGGCCAGGGGTCGCGCCAGGACTGGCCGCCGCGTGGTGTGAAGGTCGCCTGGTCAGGCGTTGTCGTGGTCATTGCACTCCTGTCTTGAAATACTCATCGGTGCCGACCGCGGTCAGCTGAACAGCATTGCCAGATAGGCGCTGGGATCCAGCACGGCGCCCAGGTCCAGGTCTGCCCAGCCGGACGGATCCAGCAGTGAGCTGAAGTCCCAGCCCGAACCGGCCAGCGCCGGCAGGAACTCCCATTCCAGTGCCGCCAGCGGATTTGCCACGTCGGGCATGCCGCCGGTCGCGGTGAAGACCGAGGTGGCCAGGTCGTCGCGGGCGTTGAGGATGCCCGAGATGATGCTGGTGTTCGGGTCGAACAGCGAGTCGCTGAGGATCGTGCCGAACTGCTGGCCGCCGGCGAACAGCGCCGTCACCGCCTGGCCCATGTCGCCCGACGAGAGCGCGCTCTGAACGGCGTCGGCCGTTTGGCTGAAGTTCTTCTCCAGCAAGGCCTGCGCCAGCTGGATCGGCAGTGCCACATCCTTCATCGCCAGATCCCAGTTGTCCTGGATCGCGGTCATGCCGGCGGAAGGATCGGTCAGGAAGGCCTTGGCCAGCGCGAGCATGTCGGGGCTGAGCGCCGGAGTGAACCGCAGCCACATCGGCGTCTCGGGCTGCTGACCGAACACCGCAGTGTAGTTGTCGGTGCCCATGGTCTTCTCGAGGTCGTGCAGCCACAACTGCTGGGTGACCCAGCCGGGTTGCCCCGCCACGCGGGCCGTGTCCAACGCATAGCCGTAGGACAGCACTCGCTCATTCATGTCGGCGGCGTATTGCGCGGCGCTCACGGTGGGCGTGTCGGTCGGCAGGTACTTGGCTACGTCGGCCACCTGCACTACCTGGGTCTCCACCGGCAGCGGCGTCGTCGGCCGGTCTGCCTCCGGAATGTTCTGGTAGCGCATGTAGATCTCGCCGCTGGTGACTGCGCCGCTGTCCAGCCAGTTGGCGACCCCCGGGTTCGTGGCGCTGACCACGTAGTAGGTGTACCCGTCGTTGGAAAGGAACGACTGGCTGCCGTTGAGGCTGGTCTGCGCCAAGGTGGCGGGCAGGTTCGTGCCGAAGACGTTCATCAGCTCGATCCCGTTCATTCCGGCGGATTCGATCTGGGGCACTTTGACGATCAGGGCTTCGCCGGGCTGCAGGTCGAAATGACCCGACGCGGCGGCGGCGCTGGGCAAAGCCACCCCGTAACCACCTTGCGAGGCCAGGTCGCTCATGGTGTTGGGCGGCTGCAGTATGCCGGCAGCACCGGCGAGCTGCATGTTCAATTGGTTGAACGGGCCCACTGCCGGAGCGATCGAGTGCAGCAGCCGGCTGACCATGGCATCGGACAGGCCGGTGGCGGTGATACCTGGATCGATCGGCGCGCAGTCGGCCGTGCACGTGATGTGGAAGTTGCTGCCGCCCAATGCCCAAGAGTTCAGCATGTCCCGGATCAGCACTGCGTTGATCTGGCTGCTGTCGATGAAGTTGACGGCTCCGGGGGGCGCCTCGGGACCGATGTAGACCGTGAACGTGCCATCGGGGTTGACGTGCAGATTGCTGTCGAGTTCCAGTGCACCGCCGCCTTCGGCGGACGATCCCCCGACATTGATCGGCATCAGGGCGATGCCGCCGGTGCCGTCGCCGACCTTGCCGGTGAGTTCATAGGTCGCCGACGGATCGAAGCCCTGGGCCGTCCGGTAGTAGATGTCGGGGGTGAAGAACTGGAAGTAGGGGCGATAGTCGGATGCGTTGCCTGCAGTCACCTCGGGCACTTGGAAGAAGACCTGGCCGTGGGTGACCTGTGAGAAGCCGGACGACATGAGCAGTTCGTAGTTCGTGGCCTGCAGGCTCGCCAGCAGCATGGCGTTGCTGTCCGCAGTGGCGAACGGCAGGGCTTCGAACCCCTGCTGCGCGTGCTGCATGCTCGCCAGGATCTGATCGATCACCGGCTGCAGCGAACTGTCCGCCGAAGTCAACGACACCGGCAGCGTGGCCGTCGGGGTGGCCGGCTGCGCGGTGACCCCCAGTACCAAAGCCCCAGTCAACGCCATCGTCGCCAGCTGAGCCGCTCGGATGACGCGGTCCGACGCTATCCGCCTGGTGCCCGGGTTCAGCGCCGTGGGGGACAGCGGCTTCCTGCTTGGGCCCGCGGATCCAATCGGCTGATCAGCGCTCATCGTCGTGCTCATGGGGCTCCTCTCCCGAACCATAATGACAACTATTTGTCATACAGATGATGAATAATTGATTCGGGACTGTACGCTGGAGTGATCGCCCAGGCAAGCATTTGGTTGGGCTGAATCTCAGAAACGGAGCTGCGGTTCGCCGTGTGCCGGTCACGTCGGGCGGCCTGGCCTCGTAGGATTCGGTCCGGTGTTCTCGGCATAAGGAGTGCGATGACCCAGCCCGATGAGGGGCCCGACGACGTCGAGCGAGTGAGTTCGCCACCGACCGATCGAGTCGTCGCCATCGTGGGATTGCTTGCCGACCAGCAGCAACCGAGTTCGGTCGCATCGATCGCGTCGCGGTTGGAACTAAACCGTGCGACGGTGACGTCGATCCTGCTGACCCTGGAGCGGGCGGGATGGGTTGTTCGTCAGCCCGATCGGCGGTACCTGCTGGGGCCAGGGCTGATGGGCGTCGCACACGCGGTTCGCGCACTGTGGCCGGTGTCCCCGGAGCGCACCCACCTCATTGAACAGCTGTCGGAGCGGGTGGATTGTGGAGTGGCTCTCGCCCTCGTGGGCGCCACCGAGATAAGTTTTTTGACCGTGGTCGGAGGGCAGGGCCAGATACCGGCCGCTGTCGGCGTCGGGGTCCGCCTGCCGCTTGTCGCACCCGCCGGCGCCGCCGTGATCGCGCACCGCGATGCGCATGCCCGGCGGAGGTGGTTGGGCACCGCGCCAGTACCCGAGCGGCAGTTCTTGGGTGAGCTGCTCGACCAGGCGAAGAACGGTGGCGTCGTGGTATTCGGCATGGGGCAGGCCGACCCGGCGGCACTTGATGTACTGGCCGAGGTTGCCGGGATGCTCGCCGAACACCCCCGGCGGGCCGCGCTTCGGCAGCGGGTCTTACAGATGTTGACTGGGGTGGGCGGAAACCCTTATACCGCAGAAGAACTCGGCACTTCGGACCCCTTGTCGGTGAGTTACCTGGCCGCGCCGGTGTTGGACAAGGGCGAAGCGGTTTACGAGCTGCAGTTGGGGCCGCTGCAAAATCAGGTGAGCGCACCGGAGCGTGACCGCTATATCCGGGAGATCCGAGCGACGGCAGCGCAGCTCAGTTCGTAGCTGGACCCGCCCGGACACCGACGTCCGTCGTCATCGGCCCTTTGCTTTCGTCTGCGGTCCATCACGCTGAGCGGCCCGGTAGGCTGGCGGCTTCGGGCCATTTCCTGCTTGCTGGGGCAGGGTGAGACAAAGCGAGACAAACCGACGATGCGCATTCTGGTGGCCGCCCTGATGGCGGGCGGGGCAGTGGGCGGCTGGCTGGGCATGGCGGGCCTTCCCACGGCGCAGGCGGCCTCGCCCTGCGCAGAACTGGGCGGGTCGCTGGAGTCCGGGCTGTGCCACGTGCACTCCTCGACGGCCAGCTACACCCTGGACATGAAGTTCCCGGTCGACTACCCCGACCAGCAGACGCTCACCGACTACCTGGTTCAGAACCGCGACGGGTTCCTGACCGTGGCCAAGTCGCCCGGCTCGCGTGACATGCCCTACGAGATGGACGCGACCTCCGAGCAGCACCGTTCCGGTCAGGCGCCCAAGGGCACCCAGAGCGTCGTGCTCAAGATCTTCCAGGACCTCGGCGGCCCGCAGCCGTCCACCTGGTTCCAGGCTTTCAACTACGACCTGGCGAACCGCAAGCCGATCACGTTCGAGACGCTGTTCGCGCAGGGCAGCAAGCCGCTGGAGGCGATCTTCCCGGTCGTGCAGCGCGACCTCGAGCGCCAGACCGGCGTGCCGGCGATCCTGATTTCGTCGGGTTCGGGGATGGACTCGTCGCACTACCAGAATTTCGCCATCACCAACGAGGAAGTGATCTTCTACTTCGCGCCCGGTGAGCTGCTGCCGTTGAGCTCCGGTCCCACCACGGTGAAGGTGCCGCGCACGGCGATGCCGCCGTTGGCCGTTTAAGCCCGCTAGGCGGGGGCGAAGCTGAAGACCTGGCCGGCGCTGGTGGTGGCCACCACCCGCTGGTCGTGGCCGACCGCCACCCCGAGCGGGAAACCGCGCGCTTCGGGCAGCGGATAGCTGTTGACGGTGTGCCCGTCGGCCGGGTCGAACACCAACAGCGACAAGCCGGCCGGCCCGAGACTGGTGCCGGCGACAACGGTGTAGCCGACCTTTCCGGCCAGGCTTGATGAGGACAGCGGAGCGACGTCATCACGGCGCCACACCTGCTCGGCGTGCTCACCGCGGTCGGCGAAGGCGACCAGGTCGGTGTCCGGGCCGCCGCCGGAGACGATCAGCCCGTCCGGTGTCACCGCCGGCGGCGTCTGCGCCAGGAACTTCAGCGGCACCGACCATTTCGCCTTGCCGTCGGCGGCGTTGATCGCCCACAACCGCTGGTCGCGCCCGTTGACGTAGACGGTGGAGCCGTCGGCGGACAGCACCGGGCTGGCCAGCACCCCGGCGTCGACGGCGTCGCTGGTCCATTCCTGGCTCAGCAGCGGGGTACCGCCCGGGTGGTACTTGAGTCCGACCAGTCCGGGTTCCTTGGCGCCCGGCTGCCACAGGCTGACCACCACGGTGTTGCTCGCCGGTGAGAAGGCGGGCGCGGCGGCGACCGGACAGTCCGAGTGGGCGCCGGCGCAGTCGGCCAATCCCCGCCGGAAGTCGGTCGGGTCGACGCCGTCCACCAGATCCAGCGGGGTGCCCGCCACGGTGCCCTGGTGGGTGTCGAACACCAGCACCTGACCCAGGTGCGTCACCACCAGCAGCAGGCCGTCGCCAAGGATCCGCGGTGTCGAGGGCATGCCGATCACCGGAGCGCGCCAGCGAATCCACTGGGTGGGCGGAAACGACAGCATGGCGCCGGGCTGGCCGACGTAGACATTGTCGAAGCCGTCGATCAGCGCGCCGAAGAACCCACCGCCCTGATGCAGCCGGGTGCACCAGCGCTGGCGGCCGCGGTCGGCGTTCTCCCACTGCATCAGCGAGCAGCCGGTCTCGGTCTGGGCGTTGAGCATCATCCAGCCGTGAATGCCCAGGGCGGGGCCGGCGCCCAGCTCGCCCTTGACCGAACGGGTCCAGTCCAGTTGCAGGTCGGAGGCCCCGGCGGTGTCGGTGTGGCTGCTGTTGGCGGCGTCGGCGTACTGGGCGGGCCAGCCCGGTGCGGGGGCGGCATCCACCCACGAATCGGTGTTGGAACAGCCACCCAGCAGTCCTGCCACCGCCGCCACGGCGATTCCGGCCAGGACACCACGTCGCCGCAACACAGTGGCAATCCCCAATCCTTCGCCGGGCAGTGAACGAGTCCAGGTGAGGGTAGCGCGTGGCTCGAAGCCGCTCGCGTAGGCTTTCCGGCCATGACGACCATGTGGGGTGCGCCGATCCACAAACGCTGGCGGGGTTCGCGGCTGCGGGATCCGCGCCAGGCCAAGTTCCTCACGGTGGCGTCGCTGCGCTGGGTGCTGGCAAATCGGGCCTACACCCCGTGGTACCTGGTGCGGTACTGGCGGCTGCTGAAGTTCAAGCTGGCCAACCCGCACATCATCACCCGCGGCATGGTCTTTCTGGGCAAAGGGGTGGAGATCCAGGCCACCCCGGAGCTGTCCCAGATGGAGATCGGCCGCTGGGTGCACATCGGCGACAAAAACACCATCCGGGCGCATGAGGGATCGCTGCGCTTCGGCGACAAAGTGGTGCTGGGCCGCGACAACGTCATCAACACCTACCTCGACATCGAGCTGGGGGATTCGGTGCTGATGGCCGACTGGTGCTACGTCTGCGACTTCGACCACAAGATGGACAACATCGACATGCCGATCAAGGACCAGGGCATCATCAAGAGCCCGGTGCGGATCGGGCCGGACACCTGGATCGCGGCGAAGGTCACCATCCTGCGTGACACCAGCGTCGGCCGCGGCTGTGTGCTGGGCGCCCACGCGGTGGTCAAGGGCGTCATCCCGGACTACTCGATCGCGGTGGGAGCACCAGCCAAGGTGGTCAAGAACCGCAAGCTGGCCTGGGAGACCACGGCGGCCGAGCGCGCCGAGTTGGCCGCCGCCCTCGCCGACATCGAACGCAAGAAGGCCTCGCAGAACTAGGGCCGCTGCAGCGCGGGCAGCACCTTTTCGCCCAGCAGCCGCAGGCTTTCCCAGCCCGCGTCGAGCGGCAGACCGCCCATCAACGGATGAACGGTCACCCCGGTCCGCCCCGCCCGGCACTGCGCGATCAGCTCGTCGGGAGTGAGCACCTCCACCTTGTCGGTGCGGCGCAGCTCCGCGACGGTGTCGACCGGACTTTCGTTGGGACGAGGCACATCCGGCACCGCCCACGCGCTGTATTCGGCCGCCTCGTTGAGAAAGTATTGGCCGCACCGGGACCAGGCCGCCTCCGGGTCGGTGGTCAGATGGGTGACGGTGTTGCCGTTTTCGGGGCAGAACACGAGACCCTGCTTGCCGTGCCGGTCCAGTTCGGCCCGATACACCGCCTCGATCTCGGGCATCGGCATCGGCGGGGAGAACGGCAGCCCGAATCGGGCCGCACGGCGGGCCGCCGCGGCGCTCATGCCGCCGATGAAGAACACCGGATGCGGCTTGGTGTGTGGTTTGGGCGTCACATCGATACGCCGGCCGTGGTACTCGAACGGCTCGTCGCCCCAGGCCTTCAGCAACACGGTCAGCGATTCGTCCATCAGCCTGCCCCGCCGCCGGAAATCCTTGCCGGCAGCGTGGTATTCCTGCGGGCGGTAGCCGATCCCGGCGACGAAGCTGACCCGCCCGGCCGAGAGCTGATCCAGGACGGCGATGTCCTCGGCGAGGCGCACCGGGTCGTAGAGCGGCACCAGCAGCGCATTGATACTGATGCGGATGTTCTGGGTGGCGCCCGCGACGGCCGCCGCCATCAACAACGGGGCGGGCAGCCAGCCGGTGGCGGCGAGATGATGCTCCTCGCAACCGATTGCGGTGATTCCGTGCGCGTCGGCGTAGGACGCCATCTCCAGCGCCGCCCGGTACCGCTCGGCACTGCCGGCGGTGGCGCCGGGGACTCCTGTCATGTTCAGGCGCAGGGCGCTCAGTAGTGGCATGAGATCGGCCGGTCACCTCCTGGGCGTCACCGTAGCGCACGAATCGATCAATCGATCGATCACGCCGGGGCCGTGCCGTTAGCCTGGGGTCCGTGACCGGCCCGTCGACCCAGTTGCTGATCGACGGCGCGCTGGTACCCGGTGGGCGCGGGACGTTTGCGACCGTCAACCCGGCCACCGAGGAAACCCTGGGACAGGCCGCGGACGCCGACGGCGCCGACCTCGACCGGGCCGTCGCCGCCGCCCGCAACGCGTTCGACTCCACGGACTGGTGCCGCGACACCGCACTGCGAGTGCACTGCCTGCGTCAACTGCGCGACGCCCTGGGCGACGAGATCGAGGCACTGCGCGAGATCACCATCGCCGAGGCCGGTGCGCCGCGGATGCTGACTTACGGCGGGCAGTTGCAGACGCCGGTGGACGACTTGGCATTCCCCGCCGACACCGCCGAGCGCTATTCGTGGGCAGTCGATCTGGGTGTGGCGGCCCCGCTGGGCATCACCACCCGGCGGACCATCGTGCGGGAACCGTTCGGGGTGGTCGGGGCGATCACACCGTGGAACTTCCCGCATCAGGTGAGCCTGGCCAAGATCGGGCCGGCTCTGGCGGCCGGCAACACCGTGGTACTCAAACCGGCGCCCGACACCCCTTGGTGTGCAGCCGAAGTCGGCCGCATCATCGCCGAGAAGACGGACTTTCCGCCGGGCGTGATCAACATCGTCACCGCAGCCGACCACCGCATCGGCGCACGCCTGGCCGAGGATGCCCGGGTGGACGCGGTCTCCTTCACCGGTTCGACCGCGACCGGCCGCTCGGTGATGACCGCCGCCGCGGCGACCATCAAGAAGGTCTTCCTCGAGCTCGGCGGCAAGTCGGCGTTCGTGGTCCTCGACGACGCCGACCTGGGGGCCGCGTGCACCGCGGCCGCCCGCACCGTGACGACGCATGCCGGGCAGGGCTGTGCGCTGACCACCCGGCTGGTGGTGCCCCGCGAGCGCTACGGCGACGCTGTCGATGCGGTGGTGGCCGCCATGTCGGCGATTCCGTTCGGGGACCCCAGCGACCCGAAAACCCTGTGCGGGCCGCTGATCTCGGCGCGGCAGCGCGACCGGGTGCAGTACTACCTGGACCTGGCGATCACCGAAGGCGGCGCATTCGGTTGCGGCGGCGGTCGGCCGGGCTGGGCGGACCGCGGTTTCTACATCGAGCCGACCGTGATCGCCGGACTGACCAACGACGCCCGGGCCGCTCGCGAAGAGATCTTCGGCCCGGTGCTGGTGGTGCTGGCCCACGACGGCGACTCTGATGCCGTGCGGATCGCCAACGATTCGCCGTATGGCCTGTCCGGCACGGTGTTCGGTGCCGACGAGCAGCGCGCCACCCGGGTCGCCGCGCGGCTGCGGGCCGGGACGATCAACGTCAACGGCGGCATGTGGTACTCCGCCGATGTGCCGTTCGGCGGCTACAAGCAGTCCGGGATCGGCCGCGAGATGGGGCTGGCCGGATTCGAGGAATATCTGGAGACCAAGGTGGTGGCGACCGCGGTCGGAACCGGAAGGCAGCGTTGATGGTGGGTTCACCCGATCCCCAGGTGCTCGCGGCGCTGCTGGCGATGCGCGACGGCGCCGATGACGCTCCGCCGCCGGTCGGTGATGTCGCAACCCGCCGCCGCAGCGCGGGACGCGTGTTCAACCAGGTGTTGGCGGCGCGACCACCGGTCACCGGTGTGCAGGCACAGGAGTTCTCGCTGACCGTCGACGGCGGCAGCACCATCACGCTGCGCTGGTACCGGCGGGCCGGCGCCGATCAGCCCGGCAGCGCGGTGCTCTACCTGCACGGCGGCGGCATGATCCTGGACTGGGAGCGTGTCGGCGGGCTCTACGACGAGGCGGTGCGCGGCTACGTCGCCGCCTGCGGGGTGCCCATGCTGGCCGTCGATTACCGTGTCGCACCGGAATTCCCGCATCCGAGTCCGCTGGAGGACTGCTACGCGGCGCTGCGCTGGCTGGTCGACCATGCCGCGGAGCTCGGCGTCGACCCGTCGCGGGTCGCGGTGATGGGCGACAGCGCCGGCGGGGGACTGGCCGCCGGGGTGGGCCTGCTGGCTCGGGACCGCGGTGGCCCGGCGATCGCCGCGCAGCTGCTGATCTACCCGATGCTCGATGACCAGACGTGCGATCCCAGCACCGGTTCGGCGGCGCTGCTCACCTGGACCTACGAGGACAACGCCACCGGATGGGCGGCGCTGCTGGACGGGGCTCCCGCAACCGGCTACGCGGTACCGGCCCGGGTCGCCGAGCTGGCCGGTTCACCGCCGACATATCTCGACGTCGGCGGATTGGACATCTTCGCCGACGAGGACGTCGCCTACGCCCAGCGGCTGATAGCCGCGGGAGTTCCCGTCGAGCTGCACGTGTATCCCGGCTGCCCGCATGCCTTCGACCTGCTGGCGCCCGATGCCGATGTGTCCCAACGGGTTATCGGCCACCGGCTACGGTATCTGCAATCGCTGTAGTCGCGAAGACCGTTCGTAGCGCGGATTCATCACCGTCGATCTCGACCAGCGCCGCGATGTCGTCGAGAGACAACGCGCCCGCCGCGAGTCCGAGGACAAGCGGCGCCTCGGCCTTGAGCACCGCGTCGAATTCGCTCCCGTCGGGCATGCCGACCTCGATGCCGGATTGGGTGGCGCGCAGTTGGACCGTTCCGCCCTCCACGGCGATTCCCACCACCACCGACCGGTCCCGGGGAGCACGGCCGTCGAATAAGGCCGGAAGCGCCAGCAGCAGCCACTCGGCGCGGAAGTCGTCGCCTTGCGGCCCGCGGATCATCAGCGGCGTCGACCAGCGGACCAGCGCGTAGATGGGTTCGCGGAGTTGTGCACCCCACTCGGTGAGGGCGTAGGCGATTGCGCCGCCGTCATCGGACAGTCGCCGCTGCACCACCCCGGCTGTTTCGAGGTCGCGCAGGCGGTCGGTGAGCATGTTCGTCGCGATGCCGGGCAGCCCGTCGCGCAACTCGCCGAAGCGGGCGGGCGCCATCAGGAGCTGGCGGACGATCAGCAGATTCCACCGGTCGCCCACCACGTCCAGGGCTCGCGCGAGTCCGCAGTACTGGCCGTAGTCTCGACTCATCTCCACCTACTTGCTAATCTAAAGTTAACTTGAGCATAGCAAGTTGATTGGAGGGCTGGGCATGGCAGTCGCCGCAAGGCCCGCATGGGTCGACGATGAGTTGTTCCCGTTCGAGAGCCGATTCATCGAGATCGACGGCCATACCGTCCACTACGTGGACGAAGGGTCGGGGCCGGTGCTGCTGTTCCTGCACGGCAACCCGACCTGGTCGTTCGACTATCGCCGGATCATCGCATCGCTGCGATCCGAATTCCGTTGTATTGCAGTGGATTACCCCGGATTCGGCCTGTCGGTGGCGGCACCGGGCTATCGGTACCTGCCCTCCGAACACACCCAGGTCATCCGCACATTCGTCAAAGACCTCGATCTGAGCGGCGTCACGCTGGTGGCCCATGACTGGGGCGGTCCGATCGGATTGGCGACGGTGCAGCAACACCCCGCGGCCTTCGACCGGTTGGTGCTGTCCAATACGTGGGCCTGGCCGGTCGGCGCTCCGATCGTGCAGATCATGTCCCACGTGCTGGGCGGGCCGATCGGGCGCCTGCTGATCCGGCAGTTTAACCTCTTCGTCAACGTTATGATCCCCGTCGGGCACCGGCTCACCAAGCCTTCCGACGAGGAGATGGCCCACTACCAACGGGCCCTTGACAGCCCGGCGCGGCGAGAGGGGGCGGCGGTCTTTCCCCGCGAGATCACCGCCAGCCGCGCCTTTCTCGCCGACGTCGAATCCGGGTTGCCGGCCATCGCGGCGCTTCCGTCACTGATCATCTGGGGCGACGGCGACTTCGCCTTCGGCGACAAAGAATTACGGCAGTGGGAACGGACCTTGACCAATCGCCAGACCGTCATCGTCAACGGTGCCGGCCATTTCGTCCCCTCCGATGCCCCAGAGCAGTTCGTGGCTGCGATCCGCAACTGGCACGCGGAGTCGTAGTGGCCTACGACGCGCAGCTGGCGGCCCGGGTCCGGGTGATGTTCGCGGCGGGACCTCCCGTGCTCGAAAAGGCGATGTTCGGGGGGCTGGCATTCCTGGTGGACGGCCGGATCGCGGTTGCCGCGAGTTCCAGCGGGGGACTGCTGGTCCGGGTCGGTGCGGCACGTGCGGAACAGCTCGTGGCGACCACCGTCGCAGAGCCGATGCAGATGGGCGGGCGAACCATGCGGGGCTGGGTCCATGTCGATGGTGAGCACGTGCGCTCCCGGCGTGAGCTCGGCAAATGGATCGACATCGGAATCGCGGCCGCCGTCGGCTGATTGACTATATGCTGACCGGGTTGCTGGGCCGGTATTGCGGCGATCCGGAGGTGGGTTGAACGTGACCGACGGCCACGAATTCCAAGCCGATTTCCAAGGCCTGGGTTTCGACCCGACTGCTCTGCGGGACAAGTACACCCGGGAACGCCAGCGGAGGCTGCGCGACGACGGGATCGCCCAGTACGTCGAGGTGGCGGGCCGATTCGCCCGATTCGCGCAAGACCCGTGGGCCCAACCCGGATTCACCCGCGCACCGCTGTCCGACGAAGTCGACGTCGCAATCGTCGGCGCCGGTTTCGGGGGGCTGCTGACCGGAGCGCGGCTGCGCGAACTCGGCGTGCAAGACATCCGTCTGATCGACAAGGCCGCCGACGTCGGCGGCACTTGGTACTGGAACCGGTATCCCGGCATCGCCTGCGACGTAGAGTCCTACGTCTACATGCCACTGCTGGAGGAACTCGGCTACGTCCCCACCGAGAAGTACGCCAAGGGCCCGGAGATCTTCGAGCACTGCAAGCGCATCGCCCGCCACTACGACCTGTACCGGAATTCCTGCCTGCAGACCGAGGTTCGCGAAATCCGTTGGGACCCGGACATGTCGCGCTGGGTGATCACGACCAACCACGGGGATGCGATCCGGGCCCGATTCGTGTCGATGGCCAACGGATACCTGCAGAAGCCGAAACTCCCGGGCATCCCCGGCATCGATGACTTCGCCGGCCGCACATTCCACACCAGCCGATGGGACTACGACTACACGGGTGACGATCTGGAGCGGCTTGCCGACAAGCGGGTCGGCATCGTCGGAACCGGAGCCACGGCAATCCAATGCGTGCCGCGGCTGGCCGGGGCGGCGCAGCACCTGTACGTCTTTCAGCGCACCCCGTCGACGGTGGACGTGCGGGGCAATCGGCCGACCGATCCGCAGTGGGCGGCCGGGCTGGAACCGGGCTGGCAGCAGCGCCGCATGGAGAATTTCCAGATCCTGACCGCCGGCGGCACCGCCGACGAGGATCTGGTCGACGACGCCTGGACCAGCCTCACCAAGAAGATGCCGATCGTCAACGAGGGTGGCCCGAACGCCGCCGAGATGGCCGACTTCGCCAAGATGGAGGAGATCCGCGCACGGGTCGACGCGACCGTCACCGAGGCTGCCACGGCTGAGGCGCTCAAGCCGTGGTACGGGTACTACTGCAAGCGACCGTGCTTCCATGACGAATATCTGCAGGCCTTCAACCGCGAGGACGTCACCCTGGTCGACACGAAAGGCCTCGGCGTCGAGCAGATCGCCGCGGACGGCGTCGTGGTGGCCGGCGTCGACTACCCGCTGGACTGCCTGATCTTCGCCACCGGCTTCGAGGTGGGCACCGACTACGGCCGGCGCACCGGCTTCGAAGTCGTCGGCCGGGACGGCGTGACGCTGACCGACAAGTGGTCCGACGGGGTGCGAACCTTCCACGGCCTGCACACCCATGGCTTCCCGAACTGCTTCATCGAGAGCATCGCCCAGTCCGGGTTCACGGTGAACTTCCCGTACCTGATCGACACCCAGTCCCGCCACGTGGCCTGGGTGATCGCCCACGCGCTGCAGCACGGTGTCACGGCGCTGGAGGCCAGCGCGGAGGCAGAGCAGGGCTGGGTTGATGCCGTGGTGGCGCGCTCCGATGTCATCGCCGGCCGGCGCGAAACGTGTACCCCCGGCTACTACAACCGCGAGGGCCACGCCAATGCGAGGCTGCGCCAGGACAGTTTCTTCTTCGGCAGCCCGACCGAATACGCCGACATCCTGGCCGCTTGGCGTGCCGCGGGCACGCTCGACGGGCTGGACCGCATCGCAGCACCGGCCATCGAAACCGGCTAGAGGCCGAAGTCGATGACGCCCCTGACCAATTCGCCGCCGGCGAGGTCCTTGTAGGCCTCGTTGATGTCGTCGAGGCGGTACCGCTTGGTGATCATCTCGTCGAGCTGCAGGCGGCCCGCATCGTAGAGCGCGGCCAGCAGCGGGATATCGGTGCGCGGGTTGCACGACCCGAACACGGTGCCGCACAGGTTCTTGTTCATCAGCACCAGGTCCTGCGGGTCCAGGCCGGTCCGGGTGCCCTGCGCCGACATTCCGGTCAGCACACAGGTCCCGCCCTTGCGGGTCAGGCGCAGTGCATCCTCGACATCGCCGTCGGTGATAACCGCAGGGGAGACCACGACCGCATCGGCCATCACCCCGCGGGTCAGCTCGCCGACCAACGCGAAAGCCTCGGCGGTGCTGGCCGCGGCGTGGGAGGCGCCGAACGCCGACGCCGACTCTCGCTTGAACGCAACGGGATCCACCGCGACGATCCGCGCGGCCCCGCGGATCCGGGCGCCCTGCACGGCGGCCATCCCGATACCGCCCACCCCGATGACCACCACGGTGTCTCCGCCGCGGACGCCGGCGCGATAGGCCGCCGAGCCGTATCCGGTCGGCACCGCGCAGGCCAGCAGGGCAGCCGAGGGAAGTGGCAGGTCCGGTGAGATCTTGACCAGCGAGGCGGCCGCAACGACGGTGTGCTCGGCGAACGCGCCGATCTTCGACACGTGCGCCAGATCCCGCCCGTCGCGATCGTGGTGCCGGAAGGTGCCGTCGGTGGGCATCCCGGGCAGCAGGGTTCCCGCCCCGGCGTCGCAGATGTACTCCATACCCGAAGCACACCAACGGCATTGGCCGCATACCGCGACGAACGACGTCACCACATGATCGCCGGGTTGCAGGTCGGTGACGCCGTCGCCGACCTGCACGACCACCCCGGAGCCCTCATGGCCGCCGATCGTCGGGGCCGTCGGCGCGCCCTGCGACGGTGCGGCCAGGTGGCCCTGGCGGATGTGCTCGTCGGAATGGCACAGGCCTGCCGCGGCCATCCGGACCAGGACCTCCCCGGCGCGCGGTGGATCGAGCTGGAACTCCTCGATCGACCACGGGGCGCCGTAGCGGCGCAGGATCGCGGCGCGGCTCTTCATCGCTCCGGTGTTACCGGTCGGGCAGCGCGTGCTCGACGATCGGCCGGCGCGGCTGCGGATCGCGCTCCCGGCGTTTGGCCGCCAGGTACACCTGCGCAGTCTCGTCGGCCACGGTGTGCCAGTCGAAGTCGGCGCTGAGCCGATCCCGGGCGGCAACGGCGCGCTGCTGGGCGGCGGCCGGGTCGTCGAGCACCCGGCAGACCGCCGACGCCAGAGCCGGTACGTCGCGCGGCGGGAACGACACACCGGTGTCGCCGTCGATCACGGCCTCGCCCAGCCCGCCGACGTTCGATGCCACCAGCGGGGTGCCGGCGGCAGCGGCCTCCAACGCTGCCAGGCCGAACGGCTCGTAATGGCTTGGCAGCACGGCGGCGTCGGCCCGGTGCAGCAGTGCCAGCAGCTCGTCATGATCGACCCGGCCGATGAAATGGGTGGCCTTGAGCACCCGATGCTTGCGGGCGCACTCGACCAGCCAGTCCTGCTGTGTGCCGTCGCCGGCGATGGTCAGCGTGGTCCCGGGGTGGGCGCGCCGGATCCGCAGCAACGCAGCGATCGCGTCGTGCACGCCCTTCTCGTATTCGAGCCGCCCCACGAACAGCAGCTCCGGCGGGCCGTCGTGGGTCCGGCGGCGGGCGAACGGCCAACGAGCGGCGTCGATTCCGTTGCGGATCACGGTGGTCTCGGACAGTCCGGGACCGAACAGTTCGGTGATCTCGTCGCGCATGGAGGCCGAACAGGTGATCAGGGAGTCGGATTCGCGGACCAGCCACGACTCCACCGCGTGGACCTGGCGGCTCAGCGGACCGGACACCCAGCCGGAATGCCGACCGGCTTCGGTGGCGTGGATCGTGGAAACCAAAGGAACATCATAGAATTCGGCCAGTGCGATCGCCGGGTGCGCCACCAGCCAGTCATGGGCGTGCACCAGGTCCGGGCGCCACAGTGTCTGGCCGCCGTCGATCTTGAGCGACAGCCCGGCGCGGACCATGGAGTGGCCCATCGCCAGTGTCCAGGCCATCATGTCGTCGCCGAAGGAGAACTCGTGCGGGTCGTGGGCCGCCGCGACCACCCGCACACCCTCGCTGATCTCGTCGGACAACGGGTGGGTGCTGGGGTCGGTGCCCGATGGGCGCCGCGCCAGAACGACGACGTCGTGGCCGGCGGCGGCCAGCGCCGTGGACAGGTGGTAGACGTGCCGGCCCAACCCACCGATCACCACCGGCGGGTATTCCCACGACACCATCAGGATCTTCATGCGACCGGTCCGTTCAGCTCGCGCGGAAGGCAGGTCCGCAGGTGGGGGGTCACCGTGGCAGCCTACGGGCATCCAGGGCGCCGAACAGTCCGTCGGCCCGATTCCAGTCCTCGGCCAGGCGCTCGGCGGTGTCGCGACGGCCCGTCTCCAGGGCGTCGGTGATCTCCCGGGTGGCGTGCGCGTGCAGGTTCGCCCGGTGGCGGGCGTAGTCGGCGGCGGAGTCCTTGCTGACCATGAACGGCCAGTCGCTGGACACCGTGAGCAGCGCCTCCCGCAGGATCTGGTCGGCGACCCGGTCGCGCGGCACGGGGCCCGACGGTGACGCCGCCTGCGCCAGCGCCTTGTCGACCGCGCCCAGCGCGGTGTCGACCACCTCGTTGTTGAGTTGCACCAGGTCGGCGACCTTCTCCCCGGACCACACCTGCCAGTTCTTGCCGGAACCCCAGGAACTGGGCGGCAGTTCGACGGCCTCGCCGACATACCCGCCGTCGATCGCATCGGACAGGGTGCCGACGCGAACCCCGGCCTCTGGCAGTGCCCGCAACACCCGGGCCAGCCAGAGTGGCCCCTCATACCACCAGTGCCCGAACAGTTCGGTGTCGAACGCGGCAACCACATGGGCGGGACGGCCGATCCGCTCGGATTCCTCGGCCAGCCGGGCGCGGACCACCTCGACGAAATCGGCGACGTGGGCGTCGATCGCGGCGTCGGCGCGCTGCGGGTCATACGGCGCCTTGTCCTCGGGGGCGACGTTGCGGCCGGTGACCCGGGACGGCTTCAGCCCGGTGCGGTGGTCGTAGGTGTGAAAGTCGCGGTAGGCCGAGTGCCCCGGGTAGCCCGACTTCGGCGACCACACCCGGTAACTGACCTGCAGGTCTCGGCCGAACGCGATGACGTTGGTGTCAGAGACCGGGCGGCCCAGCGCGGTGTCGCCGTGCAGCGACGGGCCATCGACCATGAAGTGCGAGACCCCGGCGGCGGCGTAACCCTGCTCCATGCCGGGGGCATACGCGCACTCCGGCGCCCAGATTCCGGCGGGAGTGTGGGCTAGACGCGCGCGGGCGTCGGCCAGACCCTCGCGCAGTGCGAAATCCCGCAGCCGCGGCGCCAGCAGCGGCTGAAATGGGTGAGCCAGCGGGCCGCCGAGCATCTCGACGGTGCCGGCCTGCACCAGTTCACGCAGCAGCGGGCTGGCGCCGTGCCGCCACAGCAGCGCGAACTCGTCGAGGGCCTGTTCGGCCGCAGCGGCTTCGCGGGTTCCGAAGTCGCGCAGATCGGTCAGGGTGCTGGCCTGGGCGGCGCGCAGCCGCCAGTTCGCCAGCCAGTGCTGCATGCCGTCGAGGCAGTACGGGTCGTCGAGTTGGGCGGCGACCACCGGGGTGATTCCGAGGGTGATCAGGTTGCGCCGGCCCTCGGCGGCCAGCGTGCGCAGCACCCGCATCAGCGGCAGATAGGCCGCCGACCAGGACTGGTACAGCCATTCCTCGCCGACCGGCCAGCGGCCGTGGTGGGCCAGCCATGGCAGGTGCGTGTGCAGCACCAGGGTGAACAGGCCCGGGACCGGGCCGCTGGATCGTTGGGTCACGGCCGCACCGCGATCGCGACCAGATCCAGGCTGTCATCGATTTCGTGGTCGGCGGCGTCGAGGATGTCGAAGTCGTCGCTGGTGACGCCGGCGACGTCGGCCAGCAGCTCGTCGGACCAGGGCGCGTCGGCCAGCGCACGCGCGATCTGCGCGTCGATGATCGAGCCGCCGTGCCGGGCGTCCAGCTCGCGCAGCACCGGCCCGTGAAAGACGCCGAGCATCGCGTCCATGACGAATCCGCCGTCGACCAGCAGTTCGGTCAGCTCGGCGGCGTTGAGTTCGCGGGTGTGGAACGGGTTGATCGGGGTGTCACGGCCGGGGGAGAAGGTGATCCGGTTCGGGGTGGACACCATCAGCACGCCGCCGGGCCGCAGCACCCGGGCGCATTCGGCGATGAACTGCCCCTGGTCCCACAGGTGCTCGATGACCTGGAAGTTGACCACCACATCCACCGAGGCGTCGGGCAGCGGCAACTCGGCCAGATTCCCCTGGAGGGTCTCCACTCTCGGGTAGCGGGCGCGCACGTGCGCCACCGCCGCGTCGTCGTAATCCACCCCGATCACCCGCTGGGCGACGTCGGCGATGAGGTCGGCGCCATAGCCCTCGCCGAACCCGGCCTCGAGCACGTCGCGGCCGCTGCAGCGCGCCGCCAACTGCTGGTAGACCACCTCGTGGCGGCGGAACCAATAGTTCTCGACGTCGAGTCCGGGGATGGTGCGTTCCCCGGTCAGCACCATCGCGGTGTCGCCGGGCGGCGTGCCGGCAGGCTGCCCGGCGGGATTCGTGGAATTCATCGCACAGGCAGGCTAACGCGAACGGCGCGGTCCGCGAACCGGCTACCCCGCAGTCGCCCTATCACGACCCGCTACTCTGTATTCGCGAACCGCATTAAGTTACTGATGAGTAACATAATCGTGCGGCTGCGTGAATCGTGACCCAGTCTTGTGGCCCGCCGCCGCAGGACCCCTTCGAGGAGGACGAACCACACTCATGACGAACATCGTGGTCCTGATCAAACAGGTCCCAGACACCTGGTCGGAGCGCAAGCTCACCGACGGTGACTTCACGCTGGACCGTGACGCCGCCGACGCCGTGCTCGACGAGATCAACGAGCGGGCCGTCGAAGAGGCGCTGCTGATCCGCGAGAAGGAAGGCGCTGAGGGCACCGTCACCGTGCTGACCGCCGGCCCCGAGCGGGCCACCGAGGCGATCCGCAAGGCGCTGTCGATGGGGGCCGACAAGGCCGTGCACCTCCTCGACGACGGCATGAAGGGCTCCGACGTGGTTCAGACCGGCTGGGCGCTGGCCCGGGCGCTGGGCGCCATCGAGGGCACCGAGCTGGTCATCGCCGGCAACGAGTCGACCGACGGTGTCGGCGGCGCGGTTCCGGCCGTCATCGCCGAGTACCTGGGCCTGCCGCAGCTGACTCACCTGCGCAAGCTGACCGTGGAAGGCGGCAAGGTTACCGGTGAGCGGGAGACCGACGAGGGTGTGTTCACCCTGGAGGCCTCGCTGCCGGCGGTGGTGAGCGTCAACGAGAAGATCAACGAGCCGCGCTTCCCGTCCTTCAAGGGCATCATGGCCGCGAAGAAGAAGGAAGTCACCGTGCTCACCCTCGCCGAGATCGGGGTTGAGGGCGACGAGGTCGGTGTCGCCAACGCCGGCACCAAGGTGACCGCTTCCACGCCGAAGCCGCCGAAGGCCGCTGGCGAGAAGGTGACCGACGAGGGCGACGGCGGCAGCAAGATCGCCGAATACCTGGTTGCCCAGAAGCTCATCTAAGCGACCCCCCGGATCTGAGGAAGATAAAAATGGCTGAAGTACTTGTGCTCGTTGAGCACGCTGACGGAGCGCTGAAGAAGGTCAGCTCCGAACTGATCACCGCCGCGCGTGTGCTCGGTGAACCGTCCGCGGTCGTCATCGGTGCCCCCGGCACCGCCGCCCCGCTGGTCGACGGGCTGAAGGAGGCCGGCGCCGCCAAGATCTACGTCGCCGAGTCCGACGTCGTCGACGGCTACCTGCTCACCCCCTACGTCGACGTGCTGGCTGCGCTCACCGAGTCGGCCACCCCGGCCGCGGTGCTGATCGCCGCCAACGCCGACGGCAAGGAGGTGGCAGGCCGGCTGGCTGCCCGGATCGGATCGGGTCTGCTGGTCGACGCGGTCGAGGTCAAGGCCGGCGGAAAGGTGGTCCACTCGATCTTCGGTGGTGCCTTCACCGTCGAGGCCGAGCCGACCGGCGACACCCCGGTCATCACCGTGCGGGCGGGGGCCGTCGAGCCCGCGCCGGCCGCCGGTGCGGGCGAGCAGGTCACCGTTGAGGTGCCCGCCGCCGCCGAGAACGCCACCAAGATCGTCTCGCGTCAGCCGGCCGTGGCCGGTGACCGTCCGGAGCTCACCGAGGCCCCGATCGTGGTGGCCGGCGGTCGTGGCGTCGGCAGCGCGGAGAGCTTCTCGGTGGTCGAGGAGCTGGCCGACTCGCTCGGTGCGGCCGTGGGCGCCTCGCGTGCCGCGGTGGACTCGGGCTACTACCCCGGTCAGTTCCAGATCGGCCAGACCGGAAAGACGGTTTCGCCGCAGCTGTACATCGCCCTGGGCATCTCCGGCGCGATCCAGCACCGGGCCGGCATGCAGACGTCCAAGACCATCGTCGTGGTCAACAAGGACGAGGAAGCGCCGATCTTCGAGATCGCCGACTACGGCATCGTCGGGGACCTGTTCAAGGTCGCCCCGCAGCTGACCGAAGCGGTCAAGGCCCGCAAGGGTTAATTCCTCTGTCAGCGTTCGCCGGGCCTGCCCGGCCGCCCAGACGCGAAAGCCCCCATTTCGGCAACGAAATGGGGGCTTTCGCGTCTGGTGGGCATGGGAACGGGCTCACCGGGCGCGACACCGAGTGCACCCAGCTGCGCGATCTCGTCGCTGCCGCCGGCTCCGGCCGGGGCCAGGTGCTGGTCCTGCGGGGCGAGCCCGGCATCGGCAAGACCGCGCTGCTGGACTACCTGGCCGAGCGGGCCTCCGGATTCCGGGTCATCGGCACCGCCGGGGTGGAGTCCGACATGGAGCTGGCCTTCGCCGGCCTGCAGCAGCTGTGTGCGCCGCTGATGGACTGCGCCGCTGAGCTTCCCGCTCCGCAACACGATGCGCTGCAGATCGCGTTCGGGCTGGCGTCGGGCCCCGCGCCGGACCGCTTTCTGGTCGGACTCGCCGTACTGGGCCTGCTGGCCGCAGCGGCCGGTGAGCGCCCGGTGCTGTGCCTGGTCGACGACGCCCAGTGGCTGGATCAGGTGACGGCCCAGACGCTGGGTTTCGTGGCCCGCCGGCTGGTGGCCGAACCGGTTGCGCTGGTGTTCGCACTGCGACAGCCCGTCGAAGCGCTGACCGGCCTGCCACGGCTGATGCTGCGGGGACTCGGCGACGCCGACGCCCGCGAACTGCTGGACTCCGCGATCGCCGGGCCCATCGACACCCAGGTGCGCGACCGGATCGTCGCCGAAACGCACGGCAATCCGCTGGCCCTGCTGGAGCTTCCCCGTGGGCTGTCGCCGGCCGAGCTGGCCGGGGGGTACTACCGGCCGGACATCTTGCCCGTCGCCGGCCAGATCGAACGCCACTACCTGGCGCAGATCAGGTCGCTGCCCGACGACACTCAGCGGATGCTGCTGCTGGCCGCGGCCGAGCCGGTGGGGGACCCGACGTTGCTGCTGCGGGCCGCCCAGCGCCTCGATGTCCGGCCCGAGGCCCTGGCGCCGGCCGAGGCGGCGGGCCTGATCGAGCTGGGTGCGCGGGTGCGGTTCCGTCATCCGCTGGTTCGTTCGGCCGTCTACCGTGCCGCGCAGCACGACGGGCGCCGGCGGGCGCACCGGGCGCTGGCCGACGCGACTGACCCGGCGCACGACCCCGACCGCCGCGCCTGGCACGCCGCTCACGCCGCGACGGCAGCCGACGAAGCGATCGCCGCCGAGCTGGAGCACTCCGCCGGCCGGGCGGCGATCCGGGGTGGAACCGCCGCCGTGGCAGCGTTTCTGGTCCGCGCCACCGAACTCACCCCGGATCCCGCCAGACGCGGATCCCGCGCTCTGGACGCCGCCGACGCCAAACTTGCTGCTGCCGAACTCGACGCAGCCGGTGAACTGCTGGCGATCGCTGAATTGGCGCCGCTGGATGATCTGCAGCACGCCCGGCTGGCGCGCATGCGCGCGCAACTGGCATTCACCCGCAGCCGCAGCAGCGGCGACGCGCCCGGGCTGGTCGACTCGGTCCACCAATTCTTCCGTGCCGCAAGTGGATTGGAATCCCTCGACGCGGCCATGGCCCAGGAGACCCTGCTGGAAGCGGTGTGCGCGGCGATCTATGCCGGCCGCCAGTTCGGGACCGGCGTCCGCGGCCACCTCACCGCCGCACTGGCCGCCGCGCCGGCTGTCGACCCGACCCGGCCTGCCGAACTGCTGTTGCACGCCCTGGCCACCCGAATCAGCGCGGGCAGCACCGGCTGTGTGGCGCACATGCGGGCGGCGGTGGCGGCGCTGACCCCCGCAACCTGGTCGTGGCAGGCGTTTCCGGTCGGATATGAGGCGGCCGTGCACGATCTGTGGGACGACGAGTCCTGGCACCGTATCGCCGCCGAGGCGGTGCAGGTCGCCACCGGCACCGGTGCGCTGGCGGCCCTTCCGATGGCCCTGACCACCCGGGCCGGCGTCCACGTCATGGCCGGCGAGTTCGCCGCCGCTCGGACACTGATCGCCGATGCCGGCGCCATCTCGGCGGCCGCCGGTCAGGCACCGGTGCGCTACCACGCGCTGGCGCTGGCGGCGTGGGTCGGTGAGGAAGCCGTAGCCGTTGCGCTGATCGACTCCGCCGCCCGCTACGGGGCCGCGCGCGGTGAAGGGCGGGTGACCGCGCTGGCCGGATACGCCACCGCGGTACTGCACAACGGCCTGGGCCACTACCAGCAGGCGTACGAAGCGTTGTGCCGGGCATGCGAATACGAGGACCTGGGCCTGTACGGATGGAACCTCGTCGAGCTGGTGGAGGCCGCGGTCCGCGCCGGCGAGCACGCCAGAGCCGCCGCCGCGTTGGCCGAACTCGAGGACCGCACCGTGCCCGGCGGCACCGATTGGGGGCTCGGAGCGCTCGCCCGGTCCCGTGCGCTGGTGAGCGAGGGCCCGGGCGCCGAAGCCCACTACCTCGAGGCCATCGAGCGGTTGGGACGCACCCGTATCGCGGTGCACGCGGCGCGGGCGCACCTGGTGTACGGGGAATGGCTGCGCCGGGAACAGCGCCGCGCCGATGCGCGCGCCGCGCTGCGGACCGCGCATGACATGTTCGGCGGGTTCGGGGCGATGGCGTTCGCCGAGCGCGCCCGGCGCGAGCTGCTGGCGATCGGGGACAAATCAAGCAAGCGGCGGCCCGCGTCGTCCGGAGGCCCGCTGACCCCGCAGGAACAGCAGATCGCCGAACTGGCCGGAGCGGGCCTGACCAACACCGAGATCGGGGCGCAGTTGTTCATCAGTGCGCACACCGTCGAATGGCACCTGCGCAAGGTGTTCGCCAAGCTGGCCATCCGGTCCCGCCGCGAACTGCGCAACACCCCGTGGCGCTGACCCCCGGGGGGGAGACTACGGATTTTCCGGGGTACAACCACACCCCGCCCGGTGCCAGGGTGGAGACAGCACAAGCGCTCCACTACTGGAAGGTCTGGGACATGAAAATCACTGTGATGGGGGCCAGCGGTCAGATCGGCACGAAGGTGGTCGCCCTGCTGGCCGCTGCCGGGCACGAGACGGTGGCCGCATCGCGCAACACCGGCGCCGACGTGCTCACCGGCGAGGGCCTTCTCGAGGCGCTGTCGGGAGCCGACGTGCTGGTCGACGTGGTCAACTCGCCGGACTTCGCCGACGGTCCGGTACTGGACTTCTTCACCCGGTCGACCACCAACCAGGTGGCAGCCGCGCGCAAGGCCGATGTCAGCCACTACGTGGCGCTGTCAATCGTGGGCTGCGACGCCCTGCCCGACAGCGGTTACATGCGCGCCAAAGTCGCCCAGGAGCGGATCATCACCGAATCGGGGCTGCCCTACACGATCGTGCGCGCCACCCAGTTCCACGAATTCGCCGACGCGATCACCACATCGCTGACCGTCGACGGCGTGGTGCACGCTCCCGAGGGTCTGATCCAGCCGATCGCCGGCGCCGACGTGGCTGCCGCGGTGGCCCGGGCCGCCCAGGCGGCACCGGTCAACGGGATCGTCGATGTCGGCGGCCCGGAGAAGATGACCTTCGCCGAACTGGCCACCGTGGCGCTGGCGCACCGCGGCGAAACGCTGCCGATCGTTGTCGACCCGGAAGCGGTCTACTTCGGCACGAAGGTCGGCGAGACCGGCCTGGTCACCGGCCCCGGCGCGAACCTGTCGCAGACCCGCCTGGCGGACTGGTTGGCCACGCAGTGAAGGAGCTGGCCGGCCAGACCGCATTGGTGACCGGCGGCACCGCCGGCATCGGGTTGGAGTCCGCTCGGCTGCTGGCGCGGCACGGCGCCACGGTGATCATCACCGGCCGCTCCCAGCAGCGCGGCGAGGCCGCCGTCGCCGAACTCGGCGCCGGGGTGCGGTTCGTGGCCGCCGACCTGGCCGATCTGGAGTCGGTGCAGGCCCTGGTCCGGCACTGCGGTGACCAGGTCGACATCGTGGTGAACAACGCCGCCAGCTTCCCCGGCGCGTTGACCGTCGAACAGGACGTGACCTCGTTCGAGTCGACGTTCGACACCAACGTGCGCGGCGCCTACTTCCTGGTCGCGGCGCTGGCACCGGCCATGCTCCGGCGCGGGCACGGCAGCATCGTCAATGTCACCAGCATGGTCGCCTTCAAGGGGGTTCCCGGCGCGTCGAGCTACAGCGCGTCCAAGGCCGCGCTGGAATCGCTGACCCGTAGCTGGGCCGCCGAATTCGGTCCGCACGGGGTTCGGGTGAACAGCGTCGCGCCCGGCCCCACCGCCACCGCGGGGGTGACGGCCGAATGGGGCGACGTCAATGACGAACTCGGCCGGGCGCTGCCGCTCGGCCGCACGGCGCAGGCAGCCGAGATCGCCGAAGCCGTACTCTTTCTGGCCTCACCCAGGTCCAGCTTCGTCACCGGTTCGACGCTGCACGCCGACGGCGGCGGCGTCGCCGCCTGAGGATCGGAGAAACGATGCCCGACTTCGACGACGTGGTCAACCAGCGGCATTCTTCGCGAATGTTCCTGCCGGACAAGCCTGTTCCGATTGAGCTCCTGAACGAGGCGCTGGCGCTGGCGATGCGGGCACCGTCGAACTCCAACATTCAGCCCTGGCATCTGTTCCTCGCCACCGGCGCACGCCGCGAGCGCCTGGTGGCGGCATTGTCGGCCGAGGTGCAGGTCAACCGGCCCAAGGCGATCGGCGGACTTCCCGAGTCGCACAACCGGTTACGCCGGGAACTGGGCGCCCTGGTGTACGGCGCGATGGGGGTGGCCCGAGAGGATCGCGACGGACGGTGGAACGCCCAACTGCGCAACTGGGAGTTCTTCCGTGCCCCGGTCGCCGGAATCGTGTGCATGCACCGGGATCTGGGGTTCGCCGACGCCGTCGGCGTCGGAGCGTTTCTGCAGACCCTGCTGTTGGCGCTCACCGAGCGTGGCCTGGACAGCTGTGTGCAGGTCTCCACCGCGATGTATCCCGGCATCGTGCGCGAACATCTCGACATCCCGGATGAACTCAGGGTGCTGTGTGGGCTGTGCATCGGATACGCCGATCCCGCATTTCCCGCCAATAACCTGCGCATCCCGCGTAACCCCGTCACCGAGAACGTGGTGTTTCTGGACAGCTGACCCACCCCCGAATGTCGTCCACCGTAAGGAGCGAGCAATGACCGACAGTGCAACCTGGCAGGACGCGTTGACGGTGATCCAATGCGTCAAGCCGCCGATGCTGCCGCCCGACGCCGAGGCCATGACGGTGGTGATCGAATATCCGCCGGGCGATCCCGGCGCCCCGCCGCACCGTCACCCGTTTCCTGGTCACCATGCTGTGTGTTCCCGGACAGCCGATGTTGGTCGTGGTCGATGACGACGAGCTGAAGCAGCGCGCCGACCGGCGGGTCAGCTAGCCCGGGGGGACCGGCGTCGGCCCGGCGCAGGCGCGCACAATTCGTCACCGAGCGTGCATCAGCACGTCACGTGGTGATTGCCTTGCGGCAGCATGGCTGCGCGACCGTGGGCGATTGTGAGCACTGGTTCTGTTCTCATCGCCCCCGACCCGAAGCCCACCTCTCCCACCTCCGGGACCGACACCCCGCGCTATTCGCTGTTGCTGTCCACCGACGCCGATCTGATCGAAGCCGCGCAGCGGCTGCGTTACGAGGTGTTCAGCACGGAGCCGGGATTCACCCTGCCGCCGGCGGCCGACGGCCGCGACGCCGACCGATTCGACCAATACTGCGACCACCTGCTGGTACGCGACGACAACTCCGGCGCACTGGTCGGCTGCTACCGGATGCTGCCGCCCACCGGTGCCATCGCCGCCGGTGGCCTTTACAGCGCAAGCGAATTCGACCTCCATGCGCTCGACTCGCTGCGGCCGTCACTGGTCGAGATGGGCCGCGCCGTGGTCCGCCCAGGCCACCGCAACGGGGCCGTGGTGCTGTTGATGTGGGCCGGAATCCTGGCCTACCTGGACCGCTACGAATACGACTACGTCACCGGCTGCGTTTCGGTGCCCGTTCGCGGCGAAGGCGCGCCCGGCAGCCAGATCCGCGGCGTGCGCGACTACGTGCAGCGTCGTCACGCGTCGCCGTACCGGGTGACCCCGTATCGGCCGGTGGTGCTCGACGGCAAATCCCTCGACGAGATCACCCCGCCGGCCCGCCCGACCGTTCCGCCGCTGCTGCGCGGCTACCTGCGGTTGGGCGCACGGATCTGCGGTGAACCGGCCCACGACCCCGACTTCGGGGTGGCCGACTTCCCGGCCCTGCTGTGCCGAAGCGCGGCCGACACCCGCTACCTGCACCGCCTGCGTTCGGTGGCGGCGGCAGCCGACATCACCGCGGACGCGTGAACCAGGCGGTCGTCAACGCCTGGGCGCCGCGGGCATCCTGCACACCGGTGTGCGTGCACACCGATGTCGAGCGGTTGTCCCGGGCAGGGGTGGCCCTGCGGCTGGCCCTGGTGGTGCTGCTGGCGCCGATGTTGCCGTTGCTGGCCTTGCCGATACCGGGCCGCGCCCGGTTCCAGCGCGCCTGCTGCCGATTGGTTCTGCGCTGTTTCGGGGTGCGGGTCCTGACGACGGGCGCGCCGGTGCGCAACCTGCGCGGCATGCTGGTGGTCAGCGCGCACGTGTCCTGGCTGGACGTGTTCGTGGTCGGCGCGGTGTGCCCGGGAGTGTTCGTGGCCCGCGCCGATCTGATCAGCTGGCCCGGCATCGGGGCGTTGGCCCGCCTGATGCGGATCATCCCGATCGACCGGGACAACCTGCGCCGACTGCCGGCGGTGGTCGACACGGTGGCGTCCCGGTTGCGGGCCGGCCGCACCGTGGTGGCCTTCCCGGAGGGCACCACCTGGTGCGGACGGGCCCACGGCAGGTTCTATCCGGCGCTGTTCCAGGCCGCCGTCGACGCCGCCCGGCCGGTGCAGCCGCTGCAGCTCACGTACCACCAGCGCGACGGATCGTCGTCCACGCTGCCGGCCTTCGTCGGCGACGACACCCTGCTGGCCTCGATGCGGCGGCTGATCACCGCACGCCGCGTTGTTGCGCAGGTCCACGTCGCGTCCCTGCAGTTGCCGGGGGATGACCGGCGTGAGCTGGCGGCCCGCTGTCAGGCCGCGGTGGGCTGCCGGGTGCGGCCGAACCGGCAGGCCTGCGTCTTCTGCTGACGTATGGCCGCCGAGGCCGGTGGAAGTGCCCGGTATTCTGGGCGGGTCATGGTCTATCTGGATCACGCTGCCACCACCCCGATGTACCCCGAGGTCATCGAGGCGATGACGGCCGTGATGGGCACGGTCGGCAACGCCTCGTCGCTGCACGCCGCCGGCCGCGGTGCGCGCCGCCGGATGGAGGAGTCCCGGGAGTCCATCGCGGCCCAGCTGGGCGCGCGCCCGTCGGAGGTGGTGTTCACCGCCGGCGGCACCGACGGCGACAACCTGGCGATCAAGGGCATCTACTGGGCTCGCCGCGACGCCGATGCGCGCCGGCGCCGGATCATCACCACCGAGGTCGAGCACCACGCGGTGCTGGACTCGGTCAACTGGCTCGCCGAGCACGAAGGCGCCGAGATCACCTGGCTGCCGACCGAGACCGATGGCTCGGTGTCACCGGCCGCGCTGCGGGAAGCCCTGCGCGATTCCGATGACGTCGCGCTGGTGTCGGTGATGTGGGCCAACAATGAGGTCGGCACCGTGTTGCCGATCGCCGAACTCGCCGCGGTCGCTGCCGAATCCGGGGTGCCGATGCACTCCGATGCGGTGCAGGCGGTCGGGTCGTTGCCGGTCGACTTCGGCGCCAGCGGGCTGTCGGCGCTGACCTTGACCGCGCACAAGTTCGGCGGGCCCTGCGGGGTCGGTGCGCTGCTGGTGCGGCGGGATGTGACGTGTGTTCCGCTGGCGCACGGCGGCGGCCAGGAACGCGATATCCGTTCCGGCACACCGGATGTCGCGGGTGCCGTCGGGATGGCCGCGGCGTTGGCGATCGCGGTGGGGTCGTTGGAGGTCACCGCCGACCGGGTGGCGGCGCTGCGTGACAGGCTCATCGACGGAGTGCTGGTGAGTATCTCCGACACCTGCGTCAACGGGTCGCGCACCGATCGGCTGCCGGGCAACGCACACTTCACGTTCGCCGGCTGCGAGGGCGACTCGCTGCTGATGCTGCTGGACGCCAATGGCGTCGAATGCTCCACCGGCTCGGCGTGCACCGCCGGGGTGGCTCGGCCGTCGCATGTGCTGATGGCGATGGGTGCCGACCCGGTGACGGCGCGGGGATCGCTGCGACTGTCGTTGGGGCACACCAGCGTCGATGATGACGTGGACGCCGTGCTGGCGGTGCTGCCCGGCGCGGTGGACCGGGCCCGGCAGGCCATGCTGGCCGCGGCGGGGGTGGGCGCGATGAAGGTAGCTCGGTGAAGGTCGTGGCCGCGATGAGCGGCGGAGTGGATTCGTCGGTCGCGGCGGCCCGCATGGTCGACGCCGGGCACGACGTGGTCGGCGTGCATCTGGCGCTCTCGCGCAACCCGGGCACGCTGCGTACCGGCTCGCGGGGATGCTGCTCGCGGGAGGATTCCGACGACGCCCGCCGGGTCGCCGATGTGCTGGGCATCCCGTTCTACGTGTGGGACTTCTCCGAGCAGTTCCAGGAGGAGGTCATCGACGACTTCGTCGAGTCCTATGCGCGCGGCGAGACTCCGAACCCGTGCGTGCGGTGCAACGAGAAGATCAAGTTCTCCGCGGTGGCCGCCCGGGCCCTGGCGCTCGGCTTCGACATGGTGGCCACCGGCCACTACGCCCGGCTGGCCGACGGCCGGCTGCGCCGCGCGGTGGACGCCGACAAGGACCAGTCCTACGTGCTGGCGGTGCTGACCGCCGAACAGTTGAGCCACGCCGCGTTCCCGATCGGTGACACACCCAAACCGGAGATCCGCGCCGAGGCCGCCGAGCGCGGACTGGCGGTGGCGAGCAAGCCCGACAGTCACGACATCTGCTTCATCCCCACCGGTGACACCCGCACATTCCTGGGCAGCCACATCGGGGTGCGACCCGGGGCCGTGGTGGACGCGGGCGGGTCGGTGCTGGCCGAGCACGACGGCGTGCACGGCTTCACCATCGGCCAGCGCAAGGGCCTGGGTATCGCCGGTCCCGGCCCGGACGGGCAACCGCGGTATGTGACCGGCATCGACGCCACCACCGGCACCGTCACCGTCGGTGCGGCAGGCGACCTGAACGTGCTGGCGCTGACCGGGCGCGCGCCGGTGTTCACCTCGGGAAGCGCCTGGAGCGGTCCCGTCGAGTGCGAGGTGCAGGTGCGCGCCCACGGCGAGACGGTCGGCGCGGTGGCCGAACTGGTCGGCGACGAGCTGACGGTGCGGCTGCGTGAGCCGCTGCGCGGTGTGGCCCGCGGCCAGACCCTGGCCTGCTACCGCCCGGATCCCGACGGCGACGAAGTGATCGCCAGCGCGACGATCTCGGACACCTCGGCCCGGCCCTAACTCAACACCCACGGGGGAGTGAGCATGGCGGACTGGCCCGAAGAGTTGAGCTCGATCGGCGCGATCCGATTTGCTCGACGATCATCCAACTTCACTGCGGCGGTAGCGTTTTACCGAGACTTGGTCGGACTGCCGCTGTATTCGACGTTCACCGAAAGCTACGGCAGCAACGGTGCGATATTCGGCTTGCCGGGCTCGGTTCTCACCCTCGAAATCGTCGAAGCCGCGCACGGCGTCGCGGTGGACGCACATGAACAGCTGTGCCTCTATTTCCCCGACGAGACAGCACGGGACGTGGCGACGAGGCGTCTTCGGGCCGCGGGCGTCGTGCCGGTCGAGTCCCACCCATATTGGGCGGCGACCGGGGCCGAAACGTATCGCGACCCGGACGGTCGCGAGGTTGTTTTCGCGCCCTTCGTGTTCGGAGTCAACGAACCGGAGGTCGGTGGCGTCTCCGGTTCGCATTGGGTCAGGCGCGACGACCGAGACCTAGCGGCCGGGACCGATCCCTAGCCGGGAATCCCGGCCGCCATGTTGACCAACACCAGGTCGGCGATCGACTCCGAGAAGCCGCAGTGGGTGACCTCCAGCAGGACCACCGACTTGACCCGGTAGGAGCGCCCGCAAGCGCCGGCACGGGTGTGCAGGGACTGCTCGTCGGCGGTCCAGTCGCCGACCAGCCCCGGCCCGGCCGGACTGTCGGCGCACTCGGCGACGGTGCCCACCAGGTTGTCGAAGGCGCCGCGGGCCGATTCCGGGTCCGGGTAGACGGTCGCGCCCTCGGAGATCAGCCCGGGTTTGGGCGGGTACTGGTAGGTGGTCTTGCGGAACTGGCTGAACCCGGAGCCGACCACCGCGGTCTCGGCGTAGATGAACCGGCACGGCGGCGGGACGGTCGCGGCGAGTTCGTCGATGTCCACCGGGGCGCTGGACTCCATGGTGGGGATGATGGTCAGCTCCTCGCCGGCGCCGACGATGGCGCGCAGCCGTGGCGTGTCGAGCATGATCCGGGCGGCGCTGACGGTGCCGTCGGCCGCCGGCGGCGTGATGGGTGGCAGTGCCGTCCCGCCGACCAGTCGGGTGCAGCCCAACACCGCCGACACTGCGGCGCAGACCGCCGCCAGCCGCAGTGTCTTCACGCCTCGAAGGCTAACCCGCCGTATCGAGGCGCTACCCCTCTTCAATACGGTTGGCCGGTGAGTGCTTTCGCCACCGGGACCGGACTGGGGTCGTGGCCGGGTACATCCGCGTGTCAAGCCGCCGAGGTGGTCGTCGGTGAGCTGGGCGGTGGCCTGGCCCATCTGGTCGAGTTGCCGGCCCGCGGGGTGGGTGCGGACCTGATCGGCCGGGCCGGCGCGCTGCTGGTCGACATCGCCATCGACACCGCCCCGCGCGGCTACCGGCTGTCCGCGCGCCCCAGCGCGGTGACCCGGCGCGCGGTGAGCCTGCTCGGCGAGGACACCGATGCGCTCGAAGAGGCCTGGGAGGTCGCCGGCCTGCGGGGCAGCGGACACCCGGTCAAGTTGCAGGGGCCCGGACCGCTGACCCTGGCCGCGGAACTGGAGTTGGCGAACGGGCATCGAGCCATCACCGACGCCGGTGCGCTGCGTGACTTGGCCGCATCCCTGGGCGAGGGACTGCGGGTGCGCCGAGACGATCTGTCCCGGCGCCTGGACACCCCGGTGGTGGTGCAGCTCGACGAGCCGTCGCTGACCGCCGCGGTGACCGGCCGACTGGCCGGAGTAACCGCGCTGAGCCCGGTGTCCGCGATCGACGAGGCGGTGGCCGCCGCGCTGCTCGACGGGTGTGCCGAAGCGGTGGGCGGGGAAGTGCTGGTGCACAGCTGTGCTTCGGAGCTGCCGTGGGACGTGTTGCAGCGCAGCAATATCCCGGCGGTAGCGGTGGACTGCACCGCGTTGGACTCGGGCGACTACGACCAGATCGGCGCGTTCATCGACTCGGGCCGCACCGTGGTGCTGGGGCTGCTGCCGGCGCTTGCTCCGGCGCGGCGCCCGTCGGTGGAGGAGCTCGCGGCCGCGGCGGCCGCCATCACCGACCGGATCGGCTTCGCGCGCTCGGTGCTGGCCGAGCGGGTCGGTATCAGCCCGGCCTGCGGGATGGCCGGTGCCACCCCGGCGTGGGCGCGCGCCGCGATGGGCCTGGTGCGGCGGGCGGGCGAGGCGCTGGCGCAGGACCCGGGAGCGGTCTAGGAACGCAACCAAATGGTTGCGCATAGGCCCGACGCCTGCTCTACTGATAGGCAACCAGGAGGTTGCGTATGGGTACCGATCGTATCGAAAAGCAGGTCGTGTTGCGGGCATCGCTGGACCGGGTCTGGCGGGCGATCAGTGACCCGGCGGAATTCGGGCAGTGGTTCGGCGTCCGGTTCGACGGCCCGTTCGTCGCCGGCACCCCCATCACCGCGACGATCACCCCGACCGCCGTCGACGCCGACGTCGCCCGGCTGCAGGAACCGCACGCCGGCAACCGGGGGACCTGGCACATCGTCGCCGTAGAACCACAGCGGCGGTTCGCCTACCGCTGGCACCCCTTCGCGGTGGACACCGATGTGCCGGACGAACCGATGACGCTGGTCGAGTTCACCCTCGCCGAAACGCCCGACGGGGTGCTGCTCACCATCGTCGAGAGTGGATTCGACGCGCTGCCCGCATCGCGACGGTCGAGTGCGTTCGAGGCGAACTCCGGCGGTTGGGCACACCAGGTCGAGCTGGTGCGCAAGTACCTGGCGCTGGGCCGGCCGGCGTGACGGCGCCGGTCTTCGACGCCCTCGGCGACCCCAATCGCCTCCGCATTGTCACCCGGCTGTGTGAGGGCGGTCCCTGCTCGACATCCCAAGTCGCCCAGGTGATCCCGGTGACACGTCAGGCCGCCGCCAAACATCTGCAGCTGTTGGAGGCGGTCGGCCTGGTCAGCAGCACCCGCCGCGGCCGGGAACGCATCTGGGAGGTGCAGACCCGGCCGCTGGCCGAAGCCGGCGACTACCTCGCCGTGCTGTCACGACGCTGGGACGCCACGATCGGCCGGTTGCGTGCCCACGTCGAAGACGGGTCATAGCCCGTCGAGCCGGCGGATCAACCGCGCCGATGCGGTCAGCCGAAACGATGCGTCGACCAGCTCGCCCACCTCGCCCCAATCCACCGGTGCGGCACCGAAGTCCAGTCCCAGCCACCCGGACGGTCCCAGGTACATCGGATAGAAGAACCGGCTGTCCTGGCCGAGTGCACGTCGCTCGGACTCGTCGACCTTGACCAGCAGCGAGTTCGGGTAGGGCACCATCGTGCCGTCGGCCTTGGAGTTGCCGCCGTAGATCGCGAACATCTTGGGGGCGCAGAACACCGGGCGGCCGTGGGAGATCTTCTCGAAGGCCTCGGGAAACCTCAGCGCGATGCGGCGCAGGTCCGCCAGACCCGGGTCGCCGTCGCGATACATGATCGGGTGCGGCACCGTCCCAGGCTAACCGGGGGCCTCAGCCGTTGGTGATCATCGTCACCGCGACCGCGGCCAGCACCATGCCGACGACCTGCCAACGATGTACTCGCTCCCGCAGCACCACCACCGCCAACACCACCGTCGCCGCCGGATACAGCGAGATCAGCACGCTGCCCAACGACAGCAGCGAGGTGTGCAGTGTCAGCACCATCGTCACGTTCGCCGCGGTGTCCAGTACGCCGGCGATCAACGCCAACCGCAGTGGGAACCCCGAGGGTGGTGTCGCGTTGCGGGTGGCCGCCGCCACTCCGATGACCAGCACGGTCGCGGCGGCCCGGGCGAACAACAGTGGCCACAGCCGCGACTGGACTTCGGTGTGGTCGATGCACACGAAATTGAGCCCGAGGGCGACCCCCGAGCCGATCGTCAGCCACGCCACTTTGCGGGTGAAGCGCAGCGGCTGGGAGTCCGCGTCGGTGGCTTCCCGGCTGATCAGGACCACCGCCGTCAGCGCCACCACGATGCCGGCCATGGCGATCGTGCTCAGGCGCTCACCGGAGAACAGTCCGAATCCGACCGGGACCGAGGCGTCGACCAGCGCGGCCAGCGGTGACACCACCGATATCGGCCCGGAGCCCAGTGCCGAGAAGAACCACCAGATACCGATCGCCTGGCTGATTCCGCCCAGCACGCCGTAGATCGCCGCGTTCGGTGTCACCGATCCGCCGGACATCGCGGCCAGGCCACCGATCAGCAGCATCGAGACCGGGGTGGAGATCATGATCACGCGCAGCGCGGCGACCTGGCGGGCGGCGACTCCGCCGACGAAGTCGGTGACCCCGAAACTGGCTGCCGACAGCAATGCCAGTGAGGGGCTTGAGGCCGGGCTGATCAGGTCACGCCCTTGAATAGCCGCCGTGTCGCCATGCTCGCCCGTTCCCCTGTCAGATGTGAGTTACCCGCGGTGTTGAGCAAGCTCTCATGCATCACGATGGCTTACGCATAGCGCACATTAATCAGCGTTGGTGTACGCGCAGTGAACGGTTCGCTTCGGTTCGGGTATTTCGCAGCTGGCCAACGCTCCGCCGCGACAAAAATCACTCTGCGCCGAAATCCGGGCCGGATGCGACCCGATAGCCTGCGGGGGTGAATCCAGCGGAGGACAGTGTCACCCCCGACACCCGGCGGCAGTGGCACGATCTGGCCGATGAGGTGCGCGAACACCAGTTCCGCTACTACGTCAAGGACGCGCCGATCATCACCGACGGCGACTTCGACGAGCTGTTCAACCGGCTGCTCGCGCTGGAGGACGCCCACCCGGAACTGCGCACCGCCGACTCGCCCACCCAACTGGTCGGCGGCGCCGGGTTCACCACCGACTTCGCGCCCGCCGAACACCTGGAACGGATGCTGTCGCTCGAAGACGTGTTCTCGGCCGATGAGCTGATGGCCTGGGCGGGCCGGGTGCGCGGCGAGATCGGCGCTGACACCGTCTACCTGTGTGAGCTCAAGATCGACGGGGCGGCGCTCGGGCTGGTCTACCGCAACGGCCGACTGTCCAGCGGGGCCACTCGCGGCGACGGCCGGGTCGGTGAAGACGTGACACTCAACGCCCGCACGATCACCGGAGTCCCGGAATTCCTCAACACCGACACCGAGTACCCGGTCCCGGCGGTGTTGGAGGTCCGCGGTGAGGTGTACTTCCGGCTGGAGGACTTCGAGGCGCTCAACGCCGGCCTGGTCGCCGAGGGCAAACCGCCGTTCGCCAACCCCCGCAACAGCGCGGCCGGATCACTGCGCCAGAAGAACCCGGCCATCACCGCGCGGCGCAACCTGCACATGATCTGCCACGGTCTGGGATACACCGAGGGCTTCAACCCGGCCAGCCTGCACGACGCCTACCTGGCGATGAAGGCGTGGGGGCTGCCGGTCTCCACCCACACCACGCGGGTCGAGGGCATCGACGCGGCGGCCGAACGCATCACCTACTGGGGCGAGCACCGTCACGACGTCGAACACGAGATCGACGGTGTCGTCGTCAAAGTCGACGATCTGACGCTGCAACGCCGGCTCGGGGCCACCTCACGGGTGCCGCGTTGGGCGGTGGCCTACAAGTACCCGCCGGAGGAGGCACAGACCACGCTGCTCGACATCCGGGTCAGCGTCGGCCGCACCGGCCGGGTCACCCCGTTCGCCTACATGACCCCGGTCAAGGTCGCCGGCTCCACGGTCGGGCTGGCCACCCTGCACAACGCCTCAGAGGTCCAGCGCAAGGGCGTGCTGATCGGTGACACCGTGGTGATCCGCAAGGCCGGTGACGTGATCCCCGAGGTACTCGGGCCCGTCGTCGCCCTGCGTGACGGCACCGAACGCGCGTTCGTCATGCCGACCCACTGCCCCGAATGCGGCACCCCGTTGGCGCCGGCCAAGGAGGCCGACGTCGACATCCGTTGTCCCAATGCGCGGTCCTGCCCGGCACAACTGCGCGAGCGAGTGTTCCACGTCGCCGGCCGCGGCGCCTTCGACATCGAGGCCCTGGGCTACGAGGCGGCGACCGCGCTGCTGGGCGCCGGGGCGATCTCCGACGAGGGGGATCTGTTCACGCTCACCGCAGACGACCTGCTGCGCACCGAGCTGTTCACCACCAAGGACGGCGCGCTGTCCAAGAACGGCGAGCAACTGCTGGCCAACCTCGACAAGGCCAAGGCCCAACCGCTGTGGCGGGTACTGGTGGCGCTGTCGATCCGCCATGTCGGGCCGACCGCGGCCCGCGCGCTGGCAACCGAATTCGGCAGCCTGGAGGCGATCACCGCAGCGTCCACCGAGCAGCTGGCCGCCGTCGAAGGCGTCGGGCCGACCATTGCCGCCGCGGTCACCGAATGGTTCGACGTCGACTGGCACCGCGCCATCGTGGACAAGTGGCGGGCGGCCGGGGTGCGGATGGCCGACGAACGCGACGCGAGCATCGAGCGGACGCTGGAGGGGCTGAGCATCGTGGTCACCGGCTCGCTGACCGGATTCTCCCGGGACGAGGCCAAGGAGGCCATCATCGCGCGCGGCGGCCGTGCGGCCGGCTCGGTGTCGAAGAAGACCGCCTACGTCGTGGCCGGTGACGCGCCCGGGTCGAAGTACGACAAGGCCGTCGAGCTCGGGGTGCCGATCCTCGACGAGGACGGCTTCGCCAGGTTGCTTGCCGAGGGACCGGCACCTGAGGCCGGCGAAGATTCAGACGACGAACCGGCGGATTAACGCAGCAGGGTCGCCACGATCCCGGCCAGGTAGCCCAGCCGCAGCACCTCGGCGGGCAGGAACGCCGGACCACCGGTGCGGCCCAACACAATCGCGGTATTGGGGTTGCCCAGCGGGGCGGCCACCAACGCGGTGTCCATCTCCCGCCACACCGCCGGAACCCAGTCGGCGGTGTTGTCCAGGGCACTGGCGTGCTCGATCGGCAGCCACGGCACCGCGCTGACCTGGGTCTCTGGGATGCCCGGACTGCCGGCGAGCCGGCGGAACTCACCGGCCGACCCCTCGGCGCGCAGCACCGCGCACCAGCTGACCCGCAGCACCCGAGGTGCCTCATCGGCCAGCTTCTGCAGTTTGGCCTGGCGGTCACCGGCCGCCGCGACGTGATCGATGAGTTCGAGCTCGCGGTGTGCCTCGAGCAGGCCGGTGTGCGGGCGCACACTGTGCACCCGTACACCGTCGAGCCGCTCGGCGGCGGTGATCAGGACGTCGGGCATCGACCCGGGCGGCAGCTCGACCACCAGGTCGTCGATCGCCGATCCCTGCCCGCGCTCGACGACGTCCAGCGACAAGATGTCGGCCCGCACCGAGCCGAGTGCCACCGCCAGCGAGCCGAGGCTGCCGGGGCGGTCGTCGAGTTCGACGCGAAGCAGGTACGAAGACACAGGAAAACTGTCCCACAGCCGGGCGACTAGGCTTTGCACCCGTGTCCCAGATCTCCCGTGACGACGTAGCCCATCTGGCGCGCCTGGCCCGGCTGGCGCTGACCGACGCCGAGTTGGACGGCTTCGCCGGCCAGCTCGACGCGATCCTGACCCATGTCAGCACCATTGCGTCCGTCGACGTCACCGGCGTCGAGGCGACCGACAACCCGCTCAAGGCGGTCAATGTGACCCGGGCCGACGAGATCGTGCCCTGTCTGACCCAGCAGCAGGCGCTCTCGGCCGCCCCACGAGCCGAAGAGGGTCGCTTCGCGGTCCCGCAGATCCTGGGGGAGAGCCAGTGAGTGAGCTGATCCGTTCCGACGCGGCCGCCCTGGCCACCCGGATCGCCGCCGGCGAGGTGTCCTCGGTCGAGGTCACCCAGGCCCACCTGGACCAGATCGCCGCCACCGACCAAAGCTACGGCGCGTTCCTGCACGTCGGCGCCGAGCAGGCGCTGGCCGCGGCGGCCGCCGCGGACAAGGCCATCGCGGCCGGCGAGGCGCCCTCGGCGCTGGCCGGGGTGCCGCTGGCTCTCAAGGACGTCTTCACCACCGTCGACGCGCCCACCACCTGCGGATCGAAGATCCTGGAAGGCTGGCAGGCCCCCTACGACGCGACCGTCACCGCGCGGCTGCGCGCGGCCGGTATCCCGATCCTGGGCAAGACCAACATGGACGAGTTCGCGATGGGCTCCTCCACGGAGAACTCCGCGTATGGCCCGACCCGCAATCCGTGGGATGTCGAGCGGGTGCCCGGCGGCTCCGGCGGCGGCAGTGCCGCGGCGCTGGCGGCGTTCCAGGCGCCGTTGGCCATCGGAACCGACACCGGCGGCTCCATTCGCCAGCCGGCCGCGTTGACCGCCACCGTCGGCGTCAAACCCACCTACGGCACCGTGAGCCGCTACGGGCTGGTGGCGTGTGCGTCGTCGCTGGACCAGGGCGGCCCCTGCGCGCGTACGGTGCTCGACACCGCGCTGCTGCACTCGGTGATCGCCGGGTATGACCCGCGTGACTCCACTTCGTTGGACGTGCCGGTGCCCGACGTGGTCGGCGCCGCGCGCGCCGGTGCCACCGGTGACCTGTCCGGGGTGCGGATCGGCGTGGTTCGCCAGCTGCACAGCGGCGAGGGCTACCAGCCGGGGGTGCTGGCGTCGTTCAACGCCGCGGTCGAACAGCTGAAGGCGTTGGGCGCGCAGGTCTCCGAGGTGGACTGCCCGCATTTCGACTACTCGCTGAGCGCCTACTACCTGATCCTGCCCTCGGAGGTGTCGTCCAACCTGGCTCGCTTCGACGCGATGCGCTTCGGGCTGCGGGTCGGCGACGACGGCACCCACAGCGCCGAGGAGGTGATGGCGCTGACCCGCGCGGCCGGATTCGGCCCGGAGGTCAAGCGCCGCATCATGCTCGGCACCTACGCGCTGTCGGCCGGCTACTACGACGCCTACTACAACCAGGCGCAGAAGGTGCGCACCCTGATCGCGCGTGACCTGGACGAGGCTTACCAGAGTGTCGACGTGCTGATCTCCCCGACGACGCCGACGACGGCGTTCCGATTGGGGGAGAAGGTCGACGACCCGCTGGCGATGTACCTGTTCGACCTGTGCACGCTGCCGCTGAACCTGGCCGGGCACTGCGGCATGTCGGTGCCGTCCGGGCTGTCGGCCGACGACGGGCTGCCGGTCGGCCTGCAGATCATGGCGCCGGCGCTGGCCGACGATCGGCTGTACCGGGTGGGTGCTGCCTACGAGGCTGCCCGCGGGGAGCTGGCTGCCGCGATCTGACTTCGCCGCGGGAAATCGAGCTGCCCGGCAAGATGGGCAGTATGCGGATCGGAGTGCTCACCGGCGGCGGAGACTGTCCTGGATTGAACGCGGTTATCAGGGCGGTGGTGCGCACCTGCGACGCCCGCTACGGCTCCACGGTGGTCGGATTTCAGGACGGTTGGCGCGGCCTGCTGGAGAACCGGCGGATCCAGTTGGCCAACGACGACCGCAACGATCGGTTGCTGGCCAAGGGCGGCACCATGCTCGGCACCGCCCGGGTGAACCCGGACAAGCTGCGCGCCGGCCTGGACCAGGTCAAGGCGACCCTCGACGACAACGGCATCGACGTGCTCATCCCGATCGGCGGGGAGGGCACCCTGACCGCCGCGCACTGGCTGTCTCAGGAGAACGTCCCGGTGGTCGGTGTTCCGAAAACCATCGACAACGACATCGATTGCACCGACGTCACTTTCGGCCACGACACCGCCCTGCAAGTGGCCACCGAGGCCATCGACCGGCTGCATTCCACCGCCGAATCCCACCAGCGGGTGATGCTGGTCGAGGTGATGGGCCGCCACGCCGGGTGGATCGCGCTGAATGCCGGCCTGGCCTCCGGTGCGCATATGACGCTGATCCCCGAGCAGCCCTTCGACGTCGAAGAGGTGTGCCGGCTGGTCAAGCAACGTTTCCAGCACGGCTCGTCGCACTTCATCTGCGTCGTCGCCGAAGGGGCCAAGCCCGCCGCTGGATCGATGGAGCTACGGGCAGGCGGCGTTGACGAGTTCGGCCACGAGCGGTTCACCGGGGTCGCCGCCCAGTTGGCGGTCGAGATCGAGCGGCGGGTCAAGAAAGAGGTGCGCACCACCGTGCTGGGGCATGTGCAGCGCGGTGGCACCCCGACCGCCTACGACCGCGTGCTGGCCACCCGGTTCGGCGTCAACGCCGCCGACGCGGCGCACGCCGGCGAGTACGGAATGATGGTGTCGCTGCGCGGTCAGGAGATCGGTCGGGTGGCGCTGGCCGACGCGGTGCGCCAACTCAAGGTGGTGCCGCAGAGCCGCTATGACGACGCAGCGGCGTTCTTCGGCTGACAACAGAGATGTTTACGCATGACAACGGCCGGAAATAGTCGCACAATAGTCAGCGCGCGTTCGACGGGGTGTCGTTCGCCGTTCCAGCGGGTAGTGGTGGGGGTGGAGATGGAAAAGCTGTCACGGGCGGCCGCAGTGCTGTGCGGTCTGCCGATCGGGCTTGTCCTCGCCGCACCGGCCCACGGCAGCGGCGACGCGGTGAGCGGATACGTCGACGATCACGGCGCCGAGGTCTGCGGGTTCATGCGCGACCAGCCGAATCTGGCGGGGGTCAAGCACGCGGTGGACCACATCCTGGCGACCAGTGGTCTGCCGGAGGACCAGACCGGGCGGTTGCTCGCCGGGTCGGTGTCCGCGGACTGCCCCGAAGACGGCCAGCTGGTCGAGGAATTCGTCTGGTACATCCATCGCCGGCAGCAGAGCAGCAACGGCAGCGCCGGCACCGGCATCACGATGGGCTACTGACCCCTAAGCCGCGCTCACAGGTCGCCCGGGTTGTCGGGCACGTCAACCGCGTACGTGCGCAACACATCCAACGGCACCACGTCGAGAGTGCGCTCGTGGGTGGCGGCCAGCACCACCGGAGCGGCGCAGCCGTCGCGATGTGCCCGCAGCCAGTTGACCGCGGTGACGCACCAGCGGTCCCCGGGTGTCAGGCCCGGAAACCGGTAGGCCGGCATCGGCGTGGACAGGTCGTTGCCGATCGAGCGCTGGTGCTCGAGGAACTCCCCGGTCACGACCGCGCAGATGGTGTGCAGTCCGATATCTTCCGGCCCTGACGAACAGCAGCCGTCGCGATAGAAACCGGTGACCGGGTCAGTGCCGCACGGTTGCAGCGGCTCGCCCAGTACGTTGCGGTCGGGCATCCGGTCAGCTTAGTGCGGCGGGCTACGGTGGGGCATGGCCGACCGGACACGTGACGCACTCTGGGATCAAGCCGCCGACATCTATCAACGAATCTGCGCGCACCCGTTCATCACCGGACTGACCGACGGCTCGTTGGGCCACGATCGATTCCGCTACTACATCACCCAGGACGCCCACTATCTGCGGGCGTATGCGCGTGCGCTGGCCGGCTGCGCGGCCAAGGCGCCGTTCGATGCGGAACTGACGATGTTCGCCGAACACGCCGGCGTGGCCATCACCGCCGAGAACGAACTGCACGCCGGGCTGCTCGGCGATCTGGGTCTGGACGCCGAGCGGGCCGCGGCGCTGCCGGTCACCCCGACCACCCAGGCCTACGCCAGCTACCTGCTGGCCGTCACCTCGGCCGGTTCCTACGCCGAGGCGGTCGCCGCGGTGCTGCCCTGCTACTGGATCTACGCACGGGTGGGTGAACACCTGCATCGCCTGGGCTCGCCGGAGCCGCTGTTCCAGCGCTGGATCGACACCTACGCGGGACCGGAGTATCAGTCGGTGGTCGACGAAGTGCTCGCAGTCACCGACCGGATCGGTGCGCAGGCGTCGTCGGCCGAGTGGGACCTGATGCGCCGGCATTTCCACACCACCGCGCGTTATGAGTGGATGTTCTTCGACGCCGCCCACCGGATGGAGGACTGGCCGGTGTGATCACGCCGGTCGCCTAGACTTCCCGGCATGACCGCTGCTGTCGCTGAACTGCTCGATTACGACGATGTCGTCGCCCGCTTCGACCCGGTGCTGGGCCTGGAAGTGCATGTCGAGCTTTCCACGGCTACCAAGATGTTCTGCGGATGCTCGACGGAGTTCGGTGCCGAACCCAACACCCAGGTGTGCCCGGTGTGCCTCGGACTGCCTGGTTCGCTGCCGGTCCTCAACGGCGCCGCGGTCACCTCGGCGATCCGGATAGGGCTGGCCCTGAACTGTGAGATCGCCTCGTGGTGCCGGTTCGCCCGGAAGAACTATTTCTATCCCGACCAGCCGAAGAACTACCAGATCTCCCAGTACGACGAGCCCATCGCCTTCAACGGCTACCTGGACGTGCCGCTCGACGACGGGACGGTGTGGCGGGTCGACATCGAGCGCGCGCACATGGAGGAGGACACCGGCAAGCTCACCCACATCGGTGGTGAAAGTGGTCGGATCGGGGACGCCACCGAATCATTGGTCGACTACAACCGGGCCGGGGTGCCGCTGATCGAGATCGTCACCAAGCCGATCACCGGCACCGCCGAGCGCGCCCCGCAGATCGCCCGGGCATATGTGACCGCACTGCGGGACCTGCTGCGCGGGCTGGACGTCTCCGATGTGCGGATGGACCAGGGGTCCATGCGCTGCGACGCCAACGTGTCGCTGAAGCCAACCGGTGCAACCGAATTCGGCACCCGTACCGAGACCAAGAACGTCAACTCGCTCAAGAGCGTCGAGGTGGCCGTCAGCTACGAGATGCGTCGTCAGGGCGCGGTGTTGACCGGTGGTGGCACCGTGGTCCAGGAGACCCGGCACTTCCACGAAGCGGGCTACACCAGCCCGGGGCGCGCCAAGGAGACCGCCGAGGACTACCGCTACTTTCCCGAGCCCGACCTGGAACCCGTGGCGCCGAGTGCGGAACTGGTTGACGAGTTGCGCGGCACCATCCCCGAACTGCCGTGGTTGTCGCGCAAGAAGATTCAGGACGAGTGGGGTATCTCCGACGAGGTGATGCGCGACTTGGTCAACGCCGGCGCGGTCGAATTGGTCGCGGCGACCGTGGCCGCCGGGGCGCCCAGTGAGGGTGCCCGGGCCTGGTGGGGGAACTTCTTGGCGCAGAAGGCCAATGAGGCCGGTGTCGAACTCGACTCCCTGGCCATCACCCCTAAGCAGGTCGCCGAGGTGGTGGCGCTGGTGGATTCGGGCAAGCTGTCCAATAAGCTGGCCCGGCAGGTGGTCGAAGGGGTGCTCGCCGGTGAGGGGGAGCCCACCCAGGTGATGACCGACCGCGGGTTGGTCGTGGTGCGTGACGACTCCGTGATCCAGGCGGCGATCGACGAGGCCCTGGCTGCCAATCCCGATGTGGCCGAGAAGATCCGGGGCGGCAAGGTGCAGGCCGCCGGTGCAATCGTGGGTGCGGTGATGAAGGCCACCAAAGGCCAGGCGGACGCCGCCCGGGTGCGCGAGCTGGTGCTCGCGGCCTGCGAGTAGTTCCGACCGCGTCAGCCGGCGGCGGCGCGGAGCTGCGGCCGGCGGGCCGGCTGGTGGCCCAGGTGGTCGAAGATGAACTGCAGCCACCGAACGTCGATCAACATTGTGTCGTCATCCCTTTCGTTAGGCGGCCGTGCTGTGACCACTGGACCCGACTTCTAACGTAAGCGGGATATTTAAGGCAGCCGGGGCGAGTCAGTAATACTTCTGTGAGAACCGATGCGGCGGCGCTGACGACGAAAGTGGCCCCCGTCGCAATCGAAGGGGGCCACCTCGTGATCGTCGAACAGACCTACAGGCCGAACGAACTCGCCAGCTCGGCGAGCACGTCGGTCGCCGCTGAGCTGCCGCTGCCGGCCAGGTCGTCGAGCGGGTTGCCCACGCCGTCCCAGCCGAGGGTCATGGCGATGATCTGCTGGAGGCTCTCCCACGCGGCAATCGGGCCGACGCCGAGGCCGTCGATGGGCAGCGGCAAGGGACCGGTGAGGTGGATCCCCAGGCCGTTGAGCAGCGAGCCGCCGATTCCGGGGTGGCTGCCATCGGCGATTCCGTTGACGAAGCCTTCGACGTCGCTGCCGGTGTTGCCCGGCGACAGCAGCCCGCCGAAGGCGTAGCTGAGCGAGGAGATGCCCATTCCTTCCGGCAACATGCCGGCGTCCATGATCGTCGGGATCAGCGCGTCCAGGTCGAGCGTGGCCCCGTTGAGGAGTCCGCCGAGCATGTTGGCCGGGATGTCGGCCATCGCCTGCAACGCGGTCGACCAGTCCGCGGTGTCACCGGAGAGGGCGTCGCTGATCTCGGTGACGCTGTTGCCCAACGCGACCAGGGGTGCGATGGACGGGCCCAGCGCGCCCATCAGCACACCGCTCAGCGGTGACGCCAGGAAGGACAGGATTGGCGTGAGCTCATCGGTGGGGAGGGGGAAGTCCTCGGGCAGATACTGCGGCAGCACCAGCGCCACGATGGCGTGGAAGCCGTCATTGCTCAGCGACAACGGCGTGGGCGTCTCGGTGAGAGAGGTGCTGGGCTGCGCGATGGCATCGATGATCGCCTTCGGGTCGATCGACTCACCGTTGATCAGGTTCGCGATCAGTTGCTGCATCGCCACCATGGGGACCGCGGAGTCCGTCAGTGCGGTCACGTTGGCCTTGGCGGTGTCGAACACGTCTTGCCAGGCGCCGAACGGGTCGAAGCCGGCGGTCAGTTGCGTCGCCGGGGACTGCAAAGCGGACAGGGCGGGCAGGGGCGCGATGACCGGGGTGGCGGCGATGGTGCCGGCGCCGACGAGCGCGGCGCCGGCAACGATCCAGGGACGGGGTGCTGCGTGTTGCATGAGACTCCTTGCTACGTGAGGCGTGACGATTGCCACGGCGCTCGCAATATTACCTGAAAGTAGGATAGGAATCCATAAGTTGACTAATGGAGCAAAGCCGCACGCCAGTTGAATTTTTTGGACATTTATCTCGCCATGTAAATGGTCTGGCGGGCCAGTATCATGCGGTGATACTTAGTATGTTATAAGGGGAAATTGCGAATCGTGGTTCAGCGGGCGCGTCGACGGCATGGCGGCTCGCACGCCCGGTGTCCTTGTCGTCCCGCTGTCTGCACCTGATGACGAAAGTGGCCCCCTTCGCAGAAGGGGGCCACCTCGTGTTGGTCGAGCGGACCTATAGGCCGAGGGAATTCGCCAGTTCGGCGAACAGGTCGCTCGCAGCGGAGCCGCCGCTGCTGGCCATGTCGTCGAGCGGGTTGCCCACGCCGTCCCAGCCGAGTGCGTTGGCGATGATCTCCTGCAGGCTTTGCCACGCGCCCATCAGCCCGACGCCCTGGCCCTCAACCACCAGCGGGAAGCCCATGAGGCCGGTGGTCAGCCCCAGTCCGTTGATGATAGAGCCGCCGATGCCCGGGGAACTGCCGTCGGAGATCAACTTGACGAAGCCCTCGACGTCGGTGCCGGTGACGCCGGGGGACAGCAGGCCGCCGAAGGTGTAGCTGAGCGCGGTGACGTCCAGGTCCGCGGGCAGCAGACCGCCCTCGGTCAGGGTCGGCAGCAGCGCGTCCAGGTTGAGGGTGGCCCCGTTGAGGAGCCCACCGACCATGTTGGCGGGGAGGTTGGCCATGTCCTGCAGCGCCGCCGTCCAGTCCGGGTTGTCGCCGGAAAGTGCGGTGCTGATCTCGCTCATGCCGTTGTACATGGCGATGAGCGGGCTGATCGACGGGCCGAGCGCGCCGATCAGCACCCCGCTGAGCGGTGATGCCAGGAAAGAGAGAATCGGCGTGAGCTCATCGGTGGTCAGGGGGAAGTCGCTGGGCATGTACTGCGGCATCACCAGGGTGATAAGTGCCTGCAGCGCGTCGTTGCTCAGCAGCAGCGGAGACATCGGCAGATCGGTTTGCATACTGGGCTGCACGATGGCGTCAATGACGGCCTGCGGGTCGATCGACACGCCATGCATCAGGTCGTAGATGAGTTGTTGGCCGGCCACCATGGGGGCCGCGGACATGGCGTCCGTGAGGGCGGTCGCGTTGGCCTTGGCGGTGTCGAACACGTCCTGCCAGGCGCCGAATGGGTCGAAGTCGGCAGTCAGCGCGACGGCCGGTGAGTGGGCCGCGGTCAGGCCGGGCAGCGGTGCGGCGACCGGGGTGGCGGCGATGGCTCCGGCGCCGACGAGCGCGATGCTGGCTGCGACCCAAGGGGAGGGGGCGAAGTGTTGCATTGGTCTCCTTGTTTCGTGAGCGTGACGACTGTCACGGCGGCGTAATGCTACTTGAAAGTAGATTAGGAGCAATTGCGCCTAACTCTTGGCGAAAACACGAGGTCAGACGCATTTCGTGGATAATCTGCCGCGAAAAACGGTGTACTAGCCAAGTGATCGACAGAAAAGTCTCAGAGAATTAATAGCATCGACACGGAAAATTGGCCATCGACGGTGGGCCGAAGTGGCATGAGGGAGCCCATAGTTGCTGAACGCGGCGAAGGGCGCGCCGGACGGGTGTCTAATCCTTGTCGTCGTTGGCGCGCGGGAAGCCGCCGCCGGACGGGAACAGCGGGAACACCACGTCGTCGAGCTTCTCGGCATCCCCGGCGGTCTTGTTCACCGTGGCGCCCCAGACGTTGCCGTCCGGCGACATCTTCACGGCCCAGACATGGCCGTGGGTGTCCTGGCGCATGACCTCGGGCTCGCTGGTGACCGATCCGGTACCCGCGGCCAGGCGGACCGCCACCGTCTGCTTGGTGTTGACCAGGTTGACCAGCACGATGCCGTCCATCGCCGCGCAGCCGGCCACGCCCGGTTTGTCGGGCCAGGTCCACACCGTCGAAACCCGGGAGTCCTTGGTGATGCGCTGCAGGCGGTCGCCAGCCGGACTGCGATCGGTGACGTAGAGCGAGCCGTCGACGTGGTCGACGCACAGCCCGCCGCCGGCGCCCAGTCCGCTCAGCGCGGTGGTCGGGGGGGCCTGCCCGATCGTCGTCGGCTGCTCGATGCGCAGCACTTTGCCCGCCGTCGACCCGGGATCGTTCGCAGCGCCCGGGTTGCCCGCGTCGCCGGTCAGCACCACCAGCGTGGTCGGACTGGTGAAGATCAGCGCGCCGGTGTTGCCGGTCGCGCCCTTGGGAATTCCGGTCAGGATGTCCTTGGGAACATCGCCGTCGGCGACCCGAACCACCCGGTTGTCGGTCGGGGTGCTGATGTAGGCGTACATCAGCCGGTCCTGGGAGTAGGTCGGCGACAGCACGATGTCCATCAACCCGCCGTCGCCCGCCGGATCGACACCGATGACGGTCTTGACCTTCGGCTCGGCGCTCAGCGAGACCTCTTTGACCGCACCGGTGGTCCGCTCGGCGACCAGTGCCGATTTACTGTCGCCGTGCATGATCAGGCCGCTGGTGCTCTCCAGGCAGCCCTGCATCACCCCGGGAGCCGGGCATTGCTTGGGCTGTCTCTTATACACATCT
>NZ_CP083986.1:3379122-3380515 GCF_020172685.1 [Mycobacterium] nativiensis | reverse complement strand
GGTCGATGCTGCCGTCGAGCAGCACCTGGCTACCCGCGGTGGGCAGAAGCTGTCGACCGTCGCCACCGGTGATCGGATCCTGAGCCTGCTCTGACGCGGCTGCGGTGATGCGGCCCAATTGGCTTGGGCCGCATCATCGTCGATAGCGCGCTGGACTAGCTGAAGCTGACGGGCAATCTCGCTGCGAGGTCAGCGGCGGTGGTGCCGAAGGTTTCGCGTGCCCGCAGCGTTCCGGTCGCCCTGTCGATGTCGATGATGGCGTGCTCGGTATAGACCCTGCTGACGCAGCGCAGACCGGTCAGCGGGTAGGTGCACGACGGAACCAGTTTGGCAGCACCGTCTTTGGTGAACAGATCCATCATTACGAACACCTTCTTGGCTCCGATCGCCAAGTCCATTGCGCCTCCGACGGCCGGGATCGCGCCCGGTTCCCCGGTATGCCAGTTGGCCAGGTCGCCGTACTGGCTGACCTGTAATGCTCCCAGCACGCATACGTCGAGGTGTCCGCCGCGCATCATCGCGAAGGAGTCGGCGTGATGGAAGTAGGAGGCCCCGGGCATCTCGGTGACCGGAATCTTGCCGGCATTGGTGAGGTCAGGATCGACGTCGCCGCCCCGTGCGGCGGGTCCCATGCCCAGCATGCCGTTTTCGGTGTGCAGTCCCGCCGCGTCGTCGGGTGCCAGGTGATCGGCGACCAGCGTGGGCTGCCCGATGCGGAGATTGACATAGGAACCCGCCGGGATGTCCCGGGCGATGACGGCGGCGAGTTCGTCGCGGGTCAGGGGACCGCGGTCAACATGCTCGACGGGAAGAGCGGGGGTCGGCGTCACGAGCTCGTCTCCAGGATTCGATCGACGTAGATACCCGGCGTGACAATCGCTTCGGGATCGAGCTGTCCGGTGTCGACGACACGGGACACTTCGGCGACCGTCAGCTCGGCAGCGGTAGCCATCACCGGGCCGAAGTTGCGGGCGGTCTTGCGATACACCAGATTTCCCGAGCGATCCCCGACGTAGGCGCGGATCAACGCGACATCGGCGTGGATGGGGTACTCCAGCGCATAGTCCCTCCCGTCGATGGTCCGAATCTCCTTGCCCTCGGTGAGCAGGGTGCCAACACCGGTGGGGCAGTAGAAGGCTCCGATACCCGCACCCGCAGCGCGGATGCGTTCGGCGAGGTTGCCCTGCGGCACGAGTTCCAGCTCGATCTTGCCGGCGCGATACAGGCCGTCGAACACATAGGAATCGGACTGGCGGGGAAACGAACAGATCAGTTTGCGGACCCGCCCGGCGGCCAGCAGTGCTGCCAGCCCGGTGTCAGCTGTGCCCGCATTGTTGCTAACGATGGTCAGATCGTGAGCGCCCTGAGCGATCAGTGCATCGATCAGCACGGT
>NZ_CP083986.1:3349972-3379022 GCF_020172685.1 [Mycobacterium] nativiensis | reverse complement strand
GGGCGCAGGCCGGGTGGGACCGCCGACGCAGGTAAAGGACGTCCCAAGTCGGCACGTCTGGTAGATCCGGAGGACGACATGCCATCACCGACCTACACCGGTGATTTCGAAACTGCTGCCATCCCGCCCTACGCCCCGACCGGTGCGCGCGGCATCGGCGGCGACTACCACCCGTTGCCGTACGCCGAACCGCAACCCGCCGGTGGCCGTGTGCCCGGCGTCGTCGGCGGAGCCTCGGATGCCGACGAGCCGTTCCGCGCCGTGGACCGGCGCGGCACCCAGGACCTGGGCCTGTTGATCCTGCGCCTGGGTCTGGGTGTGCTGCTGGTGGCCCACGGACTGCGCCAACTGTTCGGATGGTGGGGCGGTCAGGGTCTGACCGGGTTCCAGGGTTCGATCTCGGCCGCCGGTTACCAGCACGCCGACATCCTGACCTATGCCGCCGGAGGTGGGCAGATCGCCGCCGGCCTGCTGCTCGTACTCGGGCTTTTCACGCCCTTGGCCGCTGCCGGCGCGCTGGCCTACCTGATCAACGGCGTACTGGCCGGCGTCTCGTCGCACAGCCAGGGACGCTTCGAGATCTTCCTGCCGGACGGCCACGAGTTCCACATCATGCTGATCGTGGTGGCGGTGGCGATCGTGCTGGTCGGCCCCGGCCGGTACGGGCTCGACGGTGACCGCGGCTGGGCCCGGCGCCCGTTCATCGGATCCGTTGCGGCACTGCTGCTCGGGATCGCCGGCGGTGTGGCGATGTGGGTGTTCCTCAACGGGGCGAACCCGCTCGGCTGACCGGCGGTTCAGCGGGGCTCGGCGGAGGAGAGGCTGGGACCGCCTCATGCCGATCAGCGATACGGGTTGGGCACGCGTCCGCCGCTGGCCTCGGTGAGCAGCGGCAGCGTCGCGAAGCTGACCGCCGGCAGTCGCAGTTGCTCACCGTCGTTGAGGTGGGCCCGCGCCCACGACCCCCGGCTGAACCCCAGCCCGTCGATCGCGTCCCAGGGCACCGAGCGGCTGGAGAACAGGGTCCGCACGGTGACCTGTTGCGTGTCGGCGACGGTGCGCCACCGTGCGATCTGTGCTGACAGCAGCAGCGGTATCGCCAGCAGCGGCGCGGTGAGCGGCCAGGTCAACACCGGAATCAGCAGGCCCAGAGCCAAGAAGCCGACCGCGAAGTGGGCCATCGGCGAGATTCGGATCACCAACGGTTCGGGGTCGGTGGAGGGCGACGTCACCTCCGCATGATGTCACCGCTGGAACCGGCGGTGCGGGCGGGCAGAGTGGGCGCCGGAGAAAAAATAAATATTGACTACTTATTTTAAGTAGGACAGCATGGGGGCATGGCGTCGACAAAGCCCCGCCGAACCCAGGCGGAACGCACCGCGGAGACCCGGCATGCGCTGCTGGACGCGACGCTTGAAGCCCTGGACGAGGTCGGTTTCAAGGGGACCACGACCACCGAGGTGGCGCGTCGAGCCGGAGTGTCGGTGGGCGCACTGCAAGGTCACTTCCCGTCGAAGATCGGGCTCCTGACCGCAGCCGTCGAATTCGCGCTCAACCGCCGCATCGAGGAGTTCGAGGTGTTGATGGCGGGGCTGGATCCCGCCGCCGACAAACTCGACGAAGCGATCGACCTGTTGTGGTCGATGTTCTCGGGCCCGACTTTCACCGCAATGCACGAACTGTGGGTGGCGGCGCGCACCGACGCGGAGTTGGCGCCCGCGGTCATCGAGACAGATCGGCGGTTCGCGGAGGCCTGCGACCGGGTCTATGCCGACTTGCTGGGCCCGGATGGTCCTGCCGACGCGGACACGCCGCCCTCGCGACTCGGCCCACAGATGGCCTTCGCGCTGATGAACGGCCTGGCACTGTCCCGCTCGATCGACGGTTACGAGCCGTTGGCCGCCGACGACATTCTCGCCGCCTTCAAGATCCTGGCCCGGCCGCTGCAGGCGGGCTTCCCCGACCCACCAGCAGACCAACAACAAGAGGGAACGCAATGACCGCGAACGAAAACGGCTTTCACTCCGTACCGCCGGCGGTGCAGCCGCGTCGCATCCGATTCAACTACCCGGTGGCCGGGTTGGAGCGCCACTTCGTGCAGCGCGACCTGGTGATGAGCCACATGATCGCGCACCTGTCGGCGGTGTTTCCCGAGGGCGAGGACTTCTTCATTCGTTCGGTGCGTCGCTACGCCGACCAGATCGCCGACCCCGACCTGAAAGATCAGGTCAAGGGGTTCATCGGCCAAGAGGTGACTCACGGCCGCGAGCACCGCGCGCTCAATGAGCGCCTGCAGGAGATGGGCTACCCGACCGGAAGGATCGACCGGTTGGTGCATCGGCGCCTGAAGGCGACCGAGCGCCGGTTCTCGCCGCTGACCTGCCTGGCCATCACCGCCGCACTTGAACACTTCACCGCCGTTTTTGCCGAGACGCTGCTCGCCGACGAGCGGGCGCAGGCCCTGCTGGGCGACTCGGAGGTGCGGTCCATGCTGTTGTGGCATGCCATCGAGGAATCCGAGCACCGCTCGGTGGCGTTCGACGTCTACCGTGCCGTCGGCGGTGACGAGACCCGGCGCATCCGGACCATGCGGATCATCCGATTCAGCTTCCCCTTCGCGGTTTTGCTGAACACCATCTTCTCGTTGTTCCGCGATCGGGCCGCCTACAACCCGGTGCGGGTGGTTCGCAGCTTCGCGGCCCTTCGGCGTTCGCCGTTCTTGACCCGAGCGGTCTTCCGTCGGCTGGGCGACTACATCGAGCCCGGCTTCCATCCCGACGATCACGACAACACCGAGCTGTTGGAGCGTTGGGAGGCGACACTGTTCGGCGAGCAGGGAACGCTGGTCGATCATCTGCACTGACATGTCCAGCGGGTCCACCGACCGGGCATTTGACGCCCGGTCGGTGGAGGGACTACCGTCTTCGGCTATGGACAACGGCATGCTCGTAGTAGCCCCCTGCGCGTTGGTTGTTGCCTGAACTTTCAACCACCAACGCGCAACCCTCGTGCAGCAGCTGAGCTGGCGGGGGTTTTTTGTTGCCACCAGCCCAGAGCATCAGAGCAATTGAAGAGGAAACCGTGAGCGCACCCACAACGCGACCGCCGGAGCGGTCGGCAGCGCAGGAGTCGGCCAACGGCGCGGCGGCGAAGACCCCTGCCACCCGCATCCCACCCGAGCAGATGACCGGCGCCCAGTCGGTGATCCGGTCGCTCGAGGAACTCGACGTCGACGTCATCTTCGGCATCCCGGGTGGCGCCGTGCTGCCGGTCTATGACCCGCTGTACGACTCAAAGAAGCTGCGCCACGTGCTGGTTCGCCACGAGCAGGGTGCCGGGCACGCCGCCAGCGGCTACGCGCACGCCACCGGCCGAGTCGGGGTGTGCATGGCCACCTCGGGTCCCGGCGCCACCAACCTCGTGACGCCGCTGGCCGACGCACAGATGGACTCCATCCCGGTGGTCGCCATCACCGGACAGGTCGGGCGGGCGCTGATCGGCACCGACGCCTTCCAGGAGGCCGACATCTCCGGCATCACCATGCCGATCACCAAGCACAATTTCCTGGTCCGCAATGGCGACGACATCCCGCGGGCGCTGGCCGAGGCGTTCCACATCGCGGCAAGCGGACGGCCTGGAGCGGTTCTCGTTGATATCCCCAAGGACGTGCTGCAGGGTCAGTGCACCTTCGCCTGGCCGCCGCGGCTGGACCTGCCCGGCTACAAGCCCACCACCAAGCCGCACAACCGGCAGGTCCGCGAGGCCGCCAAGCTGATCGCGGCGGCGCGCCGTCCCGTCCTCTACGTCGGTGGCGGGGTGATCCGCGGCGATGCCTGCGCGGAGCTGCGTGAGCTGGCCGAGCTGACCGGCATCCCGGTGGTCACCACGCTGATGGCGCGTGGCGCCTTCCCCGACAGCCACCGCCAGCATCTGGGCATGCCCGGTATGCACGGCGCGGTGTCGGCGGTGGCCGGTCTGCAGCGCTCGGATCTGCTGATCACCCTCGGTGCTCGGTTCGACGACCGGGTCACCGGCCAGCTGGACTCATTCGCCCCGGACGCCAAGGTGATTCACGCCGACATCGACCCGGCCGAGATCGGCAAGAACCGGCACGCCGACGTGCCGATCGTCGGTGACGTCAAGGCGGTCATCGTGGAGCTGATTGCCGCGCTGCGCAACGAAGAGGTCAACCTGCCGCTGGACGACTGGTGGGCCTACCTCGACGACGTGCGCACCACCTATCCGCTGAGCTACGGCCCGCAGAGCGACGGCAGCCTCGGCCCGGAGTTCGTCATCGAGAAGCTGGGCCAGATCGCCGGACCCGATGCGATCTATGTCGCCGGCGTGGGCCAGCACCAGATGTGGGCCGCGCAGTTCGTCAAGTACGAGAAGCCGCGCACCTGGCTGAACTCCGGGGGGCTGGGCACCATGGGCTTCGCGATCCCGGCGGCGATGGGCGCCAAGATGGGCCGCCCGGACGCCGAGGTGTGGGCGATCGACGGCGACGGCTGCTTCCAGATGACCAACCAGGAGTTGGCCACCTGCGCTATCGAGGGCGTCCCGATCAAGGTGGCGTTGATCAACAACGGCAACCTGGGCATGGTGCGCCAGTGGCAGACCCTGTTCTACGGGGAGCGCTACAGCCAGACCGACCTGGCCACCCACTCGCACCGCATCCCCGATTTCGTGATGCTGGCCGAGGCGCTCGGCTGTGTCGGATTGCGTTGCGAGCGTGAAGAAGACGTCGAAGACGTGATCAAGGCGGCCCGGGCGGTCACTGACCGGCCGGTGGTGATCGACTTCATCGTCGGCGCGGATGCCCAGGTGTGGCCGATGGTGGCCGCCGGCACCAGCAACGACGAGATCCAGGCCGCCCGCGGTATTCGGCCGCTGTTCGACGACGACGACAACGAAGGACACGCCTGATGACCACCGGCTGGAAGACACACACCCTGTCGGTGCTGGTCGAAGACAAGCCCGGCGTGCTGGCCAGGGTCGCGGCGCTGTTCTCGCGGCGCGGCTTCAACATCGAGTCGCTGGCCGTCGGCGCTACCGAGACCAAGAACATGTCCCGGATGACGATCGTCGTCTCGGTGGAAGACACCCCGCTCGAGCAGATCACCAAGCAGCTCAACAAGCTGATCAACGTCATCAAGATCGTCGAGCAGGAAGACGACAATTCGGTGGCCCGCGAGATCGCCTTGATCAAGGTCCGCGCCGACGCCGGCACCCGCGGGCAGATCGTCGAGGCGGTGAACCTGTTCCGCGCCAGGGTGATCGACGTTTCGCCGGAGTCGCTGATCGTCGAGGCCACCGGCACCCCGGCCAAGTTCGAGGCGTTGCTGCGGGTGCTCGAGCCCTATGGCATCCGCGAGATCGTCCAATCCGGTCTCGTATCGTTGTCGCGCGGCCCGCGCGGCATCGGCACGGCCAAATAGTCCCCCAGAAATAGCCAGTAGAGATAGTAAGGAAGTAATCCAGTGGCAGTTGAGATGTTCTACGACGACGACGCCGACCTGTCGATCATCCAGGGCCGCAAGGTCGGCGTGATCGGCTACGGCAGCCAGGGCCACGCGCACTCGTTGAGCCTGCGCGACTCCGGCGTGCAGGTGAAGGTGGGCCTCAAGGAGGGTTCCAAGTCGCGGGTCAAGGTGACCGAGCAGGGTCTGGAAGTCGACACCCCGGCCGAGGTCGCCAAGTGGGCCGACGTGATCATGCTGCTGGCGCCCGACACCGCGCAGGCCGAGATCTTCACAAACGACATCGAGCCCAACCTCAAGGCCGGTGACGCACTGTTCTTCGGCCACGGCCTCAACATCCACTTCGGCCTGATCAAGCCGGCCGCCGACATCACCGTCGGAATGGTCGCGCCCAAGGGCCCGGGCCACCTGGTGCGCCGCCAGTTCGTCGACGGCAAGGGCGTGCCCTCGCTGATCGCCGTCGCCCAAGACCCGACCGGCGCCGGTGAGGCACTGGCGCTGTCGTACGCCAAGGGCATCGGCGGCACCCGGGCCGGCGTCATCAAGACCACCTTCAAGGAAGAGACCGAGACCGACCTGTTCGGTGAGCAGGCCGTGTTGTGCGGCGGCACCGAGGAGCTGGTCAAGGCCGGCTTTGAGGTGATGGTCGAGGCGGGCTACGCCCCGGAGATGGCCTACTTCGAGGTGCTGCACGAGCTCAAGCTGATCGTGGACCTGATGTACGAGGGTGGCATCGCCCGGATGAACTACTCGGTGTCCGACACCGCGGAGTTCGGCGGCTACCTGTCCGGTCCGCGGGTGATCGACGCCGACACCAAGCAGCGGATGCGCGACATCCTGTCCGACATCCAGGACGGCACCTTCGTCAAGCGCCTGGTCGCCAACGTCGAGGGTGGCAACAAGGAGCTCGAAGGGCTGCGCAAGGCCAACGCCGAGCACCCGATCGAGGTCACCGGCAAGAAGCTGCGCGACTTGATGAGCTGGGTGGACCGGCCCATCACCGAAACCGCCTAGCTCCCTTCCTGCGTTCCCCTTCCGCCGAGCGTGCGCCCCTTGTACGCCGACACGCCATAACTGGCGTCCAAATGCGCACGCTCGGCGGGGCGGCTTCGGCCGATGCACACTTGTGGGATGGAACCGCGCCGCCCGCTGCACGGCCTCTCGGACATCCGGGCGTTCTTTCACACCAACACCGTCCCGCTGTACTTCATCTCGCCGACGCCGTTCAACCTGCTCGGCATTGATCGCTGGGTACGAAACTTCTTCTACCTGACCTACTTCGACTCGTTCGAGGGCGAACATCCGCGGGTGTTCGTACCGCGGCGGCGCAACCGCATGGATTTCGACTCCATGGAAGACGTCTGCAACTACCTGCTGCGCGACCCCGAGACGCTGGAGTTCATCGAGCGCCGCGGGCCCGGCGGCCAGGCCTGCTTCGTCATGCTCGATGAGGCAACCCACGCGTTCGCCCACGAGGTCGGGCTCGGCGTCATGCAGCCACCGGCCGAGCTACGCCATCGGCTGGGCTCCAAGATCGTCATGACCCGCTTGGCCCAGAAGGCGGGGGTATCGAGCGTGCCGAATGTGATCGGGCGGGCGGGCTCCTACGACGAGCTGTCGGCACTCGCTCACGGCGGCGGGCTGGGGGAGAACCTCGTCGTCCAGTCCGCCTACGGAGATGCCGGCACGACGACGTATTTCCTGAAGGGCCAACGCGACTGGGACCGGCACGCCGGCGACCTGGCCGGCCAGGAGCTCAAGGTGATGAAGCGCATCCGCAATGTCGAGGTGTGTCTGGAGGGCGTAGTGACCCGCCACGGTACCGTCGTCGGCCCCGCCATGTCGAGCCTGGTCGGCTACCCCGAGCTGACTCCGTACAAGGGCGGCTGGTGCGGCAACGACGTGTGGCGCGGCGTTCTCACGCCGACACAGACACACACCGCGCGCACCATGGTGCGCAAGCTCGGCGACCGGCTGCATCGCGAGGGCTACCGCGGTTACTTCGAGGTGGATCTGCTGCACGACCTGGATTCCGATGAGCTGTACCTCGGCGAGGTGAATCCGCGCCTGAGCGGAGTCAGTCCCATGACGAATCTGACCACCGAGGCCTACGCCGACGTTCCGTTGTTCCTGTTCCACCTGCTGGAGTACCTGGACGTGGACTACGAGCTCGACGTCGATGAGCTCAACGCGCGCTGGGAGCGAGGTTACGGCGATGACGACGTCTGGAGTCAGCTGATGATCTGGGAGACCTCGCCGCGCGTCGAGTTGATGACTGCCACCCCGCGTACCGGGATCTGGCGCCTGGACGACGACGGTCGGGTCGGCTTTGCCCGCCCGGCCAACGACTGGGCGTCGCTGATGGACGAGTCGGAGGCCTTCTACATGCGCATCGCGGCGCCCGGGGATGTGCGCTGTAAGGGCGCCGAGCTCGGGGTACTGGTCACCCGCGGGCATCTGCAGACCAAGGACTACCGGCTCACCGACCGGTGTCGACGCTGGGTCGAGGGGATCAAGGCGCAATTCCGCTCGACACGCCTGACACCGGGTGAGCCGACCGTGCCGCGGCTCGTCGCTCGGGCCTGAGCAGGGCCGCGGGCCGCGCCCCAGCGCCCGGCTCCGCCGCGCTTGCGACCGACCACTACGCTGTTCGGGTGACTCTGCCCGTGGTTTTGATCGCTGACAAGCTCGCCCAATCCACCGTCGCCGCCCTCGGCGACCAGGTCGAAGTGCGCTGGGTGGACGGCCCGGACCGCGAAAAGCTCCTGGCTGCGGTTCCGGAAGCCGACGCGCTGCTGGTGCGATCGGCCACCACCGTCGACGCCGAGGTGCTAGCGGCCGGCACCAAGCTCAAGATCGTGGCTCGCGCCGGGGTCGGCCTGGACAACGTCGACGTCGACGCCGCCACCGCGCGCGGGGTGCTGGTGGTCAACGCCCCGACCTCCAACATCCACAGCGCCGCCGAACACGCGATCGCACTGATGCTGGCCGCCGCCCGCCAGATACCGGCGGCCGACGCCTCACTGCACGGTCGCGAGTGGAAGCGCTCGTCGTTCTCCGGCACCGAGATCTTCGACCACACCGTCGGGGTGGTCGGCCTGGGCCGCATCGGGCAGCTGGTCGCGGCGCGGCTGGCCGCCTTCGGCGCCCACATCGTCGCCTACGACCCCTACGTGTCGGCCGCGCGTGCCGCCCAGCTGGGCATCGAGCTGCTGAGCCTGGACGACCTGCTGGGCCGTGCCGACTTCATCTCGGTGCACCTGCCCAAGACGCCGGAGACTGCCGGGCTGATCGGCAAGGAGGCGCTGGCCAAGACCAAGCCGGGGGTGATCATCGTCAACGCCGCCCGCGGCGGGCTGATCGACGAGGCCGCCCTGGCCGAGGCCATCACCAGCGGACATGTTCGCGGCGCCGGCCTGGACGTGTTCGCCACCGAGCCGTGCACCGACTCGCCGCTGTTCGACCTGCCGCAGGTCGTGGTGACCCCGCACCTGGGCGCCTCCACCGCCGAGGCGCAGGACCGGGCCGGTACCGACGTCGCCAAGAGTGTGAAGCTGGCGCTGGCCGGCGAATTCGTTCCCGACGCGGTCAACGTGGGCGGCGGCGCCGTCAACGAGGAAGTCGCGCCGTGGCTGGACCTGGTGCGCAAGCTCGGTCTGCTGGCCGGCGTGCTCTCCGACGGGCTGCCGGTCTCGCTGTCGGTGCAGGTGCGCGGTGAGCTCGCCGCAGAAGACGTTGCGATACTGCGGCTTTCGGCTCTGCGCGGACTGTTCTCGGCGATCATCGAAGACCCGGTGACCTTCGTCAACGCGCCGGCCCTGGCCGCCGATCGCGGAGTGGAGGCCGAGATCGGCACCGCCACCGAAAGTCCCAACCACCGCAGCGTCGTCGAGCTCAAGGCCGTCACCGCCGACGGCTCAGCGGCGACGGTGGCCGGCACCTTGTCCGGCCCGCAGCAGGTGGAGAAGATCGTCACCATCAACGGCCGCAACTTCGACCTGCGGGCCGAGGGTGTCAACCTGATCATCAACTACTCCGACCAGCCCGGCGCGCTGGGCAAGATCGGCACCCTGTTGGGATCGGCAGCCATCAACATCCATGCCGCGCAGCTGTCGCAAGACGCCGAAGGCCCTGGCGCGACGGTTCTGCTGCGGGTCGACCGCCCGGTGCCCTCCGATGTGAAGTCGGCGATCAGCGCAGCGGTCAACGCCAACAAGATTGAAGAGGTCGACCTGGCATGAGCCTGAAACTCGCGGTCATCCCCGGCGACGGCATCGGCCCGGAGGTCATCACCGAAGCCGTCAAGGTTCTCGACGCCGTGCTGCCGGGCACCGAGAAGACCGAATACGACTTGGGTGCCAAGCGCTATCACGCCACCGGCGAGGTCCTGCCGGACTCGGTGCTGGAAGAGATCCGCGGCCACGACGTGATCCTGCTCGGCGCGATCGGTGATCCGTCGGTGCCGTCGGGTCTGCTGGAGCGTGGCCTGTTGCTGCACGCCCGGTTCGCGCTGGACCACCACGTCAACCTGCGGCCGAGCCGGCTGTACCCAGGGGTGGCCAGCCCGCTGGCCGATCCGCCCGAGATCGACTTCCTGGTGGTGCGCGAAGGCACCGAGGGTCCCTACACCGGCAACGGCGGGGCGCTGCGGGTCGGCACCGAGCACGAGGTGGCCACCGAGGTCAGCGTCAACACCGCGTTCGGGGTGGCCCGGGTGGTCCGGTTCGCCTTCGAGAAGGCTCGCGCCCGCCGCAAGCATCTGACCCTGGTGCACAAGAACAATGTGCTGGCCTACGCCGGTTCGCTGTGGACGCGGACGGTGGCCGAGATCGGCAAGGAGTACCCGGACGTCGAGACCGCGTACACCCATGTCGACGCCGCCACCATCTACATGGTCACCGACCCCGGTCGGTTCGATGTGATCGTCAGTGACAACCTGTTCGGCGACATTATCACCGACCTGGCCGGCGCGGTCTGCGGCGGGATCGGGCTGGCGGCCAGCGGCAACATCGACGCCACCGGAACCAACCCGTCGATGTTCGAGCCGGTGCACGGCAGTGCGCCCGACATTGCCGGGCAGGGTATTGCCGACCCCACCGCGGCGGTGACGTCGGTGGCCATGTTGCTCAACCACATTGGTGAGCACGAAGCCGCAGCCCGGGTCGACGCGGCCGTCGAGCAGCACCTGGCCACCCGCGGCGGGCAGAAGCTTTCCACGGCCGCCACCGGCGATCGGATTTTGGGCCTGCTCTCCAGGCGGTAGCTTCTAGCTGAGCTCGACGGGCAAGCGCGCGGCGAGGTCAGCGGTGGTGATGCCGAAGGTTTCACGGACCCGGATGGTTCCCGTGACCGTGTCGATGTCCATGGCCGCGTAGTCGGTATAGACCCGGCTGACGCAACGCTGACCGGTCAGCGGGTAGGTGCATGACGCAACCAGTTTGGCAGCGCCGTCCTTGCTGAACAGGTCCATCATCACGAACACGTTCTTGGCTCCGATCGCCAGGTCCATTGCGCCACCGACGGCCGGGATCGCGCCCGGTTCCCCGGTGTGCCAGTTGGCCAGGTCGCCATGCTGACTGACCTGTAATGCTCCGAGCACGCACACATCGAGATGGCCTCCGCGCATCATCGCGAAGGAGTCGGCGTGATGGAAATACGAGGCCCCGGGCATCTCGGTGACCGGAATCTTGCCGGCATTGGTGAGGTCGGGGTCGATGTCCTCGCTACCCGCGGCGGGTCCCATGCCGAGCATGCCGTTCTCGGTGTGCAGTATCACCGCGTCATCGGGTGACAGATGATCCGCGACCAGCGTGGGCTGCCCGATACCGAGATTCACGTACGAGCCCGCAGGGATGTCGCGGGCGATCACTGCGGCAAGTTCATCGCGGGTCAGGGGGCCGCGACCAACGTGCTCGGTCGCCTTCGGGGGAAATGACGTCACGCGTTCGTCTCCAGAATCCGATCGACGTAGATTCCCGGTGTGACGATCCCTTCGGGATCCAGCTGCCCGGTATCGACGACGCGGGAGACCTCAGCGATCGTCAGCGCGGCAGCGGTCGCCATGACTGGTCCGAAGTTGCGGGCGGTCTTGCGATACACCAGGTTTCCCGATCGATCCGCGGCATAGGCGCGGATCAGCGCGACGTCCCCGTGGATCGGGTACTCCAGTGCGTAATCGCGGCCGTTGATGGTCCGGATCTCTTTGCCCTCGGTGAGCAGAGTGCCGACGCCGGTGGGGCAGTAGAACGCCCCGATACCCGCACCGGCCGCGCGTATGCGTTCGGCGAGGTTGCCCTGCGGTACCAGTTCCAGGGCGACCTTGCCCGCGCGGTACAGGCCGTCGAACACATAGGAATCGGACTGGCGAGGAAACGAACAGATCACCTTGCGGACTTGGCCGGCGGCCAGCAGTGCCGCCAGTCCGGTGTCAGCAGTGCCGGCGTTGTTGCTGACGATGGTCAGCTCGCGAGCTCCTTGGGCGATCAGTGCGTCGATCAGTGCGGCGGGCAGGCCGGCCATGCCGAATCCACCCACCAAAATCGTTGAGCCGTCGTTGATTCCGGATACCGCCTCGGCAGCGGTGGCGCAGATCGCGGCGCGACTCACCGGCCTCCCTCCGTGCTGTCGTAATCGGCGAGAACCTGCGCGGCGATCCGGAACGCGGTATTGGCGTCGGGTACACCGCAATAGATGGCGGTCTGCAACAACACCTCCTTGATCTCGTCGTTGGACAGGCCGTTGCGCCGCGCCGCGCGCAGATGCATGGCCAACTCCTCGTGGTGTCCCCGAGCCACCAGGGCGGTCAGGGTGACGATCGAACGGCTGCGTCGGTCCAGGCCGTCACGGGTCCAGATGCTGCCCCACGCGTAGCGAGTGATCAGGTCCTGAAAGTCGGCGGTGAACTCGGTGGTGTGCGCGATCGCACGGTCGACGTGCGCGTCGCCGAGGACGTCCCGACGCACCGACATGCCCGCGGCGTAGACCGGATCCCGAACCAACAGATGGTTGAGAATCAGGTTGACGGTCGCCTCGGTCGCCTCGACGGGTGCCAGGTGGCCAACGCCGTCGAGCACCACCAGTCGGCCGTGCCTGACACCGGAAGCGATACGCCCCAGCGACTCCGGGGGAGTGGCGACGTCGTCGGAGCCCGCAATGGCCAACACGGGTGCGGTGATCTGCGCCAGGCGTTCGGTGACATCGAAATCGGCCAGCGCCTCACATGCCTGGGCATAGGATTCGTCGTCGGTGAGGCGCAGCGCGTCCACCAGCGCGGCGACGAGCTCGGGCCGACGGTCGGTGAAGCCGGCGGCGAACCAGCGCTGCAGGGACGCCTCGACGACCGCGCCGGTGCCCGATGCGCGCACGGTGGTGGCGCGGGTGGCCCAATCCTCGGCCCGTCCGATGGCGGCGCCGGTGCAGATCAGTGTGGCGCTCGACAACCGCGCGGGGGCATCGAGCATCAGCTGCAGACCGACTGCGCCACCGATGGAGTCACCGGCGTAGTGGAACGCGGACTTCGGCGCGATGTCGTCGACCAGGGCCAGCACCCCGGCCGACAGGTCCGGTATCCGGAACGGGGCTGCCGGAGTGCGGCCGTGGCCGGGCAGGTCCCACGCGACGACGCGCAGATGCTCGGCGAGTTGCTGCGCGGCCGGGCCCCAGAGTGCGGTTGCCGAGGTACCCAGGGATGGCCCGAGGATCAGCAGGTCGGCGTCCTGCGGCCCGCCGAAGTCGGTGCCGGCAAGCCGCGGCACGCTCATGTCGCCTCCGTGAAGTGGTGCGCGCGCTGCAATACGGCGTCGATGAGATGGCCTGCCGCGCCGGTGTAGTCGCGTCGAGCGGTACGCCCGGCCAACTGAGCCATCGCCCGCTGCTCCCCGAGCAGGTCGCCGGCGGCGGCCAGGTTCGCCGCGGCACGATCGGTGTCGATGATCAGCCCGGCGAGCAGCTCGGTCGTCTGTGCCGCCGCTACTACGGCGTACCGGGACAGGGTCCGCAGGGCGGCCCATTCGGCGTGCCAGCCGCCGTCGGAGCGCTCATCGACACCGGCGGCCGACGCGGCGTGCAAGGCGGCGGCCAGCGACGGTGCCACCAGTGCGGCGCGGCGGATCAGTACGCACAACACCGGATTGTTCTTGTGCGGCATGGTCGATGAACCACCGCCTCGACCCTCGGCCAGCTCGCCGATCTCGGGCCTGCTGCTCGCCGCGACATCATTGGCGATGTGGGCCCAGGCGTCGCAACACGTCACCAACGTGTCGCCCACGCGGGTTATCACCGACCGGGTGGTATGCCATGGCGGGCTGTCGGCGAGACCGAGCGCCGTGGCCAGCCGCCCGGACAGGGCAATGGCATCGGTCGGCGAGCCGGTCAGTTCAGTGGCGGCGGCCATCGTTCCGGCGGCACCGCCGGCCTGTGCCGGGAACGCCGGCAGCGCCGCGACTGAGTCGGCACCGTCGAGGATCCCGGCAAGCCAGTTCGCGAACTTCATACCGACCGTTGACGGCAATGCGGGCTGGGTCAGCGTACGGGCCAGCATGGGGCTGTCACGGTGGGTTTCGGCCCGCGCGGCCAATGTGCGTACCTGCGTGGTGACTTCGCCGCGAATTCGATCCAGCGCGTCGCGCACGCAGAGCATCAGTGCGGTGTCGACGACGTCCTGGCTGGTCAGGCCGCGGTGCACCCAGTGTGCCGGTTCGCCGCCGGTGCGTTCCCGGAGTAGTTCGACCAGGCCGGGCACCGGGTTGCCGGTTGCCTCGGCCGCCACGGCCACCGCTTCCACGTCGGTGGCCGAGATCACCGCGGTCAGGTCGGCCCGCGCCGACGCCGGCGCGATCCCAGCGTCGACAAGCACACCCAGCCAAGCGTTTTCAACCCGCACCATCGCAGCCAGATACGCCGCGTCGCTGAAGATCTGTCCTGCCCGGTGGTCGCCGGGCCACAACAAGTCGGTCATGGTTGCCCCCGATAGCGCAGGAATACCGTCTCGTCGGCGCCCTGCAGCCTGATGTCGAATCGAAAGCCATGCTCGTCGGGCACCGCGATGAGCGTATGACGACGGTCAACCGCCACGGAGTTCAACAGTCGGTCTGCGTGCAGTTGATCACCGGGCAGATAGGCACGGGTGAACAGCCGGTTCAGCAGGCCCCGCGCAAACACGGCGACGGCGATGAATGGCGTCGACTCTTGGGGTGCCCCGGGTCTCACCGTCGTGAAGCAGTAGTGGCCATCGGCATCTGTCGCGGCGCGTCCCCACCCGGTGAAGGTGTCGCCGTCGCGGCGAAGTGAACTGGAGGTCGACACGGAACCGTCCGCATCTGCCTGCCAGATCTCCAGCAGCGCATCGGGAACCGGAGCCCCGGCGCCGTCGATGACGGTGCCGTGCAGGGCGATGGCACCGGGCGAGCCAGGGGGCACGAGTTCGTTGCCGTGGTCGAACGGCAACGCGTAGCCGAAGAAGGGGCCGATGGTCTGCCCGGGCGTGGCCGTGAGCCTAGTCATCGCGGCTCCTCGAACGGCGTGGCGGCCGGGCCGGTGAGCACGACGTTCCACCGGTAACCGGTGGCCCATTCGTGGCTGGTGATGGCGTGGTCGTAAACGCCGACGAGCCGGTCACGGGCCTTCTGGTCGGTGATCGACTGGTAGATCGGGTCCAACGCGAGCAGTGGGTCGCCGGGAAAGTACATCTGCGTGATCATCCGCTGCGTGAAATCACTGCCGAACAAGGAGAAGTGGATATGCGCAGGACGCCACGCATTGTGGTGGTTACGCCAGGGGTACGGGCCGGGTTTGATCGTGGTGAACCGGTAGAACCCGTTGTCGTCGGTGAGGCAACGGCCCGCTCCGGTGAAATTGGGGTCCAACGGTGCGGGATGCTGATCCCCCTGGTGGATGTAGCGCCCGCTGGCGTTGGCCTGCCAGATCTCGACGAGTTGCCGGCGCACGGGCCTGCCATCACCGTCGAGGATGCGCCCGGTCACCACGGTGCGCTCGCCGATCGGTGGACCCGCATGCTGGACCGTCAGATCGGCGTCGGCTGCGCCGACATCGCCCTGGCCGAAACAGGGCGCGAGTAACTCGACGGACTCTGGGTCCACGAGCTGCAGTGCACTTTTGGGATGGCGAAGCACGCTGCTGCGGTACGGCGGATAGTCCAGCTTGGGTTGGCTTTCCTCGATGCCGGCGCGCGCGTACTCGGCCTGGATCGCCGCGATCTCTGCGCTGATCTCCGCCTGCCCGCTCATGGCTGCTCCAACCGGGCGACTTCATGGCGCCAGGCGGCGTCCGCGGTGAATGCCGGACCGAGGTCGGGCAGGTCCGCCCAATCTGATTCCTCGATCGGGCGTAACGTGCCGCCCGCGGAACGGATCCGGAGCGACATCGAAGCCAACTGGTCCAAGCTGATGGCCTGCAGCACAGCCTGGGGCACCGTGGCAGCGGCACTGGTGATTCCATGGCCGCGACAGATCACCACCGGCTTGTCTCCCATGGCGGCGACCATCTCTTTGCCGAGTTCCGCGGTGCGAATCAGCACCGCCCGCTGGTAGACCGGAACGCCCCGGCGCGCGAGCCATGCGCCGGGGATGTCGAAGGCGCCGTAGACGGGTTCAATGGTGATACCTGCGAGGTCGGCAGCCACGACGGCCGCCGGATGCAGATGGGCCACTGCCCGGCACTCGGGACGTGCCAGCAGCGTCTCGACGTGAATCGGCAACTCGTTGGGTACCCGATATCCGTCCAATTCCCCAGCCCTGCCCGGTGTTCCGTCAAAGCGGATCAGCCGAACGTCGTCGGGACGAGTGAACGCCACACCCTTGTCGGACTCGCTGCGACACCTGATGAGGAGGTGCTCTTGGTCGATGCGGGCACTGATGTGTCCGAGAATCCCGTCGACCAGGCCGCGAGCCGCGGCGACTCGGCAGGCCTGCGCAACCTCCATCCGCAACGGCGCCAGCTCGTCGGTGTTCACGTGTTAGCCCCTGAACCCATTCCGAATCCGCCGTCGGGATGCGTGCTTCCGCCGGTGATACCGCGAGACCTCTCTGATGCCAAAAAGACGTAGCTCCAGGCGTGGTCCTGCGGAGTGAGTGCGACATTGAGGGGGGTGCGTGCCACGAGATCGCGTGCACGGTTGGGGGTGTCGTCCAGGCGGATATGGTCGAGCGACAGGTTCTTCAAACCGCGCAGGTCGGTGTTCAGCGTTCCGCCCGGTGCGACGCCGTTGACCCGGATGTGCGGGGCGAGTTCGTAGGCGAGGGTGGTGACCAGGCCGCGCACGGCGAACTTCGACGCGACGTAGAGCACGCCCCCGCGGCCCGGATAGAACGACGAGGCAGACTCGGTGAGGACGATCGACGACCCTTCCTGGGCCGCAAGGGCCGGGACGGCGGCCTTCACCGACTGCAGATGACTCAACACATTCGTTGTGAACATCTCGTCGAATGCCGGTGCCAGCTCTTCGGTCGAGATGTCGGTGATTCCCTTGTAGAAATCGAAGATCCCGACGCAGGTGACCAAGGTGTCCAGGCCGCCGAAAGCCGCTACGGCTGCTGCGACGGCGCGCTCGTTGGCTTCGGCCGTGGTCGCATCTCCCTGGGTCACCGGAAGCTCCGGCAATTGCGTCTGCAGGGCCGCGCACTTCGACTGATCGCGTTCCAATACCGCGACCTGGGCGCCCTCTTCGAGATAGGCGTCGACGACTGCTCGGCCTATGCCCGAACCGGCGCCCACGACCAGCGCCCGTTTTCCCTCGAGCCATCCCGTCATGGCAGCTCACTGTCGTCGGAGAGGAGCGGTTCGTGCATTTTGCCGACCATCGCGGCCAGGGTGTAGGAGTTCTGCCACGTCAACGCTTCAATTTCCAGGGCGTCGAGACTGATCCACTGTCCCGACTTCGGTGACGTGATCAGCAGCCGCGACCCGTTGCGGGTGTCGACCCGGCGCACGGTTATTTCGGTGAACTCGTTGGCAACAGTGATGGTTTCGCCCACCGAACGGGCGACCAGGTCTTCGAGTTCGCTCACAGGAACACCGCCAGATTCTGCATGCGCAGGACCGACTCGTCGAGATAGATCGTGCGGCGCGCCAACTTCCATTGCTGATCACACCGGCGCAACAGGTCTTCTCGGCCGCAGGAGATCAGCGCAGCCTCGTTGACATCGCCGCGGCTGCGGAACAGCAATTCGGCCGACTCGACGATGAGGTGTGCGTCGTCGTCGCAGGCAAAGGTGCGCACGTTGGTGATGTGATGGCGCAGCCGTGACGGCGGATCCTCGGTCCAGGCGTGTTCGGTCGCAAAGCGCGCGACGCGTCTGTTCAGGGAGTACTTGTTCTCATCGAAATGCGCCATGCCGGGAGAAGTGTCGAATCCGGCGCCTGAGGCTGTGGTCACCCGAACGGGCATGAAGTAGTGGATGTCCTCGGTCAGCGTGTCGAGCCACTCGGTGTACTGCTGTGCGTCGAGCAGGTAGGCTTCATCGACCAAGAACTGATGTGCCTGCAGGTGTCGGATGTCGTTGAACGGCAACGGATTGCCGGTGCGGACTTGCTTGGGTGCCTGAGCTCCCAGGACTGCGAGCTCCCAGGGATGGCCCGCACCGCTGGGCCGGGGGAAGCCGGCCCGCGCGCTTGGTTCGGTCGATGTCATACCTGGGCCTCCTCGTGGGCCGCCTCGCATGCCGATGTGCCGTTGGTCTGCACCAGGGGGGTGATTCCCTCGCGCTGTGTGCCCATTGCCGCGGTGCTGGTCGCTACCGGAGGCATTTGGAGGTGATCGGCCCACATCCGAAGAATTTCCCGCTGATTGTTCTCGTTATAGCCGACTTGAGCGGTGCCCGGCCCATGGAACTGCTCGGGCGGCAACGCATTGACCACCGGGGTGTCGTCGGCGAGAAGGCCCATCCGGCCGTTGAGCAGTAATTGCCGGGCCATGGATCCGGCAGCGGTATTGGTCAGCGAGACCCAGTTCTCCACGTCATCCTGTTCGAACATGCCCGTGGAGCCGAAGCACATCAGATAGGCCTTGTAGGAGTCCTTCTTGAACTGCTCGGGAGCGGCCGCGTCGACCGCAAACCACGAATACACCTCGGTTTCGTGCTCGCTGATCGGCTGCCAGGTCCGAATCGATATGAACGGCAACACATCTTCGCTGTCCTGGATCTTCGGCCAGTTGTGCACCAGGCTCATGTTGGGAAACAACGATGCTGCCGAGATCATGAAACCGTCGTCGCTGACCACGCGCTGATGGTCGGGCGACCACACTTCCCTGATCCGCCGGACCATTTCCTCGGGGTAGCCGACATAGCGCATCCGTTCCTCAAAGGTGCCCGGCGGCAGCTTGTAGGTGGTGCCTCCTCCGCACGTCGCCCAATACGTCGCACCGTCTTTGCGTTTCTGCGCCTTCGGCTCGCGGAACAGCCCGATGTCGACGACCGAGGCGTGGGTATGCGGGGTGTGGTACATGTCGCCGGCAAAGTTCTCGACGCCGATCTTCCAGTTCGCTTTGATGCGCCACCGTTGTGGGCCGCGTACCTCCAGACCGCTGCGGCTCTGCTTGGTGTAGAAGTCCAGATAGAACTTGAAGTCGCCGAGAAACTCCTCGAGCGGGGGAGCTTGCGGGTCAAGGCTGATGAAGATCAGCCCGTTGTAACTGGCCAGATTCGGCGCCGGCAACAGCGTCTGGCCTCGCTTGGAGAAACCGGCCTCGCCGCCGTAGGCCTCTTGATGGAAGGGCAGGCCGGTGATGCGCCCGTCATTGCGATACGACCAGCCGTGGTAGGGGCACCGGAAATTGGAGGCGTTGCCCATCTCGGCGCGGCATACCTGCATCCCACGATGCAGGCACATGTTGAACATGGCCCGCACGTCGCCCTTGGAGTCGCGCGCGATGATGAAGGAGTCGTTGAGCAGGCGTCGCACTACGTAGTCGCCGCCTTGGGGGATCTCCGACTCATGCGCCACGAACATCCAGGCGCGGCGGAAGAGCCGCTCCCTTTCCAGGTCGAAGATTTCGGCGTCGTTGTAGATGTGCGCTGGGATCATTCCCCGCCGGACGTCGTCGAGGACTTGGCGGTGATCACTCATTGAGGCGGCTCCAGTCTGGGGGCTTGCAATATCTGTTGTGCAGAAAAATCCTGTGGGTTGTGACGAAAACTCTGCCAGGGGGACGGTTGGAAGGTCAACGACGTCGGGGCGGCTCGACGCGTTGACACCTTGTGACCTGCTAGAACGGGATAAAATATCCCGATTGGGTTCTGCTCCTCAGAGCAACGGGGTTCGGCCGTCGTGGGTAGTATCTCTGGTATGCAGAGCGATACGCCTCTGGCGCCGGTGAGCGACGCTGCTGGCCCCGCGGCACCGGACTCGGTGGTGCCGCAGTATCCGATCGGGTCGGTGGACAGGGCACTGCGGCTCATCCTGCTGCTGGGAGAGCAGCCGCGAATCCGACTGACGGACGCGGCGAAGCACTTGGACGTCGCATCGTCGACGGCCCATCGTCTGTTGGCGATGCTGCAGTTTCGGGGCTTCGTGCGTCAGGATCCGGTGTCCAAGGCGTATTACCCTGGGCCCGCGCTGATGGGCGTGGGGTTTTCGGTGTTGAACCGCATCGACATCGAGGGTGCGGTAAAGCCGGTCCTGCTGCGCCTCAGTGAACGCCTCAGGGAATCAGTTCATCTCGGGATTCTCGAGGGCACCAACGTTCGTTTCATCGCGGCCGCCGAGGGGCCGACCGCCGTTCGGGTCGCATCACGGCTCGGACGCACCATGCCAGCGCATTGCACCTCGACCGGCAAGGCACTGCTGGCGCGGTTGTCTGATGCCGACATCGCCCATCTGTACCCAGATGAGGAACTCGAGCGAGTTACGGCGCATTCGGTCGGTACCAGGACCGGGCTGCAACTGGAGCTGAGTTCCATCCGGCAACAGGGCTACGCGGTGAACCGGGAGGGGAGTGAGGACGGAGTCGCCTCGGTCGCGGTTCCCATTCCCACGCACGCACCCGGCGTGCTGCTGGCGCTGAATGCGGCTGCGCCGATTCACCGACTGAGCAGTTCGCAGTACCGGGCGGTGGCGGCTCTGCTGGTCGAGGCCGCCAAGGAGATCGGTGACCAGATCGGCTAGTCAGGGCTGCGCAGCCACCGGCCCAGCCAACGCTCGGCGCGCCAGCAGCCGGTGCACCGCGTCGTCCATGTGTTCCTCGATCAATCGGACCGCGACGCTCTCGTCGCCGGTCCCGATCGCCTTACGCAGCACAACATGTTCGGTGACCTGCTCGCGAAGGTCGGAGTAGACCTCTTCGAGTTCGCCGAGCAGAATGCGCGTTTCCGACAGCAGGGTCCGCATCGCCCGGTGCAGGCGTGGGCTGCCCGCGCATTCCACCAGCACTTCGTGGAACTCCTGGTCAGCGTCGGCCATCGCGGTGAGGTCGCGTTCGACCGCGGCGGTGCGCATCGCCTCGACCGGAATGCGCAGCCTGGTCGCGGCGGCGCCGGGGTCACTGCGCAGCACCTCGGTGACGGCGGCCCGTTCGATGGTCTTGCGTGCCTGGTAGACATCGCGCACATCGTCATCGGTGAGTTCGACGACGAAGATCCCGCGGTTGCGTTCGCTACGCAGCAGGCCCTCGGCCACAAGGCGCTGCATCGCCTCGCGCAGCGTGCCCCGGGACACCTCGAACTGCGCGGCCAGGTGGGCCTCGCCGAGCTGGCGGCCGGGGGCCAGTCGGCCGCGGGTGATCGCGTACCGAAGTCGCTCGGCGATCAGCTCCGGCGTCGACGGTCTGGCCAACGGCTCGAACTCGGTGTCCTGCGAGAGTGTCATCGCCCGTCCTCGAACAGTGCGCCCAACCCGGTTGTCCGCCGCACGATTCCGGCGATACGCAAACCTTCCCACACCGTCACGGTGTTGGCGGTCAGCACCGGTTTGCCGAGCAGGCGCTCGAGCTGGTCGACCTGGCCGACGGTATGCATGGCGGTGTCCGGAATCAGCAGCGCCTCCGCGGTCGGCGTGTCATTGCGCAGCGCCAGCTCCCGGACCTGTCTCGGGGTGAGGCGGCCCACCTCAGCGGCGGTGGGGATCCCGGCGTCTCCCATGGCTTCGACGGTGACACCGTGGGCGGCAAGGAAAGTCGCGAACAGTTCGGCGATGTCGCGCGGGTAGCTGGCGGCGACCGCGACGTGTAGGCAGCCGAACGCGGCGAGGGCGTGCACGAAGGCGAACGACGTGCTCGATGCGGGCACACCGGCTGTCGCGGCCAGCTGCTCGACCTGTTCGGCGGCGCCCTGCGGTCCGAACACGAAGCTGCCCGACGTGCACGCCCAGACCACCGCGGCCGGCCGGTGCGGTGCCAGCAATGCGGCGCCGTCGGCAAGCTTGGCGGGGTTGCCCAGATCCATCAGTTCCGGCACGGCGTGCAGATCGGTGCCGTAGATGTGCGCTACGGGCAACTCCACCCCCAGCAGTCGCCCGGCCTGCGGGTAGTCGGATTCGGCTGCGTGGTCGGGGTAGATGAAACCTACGCAGCCGGCGCCGCTCATTGGGGCGCTCCGGTGAAGACATCCCGCAGCCAATGGCCCGGTCCCATCATCGGCAGCCGCATCCGGCCCAGGCATGCCCACATGGTCAGTTGGTTAGCGGTCAGGATCGGCTTGCCGAGCATCTGTTCCAGCGGGGCGATGATGTCGTAGGTGCGCAGGTTGGTGCAGCTGACGAAGATCGCCTGGGCGTCCGGCCGGTCGGCGGCGAGGATCCGTTCGGCCACGGTGCGATAGTTGACCTTCCAGATGCCGCCGCCCAGGCCCAGATAGTCCGAGTGCAGCACGGTCACTCCGAGCTGATTCAAGAACACCCCCAGCAGATCGGTGAGTTCCTCGTCGTAGGGGGTGAGCACGCACACCCGGGAGATGTTCAGCGCGATCAGCGCTTCGGCCAGTGCCCCCGAGGTGGTGACCGCGGCTTTGGCGCCGGCGGATTCGATGGCGGCGACCAGGGTCTTTTCGTATTCGACGCCGTGGATGAAACTGCCCGATGAGCACAGGTAGGCGACCACCTCCGGCTCGACGTGCAGCACGTCTCGGGTGGCGGCCTGCAGGTGGCCGGTGTCGGATACGAGTTCGGCCATCACCCGGCTCACCGGCACCGGCTCGTAGTGGGTGCGGGCCAGGTGCAGGGTGACCTCGGCGGGAATCCAGCGCCACAGCTCGCGCTCGATCGCCAGATCGAAGGGCGCGATGATGCCGACATCGCGCTGTTCGACCGGCCCGTCGAAGTCCGGCAACTCTGGAAACAGGGACAGATCCATGGGTTTCCCCACACTGACGTTCCACCCCCAGGCCAGCCCTGGATTGTTGACAATCATACGATCCGTTTTTACCGTGTCAATGTGGACGCGCGTCCGGTGGTGACTGTCCAGCACGGCGAGTCGGTTCCCGCTCGACTCGATTCGATCAGTGCAGACGCGGAGCTGCGGATGGTTCCGTCATCGCAGCTGGCGGCGGCGATCGGCGGTACCGACGTGCTGTTCCTCTACGACTTCTCCTCTGGCGCACTGGAATCGGTGTGGCCGGCCGCTGATGCGCTGCGGTGGGTTCAGGTCGCCGCGATCGGGGTGGACGCGGTCATGTTCGACCAGCTGATTGCCAGTGACGTCGTCGTCACCAATTCCCGCGGCATCTTCGAGGAGCCCATCGGTGAGTACGTGCTGGGGCAGATCCTGGCCTTCGCCAAGGACTTCCGGCGATCCTGGGATGCCCAGTGCGTCGGGCGGTGGCAGCATTTCGACACCGAGCCGATCGCCGGTGCGACGGTCACCATCGTCGGGCCCGGACCGGTCGGCCGGGCCATCGCGCGGTTGCTGCGCGCGGTCGGGATGTCAGTACACGGGGTGGGGCGCTCAGCGCGCAACGATCCCGATCTCGGCGTCGTCACCACCGATCTGCTCGCCGCGGTCGCCGACGCCGACTATGTGGTGCTGGCCGCACCACTGACGTCGCAGACCCGGGGCATGATCGACGCCGGCGTGCTGGCCGCGATGCGACCGACCGCGCGACTGATCAACGTCGGCCGTGGCGAGCTGGTGGACACCGATGCGCTGGTGTCTGCGCTGCGTAACGGCGCACTGGCGGGCGCAGCCCTCGACGTCGTCGATCCCGAACCGCTGCCGACGAATCATCCGCTGTGGACCGCGCCCAACGTGCGCCTGACCCCGCACAACAGCGGTGACATCAAGGGTTGGCGAAACACGTTGCAGGAGCAGTTCATTACTAACTTCCGGCGGTACATGTGCGGCGAGCCGCTGCGCAACGTGGTCGACAAGCGCCGCGCCTCGGCGACGAGCGGATCCGGTTGAGGAGGCGCGTCACATGACTGACCCCACCGAACTGACAGCCCTGCAACTGGTCGCCGCCTACACCTCCGGCGAGCTGTCTCCGGTCGAGGCGACCGCGGCCGCGCTCTCGGCGATCACCGCACGCGACAGCGACGTCAACGCCTTCTGCCTGGTCGACGAGGGCGCCGCCCTGTCTGCGGCGCGCAAGTCCGAGGCCCGATGGAGTGGCAACTACACCAAGGGACTTCTCGACGGGGTGCCGGTCGCCGTCAAAGATGTGTTCCGCACCGCCGGTTGGCCCACCCTGCGGGGATCGCTGCTGGCCGATCCCACCGGCCCATGGCCTGACGACAGCCCGGCGGTGGGCAAGATGCGCGACGACGGCATGGTGCTGCTGGGTAAGACCACCACTCCGGAACTGGCGTGGAAGGGCGTCACCGACAGTCCGCGGACCGGCATCACCTGTAACCCCACCAATACCGCCCGCACCGCCGGTGGTTCCTCGGGCGGCAGTGCCGCCGCGGTCGCCTCCGGTATGGCGCCCGTGGCGATCGGCACCGACGGGGGAGGAAGCATCCGTATCCCGGCCAGCTTCTGCGGGGTGGTCGGCTTCAAACCCACCCACGGACGGGTCCCGATGCATCCGATCAGCCCGTTCGGTCCGCTGGCGCATGCGGGGCCGATCACCCGAACCGTCGAGGATGCCGCGGTGCTGATGGACATCATCGCGCTGCCCGACTACCGCGACCCGACGTCGCTGCCGGCGATGCTGACCACCTACCGCGGCGAAGCCCGGCGCGAGGTGATCGGTCTGGATGTCGCCTACTCGCCGACCCTGGGCTACGTCGACGTCGACCCGCAGATCGAGGCCGCGGTCGCCGCTGCGGTCCAGGCGTTGGCTGACGCGGGGCTGAACGTCGTGCCGGCCGATCCCGGCTTCTCCGATCCGATCGACGCGTTCGAGGTGCTGTGGGCGACCGGCGCGGCAGGCAGCCTCCGCGGTCACGAGCAGGACCGGGGGCTCGTCGATCCCGGACTCGCCGACATGTGGGAGCGGGGCCTGACCGTTTCGGCGGTCGATTATCTGGCCGCCCGCCAGACCTGTGTCGATCTGGGATTGATCATGGGGCGGTTCCACGAACGCCACAACCTACTGATCACACCCACCACACCCATCCCGGCATTCTCTGCCGGCCATGACGTCCCGGTCGACTCCGGCATGCGGTGGTGGGCCCAGTGGACGCCGTTCACCTACCCGTTCAACATGACTCAGCAACCGGCGCTGAGCATCCCGGTCGGTACCACCGCCGACGGGCTTCCGATCGGCATGCAGATCGTCGGCCCGCGGCACAGTGATGATCTGGTGCTGGCGGCCGGCCTGTTCGCCGAAAGGGTTCTGAGCTAAGCCCGCTCGAAAGCCAGCTTCTCGCCGATCGCACCGGCCATCCACAGATCATTGCAGGCGGCTGCCATCTCGGTCAGGCCGTCTTCGATCGTCGCGAACACGTTGCCGGGCACCCACCCGACGTCGCCGTTGAGCAACAGGTTGTTGCGGCCGTAGAAGATCGCTAGATCGGTGGCGCCCGTCGGTGAATTCGCCTGTGCACCTCCGTCATAGCCGTACGCGGGATTGCCGATCTCACCGGCGCCGAAGGCGAAGAAGCAGACGTCGCCGGGGATCGGCGTCACCGTAGAGTTCTCCCGACCGGGTGCGCCCAACGGCGGCAGCAGCGTGTAGACCTCGTTGCGGGCGTACTTGCCGTGGTACGCCTGACCCGCCACCGGCAACGCATCCCAGACCAGGGCGCAGGTCCTGGGGGCCGCATCATCGAGAAGCCGCGCTCGACACGACACACCACGACTGGTCAGCGTGATGGACAGAAAACGTGCCACATCAACCCCTTCCGGCCGAGGAGGGCCTACACCGGATCGAAGGTGCGGCTGGCGATGAACGTCGGCCGTGGACCGTCGGCGCCGAAGGGCTCCACCAGGGTGTTCTCCACGCTGTTGTAGACGATGAACACGTTCGAGCGCGGATAGGGCGTGATGTTGCTGCTCGATCCGTGCATGCAGTTGCTGTCGAAGAACACCGCGGAACCGGCCGGGCCGGTGATCTGGCGGATACCGTGCTGGTCGGCCAGCCAGATCAGGCTGTCGTCATCGGGGGTGCCGATCTCCTGTTGCTTCAAGGACGAGCGGTAGTGATCCGGCGGGGTCTGGCCCGGGCACGACACGAACCAGCGATGCGAGCCGGGCATGATCATCAGCGAACCGTTGCTGTCCAAGTTCTCGGTGAGTGCCACCGAGACGCTGACCGCCCGAGGGCTGGGCATGCCGTCTTCGGCGTGCCAGGTCTCGAAATCGGAGTGCCAGTAGAACTCCCGGCCGTTGAAGCCCGGTTTGAAGTTGACCCTGCTCTGGTGCACGTACACATCCGAGCCCAGCAGTTGGCGGGCCGGGCCGACCAGGCGCGGGTCTGCTACCAGCGCGGCGAACGCCGGGCTGATCCGGTGCACCTCGAAGATCGACCGGATCTGCCCACTGTCCCGCTCGCAGATCGAGCGCTCGTCGGCAGCCAGTGCCGAGTCGGCGCGCAGATTGTCCAGTTCGTTGCGCAGGTCGGCGACCACGTCGGCGTCCACCAGCGCATCAATCGCCAGGAAGCCGTCGGCGTCGAAGCGGCCGACGGCGCCGGACCCCAACGGGCCGCCGTGGCCCTCGGGGGTCCAGACCACCGGGTCTGGGCGCGGTTCGATGCCGATGGCGACATCGTTCCGGGTGGGGTAGTGATCGGTTACCGCAGTCGTCACGGCGCCGCCTTCTGGGGCTCCTCGATCAGCAGAGGGTAGGCACCGGTCTCATCGTGCACTTCCTGCCCGGTGACCGGCGGGTCGAACACGCACACCATGCGCAGGTCGGTGTGGGCCGAAACCCGGTGATGCTCATGGCCGTCCAGCAGGTACATAGTGCCGTTGCTCAGTGGGTGTACCTCCCCGGTCTCATCGTTGATCAACTCACCCTCGCCGCCGACGCAGTACACCGCCTCGACGTGGTTGGCGTACCACATCGAGGTCTCGGTGCCCGCGTAGAGGATCGTCTCGTGCAGGGAGAAGCGCTGACCGTCCCGGGCCAGCAGCAGCCGCTGACTGTTCCAGGTCTTGGCTTGGACGTCGCGGTCGGTGCCCTTGATCTCGGCGAGGGTACGGACGATCATCGATTGACTCCTGAGCTAGTGCCGACAAGTTCCCGGGAGGCGACTGCCTCGATCGATTCGGCTGCGATCGTCAGGCCCTCGGCCAGATCGTCGTCGTTGATCACCAGCGGTGGCATCAACTTCACCACCTCGCCTTCCGGTCCTGAGGTCTCCAGCAGCAGGCCGCGTTCGAACGCTTCCTTCTGTACGGCACTGGCCAGCTCGGGTTGGTCGAATGCCACACCCTGGATCAGTCCGCGGCCACGGGTCTTGACCCCCTCGAAGGGCTCGATCACTTCGCCCAGTGCCTGTTCGATCTGCTCGCCCTTGCGGAGCACCTGCTTCTCCAGCAGGTTGTCGGTCCAGAAGTTCAACGCCGCGGTGGCGGTGACGAACGACGGGTTCTGGCCGCGGAAGGTGCCGTTGTGCTCGCCGGGTTCCCACACATCGAGTTCGGGCTTGAACAACGTCAGAGCCAACGGAAGCCCGTAGCCGCTGATGGATTTGGACAGGCAGACGATGTCCGGGACGATGTCGGCCGCCTCGAAGCTGAAGAATGGCCCGGTGCGCCCGCAGCCCATCTGCACGTCGTCCACGATCAGCAGCAGGTCGTTACGTTTGCAGAGTTCGGCCAGCCCGTGCAGCCATTCCAGCCGGGCCACATTTATCCCGCCTTCACCCTGCACCGTCTCGACGATCACCGCGGCCGGCTCGTTGAGACCACTGCCGCTGTCCTGCAGCAGTCGTTCGAACCAGATGAAGTCGGGGGTGACACCGTCGAGGTAGTTGTCGTAGGGCATCGGCGTGGCGTGCACCAGCGGAATTCCGGCGCCGCCGCGTTTCATCGAATTGCCCGTGACGCTCAGCGATCCCAGCGTCATGCCGTGAAATGCGTTGGTGAAGCTGATGATGCTCTCGCGCCCGGTGATCTTGCGGGCCAGCTTCAGTGCCGATTCCACCGCGTTGGTGCCGGTGGGTCCGGGGAACTGGACCTTGTAGTTCAGCCCGCGCGGCTTGAGGATCACCTCCTGGAACCGTTCCAGGAATTGGCCTTTGGCCACGGTGTTCATGTCGAGGCTGTGCACCACCCGGTCTGAGCTCAGGTAGTCCAGCAGCGGTGCCCGCAGGTCCGGATGGTTGTGGCCGTAGTTCAGGGCGCCGGCGCCGGCGAAGAAGTCCACGTACTCCTTGCCGGCGACGTCCCACATCCGGGAACCGCTGGCCCGGTCGAATGTCACCGGCCAGGACCGGCAATAGCTCCGCACTTCGGATTCAAGGGTTTCAAAAATAGTCATGGTTTCCTCCGTCCGTCGGTCAAATACAACGGAACGGAACGACAGGTCGAGTTCTAACTGGTGTCGCGGGTGATCTCCGCTCGACCCACCACCCCGCTCGGGATGCCCCCGACATAGGTCCGCCGAGGCTCACGTTTGCGCGGTCGTGACCTTACCGAGACCGATTTGTTATCTCAACCTCGCCATGCCGTGTCTACCGCGCTTCTTCTACCCGCAGCGGGCCGATACGAAACAGGTTTTCGGCCAAGTGAGAATCGGGGAACAATTCGGCCCCGAACAGCTCCGAGCAGGCCAGGGCGGTATCCCACCGACGGGCGAAAGCGGCGAAGAGTCGCCGGCTCGCGTCATTGTCAGGTGTGATTGACGTCTCAACATGGGTAACCCCGTCGGTCAGTAGTGCAGCCGCCAGATGATCGAGCATCCGGCCCGCCAAGCCCGCCCCTCGGTGGGCGGTATTGACCGCCACCTGCCAGATCATCAGAGTCTCCGACTGATCCGGACGGCGGTAACCGGTCACGAAGCCGGCCGCGACGCCGTTGACCTCGGCGATCACCGAGGTGGGGGCGAAGTCGCGGCACCACAGCAGATAGGCATAGGGCGAGTTGACGTCGAGGGTGGCGCTGTCGACAGCCATCTGCCACATGGCCTGGCCGTCGGTCACTGTCGGTGTGCGCAATTGAAATTCGGCCGAGTCGGTCATCTCACCGACGGTACGTGGCGAGCCGGCTCAGGTGGGGGCTGTCTCTTATACACATCT
>NZ_CP083986.1:3349844-3349933 GCF_020172685.1 [Mycobacterium] nativiensis | reverse complement strand
CGCCGTATCATTAAAAAAAAAAAAAGTGTGATAAATGTGTGAAGCATGACGCATTAACAGAAGATAGAGAATAAGAAGCAACACAGGAA
>NZ_CP083986.1:3344354-3349744 GCF_020172685.1 [Mycobacterium] nativiensis | reverse complement strand
CTTCCCACACCGTCACCGCATTGGCTGTCAGTACCGGCTTGTCGAGCAGTTGCTCGAGTTCGTCGACCTGATCGACTGTGTGCATGGCGGTGTCGGGAATCAACAGTGCGTCTGCGCGGGCGGAATCATGGCGCAGCGCCAACTCCCGGACCTGACTCGGCGTCAGCCGAGCCACCTGTGCGGCGGTGGGGATGCCGGCATCGCCCATGGATTCGACCGTGACGCCGTGGGCTGCAACGAAGTTCACAAACAGCTCGGCGATTTCGCGCGGATAGCTGGCCGCGACCGCGACGTGGCGGCAGCCGAGCGCGGCCAGCGCATGCACGAACGCGAACGACGTGCTCGAGGCGGGCACGCCCGCTTCCGCCGCCAGCAGTTCGACCTGCTCGGCCGCGCCCGTGGGCCCGAACACGAAGCTGCCCGACGTGCACGCCCAGACCACCGCGGCGGGCCGCTGCGGCGCCAGCAACGCGGCCCCGCGGGCGAGTTTGTCTGGGCTGCCGAGATCCATCAGCTCTGCTACGGCATGTAGGTCGGTGCCGTAGATGTGCACCACGGGCAGCTGCATGTCCAGCAGAGAAGCGGCGCGCGGGTAGTCGGACTCGGCGGCGTGGTCGGGATAGATGAACCCGACGGTGGGTTGCGCGGCGGTCATTGCGGGGCTCCGGTGAAGACGTCACGGAGCCACCGGCCTGGGCCCATCATCGGCAGCTCCATCCGGCCCAGGCACGCCCACATCGTGAGTTGGTTGGCCGTGAGGATCGGTTTGCCCAGCATCTGCTCCAGCGGCGCGACGATGTCGTAGGTACGCAGGTTGGTGCAGCTGACGAAGATGGCCTGCGAATCCGGGCGATCCGCGGCCAGGATCCGTTCGGCCACGGTGCGGTAGTTGACTTTCCAGATCCCCCCGCCCAGTCCCAGGTGATCCGAGTGCAGCACGGACACCCCGAGCTGATTCAAGAACACGCGCAGCAGGTCGGTCAGCTCCTCGTCGTAGGGGGTCAGCACGCTGATCCGCGAGATATCCAGCGCGATAATTGCTTCGGCCAGTGCTCCCGACGTGGTGACCGCCGTCTTGGCGCCGGCGGCTTCGATCGCAGAGACCAGCGTCTTCTCATATTCGACACCGTGGATGAAGCTGCCCGACGAGCACAGATAGGCAACCACCTCCGGTTCGACGTGCAGCACGTCTCGGGTCGCCGCCTGCAGGTGGTAGGTGTCAGACACCAGCTCGGCCATGGCCCGGCTGACCGGGACCGGTTCGTAGTGAGTGCGGGCCAGGTGCAGCGTCACCTCGGCAGGGATCCAACGCCACAGTTCGCGTTCGATAGCCAGATCGAACGGCGCGATGATGCCGACACCGCGCTGATCGACCGGCCCGTCGAAGTCCGGCAATTCCGGAAACTGGGACAGATCCATGGGTTTCCCCATACCGACGTTCCACCCCCAGGCCAGCCCTGGATTGTTGACAATCATACGATCTGTTTTTACGGTGTCAATGTGGACGCGCGGCCGGTGGTGACCGTCCAGCACGGTGAGTCGGTTCCCGCCCAACTCGATTCGATCAGCGCAGACGCGGAGCTGCGCATGGTTCCGTCGTCGCGGCTGGCTGACGGGATTGTCGGCGCCGACGTGCTCTTTTTGTATGACTTCTCCTCTCCTGCACTGGAATCGGTGTGGTCGTCTGCCGAGGCGTTGCGCTGGGTCCAGGTCGCGGCGATCGGTGTGGACGCCGTGCTGTTCGACGGGCTGATCGACAGCGATGTCGTGGTCACCAATTCGCGCGGGATCTTCGAAGCACCCATTGCCGAGTATGTGCTGGGACAGATCCTGGCCTTCGCCAAGGACTTCCGGCGCTCCGGGGACGCTCAGCGTCTCCACCGGTGGGAGCACTTCGACAGCGAGCCGATCGCCGGTGCTTCGGTCACGATCGTCGGGCCCGGGCCTGTCGGGCGGGCCATCGCCCGGTTGCTGCGGGCCGTGGGCATGTCGGTACGCGGCGTCGGCCGCCGCGCCCGCGAGGACCCCGACTTCGGCTCGATCATCACCGACGTGCGCGCCGCAGTCGCCGACGCCGACTATGTGGTGATGGCCGCGCCATTGACACCGCAGAGCCGGGGGATGGTCGATGCCGGCGTTCTCGACGCGATGCGGCCGACGGCGCGACTGATCAACGTGGGGCGCGGCGAGCTGGTGGACACCGGCGCTCTGGTGGCGGCGCTGCAGGCCGGCGTCATTGCCGGCGCGGCTCTCGATGTCGTCGACCCAGAGCCGCTCCCGGCCGATCATCCGCTGTGGCGCGCACCGAACGTCAGCCTGACCCCACATAACAGCGGTGACATCCGGGGTTGGCGGAATATGTTGCAGCAGCAGTTCATCGCCAACTTCAAGCGGTATGTCGCTGGGCAGCCACTACACAACGTCGTCGACAAGCAGATGACCCGGTACGCATCCAGTGGAACCGGCTGAGGGGGCGCAGATGACCGAGCCGACCGAACTGACCGCCCTGCAACTGGTCGCCGCCTATACCTCCGGCGAGCTTTCCCCGGTGGAAGCCACCGCGGCTGCGCTCGCGGCGATCAGTGAACGCGACGGCGAGGTCAACGCCTTCTGTCTGGTCGACGAAGAGACTGCGCTGTCGCAAGCCCGCAAGTCCGAGGTCCGCTGGGGCGGCAACTACACCAAGGGCCTGCTCGACGGGGTGCCGATCGCGATCAAGGACGTCTTTCACACTGCCGGTTGGCCGACTTTGCGGGGATCGCTGCTTGCCGATGCGGTGGGGCCGTGGCCCGACGACAGCCCGGCGGTGGACAAGATCCGCAACGACGGCATGGTGCTGCTCGGTAAGACGACCACCCCGGAACTGGCGTGGAAAGGCGTCACCGACAGTCCGCGCACCGGCATCACCCGCAACCCCGCCGACACCACCCGCACCGCGGGTGGCTCCTCGGGCGGCAGCGCCGCCGCGGTCGCCGCCGGAATGGCGCCCTTGGCTATCGGCACCGACGGTGGCGGAAGCATCCGGATTCCCGCGAGCTTCTGCGGCGTGGTCGGCTTCAAACCCACTCATGGGCGAGTGCCGATGTATCCGATCAGTCCGTTCGGGCCGCTGGCGCACGCCGGCCCGATAACCCGGACCGTCGAAGACGCCGCGGTACTGATGGACATCATCGCGCTGCCGGACTTTCGCGACCCCACATCGTTGCCGGCGACTTTGACGACCTACCGCGGCGAAGTCCGGCGCGACGTGGTCGGTCTCGATGTCGCGTATTCGCCGACTCTGGGTTATGTCGACGTTGACCCGCAGATCGAGTACGCGGTGGCCGAGGCGGTGCAGGCGCTGGCCGACGCGGGATTGAACGTCTTGGCGGCCGATCCAGGCTTCGCCGATCCCATCGACGCGTTCGAGGTGCTGTGGGCAACCGGGGCAGCGGGCAGCCTGCGCGGCCGGGAAAGCGACCGCGGGCTCGTTGACCCCGGGCTGGCTGACATGTGGGATCGGGGGACCGCGGTGTCGGGCGTGGACTATCTGGCCGCCCGCCAAGTCAGTGTGGATCTGGGAGTGGCCATGGGGCGCTTCCACGAACGGCACAACCTGCTGATCACTCCGACCCTTCCGATCGCGGCCTTTACCGCCGGCCACGACGTACCGGTCGAATCCGACATGCGGTGGTGGGCGCAGTGGACGCCTTTCACCTACCCGTTCAACATGACTCAACAGCCGGCGCTGAGCATCCCGATCGGCGCCACGTCGGAGGGCCTCCCGATCGGCATGCAGATCATCGGGCCCCGGCACAGCGACGATCTGGTGTTGGCGGCCGGTCTGTTCGCCGAGCGGGTCTTGGCTTGACCGGTCGGTCAGGCCAGTGCTAGGCCCTTTTGAAGGCCAATTGTTCGCCGACCGCGCCGGCCATCCACAAGTCGTTGCAAGCAGCGGCCATCTCGGTCAGGCCCTCCTCGATCGTGGCGAAGACATTGCCGGGCACCCACCCGACATCGCCGTTGACCAGCAGGTTGTTTCGGCCGTAGAAGATCGCCAGGTCGGTGGCGCCCAACGGCGAATTCGCTTGCCCGCTTTCGTCATAGCCGTAGGCGGGGTTGCCGATATCACCGGCGTCGAAGTCGAAGAAGCAGACATCGCCGGGGATCGGCGTGACCGTGGTGTTCTCCCGGCCCGGAGTGCCCAAGGGCGGCAACAGCGTGTAGACCTCGTTGCGGGCGTACTTGCCGTGAAAGGCCTGGCCCGCGACGGGTAACGCTTCCCAGACCACGGCGCAGGTCAGGGGCGCCTGATCGTCGAGCAGTCGAGCCCGGCAAGACACCCCACGTCCGGTCAGCGTGATGGACAGGAAACGTGCCACGGCAGTCCCTTTCCCTTCCGGCCGGGTCTAGACCGGGTCGAAGACGCGGCTGGCGATGAATGTCGGTCGCGGAACGGCGGCGCCGAACGGCTCCACCAGGGCGTTGTCCACGCTGTTGTAGACGATGAAGACGTTCGAGCGCGCATACGGCGTGATGTTGCTGCTCGATCCGTGCATGCAGTTGCTGTCGAAGAACACCGCGGAACCGGCCGGGCCGGTGATCTGACGAATCCCGTGCTGATCGGCCAACCAGGTCAGGCTCGCATCGTCGGGCGTGCCGATCTCCTGCTGCTTGAGCGACGAGCGGTAGTGGTCCGGCGGGGTCTGGCCCGGGCACGACACGAACCAACGGTGCGAGCCGGGCATGATCATCAGCGATCCGTTGCTGTCCAGGTTCTCGGTGAGGGCCACCGAGACGCTGACCGCGCGCGGGGTGGGCATGCCGTCTTCGGCGTGCCAGGTCTCAAAATCGGAATGCCAGTAGAACTCTCGCCCATTGAATCCCGGTTTGAAGTTGACCCGGCTCTGGTGCACATAGACGTCGGAGCCGAGCAGCTGACGGGCCGGTCCCACCAGGCGCGGGTCGGCGACCAGCGCGGCGAACGCCGGGCTGATCCGGTGTACTTCGAAGATGGACCGGATCTGGCCGCTGTCGCGCTCGCAGATCGAACGCTCGTCGGCGGCCAGCGCGGCGTCGGCCCGCAGGCGATCCAGTTCGTTACGCAGGTTCGCCACCACGTCGGTGTCCAGCAGGGTGTCGACGGCCAGAAATCCGTCGGCGTCGAATTGCGCGACACGGTCCGAGCTCAACGGACCGCCGTTGACCTCTGCAGTCCAGACCACCGGGTCGTGCCGGGGTTCGATACCGATCGTGACGTTGTTGCGCGTGGGGTAGCGGTCGGTGAGGGCTTCGGCCAGGGAAGGGGTCACGATGCCGTCTCCTGTGGTTGTTCCGTGAGCAGGGGGTACGCGCCGGTGTCGTCGTGCACCTCCTGCCCGGTGACCGGCGGGTCGAATACGCACACCATG
>NZ_CP083986.1:3342292-3344254 GCF_020172685.1 [Mycobacterium] nativiensis | reverse complement strand
CTGTAGGCCTGCGTGATGATGCCGCGCTCGGCGTTGGCGGCACGCAACTCAGCCTGGTTGAGCAGCGGGTGCAGCTCGATCTGGTTGACCGACGGCGTCTCGAATGCCAGGTCGATCACGTCGTCGAGGTGATTCGCGGTGAAGTTGCACACCCCGATGGACCGGGCCAGGCCCAGCTCCCTGGCCTGGATCAGGCCGCCGTAGCTGTCGACGTACATACCCAGCGACGGAGCCGGCCAGTGCACCAGGTACAGGTCCACATAGTCCATTCCGAGCCGCTCCAGGCTGGCCTTGCAGGCTTCGATGGCGGCGGTCAGTCCCTGGTCGGCGTTGGCCAGCTTGGTGGTGACGAACACCTCCTCGCGCGGGATCCCCGACGCGGCGACAGCTCGGCCCACCGCGGCCTCGTTGTCGTACACCTTGGCGGTGTCGATCAACCGACAGCCCAACTCGAGCGCGGTCGAGACCGCACGCTCGGTCTCGGCTTCGGACAATTCGGCCACCCCGATGCCCAGAGTCGGCATCGTGCGGTCGTCGTTGAGGGTGACCGAGGGGATCGCAGTGCCCGACGTCATTTCACCTACCTGTGTAATCGAATGTTCGCGGATCGGGTCCCAATCGGGCGCCGTCGTCGAGCGAGGATATCTCGGCCATCTCCGCCGTGCCGAGTTCGAAGTCGAAGACGTCGAAGTTGGCGACGATGCGCTCCGGGTGCACCGATTTCGGAATCACAATATTACCCAGTTGGATATGCCATCGGATCAGCACCTGCGCCGGTGTCTTTCCACAACGCCGAGCCACCTCGGTGACCACCGGATGATCGAGCAGCGAACCCCGCCCCAGTGGCGCCCAGGCTTCGGTGGCGATCCCGAGACGGGCATGCATCTCACGCAGTTCGGGCTGGCTGAAGCGCGGGTGCAACTCGACCTGGTTGACGACGGGCACGATCCCCGTTCCGTCGATGAGCATCTCGAGGTGCTCGGGCGCGAAGTTGCTCACCCCGATCGAACGGATCCGGCCCTGATCCCGCAGGTGAGCCAGCGCCCGGAAGGTCTCGACGAATTTGCCGGCCGCCGGTAGCGGCCAGTGGATCAGGTACAGGTCCAGAAAATCCAGGCCGAGGCGCTCCATGCTCACCTCGAATGCCGCCAGCGTCGAGTCATAGCCCTGGTCGGAATTCCACACCTTGGTGACCACATACACCTCGTCGCGCGGCAGCCCGGATGCCGCGACGGCCCGGCCCACCTCCCGCTCGTTGCCGTACAGGGCTGCGGTGTCGACATGGCGGTATCCGGCCGCCAGCGCGGTGCGCACCGCCTGCTCGGTCTCGGTGGGCGAAATCTTGTAAACCCCGAAACCGACGCTCGGGATGGAATTACCGTCGTTGAGCGTGACGCAGCGCAAGCTATCTTCAGCAGCCATGACACGAAGTCTGCCAGGCGGCTCCCGTTCCGGCCGGGGCGCGCGATGGACCGATCAGCTGCAGAGCACCTTGATGGCAGTCGGTATGAAGGTGACACCGATGCTGCCGATCGGGGTGCAACGGATCATGACCGGCGGTCGCGCGGTGACCATCGACGGCAAGACCTTGGACCCCACCCTGCGACTGACGCTGGCCGCACAGCGCGCGATGGGCATCAACGGCTTCGTCATCGGTGACGACGCGCTTGCCTCCCGCGCCCAATTGCGCGAGACGACCGCCGGGCTTGGCGGCAGTGATATCCATGTCGACGTTCGCGACATCGTGTTGCCCGGCCCGGCCGGTGACATCGCCGCTCGGCACTACCGCCCGGTTGGTGGTGGCGCCAAGCCGTTGCTGGTCTTCTACCACGGTGGCGGATTCGTGCTCGGCGACCTGGACAGCCACGACGCGATCTGCCGGCTGACCTGCCGAGACGGCGACATCGCGGTGCTGTCGGTCGACTACCGTCTGGCGCCCGAGCACCCCGCCCCGGCCGCGCC
>NZ_CP083986.1:3340770-3342192 GCF_020172685.1 [Mycobacterium] nativiensis | reverse complement strand
GACCATAGCAGTGAAAGCATCAATTGAAAATATTTTCATATGTTGTGACGGTTGAGGGCGGCGTCGCCACCCCGGGCTGTGTTTGACCGCTCCGGTAGGGCAGGATGACAATGCCGTCGCGGACGATTCCCGCGATGGCGCTGTCATATGCGCGCAGCCCGGAGGAGCCTGATGACGGAGCCGACGAGTACCGACGGAGACCGGCCGGACGGCCGCCCCCCTTTTTCCCGGGTATTGCTCAAACTCGGGGGGGAGATGTTCGGCGGCGGGCAGGTTGGGCTCGATCCCGATGTGGTCGCCCAGGTGGCCCGCCAAATCGCTGAAGTGGTCCGCGATGGCGTGCAGGTCGCCGTGGTGATCGGCGGCGGCAACTTCTTCCGCGGCGCCCAGTTACAGCAGCGCGGCATGGAACGGATGCGCTCGGACTACATGGGCATGCTCGGTACCGTGATGAACAGCCTTGCGCTGCAGGACTTCCTGGAAGAGGAAGGTATCGACACCCGGGTACAGACCGCCATCACCATGGGACAGGTCGCCGAGCCCTACATCCCGCTGCGGGCAGCGCGGCACCTGGAGAAGGGCCGGGTAGTGATCTTCGGCGCCGGCATGGGATTGCCGTATTTCTCCACCGACACCACGGCGGCTCAGCGCGCGCTGGAGATCGGCGCTCAGGTGGTGCTGATGGCCAAGGCCGTCGACGGCATCTTCACCGCGGATCCTCGCGTCGACCCGGACGCCGAACTGCTCACCTCGATCACTCATCGCGAGGTCATCGAGCGGGGCCTGAAGGTGGCCGATGCCACCGCGTTCAGCCTGTGCATGGACAATGGCATGCCGATCCTGGTGTTCAACCTGTTGACCGATGGAAATATCGCGCGGGCGGTCGCGGGTGAGAAGATCGGGACACTGGTCACCAGCTGAAGGGCGCGGTGCAGATGACCACCGGCGGCGACGGCGCCAGAGCGAAGCGATAACGAGGAGCGGGGCACATGATCGACGAGGCTCTCTTCGATGCCGAAGAGAAAATGGAGAAGGCTGTGTCGGTGGCCCGTGACGATCTCTCGACCATCCGCACCGGCCGGGCCAACCCGGGCATGTTCTCGCGGATCGTCATCGACTACTACGGCTCGATTACCCCGATCACCCAGCTGTGCAGCATCAACGTGCCCGAGGCACGGCTGGTCGTGATCAAGCCCTACGAGGCCTCGCAGTTGGGCCCCATCGAGACCGCGATCCGCAACTCCGACCTCGGCCTGAACCCCAGCAACGACGGTTCGTTGATTCGGGTGTCGGTGCCGCAGCTCACCGAGGAGCGGCGCAAGGAACTGGTCAAGCAGGCCAAGGGCAAAGGCGAGGACGCCAAGGTCTCGGTGCGCAACATCCGCCGCAAGGCGATGGAGGAGCTGCACCGCATCCGCAAAG
>NZ_CP083986.1:3339447-3340670 GCF_020172685.1 [Mycobacterium] nativiensis | reverse complement strand
CGGTCAGAGTGGAGTCATGACGCATCAGAACCCGACCGTCTGGTTGACCCTGCAAGCGCATGACGCGCGCAAACTCATCGACTACTACGTCGATACGTTCGGCTTCGTCGTCACGGCCCGCCACGGCGATGACGGCGACACCATCGCCCATGCTGAGCTGCGCTGGCCAGAAGGCGTCGGCGGCATCATGCTCGGCAGCTACAAACCCGGCAACGACTGGTGTCGCGAGCCCGGCACCGCTGGCGGCTTCGTGGTCACCAGCGACCCCGACGGCCTCTACCAGCGGGTCCTCGATCACCAGGCCGAGGTGATCCGACCGTTGACCGACACCGACTACGGCGCCCGCGAGTTCGCCGTCCGCGACCCGGAAGGCAACCTGTGGAGCTTCGGCAACTACGCGGGAGCACAATAGGTGGGTGAGCACGGGCCGCCGGATCAAAGTTCTGCTGTTGGGCTCCACGGGCTCGATCGGAACCCAGGCGTTACAGGTCGTCGCGGCGAACCCGGACCGATTCGAGATCGTCGGGCTGGCCGCCGGGGGTGGTAATCCGCAGCTGCTGGCCGACCAGCGCGCCGAGACCGGGGTCACCAACATCGCCGTCGCCGACCCGCAGGTCGGCGAGGCGCTCGACGCTCCCTACTGCGGGCCCGACGCCGTCACCCGCTTGGTGTACGACACCGAGGCCGATGTGGTCCTCAACGCCCTGGTCGGCGCGCTCGGGCTGCGGCCAACGCTGGCCGCGCTGGAGACCGGGGCGCGGCTGGCCCTGGCCAACAAGGAATCACTGATCGCCGGCGGCCCGCTGGTCCTGGCGGCGGCCGAGCCTGGGCAGATCGTGCCGGTGGACTCCGAGCACTCCGCGCTGGCGCAGTGCCTTCGCGGCGGCACTCCCGACGAGGTCGCCCGCTTGGTGCTCACCGCTTCGGGTGGGCCGTTCCGCGGTTGGAGCGCAGCGGATCTTCAGCACGTCACACCCGAGCAGGCCGGAGCGCATCCGACCTGGTCGATGGGTCCGATGAACACCCTGAACTCGGCCTCGCTGGTGAACAAGGGCCTCGAGCTCATCGAAACCCACCTGCTGTTCGGTGTTCCCTACGAGCGCATCGACGTCGTCGTTCACCCGCAGTCGATCGTGCATTCCATGGTCACCTTCACCGACGGATCGACGATCGCCCAGGCCAGCCCGCCGGACATGCGCCTACCGATCGCGCTGGCGCTGGGC
>NZ_CP083986.1:3337992-3339347 GCF_020172685.1 [Mycobacterium] nativiensis | reverse complement strand
AAGATCCGCCGTTCCACATGCGCCGACTGCTATCGTTCGGCGCAATTTCGTCGGCTGGAGCCCGTCGACTGACCGCGGGCGGGTAGCCTGACAGCACTCAAATGTCAGGGAAGACCGTCGTCGGCGAAGGAGCACAATGACCCGGCCCGCGATGCTCTCCCAGACCGAGCTGCAACAACTGGTCGACTCCGGCGAGATAGACACCGTCGTGGTGGCATTCGCCGACATGCAGGGCCGGCTGGTCGGTAAGCGGGTCGACGCTGAGCACTTTCTTGCCGAGGTCGCCGGACACGGCGTCGAGGCCTGCAGCTATCTGCTGGCCGTCGACGTGGAGATGAACACCGTGCCCGGCTACTCGATAGCCGACTGGGGAACCGGCTACGGCGACCTGGTACTCAAACCGGACTTCGCGACCCTGCGACGCATTCCGTGGCTGCCCGGCACCGCCCATGTGCTGGCCGACGCACACTGGCCGGACGGTGGCCCAGTAGCGGTGGCACCCCGCCAGATTCTGGCCGCCCAAATCGCCCGCCTGACCGAGCGCGGGCTGGTTGCTTACGCCGCAACGGAACTGGAGTTCCTGGTCTTCGAGGACAGCTACCGGCAGGCTTGGGCCGGCGGGTATCGCGGGCTGACGCCGGGCACGGACTACAACGCCGACTACGGTCTGGTCGCCGGCAGCCGGCTGGAGCCGCTGCTGCGCGATATCCGGCTGGGGATGACCGGCGCGGGCCTGCGCTGTGAGGGCGTCAAAGGGGAGTGCAACACCGGCCAGCAGGAGATCACCTTCCGCTACGAGGAGGCGTTGAGGACCTGCGACAACCACAGCGTCTACAAGAGTGGCGCCAAGGAGATCGCCGACCAGCACGGCAAGAGCCTTACGTTCATGGCGAAGTTCGACCAACGTGAAGGCAACAGTTGCCATGTGCACCTGTCGCTGCGCAGCACCGAGGGATCTCCGGTTTTCGCCGATCCGGCCGCCCCGCAAGGTATGTCGGCGTTGTTCCGTGCCTTCCTGGCCGGGGTGTTGGCCACGCTGCCCGAGCTGACTCTGTGCTACGCACCGAACATCAACTCCTACAAGCGTTTCGTCGGGGGCAGCTTCGCGCCCACGGCGATTGCGTGGGGTTTGGACAATCGCACCTGTGCGTTGCGGGTTCTCGGCCGCGGCGACTCGATGCGCGTGGAGTGCCGGGTGCCCGGCGGCGATGTGAACCCCTATCTGGCGGTGGCGGCGCTGATCGCGGCGGGGCTTCACGGCATCGACAATGATCTATCGCTGCCCGAGCCGGTCGACGGTGACGCCTACCGGGCCGGGCTGCCGCACCTGCCCACGACGCTGGGTGGAGCAATGG
>NZ_CP083986.1:3336306-3337892 GCF_020172685.1 [Mycobacterium] nativiensis | reverse complement strand
ACGCTGGGTGGAGCAATGGAGCTGTTCGCCGAATCAGCGCTCGCGCGCAAGGCATTCGGCGACGAGGTTGTCGAGCATTATCTGCACAGTGCGCGAGTCGAATTGGACGCATTCAACACCGCGGTGACCGACTGGGAGAGGGTCCGGGGTTTTGAACGCTTCTGAGCCCGACTCGCCCGTTATTGGACTGACGACCTATCTGGACCGCGCGAAGTTTGGAGTGTGGGATGCTCGCGCGGGCCTGCTGCCTGCCCAGTACATCCAGGGCATCACCGCCGCCGGCGGCATCGCGGTCCTGTTGCCACCGCAGCCGGTGACACCCCAGGTCGCCTCGCGCGTTCTCGACGGTGTCAGCGCGTTGGTGATCACCGGCGGGCGCGACCTCGACCCCCACGGGTACGGCCAGACGCCGCACGGCGAGACCGATCGGCCCGACACTACCCGGGACGCATGGGAATTCGCCCTGTTAGCCGAGGCGATGCGGCGCGGCATGCCGGTGCTGGGGATCTGTCGTGGCGCCCAAGTGCTCAACGTGGCGCTCGGCGGGACGCTGCACCAGCACCTGCCTGACGTCATCGGTAACAACGGCCACCGGGCGGGCAACGGCGTCTTCACCCCAATGCCGGTGCGCACCGTGGCCGGCACCCGGGCGGCCGAGCTTCTCGGCGAGAGCTGCCAGGTGCAGTGCTACCACCATCAGGCGATCGCTGAGGTGGGTGCGAAACTTGTGGTCAGTGCGCGCGATGACGACGGGGTCATCGAGGCGATCGAGCTTCCCGGGGAGGACTTCGTGCTCGCGGTTCAGTGGCATCCCGAGGAATCGCCGGACGATCTGCGGCTGTTCGCCGCGATCGTGGCCGAAGCGGGCAAGTACGCGGCGGCACGGGTGAGCGAATGAAGCACGAACTGATCAACCCGGCCACCGGGGCGGTCTTCGCTACCGTCGACCACGTCGAAGCCGCCGCCGTCGACGACGCGGTGCGCCGGGCGCAGGCCGCCCAGAAACGGTGGGCAAAACGAGCCCCGGCCGAGCGGGCCGCCGCGCTGCGGGACTTCGCCGCGATCGTCGGCACCCACATCGACGAGCTGGCCGCGATCGAGGTCACCAACTCCGGTCATCCGGTGTCGGCCGCCGAATGGGAAGCCGGGCATGTCCGTGACGTGCTGCAATTCTATGCCGCCAGCCCGGAACGGCTGTCCGGCAAGCAAATACCGGTCGCCGGCGGGCTCGACGTCACTTTCCACGAGCCGCTCGGAGTCGTTGGGATCATTACCCCGTGGAATTTCCCGATGCCGATCGCCGCGTGGGGTTTCGCGCCGGCGCTGGCCGCCGGCAACACCGTCGTGCTCAACCCCGCACCCGACACTCCGTGGGTCGCTGCGGTGCTCGGAGAGCTGATCGCGGAGAAGACCGACATTCCGCCGGGCGTGGTCAACATCGTCACCTCGACTGACCACGCGCTGGGTGCCACGCTCGCCAAAGACCCACGGGTGGACTTGGTTTCGTTCACCGGATCGACCGCCACCGGCCGCAGCGTGATGGCCGACGCCGCTGCCACCATCAAGACTGTCTCTTATACACATCT
>NZ_CP083986.1:3334815-3336097 GCF_020172685.1 [Mycobacterium] nativiensis | reverse complement strand
GCCAAGATCCCCTACGGGCGGGCCATGGCGCAGGACGCCATCAACGCGCTGATGATCGAACGCGCCAAAGCCGGCAAGTTCGTGGTGCGCCTCAAGGGCGGCGACCCGTTCGTGTTCGCGCGCGGCTATGAAGAGGTGCTGGCCTGTGCCGACGCCGGGATTCCGGTGACGGTTGTGCCGGGTGTGACCAGTGCCATAGCGGTCCCGGCCTTGGCCGGTGTGCCGGTCACCCATCGGGCCGTGAACCACGAATTTGTGGTGGTCAGCGGGCACGTTGCGCCCGACGATCCCGAATCGTTAGTGAATTGGGATGCCCTGGCGGCAATGCGCGGAACCATCGTTTTGCTGATGGCTGTCGAACGCATCGAGCAATTCAGCGCCGTGCTGCAAAAGGGCGGTCGACCTGCGGATACACCGGTTCTGGTGGTGCAGCACGGCACCACGCCGGCCCAGCACACGCTGCGGGCGACCCTGGCCGACGCGCCCGAGAAAATCCGCGCGGAAGGCATCCGACCTCCCGCGATCGTGATTATCGGGGCCGTCGCAGGCTTCGGGGTTTAAACAGCTCTTAATATTACTGTAGGGTAGCCCGTTATGACTGCACTCGATGATGCAGGGCGGGCGAGCGCGCAGTGGTCCGAGGGTGCGGCCGGGGCGGTTCCCCCTGGACGTACCGGCTCCGATCTCGTGAGCTGGACCAGCAAGTATGTGTCGTCCTGGCTGCCTTCCCGTCGCTTCATCTACGCCGTGATCGCCATCGGTGGCATGCAGCTACTGGCGACCATGGACAGCACTGTCGCTATCGTCGCGCTTCCTAAGATCCAGGACGACCTGGGCTTGTCCGACGCGGGACGCGGCTGGGTGATCAGTGCGTACGTGCTGACCTTCGGCGGCCTGATGCTGCTCGGCGGCCGACTCGGCGACACCATCGGCCGCAAGCGCACCTTCATCAGCGGGGTCACGCTGTTCACCATCGCGTCGGTGCTGTGCGCCGTGGCCTGGGACGCCCCCACCTTGGTTATCGCACGGCTCCTGCAGGGTGTCGGCTCGGCCATCGCCTCTCCGACGGCGCTGGCGCTGATTGCCACCACCTTCCCGAAGGGGCCTGCCCGTAATGCCGCCACCGCGATATTCGGAGCCATGACCGCCGTCGGGTCGGTGATGGGCCTGGTGGTCGGCGGCGCGCTGACCGAGGTGTCATGGCGGCTGGCGTTCGGGATCAACGTGCCCATCGGCCTGCTGATGGTCTACCTGGCCCGCACCGCATTGACCGAGACCCACC
>NZ_CP083986.1:3334607-3334715 GCF_020172685.1 [Mycobacterium] nativiensis | reverse complement strand
CAGAACCACGCCTGGGACATGTTCTGGTCCAACGCCAAAGGACCCGACGGAGTGGGGCTGCTGAACCACTACGCACGGATGACCCAAGCCGTCGCGGACTACTTTTTT
>NZ_CP083986.1:3174894-3334555 GCF_020172685.1 [Mycobacterium] nativiensis | reverse complement strand
AGATGTGTATAAGAGACAGGCTGGGTGGTGTTCTGGATGCCCAGTGCCCGTCCGCTCCAGTACGGCCCGGCGATCTCGGCGACCGCGGTGGACGACAACCCGTTGTCCAGCACGCTGATGAACGTGGCGACGACTATCGCGGCCGCGGCGAAACGCGAGTGCAGGTGATCGGTCACCGCCAGTGCCAGCATCGCGGCCGCGCTGGCCAGGGCGATACTGCGAATCGGACGTAGCCTCGACCGCACCCGGTCGGACCACCGTCCGGCCAGCACCCGGCCGACCGCGCCCAGCAACTGCGACACCGTCACCATGGAGGCGGCTGTGGCGATCGACCAGTGGGTGTCGACGATCAGCCACACCAGCATGAAGGTGGCGAGCATGCACTGCGGGACCATCAGCAGTGCCGAGGACAAGTGGATGCGCCACAACGTCTTCGAACCGGCATAAGGGCTGGCCAGCTCCTGACCGGTCGCCGCTGACCGCGGCCTGCGCGGCGGGTCGACCACCCCGATGGCGCACGCGACCGCCGCGACCGCGCACAGCGTTGCCGGGAACATCAGCGCCCGCGACAGGCCGTGCTCGGCCAGGTCCGGAATCACCGTGGCTCCCAACGCGATTCCCAGCGGCTGCGCGGTCTGCCGGATCCCCATCACCAGACCGCGATGGTGTGGCGGGAACCACCCGGTCACCAGCCGGCCACTGGCGTTGTTGGCGCTGGCGGCGGCCATACCGCCCAGGAACAGAAATGCGCCCACCCAGACCAGAGAGTCCATCGACGCGGCCGCAAACGTGGCCAGTGCGGTGAGCGCTGAGCCGGCCGCCAGCACGATCCGCTCGCCGACGCGATCGAGCAGGGCGCCCCACGCGAACAGCGTCAACACCATGCCGAAGCTGGGCATCGATGCCAGCAGGCCGGCCACCGCCAGGTTGGTGTCGCGTTTGGTCTCCAACATCGGGATGACGAAGGCGATGCCGTTGATGAAGACGAACGAGCACATCGTCGCCATCAATGCGACGATCATCACTGACCAGCGTGCAGCGGTGCTGATTGACTCCGCGGACACCCGGTTCATGGTTCCACAGGAAGCGCCGCCGCCGACGCAACCCGCCCGACAGATGTCGCCGTGCCGAATGACGGCGGCCCATCGTGCCCCCAGCGCCCGGCTCCGCCGCGCTTGCGATCGGCTTGTGCCGACGATGGCGACCCGCTTCGCCCGGCTCCGCCGCGCTTGCGATCGGCTTGTGCCGACGATGGCGACCCGCTTCGCCCGGCTCCGCCGCGCTTGCGATCGCCATTAGGCTTGCCGAATGCGTCTAGGTCGAATTGCCAGCCCCGACGGTGTCGCCTTTGTCAGCCTCGAGGGCGACCCGGACCGGCCCCATGAGATGACCGCCCGTGAGATCGCCGAGCACCCGTTCGGCACACCGGAGTTCACCGGCCGATCCTGGCCCCTGGCCGATGTGCGCCTGCTGGCGCCGATTCTGGCCAGCAAGGTGGTCTGCATCGGCAAGAACTACGCCGCGCACATCGCCGAGATGGGTGGTGCCCCACCGGCCAACCCGACGATGTTCCTCAAGCCCAACACCGCGATCATCGGGCCCAACGTGCCGATTGCGCTGCCCGCCAATGCTTCCCCGGTTCACTACGAAGGTGAGCTGGCCGTGGTCATCTCACGGCCCTGCAAGGACGTCCCGGCCGCCCGGGCCAAGGAGAATATCCTGGGCTACACCATCGGCAACGACGTGTCGGCCCGCGACCAGCAGCAGTCCGACGGGCAGTGGACCCGGGCCAAGGGGCACGACACCTTCTGCCCGATCGGACCGTGGATCGTCACCGACCTCGACCCCGCCGACCTGGCGATCCGCACCGAGGTCAACGGGGCGGTCAAGCAGGACAGCCGGACGTCGCTGATGATGCACGACGTCGGTGCCATCGTGGAGTGGATCTCCGCGGTGATGACCCTGCTGCCCGGCGACATCATCCTCACCGGCACCCCCGAAGGTGTCGGCCCCATCGAACACGGTGACACCGTGGCCATCTCCGTCGAAGGCATTGGCACCTTGTCCAATTCGGTAATCCGCAAAGGAAAGTCGTGACTGAATCCGCTGTTCGCGTCCGGTTCTGCCCGTCGCCGACCGGCACCCCGCATGTCGGGTTGATCCGGACCGCCCTGTTCAACTGGGCCTACGCCCGGCACACCGGCGGGACCCTGGTCTTCCGGGTGGAGGACACCGACGCGCAGCGCGACAGCGAGGAAAGCTATCTGGCGCTGCTCGACGCACTGCGCTGGCTGCACCTGGACTGGGACGAGGGCCCCGAGGTGGGCGGGCCCTACGGCCCGTACCGGCAGTCGCAGCGCGCCGAGATCCACCGGGACGTGGTGGCGCAGCTGCTGGCGGCGGGGGAGGCCTACGAGGCCTTCTCGACGCCGGAGGAGGTTGAGGCCCGTCATCTGGCCGCCGGGCGTAACCCCAAGCTGGGCTACGACAATTTCGATCGTGAGCTGACCGCGCAGCAGCGTGCCGGTTACCTGGCCGAGGGCCGCAAACCGGTCCTGCGCCTACGGATGCCCGACGTCGATCTCGGCTGGAACGACCTGGTGCGCGGCCCTACGTCCTTTCCGGCGGGCACCGTTCCCGACTTCGCGTTGACCCGGGCCAACGGGGACCCGTTGTACACGTTGGTCAACCCGGTCGACGACGCGATGATGAAGATCACCCACGTGTTGCGCGGCGAGGACCTGTTGCCCTCAACCCCGCGTCAGATCGCGCTCTACCAGGCGTTGATGCGCATCGGGGTGGCTGATCGGATTCCGGAATTCGCGCACCTGCCAACGGTTCTGGGTGAGGGAACCAAGAAGCTGTCCAAGCGGGACCCGCAGTCGAATCTGTTCGCGCACCGCGACCGCGGTTTCATTCCCGAGGGCCTGCTGAACTACCTGGCGCTGCTGGGCTGGTCGATCGCCGACGACCGTGACGTGTTCAGCCTCGACGAGATGGTCGCCGCGTTCGACGTGACCGACGTCAACTCCAACCCGGCCCGGTTCGACCAGAAGAAGGCCGACGCGATCAACGCCGAGCACATCCGGCTGCTCGACGCCGACGACTTCACCGCGCGGTTGCGCGCCCACTTCGACACCCATGGTCACCGCACCGGGCTCGACGACGCCGACTTCGCGACGGCCGCGGCGCTGGTGCAGACCCGTGTTGTGGTGTTGGGCGACGCCTGGGGACTGCTGAAGTTCTTCAACGACGACGAATACACGCTGGATCCGCGTGCCGCGGCCAAGGAGCTGGGACCCGACGCCCTTCCCGCCCTGGACGCGGCTATCGTCGCCCTGGAGGCTGTGGGGGACTGGAATACCGCCAACATCGAGGCCGCCCTGAAGGCGGCGCTGCTGGACGGGCTCGAGCTCAAGCCGCGTAAGGCGTTCGGCCCGATCCGGGTCGCCGTCACCGGCGGAACGATCAGCCCGCCGCTGTTCGAGTCGCTGGAACTGCTCGGCTCCGGGCGCAGCCTGACCCGGTTGCGGGCTGCCCGACACGGTGCCGGGTAGGCGCGATGCAAACTTCGGAGAAGAAGTTTGGTAGTCTGCTCGTCGGCCCGAAGCGGCTGGCCAGCAGTGCCCGACCGGCACTCTGACCAGCGGTTATGGCCAGCCAATGGGGTATGGTGTAATTGGCAACACAGCTGATTCTGGTTCAGCCATTCTAGGTTCGAGTCCTGGTACCCCAGCAAAAACGGTCCGCCGCAAGCGATTAGGCGGGCCGTTTGGGTTGAGCTATGCTGGCAACCCGGAAATGTTCTAGCCCCCGTCGTCTAGCGGCCTAGGACGCCGCCCTCTCACGGCGGTAGCGTGGGTTCGAATCCCATCGGGGGTACGCAAAGAAAAGGCCCGCACCTCTCGCAGGTGCGGGCCTTTTTCCGAATGTGGGGGCGGTTTAGTCGGCCGTCGGGGCGGTGGACCCGGCCAGCGGGATCGGCGGCAATCCCAGCTTGCGGTGGTCCCAGGACCGGGTACGGCGTGTGACGATGCGCACAGCGACCCGGTTGTTCATCATCGCGTCGACGCCCGGCTTCATCTCGTCGGTGTAGGGGCCGTTGTAGCGCTCCCAGACGCTGACACCCACCCGGAAGATGGTGTCCGGGTCGTCGATGATCTCCGCGACACCCTCGAACGACACTCCGCGCAGCGTGTCGTAGGTCTGGCCGGCCTCCAGCAGGAAGCTGACCCGCGGGTCACGCCGCAAGTTGACCGCCTTCTGAGACTTGGCCTTGGTCTCGAGCCAGATCTCCCCGTCGACCACCCCGTACCACATCGCGGTCAGGTGAGGCTGGCCGTCGGGCCCGACGGTGGCCAACGTCCCGGTGCGGTGGGTGGTGACGAAGTCGGCGACCTCCTCGGAGGTCATGACGATCTGTGCGCGCTGCTTGGTTCCCATGTCAGCAGTCTGTCAGGCGGATCAGACCCCCCGGCGAGCAGAGGTGAAAGCGCCTCATCTCGGCACGAAATGGGTGCATTCACTGGGGGTACCGCCCGCTTGCGGGGGACTGCTCGGCGTCATAAGCGCTGGCTCAGGTCATCGGCCGACGCGAGCAGGTCGGCGGCCCAGCGCGCCCCGGGGCGCCGCCCCATCCGGTCGATCGGGCCCGACACCGAGATCGCCGCCACCACCGTGCCGCGCCGATCGCGCACCGGCGCCGACACGCTGGCCACGCCCGGTTCGCGCTCGGCGACGCTCTGCGCCCAGCCCCGGCGGCGCACGTCGGCCAGTGTGCGCCCGGTGAACTTGGCCTCCGCCAGCACTTCCTGCTGGACGGCCGGATCGGCGTAGGCCAGCAGGACTTTGGCGCCCGAACCGGCCGTCATCGGCAGTCGGGCGCCGACCGGCACCGTGTCTCGCAGCCCGGCAGTCGGTTCCAGGGCTGCGACGCAGACCCGTGCGGAACCTTCACGGCGATACAACTGCACGCTCTCGCCGGTGATCTCCCGCAGCCGGGGCAGCACCGTGGCGCCGACCGACCGCAGCGGATCGTCGGCGCGGGACGCCAGTTCGGCGACCGCCGGCCCGACCTGCCAGCGTCCGTCGTCGTCGCGCCCGAGCAGTCGGTGGGCCTCCAGTCCCGCGGCCAGGCGGTGTGCGGTCGCCCGGGGCAGGCCGGTGCGCACGCACAGTTCGGCTAGTCCGCACGGCGATTCGGCGATCGTGTGCAGTACTGCCAGGGCTTTGTCCAGAACGCCGATGCCGCTATGCTGTTCCATATACAGATACTATCGTCTCAATATATGAGATGACGTGAATTGAGGATGGCAGTGATGTCTGAGACGCAGCAGCCTCGCACCCTGGCCGAGAAGGTCTGGGCGGACCATGTGGTGGTGTCCGGCGGCGAGACCGAACCCGACCTCATCTACATCGACCTGCACCTGATTCATGAGGTCACCACTCCGCAGGCCTTCGAAGGCCTGCGGCTGGCCGGCCGGGAGGTGCGGCGCCCGGATCTGACCATCGCCACCGAAGACCACAACGTGCCGACCATCGACATCGACAAGCCGATCGCCGACCCGGTGTCACGCACCCAGGTTGAGACGCTGCGTCACAACTGCGCCGAGTTCGGCATCCGGTTGCACCCCATGGGTGACATCGATCAGGGCATCGTGCACATCATCGGGCCGCAGCTGGGCCTGACCCAGCCGGGCATGACGGTGGTCTGCGGCGACAGCCACACCTCCACGCACGGTGCGTTCGGCGCGCTGGCCATGGGTATCGGCACCTCGGAGGTCGAGCACGTGCTGGCCACCCAGACACTGCCGCTGCGCCCGTTCAAGACGATGGCGGTCAATGTAGACGGGCAGCTGGCGCCCGGCGTGACGGCCAAGGACATCATCCTGGCGGTGATCGCCCAGATCGGCACCGGCGGCGGCCAGGGATATGTCATCGAGTACCGCGGCAGCGCCATCGAGTCGCTGTCGATGGAGGCCCGGATGACGATCTGCAACATGAGCATTGAAGCCGGTGCCCGGGCCGGCATGGTCGCCCCGGATGCGACCACCTACGAGTACCTGCGGGGCCGTCCGCATGCGCCGGCGGGCGCGGACTGGGATGCCGCCGTCAACTACTGGGACAGCCTGCGCACCGACTCGGGTGCGGTGTTCGACGCCGAGGTGCATCTGGATGCCGCCGCCCTGACCCCGTTCGTCACCTGGGGCACCAACCCCGGCCAGGGGGTACCGCTGGGCGAGACGGTTCCCGACCCCGAGTCCATCGCCGGTGAGGCCCAGCAGCGGGCCGCGGAGAAGGCGTTGGCATACATGGACCTTCACCCAGGTACGCCGATGCGTGAGATCGCCGTCGACACGGTGTTCGTCGGTTCGTGCACCAACGGCCGCATCGAAGACCTGCGCGCGGTGGCCGACGTGCTGCGCGGGCGACAGGTGGCCGAGAGCGTGCGGATGCTGATCGTGCCCGGCTCGATGCGGGTGCGCCAGCAGGCCGAAGCCGAAGGCCTGGCCGAGGTTTTCACCGCCGCCGGTGCCGAATGGCGTCAGCCGGGGTGCTCGATGTGCCTGGGAATGAACCCGGATCAGCTCGCCCCGGGACAGCGGTGCGCGTCGACCTCCAACCGCAACTTCGAAGGCCGGCAGGGCAAGGGTGGGCGCACCCACCTGGTGTCCCCGGTCGTCGCCGCCGCCACCGCGGTCCGTGGGACGCTGTCCGCCCCGGCCGACTTGAACTGACCCGCAACGGTATTTAAAGGAGCTAAGTCATGGAAGCGTTTCGCACCCATACCGGAATCGGGGTGCCGCTGCGGCGGTCCAATGTCGACACCGACCAGATCATTCCGGCTGTCTATTTGAAGCGCATCACCCGGACGGGATTTGAGGACGGCCTGTTCGCAACCTGGCGCACCGACCCGTCCTTTGTGTTGAATGTCAGCCCGTTCGATCAGGGTTCGGTACTGGTGGCCGGTCCGGATTTCGGCACCGGTTCCTCTCGGGAGCACGCGGTGTGGGCGCTACTCGACTACGGCTTCCGGGTGGTGATCTCCTCTCGGTTCGCCGACATCTTCCGGGGCAACGCCGGCAAAGCGGGGTTGCTGGCGGCCCAGGTGGCTCAAGATGATGTGGAACTGCTCTGGAAACTCATCGAGCAGAGCCCGGGCTTGGAAATCACTGTCAATCTTCAAGATCGGAATATCACCGCCGGAACGGCGGTGGTGGCGTTCACTATTGACGACTACACCGCTTGGCGGCTGTCCGAAGGACTCGACGATATAGGCCTTACGCTGCGGAAACTCGATGAAATCGATTCCTTCGAGGCATCCCGACCGAGCTGGAAGCCACGCACCGTACCGGCTTCTTGACGGCTGTCGCCGAGCCTAATTCGGGCGATTCAACACCTCTCGTCAGCGCCCAAGGGCGCTAACCGGTTTGCGGAATTCGCCGATAATCTCACGTGAAATTGCGCGTGGCTCTTGGAAATCAGTGGTACCAGGGTTTACCGTGTGCTCTAGTCGGCTCAAGTAGGGCCACTGGTCTCGGAGGGATTGGATGAACAAAGCAGAGCTCATCGAGGTGCTCACAAAGGAATTGGACACCGACCGTCGGTCGGCGACCGAAGCCGTCGAGCACTTCGTCAATGCCATTGTGCGCGCCGTCCACAAGGGTGAGAGCGTCACCATCACCGGGTTCGGCGTGTTTGAGCGCCGTCGTCGCGCCGCGCGCGTCGCCCGCAATCCCCGTACCGGTGAAACGGTCAAGGTGAAGCCGACGTCGGTTCCCGCCTTCCGCCCCGGGGCGCAGTTCAAGGCGATTGTGTCTGGCGCGCAGCGCGTCCCGTCCGAGGGGCTCGCCGTCAAGCGCGGTGCCGGCGCCGCAGCCGGTGGTACGGCCAAGAAGGCGGCGAAGAAGTCGCCGGCGAAGAAGGCCGCTACCAAGGCAGCGGCCAAGAAGGCCGCTACCAAGGCTCCGGCCAAGAAGGTCGCCGCCAAGAAGGTCGCGACCAAGGCGGCGGTGAAGAAGGCTCCGGCCAAGAAGGTGACCGCCAAGAAGGTGGCTACCAAGGCTCCGGCCAAGAAGGTGACCGCCAAGAAGGTGGCTACCAAGGCTCCGGCCAAGAAGGTGACCGCCAAGAAGGTGGCTACCAAGGCCCCGGCCAAGAAGGCCACCAAGGCCGCAGTGAAGAAGGCCCCGGCCAAGAAGGCCACCAAGGCCACGGCCCGTAAAGGCCGTAAGTAACAACGTGAATAGCCGAGCGCCGCGGGGACACCCCGCGGCGCTCGGTTGTTCAGACCAGGACTGGCGCCGCCAGCGGACTACCGAGGTGGTCGGCGGCGATCAACCGGCCGCCCGACAGAGACAGCACCCAGGTGCTGCCCTTGCGGTTGCGTGACTTATCGGGAGTGACCCCGTCGCGGGCGCACCACCACGCGATCAGATCCGGAATCACCTTGCCCTGCGTGCAGATGACCGGGGTACCGCCCTGTTCGGCGATCTTGAGCACCCGCTGACGGGCGCTCTTCGGATCGCGGCGGTAAGCCTCTTCGGACAGGGTCGGCTCGTTGTGCACGGCCACACCGAGTTCGGCGGCCACCGGCTCCACCGTCTGGTGACAGCGCACCCGCTCGGCCGCGTAGATTTCACCAGCGCCGAAGGCCAGCAACTGACCGACGAGGGCCTCGGCCTGCGCCCGGCCCTTCTTGTCCAGCGGCCGCTGGGTGTCGTCGCCGGAGTAACGGGATCGGCGACCCGCGCTGCCGTGCCGCACGATCAACACGGTCTGGGTGTCGGCCGGAGCCTTGACAAATCGCCGCAAGATCTTCCGGTCGTAGGGATATTGCAGTTCCTTCATCGCATCGGCGGCAGGCAGCCAGACCAGATCGTCGACCTCGTGGTTGGGCACGAAGTCGCCGCCCAGAGCCCGGGCATTCCAGTAATGCACTTTCTTGACGCCCTGCTGGACGGGATAGCTGACCGATCCCAACCGGCGACCGAGATGCGCGTATTGGCCGGTCTCCTCGAGGATCTCCCGCACCGCGGTCACCGGCTCGGTCTCTCCGGGGTCGACCTTGCCCTTGGGCAGGGACCAGTCGTCGTAGCGGGGGCGGTGGATCAGCGCCACTTCGACGGCCTTCCGCCGCGGCCGCCAGAGCACCGCACCGGAGGCGTAGACGATTCGCTCCGCCCCCGACGACGAAGCCGAGCCGTTCGACGACGAATGTTTGGACACCTTAACAACTCCTGCTGGTCAAAAGAAGGGGCTCGTGGACGGCGTCTGATCGCCGGATCAGGGATTGCGGTGCCGCTCCATCATTGACACCTGGTGGTCGCGGACCGTCGCGCCGGCCCGTGGCTCGGCTGTCCATTGGCCGTCCGGCCCGAGTTCCCAGCAGCGGGTGGCCGGATCCATTGCGGAGTCGAACACATCACCCAGTTGTGCAGTCAGTCGCGGATTCTTGACCTGCACCATCACTTCCACGCGCCGGTCGAGGTTGCGGTGCATCATGTCGGCGCTGCCGATCCAGAACTCGTCGATGGCCCGGCAGTGGATGATGCGGGAGTGCTCCAGGAAGCGGCCGAGAATCGATCGAACGACGATGTTCTCGGAGAAGCCCTCGACTCCCGGTCGCAGGGCACAGATTCCGCGCACCACCAACTCGACCTGTACGCCGGCCCGCGAGGCCCGGTAGAGCGCATCGATCACCTGCTCGTCGACCAGGGAGTTCAGTTTGAGCCGGATCCGCCCCCGGCCCGCCGACTCGCCGCCGCCGCGATGCGCCTCGATCTCGTGATCGATGCGTTCGATGATCCCGGCCCGCACACCGTGGGGAGCCACCAACAGGTTGCGGTAGGCGACCTTTCGCGAATAACCGGTCAGCGAGTTGAACAGGTCGGTGAGATCGGCCCCGATGTCCGGGTCGGCGGTCAGCAGCCCAACGTCCTCGTAGAGCCGAGCGGTCTTGCTGTTGTAGTTGCCGGTGCCGATATGGCAGTACCGTCGGATCACCGAGCCCTCGCGCCGCACCACCAGTGCCACCTTGCAGTGGGTCTTGAGCCCGATGAGCCCATACACCACGTGCACACCGGCCTTCTCCAGCTTGCGCGCCCACTTGATGTTGGCCTGCTCGTCGAACCGGGCCTTGATCTCCACCAGTGCCACCACCTGTTTCCCGGCTTCGGCGGCATCGATCAACGCTGTGACGATCGGTGAATCGCCGGAGGTGCGGTACAGCGTCTGTTTGATCGCCAGCACTCCCGGGTCGGCAGCGGCCTGTTCGAGGAACCGCTGCACGCTGGTGGCGAACGAGTCGTAGGGGTGGTGCACCAGCACGTCGCCCTCCCGCAGGGTGGCGAAAATGCTTTTGGGGGTTTCCCGTTCGGCGAACGCCGGGTGGGTGGCCGGAACAAGGGTGCGGTCCTTGAGGTCCGGGCGGTCCTGGCCGTAGACCTGCCACAGGCCCGACAGATCCAGCAATCCGGGCACCTCGATGACATCGCCGGGGTCCACGTCGAGCTCCCGCAGCAGCAGCTCCAACATGTTCTCGGTCATGTCGTCGGCGACCTCGAGCCGCACCGGTGACCCGAACCGGCGCCGCGCCAGTTCTCGCTCCAGCGCCTGGAGCAGATCTTCGTCGCGGTCTTCCTCGACCTCGAAATCGGCGTTGCGGGTGATCCGGAACGCGTGGTGCTCGACGATCTCCATGCCGGGGAACAACACCGGAAGGAACGCCGAGATCAGCTCTTCCATCGGCAGGAAACGGATCTCGCCGGCTCCGTCGCCGCCGTCGGTGCGGGTGTCGAGCTCGACGAAACGGTCCACGTTGTCGGGCACCTTGACCCGCGCGAAATGATTGCCGCCGTCCTCGGGACGCTTGACCGTCACCGCCAGGTTCAGACTGAGCCCGCTGACGAACGGGAACGGATGCGCCGGGTCGACCGCCAACGGCGTCAGGACCGGGAAGACCTGTTCGGTGAAGTACGTCGAAAGCTGATCACGCTCGGCCTGATGCAGGTCGGCCCAGGTGACGATGTGGATGCCTTCGGCGGCCAGCGCCGGTCGCACCGAATCGAGAAACACCCGCGCGTGACGGGTGGCGATCTGCTGGGTCTGCTCGCCGATCCGGCGCAGTTGCTCGCGGGGAGTCAGGCCGTCTGCCGAGCGCACCGACAGGCCCATCTCGTCGCGACGCTTGAGTCCGGCGACCCGGACCATGTAGAACTCGTCGAGGTTGGAGGCGAAGATCGCCAGGAATTTGGCCCGCTCCAACAACGGCAGCGAGGTATCCGCGGCCAGCGCCAGCACCCTCGCGTTGAAGTCCAGCCAGCTCAGTTCTCGGTTCAGGTAGCGATTTGCGGGCAGTTCCGCATCGGCCTCGGTCGGTTCGGCAGCGGTGGCGGCGGGCGGCGCGGCCGGCGCGGCGTCATTCGTGCGCCAATCGGTCTCGTCGGTGCGGGGCTCGGTGAGTCCGCCGGCTTCGATGTCGTCCACCCCGAAATCATTACCCATCAGCGGTGCTGCCGCCACCGGTCTAACGCTGTGCCAGCGCACGCATGGTCGCTGTCCCGACCCCGAGCCGCCGCGCCACCGCCAGGTCCTCGGGGGTATCGATGTCGCAGCGCAGGCCGGGCCAGGCTCCGGTCAGCTCCAAGGCGCCGGACTGCCGGTGCCGGTTGGCCGAGTCCCGGCCGAACTGCGGGTCCAAGGCGGCGCTGAACGCGAAGAGCGCCGCGGTGCCCATCCCGTGCCGGTCGGCGACGAAGCTGCGCCGGTGGGCGCGCGCGGCGGCAATCGCCTCATCGAGCTCGTAGGACTGCAGCGCCGGCAGGTCACCTTGCAGAGCAACGATATTGGGCGCTGTCTCGGCCACCGAGCGTTCCGCGGCGGCGAGCGCGTTGTTCAACGGGTCGTCGTGACCCTCTGGAGTCGGATCCTCCAGCACCTCGGCGCCCAGCTCGGCGGCGGCCGCCGCAGCAGCCTCGTCGGGGGTGACCACGGTGATGTGCGTCAGCCCCGCAGCGGCCGAGGCGGCGGTGATGGTGTCGACCAGCATGGCCAACACCACGGCTTCACGCAGCGGTGCCGGAAATGCCGGCGCCAGCCTGGTCTTGGCCACGCTGAGTCGCTTGACGGCGATGATCAGGCCGATACCGGAATTCTCGGCCTGTACGGAGTTCACAACCCACATCCTGCCAGCGTCGGGTTCGGCGGCCGGAGTGTGCGCGCCGAGTTAGGGTGATGCGCCTAGAGGGAGGTGGTGTGAGGTGACCAGCACCGAGGGCACAGTCGCAGTGATGGGCGCCGGGGCGTGGGGCACGGCCCTGGCCAAGGTGCTTGCCGACGCGGGCAGCGAGGTCAGGCTGTGGGCGCGGCGGCCCGACATCGCCGCGCAGATCAACGACACCCGCCGCAACCCCGACTATCTGCCGGGTTTCGTCGTGCCCGACCGGGTGCGCGCCACGACCGATGCTGCCGAGGCGCTCGACGGCCTGACCACGGTGGTGCTGGCCGTGCCCGCGCAGACCATGCGGGCCAACCTCGAGGGCTGGACGCCGCATCTGACCGATGGCGCCACTCTGGTCAGTGTCGCCAAGGGCATCGAACTGGGCAGCCTGATGCGGATGAGCCAGGTGATCGCCTCGGTGACCGGATTCGATCCCGGTCAGGTCGCGGTGGTGTCGGGCCCCAACCTGGCGGCCGAGATCGCCGCCGAGCAGCCCGCGGCAACCGTGGTCGCCTGCACCGACTCCGGTCGCGCGGTGGCGCTGCAGCGCATGCTCAACACCGGCTACTTCCGGCCGTACACGAACGCCGACGTGACCGGAACGGAGATCGGCGGCGCCTGCAAGAACGTCATCGCCCTGGCCTGCGGGATGGCGGCCGGGGTGGGCTTGGGCGAGAACACCGCAGCGGCGATCATCACCCGCGGCCTGGCCGAGATCATCCGGCTGGGTGTCGCGCTCGGTGCCAAGGGCGCCACGCTGGCCGGCCTGGCCGGGGTGGGCGATCTGGTGGCGACCTGCACGTCACCGCACTCGCGCAACCGGTCGTTCGGGGAGCGGCTCGGCCGCGGCGAGATCATGCCCCCGGTGCCGGGGTCGACGGGGCTGGCCAGCACCGCCGACGGTCACGTCGTCGAAGGTGTGACGTCGTGCCAGTCGGTGCTGGCGCTGGCGTCGAGCTACGACGTGGAGATGCCGCTGACCGATGCCGTGCACCGGGTCTGCCACAAGGGATCGTCGGTCAGCGAGGCGGTGGCGCTGCTGCTGGGACGTCGCACCAAGCCGGAGTAGGCGGCCGCTGCGGGTCGGCCGGTACCCTCTGGCGTGTGAATTCCCACGAACGCATCCGGGTGGCCGTCGTCTTCGGTGGCCGCAGCAGCGAGCACGCCATCTCGTGCGTCTCGGCGGGCAGCATCCTGCGCAACCTGGATCCGCGGCGTTTCGAGGTCGTCACCGTTGGCATCACCCCGGAAGGGGCCTGGGTTCTCACCGACGGGGATCCCGAGGCGCTGGCGATCAACGACCGCCAGCTGCCGGCGGTCACGATGGCCTCCGGGGCCGAGCTGGCGTTGCCGGCCGATCCGCAGCGAGCCGGTCAGCTGATCGCGTTGTCCGGTGAGACGTCGGGGGCCACCGAGGCGCTGGGATCGGTCGATGTGGTGTTCCCGGTGCTGCACGGACCCTACGGCGAGGACGGCACGGTGCAGGGGCTGCTGGAGCTGGCCGGGCTGCCCTATGTCGGCGCCGGCGTGCTGGCCAGCGCCGCGGGGATGGACAAGGAGTTCACCAAGAAGCTGCTGGCCGCCGAGGGTCTGCCGATCGGCCCGTATGCGGTGCTGCGGGCCACCCAGGAGACGTTGTCGATCGACGACCAGCAGCGGTTGGGCCTGCCGTTGTTCGTCAAACCGGCGCGCGGCGGATCCTCGATCGGGGTCAGCCGGGTGACATCCCTCGATGAACTTCCGGCCGCGATCGCGCAGGCGCGCCGGCACGACCCGAAGGTCATCATCGAGGCCGCCATCGTTGGGCGCGAACTCGAGTGCGGCGTACTCGAATTCCCCGACGGCACCGTGGCAGCCAGCACGGTGGGGGAGATCCGGGTGGAGCACGACTGTGCCGACTCTGACGACTCGTTCTACGACTTCGACACCAAATATCTCGGCAGCGGAGTCGCCGAACTCGACGTGCCCGCAAAGATCGACGACGATACCGCAGATGCATTGCGGCAGTTAGCGGTTCAGGCCTTCGCCGCGCTGGACTGTCAGGGCCTGGCCCGGGTGGACTTCTTCCTCACCGATGACGGTCCGGTGATCAACGAGATCAACACCATGCCCGGGTTCACCACGATCTCGATGTACCCGAGGATGTGGGCGGCCAGCGGCGTCGATTACCCGACGCTGCTGGCGACGATGGTCGACACCGCACTGGCCCGCGGAGTGGGACTGCGCTGACGCGACAGCCGTCGCTAGCGCGGTGGCCCGGGCCTGATCGGCACCGCGGCAACCGAAGCGCCGATCAGATCGGACAGTTCCTGGATCGGTGTGGGCCCGGAGCCCGGCGGCAGGGTCAGCGCCAGATAGACCTGGCGGTCGACCGCATACCAGGTGGCACGGTCTCCTTCGCGTACCTCGAACCACTGCACCCGATTGACGACCTGGATCGGTGAGCCCACCACGAAGTCGGCCGGCCGGTCCAGGCCGCAGCGCAGCACCACCGCGTTGCCCGTGCCGGCGGTCCAGGCCGCTGCCCCCTGGGGGGCGGGCTCTGAGATCTGTGCGCGCTGGTAGTCGCCGAGCTGCTGCGGCAGGCCGTCCAACACGGCGTGGCAGGCCGCGTCGGCGGCGTGTGGGGCCGGTACCGCGGCGAGGCGGATCGGCTCGGCCGGCGGCTCACCGGGATGGCGTGTCGCCGCGAAGGCCAGCGCGGCGCCCACCGCGGCGACGGCGACCACCAGCGCGGCGATCAGCGCGGCGCGCGGTGGCCCGTCGGCTTCGGTCCCCGGGTTGCTCAAGCCTCGCCCTCTCGTCGATCGCATCTAAACTCCTGGCTGTGCGCGGTAACGAGCCCACGCTGGGTCAGCTTGGAGAGTTTCCCATGATCGACCGGTTGGTGTCCGGCCGCCGTCAGCCGGCCACCACCGAGCTGGGCCCCGGCGACGACGCGGCGGTGGTGCGTTGCGCCGACGGCCGCACCGTGGTCTCCACCGACATGCTGATTGAGGGCCGGCATTTCCGGCTGGACTGGTCGACGCCGCACGACGTCGGGCGCAAGGCCATCGCGCAGAACGCCGCCGATGTGGAGGCGATGGGCGCCCGCCCCACCGCGTTCGTCGTCGCCTTCGGTGCCCCCGCACACACTTCGGCCGCTGACGCCGCTGCCCTGGCCGACGGGATGTGGGCCGAAGCCGGCCGGCTGGGCGCGGGCGTGGTCGGGGGGGATCTGGTGCAGGCCGACTCCTGGGTGGTGTCGGTGACGGTGCTCGGCGACCTGGCCGGCCGGACGCCGGTGCTGCGGTCCGGGGCCCGGCCCGGGGGGACACTGGCCGTGATCGGAGATCTGGGCCGCTCCGCGGCGGGTTTGCGGCTCCTGCGCGACGGGGTGGCCGGGTTTGACGATCTGCGACGACGGCACCTGGCCCCGGAGCCGCCCTACGGCCAGGGCGCGGTGGCCGCCGACGCCGCGGCGCAGGCCATGACCGATGTCTCTGACGGGCTGATCGCCGACCTCGGTCACCTGGCCGCCGCCTCCCAGGTGACGATCGACGTGTCCACCGCAGGGCTGGCCTCCGATCACCAGGCACTGGTTGCGGCCGGCGCCGCAGTCGGAGCGGACCCGTGGTCGTGGGTGCTGGGCGGGGGAGAGGACCACGCCCTCGTCGCCGTTTTTCCCAGCACAGAGTTTCCCGCCGCAGTGCCGGTCGGGTGGCGGGTGATCGGGCGGGTGGCCGACGGGCCGGCGCGAGTACTGGTCGACGGGGCGCCGTGGAGCGGTCAGGCGGGCTGGCAGTCCTATGACGGTTAGGGTGACGCCGTGACCGTCTACGCCGTCGCCCAGCTGAAGTTCACCGATCGCGTCGCCTACGACCGGTACCAGGCGAAATTCATGGACATTTTCGCCCGGCACGGCGGGACACTGCTGGCCGCCGACGAGTCACCCCAGATCGTGGAGGGCCGCTGGGATCGACAGAAGGTGGTGTTGATGTCCTTTCCCGACGAAGAGACCTTCCGCGCCTGGGCCGAATCGCCGGAATACCAGGAGATCTCGCAGGACCGGCGGGCCGGTGCGGACACCGTGGTGCTGCTGGTGAAAGGCCTGGCATGAGCGCGCGTCCACTTCCTGAACTTGTCGAAAGCGGTTGGGCCACCGCGCTGGCGCCGGTGACCGATCAGGTCGCCGCCCTGGGGCAGTTTCTGCGCGAGGAGACGACGTCCGGCCACGGCTATCTGCCCGAAGGGCAGAACATCTTGCGTGCCTTCACGTTTCCGTTCGACAACGTCAGGGTGTTGATCGTCGGGCAGGATCCGTACCCGACGCCCGGCCACGCGGTGGGCCTGAGCTTCTCGGTCGCTCCGGACGTTCGGCCGCTGCCGCGCAGTCTGGCGAACATCTTCACCGAGTACACCGCGGATCTGGGCTATCCCATGCCGTCTAACGGTGATCTGTCCGCGTGGGCGCAGCGGGGTGTGCTGCTGCTCAACAGGGTGCTCACCGTGCGGCCGGGTACGCCGGCGTCGCATCGCGGCAAGGGCTGGGAGGCCGTCACCGAATGTGCGATCCGCGCGTTGATGACCCGCAGTCAGCCGATGGTGGCGATCCTGTGGGGACGTGACGCGGGGACGCTCAAGCCGATGCTGTCCGACCACTGCGTGGCGATCGAATCACCGCACCCCTCGCCGCTGTCGGCGTCGCGCGGGTTCTTCGGATCGCGGCCGTTCAGCCGCGCCAACGAGCTGCTGGCGCAGATGGGAGCAGAGCCGGTCGACTGGCGACTGGACTAGCCCGGTAGCGGGCTGGGTCAGTGGCCGTCAGCGATCGGCGGCGCGCAGAAAGCGCGGACTTAGCCGCGGGAGACCTTGCCGGCCTTGATGCACGAGGTGCAGGCGTTCAGGCGCTGCTTGTTGCCGCCGGGACGGACGGCGTGCACGACCTGGATGTTCGGGTCCCACCGACGGTTGGTCCGCCGGTGCGAGTGGGACACCGACTTGCCGAAGCCGGGGCCCTTTGCGCAGATATCGCACACGGCAGCCATATGTGACACTCCTCAAAACGTCTGCTTGAGGGCCAACAACCTGAGCGGGTGGCCCGACAACCTGATCAGGATACCCGCCGGGCCGGGTAACCACAAAAACGGCCCGCGCCAGCCCGACGGTGTGTGTGACCTGTGGTGTCGGGCGGAGTGATTAGGCTTGCGGCCACCGGAGGTGCCGGCAGGAAGGTTGGGTGGCGGTGGGCAACCTCGATCGTCGGCTGGACGCGGCCACCCTGCGGGACTGGGCGCACACCGCGGTCGGCGACCTGATCACCCACACCGACGAGATCAACCAGCTCAACGTCTTCCCGGTCGCCGACTCCGACACCGGCACCAACATGCTGTTCACCATGCGTTCGGCCCTGGCCGAGGCCAACACCGAGGCCGCCTCGGGGGAGGTGGCCCGGGTTGCGGCCGCGCTGTCGTCGGGCGCGCTGCACGGGGCGCGTGGCAACTCCGGGGTGATCCTGTCGCAGATCCTGCGCGGCCTGGCCGATGTGACCGCCGCCGACACCGCAGTCGCCGCCATCGATGCCGCCCTGCTCGGCGCCGGCCTGCGGCACGGGGTCGAGCTGGTGATCACCTCGATGGGGGGCCGGGAGATTCCGGGCACCATTGTGTCGGTGTTGCAGGCCGCCGCGGCAGCCGCCAACCGGTGTGCGACCGATGGGGCGGAGCTGGGTACGGCGATCACGGCCGCCACCGACGCCGCCGCCGACGCGCTGGACAAGACCACCGAGCAACTCGAGGTGCTCGCCGACGCCGGGGTGGTGGACGCAGGCGGCCGCGGCCTGCTGGTGCTGCTCGACGCGCTGCGGTCCACGATCACCGGCCAGGCACCGGTCCGGACGGTGTACCAGCCGTCCCCGCGGCCCAGGATGCCGGCGGCCGGCACGGAGCATCCCGCACCGCAGTTCGAGGTGATGTACCTGCTGGGCGAATGCGCCCCCGAGGACACCGAGGCGCTGCGGGTACGGCTGACGCAGCTCGGCGAATCGGTGGCGATCGCGACGTCGGGAGTGGTGGGCGGTTATTCGGTGCACGTGCACACCGACGACGCCGGAGCCGCGGTCGAAGCCGGCCTGGAGTTCGGACGACCGCGACGCATTCAGATCTCGGCGCTGGCCGGGGCGGCTGGACCGTCACCCGGCAGCTGGGCCCGGGAGCGCGCGGTGCTGGCCGTGGTCGACGGTGACGGCGCCGAGGGGCTGTTCGAATCCGAGGGCGCCTGCGTGCTGCGGCCCGATCCGCACAGCGACGATCCGGCCATGATGGTCAGCGCCCAACAGCTGCTGCGGGCCGTGGTGGACACCGGTGCGGCGCAGGTGATGCTGCTGCCCAACGGCTACGTCGCCGCCGAGGAACTGGTGGCCGGATGCACCGCCGCCATCGGCTGGGGCATCGAGGTGGTGCCGGTCCCGGCCGGGTCGATGGTGCAGGGACTGTCCGCCTTGGCGGTCCACGATCCGGGGCGTCCGGTGGTCGACGACGGCTACACCATGGCCCGGGTGGCGGGCACCACCCGCTACGGTTCGGTGCGGGTGGCCACCGAGCAGGCACTGACGTGGGCCGGTACCTGCCGGCCCGGTGACGGGCTGGGCATCGCCGGCGACGAGGTGTTGATCGTGGCCCGTGATGTCGGTGCCGCCGCCATCGGCCTGATCGACCTGCTGTTGGCGGCCGGCGGCGAGCTGGTGACGGTGCTGTTCGGCGACGGGCGTGACGGCGTGGAAGGCAATGTGGTCGATGTGCTGGCCAAGCATGTGCACGACGAGCACCCCGGTATCGAACTGGCGATCTACTTCACCGGGCATCGGGGGGACGTGCTGCTGATCGGGGTCGAATAGTGACGGTGACGCTGGCTGACCGGCTGGATTTCATCGTCGGCTCCGATGCCGCCGGGAAACTCGCCGAATGCTTCGGCATCCGGACCGTCGGAGACCTGCTGCGGCACTACCCGCGCAGCTACGTGGAAGGCACCGGGGTGCGCGGCGCGGCGGACAGTCGCCCCGCCGAAGGCGACCACATCACCATCGTCGACACCATCGGCTCGGCGGTGCTCAAAGACATGCAGCGGCGCAACGGCAAATACCTCGCCGTCACCGTCGGTAGCGGCCGCAACAAGGTCAGTGCGACGTTCTTCAACCCCAAAGGCCTGCGCTGGCGGCTGACTCCCGGGACCCGGGTGATGCTGTCCGGGGAGGTCAAGCTGTTTCGGGGTGCGATCCAGCTCACCCATCCGGACTTCCTGGTACTCAAGGAAGCCGACGGTGCGGCCCACGATCGCAACTTCGGCAGCAGTTCACTGCGCAACATCGCCGATGCATCGCAAAAGGTCAGCGGGCAGGTCAACCAGGCGGACTTCGAGCGCAGCTGTTACCCGATCTATCCGGCGACCGCGAAACTGCAGAGCTGGGACATCTTCAACTGTGTGCGGCAGGTGCTCGACGTCCTCGACCCGGTTCCGGACCCGCTGCCGGCTGCGGTGCGCACCGAACGCGGTCTGCTCGGCGAAGACGAAGCGCTGCGCGCGATCCATCTGTCGGAGAACGCCGCCGAACGGGACCGCGCCCGGGATCGGCTGGCCGTCGACGAAGCGTTCGGTCTGCAGTGGGCGCTGGCGATGCGCCGCAACGGTGAACTGTCCGAATCCGGCCCGCCGGCGCCGGGAATCCCCGACGGCCTGGCGGCGGAAATGCTGGGGCGGTTGCCCTTCGAGCTGACCGCCGGCCAGCGTGAGGTACTCGACGTGCTGGAGACCGAGCTGGCTGCCTCCCGGCCGATGAACCGGCTACTGCAGGGTGAAGTCGGCTCCGGCAAAACGATCGTGGCGCTGTTGGCCATGCTGCAGCTGGTCGACGCCGGCTACCAGTGTGCGCTGCTCGCTCCGACGGAAGTGCTTGCCGCCCAACACGCTCGATCGATCCGCGACATGCTCGGACCGCTGGCGCTCGGCGGCCAACTCGGGGGTGCCGACAACGCCACCGCGGTGGCGCTGCTCACCGGATCGATGTCCGCGGCCGCCAAGAAGCAGGCTCGCGCCGAGATCGCCGCCGGCCGAGCCGGCATCGTCGTCGGCACGCACGCCCTGCTGGTCGACGCGGTCGAATTCGACAAGCTGGGCATGGTGGTCGTCGACGAACAGCACCGATTCGGCGTCGAGCAGCGAGATCGGTTGCGCGCCAAAGCCCCCGACGACATCACTCCGCACCTGCTGGTGATGACCGCCACCCCGATTCCGCGCACGGTGGCGCTCACCGTCTACGGCGATCTGGAGACCTCCACGCTGCGCGAGCTGCCCCGCGGCCGCCAGCCGATCGCGAGCTCGGTGATCTTTATCAAGGACAAGCCGGCCTGGTTGGATCGGGCTTGGGTGCGGATCCGCGAGGAGGTGACCGCCGGACGACAGGCCTACGTGGTGGCGCCCCGCATCGACGAGACCGAGGAGCCGAGCAAACCCGGTTCCGCCGATGAGGGCGGCCGAACCTCGGCCACCGCGGTGGGGCTGTTCGATCAGCTGCGGGCAGGGCCGCTGTCGGGGTTGCGGCTGGGACTGATGCACGGGCGGCTGACCGGGGACGAGAAGGACGCGGTGATGTCGGCATTCCGCAGCGGTGAGGTTGACGTGCTGGTCTGCACCACGGTCATCGAAGTCGGCGTCGACGTACCCAATGCCACCGTCATGCTGATCGCCGACGCCGACTGGTTCGGTATCAGCCAGCTGCACCAGCTACGCGGCCGGATCGGCCGCGGCGAGCATGCCAGCCTCTGCCTGCTGGTGACCTCCAGTGGTCCTGGATCCAAAGCGGGGCAGCGCCTGCAGGCCGTCGCGGGCAGCTTGGACGGATTCGCCTTGGCCGACCTGGACCTGCGAGAGCGCGGAGAGGGAGATGTGCTGGGCCGCAACCAGTCCGGCTGGCGAGGCGGCCTCAAACTGCTGTCCCTGGCCGACCATGGCGAGGTGATCGAGGCGGCCCGGGCGTTCTGCGTGAAGGCCTGGGACGCCGATCCCGCTGACTCCGGATTGGCCCTGCTGGCAGAGCCGTTCACCGACATCGAGTACCTGGACAAGTCATGACGAGCCGTAAAACCCTGCTGTGGCTGGCCGTGCTGGCGGCGCTCGCCGTGATCGTGGCCTATCAGACCGTGTCCACGGTGAGCAGGAGCAGCCGAGCCTTGGTCGCCCAATCCGGCATGCCCACGGTGCAGGCCGGTGCTGACGTGCTGGCCGGGATCACGGTGGTTCCGGCGCGCACCCACCGCCACGACTACCGGCGCTCGGTGTTCGGCGACGCCTGGGACGACGACAACGACGCGCCCGGCGGCCACAACGGCTGCGACACCCGCAACGACATCCTCAACCGCGACCTCGTCGACATCACCCATGTGTCGACGAAACGCTGCGCCAATGCGGTGGCCAGCGGAACCCTGCACGATCCGTACACCAACGCCACCGTCGCTTTCACCCGCGGCGCCAAGATCGGCGAGGCCGTGCAGATCGACCACATCGTTCCGCTGTCCTACGCCTGGGACATGGGCGCCTCGGCCTGGCCGTTCCGCGAGCGGTTGCGCTTCGCCAACGATCCCGCCAACCTGCTGGCGGTCGCCGGGCAGGGCAACCAGGACAAGGGCGATGCCGGGCCGGGACAGTGGATGCCGCCGAATAAATCATTCGCCTGCCAGTACGCCGTCGCCTACATTGCCGTTCTGCGGGGCTACGCGCTGCGTCTGGATCAGCCGTCGGCGGAGGTGCTGCGGCGGGCCGCCGCGACGTGCCCGACCGGATAAGGGCCCGACCAATTTGGGGGAAGCATGGCGATCGACCACTGGGCCACCGCGCCCACGCTGCACGGGGAACGGGTGCTGCTGCGGCCGACGGTCCTCGCCGACGTGGACGGCCTGGCCCGCGCCTATGACCTCGAGGCCACCCGCTATTTCCTCTACGGCAACAACCATTCCGGCCCGCCCACCGACGAATCCGTGGCCGACGCGCTGGCCTCGGATCGGCAGGTGCTGACCCAGGTCGAGGCCGCCACGGGTGAGATCGTCGGGACGACGTCGATCTACGACATGAGCGACGTGCACCGCCGGGTGACGGTCGGCTACACCTGGCTGTCGCAGCGGACCCGCGGGTCGGCGATCAACTCCGAAGCCAAGCTGCTGCTGCTGGACCACTGTTTCGACGCGCTGGGCGTGGCCCGGGTGCAGTTCAACGTCGACGATCTCAACGAGCGGTCCCAGCGCGCTGTGCTGGGCATCGGGGCGACCAAGGAGGGCGAGTTGCGCCGGCACGCCCGCCGCCGCGACGGATCGTGGCGCACCACGATGGTCTACTCGGTGATCGACCAGGAGTGGCCGCAGGTGCGGGCCCGGCTGGTGGAGCGGATCGCCCAGCGAAGCGGGTGAGCGCCGATCAGAGGCCGGTGTAGGTCAGCGGGTCCTGGCGCACCCGGGTGCCGTCGTTGAGCCCGCCCAGGCTGTCCATGTGCTCGTCGGCCAGCTCGAAGCCGAACACATCGAGGTTGGAAGCGATGCGCTCCGGCTGGGCCGACCGCGGGATGACCGCGTTGCCCAGCTGCAGGCTCCACCGGATCAGCACCTGCGCCGGGGTCTTGCCGTATTCGCCGGCGATCGCCGTGACCGTCGGGTGGTCCAGCAGCCGGCCCACCGCCAACGGGCTGTAGGCCTGCGTGACGATGCCACGCTCGGCGTGAAAGGCCCGCAGCTCGGCCTGGTTGAGCAGCGGGTGCAGCTCGATCTGGTTGACCGACGGGGTCTCGAACGCCAGGTCGGTCACGTCGCTGAGGTGCTCCTGGGTGAAGTTGCACACCCCGATCGAGCGGGCCAGGCCCAGTTCCTTGGCCTGGATCAGCCCGCCGAAGCTGTCGACGTAGAGGCCCAGCGCCGGGGCCGGCCAGTGGATCAGATACAGGTCCACGTAGTCCAGCCCGAGTCGCTCCAAGCTGGCCTGGCAGGCCGCGATGGCGGCGTCGACCCCGTGGTCGGCGTTTGCCAGCTTTGTGGTGACGAACAGCTCGTCGCGTGGGATGCCGGACGCGGCGATCGCCCGGCCCACCGCGGCCTCGTTGTCGTACACCTTGGCGGTGTCGATCAACCGGCACCCGAGCTCCAGTGCGGCCGAGACGGCCCGCTCGGTCTCGGCCTCCGAGAGCTCAGCCACCCCGATACCCAGAGTCGGCATCGTGTGGTCGTCGTTGAGGGCGACGGAGGGGATCGCAGTGCCCGGCGTCATCTCACCTACCTGTGTAATCGAATGTGCGTGGATCGGGTCCCAATCGGGTGCCGTCGTCGAGCGAGGATATCGCGGCCATCTCGGCGGTGCCGAGTTCGAAGTCGAAGACTTCGAAATTGCTCACGATGCGCTCAGGGCTGACCGATTTCGGAATCACAATATTACCCAGCTGGATGTGCCATCGGATCAGCACCTGCGCCGATGTCCTGCCGTAACGCTCCGCGACCTCGGTGACGGTCGGGTGTTCCAGCAGCGAACCCTGCCCCAGCGGCGCCCACGCCTCGGTGGCAATCCCCAAATGTGCGTGCACTTCCCGCAATTCGGCCTGGCTGAATCGCGGGTGCAATTCGATCTGGTTGACGACGGGCACGATGCCGGTTCCGTCGATGAGCATCTTGAGGTGTTCGGGCTCGAAATTGCTCACCCCGATCGAGCGGATCCGGCCCTGATCGCGCAGATGGGCCAGCGCCCGGAAGGTATCGACGAATTTGCCGCTCGCCGGGAGCGGCCAGTGGATCAGGTAGAGGTCCAGGAAGTCGAGGCCCAGGCGCGCCATGCTCGCGTCGAACGCCGTCAGGGCCGAGTCGTAGCCCTGGTCGGCGTTCCACAGCTTGGTCACCACAGAGATCTCGTGGCGCGGCACCCCGGACGTCAGCACGGCGCGTCCGACCTCGCGTTCGTTGCCGTACATCGCCGCGGTGTCGATGTGGCGGTACCCGGCCGCGAGCGCGGTGGCCACCGCCTGCTCGGCGTCGGCGGCTGAAATCTTGTAAACCCCGAAACCGACTCGGGGTATCGGGTTACCGTCATTCAGCGTGACCGAGCGCAAATCACTTCCAGCAGTCATGCCACGCAGTCTGCCAGGCGGATCCGGCTCCGGATCTCCGGCGCGATGGACAGATCGGCTGCAGGGCACCGCCATGAACGTAGGCATGAAGGCGATGCCCCGACTGCCGATCGGGGTGCAGCGGCTGATGACCGGCGGGCGGTCGGTGACCATCGACGGCAACACCCTGGACCCCACGCTGCGGTTGACGCTGGCCGCGCAGCGCGCAATGGGCATCAACGGCTTGGTCGTCGACGGCGACGCGACCCTCTCTCGCGCCCAGCTGCGTCAGACGACCGCCGGACTCGGCGGTGCGGACATCCACGGCTGCGATGTCCGCGACATCGCGTTGCCCGGCCCGGACGGTGACATACCCGCCCGGCACTACCGGCCGGTCGGCGGCGATCTTGAAGCCAAGCCGCTGCTGGTCTTCTACCACGGTGGCGGATTCGTGCTCGGCGACCTGGACAGCCACGACGCGATCTGCCGGCTGACCTGCCGCGACGGTGACATCGCGGTGCTCTCGGTGGACTACCGGCTGGCGCCTGAGCACCCCGCACCGGCCGCGCTCGACGACGCCTACGCGGCGTTCCGCTGGGCCTATGATCACGCCGCGGAGCTGGGCGGGATTCCCGGACGGGTGGCGGTGGGCGGGGACAGTGCCGGCGGCAACCTGGCCGCCGCGGTGGCGCTGTTGGCGCGTGACGGCGGGGGACCGGCACCCGTCCTGCAGTGGCTGATCTACCCGGTGACCGACTGCACCGCCCAGACCCGCTCGCGCACCCTCTACGGCGACGGTTTCCTGCTGACCAAGCACGACATCGACTGGTTCACCGCCCAGTACGTGGGTCGCTCGAAGCTGGATCCGACCGACCCGCGGGTATCGCCGCTGCTGGCCGGTGATCTGTCGGGATTGCCGCCCGCACTGATCGCCGTCGCCGGCTTCGACCCGCTGCACGACGAAGGAGAACTGTTCGCGACGGCACTGCGCGATTCCGGGGTCACGGTCGACCTACGGCAGATGCGGTCGCTGACGCACGCCTTCATCAACCTGTTCGGCCTGGGCGGCGGCAGCGCCACCGCGACCAGTGAGTTGATCTCGGCGCTGCGCGCCCACCTCAGCCGCGGCTGAGACCTCCGGCACGCGCCGGTACTCTGAACCGCAAAACCGACCACCGAAAACGAGGACCAACGGACAGTGGCCAGCAAACCCAAACGCCCCGGCGCCTCCGGCTTGAGGGCCGCCGATCACAAACGCAACCTCGCTATGCAGATCGGCCTCGTCGCAGTCGTGGTGATCTTCGCGGTGGGCCTGATCGGCTACATCGTGGTGTCCAACAGTCACAAGAAGGGGGCTGGGGCCGGAGAGGCGATCCGGGTGACCTCCAGCAAGCTGGTCACCAAGGACGGCTCTGACGAACCGAAGGCCGTGGTGTCGTTCTATGAGGACTTCCTGTGCCCGGCGTGCGGAAACCTGGAGCGGGTGCTCGGCCCGGCGGTGTCGCGCCTGATCGACAGCGGCGCGATCGCAGCGGATTACCACATGGTCGCGATCCTGGACCGGTCGCAGAACGACGACTACTCCTCGCGCTCCGGTGCCGCGGCCTACTGCGTCGCCGACGAGAGCAACGACGCGTTCCGCCGGTTCCACACCGCGCTCTACACCCAGGAACTGCAGCCGTCGGAGATCGGGACGGACTTCCCCGACAACAAGCGCCTGATCGAATTGGCTCGCCAGGCAGGCGCCGCCGGCACCGTTCCGGCGTGCATCAACAGCGGCAAGTACCTCAAGATGGTGGGCGGCATGGCTCAGGCCGCCGGTATCCACGCGACCCCCACGTTGCGCATCAACGGCGAGGACTACCGCCCGTCGACCCCGGAGGCGCTGGTCTCCAAGATCCGGGAGATCGTCGGCGACGTGCCCGGCATGGAAGCGCCGGCCCAGGAGTCGTGACCATCACGGCGTCGGCGGTCGAGACGTCACCCCCGCAGACGCCGGGGGTGACGGTATCGGCGCCTCAGGCTTGGGCGGTGCTGATCGCGGGGCTCATCGGTCTGGCGGCCTCGGTCACGCTGACCGTGGAAAAGATCCGCCTGCTGGCCGATTCGGCGTACGTGCCGTCGTGCAATCTCAACCCGGTGCTGTCCTGCGGGCCTGTGATGGCCACTCCGCAGGCGTCGGTGTTCGGTTTTCCCAACCCGCTGATGGGGATCGTGGCGTTCACTGTGGTGGCGGTCACAGGTGTGTTGGCGGTCACGAAAACCCCTCTGCCGCGGTGGTATTGGATCGGTCTGGCGCTCGGCACGCTGGTCGGAGCCGGTTTCGTGCACTGGCTGATCTTCCAAAGTCTGTACCGGATCGGTGCGCTGTGTCCGTACTGCATGGTGGTGTGGGCGGTCACGGTGGCGCTGCTCACGATATTCGCAAGCTTCGCATTCGGGGCTGATCGTGAACGCAATATTTTGCAGCATTTGCACCGGTGGCGTTGGACGATTGCTGCGTTATGGTTTATCGCGTTATTCCTGTTGATATTCCTCAGGTTTCAGGACTACTGGCTGACATTGTTCTAGGGGGTGCCGATTGATCTCCAAGGTGCTGGTTGCCAACCGCGGAGAGATCGCCATCCGCGCGTTCCGCGCCGCCTACGAACTCGGCATCGAGACGGTTGCGGTCTACGCCTACGAGGACCGTAATTCGATACACCGGCTCAAGGCCGACGAGTCCTACCAGATCGGCGAACCGGGGCACCCGGTACGGGGCTACCTGTCGGTGGAGGCGATCGTCGCCACCGCCAAGCGCTGCGGCGCCGACGCGGTCTATCCCGGATACGGCTTCCTCTCGGAGAATCCGCGGCTGGCGCAGGCATGTGCCGATGCCGGAATCACGTTCGTCGGTCCGAGCGCGGCGGTGCTGGCATTGGCCGGCAACAAATCTCATGCGGTGGCCGCCGCGCGCGAGGCCGGGCTGCCGGTCCTGGTGTCGTCGGAACCGTCCCGTTCGGTGGACGAATTGGTCTCGGCCGCAACCGATATGGACTTCCCGCTGTTCGTCAAGGCGGTTGCCGGCGGGGGTGGCCGCGGGATGCGCCGAGTAGCGGACCTCGATGGGCTGGCCGAGGCTGTGGAGGCCGCCAGCCGGGAGGCCGAGTCAGCGTTCGGCGATGCCACGGTCTACCTCGAACAGGCGGTGATCAATCCGCGCCACATCGAGGTGCAGATCCTGGCCGACACCCACGGCAACGTGGTCCACCTCTACGAACGTGACTGCAGCGTGCAACGCCGTCATCAGAAGGTCGTCGAGTTGGCGCCGGCGCCGAACCTGGATCCGGCTCTGCGGGAACGGATCTGCGCTGACGCCGTCAGGTTCGCCCGGCACATCGGCTACAGCTGCGCTGGCACGGTGGAGTTCCTGCTCGACGAGCGTGGCCACTACGTGTTCATCGAGATGAATCCGCGAATCCAGGTGGAGCACACCGTCACCGAGGAGATCACCGACGTCGATCTGGTCTCGTCGCAACTGCGGGTCGCCGCCGGAGAGACCCTCGACAGTCTGGGCCTGCGGCAGGACGACATCGTCCCGCACGGCGCGGCACTGCAGTGCCGGATCACCACCGAGGACCCGGCGAACGGTTTCCGGCCCGACACCGGCCGTATCACCGCCTACCGCAGCCCGGGCGGGGCCGGCATCCGGCTCGACGGCGGTACCAACCTGGGCGCCGAGATCAGCCCGCACTTCGACTCGATGCTGGTCAAATTGACCTGCCGTGGCCGGGATTTCCCCACCGCCGTGCAGCGGGCGCGCCGGGCGATCGCCGAGTTCCGCATCCGCGGGGTGTCGACGAACATCCCGTTTCTGCAGGCGGTGCTCGACGATCCCGACTTCCGGGCCGGGCACCTCACCACGTCGTTCATCGACGAACGTCCGCAGCTGCTGACGGCGCGGTCGTCCGCGGACCGCGGCACGAAGATCCTGACCTATCTGGCCGACGTCACCGTCAACCAGCCGCACGGTGCGCGGCCCTCGGCGGCATACCCGCGCGACAAGCTGCCCCAGGTTGATCTGTCCAGTGCGCCTCCGCCGGGTTCCAAGCAGCGCCTGGCCGAGCTCGGTCCGGAGGGGTTCGCCCGCTGGCTGCGGGAATCGCCGGCGGTCGCCGTCACCGACACGACGTTCCGGGACGCGCACCAATCGCTGCTGGCCACCCGGCTGCGCACCAAGGGCCTGCTCAACGTGGCGCCCCACATCGCCCGGACCACCCCGCAGCTGCTGTCGATGGAGTGCTGGGGCGGCGCGACTTACGATGTGGCACTGCGGTTCTTGAAGGAAGACCCGTGGGAGCGACTGGCCGTGCTGCGGGAGGCGCTGCCGAACATCTGCCTGCAGATGCTCCTTCGGGGCCGCAATACCGTCGGCTACACGCCCTATCCGGAGTTGGTCTGCTCGGCGTTCGTGCAGGAAGCAACCGGTAGCGGTATTGATATCTTCCGGATCTTCGATGCGCTCAACAATGTCGATTCGATGCGTCCGGCGATCGACGCCGTCCGCGAAACCGGCAGCGCGGTAGCCGAAGTCGCCATGTGTTACACGGGGAACCTGACGAGTCCGGCTGAGACGCTCTACACCCTGGACTACTACCTGCGGCTGGCCGAGCAGATCGTCGAGGCAGGCGCGCACGTGCTGGCCATCAAGGACATGGCCGGGCTGCTGCGGCCAGCGGCGGCGACCACCCTGGTGAGTGCACTGCGCAGTCGCTTCGACCTGCCGATCCACGTCCACACTCACGACACCCCGGGCGGCCAGCTGGCGACCTACGAGGCGGCCTGGCACGCCGGTGCCGACGCCGTCGACGGGGCATCGGGGCCGCTGGCCGGAACCACCAGCCAGCCCGCGCTCAGCTCGATCGTGGCCGCCGCGGCGAACACCGAGTTCGACACCGGCCTGTCGCTGTCGGCGGTGTGCGATCTGGAACCGTATTGGGAGGGTGTGCGAAAGGTCTACGCGCCGTTCGAATCGGGGCTGGCCGGACCGACCGGCCGGGTGTACCGCCACGAGATCCCAGGCGGTCAGCTCTCCAATCTGCACCAGCAGGCCAAGGCGCTGGGTCTGGCAGATCGGTTCGAGGAGATCGAGGCCAACTACGCCGGAGCCGATGCGGTGCTGGGCCGGCTGATCAAAGTCACCCCGAGCTCGAAGGTGGTCGGTGATCTGGCGCTGGCCCTGGTCGGCGCCGGCGTCACCGCCGAGGAGTTCGCGGCCGATCCGGCCCGGGTGGACATCCCCGATTCGGTGATCGGCTTCCTGCGCGGCGAACTGGGCGAGCCGGCCGGTGGCTGGCCGGAACCGTTGCGCACCAAGGCTTTAGTCGGACGGGGCCCGGCGCGGGAGGTGCAGCAGCTGTCCGTCGACGACGAGGCCGCGCTGGCGCTGGCCGGTCCCAAGCGCCAGGCCACGCTGAACCGGCTGCTGTTCCCCGGTCCCACCAAGGAATTCGAGGCGCATCGAGACCTCTACGGCGACACCTCGCAGCTGTCGGCGAATCAGTTCTTCTACGGGCTGCGGCAGGGGGAGGAGCACCGGGTCCGGCTGGAGCGCGGGGTGGAGCTGCTGATCGGCCTGCAGGCCATCTCCGAGCCCGACGAACGAGGTATGCGCACGGTCATGTGCATCATCAACGGCCAGTTGCGGCCGGTGGAGGTGCGTGACCGCGGCATCGCCAGCGAGGTGCCGGTGGCCGAGAAAGCCGACCGCACCAAGGCGGGCCACGTCGCTGCCCCGTTCGCCGGGGTAGTCACCATCGGGGTGGCCGAGGGTGAGCAGGTCACCGCCGGGCAGACCGTGGCCACCATCGAGGCGATGAAGATGGAGGCCGCCATCACCGCACCGTCCGACGGAACCGTGGCGCGGGTCGCGGTTTCGGAGACCGCTCAGGTCGAAGGCGGCGACCTACTGGTGGTGCTGAGCTGACACGCATCGTCGGCGGTGCGGCCGGTGGTCGGCGCATCACCGTGCCCCCGCGCGGAACCCGGCCGACCACAGACCGGGTGCGGGAGGCGCTGTTCAACGTGCTGGCCGCTCGGTTGGACCTGACCGGGATGACGGTGTTGGACCTGTATGCGGGGTCGGGGGCGTTGGGCTTGGAGGCGTTGTCGCGGGGCGCGGCCCGGGCACTGTTCGTCGAATCCGACCGCCGGGCCGCCGAGGTGCTGGCCGGCAACATCTCCGCGCTGGGACTGCCCGGTGCGACGCTGCGCCGAGGCACGGTCGCCGCGGTGCTGGCCGCCGGGGCCGAGACGCCGGTCGATCTGGTGCTGGCCGATCCGCCCTACGACGTGGCCGCCGCCGACATCGACGCGCTTCCGGTGTTGCTGGCCGAGGGCGGCTGGGCCGGGCCGGGCACCGTCGTGGTGATCGAGCGGGCGGCGTCCAGTCCCGCGGTGTGCTGGCCGGACGGCTGGCAGTCCTGGCCTGATCGCCGCTATGGCGACACCCGACTGGAGCTGGCCGAGCTGGCGTAGACCTGCTGCTAGCGTCGACAGCTATGAGTGGCGCGGTATGTCCTGGTTCGTTCGACCCGGTGACCCTGGGGCATGTCGACATCCTGGAGCGCGCGGCCGCGCAGTTTGATGAGGTGGTGGCCGCCGTGCTCATCAATCCGGCCAAGAAGGGCATGTTCAGCCTGGAGGAGCGCCTGGAGATGATCGGTGAGGCCACCGCGCATCTGCCCAATGTGCGAGCCGAGTCCGGCCGCGGCCTGGTGGTCGACTTCGTCCGGGAGCGGGGACTGACCGCGATCGTCAAGGGCCTGCGCACCGGCACCGATTTCGAGTACGAGCTGCAGATGGCGCAGATGAACAAGCACATCGCCGGGGTGGACACCTTCTTTGTGGCGACCACGCCGCGGTATTCGTTCGTGTCGTCGTCGCTGGCCAAGGAGGTGGCGGCGATGGGCGGGGATGTGTCTGACCTGCTGCCCGACCCGGTGAACCGGCGGCTGGCCTCGAAGCTGCGCGGGTAGCGGCGTCAGGACCGCGCCTTGTAGGCGCTGCGAGCGGACTGTTTGATGCCCCAACCGGTTTGATATGCCGCCGCGATCAGTTCTGGTTTGTGGTCGGTGGTGCTTGTGGTTGGAATGGTTGGTACCACCACCATTGGGCGCGTTCGCCGGTGAGTCCTTTGCTGGGCGGCACTGCGGGTGGGGGTTTCTTGGGTGGCCGGGCCAGGTGAGGCGTTGCTCAGTGGTCGGTCGGTGGTGTCGGTGACGGTGAGGTTGGCTGCGGTGCCGGTGATGGTGATGATGCCGCGATGGTGCAGGCGGTGGTGATACGGGCAGACCAGCAGGAGGTTGGTTGCGAGCCGGGAATCTACCCCCATTGACCGCGGTAGAACGGCCACTCCACACGACGGCTAGATGAACAAGAATCGATGAATTCCTTGGCTGAGATTGACGACCAGGCCGAGGCCATCGGCAGCATCGTGCAGGTTGCCGAATCCATCGCCGGGACACAATCGGGTTGAACTGCCCGACATGCCTGGCTTAGCTGTCTCAAACAACACGAAATGCTTGCCCAGCACCTGATGAGACCTTTCCGCTCCTGTGGCCGGAGCCACCATGATGGCCGGTTGTTCTGGCCCCCGCAAACACGATGTGTGGCACGATGCCGTCGAGAGGAACGAGAGACGAGGCATCGAAGTGAGCTTCTATCTGCGCAAAAGCATCAAGGCGGGTCCGTTCCGGTTCAATCTGAGCAAATCCGGCATCGGTGTCAGTACCGGCATTCCGGGGTTCCGCGCCGGCACCGGCCCGCGCGGACACTACGTGCACATGGGCCGTGGCGGCGTGTACTACCGGGCAACGCTCGGCGCCAGGTCGCAGCCACATCCCCCGCAACCCACCAAACCGACGCAGCGGGCTTCCGCTCAGGCTTTCCGGCCCAGCGGCGTGGTCATGGAGGACGTCACCGGCAGCACGGCATTCGAGTTGCAGCCGACCAGCAGTGACGACGTGGTTGAGCAACTCAACGGCGCGTCGAGCCGGGTGGCATGGGGTTGGTGGGCGATCGGCGTGGCGTTTTTGCTCGGCTTGGTGACGCTGCCGTTCGGACTGATCGTGTGGGTATTGGCGGCTCCCGGGTGCGCCTGGCTGGTACTCAACGACCGCGCCCACAAGACGGTGGTGCTGTTCTACGACGTCCACGATGACCACTCGTCCTGGTTCGACTCCCTGGTGACGCAATGGGACTGGCTGACAGATTCGCAGCGGGTCTGGCGGGTGCTGCAATCGGGGGCGGTGACCACCACCTATCAGTTCAAGACGAACTCCGGTGCCGGAAGGCTGCTGTCGCGGGTGACGGGCTCGGCGACGACGTCGGGTCCCAAGGAATTGGCCACCAACATCGCCGTCCCGTCGATCCGGGCAGGCAAAGCTGCCCTGTACTTCCTGCCCGACCGCGCCCTGGTACGGGATGGCAAGCACTTCAGCGACGTCGGTTACGCGCACCTGCACGCGTCTGCCGGCCACACCCGATTCATTGAGGACGCTGCGCTGCCCGGCGACGCCGTCCAGGTGGACCACACGTGGCAGTACGTGAATGTCAAGGGCGGACCGGATCGGCGCTACAAGGACAACCGCCAGCTTCCCGTGATGCGCTACAGCACCCTCGACATCACCTCCCCGCAAGGGCTGCAATGGCAACTTCAGGTGTCCCGCGATGGTGCCACCGCCGCGGTGGCGAAGGCACTGTCGGCGAGTCCCGGCCCGCAAATCCGTACCGCCAGCGAGCCGAAGGTCCAGCAAATCCCCCAGCGTAATAGCGTGACCAAGCCACGCAGGCCTGTTTCCGCCTCGGCCTCGGCGCCACCCGCAGCACGATCCGGCCTCGTCGGCACTCGCGGTGCAAACCCCGCATCCACAGCAACAGCATCGGAAATCCCCCGCGCTCTGCTCACCCGCACGCCTACCAGGCACACCGTCGACGGCGTCACGTTCACTGCGATCGACATCGAGACCACCGGCCTGGACCCCAGCACCGATCAGATCGTGGAGATCGGCTTGGTCAAGTTCACCGCGGACGGCACGGTCCTCGACGAGTTCGCCACATTGGTCGACAGCCCTGGTTCAAGTCTTGGCGCCCGGGAGGTCCATGGCATTGACGACGCCGATCTCACCGGGGCGCCGCGCCTGGACCAAGCGCTGCCGGAGGCGTTCGCGTTCATGGCGGGTACTGCCCTGGTCGCCCACAATCTGGACTTCGAGGGCGGATTCCTTGCTGCCGCCGCGGCTCACACCCGTCTGTCTCTACCGCCGGTGCTCGGCCTGTGCACGTTGCAGACCTCCCGGCGGCAACTCGAAGGGCGGGCCTTCAGCCTGACGGCGATGTACAAAACAGCCACCGGAGGCTGGAATGAGCAGCGGCATACCGCGCTCGGTGATGCGCGCGCTGTCCGCGAGGTGCTGCTGTGGCTGCTCCGTACGTCACCCCACCGGCTGTACTTGACGCAGGCCCCGCCCGCCGCCATACCGGTGCCCATGCGGCAGTGCGCCATCAGCTGTCGACCCGTCGGGCTTTCCCGCGCCTCGGTGGCGGAGCTTCTGGATGCATTCCCGCAGTCACCGGTGGTGCGAATCGGTGACCCACCGGCGATCTTGCAGTATCAGGCTGTCCTCACCGATGCCGCGGAAGACGGCCGGTTGACCTATGAGGAAGCCGCTGCGCTCACCGACCAGGCCCGCCTGACCCGACTAACCGGTACCCAGCTTCGACAGCTTCACCAGAAGGCCTGGGAAGCAGCCTTTCCCGAGCACAGCTCCGACTGGGCTGCTTTATCCGCCACCGACCGCAAGGAGATGTATCTGCTCGCCGACGCCCTTGGTTTGACCGACCTAGCAGATGAACTTCGTCACGTCATCGAAGCCAGCGCCGAGCCCCCGCCGTCGGCCGAAGCCCGTTACCTTCAGGGTCTACGCATCGCGATCCTCGGTGATCACAGCGAAATCATCGACCTGCGTAAGGAGGCCGAATCCTACGGCGCCAGACTCGCCGTCAACATCACCAAGACCGTCCGGTGGCTGGCCACCTCAACACCGGAGGCCACCGACTCGCGGCATACAACCGCCCGCACACTCGGCCTCCCGATCATCAGCCCAGCCGAGGCCCGCACACGGCTCGCGGAAGCCATTCGGGAGGCTGAACTGAAAGCCTTTGAACGACAACGCCAGATCGACGAACAACTCGCGCAGCGCCGACAACGAGAAGCTGAGGCCGACGCGTACTGGCGGCCCACCTGGCGGTCGTGGGAACTTGATTATGACCCGCCGCGTCAGCCGTGGGGCGACTGACTCCACTCCGCGGGATTGCGGTGGCACCGTCTGCGACAGCCGCGCCCCCCACACCTGCCCTGCAATCGGGCCACGGGCTGCAGTTTGATACGGCCGACCTAGTTTGTGGTCGGTGGTGCTTGTGGTTGGAATGGTTGGTACCACCACCATTGGGCGCGTTCGCCGGTGGGTCCTTTGCAGGGCTGCACTGCGGGTGGGGGTTTCTTGGGTGCTCGTGCCAGTGACGCTGGGTGGAGTTGTTGGCCGTCGCTGTCGGTGACAACGAGGTGGCTGGCTGGTCCGGTGATGGTGATGATGCCGCGGTGGTGCAGGCGGTGGTGGTAGGGGCAGACCAGCACGAGGTTGGCGAGCTCTGTGGGGCCGCCGTCTTCCCAGTGGACGATGTGGTGGGCGTGCAGGCCGCGGGTGGCTGCGCAGCCGGGGACCGCGCAGGTTTGGTCGCGGTGTTCCAGTGCGCGGCGCAGCCGGCGGTTGATGGTGCGGGTGGTGCGGCCGGCTCCGATGGGCTGGCCGTCGCGTTCGAACCACACCTCGCAGGTGGCGTCACAGGTCAGGTACTGCCGCTCGGCATCGCAGAGCAGTGGGCCCAGGTGCAGGGCGCCGATCTGCTGGTTGATGTCGAGGTGCACCACCACGGTGGTGCGCTGCCCGTACGGTCGACGTTGCACCTCACCGTCCCAGCCGGTCTGCACGAGCCGCAGGAAGGCATCGACGTTGGTGGGCATGGGCGGGTGCTGATCGGGCTCGCCGCTGCTGGTGTCGCGGTCGTGGGTCCACTCGGTGATCAGCGCATCCCGATGTGACTGCAGCGCGGCCTGGAATACCGCTGATTCGGCGTGCGGCAAGGTGATGCGCCAGAAGTCGAAGTTGGGGTCGCTGGTTTTGGTGATCGACGGCTGCGGTCCGCGCCGATCGGGTTCGGGGCGTGGTTCGAGTTTGATCGCGGTGCGCAGTTGGCTGACGGTGGCGACCTCGATCAGCTGCGCGTAGTGCTCGTCGGAGCCCTCGGCGGCGCGCTGGGCGATCACCCCGACCTGGTCCAGTGAGACGCGGCCTTCGCGTAGCCCTTGGGTGCAGCGGGGGAACTCCTCGATCCGGTGCGCCACCGCGGCGATGGTTTCCGCGTTGGCCGGTGACACTCCGGTTTTCCAGGCCACCAGCGCCGGGATCGAGCGTGCCCCGGTGGCACCCCACAGTTCGTCGCGTTCGACCTCGGCGACGATCTCCACGATGCGCCCGTCGATCGCGTTGCGCTGACCGGTCAACTCCGACAACTCCGCGAACAACGCATCAAGACGCCGGCAAGGACTCACCCCAGCGGTGCCAACAGATGCGATCGAGGACATGACTTCATCAAAGCACCGGGGTCCGACAACTTCGGGGCTACCAAACCCGCGCAGCGGGACTATTCCGGCGGGGACGCCAACCGACTCGCGGTCTGCGCGCGCATCCGGGCGAATCCGCTTGCGCAGCCCAAGACCCGCAGTGCGGCCTCGGCCGTGGTCCACGGATAGTCGGATGGGCAGGCGCCGTCGTCGGAGCGACGGTTGATCACCGCCTCCACCAACCGGAACGGCAGGTCGTTGGCGTCGGGGGCTCCGTTGTGCTCGGCGATCACCGCGCGGGACAACTCGCGGTAGTGGCTTCGCAGCTCACCCCGACGCCGGTGGAATGCGGCGAAGCGCTCGACGCGAAGATCCGGAAGCAGATACAGAGTGCCCAGATTCCAGGCGCCGCCACACAGTTGGGCGGTGTCGGCGACGACGAGCGTGTGCAGCCGGGGCGCCATTGGGCCGTCCTCGGCGAGCAGCTCGACGGCCAGCTCCATCGAGGCGTCCACAGTGCCGGCCAACAGCGCATCGAGGATGTCGTCCTTGGCGGCGAAGTGGTGATACAGCGAGGCCTGCCGGATGCCGACACTGTCGGCGATCCGCCGTGTCGAGGTGGCGGCATATCCGACAGTGGTGAACAACTCCGCTGCCGCATCGAGGATTTCGTCACGTGCACTACTCCCGGGCCGGCGGGAGGCCACCAACCTGGGCCGCCCTCGGCGGTCGGTCTCCATACGCACCCCTCTATTTCTGTCGAGTGATAGATAATCATGTTAGGGTGCCTGGTGTCGAGAGGAGATCTGCGGTGAACACCGATTCGACCAGCGGGGCCCGGTCACATGCCCGCGCTCAGGCGCAGCAGGCCGACATGCGGGTACCGGCGACCCCCGACGGCGTCGACCCAGCCACGGTGATCTGGGCCGAGTCGATCCCGGCGAACGGCTACGCCACCAAGGTGCTGGCCCGCGGCAGCCGGATCAGGCTGATCGACATCGACGGCGGGGCGTGCGCGAATCTGCTGCTGTACCGCGCCGAGGCGCCGTGGGAGCGGTTGAATGTCGCCGACACCATGAAGGTGCCCTGGCAGGCCTACCTGGGCACAGGGCATCCGCTGCTGTCCGATCAGGGCCGCGTGCTGGCCACCGTTGTCGCCGACTCCTCCGGCCACCACGACATGCTCTGCGGCCCGGACGCCGCCGGCCGGCAACTGCTGCTGCTGGGGGCGATCAAGCACGGCTTGGACATTCGGGACGTGGCGCCGTCGGTGTCGTTGTTTCGGGGTGTTCGCGTCGATCCGGTCGCCGGGGCGCTGGAATTCACCGGGTCCGCGGGACCCGGCGCGGCGCTCGACCTGCTGATCCACCTTCCGGTGGTGCTGGTGGTCGCCAATGCCGCGCATCCGCTGGATCCCGACCCGCCCGCGACCGCGCTGGACGTGCTCGCCTGGCGGGCCGGTGAGCAGTTGGCCGATCTGATCAATCAGGACCCCGAATACCTGCGCGCCGTGCAGAACACCGAGGCGGTGGTGCGGGCATGGTAATCATCTCCGACGAGGTGGTCCGCGCCCGCGCGCCGTGGTCTGCGGTGGTGCGCGCCGGCGATCGGCTCCAGATCATCGACCTGCACGGCAACCAGGCGGTGGACTGCCTGCTCTATGACGCCGCCGATCACACTCGCCGCTACAGCGCCCAGGCCACCGTCGCCGCCCAGCGCAATATCTTCCTGGGCACCGGCTCGGTGCTGCGCACCGCCGACGGCGCCGCCCTGATGACCGTTGTCGCCGACGACGTGGGTAATCACGACACCATCGCCGGCGCCTGCTCGCAGGAATCCAACACCCTGCGCTACGGACATCACACCGCCCACCTGCACGCCTGCGTGGAGAACTTCCTGGCCGAAGGCGCCAAGTGGGGCCTGGGCAAGCGGGACATCGTGTCGAACATCAACTGGTTCATGAACGTCCCGGTCGAAGCCGACGGCACGCTGGGCATCGTCGACGGCATTTCGGCGCCGGGCAAGAGCCTGACCCTGCGGGCGGAGGCCGACACGCTGGTTCTGGTGTCGAACTGCCCGCAGATCAACAACCCGTGCAACGGTTTTGACCCGACCCCGGTCCGCATGGTGATCACTCGAAGATGATCGGCATCGAGGTGGTCTCCCCGGGGATGTTCACCACGGTGCAGGACTGGCCCGGTCGGGTCGGGTACTGGCATGTCGGGGTGCCGCCGTCCGGGCCGATGGACGACCTGTCGTTCCGGGTCGGCAACCAGGTATTGGGCAACCCCGAGGGGGCCGCGGGCCTGGAATGCACCAAAGCTGGTCCCGCCCTGCGCTTTTCGGATCCCGCGTGGGTCTGCGTCACCGGTGCCGCGGTGCCGGTCACCCTGGACGGCGCCCCGGTGCCGCAGTGGCAGTCCGTGCGGGTGCCCGCCGGTGGCCTGCTCGAGATCGGGACCATCCCCGGTCCCGGGATGCGCTGCTATGTGCTGGTCGAGGGAGGCGTCGCCGAGCCGGAGTTCCTGGGCAGCGCAGCCACATTCACCCAAGGCGTGTTCGGTGGCCACCACGGCCGGGCCCTGCGCGAAGCAGATCAGCTCAGTGTCGTCGGCCGCGACGGTGCCCCGCCGATGCTGTCCCGCGCCCCCAGTCAGAGTCAACCCAGCATCGGCCGGCATTGGGACCTGGCGGTGGCCGAGGGACCGCACGGCGCGCCGGAGTTTCTGACCCGCGCCGACATGACAACCCTGGCCGCCACCGACTACACGGTGCACTTCAACTCCGACCGCACCGGTGTGCGGCTGGTGGGGCCGAAACCGCAGTGGGCCCGCCCCGACGGCGGCGAGGCCGGCCTGCACCCGTCGAACATCCACGACACCGCGTACAGTGTTGGGGCACTGGACTTCACCGGTGACACCCCGATCCTGCTCGGCCCCGACGGGCCCAGCCTGGGCGGATTCGTCTGCCCGGTGACGGTGGTGCGTGGTGACCGCTGGAAGCTCGGGCAGCTCTCCCCGGGCGACACCGTGCGGCTGGTGCCGGTGCGGGCCGAATGCGCACCACCGGTGGCGGCGCTGGATGTGCGCCGGCGCGCGGCACTGCCGGTCGTGGTCTCCCGATCCGGCGACGGAGACGACGGGGTGCTGCAGCGCCACACCGGCCGTGACGGGACGGCCGTCACGCTGCGGCGCTGCGGCGACGGCGGGGTGCTGCTCGAATACGGCCCGATGACACTGGATCTCGCGTTGCGGGCGCGGGTGCAGGTGCTCTACGGGCAGGTGCGTGAGCGTGGACTGCCCGGCCTGCTGGAACTCACACCCGGCGTGCGCTCGCTGCAGATCCAGTTCGACGCCGAGCAGATCTCCTGCGACGAGGTGGTGGGGGAGCTGTCGGCCATCGACGATGCGCTGCCGCCGTGCGATGAGCTGGTCGTACCCAGTAGGTCGGTGCGCCTGCCGCTGAGCTGGGACGATCCCGCAACCCACGAGGCCATCCGCCGGTATATGTACGGTGTGCGGCCCGACGCGCCGTGGTGCCCGTCGAACATAGAATTCATCAGGCGCATGAACGGACTTGATGACATCTCGCAGGTGTACGACATCGTGTTCGACGCGCAGTACCTAGTGCTGGGCCTGGGCGACATCTACCTCGGCGCACCGGTGGCAACCCCGCTGGACCCGCGGCACCGGCTTGTGACCACCAAGTACAACCCGGCCCGTACCTGGACCCCGGAGAACGCCGTCGGGATCGGCGGCGCCTACCTGTGCATCTACGGCATCGAGGGGCCCGGCGGCTACCAGTTCGTCGGGCGCACCACCCAGGTGTGGAACCACCGGCACGCCACCGCGGGGCTCTTCGATGCCGAAACTCCGTGGCTGCTGCGCTACTTCGACCGCATCAGCTTCTATCCGGTGGGCGCCGACGAACTGCGGGAGTTGCGTGCCGATATGGCGGCCGGTCGCGGCCGGGTGGACATCACCGACGGTGAGTTCTCACTGGCCGGCTACCGCCGATTCCTGGCCGACAACGCCGATCCCATCGCCGGATTCCGCGGGCAACAGGTCGCCGCGTTCACCGCGGAGCGCAACGCGTGGCACCAGGCCGGGGAAATCGGGTGCCGTTAGGCCAATTTCAACGAGTCGTCGCGGCACAGCACGAAGAAGTACGGCCGGGGTGAACCCCGCAGGTCCATCGCGCCGATCACCGCTTCGTCGGAGAGCCGGCGGAAGACATCGTTGACCGGGGCCTGGTCGTAGACCATCGTCGCGGTGTCGACTCCGCGGTACCTCGTGGTGCGCAGCCGAGCCTTGGCCGAGCGGGTCCGCAGCAGCGGTTGCAGCGTGTTGATTGGCCCGAGGAACGAGCGGTTCTTCAGTCCTGGCAGCTTCGTCGCGAGTCCGAGGACGCTGAACGCCGCCGCCGGGTTGAACGCCCAGAGCGCGGACCCGTCGCGGGTGGGGAACAGCAGCGGATGGACGGTCTCGGCATCGACGAACTGCTTGCCCCACCAGCCGGTGGCGGCCAACAGTCCGTCGAGGGGGTGGCCGGTAGGCAGCTCGGCGCCATGCCAGGTGCCGAGCATGAAATCGGGGTCGACTGCCTCCGCGGCATCGAAGATGTCAGTGGCCTCGGCGGCGGTCGTCGGTACGGTTGAAAACAAGTCCGGCACGAGCATGGGAATCACCGTACTTGACAGATGTCAACTCCGGCAGCCCCTCAGAACACCACGGTTTCGTTGTCCACCCGGATCACCCGGTCCTGGCAGTGCCACTGCACCGCCCGCGACAACACCGCCCGCTCCACGTCGGCACCCAACCGGACCAGGTCGGTCACGCTGTGGGTGTGGTCGACGCGCACCACGTCCTGCTCGATGATCGGGCCCTCGTCGAGAACGTCGGTGACGTAGTGCGCGGTGGCGCCGATCAGCTTCACGCCCCGCTCCCGCGCCCGCTGATAGGGCGCCGCACCGATGAACGCCGGCAGGAAGGAGTGGTGGATGTTGATCAGCGGGCAGCCCACTGCCTCGATGAACTCACTCGTGATGATCTGCATGTAGCGCGCCAGCACCACCAGATCGACATTGCCGCAAAGCAGTTGCAGCTGACGCTGTTCGGCCTCGGCGCGGATGTCGCGGGTGGCGGGGATGTGGAAGAACGGCACCCCGAACGGACGCACCTGCTCGGCCAGTTCGGGATGGTTGGAGATCACCATTGCCACGTTCATCTCCAGCTCGCCGCGGCGGTTGCGCCACAGCAGATCCAGCAGGCAGTGATCGGTCTTGGAGGCCATGATCGCCACCCGCTTGGGCTTGGCGGCTTCGGCGAAGCGGTAGTCCATCGCGAACCGTTCGGCTACCGTGGCGCCGAACCGCTGGCGCAGGCCGTCGATGGCCGCGGGCAGGCCGGGCAGGTGGAAGATGGCCCGTTGCACGAACGTACCGTCTTCCGGGGCGGTCGAGTGCTGGTCCAGCGAGACGATATTGGCGCCGGCGTCGGCCAAGAAGGCGCTGACCGCGGCGATGATGCCGTGACTGTCCGGGCACCGCAGCAACAGTCGACCGATGTCGGCCGTTTGGACGTCGGGCTGCTGCGGACTGCCCGCCGGCGCCGGTCCCGGCGTCGCAATGCCCGCTGGGCTCCCGGAACCCCCGGAACCAATAGTCATGGCCGCCCTTCGTTGATCCCGATGTCAACGGCTCAGGGTACCGGTGTAGTGGAACAAAATCCGACACACCGGGCGCCTAACGCAGTCACACACGTAACACCGGGCACACTAGTAACACCAACTATGCCTGGAGGGTGCTGCCGTGTACCGAGTGTTTGAAGCCCTTGACGAACTGGGCTCCATTGTCGAAGAAGCGCGTGGTGTGCCGATGACGGCCGGCTGCGTGGTGCCCCGCGGCGACGTTCTCGAACTGATCGACGACATCCGGGATGCCATCCCCGGCGAGCTGGACGATGCCCAGGATGTGCTCGACGCCCGCGACTCAGTGCTGAACGAGGCCAAGGAGCACGCGGACTCGATGGTCAGTTCCGCCACTGCCGAATCCGGCTCGATGGTCAGCCATGCCCGGGCCGAGGCGGACCGGCTGCTGGCCGACGCCAAGGGCCAGGCCGACCGGATGGTGGCCGAGGCGCGCGGGCACAGCGAGCGGATGGTCACCGAAGCCCGCGAGGAGGCCGCCCGGTTGACCTCGACCGCCAAGCGCGAGTTCGAGACCGCCACCACCCGCGCCCAGGCCGAATGCGACCGGTTGGTCGAGAACGGCAACGCCGCCTACGAGAAGGCCGTGCAAGAGGGCATCAAGGAGCAGCAGCGACTGGTTTCGCAGAACGAGGTGGTGGTCTCGGCGCGTGCCGAAGCCACTCGGCTCATCGACTCGGCGCACGCCGAGTCCGACCGGATGCGCGGCGAATGCGACATCTACGTCGACGCCAAGCTGGCCGAGTTCGAGGACTTCCTCAACGGCACGCTGCGGTCGATCAACCGCGGGCGTCACCAACTGCGTACCGCCGCCGGGATGCACGACTACGCGACTCGCTGACCGGCGAACGCGGTATCGGCTGCTGCGTAGAATCGCGGCATGGCGAAACACCCGGAGGCAGGAAAGCGGCACCCGTCTTCGCCGTTCGTGGTCAACGTCGCCCGACTGGGCCGGCGCCCCGGCTCGATGATGTCGCTGCGGGAGCAGCGATCGAGCCCGGCCTCGATCGGCCTGGACCTGGTGGCGATTCCCCCGCATGCTGCGGTGGATCTGGATCTGCGGGTGGAGTCGGTCTCCGAAGGTGTGTTGGTCAGCGGTGTGGTGTCGGCACCCACCGCGGGTGAATGTGTGCGGTGCCTGCAGCCGCTCACCGGCGACATCGAGATCGAGCTGACCGAGCTGTTCGCCTACCCCGACAGCGCCACCGACGCCACCACCGATGACGACGAAGTCGGTCGTGTCACCGACGACGCCGTGGACCTGGAGCAGGCGATCGTCGACGCGGTCGGCCTGGCCCTGCCGCTGTCCCCGTTGTGCGAACCCGACTGCCCGGGGCTGTGCCCGGACTGCGGAGTGCCGCTGGCCGGCGCCGAGCCGGGGCATCATCACGACAAGATCGACCCGCGCTGGGCCAAGCTCGCCGGGATGGTCGGGCCGCAGGGCTCCGAGTCGAGCGACGACGGCGACGGATGACCCGTCCCCGGCACGCCGTGCTCGAGGCATTGGGCGTGGATCTGACCGACGAACTGCTCACGCTGGCGGTCACCCACCGCAGCTACGCCTACGAAAACGGCGGCCTGCCCACCAATGAACGGCTGGAGTTCCTCGGCGACGCCGTGCTCGGCCTGACGATCACCGATGAGCTGTTTCACCGCCACCCGGATCGGCCCGAGGGCGACCTGGCCAAACTGCGTTCCAGCGTGGTCAACACCTCTGCCCTGGCCGATGTGGCCCGTGGGCTGACCGAAGACGGCCTGGGTGCCCACCTTCTGCTCGGCCGCGGCGAGGTCAACACCGGAGGTGGCGACAAGTCCAGCATCCTGGCCGACAGCATGGAGTCGCTGCTGGGCGCGGTGTACCTGCAGCACGGCATCGACACCGCTCGGACGGTGATCCTGAGGCTGTTCGGCCCACTGCTCGACACCGCCGCCACGCTGGGGGCCGGCCTGGACTGGAAGACCAGCCTGCAGGAGCTGACCGCCGCCCGCGGCATCGGGGTGCCGTCCTACCAGGTCAGCTCTACCGGACCCGACCACGACCGGGAATTCACCGCGACCGTCGTCGTGTCGGACACCGAATACGGTTCCGGGGTCGGCCGGTCCAAGAAGGAAGCCGAGCAGAAGGCGGCGGCAGCGGCCTGGAAGGCGCTGGACGCGCTGGACCCCGGCTCACCCGGGTAGCGCGGATGCCGGAACTTCCCGAGGTCGAGGTGGTGCGCCGCGGCCTGGACACCCACCTGGTGGGGCACACGATCACCGGCGTGCGGGTTCACCACCCGCGCGCGGTGCGCCGGCACGAGGCCGGCCCCGCCGACCTGGCCAGCCGCCTGCTGGGTGCGGAGATCGCCGGCACCGACCGGCGCGGCAAGTACCTGTGGCTGCTGCTGAGTACCGACGAGGCCCTGGTGGTGCACCTGGGCATGAGCGGGCAGATGCTGCTGGGGGAGCTGCCGGACAGCAGGCACCTGCGGATCGCCGCGGTGCTCGACGACGGTACGAAGGTCAGCTTCGTCGACCAGCGGACGTTCGGCGGCTGGCAGCTCACCGAGCTGGTCACCGTGGATGACAGCGTGCTGCCGGTGCCCGTGGCGCATCTGGCCCGCGACCCGCTGGACCCGCGCTTCGATCCCGAGTCGGTGGTGAACGTGTTGCGGCGCAAGCACTCCGAGATCAAAAGGCAGCTGCTTGATCAGACCGTGGTGTCCGGAATCGGCAACATCTACGCCGACGAGGCGCTGTGGCGAGCCGGGATCCGCGGCACCCGGATGGCCGACACGTTGTCCCGGCCGCGCCTGCGCGCGCTGCTGGAGGCTGCCGCGGCGGTGATGGCCGACGCGCTGGCGGCCGGCGGCACCTCGTTCGACTCGCTGTATGTCAACGTCAACGGCGAGTCCGGCTACTTCAGCCGGTCACTGGACGCCTACGGCCGCGAAGACGAACCATGCCGGCGCTGCGGCACCACGATACGGCGGGCGAAGTTCATGAACCGCTCGTCGTACTACTGCCCGAAATGCCAGCGCTGAGCCGTAACCGGGCTCGGCTCTGTTGCACGCTCGCCGCACTTCACTCGAAGATGTCGCGGTACACCCGCCCCGCCGGCAGAGTTGGATCGACGAACCACTCCCGGCCGAACAACAGGCCCGCCGCCTGCGGAGGCATCCGCAGCAACGCGTCGAACAGCATGGCCGCCGCCCGGTTGTTACCGATCTGCGAACGATGTGCGGCGAACGCGTCGCGCTTCTGCCGGGCGAACCGAAAGACGTTGATCCGGTGCGTGATCTCCGACGCCGGCGCGTACGCGGTGCGCACCACGTCGCGGCCGTAGGGCGCCGGCAACCGCAACAGCCGGGCCACGTTCCCGATCCGGGTGAGCAGCTCCCGCGGCATCGTCGCCTCCAGCACCCGCCGTGTGTCCGCCAGCTCGGCGGCCCGCTTACCGACGTGATGGACCTGCACGTGATCCCGGTGGCCGTAGCCGCCGTTGGCCTGGTAGCTCAACAGCAGATCGGCGTCCTCATCCCGCAGGATGGCGGCCAGCCGTTGCGCCGCGTCCTCGACGTCCGCGCGGGCGAACCGGACCCGGCCGGGCGGGTCGGGATAGAACTCCGTCCCGAAACCGCTGTCGGCGTAGCCCAGGCATTCGACGCGGTGCACGCCGAGAATCCGTGCGCTGGAGCGTAATTCGTCGAGCCTGACATCGGCGTCGTCGTTGCTGACACGCCCGTCGGTCGCGACCACCACTACCACCCGATGCCCGTCGGCGGCCGCGCGTGCCAGGGTTCCCCCGGTCAGGACCGCCTCGTCGTCCGGGTGGGCGTGGAACGCGACGACGGTGGCCATGAAAGGCAAGTATGCCCGCGGGTCAGCGCCGTAGCTGCCCGGCCCGTTCGCGGACGCCCTCGTCGGCCTTGGCGAGCGACCCGCTGTCGAACGGCGGGCGCGGGTCGTACTCGATCATCAACTGCACGGCCTGGGCCGTTTCGGCGTCGACCAGCAGCTCGACCAGCCGTAGTGCCATGTCGATGCCGCTGGACACCCCCGCCGAGGTGACGATCCGTTGCGGCAGGTGCTCGACCACACGTTGCCCCACGTAGTGCGCACCCAGATGCTCCAGCAGTTCGCCGGCGCCCCAATGGGTGGCCGCGGTCAGCCCGTCCAGCAACCCGGCGGCGGCCAGCAGCAACGACCCGGTGCACACCGATGTGGTGAACGCGGTGCGACTGTGAGCGTTTCGCAGCCAGCTCAGGATCCGATCGTCGTCGAGCAACACCCGGGTTCCGATACCGCCGGGAACCACGACCACATCCGGGTGGGGGACCTCGTCGAACGGCGCGTCGCAGATCATCCCGAGCATCCCGCTGTCGCTGCGCACCTCGCCGCACCGGTCGCCGACGAAAACCACGTCGACATCTGGGATTCGCTGCAAGACCTCGTAGGGGCCGATCGCATCGAGCGCGGTGAATCGGGGAAACAGCGGAATGGCGACCTGCACGGGCATCCTTTCAGAGGACCTCGAATGGTGCTCCACCTCAGCGGTATAAGGGGTCGAGCATGGCCAGCAGGCGAACGAGTTCGGCTTGGCGATGGACGCCGGTCTTGTCGAACACATGCCGGAGGTGGGTCTTCACGGTGCTCAGCGACACCGACAACTCCTCGGCGATGGGCCGCAAGCCCTCGCCGCGCATCACCAACAGGGCGACCTGCGCTTCGCCCTTCGTCAGACCGTAGAGGCGCCGCAGCAGCGTGAGGGGAGGTTCGGACTGTTGCTCGGGGTCGACGATGACGACGAGCACTCGTCCGGCCCGCGGTGCCGCAACGGGATTCGGCTCGATCGGCAATACCTGAACGATGTAGGAACGCCGACCCGACGGCCGCGCACACAGGAACGACCCGCCCCAGATGTCGCGACTGTCCAGACTGGACGCCCGAGCGATGTTGCACCCCAATTGCGTGTCCGCGTAGACGTCCTCGGCTTCGATGTTGCCGTTGGCGATCCGTAAACCGTCACCTGCGCGGAGAATTCGCTCGGCGGCACCGTTGGTATACACCGGCCGGCGCCTTTCGACGATAACGATTCCGTGGCTGACCGACTCACTGGATTCCTCAAGATCAGCACTGCGATGAGCGAGGTCTTCAAGGCGTTCTTGCATACGCAGTGCCAGTTGCAGGTGGGGGCGCAGGCGGAGCGCCAGGGCGACATGCTCGGCGGTGTCGAACCGGTCGGACTGCTTGGGCGACGCCAAGGCCAGGCTCGTGACCACCGGCGAGGCGGTGAGGCGGATGAACATTCCGTCGTCGAAACCGTTGGGGTGTGCCCAGTCCGCGACGAACTCGGACTGTTGGAAGGGCCACATCAACTCGGCTCCACAACGCACCGCGCCCACCGGCCCGGCTTCGACCGCCGCGAGCACATGGTCGAGCCGGGAGTAGTGGGCTGCGTAGGTCGCGGCAGCGTCGGCGGGAATGGCTGAGGGCTCGAGGACGCGGGTCGTGCCGTCGTTGACCACCAGTGCGGCGCCCGAGTCGAATGCACGGCCGATCGCGGCCATGCAGGAATTCCATTGCTCCGGAGCCAAAACGGCCGAATAAATACCGGAGATCAATTGTGAGAATTCATCGACCGCACTCATCGCCGGTCCTGAATTCACTGATAGGCCTGCACATCCGACATGCTCCCGACTGCGATGCGCTGGGAAGACCGCTGTCTTCTTGCCGGATTAGTGTACTCGGATCTCATCCATTGGGATGAGGCAATTCTGCGGTCACGGTGTTTGCCTTGGGATGTGCTTGCAGGTGGTTGCGATCGCAACCACCGCCCAGGGATGTACCGGTTGTGGCAGTCGAAAGCCGGTCGGGAACAACGAAACAGCCATGAAAGGAACCGAAATGTCTCAGCAGAACATCGAGCTGGTCCGCAACGGTTATCGGGCGTTCGCCTCCGGCGACACCGCGACCCTGATGGCGCTCTTCGACGAGGACATCGAGTGGATTCAGCCGGGCGACAGCGGGGTCAGTGGAACCTACCGCGGCAAAGCCGAACTCGGCATGTTTCTGATGCGGTTGGGCGAGAAGTCGCCGACCATCACCCCGCACAGTTTCCTGGCCGACGGCGACAGGGTCGTTGCGCTCAGTGAGGCGTCTGTCGGCGGCGAAAGTGCTCAGAGCGCCGAGGTGTACACGATCCGCAACGGCAAGACGGTACGGGTACAGGTGTACGGAGACACGGCAATGATGGAACGCCACTACGGCAGAAAGAGCGCCGCGGCGATCTGAACCCGAACCCGTCGCCGTACGGCGACGGCGGACTCGCGGTAAAAATGTCCCCATGACGAAGTTGTGGGTGGAGCGAACCGGAACCCGGCGCTACACCGGGCGCAGTTCCCGGGGAGCGGAGGTACTGATCGGCAGTGAGGACGTCGACGGCGTTTTCACCCCCGGAGAGCTGCTGAAGATAGCTCTCGCGGCCTGCAGCGGCCTGTCCAGTGACGCTACGTTGGCCCGCCGGCTCGGCGACGACTACCAGGCCACCATCGAGGTGTCCGGGCTCGCCGATCGGGAACAGGAGCGTTATCCGCTGCTGGAGGAGGTCCTGAAGCTGGACCTGTCCGGCCTCGACGAAGCGGACCGGGACCGGCTGCGCACCGTCGTGCACCGCGCCGTCGACCAGGTCTGCACGGTGGGCCGCACCCTCAAGGCCGGCACCGAGGTGCGTTTCGAGATCAAGGACAACGACGGGCCGTGACCGGTCCTGACGTGCGGCTCACCGCCTGGGTGCACGGGCGTGTCCAGGGCGTTGGATTTCGGTGGTGGACCCGGTCGCGGGCCCTGGAACTGGGGTTGACCGGGTACGCCGCCAACCGCCCGGACGGCCGGGTGCAGGTGGTCGCGCAGGGGCCCCGGGAGGACTGTCAGCGCCTGCTGGACCTGCTGCAGGGTGGCACCACTCCGGGCCGGGTGGACACCGTCGTTGCCGATTGGTCGGCCGCCGGGGACCCGATCGACGGATTCGCCGAACGCTAGACCGGTAGTCTCACACCCCGTGCACCTCAAGAGTCTGACGTTGAAGGGCTTCAAGTCCTTCGCTGCGCCCACGACTCTGCGCTTCGAACCGGGTATCACCGCGGTGGTCGGGCCCAACGGCTCCGGTAAGTCCAACGTGGTCGACGCACTGGCCTGGGTGATGGGGGAGCACAGCGCCAAGACGCTGCGCGGCGGCAAGATGGAAGACGTCATCTTCGCCGGCACCTCCTCGCGCGCTCCGCTGGGCCGCGCCGAGGTCACCGTCACGATCGACAACTCCGACAACGCCCTGCCGATCGAGTACGCCGAGGTGTCGATCACCCGGCGGATGTTTCGCGACGGGGCCAGTGAATACGAGATCAACGGCGCCAGCTGCCGGCTGATGGACGTCCAGGAGCTGCTCAGCGACTCCGGTATCGGCCGCGAGATGCATGTCATCGTCGGCCAGGGCCGGCTGGCTCAGATCTTGGAGTCGCGGCCCGAAGACCGGCGGGCATTCATCGAAGAGGCCGCCGGTGTGCTCAAGCACCGCAAGCGCAAGGAAAAGGCGGTCCGCAAGCTCGACGGGATGTCGGCCAACCTGGCCCGCCTGACCGATCTGACCACCGAGCTGCGCCGCCAGCTCAAACCGCTGGGCCGCCAGGCCGAGGTCGCGCGCCGCGCCGCCACCATCCAGGCCGACCTGCGCGACGCCCGGCTGAGGCTGACCGCCGACGACCTGGTCACCCGGCAGGCAGAGTTCGCCGGAACAACCGACGCCGAGGCGACGCTGCGCCGCGAACACGACCAGATCACGGAGCGCCTGACGGTGGCCGCCGACGAGCTGACCGCCAACGAGTCCGCGGTCGCCACGTTGACGCAGCGCGCCGAAGCCGCCCAGCAGACCTGGTTCTCGCTGTCGGCGCTGGCCGAGCGGGTCAGTGCCACCGTGCGTATCGCCAGCGAACGCGCCCAGCACCTCGACGAGGAGCCGATCACCACCGGCGGCGTCGACCCCGATGCGTTGGAGGCCGAGGCCGAGCAGGTGGCCGCCGCCGAGCAGCAGCTGCTGGCGGAACTGACCGAGGCAGGGACCCGGCTGGAGGCCGCCCGCGCCGAGTTGGCCGAACGGGAGCGCCGCAGCAGCGAGGCGGAGAAGGCGCACCTGGCGGCGGTGCGCGCCGAGGCCGACCGCCGCGAGGGACTGGCCCGGCTGACCGGTCAGGTGGAGACGATTCGGGCGCGGGTCGAGTCGATCGACGCCCACGTGGGGCAGCTTTCGGCGCGCATCGAGGAGGCCGCGGCGCGTGCCCAGGCCGCCCAGGCGGAATTCGAAACGGTGCAGGGCCGGGTCGGGGAGCTGGACCAGGGCGAGGTCGGCCTGGACGAGCACCACGAACGGACGGTGGCGGCGCTGCGGCTGGCCGATCAGCGGGTCGCCGAACTGCAGGCCGGCGAGCGCGGCGCCGAACGTCAGGTGGCCTCGCTGCGCGCCCGTATCGATGCGCTGTCGATGGGACTGGAACGACGCGACGGTGCGGCCTGGCTGGCCCAGAACCACCGCGGTTCCGGGCTGTTCGGGTCGATCGCCAAGCTGGTCAAGGTGCGGTCGGGTTACGAGGCGGCGCTGGCCGCGGTGCTCGGATCGGCCGCCGATGCGCTGGCCGCGGAGAGCGCCGCTGATGCCCGCTCGGCGCTGAACGCGCTCAAGAGCGCCGACGGGGGCCGGGCCGCGATCGTGCTGGGCGACTGGCCGGTTCAGCCGACCCCCGAACACACCTCCGAACAGGCCAAAGCGCTGCCCGACGGAGCACGGTGGGCGCTGGAGCTGATCGAGGCGCCCGATCGGTTGCGCGGCGCGATGACGGCGATGCTGTCGGCGGTGGTGGTGGTCGCCGAGCTGTCCGCCGCGCTGGACCTGGTGGCCGCCCGTCCGGGTGTACGGGCGGTGACCGTCGACGGCGACCTGGTCGGCGCCGGGTGGGTCAGCGGCGGCTCGGACCGTAAGCCGTCCACCCTGGAGATCAACAGCGAGATCGACAAGGCCCGCACCGAACTGGCCCGCGCCGAGACGCAGGCCGGCGAACTCGGCGCGGCCCTCTCGGGTGCGCTGACCGAGCAGACCGCCCGCCAGGACGCCACCGAGCAGGCGCTGGCCGCGCTCAACGAGTCCGATGCCGCCATCGCCGCCACCCACGAGCAGTTGGGCCGGCTCGGGCAGGAGGCCCGCACCGCCGAGACCGAGTGGCACCGCCGGTTGCGCGAGCGTGAAGAGCTGGAGACCGGCCGGGCCCAGACCGTCACCGAGCTCGGCGAGCTCGAGGCCCGGCTGCGCAACGCCGAGGAGGATCAGCCGGGAGAAGCCGTTCAGCCGGTGGACCGCCAGCAGATCGCTGCCGCCGCCGAGGCGGCCCGCAGTGTCGAGGTGGAGGCCCGTCTTGCGGTGCGTACCGCCGAGGAACGCGCCAATGCCGTTCGGGGGAAGGCGGATTCGCTGCGCCGGGCGGCTGCGGCCGAACGGGAGGCACGGGTGCGTGCCGAGCAGGCCCGGGCCGCGCGTGCGCGTGCCGCGACCACGGCGGCGGCGGTGGCCGAGGCCGGCGGCGACTTGGCCCGGCGCCTACAGCTGGTGGTGTCTGCGGCATCCCGGATCCGGGACGCGCTGGCGGGAGAACGTCAGCACCGGGCCGCCGCTTTGACCGCTGTGCGCGACGAGGTGAACTCCCTGAGCACCCGCATCACCGCGCTCACCGAGTCACTGCACCGCGACGAGGTCGCCAAAGCCCAGGCCGCCATGCGCATCGAGCAACTCGAGCAGACGGTGCTCGAACAGTTCGGAATGAGCTCGGCGGACCTGATCGCCGAATACGGTCCCGATGTCACCCTGCCGCCCACCGAGCTGGAGATCGCCGAGTTCGAGCAGGCCCGCGACCGTGGAGAGCTGGTCACCGCGCCCGCCCCCATGCCGTTCGACCGGGCCACCCAGGAACGGCGGGCCAAGCGCGCCGAACGTGACCTGGCCGAACTGGGCCGGGTCAACCCGCTGGCGCTGGAGGAGTTCGCCGCGCTCGAAGAGCGATACAACTTCCTGTCCACCCAGCTCGAGGACGTCAAGGCGGCCCGCAAAGACCTGCTCGACGTGGTGTCCGAGGTCGACGCACGCATCCTGCAGGTGTTCACCGACGCCTACGCCGATGTGGAACGCGAGTTCACCGAGGTGTTCGCGACGCTGTTCCCCGGCGGAGAGGGCCGGCTGCTGCTGACCGACCCCGGTGACATGCTGACCACCGGCGTCGACGTCGAAGCCCGTCCGCCGGGCAAGAAGGTCAAGCGGCTGTCGCTGCTGTCCGGCGGTGAGAAGTCGCTGACCGCGATCGCCATGCTGGTCGCGATCTTCCGGGCCCGCCCGTCGCCGTTCTACATCATGGACGAGGTCGAGGCCGCGCTCGACGACACCAACCTGCGCCGCCTGCTGGCGTTGTTCGAGATGCTGCGGGCGCGCTCGCAGCTGATCGTCATCACCCACCAGAAGCCGACGATGGAGGTCGCCGACGCCCTCTACGGGGTGACCATGCAGGGCGACGGGATCACCGCGGTGATCTCCCAGCGCATCCGCGGTGAGGAACTGGTCTCCAGCCAGGCGTGAATCCCGCCGTTCAACCCGGCCTCGGCCCCGGGCTGGGCACCCCTGCGACAATGAACGTCGTGTCGTCTCAAAGTCTGTGGATCGCTGTGGCGGTCGTTGTCGCGGTGGTCCTGGTCGGTGTCCTGGTTTGGGGTCTGGTGCGCAACCGCCGGCGGCGCATCAGCCTGTCGGCGCCGCAGCGCGAGAGCCTGGATCGTTCCGGTGGCTACGCCGCATCCTCGGGAATCACCTTCAGCAGGACCGAAACGTCGGTGCCCACAGTCGGAGACGACGCGACGGTGCCGCGGGATGCACCCCGGCGCACCATCACCGAGGTCGAGCTGCCCGAAGCGGCCCCCGAGGCGCCGCCGGTGGCCGAGACCATCGAGCCGGACATCGAGCCGGTCGAGGGCCGGATGGAGCGTCTGCGCGGCCGGTTGGCCAAGTCGCAGAACGCGCTGGGACGCAGCGTGCTCGGACTGCTGGGCGGCGGCGACCTGGACGACGACTCCTGGCAGGACATCGAGGACACCCTGCTGGTCGCCGACCTGGGCCCGGTCGTCACCGAGTCCGTGGTCACCCAGCTGCGCGCACGGCTGGCCGGCGGGCAGGTGCGCACCGAAGCCGACGCCCGCGCCGTGCTGCAGGACGTGCTGATCGCCGCGCTGCAGCCCGGCCTGGACCGCTCCATTCGGGCGCTGCCGCATGACAACCACCCCTCGGTGCTGCTGGTGGTGGGGGTCAATGGGACCGGCAAGACCACCACGGTCGGCAAACTGGCCCGGGTGCTGGTGGCCGACGGCCGACGGGTGGTGTTGGGTGCGGCCGACACGTTCCGGGCCGCCGCCGCAGACCAGCTGCAGACCTGGGCGGCGCGGGTGGGCGCCGAGGTGGTGCGCGGCCCCGAAGGGGCAGACCCGGCCTCGGTCGCGTTCGACGCCGTCGACAAGGGCGTTGCCGGCGGGGCCGACGTCGTGGTCATCGACACCGCCGGACGGCTGCACACCAAGACCGGGCTGATGGACGAACTCGGCAAGGTCAAGCGGGTGGTGACCAAGCGTGCCGCGGTCGACGAGGTGCTGCTGGTGCTGGACGCCACCATCGGGCAGAACGGCCTGGCGCAGGCACGGGTGTTCGCCGACGTCGTCGACATCACCGGGGTGGTGCTGACCAAGCTCGACGGCACCGCCAAGGGCGGGATCGTCTTCCGGGTGCAGCAGGAGCTGGGGGTCCCGGTCAAGCTGGTGGGGCTCGGCGAGGGACCCGACGACCTGGCGCCATTCGAACCGGCGGCCTTCGTCGACGCGCTGCTGGGCTGAGCGGCCCGGCGCCGATCGTGACCGTCCTGTGACCTGGGGTTGGCCGTGAGGTAATTTTTCCCTGTGATCCCCTCACCACTTGGCGCGGTCGCGCGCTACCTCACCCCCCTCCTTGCCGTTGCGGCCCTGGCCGGCGCGGGCCTCGCCCAGGCCGACGGCGACAACCCGCTGGGCGGCATGCCGTTCTATGTCGATCCCATCTCGAAGGCGATGCATGCCTCCAACGCGCAGCCGGACAGCGCCGAGCTGGCTCGGGTAGCCAACACACCGCAGGCGTACTGGCTGGACCAGGCGTTCGGTCCGGGAGCTGTCGGCTCAACGGTGGCCCGGCACACCGGTGCGGCGGCTGCCGCGGGTGCGATGCCGGTGCTGGTGCTCTACGCCATCCCGCACCGTGACTGTGGCAGCTACGCCGCCGGCGGTTTCTCCTCCGGAGCGTCCTACCGCGCCTGGGTCGACAGCGTCGCCGACGGGATCGGCGGCAACCCGGCCGCGATCATCCTCGAGCCCGACGCGCTCGCGATGGCCGACTGCCTCTCCGGTGATGCGCGCCAGGAACGCTTCGACCTGATCAGCTACGCCGTCGACACACTGGGCCGCAACCCGGCCACCGCGGTCTACGTCGACGCCGGTCACTCGCGCTGGGTCAACGCCGGCGAGATGGCCAACCGGCTCAACCAGGCCGGGGTGGGGCGTGCCCGGGGCTTCTCCCTCAACAGCACCAACTACTTCACCACCGAAGAGCAGATCGGTTACGGCGAAGAGATTTCGGGGATGACCGGCGGTGCGCACTACGTGATCGACACGTCGCGTAACGGGGCCGGTCCGGCCGAAGGCGACCCGTTCGGCTGGTGCAACCCCAGCGGCCGGGCGTTGGGTGTGGCGCCGACCGCCAACACCGCGGGTGCGCACGCGGATGCCTACCTGTGGGTCAAGCGGGTGGGGGAGTCCGACGGCAGTTGCGGCACCGGCGAACCCGCGGCGGGGCACTTCGTCAGCCAGTACGCGATCAACCTGGCGCGCAACGCGGGATAAGCGCGACAGCGAACAACAGCAGGGGGCGGCGGTGGGCCCGGCGCCGCACTGCCTATGGTCGATCGGTGACGATCAGCTATGACGAGGCGCTGCGCGAGCGGATCCGGGCACATCTGAACGGGCACCACCGCCGCGCCGTGACCGACCCGTCGAAGCGGCACGCCGCTGTCGCGGTGGTGCTCGTGGACTCCGAGGTCGCCGAAGACCGGGTCGACCCCGCACCCGTGGACGACTGGATCGCCGGGCGGCCCATGCCCGAGGCCGGTCTTGACGGCCGCATGGTCGATGTGTCCGGGGGCGCTGCCTTCCTCTTGTGCCGCAGAACCTCTCGCCTCACTTCGCATCCCGCTCAGTGGGCGTTGCCCGGTGGCCGCCTGGATCCCGGCGAAACCGCGGTCGAGGCAGCCCTGCGCGAGTTGGACGAAGAGGTCGGAGTCAGGTTGTCTGACGCGGCCGTACTGGGCGTACTCGACGACTATCCGACACGCTCGGGATACGTCATCACGCCGGTGGTGATCTGGGGTGGTGGGCGGCTCGATCTCCGTCCCGCGCCGGCTGAGGTGGTGGCGGTCTACCGGGTGGGGCTACACCAACTGCAACGCGACGATTCGCCGCGCTTCGTCAGTATTCCCCAGAGCCCACGTCCGGTCGTGCAGATCCCGTTGGGTAATGACCTCATTCACGCGCCGACGGGTGCGGTGCTGTTGCAAGTGCGGTGGCTGTGCCTGGAGGGTCGATCCGGCCGGGTCGACGAGTTGGAGCAACCGGTATTCGCCTGGAAGTAGGTTCGGGCGCAGGCGAGGGGGCCTAGGCTGCGGTCCATGATCAATGACCGGGCCGCACTGGTCGCGGGCAGTATCCGGCTGGCGTCGGGGATCTCGTTTCTTGTCGATCCGCTTCGGGCGAACCGGTTGTGGGGAGAGTCCGACGATCCCGGGCCGTCCGCGCGCCTGCTGCTTCGTTCGATGGGTTACCGCGACGCTCTGATCGGAGGGCTACTCGTGAACGCGGCGTTGCGTGGTCGCGATACGCGCGGCTGGTTCCTGGCGTCCGGTGGTGCCGACGCGGCCGACCTGCTGGGCGGGATGAGCGTGCATGCCGAACTCAAGCGCGGACAGCAGATCGTCGGCCTCGGTGGAGCGGTTGTCGGTATCTGCGTTGGGCTCTGGGGTGCCACGTGTAGGCGCGGTACGGATCGGCGCTAGTCCATCCGACCGGCGTTGACCAGGCGCAAAACCGCCGCGCCCTGCTCGTCGGAGGCGTCCAGATCCACCTCCACCTCGAACCCCCAATCGCGGTCGCCGGCCGGATCATCCAGGATTTGGCGCACCCGCCACACGTCGGGCCGGCGGTCGAAGATCAGCAGTGCAGGGCCGCGGGCGTCGGCGCCGGTACCGACGTCAGCGTGCTCGGCGAAGTACGCGTTCCCGGCGTCGGCCCAGCGCTCCGCCGTCCACCCCGCGTCGGCGTCGAGGTCGCCGAGGTCGGACCAGCGCCGGCGGGCCAAGAGCTCCACCCGACGGAACAGCGCGTTGCGGATCATCGCGGTGAACGCCCGCTCGTTGCCGGTCAGCGGCCGCGCCGGTACCGACACCACCGCCTGCGCCGGCTGATCGTCGCTGGTGAGTTGCTCCCACTCATCGAGCAGACTGGAGTCGACCTGGCGCACCAGCTCGCCGAGCCACGCGACGATGTCGGTGAGTTCCTCGGTGTGCGCGGTGGCGGGAACCCCCGAGCGCAGCGCCTTGAAGGCGTCGGACAGATAGCGCAGCACGGCCCCCTCGGAGCGGGTCAGCCCGTACACGCTGACGAACTCCCGAAACGTGAAGGCGCGCTCCCACATCTCGCGCACCACGGATTTCGGCGACAGCCGCGCGTCGGCGGCCCACGGGTTGGTGTGCAGGTACACCGCGAAGGCATGTCCGAGTAGCTCCGCCAGCGGGCGCGGATAGCTGACCTCATCGAGCAACTCGATGCGCTCGTCGTACTCGACGCCGTCGGCCTTCATCTGGGCCACGGCCTCGCCGCGGGCCTTGTTCAACTGCGCCGCCAGGATCTGGCGAGGGTCATCGAGGGTCGCTTCGATGACTGAGACAACGTCGCGCGCAAAGGTTTCGGCCGCCGGGTCGAGCAGCTCGACCGCGGTGAGAGCGAACGTCGAGAGCGGCTGGTTGAGGGCGAAGTCGTGCGGCAGGTCGACCGTGAGCCGGTACTTGCTCCGGCCACCGCCGGGCTCCGCGACCCGCTCCAGCACGCCGACCTGTAGCAGCGAGCGGGCGATCCCGACCGCCTCCCGGATGTGCTGCAACTGCCGCTTGCGCGGCTCGTGGTTGTCGGTGAGCAGCCGCTGCATCGCCAGACACGGATCGCCGGCGTCATCGCCCCCGGTCCGGGCCACGACGTCGAGCATCATCGCCGTCGAGACCCGCATGTTGGAGGTCAGCGGTTCCGGGACGGCCTCGATCAGTCGGGTCATGGTCGACTCACTCCACGGCACCATGCCTTCGGGGATCTTGCGCCGCACCAGCTTTCGACGCTTCTTCGGGTCGTCGGCAACCTTGGCGAACTGTTTGAGATTCGCCACCTCGTGGTCGGGCGCCTGGACGACGACCGTGCCCGCGGTGTCGTAGCCGGCCCGGCCGGCTCGCCCGGCGATCTGGTGGAACTCGCGGGCGTTGAGCAGCCGGGTGCGGGTCCCGTCGTACTTCGACAGCGCCGAGAAGATCACGGTGCGGATCGGCACATTGATGCCGACGCCGAGGGTGTCGGTGCCGCAGATGACCTTGAGCAGGCCGGCCTGGGCCAGCTGTTCCACCAGCCGCCGGTACTTGGGCAGCATCCCGGCGTGGTGTACGCCGATACCATGCCGGACCAGCCGCGACAGCGTGGAGCCGAAGGCTGACGAAAAGCGGAAACGGCCGATATTCTCGGCGATCGCGGCCTTCTCGGTTTTGCTGCTGAGGTTGACGCTCATCAGTGCTTGCGCCCGCTCCAGTGCCGAGGCCTGGGTGAAGTGGACGACGTAGATCGGCGCCTGCCTGGTGTCGAGCAGGTCGCCGATCGTCTCGTGCATCGGCGTGGTCGCGTAGTAGTGGTACAGCGGTACCGGGCGCTCGGTGCCTGCGACCAGCGCCGTCGGCCGGCCGGTACGCCGGGTGAGGTCCTCGCGCAGGAATGTGACGTCACCGAGGGTGGCCGACATCAGTAGAAACCGGGCATTCGGCAGCTCCAACAGCGGCACCTGCCAGGCCCAGCCGCGGTCGGGGTCGCCGTAGAAGTGGAACTCGTCCATGACCACCAGGCCGATGTCTGCTTGATCGCCCTCGCGCAGCGCGATATTGGCCAGGACCTCGGCGGTGCAGGTGATGATCGGCGCCGCCGCGTTGACCGCGGCGTCGCCGGTGAGCATCCCGACGTTGGCCGCGCCGAACACCTCGCACAGGGCGAAGAACTTCTCGCTGACCAGCGCCTTGATGGGTGCGGTGTAGTAACTGCGCCGCCCCGCTGCCAGCGCCGCGTACAGCGCGCCGGTGGCCACCAGCGACTTGCCTGAGCCGGTCGGCGTTGCCAAGACCACGTTGGCGCCACTGATCAGTTCGATCAGCGCCTCCTCCTGTGCCGGGTACAGCACTGTGCCGCCTTGCTGCGCCCAGGCGGCGAAGGAGGCGAACAGCTCGTCGGAGTCGGCACCCTTGGCGTGCAGGGCCGACAGGTCACTCGGATCATCGAGCAAGGTCGGTGCAGTCGCGGTCACCGGGCGGGGTGGGGGGAGAGACATCGTAGAGACCAGGGTGCCTGATCGCTGTCGGGTGGGTAGCCTCGACATCGCCAGAGTTGCGGGCACCGGATGGAGAGAACATGACCGTTGTCGTTGTCGATGCCGGCCCCGGGCGGATCAGCCGGTCGGTCGAAGTAGCCGCGCCGGCGGCCGAGCTCTTCGCGATCGCCGCCGATCCGCGCCGTCACCAGGAACTGGACGGGTCGGGCACGGTTCGCGACAATGTCAGAGCGCCGGCGGAAGTCACTGTCGGGTCGAAGTTTTCGACAAACATGAAGATGTACGGCGTCCCGTACCGGATCACCAGCCGGGTGACCGCACTCGAGCCGAACGAATTGGTTGAGTGGCGCCATCCCGAGGGGCACCGCTGGCGCTGGGAATTCGAGGCGCTCGCACCGACACTGACGCGGGTCACCGAGACGTTCGATTATCACGACGCCGGTGTGCTCAGGCGGAAGTTCTACGAACTGACCGGGTCGATCAAGGGCAATAAGAAGGGCATCGAGGCGTCCCTGGCTGCGTTGCGTGACCGTTACGCGGCGACGTAGGTCGGCGATCGACAACTGACGCGGTTGAGCTCCGGTCGTGGTAGAACCGGAAGTCATGAGTGGCCTCGCCGACCAGACCAGGTGGATGGATGCCACTGCACAGGCTGAGCTGGTCGCCAAGGGTGAGGTCAGCCCGAGCGAGCTGCTGGAAGCGGCGATCGAGCGGATCGAACAGTCGAATCCGGCTCTGAACGCGGTGGTCATCGAGTGGTTCGACCATGCTCGATCGGTGGCCGCCGGTCCGGGCCTGCCCGCCGGCCCGTTTCGTGGCGTCCCGTTCCTGCTCAAGGATCTCTACACCAGTTTTGCCGGCCAAACCCTGTCCAACGGCAATGTTGCGCTGAAGAACGCCGGCCTGCGGGACGTCTCGGACTCGACGTTGGTCGCTCGATTCAAAGCGGCCGGGTTGGTCGTCGCGGGGCGCACCAACAGTCCCGAGTTCGGCAGCCTGCCGACCACGCAGCCGCTGGCCTGGGGGCCGACCCGCAACCCGTGGGCGCTGGAACGGACGCCGGGCGGGTCCAGTGGCGGTGCGGGTGCCGCGGTGGCCGCCGGGATGGTGCCGTTCGCCAACGCCTCCGACGGTGGGGGCAGCATCCGCATCCCGGCGTCGTGCTGCGGGCTGGTGGGACTCAAGCCCAGCCAGGGCCGGATCACCGTCGGCCCGGATCGCGCCGAGGTGGGGTTGGGTGTCGAACTGGGCGTCAGCCGCACGGTGCGCGACACCGCGGGGCTCCTCGATGCGGTGCGCGGCCCCGGTGTCGGCGACACCGTGATCGCGCCGGCCCCGCCGCGCCCGTACGTCGAGGAGGTCGGTGCTGAGCCGGGGCGGTTACGGATCGGGCTGCTCGACGTGCACCCGCGCGGCGAGTTTCTGCACGAAGACTGCCGAACGGCGGTGCGCGCGACGGCATCGCTGCTGGAAGGGCTCGGCCACACGATCGAACAGGCCTGGCCGGCTTGCTTGGCCGACACCACGCTGACCCAGAAGTTCATGGCACTGTGGGCGACGCAGATGGCGATGGCCGCCCGCCAGATCAGCGCGGCACTCGGACGCGAGTTGACGGCTGCGGATGTGGAGCCGGTGAACTGGGCGCTGGTCGAGCAGGCGCGGCGGCTGACCGCCGTTGACTACGCCGCGGCGCAGGCCGCGGGTTGGACGTTTCGGCGTGCGCTGCAGCAGTGGTGGGCGGATGGCTGGGATCTACTGCTGACGCCCACGGTTGCCGAACCACCGCCGTTGCTGAGCGATTTCGAGAACGATCCCGCGCACCCGACCGCGCCGCAGCGGCGGGCCGGGCAGTTCGCGGCATTCACCCCGCCGTTCAACATGAGCGGGCAGCCGGCGATCAGTCTTCCGTTGTGCCGGAACGCCGACGATTTGCCTATCGGTGTCCAGTTGGTCGCCGGCTACGGCCGTGAGGACATCCTGATTCAGGTTGCCGCCCAACTGGAATCAGCCCACCCGTGGGCGGGCCTGCATCCGCCGATCCCTGGCTAGACGGCTCCAACGCAGACGGCCCTCGCCTATCTGCGAGGGCCGTCTGACGAGTGCTGAAACTACTTCGGAGGCATCCGGATGCCGCCGTCGACGCGCACGACTTCGGCGTTCATGTAGGAGTTGGTGAGCAGCTCGATCACCATGGACGCGAGCTCCTCGGGCTTGCCGAGCCGGTGCGGGAACAGCACGGACTCACCGAGCTTGGCCTTGAACGCCTCGGACGCCTCGCCCTCGCCGTAGATCGGGGTGTCGATCAGGCCGGGCGCAACGGTGTTGACGCGGATGCCGACCGCCGACAGGTCGCGCGCCACCGGCAGGGTCAGACCCACCACGCCGCCCTTGGAGGACGAGTAGGCCGCCTGGCCGATCTGGCCGTCGAACGCCGCGACGCTGGTCATGTTGACGATCGCGCCCCGCTCGCCGGTGTCGGTGAGCTCGTTGCGGCTCATCGCGGTCGCGGCGATCCGGATGCAGTCGAAGGTCCCGACCAGGTTGATGTCGAGGACCTTCTTGTAGAGGTCCAGCTTGTGCGCCGACTCGAACTCGCCGTCCTTGCCGATGGTGCGCTGGGCCCAGCCGACACCGGCCGAGTTCACCAGTGCCCGCAGCGGGCCGAGGTCCGCGGCCGTGTTGACGGCGTCGATGATCTGCTCGGTGCTGGTCACGTCGACCGGGACGAACACGCCGCCGATCTCGTGGGCCAGTGCCTCGCCCTTGTCCGCCTGCAGGTCGGCGACGACGACCCGGGCTCCCTTGGCGGCCAACTGACGGGCAGTTGCCGCACCGATTCCTGACGCGCCACCGGTGACGATCGCGCTCGCTCCGTTGATATCCACGCCGACACCTTACGCGGGCGCGGGGTGGCGCCGGGATTCGGGAGAGGAGGCGGGCGGAACCGCCGGTACCGGATTCGTCCGAATTATCAGAATGTCCGACGAGAGTCGGTTATGTCAGTCTGGCTGGCTTTCGCCGGAACGACTGACTAAAACTGTTGTGGGTGATCTAATTTCGATCAGATAACGATCCGGGCGTACGGATCCAGGTTTGGGAGTTGCCATGGGTGGTCTGGCCGCGATGTCCGGTACGGGGGGCGCTGGGGTGTCACGCCGGGGTCGCGTAGTGCTAGCTGTCGTAAGCGCTTTCGCCGTCTTCACCGGTCTGGCCGGCATTGTCGGGGCCTCGCCGCTGACTTCGCCGTCGGCTGCTGCGTCGACGCCGCCGGTGGAGCTGACCGGCGGAGGCACCGCCTTCGTCATGGGCGGCAGCGGCATTCCGTTGCCGTCGGACGGCTATGTCAACGCCGCCAACCTGTTCTATCTCCAGCCGCACGGCTTCACCGGGACCGCGCAGTCGCTGTTCACCCCCCAGCTGTATTTCCCGGGCAACGTCTCGGAAGTCCAAGGCGCCCAGATCCTCGCCGAAGCGATCAACAAGGAGATCGCCACCGGTCAAGTGAACGCCGATAACCCGGTGTATGTCTTCGGTTATTCGCAGAGTGCGGCGATGTCGTCGATGACCATGGAACAGCTCAACCACCAGGGTGTGCCGACCGAGGATGTCCACTTCGTGCTGGTGGGCAACGCCGCCAACCCCAACGGCGGCCTGGTCGAGATGATCAACCTGTGGGGCGGCGACCTCAGTTTCTGGAACGGGCTGACCCTGGGGCACCCGACCCCGGACTACTACACCACCGACGTCTACACGATGGAGTACGACGGCTACGCCGACTTTCCGCGGTATCCGCTGAACCTGCTGTCGACGCTCAACGCCGTCGCCGGCATGTTCTTGCTGCACGACGGATATCTGGGTCTGAGCCACAGTGACATCGCGAACGCGATCGAGTTGGACACCACCGACCCCAGCAGCCTGACCAACTACTACATGATCCCGAGCGAGACCCTTCCGCTGCTGGATCTGTTGCGGCTCAACCCGGTCTGGGGCAGCCCCTTGGCTGCCCTGTTGGAACCGAGCATGCGCATCTTGGTGAACCTGGGTTACGGCAGCCTGACCGAGGGCTGGAACCAGGGGCCGGCCAACGTGCCGACCACGATCAGCTGGGACCTGCTGCCGAGCAACATCAGCATGTCGGACATCACCGCCGCCCTGAGCAACGCGTGGACCCAAGGTGTCCAGGACATGTTCAAGGAGCTGGCGGATCCCAGGACCTACTTCTTCGGGGGATTCCTGGGGGAGGAGCCGTTCTCGACGCTGTGGACCGCGGCGCAGCGGGTCTTCTTCGACATCCAGGACGCCAGTTCGTGGTGGGGCGGATCGGCAATGGCCACCGACCCCTTGGACGCCCTGGCGCCGGCAGACTCCGCGAACTCCCTGGACTCGCTGGTGGACTCCCACGTTGACCTGTCCTCGTTCGCTGACGCCCTCGGCCTCGACTTCTTGAACCCGGCGTAGCGCCGCTTCGGCCAGCCCGCACGGATCTGTCCCAGAAAGGTCTTCGAAATGAATCGTCGTCGTCGCACACGCGGGCAGCGCGGTAGTGCCGCAACCGGACGTTTGGGTCGCGCGATCGGCGGTGCCGCAGCGGCATTGGCCCTTGGGCTGACGCCGCTGGCGGCCGCGCCGTCGGCCCACGCGGATTTCGACTTCTTCGATCCCACCACCTGGATCGACCCGTCCGCTTTCGACGGAGCTGACGTCGGTATGGCCGTTGCCGATCCGGTCGACATCGGCCCGGTCGAATTCAACGCCTTCGACCCGGCGGACTGGGCTCAGCTCTACCAGGACAGCTTCTACCTGCCGATCCACGGCGCCATCCAGGACTGGATGCACGACACGAGCAACCAGCTCACCATCGACCTGATCAACACCCCGTGGGTCCTGATGTTCGGTCGGGACCTGATCGGCGACGGTATCGACGGCTTCAACGGCCCCAATACCTCGCTGTTCGGCTGGCTGGGCCTGGGAAACCTCGGTGACGGCGGCTTCCTGTTCGGCGACGGCGGCACCGGCGCCGCCGGCGTGGCCGGAATCAACGGCGGCGAGGGCGGCGCCGGCGGGGATGCCGGACTGTTCGGCAACGGTGGTGCGGGCGGTCAGGGTGCCGCCGCCTACCTGGGCGCCAACGGCACGGTGATCGAGGCCGGCGACGGTGGCCAGGGTGGCACCGGCGGCATGTGGTTCGGCGACGGCGGCATCGGCGGCCAGGGCGGCACCGGCTTCCACGACACCTTCAACGGCACCACGCTGGTGTCGCACGACGGTGGCACCGGCGGCGCGGGTGGCAACTCGCTGGCCGGTTGGGGCTTCGGCGGCACCGGCGGCCAAGGCGGATCCGGCTGGGCCGGCGTGAACGGCCCCGACGTCACCGCATTGAACGGCGGCGACGCCGGCAACGGCGGTGTCGGTGGCAACGCAGGGTGGCTCCTGGGCAACAGCGGTAACGGCGGCGCGGGCGGTATCGGCGGAGTCGGGGCGGCCGGCGGGGCCGGGACGGCTTCCCAGCCCATGGGCGGTCACGGCGGCGACGGCGGCGACGGCGGCAGCGCCGGAGCGGCCGGCGCCCGGGCCGGATTTATCGGTGCCGTCGGGAAGATCGGCGACGATGGCGACGGTGGCGCTGGCGGTGCAGGCGGCGCCGGCCTGAACAACCCGCTCGGCACCGGGGGCCACGGCGGCAACGGCGGCTCGGGCGGGGCCGGGGGCACCGGCGCGACCGGTGGCAACGGCGGAGCCGGGGGAGTCGGCGGTGCCGGCGGTACCGGCCGCACCGGCGCTGACGGCGGCAATGGCGGCAACGGTGGCGCAGCCGCCGACCAGGTGGGCAGCTCGGGCGGCCGTGGTGGCGCCGGGGGTCACGGCGGCAACGGCAGTCTCGGTACCGGTGGCGACGGCGGCAACGGTGGGCGCGGTGGATCCACCGGTGGCGTGACCGGAGGTGCGGGTCAGCCCGGCTCCGGCAACAATGCCGGAACCGGTGGTGCCGGTGGAACCGGCGGCGCCCCCGGTAAGGCTCCCTAGGAGCTGCGCACCGGGCCGCGATGCCCGGCCAGCATGGTGTGCACGCTGCCGGCGAAGGCGGCGGTGGTGAAGCAGACCGGTTCGGCGAACTCCTCCAGTGCCAGCGCCTCGTTCCAGCTGGCATCGGCTGCCGCACGCAGCAGCGGTTTGGCCATCGCGGTGGCGTGGGCCGGCATGGCCGCGACCCGCGAGCACCAGTCGTCGGCCGTTGCCAGCAGCTGATCGTGCGCGACGACCTCATGCACCAGGCCCAGCCGTTGCGCGGCATGGGCGTCGATGGGCTCGCCGCGCAGGTAGTAGGCCAACGCCCCCTGGTAGCCGAGCCGCCGGGTCAGCGCCCAGCTGGTGCCCACCTCCGGAAGCAGTCCCAGCCGACCGAACGCGGGCACGATCACCGCCCGATCGCCGGCGATGGTCAGATCGCAGGTCAGTGCCCACGCCAGGCCCACACCGGCGGCCGCCCCGTTGAGCGCGGCGATGAAGATGGTGTCCGATCCGGCGATAAGCCGGGCGACACCGCCGAATTCGCGGCGAATCCACCGCCAGACGTCGGCCACCCCTTCCGGGGCCGGATCGTTTCGCCGTTCGGTGACGCCTGCCATCATCTTCAGATCGCCGCCGGCGCTGAACCCTGGGCCGGCTCCGGTCAGCACGACGGCGCGCACCGCCGGGTCGGCGTCGAGTGCGGTCAGTGCGCGCCGCAGCTGTCGCACCAGCGGCGCGGACAGCACATTGAGCCGGTCCGGTTCGTGCAGCGTCACCACCGCCCGATCGCCGTGATGCTCGACGCGGACCCGCTCGGGTGCGTCCGGGTCGTCGCCCTCGGTGACCAAACGGTTGTACAGGGACTCGGTCATAATTCCTCCTGCTGTTTCACGTGGCTTCACTTGGCGCGCAACGCCGCCCAGGCCGCGTCGGCGAAGGTCTTGACGGCACCGCGCGGAAGCTTCGCGGCCCCGCCGGCGAGCCAGTAGCGGCTGAACTCCTGTGCCGGCCCGAACCACAATGCGGCCGTGATCGGGATCTGAATCGGCGGCAGTGCGCCATAGGCCTGATGCGGGCGCCACCAGTCCCGGACAGCCTCGAAGAACTCCCCGTTGGCCTGCTGCAGTGCCGAGCTGTCGAGCCGGTCTCCCAGCAGCAGTTGCGCTTCACCGCGGTGCGAGGCCACCCAGCGCAGATGGTGGTCGACCCCGCCGCGAATCCCGCCTTCGGCCGTCGCGTGCCCGCGCAGCATGGCGATGAACCCGGCCTGGTACTCGGCCATCACCTGGGCGTACACCGCCGCCGCCAGCGCGGCCTTGTCCGGGAAGTGGTGATAGAGCGCACCCACGCTGACGCCGGCTTCCCGCCGGACTTCCTCCAGGGTCGCGGTCAGGGCCCCGCTCGCGGCGAACCGCAGCCGCGCCGCCTCCAGCAACCTGCCTCGTGCGTCCGATGCCGACACGAGAAATACTCTAGTTGAACCGAGGAATATTCGGTAGGTCTGTCGCATGCGGTTGCAGTGCTGTTGTTGCCGGGATTCGGCGTAGCCCCATGGGTACGCTCCGAGGATGATGGGGTCGGCATGAGTACGGCGGTTGTGGTGGGTGGTGGGCCAAACGGGCTGGCTGCCGCGGTCACGCTGGCGCAGCACGGCGTGCAGGTCACCGTGCTCGAAGCCGCCGACGAGGTGGGGGGCGGCACCCGCAGCGGTGAGGCGATCGTGCCGGGCCTGCTGCACGATCACTGTTCGGCGATTCACCCGATGGCGGTCGGATCCCCGTTCCTGTCCGGCCTGGACTCAGAGCGCTATGGCTTGCAGTGGCGCTGGCCGCAGGTCGACTGCGCTCATCCGCTCGATGACGGCAGTGCCGGGGTGCTGTACCGCTCGGTCGCGCAGACCGCGGCCGGTCTGGGGCGTGACGGTGCGCGCTGGCGAAGGCTTTTCGAGGGTCCGGTCGCCCGGTTCGATGCGCTCAACGACGACATCATGGGACCGCTGCTGCGGCTGCCGAGCCACCCGCTGACCCTGGCCCGGTTCGGTGCACCCACGGCGCTGCCCGCCTCGGTGCTGGCCCGCTGGTTTGCCACCCCGCAAGCGCAGGCCCTGTTCGCCGGGGTTGCCGCGCATGCGTTTCGGCCGCTGCATTACCCGATGACCTCGGCGATCGGGCTGGGCATCCTGACCGCCGGACATCGGTACGGCTGGGCGGTGGCCGCCGGTGGATCACAGGCGATCGCGGGCGCTATGGTCGCCGCGCTGACCGAACTGGGCGGCACCATCGAGACCGGAGTGTCGGTGACGTCTGCGGCGCAACTGCCACCGGCCGACCTGACGCTGTTCGATCTGGCTCCCGAGGCTGTGGCGGGCATCCTCGGGGACCGACTGCCATCGCGGGTGGCCCGGGCCTACCGTCGGTTCCGGCGGGGGCCGGGTGCGTTCAAAGTCGACTTCGCCGTCGAGGGCGGCGTGCCGTGGACCAACCCGGACGCCCGGCTGGCCGGCACGGTTCACCTGGCCGGGACCCACGGCGAGTTGGCCGCCACCGAACGCGACATCCACGCCGGACGGATGCCGGAGCGGCCTTTCGTCCTGATCGGCCAGCAGTATCTGGCCGACCCGCAACGATCCGTCGGCGACATCCATCCGGTGTGGACCTACGCCCACGTCCCCAACGGCTACACCGGGGATGCCACCGCGGCGATCATCGCCCAGATCGAGCGCTTCGCACCCGGATTCCGCGACCGCATCGTCGGGCAGGCCGTGCGCACCACCACCGACATGGCGGCCCGCAACCCCAATTTCACCGGCGGTGACATCATGACCGGCGCAAAAGACCTCCGCCAGTTGACATTTGGCCCGCGCATGACGCTCTCGCCCTACAGTACCGGAATCCCCGGCACCTACATCTGTTCGGCGGCAACCCCACCGGGGCCGGGCGCGCACGGCATGTGCGGCACCAACGCAGCGCACCTCGCACTGCGTCACCTGTAGCCAGAATCCGGCTGTCGCGGCGTGTTTCGCCGCTCGGCTCTGTGAGCAGGTTGTGACATGTCCGCAACAGCGCGGCGGTGCGGCCGAAACAACCACTCCGCATTGTTTGACCAACTTGATCTTTGTTTCGGGCGGTTGGGTCGGCTAGGAGGTCTGGACTCTTGGATCGTTTTCCGATTATGGGGGTGCCGGACACCGGCGACACCGCCTGGATGCTGATCAGCGCAGCACTGGTGCTCCTGATGACACCCGGTCTGGCGTTCTTCTACGGCGGGATGGTGCGCGTCAAAAGCGTGCTGAACATGATCATGATGAGCGTCAGCGCCATGGGTGTGGTGACCGTGCTGTGGGTGCTCTACGGGTACTCGCTGGCCTTCGGTGACGACGTGGGCAATCTGCTCGGCCGCCCCACCGATTACTGGGGTCTGAAGGGCCTGATCGGTGTCAATGCGGTGCCCGCCGGTTCGAGTGGTACCAGCTCGGCGGTTGAGATTCCGGTCGTCGGTACCGTGCCGCAGAACGTTTTCGTCGCTTTTCAGTTGATGTTCGCGATCATCACCGTGGCGTTGATCTCCGGGGCTGTTGCCGATCGGTTGAAGTTCGGGAGCTGGCTGCTGTTCGCCGCCTTGTGGGTGAGCGTGGTGTACTTCCCGGTCGCGCACTGGGTGTTCGCATTCGACGGTGCCGCGGCGGCCCACGGCGGCTGGATCGCCAACAAGCTGCATGCGATTGACTTCGCGGGCGGCACAGCGGTGCACATCAATGCGGGCACCGCCGCATTGGTGCTGGCGGTCATTCTGGGCAGGCGCAGTGGTTGGCCGACGGCGATGCGACCGCACAATCTTCCCTTGGTGATGCTCGGCGCCGCCCTGCTGTGGTTCGGCTGGTACGGCTTCAACGCGGGCTCGGCGGTCAGTGCCAACGGCGTCGCGGGGTCGACCTTCCTCACCACCACGATCGCGGCCGCCACGGCCATGCTCGGTTGGCTGCTGGCCGAGCGAATCCGCGACGGGCATGCCACATCGCTGGGTGCGGCGTCGGGAATTGTGGCCGGGTTGGTTGCCATCACCCCGTCGTGCGCCTCGGTGAACGTGGTCGGTGCGCTGGTGATCGGCGCCGTCGCCGGTGTTGCCTGTGCTTTGGCAGTGGGGTTGAAATACCGTTTCGGCCTCGATGATTCGCTTGATGTCGTTGGAGTGCACCTGGTCGGCGGACTCGTCGGCACCGTGTTGGTGGGTTTCTTGGCGGCGCCCGCAACGGCAGCGATCGCCGGTGGGATCGGCGTGTCGCCCGGCTTGTTCTACGGAGGCGGTACGCAGCAGCTGTGGCGCCAGATCATCGGCGCATTGAGCGTTGCGGCCTATTCGGCAATCGGGACGGCAGCGGTGGCGTGGATCGTCAAATACACCATCGGACTGCGTTTGGGCGCCGAAGATGAAGCTTCAGGCATCGATGAGGCGCTGCACGCTGAAAGCGGCTACGACTTCGCGGTTGCCGGCAGCCCGGGTCCCACCCACTCCGCCGAAGAGAGAAGAGAGTATGAAGCTGATCACCGCGATCGTGAAGCCGTTCACGCTGGAGGACATCAGGACCGGCCTGGAACAGGCGGGACTGCGGGGTATGACGGTCAGTGAGGTTCGGGGCTACGGGCGGCAGAAGGGCCACACCGAGGTTTACCGGGGGGCGGAGTACTCGGTTGATTTCGTGCCCAAGTTGCGGGTTGAGGTCCTGGTCGATGACCTTGCGGTAGAACAGATCCTGGACATCATCACGCGAGCGGCACGCACCGGCAAGATCGGCGACGGCAAAGTGTGGGTCAGCCCGGTGGAGACGGTGATGCGGGTGCGCACCGGTGAACGCGGAGCAGACGCCTTATGAGATCTGACCCGAGTTGATCGCGGTGGGCCGTGATGACACAACGCGAAGTGGACCCCGCCACCCGGGCGGTGCGATTTTCCTGCACTGCCACTGATTTGGCGCGGACGCGGACGGCCCTTCGGTCCAAGGCAGCAGGTGAGCTGGATTCCGCCGCGTTGCGTGACGCATGGCTGCAACTGCACGGCCGCTGGTTGACCGCGAAGGCGACCGAGATAGGCATCGTGGCGCACAGTGGGTTCGCCATCGTCGCGACCGGTTCGCTGGGCCGGTGCGAGTTGCTTCCCCAATCTGACTTGGATCTGTTACTGCTGCACGACGGCAAGCCCCCTGACGCGGTCGAGGAGGTCGCCGCGCTCTTGTGGTATCCGCTGTGGGATGCGGGCGTTCGCCTCGATCACAGCGTGCGGACCGTCGCTGAGGCCATTGAGGTCGCCGGTGCTGACCTGCTTGCTGACCTGGGCATGCTGGACGCGCGCCATATCGCCGGCGATGAGCGGCTGTCGGCGCAACTGGTCCGTGACGTGCGCAACCAGTGGCGGTACGGAATCCGTTCCCGCTACTGGGAACTCATCGAAATGACGCACGCGCGGTGGAAGCGTAGCGGTGAGGTCGCGCATCGCGTCGAACCCGACCTCAAGTGTGGGCGCGGTGGGTTGCGCGACGTTCAGTTGCTCGACGCGCTGGCGATCGCTCAGCTCGCGGACCGGGCAGCCGTCGGCCGTGCGGGCAACCGGGCAGGTTCGGTCGATGCGGCCTACCTCCGGATGCTTGACGTCCGCACCGAATTGCACCGGGTCTCCGGGCGCGGGCACGACCTGCTGATGGCCCAGTACGCCGATGAGATCGGCGCTGCGCTGGGCATCGGCGACCGATACGACCTCGCGCGCAGCCTGTCCGACGCTGCCCGCACGATCAGTTACCGCGTTGACGCGGGCCTGCGGATCGCTGCCAATGCACTACCGAGACGCGGAATTTCAGTGGTGCGGCCGCGTCTACGGCGACCGCTGGACGACGGCGTGGTCGCACACGCCGGAGAGGTGGTGCTGGCCCGCGACGCCCGACCCGAGCGAGATCCCGGTCTGGTGCTGCGGGTCGCGGCCGCGGCTGCCCGCACCGGTCTGCCCATCGCGTCGACCACGCTGAGCCGCCTCGCCAACGATCTGCCCGATCTGCCCGCACCCTGGCCTCGGGAGGCCCTCGACGATCTTTTGGTGCTGCTCTGCGCCGGCCCGGCGATGGTGACAACCATCGAAGCGCTGGATCGCAGTGGGCTGTGGGGACGGCTGTTCCCGGAATGGGCGATGATCCGCGATCTGCCGCCCCGCGACCCGGTGCACATCTGGACCGTTGACCGGCATCTGATCGAGACTGCGGCTCGGGCTGAGGCGTTCACCACCCAGGTGGCCCGCCCCGACCTGCTGGTCCTTGCCGCGCTACTGCACGACATAGGCAAGGGCAGCGGCGGCGACCACAGCCTGATCGGTGCGCAGCTGGTGGCCCGGATCGGTACCCGGCTGGGTCTGTGGCCCTGCGATACCGCGATGCTGTCCGCTCTGGTGACTCATCACCTGCTGCTGTCGAAGGTCGTCACTCGGCACGACCTGAATGACCCGGACGTCATCGCCGGTGTTGCGGCGGCGTTGGGCGGGGACGTGGTGCTGCTCGAGGTGCTGCACGCGTTGACCGAGGTCGACGCGCTGGCCACCGGCCCGGAGGCATGGAACGGTTGGAAGGCATCGTTGGTCGCCGATCTCGTTCGACGCTGCCGCCTCGTCATGGCCGGTGAGCCGCTGCCGCAGGCCGACCCGATCGATGCCCGGTATGTCACGCTGGCGAAAGCGCGCGAGGTACACGTGGAACTGCACCGCGACGCCGGTGGACGCAGCTACCGCGTGGTCATGATCGCCCCCGAACAGCGGGGTCTGCTGTCCAAGGCGGCGGGGGTGCTGGCGCTGAACTCGCTGCGGGTGCACGCGGCGACGGTCGACAGTCGGCACGGGGCCGCGATCGCCGAGTTCGTGGTGTCGCCGCACTTCGGCTCCGCGCCGGCCGCCCAGCTGGTCTGCGAGCAGTTCAGTCTGGCGCTCGCGGACGGTATCGACATCCACACCGGGTTGCGGCGACGCCAGGACCAGCGGCGCCGGATCTCCAGCGGTGAGGTTCCCGCTGGGGTGCCGGTGAGTGGTCCGACGGCCCCGCCTCGCATCTTGTGGGTGGAGGGCACGCCAGGCCGGCCGATCATCGAAGTCCGTGCTGCCGACAGCCCTGGCCTGCTGGCACGGCTGGCCGCGGCGCTGGAACGGGCCGGGGCGGACATCGTGTGGGCAAAGGTCACCACGAGGGGATCGACGGTGGACGACGTGTTCTGTGTCGTCCTGGCCGCGTCGGCGGATCGAAAGATGGTTGAGAGGCATCTGCTCACCGCGTTGGGTTGACGCAGTGCGTTTCGCTCATTGTTTCGGTCGCGGCCGCCATTTTTCTGCCCTCGAGTGGGCCCGGTGGATTTCGGTTCCTCCGGCGCGCCGATCGAATGGCGTCGCCATCGAAACACTGGTTTCGGGAATTTCGGTATATCGGGTATGGGCGCCTACGAATTTATCCAATAAGGAATTGGATGGTCGTAGTAAAATAAGGCCGTCGTCCCCCAAATGTTCCTACGAGTGTGCATCTCGCGGTCCGTGCAACTTTCGGCCGTTCGGAGAGCCGACTGGGTTCGGTCGGTGCGGCCTGCCCCGGACCGCTTCACGTACGCACTGAGCTGCATCGAGTCTTCGGACGGCGGCCTACCGGAGGTTCGCCCACATGGCCGCCGGGAGTCAGGGAGCTGACAGGAATGGCGCGTAGCGTGTGAGCTGGGCGAAACACGGAAGAAATATTAGGAATCGTGATGAAGCATTGCGGCAGGGTGATGCCTGCGTCGTTCGGTGTTGCCGGCGTGGTCTTGGCGGCCGGTCTCAGTGGTGTCGGAGCGGTGCCGGTCGGGATGACGGTGGCGACCACTCCCGTCAGTAGCGTGGTGCCGGCGCCCAGTGCGGTCTCCGGTGGTCCTCAGGCCTGCATCATCGGCCTGAACTGCGGCTGCATCCGTTACCGCACCTGTCCGGGGCACCGGCGGCCACCGGCCCGCGTACCCGAGCCGCAGATGGACGGCGAGGTCCCCGCTCGGACCGGCGAGCACGGGGTCGCCCCGGCAGCCGTCACACGAATACCTGTTTGGGCATCACTGTCGGCTTGACGCCGTAGCGGGGCATACCCGAACCGAAGCCGGAGCGTCCGGCCGAGGAAGCCGAGCCCATCCCCGCCGGTACGGCGTGCATCGGTGCGGTCTCCTCGGCGGCGGCGGTCCAGCCCGAACCGGTCGATGCGGCGACCTCGGTGCCCGCCGCCCCCGACCAGGCGGCCGGGACCGACATCCCGCCGACGCTGGACGCCTGGCCCAGTCCCGCCAACACCGGCGCTGCGCCGGAAGCCACCGCGCCCGCCGGCTGCATCATGCCGGCCAGGACAGCCGGGCCCAGTCCGGCCGCAAGACCTTCGGCGCCGACGACGTCGGATGCCAGGCTGGCCGGGCCCGCCAAGGCCAGAGTGTGGCCCAGCGACACCGCCGTCGGGATCGCGGTACACACAAACCACGCCGCCGTGTTCACGCCGCCGTTGATGGCGTTGGAGAACAACGGCGTGCCAAGGAAGAGGTCGACCGCGTCCCCGAGTGACATGGCCGTCGCCGTTGACGATCCCAACGGTGAGGCCACCGTCTGCAGCGTCCCCTGCAGGGTTGTGAGCGCTTGGGTCAACTCCTGTTGGAGACCGCCGGCCGCACTGGCACTGGCGAGTGCCGACCCGGCGGGGTTGGTCGGCTGCGGCGCCGGAGAGATCGGCGACAACGCCGCCGCATTGGCCGATGCGGTGCTGTAGCCCAGCATGGCCAGGGTGTCCTGTGCCCACATCTCCAGGTAGTGGGCTTCGGTGGCCAGGATCGCCGGTGTGTTCTGCCCCAGCAGGTTCCACGCCACGAGTGCCGCCAACTGCGCCCGGTTGGCGACGATCACCGGCGGGGGCACCGTTGCCGCGTGGGCGGCCTCGAAGGCTGCCGCCGAGGCCATCGCCTGCGAACTGGCATGTTGGGCGGCTGCCGAGGTGGTGTGCAGCCACGCCAGGTACGGCGCTACGGCGGCGGTCATCGTCGTCGCCGCCGGCCCCGTCCACTGCTCGCCGGACAGCTCGGAGATCACCGAATGGGCGGACGCCGCCGATGATTCGAGCTCGGTGGCCAGTGCGCTCCACGCCGAGGCGGCCGACATCAGTGGCCCGGATCCGGCTCCGCTGTACATCCACGCAGACACGATCTCCGGGGGTAGCGCTCCGAAATCGAAAGACATGTGGGTATCCCATTCTCGTTGGCGGGGCGGGGCGGGTCGCTAGAAGGCCTTCGACTTGGGCACGACGGCGGGCCTGGTGCCGTACCGCGGCGCGCCGAATCTCCCGACGCCGCGGTCGCCCGATCCCGCTGCCGGCAAGGCGGCCGGCACGGCCGCCATACCGGGCACGGGCTGCGGGGCGACCATGCTCGTGGCCGCCAAACGGGCCGGGGTGGCGGACGTGGCGCCAACGCCTTCGCCGGCCCAGCTCGGCGGTGTGGACAAGGCGCCGACAGTGGTGGCCTGTGCCACCCCGGCAGCCAGCGGTGTCGCGGCCGGTCCCGCCGATCCGGCCAGTACGGCCTGCTCCAACCCGGCCAGACCTGCGGCCTCGGGGGCAACCTCTTCGGGAAAGTCGAGCAGACCGCCACCGGCCAAGCCGAGCAGAGCCGAGCCGGCCGAGGCCCAGTTGCCCATTCCGATGTTGCCGATGTTGGCGGCGTTTCCGGACAGCACCGAAGAGCTGCCGCTGGTCGGGACACCGAGGATGTCGGTCAGGAACCCTTGGATCGCGGCGTCCAGCGACGTCGTGCCCTGGTTGGTCGCCTCGGCCGAGGAGTACGCACCGGCGTTCTGCCCGAGGACCTGCACAAGCTGCTGGTGCACGGCCGCCGCCTGGTCGCTGATCGACTGGTAGAGGCTGCCGTAGGTCGCGAACAGCGCCGACTGTAGTTGGGATATCGGGTCGGTCCCTGCCGGGGCGATGACGGTGGTCGGGGCCAGCGCCGCGCCGTTCTCGGCGGTCAGTGCTTCGCCGATGCCCGCCAGTTGGCCCGCGGCCGACGTCATTGCCTCGGGGAGCGCTTTCACAAACGACATGCATCCTCCTCGCAGGGAACCGAACCAGAATTAAGTGGTCCGACGGGCTGGTTATCGATGCCGTGAAGCGTTGCAGAAATCGAACTGATTGAGTCGATCGTTAACATTTTCTTTGCGGACGGGTGTGAATCCTTAACGAACATGCACTGGCTGTGAAAGGTCTGAAACAGTTCTTTAATTGACGTGAATCGCCACATTAACTGTGCGATTTATCTAACGCCGTGGTTACAAGTTGTGTGCCGTGCATAGCGCCGCGGTGTCCCCTGCGGCTACGCCTACCCGCCCGCGATGTGGGCAGTTATAGGCTGGCGGCGTGTTCGAATCACTGTCCGACCGGTTGACCGGTGCTCTTCAGGGGCTGCGCAGCAAGGGGCGTCTCACCGACGCCGACATCGACGCCACCGCCCGGGAAATCCGGCTGGCGCTGCTGGAAGCCGACGTGTCGCTGCCGGTGGTGCGGGCTTTCATCGGCCGGATCAAGGACCGCGCCAAGGGCGCCGAGGTCTCCGGTGCGCTCAACCCGGCCCAGCAGGTCGTCAAGATCGTCAACGAGGAGCTCATCGGCATCCTCGGCGGGCAGACCCGCACGCTCACGTTCGCCAAGACCCCGCCGACGGTCATCATGCTGGCCGGTCTGCAGGGCGCGGGTAAGACCACCCTGGCCGGCAAACTCGCCACCTGGCTGCGCGGCCAGGGCCACACGCCGCTGCTGGTGGCCTGCGACCTGCAACGTCCCGGCGCGGTCAATCAGCTTCAGGTCGTCGGCGAGCGTGCCGGTGTCACGGTGTTTGCCCCCCACCCGGGAACCTCACCCACCGGAGATGCACTCGGCGCCGGGGGAGACGCCCCGGGTGATCCGGTCTCCGTCGCCGCCGCGGGCCTGGCCGAGGCCAAGGCCAAGCACTTCGACGTCGTCATCGTCGACACCGCCGGACGCCTCGGCATCGACGAGGAGATGATGGCCCAGGCTGCCGCCATCCGCGAGGCCGTACAGCCTGACGAGGTGCTGTTCGTCCTGGACGCGATGATCGGTCAGGACGCGGTGACCACCGCCGACGCGTTCCGCGAGGGCGTCGGCTTCACCGGCGTGGTGCTGACCAAGCTCGACGGCGACGCCCGCGGTGGTGCGGCGCTGTCGGTGCGCGAGGTCACCGGCGCCCCGATCCTGTTCGCCTCCACCGGGGAGAAGCTGGAGGACTTCGACGTCTTCCACCCGGACCGGATGGCCAGCCGCATCCTGGGCATGGGCGACGTCCTGAGCCTGATCGAGCAGGCCGAGCAGGTCTTCGACGCCCAGAAGGCCGAAGAGGCAGCGGCCAAGATCGGCACCGGGGAGCTCACGCTGGAGGACTTCCTCGAGCAGATGCTGGCGATCCGCAAGATGGGCCCGATCGGCAACCTGCTCGGCATGCTGCCCGGCGCCGGACAGATGAAGGACGCGCTGGCCGCCGTCGATGACAGTCACCTGGACCGGCTGCAGGCCATCATCCGCGGCATGACACCGGCCGAGCGGGCTGACCCGAAGATCATCAACGCCTCCCGCCGGCTGCGCATCGCCAACGGCTCCGGGGTGAGTGTGTCGGAGGTCAACCAGCTCGTCGACCGGTTCTTCGAGGCTCGCAAGATGATGTCGTCGATGATGGGCGGTCTGGGCCTGCCCGGCATGGGCCGCAAGAGCGCCACCCGAAAGGCGAAGGGCAAAGCCGGCAAGAAGGGCGGCAAGAAGCGCGGCCCCACCCCGCCGAAAGTGCAGGGTCTTTTCGGTCCCGGCGGGCCCGTGGGCATGCCGGCCGGATTCCCGGACCTGTCGCAGATGCCCGAAGGCCTCAACGAGCTGCCGCCCGGGCTGGCCGACTTCGACCTGTCCAAGCTGAACTTCCCGGGCCAGAAGTAAGTTGGCGCTCCACGTTCGCGGCCGCGGGCTGCCCGATGAACAGCCCGTCGAGTACTGGATCGTCGACGGCGCGATCAGCCTCGAGCCGGTCGACGGGGCCGAGACCGTCTTCTCCGACGGCTGGGTGATCCCGGGCCTGGTCGACGCACACTGCCACGTCGGGATCGGTCCCGGCGGCCCGGTGGACGCCGAGGAGGCGCTGCGCCAGGCCGAGACCGAGCGGCGCGCCGGCGTGCTGCTGATCCGGGATGCGGGTTCGCCCATCGACACCCGCGGCTTCGACGACCGCGACGACCTGCCGCGCATCATCCGCGCAGGACAGCACCTGGCTCGCACCAAGCGCTACATACCCGGGCTGGGGCTCGACGTCGACGACGAGAGCCAGTTGCCGGAAGCCGTTGCGGCCCAAGCCCGTGCGGGCGACGGCTGGGTGAAGCTGGTGGGGGACTGGATCGACCGGGGTGTCGGCGACCTGGCGCCGCTGTGGTCCGACGACGTGCTGAAGTCGGCCATCGACGCCGCGCACGCCAACGGCGCCCGGGTCACCGCGCACGTCTTCGGCGAGGATGCGCTACCCGGCCTGATCAACGCCGGGATCGACTGCATCGAGCACGGCACCGGGCTCACCGACGACCTCATCGAGCTGATGCTGGCTAACGGCACGGCGCTGGTGCCGACCCTGATCAACATCGACAACTTCCCGGGGATCGCCGATTCGGCGGCCAAGTACCCGACCTACGCCGCGCACATGCGCGCGTTGCACGCCACCTGCCGGTCTCGGATCGGCGCCGCCCGCGAGGCCGGCGTGCCGATCTATGCCGGCACCGATGCCGGTGGCATGGTGGCCCACGGCCGGATCGCCGACGAGGTCGACGCCCTGTCCGGGGTGGGCCTGAGTCGGACCGAGGCGCTGGGCGCGGCCTGCTGGGATGCCCGGCGCTGGCTGGGGGCACCCGTTCTGGAGCATGGCGCCCCAGCCGACCTGTTGTGCTTCGCCGACGACCCGCGCAGCGGCCCCGAGGTACTCGGGCGTCCCGATCTGGTGATGCTGCGCGGCCGGGTGTACTGACCCAGCGCCGAGCGTGCAGAGTTGTTCGGGCCGACCTGGGGAAATGCCGGACAATTCTGCACGGTCGCGGGTTTAGGGCCGCGGGGTTAGAGCGAGCCGACGCCCGACGTCGGACCCTGCGCGAAACCCCAATCCAGCAGGGCGCCGGCCTGATCCCAGTAGGTCGGGCCGCCCTCGTGGATCAGCCCGTACATCATCGCGACCACCAGCCGGCGCCCGTCGCGTGCCGCCGCGCCGACGTAGGTCTTGCGAGCGGCATCGGTGAAGCCGGTCTTGCCACCGAAGGCGCCCGGGTAGCGGGCCAGCAGCTCGTTCATGTTGACGATCGGCCGCTCGCCGGCCTCGGTGGGGAACATCGCCGACGGCTGCGCGGTGATCTGGGCGAACACCGGGTTGGCCATCGCCGCCCGGAAGATGGCGGCCAGGTCGTGCGGAGTGCTCGCGCCGGGGCCGCCGGGCCCGTCCAGCCCGGAGGGGGTGGAGGCGTGAGTGTTGGTGGCGCCGACGGCTTCGGCCTTGGCGTTCATCTTCGCCACGGTCGCCTCCGGCCCGCCGAGCATGTCCGCGAGGGCGTTGGCGGCGTCGTTGCCCGACACCAGCAGCAGGCCCTCCAACAGCTGGTGTGCGGTGTAGGTGTGGCCGGGTTTGATCCCGACACAGTTGCACTCCACGGCGGTGTCGGCCGGGCTGGCGACCACGGTGTCCTCGAGGTTCAACTCATCGAGCGCGACCAGCGCGAGCAGCACCTTGATGGTGCTGGCCGGTGGGGTGACCGCATAGCCGTTCTGTTCGGCCAGCACCTGGCCGGAGTCCAGGTCGGCGACGATCCAGTTCGGGGCCGGGCCGGCCGGGACAGGCGCCGACCCCAGCGGTTGTGCGACGTCGGCAGGGGCGGTCACCGCGGGAGCGGCGAGCACGGCCAGAACTGCCGCGATTGCGGCCAGAGTTTTCCGCATGGCCGGTTACCTTACCGGCGTGGTGTTGAATCGAGGAATGTTGAGTCAGGCCGAAATGTCGGACCGGTGGCAGATCCAGCAGCTGCTGGTCGACTACTCCACCGCCATTGACACCCGCAACTTCGATGACCTCGACGCGGTGTTCACCGGCGACGCCTATATCGACTATCGGGCGATGGGCGGTATCGACGGGCACTACCCGCAGGTGAAGGCCTGGCTGGCGGAGGTGCTGCCGAATTTCGCCGGCTACGCCCACATGCTCGGCCTGCCGTCGATCCGCGTCGACGGCGACACCGCCACCGCGCGCACCTTCTGCTTCAACCCGATGGTGTTCGCCGGCGAGACCCCGGCGACCATGCTGCTGGGCCTCTGGTACGACGACGACTTCGCCCGCACCGCCGACGGCTGGCGGATGAGCCGCCGGGTCGAGACCAAGTGTTTCGAGAAGCTGCCCTGAGGCGATTTCTGCGCAACGGGCCGGTTCTGGCACAATGGGCGGCTGTCGCCGTGAGATGTGACCCTGTCGGGGTTCGCCGCGGCCGACGGAACACGCGAGGCAAAACCGGATGTGGGCAAACCCGCCCATATTGCTGAATTGCAGCGTGATATCGCAGGAGTAGTTCATGGCTGTCAAGATCAAGCTCACCCGCCTCGGCAAGATCCGCAACCCGCAGTACCGCATCGCGATCGCCGACGCCCGCACCCGCCGGAACGGCCGGTCCATCGAGGTGATCGGTCGCTACCACCCGAAGGAAGAGCCGAGCCTGATCGAGATCGACTCGGAGCGCGCTCAGTACTGGCTGTCGGTCGGTGCTCAGCCCACCGAGCCCGTACTCAAGCTGCTGAAGATCACCGGTGACTGGCAGAAGTTCAAGGGCCTGCCCGGCGCCGAGGGCCGACTGAAGGTCAAGGCGGCCAAGCCGAGCAAGCTGGAGCTGTTCAACGCCGCGCTGGCCGAGGCCGAGGGCGGCCCGACCACCGAGGCCACCACCGCCAAGAAGAAGAAGGCGCCGGCCAAGAAGGCGGACAAGGCCGACGAGGCCAAGGCCGACGAGGCTCCGGCCGCCAAGGCCGACGCCGCTGCCGAGACCGAGCCCGCTGCTGAGGCCGCCGAGTCGGCGACCGAGAGCTGATCGCGGCCATGAGTGCAGTGGTGGCAGATGCCGTCGAGCACCTGGTGCGCGGCATCGTCGACAACCCCGATGACGTCCAGGTCGACATGGTGACCAATCGGCGCGGACGCACCGTCGAGGTGCACGTCCACCCCGATGACCTGGGCAAGGTGATCGGTCGCGGCGGTCGCACGGCCACTGCGTTGCGCACCCTCGTCGCCGGTATCGGCGGACGCGGCATCCGCGTGGACGTGGTGGACACCGACCGGTAGTAGGCCGGCTCATGGAGCTGACGGTCGGACGGGTGGTCAAAGCCCACGGCATCACCGGTGAGGTGGTGGTCGACGTCCGCACTGATGACCCCGATCTGCGATTCGCGCCGGGAGTCACGCTGCGCGCCCGGAAAACCGGTGCGCCGCAGCGTGACTACGTCGTCGAGAAATCACGCCCGCACGGCGCGCGACTGTTGGTGCGGCTGGCCGGAATCGTCGATCGCGACGGTGCCGACGCCCTGCGGGGCAGTCTGTTCGTCGTCGACTCCGCCGACCTGCCGCCGATCACCGAACCGGACACCTACTACGACCATCAACTCGAGGGTCTGCAGGTGCGCACCGAGGCGGGGGAGGAGATCGGCACCGTCACCGAGGTGCTGCACACCGCCGCCGGGGAGCTGTTGGCGATCAAGCGGACCGATGGCCGGGAACTGCTGGTGCCGTTCATCGCCGCGTTCGTGCCGTCGGTGTCGCTGGCCGAGGGCACCGTGGTGATCGACCCGCCCGACGGGCTGCTGGACCTGGACGGGTAAGCGCGGCATGAGGATTGATGTCGTCACGATCTTCCCCGACTATCTGGACCCGATCCGCCAGTCACTGCCCGGCAAGGCGATCGAATCCGGGATGGTCGACCTGGCGGTCCACGACCTGCGGCGCTGGACCCACGATGTGCACCGCTCGGTGGACGACTCGCCCTACGGCGGCGGCCCCGGGATGGTGATGAAGGCGCCGGTGTGGGGCGACGCGCTCGACGAGATCTGCACGGAACAAACCCTTCTCGTCATACCCACCCCGGCCGGAGTGCGCTTCGATCAGGCCACCGCGCAGCGGTGGAGCCACGAAGAACATCTGGTGTTCGCCTGCGGCCGCTACGAGGGCATCGACCAGCGGGTCGCCGACGACGCGGCGCGGCGGATGCGGGTCGAAGAGGTGTCGATCGGCGACTACGTGCTGGCGGGCGGCGAAGTCGCGGTGCTGGTGATGCTCGAGGCGGCGCTGCGGCTGATTCCGGGCGTCCTGGGCAATCCGCAGTCACCCCAAGATGACTCACACTCCGCCGACCGCGACGGGCTGCTGGAGGGACCGAGCTACACCCGCCCGCCGGCCTGGCGTGACCTACAGGTGCCCGAGGTGCTGCTGTCCGGAGATCACGCACGGATCGATGCCTGGCGGCACGAGGCCGCACTGCGGCGCACCAGGCAACGCCGCCCGGATCTACTCGGCGGCCACGAAACCGGCTAGATCCGGCCGCCGGGGAAGATGGTCTTGACGGCCTGGGTGATCGTGGTGCGTGCGGTGGTGTCGTCGCTGGGCTGCAGCGACTCGATCACCACCACATAGCGACGATCCGCACCGACCACACCGGTCGACAGGTGCATCCAGTTGTTGCCGATGCAGCACATCCAGCCCTGCTTGACCGCCGTCGGCTCGTTGTACAGGCCCTCCGGGATCCCGAACCGCTGCGGATAACCGTCAATGCCGGTCGGGGTGGCCTGCGCGAGGTCGTTGATGATCAGATTGGCCCGGTCCATCGGCAGGCCGCCGGAGCCGTTGAGCAGCATGTCGTAATACCGGGCCAGGTCCGGCGCGGTGCTGATGGTGTTCCACCAAGCCCCGTTCGACGGCGGCGAGGTGCCGGCCAGACCGTACCGGCTCGCCACCCGGGTGACGATCGCATTGCCACCGCCGGAGTTCCAGAACGTTTCGGCGGCTCCGTCGTCCGAAGACTGCAGCATGACATCCAAGGCGGCCCGGTCATCGGCCGACAACGGCTTCTCCGGGGCATGCATCAGCAGATCGTCGGCGATGAACAGCTTGACCACCGAAGCGGTGGCGATCGGCCGGGTGTTGCCGTTGGTGACCAGTTGATGCGAGATCCGGTCCAGTACCGCCACCGAGATGTTGGCACCGGCCTTGGCCGCTTCCTCGGTGGCCTCCTGCATACGCGTCGCCAGGCCGTCGACCACCGCGGCCGGCTGGATCGCTGGGGCGCGGGGCGCTTCGATCGCCGTGGCCACCGGGGTCACCTCGGGTGTCCGGTACTGGGGCCGCGTGGCCGAGGCGCCATAGACCTTCTCGTCGCAGCCGAAGATCACCGTTGAAATAACCATGACGATGGTCAACAGGAGCATCGATGGCCGCACGGCGGGTGGCCTCCTCAGCGGATATGAGTCGCACACGAACACTGACATGGGGTGACGGGCTTGCCGCACTGATGCCATCGGCCCGGCGGACAGATTACCGCGTGGGCACCCGGATCGCGCAGTTCGGTCACCTTCAGACTTATCACGCGCCCGGCGGTTGGCCCGGTAACAACCAGCGGCGATTTGCGCGATTTCACTGGTTGCGCCGCGTCTGGCACAATTGAGCAGTTGTCGCCCGACAGTTGGTCTGCAGCGGGGACCTGGCGTCCCGGTCACCGCACAGTGCGACAGCAGGCCCGAACCCATCGGCTCGGCTGCGTCTGAACGCGTAACTCGCGTGCAGGCCGGTCGGCAGCCGCGACCCCGAGGAAGTGTTTCCGCAATGAACACGCTGGACATCGTCGACAAGGCGTCGCTGCGCGACGACATCCCGGCCTTTGCCCCCGGTGACACGATCAACGTGCACGTGAAGGTCATCGAGGGCACCAAGGAGCGCATCCAGGTGTTCAAGGGCGTGGTCATCCGCCGCCAGGGTGGCGGCGTCCGCGAAACCTTCACCGTCCGCAAGGAGAGCTACGGCGTGGGCGTGGAGCGCACCTTCCCGGTGCACTCGCCCAACGTCGACCACATCGACGTCCTGATCCGTGGTGACGTCCGCCGCGCCAAGCTGTACTACCTGCGCGAACTGCGCGGCAAGAAGGCCAAGATCAAGGAGAAGCGCTGACTGGCGGAGTCCCGCCGGCCCCTTCCGGTCGGGCTACAGCCTCCGGTCGGGCTACAGCGCCGCTGACGCGGTCACTACCCTGATCTCGTGACCGACACCACGGGTTCGTCACCCGAGAACGCTCCTGAGGCCGACCAGCCCGAGGTAGTAGACGCCGCGCCGGAAACCGAGGACGGCAAGCGCACCACGCTGCGCGAGTCGACCATCCTGGTGGCGACCGCGCTGCTGCTGTACTACCTGATGCTGACGTTCGTGGCGCGTCCGTACCTCATTCCGTCGGAGTCGATGGAGCCGACACTGCACGGCTGCCACGGGTGCGTGGGCGACCGGATCATGGTCGACAAGGTGACCTACCGGTTCACCGAGCCGCAACCCGGCGATGTCGTCGTCTTCCAGGGCCCGCCGTCGTGGAACGTGGGCTACAAGTCGATCCGCTCGGAGAACACCGCGATCCGGTGGGTGCAGAACGCCCTGTCGTTCATCGGGTTCGTACCGCCCGACGAGAACGACCTGGTCAAGCGGGTCATCGCGGTCGGCGGTCAGACGGTGCAGTGCCGCAACGACACCGGGCTGACCGTCGACGGCAAAGCCCTCGACGAGCCATACCTGAACCCGACCACCCTGATGGTCGACCCGATCGTCTACCCGTGCCTCGGCCCCGAGTTCGGTCCGCTGACCGTGCCCGACGGCCGGCTCTGGGTGATGGGCGACAATCGCACCCACTCGTCGGACTCGCGTGCGCACTGCGCCAACAGCCCGGCCGACGTGCAGAACCGGCTGCTGTGCACCGGCGACGACCCGAACCTGGGCACCGTGCCGGTGGCCAACGTGATCGGCAAGACCCGATTCATCGCCTGGCCGCCGTCGCGCTGGGGACCGGTGAAAGCGATCAACCCGCAGCAGGGCCCGTAACCATGGCCCCCGCCTGGCCGCCGCGCCCGGTGATCCGACGTTCACCCGGGCTACGCACCTTGGAATCGGCGCTGTTCCGCAGCGGGCTGGGCCCTGTTGCCGGGGTCGACGAAGTGGGCCGAGGCGCCTGCGCCGGACCGCTGGTGGTGGCCGCCTGTGTGCTCGGGCCGGGTAGACCCGCCGCACTGGCAGCGCTCGACGACTCCAAGAAGCTCACCGAGAAGACCCGCGAGCAGCTGTTCCCGCTGATTCGCAAGTACGCGCTGGCCTACCACGTGGTGTTCATCGAGCCCGCCGATGTCGACGCGCGCGGGGTGCACGCGGCCAACATCGAGGGCATGCGGCGCGCGGTGGCGGGGTTGCCGGTGCGGCCGGGCTACGTACTCTCCGACGGGTTCCGGGTGCCTGGGCTGCCGATGCCTTCGCTTCCGGTGATCGGCGGCGACGGGGCGGCGGCCTGTATCGCAGCGGCCAGCGTGCTGGCCAAGGTCAGTCGGGACCGCTACATGGCGACCCTGGACGCCGACCACCCCGGCTATGGCTTTGCTGTGCACAAGGGCTATTCCACCGCGGCGCACACCGCGGCGCTGACGGCGTTGGGACCGTGCAGCCAGCATCGCTTCTCGTTCATCAACGTGCGCAACGTGGCGCTGGCTGCCGCGGCGACTGGGACAATGGGGACAAACCGAACAGAAGGACGGCTGAGCAGATGAGTGCCGAAGATCTCGAGAAGTACGAAACCGAGATGGAACTCTCGCTGTACCGCGAATACAAGGACATCGTGGGGCAGTTCAGTTACGTCGTGGAGACCGAGCGGCGCTTCTACCTGGCCAACAGCGTGGAGATGGTGCCGCGCAACGCCGACGGCGAGGTGTACTTCGAGCTGCGCCTGGCCGACGCCTGGGTGTGGGACATGTACCGGCCGGCCCGGTTCGTCAAGCAGGTGCGGGTGGTCACCTTCAAAGACGTCAACATCGAAGAGGTCGAGAAGCCCGAGCTGCGGCTCCCGGAGTAACGCGTGCTGCCTCGCGACTCAGCTGCAGCCGCTGTCCTGACACTCGCGCGGCGTCTTCCCGAACCACCGGCGACACGACCGGTTCAGCGCACTCTGTTCGGTGTAGCCGAGTAGGACGACGATCTGCCGCACCGGTAGCCCGGGCTCGGCGAAGTACCGCATCGCTTGGGAGCGGCGCTGCTCGTCGATGATGTCTCGGCCGCTGGCGCCTTCGATCGCCAAACGTCTTTGCAGCGTCCGGGGATGTAGGGCCAGTTCGGCGGCGATCACGTCGATGCTGCACTGCCCGGTGGGCAACAGTCGGCGCGCCAACTCTGCCACGCGTGCCGCCAGTGGCGATGTCTTCGGCAGGTAGGTCGACTCCAGGTACTGGGTGGCAATGCGCCTGGTGTGGGGATCGGCGTTCTCGATGCGTCGTTCGGCCAGATGCGTGGGCAGCTCGAACCCGCACCAGGTCTGGTCGAAGCGCACCGGGCAACCCAGCGCCTCGCGGTAGGTGCTGTCGGTGGCCTGTTGTCGGTGGATGAACGAGACGGAGTCGGGCCGTGCACCCGGGCCGCCGAGCAACTGCAGGATCCGCACGGCGATGCCCATGCTGAGCTCGTAGGCCTGCCGTGGGTAGGGGATTCCTCGCTCGGTCACCTCGTAGCTGAACGCGATGCCCCGCGGCGTTCGGCGTTCGGTCAGCTCCAGCGCAGGGGAGTGAATGTACAGGAATCGCGAGATCGCACCCAGACCGCTCAACACGGTCTGGGCGTTTCGCGCGATCACCGCGATCGGGCCGAGGATGTGCAGCCCCTGCAGGTAGGCAAGGCGAAGCCCGAACTCCGGGCACCGGAGCTCATCGGCGGTGGTCTCCAGCAACCGAGCAAAGGCATCGATCGGAACGAACGCATCCTCCTGCTGTTCCACCTCTGCCGGGATGTGAAAGCGAGCCAGGAACGCCTTCGGGTCACCGCCGAGTTCGCGGACCAGCTCGGTGTAACCCGACGCGGCCGGGGCGCGGATGAAACTGCCCGACGACACCTCGTTCCCACCTCCACCAACCCGGTTGTCGGAAAATGATAAAAAAACGTCGGAAAATGTCAAGACCGAACCCGCCGGCGGTGGACAAGATCGGGGCATGATTTCGCAACGTTTACCCCGTTGGGCACTGGGACTGGGATCTTCCGGGATCGTCATAGCCCTGGCCGGAATGCGCGGCCGCCGCCCGGTTGACCCCGACATCCGATTCGCAGGCAAGGTCGTCGTCATCACCGGTGCGGGCTCCGGGATCGGTAAAGCGTTGGCGCTCAACCTCGCCGCCCAAGGCGCCAAGCTCGCGCTGTCCGACATCGACACCGACGGGCTCGCCGACACTGTGCGCAAGGCGCAAGCGCTGGGAGCGCAGGTAAAGGCCGACCAGCTCAATGTGGCCGAACGTGCGAAGGTGCTGGCGTACGCCGACGACGTAGCCGATCATTTCGGCTGTGTGCACCAGGTCTACAACAACGCTGGAATCGCCTACAACGGCGACGTCGAGAAGGCGGCGTTCAAGGACATCGAGCGAGTCATCGATGTCGACTTCTGGGGCGTCGTCAACGGCACCAAAGCCTTTCTGCCGCACCTCATCGCGTCCGGGGACGGGCATATCGTCAATGTCTCCAGCCTGTTCGGGTTGATCGCGGTCCCGGGCCAAAGCGCCTACAACGCAGCGAAATTCGCTGTTCGTGGTTTCACCGAGGCGCTGCGGCAAGAAATGCTGATCAGTGGTCATCCGGTCAAGGTGACCTGTGTACACCCGGGCGGGATCAAGACCGGGGTGGCCCGCAACGCGACCGTCTGTGACGGCGAAGACGCCCAGACGCTTGCCGAGTTCTACGACCGCTACCTACTGCTGCATTCCCCGGAGATGGCCGCACAGACCATCCTCGATGGTGTCCGCGCGGGTCGCGCCCGGGTGTTGATCGGGTGGGAGGCGCACGCCCTTGACATGCTCGTGCGGCTCATCGGACCGGGATATCAGCGGCTCACCGCCGCGGCGGCGGGGCGCTTCTTTCCGTGGGCGAAGGCGGGGAGCGCCCGATGAATCCCTCGTTTGATCTGTTTCAGTTGCCCGAGGAGCATGATGAGTTGCGGGTGGCGATTCGGGCGTTGGCGGAGAAGGAGATCGCTCCTTATGCCAAGGATGTTGATGAGAGGGCCCGGTTCCCCGAGGAGGCGTTGGCGGCGCTGAATGCGTCGGGTTTCAACGCGGTGCATGTGCCGGAGGAGTACGGCGGGCAGGGCGCGGATTCGGTGGCGGCGTGCATTGTGATCGAGGAAGTGGCGCGGGTGTGTGCGTCGTCGTCGTTGATTCCGGCGGTGAACAAGCTGGGCACGATGGGGTTGATCTTGTCGGGTTCGGATGAGCTCAAGGCGCAGGTGTTGCCGGGGTTGGCGGCCGGTGAGGTGATGGCTTCCTACGCGTTGTCTGAGCGTGAGGCGGGCAGTGATGCGGCGGCGATGCGCACGCGGGCTAGGGCTGATGGTGATGACTGGATTCTCAATGGGTCTAAGTGCTGGATCACCAATGGTGGTAAGTCCAGTTGGTACACGGTGATGGCGGTGACTGATCCGGATTTGGATGCCAATGGGATTTCGGCGTTCATGGTGCATGTCGATGATGAGGGTTTTTCGGTCGGGCCCAAGGAGCACAAGCTGGGCATCAAGGGTTCCCCGACCACGGAGTTGTATTTCGAGAACTGTCGGATTCCGGGGGATCGGATCATCGGTGAGCCCGGTACCGGGTTTAAGACGGCGTTGCGGACTCTGGATCACACGCGTCCGACGATCGGTGCGCAGGCGGTCGGTATTGCTCAGGGTGCCCTCGACGCGGCGATTGAGTACACCAAGGACCGCAAGCAGTTCGGTAAGAACATCAGCACGTTTCAGGGTGTGCAGTTCATGTTGGCCGATATGGCGATGAAGCTGGAGGCTGCGCGGTTGATGGTGTATTCGGCGGCGGCGCGTGCTGAGCGTGGTGAGACCGGGTTGGGTTTTATCTCGGCGGCGTCGAAGTGTTTTGCCTCGGATGTGGCGATGGAGGTCACCACCGATGCGGTGCAGTTGTTCGGTGGGGCGGGTTACACCACTGATTTCCCGGTGGAGCGGATGATGCGCGACGCCAAGATCACCCAGATCTATGAGGGCACCAACCAGATCCAGCGCGTCGTCATGAGCCGACACCTCCTGCGCTGACCGGGCGGACACAGGAGACACAACGTGGAACCACACGCGGATGTCGAGCCGCGCAGCGGTCCGGTCGACTACCTCATGGCAGTGAGCGAGTCGCTGGCAACCGTGCCCGTAATCGGCAAGCGCCTCACTCCGTTCGGCACATTGGTTGCCGCGGGCCTGTGGGTCGGGGGACGCGCTCCCGGTATCGCATCCGCGGCGGTCAAAGGAATGTTCATGCCGCGCCGAGGTGCGTGTGACGAGCAGCCCAGCAAGCGCACGGACCAGGTGTGCGCGGATGCCTTGCGTGACATCGTTCCCGCCGCACGGCTCGACATCGAATGGCCGACGCCTGGCCGGCTGCCCCCGGTGTTGAGCCACCAGCGGAATCGCCGCCGGTACCTCTACCGGGTATCGGTGAGCTACGGCGACTCTCCGGAACAGGTGTTGGACGTCTGGCGTCGACCCGGGCCGCTCCCCATGTCGGCGCCGGTGCTGGTCTTTGTACCCGGGGGCGGTTGGGTGCATGGCCGCCGCGCACTGCAGGGCGATGCGCTGCTGAGTCACCTCGCCGAGCGGGGCTGGCTGTGCTTGTCGATCGACTATCGCGTCTCTCCGCGCAATCGCTGGCCCCGCCACCTCAACGATGTCAAGACTGCGGTGGCATGGGCGCGGGCCAACGCCGACACCTTCGGCGGCGACAGCGATTTCGTCGCCGTTGCGGGCGCCTCGGCCGGGGGCCACCTGGCCGCGCTGGTCGGTCTGACCGCCGGTGACTGCAGCCTGCAGGCGGATCTGCCGCCCGAAGCCGACACGTCGGTGGATGCGGTGGTGGGCATCTACGGGCGTTACGACTGGGAAGACCGATCTACTGCGGAGCGGCGCAGGTTCATGGACTTCATTGAGCGGGTCGTCGTCCGCAAGCGCCAGGACCGGCACCGCGAACTGTTCCGGGCGGCCTCGCCGATCGCGCGGACCGGGCCGCACGCACCGCCGTTCCTGGTGGTGCACGGCACCGCCGACACCATCATCCCGGTGGCTCAGGCGGCCGCCTTCGCGGACCGGCTGCGTGCGACGTCGCAGGCGGCTGTGGGGTATCTGGAGCTGCCCGGCGCCCACCACGGGTTCGACGTGAGCGACGGTGCCCGCACCCCGGCGGCCGTGACGGCGATCGGGATCTTCCTCGGTGAGGCGCATCGGTCGTATCGGCTGGGCCGCAAGAAATCCGGAACCGGCAAGCACGGCGACCAGACGGCGCGGAGGCGATGATGGAACGACTCAACGGGGTCGACGCATTCATGCTGGGCATGGAGACACCGAAGGCGTATATGCATACGTTCAAGGTTGCGATCATCGATCCGTCCACCGACCCCGACGGCTGGTCCTTCGACAAATTCTGCGCCGAGGCGGCACGCCGACTGCATCTGATGCCGATCCTGCGGTGGAAATACCTCGACTCACCGTTGGGCCTCAATCATCCCTACTGGGTGCAGGATCCGGACTTCCAACTCGAATACCACATACGTCGTGTTGCCTGCCCGCCGCCGGCCGACCACAAAAGCCTGTGCGAGTTCATGGCAGACATATACGCCTATCAACTCGACCGCAGCAGACCCTTGTGGATGATGTGGGTCGTCGAGGGACTCGCCGACGGCAAGGTCGCGTGCGTGATGCTCGTGCACCACGCCTACGTCGACGGTGTCGGCGCATCCTGGCTGATGCAGCGGTTCTACCAGCCGCAGCCGGGCGTCAAGTCCGACGACCCCCCGCCCTACACCCCACCTCCGCTGCCGTCGTGGCTGCGCCGCCTCGGCTGGGCGGTGCGCGACTTCCCCGAAGTCGCCATCGCCAACCTGCCGAAGGTGGCCGCCGGGCTGTGGCAGCGGGTCATGTTGGAACGCAGGCGCAAGTCGGCCGGCGCCCTGCCCCATCCGGCGGCCGGAATGATGCGGCAGACACCGCTGAACGTCAACCTCAGCGCCGGGCGCACCTTCGTCTGCGAGAGCCTCCCTCTGGAGAGCTTCGTCACGGTCAGCAAGGCGCTGGATGTCACCATCAACGACGTCTTCAGCAGCTGCGTGGCTGGTGCGGTTCGCCGTCTCCTGATCGCCTTGGACTACAACCCCGATGAGCATCCGCTGGTCGGCGCCACCCCGTTTGCCGGTGAACGGCCCACCGGGATGGAGGGCCGCGGCAACTTCGCCACCCAGGACTTCTGCTGGATCCGCAGTGACATCGCCGATCCGCTGCGGCGACTTGCGGCCAGCCGCGAGTCCAACCTCGAGATGAAAGAACACATCAAGGCGGTCAAACAGGTCGGGGCCGACATCAGCGCGTTGTTGCAGGTCGTCCCACCCTGGGGCATCACGCTCATCCGCAAGGCGATCCATCGCCGCGGAGGCAGCTTCGGCCTTTTCGGCAACCTGGTGCTGTCCAACGTCCCTGGCCCCAAAGACGCGCTCTACCTGGACAACTGGAAGCTCGACAATTGGTTCTCCACCGGTCAACTCGCCGATGGCACCGGCCTCAACGTCACTATGTGGAGTTACTGCGGGCGGGCCAACATCTGCATGCTGGCGGACCGGGAAGTCCTCGACGACGGTTGGGAACTCTTCGGCCACTTCGTCGATGAGCTGAACGCCCTGCTCGCCGTTGCCGAAAGGAACGAGGTGGCCCCATGAGCGGAATCAGCCCGACCGACCTGACATTTCTGCTGTTGGAGAATCCGAACCGCCCATTTCACATGGCCGCCATGACGATCTTCAAGAAGCCGCAGGGGCAGGAAAGAAGCTTCGGGCCACGCCTGTTCGAGGCCTATCGGCACAGCCGCGCGGTCAAGCCCTTCACCCACAAGCTCACCTGGGCGAGCACCGGGATGGCGGCGTGGGAGAACGTCGAGCCGGACATGGCCAATCACGTCCGCCAGGTCGACCTCCCGGCGCCCGGCACGATGGCGCAGTTCTATGAGCTGGTCTCCACGCTTAACAGCGGGCTGCTCGACCGCAGCCGGCCGCTCTGGGAGTGCTACATCATCGACGGCCTCGAAAACGACTGTCTCGCTGTCATGATCAAGGTGCATCACGCCCTGATCGACGGTGAGGCCGGGCTGCGGGTGATGCGCAACTTCATGAGCGACTCACCCGACGACGAGCGGCTGGCCGCCCCGTGGATGGCGCCCGAGGGCGGAGCCGAGGTACGCCGCCCGCGTCCCAGGGCTTCCCAGGCCCGGCGGCTGCAGGGACAGCTGCGGGGACTGACCAAGCTTCCCACCGACATGATCGGCATCGGAGCCGACATCGTCGAGTTCGGTGTGCAAGCGCTGCACCTGAAGCCGCGCATGGCGTCGGTGCCCTTCACCGCGCAACGAACGTTGTTCAACAACACCGCGAAATCGGCTGCGCGCGCCTACGCCGACACCGGGCTTCCGCTCGCCGACGTCAAAACGGTGGCCATGGAAACCAACACCTCCATCAACGACGTCGTCATGACCGTCATCGACGACGCCCTGCACACCTACCTCGGCGAGCACGGGTCGCCCGCCGACGGGCCGCTGGTGGCCTTCATGCCCATGTCCCTTCGAGATGGACCCGGCGCCGGCGGCGGCAATCAGGTCAGCGCCGAACTGATCGCCATGGGTGTCCCCGGGGCAGAGATCGGGGAGCGGCTGCGACAGATCAACCTTGCGACGACGAACGCCAAGGCCAAAGGCCGTCGTATGCAGACGACCTCGCGTCAGGTCTACGCACTGCTGCTGGCCGGCAGCATGGCGGTGTCAGACACCGTGCCCGGGCTCGGGAATGCGCCCAGCGCCAACCTGGTGATCTCGAACATGAAAGGGCCCGCCGAGCAACTCTATTTGGCCGGTGCACCACTGGTCGCGTTCCTGGGCCTGCCGATTCTGCCGCCCGGCGCCGGACTCAACGTCACCTTCGCCAGCGTCAACGACACCGTCCGCATCGCGGTCGGTGCCGCACCGGAGGCCGTCGACGAACCCTTGCGGCTGGCCCGGTTGATGGACCAGGCATTCCAGCGGCTGCAGGCCACGACACGGAGGACACCATGAAGAACATCGGCGCCATGCTCGCACAACGTGCCGTCGTCAACCCGGAGCTCGAGGCATACGTCGAGCCGTCGTCATCGGTGCGGCTGAACTATGCGCAGCTCAACGAGCTGGCCAATCGCTGTGCTGCCGTGCTGATCTCGCTCGGGCTCGGTAAGGGCGACCGAGTGGCGCTGTTGATGCCCAACAGTGTCGAGTTCTGCTGCCTGTTCTACGGCGCGGCCAAGATCGGCGTCGTCGTCGTACCCCTCAACACCCGCCTTGCCGCAGCCGAACTGGAGTTCATCTTGTCCAACAGCGGTAGCAAGGCGCTGATCTACGGCGCCGAGTTGGCGGCAGTGGCCGACGCCGTGCGGGCGGGCACCACCCATCCCTGCACCATCACCGAATGGGTACCGGCGACGGGCGGCGCCGGTTCACTCGACGAGCGCCTCGCGGGTGTCGAAGGTGGTGGTCCCGTCGTCCAGTGCGGCGGCTCGGACAACCTGTTCATCATGTACACGTCCGGTACCACCGGAAATCCGAAAGGCGTTGTGCATACGCATAATTCCGTGCACGCGGCCGCGACGTCATGGGCGCTCACCGTCGATGTACGTGCCGGGGACCGGATCCTGTTGCCGCTGCCGATGTTCCACGTGGCGGCACTGACGACGGTCATCTTCTGCGGCATGCGCGGCATCACCCTGATCTCGATGCCGCAGTTCGATCCGACGACGGTGTGGTCGCTGATCGTGCAGGAGCGGGTCACCATCGGGGGAGCCGTGCCGGCGATCCTGAACTTCATGCGCCAGGTGCCCGGATTCGACGGAATCGACGCCCCCGACTTCCGCTTCTTCATCACCGGCGGCGCGCCCATGCCCGAGCCTCTCATCAAGCTCTACGCGGCTAAGAATATGCAGGTCGTGCAGGGCTACGCGCTCACCGAATCGTGCGGCGGCGGTACCCTGCTGCTCGGCGAGGACGCCTTGCGCAAGGTGGGTTCGGCCGGACGGGCCTGCATGTTCGCCGACGTTCGGGTACGCCGCGACGACGGGGTGATCAGCCAGCGCGGTGAAGGTGAGGTCGTGATCAAGGCCGACTTCCTGCTCAAGGAGTACTGGGATCTCCCCGGTGCCACCCGCGCCGCCTTCGATGACGGCTGGTTCCGCACCGGCGACATCGGCGAGATCGACGACGAGGGATACCTGTACATCAAGGATCGCCTCAAGGACATGATCATCTCCGGCGGCGAGAACATCTACCCGGCGGAGATCGAGAACGTCGTGATCGGAATCCCCGGCGTCCAGGAGGTGGCGGTCATCGGGCTGCCCGACGAGAAGTGGGGCGAGATCGCCTGCGCGATCGTCGTCGGCGACCAGGGCGAGCTGAGCGAGCAGCAGATCATCGTCGAGTGCGGGACCCGGCTGGCACGCTACAAGGTGCCCAAGAAGGTGATCTTCGCCGCCGCCATTCCGCGCAACCCGACCGGCAAGATTCTCAAGCGGGTACTGCGCGAGCAATACGTGTGCTGAGCCGCCTCGAATCAACACCCCAGTGTCGGGGCTCAGATTCATGCGCCGGTCCCAGCTTCGCCTCTCCTTCGTCGAGCCTCGCTGAACGGGCTGAGTTCATGCGCCGGTCCCAGCTTCGCCTCTCCTTCGTCGAGCCTCGCTGAACCGCCGGCTTCGGTCTACGCTGACTTCTATGACCGCTGTCGACCGTGCCGTCTCCCGCCGTGAAATCACAGATGCCCTGCTCAAGGCCATGGAACGCCGCCACGAGGTGCTTGACGTGATCGTCGATTCCGACGACCGCGCCTCGGCCGTGCAGGCGATCGCGGACCTGCTCGGCACCTCGCCGGCGGGCTGCGAAGCGGTGATCGGGATGTCGTTGGATCAGCTGACCAAGGATTCGCGCAGCAGAATCACCGCCGAGCTCGAAGACCTCAACAACGAGCTGACCTTCACTCTCGGTGAGCGGCCGGCCAGCTCCGGTGAGACGTTGCTGCTGCGCCCGTTCGCCGGCGACCCGGACCGCGACATCTTCGCGTTGCGGACGTCGGACGTGCACGCCAGCGGCGACGGCTCCGGCCGGCCGGCCGACGGCCTCGACGACGAGATCCGCTCGGGACTGGTGCGGGTCGATGACGAAGATGCCGCCTGGTTCGTCGCCGTCGACGGTGTGCAGAAGGTCGGGATGGTCTTCGGTGACCTGAACCGCGGCGAGGTGAACGTGCGGATCTGGATCAGTCCCGAACACCGCAAGAAGGGCTACGGCACCGCCGCCCTGCGGCGTGCGCGCTCGGAGATGGCCGCCTACTTTCCCGGTGTGCCCCTGGTGGTTCGTGCCCCAGGCGCGCACGCCGGCTGATCGGTGGCCGTGAGCCGGGACTGCCTCAAGCTCACTGCGTACTTCGACGAACGGCAACGCTGCGGCAGTCGTTTCCTGGCTGAGGAGATGCTCGACCTCTATGGCCGGCAGGGTATCGCCGCCAGCGTGGTGCTGCGCGGCGTCGGTGGGTTCGGGTCGCGCCGCCACCTGCGCAGTGATCGCTCGCTGAGTCTGTCCGAGGATCCACCGGTGGCCGTCGTGGCGGTCGACACCAAGCCGGCGATCGAGGCGCTGTTCGAACCATTGCGCGCGATGCCCAAACGGGCGCTGATCACCCTGGAACGGGCGCGGCTGCTGGCGGACTCGGGTTCAAGCGGCGAGGGAACCACCAAGTTGACGGTCTATCTCGGGCGCAAGGAGAGAATCCACGGGCTGCCCGGATACATCGCCGTCTGTGATCTGCTGTACCGCAGCGGTTTCGATGGAGCATCGGCGTTCCTCGGCGTCGACGGGACCTTCCACGGCCATCGCGAACGCGCCCACTTCTTCGGCGGCAACGCCGACGTCCCGGTGATGATCGTCGCGGTCGGGCGCGCCGAGTGCGCCGAGCAGGTGTTGCCCGAGCTGCGCCGGCTGCTGCGTCGTCCGCTGATCACCGCCGAACGGGTGAGGGTCTGCAAACGTGACGGTGAGATGATCGAGCGCCCGCACGCGGTACCGGGTGTGGACGAGCACGGCCTGGCGCTGTGGCAGAAGCTGACGGTGTACACCTGCGAAGCCGACGTGCAGCGCGGCGTCCCCATCCACCGTGCTGTGGTGCATCGGCTCTGGGAGCACCGATCATTGGGCGGCGCGACGGTATTGCGGGCGATATGGGGCTACCAGGGCGGGCGTGCGCCGGGCGGCGACCGCCTGTTCCACGTGACGCGTCGCGTCCCGGTCGCCACCATCGTTGTCGACACCCCGCAGAACATCGCCGAATGCTTTGACGCCATCGACGAACTCACCGACCGGCACGGGCTGGTGACCAGCGAGGTGGTGCCCGCCCGGGTCGAGGTGGACGGCGACGAGCGTCGCGGCGGGCCTCGATTGGCACAGTTCGGCTGAGTTCGCCGTTGGAACCTCCGGGCTGTGGATGCGGGCCGGATTGGGGATGACCTGCCGTGCGCGCCGGGTTTCGGACCTCCGGTGGCGGCGCGATGTCGGCGGTATCGCCGAGCCTGATCGTCATGACGACATGGACGCGAGCTCAGGTGGGCGCGCTGGGCGAGCAGGTGGCCGTCGAGTATCTGCTCGGGCAGGGCTGGGCGATCCTGGCGCGCAACTGGCGCTGCCGGTACGGGGAGCTGGACGTGATCGCCACCGACCCCACAGCCCGCACGGTGATCTTCGTGGAGGTGAAAACCCGCACCGGTGACGGGTACGGCGGTCTGGCCTATGCGGTCCCGGAGGTGAAGCTGCGCCGGCTGCGGCGGCTGTCCGGAGTGTGGCTGGCGCGCCAGGAGGCGCACTGGCCGCAGGTGCGCCTCGACGTGATCGGGGTGCGTCTCGGCCGAAGCGCCACACCCGAGATCAGCCACCTGAGGGGAGTGGGCTGATGGCGCTGGGGCGGGCATTCTCGGTCGCGGTACGCGGCCTCGACGGATTGATCGTCGAGATCGAGGCCGACATCACCTCGGGGCTTCCCGGGGTGCACCTGGTGGGGCTGCCCGATGCCGCCCTGCAGGAATCCCGGGACCGGGTGCGCGCCGCGATCACCAACAGTGACCAACGCTGGCCGGCGGCCCGGCTCACCCTGGCCCTGTCCCCGGCGACCCTGCCGAAGGGCGGATCCGTGTATGACCTGGCCCTGGCGTGCGCGGTGCTCTCGGCCGACCGCGAAACGGAGTGGTCGCGGCTGGTGAAGACGGTGTTGCTCGGCGAGCTGGCGCTGGACGGGCGGGTGCGGCCGGTGCACGGCATCCTGCCGGCGGTGCTGGCCGCCAAGAGCGAGGGCTGGGCAGCCGCGGTGGTGCCGACCGACAACCTCGCCGAAGCCAGCCTGATCGACGGCATCGACGTCTACGGGGTATCGACGCTGACGCAGCTGCTGGGCTGGCTGGACGGGTCGGCCCGGCTGCAGGACCGGATCACCACCGTGGCGCCCGAGGTCGAGCCGGCCGCAGATCTGGCCGAGGTGGTCGGTCAGGCCCAGGCCCGCTTCGCCGTGGAAGTGGCCGCGGCCGGATCGCATCACCTGATACTGACCGGCCCGCCCGGCGTCGGCAAAACCATGCTCGCCCAACGCCTTCCCGGACTGCTGCCGCCGCTGACCGAGGCCGAGTCGCTGGAGGTCACCGCGATCCACTCCGTCGCGGGCCTGCTGTCGGGCGCTGCCCCGCTGATCACCCGCCCGCCCTTCATCGCCCCGCACCACAGTTCCAGCGTCGCGGCACTGGTCGGCGGCGGCTCCGGCATGGCCCGGCCGGGTGCGGTGAGCCGGGCGCACCGCGGGGTGTTGTTCCTCGACGAGTGCGCAGAGATCCGGGTGAGCGCCCTGGAGGCGCTGCGAACACCGTTGGAAGACGGGGAGATCCGGCTCGCCCGCCGTGACGGGGTGGCCTGCTATCCGGCTCGCTTCCAGCTGGTGATGGCCGCCAATCCCTGCCCGTGCGCGCCCGCCGACCCGCGGGACTGCACCTGCAAGTCGATGGAGAAGCGGCGTTACCTGGGCCGGCTGTCCGGGCCGCTGCTGGATCGGGTGGACCTGCGCGTCCAGATGCACCCGGTGCGGGCGGGCGCGTTCTCCGCCGACGACGGGGAGTCGACGGCGGTGGTGCGGGCCCGGGTCGCCGATGCCCGAGCCGCGGCGGCGCAACGCTGGGGGCCGCACGGCTTCCACACCAATGCCGAGGTCAGCGGGGCATTGCTGCGTCGCAGGTTCCGGCTGAGCATCGCGGCGATGGCGCCGCTGCGCACCGCGCTGGATCGCGGCCTGCTGTCGATCCGCGGCGCCAACCGCACCCTGCGGGTCGCCTGGACGCTGTCGGATCTGGCGGGCCGGACATCGCCTGGTCTGGATCAGGTGGCCGCGGCACTGAGTTTCCGGCAGCCGGGGGCGGACCGATGAGCGCCGACGCCGCCGTGCGGGCCTGGGCCTACCTGTCCCGGGTGGCTGAGCCGCCCCGGGACGACTTGGCCGCGCTGGTCGGCCGGGTCGGGCCGGTCGAGGCGGCCGAGCGGATCCGCCGCGGCGCCGTCGACGCCGATCTGGCCCGCCACACCGAGGCCCGCCGCGAGATCGACCGGGCCGTTGAGGATCTGGAACTGCTGGCCCGCCGCGGTGGCCGGCTCGTCGCACCCGACGACGATGAATGGCCGGCGCTGGCGTTCGCCGCGTTCGACGGCACCGCGGCTGCCGCCAAGCCCGACTGCCGCCCGCCGATGGTGCTGTGGGCGCTCGGCCCGGTTCGTCTCGACGAGGCCGCCGAGCGCGCGACCGCCATCGTCGGCACCCGGGCCGCGACCGCCTACGGGGAACTGGTGGCCGCCGACCTGGCTGCCGGGCTGGCCGAACGTGACGTGGCGGTGGTCTCCGGCGGCGCCTACGGCATCGACGGCGCCGCCCACCGTGCCGCGCTGGCCGCCGACGGCATCACGGCGGCGGTGCTGGCCGGCGGGATCGACATCCCTTATCCGGCAGGACATTCCGCACTGTTGCACCGCATCGCGGCCCACGGCCTGCTGGTCACCGAATATCCGCCCGGGGTTCACCCCGCGAGGTACCGCTTCCTGACCCGCAACCGGCTGGTGGCGGCGCTGGCCGGGGCGACGGTCGTGGTGGAGGCCGGACTGCGCAGCGGCGCGGCCAACACCGCAGCGTGGGCGCGGGCCCTGGGCCGACCGGTGGCCGCGGTTCCCGGGCCGGTCACCAGTTCGTCGTCCGCGGGCTGTCACGCATTGCTGCGCGGCGGTGCCGACCTGGTCACGCGGGCCGATGAGGTACTCGAACTGGCGGGCCGGATAGGGGAGCTGGCCCCGGATCCGCCGCGGCCGGTCACCCCACTGGACGGGCTCAGCGACGCCGAGCGGCTGGTCTACGAAGCGCTGCCGGGCCGCGGCGTGGTGACCGTCGACCAGATCGCGGTGGCATCGGGGCTGGCCCCGGCCCAGGTGTTCGGCCCGCTGGCTCTGCTGGAGGTGGCCGGGCTTGCCGAGCGGCGTGACGGCAGCTGGGGGATGGTCCGCGGCAAGCGGTAGCTCGTATAGTCGGCTGGGGAACAGGCTCAGACGGGAGACAGCGTGGCGGGACGACCGGTGCACACCTTCGAAGTCGTCCGTACCGAGCAACGTTCGCCGCACCTGATTCAAGTGGTGTTGGGTGGAACCGGTTTCGACACGTTCACCCCCAGCCAGTACACCGACTCCTACGTCAAGATCGTCTTCGTCGCCCACGACGTCGACGTGGCCGCCCTGCCGCAGCCGCTGACTCTGGACAGCTTCGACGAACTGCCCGCCGAACGACGGCCGGTCATCCGGACCATGACCGTGCGCCACGCCGACCCGGTGAACCGTCAGATCAGCATCGGCGTGACCGTGCACGGCGACCACGGTGTCGTCGGGCCGTGGGCGGTCGACGCGCAACCTGGCCAGTCGGTGTACCTGATGGGTCCCAGCGGGGCATACGCGCCCGACCCCGCAGCCGACTGGCACCTGCTGGCCGGTGACGAGAGCGCCCTGCCGGCGATCGCCGCCGCCCTGGAGGCGCTGCCGGCCGACGCGGTCGGCAAGGTGTTCATCGAGGTCGCCGACCCAGAGGACGAGATCGCGTTGACCGTTCCCGAAGGGGTGGAGCTGAACTGGCTGCACCGCGGTGGGCGTGCCGACCTGGTCGCCGACGATCGGGCCGGGGACAACGCCCCGCTGATCGAGGCGGTCACCACCGCCAAGTGGCTGCCGGGCCAGGTTCAGGTGTTCATTCACGGCGAGGCGCAGACCGTCATGCACAACCTGCGGCCCTACATCCGCAACGAGCGCGGTGTCGGCGCCAAATGGGCGTCGATCTCGGGCTACTGGCGGCGCGGGCGCACCGAAGAGACATTCCGGCAATGGAAGAAGGAGCTCGCCGCATCAGAGGGCGAGGCAGCGAAGGCATAGGGGCTGTCATGGCGTACGGCGACTACCAGTTCGAGATCTACCTGCAGGGCCTGGCCGGGGTGATGCCCTCGCTGCCGATGACCTACACCGAGTTGGAGGCTAAAGCAGCTGCGGCGCTTTCCCCGTCGGTGTGGTCGTATGTGGCCGGCGGTGCCGGTGACGAGCGCACCCAGCGGGCCAACGTGACAGCGTTCGACGGCTGGGGGCTGGTTCCGCGGATGTTCGTCGGGGCCGCCGAGCGCGACTTGTCGGTGGAGCTGTTCGGGTTGCGGCTGCCGTCTCCGATCTTCATGGCGCCGATCGGTGTCATCGGCATCTGCGCCCAGGACGGCCACGGCGACCTGGCGAGCGCGCGTGCGGCCAAGGCCACCGGTGTGCCGATGATGGTCTCGACCCTGACCGCTGACCCGTTGGAGGATGTCGCCGCCCAATTCGGCGACACGCCAGGGTTTTTCCAGCTGTACACCCCCAAGAACCGGGAGCTGGCCGCCAGCCTGGTGAACCGCGCCGAGGCCGCCGGCTACCAGGCCATCGTCGTCACCCTGGACACCTGGATTCCGGGCTGGCGTCCCCGGGATCTGGCGACGTCGAACTTCCCGCAGCTGCGCGGGCACTGCCTGGCCAACTACTTCTCCGACCCGGTGTTCCGCGCGGGCCTGGCCCAGCCACCCGAGGAGAATCCCCAAGCCGCCGTGCTGTCCTGGATACAGACCTTCGGCAACCCACTGACCTGGGATGACCTGCCGTGGCTGCGGTCGTTGACCGACCTGCCGCTGGTGGTCAAGGGCATCTGCCACCCCGACGACGTCCGCCGCGCCCGCGACGGCGGGGTAGACGGCATCTACTGCTCCACCCACGGCGGCCGCCAGGCCAACGGCGGGCTGCCGGCCCTGGACTGCCTGCCGGATGTGGTGGCGGCCGCCGACGGGTTGCCGGTGCTGTTCGACTCGGGCATCCGCACCGGCGCCGACATCATCAAGGCGCTGGCGCTGGGTGCGACCGCGGTCGGGATCGGCCGGCCGTACGCCTACGGGTTGGCACTGGGCGGAGCCGACGGCATCGTGCACGTGCTGCGCTCGCTGCTGGCCGAAGCCGACCTGATCATGGCCGTAGACGGCTATCCGTCACGGCTTGATCTCACCCCGGAAACGTTGCGGCGCGTCACCTGAGCCGGCGGGCATCATCTGCCACCGTGGGCCGGTGGACGCGATTCTCGATGAGTTCGACGAGTACTTGGCATTGGAGCGGGGCCGCTCCGAGCACACTCGGCGGGCCTACCTCGGGGACCTGCGCTCGCTGTGGGGGTTCCTCGAAGAACGGGGCTGTCACGGCGTCGCCGGGCTGAGCCTGCCGCTGCTGCGCAGTTGGCTGGCCCAGCAGGCCGGTGCCGGTGCGGCCCGCAGCACGCTGGCTCGCCGCACCTCGGCGGTCAAGACCTTCACCGCGTGGGCGGTCCGGCGCGGGCTGCTGGAATCGGATCCCGGCGCGCGCCTGCAACTCCCCAAAGCCCACCGGACCCTGCCCGCGGTATTGCGCCGGGACCAGGCGCATGAGGCCATGTGTGCCGCCAAAGCCGGTGCACAGCAAAACGATCCACTCGCATTGCGGGACCGGTTGATCGCCGAACTGCTGTACGCCACCGCGGTGCGGGTCAGCGAACTGTGCGGCCTGGACATCGACGATGTGGACACCGGCCGCCGACTGCTGCGGGTGCTCGGCAAGGGCAACAAACAACGGACGGTCCCGTTCGGCGAACCGGCCGCCGAGGCGCTGGCCGCCTGGCTGACCGACGGGCGTCCGGCGTTGGCGACCGGGGAATCCGGTCCGGCGCTGCTGCTCGGCGCCCGCGGCGGACGTCTGGACCCGCGTCAGGCCCGCACCGTCGTGCACCAGACCGTCGCGGCGGTCGGCGGTGCTCCGGACATGGGACCGCACGGACTGCGTCACACCGCGGCCACCCATCTGTTGGAGGGCGGAGCGGACCTGCGCATCGTGCAGGAACTGCTCGGTCACTCCAGCCTGGCCACCACCCAGCTCTATACCCATGTCACCGTCGCCCGGCTACGCGCCGTCCACGACCAGGCCCACCCCCGGGCCTAGCTGTCTGCTCGCGCTTATCCACCCAGCGGCTTGAGCCGGATCGGCGTCGAGGCCAGCAGGCCCAGCGGATCGACGTAGTCGGCGCGCGACGCCGGGCCCCACATCGCGCCCCAGTGCAGGCAGGCCGCCGCGCCGCAGCCCGGATGGCCCGGTTCCAGCGCGCCGATCACCGTCTTCGCCGTCACCTGCTGACCGGGCCGCACCACGGCCCGCACCGGCTCGTAGCTGGTACGCAACCCGCCTAGATGGGCCAGCGACACCACCGGGCGTCCACCGGCGAGTCCCGCGAATACCACCGTCGCGCCGGCCGCGGCATATACCGCCTGACCGGCGGCGCCGGCCAGATCCACCCCGCGATGCCCGCGCTGCCAATCCGGGCTCGGCGCGTCGAATCCCCGCACCACTGCTGGGCGCGGGCGCAGCGGCCAATCCAGCCGGAATTCGTCGGCCCGCGCGGGTGTGGCCGTGACCAGCATCAACGCTGTCATCAGCGCTGTCCATCGCATCTGCCCAGTGGATCGCAGCTCCGCAGGCCCGGCCAGTCACCGCTGTGGACAAAGCACCTGCTTGCACCGTGTAAACTCATCCGCGCAGTTCGCGTATGCGGACTGACTTCGCGTGTCTGCACCACAACCGGATGCCGGGTGGTCCCCAACAGGGGTCCGACATCTCAGCAGGCACCAGGGCCCGGCCTCACCCGACGCCGGGCGACAACCGACACTAAGAAAGCTGGGTAGGACCATGGCCGTAGTGACCATGAAGCAGCTGCTCGACAGCGGCGCCCACTTCGGGCATCAGACCCGTCGTTGGAATCCCAAGATGAAGCGGTTCATCTTCACCGACCGCAACGGCATCTACATCATCGACCTGCAGCAGACGCTGACCTTCATCGACAAGGCGTACGAGTTCGTCAAGGAGACCGTCGCCCACGGTGGCTCCATCATGTTCGTCGGCACCAAGAAGCAGGCGCAGGAATCGGTTGCGGCCGAGGCCACCCGCGTCGGGATGCCGTACGTCAACCAGCGCTGGCTGGGCGGCATGCTGACCAACTTCTCCACCGTTCACAAGCGTCTGCAGCGGCTCAAGGAACTTGAGGCCATGGAGCAGACCGGCGGCTTCGAGGGGCGCACCAAGAAGGAAATCTTGATGCTGACCCGCGAGAAGAACAAGCTGGAGCGCAGCCTCGGCGGTATCCGTGACATGGCCAAGGTGCCGTCGGCCGTGTGGGTCGTCGACACCAACAAGGAGCACATCGCCGTCGGCGAGGCGCGCAAGCTGGGTATCCCGGTCATCGCGATCCTGGACACCAACTGCGACCCGGACCTGGTCGACTACCCGATCCCGGGCAACGACGACGCGATCCGCTCCGCGGCGCTGCTGACCAAGGTGATCGCCTCCGCGGTCGCCGAGGGCCTGCAGGCCCGGGCCGGTGCCGGTAAGGCGGAAGCTCAGGCCGTCGAGCCGCTGGCCGAATGGGAGCAGGAGCTGCTCGCAGGTGCCACCACTTCGGCGCCTGAGGCTGCGGCCGGCACCGAAACCCCCACCACCGACGCATCGTAGGAAAGGCACACCACAGTGGCGAACTACACCGCTGCCGACGTAAAGCGGCTTCGGGAGCTCACCGGCGCAGGCATGTTGGACTGCAAGAACGCGCTGACCGAGAGTGACGGCGACTTCGACAAGGCCGTCGAGGTGCTGCGTATCAAGGGCGCCAAGGACGTCGGCAAGCGTGCTGAGCGCGCTACCGCCGAAGGTCTGGTGGCAGCCAAGGACGGCGCGCTGATCGAGATCAACTCCGAGACCGACTTCGTCGCCAAGAACGACGAGTTCAAGGCGCTGGCGGATGAGATCGTGGCGGCCGCCGCGGCCGGCAAGATCGACGACGTCGAGACGCTCAAGGCTGCCAAGGCCGGGGACGGCACGGTCGCGGAGGCCATCGCGGCGCTGTCGGCCAAGATCGGCGAGAAGCTGGAACTGCGTCGGGTCGCCTACTTCGGCGGCACCGTGGAGACCTACCTGCACAAGCGGGCCTCCGACCTGCCGCCGGCCGTCGGCGTGTTGGTCGAGTACAGCGGCGACAACACCGAGGCGGCGCACGCGGCCGCGCTGCAGATCGCCGCGCTCAAGGCCAAGTACCTGACCCGCGACGACGTGCCCGCCGATCTGGTTGCCAACGAGCGGCGCATCGCCGAGGAGACGGCCAAGGAAGAGGGCAAGCCCGAGGCTGCGCTGCCCAAGATCGTCGAGGGCCGGGTGACCGGCTTCTTCAAGGACGTCGTGCTGCTGGAGCAGTCGTCGGTGTCCGACTCGAAGAAGAGCGTCAAGGCGCTCCTGGACGAGGCCGGCGTGACCGTGACCCGCTTCGTGCGGTTCGAGGTCGGCCAGGCCTAACAGCTCTAAATACGCCAACGGCGATCGCTGAGCCCGGCACTGCCGCGCTCGCGATCGCCGTTGGCGTTCTTGCTAGCGTGCACGCATGCAACATGTGCACGCCTTCGGCGACGACGCGCTCGGCGACTCCGATGCGGTGGGTCTGGTTGAACGAATCCGATCGGGCGACGTTTCTCCGGCCGAGCTCGTCGACGCCGCGATCGCACGCAGCGAAGCGGTCAACCCGCAGCTGAATGCACTGGCCTACCGGGCATTCGACCGCGCCCGGGACAGCGCATCCGCTCGACAGGGCTCACGGGCCGGCTACTCGGGGTTCTTCCAGGGCGTCCCGACGTACGTCAAGGACAACGTCGACGTCGCCGGGATGCCCACCATGCAGGGCACCGATGCGTGGCAGCCGCACGACGCCGCCGCCGACGGTGATTTCGCGCGGGTGTATCTCGGCACCGGGCTGATCGCGCTCGGCAAGACCCAGCTGAGCGAGTTCGGGTTCAGCGCCTCCGCCGAGCACCCGCGACTTGGCGCGGTGCGCAACCCGTGGAACACCGACTACACCGCCGCGGCGTCGTCGTCGGGATCGGCGGCGTTCGTGGCGGCCGGCGTGGTGCCGATCGCACACGCCAACGACGGCGGCGGGTCCATCCGCATCCCCGCGGCATGCAACGGCTTGGTCGGCCTCAAGCCCTCGCGGGGCCGGCTGCCGCTGGACAAGGACATGCGCGCCATGCCGGTGCGCATCGTCTACAACGGGGTGGTGACCCGCTCGGTGCGCGACACCGCCGCCTTCTACCGCGAGGCCGAACGGATCTGGCGCAACACCAAGCTGCCGGCGATCGGTGATGTCCGGGAGCCGGGGCGGGGGCGACTGAACATCGCGGTGGTCACCCAGTCGATCCTGCGCGAGACGTCGGCGGAGATGCGCGAGCTGACGCTGAAGACCGCCGCGCTTCTCGAAGAACTGGGCCACCGCGTCGAATACCTCGACAGGCCGCCGGTGCCGGCGCACTTCGCCGACGACTTCCTGCTCTACTGGGCGTTTTTGGCGACCGCACTGGTCCGGGGTGGGAAGCGGATGTTCGGCCCCACCTTCGATCGCAGCCGCCTGGACAACCTGACGCTCGGGCTTGATCGCCACGCCACCCGCCACCTGTACCGGCTGCCGCTCGCGATGGCCCGACTGGCTGCCGTGCGGCGCCGGCACACCGCGCCGTTGTTCCGCGACCACGACGTGGTGCTCACCCCGACGCTGGCACATGGCACACCGCGGATCGGGCATCTGGACCCCGCCGCCGACTACCAGCAGATCATCGACCGGCTGATGGATTGGGTGGCGTTCACCCCGCTGCAGAATGTCTCCGGCGAGCCGGCGATCTCGCTGCCGCTGGCCGAATCCGCCGGTGGGCTGCCGGTGGGGATGATGTTCAGCGCACCACTGGGACAGGACGCCCGGTTGCTGGAGTTGGCTTACGAACTGGAGTCCGCCATGCCCTGGCCCACCATCGCCGACCGGGTCTGAGGCATCACTGGACGCCGATCCGCTCCAGCATCTGCCGCAGTTGGTGCTGCTCGGCCGAGGTCAGGGCGGACAGCACACGCCCGTCGGCGACCCGGATCGCGTCCTCGGCCTGCTTGAGCAGGTCGCGACCGGTCTCGGTCAGGTTGGCCGGTAGGGCACGCCCGGACGGCACCGTTTCCGGCCGGGCCACCGCCCCGCGGTTCTGCAGCCGTTGCAGCACGGTGTTCATGGCCTGCGGGGTGACGCTGGTGTGACGCGCCAACTCGGCGCTGGACAGCCCGGGATACAGCGAAAGCACTCGCATGCAGACGAATTCGGGCAGTGTGAGCCCCAGCGGCCCGAGTACGGCCGTCGCCTGCGGACGCAGCGCCGAACTCACCCGGTACAGCAGATATCCCAGCGGAGCGGCGTCCACGTCACCCATATCAAATATCTTGACATACCGCGCGGCGGTGCCGACGCGCTATAAGTCGTTTCCGGCGTAGGACAGGTTGAAGCTCTTGTTGGTCAGGGGGAAGTCCGGAACGATGGTGTCGGTCATGGACATCGGCAGGGCGGGCCAGTTGAACCAGGACGGGTCGACGATCTTGGCGCGGGTGAAGGCCCCGTCGGCGCCGATCTCCACCCGGTGCACGATGCTGCCGCGCCAACCCTCGGCGATACCGACCCCGCTGCACGCCCGAGTCGCGGCGGGGAGCTCCGCGTGGGCCTCGAGGGGGCCGTGGTGCCCGTCGATCAGGTTGCGGCACAGCGCCACCGACGCCGCGAACTCGTCGCGGCGGACGGTGTAGCGGGCGAGCACATCGCCGGCGGTCTCCCTCACCTCGCAGACCGGCAGATCGGTGGTCGGATGGTCGAGGCGGGCGTCGGTGACGATGCCGCTGGCGCGCGCCACGTAACCCAGCGTGCCCAGCGCCTGCGCGTCCTGCCGGCTCAACACCGACGTGTCGGCGAACCGGTCATAGATCACCGAGTTGCCCAGCGTCAACTCGGCGATCTCGGCGACGTCGTCGGCCAGTTCCTGCAGCCGATTCGGGTCGGGCAGTGCTTGCAGCGCAACACCTCCGGGGCGGATCGCCCCGCGCAGCAGCCGGTGGCCGGTCACTTGGGCGTTGATGCGCAGCAGCAGCTCGCGGACGCGTTGGGCGTGCGCGTTGGCCAGCCCGAAGGCGACATCGTTGGCCAGGGCGCCCAGGTCGGTGACGTGGTTGTAGAGCCGCTCGAGTTCGAGCAGCAGCGCACGCAGCCGGTGCGCCTGGTCGGGAAGCTCGACGCCGAGGGCATCTTCGACGGCCAGGGCGTGGGCGAGCCCATGACCGGCGGAGGTGTCACCGCTGATCCGTTCGGCCAGGTCGACCGCGGCGTCGGCGGCCCGGCCGTGAAACAGCCGCTCGATTCCGCGGTGCACGAACCACAGTCGCGCCTTGAGCCGCAGCACTGATTCGCCGACCACCGAGAACCGGAAGTGGCCGGGCTCGATCAGGCCGGCGTGCACCGGCCCGACCGGGATCTCGTAGACGCCGGCCCCATCCACGTTCAGGAACGGGAATCGCCCCGCCGCAGCGAATTCCGGGGGTGGACCGGCATCACGCCGCATCGGGTGCCAGTCCTCCGGCCAGTGCGCGTGCCGCACCAGGCGGCGTGGTTGCGGATGACCGACCGGGGTGATCCCGTAGAGGTCCATCATCTCTCGCTCGAAGCGGCCGGACGGGAACGACAGCCGGGCCAGCGTGGGGACGGTGGGATTGTCCGCCGGAATGCTCAGGGTCAACTCGGTGCGCCGATCCGGGCGGCCCGCGAGGAACAGGTACACCACCCGCAGGCGGTCGCCGTCGTCGTGGGCAGCCACCAGGGCGAGCCGGAACCCGTCGGCCAGCAGGGCCGCCGCGGCGCCGGTCAGCTCGGCCTCGGAGACCGACTGTGCGTGGGTGATCGGATTCATCAGCGTGCCCCGAGTTGGCTTGCGGCGGTGGCGAACAGGTCGGACAGTGGGCCGGCGGTCACACCCAGCGCGATCGAGACGAGCACCCCGGTGACCAGGGCCGCGGCGACAGTCGCCGGCACCCGGATCGCCGGACTGTGGGCGGCCGGTGTGCCCAGCAGGATCCGGCCGGAGTTGCGGATCAGTGCGGCGAACGCCACCACCAGCGCCGCCAGTGCCAGACCCAGCGCCCACGTCAGTTGGGCGTCGGCCAGCGAGATCGCGATGGCCAGTTCGCTGGCGAACATCGCGAACGGCGGCAGGCCGAGCAACACCACCATCCCGACTGCGAACGCGCCACCGACCAGCCGTGATCGGCTGAATACCGCGGTGATCTCGCCGATCGCCGTCGAATCGTGGGCGGCCTGCAGCTGCCCGCCGGCCAGGAACAACACGGTCTTGCCGACGCCGTGGGCCAGGATGTGCAGCAGCAGCGCCGCGATCGCCAGGCCGGTGCCCGCCGCGGCGGCGACCGCCATCAGGCCCATGGTCTCCATCGATGAATAGGCCAGCATCCGTTTCAGGTCGGTGGTGACCGTCAACAGCAGCGCGGCGATGAACAACGTCGTCAGCCCGGCGCCCAGCAACGCGGTCCGCAGAAAACCGGGGCCCACCGCGACGTCGATGATCGGCTTGATCCGGATGAGCACCGAGAACGCGACCGACAGCAGCACCCCGCTCATCAACGCCGACACCGGTGCCGGGGCCTGGCTGTGCGCATCGGCCAGCCAGGTGTGGAAGGGCGCCAGGCCCATCTTGGCGCCGTACCCGATCAGCAACAGCGCACCGGCCAGCCGGGTGACCGCCGGGTCGAGGCCGGCGGCATGGGAGAGCAGCACGTCGAGGTGCAGGGCGGTCTCGCTGCCGGCACCGGCGTGACGGGCGGCGAAGTGCAGCAGGACCGTCCCCAGGAACGCGATGGTGATGCCCACCGAACACACCATGACGTACTTCCAGGTGGCCTCCAGGGCGGACCGGCTGCGGTGATGCCCGACCAGAAACGCGGTGACCACCGTGGTGGCCTCCACCGCGATCCACACCACGCCGATGTTGTTGGCCGACACCGCAAGTGCCATGGCCGCGAGGAACGCCGGGGTGAGGATGCCGTACAGCCGGGCGCCGCGCGCATCGGTGTGCCCGCGGGCCAACTCGGCGTCCAGGTAACCGATGCTCGCCCAGGTGGCCAGGCTGCCGACCACGCCGATGACGATCAGCATGGTCGCCGACAGCGCATCGGCGCGCAGCAGGCCGGACATGCCCAGGTGCACCCGGTCGCCGACTTGAAGCCCCAGGGCCACACCGCATCCGAGAATCGTCAGTGCTGAGGCCAGCGTGGCGACCGCGCTGACCCGGCGCCACCCGACGGCAAGGCAGAACAGGGACGCCGCAACGGGCGCCAGCAGCGAAAGCAGGATCACCGGTGTCATCAGTCCCGCAACTCCCGCAGCAGGTCCAGGTCCACGCCGCCGAAGGCGTTGCGCAGTTGCCCGGTCAGCACGCCGAGCACGATCAGCACGAACAACACATCCAGCGACGCTCCGAGTTCGACGATCAGCGGGACACCGGCGGTCAGCAGGAACGCGGTGGCGGCAATCCCGTTGTCCAACATCAACAGTCCGACCGCCTGCGAGATGGCATTGCGGCGGGTCGCCATCATGAACAGCGCGATCAGCACGGTTGCGATGGCGGCCGGCGCGGCGTTCGTGGCGGTACTGGGCGCCAGCGCGATCACCGGCTGGGTGATGGTGAACGCCGCGACCACCAGGGCGGTGACCACCAGCAGGGATGCGGCGTTGCTGACCAGGGGAGCTGCCTCGCGGCGCTCCTTGCGCTCGGCGCCCAGCGCCCGGGCCAGCAGCCACGGCAGCAGGAACGCGCGCATGGCCAGTACCGCGACCCCGACCGCGATCAGGGCCCGATCCTGGTCCTGCACACCGCGAATGATCGGGATGGCGGCAAGCGCGATGCCCTGGGCGACGAGCAGCCGGCGCACGATAGCCGACAGGTCCCGGCGCCAGACCGCCAGCACCGCGGCCAGCAGCACCCCGCCGGCGGCGAGATCGAGCATGTTGACGTAGGTCATCCGCCTGCCCCCGAGAAGAAGTTCGCCGCCGTCACGGCCAGCAGCGCCAACAGGAACGACCCGGCGAGCAGTTCGGGCACCCGGAACAGTCGCAGCTTGGCGATGAACACCTCGATGCCGGCCAGGGCGACCGCCAGCAACGCCACCTTGATCGCGATCGCGCCGAAGCCGAGGAACACGCCGATCAGGCTGGGGTCCGCACCGGCGATGCCCCACGGGACGAACAGGTTCGCCAGCAGTGCGAGCAGCACCGTCAACCGCATGCCGCTGGCCCATTCGACCAGTGCCAGCTTGGGGCCGGCGTATTCGAGCACCATCGCCTCGTGCACCATCGTCAGCTCCAGGTGGGTGGACGGGTTGTCCACCGGAAGCCGGCCGGTCTCGGCGACGATCACGATCACCAGGGCTACGAACGCCAGCGCACTGGCCAGCGAGATGACCTGACCCGGGTGCTCGATGGTGTTGCCGACGATGGCGCCCAGGTTGGCCGAACCCGCCGGAACGGACAAGGCGTACACCGCCAGCAGAATGGTCGGCTCGACCAGGGCGGCGATGGTGATCTCCCGGCTGGCGCCCATTCCGCCGAAGGCCGTCGCGGTGTCGATCCCGGCCAGGGTGAGCGCCACGGTGCCCAGGAACAGTAGGCCCACGACGGTGATCAGGTCGGCGACCGGGTCCAGCGGCGAGCCGGTGGCCACCAGCGGCGCGGTCGCGACGATGACCAGCGTGGTGGCGGCCACCGCGGCCGGGGCCGCGGCGAACACCCAGGTGGTGCCGAGCGGCTTGAGTACCTGCTTGCCCAGCAGCTTGCGGGTGTCGCGCCACGGTTGCAGAACCCCGGCGCCGGCGCGGCCCTCGGCTCGTGCCCGGACCTGGCGCATCAGGCCGATCACCAGTGGGGCGCCGAGGATGACACCGGCGACCTGCACGAAACCGGCCAGGTAGGCCATCGCGTTCATCGCGCCACCAGCAGGGCGATCAGTACACCGACGGCGCCGTAGGCCAGGTACAGGTGCACGCTTCCGGTGTGGGCGCGGCGGACCAGCTGCGCGGCCGCGGCGATGCTGCGCAGCACCGGGGTATACCAGCTGTCCTCGATGACGTCGGCGACCCGCGCCCGATAGTCGATCCGCTCCACCACGTAGCTCGACGACGCTTGGCGGGTCACCTCGACGTCGGTGTCGGTGCGCAGCACGTCGTCGAAGACCTGCTGCAGCGGCTGGGCGAACGACGTCGCGGTGTACTGCATGCGGGGGGTCAGTTCCTCGGCGCCGCAGGCCCACAACGGCACCGTGGCCGGGCTGGGACGCCGGCTCGCGCGCCAGCGCGAACCGATCAGCACCACCAGCACGGCGGCGGCCACCACAGCGGCCAGCAGGCCCGGGGCCATTGAACCGTGCAGTCCCGGAATGCGCAGGAACACCCCGAGAGTGGGGGCCTCCCCGGAGATCGGCAGGGTGTCGAGCACCCGGTTCAGCATCGGCGCGACGGTGCCCGGGGCCAGGGCCAGCACCAGGCAGGCCAGCGCGGGCAGCGCCATCCCGGCGATCATCGTGCGGGGCGCCTCATGCGCCTCCGCTGCGGCATCCGAGCGCGGACGCGCCAGGAAGCCGATTCCGAACGCCTTGACCATGGCGGCCACCCCCAATCCTGCGGTCAGGGCCGCCGCGGCCACCGCCAGCGGTGTCAGCAGCGCGATCGTGGCGTCGTGGTCGGGCTGGGCGTGCATCAGCGATTGGAGCAGTAGCCACTCGCCGGCGAAGCCCGCACCCAGTGGCAGTCCGGCGGCGCCGAGCGCGGCCACACCGAAAAGCGCAGTGGTGACCGGCATTCGGCGGGCCAGGCCGCCGAGCCGGTCCAGATCGCGCAGGCCGGTGGCGGACAGCACCGACCCGGCGGCGAAGAATCCGAGACTCTTGAACGCGCTGTGGGCGGTCAGGTGCAGTAGTGCCGCAGTCATGGCGACAGCCGCCGCCTGGCGGGATCCCGAGCCGGACAGCAACATCGCCGTGCCCAGCGCCAGGGTGATCAGCCCGATGTTCTCGGTCGTCGAATAGGCAAGCAGCCGTTTGAGATCGGTCGCCACCGATGCCTGCAGTACCCCGTATACCGCGGATACGCCGCCGATGATCAGGAGCGTCAAGGCCCACCACCGCGGGCCGGGGCCCAGCAGCTGTAGGTCGATTCGGATGATCCCGTAGATGCCGAGGTTCACCATGGCGCCGGACAGCAGCGCCGAGATCGGACTCGGTGCCTCCGGATGTGCGCGGGGCAGCCACGCATGCAGCGGCAGCAGGCCGGCCTTGGAACCGAAACCGATCAGGGTCAATACGAAGACGGTGTTGCGCACGCCGTCCGGCAGCGCGCCGATACCCGCGAAGTCATCGCCGGCGGTGGCCGCCAGCACCACCATCCCCAGCAGCAGCGTCACGAAGCCCAGGTGTGTCATCACCGCGTACACCAGGGCGGCTGAGCGCACCTCGCTGCGCCGTTGTTCGGTGAGCACCAGCACCAGCGAGGTCAACGCCATCAGCTCCCACGCGAACAGGAACGTGGTGACCGACCCGGCCGCCGGAACCGCCAGCAGGGAGACGACGAACAGGGGCAGTGTCACCAGTGGGACCGTGCCGTAGTTCTCGTGGCGGGCGTAGCCGATCCAGTACAGGCCGGCCGCGACGGCCACCGCGCCGGTCAGCACCATGAAGAAGCCACCGAGCGGCTCGACGCGCAGCTGCATACCCAGCAGCGGAATCAGCCAGCTGAGCCGGATCGCGGGTAGGGCGCCGAACATGCCGGCCAGGCCCACGCCGATCCCGGCCGAGCCGATCCCGGCTGTTGCCGCACCGCTGAGTAGTGATCCGAGCGCCTTGTGGCGCAATGATTCCGGGGGAGTGACGGCCAGCGTGCTCACTTGCCCGTCACCGACCGCAGTGCGCTGAGGATCTGCTCGGGAGTGGGCGGGCAGCCGGGGATCTCGACGTCCACCGGGACGACATCGCTGACGGCGCCGACGGTTCCGTATGCCTTCGCGAACACGCCCCGGTTGAGCGCGCAGTCACCGCAGGCGATGACACGCCGGGGCTGGGGGGTGGCCTCGAGGGTGTTGCGCAGCGGCTCGGCCATGTTGCGGGTGACCACGCCGGTGACCAGCAGGGCATCCGCGTGGCGCGGGGATGCGACGAGCCGGGCGCCGAACCGTTCGGCGTCATATACCGGGCCGAAGGCCCCGCCGATCTCGATCTCGCAACCGTTGCACGATCCGGCGTCGACATGGCGGATCTGTACCGATCCGCGCTCCAGTGGGGCAGCGGCGGCGGCGGGCTGGGGTCCGGCCGGCTCGGTGACGCGGCCGAGCGAAAAGATCCTGGTCAGCCAGCTCATTGCTCGGCCCGCAGGTCGTCGAGGATCGCAGCCTGCTCGGTGAGCAGGCCGGCGAGTGCTTTGCGGGTCACCGCGAGCAGCTCGCCGATCACCGGTGAGGCGATCGAGTAGACCACCGTGTTGCCTTCCTTAGTCGCCATCACAACACCCGCGCGCCGCAGCACGCCGAGCTGCTGAGAGAGGTTGGAGGCCTCCAACCCGACCTCGGGCAGCAGCTCGCCGACCGTGCGGTCGCGTTCGGCCAGCAGTTCGAGCACCCTGATCCGGGCCGGGTGTCCAAGAGTCTTGAACAGCTCGGCCTTCACCTGATGCAGCGAGTTGGGCACTGACCGACCCTAGCAAGGGATTCATCAATTGAAGATGTTTTCATAGGTTGCGGGGGTTCGCCATTCGAAGCGGACATTCGAAGCGACGACCCCCGGGAGCGGTTTGACCAGCCCGATAGGGCAGGATGACAATGCCGTCGCGGACGATTTTCGCGATGGCGCTGTCATGCGCGGACCCCGAGGAGCCAGATGACGGAGCCGACGAGTACCGACCGAGTAGAGCCGACCGGTCGCCCCCACTATTCCCGGGTGCTGCTCAAGCTGGGCGGGGAGATGTTCGGCGGCGGCCAGGTGGGGCTCGACCCCGATGTCGTCGCCCAGGTAGCCCGCCAGATCGCCGAGGTGGTCCGTGACGGGGTGCAGGTGGCCGTGGTGATCGGCGGCGGCAACTTCTTCCGTGGCGCCCAGCTGCAGGAACGCGGCATGGACCGGATGCGCTCGGACTACATGGGCATGCTCGGCACCGTGATGAACAGCCTGGCGCTGCAAGACTTCCTGGTGAAGGAAGGCATCGACACCCGGGTCCAGACCGCGATCACCATGGGTCAGGTCGCCGAACCGTACATCCCGCTGCGGGCGCAGCGGCACCTGGAGAAGGGCCGTGTGGTGATCTTCGGCGCCGGCATGGGGCTGCCGTACTTCTCCACCGACACCACCGCCGCCCAGCGGGCGCTGGAGATCGGCGCTCAGGTGGTGCTGATGGCCAAGGCCGTCGACGGCATCTTCACCGCGGACCCGCGGGTCGACCCGGACGCCGAACTGCTCACCTCGATCAGCCATCGCCAGGTCATCGATCGCGGGCTGAAGGTGGCCGATGCCACCGCGTTCAGCCTGTGCATGGACAATGGCATGCCGATCCTGGTGTTCAACCTGCTGGTGTCCGGAAATATCGCGCGGGCGGTCGCGGGTGAGAAGATCGGGACACTGGTCACCACCTAAAAAGGGGAGAGGCGCACATGATCGACGAGGCTCTCTTCGATGCCGAAGAGAAGATGGACAAGGCTGTGGCGGTGGCCCGCGACGACCTGGCGACCATCCGCACCGGCCGGGCCAACCCGGGCATGTTCGCGCGGATCGCCATCGACTACTACGGGTCGATGACGCCGATCACCCAGCTGTGCAGCATCAACGTCCCTGAGGCGCGACTGGTGGTGATCAAGCCCTACGAGGCGAACCAGCTCGGCGCCATCGAGACGGCGATCCGCAACTCGGACCTGGGCCTGAACCCGAGCAACGACGGCGCGGTGATCCGGGTGGCGGTACCGCAGCTCACCGAGGAGCGGCGCAAGGAACTGGTCAAGCAGGCCAAGGGCAAAGGCGAGGACGCCAAGGTCTCGGTGCGCAACATCCGCCGCAAGGCGATGGAGGAGCTGCACCGCATCCGCAAAGACGGCGACGCCGGTGAGGACGAGGTCGGCCGGGCCGAGAAGGACCTGGACAAGTCCACTGCGCAGTACGTGACCCAGATCGACGACCTGGTCAAGCACAAAGAAGGCGAGCTGCTGGAGGTCTAGCGGCCGCTCAGCGACAAAAATCCGTGGCAGACAAGGATATCGGCGTAGACGCCGCGGCTGGGCAGCCGAAGCAATCGCGAGCCGGACGCAACCTCCCGGCCGCGATCGTCGTCGGTGTCGCACTCGCCGGGCTCTTGGTCTACACGCTGCTGTTCGCCCCGCGCTTCTGGGTGTTGATTCTGGCGGTGGCCACACCGATCGCCACCCACGAGGTGACCAGACGACTGCGTGAAGTCGGCTACGACGTGCCGTTCATCCCGCTGGCCCTCGGCGGCCAGGCGATGCTGTGGTTGTCGCTTCCGTTCGGGGCCAGGGGAGTGCTGGGCGCGTTCGGCGCGACAGTGGTGGTCTGCATGATGTGGCGGCTGGTCGACCAGGGGCTGCACCACGCCCCGGTCAACTACCTGCGGGACATGTCGGCGATGATCCTGATCGCGGTCTGGGTGCCGCTGTGCATGAGCTTCGCGGCCCTGCTGGTCTTTCGCGACGACGGTCCCGGCCGGGTGTTGTGCCTGCTGTTCCCGGTGGTCTTCTCCGACGTCGGCGGGTACGCCGTCGGTGTGCTGTTCGGCAAGCACCCGATGGCGCCGGCGATCAGCCCGAAGAAGTCCTGGGAGGGTTTCGCCGGATCACTGGTGCTCGGTGTTGCCGCTGCGGTGTTCGCGGTGACGGTGTTCCTCGACCGGCCGTGGTGGGTGGGGTTGCCGCTGGGGCTGTTGCTGGTGTTCACCGGCGTCTTCGGCGACCTGATCGAATCCCAGGTCAAACGCGATCTGGGTATCAAGGACATGGGCCGGCTGCTGCCCGGCCACGGCGGGATCATGGACCGGCTCGATGCGCTGCTGCCGTCGGCCGTGGTGACCTGGATCGTGCTGACCGTGCTGCCCTGAGGCACCGGCATACTGGAACGGATCATGACGCAACAGCTGGTGTTCACCGCACCGCGGCGGGCGCTTCCGCCGCGGCATCTGGCAGACCTCGACGCCGAGGGCGTGGTGTCGGCGGTCGCCGAGCTGGGGCTGCCGGCATTTCGGGCAAAGCAGCTGGCGAACCAGTACTACGGCCGGCTGATCGCGGACCCGCAACAGATGACCGACCTGCCGGCCGCGGTGCGCGCCACGGTCGCCGACGCGCTGTTCCCGACCCTGCTCACCGCGTCCAGTGAGATCGAATGCGACGCCGGTGAGACCCGCAAGACGCTGTGGCGGGCGCACGACCAGACCAAGTTCGAATCGGTGCTGATGCGCTACCCGCGCCGCAACACCGTCTGCATCTCCTCGCAGGCCGGCTGCGGAATGGCCTGTCCGTTCTGCGCGACCGGCCAGGCCGGCCTGACCCGCAACCTGTCCACCGCCGAGATCCTCGAGCAGGTGCGGGCGGCGTCAGTCGAGTTGCGTGACCGCGATCATGGTCGACTGTCCAACATCGTGTTCATGGGCATGGGCGAGCCGCTGGCCAACTATGCCCGGGTGGTGGCCGCCGTCCAGCGCATCACGGCTCCGCCGCCGCACGGGTTCGGCATCTCGGCGCGTTCGGTGACGGTGTCGACGGTCGGGTTGGCTCCGGCGATCCGCAAGCTTGCCGACGAGCGCCTCGGGGTGACGTTGGCGCTGTCGCTGCACACGCCCGACGACGAGCTGCGCGACACCCTGGTGCCGGTCAACAACCGGTGGAAGGTGTCCGAAGCCCTCGACGCCGCGCGCTACTACGCCGACGTGACGGGCCGGCGGGTGTCAGTGGAGTACGCACTCATCCGCGACGTCAACGACCAGCCCTGGCGGGCGGATCTCTTGGGCAAGAAGCTGCACAAGGCGTTGGGACAGTTGGTGCACGTCAATCTGATTCCGCTCAACCCGACGCCGGGCAGCGACTGGGACGCCAGCCCCAAGCCGGTGGAGCGGGAGTTCGTCCGCCGGGTGCGGGCCCAAGGCGTGGAATGCACGGTGCGAGACACCCGTGGCCGTGAGATTGCCGCCGCGTGCGGCCAGCTGGCGGCCGAACGCGACTAGTCCTGCTTGCCCTGCTTCATCGAAACCGACGTTTTGCAGGCTGCGTCTCGCACTTTCTCTGCGAAACGTCGGTTTCGGCGCTAAGTGCAGGCGCGGTTAGCGCAGCGAGCCGCGCTTGCGGCCGATCATGTCACGGAGCACGACGAACAACGTCAGCACCGCGAACGCCACCACGAAGTAGTCCTCGACGTGGCCGATGTGGTTGCCGCGCAGCATCAGCAGCAGGAATCCGACGATGCCCAGCCCGACGAAATGCCAGGTGCGGTAGTTGATCTCGCTCCAGCCCCATCCCACGGACGGAACATCGGCGGGGTCAACTCCGGTGCGGCGCTCCACCTCGGTACCGGCCACTTCGACTCCTTAGGTTCGCAGCAAGTTCGCATCATTCTGGCATACGGCTGGAGGTCAGCCGATTTCGAAGGTCCGGTAGGCGGCGGGGCCGACGATCGCGGCCAGGCTCTCCGGCGTCCACTGCTGCTCACCGTCGAGCAGCATCCGTGCGGCGGCTTCGCAGATCGCAAGGAACACCTCGGTGAGCGCCACCAGGGTGTGCTCGGTGCGGGCTCGGTGCTCCAGCAGTGGCCGCATCACGGTGCCCACCCGCTCGGTGAGCCGGGCCCGGCCCGAGGTGACGGCGGCGGCCAGCACCGGATCCTGGTCGGCGGTGAGGATGATCCGCCAGGACGCCGGCCGCTCACGCACGGTGGAAAGGAACGCGCGGAACCCTGCGACGAACCGGTCCTCGACGCTGCTGGCCCGCTGCGGCGGCAGGGCCCCGAGCAGGCTGGCCAGCATCAACTCGGTCTCGCGGTCCAGCAGCGCGGCCAGAACCTCGCCCCGGCCGTCGTAGCAGGCGTACACCACCGGGCGGGTGACGCCGATGCGCTCGGCGATCGCCGCCATGGTCACCCCGGCGACGCCGTGCTCGGCAGCGATCTGCAGGGCGGCGTCCAGCACCTGCGGACGACGTCGCTGCGGGCCGAGATGCTCGGCGCGAGACCGGTTCGCGGCTGGTTCCGGCACCGGTTCAGCGTAGTTGGATGTCGGCGATGATCAGCACCGGCCAGGCCACGATCTCGCCAAGGATGGAGAAGATCTTGTCCAGCCCGCGCACCTCGTGAAGGTGCTGGTAGTGGCTGCCGGCCCAGAAGATTCCGATCACCAGGTAGGCGCCGAGCAGCGCCGAGGCCATGAAACCGAGGAAGAAGAGCTGGCGGATGCTCAGCCGGCGATCGAGGAGGCGCTGCAGACCCTCGAGACTCACCGGATGCTCCCCAGGATCGGCTGGGACTCAACGAGCCCCTCGTCGCTGGGCGCCAGGCCTTCGCCGAACACCCGATTCTCCTGCTTGGCGCGGAATTCCAGGTGGGCCTGCGCCGGCACGGCGTAGCCGAAGCGCTTCTGGGCCTCCCGCGGAGTGGTGGTGACCGGGTTCACCGGCCGGATCGAGCGCAGCACCCGGGTGCCGATCGGAAGCGTCATCGGTGAGATCAGCCGCAGCAGCATCAGCTGCACGCGCGGGCTCAGGCTCAGCAGCGTGAACGCGGCACTCAGCGGCGGCAGGATCAGTACGTCGAGCACCCGGGAGGTCCCCACGCCGCCCAGCTTGCGCATCCAGCGGGGCATGGTCGCCAGGGTGCCGCGCCGCAGGAAGGCGGTGACGACCAGCGCCCCCGGCCACAGCAGCTTCGGCAGCGATTCGGGAAGGATCACCTCGGCGTGCAGCAGGTGTGCCATCGCGCGCCGGGCGATGGCGGAGTTGATCAGCTGCGGACGCATCTGCTCGAAGTACGCCCGGATGCCCTCTCGGGTGCGCGGGACATCGGCCGGGTCGAGCGTCTGAAGTTCGGCCGCCTTGGCGCAATCGGCCCAGTACGACGCCTCTTCGTCCGCCGACAGCCGTCCGGGACCGTATTTCTCGTAGGCGTACAGGATCGAGTGCCAGGCCGTCAGGTGGATCCACATCTGGGCGTCCGGGTCGTTGGCGTCGTAGCGCGCACCGGTGACCGGATCGACGCCGATGGCCTTGGAGTGGATCCGGACCAGGATGTCGGCAGCCTCTGCGGTGGTGCGGCTCTCGCCGAACGCCACCATCGCGAAATAGCGCAGGGTGCGGTCGTAACGGGTCCGCGGCCGGTCGTATATCGCCTGGGTGGCATCGACGGAGGCGATCAGCCCGGGGTCGAGTTCTTCGACGACCACGGCGCGCTGGAAGCCGATCGACAGTGAGGTCGGGTAGCTCCAGACCTTCCAGGTCGCCGAGTCGGGGCCGAAGAAGCCGTAATCCTCCGCGGGTTCGACGTCGGGCAGGGACAGCCACGTGCGCAGAGTGCTCAAGTTGGTCAGCCTTTCGCTATTTCCCGGCTCGTTCTTTTCCTACACTGTGTAGGATTTTGCACGGTACCGCCGGTACCGTCAAGGGTGTTGCGGGCTTGCGTCCCGGGATTACGGTGGGCGTCATGGCCTCCGATGGCGGCTCCGATCCCGACTCAGCTCTGCGGATCTGGGATTTCGCTGCTGCGCCGCCGCACACCGCGCCCGGCGTGAGCTCGATGGTGGGCTATCGCGCGCTGGATGTGCCCCAGGCCGTGCACCGGGGGATGCCGTCGTCGACGTTGACGTTCATCGTCAGCCTGGACGAGGGGGTCCAGGCCGCCGACACCGCCGAGGCGTTGCCGTCGGCAAAACCCAATCCGATCATTCTCGGCGGCCTACACGTCCAGGCCAGCCATGTGCGTCAATGCCGGGGTCAGGCCGGCGTACAGGTCGCGGTGCACCCGCTGGCCTCGCGGGCGTTGTTCGGGATGCCCAGCGCGGAGCTGAGCGTGACCGACTTCGACGCCCGCCCGATACTCGGTCGCGGGTCGGTGGAGCTGCACGAACGGCTGGTGCAGGCGCCTCGGTGGGCGGACGCCTTCGACCTGGTCGCGTGCTATCTGGCCGACGCCCGGTGGCGACGCGACGACGACGGGGTGCGACCGGAGGTGGCCCACGCCTGGCATCTGCTGCACCGCAGCCGGGGTACGGCGCCGGTGGCCCACGTCGCCGAGCGGGTCGGGCTGAGCCAGCGGCACCTGAACACGCTGTTTCGCCGTGAAGTCGGCCGCACCCCCAAGGCCGTGGCCATGCTGATGCGCTTCGAGCACGCCACCGCCCGGATTGCCGGCGATACCCGTCGGGCGGGCCGCGTCGATCTCGCGCGGATCGCGGGGGACACCGGCTACTGCGATCAGGCGCATCTGACCCGCGAATTCGTCCGGTTCGCCGGTGTCTCCCCGCGGGCCTGGCTGGCCGAAGAGTTCCAAAACATCCAAGACGGCGGCCACACCGATCGATCACAGTGGGGCCATGACGCAGCAGAATCCGACCGTCTGGGTGACCCTGCAGGCCCGTAACCCGCTGGCGCTGATCGACTACTACGTCGACACTTTCGGTTTCATCCTGACCGCCCGGCACGGTGGCGACACCGTCAAACACGCCGAGCTGATCTGGCCGGAAGGTTGCGGCGGCATCATGCTGGGCGCTCACCGGCCCGGAGCCGCGTGGTGCCGCGAACCCGGCACTGCCGGCGCCTACGTCGTCACCGCCGACCCCGGCGGCTGCTACGAACGCGTAGTGAGCCGCAACGCCGACGTCGTGCAGCCGTTGGCCGACACCGACTACGGGGCCCGCGAGTTCGTCGTCCGCGACCCGGAGGGCAATCTGTGGAGCTTTGGCGACTACACCGGGGAACAACGCGGCTGATCTCGGGCACAATGATCAGGTGAGTGTGTCTCCGGCGCGCCGGATCAAAGTGCTGCTGCTGGGGTCGACCGGCTCGATCGGAACCCAGGCGTTGCAGGTCATCGCCGCCAACCCGGATCGTTTCGAGGTGGTCGGGCTGGCCGCCGGCGGCGGCAACGCGCAGCTGTTGACCGACCAGCGCGCCGCGACCGGAGTCACCAACATCGCTGTCGCCGACGCGCAGGTCGGCGAGGCGCTCGAGGCCCCCTATCGCGGACCCGACGCCGTCACCCGGCTGGTGGAGGACACCGACGCCGACGTGGTGCTCAACGCCCTGGTGGGTGCGCTGGGACTGCGGCCCACGCTGGCCGCGCTGGCCACCGGTGCCCGGCTGGCACTGGCCAACAAGGAATCCCTGATCGCCGGGGGCCCGCTGGTGCTGGCGGCCGCCGAGCCGGGGCAGATCGTGCCGGTGGACTCCGAGCACTCCGCGCTGGCGCAGTGCCTGCGGGGCGGAACCCCCGACGAGGTCGCCAAGCTGGTGCTGACCGCGTCCGGCGGGCCGTTCCGCGGCTGGAGCGCCGCGGATCTGCAGCACGTCACACCCGAGCAGGCGGGTGCCCATCCGACCTGGTCGATGGGGCCGATGAACACCCTGAACTCGGCGTCGCTGGTCAACAAGGGCCTCGAACTCATCGAAACCCACCTGCTGTTCGGCGTCCCGTACGACCGCATCGACGTCGTGGTGCACCCGCAGTCGATCGTGCATTCCATGGTCACCTTCACCGACGGATCGACGATCGCCCAGGCCAGCCCGCCCGACATGCGCTTGCCGATCGCTCTGGCATTGGGCTGGCCGGCCCGGGTGCCGGGTGCGGCCGCGGCCTGCGATTTCACCACCGCGTCGACCTGGGAGTTCGAGCCGCTGGACAGCGAGGTGTTCCCCGCGGTGGATCTGGCCCGGCGCGCCGGCGAGACCGGCGGGTGCATGACCGCGGTCTACAACGCCGCCAATGAGGAAGCGGCAGAAGCCTTCCTTTCCGGCCGAATCGGCTTCCCGGCGATCGTGGACACCATTGCCGGTGTGCTGGACGCCGCAGACCAATGGGCCGCGCAACCCGCTACCGTGGATGAGGTACTCGATGCGCAGCGGTGGGCCCGGGAACGGGCGGCTCGCGCCGTCGATGCGACAGCTATGAGAAAGGTCGGAAGCTCCCGATGATGTTCGCGGTCGGCATCGCGTTGTTCGCGCTGGCCATCCTGGTGTCGGTGGCACTGCATGAATGCGGCCACATGTGGGTGGCCCGGGCCACCGGCATGAAGGTGCGCCGCTACTTCGTCGGCTTCGGCACCACTCTGTGGTCGACACGCCGCGGCGAGACCGAATACGGCCTCAAGGCGATCCCCGCCGGCGGGTTCTGCGACATCGCCGGCATGACCTCGGTGGAGGAGCTGGAGCCCGACGAGGTCGACCGCGCCATGTACAAGCAGAAGACCTGGAAACGGGTGGCGGTGTTGTTCGCCGGCCCCGGCATGAACTTCATCATCGGTCTGGTGCTGGTCTATTCGATCGGCGTGATCTGGGGCCTGCCCAACCTGAACGCCCCGACCACCGCGGTCATCGGCGAAACCGCTTGCGTGGCACCGGAAGTCGTCAGGGGAGAGCTGGGCGCCTGCACGGGTCCCGGTCCGGCGGCGCTGGCCGGAATCCAGGCCGGCGACGTGGTGGTCAAGGTCGGCGACACCCCGGTGGCGACCTTCGAGGAGATGGCCGCCGCGGTGCGAAAGCAGCACGGCGTGACCCCGATCGTCGTCGAACGCGACGGCACCACGCTGACCAAGAACGTCGACGTGACCCCGACCCAGCGCTGGATCGCCGAAGGTCGCGACAGCCAGGCCGTGCCCAGCACGGTCGGGGCGATCGGTGTGGGGGCCGCCCAGTTCGGGCCCACCCAGTACAACCCGATCACCGCGGTTCCGGCCACCTTCAAATTCAGCGGCGACCTGTCGGTGTTGTTGGCCAAGTCCTTGGCCAATATCCCGTCCAAGGTCGGTGCGCTGGTGCACGCGATCGGCAACCCGAGCGGCGAGCGGGATCCGGAGACCCCGATCAGCGTTGTCGGTGCCTCGATCATCGGCGGCGACACGGTCGATCACGGCGTGTGGGTGGCGTTCTGGTTCTTCCTGGCCCAGCTGAACTTCATCCTGGGTGTGATCAACCTGGTGCCGCTGCTGCCGTTCGACGGCGGGCACATCGCGATCGCGCTGTATGAGAAGCTCCGCAATCTGGTTCGGTCGGCCCGCGGGAAGGTCGCCGCGGCGCCGGTCAATTACCTGAAGCTGATGCCGGCCACCTACGTAGTGTTGGTGGTGGTGGTCGGCTACATGCTGTTGACCGTGACCGCGGACTTGGTCAATCCGATCAGACTGTTTTGATAGGAGACCCCTCATGAGCGTCGGCCTAGGTATGCCGGCGGTCCCGGCGCCCACGCTGTCGCCGCGCCGCAAGACCCGCCAGCTGATGGTCGGCGGAGTCGGGGTGGGCAGTGACCACCCGATTTCGGTGCAGTCGATGTGTACCACCAAGACTCACGACGTCGACGCAACACTCCAGCAGATCGCCGCGCTGACCACGGCCGGCTGCAACATCGTGCGGGTCGCCTGCCCGCGTCAGGAAGACGCCGACGCGTTGGCGACCATCGCCAAAAAGAGCAAGATCCCGGTCATCGCCGACATCCACTTCCAGCCCAAGTACATCTTCGCCGCGATCGACGCCGGGTGCGCCGCCGTGCGGGTCAACCCGGGCAACATCAAGGAATTCGACGGCCGGGTCGGCGAAGTCGCCAAGGCCGCCGGCGCCGCCGGTGTCCCGATCCGGATCGGCGTCAACGCCGGTTCACTGGACCAGCGCTTCATGGCCAAGTACGGCAAGGCCACCCCGGAAGCGCTGGTGGAGTCCGCGCTCTGGGAGGCGTCGCTGTTCGAGGAGCACGGCTTCGGCGACATCAAGATCAGCGTCAAGCACAACGACCCGGTGGTGATGGTGGCCGCCTATGAGCTGCTGGCGCAGCAGTGCGACTACCCGCTGCACCTGGGCGTCACCGAAGCCGGCCCGGCATTCCAGGGCACCATCAAGTCCGCCGTGGCGTTCGGGGCGCTGTTGTCCCGCGGCATCGGCGACACCATCCGGGTGTCGCTGTCGGCGCCGCCGGTGGAAGAGGTGAAGGTCGGCACCCAGATCCTGGAATCGCTGAACCTGCGGCCGCGGGGCCTGGAGATCGTCTCGTGTCCGTCGTGCGGGCGGGCCCAGGTCGACGTCTACACGCTGGCCAACGAGGTCAGCGCCGGCCTGGAGGGGCTCGACGTCCCGCTGCGCGTTGCGGTGATGGGCTGTGTGGTCAACGGGCCCGGTGAGGCCCGCGAAGCGGATCTGGGTGTGGCTTCCGGCAACGGCAAGGGCCAGATCTTCGTCAAGGGCGAGGTCATCAAGACCGTTCCCGAGGCGCAGATCGTCGAGACCCTGATCGAGGAGGCGCTGCGGCTTGCCGCAGAAATGGGGGCGATGGGTGAGGGATCTTCCGGCGGTTCACCCACCGTCGCCGTAAGCTGAACCCGGCGGTTCAGCGAGCCTCGACGGAGGAGAGGCGAAGCTGGGACCGCCGCACAAGCGCAGCCGCTTCGCCGCCCGCGTCGGCGGTTTTCGTTCGCCAGAAGGAGTCACTATGTCGGCTCCGCCAGATCTTCGCCTCGATCAGCGACGCGTGTCGGTGGTGCGTGACCCCACGGCGGTCTGGCGAGTGCTCGATGCGGATCCGGTCGGCTCCTGCATGGTTGCCGCGCGGGTGGCCGATTACGGTGTCGATCCCCGGTCGATCGGCGGTGAACTGTGGACGCGCGGCGGCGTGGACGAGTCCCTCTGCTACGCCGGGGCGAACCTCATCCCGCTGCGCGGGGCGCCGGCTGACCTGACCGCCTTCGCCGATCAGGCGGTGAGTGCCATCCGCCGCTGCTCGTCCCTGGTCGGCCGGGCTGAATTGGTGCTGCCGATGTGGCAGCGGCTCGCCGACGTCTGGGGGCCGGCCCGCGACGTGCGCGAGAGCCAACCGCTGATGGCGTTGAGCACTATGCCCGGCTGTCCGATGGACACCGAGGTCCGCCAGGTTCGGCCCGACGAACTCGACGCCTATCTGGTGGCCGCCGTTGACATGTTCATCGGCGAGGTCGGGGTGGATCCTCGGGTCGGCGACGGCGGCCGTGCCTACCGTCGGCGGGTGTCCAACCTGATCGCGGCGGGCCGGGCGTGGGCGCGCTTCGATCGTGGCGAGGTGATCTTCAAGGCCGAGGTGGGTGCCCAGTCGCCGACGGTGAGCCAGATTCAGGGCGTCTGGGTGCATCCGGACCGACGCGGCCACGGACTGGGCACCGGCGGCACCGCGATGCTGGCCGCCGTGATCGTCGGTACCGGGCGCGTCGCCAGCCTGTACGTCAATGACTTCAACGCGGTGGCCCGAGCCACCTACGAGCGGGTCGGCTTCACCCAGACCGGCACTTTCGCGACGGTGCTGCTCGACTGAGGGCCCGACGGGTGCCGCCCACCTCGCCGAGCGTGCACTGAGCGCGAAAGATCTCGCGATTTCTCGCGCTGAGTACACGTTCGTTGCGGGCCACGCCGGCGAAGCGACCCGGTCGCCGCCGGTCGAAGACGTAACGGTCGTGGTCTCGGTGCGCCTCCGCCTGGCGACCGTTTCTATTTCGTAACATCAGCCCCAATGACAACTGCAAGCTCATTCGTCACACGAGTCACGGGTCTGGTCACCGTGCTGCTCACCGCGGTCGGTGTGGCGGCCTGCACGCCACGCCCCGACGGTCCCGCTCCCGTCGCCGAGCGGTTCTTCGCGGCGCTGGCCAACGGTGACACCGCCGCCGCCGCCGAACTCAGCGACGATCCCTCCACGGCGCGCAGCGCACTCAACGCCGCGTGGGCCGGCTTGCAGGCCGAGCACCTCGATGCCCAAGTTCTGGGCTCGCGCTACAACGACGACACCGGCACGGTGTCCTACCGCTACAACTGGCAGCTGCCGAAGAACCGGACCTGGTCCTACGACGGCCAGCTCAAGATGGTCCGCAGCGAAGGGCACTGGGCGGTCCGCTGGACGGCCACCGGCCTGCACCCCAGGTTGGGGGAACACCAGACCTTCGCGTTGCGCGCCGATCCGCCGCGACGCGCCTCGGTCAACGAGGTCGGCGGCACCGACGTGCTGGTGCCCGGGTACGTCTACCACTACCAACTCGACGCCAGTCGGGCCGGGCAGAACCTGATGCGCACCGCGCGGGCCGTGGTCGAGGTGCTGCACCCGTTCGACGACACCCTGAGCGACCCGCAACGACTCGCCGAGCAGGCCAGCTCCTCGGTGACCCCGATGGGCCTGATCACGCTGCGTAAAAGCGACCACGACCGCGTCGAAGCCGCCATCGGGCGGCTGCCGGGCGTGGTGATCACTCCACACCCGGACCTGCTGCCCACCGATGACCGATTCGCGCCGATGCTGATCGGCGAGGTCAAGAGGGCCGTGTCGGCGCAACTCGACGGTGAGGCCGGCTGGCGCATCGCCAGCGTCAACCAGAATGGTGTCGACGTCGCGGTGCTGCACGAGGTCGACCCCTCACCGGCGCCGTCGGTGACCATCAGCCTGGACCGAGCGGTGCAGCGCGCCGCCCAGAACGCGGTCAACACCCGCGGCGACAAGGCGATGATGGTGGTCATCAAGCCGTCGACCGGCGAGTTGCTGGCGGTCGCGCAGAGTGCCGCCGCCGACGCCGACGGCCTGGTCGCGACCACCGGCCTGTATCCGCCCGGCTCGACGTTCAAGATGGTCACCGCGGGCGCGGCGATCGAACGGGACATGGTCACCCCCAATTCGATGGTCGGCTGTCCCGGCCAACTCGACATTGGCCAGCGCACGATCCCCAACTACGGCGGGTTCGACCTCGGCCTGGTGTCGATGTCGCGGGCGTTCGCCAATTCGTGCAACACCACATTCGCCGAACTGGCCAGCCGGATGCCGCCCCGGGCGCTGTCACAGGCGGCCACCCGCTACGGGATCGGGGTGGACTACCTGGTGGACGGCATCACCACGGTGACCGGCTCGGTGCCGCCGACCGTGGACCTGGCCGAACTCACCGAGGACGGATTCGGCCAGGGCAGGGTGCTGGCGAGCCCGTTCGGCGTCGCGCTCGCCGCGGCCACGGTGGCCGCCGGCAGGACACCGGTACCCCGGCTGCTCGAGGGCCGACCGACCGTGGTCAACGGCCCAGCGGCCCCGCCGGTCAGCGCGGAGATGCTCGACGGCCTGCGCCAGATGATGCGCCTGGTGGTGACGGACGGCACCGCGCGGGCCCTCGCCGGCTGCGGACCGGTGTTCGGCAAGACCGGTGAGGCCGAGTTCAGCGGCGGATCGCATTCCTGGTTCGCCGGCTACCGGGGCGACATGGCCTTCGCCGCCCTGATCGTCGGCGGCGGCAGCTCGGAGTACGCCGTCCGGATGACCAAGGTGATGTTCGACTCGCTTCCGGATAACTTCCTGCTCTGAGGCACCGATCGGCCGGTAGCGGTAAGTTGGGATGCCATGACGGGGCTCGATGACGATGTGCTGGCCGCGCTGCGGGTCTCCGACGCGGACCGCAACGGCACGCTGCGTCGTCTGCACAACGCCGTCTCTCTCGGGCTGATCGACATCGGCGAGTTCGAGGAGCGCGCCACCCAGGTGTCGCAGGCCAGGATGCGCGCGGAGCTCGACACCCTGATCGACGATCTGCCCGGGCCACGCGCCATCGTCACGTCGGCCGCCGACCGGGTCGAGCTGCGCGGCTGGGCCGGTTCCCTCAAACGCCACGGCGAATGGATCGTGCCGACCCGGCTGGCGCTGGTGCGGCGCCTCGGGTCGGTGGACCTTGACCTCACCAGGGCGCGTTTCGCCGGGCCGGTCGTGGTCATCGAACTCGACATGCGGTTCGGGTCGGTCGACATCCGGCTGCCCGACGGTGCCAGCGCCTCGATCGACGATGTCGAGGTCTACGGGGGCAGCGCCAAAGACCGCCGCAAGGACGCCCCGGCCGAAGGCAACCCGCATGTGGTCCTGGCCGGACGCGTGGTGTGTGGGTCGGTGGACATCAGAGGCCCCCGACGGAAGCTGCGCTGGCGGCACTGACCAGCTCGGTTAAGCTGGCCTGATGCCCGTTCGTGCCCCACTTTCCCCCGGCGTGGTGTCGCCGACGCTTCCGGTGCCCCGCTCGATTCCGCGCCCCGAATACGTGGGCAGGTCAACTGCTGCCGAGGGCAGTGAGCCGTGGGTGCAGACACCCGAGGTGATCGAGAAGATGCGGGTCGCGGGCCGGATCGCGGCGGGCGCGCTGGCCGAGGCCGGCAAGGCCGTCGCACCCGGGGTGACCACTGACGCGCTCGACCGCATCGCGCATGAGTACATGGTGGACCACGGCGCCTACCCGTCCACGCTGGGCTACAAGGGCTTTCCCAAGTCATGCTGCACCTCGCTCAACGAGGTCATCTGCCACGGAATCCCGGACTCGACGGTGATCGCCGACGGCGACATCGTCAACATCGACGTCACCGCCTACATCGATGGCGTCCACGGCGACACCAATGCGACGTTTCTGGCCGGCGATGTCTCCGAGGAGCACCGGCTGCTCGTCGAGCGCACCCAGGAGGCGACGGCGCGCGCCATCAAGGCGGTTAAACCGGGACGCGCGCTGTCGGTGATCGGACGGGTCATCGAGGCATACGCGAATCGGTTCGGCTACAACGTGGTGCGCGACTTCACCGGCCACGGGATCGGCGAGACCTTCCACAACGGCCTGGTGGTCCTGCATTACGACCAACCCGAGGTGGACACCATCATCGAGGCCGGAATGACGTTCACCATCGAGCCGATGATCAACCTCGGCGGGCTGGACTACGACATCTGGGACGACGACTGGACCGTGGTCACCACGGACGGACGCTGGACCGCGCAGTTCGAGCACACCCTGGTGGTGACCGACGACGGAGCCGAGATTCTCACGCTTCCGTGATTTTCGGACGTTGGCTGAACAGCCGCTGAAGGGCCGCCAAAATAGCCCCGATGAGGCCTTGCTGACTGTAGCCTTGCGCAAATGCCTGGCACGATGATGACCATCGACGGGTTTCCGATCCCGGTCGATGTGAACGGCCCGGAGAACGGGCCCGTCGTTGTCGTGCTCGCAGCCGCGCAGCATCCGCTGACCGCCTACGACGCGGTCTGCCAGCGACTGCACACCGCGTCGCTGCGAACCATCGTGATCGGCGCCGACCCGCGGCTGACACCCAAGTCCGTGGTGGGCATCCTCGACTCGTTGGGCGTGCAGTGCGGCGTGCTGGTCGGCGACCGAACCGGCGGGGACAACGCATGGGAACTCGCGGCGACGCGCCCGGACCGGTTCACCGGCCTGGTGGTGCTCGACCGCGGACATCCGCGGGCGCCGGATCTCAGCGGCGCGATCCGTGACGAACGATGCCCGCCGGTGGAGATCAACACCACCGTTCTGGTCAGTTCGCGGGCAACCGCGGCGGTGGCCGAAGCCAGCCAGCGCTTCATCTACGGCGAACATCGCCTGGTGGTGTTGCCGGGGCGGCGCAGCGCGAGTGAGTTCACCGCGCAGCTCGCGATGGAGATCGTGTTGCGGGCCAGTACCTGGTAAGGGGCTCTCGGGGGAGAGCGGCAGGAAAATCGAATAATCAATCTGGGGGGTATTGACGTGTTGTCTTGGGGGCATTCGATTCCGGGCCTGTTGCGTGAGCGAGCGCAGCAGTGGCCCGACCGGCCGGCGTTCACCTTTGTCGACTACGACCTGGATCAGGCCGGCTATGCCGAGACCTTGACCTGGTCGCAGATCGCCGGTCGCACCGAATCGGTGGCCGTGGAGGTGGCTGCGGTCGCTTCGCCCGGGGACCGGGTCGCGCTGCTCGCGCCGCAGGGACTGGAGTACATCGCCGGGTTCTTCGGGGCGATGGAGGCCGGCTGCATCGTGGTGCCGTTGCCGGTACCGATGTTCGGCAGCCGCGACGAGCGGGTCACCGCGGCGCTCAAGGACTGCGCTCCGACCGCCGTGCTCACCACTTCGGCCGTGTCCGGCGACATTGCAGCCTGCATCGGTGCCGTCGGCGGCTCTCCGCCGGCGATCATCGAGGTCGACCTGCTCGACCTCGACTCGCCGTCCGGTTGGGACCGGGCGGGTGCGCTGACCACCAAGACCGCGCTGCTGCAGTACACCTCCGGCTCGACCGGCTCCCCGCGCGGTGTGATGGTTTCGCACCGCAACGTGTTCGCCAACATCGAGCAGGTGATGGCGGACTACTTCGGCGGCGACGGGGGAGCGCCGCCGCCGGAGACCACGCTGGTGTCCTGGCTGCCCTTCTACCACGACATGGGGCTGCTGCTCGGCGTGATGGGGGCCGTCACGCTGGGCCGGCATTCGGTGGTGATGACACCGATCGCGTTCCTGCAGAAGCCGGCCCGTTGGATACAGCAGCTGGCCACCAACTCGTCGGCGTTCACCGCCGGGCCGAACTTCGCGTTCGAACTGGCCGCCCGCCGCACCGCCGATGAGGACATGGCCGGGCTCGACCTCGGGGGCGTGCACACCATCCTGTCCGGCAGTGAGCGCATCCACGCCGCGACGATCCGCCGCTTCAACGAGCGGTTCGCCCGCTTCAACCTGCCGGCCAATGCGCTGGCGCCGTCCTACGGGTTGGCCGAGGCGATGGTCTACGTGGCCTCGGCGCCGCGCACGAACCGGCCGGTGGCCGTCCGGCTCGACTACGAGAAGTTGGTGGCCGGCACTGCCGAAGTCGGGCCCGTCGGCGCCGACCTGGTCAGCATCGGTGCGCCGCGTGCCTGCACGGTGCGCATCGTCGACCCCGAGACGCGACTGGAGAACCCTGACGGCCAAGTCGGGGAGATCTGGGTGCACGGGGAAAACGTCGCCAGCGGGTATTGGCACAACCCCGAGGCAACCGAACGCACCTTCGGTGGCCGCATCGAGGCTCCCTCGCCGGGAACGCCCGCGAGTGCGTGGCTGCGTACCGGGGACCTCGGCGTCATTCACGACGGCGAGCTGCTGGTCGTCGGCCGTATCAAGGATCTGTTGATCGTCGACGGACGGAACCACTACCCGGACGACATCGAGGCCACGGTGCAGGAGATCACCGGCGGCCGCGTCGCGGCGATCCCGATCACCGGGGACGGCCGCGAGCAACTGGTGGTCGTCGCCGAACTCAAGCCGCGGGGCAGTGCGGAGGAGCAGGCTCAGCGGGTCGTGGCCCTGAAGCGGGATGTGGCGGCTGCGGTATCACGCGCGCACGGGGTGCGGGTCTCCGATCTGATGCTGGTGGCTCCCGGCTCGTTGCCGATCACCACCAGCGGCAAGATCCGCAGGTCGACCTGTGTCGACTGCTATCGATCGGATCAGTTCCAGCGACTGGAGCTCGTCGGCTGACGGCGGTCGGGTGTGGACGGCGGCATCAGCTCGGCTAGGTGATGCCGCCGTAGCTCGCGGCTAAGAGAACATCACGGTCATTCCCAATTCGGTTCCCACGCTTCGGGTTTCTCGAACCGGCAGGGGGTGATGAAGTCGAACGCGTTCTCGCCATGCCTTCGGTAGGTCACGCGCATGAGCCAGCGGCTCGTATCTGCCGTGAACCCCTCTGGCTCGCATTGACCGATGCACAATGTGATCGACTCCCACATCCGGCGTAGGCCGACCATCGCATTACTGACGTGTGAAAGCTGCTCCTCGCCTTGATCTTTCTGGCCGCGACCGTAGATCCACAAGGTCGGGTCGTCACCACGTAGCGCCAGGTATGCATCGAAATCGGTACGCGGACTCTTATGTGTCAGCTCGAAGGTGATCGTGTTCGGGATGTCCATGTCATCGGTCTCGATCATGTGTTCATCGAACGTGATGCGCCACCATTCGTCCCGCCCACCGACCTCTCCCCAGCCGCGGGCCGAGGCAAGAAGGTTCGCCAAGTCATTGAGGCCGGGGACCGTGTCGTCCCTGAGGCCGGGCACGAAGTCCTTTGCGGGGAACGCGGCCCGCCGTTGCACGCCGGCAGCGGTCACATACCTGAATTCCTCTGCGACGAAATCAGCTGTCAAGACATCGGCATTCATGAGGAGGGAGTTTCCTTGCCCCTCGGGGCTCAGAGTACGTGGATCCGGTCTCGGGGTTCGCTGGAGTGGATCAGGGATCGCACGATGTGGTGGTTGACGTTGCGGAACCCCAGGGTGATGCGGCGGAGGGTAGTTGCCATAGATGCCGGCATCATCACCGGACATGACTTGATTGTGCTGCTTCATTGCGTCCGCAATCAGCCTGTCTCGCTGTGCTGCGCGCTCGCGGGCCACACGCACACCTAGCCTCACCGCGTACACCGCCGCCACGATGGCGGCAGACACCTCTAAGCCAAAGATTGATGCGCAACCGAAAAATATGAGCCAGGGCATGGCTTTGGTGTGCCAGCTTGATCCGCCCTGTTGGTTATCAGCGGCACGGTCGATATCTGCCTTTGCTACTCGATCGGCGGGTGTTGGTTGATCAGCCCTTCGCTTAACCATGACGTAGGCGAGGATCAGGGTTATGAGCAGTAGGAATGAGTTCATCGTCCCCGGACCGCAGCGTGAGTGGCGTAGTGGCAGGGCTCGTGGACGGGCATGGTCGCGACTGTAGCGACCGGTACCGACATCTCGCGGTCAGAACCAGTCGGGCTGCATCTCCATCGTCGTGCGGTCCAGGCTCTCCAGCAGGTCGAGCTGCGGGCCGGTCTTGGGCAGCTCGTAGCGGAAGAAATACCGTGCCGCCTGGCGCTTGCCGTCGTAGAAGTCCCCGGTGCGCCCCGCCACGGCCAACAGCTGTTCCAGCCACATCCAGGCGATCACCATGTGGCCGAAGGCCTCCAGGTAGATGGCGCTGTTGGCCAGCGCGGCATCGATATCCCCGGAAGCGAACATCCCCGCGGTGACCGCGACCAGTCGCTGGACCACGGCATCGAGTTGCGTCGCGACCTGAGCCGATTCGCCGCCGGCCCGCTGCGCTGCGGCGATGCTGTCCGTCATCGCGCTATGCAGCGCCACCAGGCTGGCCCCGTCGCGCTGGACCACCTTGCGGCCCAACAGGTCCAGGCTCTGGATGCCGTGGGTGCCCTCATGGATCGGGTTGAGCCGGTTGTCCCGGTAATGCTGTTCGACGTCGTACTCGCGGGTGTAGCCATAGCCACCGTGCACCTGGATCGCCAGGTCGTTGGCGGCCAGGCACCACTGCGAGGGCCAACTCTTGGCGATCGGGGTGAGGATGTCCAGCAGCGCGGTGGCGTGGTCGCCTTCGGCGTCGGACTCGGCGGTGTGCGCGATGTCGACCAGTCGCGCGCAGTACAGCGCCAACGCCAGCGCCCCCTCGACGTAGGACTTCTGCGCCAGCAGCATCCGTTTGACGTCCGCGTGCTCGATGATCGGGACCTGCGGTGTCGCTGGGTCTTTCGTTGTCGCCGGCCGGCCCTGCGGTCGGCTGCGGGCGTAGTCCAGCGACTTCAGATAGCCGGTGTAGCCCAACGCGATAGCGCCCATGCCCACTCCCAGCCGGGCTTCGTTCATCATGTGGAACATGTAGTTCAACCCGCGGTGGGCCTCGCCAACCAGATAGCCGACCGCGCCCGGCTCGCCGCCCGGCCGATAGCCGCCCTCGCCGAAGTTGAGCACGGTGTTGGTGATGCCGCGGTAGCCCATCTTGTGGTTGAGCCCGGCCAGCACCACGTCGTTGCGCTCACCGAGCACGCCGTCGGACTCCACCAGATACTTCGGCACGACGAACAGCGAGATGCCCTTGGTGCCGGCCGGACCGCCCGGGATCTTGGCCAGCACCAGATGCACGATGTTGTCGGTCAGTTCGTGATCGCCACCGGAGATCCACATCTTCGATCCGAACAACCGGTAGGTGCCGTCGGCGCGCGGTTCGGCGCGGGTGGTGATGTCGGCCAGCGAGGATCCGGCCTGGGTCTCCGACAGACACATCGTCCCGGCGAAGCGGCCGGCGATCATCGGTTTGACGAAGGCCTCAATCTGTTCGGGACTGCCGAACTTGGCCACCAGGTTCGCATTGGCCATGGTCAGCATCGGGTAGCCGGCGGTGCTGACGTTGGCGGCGAACAGCCAGGCGAAACCCGCCTGTGCGACCGTTGCCGGCAGTTGCGACCCGCCGAGGCTGTAGTCCATCGCCATGCCGATCAGCTCGGCCTCGGCGCAGGCGGCCAAGGCCTCCTTGACCTCGTCGATGATGGTGACCTTCACCCCGTCGAAGGTGGGCTCATTGGCGTCGCTCTTCTTGTTGTGCGGCGCGAAATAGCGGGTCGCCAGCTGTTCGCACAGGTCCAGCGTGGCAGCGAACGTCTCCCGAGAGTGGTCGGCGAACCGGGCGCGCCGGGTCAGCTCATCGACGTGCAGCCAGTCGAACAGCAGAAAATCCAGGTCTTGCCGCGACAGCAGGGTTGACTTCATGGGGCTCCCTTCCGCGTCCGGACTCAGTCCAGGCCCAGCAGCGCGTTCTCGACAACCTCCGGCAGAGCCGGGTGGATCCAGTATTGACCGCGCGCCATCTCCGGCGCCGTCAACCCGAAGCTCATCGCCTGGATCAAGGGCTGGATGAGTGACGACGCCTGGTAGCCCATGATGTGAGCACCCAGCAGTCGTCCGCTGCCGCGTTCGGCGATCAGTTTGGTGAACCCGGTGGTGTCCTCCATGGCCCAGCCGTAGGCGACGTCGCCGTAGTCCTGAATCTTCACCGATATGTCGAATCCCTGTGCAATGGCCTGCGTCTCGGTCAGTCCGACGGTGGCGATCTGCGGATCGGTGAACACCGCGAACGGCACGAAGCGGTGATCGGTGACCCGCATCGAGGCGGTGTCGTCCCAGCCGCACAGCAGGTTGTGCTGCACCACCCGGGCTTCGTGATTGGCGACGTGCTTGAGCTCGTAGGGGGAGGAGACGTCACCGAGCGCGAAAACCCCGCGCGCACTGGTCCGTTGGTACTTGTCGACCACCACCCGGCCGCTTGTCACCGTGATGCCGGCCTGACCGGCGTCGAGCAGATCACCGTTGGGCACCCTCCCGGTGGCCACCAGCAGCGCGTCGGCATGCACCAGCGATCCGTCGTCGAGCCGCAACTCGACGCCCGTGCCGACATTGCGGGCGCCGGCCACGGTGCGGTGCGTCCGCACATCCCACTTTCCGGCAGCGATCCGGGTGTAGCGCTGCGCGACGGTCTCATCACAATGACGCAGCATCGTCTCGCCCCGGACCACCACGGTGACCCGGACACCGAACGCCGAGAACACGTGGGCGAACTCCGCCGCCACGAATCCACCGCCGACGATCACCATGGACTCGGGCAGCTCGGCGATGCGCATCACATCGTCGCTGGTGTGGAAGCGCACACCGCTGTCGGCGATCGCGGCCGGGACGGTGGCGCGGGCCCCGGCGGCGATCACCACCTGCTCGGCGGTGAACTCGTCACCGGCTTCGGTGCGCAGCAGGTACGTACCGTCGGCGGCGACCGGCCCGAATCGGGTGTGTGCCGCGTACACGTCGATGTTCGGCAGGCCGCGGCGGTACTCCTCGCCGCCGGCGGCGATCGGATCGATCCGGCCGAAGACCCGAGCGACGATGTCGGACCAGCGGACCCGCTCGAGGCGGGCATCCACGCCGTAGCGGGCCGCGTGGGTCACCGTCTGCGCCACCTCGGCGGCATAGACGAACATCTTCGTCGGGATGCACCCGACGTTCAGACAGGTGCCGCCGAAGGTTCCCTGCTCACAGATCGCCACTCGCTTGTCGGCGTAGCGCTCGTCGAGAATGCTGTTGCCCGAACCGGTTCCGATGATCGCAAGATCGTAGGTTTCCACTGAAGCTTCTCCTCGCCGCGCCCGCCGTCTTGGCCAGCCTAAAGGGTGTGCGCCGATTAGCCTGAGTTCTGTGCCGACCCCCGCCACCACCGATATCGCACTGGTCGGCGCGGGCATCATGAGCGCCACCCTGGGGGCCATCCTGCGCCGGCTGGAACCGGACGCCACGATCACCGTCATCGAGCGATCCGGCGCCGCGGCGGGAGAAAGCAGCGGTCCGTGGAACAACGCCGGCACCGGGCACGCCGGCCTGTGCGAGCTGTTCTACACGCCGCAGAAACCCGACGGTTCGATCGATATCGCCAAGGCGGTGCGCGTCAACGAACAGTTCCAGGTGACCCGCCAGTTCTGGGCGTATGCGGTGCAGGACGGCCTGCTGGGGCAACCACGAGACTTCGTGAACCCGATCCCACACGTGAGCTTCGTGCACGGCGTCGACGGCGTGGACTATCTGCGACGCCGCCACCACGCGCTGGCCGATCACCCGCTGTTCGGCGGCGCGGAGTTCATCACCGACTTCGCCGAATTCGCCGCCCGGCTGCCGCTGATGGCAGCCGGCCGAAACCCCGATCTCCCGGTGGCCCTGGACTGGGCGCCGGACGGGACAGACGTCGACTTCGGGGCACTGACGAGGCAACTGATCGGCTACGGCGTACGGCATGGCACCACGGTGCTGTTCGACCACGAGGTGCGCACCCTGTCCCGGGAGCCCGGGGGCGGCTGGACACTGGACCTGCGGAACCGCCGCACCGGCCAAAGGCGAAGACTCAACGCCAAATTCGTCTTTCTCGGCGCCGGGGGAGGCACCCTGGGGTTGCTGCAGAAATCCGGCATCGGCGAAGCGCGGGGGTTCGGCGGATTCCCGATCGGCGGCAGATTCCTACGCTGCGGGGACCCGGAGGTCACCAGCCGGCACCGCGCCAAGGTCTACGGCGCGCCGGCGCCGGGTGCTCCCTCGACCACCGCGCCGCACCTGGACGCCCGCGTGGTCGACGGGGCGTCATGGCTGCTGTTCGGCCCGTTCGCCGGCTGGTCCCCGAAATTCCTCAAGCATGGCCGTGCGATGGACCTGCCGAGATCGGTCCGCCTCGACAATGTGATGTCGATGCTGGGCGCCGGGATGGGTGAGCGGGAACTTGTCGGCTATCTGATCGGGCAACTGCGGCGCACACATTCGGCCCGCGTCGACGAGCTTCGGGAGTTCATACCGGACGCGCTCGATCGGGACTGGTCGGCGATCCGGGCCGGTCAGCGAGTGCAGGTGATCCGCAATGGGCGTCTGGAATTCGAGACCACGATCGTGAGTGCCACCGACGGCAGCATGGCCGGGCTGCTCGGCGCTTCGCCCGGGGCGTCGACCGCGGTACCGGCCATGCTGGAGGTCCTGGCGCGCTGCTTCCCGGGCCGGCTCGCGGACTGGATGCCGACACTGCGAGAGATGGTGCCGTCGCTGGGCATCCGGCTGTCCGACGAACCCGCCCTGTTCGCGCAGGTGTGGGAGTGGGGCAACCGGCAGCTCCAACTCAGCTGATGGGCCACTAGAGTTATCGGGTGATCGAGAACCCTTACCTGGTCGGATTGCGGCTGGCGGGCCGCAAGGTTGTCGTGGTCGGTGCGGGCAGCGTCGCGCAACGCCGGCTGCCGCTGCTGGTGGACAGCGGAGCTCAGGTGATCGTGATCGCGCCGAGCGCGACGCCGGCGGTCGAGGCGCTGGGGGAGCGCCAGCCCGGCATCACGCTGGTGTCGCGGGCCTACCGCGACGGGGATCTCGCCGATGCCTGGTATGCCATCGCGGCCACCGACGACTCGGATGTCAACGCCGCCGTCGTCGCCGAAGCGGATCGGCGCCAGATCTTCTGTGTGCGTGCCGACCTCGCCGTCGAAGGGTCCGCGGTCACCCCGGCGACCTTCGGCTACGCCGGCCTGTCGGTCGGAGTCCTCGCCGGTGGCGAGCACAACCGGTCGGCGGCGATCCGCTCGGCCATCCGGGAAGCACTCCAGGACGGCACAATCACCTTGGAAGCAGGGGCGACCTCCGATGTGGTGCGCGGCGGGGTGGCCCTGGTGGGCGGCGGGCCCGGTGACCCGGAACTGATCACGGTGCGCGGCCGCCGCATGCTCGCGCACGCCGACGTCGTGGTGGCCGACCGGCTCGCGCCACCCGAACTGCTCGCCGAACTGGCCCCGCACGTCGAAGTCATCGACGCCGCCAAGATCCCCTACGGGCGGGCGATGGCCCAGGACGCCATCAATGCGCTGATGATCGACCGCGCCCGGGCGGGCAAGTTCGTGGTGCGGCTCAAAGGCGGCGATCCGTTCGTGTTCGCCCGGGGCTACGAAGAGGTACTGGCCTGCGCCGACGCCGGAATCCCGGTGACGGTGGTGCCCGGTGTGACCAGTGCCATAGCGGTGCCGGCCCAGGCCGGGGTTCCGGTCACGCACCGGGCGGTGAACCACGAGTTCGTGGTGGTCAGCGGGCACATCGCGCCCGATGACCCCGAATCGTTAGTCAATTGGGATGCGCTCGCCGCTATGCGCGGCACCATCGTGCTGCTGATGGCGATCGAACGTATCGAACAGTTCTGCGCGGTTCTGCAAAAAGGCGGCCGACCTGCGGATACGCCGGTGCTGGTGGTCCAGCACGGCACCACGCCCGCCCAGCACACGCTGCGGGCGACCCTGGCCGACGCGCCCGAGAAGATCCGCGCGGAGGGCATCCGACCTCCCGCAATCGTCGTTATCGGCGCTGTCGCGGGATTTGGGGTTTAAACAGCTCTTAATATTACTGTAGGGTAGCCGGTTATGACTGCTCTCGATGATGCAGGACGGGCGACCGCGCAGCGGCCGACGGAAGCCGCCGAGTCAGAGCCCCCGGTGCGTACCGGCTCCGATCTCGTGAGCCGGACCAGCAAGTTTGTGTCGTCCTGGCTGCCGTCTCGCCGGTTCATCTACGCCGTGATCGCCATCGGTGGCATGCAGTTGCTGGCCACCATGGACAGCACCGTGGCAATCGTCGCGCTTCCTAAGATCCAGGACGAGCTGGGTCTGTCCGACGCCGGTCGCGGCTGGGTGATCAGTGCCTACGTGCTCACCTTCGGCGGGCTGATGCTGCTGGGCGGTCGGCTCGGCGACACCATCGGGCGCAAGCGGACCTTCATCAGCGGCGTCGCGCTGTTCACCATCGCCTCGGTCCTGTGCGCGGTGGCCTGGGACGCCCCGACGCTGGTGATCGCCCGCCTGCTGCAGGGGGTCGGCGCTGCCATCGCCTCTCCGACCGCGTTGGCGCTCATCGCCACCACCTTCCCGAAGGGGCCGGCGCGCAATGCCGCCACCGCGGTGTTCGGCGCGATGACCGCCGTCGGTTCGGTGATGGGCCTGGTGATCGGCGGTGCGCTGACCGAGGTGTCGTGGCGGCTGGCGTTCGCCGTCAACGTGCCGATCGGCCTGCTGATCATCTACCTGGCCCGTACCGTGCTGACCGAGACCAACCGAGAGCGGATGAAGCTGGACGCCGCCGGTGCGCTGCTGGCGACCATGGGGTGCACCGCCGCGGTGTTCGCGTTCACGATCGGTCCGGAGAAGGGCTGGGTCTCCACCATCACCATCGGCTCGGCCGTGGTGGCGGTCGTCGCCTTGTTGGCGTTCGTGGTGGTGGAGCGCACCGCGGAGAACCCGGTGGTGCCGTTCAGCCTGTTCCGCGACCGCAACCGGCTGGCCACCTTCGCGGCTATCTTCCTGGCCGGCGGGGTGCTGTTCACCGTCACTGTGACCATCGGCCTGTACGTGCAGGACCTGATGGGCTACAGCGCGTTGCGCGCTGGGATCGGGTTCATCCCGTTCGTGATCGGGTTGGGCATCGGGCTGGGGGCGTCCTCGCAGCTGGTGCGGCTGTTGCCGCCGCGGGTGCTGGTGATCGCCGGCGGCGTCGTGGTGCTGGGGGCGATGATCTACGGCTCCACGGTCGACCGGAACCTCTCGTACTTCCCGAACTTCGTGACGTTGATCGTGCTCGGTGGGATCGGGATCGGCATGATCGTGGTGCCGCTGATGCTGTCGGCGATCGCCGGGGTCGGCTTCGACCAGATCGGCCCGACCTCGGCCATCGCCCTGATGCTGCAGAACCTGGGCGGGCCGATCGTGCTGGCGATCATCCAGGCCGTCATCACCTCGCGCACTCTGTACCTGGGCGGCACCAACATGCCGGTCAAGACCATGAATGACACGCAGATCGCCGCGCTCGACGCCGGCTACACCTACGGCCTGCTGTGGGTGGCCGCGGTGGCGGTGCTGGTCGGGGCCATCTCGCTGCTGATCGGGTACACCGCCAAGCAGGTCGCGCACGCCCAGGAGGCGCAGGACGCCTTCGGCGCCGGCAACCTGTAACTTTCCCCGGACATCCCCGCTGACGAGGCGCCTCGTCGCTAAGCTGGCCAGCTATGGCCGCGCCGGGTAGATCCCAGTCGGCCGGTCAGCCGTTGTCGTCCAGCGTGCTCGGTGTCGCCATCGTGGCGATCACCGGGATGCAGCTGATGTCGACGCTGGACGGCACCATCGTCGTGGTGGCGCTGCCCCGGATGCAGGCCGACCTGGACCTGTCGGACGCCGCCAAGAGTTGGGTCATCACCGCCTACGTACTGACCTTCGGCGGCCTGCTGCTGCTCGGCGGGCGGGTCGGCGACGCCATCGGCCAGAAGCGGGCGTTCGTGTCCGGCGTCGGGCTGTTCACCCTCGCGTCGCTGGTGTGCGGGGTGGCCGCCGATCCGGCCACGCTGATCGTGTCGCGGGCGGTGCAGGGCGTCGGCGCGGCGGTGGCCGCTCCCACCGGCTTGGCGCTGATCGCGACCACGTACACCCCCGGGCGGGCCCGCAACCAGGCCCTGGCGGTGTCGGCGGCCATGCAGGGCATCGGTTCGGTGCTCGGCCTGGTGCTCGGTGGGGCGCTGACCGTGGTGTCGTGGCGGCTGGCATTCCTGATCAACATCCCGATCGGGCTCGTCATCATCGCGATCGCGGTGACCCGGGTGACCGAGACCCACCGTGAACGGCTGCGACTCGACCTACCCGGCGCACTGTTGGCCACGGCCGGGTGCAGCGCCGCGGTGCTGTTCTTCACCCAGGGGCCGCCGCAGGGCTGGAGGGGCCCACTGGTCTTCGCCGCCGGCCTGGCCACGCTGGTGTTCTTGGGCGCCTTCCTGGCGGTCGAGCGCGCGGCACAGAACCCACTGGTGCCGGCCGCGGTGTTCGACAACCGCAACCGGGTGATGACGTTCGTCTCGCTGTTCCTGGCCGGCGGAGTGATGTTGACGCTGACGGTGATGATCGCCCTGCTGGTGCAGGACGTGCTCGGCTACTCGGCGTTGCGGGCCGGGATCTCCTTCATCCCGTTCGCGATCGCGTTCGGCCTGGGCACCGTGCTGGCCGCGCGGCTGGCGGTGCTGATCGCGCCGCGCTGGCTGGTGATCGGCGGTGGGGCACTGGTGCTGGGCGCCATGCTCTACGGCTCCACACTGACGCGCAGCATCCCGTACTTCCCGAACCTGTTCGCGCCCATCGTCGTCGGAGGTCTGGGCATCGGGATGATCGCGGTGGTGCTGCCGTTGTGCGCACTCACCGACGTCGGCCCGCGGGAGATCGGCCCGGTGTCGGCGGTCACGCTGATGGTCTACAACCTGGGCGGCCCGGTGGTGCTGGTCATCATCCAGGCCGTCCAGGTCTCCCGCACGCTGTACCTGGGCGGCACCAGCGGTCCGGTCAAGAACATGACGCCGGCGCAGCTGGACGCGCTCGGGGCCGGCTACACCTATTCGCTGTTGTGGGTGGCCGCGATCGCGCTGCTGGTGGGCGCGGCTGCGCTGTTCATCGGGTTCTCGGCCGACCAGATCGCCCGCGCCCAACACACCCGCGAGGCGGTGGAGGCCGGGGAGCTGTAGGGCCGGCGGTTCCAGCGGCGTGCCTTGGGTTCAACGATGGTGAGAACCAGCGTTCTCGCCGTGTGCTACCCTGCGAGAACGATGGTTCTCGCAGAAGCGGCAATTGACCCCGCCCGAGACCAGGCGTTGGACGCGGCGGAGCGGCTGTTCTATGAACGCGGCATCCATGCGGTCGGCATGGACGACGTTCGATCCGCGTCGGGCCTGGCACTGCGTCGTCTCTATCGCCTGTTCCCTTCAAAGATGAAGTTGGTCTGCGCCTACCTCGAACGACGCAACGACCGCTGGCTTGACTCGCTCAAGGCGCATGTATCCGCGGTCGACACCGGCCCCCGCGGGCAGGTTCTGGCCATCTTCGACTGGCTGCAGTGCTGGTTCGAAGCGCCGGGTTTCCGCGGCTGCGCGTTCATCAATGCGTTCGGGGAATCCGGCGCCACCTCACCGGAGATCGTCGGGATCGCCCGACGGCATAAGAGCGAATTCCAGTCCTACGTAACTGATTTGGTCATCGCTGCCGGCGCCACCGCAAGTGTTGGCGCGCAGGTGGCGCTGCTCGCGGAGGGCGCAATGGTGACGGCTGCAATTTCGACCTCGCCGGAGCCCGCGAACTGGGCGAAGGATGCAGCCGAGGTGCTACTGCCCCGATGACCGCATCCGGCAAAGCGCGCAGAATCAGCGGACTCTGAGGCCTATCCCCACCCTGGACATTGAGGACACCATGATCATCGATCCCGCCGATCTTGACGTCGCGTCGAATTACAAACTGCTGATCGGCAGCGTCCTGCCCCGTCCCATCGCCTGGGTCAGCACCTCCTCGGCGCTGGGCGTGGGCAACATCGCGCCGATATCCTTCTTCACGGTCGTCGGGCGGCAGCCCCCCACTTTGTCCATCACCCTGCTGCCGCGCTCCGACGGGGTCACGCTCAAAGACACCTTCGTCAACATTCGAGACACGGGTGAGTTCGTCATCAATATCGCCTCTGTTGCCCAAGCCGGTGTCCTCAACGACTCGGCCTACGAATTTCACTGGGAGGCAGACGAATTTGACGAGGTGGGTATCGAACGGGCTCCGTGTGAAACCATATCGGTTCCACGCATCGCCGAAGCCCCCATCTCGTTCGAATGCGTCCTCGACCGCATCATTCCGATGCCTCCCCTGCCCGACCATGTCGTGTGGGGACGCGTCCAGAAGATTCATGTGCGGGACGACCTCTACCTGCCGCGCGGCCGGATCGACACGGGTGCACTGGGTGCCGTGGGCCGACTCGCCGCGGAATACACCGCGGTCAACAACATCTTCACCACACCGCTGCCCGACGAGGTGCTGACCACCTTGACCACGCAACGTGCCCGACGCCTTGACGGCAAGGAATCCAGCTTTTCTCCTGTGGATTCGAAGAATTGGACACCGTCGGGGTCGACCGCCAAAGACCCGCGTGGGTAATCGGTACCAGGTCAATGAGCAGGTCCAATTCAACAGCGCGCGAGACTAGGGCGTCAGCAGGTCATCCTGGCGGGTGCTCAGGGTGCCGCCGCCGGCCAGTGCGAGCACCGTCCACCGCGGGTCGGCTGACGCGGTGGAACATATGGCGGGATAACGAAATTCACTGACTGTTGCCCGCGGCGCGTACAGCACGTCATCGGAGAGCGATCCCGCCCCGAGATCGAGCCGGTGACGCAGCAGCGGGCGGTGGTTCCGGTCGACCCGCAGTGTTCCCGACCAGAAGCCCTGCCGCTCCCCGGACCTACCGACCTGCACTCGCTCCCGCAGCCGCGCCGATCCGCCGTCGTGGAGGTGTAAAGCGGTGAGGCAGGCATGCCGGGCGTCAGCGGCGACGATGGTCGGCTCAAGGTCGATGTCCAGTTCGCCGGCCACCTCGATCTGCCAATCCGCGTGCGAGGTCAGGGTCGCGGCACCGGGCAGCACCACGGTGGCGGCCGCGCTGCGTAGCATCAGCCGGGCACCGGACTCCACGATCAGGCGGACCTCGATGACGTCGCCGCCCAGGGGAGTGGCGGCCGCCGACACCAGATGCACCGTGTCGGGTCCGGTGCGGCGGGCCGCCAAGCCGCCACCGAATTCGATGCGCGGCAGCCGGTTCGGGCAGGCGATCACCGTGAGGCGGGAATGCATCACAGGTTCGAATGCTCGCGCAACTGGTCCCGGACCCAGGCCAGGACCTCGGTGGCGGCCGGGTCTTCGGTCAACGACTGCAGCACCGTGGGCCGGCCGTCGCGCACCGTGGCGGCATCGCGTGCCATCACCTGCAGATCAGCGCCGACCATCGGTGCCAGGTCGGTCTTGTTCACCACCAACAGATCCGAGAAAGTGACTCCGGGACCGCCCTTGCGCGGCACCTTGTCGCCACCGGCCACATCGACGACGAAGATCTGCACATCGATCAGCCCCGAGGAGAACGTCGCGGTCAGATTGTCGCCACCGGACTCGACCAGAATCAGATCAAGCCCGCTGTGCGCGGCCATCAGGTCATCGATGGCATCCAGATTCGCGGTGATGTCGTCCCGGATCGCGGTGTGCGGGCAGCCGCCGGTCTGCACCGCCGAAATCCGGTCATCGGGGAGCACCGCGTGCTTGCGCAGGAAGTCGGCGTCCTCGGTGGTGTAGATGTCGTTGGTCAGCACCGCCAGTGACAACTCGTCCCGTAACTGCCGGCACAGCGCGGCGACCAGCGCCGTCTTGCCGGAGCCGACCGGGCCGCCCACGCCGATGCGCAGCGGTTCACCGGGCTTGCGGACTCGTTTCGGCCGATCGGCATGGGTGTGCGGCGCACCATCGAGGAAATGTGGTGGCATGAGGCTCCTTTCACGAAACAAACAGCGGGCGCTCGCGGGTGGTGTGTCGCTGGGCGAGCGTGTCCAGCAGGGGATCGGACAGGTCGGCCAGACCGGTGGTCGCCTCGGCGGCGGTGCGCTCGCACAGGCCGGCCAGGCCGAAGGTCAGGGCGGCGACATCGGCCGGATCCAGCGCCAGCAGGCGTTGCGCGGCGGTCGCCGGGCTGGTCATCGAGGTGTACACCAGCGTCAGCGCGTTCTGGCCGGGGCTCAGGCCGCTGACCGCGCCCACCAGACCGGCGACGGTGGCCAGGTGCGGCCGGGTGTCGAGCCCGTCCCAGCACGGGTCGGGCCAGACTCGCCGCGCCAGCCGCGCCAGGCCGCGTCCCTGGCTGCGAGACGCCTGCCTGGAAGCCGGAGCCGGGGTTCGTGCGTCGGTCTCGGCGTCGGCGTCGGAGACGCTGAGATCGCCCCGGTGCACCGCTGCCGCGATCGAGGCGGTCACCAGACCGTGGCTGCGGATCCGGCGCACCAGAAAGGCTTCCAGCGTGGCCAGGTCGGTCACCAGCCCACTGGTCACGGCTTCCTCCAGGCCACCGGAGTGCACGTGTCCGCCGACCGGCAGCCGTGAATCGGCGAGGGAGAGCAGCGTCGCCAATCCAGACATCACGGTGCCATCAGAACAGGAAGTAGCGTTGGGCCATCGGCAGTTCAGCCGCCGGTTGTTCCTCCCAGACCTCGCCGTCGATGCGCACGGTGAAGGTGTCGGGGTCCACGACGATGTCGGGCAGCGCGTCATTGAGCGGCATCTGCGCCTTACCGATCGAGCGGACATCGGCAACCGGAACCAGTCGCCGGTTGACCGCCAGCCTCTCGGCCAGGCCGGCGTCGATGGCCTGCGGCGCGACGAAGTGCACCGACGTGGCTGCGGCCACGCCTGCCGCGGCGCCGAACATCGGCCTGGGAAACACCGGCTGCGGGGTGGGTATCGACGCGTTGGCGTCGCCCATCTCGGCCCAGGCGATCGCGCCGCCCTTGAGCACGGCGTGCGGGCGGACGCCGAAGAACGCCGGCTTCCACAACACCAGGTCGGCGAGCTTGCCCACCTCCACGGAACCGATCTCGTGGTGCAGCCCATGGGCGATCGCCGGGCAGATGGTGTATTTCGCGACGTAACGCCGGACCCGGGTGTTGTCGGCCGCGCCGTCGCCGGGCAGCGCACCGCGCCGGCGCTTCATCACATGGGCGGTCTGCCAGGTGCGCAGCACCACCTCGCCGATGCGGCCCATCGCCTGGGAGTCGCTGCCGATCATCGAGATCGCACCCATGTCGTGCAGCAGGTCCTCGGCGGCGATGGTCGACGGCCGGATCCGGCTCTCGGCGAATGCCAGGTCTTCGGGCACCGCGGGATTGAGGTGATGGCAGACCATCAGCATGTCCAGATGCTCGTCGAGGGTGTTGACCGTGTGGGGGCGGGTCGGATTGGTGGAACTGGGCAACACGTTGGGTTGTCCTGCGACGGTGATGATGTCGGGCGCGTGCCCGCCGCCGGCCCCCTCGGTGTGGTAGGTGTGGATCGGCCGGCCGGCGATGGCGGCAAGGGTGTCCTCCACGAACCCCATCTCGTTGAGGGTGTCGGTGTGCAGCGCCACCTGCACCCCGGCGGCCTGCGCGACGGTCAGGCAGGCGTCGATTGCCGCCGGCGTCGCGCCCCAGTCCTCGTGCAGCTTGAAACCCGAAGCGCCGTCACGCAACTGCTCCCACAACGAGGCTGGGTTGACGGTGCTGCCCCTGCCGAGCAGCGCGACGTTGACCGGCCACGAGTCCAACGCCTCCAGCATCCGGGCCAGGTGCCAGCCGCCGGGGGTGACCGTCGTGGCCTTGGTTCCTTCGGCGGGCCCGGTGCCGCCACCGATGAGGGTCGTGATCCCCGAACCGAGCGCCTCGGGGATCTGCTGGGGGCAGATCAGGTGGACGTGACAGTCCACGGCGCCGGCGGTGACAAGGTAGCCGTTGCCGCTGACGATCTCGGTAGATGGCCCGACCACCAGGTCCGGGTGGATGCCGTCCATCGTGTCGGGGTTTCCGGCCTTACCGATCGCGACGATGCGCCCGTCGCGGATCCCGATGTCGGCCTTGATGATTCCCCAATAGTCGATGATGACCGCGCCGGTGATGACGGTGTCGGGAGCGCCGTCGGCCCGGGTCGCGCGACCCTGGCCCATCGACTCGCGCAGCACCTTGCCGCCGCCGAAGATCGCCTCGTCGCCGGCGTGCCCGGGCCCCCCGCTGCGGTCTTCGGTGATCTCCACCAGCAGATCGGTGTCGGCCAGCCTGATCCGGTCACCGGTGGTCGGACCGAACAATTGCGCATAGTGCTCTCGGGACAGCCGAGCCATCAGTCGTCCAGCCTTCCCGGCGGATCCAGCGTGAGGCCGGGCACCTCACGACGTCCGCCCAGCGGTATCAGCCAAACGGTGCGCGGCACCCCCGGTTCGAAGCGAACCGAGGTGCCCGCCGGGATGTCCAGCCGGCGGCCGTGGGCCGCGGCCCGGTCGAACGACAGCGCCGTGTTGGCCTGCGGCAGGTGGACGTGGCTGCCGACCTGGACCGGGCGGTCGCCGGCGTTGACGATCTGCATCTCCAACCGCTCGGCACCGGCGTTGATCTCGATCTCGCCGTTGCCGAACAGGATCTCTCCGGGGATCACCGTCAGCCGATCGGATGGTGCACGGAGACCAGCTTGGTGCCGTCCGGGAACGTGGCCTCGGCCTGCACCAGGTTCAGCATCTCGGGAACGCCCTCCATGACGTCGTCGCGTCCGAGTACTTCGCGGGCGCTGGCCATCAACTCGGCTACGGTTCGTCCGTCACGCGCACCCTCGAGAATGTGGTCGGTGATGATCGCCACGGCTTCGGGATGGTTGAGCCGCAGCCCCCGGGCGCGACGCCGCCGCGACAGCTCCGCGGCGTAGGACAACAGCAGACGTTCCTGCTCATGCGGGGTGATGCGCATATCACGCGATCATGCCACGCGCCGGCGGGGAGGTTTCGGGTATCGGACCCGATAAGCTGGCGCCCCGTGATCACCCGGATGTCCCAGCTGTTCCTTCGTACCCTGCGCGACGACCCCGCCGATGCCGAGGTCCCCAGCCACAAGCTGCTGATCCGGGCCGGCTACGTCCGGCCCATCGCGCCCGGCCTGTACAGCTGGCTGCCGCTGGGCCTGCGGGTGCTGCGCAACATCGAACGCGTGGTGCGTGAGGAGATGAACGCCATCGGCGGGCAGGAGATCCTGTTCCCCGCGTTGCTGCCGCGTGCCCCGTACGAGACGACCAACCGCTGGACCGAGTACGGCGACGGGCTGTTCCGCCTCCAGGACCGCCGGGACAACGACTACCTGCTGGCGCCCACCCACGAGGAGATGTTCACCCTGACGGTCAAGGGTGAATACAACTCCTACAAGGACTTTCCGGTGGTGCTCTACCAGATCCAGAGCAAGTACCGTGATGAGGCGCGGCCGCGTGCCGGGATCCTGCGCGGCCGGGAGTTCGTGATGAAGGACTCCTACTCCTTCGACGTCGACGACTCCGGGCTCTCCGCCGCCTACGACGCCCACCGGGCGGCCTACCAGAAGATCTTCGACCGGCTGGCGCTGCGCTACGTGATCGTCGCGGCGACGTCCGGGGCGATGGGCGGCTCGGCCTCCGAGGAGTTCCTGGCCGAGAGTGAGATCGGCGAGGACACCTTCGTGCGGTGCGTGGAGTCCGGGTACGCCGCCAACGTCGAAGCCGTCGTCACCGCGCGCCCCGAGCCCACACCGATCAGCGGGCAGCCCGAGGCGACCGTGCACGACACCGGGGACACCCCGACCATCGCCACCCTGGTGGACTGGGCCAACGGCGCTCTGGACCGCCCTGTCACCGCCGCCGACACGCTCAAGAACGTCATGGTCAAGGTTCGCGAGCCCGGCGGGGAGTGGGAACTGCTCGGCATCGGGGTCCCCGGTGATCGGGAGGTCGACGACAAGCGGCTGGGCGCCGCGCTGGAGCCCTCGGAATACGCACTGCTCGGTGACGGTGACTTCGCCAAGCACCCGTTCCTGGTGAAGGGCTACATCGGCCCGAAGGCTTTGCAGGACAACGGGGTCCGCTACCTCGTGGACCCGCGGGTGGTGGACGGCACCAGCTGGATCACCGGGGCTGATCAGCCCGGCAAGCACGTGGTGGGACTGGTGGCCGGCCGGGACTTCACCGCCGACGGCACCATCGAGGCCGCCGAGGTGCGCGACGGCGACGCGTCGCCGGACGGCGCCGGCCCGCTGGTCAGCGCTCGCGGGATCGAGATCGGCCACATCTTCTCGCTGGGCCGCAAATACACCGATGCGTTCGCCGCCGACGTGCTCGGCGAGGACGGCCGGCCGGTACGCCTCACCATGGGTTCCTACGGGATCGGGGTGTCGCGACTGGTGGCCGTGATCGCCGAGCAGCATCACGACGAGATGGGGCTGCGCTGGCCGGCGCAGGTCGCCCCGTTCGACGTGCACCTGGTGATCGCCAACAAGGACGACGCGGCGCGGGCCGGCGCAGGCGAGCTGGCCGCCGAACTGGACCGTCTCGGGGTCGAGGTGCTGCTGGATGACCGCACTGCGTCGCCCGGGGTCAAGTTCAAGGACGCCGAACTGCTCGGCATGCCACTGGTGGTGGTGGTCGGCCGCGGCTGGGCCGAAGGGGCGGTGGAACTGCGGGACCGCTTCGCTGGGGAGAAGCGGGAACTCGCCGTCGGTGACGGCCTGGCCGCACAGATCCTCGACGCGGTCCGCGCCGGCGCTCGTTAGGCTCGGTCAGCCCGGAGCCTGCGTGCACATCGTGCCGCGTGCCGCACGCACCACGATTCCGGCCTGCTCTGGGCCGGCGCCGTACTGTGCGGCGATCTGGTCGATCACCGCAGCCGACGGCTGGCCGGTGTAGAGCAGCCGGCAGACCTGTTTGCCGGCCAGCAGCAGCTGATCGTCGTCACCGGGGAAATTGCCGCGGGTCGCGTCGAGGTATCTGATGTCCTCGGCGGTGTAGGGGATGGGCCAGGCGGCGGCCGGTCCGGCGGCGATCCCCAGCGCAGCCCAGGCCGCAGCGGTGAATACGACGAGGCGTACGCCCCGTTTCCACATCGACATCAACCCGCCTGCCTTTCGCTCAGTCCTCGCCGCCCGGGAAAGCCCGGGTGATCGGCCAGTTGCCCAAGGCCTGGTTCCAGTGCGCGGCCAGCACCGCGCTCTGGCCGAGTGCGGTCGCCGCGAATTCGCGATCGGAGGACTCCTGGGCCTGCTCGACCACGGCGCGCCACGCCGTCGCGGTGTCGTTCTCCATCCGAACTGCCAGCCGCAGTGCGTCGTTGGACGTGGTCACCGGGATCGGCACCTGGTAGCCGGCCGCGGCGAGCGGGACCTCGACCGAACGGCCGGTCAGCATCGCGATGGTGCGGTCCCGGCGCTCGCGATGCTGGCGGATGGTGGTCACCACCAGGTCATTGAACTCCGGCAGGGAATAGGCCGACACCAGCCCGTAGCCGTAGACCACTCCGTATTCGGTGGCCAGCGCATCGCACAGGGCGGCATCGGGACCGCTGACGGGTTCGGCGGACGTCATGACTGCGCCACCAATGCGACCGCGTAGGAGGCTGTGCAGGACGCCGCGATGGAGGCCAGCAGCCCGGCCCGGTAACCCGACGAGGAGATCGCCAGCTTCCCGGCGCTGTCGGCCGCGGCGCGCAGTGCGTTGACCACCTGGGACACCGTGGGAGCCGGGGCATCGGGCACCGTTGTCGGCGTGGTGGTCTCGGGCGCCTCGGGGAGGGGCTTACCGGCGGCTCGGGCGATTTCGGTGGCCAGCGCCCGGGCGTGTTCGGCGCGCTCCAGCGAAACCTGTTCCAGTGCCGCGGCGAGCGCCTTGGATTCCGGTCCGCCGGCCGCGGCTCCGGCCGCGGCAGCCAGATCACTGTCGCGCTGCGCGAGCTGGCGTTGGGCTTCGAGGTCGTCCACCGCCGGCGGGGTCGGCTTCGAGCCGCACGCCGGTGCCGTCACGGCGAGCAGAGCGAGAATCCCGGCGCCGGTCAGTACACGCCGCCGGTCGATGGCGGTCAGGGGGCCGGACATCTGAAACATCCTGCCATTGCGACCCCGGCGGACGAATGTGACGTGGCCGCTGTGGGTCGCTGTGGAGTGACTGAGCGCTTTTGCCGCTTTGCGGTGACCGTGCAACCCACGGCGTATCGTTGATAGCTGATTCCCGGCTGCGCCTGGCGCGTGGGAACGCGCGCTGACCGGATAACTCAAGATGAGGAGCTCGCCGTGGCCACCGGGCTACCTTCCCAGACACAGGTGATCGAGCTGCTCGACGCGGAGTTCACGCGCGCCGGATACGAGATCGAAGACGTCGTCGTCGACACCGACGCGCAATTGCCGCGTATCACGGTGGTCGCCGACGGCGACACCCCGCTGGACCTGGACACCGCCGCGGCGCTGTCGCGCTCGGCGTCGGCTTTGCTCGACGCGCTGGAATTCGACGACCAATACGTTCTGGAGGTCAGCTCACCGGGTGTGCAGCGCCCGCTGACCACAGCCAAGCACTTCAGGCGCGCTCACGGCCGCAAGGTCGAGGTGACGCTGACCGACGGATCCGGCCTGACCGGACGGGTCGGCGCCCTCGACGATGACGTGCTGATCCTGGTGGTGCGCGCGGGACGGGACTTCAACCGGCGAAAGCTACCGCTGAGCGATATCGGCCAAGCGGTTGTGCAAGTCGAGTTCTCGCCGCCGAGTGAACGTGAGTTGGAGTTGATCGGCCGCCAGGCCAAAGATGCGGGAATGGACGCCGGAGCGATGAACCGCGCCGACGACAATGCGGAGCGTAGCGACGAGGAGGAGTGGCGCTAATGAACATCGACATGGCCGCGCTGCATGCGATCGAGGCCGACAAGGGCATTCCGGTCGATGTGGTGGTGGACACGATCAAGTCGGCGCTGCTCACCGCGTACCGGCATACCGAGGGGCACCAGGCCGACGCGGTCATCGACGTCGACCGCAAGACCGGCGTGGTGCGCGTGCTGGCCCGCGAGACCGACGAGGACGGCAACGTCATCAGCGAGTACGACGACACCCCCGAGGGTTTCGGCCGGATCGCGGCGACCACCGCCCGCCAGGTCATCCTGCAGCGGCTGCGGGATGCCGAGAACGAGAAGGCCTACGGTGAATTCTCGGCGCGGGAAGGTGACATCGTCGCCGGCGTCGTGCAGCGCGATGCCCGGGAGAATGCCCGCGGTGTCATCGTGGTGCGGCTGGGCACCGAGGCCAAGGGCTTCGACGGCGTGATCCGGCCCGCCGAGCAGGCGCCCGGCGAAGGCTACGAGCACGGTGACCGGCTGCGCTGCTACGTCATCGGCGTCACCCGCGGGCTCCGCGAGCCGCGCATCGAACTGTCCCGCACGCACCCGAACCTGGTTCGCAAGCTGTTCGCCCTGGAAGTGCCTGAGATCGCCGACGGGTCGGTGGAGATCGTCGCGGTGGCCCGCGAAGCAGGTCACCGCTCCAAGATCGCGGTGGCCTCTGCGGTCCCCGGACTGAACGCCAAGGGCGCCTGCATCGGCCCGATGGGCCAGCGCGTACGCAACGTGATGAGTGAGTTGGCCGGCGAGAAGATCGACATCATCGATTTCGATGAGGACCCGGCGCGGTTCGTGGGCAATGCGCTGTCGCCGGCCAAGGTGATGTCGGTGACAGTGATCGACCAGGCGTCGCGTGCCGCCCGGGTGGTGGTTCCGGATTTCCAACTGTCACTGGCCATCGGCAAGGAGGGCCAGAATGCCCGGCTGGCGGCCCGATTGACCGGGTGGCGCATCGATATCCGCAGTGACACCCCGGAGCCCGGGGCGGACCCCGGGGGAGGCATTGCCGAGCGTGGGTCCGACCGGGGCGTGGCGCAAGGACACTGAGCGGGGCGCGACCACCTGGTGAGAATTCAGGTGGTTCGGGACATCGCCTTCGTATGGGTAGACTGAGCCGTGATCCAGCGCGAGATTCCGTCGACCGGCTCGCGGACGCACCGCTCCCCTCGGGGACCGGTGCGCACGTGTGTCGGATGCCGGAAACGCGAGTTGGCCGTCGAATTGCTTCGGGTGGTCGCTGTGTCAACGACGAACGGCAACGGTGCCGTGGTCGTAGACCGGGCAGGCAACCAGCCGGGACGGGGTGCATGGCTGCATCCCGCGCCGGAATGCCTGCAAGCGGCGATCCGGCGACGAGCGTTCTCTCGCGCGCTGCGGATCAGCGGTTCCCCGGATGTATCCGGGGTGGAGGAGTACTTCGATCGTCTGGAGATCGGCTCACCGCCCCGGGAAACAGAACAGGTAGCGAAGAACATGAGCACACCGTGAAGTCCCGATGACAATGCGTCATAGCTAAACCCGAGGCGCGGCCCACCACCGCTGTCGCCTCATAGACAGGAGATGTAGTGGCAAAGGCCCGCGTACACGAGTTGGCGAAGCAGCTCGGTGTCACCAGTAAGGAAGTCCTCGCCCGGCTGAGCGAGCAGGGCGAATTCGTCAAGTCGGCGTCCTCGACCGTGGAAGCCCCCGTCGCACGGCGGCTGCGCGAGTCGTTCGGCGGCGGCAAGCCCGCTGCCGAACCGGCGGCGAAGGCGCCCGCAAAATCTGCCGCACCGGCGCCGGCAGCGCCGACCCCGACGCCCACCCCGGCCGTCAAGGCCGAGGCTCCGGCTCCCACACCTGCTCCGGCCGCCGCGAAGCCGGCCGCACCGGCTGCGCCGGCCGCGCCGGCCGCGCCGGTCGCCGAGGCCCCCGCGCCGGCGGCGCCCGCCGCGCCCCCCGCTTCGCCTCCTCCGGCTGCTCCCGGCCCCCGGCCGGCCGCACCCGGCCCCAAGCCCGGCGCCCGGACTCCGCGCGTCGGCAACAACCCGTTCTCGTCGGTGCAACCGGTGGAGCGCGCGATCCCGCGTCCGCACCCGCAGGCGCCCCGGCCGGGGGGAGCACCCCGGCCCGGCATGCCCCGTCCCGGCGGCGGCGCGACACCGGGCAACATGCCCGGACGCACCAGCAACTTCGGTGCTCAGGGCCGCCCGGCGCGTCCCGGCGGCCCCCGCCCGGGTCCCGGCGGCGGTGGCCGTCCCGGTGGTCCCGGCGGACGCCCCGGTGGTCCCGGTGGAGGTCCCGGCGGTAACTATCGCGGTGGCGGTGCCGGTGGTCCCGGCGGTGGTGGTGCCGGAGCACCCGCAGCCGGTGGCTTCCGCGGTCGTCCCGGCGGCGGCGGCGGTGGTGGTGGCCGTCCCGGTCAGCGCGGTGGCGCTGCGGGTGCCTTCGGCCGTCCCGGCGGTGCCCCGAAGCGGGGTCGCAAGTCGAAGCGGGCGAAACGCGCCGAATACGAGAACATGCAGGCGCCGGTCGTCGGCGGCGTACGCCTGCCGCATGGCAACGGTGAAACCATCCGGTTGGCCCGCGGCGCATCATTGTCGGACTTCGCCGACAAGATCAACGCCAACCCGGCGGCCCTGGTGCAGGCGCTGTTCAACCTCGGTGAGATGGTCACGGCCACGCAGTCCGTCGGGGACGAGACCCTGGAGCTGCTCGGCGGCGAGATGAACTTCGTCGTGCAGGTCGTCTCGCCCGAGGACGAGGACCGCGAGCTGCTGGAGTCCTTCGACCTGTCCTACGGCGAGGACGCCGGGGACGAGGAGGACCTGCAGGTTCGTCCGCCGGTGGTCACGGTCATGGGTCACGTCGACCACGGCAAGACCCGCCTGCTGGACTCGATCCGCCAGGCCAACGTCCGCGAGGCCGAGGCCGGCGGCATCACCCAGCACATCGGCGCCTACCAGGTCGCCGTGGACCTGGACGGCAACGAACGACTGATCACCTTCATCGACACCCCGGGTCACGAGGCGTTCACCGCCATGCGCGCCCGCGGTGCCAAGGCCACCGACATCGCGATCCTGGTGGTGGCCGCCGATGACGGTGTGATGCCGCAGACGGTTGAGGCGATCAACCACGCGCAGGCCGCAGACGTGCCGATCGTGGTGGCGGTCAACAAGATCGACAAGGAGACCGCTGACCCGACCAAGATCCGGTCGCAGCTCACCGAGTACGGCCTGGTCGCCGAGGACTTCGGTGGCGACACCATGTTCGTCGACATCTCCGCCAAGCAGGGCACCAACATCAAGGCTCTTGAGGAGGCGGTGCTGCTGACCGCCGACGCCGCCCTGGACCTGCGGGCCAACCCCGACATGGAAGCCCAGGGTGTGGCGATCGAGGCGCACCTGGACCGCGGTCGCGGCCCGGTGGCAACCGTGCTGATCCAGCGCGGCACGCTGCGAGTCGGTGACTCGATCGTCGCCGGCGACGCCTACGGGCGTGTCCGCCGGATGATCGACGAGCACGGCGACGATGTGGAAGAGGCGACCCCGTCGCGGCCGGTGCAGGTCGTCGGCTTCACCTCGGTGCCCGGTGCCGGTGACAACCTGCTGGTCGTCGACGAGGACCGGATCGCCCGCCAGATCGCCGACAAGCGCAATGCCCGCAAGCGCAACGCGCTGGCGGCACGGTCGCGCAAGCGGATCTCCCTGGAGGACCTGGACTCGGCGCTGAAGGAAACCAGCCAGCTGAACCTGATCCTCAAGGGCGACAACGCCGGTACCGTCGAGGCCCTGGAAGAGGCCCTGATGGGTATCGAGATCGACGACGAGGTGCAGCTGCGGGTGATCGACCGCGGTGTCGGTGGCATCACCGAGACCAACGTCAACCTGGCATCGGCGTCGGACGCGATCATCATCGGGTTCAACGTGCGTGCCGAGGGCAAGGCCACCGAGCTGGCCAACCGCGAGGGTGTGGAGATCCGCTACTACTCGGTGATCTACCAGGCCATCGACGAGATCGAGAGCGCGCTCAAGGGCATGCTCAAGCCGATCTACGAGGAGAAGGAACTGGGGCGCGCCGAGATTCGCGCCATGTTCCGCTCCTCCAAGGTGGGCAACATCGCGGGCTGTCTGGTCACCTCGGGCATCATGCGCCGCAACGCCAAGGCGCGGTTGCTGCGTGACAACGTGGTGGTCGCCGAGACCGTCACGATCTCCTCGCTGCGCCGGGAGAAGGACGATGTCACCGAGGTCCGCGACGGCTTCGAGTGTGGTCTGACACTGACCTACAACGACATCAAGGAAGGCGACGTCATCCAGGCCTACGAACTCGTCGAGAAGGCGCGGACGTAGTCGTGGTCGATGTGGGCCGGGCTCGCCGGCTTTCCAAGCGCATCGGGACCATCGTCGCGTCGGCCATCGAGTTCGAGATCAAGGATCCTCCGTTGGCCTTCGTGACCGTCACGGACACGAAGGTGACGGGGGACCTGCACGACGCCACCGTGTTCTACACGGTGCGCGGGCAGACCCTGCAGGACGAGCCCGACTATGTCGGCGCGGCCGCGGCCTTGGAGCGTGCGAAGGGAACCCTGCGGACCAAGGTGGGCGCGGGCACCGGTGTGCGGTTCACCCCCACGTTGTCATTTGTCCTCGACAAGGTGCCGGACACCGCTGCCCACATGGAGGGACTGCTGGCCGCCGCCCGGGCTGCCGATGCAGACCTGGCCCGGATGCGGGAGGGCAAGCAGCCGGTGGGCGAGGCCAACCCGTATCGGGAGGCCCCGGCACAGTCGGGTGCCGAAGACAGCGGTCACGGTGAGCGATCGGGCGACTGAGTCGCTGACGCCGGGTAGGCGTGTCGACGCCTCCGGAGCCGTGGCACTGCTGGCCGCTGCGGGCAGCGTCGCGGTGGTCTGCCATGTGCATCCCGACGCCGACACCGTGGGCGCCGGGCTCGCGCTCGCATTGGTTCTGCAACGGTGCGGCAAGGCGGTGCAGGTCGGGTTCGCCCGTCCGGCGACCCTCCCGCAGTCGCTGCAGTCACTGCCGGGCGGCGACCTGCTGGTGGCCGCCGATGTGATGCGCCGGGACGTCGATCTGGTGGTGGCGGTGGACGCCTCGAGCTCGGATCGGCTGGGGACACTGGGGGAACTGGCCGACGGCCGCGAGCTGCTGGTGGTCGATCACCACGCGTCGAATCAGCTGTTCGGGACCGCTAATTTCGTTGACCCGTCGGCGGATTCGACGACGATGGTGGTGGCTGAGCTGCTCGGGGAGTGGGACCAACCGATCGACATCGACGTCGCTCACTGCCTGTACGCCGGGTTGGCCACCGACACCGGCTCGTTCCGGTGGGCCACGGCCCGCGCGCACCGGCTGGCGGCGCAGCTGGTGGACCTCGGAGTGGACAATGCGGCCATCACCCGCACCGTGATGGACACCCACCCGTTCGGCTGGCTGCCCATGTTGTCGCGAGTGCTGGCCGACGCGCGCCTGCTGCCCGATGCGGTGGGCGGGCGCGGGCTGGTCTACGCCGTGGTCGACCACGCGGAGTGGAGTGCGGCGCGGCCCGAGGAGGCCGAGAGCATCGTGGACATCGTGCGCACCACCGCCCAGGCCGAGGTGGCGGTGGTGTTCAAAGAGGTCGATCCGGGTTGCTGGGCGGTGTCGATGCGGGCTAAGTCGGCGGTGGACCTGAGCGCGGTGGCCGTCTCGTTCGGCGGTGGTGGGCATCGACTGGCGGCGGGCTACAGCGCGACCGGGGGCGCGGATGAGGTCGTCGCCGCGCTGGTCGCGGCCCTGCGGTAGTCCAGGGGGTGCAATGGCTGAGCGGCCCGCCGGTGGACGCCAGATCGCGGCGTTGGCCCTGCCGGCGCTGGTGGTGCTGGCCGCCGAGCCGCTGTATCTGCTGTTCGACACCGCGGTCGTCGGCCGACTGGGCGCCGAGGGGCTGGCCGGGCTGGCCATCGGCGGGCTGATTCTGGGCCTGGTCGCCTCGCAGGCCACCTTCCTGTCCTACGGAACCACCGCGCGCTCGGCCCGCCATTTCGGCGCCGGTGATCGTCGTGCCGCGGTCGCCGAAGGTGTCCAGGCGACCTGGCTGGCGCTGGGTCTCGGTGCGCTGATCGTCGTCGCGGTGCAACTCGGGGCGGCGCCCCTGGTCTCGGTCATCGCCGGCCGCGACGACATAGCACGGGCCGCGCTGCCGTGGTTGCGGGTCGCGGTGCTGGGCGCCCCGGCGATCCTGGTGTCGCTGGCCGGCAACGGATGGCTGCGCGGGGTGCAGGACACGGCGCGGCCGCCGCGTTACGCCGTGGCGGGTTTCGCGCTGTCGGCGCTGCTGTGCCCGCTGCTGGTTTTCGGCCTCCTGGGAATGCCGCGCTGGGGTCTGACCGGCTCGGCGGTGGCCAACTGCGTGGGTCAGTGGCTGGCCGCGCTGCTGTTCCTGGGTGCACTGCGCTCCGAACGGTCACCCCTGACGTTCGACAGAGCGGTGTTGCGTGCGCAACTGACTATGGGGCGCGATCTGATCGTGCGGTCACTGGCCTTTCAGGCCTGCTTCGTCTCGGCGGCGGCGGTCGCCGCCCGATTCGGGGCCGCAGCACTGGCCGCCCACCAGATTGTGCTGCAGCTGTGGACGTTTCTGGCCCTGGTGCTCGATTCGCTCGCCATTGCCGCGCAGGCTCTGGTCGGAGCGGCGCTGGGCGCCGGTGATGCCGCACGTGCCAAGTCGGTGGCCGCACGGGTGACGGTGTTCTCCACGGTGGCTGCCGTGGTGCTGGCCGCGCTGCTGGCGGCCGGCGCCTTCGTGATCCCGGGCCTGTTCACCGCGGATCCCGCGGTGCTGGCCGCGGTGATGGTGCCGTGGTGGTTCTTGATCGCTCAATTGCCCATCGCGGGCGCCGTTTTCGCCCTGGACGGAGTGCTGCTGGGGGCCGGCGATGCCGCGTTCATGCGCACCGCCACCGTGATCAGCGCGCTGGCCGGCTTCCTCCCGCTGACCTGGTTGGCGCTGATTCTGGATTGGGGATTGGCCGGAATCTGGTCGGGGCTGACCACGTTCATCGTGCTGCGGTTGGTGTTCGTCGGGTGGCGCGCCTACTCGGGGCGATGGGTGCAGGCTGCCCGCCCGTAGGATCAGCCGGCATGAGCGGTCAGCGGGATCGGATGCTCAGTGGGGAGCGTTATCGCCCTGATGACCCCGACCTGGTCGCCGACCGTCGAGCCTGCCGGCGTCTGCTGGCTGCGTTCAACGGCACGGCGGCCGACGATGATGACCGGCGCCGGGACGTGCTGGGTGAGCTGCTCGGAGCATTCGGGGCGGACTCGGTCATTGAACCCCGATTCTGTTGCGACTACGGAAAACACATCAGCATCGGCGCCAACTGCTTCATCAACTACGACGCGGTCCTGCTGGACTGCGCGCCCATCATCATCGGCGACAACGTGTCGATCGGCCCGCGTGCCCAGCTGGTCACCGCCCTGCATCCGATCGACGACGTGCACGCCAGGCGTCAGGGTTGGGAGTCGGCGGCGCCGATCACCGTCGGCGACAACGTCTGGCTGGCCTCCGGGGTGATCGTCTGCCCCGGGGTGTCGATCGGCGCCGACACGGTTGTCGGGGCCGGCAGCGTGGTGACCCGCGACCTTCCCGCGGGCGTGCTCGCGGCGGGCAACCCCTGCCGGGTCATCAGATCATTGCGGTAGGCAGGCCCCCGGGGTGTCAACGCACCTGCGCGCGACCGCGTTCCAGCACGGCCTCCCGGCTCGCGGCGACGTCGGCGCCGCTCACGTGGCGCAACCACTGTTTGGAAGCCTGCGCCTCGATCCACATTCCGGTTGCGGTCTGCGATTCGTCGATGCGGTGATAGGTGTCCAGCAGGGCGCGCACCGCGGACTGGTTGTTGCCGGCGATCGCCGCGGCGGTCCTTCGTGCCACCGCCAGCAGGTCGGTGTGCGGCACCACCTCGGTCACCAGGCCGGCCCGCAACGCGTCGGTCGCCGACAGGTAGTCACCGGTGAGGCTCATCCGGCGGGCCAGGCCCACCCCGACGCGTTGGGGCAGCCGCACCGTGAGTCCCCATCCGGGCAGGATCCCGACCCGGGCGTGGGTGTCGGCGAACCGGGCCTGCTCCGAGGCGATCAGGATGTCGCAGCTCAGCGCCAGCTCCAAACCGCCCGTTACCGCGGCGCCGTTGATCGCGCCGATAACCGGCTTGCTCAGCGCCGGCCATTGCGGTGAGCCGCCGAGTTGCGTGGTGGAAGCGCTGAGCTCTTTGAGGTCCACGCCGGCGCAGAACACCGGATCGGTACCGGTGAGGATCACGACGTCGACGTCGTTGTCGGTGTCGGCCTCGACCAGCGCGGCGAAGGTGGCCTCGCACAGGGCGCGGGACAGCGCGTTGCGGGACTGTGGGCGGTTGAGGGTCAGGGTGCGGATGCGGTCCTCGGTTCGGACCAGCAGGATGTCGTCGCTCACCGCCTCACCGTAGACCGTGAAATGGGTACCTATCGTGGAGTTCAGTGTCAGGGTGAAGTGCCGCTTGTTGCGGTGGTTGGATCCTGATCACCTGGTGTCTGGCTCGTATCGTGCGTGCTGCCTTCGGGTTGGCGTTCATGCGTTTTGTCGGCACCGGGTGTGAAGGAC
>NZ_CP083986.1:3173530-3174794 GCF_020172685.1 [Mycobacterium] nativiensis | reverse complement strand
GGAAGCGCCGGCTATTGCGTCATGCGGTCCCCCAGCCCCCAACCAATTGCCCCGCGCGGCGCGACGGGGCGGGGCTGGAATAAGAGGAGTTGGGACAACCGCCGGTCCCGATTCTCAAGGGGGAGAAGGGCGAGCCGACGTGGCCCGACGGCGTTGTCGGCAGCCTGACGCATTGCGCGGGCTTCCGCGGCGCGGTGGTAGGTCGCAGTGGCGACGTGCGATCGGTGGGTATCGATGCCGAACCACACGATGTACTGCCCGACGGCGTCCTCAAAGCGGTCAGCCTGCCCGTCGAACGCGACGAACTCGCGGCGCTGCCGCAAGACCGGCATTGGGACCGAATCCTGTTCTGTGCCAAAGAAGCCACCTACAAGGTGTGGTTCCCGCTGACCAGGCGGTGGTTGGGCTTCGAGGACGCCCACATCAGCTTCGACCCCGACGGCAGCTTCGTCTCCCGCATCCTGATCGATCCCGCGGCGCTGGCTGGACCCCCGCTGACGGAACTGCGCGGGCGGTGGTCGGTGGCGGGCGGCCTGGTGCTGACGGCGATCGTCCTGTGAGTACGCCGCCGCCGGCCGGTCTGGTGATCGTCGACAAGCCCGCCGGAATGACCAGCCACGACGTCGTTGCGCGGTGTCGCAGGTTCTTCGGGACTCGTAAGGTCGGCCACGCCGGCACGTTGGACCCGATGGCCACCGGGGTGCTGGTGGTCGGCATCGAACGGGCTACCAAGATTCTGGGGTTATTGACCGCGTCGCAGAAGTCCTATGCCGCCACCATCCGGTTGGGCCAGACCACCTCTACCGAGGATGCCGAAGGCGAGGTGCTGGAGACGACTCCGGCGGGCCATATCACCGACAGTCAGATCGCCGCGGCGATCGCTGGCCTGCGCGGCGATATTGCGCAGGTACCCTCGACGGTCAGCGCCATCAAGGTCGCCGGCAAGCGGTCCTATCAGTTGGCCCGGGAGGGCCACGCCGTCGAGCTGCCTGCCCGGCCGGTACATATCGCGCGCTTCGAGCTGTTGGCGCTGCGGCGCGACGAGTCGTTTGTCGACCTGGACGTCGAGGTGGACTGTTCGGCGGGAACCTACATTCGGGCATTGGCCCGTGACGTGGGCAACGAGCTGGGGGTCGGCGGACACCTGACCGCATTGCGACGCACCCGGGCCGGCAGCTTCGGGCTGGATCAGGCTCGCACCCTCGACGATCTGGGGGAGAGCGCAGCGCTGAGCTACAGCCTGGATGACGCCTGCCTGCAGACC
>NZ_CP083986.1:3172182-3173430 GCF_020172685.1 [Mycobacterium] nativiensis | reverse complement strand
ATCCGGCACCGGCACTTCTCGTTCTCCCAGCTGTCCCAGCGCTACGTGCCCGAACCGGACTCGCGGGTCGTGGTGCCGCCTGGCATGGAGGACGACCCGGAACTGCAGCAGATCCTGACCGACGCCGCGGACGCCAGTCGCGCCGCCTACGTCGAGCTGCTGGCCCGGCTGGAAGCCAAATTCGCGGCGGGCCAGGCCGGCGAGACCATGGGGGCGCTGCGGCGCAAGCAGGCTCGCCAGGCCGCTCGTGCCGTGCTGCCCAACGCCACCGAGACGCGCATCGTGGTGACGGGCAATTACCGGGCATGGCGGCACTTCATCGCGATGCGAGCCAGCGAGCACGCCGACGTCGAGATTCGCCGGCTGGCCGTCGAGTGCCTACGGCAGCTCACCGACGTGGCTCCGGCGGCGTTCGAGGACTTCCAGATCAGCACGCTGGCCGACGGCACCGAAGTCGCGACCAGTCCGCTCGCCACCGAGGTCTGAGCAACTCCAGCGGCCAGGTAATCTTGGGGCCGTGAGCAGCAGCGGATTCGACGCCAAGGCGCAGTTCGGCACCGTGCTGACCGCCATGGTGACCCCCTTCGGCGCGGACGGCTCGGTGGACACCGACGCCGCCGTACGCCTGGCCAATCGCCTCATCGACGCCGGTTGCGACGGTTTGGTGATCTCGGGTACCACTGGCGAGTCGCCGACCACCGCGGACTACGAGAAGCTCACGCTGCTGCGTGCGGTGGTCGAGGCGGTCGGTGACCGGGCTCGCATCATCGCCGGCGCCGGCAGCAACGACACCGAGCACAGCGTGCGCCTCGCCGAAGCCTGCGCCGGGGTCGGCGCGCACGGCCTGTTGGTGGTGACGCCGTACTACTCGCGTCCGTCGCAGACCGGCCTGTTGGCGCACTTCACCGCCGTCGCCGACGCCAGCGCGCTGCCGGTGATGCTCTACGACATCCCGGCCCGCTCGGTGGTGCCGATCGCGCCGGACACCATCTTCGAACTGGCCGAACACCCCAACATCGTCGCGATCAAGGACGCTAAGGGGGACTTGCACGCCGGAGCGCAGATCATGGCCGAGACCGGATTGGCCTACTACTCCGGCGATGACGCGCTGAATCTGCCCTGGCTGGCCATGGGTGCCACCGGATTCGTCAGCGTCATTTCGCACTTCGCGGCCGCTCAGCTGCGCGACATGCTGGCCGCCTTCGCGGCCGGCGACGTCGAGACCGCCCGCAAGATCAACATTTCGAT
>NZ_CP083986.1:3170641-3172082 GCF_020172685.1 [Mycobacterium] nativiensis | reverse complement strand
TCGGTCCGCTGCACTTTGAGCCGACCGAGCAGGTGCTGGCCGTGCCACCGGGCTCGGGCCCGCTGGTGGTGGTGGCTCCGTCGACCGCCGCCACCGGAGCCGCCGGTCTGGCCGAGCTCGCCCTGGAGCATCTGGTGCCCGGTGCCGGACTGCCCGACGGCGCCCGGCTGGCGGTGTCGCGGCTGGGCGGTGCGCCCCTGGAGCTGCCATCGTGGGCCGTCGCCGGGTTGGGTCGCCAGGACGAACTGTTGACGCACGCCGATGTGGTGGTCTGCGGCGGCGGACACGGCATGGTGGCCAAGACGCTGCTGGGCGGGGTGCCGCTGGTGGTGGTGCCCGGTGGCGGCGATCAGTGGGAGATCGCCAATCGCGTGGTGCGCCAAGGCAGTGGCCGGCTGATCCGGCCGTTGAGTGGGCCGGCATTGGCCGAGGCGGTGGGTGCCGTATTGGCGTCGCCGAGCTATCGCGATGCCGCGCGACGGGCCGCCGGCACCGCCACCGACGTCGCCGATCCGGTACGGGTGTGCCACGAGGCGCTGTCAGGCACTGGGTAAGTTGGGTGCGTGCGCCTGACCGAATTCCACGAACGGGTCGCGATGCGTTTCGGTGCCGCGTATGGCGCCTCGGTGCTGGCAGATCATGTGTTGGCCGCGGTGGGTGGACGGACCGCGGCGCAGGCCATCGAGGACGGTGTGGAGCCGCGTGACGTGTGGTGGGCGCTGTGCTCGGACTTCGACGTGCCGCGCGATCAGTGGTGAGGCTGATCGCTGCGCGCCACGATGCTGCGCACTAGGGCGACGGAAAGGTCGGAGCAGTTCGCAGCCAATTCGGTCGTCGCCTCGACCGGATTGGCGAGCCAGGTTTCGATGATCTGGTTGACCCCGCCGACGATGAATAGTGCACCGCGGCGTAGTTCTTCGGGTGCGAGGTCCTGACCGTCGAGAACGCCCGGGGCATGTTCGACGACCGCGTCGGTGATCATGTCGAGGATGCCTGCGCGGTGCTCGTTGAGCCCGGGAATCGCCGACAGGTCGCTGGTGGCGATGCGGTGGATGCAGGGGTCGGCGGCGATCAGGTCGAGAAACGCGGTCAGCGCGGACCGGAGCTTGTCGGCCAGTGTGCCGGGGTCGCCGATGCCGGCGGTGACCATCGCTTCGAGCAGCTGGTCGCGAACGTCGTCGGAGACCGCGAAGAACAGCGCGTCGCGGTTGGGAAACTGCTCGTAGAAATAGCGCGGTGTGAGGCGGGCGGAGGTGCAGACTCCGCGGACGGTGCCCTCGCCGATGCCCGATTCGCCCCAGATCTGGCGGCCGGCGGCCAGCAGCTTGCTGCGGCGCTCGGCGCGGCGGTCCACCGCGCTGATACCGCCGTAATCACGCACCACCTCAGGGCGTTTCATTGACATCACCCTACTAGCGACCGTAGATTCGGAATACGGATG
>NZ_CP083986.1:3168962-3170541 GCF_020172685.1 [Mycobacterium] nativiensis | reverse complement strand
GTCCTGTCCGGAATGCGGCCGGCGGTTCTCCACGGTGGAAACCGCAGTGCTGGCCGTGGTTAAGCGCAGTGGCGTCACCGAGCCGTTCAGCCGGGAGAAGGTCATGCGCGGCGTGCGCCGGGCCTGCCAGGGCCGCCAGGTCGACGACGATGCGCTGAATCTGCTGGCTCAGCAGGTGGAAGACGCTGTGCGAGCGGCAGGTTCGCCGGAGATTCCCAGCCACGAGGTGGGGTTGGCTATCTTGGGTCCGCTGCGCGAACTCGACGAAGTGGCCTACCTGCGATTCGCCTCGGTGTACCGGTCTTTTTCCTCGGCCGCCGACTTCGAGCGGGAGATCGAGGCCCTGCGCGAACACCGCGAGATGCCCAGCACGAGTTGAGCGCTGCGGGCGCCACCGCGCACTACGCTGGCGGCATGGCACCCGAGTTGCATCCGAACCTTGTGGAGCTGGCCCCGCTGTTGGGCACCTGGTCTGGCCGGGGTTCCGGGGTGTATCCCACGATCGCGTCATTCGACTACCTCGAAGAGGTGGTGTTCTCACACGTCGGCAAGCCGTTCCTGGTTTACGGCCAGAAGACCAAGTCGCCCGGCGAGGGCCTGCCCCTGCATGCCGAGACTGGCTACTTGCGGGTGCCGCAACCCGGTCAGATCGAGTGGGTGCTGGCGCACCCCAGCGGTATCACCGAAATCGAGGTAGGCAGCTACACGGTCACTGCCAACGGCGTGGACCTACAGATGTCCGCGCCGACGATCGGGCTGGCGCCGACGGCCAAAGAAGTGACCGTCCTGAGCCGCCACTATCGCCTCGATGGCGATGAGTTGTCCTACACGCTGGACATGGGCGCAGTCGGTCAGCCTGCGCAGAACCATCTCACCGCCACGCTTCGTCGAACCGGGTAACCCGGCTCAGTCGTCGCCGTCGAGGTTCTTCTTCGCCTCCTGTGCCAGGAAGCGCTCGAACTCGGCACCGAGTTCGTCGGCGCTGGGCAGCTCCTCGTCGCGGGACAGCAGCGAGCGATTCTCCTGGGCGGTGACGAATGCGTCGTACTGGCGTTCCAGGGCCGTCACCACTTGGGCCACTTCGGCGCTCGCTTCGACCTGCTGGTCGATCTTGGACCGGATCTCGGCCGCGGATTCGCGGAGGTCGCTGAGCGGCAGCTCCAGCGCGCCGGTCTGGGCGGCCTGCTTGAGCAGCGCCTCGGCGGCCTCGGGGTAGTCGGTCTGGGCCACGTAATGCGGCACGTGCACCGTGAAGCCGACGACCTCATGGCCGTGCTGTGCCATCCGGTACTCCAGCAGGTTGGACGCGCTGCCGGGAACCTGAACCTCGGTGATCCACGGGGTGAATTCGCTGATCAGGTCGCGGTTGTTGGAATGTGCGGTCAGGGTCACCGGCCGGGTGTGGGGGACGGCCATCGGGATGGTGCCCAAGCCGATGGTCCGGCGCACCCCGAGCTGTTCGGCCAACAGCCGCACCGCGGTGATGAACCGCTCCCACTTCAGGTCGGGCTCCATGCCCGCCAGCAGCAGGAACGGTGTGCCCGCACTGTCACGCAGGGCATACAGGCTCAGCTCGGGT
>NZ_CP083986.1:3167691-3168862 GCF_020172685.1 [Mycobacterium] nativiensis | reverse complement strand
GCTCGATGATCTCCACCACGACATTCTTCGAGAAGAAGCTGCTGGCCATGCCGATCAGCCGGTCCTGGATGGTGGCCAGCGTGTCCGGTCCGAACAGTGGCGCCACGTAGGACAGGCTTCCCAGCATTCCCAACAGCAACGGTGGCAGTGACAACACCGACCAGAATCCCGCCTGCGCCGATTCGGCGAAGATCGAATCGTCCCAGCTCTTGACCAGAGTGCGACGTCCGATACGGAGCAAGTGATGACGGGAAGGTTTGGGGATCTGGTCACTCATGACCAGCCCAGCATTCCTGACGGGTGCTGCTATTGCACAATCGCGCAGACGGGCGTGTTGCGTGCCGGCTCCGGTTACGCCTCAGTCGCTGCGCTGACCTGAATCACGGCGGCCAGCTCGATCAGCTTGGCTTCGTGCTCGTTGGCGTGATGCTGGCAGAAAAGAAGTTCGGCACCGGAGGGCAGCGTGGCTCGTACCCGTGCGGCGGCACCGCACCGGTCGCATCGATCAGCCCGAGTGAGTTCAGGACTGGTCAGAGTCGCGTTCATGGGCTCCTCCGTTCTCGCGGTTGTTCTCAAGTGTGTCAGACGCTTGCGCGTTCGGCGTTGTTCCCCGCTTCGGCTGTGTCGTGTCTCACCCCGGGAGACGGTGCGGCAGGATCGATGCCATGACACGATCGCCTATCCCGTCCGATGCGCTGGTGCACCTGTGCAGTGCCGGCGACTGGGCGCAGGCACAAGCGTCCGGGGCGCTGCGTCCGGAGTCGTTGGACAGTGTGGGATTCGTGCACATGTCCACTCCGCAGCAGGTGCACCTACCCGCGAATCGGCTGTATCGGGGCTGCACGGATCTGGTGTTGTTGCAGGTGGATCCGGCTAAGGTCGGCGCACCGGTGCGCTGGGAGCCGGGCGTTCCCAGCGATCCGGAGGCCATGCTGTTCCCGCACGTGTACGGGCCGTTGCCCGCCTCGGCCGTGATGAGTGTCAGTGATTATCGGCCCGGCCCGGACGGTGTGTTCGCTCCGGCGGGCTGAGGTTGAACGGGGTCGTCGGCTTGGCTGCTGACGCCCGGGTGAGTTCGCTACGGGCGAACGTGGTTTGCGCCTTATTGATCAAAACGGCGGGCACTCGCGGCCAGGCGGCGGCGACCGCGTTGATCGCGGCGAACACAGCG
>NZ_CP083986.1:3165463-3167591 GCF_020172685.1 [Mycobacterium] nativiensis | reverse complement strand
GTGCTGGGAGGCCCTCAACAACATTGCCGCAGGCAACCGACCGGTGGTGGTCGTGGTCAACGACAACGGCCGTAGCTATGCGCCCACTATCGGTGGCTTCGCCGACCACCTGGCCGCACTGCGGCTGCAGCCCGCCTACGAGCGCCTGCTGGAGCGGGGCCGCACCGCGATCCGCGGGGTGCCGGTCGTTGGGGAACTCGGCTACCAGGTGATCCACAGCTTCAAAGCGGGGCTCAAAGATGCGCTGGCGCCACAGGCGTTGTTCACCGACCTGGGCTTGAAATACCTGGGGCCGATCGACGGTCATGACGAGGCCGCGGTGGAATCCGCGCTGCGCCGCGCGCGGGGTTTCGGCGGGCCGGTGATCGTGCACGTGGTTACCCAAAAGGGCAAGGGCTACGGCCCGGCCGAGAACGACGAGGCCGAGCAGATGCACGCCTGCGGGGTGATCGATCCGCTGACCGGCTATGCCACCGAAACCGCCGGGCGCGGCTGGACGGCGGTGTTCTCTGACGCGCTCATCGAGTACGGCACCAAGCGCCGTGATGTCGTCGCCATCACCGCCGCGATGCCGGGCCCCACGGGGCTCGCGCCGTTCGGACAGCGTTTTCCGGATCGGATGTTCGACGTCGGGATCGCCGAGCAACACGCGATGACGTCCGCGGCAGGCCTGGCAATGGGGGGCCTGCACCCGGTGGTGGCGGTGTATTCGACGTTCCTGAACCGCGCCTTCGACCAGCTCGTGATGGACGTCGCGCTGCACAAACTGCCGGTGACGCTGGTGTTGGACCGGTCCGGGATCACCGGACCCGACGGCGCCAGTCACAACGGCATGTGGGATCTGTCGGTGCTGGGAATCGTGCCCGGAATCCGGGTGGCCGCACCTCGCGACGGCATCCGGCTGCGCGAGGAGCTCGGTGAAGCACTCGACATCGATGACGGGCCCACTGCGTTGCGATTCCCCAAGGGGGACGTGGGCGAAGACATTCCCGCCATCGAGCGGCGCGCCGGGGTGGACGTGCTGGCAGTCCCGGCCGACGGGTTGCCCCAAGACGTCCTGCTGGTCGCGGTCGGCGCGTTCGCTCCCATGGCGTTGGCGGTGGCCGACCGACTGCACAACCAGGGCATCGGGGTGACGGTGATTGACCCGCGTTGGGTGCTTCCGGTGCCGCAGGTGCTCATCGAGATGGCCCGCGCGCACAAGTTGGTGGTCACCTGCGAGGACAACGGCGTGGCCGGCGGCATCGGCTGGGCAGTCTCGGCGGCGCTGCGGCGTGCCGAGATCGACCTGCCCTGCCGCGACGTCGCGCTACCGCAGCGTTTCTACGACCACGCCTCGCGCGGTGAGCTGTTGGCCGAGGTCGGCCTCACCGCAGAGGACGTGGCCCGCCAGATCACCGGCTGGGTGGCGGCGATGGGCGCCTCTAACTGCGTCGACGAGGTCAGCGAACGGCTGGACTAGCTCACGTCGGTGATCGGCGGCCACACCGCGTCGAACAACCACGCGAATACGAACGTGTAGACCAGGAAGAACGCCAGCAGGCCGATCTCAAGACCGAAGGCCTGTACCAGCGACACCTTCAACAGCGCGGCCACGATCGGCAACAGCAGCACCACCAGGCCACCTTCGAAGCCGACGGCGTGCACGATCCGGCGGCCCACCGTGCGGGTCGGGGAGTCCTGCCGGCGCTCCCACGCCTCGAACACCGTGGTCCAGACGTAGTTCCACACCACCGCGACCGTTGAAGCCGCCACTGCCACTGCGCCTGAACTGCCGCCGCCGAACCCCAGCACGGTCAGTCCGACAGTGGTCAGCGCAACGGCGACAAGCTCGTAGCTGATGACGTAGACGATGCGACGAAAAGCTGGTGACACGAGGTCCTCCCAGGAAAATCAACCATGGGAAGTCCTTGACGGTTCGCGTCCACGGTTAGCGTGACGTGAGAAGCACTGGCCGAACACTGAATACGGCTGCTCCATAGACAGTCTAGCAATAGTCGTGCCGAGCACCCCGGCGGCCGAGAACCTAGCCCGGCTGGGCGCGGCCCAGAGCCTGTGTCAGCGCCGGCACCGTCAGCTCACGTTGCCAGGGACGTGCGTCGCCGGCGACCAAGAACTCCTCGATCAC
>NZ_CP083986.1:3163575-3165363 GCF_020172685.1 [Mycobacterium] nativiensis | reverse complement strand
GTCCAGCCTTGTCCGAGGTGGACTCGGGTTGCCCCTGGGCACCGGCGCCGGAGTTGGTTGCAAAACGCGGGTCGGCGGCCAGCCCGGGCGCGCAACCGGCCAGCAGGGGCGCGGACCCGGCCAGTACGGCGGCAGCCGTCACCACCGCGACCCGGGCGAACCTCGAATAGCTGGTCATGCCTGTCACCTTATAGGCGCGCGCTTTTGATGTAGCGGCCGTAGAGGTAGCCGGATTCGTCGGCGAGCAGATGCGCACAGCGCATCGGCGTCGTCAGCTCGCCCGGACCGGTTGCGATACGACGGGCCAGGCCACCGACCAGATAGGGGGCCATGGTCAGGCAGAGCTCATCGAGCAGCTCGCGCTCGATGAACGACCCCAGCAAGGTCGGTCCGCCTTCGGTGAGGATCCGGAACTGTTCGCGTTGCGCCAACGCAGCCAGCACCACGGCCTCGTCGACACGCCCGGGATCATCGCCCGAGCAGCCCAGCACTTCGGCATACCCGGCCAGCCGCCGCCGGGTGGCCTCGGCGGCCGCGGAGCAGGTCAACACCAGCGGCGCCAGCTCCGTGTCGTTGAAGACCCGCAGGTCTCGGTCCAGTTGCCCGGACTGGGTCACGATCGCCAACCGGGGTAGTTCGGACTGTCCTCGGTCGCGGCGGCCCTGGCGTTGCGCAGCACCGAGCCGCGCCCCGCCGTAATTCTCGACTCGGACCGTGCCCGCACCCACCAGCACGACGTCGGCCAGCGCCCGCAGCAGCATGAACACCGACCGGTCGCCGGGCCCGGCCAGCCCGCCGGAGGTCCCGGCCACCGTCGCGCCACCGTCGAGGCTGCCGATGAAATTGGCCCGCACCCACACGCGCGGAACGTCGGTTTCGGGATAGGCGTACAACCGGCCCAGTTCGGCGTCGTCGATGGGCGCCGTGGAGCCCAGCAGGCTGAATCCCGGGTCTGCGCTGAGGTCGGACATGGCCTCGATTGCACCATGTGACTACAGTTCGTGCGTGCCCAATCCAGCCGCCGAGTCGATCGACCACCTGGTAGACCGGCATCCAGCGGTGTCGCCCGAACGTTTGATCGCGCAGCTCAAGCCGCCGCCGACGTTCGCCGGCGCCAGCTTCGCCAGCTACCGGCCAGATCCGGCGCAACCCAGCCAGGCGGCCGCCGTGACCGCGTGCACCGCGTTCTGCACGCAGGCGCTGACCCGCCGCGCCGGACGTCGCAAGCTGCTGGGCAAGCGCGAGGTGTTGCCGGGCGTGGGCATCTACCTCGACGGCGGTTTCGGTGTCGGCAAGACGCACCTGCTGGCCTCGATCTACCACACGATCACCGACACCGGCAGCGACAGCGTTCATGGCAGCGGCCCGCCGCCTGGGACGGCGTTTGCGACGTTCATGGAGCTGACCCAACTGGCCGGGGTGTTCGGTTTCACCGAGTGCATCGAGCTGCTCGGCGGCTACACCGTGGTGTGCATCGACGAATTCGAACTCGACGATCCGGGCAACACCACCTTGGTGTCGCGACTGTTGTCCGAATTGGTGGCGCGTGGGGTCTCCATCGCCGCAACATCGAACACGTTGCCCGATCAGCTCGGCGAAGGCCGCTTCGCTGTGCAGGACTTTCTGCGTGAGATCAGTGCGCTGGCAAGCATTTTCAAACCGGTACGCGTTGACGGTCCGGACTATCGGCACCGGGACCTGCCGCCGGCGCCCGAACCGCCTTCAGCGCAACAGGTCACGCAGCGGGCAGCAGCGCGGCCCGGAGCGACACTGGACGACTTCGACGGG
>NZ_CP083986.1:3162024-3163475 GCF_020172685.1 [Mycobacterium] nativiensis | reverse complement strand
GGACCACCGCATCAAGCCCGGGGGTTAGCGAGGCTCGACGCAGGAGAGCCGAAGCTGGACCACCGCATCAAGCCCGGGGGTTAGCGAGGCTCGACGCAGGAGAGCCGAAGCTGGACCACCGCATCAAACCCGGGGGTTAGCTCATAGATTCCACTGCGCCAGGCGCAGGCCGGTGTTGCGCGACAGCATCACCACGTGGGTGACCAAGCCGCGGTAGACATCCCAGTAGACGCCACCGTCGACGGTGGAGCCCGCGGGAGCGTTGGTGAGCACCGCGTCCAGGGTGGTCGGGTCGTCGGTGTGCTTGGACACGTAGGCGTCGCCGCCGGGCGTGACACCGTCGAAGGTGACCGAGGCCGCCATGATGTAGGGGTTGGGCACCGAGATCGGGTGGACGGTCACGTTCGCCCGCCACGGACCGCCCTGGTTGCGCCAGCGGGGCGTGCCGTTGGCGCCCCAGCCCGGGGGGATCTCACTGGGCACCACGTCGTGCACCGTGACATCGGCGACGATCGGGCCGAAGGCCTCATCGTGGTAGGAGATGCGTAGCGTGTCGCCGAGGCGACCGATCGGCGCTTCCGGGGTGGTGGTCGGCGTGGCGTTTCCGGCGGCCGGCGCCACCAGGGCTGCCAACGCGGTGACGACGGAAGTGACCAGGGCCAGAATCCAGCGATGCATCATGTCCTCTTCGTTTGCTTCTGGGCATGATGGCACATCGGCATCGCGGGTGCAGCAGCCTTGGCCCGGCACGTCCGCAGATGGTTGGTTTCGCCGGTCAGTTCGTGGTTTCCGAACCAGGAGTAGCCAGGTTCTCGGTGATCGCCTCCAGCGCGCGAGCCAGATCGGCTTCGGCCCGCTCCCGGTCGACTCCGGCGCGGTGCAGGGGCCCGCTGCCCTCCTCGGCTTCCAGCAACGCCAGCAGCAGGTGCTCGGTGCCGATGTAGTTGTGGCCGAGGCGAAGTGCGGTGCGGAAGGTCAACTCCAGCGCTTTGCGCGCCGGGCCGTTGAACGGGATCAGGGCGGGCGGCTCGGCGTCGCCGGGTTCAGGGGTGACGGCGGCAGCAACGGCTTCCGGGTCGATGTGCTGCGCGGTGAGCAACGCGGTGGCCAGCGCGCCGGGATCGTGCAGCAGTCCCAGGACCAGATGATCGGGGGTGATCTCGGAGTTGCGTGCCCGGTGGGCGGCGTTCTGGGCCGCCACCACGGCACTGCGCGCCCGGGGGGTGAAGCGGGCGAAGCCCTGCTCAGGATCGAGCGTGGCGGCCTCAGGGCGCGGGACGAACTTCTTCTGCGCCGCCTGTTTGGTGACGCCCATGCACTTGCCGATAACGGTCCACGACGCTCCTGATCGGCGCGCCTGGTCGACGAAGTGCCCGATCAGATGGTCGGCGACCTCACCGAGGTGCTCGGCGGCCAGCACCGCGTCGGTCAATTGCTCCAGGGGGTTGTCA
>NZ_CP083986.1:3161780-3161924 GCF_020172685.1 [Mycobacterium] nativiensis | reverse complement strand
GGGTCAGGCGACCAGGCACGCCTGCATGATCACGCGATGCATTTGGTTGGTGCGCTCAGAGCTCTGGGTGATGGTGGCGTCGCGCTTCATCCGCTCCACCGCGAAATCAGTGGTGTACCCGCATAGCCGAATATTTTTTTTTTA
>NZ_CP083986.1:3160221-3161729 GCF_020172685.1 [Mycobacterium] nativiensis | reverse complement strand
AGATGTGTATAAGAGACAGCTGGGGCGGTGACGCGAACTTCATCACGATCGTCGGCGGCTCCAAAGTGATCCCGCAACTGCTGCGCGACACCCGCCGGCTGCTCGCCGACGAGTGGGCCAAACAGTAATGAGCAGACTGCCGTTCCTGTCGCGGGCGACGTTCGCCGGTATCACCACGCCGGTGGCGCGAGTCCTGCTGCGAGCCGGTCTGACAGCCGACATCGTCACGATGGTGGGCACCGCCGGCGCGGTCTTGGCGGCGCTGACGCTGTTTCCGACCGGTCAGCTGTTCGCCGGCACGCTGATCGTCTGGTTCTTCGTGCATTTCGACATGGTCGACGGGGCGATGGCTCGGCAAAGCGGCGGCGGCAGCGCGTTCGGCGCCGTCTTGGACGCCACCTGCGACCGAATCAGCGACGGTGCGGTGTTCTGCGGGTTGGCCTGGTGGGCGGCGTTCGGTCTGGACGACCCGCCATTGGTGGTGGCCACCTTGATCTGCCTGGTCACCTCGCAGGTGATCTCCTACATCAAGGCCCGCGCGGAGGCCAGCGGACTGCGCGGTGACGGTGGCTACATCGAACGGCCCGAACGCTTGATCATCGTGCTGGTGGGCGCTGGATTGTCCGGCCTGCCGGTCTTCCCGCTGCCGTGGGCGTTGCCGGTGGCGATGTGGCTGCTGGCGGTGGCCAGTCTGATCACCTGCGCCCAGCGGCTGCACACTGTGCGGACCTCGCCGGGCGCGGTGGAGCCGTTGCCGCAGCTGGCCGACGGTTCCGATGGCTCTGACGGTGAGGAAACCACAGGACCGTGACCTTCATCCCGAGCGGCCTGCGAGTTCCCGGGCTCAGTGACCTTGATGCCTGGGCCACCGACGCCGGCTTCGCCGCGGGCTGGATGTTGGTGCGCGCGATGCCGGAATTCGTCGCCCGCAACGCGTTCGACGCCGGCGCACTGTTCGCCTCGCGTGGCGGAGGTCCCGAGCAGCTGCGCAAGAACTTGGCCCGCGTCATCGGGGTGGCCCCGAAGCAGGTGCCGGCGGAGTTGATGCGGGCCTCGCTGGCGTCCTACGCCCGGTACTGGCGCGAGGCGTTCCGCCTTCCCGCCATGGACCACGCGGCGCTGGCTGCACGGCTGAACGAAACGACGCGGGGCGGTGACCGAGTTGCCGCGGCGCTGGCGGCCGGCCGCGGGGCGGTGCTGGCGTTGCCGCACAGCGGCAACTGGGACATGGCCGGGGTATGGATGGCCCAGACCTATGGCGGATTCACGACGGTCGCCGAGCGACTCAAACCCGAATCGCTCTATCGGCGGTTCCTCGCGTTCCGGGAGAGCCTGGGTTTCGAGGTGCTGCCGCTGTCCGGTGGCCCCCGGCCGCCGTTCGAGGTCCTCGCCGAGCGACTGGCCGGCAACGGCCTGGTGTGTCTGATGGCCGACCGCGACCTCACCCGCAACGGGGTGACGGTCGACTTCTTCGGCGACGTCACGCGGATGCCGGCCGGTGCGGCCAG
>NZ_CP083986.1:3158248-3160121 GCF_020172685.1 [Mycobacterium] nativiensis | reverse complement strand
TCGGGGTGGACTACATCGACGAGTCGGAGGTGCTCACCCCCGCCGACTACAGCCACCACATCGACAAGTGGCAGTTCACCGTGCCGTTCGTGTGCGGCGCGACCAACCTGGGTGAGGCGCTGCGCCGGATCACCGAGGGTGCGGCCATGATTCGTTCCAAGGGCGAGGCGGGCACCGGTGATGTCTCCAACGCCACCACCCACATGCGTTCCATCGGCGGCGAGATCCGTCGGCTCACGTCGCTCTCCGAAGACGAATTGTTCGTTGCCGCAAAGGAACTGCAAGCGCCCTACGATCTGGTCGCAGAGGTGGCCAGGGCCGGGAAGCTGCCGGTGACGCTGTTCACCGCGGGCGGCATCGCCACCCCGGCGGATGCCGCGATGATGATGCAGCTCGGCGCGGAGGGCGTCTTCGTCGGTTCGGGCATCTTCAAGTCCGGTGACCCCGCTGCGCGTGCAGCGGCGATCGTCAAAGCGACCACCTTCTACGACGACCCCGACGTGTTGGCCCGGGTATCGCGTGGGCTGGGCGAAGCGATGGTCGGCATCAATGTGGAGGACATCGCGCAACCGCACCGGCTTGCCGAACGCGGCTGGTAGAACTTCTTCGTGGCGATCGAAGAGATCCTCGATCTGGAACAACTCGAGGTCAACATCTACCGCGGGAGTGTGTTCAGCCCGCTCTCGGCGGACAACCAGCGCACCTTCGGCGGCCACGTCGCCGGCCAGGCATTGGTGTCGGCGGTGCGTACCGTGGACCCCCGCTACCGGGTCCACTCGCTGCACGGATACTTTCTGCGTCCCGGAGATGCCAAGGCGCCCACGGTGTTCACCGTGGAGCGGGTCCGCGACGGTGGTTCGTTCTGTACGCGGCGCGTCAACGCCATCCAGCACGGCGAAACCATCTTCAACATGTCGGCGTCGTTCCAGACCGAACAGCAGGGCATCGAGCACCAAGACGTGATGCCCGACGCACCCGACCCGAAAGACCTGCCCGACATCGCCGCGATGAAGGCCTTCGACGACGAAGGCTTCAAGGCGTTCGCCGAGTGGGATCTGCGCCGGGTGCCGCGTGAGCAGCTGCCGCACATGCCAGGCAAGGTTGCCGAGCAGCAGGTCTGGTTCCGCCATCGCGACCGGTTGCCCGACGATCCGGTGCTGCACATCTGCGCGCTGGCCTACATGAGCGACCTGACCCTGCTGGGCACCTCCTGGGCGATCCACCCAGGTGAGCGGGACGTCTTGCAGGTGGCGTCGCTCGATCACGCGATGTGGTTCATGCGCCCGTTCCGGGCCGACGAATGGCTGCTCTATGACCAGTCGTCGCCGTCGGCGGGTGCCGGCCGCGCGCTGACTCAGGGCAAGATCTACAACCGATCCGGGGACATGGGGGCTGCCGTCATGCAGGAGGGGCTGACCCGCTATCCGTCGGGATATCAGCCGACCGGCCCGTGAGCGGCTCGCACATCGGCGTCTTGGCCCTGCAGGGCGACGTCCGTGAACACCTTGCCGCCCTAAGTGCTGTCGGTGCCGATCCGGTGCCGGTACGCCGCCGCTCCGAGCTGGATGCGGTCGACGCGCTGTTGATTCCCGGCGGCGAGTCGACCACGATCAGTCATCTGCTGCGCGAGCTGGAGCTGGCGGATCCGCTGCGGGCGCGGCTTGCCGACGGGATGCCGGCGTACGGTTCCTGCGCGGGAATGATTCTGCTGGCCAGCGAGATCCTTGATGCCGGCGCGCAGGGTCGTGCCGCAATTCCGTTGTCCGGAATCGATATGGCCGTGCGGCGCAACGCTTTCGGTCGTCAGGTCGATTCATTCGAGGGCGACGTTGTATTCGACGGCTTGGACGAACCGGTACACGCGGTGTTCATC
>NZ_CP083986.1:3156995-3158148 GCF_020172685.1 [Mycobacterium] nativiensis | reverse complement strand
CTGATGCTGCGCGTGCAGGCCGAACGGATGACCGGCGGATTCTTCCCGTCGACGCGGGAGTACTCGGTGCGTTACGGATTGAGCGAGAAGCGCCGGGCGATGCTGCCCGAGCACGCGGTGGTGCTGCACCCCGGTCCGATGCTGCGCGGCATGGAGATCTCCTCGTCGGTAGCTGACTCGTCGCAATCCGCGGTGCTGCAACAGGTTTCCAACGGCGTGCATGTGCGGATGGCGGTGCTGTTCCATCTGTTGGTGGGCAGCGAATCGACGGGAGATTCGGGGTCGGCGGGAGAGGAAGCAGCGCTGTGAGCGTGCTGATTCGCGGAGTGCGGTGTTACGGCGAAGGCGACCAGGTCGACGTCCTGGTGGAAGACGGCCAGATCGCCCAGATCGGCACCGGTCTGTCGGCACCGGATGAGTGCGAGGTGATCGACGCGCCCGGGCAGGTGTTGCTGCCCGGCTTCGTCGACCTGCACACCCATCTGCGTGAACCGGGACGTGAATACGCCGAGGACATCGAAACCGGCTCGGCGGCGGCGGCCCTAGGCGGCTACACCGCGGTGTTCGCGATGGCCAACACAGATCCGGTAGCCGACTCTCCGGTGGTCACCGACCATGTTTGGCAACGCGGACAGCAGGTCGGCCTGGTCGACGTGCATCCGGTCGGCGCTGTCACGGTCGGACTGGGCGGCACGCAGCTGACCGAGATGGGCATGATGGCCGCCGGTACCGCCGGTGTTCGGATGTTCTCCGACGACGGCGTCTGTGTGGACCACCCGCTGGTGATGCGACGCGCGCTGGAGTACGCGACCGGACTGGGGGTGTTGATCGCCCAGCACGCCGAGGAGCCGCGCCTGACTGTCGGCTCGGTCGCTCACGAGGGGCCCAACGCCGCCCGACTGGGCCTGGCCGGCTGGCCGCGCGTCGCCGAAGAGTCGATCGTGGCCCGGGATGTCCTGCTGGCCCGCGACGCCGGCGCCCGACTGCACATCTGCCATGCCTCCACCGCCGGGACGGTCGATCTCCTCAAATGGGCTAAGGCGCAAGGTATCTCAGTCACTGCCGAAGTCACCCCGCATCATCTGATGCTCGACGACAGCCGGCTCGCCGACTACGACGGAATGAACCGGGTCAACCCGCCGCTGCGCGAGGC
>NZ_CP083986.1:3154432-3156895 GCF_020172685.1 [Mycobacterium] nativiensis | reverse complement strand
GGGCTGGGAGATGTGTATAAGAGACAGGAAGGAACCGGGTCAACCCGCCGCTGCGCGAGGCCAGTGACACAGTCGCCCTGCGCCGCGCCCTGGCCGACGGCGTGATCGATTGCGTGGCCACCGATCACGCCCCGCACGCCGAACACGAGAAGTGCTGCGAGTTTTCGGTCGCTCGGCCCGGGATGCTGGGCCTGCAGACCGCGCTGTCGGTGGTGGTGGCCACCATGGTGCAGACCGGCCTGTTGACCTGGCGCGACGTGGCCCGAGTGATGAGCGAGCGGCCGGCCCAGATCGTCGGCCTGCCCGACCAGGGCCGTCCGCTGGAGGTGGGCGAGCCGGCCAACCTGACCGTCATCGATCCCGACACCACCTGGGTGGTCACCGGCGCGCAGCTGGCCAGCCGCTCGGACAACACCCCCTATGAAGAGATGACGCTGCCCGCGACCGTCACCGCGACCCTGCTGCGTGGCCGGATCACCGCTCGGGACGGGAAGAGCCCGGCATGAACACCCCCACGTTGATCGGCTCGCTGGTCTTCGCTTTTCTGCTGGTGGTGCTGATCGGCGTGGTGATCCGGCTGATGATGCGCGGCTGGCGACGCCGCGGCCAGCTGCAGGACGCCCTGATCGGGACACTGCCGATGGTGCCCGACACGGTGGGGTCGCCAACCGTGGCGGCCACCCGCGGGCAGTACCTGGGCTGCACGCTGGCACCGAAGTGGAACGACCGGGTGGTGGTCGGCGACCTGGGCTATCGCACCAAGGCGGTGCTGACCCGCTACCCCGAGGGAATCATGGTGCAGCGCAGCGGCGCCCGGCCGATCTGGATCCCTCAGGAGACGGTGATCGCGGTCCGCACCGAACGCGGCATCGCCGGGCGCACTATTCCTTCTTTCCCCACCCGACCCTACGACGGAGTGCTGGCGATCCGCTGGCAACTGCCGTCGGGCACCGAGATAGACACCGGCTTCCGCGCGGACGACCGCGCTGAGCACAGCCGTTGGTTAGAAGAAGAGGAAGACGACAGATGAACTCGCGAGCGGTGCTGGTTCTCGAGGACGGCCGGACGTTCACCGGAACACCGTTCGGGGCTGTGGGACAGACCCTGGGTGAGGCGGTGTTCTCCACCGGGATGTCCGGCTACCAGGAGACCCTGACCGACCCCAGTTATCACCGGCAGATCGTGGTGGCCACCGCCCCGCAGATCGGTAACACCGGCTGGAACCGCGAGGACGGGGAGAGCCGCGACGAAAAGATCTGGGTGGCGGGCTATGTGGTGCGCGACCCTTCGCCGCGGGCGTCGAACTGGCGGGCCACCGGAACTCTCGACGACGAGCTGGTACGCCAGGGCATCGTCGGTATCGCCGGGGTTGACACCCGGACCATCGTGCGCCACCTGCGCAATCACGGCTCGATGAAGGCCGGGGTGTTCTCCGGTGACGCGCTGGCATCACCGGATGAGTTGGTGACCCGGGTCCGCGAGCAGCCGTCGATGCTCGGCGCCGACCTCGCCGGCCAGGTCAGCACTGACGCGGGATACGTGGTGGAACCCGAGGGCGCACACCGCTTCACCATCGCCGCGCTGGACCTGGGCATCAAGACCAACACGCCACGCAACTTCTCGCGGCGCGGAATCCGCAGCCACGTGCTGCCGTCGTCGGTGGACTTCGCGCAGATCGCCGACCTGAAGCCAGACGGGGTGTTCCTGTCCAACGGGCCCGGGGACCCGGCCACCGCAGAGGCGATGGTGGCGTTGACCCGCGAGGTGCTCGGCGCCGGAATCCCGCTGTTCGGAATCTGTTTCGGAAACCAGATCCTGGGCCGGGCGCTGGGCCTGAACACCTACAAGATGACGTTCGGCCACCGCGGCATCAACATCCCGGTGATCGACCACGCCACCGGCCGGGTGGCGGTGACCGCGCAGAACCACGGCTTCGCCCTGGAAGGCGAAGCAGGCCAGCGCTTTGACACCGACTTCGGCCCGGCCGTGGTCAGCCACACCTGCGCCAACGACGGAGTCGTCGAGGGCGTCAAGCTCGCCGACGGCCGGGCGTTCTCGGTGCAGTACCACCCGGAGGCCGCGGCCGGACCGCACGACGCGGAATACCTGTTCGACCAGTTCGTCGACCTGATGGCAGGGGAGAAGTAATGCCGCGCCGTAATGACCTGCGCCATGTTCTGGTGATCGGCTCCGGGCCGATCGTGATCGGACAGGCCTGTGAATTCGACTACTCGGGCACCCAGGCCTGCCGGGTGCTCAAGGCTGAAGGCCTGCAGGTGAGCCTGGTCAACTCCAATCCGGCCACCATCATGACCGACCCCGAGTACGCCGACAACACCTACGTCGAGCCCATCACCTGGGAGTTCGTCGAAAAGGTGCTCGCCCAGCAGGCCGAGCGCGGCAACAAGGTTGACGCGCTGCTGGCCACCCTGGGCGGGCAGACCGCGCTGAACACCGCGGTGG
>NZ_CP083986.1:2848293-3154332 GCF_020172685.1 [Mycobacterium] nativiensis | reverse complement strand
GTGTCCGTGCCGTGGCGCCCGAGCTGCTGGCATTGCCGGGCTGCGGTGAATTGACCGCGGCCAAACTCGTTGGCGAGACCGCCGGGGTAACCCGGTTCAAAAGCGAAGCCGCGTTCGCCCGCCATGCTGGGGTGGCCCCGATTCCGGTGTGGTCGGGCAACACCGCCGGCCGGGTCCGGATGACCAGGTCCGGTAACCGACAACTCAACGCTGCCCTGCACCGCATCGCGGTCACCCAGATCCGCCTGGACGGCCTCGGGCAGGCCTACTACCGCAAGCGCCTGGCCGCCGGCGACTCCAATCGCGAGGCCCTGCGCTGCCTCAAACGCCGCCTGTCTCGCGTCGTATTCGGGCGACTTCACACCGACCACCAGAACCAGATTCAGCCTTGCCAACCGGCAGCGGCTTGACATAGGAGAAACACATGAGTACCGCCGCGAGGACCCCCGCGCTCAAGGAGTGGAGCGCGGTGGTGCATGCGCTGCTGGCCGGGCGGCAGTCGGTCCTGTTGCGCAAGGGCGGCATCCACGAGAAGCGTTTTGACGTGGCCGCCGACGACTTCCTGCTGTTCCCGACGGTCGCGCACAGTCATGCGGAGCGGGTGCGGCCCCAACACCGCGACCTGCTCGACCCGGCCGCCGGCGACTGCGACGATCACCGGGTGCTGGTGCGGGCGGCGGCCAGGGTCGTTGCGGCGCTGCCGGTCAACCGGCCCGAGGGGCTTGCTGCCATCGAAGATCTGCACATCTGGACGGGCGTATCGGTTCGGGCCGATCGGCTGGATTTTCGGCCCAAGCATCGGCTGGCGGTGCTGGTGGTGCAGGCGGCACCACTGGTGGAGCCGGTCTGGCTGTCCCGGACCCCCGACTACGCCGGCTGCACCAGTTGGGTGCAGACCCCGATACGTCCGCAACGGTCCGCGCCGGTCTGTGACGACCGAACCCTTGCCGAGGTGGCTGCCCGGGTCCGCGATGCCGTGGGTTAGCGGCGGCCCTCGACCGGCAGTAACAACCGCGATTCGCCGAACCGCACGGTGTGCATGGCCGGTTGCACTCGCGTTCCACTGATCGGCGCCTCACCGGTGCCCAGGTTCGCCGCGTAGCGGGGGTGGTTGCCGCCGCCGATCAGCACCCGAATCCGGGAGCCGGCGGCGAAACGGCGTGCGATCGCGTCCAATTCGATGCGCACCGGGCCGGTGTGCTGCCGCAGCCGCCGGTAGCCGTCGGTGACGTTGACCGAGCGGCCGCGCGCGTCGACCTCGCTGATCCGGACGAACAGATCGACATGCGGGATATCCGAACTGTGCTCGAGCTCCAGCACCGGGACACCACACACGTCCAGATCTTCGGTCAGGGCCATGCCGGAGAAGCTGATGACGTCGGGGCGCCGGTACAACCGGTTGTCGTTGCGGTACCCGCCGGCCGGGGACAGCAGTCGCCCCCCGACGGTGGGCGGCGGATTGCCGGGGTCGAAGCGGAACGAGATCGGCGGGGCCGCCGGGTCGGGGGCCGTTTGGCCGAGCGTGCCGCCGGGCTGTAGATACCAGGCGTTCTCCGCAGACGTGGGCGCCCAGTCCGGATGGTCCTCCCAGCCCTGACCGGCGCGAAAGATCCGGACCCGGCCTTGACGCGCCGGCGTGGGCGCGCCTCGCAGATGGGTGTCCAGCCACTGCAACGACTCGGAGGTGACCCGGCCCAGGCCGCTGGTCAGCATCTGGGTATGGGTCCACGGCCCGATGGTCATCGCCACCTCGACGCCCCGGTCGCGCAACGCCCGGTACTGGGCCAGGGTCTGATCCAGGAACAGGTCCTGCCAGCCACCGAGCAGCAGCACCGGCACCTCGGAGCGCTTCAATGCTTCCGGGTGGCGCAGCGCGTTCCAGAACGGGTCGTCGGCCTCGGGGTGCTCGACCCATGATTCGTACCAGGGTGAGCCCTTGCCCAGCAGTTCCCGGCCCGCGGCACCCAGCGGGAACCCGGACGCGGCGCGCTTCACCCGGCGTTGGGCGGTCAGCTGGTGGATACCGGCCCGGATCCGCGGGCGGTCCTCCTGGTGGGCCATCAGATGGCTCCAGCCCAGGAAGTCGTTGAGTGCGAACGACCCGACACCCCAGGTCGACTGGTGCAGATCGTGCGGGCCAACTGTGATGACGGAGGCCGCCAGCTCCGGTGGCGGATCTGCCAGCAACGCCCACTGGGTGAAGCCCAGATAGGAGATCCCGATGGTGCCGAAGGAGCCGGTGAACCACGGCTGGGTGCGCAGCCACGCCACGGTGTCGGCGCCGTCGGCGGCCTCGTTGACCATCGGCTCGAACGCGCCGCCCGATCCGAAGGTGCCGCGGACACTCTGCAGGATCACCCGATACCCGCGGGCGGCGTACATCCGGCCGAACACCAGTGAGAACGGGAAGCCCCGACCGTAGGGGCAGCGAACCAGCAGGGTGCCGCCGACGTCACCGGTCGGTTGGTAGTGATCGGCCATCAGCGTGACGCCGTCGCGCATCGGGATGCGTTCCCGGCGCACCGTGTAGCCGGTCGTGGGCGGGGGCAGCCGCCGCAGCGCCCGGTTCAGGACGATATCGGCAAGGCGCGGGGCGGTGTTCACCACGGAATCAGTACTTGTAGTGCGGTGCCAGCTGATGGGCCCGCATCAGGTTCTCGGCGGCGCAGTCCACGTCCGGGTTGGAGTACACCGGCGAGTAGTACAGCGCCTGCTGGATCACCCCGTAGCTGGTCTTGAACGCCACCATGCACGAGACCCACCACCGGTTGTTCCACTCGGTGGGCTTCATCACCCAGTATTGCGCCGCGCGGTGCCCGCCGATGTCCATCTCGATCGCGTCGGCCGGCACGGTCTCGTCGTAGCTGCGCCACACGAACGTTTCGACGGCCATCTGGTAGTTGCCGGCGTCGAACTCGCAGCGCACACCTTCGACCGGCTTGGGCGGGGTGAACGCGAGCCCCAGCTGGGCTATGACGTCGAAGGGAATGTCCTCACAGGCATCGAACGGCCGGGGGTTGGTGATGTTGACCGGTTTGCTCGAGGTGGGCGGCGGCGCCAACGGCGCGGCGGTGGAGCGCAGCTGCACCCCGCCTTTGCCCGTGATGGTTCCGGGCGGGGATTGCTGCCCGACCATGACGACGGCCATCACCAGCGCGCTGAACGCGGTGATCAGACGCAGTTTGGTGAGCATGACACTCCTCGCTTCCAGCCGGACTTCTGCCGGGAGTGTACAAGTTGTGGTGCCGGCCACTGGCGCGAAGGCGAGAACACGTTCCAGTTTTCCCGACTGCGACCGCCGTGCCCGGCGCCGCCGTGCCTGCGATTCCCGTTAGGCTCAAGCCCCGTGACCACCCATGAGCCGAAGCCATCGCACGGCCCGACACTGTGGGCGATCTCCGACCTGCACACCGGCCACATGGGCAACAAGCCGGTCACCGAGTCCCTGCATCCGGCGACCGGCGACGACTGGCTGATCGTCGCCGGGGATGTCGCCGAACGCACCGATGAGATCCGCTGGTCGCTGGACCTGCTGCGTAAGCGCTTCGCCAAGGTGATCTGGGTCCCCGGCAACCATGAGTTGTGGACCACCACCAAGGATCCGATGCAGATATTCGGGCGCTCGCGCTATGACTACCTCGTCGACATGTGCGACCAGATGGGCGTCATCACCCCGGAGCACCCCTTCCCGGTCTGGACCGAGGAGGGCGGACCGGCCACGATCGTTCCGCTGTTCCTGCTGTACGACTACACGTTCCTGCCGGACGGGGCGACCAGCAAGGCGGAAGGCCTGGCCATCGCGCGGGAGAACAACGTGGTGGCCACCGACGAGTTCCTGCTGTCTCCCGAGCCGTATGGCACCCGCGACGCGTGGTGTCGCGACCGCGTCGCCGTCACCCGCAAGCGACTCGAAGACCTGGACTGGATGACGCCGACGGTGCTGGTCAACCACTTCCCGATGGTGCGGCAACCGTGTGATGCGCTGTTCTATCCGGAGTTCTCGCTGTGGTGCGGCACCACCGAGACCGCCGATTGGCACACCCGGTACAACGCCACCTGTTCGGTTTACGGCCATCTGCACATCCCGCGCACCACCTGGTACGACGGCGTGCGCTTCGAGGAGGTCTCGGTGGGATACCCGCGGGAGTGGCAGCGACGCCGGCCGCACCGGTGGTTGCGCCAGATCCTGCCCGATCCGCAATACCCGCCCGGCTACCTCAACGAGTTCGGCGGCCATTTCGCCATCACCGACGAGATGCGCGCGGCCAGAGCCCAGTTCGCCGAACGCCTGCGGCAACGGCGGTCGCGATGAGCAAGCTGCTGGACTCGGTGCTGGATGCGGCGCCGGGGCATTCGCTGGCGTGGGCCGAGCGCTATGACGACCCGCCCGGCCTGGCCCCGCTGCCCGAGGAGGAGCCGCTGGTCGCCCGTTCGGTCGCCAAGCGCCGCAACGAGTTCGTCACGGTGCGTTACTGCGCTCGGCTGGCCCTGGAGGAACTCGGCCAGCCGGCGGTGCCGATCCTCAAGGGGGAGAAGGGCGAACCGTGTTGGCCGGACGGCGTGGTCGGCAGCCTGACCCACTGTGCGGGTTTTCGCGGCGCGGTGGTGGGTCGCAGCGGCGAGGTTCGGTCGGTGGGTATCGACGCCGAGCCGCACGACGTACTGCCCGACGGAGTGCTGAACGCGGTCAGTCTGCCGGTCGAACGCGCCGAACTGGCCGCGCTGCCCGACGGCCGGCATTGGGATCGGATCCTGTTCTGCGCCAAGGAAGCCACCTACAAGGCCTGGTTTCCGCTGACCAGGCGGTGGCTGGGTTTCGAGGACGCTCACATCACTTTCACGCTGAGTGACGAAGCATCCGGGGCATTCGTCTCCCGCATCCTGATCGACCCCGCGACACGGTCCGGGCCGCCGCTGAGCGAGCTGCGCGGGCGATGGTCGGTGACCGACGGGCTCGTGCTGACGGCGATCGTGCTGTGAGCGCGCCGGTGCAGGCCGGCCTGGTGATCGTCGACAAGCCCGCCGGAATCACCAGCCACGACGTGGTGTCGCGGTGCCGCAGATTCTTCGGCACCCGCAAGGTGGGCCATGCCGGGACCCTGGATCCGATGGCCACCGGGGTGCTGGTGATCGGAATCGAACGCGCCACCAAGATCCTGGGTCTGCTGACCACGTCGGTGAAGTCCTATGCCGCCACCATCCGGCTGGGGCAGACCACCTCCACCGAGGACGCCGAAGGTGAGGTGCTGCAGACGATTTCCGCTGTGCATCTGACCGATTCCCAGATCCACGCCGCGATCGCCGGGCTGCGCGGTGACATCGCACAGGTGCCCTCCGCGGTCAGTGCGATCAAGGTCGCGGGCAAGCGTTCCTACCAGCTGGCCCGTGAGGGTCGTGCGGTCGAACTGCCCGCCCGCCCGGTGCGCATCGAGCGCTTCGAGTTGCTGAACGCCCACCGCACGGGTGAATTCGTCGATCTGGACGTCGAGGTGGACTGCTCGGCCGGCACCTACATCCGGGCACTGGCCCGTGACCTCGGCGACGAGTTGGGGGTCGGTGGACATCTGACCGCCCTGCGGCGCACCCGGGCCGGCAGCTTCGGCCTGGATCAGGCCCGCACGCTCGACGAACTGGGGGAGAGCCCGCGGCTGAGCTACAGCCTGGATGAAGCCTGCCTGCAGACCTTTCCGCGCCGAGACCTGACTGCCGAAGAGGCGATCGACGTCAGCCACGGCCGGCCGCTGACGCCGGCGGGTATCGACGGCACCTACGCGGCCGCGGACGCCGACGGCCGGGTGATCGCGCTGCTGGAAGACTCCGGCCGCCGGACCAAATCCGTGGTCGTGATCCGGCCGGCGACGCTATAGTCCGGCCGATGGTCACCCACGAGCGTGAGATCACCGAGACCGTCGAGCTGTGCACCGCTTCCGGGTCGCTGAACCCGGACTCGGTGGGCTGGACCCGAACCCCGCTGCACCGGTGCAATCTGCGCGGCTGGGGCCGCACCAAGCGGTGGGAGTACTGGTGCGTGACAACCCCGACGCACCTGATCGCCGTGACCGTCGCCGACCTCGATTACCTCGGCGTGAGCAACGTCTTCCTGCTGGACTATTCCGGGCGTGAGGTGACCCGCAGCTGTCTGCACCCCGGAGGCTGGGGGATAACCCTGCCGTCCAGCCTCGGTGAGGGTACGGCCAGCGCCCGCGGCTTGGTGAAGATCGATTTGTCCACCGACCCCGACGGAACCCGGATCCGGTTCTCCTGCAAGACCTCTGCCGGGCCGATGACCGGTGATCTGTTTGTCGCCCTGCCGCCCGGCCACGAGACGCTGGCTGTGGTGGTGCCGTGGAGCGAGCGCAGATTCCAGTACACCGCCAAGCACACCGCGCGTCCGGCGTCGGGCACCGTGCGGGTGGGCGAGCGCAGCTACGACTTCGCCGGCGGCTGGGGTGTGCTCGACCACGGGCGTGGCCGCTGGCCGGCGAACATCGTGTGGAACTGGGGTGCGGCCTCCGGACACACCGATGGACGTACGGTTGGTCTGCAGTTGGGCGGCAAGTGGACGGCCGGCACGGCCAGCACCGAGAACGCGCTCTGTGTGGACGGCCGACTGACCAAGGTCGGTGCCGAACTGGACTGGCACTACCCGCAATACGCTGGGCCGTGGACGATCCGCACGCCCGACTCCGATCAGGTCGAGCTGAGGTTCACCCCGTTCCACCACCGCTCGCCGCTGCCCGGAACCCATCAGTGTTTCGGGCACTACGACGGCCGGATCCGTACCGACGACGGCTCGATTGTCACCGTCGACGGTCTGCTCGGCTGGGCCGAGCAGGTGCGCATGCTCTGGTGAGCGGAGGTCTCGGTCGTCCTACGGCTACGCCGGCACCACCACGCCGCGCATCGCCGAGATCGCCGGGGTGACCCGGGGCGCGCAGACCCTCCACTTCAAGTCCAAGGAAGATCTGGTCGTCGTCCGGCCCGCGACGCTGTGATCAGGCGCCGGAAGGCGTCCTACGCCACCGTGGCTACGACTTCCGAGGCGTCAGACTGGTCGTTGCCGGACCGCAGCAGGTCGTTGGGCAGTGACAACCGGATGACCTTGCGCCATGCCGAGGCGACTTGGCGGTGCAGCGGGCCGGCGGTGTAGGTCAAGCCGTAGCGCTCGAACAGTTCGGCGACCTTGGGGGCGATCTCCTGGTAGCGGTTACTCGGCAGGTCGGGGAACAGATGGTGCTCGATCTGGAAGGACAGGTTGCCGCTCATCAGATGGATCAGGTTGCCGCCACTGATGTTTGCCGAGCCGAGCATCTGCCGCAGGTACCACTGGCCGCGAGTCTCGCCGTCGATGGAGTGATACTCGAAGGTCTCCACGCCTTCCGGGAAGTGCCCGCACATGATCACCGAGTGCGTCCACAGGTTGCGGACAAGATTCGCGGTGAGGTTGGCGGTGAGCGTTGTCGGCGCCGAAATGCCTGACAGCAGCGGGTGAATCAGGTAGTCGCGGCTGGCCTGGCGGCCGATCTTACGCAGCGTGGCGCCGACCCGGGCGCGGAACTTCGGGTCGCTGCGACGGTCTTTGCGCAGGTTCTTGCCGAGCTGCAGATCGTAGGCGGCGATGCCGTACTGAAAGAAGCAGGCGTTGACAAAGTTCCACAGCGGCTGGCCGAGATGGAACGGGTGCCAGGGCTGGTCTTCGTCGACGCGCATGATGCCGTAGCCGAGGTCGCCGTCTTTGCCGAGCACGTTGGTGTAGGTGTGGTGCAACTCGTTGTGGGAGTGCTTCCAGCCGTCGGCAGGGGAGGCGTTGTCCCACTCCCAAGTGGTGGAGTGAATCTTCTTGTCGCGCATCCAGTCCCACTGGCCGTGCATCACGTTGTGCCCGATCTCCATGTTCTCCAGGATTTTCGCCACAGCCAGGCCGGTGGTGCCGAGCAGCCAGGCGGGCGGGAACAGCGACGCCAGTAGTACCAGGCGGCTGGCGGCTTCCAGGCCGCGTTGGGTGGTGATGACCCTGCGGATGTAGGCGGCGTCGCGTTCCCCGCGGTCGGCCAGGACGCCGTCGCGGATGGCGTCGAGTTCGCGTCCGAGGTTTTCGATGTCCTCCTCGCTGAGGTGGGCGATCGGGCTGGTCGCCTTTTTCTGCAGTGCGGTCATGTCGCAGGTCTCCTAGGGTTGGTCAGACGTCGAGTTCGCAGGTTCCGGCGGCCGCGGAAACGCAGGTCTGCACGATTACGCCGTCGCCGGGAACCGCGCAGGTGAGGTCACCGTTACGCAGGTCCCGCACCGCGCCCTGGCGCAGCGGGACCACGCAGCCGAAGCAGACGCCCATCCGGCAGCCCGACGGCATTAGCACGCCGGCGTTCTCGCCGGCGTCGAGCAGGCTGGTGGCGCCGTCGGCGTCCACGGTGGTGTCGGAACGGCTGAAGGTGACGGCGCCGCCGATCCCGGTGGCGATCACGGCGGCCTGGAATCGTTCGGTGTGCAGCCGGTCGCTGATGCCGGCAGCGTCGTAGCGCGTTTCGAGAGCGTCGAGCAGTGCCCCCGGGCCGCACGCCCAAGTGTGCCGTTCGGCGAGGTCGGGCACCAGGGCGGCCAGGTCGCCAGGCGTGAGCCTGCCCTGGGATCGGGTGTGGATCTCCACGAGCCGAAGGTGACCAGCCGCGGCCAGGGCGCGAAGCTCGCCTCCGAAGATGGCGTCCTCGGCGGTGGGAGCGCAGTGCACCAGCACGACATCGGCCAGTTCGGGCAGGGATGCACGCAGCATGCCCATCACCGGGGTGATGCCGCTGCCGGCGGTGACGAACAGCACCTTGGCCGGCGGCGGGGTCGGCAGGATGAAGTCGCCGGCGGGCTGGTCGAGCTGCACCACGGTTCCGGCCCGCGCTGCCCGGACCAGGTGGGTGGAGACGATGCCGTCCGGGACGCACTTGGCGGTGATGGTGAAGCAACCGTCGGCATCCGCGGGGGTGCTCGCCGAATAGGTCCGCCACCGCCGTACCCCGTCGACGTCGATGCCGATCCGCACGTATTGGCCGGGCAGCGGAGTGCTCCAGCCCCGCCCGGGGCGGATGCGCACCGTGACGGCGTCGGGTGTCTCGGGCGCGATCGCCACGATGCGGCCACGCAGATCGGTGCTGCTGTGCAGCGGGCGCACCAGGTCGAGGAAGTCTTCCGGGACCAACGGTGTGGTGAGGCGCTCGGCGAGCCTGCGCAGCCGGCGGCGGGCGCCGCCGGCGGTCGTCCGTGCTGGGGTCGTGATGGTCATGTCCCCATGGTGTGGCACCTGATGAGGTAAAATCTTGGCCAAGGATTGTGAAAGTCAGGGCAGGATTTGTTCGCAATGAATAACAAATGACATCTGCGCAGCAACTGCGGCTTCCAGAGACGGTGCTGTCGGCGATGTGGTCGGCGCTGCCATCGGTCGCCGAGCGCACGGTCGCCGGCGTCGTCGCCGAGGTGCCCAGTTACGCCGACGCGTTCAGCGGCCGGATGGGCCGCACCATCGGGAAAGCGGTGCAGCAAGCGTTGGAGGGGTTCCTCAAGGAGGCCACCGATCCGCACCCGGGCCAGGGCGCCTCGTCGATCGGCCCCGCTTTGGACGGCGCCTACACGCTGGGCCGAGGTGAAGCCCGCAGCGGTCGATCCACCGATGTACTGCTTGCCGCCTATCGTGTCGGCGCTCGTATCGCCTGGCGTGATCTGAGCGCCATCGCGGTGTCCCATGGGCTGGCCGGTGACGCGCTGGCCCTGTTCGCTGAGTTGGTGTTCGCCTACATCGATCAGCTGTCGGCGTTCAGTGTGTCCGGGCACGCCGACGAGTTGGCCCTCACCGGGCTGGCCCGCCAACGCAACCGTGAGCAGCTGGCGTCGCAGTTGCTCAATAAGGCGGAAGCTGAGCATCTGATCATGGCGGCCGAACGCGCCGATTGGTCCCCGCCGCACACGCTGACCGCCGTTGCGCTGCCGGTGAGTCAAGAACGCGGCGTCGTCGGAATGCTCGATCCACGCACCCTGCGAGCAGCCGATGACTCCCACGACCCCGCCGGCAATGCGGTGGCCATCCTGCTGGTCCCCGACGCCGGGGGGCCGGGGCGGTCCCGTTTGTTCGAATCGCTGGCCGGACGCTGCGCCGTGATCGGCCCGACGAGGCCGTGGATGGACGTCGCATCGTCGGTGCACCGCGTGATGCGGGCGGTCGAGCTGAACCTGGCCGCGCAGATGACCGTCGACACCGACGACTGCCTGACCGATCTGGTGTTGCGCGCGGACCCCGATGCCCTCGATGACCTGCGTGCCAAAGTTCTTGCCCCGCTGGCTGATCTTCGACCGACGGCCAAGGACAAGCTCATCGAGACGCTGCGCGCATGGCTGCTGCACCACGGCCGCCGCGACGACGTCGCCGCCACGCTCTTCGTGCATCCCCAGACGGTCCGCTACCGCATCGGCCAGCTCCGCGAGCTCTACGGTGACAAGCTCGAAGACCCGACGACCGTGCTGCAACTCACCCTGGCGCTCGGAGCCGCCCCGACAGGGTAGGCATCTTTGTGCCTGCTGCTGATGCTAAGATGCCGATATGCGCACCACGATCCGAATGGATGACGATCTCTACCGAGAGGTGAAGGCGCTGGCGGCTCGCTCTGGCCGGACCGTCGCGGCGGTCCTCGAAGATGCTGTGCGCCGTGGTCTTCGTCCGGACGTCGCGCAACCTCCTCGCCCCTATGCGGTAACCCCCTGTGGTCACGGCGGGCTTCGGCCTGGTGTCGACCTGTCCTCCAACGCCGCCGTCGCCGAGGTGATGGACGAAGTCGGATCGATTGATGCGCTGCGTTGACGTGAACGTCCTGGTCTACGCGCACCGTGTGGACGTACCCGAACACGACGACTACCGGGCACTACTTGAGCGGCTGGCCAACGATGACGAACCGCTCGGTCTGCCGGACCTGGCGCTCAATGGGTTCCTGCGGGTGATGACCAACCGCAGGGTCTTTGCGGAGCCGACTACTTTGGGCGATGCAACCGCGGCGGTCGACGAATTGCTGGCAGCACCGAGTGTCATGAGGCTTCGTGCCGGGGAACGGCATTGGGCACTGTTCCGGCAACTTGCCGACGAGATCGACGCCCGCGGAAACGACGTCGCCGACGCATACCTGGCTGCCTACGCGGTCGAGAACAATGCGACCTGGCTGAGCGCCGACCGCGGCTTCGCCCGTTTCAGTCGCCTGCGCTGGCGCCATCCGCTGGAGCTGTAGACGCACAATTACCTGCACTGGTGAAGGTAAGATGCCATCGCGGTATTCCGACGGTGACATGAAAGGCGGTCGACGCTGATGGTCGAGGTCGACGGCAGGGTTGTGCGGCGCACCCAGGCGGAGCGCAGTGCAGCGATGCGCACCCGACTGCTTGACGCGACGGTGGAATCCCTGGTGGCACACGGCTACGCCGGTACCACCACGCCGCGCATCGCCGAGATCGCGGGGGTGACCCGGGGCGCGCAGATCCACCACTTTCGCTCGAAGGAAGACCTCGTCGTCGCCGCCATCGAGCACCTGGCTCAGCAGCGCACCCAGGCCGCCATCCGCGAACTCGGCCAGGTTCAATCGATACCGGACCCGGTGGCAACGGCCCTGGACTTCTTGTGGGAAGCCCATCAGGGGCCGATGTTTATTGCGACAGTGGAACTTTGGGTCGCCGCCCGAACCGATCGGGTGCTGGCCCAGCACATCGAAAGAGTCGAACCCGTCGTCAACGGCACCCTGATCGCAGCGATTGCCCAACTGATGCCCGGGCATCCCGCGCAGAAGGAGATCCGCAACGTCGTCTACACCGCGATGGATGCGCTGCGCGGCATCCTGGTGTCGAGCTTCATCGACGACGATCCCAAGCGCGCCCGGCGGCGCTGGGACCGGGCGTGTGTGCACCTGCGCCAGGTGGCAGCCGGCGTTCTTCCGCAGGCCGACTGATTTCGCAGGAGCCAACGCACCGCACCCTCACGCTCTGCGCCCCTCTCTACACCCTTGTAAAGATGCAATCAGGTCTGTATGTTTCTAGCCACTGGTTGGATGCGAAAGGGAACCATGGCGAACAAGGTGTATGTGATCGGCGTCGGCATGACGAAGTTCGAGAAGCCGGGTCGGCGGCTCAATGACGACGGGTCGGCGTGGGACTACCCCGACATGGCCCGCGAGTCGGGCACCAAGGCGCTGGCCGATGCCGGCATCGACTACTCGGAGATCGAGCAGGGCTACGTCGGCTACGTCTACGGTGAGTCCACCTCCGGGCAGCGGGCTCTGTACGAATTGGGACTGACCGGGATCCCGGTGGTCAACGTCAACAACAACTGTTCGACCGGGTCGACCGCGCTCTATCTCGCCGCTCAGGCGATCCGGGGCGGGCTGGCCGACTGCACCATCGCGCTGGGCTTCGAGAAGATGAAGCCCGGCTCACTGGGGTCCACCTACGACGACCGCGCCCAGCCGATGGAAAAGCATGTGCTCGCACTGGCCGAGATCTCTGAGGTGCTGTTCCCGGTGGCGCCGTGGATGTTCGGCGCCGCCGGCCGCGAACACATCAAGCAACACGGTTCCACCGCCGAGCATTTCGCCAAGATCGGCTACAAGAACCACAAGCATTCGGTCAACAACCCCTACGCCCAGTTCCAAGACGAATACAGCCTTGAGGACATCCTGGGCTCGCGGATGATCTACGACCCGCTGACCAAGCTGCAGTGCTCACCGACCTCGGACGGCTCCGGGGCGGCGATCCTGGCCAGCGAGGCGTTCGTCGACAAGCACGGCCTGGCCGGTCGTGCGGTCGAAATCGTCGGGCAGGCGATGACCACCGACTTCGGCTCCACCTTCGACGGCTCCGCCAAGAACCTGATCGGCTACGACATGAATGTGCAAGCCGCGCAACGTGTCTACCAGCAGTCCGGGCTGGGACCGGAAGACTTTCAGGTGATCGAGCTGCACGACTGCTTCTCGGCCAACGAGCTGCTGCTCTACGAAGCGCTGGGCCTGTGCGCCGAGGGCGACGCGCCCCGGCTGATCGACGACGGCGACACCACCTACGGCGGGCGCTGGGTGGTCAACCCGTCCGGCGGCCTGATCTCCAAGGGACATCCGCTGGGGGCCACCGGGTTGGCGCAGTGCTCTGAACTGACTTGGCAGCTCCGCGGTGACGCCGACAAACGCCAGGTGCCGGGTGTCACCGCAGCCCTGCAGCACAACATCGGCCTCGGCGGCGCCGCCGTGGTCACCGCCTACCAGCGCGCCGAGCGCTGATCCATCGACAACCGAGGAGAACACATCATGGGGCACATCGAAGCCACCAAAAGCCTTGCTGTCAGCCCGAACGCGCTGTGGGACACCATCAGCGACCTGTCCAGCTGGGACAAGTGGTTCACCATCCACGAGAAGTGGCTCACCGAGCCACCGGCCACGCTGGCACCGGGTTCGACGCTGACGGCCAAGATCGTCATGCTCGGGATGGCGAACAAGATCGAATGGACCGTCGAGAAGGTCGTTGATGAGGACGGGTCCCCACGCAGCCTCACCATGTCGGGCACCGGCATGGCGGGCGTGAAGTGCCGCTTCGACTTCACGGTCACGCCCGACGGTGACGGCTCCCAGTTCAGCGTGGCCGGCGACTTCGAGGGCGCCCTGATCAAGGGTGCGCTGGGCAAGGCTGTGGAGAAGGACGGGGCCAAGCAGCTCGACAAGACCCTCGAGCAGCTCGAAGCCCTGGCGTCGACGGCGGCCTGAGGTGGCTGACGATCTGGCATTCGACGATGCCGGGCTGGACAAGTGGAGCGACGAGGATCGCTTCGAGGTCACCCGGGAGCGCATCGTCGAGTACGCCGAGGCGACCAACGATCCGATCGCCGCGCACCGCAGCGGCGACCTCGCGCCGCCGGTGTTCGCGATCGTGCCGGTGTTCGAGTCACTGCTGGTTCCCGCTGTCGAGGTGGCACCGGTCGAGCTGATCCCGCGGGTGGTGCACGGCGAGCAGGACTTCTGGTTCCACCGGCCTATCCGACCGGGGGACAAGCTGGTCTCCCGCGGCAAGATGATCGGCTACGAAGGACTGGAGAAGGGCACCCGCGCGGCGATTCTGCTCGAATGCCGCACCGAGGAAGGAGAACTGGTCAACGAGCAATACGTGACCTGCTTCTTCCGCGGACACAATGCGGGCAAAAGGATCGGCGAACTGAGCCCCGGACACAAGTTCGATGACGCACTGCGCGAGCAGGCGCCGATGGCCAAAGTCGTCCAACACGTCGATGCCGACCAGACGTTCCGCTACGGGCCGGCCGCCGGCGATCCGATGCCGATCCACCTCGACGAGGAGGTCGCCCGCGACGCCGGACTTCCCGGGATCATCGCGCACGGCCTGTGCACCATGGCGTTCACGTCCTGGGCGGTGCTCACCGAGGTGGCCGGCTCAGATGTCAGCCGGCTCCGGCGGTTGGCGGTCCGGTTCTCCAAGATGGTGCTGCCCGGCGACGACCTGGAAACTCGGATCTGGACCAGCGGTCGCAGCGACGGCGCCACGACGTACGCATTCGAGACCGCGCGCGTAGGCGCCGGCGAAATGGCGATCACCGACGGCTTGGCCGTCATCGCCGACTAAGGCAACAAGGAGTCATACATGGGTGTATTGGAAGGCCGGGTCGCGGTGATCACCGGCGCCGGACGCGGGATCGGGCGCGAACACGCCCTGCTGTTCGCGGCCGAAGGCGCCGCCGTGGTGGTCAACGACCTGGGTGGGAGTAATGCCGGCGAGGGCGCGGACACCACCACCGCTGCGCAGGTTGTCGACGAGATCGTGACAGCCGGCGGGCGGGCGGTGGCCAACACCGACAGCGTCAGCGATTGGAACGCCGCCGAAGGGCTTGTGCAGCAGGCCATCGACGAGTTCGGCCGGTTGGACGTGCTGGTCAACAACGCCGGCATCCTGCGGGATGCGTTCATCCCCGGCATGGCGGAGTCGCAGTGGGACGCGGTGATCAACGTCCACCTCAAGGGGCACTTCGCGATGCTGCACCATGCCGCGGCGTACTGGAAGGCGCAGTCCAAAGCGGGGGATCAGCCCAACGCGGCGGTGATCAACACCGCCTCGGGGTCCGGGGTCACGCTGCCCAACGCGGGCCAGGCCAACTACGGTGCGGCCAAGGCCGGGATCGCCGCTCTGACCCTGATCGCCGCCGAAGAGCTGGACCGGTACGGGGTGCGGGTCAACGCCATCGCGCCGATCGCCCGCACCCGGCTCACCCTGGCCACTCCCGGCATGGGTGCGCTGATGGCCGAGCCGGACGAGGGTGAGGTCGACCTGTTCAGTCCCGCCAACATCTCGCCGCTGGTGGCCTACCTGGCCACCGACAAGTGCCCGGTCACCGGGCGGGTCTTCGCGGTGCAGGGCGGTGCCATCTCGGCCTTGCAGGGCTGGCATGACACCGACACCATCGAGACCGACGGCCTTTGGCAGATCGACGACATCGCAGCGAGGTTGCCATGATCGAGTGGTCCGACACCGACGAACTGATCCGGGACAGCGTCCGAGAATTCATCGACCGGGAGGTTCGGCCGAACCTCGACGCACTGGAAAGCGGTGAACTGCCGCCGTATCCGATCCTGCGGAAGCTGTTCGCCGACTTCGGGATCGACGTACTCGCGGCCGAAGCCATCAAAAGCCGACTGGAAAGGGCGCACGCGCGGCAGACCGCCGAAGGCGAGAGCACGTCGGCCGCGTCATCGGAAGGCGGCTTCGGCGATCTGGGCGCTCAGGCCTCGATGGGATTGATCCTGGTCAGCGAACTCGCCGGTGTCAGTTTGGGATTGGTCGCCGCGGTCGGTGTCAGTCTCGGCCTGGGGGCTGCGACGATCATGTCGCGCGGCACCCTGGCGCAGCAGGAACGCTGGTTGCCGGAGCTGGTCACCCTGGAAAAGATCGCCGCCTGGGCCATCACCGAGCCGGATGCGGGTTCCGACGCGTTCGGCGGGATGAAGACCTACGTCCGGCGTGACGGTGACGACTACATCCTCAACGGCCAGAAGACGTTCATCACCAACGGTCCCTACGCCGACACCCTCATCGTCTACGCCAAGCTGGACGAACAGGACGGTGCCGATCCGCGCAACCGCAAGGTGCTCATCTTTGTTCTGGACGCCGGCATGCCGGGTCTGACCCAGGGCAAGCCGTTCAAGAAGATGGGCATGCACTCCTCGCCGACCGGTGAGTTGTTCTTCGACGACGTGCGGTTGGGGCGTGACCGGCTGCTGGGCGAGACCGAGGAGCACACCGGCGGCGACGGGCGTGACAGTGCCCGGGCCAACTTCGTCGCCGAACGGGTCGGGGTTGCCGCGCTGGCGCTGGGGATCATCAACGAGTGCCATCGGCTCTGCGTCGAATACGCCAAGGGCCGCACCCTGTGGGGCCAGAACATCGGCCAGTTCCAGCTGATCCAACTCAAGCTGGCGAAGATGGAGGTGGCCCGGATCAACGTGCAGAACATGGTGTTCCAGACGCTGGAGAAGGCCAAGCACGGCAAGATCCCGACGCTGGCCGAGGCATCGGCGATAAAGCTGTACTCCTCGGAGGTGGCCACCGAGGTCGCGATGGAGGCGGTGCAACTGTTCGGCGGCAACGGTTACATGACCGAGTACCGGGTGGAACAGCTGGCCCGGGACGCCAAGTCGCTGATGATCTACGCCGGCAGTAACGAGGTTCAGGTCACCCACATCGCCAAGGGGCTGCTTTCGGGATGATCAGCACAACCCGGGCGACCTTCGACGGTGTGGGCACCCGGATGCTGTCGGTAGCCGGCGACGGGACACCGGTGGTGTTGCTGCACGGGTATGGCGACAGCGCCGACACCTGGCGGGGTGTGCTCACGCTGTTGGCGGCGGCCGGCCGTCACGCCGTTGCGGTGGATCTGCCCGGTTTCGGGCAGGCCGATCCGCGCCGGGCGGGGCTGCTGGTGCCGCAGTTCGATGCGTTCGCCGACGCCGTCCTGGCCGACACCGGTCCCGCGGTGCTGGTGGGCAATTCGCTGGGGGCGGCGACCGCGGTGCGCGCCGCCAGCCGCCGCGGTGAGTCGGTGAAAGCCCTGGTGGCACTCGATGATCCGCTCAGTGCCCGGCATTTTCTGGCTCGGATGGTCAGCAGGCGTCCAGTATCGGTCGGCTTCTGGTCGCGGGTCGGCCGAACACCGATCCCGCCGGCGGTGCTGCGTGGTGTCACGCGGCGTGTGGTGCCGAAGATGCTCTACGGGCCCGGGGTGCGGCCCGATCCGCAGGTCATCGCGCACTGGACGCGGACAACCTCGCGGGCCTCCGATATCGCCACACTGGGCCGCTACGCATTCCAGTACGGGCATGAAGCCCTGGGCGCCCACCGTGACCTACGGGTCAGCTGCCCGACGGTGATCGTTCATGGCGCGAAGGACCGCATCATCCCGGTGCATTCCAGCCGGGCTCTGCACCAACAGGTTCCGGGTAGCGAGTTGATCGTGCTGCCCCGGTCCGGGCACTGTCCGCAGCTGGACAACCCCGGCGAGGTGGTCCGAATCATCGCGGAGCTGTGCGGGCGGGTAGACAACGGGGAGAGGACGAGATAGATGCTGAGCGACCGGATACGGGCGGTACGGGTGCTCGCTCGGCGGGGCATGATCGAGCCGATGCGGCCCGACCGCGCCGTGCACGCGTTCCTGGCGATCCGGCGCTACGGTGCGTTCGGCGGTTTGATCGCGCACGCCGCCGCCCGATACGGCGATGCGCCGGCTGTCACCGACGAGCGGGGCACGCTGAGCTTCGTCGAGCTTGAGGCGGCGTCGAATGCGGTGGCCCGGGGCCTGCAGGCGAACGGGATCGGGGTGGGCTCGGTGATCGCGGTGCTGTACCGCAACCACCGCGGCGTGCTGTTGGCGCTGAGTGCGGCGAACCGGGTCGGTGCCCGGGTGGTGTTGATGAACACCGGTTTCGCCGGACCGCAGCTGGCCGATGTCTGCGCGCGGGAGCATGTCACCGCGGTGCTGGCCGATGACGAGTTCGACGAGTTGTTGACACCGTTGCCGTCGTCGATCGCCCGGCTCGACCTCGACGAGTTGGCCGACGGCCGATCCACCGCGCCGGTGCCCGCGCCCGGCCAGCCCGGCGGCATGGTCCTGCTGACCAGCGGCACCACCGGCACCCCGAAAGGAGCGCCGCGCAACAAGATCGACCCGTTGCAATCGGCGCAGCTGCTGGACCGGATCCCTTGGTCGGCCCGCGGCGCCTACTGTGTGCCAGCGCCGCTGTTCCACGCGACCGGCTTGGCGACGTGCGCGCTCGGCCTGGCGCTGGGCAACCGGATGGTGCTGACCCGGCGCTTCGATCCGGAAGCCACGCTGGCCGCAATCGACGGACACCGGGCCGGGGTGCTGATCGTGGTCCCGACCATGCTGCAGCGCATGCTCGATCTGGGGCCGGAGGTGTTGGCGCGCTACGACACGTCCTCGCTGGAGGTGGTGTTCGCCGCCGGGTCGGCGCTCTCGCCTGATCTGTGCCGGCGCACCGCGTCGGCATTCGGTGAGGTGCTCTACAACCTCTACGGCTCCACCGAGGTGGCCGCCGCCGCTATCGCGACCCCGGCCGAACTGCGGCAAGCCCCCGGTACCGTCGGCCGGCCACCGCTGGGCTGCCGACTGGCCTGCTACGACGAGCAGCGACGCCGCATCACCGAGCCGGGCAAGGTCGGCACCCTGTTCGTCGCCAGCGGGCTGTCTTTCACCGGCTACACCGACGGCAACCACAAAGAGATCGTCGACGGGATGTTGTCCAGCGGCGACGTCGGGCATTTCGATGCCGACGGCCTGTGGTTCGTCGATGGGCGTGATGACGACATGATCGTCTCCGGGGGCGAAAACGTGTTTCCGCAGGAGGTGGAGAACCTGCTCAGCGACCATCCGGATGTGATCGAGGCCGCGGTGGTGGGTGTCGACGACGACGAATTCGGAAAACGGCTGCGTGCCTTCGTCGTCGCCGTCCCCAACCGGCAGCCGGGCGTCGATGGGATCAAGGCCTACGTGAAGGCGAATCTGGCCCGGCACAAGGTGCCCCGTGACGTCGTCTTCATCGACGAACTCCCGAAGAACGCCACCGGAAAACTGTTGCGGAACCAACTGGCAGACAGGTAGTGCAGATGGGCCCGCTGGATGGCATCAGGGCAGGTGATCGAGCTGGCCGGGTTGGCCCCCGTGCCATTTTCCGGAATGACGCTGGCCGATCTGGGCGCCGACGTGGTGCGGATCGACACCAGCCGGCCCCGGCACCCAGGTTCAGCCGGACATCCGCGAAAACGCCTGGGGGCTAGAAGTTCTGTCGATGGAACAGATCCGCAGAAAGTGGTGAAACCGGTGTCCGAAACGGTCAAATCTACGTCCAGTTCGGACATTCCGAACGGCGGTCAACGAACCTAATGTCGTTGCTATGCCTACCGATCTCCTGCATCCTGGCTCCAGGGCGATCGCCGGTGCTGCCCGCACGGCGATTTCCGATCTGGGACGACCCATCGCCGTCGGTGCCTTGCGCGACCTACGCCGTCCGCGTGCGCGATCTGCGCCGCGTTCGGTGCCGCGGACCACATTCGACCCCACCCTGCCGGACAGCATCGCCAATCCCTATCCGGATTTCGAACGCCTTCGTGATCACCCGGTGGTGGTCAACGAGCGACTGGGCGCGTGGATGCTGGGCCGCTATCAGGACGTGTACACCGCTGCCCGTGACAACGAGACCTTTTCTTCGGCTTCCGGGATTATGTTGCGCTCGACGCCGGGGCCGTCGGTGATCACCTCGGATCCGCCGAATCACGAGCGGCTGAGGCAGGTCGCCCAGCCATGGTTCACCAAGAAGGCGCTCGCGTCGGTTGAGTCTGAGATCAGGGAGTTGGCGGCAGGCGGGGTGTCCGAACTCAAACACGGTCAGGTTGTGGACATGGTTCCGGCATTGACTGTGCCGCTGCCGATCAACGTCATCGCGCAGATGTTGGGGGTACCCCGCGACCAGTGGGCGCAGTTCCGCGCGGTGTCCGAGCAGTGGGCACAGATCTTCAGTCCCAGAAGCGTTCCCGAGATTCTGCGTCTTGCTGCCACCAGCGTTGCGTCCTACGTACAGCTGCGCAGCTTTGTCGCGGACGAAATGCGTCGCCGTGCGGGGCATGGGGGCACCGAGCTGTTGGATCGGTTGCGTGCCGCGGTCGATCGCGGTGAAATCTCTGACCAGGAAGCCTTCTTTTACTCACTGATCCTGCTGGTGGCCGGTAACGAGACGACCACCAACCTGCTGGGGATGCTGCTGATCCGGCTCGCGCAGGACCCCGAGCTGTTCGACCAGCTGCGCGCCGACCGCAGCCTGCTGCGCGCGACCGTGGAGGAGACAGCGCGCTGGGGGTCGCCGGTGCAGTGGGTGACCCGCAGCACGACAACCGCGCACGAGATCGATGGAACGGTTATCCCACCGGGCGCCCGGGTGGTGTTGTTCTACGCGTCGGCCAACCGTGACCCGCGCAGATTCGAGGATCCCGACCGCTTCGACATCCACCGTCCCCAGGCGCCGCACCTGGCGTTCGGTCACGGTATCCACTTCTGTCTGGGTGCGCATCTGGCGCGGCTGGAGGTGGTGACCGCGATCGACCAGCTGCTTGACGAGGTCAGCGGCCTGGAGTTGGCCGGCCCGGTGCGCTGGGGGACCACCCCGTCGCTGCAGGGTCCGGTTTCGGTGCCGCTGCAGGTCAGGAGTGCGGCATGAGGGGCGCGGCACGGCTGGCCGGCAAGACCGTGCTGATCACCGGCGGGGCGCAGGGCATCGGTGCGCAGGTCGCACGCCGACTCGTCGCCCGGGGAGCTCGGGTCGCGATACTCGATCGCGATATTGCGAACGCACAACTGCTGGCCGTCGAACTCGGCGGTGCGGCAACCGCCTTCGAAGCCGACGTCACCTCCTTCGACTCAACGGCGGCGGCCTGCGCGAAAGTGGCCGAACACTTCGGCGGGGTGGATGTGGTGGTGGCCAACGCTGGAATCGCCGGCCCCGCAGCGACTGTCGCCGCGGGGGATCCGGCGGAGTGGCGCCGCGTCATCGACGTCAACCTGGTCGGGGTCTTCCACACGGCCGCCGCGGCGCTGCCGTTTCTTCGGCATCGTCGCGGCTATCTTCTGGCGGTCGCCTCGATCGGCGCGGTGATCCCCGGCCCGACCGTCAGCGGATACATGGCTGCCAAGGCCGGAGTCGAGTCGCTGTTCCGGTCGCTGCGCATCGAACTGGGCGGCACTGCCGTCAAAGTCGGCATCGCCTATTTCGGGCTGGTCGACACCGGACTGGCGCGCGACATGCTGACCGGCTCCGGGGTGGGTGCTGTGATGGCGACGTTGCCCGCAGCCGTGGGCCGGCCCATCCCGGTCGATCAGGCGGCCGCGGCGATCACCTCGGGGATCGCCCGGCGAGCCCGCCGGGTATCTGCGCCCCGGTGGGTCCCGATCCTGTTGGATCTTCGGACGCCCCTGCTCCTCGGTGATCGGTTGATGGCGGTCTGGCCGAGCATGCGGCGCACCGTGCGCGACGCCGATCGTGGGGGCGTGCGGTCATGACCCTTCGCCAGCCTTCGGTCGGGATCATCGGTGCCGGCATGTCGGGACTGTGCCAGGCCATCATGCTGCGTGCCGCCGGGATAACCGACGTCACCATCTACGAGAAGTCGCACGAGGTCGGCGGAACCTGGCGCGACAACACCTATCCCGGGCTGGCCTGCGACGTGCCGTCGCGGTTCTACCAGTACACCTTCGCCACCAACCCCGACTGGACGAAGCTGTTCTCCCCGGGGGCCGAGATTCTCGACTACTTCAGCCGGGCCACGGATCGGTACGGGCTTCGGGACTTGATCCGGTTCGGCGTCGAGATCGTGGATGCCAGCTTCGGTGCGTCCCGCTGGCGCCTCACCACCGGCGCACGAGAGACGGCGTCGCACGACTTTCTGATCTCGGCGGCCGGGGTGCTGCGCGAGCCGCGGATGCCGGACATCGAAGGGCTCGCCGACTTCGACGGTCAGGCCATGCACTCGGCGCGCTGGGACCACTGCGTGGATGTGACCGGAAAGCGTGTCGCGGTGATAGGCACTGGGTCCACCGGTGTACAGCTGGTCTGTGGGCTGGCCGACTCGGTCAGCCGTCTGGAGCTCTATCAGCGCAGTGCGCAGTGGGTGCTGCCGCTGCCCAACCCGGGTTACCGGAGCTGGACCGCGTCATTGCACCGCAGGTTTCCGGCCCTGGACATGATGGCCTACCGCGGGTTTCACCGGGGATTCGAGTTCTTCGCCCGCGCCCTTGTCGAGCCGGGCTGGCGGCGCACCGCGCTGGCCGCGGCCTGCCGGGCAAACCTTCGCACCGTGCGGGATCCGGAACTGCGTCGTAGCCTCACCCCGGACTATCAGCCGATGTGCCGGCGGCTGGTGATTTCGCCCGGCTTCTACCGAGCCATGCAGCGTCCGAACGTACACCTGGTCGACACCGGGATCGACCACGTCACTCCGCGCGGCATCATCACCGCCGACGGCACTCTGCACGAAGTCGACGTCATCGTGCTGGCCACCGGTTTCGATGCCCATGCGTTCATGCGTCCGATGGCAGTGGCCGGACCGGACGGGCGCACCGTCGACCAGTTGTGGGCGGACGGGCCTCACGCCCATCTGGGGGTGGGGCTTCCCGGCTTCCCGAACTTCTTCATGTTGATGGGGCCGCACAGCCCGGTCGGGAACTACTCGTTGACGGCGATCGCCGAAGCCCAGGCCGGACACATCCTGCGCTGGATCCAACGTTGGCGCGAACGGGAATTCGACACCGTCGCCCCTACCCGGCAAGCCACCGACGAGTTCAATGCCGGCATGCGTGCCGCCATGCCGGGGACCGTCTGGGCGACCGGGTGCACCAGCTGGTATCTGGGCGCCGACGGCACGCCTGAACTGTGGCCGTGGACACCGAACGCCTATCTGCGGCGGCTCGCGCAGGACCCGAGCCCGCGCGACTACGAACTGTGCACAGAACTGGAAGGAACACGGGCACCATGAAGCTGTCCCTGACCGGGCGGGTCGTCGCGATCACCGGCGGCGCACGTGGCATCGGATTGGCCACCGCCAAGGCGTTGGCTGCAGCGGGAGCGAAGGTGGCGGTGGGCGACCTCGATGTCGATCTGGCGAGGCAAGCGGTCGCCGCCATCGATGCCGACATGGTGGCGCTGCCGTTAGATGTCACGTCGCCGGTATCGTTCGCGGCCTTCCTCGACGACGCCGAACGGATTCTCGGACCGCTGGACGTCCTGGTGAACAACGCCGGCGTCATGCTGACCGGGGAGTTTCTGGCCGAGTCGCCGACGACCGAGGACAAGATGATCGCCATCAACCTGCGCGGGGTGATCCTGGGTTGCAAGCTGGCCGCGACCCGCTTCGCCGGGCGTGGTGGTGGAACGATCATCAACATCGCGTCGATGGCCGGGGTAGCCGGTTTCCCGGGTGTGGCCACCTACTGTGCCACCAAGTTCGGTGTGGTCGGCCTGACGGCTGCGCTGCGAGAGGAACTGCGGCCGCACGGGATAACGGTTTCGGCCATCCTGCCGGGCATCGTGCACACCGACCTGTCCGCCGGGGTACAGCTGCCGGGCACGATCGAGAACTTCGTCTCGGTTGAGCCCTCTGACATTGCGGCGGCCGTCATCGCCGCCGCGCGAACACAGCGTGCCATGACCTACGCGCCGCGCCGCCTGCGACTCGTGTTGCAGGCCGCCCAGGCGATGCCGGAACGTCCGCGGCGGTTCCTGTCGAAAATCACCCAGACTGAACAGGTATACCTCGCCGTCGACCAAGCCACCCGGGACGCCTACCACGCCCGGGCGGGGGCCGACTGATGGTTCAGGTGTACAGCGTCTCGAATCGCTTGATCGATGCCTCGATGTCGCCCTTGACCGTGCGGGCGGCGGCCGCCCCGATCGGCCCGAACAGTGCCCGACCACCCATGTCGAGCCGCAGTGTGAAGCGGGATCCGGCACCGGCGGGCGCGATCGCCAGTGACAGACCGTATTTGGTACCGCCCACTCCGTCACCGGTGAGCTCCAGCAGCGCCGGTGGGTCGACCTTGCGGACCGTCCAGGTGACGCGGTTGCGCATCCCCTTGGCTCCCGCCACCCCGACCAGGGTCATCCCCGCCTCGAGTTCGGCCGGGATCTCACAACGCCATCCCTGATGCAGGGACAGCCAGTCGCCCAACTCGGTCAGATTCGATGCGTGGGACCAGGCTTCGGCGGGAGGCAGCGACAGCTCACTGGACAACTCAAGTTTGGCCATCGGCAAATCGTAGTGCGGTAGGGGCTACCCGATACAAATTTGATATATTCGGACACATGTCGATCGGCGGTGCCGCGCAGGCGGATTGGGATATTCCGCGGCCCGCGGCGACTTGCCGGCATCTGCTGGCGGCGGCCCGGCTGCACGGCATCGATACCGCGGACTGCCTGGCGGGGACCAATCTCAGTGTGGCCGACATCGAGGACAGTGCCACCGAAGTCCAAGCCGGCCAGGAGCTGGGAATCGTCCGTAACATCCTTGCGCGTGTTGACGATCCGCACGAGTTCGCCTGCGACGTCGGGGTTCAGTACAACTTCGCCAACATGGGCATACTCGGCTATGCGTTGCTGGCGAGCCCGACGCTGGGGGACGCGGTCAACATCGCCTGCCGGTACGCGGCACTGTCATCGACATTTCACCGGCTGACCCGCTGCGACACCGACGATGGCGCGGTCCTGGTATTCGACAACAGCGCTGTTCCCGCCGACGTGCGCGAGTTCATGCTCGAACGTGACATGTTCGCCGTGATCAATGTCGCGCCGCTGCTGATCGGACAGCTGGATTCCACGATCGCGCTGAAAGTGGAACTTGCGGGTATCGACTTCCCGGTTGATCGGCTGGAATTTCCCTGGCTGGCAGTCGAGTTCGACTTGGCGGCGACACGCAGCGCGATTTCCATCCCGGCGAATGTGCTGACGCTGGCGATGCCGGCCGCCGACGCCGCGACCGCACTGACGTGCGCGCAGCAGTGTGAGGAGTTGTTTGAGTCGCGCCGCCAGCGCCGCGGGATGGCCGCGCTGGTGCGCTCCCGCCTGGTCCGCGATCCCGGCCAACTGCCGGCCATGGCCGAGATCGCCGACGAGCTCTGCATCACCGAGCGCACCCTGCATCGGCGTCTGGCGGCTGAACGCACCAGCTACCGCGCCCTGGTGGATGAGGTTCGGGTGACGCTCGCGGTGGCCCTGCTCGAGTCCGGGCTCACCGTCGAGGAGACGGCACGCCAGCTCGGCTATTCCGAGACCGCCGCCTTCACCCGCGCCTTCAGCCGCTGGACCGGGACGCCGCCGAGCAGGCATCGCCGCGTCAGAGCCTGAGCGGGTTGTCCGAATCGATCAAATCGCTGTCCGATTCGCGCATTCCGCGGAGCATTCGCATCGGCCAGGCTGGTCCTCATGGTTGCTTCTCGCGATGTAGTGGATCTGACGGTGCGGCGGATGAACTTCGGGTTCAACGATGCGCCTCCGGGCGACAAGTATTTCGCCGACGGCAGCATGGTGTTCAGCCACCTGGTGGCGATCCTGTCGGCGATCTTCCCACCGGGGGAGGACATCTTCGTCCGCTCGGTGCGCCGCTACAAAGATCAGCTCGACGACCCGGACCTGCGTAAGCGAGTGGCCGGCTTCATCGGGCAGGAGAAGACGCACGGCTTACAACACCGTGAGCTCAACGAGCAACTCACCGCGATGGGATACCCGACCGCGTGGTTCGAGTACCTGCTGGAAAGCACCGAGCGGATGGAGAAGTTCCTCGACAAGCAGTACCCCGATCCGGATCGGCTGCCCCGGCTCCGGCACTTCTTCCTCGGCTTCACCGTGGCCGCCGAGCATTTCACCGCGGTGTGGGCGGAGAACATCCTCAAACGCCCTGCGGTCCAGGCGATGATGTACGACCCGGAGATCCGCAATCTGCTGAACTGGCATGCGCTGGAAGAGCTGGAGCACAAGTCGGTCGCATTCGACGTCTACCGTGCGGTCGGCATACCCGAATCGACCCGCATCCGCTGGATGAGGTTCGCGCAGAACTGCGGCATTCCGATCCTGGTGCTGTTCACCTGGTGCTCGATCGCCACCAATGATGTCGAGGGCCGCCGCCAACCGCTGCGCATCCTCAAGGAAACGGTTCAGATGCTGCGCAACCCGATGTGGCAGGGGTTCTACTCCGACATGCGCCCGTTCAAGAAGCGGGACTTTCACCCCGACCAGATCGACACCGCCGAACTGGTGACCCGCTGGCAGCGTGAACTTTTCGGTGCCGAGGGCCAACTCGCCGGCCATCTGAAGTGACGGTGTAGGTCACACCACCCAGATCGCCTGGGCGGCAGGGCTGCCCAGGTCGATGGTGGCCTGCTCGCCGTCAGATGCGTCGGGTGACTCCAGGGCCACCGAGATGATCCCCGCGAAATCGCGGCGAGTCAGCACCCGCACCCGGGCGTCCAGGCTGATGCCCACCTGGGCGAAGTAGCGCAGCATCTCCGGGTCGTCGTCGGAGATGCGGGCCACCGTCCCCGATTCGCCGTCCCCGCACATCCACAACTGGCGTGCCGGGGGAGTCGGCACCTGCCCGTCGGGTGCCGGGATCGGGTCGCCGTGCGGGTCGCGCTGCGGAAACCCCAGCTTGGCGTCGATACGCGCGATCAGCCGGTCTGACATCGCGTGCTCGAGCACCTCGGCCTCGTCGTGCACCTCGTCCCAGCTGTAGCCCAGCTCGCAGACCAGGAACGTCTCGATCAGCCGGTGCCGGCGCACCATCGCCAGCGCCGCCCGCCGACCGTCATCGGTCAGGGTCACCGCGCCGTACTTCTCGTGATCGACCAGGCCTGCGTCGGCCAGCTTGCGGATCGACTCCGAGGCAGTACTGGCCGACACGCCGATCTTCTCCGCCAGCATCTTGGTGCTGACCTTGTCGGGCGACCACTCCTGGGCGGTCCAGATGACTTTCAGATAGTCCTGGGCGACGGTAGTCAGCCCATCCGACTGCTCCCAAGGGCTCACGATGAGACAGTTTAGGCTTGCCGATATGCAACGGTGGCGGGGGCAGGATGAGATCCCCACAGACTGGGGCCGATGCGTGCTCACCATCGGGGTGTTCGACGGTGTGCATCGCGGCCATGCCGAACTGATCTCACGTGCGGTGAAGATCGGCGTGGCACGCGGGGTGCCGACCGTGCTGATGACCTTCGACCCGCATCCGATGGAAGTCGTCTACCCGGGCAATCACCCGGCGCAGCTCACCACGCTGGCGCGCCGCGCCGAGCTGGTCGAGCAGGCCGGCGTGGACGTGTTCCTGGTCATTCCGTTCACCCCGGACTTCATGAAGCTCACCCCGGACCGCTACGTCCATGAGTTGCTGGTCGAGCACCTGCACGTGGTGGAGGTGGTGGTGGGGGAGAACTTCACCTTCGGCCGCAAGGCGGCGGGCAACGTCGAGACGCTGCGCCGGGCGGGTGAGCAGTTCGGCTTCGGCGTGGAATCGGTGTCGTTGGTGGCCGAAAGCCCCGACTCGGACGCGGTCCCCGCGGTCACCTTCTCTTCCACCTACATCCGGTCCTGCGTGGATGCCGGCGACGTGTCCGCGGCCGCCGAGGCGCTGGGCCGGCCGCACCGGGTCGAGGGCCTGGTGGTGCGTGGCGACGGCCGGGGGCGGGACCTGGGTTTCCCGACCGCCAACGTGGCGCCTTCGGCGTACGCGGCCATCCCGGCCGACGGGGTGTATGCCGCGTGGTTCACCGTTCTGGGGCACGGCCAGGTGCCCGGCACCGTGGTCGCCGGTCAGCGCTGCCGGGCCGCGGTCTCGGTGGGCACCAACCCGACGTTCTCCGGGCGGGCCCGCACCGTGGAGGCGTTCGTGATCGACGAAACCGCCGATCTGTACGGGCAGCGGGTCGCCGTCGATTTCGTCAGCCGAATCCGCAGTCAGGAGAAGTTCGATTCGGTGGCGGATCTGGTGGCGGTGATGAATACCGACGTCGACAAGACCCGCCACCTGCTGGCCGGTGACTGACTCGCGGGCTCGCTCCGGCCTGGATTGGGCTCAGGCGCCGGCGCGCTGCTAGACTCGCCGATCGGTGCGCTGCAGTCCGCGGTGGCCACCGTCATTTCATTCGCGGGACCGATTGATGGAGATTCGTCGTGGCGCTGACTGCCGAGCAGAAAAAAGAGATCCTGACCAGCTACGGTCTGCACGAGACCGACACCGGCTCGCCGGAGGCGCAGATCGCACTGCTCACCAAGCGGATCGTCGACCTCACCGAGCACCTCAAGATGCACAAGCACGACCACCACTCGCGCCGCGGTCTGCTGCTGCTGGTCGGTCGCCGGCGTCGTCTGCTCAAGTACCTGACCCAGGTCGATGTGGCGCGCTACCGCTCGCTCATCGAGCGCCTGGGCCTGCGTCGCTGACGACGAACCGGGTCGGCGCAAGTCGCCGCCGTGTAGAGTGAAGCCGTTCCGGGCCGTGAAGGTCCGGACATCGGTGTGGCCCGTGCAGTCCGCACGCGTCACTCCGGCACGTCACAACGGGACACTTTCCCACCAGCGGAGATCTTGAATCGGGCGGTCTTCGGTAGTGGCAGCCGGGTCTGGAAGTTCGCCACGGATCCGGCCGCTTCGATCGACGACCGTAGCCGCATCCAAGTTCTTGCTGGTCTGCAAGCTGACGTTGCAAAACAGCAGAACGAATCAGGAAGGCCGCACGGGCGTCCATGTCTGTTACTGAGATTGAACAAGGCGTATTCGAGTCCACAGCCGTCATCGACAACGGCAGCTTCGGTACCCGCACCATCCGCTTCGAGACCGGCCGGTTGGCCCAGCAGGCGGCCGGCAGCGTCGTCGCCTACCTCGAAGACGAGACCATGTTGCTGTCGGCGACCACCGCCAGCAAGGCTCCCAAGGAGCACTTCGACTTCTTCCCGCTCACCGTCGACGTCGAGGAGCGGATGTATGCCGCCGGGCGTATCCCCGGCTCGTTCTTCCGGCGTGAGGGTCGCCCGTCGACCGACGCGATCCTGACCTGTCGGCTCATCGACCGCCCGCTGCGCCCGTCGTTCGTCGACGGCCTGCGCAACGAGATCCAGGTCGTCGTGACCGTGCTGAGCCTGGACCCCAACGAGTGCTACGACGTGCTGGCGATCAACGCCGCGTCGGCTTCCACCCAGCTGGCGGGCCTGCCGTTCTCCGGCCCGGTCGGTGGCGTGCGGGTGGCGCTCATCGACGGCACCTGGGTGGCGTTCCCGACCGTGGAGCAGCTCGAAGGCGCCGTGTTCGACATGGTGGTGGCCGGCCGGACGGTGGAAGCCGCGGACGGGTCCGCAGACGTCGCGATCATGATGGTCGAGGCCGAGGCCACCGAGAACGTCATCGAGCTCATCGCCGGCGGTGCGACCTCGCCGACCGAAACCGTGGTCGCCGAGGGCCTGGAGGCCGCCAAGCCGGCGATCGCCGCGCTGTGCAAGGCCCAGCAGGAGCTGGCCGAAGCGGCCGCCAAGCCGACCGCTGACTACCCGGTGTTCCCCGCCTACGGCGAGGACGTCTACTACTCGGTCGCCTCGATCGCGACCGACGAGCTGTCCAAGGCGCTGACCATCGCCGGCAAGGCTGAGCGTGACGAGCGCACCGAGGAGATCAAGGCCGAGGTCGCTGCGCGGCTGGCCGAGACCTACGAGGGCCGCGAGAAGGAGATCGGCGCGGCCTACCGCAGCCTGACCAAGAAGCTTGTGCGTCAGCGCATCCTGACCGACCACTTCCGCATCGACGGCCGCGGCATCACCGACATCCGCGCGCTGTCCGCCGAGGTCGCCGTGGTGCCCCGGGCGCACGGCAGCGCGCTGTTCGAGCGCGGCGAGACCCAGATCATGGGTGTGACCACGCTGGACATGATGAAGATGGCGCAGCAGATCGACTCGCTGGGCCCGGAGAAGTCCAAGCGCTACATGCACCACTACAACTTCCCGCCGTACTCCACTGGTGAGACGGGCCGGGTCGGTTCGCCCAAGCGCCGCGAGATCGGCCACGGCGCGCTGGCAGAGCGGGCGCTGATGCCGGTGCTGCCCAGCGTCGAGGAGTTCCCCTACGCCATCCGGCAGGTGTCGGAAGCCCTGAGCTCCAACGGATCCACCTCGATGGGGTCGGTCTGTGCGTCCACGCTGGCGTTGCTCAACGCCGGTGTGCCGCTGAAGGCGCCGGTGGCCGGCATCGCGATGGGCTTGGTCTCCGACGACGTCGAGGTCGACGGCAAGACCGAGCGCCGGTTCGTCGCGCTCACCGACATCCTGGGTGCCGAGGACGCGTTCGGCGACATGGACTTCAAGGTCGCCGGCACCAAGGAGTTCGTCACCGCGCTGCAGCTGGACACCAAGCTCGACGGCATTCCGTCGACGGTCCTGGCAGGTGCTCTTGCCCAGGCCAAGGACGCGCGTCTGACGATCCTGGAGGTGATGGCCGAGGCCATCGACGGCCCCGACGAGATGAGCCCCTACGCGCCGCGGGTCACCACCATCAAGGTCCCGGTGGACAAGATCGGCGAGGTGATCGGGCCCAAGGGCAAGATGATCAACTCGATCACCGAGGAGACCGGCGCGCAGATCTCGATCGAGGACGACGGCACCGTGTTCGTCGGCGCCACCGACGGACCGTCGGCGCAGGCCGCGATCGACAAGATCAACGCGATCGCCAACCCGCAGCTGCCCAAGGTCGGCGAGCGGTTCCTGGGCACCGTGGTCAAGACCACCGACTTCGGCGCGTTCGTGTCGCTGCTGCCGGGCCGGGACGGGCTGGTGCACATCTCCAAGCTCGGTAAGGGCAAGCGCGTCGCCAAGGTCGAGGACGTCGTCAAGGTCGGCGACAAGCTTCGGGTGGAGATCGCCGACATCGACAACCGCGGCAAGATCTCGCTGGTGCCCGTGGACGACGCTGCCGATTCGGCGGGCTCGGCCCAGGCGTCCGCTGAGCCTGCCGATGCCGCGGCAGCCGAGAGCTGACATTCCGTCGCGCGCAACACTGAGACGCACCACCCTGCCGGGCGGACTGCGGGTGGTCACCGAGTACCTCCCAGCGGTCCGTTCGGCGTCGGTGGGAGTCTGGGTCGGCGTCGGGTCACGCGATGAAGGCGCGACGGTAGCCGGGGCGGCGCATTTCCTGGAACACCTGCTGTTCAAGGCCACTCCGACCCGTACGGCGGCCGGGATAGCCCAGGCGATGGACGCAGTCGGCGGTGAGCTCAACGCCTTCACCGGTAAAGAGCACACCTGCTACTACGCCCATGTGCTCGACACCGATCTGGAGCTGGCCGTCTCCTTGGTCAGCGATGTGGTGCTCAACGGGTGCTGCGCGGCGCAGGATGTCGATCTCGAGCGGGACGTGGTGCTCGAGGAACTCGCGATGCGCGACGACGATCCCGAGGACGCGTTGGGCGATGTGTTCTTGTCGACGCTGTTCGGCGACCATCCGATCGGACGACCGGTGATCGGCAACGTCGAGTCGGTATCGACGATGACCCGCGCGCAGCTGCGCTCCTTCCACCAGCGCCGCTACACCCCGGAACGCATGGTGGTGGCAGTGGCCGGCAACATCGACCATGACACGGTGGTGGCGCTGGTGCGAGAACACTTCGGGCATAGGCTGATTCGCGGTCAACACCCGACCGCGCCGCGGCGCGGCACCGGCCGGGTCCCGGGTGTGCCCGGTCTGACCGTGGTCAACCGCGACGCGGACCAGACCCACATGTCGCTGGGCGTGCGTGCCCCGGGACGCCACTGGCAGCATCGGCAGGCGCTGGCGGTGCTCAACACCGCGCTCGGTGGTGGATTGAGTTCCCGGCTGTTCCAACAGATTCGGGAATCCCGCGGCCTGGCCTACTCGATTTACTCGTCGGTGGACACCTTTGCCGACGCGGGCGCCCTGTCGGTCTACACCGCATGTCAGCCGGATCGGTTCACCGAAGTGGCGGCCGTGACCGCTGAGGTGCTCGCCTCGGTGGCCAGCGACGGCATCACCGAGGACGAATGCCGGATCGCGAAGGGATCGCTGCGCGGCGGATTGGTGCTGGGCCTGGAGGATTCGGGTTCGCGAATGAATCGGCTGGGCCGCACCGAGCTGAACTACGGCCGGCACCGGCCCATCGCCCGCACCCTCAAAGAGCTCAGCGCGGTCACCGTCGGGGAGGTCAACGCGGTGGCCAGGCAGCTGTTGCGCCAGCCTTACGGTGTTGCGGTGCTCGGCCCGTATAAGTCGAAAGGGGCGCTTCCTCGCCGGCTGCGGTTAATGGCAGGCTAGGGAGATGGCTTTCAGCTTCTCCGAACTCGCGGTCCCGCTGGTCGGCGCTCCGATGGCGGGCGGACCCAGCACACCGGCACTGGCCGCCGCGGTCTCGCAGGCGGGTGGCCTGGGATTCGTCGCCGGCGGTTACCGCACCCCGCAACAGTTCGCCGACGACATCACCGCCGCGCGTGCGGCCACCTCCGGTCCGGTCGGGGCCAATCTGTTTGTGCCGCAACCCAGCGATGCCGACCTGGTGCTGCTCGACGACTATGCCGATCTCCTGGCGCCACTGGCCGACCACTACGGCGTCGAGCTGGGCCGGCCCCGCTTCGGTGACGATGACTGCTGGTCGGAAAAGCTGGAGGTGATCGCCGATCTGCGGCCGACGGTGGCGTTGTTCACGTTCGGGGCACCGCAGCCCGAGGATTTGGAGCGGCTGCGCGACCTGCGCATCCTGACCATGGTCACGGTGACCTCGGCCTACGAGGCCGGTATTGCGCTGGCGCACGGCGCCCAGGCCTTGGTGGTGCAGGGCCCAGGCGCCGGCGGGCACCGCGGAACCTTTGCGCCGGACGTGCAGCCGGGCAGCGACAGCCTCGAGGAACTGCTGGCCCAGATCCGCCATGCGCACGGCGAAATCCCACTGGTGGCGGCGGGCGGCCTGGGCACCGCGGCCGATGTGGCCGGCGTGCTGGGCGCCGGAGCGGTGGCCGCCCAGGTGGGTACCGCACTGCTGTTGGCGGATGAGGCGGGAACCAACCCAACGCATCGGGCAGCGCTGACCAACCCGGAGTTCGGCAACACCGTTGTGACGTGTGCGTTCTCCGGGCGGTACGCGCGTGGCCTGGAGAACGATTTCAGCCGCACCTTCGAGAACGTGGCGCCGGTCGGATACCCGGAGATACACCACATGACCACGCCCATCCGGGCGGCGGCGGTGGCGCTGGACGATCCGCACGGCACCAGCCTGTGGGCCGGGACCGCATACCGGACGGTCCGCTCGGGGCCGGCCGCCGACATCGTCGCCGACCTGGCGGGTTGATGCCGGCGGACTCGTAGCCCGACTCACCACATGGACGACCGGCGCCCCTTAGCCGCCTTGCGTTTGGCCTCTTCGTTCTGGTCGTCCTTGGCCCGCACCGCGGCACTGCCACGCGGGCCCACACCCATCAGCGGAGCACCGCCCAGCAGCGGCATGCCGCTCAACATCGCCGAAGTTCCGGTGGCGAGGCTGGGCGCCGGGAGTTCGGCGGCGGCCAAACGCATTTCCGGAGCCGTCGTGGCCCAGGCCCTCGGCACCGACAAGCCGCTGACCGAGGCCGCGTTGCCGATCCCGGCCGATGCCGACGATGTCGCCGACGCCAGGCCGGCAGCTCCCAGTGTCGGTGTCCGGCCCAACGGCAGACCCGCCGCGACAGCGGCGGGTGCCGCCGCCTCCAGACCGAAGGGCGACGGGAGCGCGGCACCGGCGATGAGATATTCGGGTATGAAGGCGGCGATGATGGCGCTGCTCATCATGGTTGAGACAGGAGCGGCGCCCAGCGTCGCCAGATCGCCGAAGATGGGTGGAAGCCCCAGCCCTTCGGATGCCATCGCTTCTGCTGAGGACGGCAGCGCGTTCGGCAGTGCCTGCATCGCCTGCGAGACGGCGGACTGCCCGGCCGCCTCGGCGGCTGCCTCGCCGGCGACGGCGCCATCGGCAGCCACGCCGGCCCCGTCGACAGTCTGCGGGGGCGTGGCGAACGGCATCATCTCCGATGCTGTTTGCGCACCCGCGGCGTAGCTGTACATCGCGGATGCGTCTTGGGCCCACATCTCGGCGTACTGAGCCTCGGTGGCGGCGATGGCAGGGGCATTCTGTCCGAAGAAGTTCGTCGCGACCAGAGACGCCAACTGCGCTCTGTTGGCGGCGATCAGGGGCGGCGGAATCGTCATGGCAAAGGCGCTGGAATGGGCCGCGGCCGCGGCCTTGGCCTGTGCGCCGGTATGCTCGGCCTGCTCGGCGGTGGCGCTGAGCCAGGTGGCATACGGTGCGGCCGCCGCCGTCATCTTCGTCGACGACGATCCCAACCACGGACCGCTGGTCAGCTCCGTGACGACCGATCGGTAGCTGGCCGCCGCGGTGTGCAGCTCAAGGGCCAGCTCATCCCAGGCCGCCGAGGCAGCCAGCAGCGACCCTGAACCAGGGCCGGCGTACATGCGTCCGGAGTTGACCTCCGGTGGAAGCGCTGCGAAATCCATTGATTGCCCCCCGCCCTATCCGGCCGCGATCGCGTTGGTGGCCTCGGCGGCCGCGTAGGTGTTGGCGCTGCCGTTGAGATTGGCCACGAACATCTCGTGAATGGCGGCGGCCTGGACGCTGACCTGGTGGTAAAGCTGCGCCTGGGTGGCGAATCGTGCGGCCAGCATCGCCGAGACCTCGTCCGCGGACGGAGGGAGCACCCCGATGGTCGGAGCCTGAGCCATTGTGTTCGTGGACGCGAGCGAGAAGCCGGTGCCCGACAAGTTATCGGCGGCACTCATCAGTGCCTCAGGATGTGCGGTTACGAACGACATGGCCTCTCCTTAAATACAACAGCGGGCAATAAAAAAGTCCGGCTTCTTTCGGAGTCGGACCCTTTGTGCCTCAACGTTTCCTGTCAACATCCGACACGTTTCCTGACGACGCTCCCGAGCTCCAAGCGGGTTAACAACCTCTTAACGTTTGCAGCGAAACGTTTACAAAATGACTAGGAGTCCATCCGGCCGACGGGCTGCGACGCCGCGGCGTCGCGAGACAGCGAGCGGTGTGAAGTGATGGCGGTCACAATCCGGTTAAGGTGGTACCGGTGGTATCGTTGTACCCCATCGGATGATCTGTCCATCACAAAGACAAAAATGACAATTTGTAAACTTGGTGGGAGGCTTGCCATGCTCAAGGTCGATGACAGTGCCGCGGGCCCGCATGACGGTTCGCTGGACCACGAGCGCATCGTCCTGCAGGCCCGGGACGTCGAGTTCGACTGGTCGGACCTGCCGGTGCACTATGTGCCCGGCGAAGCCTTCGCCACGCACTTCTGCAATGTCCTGCACCTGCTGCTTCCTGGCGGCGAGGAATTCTTCGTCGAGGTCTTCAAGCAGGCACTGCCGCTGATCAAGGACGACCAGCTGCGGCTCGACGTCCAGGGCTTCATCGGGCAGGAGGCCACCCACTCCCAGGCCCACGCGGGCGTCGTCGATCACCTGGCCGCCCGCGGTGTCGACATGTCGCCGTTCACCGCCCAGATCAAATGGCTGTTCGACAAGCTGCTCGGCGACCGGCCGACCTGGGGCAAGCGCCGTCAGCAGCGCTGGCTGCTCGAACGAGTGGCGCTGATCGCCGCCGTCGAGCACTACACCGCCATCCTGGGTGAGTGGGTCCTCGACAGCCCCGCGCTGGACGAGGTCGGTACGCATCCGGCGATGCTGGACATGCTGCGCTGGCACGGCGCCGAAGAGGTCGAGCACAAGGCCGTTGCATTCGACGTGATGAAGCACCTGCAGGCCGGCTACTTCCGGCAGGTGCGCACCCAGTTGGCCATCACGCCGCTGATGCTGTGGTTGTGGGTGCGCGGGCTGCGGTTCATGTACAAGGTGGACCCCGAACTGCCGGCGGGCGTCAAGCCGCGCTGGCGGGACTGGTTCGTGGTGTCGCGGCGCGGTCTGGTGCCCGCTCCGTTCGAGTTCCTGCCGGCCATCGCCTCCTACTACCGGCCGAGCTTCCACCCGGCGCAACTCGGCGGAGTGGAGAAGGCGGTCAACTACCTGGCCGTTTCGCCCGCTGCCCGCGCCACCCACTGACCGGCACCGAGCCCCACAAGGAGTGCAGTAGATGAGTAGCTTGATCGCGTCCGACGGTGTGGGTCTGGCGGTGCACGCCTACACCGACCTGGACCCGAAGCGGCCGACGATCCTTGCCATCCACGGCTACCCGGACAACCACCACGTCTGGGACGGGGTGGCCGAGGAGCTGGTCGAGCTGGGCCGCTACAACGTCGTCGCCTACGACGTGCGTGGCGCCGGTGATTCGTCGGTCCCGGCGGACCGGTCCGGGTACCGCTTTCCTCAGCTCGTCGCCGACGTCGGCGCGGTGATCGACCACCTCGGCGTGGGCCAGGTCCATCTGTTGGGGCACGACTGGGGCTCGATCCAGGGCTGGGCCGCGGTGACCGATCCGGTCGTAGCGACCAAAATTGCCTCCTACACCTCGATTTCGGGGCCGCAGCTCGATTACGCCGGTAAGTTCCTGCGGTCGGCCCGCAACGTCCGGAGCGCCATCGACGTCATCCGCCAACTGCTGGAGTCGACCTACATCTGGCTGTTCTTGACCCCGCGGCTGCCGGAGGCGATCTTCCGGTCCGGATTCGGCAGTAAAGTCATTGGTGCGCTTGACCGTATCGGCCGGTCGGGTGGCCCGCAACGCCCGATGCCACGCGGGGAGAACGACTACGTCAACGGGTTGAACCTGTACCGGGCGAACATGCCGAGGCCGTTGCTGAAACCGGCCTCGCCGCTTCCGGTCACCAACGTGGCCGTGCAGGTGCTCGCACCGCGGCTGGACCTGTTCGTCAGCCCCGCGCTGCAGCGGTTCACCGGCTCGATCCCGGCTCGCCATCGGGTCCTGGACATCGCCGGCGGGCACTGGGTGGTGACAGATCGCCCCGACATCATCGCCCGCCACACCGCCGAGTGGGTGGACCAGAACGTGTCCGACAGTGCAGACGGCCTCCGTCAGGACTCCCCGGATAGCCGGCAACGCTGATATGTCGCAAGAGATCTGGACTTCCCGGCCTGCCGACCTCTACGGTCGGCGCAAGCACGACCGGTTCTTCAACATGCTCTGGGGCGCGGTCACGGTATTCGGCGGTATCTCGGGGCTGTCGAGGTGGAAGCCGTCGCGAGTGGCCCCCGTGTCACGGACGATCTCTGCGGTCGTCACCAAGCGGGAGATGCTGACCCCGGACGTGGTCGCCCTGACGCTCGCCGACCCGGACGGCGGACTGCTGCCGTCCTGGACACCCGGCGGTCACATCGACGTGCAACTGCCGTCGGGCCGCCGTCGTCAGTACTCGCTGTGCGGTGTGCCGGGGCGGCGCACCGACTATCGCATCGCGGTGCGCCGGCTCGACGACGGCGGCGGGGGATCGGTCGAGATGCACGAGTCCTACGCGGTGGGCGACACCCTGGTGTTCGAGGGCCCGCGCAACGCGTTCTATCTGGGCACCGACGAGGGCGACGTGCTGTTCGTCATCGGCGGGATCGGCGTGACCCCGATGCTGCCGATGCTGCGTGAGGCCGCACAGCGCGGAATCAATTGGCGTGCGGTCTATGCCGGCCGCAGCCGAACCGACATGCCGTTGCTCGACGAGGTGCTGGCGGTGGACCCCGATCGGGTCACCGTGTGGGCCGACGACGAGCAGGGGCGCTTCGCCGGCACCGACGAACTGTTGGCCGGCGCCGGCCCGGACACCGCGGTGTACGTTTGCGGGCCCACGGCGATGCTCGAGTCCGTGCGGATCACCCGCGACCAGCACGCCGAGAACAAGAAGGCCCCGCTGCACTACGAACGGTTCAGCCCGCCGCCGGTGGTCGACGGTGTGCCGTTCGAGCTGGAACTGGCTCGGTCGCGGCGCCTGCTGCTGATACCCGCGGACCGCTCGGCGCTGGACGTGATGCTCGACGTCGACCCGACCACAGCCTGCTCGTGCCGGCAGGGCTTCTGCGGTACCTGCAAGGTGAAGGTGGTCTCCGGCGACGTCGACCGGCGCGGACGCACCGCCGAGGGTGACGGCGAGATGCTGGTCTGCGTCTCGCGCGCCACTGGCGGCCGGATCGTCATCGACGCCTGAGCGTCAGCAGTGCCTGTCCGGATAGACTGCCCGGATGTCTGGTGTGGGTCCGGTCCGTCGCGCGAGTTTGCTGGCCAGAATCATCTACGTCGTCTTTGCGGCGGTGATGCCGCGGTTGGTGCGGTGGATCAGCCGCCGTGGGGGCCCCGAGGCAATGCCCGGAGTATTGACGAAGTTGGGCCGCCGTACCAACACCGTGGCCCGCCTGCAACGGCTGCGGCCGTTTTTCGGGATCCGCTTCACCCGCGAGTCCGCCGCAGGGGTTCCCGTCGAGGTCGTTCGCAGAAAAGACTGTGACGCGCCGCTGAGCGACGGCGTCATCTTGTACTTTCACGGCGGCGGGTTCTTCACCGGCGGTCTCGACACCCACCTGCATGTCGTGGCGACCCTGGCCCGGCGCACCCGGTTGCCGGTGATACACGTCGACTACCAGCAGTTCCCCGAGGTGACCGTGGACGGCTCGGTGGCGGACTGCGTCACCACCTACCGCTGGCTGCTGGACCAGGGCGCCGACCCGGCCAAGACGGTGATCGCCGGAGACTCCGCGGGGGGTTTCCTGACGTTTGCCACCGCCTTGGCCGCCCAACAGGACGGGTTGCCGTCTCCGGCCGGGGTGATCGGAATCTCGGCACTGCTGGAGTTGGACGGCGCAGCCCGCAGCATCCACCCGAACATGGCCACCGACGCATTCGGCATCGCCGACGCGTTACCGGACCTCGTCGATCAGGTGTGCCCGTCGCTGCCGATGCGTCACGAGCTGTCGCCGATCAACGGGCGACTCGAGACGATGCCGCCGGCGCTGATGATCGCAGCCGAGTCGGAGATCCTGCGCTGCGACAACGAACGGCTGCACGCCGCGCTGCTGACGCACAATCGGTCCAGCCGACTCGAACTGTGGGCCAGTCAAGTGCATGCCTTCCCGGCGTTGTTCCCGTTCCTGTCGGAGAGTCGGGCGGCCTTCGAGATGATGACCCGCTTCGTGGCCGACCGCCTGGCGGATGCCGACCGGCCCGACGAGACCCGCCGAGAGGTGTCCTGAGACCCGCTGCCAGTAGGGTGGCAGCCATGCGGGTAGCAGTGCTGGGCGCCAAGGGCAAGGTCGGAGCCACGATGGTTGCGGCGGTTCGCGCCGCCGAAGATCTGACCCTGTCCGCCGAGGTCGACGCCGGCGATGCGCTGAGCTTGCTGACCGACGGCGGCACCGAGGTGGTGATCGACTTCACCCACCCCGACGTAGTGATGGACAACCTGAAGTTCTTGATCGACAACGGGATTCATGCCGTTGTCGGCACCACCGGTTTCACCGAGGAGCGGATCGCCCAGGTCCGCTCGTGGCTGGCCGCCAAACCCGGTGCGGCGGTGTTGATCGCCCCCAACTTCGCCATCGGCGCGGTGCTGTCGATGCACTTCGCGGTACAGGCCGCCAAGTACTTCGAATCGGTGGAGGTCATCGAGCTGCACCACCCGCAGAAGGCTGACGCGCCGTCAGGCACCGCGACCCGCACTGCCGCACTGATCGCCGAAGCCCGAAAGGGTCTGCCGCCCAACCCCGATGCCACCAGCACCGGCCTGCCGGGAGCGCGCGGTGCCGACGTCGATGGTGTCCCGGTGCACTCGGTACGGGTGGCCGGGCTGGTCGCCCACCAGGAGGTGCTGTTCGGCACCATGGGGGAGACGCTGACCATCCGGCACGACAGCATCGACCGGACCTCGTTCGTTCCCGGGGTACTGCTGGCGGTGCGGCGGGTCGCGGACTTCGGCGGCCTGACCATCGGCATCGAACCCCTGCTCGACCTGAAGTAGGCGTGGTGACGATGTCGGCGGCGGTGCGGATGAAGTTGCTCATCGCGTTCATGTGCCTGGCGCTGCTGATGTATCTGGTGTTCCTGGGCCGGATCGCGGTGCTGCTGATCGGCTCCGGTTCGGTATCGGCGATCGGGTTGGGCGCGGCGCTGCTGATCATGCCGTTCATCGGGCTGTGGGCGATGATCGCCACCCTGCGGGACGGTTTCGCCCACCAGCGGCTGTCACGGCTGATCGCTGCCGACGGGATGGAACTCGACGCGAGTTCGCTGCCGCGGCGGCCGTCCGGACGCATCGAACGCGATGCCGCCGACGCCCTGTTCCACACGATTCAAGACGAGCTCGACGCCGACCCGGACAACTGGCGGCGCTGGTATCGGCTGGCTCGGGCCTACGAGTTCGCCGGAGACCGGCGCCGCGCGCGGGAGGCGATGAAGACCGCGGTCCAGCTTCAGGCGCAGCAGTGAGCAAGACATTGCTGGTGGTGCACCACACGCCGTCGCCCTACTGCCAGGCCATGTTCGAGGCGGTGCTGTCGGGCGCGACCGACCCGGAGATCGAGGGCGTTGAGGTGGTGCGCCGGCCGGCATTGTCGGTGTCGCCGACCGACATGCTGGACGCCGACGGCTACCTGTTGGGCAGCCCGGCCAACCTGGGTTACCTCAGCGGTGCCCTCAAGCACGCCTTCGATGTGTGTTACTACCCGATCCTGGACTCGACCCGCGGCCGGCCGTTCGGGCTTTTCCTGCACGGCAACGAAGGCACCGAGGGCGCCGAGCGTGCCGTCGACTCGATCACCACGGGATTGGGCTGGATCAAGGCCGCCGACTATGTGGTGGTCTCGGGCAAGCCCGGCAAGGCCGAACTGGAAGCCTGCTGGGAGCTCGGTGCGACGGTCGCCGCCCAGCTGATGGACTGAGGTCGCTACGGGTCGATGTGGGTTTCCGGCATGTAGAACGAGTGCAACGGATAATCCCGGCCCGGTCCCATCGAGTGGCAGTCCTGCTGCGACGGCGGTGATTTCGGTGGTTCGTAGTAATAGACCACGCAGCGCTGCCAGCTACCGTCGGGCTGAATCGGCCCGTCGCACTTCTGGGCGGTGGAGAAGAACAGCAGCGGGTTGTCCTGACAGCCCGCCTGGGCTGCCGGTGCCGAGGCGATCAGCCACCCGGTCATCAGCGCCGCGGCCCCCAACACGGTGGTCAGCCCTCCGGTGACGTAGCGCTTCACGGCCATCCCTTCCGATCCGTCGTGTTGTCGAGAGACTATGCCGGATGTCGCAGGAGTTTGCCAGGTTGCGTACTCCACGATTTCCTCGCGGTTCCCATCGTGAGGCGATAGGCTGCGATGCCGTGACGCAAGCAAACGACACCCAGGCCACCACCGACCTGCTCGCGCGCACGCTCGAATCGGTGCGTGCCGCCTACCAGGACATCGCGGAGCTGGCGAAGCAGAAGGACGGCATCAATGCGGTGGCGCACACCGCCAGGGGCACCGCACTGATCCACGACCTGCGCAAGGAACTCGACCAGCTCAACAAGATTCTGCCTTTCAAGAGCTGATACCGACGACGCGCAACCAGCACTCGAGTGCCCCGCTCGCCGTAGCGTGCGGGGCACTGGAGTGCGGAAGGTCAGCCGGGTAGGCCTGGCTGGCCGGCTGTACCGGTGGCGCCCTGCGAGCCGGCGGTGCCGTCGGCGCCGGTTTGGCCCGTTGTCCCCGGATCGCTGCCGCCGTTTGTCGTTGCCGTCCCGCCGGTGCCGCCGGCCCCGGCGTCGCCGCCGTCTCCGCCGGTGCCGGCGCCGCCGGCTGTGCCGCCAGTGCCGGCTGTGCCGGTGACGGTGCCGTTTTGCGCGGTACCCGCTGCGCCGCCGTTGCCGCCGTCGCCGCCGGTTCCGCCGGTGCCACCGGTTCCGCCGTCGCCGCCGTCGCCGCCGTTGCCGCCGGTGGCAACACCGCCGGATCCGTGGGCCAGCCCGGCGCCTGCCGTGCCACCGGCACCACCGGTGGCGCCTGTCTCACCGGTGGCGCCGGTGCCGCCGGTGCCACCGGCGCCGCCGTCGCCGCCGTTACCGGCGGTGTTCGCCAACAGGTTGCCGCCGGTGCCGCCGGCGCCGCCGCTGCCGCCGCTACCACCGGTGCCGCCCTGGACTCCGGTGCCACCGTTGCCGCCGTCGCCGCCGTTGCCACCGGTCACGGTGCTCTGCGAGCCCTCACCGGTGGCGTTGCCGCCGGCTCCGCCGACGCCGCCTGGCGCACCCAGGTCGCCGTTGCCGCCGTCGCCGCCGTTGCCGCCCGTAGCGATCCCGCCCGAACCGTCAGACTTTGCGGTGCCGCCGCTGCCGCCGTTGCCGCCGGCCTCGCCGGGGACGGTGGCGTTGGCGCCGTCGGTGCCGTTGCCGCCGGTCGCCGAGCCGTGGCCGCTAGCCGGATCGCCGGGAGTGCCGTCGGCTGCGAAACTGCTCGGAGGAGGATTGACGCCGGTGAGACCGGTCGCGCCACCGCCGCCATCGCCGCCGTTGCCGCCATTGCCCAGCGAGCCCCCGTTGCCACCGGCGCCGCCGTTACCGCCGCTCAAGCCGTTGGTCAGGTCGCTGGCGTCAAAGCCCGCTCCGCCGTTGCCGCCGTTGCCCGAGACGATCTGCGGAACCGTGCCATCACTGCCGGCGTTGCCGGCGTGACCGCCGGTGCCACCGACACCTGCCGCGCCTCCCGGACCGCCTGTCGCGGTTGTGCTGCCGGGATTACCGCCGTTGCCGCCGGCCCCGCCGTCAGGATGTGCCTGGTCGCCGGCCGCACCGCTGCCACCGTCACCGCCCAGGCCGGCCGTGCCACCGTTTCCGCCTTGGCCACCGTCTCCATTGACACCGGAAGTGGCCTGGTTGGCGCCGTTGCCGTCGAAGCCGCCCTTGCCGCCGTTACCGCCGTCGCCGCCCTGGCCGCCGGTTCCGGCTGCGCCGCCGTCACCGGCGTTGCCACCGCTGGTGCCGGGCGTTGCGTTGGGGTCGGCGGCGGCGTTGTAGCCGTTGCCGCCGGTACCGCCATTGCCGCCGTCGCCGCCAATGCCGCCGTTGGCGCCGTTGCCCCCGACACCCCCGGCACCGACAGCGCCGTTGGTGGAACCGGTGCCGGCTGCGCCGCCGTTGCCGCCCTTGCCGCCGTTGCCGCCGTCTTGGCCGTTGGTGCCGGTGCCGCCGTCGGAGCCGTTGGTGCCGTTCGGGTTTGCCGCGGTACCGGCGGTCCCGTTGCCGCCGTTGTCGCCGGTTGTGCCGTTGGCTCCGGCGACACCGTTGCCGCCGCTGCCGCCCTTGCCGCCGTTGCCGCCGACACCTTGGGCAGCGTGAGTGTTGTCCACGTTGAGGCCGCCGGCACCGCCGTTGCCACCGTGGCCTCCGTTTCCGCCGTCGGTGCCGTTGGCGCCGGGGGCGGTTCCGTTGCTGCCGGCAAGGCCGCCGCCACCGTCGCCGCCGTTGCCGCCGACACTGGATGTACCGTGTGCGCCGGCGTTACCGGTGGTCTGTCCCGTACCGCCGGCGCCGCCTGCCCCGGCGTTGCCGCCTGAGCCTCCGTTGGCGCCGGCGCCACCGTCGGGATGGCCGGTATCGCCACTGGCCCCGGCCCCGCCCTTACCGGCCACGCCGGCGTTGCCGCCGTGGCCGCCGTTGCCGCCGACGCCCTGATCGGTGGGACTGCCGAAGAGGTTGGTGTGGCCCCCCGCGCCGCCCTTGCCGCCGCCGCCGCCAGCCGCGCCGTTGCCGGCATTGCCGCCGATCTGCCCGTTACCGGTGCCTGCGTTGGCAAATGTGCCGGCCGCGCCATTGATACCGTTGCCGCCATTGCCCCCGAGGCCGCCGGTGCCGCCACCGCCGCCGGTCCCGCCGGTGCCGATGACCGTGCCACCCGCACCGCCGTTGCCGCCGTTGCCGCCGAGCCCGCCGATGTGGCCGTTACCGCCGCTGGAGCCCGCACCGACGCCGTCGGCGCCGTTACCCCCGGCGGCACCGGTGCCGCCCATGCCGCCATTGCCGCCGTTGCCGGCGGCGAATGCGCCGAAGATGTCACTGGCGGCGCCGGAGCTGCCGCCGTTGCCGCCGTCGCCGCCGGTGCCGGAACCGCCTGCGGCGAAGGTGCCGGTACCGCCGGCGCCACCGTCACCACCGTTTCCCCATGTCTCGCCGCCGTTGCCGCCGTTGCCGCCATTGGCGCCAAGTCCTCCGGAGCCGCCGTCGCCGCCGTTGCCGAATCCGCCTGCATCCCCGCCGTTTCCGCCGACCACCCCGACTTCGGTGCTGTTCCAGCCGTGGCCGCCGTCGCCGAAGAAGAAGCCACCGTTGCCGCCAGTCGGGTCGGCCTCGGTGCCGGTCGTACCGTTGCCGATCAGGAATACTCCCGTCGCGGTGTTGATCGCGTTGTCGATCTGAATGCCCAGTGGGCTATTGATCCAGTCCTGCAACATGGCATGGATCGGCAGCCAGAAGTCGGTTTGGAACGAGTCGGCGATCTGGTCGCCGAAGTCGGTCGGCTGGGCGCTGCCGCTGCCGCTGCCGCTGAACATGTCGTTCAGCCAGGCAAGGGGGTCCGAGGAAGTGGTGGCAAGGGCGCTGCTCAAGTCATCACCGCCGTGCACCCCGGGGTCGAACAGCGCGCCCCAGCTGCTCGGGTCGAACAGGGTCCCCCAGCTGGTGGGGTCCAACAGGTCCTCGACATCGGCTTGGGCCGGCGGTAGTGCCAATGGTGTCAGCCCGAACGCCAAGAACGCCCCGACAGCCGAGGTGGTCCCGGACAGCCGGAGACCGCGGCGCTTTCGGCCGGCGATTGACTGATAATTTCCCTTGGTCTCGCCCCGATGAGCCATTTCTATCCCCTTTTTTGCGAACGGAAATCCACGACCGAACCAGTACCGGTGTGCCGATGTTCGGCCCGGTAAGGAAATCGATCTTGAATCTGATATGACCGCGAGCTAGCGAAAAGTTACGCGCAGCATTTGCGATATGGCAATAGTTTTAAGCAACCTCTTTGGGGGCACTTTGAATAATTGATCGCAATGCGTCACAATCTAATGTCGTATCGCGTCATAATCTAGTAAGAGATATTTATGTTAACGCTGGTCACGGTGTTCAGGAAATCTCTAGAAGTTAGCCCAGGTAATTGATCGGACGGTGCCATTGTGCGGAGAATTTAACGTCCATGTAATTGTCGATCGCGATAATTATGTTAACGATGATACGGATGTCTTCAGCGGGCAACTTTTGCCGGATTTTAGGCCGCTAAAACTGTCTTCTTCAATTGGTGTGACCGGCCCCTGCGTCAATTATCGGTTGCGTTAATTCATGCCATTCCGGTGCGGGAATCGGCCCGAGCCTCGCGGCAGAAGTGTCACCACCAAGACGGTCGGAATGTTCTACAGAGGTGACACCGACAGGGTGCCGCGCCGCTTTAAGCTCGGCTCCATGAGACATCAGGTGCACTTCGTCACCGTTGCGACAGCCGACCTGGCCGCCACCCGACGCTTCTACACCGCCCTGGGCTGGCGCCCACTGCTGGACGTCGAGGGCGAAATCATCTTCTACCAGTCCGCTCCGGGACAGCTGCTGGGTTTCTTCCTCGCGGCGAAGTTCAACGAAGATCTGGGACTGCCCGGCGACCATTCCCGGGTCTCCGGGGTCACGCTCGCGCACAACGTTGAGCGCCCCGACGCCGTGACCGCAATGGTGGCCATCATGGCCGCCGCGGGCGGCACCGTCCTCAAAGCGCCGCAGCCGGGCCAGTTCGGCGGCGTGTTCCACGCGCATGTCCAAGACCCCAACGGGCTGATCTGGGAGATCGCCCACAACCCGGACTGGCGAATCGAGCCTGACGGCACGGTAAAGCTCGGCTGACGTCGTAGGGTGGCCCGAGTAGGCGGCGCGAAAGGAACGACACGACGATGCCCACTCTGCTGAGCATGGCGCTGGGCGCGGCACCGGTCTTCGGTGGAGCCCTGTTCACCGCGGCGGCCGGGCAGCTCAAGGGGCCCGACCTGCGTGGCCTGATCAAACAGGACCTCGATCTGCTCGATCGGATCCCGGCGGAACAGACCCAGCGGCGAGCGGGGCTGCAGCGCACCATCGACGACCGCATCGACGACCTGGTCGCCACGTCCGACCGCAGCCGAGCGTTGCGGGCCGCGGCGTTCTCGTATCAGGGCAACTGGCGTGACGTGGTGCTGTTCGCGTGTTCGGTGCTGTTCACCTACGTCTGGTGGCACCTGAACCATGCGCGCAGCGACTGGTTGCCGATGTTCGTCGTGCTGATCCTCGCGTGCGTCATGACCGCGGGGTACGCCGTGCGCGGGACCCTGCGGAGCCTGGCGCACACCCGGCGGCGCCGGTGACCACGGGCTGCTCATGATCGGCCGCTCATGACGGACGTCGTCGAGATTCCACGCAGCCACAACCCCTTTCCGACGATCGGGGTGGTCCGCGACCGTGACGGTGTCGCGCACTACGAACAACTACCGGCAACGCTGCTCGACGTACTCGCCGAGCAGACCGAGCGTCGTCCCGACAATGAGGCCGTCGTTGAACTGGGCGCCGGGACGCTGACCTACCGGCAGTTGTGGCAGCGGGCGGCACGGGTGGCCGGTGGGTTGCGCGACGAGGGGCTTGGGCGTGGCGACCGGGTCGGGATTCGCTACCCGGCGGGGCTCGATTGGGTGCTGTCGTTCTGGGGGACGCTGCTGGCCGGCGGCATACCGGTGGCCGTCAACACCCGCTCGGCCCCGCCGGAAGTCGACTTCGTGCTCACCGACGCCGGGGTGCGGGTGGACCTGGCGCCCGGCACCGCGCTGCCCGACGGCCGGCCGTATGTGGTGGACGGGCTCGAACCGACCGACACCGCGGCACTGTTCTACACCTCCGGCACCACCGGGCGCCCCAAGGGAGTGCCCACCACCCACGAGGCGTTTTTGACCAACGCCGAGAACATGGTGCGCACCATGGGACAGTCCCGGCAGCTGGGCGAAGCGCTGCGCACCCTGATCTCGGTACCGCTGTTCCACGTCACCGGCTGTAACTCACAGTTGCTGGTCGCCGCCTACACCGGGGGCACGGCGGTGATCATGCCGGCGCTGAATGTTCCCGAGTTGGCCACGACGCTGTCCACGCAACGGATCTCATCGCTGATCACGGTGCCCGCGGTGTACGCACTGCTGCTGCGGCACCCCGACTTCGCCGCCGCCGACGTCTCCGGGGTGCGGTGGGTGGGCTACGGCGGTGCCCCGACCGCGCCAGCATTGGTGCGCTCACTGCGCGACGCGTTCGGTGCGGCAACGGTGTTCAACGGCTACGGCATGACCGAGACGGCCTCGCTGATGACAGTGCTGCCGGACGCCGACGCTCTTCAGCACGCGGACTCCGTCGGCTACGCGGTGCCCTCCGGCGACATCGGCGTCGCCCCGCTCGGTGACGACGCCGGCGTCGGTGAGCTGGTGGTGCGCGGCGCGAATGTGATGCGCGGCTACTGGAATCGGCCGGATGCCACCGCCGCCACCATCGTCGACGGGTGGCTGCACACCGGTGACGTGGTGCGGGTCGACGACGCCGGGCGGGTGCACATCATCGACCGGCTCAAGGACATCATCATCCGCGGCGGCGAGAACATCTCCAGTGTGGAGGTGGAGGCCGCCCTGCTGTCGGCGCCCGGGGTCACCGACGCCTGCGTACTGGCGGTTCCCGACGACGTGATGGGCGAGAAGGTCGGTGCGGTGCTGTTCGCCGACCGCCACGAGGTCGACGTGGCCGCGGTGCTCGACCACTGCCGGAGCGAGCTCGCCGATTTCAAGGTGCCGCAGTACATCACCGTGGTCACCGACGCGTTGCCCCGCACGGCCAGCGGAAAACTGCTCAAGACACAGCTGCGTGAGCAGGTTCGGTGGGGTGCCCCGCTGCGTTGAATACCACTGCTGCTGCATCGAAGACGGTGTTGATCGCCAACCGCGGCGAGATCGCACTGCGGATCATTCGCACCGCAACCGAATCGGGTTATCGCACGGTTGCCGTCTATGCCGAGGACGACGCAGGCAGTCCGCATATGCACACCGCCGATGTCGCCGTCGGTCTGCCCGGCGCTGGTCCGTCGGCCTATCTCGATGGCGCAGCCGTTCTGGCCGCGGCAGCGAAGTCCGACGCCGATCTGATCCATCCCGGCTATGGATTCCTGTCGGAGAATGCGGAATTCGCCCGTGCCGCCGCGGCGGCGGGGTGCGTCTTCGTCGGGCCCGAACCCGAACTGCTCGAGGTCTTCGGTGACAAGTCCGCTGCCCGCCGGACCGCTGTCGCCGCCGGCCTGCCGGTGCTGGCCGCCACCGACGGGGCCGGTAGCCCGGACCAGATCCGCGACTTCTTCCGCGCCCACCCCGGCGGGATCATGCTCAAAGCGCTGGCCGGTGGCGGGGGCCGGGGGATACGCACGGTCCGCTACGCCGACCAACTCGACGACGCCTATCGGTGGTGCGCTGCCGAGGCGCAGCTCGGGTTCGGTGCCGCGGCGGTCTTCGCCGAAGAACTCGTCGAGGGTGCCCGCCACATCGAGGTGCAGATCGTCGCCGACGGCGTGCGGGCTTTGGCGGTGGGTGACCGCGACTGCAGCATCCAGCGCCGCTATCAGAAGCTGATCGAGATCGCCCCCGCGCCGGGGTTGTCGGGCGAGTTGCGTACCGCACTGCACCGCGCGGCCACCCGACTGTGTGCCGGTGTCGGCTACCGGGGGTTGGCGACCGTGGAATTCCTGGTCACCGCAGCAGGCTACGTCTTCCTCGAGGTCAACCCGCGGATTCAGGTGGAGCACCCGGTGACCGAGGCGGTGACCGGGCTGGACCTGGTGGCGGTCCAGTTCCGGATCGCCGACGGGGCCGCGCTCGCCGAGCTGGATCTGCCGGCCGGCGTGCTCGCCGCCGACGGCAGCGAATCCGGCGAGGCGGCAGGCGCGCGCGGAATCGCGGTCGAATGCCGCGTCAACGCCGAATCCGTGGCCGCCGACGGTGCGGTGCAACCCTGCGTCGGCACCGTGACCGCGTTCACCCCGCCGAGCGGACCGGGGATCCGGGTCGACACCTACGCCCGGCCGGGCCTGACCATCAACCCCCGCTACGATTCGCTGCTGGCCAAGGTGATCACCCACGTACCCAGCGGCACGCCCGACGCCGCGCTGCGCAAGGCGCGAACCGCGTTGGCGGAGTTCGGCATCGCCGGCATCGGCACCAATATCGGGCTGCTGCAGGCCGTGCTGTCCGATCAGGATCTGGCGGCCGGCGTGGTGACCACCGGATGGCTGGGCGCGCGACTGCCCGCCCTGGTGGGGCCCGCGACGCCCGAGCCGGACGAACACCGTCCCCGGACAACCGATCTGGGGCCGGGCGAACAGGTGCTGTCCGCGCCGATGGCCGGGACCGTCGTCGAGGCCGGGCCCGGCGGGGTCGTGCTGGAGGCGATGAAGATGCAGCATGAGCTGGCTGCTCCCGGAGCCACCCGCACCCTACGCACCCTGGTTGCCCCGGGCCAGGTCGTCAATGCCGGAGACCCGCTGCTGGTGTTCGTGTCGACCGGCGAGGCGACCACCGCCGGACCCGATGCGGGACCGGCGCTGGATTCCCCACGAGCCGATCTCGACGAGGTCGCCGACAGACACCGGCTCACCCGCGACGACGGCCGCCCCGACGCCGTCGCCAAACGGCACCGGCAGGGCCGGCGCACCGCACGGGAGAACATCGCCGACCTGGTCGACCCCGGCAGCTTCGTCGAATACGGGGCGCTGGCGGTGGCCGCGCAGCGCAGCCGGCGCTCCGAAGAGGACCTGATCACCAACACGCCGGCCGACGGGCTGGTCGCCGGATTGGCCACCATCGGTTCGATGTCGGTGGCCGTGGCCTCCTACGACTACACCGTGCTGGCCGGCACCCAGGGCATGCGCAACCACGCCAAGACCGACCGGCTGTTCGAGTTGGCTGCCCGCCGGAAACTGCCGGTGGTGCTGTTCGCCGAGGGCGGCGGCGGACGCCCCGGCGACACCGATGTCGCCGGAATGGCCGGACTCGATCTCATGACGTTTCGCACGCTGGCCGCACTGAACGGCCAGGTGCCCCTGGTGGCGATCGTCTCCGGCCGCTGTTTCGCCGGCAATGCGGCACTGGCCGGCGCGTGCGACGTGATCGTCGCGACCCCGGACGCCAACATCGGCATGGGCGGTCCGGCCATGATCGAAGGTGGCGGGTTGGGGGTGTATCGGCCCGAGGAGATCGGGCCGATCGCGGTGCAGCGCCGCAACGGGGTGGTGGGCCTGGCCGCCGCCGACGAGGCCGAAGCGGTGAGCCTGGCCAAGCGTTACCTGTCCTACTTTCACGGCACGGTGACCGACTGGCGCGAACCCGACCCGCGACTGGCCCGGCATGTGGTGCCGCAGAACCGGTTACGGGCCTACGACGTGCGCCGGGCGATCGACGCGATCGTCGACGTCGATTCGGTGCTGGAACTGCGACCCGACTACGGGATCGGGATCGTGACCGCCCTGGTGCGGGTACACGGTGTTGCCTACGGGCTGTTGGCCAACAACAGTCATCATCTCGGCGGTGCGATCGACGCGGAGGCGGCCGATAAGGCGGCCGACCACCTGACGCTCTGCGAGTCGTTTCGGCTGCCGGTGCTTACGCTCTGCGACACACCGGGATTCATGGTCGGCCCCGATGCCGAACACGAGGCCACCGTGCGCCGGTTCAGCAAGATGTTCATCGCCGGAGCCCGTCTGACGGTGCCGATGGGGATGATCGTGCTGCGCAAGGGCTATGGGCTGGGCGCCATGGCGATGGCGGGCGGCTCGTTCCACGCCCCGCAGTTCACCGTCGCCTGGCCGACCGGCGAGATCGGCGGAATGGGACTGGAAGGGGCGGTGCGGCTGGGGTTCCGCAAGGAACTGGCCGATGTCGCCGACCCGGATCAGCGCCAAAAGCTCTTCGATGACCTGGTCGAGGCGGCCTACCGGCGCGGGCGGGCACTGACCGCGGCGATGACCTTCGAACTCGACGATGTGATCGACCCGGCGGATTCGCGGGTGTGGATCGCCAGGCTGGCGAACGGCTGACCTGTCGGTGGCTCGCGCTACGGTGCGCGCATGGACACAGCCCTGCTGATCCTCCTCACCTCACTGGCCCTGCTGGCGGTGATTCTCCAGGTCGTGGCAATGCTGCGCCCGGCGGGCGCGGCGCTCCCGCCCGAGCAGCTCGCCGCGCTGCGCGGTGACAGTGAACGTGTGGAGCGAACGCTGCGCGAAGAACAGCACGCCGGGCGGGCCGAGCTCGCGCAGGCCTTCCACCAGTGGCAGCAGACCCTGCACCGCTTCGGGTCGAGCCTGCAGGAGACCCAGGAGCGGCAGGGCCACGTCCTGGATCGGCAGCTGCGCAGCCTGCAGGCCGACAACACCGCGCAACTGGAGAAGATGCGCGCCACGGTGGACGAGAAGCTGCAGGCCACCTTGGAAACCCGGCTGGCGCAATCCTTCACGCAGATCTCCGAACGGCTGGAAGCCGTGCAGCGCGGTCTCGGTGAGATGCAGAGCCTGGCGACCGGGGTGGGCGATCTGAAGCGGGTGCTGACCAACGTCAAGACCCGCGGCATCTTCGGTGAGGCGCAACTGGCGGCGCTGCTGGCCGAGACGCTGACGCCCGAGCAGTACCTCACCAACGTCATCACCGTGCCCGGCTCGAATGCGCGGGTGGAGTTCGCGATTCGCCTACCCGGCGGGACCGGGGCCGCCGAGGTGCTGTTGCCCATCGACGCGAAGTTTCCGCGCGAGGACTTCGAGCGACTGCTCGATGCGCAGGAGCATGCCGATGCGGCGGGGGAGGCCGCCGCGCGCCAGGCACTGATCCGGCGGATCGAAGCCGAAGCCGGCGACATCTGTGACAAGTACCTGGCCCCGCCGCACACCACCGACTTCGCAATCCTGTTCCTGGCCACCGAGAGTCTCTACGCCGAGGTGCTGCGCCAACCGGGGCTGTTCGAACAGATTCAGTCCAAATACAAGGTCACCCTGGCCGGCCCGACCACGTTGGCCGCGCTGCTCAACAGCCTGCGGATGGGCTTTCGCACGCTGGCCATCGAGCAGCGCAGCAGTGAGGTGTGGCAGGTGCTCGGTGCGGTCAAGACCGAGTTCGGCAAGTTCGCGGCCGTGCTGGAGAAGACCCGCAAACAACTCGACCACGCCCGCAACACCATCGACACGGCCGGGGTGCGCACCCGGGCCATCGAACGCAAGCTGCGCGGGGTGGAATCGCTGCCCGGACCGGAGGCCGAGGCCATGCTGGGCGACCTGGCGGCCCCGGAGACCGCAATCGGCGATTTGGGTGAACTTGACATCGAATTCAGTTAAGCTGCCGGGATGGATGCCGCCTCGGCCGCCCCGGTTCGCCAGTTGCCGGCGACGGTGCGCGGCGCGCGCACCCGGGCGGCGCTGGTCGCCGCGGCCCGCAAAGTGTTCGAGCGGGACGGCTACCTCGACGCCAAACTGACCGACATCGCCAAGGTGGCCGGCTGTGCCACCGGGTCGTTCTACACCTACTTCACGAACAAAGAGGAGATCTTCGCCGCCGTCCTCGATCAGGCGCAGCAGGACATGATGCATCCCGGCATGGGCCGGGTGCGCGGCTCCGATGACCCGTTTGCGGCGCTGCAGGCGAGCAATCGGGCCTACCTGGAGGCCTATCGGCGCAACGCCAAGTTGATGGGACTGCTCGAACAGGTCGCCCAGGTCGATCCCAAGTTCCGGGCCTTCCGGGCCCGCCGCGCCCAAGCGTTCATCCAGCGCAATGCCGCCGGAATCGCCGACCTTCAGGAGCGGGGCATCGCCGCCGCCGACGTCGATCCACTGCTGGCCTCGCAGGCGCTGTCGGGGATGGTCAGCCGTCTGGCGTACGGCATCTTCGTGGGCGGGGAGGCGTCCGACGACTCGGGACCGGACTTCGAGACGGTGGTCGACACCGTCACCCGGCTGTGGGCCAATGCCCTGCAGTTTCGCTCGGCCAATAATTGAACGTGAGATCGGATTCAACTACAGTGATGGCGCTGCGAGCACAGGAGCGGGGGACTTGCCCATGAAGGTTGCCGAACGGGTCGCGATCGTCACCGGCGGTGGAGGCGGCATCGGTGGCGCGCTGGCGGCGGCACTGGCACGGGCCGGGGCCCGGGTGGTGGTGGCCGACCTCGACGCGGATGCCGCACAGGCGGTGGCCGATCAGATCAACGCCGAGACGCCGGGCGCGGCAGTCAGCTCCGGCGGCGACGTCTCCGACTCCGAGGTGATCCGGGCACTGATCGCGCTCGCCGAGCGCCACTACGGCCCGGTCGACATGTACTTCGCCAACGCCGGCATCACCGGCGCCCCGGGCCTGGATGCGACGGAGGGCGACTGGGACCAGGCGATCGACATCAATCTGCGCGCCCACATCCGGGCCGCGCAGCTGCTGGTGCCCGGCTGGGTGCAGCGCGGCGAGGGCTATTTCGTGTCGACCGCATCGGCGGCCGGCCTGCTCACCCAGCTCGGCGGCGCCGCCTACGCGGTCACCAAACACGCGGCGGTCGGCTTCGCCGAGTGGCTCAACATCACCTACGGCGACCAGGGGATTCGGGTCAGCTGCCTGTGCCCGATGGGCGTTAACACCAAGCTGCTGTTCGCCGGCGCGCAATCCGGCGACCCGGTGGGCGATCTCGCCACCCGCGCGGTCACCACCGCTGGTGAGGTGCTCGAACCCGCCGCCGTGGCCGACGAGGTGCTCGCGGCCGTCGACGACGAACGGTTCCTGATCCTGCCGCACCCCGCGGTGCTGGAGATGTATCGGTTCAAGGGAACCGACTACGACCGCTGGCTGCGCGGCATGCGCCGCTACCAGCGCGGCCTGCTCAACCCTGAAGTGTCCTGAATCCGACAAGGAGTGCCGATGTCCCTGTTCGAAACATCCGAGCGTGCCAACAAGATTCGGGCCGACCTGCTGGACTTCATGGACGCCCTCGTCTATCCGGCGGAGTCGGTCTACGAGACGCAGATGGCCGAGTCGGGCGACCCGCACTTTCAGCCGCCGATCATCGAGGAGCTCAAGGCGCAGGCGCGCAAGCGCGGCCTGTGGAACCTGTTCCATCCCCACCCGGAGTGGGGCCCGGGACTGACCAATCTGGAGTACGCGCCGCTGGCCGAGATCATGGGCCGCAGCCCGCATCTGGCCCCGGAGGCGACCAACTGCAGTGCCCCCGACACCGGCAACATGGAGGTGTTCACGCTGTTCGGCAGCGACGAGCACAAGGAGAAATATCTCAAGCCGTTGCTGGACGGCACCATCCGCTCCGCGTTCGCGATGACCGAGCCGCAGGTGGCGTCCTCGGACGCCACCAACGTGCAGCTGTCGATGGCCAAGGACAGCGCAACCGGCGACTACATCCTCAACGGCCGGAAGTGGTTCGCGTCCAACGCATTGCACCAGAACTGCAAGGTCATGATCGTGATGGGCAAGACCGATCCCGACGCCGCCACCCACCGGCAGCAGTCGATGATGGTCGTTCCCATCGACGCCCCGGGCGTCACCATCATGCGTGGGCTGCCGGTCTTCGGCTACCAGGACCGTGAGGGCCACGCCGAGATCGACTTCAAAGACGTCCGGGTACCGGCCACAGATGTGCTCAAGGGCGAGGGGGAGGGCTTCGCGATCGCCCAGGCCCGGCTCGGCCCGGGCCGCATCCACCACTGCATGCGCTGCATCGGAATGGCCGAGCGGGCACTGGAACTGATGTGCCGGCGGGCGAACTCCCGGATCGCCTTCGGCAAGCCGATCAGCGCGAACGCCAACATCCGCGACTGGATCGCCGAGGCGCGCATCGAGATCGAGATGATCCGGCTGCTCACGCTCAAGGCCGCCTACCTGATGGACACCGTCGGCAACAAGGCCGCGCAGGTCGAGATCGCCGCGATCAAGGTGGCCGCACCGAACATCGCCCTCACGATCATCGACCGGGCCATCCAGGTGCACGGCGCCGGCGGCGTCACCGAGGACTTCCCGCTCGCCAGTTTCTGGGCGCACCTGCGCACGCTGCGGCTCGCCGACGGCCCCGACGAGGTGCACAAACGCGCGATCGCACGGCAGGAGCTGCGCAAGTACCTCGAGGACGCACGATGACGACACAGAACCTGCGGGGCCGCACCGCGATCGTCACCGGCGGGTCCCGCGGCATCGGGCTCGCGATCGGACAGCGGCTGGCCGAGGCCGGTGCCAACGTGGTGCTCACCTCCCGTGACCAGGAGAGCGCCGACGCCGCAGCGGCCCAGGTCAACGGCAACGTGCTGGGCGTGGCCGCCCACGTCGCCGAGGACGACGCGGCGCGGCGTTGCATCGAGACCACCCTGGAAAAGTTCGGCAGCATCGACATCCTGGTCAACAACGCCGGCACCAACCCGGCTTTCGGCCCGCTGATCGACCAGGACCACGCCCGCTTCGCCAAGATCTTCGACGTCAACCTGTGGGGGCCGCTGCTGTGGACGTCGTGCGCGGTCAAGGCCGGCGGGCTGGGGGAGCGCGATGGGCACAGTGGCGTGGTGGTCAACACCTCCTCGATCGGCGGCCTTAGTTCCGCACCTTTGATGGGCATGTACAACGCCACCAAGGCGGCGCTGATCCACATCACCAAGCAACTCGCGCTGGAGCTTTCACCCGGCGTGCGGGTCAACGCGGTCTGCCCGGGGGTGGTGCGAACCAAGCTCGCTGAGGTGCTCTGGAAGGAGCACGAGGAGGCGCTGGCGGCGACCATGCCGCTGGGCCGGATCGGCGAACCCGTCGACATCGCCGAGGCGGTCACCTTCCTGGCTTCCGATGCGGCCAGTTGGATCACCGGGCAGACCCTGGTGATCGACGGTGGCCAAATCCTCGGCGACGCAGCGGGATTCCGGGCCGGCGCCGATGGCTGACGTTATCGGCGTCGACCCGGCGATGGTCGCGCGCTGGATTGTGCAGCTGGGAATTCCGGTCACCCGCCCACTGACATTCGAACGGATCGGGATCGGGCAGTCGAACCTGACCTATCTGGTCTGCGACGCGGCCGACCACCGGTGGGTGCTGCGCCGCCCGCCGCTGGGGCAGTTGCTGGCGTCGGCGCACGACGTGGCCCGTGAGGCGCGGATCTTGACCGCCCTGCAGGACACCGACGTGCCCACCCCGCGGGTCTACGGCCTCACCCGCGACGCCGACGACGTGCCGCTGCTGTTGATGGAGTACGTCGACGGGGTGGTGGTGGACCGGATGGCGGTGGCGGAGTCACTGACCCCGCAGCGCCGCCGGCAGATCGCATTGTCGATGGCGCAGACGCTGGCCAAGATCCACGCCGTTGACATCGACAAGGTCGGGCTGGCCGACCTGGCCAGCCACAAGCCGTACGCCGAACGGCAACTCAAGCGGTGGGCCGGGCAGTGGGAGAAGTCCAAGACCCGCGAGCTGCCCGAACTCGACGACCTGACCCGGCGACTGGTCGCGGCGATCCCGCCGCAGCAGGAGCTGACGCTGGTGCACGGTGACTTCCACATCCGCAACGTCATCACCTCGCGCAACGGCGGTGCGGTGACCGCGGTACTGGACTGGGAGCTGTCCACCCTCGGCGACCCGCTGGCTGATATGGGCAGCCTGCTGGCTTATTGGCCGCAGGCCGGTGAGGAGGGCATCGCCGGTGAATTCGTGGTCACCACGCTGGACGGCTTCCCGGACCGCGCCGAGATGGCTCGGACGTACCTGGAGCTGACCGGACGCGACGCGGCCAGCCTGCAGTTCTGGCATGCGCTGGGCCTGTGGAAGGTGGCGATCATCGCCGAGGGGATCGTGCGGCGGGTGCTGAACAACCCGGAGAATCGGGCCGCGGCCGGCACCCCGCTCACCGGCTGGATCGACGCGCTGGTGCACCAGGCCCGCGAGGTCGCTTCGGCGGCGGGCATCTAGACGGTCCGATGACCGTCACCGCAAACCCTGATCTCGTCGACGGAGTTCCACGCAGTCGAATAGCTGCGGCGTCGATGATCGGAACCACCATTGAGTTCTACGACTTCTACGTCTATGCGACTGCGGCGGTCGTGGTGTTCCCGCAGCTGTTCTTCCCCAAGTCAGACCCCACCACCGCGTTGTTGGCGTCGTTGGCCACCTTCGGCCTGGCGTTCGTCGCGCGGCCGTTGGGGTCGATCCTGTTCGGCCATTTCGGCGACCGGTTGGGCCGCAAAACCACCCTCATCGCCTCGCTGCTGACCATGGGCATCGCGACGTTTCTGATCGGTGTGCTGCCCACCTACCAGCAGGCCGGCCTGATCGCCCCGGCGTTGCTGGCCGTGCTGCGGTTCAGCCAGGGGCTGGCTCTGGGCGGGGAGTGGAGCGGCGCGGCGTTGCTGGCCACCGAGACCGCCAAGCCGGGCAAGCGGGCATTCGCCGGGATGTGGCCGCAACTGGGTGCGCCGCTGGGTTTCCTGCTCGCCAACGCGACATTCGTGGTCCTGGTGGGTTGGCTCGGCGACGACTTTCTGGTCTGGGGCTGGCGGCTTCCGTTCCTGCTGAGCATCGTGATGGTGGCTGTCGGACTGTATGTCCGACTGCGGCTCACCGAGACTCCCGTCTTCGCCCGTGCCATCGATACGGGTCAGCGGGTCAGCGCACCTGTGATCGAGGTGTTCCGCGGCAGCTGGCGTCAGCTGGTCATCGGCACCTTCGTGATGGTCGCGACGTACACGCTCTTCTACACCGTCAACACGTGGACCTTGAGTTACGGCACTGCCGCGCGCCCGCCGCACGGCACCGGGCTGGGGTACAGCTACCTGGACTTCTTACGGTTGCAGCTGGTGGGGGTGCTGTTTTTGGCCGCCATGTTGCCGGTGGCGGCGATGCTGTCCGACCGATTCGGCCGGCGTCCGGCGCTGTTGGTGTTCACCGCCGGAATCATGGTGTACGGAACCACATTCGGCCTCTTCCTGAATGCCGACACGTCGATGGGCGCGGTGCTGGTCTTCCTCATCATCGGGATGACGTTGATGGGCTTGGCGTTCGGGCCGATGAGCGCGGTTCTGCCCGAACTCTTCCCGACCAACGTTCGTTACACCGGATCGGGGATCGCGTACAACGCGGCAAGCATTCTGGGTGCCGCGGTGGCGCCGTTCATCGCCACCTGGCTCGCCACCAGCCACGGCGTGGGCTGGGTGGGTGTCTACCTGTCGACTGCGGCAGCCGTGTCGTTCGTCGCGGTGTTGGTGATGCGCGAAACCCGAGACACCGCGCTGGACGACGTCACGACCGACACCGTCACGATCGCCGACCACGTCGGTGACGCCCTGCATCCTGGGTGATCGGGCGAGCCCGGTCAGCCCGCCAGCGCGGCCCCGAACACCTCCCGCAACGCGCTCCAGTGCCGGGCCGCGGCGTCGGCGTCGTAGGGCGCGTTGTCGGGGACGGCGAAGCCGTGTTCGGCGGGATAGAACTCGACGGTGTGCGGCACGCCCGCGGCGGTCAGCGCCTCATCCAGGGTCGCGGCGTGGGCCTTGGTGAACGAGCTGTCGTTCTTGGCCCCGGCCACATAGACCGTGGCTCGCATCTTCTCGGCCAGCAGGTGCGGACTGTCCGCGGTGTCGGTGACCAGCCCGCCGCCGTGGAATGACGCCGCCGCGGCAACCCGGTCCGGGACGCGCCCGGCCACCACCACCGAGGTCCGCCCGCCCATGCAGTAGCCGCACACCCCGAACCGGTCCCCACGTACCTCCGGCCGGCCGGCCAGGTAGTCGAAGAACGCCCCGGCGTCGGTGACCATCCGGTCCTGGGTGACCTGGCCGATCATCGAGAACAGCCGAGCGCGTTCCGTGGCGTCACCGAACACCGTCGCCATGTCGAACGGCGCCCAGCCCGGGTGCCGGTAGTACACGTCCGGCAGCAGCACGGCATATCCGAAGCCGGCCAGCTCAGCGGCCATGGCGTCGAAGGTCTCGCGTACCCCGCCGGCATCGACATACATCACGACGCCGGGCCAGGGGCCCGGTCCGTCCGGGGTGAACAGGGCGACGGAGCAACTGCCGTCGGGTGTGGTGATCGTGTCGGTGACGTTGGCCATGGCTTCCGTTCTAAGCTATCGACGTGCCGATATCTACACCCTATGAGGATCTGCTCCGGCTGGTGCTTGAGCGCGGCACGCCCAAGGCCGACCGGACCGGTACCGGTACCCGCAGCCTGTTCGGCCACCAGCTGCGCTACGACCTCTCCGCCGGTTTCCCGCTGATCACCACCAAGAGGGTGCACCTCAAGTCGGTGGTCTATGAACTGCTGTGGTTTCTGCGCGGCGACTCCAACATCGACTGGCTCAATGAGCACGGCGTCACCATCTGGGACGAATGGGCGTCCGAGACAGGTGATCTGGGACCGGTCTACGGGGTGCAGTGGCGGTCCTGGCCGACCCCGTCCGGTGAGCACATCGACCAGATCGCGGGTGCGGTGGAACTGCTGCGCACCGATCCGGATTCGCGCCGCATCATCGTCTCGGCCTGGAACGTCGGCGAACTGGACAAGATGGCGCTGGCACCGTGTCACGCACTGTTCCAGTTCTACGTCGCCGACGGGCGGCTGTCCTGCCAGCTCTATCAGCGCAGCGCCGACCTGTTCCTCGGCGTGCCGTTCAACATCGCCAGCTATGCGCTGCTCACTCACATGATGGCTGAGCAGGCCGGGCTGGAGGTCGGCGAGTTCGTCTGGACCGGCGGAGACTGCCACATCTACGACAACCACGTCGAGCAGGTCCGCGAACAGCTGTCCCGTGAACCCCGCGCCTACCCGCAACTGGTTCTGGCGCACCGTGATTCGATCTTCGACTACACCTTCGACGATATCGAGATCCGCGGTTACGAACCGCACCCCGCGATCAAGGCGCCCGTGGCGGTATGAGCTCACTCGGTCTGATCTGGGCTCAGTCGATGTCCGGGGTGATCGGGCGCGACGGCGGCATCCCGTGGCGGCTGCCCGAAGACCAGGCGCGGTTCAAGGAACTCACCCTGGGGCACCGGGTGGTGATGGGTCGGCTGACCTGGGAATCACTGCCGGCCAGCGTGCGGCCGCTGCCCGGGCGGACCAACGTGGTGGTGACCCGCCGGCTGGACTACCGCGCCGGCGGCGCCGAGGTGGTCTCGACCCTGGATGCCGCCTTGACCGATGCCGAGACCTGGGTGATCGGCGGCGCGCAGATCTACGCGCTGGCGCTGCCGAACGCCGACCGCTGCGAAGTCACCGAGATCGACATCGACCTGTCACTCCAGGATTCCGATGCGCTGGCCCCGACCGTCGACGACAGCTGGTCGGTGGTGAAAGGCGAGTGGCTCACCAGCGCAGCGGGCCTGCGCTACCGGTTCTGCAGTTACCGTCGGTGAGGGCTGCGTCGCGCGCCGGGCTGACGGCTTTGCAGGCGCGCCGGATCGCGGTCGCCGCACAGGGATTCAACCAGGAGAAGCCGCAGGGGCCGGTAGGACGGTCGCACCTGAAAAGGTTGGTGTCCCGCATCCAGGTCCTGCAGATGGACTCGGTGTCGGTGGCGGTGCGCGCCCACTATGCTCCGGTGTTCAGCAGGCTGGGCCGCTATGACCGCACCGTGCTGGACCGTGCCGCGTGGAGCCACAGCGCGCGATCACCCCGGCTGCTGGTCGAGTACTGGGCGCACGAAGCGGCGCTGATGGCCGTCGATGACTGGCCGCTGATGCGCTGGCGAATGCGGCAATACACCCACGGCCGGTGGGGCAACGTACAACCCAACCCTGCGCTGGCCGACGGAATCGTCGCCGCGATCAGCGAGTTGGGTCCCAGCACGGCCGGGCGGATCGAGGACCATCTGGCCGCCAAGCCCACGCGCGGCAAGGGAACCTGGTGGAATCGCAGCGACACCAAATGGGTCGCCGAGGCGCTGTTCGCCGCCGGGGTACTGACCACCGCCACCCGGGTCGGATTCGCCCGCCACTACGACCTGGTGGAAAACGTGCTCCCGGCGCAGGTGCTGGCCCGCGAGGTCGACGACGACGAAGCTGTCCGCGAACTGGTGCTGCGGGCGGCCGGCGCACTGGGGGTGGCCACCGAGGCCGACCTGCGCGACTATTTCCGGCTGTCGGCCGGCCAGGCCAAACCGGCGATCGCGGCGCTGGTGGCCGCCGGCGAGCTGGAGTCGGTTCGGGTGGCCGACTGGGGTGCCCCGGCGTATCTGCCTGTCGGGCAGTCGATTCCACGCACCTGCCGCGGTACCGCGTTGCTCTGTCCGTTCGACCCGCTGATCTTTTTCCGGCCCCGGGTGCAGCGGTTGTTCGACTTCCACTACCGCATCGAGATCTACACGCCAGAGTCGCGGCGCCAATACGGCTACTACGTGTGGCCGTTCCTGCTGGACGGTGAGCTGGTCGCGCGGGTCGACCTCAAGGCCGACCGGCAGCGCGATGCGCTGCATGTCGTCGGGGCGTTCGCCGAGCAGGGCCGGGACCGGGTCCGGGTGGCCGCGGCGCTGGCCGGCGAGCTGGAGACGATGGCGTCCTGGCTGGGACTGGGCGGCGTGAGCCTGGGGAGGCGCGGGGACCTGATCGGGGAGCTGCGCCGTTCGGTTACGGCCTAAACGGCCACGCCCAACGCCGCGAACGCGTCATCGATCAACGCGATCAAGTCGGCGCCGGCGGTGTTCGCCCAGCGTTGCAGCGCCGCACCGTTGGCGGCCAGCGCCGCACCGGCCCGCACCCGGCAGGCCAGGTCGGGCTCGGCGAGACCGGCGCGGCGTGCCAGACCGCAGGCGAACAGCTCCTGGGTGGACTCCGCGGCGATCCACAGCCGCGAGCGCAGTACCGGGGTGTTCATGGTCAGCCGCACCCGCGCCAGCAGGGCGTCGTGTTCGTCGGCCACGATCGCTTCGCAGACGGCGCGCACCGCGCCGTGCAGCGCGGTAAGCGGTGCCTCGTCGGCGGGGCGGCCGGCCAGCAGCTGCTCCAGCAGCGGGTCGTAGTCGCCGTCCTCGACCACCGCCTCCTTGCGCGGGAAATACCGGAAGAACGTCATATGCGACACCCCGGCCGCGGCGGCGATCTGCTCGACCGTGGTCGCCTCGTAGCCCTGTCTCTGGAACAGGCGCAGCGCGTGCTCCTGAATGGAGCGGCGGGTGGCGGCCTTCTTCTGCGCCCGCCAGTCGGTCATCGCAGCGCTCCGTCGAGCCAGGACTGCTCACGGGCCATCTCGACCCCGCGCGGCTGCAATGCCAGCGCCCGGGACGTGGTGGCAGGCCCGGTCGCGGCATCGATCAGCCGGACCGGTACCCCGGCCGCCTGCGAGCCGCAGGTCAGGGCCAATCCCGTCGGCCCGGCTCCAATCACTACAACTTTGGCGCCCATCGGACCCCTCCGCGTTAGTCACTAATATGTTAGTTACTAACACTACGCGCGTATCCGGCAATGCGGGCACGGGGCAAATGTGGCCAGGTTTGACCGGCGCGACTTTCGGTAAAGTTATCGACGGTTCTTCTCTGATCGGTGACGTTGACTATTGGCGCGCGGATCCCTGGGTCGGGGCAATACGGGGTGTGGTCGGGTGCGGGGTTGGGTGTCGTTGGGTTTGGCTGTTGTGGGCTGCGCGCTGGTCGCCGGGTGTGGCCGTCCGGGGGGTGTTCTGATACCGGCCGCCACCACACCGACGACAACGACTCGCGCGGTCGCACTCGTCGCCGAGGACGGCCTGCGCGCGCTGTTGCTCACCGCTGAGCAGATCAACCCGATCATGGCGGCGACCGACATGGCCGTCACCCGAACGCACACCGCACTGGCGGACGACAGCGCCACCATGGAGCCACGCGAATGCCTGGCCGTCGACGGAGCGGGGCAGGAGCAGGTGTACGCCGACACCGGGTACACCGGGGTGCGCGAGCAGGCGCTCAGCGAGGGCGACGACTTCGAGCACTACGTCGACCAGGTCGTGATCGCGTTTCCCTCGGCCAAGCGGGCCGCCGAGTTCTTCGCCGCGTCCGCGCGGCAGTGGCCGGCCTGCCACGAATACGCCCACATCCAGAGCGGGACCACCTGGACCGCCGGGCCGATCGTCAACGCCGACGGCATGCTGAGCACCGTTGCGACACAGGACAATGCCGGCAACGACGTCACCTGGGCGTGCGGGCGGGCCCTGGCCGCGGTAAACAATGTCGTCGTCGACGTCAACACCTGCAGTGCGGACCCGAAGGACACCGCCGTCGTCATCGCCGGGCAGATCGCCGCGAAGGTGCCCAACAGTTGAGGCTCACGGCAGGTACAGTCCGCGAAGACGGTGGTACCGGTGCCGGCCGGCCACGGCGTTCGCGGCCTGTAGGCCGGACATGACGGCCGCCTCGATGCACCCGGCATTCATACCCGAATCGGTCCAGTCGCCCGCCAGAACCAGGTTGTCGTAGCCGCTCTCGTCGGCGCGCAACCGGTAGCGGTCGGAGCCGGGAATGGACTGCACGTACCGGTCCGAGGGATCGACGTTGACGCTGATGTGCTGGGTATCAAGTGCGGTGCAACTGTTTTCGCCGTCCGCCCCGCTGATCAGCTGCCAGTCGAAGCCGCGTTCACCGGCCGAGCCGGGAAAGAACCGGTGCAGGTGATGATCGAGGTGTTCGGTGATCTGCCGGTGGACCTGCAGCTGGTGTCGGCGCAGATAACCCGGGCCGGCCTCGTCGGTGGGCCAGGGCGCGTCCAGGGTGCCGCAGAAGTAGGCCACCGTGCCGGGGCGATCCTGCTCGGGCCAGTCTTCGGCCCACAGTGTCTGCGGCATGGACGCCCACGTCTCGAACGGGGGCACGTACGCGCTGAGCGTCACGCCCGGATCGTTCCAGCCCAGCGCCGGTTCGTCGGGACGCAACCAGATCTGGAAGGCCGCAGTGGCGACGGTGCGCACCTCCGTGGTCATCCGCCGCCACTCCGGCCGGTCTTCGATCAGCTCGGCGGCCACCACCGGCAACATGCCCAGGGAGACGGCCACGACGACGTGGTCGAAGTCGACACCTCGGCGCAGCACCCGGGATTCGGCGTCGGCGTGGTCTGACCAATGCGTTTCCAGGGCATGCCAGCCGCCGCGCGGAATCTGATCGGGTGCGGCGAGTTGGGCCGTCAGCGGCGTGCTGGGGAACACCGGCAGTCCGCGCGCCGTGGTCAACGGCTCATAGCCGGTGAGGCCGTCGGCGAGACGCACTTGCCGGCCCAGGGTGATCGTGTCGATCGCCAATCGCTCGGTGTCCAAGTGCAGGGAGTCGAGGCGGTGGAAGAACTCGAACGTGACACCGCGCCGTCGCAGCACCTGGTACAGCGGGGCGATCACCACGTCGCCCATCCCGGCGGTCATCTTCCAGAAGATCGCCCCCTGGTAGCCGAACAGCACCTGACCGGTGAGGAACACCGCCAGTCCGGCGGCGAACGCCGGCTGGTCGGGGTCGCCGTCGCGGTACCCGAAGACCAGGTCGTACATGCCACGCACCAGTGCGAATTCGGTGACATCGGGGTGCGCTCCGTGGCGCAGAATCCATTCGTTGAAGTCTTCGTCGTTGATCGCCCGCATACCGCGCGGATCGGTGACCAGGTGGTCGGCCAGAATTCCCCGGATCACCGCGGTCATCAGTGACAGCAGCAGCCAGGACCGCCGGTGCTCGGGCCGTCGCTCGTAGTCCAGCGCGGCGCGCACCGCTCGCAGGGCGTCGTCAATCACTGCGGGCAGGCCGGCGCGGGCTGCCCGCGGATCCGCCAGCGCGAGCAACGCGGCCACCGCCGCGTCGGTGACCGTGACGATCCATCGCTCGGTCGGCGGTGGGTCCGAATGGACGGACAGCGTGATTCCGGCATGAACTGTGCCGCGCAGGGATTCGGCGAAGTCGCGCACCAATCGCAGTGCCCGCACGGTGAATTCCACCACCGTCATCTCCAGGCCGGCGCCGTCCGGATCGCCGGGCAACCCGTCGGTCCGGGTGAAGCTGCCCAGCCAGATCAACCAGTCGCTGCCGAGCCGGTCTGCCAGTCCCACATCGTCCGCCGGAATCAGCGCCTGGTCCCAGGTGATGATCGGCGCTGCCGGATCGGTGGTGGCCCGGTCGAGCTCGCTGTAGCACTGGCGAAGCAGTGCGAAGGCGTTCTGGTAGGAGCCCAGCCAGATGTGCAGGCCGTGCTCCTCGATGCGTCCGTGGCGACCGCGGCTGGAAGCGGCCTTGCCGCCGAGGCGCCAGCCGCGTTGATAGACGGTGATGGATTCGAAGCGGTCGCGCCAACCGGGTTCGCTCAGCCGCCACGCGGCGCTCAGTCCGGCCATGCCACCGCCGAGGATGGCCACCTTGCCGCCCGACCGGTTCACCCGAGCAGCGTTCTGGCGCGATCCAGCTGCGGCCAGTTGCTGTCGCCGGGGAAACGCGCCACCGCTTCGGCCAACAGTTCCCGTGCGGATTCGTCCTGCAGGTCCACGGCATCCATCGCGGCCCGCAGTTCGTAGATGTGCGCCGCCTGCCGACGAGCCGTGTCGCCACCGCGGCGCAGATCGGCGTCGCGCGCCTCGGCGTCGTCGGTGGTGTGGGCGCGCAGCCGCAGCAGCTCGGCGCGGTAGAAGTTCACCGCGGTCTCGTCGGCCAATGCCAGTGCGCCGTCAAGGCATTCGCGAGCTCGCTCGGTGTCGCCGGCCGCGATCAGCAGCCGCGCCAGCACTCCGTCGTAGTAGGTGGAGAACAGTTTCACCTCAGCCGCCCGCAGCGCTGCCCCGACCTCGGTCATCGTCGCGATGTGGGGCGCCAGCCGGTCAGGGCCGGTGTCCTCGCCCGCCAGCGCCGACAACGCGTCGATGGCACCGCGTTGAGTGGTGGCGATCATCGTCCAGTACTCGAAGCCGTGCCGCTCGGCCTGCTCACCCAGCGCCGTGACCACCTCACCGGCGCGGTCGAGCAGGCCGGCCTCCATGCACATGAAGATCTCGGTGAATCGCTGATAGCAGTGGCTGAACGGGCCCTGCGGGAATCCGATATCTTTTGCCCGCCGGACGGTTTCGGTGAACTGCTCCTCGGCGCCGGCGAGATCGCCCTGGACGAATCGCGCCATCGCCAGGTGTATGTGCATCGAGGCCAGCGCATCGCTCGGGATGAACCACAGGGACTCGAAATCGGGCATGCTAGCCGCTTTCATCGCCGCCACGGCCTTCTCCAGCTGCGCTCGGGCACTGCCGAAGTCACCCAGAAACCAGGCGACCATGCCGAACGCGGCGGCGTTCGTCGGCCCGAACCACTTCTGCTCGTTGGGTCGCTTCGATCTGGCGTATTCGGCGACCCGCAGTGCGCGGCGCAGGTCGCCCCGGGGCAGGTAGTAGGCCCACAATGCCGTCATCGTCGACATGAACCCGTCCTGGCGCGGATCGGTGGCCCCGAGCTTCAGGCAGGATTCGAAGTCCTTGGCGGCCTTCTTGCTGGCGGTTCCCTGCACCGCCGCGGTGAGGAAGCCGCGCCGCAGCCGGAACAGGACTTCGCGGCGATCGCGGGAGGGGCCGGTCGGGGCCTGCCGCAACTGTTCGATGGCCTGGGTGAGGCAGGTGCGGGCCTCGTCGAGCGCGCCGCGCTGCCGGGCGTCATAGGCCGCCTTCTGGTGGGCGTCGGCGGCGGCCTCGAATCGTTCGGCCACCCGATAGTGCAGGGCGACCAGATGCCAGTCGGGGTTGTCGGAGTCGCCGACGAGGGTGTCGGCGACCCGGCCGTGCAGTCGGCGCCGGTCGCTGGGCGGCGGTAGCTCGTAGGCGACCTCGCGGAGCAGCTCATGCCGGAATCGCCAGCGATCCTTCGTTACCGGCTGGAAGACCCGTACGGCCACCAGGGCCTCAACGGCGTCCTCGACATCGGAGTCCGTCATGTCAAGGACACCGGACAGCATGGTGCGATCGAATTCCCGGCCGATGGTGGCGGCGGCCTCGACCACCTGAATCGTGTTGCGGCTGGCTCGAAGCCGGGAGAACAAGGGCTCATACAGGGCGTCGGGGACCCGGGCCCACTCCGCGGCGTCACTGGGCTGCTGATGCAGCTTGCCGACCACCTCTTCGATGTAGAGGGGGACGCCGTCGCAGCGCCGTTGCACCTCGGCGCGTTCGGCGTCCGAGAGGCTGGGATTCAGCGCGGTGATCAACTCGTCGGTCTGAGCCGGGGTCAACGGTGCGAGCTCGAACACCGTGAGCTGGGGGAGATCCGGCATCGAGCTGCGTTCGCGAGCGGTCAACACCACCAGCAGCGTGCCGGGGTCGGTCGCAAGCAGCGACTCGACCACGTCGCGCGTCGATGCGTCGAACCACTGCAGGTCCTCGGCCAGCAGTACCGCGGGACCCCCGCCGGCGCAGGCGCGCAGATAGCCGACGACGGCCTCGATGATCTGCCGGTAGAGCTTGGCGCCCTCGGTGCGCGGGTGCTGATAGCCGCCTTCGGCCGGTATCTCCAACGCGGCCGCCAGCAGCGGCACCGTGGTGATCGGATCGAGCCCGCGCGCGGCGACCTCGCCTTCGAGCAGTCTGAGCCGGCCGGAGGGATCGGTCGTCCGTTCGATCCCGGCCCGCTGTTCCAGCAGGGCCCGTACGGGGTAGAGGCCGGCGTCGGCGTGAAACGGCGATCCGATCAGGGCGAGCACCGGACTGCCGGACCGCTCGGCCAGATCTGCTGCGGCAGTGGCCAACCGGCTCTTGCCCATGCCCGCCTCGCCGCTGAAGCAGACGCCCGGAACGCTCAGCGAGCCGTGTCGGGCGTGACTCCAGGCGTCTTGCAGGTGTGCCAGCTCGTGGTCGCGGCCGACCAACGTCCGCAGCGGGACCCGCTTCCGGCCGATGTGCTCCTCGACGACCCGATAGTGTTCGACCGGCTCGTCGATGCCTTTGACCGGTTGGGCCGCCCGGGCCTCGAGTTCGAAGTGGCCTGCCACCAGCGGCGCGACCGCGGCGGACACGACGACGCCTCCCGGCGGCGCCAGCCCCGACACCCGGGCGGCCAGGTTGGCGCCAAGTCCGTACACGTCGTCCTGTGCCACATCGAGATAAACCATGCCGCGATGCACACCTACGCGCACCGAGATGTCGAAGCCGAATCGTGCTCGCACCCGATCGCTGAGCCGGTCCACCTCACGAGTGATGTCCAGGCCGGCCTGTACCGCCCGCCGTACGTCGTTCTCGTGGGCGCTGGGATGACCGAACACGGCGAGTAGCCCGTCGCCCTTGGTGGAGAAGACGTGGCCTTCGTAGCGGTTGACGATCTCATCGACCTGCTGGCGGTAACGGCCGATCACCGTACGGTAGATCTCCGGCTCAATCCGGGTCGACAGTGCCGTCGAATTCACCACGTCCGCGAAAAGGATTGTCAGCCGCCGCAGTTCACCAGAGCCGGCGATCGGGGCGCTGAGCAGATCTTCGGCGTCCTGATTGCCGGTGTCGACCGTGAGCACCTGCTCGGCGAGCGCACTGGCGGTGGCGCGGTCGCCGCTGTTCGCCGCTCGAATCGCCTGATCCAGCAGTTCGTCGATCTCGTCGGGGTCGTCGGTGATGCTCATAGGCCGACGATGACGTCCATTTCGTCGACCTGTCCGGCGCCGGCCGGCAGACCGGTCAGTCGAATCCGCCCGCGGTAGGTGCCGCTGACGTAATCCGGCCCGCGGACCCCCACCCGGAATCGGGTGGCGAACGGTCGCAACACGCCCGGCACCAACACCAGCGCCTGCGGCGGGATCGCGTACGAGGATCCCTCGGCCACCAACGGTGCGACCACCGACAGCATCCGTTCGCATCCGGTGCCCGCCGGGGCCTCGAGAAATTCGGAGAGCTCGACGTCGTCGACGCACTGCGCGTAGCACTGTGACATCAAAGCCCCGGACAACTCATAGCCGGCGGTGGCCATCAGGTTTACCAGCCGGCGGGCCGACTGCGCCCACTGCGCTGAGCCGTAGCTGCCCTCCTTGATCCGGTGGTCCGCGTCGAGCGCGATGGCCCCGGCCTGATTGACCAGCTGCCGCGAGGTCTCGGCATACCGCTGCATGCCCTCGTTGATGTCCTTCACGTTCCGCCGCCCTGGGTCGGGGTGCGCATCGCCTGCCAATAGCGCCACGGGTCGGTCGCCAGCCGGGCGGCCAGGTCGGCGGCGAACGTGATCGACTCCTCGACCGGTGGCGCGCCGCCCGCCCATTTGGCGGCCAATGACGCGCTGCGCTGCGACATCTCGTCGATGCAGTCGTTGAGCATTTCGATCGCCAACGTCACGGCTCGCTGGGTCGGGTCCGGTTGGGCAGGCGGGGTGGGTTTGCCCGGCGGGGTCGGTGAGGCCGGTTGGCCGGCCGCAGCCGTGGACGGCTGCCACGGCGTCCAGCCCGCCGGGCCCTCCTGGGCCCGCTTGGCCACCCCGCCGAGCAGCATCTGGACACCCTCGTAGCCGTAGCCCAACACGCAGGCGAACAGGGCGGTAGGGAACCATCCCAGGTCGCGGAAGCCGACCACTTTCCTGGTGCGCACCTGCACGCCGTGCAGCGCCGGATCGCCGACCGTCGAGGTCATCCTGATGAAGCCCTCGTCGACCACCATGGCGCCGTCGCCGTGCTCCCCGGGAACCGGGTCGTCGTCGAGCATGTAGTCGACCCAGGCGGTGGGTTGGGGTACCGGCTCGGCGATGCCCGGTCCCTTCCAGTACTTCAGGGGGGTCAGCATCTGGGGCATGGCGGCTATCCCGCAGAGCGTGCTGAAGTGTTCGAGCACCCGGCTCCAGCCGTCCGGCCGGATGGGCATCGGGTCCATCGCGCAGAAGAACGGCAGGCAGCGCGCCCAGTTCAGCGGGTCGATGACGTTCGTCAAGTCATTCAGCGACACCTTCGTGCTGGTGAACTCGGTGGTCAGCACGACGCACAGCCGGCCCCGCACCCATTTGATCTGGGGGTAGCACTGCGGAACAGCGGCGACGTCGGCGGTCAGGTAGCCCGACAGCACCACCTGCGGCCAGTCGTTGCGGCCGCCGAAGTCGTGGCGCAGCACGTTGAGCAGTTCCGCTCCGTTGCCGGGCCCGGCCAACTGGAGGGTCTGGGTGAACTCCGCGTCCCACTGCTCCGGCGGGTAGTACCCGGGTAGGTGGCTCAGCGCGCCGATCGCATAAGCCATGCGGGACAACTGAACCGCCGTCAGCGTCACCGGTTGTGGCGCGTCGGCGGCAGCGTCTTGGCCGGCGTCCATCATCCGCCGGGACTGCGCCGGCGCCGGGCCGTGGTGCCGCAGTACGGTCAGTGCCTCACCCAGATCGGGCGCGGCCGGTGATTCCGGCCCGCCGGCACCCTGTTCGCTCGACCGGTTCAGGAATCCGAGCAATTCTTCATACCACCCGGCATTGGTTCCGGTACTGCCCGGAAGATAACGCTCTACGATGGCTTCGATTTCCGGGTCACCGGTGTTGGTGACCGCTTGATCCAGGGCACCGTAGAGCGCCAGCAGAGATTGAGCCGCAGTCGCCGAATCGGTCGTCGCCATTGCGCCTCCGATCACCCAATTAGCCAGGTAGTATACGGCGTCCGGGTCGTTGATCGGCAGTCCCCGCAGCGTTAAATCTTCTGTAACACGACTGATTTCCACAGGAGGAAATTGGTGGATAAAACATTCGGTGACGGCTCCATCGATGATTTACCGTGGGCGTCAATTTTTGACCCCGCCGCTAATGCGCGTGCACTGAGTGCGATCCAAGCCGAGGGATTCCGCGCGGCGCGCCGAATCGTGGACAAATTCGCCCAGGCGGCCACGGGGTCGACCAACGCCGCCGATGGGGCCGATGGGGCCGATGGGGCCAATGGGGCCAATGGGGCCGTAGCCGCCGGCGCGGAGCCCACCGGTCTGCCGGAGTTCGAACGGCTCACCCGGGCCTGGTGGTCCACGGCCGGACAGTTCCTGCTGCGGTCGCTGCCCGTGCAGCACAACGGCAGCGACGGGCCCGTCACGCTGGACGTCAACAATCCGGAGTCCAGGGACGCCTTGACGCTTCGGGTCACCGGCCCGGGTGCGGCCACCGGCGAGGTCTGGTTGCACAACCGGCAGGGCGATGACGGCGCGCAGATCCGGTTGCGCTGCAGTGAGTTACTCGGTCACGGTGGCGACGTGATCGGCGCCGACGCGGTGCGGGTGGACCCCGCCGTGGTGCCGATGCCGCGACGGTCCAGTCGTGGCGTGGCGATCACCGTCGACGTCGGCCCCCAGGTGCGCCCCGGCGTCTATCGCGGCACCGTGTTGGCCGTGGGGTGTCCGGACCTCTGGCTGCCCGTGGTGCTCACCGTCGCGGCGCCGCAACCGTGACCGAAACCGCCGACCGCGCATCGGTGGCGGCCGTCGATGAGCGTCTCGACGAGGTCGCTCGGACCGTTCGCCGGTCCATGCTCGACGCGCTGCCCGACGGCGAGCCCGGCAAATGGCTGTACGCCCCGATGCGGGCCTATCCGCAGCGGCCGGGCAAGGCGTTGCGTCCGGCGCTGTGCCTGTCGGCCGGTCGGGCCTTCGGGGCGGACTCCGAGGCGTTGCTCGGTATCGCCGTGGCGATCGAGTTGCTGCACAACGCCTTCCTGGTACACGACGATGTGACCGACGGCAGCGAGATGCGCCGCGGCAGACCGACATTGGGTGCCGTGTACGGCATGGCGACGGCGATCAACGCCGGTGACGCGCTGGCGTTGGTCGCCGGGCAGGTGCTGCGCCGGGCGACCCGGCAGCTCGACCGGGACCTGGCCGAACTGGTGTGGGCCGAGTTCGACACGATGGCGCTGCGGACCCTGGAGGGCCAGGCGATCGAAGTGGGCTGGCAGGCCGACAATGTCGACGACCTGCGGCCCGACGACTATTTGAACCTGATCCTGCACAAGACCTGCTGGTACACCACCATCCATCCGCTGCGGGTCGGGGCGATCGTGGGATCGCGCGGCACCGCCGAGCTGGGAACGTTGGTGCGGTTCGGATTCCACTTCGGCGCCGCGTTTCAGATCCGCGACGATCTGCTGAACCTGGTCGGCGACGAACGGATCTATGGCAAGGAGATCCTTGGCGACCTCTACGAGGGCAAGCGAACGCTGCCGCTGGTCCACCTGCTGTCCGTGGCGCGGGCGCCGGACCGCGACCTGCTGGCGGACTATCTGCACCGCAGTCGATCGCAGCGCTCGGCGGCGCTGGTGCAGCGGGTCCGCACCCTGATGGACGACTACGGCAGCATCGCGTTCACGCGTCAGTACGCGGAGGGCATTCTGCTGGCGGCCGAGGAGTACTTCGAGCGTGCGTTCGCCGATGCCCGCCCCGGCCCGGATCTGGAGTTCCTGCGCTCGCTGGTGCCGTATGTGTGGGCGCGGTGGCGATGACACCGGCGCGGCACGCCTTAAGGTGAGTGCCGTGGCCGAGACGGCGCCGCTGCGCGTGCAACTGATTGCCAAGACCGACTTCACTCCGCCGCCGGACGTGCCGTGGAGCACCGACGCCGACGGCGGGTCGGCGCTGGTCGAGTTCGCCGGCCGGGCCTGTTACCAGAGCTGGTCGAAGCCCAACCCGCGAACCGCCACCAACGCCACCTACCTCAAGCACATCATCGACGTCGGGCACTTCTCGGTGCTGGAGCACGCCTCGGTGACCTTTTACATCACCGGCATCTCCCGGTCGGCCACCCACGAGCTGATCCGGCACCGGCACTTCTCGTTCTCCCAGCTGTCGCAGCGCTACGTGCCCGAACCCGACACGCGGGTCGTGGTGCCGCCCGGCATGGAGGGCGACCCGGAGCTGCAGCAGATCCTGACCGAGGCCGCGGACGCCAGCCATGCCGCCTACGTCGAGCTGTTGGCCCGGCTGGAAGCCAAGTTCGCGAAGGGGCAACCCAACGAGACAATGGGGGTACTGCGACGTAAGCAGGCCCGCCAGGCCGCCCGCGCGGTACTGCCCAACGCCACCGAGACCCACATCGTGGTGACCGGCAACTATCGGGCCTGGCGGCATTTCATCGCGATGCGAGCCAGCGAGCACGCCGACGTCGAGATTCGCCGGCTGGCCGTCGAGTGCCTGCGCCGGCTCGCGGACGTGGCTCCCGCGGCCTTCGGCGACTTCCAGATCAGCGCCCTGGCCGACGGCACCGAAGTGGCGACCAGCCCGCTGGCCACCGAGGTCTGAGCAGGCGGAGCTTGCGAAGCCGGGGACGGCAGTCGGTCGCGATCGGGTCCAGCCCACCGAGGTCTGAGCAACCCCGCGGCGCCAGGTAATCTTAGGTCCGTGACTACCAGCGGATTCGACGCCAAGACGCGGTTGGGCACCGTCCTGACCGCGATGGTGACACCATTTAGCGCGGACGGCTCGGTGGACACCGACGCCGCGGCGCGGCTGGCGAACCGCCTCGTCGACGCGGGCTGTGACGGCCTGGTGGTCTCCGGGACCACCGGGGAGTCTCCGACCACCGCGGACTACGAGAAGCTCACCCTGCTGCGGGCCGTGGTGGAAGCCGTCGGCGACCGGGCCCGCGTCATCGCCGGAGCCGGCAGCAACGACACCGAGCACAGCGTCCGACTGGCCGAGGCCTGCGCCGGGGTCGGCGCTGACGGCCTGCTGGTGGTGACGCCCTACTACTCGCGGCCCTCGCAGGCCGGCCTGCTCGCGCACTTCACCGCCGTCGCCGATGCCAGCTCAGTGCCGGTGATGCTCTACGACATCCCGGCCCGCTCGGTGGTGCCGATCGCCCCCGACACCATCTTCGAGCTGGCCGAGCACCCGAACATCGTCGCGATCAAGGACGCCAAGGGTGATCTGCACGCCGCCGCGCAGATCATGGCCGAAACCGACCTGGCCTTCTACTCCGGCGACGACGCCCTGAACCTGCCGTGGCTGGCGATGGGCGCCACCGGGTTCGTCAGTGTGATCTCGCATTTCGCCGCCGGTCAGCTCCGCGACATGCTGGTTGCTTACCAAGCCGGCGATGTCGAGACCGCGCGCAAGATCAACGTGGCGATCGCGCCGTTGTCCAACGCGATGGCCCGAACCGGCGGGGTGTCCTTCGTGAAGGCGGGCCTGCGGTTGCAGGGCTTCGAGACCGGCGACCCGCGGCTGCCGCAGGTGCCGGCGACCGCGGCCGAGGTCGATGAACTCGCCGTCGACATGCGTGCTGCATCGGTGCTGCAGTAGGTGCAGGTGAATGAGAACCTCAAGCCCCCGGAGCCGCTGACTCCGGGCGGCCTGCGCGTCACCGCGCTGGGCGGTATCAGTGAAATCGGCCGCAACATGACCGTTTTCGAGCATCTGGGCCGGCTGCTCATCATCGACTGCGGGGTGCTGTTCCCGGGCCACGACGAGCCCGGCGTCGACCTGATCCTGCCGGACATCCGGCACATCGCCGACCGGCTCGACGACGTCGAGGCGCTGGTGCTCACGCACGCCCACGAGGACCACATCGGCGCGATTCCGTTCCTGCTCAAGCTGCGGCCCGACATCCCGGTGGTCGGTTCGAAGTTCACCCTGGCCCTGGTGGCCGCCAAATGCCGCGAACACCGCCTCAAGCCGGTGTTCGTCCAGGTGGCCGAAGGCCAGCGCAGCACCCACGGGGTGTTCGAGTGCGAATACTTCGCGGTGAACCACTCCATCCCGGACGCCCTGGCGATCGCGGTGCACACCGGTGCCGGCACCGTGCTGCACACCGGTGACATCAAGCTCGACCAGCTGCCGCCCGACGGGCGCCCCACCGACCTGCCCGGCATGTCGCGGCTGGGCGACAAGGGCGTGGACCTGTTCCTGTGCGACTCGACCAACGCCGAGATTCCCGGCGTCGGGCCCAGTGAGAGCGAGGTCGGCCCCACCCTGCACCGGCTGATCCGCGGCGCCGAGGGCCGGGTGATCGTCGCGTGCTTCGCCTCGAACGTGGATCGGGTGCAGCAGATCGTCGACGCCGCGGTGGCACTCGGCCGCCGGGTGTCGTTCGTCGGCCGATCGATGGTCCGCAACATGGGCATCGCCAAGGACCTGGGTTTCCTGCAGGTGGCGGACTCGGACCTGGTCGACATCGGGGCCGCAGAGATGATGGCGCCGGAGAAGGTGGTGCTGGTCACCACCGGTACCCAGGGTGAGCCGCTGTCGGCGTTGTCGCGGATGTCGCGCGGTGAGCACCGGTCGATCACACTGACCGCCGGTGACCTGGTGGTGCTGTCGTCGTCGCTGATACCCGGCAACGAGGAGGCCGTCTACGGGGTGATGGACGCGCTGGCCAAGATCGGTGCCCGGGTGGTCACCAATGCCCAGGCGCGCGTTCACGTTTCCGGTCACGCCTACGCCGGCGAACTGTTGTTCCTCTACAACGGGATCCGGCCCCGCAACGTGATGCCGGTGCACGGCACCTGGCGGATGATGCGCGCCAATGCCGCGCTGGCCGCACGCACCGGAGTGCCCGAGGAATCGATCCTGTTGGCCGAGAACGGGGTCAGTGTCGACCTGGTCGCCGGGCAGGCGAGCATCGCCGGGGCGGTGCCGACCGGCAAGATGTTCGTCGACGGACTGGTCGACGGCGACGTCGGCGATGCGACCCTGGGGGAGCGGCTGATCCTGTCGTCCGGATTCATCGCGGTGACGGTGGTGGTGCGCCGCGGGACGGGCAAGCCGGTGGCTCCGCCGTATCTGTATTCGCGGGGATTCTCCGAAGACCCCAAGGCGCTGGAACCCGCGGCCCGCAAGGTCGAGGCCGAGCTGGAATCCCTTGCCGCGGAAGGGGTCACCGACCCCACCCGGATCGCCCAGGCGGTCCGTCGTACCGTGGGCAAGTGGGTCGGGGAGGTCTATCGGCGTCAGCCGATGATCGTGCCGACGGTGCTCGAGACCTGAGCCGGCCGCCTCAGAGTTTCTCGGCGTACACCGACCATTCGAGTTCACTGGCGGCGAGGTTGCGTCCGGCGGGCTCGACGTAGCGCGCCACCAGCTGTTCGGGTCCGGCCTGCTCGATCAGTCGCCAGCCGTAGCCGGCCAGAAAGTCGGCGACCTCCTCGGATCGCAGACCGAAATGCCACAGCTTCCCGAAGCCGACCCGACGATACAGCCGCGGTGAGCCGTAGAGGTTCGTGCCGTCGATGAAGTCGCGCCGGACGTAGGTGAACACCAGCCGGCTGCCCGGCGCCGCCGCGCGCAGCCCCGCCAGGGTGGCGCGGACGGCGGATTCGGTCAGATACTGCGTCACCCCTTCCCAGACGAAGAAGGTGCGAAACGAGGTCTGATAGCCGTGCTCGACCAGGCTGGTGAGCAGGTCGTCGTGTTCGAAGTCCAGCGCCACAAGCCGAACCGACAGCGGCGGGGCGCCCAGCACACGGCGAACCGCGGCGGCTTTGCGGGCGATGTTGACCGGCTGATCCACCTCGAAGATCGGGATGCGGGTGCGCCGGGCCGTTCGATACGCGAGCGTGTCCAGGCCGGCGCCGAGGATCACCACGGCGTCGACATTGGGAACATCAGAGACCGCCTCGTCGAGCCGGTCGGCGATGAAACGCTTGCGGCACGTCAGGTTGGCCCACAGCCCCGGACCGGAGCGGTCCATGGCCGCGACGAACCCGCGTCGCAGCAACGTGGGCCGCAACGCCGCCACCAGAGCGCGCATCGGGGCCGGCAGGAACAGCGCCGCCAGGTCGTCGTCGATCAGGCGACGCCCGGGCGGCTCATGGTGTTCCACCGCCGCCAGCATCATGGGGCCGTAGGCGGTCTGCGCTGCCGGATTGCGCGCCACGGCTCAGCCTCGCAGCAGGCCTTTCGCGGTGTCGCCGGCCGGGACGGGCTGCAGCATCTTGATGTCCGGCGGCGCGGCCAGGTGCTCGCTGAGGCTGCCGAACAGCTCAGCGACCGAGGGTGCCGCCGAATGGGCCTTCAGCGCCTCGGGGTCGGCCCACTGCTCGACGAACACGAAGGCGTTGTCGGCTTCGTGCAGGGAGTACAGCTGGCAGCCGGGTTCCTCGTGTACCTGTGGCACCGCCTTGCTGCAGATCTCGCGGACGGCCTCGACCGATTCCGGCTTGACCGTGAAGGTGGCTATGACGACCACGGGCATGTGTGGCTCCTCGGCAGGTAGGGGATGCAGAATGCAGTTCTCACGGGCCACCCTACTCAGCGATGACTCCGTTGCGTCGTGAACCAAACCGTCGGGGCTAGTGTGGCTTATGGTGTAGATGGGGCAATTGCGACTACGCTTGCCGATATGGCTAGTAAGACCGCTAGTAGGGCCCCCGCGCGTTCCGGCACCCGAACGACCAGGGCTAAAGCTGGTTCTAAAGCCGGTTCCAAGGCCCCCGCCAAGGGCGGATCGCGGCCTGCCCGGCCCCGGCAGACGGCCAAAACGCCCCCACGACGGCACTCCTGGCCGGTGGCCGCTGGGCTGGCCGGCGGGCGATTGGCGCGCGCCACCTGGCTGATGGTGGCCAAGGGCGCCGGCGGCGCCGCCCGCTCGGTCGGCCGCGCACATGACATCGACCCCGGCCACCGCCGTGACGGCATCGCGCTGGCGCTGCTGGGCCTGGCCGTCGTGACCGCGGCGAGCTGCTGGCTGGACGCCGCGCGACCGGTCGGGGCATGGGTCGACACCGGCCTGCGCACGCTGATCGGCGGTGCGGTGGTGCTGCTGCCGCTGGCCGCGGCCGCCGGCGCCGTCCTGTTGATGCGCACCGAACCCGACCCGGAGAACCGGCCCCGTCTGATCCTGGGTTCGACGATGGTCGGGCTGCCGATCCTGGGCCTGTGGCACCTGTGGTCCGGTTCGCCGCAGAGCCCCGAAGGCCGCCTGCACGGCGCCGGTTTCGTCGGATTCGCGATCGGTGGGCCATTGGCCGACGGACTGACCCCGTGGATCGCCGCGCCGCTGCTGTGCATCGGGGTGCTGTTCGGGGTGCTGCTGTTGACCGGCACCACCCTGCGCGAGGCACCCGAGGCGCTGCGCACCATGTTCCGCGGCTCCTACGACGATGACGACTACTACGACGACTACGGCTACGGCGACGACGAGGACGCCTACGACGACGCCTACGACGATGAGGTCGTCGACGAGCGAGCCGCCTATGACGACTCCCCGAAGTCGGGCGCCATGGAGGAGGCGGCCCCCGCCGCCGACGAGGCTCCGGACTGGAAGTCGCGTACCCCGCTGGACAACTACCCGCTCGACGAGCCGCCCGCCGAGCAGGCGCCGCCGGCCAAGCCCGCCCGGCGCAAGCAGCCCAAGACCGCCACACCCAACGACACCGTCGTCCTGGACCGGGTGGTCGAAGGCCCCTACACCCTGCCGCCACTGACCCTGCTCGTCGCCGGTGACCCGCCCAAGAAGCGCACCGTCGCCAACGAACAGATGGCCGATGCGATCACCTCGGTGCTGGACCAGTTCAAGGTCGATGCCGCGGTCACCGGCTGCACCCGAGGCCCGACCGTCACCCGCTACGAGGTGGAGCTGGGCCCCGGGGTGAAGGTCGAGAAGATCACCGCCCTGCAGCGCAACATCGCCTACGCCGTGGCCACCGAGAGCGTGCGGATGCTCGCGCCGATCCCGGGCAAGTCCGCCGTCGGCATCGAGGTGCCCAACTCCGACCGTGAGCTGGTGCGGCTGGCCGACGTGCTGACTGCGCCGTCCACCCGTGCCGACCACCACCCGCTGGTGATCGGGCTGGGCAAGGACATCGAGGGCGACTTCATCTGCGCCAATCTGGCCAAGATGCCGCACCTGCTGGTGGCCGGCTCCACCGGCTCGGGCAAGTCGAGCTTCGTCAACTCCATGCTGGTGTCGCTGCTGGCGCGGGCCACCCCGGAAGAGGTCAGGATGATCCTGATCGACCCGAAGATGGTGGAACTCACGCCGTATGAAGGCATTCCGCACCTGATCACGCCGATCATCACCGAGCCCAAGAAGGCAGCCGCCGCGCTGGCCTGGTTGGTCGAGGAGATGGAGCAGCGCTATCAGGACATGAAGGCGTCCCGGGTGCGCCACATCAACGACTTCAACGACAAGGTGCGCTCCGGTGAGATCACCGCGCCGCTGGGCAGCGAACGGGTGTACCGGCCCTACCCCTACATCCTCGCGGTCGTCGACGAGCTCGCCGACCTGATGATGACCGCCCCGCGCGACGTCGAGGACGCCATCGTGCGGATCACCCAGAAGGCCCGTGCCGCCGGCATCCACCTGGTGCTGGCCACCCAGCGGCCGTCGGTGGACGTCGTCACCGGTCTGATCAAGACCAACGTGCCCTCCCGGCTGGCGTTCGCCACCTCGTCTCTGACCGACTCCCGGGTGATCCTGGACCAGCCGGGCGCCGAGAAGCTGATCGGCATGGGCGACGGGTTGTTCCTTCCGATGGGCGCCAACAAGCCGATCCGGCTGCAGGGCGCATTCATCTCCGACGAGGAGATCCAAGGCGTCGTCAGCGCCTGCAAGGACCAGGCCGAGCCCGAATACACCGATGGCGTCACCGTGGCCAAACCCAGCGGGGAACGCGCCGACGTGGACCCCGATATCGGCGACGATATGGACGTCTTCCTTCAGGCCGTCGAGTTGGTGGTGTCCAGCCAATTCGGTTCCACCTCGATGCTGCAGCGCAAGCTTCGGGTCGGATTCGCCAAGGCGGGCCGGCTGATGGACCTGATGGAGACCCGCAGCATCGTCGGCCCGTCCGAGGGTTCCAAGGCGCGCCAGGTGCTGGTCAAACCGGACGAGCTGGCCGCGACGCTGATGGCCATCCGCGGTGGTGGCGAGCCGGACACCGATGACGACGGCGACGAATTTTAGGCACGCCCGAAACGGAAGATGACAACCGGGTGAACTACTGGGGATAATCGCCGAGTGGATTGGGCGAGGTTATTCAGTTTCGACACACCGCCGGTCGAGATCCTGATACGCGGAACGGTTATCTACATAACCATTTACGCGCTGTTGCGTGTGGTGCTCAAGCGGGAGGCCGGCACCAACGGCATCACGGATCTGATCGTGGTGGTGCTCATCGCCGACGCGGCGCAGAACGGCATGTCAGGCGGGTACAAATCGATCAGCGACGGCGTGTTGCTGGTCAGCGTGATCATCGGCTGGTCCTTCGTGCTGAACTGGGCGGCGCACCGCTGGACGTGGGCGGCGCGGGTCATCCGACCGGGTTCGTTGTTGCTCATACGCGACGGTGAGCTGCTGCACCACAACATGCGCAAGGAGATGATCACCGAGAATCAACTCCGCGAACAGGGGCGCAAGCAGGGCATCGCGGATCTCAGTGTGGTGCGCGAAGGCCGGATGGAGTCCGACGGTCAGTTCAGCTTCCTGATCGGAGCGGCCCCCGGCTTCCTCGCGTCCGCATAACGGTGGGGGAATCCGCAGGAGTTCACAGCACCAGCAGCATCCGAGTGTTGCCCAGGGTGTTCGGCTTGACGTAGCTCAGGTCCAGGAATTCGGCCACACCGACGTCGTAGGAGCGCTGCATCTCCTCGAACACCTCGGCGGTGACCGGCGTGCCCTCGATCTCGGTGAAGCCGTGCCGGGCGAAGAAGACGGTCTCGAAGGTCAGCACGAACAGCCGCCGCAACTCCAGATCGCGCGCCACCCGTAGCAGGCGATCGACGATCGCGTGCCCGATACCTCGACCGGTCAGGTTTGGATCCACCGCGATGGTGCGCACCTCGCCGAGGTCGGACCACAGCACATGCAGGGCGCCGCAGCCGACGATCTGCTGGTCGGCGTCCTCGGCCACCCAGAACTCCTGGACCGCCTCATACAGCGTGACCAGGTTCTTCTCCAGCAGGATCTTGCCGGCGTAGACGTCCACCAGCTTCTTGATCGCCGGGATGTCTGAGGTCCGCGCGCGCCGGACCACGGGCTGGCGGGCCGGTCCATCAGCCACTGGTTGCACAGCTGAACACTAACGGTTTCTCACTTCGGGCTGGGTAACGGATATTCTGTCTGCCGTGTCGGGGCATCCTCAAATCGGTCCAGCGGTGACGCGTGTCCCCGTGCTCAATCTCGCCAACGCGTTGACCACGATGCGCTTGGCGCTGGTCCCGGTCTTTCTGGTGGCGTTGTTCGCCCAGGAGGGCCACGACACCAACATGCGCATCGCGGCTTTCGTGATTTTCGCGGTCGCGATCGCCACCGACCGGCTCGACGGTGCCCTGGCCCGCCGCTACGGGATGGTGACCGAGTTTGGCACCCTGGCCGACCCGATCGCCGACAAGGCGCTGATCGGTGCCGCCCTGATCGGGTTGTCGATGCTCGGCGACCTGTGGTGGTGGGTGACCGCGGTGATTCTGGCCCGCGAGATCGGCATCACCGTGCTGCGGTTCGCGGTTCTGCACCGCGGGGTGATCCCGGCCAGCCGCGGCGGAAAGCTCAAGACGCTGGTGCAGGCCGTCGGTATCGGGCTGCTCATCCTGCCGCTGACCGGTCCCTGGCTGGTGACGGCCTGGGCGGTGATGGCCGCCGCCGTGGTGCTGACGGTGGCGACCGGGGTGGATTACGTGATTTCGGCGCTCACCGATCTTCGAGGGCCCGCCCGGAGTTGACCCGATGCTCCGGGAACCCGAACGGGCATCGTGTGCGTTGTCCTTGGTGACTGTCAGTTTTCACGTGACCCGGTGAGGGGGAGTGCACAGATGACGGCATTGCTGCGGGAATCGGTCGGCGAGGTGCTGCGCCAGGCTCGGACGACGCAGGGTCGCACGCTGCGCGAGGTGTCGGACTCGGCACGGGTGAGCCTGGGCTACCTGTCGGAGGTCGAGCGCGGGCGCAAAGAAGCATCCAGCGAGTTGCTGAACGCGATCTGTGCGGCATTGGAGATCCCGCTGTCGGCGGTGCTCTTCGACGCCGGCAATCGGTTGGCGCGGGCCGAGCGGGCCGAGCGGGCGGGCACCATCACCCGCATCGATGTCGGCACCAAGGTCGTGATCCCGCCGATCCGGGCGATGGCCTCGGCGTGACGCACCGGCTCGACATGCCGGAGCCGAAGGCAGACTGAACCCACACCCGGGCACCGTCGACCCGATAAGTTGGTCAGCGGTATGCGGTGGACCCACAACAAACCGAACACAACCAGACGGAGCTGACTGATGGCCAACCCGTTCGTCAAGGCCTGGAAGTATGTGATGGCGCTCTTCAACGCGAAGATCGACGAGCACGCCGACCCGAAGGTACAGATCCAACAGGCGATCGAAGAGGCGCAGCGTCAGCACCAGGCCCTGACTCAGCAGGCCGCGCAGGTGATCGGTAACCAGCGACAGCTGGAGATGCGGCTGAACCGGCAGCTGGCCGACATCGAGAAGCTTCAGGTCAATGTGCGTCAGGCGCTGACGCTGGCAGACCAGGCCACCGCCGGCGGGGACGCCGCCAAGGCCACCGAGTACACCAACGCCGCCGAGGCGTTCGCGGCTCAGCTGGTCACCGCCGAACAGAGCGTGGAAGACCTCAAGGCCCTGCACGACCAGGCGCTGTCAGCGGCGGTGCAGGCCAAGAAGGCTGTTGAGCAGAACGCAATGGTGCTGCAGCAGAAGATCGCCGAGCGCACCAAGCTGCTCAGCCAGCTCGAACAGGCCAAGATGCAGGAGCAGGTCAGCGCGTCGCTGCGGTCGATGAGTGAGATCGCCGCGCCCGGCACCACACCCAGCCTCGATGAGGTGCGCGACAAGATCGAACGGCGCTACGCCAACGCGATCGGCGCAGCCGAACTGGCGCAGGGGTCGGTGCAGGGCCGCATGCTGGAGGTCGAGCAGGCCGGGGTGCAGATGGCCGGCCACTCCCGGCTGGAGCAGATCCGCGCGTCGATGCGCGGCGAGTCGCTGCCGGCCGGGGGAGCGGCCAACCCGCCCGGTCAGGCCACCCCGGCGACCGGGCAGTCCGGCGCCAACCGCACCCCCGAGAATCCACTGGGCCGGTAGTAGATGGCCTCAACCGTCGGGGGGCGTACCAGGCGAGCACTGTTGCAGCGCGGAATCGACCGCGCCAGCGAGGCCGCCGACATTCTGGCCGACAAGCTGGGCGCGTTGGCCGACCCCCGGGCACGGTTGCTGCGCAAGCGGCGGTGGGCACTGCGGTTGGGCCTGTTCTTCGGTGTGGCATCCGGATTCTGGATGCTGGTGACCGCGGTGCTCGCGTCGTGGTCCACGCCGGTATGGGTGCTGCTGATCACCGGTCTGATCGCCGCCGGGGCAGCTGCACCGGCAACCCTGCTGTTGCTGCGCTTCCGCTGGCTGCGCTCGGTGCCGCTGCCGGTCGCCCAGTCCGCCGCGGTGCGACGGCTGCCGCCGGTCGGTTCGGCGGCGCGACCGGCCATGTATGCGCTGGGGGCCTCCGAACGCGGGATGGTGTCACTGCTCAGCGTGCTTGAGCGGGGCCGGCTTCTGCCCGCCGACGAGATCGCCGAACTCACGGCCGCGGTCAACAGCGCCGCGTCGACGATGGCGGCCACCGCGGCCCAGGTGGTCTCGATGGAACGCGCCGTGCAGGTGACTCCGCAGTCTCGGGAGTATCTGGTGCCGACCATCAACGCGTTCACCGCCCAGTTGGGCTCCGGCGTTCGGCAGTACAACGAAATGGTCACCGCCGCAGCGCAACTGGTGGCGTCGGCGAATGACGGCTCTTCGACACCGTCCGGGGCCCCGGCGAATTCGCCGATGTCGCAGCATCGTTACCGCGAAGAGTTGACCGGCGCGACCGACCGGATGCTGGGCTGGGCCCAGGCGTTCGAGGAACTCGCCGAGCTGCCCCGGCCCTAGATGTCGTCGCTTCGCTGGTCCGCTGATTCGGGCCGCGGGCCGTAGCGTTCGACGTAGGACCGGTGAATGTGGGCATCGCGCTGGCGCTTTTGTGCGCTGGCGAGCTCCGGGTCCAGGCCGTGCATCCGCAGCATGTGCGTGCGCCACACCTTGTTGAGCGCGTGCGCGAACAGAATCACCATGAACCAGATCGGGAACGTCATGCTCAGGCGCGTCATGAAGTCTGTCGGGAACAGCCAGAACGGGGCCAGGATCAGCGTCGTGGGCACGACGGCGCGCACGATCATCCGAATGGTGGCACCCGGACCGGCCAGGTCGTTGCGGACCCAGTCCCGCAGCTCCGGCGGCAGCGGGCGCCCGTAGCAGTAGCGCAGGTATTGGATTGCGGTGGGCCGTTGAGGCGCGCTGTTGTCACTCATGTCGCAGGCCAGGCTAGAGGGTCGGGCGCAGCGCCGGGAAGACGGTTGCCGCCACCGCCCGCAGCGTCGCCTTGAACATGTCTAGGAAGTCGAAGTAGTCGCGCCACAACGTGATCCGGCCGTTGTTCACCTCGAACACCCCGCACACCCAGAACTGCAGCCGAAGCGGGCCCAGAGTCAGCACATCGGTGCGCTCAGTGAGCACCGCCGAGCCCTCGGCGGCGATCCGATGCGTCTTGACGTCGAAGCCCACCCGGCCGGCCATCCGGCGGAACACCCCGATGGTGGCGTTGCGCCCGTGGATCGTCGGCAACCCGACGTTCTGGTACACCACGTCCTCGGCGAGGGCCGCTGCCGCGGTGTCGAGATCCTCGTCGGCGAGGGCGGCCAGGAAGGTCTCCACGGTCGCGATGTTGTCGAGGGAGGTCTGCTGGACGCTCGATTCGGTCATACCCGCCAGCCTAGGCCGGGGGTGCTGTGGCACGGTAGGCCGATGCGAGTGGTGGTGGTAGCCGGGCCGGACCCCGGTCACGCGTTCCCGGCGATCGCGTTGTGCAGGCGCTTCGCCGCGGCCGGTGACACGCCGACATTGCTGACCGGCGTGCAGTGGCTTTCCACCGCACGCGCCGCCGGGGTGGACGCCGCGGAGCTCCTCGGACTCGACCCCACCCCCGAGGACGACGATGGGGACGACGGCGCCAAGATCCATCACCGGGCCGCGCGCATGGCGGTGCAGAACCTCGACCAGCTGCGGGCTCTGGCGCCCGATCTGGTGGTTTCCGACGTGATCACAGCCTGCGGGGGAATGGCGGCCGAACTGCTCGCCGTCCCGTGGGTCGAACTGAGTCCGCATCCGCTGTACCTGCCGTCGAAGGGGTTGCCGCCGATCGGCAGTGGGCTGGCGCCGGGCACCGGGATCCGGGGCCGGTTGCGGGACTCGGTGATGCGGTCACTGACGGCACGGTCGGTGCGGGCCGGTACGCGGCAGCGCGAAGCCGCCCGTGCGGGCATCGGGCTGCCACCGCTGGACCCGGGGCCGCTACGGCGCCTGATCGCCACGCTGCCCGCGCTCGAGGTGCCCCGGCCCGACTGGCCGGCCGAGGCCGTGGTCGTGGGGCCGCTGCACTTCGAGCCCACCGAGCAGGCGCTGACCGTACCGCCGGGTTCGGGACCGGTGGTGGTGGTGGCGCCGTCTACGGCGTCGACCGGTGCCGCCGGGCTGGCCGAGCTGGCGCTGGAGCACTTGGTGCCCGGGGCCGGCCTGCCCGTCGGTGCCCGGGTGGCGGTGTCGCGGCTGGGCGGCGCGTCCCTGGACCTGCCGTCGTGGGCCGTGGCGGGGCTGGGACGCCAGGATGAGCTGCTCACCCATGCCGATCTGGTCATCTGCGGCGGCGGGCACGGCATGGTGGCCAAGTCGCTGCTGGCCGGTCTGCCGCTGGTGGTGGTGCCCGGCGGCGGCGACCAGTGGGAGATCGCCAATCGTGTTGTGCGCCAGGGCAGTGGACGGCTGATCCGGCCGGTGACCGGGCCGGCGCTGGCCGAGGCGGTGGGTGCGGTGCTGGCGTCGCCGAGTTACCGCGACGCCGCCCGCCGGGCGGCCGCCGGCGCCGCCGAGGTTGCCGACCCGGTACGGGTGTGCCGTGAGGCACTGTGCGGTGCTGAGTAGGTTGTGCTGGTGCGCCTGACCGAATTCCATGAGCGGGTCGCGCTGCGTTTCGGTGCGGCCTACGGCGGCTCGGTGCTGACCGACCATGTACTGAGCGCGGTGGGCGGGCGCACTGCTGCTCAGGCGATCGAGGACGGTGTCGAACCCCGCGATGTGTGGTGGGCGCTGTGCAGCGACTTCGATGTGCCGCGCGATCAGTGGTGAGGGTGGTCCTGCGGCCGCTCGATGATGCTGCGGACCACCGATTCACACAGGTCGGCGGAGATGGCGGCCAGTTCGGCCGTGGTCTCCACCGGGTCGTCCAGCCACGATTCGATGATCTGGTTGACGCCGCCGACCAGGAACAGTGCGCCGCGGCGTAACTGGGCCGGCACCGGGGTTTCGGCGCCGAGCACGGCCGGTGCGTGCTCGACGACCAGGTCGGCGATCATGTCGAGGATGTGTGCGCGGTGCTCGGTCAGGCCCGGCACCTCGGACAGATCGCTGGTGGCGATCCGATGGATGTGCGGGTCGGCGGCGATGCGATCCAGGAACGCGGTCAGTGCCGACCGGAGTTTGTCGGCCAGCGTGCCCGGGTCGGTGACTCCCGCGGTGACCAGCGCTTCGAGCAATTGGTCGCGAACGTCGTCGGACACCGCGAATATCAGGGCGTCGCGGTTGGGGAACTGCTCGTAGAAGTAGCGGGGGATCAGCCCGGCCTCGGAGCACACCCCGCGCACGGTGACCTCGCCCGGTCCCGACTCGCCCCAGAGTCGCCGCCCGGCGGCCAGAAGCTTGGCGCGCCGCTCGGCGCGACGATCGACGGCACTGATTCCGCCGTAGTCGCGCACCACTTCCGGGCGTTTCATTGACATCACCTTACCCGCACCATAAATTCGGAACACGGATGTTATCCAAAGCGATGTCTGGAGGCCGCCCCGATGAACTCGTCGATTCCCACTCGCCACCCGGATGTCCCGGGAGCGGTCCCGGTCGGCGTTCGGCTGTTCGCCGGTGTGCTGGGGATCGCCAAGCCGGCGCCGCAGCGCTGGGACGAGATCGGCGCGGGGCTGGGCGTCGGTGACGAACCGATGCGAAGGCTGGTCGAGTGGATGTCGGCCACCGGAACCCGGGAGATGCGGCCGATCTTCGACCGGATCTTGACGCAGGGACTGGGCGCGGTGCCGGATGCGCCGGAGCCGCTGCGGGAGTTCTTCGGCGAGTTCGAACCGATCCCGGAGTGGGTCGATCTCGAGCTCGTGCGCCGGGGGCAGCGGGCACTGCGGCGCGGCGGTGCCGACGGTACGTACATCGCCCGCGATGTGTCGTTGCTGGGCGGCTACCGATTCTCCTCGTTCAACAAGACGCTGCTACGCACCGGCGTGCTGGAGAAGGGCTCGAACACGCGGTTCTCCGAGACGCTGCAGTGGGCGCTGGATGTCAGTGCCGAAGGAGGCCTGGAGCCCCTAGGTGTCGGCTATCAGGCCACCATCCGGGTTCGGCTGATCCATGAGTTCGTCCGCCGGCACGTGGCGGCCATGCCGGATTGGCGGGGCGACGAGTGGGGCGTGCCGGTCAACCAGACCGACATGGCCGCCACCCTGGTGGGTGCGCTGATCGCCCCACCGACCGGTGGGCTCGGGATGGGAATGCTGCTGTCCCCGAAAGACCTCGATGCCATCGCGCACCTGACCCGCTACGTCGGCTGGCTGATGGGGGTGCGCGACGAGTGGCTGCCCCGCAGCTTCCGCGACGCCGTGCGGGTGCTGTACCACACGCTGGGTGCGCTGTCGGCGCCCGACGAATCCACCAAGCAGCTGGCAGTGCCGATGGCTGACGACCCGCTTGGGTGGCACTACGGCAGCCTGATCGGCCTGCGGCGGCGGATCGCCCGGGCGCAGCATCTCTCGGTGACCAGTGGCTTCCTGGGGCCGCGGGCGATGCGCGAGCTGGGGCTGCCGGCTTACGTTCTGCCCTGGTATCCGGTGCTGCGGATGCCGGTCAACCTGCTCCGCAGCGCGGCGGCCCTGGTATTGCCGGGCGGTGCGGACCGTGCGGCCGCCCGTGGCCGGCGCGAGCAGGAGGCGTTCATGCGCACCATGATGGGCGCGCAGGACACCACCATCGGAGCCTCGGCGCACGTCGTTCAGGTGGCCTGACGCTCCTCTGGCCGTGCTGCGAAAGTCCGACACGCCGACACGCCGCGCGTCTGACTTGATTCGAACATCCGTTCGCCTACTGTGGAGAGAGTTCGGCGGATTGTCGGACCCTGCTATTAGCGTCACGGCCAATCGACCGAGACCGGTCAACCGAACACCGAACCACAGGAGAGGCATCATGGCGCAAGCCCCCGATCGCGAAAAAGCACTCGAACTGGCGATGGCCCAGATCGACAAGAATTTCGGCAAAGGCTCGGTGATGCGCCTCGGCGACGAGGTGCGGCAGCCGATCTCGGTGATTCCCACCGGATCGATCGCGCTGGACGTGGCGCTGGGCATCGGCGGCCTGCCCCGGGGCCGGGTCGTCGAGATCTACGGCCCGGAGTCCTCCGGTAAGACCACGGTGGCGCTGCACGCGGTGGCCAACGCTCAGGCCGCCGGCGGGATCGCGGCGTTCATCGATGCCGAGCACGCGCTGGACCCCGAGTACGCCAAGAGGCTTGGTGTGGACACCGACGCGTTGCTGGTGTCCCAGCCCGACACCGGTGAGCAGGCGCTGGAGATCGCCGACACGCTGATCCGCTCCGGTGCGCTGGACATCCTGGTCATCGACTCGGTGGCCGCCCTGGTGCCGCGCGCCGAGATCGAAGGCGAGATGGGGGACAGTCACGTCGGCCTGCAGGCCCGGCTGATGAGCCAGGCGCTGCGCAAGATGACCGGTGCGCTGAACAATTCGGGCACCACCGCCATCTTCATCAACCAGTTGCGCGAGAAGATCGGCGTCATGTTCGGCTCTCCCGAAACAACCACGGGCGGAAAGGCTTTGAAGTTCTATTCATCGGTTCGCCTGGACGTGCGGCGGATCGAGACGCTCAAGGACGGCACCGACGCGGTCGGCAACCGCACCCGGGTCAAGGTGGTCAAGAACAAGGTTTCGCCGCCGTTCAAGCAGGCCGAGTTCGACATCCTGTACGGCCGCGGCATCAGCCGCGAGGGCTCGCTGATCGACATGGGTGTGGATCAGGGCTTCATCCGTAAGTCCGGTTCCTGGTTCACCTACGACGGCGAACAACTCGGGCAGGGCAAGGAGAACGCCCGCAACTACCTGCTGACCAATGGCGACGTGGCCAACGAGATCGAGAAGAAGATCAAGGAGAAGCTCGGGATCGGCGCCGTGCTGACCAATGAGCTGGTCGATGACGTACTGCCCGCCCCCGTCGACTTCTGAGGCCGCGGAGTCTGCCGGACCCAAGCGTGAGGAGCAGGCGAAGTCACTGTGCCTTCGTCTGCTCACCGCGCGGGCGCGCACGCATGCCGAACTCGCCGGGCAGCTGACCAAACGGGGTTTCCCCGACGACGTCAGCGCCCGGGTGCTCGACCGGCTGGCGAAGGCCGGCCTGATCGACGACGCCGATTTCGCGGCGCAGTGGGTGCGGTCCCGGCGTGAGCACGCGGGCAAGGGCCGCAAGGTGCTGGCCGCCGAGTTGCGCACCAAGGGTGTCGACGAGGACGTGATCGCCGGGGCGCTGGCCGACATCGACGCCGGCGCCGAGCGCGCTCGGGCCGAACAGCTGGTGCAGGCCAAACTTCGGCGGGAAACCCTCGGTGAGGACGATATGCGCGTCACCCGGCGGCTGGTGGCGATGCTGGCCCGTCGCGGCTACAGCCCGTCGATGGCCTACGACGTGGTCCGCGACGAGCTGGCTGCCGAACAGGAGCGCCGCCGGGTCTAGCGGCTCAGGCCTCCTCGGCGTCGTCCTGGGCGGTGAAGACTTCCTTGGTCCGCTCGACGGCGTGACTGGCGATCTCCATGGAGTCCTGAACGATCGCACTGACCCCGCCGGAGATGTCGCCGCGAATGATGTCTCCGGCGTCCTCGACGATGTCGGAGGCCTTCTCGACGGCGTGAGTGGCGATGTCACGGGCGGCGTTGAACGCGTCCCTGGGGGTGATAGCCATGGAAGTCTCCTGTCGGTAGCTGTCGGCTCCGACTGTAGACGCCGAACCAGGCCTGCGCAGTACCTAAACCACGCGGGTGCCGGGGGTGCCCTCCGGCTCGATCGTGGCCGCCTCCAACGGCCGGTGACGGGCTCGGCGTAACCGGCGCTCCAAGGCGGTCGCACCGGCCGAGAGCACCAGGTTCCCGGCGATCATCAGCGCCGCGATCACCAGCAGCGCGGGCAGGTAGTTGCTGTACTGGGAGCCGACCACCGTGCCCTGGCGCACCATCTCCACGAAGGTGATCTGGTAGCCGATCGCGGTGTCCTTGAGTACCACCACCAGCTGCGACACCAGCACCGGCAGCATCGCGGTGACGGCCTGGGGCAGCAACACCAGTCGCATCGAGGTACCCCAGCCCAGCCCCAGCGCTGCGGCGGCCTCGGACTGCCCGCCGGGCAGGGCGTGCACCCCGGCCCGCACGATCTCGGCGATGACCGCGCCGTTGTAGAGAGTCAGGCCGGTGACCACCCCGGCCAGGGCGATCTGCTGCGGCGGAAACACCCCCAGCACCCCGTAGACGAAGTAGGCGAAGATCATCATGATCAGCACCGGGATGGCCCGGAAGATCTCAACCACCACCGCGCAGCCCCAGCGCACGGGCCGCACTCTCGACATTCGCCCCACGCCCAGTCCCACGCCCAGGATCAGTGCCAACGCGATCGACCAGGCCGCGGCGGTCAGCGTGCCCGCCACCCCGGGCAGTACGTAGGTGCGCCACAGGTCGGCGGTCAGAAACGGCGTCCACTTCTCGGCGGCCAACTGGCCCTTGGCCGACAGCCGCGAATACAGCGCCCAGCCCAGCAGTGCCGCGGCCAACACGGTGGCAACCGACAGCGCGCGGTGGCGGGCCCGGGCCCGCGGACCGGGCGCGTCGAACAGCACCGTCGCCGATTCCGCCGACCTCATCGCGACACCGACCAACGTCGGCCCAGATACCCGAACATCAGGCCCAACGGCAGGGTTAGCACCACGAAGCCGGCCGCGAACACCGCACCCACCGCGAGCAGCGCCGCGGTGTTCTCCGTCATCGACTTCATCAGCAACGCCGCTTCGGCCACCCCGATCGCCGATGCCAGCGTGGTGTTCTTCGTCAGCGCGATCAGCACCGAGCCCAGTGGAATGATGGCCGACCGAAAAGCCTGGGGCAGCAAAATGATTCGCAGGTTCTGAGTGAAGCTGAGCCCCAGGGAGCGGGCCGCCTCGGCCTGCCCGATACCCACCGTGTTGACGCCGGAACGGACCGCCTCGCACACAAACGACGCGGTGTAGACGCTCAAACCGAGCACCGCCAGCCGAAAGTTGCTGTCGTCGATCGACGTCGGCGACTGCGGGTCGGTCAGTGTCACACCCAGCGTCTGGGCCAGACCGAACGAGCACAGCAGCAACAACAGCGTCAGCGGGGTGTTGCGCACCAGGTGGACATAGCCGGCGCCGAGCCAGCACAGCGCCGGAACCGGAGCCAGCCGCATCGCGGCCAGGCCGGTGCCCAGAATCAATGCGAACGTTCCGGACAACACCGCCAACTCGACTGTGACGGTGAACGCCTCCACCATCTGGCCTCGATACTGGGCGAACATCATCGATCGATCGGCGGCGGGTCGGGCACCGCGAACCCGGCGGCACCGAAGTTGTCCTCGAACGCCGCCCGCCAGGAGCCGTCGCGCTCCATCTGCTCCAACGCGTCGTTGATGCGGGTCCGCAGTGCGTCGTCGCCCTTGCGGACCCCGATCCCGTACTTCTCCGCAGAGAACGGCTCGCCGACCAGCTTGAAGGCTCCGGGGCTCTGGGCGGCATACCCGGCTAGGATCACGTCGTCGGTGGTCACCGCGTCGATTGCCTTGTTGCGCAAGGCCTCCACACACGCCGAATAGGTGTCGTAGCGCTGCAGCTGCACCCCCGGGTAGCGGTCCTTGATCCGCTGGGCGGGGGTGGAGCCGGACACTGAGCACAACTTCTTGTGGTGCTGCAGCGACGCGGCCCCGGTGATGTCGGTGTTATCGGCCCGGACCAGCAGGGACTGCCCGGTCAACAGGTAGGGGCCGGCGAAGTCGACCTTCTGCAGACGGTTGTCGGTGATCGAATAGGTGGCCACCACGTAGTCGACCTGGCCGTTGCGCAGCAGCGTCTCCCGCTGGCCGGACGGCGCCTCGATCCAGGCGATGCGGTCCGGCGGGTAGCCAAGTTGCTCGGCGACATAGCGGGCCACGTCGACGTCGAACCCGCGCAGCGAGCCGTCGGGCTGCTTGACGCTCAATCCGGGCTGGTCGAACTTGACGCCGACGGTGACCTTGTCGCTGTCGTGGGCGGTGCACGCCACAAACAGGGCCGCCAGCACCGGGAGTAGGGCACAGACCCGCATCAACCGCTTCGAAAGCATCAGTGGTCGAGCACCTTGGCGAGAAAGTCCTGGGCGCGCACGGACTTCGGTGCCTCGAAGAACGCCGCCGGGGTGTTGGACTCGACGATCGTGCCGTCGGCCATGAACACCACCCGGTCGGCGCAGCGGCGCGCAAACCCCATCTCGTGGGTGACCACCACCATGGTCATCCCGTCGTCGGCCAGCGTGGTCATCACGTCGAGGACCTCGCTGATCATCTCCGGGTCCAGTGCACTGGTCGGCTCGTCGAACAGCATCGCCTTGGGGTTCATCGCCAGCGATCGGGCGATCGCCACCCGTTGCTGCTGCCCGCCGGACAGCTGGGCGGGGTGCTTGTGGGCCTGATCGGCCACCCCGACGCGCTCCAGCAGTTCCATCGCCCGCCGCTGAGCCTCGGCCCGGGGGGTCCGGTGCACCTTCATCGGTGCCAGTGTGACGTTGTCGAGGATGGTCTTGTGCGGAAACAGGTTGAACGCCTGGAACACCATCCCGACCTGGGCGCGCAACCGGGCCAGCGGTGCGCCCTCGGCCGGCAGCGGTTGTCCGTCGACGGTGATGAGGCCCGAGTCGACGGTCTCGAGCCGGTTGATGGTGCGGCACAGGGTGGATTTCCCCGAGCCCGACGGCCCGAGGATCGCCACCACCTCGCCGCGGGAGATTTCGAGATTGATGTCTTTGAGGACGTGCAGGCCGCCGAAGTACTTGTTGACGCCGCGGATGGCGATCATCGGCACCGGAGCCGGGTCGCCGCTGGTCATGGCATCCGACCCTACCGAGGGCATCCTCGTCGGCGTAGCCCCACCGGCCTGGCCGATCCGATCGGTCCGGGCACGGTCAACGTCCGTACCATAGTGCGGGTGAGTTCGCCGGTGATTTCCGAACAGCCGCGCACCTATGAGGTGCGCACCTACGGCTGTCAGATGAACGTTCACGACTCCGAACGCATCGCCGGCATGCTGGAGGCGGCCGGTTACCGCCGCGCCCCCGAGGGCGCCGACGCCGACCTGGTGGTGTTCAACACCTGCGCGGTGCGGGAGAACGCCGACAACAAGCTGTACGGCAACCTGAGCCACCTGGCACCCAACAAGCGCAGCAACCCGGACATGCAGATCGCCGTCGGCGGCTGCCTGGCCCAGAAGGACAAGGACGGCGTGCTCAGCCGGGCGCCCTGGGTCGACGTGGTGTTCGGCACGCACAACCTGGGCTCGCTGCCGGCGCTGCTGGAGCGGGCCCGGCACAACCGGGAAGCCCAGGTCGAGATCGTCGAGGCGCTGCGGGAGTTCCCGTCCTCGCTGCCCGCCGCCCGGGAATCGGCCTATGCGGCCTGGGTGTCGATCTCGGTGGGCTGCAACAACTCCTGCACCTTCTGCATCGTCCCGTCGCTGCGGGGCCGCGAGGTGGACCGCAGTCCCGACGACATCCTCGCCGAGGTGCGGGCGTTGGCCGCCGAGGGCGTGCTGGAGGTGACCCTGCTGGGTCAGAACGTCAACGCCTACGGTGTGTCGTTCGCCGATCCGGCCCTGCCGCGCGACCGCGGTGCTTTTGCGGCACTGCTGCGGGCCTGCGGAAGCGTCGACGGTCTGGAGCGGGTCCGCTTCACCTCCCCGCACCCGGCCGAATTCACCGACGACGTCATCGAGGCGATGGCCGAAACCCCCAATGTCTGCCCTTCACTGCACATGCCGTTGCAGTCCGGCTCGGACGCGGTCCTGCGGGCGATGCGCCGCTCCTATCGCGCCGAGCGCTACCTGGGCATCCTCGAGCGGGTGCGGGGCGCCATCCCGCACGCGGCGATCACCACCGACCTGATCGTCGGATTCCCCGGTGAGACCGAGCGAGATTTCCAGGACACCCTCGACGTGGTGGCCGCCGCCCGGTTCTCGGCCGCGTTCACCTTCCAGTACTCCAAGCGGCCCGGAACACCGGCCGCCGAGCTGCCCGATCAGCTGCCCAAAGAAGTTGTGCAGGAACGCTACGACCGGCTGATCGAGCTGCAGGAGCAGATCTCCTGGGACGAGAACAAGGCCCAGGTCGGGCGCACCGTCGAACTGCTGGTCGCGGTCGGGGAGGGACGCAAGGACGCCCAGACGGCGCGGATGAGCGGCCGGGCCCGCGACGGCCGACTGGTGCACTTCGCCCCGGGTGAATCGCAGGTGCGCCCCGGCGACGTGGTCACCACGACGGTGACCGGCGCAGCACCGCACCACCTGCTCGCTGACGGAGCATTGCTGAGTCACCGGCGCACCCGTGCCGGCGACAGCCTTGCCGGCCCACCGCCCGGTGTGGGGCTGGGCATGCCGAAGATGCCGGAGGTGGCACGATGAACGCGCGCGCGAACAACCACGACGACTTCGAGGCCTACCGGGCCGACATCGAAGCGGCGGAGCGCCGCGTCGCGCGCGAAATCGACCCGGGCGGTAGGGGTTTGGTCGTCGCGATCTGCGTGTTCGTGCTGCTGGTGTCGTTTCTGTTGCCGCACACCGGAGCCGTCCGCGGCTGGGATGTGCTGGCGGCGGCCAACGGCGCCGACGAGGCCCACGTGACACTGCCGTTGCGCCTGTTCACGTGGCTGGCGCTGGTGTTCGGGGTGGGATTCTCCATGCTGGCCCTGCTGACGCGACGCTGGGCGGTGGCCTGGGTGGCGCTGGCGGGTTCGGCGGTGACCTGCGCGGCCGGACTGCTGGCGGTGTGGTCTCGTCAGACCGTCGAGCAGGGCCAGCCGGGGCCCGGCGTCGGCCTGATCCTGGCCTGGCTCACCCTGATCGTGCTGACCTTCCATTGGGCCAGGGTGGTGTGGTCGCGCACCGCGCTGCAGCTCGCCGCCGAGGCGGAGCGCCGACGCAGCACCGCGCAGCTGCAGTCCCGAAATGTGCTGGGCAACCTCTACGAGCCGAAGGACTCAGAGGACCCGAAGGACCCGCCGCCGGCCTGAGTCAGCGCTTGTTGAGCGCCTGTTCGGCGGCCTGCGCCCACTCGCGCCACTGCGCGGCGCTGGCATTGGCCTCGGCCGCCTCCTTGTCCCGCCCGGCGGCCTGCGCCTTCTGTGCCTGACGTTCGAATTGTTCGGCGCGGGTGCGGAACTGGGCGGCCCGGGCTTCTGCCTCCGGGTCCACCCCGGCCGCATCGGCCGTGGCACCGGCGTCGCGCACCTTCTTCTCCACCGCACGAAGCCGCCGTTCCAGGTCGGCCGACCGTTCCCGGGGCGTCTTGCCGATCGCGTCCCACTTGTTGACGATCGACCGCAGCGCGGCGCGGGCGGCGTTCTGGTTGGTCGGGTCGATGCGCTCAGCCTCGGCCAGCAGGGCCTCCTTCGCCGTGGCGTTGCCCTCGAACTCGGCGTCACGTTCGGCGTTCGCGGCGTTGCGTGCGGTGAAGAAGGTGTCCTGGGCGGCCTTGAACCGCTGCCAGAGCGCCTCGTCGACGTCCTTGGATGCCCGCCCGGCGGTCTTCCAGGTGGCGAGCAGCTCCCGGAACAGCGCGCTGGTGGCCGCCCAGTCGGTGGAACCGGACAGCTCCTCGGCCCGCTTGCACAGCTTTTCCTTGTCCTCGCGGGCACCGGCCCGGCCGCGGTCGAGGTCGGCGAAGTGCGATCCGCGCCGCCGATTGAAGCCGTCGCGGGCGGCGGCGTAACGCTTCCACAGCGCGTCGTCGGTCTTGCGGTCCAGCCCGGTGATCGTGCGCCATTCCTCCAGAATGGTTCGCAGCCGGTCGCCGGCGGTCTTCCACTGGGTCGAGTTCGCGGCCAGCTCCTCGGCTTCGACGGCCAGCGCCTCCTTGCGCGCGGTCGCCTCGGCTCGCTGCTCATCACGGTGCGCCCGGTCTTCCGCGGCGACGGCGACGGCATGCTCGCTGACCGCGGCGATGCGCGCCGCGAGTGCGTCGACGTCACCGAGCACACTGGCGGTCGGCAACGACTCGGCCAGGGCCGCTGCGGATGCCTTGATCTTGCGGGGGTCGCCGCTTCCGGACGCCAGCCGCTCCTCGAGCAGGGTGACTTCGGTGCTCAGATCATCGAACCGGCGGCCGAAGTGCCCGAACGCGGCCTCGGGGTCACCAGCCTGCCAGGAGCCGATCTGCCGCTCGCCGGACGAGGTGACCAGCCACACCGTGCCGTCGTCGTCGACCCGGCCGAACCGGTGCGGATCACCGGTCGGCGGGGCGCTGACCTGCGGGACGGTCCGGGCACCCGGCTTGGGGCCGGGCCGAGGTCCCGGTAGCGGACCCGGTACCGGACCGGGCCGCGGGGTGGGGGCGGATGAACCGCTGTCGGTGGTCATCGTGTCGTCACCTAACCCTTCGCGCAAACTCCGCGCATCTGCCGCGCACCGCGGCGCCTTCAAACGTGCCTTAAGGGTATTCAAGCAGTTACCGGCCGCTGCATGCCGTCAACTCGGCGGTTCAGCGAGGCTCGACGTAGGAGAGGCGAAGCTGGGACCGCCGCATGAGCCGAGCGGTTCAGCGAGGCTCGACGGAGGAGAGGCGAAGCTGGGACCGCGGTCAACTCGGCGGTAGCCTGTCCGATCGCATCGCGATTCGCCGTGATATCTGCTGACACCGGGGAGGCCGGCTATGGCCAAAGAGACCATCGCCGTGTTGCTTGCGCTCGGCGCGGCGCTGTTCATCGCGATCAGCGACGTGACCCACCAGCGCAGCGCCCAGGCGGTCAGCGACGAGCAGATCGGTCATGTCGCGCTGTTCACCCGGCTGCTGGCCGACCGGAGCTGGTGGCTGGGCAGTCTGGTGGCCGCAGTCGGTTTTGTCCTGCAGGCCGCCGCACTCGGACTGGGGTCGGTGCTGCTGGTGGAGTCGCTGCTGGTGACCTCCCTGCTGTTCGCCCTGCCGATCAGTGCGCGGCAGTCCGGCCGGCGGCTGGGCCGGTCGGTGTGGCTGTGGGCGGCGCTGCTGGTCGCGGCGGAGACCGTCATCATCACCGTCGGTAACCCCACCGCCGGCCAGTCCCACGCCTCGCCGCTCACCTGGGCCTGGGTCTTCGCAGTGCTGGGGCCGGTGGTGGTGCTGTGCCTGCTGGGGGCCCGGATGTACGGCGGGCGGGCCGCGGCGGTGCTGCTGGCGGTGCTGTCGGCCACCTCGTGGGGCATCGTCGCCGTGCTGACCAAGGGGGTCGTCGAGTCGATCGGCCACGGCCTGCGGCCACTGCTGGCCTCGCCGGAGCTGTACGCGTGCGTGGCGGTCGCCGTGGCCGGGACGATCTTCCAGCAGTCGTCGTTCCGCGCCGGGGCACTGACCGCCTCCTTGCCGACCATGACCGTGCTGGAGCCGATGGTGGCCGCCGGGCTGGGCATGGTGCTGCTCGGTGAAGTGCTGCGACCCAGTCACGGTGCCGAGCTGATCCTGGCGCTGGCAGTGGCCGTCCTGGTCTGCTCCGTCGCGGTGCTCTCGCGTGATGAGGCCGTCACCGAAGCCGATCCGGTGCCGACCGCGGCCTAGCGGTTGCGCGGGCGTCGCGCGGCCGGCGGGTATTGTGGCGCCGGTTGGGAGGCGGGAATGTCGACAGGAAATGCGATTGCGGCGCTGCTCGCGTTGTGCGCGGCACTGGCGTCCGCGATCGGCGACGTGATCCGCCAGCGCTCGGCCCAGGAGATCACCGACCAGCACGTCGGCCACCTGAAGCTGTTCTGGCTGTCGCTGCGTGACCCCCGGTGGTGGGGCGGTGGTGCGGCGGCGGTGGCCAACTACGCCCTGCAGGCGGTGGCATTGGCGGTGGGTTCGGTGATCCTGGTGACCGGGCTGCAGGTGACGGCGCTGCTGTTCGCGCTGCCGATGTACGCCTGGCTGACCCGACGTCGGGTCAGCAACTGGGAATGGATGTGGGCGTTCGTGCTGGCCGGCGCCCTGGCGGTGGTGGTGATCGTCGGCGACCCGACCGAGGGCAAACAACACGCGCCGGCGAGCACCTGGATCACGGTGTCGACGGTGGTGCTGGTGGTGCTGCTGGCCTGCGTGCTGTTCGCCCGCAAGTTCACGGGTCGTCCGGCGGCCGCGGTGCTGCTGGCCGTGGTGGCCGGTACCTCGCTGGCGGTGTTCGCGTTGCTGACGAAGGTCCTCGTCGAGGTGCTCAAGGCCGAAGGCTTGCACGCGGTGCTGGAATCGCCCGCGCTGGCGCCCTGGCTGGTGGCGACGCTGGCCGGAATGATCTTCCAGCAGTCGGCGTTCCGCGCCGGCGCCTTGACGGCCTCGATGCCGACGATGACCGTGGCCAAGCCGTTGGTGGCCAGTGCTCTGGGCGTGCTGTTGCTCAACGAGACGATCAACGCCGGCGGGATCGAGGATGTCGCGGTGATCATCGGCGTGGTGCTGATCGTCATCGCGACGGCGGCGTTGGCCCGGGGCGAGGCCGCCACCATCGTTGCCGACGCCGGAGGCGCCGACCGGGCAGCGCCGGTGGCGTCACCGACGAGCTAGCTGTGGTCTCGTGCTGGGCCCGATAGCGATCATGCCGTCGGCGCCGGTGCTGGTGCCCGAGCTGGCCGGCGCCGCGACCGAGGCGGCCGAACTGCGGACCGCGGTGTTGGCCGCCGCGGCGGCCCTGCCGCCGCGCTGGGTGGCCTTCGGCGACGGAGCCGATGCGATCTACCAGCCCGACAGTGCGGGCACCTTCGCGGGATTCGGCGCCGACGTGGCCGTACGGCTGTCGCCGGGAGCCGTCCGACCCGCCGATCTGCCGTTGTGTGCCTTGATCGCCGGGTGGGTGCGCGGACAGACCCAGCCGCACGCCGAAGCGGTGGTGCACGCCCACACCGATCCCGGCGCCGCGTTCGCCGCCGGCCGGCGAGTGCGCGACGAGATCGACCAGGCCGACGAGCCGATCGGGGTGCTGATCGTTGCCGACGGCGCCAACACCTTGACCGCCGCCGCACCGGGCGGCCACCATCCGGCCGATGTCGAGCAGCAGCGCATGCTCGACGACGCGCTGGCCGGCGGCGACGCCACCGCCCTGACCGGGCTGGGCGCCCAGATCGTCGGCCGGGCCGGGTTCGCCGCGCTGGCCGGGCTGGCCGGGGGACCGGCGCGCAGCGTCACACAGCTCTACCGCGACGCCCCCTACGGTGTCGGCTACTTCGTCGGGGTCTGGCGGCCGTGAGACCGATCGCGGTGGTCGGGCCCACCGGCACCGGCAAGTCGGCGCTGGCGCTCGAGCTGGCCGCACGGCTCGGCGGGGAGATCATCAACGCCGACGCCATGCAGCTCTACCGCGGTATGGACATCGGCACCGCGAAGCTGGCACCGGCAGAGCGTGGCGGCATCCCGCATCATCAGCTCGACGTTCTCGACGTCACCCAGACCGCGACCGTCGCCCGCTATCAGCAGGCCGCGGTCGCCGACGTGGAGGCGATCGCCGGCCGCGGCGCGGTACCGGTGATCGTCGGCGGGTCGATGCTCTACCTGCAGGCGCTGCTCGACGACTGGTCGTTCCCGGCCACCGATGCGGCGGTGCGGGCTCGCTACGAGCAGCGGCTCGCCGAAGTCGGGGTGGCGGCGCTGCACACCGAGCTGGCCGACGCCGACCCCGCGGCCGCGGCCGCGATCCTGCCCACCGACGGCAGGCGGATCGTGCGGGCACTGGAGGTCGTGGAACTGACAGGCCAACCGTTCGCCGCCTCGGCGCCCACCATCGGCGCCCCCCGCTGGGACACCCTCATCATCGGATTGGACTGCGACACCGCCCTGCTCGACGAGCGGCTGGCCGCCCGCACCGACACGATGTTCACCCAGGGCCTGGTGGCCGAGGTCCGCACGCTGCTGCAAGCCGGCCTGCGCGACGGCGTCACCGCCGCCCGGGCGCTGGGCTACGCCCAGGTGATCGCGGACCTCGACGCGGGTGGCGACGGCGCCGGGGCCCGCGAGCCCACATTCGTCGGCACCCGCCGCTATGTGCGCCGGCAGCGGTCCTGGTTTCGTCGCGATCATCGCATCGCGTGGCTCGACGCGGCCGGCGACGGCCAGCTGGACGCGGCGGTGGCCGCGTGGCGGCACGTATCCTGATCACATGCTTTTCGCCAAGGGCCACGGCACCCAGAACGACTTCGTAGTGCTGCCGGACCTGGGGGTGGAACTGGATCTGACACCGGACGCGGTGGCTGCCCTGTGCGACCGGCGCCGCGGCCTGGGCGCCGATGGCCTGTTGCGGGTGACCATCGCCGGCGCGTTGGTGGGGGCCGGGGTGCTCGACCACCTGCCCGAGGGCGTGGCCGGCGACGACTGGTTCATGGACTACCGCAACGCCGACGGTTCGGTGGCCGAGATGTGCGGCAACGGGGTGCGGGTGTTCGCCCACTACCTGCGGGCCGCCGGCCTGGAGTCCCGGGACGAGTTCGTCGTCGGTTCGCGGGCCGGGGCGCGGCCGGTGGTGGTGCATCACGCCGATGCGGCGACCGCCGAGGTCACCGTGGACATGGGTAAGGCCAACGAGTTCGGGAGCGGGGGACCGGCGTTCGAAGCGACAGTCGGCGGGCGCCGGTTCGCCGGGCTGGCGATCGACGTCGGCAATCCGCACCTGGCGTGTGTGGTCGAGGGTCTGTCGGCCGCGCAGTTGGCCGCCCTGGAAGTGGCCGCACCGGTGACGTTCGACTCCGCCCAGTTTCCCGAGGGTGTCAACGTGGAGATCCTGACCGCACCGCGAGACGGCGCGGTTTCGATGCGGGTGCATGAGCGCGGGGTCGGGGAGACCCGATCGTGCGGCACCGGAACCGTGGCCGCCGCGGTGGCCGCTCTGGCGCACACCGGTGCGTCGACCGGCACGCTGCGGGTCGACATTCCCGGCGGGCAGGTCAGCGTCACCGTCACCGAGGCCACCAGTTATCTGCGCGGCCCCTCGGAACTGGTGGCCCGCGGCGAGATCGAGCCGGGGTGGTGGGCGGCACAGTGAGCTATCCCGATTCCGGCCCGCAGCCCAGCATCGGTGAACTGGCCCTTGAAGACCGTTCGGCGCTGCGCCGGGTCGCCGGGCTGTCCACCGAGCTCGCCGACGTCTCCGAGGTCGAATACCGCCAACTGCGCCTGGAGCGGGTGGTGCTGGTCGGGGTGTGGACCGAGGGCAGTGCCGCCGAAGCCGACGCCAGCATGGTGGAACTGGCGGCGCTGGCCGAAACCGCCGGCTCGGAGGTGCTCGAGGGCCTGATCCAGCGCCGCGACAAGCCCGATCCGGCCACCTACATCGGCTCGGGCAAGGCCCAGGAGCTGCGGGAGATGGTGCTGGCCAGCGGCGCCGACACCGTCATCTGCGACGGCGAACTGTCCCCGGCGCAGCTGACCGCGTTGGAGAAGGCCGTCAAGGTCAAGGTCATCGACCGCACCGCGCTGATCCTCGACATCTTCGCCCAGCACGCCACCAGCGCCGAGGGCAAGGCCCAGGTGACGCTCGCCCAGATGCAGTACATGCTGCCGCGGCTGCGCGGCTGGGGTGAGTCGATGTCGCGGCAGGCCGGTGGCCGGGCCGGCGGCAGCGGCGGCGGGGTGGGGCTGCGCGGCCCCGGTGAGACCAAGATCGAGACCGACCGGCGCCGGATCCGGGAGCGGATGGCCAAGCTGCGCCGCGAGATCAAGGCGATGAAGCAGGTCCGCGACACCCAGCGCAGCCGCCGCCTGCACAGTGACGTCCCATCGATCGCGATCGTCGGCTACACCAACGCCGGCAAGTCCAGCCTGCTCAACGCCCTGACCGGGGCCGGGGTGCTGGTTCAGGACGCACTGTTCGCCACGCTGGAACCCACCACGCGCCGAGGACAATTCGAGGATGAACGGCCCTTCGTGTTGACCGACACCGTCGGATTCGTGCGGCACCTGCCCACCCAGTTGGTCGAAGCGTTCCGCTCCACGCTGGAGGAGGTCGCCGACGCCGACCTGCTGGTGCACGTGGTTGACGGCTCCGACCCCACCCCGCTGAGCCAGATCAGCGCGGTGCGTCAGGTGATCTCCGAGGTGATCGCCGAGCGGGACGCCCAACCCGCCCCGGAACTGCTGGTGGTCAACAAGATTGACGCTGCAGGGGATCTGGCGCTGGCGCAGCTGCGGCGTGCGCTGCCCGACGCGGTGTTCGTCTCTGCGCACACCGGCGACGGCATCGACGCGCTGCGCCGCCGGATGGGGGAGTTGGTGTCGTCGACCGACACCGCGGTCGACGTCGTCATCCCTTACGGCCGTGGCGATCTGGTGGCTCGGGTACATGAACTGGGCCGCGTTCAGCACGCCGAGCACGGTGATGGCGGCACCCGGATCCGCGCGCGGGTTCCGGCGGCGCTGGCTGCCAGCCTGCGGGAATTCGCCCGGGCGTAGCAACCCTTCGCCCGTGTGATCGGTCACAAGAGTTTCGGGGTCTGCGCCCTGGTGGGTTAGGCTCGGAACAACGCTGGTGTGAAAGAAGTGACGCCAGTACGTCGTGGAACGCTTACTCGCCAGGAAATCCCGGCGAACGGTGCGATCCAGCACAAGCTCTTCTCGCGGCGATCGATTTTGCCCACCGGCAATCTCGCCACTTTGCGCCGCCAGCCTCTTGACCTCGTCGTCACGGCTGCAGTGGTGCAACCGATGCCTGAAAGGCACCGCACTCATGACCACATCTTTTGCATCCTTTGGCTCCCTAGGCGTGCCCGCACCGCTGGTGACGTCGTTGAGCGACAACGAAATCACCGCGCCCTTCCCGATTCAGATCCGCACGCTGCCCGACACCCTGGCCGGCCGCGACGTGCTGGGCCGTGGAAAGACCGGCAGCGGCAAGACGCTGGCCTTCTCAATTCCCTTGGTGGCCAGGCTGGCCGACGTCCGGCGCCGCCCGAACCGGCCGTCGGGCCTGGTGCTCGCGCCGACCCGTGAGCTGGCCACCCAGATCACCGCGACGGTCAAACCCCTTGCGGCCGCTTACGGGTTGAAGGTCACCACCATCTTCGGCGGGGTGGCGCAGAGTCGGCAGGAGACCGCGCTGGCCGGCGGCGTCGACATCGTGGTGGCCTGCCCCGGCCGCCTCGAAGACCTGATGAAGCAGCGGCTGATCAGCCTGGACGCCGTGCAGATCACGGTGCTCGACGAGGCCGACCACATGGCCGATCTCGGCTTCCTGCCCGGCGTCACCCGGATTCTGGCCGCCACACCCGCCGACGGCCAGCGGCTGCTGTTCTCGGCGACGCTGGACAACGGGGTGGACAAGCTGGTTCGGCGCTTCCTGCACGACCCGGTGTCGCATGCGGTCGACGACGGCAAGGACGCCCCTCCGCCGGCCATGACCCACCACGTGTTTCACGTCGCGGGCGCACAGGACAAGAAGGATCTGGTGCACCGTCTGGCGTCCGGCACCGGCCGCCGAATCCTGTTCATGCGCACCAAACATCAGGCCCGAAAGCTCGCCAAACAACTGACCGAGGCCGGGATCCCGTCGGTCGACCTGCACGGCAACCTGTCCCAGCCCGCGCGTGACCGCAACCTGGCCGCGTTCAGCACCGGTGAGGCTCGGGTGCTGGTGGCCACCGACATCGCGGCGCGCGGTGTGCACGTCGACGAGGTGGAGTTGGTGGTGCACGTTGACCCGCCCGCCGAACACAAGGCCTACCTGCACCGCTCGGGCCGCACGGCCCGTGCCGGCAGTGCCGGTGACGTGGTCACCGTCGTGTTGCCCGAACAGCGCAAAGACACCCAGGTGTTGCTGCGCCGGGCCGGGATCACCGTCGCCCCGCAACAGGTCGGCGCCGACTCGGCGCCGGTGCAGACGCTGGTCGGCGAGATGGCCCCGCTGCAGATGCCGGCCCCCAAGGCGGCTCCGCCGGTGCGTCCCGCGTCGCCGAAGGGGCAGGGCCGGGGCAACGGCAACGCCAACGCCAACGGCGGCGGCCGGCGGCGTCGTGGTGGGGCGCCGGGAACGTCCCAGCGTCCCGCACGCCGTAGTGGCCCGCGCCGTACCGGGGCGGATGCGCGGTAGTTCGCACCGCTCCGGTGGGATAACCCGGACCTCCCGACCTACCAACCACCCGGTTGGTCTATTCTCGTCGGAAAGTTTCCGTCGATCTCGGAGGTCAGGCGATGAGCGCCGCAATCAAGTACCAGCGAACCCTGTTCGAGCCCGAGCATGAACTGTTCCGGGAGTCGTTCCGGGCGTTCCTGGATCGCCACGCCGCGCCCTACCAGGAGGAGTGGGAGAAGGCCAAGATCGTCGACCGCTCCGTGTGGCTCGAAGCCGGCAAACAGGGCTTCTTGGGCATGGCGGTGCCGGAGGAGTACGGCGGCGGCGGCAACCCCGACTTCCGCTACAACATGATCATCACCGAGGAAGTCACGGCGGGGCGCTACAGCGGGTTGGGTTTCAGCCTGCACAACGACGTCTGCGCGCCGTACCTGCTGGAGTTGTGCAACGAAGAGCAGAAGCAGCGCTGGCTGCCGAAGTTCTGCACCGGCGAGTTGATCACCGCGATCGCCATGACCGAGCCGGGCACCGGCAGTGACCTGCAGGGCATCAAGACTCGCGCGGTCCGCCAGGGTGACCACTACGTGCTCAACGGCTCTAAGACGTTCATCACCAACGGCATCCACTCCGATCTGGTGATCGTGGTCGCCCAGACCGACCCCGACAAGGGCGCGCAGGGGTTCTCCCTGCTGGTCGTGGAGCGTGGGATGGAGGGCTTCGAGCGCGGCCGGCACCTGGACAAGATCGGGTTGGACGCCCAGGACACCGCCGAGCTGTCGTTCACCGACGTGCACGTCCCGGTGGAGAACCTGCTCGGCCAGGAGGGCATGGGCTTCATCTACCTGATGCAGAACCTGCCCCAGGAGCGGATCTCGATCGCGATCATGGCCGCTGGGGCGATGGAGGCGGTGCTGGAGCAGACGATCCAGTACACCAAGGAGCGCAAGGCGTTCGGCAAGCCGATCGGCAGCTTCCAGAACAGCCGGTTCCTGCTGGCCGAGCTGGCCACCGAGGCCACCGTGGTGCGGATGATGGTCGACGAGTTCAGCAGGCTGCACCTGGACAAGAAGCTGACCGTCGAGCAGGCCGCGATGGCCAAGTGGTACTCCACCGAGAAGCAGGTGCACCTGATCGACCGGTGCCTGCAGCTGCACGGTGGCTACGGCTACATGCGCGAATACCCGGTCGCCCGGGCGTACCTGGATGCCCGCGTGCAGACGATCTACGGCGGCACCACCGAGATCATGAAAGAGATCATCGGGCGCAGCCTGGGCGTCTGAGCCCGGTGGTTCAGCGAGGCTCGACGTAGGAGAGGCGAAGCTGGGACCGCCGCATGAGCCGAGCGGTTCAGCGAGGCTCGACGGAGGAGAGCCGAAGCTGGGACCGCCGTATGAGCCGAGCGGTTCAGCGAGGCTCGACGGAGGAGAGGCGAAGCTGGGATCGCCGCACAAACCCCGACAATCCGGCGCGGCCTAGGCATTCAGTTGGGCCACTAAGGGGCGTGACCTGCGGTTTTAATCGCAGGTCACGCCCTGCTGGCGTCACGGGGGTTTGGCATCATTTCAGCATCGGGTGGGTATCTGTTTCCGCAATATCGATGACTTGGCTTCGCAATTCGGGTCGATTGCGGGAAAGTCTTATGCCGGGAACGTTTGTGTCTTATATGCGGTGCCTGGGAGGGCTGGTGACTGGTCGGAGAGATCGATTCGGCAAGACGGCGGTGCGCGTGACGCTCGGCCTGGCGGCGACGGTCGCCTTGCTGTTTTCGGTGCACACTGCGGCGGCCACGCCCGACAGCGACGCCCACGACGCCATCACCGCGGCCTGGCAGGCGGCCGGTGGCGACGCGTCGCCGCTGGGCGCCCCCAAGGGGGACGTACACCCAGCCGGCGCCGGATTCGCCCAGGACTTCGCCGGCGGCACGATGTTCTTCACCCCGGAAACCGGCGCCAAGGCGATCTACGGCGCGATCCTCGACAAGTATCAGTCGATGGGTGGCGCCGCGGACAGTGATCTCGGGTTCCCCAGCAGCGACGAGGTCCCCGGGCTGGTCCCGGACAGTCGGGTGGCGATTCTGAATGGCGCTGACAACCCGGTGATCTTCTGGACGCCTCAGCACGGCGCACGGGTGGTCCGCGGGCCGATCAACGCCGGCTGGGACAAACTGGGCAGCTCCACCGGCGCGCTCGGCGTGCCGATCGACGACGAGAACTACAACGGCGCCGTGGTAACCCAGAAGTTCAGCAACGGCACGCTGTCGTTCGACGGTGCGACCAAGACGTTCACCACGGTGCCGCCGGAACTGGCGGCCCAACTGGCCGATGTGCAGGTCCAGTTCAACCCGACCGCGGCCATCGACCAGGCGTGGCGCACCGCCGGCGGCGCTTCCGGGACGCTCGGGGCCAAGCAGGGCGGCCAGTACGCGGTCGGGGCCGACGGCGTCGGCCAGGACTTCGCCCGCGGCAAGGTCTACTTCAGCCCGGCCACCGGCGCGAACGCGCTCGAAGGCGACGTGCTCGCCAAGTACGAGTCGCTGGGCGGCCCGGCCGGAAGCGATCTGGGCTTCCCGATCACCAGTACCGCCGACGGCGCCCTGAGCGGCAGTAAGTTCAATTCGTTCGCCGCCGACGATGACCCGGTGATCTTCTTCAGCCCCGACAACGGCGCGTTCGTGGTGCGCAGCGCGATGAAGGTCGCCTGGGACAAGCTCGACGGCGCGTCCGGCAAGCTCGGCGCCCCGGTCGGCGACCAGACCGTGGACGGTGATCTGGTCTCGCAGAAGTTCACCGGCGGGATGATCTCCTGGAACCAGGCCACCAACGCGTTCAGCACCGAACCGGCCGAACTGGCTCAGGGACTGTCGGGTCTGCAGATTCCCGGGATGAACCTGCCGGACGGCAGCACCACCACGGCGACCGGCGCCGGCAAGGAGACGCACTGGAACTGGATGTGGGTGTTGATTCCGGTGGCGGTGCTGGCGGTGCTGGGTGCGCTGGCGGGCGCGGCACTGTGGTGGCAGCGGCGCAGGCCGGCTTCGGCCCCCGCACCGGCGCCGGAGCGTACGCCGGTCGCCATGCCCTCCGCACCGGCCAGTGACGACTATGACTACGACGACGATGATCACCAGTGGGCGCACCACGAGCAGCGCGACCAGGAGGGCACGGTTCGGTTGCCAAGTCGCTACGGCGCATCGTTCGGTGGTGCGCCCGAGGCCGACTTGCCCGGTCAGTCGATCCCGAACGCGCCCTGGCTGCAGTACGGCGAAGCCGAAGCCGACGACGAGGACTTCGACCAGGACCAGGACGAGGACGAGGACGACGCGGACACCGCGCCGACCCGGGTGGTGACCGAAGACGACTTCGGTACCGGCCGGCACGCGGTGGGCCACGCGGCGTCCGGCGCCGAGCCGCATTCGTTCGGGGCACCGGAGCCGCGCTCCTTCGGCGCGTTCGGCGGGCCGGAGCCGCGCTCCTTCGGGGCACCGGAGCCGCGGTCCTTCGGCGCCGAGCAATCGGTGCATCCGGTGATGCACCTGCCGCTGGATGATCCGTACCAGCAGCCGGACGGCTACCCGATCAAGGCGAACATCGGCTCGGGGCTGTACTACACCCCGCAGAACGCCCTCTACGACGACACGCTCGCCGAGATCTGGTTCGCCACCGAGGATGCGGCGCGACTCAACGGCTTCACCAAGGCCCGCTGATCAGCTCGGCGTTGGTCTCCCTGGGTTATTCGAGCCGTCAGGGTGTCAGCCGCGCCAGTGCCTCGGCCGCGGGCACGATGTCGTGGATGCGGTGGATGGTCTCGCCGGCATACAGTGCCGACCGGTCGACTGCGCTGGAGTGCATCCCGGCCAGCGGCAGCGCCGGGGTGTAGAGCGGAACGGTGACCCGCTGCGCCGCGAGGATCGGGCCCTGGGCGCTCACCGGCAACAGCCGGCTCAGCGGCGCGCTCATCCGGTTGAATGCCCGTACCGTATGGGGCCCGAGTTCGTCTCGCGCACACCAGCGTTCGGTGGCGGCGTTTGGAACTACCCGGTGCGCCAGCGGCCACCCCATCCCGAACAGCATGGTGCGGATGGTGCGCTGCGCGCCCAGCACCTTCTGCTTGTATCCGGGGTGCGCGCGGGACTCTTCGGTGAGCAGAAAGCGGGTCCCGGCGATCGCCCCGGCGGCTCCGGCGGACAGCAGCGCCCGAACGTCGTTGGCGTCGGCGACCCCGCCGGCCGCCAGCACCGGGGCGCCGTCGGCGGCTTCGAGGACTTCGGGCAGTGTCACCGCGAGCGGTCGGTCGGCCACCAGATGGCCGCCGGCCTCGACGCCCTGCGCGACCAGCCCGTCGGCGCCGGCGGCCAGTGCCCGGCGGGCCTGGGCGGCGTCACCGGCGGAGCACAGCACCGGAATGCGCGCAGCCCGCAGGGCGGCGATCCAGCGTGGGGGAGCGCCGTCATGGAACACCACCAGCGCGGCGCCGGCCGCGACGCAGGCGTCGATATGGGCCCGGCGGGTGAAGGGCACCAGCAGGTTGGCCGCCACCGGCCGGCCGCCCGCCAGCGTCACCGCGCGGTGCAGCTCGGTGGCGAAGCTGCGGGGGTCGCTCAGCCCGATGGTGCCCAGCCCGCCGGCCGCCGACACCGCCGCGGCCAGCTCGGCACCGGTCACGCCGCCGCCCATTCCGGCCTGCACGACCGGGGTGCTCAGCCCCAATGCCTCCAACACGTTCATCGGTGCCGGCCGATGCGCCCCGGAGCACGGACCGTGACACAGCACCGTCGCTCGCACGGTGTCAGGGCTGCCCGCTGCGGGGGAGCGTCGATGCCCTCCAACATGCCCTGGATCAGTTGCAGGTTGAGCCCGCACACCGTCTCGGTGTGCTCGCGGGCCAGTCGGTCGAACGGGCAGTTGCGCAGTTCGATGTCCCCGTCGTCGGTGACCGCCGGCTCGTAGCCGTGTTCCCGCAGCGCTTCGAGGATGCCGTGTTTGGATGCCGTGATCCGGCCCGCCCGGCGTGCGGCCGACCAGACCGCGGTGCGCACCGTGCCGTCGCCGTCGGCGTCCATCGCGGTGACCAGCAGGTCGGCCAGCAACCCGTAATTGCGTGGCGGCACGCTGACCGAGAGCTCATTGCGGGTGCGCTCGTAGCGCTTGGCGGGGCGGCCGGCGCCGGGCCCGGAGCGGCCGGCCGGCCGGGCGTAACTCACCGAGAGAATGCCCGCTTCGGCCAGTTTGTCGAGGTGGTAGGCCGCCAGGGTGCGGCTGATGCCGGCGGCGGCCGCGGCGTCGTCGCGGGCCACCGGGTCGTCGCACGAGGCGATGTATTGGTACAGCCGTTGCCGCACCGGGTCGTCCAGGCTGCTCAACCCGGCTAACGGATCCAGACCGCCGCAGGCAGGGGTGCTCATTGTCTCAATGTAACACCAAATATTCTTGACAAATAGGGCTGAATACGGTCAATCTAAACGCAATGCTGATTGTCGATAGGGGAGGGTTGAGATGTCAGTAGCCGTGTACGCCGACCTGCGGGTGGCTGACCGTCCGGTTCCGGATCTGGACGCCGCCGAACAGGCCGCCGCGGCATTCCTGCACGCGCTGGGCATCTCCACTGCCGACGAGCAGCTGCGCAACACGCCGCGCCGGATGGCGCGTGCCTACGCCGAGATGTTCGCCCCGAAGCCGTTCGAGGCCACCACGTTCCCCAACGACGGGAGCTACGACGAGCTGGTCCTGGTCCGTGACATCCCGTTCCGATCGGTCTGCGAGCACCACCTGCTGCCGTTCACCGGGACCGCGTGCGTCGGTTACCTGCCCGGCGAGCGCATCCTGGGGCTGTCCAAGCTGGCCCGGGTCGTCGACTATTTCGCCGCCCGCCCGCAGGTGCAGGAGCGCCTCACCAAGCAGGTCGCCGACTGGCTCACCGACCACCTGCAGCCGCGTGCCGTCGGCGTCGTACTCCGCGCGGAGCACAGCTGCATGACGTTGCGCGGGGTGCACGCCAGCGGATCGACGACCGTGACCTCAGCGCTGTTGGGCACGCTGCGGACCGACGGGCGGTCCCGTCAGGAATTCTTCGCCCTGGCCGGTATGGGTAGCCGCTGACGGGGCCGGCCGTCAGATCTTGCGGATGACCGTGACGACCTTGCCCAGCACCACCGCGTCATTGCCCGGGATGGGGTCGAAAACAGGGTTGTGCGGCATCAGCCAGACCTGACCGCCGGTGCGCTTGAAGGTCTTGACGGTGGCCTCCCCGTCGATCATCGCGGCCACGATGTCGCCGTTGTCGGCGACGTTCTGCTGGCGCACGACCACCCAGTCGCCATCGCAGATCGCGGCGTCCACCATCGACTCGCCGACGACCTTGAGCAGGAACAGCTCTCCTTCTCCCACCAGTTCGCGGGGGAGCGGGAACACGTCCTCGATGGCTTCCTCGGCCAGGATCGGCCCGCCGGCCGCGATCCGGCCCAGCACCGGGACGAAGGTGGGTTCGGGCAGCGCGTCCGAGCCGGCGAATTCGGTTCGCGGCGTGGCTTCTGCGGCGGCCGCAGCTTCGTCCGCACCGCGGACGTCAACGGCGCGGGGGCGGTTCGGGTCACGACGCAGGTAGCCCTTGCGCTCCAGCGTGCGCAACTGGTGAGCGACCGAGGACGTGGAGGTCAGCCCGACGGCGTCGCCGATCTCACGGATGCTCGGCGGATAACCGCGCTCGTTCACCGACGCGCGGATGACGTCGAGGATGGTGCGCTGTCGCGAGGTCAGCGATGAGTCCGGCGCGCTGGTCGACGTATTACTGCTGCTGTCGCTCATGGGTGCGAATGTAGTCGCACGCTCGTCATTTATCAAACATGTGTTCGAGGTGTGTCGCGCGCGTGTTCGAAGTCATCCGAAGGTTGTCGGCGGCTCCCGCTAACGTGTTCGACAACGAATCGATCACATGTTCGGATTTCGAACATACAATCGATTATGATTCGAACAGTCGAGCGAACAGGGTCGCCGACGACGAGTGAGGGAGAACCGCACATGATGCTCACCGACACGTTCGCTCCGTCGTTCGATCGGGCCGGTACCGCTGCGTCGGCCGAGGGGGTCCGGGTTCACCGGCGTCCCGGGGCGCCTGCTCGCGGTGGTGCGGCGCCGACTCGACCGGTGCGGCGGGCCCGGTCGCGGCCCAGCGGTGCACCGCTGCGCCACCACGGGACCGGTGTGTCGATGTCCCGTGCCGCGCACCGCCCGCGCCCGATCACCCCGGCGACCACGGTTGTGCTCGCCCTGATCGCCGCGGCGTTCACGGTGTGGCTCGGGTTGGTCGCACAGTTCGGTGGGGCGACGGCAGGCGGCGCGCCCGCAGTGCCCGAACACCTGGGTGTGGTGCGGGTCCAGAGCGGCGAGAGCCTGCAGCACCTGGCGGCGCGGGTCGCCCCCGACGCGCCGACCCATCAGGTGGTCGAGCGTATCCGCGAGCTCAACGCGCTGGAGTCGGTGGCGCTGGACGCCGGCCAACCCCTGATCACGCCGATCGGCTGACCTCGGCGTGTCCGGTCGGCCGCGGATTACGGCTACTGTGGGCCGCTGCCCGTCGGCCGCGCAGGTACGCTCACAGTTGTCCCAGTGGGCTTCGTTGTCTGCGGTGGCTCCGTCCTCGGAGGTATCCGGAGCCCGGCACGGCGAAGGAGCGGCCATGCATTGCCCGTTTTGTCGCCATCCTGACTCCCGGGTGGTGGACTCCCGCGAAACCGATGAGGGTCAGGCCATCCGGCGCCGGCGCTCCTGTCCGGAATGCGGCCGGCGCTTCTCCACGGTCGAGACCGCGGTGCTGTCGGTGGTCAAGCGCAGCGGCGTCACCGAACCGTTCAGCCGCGAGAAGGTCATCAGCGGCGTGCGCCGAGCCTGTCAGGGCCGGCAGGTCGATGACGACGCGCTGAACCTGTTGGCTCAGCGGGTGGAAGACGCCGTGCGGGCCGCGGGGTCCCCGGAGATCCCCAGTCACGAAGTCGGTTTGGCGATCCTGGGCCCACTGCGTGAACTCGACGAAGTGGCCTACCTGCGATTCGCCTCGGTCTACCGGTCGTTCTCGTCGGCCGCTGACTTCGAGCGGGAGATCGAGGCACTGCGAGAGCACCGCGAAGTTCCCAGCACCGGTTGAGCTTCGCCGGACCGCACCGCGCACTACGCTGGCGACATGGCACCCGACCTGCATCCGAATCTTGTGGAGCTGGCACCGCTGTTAGGCACCTGGACGGGCCGGGGCCGCGGGATATACCCCACGATCGCGACGTTCGACTATCTCGAAGAGGTGGTGTTCTCGCACGTCGGCAAACCGTTTCTGGTCTACGGCCAGAAGACCAAGTCGGCTGCCGACGGACTGCCGCTGCACGCCGAGGCCGGCTACCTGCGGGTGCCGGAGCTGGGCCGGATCGAATGGGTGCTGGCCCACCCGAGCGGCATCACCGAGATCGAGGTGGGCAGCTACACCGTCAGTGCGGACGGTATCGACTTGCAGATGTCCGCCCCGACGATCGGCCTGGCACCGACGGCCAAGGAGGTGTCGGCGTTGAGCCGGCACTATCGCCTCAACGGGGACGAGTTGTCTTACACCCTCGACATGGGCGCGGTCGGCCAACCGGCGCAGAACCACCTCAGCGCAGCGCTCCAGCGCGCGTAGGCCGCGCCCCGTCGGTCTAGCTGTCGCCGTCGAGGTTCTTCCGCGCCTCCTGCGCCAGGAACCGCTCGAACTCGGCACCGAGTTCGTCCGCGCTGGGCAGATCCTCCTCACGCGCCAGCAGCGACCGGTTCTCCTGGGCCGCGATGAACGCGTCGTACTGGCGTTCCAGCGCGGTGACCACCTGCGCCACCTCGGTGCTCGCCTCGACCTGCTCGTTGATCTTGGTGCGGATCTCGGCCGCGGCCTCGGTGAGTTCGGTGAGCGGCAACTGCAGCGACCCCGTCTTGGCGGCCTGTTTGAGCAGAGCTTCGGCGGCCTCCGGGTAGTCGGTCTGCGACACGTAGTGCGGCACGTGCACGGTGAAGCCGACGACTTCGTGGCCGTGCTGGGCCATCCGGTACTCCAGGAGGTTCGAGGCGCTGCCGGGAACCTGGACCTCGGTGATCCACGGGGTGAAGTCGGCGATCAGTTCACGGTTGTTGGAGTGCGCGGTCAGCGTCACCGGCCGGGTGTGAGGGACCGCCATCGGGATGGTGCCCAAACCGATGGTCTGGCGCACCCCGAGCCGTTCCGCCAAAAGCCGGACCGCGGTGATGAACCGCTCCCACTTGAGATCGGGCTCCATGCCGGCCAGCAGCAGGAACGGCGTCCCGGCGCTGTCGCGCAGCGCGTACAGGCTGAGCTCGGGCTCGGCGTAGCTGGTGAAGTGATCGGACTTGAACGTCATCAGGGGCCGCCGGGACCGGTAGTCCAGCAGTTCGTCGATCGCAAACGACGCCACCAGCTCACTGTCGAGGGACGACTTGAGATGGCCGGCCGCCAGCCGGATCGCGTGGCCGGCGTCGGAGAATCCCTCCAACGCGTGGATCAGGACCGGGCCCGCGCCGTCCGGCGTCGTCAACTGCGGTGCCGGAACCTCCAGCTCGTACATGCCGCTCTGGTCGGGCTGGTAGTGCCGGCCCCGGTCGGGACCGATCTCGGGATGGTCGGCCATGGCCTTCGCCTCCTCGTCGTGCCGATCTCAATGTGGATCGACACCGTCTAGTTTCCCCCACTTCGGGCCGCATCGGAAAACCGATGCGCGCATGTGTTCGGGAACGTACTCGGGCGGTGGGTGAATTCCCCGGCGCTTTGTTGTTCGCTCACCGGTGAAATCGGGCGGATCGTGCTTCAGCCGCGGAACTGCTGCAGGGCCCGCATCTTGTTCATCACATCCAGGGCGGCGTTCTTGTAGGCCTCGGAGAACGTCGGATAGTTGAAGACGGCGTCGACCAGGTATTCCACCGTGCCGCCGCATCCCATGACGGCCTGGCCGATGTGCACCATCTCGGTCGCGTTGGTCCCGAAGATGTGCACACCGAGCAGTTTCAGATCGGTCGTCGACACCAGCAGTTTGAGCATGCCGTAGGAGTCGCCGGCGATCTGGCCGCGGGCCAACTCCCGGTAGCGGGCCACCCCCACCTCATAGGGGATGGCGTTGCGGGTCAGCTCCAGCTCGGTCGCCCCGACATAGGAGACTTCCGGGATCGAATAGATCCCGATGGGCTGCAGGGCGGTGATCCCGTCGGTCGGTTCGCCGAAGGCGTGATAGGCGGCCAGCCGGCCCTGCTCCATCGACGTCGCGGCCAGCGCCGGGAAGCCGATCACGTCGCCGACCGCGTAGATGTGATCCACCGACGTCCGGTAGGTGTCGTCGACCACGATCCGGCCCCGGGCGTCGGTTTCCAGGCCGGCGGATGCCAGGTCGAGGTGCGCGGTGTGGCCCTGGCGGCCCGCCGAGTACATCACCGTTTCGGCGGGAATCTGCTTGCCGCTGGCCAAAGTGGTGATAGTCCCGGTCGGGCTGACGTCGACACCGGTGACCTCTTCGCCGAATCGGAACGTCACCGCCAGGTCGCGCAGGTGAAAGCGCAGGGCCTCGACCACCTCCGGGTCGCAGAACTCCAGCATCGACTCGCGTTTCTCCACCACCGTGACCCGGGTGCCCAGCGCGGCGAACATCGAGGCGTACTCGATCCCGATGACACCGGCACCGACCACCACCATCGACGCCGGTATGAATCGGAGGTCGAGGATTCCGTCGGAGTCCAGCACGCGTTCCTCGTCGAAATTCACCCCGGCCGGCCGGACCGGTTTGGTGCCGGTGGCGATGACAATGTAATCGCCGGTGACAGTGGTCTTTTCAGCTCGGCGATGTTCCTCGACGACGACCGTATGCGGGTCGGTGAACCGGCCGTGGCCGACGAGCAGGTCGATGCGGTTGCGCATCAACTGGTTTCGCACCACTTCGGTTTCCCTGCCGATGACGTGCTGGGTGCGCGCCAGCAGATCGGCCGGGGTGATCTTGTCCTTGACCCGGTAGCTGGCGCCGTACAGTTCGCGTTGATTCATCCCGGTCAGGTAGAGCACCGCCTCACGCAGTGTCTTGGACGGAATGGTGCCGGTGTTGACGCAGACCCCGCCGATCATCCGGCCGCGCTCGACCACGGCAACCGATTTGCCGAGTTTGGCCGAGGCGATCGCGGCCTTCTGCCCCCCGGGACCTGAACCGATGACGACCACGTCGTACTGGCGCTTCGAATCCATGACACAGACACTTACGCTCATTCGTCGCGTCGTGCACCCGAAACCGCCCACCCGGATGGCCGACTCACAGTTGCCGGTTCATCCACAATGTGGCGGCGCACGCCCGGCGGGCGAGCCCCCGATGACGGTGGCGGTCGTCAACGTTGCTGGCATGACGACGAAGCAACCGGAATTCAGCCTGAATCGCCCCGGCGCGTTGATTGCGGCGCTGCCGGCCATCCTCGGTTTCGTGCCGGAGAAATCCTTGGTCCTGGTCGCGGTCGATCGCGGTGAACTGGGCTCGGTACTGCGGGTCGACCTGTCCGAGGAACTCACCGACAACGTCGGCCACCTGGCCGAGGTCGCCGCGGCGGCCGCTCCGGCGGCAGCGATCGCGGTGATCGTCGACTCCGCGGGGGCGCACTGCCCGGTCTGCAACGACCAGCACCGTCGGCTGATCGACACGTTGTCCGAGGAACTGGCGCGCAACAACATCGAGTTGCTGAACGCGCACGTGGTCGACGAGGTGGCACACGGCGGGCGGTGGCACTGCGTCGACAGCTGTGGCGCCGGCGGCTCGGTCGACGACCCGGAGGCATCCCCGCTGGCCGCTGCCGCGGTGCTGGAGGGGCGGCGGCTCTATACCCGGCGCGCGGACCTGCAGGCGGTGATCGCCCCGGACGACGCGGCCCGCAGTGCCGCGGTGGCCGCTGTGATCGACGACTGTGCGGCAGACCGGGCGGCTGCGGCTCAGTGTGACGCACGCGAGCAGGCCCGCCGAGATGTCGAACAGGTACTGGCCGCCGTCGTTGCGGTGGATGCCGGCCGGGCTCCGACCGACAAAGAACTGGCCCGGCTGGGAAGTTCGCTGACCGATGTGATGGTCCGAGACACCCTATGCGCGTTGGCGATCAGTGAGCATGCCGCCGCCGCGGAGACGTTGTGGTCGGCGTTGGCCCGGGGTCTTCCCGAACCGTGGCGTGCGGAGGCGCTGGTGCTGCTGGCGTTCAGTGCCTATGCGCGCGGGGACGGACCACTGGCGGGGGTGTCCCTGGAGGACGCCCTGCGCTGCGTTCCTCGGCATCGGATGGCGGGCCTGCTGGACACCGCACTGCAGTCCGGGTTGCGGCCGGACCGGATCCGCGGGTTGGCTGACACCGGCTATCGGCTGGCACGGCAGCTCGGTGTGCAGCTGCCCGGGCGGCGGGGGCTGGGGCAGCGGGCCGGTTGATCCGCATGAGCCGAGCCGGTCAGACCTTCTGAACCTTCACAGCGTGCGCCATCTCGTAGGGCAGGCTCACGTCGGTGTGGCCGGGCATCACGATGGTCACCCCGTCGTCCTCGTCGGCCTCGACGGTCACCCGGGCGTTGGGCACCACACCGGCCTCCTTGAGCCGGGTGATCAGGTCGATGTCGCCCTGCACGTGTTCGGTGAGCTGGCGCACCACCACCGCCACCGGTGAGCCGGCCGGCAGTTCGGTCAGCCGCACCAGGTCGGCATCCCAGCCGCGCGACTCCGCGCCGAAGCCGAGGTCCGGCAGGCCTGGAATCGGGTTGCCGAACGGCGAGGTGGTCGGGTTGTCGAGCACCTGCACAATGCGACGCTCGACATCCTCGCTCATCACGTGCTCCCAGCGGCAGGCCTCGGCGTGGACGTCTTCCAGCGGCAGCCCGATGATGTCGACGAGCAGTCGCTCGGCGAGCCGATGCTTGCGCATCACCGACACGGCCAGGCTGCGGCCCTTCTCGGTCAGTTCGAGGTGTCGATCGCCGGCCACCCGCAGCAGGCCGTCGCGTTCCATCCGGGAGACGGTCTGGCTGACCGTCGGCCCGCTTTGCTCCAGGCGCTCGGCAATCCGTGCGCGCAGCGGGGTGACACCCTCTTCCTCGAGGTCGTAGATCGTCCTGAGGTACATCTCGGTGGTATCAACCAAGTCATTCATTCGGCACCTTCCGTCGCAGACGAGTCTACTTCGGCGGTTCGGCGCGCGGTTACTACAGCGACGCCGGTGTGCCCGCGCGACAACGTAGGTCCGCCGGGCCACCGCTCGTTTGGCGGTGGCCCGGCGGAACGGGGGCGTCGGTCGGTGTCAGCTGGCGTAGGAGCGCAACCGGTCGGCACGCTCACCGTGGCGCAGCTTCGTCATCACCTCGCGCTCGATCTGGCGGACCCGCTCGCGGGACAGGCCGAACAGCTTGCCGATCTGGTCCAGCGTGCGGGGTTGTCCGTCATCGAGACCGAACCGCAGCCGGATCACCTGATGCTCGCGCTCGTCGAGGGTCGCCAGGACGCTGCGGATGTCGGTGTGCAGCAACTCGGCGATCACCGCGTTCTCGGCGGACATCGCCTCGGAGTCCTCGATGAAGTCGCCGAGCGGAGCCTCCTCGTCGGAGCCGACGGGCATGTCCAGGCTCACCGGGTCGCGGCTGTGCTCCAGCAGGTCGTTGATCTTCCCCTCCGGAATACCCGATTCGGCGGCGAGCTCTTCATCGGTGGCCTCGCGGCCGAGCTGCTGATGCATCTCCCGCTTGATCCTGGCCAGCTTGTTGACCTGTTCGACCAGGTGCACCGGCAGCCGGATGGTGCGGCTCTGATCGGCCATGCCCCGGGTGATCGCCTGGCGGATCCACCAGGTGGCGTAGGTGGAGAACTTGAAACCCTTTGCGTAGTCGAATTTCTCCATGGCGCGGATCAGACCCAGGTTGCCCTCCTGGATCAGGTCCAGCAACGGCATACCCCGGCCGGTGTAGCGCTTGGCCAGCGAGACCACCAGCCGCAGGTTGGCTTCCAGCAGGTGCTGGCGGGCGGCCCGGCCATCACGCACCACCAGGGCCAACTCACGCTTGCGCTTCTCGCCGAAACGCTTGCGGGTGTCGAGCAGGTGCTGTGCGTAGAGCCCGGCCTCGATGCGCTTGGCAAGATCCACTTCATCGGCGGCATTGAGCAATGCGGTCTTGCCGATACCGTTGAGGTACACCCGCACCAGATCTGCGGCTGGGCTCTGGGTGTCCAGATCGCCGTCGATCCGACTGGTGGTGGCATCTGCCTTTGCCATTGCGGCCTCCCGTTTATCGGCTTCAGCTGTCACAGGTGACAACGCGCAACACGGGTGCAGAGTTCCCGCCAAGTCGCGTTTCCACACCACTTGACGTGCGGAAATGCGCCGGTGATTTTGAGAATGTGCTAAGAACCGGTACCTTGCGGCGCTTCGCCGGCACCGTCGCCATCGGCTTCACCCGGGTCCGGGGCCACTGATCCGGGCTGGGATTTCGGCGATGGCCGGTGTTCCAGCTCGGGACGCGAGGCGGTGGGGAACAGCGGCGTATGCGTCGGAGCGGCTTCGTATCGGCGGGGTTCCTCGGCGCTGCGAGGCGGCCGGTCGTTGGCGATCAACACCGCCATCCAGGGCAGCGGGATCGAGGCGACCAGGATCAGCAGCGAGATCAGACCGTTGTGCCACAGTCCGTAGGCGATCGCCGCCAAGATCAGCGCGGGAACGCGGAACGCCATCAGCGTCAGATACTTGCGCACCCGTTCGCGGTGCTGCTGCTCGTAGGACGGCGCGGCCGCGGTGATGAGCACCGGACGACCCTCGTCGTCGAAACCCAGCTGGGGGCCGTGCTTCATCTTTCCACTGTCCCACACGCCCGCCGCGGCGGCAGAAGGGGTTTTGGGAAAGGTTGAGTTCTGGGCACAATGGGGAGATGGGCATACAGACCGACACCCTCGAACGCACCGATGCCGACGAACGCGTAGACGACGGGACCGACGGCGACACCCCGAAGTATTTCCATTACGTCAAGAAGGACAAGATCGCCGAGAGCGCGGTCATGGGCACGCACGTGGTGGCGCTGTGCGGCGAGGTCTTCCCGGTGACCAAGTCGGCCAAGCCGGGGTCCCCGGTCTGCCCGGACTGCAAGAAGATCTACGCGACTCTCAAGCAGGCTTGACCGGATCGGTGGCGTCATTGTCGGGGCCGGTTCGGCCCCGCCCTGACACCACCCAGGTACGCAGTTGGTGCAGGTGAGTGGCCTGCGCCGGCCACTCCTCCTGGATGGCGGCGTTCAGTTCCGCGCCCATCATGATCGCGAAGCCCAGCAGAAATGCGAACAGTAGGAAGGCGATCGGCGTCGCCAGCGCGCCGTAGGTGTAGCCGGTGCTGGTGATGTAGCGAAGGTAGATCCGCAGCCCCATCGTGGCCACGACGAATACCGTGGTGGCCAGCACCGCGCCGATCACCAGTCGATGCGAGGGCAGCGGCTTGGGCAGCGATACTCGGTAGAGCACGGTCACCGCCAGCAGCAGTCCCAACACCAGCATCGGGTAGTAGCCGAACCGCAGTAGGTCCGTCCAACGTTCCGGGATGTGTTCGGCCACCGCGTGCGGTCCCAGGGCGGCGAACGGCGCTCCGGCCACGGCGATCACCAGCATTGCCACATAGAGGCCCAGCGCGAAGAACCGTTGCCGCACCGGGTGGCGCAGCGGCGTCTGATCGTGGGCCTCGACCACTGAGTCGACGAACGCCGAGACCGCCGAGGAACCGGCCCACAACGAGATCACGAAGCCCAGCGACACCACCTCGCCGCGAGCGTTGGCGACGATGTCGCGAACCGTGGGCTCGATGATCTCCACCACGACATTCTTCGAGAAGAAGCTGCTGGCCATGCCGATCAGCCGGTCCTGGATGGTCGCCAGGGTGTCCGGGCCGAACAACGGCGCCACATACGACAGGCTGCCCAGCATCCCGAGCAGCAACGGCGGCAGCGACAGCACCGACCAGAAGCCTGCCTGCGCCGACTCGGCGAAGATCGAGTCGTCCCAGCTCTTTACCAAGGTACGGCGAGCTATCCGCAGCAGGTGGTGACGGGAAGGTTTGGGGGTTTGGTCACTCATGACCAGCCCAGCATTCCTGACGAGTGGTACTACCGCACAATCGCTGCCGTCGGCGTGTTGCGTGTGGTCCGGGGCGTCCGATTGATTAGGCCTCGACCGGGGCGCTGATCTGCAGCACGGCGGCCAGCTCGACCAGCTTGGCCTCGTGTTCGTTGGCGTGATGCTGGCAGAAGAGCAGTTCGGCTCCGGAGGGCAGCGTGGCTCGCACCCGGGCGGCAGCACCGCACCGGTCGCATCGATCAGCCCGAGTGAGTTCAGGACTGGTCAGAGTCGCGTTCATGGGCTCCTCCGTATCTCGCGGTTGTCGTCAAGTGTGTCAGACGCTTGCGCGTTCGGCGTTGTTCCCCGCTTCGGCTGTGTCGTGTCTCACGCTCGGTGGACCGCTGGCAAGATCGGATCGATGAACCACGACGGCATCCTCGTCCACTTGTGCAGCGGCCAGGACTGGGCGCTGGCCCAGGAGCGCGGCGCGCTGTGCCCGGAGTCGTTGGACGCTGTGGGCTTCGTACACCTGTCGACGCCGCAGCAGGTGCACCTGCCCGCCAATCGGCTTTACCGGGGGCGGACGGATCTGGTGTTGCTGCAGGTGGATCCGGCCGAGGTGGCGGCACCGGTGCGCTGGGAGCCGGGCGTGCCGGGCGATCCCGACGCGATGCTTTTCCCGCACCTGTACGGGCCGCTGCCGGTCGGCGCGGTGGTCGGGGTCAGCGCCTACCGGCCCGGCCCGGACGGTGCGTTCCCGGCTGCGGATTGATGTTGAGCGGGGTGGTGGGCTTGGCCGCTGACACCCTGGTGCGTTCGCTACGGGCGAACGTGTTCTGCGCCTTGTTGATCAGCGCAGCGGGCACTCGCGGCCAGGCGGCGGCGACGGCGTTGATGGCGGCGAGCACGGCGGGGTCCAGATCGGCTTCGGCCGGCGCCGGGTGACCGTGGGCGACCGCGCGCTTGAGCAGCGCGGAGAACTTTCGGGGTGACTCGGGATCGGTCGCCATGGTCCGCGATCCTACGTGGCAGACATCGCCGACGCCTGGGCTCAGACCGCCCGGGCCTCGACGATCGCCAGCGGGCTGGTGGTGGGCACCACGCGCCGCAACTCGAATCCCGCCTGGGACAGCAACTCGGCGTACTCCCGCCGGGTGCGTTCCTGCCCGCCGGCGGCAACCAGCATCTCCAGGTCGAGCACCAGACCCAGATGGGCGGGCGCGCCCTCGGGCAGCACCATCTCGAACAGCAGCACCTTGCCGCCGGGCGCGATGGCGGCCCGGACATTGCGCAGAATCGCCAACGACTGCTCGTCGTCCCAGTCGTGGATGACGGTCTTGAGCAGATACGTGTCGCCGCCGGAGGGGATCGACTCGAAGAACGACCCACCCCGGATGTCGCAGCGCGACGCCACGTCCGCCACCGTCGCGTCGGCGTCGACCACCACCTGCGGCAGGTCGAACAGCACGCCGCGGGCGTCGGGCGCCTGGCGCAGCACCGCGGCCAGCAGCGCGCCGTGGCCGCCTCCCACATCCACGATCAGCTTGCTCGCGCTGAAATCATATGCGGGAACAGCGCTTTCGATCGCCATGGCCGACGCCCCGGTCATGGCGTCGTTGAAGACCTGCGCCAGTTCGGGGTCGCTGTCGGTGTACTCAAAGAACGACATTCCGCGAACTTTGCTGACGGCGGTTTCACCCGTCCGTACGGAGTGCTCGAGGTTCGACCAGTGTTCCCGATGCGCCGGGTGGCCGACGAACGCGATCATCGGGGCCACGCCGGCCGGGTTGTCGGAGACCAGCGCCCGTCCGGTGCGGGTCAAAGCGAACCGTCCGTCGCGGCGCAGTTTGAGCACCGAGTTGCTTGCCAAGGCCCGCATCAGCCGGTAGGTCGCGCGGGGGTCGGTGCCCACCCGGTGGGCGACCTCGTCGGCGGTCAGCGGACCGTCGGCGAGCGCGTCGGCGATTCCGAGGCGCACCGCGGCAACAAGCGCCTGGGTCAGCCAGCCGCCGAACCCGAGCTCCATGACGGTGACGGAGGCGGGGACGGTGGCCTGGCGCAGGCGCTGCAGACCGCCACGAAACGCGTTGACAGCATTGAGCACCGCCGACGGCGGGGGCTTGGCCATGTGGGTGTGCGTTAGTCGAGGTAGTCGCGCAGAACCTGGGACCGGCTCGGGTGCCGCAGTTTGGACATCGTCTTCGACTCGATCTGACGGATGCGCTCCCGGGTGACCCCGTAGACCTGGCCGATCTCGTCGAGGGTGCGCGGCTGGCCGTCGGTCAGCCCGAAGCGCAGCCGCACCACGCCGGCCTCGCGCTCGGAGAGCGTCTCGAGTACCGACTGCAGCTGGTCCTGCAGCAGGGTGAACGACACGGCATCCACCGCCACGACCGCTTCGCTGTCCTCGATGAAGTCACCGAGCTGGGAGTCGCCCTCATCGCCGATGGTCTGGTCCAGCGAGATCGGCTCCCGGGCGTACTGCTGGATCTCCAGCACCTTCTCCGGGGTGATGTCCATCTCGCGGGCGAGTTCCTCGGGGGTGGGCTCGCGGCCCAGATCCTGCAGCAGCTCGCGCTGGATGCGGCCGAGCTTGTTGATCACCTCGACCATGTGCACCGGGATACGGATGGTGCGCGCCTGGTCGGCCATGGCGCGGGTGATGGCCTGGCGGATCCACCAGGTGGCGTAGGTGGAGAACTTGTAGCCCTTGGTGTAGTCGAACTTCTCCACCGCACGGATCAGGCCCAGGTTGCCCTCCTGGATCAGGTCCAGGAACGCCATTCCGCGGCCGGTGTAACGCTTGGCCAGCGACACCACCAGTCGCAGGTTGGCCTCCAGCAGGTGGTTCTTGGCCCGATCGCCGTCGCGGCAGATCCAGGCCATGTCACGCCGGTAGGCGACGGCCAGCTTCTCGCCCTTCTCGGTGTGCTCGGTCATCTTCTGGGTGGCGAACAGGCCGGCCTCGATGCGCTTGGCCAGCTCGACTTCCTCTTCGGCGTTGAGCAGCGCCACCTTGCCGATCTGCTTGAGGTAGGCACGGACCGAGTCGGCCGACGCTGTGAGCTCGGCGTCCTTGCGGGCCTGGCGCAGCGCTTCGGACTCCTCTTCGTCCCAGACGAAATCGCCTGAGGCCTTGTCCTTCTCGCTCGGCTCGGCGATCTCTTCGTCTTCTTCGTCGGCCGCACCGCCGGCCGCGACGGCGGCCGGTCCCGGGGTGGCGGCGTCGGTCTCGCCATCCTCGATGTCGTCGATGGCCAGGTCGTCGCCGTCCTCGATGTCGTCGTCACCGGGCTCGGCGTCGAGCTCGGTGTCGAGCTCTTCTGCACCGAGGTCGGCGTCGGCGCCCTTGGCAGACGTCGCCTTCTTCGCCCGGGTTGTGCGGGTCTTCGGCTTGGCGTCGGCGTCGGTCTTCTTGGCCGCGGTGCTCTTGGTCGCCGCGCGCGCGGTCGTCTTGGTGGCCTTGCGGGCGGGAGCAGCCTTGGTGGCCTTCGCCGCGGTGCGCTTGGCCGGCGCCGGGTCCGCGGCAGTGGCGGTCGACTTGGCGGGGGCCTTGGCGGCGGTGCGCTTCTTCGGCTCCTCAGTCGTCGGCGTTGCCTTGCTCGCTGCCACGTCCACCCCTTCGGTCGGACTGACTTCCGGTTCGCAGGGCTGTGCGCGACCGAAAGTGTCGGGTATGTCGGATATCGGCTCTATATCAGTTGGAGAGATCAACTGGGATAGTCGCCGCTATCGGTTAGGCGGCCGCCGCGGACCATTGTAACGACAGATGGCGGCGGCAATCGCTGAGCGGGCGTAATTCAGTGGGTGACGTCCGCGGCAGACGCCATCGCCGCCCCGACGATCCCCGCGGTGTTCTGCAGTGTCGCGGCCACCACCGGAGTCCGGTTGCTCAGCAGCGGCACCCACCGGTCGGCCTTCCGGCTGATGCCGCCGCCCACGATGATCAGGTCCGGGCACAGCGCGTTCTCAACCGCCACCAGCACCATGGTCACCTGCTTGGACCACTTCTCCATGGTCCAGTTCTTGCGCTCCTTGACCGACGCCGCGGCGCGGTGCTCGGCCTCTTTGCCGTCCACATCGATGTGCCCGAGTTCGGTGTTGGGCAGCAGCTTTCCGTTGTGGATCACCGCCGAGCCGATCCCGGTCCCGAATGTGAGCAACACGACCACACCGGTGTGGTCGCGCCCCGCGCCGAATCGCACTTCGGCCAGACCGGCGGCGTCGGCGTCGTTGAGGATGACGACCGGCTGGCCGTCGAGTTCGGCCGCGATCGCCGACTGGGCATTGACGCCGATCCAGGACTTGTCCACGTTGGCGGCGGTCTGCACGACGCCGTCGATCACCACGCCGGGATAGGTGACCCCCAGGGGGCCGGTCCAGCCGAAGTCTCGGACCACCGCGGCGACCGTCTGGGCGACTGCGGCCGGCGTGGCGGGGCTCGGGGTGGGCAGCTTGAACCGCTCGCCGATCAGCGCGCCGGTGTCGAGATCGACGACGCCGCCCTTGATGCCGCTGCCGCCGACGTCGACACCGAAGCCCCGGCGTTGCGGCCACACCCCGCCGGTGGGGACGGCGGACGTTGCGGCCGGGTGGGGGATCGGATCAGTGCCGGTCATCGGGTCTCCTCGGCGGGTCGGTCGTCAGCAGGTGCCGGAGTGGATCTTGGTCAGCAGTGCCGTGTCGGGCAGTCCGGTGGAGTCCGGGCGCAAGCCGGCCAACGCCGCTTCGATGTCATCGCTGTGGGCGAGGCTGACGAAGTCGCTGCCGACCGCCAGGTCCACGGAGTCGTCGGGGCGGTCGTCGCGGAACAGTTCGGCGCACGGTGCCACCAGCCACAGGGCGGCCGCCGCGGCCTGCCCGGCCTCGCCGAAACGGATCTGGCCCTGGCAGTCCAGTCGGCCGTTCGCGTAGATCGGGTCGTTGGCTGCGGTCGGCTGGGCGAAGCCGTCGTCGCGCAGCGCATCGGCGGTGTCGGCGGCCTGCCCGGCGCGCCCGCTGGCGTTGAGGACGCGGGCCTTGATGTCGGCCAACTTGGCCGGGACGGTGTTGATCATGGCGGCGCGCGGCACCTGGGTGCCCAGCCGCGGCTGGTCCGGTTCGGTCGGTGCCGGCGGCGCGTTGCACACCGCGACCTCGTGGACGTCCACCGGCCGTGTCAGTGCTACGGCCCAGGCCACAGCGGTCAACAGGGCCAGGCAGGCAAGGGCGTAGGCGGCGGGCCGATTGTTGCGCCGCCGGAAGGGCAGACCATGCTTGTCGAACTCGGTACCGGTAGTGATTTGCGCGACCACGTAAGGCACTCTAAAGGGCGCCCGCACGGGCGATGACCGTGGTCAGGGGCAGAATGTGATACAAATCACAGTTGATCTACGCGCGAACCGGGCACGAATTATTTGGTGGATGCGTTCGACGCTGGTACAAAGCTCGCGCAAGGTAACGAGGGGAGTGAGGGGAGAAGACGATGGCTACTGACTACGACGCACCGCGGCGCACCGAGACCGACGACGTTTCCGAGGATTCGTTGGAGGAACTCAAGGCACGGCGCAATGAAGCGCAATCTGCCGTGGTCGATGTTGACGAATCGGAATCCGCCGAGTCCTTCGAACTGCCCGGGGCCGACCTCTCCGGCGAAGAGCTGTCGGTGCGTGTCATCCCCAAACAAGCCGACGAATTCACCTGCTCGAGCTGTTTTCTGGTCCAGCACCGCAGTCGCCTGGCCAGCGAGAAGAACGGCGTGATGATCTGCACCGACTGCGCGGCCTGATCTCCGAGCTCCCCACTCCCTCTGATGGCGACGACCCGTGCCCCGCGAGCGGGAGGTGCCCCCAGCGCCCGACTCCGTCGCGCTTGCGATCGTCGCTAGCCCTGCAAGGCCGCCAGCACGCGCTCTGGATGACGGCAACTGACCAGCCAGTACGGCGTCGGGTCGTCGGGGTCGTCGAGGACGACCAGCATCATCGGGCCCACCCAGCCCCGGTGCACGACGTACGCCGCGGGGTCGAGCTGTCGTCCCAGGGCGGCCGATTTGGCCGACTGCGGTACCTCCGCGGAGCGCGCAATTGCGCTCCCGGGCAGGTGCGCCTCGCCGACCCACAGCTCGGTTCGCCCGTTGTTTTCGGTGACGCGCACCTGGATGCGTCCCAGCCACAGCAGGACGGCCACCGTGATCGCGAAGAAGGCGGCGAACGGTAACCAGCCGGGCAGGCTGCGCAGCCCGAGCCGGACTTCGTAGGCCATCAACCCGGCACCCAGGAAACCGACGGGCCACCACCACCATGGCACCCATAGCTGCTCGTGGTAGCGCACTGTTTGCGATGTGACACGCGATCCCGACACGCGGCTAAGGGTAGTCTTGCGCCTCGTGTCGCCCAGTCTCGCGGTTGTCCGCTTGGATCCTGATCTGCCCCTGCCGAGCCGTGCCCATGCCGGCGATGCCGGCGTCGACCTCTACAGTGCGGTCGACGTCGAGCTGGGCCCGGGTGAGCGCGCCCTGGTGGGCACTGGCGTCGCGGTAGCGATACCGTTGGGCATGGTGGGTTTGGTGCATCCCCGCTCGGGTTTGGCGGCACGCGTGGGCCTTTCGATCGTCAACAGCCCCGGAACGATCGACGCGGGCTATCGCGGAGAGATCAAGATCTCGCTGATCAACCTCGATCCGGCGACGCCCATCGAGATCCACCGCGGCGACCGGATCGCGCAACTGCTGGTGCAGCGGGTTGAGCTTCCCGAACTGGTCGAGGTGACGTCATTCGACGAGGCCGGGCTGGCCGCGACGACTCGGGGCGCCGACGGACACGGCTCGTCGGGTGGGCATGCGAGTTTGTGAAGCGAAGTGACGAAGATGGGCGGCTGTGATGGCATTCGGTAAACGTGGGCGCAAGGGCGACAGCGGCACATCGGCCGAGGTGCCTGCCGACGCCGAGTCGGGCCTCGACGGTCTGGAACCGGAGGAATACGACACGGAGTCCGGCGAGGAGATGGACGGCCCCTTCGACATCGAGGATTTCGACGACCCCGCGGCGGCGACGGTGGCCCGCCTCGACTTGGGCTCGGTGCTGGTGCCGATGCCCGAAGGCGCCCAGGTGCAGGTCGAACTGAGCGAGGCGGGCGTGCCCAGCGCGGTATGGCTGGTGACCGCCAACGGCCGGTTCAACATTGCCGCCTACGCCGCACCGAAGTCGGCTGGGCTGTGGCGCGAGGTGGCCGCCGAATTGGCCGACGCGCTGCGTCGGGACTCCGCGAACGTCAGCGTCATCGACGGCCCGTGGGGGCGGGAAGTGGTCGGATCGGCGACCGGCGCGGTCCGGTTCATCGGAGTCGACGGATACCGCTGGATGGTGCGTTGCGTGGTCAACGGCCGACACGAGACCATGGACGCGCTCACCGCGCAGGCCCGGGAAGCGTTGGCGGACACCGTTGTCCGCCGCGGTGAGACTCCGATGCCGGTGCGTTCCCCGCTGCCGGTGCGGTTGCCCGAGCCGATGGCCGAGCAGTTGCGGGCCGCCGCGGCTCAGCAGGCCGCGCAGGCCGGCGGCCCGCCGCCCGCCGCCGGAACCACGCCCGGTGGTGGGGATGTTCCGCCGCCGGCGCCGACCGCCCGCCGCAGCGTTGAGGGCTCGGCGATGCAGCAGCTGCGCACCATCACCGGCGGTTAGCGAGGCTCGACGCAGGAGAGGCGAAGCTGGACCGCCGTATCAGACCGGGCGGTTGGCGAGGCTCGACGCAGGAGAGGCGAAGCTGGACCGCCGTATCAGACCGGGCGGTTAGCGAGGCTCGACGCAGGAGAGGCGAAGCTGGACCGCCGAATCAGACCGGGCGGTTGGCTTGGCCCAGCGCGGTAAGGCACGCGGTGCCCAGTGCGGCCGGATCGGCACCGATCTGATCCAGGGTGACCGTGCACAGGGCAGCCCGGGGCACGGCGGACACCCATTCGGTGGCCATCTTCAGCGGATGAATCGGGTCGTCGACGGCTGCGGTCACGCCCATCGGCACCGCGAGCGTCGCCAACTCGGCGGCGGTCGGTGCCACGTAGGCGGCTGCCTGCTCCAGTGCGTCGGGCAGCAGTGGCCACTGGGCGGTCCATGAGCGGGTCAGCTCGTCACCGAGCCAGGCCGGGCTGGACGCCCGCATCTCGGCCACCACCGCCGCCAGGCCGTCGCGGCGTAACTGTTCGGCGCTGTAGCGGGCGGCGTGGGCAGCTGGAGCCGAATCGGGGGAACCCATCCAGGCCGGCAACGCCGCCAGCACCGCGACCACCTGTCCGGGATTCCGCAACGCCCACGCAGCGGCCACCGCGGCCCCGATCGACACGCCGCCGGCGATGATCGGTCCGGTCTGTGCCGCCGCCGCGTCGAGTGCGGCCAGGTAGCCCGCCACGAGGCCTTCGGGCTGCGGGCGATGTGCGATCAATTCGACGCCCACCCGCCGCAATGGCGGCGAGAACGCCCGTCGGATGTAGTCGTCGTCGGAGCCGGTTCCCGGCAGCAGGACAGCCGTCACACCGTGCAAATCCAATGCCACCCCTTGATCGTTCCGGGCGAAACAAGCCACCCGGTAGGCCGGTCATGTGGCATTAGGTAACCAACAGGTCTACCGTAGCGGTCGCACACACATGAGGAGAGGGCATGGTTGCGCCGAAAGGGTACCTGCGCCGGCTGACTCGGCGGTTGACGGAAGATCTCGAGCTGCGGGACGTCGAGGAGCTTTCCGACGAGGCGGTGAACACCGGTGCGCAGCGCGCGATCGACTGCGAGCGCGGCCAAGAGGTCACCATGGTCGGGGTGCTGCGCAGCGTGGAGGCCAACGCCAAGGGGTGCGTGGGCGGGGTCCGCGCCGAGCTCTTCGACGGCACCGACACCGTGACTCTGGTGTGGCTGGGGCAGCGACGCATCCCCGGCATCGACTCGGGCCGCACCCTGCGGGTACACGGCCGACTCGGCAAGCTCGACAGTGGTTGCAAGGCGATCTACAACCCCCACTACGAAATCCAGCAGTGAGCGGCCCGACCGTCGGGCTGATACAGCAATGACCGGTGACTACGGCGCCCAGGGGCCGCAGCGACTCCTGGAGCAGATCGGTGGGGTGTCCGGGCTGATCTACTCCTCGCTGCCGATCGTGGTGTTCGTGCCCGTCTCCAGCGCCTTCGGGCTGCAGGCCGCCGTACTGGCGGCGCTGGGCGTGGCAGCGGCGGTGCTGGTGTGGCGGTTGATCCGCCGCGGTTCCACCCAACCGGCGATGTCGGGGTTCTTCGGGGTGGCGGTCTGCGCCCTGATCGCCTACCTGATGGGTGACTCCAAAGGCTATTTCCTGCTCGGAATCTGGACGTCGCTGGTGTGGGCGGTGGTGTTCGCCGGGTCGATTCTGATCCGTCGCCCCGCGGTCGGCTACGTCTGGAGCTGGGCCAGCGGTCAGGGCTCGGCATGGCGTGACCTGCGGGCGGCGGTCTATGCCTACGACCTCGCCACGCTGACCTGGGTGCTGGTGTTCGGGGCCCGGTTCGTGGTGCAGCGGCTGCTGTACAACGCCGACCAGACCGGCTGGCTGGGGGTGACCCGGATCGCCATGGGCTGGCCGCTGACCGCGGTGGCCGCGTTGGTGACCTACCTGGCCGTCAAATACGTGCAGCGGGCGCTGGACGCACAGAACGCGCCCGCGCCGGAGCCGGACTGCGAACCGCGGTCAGTGCACCGGTAGCAGCAGTTCGCGCAGTTCGGTCTCGACACCGGCGGTCGCGACGAACAGCAACTCGTCGCCGCCCTCGAGGGGCTCGTCGTCCTGCGGCACGATCACCCGCGTCCCGCGCAGGATCGTCACCAGTGCGGCGTCGCGGGGCAGCGCCAGCTTGCGCACCGGCTTGCCGCCCCACGGGGTGTCGTCGGGCAGCGTGATCTCCAGCAGGTTGGCCTGGCCCTTGCGGAACTCCATCAGCCGCACCAGGTCGCCGACCGCGACGGCCTCCTCGACCAGCGACGCCAGCATGCGCGGAGTGGACACCGCCACGTCCACGCCCCAGGCGTCGGTGAACAGCCATTCGTTGCGGGGATCGTTCACCCGGGCCACCACTCGCGGTACCGCGAACTCGGTCTTGGCCAGTAATGACAGCACCACGTTGGCCTTGTCGTCGCCGGTGGCGGCGATGACGACATCGAAGGTCTCCAGGTGCACCGACTCCAGCAGGCTCAGCTCGCAGGCGTCGCCGAGCTGCCACTGCGCGTCGGAGATGTCCTCGATGTCGACGTGTTCGGGGTTGCGCTCGATCAAGGTGACCTGGTGGTCGCTGTCGAGCAGCTCCCGGGCGATGGATCGGCCGACGGCGCCGGCCCCGGCTACGGCGACCTTCACTTGTCCAGGTCTTCGCTCGGCGGCAGCGCGGCGATCGCGATCGCCTCGGCAACCCGGCCGGAGACCGCGACGATGTACACCTGGTCGCTGGCCTGAATGACCGTCTTGGGCTCGGGCAGGATGCCGGTGCCGAACCGGATCAAGAACGCCACCCGGGCGTTGGTGGCCCCCTCCAGGTCCGTGACGGGGCGGCCGATCCAGTCCTCGTGCAAAACGACCTCGGCGACGGCGACGGTGCCGGTGGGGTCGCGCCACTTGGTGGTCTCGCTTTCGCGGGTCAGGGCGTCGAGCATCCGGTCGGTGGTCCACGGCACGGTGGCGATGGTGGGAATGCCCAGGCGCTCGTAGACCGCGGCCCGCTTGGCGTCGTAGATACGGGCGACCACCCGTGACACGCCGAACGTCTCGCGGGCCAGCCGCGCCGCGATGATGTTGGAGTTGTCACCCGAGGACACCGCGGCGAACGCGCCGGCGTCCTCGATGCCGGCGCGCAGCAGCACATCGCGGTCGAAACCCATGCCGAGCACCCGTTCGCCGTTGAATTCGGGGCTGAGGCGGTTGAACGCGGTGCTGTCGCGGTCGATGATGGCGACCTCGTGGCCGATCCGGGACAGCCCGTCGGCCACCGAGGCTCCCACCCGGCCGCATCCCATCACAACTACCCGCACGCGCAACGTCCTTTCGGCTGGCTTCGGCTGGCTTTCGACCCCGAGCAGTGCCTGTATTCGGTGAACGCTACCGCCACCGCCACCCTGGCTTACCCTTGGCTCTCGTGTCGAAGATTTCCACCGCTGCTCGCCGGTTGGTTCTGGGCCGGCCGTTTCGCAGCGACCGGCTCAGCCACACCCTGTTGCCCAAGCGCATCGCCCTGCCGGTGTTCGCCTCCGACGCGCTGTCCTCGGTGGCCTACGGGCCCGAAGAGGTCTTCCTGGTGCTCTCCGTGGCGGGCATCACCGCCTACCGGATGACCCCGTGGGTCGGCCTGGCGGTGGCGTTCGTGTTCATGACGGTGGTGGCCAGCTACCGCCAGAATGTGCACGCCTACCCCTCCGGCGGTGGCGACTACGAGGTGGTCACCACCAACCTGGGTGCCACCGCGGGTCTGACCGTGGCCAGTGCCCTCATGGTGGATTACGTTCTGACGGTCGCGGTTTCGATCTCGGCCGGCATCGCCAACATCGGATCGGCGATCCCGTTCATCGCCGAGCACAAGGTCGCCTTCGCGGTGGGGACCGTCATCGTGGTTGCGGCGGCCAACCTGCGCGGCATCCGCGAATCCGGCACGGCCTTCGCCTTCCCCACCTACGCGTTCATGATCGGCGTCTTCGCCATGCTGGGCTGGGGGCTGTTCCAGATCTTCGTGCTGGGCCATTCGCTGCAGGCCGAGTCGGCCTCGTTCAAGATCCACTCCGCGCACGGTGAGGTGGTCGGCCTGGCCCTGGTGTTCCTGGTGGCGAAATCGTTCTCGTCGGGATGTGCGGCACTGACCGGGGTGGAGGCGATCAGCAACGGCGTGCCCGCGTTCCGCAAACCGAAGTCCCGCAATGCCGCGACCACCCTGCTGATGCTCGGTGTGATCGCGGTGACACTGATGATGGGCATCATCGTGCTGGCCGGCAAGACCGGGGTGAAGATCGCCGCCCGCCCGCATGAGCAGCTGATCGGGGCGCCGGCGGACTACGACCAGAAGACCCTGCTGGCTCAGCTGGCCGAGACGGTGTTCCGAGGTTTCCCGCCCGGCCTGTGGGTGATCGCGGGGGTCACCGCGCTGATCCTGGCGCTGGCGGCCAACACCGCGTTCAACGGTTTTCCGGTGCTGGGCTCGATCCTGGCCCAGGATTCCTATCTGCCGCGCCAGCTGCACACCCGCGGCGACCGGCTGGCCTTCTCCAACGGCATCGTGTTCTTGGCGTTGGTGGCCATCGCGTTCATCGTGGCGTTCGGCGCGGAGGTGACCGCACTGATCCAGCTCTACATCGTCGGGGTGTTCGTCTCGTTCACGTTGAGCCAGATCGGCATGGTCCGGCACTGGAACCGGTTGCTGCGCAGCGAAACCGACCGAGCGGCCCGGGTCAAGATGATGCGCTCGCGGGTGGTGAACACGATCGGGTTCATCGCCACCGGTTCGGTGCTGATCGTCGTGGTGCTCACCAAGTTCCTGGACGGCGCGTGGATCGCGATCGTCGCGATGTCGGCCCTGTACGCCCTGATGAAACTGATCCGCCGGCACTACGACGCGGTCAGCCAGGAGCTGGACGAACAGGCCGCGGCCGCCGAGGACCACTCGGTGCTGCCCAGCCGCAACCACGCCGTGATCCTGGTGTCCAAGCTGCATCTGCCGACCCGCCGCGCGCTGGCCTATGCGCGGGCGACCCGGCCGGACGCGCTGGAAGCCATCACCGTCAGCGTCGACGACACCGAGACCCGCAAGCTGGTGCGCGAGTGGGAGGACAGCGATATCACCGTGCCGCTCAAGGTGATTGCCTCGCCCTACCGTGAGGTCACCCGGCCGGTGCTCGAATACGTCAAACGCATCAGCAAGGAGTCGCCGCGCACCGTGGTGACCGTCTACATACCGGAATACGTGGTGGGTCACTGGTGGGAACAGCTGCTGCACAACCAGAGTGCGCTGCGGCTCAAGACGCGGCTGCTGTTCATGCCGCAGGTGATGGTGACGTCGGTGCCCTGGCAGCTGAACTCCTCGGAGCGGCGCAAGGTGCTGACTCCGCACCACGCTCCCGGCGACACCCGAAGGGGATTCATCGAGTGAGCGATCAAGAACTGACTCTGGTCACCGAGGCGCCGGCCAACGGCGGCAGTTGCGTGGCCCGGCACGACGGACGGGTGGTTTTCGTGCGCTACGCCCTGCCCGGCGAGCGGGTGCGGGCGCGGATCACCGCCGAGCGGGGCTCGTATTGGCACGCCGAGGCCGTCGAGGTGCTCGAACCCGCGGAGGGCCGGGTGCCTTCGCTGTGCCCCATCGCCGGGGTCGACGGCGCCGGTTGCTGCGACCTGGCGTTCGCCGACCCGGTCGTGGCACGGGCGCTCAAGGGTGCGGTGGTGTCCAACCAGCTGGCCCGACTCGGCGGCCACGACTGGGAAGGGGCGGCCGAACCGCTCGGCGACGACGGCCCCACCGGCTGGCGTACCCGGGTCCGCTTGGAGGTCGGTGCCGACGGCCGGGCCGGGTTCCATCGCTATCACAGTGATGATCTGGTCACCGACCTGCAGTGCGGGCAGCTGCCGGCCGGGATGATCAAGGGGCTGGCCGAACAGTCCTGGCGGCCCGGCGACCACCTGCACGTGGTGGCCGACGACGACGGTGTCCGGCATGTGGTGAGCACCGGGCGTGATCACCGCCCGCAGGTCATGGAGGGTGACTATCACGCCACCCAGTGGGTCGGCCGGCGCCGCTGGCAGATTCCGGTGACGTCGTTCTGGCAGGCGCATCGCCGGGCGGCCGCGCTCTACAGCGGGCTGGTCGGCCAGTGGGCGCAGGCCGACGCCGGGATGACCGCCTGGGACCTCTACGGCGGGGCCGGGATCTTCGCCGCGGCACTGGCCGAGACGGTGGGGGAGTCGGGCCGGGTGATCAGTGCCGACACGTCACGGGCCGCGACCGGTGCTGCCCGGGCCGCGCTGGCCGACCTGCCGCAGGTGTCGGTGCGCACCGACTCGGTGCGCCGGGTGTTGGCCGATGCGCCCGCCGGCGCCGATGTCGCGGTGCTGGACCCGCCGCGCGCCGGTGCCGGGCGGGAGGTGATCGAGGCGCTGGCCGCCGCAGGTGTACCGCGTATTGTGCACATCGGTTGTGAGGCAGCATCTTTCGCCCGCGACATCGGCCTGTACCGCGGGCAGGGGTATGCCGTGGAGCAGATCCGGGTGTTCGACGCGTTCCCGCTCACCCACCACGTGGAGTGCGTGGCGCTGCTAACCCGCTGACCGCTCGCGCCAGCGCTCCAGCAGCGCGGGGATCTCGGCGAGCAGGAACGTGTAGAAATCCCGCATCTGGGTGAGCCGGTGATGGGCCGGGTGGTCGCCTCCGGTGGCGGCGATCCCGGCCGCCGCGGCGTCCTGCATCGCCGCGATCGTCACGTTCTGGTTGGTGAACAGCACCGCCCACGCGTCGTCGCGCAGCCGGTAATGCTCGCGGCGGCTGCCCGGCACCGGGACCCGCTCGGCCAGCCCGACGGCGGTGAGCATCTTCATCGCCCCGGAGATCGCGCCCGCGCTGGCCTGCAGTTTCTCGGCCAGCTCGCCCATCGTCGTGGTGGGCTGCTCGGTGAACAGCAGGGTTGCCAGCACCCGGGCGGTCATGCGCTGCAACCCGAGGCTGGTCAATGTCAGCGCGAGCCGCTCGGCGATGTCCGCGTCATCTGGCACCGGAAACTCCTAATGTTCAGTAATTTCTGAAATGTCAGTATACTCGTGCGGGTGTTGATGGACGGCGATGCGAGCGAAGTGATCCGGGTGCGCGGACTCACCTACACCTATCCGAAGGCCGAGCAGCCCGCCGTCCGCGGCATGGACTTCTCGGTCGGGCGCGGCGAGATCTTCGGGTTCCTGGGCCCCAGCGGCGCCGGAAAGTCGACGACCCAGAAGCTGCTCATCGGCCTGCTGCGCGGCCACGGCGGCCAGGCCCAGGTCTGGGGCCGCGACCCGGTGTCCTGGGGACCCGACTACTACCAGCGCATCGGGGTGTCCTTCGAGCTGCCCAACCACTACCAAAAGCTCACCGGGCTGGAGAACCTGCAGTTCTTCGCGTCGCTGTACGACGGCAAGACGGCCGACCCGATGGCCCTGCTCGAGGCCGTCGGCCTGACCGAATACGCCGACACCCGGGTGGGCAACTACTCCAAGGGCATGCAGATGCGGCTGACCTTCATCCGGTCCCTGATCCACGACCCGGAGCTGATCTTCCTCGACGAACCCACCTCCGGCCTGGATCCGGTCAACGCCAACAAGGTCAAGGACTTGGTGTTGGATCTCAAGGCGCGCGGGCGCACCGTTTTCCTGACCACCCACGACATGGCCACCGCCGACGGACTGTGCGATCGGGTGGCGTTCGTCGTCGACGGCCGGATCGTCGCGCTGGACAAGCCCGCCGAGCTGAAGATCGCCCGCAGCCAGCGCCTGGTGCGGGTGACTTACCGGGCCGAGCAGGGCGGTCTGGCCGACGCGGAGTTCGGCATGGACACGCTGGCCGACGACCCGGCGTTTCACGCCGTGCTGCGCGACCGGCAGATCGAGACGATCCACAGCCGCGAGGCCAGCCTCGATGACGTGTTTGTCGAGGTCACCGGTAGGAGACTGGCGTGAGCAGGCTGGCCGCCGCGGTGCGCCTGGAGCTGACGCTGCAGGTCCGGCAGAAGTTTCTGCACGCCGCCGTGTTCTCGGGCCTGATCTGGCTGGCGGTGCTGCTGCCCATGCCGGCACATCTGCGCACGGTCGCCGAACCGTATGTGCTGCTGGGCGATACGGCCATCATCGGATTCTTCTTCATCGCCGGCACGGTGTTCTTCGACAAGCAGGACCGGACCCTGTCGGCGATCGTCGCCACACCGCTGCGATTCGGCGAGTACCTGACCGCGAAACTCACTCCGCTGGCCGGAATCTCACTGGCGGTGGCGGTGGTGGTGGCAGCCGTCGACCGCGCGGGCTACCACCCGATTCCACTGCTGGCCGGGGTGCTGCTCGCGACCCTGGTGATGCTGCTGGTCGGATTCACCACGTCGCTGCCGTTCGCCTCGATCAGCGACTGGTTCCTGACCGCGGTAATCCCACTGTCGGTGATGGCACTGCCGATGCTGCACTACTCGGGCATATGGCCGACTCCGCTGTGCTATCTGATCCCCACCCAGGGGCCGTTGCTGTTGTTCGGGGCGGCGTTCGATCAGCTGCACCTGGCGCCGTGGCAGATCGGGTACGCGCTGGCCTATCCCACACTGTGCATCGCCGGGCTGTGTTGGGCGGGTCGGAAACTGTTCGCCCACTACATCATCGAGCGGTCCTGATGGCGGGCCTACGTGCGGTGGCCGCATTCGGTCGCAATGATCTGCGGGGCACCTACCGCGACCCGCTGCTGGTGATGATCGTCCTGGCGCCGCTGATCTGGACCACCGGGGTGGCGGTGCTGACGCCGCGGGTCACCACCATGCTCGCGCAGCGTTACGCGTTCGACCTGGTGCCCTACTACCCGCTGGTGCTCACCGCATTTCTGCTGCTGACATCCATCATCATCACCGGTGGCCTGGCCGCGTTCCTGGTCCTCGACGAAGTCGATGCCGGAACCCTGACCGCCCTACGGGTCACCCCGGTCCGGCTGTCGGTGTTCTTCGGCTACCGGGTGGCCACCGTGATGGTGGTGACGAGCGTCTATGTCATCGCCACCATGTCGTTCAGCGGGATTCTGCGCCCGGGCCTGGTGGTCTCACTGATCCCGATCGGGTTGCTGTCCGGGCTGTCCGCAGTGGTGACGCTGCTGTTGATCCTGGCCATGGCCAGCAACAAGATTCAGGGCCTGGCCGCGCTGCGGGGCCTGGGCATGCTGATCGCGGGACTGCCCTGCCTGCCGTGGTTCATCGACTCGGGGTGGAACCTGGTGTTCGGGGTGCTGCCGCCGTACTGGGCGGCCAAGGCGTTCTGGGTGGCCGGCGATCACGGTGTCTGGTGGCCGTATCTGGCGGGCGGGGTCGTCTACAACCTGGCCGTCGCGGTGCCGCTGTACCGCCGGTTCATCGCCAAGAACACCTGAGGTATCGCTGGAAACCGACCTCGAAACCGACGTTTTGCAGCTGCCTTCTCGGACTTTCTCTGCAAAACGTCGGTCTCGGCGGGGTGGGGCAGGGCGGAGCGGGCTTCGCGACCCGCCGCCGAATCAGCCGAACACGAAGTAGCGCAACCACAGATACAGCGCCGAGCACGCCACCGAGACCGCGGTGACCACGATGCCCTTGCGGGTGAACTCCCAGAATGAGATGGGATTGCCTGCGCGCCGAGCGATTCCGAGCATCACCACGTTGGCGCTGGCCCCGACCGCGGTGAGGTTGCCGCCGAAGTCGGCGCCCAGCGCCAGGGCCCACCACAGGACGTTCGAGTGCTGGTCGGTGCCCAGGGTGGTGCTCAGCTCGGACACGATCGGCGTCATGGTGGCGACGTAGGGAATGTTGTCGATGATCCCGGACACCGGCGCCGACACACCCAGGATTCCCATGGTGGTCAACAGCGCGTTGCCACCGGTGATCTCGGTGGCGGCCCTGGCCAGTTCGGCGATCACGCCGGTCTTGACCAGGGCGCCGACCATCACGAACAGGCCGGCGAAGAACAGCAGGGTCTCCCACTCGACCCCGGACAGGTAGTCCGAGCGCTCCATTCGGGAGATCACGATCAACACCCCGGCGCCCAGTAGCGCCACCAGCGACGGCGCCAGGTGCAGGGCCGAGTGCCCGATGAACCCGGCGAATACCCCGGCCAGCACCAGTGAGCACTTGATCAGCAGCCCCCGGTCGCGGATCGCCTCACGCTCCTCCAACGCCATCACGTCAGCGACCCGGTCGGCGTCGACGGCGAACGATCCCGGAAACAGCCGGGGCAGCAATGCGATGAACGCGATCATGACAACGGCGACGATCGGTGCCAGGTGCAGCAGGAAGGCGTTGAACGACAATCCGGCCCGGCTGGCGATGATGATGTTCGGCGGATCGCCGACCAGGGTGGCGGCGCCGCCGATGTTGGAGGCGAACACCTCGGCCAGCAGAAACGGTGCGGCGTTGATCTCGAGCCGGTCGCAGACCAGCAGCGTGACCGGGGCGATCAACAGGACCGTGGTGACGTTGTCCAGCAGTGCTGAGGCGAAGGCGGTGACCAACACCAGCAGGATCATGATGCGCAGCGGAGAACCCTTGGCGCGCTTGGCAGACCAGATCGCCACGTACTCGAACACGCCGGTCTGCCGTAGCACGCTGACGATGATCATCATGCCCAGCAGCAGGAAGATGACATCCCAGTCGATCCCGGTGTTGTGGGAGTAGAAGATGTCGTCGGAGTCGATGATCGGCAGGATGACCACGGCCGCCGCGCCGGTCAGCGCCACAAGCGTCTTGTTGATGCGGTCGGCGGCGATGAAGGCATAGGCGGTCAAGAAGACCGCGACCGCCAGAAACGTCACCCGATCAGACTTTAAGGGCTGCGGCCAGCAACCGCGACGCGGTAATCACGCCGAGCAGTTTACCGTCCTTGACGACGGCGATCAGCGGGCTGCGCAACCGGGCCATGGTGGAGGCGACCTCGATCAGGGTCTCGGCGGCCCCGGCGGTCGGCAATTCGTGCAGGTGTTCGGGGAGCACGTCGCGCACCTTCTTGCCGACCAGCTTCTCCGCGGCCCGATCGGCCACGGCCTCGCTGAGCACACCCTCCAGCGAGGGGTCGTCCTGGATATAGCCCGGCACGAGGAAACGCACCACCTGGGAGGCCGGCAGCACCGCGCACGGCCGGCCGGCCGGGTCGGTCACGACGATTCCCGGCAGCCGGTGTTCAGCCAGCAAGCGGGCCGCGTCCAGCGCGTCGGAGTCGATGGGCACCACCGGGTACTCCTCGGCGATCTCCTCGGCATGCATACCCATGACCATACGGTGGGGTTTCACTCCCGTGCGTAGACTGACCGGATGCTTGAGGGGATCCGCGGTCCTGCCGATCTGCAGCACCTGTCACAGGCGCAGCTGACCGATCTGGCGGCTGAGATCCGTGAGTTCCTGATCCATAAGGTCGCCGCCACCGGAGGGCACCTGGGGCCCAATCTGGGTGTGGTGGAGCTCACGCTGGCGCTGCACCGGGTCTTCGACTCCCCGCATGACCCGATCATCTTCGACACCGGCCATCAGGCCTACGTGCACAAGATGCTGACCGGGCGCAGTCCCGACTTTGACACGCTGCGCAAAAAGGGCGGACTGTCGGGCTATCCGTCTCGCGCCGAGAGTGAGCACGACTGGGTGGAGTCCAGCCACGCCAGCTCGGCGCTGTCGTATGCCGATGGGCTGGCGAAGGCCTTCGAACTGACCGGGCACCGCAACCGGCACGTGGTTGCCGTCGTCGGCGACGGAGCACTGACCGGCGGCATGTGCTGGGAGGCGTTGAACAACATCGCCGCCGGCCGGCGGCCGGTGGTGGTCGTGGTCAACGACAACGGCCGCAGCTACGCGCCCACCATCGGGGGCTTCGCCGACCACCTGGCCGCGTTGCGGCTGCAGCCCGTCTACGAGCGGCTGCTGGAACGCGGCCGCACCGCGGTGCGCGGGGTGCCGATAGTCGGTGAGATCGGCTACCAGGTGATCCACAGCGTCAAGGCGGGGCTCAAGGACGCCCTGGCCCCGCAGGCGCTGTTCACCGATCTCGGACTGAAATACCTCGGCCCCATCGATGGCCACGACGAGGCCGCGGTGGAGTCCGCGCTGCGCCGCGCCCGCGGCTTCGGTGGGCCGGTGATCGTGCACGTGGTCACCCGCAAGGGCAAGGGCTACGGCCCGGCCGAGAACGACGAGGCCGAGCAGATGCACGCGTGCGGCGTGATCGACCCGGTCACCGGGTATGCCACCGAGACCGCCGGACGGGGCTGGACGGCGGTGTTCTCCGACGCACTCATCGAGTACGGCGCCAAACGCCGCGACGTCGTCGCGATCACCGCCGCGATGCCCGGGCCCACCGGACTGGCCGCGTTCGGCCAGCGGTTCGCCGATCGGATGTTCGACGTCGGGATCGCCGAGCAGCACGCGCTCACCTCGGCGGCCGGGCTGGCCATGGGCGGCCTGCACCCGGTGGTGGCGGTCTACTCGACCTTCCTCAACCGTGCCTTCGACCAGGTGATGATGGACGTCGCTCTGCACAAGCTGCCGGTCACGCTGGTGCTGGACCGGTCCGGGATCACCGGACCCGACGGCGCCAGTCACAACGGCATGTGGGATCTGTCGATCCTGGGGATCGTGCCGGGGATGCGGGTGGCCGCACCGCGCGACGGCATCCGGTTGCGCGAGGAACTCGGTGAGGCGCTGGACGTCAAAGACGGTCCCACGGCGCTGCGGTTCCCGAAAGGCGATGTGGGCGAGGACATTCCCGCGCTGGAGCGGCGGTCCGGGGTGGACGTGCTGGCGCTGCCGGCGGAGGGCCTGACCTCGGATGTTCTGCTGATTGCGGTCGGCGCCTTCGCGCCGATGGCGCTGGCTGCGGCCGACCGGCTGCACAACCAGGGCATCGGCGTGACGGTCATCGATCCGCGCTGGGTGCTGCCGGTGCCCGGGGTGGTCGCCGAGCTGGCGGTCGCCCACAAGCTGGTGGTCACCTGCGAGGACAACGGTGTCGCCGGTGGTGTCGGATCGGCGGTGTCGGCGGCACTGCGAGCCGCCGATATCGACGTGCCGTGCCGCGATGTCGGTGTGCCGCAACGCTTCTACGACCACGCCTCCCGCGGTGAGTTGCTGGCCGAAGTCGGCCTGACCGCGCAGGACGTGGCCCGTCAGATCACCGGGTGGGTGGCGGCGATGGGTGCCTGCAACTGCATCGAAGAGGCCAGCGAGCACCTCGACGAGCGCCTCGACTAGGCCGACGAGGCGATGGGCGGCCAGACCTTGTCGAACAACCACGCGAACACGAACGTGTAGACGAGGAAGAACGCCAGCAGACCGACCTCGAGACTGAACGCGTGCACCAGTGAAACCCGCAGTGTCGCGGCCACGATCGGCAACAACAAGACGACCAGCCCACCCTCGAAGCCGAGGGCGTGGACTATCCGTCGCAGCACTGTGCGGGTTTGGGAATCCTGTCGCCTCTCCCATCCCTCGAACAGGGTGGTCCAGACGTAGTTCCACACCACCGCGACCGTGGATGCCACCACAGCCACGACTCCTGAACTGCCGCCACCGAATCCGAGGACGACAAGACCCCCGGTGGTGAGCGCAACAGCGATCAGCTCATAGCTGATGACGTAGATGATCCGGCGAAAGGCTGGTGACACGAGGACCTCCAAGGAGAATCGACCATGGGAAGTCCTTGACGGGTCGCGTCCATGGGTGGCCGGAACGTGAGAAGCGCTGGCCGACCACTGAATACGGCTGCTCTATCGGCAGTGTAGCAACAGCCGGCCCCCGCGGCAGGCCGCGAGAACCCCGGCTAGGTCTGGCCGAGGGCGGTGGCCAGCACCGGCACCGCCAGCTCACGCTGCCAGGGGCGCGCGCCGCTGTTGGTCAAGAACTCTTCGATGACCGTCGTGACATCCGGTGTCGCCGGGTTCCAGTCCCAGCACAGCCGCCGCACCAGCTCGGGGGTGAGCAGGTTCTCGGTCGGCACCGTCACCTGCTCGGACAGTGTCCCCAGCGCGACGCGGGCCGCCTCCAGCCGGGCGGCCGCTTCGGGCTTGCGTCGCGACCAGCGCGACGGCGGGGGCGGGCCGGAGGTGGGCTCGGCGGCGTCGGGCGGATTCGGGTTTTCGCGGGCCGCGGCCAGTGCGGCCAGCCAGGTCGCGGCGCTGCGGCGCTGCTTGGGTCCGCTGAACACCGACAGGGCGGTCAGTTCCTCGACGGTGGTGGGGTTGGCCACGGCGGCGGCGACGATCGCCGAGTCGGGCAGGATGCGGCCGGGTGCGATGTCGCGCCGTTGGGCGATCTGGTCGCGCACCAGCCAGAGTTCACGGACCGCGGCCAGGCCGCGCCGGTCGCGCACCTTGTGGATTCCCGATGTGCGCCGCCACCGGTCGCGCCGGGTTGAGCTGACGATGTCGGTGACCCGAAGGTGATTGAATTCCTGTGCCGCCCAATCGGTTTTACCCTGCTCGGCCAACACGTCGGCGATGGCATGGCGCAGCTCGATGAGTACCTCGACATCCAGGGCGGCGTAGTTGAGCCACTCCGGCGGAAGCGGGCGTTTCGACCAGTCGGCGGCACCGTGGCCCTTGGCCAGACCCAGCCCCAACAGCCGTTGCACCATCGCGGCCAGGTTGACGCGGTCGAAACCGGCCAGCCGCCCGGCCAGCTCGGTGTCATACAGGGCCTTCGGCCACATGCCGACGTCGGCCAGGCAGGCCAGATCCTGGTCGGCGGCGTGCAGAATCCACTCGTCGTCGTCGAGCACCTCGGCCACCGGGCGCAGCAGTGCCGCGGGATCCTCCCCGGCGCCGACCGGGTCGATCAGCACGGTGCCGGCGCCGGCACGCCGGATCTGGATCAGGTAGGCCCGATTGGAGTAGCGGAAACCGGATGCCCGCTCGGCGTCCACGGCGAACGGCCCGGATCCGCCCGCCAACAGATCAGCGGCCGCGCCGATCTGTGCCGGCGTGACCGATACCTCGGGCACCCCGTCGGCCGGGCACGGCAGGGGAGTGGGCTCGGGCTCGTCGGTGGCCGGTTCGGTGATCTGCTCGGACATCTCAGACGCGGGTTCGCGAGCTCAGGTCGGTGATACCGACCGGTGGCAGGCCCGCAGCGTGTTCGAGGACTTCGCAGAACGCCTGGACGTGCGCACCCAGTTCCGGGGTGGTCGCGGTCCAGGACGCCCGCAGCTCCAACTGGTGCCCGCGGGGCGGGCCGGAGATGTCGCCGTAACGCACCGAGGTGGTGGCGGTGACGGTGCCGCCCAGTGCGGTGACGTGCTCGGTGCGGGAGCCCAACGCCTCGACCAGCCAACTCCAGGCCACCTCGGGCAGCAGCGGGTCGATCGCCTCCTGGGGATCCAGGTCGGCCTGGATGAAGGCCACCAACCGCATGGTGCCGTCCCAGGCATCGGTACCGTCCGGGTCGTAGAGCAGGATCAGCCGGCCGAACGCGTCCCCGTCGGAATCCTCCGGGATGAAGTCCGTCTCGGGATGCTTGACCTCAGCGCCCAGGGCATAGCTGTAGGGCGCCAGCCGTTGGGGTGGGCGGATCGGGCCCAGTTCGATCTCGGACCGCACGGTCGCGGCATGCATCGTCGCCACCGCTTCGCGGAATGGGGCAGGCTCGGCTGATGTCACGGATGCCGCTCCTTAACTCATCGCTGTGCGTCGCATTGACAGCCAGCGGCCGACCCCCGGGTGCAGATGCGCACCGCCACGCCGCGGGTCGCCTGTCCTCACGCTAACCCCCGGCACCGGTCGGCGTGAACAGGCGCGCCGACCGGCGGTTAGCGAGGCTCGACGGAGGAGAGGCGAAGCTGGACTGCCGAATCAGACCCGGCGGTTAGCGAGGCTCGACGGAGGAGAGGCGAAGCTGGACCGCCGAATCAGACCCGGCGGTTAGCGAGGCTCGACGGAGGAGAGGCGAAGCTGGACCGCCGAATCAGACCCGGCGGTTAGCGAGGCTCGACGGAGGAGAGGCGAAGCTGGACCGCCGCATGAACCGGCACCGTACCGCCTGCCCAAGCCGACATGGCAGCATTGAGCACGATGAGTGCCCGTCGTGAACTGCCCAATTCCCCGTACCTGGCCGCTGCCTCCGGACGGTGCCCCGACCGCGTGCCGGTGTGGATGATGCGGCAAGCCGGCAGGTCACTGCCGGAATACCGGGCGCTGCGCGCACAGCACAGCATGATGGAGGCCTGCTTCGATCCCGAGCTGGTCTGCGAGATCACCCTGCAGCCGGTCCGCCGCCACGACGTCGATGCGGCGATTCTGTTCTCCGACATCGTGGTGCCGCTGCGCGGTGCCGGGGTGGATTTGGACATCGTCCCCGATGTCGGGCCGGTGATCGCGGAGCCGGTACGCAGCGCATCGGACATCGAGGCGCTGAAGCCGCTGGAACCTCAGCAGGTGGCGGCCGTTGCCGAGGCGGTGTCGCTGCTGGTGGCGGCGCTCGGTGAGGTGCCGCTGATCGGCTTCGCCGGCGCGCCGTTCACCCTGGCGTCCTACTTGGTCGAGGGTGGACCCAGCCGGACCCACGCCCGCACCAAGGCGATGATGCTGGCCGACCCGGACAGCTGGCATGAACTGATGACGCGGCTCACCGACCTGACCGTCGCGTTTCTGACCGTGCAGCTCGACCACGGTGTGGACGCCATTCAGCTGTTCGACTCCTGGGCCGGGACGCTGTCGCTGGCCGACTATCGCCGGTTCGTGCTGCCGCACAGTTCGCGGGTCTTCGCCACGCTGGCCGACCGGGACGTCCCGATGACGCACTTCGGGGTGCAGACCGCCGAGCTGCTGGGGGCCATGGCGGAAGCCGGTGCCACCGTGGTCGGGGTGGACTGGCGCACCTCGCTGACCGACGCCGCCGCCCGGGTAGGCGCCGGCACCGCCCTGCAGGGCAACCTGGACCCGGCGGTGCTGCTGGCAGGTTGGCCCGCCGTTGAACGCGCCGCTCGCGCCGTCGTCGAAGACGGTCGCGCCGCAATCGCGGCCGGAGCCTCCGCGCACGTGTTCAACCTCGGACACGGCGTGCTGCCCGAGTCGGACCCCGGCATTCTCACCGACCTGGTTTCGTTGGTCCATTCGTTGTGACTAAGTCGTATTGCGTTGTCGGAGGCGGGATTTCCGGATTAGCCGCCGCCCACCGACTGCGCGCGACGCTCGGTGACGCCGTCGACATCACCGTGTTCGAACCGGCCGACCGGCTCGGCGGGGTGCTGCGCACCGAGACGTTGGGTGGCATCCCGGTGGATGTGGGGGCCGAGGCCTTCGTCGCCCGTCGACCCGAGGTGCCCGCTCTGTTGGCGGAGCTGGGGCTGGCCGATCGGCAGCGCACCACCACCGGGGTACGGCCACTGCTCTACAGCGGGCGTCTGCTGCATTCGCTGCCGCAGGGCACTCTCAGCGGGATCCCGTCGTCGCCGGAGTCGATGGCCGGCCTGGTCGACGCGGAGACCCTGGACCGGATCGCCGGTGAGCCCGCGCGGCCGCTGACGTTCGAGCCGGGCAGCGATCCGGCGTTGGGAGCGCTGGTGGGTGAACGGTTCGGCCCGCAGGTGGTCGCCTGCTCGGTAGATCCGCTGATCGGGGGGGTGTACGCGGGCTCGGCGGCCACCATCGGGCTGCGCTCGGCGGTACCGGGGCTGGCCATCGCGCTGGACGCCGGGGCCTCCAGCCTGACCGAGGCGGTGCGGCGCGCGTTGCCGCCGACCAGCAGCGAGCCGGTGTTCGGTGCGATCGCCGGCGGCTACCAGGTGCTGATCGATGCCTTGGTGCGCAGCAGTGGGCTGCGCTGGGTGCAGTCGGCGGTGACGCAGATCGACCCGGTCGGCGGCGGCTGGCTGTTGCGGGACGCCGCCGGTGGCTTCCACCGCGCCGATCGGGTGGTGATGGCCGTGCCGGCCAACGTACTGGCTCGGCTGGCCACCGGGTTCGCCCCCACCGCCGCGGCGGCGGCCAGTCGGATCGTCAGCGCATCGTCGGTGGTGGTGGCGATGGCGGTACCGGCCGGGATGGCGCTGCCGGACAACTCGGGGGTGCTGGTCGCCACCGGGGAGCGACTGCACGCCAAGGCGATGACCCTGACGTCGCGCAAATGGGGCAGCTGGGGTTACAACGGCAAGCTGGAGGTGCTGCGGCTGTCGTTCGGGAGGTTCGGAGACTCCCGCACCGGTGCTTCCGACGGAGAGCTGGTGGCCTGGGCGATGCAGGACCTGGAGGCCGTCTTCGGGGTCGTGGTGGATCCGGTCGAGGTGCGGGTGCAGCGGTGGGCTGCGGCGATGCCGCAATACCGGTCCGGGCATGCGAGCCTGGCCACCGGGCTGCGGGCGGGGCTGCCGCCGACGGTGGCGATCGCGGGTAACTTCCTTGACGGCATCGGGGTACCGGCGTGCATCGCGGCCGCCGATCGTGCGGTGGCGGCCGTGATCAGTGCCACCCCGGCGCCCTAGAGCGCTCTCGGCGCTGTCGTGGCACGATATGGGCCATGGTGCACCTCGATTTTGACAAGCTGAATTCCACCATCCGCTACGTGATGTTCTCGGTGTTCTCGGTTCGTCCCGGGGTGCTCGACGACGGCCCCGGCACCCGTGCCGAGGCGGCCGATCAGGCGGCGACCTTCTTGAAACAGCAGGAAGAGCGCGGCGTGGTGATCCGCGGCGTCTACGACGTCGCGGGCCTGCGCGCCGACGCCGATTTCATGATCTGGAGCCACGCCGAGCGCATCGAGGATCTGCAGGCCACCTACGCCGGCTTCCGGCGCACCGCACTGGGCCGGGCCTGCACACCGGTGTGGAGCAGCGTGGCACTGCACCGGCCTGCCGAGTTCAACAGAAGCCATGTCCCGGCCTTCATCGCCGGCGAACCGGCGGGTGCCTACATCTGCGTCTACCCGTTCGTGCGTTCGCTGGAGTGGTACGTGCTGCCCGAGGAGGACCGCCGCAGGATGCTGGCCGAGCATGGGATGGCCGCCCGCGGCTACAAGGACGTTCGTGCCAACACCGTGCCGGCCTTTGCGCTCGGTGACTACGAGTGGATCCTGGCGTTCGAGGCACCCGAACTCGACCGGATCGTCGACTTGATGCGCGATCTGCGCAACACCGAGGCTCGCCTGCACGCCCGCGAGGAGACCCCGTTCTTCACCGGTCCCCGGGTCGAGGTCGAGCAGTTGGTCGCCTCCCTGCCGTGACGGAGAGCGGCGACGCCGAGCGCTTCGAGAAGATCTACCGCACCGATCTGACCGCCAGGGGATTGCCCGCGGCGACACCGTGGGACATCGGCGGAGCGCAACCGGCGGTGCGGCGGCTGGTCGCGTTGGGGGCGATCAAGGGTGCGGTGCTCGATCCCGGCACCGGCCCGGGACATCACGCGATCCATTTCGCCCAGAACGGTTGCACCGCAACCGGTATCGACGTGTCGGAGACGGCCATCGAACGCGCCCGCGCCAATGCGCGGGCGGCCGGGGTGTCGGTGGACTTCCGGGTCGGTGACGCCAAGACCCTGGACGGCTTCACCGACTGCTTCGACACCGTCGTCGACACCGCCTTTTACAACACCTTCGGCGGCGAGGCCCAGCATGACTACCTGCGGGCGCTGCACCGGGCCACCAGGCCCGGGGCCCGGCTGTTCATGGTCGAGGCCGCCGACTACAACATCAACGGATTCTTCATGCCTCCGGCGATGTCGACCGAGGAGCTACGCGAGGGACTGCCGGCCGGCGGCTGGCGGATTGACTATCTGGGGCCGACGAGCTATCTGGTCAACGTCAGCGCCGCCGGATTCGCGGCGCAGGTCGAGCAGAACCCGGCCGCGCCGCCCCGGATCCGGGCGATCGCGCAGCGGCTGGCTGTCATCGAACCACTGCTGGACGGCCAGCTGGCGCACGCACCGTTCTGGGAGATCCACGCCACCCGGATCGACTGATCTCAGGACGCGGGCACCAGCCGCAGACAGATGCTGTTGATGCAGTACCGCTGGTCGGTCGGGGTGGGGTAGCCCTCACCGGTGAACACATGGCCCAGGTGGCTGTGGCAGGACGCACACAGCACCTCGGTGCGGCGCATCCCGAGCGAGTCGTCGGAGCGCAGGATCACCGCGTCGGAATCGGCCGGGTCGAAGAACGACGGCCAACCGCAGTGTGAGTGGAATTTCTCTGTGCTGCGGAACAATTCGGCACCGCACGCCCGGCACTCGTAGACACCTTCGGCGGTGGTGTCGGTGTATTCGCCGGTGTTCGGCGGCTCGGTGCCGGCGCGGCGCAGCACCGCGAACTCTTCGGGGGTCAGTTTCGCGCGCCACTCGTCGTCGGTCAGCGACACCTTGGGAGAGGTCATGCCTCCACGTTAATCCGCTTAGGCTCAGCCGCCAGCCATGCCGGGTCGATTCCGTCGTCCAGGCGGCCCTGCTCCTTGGCGTCGAGGTAGCGGTAACACAGCACGGAGCAGATCACGATCAGCAGCAGCGACCAGCCGTAGGTGATCTTCAGATAGTCCAGCGGTCGGCCCACGTTCATCCACCGGAAGATCAGCCATTTGTCCAGGGTCATGAACCCGTAGATGCCCAACCAGGCCGGCCAGTTGCGCAGCACCGAGTTCGGCAGCACCACCGTCATCAGGAACGGGAACAGCACTATCGAGTAGTAGCCCTGGCCCAGCGACAAGACCAGGAACGAGGTCGTCAGCAGGACACCTGAGGAGGTGAGCATCCAAAAGCGCGGGTCGCGAGTGCGGTAGTAGCGGTAGAGCAGCCACAGGCTCACCGCGGCGATCAGGGTGAACGCCACCCGCATGAACAGGATCAGCCCCGAGGGCAGGCCGAAGAACACGCCGTTGCCCAGGATCGAGGAGTTGAAGTAGTCGCGGGTGCCCATGATGTAGGGGACCGTCTGGGTGAAGTAGCTGGTCGGGTCGCTGGCCAGCGGGAACGCCACCAGGTTGAACAGCACCGGCACCGTGATCGCCCCGATGAACGGCCGCCACTGCCTGTTCAGCAGTGGCAGCAGCAGCAGCGGCGCCAGCACCGGTTTGACCACCAGCGTCAGCCCGATCGCCACACCGGCCCACCACTGACGGCTGCCCCGCGCGTCCAGCAGCCAACGCAGGTACAGCACTTCGGCCAACAGAATGACGCCGTTGATGTTGGTGAACACCAGGGTGCTGCTCACGCTCTCGGTGAGGAACATGGCCGCGAGCAGGGCCGGCGCGGCCACCGAGGTCAGCCCGAAGCCGAACATCCGCAGCAGCAGGTAGGCGGCGAGCACGATCGCGATCGTGTTGGTCGCGACGAATGTGTACCGCGACAGGGTCTCGGGCAGGTACCCGAACGGCGACATCAACAGGGTGCCGCCCGGTGAGTACAGGTAGTGCGGGTCGACGTAGTCGAAGTGCTCGTTGTAGATGTCCAGGCCGTGCCGGAAGTTCAGCACCGCCCGGTACACCGGTTTGAAGTCGTCGGTGATGTTGCCGTTCAGCGGCAGCACCACCGAACGGTGGATCAGCGACATGATGGCCACCGGCCACAGCACCGAACGCAGCACGGTCGCGGTGCTCGGGGCACTGGTGGGCGGCCGGAATGCGGCCAGTACAGCGGTGCGGATGGAGTCGGCTGCGCTCACCTGCGCACCGTACACCGACGCCGGCTCAGGCCGGGCAGTAGACGTCGGTGTCGGGGAGCTTGCCGCTCTCGAGATAGCCGATCAGCGGAGGCAGCGCGCACGGCGAATACACCGCGGCCCCGTGCCCGATGCCCTGCCACATCACCCGCTTGCTGGCCGAGTCGGCGTTGATGACGGCCGCTGCGGTGGCCGCCACCCCCTCCTCGCCGACGATCGGGTCGTTCTGCACCCCGAGCAGCAGCACGTCGAACTTGAGCTCCTTGGGTGGCTCCGGGGTGCTGCTGCTGGGCCAGCTGAGGCACTGCGCCATGTCCAGGGCGCCGACGGTGCCGAACTGTGGGTAGAGCTTGCCCCAGGCGACCACCAGTTCGCGGACCCGATCCGGGGTGGGCCGGTTGAGGGCATCGGCGCAGGAGTTGATGAAGTGGCCGTCGCTGCCGACGGTGCCCTGGGCGCGGTTGATCAGGTTGTTCAGCAGATTGGCGTCACCGGAATTCGCCGTCGCCAGCGCCTTGGCCAGTTCGTTGGTGGTGTTGACCCGGTCTCCGGTGGGGTAGCCCAACGCGGTGATGATGGCGTTGGTGATCGCGGCCACCGAGGCTCCGCCCGGGCCGTGTCCGGAACGCGCCGAGTTCAACACCGCGTCGGTGACGCCCTTGGGGTCGGGTGCCAGCGGGCAGTTGATCGCGACGCACTGCGCGACGAAGGCCTCGAAGGCCGCCTCCTGGCCCCTGATCCGCTCCTCGGCCGCGGCTTCGGCGGCGACGCCGAGCGGGATGGGGGAGTCGAGCGCCAGCCGGGCCACCTTGCCGGGATGGGATCCGGCGTAGGCCAGTGCGACCTGGGCGCCATTGCCGATACCCAGCAGCGCCAGCGCGGGAACATCCCAAATACTGCGCAGCCGCTCCAGGTCGGTGGCGGCGTGGGTGTTGTCATAGGACGACTCGCCGGGCGAGATGGCGTCGGTGCAGTCGGTGGTGGCCTCCATCGTGACGGTGCCCAGGTTGGCCACCGGGTCGTCACCGGGGGAGAACTGCGCCTGGTTCCACATCTCGTCGCGCTGCGCCCGATCGCGGCAGTCGACCGCGCTCGACATCCCGGTGCCGCGCCGGTCCACAGCGACGATCGGGTGGCTCTTGAGCACGTCTGCGCCGGCCCGGGCCAGCCAGACCGGTAGCTGAAGCGACGACGGCATGTCCCAGCCGGTGGTGAACACCACCGGACCCGCGTCGGCCGGGGTCTGCACGGATCGGGCGCGCACCACGCCGATGCTGATCGCCGACGAGCCGCCGCCGAGCGGGTCGACGTCGGCGTCATAGCTGGAGCAGTCCAGCCGTACTCCCGGAGTGGCGGGCACCGCGGCGTCGCCGAACAGCCGTGCGGTGCAGTCATGCCAGCCCAGGTCGTTCTTGGGCACCTCGATCGGGGGCGGCCCGGCGTGATCGGAGGTGGACTCGGGCTGACCCTGCGGCCCGGCGCCGGAGTTGGTGGCGAAGCGGGGGTCCGCCGCCAGACCGGGCGCGCAGCCCGCCAGCATGGTGGCCACCGCGAGCACGATCGTGGCGAACCCGGGGTGGCGACTCATGACAGTCACCTTATAGGCGCGTGCTTTTGACGTAGCGGCCGTAGAGGTAGCCGGATTCGTCGCTGAGCAGATGTGCGCAGCGCATCGGGGTCGCCTGTTCGCCGGTGCCGGTGGCGATGCGAGGGGCCCGGCCCCCGACCAGGTACGGCGCCACAGTCAGGCACAGTTCGTCGAGCAGATCGCCTTCGACGAGGGAGTCCAGCAGGGTCGGGCCGCCTTCGGTGAGCACCCGGCGGTGGCCGCGCGCGGCCACCGCGGCCAGCACCGTGGCCACGTCGACCCGGTCGGGGACGTTGCCCGAGCAGTCCAGGACCTCGGCGTGTCCGGCCAACCGCCGCCGGGTGTCTTCGGCGGCCGTCGCGCTGGTGAGCACCAGGGGCGGCAGCTCGGTTTCGGTGAAGACCCGCAGGTCGCGGTCCAGCCGTCCGGATCCGGAGACGATCGCCAGCCGGGGAACCTCGGTCTGTCCGCGGTCGCGGCGGCGCTGGCGTTCGGCGACGCCGAGGTGGGCACCGCCGTAGTTCTCGACCCGGATGGTGCCCGCGCCGACCACGATGATGTCGGCCAGTGCCCGCAGCAGCGTGAACACGGTGCGATCGCCCGGCCCGGCCAGCCCGCCGGAGGTGCCCGACATCGTCGCACCGCCGTCGATGCTGCTGATGAAATTGGCCCGCACCCACGGGCGCGTCTGGTCGCCTTCGGGGTAGGCGTAGAGCCCGGCCAGCTCTTTGTCGTCGACGGGCGCCGCGGAGCCCAACAGCGTGAAACCCGGATCTGCGCTGAGGTCAGACATGACCTCGATTGCACCATGTGGCTACAGTTCCTGCGTGCCCAATCAAGCTGTCAAGTCGATCGCCCACCTTGTCGACCGGCATCCGGCGGTCTCCCCGGATCGGTTGATCGCGCAGCTCACGCCGCCGCCGACGTTCTCCGGCGCCAGCTTCGACAGCTACCGGCCCGACCCGGTGCAGCCCACTCAGGCGGCTGCCGTCACGTCCTGCACGGGTTTCTGCGTGCAGGCGCTGACACGGCGGGCGGGGCGGCGCAAACTGCTCGGCAAGCGTGAGGTGCTGCCGGGGGTCGGGCTCTACCTCGACGGCGGGTTCGGGGTCGGCAAGACCCACCTGCTGGCCTCGATCTATCGCCAGATCACCGACACCGCCGACGGCGGCACGGGGCACAAGACGGCGTTCGCCACGTTCATGGAGCTGACCCAACTGGCCGGGGTGTTCGGTTTCACCGAGTGCATCGAGTTGCTCGGCGACTACACCGTGGTGTGTATCGACGAGTTCGAGCTCGACGACCCGGGCAACACCACCCTGGTGTCGCGGCTGCTGTCGGAACTGGTGGCGCGGGGTGTTTCGATTGCCGCCACGTCGAACACCCTGCCCGATCAACTCGGCGAGGGGCGTTTCGCGGTCCAGGATTTCCTGCGTGAGATCAGTGCGCTCTCAAGCATTTTCACGCCGGTGCGGGTCGACGGCCCGGACTATCGGCACCGGGACCTGCCGCCGGCGCCCGAACCGCCTTCGGCGCAGCAGGTCGCGGAGCGCGCCGCGGCGACGCCCGGCTCTACCCTGGACGACTTCGACGCGCTGTGCGAGCACCTGGCCACCATGCACCCGTCGCGGTACCTGAACCTGATCGAAGGCGTCACCGGCGTGTTTCTGACCGGGGCGCACCCCATCGACGATCAGAACGTGGCGCTGCGACTGGTGGCGCTCACCGACCGGCTCTACGACGCCGGAATTCCGGTGGTGGCCTCCGGCGCGAAGCTGGACGGCATCTTCAGCGCGGAGATGTTGGCCGGCGGCTACCGCAAGAAGTACTTGCGGGCAACCTCTCGGCTGTTGGCGTTGAGCAGCGGCGGCTAGCGAGGCTCGACGGAGGAGAGGCGAAGCTGGGCCGCCGAATCAAGCCCGTCGGCTAGCCCAGATTCCACTGCGCCAGGCGCAGACCGGTGTTCCGCGACAGCATTGTGACGTGGGTGACCAGGCCGCGGTAGACGTCCCAGTAGACCCCGCCGGTCACGGTGGAGCCTGCCGGCGCGTTGGTGAGCAACGCGTCCAGGGTGGTCGGGTCGTCGGTGTGCTTGGACACGTAGGCGTCGCCGCCGGGAGTGACACCGTTGAAGGTCGTCGAGGCCGCCATGATGTAGGCGTTGGGCACCGTGATCGGATGGACGGTCACGTTCGCCCGCCAGGGGCCACCCTGGTTGCGCCAGCGTGGCGATCCGTTCTGGCCCCAGCCCGGCGGGATCTCGCTGGGCACCACGTCGTGCACGGTCACGTCGGCGACGATCGGGCCGAAGGCCTCGTCCTGGTACTGGATGCGCAGTGTGTCGCCGAGGCGGCCGATCGGAGCCTCCGCAGTGGTGGTCGGTGTGGCGTATCCGGTGGCGGGCGCCACCCACCCGGCCAACACGGTGGCGACGGAAGTGATCAGAGCCAGAATCCAGCGATGCATCATGTCCTTCTTCGTTTTCTTTTGGGCATGATGGCACATCGCGCTCGCGGGTGCACCAGCCTCGGCCAGGCCGGTCAGGTCGCGGGATCGCCCTCGCCGTCGGCGCGGCTCGCGGTGAACGACTCCAGGGCTTTCACCAGATCGGTCTCGGCCCGCTCCCGATCGACGCCTGCGCGGTGCAACGGCCCGGTGTCGTCCTCGCACTCCAGCAGTGCCAGCAACACGTGCTCGGTGCCGATGTAGTTGTGGCCGAGGCGAAGTGCGGTGCGGAAGGTCAACTCCAGCGCCTTGCGGGCCGGGCCGCTGAACGGAATCAGGGCGGGGGATTCGGCGCCGCCGGGAGGCAGGGTTACGGCCGCGGCGAGGGCGGCAGGGTCGACGTGTTGGGCGGTGAGCAGTGTGGTGGCCAGCGCGTCGGGATCGTTCAGCAGGCCCAGCACCAGATGGTCGGGGGTGATCTCGGCGTTGCGGGCCCGGTGGGCGGCATTCTGGGCCGCCACCACCGCATTGCGGGCCCGCGGCGTGAAGCGGGCGAAGCCCTGCTCGGCGTCGGTGGCCTCGGCCCGCGGGACGAAGCGCTTCTGGGCGGCCTGCTTGGTGACGCCCATGCACCTGCCGATATCGGTCCAGGACGCCCCGGAACGGCGGGCCTGGTCGACGAAGTGCCCGATCAGGTGATCGGCGACCTCGCCCAGGTGCTCGGCGGCCAGCACCGCGTCGGTCAATTGCTCCAAGGGGTTGTCGTGAACGCCGGTGATGGCGTTGATCAGGTCGTCGAGGCGTACGGACGGGGTGAGCGGAGTCGAATCAGCCATGCCGTCAACCATAGGTTGACGGTCAAGTGGCGTCAACCGTTGATTGACGATCTGCCTTCGCGCGCGGTCAGTGGCCGGACAGCGTCCATTCCCCGAAGTCCTCGGCGAATCCCGACGACGGCAGGTACTTGACCTTGGTCGGGCTGACGCCGTGGGGCAGCGCGAACACCACGCAGCCCGTCGCGGACTCGCCCGGGTCGAGGCGGAACATGCCGGAGTCGAAATTGGCGCATTCACTGACGTTTTTCAGGTCCGGCACGTGGCTCTTGCCGTCGGAGGCCGACACCGAGACATTGATGTTGACGTCGCCGTCGATGGCCACCGTTCCAGGATCGGCGATCTTGAGCTTCGTCGCGATGTAGGTGACACCGGGTTCGCCGGGGCCGGGCGTGACGGTGGCCGGATTGATGACCCCTTCGAGGGTGACCGCGATTGTGCTGCCGTCGGCGCGGGTCAGGGTCAGGGTGTCACCGATGTGCCCGGCGGGTTTTGCCGCGGCGGTGCTGGACCCGGCTGAGCTGGAGGAGGCGGTCGATGTCGTCTCGCCCGCCGAACCGGAATGGCCCGAACATCCCGCCGAGGTGCCGGCGAACAGTAGGGCGAATACCGACAGGGTCACGGCGGGTCGATTCATGGGGGCTCACCTTTCGCCACTGGCCAGCTATGTGTGCTTTGGCCCCAATTGTGCTGCCTGGCTGTCCGTCGACGGGCCGCGGCCCCCCGGTTCGATCGCTCGGCGTGTCGGCCAGAATTCACCCGTGATGCCGAGTTAGAACGGGAAAACCCCTGTCCACACGCGGTGGTGGCAGGGGTTTTCGTCGTGCGGAACCTGGTGCGCGGTACTGGGATTGAACCAGCGACCTCTTCCGTGTCAGGGAAGCGCTCTCCCGCTGAGCTAACCGCGCTTAGAGCCTCGAGACGGAGGTGGAGACGGGAATCGAACCCGTGTGCACGGCTTTGCAGGCCGTTGCCTCACCACTCGGCCACTCCACCGCAAGGGGTTGATGCCACTTGACACCCTCGAGCGGATGACGGGATTCGAACCCGCGACCCTCACCTTGGCAAGGTGATGCGCTACCAACTGCGCTACATCCGCGTGCCTCGGGCGAGATCGTCGCCCGGTGCGATGCAGAACATTAGCCCACTCATGTGAGACAACACAACTTTGCATGTCAGATCGGCGAGTCAGGCGAAAAAGGGCCTCCGCATTGATGCTTGGCGGGTTCGGCGTGCTAGTGTTCGTCCTCGTTCATCCGGTCTCGTAGCTCAGGGGGAGAGCGTCCGCCTCACACGCGGAAGGTCGCTGGTTCGATCCCAGCCGGGACCACTGAAAACCACCTCACGCCAGGTGGTTTTTCTGTTTGAGGCCGCACGGTCCTGGCCCGGATGTGACACGTCAAGGCCCTCACGAATCGAACGTCGTTTTTGGCCGTGCGGTGTGAGTTCGCAAGGGCGAGCGGTCGGGGATCGCCCGCCCTGCGCAGGTGTTAGGCGATCATCGGGTCGATCGCAGACCGGGGCACCAGCACGTGTAACGCCCCGGCCGAGGCGGGCAACAACACGCCCTGGTCGAAAAAGAAGATCACCCCGTCATTGACCACTGCGAAATTCTGATAGTTGTTGGGGTCGTACAGCGCGGTTTGCGCGATCGGCAACGGTGGTGGTGCCGTGGTGGACGTTGTCGTAGTCGACTGTCCTGATTGTGTGGGCGGCGGTGCCATCTGCTGCTGCAGCTCCGTCTGGATGATCGGCGCGACGGTCTTGAGCGGATCGTCCACCTGCCACAACGGAGCACGATCTTTATCGTCCGGTGCGGCCGAGAAGGCGATCGGCTTGCGGTAGGTCTGGTCCCAGTTGAACGCCTTGTACGTCGTCTGCGGCTGCGCCCCGCCGACGTTTTGGTCCACCGTGAACACCACCGCCTGCGTGCCGCGCGGGGGAATCGACGAGGTGTATTCCGTCGGCTTGATCTTCAACTCGAACGGTGTGCTGTGAGGCGCGCCAGACTTGGCCGAGTTGAGGAACGCGTCGCGTGCCTGGGCGATGTACTCGGCGATCGGCTTCTGGTCGGGGTAGTTCAGCGGCATGCTGATGTCGACGTTGTACCCGGGGTCGGAGAGCTGGATCTCACACGTGCGGCCGGTATTGCCACCTTGGAGCTCGGCGCAGTAATCCTTCGGGGCCGCCCCAGCCACGGCCACGCAACCGAACATGGCGGCACTCGTCACGACCACGGCCACACTGAAAGACCGCATAGGTGATACCTCCTAGCAAAGGCGGCAACGCGCCGCGCCCAAAGATTAACTTGCGCCTCAACCCTGCCGCCGTACCTCGCGCAAGGTTGAGGCGCAACCGACCGCCGATGTCATGGTTCCTTCGGAGGATTCCTGCCGGAGCGAGGGGACCAGGCATCGCCCCGCCGGCTACCCGGAGGCTCACATCGTCGGCCAGTGCGAGTGTCGAAATGGCCCTCACGCCAACAATCTTGACTCGCCGCGCCATCACGAGCCCGGTGCCGGGTTTTCGGGCAGAGTTCGTGTTGGGGCGGCGTCGAGCCGATCCGTAGCGCCCAGTGCCTGCGCGGCATAGGCTGCGGCGGTGACGAAGTCTGCTCGTGCCGTTGCTGCAGTCATCGGCCTGGCCCTGTCCATCACGAGCGCGGGATGCTCGCACAGCACCGAGGGCAAGCCCGTCGCCGTCAACGCTCCCGCAAACAGGACGCTGCCGCCGCTGCCGACACCGTTGACGCGGATCTCCCCGCTCACGCCGCTCACGCCCACCCCGAGCGCATCCACCCCGCCCGCGTCCACGCCCAGCGGCCCACCGGTGGGCACCGCGACTATGAAGGTGATGGGCGCGCCGGATACCCCGGTCACCATCACCTACCGCATCAACGGCGAGCCGGAACAGACCGAGCCGAACGTGATGTTGCCGTGGGAGAGGCAATACCCGGTCTACGACGAGGTGCAGACCTCGGTCACCGCCGACGCCGGTGACGAAGAACTGACCTGCACCATCACCATGGGCGACAAACTGGCGTCGTTCAAGACCGAAGCGCACCCCACCTGCAGTTTCGCCTACTACGGCTAGCTGCGTCTCACACCATCTCTGGCACGTTCAGATGTGCTATCGCCAAATCGAATTCAGCGACCTCCAGTATTTCAGCAGCGGCGTCGTTGACGGCCATGGCCCAGATCGCCTGTTCTCCGACCCGGCTGGCCACCATCGCCGCCCGGTCGTCGAAGCTGACCGACGACACCGCCCGGCCCGAAGACCGGTCCACCATCAAAGTGGTGCTGCAGAACCCGCCCAGGTCCTCCAGCTGGGGCATCAGTGCCAGCTTGTAGGTGTCGATCATCCGCTCGCACCCGGCCGGGTCGGTCCGAAGCCAGGTCGCCCGCACGCCGGCGTGGCGCCGGGACCGGTGATCGCGGCGCACCGCGGCGATCTCCCAGCGGGTGATCTCTGCGGTGGCATGGAAGATCTCGGTGGCGCGATCGCACAGCTGCTGGGCGCTGGCCTCGCTGGCGCGAAGGGTGCCCTCATCCAGCCATGACGAGGTGATGATGCATCGGCCGGCGTCCCGGTCGACCAGCATGGACATGCCCGCGCAGCCGTCTGTGTCGGCCAGCGTCGGCATCACGACGCTGCGGACGTGGGTGATTCCCTCATCGAGAAAGGACGGATGGGCGTGAATAGAGGTAGCGCGCGCGAACATGTCGGTCTCCGGGTGATCGGGGCGACACCCCGGCGGCGCCGCCGGTCTCTTTCCACCATGCTCCGTCGGCGGCGCGGCGACAACCCCTATTCGGCTGCCTACTCGCTGACAGGCTCCCGTTCGAGTCGGTGTTGCGCCTCCAACTCGGCGATCCGGGTACCGACGCGTCCGCGCAACGCGATGGTGCCGATGACACCGCCGAGCACAGCGATCAGTAACGCGACCCATGAGAACCGGGACAGCCAGTGCTCGGCGGCCATCCCGGCGTAATACACCAGGGCGGTGGTGCCACCGGCCCAGCAGATCGCGCCGGTCACGTTGGCGACCAGGAACCGCGGGTAGTGCATTTTCAACGCCCCGGCCAGCGGCCCGGCCAGGATGCGCAGCAGGGCGATGAACCGGCCGAAGAAGACCGCACTGGTGCCCCAGCGGGCAAACAGTCCCTCGGCGTAGGCGATGTGACCGGGTCCGAAATGCCTCGGGAACCGCTGGCCCAGGCGGTCGAAGAGCGGCATGCCGAATCGCCGCCCGATCGAATAGCCGATCGAGTCGCCGATCACTGCTCCGATGATCGCCGCGGCCGCGACCCCGGCCGGGTCGACCGCCAGGTCATGTCGCGACGACAGCAGCGCGGCCCCGACCAACATGACCTCGCCGGGCAGCGGGATACCCAGGCTCTCAATACCGATCACCCCGCCGACCAGCAGATAGACCAGTACGGGCGGGATCGACAGGAGTAGTGCATCCACCGGCATGCGGCCAAGCATGCCTGACGGCGAACGAAATCGCCCATCGATGCCGTCGCAACCCGAATAGGCGTCACCTAGTAGCGTTACGCGGGCATATGCCCACGCGCAGGTCAGCGAATCGAGGAGCGGCAGTGGAGTTCAACCTGGCCCAGGTGTTCACGGCGGTGGCGGCGGCCGTCCCGGACCGGGATTGCGTCGTCTTCGGCGACCGGCGGTTCAGCTACCGCCAGGTCGAGGACCGGTCGCGCCGGTTGGCGCGGGCCCTTAACGAGCGCGGCCTGGGCGTGCGCCGCGAGCGCTCCGATCTGCCGGGGCACGAGTCCGGGCAGAGCCACCTCGCGCTGTACCTGGCAAACGGCAACGAATATCTGGAAGGCATGCTCGGCGCCTTCTATGCCCGCGTCGCGCCGTTCAACGTCAACTACCGCTACGTCGCCGACGAACTGGTGTACCTGCTGACCAACGCCTCGACCGAGGCGATCATGTACCACGCCCGGTATGCGCCCACGCTGGCCGAGGCGCTGGCGCAGGCCGGTGACCGTCTGCCGGCCGTGCCGCTGATCCACGTCGACGACGACTCCGGCAATGAGCCGCTGCCCGGCGCGGTGCGTTACGAGGAGTTGTTGGCCGCCACGTCCGCCGACCCGCTGGACCTGGAGTTGTCCCCGGACGACGTTTACATGCTCTACACCGGCGGGACCACCGGTATGCCCAAGGGCGTGCTGTGGCGCCAGAACGACATCTTCATCAACGCGATGGGCGGCCGGCCGTTCGGTGCCACCGAGGCGGTCGCCAGCATCGAGGAGATCGTGGAACGCGCCGCGGCCGGTGGGCCGGGGTCGATGACGGTGGCGCCGCTGATGCACGGCGCCGCGCAGTGGGCCGCGTTCACCAGCCTGCTCGGCGGGCGGCCGTTCGTGATGGGCGCGACCACCGACCGATTCGACGCCGCCGAGACCTGGCAGATGGTCAGCCGGGAGAAGGCGATCTCGCTCTCGGTCGTCGGGGACGCCTTCGGTCGCCCACTGGCCGACGCACTGGAGGCCGGCGGCCCGGCGTTGGTCGAAGGCCTGTCCGCGTTCTTCGTGATCGCCAACGGTGGTGCCGCGCTGACTCCGGCGATCAAGCAACGGTTCTACGACCTGCTGCCGCACGTGACCATCATCGACGGCGTCGGGTCGTCGGAGTCCGGTGCCCAGATGGGCCAGACCTCCAGCAAGAACCAGGCCGCCAGCGGCCGGTTCGCCCCCAACCCCGGCGCGGTGGTGGTCAGCGAGGACCTGGCCCGGGTGCTGCAACCCGGCGCCGACGAGATCGGCTGGCTGGCCCAGCAGGGCATGGTGCCGCTGGGATACCTGGGCGACGCGGAGAAGACCGCACGCACCTTCCCGGTCATCGACGGGATCCGGCATTCGGTCCCCGGTGACCGGGCCCGATGGGACGCCGACGGCGGTATCGAACTGCTCGGCCGGGACTCGGTGACGATCAACTCCGGCGGCGAGAAGGTCTTCGCCGAGGAGGTCGAAGCCGCGATCGCCCATCATCCGGCCGTCTACGACGTCGTGGTGGTGGGCCGGCCCAGCCAGCGGTGGGGCAACGAGGTTGTCGCCGTGGTGCAACTGGCAGAGGGCGCCGAGGCCGACACCGACGGCATCATCACCGAGGCGGCCCGCCACATCGCGCGCTACAAGCTGCCCAAGGACGTGGTGTACTGCGCGAAGGTGCAGCGTTCACCGTCGGGCAAAGCCGACTACCGCTGGGCCAAGGATCAGGCGGTCGCCGCGCAAACGGTGTGAATGACTCGCCGGGCCTTGCCTGCCCGGAGGACTCAGCCGAACTGCGGCTTGCGCTTCTCCCGCACGGCGGCCAGGCCTTCGTGCACGTCCGGGCCGGAGAAGCCGAGGAACTCCAGCCCCAGCGCGGTTTCGAAGGCCGGCGCGAACTGCCGGTACCAGTAGTTGAGGCTGTGCTTGGTGAAGCGGATCGCGTCCTGGGCGCCGTGCGCCAAATCGTCGGCGATACGGGTCGCGGTGGCCAGCACCTCGTCGTCGTCGACGCATTTGGACACCAACCCGATCCGCTCGGCCTCCTCGCCGTGCAGTGTCTCGCAGGTCAGCAGGTAGTACTTGGCCTTGGCCATGCCCACCAGCAGCGGCCAGCAGATTGCCGCGTGGTCGCCGGCGGCCACCCCGAGCTTGGTGTGGCCGTCGATCAGCCGAGCGGTGCGACCGGCGACCGAGATGTCGGACAGCAGCGCCACCACCAGGCCGGCGCCGACGGCGGGCCCGTTGATCGCCGAGATCACCGGTTTGGAGAAGTTGACCATGTTCAGCACCATGTCGCGGGCCTCCCGCAGCACCTGCATCCGGCCGGAGTAGTCGCCGATGGTCTTCTCGATCAGCTCGAAGCTGCCGCCGGCCGAGAAGGCTTTGCCCTCACCGCGAACCAGCACCGCGCGCACCGTGTCGTCACGGTCGATCGCCGGCCACACGTCGGCCAGGTCGCGATGCATCTGCGGACCCACCGAATTGAGCCCGGGAGCGTCCAGCACCATCTGCAGCACACCGTTGCTGCCGGTCTCGAGTCGAAGGCTGGGGAAGTCGCGGTAGACCGAGTCGTCAGACATCGTTTGTTTCTACCGGACGATGCCGACGGGGTCTAGCAGCAACCCTTGCCCTTCGACACCGCCGGGTTGGCTCCGCCGCCGGGCTTGTGCGCCACGATCGCCACCCCGGCCAGCTGTTTGCGGTGTTGACGGAAGGTTCGCCGCATCGCGAGTACGCGCCGGCGGGCATCGCGGTGTAGCGCAAGATTTTTCGCGAACCGCAGCGCCCCGATAAGGCCTTCGTCAGCAAGCAGCCGGCGTGGTTCGAGTAGTGCCATCGGAGCGGTGCTGATGATGTCCACCACCAGCTCGTGTTCGGCCAGCAACTGCATCCACTCGGCGACGGTCAACGGGCGCGCGTTGACCCGGATCGACGTCGCCAAGGCCTGCTGGACGTCGGCCTTGATCTGCTCGTCGATGCTGTTGGGCGTCAGGGCGAGTTCGTGGATCCCGTACCGGCCGCCCGGTCGCAGCACCCGGGCGGCCTCGGCGATGATCGCGTTCTTGGCGGCATCGTTCTGCATGCTCAGCATCGCCTCGCCGATCACCACGTCGGCGCTGTCGTCGGGCAGTCCGGTCTCGGCCGCATCGGCTACCCGTACCGTTCCGCCGCGTGCGCCCACGATCCGTTCCACGCTGCGGGCGGCATCGGGGTCCTTCTCGGCGCCGAGATACGAACGTGGCTGGTGCGCAAGGATTTCGGTGGCGGTACGCCCCAGTCCGGGAGCCAGTTCCACCACGTCGGAGCCGGGTAGGCCGGCGTGCTCCAGCAGCCCCCGAGTCAGCTCGATGCCGCCCGGTCGCAGCACCCGCTTGCCCAGCCGTGCCAGCAGCCAGTGGCCCGCCACGGTTGCGTCGTCGCGGTCGGCGGACGGCAACTGCTGCCCCCGGGCGCTGACCATCAGCCGGTTGCCATCAGGCTCAGGAATTGTCGCTTCTGGTGAATCGTCAGGTAGCGCAGTCCATCCGGGCCGGCAACGAACTGGCGCCGGGACCGTTTGGGCATCCACAGCAGCGCACCGGCGGTGAGCTCGATCGTGCCCAGCTCGGTGGTGAGCCGCCCATCGCCGGACAGCACGTGGATCAAGGCGTCGATCTCGGGGCCGACGTGCATTCCGGTGTCCTGGCCGGCGGTCAGGCTGGTCACGTCGGCGTCGATCTCGCGGCTCTGCACATCCAGCTTCCAGACCACCCCGGCCGGGTCGGGTTCCACACCGTCGCCGGTGGTGGTGGTGTCGGTCAGAACCCACGGCAGTGCGGTGGAGGACAGCCGGGAGATCTTGGTCCGCCACAGCGCGCCGCGCTCCTGGCCCTTCTCGAGGTACTCCCAGCCGTAGCTGCCCGGGTGTTCGCGCTCGAATTCCTGCCGCAGCGGCTCGGGTTCGTGATCGTTGAGCAGCACAAAAGACTCGCCCGCGGCCAGCGCGGCGAACGTTGTGAATATCGTCTTGTGCCGCACCGTTTTGGGCAGCTCACGCGCGTCGAGTTCGGCCTCGGGCATCTAGGTTTACCCTTCTAGTTTCTCCAAATTTCCTTGTGTAAACTCTACGCCCATGGCATATGTGATCGGGAAGCCGTGCGTTGACGTGATGGACCGGGCCTGCGTGGAGGAGTGCCCGGTCGATTGCATCTATGAAGGCGGTCGAGCCCTCTACATCCATCCGGATGAATGTGTGGACTGCGGAGCCTGCGAGCCGGTGTGCCCGGTAGAGGCCATCTACTACGAAGATGACCTGCCGGACGAATTGCAACCCCACCTGGCCGACAACGCGGAGTTCTTCACCGAGGCGTTGCCCGGGCGCGACGAGGCGCTCGGCTCACCCGGCGGCGCTGCCAAGATCGGAGCGCTCGGCATCGACACCCCGCTGGTTGCCGGTTACCCGCCTCAGGGGGAGTGAGCGACATCGCCAAGCCGGCCGGGCCACCGGGAGGACGTCGCCTCGACGTACTTCGGCTGGTGCAGGCCGCGGACGAGCCGCTGAGCATCGCGCAGATCGCTGACGAGTTGGGCGTGCACCCCAACACGGTGCGCTTCCACCTCGACACCCTCGTGGAGGAAGGCCGGGTCGAGAACACCGAATCCGACCACAAGGGTCGTGGCCGGCCGGCACTGATGTTCCAGGCGATCCGCCAGATGGACCGCGGCGGCACGCGCCGGTTCCGGCTGCTCGCCGAGATCCTCACCGCCGGCCTCGCCGCCGACCAGGATCCCAGCGGCAAGGCGTTGGCAGCCGGCCGGGCCTGGGGGCGGCGAATGCGGTCGCCGGACCAACCGGACGATCCCGTCGACGCCGAAGACTCGACCGAACAACTCGTGGACATGCTCGACGAGCTCGGGTTCGAACCGGAGCGCCTCGAACCCGACACCGCGGGTCAGCCGCAGCTCGGACTGCGGCACTGCCCGTTCCTTGAGCTCGCCGAGAACTCCACCGACGTGGTCTGTCCGATTCACCTCGGTCTGATGCAGGGCGCGCTGGAGGCCTGGGGCGCACCGGTGACGGTCGACCGTCTGGACTCGTTCGCCCAGCCCGACCTCTGCGTCGCCCACCTGAAGTCGATGAATCTCGGTGAGCCCAAGCCATTCTCAAACGGAGTTCCGATCGCGGAGGCCCCCGCGGCGCCCGTCCCAGTCGACGGGGCCGCCGGGTGAGCATCGGCTCGGCCGTCGCGATCGCCGCGACATTCCTGTGGCTGGGCATGGTGACTGCGATCTCGTTCATGGAGGCGCCGCTGAAGTTCCGGGCGCCCAACGCGACCATTCCGATCTGTCTGGGTATCGGCCGATTGGTGTTTCGGGCCCTCAACTCCGCCGAACTGATTCTGGCCGCCGCCATCGCGGCGACCTTCGTGTCGGAGCGACCGACGGCCGCGATCGCCGTGACGTTCGCGGTGGCCGTGACGATGCTGCTGGCTCAGCTGGTGGCGGTGCGGCCCGGCCTGAGCCGCCGTGCCGACCAGGTGCTGTCCGGGCTGGATGCGCCGCGTTCCCGCGCGCACTACGCCTACGTAGGCCTGGAGCTGATCAAGGTTGTCGCACTGGTGCCGTTGGGCATCCTGCTGCTGTCCCGTTGAGCTGTCCGACCGTAATGTCCCGCCGAACAGAAGGACCGCCAGATGGAATCGACCTCCCTGACCGCATTGGCCGACGAGAAGCTGGCCGAGGCGAAGGCGCACCACAGTGGGCGCGCGGCCCACACCGTTTACGGCGGCTCGGTGCACCACCTGCGCCAGACTCTGGTCGCGCTGGCGGCCGGACAGGCGCTGGCTGAACATGACAGCCCGGGGGAGTCCACCCTGCAGGTGCTGCGCGGCCGGGTGCGGCTGACCGCCGGCGACGACGCCTGGGAGGGCTCGGGTGGTGAGATCGTCACACTGCCGCGCACCCGTCACGCATTGGAGTCCTTGGAGGACTCCGTGGTGCTGCTGACCGTCGCCAAGAGCGCCTCACACTGACCGTGCAATTCGGCACGGCCTGGTCGATGAGCGCCGGGCTGCGGCTGCCGGTGCTCAACGCCCCGATGGGTGGCGTCGCCGGTGGGCGGCTGGCCGCCGCCGTCACCGCCGCGGGTGGGCTGGGCATGATCGGAATGGGCAGCACCGCCACCGCGGCTGTACTGGCCACCGAACTGGACCACCTCGGGCAACCGCCGCGATTCGGAATCGGCTTGGTGGACTGGGTGATCCGCAACCAGCCCGACCTGCTCGACGCGGCCCTGGCTGCCCGGCCGACGCTGCTGTCGGTGAGCTTCGGCACTGACCTGTCCTGGGTGGACCGCGCCCATGCCGCCGGCATCCCCACCGTCACCCAGGTCTATGACGTCGAGAGCGCCCGCCGTGCCCAGGGCGCCGGGGTGGATGTGCTGGTGGCCCGCGGCGCCGAGGGCGGCGGGCACGGGGATATGCGGCTGGCCACGCTGCCCCTGCTCGACGCCGTCCTGGACACCGCGACGGTGCCGGTGCTGGCCGCCGGGGGGATCGCCTCGCCGCGCAGCCTGGCCGCGGTGCTGGCCGCCGGTGCCGCGGGCGCCTGGCTGGGGACCTGCCTGTCGGCCTGTCCGGAGGCGCTGACCGGTGACGGTGCCCGCCGTGCGCTGATCGCGGCCGCCGGCACCGACACGGTCACCACCCGGGTGTTCGACGTCGGTCAGCGGCTGGACTGGCCGGCGCGATTCCCGTCGCGGGTGCTGGGCAACGAGTTCGTGACCCGCTGGAGGGGCCGCGAAGACGACCTGGCCGGCGATCAGGACGCCAACGTCGAACTGGCCGCCGGGATCGCCGCCGATGATCAGCGCCTGGCCCCGGTCGATGCGGGCCAGGGTGTCGGAATGCTCGTCGACAGCCGGCCGGTGGGCGTGGTTCTCGACGAGTTGTGCACCGGGGCTTCGGAGTTGCTGGCCCGCTGGGCTTAGCGCGGGGCGGTCCCACCGGCGCTCAGCACCACGCAACACCGCGACGGATCTGGACCCGAGTCGGGGTCGAGGCGGGTCCGCGGGCAGTGCGGCGCCAGCGCATCGGCCACACCACGGATCAGGGCGTGGTTCATCGCGCAGGCCAGCTGGGTCTGGGTTCGAGCCAGCGTGTGGAATGGGCAGTTGGCCAGGTAGACCTCGCCATCGGCCTCGCGCGGCTCGTAGCCGTGGTCGCTGAGCACCGCAGTGGCCAACGCAAGTGCGGTCGCGGCGTCGGTTGGCGGTCGTTCCTCGGCGAGCGCCGCGACGAGGTCATGGCCGTGGTCGTGGGCCAGCCTGCCAAGCACGTCGCTCGCCGGTGTGCCGGTGCGGGCGGACTCGGCGATCGCGTCGGCCATCAAACGGCCGGCCAGCTCGTACTCTCGCGGCGGCAGGCTCACCGCGATCTGATCCGAGGAGCGCCGGTACCGCTTCGAGGGCCGACCGGCGCCGGGCCCGGAGCGGCCCGTCGTCCGCGCATAGTCGCTCTGCAGCAGGCCGTCGGCCTGCAGCCGGTCCAGATGGAACTTGGCCTGGTGGCGCGCCATCCCGGTTGCGTCGGCAGCCTCATCACGGCTGACCGGGGCGGGTTGGGCGGCGACGAAGCGGTACAGCTCCCGGCGGACCGGATCGGCGAGCGCGCCGATTCCGGTGATGTCACGGTCCAGGTTGGCCATCATCAGCCAATTTCTATCGGATAAATCGCTTGACGATAGAACCTGCTGGTTCTAACGTACAAAATATCATCCGTTAGAAGCGAGGAGAATGTCATGAGTACCACCAGTCATTCCAGTTCACCTGCCCTTTCGGATCGATTGAAGGATCCCCTGTTCGAAGCGTTCTTCCTGCTGCGCACCCTGTTCACCGTCGCCCCGATCCTGTTCGGTCTGGACAAATTCTTCAATCTGCTACCGCACGTACCCGGCGGAACCGGCTCGAGCCACTGGGATAAGTACCTGGCCGGCTGGATCAACGACATCCTGCCGGGCAACGGTGACCAGGCCATGTATCTGATCGGAGTCATTGAGATCGTGGCCGGCGTCCTGGTCGCGGTCGCACCGCGCATCGGCGCCTGGGTGGTGGCGGCCTGGCTCGGCGGCATCATCGTCGACCTGCTGACGCTGTCCGGCTACTACGACGTCGCGCTCCGCGACTTCGGACTGCTGGTCTCTGCGGTGGTGCTGGCCCGACTGGCGCAGGCGGTGCACACCCGGCAAATGACCTGATACAGCCACAACCCCACCGGTTCGCGGCCGCGCCACGGCTAACCCGATCAGCCCGTGGCGCGGCCGTATTCTGCCGGGGCGTCACAGCGCCCGCAGATAGCGTTTGGCGATAACCCGCTGCGCCAGCAATGCCACCGGCCCGCCCGCCCTCATCCACCAAGTGGCGGGACGGGAGAACGCACGCACCTCGGCATATACCGCCGCATCGGCCGGGTCGTAGCGCACCGCAAACAGTTCCTCACCGGATTCGGGATGCCCGGCCAGGGTGCCGTAGGCGAAGCCGCGGCGATCCGGTTCGGAGATGACGGAGACCACCCGGCACGGCGCCGCCAGAAGGCCGAGTCGGACCAGTACCACTGCATCCATCGCGGCGATGTCGCTGTCCGCACGCACAGCCAGCCCGGCGCCGCGCTGCATTCCCCAGTGCAACACCGCATCTGCCGCCTCATCGAAGCGCTGCCGGCCCCGGCCGATCCGTGCGCTCAGATCCAGGTGGTGGTACCCGGCTGGCAGCGTCCCGGCGGTGGCGCCCACTTCGGTGTAGGTCAGGGGGAGACCGCGCAGCGCACTCAAGTCCATCGGCTCAACCCTGCCACCCCTGGGCGTGCGGTCGGTCGGTAATCGCCTGAACGTTAAATAGACGGGTGAGCTCACCACATGCCGGCGGCGGTTTCAATCCGCCCGAACCGACCGAGAAGGGCGGGCCGGACTACGGCCGGTTCCTGGAGACGATGCGTGCCCTGCAGGACCACGCCCGAGCGGTCGACGCCCCCCACGAGGTGATCAGCCGGGCCGCCGACGCGCTGCAGGAGGTCTGCGACCTGCTGGCCCCCTTCGACACCGATGAGTGGTCGTCGCCGTCGGGACGCCGGCTGGATCTGCCGATGCGCGGCAACCTGCTGCCGGTGCCGATGAAACTGCAGCGGCAGCGGTCCGAGGGGGCTGCCGATCGGCTGGCCGGCTGGGCCCGATTCCGCCGCTTCCACCTGGGGCGCAACGGGGCGGCGCACGGCGGGGCCATCGCGCTGCTGTTCGACTCCGTGCTGGGAACCGCGTCGTGGTTGCTCACCGGCGGGCCCTACCAACGCACCGCCTACCTGCACATGAACTACCGCAACATCGTCCCGATCGACAAGGAACTGCAGATCGAGGCGTGGGTCAGCCGGACCGAGGGCCGCAAGATCTATGTCGAGACCCGACTGTGCGACGGCGACACGCTGCTGGCCGACGCCGAGGCCTTGTTCGTGGTGCTCAAACCCGGCCAGCCATGACGCCGACCTACTCCCGAGCGGTCGGCCATCACAGCCCCGATAGCATGGTCGCGGACGTTTCGACACCTCGCATCCCCTTGGAGACCACGCAATGAGCGCGCCCGCACAGCCCGCCCCGATCCGGGTTCCTGCCGGCACCACCGCCGCCGATGCGGTGCGCGCCGCGGGACTGCCGAGCCGGGGGGCGCCGGACGCGATCGTGGTGGTGCGTGACGCCGAGGGAAAACTGCGCGACCTGAGCTGGATTCCCGAGGTCGACGCCGAGGCGGTCCCGGTCGCGGCCGACACCGACGATGGCCGCAGCGTCATCCGGCACTCCTGCGCGCACGTGCTCGCCCAGGCGGTACAGGACCTGTTCCCCGCCGCCAAACTCGGCATCGGCCCGCCGATCACCGACGGCTTCTACTACGACTTCGACGTACCCGAGGCGTTCACGCCGGAGGACCTGGAGAAGCTCGAGAAGCGGATGCGCTCGATCATCAAGGACGGCCAGCTGTTCGCCCGGCGGGTTTATGAGTCCAAGGACGCCGCACGCGCTGAGTTGGCCGGCGAGCCCTACAAGCTGGAACTGGTGGACGACAAGTCCGGCGACACCGACATCATGGAAGTCGGCGGCGACGAGCTCACCGCCTACGACAACCTGAATCCGCGCACCCGGGAACGGGTTTGGGGTGACCTGTGCCGCGGTCCGCACATTCCGACCACCCGGTTCATCCCCGCGTTCAAGCTCACCCGTTCCTCGGCCGCCTACTGGCGCGGCGACCAGGCCAACGCCAGCCTGCAGCGTGTTTACGGCACCGCGTGGGAATCCCAGGAGGCACTGGACCGTCACCTCGAGCTGATCGAGGAGGCGCTTCGGCGCGACCACCGCAAGCTCGGGGTGGAACTCGACCTGTTCAGCTTCCCCGACGAGATCGGTTCTGGGCTACCGGTTTTCCACCCCAAGGGTGGAATCATCCGCCGGGAGCTTGAGGAGTACTCGCGCCGCAAGCACATCGAGGCCGGCTACCAGTTCGTCAACACCCCGCACATCACCAAGTCCGAGCTCTACGAGACCTCCGGACACCTGGAGTGGTACCGCGAGGGCATGTACCCGCCGATGCACATCGATGCGGAGTTCGCCGAGGACGGCACGCTGCGCAAGCCCGGCCAGGACTACTACCTCAAGCCGATGAACTGCCCGATGCATCACCTGATCTTCCGGTCACGGGGGCGTTCCTACCGCGAGCTTCCGCTGCGGCTCTTCGAGTTCGGCAGTGTGTACCGCTACGAACGCTCCGGGGTGGTGCACGGGCTGACCCGGGTGCGGGGCATGACCCAGGACGACGCGCACATCTACTGCACCCGCGAAAGCATGCGCGACGAGCTGACATCGCTGCTGCGCTTCGTGCTCGACCTGCTGGCCGACTACGGCCTGGATGACTACTTCCTGGAACTGTCCACCAAGGACCCGGAGAAGTACGTCGGCTCCGACGAGGTGTGGCAGGAGGCGACCGACACGCTGCGTGAGGTCGCCGAGGAATCCGGCCTGACCCTGGTGCCCGACCCTGGCGGCGCCGCGTTCTACGGCCCGAAGATCTCCGTACAGGTGAAGGACGCCCTCGGGCGCAGCTGGCAGATGTCGACCATTCAGCTCGACTTCAACATGCCCGACCGCTTCGAGCTGGAGTACACCGCCTCAGACGGAACCCGTCAGCGGCCGGTGCTGATCCACCGCGCGCTGTTCGGCTCGATCGAACGGTTCTTCGGCGTACTGACCGAGCACTACGCCGGCGCCTTCCCGGCCTGGCTGGCGCCGCTGCAGGTGGTCGGCATCCCGGTTGCCGACCAACACGCGCCCTACCTGGAAGACGTTGCCGCGCAACTGCGCAGCCACGGCGTCCGGGTCGAGGTGGATGCCAGCGATGACCGGATGCCCAAGAAGATCGTCAACCACACCAACCAGCGGGTGCCGTTCATGCTGCTGGCCGGTGACCGCGATGTGGAGGCCGGTGCGGTGAGCTTCCGGTTCGGTGACCGCACCCAGATCAACGGCGTTCCGCGCGACGAGGCGGTCGCGGCGATCATCGGCTGGATCGCCGCACGCGAGAACACCGTACCGACGGCCGAGACGGTGAAGGTGGGCGGCAAGACTGGTGAAGCTCAGTGACCGGCGAAGGCGTCGACGACCAGGCGATCGTGGACACCGGCGTCGGTGAAGTAGACCGGCTGGAGCGGCTGTGGACGCCGTACCGGATGACCTACCTGGCGGAGGCGCCCCTCAAGCGCACCGCATCGGGCTCGGCGCGATCCACCCAGCCGTTCACCGACATCCCCACCCTGTCCGACGAGGACGGGCTGGTGGTGGCGCGCGGCGAACACGTCTACGCGGTGCTCAACCTCTACCCGTACAACCCGGGTCACCTGATGGTGGTGCCGTATCGGCGGTTCTCGGAGTTCGAAGACCTCACCGAGGCTGAGGGCGCCGAGCTGATGACGTTCATCCAGAAGGCCATTCGTGTCATCAAGGCGGTGTCGAACCCGCACGGGTTCAATGTCGGTCTGAACCTGGGGGAGTCGGCCGGCGGGTCGTTGGCCGAGCACCTGCACGTCCATGTGGTGCCGCGCTGGGGCGGTGACGCGAACTTCATCACGATCGTCGGCGGCGCCAAGGTGATTCCGCAGTTGCTGCGCGACACTCGGCGGCTGCTCGCCGACGAGTGGGCGAAGCAGCGATGAGCCGACTGCCCTTCCTGTCGCGGGCGACGTTCGCCGGCATCACCACCCCGGTCGCCCGGGCCTTTCTGCGGGCCGGGCTCACCGCGGACATGGTCACCATCGTCGGCACCGCCGGCGCGGTGCTCGCGGCGCTGACCCTGTTCCCGACCGGTCAGCTGTTCGCCGGCACCCTGGTGGTCTGGTTCTTCGTGCACTTCGACATGGTCGACGGGGCGATGGCCCGCGAAACCGGCGGCGGCAGCGCCTTCGGTGCGGTGCTGGACGCCACCTGCGACCGGATCAGTGACGGCGCGGTGTTCTGCGGGCTGGCCTGGTGGGCGGCGTTCGGGCTGCAGAGCGCGCCGTTGGTGGTCGCGACGCTGATCTGCCTGGTCACCTCGCAGGTGATCTCCTACATCAAGGCCCGCGCCGAGGCCAGCGGCCTGCGCGGCGACGGCGGCTACATCGAGCGTCCCGAACGGCTGATCATCGTGCTGGTGGGCGCCGGCCTGTCCGATCTGCCGGTGTTCGGCCTGCCGTGGGCGCTGCACGTGGCGATGTGGTTGCTGGCGGTGGCCAGCCTGATCACCTGCGCCCAGCGGCTGCACACGGTGCGGACCTCGCCGGGTGCGGTGGAACCGTTGCGTCCCACCGTGGGTCCCGACAGCGACGGAACGACCGGATCGTGACCTTCATCCCGAGCGGACTGCGAGTTCCCGGCCTGAGTCAGCTGGACGCCTGGGCCACCGACGCGGGGTTCGCCGCGGGCTGGATGATGGTGCGCGCGATGCCGGAGTTCGTCGCTCGCAACGCATTCGACGCCGGCGCGTTGTATGCGGCCCGGGGTAAGGGACCGGAGCAGCTGCGCAAGAACCTGGCCCGGGTGCTGGGGGTGACACCGGCCGAGGTGTCCTCGTCGCTGATGCGGGCCTCGCTGACCTCCTATGCCCGGTACTGGCGCGAGGCGTTCCGGCTGCCCGCTATGGACCATGCGGCGCTGGCGGTGCAGCTGCACGAATCGGTGCGGGGCCGCGACAACGTCACCGCGGCCCTCGACGCCGGCCGCGGGGCGGTGCTGGCGTTGCCGCACAGCGGCAACTGGGACATGGCCGGGGTGTGGCTGGCCCAGACTCACGGCGGATTCACCACCGTCGCTGAGCGGCTTAAACCCGAGTCGCTGTACCGGCGTTTCCTGGCGTTTCGGGAGAGCCTGGGGTTCGAGGTACTGCCGCTGTCCGGTGGTGAGCGCCCGCCGTTCGAGCTGCTAGCCGAGCGGCTGAACGACAACGGGCTGGTGTGCCTGATGGCCGACCGGGATCTGACCCGCAGCGGGGTGGCGGTCGACTTCTTCGGTGAGACGACCCGGATGCCGGCCGGCCCCGCCAAACTCGCTCTTGAGACCGGGGCGGCGCTGCTGCCGGCATATTGCTGGTTCGAGGATTCCGGCTGGGGTGTCCGGATTGATCCGCCGCTGGACTGTTCCAGCGGCGACGTCACCGTGATCACCCAGTCGCTGGCGGACACCTTCGCCGAACGCATCGCCGCCTGTCCGGAGGACTGGCACATGATGCAGCCGCAGTGGGTGGCCGATCTCCCCGAATCACGACGGGCGCGCCTGGGGGAGACCTGATGCGGATCGGCATGGTCTGCCCCTACTCGTTCGACGTGCCGGGCGGGGTGCAGGCACATGTGCTGCAGCTGGCCGAGGTTCTGCGTGCCCGTGGGCATGACGTCGGTGTGTTGGCGCCCGCATCACCGCATGTCGAGCTGCCCGACTATGTGGTCTCCGCCGGTAAGGCCGTCGCGATCCCCTACAACGGCTCGGTGGCCCGGCTGCAGTTCAGCCCGGCCGCGCACCGCAAAGTGAAGCGATGGCTCATGCGGGGCGAGTTCGATGTGCTGCACCTGCACGAGCCGAATGCCCCCAGCCTGTCGATGCTGGCGCTCAACCTGGCCGAGGGCCCGATCGTGGCGACCTTCCACACGTCCACCACGAAATCGTTGACGCTGAGCGTGGCGCAGGCCCTGCTGCGACCGATGCACGAGAAGATCATCGGCCGTATCGCGGTTTCGGATCTGGCCCGGCGCTGGCAGATGGAGGCGCTGGGGTCCGACGCGGTGGAGATCCCCAACGGGGTCGACGTGGCCTCGTTCACCTCGGCGCAACCGCTGCCCGGCTACCCGCGGCCGGGTCGCACCGTGCTTTTCCTGGGCCGCTACGACGAGCCCCGCAAGGGTATGGCGGTGCTGTTGGGCGCGCTGCCGGCACTGGTCGAGAAGTACGCCGAGGTTGAGGTGCTGGTTGTCGGCCGGGGTGACGAAGACGAATTGCGCAGCAACGCCGGGGCATTGGCGGGGCATCTGCGGTTCCTGGGGCAGGTCGACGACGCCGAGAAGGCGTCGGCGCTGCGCAGCGCCGACGTGTACTGCGCGCCCAACACCGGTGGTGAGAGCTTCGGGATCGTGCTGACCGAGGCGATGGCCGCCGGCGCAGCGGTGGTCGCCAGCGACCTGGACGCCTTCCGCCGGGTGCTGCGCAATGGGGAGGCGGGCCGCCTGGTGCCCGTCGATGACTCCGTGGCGCTGGCGGCAGCGCTGATCGAGGTGCTCGACGACGACGCACTGCGGGCGTCCTATGTCGCAGCCGGCACTGACGCGGTGCGCCGCTACGACTGGTCGGTGGTGGCCGACCAGATCATGCGGGTCTACGAGACCGTCGCCGGGGTCGGCGGCAAGGTGACGGTGGGCGACTGATGGAGTGGGCGGTCGTGGTAACCGTGTTGGTATTGGTCGGGGTGGCGGTGCTGGCCGCCGGCGCGGCCTGGGCGTATCAGACCGCCAACCGGCTCAACCGGCTGCATGTGCGCTGCGACTTGTCTTGGCAGGCACTGGATGCGGCGCTGGCGCGCCGCGCGGTGGTGGCCCGCGCCGTTGCTATCGAGGCCTACGGGGATGCGGCCGCCGCTCGACGGCTGGCCACCCTGGCCGATGTCGCCGAGCGGGAGCCGCGGGAGGCTCGTGAGGCGGCCGAGAACGCGCTGTCGGCAGAACTCGCCATGGTCAGCCCGGAGTCCTTGCCGCTGGCGATGGTCGCCGAGATGGCCGACGCCGAAGCCCGGGTCCTGCTGGCCCGTCGGTTTCACAACGACGCGGTTCGCGACACCGTGGCACTGCGGGAGCGGCCGCTGGTTCGGGCGTTGCACCTGGGCGGAACCGCGCCGATGCCAACGTATTTCGAGATCGTCGAACGGGCTGTCATGCACGGGGGCAGTCGGCCGTCCGAGGGTGTGTCGGCGCCGCGTGTCTCGGCACGGGTGGTGCTGCTCGACGAAGACGGGTCGGTGCTGCTGCTGCGCGGTTGCGATCCGGCCCTGCCCGACGACGCCGAAAATCCCGCGCCGCGCTGGTGGTTCACCGTCGGCGGGCAGGTCGGGACGAATGAGCCCCTGGCCGAAGCGGCGGCCCGCGAACTGGCCGAGGAGACCGGCCTGCGGATCGAGCCGGGCGAGCTGGTCGGGCCGATCTGGCGCCGTGACGCCGTATTCGAGTTCAACGGTGAACGACTGAACTCCCGGGAGTTCTTCTTCGCCTACCGCACCGATCGTTTCGAGCCGTCCGGCGCCGGCCGTACCGGCCTGGAGCAGCGTTACCTCAACGGCCACCGCTGGTGCGACGCCGCCGCGATCGCGGAGCTGGCCGGCGGGGGTGAGCGCGTCTACCCGCTGGAACTGGGGGAGCGGCTCGCCGAGGCCGCCCGGTTGGCCGACGGCGGTACCGGCCAGACTGTGGGCCTGCGCCGGATTTCCTGACCGCTGGCGCGCAAGTCGGCGCCATGCCGCCGGGACGTGCTTACCATGAGGCGATGGCAACCCATCAGGCCGTACAGGTGGCGTCGGCCGGCGCGGAGCTGGCCGTCGTCGAGGCGCAGACCATCGCACCGACACCGCATCAGGTCCGCATCGCCGTCGCCGCCTGCGGCGTCTGCGGGACCGACCACGGCGTCGTCAACGGCGGCTTTCCCGGGCTGAACTGGCCGGTGACCCCCGGCCACGAAATCGCGGGCACCATCGCCGAACTCGGCCGGGCCGTGACGGGCTGGGCGGTCGGTGACCGCGTCGCGGTCGGTTGGTTCGGCGGGCACTGCAACCACTGCATCCCCTGTCGCAAGGGCGATTTCATCCACTGCGCCAATGGTCAGGTGCCCAGCCTGCACTACCCGGGCGGGTACTCCGAGTCGGTGACCGTTCCGGCCAACGCGCTGGCCCGCATCCCCGAGGGGCTGACTTTGGCCGAGGCGGCCCCGATGGGCTGTGCCGGGGTGACCACGTACAACGCACTGCGTTCGACGAAGGCACGGCCGGGGGATCGGGTCGCGGTGCTCGGTATCGGCGGGCTGGGCCATCTGGGTGTCCAATTCGCCGAGGCGATGGGTTTTGAGACCATCGCCGTCGCGCGCGGCGCCGCGAAAGCCGTTGACGCGCGCGAGTTGGGCGCCCACCACTATGTCGATTCGACCGCCGGTGATGTCGGCACGGCGCTGCGGGCCCTCGGCGGGGTGTCGGTGGTGTTGGCCACCGCGGCCAACTCGCAGGCGATGGCCGACACGCTCGGCGGCCTGGTTCCGCGCGGCGAGCTGGTCATCATCGGCGTCACCGCCGATCCGCTGCCGATCTCCCCGCTGCAGTTGATCTCGCCCGGGCTCAGCGTGACCGGCCACCCGTCCGGCACCGCCCGCGATGTCGAGGAGACCATGGCCTTCGCGGTGCTGTCCGGGGTGCGGGCCCGCATCGAAGAGGTTCCGCTGGCTCGGGCCGCCGAGGCATACGCCGCCATGGACGAGGGCCGTGCGCGCTACCGCATGGTCCTGACCATGTGAGGTGAGGTATTCGCGCGGCCGGCGCGCTCAAGCAGCTTCTGCGTCGTAATCCCAGCGGGTCGGCCGCGTCATACCCGGCGGCATCCACGCCACGAACATGTGCCCGGCCGGGTGGGCGATGCGGGTCGGGGCGACCCCGAGTTGTGCCCGAACCTCGTTGAGCGGCTTGTCCAGCAACTCCTCGTAGGGGGCGGCCATCAGGTTGTCCGCGCGTTGTCCCCGCCGGACCGCCTCGCGGAAATAGCGCAGCTTGCGGCGCGGGGAAACCGGGATGATGGTGCCCAACCCCGACAGGGTGAGCGTCTTGAGTGCGCCGGACGGCTCCATCTGACCGCAGTGGAAACCCAGGTTGCCGAACTCCCCACCCATGTCGGGGCCGTAGCCGCCGAGCGTGTGGAACATGTCGTGCAGGGCGGTGCCGCGCCGGATCATGTAGAAGAAATCGTCATCCCAGCCACGGCGTTCGGCGATCGGCCGGATCACCGTGTCCACGTCGAACACGCCGGCGTCGAGCCGGTTGGTGCGTAGAAACGAGCGGTAGGCGTGGCCCAGCGACCCGACAGGCAGCGACGCCAGATAGTCGTCGTCGCCGAGGAGCGCCAGCAGATCGGGCTTCTCGGCGAACAGCCTCCGGCCGTTGGGATGTGCCCGCAGTTGGTGATAGCTGCGGGCCAGGATGGGCGCCGCCAGGCCCACGATCAGCTCGAAGGCGGACCCACCGTTCTTGCCCGGGTTGACCAGCAGCCGCCACGAACCGAGCACGGCCTGCCAGTCCCGGTGCTCGGGTACGCCAGTCACATTTGCGGCCATGAGGTGATCCCTTCATCGGATACGCAGGTGAGCCCACCGAAAGCCAATAATAGACATATCATGAGCAATGTCCATATATATTCGAGAGATCGTGGAGGACCGGGAATGACGGCGCGGCGGCGGGGCAGACCGCCTGGCGGCGGCAATTCGCCCGAGCATGCCCGGGAGCTGCTGCTGCAGGCCGCGGAACGGTCTTTCGCCCGGCGTGGCTACCGCGCCTCGACCATGCAGGTCGTCGCGCGCGAAGCGGGCTACACCCGCGCGGTTATCTACCGTCATTTCGCCACGCGGGACGAGCTGCTGGACGCGCTGGTGGTGCGCGTCGCCGGACGCCGGATGGCCGAGATCGCGACCCGGCTGGAACCGGCCACCGATCCCGCTGTGCTGGTGACGGAGTCATTGGTGATCGTGGCCACCGAAGTCGGCCAGGACCCCCTGCTGCGGGTGATCTCCGAGCACACCGACGAGGGCAATGTCGCCGCGCTGATCGCCCGGTCCGCGACGTTGAGTGCGGTGCTGGCCGGGCAGTTCGAGATCGGGTTCCACCACGCCGGCGACCACCTGCGCGCCGGGCTTCGTCCCGGTGACGCCGCCCGATTCGTGCTGTCGACCGCCCTCGGGCTGCTGCTGGGCCTCATACCCGGCGTCCACGACGCCGACCAGGTCCGCCGTTACGTGCGGGTGTTCGTGTTGCCCGCGCTGCTGGCCGATCCGCCGCCGGCCGGACCCGTGTTCACCGCACCACGGTAACGACCGAGAAAACGGCTGGCGTCGGCCCACTACACTGAGCGGGTATTAATGGCCAGCAAGGAGAAGCATCAGTGGACAGCGCGGCGCAGAACGGCTCGGCACCCGGCGGGCAAACCGGAACGGCACGGGTCAAGCGCGGCATGGCCGAAATGCTCAAGGGCGGCGTCATCATGGACGTCGTCACCCCCGAACAGGCCCGGATCGCCGAGGCCGCCGGAGCCGTCGCGGTCATGGCCCTCGAGCGGGTGCCCGCCGACATCCGCGCCCAGGGCGGGGTGTCGCGGATGAGCGACCCCGACATGATCGAGGGCATCATCGCCGCGGTCACCATCCCGGTGATGGCCAAGGTGCGCATCGGGCACTTCGTCGAGGCGCAGATCCTGCAGAGCCTCGGGGTGGACTACATCGACGAGTCGGAGGTGCTCACCCCCGCCGACTACAGCCACCACATCGACAAGTGGCAGTTCACCGTGCCGTTCGTGTGCGGCGCGACCAACCTGGGTGAGGCGCTGCGCCGTATCACCGAGGGCGCGGCCATGATCCGCTCCAAGGGTGAGGCCGGCACCGGAGACGTCTCCAACGCCACCACCCACATGCGTTCCATCGGCGGCGAGATCCGCCGGCTGACGTCCCTGTCCGAAGATGAATTGTTCGTTGCCGCAAAGGAATTACAGGCGCCCTACGAGTTGGTTGCCGAGGTCGCACGGGCCGGCAAGCTGCCGGTGACGATGTTCACCGCCGGCGGAATCGCCACCCCCGCCGACGCCGCGATGATGATGCAGCTGGGCGCCGAGGGCGTGTTCGTCGGCTCGGGAATCTTCAAGTCCGGTGACCCGGCGGCACGCGCCGCGGCCATCGTCAAGGCCACCACCTTCTACGACGACCCCGACGTGTTGGCCCGGGTGTCACGCGGGCTGGGCGAGGCGATGGTCGGCATCAATGTCGAGGAAATCGCTGCGCCCCACCGGCTGGCCGAGCGCGGCTGGTAGAAAAAACCTTCGTGGCGATCGAAGAAATCCTCGATCTCGAGCAACTCGAGAACGACATCTTCCGCAGCACTGTGGTCAACACCAACCCGGGCGCGCGGGGCCGTGCGTTCGGCGGCCGGGTCGCCGGGCAGACCCTGGTGTCGGCGGTGCGTACGGTCGACCCGCGCTACCAGGTGCACTCCCTGCACGGGTATTTTCTGCGGCCCGGAGATCCGGTGGCGCCGACGGTGTTTCTGGTCGAGCGAGTGCGCGACGGCGGCTCGTTCTGTACCCGGCGGGTCAGCGCGGTGCAGCACGGCCAGGCCATCTTCCACATGTCGGCGTCGTTCCAGGTCGCCCAGGACGGCATCAACCACCAGGACACCATGCCGGATGCGCCGGACCCCGAGGAGATGCCGCCGATCAGCGCGATGATCGCCTTCGACGACGAGGGTTTCCGGCAGTTCCAGGAGTGGGACCTGCGCCGGGTGCCGCGAGATCGGTTGCCGCGCATACCCGGAAAGGTCGCCGAGCAGCAGGTGTGGTTCCGGCACAGCGACCCGCTGCCCGATGACCCGGTGCTGCACATCTGTGCCCTGGCCTACATGAGCGACCTCACCCTGCTGGGTACCTCCTGGTCGATCCATCCTGACGAGCGCGACCTGCTGGAGGTCTCGTCGCTGGACCACGCGATGTGGTTCATGCGGCCGTTCCGGGCCGACGAGTGGCTGCTCTACGACCAGTCGTCGCCGTCGGCGGGAGCCGGCCGGTCGCTGACACAGGGCAAGATCTACAACAAGCGCGGCGAGATGGTCGCGGCTGTGATGCAAGAGGGGCTGACCCGCTATCCGCGCGGCCACACCCCGTCACCGCAGTGAGCGACCTGCGGGTCGGCGTCCTTGCGCTGCAGGGTGACGTCGCCGAGCACCTTGCCGCGTTGCGGGCGGTCGGTGCTGAGGCGCTGCCGGTGCGTCGGCGCGCCGAGTTGGACTCTGTCGACGCGCTGGTGCTTCCCGGTGGGGAGTCCACCACGATGAGCCATCTGCTCGGTGAGCTCGATCTGATCGAACCGTTGCGCACCCGCCTGGCCGAAGGGATGCCGGCCTACGGGTCGTGTGCGGGCATGATCCTGCTGGCCGCCGAGATCGTCGACGCCGGCGCCGAAGGCCGGGCCGCGGTTCCGCTGTCCGGCATCGACATGACGGTGCGGCGGAACGCCTTCGGCCGCCAGGTCGATTCCTTCGAGGGTGAGATCGCGTTCGAAGGCCTGCCCGATCCGGTGCACGCGGTGTTCATCCGGGCGCCCTGGGTCGAGCGGGTGGGCTCCGGCGTCACGGTGCTCGCCCGGGCCGCCGGCCACCCCGTCGCGGTTCGGCAGGGCCAGGTGCTGGCGACATCGTTTCATCCGGAGGTCACCGGCGACCGGCGGATCCACCAGTTGTTCATCGAGATCGCGACCGGACAGGCCTGAAGTGCCCGCGTACACTCATCAGCCTGGCTTTGCGAGTAAGAGGGATGAGGTAGCAACGACATGAGCGGCCATTCCAAGTGGGCCACCACCAAGCACAAGAAGGCCGTCATCGACGCCCGCCGCGGCAAGAACTTCGCTCGGTTGATCAAAAACATCGAGGTCGCGGCACGAGTCGGCGGCGGTGACCCCTCGGGCAACCCGACGTTGTACGACGCCATCCAGAAGGCCAAGAAGAACTCGGTGCCCAACGACAACATCGAGCGGGCCCGCAAGCGTGGAGCCGGTGAGGAAGCCGGCGGCGCCGACTACCAGACCATCACCTACGAGGGCTACGGGCCCAACGGCGTGGCGGTGCTCATCGAGTGCCTGACCGACAACCGCAACCGTGCCGCCAGCGAGGTGCGGGTGGCGATGACCCGCAACGGCGGCCAGATGGCCGACCCCGGTTCGGTCGCCTACCTGTTCAGCCGCAAGGGGACGGTCACCCTGGACAAGAACGAGCTGACCGAGGACGACGTGCTGGTGGCGGTCCTGGATGCGGGCGCCGAGGACGTCAACGACTTGGGTGAGAGCTTCGAGGTCATCTCCGAGCCGGGGGACCTGGTGGCGGTGCGCACCGCGCTGGTCGATGCCGGGATCGATTACGACTCGGCCGAGGCGAGCTTCCAGCCGTCGGTCAGCGTCCCGGTGGACGTCGAGGGGGCCCGCAAGGTGTTCAAGCTCGTCGAGGCGCTCGAGGACAGCGACGACGTGCAGAACGTGTGGACCAATGTGGACCTGTCCGACGAGGTGCTGGCCGCGCTCGAGGCCGAGTAGCGGGCCGCGCCGGTGTCGGCGATTCATTTCATCTCGGGTCTGCCGCGCTCGGGCTCGACCCTGCTGGCCGCGCTGCTGCGGCAGAATCCGCGCTTTCAGGCCGGGATGTCGGGCCCGCTGGCGGGGCTGTTCGGGGCACTGCTCGGTGAGATGAGCGCCCGCAACGAGTTCTCGGTGTTCATCGACGACGCGAAGCGGGAGCGGATCCTGCACGGGCTGTTCGACAGCTTCTACGCCGACTGCACTGCCGAGGTCGTCTTCGACACCAACCGGGCCTGGTGCGGCTGGATGCCCGCGGTCACGCGGCTGTTCCCGGACGCCAAGATCATCGCCTGCGTGCGCGAGTTGCAGTGGGTGGTCGACAGCATCGAGCGGTTGATCCAGCGCAACGTGTTCACCCCGTCGTCGATCTTCGGCTTCAATCCGGGTGGCACCGTCTACACCCGCGCCAACGGCGTGGTCGGCCAGGACGGCATGGTCGGTGCGCCCTACGACATGCTCAAACAGGCCTGTTTCGGCGCGCAGCGCGACCGACTGCTGGTGGTCCAGTACGAGACCCTGACCACCGACCCGGGGCGCACCATGCGGGCGATCTACGACTTCATCGACGAGCCGGCGTTCGAGCACACCTTCGACAACGTCGACTTCGATGTCACCGACTTCGACGAACGCGCCGGCACCCCGGGACTGCACACCGTGCACGGCGAGGTCGCGGCCCGGCCGCGCGAGACCATCCTGCCGCCGGACCTGTTCAACCGCTTCGTCCGTGACGCGTTCTGGCGCGATCCGACGGCCGTGCCCGCGGGGCTGCGGGTGGTCTAGAGCGGCGCCGTTGGGGGATTGCCCGGCGGGCCGCCGCGTGTCCTGTCGCCCGGTGTCGGCCTCACCCGCTACTGTTCGAACAGATGTTCACTACGGTAGGGAGTGTGTGGTGCGGGTGATGGGTGTCGACCCCGGGCTGACCCGCTGCGGTCTGTCGGTCGTCGAGGGCGGCCGCGGTCGTCAGGTCACCGCACTGGACGTCGATGTGGTGCGTACACCCGCCGATCAGCCGCTGCCGCAACGGCTGCTGACGATCAGCGACACCGCCGAGTATTGGCTGGACACCCACCGGCCCGACGTTCTGGCCGTCGAGCGGGTGTTCTCCCAGCAGAACGTCTCCACCGTGATGGGCACCGCCCAGGCCGGCGGGGTGATCGCCCTGGCGGCCGCCCGCCGGGGCATCGACGTGCATTTCCACACTCCCAGCGAGGTCAAGGCCGCCGTGACCGGCAACGGTTCGGCAGACAAAGCTCAGGTGACGGCGATGGTCACCAGAATTCTTGGGCTGCAACAGAAACCGAATCCCGCCGACGCGGCAGACGCGCTGGCGCTGGCGATCTGCCACTGCTGGCGAGCCCCGATGATCGCCCGGATGGCGGCGGCCGAGGCGCAGGCCGCCGAGGCGCGGCGTAAGTATGCCGCCAAGCTCAAGGCGGCTCGGGCATGATCGCATCGGTGCGCGGTGAGGTCATCGACATCGCCCTGGATCACGTGGTGGTGGAGGCGGCCGGGGTCGGTTACAAGCTGATGGCCACCCCGGCGACGCTGTCGACGCTGCGCCGCGGCGGTGACTCCCGGCTGATCACCGCGATGATCGTGCGCGAGGATTCGATGACGTTGTACGGCTTTCCCGACGCCGATACGCGCGATCTGTTCCTGACGCTGATCGGGGTGTCGGGGATCGGGCCCAAGATCGCGCTGGCCTCCCTGGCGGTCTACGACGCGACCGCACTGCGCCGGGTGCTGGCGGACGGGGATGTCACCGCGCTGACCCGGGTGCCCGGGATCGGGAAGCGCGGGGCCGAGCGGCTGGTGCTGGAACTGCGCGACAAGATCGGGCCGGTGGCAGCCTCCGACGGTGGTGTGGTCAGTGGTCACGGCGTGCGCGCGCCGGTCGTCGAAGCCCTTGTCGGGCTTGGCTTTGCGGCCAAGCAGGCCGAGGAGACCATCGACAAGGTACTGGCCGATGATCCGGGGATCAGCACCTCCGACGCGCTGCGGACGGCGCTGAGCCGGCTGGGGAAGACCAAGTGAGCGAATCCGGCGACCCCGATGCACGTGAGGTGTCCCCGGCGCTGACCGTCGGCGAGGGAGACATCGACGCCGGTCTGCGCCCGCGCAGCCTGGCCGAGTTCATCGGTCAGCCCCGGGTGCGCGAGCAGCTGCAGTTGGTGATCGAGGGCGCCAAGAACCGTGGTGGCACACCGGATCACATCCTGCTGTCCGGCCCGCCCGGCCTGGGCAAGACGTCGCTGGCGATGATCATCGCCAGCGAACTCGGCAGCTCGCTGCGGGTGACGTCGGGTCCGGCGCTGGAACGCGCCGGTGACCTGGCGGCGATGCTGTCGAACCTGGTCGAGCACGATGTGCTGTTCATCGACGAGATTCACCGCATCGCGCGGCCCGCCGAGGAGATGCTGTACCTGGCCATGGAGGACTTCCGGGTCGACGTGGTGGTCGGGAAAGGCCCTGGGGCGACGTCGATTCCGCTGGAAGTCGCACCGTTCACCCTGGTCGGGGCGACCACCCGCTCGGGTGCGCTGACCGGCCCACTGCGGGACCGGTTCGGGTTCACCGCGCACATGGACTTCTACGAGCCCACCGAATTGCAGCAGGTGCTGGCCCGCTCGGCGAAGATCCTCGGCATCGAGCTGGGGGCCGAGGCCGGGGCGGAGGTGGCGCGGCGGTCCCGCGGTACACCGCGGATCGCCAACCGGCTGCTGCGCCGGGTCCGCGACTACGCCGAGGTGCGCGCCGACGGGGTGATCACCCGCGACGTGGCCAAGGCCGCGCTGGCGGTCTATGACGTCGACGAAATGGGCCTGGACCGGCTGGACCGGGCGGTGCTCTCCGCGCTGACCCGCAGCTTCGGTGGCGGCCCGGTCGGAGTGTCCACGCTGGCGGTCGCGGTGGGGGAGGAAGCCGCCACCGTCGAGGAGGTCTGCGAGCCGTTCCTGGTGCGTGCCGGGATGGTTGCCCGTACCCCGCGGGGCCGGGTCGCCACGCCGGCGGCCTGGACGCACCTGGGGATGGTTCCGCCGGCCGGGGCCGGCGGACTGGGGCAACAGGGGCTGTTCGAGTAGGGCGGTTGCCTGCGCTGTGCACAGCTGAACGCGGTTCCGCAGACGGGTTACTAGGATTTGGCTTCATGACCGAGGACTCCGGAGACCTCGAAGCCCGCGTTGATGCGCTGGAATCACGCGTCGACGAGCTCACCGGGCAGTTACAGCGAACTGCCCAGGACGCTGCCGCTGCCCGGGTGCTGGCGGGTGGAGCCGATCGCGATGTCGGGGAGATACGCGGCGAGATGCGCGATTTCCGTCAGGCCACCATGGCGAGCTTCAATGCCATGCGTGCCGACCTGGTCGACCTACGGAGCCGCGTAGACGGTGGATTCACCGAGATCCGGGGGCGACTGGACGCCACGGCAGCCGGGTTGGCGCACATCACGGACTTGCTGAACGGCCTGGCCGCCGATCGCGAGACCGACTGAACCGCCGGGGTTGATGCGGCGGTTCCAGTTTCGGCTCTCCTTCGTCGAGCCTCGCTGAACCGCCGGGGTTGATGCGGCGGTTCCAGTTTCGGCTCTCCTTCGTCGAGCCTCGCTGAACCGCCGGGTTACAGCTTCGCCAGTTCGCCGACCAGTACGTCCAGCCCCTCGGCCAGCAGATCGTCGCTGATGGTCAGCGGCGGCAGCAGTCGCACCACGTTGCCGAAGGTTCCGCAGGTCAACACGATCACCCCGGCCCGATGGCAGGCCGCCGCCAGGGCTTTGGTCAGGTCCGGGTCGGGGTCGGCGGTGCCGGACCGCACCAGTTCGATGGCGATCATGGCGCCGCGGCCGCGGACGTCGCCGATGCGGTCGTCATCGGCCTGCGCCCGGCCCAGCCGCTCGAAGATCAGCCGTTCGATCCGGCGGGCCCGCCCCACCAGATCCTCGGCCTCGACGGTGGCGAACGCACCCAGCGCGGCAGCGCAGGCCACCGGATTGCCGCCGAACGTACCGCCCAGACCGCTGACGTGCGGGGCGTCCATGATCTCGGCGCGGCCGGTCACCGCCGCCAGCGGCAGCCCGCCGCCGATTCCCTTGGCGGTGCAGATCAGGTCGGGGGCGATTGGTTCGTGCTCGCAGGCGAACATCGCCCCGGTGCGGGCGAAACCGGTCTGCACCTCATCGGCGATGAACACCACGTTGTTGTCGCGGCACCAGGCCAGCAGTGCGGGCAGGAAACCGGGTGCCGGGACGATGAAGCCGCCCTCGCCCTGGATCGGTTCGATGACCAGCGCGGCCAGATTGTGGGCCCCGATCTGGCTCTCGATGACACCGATGGTCCGCTCGGCGGCCCGCCCGCCGTCGCTGCCCAGGTCCTTATCGATCAGGCTGTCGCGGTAGGGGTAGGACGCCGGCGCCCGGTAGACGTCGGGTGCGAACGGTCCGAAGCCGCTCTTGTAGGGCATCGACTTGGCCGTCAGTGCCATCGTCAGGTTGGTGCGGCCGTGATAGGCGTGGTCGAACGCGACCACTGCGCTCTTGTGGGTGTAGGACCGGGCGATCTTGACGGCGTTCTCCAGGGCCTCGGCGCCGGAGTTGAGCAGCACAGAGCGCTTCTCGTGGGTACCCGGAGTGGCCCGATTCAGGGCTTCGGCAACGGCCAGATAGCCCTCATAGGGGGTGACCATGAAACAGGTGTGGGTGAATTCGGCGACCTGTTCGCGCACCGCATCCACCACCCGGGGTGCGGCGGCGCCGACGGTCGTCACCGCGATACCGGCCCCCAGGTCGATCAGCCTGTTGCCGTCGACGTCCTCAACGATGCCCCCGCCGGCACGTGCCGCGTAGACCGGCAGCGTGCTGCCCACCCCGCGCGCCACGGCTGCCGCCCGGCGCCGTGCCAGTCGCATCGAACCCGGCCCAGGAATCTCGGTGACCAGGTGACGGTTCTGGGGCAGCGGCGGCACGGGCATGGACGATCTCCTTAGTGCTTCCTAGCGATCCCTGGCGGTCCCCGCCGCGGTTCAGACCTGGCCGAGTGGCCGGCAGGCGTTTCCGAACGGGTTCCACCATTCACCGGGCGGGCAGTTCAGCGGCGTCGGCCCCTGGCCGAGCGGCATGCAGGTGTTGGTGCTGGGCTCCCAGTACGCACCGCCCGGGCAGTCCAGCGGCGTCGGCCCCTGGCCGAGCGGCATGCAGGTGTTGGTGCTCGGTTCCCAGTACTGGCCGCCCGGGCAGTTCAGTGGTTCCGCCGATCCGACGGCGGGCATAGCCAACGCTCCGACGGCCAGGGGAGCAGCCGCGAACGCGACGGCGGTCGCGAGACCACACGCAAACTTTTTCATCGGCCAACCTTCCCATAGGATCCTGACCCCCCGGATCCCCACAGCGTAGGCGGCGAACGGCGGTACCGGCTCGGAGTGGTGTCACACAATGGCACACTGTTGTCATCACTGTGGCCCGTCACACCCCTTATGGGCCGGGTCCGAACACCAGATACGAACAAGTCGAAAGATCGATTGCTGTCATGAACCAAATGGTTGCCTTCCTGCCGCTGCTCATCGTGATGGGCGCATTCATGTTCTTCGCCTCCCGGCGGCAGAAGCGCGCGATGCAAGCCACCATCGATCTGCATGAGTCGCTGCAGGTCGGCGACCGGGTCCACACCACCTCCGGAATGCAGGCCACGATCACCGGCATCACCGATGACACCGTCGACCTGGAGATCGCACCCGGCGTGGTGACTACCTGGATGAAGCTGGCCGTTCGGGACAAGATCGAGCCGGAGGACTTCACGGCTGAGGCCGCGGTCGAACAGGGCGCCGAGGGCGCTTAGCCTTCTGCAGGCCCGCGACGCGCGGAACGCCCGCCCAACGATCACGCCTGCCGGTCCGGCACGTACCCTTTTGCGGATGCAGTCGAACTGATCGGGGTTCGGGGGCTCGCCCCCAAACAAGCACAGACAAGCCCGGACCAGCCCCGACGATCGCGAGAGCGCATCGCGCAATGAGCGAAGGAGACTCAATAACGTGGCATCGCCTTCGGCGCCGGTGCATCCTGCCCGCAGTCTGGCTGTTTTCCTGGCCATGCTCATCGGCGTCTACCTGCTGGTCTTCCTGACCGGAGACAGGCTGGCCGAACCCAAGCTGGGTATCGACCTGCAGGGTGGCACCCGCGTGACGCTCACGGCTCGCACACCGGACGGTTCCGCCCCGACCCGTGACGCGCTCAATCAGGCCCAGCAGATCATCAGTGCGCGCGTCAACGGCCTCGGCGTGTCCGGCTCCGAGGTCATCATCGACGGCAACAACCTGGTCATCACGGTGCCGGGCAGTGACGGCAACGAGGCCCGCACCCTCGGGCAGACCGCCCGGCTCTACATCCGGCCGGTAGTCACCGGTGTGTCGGTAGAGGAAGCGAAGCAGGCCGGCGGCGGTCAGATGCCCGGACTTCCCGGCGGACGGCCCGGACTGCCACCGGGAACGCCCGGCGTTCCGGGTGGGGTTCCCGGTATCCCCGGTGGGGTTCCCGGCGTCCCCGGTGGGGTTCCCGGTATCCCCGGTGGGGTTCCCGGCGTCCCCGGTGGGGTTCCCGGTATCCCCGGCGGGGTTCCCGGTGTTCCGGGCGGAGTCCCCAGCGCGCCGGGCCTGCCCGGCGACTTCGGCCTCGGCGGGGCAGGCGGCGAAGGCATGTTCGGCGGCAACGGCCAGTCGGCCCCGCAGCAGCCCATGACGCCTCCGGCGCAGCCGCGTCCCTTCCCCAAGGAGCCGACCCCGACGCCGGGCACCACCTCTGAGGGACCCGGGTCTGAGGACAGCACCGAGACCACCGCGCCGAGCACCCCCGCGGGTCCGGACAACAGCCAGCCGGGCCTGCCCGGCGCGACGCCGAACCCCGGCCTGCAGATCCCCGGCATGCCTGGCGTGCCCGGAATCCCGGGCATGCCCGGCCAACCCGGTCAGCCCAGCCAGGCACAGGGCCTGGCGGCCCGCATCGCTGCCGAGAAACGGCTGCGGCAGAGCGACAACAAGGTAGTGCAGGCGCTGGCCCTGCAGATCCAGGCGAACCGGTGCGACAAGGAAGACATCCTGGCCGGCAACGACGACCCGGACCTGCCGCTGGTGACCTGCTCGCAGGATCATCAGACCGCATACCTGCTGGCTCCGTCGATCATCAGCGGCGACCAGATCGCCGACGCCAGCTCCGGCATGGATCAGCGCAGCGGCGCCAACATCGTCCAGGTGCAGTTCAAGAGCGCCGCAGCCGACACCTGGGCCGACTTCACCGCGGCCCACATCGGCACCCAGACGGCGTTCACGCTGGACTCGCAGGTCGTCAGCGCACCGCAGATCCAGGAGGCCATCCCGGGTGGTCGCACCCAGATCACCGGTGGCTCACCGGGATTCACGCAGGACGGCGCACGGCAGCTGGCCAACGTCTTGAAGTACGGGTCGCTGCCGCTGTCGTTCGAGTCCTCCGAAGCCGAAACCGTTTCGGCCACACTGGGAATGACGTCGCTGCGGGCCGGCCTGATCGCCGGTGGGATCGGGCTGGTGCTGGTGCTGGTCTACTCGCTGCTCTACTACCGGGTGCTCGGGGTGCTTACCGCGTTGTCGCTGGTCGTCGCCGGCGCAATGGTTTACGCGATCCTGATCCTGTTGGGCCGCTACATCAACTACACGCTCGATTTGGCCGGCATCGCCGGTCTGATCATCGGTATCGGCACCACCGCCGACTCCTTCGTGGTGTTCTTCGAACGCATCAAGGACGAGATCCGGGAAGGCCGTTCGTTCCGCTCCGCGGTGCCCCGCGGATGGAGCCGGGCCCGTAAGACGATCGTGTCCGGCAACGCGGTGACCTTCCTGGCCGCGGCGGTGCTGTACTTCCTGGCGGTCGGCCAGGTGAAGGGCTTCGCGTTCACGCTGGGGCTGACCACCATCCTCGACCTGGTGGTGGTGTTCCTGGTGACCTGGCCGCTGGTGTACCTGGCGTCCAAGTCGCCCACCCTGGCCAAGCCGGCCTACAACGGCCTCGGCGCGGTGCAGCAGGTCGCGCGCGAGCGGCGTGCGGTAGCGAAATCGGGCGGCAGGCCGGGCGGCAGATCCGGAGCCAAAACGAGCGCGCGGGTGACCGCCCAGTCGACGGGACAGGGATAGCCAGATGGCCAAACCGAGCACCAACAGCGGTACGAAGGCCGCGGGGAAAGAACCGGCCGCGGTCGAACTCACCGAGAGTGGCACCGCCGTGGAGGAGACGGCCCGCAAAAAGGCTCCCGCCACCCGGAAGCCGCCGAAACACAGCTTCCTGTCGCGGCTCTACACCGGCACCGGCGCCTTCGAGGTCATCGGTAAGCGACGGATGTGGTACGCGATCAGCGGTGCGATGGTCGCCATCGCCATCGCCAGCATCCTGATCCGCGGGTTCACCTTCGGTATCGACTTCGCCGGCGGCACCAAGGTGTCGTTCCCGCGGGGCGAAACCTCCGTCACCCAGGTGGAGCAGGTGTTCCGCGACACCGTCGGCAGCAGCCCCGAATCGGTGGTCGTCGTCGGCAACGGCACCTCGGCGACCGTGCAGATCCGCGCCGAAACGCTCACCAACGAGCAGACCGACAAGCTGCGCGATGCCCTTTACGAGGCGTTCCAGCCCGTGGGACCAGACGGGCAGCCCAGCAAGCAGGCGATCAGCGACTCGGCGGTGTCGGAGACCTGGGGTGGGCAGATCACCCAGAAGGCCGTGATCGCACTGGTGGTGTTCCTGCTGTTGGCGTCGTTCTACATCACGGTGCGCTACGAGTGGTACATGACCATCTCGGCGATGATCTCGATGGTCTTCGACGTCGTCGTCACCGCCGGGGTGTATTCGCTGGTCGGATTCGAGGTGACCCCGGCGACCGTTATCGGCCTGTTGACCATCCTCGGGTTCTCGATCTACGACACCGTCATCGTGTTCGACAAGGTCGAGGAGAATACTCACGGCTTCGAGCACAAACCCAAGCTGACCTATGCCGAGCAGGCCAACCTGGCCATCAACCAGACCTTCATGCGGTCGATCAACACCAGCCTGATCTCGGCACTGCCGATCATCGCGCTGATGGTGGTCGCGGTGTGGCTGCTGGGCGTGGGAACGCTGCAGGACCTCGCGCTGGTGCAGCTGGTCGGCGTCATCGTCGGCACCTACTCGTCGATCTACCTGGCCACGCCACTGCTGGTGAGCCTGCGGGAACGTACCGAGCTGGTGCAGAACCACACCCGCCGGGTGATGCGGCGGCGCAAGGCCGCAGCCACCTCGAAGGCCGCACCGGCCGCCGGTGCAGACCTGGCCGGCGCCGACGACGCGGACGACACCGCCGACGAGGACGAGACCACCGTGGACGCGGCCGCGCCGGCTGCCCCGGTACCGGGCGCCAAGCCGGTTCGTCCCACGAGCCGGCGCACCCAGCGTCCGACCGGCAAGCCGGGCGCCGGTCGGTAACCGGCGATGGCGGCCCGCGGTCGGCACGCTGCGGCCCTCCTGGTGGCGATCGTCACCGCGGTAGGCGCCGGATCGGTGTCGTCGTGCACCAGCGCCACCGTCGACCAGATCGACTACGCGGTCGACGGCGGCCTGATCACCTACAACACCACCACGGTGGCCGGTGCCGCCTCGGCAGCACCGCAGGCGTTCTCGCGCACCCTGACCGGCTTCGGCTACCACGGGCCGGACGGGCAGATCCTCACCGACCATGACTTCGGCGGCATCTCGGTGGTGGGCCGCGCACCGCTGGTGCTGGACTACCAGATCGCCGACGCCGCGGTGTATTCCGACGGCAAACCGATCACCTGCGACGATCTGGTGCTGGCGTGGGCGGCCCAGTCGGGCCGGTTCCCGGGCTTCGATGCCGCCAGCCGGGGCGGTTACCTCGACATCGACCACATCGAATGCCGACCGGGCCAGAAGAAGGCCCGGGTGTCGTTCTTCCCCGACCGCAGCATCGTGGACTACGAGGAACTGTTCACCGCGACGTCGATGATGCCGTCGCACGTGATCGGCGACAAGCTCGGGGTGAACACCACCGAAGTGCTGCTGGGCGCGGTCGGGCCCGCCGACGACGTGATCGCGAAGATCGCCGAGACCTGGAACACCATCTGGCAGCTCGACCGTAGCGCCGATCTGCGGTATTTCCCGTCATCGGGGCCCTACAAGATCGACTCGGTGCTCGAAGGGGGCGCCGTGGTGCTGGTGGCCAATGACCAGTGGTGGGGCGCCAAGCCGGTGACCAAGCGGATCACGGTCTGGCCGCAGAGTGCCGACATCGCCGACCGGGTCAGCAAGCGTGTCGTCGAGGTCGTCGACGTGGCGACCGGGTCGGCCGGGTCGCTGATCACCCCCGATGACTACCTGAGCAGCAACACCCCGTCGGGCGGCATCGAACAGCTGATCTTCGCCCCGGCCGGACCGCTCTCGGAGATCCCGGCGCGCCGGGCCGTGGCGCTGTGCACCCCGCGTGATGTCATCGCCGCCGACGCGGGCGCACCGCTGGTCAACTCGCGGCTCAACACCGCCATGGACGACGCGTTCGACCAAGCCGAGAACGTGCCTGAGGCCGCCCAGTTCGCGCACGCCGACCCGAACGCCGCCCGCGACGCACTCGCCGGCAAACCCCTGACCGTGCGGATCGGCTACCGCGGGCCCAACACCCGGCTGGCCGCGGTGGTCGGCGCGATCACCACCTCGTGCGCCCCGGCCGGCATCACCATCAACGAGGTGGCATCAGAGAGCATCGGTCCGCTGGCGCTGCGGGAGGGGCAGATCGACGTGCTGCTGGCCAGCACCGGCGGGTCCACCGGCAGTGGGTCGACCGGGTCGTCGGTGATGGATGCCTACGAGCTGTTCAGCGGCAACGGCAACAACCTGTCGGGTTACCGCAACGACCAGATCGACGGCATCATCTCCGCGCTGGCGGTCACCGCCGACCCGACCGAGCTGGTCCGGCTGCTGGCCGAGAGCGCCCCGGTGCTGTGGGCCGACATGCCGACCCTGCCGCTGTACCGACAGCAGCGCACCCTGCTGTCGTCAAAGAAGACCTACGGTGTCGCCGCCAACCCCACCCGCTGGGGCGCCGGCTGGAACATGGACCGCTGGGCGCTGCAGCAGTGAACCGGGCCGCACCGGCAGGCGACCCTGCCGAGATCATCGCGTCGCTGACCCGCGAGGTCGCCGACTTTCCGGTTCCCGGTATCGCCTTCAAGGACCTGACCCCGGTGTTCGCCGATGCCGCCGGGCTGGCTGCGGTCACCGATGCGCTGGTCGCGGTCGCCGACGGGGCGGACCTGATCGCCGGGATCGACGCGCGGGGGTTTCTGCTGGCCGGAGCGGTCGCCGACCGGCTCGGGGTGGGTGCGCTCGCGGTCCGCAAGGGCGGCAAACTGCCGCCGCCGGTGCTGACGGAGACCTATCAGCTTGAGTACGGCAGCGCTGTGCTGGAAATCCCGGCCGACGGTATCGAGCTGGCCGGCCGTCGTGTGGTGATCGTCGACGACGTGCTGGCCACCGGCGGCACTCTGGCGGCGACGCTGCGGCTGTTGCGTCGCGCCGGCGCCGAGGTGACCGCGGCGGCGGTGGTGCTGGAGCTGGCCGGGTTGGGCGGGCGCGCCGCGGTGGCCCCGCTGCAGCTGCGCAGCCTGCGCGTCGTTTAGCCGATACTCTCGTTATCGGAGGTGAGGAACGTGGTCGCGGAGCAGGGCTCAGCACCGGGGACCGATCAGGGGCCCGGTCAGCACAACGCTGACGCCACCCATCCGGTGGCGGTGTCGGAGGCTCCGGCCCAGGATTCGCCCACCGAGCGCACCGACCTGCTGAAGGTACCCACCAGCGCGTCGCGGCGGGTGCGGGCCCGGATCGCGCGCCGGATCACCGCCCAACGTGGTGCGCTCAGCCCGGTGCTGGAGCCGCTGGTGGCGGTCCACCGGCAGTTCTACCCGAAGGCGAATCTGGCGCTGCTGCAACGCGCCTACGAGGTCGCCGAAGAGCGCCACGCCGCCCAGCTGCGCCATTCGGGCGATCCCTACATCACCCACCCGGTCGCCGTGGCCACCATCCTGGCGGAACTGGGTATGGACACCATCACGCTGGTGGCCGCGCTGTTGCATGACACCGTCGAGGACACCGGTTACACGCTGGAGGCGCTGGCCGGGGAATTCGGCGACGAGGTCGCTCACCTGGTCGACGGGGTGACCAAGCTGGACAAGGTGGTGCTGGGCACCGCGGCCGAGGCCGAGACCATCCGCAAGATGGTCATCGCGATGGCACGTGACCCTCGGGTGCTGGTGATCAAGGTGGCCGACCGGCTGCACAACATGCGCACCATCCGGTTCCTGGCCCCGGAGAAGCAGGCACGCAAAGCCCGAGAGACGTTGGAAGTCATTGCGCCGCTGGCACATCGGCTGGGTATGGCGACCGTCAAGTGGGAGCTGGAGGATCTGTCGTTTGCGATCCTGCACCCCAAGAAGTACGAGGAGATCGTCCGACTGGTGGCCGATCGGTCACCGTCACGCGACACCTACCTGGCCAAGGTGCGCACCGAGATCGTCAACACGCTGGCGAAGTCGAAGATCACCGCGACCGTCGAGGGGAGGCCCAAGCACTACTGGTCGATCTACCAGAAGATGATCGTGCGAGGCCGCGACTTCGACGACATCTACGACCTGGTGGGGCTGCGGATCCTGTGCGACGAGATCCGGGACTGCTACGCCGCGGTCGGTGTGGTGCACTCGCTGTGGCAGCCGATGGCGGGCAGGTTCAAGGACTACATCGCCCAGCCGCGCTACGGGGTCTACCAGTCGCTGCACACCACGGTGATCGGTCCGGAGGGCAAGCCGCTGGAGATCCAGATCCGCACCCGAGAGATGCACCGCACCGCCGAGTACGGCATCGCCGCCCACTGGCGGTACAAGGAAGCCAAGGGCCGCAACGGAGTTCCGCACCTGAACACCGCCGCCGAGATCGACGACATGGCCTGGATGCGTCAGCTGCTGGACTGGCAGCGGGAGGCGGCCGACCCGGGCGAATTCCTCGAGGCGCTGCGTTATGACCTGGCGGTCAAGGAGATCTTCGTGTTCACCCCCAAGGGTGATGTGATCACGCTGCCCACCGGATCGACCCCCGTCGACTTCGCCTACGCCGTGCACACCGAGGTCGGTCACCGCTGCATCGGTGCCCGGGTCAACGGCCGGCTGGTGGCGCTGGAGCGCAAGCTGGAAAACGGGGAAGTGGTCGAGGTTTTCACCTCGAAGGCGCAGAACGCCGGGCCGTCGCGGGACTGGCAGCAGTTCGTGGTGTCGCCGCGGGCCAAGGCCAAGATCCGGCAGTGGTTCGCCAAGGAGCGTCGGGAAGAGGCGCTGGACTCTGGCAAGGACGCGATCGCCCGCGAGGTACGCAAGGTGGGCCTGCCGCTGCAGCGCCTGGTCAACGGCGAGTCGATGGCCGCGGTGGCCCGCGAACTGCACTACAGCGACGTGTCTTCGCTCTACACCGCGGTCGGCGAGAACCACATCTCGGCGCACCACGTGGTGCAGCGCCTGGTGGCCCAGCTCGGTGGGGTGGACCAGGCCGAAGAGGACCTGGCTGAGCGCTCCACCCCGCTGACCATCTCGCGCCGGGAACGCCACTCTGACGACGTCGGCGTCGCGGTACCGGGTGCGACGGGCGTCCTGACCAAACTGGCGAAGTGCTGCACTCCGGTGCCCGGCGACAAGATCATGGGCTTCGTCACCCGCGGTGGCGGGGTGTCGGTGCACCGCACCGACTGCACCAACGCCGACTCACTGCGCGACCACGCCGAGCGGATCATCGAGGTCAAGTGGGCGCCGTCGCCGTCGTCGGTGTTCCTGGTGGCCATCCAGGTCGAGGCGCTGGACCGGCACCGGCTGCTCTCGGATGTGACCAAGGTGCTCGCAGACGAGAAGGTCAACATCTTGTCGGCCTCGGTCACCACATCGCGGGACCGGGTGGCGATCAGCCGGTTCACCTTCGAGATGGGCGACCCGAAGCACCTGGGGCACCTGCTCAACGTGGTCCGCAACGTCGAGGGTGTCTACGACGTCTACCGGGTGACTTCGGCTGCCTGAGGCAGCAGCTCAGCGGGCGGGGCTGAAGCTGTCGGGGTCGGCGAACGCCCAGTCGGTCTCCCAGGACGCGGGACGCTCGGCCAGCAACTGGCCCGGCCGCAGCCATTCATAGATCTCGGCGTAGGTTCGCACGATCGACGGCGAGACCCGCTTGCGCAGCATGTGCGGGTTGAGCTGCTCGGGCCCGTGCGCCCCCAGCGAGGCGATCATCTGCATCGCCTGGTGGACCGTCGCGGCCTGATAACGCTGCACCCGCACACTCTTGTCGGCGACGTTGAGCGCGCGCGCCCTCCGGGGATCCTGGGTGGCCACGCCGCTGGGGCAGGTGTTGGTGTGACAGCGCTGGGCCTGGATGCAGCCGATCGCCATCATCATGGCCCGCGCCGAATTGGTGTAGTCGGCGCCCTGGATCAGTCGCTTGACCACGTCGGTGGCACCGGCGACCTTGCCGCTGGCACCGAGCCGGATCTTGTCGCGCAGGCCCATCCCGACGAGCACGTTATGGACAGTCATCAGGCCGTCGGTGAGCGGCATGCCTACGTGGTCTTCGTATTCCAGTGGCGCAGCGGCGGTTCCGCCTTCGGCGCCGTCGACGATGATGAAGTCCGGGGCGGTGCCCTCGTCGACCATCGCCTTGCAGATCGCCAGCACATCGGTACGGGTACCGACACACAGCTTGAACCCGGTGGGTTTGCCGCCGGCCAGTTCACGCATGTCGGCGATGAAGCGGATCAACTCCCGCGGCGTGGAGAACGCCGAGTGGGCGGCGGGGCTGATGCACTTCTGATGCGCGGGTACGCCGCGGTAGCGGGCGATCTCCTCGCTGACCTTGGCCGCCGGCAGTACCCCGCCCAGCCCGGGTTTGGCGCCCTGACTCAGTTTCAGCGACACGCATTTGACGGCTTCGTGAGCGGCTTTGTCGGCGAACTGCGCCGGGTCGAAACGGCCTTCGGCGGTGCGGGTTCCGAAGTATCCCGAGCCGATCTCCCACACCAGGTCGCCCCCGTGCTCGGTGTGATACGGGGTCAGGCCGCCCTCGCCGGTGTCGTGGGCGAACCCGCCCAGCGCGGCGCCTTTGTTCAGGGCCAGGATCGCATTGTTGGACAGCGCCCCGAAGCTCATCGCCGAAACATTCAGCAGCGCCATCGAATACGGCTGCTTGCAGTCCGGCCCGCCCACCAGCACCCGGGGCGGGTTGTCGGGCAGCGGTGCCGGTGCGACGGACTGCGCGAGATGCTCATAGCCGACCGAGTCGATGTCACGTTCGGTGCCGAAGGCCTGCTCGCTGTGGGTGCCCTTGGCGCGCTCGTAGATGATCGTCCGGCGGGACCGGTCGTAGGGGCGGCCGTCGAAGTTGCGCTCGATGAAGTACTGCTGCAGTTCCGGCCGCAGATCCTCCATCACGAACCGCAGATGTCCCAGCACCGGATAGTTGCGCAAGACCGAGTGCCGGGTCTGGATCAGGTCATGGATTCCGAGCGCGAACACCAACGTCGCCGGCACGGCCAGCCAGCACCATGCCGGGTGATCGGAGATGGCGGCGGCCGCGGCGGCCGGGGCGACGACACCCGGCGCGATGACTGCGATGAATCGGTACATGCCCCTCCCCAGGGTCAGTGACTCGCATGCCGGCACGCGCGCCCCCCGCGAGCGTGCCGGCGGAACCGTCCTCGCTAGTCGGCGCGGATCGACTTGACCGTCACCTTGGTGACCGGCGGGCCGTCGCTGCCGCCGCCCTTGACGCCGGCCGCGGCGATCGTGTCCAAAGTGTCCAGCCCGTCCTGCTGGATGGTGCCGAACACCGTGTACTGCGGCGGCAGCATCGAGTCCTGATACACCAGGAAGAACTGGCTGCCGTTGGTGCCGGGCCCGGCGTTGGCCATCGCCAGGGTGCCGCGCGGGTACAGCACCGGCTGCTGAGCGGCCGGGTCGCCGGTCGGGTACTGGTCGGTGGGGTACTCGTTGGCGAACTGATAGCCGGGGCCGCCGGTGCCGTCGCCGGCCGGGTCGCCGCATTGCAGCACGCTCAGCATCGGAGAGGTGGTCAACCGGTGGCACTGAGTGTCGGAGAAGAAGTCCTTGGCTCCCAGGCTGATGAAACTGTTGACGGTGCAAGGGGACTGGGCGTTGTTCAGCATCAACCCGATGGGGCCCTGATCGGTCACCATGGAAACGCTGACCTCGGCCGGATCGGTCGGGACCTTGCCGGAGCGCGGCGGCTCGACGGGCTTGCTGGCGGCACGCGCCTTGGGGTACTGGCAGTTGGAGCCCAGGGTCGGCGACGCGGTGAACTTCGGCAGCTTGCCGGGCTCGCCGGCCGGTGAGGCGGGGGACTCCGCATCCGAGGTCTCCGAGGTCTCCGGCGTCGTTGACTTGCCGGCGTTGACGTTGCCGGAGTTGCCGTTGTCGCGCAGCACCACGAACACCACTCCGGCGATGAGCAGCACGGCCACCACAGCGCCGGCGATCATCAGCATCAGGCGTTGCTTGCGGGCGGCCTGGGCGCGCTGCTCCACCTGTTGGTCGAGATTGCGCTTGGCGTTGGCTCGCCGTTCCTCGTTCGTGGGCACCGCCGGTAACCTCCTGGCTCGCTGAATCGGTCGGGTCCCAAGTCTGCCAGAGTCCGCCCGCGCCGCCCGCGTCATCGGCGGCTGGGCGCGCAATGGGAAACTGGTGCACGTGTTGGTCACCGGATTCCCCGCGGGAATGCTGGCGTGTAACTGCTACGTGCTGGCGCAGCGGCAAGGCGCCGACGCGATCGTCGTCGACCCGGGCCAGCGCGCGATGTCCCAGTTGCGCCGCGTCCTCGACGAGAACCGGCTGACGCCGTCGGCGGTGCTGCTCACCCACGGCCACATCGACCACATCTGGTCGGCGCAGAAGGTCTCCGACACCTACGGTTGCCCCACCTACATCCACCCCGAGGACCGGTTCATGCTCACCGACCCGTTGCGTTCGCTGGGCACCATGCCGGGTCAGGCGCTGTTCGGGGCGTTGAGCAAGCTGATGTTCGCCGAGCCCAAGCAGCTGGTGGAGCTCGACCGTGACGGGGACAAGATCGGCCTGGGCGACACCACCGTCACTGTCGATCACACGCCCGGCCACACCCGCGGCTCGGTGGTATTCCGGGTCGAAGGCGACGCAGCCGAGGTGGTCTTCAGCGGTGACACCCTGTTCCAGAACTCGGTCGGCCGTACCGACCTGCCCGGCGGCAGCGGCCGTGACCTGATGAACTCGATCGTCGACAAACTACTGGTCCTCGACGACGCGACCGTGGTGCTGCCCGGCCACGGACCCAAGACCACCATCGGCGCCGAGCGCCGCGGAAACCCATTCCTAGAAGGGCTCAGTGCGTGAGCACGTTGAAAAGGCTGAGTGCGTGAGCACCTTTGTCGCACCCAAAGGGGTGCCTGATTACGTTCCGCCGGCCTCAGCCGGGTTTGTCGCGGTGCGCGACGGCCTGCTGGCCGCTGCCCGCCGCGCCGGCTACGGCGACATCGAGTTGCCGATCTTCGAGGACACCGGGTTGTTCGCCCGCGGGGTGGGGGAGTCCACCGATGTGGTCTCCAAGGAGATGTACACCTTCGCCGACCGCGGCGACCGCTCGGTGACGCTGCGACCCGAGGGCACCGCCGGGGTGGTGCGCGCGGTCATCGAGCACGGACTGGACCGCGGTCAGTTGCCGACCAAGCTCTGCTATTCCGGGCCGTTCTTCCGCTATGAGCGCCCGCAGGCCGGCCGGTACCGGCAGCTGCAACAGGTCGGCGTGGAAGCCATCGGAGTGGACGACCCGGCGCTGGACGCCGAGGTGATCGCGGTCGCCGACGCCGGATTCCGATCGCTGGGCCTTGACGGGTTCCGGCTGGAGATCACCTCGCTGGGCGACGACAGCTGCCGGCCCGCGTATCGAGAATTGTTGCAGCAGTTCCTGTTCGGGCTGGACCTCGACGAGGAGACGCGTCGCCGCGCCGAGATCAACCCGCTGCGGGTGCTCGACGACAAACGCCCGGAGGTCAAAGCGATGACCGCCGATGCGCCGCTGATGCTCGACCACCTCTCCGATCAGGCCAAGGCGCATTTCGACACGGTGCTGGCGCACCTGGACGCCCTGCAGGTGCCGTATGTGATCAACCCGCGGATGGTGCGCGGGCTGGACTACTACACCAAGACCACGTTCGAGTTCGTGCACGACGGACTCGGTGCGCAGTCCGGCATCGGCGGCGGCGGCCGCTACGACGGGCTGATGCGCCAGCTGGGCGGCCAGGATCTGTCCGGGATCGGGTTCGGCCTCGGGGTGGACCGCACCCTGCTGGCCCTGGCTGCCGAGGGCAAGTCGGTGGGGCAGGCCACCCGCTGCGACGTGTTCGGGGTGGGGCTTTCCGAGGCGGCCAAGCTGCGGCTGGCGGTGCTGGCCGGACAGTTGCGGGCCGCCGGGGTGCGGGTGGATCTGGCCTACGGGGATCGCGGAATGAAGGGTGCGATGCGCGCCGCGGACCGCTCCGGGGCGGCGGTGGCGCTGGTCGCCGGTGACCGTGACATCGAGGCCGGCACCGTCGGTGTCAAGAATCTGGCCACCGGCGAGCAGGTCGAGGTGGCGTTCGAGGACGTGTTGGCCCAGGTTTTGGGCCGGCTTCGGCGAGATTGAAACGGTGCAGGAAGATCCGGCGAATCCCCTGCATGAGTGCAATTTCGCGGGCAATCCACGTCCTGCGGCCGGACCTGCGGTCGCCGGGCCTCCGGTAGCGTTGCGCGGTATGACGACCATGCGAAACGTGACAGTCCGGTTCGGGACGGTGCTGCTGATGGCAGCCGCCGGAGTGATGGCCAGCCATGCGACGTCCCTGGCCGACCCGGAGACGCCGGCGCCGACCCCGACCGAATCCCCGGCGGCAGCTCCGACCGAGACTTCGACGGAGCCTTCGGCGGAGGCCCCGAAGAAGAGCACGACCGGCGGTCACGAGGTCACCTACACGATCACCGCCACCAGCGACCTGACCGGCAACATCTCCTACATCAAGACCGACCCGCCCAGCATGTCGGCCTACAACGCCAACTCCTCGGAGTACCTCGAGACCGTCCGGGTGCCGATCGGCGGGGGACAGCCGCTGGTTTACACCACCACGCTGGCAGACCCGAGCCAGTGGGCGCTGGTGACCGCCAGCGGCGGCCTGCGGATCAACCCCGAGTTCCACTGCGAGATCGCCGTCGACGGTGAAGTTGTGGTTTCGCAGCAGGGCGGCAGCGGCGTGACCTGCTCGACCCGCGCCTGGTAGCTCAGTCGGCGAACACGTACACCCAGGCTCGAGCGCCCGAGCGCAGCGGCACTGAAATCCGCCGGTAGGCGTCGACTTCGTACTCGTCGGCGGCCACCAGTTCGGCGGCGCTGATCGTGAACACCGTGCCGTCCACGTGGGCGTCGGGTGTCACCGACGGCCGCAGGATCGGATGCCGGTCGCTGCCACTGACGGCCACCACGTGCGGATCGGTGATCGTCAGGTAGTCCAGGTCGTAGCCGACGATCGCGTCGGGCCGGCCGTCGAGTTCGCGCCCGAATGTGCTGCGCTGCACCTCAGGTAGTTGCAGGGTGCCGTAGGAGAACAGCAGCTCGGTGCTCACTGCGCGCTACCGGTTCACTCGGCGGCGACGACGACGACTTCGGCGGGCCCCGAGCCCACCGTGCGCATGCGGTGGCTGATCGAGGCGTCGAAGTAGGCGCTGTCGCCGGCCGTCAGGGTCCAGGTCGCATCGCCGTACTCCAGCTCCACGGTCCCGGCGTGCACGAACACGAATTCCTGACCGCTGTGCACGGGATGGCCGTCGCGGCCGGCGTGCCCGGTGGGGCGCACCACGAACGGGGACATCGATTTTCCGAGCATGCCTGCGGCCATCGCCCGGTAACGCTGCCGGTCCTCACTGCGGTCCTCGGCCCGATCCACGGCGATCTTGTCCTCGTCGCCGCGCTCGGAGAACAGTTGCGCCACATCGACGTCCAGGGCCTGAGCCACCTTGATGGCCACCGCGATCGACGGCGTGCTGCGACTGCGTTCGATCTTGGACAGGTAGCTCTTGGTCAGTCCGGTCCGCTCGGCGAGGCCTTCGAGGGTGAGTCCTCGCTGCTTGCGGACGGTGCGCAGCAGTTCCGTCATGGGCCAATCATGACACAAGAAAATGACACAAGGTGTCCTATCGGGTATGGTTGTGTCGTACCGACCCGTCACCGAGGAGTTGCCATGGGCACCACGTTCGACGATTCCAAATCCGACCTGATGCAACGCGCGGAGCACCGCTTCGCGGAGAACTTCGCCGGAAGTCAATGGTCCACCCGGCAGAAATTGGCGCTGACCTGCCGGGCGCTGTCCGACCGCGGTCATGACTCGGGCCTGGCCGGGCAGATCACCGCCCGTGCCGAGGCGCCGGGCACCTATTACACCCAGCGGCTCGGTCTCGGGTTCGACGAGATCACCGACGCCAACCTGCTGCTTGTCGACGAAGACCTCAACGTCATCGAGGGTGAGGGGATGGCCAACCCCGCCAACCGATTCCACAGCTGGATCTACCGGGCCCGCCCCGATGTGCAGTGCATCGTGCACACCCACCCGTTTCATGTCGCCGCCCTGTCCATGCTCGAGACCCCGCTGATCGTCTCGCACATGGACACCACACCGCTCTACGACGACTGCGCCTTCCTGCCGCTGTGGCCGGGGGTTCCGGTCGGCAACGAGGAGGGCGAGATCATCTCCGAAGCGATCGGCGACAAGAAGGCGATCCTGCTGGCGCACCACGGCCAGATCGTGGCCGGCGCCAGCGTGGAGGAGGCCTGCTCACTGGCGGTGTTGATCGAGCGTGCCGCCGCCCTGCAACTGGCCGCCATGGCCGCCGGGACCGTCAAAGAACTTCCCGAGAAGCTGGCCCGCGAAGCCCACGACTGGACCCTGCTGCCCAACCGCAGCCAGGCCAATTTCGCCTACTACGCCCGCCGCGCCCTGGCCGGGCACCCCGACGCGATCACCCAATAAGACAGACCCAATAGGACAAGGAGTCTCTTGTGGCAGCACAGTTGCACGGTGTCATCGGCTATCCGGTGACGCCCTTCCGTGACGGCGGAATCGACACCGCGGTCCTGGCCACCGTCATCGACCGGCTCGTCGAGGCCGGCGTGCACGCCATCGCCCCGCTGGGCAGCACCGGTGAACTCGCCTACCTCGACGAAGACGAATTCGACGCCTGCGTCGACGCCTCGATCGCCGCGGTTGCCGGACGGCTGCCGGTGCTGGTGGGGGTGTCGGACCTGACCACCGCGCGCACCGTGCGCCGCGCCCGCTACGCCGCGCAGGCCGGCGCGGATGCGGTGATGGTCTCGCCGGTCTCCTACTGGAAGCTCACCGAGCGGGAGATCACCACCCACTATCAGGCAGTTTCGGACGCCGTCGACGTCGACATCGTGGCCTACAACAACCCGGCCACCTCCGGCATCGACATGAGCCCCGAACTGTTGGTCGCCATGTTCGAGAGCATCGAGCACGTGACCATGGTCAAGGAGTCCACCGGGGATCTGGCCCGGATGCTGCGGATCGCCAAGCTGTCCGACGGGCGCCTGCCGTTCTTCAACGGCAGCAACCCACTGGTCCTCGACGCGCTGCGCGCCGGGGCCGCCGGCTGGTGCACCGCGGCGCCGAACCTGCGCCCGCAGCCGTGCCTGGACCTCTATACCGCGGTCGCCGCCGGTGAGCAGGACAAGGCGCAGGCGCTCTATGACGACCTCAAGCCGCTGCTGCAGTTCATCGTGGCCGGCGGCCTGGCCACCACCGTCAAGGCCGGCCTGGAACTGCTCGGGGTACCGGCCGGCCCGCCGCGACGCCCGCTGCTGCCGCTGGACGACGCCGGTCGGGCGGAGCTGAGCGGGCTGCTTTCGCTTTAGCCCAGGTCAGCGGCGGCGAAGGTGTCGCATTGGTTGGGGTCACCGGTCTGGTAGCCGACAGTGAACCAGTGCTGACGCTGGGCCGACGCGCCGTGGGTCCAGGACTCCGGGTTGACGCGGCCGGTGGCGGCCTCCTGAATGCGGTCGTCACCCACCGACGAGGCCGCCGACAGTGCGTCGCGAATGTCGTTGTCGGTCAGCGGCTGCAGGAAGGGCACCCCGGTGCTCTCCTGCTTGGTCACCGCCGCGTAGTGCGCCCAGACCCCGGCGTAGCAGTCGGCCTGCAGCTCGGTGCGTACCCCGGCGCCGGTCGCGCCCTGCGCGCCGTGCTGGGCCCGGCCGAGCACGCCGCGCAGGTTCTGCACGTGGTGGCCGAACTCGTGCGCCACTACATACTCCTGGGCCAGCGGGCCGCTGCTGGAGCCGAACTGGTTGACCAGTACCTGGAAGAAGTCGGTGTCGAAGTAGGCGGTCCGGTCGGCGGGGCAGTAGAACGGCCCGACGGCGCTGGTGGCGGCTCCGCAAGCGGTGTTGGTCTGGCCACTGAACAGCTCGACCTGCGGGCGGGTGTAGTCGCGCATCAGGTCCGACCACACTGCGTCGACGGAGTTGGCGGTGGCCACCACCCGGCATTGCACGTACTTATTGGCGTCGGCACCGGTACGGCACTTTTCGAGGTCGAACCCGGGCGCGGAGTACTGCCCGCGGTCCACCGGCTGCTGGCTGAGCACGTCGCCGGGGTCGGCGCCCAGCAGCAGCGCCACCACCATGATCAGCAGTCCGGCGACGCCACCGCCGATCGCGATCCCACGGCCGGCGCCGCCGGAAGACGTGGTGCTGGTGTCGATCCGCATGCCCTCGTTGAAGGTCATTGCACGCTCCGTGGGTTTTCCGTAGGTACTGGGCGCTTCTGCGGCCCGTCGGGCTCGCGGCCACATCAGCTTTGCACACCGAAACCGGCTGGAGCCTCAGGTTGAACGCGACAAATCCGAGTGCTTAGTTAACTGGACCCGGTCTTGTCTGACCGGTTCCCAAACCTTTACTGAATGTTTGTCGCCGTGCTGTACCTGTCGGTGGTACTGGTGTTACGTTCTGCATCCGGCTGCAAGTGGACAACACTCCACCTCAGTCGCCACAGCTATCGGGAGAGGTTGCCTGCTCGGTGAACGCGTCAGCTCGTTGTAAACGGTCCTCGATGTCCGACGGGGTGCGAGTTGTCGGCAGCATCAGCAGCCACAGGTTTATCAGGCCGTTATCACTTCGGTCCGCTAGAGTGACGTGCGTCAATCAGTGACGTGGACCTCTTCCGCGCAACAGCACAGACGTACACCATCACACGCTTCACGGTTCCAGGAGGATTAGATGTCGTTCGTAACCGCCCAGCCAGAGATTCTGACGGCGGCTGCTGGCAGCCTGTCGGGGATCGGTGACGCTATGACTACCGGCATGACGGCTGCGGCCGCGCCCACCACAGGTGTGCTCCCTCCTGCCGCCGACATGGTCTCGGCGATGACTGCTGCCCAGTTCTCTGCGCACGCCCAGATGTTCCAGCAGGTCAGCGCGCAGGCTGCGGCTGTGCACCAGCAGATTGTCGCCACCCTGAGCGGCAACTCGAACGCCTACGCCCTCACCGAGGCCGCTAACGCTTCGTCGGCCGGCTGAGTCGGGGCGTATAGATGAGCTTCAGTATCTTTCCGCCGGAGATCAACTCCGGCTTGATCTATACCGGACCGGGTTCGTCGCCCCTGCTGGAGGCGGCGGCCGCCTGGACCAACCTGGCCGCCGAACTGTCCACCTCGGCGACGGCCACCCAGTCGGTGATCACCAACCTGAGTTCGACGTGGACCGGCGCTGGTTCCGCGGCGGCGACCACCTCGGTCGCACCCTACGTGGCGTGGCTGCAGCAGGCGTCGGCCACAGCCGCCCAGAATGCGGCGTTGGCCACCCAGGCGGCCGGGCTGTTCGAGGCGGCCCGCGCCGGCTCGGTGCCGCCGCCGGTGATCGCGGCCAACCGGGCGATGCTGCTGGCGCTGATCTCGACGAACTTCTTCGGTCAGAACACCCCGGCGATCGCGGCGACCGAGGCCCAGTACGAGGCGATGTGGGCCCAAGACGGTGTTGCGATGGACACCTACAACGGGTCGGCCCAGGCCAACAACAATCTGATGCAGCCGCAGTCTTCGCCGCCGAACTCGGCCCAGGCGACGCAGCCGGGGTCGGCTGAGGGAGGCCCGAACCCGGGCACCGGTGGCGGCACGCCCACTCCTGGGACCGGCGGCTATGACCTGTCCACCGTCGGCGGTCTCCTCGACGCTGCCGGCCTGCCCTCGACGATGCTCGGCGCGAAGATGGCGGCCACCTCGATCAACTCGCTGACTTCGCCGCTGACCATGGGCAGCTCCTTCGGCATGATGGGCATGCGCATGCTGATGATGCTGCCGCAGCTGGCCCGCATGGGAGCCATGGGCGGAACTGCGGGTGCCCTGGCTGGCCAGACCGCCGGCGCGGGCGGCACCGGCACCCTGATGACCCAGATCGGCGACTTCGTCAACGACAAGCTGCAAGGCGCGGTCGGCGTGCTGGCAGGCCACTTCTCCACGGCCACCAACGCCATCTCCGCCAAGCTGGGCCAGGCCGCCTCGATGGGCGCGCTGAAGGTCCCGCAAGCCTGGTCGATGGCCGCCGACGGCATGGTCCGCGCAGCCCCGGTGCTGCCGTCCACCACCGTCAGCGCCCCGATCCAGACCATGTCGGCGACGTCGGGCATGCCCGGCGGCCCGTTCGGTAACGCGCTGATGGGCGCGATGGCCGGACGCGGACTCGGCGCGGTCGCCGCCAAGGCCCCGAAAGTTATGCCCCGTTCGCCGGCGGGTGGGTAACGGAAGGGGCCTGAACACAAACGTGACCGCCGGGCCGGCGCCTGGCACCACAACGAATTCCAAGCGAGAGGGAGAAAATCATGGCAGCACGTTTTATGACCGATCCGGACGCGATGCGGGCGATGGCGGGCCGTTTCGACGTGCACGCGCAGACGGTGGAGGATGAGGCGCGTCGGATGTGGGCGTCCTCGACCAACATCTCGGGTGCGGGCTGGGGTGGTCTGGCCGAGCGGACCTCGATGGACACCATGGGTCAGATGCAGACCGCGTTCCGCAACATCGTGACGATGCTGCACGGGGTGCGCGACGGCCTGATCCGGGACGCCAACCACTACGAGAGCCAGGAAGCTGCTTCGCAGCAGATCCTGTCGGGCAGCTAGCAGAAGGGGATATTGAGCTATGTCGATCAACTACCAGTTCGGTGATGTCAATGCTCACGGTGCGCTGATCCGCGCCCAGGCGGCCTCGTTGGAGGCTGAGCACCAGGCGATCGTGCACGATGTGCTCGCCGCGGGTGATTTCTGGGGTGGTTCGGGTTCGGTGGCCTGCCAGGAGTTCGTGTCGCAGTTGGGTCGCAACTTCGCGGTGATCTACGAGCAGGCCAACGCCCACGGTCAGAAGGTGCAGACCGCCGGTAACAACATGGCCAACACCGACGCCTCCGTCGGCTCCAGCTGGGCCTGACCCACACCAGGCTCGAACAAGAACCGGCGCAGCCAACAGGCTGCGCCGGTTCTTGCGTCGTGCGGGATTGAAAAAGCGCCGAGTGTCCGGTGATGTACGCGACGCGCTGGCGTCACCGTACAGAACCGCACACTCGACGCGTTTCGAGTGAGGTCGCGGGATGCCGCGGTTTACCCGCCGGCCGTCCCCGTCGACGCACACCCACCGAGCACCGTGGTGGACAGGAATGTCGCGGCATTGGCCAGATAGTTGTCCGTCGGGTCGTACGTCGGCAGCGACAGCACGAACGCCCGGCGATACTGCGAGGACAGCTCCGCGAAGTCCTGCAGGGTGGCGTTGTTGCTGCGGCGGCCCAGTTGCTGCATCTTGTTGGCCAGGCTGATCATCACCGGACCGACGGCCAGGTTGATCGCCTTCTGCTGGGGGTTCCAGTAGGTCGCCGGGATACTCGGGTCGATCTCCGTCCACTCGGCGGTGTCGACGCCGAACTTGTCCAGGGCGGCCTTCCAGTCGCCGCAGACCGAATTGGGGCCGGTCAGATACCGCTGCGGGTTGGTCGGGTTACCGGGCGAGGCGACCTTGCTGGGTGTGGTCTGGGCCTCGACCAGCGGCCCGCGGGCCGCCGCCGACCCGTTGTTGGCCGCCGCGCAGATCGCGGCCAACGCCGACGCGGCGCTGTGCGCGGTGCCTGCCAACGCGGCGTCGCGCGCGGTGTAGGTGGGGATGTGCTCGACGAAGGCGCGGGCGTAGGCGATGAACTGCTCGTAGAGCTCACGCATGGCCCGGTGTGGGGTGAGCTTCACCAGGCCGACGGTCTGGGCGGCGGCGTTGCGCACCACCTGCCCGGCGGCCAGGTACTCCTTCTTCTGTTCGTCGTTCCACGCCGTGGCCGGGATCGACTGATCGCGCTCGTTCCACTTGCCGTGTCCCAGCAGCGACAGCGTGTTGGACAGGTTGCCGCTGATCGAGCTCCAGGCGGTGCAGCTGGGGTCGGTGATGATGATCGAGACCGGCCCGGTGTCGTCTGCGCTGGCGATGCCCGAGGCCGCGTTGCGGCTGGAGGCGGCGCCGTCGGCGTTGCCCTTGCTCGGGTCGCCACCCAGCAACACCACGGCCACCAAAACCAGTGCGACCACGGCCAACACGACCACCGCGGCCAGCCCCCACTTGAGGCTGTTGGCCTGCTTCGGGGAGGCGTCTTCTTCCTCGTACTCCTCATCGTCGTAGTCGAAGTCGAGGTCATCGGTGCCGTTGGTCACAGTGAGCCAGCTTAGAGCACCGACCGGCGCGGGGCAGGGCAGCGCGTTGGCTCTAGTATTGGCGACGGTCGAACCGTTATTCGACCGTCTTCGAGCAAAGGGGCCCTTTGGTGTTGCGCAGCCACGACGCCGGTTCATTGCGGGCCACCGACGCCGGACTGAGCGTGACGCTGGCCGGCTGGGTGGCTCGCCGACGTGACCACGGCGGCGTCATCTTCATCGACCTGCGCGATGCCTCCGGGGTGGCGCAGGTGGTGTTCCGCGATGCGGCGGTGCTGGAGCAGGCGCACCGGCTGCGTGCCGAGTTCTGTGTGGCGGTCACCGGCGTGGTGGAGGTCCGGCCGACTGGGAATGAGAACCCGGACCTGCCCACCGGCGCCATCGAGGTCAACGCGACCGAGCTGACCGTGCTCAACGAGGCGGCGCCGCTGCCGTTCCAGCTCGACGAAGCGGCCGGCGAAGAGGCCCGGCTGCGGCACCGCTACCTGGACCTGCGTCGCGAGAACGGCCCCGGCGCCGCGCTGCGACTGCGCTCGAAGGTCAACGCGGCCGCCCGGGCGGTGCTGGCGGAGCAGGATTTCGTCGAGATCGAAACCCCCACCCTGACCCGCTCCACCCCGGAGGGCGCGCGCGACTTCCTGGTGCCTGCGCGGCTGCAGCCCGGCTCGTTCTACGCGTTGCCGCAGAGCCCCCAGCTGTTCAAGCAGTTGCTGATGGTGGCCGGCATGGAGCGCTATTACCAGATCGCCCGCTGCTACCGGGACGAGGACTTCCGCGCCGACCGCCAGCCCGAGTTCACCCAGCTGGACCTGGAGATGAGCTTCGTGGACTCCGAGGACGTGATCGGCATCGCCGAGCAGGTGCTCAAGGCGCTGTGGGCACTGATCGGCTACGACCTACCGCTGCCGCTGCCCCGGATGACCTACGCCGACGCGATGCGCCGGTTCGGTTCGGACAAGCCCGACCTGCGGTTCGGTCTGGAACTGGTGGAATGCACAGAGTTCTTCTCAGACACCACTTTCCGGGTGTTCCAGGCACCCTATGTGGGTGCGGTCGTCATGCCGGGCGGGGCGTCGCAGCCTCGGCGCACCCTGGACGGTTGGCAGGAGTGGGCCAAGCAGCGCGGGGCCAAGGGCCTTGCCTATGTGTTGGTCGGCGAGGACGGCGAGTTGTCCGGGCCGGTCGCCAAGAACCTCACCGATGCCGAGCGCGCCGGGCTGGCCGCTCACGTGGGCGCCAACCCGGGTGACTGCATCTTCTTCGCGGCGGGGCCGGTCAAGCCGTCTCGGGCGCTGCTGGGGGCGGCCCGCGGCGAGATCGCCCGCCGCCTGGACCTGATCGACCCGAACGCCTGGGCATTCACCTGGGTTGTTGACCCGCCGCTGTTCGAGCCCGCCGGCGACGCCACCGCCGCCGGCGACGTGGCTGTCGGCTCCGGCGCCTGGACCGCGGTGCACCACGCCTTCACCTCGCCCAAGCCCGAACACGCCGGCGGTATCGAATCCGATCCCGGTTCGGTGCTGGCCGACGCCTACGACGTGGTGTGCAATGGCAACGAGATCGGCGGCGGCTCGATCCGTATCCACCGCCGCGACATTCAGCAGCAGGTTTTCAAGGTGATGGGGATCGACGAAGCGGCTGCGCAGGAGAAGTTCGGCTTCCTGCTCGATGCGTTCAGCTTCGGCGCACCGCCGCACGGTGGGCTGGCGTTCGGCTGGGACCGGGTGGTGGCGCTGCTGGCCGGGGTGGACTCGATCCGCGAAGTCATCGCCTTCCCGAAGTCCGGCGGCGGTATCGACCCGCTGACCGACGCCCCGGCGCCGATCACCGCGGCGCAGCGCAAGGAGTCCGGCATGGACGCCGCTCCTGCGGCGCCACAACCGAGCTGAGGCTGCCGCCGTAGACATCGGCGCCACTGTCAGCCAGGCTGGCAGCCATGGATTCTGCCGAGTTCGCCCGGATGGTGGTCGCCAGCATGCCTTTTGCGACGGCCCTGCAGATCGAAGTCACCGAGCTGACCCCGCAACAGGTGGGTGCCACCATGGCGTGGGCGCCGCAGCGGTGCACCACCGCCGGAATCCTGCACGGGGGAGCGCTGATGGCGTTCGCCGACACCGTCGGCGCGGTCTGTGCGGTCGCGAACCTGCCCCAGGGGGCCAGCACCTCGACGATCGAATCGAAGACGAATTTCTTCCGGGCGGTGCGTGCGGGCAGCGTCACCGCGACTAGCATTCCGCTGCACGTCGGGCGCACGACGATCGTCGTGCAGACCGACCTCACCGATGACCGTGGAAAGCCGGTAGCCCGGGTCACCCAGACTCAAGCGGTGCTTACGCCCAACTGATCGGCCTCACCAGAACGGCTTGAGCAGGCTGCGCATCGCCGGCGGTACCCAGCCCTTCACCGAGGATGGGAATACCCGTCCCGGGCCGCATTTCGGCCAGGCGTAGGGACCCTGTTCGTCCAGCACCCGCGTGGCGACGGCGATCTGTTCCTCCCGCGACGCCTTCGCAGGCGACCCCACGCCGCCGAATGCGTGCCAGGTCGATGGCTTGAACTGCAAGCCGCCGTAGAAACCGTTGCCGGTATCGGCGGCCCAGTTTCCACCCGACTCGCATTGGGCGACCGCGTCCCAGCCCATCATGTTGGCGTCTGCGTGGGCAATACCGGCCGAGGCCAGCAGTGCGCCCACAATCCCCCCGGTGACCAGCCCGGATGCGGCCCACGTGAGGTGCCGCTTTCCGCGCTGCACGACACGCCGTGTCGTGTTCCGGTGCATATCACAACCTCCGTGATAGGTGTATATCAGTGAGGTAAACGAGCATAACGCGCAAATTGATGAAATTGCACATTTTGAACACCTAACGATGCAAATGAGCTTATTGATCTAATTGAGTTAGAAGTAAACTACTGTTATTGCAGTTGATAGAGTTGTTATTGATACGTATGTTGCGAGAGATCTCTTAATAATTAAGAGAATTTTGAGTGGCTAATGTTATTAATGTTGCGGGTGAGGCCTGTGTGAACCGACCGGCGCGTTCCGGCCGCCGCGGGCACGTGATGAAAGATTCGCCGGAATCGCGCTCCAGCCTCACGCCCAACGCACGTCGTTCGACCTAGGCTGCCTCGGGTGGCCGACCGCTATGGGACCGACATCCTCTCCAGCAACCCGCACGCCGCCCGCAAGATCCGCTCCACCGAGGTGCCGCTGCAACTCGGGATGGTGGTCGAGGACGCCCAGACCGGCTACGTGGGCGCGATCGTTCGGGTGGAGTACGGCCGGATGGACCTCGAAGACCGCCACGGCCGCAGACGAGGCTTCCCGGTCGGCCCCGGCTACCTGATCGATGGCAAACCGGTGATCCTGACCGAGCCGCGGCCCGCCGCGGCCAAGGCGCCCGCCCGCACCGCGTCGGGTTCGGTGGCGGTCCCCGGGGCCCGCGCAAAGGTGGCGCTGGCCAGCCGGATCTACGTCGAGGGCCGCCACGACGCCGAACTCGTCGAGCAGGTCTGGGGTGATGACCTGCGCATCGAGGGCGTGGTGGTCGAATACCTCGGCGGCATCGACGATCTGGCCGGCATTGTGGCCGAATTCCAGCCCGGGCCTGGGCGCCGCCTCGGGGTGCTGGTGGACCACCTGGTCACCGGCTCCAAGGAGACCCGGATCGCCGAGGCGGTGCGCCGCGGGCCCGCTGGTGCGCACACCCTGATCGTCGGGCATCCCTACGTCGACATCTGGCAGGCGGTGAAGCCGGGGCGGCTTGGATTGCAGGCGTGGCCGAAGATCCCGCGCAACGTGGAGTGGAAACACGGCATCTGCGCTGCGCTGGGCTGGCCGCACACCGGCCAGGCCGACATCGCCGCGGCCTGGCAGCGCATCCGCGGCCGGGTGCGTGATTGGACCGACCTGGAGCCGGAGCTGATCGGCCGGGTCGAGGAATTGATCGACTTCGTGACGCAATCCGGCGGTTAGCGAGCCTCGACGCAGGAGAGGCGAAGCTGGACCGGCGTGATGATTCGGCTGAATCGGGCCACCGGGACCGCCTGAGCCGGTTGGATGGCAGGCATGAAAACAATTGCCGCCGTGGCGCATGCGCCCAATCAGCCCTTCGAGATCATGGAGCTGGACCTCGACGGGCCCGGGCCGGGGGAGGTGCTGATCAAGTTCACCGCCGCCGGGCTGTGCCATTCGGATCTGCACGTGGCCGACGGCGACTGGCCGAACCGGTTCCCGATCGTCGGCGGACACGAGGGCTCCGGGATCATCGAGGACGTCGGCCCCGGCGTCACCAAGGTCAAACCCGGCGATCACGTGGTGTGCTGCTTCATCCCCAGCTGCGGCGCCTGCAGGTACTGCTCGACCGGCCGGCAGAACCTGTGCGACATGGGCGCCACCATCCTGGAGGGCTGCATGCCCGACGGCACCTTCCGATTCCACTCCGGCGGCGTCGACTACGGCGGGTTCTGCATGCTGGGCACCTTCGCCGAGCGGGCGACCGTCTCGCAGCACTCGGTGGTCAAGATCGACGACTGGCTGCCCCTGGAGACCGCGGTGCTGGCAGGCTGCGGGGTGCCCACCGGCTGGGCGACGGCCAACTACGACGGCGGGGTGCGCGCCGGGGACACCGTGGTGGTCTACGGCATCGGCGGGGTCGGCATCAACGCGGTGCAGGGCGCCGCACACGCCGGGGCCAAGTACGTGGTGGCGGTCGACCCGGTGGAGTTCAAACGGGACACCGCCCTCAAGCTCGGTGCCACGCACGCGTTCGCCACCGCCGATGAGGCGATGGCCAAGATCGCCGAGCTCACCTGGGGGCAGATGGCCGACCAGGCGCTGATCACCGTCGGCGACCTGGGTGAGGCCGTCACGACCGCGGCGTTCAACACCATCGGCAAGGGCGGCACCGTCGTCATCGCGGCGATGGCCCGCCTGGAGGATCTCGACGTGCAGGTGTCGGGCACCCAGATGGCGCTGTTCGGCAAGACCATCAAGGGCACCCTGTTCGGCGGGGCCAACCCGCAGTACGACATCGTGCGGCTGCTGCGGCTCTACGACGCCGGCCAGCTCAAGCTCGATGAGCTGGTCACCCGCCGCTACACCCTGGAACAGGTCAACGAGGGCTACCAGGATCTGCGCGACGGCAAGAACATCCGCGGGGTGATCGTGCACCGCTGAGGTGTTGTCGCTGCGCGCTTCGCCGGCGGCTGCGCCGAACGTGCACTCAGTGCGAGAAAATCGCGAGAATCTCGCACTGAGTGCACGTTCGGCGCTGAGGGGCGGGGCCGAGCGACGGGTGTCCGTGGTATGCCTGAAGGCGTGTCCGACGGACTCTTCGACCTGACCGGTGCCCCGGCGCCCGACCGCGCCGCGGACCAGGGCACCTCCACACCGTTGGCGGTGCGGATGCGTCCGGCGTCCCTCGACGAGGTGGTCGGCCAGGACCACCTGCTGGGCCAGGGCTCCCCGCTGCGCCGGCTGGTCGACGGCTCGGGGGCGGCCTCGGTGATCCTCTACGGTCCACCCGGTACCGGAAAGACCACGCTGGCCTCGCTGATCTCGGGCGCCACCGGCCGACGCTTCGAGGCGCTGTCGGCGCTGAGCGCCGGGGTCAAAGAGGTGCGCGCGGTGATCGACGCGGCCCGGCGCGCCGCCGCCTACGGCGAGCAGACCGTGCTGTTCATCGACGAGGTGCACCGGTTCTCCAAGACCCAGCAGGATGCGCTGCTGTCGGCGGTGGAGAACAGGGTGGTGCTGTTGGTGGCGGCCACCACCGAGAACCCGTCGTTCTCGGTGGTCGCACCGCTGCTGAGCCGGTCGCTGATCCTGCAACTGCGGCCGCTGGGGCCCGAGGCCATCACCACCGTCGTGCGCCGCGCCATCGACGATCAGCGGGGATTGGGCGGGCGGGTCGAGGTGGTGCCGGATGCCCTCGAGCTGCTGGTCCGACTGGCCGCCGGCGACGCCCGCCGCGCGCTGACCGCGTTGGAGGTCGCCGCCGAGGGGGTGGCCGACGGCGGCGAGGTGACCGTCGAAATCGTGGAGGGGTCCCTGGACCAGGCCGCGGTGCGCTACGACCGGGACGGCGACCAGCACTACGACGTGGTCAGCGCGTTCATCAAGTCGATCCGCGGCTCCGACGTCGACGCCGCCCTGCACTACCTGGCGCGAATGCTGGTCGCGGGGGAGGACCCGAGGTTCATCGCCCGCCGGTTGATGATTTCGGCCAGCGAGGACATCGGGATGGCCGACCCGACCGCGTTGCAGACCGCGGTGGCCGCCGCGCAGACCGTCGCGCTGATCGGCATGCCCGAGGCGCAGCTGACCCTGGCACACGCCTGTGTGCACCTGGCCACCGCGCCGAAGTCCAACGCCGTGACCACCGCATTGTTCGCAGCGATGGCCGACATCAGGGCCGGCAAGGCCGGGGCGGTCCCGGCGCATCTGCGCGACGGTCACTACTCCGGGGCGCAGGCGCTGGGCAACGCCGTCGGCTACCGATACTCCCACGATCATCCCGACGGCGTTGTGCCGCAACAATATCCACCCGATGACCTGGTGGGCACCGACTACTATCAGCCCACCGGCCGCGGCAACGAACGTGAGATCGCCGGGCGGCTGCAGCGGCTGCGGGCCATCATTCGGCGCCGCTGAAGCTGGGCGCTACACCAGTTCCGGTACCCGCAGATGGGCAACTGCCAGCTCGAACTCGCATTCGTCGAGCTCCTGAGCGCCGGCCTCTGCCATCGACTTCGTCTTGAGCTGCGTGGCCTGGTCCCGGTTGCGCTGCATCGCGTCCAAGCTGTCGAACGTGGCGCAGGACACCGCGCGGCCCGACCCGCGGTCGACCATCAGGCTGGCGCTGCAGAACCCCTCAAGGGACTCCAACTGCGGCAGGACGGAGGTCTTGTAGTACTCGATACCTTGGTCCATCCCTTCCGGCGGTACCTGCACCCAGGTGGCCCGCACGCACGAACCGTCGTGGGTGTGGTGGTCGCGGTGCAGCACTGCGATGTCCCACTCCTCGGCGGTGCCGGTACCGCCGAATACGGCGGCGGCCCGATCCCGGATCGGCTGGACCCGCTCGGTGCCGGCCCGCATCGCTTCGGCGTTCTCCCAGGAGCTGGTGGCGATACACCTGCCGGACTGCCGGTCAACCAGCAGTGACAGGCCGATACAGCCGTCGATGTCGCGCAGGGCGGGCATCACCTCGTCGCGAATATGCGTAATCCCCGCGTCGATCGCTGAGGGTTGCGCGGTAATGGTGGTCGAGCGTGCGTACATGATTGGCTCCCTCACATGGGGCAGCGCTCCGGTGGCGCCACCGGTCCAGCTACCACCTTCCTCCGCGAGATGGGTTGTGGCAACCAATAATCCGGGTTATGCGATTGGATCGCCGCGTTGCCGGCCAGTCGGTCGCAAGCAGGTGATTGTTCGCAACCCAGTCATCGAAATAACCCATGGTCAGCGGTAGCGCCCGGCCGATGAAGACGAGGAGATGGCAGCGGGAGCCTGACGTGTCGCCCCTTGGCCGCACGTGTCGTGGATCAGCACGATGTGCGTGGTGCCGGACAGACAATCACGGGGGACAGTCGGGGGTGCAGGCAGTGCCGGCAACGGCCTGGAGCGGTGTTCGGATCGGGATGGCCTGCGTCGCCGTCTCCGGCCGAGCTGGTGGGAGCGGTCACGGCCTGCACGTTCATCGCCTGCGACGGGTGCGGACCGCAGCCCGGTACTGTAGTGCCGTCTAAATGGGCGAGACGGCGGGAAGCGATAGATAGTGCAGACACACGAGATCAGGAAACGTTTCCTCGATCACTTCGTGAAAGCGGGCCACACCGAAGTGCCGAGCGCATCGGTGATCCTTGATGACCCCAACCTGTTGTTCATCAACGCCGGCATGGTCCAGTTCGTGCCGTTCTTCCTGGGCCAGCGCACCCCGCCGTACGCCACCGCCACCAGCGTCCAGAAGTGCATCCGCACCCCCGACATCGACGAAGTCGGCATCACCACCCGGCACAACACCTTCTTTCAGATGGCCGGGAACTTCTCGTTCGGCGACTACTTCAAGCGCGGCGCGATCGAGCTGGCCTGGACGCTGTTGACCAACAGCGTTTCCGACGGCGGGTACGGACTGGATCCGGAACGGCTGTGGGCCACCGTCTATCTCGACGACGACGAGGCCATCGCGTTGTGGCAGGAGATCGCGGGCCTGCCGCTGGAGCGGATCCAGCGCCGCGGCATGGCCGACAACTACTGGTCGATGGGCATCCCCGGGCCGTGTGGCCCGTCGTCGGAGATCTACTACGACCGCGGTCCGGAGTTCGGCGTGGACGGCGGCCCGGTCGCCAACGAGGACCGCTACATCGAGATCTGGAACCTCGTGTTCATGCAGAACGAGCGCGGCGAGGGCACCTCCAAGGAGGACTTCGAAATCCTCGGGCCGCTGCCGCGCCAGAACATCGACACCGGGATGGGGATCGAGCGGGTCGCGTTCCTGCTGCAGGGCGTGCACAACGTCTACGAGACCGACCTGGTTCGCCCGGTCATCGATCTGGTCTCCACCCGCGCGCCACGTGGTTACGGCACCGGCAACGACGCCGACGACGTGCGCTACCGGATCATCGCCGACCACTCCCGCACCGCGGCCATCCTGATCGGCGACGGCGTGAGCCCCGGCAACGACGGCCGCGGCTACGTGCTGCGCCGCCTGCTGCGCCGGGTGATCCGCTCGGCCAAGCTGCTGGGCATCGAGGGCCCGATCGTCGGTGACCTGATGGCAACCGTGCGCGACGCGATGGGCCCGTCGTATCCGGAACTGGTCACCGACTTCGACCGGATCAACCGCATCGCGGTCGCCGAGGAGACCGCCTTCAACCGCACCCTGACATCTGGCTCCAAGCTGTTCGAGGACGCAGCGGCAGCCACCAGGTCCGCCGGGGTCACCGTGCTGTCGGGCAGCGACGCCTTCGCCCTGCACGACACCTACGGTTTTCCGATCGAGCTCACCCTGGAGATGGCCTCGGAGGCCGGACTGCAGGTGGACGAGGACGGGTTCCGCACGCTGATGGCCGAGCAGCGTCAGCGCGCCAAGGCCGACGCCGCCGCGCGCAAGCACGCCCACGCCGACCTCAGCGCCTACCGGGAGCTGATCGATGCCGGACCCACCGAGTTCACCGGGTTCGACGAGCTCACCACCGAAGGCCGCATCCTGGGCATTTTCGTCGACGGCAAGCGAGTGCCGGTGGTGTCGCACGAGGACCAGAAGGGCATGGTCGCAGATCGTGTCGAGCTGGTGTTGGACCGCACGCCGCTGTATGCAGAAGCCGGCGGGCAGATCGCCGATGTCGGCACCATCAGCGCCGGCACCGCCCAGGCTGCGGTCACCGATGTGCAGAAGATCGCCCAAACGCTGTTCGTGCACCGGGTCAACGTCGAGTCCGGCGAGTTCGTCGAGGGCGACACGGTGACCGCGGCCGTCGACCAGGGCTGGCGCAAGGGCGCCACCCAAGGCCACTCGGGAACCCACATGGTGCACGCCGCGCTGCGGCAGGTGTTGGGGCCCAACGCGGTTCAGGCCGGCTCGCTGAACCGACCGGGCTACCTGCGGTTCGACTTCAACTGGCAGGGCGCGCTCAGCGACGAGCAGCGCCGCCAGGTCGAGGAGGTCACCAACGAGGCGGTCCAGGCCGACTTCGAGGTGCACACCTTCACCGAAGGACTCGAGAAGGCCAAAGCCATGGGTGCCATGGCGATGTTCGGCGAGAAGTACCCCGAGAAGGTGCGGGTCGTCGAGATCGGCGGGCCGTTCTCACTGGAGCTGTGCGGCGGCACCCACGTGCACAACTCGGCGCAGATCGGCCCGGTCACCATCCTGGGTGAGTCGTCGGTCGGCTCCGGGGTACGCCGCGTCGAGGCCTACGTCGGGCTGGACTCGTTCCGGCACCTGGCCAAGGAGCGGGCACTGATGGCCGGCCTGGCTTCCTCGCTCAAGGTGCCCTCGGAGGAGGTGCCGGCCCGGGTGGCGAACCTGGTCGAGCGCCTCAAGGCCGCCGAGAAGGAACTCGACCGTGCCCGGCTGGCGACCGCCCGCGCCGCCGCGTCGAATGCTGCCGCCGGCGCCGAACAAATCGGTAACGTGCGCCTGGTGGCGCAGCGGATGTCGGGTGGTATCGGCGGTGGCGACCTGCGTTCGCTGGTCGGCGACGTCCGCGGCAAGCTGGGCGAGGAGCCCGCAGTGGTGGCGCTGATCGCCGATGGTGAGGACAGCGTTCCCTACGTAGTCGCCACCAACGCCGCCGCACAAGAGCTCGGGTTGCGTGCAGACGATCTGGTCAAAAACCTGGCGGCGGCGGTGTCCGGCCGTGGCGGCGGCAAGGCCGACCTGGCGCAGGGCTCCGGTAAGGACTCCACCGGGATCGATGCCGCGCTTGCGGCGATCCGCGCAGCGGTCGCCCGGAGCACGCCGGCGTGACCTCACCCCACCATCGGATCCCTGACCGGCCCGGCGGGCCGGATGATCCCGGCCGCGGACGACGGCTGGGCGTGGATGTGGGAAGCGTGCGCATCGGGGTGTCCTGCAGCGACCCCGACGGGCTACTGGCCACCCCGGTGGAGACGGTCCGCCGGCATGCCTCCGGTTCACACCTGCGCCGGCTGGCCGGTCTGGTCGAGGAACTCGACGTGGTCGAGGTGGTGGTCGGGCTGCCCCGGACCCTGGCGGATCGGACCGGCTCGGCCGCCGAGGACGCGATCGCGGTGGCTGACGATCTGACCACGTTGTTGGCCGAGCGTCACCGGCCGGTGCCGGTGCGCCTGGCCGACGAACGGTTCAGCACCGTCAGCGCGACGCGCGACCTGCGGGCAGCCGGGGTGCGGGCCAAGAATCAGCGGTCGGTCATCGACCAGGCTGCTGCGGTGACGATCTTGCAGAGCTGGCTCGACCAGCGCCGGGCCTCGAAAACCGTGGCCCCGGCACCGCCGATGGGGGACAACGATGTCTGACCAGAAAACCGGCCGGAAAGCCAAGCCCGTTGCGGTAGGACCGCCTCGGCGCCGGATGAGCCGGACCGAGCGGGCCCGCGACGATCGGCGGCAACGCCAGCACAGCCGGCGCCGCCGTTTGGTCACCGGCCTGGGCGCCGTGCTGGTCACCATGCTGGTGATCGCCGGCGTGTTCCTCGGCTCCAAGCTCTGGCACAGCAGCAGCCCGGTGGTGGACTTCACCGGGGAGGGCGGCCAGCAGGTACTGATCGAGGTGCACGAGGGCGACTACACCACCGCGGTCGCTGAAGCCCTGCTGGACGCCGGGGTGATCGCCAACGTCGGAACCTTCCTCGAGGCCGCGCAGAGCAACCCCGCGATCGCGGCGATCCAACCAGGTTTCTACCGGTTGAAGGCCGAACTCCCCGCCGCCACCGCCGTCCAGGAACTCGTCGATCCGGGCAACCGGGTGGGCAAGCTGGTGATCCCCGAAGGCCGCCAGCTCGACGACATCACCGACCTGAAGACCAATGCGGTGACGCCCGGGGTGTTCACGCTGATCGCCGAGGCCAGCTGCCTGGACCTCAACGGTGATCGGCACTGCCTCAAGGCGCAGGACCTGCGCCGCGCCGCCGAGACCGAGACGCCCGAAGCCCTGTCCGTCCCGGGCTGGGCCGTCGGGCCGGTCACCAAGCTGGGCCGCGATCACCGCCGTATCGAGGGGCTGATCACCGCGGGCACCTGGAATGTCGACCCGACCGCGCCGGCAGCCACCGTGCTGTCGAAGCTGATCGTTCAGAGTGCTGCGGAGCTGGACAAGTCCGGCCTGTCCGAGACTGCTCATCAGTTGGGCATGTCACCGTACGAGCTGCTGGTGGTGGCGTCGTTGGTGCAACGCGAAGCCCTGCCGCACGACTTCGCCAAGGTGGCCAGGGTGATCGACAACCGGCTCAGCGAGCCGCAGCGCCTCGAGTTCGACTCGACGGTGAACTACCCGCTGGACCGCCAGGAGGTGGCCACCACCGACGCCGACCGGGCCAAGGTGACCCCGTGGAACACCTACGCCTCCGACGGCCTGCCGGCCACCCCGATCTGCTCGCCGGGAACCGAGGCCCTGCATGCTGCCGAACACCCTGAGCCGGGCGACTGGCTGTACTTCGTCACGATCGACGACGATGGGACCACCCTGTTCACCCACAGCTACCAGCAGCACCTGAACAACATCGAATTGGCGCTGGACAACGGTGTCCTCGACAGTTCCCGCTGAATCCGGCCCCCGCAAGGCGGCTGTGCTGGGGTCGCCGATCGCGCACTCCCGCTCGCCGCAGCTGCACCTGGCGGCCTATCGGGCGCTGGGCCTGCACGGGTGGACCTATGACCGCATCGAGTGCGGCGCCGACGAATTGCCTGCGCTGGTAGCCGGATTCGGGCCGGAGTGGGTCGGTGTGTCGGTGACGATGCCCGGCAAATTCGCCGCGCTGGCGTTCGCCGACGAGCGCACCCCGCGCGCCGAGCGCATCGGCTCGGCGAACACGTTGGTGCGTACCTCCTCCGGTTGGCTGGCCGACAACACCGATGTCGACGGCGTGCGCGGTGCCCTCGGGTCGGCCTCCGGTGAGGCGATCGTGCTCGGGTCGGGCGGCACCGCGCCGGCCGCGGTGGTGGCGTTGGCCGAACTCGGGGTCAGCGGCATCACGGTGGCCGCCCGCAATGCCGACAACGCCGCCCGGCTGGTGGCATTGGCGGCCGAGGTCGGCGTGCCGGCCCGACATTGCGCGCTGGACGATCACGAGGGGCTGGCCGAGGTGGCGGCGGTCGCGGCGGTCGCGGTCAGCACGGTTCCGGCCGATGTCGCGGCCCGCTACACGCTGCTGCTGGCGGGGGTGCCGGTGCTGCTGGACGCCATCTACGATCCGTGGCCGACACCGCTGGCGGCGGCGGTGAGCGCGGCCGGCGGAACGGTCGTCAGCGGTCTGCAGATGCTGCTGCACCAGGCGTTCACCCAGGTCGAGTTGTTCACAGGACTGCCCGCGCCACGTGCGGCGATGACTTGCGCGGTCGCCGACCCGGCCTGACCATGGCCCCATGCTGGCGGGCCTGGTGTTGGCGTGGCTGGCGCTGCTCAGCGGTTACGACATCCGGCAGCGCCGGCTGCCGAATGCGCTGACACTGCCGGCGGCGGTCATGGTGCCGGCCGTCGCGATCGGCGCCGGCCGCGGGCTCGCGGCGTTGGCCGGAGCTGCGGCCCTGACCTCGGTCTATCTGGTGGTGCACCTGATCGCACCGGACGGATTGGGTGCCGGCGATGTCAAACTCGCTGCCGGATTGGGCGCCCTGACCGGTTCTTTCGGTATCGACGTGTGGTTGCTGGCGGCGTTGTCTGCGCCACTGTTGACCGGAGTGTGGGGCCTGTTCGCCGCGGCCCTGCGCCGGGCCGGCACGGTTCCGCATGGGCCGTCGATGTGCGTGGCCAGCGCGGTGGCGGCTGGTCTGGGGATGTCCTGAAGACGCCGCGGGGGACGGGCCCGCAGGTCGATACCGGTGCGGAGATGAGCGAATAAATGTTAACGCCGTGGTTACCCTTGCCAGATTTCGTTTGCCACTCAGTCCGCTATTAGGTAATATTGGAACATTGAGCTGTGCTGACGGGTGTAACCAGAGGGGGTGACCGTGAAGCGAGCTGTAATCGGGGGCGTGACCGCTATCGCGGTCGTCATCGGGGGCGCAGTACTTGCCACCGACATGACCTCGCCGTCCCTGCCTGACGTGCAGGTTCCGGCTATTCAGCTGTCCAGCGCCGAGGGTAATGACGCCACGGTGCAGTGGCTGGACCTGTTCGCCCAGACTTCGGCCGGCAACGCCGACGCGTTCGGCGGGTACCTGCTGGACCCGGCATCGTCGGTGGCACCTGGAGACTCGCCGCTGGTGCTGATCGACCCGGAGGCCTCCGCCAATGATTTCGATCGGATTCTCGACGGTATCGTCGGTAACGCGGGCAGCCAGCTCAAAGCGGTGACTTCGCCCAGCAACGGCCCCGACGCCGTCACCTATCTGATCCTCAAAAACGGCTCCTGAACCCCTGCTGGGGTGACGGGCCGGATCGATTCCCGGTTGTTGCCACACTGAGCCGCCTGTATGTGCAGCCGTAAAGTCCTCCAAGCCCGGGTGACCGAGACCGGCATGGGAAGATGGGACACGTGTTGCGTTGGATAACCGCCGGGGAATCACATGGTCGTGCGCTGGTCGCCATGGTCGAGGGCATGGTCGCCGGAGTGGCCGTCACCTCGGATGACATCGCGGCCCAGCTGGCCCGTCGCCGTCTGGGTTACGGTCGCGGCGCCCGGATGAAGTTCGAGGCCGACGCGGTCACGGTGCTGTCCGGCGTGCGCCACGGCCTGACCCTGGGCGGCCCGATCGCGGTCGAGATCGGCAACACCGAATGGCCCAAGTGGGAGACCGTGATGTCCACCGATCCGGTGGATCCGGCCGTCCTCGAAAGCGACGGCGGGGCCCGTAACGCGCCGCTGACCCGCCCGCGGCCCGGCCACGCCGACTACGCCGGCATGCTCAAGTACGGTTTCGACGACGCTCGGCCGGTGCTGGAACGGGCCAGCGCGCGCGAGACGGCCGCCCGGGTCACCGCCGGCACGATTGCGCGGGCTTTTCTTGACCAGGCGCTGGGCGTGCAGGTGATCTCCCACGTGATCTCGATCGGAGCCTCCGACCCCTACGACGGTCCGGTGCCGCAGCCCGAGGACCTGCCCGGAATCGACGCCAGCCCGGTGCGCGCCTTCGACACCGGCACCCAGGAATCGATGATCGCCGAGATCGAGGCGGCCAAGGCCGACGGCGACACCCTGGGCGGTGTGGTGGAAGTGGTCGTCTCCGGCCTGCCGATCGGTCTGGGATCGTTCATCAGCGGTGATGACCGGCTGGACAGTCAATTGGCCGCCGCGATCATGGGCATCCAGGCGATCAAGGGCGTCGAGATCGGTGACGGCTTCACCACCGCTCGCCGGCGCGGCAGCGCGGCCCACGACGAGATGTACCCCGGCCCCGACGGCGTAGTGCGCTCCACCAACCGGGCCGGCGGCCTGGAGGGTGGGATGACCAACGGCCAGCCGCTGCGGGTGCGGGCGGCGATGAAGCCCATCTCCACCGTTCCCCGGGCACTGGCCACCGTCGACATGGCGACCGGCCAGGAAGCCGTCGCGATCCATCAGCGCTCCGACGTGTGTGCGGTGCCTGCCGCCGGCGTGGTGGCCGAGGCCATGGTGGCGTTGGTGGTGGCGCGTGCCGCGCTGGCCAAGTTCGGCGGGGACTCGCTGACCGAAACCCGGCGCAACATCGACTCGTACCTGCGTTCGGTGGCTGACCGCGGGCCGGTGGACGACCAGGCCCGGGCATCGGGGTAGGCCGTGGCGCCCAGAGCGGTTCTGGTGGGGTTGCCCGGTGCGGGCAAGTCCACGATCGGACGGCGCCTGGCCAAAGCGCTCGGCGTTGAGATGCTCGACACCGATGCCGCGATCGAGGCCAGGACCGGTCGCACCATCGCCGACATCTTCGCCAACGACGGCGAACAGGAGTTCCGCCGAATCGAAGAGGACGTGATACGCGCCGCGCTGGCCGAGCACAGCGGTGTGGTGTCACTGGGCGGGGGAGCTGTCACCAGCCCCGGAGTGCGTGAGGCCCTGGCCGGTCATACGGTGGTGTTCCTGGAGATCACTGCCGCTGAAGGAGTGCGCCGCACCGGCGGCAGCACCGTACGGCCGCTGCTGGCCGGGCCGGGTCGGGCCGAGAAGTTCCGCGAATTGATGACCCAGCGGGTTCCGCTCTACCGGCGTCTGGCGACCATCCGGGTGAACACCAACCGGCGCAACCCCGGCGCGGTGGTGCGCTATATCGTGACTCGGCTGGAGGCCGCCCGGCGCAATGAGCCGGCCAGCGGGCCTCAGCCGCCGGCGGCGGCAGCGCCTGCCGACCCGCCGTCTACCCCGCCCACCCCGGCCACGATGGCCGCCCGACAGACCGGAGGACGTAAGTGACCGAGATTCCCGAGCCGACCACCATCACGGTGGCCACCAGCCCGCCGTACCCGGTGGTGGTCGGTACTGGCCTGCTCGGTGATCTGGCCGGGCTGCTCGCCGGCCGGAACAAGGTCGCGATCCTGCATCAGCCGACGATGGAGGCGACTGCGGAGGGAATCCGAACCTATCTGTCCGACAAGGGAATCGAGGCGCATCGCGTCGAGATCCCGGATGCCGAGGACGGCAAGTCGCTGCAGGTGCTGGGCTTCATCTGGGATGTGCTGGGCCGTATCGGCCTCGACCGCCGGGACGCCCTGGTCAGTCTCGGCGGCGGCGCCGCCACCGATGTGGCGGGCTTCGCGGCAGCCTCCTGGTTGCGCGGCATCTCGATCGTGCATGTGCCGACCACCCTGCTGGCGATGGTCGACGCCGCGATCGGCGGAAAAACCGGCATCAACACCGAAGCCGGCAAGAATCTCGTCGGCGCGTTCCACCAGCCGGCCGGTGTCGTGGTCGACCTGGCCACTCTGGAGACCCTGCCGCAGCGTGAGATCGTCGCGGGTATGCCGGAGATCGTCAAGGCCGGCTTCATCGCCGATCCGGTGATTCTCGACCTGATCGAAGCCGATCCGAAGGCTGCGATGGACCCCAAGGGCGAGGTGCTCGGCGAGCTGATCCGGCGCGCGATACAGGTCAAGGCTGACGTGGTCGCCGCCGACGAGAAAGAGTCGGACCTGCGCGAGATCCTCAACTACGGCCACACTCTCGCGCACGCGATCGAGGCCCTGGAGCACTACCAGTGGCGCCATGGCGACGCGGTATCGGTCGGGTTGGTCTTCGCGGCCGAGTTGGCCCGCGTCACCGGACGCCTCGACGACGAGACCGCCGACCGGCACCGCTCGATCCTGCTGTCGCTCGGCCTACCGGTCAGCTATTACGAGAGCGCCCTGCCGGCGCTGCTGCAATACATGATGGGGGACAAGAAGAATCGGGCCGGGGTGCTGCGCTTCGTGGTGCTCGACGGACTGGCCAAGCCGGGCCGCCTGGAAGGGCCCGACCCGATGCTGCTGGCCGCCGCCTACGAAGAGGTGGGCCGGCGTTTCCGATTGGAGCGACGGTGAACCGGATCAACGTCATCAACGGCCCGAACCTGCAGCGGTTGGGGCTGCGTGAGCCGGATGTCTACGGCCACACCAGCTATGCGGATCTACAGGCGCTGATCGAGCGTGAGGCGGCCGAGTTGGGCGTCGATGTCGTGGTGCGCCAAAGCGACAGCGAAGCCGAACTGCTGGACTGGATTCACGCCGCCGTCGACGCCGTCGAACCGGTGATCCTCAACGCCGGCGGCCTGACCCACACCTCGGTGGCGCTGCGTGACGCGTGCGCCGAGCTGCGTGCGCCGCTGATCGAACTGCACATCTCCAATGTGCATGCCCGCGAAGAGTTTCGGCGGCACTCCTACCTGAGTCCGATCGCCACCGGGGTGATCGTCGGCCTGGGCGTGCGGGGCTACCTGCTGGCCCTGCGCCACCTGGCCGAATCGTCGAGCTGAGCCGACTCAGTTGCCCTGGGTCTCCGAGCCGCCTTCGTCGACCGCGGGAATCTCGGTGGTCGCCTCGGTGTCGGCCGGGATCTCCTCGGTGGTGAAGCCCGCGCCGGCGTCGGCCAGCGTCGCACCGGCGTCGGTGGTGACAGCCTCGGTCTGGGCCGCCACGCCCTCGGAGGCCAGCGGAGCGGCACCCACCGTGGCGAACACATCGGTTGCGGGCGCAGCCTCGCCCTGGGCGGCCAGACCGTGGTGGTGTTGCGGCATCTTGGCGCGGTTCCGGTCGACGCGACGGCGTCCGAGCGACACCGCGGCCACGGCGGGCACGAACACCAACAGCGCGGTGAAGGCCGCGAAACTGGTCAGCTCATTGAAGAACGTGCTGACGTAGAGCGCCTTGTCGACCAGAGCGATGATCCAGCACACCAGGCCGCTCAGCAGCCCGGCGATCAGCCCGGCACCCAGCCAGGTCATGGCCAGGTCGTCGCGCCGGTCCGGGTCGGGGTTGGCGGTGGCGTCGGCGCGGCCGTCGGACATACCCCACAACAGCACCGGAACCACGAACAGCACCACCAGCGCCAAGCTGATCAGGCCCGCCTGTGCCTCGAACGCGTTGATCAGCACACCTTGGATCAGGCGGACGACAACCATCAGCGCAGCGAACACCAACCCGCGAAGAAACCACTTGCTCATGGGGCCACAGCGTAGCGAGTACCGTCACACCGCGTGACACATTGCTCCCGTAGGGCGCGTCTGGGCGCCGCCATCGGTGCCGCCGGCCTGGAAGCGATGCTGGTCACAGATCTGGTCAACGTGCGCTATCTGTCCGGATTCACCGGGTCGGCCGGTGCCCTGCTGGTGTACGCCGACGACCGCCCCGCTGTGCTGGCAACCGACGGCCGATACCGCACGCAGGCTGCCCGGCAGGCCCCTGACCTGCGGGTTGCGATCGAGCGTGCCGGGGCGAGGCATCTTGTCGCACGCGCTTTCGTTGGGCAGGCGGCCGGAACACGCCGGCTGGGATTCGAGGGCCACGTGGTCACCGTGGACGGATTCGACACGTTGTACGCCGCTGCGGCCGACGGCACCGAGTTGGTGCGCGCCTCGGGCGCGGTAGAGGCCCTGCGTGAGGTCAAGGACGCCGGGGAGGTTGCCCTGCTGCGACTGGCCTGCGAAGCCGCCGACGCCGCGCTGAGCGACCTGGTGGCGCACGGCGGCCTGCGGCCGGGCCGCACCGAACGTGAGGTCCGCCGGGAACTGGAGGCCCTGATGCTCGACCACGGTGCCGACGCCGAGTCATTCGAGACGATCGTGGCGGCGGGCCCGAACTCGGCGATCCCACATCACCGGCCTACCGACGCAGTGCTGGCCGCCGGTGATTTCGTCAAGATCGACTTCGGTGCACTGGTGGCCGGCTATCACTCCGACATGACCCGCACCTTCGTGCTGGGGCCCGCTGCCGACTGGCAGCGCGAGATCTACCAGGTGGTCGCTGCGGCGCAGCGTGCCGGCTGCGAGGCCCTGCAACCCGGTGCCGGATTGCGTGACGTCGACGCCGCCGCGCGCACGGTGATCGCCGACGCCGGGTACGGGGAGACCTTCGGACACGGGCTGGGTCATGGGGTGGGCCTGCGGATCCACGAAGCGCCGGGAATCAACGCGGCGGCCGACGGTACACTACTTGCCGGTGCTGTGGTGACTGTTGAGCCTGGCGTCTATCTGGCCGATCGTGGCGGCGTCCGAATCGAGGACACGCTTGTGGTCGCTGATACTGCCGGGCAGGCCCCGGACTTGCTGACTCGGTTCCCCAAGGAACTGACCATCCTCTAGGAGACGTGAACGACCGTGGCTTCAACCGCTGACTTCAAAAACGGGCTGGTACTGGTGATCGAGGGCCAGCTGTGGCAGATCACCGAGTTCCAGCACGTCAAACCGGGCAAGGGCCCGGCCTTCGTGCGCACCAAGCTCAAGAACGTGGTGTCGGGCAAGGTTGTCGACAAGACCTACAACGCCGGCGTGAAGGTGGAGACCGCCACCGTGGACCGCCGTGACGCCACCTATCTGTACCGCGACGGCAACGACTTCGTGTTCATGGACAGCGAGGACTACGAGCAGCACCCGCTGCCCGAATCGCTGGTCGGCGACGCGGCGAACTTCCTGCTGGAGAGCATGCTGGTGCAGATCGCCTTCCACAACGGTGTGCCGCTGTACCTGGAGCTGCCGGTCAGCGTCGAGCTCGAGGTCACCCACACCGAGCCGGGCCTGCAGGGCGACCGGTCCAGTGCGGGCACCAAACCGGCCACCATGGAGACCGGCGCTCAGATCAACGTGCCGCTGTTCATCAACACCGGTGACAGGCTGAAGGTCGACACCCGCGACGGCGGCTACCTGGGACGGGTCAACTCCTGATCATGCCCGCTGGTGGGGATGTTGAATGGGCGCCGCCCGCACGTGCAGCGCGTGCCGTTAAAGGGCGTCATTTGGCCCGCAAACGCGCGGTCGACCTGCTGTTCGAGGCGGAGGCCCGGGGGCTGACCCCGGCCCAGGGCGCCCAGATGCGGGCCGAGCTGGCCGCCGAGCAGCCGGACGTGGCGCCGCTGCACCCGTACACCGTCACGGTGGCCAATGGGGTAGCCGCCCACGGCGCCCATATAGACGACCTGATCACGTCGCATCTACAGGGCTGGAAGCTGGAGCGCCTGCCGGCGGTCGACCGGGCCATCCTGCGGGTGGCGATCTGGGAGCTGCTGCACGCCGAGGACGTGCCGGAGCCGGTCGCCGTCGACGAGGCGGTGAAGCTGGCCAAGGAGCTGTCCACCGACGAGTCGCCGGGCTTCGTCAACGGCGTGCTGGGTCAGGTGATGTTGGTGACGCCGCAACTGCGGGCGGCATCGCAGGCGGTCCGCGAGGCGGTACAGCCGCTGGAGTCCGACGCGCCCTTCGAGGACGCGGACGAGGACGAGTCGTAGCCGCGTAACGCGAGAACCGGCGCAGCCCATGGGCTGCGCCGGTTCTCGTTTAACCGGTGCTTCGGTCAGGCCCAGCTGGAGCCGACGGAGGCGTCGGTGTTGGCCATGTTGTTGCCGGCCGTCTGCACCTTCTGACCGTGAGCGTTGGCCTGCTCGTAGATCACCGCGAAGTTGCGACCGAGCTGGGTCACGAACTCCTGGCACGCCACCGAACCCGAACCGCCCCAGAAGTCACCGGCGGCGAGCACGTCGTGCACGATCGCCTGGTGCTCGGCCTCCAACGAGGCGGCCTGGGCGCGGATGAGGGCGCCGTGGGCGTTGACGTCACCGAACTGGTAGTTGATCGACATAGCTCGATTTCCTTTTCTGTTAGCTGCCCAGGATCTGCTGGGAGGCAGCTTCCTGGGTCTCGTAGTGGTTGGCGTCGCGGATCAGGCCGTCGCGCACCCCGTGCAGCATCGTGACGATGTTGCGGAACGCGGTCTGCATCTGGCCCATGGTGTCCATCGAGGTGCGTTCGGCCAGACCGCCCCAGCCCGCGCCGGAGATGTTGGTCGAGGACGCCCACATGCGTCGGGCCTCGTCCTCCACGGTCTGGGCGTGGGTGTCGAAACGGCCCGCCATCGCACGCATCGCGTCCGGGTCAGTCATAAAACGCGTAGTCATATTTCTAGCTCCTGTTCATTGGTGAGTGGTGAATCCAAGTCCCTGCGCCGGGCGGTGCAGTCATGCACGAGGCAGTCGGCTGGACGGAGATTGATCCGAATGGCGCCCCCTTTAACCAGCTGACGCGGCGTTGGCCGCCTCGGTGAGTTCGTACGATCCGGCACTGGTCGTCAACATGTGGACGAACTGGTCGTGTATCGCCTTGGCCTGTGCACTGACGGTTTGGTAGACCTTCGCGTGCGCGGCGAACTGCGCAGCGGTAAGCGCCGACACCTGGTCTCCGGCAGCGGGAATCACCCCGGTGGTCGGACCGGCAGCACCCGCGTTCTCGGCGTTGACCGAGGTACCGATGCCCATCAGGCGGCCGGCGGCGAAGTTGAGATCCTCCGGCTGTGTCGTCACGAATGACATGTGGTTTCCCCTCTCTTGATTGGTTCTTCTGGCTTGTTGCGCAACACCTGGGTGGCCGAGCGACTCGGAGGCGGACGGGCCGGGATGCCCGCACGCAGGGGCGGGTTCACTGCGGCTCCTTGGTGTTTCGGGCTGGCATCACGATGGCCCCTAGTTCGAGACGTCTTTGAGTAGCGCGACCGCCGAGCGGTGCAGTATGTCGCGTTCCTTGACCAAGTCGGCAGCCACCTTGCGAAGCTCTTTGAGCTCGTCGCGCTCGGTGAACCTGGTTGCGGTGCTCGCAGCGGGTTGAGGCGCCGCTGCCCAGCGGTTCGATGGTTCCTCGGCGGCCTGCCCAACCCCTTCTGGGAGCACCTTGAGTCGTGGGCCGGATCGGGACCCGGATTCGCCGCTGCGCGGCGCGTTGACCGCGCCGGCGAGCATGGGCATCCCGCCCATGAATCCTCCTGGGGCAGCGGGAATGCCACCAAGACCGGCAATGGGTGCCGCCACCGAAGCCAGCCGAACGTTGGCCGACGCCGTCGCCAGCGGTGAGGCCGCTGTGGTCCAGCTCGGCGGCACGGTGAGCCCGCCGACGGCACCCGCCCGGCCCAGGCCCGCCAGGGCAGGGCTAGCCGACGATCCCACCAGACGCGCTCCCGTCGCTCCCATTTCGGGAAGCGTGGTCACCGCGCTCACTGGAACCGCACCGGCCGCCGACATTGCCGATGTCATGGCCGAGGACGCCGTGATGGCCGCGTTCACGCCGGGAACGATGGTGAACATGGAGCCGGAAGCGGTATAGCCGAGTCCGCCGATAACAGCCTGTGCCCCTGAAAACGACCCGTTCAACGCCAGGAAGTCCTTGCCGAGCTGTGTATCCGCCAGGTTGAAGTTCAAGATCTGGTCCCAGATGCTCTGAGCCGAATTGCCCGCCGCCTGACCGGCGCTTTGGCTGACGGCGGCTGCTTGGTTGGCGTCGCCGGTGGGGTTGGTGCTTTGTGGTGGTGGGCTGAAGGGTGTGAGGGTGGTGGCGGCTGCCGAGCCGGCTGCGTAGCCGTACATGGCGGCGGCGTCTTGGGCCCACATGGCACCGTATTCGGCCTGGTTGGCTGCGATCGCGGGCAGGTTCTGCCCGAGAATGTTGGTGGCCACCAGGGTTGCCAGGGTTGTCCGGTTGGTGGCGATGACCGGTGGTGGGACGGTGGCCGCGAATGCTGCTTCGTAGGCGGCGGCGGCGGCTCGGGCCTGGGAGGCGGCCTGTTCGGCTTGGGCGGCTGTGGCGCCCATCCACTGCACGTAGGGTGCGGCCGCGGCGGCCATCGACGTGGCGGTTGGGCCCTGCCAGGCCTGGCCGGTCAGCTCTGCGATTACCTCCTGATAGTTGGCGGCTGCTGAGCTAAGTTCCGCAGCCAGCCCGTCCCAGGCTGCGGCGGCCGCCATCATCGGGGACGACCCCGGTCCCACATACATCCGCCCGGAGTTCACTTCCGGAGGCAACACCCCAAAATCCATCAGGCTCATGCCCTAAATTCCTTTCTGATCAGGCGTGCTGCCGCATCGCGCTCCTTGGTCAAATCCCCGACGGCGCTGCGCAACCCCTCCAGTTCGCGGCGCTCATGGCTGCTCAGTGAGCTGGTGACAGCCGCGGTACGTGGACTCGGCTGCACCCAACGGTCGGTCGTCCCTTGATATGCACCGGACTTGCCGGCTACCGGAGCAGCTGCTCGCGCCCGTGTTTTGAAGCGGGACTTGGGACCGCCCTTCTTCGGTGTGTTCACCACACCGGCTATCAGTGGCCGGTCGCCCAGGTGGCCGCCGGCTCGCATTGCCGTCGCCGCCGGCGCCCCGCTCAGATCCGCACTCGGCAGGGCCGCGGCGGAGTACAGCGCCGCCGGCGAATTCGCCGCCACGACGGTGGAGGCGGTGGCCCAGGAATGGGGCACCGAGAGTCCACGAAGCGTCGGGGCCTGCCCCAGACTGGCCGAAACCGGGCCGGAGGATCCGGCCAGGGTGGCTGTGGCTCCCGTGCCGGCGCCGGACACCTGGGAGGAAAGTGCGGCGGCCGGTAACGCCGCCGCGGCCGCTGCCTGACCCGCGGCGGTGCCGTTGGCGCCGCCGGCACCGAGCATCCCGGACAGCTCGAGCATCTGGAAGGCAGAACTGTTGAACGGGCCCGCGCCGTAGTTGACCATCGACAACCCGAAACTGCCCGCGAGCTGGTTGGCGGAGCTGATCAGCGGGGTGCCGGTGAACCCCAGCCAGCTGTCGATCAGCGACTGGATGGGTCCGGGCACGGCGCCTTGCGTTGCTGCCGGGCCGGCCAGGTTCTGCAGCGCAGAGGCGGCTGACGATCCCGCCGTGGTACCGGCTTGGCTGACGGCGGCCGCCTGGTTGGCCTCTCCGGCCGGGTTGCTGCTCTGCGGAGGTGGGCTGAACGGCGTCAGTGTGGTCGCGGCCGCCGAGGCGCTCGCGTAGCTGTACATCGCCGCTGCGTCCTGCGCCCACATCTGGCCGTATTCGGCCTGATTGGCTGCGATGGCCGCTGTGTTCTGCCCGAGGGTGTTGGTGGACATCAAGGTGGCCAACATCATCCGATTGGATGCGATCACCGGAGGTGGCACCATCGCCGCAAAGGCTGCCTCGTAGGCTGCCGCCGCCGCTCGGGCCTGGGTGGCAGCCTGCTCAGCTTGGGCAGCCGTCGTTCCCATCCAGTGCACGAACGGGGCGGCAGCGGTAGCCATCGATGTTGCGGCCGGGCCCTGCCAGGCTTCGCCGGCCAGCTCGGAGACCACCTCCTGGTAGTTGGCGGTCGCCGCGCTCAATTCCGCGGCCAACCCGCTCCAGGCCGCCGCGGCCGCCATCAGCGACCCCGCACCGGGCCCGGCATACATCCACCCGGAATTCACCTCCGGCGGCAACAACGCGTAGTCGACCCCGATCACGATCGGCTGACCTCACGTAGCAGGAAGGCCACCGCGTCGCGCTCCAACGCCAGCTCGGCGATCTCTTGGCGCAGCTCATCGCGTTCCTGGAGTTCTTGGTCGGTGAGCTTGTTCGCGGCATCGGCAATGGCCTCGTTCGCCGAGACCCATTTGTCCGTGTCGCCGACGCGGGTGTCGGACTTTTCGCCGGTCGTCGGTAGGACCGTCATCCGAGGCAGGTAGCGGGAGCGGGTCTCGCCACTCTGTGACGCGTTGACCGCCCCGGCGACCGCGGGCATGCCGCTCATCAACGGGGCACCCATCGCGGCAGGCATGGCGCCGGCATGGGGCACTGCCGTGGCTGAGGCAAGTCGGATTGCGGGGGATGCCGTTCCCGAGACTGCCGGGGCGGCGGCCCAGGACTGCGGCACCGAGAGCCCCCGAATCGATGCGGCTTGCCCCAGGCTGGCCGAGATCGGCGCGGACGATCCGGCCAAGGTGGTTCCCAGGCCGGCACCGGACACCTCGGAGGACAAAGCGGCGGCCGGCAACGCTGCAGCGGCTGCTGCGTTGCCCCATGCCCCTCCGTTGACTCCGGCTGCGTTGAGCATTCCGATGAACTGCAGGAACTGCATCGCGGAGCTGTCCCAGATCGGTGCCGCAAGCAGGGTGCTGGTCAGGCCACCGCTTCCCACCAGTTGGTTCAGGGAACTGATCAGCGGCGTGCCGGTGAAACTGAGCCAGCCGTCGATCAGCGACTGTATGGGCGCAGGAACCACACCCTGTGCCGCTGCCGGCCCAGCCAGTGTCGCCAGTGCGGAGGCGGCCGTGGACCCGGCGGAGGTTCCGGCGCTTTGGCTGACGGCGGCTGCTTGGTTGGCGTCGCCGGTGGGGTTGGTGCTTTGTGGTGGTGGGCTGAAGGGTGTGAGGGTGGTGGCGGCTGCCGAGCCGGCTGCGTAGCCGTACATGGCGGCGGCGTCTTGGGCCCACATGGCACCGTATTCGGCCTGGTTGGCTGCGATCGCGGGCAGGTTCTGCCCGAGAATGTTGGTGGCCACCAGGGTTGCCAGGGTTGTCCGGTTGGTGGCGATGACCGGTGGTGGGACGGTGGCCGCGAATGCTGCTTCGTAGGCGGCGGCGGCGGCTCGGGCCTGGGAGGCGGCCTGTTCGGCTTGGGCGGCTGTGGCGCCCATCCACTGCACGTAGGGTGCGGCCGCGGCGGCCATCGACGTGGCGGTTGGGCCCTGCCAGGCCTGGCCGGTCAGCTCTGCGATTACCTCCTGATAGTTGGCGGCTGCTGAGCTAAGTTCCGCAGCCAGCCCGTCCCAGGCTGCGGCGGCCGCCATCATCGGGGACGACCCCGGTCCCACATACATCCGCCCGGAGTTCACTTCCGGAGGCAACACCCCAAAATCCATCGTCACCACCTATCTACTCGGGTCTGAACGAGGCAGACCGACGTGCAGATAGATGCAACGCTGTGATTCGGGGAAGGGGTGTCTCAATCTGAGATATTTGCCACATTCCGACGTTGTGGCAAATACATTCCTCTTACACCTCCGTGAGGTACGCGACCGGTGATGGCAGGGGTAGGGGGTCATGTTCGAGGCGGCAGTGGCAATAGCCGAGGAGCGGGCGGCGAAACAGCACGCCAGGGACCAGTTCCTGACCACAGGCATCATTGCGTCTGGCCTGATTGAGCCCTACGTGATGAATTCTTGGCAGCGTGCCAAGGAACGGCGAGTCGGACCCGATCGACTCAATTCGCAACGTCAGCGCGATGTCAACGCTGAAACGCCACTCACGCGTGCGGCGATTCCGGTGCTCGACCGACTTACTGAGGACATGGCGCTTCATGCGGTCGGCATCATTCTGACGTCGGCTGATGGATTGGTGTTGGAGCGGAAGGTCACAGACCAGGCCATCTTGCGAACGCTTGACGAGGTTCAGTTGGCGCGCGGCTACTCCTACGCCGAGGAGTTCACCGGTACCAACGGAATCGGTACGAGTCTGGAGTGCGGTAGGCCGACGTTCATCAGGGGAAGCGAACACTATGTCGGCGCATTGACCGAGTTGGCATGTGCCGGAACGCCGATCCGTGACCCGGTTACCGGCAGGGTGCTCGGCGTGGTCAACCTGACCTGTTGGGTCGGCGAATCCGATCCCATGCAGTTCACCCTGGCCAAGAACGTCGGCAGCCAAATCGAAGGTCGTCTCGGCGCGCTCAAGACCGAGGCTGAGGTCGCACTGCTGTCGGCGTACCGACAGCAGACACGTAGGCATCCCGGGCACGTAATGGCCGTCGGCGGCGACATCGTATTGATGAATCAATGCCTACGGCAGACCCTCGGCTCGGCCGATCAGATCGCGTTGCTCGGCAATGCGGCAGAGATGATCCAGACCGCTGACGGCGCAACGGCTTTGGCGTTCTTGCCGAGCGGAAGCGTTGCGCGCCTCTCTACCGTGGAGCGAATCGCTCCTGCAAGTGCCGTATTCCAGGTGCAGATTCAGTCGACGGCTGAGCGCAGCGTGGCCGTCCGTCCGTCCCGCCACATACCCGGGCTGGCCGGCCACAGCAGCTCGTGGCGACGCTGCGAGCAGCTCGTGGAGCAGTGTTGTCGTGACCGTAACTGGGTGGTCATCGAAGGAGAACGCGGGTCAGGGCGCGCGAAGTTAGGGCAAGCGGTGGCCCAGTTCGTGTCGCCGCAGCGGTCCGTTCGCGTCCTTCGGGTGGAAAAGTTCAGTAGTGCTGAGGATTTCGTCGCCGAAGTCGAAGCTCAAACCGCCGACGACGATTTCGCACTCGTCCTCGCCAATGTCGACGATCTGCCTGAGAGTGCTGTCGAACAGCTGGCGGCGATTCTGCAGGCGCAGGCGGGGCACGGCTGGATCGCTGTGACGACTGATGTTCAGGTGCGCTCGCCGCTGCTGCACATGCTCGTTGTTCCGCACTTCACCCACACCGCTGTCGTCCCACCGCTTCGGCACCGTATCGACGACATCGAGGATTTGGTGCCCATGCTGCTGCGCGAGCTCACCCGCGGAGCCGACGTACGCCTCGCTCCAGATGCGATGCGGCAGCTCACGAAGCTCGCGTGGCCGGGCAATGTCGCTCAATTGCGCAAGGTGCTCACTGAAACCGTTGCCGTGCAGCGGTCCGGCATCATCGGTGTGGACAAGCTGCCGGCGGAATGCCGCTCGCTGGCTCGGCACCGGCTCACAGCCCTTGAGGCGCTGGAACGCGATGCGATCGTGCGTAGCCTGATCGAATCCGGTGGCGACAAGGCTGCAGCCGCCTCCGCGCTGGGAATGTCGCGCGCCACGATCTACCGCAAGATCAACCAGTTCGGTATCTCCTGACGCGATCCGGCCGCGTGGCGAACTCCCGTTCGCTGTTGCGGCAGATAGGTCTCAGACTGAGACGCATCTGCCGGCAATGCCACGGTTCAATTGCGATGACGGTGCCTCGGCGGTGACGGTGTGCACCGGCAAGACAATCACCGGAACCATCGCGAGGAGTTCGCAATGAAGGCAGTCCAGGTCGTCGGCTATCACACCAAGCCCCAACTTGTTGAGGTACCAGATCCCACGATTGAAGGACCGCTGGACGTCATCGTTCGCATCGGTGCCGCCGGAGTGTGCCGCACAGACCTACACATCTTGGAAGGCCAGTGGGCCGAGATCACCGGTGTCGGGCTCCCGTACACGATCGGCCACGAGAATGCCGGATGGGTCCACGCCGTCGGCGACGCGGTCACCAATGTAGCGGTGGGGGACAAGGTGATTCTGCATCCGCTGGTGACCTGCGGACTGTGCCAGGCATGCCGATTCGGTGATGACGTGCACTGTGAGGGCAGTCAGTTCCCGGGCGTAGACACCCACGGTGGTTACGCCGAATACCTCCGCACCAGTGCTCGCAGCGTGGTGAAGCTCGACGACAGCTTGGAGCCGGCCGATGTTGCCGCACTCGCCGATGCCGGATTGACCGCCTACCACGCGGCCGCCAAGGTAGCACGGTTGACTCGCCCCGGAGATGTCTGCGTCGTCGTCGGTGCCGGCGGGCTGGGGCATATCGGAATCCAAGTTCTCAAAGCGATTTCAGGCGTCACGGTCGTGGTGGTGGATCGGAACCCGTCGGCGGTGGAACTGGCTGTGGCCGTGGGCGCCGACGAGGGGATCGTGGCTGACGGCAGTCATGTGCAGCGCGTGCTCGATCTGACCGCAGGGCGTGGAGCAGAGGCGGTGCTCGACTTCGTCGGTGAGGGTGGCGCGACCCACGAGGGCATCGCGATGCTGCGCCGAGCCGGCAACTACTTCGTGGTCGGCTACGGGGAGAATATCGACGTCCCCACCATCGAGGTCATCTCCAAGGAGATCAACTTCATCGGGAACCTCGTCGGGTCGTACAACGACCTGCAGGAGCTGATGGTCCTGGCCGCCCAGCGCAAGGTGGTGCTGCATACGACCGAGTACCCGCTCGATGAATTCCAGCGCGCGCTAGACGATCTCGACGCCGGGCTGGTGCGGGGCAGGGCCATCCTCATCCCCTGATGGCCCTCATCGCCGTGGCCGGCCCGGGGGAACCGTTGTCCCGTCGGTCCGGCCACGGCGAAACCCCAGACCTGCATCGCGTCGAAACCGGTTGAAACTCCGGCGATCGGGTCGAGTACACGGACGTGGTGTACGGCATCGTCGTGTGATTCTTAGACCGCGGGGAGGCTGGCTGACCATTCGGCCGCCTCGCGCACTTTGAGCACCGGGGCGTCGGCGACCATGAATGTGCGCCGCTCCAGGCTGGGCGCAAACACGATCGGTGTGGCTCAGGGCGAGGTCACGCGTGCAGGGAGAGCTCGTTCACCGGCAACGGCCGACCTTCGTCATCGACGAATACCTTGCTGTTCAGGCACATGCTCAGTCCCAGGGCGTAACGGCAGTGGAGCAGTCTGGTCTTGTCGCGACCGTCAGGCAGATCACGCAGGATGAGACGCTGAATTGCGGAGGGGTCCAGTGAGTCCCGACGCACGAGTGCCGACACGCACCTCTCCAGCGCTGCCCGGTGTGCCTTGCGCAGGAAGGCCGGGCCGGCGTTGATCGTGTCACTGTCTGCGTGATCGTCCAGGAGCACCTCGATCGCGCCGATACCACCCACCTCCCGAAGTGCATTCTGGATCTCGAGCGCACTCAAATAGGCGTGGTTTTGCGAAGCGGATACCGGCGGTACGCGCAGATTGATGGTGACACCACTGTCATCGATGGTCACTGTTCGGACGTAACCCAGTTCGGTGATGGTCTGATCCGATTCAGGGTTTGCGACCGTCGACAGGACCGCCATGATCTGTGCCTCCAGAGGCATGGTGGGTTCGCTCATGTCTTCCACTTCCGTCGGCGTTGCCTCGCGCGGATCACGCGACGTTGAGTTGGTTGGGGTGGTCCGAGGGGGCCGCGCCACCCCTCGGACCACCCGGATCTGTGTGTCCTGTCGGGGAAGTCGATCTGGCAGGACAAGTGGTGGCGCAGAATAGGATTCGTTGACATCGCGGGAACATCGCGCACACGCCCGACTCAAACGGGCCGTCCAATCAAATACCCGGAGGTGTGCTCCTGGGCAGGTAAGGTCTCACCTCCACCCGGAAGGGGGGTGGGTCCGTGTGACGACCCCGATTGGGGTGCCATATACCGCCTTACCTGTCCCTATAACAGTAACCGGGACGATATGAGTGAGGCGTCTCACTGTGAGATTATTCAAGCCCATTACTGTCCGAAATCAGACCCGAAAGTCGCGGTACACAACAGAATTCCGCACACACTGAATGCCGGAATCTTCGAAATTGCCGATGAACTGTTGAGGCGCGCGGCGACGGGCGAGCGGCCGTATGCGGCGCGGGTCCCGGGGCCAGGCGCGTGTAACCCGCTAGAGGGCAGGGGGTTTGCCGTCGCTGACGTCCCGGTCCGGCGATACCTGGGGGCGGTGTATCTGCCGGACCGGGACGTTGTCTCCGAAGTCGCTGAACCGATCAGCTGGTCGAGGGTCCCAGCCCCAGCGACTGGGGCGTGCTGGCGTCGGGGGAAGGTTGCCGCAGACCCTCATCGAGAGGCCCGAACTCGGTCATCAGGGCCGCGCTGCCGCCCCAGGCGGTCTGTTCCTCTGCAACCAGGGTGTTGGTGGTGAGCAACAGGCCGGCCACCGACGCGCCGTTCTGGAGTGCTGAACGTACTACCCGCAACGGGTCGATGATCCCGAATTCGATCATGTTGCCGAATCGGCCGATGAGGGCATCGAAGCCCTCGTCGTTGCCGAGTTCGAGTGTGTGGGCCACGATCTCGTCGGCGTCATAACCGGCGTTTGCCGCAATCAGCGACGCCGGTGCGGTGAGGGTACGGCGCACGATCTCGACGCCTGTCGCGTAATCGTCCTTGACGTCGAGCTCGTCGAGGACGGGTGCCGCATGCAGCAGCGTCGCGCCGCCCCCGGCGACGATCCCTTCGGCCATCGCAGCCCGAGTGGCCGACAACGCGTCCTCGACGCGATGCTGCAACTCTTTGAGCTCGGCGGGGGTCGGAGCGCCGACGGTGATCAGCGCGACCTTCCCGGACAGGGCGGCGATGCGCTCGGTCAGCACGTCGCTGTCACGGAAATATGTGGCCCGTTCACGCTCGGCCCGCAGCTGGGTGACCCGGAAATCGATCTGGTCGGCCGCGGCCCCACCGATGATGGTGGTGTTGTCCGCGGTGACCCTTACCTGCTTGGCCCGGCCGAGTTGCTCGATGGTCATGGTTTCCAGCGAGAAGCCGGAGTGACGACTGAACACCGCGCCACCGGTGAGGGCGGCGATGTCTTCGAGTTTCTCCAGCCGGCGATCGCCGAACCCCGGAGAGCGCACCGCGACGCACTGGAACAAGCCGTTGACATGGTTCTGCACCAGCATGCTCAGCGCCGAACCCTCGAGGTTCTCCGCGAGGATCACCAGCGGCCGGGGGGCTCGCATGATCTTGTCCAAGATGGGCATGATCTCCTGCACCTTGGAGATCTTCTCGCTGCACAACAGGATGTAGGGATCGTCGACGACCGCCTCCATGCCGGCTGGATTGGTGACCATGTACGGCGACAGGTAGCCGTTGTCGAACTGGAATCCCTCGACGAAGCTCGCGCTCATTCCGGGCTCGCCGGCCTCCTCGACCGTCACCACGCCCAGTTCGCCGACGGTGTGCAACGCCTCGGCGATCACGGCGCCGACGACGTCGTCGTCGTTGGCGGAGATCGCCGCGATGCGGGCCAGGTCATGCTCGGTGCGTACGGGTTGCGCCACCGACTTCAGGTGCTCGACCAAACGAGCCACGGCCATGTCGATGCCGCGCTTGACCAGCACCGGGTTGCCGCCCTGGGCGATCGCCGCCATGCCTTCGCGCACGATGCCCTGCGCGATGACGGTGGCGGTGGTCGTGCCGTCGCCGACCACATCGTTGGTCTTGATCGCCGCTTCCTTGACCAGTTGGGCGCCCATGTTCTCGAACTGGTCCTTCAGGTGGATCTCGCGCGCAATCGTGACGCCGTCGTTGGTGACCACCGGCGAGCCGGTGATCTTCTCCAGAATGACGTTGCGCCCCTTGGGGCCCAGAGTCGTTTTCACCGCATCCGCCAACTGGTCTACGCCGGATTGCAGCAGGGCGCGTGCCGTGGGACCGAAGCGCAATTCCTTGGCCATGATGACTCCTTAGGTGTAAGGGCGGATGATTCTCGGTTGGTTGGTGCTGAGATTGGTTATGGGTGGGCCGGCGGACCGACCGGCCCACCCATAACGCCGAACTAGTCGCGGACGACGAGGTCGAAGTCGAGGTACTCGGCTGCGTCCTCAGGGTTGGCGAATACGATCGCGCGGTCGTCCAGGAAGACCATCCGGCCATAGTGGGTCGACATGTTGGCCTCGAACTCCGCCTGGTCGAACCAACCGGCCTCCTCGCCGGCCGCCTCGTCCATCTCCGAGTAGAGGATTTCGATACGGTCCTTGCCGTCGACGCGGATCAGAGAGGGCAGCGGTGACGTGACATCGACGTTGTCCTTGCCGCGCATGACGCCCGCCATGACCTCGCCGACCTGGTTGTTCATCAGGGTGAATCCGCACATGTTCGACGGCGTGCTGTCGACCTTGAACGACGTGGGAACCTTCTTCTTCAGCGGGTTGTCGGCTGACGTAGTCGTCGTGCTCATGACAGAGAACTCCTCAGGGGTTGGGCGGCTTGTCCGGGCGAGTTGTCGGGCTTCACTGTGCGAGTTCCTTCGGAATGTTGAGGTGAAGTCCGGTGATGAGGTCGGTGAACCGGTTCTTGACGCGATCCAGGCTCTCTTCGAAGCGGGCCGGCTTCACATCGGGCTGCGACCACAGCGGCTGCAGGGTGCGTGCCGCGGAGATGCAGCTCGGAACCCAGGTGGACAGCCAGGACTGCAGCGTTTCCTTGTTGTGCGCCGCGAATTCCTTGTCGTCGACCAGCAATTGGAACAGGTGCGTCGTGTACTGCAGGTCGCGCTCAGCGAAGTCGTATTCCTCGGCGCCCATCAGGGTGGGCGTGATGAAGTCGCCGTTGCCGGGCGCGGCCTGCTGCACCAGATGGCTGCGGAACAGCTCACCCACCAGGGTTTCGAAGACGATGTTGGTCGCAAAGATCGCCTCTGCCCAGTCGCTGATCGTGGTCAGCTTCTCGGTGAGCTCCCGCACGCCCTGCCAGGCGCTGTCGGTGTTCCACGCGGACAGGTGGGCCGTCCCGTCGAAACCGTCGATCTCGTCGGTCAGGGTCATGTTGTACTGCGCCAGCTCTTGAGCCATACGCAGCCGGTGCATGGCGTTGATGGCGAATGCGGTGTTGTGCATGTTCGTCGGTCCGCGCCGGTTGGCCTGGACAAAGACATGCATCCCCAGCCCGTGGTCCACGTGCATCCACGCGCCGACATGGCGAGCGACGAAGTCGATCCAGTTGGTGCGCCACTGGTCGAACGCCTTGGTCTGGCGAGCCGCGTCGATGTTCTGGGTCAGCTGCCGCACGACGCTCGCGTTGTAGCGGAACATCGTGAGCTCCCAGGCCTCGTTCGGGTCCCGGAACTCGTGCCATCCGTGCGCCGGCCAGCCGTGGCCCTGACCGCCCGATCCCGGTTTGCGTACCGGTGCTTCGCGGTCGGAGCCCCAGGCCTTGAGGGCTGTCCAGTCGAGCGGGTAGCCGCCTTTGCCGTCCGCGAACGAGTACAGCCAGCCCTGCGCCAGCCAGCGCCGGGGATCGGGCTGCACGTCAACGGTTACGTCTTCGTAGTGCGACTGCTTGCGTTTACTGGGTTCAAAGTAGTTGTAGCGGCGCGAATCGGAGTCGGGAAACTCCCTTGCGCCGGCCTCGGCGTCGGTGAATTCGAGCCGGGGCACGCTACGTTCGGACGTGACGGTCATCAATTTCTCCTTGGTTGGTGGTGAATATTTAGGAGCTTTCAGGCTCACCGGTGGTGGTGAACTTGTCGAAGAAGATGCGCTTCTCATTGGCGCCGAGTGCAGGCATGATCTCGAGCGCCGCCTCCACCATCGGTGGTGGACCGCAGATGTAGACGTCGGTGCCGTCAAGATTCGTCATATCGCGGCGGAGCACATCGGTGATAAAGCCGGTCTCCCCATCCCAGTCGCTGTCGTCGTCTGCCTCGGAAAGCGCAGGGATGTAACGGAAGTCCGCCAGCGTCGACTCGAATGTGCGCAGCTCGTCCTCGAAGCACAGGTCGTCCTTGGTGCGAGCACCGTAGTAGAAGCGTGCCGGGCGCTTGATGTCATTTTCTGCCATCGAGCGGAGTAGCGAGAGGATCGGCGCCATGCCGGCACCGCCGCCGAGGAAGAGCAGGTCGGCGCCGGGGTTCTCCCGCAGCGTGAACATGCCGTAGGGGCCGTTGATCTCCAGGCGGTCGCCTACTGCCACCTGGTTGTCCAGAATCTGCGAGAAATACCCGTCCGGATAGATCTTGATGACGAACTCGATCAGGTCGCTGTCGTCGGTGGGAATACTGGCCATCGAGAACGACCGGCAGATGTCAGTGCCGGGGATTTTGAAATCGACGTACTGACCCGGGAAGTATCTCAGTGCCGGCGGATCGACCAGTCGCAGAACCAGATTGCAGAGATCACGGGTGACCTTTTCCTTGGACACCACTTCGACCGTTGCGTCTTGGATCGGTATCCCCGACTTGATGACCTCCTCATCGTAGTTGAGCAGCTCAATGGTCAGGTCTGCGTAGGCGTGTGCCCGGCAGAGCAGGACGTGCCCTTCGTCGCGTTCGAAATCAGGCAGCGCGAATGTCGAATACTTGTCGTGCTCGACGTCCTCAGGGTCGCCCTCGAGAAGGAAGGACTTACAGGCTGCGCACTGTCCTTCCTTACAGCCGTGCATCAACATGATGCCCTGGTCGAAAGCAGCCTGAAGGATGGTTTTACTCTCGGGCACCCGGAGCTCGAGATCCACCGGCTCAAAGCGCACGAGGTGCTCGTTGGCCATTATTTTCTCCTTTGATTTGTGCGGCCCAGGGGGGAGGGATGTTCGGCCCGCGCTGTAGCCGAGACATCCCTCCCCGTCGTGGAACCGCTACGCGGTGCGCTTCGCGCCTGGGACTGCCGGCTCGGCGTAGCGACCACCGGGGCCACCGAGTCTGTAATCCTGTGCCCACAAGTCGCGCTCGGCGTCGGTCATCTCATTGATCGCGACGTTCGGACTGGCGGCAGGCGGGGCCTTGCGGATGTCGTCGAGCGTCCACATGTCCTTCGGGTCGAGGCTCAGGTGGGGCTGCGCGGTGCAGGTCTTGCCGTCTGCACGCACATACCCGCCGTCGGCCATCAGGTCGGCGTTGTTCCACCCGTGGTAGAGGGTTTCCCATTCGCGGGCACCCGTCAGCTGACCCATGTTCGGGGTCTCACGCCCGTTGTAGGTGGGCCGGAAGGCGACCGAGTCCGTCCAGTAGCAGGTCTCCGAGCAGTAGGTGCGCCACTGATCGTCGACCTTCTCGCAGACCATGTCCTCGCGGATCATGCAGGGGACCATGCAGGTCCAGCAGCGATGCGGGTAGTAGTAGTTCACCGGCTCGTAGGCGATCGGCAGATTTCCGCGCGGCTTCGACAGGCGAGCGTAGTTCTCCCACCAGACGCCGTACTTGTCGTACCAGCCCGGGTACTTGTACTCGAACCACTCGAAGTCCTTGTCGGTCATCGGGTCGATACGCCAGTAGTTCCACATCCAGCCGGTCGCGAAGAACTGCGCGGTCTCGTGGATGTAGCCCTTGTTCCAGATGCGGTTCCAGGACTCCTCGACCACATCGTGCGGAATCTTCAGGCCGTACTTTTCGAGCGGAACGAGGTAGCTGCGGTAGTAGTCGTCGTAGATCCACCGGCGCCACATCTCGGCGTAGCTTTCCCGGTCCTTGCGCCGGTCCTTGGTGCCGTACTCGATGAAGGTGCCGATCGCCGCGTCGACGACGCAGTGGTTGTTCCACCATGCGTAGCGCAGGTCGCGCTCGAGCAGTTCGCGGTTGTCCTCGTCGGACAGCGCCATCAGCAGTGTGGCGTAGCCGTTGCTGATGTGGCGCGATTCGTCGGACTGCACCGAGTGGAACACCGTGGGAAGCAGGTAGTCACCGTTGGCGGCCGCCTCCCCGGGCATTGCGACGAACAGCACGTTGGTGAACGCCGTTTCAGCGACGAGCTGAAGGTAGATATTGGCCGCCGTGATCGCATCACCGGTGATGAATCCCTCCGCGAACTGGCGCCCGATGGTACCGGCGTAGTTGTTTTGGAAGCACCGGAGGCTTGAATTGAAGCCGGCCGGGTCGATGTAGTTGTTCATGTAAATGCGCTTCAGATTCTGCTGAATCGTCGAGTGCCGCACCTCGTCGATCATCTGAATCGCGAGCGTGTTGTGCAGTTCGGGGTTCGGGACCGCATCCACCAGCAGTGGCATGGCGCGCGCCGCCGAGATCTCCGGCAGCGGGATGATCGACAGGAACAGTTTCTGCCACTCCATCCAGCGCTCCTGCACCTGACGGAACATGTTGCCGCGGATAGCCCCGTCGGCAGCTCCGTAGACGCGGTGGTCCTTTTCCTCCTGCATCGGGAAGTAGGACCGCAACACCTGCTTGAGAGGATCCTTTTTGTTTGCCTTGTGGAACTTGTAGTCGGTTCCGTACTGCGACACCGGCTCGTGATACAGGGGGTCCCAGGACAACTCTTGGATCTTCTGGTGAGCCCTCGCCACGCTTTGACGTGTCATCGCCTCTCCTTTTATTGATTGGGCTGTAGTCGGTGAGCGCGTAGTCCGCTCACGTCTACCGGGATCAGAGTGCAGGAAGGCTTGCTGTTCGAGCGTCTTAATATGAGACGTCGCTCACCTTGTTCAGAGGCCTAACGTGAAAGCGTTGCCGCGCAGTGGCTGCTATGGGCCGTACCGCCGGCGAGAAGCTATCAATGGAGGTGTGCTCGTGAACATGCCGGCGGAATCATTATCAGTCGCGTACAACCCCTGGACGATCGTCAATCTGGTGTTCACGCATTTGGCCGAACATGGCCTGGTGCCCGTGATCGGTCAGCGGGACCCCTCAAAACCCGCAGGTGAACTGCTGAGTGCGCTGGGCATCGTCCCGTCTGCCATACCCGACGCCCACAGCACCCGGCGTCGTGACGAGGAGCTGGCGGCCCTGCGCGAACGCATGCTGCCCAACCCGATACCGCCGGCCTGACCGCTCAGGGAGCCGGCGTCACCCGATTGCGTCGAGTGCGGCGCGAACCACGGAATCGGTGTCTATGCCGTGATACCGGTAGACGTCGTCGAGGTCGCCCGACTGGCCGAACCTGGTGGCGCCCAAGGCCACACCCGGTACGCGGTTGACCGTGGCCAGGAAGGACAGGGTGTGCGGATGGCCGTCGAGCACCGTCACCATCGGTGCCGACCGCGAGGCGGGGAAGACCTGATCGAGAACCCAGGTCGGAGCGTCGCATAGGCCGCGGCGGGCCTGGGTCGCCTCAAACAATCGGCTCGGACTGGTTACGCAGACCACTTCGGCGCGGACCCCCGACTCAGCCAGCCGATCCGCTGCTCGGAGGGCTTCGGTGATCATGGCCCCCATCCCGACCAGTTGCACATGCGGGCGTTCGGCGGGGCGCAGCGTGTAGGCGCCGGCCAACACCTGGCGCCGGCGTCGCTCTCGGGCGGCCGGATCCGGCGGCACGGCAGCCAGGGTCTGGTCGACCGGGCGGGTGGACAGCCGAAGATACGACGAGCTGCCATCGTGACGGCCCAGCCGCGAAATGGCCTCCAACAGAGTCCATTCCACCTCGATGCCGAACGCCGGCTCGTAGCTGACACAACCGGGTTGCTCGATTCCGATCGACGGTGTCTTGATCGACTGATGCGCACCGCCCTCCGGGGCCAGGCTGACTCCGGAGGGCGTGCCCACCAGGATCGATTGACCGCCGGCGTAGATGCCGAACGACCATGGCTCGAGTGCTCGTTCGACGAACGGGTCGTAGAGGACACCAATGGGTAAAAGGGCTTGGCCCCACCGGCTCCAGGTGGTGCCGAGCTCGCTGATCAGCCCCACCAGGTTGACCTCGGCGATACCGAGCTCGATGTGTTGGCCGGTGGGTTTCTCGCGCCAATGCATGATGGTTTCCGGGTCGTCGGCGAACCAGTCCTGTCGTTCGGTCGGCGACCACACACCTACCTTGTTCAGCCATCCGGCCAGATTGGTCGAGGAACTGACATCTGGGCTGACCGTGACAACCCGCCGGGCTACCTGCGGCGCCTCCCGGGTCAAGTCGAGGAGGACTCGTCCCAGCGCGGCTTGTGTCGTCGAGATGCCTTTCGGTGTTCGGCCGATATCGGTGGGCACCGTCGGCGGTGCGACGTGGTCAGGCTCGTTGCGGTGCAACCGTGCCGAGGCCGCGGCGCAGAGGCGTCCGGCGGGGGAGTCCGGTTCGAAAAGTTCCCAGGGCTTATCGGGGTTCGTGCCGAGATCGGCAGCCAGCCGGTGAAATTGCTCGACCGTCAGCAGCGAGGAATGGTTCTGCGGATGCCCCTGGGAGGGCAGTCCGTAGCCCTTCACGGTGTAGGCGATGATGACCGTCGGTCGCGCATCGTCGATCTGGGCGTAGGCGGCGCGGAGCTCCTGAAGGTCATGGCCGCCGAGATTGCTGATCGCGCCGGCGAGGGTGGCATCGTCGAGATCGGCGATCAGTCGCGTGATCTCAGCGGCTTCGGCCCCGACGCCGGGCAACCGGACGCGCAATGTCGCCGGGCTGCAGCGCAGTAGCCGCTGGTATTCGGGATTGGGCATTTCGAGCAGCCGGGTGCGCAATGCCGGTCCGCCGGGTTGCGCGAACAGCTTCCGCAACAGTCTTCCGAACGTCACCACGATGACCTGCCAGCCTGCGGCGGCGAACATCGCCTCCAGTCGCCCCGCGGCGATACTGGGAACTACGCGGTCCAGCGACTGCCGATTCAGGTCGACGATCCACACGACTTCGCCGAGTTCTGCGGTCGCGGGATCGATGATCGCCTCCCACACCGCACCCTCGTCCAACTCAGCGTCTCCGACCAGGGAGTACTGCCGGCCTGAGCCGGTCTGACCGCTGACCGTGTTGACGTAGCGCCGGGCGACGGCGCCCCAGATCGGTGCGGTGGCGCCGATGCCCACCGAACCGGTGGCGTAGTCGGCCGGATCCGGGTCCTTGTGCCGGCTGGGGTAGGACTGCAGGCCGCCGAATTCACGCAGTGTCGTCAGGTACTTCGGATCGAGATTGCCCAGCAGGCAGTTGATCGCGTGGAGCACCGGAGCGGCATGCGGTTTCACCGAGACCCGATCATCCGGGCCCAACTGGTCGAACCACAGCGACGTCATGATCGTCACCATCGACGCGCACGACGCCTGGTGACCGCCGACCTTGATCCCAGACGGATTAGGGCGAATCCGATTGGCGTGATGGATCATCGCGGTGGACAGCCACAGCACTCTTTGTTCGACTTCGGTCAGCGGGTCGGTCATCGGGTGTTGTTCTCACACCCGGGACAGCAGCGGATCTCCGCTTCTGGTGCGCCCTACCTCCACCCAGATCTGGTCGTCCAGCAGTGTCACGCGCCGCCAACCCGTGCGCTCATGTGCCCAGGCCTGGTCGCCGATGGCGACGACGTCTCCGACCGACAGGGTGTGGTCGCGCCGAAACCGGCGGTCCTTCCCCCAATGCGCGCTCGGCGCATCGCGATTGAGTTGATCGGCCACGAACGCCAACAACGTCTGGATGGCGTCGGGTGTCGCGTCGGCATCCATGCTGACGCCGAACTTCGCCACCTGACGAAACTGGTCATCGGCATGGAACGGGGCGGGCTCCTCGTTGAAGTTGTGAAACACCCGTACCGGAAGCTCAGTGCGTGCCGTCGGTCTCCCGCACCGGTCTGTGCACCCCATGGCTACCCCGACATTTCCTCAGCCATCACCGAGGTGATGTATTCCGCCTGGCGGATCGCCAGGGCGCTGATGGTGAGCGTGGGGTTCTCCGACCCGCTCGTCGGGAACACGCTGCCGTCGGCGATGAACAGGTTTGGGACCTCGTGGGCCTGTCCGTACTCGTTGACCACCGAGGTGGCGGGGTCCGACCCCATCCGGCAGGTGCCCAGGTTGTGCGTCGCCGGGTACGGGGGCGTGTCCCATACGGTGGTTGCCCCACCGGCGGTGTAGAGCTCGCGGGATTTGCCCCAGGCGAATTCACGCATAGCCGTGTCGTTGGCGTGGTCGGCGTAGTTGACCACCGGAATCGGCATGCCGAACTGGTCCTTGTGGTCCGGGTCGACCGTGACTCGGTTGTCTGCCTGGGGCATGTCTTCGCCGACGATCCACAGGCCGGCGAGATGGGTGTACGACTCCATCATGTCGGCCAGTTCCTCGCCCCACAGAGCACGGCTGCCGCTGGTCGATGTCAGCGGACCGGGGGCGACGAAGACGGCGGTGAATGCCGGGCCGAGGAAGATCGTCTCGAGGTGGAATCCTCCGACGAATCCGCGGTCCTTGGGCTGGCTGTCGTGCCATGCATCGACCATGCCCATCATTGTGATGCCCTTGTAGGCGTGCACCGGCTTGTCGAACTTGGCGTAACTGGACGCCGTCAGGTGCCGCATGTAATAGCGGCCCACAGCGCCACTGCCGTTCGCCAGGCCGTCGGGAAAGCGCGGTGTGGCCGAGTTGAGCAGCAGTCGGGGTGTCTGGATGCTGTTGCCCGCGACCACGACGTACTGAGCCTTCTGCTCGACGATCTTGCCGTCCGGATCGGCGTACACCACGCCGCTGGCACGTCCATCGTCATCGGTCGTGATGCTCAGTGCCTGGCAGTTGGGGCGTAGGTCGAGCCAGCCCGTGTCCTCGGCTGTCGGGATCGCTTCGAACAGGCTGCTCCACTTGGCCTGATTGCGGCAGCCCTGAAAGCAATATCCGCGTTGCGTGCAGATACCGCGACCCTGGTAGTCCTCGGTGGTGATCGCGATGTTTCCGGCGTGGGCGTCGATTCCCAGGGCGTCGGCTCCGCGCTTGAGGGCAAGGAAATTCGTGTTGCCCGCGGGCAGCTTGGTGACCGCGCCCGCCACCCCAAGGAGCTTCTCGGCCTTGTCGTAGTAAGGGGCGAGGGTGTCATAGTCGATCGGCCAGTCAACGAGGTCCGCGCCTTCGACGTCGCCGTAAGTGGTCTTGGCCTTGAACTCGTGAGGCTGCCACCGGAGTGCGGCGCCTGCCCAGTGCGTCGTGCTGCCCCCGACCGTTTTACAGATCCAGGCCGCGCTTCCGCTGATGTCCTTTCCGGTGACGCCGACCGGATCGAGCCAACTCAGCTTGTGGTACATCCCGACTTCGTCTTCCTCGAAGTCGTTGTCGGCGTCCAGTCGTGGACCGGCCTCCAGGGCCACCACCCGTACGCCGGCGAGGCAGAGCTCACGGATGACGTTGCCGCCCCCGGCTCCGGTCCCGATCACAACGACCTCTACCGCCTCGTCCAGGGGTACTTTGAGTGCAGTTCTAGCCATGTGGCACCTTCTTTCGATACTCAAGCAATGTGTTCGAGCGTGTCGTGATCAGTTCGTCGGCTCGTCCCAATCGAGGACATCGAATCCCTGATTGATGTAGCCCTTGCCATCCCGCTGGGCCAGGCCCGGATAACCGATGGCCTGCCAGACGGCGTGACGGTTATAGAAGTCCGACACCGTGGCGTAGACGAGCTGTTGAAAAATCGGTCGGCCTTCGATCGCGGTGAGCAATGATTTCTGGACGTCCGGCGGGGCCGCGGCGAAGGAGGCGGCTCCATTCGTGTGGGCCTGCTGGTCGAGTTCTTTGAACAGATCCCGTACCTCTGCCCGCAACGCCGTGGCGGTGGCCAAGCCGGCGTCGAAGCACAGGGCCGTATAGAAGACGATGTCGCGGAGTTCAGGATCCCGGTGGGGCACGATGTTCTCCATCAACGCCACGAGGTTCGCCGCTTCAGTCGGAACCAGCGCCTGGAACAACAACGCTTTCTGATCCGCCAATTTCTGGTTGGTCATCGTTACTACCTTTGTTTCGTCGTCAGGCGGCTACTGCTCGAAGGTGGGGATGATGGTCGCGCGCCCCAGGGTGTGGCTGAACAGGTTGAAGCCGAGGAATGCCGGTGTTGCCTCGGCAGGAAGGCCCAGGCTCTCGACGTCGACGGCGTGCACGGTGAAGATGTAGCGGTGCGGGCCGTGGCCGGCCGGCGGAGCCGCCCCCAGATAGCCGGGGAGGCCGGCGTCGTTTGCCAGAGAGATCGCACCGTTGGTGAAGTCACGTTTCCCCAAAAGGCCCAGCCCGCTGGGCAGTTCGGTCACATCGGCGGGGATGTCCGCGACGGCCCAGTGCCAGAACCCGCTTTGCGTGGGAGCGTCCGGGTCATAGCAGGTGACGGCAAAACTCTTGGTCTCCGCGGGGAATCCGGACCAGGACAGGTGCGGGGAGCAGTCCTCGCCGCCGGCGCCGAACTTCCCCGATGCCTGAGGCTGGGGCATCGGTTGGCCGTCGGTGATCTCCGTACTGGTAACGGTGAAGGTCGCCACCTTGGGCAAGAAGTCAAAAGGTAGGGGCGGGCGTGCGGCCATTTGCTGAAATCCTTTGGTAGAGGTTGGAAGAGATAACCCGGCAAGCAGGAGGTCTGACGGGGTGACGATTGCGCTGATGGCCCACTCGGTCGTGAGGTCGGCCCCGTCAACCGAGAAGAGCAGCGCGGCAATAGCCTTCGTTGGGCCTTACCCGTTCAAATTGCGCCTCCTGCGTGCGTACCGGCCGGGTGCCGGATGGGTTAATGCACAACAGATCTAATCCGCGGATTCGGTGCTTCAATGTCTCACTCTGAGACAAATCGAATTGCTACAAGCGATGCGGTGCGCAGGGCGCAGCGAAGCCGGTGTTCATCGACCGGGCAGTGAAGTGGGCCAGGTTGTCGGCGATGGCGTCTGCCGGGTCCGATACCGCGAAATTGCGTCGGCTCAGTGCCGCGGAGGGCAACTCCCGTGCGGTCCACGCGGGGTGCATCGGATGAGTTCACCATCGCGGTCGTGCAGGCACCAGAGGTAGAAACTGTCGCCGATCTTGTTGACACCCTCGAACGGGCTGGCCTTCACCTCGCCGTCGTCGACGACGACCGAGTCGCCCTCGACTGCCCCGGCGCATCCGGCAGCGGCCAGGCGTTCGCAGGCCTCCTCGGCCGTCTGCGTGCCGGCCAGCGCAGCGGTATAGGCGTCGATCCTGGAGGTGTCACCCACCTGGCCGAGGCTACCCAGGGCCGCGGCCCGCTGACACAGTCATTCGGCTCCCAGACCGAAGGGCCTAATCCTCTTGCACAACCCCGCGAGCCCTTTGCCGGGCCCGCGAAAGCGCCCCACGTCGTCACGAAGCGGGCCACACTGGCCCTATGACCTCTGGCATCGGCGGGCAATCGCACAGGCTACGGGTGTCGGCGCTGGCAGCGGTGGCGAACCCGTCATATTCCCGGGTCGACACCTGGAACCTGCTCGACGACGCCTGCCGGCAACTGGCCGCGGCCCACCGGACCGGCCTGGAGACCACCCACCATGCCGCGCGGGTGAAGCGGCTGCTGGACCGGATCGGCGCCTACGAGCGGTACTGGCTGTTCCCGGGCGCGGCGAACCTGGCCACCTTCCGGGGCTACCTCGAGGCGATGGCCACCGTGTCGCTCACCGAGCAGGTGTCGCTGGTGGTGCGGCTGCTGTCGGACTACGGCGACCGGGCGGCGTTGTTCGACCTCGGCTCGCCGCTGTCCGACCAGGAGCTGGTGGCCCAGGCCCGGCATCAGCAGTTCTACACCGTGTTGCTGGCCGACGACTCGCCGCCGGATGCCCCCGAGAGCCTGGCGGAAAGCCTGCGGGCGCTGCGCAACGCCGACGACGAAGTGCAGATCGAGCTGCTGGTGGTTTCCAGCGTCGAGGACGCCGTCACCGCGGTGGCGCTCAACGGCGAGGTTCAGGCCGCGATCGTCCGGCACGACCTGCCGCTGCGGTCACGCGACCGGGTGCCGCTGATGAACACTCTGCTGGGGGCCAACGACGACGCCGGCACAGTCGACTGCGGCCGTGATGCCATCGAGTGCGGGGAGTGGATGCGCCTGCTGCGTCCGCACATCGACCTCTACCTGCTCACCGACGAGTCGATCGCGGCCGATACCGAGGCCGAGCCGGATGTCTACGACCGCTCCTTCTACCGGCTCAACGACGTCACCGACCTGCACAGCACCGTGCTGGCAGGTATTCGGAAGCGTTACTCCACACCTTATTTCGATGCGCTGCGGGCCTATGCCGCTGAGCCGGTCGGCCAATTCCATGCGCTTCCGGTGGCACGCGGCGCCAGCATCTTCAACTCCCGCTCACTGCAGGACATGGGGGAGTTCTACGGACGCAACATCTTCATGGCCGAGACCTCGTCGACGTCCGGCGGGCTGGACTCGCTGCTCGATCCGCACGGCACCATCCGGGTCGCGATGAACAAGGCCGCGCAGACCTGGAACGCCGACCACACCTACTTCGTCACCAACGGGACTTCCACGGCCAACAAGATCGTCGTGCAGGCACTGACCCGGCCGGGCGACATCGTGCTGATCGACCGGAACTGCCACAAATCGCACCACTACGGCCTGGTGCTGGCCGGGGCGTATCCGATGTACCTGGACGCCTACCCGCTGGCGCCGTTCGCGATCTACGGGGCGGTGTCGCTGCAGACCATCAAGCGCGCGCTGCTGGACCTGGAGGCCGCCGGACAGCTGCACAAGGTCCGGATGCTGCTGCTGACCAACTGCACCTTCGACGGTGTCGTCTACAACCCGCAGCGGGTGATGGAGGAGATCCTGGCGATCAAGCCGGACATCTGCTTCCTGTGGGACGAGGCCTGGTACGCGTTTGCGACCGCGGTGCCGTGGGCTCGGCAGCGCACCGCGATGGTTGCCGCCGAACGGCTCGAGGCCATGCTCGGCTCAGCCGAGTACGCCGCCGAATACCAGGCGTGGCAGGTCACCATGGCCGGCGTCGATCGTTCCCAGTGGAGCGAGCACCGGCTGTTGCCCGCCCCCACCGTGCGGGTACGCGTGTATGCGACGCACTCCACGCACAAGTCGCTGTCGGCGCTGCGGCAGTCGTCGATGATCCATGTGCGGGATCAGGACTTCAACTCGTTGGCCCGCGAATCGTTCACCGAGGCGTTTTTGACCCACACCTCCACCTCCCCGAATCAGCAGTTGCTGGCCTCGCTGGACCTGGCCCGCCGGCAGGTGGACATCGAAGGCTTCCAAATGGTCCGGCGGTGCTACGACATGGCGCTGGTGTTTCGGCATCGGGTACGCAAAGACCGGCTGATCGGCAAATGGTTCCGCATCCTCGACGAGGACGACCTGGTGCCCGACCGGTTCCGGACCTCGACGGTGCAGTCCTACCGCCAGGTTCGCCAGGGCGCGCTGGCGGAGTGGAACGAGGCCTGGCGCTCCGACGAGTTCGTGCTCGATCCCACCCGGGTCACGCTGTTCGTCGGCAAGACCGGCATGAATGGCTACGACTTCCGCGAGAAGATCCTGATGGACCAGTTCGGGATTCAGATCAACAAGACCTCGATCAATTCGGTGCTGTTGATCTTCACCATCGGCGTCACCTGGTCGAGCGTGCACTACCTGCTCGACGCCCTGCGCCGGATCTCCACCGACCTGGACCGGAATTGGAACGCCGCCAGTAACGACGATCGCGCGCTGCAGCAGCGCAGGGTCGCCGAGATCACCGAGGACCTGCCGCCGCTGCCGGACTTCAGTGAATTCGACGCCGCGTTTCGGCCCGGTGGCGCCAGCCCATTCGGCGATATGCGCTCGGCGTTTTATGGCGGCTACGAGCAGTCCGACCGGGAACATGTGCTGCTCGGGGACGCCGGCCGCCGGGTCGCCGACGGCAAGACCCTGGTGTCGACCATGTTCGTGGTTCCGTATCCGCCCGGCTTCCCGGTGCTGGTGCCCGGGCAGGTGGTCTCCAAGGAGATCCTGTATTTCCTGGCCGAACTCGACGTCAAGGAGATCCACGGTTACAACCCCGACCTGGGGTTGGCGGTCTTCACCCAGGAAGCCCTGGCCCGGTTCGCGCAAAGCGCCCAGTGAGCCGCGGAGCCGGCCGGTAACCTGGGGCGCCCCGCGCTCAGCGCGGTCGGTTTCCCTCACCGCGATTGTTTCCCCGTCCGCCGCAGCAGCGGTGGCGTAATGGCGCCCCGGCGACGGATTTCCGCTGGCAGCTGAGCACTTCCGGGTTGCGCAATGGGTCAATCCGCAGGTCAGCATGCTTTCGCGGCACTGTCTTCGTCGCTGGTGCGCCCTTAGCGTGTCTGCATGGCCGAGGTCCGCATCGCACCGCAGCCGATCCGCCGTGCGGACCGGGCCCGCCAGGTCGCCGACGTGCTGCGGCACCAGATTCACGGCGGCGCCTACGGGGACGGGCTGCCCGGGGAGCCGGAACTGGCCGCCGAGTTCGTGGTCTCCCGCAACATCATTCGTGAGGCGCTGGCCGCGCTGCAGGACGAGGGACTGATCCACCGGGGGCCCAGGGTCGGAACCCATGTGGCGCAGCACAAATTCGACCACGGCTTGGACGTGCTGCTCGGCCTGCAGGAGACCTTCGATGGTCAAGAGGTGCGCAACGAAGTGCGGGCCGCCGCAACGATCTCCGCGCCACCGTCGGTGGCGCGGCGGCTGCTCCTCGAGCCGGGCGCACCGGTGGTGTTCATCGAACGGTTGCGCTACCTCGGTGATCTGCCGCTGAGCCTGGACCAGACCTATCTGGTTCCCGACATCGGCGCCGCGGTGCTGGCCCACCCGTTGGAGACCAACGACCTGTTTCCGCTGATCGAGCAGATCAGTGGGCAGCCGCTCGGCGCCGCGAGCCTGGCGCTGGAAGCGATTCCGGCCGACCGGCATTCCGCGACGATCCTGCAGCTGCCCGGCGGTGCGGCCCTGCTGATGCTGGAACGGCTCACCACCCTCGCCGACGGCAGGCCCGTCGACCTCGAATACATCCGGATGCGTGGTGACCGGGTCACCATGCGCGGCAACCTGACAAGGAGCACTCCATGACGCTGATCAACGGCCGGTCCGACGTTCCCGTGACGATCGACGAGTCGCTGTGCATCGAGGGCTGCACGCTGTGCGTCGACATCTGCCCGCTGGACTCGCTGGCGATCAACCCGGACAACGGCAAGGCCTTCATGCACGTCGACGAGTGCTGGTACTGCGGACCGTGCGCGGCCCGTTGCCCGACCGGAGCGGTCACCGTCAACATGCCCTACCTCATCCGCTGAATGCATTGACCACCAAGGTGATACATGAACCGAACCGTGATCGCACTGGCCTTAACCGCCGTCATCGCGGCTGGCTGCTCGCTGGACACCACCGCCTCGGCTGATTCGGTCGAGGTGGTGGTGGGCTACCAGTCCAAGACCATCAACACCGCGACCGCCGGGACCCTGCTGCGCGCCCGCGGCTACCTGGAGCGCCGGCTCGCCGACATCACCGCCCGCACCGGCACCCGATACCGGGTGGACTGGCAGGACTACGACACCGGCGCGCCGATCACCGCGCAGATGCTCGCCGAGAAGATCGACATCGGCTCGATGGGCGACTATCCGATGCTGGTCAACGGGGTCAGAACCCAAGCCAATCCGCAGGCCCGCACCGAGATCGTCGCGGTGACCGGATATCACCCCCGGGGGGCACTGAACATGGTGGTGGTGGCGCCCGAGTCGCGCGCGGACACGCTGGCCGACCTGGCCGGTGCCAAGGTGTCGGCCAGTGTCGGATCCGCCGGCCACGGCACCCTGCTGCGTGCGCTGGCCGGCTCGGGAGCCAGCGTCGAAGTGCTCAACCAGCAACCACAGGTCGGTGCGTCATCACTGGAATCCGGTCAGGTGCAGGGCCTGTCGCAGTTCGTGGCCTGGCCCGGGCTGTTGGTCTACCAGGGCCGGGCACGACTGCTCTACGACGGCGCCGAGCTGAACTACCCGACCCTGCACGGTGTGGTGGTACGCCGCGGCTACGCCAAGGACCACCCGGAAGTGCTCGGCGCGTTCCTGCAGGCCCAGCTCGACGCCACCGACTTCCTGAAGCGCAAGCCGTTGGAGGCGGCCCGAATCGTCGCAGCCGACAGCGGACTGCCGCAGGAGGTCGTCTATCTCTACAACGGGCCCGGCGGAACATCGTTCGACACCACCCTCAAACCCGCCCTGGTCGAGGCATTGAAGAACGACGTGCCGTATCTGAAGTCGATCGGTGACTTCGCCGACCTGGATGTCGACGGATTCGTCGACGACCGCCCGCTGCGTGCAGCGTTTGCGGAGCGAAAGCTGGACTACGACAAGGCGGTCGGCGCCGTCGACGAACCCGCGACGCAGGCCGGCGAGCTCTGGCTGGACGGCTCCGACTCGACGGTGACCGCGGCCGATCCGACGGCCCTGCTCCAGGCGGTGCGGGCCGCCGGTGAGCGCGGTGATCGCATTCGGGCGGCGTACGTCCACGACACCGAACTGGGCACCCGCTGGTTCGCCGACAAGTCGGCCTGGGTGCGCGACGGTGCCCGTCTCCTGCCGTTCGACACGACCGCGGGCGCGCAACGCCATGTCGCCGCGCACCCCGGCAGCGTGGTGCTCGATTATCAGCAGGCCCTGGCGGGTGCGGCGTGACCGCGGTCATGACCGGTGTCCCGGCGGTCGGTGCCCCGGTGGCCGCGGCACCGCGCCGGACGCGCGGGGCGGGACGGTCCTGGCTGCTGCGGCTGGGCTCGGTGGCGGTCGCGGTCGGGCTGTGGCAGCTGCTGACCGCCGCCGACGTGCGGTGGTGGCTGCGGTTCGACACGCTGCCCACCGTCGGTGAGATCGTTTCCACCCTGGTGCGCCGCCTGGGAACCGAGGCGTATTGGCTGGATCTGGCGCAGTCGCTGATCCGGATCCTCACCGGATTCGGCCTGGCCGCTGCGGCCGGGGTGGCCACCGGGATTCTGCTGGGCAGATCGCGGGTGGCGGCCGACGTGGTCGGCCCGCTCACCGAACTGATCCGGCCGATCCCGGCCATCGCGCTGGTTCCGGTGGCGATCCTGCTGTTTCCGGCCAGCGAACAGGGCATCGTGTTCATCACGTTCCTGGCCGCCTTCTTCCCGATCCTGGTCAGCACCCGCCACGCGGTGCGCGCCCTGCCCACGCTGTGGGAGGACTCGGTCCGCACTCTGGGCGGCGGACGCTGGGATGTGTTGAGCCAGGTGGTGATTCCGGGCATCCTGCCGGGCGTGTTCGGCGGCCTGTCGGTGGGCATGGGGGTGTCGTGGATCTGTGTGATCTCCGCGGAGATGATCTCCGGGCGCCTCGGAATCGGATATCGCACCTGGCAGGCCTACACCGTGCTGGCCTACCCGGACGTGTTCGTCGGCATCATCACCATCGGCGCGCTGGGGTTTGCCACCTCGGCTGCGGTGGAGACGGTCGGGCGTCGGTTGACCCGCTGGTTGCCGCGCAGTGAGGAGAACGGGCGGTGACGGTCGGCATGAGCCTGACGCTGGACCGGGTCCGGCTGTCTTACACCGACTCTCCGGTGATTTTCGAGCTGAGCCTGGCCGTGCGCCCCGGCGAGATCCTGGTGCTTACCGGTCCATCCGGCTGCGGCAAGTCGACGGTGCTGCGCGCACTGGCCGGATTGTTGCTCCCTGATCAGGGGCAGGTGCTGGCCGACGACGCCGAGGTGAGGACCACCTCGCGGGACCGTGGCGTGGTGTTTCAGGACAACGCGCTGCTGCCGTGGCGTTCGGTGCGCTCCAACATCGAGCTGGCGCTGCGGCTGCGCGGTGTACCGCGCACCGGGCGGCGGGCCCAAGCCGACCGGTGGATCGCCGAGCTGGGGCTGACCGGCTTCGGCGACTATCTGCCGAGAAGCCTCTCCGGCGGGATGCGGCAACGCGTTCAGTTGGCTCGCGGCCTGGCCGGGGCACCCCGCGCGGTGATGATGGACGAACCGTTCGGGGCGCTGGACAGCGCCACCCGCGCTGCCATGCAGGCGCTGCTGATCGACACCTGGCGATCCCACCCGACCACGATCGTGTTCGTCACCCACGATGTCGACGAGGCACTGGCGCTCGGAGACCGGGTGGCGGTGCTGGGGCGCGCCGGACAGCCGCTGCGGGCACTTATCGAGATACCCGAACCACGCAGCGGCCCAGCAGAACCCGGGATGCGTGCCGCCATCCTCACCGCATTGGAGCACTCATGACGCAAGCGTCCCCGCAGATCCCGGATGTCGCCACACCGCGGCGGCTGGACTGCGACGTCCTGGTGATCGGCGGTGGCACCGCCGGCACCATGGCCGCACTCACCGCCGCCGAGCACGGCGCGCAGGTGCTGCTGCTGGAGAAGGCCCATGTGCGCCACTCCGGGGCACTGGCGATGGGCATGGACGGTGTCAACAACGCCGTCATACCCGGCAAGGCCGAACCCGAGGACTACGTCGCCGAGATCACCCGCGCCAACGACGGAATCGTCAACCAGCGCACCATCTATCAGACCGCCACCCGCGGCTTCGCCATGGTGCAGCGGCTGGAACGCTACGGGGTCAAGTTCGAGAAGGACTCCCGCGGAGAGTACGCGGTGCGACGCGTGCACCGCTCCGGCTCCTACGTGCTGCCCATGCCCGAGGGCAAGGACGTCAAGAAGGCGCTCTATCGGGTGCTGCGGCAACGTGCGATGCGCGAGAAGATCCGCATCGAGAACCGGTTGATGCCGGTGCGGGTTCTCACCCGTGACGGCCGCGCGGTGGGGGCAGCCGCGCTGAACACCCGCACCGGTGAATTCGTCGCCGTGGGCGCCAAGGCGGTGATCCTGGCCACCGGGCCGTGCGGGCGCCTCGGCCTGCCCGCATCGGGCTACCTGTATGGCACCTACGAGAACCCGACGAACGCCGGTGACGGCTATTCGATGGCCTACCATGCCGGTGCCGAACTGTCCGGCATCGAATGCTTCCAGGTCAATCCGCTGATAAAGGACTACAACGGGCCGGCCTGCGCCTATGTCGCCAATCCATTCGGTGGTTATCAGGTGAACGCGCTGGGGGAGCGCTTCGTCGACTCCGACTATTGGTCGGGGCAGATGATGGCCGAGGTCAAATCCGAGATCGACTCCGCGCGCGGCCCGATCTACCTCAAGGTGTCGCACCTGCCCGACGAGACGCTCTCGGCGCTGGAGAACATCCTGCACACCACCGAACGGCCCACCCGCGGCACGTTCCACGCCAACCGCGGCCACAGCTACCGCACCCACGACGTGGAGATGCACATCTCCGAGATCGGCCTGTGCTCCGGGCATTCCGCGTCGGGAGTTTGGGTCGACGAGCATGCCCGCACCACGGTGCCCGGCCTGTACGCGGCCGGCGACCTGGCCTGCGTGCCGCACAACTACATGATCGGGGCGTTCGTGTTCGGCGACCTCGCCGGCGCGCACGCGGCATCCACACTGACCGATGCCGCGGCGCCGCAGGATCTTCCGGTCGACCAGCTGGCAGAGGCGCACGAGCTGATCTACCGCCCGCTGCGACACCCGGACGGCCCACCGCAGCCGCAGGTGGAGTACAAGCTGCGCCGGTTCGTCAACGACTATGTGGCCCCGCCCAAGACGGCCGCCAAGCTGTCGCTGGCCGTACAGACCTTCGAGCGGATGCGCGGTGAGATCGCCGAGATGGGCGCCCGCACCCCGCACGAGCTGATGCGCGCCGTCGAGGTGTCGTTCATCCGCGACTGCGCGGAGCTGGCCGCCCGCTCGTCGCTGACCCGCACCGAATCCCGCTGGGGTCTCTACCATGAGCGCGCCGACCTGCCCGGCCGCGATGACTCACAGTGGGGGTATCACCTCAACGTTCGCAAGCAGGCCGACGGTCAGATGGAGTTCCTCAAACGGCCGGTGGCGCCCTACTTCGTCGCGGTGGCCGAACTCGACGGACTACCCCCGGCCGATCAGTCGGTGCACCCGGTGACCCAGCCGCCTCTGCACGGCGGGCAGGCGCCGGCAACTTCCCGGTCTCGGGCCACCGCGCCGGCCGTCGCGCATCCGCCGTCGCCGCGGATCGCAGCCGTTGTCGCATTGGAGGTACCGAGCCTTGCAGAGTTGGCCGGCTTTCTCGCCGACCCCGATCCCGGGGTGCGGCGCACCGCGGTCGCCGCTCTGACCGAGCACACCCCGGACGGGTACGACGTCGCGCTGTTCGCCGCGCTCGCCGACGATGACGCCGCGGTGCGCCGCACCGCCGCCGACGGTGCGCGTGAACTGGTCGAGGTGCTGCCGGAGCCGGGGGCGGTCCGTGCCCGGCTGGGCTCGCCGGATCCGGTTGTCCGCGCCTGCGCGGTGTACCTGCTGTCCAGCCGGAGTGCCGGTGACCCGGTGCAGTACCGGTCCGCGCTGGCCGACCCCGACCACCGGGTGCGCATCGAGGCGGTACGCGCGTTGGTCTCGGTTGACGACGTCACCGCGGTGGCCACCGCCGCCCGGGACGGCAACCGGGAAGTGCGCGTCGCGGTGGCCAACGCGTGCGCGACCCTGCGCGCCGGAGCCGACACCGTGCGTGCGTTGATCGGCGACGCGGACCCGCTGGTGCGTGCCGCCGCTCTGGCCGCACTGGGCGAAGTCGGCTGCAGCGACGACGATCTCACGGTCGTATCGGCGGCGCTGGGGGAGTCGGCGTGGCAGGTACGGGTGGGCGCGGCACGGGCACTGGGTGGTTCGCACGCCGCGGCGGCGGTGCCCGGGCTGTCAGTTGCTCTGGATGACCCGCACCTGGACGTCCGCAGGGCCGCGGTGCTCGGGTTGACGCGCTGGGCCGAATCGGACCTGGCGGCGCGGGACGCGCTGAGCATCGCGGTCAAGGACAGCGACGCCGATGTTCGCGCCTACGCGCGCCGGGCCCTGGACGACGCCGGCCGGCGGGCCGACGCCTAACCGCGGAAACCGGATGCACCCGCGTCGGGGGTCAGTACGCTGAAGCGCCATGGCCGTGTCCGATGTTGGTGGTTCGGGAACCAATCCCCGCCTGTCCGTGCAGGACTGGGTGCAGGCGGGCTTCGGTCTGCTGGCCGAGGACGGGATCAAGGCGCTGACCATCGACCGACTCTGCCGGCGGCTGGGTGTCACCAAGGGAAGCTTCTACTGGCATTTCACCGACATGAAGGCCTACCGGCAGTCGCTGGTCGACACCTGGGCTGCCGTCCGCGACGAGGATCGCGGCGACTTCGATGCGCTGGCCGTGCTGCCGCCGCGTGAGCGACTGTCCAGGATGATGAATTCCCTGGTGGGGCCTCGGCACTGGATGTTGGAGCGTGCGATGCGGGAGTGGGCGCGTTCGGAGGAGAACGTCGCCGAGGCGGTGCGGTCCTCGGATCGCCGGGTGCTGCGGGCGGTCCGGCAGGTCTTTCTCGACGACGGATTCGACGCGGAAGAGGCCGACATGCGCGCGGGCGCCATGTTCGCCGCCGGTATCGGGTTCCTGCATCTGTCCGGCTCAGGCCCGAGTCCGCGTGCCGTCAGCCGCCGCGAACAGTTCGTGGACGTGATGCTGCGACACTGATCTCCATACCAAAAGGTATGGTACGGTCGCGGCATGACGCTTGCCGCGGAACCCGGGCTGACCGAAGAATTCATCACCGGACTGGCCGAACGCGCCGCGGAAGCCGAAGAGCTGCGCCGACTTCCGGCGGACACCGTCACCGCCTACCGCGAGTCCGGGCTGGCCGGCCTGCTGCTGCCCGCGCGCTACGGCGGCCGGCAGGGCGAGTTCGGCCAGATCCTCGACCCGATCCGCCGGATGGCGCACGGCTGCGCCTCGAGTTCGTGGACCCTGGGGTTCTACACCCTGCACAACTGGATGCTGGCGCTGTTCGGAGAGCAGGCCCAGGACGAGGTGTTCGCCGACGGGCCGGTGCTGTGCCCGGCGCCGCTGGCCCCGACCGGCCGTGGTGTGCCCGACGGCGACGGGATTCGGCTCAGCGGGCGATGGTCCTGGGCCACCGGGGTGGCCGATGCCGACTGGATCATGGTCGGAGCGATCTGCGGAGCCGATGAGGCGCCGTACCCGGCGTTGGTTCTGCTGCCGGCGACCGACATCGTCGTCGAGGATGTCTGGCACACCTGCGGCATGCGGGCCACCGGCTCCAACGACGTCGTAATCGACGGGGCCTGGGTGCCGCAGCACCGACTGGTCAAGGTTGTCGACATCTATTCGGGAACAGCACCTGGCGCGCAGCTGCACGACGCCTCGGCGTACCGGTGGCCGATGGTTCCGGCACTGGCGCTGGTCGCCGCGATGCCCGCCCTCGGCTCGGCGGAGCGGGTCGCCGACCTGTTCGCCCAGCGGCTGAGCGATCGGGTGCTGGCGTATTCCGTTGCAGCGCAGAAGAACCAGCCGGCCGCACAGATCCGTCTCGGCGACGCCCGGGTTCGGCTGCGGGCGCTGCACGGGTTGCTCGACGACACGGTGGGCCGGATTCAGGGCGCCGTCGACGCCGGTGAGCGGATCGGCCGGGGTATGCGGGCCGACGCCCGTGCGGCGGCCGCGCACATCGTGCACGAGTCGCGCGCTGTGATCGGCGACCTGCTCGAAGCGTCCGGCGCCAGCGTGCATTTCCTGACCAACCCGATGCAGCGCGCCAAACGCGACGTCGACATCATCTGCGGGCACGTGGTTTTCGACTACGACGTGGCGCGCGAGCTGGCCGGCGCACTCGAGGCCGGCGTGAAGATCTCCCCGATTGCGATGATCTGATGACCGCGATGAAGACCCTGTGGGTGGAGGCCAGTCCGAAGCAGGAGCATTCGCTGTCGTCTGCCCTCACCGAGGCGTTCCTGGACGCCGCACCCGCCGCCGCGGTCGGCGAAGTCGAACGGTTCTCGGTGTGGACCGATGAGGTGGTCGTCTTCGGGCGGGATGCCGCCCTGGCCAAGTTCGCACCGCTCTACGGCGAACGACGGACACCGGAGCAGAAGCAGATCTGGTCGAAAGTGCTGGCCGAGATCGAACGGGTGCGCTCGTTCGACCGGCTGGTGGTGTCGTCGCCGATGTGGAATTGGCATGTGCCGCACGCGTTGAAGGCGTGGATCGACGTCATCGTGCAACCGATGGCCAGCTTCACCGTCAACGAGCGCGGCGAACACGTCGGCACCTTGGGCGAGGGCAAGCCGCTACAGCTGATTTTGACCCGCTCCAGCGCCTACGACGGCAACCGTCCCGACCTGCAGGACTTCCAGCAGCCCTACCTGGAGTTCGTGTTCACCATGCTGGGCTATCGGGTCGAGACCCTGGTGGTCGAGCCGACTACGCGGTGGACCCCCGAGGAACGGGCGCACATGCGCGAAGCCGCTCTCGAGAAGGCTCGCCGTGCCGGGGCGAGCCTGTAGTTTCACTCCAATTCGTTCAGTATTTGAACGCCTTCGGGGGAGATGTCGATCGACGGATCGAGTTTGAGTGCTGTGCGCAATGTCGTCACGAGCGCCGCGCAGGCCAATTCGACGACGGTGTCGATGTCGACGTCGCGGTGCAGGATGCGGTCGATCATCATTTCGTCAAGGTAACCGACCCAGCCGCGCATGGCAGTGCGTAGTGCGGGCGGGACGGGCGCAGCGATGCCCAGAGCCAGCAGGATTCGTTGAGCTCCTATCCAACGCAGCTCGTCGATCGCGGCTTGCTGATCGGCGTCGGCGCCGAGGTTGCCGCGAACGAATGCCACGAAGCTTCCGGCATAGGTGTCAATGTGAGCGATGTGGTTGCGCACCGCGTGGCGCAGTTGATCGCGCGGCGATGCCCCCTTCGGGGGCGGTGCCAGTTGGTGAGTGGCGATTTCGACAGCGATCTCGTTCATAACCGCCCGGTACAGCCCGCGCTTATTTCCGAAATGGTGAGCGATGAGCCCGTAGGCAACCCCGGCGTCGTCCGCGATCTCGGCTGTGGTCACCTGGTCGTATGGCTTGCTGGTGAACAGCTTGCGTGCGGCGGTGATGAGCAACTGCCGGCGGTCGGTGTCGGCAGTGCGCGCCGGGCTGGGAGGCACCACGTCAGGTCCTTGTGTCTCAGGCGATGCGGCTCAAGGCACCGAGTGTGTCCACTCGCCTGCCGCCGAGGGTCGCCGCAAGCCGTCCAAGAGCTGGGATCTCCAGTGGCGCCAGCGAGTACCGCGGACACACGATGCGTGTTGTCTCCCGTTGCAGTCCCCGCGTGACGGCGGCCGCGACCCGTTGGGGTTTCACCGGTGGCAAGGTCTTGGGTGGAGCCTTTTTCCACGGCATTTCGTCGATGTCGCGCAGTGCGGTGTCGGTGGAGCCGGGCACAACTTCCACCACGCGGATCCCGGTGTCACACAGTTCGTGTCGCAGCGAGCGGGTGGCCTGGGCCAGCGCGGCCTTTGAGGCCGCGTAATACCCCAGCAACGGCAACGGGACGGCCTGGATCGTGGAGGTGACGTTGACGATGGTCCCGGTGCCGGCAGCCCGCATCACCGGCACCAGAGCGGCGGTCAAAGCCAACGGTGACCAGACGTTGACTTCGAATACGGCTCGGGCGTCGGAACCATCGCCGATCATCGACTGCGCGCCGGTCAGACTGGCGCCGGCGTTGTTGATCAGTAGGTCAATCGACCCATCCAACGCATTCAAGGCCACCGTGGCCAGTGAGTGGGCTGCGCCGGCGTCGGACAGGTCGGCCGGGGCCACCGTGGGCCGGGGATGCCCAGCAGCGGCGATCTCGTCGGCAAGCGCCTCCAGGAGGTCGGCTCGCCTGGCCGCCACGACGAGCACCGCACCTCGGGCTGCGAGCTCAACGGCCAACGCCCGCCCGATACCGCTGGATGCGCCGGTCAACAAGACCCGCTTGCCCCGCAGGGACCGACGACCCGCAATCTTCACCACGTTGCTCCGATCGAGACAGGCATAGCCCTTCTCCTTCGAGTGTTCGCACGCCGTCACGGTGTTTGACCGCGATCGCATCGGCCCACCGTAGCATTGACTGATTATCAGTCAATATCATTCGGCCGGGGAATTCGATCGGGGACGAGGTTGCGCGAAACCCGGTCGCACGGGGATGCGCGGAGACGGTTTACTGAGTCCGATGATTCCGCTCGACACCCGGCCACTGTTCGCGGTGGAACGCCAGGCGATGCTCGACCTGCTGACATCCCTCGACCCGGGGGACTGGGCCAAGCCGACAATCTGTCCGGGCTGGGATGTACACGACCTCACCGCGCACATCCTCAACGACTACGTGCGGCGTATTTCCGGAAGCCGCGACGGGCATCGCGGTGCGGATTTCGCCGACCACGAAACGCTGCCGAACTACCTGGCCCGGGTCAACGGCGAGTTTGTCCGCGCGATGCGGCAGTGCAGCCCCCAGACCATGATCGACCTGTTGGCTCATCTGGGTCCGCAGCTGGATTCCGTATGGGCGGCCGTGGAGTTGGCAGGCGCGGCACCCCTGAATGTTTCGTGGGCGGGCACCGGCACCAGCCCGGCCTGGCTCGATATCGCCCGTGAATATACGGAGCATTGGGTGCATCAACAGCAGATCCGCGACGCGGTGTCTCGCCCCGGCGCTGACAGTGTCGAGTTGCAGCACGCGGTTCTCGTTGCGTTCCTCCACGCCGTGCCGGTCGCGCTGCGCGGCCAGAGGCGTCCGCGTGGCACAGCGATACGGTTCGAGATCACCGGTCCCGCGGGCGGTCGTTGGGCGGTGGTCTCCGATGGCACCGGGTGGGATCTGACTGCTGCGCCGGTCGAAGACCCCGCCGGGTCTGTGCGCCTGGATCCGGACACGCTGTGGCGGCTGGCCAGCCGCGGGATCACCGTCGAACAAGGATGCGAGCGCTCCGAACTGCGCGGCGATCTCGAACTCGCCGGAGCTGCGGCATCGCTACTGGCTGTGGTCCGCTGAACGGTCGCCCGCGCGGCGAATCGGGGCTAGGACTCGCTCACAGGCCCAGTGCCGCGTAGGTCCGGCGCACGAACTTCGGTTGTGCGACACGCAGTTTGGCGACGGAGGTATTGCCGGCGACGGCCGCAGCCGACTCGGTGGACAGCGTCGGCGCGTTCTGCACCAGGTAGATCAGGATCAGATCCGCGGAGGGATCGGCCTGCCACCAGGTGCCGTAGGCGCCCGGCCAACTGAACGCTCCCGCGCCTCCGGGCCCGAACAGCGGCTGGGACTTCGCCGGATCGGTCACCACCGACAGGTTGAGTCCGAATCCGCGGCCGACCCAGAACGGCGCCCCCAGGAACGGATGCCGCCGCTGGACATCGGTGAGCCGGTCGGTGCGCATCGCGGTCGCCGAAGCTTCCGAGAGCACCCGGGTGCCGTCGAACATGCCGTCCGCCAGCAGCATTCGTGCGAAGGCCAGGTAGTCGTCCGCGGTGGACATCAGCCCGCCCCCGGCGTTGGGAAACGCCGGCATGGTGATCGGCATCGGCCCCATCGCATCGTCGCGCAGCGTGTCGCCGTCGAGCCGGTACATGGTCGCGCTGCGCCTACGGGCCTCGGGGGAGATGAAGAATCCCGTGTCAGTCATCCCCAGCGGGCCCAGGATCCGCTCGTCGAGCACCTGTGGCAGCGGCTTGCCCTCGATCCGCGACAGCAGTACGCCCAGCACGTCGGTGCCGTGGCCGTAGGTGACCTGTTCGCCCGGCTGTCCCACCAGGGGGAGAGTGGCCAGTGCCGTCAGCCAGGCGTCGGGTCCGCGCCCGAAGGGCAGCCGCTGGTACTCCCGCGCGATCGGCCCGGGAACCGAGAACCCGTAGCCGATACCGCAGCGGTGCGTCATCAGATCCTCGACCGTCAGTGCCCGCCGCGCCGCGGTGGTGGCCTCCAGCGAACCGGTCGGGTCGACCAGCACCCGAGGGGCGGCGAACTCCGGCAACCAGTTCGCGATCGGGTCGGACATGCGCAGCCGGCCCTCGTCGACCAGGGTCATCGCGGCGGCCACGGTGATGGGTTTGGTCATAGAGGCGATCCGGAACACCGTGTCGCGGGTCATCGGCAGGCCGGCGCCGACATCGCGATGGCCGATCTCGTTGACCTGCAGCACGTGCCCGCCCTGCCAGACGACGGTCACCGCGCCGGCCAGCAGACCGGCCTCGCAGGCCTCACGGATGGACGCCTGGTTCGGGTCGAGATTCACCCGCCCAGGCTAGCGGCGACCGCAACCGGGCGATTAACGGCCATGACCCGCGCGGATGCTAGGCTACCCGGCAGTTCGACATCCTTTAACGATCCATCGTACACAGGGCATTGTAGAATCGTCGTTATGACTGGTAAGCGTGTGTTGGGACGGGTGCGGCTGTCGCGTCTGACCGAGGAATCTACCTCCGAAGATCGCCAGCGCGAGCTGATAGAGCAGTGGGCGACCATGCAGGGCCACGTCGTAGTCGGTTGGGCCGAGGACATCGACGTATCCGGCGCTGTCGATGTCTTGGACGCACGCAAGCGGACAGAGCTAGGCGGCTGGCTCAGGGATCGACACCCCGAGTTCGACATCATCGCCTGTTGGAAGCTGGACCGGTTGAGCCGGTCGACTATCAACATGAACAAGCTGTTCGCCTGGGCGGTTGAGCACGACAAGGCGATAGTTTCGGTCACCGAGAATATCGACCTGAGTACGCCGGTGGGTCGGTTGATAGCTCAGGTGATCAGCTTCCTCGCCGAGGGCGAGCTGGAAGCGATACGAGAACGCACTAGGTCCAGCCGCAAAAAGCTGGTGGAGTCTGGCCGGTGGCCTGGTGGACCCCTCCCGTATGGGTTTGAGTCCGTTAAGTGCGACGACGGGGGATGGAAGCTGCAGCCGCGAGAGGACCAGGCGGCGGTAATCCGCCGGATTTTCACCGACATCTGCTCTGGCATGTCTATGGAAGCGGTAGCCAAGAAACTCAACGCTGACGGTGTCCCGTCCGCGAAGGGTAAACAATGGCGGTCGGCGAACTTGTTCGTGATCATGGAATCCAAGCTGTTGCTCGGGCACTCGACGTACAAAGATCAGACCGTCTGGGACTCGCAGGGTAAGCCCGTGCTCGTTTCTGACGAGGGGGTGCTTACCCCCGAGGAGTTCGACAGGCTGCAATTGGCAATACAAGCCCGAAGAATCCCCGGTGTCGGTAAGCGCACCCAGAACACGTCTCCTTTGTACGGGGTCATATTCTGCGACGAGTGCGGCAAGATGATGTACCACCGCAAGTACAAGCCAAAGGCAGATGCTGAGCAACCAGCCAGCGGCTACCAGTACGAATACTATTTCTGCCCCAGCTCTTGCGGACGAATGATCCACGCTCAGGTTATCTATCAGATGCTAGAGGACCGATTTCTCGAAGAGCTGGGCCAGGACAAAGTTACCGAGCGGGTGTTGATACCCGCCGAGTCTCACGAGGCCGAGTTGAAGGAAGCTCTAGCGGCTGTAGACGAGCTATCTAGCCTGGTCGGCACGATGACTTCGGAAGCTATGCGACACAAGCTCGCAGAGCAGCTCAGGGCCTTGGACGTGCGTATCTCTGAGCTGGAGAAGCTCCCGGTGCGTGAATCTCATTTCGAGTACCGCGAGACCGGCCAGACCAATGAGCAAGCCTGGTCTAACGCAGACCTCGACAGTAGGCGGGAGCTGTTGGTTAAAGGCGGTATATCCGCTACCGCGTTCAAGCCAAAAGACTTGGACGACGTAGTCGTGTTTCGGCTGCATAGCCCGAAGGGGCGGTTTGACAAGCTGGTGACCGGAGGAGGTCTCACGATATTGGAGGACGACCAGACCGAACTAACTGATGAGGACGAGAAGGGTACCCACAGTGTGGATACCCTTGGCGGGGCCTAGCCGACCCGCTCCGGCTTGATACCGGCTCGGATGGTGCCAGCAACCGCCCAGGTATCTGGCGGTGATGGGGCCTCGGTAGGCCCCTGGCTCTCGGTCAGCGATTGGATGTAGCCGACACCCGTCACGATGGTCTGCGCCCGGTGGGCGGCGAACAGAACGTCGAGGGCGTCGTCGTACAGCTCCTCCGCCTCGACCAGGCCGTCGGCTGACACGGCGGTCAACTCGACCATCGGCAGCGAGTGCAACGTCGGTGCGTTCGGGTTGCGGGTTCCACCGGCCCGACGTACCGAGATCATCGGGAGCGTCCGGTAGTCCACATCATGAACCCAAGACACCACCTCGACACCAGGCAGTGCTGCCCGTAGCAGCGGCAGCACCACCGACTGAACGCGGATCACCGGCGGGTGATCTGGTAGTGGGTATGGCGGGTGCGAGCTGATCCGTTGTACCGGATTGGGTCACCGAACACCGACCAGCGTTGGCCCCGCCATTCGATCTGCGACTGAGCGCCTAGAACGTGCGGCCATGAGCGAGGGAATCGCACCGCATAGAACTGTTCGGTGGAGAATCCGCCGTCGGACTGCTCAGCGCGTCGGGCCGAGGTGCCCGATTGGTTCTGCGGCCAGATGCGCGCGCGGGCGGGGATACCCGTCTCGGATGCCCGTGTGATCGTGTTGCCATCGGCGTCGGTGGTGACCTCCTCGAGGTACACCACTACAGACTCATTCGCTGTATCCAAGAGGCTCACAACGGCACACCGCCTCGGGCAGGGACGATTTGAAACATGCGGCTCGGCTTGATGCCCAGCAGCTTCCACTCCTCCGCAGTGATGCGGAGCGAGCCGTCGGCTGCCTCTGCAGACTTGGTGTAGGTATAGCTGCCGTCGGACTCCATAAAGACACAGTCGGGGTTACGGACCACACGAAGAACGGCCTCGGCTTCGATGTCGACCACGTCGGCCTGATCGATGGTGCCGTCGGCGATTTGGCCGGCCAAATCGGGAACCCGGCGCAGGATCATCCGCTCGACCTGCTCTAGGCGGCGCTCAACCAGCGCCGTCTCGGCGTCGTCTAGCTCTCGGCCTAATACGGCCTGAACGTCTGCGGCGGTGGCGTAGGTGCTCATCGGTCACCCCGCCGCGAGTACTTCGGTTTACCAAGAGGCGGGGGGAAGAACGCGGGCGGTGCTACTGCTCCCGCTCCCGATCCGAACTCCCGGCGGTGACCGCCGTTCTTATTCTTTCGTGGCATGTGGTGTTTCTCCTCTTTGGTTCAAGAGCCAGTAGCTCGGCAGCGCCCAAATACGCTGCCGCTCACGGTTCTTGGCCCGCTCTAGGCGGGCGTAGTAACGCGCGATATCCGCCTCGGTCGGCGGTATCGGCTCGGGGTAGGCGTTCACCGGATAACCCGCTCTAGGCGGTCCAGCAGTGCTGCGGTTGCCGGGTTAGCCAGCGGCCTGGCCCGCCAGTCGGCCAGGAACTCTGCGTGCGATAGGCGGTGCGGTAGCCCGCCAGAGCCGATCAGCTCCGCTGACGGCGTTAGCTGGTCGCGGTTCGCTAGCCGGTTCTTGATGAACCGGATGAATACGGCACCCACATCTACGGGGGCCGGGGCCAGTGACCGGCGTCGTCTCGGTGCTCGCAGCATTAGCTGCGCCACCTCGCCTCGGCGGCGATCTTGCCGACCTGGGAGCGGGACAGCTTCCCGTCGCCGCCGTCCTCATCGGGCAGCCGTAGCGACTTCAGCAGCGACAACAGGATGCCTTGGTTGCGCTGTAGGTCTGCGATCTCGGGCATCGACACAGGCTGGCCCTGCGAGCCCTTGACACGGGTATCGGTGCCAGCCTTGCGGATCAGCGTGCGCTGGCGGGTGATCTCGTCGGTGAGGTAGCAAGCCTCTTCGGCGATCAGGCGCGTCTCTGGGCAATCGCCGAACTCGGCGAACTCGTGCAGCTCGCGCCAGAGGCGCTTACCTCGGGCGCGTAGCCCCGTCGGGGGCTTGGGTATTTCGGGCATGGATTGCCCTCCTTTCGGGCGGTATAGGTACGCGGTGAATCGGCAAACTGGCCTCGGGTCTGGCCCCGGACCTAGCGCCGGGTCTAGCGCCGGAACCTGGTTTCGGACCCGATCTCGGAACCTGGCCCTGGACCCGGTCTCGGGTCGAGGCCCTCACGCGGGCGCGGGAACAAAACTCCTGCTCAGGGAAATTTCGGACTGCAAAACTCGTCCTCGCGAGAATTTCCATCGACAAGATTTGTCCTCGCGAGAAAACCTGTTCTCAAAAATCTCGCTCGCGAAAAAATCGGTCAACAAAAATCGTCGTGGTGAAAAAATCGGTTGACAAAATCTGTCAAAAACGGGGGCTATGCAATGCATCGGATCGGGCAGCCGCATAACCGACCGGTCCTGGTGCCCCCGGGGAGGGGATACCCCCTGGGGGTAGCTGAGCTGCGGGAACGGGGGAGGGGCGGCACAGTGTGCTCACCCTGCGCCTAGCTGCCCAGCGGCAGCGCGCCCAGCAGCGCGCCTGCCTGCGCGCCAGAGGAGGGAGCGCCCCTGCCCCTACCTGCCCGGTGCCCCACCCCCCAGCAGGGGGGCCTGCCCCAGCAGCAGCAGCTAACCCGCACGCGCCCCGGTACAGCCCACCCACCAGCGGGTACGGCGGGGCGGGCCAGCTAACTTACCTCGACCAGCGCGCTCCATTGCTCGTGGGTGAACCCGACTTCGGTAGCTGCCTGGTGAACGCGGTGGTAAGCGTCCTGGTATCTGGTGGTAGCTTCGGCCAGCTCCGCTGCCGCAGCGTCGAGCTCGGACGGGCCAATGGTCGCTGAGATCAGCTCGGCGCGGTGTTTCTCTTTTGATGCGGAAGCACACGCCATCGAGCAGTAGTTGTAGGTGGCTGCTCGCTGCCTTGGGCAACCGGGCAAGCGACAGGCGAAGGGGTTTGACGGCCTCGGGGGTGTCGAGCCTGGTTGATGAATCCGCACCCGGGTGTAACCGCCTCGGTTTCGCCGCCTGGTGCGCTTCGGACTTGACGGTGCGGTCTGCTCAGACCGGTGGTATTCCGGGGTTGCAAGTTCCACTGAGCTAGGCGTAGACAACGACAGCCTCGGGGTTGTGGACGCTGCCCAGCGCCCCGTGAGGGGTGTACCGGTCCATCTGGCGGTGGATGACTGCCAGCCGGTACAGCCCAGAGTCCTTGAGCTGGCTCCACTGATGCGAAGTCAGCTTGACCACGTCGCTGATTGACGGGTTAGGCACGCTGGCTGGCACCACAAGTACGCCCGTGTCCGAGGTTTGAACCCAAGGTTCAAACGGTCTCTGTAAGTTCGTTGGCATGGGTGGTCCTCTCTTCGATTGGTGAGCAAGCAAGAGCCCCCCGGTTTGTGACCGGGGGGGCACTGGCTCAGTTGCTCGGTCGCTGCTTAGGCGACGTCATAGCCCCGGATGACAGCAGCGGGCTCCCGGTTGTGTCTTTCATCTGGGTTTCTCCTGGGGTGATGGTTCATGTAGGCCCTCTAATTCGGACACGGGCTGCCGACACGCCGAGCAACGTCGGGGGGACGGCCTAGCCTCGATGGATGACTACGACTGTGAGCGTTTCGCTCAATGGCCTGACCTTCGGTGACTTGTTCGACTTCGTGGACCTCGCCCGCCGTGCTGGCGTTTCCCGCGATACGGCGGTTGATCAGGAGTTCGACCTTGACGACCAGTCAGGCCCCCACACCTTGCAGGTCTCGTTGGCTGACCTCGCGGCGGTGCGGAACCCTGATTTCTCGGGCATCGACCGAGAACACTTCGTAGAGGTCTTGGACGCAGTGCTGTCCACAGACGGCGATGCTCGCGGCGCTCTCGATGAGATCAAGCTGCTACGGGATCGGCTGATCTGAGGACCAGAAGGGCACCCGTTGGTGGGTGCCCTTCCCGCCGCGTATTCAGTTGTCCCTCAGCGGGTTATGACTAAGCAGCGTCGTACAGCCGCACAACCGACTCGGGGTGCAGGAACGCGAACCCGACGCGGGCGATGCCGCGAACGTCGATGGCGTCCTGGCGCGGAACGTCGAACCGCTGCATCTCGGTGCCCTGCCGGAGCACGGCCTTGGTGCGGGTGGAGTCGAGGCCCCAGGCCATCGTGTCTGCGTCGACCTGGGGGTCGGTCAGAACCTTGATGCCCGCGATGAACGCGCCGTCGATGGTCCGCTCAAGCAGTCGCTCGTTGGAGCCGGTGCCCTTCTTCAGCTTCGACAGAACCTTCGCGGTATCGGGGTGCATGATCCAGCTGTCGATGTTCGCGCCGACAGCCTCGGCAGCGAACAGAGCGTCAATGAACGGGTCTTCGTTCTTGATCTCGGTACCGGTGTCAACGGTGGAGTACGCGACGCTCAGCAGTCCGTTGTTGGCCTTCGCCGTGGTGTTCGCGAGGAACGCGGCGTCGATCCGCTTGGCGATGTCGTTCGCCAACCCGGCGGCAGCCGCGTCGGCAATCGCCGGGTCGGTGTCGTCTGCGATCTCGTTCGACAAGGTGGTGATGCCACCGACCTTGGACGGGGTGCAGACCACCTGGCCGGTCGCGCCATCGGTCGGCACGATCAGCTCCAGCTCGTCCAGCCATCCGGCAGCCGGGTCGGTGTTCCACAGCGGAAAGTTGACCCGAACCTTGGCGGTGGGGAACAGGGACGCTGCCTTGAACGCGGTCGACTGAGCCTGGATGGCCTTGTTCAGAACCTTGCCGTAGTCCTCGGGGGTCCAGGCATCGGCGGTATTGAGGTGTTGCATTGCCATGTGTGTTTCTCCTTGAAACATAGTGTTGGGCAACAAAAAAGGACCGACCACGGGTCAGTCCTCGGGTGGCGGTGCGGTAGCCCGCCGGAGCCGAACAGCGCTGCTGATTCGGCGTTGCCTCACAGAGGCTTAGGTGAGCGGAGCCGCCACAGACGGCTACCCGCTCAAGATCAGTACGGCTGAACGCTGCCGCTCTTGAACAGATCGGCGAACGTCGGCTCAACCGGTTTGGCCGGCGGTTGGCCCCCGCGACCCTGGGATGGGTCGAACGCGGGAGAGCCTCGGCGCAGACCTGGCCTGGTAGCCAGCAGCTCGGCGGCTGCCACGGTGACCAGCTCGGCGTCCAGCTCGCCGTCATCGGTGAGGAAGTCGGCCAGGGTCTTGTCGGTCAGCGCCAGCAGATCAGCAGGGTTGCTGATCGACTCGGCGGCGATGCGCTCCAGCTCGTTGGTCTGCATCCGCTCGACCCGCTGGGCCAGAGCGTCACGCTCGATACGGGCTTCGTTCCGCTCGACTCGGTAGCGAGCCTCCTTGTTGCCCTTGGGGGGCTGGCCGGGTGCCTCGCCCTCTGGGGTAGCCGGTTGGCTGTCGGTGGCGTCGTGTTGCTCGCTCATGCTTGGTCACTCCTCTTGCTGCGCTCGAACAGAGCGCGGCGTAGTTCCATCGGGTCGGTGTCGGCGGGCAGGCCGAGCTGTTCGGCTGCGGCGGCTCGTCGCACCGGGTCCATCGGCCACGGGACACCGCCGTTCTTGATCACGGCAGCCTCGTAAGGCTGGCCGCAGAGTTGCCACCACTCGGCGAACGTCTCGGGGCGCTCCCAGCGGCTCTTGTCAGCCATCGTGGGACCAGTGCGTAATGGTTGTGTCGTCGAACGGGTGACGGCCCGGTGTACCGAAGTCGACGGCAGCGTCGGGGCCGACGTTCCACGTCTTGGCCTGTGGGCGGTGCAATGCCTCGGTGCCCTCGGCAGCGGCCAGGGCGGCAAGCTCTAACTTGTCCATCTCTTGTTTCTCCTTCTCTAAAGGCACCCGGTTGTTCGGGTGCCCGTGGTCTTGTTTGGTTGTCGGTAGTTCCCTCGCTCCGCTCGGGAGCGGGACAACCCCTCGCTTCTCTCGGGTCGGAGCTAAAGCGTCCATACCCCTACTGAAAGTTGAAAAGTTCTGCACCTTTTGCACCCCAATTACCCGCGAGCTGCGGGTATGCCTCAAAACGGGGTGCAAAACGGGGTGCAAAACTCACTGATTAGGGTGCAAAACTGACTCTGTAGGGTGCAAAACTCACTGATTAGGGTGCAAAACTCAATCTCCGAAGCTCCACCCGCGAGCGCCTTTGACAGTTTTCGGGTCTCCCAAGGCAGCAGCAACGCGGCTGTAGAAGTTGCCCTTGGTCAGCGCGGTCTTGCCGTTGCCGTCTTCGATCCAACAGCGGTAGTCCTCGTATGCGTCCTTGCGCTCTACGAAGCCGGTCAGCTCGGTCTCGGCTATCCAAGTCCGCACCGGATCGGATCGGCGGGCGAACATGTCGTGAGCGCGCTGGCCCGACTCCGACCGTGATATCCGATACGGGTGCTCATGCGCTCGCACCAACAACCGGCCAACGATGGCTGGCAGCTCGGCCTGGAGTCGGCCCCGTAGGCCGGTGTCTGAGCCGTCGAACGTGTTTGGGAACTCGACCACCTCCCAGCGACGTAGGTAGCCGTGCGAGGTATCAGCCGATGTCGGTATCTGGTTGGCAGAGAACACCGGGACCGCCCAGACTTTCGCGCTGAACGCGGCGGCGCGCTTGACGTCCATTCTCACGGTGTCGTCGCCGGTCATCTGCTTGAACTTGCCGGTGTGGGTGATGTGGTCGCCGTCGATGTCGCCGACGATATTGATCACGCGTCCGTACAGCTCCGAGGCTGCGAACTGGTGGGCCATCTCCTTTAGCGAGACGTGAGCCGCGTTATGGGTGCCGATGAGGGACTCCAGCACCGAGAGCAGCACACCCTTGCCGTTGCGGCCAGAGCCGCAGAACATCACCGCCCGCTGCTCGGGGTTACCCGGCAACAGCAGGTATGCGAGGAGGTCGATAACCCGCGCATGGTCGTCGGGGTGCAAGATGCTCGTCAGAAACTGATTGAACTCCGGTGTGGGGGAATCAAACTCGGGATCGAACTGGAGCTGATACGTCGTCAACACGTCGGGGTCATGCGGGACAATCTCGCCGGTTGCGATGTCGAACAAACCAGATGGCACTGAGACGTAGCTGGTATCCGGCTGGTCTGGCCGGATGGTCTTACCGTCGCGCAGCAACCGCGCATACAGGTACGCGCTGACGTGAGAGATGTTGCCGTTGCGGAACGTGCGACCCATCTTCACCGGTAGGCGACGGGCAACAACCTTGCGGTCCTCTCGCCACACCCCGTGGTCGTAAGACCAGAACGCGTCCGACACCGGGTCAACTCGGATCGGACCATCGGCCAAGACGGCATCGGCCCAGTGCGAGGTATTGAATCCGTTCAGCGATTCGTAGTCGACGTTGCCTTGTAGGAATCTCGGGTCGACCTCCAGCGAGTCGCACTCGCACGGCCAGCGGTCACAGTCCCGGCAGTACTCGGGGGCGGCAGTCACTCACCAGACTCCAGCTCGGCGCGCAGAGCTTCGACCTCGGCGCGGGCGGCGTTGCGCTCGGTGCGGAGCTGCTTAGCTTCGCCCTGGAGCTTCTTGATCTTCTGCTGCCAGAACTGGGGGAGGTCGGTGACGTTCTCCAGCCGCCGCAGCTTGGCGCGTTCCTGGCGAATGTGCTTGATGTGTTCCTGCCAGTACTCGGGCAGGGATGTTAGTGGTGGGTGCATCGGTCCTCCTAGGGCCGGATTGGCTCGCAGCACCTGGCCGCGATGGTGGTACCCCCGGCGGAATACCGGGGGAAGTCTGTTCTTCGATCTAGACGGCGATAGCGCCGTACATAGCGCGGTACTGCCGTAGCTCGGCGCGGCACCTCGCCGCGTACCGGCGGGCGGCTGCCCGCTGGCAGGTGTCACACCGGCCAGACCGGCGGGGGTCTTCGGGGTGTTGGGTGCATCGGTTGCCGTGGTGGCTGACCTTGTTCACGTTGTGTTCCTGTTCCTGGTCGACGCTGTCGACCGCTGACGGGCACCCTGCCGCTGACAGGGTGGGGGCTGAGTTCAGCCGATTTCGGTAAAGGGGGAGACCCGCGCTGGTGTCAAGCCCAGCGCGGGCCTCGACCTAACTAGGAGCGGGGCAGCAGGTCCGCTCTACTAACCCGTGACAAGACCAGACCGTCTTGCCTCGGGAGTTTGGGACGGCACGGGAGATGGAGGCCCGACCGTGCCGTCGGGGCAGCGATACTGCCCGTTGCGGCGCTGCCAACCGGACGAAGGGTCGGCTGCTGCACGCAAGATCAAGAGGAGGGCGCTACGAGGTCAGCGAAGCTGGACCGCTCAGCCGACCAGCTCTGATGGTGGCGAGGCCCTCATAGTATAAGTAGGTGTAATTACTTGACATCCACCCTACAAAGTGGCGTAACTCACGTGGGCCCTTTAGGCCCTCATAGTATAGATACGCGTCCTCTTGACGTACACCCATGCAAAAGTGACGTACTTCACCGGCGGCTACCAACCCCCGAACGCGGTCAGCGGAGCTGATCCGCTCTGGCGGGTTTACCACCCGCCGTACCGCTCGCGGTTGATATCCCGCTGTCGGTCTTGCCAAGAGTCGCCGGGAGTCTCGGTGCCCCGGTAGACCGGGCACGTCGGTTGCTCGCCGCGCAACACATGCAGCCTTGAATCGGCGTCCGCGTTGCCGTTGGCGTGCTGGACTACGTGAGTCCAGCCCCGGTGTCTGCACGGCATAGCCTCGGGGGCCGGGGCCAGTGCCAATCCGCCGAGCGCCGCCAGCGCGGCCAGCGAAGCTGCCAGGTACCTCATCGCTTTAGCTCCTCACTATGTAGATACCCGCACTTTGCAGGCGATTTTCGGCAATCGTGACCAGGCTCACTTAAACCGGCTGATCAGATCGACCCTGAACAGCGCGTCACCGCAGAGCGGATCGGTGCAGCCAGAGCCGGGGATGTCGTCGTCATGGTGGGGATCGTCGCAAACCACACCGACAACATCGGCCAGCAGTGATTCGGAGATCAGCCCGTCGACAGCGTCCCGCAGCTCTTCCAAATCCCGCTGATGCTGCAGCTCGACCAGGACATCGGTCAGCGACCAGAGCCGGTCGGGCTGCTCGGCCAGGAACTCAGCAACGAGCCGGTCGGTGTCTACGTAGTCGCAGGTGCTCGCGACGGCGGCAAGCCAGCGGTTGATCATGGGGACTCCTTCGGTTGTAGGCGGTTACCTCAAAGGAGCTGCTAGCCTCGTAGCGCCGAGGTTGCGGAAACGCAGTCTCTACAAAGCCCCTTTAATGATCCGTCCCGAGAGGCGGAGAAGGAGGTCCAGCGGTTTCCCATGGGCGCTGCCGGTAATTCCAGCACCGACCGAGAGTTGATGTCCTCGGCGGATGTGAGTCGCACCATTTCGCGTATCGCACACCAGATCATCGAGAAGACCGCTCTCGACGGCTCCGACGATCCCAACGCACCCCGGGTTGTGCTGCTGGGCATTCCGACCCGCGGCGTCACGCTGGCCGAGCGATTGGCCGCCAAGATCAGCGAATTCTGCGGGGTTGAGATCGGCCACGGCGCCCTGGACATCACCCTGTATCGCGACGACCTGATGCGTCAGCCGCCGCGGCCCCTGGAATCCACCTCGATCCCCGCCGGCGGCATCGACGATGCCCTGGTGATCCTGGTCGACGACGTGCTCTACGCCGGCCGGTCGGTGCGGGCCGCCCTGGATGCGCTGCGCGATCAGGGCCGGCCCCGGATCGTGCAACTGGCGGTGCTGGTCGACCGCGGCCACCGTGAACTTCCGGTCCGCGCCGACTACGTCGGCAAGAACGTACCGACCGCACGCGGCGAGAGCGTGCATGTCCTATTGGCCGAACATGACGGGCGTGATGCGGTGGTGATCACTCGATGACGACCAGGCACCTGCTGGCGGCGGCGGACCTGACCCGCGAGGCGGCCACCGCGATCCTCGACGACGCCGACCGGTTCGCTCAGGCGCTGGTGGGCCGCGAGGTCAAGAAACTGCCCACCCTGCGCGGGCGGACCGTCATCACCATGTTCTACGAGAACTCCACCCGCACCCGAGTCTCCTTCGAGGTGGCCGGCAAGTGGATGAGCGCCGACGTGATCAACGTCTCGTCGTCGGGATCCTCCGTGAACAAAGGGGAGTCGCTGCGCGACACGGCCCTGACGCTGCGCGCCGCCGGCGCCGACGCCCTGATCATCCGTCACCCGTCCTCGGGCGCGGCTCACCTGCTCGCGGACTGGACCGTAGGCGCTGATGAGACTGGCCCGTCGGTGATCAACGCCGGCGACGGCACCCACGAGCACCCCACCCAGGCACTGCTGGACGCGTTGACCCTGCGTCAACGGCTGGGCGGTATCGAGGGCCGGCGCGTGGTGATCGTCGGCGACATCGTGCACAGTCGGGTGGCCCGCTCCAATGTGAGCCTGCTGGCGACGCTGGGCGCCGAGGTGGTGCTGGTTGCGCCGCCGACCCTGCTGCCGACCGGGGTGGCCGACTGGCCGGTGACGGTCTCGCACGACTTGGATGCCGAGCTGCCCGCCGCCGACGCGGTGCTGATGCTGCGCGTGCAGGCCGAACGGATGACCGGAGGGTTCTTCCCGTCGACGCGCGAGTATTCGGTGCGCTACGGACTGTCCGAGAAGCGTCGGGCGATGCTGGCCGAGCACGCGGTGGTGCTGCACCCCGGTCCGATGCTGCGCGGCATGGAGATCGCCTCGTCGGTGGCTGACTCACCGCAATCGGCGGTCCTGCAACAGGTTTCCAACGGCGTGCATGTGCGGATGGCGGTGCTGTTCCATCTGCTGGTGGGTAGCGAATCCGCGGGGGAGGCGATGTTGTGAGCGTGCTGATTCGCGGAGTGCGGTGTTACGGCGAAGGCGACCAGGTCGATGTCCTGGTGCAGGACGGCCAGATCGCGCAGATCGGTACCGGTCTGGCTGAGGCCGGTGGCATTGCGTCCGACATCACCGTCATCGACGCGCCCGGGCAGGTGTTGCTGCCCGGCTTCGTCGACCTGCACACCCACCTGCGCGAACCGGGTCGCGAATACGCCGAGGACATCGAAACCGGCTCCGCGGCAGCGGCTCTGGGCGGCTACACCGCGGTGTTCGCGATGGCCAACACCGAGCCGGTCGCAGACTCCCCGGTGGTCACCGACCACGTCTGGGCGCGCGGCCGGCAGATCGGCCTGGTCGATGTGCACCCGGTCGGTGCGGTGACCGTCGGACTGGGCGGGACTCAGCTGACCGAGATGGGCATGATGGCCGCCGGCGCCGCGGGCGTGCGGATGTTCTCCGACGACGGCGTGTGTGTGGCCGATCCACTGGTGATGCGCCGCGCCCTGGAATATGCCACCGGCCTGGGGGTGCTGATCGCCCAGCACGCCGAGGAGCCCCGGCTGACCGTCGGCTCGGTCGCCCACGAGGGGCCCAACGCCGCCCGGCTGGGCCTGGCCGGCTGGCCGCGCGTCGCCGAGGAGTCGATCGTGGCACGCGACGCCCTGCTGGCCCGCGACGCCGGTGCCCGCCTGCACATCTGCCATGCCTCTACGGCAGGCACCGTGGAGCTTCTCAAATGGGCTAAGGCGCAGGGTATTTCGGTGACCGCCGAGGTCACCCCGCATCATCTGATGCTCGATGACAGCCGGTTGGCCGACTACGACGGCCGCAACCGGGTCAACCCGCCGCTGCGCGAGGCCAGTGACGCCGCCGCACTGCGCCAGGCGCTGGCCGACGGCGTCATCGACTGCGTGGCCACCGACCACGCTCCGCACGCCGAGCAGGAGAAGTCCTGCGAATTCGCCGCCGCCCGGCCCGGGATGCTCGGCCTGCAGACCGCGCTGTCGGTGGTGGTGGCCACCATGGTGCAGACCGGCCTGTTGACCTGGCGCGACGTGGCCCGGGTGATGAGTGAGCGGCCGGCCGAGATCGTAGGGCTGCCCGACCAGGGCCGCCCGCTGGCGGTGGGCGAGCCGGCCAACCTGACGGTGGTGGACCCCGACGCGAGCTGGGTGGTGACCGGAACGCAGCTGGCCAGCCGGTCGGACAACACCCCATATGAGGCGATGACGCTGCCGGCCACCGTCACCGCGACCCTGCTGCGCGGCCGGGTGACCGCTCGCGACGGGAGGTCACCGGCGTGAACACGCCCACGATGATCGGGTCGCTGATCTTCGCGGCGGTGCTGGTGGTGCTCATCGGCCTGGTGATCCGGTTGATGATGCGCGGCTGGCGGCACCGCGGGCAGCTGCAGGACGCCCTGATCGGCGCGCTGCCCTCGGTGCCCGACACGGTGGGCCCGCCCAGCGTCGACCCCACCCGTGGCTTGTACCTGGGCTGCACCCTGGCCCCGAAGTGGAACGACCGGGTGGTGGTGTCCGACCTGGGCTATCGCACCAAGGCGGTGCTGACCCGCTATCCGGAGGGAATCATGGTGCAGCGCAGCGGTGCCCAGCCGATCTGGATACCCGAGGACTCGATCATCGCGGTCCGTACCGAACGCGGCATCGCGGGGCGGGCCATCCCAACTCGCAATAACGACGGTGTGCTGGCGATCCGCTGGCGGCTGCCGTCTGGCACCGAGATAGACGTCGGCTTTCGCGCCGACGACCGTGCCGAATACACCCGCTGGCTGGAGGATGAGCAATGAGCAAGACACGGGCCGCCCTGGTCCTGGAGGACGGCAAGATCTTCACCGGAACGGCGTTCGGCGCCGTCGGCCAGAGCCTGGGCGAGGCGGTGTTCTCCACCGCCATGTCCGGCTACCAGGAGACGTTGACCGACCCCAGCTACCACCGGCAGATCCTGGTGGCCACCGCCCCGCAGATCGGTAACACCGGCTGGAACCGCGAGGACAGCGAGAGCCGCGACGAGAAGATCTGGGTGGCCGGCTACGTGGTCCGCGACCCGTCGCCGCGCGCGTCGAACTGGCGGGCCACCGGAACCCTGGACGACGAACTGGTGGGCCAGGGCATCGTCGGGCTGGCCGGGGTCGACACCCGCACCGTGGTGCGCCACCTGCGCAACCACGGCTCGATGAAGGCCGGCATTTTCTCCGGTGACGCGCTCGCGCCGGCCGAGGAGCTGGTGAGCCGGGTGCGTGAGCAGCCGCCGATGCTCGGCGCCGATCTGACCGGTGAGGTCAGCACCGACGCCGAGTATGTGGTGGAACCCGATGGGGCGCACCGATTCACGGTGGCCGCGCTGGATCTCGGCATCAAGATCAACACGCCGCGCAACTTCACCCGGCGCGGAATCCGTTGCCACGTGTTGCCGTCTTCGGTGGACTTCGCGGCGCTCGCCGAGCTCAAACCCGACGGGGTGTTCTTGTCCAACGGGCCCGGGGACCCGGCCACCGCCGACCGGTTGGTGGCGTTGACCCGCGAGGTTCTCGGTGCCGGAATCCCGTTGTTCGGAATCTGTTTCGGTAACCAGATCCTGGGCCGGGCGCTGGGCCGCAGCACCTACAAGTTGAGGTTCGGGCACCGGGGCATCAATATCCCGGTGATCGACCATGAGACCGGCCGGGTTGCGGTGACCGCGCAGAACCACGGTTTCGCCTTGGAGGGAGAAGCAGGGGAGACCTTTAACACCGACTTCGGGCCGGCGGTGGTCAGTCACACCTGTGCCAACGACGGGGTGGTCGAGGGCGTGAAACTCGTCGACGGCCGGGCCTTCTCGGTGCAGTATCACCCGGAAGCCGCGGCCGGACCGCACGACGCCGGACACCTGTTCGACCAGTTCGTCGACCTGATGGCAGGGGAGAAGTAATGCCGCGCAGTCCCTTGCGCCCGAGCGTGCAGAGTTGTACGCACTATTCCGCGTTTTGCCGTACATCTGGGCACGCTCGCGCAGAGGAGAGGTAAGTAATGCCACGTCGTACCGACCTGCAGCACGTGCTCGTGATCGGCTCCGGGCCGATCGTGATCGGCCAGGCCTGCGAGTTCGACTACTCCGGGACCCAGGCCTGCCGGGTGCTCAAGGCCGAAGGTCTGCAGGTGAGCCTGGTCAACTCCAATCCGGCCACCATCATGACCGACCCCGAATACGCCGACAATACCTACGTCGAGCCCATCACCTGGGAGTTCGTCGAAAAGGTGCTCGCCCAGCAGGCCGAGCGCGGCAACAAGGTTGACGCGCTGCTGGCCACCCTGGGCGGGCAGACCGCGCTGAACACCGCGGTGGCCCTGCACGAGCACGGTGTGCTGGAGCGCTACGGCGTCGAGCTGATCGGCGCCGACTTCGAGGCCATCCAGCGCGGTGAGGACCGCCAGCAGTTCAAGGACATCGTCGCCAAGGTCGGCGGCGAGTCGGCCCGCTCCCGGGTCTGCTACACGATGGCCGAGGTCGAAGAGACCGTGGCCGAACTCGGCCTGCCGGTCGTCGTCCGCCCCTCGTTCACGATGGGCGGCCTGGGCTCCGGTCTGGCCGCCAGCCTCGACGAGGTGGCCAGGATGGCCGGCGACGGTCTGGCCGCTTCGCCCACGGCCAACGTCCTGATCGAGGAATCGATCTACGGGTGGAAGGAATTCGAGCTCGAGCTGATGCGCGACGGCAACGACAACGTCGTCGTGGTCTGCTCGATCGAGAACGTCGACCCGATGGGTGTGCACACCGGTGATTCGGTGACCGTCGCACCGGCGATGACGCTGACCGACCGGGAATACCAACGGATGCGCGATCTGGGGATCGCGATCCTGCGTGAGGTCGGGGTGGACACCGGCGGCTGCAACATCCAGTTCGCGGTCAATCCCAACGACGGCCGGCTCATCGTGATCGAGATGAACCCACGGGTGTCACGATCCTCGGCGCTGGCCTCTAAGGCGACCGGCTTCCCGATCGCCAAGATCGCCGCCAAGCTGGCCATCGGCTACACCCTCGACGAGATCATCAACGACATCACCAAAGAAACCCCGGCCTGCTTCGAACCGGCGCTGGACTACGTGGTGGTCAAGGCGCCGCGCTTCGCGTTCGAGAAGTTCCCCGGCGCCGACCCGCGGTTGACCACCACCATGAAGTCGGTGGGCGAGGCGATGTCGTTGGGCCGCAACTTCATCGAATCGCTCGGCAAGGTGATGCGCTCGCTGGAGACCGACCGTGCCGGGTTCTGGACCAAACCCGACTCCGAAGGCACGGCCGAGGACGCACTGCAGCGGTTGAGGGTTCCCACCGAGGGGCGGCTCTACGACATCGAGCTGGCGCTGCGCCTGGGCGCGACGGTGGAGCAGGTCGCCGAGGCCTCCGGGGTGGACCCGTGGTTCGTTGAGCAGATCAACGGCCTGGTGGCGCTGCGTGCCGAGGTCGTCGAAACCCCGGTGCTTGACGCCGAGCTGTTGCGCCGCTGCAAGTACAGCGGCCTCTCGGATCATCAGATCGCCGTGCTGCGGCCGGAACTGGCCGGCGAGGACGGGGTGCGGCTGCTGCGGGAACGGCTGGGAATTCACCCTGTGTTCAAGACCGTCGACACCTGCGCGGCGGAATTCGAATCCCAAACGCCGTACCACTACAGCACTTTCGAGCTCGACCCCGCCGCTGAGACCGAAGTGGCCCCGCAGGCGGCCAAACCCAAGGTACTGATCCTGGGCTCCGGGCCGAACCGGATCGGGCAGGGCATCGAGTTCGACTACAGCTGCGTGCACGCCGCGATCACGTTGAGCGCGGCCGGATTCGAGACCGTGATGGTCAACTGCAACCCGGAGACGGTGTCCACCGACTACGACACCGCCGACCGGCTCTACTTCGAACCGCTGACGTTCGAGGACGTGCTCGAGGTGTACTACGCCGAGCAGCAGTCCGGTCTCGGGCCAGACGGGTCCGGAAAAGGGGTCGTCGGCGTCATCGTGCAACTGGGCGGGCAGACTCCGCTGCGGCTGGCCCAGCGACTGGCCGACGCCGGGGTTCCCATCGTCGGAACCACTCCGGAGGCCATCGACCTGGCCGAGGACCGCGGCGCGTTCGGCGACGTGCTGACCTCGGCCGGCCTGCCGGCGCCGCGATACGGCACCGCGACCACCTTCGATCAGGCCAAGAGGATCGCGGCCGAGATCGGTTACCCGGTGCTGGTGCGCCCGTCCTACGTGCTGGGCGGGCGAGGCATGGAGATCGTCTACGACGAAGAGACCCTGCGCGGCTACATCACCCGGGCCACCCAGCTGTCGCCGGAGCACCCGGTGCTGGTCGACCGGTTCCTCGAGGACGCCATCGAGATCGACGTCGACGCCCTGTGCGACGGCACCGAGGTCTACATCGGCGGGATCATGGAACACATCGAGGAGGCCGGTATCCACTCCGGCGACTCGGCGTGCGCCCTGCCGCCGGTGACGTTGGGCCGCAGCGATATCGACAAGGTGCGCCGCGCCACCGAGGCGATCGCCCACGGGGTCGGCGTGGTGGGCCTGCTCAATGTCCAGTTCGCCCTCAAAGACGACGTGCTCTATGTGCTGGAGGCCAATCCGCGGGCCAGTCGCACGGTGCCGTTCGTGTCCAAGGCGACCGCGGTGCCGCTGGCGAAGGCCTGCGCACGGGTCATGCTGGGCGCCACCATCGCCGAGTTGCGGGCCGAGGGCCTGTTGGCGGCTTCCGGTGACGGCGCCAGAGTCGGCCCGCACGCGCCGATCGCGGTCAAGGAGGCGGTGCTGCCGTTCCACCGTTTCCGCCGCGCGGACGGGTCCGGGATCGACTCGCTGCTCGGCCCGGAGATGAAGTCCACCGGCGAGGTGATGGGCATCGACCGCGACTTCGGCACCGCGTTCGCCAAGAGTCAGACCGCCGCCTACGGTTCGCTGCCCGCCCAGGGCACGGTTTTCGTGTCGGTGGCCAACCACGACAAGCGCTCGCTGGTGTTCCCGGTCAAGCGACTGGCCGACTTGGGATTCCGGGTGCTGGCCACCGAGGGGACCGCGGAAATGCTGCACCGCAACGGTATTCCCTGCGATGTGGTGCGCAAACACTTCGAAGAACCCAGCGAAGGCGCTCCGCAGCAGTCGGCGGTGGATGCGATTCGGGCCGGCGAGGTCGACCTGGTGATCAACACCCCGTACGGCAACTCCGGTCCGCGGGTGGACGGCTATGAGATCCGTTCGGCCGCGGTGAGCATGAACATCCCCTGCGTCACCACCGTGCAGGGCGCTGCCGCGGCGGTGCAGGGCATCGAGGCCGGGATCCGGGGCGATATCGGGGTGCGCTCACTGCAGGAACTGCACAGCGCACTCGGCGGGCACTAGTGACGCACCCGTTCGGCGCACGCCTGGCCGCGGCAACGGCGGACCGCGGTCCGCTGTGTCTGGGCATCGATCCGCACCCCGAGCTGCTGGCCGACTGGGGCCTGCCGGCGACGGCCGACGGGCTGGCCGCGTTCAGCGACGCGTGCGTTGCGGCGTTCTCCGGATTCGCCGTGGTCAAGCCGCAGGTGGCGTTCTTCGAGTCGTACGGCTCGGCCGGCTACATCGTGCTGGAGCGCACCATCGCTGCGCTGCGCGAGGCCGGGGTGCTGGTACTCGCCGACGCCAAACGCGGTGACATCGGCTCGACCATGGCCGCCTATGCGGCTGCCTGGGCGGGAGATTCGCCACTGGCGGCCGACGCGGTCACGGCCTCGCCGTACCTGGGCTTCGGATCGTTGCAGCCACTGCTGGACACCGCCGCGGCACACGGCCGCGGGGTGTTCGTGCTGGCCGCCACCTCCAATCCGGAAGGGGCGGGCGTGCAACGCGCCCTGGCGGCGGACGGCCGCACGGTGGCGCAGTCGATCGTCGATGCCGCCGCCGAGGCGAACCGCTCGGGACCGCAGCCCGGCTCGATCGGGGTGGTGGTCGGTGCCACGCTGCGCGAGGTGCCCGACCTGAGCGCCCTGGCAGGCCCGGTGCTGATCCCGGGCATCGGCGCACAGGGCGGACGCCCGGAGGATCTGGCCGGATTGGGCGGTGCCGCGCCGGGCACACTGCTGCCCGCGGTCTCCCGTGAGGTCCTGCGCGCCGGTCCCGACGTCGCGGCGCTGCGCGCGGCGGGGGAGCGGCTGCGTGACGCCGTGGCGTATCTGGCCGCTGCGGGGTAGCTCCCACTGCCCGCGAAAAAGACCTGCGTGGGCGGGCCGCCCACGCAGGCCTTGGATCGCCGGTTACCGGCCGAATTCGGCGCCGCCTTCGGTGTTGGTGTTGTAGCCGCCGCCGAAGGGCCCCATGTTGACGTTGGCGCTGTTGTTCTCGCCGCCCCCGCCGCCGATGCCGTTGGGGCCGAAGTTGAACCCGCCGTTGTCGCCGGTGTTCACCCGGCCGTCGAACGGTCCCAAGTTGACGTTGGCGCCGTTGTTCTCGCCGCCGCCACCGCCGATGCCGTTGGGGCCGAAGTTGAACCCGCCGTTGTTACCGGCGTTCACACCGCCGCCGAACGGCCCCGCGTTGACATTCGCCTCGCCGTTGTTGCCGGCACCGCCGCTGATCCCACCATCGGGATCGGCGCCGGCCATGCCGATTCCGAAGGCACCGAGGGTCAACACGGTGGCCGCTGCCAGCGCCCACCGGCCCGGATGGCCGATTATCGTCATCGTCATCAATTCCCACTTTCGCTACCGCCAAGGTATTCAGCGGAAATGCTCATGCACATAACCCCCCGATAAATACCCCCGGGTGGACCATCCACCTGACGGAAACCCTATGGGGGTGATCCGCGACTTCGTCCTGGCCAATGTCAGGTTTCGCTTAATTGTCGCTGTCAGTCCGGCGGGCTCCTGGATTCCTGATGCTCGGAGCTCGCCAGCACCCGTTCTCGAGAGTGAAAGATGTTGGCGACCAAGGGAGCTTCTCACTATCCGCAGGCACCCGCGGACCGCAGGAAGAATTCGGCGTCCGGACCCGCATGACGGTGACACCGGCCGGCCGGCGCCGAGCGACGAAGTCCAGCGGCGGGCCACCGATACGGTGACCCGCCGCTGTGCGTCAAGCCTTTACTGGTGCGCGCCCGTGTTGGGCACGGCGATCTCCGGATGCTTCTTGAGGTACTTGTCGAGCTTCTTCTGGTCGTGGTGGCTGAGCGTGGGGCCGGGGACCGGCTGCGGGGTCGGGGACGGGGCCTCCTTGATGGTGGCGATGCCGGCCGGGCCGGCCGCGTTCGCCACAGCGGCTCCGACACCGACGAGACTGGTCAGGGCGACACCCGCCGACAGGGCGGCGGCGCACAGTACGCGTTGGGCGTTCATGGCATCAACTCCGTTCTGTTCTCGCTGATCTTGATCCAAGCTAATCGGCCCAACCCACGAAGAGTCTGTCAACGCAATCTCGGCTCGCTGTGAAATATCAACGGGCCGTGAGAGATACAAGGTTCATCAAGAGACCCGAAGGAAAAGCTGTGTCCGGGCTGTCAGCCGGGCATTTCCAGGGGTATGGCCCGGTTATCCGGACAAACCCGCGCCCGCGGGATCAAGATGAAGCGATGGGCACCACCAGAATAAACCCCGGTAGGGCCACGCGCAGCACCGCGGCAGGCAATGGTCAGCCGGTAGGCCGGACCACCAGCTCAGCCGACACCGGAGCGCTCGATGTGCCGTCCTCGACCCGCAGCCCATATCCGCCGATCGACGACTACGCCTTCCTGTCCGACTGCGAGAGCACCTGCCTGATCGCACCCAACGGCGCGGTCGAGTGGATGTGCCTGCCCCGGCCGGACTCGCCGAGTGTCTTCGGCGCGATCCTCGACCGCGGCGCAGGGCATTTCCGGGTCGGGCCGTACGGGCAGCATGTGCCGTCCCAGCGGGTGTACCGGCCCGGTGGGCTCATCGTGGAAACCACCTGGCAGACCGACACCGGATGGCTGACGGTGCACGACTGCCTGGTGATGGGCCGCTGGCACAACACCGACAAGCGGTCGCGGACCCACCGGCGGGCCCCGACCGACTGGGACGCCGGGCACATCCTGCTGCGCACCATCAAGTGCGTCAACGGCACCGTGGAGGTGGAGGTCAGCTGCGAGCCGGCCTTCGACTACCACCGCCGGGAAGCCCGGTGGGAGTACACCGGCCAGGTCTACGAGGAGGCCACCGCCACCTGCAAGGGCGACTCCCACGACGGGCATCTCGGCCTGAAGTTGACCTCGAATCTGCGGCTGGGCATCGAAGGACCCGAGGTCACCGCCCGCACCCGCATGACCGAGGGCGATCAGGCCTTCGTGGCGCTGTCCTGGTCGCCGCTGCCGGCACCGCAGACCCAGGCGGAGGCGTTGCGGAAACTGGCGGAGACCTCCGAGTGCTGGCGGGAATGGATCACCATCGGCAGGTTTCCCGACCACCCCTGGCGCGGTTACCTGCAACAGAGCGCTTTGGCCCTCAAGGGATTGACCTACGCGCCGACCGGTGCCCTGATGGCCGCGTCGACGACGTCGCTGCCGGAAACCCCCGGGGGCGTGCGTAACTGGGACTACCGCTACGCCTGGGTGCGCGACTCGACGTTCGCCCTGTGGGGACTGCACACCCTGGGTCTGGACCGGGAGGCCAACAACTTCTTCCACTTCCTCTCCGATGCCGCCCTCGACGCCGACGGTCAGGCCCAGCCATTACAGGTGATGTACGGGGTGGGCGGCGAAAAGAAGCTCACCGAAACCGAATTGGGCCACCTGTCCGGGTATGACGGGGCTCAACCGGTGCGGATCGGCAACGGCGCCTACAAGCAGCGCCAGCACGACGTCTGGGGGGCGATGCTGGACTCGGTGTACCTGCACGCCCGTTCGCACGGTGAACACGTGCCCGAACAGCTGTGGCCGGTGCTCAAGAAACAGGTGGAGCAGGCGATCGAGAACTGGCAGCTGCCCGACCACGGCATCTGGGAGGTGCGAGGGGAACCGCAGCACTTCGTCTCCTCGAAGGTGTACTGCTGGGTCGCGCTGGATCGTGGTGCGAAACTGGCGATGCTGCACGGGGAGAAGGAGTACGCCCGGCAGTGGGCGGCGATCGCCGACGACATCAAGGCCGACATCCTGGCCCACGGCGCCGACGAACGCGGCGTGTTCACTCAGAGCTACGGCAGTGCCGCGCTGGACGCCTCGGTCCTGCTGATCCCGCTGCTGCGGTTTCTGCCGCCCGAGGACCCCAGGGTGCGGGCCACCGTGCTGGCGATCGCCGACGAGCTCACCGTCGACGGACTGGTGTTGCGCTACAAGGTCGCCGAAACCGACGACGGCCTGGTCGGGGAAGAGGGGACCTTCACCATCTGCTCGTTCTGGCTGGTGTCGGCCCTGGTCGAGATCGGCGAACTCAAACAGGCCAAACAACTCTGCGAACGGCTGTTGGCGTTCGCCAGCCCGTTGCGGCTCTACGCCGAGGAGATCGACACCCGGACCGGACGGCACCTGGGCAATTTCCCGCAGGCGTTCACACACCTGGCGCTGATCAATGCCGTCGTGCACGTGATCCGCGCCGAGGAGGACGTCGCCGCAGGTGAATTCCTGCCGGCGAACTGAAGGGGAGAAGATGCACAGTTCCGATCACGCCGCACCCGACGCTGCGCCGCACGTGGTGGTCTTGTTCGGCGCCACCGGCGATCTGGCCCGCCGCAAGCTGCTTCCGGGCCTGTTCCACCTGTCGCGGTCCAAGTTGGCGCCCCAGCTGCGCATCGTCGGCACCTCACTGGACGAGCTGGACGACGACACCTTCCGCAAGATCGCCGTGGCCGCGTGCGAACAGTCTTCGCACGGTGCGGCTTCCGCGGACGAGACCCGGAACTGGGCGGAGAACCTGACGTATGTGGCGCAGAGCGGCGGGGCCGCGGCGCTGGCCGCGGCGGTGCGGACCCAGTCGGCGCAGCTGGAAGGCGAGCCGCAGCTGTTGCACTACCTGAGCGTGCCGCCCGCCGCTGCGATCCCGGCGATCCGGATGCTGGAACAGGCGAACCTGGTGGACGGCGCGGCGGTCGTCATGGAGAAGCCCTTCGGCACCGACCTGGCCAGCGCTGTCGAGCTCAACGCCTCGATCCACCAGACCTTCGACGAATCGCAGATCTTCCGGATCGACCATTTCCTCGGCAAGGAGGCGGCGCAGAACATTCTGGCGTTCCGATTCGCCAACGGGCTGTTCGAGCCGATCTGGAACCGCACCTTCATCGACCACGTCCAGATCGACATCCCGGAGAAGCTGTCGCTGGAGGGGCGGGCCGCCTTCTATGAGCCCACCGGGGCGTTCAAGGACATGGTGGTCACCCACCTGTTCCAGGTGCTGGCGTTCGTCGCGATGGAGGCGCCGACCGAGCTGGCCTCCGACGCGATCGGCGTGGAGAAGAACAAGGTCTTCCGGTCCATGGTGCCGCTGGATCCGCGCAACGTGGTGCGGGGCCAGTACCGCGGCTACCGCGACGAGCCGGGGGTGGCGCCGGATTCGGACACCGAGACGTTCATCGCACTCAAGTGCGAGATCGACAACTGGCGCTGGGCGGGGGTGCCGTTCTACCTGCGGACCGGAAAGTGTCTGGCCGAGGGGCAGCGGATCATCTCGATCGCATTCCGGGAACCGCCCCGGAGCATGTTCCCGGCCGGGTCGGGGGTCGGCGCGCACGGCCCGGACCACCTCACGTTCGACCTGGCGGATCAGGCGAAGCTGTCGCTGTCGTTCTACGGCAAGCGGCCGGGCCCGGGAATGAAGCTGGACAAGCACAGCCTGCAGTTCCAGATGGCCGACACCGAGACCGCCGGCGACGTGCTGGAGGCCTATGAGCGGCTGATCCTGGACGCGATGCGCGGCGACCACACGCTCTACACGGCTTCGCAGGGCATCGAGCGGTTGTGGCGGGTCTCCGCGCCGTTGCTGGACGACCCACCACCCGTGCGCGGCTACGACATCGGATCCTGGGGGCCTAACGCCGTCCACCAACTCATCGCACCGCACGCCTGGCGGTTACCGTTCGACCGGGTCTGGAGGGCTGGCAGATAGCCGCTCAGCGGCCCGGAATGCGGTCCACCCAGGACTCGCACGTGTGGCTGCCGTGCGGCAGCTTGTGGCACGCGTCCTGAGCGATGCGCTCCGCGTCGTCCCGGGACTGGGTGGTGCCGTCGTCGTGCTGCCAGATGTAGCCGCGGTCGGTGTCGGCCAGGCAGCGCAGCCCTTCGCCGGCGCTGGACGTGGTCGTCAGGTTGAGCTGACCGCTCTCGCAGGTCGAGCCGGCAGCCGGCGCGTCGGCATACATCGCCGGTGTCCCGAGGGCGAACGCCGCGGTCAGGGCCGCAGCAGAACCGATAAATGTGATCGCCTTCACGCCCGCCAATCGTACCGAATCGGCGGGGCTGGGGCAGTTCGCGAACCTTTCGCAGCCCGCGCGGATCCCCGTTCGGCGCTGACGCCGGATGGGCCGAAACCGGCTTCGACACGCCCGACACGCCGTGAGGTGCGAAGTCAATGCCACGAATATCCGGCCCCTCCGCGGCGGCGACAGTCAGGCCGCGCCGCGGCACCCGACCGACTCGGCGAGTCGGAGTAAAACCCCAGCTCGGGAGGGGTTTTCCGGGTCGTCTTGCCGGCGGGCGCGACCCATCCGGGCGGGGGCGCCCGATCGTGGCCGCCTCGGGTCGAACCGTGCTGCGGCGACGCCACACGCTGGGCGTTTGTAGCCGGAAACGGGGGGTGGGGTTAGATTTCGTCAGACGGCGTGGGTACGGTCGTCGTCTCTGGCAGCAGTACCCGGCCGAGACAAGGAAAACATCGGCGTTGCCGATGATGACGATACGGAGGAATCGTGGCCCTTCCCCAGTTGACCGACGAGCAGCGCGCCGCCGCGTTGGAGAAGGCGGCGGCCGCGCGTCGAATCCGAGCAGAGCTCAAGGACCGGCTCAAGCGTGGCGGCACCAATCTCAAGCAGGTCCTCAAGGACGCCGAGACCGATGAGGTCTTGGGCAAGATGAAGGTGTCTGCGCTGTTGGAGGCGTTGCCGAAGGTTGGCAAGGTCAAGGCGCAGGAGATCATGACCGAACTGGAGATCGCCCCCACGCGCCGACTGCGCGGCCTGGGCGACCGGCAGCGCAAGGCGCTGCTGGAGAAGTTCGACTTCTCCTGATCCGTCAGTGAATGCCGGTGGAGGACCGGACAGCGGGTACGCGGGACGCGTCGTGGTGCTGTCCGGTCCATCCGCGGTCGGTAAGTCGAGTGTGGTCCGTTGCCTGCGGGAGCGGGTGCCGAGTCTGTACTTCAGCGTGTCGGCCACCACTCGCGCGCCTCGGCCCGGTGAGGTCGACGGTGTCGACTACCGGTTCGTGACACCGGAGGAGTTCGACCGGTTGATCGAAACCGACGCGCTGCTGGAGTGGGCCGACATCCACGGTGGCCTGCAGCGATCGGGCACGCCGGCGGGCCCGGTCGCGGACGCGGCCCGGGCCGGTAAACCGGTCCTGATCGAGGTTGATCTGGCCGGTGCCAGGTCCATCAAGAAGGCACTTCCCGAAGCTGTCACGGTCTTTCTGGCGCCCCCGGATTGGGAGACGCTGGAGACCAGACTGGCCGGTCGCGGCACCGAATCCGCAGAGGTGATGGAACGTCGTCTGGCCACCGCGCGAACCGAGTTGGCGGCCCAAGGCGACTTCGACCGCGTGGTGGTGAACGCTCGATTGGAAACCGCCTGCTCAGAATTGGTATCCTTGCTGGTGGACAGCGCACCGGGTCTGGCCTGACCGGCCCGGATCACCGTCAGCAGGCGTGACCGAACCCCAGTCATCCGAAGCTCAGCCATCAAAAGCCAGGAGAATGTCTTAAGTGAGTACCTCACAGGTCGAGGCGGCCACCGACGTCGAAGAGTTCGACCCGGCGTCCATCGGCGGCTATGACACGCCGCTCGGCATCACCAACCCCCCCATCGATGAGCTGCTGCAGCGCGCGTCGAGCAAGTACGCCTTGGTGATCTACGCGGCCAAGCGGGCCCGGCAGATCAACGACTACTACAACCAGCTCGGTGAGGGCATCCTCGAGTACGTCGGGCCGCTGGTCGAGCCCGGCCTGCAGGAGAAGCCGCTGTCGATCGCGCTGCGCGAGATCCACGGCGACCTGCTCGAATACACCGAAGGCGAGTAGCAGAGGCTCGGGGCCCTAGCCGTGGAGCGCAAGCGGATCGTCGTCGGCGTCTCCGGTGGCATCGCCGCCTACAAGGCGTGCACCGTGGTCCGGCAGCTGGCCGAGGTCGGCCATTCGGTGCGCGTCGTCCCGACCGAGTCGGCACTGCGATTCGTCGGGGCCGCCACCTTCGAGGCGCTCTCCGGCCACCCGGTGCACACCGGGGTCTTCGACGACGTGCCGCAGGTGCCGCATGTCGCCATCGGTCAGCAGGCCGACCTGGTGGTGGTTGCCCCGGCCACCGCGGACCTGCTGGCCCGCGCGGTCGCGGGACGCGCCGACGATCTGTTGACGGCCACTCTGCTCACCGCCCGCTGCCCGGTGCTGTTCGCGCCGGCGATGCACACCGAGATGTGGCAGCACCCGGCCACCAGAGAGAATGTGTCAACGTTGCGATCGCGTGGTGCGGTGGTTCTCGAACCCGCATCGGGACGGCTCACCGGCGCCGACACCGGGCCGGGCCGACTGCCCGAGGCCGAGGAGATCAACACCTTCGCGTCGCTGCTGCTGGAGCGGGCTGACGCGCTGCCCCACGACCTGGCCGGGCAGAAGGTGCTGGTGACCGCCGGCGGTACCCGTGAGCCGATCGACCCGGTCCGTTTTATCGGCAACCGCAGTTCGGGCAAGCAGGGCTACGCGGTGGCTCGGGTGGCCGCCCAGCGCGGCGCCGAGGTCACCTTGATCTCCGCGCACACCGCCGGTCTGATCGACCCGGCCGGAGTCGACGTGGTCCGCGTCAGCTCGGCCCAGCAGTTGCACGAAGCGGTCACCAAGCATGCCCCGGAGGCGCACGTGCTGGTGATGGCCGCCGCGGTCGCCGATTTCCGCCCGGCCCGGATGGCGCAGGCGAAGATCAAGAAGGGCTCGGGCGAGGACGACCAGCCGCCAACAATCGATCTGGTCCGCAATGACGACGTGTTGGCCGGTGCGGTGCGGGCGCGCAGTGAAGGGCAGCTGCCCAACATGCGCGCCATCGTCGGGTTCGCCGCCGAGACCGGCGACGAGAACGGCGACGTGCTGTTCCACGCGCGGGCGAAGCTGCGCCGCAAGGGGTGCGATCTGTTGGTGGTCAACGCCGTCGGGGACGGCAGGGCCTTCGAGGTGGACCATAATGACGGGTGGCTGTTGGCCGCCGATGGAACCGAGTCCGCCCTGGAGCCCGGATCCAAGACATTGATGGCCAGTCGGATCGTCGACGCGGTCGCAGCCTTCCTGCGTGGGCACGACGGATGAGGGCGCTGCTACGGTAGCGAGCCGGGGGTTGTGACACAGGCTGGGGCAGCGCTCAGGAACGCAGAGGATGCGGGCGATATATTTTCCCGCCTAACTTTTTTTACAGTGCGCAAGGGCACGGAAGGGTGACATTGTGAGCGAAAAGGGTCGGCTGTTCACCAGTGAGTCGGTGACCGAGGGACACCCCGACAAGATCTGTGACGCCATCAGCGACTCGGTGCTCGACGCCTTGCTGGCAGATGACCCCCGCTCACGGGTCGCGGTGGAAACCCTGGTCACCACCGGCCAGGTGCACGTGGTCGGTGAGGTTACGACCAGCGCCCGTGAAGCGTTCGCCAACATCACCAACACCGTGCGCGAGCGGATCCTGGAGATCGGCTACGACTCGTCGGACAAGGGCTTCGACGGCGCGACCTGCGGCGTCAACATCGGGATCGGCGCGCAGTCGCCCGACATCGCCCAGGGCGTCGACACCGCCCACGAAGCCCGCGTCGAGGGCGCGGCCGACCCACTGGACTCCCAGGGCGCCGGCGACCAGGGCCTGATGTTCGGCTACGCGATCGCCGACACCCCGGAGCTGATGCCGCTGCCGATCGCGCTGGCACACCGGCTGGCACGCCGGCTCACCGAGGTGCGTAAGGACGGCACGCTGCCCTACCTGCGCCCGGACGGCAAGACTCAGGTCACCGTGCAGTACGAGGACAACGTCCCGGTGCGCCTGGACACCGTGGTGCTGTCCACCCAGCACGCCGAGGGCATCGACCTGGACAAGACGCTGGCCGTCGACATCCGTGAGCACGTGATCAACAAGGTGCTGACCGAGCTCGGTCACGAGACCATGGACACCTCCGAGGTGCGGCTGCTGGTCAACCCGACCGGCAACTTCGTGGTCGGCGGCCCGATGGGCGACGCCGGCCTGACCGGCCGCAAGATCATTGTCGACACCTACGGCGGCTGGGCGCGGCACGGTGGCGGCGCGTTCTCGGGCAAGGACCCGTCGAAGGTGGACCGCTCGGCGGCCTACGCGATGCGCTGGGTGGCCAAGAACATCGTCGCCGCGGGCCTGGCCCAGCGTGTCGAGGTGCAGGTGGCCTACGCGATCGGCAAGGCGGCCCCGGTCGGCCTGTTCGTCGAGACGTTCGGCACCGAGGCCGTCGACCCGATCAAGATCGAGAAGGCGATCGGCGAGGTGTTCGACCTGCGGCCGGGCGCGATCGTGCGTGATCTGGAGCTGCTGCGGCCGATCTACGCGCCGACCGCCGCCTACGGTCACTTCGGTCGCACCGACATCGACCTGCCCTGGGAGCGGCTCGACAAGGTCGACGACCTCAAGCGCGCCATCTAGCCTCGTTTTTCCGCGCTGGTTGTGCGGTTTCGTACGCGACATGCCGCGGCACGCGTATCAAACTGCACAGTCGCGCGAGGGGCCGCTGGCGGCTATGCGCTGAACCGGTAGTCGTCGAGGTCGAAACGCCGGCTGCGCCAGTACGCCTCGACGGTGGTGGTGGGCCGCAGCGGGACATCGCCGTTCTTGTCGAAGTAGTAGCTGTTGGCCAGCCGGCAGCTGTCCTGCCAGAACACCTGCCGGTGCCGCTTGCGCATCATCTCCGCGAAGTAGCGGTCGTTGGCCGCCTCGGAGATCTCGACCCGGTTGGCACCGTCTTGTCGGGCGCGCTTCAGGCAGCGCACGATGTGATGCGTCTGCGCCTCGACCAGCGCGAAGTACGACGACCCGACGTAGCCGTACGGTCCGAAAACGCTGAAAAGGTTGGGAAAACCGGGGATGCTGACGCCTTCGTAGGCCTGCAGCCGGTGCTCGTCCCAAAACTGGCTCAGCGACTGCCCACCGCTCCCGGTGACGGCGAAGGTGGGGATGTTGTCGCTGTCCATCACCTTGAACCCGGTGGCCAGGATGAGGACGTCGACGTCGTGGGCCGTTCCGTCTGCGGTGACGACCCCGGTGGGGGTGATGCGCTCGATCGGGTCGACGACCAGGTGCACGTTGTCGCGATTGAACGTCGACAGGTAGGCGTTGTGGAAGCCGGGACGCTTGCAGCCCACCGCATAACGCGGGGTGAGCTGGTCGCGGACCACCGGGTCGTGGACCTGTCGGCGCAGGTATGCCCGTCCGGCGGACTCCATCCGTTTGGCGAGCGGAAAGACCGTGAAGTACTGCGCGGCGATCGGGAAGGTCGCTTCGACGAACGCCTGGCTGGCCAGCCGCTGCAGCACCATCCCGCCGGGAAGCCGCATCGCCCAGCGGACCGGTGCGGCCAGCGGTACGTCCGCTTTGGGGAAGCACCAGATCGGGGTGCGCTGAAACACGGTGAGCGAAGAGACAATCGGGGCGATCTCCGGGATCACCTGCACCGCCGAGGCCCCGGTTCCGATCACCGCGACGCGCTTACCGGTCAGATCCTGCGAGTGATCCCAGCGTGCGGTGTGCAGTGTCAGGCCGGCGAACGTGCCGACACCGTCGATGTCGGGCAGGTTCGGGATGGTCAGCACGCCGCTGGCGTTGATGAGGAATCGCGCGGTGATCTCGCCGCGCTGATTCGGCGGTCCCAGCTTCGCCTCTCCTTCGTCGAGCCTCGGTGAACCGCCGGCGGGTTCGGTCTGCACCCGCCACCAGCCGCGCTGCTCGTCGAACGCCGCCGATGCCACCTTCGTGTTGAACTGGACCCGGTCACGCAGGCCGTACTTGTCGACGCAGTGCTCGGCGTAGGCCTTGAGCTCACGGCCGGGCGCGTAGGTGCGCGACCACTTGGTGCTCTGCTCGAACGAGAACTGGTATGAGAACGACGGAATGTCCACCGCGATACCCGGATAGGTGTTCCAGTGCCAGGTGCCGCCGACCCCGTCACCGGCCTCGATCACCAGATAGTCCGACATCCCCGCGGCGTCGAGGTTGATCGCCGCCCCGATACCGGAGAAGCCGGCGCCGACGATCAGGATGTCGTGGTCGGGATGCTCGGTCACAGGACGCTCCTCATCGCTGGTATGCGTTCGACGGTAGCGCGCCGACCGGCGGATCGTGGTCGCGTCAGCAATCCGTATCAACCGAGGGGATCGAGCCGCCACGGTGGATTCCGGCGGGCTTCGCCGGCCGAATACAGGCACAGCTGGTGCCCATCGGGATCTGGCAGCCTGGCCTCGCGCCACAGCCACGGCATGTCCGTCGGTGGCTGGCTGAACTCGACCGAGTCGCGCAGCCGCTGGTATTCGGCGTCGAGGTCGTCGGTTTCGAAGTAGATCGTCACCTGCTCACCGGCGGGGACCGCGTCGCTGCGTTCCACCGAAAAGGTGCTGTCCCCGTCCGGGCATTCGAACCGCAGGTAGTGATCTGTCTTGACGATCAGCCGTAGCCCCAGCAGCCGGTAGAACCGCTCCGAGGCGTCGATGTCGGTGCAGCCGACGGTGACCTGGTTCAGCCGCATCGACTCAGGAACGTGCCGTCGCCAGGGCCTGCTTCAACGCCGCCAGCCCGAGGTCGGTGGCCTCGGTGGCCACCGGAATCGCCCCGGCGTAGCCCAGGTAGCCGTGAATCAGCGTCTGGGCGTTGTGCATCTGCGTCGGCACCCCGGCGGCGGCCAGCAGCTCGCCGTACCGGAGGCCGTCGTCACGCAGCGGGTCGTGACCGGCCACCGCGATGTAGGCCGACGGCAGGCCGGCCAGGTTCGCGGCGCGTGCCGGCGCCAGCGTCGCCGGCGGATTGCTCAGGTCGACCTCCCCGGCGTAGGCGAGGGTCAACGCGGCGATCGCATCGCGGTCGATGATCGGTGCGTGGGCGTTCTCGGTGAACGACGGCAAGGTGATGTCGTAGGTGGTCGCCGGATACCACAGCAGCTGGAAGGCGATCGCCGGACCGCCGGCATCGCGGGCCAGCTGCGCCACCACCGCGGCCAGGTTTCCGCCGGCCGAGTCCCCCGCCACCGCCAGCCGGGCCGGGTCGACACCCAGCTCGTCGGCGTGCTCCGCCACCCACTTGGTGGCCGCGAAGGCGTCCTCGACGGCGGCCGGGAATGGGTGCTCGGGGGCCAGGCGATAGTCCACCGACACCACCACCGCGTCGGCGCCGGCCGCATGGTGGCGGGCGGTGCCGTCATGGGTGTCCAGGTCGCCGGCGACGAAACCGCCGCCGTGGAAGAACACCACGACCGGGGCGGCGCCGTCAGGAGCGCTCGACGGCCGGTAGATGCGGATCGGCAGGTCGCCGCCCGGGCCGTCGATGACGCGATCCTCACTGGGCAGGTCCGGATGCACCGGCAGCCGCGGCAGATCGCGCATCTGGCGACGCGCGGCCTCGACGCCGTCGTCCAGTGACAGTCGGAAGGGAACGGCATCCAGTACTTTCAGCACTATGGGGTCGATAGCCGGCATGAAAACACCGTACTCAACGCGACAGGTCACCACTGCCTGGGCCGCCGCCGGCTGGGCCGGAGCGGCCTACGGCATATTTCTGATCGTGCTGCAGTTCCGATCGACGCCGGGGGACGCACTGACCGGGAACTGGATCGGCCAGCCGGCCTTCAAGGCGTCCATGGCGGTGCTGCTGGCGGTCGCCGCGGTCGCACACCCGATCCTGCGCGAGGCGCGCTGGCTGATACCGGCGTTGATCTTGTCGGCCGCCGGTGACTGGTTGCTGGCCATCCCGTGGTGGGAACCGTCGTTCGTGGCCGGGCTGTCGGCATTCCTGTTGGCGCACCTGTGTTTTCTGGGCGCCTTGGTTCCGCTGGCGGTGGTGTCGCGCGGCAGGCTGATCGGGGTGGGCCTGGTCTGTGTGAGCTGTTTGGGTCTGCTGGTCTGGTTCTGGCCCGGCTTGGCCCGCGAGGGCATGACGGTGCCGGTGACGGTCTACGTCGCGGTGCTCGGCGCCATGGTGTGCGCGGCGCTGCTGGCCGACCTGCCCACCCGTTGGACGGCGGTGGGCGCGGTGTGCTTTGCGGTGTCGGACTCGATGATCGCGATCAGCCGGTTCGTCCTGGGCAATGAGGCCCTCGCGGTGCCGGTTTGGTGGACCTACGCGGCCGCGCAGGTGCTCATCACGGCGGGATTCTTCTTCGGCCGGTCTCCGAACGACGACCAACAGCCGGCCTTGGACTGACACAAGATTGAGAATCGCCGGCGGTCAATGCCGGTGGTCTCCGCTGCCGGGGCGCAACCGCTCCGGGTCGAATGCGGGCAGTCGACGGCGGTGCGGTGCGGTCATGTGATCGCGTGCCAGCGCGTCGCCGTGGCCGGATGCGATATCGCCGATGCTGAACAGCGCTTCATTGCCGGGCTTGAAGTAGGAACTGTGGGCGCTCATCGGTGATGCCAGGCCCCGGCCTTCCGCTTTGAATCGGGTCGATCCGTAGCCGTCGGCGGCGGGGTCGGCGCCCAATCCCACCGTCGCCGCCGTTCCGGGCACGGTCAGTTGTGGTTCCCCACCCAAGCCGGTGATCGGATCCGTCGACGCCGCACCCACGTACACATGCCCAGCCGCCGGCAGGTGAAAGTCGGCGGCGCGGCGAGCCAGGTCCGTTCCGGGTGAACCGACCAGCACCACATCGTCGGCGCGCATCCCGAACCCTGCGGCGGCGTCGGCGACCGTCGTCGATCCGTACGAATGCCCGATGACGGTGATGTGTGCGGCACCGCGGTGGGTGAGTCGCAGGGCGTTGACATCCGCGGCCAGCAGCCGGCCGCCGGCACGCGCCGAATCAGGTTGTGCCACCTGCAGATCGAGCAGGCTGTCGGGGGCGCGGTAGCCCATCCACATGATGACCGAATTGGTGCGGACCGGATCGGCGCGGCAGACCTCGCGGTAGACGTTCAGCCCGTCCGGATGCGACAGGTAGCCGTCGCGGACACTGCTGTGGGCGCCGGGCACCAAGACGGTGGTGTTGTCGGCGAGGTCCGGGTCGCCGATCGCGATCGCGGCCCGGCCCAGGCCGTCGAAGGCCATCGGGTCATAACTGAGCAGCAGCGCCGGGCCGGCGTCGGTGTCGGCGTTGGCGTTGGCGCGCAGACCCTCGCGGACTCGTACCGCGTTGTCGTACCGGACCCGGTCTGCCGCGCTGATCGGCTCGGTGGCGTTCTCCACCCGGCTGATGTCGGCGGCCAGCAGCTGCCGGTTGACCCGGTCGCGGACCCGCGCCGCGACGCTGTAGCCGGCCCCCGTCGATTGCAGCAGTTTCGCACCGGCTCGGCTGTCGGCGACCGCATCACCGACCACCCGGCGGATATCGCGGGTCTTGGCGGCCAAGAAGAGCTGGAACTGGCGGGCACCGGATGGAGTGTCCAACGCCAGCGTTGATCCGTCGGCCAGCGCATCGCGGATCTCGGCGCCGATCGCATCGAGGCGACGACGGCCGGCCCGGGCATGCGCGGCCGCGTCATCCACCGCGGCGGTCAGCACCCGATCGGCACCCGCGGACGCCCGCGATCGGGCAGCGAGGGCGGTCTCGCGGGCTCGCGCGGCGTCCGCATGGGCCCCGTGCTCCTCGGGCATACCGCAGCAAGGTAATTCGGCGCGTTCGGGGGAGCAGTCGCCGATGCACAGGCCGCGCGGCCTGTGATCCGCCGGCTGCCGCGGTCGGCGGAGTCTGCTACACCTGCGTGGTGAGCATCGAGAGCGAACCCATTGCGCGGGTGCTGCCGATGTTGTCGGTTCCGCATCTGGACCGTGAGTTCGACTATCTGGTCACACCGGAGCAGTCCGAACAGGCCCGGCCGGGGGCACGGGTGCGGGTGCGCTTCCACGGCCGGCTGGTCGACGCCTTTGTCTGGGAGCGCCGCGCCGATACCGACCACGCGGGCAGGCTCGGTCAGCTGGAGCGGGTGGTCTCCGCCGAACCGGTGCTCACCGCGGAGGTGCGCCGGCTGGTGGAGGCGGTGGCAGCCCGCTATGCCGGTAGCCGCGCCGATGTGCTGCGGCTGGCGATTCCGCCACGGCATGCCCGGGTGGAACGCGAATCAGCTCCCGATGTCCCACCGGCCCCGCCCGTCATCGAGCCGGTCGATCCGGCGGGCTGGGGGCGCTACCAGGCGGGCGGTCAATTCCTCGCCGCGCTGGGAGAGGGTCGTGCGGCGCGTGCGGTGTGGCAGGTGTTGCCCGGCGATTCGTGGAGCGAGCGGCTCGCTGAGGCCGCGGCGCAGACCATCCGGGCGGGCCGCACGGCGCTGGCGATCGTGCCCGACCAGCGCGACGTCGACGCGCTGTGGCAGGCCGCGATCGCCCGGATTGACGAGTCGGCGGTCGTGGCGCTGTCGGCGGGCCTGGGACCGACCACCCGTTACCGGCGCTGGCTGACGGTGCTGCGAGGCGGGGCGCGCCTGGTGATCGGCACCCGCAGCGCGGTGTTCGCCCCGCTCGCCGATCTGGGCCTGGTGATGGTCTTCGACGATGGTGACGACACCCTGGCCGAGCCGCGGGCGCCCTACCCGCATGCCCGCGACGTGGCGATGCTGCGGGCGCACCTGTCGGGCTGCGCCGCCCTGATCGGCGGGTACGCCCGTACCGCGGAGGCGCAGGCGTTGGTGCGCAGCGGGTGGGCGCGCGACGTGGTCGCATCGCGGGCGGTGTTGCGGGCGGCCGCACCACGGGTGGTGGCCCTCGATGACAGCGGCTACGCCGACGAACGTGACGCCGCGGCGCGCACCGCCCGGTTGCCGTCGATCGCCCTGCAGGCCGCACGCCGCGCACTGACCGCGGATGCCCCGGTGCTGGTGCAGGTGCCGCGGCGCGGGTACGTGCCGTCGCTGGCCTGCGGGCGTTGTCGCGCAATCGCCCGCTGCCGACACTGCACCGGCCCGTTGTCACTGCCGGAGCGCGGCGGTGTCGCCGTCTGCCGATGGTGCGGCCGGGGCGACGCGGCGCTGAAGTGTGCGCGTTGTGGGTCCGACGCTGTGCGCGCGGTGGTGATCGGCGCCCGTCGCACCGCCGAAGAGCTCGGCCGGGCCTTCCCGGGCACCACGGTGATCACCTCCGCCGGCGACACGATCATCGAGCACGCCGAGGACGGTCCCGCCCTGGTGATCGCCACGCCCGGCGCCGAACCGCGCGTCCCACGCGGGTACGGGGCTGCGCTGCTGCTGGACAGTTGGGCGCTGCTGGGCCGCCAGGATCTGCGTGCGGCCGAGGACACGCTGCGGCGATGGTTGGCGGCGGCAGCGCTGGTGCGTGACCGCGAATCCGGTGGCGTTGTGACGGTGGTCGCCGAATCCTCGATCCCGACCGTGCAGGCCTTGATCCGGTGGGATCCGGTCGGCCACGCCGACGCCGAATTGTCCACCCGCACCGAGGTCGGCCTGCCGCCCGCGGTGCACATAGCCGCCGTCGACGGCGACCCGGATTCGGTGACGGCGCTGCTGGAACAGGCCCGGTTGCCCGACGGTGCCGAACTGCTGGGTCCGGTGCCGCTGCCGCCGGGGGCGCGGCGCCCGCCGGGGGTTCCCGACGAGCTGGGTGTCATCCGGATGCTGGTGCGGGTCGGCCGTGATCACGGCCTGACGCTGGCGGCGGCGTTGCGGCACGGCATCGGGGTGCTCAGCGCACGCGGTTCACACCATCCGGTGCGGGTTCAGATCGATCCACTGCACATCGGCTGACCCATGACGGGTCCTATCGACCCCGTACTTCCAGGACGTCGTCGAGTGGACGTCGCTGGGTGCGGGGCGGCGATTTCTCGGTGGCGGGAGCGTGTCCGATCCGAATCAGGATCTGAGGTACCGCGGTGCCGCCGACCAGCGTCTCGACGATCTCCCGTGCGGCATGTACCTCGGTGAGGTGAGTGAGAGGGCAGGTGGCCAAGTCGGCCATCGTGCACTCCAGCAGAACCGTGGAGAGTGCTTCGCCGGTTTCCAAAGCGTCGGCGCGCGAACCGCCGTCGGTGGACAGCACCACGATCGTCGCCTGGTCCTCGTGGAGGTTGACTCGCCGGTCATGGTGGTGGCCGGCCGGAAAGGTGCGCCCGACATCGACCCGGTCACCTTCGGCCGCTGATGCCAACGAGCTGTCGGGGATACCCGCGGATTCCTCGAATGGCATTGTCCAGCGCTGCAATTCGGCGTGGTACGCCGAGTCGTAGAGTCTCAGCGACTCGGCCAGCCGTGATGCCTGCGCCAGGCGGGGCCGTGCATCCTCGGGCAACACGTCCAGGTGCACGCGGTAGCGATCGATGCGGTCGCGCAATACCGGTTCGAACGACTCCCAGTTCGCCGGCGGTGCCAGCGGTAAGCGGTCGCTGCGACGTGTCCATATGGCCTGAGCGCGACGGCGGTGTCCCTCGGTGACGTAACCCATCGGGGTGAAGCGGACCGACGCGAGATGGTCGGGGTCGTTTGGGTTGGGAAACCGATCGACGTGGGCGTGTAGGCCCGATGAATCCATCGCGATCCGGAGGTGGTCCAGGGCCGCGCCGCAACCGATGAGCGCCTCACGCCCCGAACGATCAGAGGGCAACATTCGGCTCGGGTCGAGGAACAACTGGACCTCGTCGCCGTCCATCACCCAACGCCACGGCTGGATGTTGTGAAGCGACGGAGCGCGGCAGGCAGCCGCTACCGCGTCCCTGATGATTTCGGTCTGCCCCGTCCGGGCGGGCATCTCAATCTCCGATCTCTGCGTGCCACCCATTGTGGTGCGAGGCAGAGTCCTGCGGAAGGGCCGTTTGGTAGTCAGGCGTGCGCCGTAGGCCCCCGAACCGGGCGCAGGGCTAAGCAACCGATTCCGGTTCCTCGTCCTCGCTCATCGCCGTCAGGAGGAAGGCGCCGATGCGGCGCAGCGAGCGGGTGGCCTCCGGGACCAGGGGAGCGGCCAGCTGAAAGACGTGAATCTGGCCGGGCCAGATCCCCAGCTCGACGGGAACCGCGGCGGCGGCCAGCTCCCGCGCGGCGAGCTGGGCGTCGTAGGCGAGTTCCTCGGCGCCGGAGACATGGATCAGTGTCGGGGGCAATCCCGGCTCGATGTGTTCCAGCGGTTCGTACAACACCCCGTCATGGGCGGCGATCAGTGCGGTCAGCGCCGCGAACGAGCTGTGCGGCAGCATCGGTCCGTCGGCAGCGGGCCGATTCGGATCGAGCTGCAGCAGCGGGGACAGCAACGCCAGCGCTGCGGGCGTCTCACCCTCGGCCAGCAGGCGTTGGGCCAGGGCCAGGGCCAGGTACCCGCCGGCGGAGTCACCGGCGATCGCGATCTGCTCGGGCTCATAACCGTGCGTGCGGAGCCACCGGTACGCGTCATGGCAGTCCTGCAGCGCCATCGCGATCGTGTATTTGGGCAGCAGCCGGTAGTCGACTGCCAGCACCGGGCTGTCGGAGAACTCGGACAGCTTGTCCATCAGCCGTAGATGGGTGCTGATACCGCAGCACAGGAAGGCGCCGCCGTGGCAGTACAGCACCACCCGATCGGTACGGGCCGCCACGCCGCGCGCCCGCAGCAGCTGCGCCCGGGCATGCGGCAGGCGCACCGCGGTACGGGTCAGTCCGCGGGGTGCCGGCAGGGCCTGCGCAGCGAATTCGATGGCGCCGAAGGGCAGCGGCCATCCCAGCGCGGTGCTGCCGAACGACAGTGCGTTGTGCAGGGTCAAGCGGACGGCACCGCTGACAACACGCGCTGCCAGGCTCGGGCTGGGTTGCGGGGTCCGGGTTATCCCGACGTTTTCGGAATCACGGCGCGGGGAACTCGGAATGGTCATGGTCGAACTCCAGACACGTCAGGAAATCGTTAGCCAAGCAACCTATTCCAACCGTGCGACGGGTCCGTGCATTCCGGTGGGCGGACGGCATACGGGCTGACTCACCACGGCACGAGCTGGATCATCCCCGGCGGCCTGGGTGGCGCGGGCTCGGCCGGAGCGTCACCACCGCCGTTCCCGCCACCACCGCCGTTCCCGCCGCCGCTGCCATTTCCGCCGTTCCCGCCGCCGCTGCCGTCGGTGGCGCCGCCGGGTTGGGGACCTCCAGCAGGGGGTTCGCTCTGTTGTGGTGCTGTCTCTTATACACATCT
>NZ_CP083986.1:2812269-2848091 GCF_020172685.1 [Mycobacterium] nativiensis | reverse complement strand
AGATGTGTATAAGAGACAGGTGGTGGTTTCGTGACGACCCGGGGCGACTTCGGGATCTTCGCCTCCGGTGCCTTGGGCGGCGGAATCTGCGGCGGGTTCGGCGGGGATATCTCTCCGCTGGCTAATGCGCCGACCGGTGAGCCGAGCACGGCGCCGTGCATGTCGGCGCGGAAACGATCGGTGGCGTCGCTCCCCGACACCGTCATCGGGTGGTACGTCGCCAGGGTGAGCCGGTGCGAAGGTGTACTTGAACGGTGAGCACCGCTGGCCATCAGCGACGCGATCTTGCCCTGATCGCCCGGACAGTAGACCTCGACCGCGGCCGCGATGAATCGGCTCATGGTGGCAGCGAGCCGGGCCTGCTCGTTACGTAAGAGCGGATTCATCTGGTCCGCGTCTTCGGTCAACGTGTCCAATATGGCGTCCGCCGCCACCCCGTCGTCGAGCTTGCGGCAGACGGTATGGCCGGCGGCGATGACGGTCGGCACGTTCTCCCTGGCAGGGATTTGTTTACTTTGCAGCACCGCCAGAAATTGGTCGTCCTGGTTCGGATCTGCTGCTGCTGTGCCGCACTGCAGCAGGGCAGCGGCGAGCGCCATAACGGCGGTGGTTATGACGCCGGGTTGGGTCGTGCTTCGGGTGGACACGGCACCGGCCTCCGATCGCTACGGACCGTGCCCGTCACCGGTCTTCAGGGTGGGGAGGCCGCTACCGTTGCCTGCATTGAGAATTGACCCACGTAGACAAAAACGGGCTGGGCGGTGGAATGCTGTCTCCGCCGGGACTGTTTTGTGGTTTATGTACACAGTTTCCCGGTGACTGCCGACTCGGCAGCCACGTATTCGAATGGATATGAATATTGCATCACGGGTTCGGCATTCCCGAAAGGGTTTGGAGGTCCGCATCTTTTGGGCTCTTCGTCGAGGGCGACACAGCTGAACCCGTCCAGGTGGCACTGTCTTCGCGTCCCGGCCCGCACCACGCCGCAGTCCATCAATCGGTGTCAAATGATGGCCGGCACCGGAACGATCACGCACGCCGAGGATGAAATTCGCGTCGGCTGCCTGGCGGCTTATCAACGGGTAGTGGTCGGCAGTACGCGGCGGTGGCGGATTCGACCTTCGGCCACCGAAGCGCAGTCCCTCAACCGCCGTGTGCAGCCGGTGCGGGGGTAACTGTCGTTGGGTCTGCCATCGATACGCAGGCGAAACACGGGAAACCATGTCCTTAGACTGTGCCGGTGCGCATTGTTTTCGCCGGCACGCCGGACACCGCGTTGCCGTCGCTGCAACGGCTGATCGACTCGCCACGCCACGAAGTGGTGGCGGTACTGACCCGACCCGACGCTGCGTCCGGCCGGCGGGGGAGCCCGCAGCCGTCCCCAGTGGCCTGCCTGGCCCTCGACCACGGCATCCCGGTGCTGCGGCCGGCTCAGCCCAATGCGCCCGAATCCGTCGCCGCGCTGGCCGAACTGGCACCGGAGTGCTGCCCGGTGGTCGCCTACGGGGCGCTGCTGCGCGACGAGCTGCTGGCGGTGCCCAAGCACGGCTGGATCAATCTGCACTTCTCCCTGCTGCCGGCCTGGCGGGGTGCGGGCCCGGTGCAGGCAGCCATCGCCGCCGGCGACGAGGTGACCGGGGCGACCACCTTCCAGATCGAGCCGGAACTCGACTCCGGGCCGGTCTACGGGGTGGCCACCGAGACCATCCGGCCCGACGACACCGCGGGCGAACTGCTCGGGCGGCTGGCGGTTTCGGGCGCCGAACTGCTGGCGGCCACCATCGACGGGATCGCCGACGGCGCACTGACGGCGGTGCCGCAGGCACGCGACGGGGTCAGCTACGCCCCGAAGATCAGTGTCGACGACGCCCGGGTGCGCTGGGACCTGCCGGCCGCGGTGATCGATCGGCGGATCCGCGCCGTCACCCCGAACCCGGGTGCCTGGACGCAGATCGGTGATCTGCGGGTCAAACTCGGTCCCATTGACCTCGTAGCCCTTGCCGGCGATGGGCCGGAAGGACTGTCGCCCGGGGATATTCACGTCGACAGGCGGCACGTCTGGGTCGGCACCGGATCGGTTCCGGTCCGCTTGGGCCAGCTTCAGCCGCCAGGAAAGAAGCCGATGAATGCCGCAGACTGGGCGCGCGGCGCCCGGCTCGACCAGGGGGTGCGGGCGTCATGAGCGGTCCGTATCGGGACCAGCGCCGGCCGCAGCGGGCCGCGGGCGGGCCGCGCAGACGCGAGCGCAAACCGCTGGATCCGGCGCGGCGCGCCGCTTTCGACGTGCTGCGCGCGGTGTCGGAACGTGATGCCTACGCCAACCTGGCCTTGCCGGCGATGCTGACCGAGCGCGGGATCACCGGCCGCGACGCCGCTTTCGCCACCGAACTGACCTACGGCACCTGCCGGGTCCGCGGACTGCTCGACGCGATCATCGGGGCGGCCGCGCAGCGCTCCCCGGACACGATCAACCCGGTACTGCTGGATCTGCTGAGGCTCGGCAGCTATCAACTGCTGCGCACCCGGGTCGAACCGCATGCCGCGGTATCGACCACCGTCGAACAGGCGGGCATCGAATTCGACTCGGCACGAGCAGGATTCGTCAACGGCGTGCTGCGAACCATCAGCACTCGCGACGAGGCGTCGTGGACCGCGGAACTCGCCCCGGACCCGGCCACCGACCCGATCGGCCACCTGGCGTTCACCCGCGCTCACCCGCGCTGGATCGCGCAGGCGTTCGCCGATGCGCTGGGTGCCGCCGCCGGTGAACTCGACGCAGTGCTGGCCGGCGACGACGAACGGCCGCGGGTGCACCTTGCCGCGCGGCCCGGTGTGTTGACCGCCGAGGAACTGGCCGCCGCCGTGGACGGCACCGTGGGCCGGTATTCGCCGTACGCGGTGTACCTGCCCGGCGGTGACCCCGGGCAGCTCGAGCCGGTGCGTGCCGGTCGGGCTCTGGTCCAGGACGAGGGCAGCCAACTGGTGGCCCGTGCCCTGACCTTGGCCCCGGTGGCCGACGACACCGGGCGGTGGCTGGACCTGTGCGCCGGACCGGGCGGCAAGACCGCAATGCTCGCGGCCCTCGCCGCGCAGACCGGGGCGCGGGTGACCGCGGTGGAACAGGCCCCGCAGCGGGCCGCCCTGGTCACCGAGAACACCCGCGGTCTGGACGTGGAGGTGCTGACCGCCGACGGACGCGAGTCCGGCCTGCAGCCCGGATTCGACCGGGTGCTGGTCGACGTGCCCTGCACCGGGCTCGGTGCCTTGCGGCGCAGGCCCGAAGCGCGTTGGCGCCGCCAACCCGCCGATATCCCGGTGCTGGCGAAACTGCAGCGTGAGCTGCTGGCCGCGGCGATCGGACTGACCCGGCCCGGCGGCGTGGTGCTCTATGCCACCTGTTCGCCGCACCTGTCCGAAACCGTCGGTGTGGTGGCCGACGCGCTGCGACGGCACCCGGTGACCGCGCTGGACACCCGGCCGCTGTTCGCCCCGGCCGACGCGCTCGGGGACGGCCCGCACGTGCAGTTGTGGCCGCACCGGCACGGCACCGACGCCATGTTCGCGGCCGCCCTGCAAGTAGGCTGAGCGTCGTGTCACGACCCATGATCGCGCCGTCGATCCTGTCCGCAGATTTCGCCCGCCTCGCCGACGAGGCCGCCGCTGTCAAGGGGGCGGACTGGCTGCACGTCGACGTCATGGACGCCCACTTCGTCCCCAACCTGACCCTCGGCCTGCCGGTGGTGGAGAGCCTTCTCAAAGCCACCGACATCCCGATGGACTGCCATCTGATGATCGAGGACCCGGGCCGTTGGGCCCCGCCGTACGCCGAGGCGGGCGCCTACAACGTCACGTTCCACGCCGAGGCCACCGACAACCCGGTCGCCGTCGCTCGTGACATCCGGGCCGCCGGGGCCAAGGCCGGGCTCAGCATCAAACCCGGTACCTCGCTGGAGCCCTACCTGGGGATCCTGCGGGACTTCGACACCCTGCTGGTGATGTCGGTGGAGCCGGGCTTCGGTGGACAGTCCTTCATTCCCGAGGTGCTCAGCAAGGTGCGCACGGTGCGCAAACTGGTCGACTCCGGGGAATTGAACATCCTGGTGGAGATCGACGGTGGTATCAACGCCGACACCGTCGAACAGGCCGCCGAAGCCGGCGTCGACTGCTTTGTCGCCGGGTCGGCCGTCTACAGCGCCGCGGACCCGGGGGCCGCCGTCGAGGCACTGCGCCGCCAGGCGGGCGCGGCTTCACCGCACCTGTCGCTATGAGCTCCAACCCGGTGCTGGACGACGAGGCAGCCATGCTGCTGGCCGTCGAACAGGCCGAGAAGGTCAAAGGCGCCACCTATCCCAACCCCCCGGTGGGCGCGGTCATCCTGGATGCCGAGCACCGGGTTGTCGGGGTCGGCGGCACCGAACCGGCCGGGTATGCGCATGCCGAGGTGGTGGCGCTGCGCCGGGCCGCCGGCCTGGCCGCCGGGGGCACCGCGGTGGTCACCCTGGAGCCGTGCGACCACCACGGCAAGACCCCGCCATGCACCGAAGCACTGCTGGCCGCAGGCGTGGCGCGGGTGGTCTACGCGGTGGCCGACCCCAACCCGGTCGCGGCCGACGGGGCGGCCCGGCTGGCCGCAGCGGGAGTCGAGGTGGTCGCCGGGGTGCAGGCCGACGCGGTGACCACCGGGCCGCTGCGCGAGTGGTTGCACAGACAGCGCACCGGCCGGCCGCACGTCACCTGGAAGTACGCCACCAGCATCGATGGCCGTAGCGCGGCCGCCGACGGCTCCAGTCAGTGGATCACCAGCGAGGCCGCCCGGGCTGATCTGCACCGCCGGCGGGCGTCCGCCGAGGCGATCGTGGTCGGCACCGGCACGGTGCTTGTCGACGACCCGACACTGACCGCCCGGCTACCCGACGGCGCCCTGGCCGACCGGCAGCCGCTGCGGGTAGTGGTGGGGGAGCGTGAGATCTCCGCGGACGCAAAGGTTCTCAACGACGACTCGCGCACCATGGTGATCCGCACCCACGACCCGGCCGAGGTGCTGCGGGCGCTGTCGGACCGCACCGACGTGCTGATCGAGGGCGGCCCCACGCTGGCGGGAGCGTTCCTGCGCGCCGGGGCGATCGACCGCATCCTGGCCTATGTGGCGCCGATCCTGCTGGGCGGGCCGGTTACCGCCGTCGACGACGTCGGCGTGCCCAGCATCGGCCGGGCGTTGCGCTGGCGCTACGACTCGGTGCAGCCGATCGGCCCGGATCTGCTGCTCTCGCTGGTCCCGAACTGAGCTGAGGACTGCTCAGCGGCCAGGGTGGCTTGCGCTTCGGGCAACTCCGGGTCTTCGGCGTGGACCTCATTGCTGCCGATGAACAGCCCGAGTACCGCACCGACCACGCAGACGATGGCGGTGATCCCGAAGATCTCCCCGTACATCATGGCGAACGCCAGCTTGGAATTGGCCGCGGTCGAGGCCATCTTCTCGGCCAGACTGCCGCCGGGCACCTTGGGCAGGCCGGCCAGAATCTGGTTGAACCGGTATAGGCCCCACGCCGACAGGGCGGCCATTCCGACCAACATCCCCGTCATGCGGGCCACCACCACACCAGCCGCGGCAATACCGTGCTCGCGCGGCGGCACCACGCGCATCACCGCCGAGGTCAGCGGGCCGATCACCAGCCCGAGACCGAAACCGGCCAGGATCTGGTCAGTGTCCAAGGCGGGCAGCTGCACCAGACCCAAGATGTCGTGGTGGTAGTTCAGCAGATCGACCGGCCACTTCGAGATCAGCCAGTAGCCGCCGGCAGCGATGATCAGGCCGGCGAAGGTCACCGTCCGGTCGCCGATCCGGGTCGCGATCCAGCCGCCGATCAGGGCACCGACCGGCAGCGCGGCTAAGAAGCGCAGCAGCAGTCCGGCGGCCTCGTTCTGGGTCATGCCCAGCACGCCCTGCCCGAACAGTTCGACGTCGACCAGCGTCACCATCAGTGCCGCACCGGCGCACACCGAGGCCCCCAACGCCGCCAGGAACGGCCCGAACCGGGCGCCGGTCGGGTCGATGAGCTTGGTGCGGGCGAACCGTTCCCACACCGCGAACAGCAGGGTGGCCACCAGGGCGGCCCCCAGCATCGGTAGTCCCCAGCTGGGCAGGGCCTGCTTGGCGTTGGGCTCCGGGTTGTACAGGCCGACGACGGCCAGGCCCAGCGCGACCGCCAGCAGCAACCCGCCGACAACATCGACGCGTTCGGCCGGGGTTCCGTCCTTGTCTTTGGACGGCAGGCTGAAGTGGATCATCACCATGGCGACCGCGGTCAGCGGCAGGTTGATCCAGAACACATCACGCCAGTCCCGCAGCGCCCAGACGATGAAGATGCCGTACAGCGGTCCCAGCACGCTGCCCAGTTCCTGGGCAGCGCCGATCCCGCCGAGCACACCGGCCCGGTTGCGCTGCGACCACAGGTCGGCGCCCAGGGCCAGCGTGACCGGCAGCAGGGCGCCGCTGGCGATGCCCTGAATGGTGCGGCCGACCACCAGCATCGACAGATCCATCGACAGTGCGGTCACCACCGAGCCGACCGCGAACGTGGCCAGGCTGAACTGGAGCAGCAGCTTGCGGCCGAACCGGTCGGAGGCCCGGCCCAACAGCGGCATCGCCGCGATGTAACCGAGCAGATAGCAGGTGATGATCGGGGTGAGCTGCTGGATCTTGTTGATCGGGATCCCGACACCGGCCGGCTGCGGCGCCATGATGTCGCGCATGATCGTGACCACGACATAGGTGTCGAGGGCACCGAGCAGGACAGCGAGGCTGCCCGCGCTGATCGCGAGTCTGCGGTTGACCCGCATCACGCTCCTGCCGGCTTCTCAACGGTGACCGGAGCGTTCCAGTTCGACAGCGTCATCTGGATCGAGTTGCCGGCACTGGGGTCGAGCTTGGCCTGAACCAGCTGGTGGTCGCCCTCCTCCTGGATCCAGACCGTGGCCGGCGTCGATGCGGTGGCCTTGAGCTGCGGGGCCAGCGCGTTCACCGCGTCGGCGGTTGCATTGCCGGTGACCCGCACCGTCTTCTGCCCGTTGATGGTGTCGCGGCCGACCGCCTTCGCGTCGGTCAGATTGGCCAGCATGTTCGCCAGGCCCTTGTCGGGGCTCAGGATCGCCGCCACGTCGTAGATGTTGGTGGCCGCGCCGTAATTGTCGTAGTCGTCGCCGGTGATCGCGGCGTACAGGTCGCCGTCGATCACGATGAACTTGGCGTCCACGTCGGAGCCCAGCATGGTGATCGTCGCGCTGCCCTTGGCTGCGGTGGTCGGCTGGTTGGTCAGGTCACCTTCGAGGGTCTTGACCGGGAGGTTCTTGATCTGGCCGGTGACCGACAGCGCCAGGTGCGCGCTCTTGAGGTCGGCAGTGGTGGTGGCGGACTCCTTGACCAGGGTCGAGGCCTCCGGCAGCGGATTGCCGGAATCCTTGCTGGACGAGCAGCCGGCGATCAGGGCGGCGGCGGTGGTCGCGGTGGCCAAAGCGATGAGAAGTCTGCGCATGGGAGTCATCGTATAGAGGCCGCCAGGTCGAGGCAGGGCAGCGTGGACATATCCATGGCGACGACCCACCGCGCCCGACTCCGTCGCGCTTGTGATCGTCGCTAGCCTGATGTGATGTTCACCGGAATCGTCGAAGAACTGGGCGAGCTGATCAGCCGCGATGAGCTGGTCGACGCCGCACGCCTGGTCATCGAGGGACCCACCGTCACCTCCGACGCCCGCCACGGCGATTCCATCGCCGTCAACGGGGTGTGTCTGACTGTGGTCGAGGTACTGCCCGGCGGCCGGTTCTCGGCCGACGTGATGCGCGAGACTCTGGACCGCTCCAGCCTGGACAAACTGCAGGCCGGCAGCCGCGTCAACCTGGAGCGGGCGGCCGCGCTGGGCAGCCGGCTGGGCGGACACATCGTGCAGGGCCATGTCGATGGCACCGGGCGGGTGCTGGCCCGCACTCCCGGGCAGCACTGGGAGGTGGTGCGGATCGGTCTGCCTGCATCGCTGGCGCGTTACGTGGTGGAAAAGGGCTCGATCACCGTCGACGGCACCTCGCTGACCGTGTCCGGGCTGGGCAGCGAACCCGAGGATTTCTTTGAGGTCTCCTTGATTCCGACCACCCTGGAGCTGACCACGCTGGGCCGGGCGCCGGTCGGCACCGTGGTCAATCTCGAGGTCGACGTGATCGCCAAATATGTTGAGCGGTTGCTTACCCGACCCTAGTGGTTTGACGTGCGGTTTTGCCCGTCACGGCGAGGTTAGCACATAAGTACACCGTTACATGTCAAGATATTCGGCATGGATGAGTCTTTGCTGGATTTGCGCGAGCTGCTCGACTCCTGGCGGCTGTCACTGCGCGCTGCGCGCAGGTCTGAAGCCACCGTCGCCGCGTACAGGGAGGGCGTGCTGGCGTTCCTGCGCTGGTGTGAGGCCAGCGGCACTGCGCAAGAGATCACCCGGACGAACATGCAGGCGTTCACCGCCGACCTGTTGGCCGGCGGTGCCGCGGCCGCTACAGCGCGAAGCCGCTATCAGTCCATGCGCCGTTTCACGAAGTGGCTGGTTGATGAAGGCGAGCTTGAGTCGGACCCATTGGCCGGCCTGGACCCGCCCAAGCTGGACGATAAGGTCACGCAGGCGCTCACCGACGACCAGCTCAAGGCACTGATCAAGGCCTGCGTCGGCAAGGACTTCATCGACCGGCGCGACGAAGCGGTCGTCCGGTTCATGGGGGAAACGGGCGTGAGGGCGGGGGAGCTGCTCGGCATGGCCCTGCCTGACGACATCGACTTGTCGCGGGGGATCGCAGTGGTACGGCGCGGAAAAGGCGGCAAGGGGCGTGTCGTGCCTTTTGGGCCGCAGGCGGCTGCCGCGGTGGATCGCTACCTACGGCTGCGGCGCGGTCACCGGCTCGCCGACGGCCCGGTGATGTGGCTCGGTGGCAACGGCCAGGGCCTCGGCTATCACGGGCTCGATCGGGCGCTCAAAGTCCGCGCGGAACGTGCTGGTATTACCGGGTTTCACATTCACCTGCTGCGGTCTACTGCCGCAACGCGGTGGCTGCGTGCGGGGGGTTCTGAGCAGGGGCTGATGGCGGTGGCCGGCTGGTCAAGCCGGTCCATGTTGGATCGCTACACCACGGCGTCGGCCGCGGAGCGTGCCGCCACTGAGGCTCGTGGGTTGAACTTGGGAGAGCTGTGAACGAAGCAACTGCGCACGCTCTTCGAGACCGAATGCGAGGAAATCCCAAGGACATTCGAGTGCTCTGCCCGCGGGGGCACTTCATCGCTCACATCGGGCTATACGTCTACGAATACAACGACGGAGAGCCGGAAAAAGACCCAATCCGAATGCATCCTCGAGGCCCTCGAAAAGAGTACGTAGGCAACCTCAGTGAGGGGCATCATGGATTTGAAATGGCGCTGCATGAACCGTCAAAGAGCTACAACGTGAGACTCCGCTGCATGAACAAGCGGTGCAGTTATTCCGGCAGCTTCAATTTCTTCGTGCTGTCCTCCGAACTTGCTGCCGCAGCGCTCAACGGACACGCCGAGTATCGGTTAACGGACTGAGAGCACACCGCATTCCGTACACTGTGCCAAGTCGCCCATCCCGGCTACGACTCCATCACCGGGATGTACGCCCCTAAGGGGTAGGTCTTGACGGGCCTTCGAATAGAAGGCCGTCTGTTGATTACCGAATCCGAACGCATACTCCGTGCTCAAATCGGCGCGCATACGTCCTGGGCAAACACCGAGGATCGCACCGCGCGCACCCGCAATGCACGCGCCAAGTTCAACGAGCGTTTCGATGACGAGGTCGACCCTGACCGGGTTCTGTCGCCCGAGGAACGCACCAAGCGTGCCGATAGCGCCCGCAAGGCGTACTTCGCTCGCCTGGCATTCAAGTCAGCTACCGCACGTCGTGCGCGTAGATCGGGTGGTGCCTGATGCCCACAACACCGCCCGGAGGCCCGCCGGAATGCGAAATGCCGGCCCCCGCCCAGGAACCGGCACCCGCCACGAACACCACGTCGTGCTCCGAGCTTAGCGCGAAAAAGCGTCGTCGCGCCGCATCCCGGCGGCTGGCGATCCTCGATTCTGGTCGAGCAGATCCATGGCATTACGACGAGTTGCCGATCACGGAGCACCAGGCCGATGCCTGGCAGCGCACCGTGGCACATCTGACCGCAGCCGGGTTCCGGCCCATCATCCCCGCCGAGGTATTGGAGGGGTTGCGATGACATTGCGATCCCAGATCGCGAAGGGCGACCAGGACGGCGCCCCCGCCGAGCAGTTTGAAACGGCTAATTGCCGCTGTGAAGACTGCCACCGACCGATCAGTCACCCACTCAGCCTGATCGCAGGACGTGGCCCGGTCTGCCGCCAGCGGGCGGGGGTGAACGCATGACCGACGATATCGCTCGCGGCCGCGAGCTGGCCGAGGCCGGGACGTACCTGCCGCACAACGGGTCTGGATGGCCTGATCTGGAATCAGGCCAAGGCAGTTCTGTAGCGGGTGTAGCGGATGTAGCGGATGCGTCGCCCGCCGTGGGGGCGGCGTTGTTGGACGACGTGCAAGGGTTCCTGGCCCGGTTCGTCGCCTATCCGACCCGTCATGCCCTTGTAGCTCACGTGTTGTGGATTGCTCATGCCTGGCTGATGGACCATTGGGAGTCGACGCCGCGACTGGCGTTTCTCTCGCCCGAGCCAGGCTCCGGTAAGTCGAGAGCGTTGGAGGTCACCGAGCCCTTGGTACCCAGGCCGGTCCACGCCGTCAACACCACCCCGGCTTACCTCTTCCGCAAGGTGTCCGACGAGGACGGGCGCCCAACCATCTTGTTCGACGAGGTCGACACGGTGTTCGGACCGAAAGCCAAAGACAACGAGGACATCCGCGGCATGCTCAACGCCGGCCACCGTAAAGGCGCGATGGCTGGTCGTTGCGTCATGCGCGGCAAGATCGTTGAGACCGAAGAGCTTCCGGCCTACTGCGCCGTGTCCTTGGCTGGCTTGGACGATCTACCGGACACGATCATGACCCGCTCGGTGGTGGTGCGGATGCGTCGGCGAGCACCTGATGAGCATGTCGAGCCGTGGCGGCCTCGCGTCAACCATCCCGAGGCTCACGCGCTACGGGACAGGCTGGCAACGTGGTCCGGGTCCAAATCTGTCGTCGCACGTCTGGCCGGTGATTTCTGGCCCGACATTCCCGAACAGGTCACTGACCGTGACGCTGACGTGTGGGAGGCACTGCTGGCGGTGGCCGACCTGGCCGGCGGGCACTGGCCAGAGCTGGCACGTGGTGCGGCTGTAGCGCTTGTAGCGGCATCCAAGGACCGAGCCCCCAGTGTGGGCGTCCTGCTGCTGCGCGACATTCGGCAGATATTCACCAGGGCCGCAGCTGATCAGTTCACCACTGAGCAACTGCTGTCCGATCTGAATCAAATGGACGAATCGCCGTGGCCGACTATTCGGCGCGGAGAGCCGCTCGACAGTCGGGGACTATCCCAGCGGCTCAGCAAGTACGGCATCGGGTCCAAACTGCATGCGGGGGAACGCGGGCTGCGCGGTTACACCAAGGCCCAGTTTGTTGATGCGTGGTCGCGGTACCTACCTGACGCATCCGCTACATCCGCTACACCCGCTACAGAACCGGGTGAAATTGGCGCAGATGTAGCGGATAAATCGCGTCCCACCATCTGCGGCTGCGGCACGAAGCTGGTCCTCGAGGACTCTATTAAGTCTGGTCAGTGCATGGAGTGCTACTACTCCGGCGGGGCCGCTCGGTGATTGACCACGAGGGCGCGGTGCGGCTGCTGATTGCCGCCCTGGCCGACGTGCCATACCTGCCGGATGCCGCCTGCCGGCAGCGCGCCGAGTTGTTCGACCGTGCTGCCGATGGCGACAAGCTCGCCGCTGATCAGGCCGTGGCGATCTGCGGACGATGCCCGGTTGTAAACCAGTGCGCCGCCTGGATAGCTCGCACTCACCCGCGCCGACCACCTCCTGGCGTCTGGGCCGCGCACTACCAACCACCCCCGTCCGGAAAAAGAAAAAAAGAAAGACACGCCCATGACAGCCCCAATCGAACTGACCCGCAACGTCAACGGTGAACCGATGATGTCTACCGACGCGATGGCACTGCTGTTCGGTGTCCCCGCGGAAACCGTCGCCTCCCACCTGGGCGCCGCCTTGGCCGATACCACCGGCCTGACCGCGGTTGCCATGCCGCCCGAGTGGCTGCGCGCGGGGCGACGGCGGACGTCAGAGGCAGCCGCCGCCACCGGCTCCCGCGAGCTATTCGCCATCCTGGCCTACTGGGCCAGACGTGATCTGGGTGCCGAAGTTGTCTTCAGCGACAGCGAGTCCGAGCAGTGAACCGCCGGAACCCGGTGCATTCGGCTATCCCGCCTGTCAGCGCTACCGTGGAATTATTCACTGCCAGCGCGGTGCAGGAGCTACTGGCGGTCAAGGTCGACCGGAGGACCGACCAGCAGCGCGGGAATGCCGGGGCCTATGAGAAGGACGTGTTGCACTGTCGCGCCGCTGGCGTAGTCGGTGATTCCAGCCTGAATCATGTTGGTCGTCCCGTTAGTTGCGGCGTGGATCGCCTTGGCAACCCCCCTGGCCTGTTCAGGGAAGAGCCCGATCGATTGACCGGCGTAGTGCAAAACGTGAGTTGCGGGCTGGTCGCCGGACACGAACTCCATAGTCGTCACAGTCTCCTTACGGTTGCACGGGCTGCCACCCGTTATGCGGCCGGAGCGCTCTTCCTTGCGGCGCTCTGGCAGTTGCAGCGTAGGGCGTGGGCCCGACGTGCCGCGGGATCGCCGCGGCCGTCGGGTGCCACGAACGGCGGCATCCGATGAGCGCCGACACCGCGGAACCCCGCCGCATCGTCGTGGATGTCGCCGGCCCCTTCGTGCTGGCGTTCGACAAACGGAACGGATACGGGATCGAGGTCGACGGCCAGCGCGTCAGGATTGAGCACCTGCGCGCAGCCGTCGCGGCCTACGACGCTGCGATCGGGGGTGAGGTTGATGAGTGAGGATCAAGCGCCGCAGCGGATCATCGTCCGCGCCGTCATCACCGAGACCGGCGACCTGCACTTGTGCCCCGCCGGCCTATCCCTGCTATTCGGGGTTCCTGATTCGGAGATCCAGCTGGGCATGGAATACCCCAAATCCTGGCAGCAGGCCGGTGCGAGGCGCACGAAAGAGGCTGGAGCGCATGGGTGTGAGGGCCTGGTGGCGGTTTTGGGTTACTGGTGTGCCCAGGAATACCCCGACGCCGAACTGGTCGTGATCGAACAGCCGTGAATCTGACAGATGAACAAACGGCCGTCGCGAGGTACGCCGTAGCCGAAGTCATCCGACGGCGACGACTCACCGGCCAGCCACTGCCACCACAGCTAACTGCCCTGGCCTGCGCGTTGTCCTCACGGGGACCGGAACCGGATGTTGCTCAGTCAGACTCAGAACCGGAGCGGATCGGAAGCGCTCAGGCGGCAAAGCTGATCGGCTGCACTCGGCGCCATATCAGCCGAATCGCCACCGACCTAGACGGTCACCAGGTGGCAGGACGCTGGACGTTCAACATGGCGGCCGTCATCGAATACGCGCAAGCACGAAAGGAGCCCAGTGATGAGTGAGATACCGCCACAGGAGACGGTCGAGCCGACCATCGAACCCGCGACACCCACCACCGAGGGGGTCGCTGGCCTGATCGCGGCGGCCGTGGAGCAAACGCTTTCCAGCCTCGGGGCGGATCAGTTCGCCGAGCTTGTGCAGCGGGTGCGGCCTCCCGGCGAGCAGCCGGCAGTTCCGGAGCCTGTACAGCCCCAGGCCGACCGGCCCCCGGTGCGGATACCGAGCGAGCCGACCGAACAGCAGAAGCGCGACCACGAGCGATACAGCAGCGCCCCGTACCCGGCTTCGTGGGGCTACCAGCGGCAGGAGGGGTAGTAATGAGCGTGATGCCGAATTGGCAAACGGTGGACCGTCTCATCGCCGCCACCACGCAAGCGGGCGGCAAGATCCCGGCATCGGTTGCCGATGTCGTCAAAGTTCGCGATGCCGTGAAAGCGTGGGACGCGCCAGACCCGACCGATCTGGCCGGGATTATCAGCCGGGGCGAAATGACCGCCGAGAATGCGCACCAGGTGATGGCCGACGCGCTGATTCAGCCCAATCGAACGCCCGCCGACATCACGTCGACATCGCTGCATCAGTTGGCGCGCCGCGCCTTTTCCTTGGTCACGGCCGATGCCGACAAGTTGGTCCGGACGCTGCAACCGGCCCATCATGCCGCCGCCGAGAAGATGGCCAAGGCTGCCGAGGTTGTCGACGCTGGCACCAGCGCCGAACAGGCTCTACAGCATCCCGAGGGTCCAGCGGCATGGCAGGCGCTCGCCGAAGCCCGTCGGGTGCTCGATGCCGTCGATGTCGTAGTGGATCTGCTGGTTGGTGACTTTGAAGTGCTTGGTCAGCGCGAGCCGTGGATGCATCGGATGAACCTGCGGCACAGTCTGATGTACTGCGCTACCGCCGACAACTACCCCGCGGCGCTCAGGGTGCTAACCCTCGCCAATGGCAGCGGCGGACCTCGCGGTGGACGCTGGCACCATGCGCCCGGTTCATTGGCGCTTCAGCTCCCAAGCGCGGCGGCAGCGCTGCTCGACGAGATCCGGCAAGCCCACCTCGAACGGGAGGCAGCCGACTATGCCCGCACCCACGGCGTGGTGAAGACGGGGTAAGTCGTGGCAATCAAGGTCCCTCGCGTCGGCGAGAACGGCGTCCCGAACCCGCTTACGGCCCCAATCTCCGCCTACCGGTACGCGAACGCCAAGCGCCTGGTCAAGGACGCTGAATCGAAGGCCCGGCCGCTGATCCGACTGTGGGATCGAAACATGGACTTCATCGGCCAAATCGCCGGTGAAAAGTCGGTGGATGTTCAAACGCAATTGCACGAGACCGGCACTGGCTCAATCGTCTTGCGCGGCTCCGACTGGATCAACCGTTTCCTACGCACCGATGTCCGCAGCAATGACGACCTGAACATCACCATCGACCCGTACCCGAACAATCGGAATTGGCGGTGGCGGTGGGGCGGCAAGGTCACCGCCGTCCGCAATGTGCGCACAGAGGCCGGTCTGCATGAGCTGCACTTCGATGTCGCCGAGAACCGGGAGCACTGGAAGCATCTCTATTTCGCGGCGACACCGTTCATGCCGCCGGAGTTTCAGCCCATCAAGGCGTGGGTGCTGCCAGGCAACACGCGCACCATCGTGTCGGCCACCGGCTTCCTGAACCTGGCTCGCATCTTCTGGCCACCACTGGGGGTCATCGACAACTTCGTGAACCCCGGCGCGTGGCTCAAACCCTTGTCGGATGCGTCGTTGTGGTCGCCGCTGAACTGGCCCATCCAGATGCAGTTCGTCAACCCGTTTACCGACACCAGCAGGTTCTCGGTGATCGCCACCCGCTGGTCGCCCGCCCACGACACTTGCCAGGGCATGCTCAAGGACGCCGGCTGCAATGTGCGCGCCTACACGTGGCTGACCGAGGATGAGGATTCCCCGCACCCCGAGCTGGCCGCGCTGATCGGTGAAGAAGCCGCGCGTCCCGGCCGCAACTGCATCATCCTTGCCGTCGAGGACGCTTCGGGTGTCGTCGGCCTGACGGGTACCGCCATTGATGGCGCGGTCAACCTTGTGGCCACCACCGCCGATGACCTGATCTCTGAGTTGCTGTATTCGTTCAATGACGCCGACGCCATCGACCCGCGCACGAACCAGAACGCCCCACCGTATGTCCGGGACATGCTGGGCATCGCACCGAAGCTGCCCAGCATCGTGTTCCGGGACTCGCTGGAACAGTCGCCTATCAAGACATCCGAGCGGGCGATCTTCAAGAGCAAAGCGAAGTCGATTCTGGTGGGCGGGAAGAGCCCCGGCTGGGTTAACCAGTTGCAGACGTTCGGAATCAAGTACGGGCTGAGCCAGTTTCAGGTAGTCCACGCCTACGGCCTGGGCGAAAACACCGGACCTGCCCCGGTCGGCTCCGGCCTGGAGGAGATTTACCAGGGCCAGTTCGACAACATGCTCCTGGCGTTCATGCGCTACACGGACCCGTTGCGCGAGATCGCCGCGGGTGACATGGGTTACCTCGAGTACTTCACCCAAGAGGGCGGCGGGACGGCGTACACGATCAGCGCCGCATTGTGTACGCGCCAAGGACATTGGAAAACGAGGCCTTACCAATCCTTCCGCGTCTCCATCTGGAATCGCCGCCCGTACAACATCTTTTACGACTTCGACCTCGGCACACGCTGCCTATTCGAGATTGACGGGCTGCTCTACACCGACCAGTGCTCAGCGATCCGCATGCACTACGACGAGGACACCCCGAAGACGTTCGACATCACCATCGGCACCGGCGGGGATATGGAAGACCCACTAGGCCAAGCGGTGCGCACTATCCAAACCATGTGGAACGCAGTCGGCACGCTGTTCGGGTCGAATGATTTGTATTGACCGATGACCACAACTACCCACCGACTTGCCCTGCAGCCACAGGCGCGGGTAGGCAGCGCGACCGGCCTCGTTGACCCGGCCGCGTTGGCGAGTCGGGGCGACGGCCTACTCCTGGCATGGTCGTCGCCCCGGCCCGCACCACAGAGAGCAGGAGGCAAAGCGTGAGGATGCCCCGCGTCAACGACATCAAGGCCAAGCGCCTACGCGCTGCGCTGCGAGCCCAAGGGCGGCCTTGTCACCTGTGCGGCAAGCCGATTGCGTACGGCGCCCACCACCTCGACCCGGCGTCATTCCAGATGGATCACTTATGGCAGGTGGCCAACGGCGGCCCCGAGTACGACCCCGACAACGTCGCGAGCGCGCACCGCGGATGTAACAGGCAGCGCGGCGTCACCATCGACACCATCGCCATCGCTGCCGCCGCCCGATACGGCGTCACCCTCACTCCTAAGCCACCTATCCGCAAGCGCCCAGTGCCACCGTCCTGCGCGCCCGCCGGCCAGCACTGCGCCCGATGCAACGGCGTACACGACCCGCGCCCAGGCATCAGCTTCGAGACCGCGCGGTGCTGGTGGTGACCACGCATGACTATGCACACCATCGCATGCCAGACTCCATGCCATAACCGCAGGTCGGAGGCATGCAGACCCATATTCGGTCGCATATCCACAGGTCAGGGCCCTGCATGGTGGGGGGTGACCCAGGTCGGTCACCCGCGTTCCGGCTCGTGGCTTAAGGAAATCTCTGGAGCCCCGAATATCCCAAGGAGGTGGATGCATGAATATGCATGATCTGGGCACCGACCGTGCCCGCCTGGAGGCCCTGCGCGACCACCTGGAGGCCGTGCTGACCGACTCCGAGACGACGCCCCGTGACCTCGCTGCGGTGTCCCGGGAGTACCGCCAGACCATCGCGACGCTGGCCGCGACCGCCCCAGCGGCGGGGACATCGAAGCTGGACGAGATCGCTGCTCGTCGTCGCTCACGGGGTGCGTAATGCGGGCCGCGACCGTGACGACTGAGCCGACGTTCACCCGCGTCCCGGCCGGCGACGAGACCACCGGGCAGGACTGTGTGGACCTCGCTGCGGCCTACGGTGTGCCCCTGGACGAGTGGCAGCGCGACATCGTGCGCGGCCTGCTGCGCGAGTCCAGCGGCGCATGGTCGGCTTCCCAGGCTGGCCTGGTGGTGTCCCGGCAGAACGGCAAGGGTCAGATCCTGCTCGCCGTCGAGCTGTTCGGGCTGTTCGAGCTGGGGGAGAACATCCTTCACACCGCGCACGCGGTGAAGACCTCATCGGATGCGTTCCGGCGCCTGTGGTCGGTCATCCAAGATCACGGTGACCTCGCGGGCCGGGTACGTCGGCACTCCCAGATGATCGGCGCGGAGTACGTCGAGCTCGACACCGGCGCCCGTATCGCGTTCAACACCCGCTCGGCCTCAGCCGGTCGCGGCCTATCGGTGGACCGCCTCGTCGTGGACGAGGCCGAAGACCTACCGGCTGCGGAGGTCGGCGCGTTGGCCCCCACGGTGTTCTCCCGGCCCCGGGCGCAGTCCCTGTACTTCGGTACCGCACCGGGGGTAACTCACGACGCGCTGGCCTTTGCGACGATGCGCGCCAGCGCCCACGACGGCCTGAACCCTCGTCTGGCGTGGTGGGAGTGGTGCGCCGAGTGGGGCCACGATCTTGACGACCAGGACATGTGGGTGCGGGTCAACCCCGCCGTAGCCGCCGGTCGCGTCCCGCTACAGGCCATCACCGACGACCGGGCGATTCTCCCCGAAGACCAGTTCCGCGCCGAGCGGCTGTCGATGTGGGCTCCGGTCGCAGCACGTCAGCCCGCGATCATTACCGAGGCCGCGTGGCGTGACCTGCTCGCCGCTGGCCCGACCGCCGACGAGGCCCCAGCAGCCATCGGCGTGGACATGTCACACGGGCTCGACATCTCCGTGGTCGGATGCTGGAACCGTGACGACGGCACGGTGTTCCTCGAGGAATTGTTCGCAGGCGCCGATGTGTCACTGGCGGTCGAGTGCATCGCCGGGGTAGCCGAGCGGCACATGCCGATCACTGTCGATGACCTATCGCCGGCCGCGCAGATGGTCCCCCTGCTCAAGTCGCGCAGCATCAAGGCCGACCGGTCCACGGCACGGGATATGGCCAAGGGCTGCGGACTGTTCGAGGCACGGCTGAAGGCTGGCACGTTGACCCACCGCGGGCAGGGCTCACTGACCGACGCGGTGATGGGTGCGCAGAAACGGCCCATCGGTGACGCCGGGGGCTGGGGCTGGGACCGGCGGGACTCGTCCGCGCAGATTCACCCCGTCGTGGCCGGGACGCTGGCCCTCCTCGGCGCGTCGTCGGTCAAGGACGACGACGGCGGACCCGACGCCTTTTTCCTGTGACCCCGGCCGCTAACTAACACGTGTAAGGCTAGTGGGAGACCCCAACGAAACGGCCCCCAGCATCGCGCTGGGGGCCGGCTTCGTCGCGTCAGGCCGTCAGAACCTCCAGAGGAACTGTGGACACTGTCCCGCGACCACACTGCGGATGTAGACCCGTGCATCAGCGTTGGTCGCTTCGGGTCCGAGCACTTGCCGCACGGTCACCGAGGATTCCAGTCCCTCGGGTGTATTCCCGGCCGCGAGTAGCCGACAGATGGCGTTGCCTGCCGGGTCGGCGTGTGCCGTCGGGGCAACTATGAACGCGACCGCCATGAAGACAGTGAGGACGAGTCGCTTCATGGCCGCACCATGTGCCCGCCGGCCGACAACTGAGTGGGCTCGCCCAGCTCGGCCACGTCGACCCGCACAAACCGTAGTTCGTCAGCAGCACGTAGAACGCGGGTAGCCGCGTCGTAGAGCCCGCCGTGCTGTTCTTGGTCGGCCAGCGGCGTTTCCGCAGCCTCGCGCAGCAAGTTGGAATGCAGTGCCATAAGCGCGTCCTCGGCGAAGCGGAGCCGCCGGATAAGGGGCTTGTCGGTGGTGCCGTCGACGTCGTGGTGAGTGGCGGTCATTTCGCCACCGCCTCGTTCAGCGCGTCGAACTCGTCGGCCACGGAAATCAGCGCCTCGCCGATCTGGCGGGCCTGCTCCGAGGTGAGCGGGTAATCGGGGTGCAGATCCGGCGGGACGATCACCCGTTCCGCGATCTCGCCGTTGGCCCGCTGGATCACATGGATGAAGACGTTCACGTCGTCGCGCATCCAGCCGGAGGCCTCGATGGTGCGGCGACGGCTGTAGCAGTCACGCGATCCCTGGTACCACTCGCCGTCCCAGGTGGTGCCGGCAGGCAGCGGAACATTGGTCGTGGATGTGATTGTGCTGGTCATGGTGACTCCGTTCGTTCGGTTCGGAGTCGGGCATTAGCTGCGCTCAACATATTCTGACTACAGCGCTGCGTGCCGGCCTGCGTTTGTGCTGGTCAGCACACCGCATAGCTCTCGGCTATTCGCCAAGTACGTGGAGCGGTTGCTGGCTCGGGACTAGGGACTGGGCTGGGGCTCTGCCTCAGCCGCCAGGTCCGCCTCGGTCAGGGTGTCCCGGCACAGGAAGTGCTGAGCCGCATAGACCATTGTCGGGATCCAGATCAGGCTGATGCCGCGGCCGGAGTCGATGATGCGTTGTGGGCTCATCCCCTCGTGTATCAGGGAGCAGTAGTGGTACCCCGAACCGAGCACGCCATCCGGGTTTAGGTTCGAGTACGGCACGCCGTGACTGCGGACGTAGTCCAGATAACCCGCTTCGTCGTCGTCGCCGCCGGCGGCGAGTGCGGGCCCGGCGAACATCACCGCCGTCAAAGCTGTGGCCAACGAGACCACCGGTGTCACGATCCATCGCTGACGTACGGCTGCACGGTCGGTTCTCGATGGCATGTTGTGGGTGGTCCCTTTCAGCGGCTCTCAACGTTGAGCATCCGCAGCTCGCCCAGCCTATCGTCAGGCCTCATGCGGCGGTCCCAGCTTCGCCTCGCCTACGTCGAGCCCGCTGAACCGCTCGGTTCATGCGGCGGTCCCAGCTTCGCCTCTCCTACGTCGAGGCCCGGGTGCGATGGGCGGAATTACGACCAGGCCAGCTGCGTAGTTCATAATTGACTACAAGCCGCTGCTCGGGCGTCATGTAACCGCTGCGCTCCCGACGGCGAACGACCCAAGGTGGGACAGATGACGAAGTTGGACACCGTCGAGCGGGCGGTTGCCGACATCGCGGCGGGCAAAGCCGTCGTCGTCATCGACGACGAGGACCGCGAGAACGAAGGCGATCTGATCTTCGCGGCCGAGAAGGCCACCCCCGAGTTGGTGGCGTTCATGGTGCGGTACACCTCCGGGTATCTGTGCGTGCCGCTGGACGGCGCCATCTGCGACCGGCTCGGACTGCTGCCGATGTACGCGGTGAACCAGGACAAGCACGGCACCGCCTACACCGTCACCGTCGATGCGAAAAACAATGTCGGCACCGGCATTTCGGCTTCCGACCGGGCCACGACGATGCGTCTGCTGGCCGATCCGGGCAGTGTCGCCGACGAATTCACCCGGCCGGGTCACGTGGTGCCGTTGCGCGCCAAGGACGGCGGGGTGCTGCGCCGGCCGGGCCACACCGAGGCCGCGGTCGATCTGGCTCGGATGGCCGGCCTGCAGCCGGCCGGCGCGATCTGCGAGATCGTCAGCCAAAAGGACGAGGGCGCGATGGCCCAGACCGACGAGCTGCGGGTCTTCGCCGACGAGCACGGTCTGGCGCTGATCTCGATCGCCGACATGATCGAGTGGCGCCGCAAGCACGAGAAGCACGTCGAGCGCGTCGCCGAGGCGCGCATCCCGACCCGGCACGGCGAGTTCCGGGCGGTCGGTTACACCAGCGTCTACGAAGACGTCGAGCATGTCGCGCTGGTTCGCGGTGAGATCGCCGGGCCGCACAACAACGGCGACGACGTGCTGGTCCGGGTGCACTCGGAGTGTCTGACCGGCGACGTGTTCGGCTCCCGGCGCTGCGACTGCGGGCCGCAGCTCGACGCCGCGCTGGCCATGGTGGCGCACGAGGGCCGCGGCGTGGTGCTCTACATGCGCGGTCACGAGGGCCGGGGCATCGGACTGCTGCACAAATTGCAGGCCTACCAGCTGCAGGACGCCGGCGACGACACCGTCGACGCCAATCTCAAGCTGGGGCTGCCCGCGGACGCACGTGACTACGGCATCGGCGCGCAGATCCTCACCGACCTGGGCGTCCGTTCGATGCGCCTGCTCACCAACAACCCGGCCAAGCGGGTCGGGCTGGACGGCTACGGGCTGCACATCATCGAGCGGGTTCCGCTGCCGGTGCGGGCCAACTCCGAGAACATCCGCTACCTGATGACCAAGCGCGACCGGATGGGGCACGACCTGATCGGCCTGGAGGACTTCGACGACGCGAGTCATCGGCCGGACGAGTTCGGTGGGGCGCTGTAGATGAGTCCTGCAGCTGGGGTGCCGGACATGCCGGCGCTCGACGCCTCCGGTGTGCGCCTGGCCATTGTGGCCAGCACCTGGCACACCCGTATCTGTGACGCGCTGCTGGCCGGGGCTCGCAAGGTGGCCGCCGACGCGGGTGTCGCCGAGCCGACCGTGGTGCGGGTGCTCGGTGCGATCGAGATTCCCGTGGTGGCCCAGGAAGTGGCCCGCAACCACGACGCCGTCGTCGCGCTGGGCGTGGTGATCCGCGGCGGGACACCGCATTTCGACTACGTCTGCGACGCGGTCACCCAGGGCCTGACCCGGGTGTCGTTGGATGCGGCTACGCCGGTGGCCAACGGTGTGCTCACGGTCAACGACGAGCAGCAGGCGCTGGACCGTGCCGGGCTGCCCGGCTCGGACGAGGACAAGGGCGCCCAGGCCGCCGCCGCCGCGCTGAGTGCGGCGCTGACCCTGCGCGACCTGCGCGCCGCGCTGTGACGGGCCCGTCCGGGTCCCAGCAGTGGGAACTGCAGGTGCGTCCGCGGCTGATGCGCATCGGCCTGTGGTGCGCGGCGATCCTGATCGTGGCGATTCACGTCGTGGTGAGCTTTCTGCTGACCATCCGCGCCAGCGGGGTGATCTTTCGCACCTACGACCGGGTGGCGGTCGTGGTGCTGGGCATCATCGTGGCAGGGTCGCTGCTGCTGTTCGCGCGGGCCCGGGTGCGCGCGGGTGCGTCCGGGGTGTCGGTGCGCAATGCGCTCGGCGATCGGTTGATCCCGTGGTCCGACGTGCTCGGCGTGTCCTTCCCGCCCGGCAAGCGCTGGGCCCGACTGGAGTTGCCCGACGACGAATACATCCCGCTGGTGGCCATCCAGTCCGCCGACAAGGAAGCCGCCGTGGCGGCCATGCGGACGCTGCGGACCCTGATGGCGCGCTACCGGCCGGGTGACGGACCGCCCGACTAACCTTGTAGTCGTGCCAGACCCCGCGACCTATCGCCCGGCGCCCGGGTCCATCCCCGTCGAGCCCGGCGTCTACCGATTCGTCGACCCGCACGGCCGGGTCATCTACGTGGGCAAGGCGAAAAGCCTGCGGTCGCGGTTGACGTCGTACTTCGCCGACGTCGCCGGCCTGCACCCACGCACCCGCCAGATGGTGACCACCGCCGCCAAGGTGGAGTGGACGGTGGTGGGCACCGAGGTCGAGGCGCTGCAGCTGGAATACAACTGGATCAAGGAGTTCGATCCCCGGTTCAACGTCCGCTACCGCGACGACAAGACCTACCCGGTATTGGCGGTCACCCTGAACGAGGAATACCCGCGGCTGATGGTCTACCGCGGGCCGCGGCGCAAAGGCGTCCGCTATTTCGGGCCCTACTCGCACGCCTGGGCGATCCGGGAAACCCTGGACCTGTTGCTGCGGGTGTTCCCGGCCCGGACCTGCTCGGCCGGGGTGTTCAAGCGCCACCAGCAGATCGGCCGGCCCTGCCTGCTGGGTTACATCGGAAAATGCGCGGCACCGTGCATCGGGCGGGTCAGCGCCGAGGAACACCGCCGCATCGTCGACGACTTCTGCGACTTTCTGGCCGGAAAGACCGACCGGCTGGTCCGTACCCTGGAACAGCAGATGCTGGCCGCCTCCGATGAGCTCGATTTCGAACGCGCCGCCCGACTGCGAGACGACGTCGCGGCGCTGAAGCGGGCCCTGGAGAAGCAGGCCGTGGTGCTCGGTGACGGCACCGATGCCGACGTGGTGGCGTTCGCCGACGACGAGTTGGAGGCGGCGGTTCAGGTGTTTCACGTGCGAGGCGGCCGGGTTCGTGGGCAGCGCGGGTGGATCGTCGAGAAGCCGGGGGATCCCGGCGACTCGGAGAACTCCCTGGAACGTCTCGTCGAACAGTTTGTCACCCAGTTCTACGGCGATCAGGCCGAATTGGAGGGGGCCGCGGACGAACCGGCCAACCCCGTACCGCGCGAGGTGCTGGTGCCCTGCCTGCCCGCCAATGCCGAGGAGTTGACCAGTTGGCTCTCCGGCCTGCGGGGCTCGCGGGTGTCGCTGCGGGTACCGATGCGGGGCGACAAGCGCACACTGGCCGAGACCGTGGAGCGAAACGCCAAAGATGCTCTGCAGCAACATAAATTAAAACGTGCCGGGGATTTCACCGCCAGATCGGCTGCACTGCAGAACATCCAGGAGGCATTGGGGCTGGCCGACGCACCGCTGCGTATCGAATGCGTCGACATCAGCCACGTGCAGGGTACCGATGTGGTCGGCTCGCTGGTGGTTTTCGAGGACGGGCTGCCCCGCAAATCCGACTACCGCCACTTCGCGATTCGCGAAGCCGCCGGGGAGGGTCGCTCCGACGACGTGGCCTCCATCGCCGAGGTGACCCGCCGCCGGTTCCGTCGGCACCTGGACCCCGAAGTGCTTTCCCCCGAAGGCAAGTCACGAAAGTTCGCCTACCCTCCGAACCTCTACGTGGTGGACGGCGGTGCTCCGCAGGTCAACGCCGCAGCCGAGGTGCTCGCCGAACTCGGCATCACCGATGTGGCCACCATCGGCCTGGCCAAACGACTGGAGGAGGTGTGGGTGCCCTCCGAGCCGGACCCGATCATCCTGCCGCGCCAAAGCGAAGGCCTGTATCTGTTGCAGCGCATCCGCGACGAAGCACACCGGTTCGCCATCACCTATCACCGCAGCAAACGGTCCCGGCGGATGACGGCGTCGGCGCTGGACGCGGTACCCGGGCTCGGCGAGCACCGGCGCAAGGTGCTGATCGCGCATTTCGGTTCGGTGGCGCGGCTGAAGAACGCTACCGTCGAGGAGCTCACCTCGATCCCCGGGATCGGCGCGGCCACCGCCACCGCCGTACTGGAGGCACTGGGAGTCGACGGCGCGACGGGCGCGGCGCAGCAGCAACGGATGTCGGGATGAACAGCGAATCAGCCAAGGGTGTGCGAGAGCGCGACGTCGGCGGCCCCGGAGACGGTGCAGGTATCGACGTCGTGCTGGTGACAGGCTTGTCCGGTGCGGGTCGTGGCACCGCCGCCAAGGTGCTTGAGGACTTGGGCTGGTACGTCGCCGACAACCTGCCACCGGAGCTGATCGCGCGGATGGTCGACCTGGGCTTGGCGGCGGGATCGCGGATCACCCAGCTGGCGGTGGTGATGGATGTGCGCTCGGCCGGGTTCACCGGCGACCTCGACTCGGTGCGCTCCGAGCTGGCGACCCGCGGGATCAATCCGCGGGTGCTGTTCATGGAGGCAAGCGACGACGTGCTGATCCGCCGCTACGAGCACAACCGCCGCAGCCACCCGTTGCAGGGACAGCAGACGCTGACCGAGGGCATCGCCGCCGAACGGAGCATGCTGGCGCCGGTCCGCGCGGTGGCCGACCTGGTCATCGACACCTCGGTGCTGAGCGTGCGCGAACTGCGGGAGAGCATCGAGGAGATGTTCGGCGGCGACGCCGTCACCGCTCCCACCTCGATCACGGTGGAGTCCTTCGGCTTCAAGTACGGCCTGCCGATGGACTCCGACATGGTGATGGACGTGCGGTTTTTGCCCAACCCGCACTGGGTCGACGAACTGCGACCGCATTCCGGACAGCACCCGGCGGTGCGCGACTACGTGCTGAGCCAACCGGGCGCCGACGAGTTCCTCGCTGCCTACCACCGGCTACTGTCCCTGGTGGTCGGCGGCTATCGACGAGAGGGAAAGCGATACATGACCGTGGCCATCGGGTGCACCGGCGGCAAACATCGCAGTGTCGCCATCGCGGAGGCACTGGCTCGGCTGTTGGACTCCGAGGATGCCTTGGATGAGCTGTCGGTGCGGGTGCTGCACCGGGATCTGGGCCGTGAATGAGTGTTGAGCCCGCGAACGGCAATCCGAGCATCGTCGCGCTCGGCGGCGGACACGGCCTCTACGCGACCCTCTCGGCGGCCCGCCGGCTGACCCCGCATGTCACCGCGGTGGTCACCGTCGCCGACGACGGCGGCTCGTCGGGCCGGTTGCGCGGTGAACTGGATGTGGTGCCGCCGGGGGACCTGCGCATGGCGCTGGCGGCGCTGGCCTCTGACAGCCCGAGCGGGCGGTTGTGGGCGACCATCCTGCAGCACCGGTTCGGCGGCACCGGCGCGCTGGCCGGGCACCCGATCGGCAACCTGCTGTTGGCCGGCCTCAATGAGGTGCTGGCCGACCCGGTGGCCGCCCTCGACGAGCTCGGCCGGATGCTGGGCGTCAAGGGGCGGGTGCTGCCGATGTGCCCGATCGCATTGCAGATCGAGGCCGACGTGTCCGGGCTGGACGCCGATCCGCGGCTGTTCCGGCTGATCCGGGGCCAGGTGGCGATCGCGACGACGCCGGGAAAGGTGCGCCGGGTGCGGCTGTTGCCGGGTAACCCGCCGGCGACCCGCCAGGCCGTCGACGCCATCATGTCCGCGGATCTGGTGGTGCTCGGCCCGGGGTCGTGGTTCACCAGCGTGATCCCGCACCTGCTGGTGCCGGGGCTGGCGTCGGCGTTGCAGGCCACCAAGGCGCGGCGTGCACTAGTGCTCAATCTGGTGGCCGAGCCGGGGGAGACCGCAGGGTTCTCGGTGGAGCGTCACCTGCACGTACTGGCCCAGCACGCACCCGATTTCACCGTCGATCACATCGTCATCGATGCCGAACGGGTGCCCAGTGAGCGGGAGCGTGACCAGTTGCGTCGGGCTGCGACCGTGTTCGCGGCCGAGGTTCGGTTCGTGGACGTGGCCAGACCTGGTACACCTTTACATGACCCAGGAAAGCTGGCGGCAGTGCTGGACGGGGTCCGGGATGTCGGCGCGTCGTCGCTGACTGTCCCGACACCGATCGTGCCGCCGGTTGAGGGCGGGGGCCGGCAATCCGGCGTGAGTGGTCCGAGCGGGCTCGGACCGGGAGGTGACAAGCCGTGGCGATGACGGCCGAAGTCAAGGACGAACTGAGCCGTCTCGTGATCAGCTCGGTCAACGCGCGCCGCGCCGAGGTGGCGGCGTTGCTGCGCTTCGCCGGCGGGCTGCACATCGTGGCAGGCCGGGTGGTGGTCGAGGCCGAGGTGGATCAGGGTGTGATCGCGCGCCGGCTGCGCAAGGACATCTTCGACCTGTACGGCTACAACGCGATCGTGCACGTGTTGTCGGCGAGCGGCATGCGCAAGAACACCCGCTACGTACTGCGGGTGGCCAAGGACGGTGAGGCGCTGGCCCGCCAGACCGGACTGCTGGACCTGCGCGGCCGCCCGGTGCGCGGGCTGCCCGCCCAGGTGGTCGGTGGCAGCGTCGCCGACGCCGAAGCAGCTTGGCGGGGCGCGTTTTTGGCGCACGGCTCACTCACCGAGCCGGGCCGATCCTCGGCTCTGGAGGTGGGCTGCCCGGGACCGGAGGCCGCCCTGGCGCTGGTGGGCGCGGCGCGGCGGCTGGGGATCAGTGCGAAGGCCCGCGAGGTGCGCGGCGCCGACCGGGTGGTGGTGCGTGACGGCGAGGCGATCGGCGCGCTGCTGACCCGGATGGGCGCCCAGGACACCCGGCTGGTGTGGGAGGAGCGCCGGATCCGCCGTGAGGTGCGCGCGACCGCCAACCGGTTGGCCAACTTCGACGACGCCAACCTGCGTCGCTCGGCGAGGGCCGCGGTGGCTGCGGCGGCGCGGGTGGAACGCGCGCTGGCGATCCTGGGTGACACCGTGCCCGATCACCTGGCCTCGGCCGGCCAGCTGCGGGTCGAGCACCGGCAGGCGTCACTGGAGGAGCTGGGCAGGCTGGCCGACCCGCCGATGACCAAAGACGCGGTGGCCGGGCGGATTCGGCGGCTGCTGTCGATGGCCGACCGCAAGGCCAAGCAGGACGGTATTCCCGACACCGAGTCCGCAGTCACCCCGGAGCTGCTCGAAGACGCCTAGCGGACATCGCCCTCGGGGTGGCGGTTCGGCGGTAGCCGTCAGTGGAAATGGCTAAGAGATGGCCACATTTCGGCCCAGGTGCCGCGAGGTTGCTGACACAGATAAATCGTACGATCGGTTTCCCAAGTGTGTTTGCCATCGTCGGCGATGACAGTCGCCAAGGGTGTGACCTGTGACCAGTAGTCAAGTAGGTAACTGCGCGGGAAGTCGCCAACGCAAAGCACGGTGTCCGGGCGGCCCTTCGGCGGGCCCCACAGGGCGTAGTTGTTATGCGCGCTGTACACCGGATGCCGAAGGTCGGCGGCCGGTCCGAGGATGGTCAATGCGCCGGCTTCCGTGTAGTAACCGGTGAAGATCGGAACGTTGGCGGGCAGCGGGGAAGCTGCGGCGACCACCTGTTTGGTGAACTGGGGCCAGCCGTATGTCGAGGCCAGCCACGGGTTGATCGAGCGCAATGCCTGGGCCGCCGAGACCGGCAGCACAGGCAGACAGAGGAGAACGGCGCCCACGAACGACACCGCAAGTGTGGCCGTCCAGCGCAGCGGCGGCCAGGCATTTTCGCCCGTTCCGTTGGGATACAAGCGGGCCGTTCGAGCGGACTCGACACGCACCGCTCCGGCCGCGAACAGCACCGCGAATACCGGGGCCGCGTAGTAGGGCCTGCCGCTGGCGCCGGTGAAGACGACCAATGCCACCGCAACCACGACCAATATCCAACGATGCTCACGCTGGGCCGGTGACGCCAACCACCGAATCCCAAAGGCCCACAGCACCACCAGTAGCGGGCCGGCAAGCGCTATTGTCAGCAGCGGCAGTTGCGTCAGCGAACCCAGCGTGTCGCGCGAATGCTGCGAGATCATCCGCGCAAACTGCAGATTCGGCCACCCATGCGTCGCCATCCACCAAAGGTTCGGGGCGGCCAGGAGAACCGCCAGGCCGGTGGCAAGCCAGGGGCGTGGTGTACGCAGCGTCTCGCGCCGGAACATCACCACGCCCGCAGCGATTCCAGCGATCAGTACTGCGGCAGTGTGCTTATTCTCCAGCCCGATTCCGGCAGCCGCGCCGGCAAGGAGCCAGGATGGGGTGGTGTCGAGGCGTAGTGCTCGCGCAACCAGCGCGAGAACAGTCAGCCAGATCAGTTGATCGGTGACCGTCGGGCCGAAATACATGGAGAGGCCGACGAATGCCGGACAGGCTGCAACGGCGGCGGCAGCGATGACCTGTGCCAGACGCCGGCCGCCGAATTCCGCCGCCAGCAGCGCCGTCGCCACAATGCAACCGACGTGCGCGGCAATGGCCAACAACCGCAGCGTCAGTAGACCACCACCGGGGAAGACTTCGGCGAGATGCGCCAGCAGCGGCACCAGCGGGGGCTGATCGACATATCCCCACGCCGGATGGCGACCGCAGATTACGAAATAGAATTCATCGGGAAACCAGCCATATCGCGTCGCTACCGCCAAGTGCACCACGGCGACGGCAGCCGCCAGAATCGTCACTGGCCGCCAGGCAATCGCGGGGCGAAATGCAACCGTTGAATCGCTCAATGACTCGACCGCCGTCCCACAGATGATAAATGTGCTGAAGCCAGATCCTAGGTTTCATAGCCCGGAGGTTGTGAACGGCGTGGCTTGCAGGAGTGGGTGAGGCCTCCAGTGCCGACGTGGGTACCAGACGAAATCGCTTCGCGCGCCTGCGCGTACCGCTATAACTGAAACGCGGCACACGGCAGGGAGTGAGGGCAGCATGGGGTTCATCAAACCGTCGGTTCCCGACGTCGACCCGCAAACGTGGCGCACCACCCCGTGGGCGACGCGGATCCAGGTCTGCAGCAGGCACTGGGCAGAACAGGGCTTCGGAACCCCATCGGCGATCTACCTGCTCTACCTGATCAAGATCGCGGCCTACGTCGTCGGCGCGGCGGCGGTGATCGCGCTGACCCCGGGTCTGGGCGGGCTCGGCCGCATCGCCGAGTGGTGGACGCAGCCCATCGTCTACCAGAAGGTCGTCGTTTTCAGCCTGCTGTTCGAGATCCTGGGCCTGGGCTGCGGATCGGGTCCGCTGACCGCCCGGTTCTGGCCGCCCATCGGCGGTGTCCTGTACTGGTTGCGTCCCAGCACGATCCGGTTGCCGCCCTGGCCGGCCAGGGTTCCGTTCACCCGCGGCGACACCCGCACCGTGATCGATGTCGCGCTGTATGCCGCGGTGCTGGGCTCCGGTATCTGGGCGTTGCTGTCACCCGGGCAGGGTGAACCCGGCCCGGTGGGCCTTGTCGACCCGCTGCTGGTGGTGCCGATCATCGTCACCCTGGTTCTGCTGGGTCTGCGGGATAAGACGATCTTCCTGGCCGCGCGGGCCGAGCACTACGGCCTGACCCTGCTCGTCTTCTTTTTCCCCTATATCGACCAGATGGCCGCGTTCAAGCTCATCATTCTCGGGTTGTGGTGGGGTGCGGCCACATCCAAGCTCAACCACCACTTTCCCTATGTGGTCGCGGTGATGACGAGCAACAACGCCCTGCTGCGCTCGAAGATCTTCACCGGCCTCAAGCACCTGATGTACCGGGACCACGTCAACGACCTGCGTCCCACCCGGATACCGCAGCTGATGGCACACGTCGGTGGCACCACAGCCGAATTCGTCGTGCCGGCGCTGCTGGTGCTCGTCGCCGGCGATCACCCGTGGCGGTGGTTCCTGATCGCGTTCATGGTGATCTTCCACCTCAACATCCTTTCCAACCTCCCGATGGGAGTCCCGTTGGAATGGAACGTGTTCTTCGGATTCTCGCTGTTCTTCCTGTTCGGGCAGCACCCCGAAATCGGCGTCTACGACCTGCGGTCACCGCTTTTGGCGGCCATCCTTTTCGTCGGCCTGGTCGCAATTCCGGTTGCCGGAAATATGTTTCCGCAGCAGATTTCGTTCCTTCCGGCGATGCGGTACTACGCCGGAAACTGGGCGGCCAGTTTCTGGTGCTTCCGCGCCGGCACCGAGGACACCGTGGAGGCCAATGTGGTCAAGAGCTCGGCACTGGTCATCAACCAGTTGGCGAAGTTCTACGACCAGTCGACCGCCGACCTCGTCGCCGACAAAGTCCCGGGGGCATTCCGTGCCATGCACCTGCAAGGCCGGGCACTCAATGGCTTGCTGCCCCGGGCTTTGGACAACGTGGCCGACTACAACATCCGCGACGGCGAGATCATCGCCGGCCCGCTGATCGGGTGGAACTTCGGGGAAGGCCATCTGCACAACGAGCAGCTGTTGGCCGCGGTGCAGCGCCGCTGCCACTTCGCCGAGGGAGACCTGCGGGTGATCGTCCTCGAGGGCCAACCCATCCACCGGAAAGAGCAGGCCTACCGGATTGTCGACGCCAAATCCGGGCTGATCGAAGCCGGTTACGTGGCCGTGGCAGACATGCTCAGCCGCCAGCCGTGGCCGCAGCCCGGCGACGAGCTGCCGGTTCGGGTCACCGCGCGCGGTGAGAACCGCCGCAGCTGAAAGCCGCATCGGATGGGCCGAACCGCCGAGCCGCCACACCTCGTCGCGGTCGGGTCAAGCCGGACCGGTAGCCGCCTCAGCGCGCAGTGCCGCGGCAAACGTCGCCACCTCCGCCGCCCCGGAGACCGCCGTGCGCTCGTTGATCAGGAAATGCGGTACCGCGTGGACACCGAGCTCACCGGCCCGGCGTTCGTCGGCCCGCACCTGCGCGGCGTAGGCGTCGCCGGCCAGCACCGTCGCCACCGCTGCGGCGTCCAGGCCGGCCTCGACGGCCAAACCGGCCAGCACGCCGCGGTCCCCGATTGAGGCGCCCTCGGTGAAATACGCCCGCAGGAACCGCTCCTTGACGCTGTCGGCCAGCCCCTGTGATGCGCCCAGGTGGATCAGCCGGTGGGCGTTGAAGGTGTTGCCGCGCTTGATGTCGGCATAGTCAAACGACAGGCCCACAGCGGCGGCCGACTGACGCTGGCCGTCGAGGAAGGCCCGGGCCCGGTCCAGGCTGTAGCCGTATTTTGCGGCCATCGCCTCGGCCAGCGGCCGGTCGAGCAGGGGCGGTGCCTGCGGATCCAGCTCGAAGCTGCGCCATTGGATGTCGGCGGCAATCCCGGTTTCGGCCAGCGCGGCCTCCAGCCTGCGTTTGCCGATGTAGCAGTACGGGCACACCACGTCCGACCAGATCTGTATGCGCATGGCAGTACTCAACCGCGGTGACCGCGGACTGATTCCAGCGCAGGTTCCGGCGCCGCCGGGCGCGCGTGAGCGGGGCCCCGGCAGCAAATACCCGGGCCGGTCCGATCGGCGTATCGGGCTTAACGCCGAGACCCTGCGCCGTGCGCTACGTCACGCATTAGGCTGGCTGGGAATACATCGGCACATTTCAGCAAGACACGAGGAGTAGCCAGTGACGGTCCGGGTAGGCGTGAACGGCTTCGGCCGCATTGGACGCAACTTCTTCAGGGCATTGGACGCACAGAAGGCCCAGGGAAGCAATACCGACATCGAGATCGTCGCGGTCAACGACCTCACCGACAACGCCAGCCTGGCGCACCTGCTGAAGTTCGACTCGATCCTGGGCCGGTTGCCCCACGACGTCAGCCTCGAAGGTGACGACACCATCGTCGTCGGCAACACCAAGATCAAGGCCCTCGAGGTCAAGGAAGGCCCGGCGGCCCTGCCCTGGGGTGACCTGGGTGTCGACGTCGTCGTCGAGTCCACCGGCATCTTCACCAACGCCGCCAAGGCCAAGGGCCACCTGGACGCCGGCGCCAAGAAGGTCATCATCTCCGCGCCGGCCACCGATGAGGACATCACCATCGTGCTGGGCGTCAACGACGACAAGTACGACGGCAGCCAGAACATCATCTCCAACGCGTCGTGCACCACGAACTGCCTCGGCCCGCTGGCCAAGGTCCTCAACGACGAGTTCGGCATCGTCAAGGGACTGATGACCACCATCCACGCCTACACCCAGGACCAGAACCTGCAGGACGGCCCGCACAGTGACCTGCGTCGCGCCCGCGCCGCCGCGGTCAACATCGTGCCCACCGGTACCGGTGCCGCCAAGGCGATCGGCCTGGTGCTGCCCGAGCTGAAGGGCAAGCTGGACGGTTATGCGCTGCGGGTGCCGATCCCCACCGGCTCGGTCACCGACCTGACCGCCGAGTTGAGCAAGTCGGCGTCGGTCGCTGACATCAACGCCGCCATGAAGGCCGCCGCCGAGGGGCCGATGAAGGGCATCCTGAAGTACTACGACGCCCCGATCGTGTCGAGCGACATCGTCACCGACCCGCACTCGTCGCTGTACGACTCCGGGCTGACCAAGGTCATCGACAACCAGGCCAAGGTGGTCTCCTGGTACGACAACGAGTGGGGCTACTCCAACCGTCTGGTGGATCTGATCGCCCTCGTCGGCAAGTCGCTGTAACGCGATCGTGACTGTGTCTTCGGTCAAGGCTGTCTCTGAACTGATCGCCGAGGGTGTTTCGGGTCGGGGCGTGTTGGTGCGCTCCGACCTGAACGTCCCGCTGGACTTCTCGGAGGGCGGGGTCGGCAAGATCACCGACCTGGGCCGGATCACCGCATCGGTGCCCACGCTGCGCGCGTTGGTCGACGCCGGTGCCAAGGTCGTGGTGACCGCGCACCTGGGCCGCCCCAAGGACGGTCCGGACCCCAAACTGTCGCTGGCGCCGGTCGCGGCCGCGCTCGGCGAGCAGTTGGGCCGGCACGTCCAGCTGGCCGGTGACGTGGTCGGCACCGACGCCCTGGCCCGCGCGGAAGGTCTGACCGACGGCGACGTGCTACTGCTGGAGAACATCCGCTTCGACCCGCGAGAGACCAGCAAGGACGACGGCGAGCGCCTGGCTTTGGCCCGAGCGCTGGCAGAGCTGGTCGCCGCGCCGGACGGTTCACCGGGGGCCTTCGTCTCCGACGGGTTCGGTGTGGTGCACCGCAAGCAGGCGTCGGTCTACGACATCGCCACCCTGCTGCCGGCCTACGCCGGGACCCTGGTCGCCGCCGAGATCAACGTGCTGCAGCAGCTGACCGAATCCACCGAGCGGCCCTACGCCGTGGTGCTGGGCGGCTCCAAGGTCTCCGACAAGCTCGGGGTGATCAAGTCGCTGGCGACCAAGGCCGATTCCATCGTGATCGGCGGCGGCATGTGCTTCACCTTCCTGGCCGCGCAAGGGCTTGCGGTTGGGACCTCGCTGCTGGAGGCCGACATGGTCGACACCTGCCGGCAACTGCTGGACGACTACGCCGACGTGCTGCGGCTGCCGGTGGACATCGTGGTTGCCGACAAGTTCGACGCCGCTGCCACCGGCGAGGTGGTCGCGGTCGACGCGATTCCGGACGGCAAGATGGGTCTGGACATCGGCCCGGGCTCGGTGCAGCGGTTCGCCGCACTGCTGTCCAACGCCAAGACCATCTTCTGGAACGGCCCGATGGGGGTCTTCGAGTTCCCGGCGTTCGCGTCCGGCACCAAGGGTGTGGCCGAGGCGATCGCCGAAGCCACCGAGAAGGGTGCGTTCAGCGTGGTCGGCGGCGGCGACTCCGCCGCGGCGGTGCGGGCACTCGGCCTGAACGAGGATGGTTTCTCGCACATCTCCACCGGGGGCGGGGCGTCCCTGGAATACCTTGAGGGCAAACCGCTGCCAGGCCTGCAGGTGCTGGAAAACGGAGGGGCGCAATGAGTCGCAAGCCGCTGATCGCGGGCAACTGGAAGATGAACCTCAACCACTTCGAGGCCATCGCTCTGGTGCAGAAGGTGGCGTTCTCGCTGCCGGACAAGTACTTCGACAAAGTCGATGTCACGGTGCTGCCGCCGTTCACCGACCTGCGCAGCGTGCAGACGCTGGTCGACGGGGACAAGCTGCGGCTCACCTTCGGCGCCCAGGACATCTCGCAGCACGACTCCGGCGCCTACACCGGCGAGGTCAGCGGTGCGTTCCTGGCCAAGCTGGGTTGCAGCTACGTCGTCGTCGGGCACTCCGAGCGGCGCAGCTACCACGGCGAGGACGACGCGCTGGTGGCCGCCAAGGCGGCCGCCGCGCTCAAGCACGGCCTGACCCCGATCATCTGCATCGGCGAGCACCTGGAGATCCGCGAGGCCGGAAGCCACGTCGAGCACTGCCTGGAGCAGTTGCGCGGCTCGCTGGCCGGCCTGAGCGCCGACCAGATCGGTGCGAGCGTCATCGCCTACGAACCGGTGTGGGCGATCGGCACCGGGCGGGTCGCCGGCGCCGCCGACGCCCAAGAGGTGTGCGCCGCGGTGCGCGCCGAACTGGCCAAGCTCGCCTCGCCGAAGATCGCCGAGACCGTACGGGTGCTCTACGGCGGCTCGGTCAACGCCAAGAACGTCGGCGAGCTGATCGGCCAGCCCGATGTGGACGGTGGCCTGGTCGGCGGGGCGTCGCTCGACGGTGAGCAGTTCGCCATTCTGGCCGCGCTGGCCGCTGGCGGGCCGTTGCCGTGACGCGGCCTGGCGACCGGTAGGGTAGCGGCATGATCTTGACGCTGCAGATTCTCTTGGTGATCACCAGCCTGCTGGTGATCCTGCTGGTGCTGCTGCACCGCGCCAAGGGTGGCGGCCTGTCGACCCTGTTCGGCGGCGGTGTGCAGTCCAGCCTCTCCGGCTCGACTGTGGTCGAGAAGAACCTGGACCGGCTGACCTACTTCGTCATCGCCATCTGGCTGGTGTCGATCATCGCGGTCGGCCTGCTGATCAAATACCAGTAAGCCGGGCGAGCCGGCTGACGCGGCTGTCCCCGAGATTGCATTGATGCGGGCTTTTCCTTGGCAGATTCATACGGTCAATGCAACGTCCCTGATTAGGAGGTTGCATTGCCGACTGGTTATCGGGCTCCGTGGGCGCTGCGGAGAGAGTTCCTTGATCTGGTGTGTGCAGGCACTTCGGTGGTGCAG
>NZ_CP083986.1:2810655-2812169 GCF_020172685.1 [Mycobacterium] nativiensis | reverse complement strand
GTCCATCAGCGCCGCCAATCGCACCGCGGGCCGCATGTAGTCGGAGAACTGCAGGAACGTACCGCCGTAGGCGCGGGTGGGCCCATGCAGCACGATGCCGGACAGGATCGAGCCCATCGCGTGCTCGCGGATCCCGAAGTGCAGGGTGCGGCCGTAGGGGTCGGCGGTGTACTCACCGGTGGAGATCGACGCCGGCCCGAACGACTTGACACCGTCCATGGTGGTGTTGTTGCTGCCCGCCAGATCGGCTGAGCCGCCCCACAATTCAGGAAGCTTGGCGCCCACTGCGTTGAGCACCTTGCCGGATGCGGCGCGGGTGGCAACGGCCTTCGAGCCGGGCTCCCAGTACGGCAGCTCGGCGTCCCAGCCCTCGGGCAGTTCACCGGCGATCAGCCGGTCCAGCAGCGCCTTGCGCTCCGGCTCGCGGGCCGCCCAGGACTCGAACTGCTCTTGCCAGTCGGCGTGGGCCTGCTTGCCGCGTGCCACCAGTCCGCGGGTGTGGGTGATCACGTCTTCACGGACCTCGAACGCCTTGTCCGGGTCGAATCCGAGTGCGGACTTGGTGGCGGCCACCTCGTCGCCGCCGAGCGCCGAACCGTGGATGGCGCCGGTGTTCATCTTGCCCGGCGACGGGTAGCCGATGATCGTTCGCAGCGAGATGAACGACGGCTTGTCGGTGACGGCCTTCGCGTTTGCGATGGCCTCCTCGATGCCGGTCACGTTCTCGCCGCCCTCGACCTCCTGGACGTGCCAACCGTAGGACCGGTAGCGGGCGCGGTGTCCTCGCAGAGGGCGATCGCGGTGTCGTCCTCGATCGAGATCTTGTTGTGGTCGTAGAACACGATCAGGTTGCCCAGCTGCTGAACGCCGGCCAGCGAGGAGGCCTCGCTGGTGACGCCCTCCTGGATGTCGCCGTCGGAGGCGATGACGTAGACGAAGTGGTCGAACGGGCTCTCGCCGGGAGCGGTGTCCGGGTCGAACAGGCCGCGCTCGTAGCGGGCGGCCATCGCCATGCCGACCGCCGAGGCCAGGCCCTGTCCGAGCGGGCCGGTGGTGATCTCTACACCCTTGGTGTGGCGGAACTCCGGATGGCCCGGGGTCTTGGAGCCCCAGGTGCGCAGTGCCTCGATGTCGGCCAGTTCCAGCCCGAAACCGCCCAGGTAGAGCTGGATGTACAGGGTCAGGCTGGAGTGCCCGCAGGACAACACGAACCGGTCGCGGCCCAACCACGTGGTGTCGGACGGATCGTGGCGCATCACCCGCTGGAACAGCGTGTAGGCCAGCGGAGCGAGACTCATCGCGGTGCCCGGGTGGCCGTTGCCGACCTTCTGCACCGCGTCAGCGGCCAGCACCCGGGCGGTGTCGACTGCGGTGGTGTCGATCTCGGCCCAGTCTGCGGGGTGGTGCGGTTGGGTGAGAGCGGAGATCTCTGCGGCAGTGGTCACGAACGTCGGGTCCTCATCTTCGAGATAGGTCTTCAAAACAAGCCTGGCTGGTTCTCACCCTAATGCGGG
>NZ_CP083986.1:2809386-2810555 GCF_020172685.1 [Mycobacterium] nativiensis | reverse complement strand
AGTCACCACCGAACTGGAACACCACGCCAACCTGATTCCCTGGCAGGAGCTGGCGCGGCGCACCGGGGCGACCCTGAAGTGGTACGAGGTGACGTCCGACGGGCGCATCGACCTGGACTCGCTGGAACTCGACGAGCGGGTCAAAGTCGTTGCGTTCACGCATCACTCGAACGTGACCGGTGCGCTGGCCCCGGTCGCCGAGCTGGTGTCCAGGGCCCGCGCGGTCGGTGCGCTCACCGTGCTCGACGCCTGCCAGTCCGTTCCGCACCAGCCGGTCGACTTCCACGCGCTGGGGGTGGACTTCGCGGCGTTCTCCGGGCACAAGATGCTGGGGCCCAACGGGATCGGGGTGCTCTACGGACGGCGGGAGCTGTTGGCGGCGCTGCCGCCGTTCCTCACCGGTGGATCGATGATCGAGACGGTCATGATGGCGTCGAGCACCTACGCGCCGGCACCGCAACGTTTTGAGGCAGGCACGCCGATGACTTCGCAGGTCGTCGGGTTGGCCGCGGCCGCTCGCTACCTCGATGCGATCGGGATGGACGTGGTGGCCGCCCACGAACGTGAGCTGGTGGCCGCCGCACTCGAGGGCCTCGCCGGCATTCCCGGGGTACACATCGTCGGGCCGACCACCACGATCGATCGCGGCTCACCGGTGTCGTTCGTGATCGACGGGGTGCACGCGCACGACGTCGGGCAGGTGCTCGACGACGACGGTGTCGCTGTGCGGGTCGGTCACCACTGCGCAATGCCGTTGCACCGCAAGTTCAATGTGGCTGCCACCGCCCGCGCCTCGTTCGCGGTCTACAACACCCACGAGGAGGTGGAGCGCCTGCTGGCGGGTGTCCGCCGGGCCGTGGAATTCTTTGGGGGAGTGTGAGACGTTGCGTCTTGAGCAGTTCTATCAAGAGGTGATCCTCGATCACTACAAGCATCCGCAGCATCGCGGCCTGCGGGAGCCCTACGGCGCGCAGGTGCACCACGTCAACCCCACCTGTGGTGACGAACTGACGTTGCGCGTGGCGGTGTCGCCCGACGGTACGCAGATCGCCGATGTCTCCTACGACGGGCAGGGTTGCTCGATCTCGCAGGCTGCTACCTCCGTGCTGGCCAGCCAGGTGATCGGTTTGACGGTGGAACAGGCCATGACGACTTTCGACGCGTTCCAC
>NZ_CP083986.1:2807033-2809286 GCF_020172685.1 [Mycobacterium] nativiensis | reverse complement strand
ACCCAGACCGACCCGGCGATCGCCCAGGCAGTGGCCAAGGCGGAGGCCGATGCGCGCAAGCCGGTCGAGGGCGTGTTGCCGGCGCAGCTCGATCCCGGTCCGGCGTGAGTGCGCTGACGGCACGGCCGACCTACGCGGCGCTGGCCGCATTCCTCGCCGGAGACGCCGTGGCCTCGGCGATCCCGGTGCCCTATGTCGCCAAGAACATGGATGCCATGCGGATTCCCGAGGAGGTCCGCTGGGCGGTCCCGGTGGCCAAAGCCGCCACCGCGTTGGGGCTGGCATCGGTATTCCGCTTCCCGGCCGTCGCCCGGCTCACCACCGGATTGTTGACGTTGTATTTCGCCGGGGCGCTGGGCATCCACCTGCGTGTGCGTAACCGGATCGCCAACATCGTGCCCGCAGTTCTGCTGCTGATGGTGTTCGCCGCGATGACGGCCCAGGGCCCGCACACCGCCGGGGGCGGGGTACGGGCCCTGGAGTCGTAGCGCCGGCGCTTTCTAGCCTCTGCGGGAGGAGGCGGCGGTGTGCTCGTCGAGGGTGGTCGCCTTGTAGGCGTAGGCGGCCACCACCGCGCCGAGCAGCTGGGCGATCAGGTAGACCCAGAGGAATTTCCAGGCGAAGATGCCCGACAGCATCAGGCCGAAGGTGATGGCCGGGTTGAACGCGCCGCCCGAGATCGCGCCGACCGCCACCACGCCGACGGTCACCACGAATCCGATCGCCAGACCGTAGAAGCTGTTGCCGGCACTGTCTTTGCTGGTTGCGGTGTGCAAAACCACGTAACACAGCGCGAATGTGAATACTAATTCGGCCAGGAATGCGGGCCAGACGGTGCCGGTCAAATCAAGTGTTCCGGTCGCGTACTTGTCGTGCCACAACCCGAATCCCACACCGAACGCGGCGAGTGCACCGACCAACTGGGCAACGATGTAAGGCCCCAGGTCGCCCAATGGCAGCGCGCCCCGCAAATACGCGGCCACGGAGACGGCTGGGTTCAGGTGGCCGCCCGAGATGTGCCCACTGGCATAGACCATCACCATCAGCACTGAGCCGATGCCCAGTGCGGTGGCGGCGACGCATTCGGTGCCGGACAAGACGATGCCGAGCACAGCGAACATGAAAACGAACGTGCCGATCATTTCGGTCAAATATTTGCGCACCGAGGCGTTCCGATCAGCCATTGATCCGGTCCCTTCACTCCGTCGAGCACTTGTCCAATTTGTGCTGTGCCAGCACATGGCACTAAAGATGACTGTAACGGCGCAGAGTCTTGCGCCCGCTAATCGCACGCGGGTTTCACCGAATTGTTGCTGGATTAATGAGGGCTTCGTGTTGTTTGCCGATGCGCTATCGGTCCGGGCGCAATTCGACCAGCGGCAGCGGCGTGTTGGGCGGGGTTACCGCTTCGCCCAGCGTCTTCTCGAGCACCGCGCTGAACTTCTCCCACGTGCGGGGGTGGCGCTCGATGTAGTGGCCCAGCACCCGGTCTGCTTCGGCCTGCTCCAGTACCCGGGCGGTGGCCGGTACCGCGGCGCTGCTCCCGGCGTAAACCCGTACCCGGGGGTTGGCGCGGATGTTGCGAAACCATTGAGCGCGCCGCCCAAAGCCCGATGCCACCACATAGCTGTCGCCGGCGGCGTGGTCGATGACTTCGAGGACGACGCGGCGGCGCACGCCCGTCTTGCGTCCGACGTGTTCGAGCATCAACAGGCGCTGGCCGAAGAGGGCGCCGAGTCGCGCGCGATACAGCCAGATCGGGGCGCGCATCAGCCGTCGTGAACTCAGCAGTCGGCTGACCGTGTCGGCCAAGGACGGCATCGTCAGCACGCTACCCGCGGCTCCGCCGGCGCGGCGGATCCTGCGTCGGGCGGACGAACAAAGCCAACAGCGTCTTGCCGACAGACACCGCAGCCGACGGGTTGTCCACCAGAACCGTGACCTGGTCGCCGAACCGCCGGCGAAGTTCGCGTTGCAGTCGGTCATACAGCGTCGATTCCGAGGCGGGGCAGCCGTGGCAGGCGCCGGACATCCGCACCCGCACCTGGTCGCCGGTCACCTCGACCAGCTCGATCGCGCCGCCGTGCGACGCGGCGATATCGCCGATCGGCCCGGCCAGCAGTTCCTGGGCTGCCCGCGTCAGGTCGCCGGGGCGCTCGGCGGGGGCGACCCGCCCGCCGGGCCGGGTTTGCAGCGCCTCGTCGAGTGCGGCGCGGGTCCCCCCGCCCCCGGCCGCGCCCCCCCCCCCCCCCC
>NZ_CP083986.1:2805595-2806933 GCF_020172685.1 [Mycobacterium] nativiensis | reverse complement strand
GGACGAGCCGGCTACGACAACATTCCCGAGTCCGACCGCGGCCTGCTGGACGCCGTTAGCACCATGACGGGAGTCAACCCCGAATTCTTGGAAAACGAGGAGTTCGCGGCCAAGATTCTCCCGACCCTGCGCGGCCTGAAAGCCATCGCGAACTATGACTGTCCGCCCGAGGCGCGAGTGACCTGTCCGCTCTTTGCGTTCCATGGTGACGAAGATGACGTCGCCACCGCGGAGAAAGTGGGTCCGTGGGCGGAGCGCACCACCGCCGAATTCAGCGCGCGGGTGTTCACCGCACCCGGCCACCACTTCTACCTCACCGAACACCTGCCGGAACTGGTCGGCGATATCGAGCAGAAGATCGCGCAGTACTGCCAAAAATGAGCGCCCGGCGCGGCTGAAATGTGAATGGGCGCGTGGTGCGGAAAGTTACTCGTGAGGCGCGCACGTGACTTCTCCGCTACTATGGCGGATCTGCTGCGTTTGCGCTGTATGTGGGCCATAAATTGCCTGTCAGCTGCGCTTCCGTGGTAGCCTCCGCGGAGGGAAACGCCTGGGATGTCGGGGTCCAAGGAGTTTTAGCGCAGGTTCCAAACATCCAGAAGGGGTACCCGTGGCGTTGGTCGAATCATCCGCACCGGCCGTGACGGCCGGGCGATCGCAGCGCTCGGAGGTCCCCGCCCCCGTCTCCACCCGGCACGGCGAGCAGCCAACCTGCGCTGAGGCTGAAGTATTCAGCTGAGCAACCCCTCCAGGGATGCCCGCCAGACCTGATCGCGTGGGGGATCCATCCCAAATCTCGCTAATCCAATTGCATACCTCCGCTGTGCAGGGACCTAGCGCAGCGAAACCGTCAGTTCGGACAGTAAGCGCAACGACTCTCGACGGGGCCGAAGTACTCAGCAGGTGAGGTCCAAGGACCTGACAGCATAAGGAGAAGACAACGCAATGTCGGTAACTGAAACGCACATCCCGACCCTGTTGGCGAACCTCGAGCGGGACAAGCCAGACGAGCCTGCGTACACGTTCATCGACTACGACGTCGACCCCGCCGGCTACCGCGAGACCGTGACCTGGTCGCAGCTGCGCAACCGCGTCCGGGTGGTGGCGGCCGAACTGGCGACCTGCGCCTCTCCCGGCGACCGGGTGGCGATTCTGGCCCCGCAGAGCCTGGAGTACATCGTCGGCTTCTACGGCGCGCTGGAGGCGGGGATGATCGCCGTTCCACTGCCGGTACCGATGTTCGGCGTGCACGACGAGCGCGTGTCGGCGGCGCTTCGTGACAGTGCTCCGGCGGCGAGCCTGACGACCACGTCGGCGGTCCGTGGCCTCGCCAGCCCG
>NZ_CP083986.1:2730989-2805495 GCF_020172685.1 [Mycobacterium] nativiensis | reverse complement strand
ACGCATCCAAGACAAACTCAACACCCGGCCCCGACCCACCCTGGACCTCGACACCCCAGCCCAACGCCTAGCCACCCTCATAAACCAAGCAGCATGAACCAAATTGCACTAGCCGCTTGACTTTGAGCTTGGATTTTCCTGCGTCAGTGCAATCTGGCGGCTCAACCAGCTCAACCAGCTCAACCCAGGCTCAGCGCACCACCCGGTTCCGCATGGCATTGAACATGCCGCGCACCGCGTTCTCGGTCGCGGCCAACGGCGACATCGCCGTCTCGCCGACTTCGACCAGGTAGTCGATCCGGTTGACGATGGCCTCCACCGGTTCGATCAGCGTGACCAGCCGACGGGCCAGGTCGTCGAGGCCGGCCATGGTCTCCTCGAGATGATCCAGGCCGCCGCCCAGTCGTTCGATCGTGGTGTTGAGATTGGCCAGTGAACTGTTGAGCTCGTTCATGGTTCCGCCCAGACCGCCAAGGACATCCTCGAGCTGCCCGACCGTCACGTCGGCGTTCAGCGCCGCCTGCGCCAAGGTCTTGAGCCGCTTGCGTTCCGTACCGGTGCCCGAGGTTCTGTCTGCCATAGCGCTTATTATGACGTGGCCGTGCGGGTCGCACGCCGAGACTGCCTAGCCGGATTGTCCGGGCAGTCCCGAGGCCGCAGCCGAGTCGAGCAGCCACACCGTCTGCTCCCGGCCGACCGCGCCGGCGGCCGGCACCGCCACCGGGTCGGCGCCGCCGATCGCGGCGGCCACCGCCTCGGCTTTGGCTTCCCCGGCGACCACCAGCCACACCTGGCGGGAGCGTCGAATGGCCGGCAGTGTCAGCGTGATACGCCGCGGCGGCGGCTTGGGCGAATCCGGCACCCCGACCACCAGGCGGGTCGTTTCGCGTACCGCGTCCGTGTCGGGAAACAGCGAATTGATGTGGCCTTCGGCGCCCATCCCCAACAGGTGCACATCGAAATCGGGTGCGGGCTGGCCGGGTTCGGCGTTGGCGGCCAACACCTCTTGGTAGGCCTGCGCGGCGGCGTCGAGGTGGTCGCCGAACTCGCCGTCACTGGCCGGCATGGCGTGCACATTGGCGGCCGGGATGTCGATGCGCCCCAGCAGTGCTTCGCGGGCCTGCTTGGCGTTGCGATCGGCGTCGGCTTCGGGCACGAACCGGTCGTCGCCGAAGAACAGGTGCACGCATCCCCAATCGATCCGCCCGGCATGCTCGCCGAGGCGGTGCAGCAGGGCAATACCGTTGCCGCCGCCGGTCAGCACGATCAGCGCACGGCCGCGGGCTGTGATGGCCGATTCGATTGCGTCGGCGAGTCGGTCGCCGGCGGCGGCCACCAATGCCTGCGAGTCGGCGTAGGTCTGCACGACGGTTGTCATAGGTGTCACTGGTACTCCACTCTTTCGATACCGCGCAGCGCGGCGCCGTAGATGACGTCTTGGTCGAGCCTGCGCAGATCCTCGGCCAGGCATTCGGCCGTGTCGCGCCGTGGCAGCGGGAGCAGCGCATCGGGTCTGCCGGTGCGGCTCAAGGTGGCGATCACGCCGTCCTGGGGTCGGCTCAGGGTCACGGTCTCGCTGTCGCGCACCAACTCGATCTTCAGCTCACCGACGGCGCGGCGCACCGGTCCGTCGATGCGACTGGCCAGCCAGCCGGCCAGGATGTCCAGTGCCGGTTCGGTCGACAGCCCGGACACCAGCGCCGAGTTGATCGGCTCATACGGCGGCTGATCCAGTGCCGAGGCCAGCAGTGCCCGCCAGTAGGTGATCCGGCTCCAGGACAGGTCGGTGTCGCCGGCGCGGTAGCCGTCGAGGCGGCTGCGGATCGCCGACAGCGGGTGGGCGCTGTTGGTGGCGTCGGTGATTCGGCGCACCGCCAGCGCGCCCAACGGATCATCGGCCGGCGACGTCGGCGCCGCCTCGGGCCACCAGGCCACCACCGGAATGTCGGGCAACAGGAACGGCACCACCACACTGTCGGCGTGTCCGGCGAGCGGACCGCTGAGCCGCAGCGCCACCATTTCACCGGCCCCGGCATCGCCGAACATCCGCAGCTGGGCGTCCAGCCGGGCCTCGGCGGCATTCGGGTCGCCGGGCATCACCACGATCACCCGGCTGGGATGTTCCTGGCTGGCGAAGTTCGCCGCGGCGATGGAGTCATCGAGCAGCCGTCCGGTCTGCGGCGCGATGATCAGGGTCAGTACCCGCCCCATCGTCACCGCACCCACCTGCTCACGTAGTTCGTTGAGCTTCTTGTTGATGGCGGTGGTGGTGGTGTCCGTCAGATTGAGGATCACGGGCGCCGCCATTCCCGGCCGGTGCGGGCCAGCATCTCGAACGACGATCGGGGCCCCCAGCTGCCGGCCGGATACGGTTCGGGTTTGCCGTGCTGCGCCCAATTATCGAGCACCGGATCGAGTATCTCCCAGGACATTTCGACTTCGGCGTTGACCGGGAACAGTGACGGCTCACCCAGCAGTACGTCCAATATCAGGCGTTCGTAGGCTTCCGGGGAATCCTCGGAGAATGCCGAACCGTAGGAGAAGTCCATGTTGACGTCGCGGACCTCCATGAGGTGGCCGGGCACCTTGGAGCCGAACCGCAGGGTGATCCCCTCGTCGGGCTGCACCCGGATCACCAAGGCGTTCTTGCCGAGCTCGTCGGTCATGGTGTCATCGAAGGGCAGGTGCGGCGCCCGCTTGAACACCAGCGCGATCTCGGTGACGCGGCGCCCCAGCCGCTTACCGGTGCGCAGGTAGAACGGCACACCGGCCCAGCGCCGGGTGTCGACTTCCAACGTGATGGCCGCAAACGTCTCGGTCGTCGAGTCGTGCGCGAAGCCCTCCTCGTCGAGCAGCCCGACGACATGCTCGCCGCCCTGCCAGCCGGCGGCGTACTGGCCGCGCGAGGTGGTCTGGTCCAGGGGCTGCGCCAGCCGGGTGGCGGAGAGCACCTTGATCTTCTCGGTCTGTAACTCACTGGGGGAGAAGCTGACCGGCTCCTCCATCGCTGTCAGGGCCAGCAACTGCAGCAGGTGGTTCTGAATCACGTCGCGGGCGGCGCCGATGCCGTCGTAGTAGCCGGCCCTGCCACCCAGGCCGATGTCCTCGGCCATGGTGATCTGTACGTGGTCGACGTAGTGGGCGTTCCAGATCGGGTCGAACAGCTGGTTGGCGAAGCGCAGCGCCAGGATGTTCTGCACCGTCTCCTTGCCCAGGTAGTGGTCGATCCGGAATACCGACTCCTCCGGGAACACGCTGTTGACCACGCTGTTGAGCTCGCGGGCGCTGGCCAGGTCGTGGCCGAACGGCTTCTCGATCACCACTCGGCTCCAGCGACCCTCCCGCGGGCGGGCCAGGCCGGACGAGTGCAGCTTCTCGCACACCACCGGGAACGCATCCGGCGGAATCGACAGGTAGAAGGCGTGATTGCCGCCGGTACCTCGTTCGGCGTCGAGCTGCTCCAGCGTCTGCGCCAGCCGGGCGAACGCGGCGTCGTCGTCGAACGTGCCGGTCACGAACCGGAATCCGGCCGCCAGCCGGTCCCACACCGACTGGCGGAACGGGGTGCGAGCGTGCTGGCGGACCGCCTGATAGACCACCTCGGCAAAGTCCTCGTCGGCCCAGTCCCGACGGGCGAACCCGACCAGGGCGAAGGTGGGCGGCAGCAGCCCCCGGTTGGCCAGGTCGTAGATCGCCGGCATCAACTTGCGTCGCGCGAGGTCCCCGGTGACCCCGAAGATCACCACCCCGCACGGCCCCGCGATTCGGGGCAGGCGCTTATCGCGCTTGTCCCGCAAAGGGTTCAGCCACGGCGCGGCGTCTGCGCGGGTGGCTGAACCGGTCACTTCGCGGCGGCGTCTAGGCGGGTCTGAGTGGCTTGCAGGAGTTCGTTCCAGGATGCCTCGAACTTCGCGACACCCTCGGTCTCGAGGACTTCGAACACATCGGGCACGTCGATGCCCACCGCGGAGAGCTGATCGAAGACCTGCTGCGCGGCCGGACCGGTGCCGCTGATGGTGTCGCCGCGGATCTCACCGTGGTCGGCCACCGCCTCAATCGTCTTCTCCGGCAAGGTGTTGACGGTGTGCGGCGCCACCAGTTCGGTGACGTAGAGGGTGTCGGGGTAGTCCGGGTTCTTGACCCCGGTCGACGCCCACAGCGGCCGTTGCACCCGGGCGCCGTCGGCGACCAGTGCGGTGAACCGCTCACCGCCGAAGACTTCCTCGTAGGCGGCGTAGGCCAGCCGGGCATTGGCCACGCCGGCCTTGCCGCGCAGGGCCAAGGCCGCCTCGGAGCCGATCTTCTCCAGCCGGTCGTCGATCTCGGTGTCGACGCGGGAGACGAAGAACGACGCCACCGAGTGCAGCTTTGACAGGTCATGTCCACCGGACTTGGCGGCCTCCAGGCCGGCCAGGTAGGCGTCCATCACCTCGCGGTGCCGCTCGACGGAGAAGATCAGCGTGACGTTGACCGAAATCCCTTCGGCCAGCACCGCGGTGATCGCCGGAAGACCCGCCTTGGTGGCCGGGATCTTGATGAACAGGTTCGGCCGGTCGACGATCTTCCACAGCTCGATGGCCTGCAGGATGGTCTTGTCGGTGTCGTGCGCCAGGCGCGGGTCGACCTCGATCGAGACCCGGCCGTCGACGCCGTCGGAGGCCTCCCAGGCCGGACGCAGCACGTCGCACGCGTTGCGGACGTCATCGGTGGTCGCGGTCCGGATGACGGCTTCCACATCGGCGCCGCGGGCCACCAGCTCGCCCAGCTGGTCGTCGTAGGCGTGGCCGTGCTGCAGCGCGTTGCCGAAGATGGTCGGGTTCGTCGTCACGCCGACGACGCTGCGGGTCTCGGTGAGCTCCTTGAGGTTGCCCGACGTCAGCCGGTCCCGCGACAGGTCGTCCAGCCACACGGAGACGCCGGCGGCGCTCAGCGCCGCGAGGTTGGGGTTCTGATCCGGTGAAGCCATGGGTCCTTCTCCTTGCTCAGTCGACTCGTCAGTTGTCCAACGCGCGTTCCGCGGCCGCGACAACGGCCTCGGGGGTGAACCCGAATTCCCGGAACAGCGTCTTGTAGTCCGCGGACGCCCCGAAATGCTCGATCGAAACGATCTGCCCGGTGTCACCCACCAGCTTATGCCAGCACTGGGCGATGCCGGCCTCGACCGCGACCCGGGCCGACACCGTCGGCGGCAGGACCTCGTCGCGGTACTCGACCGGCTGGGCCTCGAACCATTCCATGCACGGCATCGACACCACGCGGGCCCTGATGTCCTTGTCCGCCAACAGCTTCTGTGCCGCCAGTGCCAGCTGGACCTCGGAGCCGGTGGCGATCAGCACCACGTCGGGGTCGCCGCCGGCGGCTTCGCTGAGCACGTAGGCGCCGCGGGCCACGCCGTCGGCGTCGGTACCGGCCAGCACCGGCAGGTTCTGCCGGGTCAGGATCAGTCCGACGGGGCCGCTGTCGGCACCGCGGGCCAGCACCGTGCGCCACGCGTAGGCGGTCTCGTTGGCGTCCGCCGGACGCACCACCGACAGCCGCGGGATCGCCCGCAACGCGGCCAGGTGCTCGATGGGCTGGTGGGTCGGACCGTCTTCGCCGAGTCCGATCGAGTCGTGCGTCCACACGTAGATCGGGTCGATGTCCATCAGCGCCGCCAACCGGACTGCCGGCCGCATGTAGTCCGAGAACTGCAGGAACGTCCCCCCGTAGGCGCGGGTGGGCCCATGCAGCACGATGCCGGACAGGATCGATGCCATGGCGTGCTCGCGGATGCCGAAGTGCAGCGTGCGGCCGTACGGGTTCGCGGTGTACTCGCCGGTCGAGATCGACGCCGGCCCGAACGAGTCGACGCCGTCCATCGTCGTGTTGTTGCTGCCGGCCAGATCCGCCGAACCGCCCCACAGTTCGGGAAGCGTCGGGCCGACGGCGGAGAGCACCTTGCCGGAGGCGGCGCGGGTGGCGACTTCCTTGGAGCCGGGCTCCCAGTACGGCAGGTCGGCGTCCCAGCCGTCCGGCAGTTCACCGGCCAGCAGCCGGTCCAGCAGCGCCTTGCGCTTCGGCTCGCGGGCGGCCCAGGCCTCGAAATCGGCCTGCCAGGCCTCGCGGGCCTCCTTGCCGCGGGCCACCAGCGACCGGGTGTGGGTGATGACGTCCTCGCGGACATCGAAGCTCTTGTCCGGGTCGAAGCCGAGCGCGGACTTGGTGGCGGCGACCTCGTCGGCGCCCAGCGCCGAGCCGTGGATTCCACCGGTGTTCATCTTGGTCGGGGCCGGGTAGCCGATGATCGTGCGCACCGAGATGAATGACGGCCGGTCGGTGACCGCCTTCGCCTTGGCGATCGCATCCTCGATGGCGGTGATGTTCTCGCCGCCCTCGATCTCCTGGACGTGCCAGCCATAGGACCGGTAGCGGGCCGCGGTGTCCTCGCACAGTGCGATCGCGGTGTCGTCCTCGATCGAGATCTTGTTGTGGTCGTAGAACACGATCAGGTTGCCGAGCTGCTGCACGGCCGCCAGGGACGAGGCCTCGCTGGTCACGCCTTCCTCAATGTCGCCGTCGGAGGCGATCACGTAGATGTAGTGGTCGAACGGGCTGGTGCCGGGGGCGGCGTCGGGGTCGAACAGGCCGCGCTCGTAGCGGGCGGCCATCGCCATCCCGACCGAGGAGGCCAGGCCCTGCCCCAGCGGGCCGGTGGTGATCTCCACGCCCTCGGTGTGCCCGAACTCCGGGTGTCCCGGGGTCTTCGCCCCCCAGGTGCGCAGCGCCTCGATATCGGCCAGCTCCAGGCCGAAGCCACCCAGGTACAGCTGGATGTAGAGCGTCAGGCAGGAGTGGCCGGGCGACAGCACGAAACGGTCGCGGCCCAACCACGCGGTATCGGACGGGTCGTGGCGCATCACCCGCTGGAACAGCGAGTACGCCAGGGGAGCGAGGCTCATCGCGGTGCCGGGGTGGCCGTTGCCGACCTTTTGGACCGCGTCGGCGGCCAGCACCCGGGCGGTGTCGACGGCGACGGTGTCGATGTCAGACCAGTCACCGGGGTGGTGCGGTCGGGTCAGGGTGGCGATCTCTGCAGCAGTGGTCACGAACGTGAAGTCCTCTTCGAGATATGTTTAGACAAGGCGGGTTGGCTGTCAGCCTAGTGCGAGCGCGCGGTGCGTTCGGGACGGGTCGCGGTGTGGATTACCCATGAATCGACCCTGCGATTCGGTCGGGCCGGCTGCGCGGTCTACCATCGTCCGTAGTAGACGCTGGACGTCGCTGCTGTCATCCAAGGAGTCATCACGTGAGTATTCGCGAGCGCGTCGCGCCGCGCCGAATACGCGCAATACGGTCCACGTTGTTGGCGTACCTGTCGTTGACCAAACCGCGCATCATCGAGTTGCTGCTGGTCACGACGATCCCGGCGATGCTGCTGGCCGATCGCGGCACGGTGAATCCGCTGCTGATCTTCAATACGCTGATCGGCGGAATGCTGGCCGCCGCCGGCGCCCACGCACTGAACTGTGTCGTCGACGCCGACATCGACAAAGTGATGAAGCGCACCGCGCGTCGGCCGCTGGCCCGCGATGCGGTGCCGACCCGCAACGCACTGATCTTCGGCCTGGTCCTCGGCGTGATCTCGTTCCTGTGGCTGTGGCGCACCACCAACCTGATGTCGGGCCTGCTGGCGATGGCCACCATCGCGTTCTACGTGCTGGTCTACTCGATGATGCTCAAGCGGCGCACCTCGCAGAACGTGGTGTGGGGCGGGGCAGCCGGCTGCATGCCGGTGGTGATCGGCTGGTCGGCGGTGACCGGCACGGTCGGCTGGCAGGCGCTGGTGATGTTCCTGGTCATCTTCTTCTGGACGCCGCCGCACACCTGGGCGCTGGCGATGCGTTACAAGGACGACTACGCGGCCGCAGGGGTGCCGATGCTGCCGGTGGTCGCCAGCGAGCGTGTGGTCACCCACCGCATCGTGGTCTACACCTGGGCGACGGTGCTCGCGACCCTGGCCCTGGTGCCCGCCGCCGGGTGGTTGTACGCGGCGGTGGCGTCCCTGGCCGGCGCGTGGTTCCTGGTCATGGCCCACCAGCTCTATGCCGGGGTGCGCCGCGGCGAGCCGGTCAAGCCGCTGAGGCTGTTCCTGCAGTCGAACAACTACCTGGCGGTGGTGTTCTGCGCGCTGGCGGTCGATTCGGCCATCGGCCTGCCCACGCTGTTCTAGGTCAGTTTCTGGGACCCGCCGTTCCACTCGAACAGGGTTTGGGGACCCGCGCTTAGCGCTGCGGTGATGCGCGTCCGCATCCGTTCGGGCATGTCGGGCAAGGAGTCCAGCCCGTACCAGCGCGCGTCGGTGCTCTCATCGTCGGCCGGGTGGGGTTCGCCGGCCACCCACCGCATGACGAAGACGTGGTCGAGGTACTGCGCATGATCGCCGTTGACATGCACCACGGGTGCGGTGGTGTGCACCCAGGCCAGCCGTTCGGGCACCGCGGTGACGCCGGTCTCCTCGGCGACTTCGCGCGCTGCGGCATCGGCGGGTTCCTCGCCGGGGTCGACGATCCCGGTCACCGGCGCCCAGACGCCGTTGTCGGCGCGTTCGACAAGCAGCACCTCATCGCCGCGGATCACCACCGCGGTCACGCCGATCAGCCACAGCGGGTCGTGGCCGATGTGGGCGCGGAGGTCGACGATGAACTGCGGAATCGGCATACCGCGATGCTGCCAGCAGGGCCGGTGGACGTGTGTCGGGGGCCACACAGATATGACGGGCGACGCGGCTTGCGCTGACAGCGGCGGTGGTATTGAATCGTCGATAATGAAAATCATGTTCAACACGTCGGGTATGGCCGTGCGGGGCCTGCCGTGACTCTGGCCGGCGCCTGGATGGCGTCGCCGCCGGAGGTGCATTCGGCGTTGTTGAGCTCCGGAGGGGGCCCTGGCCCGCTGCTGGCGTCCGCCGCGGCATGGTCGAAGCTCGGCGCCGAGTACACCGCGGCCGCTGACGAGCTGATGTCGATCTTGGGGGCCGTACAGGCCGGGGCGTGGCAGGGGCCGAGCGCCGAGACCTATGTGGCCGCCCATGCGCCCTACCTGACCTGGCTGACCCGGGCCGGAGCCGACAGCGTCACGGCGGCAGCGCAGTGCGACACGGCGGCGTCGGCGTATGTGAGTGCGTTGGCGGCGATGCCGACGTTGCCGGAGCTGGCGGCCAATCATGCGGTGCATGCGGTGTTGGTGGCGACCAATTTCTTTGGGATCAATACGGTTCCGATTGCGGTCAATGAGGCTGACTATGCGCGGATGTGGGTGCAGGCGGCCACGACGATGGCGACCTATGAGGGGGTCGCGGGTGCGGCGGTGGCCTCGGCCCCGCACACCGGCCCCGCCCCGCAGATCCTCGAGGCGCCCGGTCACGACCATGAGCACGAGCACGGCGGCGAGGCCAGTGAATGGGACGAGCAGGTTGCGCGGTGGTTGCGCTCGCTGACCGGCGGGCGGGTCGACTGGGATCCGACGGAGGGCACCGTCAACGGCATCGGGTACGACGCGTACACCAATCCGGGCGACCTGATGTATTGGGTGGTGCGGGCGCTGGAGTTCAGCCAGGATTTCCAGCACTTCGGCAACCAGCTGCTGACCAACCCGGGTGCCGCCTTCCAGTATCTGGTTCAACTGGCGATCTTCGACTGGCCCACGCACATCGCCGAGATCGCCACCTGGCTGGGTCAGTCCCCGCAGCTGGTGGCGCTGGCGCTGGGAGCGGCGCTGGCGCCGGCCGGATCGTTGGCCGGGCTGGCGGGCCTCGGGGGACTGGCCGCACCGCAGGCGCCGATCCTTGCGCCGCCGGCCGGACCCGTCCCGCATGCGCTGCCTGCGCTGGGGACCGCCCCGCCCGCACCGGCCGTCTCGGGATCGGTCCCGGCGTCGGCTCCGGCGCCGCCCGCACCGGCGAGCGCGGCCGCCGGCCCTGCTCCGGCGGCGGCCGCCCCTCCGGCAGCAGCCGGGGCGACGTTCGTTCCGCCGTACCTGATCGGCGGGCCCGGGATCGGTTCGGGCACGGGAATGGCGGTGGCCGCCCGCGCGGCGCGCAAAGCCAGCGAGCCCGACAGCGCTGCGGCGGCGGCAGCCGCCCGGGAAGCCGCTCGTGACCAGAAGCGGGCGCAGCGCCGTCGCCGTGCCGCCAAGCATGAGCACGCCGATGAATTCATGAAGATCGGTGTGGGGGTCGATCCGGACTGGCGGGTGCCGGACGACGCGGCGGTGCTGGCCGCCGACCGGGGCATCGGCCCATTGGGGTTCTCCGGCAACGCGCCCAAGGAGCGGGTTGCCGCGACGGGGCTGACCCGACTTTCCGGAAATGCGTTCGGCGCCGAGCCGAAGGAGCCGATGATGCCGGGCAGTTGGGGAGCCGACGAGGCGGGCTGACACTAATAAGTTCGGCCTACCGAACTTATTAGTTCCGATATGCCCTAAACTCTGTCAGCGTGCCAGCTGTCTGGATGGGCTCGCCGCCGGAGGTGCATTCGGCGTTGCTGGCCGCTGGGCCGGGCCCGGGGCCACTGTTGGCGGCGGCGGGGGCGTGGTCGTCGTTGAGCGGTGAGTACGCGGCGGTGGCACAGGAACTGGCTGCCGTGATCGGGGCTGTCGGGTCGGGACAATGGCGCGGTACCGGCGCCGATTCGTATGCGGCCGCGCACGGGCCGTATCTGGGGTGGTTGGCGGCGGCGGAGGCCGACAGCGCCGCAGCCGCGGTGCAGTGTGAGGTGGCGGCGTCGGCGTATGTGAGTGCGTTGGCGGCGATGCCGACATTGCCGGAGTTGGCGGCTAATCATGCGGTGCATGCGGTGTTGGTGGCGACCAATTTCTTTGGGATCAATACGGTTCCGATTGCGGTCAATGAGGCTGACTATGCGCGGATGTGGGTGCAGGCGGCCACGACGATGGCGACCTATGAGGCGGTGGCGGGTGCGGCGGTGGCCTCGGCCCCACACACCGCCGCAGCCCCGAAGATCGCGGCCGATCAGGGCCAGTCGACCAATTGGCTTCACGACTTCCTGGACAAGCTGGGCATCTCCGACAGCCTGGTCGCCCACGACCCGAAGGGCGGCAGCCCGCTGGATCTGTCGATCGCGCAGCTGCTCAAGAACGTCGGGATCAACTGGGATCCGACCGGCGGGACCCTCAACGGGCACGTTTACGACTACTACGCGAACGCCAACGAGCCGATCTGGTACCTCGCCCGAGCGCTGGAACTGCTGGAGAACTTCCAATTCTCCGGCTCCCAGAATCCGACCGCCGCGCTTCAATACCTGCTCGCCGTAGCCCTGTTCGACTGGCCGACCCACGTGGCGCAGTTGGCCACCACGCTGAGCCAGTCGGCCCCGTTGCTGGTGGCGGCCGCCGGCGCGGTGGCGGCTCCCGCCGGTGCGTTGGGCGGACTCGGTGGGCTGGCGGGACTGGCCGTGCCCGAACCCGTGGTCGCGGCGGCGCCCGTGCCGCTGTCGGCACCGGCTGTGCCGACGGTCGTCAGCAGCGCCCCCGGCGTCCCCGCCGCGGCGGCGCCTGCAGCAGCTTCACCGCCCGCGGCGCCCGGCCCACCCGCCGGACCGTCCCCGGCGCCGGCCCCGCCACCGGCCGGCGTTCAGGCATTCGCCTATCCCTACGTGGTCGGCGGCGGGCCCGGGTGTACCCCCCGGGTCGGCACGGGCTCCGGTATGGGCGCGGCAGCGAGCGCGAAGAAGAAGGCGCCGGAACCCGATTCGGCCGCGGTCGCCGCGCAGGCGGCGACACGCTCGGCGACCCGCCGTCGACGGCGGGCGGCCCGGCAAGACCACGAGGTGATCAAGGTCGGGGCCGAGGCATCCGATCACGGCGCGGGGGAGCTGGGCTTCGCCGGAAGCAATGCCAAGCCCGATGTGGCGGCGGTGGGGCTGACCCGGCTGGCCGGCACGCTCGACGGCGCAACCCGGGTGCCGCTGCTGCCGGAGACCTGGCGCGGTACCGGCTCGGGAGATTGCCCCTAGGGCACCAAAATGATCGAGCCGGTCGTTCTGCGGGCCTGCAGATCCCGGTGGGCGTCGGCCGCTTCGGCCAGCGGATAGCGGCCGCTCACGGTCACCTCGATCGAGCCGCCCGCGATCGCATCGAACAGCTCGCCGGCGCGCCAGGAGAATTCCTGCGCGGTCCGGGTGAAATGAGCCAGGTTGGGCCGCGTCAGGTACACCGAACCCGCGGCGTTGAGACGCTGCGGATCCAGCGGCGGCACCGGTCCGCTGGCCGCGCCGAACAGCGCCAACGTGCCCCGCACGGCGAGGCTGGCCAGGCTGGCGTCGAATGTGGCCGCGCCCACTCCGTCGTACACCGCAGCCACCCCGTCGCCGGTCAGCTTCCGGATGCGGGCGCCGAACGCGGCCGCGTCCTCTCCGGGATAGTCGAGCACCTCGACGGCGCCGGCCCGCCGGGACAGTTCGGCCTTCGCCGGGGTCGACGCCGTGGTGATCACCCGAGCGCCAAGGGCGGTGGCCCACTGCGTCAGGATCAGCCCGACGCCGCCGGCCCCGGCGTGCAGCAGCACCGTGTCGCCGGGCTGCACCGGATACACCGACTTGATCAGATAATGGGCCGTCATGCCCTTGAGCAGAGCGGCCGCCGCCACCGCGGAGTCAATGCCGGCGGGGATCGGCGCCACCAAAGACGCTGGTGCGGTGCAGTATTGCGCGTACGCCCCGGCTGCGGCCGCGGTCACCACACGGTCGCCCACGCCGAATCCCGTCACCTCGGCGCCGACCTGGGCCACCGTGCCCGCGACTTCGTTGCCTACCACGAACGGCAGCTCGGCCGGGTAGATCCCGGACCGGAAATAGGTGTCGATGAAGTTGACCCCGACCGCTTCGGCCTGGATCAGCACCTCGCCCGCGGCGGCGACGGGCTGCGGGCGATCGACGTAGGTCAACACTTCGGGCCCGCCGGTTGCGGCGACTTCCACGGCGTACATGGTGACTATCATCTCCGAACATGAGGTCTGCATGAAGCTGGCCCGGCCCGACATCTTCCATCCGCGCATCGTGCTGGCGGGCGACGCGCGGCGCGGCGAGGACGACGGTGTCCCGGAGATCGACGACGCCGGCCTGGTCGATGCACTGCGACACCGCGGGCTGCACGCCCGCCGACTGCCCTGGGACGACCCGCAGACCCTGGATGCGGACCTGGTCATCCTGCGAACGGCCGGAGATGACCGACCCGCCGAATTCGCGGCCTGGACGAGGCGGGCGCCCAACCTGCTCAACCCGCCGGAAGTGGTGGCCTGGAACACCGATCGCCGCTGTCTGGGCGACCTGCAGTGCGACGGAGTGCCGATGCGGTCCGGCCATGCCGCGGGCGAGGTGACGACTCTGGTGTTCTTCGGCGGCGGCCGATCGCACGCATTCGGCGCCGCCGGCCCCGACCCGGACTTCGAGCTGTGGGATGTCGGTCGCGCCGCCCTGCGCGCGGCCGCGGAACGCCTGAGCATCCGCATCGAGGAACTGCTCTACGCACGCGCCGACGTGGCCGGTACCGCTGCGGATGCGCGCCTGGTGAGCTTGGACCTGGTTGCGCCGCAATTCGGTTGGGGCGAGCTCGCAGCCGACGAGCGAGACCGGGCGCAGCGCCGGTTCGCGTTGGAGGTCGAGGCGGCGCTAGACCGGCTCGGGTTGGGTCCGCTCTCGCAGCGACGCCCATAGCGCCGCGGTCGCGGCGGTGACCAGCGCCGCGCCCGCGACATGCATGGTGACCAGCACCGCGGGCACCCCGGTGAAGTACTGCACGAGACCGATCAGTCCCTGCGCGAGGGCCAAGGCGACCACCACCGCCAGCCGGCGGATCACCGGCTTGGCCGCCTGCACCGCGGCCAGCCCGAAGCACAGTCCCACCAGCAGCCCGAGGAATCCGATCAGCAGCGCCTCATGCACGTGGGCCAGCGCGGACACCTCGACCTTGAGCCGGGCCACCGTCCGGGTGGCGCTCTTGTCCCCGGCGTGCGGACCGGCGGCGGTCACCAGCGTGCCGGTCACCAGTACCGCGGCCAGCGTGGCGGAGCACAGCGCGGTCAACCGGCGCAACGGCGTGGGGACACGATGGCGTACCACGGCCGTGGCCTCGTCGGGCTCGCCGACCTTCACGTAGAGCAGGACCGCCAGCCAGACCATCAGCATCGACACCAGCAGGTGCACGGCGACCGTCCACCAGGCCAGTCCGGTGCGCACCGTGATACCGCCGATCACCGCCTGCAGCACCGTGGAACCCGGCATCAGCCAGGCGTAGGTCAGAACCTCGGTGCGCCGCCGCGCCCGGATCACCGCAAGCACCGCCAGCGCCGAGGTGATGACCACCGCGAAGGTGACCATCCGGTTGCCGAACTCGATGGCCTGGTGAATCCGGGGCACCTCCGAGACCGCCACCGGGACGTAGCTGCCCGGGAAGCACTGCGGCCAGGTCGGACAGCCCAGCCCGGAGGCGGTCACCCGGACGATCGCGCCGGTGACCGAGATGAACCCCTGGGTGAACACGACTGCGGCCGCCAACAGGCGCTGGGTGCGCAGGCTCGGTTCGGGCAGCAGATCTACCAGGCGCATCAGGAACCGTCCCACGCGCCTGATCGTAGAGGATGGCTAACTACAGCATGTAGTAGGCATGTCAGCTGAACCGGAACCAACGCACCGCGCCGAATCCGGCCACCACGCCCCACACCGCCAGCACCGCCAAGCCGAACCAGTCGACCGAGAAGGCCAGCGCCTGGGCCAGCGATTCGGTCAGTGCCCCCGACGGCGTCAACCGGGCCAGCGCGCGGGCCGCACCGGGCACCAGCTCGTTCTCCACCGTCAGCGCGGAGAAACCGCCGAACACAAACCACAGCAAGTTGGCGACGGCCAGCACGATCTCGGCGCGCAGGCTGCCTCCGAGCAGCAGGCCCAGCGCCGCGAAACACGCCGTACCCAGCGCGATCACCAGCGCACCCAGTACCAGCCCGGCCGCCGAGGGACGCCAGCCCAGCACAACGCCGATCGCCCCGAGCAGCATCGACTGCAGGACGACCACCGTCGCCACCGACAGTGACTTGCCGGTGATCACACCCCACACCGGCAGTGCGGTGGCGCCCAGGCGTTTCAGCGCTCCGTAGCGGCGGTCGAACGCCACCGCGATGGCCTGGCCGGTGAACGCCGTGGCGATCACCGCCAGGGACATGATCACCGGCAGCAGGGTGGTGGCCCGCGCGGCGGTTCCGTCGCCGAACGGTCCCAGCGGCAGCACCGACAGGCCGACCAGCAGGGTGATCGGGATGAACATCGTCAGCAGCAGCTGCTCGCCGTTGCGCAGCAGCAGCGTCAACTCCAGCCGGTACTGCGCGGCCAGCATGGCCGGCACGCTGCTGGGCCGCGGGTCGGGGGTGAAGGTGCCGGGGGGAAACGACTGATCGGCGGTGGTGGTCATGCGCGCAGCTCTCGTCCGGTCAGCTCCAAGAACACGTCCTCCAGGCTGCGCTGCTCCACCCGCAGCTGGGTGGCCAGCACGTCGAGCTGGGCGCACCACGCGGTCACGGTGGCCAGCACCTGCGGGTCCACCGGCCCTTCCACCAGATACTCGCCGGGCAGCACCTCGCTGGCCCGGTAGCCCTCCGGCAGCGCGGTGAGCAGCAGCGACAGCTCCAGTCGAGGAGGTGCGCTGAACCGCACCTGGCCCTGGGCGCCGCTGCGCGTCAGCTCGGCCGGCGTGCCGGAGGCCACCACCGCGCCATGGTCGATGATCAGCAGTCGGTCCGCCAGCTCCTCGGCTTCGCGCAGGTGGTGGGTGGTCAGCACCACGGTCACGCCGTCGCGGCGCAGAGCGTCGATCAGCTCCCACACCAGCAGCCGGGCGTGGGCGTCCATACCCGCCGTCGGCTCGTCGAGGAACACCAGTTCGGGGCGGCCGACCAGCGCGCAGGCCAGGGCGAGCCGCTGCTGCTGGCCGCCCGAGAGTCGCCGGTAGGTGGTGCGCGCGGCGTCGGTGAGCCCCAGCGTGTCCAACAGCCACTGCGGGTCCAGTGGGTTCGCCGAATACGACGCGACCAGCTTGAGCATCTCACCGGCGCGGGCCGCCGGGTAGCCTCCGCCGCCCTGCAGCATCACCCCGATGCGCTCCCGCAGTCGGTCGTTGTCGGTGACCGGATCCAGGCCGAGCACCTCGATGGTGCCGGCATCCGGGCGCACGAAGCCCTCACACATCTCGACCGTGGTCGTCTTGCCGGCACCGTTGGGGCCGAGCAGCGCGAAGACCTCGGCGGCGTGCACTTCGAGATCAAGATCGGCGACCGCGGTAGTCGCTCCATAGGACTTGCGGACTCCGCGTAACCGCACCGCGACAGCTGAGCTCACGGGGATTCAGCGTAAGCGTCGTCTGCCGGGGCGGAGCCAGCGGTGGGGTCCGGCGCCGGCGGATCGGCCGGGGGACCGGGTTCGTGCGGCGATTCCAGGGTCGGCTCTCCTTCGTCGAGCCTCGCTGAACCGCTCGGCTCATACGGCGGTTCCAGCTTCGCCTCTCCTTCGTCGAGCCTCGCTGAACCGCCGGGTTGATGCGGCGGTTCCAGCTTCGCCTCTCCTTCGTCGAGCCTCGCTGAACCGCCGGGTTGATGCGGCGGTTCCAGCTTCGCCTCTCCTTCGTCGAGCCTCGCTGAACCGCCGGGCTCGCCGGGCAGCTCTCGCCACGGCAGGTGGCGGTGGGTCAGCATGATCAACGCCAGTACGACGACGCCGCTGGCCAGGGTGGCGTCGACGATCTGGAACAGGGCGAAGCGGTCGCCGTTGGCGGTCGGGCCGAAGATGCCCACCACCAGCGTCACGGCGATCACCGCGATCCGGAAACTCGGGCGAGTGGCCCAGGCGGCCAGCGGGATGATCGCCCACAGCAGGTACCACGGCTGTACCACCGGGAACAGCAGGACCGTGATGCCCAGCGCGACGCCGAGCCCGCCGACCGGATGCAGCCGCCCTTGGAACACCACCAGCAGCAGCCAGGCCACCATCACCGCGATGATCAGTACGCCGATGCCACGGGTCAGCGACAGCACCGCGGTGGTGTGGTCGCCCAGGCCGAGCAGGATCCCCACCTGGCCGGTGCCGAGTGCCACCAGGGTCGGGGGTGACATCCAACTGCGCACCACGTTGGCGGTGCCGAGGGTGAAGACCCAGCCGAAGCCCAGCCCACTGGCCCAGCCGATCAGACCCGTCACCGCCGCCGCCAGCGCGCTCATCCCGGTCCCGGCGAGCAGGAACGCCCGCAGATTGCCGCCCATGCGCCAGCCCAGGGCCATCGTGACGAATCCGAGCGCCAGCAGTGACGGCAGTTTGACCTGCGATGACAGCGTGATCAGCACCGCGCCGGTGAGCAGTTCGAGCAGCGGCGCCCAGTCCGGCCAGTTCGGGCGTCGGTGTAACTCGGGCAGCAGCGGCTTGGCCGCGGAGATCCCGCGCAGGGCGAATTCGGTGCCGGTCAGCATCAGGCCGAGCATCAGCGCCTCGTTGTGGATGCCGGCGACCAGGTGCATCAGCAGCAGCGGGTTGGCGGCGCCCAGCCACAGGGCGCTGACCTCGGCCACCCCGCAGCGTGCCGCCAGCCGCGGCACCGCCCACACGATCAACCCGACACCGATCAGCACCACCACCCGGTGGAACAACACCGCGGTGACGATGTTCTCGCCGGTCAACGCCGATATTCCGCGGCCGATCCACAAGAACAGTGGCCCGTAGGGTGCCGGCGTCTCACGCCACAGGCTGGGCACTGACAGGGTGAACACATGGTCCAAGCCCAGCGCGGGTGCCGGGCCCACCCGATAGGGGTCCTGGCCCAGGCGGGAGATCTGGCTCTGCGCCAGGTAGGAGTAGACGTCCTTGCTGTACATCGGTGGGGCGACCAGCAGCGGCAGCATCCACAGCAACAGGGTGCGGTCGAGCTGGCTGCGCGACATCCGGCGCCTTCCCAGCGCGAAGCGGCCCAGCATCAGCCACGCCAGGGTCATCATCACCGCCCCGGTGGTGGTCATGGTCAGCGCCACCGTCTGCAGCCGCGACGGCAGGTTCAACAGCCGGACTCCGAACGTGGGATCCTGCACCACCGGCCGCGCCCCCGCGCCGAGCGCACCGATCGCCATCAGCACGGTGCCGGCCGCACCGAACAGCCGGGTACGCCGCAACGCGACGAGTTCGGTGTCGTTCAGTGGTGAGCCGACAGTGCGCTCGTCGCCGTGCAGATGCGCGATCGACGTGCTCAACGAGTGCCGCCGGGCTGCCATCCCAGCAGCGTAACGGCCGGTCCTGAAACCTTTGGGGTCCGCCGGGCAGGAGCCACTGTGATCAGCGCAACGTCCGATTCGGGCCGAACTGAGGTAACCCTTTCTAGACCGGGTCCCCGAATTGCGTCACACTGGTGTTGTGAAATTCAAGGCTGAGGTGAAGGCCGCAACCGAAACCGCCGGGCAGCGCCCCGGCGGTACGGTTCTGCCCGACCCTTCGCCGGCGGCTGACCTCGCCGGCAGCCACGAGTCACCCGAGGGCCGCACTCGCCAGGCGGTGGTGCGGTTGCTGATGGAGTCGGGATCTATCACCGCCGGGGAGATCGGCACCCGGTTGGGACTGTCGGCCGCCGGCGTACGGCGCCACCTCGATGCCCTGATCGAGATGGGTGACGCCGAGGCGCACGCGGCAGCGGCCTGGCAGCAGGTGGGACGCGGGCGGCCGGCGAAGCGGTTCCAGCTCACCGCGGCGGGCCGCGGCAAGCTCGGGCACCGCTATGACGACCTCGCGGTGGCCGCGATGCGTCAGCTGCGCGAGATCGGCGGCGAGGACGCGGTGGTCGCCTTCGCGCGCAAGCGCATCGACGCCATCTTGTCCAACGTCGCCGACGCGGTCGCCGGGAGCGACATCGACGCCGACGGGAATGTCGAGGCGACAGCCGAGCGGATCGCCGTGGCGCTGACCGATGCCGGGTACGCCGCGACCACCGCCCTGGTGGACGGCGGCGTTCCGGGGGTGCAGATCCTGCAGCACCACTGCCCGGTGGCCAATGTCGCCAAGGAGTTCCCCGAGTTGTGCCAGGCCGAGCGGCAAGCCATGGCCGAAGTGCTCGGCACCCACGTACAGCGGTTGGCGACCATCGCCGACGGCGGGTACGTGTGCACCACCCATGTACCGCTGACCAACAAAGCAAAGACCAGTAAGACCAGCAAGACCGGTAAAGCCAAGACCGGTACCGCCAAGAAGCTTCACTAGCAGCACCGATCCACGTTCGGTGCACTCACTGCACCGAAGCCATGACGAGCATTGAAGGAGCGTCACCATGACACTCACTCCGGAGGTCACCGCCCCATCCGCGGCGCCCGCAGAGCCGCTGACCCAGGATGAGACCATCGCGTCGCTGGGCCGCTACGAATACGGTTGGGCCGACACCGATGCCGCGGGCGCCGCTGCCCAGCGTGGGCTGTCCGAGGACGTGGTGCGCGACATCTCCGCGAAGAAGAACGAGCCGGAGTGGATGCTTGAGGCCCGGCTGCGCGCCTACCGGACGTTCATGAAGAAGCCGATGCCCAACTGGGGTTCGGATCTGTCCGGCATCGACTTCGAGAACATCAAGTACTTCGTCCGGTCCACCGAGAAGCAGGCGCAGACCTGGGACGACCTGCCCGAGGACATCCGCAACACCTATGACCGGCTGGGCATCCCCGAGGCCGAGAAGCAGCGCTACATCGGCGGCGTCGCGGCCCAGTACGAGTCCGAGGTGGTCTACCACAAGATCCGCGAAGACCTTGAGGAGCAAGGTGTCATCTTCCTCGACACCGACACCGCACTGAAGGAGCACGAGGACCTGTTCCGGGAGAACTTCGCCACCGTGATCCCCGCCGGGGACAACAAGTTCTCCGCACTGAACACCGCCGTGTGGAGCGGGGGATCGTTCATCTACGTGCCCAAGGGCGTGCGCGTCGACATCCCGCTGCAGGCCTACTTCCGGATCAACACCGAGAACATGGGCCAGTTCGAGCGGACCCTGATCATCGTCGACGAAGACGCCTACGTGCACTACATCGAGGGCTGCACCGCGCCGGTGTACTCCTCGGACTCGCTGCACTCGGCGGTGGTGGAGATCATCGTCAAGCCGCGGGGACGGTGCCGCTACACCACCATCCAGAACTGGTCGGTCAACGTCTACAACCTGGTCACCAAGCGGGCGCGGGCCGAAGAGGGCGCCACCATGGAATGGGTCGACGGCAACATCGGCTCCAAGGTCACCATGAAGTACCCGGCGGTCTGGATGACCGGCGAGCACGCCAAGGGCGAAGTGCTCTCGGTGGCGTTCGCCGGTGAGGACCAGCACCAGGACACCGGCGCCAAGATGCTGCACCTGGCGCCCAACACGTCGTCGAACATCGTCTCGAAGTCGGTGGCGCGCAGCGGCGGTCGATCCTCCTACCGCGGCCTGGTGGAGATCCACAAGGGCGCGCACGGGTCGAAGTCGAGCGTCAAGTGCGATGCGCTGCTGGTCGATGACGTCAGTCGCAGCGACACCTACCCCTACGTCGACATCCGCGAGGACGACGTCACCGTCGGCCACGAGGCCACCGTGTCGAAGGTCAGCGAGAACCAGCTGTTCTACCTGATGAGCCGGGGGATCACCGAGGACGAGGCGATGGCCATGGTGGTGCGCGGCTTCGTCGAGCCCATCGCCAAGGAACTGCCGATGGAATACGCGCTGGAGCTCAACAAGCTGATCCAGCTGCAGATGGAAGGCTCGGTGGGCTAGTGACGACCTCTATCTCCGGAGCCAACCTCACCGAGGCAGCCGAAGGCGTCAACAAGGGCACCGCATTCACCTCGTTCGACGTGGAGGCATTCGAGGTGCCGCACGGCCGCGACGAGGCGTGGCGGTTCACCCCGCTGCGCCGGCTGCGCGGCCTGCACGACGGCTCGGCGGTCGCCGACGCGACCGCCGCGATCGAGGTCGCAACCCACGACGGCGTGCGCACCGAGACCGTGCGGCGCGGCGACGACCGGCTGGGCGCCGCCGGCGTTCCCGCGGATCGGGTCGCCGCCCAGGCTTTCTCGGCGTTTGACCAGGCGACGGTGGTCACCGTGCCCAAGGACACCAGTGTCGCCGAACCGATCCAGATCACCGTGACCGGCCCGGGTGCGGGCTCGGTGTCCTACGGCCATCTGCAGGTGCGCGCCGAGGAACTCTCCCGCGCCACCGTCGTGATCGACGTGCGGGGCAGCGGAACCTACGCCGACAACGTCGAATTCGTCGTCGGCAACAGTGCACAGCTGACCGTGGTGTGGATCGCCGACGCCGACGCGGACATGGTGCACGTCACCATGCACCACGCGGCACTCGGCAAGGACGCGGTGCTGCGCCACAGCGCTGTCCAGCTGGGCGGCGAATTGGTGCGCCTGACCGGGCGGGTGCGATTCGACGGCCCCGGCGGCGACGCCGAGCTGCTCGGCCTGTACTTCGCCGACGACGGCCAACACCTGGAATCGCGCCTGCTGGTCGACCACAGCCAGCCCAACTGCCGGTCGAACGTGCTCTACAAGGGCGCGCTGCAAGGCGACCCGGACTCCGCGCTTCCCGACGCCCACACCGTCTGGGTGGGGGACGTGCTGATCCGCGCGGAAGGCGTCGGCACCGACACATTCGAGGTGAACCGCAACCTGGTGCTGGCCGACGGCGCCCGGGCGGACTCGATCCCCAACCTGGAGATCGAGACCGGCGAGATCATCCAGGCCGGCCACGCCAGCGCGACCGGGCGATTCGACGACCTGCAGCTGTTCTATCTGCAGGCCCGCGGCATCCCGGAGGACCAGGCCCGACGCCTGATCGTGCGTGGCTTTTTCGGCGAGATCATCGCCAAGATCCCCGTGCCGTTCGTGCAGGAGCGCCTCACCGAGGCCGTCGAGCGTGAGCTCGCGGTCACCGAGAACCAATAACCCCGAACGCCAAGACTTAAGGACTCGAATCAGCAATGAGCACTTTGGAAATCAAGGATCTGCACGTGAGCGTGTCGCCGGGCGGCGTCGGGGACGAGGGCGCATCGGCGATCCCGATCCTGCACGGCGTCGACCTGACGGTGAAATCCGGTGAGACGCATGCCCTGATGGGGCCGAACGGCTCGGGCAAGTCCACCCTGTCGTACGCCATCGCCGGCCACCCCAAGTACACCGTGACGTCCGGGTCGATCACCCTCGACGGCCAGGACGTGCTGGAGATGACCGTGGACGAGCGTGCCCGGGCCGGCCTCTTCCTGGCGATGCAGTATCCGGTCGAGGTGCCCGGCGTGTCGATGTCGAACTTCCTGCGCACCGCGGTCACCGCCATGCGCGGTGAAGCGCCGAAGCTGCGGGCCTGGATCAAGGAGCAGCGCGCGGCGTTCACCGAGTTGGGTATCGACTCCGGGTTCGCCGAGCGCAATGTCAACGAGGGCTTCTCCGGCGGTGAGAAGAAGCGCCACGAGATCCTGCAGCTGAGCATGCTCAAGCCCAAGATCGCGATCCTCGACGAGACCGACTCGGGTCTGGACGTCGACGCGCTGCGGGTCGTCAGCGAAGGGGTGAACCGCTACAAGGAGGCCGAGAACGGCGGCGTCCTGCTGATCACGCACTACACCCGGATCCTGCGCTACATCCAGCCGCAGTTTGTGCACGTGTTCGCCGGCGGTCGGATCGTCGAATCCGCCGGGCCGGAACTCGCCGACGAGCTCGAGGAGAACGGTTACGAACGTTTCACCACCGAGGCGGCAGCGGCGGAGGCCTGACCATGACAGTCTCGGTTAGTCGTCCGGTTTTACCGGACCTCGACGCGATTCGCGCGGACTTCCCGATTCTGAATCGCGTGATGCGCGGCGGAAGCCGGCTGGCCTACCTGGATTCGGGCGCCACCTCACAGCGTCCACTGCAGGTGCTCGACGCCGAGCGGGAGTTTCTGCTGAACTCCAACGGCGCGGTGCACCGCGGCGCGCATCAGCTCATGGAGGAGGCCACCGACGCCTACGAGGACGGCCGGTCGGCCATCGCGAGCTTCGTCGGCGTGGACCCAGATGAGTTGGTGTTCACCAAGAATGCCACCGAGTCGCTGAACCTGGTGTCGTACGCGTTGGGCGATGACCGCCTGGAGAACGCGGTCGGCCCGGGCGACGTCATCGTCACCACCGAACTGGAGCATCACGCCAACCTGATTCCCTGGCAGGAGTTGGCGCGGCGCACCGGGGCCACCCTGCGCTGGTACGAGGTGACCGGTGACGGCCGCATCGACCTGGACTCGTTGAAACTTGACGAGCGGGTCAAAGTCGTTGCTTTCACCCATCACTCGAATGTGACCGGTGCGCTGGCGCCGATCGCCGAACTGGTGTCGCGGGCCAAGGCGGTGGGCGCGCTGACCGTGTTGGACGCCTGCCAATCCGTGCCGCACCAGCCCGTGGACCTGCACGCCCTCGACGTCGACTTCGCCGCGTTCTCCGGTCACAAGATGCTGGGCCCCAACGGGATCGGCGTGCTGTACGGCCGGCGTGAGCGGTTGGCGGCGCTGCCGCCGTTCCTCACCGGTGGGTCGATGATCGAGACCGTGACGATGGCGTCGAGCACCTATGCGCCGCCGCCGCAGCGTTTCGAGGCCGGCACCCCGATGACCTCGCAGGTGGTGGGGCTGGCGGCAGCCGCCCGCTACCTGGACGCGATCGGGATGGATGTGGTGGAGGCCCACGAACGTGATCTGGTGGCCGCCGCACTCGACGGTCTGGCCGACATCGCCGGGGTGCGCATCGTGGGGCCGACGAGCATGACCGATCGGGGTTCGCCGGTGTCGTTCGTCATCGACGGCGTGCACGCCCACGACGTGGGCCAGGTGCTCGACGACGACGGTGTCGCTGTGCGGGTCGGTCACCACTGCGCAATGCCGTTGCACCGCAAGTTCGATGTGGCAGCCACCGCCCGCGCGTCGTTCGCGATCTACAACACGCACGACGAGGTCGAACGACTGCTGGCGGGAGTTCGCCGCGCCGTGAAATTCTTCGGCGGGGCGTGAGACATGCGGCTGGAGCAGTTCTACCAGGAAGTGATCCTCGATCACTACAAACATCCGCAGCACCGCGGTCTGCGGGAGCCGTTCGGCGCCGAAGTGCACCACGTCAATCCCACCTGCGGCGACGAACTGACGCTGCGCGTGGCGCTGTCGGCCGACGGCACCCAGGTCGACGACATCTCCTATGACGGTCAGGGCTGCTCGATCTCGCAGGCGGCCACCTCGGTGCTGGCCTCCGAGGTGATCGGATTGACTGTGCCGCAGGCCTTGTCGAAGTTCGACGCGTTCCACGAGATGATCTCGTCGCGGGGGACGGTGGAGGGTGACGAGGAGGTGCTCGGCGACGGCGTCGCGTTCGCCGGGGTGGCCAAGTACCCGGCGCGGGTCAAGTGCGCGCTGCTCGGCTGGATGGCCTTCAAGGACGCGTTGGCACAGGCGCTCGCGGCGTTGCCTGACGGCGCACAAGGACACACGCTGGTACCAGCCAGTGTGCCAACTCAGGCGCCGGTTCGGGCTGGTGTCGGATCAACTGTGGAGATGAAGCAATGAGCGAAACCGCACCGGAGGAGTTGTTGGCCGAGGTCGAGGAGTCGATGCACGACGTCATCGACCCCGAGATCGGCATCAACGTCATGGACCTGGGTCTGGTGTACGACCTGTCGATTCGCCAGGACGAGGGCGGTCCGGCCGCCGTGGTCAGCATGACGCTGACCTCGCCGGCCTGTCCGCTGCAGGACATGATCGCCGAGCAGGTCGAGAACGCGACTGTGGGCGCCGGTCTGGTCAAGTCGCTGGACCTCACGTGGGTCTGGGAGCCGGCCTGGGGTCCGGACAAGATCACCGACGAGGGCCGCGAGATGATGCGCGCCGTTGGCTTCACCGTCTGAGCGGAGCCCGCAGCGTGTTCTGGCTGTGCAGGACATGCGGCGTTGAGCACGACGCGACGCCGGACGTCTGTTCGATTTGTGCGGACGACCGGCAATGGGTGCCGGCCGACGGCCAGCATTGGGCGACCCTCGAGGGATTGATCGCCGAAGGGCTCCGGTCCACCACCGTCGTGCTGGAGCCCGGGCTGATCGGGATCGGCAGCAACCCGTCACTGGGCATCGGCCAGCTGGGCAAGCTGGTGTGCACCGCTGACGGCAGTGTGCTGTGGGATCCGCCGGGCTTCGTCGACGACGCTGCGGTAGCCGCGGTGACCGAGCGGGGACCGGTGCTCGGCATCGTCGCCAGCCATCCGCACATGTTCGGCGCACAGGTGGAGTGGAGCCGCCGGCTCGGTGGGGTACCGGTGTACGTCAACGCCGCGGATGCGCAGTGGGTGATGCGGCCGGATCCGGTGATCAAGACCTGGACGGACGTACTCGAGTTGACCCCGACCCTGACCGTGGTCCGGGTGGGTGGGCATTTCCCGGGCAGCGCGGTGGCCTGCTGGGCCGACGGCGCCGATGGGCGCGGAGTGCTGCTGGTCGGTGACACGATCTTCCCCAACCCGGACCGGCGCACGGTGGCCTTCTTGCGCAGCTATCCGAATCGGATCCCGCTGTCGGGCACGGTCGTGCAGCGGATGGCCGAGTCCCTGATGGAACTGCGCTTCGACCGCATCTACGGGTTGCTTGCCAACACCATCGATGCCGGCGCCGCGGCCGCGGTCCGGTTCTCCGCCGACCGCCATACCGCCTGGGTGCGCGGTGACTACGACGATCTGACCTGATCCCACCGTGGCCTGCCCGGACGGCTGGGCGGCGGTGGTTCGGCGGGCACTGACATACTCGTCGCGTGAATCGCCCGCGCCCTCGCGGGTAACGGCCGAGGCGCGACTGAGGAAGAACGGACACGGTGGTATCGAGCAGGCGACGGTTCATGGCCGGCATGGCGGCGGCAGCAGCCGGAACCGCGGTCGGCGGGCTCGCCGCGTGCGGATCGCGCGGGCCGGGAGCCGACACCATCTTCATCGGTGGCCCGGTGGTGACGGTGGCCCCCGGGGCACCCGAAGCCGAAGCGCTTGCGGTCACCGGCGGTCGGATCAGCAAGGTCGGCACCGCCGAGGATGTGCTGCGGCTGCGGGGGTCCGGCACCACCGTCATCGACCTGCGCGGCAGGGCGCTGCTGCCGGCGTTCGTGGAACCGCACAGTCACCCGTTCGAGATGGGCACCACCCTGGCTCCACCGGCCATCGACGTGCGGCCGTTCACGGTGTCGACGGCCGGCGGGGTGTTCAGCAGGCTCACCGAGGCCGTGGCCGACACCCCGAAGGGGCAGCCGGTGCTGCTCAACGGGGTCGACCCGCTGCTGCAGACCGGGCTGAAGCCGTTCACGCGCACCGAGCTGGACCGCCTGGCGCCGAACAATCCCGTGGTGATCATCACCAACAGCGGGCACGCCGCCTACGGCAACACCGCTGCGTTCGCCGCGGCCGGCATCACCAAAACCACCCCCAACCCGCCCGGTGCGCAGTTCATGCGCGGGCCCGACGGGCAGTTGACCGGCGAGGTGCGCGAAGCGGCGGCGTTGATGGCGCTGACGGCGCCGTTCGCCGGCGCCATCACGGCCAACGCCGGTGACAATCTGCGCTGGGCCTATGCACAGCTGGCCCGGGCCGGGATCGCGACCGCCACCGAGCACTCCTACGACGCGCGGACCCAGTCCGAGGTGTTCACCAAACTCGCCGCGCAGCCCGACTGCGCGGTGCGGGTGCGCGCCTACGAGATCGGTACCCCGGAGCTGGCCGACGACCCGAAGAACGTCCGTGGCAGGCGGGCCGGCGCCGATGTGCTGTTCGACAAGATCGGGATGAAGATCTGGGCTGACGGATCGCCCTGGCAGGGCAACATCTTCACCACCTTCCCGTACCTGACCAACGCGACCACGGCGGGCATGGGACTGGGACCGGGCCACCGCGGCGGCATGAACTACAGCCCCGAGCAGATCCGGTCGCTGGCAACGGCGTTCATCAATCAGCGCTGGCAGGTTTCCTGCCACGTACACGGCGACGCCGCCATCGACGTCGTGCTCGACGCATTCGAGCAGGCGCAGGTGCCGCCGGCCCTGCGGCCCCGGCTCGAACACGTCGGCGCCATGCGTCCCGACCAGTTCGCCCGGGCGGCGAAACTGGGGGTCACCCCGAGCCTGTTCATCGAGCACATCTACTACTGGGGAGAAGTGCTGGTGGATAAGCTGTTCGGGTCCGAGTACGGGCCGCGCTGGATGTCGGCGCGCTCGGCGCTGGATGCCGGGCTGCGGCTGTCATTCCACAACGACGGCACAGTCACCCCGCCCGACCCGATCGGCAACATCGCCACCGCCGTCAACCGGGTCGCCAAAGGCAGCGGCCGGGTGCTGGCCCCCGAGCAGCGGATCGGCATCGACGCCGCGATCAGGGCGCAGACCTTGAACGCAGCCTGGCAGCTGCGGTTGGACACCGAGATCGGCAGCCTCGAGGCCGGCAAATTCGCCGATCTGGTTGTGCTGTCGGCCAATCCGCGACGGGTTCCGCCGGGCGAGCTGCGCGACGTGGCGGTCGAGGCGACCTATCTGATGGGGCGCCAGACCTACGGAAAGCTGCTCGGGTAGCGGGCGCGCCCGGGGTAACTCCGAAACCGCCACGCGCGAAGCGCCGGTCGATCACCGGTGGTTTCTCAGAAGAGGAGACCCACCAGCCAGTGCACCCCGGTGATGGTGCATCACCGGGGTGCCCAGCCGACGCCGCAAGAGGGTTCGCGGTGGCGTAGCTGCTAAGCCGTCAGGCCCCGGGCTGCGGGCAGTCGCCACCATCGGCCGACCACACGGTCACCCGCCTGGCCTGCAGCACGCCTTCGCCGTCCTTCTCGCCACCGGCAGCGGCGCACTTTCCGGCACTGATCGACGGCGCGCTGACCGCGATCGTCCGGCGGAAGTGGGTGCCGTCGTTGACCGTGACCGTGGTCTGCCCGGACGGGCCGGTGACGGTGAGGGTGTCACCGGAGACCGAGTCGACGACACCGCGGACGCCGCGGTGGTGCGCCGGCGGTGCGGGAGCGTCGGCCGCCGCGGCCGGCCGCTGCGGGCACTTGCCGTCGACAGCGGTGCTGATCGACACGAACTTGGCGGTGATGGCGCCGCTGTCGGCGGGGGCGCTGTCGGGGGTGGCGCCGGCCTTGATGCAGGTGCCGGCGGTGATCTCGCCGCGTTGCGCGGGAACCGACTCGAAGATCCGGGTGGTGTCCGTCAACGCCACGGTGGTGGCGCCGATCCCGAATGTGTTGCCGGACACCGAGGTGACGGGGCCGATGACCCGGTCGCCTTGTGCGTGCGCAGATGCCGGGATGAACAGTGCGGCGGCGAACAGTGCGGCAGCGCCGGTCAGTGCGCGGATCGCCGGGGTAGGTGTGCTGGGGGCCATCAGTGGTCTCCGTTCATCGACATCGGCGGCGACGGGTGTCGCCGGACCGGTGCTACTACCGTCGATGGTGGAGTTAGCGACCAGCTAGCCCTGAGCTGTGAGCGCGCTGTGTAAGCAGCTCCACCACTTTCCGGTGGCGGCGGGGAACACCAGGGGATGCCCGGGCGTTGGCCCAATCATGGCAACTCAAGACCTGACCTCCGCGCAATTCGAAGAAACCATCGCCGGCAATGACATCGTCCTCGTCGATTTCTGGGCCTCCTGGTGCGGGCCGTGCCGATCGTTCGCGCCGACGTTCGCGGCAGCCTCGGAGAACCACCCGGACGTGGTGTTCGCCAAGGTCGACACCGAGGCCGAGCAGCAGCTGGCCGCCGCAGCCGAGATCCGGTCCATTCCCACCCTGATGGCGTTCAAGAAGGGCACGCTGGTGTTCAACCAGGCCGGCGCGCTGCCACCCGCGGCGTTGGAGCACCTCGTCCAGCAGGTCAAAGACCTCGACCTGGAGGCAGCAGTGGCGGCACAACAGGCACAGGACCAGCCCGACCAGGTCTGACGGCCCGCACGCGATAGCGTGCATCCGTGACCACCGCATCCCAGCACGGCTCCGAATTCGTCCTGGTCGACCGCCCGCGTCCGCAGGTCGCCCTGATCACGCTGAACCGTCCGGAGCGGATGAACTCGATGGCGTTCGACGTCATGGTGCCGCTGCGCGAGGTGCTGTCGGAGATCAGCTACGACAACTCGGTACGGGTGGTCGTGCTGACCGGAGCGGGTCGGGGATTCTCCTCGGGCGCCGACCACAAGTCGGCCGGGTCGGTGCCGAATGTGGCCGGCCTGACCCGACCGGCCTTCGGGCTGCGGTCGATGGAGCTGCTCGACGACATCATCCTGGCGCTGCGCCGGCTGCATCAGCCGGTGATCGCCGCGGTCAACGGCGCCGCCATCGGCGGCGGACTGTGCCTGGCGTTGGCGGCCGACATCCGGGTCGCCGCATCCGAGGCATACTTCCGGGCGGCCGGCATCAACAACGGGCTGACCGCCAGCGAGCTGGGCCTGAGCTATCTGCTGCCCCGGGCCATCGGCGCCTCGCGGGCCTTTGAGATCATGCTCACCGGCCGCGACGTCGACGCCGCAGAGGCCGAGCGGATCGGCCTGGTATCGCGGGTGGTCGAGCAGCCGGACCTGCTGGAGACCTGCTACGAGCTGGCCGAGCGGATCGCCGGATTCTCCCGACCGGGGACCGAATTGACCAAGCGCACGCTCTGGAGCGGACTCGACGCCGGTAGTCTGGAGGGGCACATGCAGGCCGAGGGGCTCGGACAGCTCTACGTGCGCCTGCTGACCAGCAACTTCGAGGAAGCCGTCGCTGCGCGCGCCGAGAAACGCCCACCGGCCTTCACTGACGATAAGTAGCAATAACACGACAGGAGTTAGGCGCGCGTGATTTGCGCCAGCGACGATGCAGAGCGGAGCCTGCGGAGCGATGAGGAGGAGTGGCGCGCGTGATTACCGCAACGGGCCTGGAGGTCCGCGCCGGAGCGCGCACCCTGCTCGACTCGGTGGACTCGGTGCTGCGGGTGCAGCCCGGCGACCGGATCGGCCTGGTCGGCCGCAATGGCGCCGGCAAGACCACCACGCTGCGCATCCTCGCCGGTGAGGGCGAGCCTTACGCCGGCACCATCACCCGCACCGGTGAGGTCGGCTACCTGCCGCAGGACCCCCGGGAGGGCAACCTCGACGTTCTGGCCCGTGACCGGGTGCTGTCGGCGCGGGGCCTCGACACCATCCTGGCCGACCTGGAGAAGCAACAGGTGCTGATGGCCGAGGTCGTCGACGACACCGAGCGTGACCGCGCCATCCGTCGCTACGGTCAACTCGAAGAGCGATTCTCCGCGCTGGGCGGCTATGCCGCCGAGAGCGAAGCGGGCCGGATCTGCACCAGCCTGGGCCTGCCCGATCGGGTGCTGACCCAGCCGCTGCGGACCCTGTCCGGTGGCCAGCGCCGCCGGGTGGAGCTGGCCCGGATCCTGTTCGCCGCCTCGGGAGGGGGAGCGGGCGGTTCGAACAGCACCACCCTGCTGCTCGACGAACCGACCAACCACCTCGACGCCGATTCCATCGGGTGGCTGCGCGACTTCCTGAAGAACCACAGCGGGGGACTGGTGCTGATCAGTCACGACGTGGACCTGCTGGCCGACGTGGTCAACCGGGTGTGGTTCCTCGACGCGGTGCGGGGGGAAGCCGACGTCTACAACATGGGCTGGCAGAAGTACCTCGATGCCCGGGCCACCGATGAGCAGCGCCGTCGCCGCGAGCGGGCCAACGCCGAACGCAAGGTTGCTGCGCTGCGCACCCAGGCCGCCAAACTCGGCGCCAAGGCCACCAAAGCCGTTGCGGCGCAGAACATGCTGCGTCGGGCCGACCGGATGCTGGCCGCCCTGGACGAGGAGCGGGTGGCCGACAAGGTCGCACGAATCAAGTTCCCCACCCCGGCCGCGTGCGGAAAGACTCCACTGATGGCCAGCGGCCTGACCAAGATGTACGGCTCGCTGGAGGTGTTCACCGGCGTGGACCTGGCCATCGACCGGGGATCGCGGGTGGTGGTGCTGGGCCTCAACGGTGCCGGCAAGACCACACTGCTGCGGGTGCTGGCCGGAGCCGAAACCCCCGACGCCGGGCAGCTCGAGCCCGGACATGGTTGCAAGATCGGCTATTTCGCCCAGGAGCACGACACCATCGACAATGCGGCCAGCGTGTGGGAGAACATCGTTCACGCCGCCCCGAACACCTCCGAGCAGGATCTGCGCGGGCTGCTGGGTGCGTTCATGTTCACCGGGGCCCAGCTGGATCAGGCGGCCGGCACGCTGTCCGGTGGTGAGAAGACCCGGCTGGCGCTGGCCGGCCTGGTGGCCTCCACCGCCAATGTGCTGCTGCTCGACGAGCCGACCAACAACCTCGACCCGGCCTCGCGCGAGCAGGTGCTCGACGCACTGCGTAGCTATGCCGGCGCGGTGGTGCTGGTTACCCACGACCCCGGCGCGGCCGAGGCGCTCGACCCGCAGCGGGTGGTGCTGCTGCCCGACGGCACCGAGGACCACTGGTCGGCCGACTACCGCGACCTGATCGAACTGGCCTAGCAGTTTGCTGCCGGTCGTTTAACGGCGATCCACCGGGATTTCACCCAAAGTCGCCCGGTGGCGACATCGTCTTCCTACGCTGAACCCGTTGGGGCCGGCGAGGGGATGGTGAGGGGACGTGGCAACAGCAACGAAGCCGAACAAGCTGCGTGATCGACTGCTTGTCGAACTGCGCAGCGCCTACGAGGGCGGCGCCAGTATTCGCACCCTGGCGGCGTCGACCGGGCGGTCCTACGGCTCGGTGCACAGTCTGTTGCGGGAATCGGGCGCTGCTATGCGCAGCCGCGGTGGACCCAACCACCGCACCCGATCCCGCTAGCGGTCGCCTCCTGCGCGAGCGTGCACAGTTGTACGGCAAATCGCAGGTGGGCACGGACATCTCTGCACGCTCGCGCGAGCAGCGGCGAAATCAGCGCTGCCGCACCGAATCCTCCACCAGGTCGAGGACCGCGGACAGTCGCTGCGGGTCCTCGCCGGAGGCCAGCCGCGCCACCAGGCCGTCGAGCACCAGATCCAGGTAGCAGTGCAACGCGTCGCTGGGCACGTCGTCGCGCAGTCGTCCGGCCTGCTTCTGCCGGCTGAGTCGATCCGTTGCCGCAGCGGACAATTCGGCTGACCGCTCGGCCCACCCGCGACTGAACTCGGGGTCGTGGCGCAGCTTGCGCGCGATCTCCAGCCGGGTGGCCAGCCAGTCGAACTGTTCCGGCGCCGCCAGCATGTCCCGCATCACGCCGATCAGGCCCTCGCGCGAGACGACATCGGCCATCCGCTGGGCGTCCTCATGAGCCAACGCGAAGAACAGCGTGTCCTTGTCGCGGAAGTGATGGAAGATCGCGCCCCGCGACAGTCCGACCGTCTGCTCCAGCCGCCGGACGGTGGCCCCGTCGTAGCCGTAGGCGGCGAAGCAGCGCCGGGCGCCATCAAGGATCTGACGGCGCCGGGCCGCCAGGTGATCCTCGCTGACCCTGGGCATCAGGAGCTCGCCGCCTACGCAGGCTACTTCGAGGTCAGCATGTTGCGCAGCACGTACTGCAGGATGCCGCCGTTGCGGTAATAGTCGGCCTCACCGGGGGTGTCGATGCGCACCACCGCATCAAACTCAGTACGAGATCCATCAGCCTTGGTGGCGGTGACCTTGACCGTCTTCGGGGTCTTGCCGGTGTTGAGTTCCTCGACACCGACGATGTCGAAGGTCTCGGTGCCGTCCAGGCCCAGCGTCTTGGCGGACTCTCCGGCCGGGAACTGCAGCGGGATCACGCCCATACCAATCAGGTTCGAGCGGTGGATGCGCTCAAAGGACTCCGTGATCACGGCCTTGACGCCCAGCAGCGTGGTGCCCTTGGCCGCCCAGTCACGCGACGAGCCGGAACCGTATTCCTTGCCGCCCAGCACGACCAGCGGGATGCCGGCCTTCTGGTAGTTCATGCAGGCGTTGTAGATGAACTCCTTCGGGCCACCCTCCTGGGTGAAGTCCCGGGTGTAGCCACCCTGGGTGCCCTCCAGGCCGATGGTGTCCAGCACCCGGTTCTGCAGGCGGATGTTGGCGAAGGTGCCGCGGACCATGACCTCGTGGTTGCCGCGACGGCTGCCCAGCGAGTTGTAGTCCTTGCGCGCCACACCGTGGGCGTCCAGGTAGTCCGCGGCCGGGGTGCCGGGCTTGATCGGGCCGGCCGGGCTGATGTGGTCGGTGGTGACCGAGTCGCCCAGCAGCGCCATCACCCGAGCGCCCTTGATGTCAGAGACCGGCTCGGGCTCCATCTCCATGCCGTCGAAGTACGGGGCCTTGCGCACGTAGGTCGACGCGTCGTCCCAAGCGAAGGTGTCGCCGTCCGGGGTCGGCAGGTTGCGCCAGTTGTCGTCGCCCTTGAACACATCGGCGTAGGACTTGCGGAACATGTCCTGGCTGATGGTGGACTTGATGGTGTCGTCGATCTCCTGGGCCGACGGCCAGATGTCGCGCAGGAAGACGTCGTTGCCGTCGTGGTCCTTGCCCAACGCGTCAGTCTCGAAGTCGAAGTCCATGGTGCCGGCCAGCGCGTAGGCGATGACCAGCGGCGGGGACGCCAGGTAGTTCATCTTGACGTCGGGGGAGATGCGGCCTTCGAAGTTGCGGTTACCCGACAGCACCGCGGTGACGGTCAGGTCTTCCTCGTTGACCGCCTTGGAGATCTCCTCGGGCAGCGGGCCGGTGTTACCGATGCACGTGGTGCAGCCGTAGCCGCCCAGGTAGAAGCCGAGCTTCTCCAGGTAGGGCCACAGGCCGGCCTTCTCGTAGTAGTCGGTGACCACCTGCGAGCCCGGCGCCATGTTGGTCTTCACCCACGGCTTGGACGACAGGCCCTTCTCGACGGCGTTGCGGGCCAGCAGGGCCGCGCCGATCATCACCGACGGGTTGGAGGTGTTGGTGCAGGAGGTGATACCCGCGACCGCGACGGCGCCGTGGTCGAGGATGAACTCGCCGTGCTCGGCCGAGGCGATGAACACGGGCTTGCTCGGACGGCCCTGCGAGCCCTTGGCGGCGTTCTGCACGTCGACGGCGTCATCCTCGGCGAACGACAGCTTGGCCTCGCCACCGACCTTGGTGACGCCGGTCGGGGCCTTCTCGGCCACCGCGTCGTTGGTGTACTCGTGGATGTTTTTGCGGAACGCGATCTTGCTCTCCGCCAACAGGATTCGGTCCTGCGGGCGCTTCGGGCCGGCGATCGACGGGACCACGGTGGACAGGTCCAGCTCCAGGTATTCGGAGAAGGCCGGCTCGTGGTCCGGGTTGTGCCACATGCCCTGGGCCTTGGCGTAGGCCTCGACCAACGCGAGCTGCTCGTCGGTGCGGCCGGTCAGGCGCAGGTAGTTGATGGTCTCTTCGTCGATCGGGAAGATCGCGCAGGTGGAGCCGAATTCGGGGCTCATGTTGCCCAGGGTGGCGCGGTTGGCCAGCGGCACCTCGGCGACGCCCTTGCCGTAGAACTCGACGAACTTGCCGACCACGCCGTGGCGGCGCAGCATGTCGGTGACGGTGAGCACCACGTCGGTGGCGGTGACGCCCGGCTGGATCCCGCCGGTCAGCTTGAAGCCGACGACCCGGGGGATCAGCATCGACACCGGCTGGCCCAGCATGGCGGCCTCGGCCTCGATGCCGCCCACGCCCCAGCCCAGCACACCCAGGCCGTTCTGCATGGTGGTGTGGCTGTCGGTTCCGACGCAGGTGTCGGGGTAGGCCTGGCTGACGGTCTTCCCGCCCGCCACCCGGTCACGCACCATCACAGTCCGCGCCAGGTACTCGATGTTGACCTGGTGCACGATGCCGGTGCCCGGCGGGACGACCTTGAAGTCGTCGAAAGCGCCCTGGCCCCAACGCAGGAACTGGTAGCGCTCGGCGTTGCGCTGGTACTCCAGCTCGACGTTGCGCTCGAAGGCGTTGGCGGTGCCGAAGACATCGAGGATGACGGAGTGGTCGATGACCATCTCGGCGGGCGAGAGCGGGTTGACCTTGTTCGGGTCGCCACCCAGGGCGGTGACGGCCTCACGCATGGTGGCCAGGTCGACGACGCAGGGCACACCGGTGAAGTCCTGCATGATCACGCGGGCCGGGGTGAACTGGATCTCCACGCTGGGCTCGGCGGACGGATCCCAGTTGGCGATCGCGTTGATGTGGTCCTTGGTGATGTTGGCGCCGTCTTCGGTGCGCAACAGGTTCTCGGCCAGCACCTTGAGGCTGTAGGGGAGTTTCTCGGTGCCGGGGACGGCGTCGAGGCGGTAGATCTGATACTCGTTGTCACCGACTACCAGGGTGTCGCGGGCTCCGAACGAGTTCACCGAATCTGTGCTGGTCACTTCAACTCCCCGAGATTGAGTTCTCATCCATCGACGGGTCCGCGCCGACAGGCGCGATAACTCTAACAGTACGATTGTCCTGTATAAAGTAAGGTTCACCTCACCTGAGTGGGGTTGATACCGTCGTCAACCGTGACGATCCAGCACCCGCCGGCCTACATTCCCGGTGAGCTCTGCATCACCGTCGGCCTCGATCCGGCCACGCCGCCCGACGACTGCATGGCGCTGGTCAAGGTCGCCGTCGCCGCCGACGGGGTCAGTGCACCGGCGGCTGACGTGCCGGCACTGCGAGACGTGGTGGCGCAAGCCGGCCGTGATGGCATCGACCTGAAGATCGTCGAGGTGGCCAGCAACCCCGGTATGGACACCGCGCTGCGTGATGTCGCCACGGTGGTGGGCTATGACCACCCGGAATCCACGGTGTTGGTGCTCAGCACCAACTACGTCGGCAGCTACAGCGGGCAGTTCCACCGGTCCAAGCTCGAGGCCGCCGAGGATCACGCCAAAACGGGTGATCCGGTGGTGTCTGCGCAGAATTTCCTCAATGAGCTGACGGCCCCCGATCTGCCGTGGACCGGCCTCACTGTTGCGCTGTTGGTCGGGGTCGCGGCAGCGGCTGTGGGCACGCGATTCCTGCAACGGCGCAGCAAACGTGCTTCGGAACTCGCTGACGCTGCTGAATAGCTCAGTTACTAACTGAGGCTTCATCATTCGGGCAACTGATAGTTGTCGATATTTGGCTCGTAGCAAATTGCTAGGTCACTAGTTGGTCACAACCAGCTTAATTACAATGACGTAGTTTGTTACGAACGTTTCTCTAGTGACTCATGTGACGTATGGTTCAAAAGGCGCAGCTGTTGTACCTGTGCTTTTGCCACCGGCCGAAGCGCGGCGCCGCCTGCCCCGAGTCCGAGGAGATCCAAGCCGAATGAGACGCATCCGCTGTGGCTCCGATGGCTTCGCCTCGGGTCTGGCCGGCCGGCTCGCCCAGCCCGCAGTGGTGTCGGCCCTGAGCGCCGCCATGCTGTTGGGCACCCCCGGGCTGGCGGCGGCCCAACCGGCATCGGACCCCGATGGCATCGCCAGGCTGATCGCCGACGTCGCCGATGCCAACCAGCAGTTGCAGGACCTGGGCGCACAGATCCAGCAGCAGAAGGAGGGCGTCAACAAGGCGCTGGTGGATCTGCAGACCGCTCGCGACGACGCAGCCGCCGCCCAACACGACGTTCAGACCGGCCGACAGGCGATCGCCGACGCCGACGCCGCGATCGTCGCCGCGCAGAAGCGGTTCAACACCTTCGCCGCGTCGACCTACGTCAACGGACCCTCCGACAGCTACCTGACCGCGGCCGATCCGTCGGAGATGATCGCCACCGCCGCTGCCGGCCAGACCCTGGCGCTCAGCTCCCAGCAGGCGCTGGACAACCTGAAGCGGGCGCGCACCGAGCAGCTCAACAAGGAGTCGGCGGCCCGGCTGGCCAAGCAGAAGGCCGACCAGGCCGTCGCCGACGCGCAGTCCAGCCAGGACGCCGCGGTGAACGCGCTCACCGACACCCACCGCAAGTTCGCCGAACAGCAGGTCGAGATCAACCGGCTGGCCGCACAACGGGAGCAGGCGCAGGCCAGACTGGCCGCCGCCCGTCCGCAGCAGCCCACCGCGTCGTCCGGCGCGCCGGACGGCGACCGGTGGGGCAATCCCGCTGACCCGGATGCGGGGCCGGCCGCCGCGCCGGGTAAGCGCAGCGACCAGTGGGACGGTCCGTGGGACCCGACGCTGCCGATGGTCCCCAGCGCCGACGTTCCCGGTGACCCGATCGCGGTCATCAACCAGGTGCTCGGGATCTCCCAGACCTCGGCGCAGGTGACGGCGAACCTGGGCCAGAAGTTCCTGCAGTCGATTGGTCTGGCTCGCCCCGACTCCACGGGCATCAACAACGGCCAGATCCCGCGGGTGTACGGCAAGCAGGCCTCCGAATACGTGATCCGCCGTGGGCTCTCGCAGCGCGGGGTGCCCTACTCGTGGGGTGGTGGTACCGCCGCCGGACCGGGCCGCGGCATCGGGTCCGGTTCGGGCACCGTCGGATTCGACTGTTCCGGGCTGATCCTCTACGCCTTCGCCGGGGTGGGCATCAAGCTGCCGCACTACTCGGGTTCGCAGTACAAGATGGGGCGCCAGATCCCCGCCGCGATGGCGCGTCGCGGCGACGTCATCTTCTACGGCCCGGGCGGCAGCCAGCACGTGACGCTGTACCTCGGCAACGGCCTGATGCTCGAGGCCCCCGACGTGGGGCAGAACGTGAAGGTATCGCCGGTGCGCAAGAGCGGCATGACGCCCTTTGTAGTCCGATACATCGAATACTGACGGCGGAGCGAATGCGACAGAGTTCATTACGACTTTCCCGGCTCATCGGATCGCTGGTGGTGGCGATCCCGGTGATGCTGGGCCTGGCCGGGCAAGCAGCGGCGGACCCGGGCTGGGACCCGACGCTGCCGGCCACGATCAGCGCCGGGGCGCCCGGCGATCCGCTGGCGATCGCCAACGCGTCGTTGCAGGCCACCGCGAACGCCACCCAGACCACCATGGATCTGGGGCGCAAATTCCTGTCCGGCCTGGGGTTCAACGTCGGCGACGAGGCCGTCGCCAACGTCTCGCCCGGCCAGCGGGTGCAGGGCAAACAGGCCATCGAATACGTCATCCGGCGCGCCGGCTCGCAGATGGGCGTGCCCTATTCCTGGGGTGGTGGATCGCTGACCGGTCCCAGCAAGGGGATCGACTCCGGGGCGGGGACGGTCGGCTTCGACTGCTCGGGCCTGATGCGCTACGCGTTCGCCGGGGTCGGGGTGCTCATCCCGCGGTTCTCCGGTGACCAGTACAAGGCCGGCCGCCACATCGCACCCAACCAGGCCCGCCGCGGCGACCTGCTGTTCTGGGGCCCCGGGGGTGGCCAGCACGTTGCCATCTTCCTCGGCGGCGGCAAGATGCTCGAGGCTTCGGGCAGCGCCGGGAAAGTGGTGGTCAGCCCGGTGCGGACCGCGGGGATGACACCGTATCTGACCCGGATCATCGAGTACTGAGGCGCGCGGGCAGGCCCGTACGTCGACGGATGCTGCGAACCCTGGAATAGTGAAACGCGGGCACAACGCGGCCCCTCGGCCGAGCGTCGAGCAAGCAGTCTGTGTCTGACCGACCTTTGTGGAGGATTTCTCGATGACGTCATCGGATGGGACGCCCGCGGGCGCCAGCGGTTTCCCCGGCCCGGAGGGTGCGTCGAGCGCCGGCTCAGGTCTGGCCGCCGACGTACACGCGCTGGAGCGGGCCATCTTCGAGGTCAAGCGCGTCATCGTCGGCCAGGACCAGCTCGTCGAGCGCATCCTGGTCGGACTGCTGGCCAAGGGGCACGTGCTGCTCGAAGGCGTGCCCGGTGTCGCCAAGACCCTGGCGGTGGAGACCTTCGCCAAGGTCGTCGGCGGATCCTTCGCCCGCATTCAGTTCACCCCGGACCTGGTGCCCACCGACATCATCGGCACCCGCATCTACCGGCAGGGCCGTGAGGAGTTCGACACCGAACTCGGCCCGGTGATGACCAACTTCCTGTTGGCCGACGAGATCAACCGCGCGCCGGCCAAGGTGCAGTCGGCGTTGCTGGAGGTCATGCAGGAGCGCAAGGTGTCCATCGGCGGCAAGAGCTTCCCGCTGCCCAACCCGTTCCTGGTGATGGCCACCCAGAACCCGATCGAGCACGAAGGTGTCTACCCGCTGCCCGAGGCGCAGCGTGACCGCTTCCTGTTCAAGATCAACGTCGGCTACCCGTCGCCGGAAGAAGAACGCGAGATCATCTACCGGATGGGGGTCACCCCGCCCGAGCCCAAGCCGATCCTCGGCACCGGTGACCTGGTGCGGCTGCAGACCCTGGCGGCCAACAACTTCGTGCACCACGCGCTGGTCGACTACGTGGTCCGGGTCATCACCGCCACCCGCCACCCCGAACAGTTCGGCATGCCGGACGTGAAGAACTGGCTGTCGTTCGGGGCGTCGCCGCGCGCATCCCTGGGCATCATCTCCGCGTCCCGTGCGCTGGCGCTGGTGCGCGGGCGCGACTACGTGATCCCGCAGGACGTCATCGAGGTCATCCCCGACGTGCTGCGGCACCGCCTGGTGCTGTCCTACGACGCGCTGGCCGACGAGATCACCTCGGAGATCATCATCAACCGGGTGCTGCAGACCGTCCCGCTGCCGCAGGTGAATGCGGTACCGCAGCAGCAGCCGCATTCGGCGCCGCCCGGCGCCCCGACCGCGGCGGCAGCGGCCAGCGGTCGGTGAGCGAGCCCGGCACGGGGCGCGGCACCCAGGAATCCCGAGCCCCGGAAACCAGCACCGCGCCACCGTCGATGTTGCGCGGCGGGATCAGTGACCCGAAACTGGCCGCCGCGCTGCGCACCCTCGAGCTGACCGTCAAACGCAAGCTTGACGGGGTACTGCACGGCGATCACCTCGGCCTGATCCCCGGCCCCGGTTCGGAGCCCGGCGAGTCGCGGCTCTACCAGCCCGGCGACGACGTGCGTCGGATGGACTGGTCGGTCACAGCCCGGACCACCCACCCGCACGTGCGGCAGATGATCGCCGACCGCGAGCTGGAGACGTGGCTGGTCGTCGACATGTCGGCCAGCATGGACTTCGGCACCGCCACCTGTGAGAAGCGTGACCTGGCGGTTGCGGCGGCGGCGGCCATCATCTATCTCAACAGCGGCGGCGGCAACCGGCTGGGCGCGCTGGTGGCCAACGGTGACCAGGTGGTGCGGTTACCGGCCCGCTCCGGGCGCAACCACGAACAGACGCTGCTGCGAACCATCGCCACCATTCCGCGGGCCCCGGTCGGGGTGCGCGGCGACCTGGCGGCGACTATCGACGCGCTGCGCCGGCCGGAACGACGGCGTGGCATGGCGGTCGTCATCAGCGATTTCCTCGGCCCGATCAACTGGATGCGACCGCTGAGGGCGATCGCAGCCCGCCACGAGGTGCTGGGTATTGAGGTGCTCGATCCGCGTGACGTCGAATTGCCCGACGTCGGCGATGTGGTGCTGCAGGACACCGAGTCCGGTGTCACCCGCGAGTTCACCATCGACGCCAAGCTGCGCGACGACTTCGCCCGGGCGGCAGCGGCTCACCGGGCCGACGTTGCGCACGCCCTGCGCAGCTGCGGCGCTCCGCTGCTGTCGCTGCGAACCGACCGGGACTGGATCGCCGATATCGTTCGATTCGTCGAGTCCCGCCGGCGCGGTGCGCTGGCGGGCATGGCCTAAACCCGCCCCGATGCACAAGACAGGTCTGCTATGACATTGCCGCTACTCGGGCCGATGACACTGTCCGGCTTCGCGCACCCGTGGTTCTTCCTGTTCCTGTTCGTGATCCTGGGCCTGGTCGCGCTCTACATCCTCATGCAGGTGGCGCGGCAGCGGAGGATCCTGCGGTTCGCCAACATGGAGCTGCTGGAAAGCGTGGCGCCCAAGTCGCCGACGCGCTGGCGCCACCTTTCGGCGGTCCTCCTGATCAGCTCGCTGCTGCTGTTCACCGTCGCGATGGCCGGCCCGACCAACGACGTCCGCATCCCGCGCAACCGTGCGGTGGTGATGCTGGTGATCGACGTGTCGCAGTCGATGCGGGCCACCGACGTCGCGCCGACCCGGCTGGCCGCCGCGCAGGAGGCCGGCAAACAGTTCGCCGACGAGCTGACCGCGGGCATCAACCTGGGACTGATCGCCTACGCCGGCACCGCGACCGTGCTGACCTCTCCGACGACCAACCGCGAGGCCACCAAGGCGGCCATCGACAAGCTGCAACTGGCCGATCGGACCGCCACCGGCGAGGGCATCTTCACCGCGCTGCAGGCGATCGCGACGGTCGGGGCGGTCATCGGTGGCGGCGACACGCCACCGCCGGCCCGCATCGTGCTGCTGTCGGACGGCAAAGAGACCGTGCCGTCCAACCCGGACAACCCCAAGGGCGCGTTCACCGCGGCACGTACCGCCAAGGACCAGGGGGTGCCGGTCTCGACCATCTCGTTCGGCACGGCGTACGGCTACGTGGAGATCAACGACCAGCGGCAACCGGTGCCGGTCGACGACGACTCGCTGAAGAAGATCGCCGATCTGTCCGGCGGCAGCGCCTACACCGCGTCCAGCCTGGCCCAGCTCAAGGAGGTCTACTCCACGCTGCAGGACCAGATCGGCTACGAGACCATCCGCGGCGACGCCAGCACCGGCTGGCTGCGGTTGGGGGCGTTCATCCTGGCGCTGGCCGGTCTGGCGGCGCTGCTGCTCAACCGGCGTCTGCCCGCCTAGGCCCCAGTCAGGCGTTGACTCTGCGCTCATGGCGCAAAAGTGCGAGTAGGCCGCGCCCTGTGCGCAGAGTCAGCGTGTCGATTCGATAGGTTATGCCGGTGACAGACAGCGAAGCTCCCGCAGCAAAGCCCGCATTCGTGTCGCGTTCGGTCCTGGTAACCGGTGGAAACCGGGGCATCGGACTGGCGATCGCACAGCGACTGGCCGCCGACGGCCACAAGGTGGCGGTGACGCACCGCGGTTCCGGCGCACCCGACGGGCTGTTCGGGGTGGTGTGCGATGTCACCGACAACGACGCCGTCGACCGCGCCTTCAAAGAGGTCGAGGAGCACCAGGGCCCGGTCGAGGTGCTGGTGGCCAACGCCGGCATCTCCAAAGACGCGTTCCTGATGCGGATGACCGAGGAGCGCTTCGAAGAGGTCATCAACGCCAACCTCACCGGTGCGTTCCGGGTGACCCAGCGGGCGTCGCGCAGCATGCAGCGCAAGCGCTTCGGCCGGATCATCTACATCGGATCGGTCTCGGGCATGTGGGGCATCGGCAACCAGGCCAACTATGCCGCGGCCAAGGCGGGCCTGATCGGCATGGCCCGCTCGATCTCGCGTGAGCTGTCCAAGGCCGGCGTCACCGCGAACGTCGTCGCACCCGGCTACATCGACACCGAGATGACCCGCGCCCTCGACGAGCGGATCCAGGAGGGTGCGCTGGAGTTCATCCCGGCCAAGCGGGTGGGCACCGCCGAGGAGGTCGCCGGTGCGGTCAGCTTCCTGGCATCCGAGGACGCAAGCTACATCGCCGGCGCGGTCATCCCCGTCGACGGCGGCATGGGCATGGGCCACTAGCGACTCGTTCAGTTCAAGATAGGGGACTTTTCATGGCAGGCATTCTCGAAGGCAAGCGGATCCTGGTCACCGGGATCATCACCGACTCCTCGATCGCGTTCCACATCGCCAAGGTGGCGCAGGAGGCCGGCGCACAACTGGTGTGCACCGGCTTCGACCGGCTGCGGCTGATCCAGCGCATCATCGACCGGCTGCCGGAGCCGGCGCCGCTGTTGGAGCTCGACGTGCAGAACGAGGAGCACCTGGGCTCATTGGCCGAGCGTGTCACCGAGGTGATCGGCGAGGGCAACAAGCTCGACGGCGTGGTGCACTCCATCGGCTTCATGCCGCAGACCGGCATGGGAATCAACCCGTTCTTCGACGCCCCCTACGAGGACGTCGCCAAGGGCATCCACATCTCGGCCTACTCCTATGCCTCACTGGCCAAAGCGGTGCTGCCGATCATGAACCCCGGCGGCGGAATCGTCGGCATGGACTTCGACCCCACCCGCGCGATGCCGGCCTACAACTGGATGACCGTGGCCAAGAGTGCGCTGGAGTCGGTGAACCGGTTCGTGGCGCGCGAGGCCGGCAAGGTCGGAGTGCGGTCGAATCTGGTTGCGGCCGGCCCGATCCGGACACTGGCGATGAGCGCGATCGTGGGCGGTGCCCTCGGCGAGGGCGCCGGCGAGCAGATCCGGCTGCTGGAGGAGGGCTGGGACCAGCGGGCCCCGATCGGCTGGGACATGAAGGACCCGACGCCGGTGGCCAAGACCGTCTGCGCGCTGCTGTCCGACTGGCTGCCGTCCACCACCGGAACGGTCGTCTACGCCGACGGCGGTGCACACACCCAGCTGCTCTAGACAGAGCCCCGTGGACATTGACGCCGTCCTGCTGCTGTCCTTCGGGGGCCCCGAAGGGCCGGAGCAGGTTCGGCCGTTCCTGGAGAACGTCACCCGGGGACGTGGTATCCCGCCGGAACGCCTGGATGCGGTCGCCGAGCACTACCTGCATTTCGGCGGAGTGTCGCCGATCAACGCGATCAACCGGGCGCTCGCCGAACAGCTGCGCGCCGAATTGCCCGATCTGCCGGTCTATTTCGGCAACCGCAACTGGGGGCCGTACGTCGAGGACGTGGTCGCGCAGATGGCCGCCGACGGAATCCGCCGCGCCGCGGTGTTCCCGACCTCGGCCTGGGGCGGGTACTCCGGCTGCGATCAGTATTCCGAGGACATCGCACGCGCGCGACAGGCGGTCGGGGAGCAGGCACCGGAACTGGTGAAACTGCGCCAGTACTTCGACCATCCGCTGTTCGTGGCGATGTTCGCCGAGGCGATCGGCGCTGCCGCCGACACGCTGCCGGCGGGTCTGCGCGATTCGGCCCGGCTGGTGTTCACCGCACATTCGATTCCGGTGGCCGCCGATGAGCGCTACGGCCCGCGCCTCTACAGCCGCCAGGTCACCCACGCGACCGCCCTGGTCGCAGCTGCCGCCGGCTACAGCGATTACGACCAGGTATGGCAGTCGCGTTCGGGGCCGCCGCAGGTGCCCTGGCTGGAGCCCGACATCGAGGCGCATCTGGCGGCGCTGGCCGACTCGCGGGTGCGAGCGGTGATCGTATGCCCGATCGGCTTCCTCAGCGACAACATCGAGGTGCTGTGGGACCTCGACAGCGAAGTGCGCGAACAGGCGCAGGCGGCCGGCATCGGCTATGCCCGCGCGACCACTCCGAACGCGGACCGGCGGCTGGCCAGCTTGGCTCGCGGCCTGGTCGAGGAACTGCGCAACGGCACCGCACCCGAGCGTGCCGCCGGGCGGGCCGAATTGGGTTGCGGTTTCGGGGTCAACGGGGCGCCGTGCGGGTCATCGCACTGCACCGCGGTGGTGTCGCCCCGCGGTTAACCTCGCCAGGCTGAGTGCAGGATCGCGCTCACCGCGGCGCTGCGCGCCGAACGCACCACCAGCGTCAGCGGCTGCACCGCATCCACGGCGCGCTGCACCGCGGTCGACGACTGCGCGCTGGCGGCCAGCAGATCGGCGCTGACAGTGATGATCGCCTCGACGTGGGCGGCACTTTGCAGCACGCGCACCGCGCGGGTCGGCGCGTGATCGGGAATACGGTGCAGCGCAGCGGCTTCCATCATCAGCTCGACCTGCAGACGCGGATCCTCGACACCGTAGTCAGCCCAGCGTGATCCGGTGGACCCCAAGGCTTCGGCGGCCGTTCGCACCGCCGACCGCAACGAGTATTCGGCGTCACCCAGATCATGCTGGTCGGTGACGGGCATGCCGGTCAGCCGGAAGGCCGTCCAACTCAGTTCGCCGGCGGAATCGGCGGGGGAGTCGTCGTCCTCCAGGTAGGTCGGAACCAGCCCGATCGGGGGCGCGGCGCCGGCCGAACCGATCAGCACGGCCTCCCCGGCGAGGATCGCCTCCCGCGCAAACACCGTCCCGGCCGGCAGCCCGCGCACATCGCCCGGCACCGGAAACACCGGGTGGATGCAGGCCCCAGCGTCCGGTTGCGCGGCGCCGCGCACCAATTGCAGCAGCGACGCCGCGCCGCCGTCGGTTCCACCCGACCACGCCGAGCCGGCTTCCCCGATGCTGATCGCGTCGTAGGCGGCCACCGATTGCACTGGCGCCCAAGCCGATAGTGCGTCCAAGACATCATCGGGCGCCGCCCGACCCGCAAGCCAGGCGTTGGCCCACACCGACAGGGAGACGCTCGAGCACCACATGATGGGAGGCAGTGTAGTAGTCCACGCTGTCCGCGCCGGTCCGCACGGGTACAGGCGGTTTACGGGCTATCCTGGCGGCATGCCGACAGCCCTGATCTGGTTGGTCTTCGCGCTCGGGCTCGCCGGCGCCGAAGCGCTCACCGGCGATATGTTCCTGCTGATGCTGTCCGGCGGCGCATTGTCGGCGGCGGCGACCAGCGCTCTGGTGGACTGGCCGATCTGGTGCGACGGCGCGGTGTTCCTGGTTGTTTCGGTGCTGCTGCTGGTGTTGGTACGCCCCGCCCTGCGACGTCGGCTGTGGACCGGAACCGGCGCGGAAACCGGGGTGGTGGCCCTGCAGGGCAAGAGTGCCCTGGTGCTCGACCGCGTCGAGGAGCACGGCGGCCGGATCAAGCTGGAGGGCGAGGTGTGGACGGCCCGCCCGCTCGCCGACGGCGACGTCTTCGAACCGGGGGAGCACGTCACGGTCATGCACATCGACGGAGCCACCGCGGTGGTGGGCAAGGTCCTGTAGAGGAAAGGGTGTAACCATGGAAGGCGTGACCACCGGCCTGGTACTGCTGGCGGTACTGGTCCTGTTCGCTGCGATCGTGGTCGCCAAATCGGTCGCGTTGATTCCGCAGGCCGAGGCGGCGGTGATCGAACGACTGGGCCGCTACAGCCGCACCGTCAGCGGCCAGCTGACCCTGCTGGTCCCGTTCATCGACCGGGTCCGGGCGCGGATCGACCTACGCGAACGGGTGGTGTCGTTCCCGCCGCAGCCGGTGATCACCGAGGACAACCTGACCCTGAACATCGACACCGTCGTCTACTTCCAGGTCACCAACCCCAAGGCCGCGGTCTATGAGATCAGCAACTACATCGTCGGTGTGGAGCAGCTGACCACCACCACGCTGCGCAACGTGGTCGGCGGCATGACGCTGGAACAGACCCTGACGTCGCGCGAGGTGATCAACAGCCAGTTGCGCGGCGTGCTCGACGAGGCGACCGGCCGGTGGGGTCTTCGGGTGGCCCGGGTGGAGCTGCGCAGCATCGACCCGCCGCCGTCGATCCAGGCGTCGATGGAGAAGCAGATGAAGGCCGACCGCGAGAAGCGGGCCATGATCCTGACCGCCGAGGGACAGCGCGAGGCCGCCATCAAACAGGCCGAGGGCCAGAAGCAGTCCGAGATCCTCACCGCCGAGGGTGCCAAGCAGGCGGCGATCCTGGCCGCCGAAGCCGAACGCCAGTCCCGGATGCTGCGGGCCCAGGGTGAGCGGGCCGCCGCCTACCTGCAGGCCCAGGGGCAGGCCAAGGCGATCGAGAAGACGTTTGCGGCGATCAAGGCCGCCCGGCCCACCCCCGAACTGCTGGCCTACCAGTACCTGCAGGTGCTGCCGGAGATGGCCCGGGGTGAGGCCAACAAGGTGTGGGTGGTGCCCAGCGATTTCGGCACCGCGCTGCAGGGCTTCACCAAACTGCTCGGTGCCCCCGGGGAGGACGGTGTCTTTCGCTACCAGCCGTCGCCCGACGACGAGCCCCGGCACCGGTCCGAGGACGACAGCGACGAGGTCGCCGACTGGTTCATCACCCAGACCGACCCGGCGATCGCCCAGGCGGTGGCCAAAGCCGAGGCCGACGCGCGCAAGCCGGTCGAGGGCGCCATGCTGCCACCGGAACTCGATGCCGGTCCGGCGTGAATTTTCTGACGGCGCGGCCGACGTATGCGCTGCTGGCCGCGTTTCTGGCCGGTGACGCGGTGGCTTCGGCGATTCCGGTGCCCTATGTCGCGGCGAACATGGACGCCATGCGGGTACCGCCCCGGATCCGTCCGGCAGTCCCGGTGGTCAAGGGCGTCACCGCGCTCGGCCTGGCATCGGTGTTTCGGTTCCCGGGCGTCGCCCGGGTCACCACGGCGCTGTTGACGCTGTACTTCGCCGGGGCGGTCGGCATCCACCTGCGGGTGCGCAACCGCGTCGCGAACATTGTTCCCGCAGTGCTGCTGCTGGGCGTGTTCGGCACCATGACGGCCCGGGGCCCGCACCCCGCGCCAGGCGGTGTGCGGGCCCCGGGGTCGGCGGCTTAGCCCTTACGGGCGGGGGAGTGCTCGTCGAGGCTGGTCGCCTTGTATGCGTAGGCGGCGATGACAGCACCGACCACCTGGGCGACCACGTAGACCCAGAGGAACTTCCAGGCGAAGGTCCCCGACAGCATCAGGCCGAAGGTGATGGCCGGGTTGAAGGCGGCGCCGGAGATGGCACCGACCGCCACCACACCGACGGTCACGATGAACCCGATCGCCAGCCCGTAGAAGCTGTTTCCGGCACTGTCTTTGCTCGTCGCGGTGTGCAAAACGATGTAGCACAGCGCGAAGGTGAATATCAGCTCAGCCAGAAATGCCGGCCAGATCGTGCCGGTCAGGTCGAGAGTGCCGGTCGAGTACTTGTCGTGCCACAGCCCGAATCCCACCCCGAAGGCGGCGAGTGCACCGACCAACTGGGCCACGATGTAGGGCCCGAGATCACCCAGCGGAAGGGCGCCCCGCAAATACGCGGCGATCGAGACCGCCGGGTTGAGATGCCCACCCGAGATGTGCCCGCTGGCGTACACCATCACCATCAGCACCGATCCGATGCCCAGTGCGGTGGCGGCGACGCATTCGGTGCCGGACAAGACGATGCCGAGCACAGCGAACATGAAAACGAACGTGCCGATCATTTCGGTCAGATATTTTCGCACCGAGGCGCTCCGATCAGCCATTGATCCGGTCCCTTCATCCGTCGAGCACTTGTCGAATTTGTGCTGTGCCAGCACATGGCACTGAGGTGACTTTAACGGGATAGGGGTATTTCCCTCGATATTGAAAGGCCGTTTTACACCGAATTGTTGTCGGATTGACGAGGCCTTCGTGTTGTTTGCCAGCGCGCTTTCCACGCGCCCGACGATGTTCGTTGTTCTGCACTTCGGAACCCACTGCGGTGTGTGAGAATCAGCACCTGCGCCGGCTGGGTTCGCGCACAGTTCCTCAGCGTGGAGGGAGACCGCGGTTGGCGCAGCACGGCAGGCGACTGGTCGTGGTGACGGTGTTTGTCGCGCTGACCGTCCTGGGGCTGACCTGGCCCCTGCTCCACCAGCTCTACCTGGCGAAGGTCACCCACGGGTCGGCCGTCGACGCCGAATCAACGATCACCGACTACTCCGCGACCTATCGGATCGACGCCGAGGGCCGTCTGACGGCCACGGAAGTGCTGACGGTGGATCTGCCCGCTTTCCGGCACGGAATCTTCCGGTTCTTTCCGGCCGCCGATCCCACCGACCCACGTGGCCGGCTCATTCCCACCATCTCCGCCATCACCATGGACCATCAACCCGTCCCGGTGAGCTATTCGTGGCGAGACGATCGCAGCGTCATCGTCGTCCAGATCGGCGACCCGGACGTTCTGGCCGACCCGGGCCTGCACACCTACTCGATCAGCTACACCATTGACGGCGTGCTGGTGAGGCCGCCGAGTGGATCCGGCGCCTTCACCAGTCACGCCGGTGCGAACCGGGCTGCGCCGTCGGCGACGTTCTACTACAACGCGGTCGGATTCTGGGCGATGAAGATCGACAGGGCGCGGGTGGTGATCGACTTGCCCGGTCCGTCCGGGCTGGTGCAGTGCGCGGCCGACACCAGCGGCGTGACGCCCTGCGGGCTTGCCGGCGCCGGAAGCGAACGGATCACGGTGACCGCCGCGAATCTGCCGCCGCAGAACCCGGTCACCGTCCGCGTCGACCTGGACGTACCGCTGCCCGACCGCGCCGGCCTGCCGTGGTCGGTGCGGTTCGACAAGATCCTGGGCCGCTCGGTGTCGACCGTCGCGGTGGCGGCGCTGTTGTCGGCACTTGCCGCGGCGGCCGGATATGTGTGGGCCCGCCGATCACGTGAGCCCGAACCCGGCCACCCGGTGATGTACGTCCCGCCGGATGGGCTCGGGCCGGTGCAGACCGTCTACATCGTCAACGAGACGGTCGGCGACCACGCACTGGTCGCCACCCTGTTGTACCTGGCCGAACGGAACGTGGTGCGGCTGTCCGGCGGTTCGCGACGCTGGACCATCACCGGTGCCGGCGCCCCCGAACAGTGGGCGGCGCTCGACCCGGTGAGCCGCAAGGTCGGCGAGGCCCTGGGAGTCACCACCGTCGGCGAGGTCTTTCGCGCCAACGGCAGCGTGAAAGCCGGCAGGAAACTCAGCGAAGCCACCATAGAGCTGACGTCGAGCTGTTCGGACTGGGCGGACACCGAGGGCTTGATGGTGACGGCCAGGTGGGAGCGGGTCGGCCGGATAGCGGTGGGGTTGGCGATTCCGGCGGCCGTTGCGGCGTTCTGGGGTCTGTTCACGCTGACCATGTGGGGTTTGCCGTTCGCCGCGTTCGTTATCGCCGGGATCGGTCTGCTGAGCACCGGCGTGGGCACCCGGCGCACCCCACCGGGGCGCGGGGTGTGGTCGCGGGCGGCCGGCTTCGAGCGGCTGCTGGCCACCTCGTCCAGCGAAGACAGGTTCGACTTCTCCGCCCGCAACGACCTGTTCACCGCGTACATCCCCTTCGCGGCGGCTTTCGGCGTCGCCGACCGCTGGGCGCAGAAATACCGGACCGCGGTCGGGTCCGAACCGCCCACCCCCGGCTGGTACCCGGTGCAGAGATCCGGCAGTCCCGCTGCGCTGTACTCCTCGAGCGGATTCCGCGGCTTCGACACGGTGGTGGCCGCGTCGATCAGCGCCTACCGCAGTTCGCAGAGCTCGTCGTCGAGCTCGGGCGGGTCCGGCTTCAGCAGCAGCGGTGGCAGCTGGGGCGGCGGTGGCGGTGGCGGTGGTGGCACCTGGTGAGACCAATCGGGCTGCACCGCAACATCAAACATCAACATCATCAACAGAAATGAGGTACCGGAGATGAGCAGCACTGTTGCCATCGCTGTCGTGGTGGTCCTGCTTGCCGCAGCCGCGTTCGGTGTCACCGCGTTCAACCTGCTGCGCCGGCTCGACGTCAAAGTCCGCGAAGCACTGGGCGGAATCGACGTCCAGCTGACCCGCCGCGCCGAGCTGGTGCCCAACCTGATCAATTCCGTCAAAGGCTATGCGGCGCATGAGCGGACGATCTTCGAAGAGGTCACCGCCGCCCGCACCGGGGCGACCCGCGCCGCCCAGTCCGGAACTGTCGATGACAAGGCACAGGCGCAGGCCCGACTGGACCGGGCGATCGGCAACGTCCTCGCGGTGGCGGAGAACTATCCGGACCTGAAGGCATCGGCCAATTTTCTGCAGCTGCAGGATCAACTCACCGACACCGAGAATCAGTTGGCGTTCGCACGCCAGTACTACAACGACGCGGTGGCCGGCCTGAACCAGCGGGTGGTGACCATCCCGTGGATGTTCTTCACAGGTCTGGCCGGGGTTGGCGAGCGCCCGTTCTACCAGGCCGCGCCGGGTCAGCAGGCCCCGCCGGCGGTGCAGTTCTGATCCGCCGGTGCCTCGCGTCCTGACAGCGCGGGAAGCAGGAAGCAGACGAGGACCTTGACCATAAGCAGCAACGGCAGCCACTGGAGCGCGGACGGTATCGGCAGCCAGATCCGATTGGCCAGCGCCGCGATCAGGGTCAGGGCCAGCGCGACCATGCGTTTGAGATCCACCGGCGCGCCCTCGATCAGGGCCGCGGCGCCCAGCAGCAGACCGGCGTTGGCCAGCATCCAGGTCCACCCGAGGCCGAACACCGCCGTGACGGGTACCAGGTACAGAACGGCGTGGCTGATGACGAACGTCATCCGGAACCGTTGTGCGGCAGGGCCGGGACGGTGATACCAGCAGCTGGCAGTGGTGGCCGAGATGGTGAAGACGCCGCCGACCAGATCCAATCCGGTGACCGCGACGATCACGATCTGGAGTGCCGACCAGTCGTGCCAACCGCCCGCATGCCGAATGTATGTGACGAGCATCGCGATCACCGCAGCGCCGCCGAGGAGGCCGAGGATGGTTTCGGCGGGGGTGCGCGAGGGGCCGAAGAAGGTGCGAAGCCAGCCGGCCGGCGCGGCGAGCGTCGTCATGACCGGCTGTCGAGGCGCAGCTCGACCAACGGCAGTGGGTTGTCGGTCGCGGTGATCTCGGCGCCGAGGGTGTCCTCCAGCACGGCCTTGAATCGCGCCCAGGCGCGCGGATGCCGAGCGACGTATGCCGCCAGGCTTCGGTCGGCTTCCTGCCGGTCGAGGACGCGGGCGGTGGCCGGCGTGGGTGCGTGGGAGCCGATGCTGACCCGGACCCGCGGGTTGGCCCGAATGTTGCGGAACCACTGGGCCTGGTTGCCGAAGCCGGAGGCCACCACATAGCTGTCCGGCGCGGCGTGATCGAACACCTCGAGTACGACGTAGCGTGCTGCACCGGATTTGCGTCCGGTGTGTTCGAGCATCAGCAGCCGCGGGCCGAGCAGTGCGCCGAGGCGAAACCGGTACAGCCAGGTCGGCGTCCGCATCAGCCGACGCGACCGCAGCAGCCGGGTGGCTCCGGTGACGAACCCCGACGACGGGTGTGTGCTGGACATGCGTGCCTCCGTTTCCGCAGCGATTTCAGGCATCAGCGATGAGCCCGCCGCGATAGATCGCGAATACCTGGGCGCCCCAACGTTTCATTCCCTCCGGTGACAGCGGATCTACGCCGAGCACCTCGGTGAGGCGATCCCGCAGCGTCAGCACAGCCAGGTCGTTGACCAGGAGGAACGCTGCGCGCACCGCCGGATCCCCTCCGGTGTCGGCGGTTCCGGCCGTGACCATGGTGTCCAGGGCGGATCTGCTGATCTCGTAGAGCCGCCGGAACAGTGCCGAACCGAGCTGTCCGCCGGTGATCAGCGAACGGGTCAGATACGACGGGATGGGTGAACTCGAGGGAAGTTGAGCGGCCAGGCCGTCCAGCAGCCCTGACAGCGCCGATTCGCTCAGTCCGGTCACGCCGGCGGCCCCGGTGATGTTGGCGAGCAGTGCTTCGAGCGTGGCGACGACGTGCTCGTCGACCGCCTCCACCAGTCCGTCTTTGGAACCGTAGTGCCGCACCAGCAGCGCGGGGGAAACTCCCGCCGCGGCCGCGATATCGCGCATGGTGACTCCGTCGGGCCCGCGTTCGGCGAACAGTCGCAGCGCCTCGTCGCGGATTCGTGCACGGGCCGTGCGGTCATCGGTCACGGGTAAATGCATGTTTATGATAGTAAACAAATGTTTAGTCGTCGACAAGGGGCAAGCCGCGCGAGCCGAGCGTGTACCGAGTGCGACGTTCTGCGCGCGTCGCAGGGTGTGCACATTCGGCAAAGCGCAGACGTGTGCTTCCCGGTGAAAGCCCTGCTCAGCCTGTAATGACGGGGAATGCGGGCTCAGGAGCCTGGGCTCGGTGCCTGCGGTGCAGACGCACCTCGTAGGCCAACAGCGCCACTCCCACCGCGGCCGTGCACGCCGACACCAGCAGCAGCAGCGGGCTGACATCCCCGGTGAGGCCGTCGCCGAGCACCACGACGGCGGCGGTGCCCGGCAGTAATCCGATCAGGGTGGCGACGGTGTACGGCAGCAGCCGGATCGCCGACGCGCCCGCCGCGTAGTTGATCACCGAGAACGGGATGGCCGGAATCAGCCGCAGCGACACCACCGCGGGCCAGCCACGCCGACGCAGTTGCGCGTCCAGCGAGCGGATCTTCGGGTGGCGCACCAATCGGATCAGCTGCCAGCCGAACACTCGCATCAGCATGAGCGCGACCAGGGCGCTCAACGCGCTGGCCGCCACCGCCAGCACCACACCCAGCCAAGGGCCGAACAGCAGGCCGGCGGCCACGGTGAAGGCGGTCCGGGGAAACGGGAACACCGTGATTGCGGTGTGGGCGGTCAGAAATGCCAGCGGAAACCACGGCCCCAGTGCCTGAGCCCAGTCTCGCAACTGGACGGCGGTGGGCACGGGCACCAGGAGGGCCACCGCGACCAGGATCACCACCACCGCGGTGGTCACCACCAGCCGCCACGGCGGCACCTGGCGCGCCGTCGCCAGGGTCGCTGCGATCACCCCGCGTAGCGGGCGGGTGAGCTCGCGCAGGGGTGCGGTGGTCACGTCGTCCGAGATTACGGGCCGAATGTTAACGGTAGGCGTCGTGCGCGCGGCGTTTCGCCGCTCGGCGTACCTCGCCAGCATCCTTCGATCGCCATCATTTAGCCTGGTTAACACGTGTCGGGTAGCGATCCTTCCGCTACTCACGAGTAACTTCAGGAGTCGCCGGTGTCAGTCGAGGTATCCGCCGAACTCGAGCAGTCCCGCGCCCGTTGGCGTGCCGGGGTGGCCGGGGTGTTGGCGAAGAGCTCCCGCCGCGATTCGGCTGACATCGAGCGCGACACCGACGGCGAGCCGGAGCGGCTGCTGGACACCCCCGTGCAGGCCGGATTCGCGATCCGGGCGCTCTACACGGTGTTCGACGAGCTGCCGGAGCCGCCGCTGCCCGGGCAGTGGCCCTATGTGCGCGGCGCGGATGCCCTGCGCGATGTCAACACCGGTTGGAAGGTCGCCGAAGCCTTTCCCGGTGTTGCCGCGGACTCCTCGGGCGCCGAGGTCAACGGTGCCGTCCTGGCTGCCCTGACCGAAGGGGCCAGCGCCCTGACGGTGCGGGTCGGGCCGGCCGGGGTGCCGGCCGCCGACCTGCGACGGGTATTCGCCGACGTCTACCTGGAATTGGTGCCGGTTCTGCTCGACGGTGCCGGCGCCGGCGACTACGCCACCGCCGCCGACACGCTTCTGGGGTTGGTCGACGGCCTGGATCAGGACAACCTCGCCGGGTTGTCGGTGGACCTGGGTGCCGACCCGTTGACCGCGCCGCTGGGGGAGCGGCCGGCGCCGTCGATCGACGAGGTGATCGCGGTCGCATCGCGTGCCGCCGGGCGCCGCGGGGTGCGGTCGATCGCCGTCAACGGCCCGGCGTTGCACAACCTGGGCGCCGACGCGGCCGGGGAACTGGCCGGCGCCCTGGCCACCGCCGTGGCCTACCTGCGCTTGCTCACCGAGGCGGGACTCTCGATGGCCGACGCGGTCGGCCAGATCAGTTTCCGGCTCGCCGCCGACGACGACCAGTTCATGACGATCGCCAAGATCCGGGCGGTGCGTCGGTTGTGGGCGCGGGTGACCGAGGTGGCCGGGGAGCCGGAGTGCGGTGCTGCAGTCGTGCACGCCGAGACGTCGCTGGCGATGATGACTCAACGCGACCCGTGGGTGAACATGCTGCGCACCACGCTGGCGGCGTTCGGCGCCGGTGTCGGCGGTGCGGACACCGTGCTGGTGTGGCCGTTCGACACCGCGATCGCCGGCGGCCAGCCCGGTACCTCGGCCGGCTTCGCCCGCCGCATCGCACGCAACACCCAGCTGCTGCTGCTCGAAGAGTCCCACCTGGGCCAGGTGCTCGACCCGGCCGGCGGATCGTGGTTCGTCGAAGACCTCACCGAGCAGCTGGCGCAGCAGGCGTGGCGACAGTTCCAGCAGGCCGAAGCACGTTCTGCAGAAGGCGGATTCGACGCGGCCCGCGCCTACGTCAGCGAGCTGATCGACGCCTCCGCTGCTGCCCGGGCCGAGAACATCGCGCACCGCCGCACCGCGATCACCGGGGTGAACGAGTACCCGAACCTGGCCGAAGCGCCGCTGCCGCCGACCGCCACTACGGCCGCCCCGGCCGGACTGCGGCGTTATGCCGCGCAGTTCGAGGCGCTGCGCGACCGCTCCGACGCCTACCTGGCCCGCACCGGAGCCCGCCCGCAGGTGCTGCTGCTGCCGTTGGGCCCGCTGGCCGAACACAACATCCGGACGACGTTCGCCGCGAACCTGCTGGCCTCCGGCGGGATCGAAACGGTGAACCCCGGGCCGCTGGACGCCGACGGGGTGGCTGGGGCCTTGGAAGGGGCGGGGATGCAGACGGGGGCACCGACCGCGGCGGTGCTCTGCGGCACCGACGCGCGCTACGGGGCAGAGGCCGCCGGTGTCATCGCGGCCGCCCGCGCCGCCGGAATCGATCGGGTTTACCTGGCCGGCCCGGCCAAGGCATTGGCCGGCAACGCCGAGACCGACCCGCAACCGGACGACTACCTGACCATGAAAATCGATGCGGTGCAGGCGTTGTCGGACCTACTGACCCGATTGGGGGCCTGACAGCCATGACCACCAGCACCTCACGCGACACCCTCGGCAGCTTCGCCGACGTTGCCCTCGGAGACCGTCGCGCCGAACCGGTCACCGATGCGGCCGTCGCCGACTTCGTGTCTGCCGCCGCGTCCGCACACGGCTACACCCCCGAGCAGTTGGAGTGGCACACCCCGGAAGGCATCGCGGTCAAGCCGGTCTACACCGCCGCCGACCGCGCCGCGGTGGCCGCCGACGGCTACCCGCTGGACAGTTTCCCGGGTGAGCCTCCGTTCGTGCGCGGCCCGTACCCGACCATGTACGTCAACCAGCCGTGGACGATTCGCCAGTACGCGGGGTTCTCCACCGCGGCGGACTCCAATGCCTTCTACCGCCGCAACCTGGCCGCCGGCCAGAAGGGATTGTCGGTGGCGTTCGACCTGGCCACCCACCGCGGTTACGACTCGGACCACCCGCGGGTGCAGGGCGACGTCGGCATGGCTGGCGTGGCGATCGATTCGATCCTCGACATGCGACAGCTGTTCGACGGGATCGACCTGAGCGCGGTCAGCGTGTCGATGACCATGAACGGCGCTGTGCTGCCGATTCTGGCTCTGTATGTGGTGGCCGCCGAGGAGCAGGGTGTGCCGCCGGAGAAGCTGGCCGGGACCATCCAGAACGACATCCTCAAGGAGTTCATGGTCCGCAACACCTACATCTATCCGCCGAAGCCGTCGATGCGGATCATCTCCGACATCTTCGGCTACACCAGCGCCAAGATGCCGAAGTTCAACTCCATCTCGATCTCCGGCTACCACATCCAAGAGGCCGGTGCCACAGCGGATTTGGAGCTGGCCTACACGCTGGCCGACGGAGTGGACTACATCAAGGCCGGGCTGGACGCCGGCCTGGACATCGACAAGTTCGCACCCCGGCTGTCGTTCTTCTGGGGTATCGGGATGAACTTCTTCATGGAGGTCGCCAAGCTGCGTGCGGGCCGGTTGCTGTGGAGCGAGCTGGTCAGTGAGTTCAGCCCCAAGAGCTCGAAATCTCTTTCGCTGCGCACACATTCACAGACCTCCGGTTGGTCGCTGACCGCCCAGGACGTCTTCAACAACGTGGCCCGCACCTGTATCGAGGCGATGGCCGCAACCCAGGGCCACACCCAGTCGCTGCACACCAACGCCCTCGACGAGGCGCTGGCGCTGCCCACCGACTTCTCCGCCCGGATCGCGCGTAACACCCAGCTGCTGCTGCAGCAGGAGTCGGGCACCACCCGCCCGATCGACCCGTGGGCGGGCTCCTACTACGTGGAATGGCTGACCCACCAGCTGGCGCAGCGGGCCCGCGCCCACATCGAAGAGGTCAAGGCGCACGGCGGGATGGCGCAGGCCATCAACGAGGGTATTCCGAAGCTGCGCATCGAGGAGGCCGCGGCCCGCACCCAGGCCCGGATCGACTCCGGGCGGCAGCCGCTGATCGGCGTCAACAAGTACCAGGTCGCCGAGGACCAAGAGATCGAGGTGCTCAAGGTCGAGAACAGCCGGGTGCGCGCCGAACAGCTGGCCAAACTCGAGCAACTGCGCGCCGAGCGCGACGAGGCGGCCTGTCAGGCCTCGCTGGCCGAACTGACCCGGGCGGCCGGTGCCACAGGTCCGGCGGGGGAGGACGGCCTGGGCAACAACCTGCTGGCGTTGGCGATCAACGCCGCGCGGGCCAAGGCGACCCTCGGCGAGATCTCCGACGCGCTGGAGAAGGTCTACGGGCGGCATCAGGCCGAAATCCGTACCATCTCTGGCGTCTACCGTGACGAAGTCGGGAAGGGCAGCAACATTTCCAGCGCAACCGCTCTGGTGGAGAAGTTCGCCGAGTTCGACGGCCGCCGGCCCCGCATCCTGGTCGCCAAGATGGGCCAGGACGGACACGACCGCGGCCAGAAGGTGATCGCCACCGCGTTCGCCGACATCGGGTTCGACGTCGACGTCGGCGCGCTGTTCTCCACCCCCGACGAGGTCGCCCGGCAGGCCGCCGACAACGACGTGCATGTGGTCGGGGTGTCCTCCCTGGCGGCCGGGCACCTGACGCTGGTGCCGGCGCTGCGCGACGCGCTGGCCACGGTGGGCCGGCCCGACATCATGATCGTGGTCGGCGGTGTCATCCCGCCCGGGGACTTCGACGAGCTCTATGCCGCCGGGGCGACCGCGATCTTCCCGCCCGGCACGGTGATCGCCGACGCGGCGGTCGGTCTGTTGCAGACCCTGGCGTCGCGGCGAGGCTATGAGCTCGCCGACGCGGCCGGGCCCGCGGCAGACCCGATATAGATGCTCGACGACATGGGCGATGCCGTCGCCGAACTGGCGGCGGGGGTGCGCGCCGGTGATCGCTCCGTACTGCCCCGGGCCATCACCCTGGTCGAGTCCACCCGCCCCGACCACCGCCAACAGGCCCAGAAGCTGCTGTTGGCGCTGCTGCCGGACGCGGGCGGCGCCCGGCGGGTGGGTATCACCGGAGTTCCCGGAGTGGGCAAGTCGACCAGCATCGAGGCGCTCGGGATGCACCTCGTCGAACTGGGGCACCGGGTGGCGGTACTGGCCGTCGACCCGTCCTCGACCCGCACCGGCGGATCGATCCTGGGGGACAAGACCCGGATGCAGCGGCTGGGCGCGCACGAGAGCGCCTACATCCGCCCGTCCCCGACATCGGGCACCCTGGGCGGGGTCGCCAAGGCCACCCGGGAGACCGTGGTGCTGCTGGAGGCCGCCGGTTTCGATGTGATCCTGATCGAGACCGTCGGCGTCGGCCAGTCCGAGGTGACGGTGTCGGGCATGGTGGACACCTTCGTGTTCTTGACACTGGCCCGCACCGGAGACCAGTTGCAGGGCATCAAAAAGGGCGTCCTTGAGCTGGCCGACATCGTGGTGGTGAACAAGGCCGACGGCGAGCACCTCACCGAGGCGCGGATGGCCGCACGGGAACTGTCGGCCGCGATCCGGCTCATTTATCCTCGCGAAACCCTTTGGCGGCCACCTGTTTTGACGATGAGCGCGCTCGAGGGCACCGGGCTGCCGGAACTCTGGGACACCATCGAGCGGCATCGGCAGACACTGATCGAAGCGGGCGAGTTCGATGCCCGTCGGCGCGCCCAGCAGGTGGACTGGACGCGGCAGCTGGTGGCCGATGCCGTGCTGGAACGGGCACTGTCGGATCCGGCGGTGCGCGAGGTGCGCACCGTGGTGGAACAACAGGTGCTCCGCGGCGAACTGACCCCCGCGCTGGCGGCTCAACAGATTCTCGCGACCATCTGGCAGTAGCCGGCTCGGCACGAGTTCCTGAAGTAATTACGGTAGGGCTGACGGTCGGCACGGTAGATTGCCAGCCATGACTGAGCCTGTCGACTCTCGCCGCATGGCGCTTCCGCCGAACGTGCACGGTGCGGCCGATCAGAACTTCGCCTGCGCGGTACGGGCATTCGCGGCGATGTTCCCCGGCCGGCGTTTCGGTGGCGGGGCCCTGGCGGTGTACCAGGACGGCCGGCCGCTGGTCGATGTGTGGACCGGATGGGCGGACCGCGCGGGCACGGTGCCGTGGTCGGAGAACACCGGAGCCATGACGTTCTCGGCGACCAAGGGCGCGGCCTCGACGGTCATCCACCGGCTGGCCGACCGGGGACTCGTCGACTACGACACGCCGGTGGCGCACTACTGGCCGGAATTCGGCGCCAACGGCAAGGCCGCGATCACCGTCCGGCAACTGCTGGGACACCGGGCCGGGCTGACGCACCTGCACGGTGCCGGCAGGGCCGACATGTTGGATCACCTCACGATGGAAGCGCGGATGGCCGCCGCCGCCCCGGGACCCGAGATCGGCAAACCCGCCTACCACGCGCTGACCTACGGCTGGCTGATGTCGGGCCTGGCCCGGGCTGTCACCGGTGTCGGCATGCGGGAACTGTTCCGCACCGAGCTGGCCGCGCCACTGGACACCGACGGCCTGCACCTGGGCCGGCCGCCCGCCGGCGCACCGACCGTCGCCGCGGAGATCGTCATGCCGCAACGCAGCCGCCGTAACCCGATCGTCGACTTCGTGGCACCCAAGGCCGCCGCGCTGCTGCCGTACGGGGGACTGGGCGCCTTCTATTTCCCGGGGGTGATGGGCACCGTGCGCGGCGACACCCCGTTCCTGGACACCGAGGCGGCCGCCATCAACGGCGTGTTCACCGCGCGCGGGCTGGCCCGCCTCTACGGCGCCCTGGCCAATGGGGGAGAGATCGACGGCACCCGGTTCCTGTCCCGCCGGCTGGTGGCGGGCCTGCCCGGACCGCACTCCCTGGAGCTGGACCGCACCATCGGGGTGCCGTTGGCGTTCCATCAGGGCTACCACGCGGTCCCGTTCGGTTCGGTGCTGCCCGGCTTCGGCCACGTCGGGCTGGGCGGATCGCTGGGCTGGGCCGACCCGGACTCCGGGCTGGCGTTCGGCTTCGTTCACAACCGGCTGCTGACCCCGTTCGTGGCGCTCGACCATGCCGGTTTCGTCGGGACGGCCGCCTTGATCCGTCGGGGCGTTGCCGGGGGCCGCCGGCACGGGCTCGACCCGATCCCGCTGCTCGGATCGCCGTTCGTCGAGCTGGACGCCGCAATCGGGTAGTCCATGCACGGCCGGGTTTGCGATCGCCGCTGTGCCGACGGCGGCGACCCGCCGCACCCGGCTCCGTCGGGTTTGCGATCGCCGCTGTGCCGACGACGGCGACCCGCCGCACCCGGCTCCGTCGGGTTTGCGATCGCCGCTGTGCCGACGACGGCGACCCGCCGCACCCGACTCCGTCGGGTTTGCGATCGCCGCTAGTGTGTCCCGGGTGACTGACCGAACGCCCAAGCTCTACATTTTCCCGCACGCCGGCGGGTCGCCGCAGTACTACGTTCCGTTCTCGAAGGCGTTCACCGCCGACGTCAAACGTATTGGCGTGCAATACCCGGGCAAGGCCGGCAGCCACGACCTCGGCGCGTTCACCAGTATCGAAGACCTCGCCGACCGCGTCTGCACCATGCTGACCCCGCCCGATCAGACCGACGGAGGCGCCGCTTTCTTCGGTCACAGCATGGGCGCGCTGCTGGCCTTCGAGGTGGCACGCCGGTTCGAGGCGGACGGGCACCCGATCTCGGCCCTGTTCGTGTCCGCGGCGGGCGCGCCGGGGCGAGCGGGATTCGACAACATCGGCGACTCCGACCGTGGTCTGCTCGAAGCGGTTGGCCAGATGACCGGGGTCAACCCCGAGTTTCTGGAGAACGAGGCGTTCGCGGCGAAGATCCTTCCGACGCTGCGCGGCCTCAAAGCCATCGCGAACTATGACTGTCCTCCGGACGCCCGGGTGTCCTGCCCGATCTTCGTGTTCCACGGTGACGACGACGGCGTCGCCACCGCCGAGAAAGTGGCCCCATGGGCCGAGCGCACCACCTCGGAGTTCAGTGTCCGGACGTTCACCGCGCCGGGCCATCACTTCTACCTCAACGATCACCTGCCGGAACTGGTCGGTGACATCGAGGAGAAGATCGCGGGCCACTGCCGCTGATGCCTCGGGGGTGGCCGCGGCGTGAATCATCGACAGGTGTGGTCGCTGGCGTCCTGAGCGCTTTCTGCGTTTCGGTCCCTGACCTGCCGCATGGGTGCTGTATATCACCAGTAAGTTCCCTGTCAACAGCGCCAACGTGGTAGCCTCCGCGAGAGGGAAAACACCTGGGATGTCGGGATCCGAGGAGTTTTGGCGTCGGTTCCAACCATTCCAGAAGGGGTATCCGTGTCGATGGTCGACTCTATCCGCACCGCCCGCATCGGCTGCGCGAACTCGGCGCACGGATGTCCCCGGCCCCGTCTGCAGTCGGTAGGGCGAGTAACCGGCCCACGGTGAGGCTGAATAAGCCAGCCGGCAGTTCAGGTAGTGGTGCCCACAAGGCCTGATCCCGCAGGGGTGTATCCCAATGTCGCTAATCCAACCGCATAACTCCGCTGTGCAGGGCCGCGCAGCACAACCGTCAGTTAGGGGCCGCACGCGCGGTGACTCTGGACGGGGCCCCGGACAGGGACTAGTACTCAGCAGGTGAGGTCCACGGACCTGACAGCACAAGGAGAAAAGAACGCTATGCCGGTCACCCAAACTCACATCCCGACCCTGTTGGCGGACAGGGCCCGGGAAAAGCCGGATGCGCCTGCCTACACCTTCATCGACTTCGACGTCGACCCGGCGGGCTACCGCGAGACCGTGACCTGGTCGCAGCTGCGCAACCGGGCGCAGGTGGTGGCTGCGGAACTGGCCACCTGCGCATCGCCGGGTGACCGGGTCGCGCTGCTCGCCCCGCAGAGCCTGGAGTACATCGTCGGCTTCTACGGCGCGCTGGAGGCGGGGATGATCGCCGTTCCACTGCCGGTACCGATGTTCGGCGTGGCGGACGAGCGGGTGTCGGCGGCGCTGCGAGACTGCTCTCCGGCCGTCATCCTGACCACGTCGGCGGCCGCCGGCGACATCGCCAGCTCGATTCGCGACCTGGGCGGCAAGACGCCGGTGGTGATCGAGGTGGATGCTTTGGACCTCGATTCCGAGCCGCTGGAGGTCCCCACCGCCACCGCGCACACCAAGACGGCGTTCCTGCAGTACACCTCGGGGTCGACCCGGACGCCCGCCGGAGTCATGGTCGGGCATCACAACGCGATCGTGAACATGCAGCAGATGATCGACGACACCTTCGAAAATATCGGCAAGACGGTGCCGGCCGACACCACGTTGGTGGCGTGGCTGCCCTTCTACCACGATCTCGGCCTGATGTGCTGCATCATCTTCCCGCTGGTGGGCGGCCACCAGGCGGTGATCTTCAGCCCGATGGCCTTCCTGGCCAAGCCGGCCCGCTGGATGCAGCTGGTGGCCAGCTACCCCAACGCCTACACCGGTGGGCCGAACTTCGCCTACGAACTGGCCGTCCGTCGCACCTCCGATGAGGACATGGCCGGGCTGGACCTGTCGCGCGTGCACACGTTCGCGTTCGGCGCGGAGCGGGTGCACGCGGCGACGCTGCGGCGCCTGGTCGACCGGTTCGCCAAGTTCAACCTCAACCCGGCGGCGCTGCGTCCCGGTTACGGCCTGGCCGAGGCGACGGTCTACCTGACCTCGAACACCCCCGGCACCCCGCCGCCGACGGCGCGTTTCGACTACACCAAGCTCGCGAACGGCACCGCCGAGCCGGGCGGCGCCGAGGGCGGCGTCGAGCTGGTCAGCTGTGGCGTGCCGCGGGCGTGCACCGTACGCGTCGTCGACCCGGAGACCCAGACCGAGAACCCGGAGGGCAAGGTCGGCGAGATCTGGGCCTACGGCCCCAACCTGGCCGCCGGCTACTGGCACAATCAGCAGGCGACCGAGGCCACCTTCGGCGGCAAACTGGTCGACCCGTCGCCCGGCACCCCGCAGGGGCCGTGGCTCAAGACCGGCGACCTCGGGGTTGTCGCCGACGGAGAGCTCTACATCGTCGGCCGGATCAAGGACCTGCTGATCGTCGACGGGCGCAATCACTACCCGGACGACATCGAGGCGACCGTCCAGGAGATCACCGGCGGGCGTGTTGCGGCGGTGTCAATTCCCAATAGTCGCTCCGAGCAGCTTGTTACGATCGCCGAGTTCAAGAATAAAGGGGGATCGGAAGAGGAGGTCCAGGACAGACTGCACGAGGTGAGGCGGAAGGTCGCGGCCGCGCTGTCCAAGGCGCACGGCCTGGCAGCCGGTGATCTGGTCTTGGTGCCGCAGGGCGCCATCCCGATCACGACCAGCGGCAAGATTCGCCGCTCCAGCTGCGTGGAGATCTATCAGCGGGATGGATTCGACCGACTGGATGCTTCTGCTCGGTCTGTATGACTGATGACGAGCTGCTCGCGCGGCTTTCGGGGAGGTTGAGTTGAGCGCGATGGTTGCAAAATCGGCCGGGGGGCCGGATCGACGGGCGATAGTTGCTGAGGCGCTGCGCAAGATTGATGATCTGACGGCGCGGTTGGCGGTGGCTGAGGCTGGTGACACTGAGCCGATCGCGGTGGTGGGTATGGGTTGTCGGTTGCCCGGTGGGGTGGATGGCCCGGCTGCTTTTTGGCGGTTGTTGTGTGATGAGGGTTCGGGCATTGTGCGGGTGCCGGCGGATCGTTGGGATGCCGATGCGTTCTATTCGTCGGATCATTCGGTGCCGGGGACGATTTGTTCGCGTGTGGGTGGGTTTTTGTCGTCGTGGCAGCCTGCTGAGTTTGATGCGGAGTTTTTTGGTATTTCGCCGCGTGAGGCTGATGCGATGGATCCTCAGCAGCGGTTGCTTATGGAGGTGGCCTGGGAGGCGTTGGAGCATGCCGGGATCACCAGGGAGGCGATTCGGGGCACTCAGACCGGTGTTTTCGTCGGCCTGACCACCAACGACTACACCCTCAATATCGTCGGCAAAATCCGCGAAGAGGAAATCGACCCATACGTTCCGTTCGGTAACGCCGCCAATTTCGCGGCCGGGCGGTTGTCGTATTTCTTGGGTGTGCATGGTCCGGCGGTGATGCTGGATACGGCGTGTTCGTCGTCGTTGGTGTCGATTCATTTGGCGTGTGCGAGTTTGCGGCGTCGGGAGTCCGATCAGGCGCTGGCTGCCGGGGTGAACCTGATTCTGACCCCGCAGAACAGCATTGCGACGTCGCGGTGGGGGATGTTAGCCCCCGACGGGCAGTGCAAGACCTTCGACGCGACCGCCGACGGCTACGTCCGCAGCGAGGGTGCCGGGGTGGTGGTGCTGAAGCGTTTGTCGGATGCGCAGCGTGATGGTGACCGGATTTTGGCGGTGGTGCGTGGTTCGGCGGTGAATCAGGATGGACCGTCGAGTGGTCAGACGGTGCCGTCGGGTCCGGCGCAGCAGAAGGTGGTGCGGGCGGCGTTGGCGTCGTCGCGTCTGGAGCCGGGCGATATCGATTATGTCGAGGCGCATGGGACCGGGACGGCGTTGGGTGATCCGATTGAGTTGGATGCCTTGTCGGCGGTGTTTGGTGAGCGGGGTTCGTCGGCGCCGTTGGTGTTGGGGTCGGTGAAGACCAATCTGGGGCATTTGGAGTCTGCTTCGGGTGTTGCCGGGTTTATCAAGACGGTGTTGTCGGTGCAGCATGGGTTTGTTCCGCGGCATTTGAACTTCTCGCAGTTGACGCCGAATGCGGGCGTCGGGGCGTGGAACTTTGTGGTTGCTGCCCAGGCGATGGATTGGCCGGCGGTGTCGCGTCCGCGTCGTGCGGGGGTGTCGTCGTTCGGGGTGTCGGGCACCAATGCGCATGTGATCGTTGAGCAGGCCCCGGTCGCCGCGCCGATCGAGGCGACTCCGGCTGCAGCGTCGCCGGTGAGCACGTTGTTGGTGTCGGGGAAGTCGCCGGCGCGGATCGCAGCCACCGCCGAAATGCTCGCGCAGTGGATGCAGTCCGACGGCGCAGACGTAGCACTGGCCGACGTCGCCCACGCCCTCAACCACCACCGCAGCCGGCACCAGAAGTTCGCCACCATCGCCGCCCGCGATCGGGAACAGGCCATCGCCGGGCTTGCCGCGTTGGCGGCCGGTGAATCCGCGCCGGGCGTGGTGGAACCCGTTGCAGTGTTGCCCGGCCGAGGCACGGTGTTTGTGTTTTCGGGTCAGGGTTCGCATTGGGTGGGTATGGGTCGTGCGTTGTTGGCCGATGAGCCGGTGTTTGCGGCTGCCCTTGATGAGTTGGAGCCGGTTTTTATTGCGCAGGTGGGTTTTTCGCTGCGTGAGGTGATTGAGCAGGGCCGTGAGGTTTCCGGTGATGCTCAGGTGCAGCCGGTGATTATGGGTTTGCAGTTGGCGTTGGCTGCGTTGTGGCGTTCGTATGGGGTTGTTCCGGATGCGGTGGTTGGGCATTCGATGGGGGAGGTGTCTGCGGCGGTGGTGGCCGGGGCGCTGACGCCGGAGCAGGGTTTGCGGTTGATCGCGGTGCGGTCGTCGTTGATGTCGCGGCAGGCCGGTCAGGGTGCGGTGGCGTTGTTGGAGCTTGATGCTGTGGCGGCGCAGGAGTTGTTGGCGGGTTATCCCGGTGTTGAGGTGGCGGGGTTCTTGTCGCCGCGGCAGACGGTGGTTGCCGGTGCGCCCGATGCGGTGGAGTCGGTGATTGCGGAGGTTGCGGCTGCGGAGCGGTTTGCGCGGCGGGTCAATATGGAGGTGGCCTCCCATACCGCGTTTATGGATCCGATCCTGGATGAGTTGCGGGCGGCATTGGCTGATCTGGTGCCTTCGACACCGCAGATCCCCTTCTACTCCACGGTGGTGGATCCGGCCGGGCCCACACCGGTTCTGGATGCGGACTACTGGGCCAACAACGTGCGCCAGGCGGCGCACGTCAACCGGGCCATCGCTGCCGCGGGGGACAAGTACGGCACCTTCATCGAGGTCAGCCCGCACCCGATCCTGACCCACACCATCGACGAGATCCTGGAAGCGGTTCCGCATTGCAGCGTTGCCACTCTGGTGCGCGACGGTGACGACACCGTCGCCTTCCACGAGCACCTCAACGCTGCGCACCCGGTGAGCCCCCGGGAGCTGCCGCACCCGGCCGGTCCGCACCCGGTGCTGCCGGCCACCCCGTGGCGGCACACCCACCACTGGCTGGAAGTCGAAAACTCTGTTACCGCAGCAGAATCCGCGCCCCGGCCCGGAGTGCTGCTGGGAACGCACATCAAGATCGGCAGCACGCCGACCGTCCACCTGTGGCAGGCGCGTCTGGCGCCGGAGACCAAGCCCTATCCGGGTGGTCACCGCAACAACGGGGTCGAGCTGGTGCCCGCATCGGTGCTGCTGCAAACCCTGTCGGACGCCTCGATCGAGGTGAGCGGACAGCCTGCGGTCAGCGACATCCGCTTCGAGCATCCGATCATCGTCGACCGGCCACGGACCATTCAGGTGGTCGCCGATGCCGAATCGATCGTCGTGTTGTCCAGGGCAGTGTCATCGAATTCGGTCGGCGACGACGCGCGCTGGATCAAGCATCTCAGCGCTCGCATCGCCCAGCCCGGCGACATCGATTCGTTGGGCGAGGGCGCAACGCGCAAGAACGGCCACGCCGGAACCCAGTTCGACGACGCGGCGGTGACCTCGCAGTGGCTTACCTGGGGCAGTGAAGGACGTCCGTTCGACTGGTCTCTGACCTCTGGGCGGACGACCAAGGTCGAACTGCTCGCCGACATCGAGGGGACAGCGGGGGCAGGCGCGGCATCATCGTCCGGCACCGCCGCGCTCCTGGACGCCGCGCTGCACGTCGCGCGACTGGTGGACCAGTCCAACCCGGAGTTGATGGTGCCCGCCGCGATCGGCAGCATCCGACTCGGGGAACCGCCCGCCGACAACCGTGCCGGGGTCGTCGTGCACCGGCGTGACGGCGGCGACGGCGAACTCATCGTCGACATCGCCCTGACCACCGCCGACGGCACGCGCTGCGTCGACATCCGCGGGCTGCGCTACACGACGCTGGGCGCCGCGGCCGCCACCGACGACCCGACATCGATCGCCCACGCGATCGACTGGCAACCCTGGGACGCCGCACCCCAGACCCCGGATCAGCCGGGCACGGTTGCCGTCGTCGGGGACAGTACTGGCGCAGAGACGCTGCGTAGCGGACTGATCGCGGCCGGGCACCGCTCGGCAGGCATCACCGAAGCGCAGACGGTCATCTACGTCGCCGACTCGGGACGAGCAGGCGAGAGCGACCTGGACTGCACGAGCCGGTTGGCCGGCGAGGTGGCAGACCTGGTGGCCCGATTGGCCGAGCGGGACGCCCACTCGCCAGCGCTGTGGATCATCACCCAGGGGGTCCGTGAGGCCGCCTCGGATGCCGCCGTGCGTCAGAGCTGCCTGTGGGGTATGGCCGGGGTGATCCGGGCCGAGCAGCCCCAACTGTGCGGTGGGCTGGTGGATCTGCCGGGTGATGACTCGGCCGGCTTCGCCGACAACGCCGCGACCCTGTCCGGGGTGCTGCGCACCCCGGCGAAATCCATCCTGGTGCTGCGTGACGGCCAGTTCCTGACCCCGGCATTCACCCCGATCTCCGGTCCGGCGCAGCGCGAGCCGATGGTGTGCCAGCCGGACGGCGCCTACCTCATCACCGGTGGCATGGGTGCCTTGGGCCTGTTGATGGCCGGGTGGCTCGCCGATCGCGGCGCCCGCCGCGTGGTGTTGGCCGGACGCAGTGCTCTGCCGCCCCGGCGGGCTTGGGACGGCTCGGACATCGACGCCGATGTCCGGCAGAAGGTCACCGCGATCCGCGCACTGGAGCGCCGGGGGGTCAGCGTCGACGTGGCTGCCCTCGACATCGGCTCCCGGGACGCGGTGGCCGAGCTGTTGGCTCGCCGCGACGCGGCCGGCGCCCCGGAGATCCGCGGCATCATCCACGCCGCCGGTATCACCGAGGGTCAGCTGCTGACCGAGTTCGACTCCGACCGGCTCCGGGCCACCATGTGGCCGAAGGTCGCCGGTGCCCAGGTGCTGCACGAACTCTTCCCCCCGGGAAGCCTGGACTTCTTCTTCATGACGGCTGCCGCCGGTGCGGTGTTCGGGGTGCCCGGTCAGGGTGCCTATGCCAGCGCCAACGCCTACCTGGACGGCCTGGCCCGTGCCCGCCACCAGCGGGGATGCCACAGCGTCAGCCTGGACTGGGTGGCGTGGAAGGGGCTCGGATTCGGCGCCGAAGCGCACGTGGTGCTGCACGAACTGGAGCGGATGGGGTCGCGGGCGATCACCCCGGCCGAGGCCTTCGCCGCCTGGGATCACGTCGAGCACTACGACGTCGCTCAGGCGGTCATGGTGCCGCTGCCTTCGGAAGGGGAGGCCGGTCCCGGCGACGCGGCAGGCGCCACTCCCGCCCGCGACTGGGCTCAGCTGGCTCCCGATGAGATACTCAGCGAGCTGGAAACCGGGTTGCGTGGCATCCTGGCCCGCGAACTTCGTATGTCGGAGGCCGAGCTGCAGCTGGACCGTCCGTTCGCCGAGCTCGGCCTGAACTCGGTGATGGCGATGGCGGTCCGCCGCGACATCGAAGCGCTCGTCGGCCTGGAACTGTCGGCCACGATGCTGTGGAACCACCCGACGACTGCGGCGCTGGCGGCGCACCTGACCGGCAAGCTGCTGCCGGAGGAGGCTTCCAGTGACGACCGGGCGGCCGCCGACGGCGACCTGCCCGAGTCGGCCGACAGTGTTTTGAATGAGCTGTTCGACAGCGTGGAATCGGCTTCGGCCGGATGGGACGGGATCTAGTGGGAATTGAGTTCCCCGCATGACCGCAGCATTTGACGAAGAAGCACTGCGCCACTGGCTGGCAGACTACCTGGTCACCAATATCGGCTGTAGCCCCGAGGAAATCGATTTCAACGCCTCGTTGAACGACCTCGGCGTCGGCTCCCGCGATGCCGTGGTGCTCTGCGGTGAACTGTCAGAACTGCTGGGCCGCAAGGTATCTCCGGTGGAACTGTGGCAGCATCCGTCGGTTGCCGAGTTGGCGAAGTTCCTCATCGAACCGGAGTCCGCCGATGAGGATTCGGCACCCGAACCCGGTCGACTGGGCACCGACGAGCCCATCGCGGTGATCGGCCTCGGTTGCCGATTCCCCGGCGACATCAACTCACCGGAAGCGCTGTGGCAGTTCCTCATCGACGGCGGCAACGCGGTCACGGAGGTACCGGCCGACCGCTGGGCGCCGTTCGATGACGGGTCGCCCGAGATCTCTGGCGCCATTGCCCGCACGACCCGTTGGGGCTCGTTCCTGAGCGACATCGCGGCCTTCGACGCGGAATTCTTCGAGATCTCCAGCCGCGAAGCGGTCAAGATGGACCCGCAGCAGCGACTGCTGCTGGAAGTCGCGTGGGAAGCCTTGGAGCACGCCGGAATTCCTGCGACGTCACTGCGGCGTTCACAGACCGGCGTCTATGTCGGGGCTAGCATCACCGAGTACGGCTGTCACGCCTCCGCCGACCTGGGCGGCGTCGATGCCTGGAGCAACGCCGGTGGCGCACTGAGTATCATCGCCAACCGGCTGTCGTACTTCCTGGACCTGCGCGGGCCGTCGGTGACGGTGGACACCGCATGTTCTTCGTCGCTGGTCGCCCTGCACCTGGCGTGCCGGAGCCTGCGGACCGGAGAGGCCGAGACCGCCATCGCCGGCGGGGTGAACCTGTTGATGTCACCGGCGGTGTTCCGCGGCTTCGACCAGAGCGGCGCGCTGTCGACGACCGGCGCCTGCCACGCCTTCGACGCCGCCGCAGACGGATTCGTCCGTGGCGAGGGCTGCGGTGTCGTGGTGCTCAAGCGCCTGTCCGACGCCCGCCGTGACGGCGACCGGGTGCTCGCGGTGATCCGGGGTTCGGCCATCAACCAGGACGGCCACTCCAACGGCCTGCTGGCCCCCAACCCGGCCGCCCAGATGGCGGTGCTGCGCTCGGCGTACGCCGACGCCGGTATCCCGGCGCAGGAAGTCGACTACGTCGAAACCCACGGAACCGGAACCCTGCTCGGCGACCCGATCGAGGCCCGGGCGCTGGGCACGGTGCTGGGCCGGGGACGTCCCGCTGACAGCCCGCTGCTGCTCGGCGCCGCCAAGTCGAACCTCGGTCACCTGGAGGCGGCCGCCGGTATGGTCGGCTTCATCAAGTCGGTGCTGGCCGTTCAGCGCGGGCAGATCCCGCGCAATCTGCACTTCAGCACGCCGAACCCGCACATCGCCTTCGACCAGATGCGATTGAAGGTCGTTGCCGAACAACAGGACTGGCCGTCTACCGACCATCCGCGCCGGGCCGGGATCTCCTCGTTCGGATTCGGCGGCACCAACGCACACGTGGTCATCGAGCAGGCTCCGCCCGCCAAGATCTCGGCGCGCGAAGCAGACCCGGCGATCACCACGCTGGTGGTGGCCGGGCGGAACCCGGAGCGGATCGCCGCGTCCGCCCAGGAGCTGGCCGGTTGGCTGGAGGGCCCCGGCGCGGCGGTGGAACTGCCCGACGTCGCGCACACCCTCAACCACCACCGGGCCCGGCAGGCCCAGTTCGGCACGGTCTGCGCCCGGGATCGGGCTCAGGCGGTACGCGGCCTGCAGGCCCTGGCCGCCGGCACATCGGCCGACGGCGTCGTAGGCCCGCACGACGGGCCGTGCGGCCCCGGCACGGTGTTCGTGTACTCCGGGCAGGGATCGCACTGGGCCGGCATGGGACGCCAACTGCTCACCGACGAACCGGCCTTCGCCCGGGCGCTGGCAGTGCTGGAGCCGACGTTCGTCGAACACGTCGGATTCTCGCTGTGGCAGGTGATTTCGGGCGGCGAAGAGATCAGCGGAGACGCGCAGGTTCAGCCCGTCCTGATGGGGCTGCAGCTGGCCCTGACCGAGCTGTGGCGTTCCTACGGGGTGCACCCCGATGCGGTGATCGGTCATTCGATGGGAGAGGTGACCGCGGCGGTCGTCGCCGGGGCGCTGAGCCCGGCCGACGGTTTCCGGGTGATCGCGGCCCGTTCCCGGCTGATGTCGCAGCAGGTCGGGCAGGGTGCGGTGGCGTTGCTGAACCTCGACGCCGAAGCCGCCGAAGCACTGCTGACTGATTACCCGGATGTCTCTGTGGCGGGCTATCTTTCGCCGAAGCAGACCGTGGTTGCCGGCCCGGTGGCGCCGGTTGACGCGGTGATCGCCACGGTGAGCGCCCAGAACAAGTTCGCCCGGCGGGTGAACATGGAAGTGGCCTCGCACACCGCGCTGATGGATCCGATCCTGGCCGACCTCAGGGCGGCACTGGAGGGCCTGACTCCCGAGGTTGCGACGATCCCGTTCTTCTCCACGGTCACCGAGGACGCGATGCCGGCCGGCGGCCTGCCGCTGCTGGACGCCGACTACTGGGCGAACAATGTCCGCAAGCCTGCGCTGCTCACCCAGGCTGTGGCGGCCGCCGGGGGCGAGCACACCACGTTCGTGGAAGTCAGTGCTCACCCGATCCTGACCCACGCGATTGCCGACACGCTGGAGGCCCTCGACGGCCACCACCACAGTGTCGGAACGCTGGTGCGCAACGGCGATGACGCGCTCAGCTTCCACACCAACCTCAACCGCACGCACACCACGCAGCCGCCGCAGACGCCGCACCCGCCGGAACCGCATCCGGTGTTGCCGGCGACGCCGTGGCAGCACGACCGGTACTGGATCGACACCGTGGCCGTTCGGCGCGCCGCCGGTGCGGTGGGCGCCGGTGCGGACAGTGGCCGGGTCGGCGGGGTCGGCAATGCCGGATCGGTGCCCGCGGAGTGGTGGTGCGAGCTGGCCTGGCCGACCGTCGAAGCCGGGACCGACGCTGAGTCGGCGTCCGCCGGACAGTCCTGGCTGGTGATCGGTTCGGCCGATCTCGGCGCGGAACTGGGCGCCAAACTCGGCGGCGCGGTGGCGACGCTGGACGCATCTGCGCTGGCCGACGGCGCAGCCCTGGCCGCGGCGTTGAGCGAGGCCACCCGTGTGGTGTACGCGCCGGACAGCGCAGCGCCCGATCTGACCGCAGCACCGGCCTATGCGGCGTTCAACGCGGGCCGGCGACTGGCCGCGGCCATGTTGGACCAGGCGGCCCCGGCGAAGCTGTATCTGTTGACACGCAACGCCCAACCCGTCGGCGACGGTGACCGGGCCAACCCCGCGCACGCCGTGCTGTGGGGCCTGGGCCGCACCCTGGCGTTGGAACACCCCGAGATCTGGGGCGCAGTCGTCGATGTCGACGAGTCGGTGCCGGCATCGCTGGTCGCCGGATACCTGCTCGCCGAGGCCAATGCCGACGACAACGAGGACCAGATCGTCTACCGGGCCGGTTCCCGCCGCGTGCCACGGCTGCGTGGCGGCCGGCCGACGGGGGCGGCTGCGCCGGTCGAATTCGACCCGGACAGTTGCCATCTGGTCATCGGTGCAACCGGCAACATCGGTCCGCAGCTGGTTCGGGAACTGGCGGCCAACGGGGCCAAGACGATCGTCGCGGTGTCCCGGCAGCCCGGCTCGCGTCTGGACACGTTGGCGGCCGAGCTGTCGTCGGCCGGCACCACGCTGGTGACAGTGGCCGCCGACGCCGCCGACGAGGCCGCCATGAGCGCGCTGTTCGACCGGTTCGGCGCCGACCTGCCGCCCCTGGCAGGCATCCACGTGGCGGCCTTTGCCGGTGGTCCGATCACGTTGCGGGACATGACCGATGACGACGTCACCGCCATGTTCCGGCCGAAGCTGGATGTGGTCGCGGTACTGCACAAGCTGTCGTTGCGGCACCCGGTGCGGCATTTCGTGCTGTTCTCGTCGATCTCCGGACTGACCGGATCGCGGTGGTTGGCGCACTACACGGCCACCACCACTTTCCTGGACACCTTTGCCTACGCGCGCCGCGCAGCCGGGCTGCCGGCCACGGCGATCAACTGGGGATTGTGGAAGTCATTGGACGACACCCAATCCGAGGCTGAGCGCCAGGTGACCGCGGAATCGGGCTTGCAGCCGATGGCCGACGAGGTCGCGATCGGTGCACTGCCGCTGGTGATCGGCGCGCACAGTGCGGTGCGGCACACGGTGGTCGCGGCGGACTGGCCGCGGCTGGCCACCGCCTACCGCACCCGGGCGGCGCTGCGCATCGTCGACGACCTGTTGGCCGCCCCCGCGGCGGCTGACGGTTCGGGATCGGTGAGCACCGAATTCCGTCGGGCCCTGGCCGACTCGGAACCGGAACAGCGCGAGGAGATGTTGCGCGACCACGTCATTTCGCAGGTGGTCGCCGCCATGGGGCTGGCGTCGCGGCACGCGCTGGACCCGACCGCCGGCTTCTTCGCGTCCGGCATGGATTCGCTGATGAGCGTGACCCTGCAGCGGGCCCTGTCGGACAGCCTCGGCGAAACCTTGCCTGCTGCAGTCGTATTCGATTACCCGACCGTCGACGCGTTGACCGGATATCTGGCGAGCATCCTGCCCGAGCTGGTGGAGGCCGCCGAGCAGGACGGCGCCGACGCCTATGACGACATGAGTGATGACGAGCTGCTCGCGCGGCTGTCGGAGAGGTTGGGTTGAGCGGGATGGTTGCTGGGTCGGCAACTTCGGTCGGGGGGCCGGATCGACGGGCGATAGTTGCTGAGGCGCTGCGCAAGATTGATGATCTGACGGCGCGGTTGGCGGTGGCTGAGGCTGGTGACACTGAGCCGATCGCGGTGGTGGGTATGGGTTGTCGGTTGCCCGGTGGGGTGGATGGCCCGGCTGCTTTTTGGCGGTTGTTGTGTGATGAGGGTTCGGGCATTGTGCGGGTGCCGGCGGATCGTTGGGATGCCGATGCGTTCTATTCGTCGGATCATTCGGTGCCGGGGACGATTTGTTCGCGTGTGGGTGGGTTTTTGTCGTCGTGGCAGCCTGCTGAGTTTGATGCGGAGTTTTTTGGTATTTCGCCGCGTGAGGCTGATGCGATGGATCCTCAGCAGCGGTTGCTTATGGAGGTGGCCTGGGAGGCGTTGGAGCATGCCGGGATCACCAGGGAGGCGATTCGGGGCACTCAGACCGGTGTTTTCGTCGGCCTGACCACCAACGACTACACCCTGGCCGCAGTCGAGAAGATCGACCCGCGTGACGTCGACCCCTATCTCGCGTTCGGTAATGCGCCGAATTTCGCGGCGGGCCGGTTGTCGTATTTCTTGGGTGTGCATGGTCCGGCGGTGATGTTGGATACGGCGTGTTCGTCGTCGTTGGTGTCGATTCATTTGGCGTGTGCGAGTTTGCGGCGTCGGGAGTCCGATCAGGCGCTGGCTGCCGGGGTGAACCTGATTTTGACCCCGCAGAACAGCATTGCGACGTCGCGGTGGGGGATGTTGGCCCCCGACGGGCAGTGCAAGACCTTCGACGCGACCGCCGACGGCTACGTGCGTGGCGAGGGTGCCGGGGTGGTGGTGCTGAAGCGTTTGTCGGATGCGCAGCGTGATGGTGACCGGATTTTGGCGGTGGTGCGTGGTTCGGCGGTGAATCAGGATGGACCGTCGAGTGGTCAGACGGTGCC
>NZ_CP083986.1:2730814-2730889 GCF_020172685.1 [Mycobacterium] nativiensis | reverse complement strand
TCTTCACCTATGTCTCCGTTCTATTCTCCGAAGCAGGACATCGCGGATTCCGCTGCTATCTTTTTTTTTTTTTTT
>NZ_CP083986.1:2729236-2730763 GCF_020172685.1 [Mycobacterium] nativiensis | reverse complement strand
AGATGTGTATAAGAGACAGGGTCAGCACGGTCGCGTTGCTGCTGGCGGTGGTCGGGGTCGAGTTGGCCGCCGCGCGCGGCATCGTCGCATTCCTGGCGCACAACAATCTCATCGGGCTGTCCACGTTTGCGATCAACATCCTGGTGACATTGGCGATCGCCGCCGGTACGGACTACGGCATCTTTTTCATCGGCCGCTATCACGAGGCGCGGCACGCCGGCCAGGATCCGGAGACGGCGTACTTCAGCTCATACCGCGGCGTCGCTCATGTGGTGCTGGCCTCGGGGCTGACCATCGCCGGCGCCACGCTCTGCCTGAGTTTCACCCGCCTGCCGGTCTTTCAGACCATGGGCATCCCGTGTGCGGTCGGCATGCTCGTCGCGGTGGCGATCGCGCTGACCCTGGTCCCGGCGGTCATGGCGATTGCCACTCGCTACGGCCTGCTCGAACCTCGTCGCAAGATGTCGGATCGCGGTTGGCGCAGGGTGGGCACCGCGATCGTGCGATGGCCCGGACCGATCTTCATCGCGGCCTGCGCGATCGCGCTCGTCGGCCTGCTCGCGCTGCCGGGTTACAAGGTGAGCTACAAGGACCCGTCGTTCATCCCGCAAGACACTCCGGCCAACCTCGGCTGGGCCGCTGCGGCGCGGCACTTCCCGGAGTCGCGCCTGCTGCCGGAGGTGCTGCTGATCGAATCCGATCACGACATGCGCAACTCGGCGGACTTTTTAGTGCTCAACAAGTTGGCCAAGAGCATCTTCGCCGTCGAGGGTGTCGCCATGGTTCAGGGCGTGACCCGGCCCGAGGGCACACCGCTGGGGCACACCTCGATCCCGTACCTGATCAGCATGCAAAACGCCGGGCAGATGCAGAATCTCGACTTCGTCAAGAGCCGAGTGGACGACATGCGCCGGGAAGCTGACGATCTGGGGGGAACCATCGCCTCGCTGCAGCGGATGTACGCGCTGATGCAGGAGTTGGGCGCCAATACCCATCATGCGACCGGTGTCTCGCAAGAGGCGATGGACCTGGCTCAGCAGGTGCGCGGCAACCTCGCCGACTTGAACGAGAACTCCAAGGGACTCCGCGAATCGGTTGAGTCGCGAGCGGATTGCTCCACGAGTACTACCTGTATGTCGCTGCGAGCGGCGTACGCGTCGATGGACGGCACCACCTTGCTCACCGACAAGATCAACGAGCTGGCGCCCGACATGAGCAACATCGACGTGGTGACGCCCCAGCTGCTGGCAATGATGCCCGCGCAGATCGCCGCGCTCCGCAGCCTGCAGACCATGATGCTGACGTTGCACAGCACTATGTCGGGCATCATGGCGCAGGTCGAAGAGGTCGGCGGCGGGTCGGCAGCGATGGGCCAGGACTTCGACGCGGCGAAGAGCGACGACTCGTTCTACCTGCCCCGGGAAGCATTCGACAACCCGGACTTCAAACGGGTGATCCAGCTGTTCCTGTCGCCGGACGGGCACGCGGCGCGCTTCTTCATCACCCACGACGGCTATCCGGCGACTC
>NZ_CP083986.1:2727764-2729083 GCF_020172685.1 [Mycobacterium] nativiensis | reverse complement strand
AGATGTGTATAAGAGACAGCACCAATCTGCTGTTCGAGGCGGCTGCCCTCGACGCGGTGCTCGGGGTGCGCTTCGGGGACCGGATCACCTCGTATCTGCCCTCGGCACACATCGCCGACCGCGCGATGGGCCTCTACAACTCCGAGATCGCCGGAGTGCAGGTGACCGTGGTGCCCGACGCACGTCAGATCGGTGCGGCCCTGCCGGATGTGCGGCCGACGATCTGGGGTGCGGTGCCGCGGGTATGGGAGAAGCTCAAGGCGGCAATCGAATTCGCTGTCGCGGGGGAATCGGACGACAATCGTCGCGCCGCGTTGCAGTGGGCGCTGGCAGTAGGGGCGAAACGGTCTGCGGCGCAACTGGCCGGTGAACCGGTCTCCGCCGAGCTGGCCGGCGAGTGGGCGCAGGCCGACGAGCTGGTGCTGTCGGTGCTTCGGGCCAAGGTGGGCCTGGACGAGCTGCGGTGGGCGGTGTCGGGCGCGGCGCCGATTCCCAAGGAGACCATCGCGTTCTTCTCGGGCCTGGGGATTCCGATCTGCGAGGTCTGGGGTATGTCGGAACTCAGCTGCGTGGCGACGACCGTACATCCACGGGATGCCCGGCTGGGTACGGTCGGAAAGCTGTTGCCGGGGTTGGAAAGCCGCATCGCTGACGACGGCGAGTTCTTGGTGCGGGGACCCCTGGTGATGCGGGGCTACCGCAAGGAGCCGGCCAAGACCGCCGAGGCGATCGACGCCGATGGGTGGCTGCACACCGGCGACATCCTCGAACAGGATGCCGAGGGCTATCTGCGGGTGGTCGACCGCAAGAAGGAACTGATCATCAATGCGGCGGGCAAGAACATGTCGCCGGCGAACATCGAGAACGCGATCCTGGCGGCCTGCCCGATGATCGGGGCGATGGTCACGATCGGCGATTCCCGGCCCTACAACACCGCACTCATGGTGTTCGACGCCGACTCGGTGGCGCCCTATGCCGCTGCCCATGGCCTGTCGGCGGCAACACCGTCGGCGCTGGCCGATGACCCGGGGGTGATCGCCCAGATCGCGGCGGGCGTCGCCGAGGGCAATGCCAAGCTGTCCCGGGTTGAGCAGATCAAGCGTTTCCGGGTCCTGCCGGCATTATGGGAACCCGGCGGCGACGAGGTCACCTTGACGATGAAACTCAAACGACGGCCGATCGCGGAGAAATACGCCGAGGAGATCGAAGGCCTCTACGCCCACGACCCGGGGCCCCAAGTACATCAGCCCCGAGCCGCCGAAGACCCAGCGCCGACCGCCGCAGTCTGACGGGGGGAACGCCACGTCGCCAAAGGTTTT
>NZ_CP083986.1:2727529-2727664 GCF_020172685.1 [Mycobacterium] nativiensis | reverse complement strand
ACAGCAAGCACTACGATGACATGGAGCTGTAGTCTCCATGATAGACACCGAGCGTTCACGAGATACACGCAACAGCTTATCACATGAACTATGCTCGTTCTAGAGGTTCTATCCCTCTCCTCTTCTTTTTTTTTT
>NZ_CP083986.1:2726194-2727478 GCF_020172685.1 [Mycobacterium] nativiensis | reverse complement strand
AGATGTGTATAAGAGACAGCGGCACCGCGGACCGGGCCGAGATCGCCGCGCTGCTCGCAGGTGCCGGTGTGCAAAGTCTGGTCGACGTCCGCAGCGCTCCGGGAAGCCGGCGCAATCCCGACACCGCGCGGGAGGAAATGCAGCACTGGCTGCCGGCAGCCGGTATCGGTTATCGGTGGGAACCGCGACTCGGCGGCTGGCGACGGGTCAAGGGGCCAAGCCCCGACATAGGGTTGCGCAACGAGTCGTTTCGGTCCTACGCCGGCTACATGCGCAGCGAGGACTTCCAGTCCGGAATCGATGAATTGCTGACAGAAGCGGCGGGCCAACAGGTTGCGGTGATGTGCGCCGAGACCGTCTGGTGGCGATGTCATCGCAAGCTGATCGCCGACTACCTCGCACTGGTCCGCCGAACCGAGGTGCGGCACCTGATGCACGACGGCAAGCTGCGCGACCACCGGCCGACCGCCGAAGCCCGGGTTGCCGGTGATGTGCTGATCTATGACGGCCCAACTGTCAAGCCCGAGTAGCTACCGCTCAGCGCCGCGAAGGATGTTGCGAGCCCAAGACGAGCCACACCGCGCTACAGGCACCCGCAGCGGTCAAAACCGCGGCCGCGGCGCTGGATGTCGCGGCACCGACGATCAACAGGGCGATCAGGCCGATGGCCAGCGCAACCAGCTTGTAGGCCGGCCAGGGCACACCGGCGATGGGCACTTGCTGCCCGAAACGCTCGGCGGTGGTCATGCATTTAACGGTACGCGATAACCAATTGTTAGGCCAGCCGAAATCTGCAGGTCGGATTGTTATGTCGTAGTACGGGGCTACTCTGGCCGCATGCCTCTGAGCGGAGAATATGCACCCAGCCCCTTGGATTGGTCACGCGAGAACGCCGAGAAGTACATGGAGTCCGGTGGCACCGAGGGCATCGAGATGAAAGGCAAGCCGGTCGTGCTGTTGACCACGGTCGGCGCCAAGACCGGCAAGCTGCGCAAGATCCCGCTGATGCGGGTCGAGCACAACGGTGAGTACGCGATCGTCGCGTCGCTGGGCGGCGCCCCGCAGAACCCGGTCTGGTACTACAACGTCGCCGCGAACCCGCGCGTCGAGCTGCAGGACGGACCCGTCACCGGCGACTACGACGCTCGCGAGGTATTCGGCGAGGAAAAGGCCCAGTGGTGGGAACGCGCGGTCGATGCGTTTCCGTACTACGCCGAGTATCAGGAGAAGACCGATCGTCAGATCCCGGTGTTCGTGCTGACCCCGGTGGGCTGAACCCCCTGC
>NZ_CP083986.1:2724997-2726094 GCF_020172685.1 [Mycobacterium] nativiensis | reverse complement strand
GCCTCGATCACCGAAGGGGTGCACCCGATGGGGGATTTGGCTCCGCGCGACGTGGTCGCGGGGGCTATCGACGCGCGCCTGCGCGAGAGCGGCGACGAGTGCGCATATCTCGACGCGCGCGGGATCGACGGTTTCGCAGAACGCTTTCCGACCGTCACCGCAGCCTGCCGCGACGCCGGTATCGACCCTGTGCGCCAACCGATTCCGGTGGTTCCGGGCGCGCACTACAGCTGTGGTGGCGTGATCACCGACGTGACCGGACGCACCGAGTTGCCCGGCCTGTTCGCCGCCGGCGAGGTGGCACGAACCGGGATGCACGGCGCCAACCGATTGGCTTCCAACAGCCTGCTGGAAGGCTTGGTGGTCGGTGACCGCGCGGGCGCCGCGGCTGCGGCACACGCCGCCGCGGTGGGTCAGTCCGACGCCGCGGTACCCGAGCCTGCCCGGCACACGGCACTGGACCGGCAGACACTGCAGGACGCGATGTCGCGCGACGCCTCGGTGGTCCGCGACGCGCACGGTCTCACCCGACTGCAGGAGCTGCTGGCCGGCGCCGGTACACGCCAGGTCACCGACCGGGCCGGCGTCGAGGACGCCGCACTGACCTTGGCCGCCCGGGTCGTCGCGGCGGCGGCGTCGGCGCGCGGCGAAAGCCGAGGCTGCCACCACCGGGCCGACTGGCCGGCCGCTGACCCCGGTCAGGCCCGCAGTTCCACCATCCGGCTGCGCGACGGGATTGTCGCGCTCGACACACCCGCGGGAGTCGCATCGTGATGCTGTCCGAGACCGAACTCGACGAGGCGCGCCAGGTCATCGCCCGCGCGCTCGATGAGGATCTGCGCTACGGGCCCGATGTCACCACCGCCGCGACGGTTCCCGCCGGGGTGACCGCCGAAGCGGCCATGGTCACTCGGGCGCCCGGGGTGATCGCCGGGGTCGACCTGGCGCTCCTGGTGCTCGACGAGGTCCTCGGATCCGACGGCTACCAGGTGTTGGACAAGGTGGCCGACGGCGCCCGGCTGCCGGCCGGTGCACCGGTGCTGAGACTGAAGGCCGACACCCGTGGCCTGCTGACCGCCGAACGCACCATGCTCAAC
>NZ_CP083986.1:2723598-2724897 GCF_020172685.1 [Mycobacterium] nativiensis | reverse complement strand
GTGTTCGTCGCGTCCCCGAACAACCCGTCCGGACAGAGCATTCCGCTGCAGGATCTGCGGAGCCTGCTCGAAGCGTCGCCGGGGATCGTGATCGTCGACGAGGCCTACGGCGAGTTCTCGTCGCAGCCCAGCGCGATCGCGTTGATCGATGACTACCCGGCGAAGCTGATCGTCAGCCGCACGATGAGCAAGGCGTTCGCGTTCGCCGGTGGTCGGCTCGGCTACCTGATCGCGGCCCCGGCGGTGATCGATGCGATGTTGCTGGTTCGCCTTCCGTACCACCTGTCAGTGGTCACCCAGGCCGCCGCTCGCGCCGCACTCCGGCACGCCGACGACACCCTGGGCAGCGTCGCGCAGTTGATCGCCGAACGGGACCGCGTCTCAACTGAGCTGTCCGCCATGGGATTTCGGGTCATTCCCAGCGACGCCAACTTCGTGCTGTTCGGCCAGTTCGCCGACGCGCCCGCAACCTGGCAGCGCTACCTGGATGCTGGCATCCTCATCCGCGATGTCGGCATCCCGGGCTACCTGCGGGCAACCACCGGACTTCCGGAGGAGAACGACGCACTGCTCTCCGCCAGCAAGCAGCTTGCAGCCACCGAACTCGCCCAACCGCTATTAGGAGAATCATGACCCGCCGCGCCCGGGTGCAACGCGCCACCCGCGAATCCGACATCACGGTCGAACTCGACCTGGACGGCACCGGCATCGTTGACATCGAGACCGGCGTGCCGTTCTTCGATCACATGCTGACGGCATTGGGCAGTCACGCCAGTTTCGATCTAACGGTGCGTGCCCGCGGCGACGTCGAGATCGAAGCCCACCACACCGTCGAAGACACCGCTATCGTGCTCGGGCAGGCGCTGGGCGAGGCGCTCGGCGACAAGAAGGGCATTCGCCGATTCGGCGACGCGTTCATCCCGATGGACGAGACGCTGGCCCACGCCGCCGTCGACGTCTCCGGCCGGCCGTACTGCGTGCACACCGGGGAGCCGGATCACATGATGCACACCACCATTGCTGGAACACAGGCGCCGTATCACACGGTGATCAACCGGCACGTGTTCGAGACGCTGGCGTCGAACGCACGCATCGCACTGCACGTGCGGGTGCTCTACGGACGCGATCCGCACCACATCACCGAGGCCGAGTACAAGGCCGTCGCGCGTGCGCTGCGCCAGGCGGTGGAGCCCGACCCGCGCGTCACCGGCGTGCCGTCCACCAAGGGAGCCCTGTGAGCGGCTCTCCCAGGGTGGTGATCCTGGACTACGGTTCCGGCACTGTCTCTTATACACATCT
>NZ_CP083986.1:2526486-2723432 GCF_020172685.1 [Mycobacterium] nativiensis | reverse complement strand
GTTTGCGCGGCGGGTCAATATGGAGGTGGCCTCCCATACCGCGTTTATGGATCCGATCCTGGATGAGTTGCGGGCGGCATTGGCTGATCTGGTGCCTTCGACACCGCAGATCCCCTTCTACTCCACGACATTTGACCCGGCCGGGCCCACACCGGTTCTGGATGCCGCGTACTGGGCGCACAACATCCGACGGCCCGCGCTGGTCAGCCAGGCGATCACCGCCGCGGCGCAGGACCACACCACCTTCATCGAGGTCAGCCCGCACCCGCTGCTGACGCACTCGATCATCGAGACAGCCGAAGCCGCCGGAGGCGAACCGGTGACGGTCGCATCGACCCTGCGACGCGGCGACGACGAAACACTGGGCTTCCACCTGCAACTCGCCGAACTCGGCGGGCTCGCAGACCGGACCAGCCCTTCGATGCCCGGCGGTTTCGCCGAACTGCCCCACTCGGTCTGGCAGCACACCCGGCACTGGATCACCGCGCCGGCGCAGGCCGGCCACGCACCCGACACCCACCCGCTGCTCGGGGCGCACGTCGAGATGATCAACGGCCGCGACCACATCTGGCAGACCGACCTGAGCCCCGAGGTGATGGCCTGGCTGGCCGCGAACCCCGTGCAGGGCCAGGCCGTACTGCCGGCAGCGGCCCTGATCGAGATGGCACTGGCGGCGGGCAGCCAAGCCCTGGGCAGGCCCGCCGAGGCGATCACGGTGACCGGCCTGGAGATCGAGCAGCCGCTGGTGCTCGACGGCGGAATGCAGGTCACCACACAACTCAGCACGGCCGACGGGCAGACTCGGATCGAGATCCACGCCCGGTCGGGCGCCGACGCCTGGTCCCGATATGCGACCGCCGACATCGCGCCGGCGCCGGCGGAGCAGGCGGCCGTTTCGCCGGCGGAGCAGAGCGTGCTCACGCTGCCCGACACCGTCGCCACCCACCCCGCCTACCGCCTGCACCCGGCACTGCTCGACGCCGCGCTGCGGAAACTGGCGGCGGCCGCCGCGGCCGATCAGGCAGACCAAGAATCCGACGCCGTCGGTTACGCACCGACGACGGTGGCCGCCGTGCGGGTGTTCGCGCCGGCCGGACGTCAGGTGCATTGCCACACCGAAGTGACCAGCCTCGAGGACAAGGTGGCCGTCGGCCGGGTCGTACTGACCGACCCGAGCGATGGGGCCACGATCGCCGAGCTCACCGGTGTCGAACTGCGGCCCATCGATCCGCGCTCGCTGCGGGTGCCGCTGGAACAGAAGCTGTTCGCCACCGAGTGGACACCGACGGAGCCGTCCACGGCGGCCGCTCCCAGCGGTGCAGCCGACGGCAGCTGGCTGCTGCTCACGGAGTCCGGTGCCGCCTTGGACGGCGACACCGAGGCCCTGGCCGCGGCATTCGCCGCACGGCTGGCCGCCCCCAACCGCAAGGTCGTCACCGGACCGTTCGCCGACGAGCCCGCGCTGGCCGAGGCGGTGGCGCAGGCCGCCGCCGACCCCGCGCATTCGCCGGCCGGCATCGTCGTGTTCCTCGGGCGGCAGGCGTTCGACGGCACCGACCCGCAAGCGCTGGAACGTGCCCGGCAGCTCGTCTGGACGGCCTCCCAGGCGGCCCGCACCGCGGTCGAAGGATGGCCCGGTGCCTCCGCCGGGGCAACCAAGCCGCGGCTCTGGCTGGTCAGCCGGGGCGGGCTGGCATTCGGCGACGGCGAACCCGGCGACCCGGCCATCGGAGCGCTCAAGGGCGTGGTCCGCACCTGGCGGTTCCCCGGCGAACTGGCCCGGGTGCTGGCCGACGAACCTGACCTGGGTGCCACCCTGGTTGACCTGGACGCCTCCGAGGACACCTCGGTGCAGGTCGACAACCTGCTGGCCGAGCTGCAGGCGCCGCTGCGCGACGATGTGATCGCGTGGCGTGGCGGGCAGCGCCACACCGAACGACTCACCCGGGCAACGCTGGACTCGGAGGCCTCCCAGGTTTCCCCGGCTGAGGTCCGCGCCGACGGCTCCTACCTGCTCACCGGCGGCCTCGGCGGCCTGGGCATCGTGGTGGCGCGTTGGCTGGTGGCCCGTGGCGCCGGACGGCTCATCCTCAACGGCCGCAGCGAGCCCTCCGAGGAGCAGCGTGCCGTCCTGGCGGAGCTGGCAGCGGACGCGCAGGTCGCCTTCGTCGCCGGCGACATCAGTTCGCCCGGGGTGGCCGAGCGTCTGGTGGCGGCCGCCGAGGAGACCGGCCTGCCGCTGCGCGGCGTTGTGCACGCGGCCGGTGTGCTCGGCGACGGGCTGGTGACCGCCGTGACCCGCGAGAGCCTGGAGAGCGTCTGGTCGGCCAAGGCCGTCGGGGCGGCGCACCTGCATGCCGCCACCGCCTCCCGCGAGCTCGACTGGTGGGTCGGCTTCTCCTCGATGGCAGCCCTGCTGGGCCTGCCCGGTCAGCTGGGCTACGCCACCTCCAACGCCTGGCTGGATGCCCTGATGGCGTGGCGGCGCGCATCCGGCCTGCCGGCCACCGCCGTCAACTGGGGTCAGTGGTCCGATGTGGGCATCGGGCGCTCGATGACCCTGAGCGTGCTGGACCCGATCAGCCCCGACGAGGGCATCGAGGCGCTGGACGCCGTGCTGGGTGCCGACGCCAACCGGATCGGCGCCCGGGTCGGGGTGGGGCGGCTGCGCATCGACCGTGCGGTCTCGACGTCCCCGGAGTTCCGTGACCTGACGTTCTTCGAGGACCTCGTCGGCGAGGCCGATGTGACTATCGGTGCTGCTGAGACGGGTGAGCAGGCGAGTGGCGGCACTTCCGACCCGTCGGCGGCAGGCCCCCCGGACTGGTCACAGATACCCGCTGACAAGCGGCTCGACGAATTGATGGTCCGGCTGCAGGCTATTCTGGCCCGCGAGCTCCGGACATCAGCGGCGGCGGTCGACGTGGATCAACCGTTCCCAGAGATGGGCCTCGATTCGATGATCGCGATGACGGTGCTGAAAGAGACACAACAGATGGTGGGGGTGGACTTGTCGGCATCGATGCTGTGGAATCACCCCAGCATCTCGGCGTTGGCGACGCATCTGGTGGGATTACTGGCATCCCGGTACGCCACGCAGGACGACGCAGTGCAAGACGACGGCCATCTGACGTTCGACTCCTCCGGCGGTGTGCTGGACGAGTTGTTCGATCAGGTCGAGTCGGCTTCGACCGGTAGCGAGAGCGGTTTTTGATGACGACGATCTTCAACAGGGTGTCGGCGATGAGCGCCGACAAACGGGGGGCCCTGACCGAGCAGTTCGACAAGGCGTCGCGGATCGCCGCGGCCGAGCCGATCGCGGTCGTCGGCATCGGCTGCCGGTTCCCCGGCGGTGCGTCGGGCCCGGACGCCTACTGGGACCTGCTCGCCAACGGTCGGGACGCGATCACCGAAATCCCTGCGGACCGTTGGGATGCCGACGAGTACTACGACCCGGACCCATTGGCGCCCGGTCGGATGTCATCGAAGTGGGGCGGATTCACCGATGACGTGGCCGGCTTCGACGCCGACTTCTTCGGGATCTCACCGCGCGAAGCCGAGGCGATGGACCCGCAGCAGCGGTTGATGCTCGAAGTGGCCTGGGAGGCCCTCGAGCACGCCGGGATGTCGCCCGAACGCCTGTCCGGCATCCGGTCCGCGGTGATGATGGGTGTGTATTACACCGAATACCAAGGGATTTCAGCCTCCAACCCGGATACCATCGACGGCTACTCGGCCACCGGCAATGCCCACGCCGTCGCGGTCGGCCGGATCGCCTACCTGCTCGGTCTGCGCGGGCCCGCGGTCGCGATGGACTCGGCGTGCTCGTCGTCACTGGTCACCATTCACCTGGCCTGCCAGAGCCTGCGGATGCGCGAGAGCGACCTTGCCCTGGCCGGTGGCGTCAGTCTCATCCTGCGCCCGGAAACCCAGATCGCGATGGCCAAGTGGGGCATGCTGTCCCCCCGCGGCCGCTGCCACAGCTTCGACGCCGGGGCTGACGGATTCGTCCGCGGCGAGGGCGGCGGCATCGTGGTGCTCAAGCGCCTCACCGACGCCATCCGCGACGGCGACCGGGTGCTGGCGGTGGTGCGGGGCTCGGCGATCAACCAGGACGGCAAGTCCAACGGGCTGACGGCGCCGAACACCATCGCCCAGATCGACGCGATCACCCGGGCGCTGCGCAGCGCCGACGTCGCGGCGAATTCGGTGAACCTCATCGAAACCCACGGCACCGGAACGGCTTTGGGTGACCCGATCGAGTTCGAAGCGCTCGCCGACGTCTACGGGCGCGGCGCCGAGAAGTGTGCGCTGGGCGCGGTCAAGACCAACATCGGCCACCTGGAGGCCGCCGCCGGGATCGCCGGCTTCATCAAGGCCGCGCTGTCGGTGCAGCGCGGGCAGATTCCGCCGAATCTGCACTTCTCCAAATGGAACCCGGCGATCGACCCGAGCCCGACGCGGCTGTTCGTCCCCACCGAGATGACGCCTTGGCCGGCGGCCGAGGGCCCGCGGCGTGCCGCGGTGTCGTCGTTCGGACTGGGCGGAACCAACGCCCACGTGGTGCTCGAACAGGGTCCGGAGCCGGCTCCCGGCCCGGCCCCGACGGACCCGGTGAGCACGCTGGTGCTCTCGGGCAAGACCGACCAGCGGGTGGCGGAGTGGGCCGCCACGTTGGCCGACTGGCTGGCGGGGCCCGGCGCGGACGTGCCGCTGGCCGATGTCGCCCACACGCTCAACCACCACCGCAGCCGCTACGCCAAGTTCGCGACCGTCAGCGCCCGCGACGCCGAGCAGGCACTGACCGGGCTGCGCGCGGTCGCCGGAAGCTACCCGGCACCGGGTGTGGTCGGCACACGTGCTGCCCTGACCGGTCAGGGCAGCAAAGGAACCGTCTTCCTGTACTCCGGTCAGGGATCGCAGTGGGCCGGCATGGGCCGCCAGCTGCTGGTCGATGAGCCGGCGTTCGCTGCCGCCGTCGACGAGCTGGAGCCGGATTTCGTTGCGCAGGTCGGGTTCTCGCTGCGCGGCGTGCTGGAATCCGGTGAGCCGGTAGTCGGCATCGACCGCATCCAGCCGGTGTTGGTGGGCATGCAGCTGGCGTTGACCGCACTGTGGCGATCCCATGGAGTCGAGCCGGACGCGGTGATCGGGCATTCGATGGGGGAGGTGGCCGCGGCCGTGGTGGCCGGTGCGCTGAGCCCCGCGGACGGGCTGAAGGTGATCGCCACCCGGTCGAAGCTGATGGCCCGATTGAGCGGGCAGGGTGCGATGGCACTGCTGGAGCTCGACGCGGACGCGGCCGAGAAGCTGGTCGCCGAACACCCGGACATCACCGTCGCGGTCTACGCAGCGCCGCAGCAGACGGTGATCGCCGGCCCGCCCGACCAGGTTGACGCCGTGGTCGCGATCGTGGACGCCCAGGGCAAGCTGGCCCGGCGCGTCGAGGTGGACGTGGCGTCGCATCACCCCACCGTCGACCCGATCCTGGGCGAGCTGCGGACCGCGCTGGCTGACCTCAAGCCGTCGGTGCCGAAGATCCCGCTGATCAGCACTGTAGGTCAAACCGGGAGCGACACACCGGCATTCGATGCGGACTACTGGGTGCACAACCTGCGCAACCCGGTGCGGTTCGCTCAGGCCGTCACCGCGGCTGCCGCCGGGCACGCCACCTTCGTCGAGGTGAGCCCGCATCCGCTGCTCAGCCACGCCATCAACGGCAACCTGGAGACGGCGCGCCCCGCCGGCGACAGCACCGTGACCGGCACCTTGCTGCGCGACCAGCCGGAGGCGCTGAGCTTCCACACCAACCTGGCCGCCGTGGCGCCGCCGGCGGCCGACGCGCCGCAACCCGACGGTGGGGTCGGCCGCGCCGACCTGCCGCCCCGGCCGTGGCAGCACGTCCGGTACTGGGCGGCGCCGGTCGCCGCCAACCGGCACTCGGCCGATGCGCACCCGCTGCTGGGCATTCACGTCGAGTTGCCATCGGGCCACGGCCACGTCTGGCAGGCCGACGTGGGCACCGACATCGTCGCGTGGATGGCGCACCACAAGGTGCACGGACAGGTCGTGATGCCCGCCACCGGCTTCGCCGAGATGGCACTGGCCGCGGCCGGCGAGGCCCTGGGCCTGCCGCCGTCCGCCGTCGCGGTCGACCGGGTCGAGGTCGAGCAGATGCTGCGTGTCGACGAGCGGACCGAGGTCACCACCCGGCTGCTGCACGACGCCGACGGTTCCGATGAACTGCGGATCGAGATCCACTCCCGCCCGGCCGGCGGCAGCTGGTCGCGCCACGCCGTGGCCCGGGCCGCGGCGGCACAGCCCGCCGAACCGCAAGGCCCGTCGCCCACCGGCGGCGGCACCACCCTGTCACCGGCGGACCTGTACACCGCGCTGCGCCGCACCGGTCTGCAGCACGGGCCGGCGTTCGCCGCACTGACCAGGATCGTGCGCAAGCCCGGCGGCGCCTCGGAGGCCGAGATCGTCTTGCCCGACGAGGCGACCGCGCACCGTGGCTACCGCATCCACCCGGTGATGCTCGACGCGGCACTGCAGTGCTTGGCCGCGGCGCTGCCCGATGAGTCTTTGATGGGTTCGACCGGCATGGAAGAAGCCACCTACCTGCCGGTGGCGGTCGAGAACATCCGGGTGTTCGGCGACGTCGGCCGCCGGGCCCGCGGGCACGCCGAGCTGGTCAGCCACGACGACGGCGGAATCCTGGGTCGGGTCACCCTGACCGACGAGACCGGGACGGTCACCGCGGAGCTTTCCGGGATCTATCTGCAGCGGGTGCAGCGTCGCACGGTCCCGCTGCCGTTGACCCAGAAGATCTTCGACACCGAGTGGATCGACGCTGCCGCCCCGGCGCAGCCGTCGGCAGCCCCTGACGGCAGCTGGCTGGTGCTGACCGACGGCGCCGAAAGCGAAGCGCTGGCAGCCGATTTCGCCGCCCGATTCGGCTCGGAGCGCCGCCGGGTGATCACCGCGGACCTGACCAGCGAGCCCGCCGTGCGAGAGGCGTTCGCGCAGACGGCCGACGACCCGGACCGGCCCCCGGTCGGCGTGGTCGTGCTGGCGGCTCGAGGCGACTTCGACGGCACCGAGGCCGGCGATGCGCCGGCTCGCGGCCGCGACCTGGCCTGGTCGGTCGCCTCGACGGTGCGCACCATCGTCGGCGCCTGGCACGGCACCCCGCCGCGGCTGTGGCTGGTCGGTCGCAACGGCCTGACTGTGGGTGCGCAGGAGTCCGGCGACCCGTCGATCTGCGCCCTCAAGGGCCTGGTGCGGGTGCTGGCCTACGAGCACCCGGACCTGCACACCGGTGTGGTCGACCTGGACGCCTCGGCGGACCCGGCGGCGGCGCTGATCACCGAGCTGGGGCTGGCCAGCACCGACGACGTGGTGGCCTGGCGCGGGGAGCACCGCTTTGCCGAGCGGCTCAAGCGGGCCGCCCTGAGCGCCACCGGTGTCCCGGCCGTGCGGTCCGACGGCGCCTACGTGCTGACCGGCGGCCTGGGCGGTATCGGCTTGGTCGTCGCCCGGTGGCTGATCGACCACGGTGCCGCGCGGATCGTGCTCAACAGTCGCTCGCAGCCGTCGGACGAGCAGCGCACCGTGCTGTCCGAGCTCGAGCATCGGGCCCAGATCGCGGTCGTCTCAGGCGATCTCGCCGTACCGGGTGTGGCCGAGAGTCTGGTCGCCGCCGCGGAGCAGACCGGGCTGACGCTGCGCGGTGTCATCCACGGCGCCGCGGTCATCGACGACCAGATCGTGGTCGGCATCGACAAAGAGACCCTCGGTCGGGTGTGGGCGCCCAAGGCCGCGGCAGCGCTGCGCCTGCATGTGGCGACCGTCGGCAAAGAGCTGGACTGGTGGGTCGGGTTCTCCTCTACCTCGTCGCTGCTGGGGGCGCCCGGTCAGGCGTCCTACGCCGCGGCCAGCGCCTGGCTGGACGGCCTGGTGGCGTGGCGGCGGGCCGCCGGGCTGCCGGCGATCACCATCAACTGGGGTCAGTGGTCCGGTGTCGGTGTCGCCCAGGAGCTCAAGTTCAGTGCGCTGGACCCGATCAACCCCGACGAAGGCATGGAGGCCCTCGAGGCGATCCTCGGCGGCGATCTTTCCCGGATCGGCGTTGCACGGCTGCGCCTGGATCGGGTGGCCGCGGCGTTCCCGGAACTGCAGCAACTCGGGTACTTCGCCACCCTGGCCGAAGAGCTCGACCTCGACAGCGAGGACGACGACTGGCCCGGTCCGGAGGGCCTGAAGCAGCTCGACGCCGCTGAGGCCGCCAAAGCGGTTGTCGCACGGTTGGGTTCGCGGATCATGGCCATCATGGGCTACCCCAAGGGCAGCGTCATCGACCCTGCTCGGCCGTTGACCGAGCTCGGCATGGACTCGCTGATGGCGGTGCGCATCCGCAACACCGTCCGCGGCGACTTCGGCGCGGAGCCCCCGGTGGCACTGCTGCTGCAGGGTGCCTCACTGACCGAACTGGCCGCCGACCTGGCCCGCCAACTCGGCCTCGCCGAGCAGGAGAGCGCAGGCGGCGCCGCCGGCGATGCCGGCGGTGTTCGGGGCCGGGCCCAGCAGCGTGCCGCGGCACGTCAGCGGGCGGCGGCGCGGCGGAAAGTAGGAGATCGTTCGTGACCAACAACGAAGTGCCGCCCAACGCGATCGCGGTCGTCGGCATGGCCGGGCGCTTTCCCGGCGCCCGCACGCTGTCGGCGTTCTGGGACAACCTGCGCAACGGCGTCGAATCCTTCGTCACGCTGTCCGAGGACGAACTGCGTGCCAATGGTGTGACCGACAAGGCACTGGCGAACCACAACTATGTGCGGCGGGCCGCGCTGTTGGATGGCATCGACGAGTTCGACGCGGGCTTCTTCGGCTTCACCCCGTTGGCAGCCCGCACCATGGACCCGCAGCACCGGCTGTTCCTGCAGACCGCGTGGCATGCCCTGGAGGACGCCGGCTACCAGCCCGGCGAGATCGAGGGATCGGTCGGCGTCTACGGCACCAGCACCACCAGTGGCTACCTGCTGCACAACCTGATGTCGCACTACGACCCGAACCTGATCATCGGCCAGGGCGTCAGCTTCGAGATGGTCAACCTGTCGTTGCAGAACGACAAGGACTATCTGGCCACCCGGGTGGCCCACCAGCTCAACCTGCACGGCCCGGCACTGTCGGTGCAGACGGCCTGCTCATCGGCGTTGGTCGCGCTGCACCTGGCCTGCCAGAGCATCCTCAACGGCGAATGCGACATGGCGCTGGCCGGTGGCTCGTCGCTGCGGGTTCCGCACCACGTCGGGTACTGGCACGAGCCGGGCTCGATGGTGTCGGCGAGCGGGCACTGCCGGCCGTTCGACGTGCGGGCCGACGGCACCATCTTCTCCAGCGGTGTCGGCGTGGTGGTGCTCAAGGCACTGGCCGACGCGATCGACAACGACGACCAGATCCACGCCGTGATCCGGGGTTCGGCGCTGAACAACGACGGCGGCACCAAGATGACCTACGCCGCGCCCACGGCCGCCGGGCAGGCCGACGTGATCGCCGAGGCGCACGCCGTGGCCGAGGTGGACGCCTCCACCATCAGCTATATCGAATCGCACGGCACCGCCACCCCGCTGGGTGACCCGATCGAAATCGAGGGCCTGCGACAGGCTTTCGCGGTCTCCGAGGAACAGCGGCAGGGCCCCTGCTACGTGGGTTCGGTCAAGTCCAACATCGGGCACTTGGAGTCGGCAGCCGGTATCGCCAGCCTGATCAAGACCATCCTGTGCCTCAAGCACCGGGCGATTCCCGCCACCCTGCACTACACCAGCCCGAACCCCGAACTGCACCTCGATTCCGGCCCGTTCCGGATCCGCGGCGAGTACGGGCCGTGGGAGTGGGACGGCGTCCGGCGCGCCGGCGTCAGCTCGTTCGGCGTGGGCGGCACCAATGCCCACGTCATCGTCGAGGAGTGGCCACAGGAAGCTGCTGTGACGGCGGCACCACAGCCCGGCCCCGAGGTGCTGCTGCTGTCGGCGCGCACCGCCGAGGCACTGGCGCAGGGACGCATCGATCTGGCTGCTGAGCTGTCCGCCGGCGACGACGCCGAGGCGCCCAACCTGCCTGATGTTGCTTACACGCTGGCCAACCGGCACCCGCACAACCTGCGGCTGGCCGCGGTCGTCGCCGATCGCGCCGACGCGGCTGCGGTGCTGGGCGCCGAGGACAGCGAGAACGTCTTCATCGGCGAGGGCGTGGACCTTAAGGACGACGCCACCGACCGGGTGGTGTTCCTGTTCCCGGGTCAGGGTGCCCAGCACATCGGGATGGCCCGTGGGCTCTACGACAACGAACCGGTGTTCGCCGAGCACTTCGACCGCTGCGTCGCCGGTTTCGAGGCGGAACTGGGCTACGACCTGCGCGCGATGATCTTCGAGGGCACCTCGCGTGACCTCGAGCGCACCGACCGGACCCAGCCGGCCCTGTTCACCGTGGAATACGCACTGGCGAAGCTGGTCGAGAGCTACGGCGTGCGCCCGGCAGCGGTGGTGGGCCACAGCATCGGCGAATACGCCGCGGCCACCGTCGCCGGTGTCTTCGATCTCGACACCGCGATCAAGGTGGTGGCGATGCGGGCCCGGCTGATGCACGCCGCGCCACGCGGCGTGATGGTGGCCGTCCCGATCAGCGCCGACGCGGTCGGTGCCTACCTGACCGGTGATGTCGACCTGGCCGCGGTCAACGACCCGGACGGCTGCGTGGTCGCCGGGACCGAAGCCGACATCCGCGAGTTCTCCGAGGCGCTCAAGCAGGCCGGGATCAACGCGCGCCGGGTGCGGACCTCGCACGCGTTCCACTCCCGTCTGATGGACTCGATGATCTCGGAGTTCACCGCGTTCCTGTCTCGGCAGACCCTGCGCGAGCCGCAGATCCCGCTGCTGTCGAACCTGACCGGCACCTGGCTGGCGCCCAGCGAGGCGACCAACCCGGCGACCTGGGCGCGCAGCGTGCGGGCCACCGTACGGTTCGCTGACGAGATCGACACCGTGCTGGGCGACCCGCACCGCGTCCTGGTCGAGGTCGGCCCGGGAGCCACGCTGACCGCGTCGGCGGCCCGCAATCCGAAGTTCGCGGGTGGACATCGGGCGGTCCGTTTGATGCGTCACCACGCCCAGAACCGCGACGACCGCGACACCTTCCTGTTGGCCCTCGGTCAACTGTGGGCCGCCGGTGTCGAGGTGGACTGGTCGCCGTTGCACGGCGACTACCAGCCCAAGCGCGTCACCGTTCCCGGCTATCCGTTTGAGCGTCAACGGCATTGGCTCGAGCACAATGTCGGCGCCACCTGGGTGTCCGGCTCCGGTGCCAGCAATGGTGCCGCCGCGGGCGGACAGGGAAGCGGCGACGGTGCCGGCGGCTCGACCGGCGCTTCCATGGAGGCGACGCTGCAACGCATCTGGGCTGTCTGCCTGGGCGTCGGCTCGGTCGACCGCACGGCGAACTTCTTCGACATCGGCGGTGACTCGCTGGTGGCGATCAGTGTCGCCATGGCCGCCTCGCACGAGGGACTGGACCTCACCCCGCAGGACCTCTATGACAATCCGACGGTGGCGGCGCTGGCCAAGGTGCTGACCGCTCGTTACACCGCAGGTGGGCTGGGCCGCCAGTCGCTCGGCGAGGTCGAGCACCCGCCGGTCCCGCCGAACATGACCTACTTCCTGGAGAACGGTGTCCGTGAACACGGTCGCTGGCGTATCCCGTTGATCCTGCGGCTGCGACCCGACGTCTCGGTCGACGACGTCCGAGCCGTGTTGACCGCGGTGGTCAACCACCACGACGCCCTGCGGCTGCGCATCACCGAGCGTGCCGGTACCTGGGAGCAACGGATCGTCGAACCCGGTGAGTTCGGGGAGATCAGCGTCCACTCGCTGCCCGAGGGTCTGACCGCTGGGCACGACGCGGTCCGTGCGATGCTGGCCGAACACATCCGCGAACAGGACCTTTCCAGCCCACCGCTGACGGCCCTCTATGTCCGCGGCGCCGCGGGGGATCTGTGCTATCTGGCGCTGAGCCTGCACGGCACCGTCGGCGACGAGGCCTCCCGCGACATCCTGGTCACCGACATCTTCACCGCGTTCGGCCAGAAGCTGGGCGGCAACGACATCGAGTTGCAGCCGGTGGGTGTCGGATGGGCCGAATGGTCCCAGCGCTGCGCCGGGCTCGCGACTCACCCGGCGGTGCTGGAGAGCCGCGAATCCTGGTTGAGGACAAGCACGGCCGCCACGCTGCGGGTAGGCGCCGAAATCGCCGAACCGCCGGCGGCGGCCGACCTGGCCAAGCTCAGCTCGGCGCTGGACGCGGCGGACACCAGCGAAATCGACGACGCACGCCGTCGGCTGCGGCTGCCGATCGACGAGATCCTGCTCGCCGGGCTGGGCCGAGCCGTGGCATCGGCCGTCGGCGAGGGCACCCTGGCCGTCGACATGGGCGGCGCGGGTCGTTCGGTGCTCAAGCCGGACGTCGACCTGCGGCGCACGGTGGGCTGGTTCACCACGATCTATCCGGTGGCTCTGGACTGCTCGACCGAGAGCCGGACTTCCGCGCGTCAGCTGCTCGACGCGGTTCACGAAACCCTCGGCGGCGTACCGCATTACGGGATCGGTTACGGCCTGTTGCGCTACCTCTACGCGCCCACGGCTCGCCTGTTCGACTCGGTGCCGCCCGCCGATGTGCACTTCGACTACGTCGGGGCCATCCCGGACCTGCCCTCGGTCGGTGACGCACCCGTGCAGTTCGACCCCGACACCGCGATGCCGGTGCGCGAGGCCATCCCAGGGCTCGGGCACGCGCTGGGGCTTCGGGCCTACCGCACCGGTGGTGTACTGCACCTGGACTGGTGGTACGACAGCCGCCGGATCGAGGAGTCGGTGGTGCGTGCGATCGCCGACGGGTTCTCGACGGCGGTGCTGGAACTGGTCCGTGCGGCGATCGCCGAAGAAGACCTGGCCTCTGAAGGCGAAGACGAAATGGCCCTGGTCGAGCTGTCTTAGGCCTGTGATTTAGGAGAGAACCGAAAGTGTTTGCCACGTCGGTCATTCGGAAGCTGGCGATCAGTGAGGAAATGCTCGCCGAGACCCACAATTTCGTGGGTCTGGCCGCGCACGTCACAGGTCCGGTCGACCTCGACCTGCTGTCGGAGGCCTACGAGGCGCTGTTGGAGGCACATCCGATCCTGACCGGACGTCTGGAGCGGTTGGAAGACGGTCGGCACCAGTTCGTCACCGATGACCTGATGCCCGACGGCATCGAGGTGATCGAACTCGACGGGCCCGACGCGCAGCCGCCCGCGCCGAACTTCGACCAGACCGAATCGTTGGTCGCGATGCGGGTGATCATCCGGGACGGGCAGGCGCAGCCGACCCTGTATGTGCATCACGCGGTCGCCGACGGCCACCACATGTATGCGCTGATCGAGGAGATGCTCTCCTTCTACACCGATCTGGTCACCACCGGAAAGATCGGTGCGATCAACGTCGAACCCGCGCCTCAGTCGATCGAGGCGGTGCTGGCCGACCGGGGGATCGAGAAGCAGAAGCGCTCCGGTATCGAGCGGTTCATGCCTGCGCTGTTCGCCTACGACCTCCCGCCGACCCGACGGGCCGTCTCCGGCGAGACGCCGTCGTCACCGGTGCTGGTTCCGATGGCGTCCTGCCGGCTGACCGAAAGCCAGACCAACGACGTCGTCGCCTTCGGCCGCGCCCACGACCTGAGCCTGCACGCGGTGCTCTCGGCGGCCGTGCTGATCGCCGAATGGCAGCTTCGCGGCAAACTGACCATCCCGGTGCCCTACGTCTACACCGTTGACCTGAGATACTTTCTGTCGCCGCCGGTTTCGGCGACCGGATGTACCAATCCGATCGGATTGGCCACCTACCTCGCCGAGATCGACGCCAAGACCGACGTGGTCGACATCGCCCGCGACGTCGCCGCGAATTTCCAGAAGGACCTCGACGAGGGCGTCATCCAGCAGTCCCGGCTGCATTTCAGCCCGCAGTACGTCGGAAACCCGCCTGGGATGCCGGATGTGGTGGTATTGAGCAACAACGGCCTGGTTCCGCCGGTGCGGACACCACCGGGCGTGGAGGTGACCACCACCCACGGTGAGCTGTACTTCGCGGTGAGCGCCGGGATCGACATCTACTTCACCCAGATCTTCTCCGGCCAGCTCAACATCGAGTACCACTCGCACGGCCCCGAGCCGGAGCGTTCGGTGGAGGCGATCCGCGCGTTGTTGTGCGGCATCGCCGAGCGGCATGCGGCCGCCGGCGTCAGCTGATCGGACCGAAGGCGTAGCGGTGGTACTGCAGCATTCCGCGCAGCGGCGGCACCGCACGAGCCACCCGGCTGGATCGCCGGAAGCCGGCCGACACCCGGCTGAAGGTCTCCGCGTCGAAGAGGTTGGCGGCAGCCAGCAGCCGGATTCCGCTGACCTTGTCGAGAATGTCGGCGGGGCTGTTGACGGCCCAGTGCAGCGTGGCGCCGGACTGCCTCTGCAGCCGGTGGGTCTTCTGGGTCTTGATCCCGAGCCAGTTGTAGAAGTCGATCTGCAGCTCTCCGGCGGGGAACTTCTCGACGATGCTCTGCAACAGTGCCACGCCGTCGGCCTCGGTGAGATACATGCTGATGCCCTCGGCCAGCAGCAGCACCGGGCGGTCGTTGGGGATCTCGTCGAGCCAGGACGGGTCGGTGGCCGAGGTGGCCACCAGGTGGTAGCCCGGGCGGTCGGGATAGATCTGCTCGCGCAACGCGATCACCGGCGGCTGGTCGACGTCGTACCACGCCACTCCAGGCCCCGGATCGATCCGGAAGACTCGGGCGTCCAGGCCGCAGCCCAGGTGGATGACGGTGGCCTCCGGGTGAGCGGCCAGGAACTGGCGCGCCCAGATGTCGTACTGGGCGGTGCGCACCGTCACCAGTGGCGCCCACCGGCCGGGGGCCTTGAGGGCATCCCAGTCGAAGTCGATGCGCTCGACCGCCTCCTTGGCGAACTGATCGCCCAGGACCGGCTGGTCGAATTGCGCGTCGAGCGCTTTGAGGTACAACGTCGTCAGCATGGTCTGAGCGGCGCCGTGCAGGTCGACGGGGATCTTGTCTGCCACGTCGGCGAGCCTAATACGCTTGAGGCGCACTCGATGCACCGCACGGTCGAACGGGGAGGCACACATGGCGGATGAGAACACCACCGGCAGCGGGACGGCGCCGCGGATTCTGTTGCTGTACTACAGCTTCACCGGGCAGTCACTGAAGGTGCTCGAGGCCGCCGGCGAGGTGTTCGCCGAGCGGGGCTGCGAGGTGGTCAAGGCCGGGATCGAGTTCACCGATCCGCGCTACGCGCCGCGGTTCGCGCATTTCCCGATGCGCCGGGTGTGGCCCGACATGCTCAGCGTGCTCAAACCGCAGCAGCGGGGCGAGACCGGCGAGATCCAGATCCCCGACGCGGTGGCCGACGGCGACTACGACCTGATCTGCATCGGCTCACCGACCTGGTGGAAAGCCCCGGCGATGCCGATCCGATCCTTCCTGCAGACCGACGAGGCGCGAAAACTGCTGGATGGCAAGCCGTTCGCGGTGTTCACCGTGTGCCGCGAGTATTGGCAGGAGAACTACGCCGAGGTCTGCCGACTGGGGGAGCAGTGCGGCGGCCGTTACACCGACGAGATCCACTTCACCTATCCCGGCGATCCGCTGCGCTCGATGCTGTCCCTGACCAGCTACCTGGGCAGCGGGCGTTACCGCAAGCGCTACCTGGGTCTGCGCCTGCCACCCACCAACGTTCAGCCCGAGCAGCTGGATCGGGTCCGCAAGTTCGCCGGGGGCCTGGCGAGCCGATTGTTCGGCAGGGACGCGTAGATGTCGCGTTCATTCGACATCGTCTTCGAGTCGACGGCCACTGTGGAGCAGGTTCTGGCTGCGTTCGGCTCCCGGGACTACTGGCTGGCCCGCAATGCCGAGTTCGACGGCGGTGAGAAGGCGCTGGACTCACTGACCGTCGAGCCGGACGGCGGGGTGCGGGTGGTGGTCACCGAGGATCTGCGGCACGGTGCGCTGCCGGGGATGCTCACCAAGATCTACCGCGGTGATCTCAAGATCGTCACCACCGAGGTCTGGACCCCCGCCGCCGACGGCCGGGTCACCGGCGATATCGACGTCGCGGTGATCGGAGCGCCGGGCGGCGGGGGAGGCATCGCGGTGCTGGAGCCCACCGACAGCGGGTCTCGGATGGAGTTGACCGGCAAAATCGAGTTCCGGCTGCCGCTGGTGGGTGGACCGATCGAGGGCTTCCTGGCCAAGGAGTTCTCCCACGGCATCCCCGACATTCAGCGGTTCACCGCGCAGTGGGTCAGCGATCGGGCCACCCAGTGACGGGCGCGCGTTTCACCCCGACCCACCTGCCTGACGCGGCCGCCGCGCTGGCTGGCCTCGACATGCCGTTGGGTGAGGCGATGATGACCCAGCGTGCGGTGCGGCGGGTCTACTCCGAGCCGGTCGATGACGCGGTGATCCTCAAGTGCATCGAGCTGGCATTGCGCGCCCCGACCGGCAACGACGGGCAGAACTGGGAGTTCATCGTCGTCAAGGACCGCCGGGTCAAAGAGGAATTGGCCAAGCGGTACCGCCAGGCGTGGAAGATCCAGCGCGGGGTGGTGCTGCGGCGCAAGATCAAGACCGACGAATCGATCGCCGGCATCGCCCGGGCCATGGAGTGGCAGATCGACCACTTCGCCGAGATCCCGGTGCTGGTGGTGGCCTGCCTGCGCCTGGGTGCGCGCGAGGGCCGGCTTCCGGTGGTGCGGATGCCGCATATCGCCGAGTCGGCCTACTGGGGGTCGATCTACCCCAGCGTGCAGAACCTGCTGCTGGCGGCCCGTGCCATGGGGCTGGGTGCCTCGCTGATCACGTTGCCGCTGTGGAGCCAGCGTGCGGCGCGGCGCATCCTCGGACTGCCGCACGCCGTCACTCCGTGCTGCATCGTGCCGTTGGGCTGGCCGCGCGGGCGCTACGGACCGACCACCCGCAGACCGGTCGGGGAGGTCGTTCACTTGGACGGCTACGGCAACAGGGCGTGGCTGACCGAATGATCCGTTTCGGATGAATTGACGCGTCCGAAAGGAGCGTAAGCCTTTTAACTCCCTGATAAAGATGATGACGGCTTGTTTTAAGTGGTGGCCGCATACCACGTGGGTGTAGATTCAGCCGGTCTTTGTAGCGCATTGGTCGGGGGGACTCATGTACGTCGCGAAACACTCATCCGAGGCGAAGGTTGCCGCGCTGGCGGCAGCCGGCGTGGTGGCCGCCGCGATGGTCGCGCCGGTGGCGACGCTGCCGCGGATGACCGCCGTCGAGCGGGAACTTCTGTTGGTCAGCGGGGCAGACTCGTTGCTCAACGTGCCGCTGAATCTGTTCCAGGCGCTGGCCAACGTGCCCAGCACCGAGCTCGGGGCGATGACGATTCTCGGCAACTCACTGATCTACAGCGGGAACTGGTGGTCGCCGAGCGCCACCAACATCTGGGGTGAGGACCCGGGCGATCCGGGGCACTTCATGGGCATTGTCGACATGATGTTCCCGTTCACTCAGATCTCCGGGCAGGGCAGCCCGGAACCGGGGGCCCCCGGGTTCAGCTGGGACGACGCCGCCGCCGGACACCTGGGCCTGGGGCAGCAGCTCAGTCTGCTCGCCGATGCCGAGCTCCCGACCAGCGCGTCCAGTGACGCCGACTACAGCGCGCCGCTGCTGCCGTCGTCCGAGATCACCGGCTCGGCCTTCCTCGACCACAATCTCTGGTTCTTCGCCGCGCTCTCCGGCCTGCAGCCCTATCCGCTGTTCCAGAACTGGTTCCAGGTGTCGCCGGCAGAGCTGTTCAACGGCTATACCTTTCCCACCGTGATCAACCCCTCGATGGGAGTCGGAACCGACAGTGCGGGAAACCCGGACGGCTCGGTTCCCAGCGACCCCACCCTCGGCTTCGTGGGCACCCACCCGGCCACCCCGGCCGACATCGCCAACCTGCCTCAGGATGCCGCGACGCAGTCGGAGGGGATTCACGTCGTCCCCGGCACCGATCAAGTCGTCAACGGCAACGGCAACCCCGTCAACCTGATGCCGTGGTCCAACGAGACGTTCAAGCTGGACCCGCTGTACCCGTTCCAGAACTTCTGGAACAGCCTGCAGGCTCCGGTCGACCTCAACACCTACGCCAGCGGCTTCCAGATCCCCACGCTCGACGACATCGGCCGGGCCCTGCAGACCCTGACCGCGGGCCAGATCATCGCCTACGACCCGTCGTCTCCCGGGGACCCGTTCTGCGGGACCACCTGCCTGGCGAATCCGTCGATGACGCCGCCGGCATTGGTCTCCGAGCTGGACAAGATGTGGCCAGGCAACCCCTATATAGAGGACTGGCTCACCCAGGCCAATGCGGACAGCCCGTTGAATGCGTTCTACGGGATGGCTAACGGTCCGACGCCGCATCAGGTCGACGTCAACAATGCGCTGTCGCAGTCCCTGCAGCAGTGGTTCGACGTCGGCAACCCGTCGCCGGACAACCCGCCGGCCAACATCGACACCCCGATCGCGTTCGTGCCGTCGCCGGCGATGCAGCAGCTCATCGACCTCATGCAGCAGACCGGGGTTCAGCAGACCTTCGCTGATCTGGCGAACCTGGCCGGCTACCAGCCGGTGAACTTCGACGACCTCACCCCGGTGCTCGGTGCTGCCACCGACACCGGCGATATGGGCGGCGCCGCGCTGGGAACCGCGGACGGGTTCACCGGCCTGTTCGACGCCCTGGGCCTCGGGGCTGTGGGCGGCTGGTTCTAGGTCCGCCTGATCAACTGCGCCTCGGGCGCGCTTCGGCGCTCTGCGCTCGGTCGCGCCGTGCGATATGGTCCCGTTGGGCTGGCTGCGCGGGCCCTACGGGCCGACCACCCGCAGACAGGTCGGTTCAGGACGCTCAGCTGGACGGACGCGGTAACCGGATGAGGCGAATCCGCTGATTTGGACCACAAGATAAGCCAAAGATGATCATGATGTGCGACTTAACAGACGTTATTCCGCACACCATGTAAATTAACCCGTACTCGCTTAGACACAGGACCGTGACACCTATATGCTGTCACGGTTCGGTGGGGACTCAAGGGGGAAATGTGAAGCATGATGTGACACAGGCGCGTCGGCGTACGACCGCTGGTCGGCACCGTGCGGTGCCGGAGCGTCGATACGCGATCGCCGGTGCACATCGTGCGGTGCCTCAGCGCCGCCACATGACGGCGGGTGCCGTCGTTGCCGCCGCGAGCGTTGTGGCGATCTCCCCGGTCGCACCGGTCGCGCCGTGGAAGAGCGGCCTGGACGTCGCCGAGCGGGCGGTGCAGCTCGCAGCCGAGGCTTCCATCTTCAACATCCCGTTCAACCTGTTCCAGGGCCTCGTCAACATTCCCTTCAACGAGGTGTCGGCCACCAACGTGCTGGCCAACTCGTTCTTCTTCACCGGGAACTGGTTCACCCCCAGCGCCACCAACATCTGGGGCGAGGACCCGGGCGACCCGGGCCACTTCATGGCGGTCATGGACTTCCTGTTCCCGTTCGCGCCCCAGCTCTCCGGCCTGTACGACCCCACGATCGACCCGGATGCCCTGGCCAACGGCACCGCGGGCTGGGGCCAGCAGTTCGCGATGTTCGCCGCGGCCCTGCTGCCGATCAGCGCCTCGTGTGACTCGATCCAGTGCTACCCGATGTCTCCGGTCGAGCCGATCACCGGGCTGACCGCCTTGGATGCGACGCTGAACTTCTTCAAGAAGTTCACCAACTTCCCCAACGACGACAATCAGCTGGACCTGTTCAAGTACTGGCTCAAGGTGCCGATCCAGGACATGTTGAACGGCTACAAATTCCCGGACAGCCCGTTCAGCGACCCGGACAACCCCACCTCCGGCGGCATCGCCAACCCGGACGCCGGTGTCGGTGAGGGCGGCGCGGTGCCGGGCGGGCCCATGTACGGCGGGAGCCCATGGTCCGGTGAGGCTCAGCCCGGCTTCGGCTACCCGGGCACGCATCCGCTTCTCGACGAAAACGGCCAGCCCGTCCTCGACGAGTACGGCAACCAGATCAACCTCATGCCGTGGGCGGGCCTCACCTTCAAGCTGGACCCGTTCGGCCCCATGCAGAAGTGGTTCGACAGCCTGATGCAGCCGGTCGACTGGAGCGTCAACGGCAACGACCCGCTCACCGGCTTCCACTTCGTCAGCCCGGAAGACGTCTTCCAGGCGATGAAGGCGCTGATCGCCGGAATGGTCGTCGACTTCAACCCCTACGTCCCAGGCAGCCCGATGTGCCCGGGACTGTGCAATATGGCGCCGATCTCCCCGCCGTGGGGGGTGACCAGCCTTGACCTCGTCAAGTCGATCCAGTCCATCGGCGCTCCCAACCCACTGATCCAGCAGTGGATCGACCTGACCGAGCAGGAAGCGGCGAATTCCATCGGCAATGCCAACGGCGGGACCGACGAGCAGATCATGGCCGGTATTTCTGCTCTGCAGACCGGGATATTCACCTTCGATGCGGCGACGCACAACCAGATCATCGACGATCTGGCGGCCATCAACCCGTACCTGCCGGCCCTGCTCGTCAACGGCGGGGTGTTGACCGACCCGGGCCTGTTGGGTCCATGGCCGATTAATCCCGACACCGGCTACTACATGCCGCCGACCTGGAACCCCGATCTGCCGCTCGACGAGCAGGTGATCGGCGACTTCGGCGGCAAGAATTCGCTGCTGCTCTGGGATGACTTGCTGCGCTTCATGGACCCGTCGGGTGGTCTCGTCAACGAACTCGACGCTTTGTGGGCCGAGATGTCGGGCTGGTTCGGCTTCTAGACCTCTAGCTACACCCCCGCAGCCCGGCCGTTTTCGCGGCCGGGCTGCTGTGGTTTCGGGGCCCAGCCTCTATCGGTTGCGCTTAGGTTTTTCTTTGGTAGATTGCATAAACCGTCTTAGGTCGTGCCGTTTCAGGCACGGCCTTTAATCGTGGTTGGAGGACTCATCGGGATGGTCGCCGCCCTGCGCACGTACTCCACAGCGGGGTTGGCCATCACGATGGCGGGGCTCATCGCCGTCGCTCCGGCGACGCTGCCGGTTCCTGGCGCCGATGCCGCTGCCGTCCGGCTCGCGCCGAGCCTGACCGCCGGTGAATCGCTGCTCAATGTGCCGCTGAACCTGTTTCAGGCACTGGTCAACATCCCGGCGAACGAGATCCACGCCCTCGACACGATGTCGAAGTCGCTGCTCTACAGCGGGCCGTGGTGGGTCGGCAGTCCGACCAACGTCTGGGGTGAGGATCCCGGCGACCTAGGCCACTTTGAGTCGATCATTCAGCTGCTGGTGCCGTTCCCGGAGCTGTCCGGTGCCGGTCACGAGGGAGAATTCTTTTACCCGGGTCTGGCCCAGCAGCTGTCCATGCTGGCCAACGTCGAGATCCCGGTGAACCTGACCTGCGCGGGCATGGACTGCCTGCCGGCGATGCCGACCAGTCCCATCACCGGCTTCAGCTGGATTGACCAGGGGCTGTGGAGCCTGCTGATTGCCACCGGCCTACAGAAGTTTCCGTTGATCGAGAACTGGTTTCAGATCCCGTTCTCGGACATGATGAACGGCAATTCCTACTACTTCGACCCGAATTCGCCGGGGATGGAGAACATCGGGTTCGCCAACGACGGGTTCTATTGGGAGGGCACTCGCACCCTGGAACAGCTGGGGTTGAACCCGGAGGACTACCCCAATATCGACCCGAACGCCCCGCTGATGCCGTGGGCGGGCAGCCACTACGAGATGAACTTCGACCAGCCGTTCATCAATTTCTTCGACAGCCTGCTGCAGCCGTTCGACTTCGACAAGTTCCAGCTGCCCGACCTGGTGGAGTTCGGCCGGGTGGTGCAGGCACTGATCGCGTCGGTGCTGGTCGCATTCAACCCGTTCATCCCGGGCAGTCCGTTCTGTCCCGGCCCGTGCCTGCTGCCCGACCCCTCGGGCACCATCATGGACCCCAACGACTGGAACATGCCCAGCTACTACCTGTTGGCGAAAGCCATCGGTGACCTATGGCCCGGCAACCCCGTCATCGACGAATGGCTGTCGGCCTACGACGACGGCACGGCCAATGTCTCCACACCGGAGATCATCGAATACGAAGCATGGCTGTGGCGGTTGGGCACCGTCTTGCTCGACCTGAAGAACCCGCTGCCGGACGACCCGGCGATCGACACCACCCCGTACCTGCCCACCGTCGACCAGATTCACGACTTCCTCGGCAACTACCTGTTCAACATCGCCGACAACATCGGGATCATCGGGCCGTTCGACATCCAGGGGCTGTGGGACGCCCTCTTCGACGTCACGCCGGCATAGTCACCCCGACATAAGTCGAAGGGCCGGCCGGGTTCAACCCGGCCGGCCCTTCGACTGACAACTGTGCGGTTATCCCGCGATCAGGCCCGAGATGTCCGGCAGATAGGGGTACAGGTCGGGCAGCGCCGTCTGCGGCAGCATCCCCAGGTCGACCTGCGCGGCCGTCCAGCCCTGCTCGAAGCCCAGTTGGAGGTTCTGGGACACCAGGTCCCAATCGATCGTCGGCATGCTGAAGGTCGCCGGTGTGGCGATGTCGGCCGGATCCGAGCGGTCGTAGCCCAGGTCGATCAGCACCCGCAGAGCGGGCTGAATCAGGTCGGCCATCGCCGGCCCGAACAGCGGGAACTGCCGCATGGGCTCGAGCAGCGGCAGGTTCATGGTGGGGATCAGGTAGAACGAGGTGGCCCCGTCGTAGCCCTCGGACATCGGAAGCTGCACCGCGTCGGCCATCGAGCTCGGGTCCCACGAGCTCGGGTAGCCGGTGATCAGGTACGGGTGGAGGTAGACGTAGCCCGCCATCGAGTTCGCCACCGCCAGCAGGTTCGTCAGATACTTCGGGAAGTCGCTGGCGCCGCTGTACTCGAAGTTGTAGACGTCAGTGGTGTACGGCGAATCCGACGGGGTGGCGGGCAGGCTCATCATCGGGTTGTCCGGAAAGCGGGTCATGATCCCGCCGTTGGGATTGTTCAGGTTCTCGACCAGCACGAAGTGCAGATCAGCCGGATCAGGCGCGTTGCTGCCGGCCTGGGCGAGATCGATCATCGCCTGGGTGGCGATCGATGTCGTGGACGAGACGCCGAAGACCGTGACCGGCCCGTCCTCCAGATGTTTGGCGATGTCCTGGTTCAGTTTCTGAGCGGCGTCCAGCAGGCTCTGTCCGTAATCCGTCGGGTTCAGCGGCTCGACCACCGGGGTGTACCCGGGGTAGACCGACTGGCCGGCAAACGGGTGCGGGGGGTTGATGAACAGATCCATGACCCGCTGGTCGTAAACCGAGCCGGGATCGGGCGTCATCACGTAACCCATGATCAACGCGGTGCCGCTGTCCTGGCCGTGGGCAACCGACGGGTTGATCGCGGCGGTCAGTCCCAGCATGCCGGCGCAGCCCCCCGCCAACAAACCGACTGTCATCCACCGATAGCTAGAGCGTGTCATCAAGTTCCCCCATTTACATCACACACATGTCCGCGTCAGCGTACACAGGAACTTGTCCCAGCGCCTGTCGAGGTGGCGATTATTTGCCAGACGTTCGTCGCGGCAACCGCGGGGGATTAGGGTGGGGCCCGTGGGTGTACCGGCACCGAGCGATGACAGGGCCGTGATAATCACCGGCGCTTCGTCGGGGATCGGCGCTGCGATGGCGCGTGAGTTCGCCCGGCGCGGCCACCAACTGATCGTGGTCGCGCGTAACGCCGAACGACTGCACGCGCTCGCCGCCGAGTTGAGTCCGCACCCGGTGCACGTCCTGCCCGCCGACCTGTCCCGCCGAGCCGAGCGTGCCGCGCTGCCGGATCGGATCGCGGCATTAGGCCTGGTACCGGAGGTGCTGGTCAACAACGCGGGTCTGTCGGTGGTGGCACTGGCCGCCAAAACAGAGCCCGAGCGTCAACTGGACCTGGTCGAGGTCGATGTGGCGGCTGTCGTCGATCTGTGCAGCCGATTCCTGCCCGGCATGGTGGCCCGAGGGCAGGGGGCCGTGCTGAATGTGTCGTCGGTGGCCGGATTCGGCCCGCTGCCGGGGCAGGCGACCTACGGTGCGGCCAAGGCGTTCGTCGCCTCGTACACCGAGAGCCTGCGCAGTGAGTTGCGCGGTACCGGGGTCACTGCGACGACGCTGTGTCCGGGACCGGTCGACACCCAATTGGATGCCACCGCCGGGTTCCGTGAAGGCGAACGAAAGAACGTCCTTCCCGGCGTCATGTGGAAGTCGGTGGACCAGGTTGCGCGGGCGGCGATCGACGGGCTGACCGCGGGCAAGGGCCGGGTCACGCCGGGGTGGGCGAATCGGCTGCTGGTGTCGGCGTACCGGGTCTTGCCGCATGAGCCGCTGCTACCGTTGCTGGCGCGGCGTACTCCATTGTCAACTCGCAACCAGGGTCGGGGGACAACCCGGTTATCGTCGAGTCCAGGGGACGGCCGCGCGCCGGACAGGGGGAGCAGTGTGTTGCTTGAGGTGATCGACAAGGGCTGTGTCAGCGAGGCCCATCCTGTTCCACTGTTGTTCGTTCACGGGGCCTGGCACGCTGCCTGGTGCTGGAACGAGCATTTCCTCGGCTACTTCGCCGACCACGGCTATCGTGCGGTGGCGGTCAGCTTCCGCGGTCACGGCCAAAGCGCGATCGACAAGCCGCTGCGAGACTGCACCGTCGATGACTACGTCGCCGACGTCAAGTCGGTCGCCGACAGCCTGCAGGTGCCCCCGGTGGTGATCGGCCACTCGATGGGTGGGCTGATCGTGCAGAAGTACCTGGAGACCAACACCGCGCCGGCCGGCGTGCTGATGGCCTCGATTCCCCCGCAGGGCAACTACGGGTCGAGCCTGCGCTGGCTGCGGCGCCGTCCGGGGCAGGCCGTCAAGATGGCGTTCACCGGAAAGTCGTTGCAGTACATCAATACTCCGGCTCAGGCGCGGGAGAAGTTCTTTTCCGCCAACACCCCTGAAGACGTCGTCGCCGACTGCGCGGCCCGTTTGCAGGAGGACAGTTCCCGGGTCAGTGTCGACTGCCTGGTGCTCAAACTGCCGCACCCGGACCGGGTGACGACACCGCTGCTGGTGTTGGGAGCAGAGCAGGACGGCGCCCACACCCGCAAAGAGGTGCGGGCGACCGCGCGCGCCTACCGCACCGAAGCGGAGTTCTTCCCCGACATGGGGCACAACATGATGCTTGAGCCGGGCTGGGAAGCCGTGGCCGAACGAATCCACGGCTGGCTGGGCGACCGAGGCCTGTAACCCAAGCCGTTCGCCAGGACGTCAGTCCTTGGTGAAGTGGTACAGCCGGTAGACGAACTCGCCGTTCTTCAGCGCACCGTTGAAGGTCCAGTCGGTCGCGGCGCTGGCGAAGCGGGCAAGGCCGCCGTGGTGGGCGATCATGTCCTGCTTGCGGGCCAGGTTCTTCTCGTTGCCGCGCAACACGTCCATGCTGATGTCCTCTTCGGACACCAGGCGCAATCCGGTGCCGGCCAGCTCGGCGTCCCACTGGGCCAGCTCGCTGCGCCGACGGAAGTCGGTGTAGAGGAAGTGCCCGCCCGGAGCGAGAACCCGTGCCGCGCCGTTGAAGAACTTCGCCGGGTGCGGGTACAGGTGCGATGCCTCCACTTGGAACACCACGTCGAACGAGTCGTCCTCGAAGGGCAGGTTCTCGGCGTCGCCCTGCACGAAGTCCATCCCGGGCAGCTGGTGGCGCTCCCGGCAGAACTCGATGGCGGTCTCGTTGAGGTCCAGACCGGTGTAGGACGCGGGCTTGAAGGTGCGGGTCACATACGACGCGCCGCCACCGTGGCCGCAGCTCACCTCGAGCACCTTCTTGCCGGCCATATCAGCCAGGGCGGCGGTGCGGTGGTACTGCTGAATGAAGAAGCGGTTGGCCTCGTCTGAGGCGTCCAGCGGCACCGCCATCGGCGGGTCCTCTTCGTAGCCGTAGTTCAGGAACAGCCAGTCGTCACCGCTGAGCATTTTGGTCTGGGTTGCGAACCGCTTGGTCACGAACGAGGTGAACAACAAGTGGTAGACGAACGGATTCGTCATGATGCGGTGGGAAACCGGATTAAAAATCAGGCGGTTCATCGTAGCCATTCGGGAAGTATGTCACGGACGGTATGCCTGGTCAGTGACTGGGTCGGGGGGCTCGGGAGCCTCAGTCGCGTAACCCGCGCAGCAGGATTCGGTCCCACATGCGGTCGGTCAGCAAAGCCCGAGCCAGCACGGTGAGCTTGCCGGAGAGGCCTACGACATAACGCGGTCTGGGGTTGCGCGCCCGAACAGCGCGCACCACGGCACGGGCCACGGCGTCGGGCTCGATCATCACCCCGCGCTTGGCGGTCAGCTCGCGGGTGTTGTCGGCGTAACGGCGTTTGAACGCCGCGTAGGGGTCGTCGTCGGCGTAGGACGGCTGTGCCTCCTGCTGCGAGGTGACGAACGGGGTGTGCACCGCGGTCGGGTCGAGCAGCACCACTCGAACGCCGAACGGTGCCACCTCGGCGCGCAACGACAGCGACAGTGCCTCCATGCCGTACTTGATCACGTGATACCCGCCGGCGCCCGGGCTGGCGAAGCGGCCCCCGGTGCTGCCGATGTTGACGATGACCCCCGCCCCGCGGCCACGCATTCCGGGCAGCACCGCCTGCGACAGGCGAAGTGCTGCAACCACATTGGTCTCAAAGAGGTTGCGCAGGTCATCGAGCGGCAGTTGTTCGAGCGGCGACGTCAGCGGAAACCCCGCGCAGTTGACCAAGACGTCCACGCGGCCGTGCTCGGCGATGATCTCCGCGATCAGGCGTTCCACCGCCTGCTCGTCGGTGATATCGAGCGCGCGGGCCGCCAGCCCGCGCGACTGCAGGCGTTGCAGCGCTTCAGGATTGCGGCCGACGGCGTAGACGCAATACCCGGCAGCCTGAAGCCGGTCTGCGGTCGCTTCGCCGATACCGCTAGTCGCCCCGGTGACCAGGGCGACCGGCTCGGCGGTCATCGGGTGCCGGTGGACCCGGATCGTAAGTCGCTCGCCGCCTCATCGGAGTCGGCGTCGGCGGGCACCAACTCGACAGGCAGGTGCTCTAGGCCGCGCATCGTCGCATTCACCAGGTAGCGGTGCTCACCGTCCAGCCGGATCGCCTTGACATGGGGGATGAGCTGCGTCAGTACCCGGCTCACTTCGATCCGGGTCAGGTGCGTGCCCAGACAGTAGTGCGCACCGCCACCGAACGCGAGGTGGTCGGTCGGGTTGCGGTCCAAGTCGAAGGTGTCGGGATCGGGGTAGTGCTGCGGATCGCGATTGGCGGCCGCGTACAGGATCAACACCCGCGCACCTGCCGGGATGGTGTGGTCGCCGACCCGATAGTCACGGGTTGCGGTCCGGTAGAACCCCTGAACCGGGGAGACCAGCCGCAGCTGCTCTTCGATGGCTGCGGGAATCAACTCGGGGTGTTCACGCAGCCGCGTGTAGACGTCCGGACGCTGTGCCAGCGTCAGAAACAGGCCCGAGATCAGGTTCGTCGTGGTCTCGCTGCCGGCGCCGACGAGCATCGACGCGGTCCAGAACACCTCGTCATCGGAGAGGGTGTCGTCGCCGCTGGGCGCCGCCAGCATCGAGATCAGGTCGTCGCCGGATACGGCACGGCGCGCCTTGATCATCGGGTCGAGACTGCGGTGCATCGCGATGACCGCCTGACTCGAGCGCATGTTCATCGCCATCCCGCGCAGATTCAGCGGTGCGAACGCGGCCTCATTGATCGTGTCCGCCCATTCCAGGAACTGGTGGCGGTCTTCCTGCGGTATCGCCAGCATCATCGTGATCAGCCGGTTCGGCAGCGGTTTGGCCAAGTCGGCCACGATCTCGACTCGTCCGCGCCCGATCATCTCGGCAACGAGTTCGTCGGCGACGCGGTTGATGTTGATCTCCCACGATTTCATGGCGCGGGGGGTGAAGGCTCGCGACACCGACCGGCGCAGCCGGGTGTGCACCGGCGGGTCGGTGGCGTTCATGGTCTGTAGACGGACCCGGAAGCGGGCCTGGCTCTGTGCCGAGGACAACGCCTCGTCGTCGCGCAACGCCTGCCGGACCTCGTCGTAACCCGGGATGATCCAGATGCCGCGTTTGCGGCTGTACCAGACTTTGGGGCCGGTGAGCAGTGTGCGGTATCCCGGATAGGGGTCGAGCATCGTCTCGGGGGCGAACGGGTCGAAATCGGTCAGCGGTGCGGTCTCGCGTCCGGTCAAGGCGTATCGGTAGGCGGTCGCCCGGTCGCGGACCACCCCGATAAGCCCGTCGGTGCCGATCTTGAGCAGACTGGCGCGGAATCGAAGTCGGCGCGTCAGTTCCCTCTGGTCCATCTGGCAAGCCCCTCGTCACGATCGTTGGGTGTGTGCGATTGGCCCCGCGATTGGGCGCAGCCGCCACCCTAACCCGGTTTGGTTCGTCGGCTGAAGGGTCGGCGGTCCCTAAAGAAGCGCCGGAGCGGGGGGACTGGCGTCCCGGCCCGCTCCGGCGATCCGACGATTCTGTTGCCCTCAGTCCTTGACGAGGTCGAAGATGCGGTAGGTGATCTCGCCGCGGTCCAGGTCACGGTAGAACAGCGACCCCTCGACCACCGCGAATTCCCGGGCGAAGCGGCGCAGGAAGAACGGCATCCGCTCGTTGATCAGATCGTTGGAGCGCGGCGAGTTGGCCGCGAGGCCGCGAACGACCTCGCGACTGATGTCGCGCTCGTTGACCAGCCGCAGCGGCGGGGTGGCCAGGGTCTGCTGCCAGGACTCGATGTCTTCCTTGGCGCGGAAGTCGGTGTGCAGGAAGTGCCCACCGGGACGCAGCACCCGGCCCACCTCGCGGACGAACTGTGCGAAGTCCGGGTAGATGTGCGAGGCCTCGACGTTGACCACCGCGTCGAACGAATTGTCCGGGAACGGCAGGTTCAGCGCGTCACCCTGCACGAACTCCAAGCCCGGCACCTGGTGGCGCTTCTGGCAGAAAGCCACGCCGTCGGGGTTGAAGTCCAGGCCGGTGTAGGACGCGGGCGCCAGCGTGCGGGCCAGGAAGGAGGCACCGCCGCCGTGGCCGGAGCTGACCTCGAGCACGTTCTTGCCGGCCAGGTCGATCTGGGTGGCGGTCTGGTGGTAGAGCTGGATCGAGTACCGGTTCTCTTCATCGGCCTCGTCGAGCTTGAGGCCCAGCGGCGGGTCCTGCTCGTAACCCCAGTTGAGGAAGACGACGTCGTCGTGTCCCATCCGCTTGGTCATGAACGGGTACCAGTACTTAAAGGCCTTCTTGTACAGCGGCATTGCCGAGATCCGGTAGACCAGATCGGCGCCGACTTTTTCCAAGGTCTCAGATGGGGAACGCACCATACCGAAAGTATGGCACAGCTCAGCGGGTGCTCTAGACGCCGGTAACGCGCATCGGCACCTGCGCGCGCTGAGGTTCCCCGCGGTACCGCGACGGGGCCCCGTCGATCTTGCAGATGCGCCACATCAGGCGCGCCGCGGGATTCATCAGACCCAGTTCGGTGCAGAGCATCCGAACGTCGGCGAACATGTCCCGCCAGGACTGGCGTGCATCCGGTGCGCCGAAGAACCACTCCCGGCGTGCTGACCGCGGAATATCGAACGTGCGGAAGAACTGGCGGGGCGGCACCACCATCGCCTGGCCGAGCATCCGCATGACAACCGGCACGTACAGCGAGAGCATGAACCTGCTGCTCCACCACAGTTGTGGTACCCGCCGCTCCAGGTACTTGTGCGCGAACGAGATGTGGCGTGCCTCTTCGGCGACGTGGATGCCGATCATTCGCCGGACGATCGGATGGACCGTCACGTCCTCGCGCAGCGCATTGGTCTGCAGGTAGTCGAAGGGCACCTCGCCCGCCAGAACCCCGAAGAAGAACGAGTTGGGCAGCGGTCCGGCGTAGAGCGGGACGACCGGAGACAACAGCCGCAGCCAGCGCGGCATTCCGGGGACATCGATCCCGATGCGGTTGATCAACTCCTGGAACATCAGGGTGTGGTTGCACTCTTCGATGCACTCATGCAGGCAGTAGCGGTATTCCGGGGAGCCGTTCGGGATCCAGAACGTGTAGTGCATCAGGCCCCGAACCAGAATGCCCTCGAACTGCACGCCGACCTTGGCCATGTTGGCCTGTCGCCACATGCCCATCGCGATCTTCTTCTGCAAGGGCTGCGCCTGGTACCACGGGTGGCGCCCCAACGGGTCCGTCGTTGACAGGACCCAGCTCGCGTCGTCCGAGCGGACGGCGAGTTCGGGCGAATCCCATTCGATGTCCACGTACGGGTTGAAGTTGCGCCGCACCGAACTGTCGGAGAGCGTCGCGAGAATCTCGCGGTACGCCCCGTCGCCGCCGACGTCCATGGCCCTTTTCCAGCGTCGCACCAGGTATAAAGCAGCGCAGGGAATAGAGGACACCGCAAGCATGCCGGCCAGTAGCCAGCAGATGTCGTTCACGACGGTCGGCATCTCGGAACCATCCTCTTCCCAGGCCCGCACCGCCATGGGGCGCAGCCGAGTTTGAAGCTTACAGCCGAGTTTGGCAAAACCCTAAGGCTTGGCGCGCCGCTGTGGTGTGATTGCCGCCATCCCGCGGCCAAGTCGCGATCGGGCAGCGTCCGAAGCTTGACCTTCGGGCCCGGCTGAGCGCGGTTCGGCTGAGCTGCGCGACCAGCGAGATCTGGCTTTCTTGCGGTACCGTGTCGTCCTTATGGGGACCCAGCAATACGACGCCATCATCGTTGGCGCGGGCTTCGGTGGAATCGGTACGGCGATTCAACTCAACAAGCTGGGCTACGACAACATTCTGATCGTCGACCGCCTGGACGGACTCGGCGGAACATGGCGGGTCAACCACTACCCGGGACTCTCCGTCGACCAGCCCTCTACTACTTATTCCTACTGGTTCGAGCCCAACCCCTACTGGTCGCGGCTGTTCGCCCCCGGTAACGAGGTCCAGGCCTACGCCGAGCATGTGGCCGACAAATATGACGTGACGCGCTTCATGCGCTTCAACACCACGGTCGACGGCGCCCAGTGGGACGAGGAGGCCCAGGTGTGGCGGGTGGCGTTGGCCGGCGGTGAGACGCTGACCTCGCAGTTCCTCATCGTGGCCACCGGCTTCCTGTGCCAGCCGAAGATCCCCGAGATCCCCGGCATCGAGACGTTCGCCGGCCATATCGTGCACACCGCCGAGTGGGACCACGATTACTCGATGGCGGGCCGTCGGGCGGCGGTCATCGGAACCGGGTCCACCGGGATCCAGGTGATCCCCGAGTTGGCCAAAGAGGTCGCCGATCTGACGGTGTATCAGCGCACCCCGATCCTGGTGACGCCCAAGTCCGACGTGGTATTTCCGCCCGTGGCGCAGCGGATGTTCGCCCGGGTGCCGTTCACCCAGCGCATCGTGCGGTGGCTCACCGACAACACCACCGACTTCATGATGGTCCTGACCATGTGGCGCTACCGGCGCTTCAAGTTCCTCAACAAGGCGATGGCGGCCCAATCGGCGCTGCATCGGCGCCGCGGGGTGCAGGATCGTGAACTCGCCGACAAGATGCGGCCCGATTTCGACTTCGGCTGCAAGCGTCCGTCGATCTCCAACGACTACTACCCGACCTTCGCCAGGCCGAATGTGCACCTGGTGACCGAGGGGATCGAGCGGATCGAACCCGACGGCGTCGTGGCGCGGGACGGCACCAAGCGCGAGATCGACACCCTGGTGCTGGCGACGGGATACGACGTCTGGGAGGGCAACCTGCCGGCGATCGAGGTGATCGGGCGCGGCGGTCGCAACCTGGGCAAATGGTGGCGTGAGACCCGTTTCCAGGCCTATCAGGGCATGACGGCCCCGCAGTTCCCGAACTTCATCAACATGGCCAGCCCGTTCTCGTGGGTCGGGTTGTCCTGGTTCAACACCGTGGAATACCAGACTCGGCACATGAATCGGCTGTTCGGCGAGGTGCAGCGCCGGGGGGCGCGCACGTTCGAAGTCACCGAGGAGGCCAACGCCCGGTTCTACGAGCGGATGATGGGGCTGCTGGACAGCTCGGTGTTCCATCTCGGCAACTGCGCGACCTCGAATTCCTACTGGTTCAACCAGAGCACCGGGGAGGCCCCGCTGTTCCGGCCGACCTCGGTGCGCAGCGCGGTGAAGGAGCAGGACCACTTCCCGCTGTCTGACTACCTGATCGGGTAATTTCTGCCGTCGCGGTCCTGAACTGGGGGTTAAAGTGATCGCTTGGGTATTTCTTCTGGTGAGGGGCCGATGAAGACGCACCATCCGAGTCGTAGTCGGCCATCCGCACCGGGGTTGGTCCGCAGGTTCGCCCTGCCCATCATCCTGGGCTGGGTGGCGATCACACTGTTGGTGAGCCTGGCGGTTCCGGCACTGGAACAGGTCGCCAAGGAGCACCCGGTTTCGTTGAGCGCCAAGGACGCACCGTCCATTCAGGCGATGGCGCGGCTGGGGCACGTATTCCAGGAGTCGAACACCGACAGCGCGGCGATGATCGTCATCGAGGGTGACGAGCCCCTGGGCGAATCCGCCCACCGCTACTACAACGAGCTGATTGCTCAGCTCAATGCCGACACGAAACACATCCAGCACATCCAGGACTTCTGGGGAGACCCGCTCACCGCGGGCGGAGCCCAAAGTGCCGACGGCAAGGCGGCGCTGGTCCAGCTGAACCTCGCCGGAAACCAGGGTGAGGCGCTGGCCAACGACTCCGTCGAAGCGGTCCGGGACATCGTGAACCGCACACCGGCGCCGCCGGGCGTCCGGGCTTACGTCACCGGTCCGGCCCCCATGGTCACCGACATGAACACCAGCGGTGACCGTGCGGTGCTGAAGATCCTGCTGGCCACCGTTTCGGTCATCACGCTGATGTTGATGCTGCTCTATCGCTCGTTCAGCACCGTCGCTCTGCTGTTGGCCGTGGTCGGTATCGAGCTGGCCGCGGCGCGCGGGATCGTCGCTTTCCTGGGACACGTCGGCCTGATCGGGTTGTCCACGTTCGCGATCAACATCTTGGTGACGTTGGCGATCGCCGCCGGTACCGACTACGGCATCTTCTTCATCGGTCGCTATCACGAGGCCCGGCACGCCGGTGAGGACCCGGAAACGGCGTATTACACCACTTACCGCGGGGTCGCCCATGTGGTGCTGGCGTCGGGCCTGACGATCGCCGGCGCAACCTTGTGTTTGAGCTTCACCCGGTTGCCGGTCTTTCAGACCATGGGTATCCCGTGCGCGGTCGGAATGCTCGTCGCGGTGGCCATCGCGCTGACGCTGGTTCCGGCGGTCCTGACCGTCGCCAGTCGCTACGGTCTGTTGGAGCCCCGACGCAAGATGTCGGACCGCGGCTGGCGCAAGATCGGCACCGCGATCGTGAGGTGGCCCGGTCCGATCTTCGTGGCTGCCAGCGCAGTTGCGCTGATCGGACTGCTGGCGCTGCCCGGCTATCAGGTGAGCTACAAGGACCCGTCCTTCATTCCGAAGGACACCCCGGCCAACCTCGGCTGGGCCGCCGCGTCGCGGCACTTCCCGGAATCGCGGCTGCTGCCGGAGGTGCTGCTGGTCGAAGCCGATCGCGACATGCGCAACTCGGCGGACTTCCTGGTGCTCAACAAGCTGGCCAAGAGTGTCTTCGCGGTCGAGGGTGTGGCACTGGTGCAGGGGGTGACGCGGCCGGAGGGGGCCCCGCTGGGGCACACCTCGATCCCGTTCCTGCTCAGCATGCAGAACGCCGGGCAGATGCAGAACCTGGACTTCGTCAAGAGTCGGGTCACCGACATGCGCAAGCAGGCCGACGATCTTGAGGGCACCATCGCCTCGCTGCAACGAATGTATGGCCTTATGCAGCAGATGGCCGATAACACGCACGAAGCGACCGGTGTCTCGCACGAGGCGATGGACGTGGCCGCGGAGATGCGCAGGCACATGGCCGATTTCAACAATTCCTCCAAGCTGCTGCGCGAATCGGTTTCCTCGCAACAGGATTGCCGTGGCGATCCGACGTGTTTGTCGTTGCGGTCGGCATACGCGTCGATGGACAGTGCCAACCTGCTCACCGACAAGATCAACGAGCTGGCGCCGGTCATGAGCAACGTCGATGCGGTGACGCCGCAACTGCTCGATATGATGCCGGCGCAGATTGCCGCGATGCGCAGCCTGCAGACCATGATGCTGACGCTGAACAGCACGATGTCCGGGATCATGGCGCAGGCCGAGGAAGTCGGCGGGGATTCGGCCGCGATGGGCCAGGACTTCGACGCCGCCAAGAGCGACGACTCGTTCTACCTGCCCCGGGAAGCATTCGACAACCCGGACTTCAAACGGGTGATCCAGCTGTTCCTGTCGCCGGACGGGCACGCGGCGCGCTTCTTCATCACCCACGACGGCTACCCGGCGACCCCGGACGGTATGGCACGGGTGAACCTGATCAAGAAGGCCGCCACCGAATCCCTCAAGGGCACACCGTTGTCGACTGCCAAGGTCTATGTGGCAGGCACCGCGGCACTGTTCAACGACCTGCAGGGAATCGCCGACTATGACCTGCTGATCGCCGGGATCACTTCGCTGGCAATCATTTTCATCATCATGCTGTTGATCACACGCAGCTTTATCGCCTCGCTGGTGATCGTCGGAACGGTGCTGGCCTCGTTGGGGGCGTCCGTCGGGCTGTCGGTATTGGTGTGGCAGTACATCTTCGGCATCAACCTGCATTGGCTGGTGATGGTGATGTCGGTGATCATCCTGCTGGCGGTGGGCTGTGACTACAACCTGCTGTTGGTCGCCCGATTCAAGGAGGAGATGAGTGCCGGGCTCAAGACCGGCATCATCCGAGCGATGGGCGGCACCGGCAAGGTCGTCACCGCGGCAGGGTTGGTGTTCGCCTTCACCATGGCGTCCATGCTGGTCAGTGACTTGCGGGTGGTGGGCCAGGTGGGTACCACCATCGGGCTCGGCCTGCTGTTCGACACCCTGATCGTGCGCTCGTTCCTGATGCCGTCCGTTGCGGCGCTGCTGGGTCGGTGGTTCTGGTGGCCGCTGAACGTGCGGGAGCATCCGGCGCGGGCGTCGCGTTCGGCCGTTCCGGTGGCTGCCGCCGTCGGCGCATCGGGCGCCGTCGGCGCACCCGAAGCTGTCGGTGAACCGGAAGCCGATGCCGCCGCCGGCCAGGCCGACGCGCCGGACTGGATTTTCGAGGACATGGTGGCCACTGCGTTCCCGGAGATGTCCGTGGGGCCGGCAGAACCGGCCGCGGACCCGTCCACCGAGATGCTGACCGTGACCCAACCGCCGGAGGACGAGACCGAGCCCTGAGTCGCCCCCTGATCCGACTCTGGTCAGCGCACTGCGCCATGGACTACATTTAGACAAGTCCTGGTTGTATAAAATAATCGCGGGTTCCGGGTCGGCTTCAGGCGGTGTCCGCGGGTTGAGGAGTCGGCGAATGAGCATCGCGGATCGGACTTTGCGGACCACCTGGGAAGGGGCGCTGGCCACCGGTGCGGGCACCCTGGGCCACGGCAGCAGCGGAGCGCTCGACGGACTGCCGGTGACCTGGGCGGCGCGCACCGAGCAGCCCGGCGGCAAGACCAGCCCGGAGGAACTCGCGGCCGCCGCACATTCGTCGTGCTTCGCGATGGCGCTGTCGTTGAAGCTCGGCGAGAACAAGACGCCGCCCCAGCGGCTCGAGGTCACTTCGACGGTCACCCTCGACGAGGTCGACGGGCTGCCGACCATCACCACCTCGAAGCTGACCGTTCGTGCCCAGGTGGCTGAGCTGTCCGCCGACGAATTCGCCCAGGTGGTCAGCGACGCTGCCGCGCTGTGCCCGGTGTCGCGCCTGTTCGCCGGCGCCGAGATCAGCATCGACGCGGCGCTGGTCTGAACGGGGCGCAGGCACATGTCAGACGAAAACCTCTCGGCCGCACTCGAACACGAACACCAAGAGGTCGACGCCGGTATCAGCGCCTTCCTGGAGAAGCTGGACGCCGGCAGCGTGGACGCCGATGCCCTCGCGGCGACGCTGGCAGCGCTGCGCCGCCACATATACCTGGAGGAACAGATCCTGTTCCCGCCGATCAGCAAGGGCGCCCAGATGATGTCGGTTTTCGGCATGATCCGGGGCCACGGCGAGATCTGGCGCACCATGGACACCCTCGACGAACTGGTCGGCGGCCCAGGCGATCCCGCTGACGGTGACAAGCTGCGCGAGGCCTGCGAGCGGCTGTTGGCTCTGCTGGCCGACCACAACAAGGTGGAGGAGCCGGTGATCTACCCGGCCGCCGACACCGGCCTGGCGCCGGAGACCGTCGCCGAACTGGCCGAGTTCATCGCCAACGGCCGGATGCCGGACGGCTGGGTCTGCGCCAAGGCAGCGCTCTGAACGAGGATTGGAGATCGCCGTGTCCATGGATAATTGGCAGAAGTCTCTGGCGGCAGCGTTGGAACTCGAGCACCGCCAGGTTGACGACGGACTCGCTGTGTTCCTGACCGAACTCGACAACGGCCGGGTGGCTGCCGACCACCTGAACACCGCCCTGGAGGCGTTGCGGCGGCACATCTACGCCGAAGAGCGGATCCTGTTCCCGCCGATCCGGCACGGCCCCATGGCGATGCCGGTGGCGGTGATGATGTGTGAACACGGCGAGATCTGGCGGGCGATGAATGCGCTGGCGGAGCTGGCTGGCGCCGGCGACATCAACCGGATGAGGGTGGCCGGACAGCGACTGCTGGATCAGCTTGCCACGCACAACGACAAGGAGGAGCAGGTCATCTATCCCGCGGCCGACAGCGAGCTGGAGCCGGAGCAGGCTGAGGAGCTCGCCGACTTCCTCGAGACCGGGCTGATGCCGGACTGCTGGGAGTGTCGCGAGGCCGGCTAGAGGCCCCCGCGCGCCGGCTGCGATCGGCCGACGCCCGGGTCATGTCTGCGACGCGATGAGTGCCGAGAGTCCGGCGTGATATGCGGCCAGGCTGTGCCGCCAGCCCACGTCGACGGCCCCGCCGCTGTCCACCTCGATCGCCGCGCCGACGTGCACATAGGGCGACGGCGGTACCAGCGGCACGATGTCGAGGAAGTTCACCACCCGATAGCAGCATTCGATGGCCGCGTCGAATGCGGTGGCGAAGTCGGGCAGCCCGACCCGCGGTCCGCCGAACGTGGTCAACCGCGGCTCGATCGTGTTCGGCGGCATGCCGCGGGCGACGTCCGGTGCCGCCAGCACGGCCAGTGCCGCGCCGAGACTGTGCCCGGTGATCAGGATCTGATCGCAACCGCGAGCCGCCGCGGGCAGATTGGCGGCGATGTTGTCGCGGACGCAGTCGTAGACGTCCTGGAATCCGGCGTGCACCTGGCCGAACCCCGTGACGAACGTGTAGCCGGTCGGGACGAAGTCGAAGTCGGCGATCCAGTCCGACACATCGGAGCTGCCACGAAAGGCCACGAACGCGGTGCGACTGGCGGTGTTGCGGCCCATCAGCCCGAAGATGTTGGTGTTTTTGGCCAGCGCCGCCGCCGGGTGGGGATCGGGCAGCGCTGCCAGGTGCGCAGGGTCGGCCTCGATCAGGGCGGTACTGCCGAAGCCTGGTGGCAGGGTGGGCGTGGCGCCGGTCATCACCGTGTAGGCCGCCTGCGCCAGGGGCAACACGACATCGCGGGCATCAGACGCGCGGAATGCCACGGTCAAAAGTCTAGAGTCCGGCGGGCCTGCCAGCACAGAGGTTGATCAGGGGCTCTAGACTCCTCGCCAAGGGCATAGATCCGGCCATCACCGGGGAGCCTTCGGAAGAACAGCCAGGTCTGCGCGGCGGACCGGCCCAGTAGACCCGAACGGGACGGCCCGTCACAGCCGCACATCGAGCGGTCGCGCCCCAGGCGGGTGCGGCAAGCGGGGTGGTACCGCGGCGCTCGCGCAACCGCGCGGCGTCGTCCCCGGCCAGGCGCGCCGTGGGAGACGACAGACAAGTGAGCGAACGCAGCTATCCGAAGCCGGCCGCCGGCGCCCCGGACTTCCCGGCGCTGGAGACCGAGGTCCTAAACTACTGGGCTGCCGACGACACCTTCCGGGCCAGCATCGCCCGGCGTGAGGGCGCGCCGGAATACGTCTTCTACGACGGCCCGCCGTTCGCCAACGGGCTGCCGCACTACGGACACCTGCTCACGGGCTACGTCAAGGACATCGTGCCGCGGTATCGCACCATGCGCGGCTACCAGGTCGATCGCCGGTTCGGCTGGGACACCCACGGGCTGCCGGCCGAACTGGAAGTGGAACGCCAGCTCGGTATCACCGACAAGTCGCAGATCGATGCGATGGGTATCGCCGCATTCAACGAAGCCTGCCGGGAATCGGTGCTGCGCTACACCGACGAATGGCAGGCCTACGTCACCCGGCAGGCCCGCTGGGTCGACTTCGACAACGACTACAAGACACTCGATCTGCCGTTCATGGAATCGGTGCTGTGGGCGTTCAAGCAGCTGTGGGACAAGGGGCTGGCCTACGAGGGCTACCGCGTGCTGCCGTACTGCTGGCGCGATGAGACCCCGCTGTCCAACCACGAACTGCGGATGGACGACGACGTCTACCAGAGTCGCCAGGACCCGGCTCTGACCGTCGGGTTCAGGGTCGATGGCGGAGCCTCCGGCACCGACCTGGACGGGGCCTACCTGCTGGTGTGGACCACCACACCGTGGACACTGCCGTCCAACCAGGCTGTCGCGGTCAACCCGGACGTCAGCTACGTGCAGATCGCGGTGGACGACAAGCGGTTCGTGCTGGCGCAGGCACGGCTGGGAGCCTACGCGCGCGAGCTCGGTGAAGAACCGCAGATCCTCGGCAGCTACCGCGGCGCCGACCTGCTGGACCTGCGCTACCTGCCGCCGTTCCCATATTTCATGGACTCGGCCAACGCATTTCGGGTGTTGGCCGCCGACTTCGTGTCCACCGAGGACGGCACCGGGATCGTGCACCTCGCGCCGGCCTACGGCGAGGACGACAAGAACACCACCGACCCGGCGGGAATTGTCCCGGTCACCCCGGTCGACGCCAAGGGGCGCTTCGACGCCAGCGTGCCCGACTACTCCGGACAGCACGTCTTCGACGCCAACCCGGCGATCATCAAGGACCTGAAGAACTCGACCGGCCCCGCCACGGCCAACGGACCCGTACTCGTGCGACACGAGACCTACGAGCACCCGTACCCGCACTGCTGGCGATGCCGGAACCCGTTGATCTACCGCGCCGTGTCGTCGTGGTTCGTCGCGGTGACGAAGTTCCGCGATCGCATGGTCGAGCTCAACCAGGAGATCACCTGGTATCCCGAACACGTCAAGGACGGGATCTTCGGAAACTGGCTGCGCGGCGCACGGGATTGGTCGATCTCCCGAAATCGCTACTGGGGCACACCGATCCCGGTGTGGAAGTCCGACGACCCGGCCTACCCGCGGATCGACGTCTACGGCAGCCTCGACGAACTGGAACGTGACTTCGGCGTACGTCCGGACAACCTGCACCGGCCCTACATCGACGAGCTGACCCGCCCCAACCCGGACGACCCGACCGGCCGCTCCACGATGCGGCGCATCCCCGATGTGCTCGATGTCTGGTTCGACTCCGGCTCGATGCCGTACGCCCAGGTGCACTACCCGTTCGAGAACTCGGAATGGTTCTTGGGGCGGGCGGCGGGAGACCCCGAAGCCGCGGCGGCGGGAGACGCCGAGCCGCACTACCCGGGCGACTTCATCGTCGAATACATCGGCCAGACCCGCGGCTGGTTCTACATGATGCATGTGCTGGCCACCGCGCTGTTCGACCGTCCGGCGTTCAAAACCTGTGTGGCGCACGGCATCGTATTGGGCAGCGACGGTCAGAAGATGAGCAAGTCGCTGCGCAACTACCCGGATGTCACCGAGGTCTTCGATCGCGACGGCTCCGATGCGATGCGCTGGTTCCTGATGTCGTCGCCGATCCTGCGCGGCGGCAACCTGATCGTCACCGAACCGGGCATCCGCGAGGGTGTGCGCCAGGTGATGCTGCCACTCACCAACGCCTACAGCTTCCTGGCGCTGTATGCCCCGAAACCCGGTAGTTGGCGGGCTGATTCGGAACACGTACTGGATCGCTACATCCTGGCCAAGCTGGCCTCGCTGCGTGACGCCCTGACCGAGGCGCTGGACGTCTGCGACATCTCCGGCGCCTGCGAGCAACTGCGGCAGTTCACCGAGGCGCTGACCAACTGGTACGTGCGGCGCTCCCGGCAGCGGTTCTGGGACGAGGACGCCGACGCCCTCGACACCTTGCACACCGTGCTCGAGGTCACCTGCCGGCTGGCGGCGCCGCTGCTGCCGCTGACCACCGAGATGATCTGGCGGGGCCTGACCGGCGAACGCTCGGTGCACCTGACCGACTGGCCCCAGGCCGGTGTCGTTCCGGCGGACCCCGCCCTGGTGGCGGCGATGGACCAGATCCGCGACGTGTGCTCGTCAGCGTCCTCGCTGCGCAAGGCGCACAAGCTGCGGGTCCGGCTACCGCTGCCGAAACTGACCGTGGCCGTTGAGGATCCGCAGCGCTTGGCGCCGTTTGTCGATCTGATCGCCGACGAACTCAACGTCAAGGCCGTCGAGCTGACCGAGGACATCGACCGCTACGGCCGGTTCGAGCTGGCGGTCAACGCGAAGGTGGCCGGCCCAAGGCTGGGCAAGGACGTGCAGGCCGCGATCAAGGCGGTCAAGGCGGGGGAGGGCGTGCTCAACGCGGACGGCACCCTCAGCGCCGGACCGGTGGTGCTGCACGATGGCGAATACACCTCGAAGCTGGTGGCCGCCGACCCGGAGTTCACCGTGGCCCTGCCCGAGGGCGCCGGTCTGGTGGTGCTCGACGGCGAGGTGACCGAGGAGCTGGAAGCCGAGGGCTGGGCCAAGGACCGGATCCGAGAGTTGCAGGAACTGCGCAAGTCCAGCGGGCTGGAGGTCTCCGACCGGATCGGCGTGGTCCTGTCGGTGCCCGCGCAGCGACTGGAGTGGGCGCAGACGCATGCCGAGCTGATCGCCGGGGAGATTCTGGCCACCAGTTTCTCCTTCGGCGACCCGGGCCCCGGCGCCACCGAGATCGGTGACGGAGTGCGGGTGGCGATAGCCAAGGCCTGAATTGAAGGCTGGTTTATTGCGCCGAGATTATTAATGCCCCGTTTACCGGCTGTTCTGCTGGTCACGGCGGTGATGAGGTGGCTGACGGGTGCCTGAAAGGCATCGATTTCGGCGATGACGGGTTCGTGATTGTTCGCCGGGCTTCCTAACCTTCGACCAGGAGATGAGCAGAGCTAACTGGTTCCTGACTCACGGACATGTCGGACGTTGCCAGAGCGGGGGACAGTGATGGATTTCGGGGCACTGCCGCCGGAAGTCAACTCCGGGCGAATGTATGCCGGTCCCGGCTCGGCGCCGTTGTTGGCCGCCGCCGCGAACTGGGCCGCGCTGGCGGCCGAGCTGCACTATGCGGCGACGTCATATGAGTCGGTGATCACCGATCTGGCCGACTCGGCCTGGCACGGCCCCTCGGCGACGTCGATGGCGGCCGCGGCGACCCCCTACGCGGCGTGGATGAAGGCCACCGCGGTGAGCGCCGAGGAGACCGCGCTGCAGGCCCAGGCGGCCGCCGGGGCCTACGAGGCCGCCTATGCCGCCACCGTGCCACCGCCGGTGATCGCGGCCAACCGCACGCTGCTCGCGACGCTGGTCGCGACGAACTTCCTGGGCCAGAACGCGCCGGCCATCGCCGCGGCTGAAGCTCAGTACGGCGCGATGTGGGCGCAGGACGCGGCCGCCATGTACGCCTACGCCGGCTCCTCGGCGGCGGCCACCAAGCTGGACTCCTTCACCGCCCCGCCGGAGACCACCAATTCCGCCGGCCAGACCAGCCAGTCGGCGGCCGCCGCCAACGCGGCGCAGTCCGCAGTCGCCTCCAATGGGCAGTTGACCGTGTCCAACGTGCTCGGGCAGATTCCCGGCGCCAGTCAGATTACCGGCGACCTCCAGGCGATTGTGAAGACGTTCAACACGGTGCTGGGCGCGGCGAACGGACCTTACGGCATCGGGATCGCCAGCACCGGCCGCAGTTTCTACCAGATGGCCATCAGCATCCCGTCCCTGGCCAACGGACTCGGCAACCTGTCCAGCACGCTCAACCCCAAGCCGATATTGGGTGCCTTGAAGCCGCTGCTGGCCAGCCCGCTGCTCACCGGTGCGCAGGCCACTCCGGCGGCGGTTTCGGGAGCGCTGGGGCGCGCGGGCCTGGTCGGTTCGCTGTCGGTCCCGGCCAGCTGGGCGACCACCATCCCGACCGTCAAGACCGCTGCGGTGGCGCTGCAGGCCAGCGTGCTGGAGGCCGCCCCGGCACTGGCGGTCAACGGCGAGGGCGTGCTGGCCGGCCAGATGGCGTTGTCGAGTCTGGCCGGGCGGGCAATCGGAACGCCGGTGCGGGCGGCCGCCGGTGCCGGTGCCACCCGCGCGATCAGTGCGATCTCGCACGTCACCAACAATCAGACCGGGCCTGATATCGCCACCACGGCCACCGTCATCGTCATCCCGCCGATCGCTAAGTAACGAAAGCAGGTCGCGTTCATGGTGTTTGGGAGTTTCGCAGCGCAACCGCCGGAGATCATCTCCGGACAGATGTATTCCGGCCCGGGTGCCGACCCGCTGTTCGCCGCCGCGGCGGCATGGTCGGGGCTGGCCACCGAACTGCATGCCACTGCGTCGTCCTACGCCGCGGTGCTCGCCGGGCTGAGCGGCGGCTGGCAGGGGCCGGCGGCAGCGGCCATGGCCACCGCAGCCAACCCGTACGTGAACTGGCTGTCCACCACGGCAGCCCAGGTCGAGCAGACCGCCGCCCAGGCGACGGCGGCCGGCAGCGCCTATGAGTCGGCCTTCGCCGGGATCGTGCCCCCGCCGGCGATCGCCGCGAACCGCAGTCAGCTGGCCTCGCTGGTGGCATCGAACATCTTCGGGCAGAACAGCACCGAGATCGCCGCCGTCGAAGCCGAATACCTGCGGATGTGGTCGCAGGACGTCGCGGCCATGCTCGGCTACGCCGGTGCCTCGGCATCCGCAGCCAACCTGACCGCGTTCACCGCAGCGCCGCAGACCACCAGCGGAGACGCCGGAAGTGCCGAGTCGACCGCAGCAGCTGCAACGACCCCGCCCGACCTCCTGCAGCAGGTCCTGAACCAGATCAATTCACTGGCCAATGGCTATACCTCCATGTGGCAGAACGGCCTCGACACCCTTCTTGGCGGGCCCGAGATGAGGACACTGTTCGAGACCGACCTGAGCGCGGTATCGGGAATCGCCAGCCAGAGCGGTTGGGTCAACGGAGTGCACGCCACCACCAACATGGGGATCACCCACTTCCGCGCCGGCTACAAGGCGCCGGTCGTGGACATTCCGAAGTCCGCACTCGGCGGTGGCCTGTCGGGCTCCGGACTGAGCCTGGGCGGCGGGATGGGCGGTGGCCTGCGCGCCGCCGGCGCCAGTACGGGCAGCGCCGTGCGGGTGGGGGCGTTGTCGGTGCCGCCGAACTGGGCCAGTGCCACCTCGGCCATCCAACTGGCCGCCACCTCGTTGCCGGACACCGCGATCGCTGCCTCCCCGGCGGCCGGGGCCCTGCCCGGGGCGCTCGCGCCGGCAGCGCTGGGCAGTGCCGCCGGTGGGGCGCTGGGCGCCCCGGGCGCCCGGACCCGGACGATCGCGCCGGCGGCCCGGGTGCTGTCGACCAACCTCAACGACCGCCAGGCGCCGGTTCCGCTCGACCAGGTGATCGCCCAACTGCAGCAGACGCCGGACGTCGTGCAGCATTGGAACGTCGACCAAGCCGGCCTCGACGAGTTGGTCGCCAAGTTGTCCCTGAAACCGGGGATTCATGCGGTGCACGTGCTCGAAGACGAGGACAGTGCGCTCGCCGGGGCGAACTCGGCGCTGGCCTGACCAAGGAGACCTCAGTGCATCTCATGAGATTTGCGATCGTCGCGTTCGCGGCGGCGGCAGCGATTGCGCTTGCCGGACCCGGGCATGCCACTCCGGGTGTCGTCGAGGTGAGCGCGGTAGAACGCGCCGAGTTCATCGAGGCGCTGCACCAGGTCGGGATCAGCTTCGCCGATCCCGCGCAGGCCGTGGCCGTTGCCGAAGCCGAATGCGGACTGGCGGCCAACGGCGAGAGCAGCATGGAACTGCTCAACGACATCACCGAGGCCAACCCCGGGCTCAGCATTGCCGACGCGGCACGGTTCACCGCGATCGCCGCGAAATTCTATTGCCCGCACCAGCTTGCAGGCGGCGGCTCCAAGTAGCCTCACTGCCGCCGCGGCAGGGGCGGGCCCGCCTTAGGATCTAGCGTTGTGGACGCCCGCTGGGTCCTGCACCTGGACATGGACGCGTTCTTCGCCTCCGTTGAGCAACTCACCCGCCCCACCCTGCGCGGGCGGCCGGTGCTGGTCGGCGGGACGGGGGGACGCGGGGTGGTGGCCGGTGCCAGCTATGAGGCCCGGGTGTTCGGCGCCCGCTCGGCCATGCCGATGCACCAGGCACGCCGACAGGTGGGAGCCACCGCGGTGGTGCTGCCGCCGCGCGGCGCGGTCTACGGGATGGCCAGCCGCCGGGTCTTCGAGACGGTGCGTGCGGTGATCCCGGTCGTCGAACAACTCTCCTTCGACGAGGCGTTCGGCGAGCCGGCGGAGCTGGCCGGAGCCGACCGCGCCGATGTCGAACGGTTCTGTGAGCAGCTGCGACGCCGCGTGCTCGACGAGACCGGCCTGGTGGCCTCGGTGGGTGCGGGCTCGGGTAAGCAGATCGCCAAGATCGCCTCCGATCTGGCCAAGCCCGACGGGGTGCGGGTGGTCGGCCGGGCCGAGGAACGGCTGCTGCTGGACGGATTGCCGGTGCGCCGACTGTGGGGGATCGGCCCGGTGGCCGAGGAGAAGCTGCATCGCTTGGGGATCGGCACCATCGGGCAGTTCGCGGCGCTGACCGACACCGAGGTCGCCAGCATCCTCGGGGCCACCATCGGCCCTGCGCTGCACCGGCTGGCCTGCGGGATCGACGATCGTCCGGTGGCCGAACGGGCCGAGGCCAAACAGATCAGCGCCGAGTCGACCTTCGCCGTCGACCTGACCACCCTGGAGCAGCTGCGCGCCGAGGTGGGCCCGATCGGCGAGCATGCCTACCGCCGGCTGCTGCGCGATGGTCGCGGCGCCCGCACCGTGACGGTCAAACTCAAGAAGGCCGACATGAGTGTGCTGACCCGCTCGGCGACCCTGCCGTATGCGACGACCGATGCCGCCACGCTGACCTCGGCGGCGGCCCGGCTGCTGCTGGATCCTCAGGATGTCGGGCCGATCCGGTTGCTCGGGGTGGGGTTCTCCGGGCTGACCGATGTTCGTCAGGAGTCGTTGTTCCCGAATCTGGAGTTCCCGGAAGCATCCTCGGCTGAACAATCCGATCACACTGAAATACCTGCACCGCAACCCGTTTCATCCCCGGCCACTGCACTGTGGAGGGTCGGGGACGACGTCGCCCATCCCGAGCTTGGACACGGCTGGGTACAGGGCGCCGGCCACGGAGTGGTGACGGTGCGATTCGAGACCCGTGGCTCCGGGCCGGGCCCGGTGCGGACCTTTCCTGCCGACGAGCCGGGGCTCGGCCCGGCCGACCCGGTCGAAAGCCTGGACTGGCCGGATTACGTCGCCGGTTCAGCCGAGCCGGATTAGGTGCTGACCCGGCGGCCGTCAGCCCCACCGGTCGACGACGTCGCCGACCGTGTGCCCCGCGGCCAGCGCCGCCATCAGCAGGACCCGCGCCTGCGGCGGCCGCAGCCGTGGCACCATCACCGCACCGGCGTCCACCAGGGCCCGGCCCGGGCCGTAGGCGGGGCCGACTCGCGCATCCGTGACCCGGCTGCACACCGCGACCGCCACACCGTCCCGGCAGTGCTTGCGCACCCCGTCGATCACAGCCGAGCCGGCGTTGCCCGAACCCAACGCCTCCAACACCACACCGCGCGCCCCGGCGGCCACGCAGGCGTCCAACGCGATCGCGTCCGCACCGGCATACAGCGCCACGACATCGACGCGGGGCGGGTCGGTCGCGGCCAGCTGGGGGCGGATCTTGCCGACGGTCAGCCGCACCTGCCCGGCGGTCACCGAGCCCAGGCGTGGCCCGCCGAATCCGGTCAGGTCGGTGGTGGTGGCCTTGTACAGGCCCAACGGTGCCAACACCTGTCCGGCGAAGCACACCAGCACCCCCTGACCACGGGCCGCCGGGTCCGCGGCCACCCGCAACGCGTCACGCAGGTTGCCCGGACCGTCGGCGTCGGGGGCATCCGCGCTGCGTTGCGCGCCGGTCAGCACCACCGGCGGGGCCCCGCTATAGCCGAGCTCCAGCCACAGCGCGGTCTCTTCACAGGTGTCGGTGCCGTGCGTGACCACCACCCCATCGGCGCCGTCGTCCACGGCGGCCCGCACCGCGGCCAGGATCCGCCCCCAGTCGGCCGGGGTCAATTCCGAGCTGTCCCGCGACATCAGGTCCACCACCGAGACATCGGCGGCATCGCCGCCCAGCCCGGCGACCAGATCGGCGCCGTGCCGGGTGGGCCGACGCACCCCGTCGTCGTCGGCGCTGGCGGCGATTGTTCCGCCGGTGGTGATGACCGTGAGCCGCTGGGACACCATGCCGCGATCATGCCGCACGCGCTTTAAGGGATGATGGGGGCGTGACTGAGGAGACAACCGACTCGACCGAGCCGGTAGCGGACCCCGCACCGGAGCCCGCCCCGCCGCGCCGGCGCCTCGGCCTGCTTCTTTCGGTGGCTGCGGTGGTGCTGATGGTCGACGTCGTCACCAAAGTGCTCGCGGTGAAGATGCTCACGCCGGGTCAGCCCGTGCCGATCATCGGCGACACGGTCACCTGGACGTTGGTGCGTAATTCCGGTGCCGCGTTCTCGATGGCCACCAGCTACACCTGGGTCTTGACCCTGATCGCCAGTTCCGTGGTGCTCGGCATCATCTGGATGTCGCGTCGCCTGGTATCGCCCTGGTGGGCGGTCGGGCTGGGCATGATCCTCGGCGGGGCGCTGGGCAACCTGGTGGACCGGTTCTTCCGGGCGCCCGGTCACCTGCAGGGCCACGTCGTGGACTTCTTGTCGATCGGCTGGTGGCCGGTGTTCAACGTGGCCGACCCCGCGGTGGTCGGCGGCGCGATCCTGCTGGTGGGGCTGTCGGTGTTCGGCTTCGACTTCGACGTGGTGGGCCGAGGCCGCGCCGGCGGCGACGAGCAGCCCTGATGCGACTGTGACCGAACGATCCATGCCGGTCCCCGAGGGGCTGGCCGGCATGCGGGTCGACGCCGGACTGGCCCGCCTGCTGGGCCTGTCGCGGACCGCTGCCGCGACGATGGCCGAGAGCGGCGACGTCGAACTGGACGGGACCCCCGCCGGCAAGTCCGATCGGCTGACCGCCGGGGCGTGGCTACAGGTTCGGCTGCCGGCGGCCCCGGCGCCGTTGGAGAACACCCCGACCGAGGTCGAGGGCATGACGATCCTGTACTCCGACGACGACATCGTCGCCGTGGACAAGCCCGCCGGGGTGGCCGCCCACGCCTCGGTGGGCTGGTCCGGGCCCACCGTGCTGGGCGGCCTGGCCGCGGCCGGTTATCGGATCACCACCTCCGGGGTGCCCGAACGCCAGGGCATCGTGCACCGTCTCGACGTCGGCACCTCCGGGGTGATGGTGGTGGCGATCTCCGAACGCGCCTACACCTCGCTGAAGCGGGCGTTCAAGGCGCGCACCGTCGACAAGCGCTATCACGCGCTGGTGCAGGGACACCCGGATCCGTCCAGCGGGACCATCGACGCACCGATCGGCCGGCATCACGGCCGCGACTGGAAATTCACCGTCACCGCCGACGGCCGGCACAGCATCACCCACTACGACACGGTGGAGGCATTTGTCGCCGCCAGCCTGCTCGACGTGCACCTGGAGACCGGCCGCACCCATCAGATCCGGGTGCACTTCGCCGCGCTGCGGCACCCCTGCTGCGGTGACCTCACCTACGGCGCCGATCCGACGCTGGCGGCCAAGCTCGGGCTGGAACGCCAGTGGCTGCACGCGCGTTCGCTGGCCTTCGCCCATCCCGGTGACGGGCGGCGCATCGAGATCACCAGCGAATACCCGGCTGATCTGCAACACGCGCTGGACGTCCTGCAGCGTTGACTCGGCGTCAGGGCTTGCGGGCTTCGAAATAGACCCGGGTGGCGTGCGCGACGAACGGGCCGTCGGATTCGATGCGCTCGTGCAGCTCACGCAGCCGGTCGAGGTGGCCTTCCACGGTGAAGCCGGGCACGATCCAGATCACCTTGCGCAGGAAGTAGATGATCGCGCCGATGTCGAAGAATTCGGCGCGCAGTCGCTCCAGTCGCACATCCACCACCTGCAGGCCGGCCGCTTCGGCGCCGGCGCGCTGGACGTCCGGGGCGTATTGGGCGCCTTTGTCCGGCATCGGCCCGAGCAGGAATTCGGTCAGCTCGATCATGGTCGCCGGCCCGATGTGCTGTCCGAGGTAGGTGCCGCCGGGCCGCAGCACCCGGGCGATCTCCGTCCACCACATGGCGATCGGATGCCGGCTGGTGACCAGGTCGAACGATTCGTCGGTGAACGGCAGCGGTGGTCGGTCCTCGGTGGCGACCAGCACCACGCCACGCGGATGCAGCAGCCTGCTGGCCCGTATCGCGTTGGGCGGCCACGATTCGGTGGCGGCCATCGTAGGGGGGAAAGGCGGGCGGGATTCGCTGATCTCCTCGATGCCGGCCAGCACTTCACCGCCGCCGGTGTTCAGGTCAACGGCGGCCGAAACCTCGGTCAATCGCCGGCTCAACAGCCGCTGATAGCCCCATGACGGCCGTTCCTCGGTCGCGCGGCCGTCCAGCCAGGAGAAGTCCCAACCGTCAACCGACGCAGCGTCGGCCTCGGCCACCAGGTCGTCGAATGTGCGCGCCATGCCCGGCATTATTCACCGGAACGGGCGCGTGGCCCCGAAGGGTAGTTACGACGCGCTGTCCGAGGAGGACTTCGGCGGCCGGATCTTGAAGGAGATCCGCAGTTTGGTGCGGTAGATGATCCCGCCCTTGTCGTCGAGGGTGAGGTCCTGCTCGACGACCTGGGCGACGCGGATGTCGTCGATGGTCTGCTTGGCCCGGTGCACCGCTTCGGCCGCGGCGTTCTCCCAGGACGACGGGCTCGTCCCGATGATGTCGATGACCCGGTACACGCTCATGTATGTGTCTCCTCCGCTTCAGCCGAACCTCAACGTAGTGCACGGCGACGGCGGTTGTCCCGGGAAACGCCGCCGCGAGAGACACGGCTGACGACACGCCCATGAAGCGTCAGTGGTCAGCCATAGACTGACGGACCTATGGACAGTTCAGCCGCGCGGTCCTTCGTGCACCTGCATAACCACACCGAGTACTCGATGCTCGATGGCGCGGCGAAGATCGCTCCGATGCTGGCCGAGGCGCAGCGGCTGGGGATGCCCGCGATCGGGATGACCGACCACGGAAACATGTTCGGCGCCAGTGAGTTCTACAACGCCGCCACCAAGGCCGGGATCACCCCGATCATCGGGGTCGAGGCCTACATCGCGCCCGGTTCGCGATTCGACACCCGTCGGGTCCACTGGGGGGATCCCAGCCAGAAGAGTGACGACGTCTCCGGCAGCGGGTCCTACACCCACATGACGATGGTGGCCGAGAACGCCACCGGTCTGCGCAACCTGTTCAAGTTGTCGTCGCTGGCGTCGTTCGAGGGCCAGCTGGGCAAGTGGTCGCGGATGGACGCCGAGATCATCGCCGAGAACGCCGGGGGCATCATCGCCACCACCGGCTGCCCGTCCGGTGAGGTACAGACTCGTCTGCGGCTGGGGCAGGATCGCGAGGCGCTGGAGTCGGCGGCGAAGTGGCGGGAGATCTTCGGCCCCGACAACTACTTCCTCGAGGTGATGGATCACGGGCTGTCCATCGAGCGCCGGGTCCGCGAAGGTCTGCTGGAGGTGGCCCGCAAGCTCGACATCCCTCCGCTGGCCACCAATGACTGCCACTACGTCACGCGCGACGCCTCCGGCAACCACGAGGCGCTGCTGTGCATTCAGACCGGCAAGACGCTGTCGGACCCCACCCGATTCAAGTTCGACGGTGACGGCTACTACCTGAAGTCGGCCGCCGAGATGCGCGCCCTGTGGGACGACCAGCTTCCCGGGGCCTGCGACTCCACCTTGCTGATCGCCGAACGGGTTCAGTCCTACGCGGATGTCTGGGCGCAGCGCGACCGGATGCCGGTGTTCCCGGTTCCCGACGGTCACGACCAAGGCTCCTGGCTGCGCCACGAGGTGAGTGCCGGGCTGCAGCGGCGCTTTCCGGCCGGCGTGGCACAGGAGTACACCGATCGCGCCGAGTACGAGATCGACGTCATCTGCGGCAAGGGGTTCCCGTCCTACTTCCTGATCGTCGCGGACCTGATCAACTACGCCCGTTCGATCGACATCTGGGTGGGGCCGGGTCGTGGTTCGGCCGCCGGATCGCTGGTGGCCTATGCGCTGGGTATCACCAACATCGACCCGATTCCGCACGGACTGCTGTTCGAGCGCTTCCTCAACCCGGAACGGCCGTCGGCCCCCGATATCGACATCGACTTCGACGACCGGCGCCGCGGCGAGATGGTGCGCTACGCCGCCGAGCGGTGGGGTAGTGACCGGGTCGCCCAGGTGATCACCTTCGGCACCATTAAAACCAAGGCGGCGCTGAAGGATTCGGCCCGAGTGCACTACGGGCAGCCGGGGTACGCGATTGCCGATCGGATCACCAAGGCGCTGCCGCCGCCGATCATGGCCAAAGACATCCCGCTGTCGGGTATCACCGACCCGACCCACGAGCGGTACAAGGAGGCCGCCGAGGTCCGCGGCCTGATCGACACCGACCCCGACGTGCGCACCATTTACGAGACCGCGCGCGGTCTGGAGGGTCTGGTCCGCAACGCCGGCGTGCACGCCTGCGCGGTGATCATGAGCTCCGAGCCGCTGATCGACGCCATCCCGCTGTGGAAGCGGCCGCAGGACGGCGCGATCATCACCGGCTGGGACTATCCGTCGTGCGAAGAAATCGGCCTGCTGAAGATGGACTTCCTGGGCCTCCGCAACCTGACGATCATCGGCGACTGTCTGGAGAACATCAAGGCCAACCGGGGCATCGACCTGGATCTGGATTCGCTTCCGTTCGACGACCCGACCACCTATGAGTTGCTGGGCCGCGGTGACACCCTGGGGGTGTTCCAGCTGGACGGCGGCCCGATGCGTGACCTGCTGCGTCGCATGCAGCCCACCGAGTTCAACGACATCGTCGCCGTGCTGGCGCTGTACCGGCCCGGCCCGATGGGCATGAACGCCCACAACGACTACGCCGATCGCAAGAACGAACGTCAGGTCATCAAGCCCATCCACCCCGAGCTCGAGGAGCCGCTGCGCAGCATCCTGTCGGAGACCTATGGCCTGATCGTCTACCAAGAGCAGATCATGTTCATCGCGCAGAAGGTCGCCTCCTACACGATGGGCAAGGCCGATGCGCTGCGTAAAGCCATGGGCAAGAAGAAGCTCGAAGTGCTGGAAGCCGAATACAAGGGCTTCTATGAGGGGATGACAGCCAACGGGTTCTCCGAGAAGGCCGTGAAGGCGTTGTGGGACACCATCCTTCCGTTCGCCGGGTACGCATTCAACAAGTCGCACGCGGCCGCCTACGGCCTGGTGTCGTACTGGACGGCCTACCTGAAGGCGAACTATCCGGCCGAATACATGGCGGGCCTGCTGACCTCGGTCGGTGACGACAAGGACAAGGCCGCAATCTATCTGGCCGACTGCCGCCGGCTGGGCATCACCGTGCTGCCGCCCGATGTCAACGAATCCGGGGTGAACTTCGCCTCGGTGGGTGCGGACATCCGCTACGGACTGGCCGCGGTGCGCAACGTCGGTGCCAACGTCGTCGGTTCGCTGATCGGCACCCGGACGGACAAGGGCCGCTACACCGATTTCTCCGACTATCTCCACAAGATCGACATCGCCGCCTGCAACAAGAAGGTCACCGAATCGCTGATCAAGGCCGGTGCGTTCGACTCGTTGGGGCATCCGCGTAAGGGTCTGTTCCTGGTGCACACCGATGCCGTCGACTCGGTGCTGGGCACCAAGAAAGCCCAGGCGGTCGGCCAGTTCGACCTGTTCGGCGGCGGTGACGGTGACGGCGGGGGAGACGCGGTGTTCACCATCAAGGTGCCCGACGAAGAGTGGGAGGACAAGCACAAGCTCGCCCTGGAGCGAGAGATGCTGGGACTGTATGTCTCTGGGCATCCGCTCAACGGCGTCGCGCATCTGCTGGCCGCTCAGGTCGACACCCAGATCCCGGCGATTCTGGAAGGCGATATCGCCAGCGACACCCAGGTGCGGGTGGGCGGCATCCTGGCGTCGGTCAACCGGCGGGTGAACAAAAACGGGATGCCTTGGGCCTCAGCGCAGTTGGAGGATCTCACCGGCGGAATAGAAGTGATGTTCTTCCCGCACACCTACTCCGCATACGGCGCCGAGGTCGCCGACGACGTGGTTGTCCTGGTCAGCGGCAAGGTCAACATCCGCGACGACCGGATTTCGCTGATCGCCAATGAGCTTGTGGTGCCTGATTTCTCGGGCAGTGCCGCGGATCGGCCGTTGGCGGTCAGCCTGCCGACCCGGCAATGCACCATGGACAAGGTCAGTGCGCTCAAGCAGGTGCTGACCCGTCATCCCGGCACGGCGCAGGTGCAGCTGCGGCTGATCAGCGGGGAGCGGATCACCGTGCTGGAACTGGACCCGTCGCTGCGGGTGACGCCGTCCTCGGCGCTGATGGGCGATTTGAAGGCATTGCTCGGTCCGGGCTGCCTGGGCGGTTAGCTGCCGGAGTTCAGGCACCGACGGGCGTCACGGCCACGATGACGCTGTCCGGCCAGAGCGTGCGGCTTCGCGCCCGCCGCAGCTTCTCCCGGAGAGGCAGGCCCCGGTGCACATTGGTCACGCCCGGAACCCTGACCATCGGCATGACGGTCCACTGCCAGCCGTAGCGCCGGTGCAGCGTGCGATTGGCCGCCTCGGCGTTTTCGCCGGACAGGATCGTGGCTCGGCCGGACACCGTCGTCGCGTCCAAGCGTGGCCGGCCGCGGTAATCGCAGGCGGTCAGCTCAACGTCGGGGCGCACTGCGAGCCGTTTGGTCTTCGGGCCGATCTTGGTGCGGAACAGCACCGCGTCGCCGTCGAGCGCGAACCACACCGGGGTGTCCGCGGGGGTGCCGTCGCGGCGAAAAGTCCGCAGCAATGCGTAGTGGGAGTCGTGTAGCTCGTCGAGTCGTTGTGCGTGCATCGCACCAGGCAACCACTTAGAGTTGACTTTAAGTCAAGGGTCAGGAGGTCCGGATGTCTGATCGAATGGCGATCGGCGAGGTGACCCGTCGCAGCGGTGTGGCCGCGACGACGTTGCGCTTCTACGAGCAGATCGGCCTGCTCTCGGCCCCGTCTCGAGTCGGCGGTCAGCGCCGATACGGCGATGCGGTGCTGGCCCGGCTCGAGGTCATCGGCCTGTGCAAGTCGGCGGGGTTCTCCCTGGACGAGATACAACTGCTGTTCGCCGACGACGCGCCCGGGCGTCCGGCGAGCCGTGCGCTGGCGCAGGCCAAGCTCGCCCAGATCGACGCCCAACTCGAGGCGCTGTCGCGGGCCCGCGCCGTGATCGAGTGGGGCATGCGTTGTACCTGTCCCTCCATTGACGCGTGCACCTGCGGCATCCACCCTCCACCGGCGACGAACGGGCTGTGAAGACGCTGGCCGGAGAGGGTGCGCAGAAGCCTGAACCTCAACATAACGTTAACGTCCGTTTTCGATAACAACACTGCATCACCGGAGTAACGTCTGAAACTTCCCACACATCTGGTGGGGCTCAGGGGGAAACGGGGCACTTGTGATGTCTGTAAAAGCGCGCGTGGTATCGCTGCTCGGGGGAGCAGCAGCAGCTCTGTTCGCCGGTTTCGTGATGCCGGCGGCACTAGCCCACGCCGGAAACGCCGGCAACGGTCCCTACGAGACCTGCGATGGCGCAGTCTGCCTGGTCATGGGCGACGTCAACCCCGCCACCTGGACTTATAGCGGCTTCCGCCCGTACTCCACCGACTGGAAGGGCGACCAGGCCTACAACGTCGAGGTGACCGGCGCCGATGGTTCGACCACCACCGCCGGGAACTACGCCATCAAGGTCGAGGACTACTGGTCGCAGTACATGTCCAGCTCGACCTACCAGTACGGGGCCTTCACCCCGAGCGCCGACGGGACCGGACTGGACCTGGGCGGGTTCGGCGACCTGACCGGGACCACGGTGTACAGCACCACCTTCGGTTCCTTCAACCAGGTGACGATCAACGATGCCGCCAACGGCGCGACCTACTGGATCGTCACCACACCTAGCTACGTCAACACCGAAGTCACCATGGACGGCGCCTCGCAGGACTACATCCAGTACGCGGGGGCCGGCGCCCCGACTTTCCTGTGGAACAGCCTGTACGACTCCGGCTTCGTACCGGTACCGGACTACCTCATCCCGAGCGACCCGTGGGCTGGCCTGGATTTTGATCCCAGTGTGTACCTCAGCGGTGCGGTGGCGGGTCTGTAGTGGCCGTCACATAGAGTGCGTGTCGGGTCGGGGGTGCATGGGGGCTCGGTCGTCAAGGCTCAAGCTTTACCAAAGGTTTTAATAAATTTAAGATGTCAATCCTGTCACGCTGATGTAACGTCTGAGCACCAGAGCGCTCACAGGTACGCATGTGCAACAAGTAACACGGAGGAAGTCATGTTTGGTTCGCGACGTCTTGTGACCCTGCTCGGGGTGGGCGCCGCTTGTGCGTTCGCCGCAGTGGTACTGCCCATGTCGGCCGCGCACGCCACCAGCGGGGCCAGCGGAACGTCCCCGCTGCCCGGATGGGACGGTACGTATGACACCTGCAGCGGCGTGGTCTGCCTGGTGATGGAGCCCCTGACGCGGGAAAGCGCGGAGAGGGACTGGACGTACGAGGGTATCCGCCCGTGGATCACCGACTGGAAGGGCGACCAGCTCTACAACGTCACCTATGACGGCGAAGAGGTCGGCGGCTACAACATCAAGATCGAGGACTACTGGAACTCGTTCTTCTCCACCTCGGCCTACCAGTTCGGTGACTTCACACCGAACGCGGACACGCCTGAAGACCTGAGCGTGCTGGGGAACTTCGGCTACCTGTCCGGGGCTTCGATCTACCAGATCAACATCGGTGACTTCCACAATCTGACGATGAACGGTGTGGGATCCCACGACCTGAACTACTGGGTCATGTCCAACGGCGATTTCGGCTACACCGTGGTGACCGACCCCAGCAACTTCACGTCGGTGGGCTACATCCAGATCGGCGACGCCGATCCGCTCCAGCTGTGGAACAGCTTCATTCACCCGTGGGCACCCGAGGTGCCGGACTATCTCATCCCGAACGACCCGTTTGCCGCACTGGACTTCAACCCGTGTGACTTCCTGGGTGCCTTCTGCGACGTCACCCCGTAACCGGGCAGCTCAGAACTTGTAGCGCAGCACCCGGGCCTTGCCGGCCACCGACTTGAATCGGCCGGCAAGCCGGGTGACCCTGCGGGCCGCGGCGGGAAACGAGTCGACTTCGGCGGCGTGTGCCAGGCAGGCCTGCTCGACCAGGCGCAGGCGCGGATCCCATCGCTCTGGGGTGTGCGGGTCGGTGAATCCGGGGTTGGCCCAGACGTGGCGCAGCACCGTGAACATGCCGCGGGGGGCCAGCTTCATCCCCAGGGAACTGAGCCAGCCGACCCGTCCGTAGTCGTTGAACGCCAACTCGCCCTTGCCGAAATAGTCGATGGCATGCGCGAACAGGGCGATGACCTGTTGCTCGGTGAGGAACGCGAACAGACCGTCGGCGATCACCATGGTGGGCCGGCCGACCGGGATGCCGGCGGTCCAGTCCTTGGCAGTCAGATCGGCGGCCACCAGGTGCTCGCCGGACGGGGCCGTCAGCAGCTTCTCGCGTAGCGCGATCACATGCGGCAGGTCGATGCTGTACCAGTCGACACCTGTCGGCGGCCCCACCCGCACCATCGGTTCGTTGAGCCCGGCGCCGAGGTCCACCACGACGGCGTCGGGGTTGGCGGTGGTGAAGGTGCGGACCCGGTCGTCGAGCATCTTGGCCCGCAGCGCGGTTTGGCGCACCACACTGGCCGGGATCCTGAAACCCGCGAAGTCGTAGTCGATGAGGCCGACAACCCGGTCGGACAGTTCATCGCCGAGGATCGGCACGGGCGCGCGGTTGTCGAGCGCGCGGGCGTAGGCGGTGAGAAACGCGGTCTGTTCGACCAGGCTGAACTCGGTGACGGCGATCGGCATGGGATTCACCGTAGGCGACAATCCGACGCACGAGCCGAAACTCGCGTCAATGGCGAGGCGGCGCCGCTAACGTCGTCGCCATGGACACGCAGCAGGCGAGCACCATCACGGTGGCGGCCGACGGTGCGCGCGGCGCGATCACGTTGAACCGCCCGGAGAAGCTCAACCCGCTGGGCACCGAAACCCTGGCCGAGCTCGCTGATGCCGCGCGCTGGTTCGACGCGCGCCCCGAGGTCAAGGTCGTCGTGATCGCCGGCAACGGCCGGTCATTCTGTGCCGGTGCGGATCTGGCCGCCTTCACCGGAGACGGCCCCGGGTCGGTCACCCCCCGCGAAGCCGCCGATATGGGGCGGCGCATGGCCGATGCGGTCGAAGCCATGAACGCGGTGACCGTGGCGCGCCTGCACGGACACTGTGTGGGCGGTGGGGTGGTGCTGGCCGCGGCCTGCGATCTGCGGGTGGCCGCGGACACGACACGCTTCTCCATCCCCGAAGTCGATCTCGGCATCCCGCTGGCCTGGGGCGGCATTCCGCGGCTGGTGCGCGAGATCGGCCCGGCGCTGACCAAGGAACTGGTGATGACCTGCCGGCCGTTCGGGCCGGCCGAGGCCAAGGCGGCCGGGTTCCTCAACCGGGTTGTGCCCGAGGCGGCTCTCGACGCCGAAGTCGAGGAACTGGTTCGCCAGCTGCTGACCAAGTCTGCGCTCACCTTGACCGCAACCAAACGCCATACCAACGCCGTCACCGAGGGCATGGTGGCCACCGCCCGCTGTTGGAGCGACGCCGACAGCCTGGTCGCAGCCCTGCTCGATCCCGAATCCCGAGAGGCGGCAACGGCTTACCTGAGCCGCCGCAGCGCAGCCAGAGGAGAACCGAAATGAGCGCATCCGAATCGCCGGGTTCATGCGGCGGTCCCAGCGTCGCCTCTCCTTCGTCGAGCCTCGCTGAACCGCCGGCCACGCTGTGCGAGGCTTTTCAGCGGGTGGCGGCGGTGGACCCGGACGCGGTCGCACTGCGGACGGTCGGTGACGCCCAGACCCTGACCTGGCGCCAGTACGCCGCCCAGGTCCGTCAGGTCGCCGCCGGGCTGGCGGGGCTGGGGGTGCGCCGCGGTGACACGGTGTCGTTGATGATGGCCAACCGGATCGAGTTCTACCCGCTGGAAGTGGGTGCCCAACACGTCGGCGCCACGTCCTTCTCGGTGTACAACACGCTGCCCGCCGAGCAACTGACCTACCTGCTCGGCAACGCCGGTACGAAAGTGGTGATCTGCGAACAACAGTACGTTGAGCGCATCCGCGCCAGCGGAGCTGCGATCGACCACATCGTGTGTATCGACGGGCAGCCTGACGGCACCCTGTCCATGGAGGATCTGCTCGCGGCCGGCGAACCGGACTTCGACTTCGACGCAACCTGGCGGGCGGTGCGGCCCGATGATGTCGTCACCCTGATCTACACCTCCGGCACCACCGGTACCCCCAAGGGGGTGGAGATGACGCACACCAACCTGCTGTTCGAGGCCGCCGCGCTCGACGGCGTGCTCGGAGTGCGGTTCGGGGACCGGATCACCTCGTATCTGCCGTCGGCGCACATCGCCGACCGGACGATGGCGCTCTACAACCAGGAAGTCTTCGGCGTCCAGATCACCACGGTGCCCGACGCGCGCGCCATCGCCGGGGCACTGCCCGATGTGCGGCCGACGGTCTGGGCCGCGGTGCCCCGGGTGTGGGAAAAGCTCAAGGCGGCTATTGAATTCGCGGTGGCCAACGAACCCGACGAGCAGCGGCGTGCTGCCCTGCAATGGGCGTTCGGGGTCGGAGCCAAGCGGGCCGCGGCGATGATCGACCGCCACGAGCTGTCCCCGGAGCTGGCGGCGGAATGGGCGAGCGCCGACGAGCTGGTGCTGTCCAAACTGCGGGCGAAGATCGGGTTGGACGAGCTGAGGTGGGCGGTGTCGGGCGCGGCACCCATCCCGAACGAAACCCTGGGCTTCTTCGCCGGCATTGGTATCCCGATCGCCGAGGTGTGGGGTATGTCGGAGCTCAGCTGCGCCGCTTCGTCGAGTCATCCGCGCGAGGGGAGGCTGGGAACCGTCGGAAAGCTGTTGCCGGGCCTGGAGTCTCGAATCGCCGAGGACGGCGAATTCCTGGTGCGAGGTCCCTTGGTGATGCGGGGCTATCGCAAAGAGCCGGCCAAGACCGCCCAGGCGATTGATGTCGACGGCTGGCTGCACACCGGCGACATCCTCGAGCAGGACGACGACGGCTATCTGCGGGTGGTCGACCGCAAGAAGGAGCTGATCATCAATGCCGGCGGAAAGAACATGTCGCCGGCCAACATCGAGAACGCCATCCTGGGCGCGTGCCCGTTGATCGGGGCGATGGTCACGATCGGCGACGCCCGCCCGTACAACACCGCGCTGATGGTGTTCGACGCCGACTCGGTGGCGCCGTACGCCGCGGCTCACGGGCTGTCGGAGGCGACGCCGGCCGCGCTGGCCGCGGACCCGGCGGTGATCGCGCGGATCGCGGCCGGGGTCGCCGAGGGCAATACGAAACTGTCCCGGGTCGAGCAGATCAAGCGATTCCAGGTGTTGCCCACGTTGTGGGAGCCGGGCGGTGACGAGGTCACACTGACCATGAAGCTCAAGCGCCGGCCCATTGCCGCAAAGTACGCCGATGAGATCGAGGGACTCTACGCTGCCGAGCCCGGGCCGCACGTCCACCAGCCGCAGGCCGCCGTCTGATCGGGGAATGCCACGGCAACAACGGTTTTCACCTTCGGTCACGGTACCGCCGACGCGGCGGAGTTGACCACGCTGTTGACCGGTGCCGGCGTGCGGAGCCTGGTGGATGTCCGCACCGCTCCGGGCAGCCGGCACAATCCTGACACCGCCCGTGATGCGATGGCGAATTGGTTGCCGCAGGCGGGGATCGGCTATCGCTGGGAACCGCGGCTGGGCGGTTGGCGGCGGGTGAAAGGGGAGAGCCCGGATGTGGGGCTGCGCAACGAGTCATTCCGGTCGTACGCCGGGCACATGCGCACACCGGAGTTCGCGGCTGCCATCGATGAGCTCTTGGTGACCGCAGCCGAGCAGCAGACGGCAGTGATGTGCGCCGAGACGGTGTGGTGGCGCTGCCACCGCAAGTTGATCGCCGACTACCTCACCCTGGTTCGCGCGGTCGAGGTACGACACCTGATGCACGACGGAAAACTGCGGGAGCACCGGCCCACTCCCGAAGCCCGAGTGGACGGTCAGGTGCTGGTGTACGACGGTTGAGAGTCGCTCGGGCCTACCGCTGCGACGGGTGCAGCGGGCCCAGCGTCAGCCACACCGCCGTGCAGGCCGCAGCCGCGGACAACACCGCGGCAGAGGCGCTGGCGGTGAGAAGTCCGACGCCGACCAATGTGACCAGCCCGACCGCCAGCGCGACCAGCTTGTAGGCCGGCCACGGCACGCCCGCGATCGGCACCTGCTGCCGGGGGCGGTGGACCGTGGTCATGGCGTTAACGGTACGCGATAACCAATTGTTTGGCTAGCCGAAACCTGCTGGACCAGGTGTCGTGTCGTGCCGACGGGCTAGGCTGTCGGGATGCCTCTCGACGGAGAATACGCACCAGGGACATTGGATTGGGCCCGCAAGAACGCCGAGCAGATCATGGCGTCCGGCGGCACCGAGGGCACCGAGATGCGCGGCATGCGTGTCATCCTGTTGACCTCGGTCGGAGCCAAGACCGGCAAGCTGCGCAAGACACCGCTGATGCGGGTGGAGCACGGCGGCCAGTACGCCATCGTCGCGTCACTCGGCGGAGCCCCCAAGCACCCGGTCTGGTACCACAACGTGACCAAGAACCCGCGGGTGGAACTGCAGGACGGCACCGTCACCGGCGACTACGACGCACGGGAGGTGTTCGGCGACGAGAAGGCGCAGTGGTGGGAACGCGCCGTGGCGGCCTACCCCGACTACGCCGACTACCAGACGAAGACCGACCGGCAGATCCCGGTGTTCGTGCTGACCCCGGTGGGCTGAACCCGCTGCTGGGTGGCACCATATTGCGGTGTCCGCCGAACGCCGCTTGAACCGAAGTAGCCAAATCCGAAATGGTCCCGACAGCGGCCCCGCTGCGGGCCCGCTGAAAGCGGCCGACATCGATGCGGCGGCCAAGCGAATCGCCGGCGTGGTGGCACCCACCCCGCTGCAGCACAGTGACCGGCTGTCGAACATCACCGGCGCCAACGTGTTCCTCAAGCGCGAAGACCTGGTGTCGGTGCGGTCCTACAAGCTGCGCGGCGCCTACAACCTACTGGTCCAGCTGACGGATCAGGAGTTGGCCGCCGGCGTGGTCTGTTCGTCGGCGGGCAATCACGCGCAGGGTTTCGCCTACGCCTGCCGGTCGTTGGGCGTCCACGGCCGGGTCTATGTGCCCGCCAAGACGCCGAAGCAGAAGCGCGACCGGATCCGCTATCACGGTGGTGAATTCATCGAGCTGATCGTGGGCGGGGCAACCTACGACATGGCCGCCGAGGCGGCGCTGGAGGACGTCGCCCGTACCGGCGCCACCCTGGTGCCGCCGTACGACGATCTGCGGACGATGGCCGGTCAGGGCACCATCGCCGTCGAGGTGCTCGACCAACTCGGCGCCGAGCCGGACCTGGTGGTGGTTCCGGTCGGCGGCGGCGGCTGTATCTCCGGGATCACCTCGTATCTGGCCGAGCGGACCACCAATACCTCGGTGCTGGGTGTGGAACCGGCCGGAGCCGCGGCGATGATGGCGGCGCTGACCACCGGCGAACTGGTGACCCTGGACCATGTCGACCAGTTCGTCGACGGCGCCGCCGTCCGGCGGGCCGGGGCCCTGCCGTTTGCGGCGCTGGCCGCCGCCGGCGACATGGTGTCGGTCACCACCGTCGACGAGGGTGCTGTCTGTACGGCGATGCTCGACCTGTACCAGAACGAGGGCATCATCGCCGAACCGGCGGGCGCGCTGTCGGTGGCCGGCCTGCTGGAAGCCGAGATCACGCCCGGTTCGACGGTGGTGTGCCTGATCTCCGGCGGCAACAACGATGTGTCCCGCTACGGCGAGGTGCTGGAACGTTCACTGGTGCACCTGGGCCTCAAGCATTACTTCCTGGTCGACTTCCCCCAGGAGCCGGGCGCCCTGCGGCGATTCCTCGACGAGGTGCTCGGTCCCAACGACGACATCACCTTGTTCGAGTACGTCAAGCGCAACAACCGGGAGACCGGAGAGGCGCTGGTCGGTGTGGAACTGGGGTCGGCGGCCGATCTGGACGGACTGCTGGCCCGGATGCGCTCCTCGCACGTCCACGTCGAAACCCTGGACCCGGGCTCGCCGGCGTATCGCTACCTGCTCTGAGGCACATGGCGTTGGATTGTCGGTGACTCTGCACTCACCAGGGGGCGCCACTCGAACTTCCTCCCTGGTGGACGCAGACTCAATCAGCAGCCGTCGGAGCTGCTGCTGATCCGGCGAATGCCGGCGAGCTGCCCCGCGGACTGCTGCCGGTGGTAGTCCGCGGACGTCCACCGTTCCATTCTCGCGAGCATTTCCGGGCGATTGCTACCGTTACATCATGATGCGCAGATGATATGATGCGCGAATGCGAACGACGGTGGATCTGCCCGACGACCTGCATCGGCAGGCGCAGGCAATCGCGCGGGATACGCGTCGCACGATCAGTGAGACGATCGCCGACCTGATGCGGCGCGGTCTGGGGCAGGGTGCTGTCGCGCGCGTGCAGGAGAGTCAGGTGACCGGCCTGCCGGTAATACATCTCGGCACCGTAGTGACCTCTGAGGATGTGCGAACCCTGGAGGACGAGGGTTGACAACGTTGCTCGACGCCAACGTGCTGGTAGCACTCCTGGTCGACGACCATATTCACCATCGATCGGCGGAGCGGTGGCTCGCCACGAACAGTTCCGGCTTTGCGACCTGCCCGATGACCCAGGGCAGCCTCGTTCGCCTGTTGCTCAGACAGGGGCAGACGGCCGCAACTGCGAGGGAGCTCGTCGGTGCAGTAGCGCGCGATTCCCGGCACGAATTCTGGCCGGACAGCCTGTCGTTCACCGAGGTCATATTCACCGGCGTCATCGGCCATCGGCAGGTGGCGGACGCCTATCTGGCGCAACTGGCCAGATCCCACAGCGGTCGACTCGCCACCTTCGACCAGGGCCTGGCTCAACTGCACAGCGACGTCGCGGACCTACTGCCGACCGATTAGAGCGTGTCGCCGGTGCGTTCCAGCAGAACCACCGGCAGCCCGTCGAAGAACTCCGCGGCCGGTGCCGCCCCGGACCAGCACCGGCCCGTCAGCCGGTCGGTCCACTCGCCGTCGGGCAACGCGAGCACGGTATCGCCCCAGCCGGTTTCAGCCAGCCTCACCGCGAATCGGGTGACCGCCACCGCCACATCGTCGCCACGCTGGAACGCCACCACGTGATCGGCGGCCGTACCGTCCGCCGAGAGCGGGCGGTAGTCGCCGCGCAGAAAGGTCTCCGGGCGATCGCGCCGTAACCGCAGGGCGGCGTGAACGACCCGCATCTTCGGATGCGCCGGTGCGGTCAGTTCGGCACGGCGGGCAGCGAAGTCGACCGGACGGCGGTTGTCCGGGTCGGTCAGGCTGTCCTCGAACAGCTCCGTGCCCTGATAGACGTCGGGCACGCCCGGCACGGTCAGCGACAGCAGCTTCTGTCCCAGCGCATCGCTTTCCGCGTACGGCCGCAAGGTGTCGACCAGCGCGGTGACCTCGTCGGCGATCGGGCCGTCGAGCACGGCGTCGAGCCACCCGGCGATCGCCTTCTCAAACGCGATGTCGGGATGCTGCCACGAGCTGTGCCGCGCGGCCTCCCGCAGTGCCTTTCGCGCGTAGCCGTGCAGCCTGGTGCGCAGGCTGGCGGTGACGATCCCGTCTGTCGGCCACACCCCGAAGATGTTCTGCCACAGGAACAGTCCGGTCGCGAGATCGGGACACGGGTTCGCGGACTTCCAGCGTGCGACGGAACCGGCCCACCAGCCCGGTACCTGCGAGAGCACCCCGATGCGGGCTCGGACGTCCTCACCCCGAAGGGTGTCGTGGGTCGACAGGGTCGTCATCGCCTGCGGCCAGCGTCGTACGCGTTCGGCCAGCGCGGTGTGAAACTCCGCGGTGCTGCACCCGAACCGGTGCGGGTCACCGCCGAATTCGTTCAGCGACACCAGCCGGGCGTCGCGGTGGAACAACAGGCCCTCGACGCCGCCGGCCGCCGCGGCGACACACAACTGCTGCAGCCGGACCGCGGCCCGGCCGCCACCGGCAACCGCGGCCCGGCCGCCACCGGCAACCGCGGCGCTGATGATCGCCAACTCGACGGCGAGGTCCGGTGTTGCCGAGGCTGTTTCGGCCAGGGCAGTGCGCAGTACCGGTTCGGTCACCGGGTAGTCACAGCGATACACCCCGACGCGCCCGATCACCGCCGCCAGTGCCTCGGCCAGCCGGGGTGAGTCGGCATCAGTGGCGGCGGTGATGCAGCGGCGCAGGCGCTGCAGGTCGTTGTCGAGTGCCGCCGCGGCTTGCGCCCGCAGGTCGGCTACCGGATCGACCGCGGCCGGGCCGGCCAGCGCGGTCAGCGCCGGCGCTCCGGCGGGGTCGACGAACACCCCGCCGATCAGCCGGAGCATGTCGTAGCCGGTGGTACCGGCCACCGGAAGTGTCGGCTCGAGGTCCTCGTCGACAGCCAGGTTCTTCTCCACGACGATCCAGGCCCGCGGCCCGATCAGGTCGCGCAGGCGGCGCAGATAGCCGACCGGATCGGACAATCCGTCGAGATGGTCGACACGCACTCCGTCCACCAGGCCCTCATCGAACCAGCGCGCCACCTCGCGGTGCGTCGCCGCAAAGACCTGCTCGTCCTCCTGGCGCAGTGCGGCCAGCGAATTGATCGCCAGGAACCGGCGGTAGCCGCACTGGCCGCTGCGCCAGCTCACCAACCGGTAGTGCTGGCGCCGGTAGACGTCGGCAGGGCTGCCGGCGCCGGTGCCCGGGCTGATCGGCAGCGCCAAGGAGCCGAGACGCAGCCGGTCGCCGTCGATCGTCAGCCCGGCCAGGTCAACCTCGGAGTCCAGCACCGGCAGCACGATCTTGCCGGCGCCGAGATCCCAGTCGATGTCGAAGAAGCGGGCGAAGTCCGATGCGGGCCCGTGCCGCAGCACATCCCACCACCACGGGTTCTGTTCGGGAACCTCGACCCCGGCATGGTTCGGCACGATGTCGGCGATCAGGCCCATACCCCGGGATCGGGCGGAGCGGGACAGCCGGCGCAGGCCTTCGCTGCCGCCGAGTTCGGCGGACACCGCGGTGGGGTCGGTGACGTCGTAGCCGTGCGACGAGCCGTGCACCGCGGTCAGGATCGGCGACAGGTACAGGTGTGAAATCCCGAGTGGGTCAAGGTAGTCGAGGAGGTGTTCGGCGTCGGCGAAGGTGAACCCGAACCCACTGGCCGGCCCGCGCAGCTGCAGCCGATAGGTCGAAACCGGTGAGGGCATCGGCTCACCGGCGTTTCTGCAGGATGATCAGCGAGCGTGCCTCCACCGAGACGGGACGGCCCGCCTCAACCGACAGCGCGGTGCTGCCCGCGGCATCGGCGGTGTCGATCACCGCGGCCCAGCTCTGCGCGTACCCGGTGTTGGGGGTGACGAAATCCAGCGGCGTCTCACCGGCGTTGAAGCACAGCAGGAACGAGTCGTCGACGATGCGCCGGCCCTGCGCGTCGGGTTCGGGCAGCGCCTCGCCGTTGAGGAAAACCATCACACAGCGGCCGAATTCGCTGTCCCAGTCCTGCTGGGTCATCTCGCGTCCGGATGGCGTCAGCCAGGCGATGTCGCGCACCTCGTCGCCGCCGCGGATAGGTCGGCCCACGAAGAACCGGCGCCGGCGGAACACCGGGTGCGCGGTGCGCAGCGCGGTCAACGCTCGGGTGAAGGTCAGCAGGTCGGCGTTGCGTTCGGCCAGCGACCAGTTCATCCAGGACAGTTCGGAGTCCTGGCAGTAGGCGTTGTTGTTGCCGTGTTGGGTGCGGCCCATCTCATCGCCGTGCAGGATCATCGGGGTGCCCTGGCTGACCAGCAGGGTGGCCATGATGTTGCGGATCTGGCGGGCCCGCAACGCACTGATGGCGGGGTCGTCGGTCGGGCCCTCCACGCCGCAGTTCCACGACCGGTTGTAGCTCTCACCGTCGCGGTTGTCCTCGCCGTTGGCTTCGTTGTGTTTCTCGTTGTAGGACACCAGATCGGCCAGCGTGAAGCCGTCGTGGCAGGTGACGAAGTTGATGCTGGCGCTGGGCCGCCGGCCGGTGGCCTCGTAGAGATCCGACGAGCCGGTGAGCCGGGAGCCGAACTCGCCGAGGGTTTCCGGCTCACCGCGCCAATAGTCGCGCACCGTGTCGCGGTACTTGCCGTTCCACTCCGTCCACAGCCCGGGGAAGTTGCCCACCTGGTAGCCGCCTTCGCCGACGTCCCACGGCTCGGCGATCAGTTTGACCTGGCTGACCACCGGATCCTGTTGCACCAGATCGAAGAACGCCGAAAGCCGATCGACGTCATGCAGTTCCCTGGCCAGCGTGGAGGCCAGGTCGAAGCGGAACCCGTCAACGTGCATCTCGGTCACCCAGTAGCGCAGCGAGTCCATGATCAGCTGCAGGGTATGCGGATGACGGGCGTTGAGGCTGTTGCCGGTTCCGGTGTAGTCGGTGTAGATCCGCTTGTCGTCGTCGGCCAGCCGGTAGTAGGCGGCGTTGTCGATGCCACGGAAGTTCAGCGTCGGACCCAGGTGGTCGCCTTCGGCGGTGTGGTTGTAGACCACGTCGAGGATCACCTCGATGCCCGCCTGGTGGAAGGAGCGCACCATCGCCTTGAACTCCGGCACCGCGCCGCCGGCCTGGCGGCTCGCAGCGTACTGGTTGTGTGGTGCGAAGAATCCGAAGGTGTTGTACCCCCAGTAGTTACGCAGGCCCAGCTCCAGCAGTCGATGATCGTGCAGGAACTGGTGCACCGGCATCAGCTCGATCGCGGTCACGTTGAGCGACTTGAGGTGGTCGATGATCACCGGATGGGCCAGCCCGGCATAGGTGCCGCGCAGCTCGTCGGGGATCTCCGGGTGGGTCTGGGTCATGCCCTTGACGTGCGCCTCGTAGATGATCGTCTCGTGATACGGGGTGCGGGGTGATCGGTCGGTGGCCCAGTCGAAGAAGGGGTTGATCACGACGCTGGTCATGGTGTGGCCCAACGAGTCCAGCGCCGGGGGAGAGTTCGCGCTGTCTGGGCCGTTCGGGTCGGACAGGTCGTAGGAGAACAGCGCCGGACCGAAGTCGAAGTCACCGTGGAACGCTTTCCCGTACGGGTCCAGCAGCAGCTTGCCCGGATCGCAGCGCTGCCCGGCGGCCGGCTCGAATGGTCCGTGTACCCGGAATCCGTAGTGCTGGCCGGGGCCGATGCCGGGCAGATAGGCATGCCAGACGTAGCCGTCGACCTCGTCGAGGTTGATTCGGGTCTCGGTGTTGTCGCGGTCGTCGATTAGGCACAGTTCGACGCTCTCGGCGACTTCGGAGAACACCGCGAAGTTGGTTCCGGCGCCGTCGTAGACGGCGCCGAGCGGATAGCTCTGCCCGGGCCAGACGGTGGGCGTGGACGGCCCCGCCAGGGGCGCCGTGCCCGACTCAGCCGACGACACCGCTCGACCTTATCGGCTTTCCCGCCGGTCGCCGGTGAGCGCGGCCGGGGTCACCACCAGCCGGTGGCCGCACCCATCTGCCGGCCCAGCTCGCCGGTCATGGTGCGCATGTAGGTCGCCGACAGGTGATGAGAGTCGTGGTAGACCAGCACGTTGCCCTCGACCGCGCGGCAGATCTCCTTGTCGCAGACGGCGTCCGAGAGGTCCAACGGCTTGAGCAGCGGGAAGCGGGTGACGAAGTCCAGGGTCGGGTTGCGGTCGGCGAGGGCTTCGGAGCGCTTCATGCCGCAGGATTCCGCGTCACCGCCGGAGGCCAGGCAGTCCGCCGGTTGGAACGGGTCGCCGTCGCGCAGCAGCCATGGGGTGTCGCGCACTCCGAGGATGGGAATGTGGTTGTCGGACAGCTGCTTCCAGATCCCGATGTAGGTCCCCGGCATTACGTCGCCGGGTTTGATGTTCCACGGCCGGGTCGCGGTGGTGAACACGAAGTCCGGATGGTCGGCGATCAGCTTGGTCATCGTCTTGCCCACCCACTCATAGCACTGCGGGTAGGGGGCGTTGTTGCCCATGATCAGCGGGACCTTCTCGGTCGACAGCGGGCAGCCCATCTTCAGGTAGGTGACCACCTTGAAGTGGTGCCGCTGACCGAGGATGTCCAGCGCGGGCAGCCAGTGTTCGGCGTGCGAACCGCCGGCCAGCGCGACGGTCCGGGTCGCCTCCGGATCGCCGTAGGTGCAGTTGATCAGGGCCGGGTTGGTGAAGGTGCTGATGCACCCTTCCCGGGTGGACTTGGGCAGGTCCTTCTTGGCCTCCAGGATGGTGGGCCGCATCCGGAGCTTGGGAACCCGCTGATGCTTGATCAGGGCGCGGGCACCCGGGTAGTCGTCCTTGCTGAGCTTGACCAGTTCCTTACCGCTGGCGCGCTGGACGGTGACGTGTTCGCGCCAGGTGAACGACGTCGCGGTCAGCGCCACGCCCAGCAGCACCACCGTCGAGCCCAGCGCCAGCGTCGGGCGCCGCCACCAGCCGGCCGACGGCTTGCGCCACGGAATGCTCAGCACCGGAGTGGGGCCGGCCCCGGCCGGGGCGCGATAGCGCAGCGGATCCTCGACCAGGCGGGTGGTCAGGTAGGCCAGCACGCCGGACAGCAGCAGGATTACCGTTCCCTCCAGCACCGAGGCGTGCTTGTGGCCGGTGTGGGACAACCAGAAGATGAGCAGCGGCCAGTGCCACAGGTACAGCGAGTAGGCCATCGCACCGAGGGTGACCAACGGTCCGGCCGCCAGCCATCGGTTGGGCCACGGCAGCTTTGCGCTGGTGCTCGGGTGGGAGTGCCGGTTGGCCCCGGCCAACACGAAGGCCACGGTGGCGCCGACCGGAACCAGCGCCCACGGCCCGGGGAACTCCTTGACGCCTTCGATCAGCGCGCCGCAGCTCAGGATCGCCGCCAGGGCCACCGTGCCGACGACCGTCCGCAACCACATCGGCCACCGGATGTAGGGGACCAGCGCCCCGGCCAGCGCACCGAGCAGCAGCTCCCAGGCGCGGGCGAAGCTGTTGTAGTAGGCCAGGGACTGGTTGTCCTGGTGCGCGACGACCGCGTACCAGAAAGAGGCCACGGTCAACGCCGTGATCAGCACCACGAAGGCCGACCGCAGGTGGGTGCGCAGCGCACGCCGGAACAGGAACGCGAAGCCGAAGATCAGCAGTAGGAAGCTCAGGTAGAACTGGCCCTGCACCGACATCGACCAGATGTGCTGCAGCGGGCTGACCGCTTCACCGGCGCGCAGGTAGTCCGAGGCGGTGTTGGCCAACTCCCAGTTCTGGTAGTAGCCCAGGCTGGCAAGACTCTGGTCGGCGAAGGTCTCCCACCGGGTCTGCGGCTGGATCCAGATGGTGAGCCCGGCGCAGGCTGCCAGCACCACCACCAGGGCGGGCAGCAACCGACGAACCAGCCGGATCAGGTCCGGTATCGGCGACAGCGACGACTTCGGGTTCAGCGCGACCCGCAGCAGCTTGCCGCCGAAGAAGAACCCGGACAGCGCCAGGAACACGTCGACCCCGCCGGACACCCGTCCGAACCAGACGTGGAACACCGCCACCAAGGCGATCGCGACGCCGCGTAGCCCGTCGAGATCGTGACGGTAGAAGCCCGCCTTGCGGGTACCCATCGCGGCCGCCGACGGTGGGGTCGGAACGGATCCGGAAGCGGGTCCCGCAATAGGTGTTACCGCCGGTCGAGGCGGAGACAGGGCAATCATGATCGCCCGACAATCTACCTAACTGGCCTGTAGAAACCGCATTCCGAAGACTGTGACGTCGTCGGCGAGCCCGTCGCGTGGGTCAGCTGATCACCCGGGTCAGGTAGGGAACCATGTTGGAGGTGCGGGCCGGCGACACCGCGACGGCGGGGCTGGTGCCCTCGATCATCTGGTTGTTGCCGAGGTACATGGCGACGCTCTGCGAGCCGCCCGGTCCGTAACAGAGCAGGTCGCCGGGGCGCGCCTCCGCGGGGGCGACCTTGCGGCCGACGCTGCACTGTTCACCGGAGGTGCGGGGCATCTTGATCCCGGCGCCGGCGTAGGCGTACTGGATCAGCCCGGACGCGTCGAACCCGACGGTGGTCAGATCGGGCAGGGCCGGGGTGGGCGGGACTGCTGCTCCCGGGAGGCCGGGGGTGGCGCTACCAGCCACGACAGGGCCGCCGGGGATGCCGGCGATCGGGCTGCCCGGGATGCCGGCCGCAGGACCGCCCGGCACACCGGCGATGCCCCGGACGCCTCCGGTGGTGCGGGCTGCTGCGGCTCGAGCCCCGTTGGTCGGCCCGGAAACATCGCCGCCGCCGTAGACGAAGGGCACCCCGCGCTGGGACAGGGCACGTTGGATCACGCGCTCGATGAGCTGGTTCTGCCCGGTCTGGGAGAGCGGGTCGGCGTGGGCGGGGGCAGCACTCAGCGCCGGGGCCAGTGCCGCCGCCAGTGCGATCGCGGTAGCGCAGACGCGTTTCATCAGGAAACCCCCTTCTCGGCCGATATTCACGGCAGCATCACTCGTCACTTCTGTCACAGAGCCTACCGGCGGATACGCGCCTGCTGCCGTCCCCGCAGAGAATTTGCGCAACCTGTGACCCAACGGTTACGCCGCCGGCCACTACTGTCGTCAGGCATGTCCGCGTTGAGTCCCGAGCAGATCAGCGCCATCGACACCGCACACCTGTGGCACCCGTACAGCACGATCGGCGCCGAAGCCCTCGCCCCGATCGTGGCGGTGGCCGCCCGCGGTCCTCACCTGACGCTGGTCGTCGATGGCGAGCCGGTCGAGGTGCTCGACGCGATGAGCTCCTGGTGGACCGCCATCCACGGCCACGGCCACCCGGCGCTGGATGCGGCGATGACGACGCAACTGGCCACCATGAACCACGTCATGTTCGGCGGGCTCACCCACGAACCCGCGGCCCGGCTGGCCCAGCTGCTGGTGCAGATCACCCCGGCCGGCCTGGACACCGTGTTCTTCAGCGACTCCGGGTCGGTGTCGATCGAGGTCGCGGTCAAGATGGCGCTGCAGTACTGGCGCGCCCGCGGACAGTCCGGCAAGCACCGGTTGATGACCTGGCGGGGCGGCTACCACGGGGACACGTTCACCCCGATGAGCGTCTGCGACCCCGACGGCGGAATGCACGCCCTGTGGACCGATGTGCTGGCCGCGCAGGTCTTCGCCCCCCAGGTACCCCGCGAGTACGACCCGGCCTACAGCGCCGAGTTCGAGGCGCTGCTGCGCCGGCACCGCGACGAGTTGGCCGCCGTGATCGTGGAACCGGTGGTGCAGGGGGCCGGCGGCATGCGTTTCCACGACCCGCGTTACCTGCGTGACCTGCGTGACGCCTGTACCCGCCACGGCGTGCTGCTGATCTTCGATGAGATCGCCACCGGATTCGGTCGTACCGGCGAGCTGTTCGCCGCCGACCACGCCGGCGTCAGTCCGGACATCATGTGCGTCGGCAAGGCACTGACCGGCGGCTACCTCAGCCTGGCCGCCACCTTGTGCAGCACCGAGATCGCGCACACGATCAGCGGCGGCGAGGCAGGCGCGCTCATGCACGGCCCCACCTTCATGGCCAACCCGCTGGCCTGCGCGGTGTCGGTGGCCAGCACCGAACTGCTGCTCAGCCAGGACTGGCGCTCGACGGTCGCGGCGATCAGCGCCGGGCTGAGCGCAGCCCTGGAACCGGCCCGGGACCTGCCCGGAGTCGCCGACGTGCGGCTGTGCGGCGCCATCGGGGTCATCGAGTGCCAATGGCCTGTGGACCTGGCGGTGGCCACCCCCACTGCACTGGCTCATGGCGTATGGCTGCGGCCGTTCCGCAATCTGGTCTATGCGATGCCGCCCTACGTGTGCACCGACGATCAGATCGCCCAGATCGGTGCCGCGATGGTCGGCGTGGTTCGTGCTTTAGCCTGAACGGTGTTCAAGTGTCGTCGAGGGAGCGCAGCGTGACCCGCACAGATCTGTCTCCGCTGGCCTGGCTGGCCGGGGTGGAGCAGCAGCGTCGCCAGGCCGGGCTGCGGCGCTCGCTACGGGTGCGGCCGGCGGTCGCCGCCGAACTGGACCTGGCCTCCAACGACTATCTCGGACTGTCGACGCACCCGGACGTCATCGCCGGCGGCATCGAGGCGCTGCGTACCTGGGGTGGTGGCGCCGGCGGATCCCGGCTGGTGACCGGCAACACCGGACTGCATCAACAGTTCGAACAACAGCTGGCTGAATTCATGGGTGCGCCGGCAGGTTTGGTGTTCTCCTCCGGATACACCGCCAACATCGGTGCCGTCGTGAGCCTGTCGGGACCGGGATCGCTGGTGGTTTCCGACGCCTACTGCCACGCATCGCTGGTGGACGCCTGCCGACTGTCGAAGGCACGGGTGGTCATCACCGCTCACCGTGACGTCGACGCCGTCGACGCCGCCCTGGCCGGACGCAGCGAAGAGCGCGCGGTGGTCCTCACCGAGTCGGTGTTCAGCGCCGACGGGGCCCTGGCCCCGCTGCGGGACCTGCACGAGGTGTGCCGCCGGCACGGAGCACTGCTGATCGTCGACGAGGCGCATGGGCTGGGGGTGCGCGGCGACGGCGGGCGGGGCCTGCTGCACGAGGTCGGCCTCGCCGGGGCTCCGGATGTGGTGGTGACGACGACGCTGTCCAAGGCGCTGGGCAGTCAGGGCGGCGCCGTGCTGGGCCCGGTTGCGGTCCGCGATCACCTCATCGACACCGCTCGGACCTTCATCTTCGACACCGGGCTGGCCCCCGCGGCGCTCGGCGCGGCGTCGGCGGCCCTGCGGGTGCTGTCTGCCGAACCGGCCCGGGCCGCCGCCGTGCTGCAGCACGCGCGCACCCTCGCCGAGGTCTGCGACGTGCCCGAACACCCGGAATCGGCGGTGGTCTCGGTGATCCTGGGCGACCCGGAGGTGGCGGTGGCCGCCGCGGCGGCCTGCCTGGATGCCGGTGTCCGGGTGGGCTGTTTCCGGCCGCCCACGGTGCCGGCGGGCACCTCGCGGCTGCGCCTGACCGCGCGGGCCTCGCTCACCACCGATGATCTGGAACTGGCGCGGCGGGTGCTGACCGACGTACTGGCGGTACAGCGGAGGTGACCGTGCTGGTCATCACCGGCACCGGCACCGGGGTCGGCAAGACGATCGCCACCGCGGCCCTGGCCAGTTGCGCGCGTCGGCACGGCCTGGATGTGGCGGTGTGCAAACCGGTGCAGACCGGCACCGCCGACGGTGACGACGACCTGGCCGAGATCGGCCGGCTGTCGGGGGTCACGGAACTGCTCGGGGCCGGCCGCTATCCGGAACCGCTGGCCCCGGTCGCCGCCGCCGAACGGGCCGGGATGGCGCTGCCCACCCGCGCTGAGCTGCTGGCGATGATCCGCGCCGCCGACCGTCCCGGGCGCCTGACGTTGGTGGAGGGCGCCGGCGGGCTGCTGGTCGAACTGGCCGCCGACGGCGTAACCCTGCGCGACCTGGCCGTCGACCTGAACGCCGCCGTGCTGGTGGTGGTCAACGCCGAACTGGGCACCCTCAACCACACCGCTTTGACACTGGAATCTCTTGTCGGGCAAGGACTGTCGTGCGCCGGGCTGGTGATCGGAAGCTGGCCGGAGCAGCCCGGTCCGGCTGCCGTCAGCAATCGGGCGGCGTTGGCCAAGCTGGCGTCGGTGCGGGCGGTGCTGCCGGCGGGGTCAGGGAGGCGGGGTGCCTCGGAGTTCGCGGCGATGAGCAGCGAGGTGTTCGACGCCGACTGGGTGCGCACGCTGGGGGGCTGAGCGGTGGTGCACTCGATCGAGCTGGTCTTCGACGACGACACCGAGTCAGCGGTCCGCCGGATCTGGGCGGAGCTGGCCGCGATCGGGGTGCAGAGTCAGGCCCCGGCCTCTCGCCCGCACGTCACCCTCGCGGTCGCCCAGCGCATCGACGCGCGGGTCGACGCGGAGCTGGCCCCGGTCGTGGCTCGGCTGCCGCTGGACTGTGTGCTGGGCGCGTCGCTGATCTTCGGCCGGTCGCACGGTGTGCTGGCCCGGCTGGTGGTGCCCACCCGGGAACTGCTGGATCTGCACGCCGAGGTCTACCGGCGAAGTGCGCCGCACCTGCAACCGGGCCCGATGGCCAATGTGTTGCCCGGGCAGTGGACGGGGCACGTCACGCTGGCCCGCCGGGTCGGGCCCGGCCAGCTGGCCCGGGCCCAGCGGATCGCAGGCCGTTCCGATATCGCGGGCCGGTTCGTCGGGCTGCGGCACTGGAACGGCGCGTCCCGCACCGAAGAGCAGATCAGTTGACGGCAACCCGGGACTGGACCGCCAACCCGTCGATCAGCAGCGTCAACCCGAACGCGAACGCGCTGCTCGGGTCGGCGTCCGGTGCGATTCCGGCCGCCCCGGCGGCGTCCCACTGCAGCCGGGACTGTTCGTCGGCGGTGAAACCCAGCACGTAGTGCACGACAGTGCGTGCGGCGAGAACCGCCTGATCAGGGTGCACTCCAGCTGCCTCCGCGGACTCCGCCAGGCGCGCCACGATCTCCGCGGCTGCGCGGGACTGGCCCGCTGCCAGGCTGGCCGACACCAGCTCGGCGCCGTCGGTGTGCGACAGCAGTGCGTCGCGCAGCCGTTCGCACACCGTCTGGATCCGCCACTGCCAGCTGCCGGGGCCCGGATCCGCGCAGGCCGCGGCCAGCACCCGGTCGGCGACTGCGCCCAACAGTTGTTGCTTATTGGCGAAATGCCAGTACAGCGCGCTGGGGCTGACGTTCAGCTCGCGCGCCAACCGCCGCATCGACAGGTCGGCGATGCCGTAGTTGTCCAGGATGGTGGCCGCCGCGGCGACCACGTCAGGTTTGTGCAGCTGCACGCAGATACCATAACCTGAACGGCGTTCAAGTCGGCTTCTGCGGCAACCCGCAAGCCCGCGCCGGTTTCAGCGGCGAACACATAGACGAGTTGAGGGAGCATCAGGTGACCCAGGCGGCGATGACCAGCACTGACACCGACAACACCGACATTCTGGCGGTGGCCCGCGAGCAGGTGCTGGAGCGCGGCGAGGGGCTGAACAAGGAGCAGGTGCTCACCGTGCTCCAGCTGGGCGAGGACCGCCTCGACGAGCTGCTCGAGCTCGCCCACGAGGTCCGGATGCGCTGGTGTGGTCCCGAGGTCGAGGTCGAGGGCATCATCAGCCTCAAGACCGGTGGCTGCACCGAGGACTGCAACTTCTGCTCGCAGTCCGCGGTGTTCGACGACTCGCCGGTGCGTGGCGTCTGGCTCGACAAGGCCGAACTGGTGGAGGCCGCCAAGGCGACTGCTGCCACCGGCGCCACCGAATTCTGCATCGTCGCCGCCGTGCGCGGTGCCGATGACAAGCTGCTCAAGCAGGTCGACGAGGGCATCCAGGCGATCCGCGCGGAGGGCCTGGACATCCCGATCGCCGCGTCGCTCGGGCTGCTGACCGCGCGCACCGCGAAGAAGCTCAAAGAGATCGGCGTCCACAAGTACAACCACAACCTGGAGACCGCGCGCTCCTACTTCCCGAGTGTGGTGACCACCCACGAATGGGACGAGCGGCTGGCGACCCTCGAGCTGGTCCGTGAGAACGGCATGGAGCTGTGCAGCGGCGGGATCATCGGGATGGGCGAGAGCCTGGAGCAGCGCGCCGAGTTCGCCAGCCAGATCGCAGCGCTCAACCCCGACGACGTGCCGATCAACTTCCTCAACCCGCAGCCGGGCACCCCGTTCGAGAACCAGGAGCCGCTGTCGGCGTTCGAGGCGCTCAGCATCATCGCCGCGTTCCGGCTGGCGCTGCCGCGCACCACGCTGCGGTTCGCCGGCGGCCGCGAGATCACCCTGGGTGACCTGGGCGCCAAGCGCAGCCTGCAGGGCGGCGCCAACGCGATGATCGTCGGCAACTACCTGACCACTCTGGGCCGCTCGATCGACGACGACCTGGAGATGCTCGAGGAGCTGAAGATGCCGATCAAAGCGCTCAGCGCCAACCTGTAGAGCGCAGACAGCGGATGGCTAATGAACTGCCTGATCTGATCGGCGCAGGGGTCTACAACGTCCACAACGGTGCGCTGATCGGCGAAGGCGAGACCGCGCTGCCCTCGATCGCCCAGCTGGGTCTGCGGCCGCCCCGGTTCTGCGCGGCCTGCGGCCGCAAGATGGCGGTGCAGGTTCGGCCGAACGGATGGTGGGCGAAGTGCTCCCGGCACGGCCAGGTGGATTCGGCGGAGCTGGCAGCGGGGTAGTGGCGCCCACACCGGAACTCGGAGCGCCGCGTATACCGCGGTTGGGTGCTATCGGCGTCCTCGTCGCCGGTCTGGCCGCCCTCGGGCTGCCGCTCGGGGCGCTCTGGGCGTGGATCGCCCCTCCCATTCACGGCGTGGTGGCGCTGACCCGCAGTGGTGAGCGCGTCCAGGCCTACCTGGGCAACGAGCCCGTCCACTTCTTCGTCGCGCCGTTTCTGCTGCTAGGAATGTTGGGCGTGGTGGCGGTGGTGTCGGCCACGCTGGCCTGGCAGTGGCAGGCCCACCGGGGCCCGGGCATGGTCGCCGGGCTGTCCCTGGGCGTGACCGCGACCGCGGTACTGGCGGTCCTGGTGGGCGGCCAACTCGTACACCGGCGCTACGGCACCATCGATGTCGATGCCGCCCCCGTGACGCCCGAGCACCGGGTGCACTACATCGCCGAGGGTCCGCCGGTCTTCTTCGGGCACACGCCGCTGCAGATCGCGGCAACGCTGTTGCTGCCGGCGGCCTCAGCGGCGCTGGTGTACGCCCTGTGCGCCACCTGGAGCACGCGCGACGATCTCGGCGGCTATCCGCCCGAACCCGTGCGTGGGCCGTTGATGCCGAGCCCGGCCGTCACAGCGGAAGGCGGCCCACCGTCCCGCCGGTGATGACCTTGGCCGCCACCAGACCCAGCCGGACCAGTCCGAGGTAGGTCTTGGGGTTCAGCAGCGCCGGCCACTCCTTCTGTACGGGGGTCTCCGGCAGTGGCCGGTTGGCGAACCGGTCGGCCAGCCAGGACAACACCATCGGCGTCGACAGCGGGTGCAGCACCACGTGCTCGCTGAACAGGTCGCGGTGGTAGGTCAACCGGGCACCGCCGGCGGCGTAGGTCGCGGCGAGCGTGTCGATGTCGTGGACCGAGATCACCTCGTCGTAGATGGCCTGCACCATCAGCATCGGGGGAGTCGGGACGGTGCCGCCGAGCCGGGTGTCGTCGAAGACGTGCTGCACGGCGGGCGTCGCCACCAGCTGCTCCAGCGGCTGGTCGATGTAGGAGTCCAGGCTCCGATGGTGCATGCGCAGCACCGCAGCGGCGGTGGTGGTGGTCTCCAGCGAGCGCAGCAGAGCCCGCCCGTCGACGGTGGCGTGCTGCTCGATGACCTCGTTCAGGTCGGGATAGGAGCGGGCCAGGGCCGCGATCATGGTGGCCGGCAGGCCCGACCAGAATGAGCCGTTCAGCCGCTGCAGCGTGTTGCCCAGGTCGCCGACCGGCGAGCCCAGAGCGGCCCCCACGACATTGAGTTCGGGGGCGTAGCCGCCGCAGACCTCGGCCGCCCAGCCGGTCGCCAGGCCGCCGCCGGAATACCCCCACAACCCGATCGGGGAGTCGGGGGCCAGCCCCAGCATCGCGGTACCCAGCGCGGCACGCAGACCGTCGAGCACGTGATAGCCCGGCTCGTACGGTGCCCCCCAATGGCCGTCCCGGCCTTCGTGGTCGGGTATCGACACCGCCCAGCCCTTGGCCAGGATCGCGGCGATCAGCACGTATTCGAGCTGGGTGAACGAGCCGTAGGCCTTGGCTCGCCGACGCAGCGCGTAGGACGGGAAGCAGCGGCCGTCGACCGCGTCGATCGCACACTGGTACGACACGATCGGGCACTGTTGGGTGCCGGCGCGGTCGCCGGGAACCAGGACCGTGGTCACCGTCGCCTGCGCGATGCCGTTGCGGTCGGTGGTCCGGTAGAGCAGCTGGGTGGCGTGCATCCGCTGGGGGATCAGCCCCAGAAATGCCAGTTCGACGTCGCGGGAGCGCAACACCGTGCCGGGTTCGGCGTGTTCGAAACCGGCCGGGGCCTCGTAGAACGGGTCCTCACCCGGCAGCTGGGGGCGAATACCGGGCTGCAGCGGCTGATGCGGCTCCTGCCCGATCCACTCGACAGGTGTTTGGCGGGCCAAGCTGTCGAAGTCCATTCGGGCATTCTGGCTTAAGGGGCCGTTAAGATTCCAGTCCGACCCACCCTGGGGGCCGTAAAGCTGCGAATTCATCTGTCACCCGAAGTTGGGACTCGGTGAATCGGTAGCGGGCCGCGGGCCGGCCGCCGCTGCGCCCGGAGCGGGCGGTGGTTCCGGTTCGGGTGATCACCCCGCGACGAACCAGCACCCGCTGCAGGTTGGTGGCGTCGACCTGATGCCCGAGCACCACGCTGTAGATGTCGCGGAGGGTGGACAGGATGAATTCTGTTGGGGCCAAGGCGAACCCAATATTCGTATAGGACATCTTGGCTACCAGCCGACTGTGCGCGTGGGCCACCATCGGCCCGTGGTCGAACGCCATCGGCGGCAGGTCGTCGACGGGATGCCAGCGGGTGTCGCCGGGCAGTTCCGGGTCGGCGGGGGAGGGCACCAGGCCCAGGAACGTCGAGGCGATGGTGCGCACGCCCGGGACCCGATCCGGGTCGGAAAACACAGCCAATTGCTCAAGGTGGGCGATCTCACGTAAGTCGACCTTCTCGGCGAGTTGGCGACGCGCCGACGTGGTTACGTCCTCATCGCCACGCAGCAGTCCACCGGGCAGGGACCACCTTCCGAGCTGGGGTTCTCTTGCCCGCTGCCACAGCAGGACATGGAGGCGGGGGCGGCCGCTGCCAAGGTCGCCAACCCGAAAGACCGCGGTGAGCACTTCGTGCTCGGTGATAGTATGAACCACGTTTTCGATTGTAAGTCGAAAACCTAATTCGCGAGAGGAGTCACTATGACCACCCTCACCGACGGCGGTGTGCAGCCGGGCCGCCTGGCCGACCGCATCGTCAACTCGCCGGCCGGCTACAGCGGTATCGAGCCCGACGACGAGTGGGTGGCCGAGATCCTCCGGCTCAAGAAAGAGCGCAACGCGACGATCCTGGCGCACAACTATCAGCTGCCCGCGATCCAGGACATCGCCGACCACGTCGGGGACTCCCTGGCCCTGGCCCGCATCGCCGCCACGGCCCCCGAGGACACCATCGTGTTCTGCGGCGTGCACTTCATGGCCGAGACCGCCAAGATCCTGTCCCCGGACAAGACGGTGCTGCTGCCCGATGCGCGGGCGGGTTGCTCGCTGGCCGACTCGATCACCGCCGAGGACCTGCAGGCCTGGCGAGACGAGCACCCGGACGCGGTCGTGGTGTCCTACGTCAACACCACGGCGGCGGTCAAGGCGCTCACCGACTACTGCTGCACATCGTCGAACGCCGTCGACGTGGTCAACGCGATCGACCCGGACCGCGAGGTGCTGTTCCTGCCCGACCAGTTCCTGGGCCAGCACGTCAAACGGGTCACCGGGCGCGCGAACATCCACATCTGGGCCGGCGAATGCCACGTGCACGCGGCTATCAACGGCGAGGAGCTCGAGGAGTTGGCGCGGGCGAACCCGGACGCCGAACTGTTCGTGCATCCCGAGTGCGGCTGCGCGACGTCGTCGCTGTATCTGGTCGGCGAGGGCCACTTCCCCGAGGACCAGGTCAAGATCCTGTCCACCGGCGGAATGCTCGAGGAGGCCGCGCGTACCCGGGCCCGCAAGGTACTGGTCGCCACCGAGATCGGCATGATCTACCAGCTGCGCAAGGCGGCGCCCGAGGTCGACTTCGAGGCGGTCAACCGCAAGGCGGCCTGCAAGTACATGAAGATGATCACCCCAGCGGCGCTGCTGCGCAGCCTGACCGAGGGAGCCGACCAGATCCACGTCGACCCCGAGACGGCCCGGCGCGCGGCGCGCAGCGTGCAGCGGATGATCTCAATCGGACACTCCGTTCCGGTCAGCAAGTGACTACAGGTCCCGCCTGGCAGCAGCGGGCCGATGTCGTCGTGATCGGCACCGGTGTCGGCGGGTTGGCCGCGGCACGGGCAGCGCACCGGGCCGGCCGGGACGTCGTGGTGCTCAGCAAGGCCGACGCCCGGTACGGGGCCACTGCCACGCACTACGCCCAGGGCGGCATCGCGGTGGTGCTGCCGGGCAACGATGACTCGGTGGAAGCCCACGTCGCCGACACGCTGGCCGCCGGCGGTGGCCTGTGCGACCGCGACGCGGTGACCTCGATCGTGGCCGACGGTTATCGGGCGGTCACCGAATTGGTCGGTGCCGGAGCGCAATTCGACCAGAGTGCGGACGGGAGCTGGGCGCTCACGCGGGAGGGCGGGCACTCGCGGCGCCGCATCATTCATTCCGGTGGCGACGCGACCGGAGCCGAGGTGCAGCGTGCCTTGGACGCCGCGGCCGCCGGGCTCGACATCCGGCACGGCCAGGTGGTGCTGCAGATCCTGCGCGACGCCGATGCGGTCACCGGAGTGCTGGTGGCCAATGCCGACGGGATCGGCGTGATCCACGCTCCGTCGGTGGTGCTGGCCACCGGTGGCCTGGGCCAGCTGTATCGGGCCACCACCAACCCCGGCGGGGCCACCGGCGACGGCGTGGCGCTGGCGCTGGGCGTCGGAGTGGCGGTCAGCGACCTGGAATTCATCCAATTCCATCCGACGATGCTTTTTGCCGCTTGTGGTGACGGCACGGGGGGCGCCCACCGGCCGCTGGTCACCGAGGCCGTCCGCGGCGAGGGCGCGAAGCTGATCGATTCGCGGGGCGCCTCCGTCACCGAGGGGGTGCATACGATGGGGGACCTGGCGCCCCGCGACGTGGTGGCCGGGGCCATCGATGCCAGGCTGCGACAGACCGGCGACAGCTGTGTCTACCTCGACGCCCGCGGCATCGACGGTTTCGAGGGCCGATTCCCGACCGTCACCGCGGCCTGCCGGGCGGCCGGCATCGATCCCGTCAGCCAACCCATCCCGGTGGTCCCCGGCGCGCACTACAGCTGCGGCGGGGTGGTCACCGACATCACCGGCCGCACCGAACTGCCCGGCTTGTTCGCCGCCGGCGAGGTGGGCCGCACCGGAATGCACGGCGCCAACCGGCTGGCCTCCAACAGCCTGCTGGAGGGTCTGGTGGTGGGCGGCCGGGCCGGAGCGGCGGCCGCGGACCACGCGATGTCGACCGGTCGCGTGTGGGCCGCGGCCCCCGAACCCGTCGAGCACGTCGGATTGGACCGCGACACCGTCCAGCACGCCATGTCACGCGATGCCTCCGTGGTGCGCGATGCGGCGGGTCTGCGGCAGTTGATCGAACTGCTCTCGACCGACGGCGAGCGCCGGGGGCCAGGCCGTCGGGGCGCCGAGGACGCATCGTTGACCATGGCGGCCCGCGTCGTCGCCGGGGCTGCGTTGGCGCGTACCGAGAGCCGAGGCTGCCACCACCGGGCCGATTACTCGGGTGCCGATCCCGATCAGGCCCGCAGTACCGCCGTGCGGCTGCTTGCCGGTGCGGTCGTGGTCGAGGCGCCGGCGGCGGTGGCCTCATGACACTCTCTGAAACCCTGTCGCAGGCCGAACTCACCGAGGTCCGGAAGATCATCGAGCGCGCCCTTGACGAGGACCTGCGCTATGGACCCGACGTCACCACCACGGCGACGGTGCCGGCCGGGCTGACGGCCGAAGCGGCGATGGTGACCCGGGAGGCGGGCGTGATCGCCGGGGTCGATATCGCCTTGTTGGTGCTCGATGAGGTGCTCGGGGCGGGCAGCTACACCGTGCTGGACCGGGTGGCCGACGGACAACGCCTGGAAGCCGGTGCGCCGGTGCTGCGCCTGCAGGCCGACACCCGCGGCCTGCTGACCGCCGAACGCACCATGCTCAACCTGGTCTGCCACCTGTCCGGCATCGCCACCGCGACCGCGGCCTGGGTCGACGCCGTGGAGGGCACCTCGGCGCGGATTCGTGACACCCGAAAGACCCTGCCGGGCCTGCGGGTGCTGCAGAAATACGCGGTGCGGGTCGGCGGCGGGACCAACCACCGGATGGGTCTGGGCGATGCCGCGCTGATCAAGGACAACCACGTCGCCGCGGCCGGGTCGGTGGCCGCGGCGCTACGGGCGATACGGGCGTCGGCGCCCGACGTGCCCTGCGAGGTCGAAGTGGATTCGCTCGAGCAGTTCGACGAGGTGCTCGCCGAGGCGCCGGAGCTGGTGCTGCTGGACAACTTCCCGGTCTGGCAGACCCAGATGGCGGTGCAGCGGCGCGCCTCGCGCGCACCCGGAGTGCTGCTGGAGTCCTCCGGCGGACTGACGCTGGACACTGCGGCCGCCTACGCCGCCACCGGTGTCGACTATCTGGCGGTGGGCGCCCTCACACATTCGGTGCGGGTGCTCGACATCGGCCTGGATATGTAATTTCTTTTCGCCGAGCAGTCGCGAAAGCCCTCAGGCGATATCGGTGACCAGCACCGCCACCTTGCGGTTCTGCAGCCGCACGGCCCACGGCAGGGACGCGTCGGTGGTGCCGGCCGGCAGGATCCGCGGGTTGGTCAGGTGCAGCTCGGTGCGGAACAACCGTACGTCGGCCTCCCCGGCGGCCAGCACGTTCTTGACCCAGTCGGCCATGCCGTGGCCCAGTGCCACCGCCAGCACGTCACCCTTGCGGTAGGTCGTCACCACCGTCTCGTAGGGCTTGCCGGACTTGCGCCCGCGATGGCGGATCACCGACGTGCCGGGAAGGAACCGGGACAGCGGCTTTACCACCGGGTTCATGTATTTGATCTGCAGCCGGTCCAACCACGGCGGGAACACCACCGGCAGCCTGGACCCATCGCCGGCGCTCTTGTCGACAGCCATACGAACTCCGTTCCTCGTGGTTGATCAGGTGATGTCTGCGACCAGTATCCCGACCCACCGTGCGCCCACCCGGGCGATCCACGGCAGGCCGCTGGTGTCACCGCCGATCGGCACGATCCGCGGGTTGGTGACGCGAACGTCGCGCCGGAACAGGTGTACGTCGGCCTCCCCGGCGGCCAGCACGTTCTTGACCCAGTCGGCTTTGCCGTGGCCGAGCATGACAGCCAGCCGCGGGCCCTTGCGGAAGGCGCGTACGACGGTGCGGTACGGGTTGCCGGATTTGCGGCCCCGATGGTCGATCACCGCGAAGGTGGGGAGGTGGAATCGTTTGACCACCGGGCTTTCAATCGTGCGCTGCAGGTAGTCCAGCCAGTCGGGAAAGATGTAGGGCACTCCGGGAACGCTCTTGGGGTGGTCCTTGGTCGCCATACCGTCTCCAGTTCCCGCATTCGCCGACGCGACCAGCTTAGCCGCGGTCGAACACGGCGGGTCGGTGCCGAGATTGCAGCCACGCAGCCTTTTCGCCGGTATCACGTGCACCAGGGCAATCTCGAGGCGCAACGAGGACGCCCGGCGCTATGCGCTGCGATATTGACTTGAGTGGTTCTGGGACAATGGTCCACGTGAACACCGCCCTGATGGCACGCATCGACCTGCGTGGCACCGAACAGTCGGCAGCTCAGCTGCGCGCCGCCCTGCCGCGCGGTGGTGTGGATGTCGAGGCGGTGCTGCCGCGGGTACGCCCGATCGTCGAGGCGGTGGCCGAGCGCGGTGCCGCCGCGGCCCTGGAATTCGGCGAATCGTTCGACCGTGTCCGGCCGGCCGCGATCCGGGTCCCGGCGACGGCCCTGGCCACCGCTCTGGCCGAGCTGGATCCTGCGGTGCGAGCCGCCCTGGAAGTGGCGATCACCCGGGCCCGCGCGGTGCACGCCGACCAGCGGCGCACCGACACGACCACCACGCTGGGTCCCGGCGCCACCGTCACCGAGCGCTGGGTTCCGGTGGAGCGGGTCGGCCTGTACGTGCCGGGCGGCAACGCCGTCTACCCGTCCAGTGTGGTGATGAACGTCGTCCCGGCCCAGACCGCGGGCGTCGACTCGCTGGTGGTGGCCAGCCCGCCGCAAGCCCAGTTCGGGGGACTGCCGCACCCGACGATCCTGGCGGCGGCCGCGCTGCTCGGCGTCGACGAGGTCTGGGCGGTCGGCGGCGCGCAGGCTGTCGCGCTGCTGGCCTACGGCGGCGTCGACACCGGCGGCGCCGAGCTGGCGCCGGTCGACATGATCACCGGACCCGGCAACATCTACGTCACCGCGGCCAAGCGGCTGTGCCGTTCGCAGGTCGGTATCGACGCCGAGGCCGGCCCGACCGAGATCGCCATCCTGGCTGACCACACCGCCGACCCGGCGCATCTGGCCGCTGACCTGATCAGCCAGGCCGAGCACGATGAGATGGCCGCCAGCGTGCTGGTCACCTCGAGCCCGGAACTGGCCGACGCCACCGACCGTGAGGTGCGGGTCCAACTGGAGACAACCGTGCACCGGGAGCGGGTCACCACGGCGCTGGCCGGGGCCCAGTCGGCCATCGTCCTGGTCGACGACGTGGCCGCCGGTATCCGGGTGGTCAACGCCTATGCCGCCGAGCACCTGGAGATCCAGACCGCCGACGCGCCCGCAGTCGTGGCCCAGATCCGTTCGGCCGGAGCCATTTTCGTCGGCGCGTACGCGCCGGTCAGCCTGGGTGACTACTGTGCCGGGTCCAATCACGTGTTGCCCACCGCGGGCAGTGCACGGCACTCCAGCGGGCTTTCCGTGCAGACCTTCCTGCGCGGCATCCACATTGTCGACTACACCGAGGCCGCCCTCAAGGACGTCAGCGGGCACGTGATCGCACTGGCCGAGGCCGAGGATCTGCCGTCGCACGGCGAGGCGGTCCGACGGAGGTTCGAGCAGTGACCCGCGTCCCGCAACCGGGCAGCGGCATCACCCTGGCCGACCTGCCGCTGCGCGATGACCTGCGCGGCAAGTCGCCCTACGGCGCACCACAGCTGAGCGTGCCGGTGCGGCTGAACACCAACGAGAATCCCTACCCGCCGAGCCAGGCGCTGATCGACGACGTCGCCCTCTCGGTGCGCGACGCCGCAGCCGAGCTGCACCGCTATCCCGACCGCGATGCGGTGGCGCTGCGCACCGACCTGGCGCAGTACCTGACCGTCCAGACCGGCGTCGAGGTGGGGCCGCAGAATGTGTGGGCGGCCAACGGGTCCAACGAGATCCTGCAGCAGTTGCTGCAGGCGTTCGGCGGGCCCGGCCGCAGCGCGATCGGATTCGTGCCGTCGTACTCGATGCACCCGATCATCTCCGACGGCACCCAGACCCGGTGGCTGGCCGCGAACCGGGCCGAAGACTTCGGCCTGGACGTCACTGTCGCCGCCGCGGCCATCACCGAACACCAACCCGACGTGGTGTTCGTGGCAAGCCCGAACAACCCGTCCGGGCAGAGCATTCCGCTCGCCGACCTGCGCACTGTGCTCGATGCTGCGCCGGGCATCGTGATCGTGGACGAGGCCTACGGGGAGTTCTCCTCGCAGCCCAGCGCGATCGGGTTGATCGCCGAATACCCGGCAAAGTTGATCGTCACCCGCACCATGAGCAAGGCCTTCGCGTTCGCCGGTGGCCGGCTCGGGTACCTGATCGCCGCCCCGGCGGTGATCGACGCAATGCTGCTGGTGCGGTTGCCGTATCACCTGTCGGCGCTCACCCAGGAGGCCGCTCGGGCGGCGCTGCGCCATGCCGACGACACCCTGGGCAGCGTCGCGAAACTCATCGCCGAACGGGAAAGGGTCTGCGCTGGGCTGGGCGCCATGGGATTCCGGGTCATCCCCAGTGATGCCAACTTCGTGTTGTTCGGTCGGTTCACCGACGCGCCCGCGACCTGGCAGCGCTACCTGGACGCCGGCATCCTCATCCGCGATGTCGGCATACCCGAATACCTGCGGGCCACCACCGGCCTGCCGGCGGAGAACGACGCGTTGCTCGCCGCCAGTGAACGACTTGCGGCCACCGAACTCGCACAATCTTTAGGAGCCTCATGACCGGCAGCCGCCGCGCCCGGGTGCAGCGCACCACCCGCGAATCCGAGATCATGGTCGAACTCGACCTGGACGGCACCGGTGTCGTCGACATCGACACCGGCGTGCCGTTCTTCGACCACATGCTGACCGCGCTGGGCAGCCACGCCAGCTTCGACCTGACGGTGCGGGCCCGCGGTGACGTCGAGATCGAGGCGCACCACACCGTCGAGGACACCGCGATCGTGCTGGGGCAGGCCCTGGGCGAGGCGCTGGGCGACAAGAAGGGCATCCGCCGGTTCGGTGACGCCTTCATCCCGATGGACGAAACGCTGGCGCACGCCGCCGTCGACGTGTCCGGGCGGCCCTACTGTGTGCACACCGGCGAGCCGGATCACATGGTGCACACCACGATCGCCGGGTCGCAGACGCCGTATCACACGGTGATCAACCGGCACGTGTTCGAGACGCTCGCGTCCAATGCGCGTATCGCGCTGCATGTTCGAGTGCTCTACGGGCGCGACCCGCACCACATCACCGAGGCCCAGTACAAGGCGGTCGCCCGGGCACTGCGCCAGGCAGTTGAGCCCGACCCACGGGTGACCGGGGTGCCGTCCACCAAAGGCACTCTGTGAAGTCGGTGGTGATCCTGGATTACGGGTCCGGGAACCTGCGCTCGGCTCAACGCGCCCTGCAGCGGGTCGGTGCGGCGGTCGAGGTGACCGCCGACGCCGATGCCGCGGCTGACGCCGACGGCCTGGTGGTGCCGGGCGTCGGGGCGTTCGCCGCCTGTATGGCCGGACTGCGCAAGGTGCAGGGGGACAAGATCATCGCCGAGCGGGTGCAGGCCGGCCGTCCGGTGCTGGGCGTCTGCGTCGGGATGCAGATCCTGTTCGCGCACGGCGTCGAGTTCGGGGTGGATACCGCCGGCTGCGGCCAGTGGCCGGGTGCGGTCACCCGGCTGGACGCCCCGGTGATCCCGCACATGGGGTGGAACGTCGTCGATGCGGCACCGGGCAGCACCTTGTTTCGCGGATTCGACGCCGACACCAGGTTCTATTTCGTGCATTCCTACGCAGCGCAGAGCTGGGAAGGCCGCGCTGAGGCTTTGGTGACCCGAGCGACCCATCAGGTACCGTTCCTGGCGGCTGTCGAGGACGGACCGTTGGCCGCCACCCAGTTTCACCCCGAAAAAAGCGGGGATGCCGGGGCGACACTTTTGAGGAATTGGGTGGAAGCACTGTGAGCACATCTGTCAACAACGCGCTGATTCTGTTGCCCGCTGTCGACGTGGTCGACGGGCGTGCAGTGCGTCTGGTCCAGGGCAAGGCCGGCAGCGAGACCGAATACGGCTCGGCGTTGGATGCCGCGCTGGGCTGGCAGCGTGACGGTGCGGAGTGGATCCACCTCGTCGACCTGGACGCGGCCTTCGGCCGCGGCTCGAACCGCGAACTGCTCGCCGATGTGGTCGGGCGCCTGGACGTGAAAGTCGAACTGTCCGGCGGTATCCGCGACGACGAGTCGCTGGCGGCGGCCCTGGCCACCGGCTGCGCCCGGGTCAACCTGGGCACGGCGGCACTGGAGAACCCCCAGTGGTGCGCTCGCGCGATCGCCGAACACGGTGAACAGGTCGCGGTCGGCCTGGATGTACAGATCGTCGACGGCAACTATCGGCTCCGTGGACGGGGCTGGGAGACCGACGGCGGCGAGCTGTGGCCGGTACTGGAACGCCTTGACCGCGAAGGGTGTTCGCGCTTCGTCGTCACCGATGTGACCAAGGACGGCACCCTGGGCGGGCCCAACCTGGAACTGCTCGGCGAGGTCGCCGACCGCACCGACATTCCGGTGATCGCCTCCGGCGGGGTGTCCAGCCTCGACGATCTGCGGGCCATCGCCACCCTGGTGGACCGCGGGGTAGAAGGCGCGATCGTGGGCAAGGCGCTCTACGCGGAACGGTTCACCCTGCCGCAGGCACTCGCCGCGGTGCAGGGGTAGGCCCGACGTGGCGCTGGACACCGCGGATCTGAACGCTCTGGTCGCCGAGGCGACCAAGATCCTCGATGTCGCGGCAAAGCCGTTCGTCGACGGCCACCGAGCCCGATCGGCAGTCCGCAAGGGCGGCAACGATTTCGCTACCGAAGTAGACCTGGCACTGGAACGCCAGATCACCGAGGCCCTGGTGTCGGCCACCGGAATCGGGGTGCACGGCGAAGAATTCGGCGGTCCGCCGATCGACTCCCCGCTGGTGTGGGTGCTCGACCCGATCGACGGGACGTTCAACTACGCGGCCGGATCACCCATGGCCGCGATCCTGCTGGGCCTGCTGCGTGACGGTGAGCCGGTGGCCGGACTGACCTGGCTGCCGTTCATCGACCAGCGCTACAGCGCCGTGGCGGACGGCCCACTGATCCGCAACGGTGTGGCGCAGCCGGCGCTGAGCCACACCGCGCTGTCCGACTCCCTGGTCGGCCTCGGCACGTTCAACGTGGAATGGCGGGGACGCTTTCCCGGGCGCTACCGACTGGAGGTGCTGGCCGGCGTGAGCCGGGTGACCTCACGGACGCGGATGTACGGCGCGACCGGAATCGATCTGGCCCAGGTCGCCGACGGAACTCTCGGTGGGGCGATCAGTTTCGGCGACCACGTCTGGGACCACGCCGCCGGTGTCGCCCTGGTGCGTGCAGCCGGCGGGATCGTCACCGACCTGGCGGGGGAGCCGTGGACCCCGCAATCGCATTCGGCGTTGGCCGCCGCGCCGGGCGCGCACGCCGAGATCCTCGACATCCTGACCGCGGTCGGCGCGCCGGAGGACTACTGAGATGAGTCAAGGCAGCGATGTGGCGGTCCGGGTCATCCCGTGCCTGGACGTCGACGGCGGTCGGGTCGTCAAGGGGGTCAACTTCGCGAACCTGCGGGACGCCGGCGACCCGGTCGAGCTCGCCGCCGCCTACGACGCCGAGGGCGCCGACGAACTGACGTTTCTCGACGTCACGGCGTCGTCATCGGGCCGGGCCACCATGCTGGAGGTGGTCGCCCGCACCGCGGATCAGGTGTTCATCCCGCTGACCGTCGGTGGTGGGGTGCGCACCGTCGCCGACGTCGACGTACTGCTGCGGGCCGGCGCGGACAAGGTGTCGGTGAACACCGCTGCGATCGGTCGCCCGGAGCTGCTGGCCGAGCTGGCGCGCCATTTCGGCTCCCAGTGCATCGTGCTGTCGGTCGACGCCCGGACTGTCCCGGCCGGATCGGCGCCCACACCGTCCGGGTGGGAGGTCACCACCCACGGAGGCAGAAAAGGCACCGGCATCGACGCGGTCGAATGGGCCGTCCGCGGTGTCGAACTGGGCGTCGGGGAGATCCTGCTGAACTCGATGGACGCCGACGGCACCAAGGCCGGCTTCGACCTGCCGATGTTGCGGGCGGTGCGTGCGGCGGTGAGCGTGCCGGTGATCGCCAGCGGGGGAGCCGGGGCGGCCGAGCATTTCGCTCCGGCGGTCGCGGCCGGTGCCGATGCGGTGCTGGCGGCCAGCGTGTTTCATTTCCGTGAGCTCACGATCAGCCAGGTGAAGGCGGCGATGGCCGCCGAAGGGATCATCGTTCGATGAGCTCCCTGGATCCGGCGATCGCGGCCCGGCTCAAGCGCAATGCGGAAGGCCTGATCGCCGCGGTGGCGCAGGAGCGGGGCAGCGGCGATGTGCTGATGGTCGCCTGGATGGACGACGACGCGTTGGCGCGCACCCTGGCAACCCGTGAGGCGACCTATTTTTCGCGTTCCCGAGGTGAGCAGTGGGTCAAGGGTGCGACGTCGGGCCACACGCAATACGTGCACTCGGTGCGGTTGGATTGCGACGGTGACACGGTGCTGCTCGAGGTGGAGCAGACCGGCGGTGCGTGTCACACCGGCGATCACAGCTGTTTCGATGCGGACCTGCTGCTCGAACCCGCGGATTGAGTCGCCGCCGACAGTCGAGCGGTATGCTGGCCGACTGTGAACTCCGACGAACAGGACGACTACCCGCTGGACCACACGTCTGCGGGTTTCGAGCTGGAGCGGGTTTCGCAGCATATCGACGCTCACTACGCGACCGGCACGGTCAGCGACATCGAGGCGCACCTGCCGCGCGCCGGCTCGCGGATCGTCGCGCTCACCAACCAGTTGAGCAAATCTCAGGCGAACCTGGAGTCGACGTCAGCGCGTTTCAACGAGCTCGCGTCGGCCATACCCGGTGACATCGTGGACCTCAGCGACCGGCTCTCCGGAATCCTCAAGGGCGCCATGGCAGAAGCCGACGACATCCGCGGTGAAGCCCAGCGGTTCGCCGACGAATTGCGTGCCGCCGCGGAGAACGAGGCCGCGGTTATTCTCAAAGATGCCGAGGCGCAACGCCGGGAGGCCGCCGAGCTGCGGGCCGAACTGGAGACCCAGCACAAGCAGTTGCGGGTTCATGCAGCCCAGCTGCGGCGGCAGGCGGTCATGAGCGCCGCCGAGATCATGAAGGAAGCCGAGAACCACGCCTCGGAGATCCTGACCGAGATGAACGAGGCGATCAACACACACGTCGCCGATGCGCACCAGCGGCTCACCGAACTGATGGATGCCCGCGCGAAGATCGTCGACCAGATTCAACGCTCGACGGCTCAAGTTAATCGCGAAACGCTTCCTCCGGCAAAAGAGTCCTGGTTCCGCGAAAATCGTCCACGCTGAGCGCATTGTCGGACTAAGATGCGGCCGATGACACATTGACCGACTTCTGATACGCTGCGTCGCACGGCGACTTGAGTGGAGCCGGCCCATTTGGTCTCGCGCACAAGCCAACTCGGTCGAAACGCTGGTTGCCCATCGAACCGAAAAAAGATCCAGTCAGGTGCGAGGAGTAACCCGGTGGCGCTAGAGATTCCTGAATTCGAAACGCAGATGCGCGGTTTCGATCGCAATGAAGTTTCCGACTACATCGCACGCCTCCACCACGAAATCGAGATTCTGCAGGATCGGGCGAAATCGCTTGACGCGGTGAAGGCGCAGACGCGATTCGACCGCGAGCAGCTCACCGCAGAAGTCACGCGGCTGCAGAACGACATCGTGCGGATGACCGCCGACGCCGAAGCCGAGCGCCAGCGGCTTACCGCCGAACTGGATCAACTGCGGTCGCAGTTCGAGCAGGTCACCGGTCCGGTGGACTCCGTCGAGGGCATGTCCGATCGCATCGCCCGGATGATGCGGATCGCCTCGGAAGAGGCCCGCCGCACCAAGGAGCTGGCCCGCCAGGACGCTGAGTCGCTGACCGGCGAGCTGCGCGAGCAGTTGGAGGCCGCCCGCCACGACCGGACAGCCGCGAGCGACGCCCTGGCCGAGTTCCAGGCCTCCACCAACGTCCGTCGCGCGAAGATCCTCGACGCCGCCACTTCAGAGGCCGAGGAGATCCTGCGGATCGCGCATGAAGAACGCAGCCGAATCTCGCAGGAGATCGAGGAAGCCGAACGCAACCGCCGCGAGGTCTACCAGAAGCTCGCCGAGGAGGACGAGCGCAACCGCCGGGCCGCCCAGGAAGCCCTGGACGAGCAGATCAAGCTGGCCTGGGAAGAAGACGAGCGCAACCGCCGGGAGGCCCAGCGCCGCCTGGACCAGCAGATGAAGACGGCATGGGAGCAGGCCGAGGAGACCATCGCCAAGCTCGACAAGGAAGCTCGCATTGAGGCGTCCACGCTGATCTCCACCACCAAGCGCGAGGCGAAAACCCTCACCGAGCGCACCCAGGCCGAAGTGGAGCTGCTGGTGCGGGAGCGCACCGGCATCGTCACCCACCTCAACGAGATCAGGAACTGGATCGGCACCGCCGTCGGGGACACCCGCAATGTCGCTGAATCCGCGCCGGAGCCGGAGCCGGAGCCGGCGGCCGAGGAAGTGGCCGAGGCCGAGGCGCAGGCCGACGCCGATTAGGGGCGGCTGCGAACGTTCACCGTGGTAGCGTCCGCGGATGCCGGACCTCCCGTACTTTGACCTCTTGATGGCCGACCGCCCCAACTGCGGCGAATTCGGCCAACTGTGGGAAGACCAGGTGCACTGGGGCTATTGGGAGGACCCCACAGTCGCCGATGGCACCCTGGCCGACTACGTCGCTGCCATGGAGCAGATGAACGGCGTGCTGTTCGAGGCGGGCAAGGTTGGCGACGGGCAGACTCTGCTGGATGTCGGCTGCGGATTCGGCGGAACCATCCGCCAGATCAATGCCAGGCATTCCGACATGGATCTCACCGGCCTGAACATCGACCCGCGCCAGCTCGCAATCGCCGAGGCTGAGAGCAGGCCCGCCGACGGCAACGCGATCTCCTGGGTCGAAGCCGACGCCTGTCAGTTGCCGTTCGAGGACAACTCCTTCGACCGCGTCCTGGCCGTCGAATGCATCTTCCACTTTCCGTCTCGTGAGCGTTTCCTCGCCGAGGCTGCGCGGGTGCTCAAACCGGGCGGCTACCTGGCGGTATCGGATTTCGTACCGGCCATGATGTTCTTCGGCAAGACCCCGATCTGGATGGCGATCCGCAGTCGAGTCGCGAAGTCCTACGGGACGCTCGGGAAGGTCCCACTGCGGTCCTACCGGGCGATGGGCTCACGTGCGGGACTGCAGCTCGAGACCAATCGCAACATCCGGAAGCACACCTTGCCGACGTACCCGTTCCTGCTTGAATTCTTCCGCGCGCAAGAGTCGGCGAATACCCGGAAGACCATGATCGTGGGTACCCGATGGATGACGTGGCTGTCCAAGCTCGGTCTCCTTCAGTACCGGGTTTACACGTTCCACAAACCTGCCTGACCGGCCGCTACGCCGAGGAGCGTGCCCGCAGCAGCTCCAGCGCCTTATCGGCGTGGGTGTCCATAGAAAATTCGCTGGCAATCACGTCGAGCACGGTGCGGTCGGTATCGATGACGAATGTGGTCCGTTTGACCGGCATCAACTTGCCGAGTAAGCCCCGTTTGACGCCGAACATGGTGGCCACAGTGCCGTCGGTGTCGGACAACAGCGGGTAATCGAAGCCCTGTTGGTCGGCGAACTTGGCCTGCTTGGCCACCGCGTCGGCACTGATTCCGACCCGTTGCGCCCCGACGGCGGCGAACTCGGCGGCCAGATCACGGAAGTGGCAGGCCTCCTTGGTGCAACCAGGCGTCATCGCCGCCGGATAGAAGAACAGCACCACCGGCCCGTCGGCGAGCAGTGCGCTGAGCTTGCGCGGTGTCCCGGTCTGGTCGGGCAGTTCGAAATCGGCCACGGTGTCGCCAGTTTTCATGGCCGCCAGGCTACTCCTGACGCCACAATCGGGTCTGGGAAGATCATGGGTGTGCAAACCGCTAGCTCCTCCCATGCCGGCACCGCGTCACGGGCGGAATTCCGGGCGCTCGCCGCTGAGCACCGGGTGGTCCCGGTAACCCGCAAAGTGCTGGCCGACGCCGAGACGCCGCTGTCGGCGTACCGCAAGCTGGCCGCCAACCGGCCCGGCACTTTCCTGTTGGAGTCGGCCGAGAACGGCCGGTCGTGGTCGCGGTGGTCGTTCATCGGGGCCGGGACGTCCTCGGCGCTGACGGTCCGCGACGGCGAAGCGGTGTGGCTGGGTGCGGCGCCGAAGGATGCCCCCACCGGCGGGGATCCGCTGGCGGCCCTGCGCGAGACGCTGGCGCTGCTGGAGACGGCCGCCCTGCCCGGGTTGCCGCCGCTGTCGAGCGGCCTGGTGGGTTTCTTCGCCTACGACATGGTGCGCCGTCTGGAGCGACTGCCCGAGCTGGCCGTCGACGATCTGCAGCTGCCCGACATGCTGCTGCTGCTGGCCACCGACATGGCCGCTGTCGATCACCACGAGGGCACCATCACCTTGATCGCCAACGCGGTCAACTGGAACGGCACCGATGAGCGGGTCGACGAGGCCTACGACGACGCGATCGCCCGCCTCGATGTGATGACCGCAGCACTGAGCCAGCCGCTGGAGTCCAGCGTCGCCACCTTCGACCGGCCGGACCCGGTCTACCGCGGTCAGCGCACCCCCGAGGAGTACGGGGCGATCGTCGAGCGCCTGGTCGGCGAGATCGAAGCCGGCGAGGCGTTTCAGGTGGTTCCGTCGCAGCGATTCGAGATGGACACCGACGTCGACGCCATAGACATCTACCGGATGCTGCGGGTCTCCAACCCGAGCCCGTACATGTATCTGCTTCAGGTTCCCGATGGTGCTGGGGGACTGGCGTTTTCGATCGTGGGTTCCAGCCCCGAAGCGTTGGTGACGGTGCAGGAAGGGCGCGCGACGACCCACCCGATCGCCGGGACCCGGTGGCGCGGCGCCACCGAGGAGGAAGACCAGTTGCTGGCCAAGGAGTTGTTGGCCGACGACAAGGAGCGCGCCGAGCATCTGATGCTGGTCGACCTGGGGCGCAACGACCTGGGTCGGGTGTGCGTTCCGGGCACCGTGCGGGTCGCGGACTACAGCCACATCGAGCGCTACAGCCACGTCATGCACCTGGTGTCCACGGTGACCGGATTGCTCGCCGAGGACCGGACCGCGCTGGACGCGGTGACCGCCTGTTTCCCGGCCGGCACCCTGTCCGGGGCGCCCAAGGTACGCGCGATGGAGCTGATCGAGGAGGTCGAGAAGACCCGGCGCGGCCTGTACGGCGGCGTGGTCGGCTACCTGGACTTTGCCGGCAACGCCGACTTCGCGATCGCGATCCGCACCGCTCTGCTGGCCCACGGCACCGCCTATGTGCAGGCCGGCGGTGGGGTGGTCGCCGACTCCAACGGCCCCTACGAGTACACCGAGGCGTCGAACAAGGCCCGGGCCGTGCTGGCCGCGATCGCCGCCGCCGAAACACTGACCGCGCCCGGGACCGATGGCTGACGATCCGGTCCGCCGAGGTGTCGCGGCATTGCGGAGCGCGCAGGTGCTGCTGGTGCTGGCCGCCGGCGGCCTGTGGGGCGCGTCGCGGCTGCCATGGGTGCTGATCCGCTCCTTCGACGGGTTGGGCCAGCCCAGATTGGTCACGGTGTCGGGAGCATCGTGGTCGACGGCGCTGGTGCCGCTGGGGCTGCTGTGCCTGGCTGCGGCCATCGCCGCGGTGGCTGTACGCGGCTGGAAGCTGCGGGTGCTGGCCGTGCTGATGGCCGCGGTGAGTCTGGCCAGCGGATATCTCGCCATCAGCATGTGGGTGGTCCGCGACATCGCCGTCCGGGCGCTCGACATCGCCGAGATTCCGGTCACCTCGCTGCAGGGCACTGAGCGCCGCCTCACCGGTGCGGTTCTGAGCCTGGTCGCCGCGCTGTGCGTGATGGCGGCTGCCGCTCTGTTGATGCGAGCCGCCGCCCGCGGCACCAGCGGTGACGCGAAATATGCGGCGCCGGCGGCGCGTCGGGCGGCTGCACGCGGCCTCGATGACGGCACCGACGTCCCGGAGATGTCAGAACGACTGATGTGGGACGCACTTGACGAGGGCTACGACCCGACTGGCGATCCGCCCGACGGTGCGCCCGGACCGGACCCGCAGGGCCGGTGACATCGAGGCCAGTGACGGTGGTTACCCTTCGATGAAGGTCTTCGACCAACGTCGACGGAACGCGCGAGAGGAACCGGCAGACATGAGTTCGGCATCCGTGCTCGACTCCATCATCGAGGGAGTCTGCGCCGACGTTGCCGCCCGGGAGGCCGTGATCGGCCTGGCGGAGATCAAGGCGGCGGCCGAAGCCATGCCCGCGCCCCTGGATGTGATGGCGGCGCTGCGCGAGCCCGGCATTGCGGTGATCGCTGAGGTGAAGCGGGCCAGCCCGTCGAAGGGCCAGCTCGCCCCCATCGCCGATCCCGCCGAGCTTGCTCGCTCCTACGCCGACGGCGGTGCCCGTGCGATCAGCGTGCTGACCGAGCAGCGCCGGTTCAACGGCTCGCTCGCCGACTTGGACGCGGTGCGCGCTGCGGTGTCGGTGCCGGTGCTGCGCAAGGACTTCATCGTGCGGCCCTACCAGATTCACGAGGCACGCGCCCACGGCGCGGACATGCTGCTGCTGATCGTCGCGGCCCTGGAGCAGCAGGCTCTGGTGTCCATGCTGGATCGCACCGAGTCGCTCGGCATGACCGCTCTGGTCGAGGTGCACACCGAGGAAGAGGCCGACCGGGCCCTGACCGCCGGCGCCAAGGTGATCGGGGTCAACGCCCGGGACCTGACCACGCTGAGCGTCGACCGGGACTGCTTCGCGCGGATCGCCCCGGGTCTGCCCACCGAGGTGGTCAAGATCGCCGAGTCCGGAGTACGCGGCACCGCAGACCTGCTGGCCTACGCCGGCGCCGGCGCGGACGCCGTCCTGGTCGGCGAGGGGCTCGTCACCAGTGGCGATCCGCGGGCAGCCGTTGCCGATTTGGTCAGTGCGGGTAAGCATCCGTCCTGCCCGAAGCCGGCTCGCTAGATGTCAGACACCGCCCAGCCCAGACTGCCGCGCGCCAGCGCCGGAGTGGCTGAACCGACCCCACACGACCCGGATGCCCGCGGGCACTTCGGCGTCTTCGGCGGCCGCTACGTCCCCGAGGCGTTGATGGCCGTGATCGAGGAGGTCACCGCCGCCTACGACAAGGTGCGCAATGACCGCGAGTTCCTCGACACCCTCGACGACCTGCAGACGCACTACACCGGCCGGCCCTCACCGCTGTATGAGGCGCAGCGACTGTCGGCTCACGTCGGTGGGGCACGGATCTTCCTCAAGCGTGAGGACCTGAACCACACCGGCTCACACAAGATCAACAATGTCCTGGGTCAGGCGTTGCTGGCTCGGCACATGGGCAAGACCCGGGTGATCGCCGAGACCGGCGCCGGTCAGCACGGGGTGGCCACCGCCACCGCCTGCGCGCTGCTGGGGTTGGAGTGCGTGATCTACATGGGTGCCGTCGACACCCGCCGCCAGGCGCTCAACGTGGCCCGCATGCGGCTGCTGGGCGCCAAAGTGGTCTCCGTGACATCGGGTTCGCAGACCCTCAAGGACGCCATCAACGAGGCGTTCCGGGATTGGGTCACCAACGCCGAGGCCACCTACTACTGCTTCGGCACCGCGGCCGGGCCGCACCCGTTCCCGACGATGGTGCGCGACTTGCAGCGGATCGTCGGACTCGAAGCACGGGTGCAGATTCAGCAGATGGCGGGCCGGCTGCCCGACGCCGTGGTGGCCTGCGTGGGCGGGGGATCCAACGCCATCGGAATCTTCCACGCGTTCCTCGACGATCCGGCGGTCCGGCTGGTCGGATTCGAAGCCGGCGGTGACGGCGTGGACACCGGTCGACACGCCGCGACTTTCGCCGGTGGCACACCGGGTGCGTTTCAGGGTTCGTATTCCTACCTGCTGCAGGACGACGACGGCCAGACCATCGAATCGCATTCGATCTCGGCCGGGTTGGACTATCCCGGCGTAGGCCCCGAGCACGCCTGGCTGCGGGAGACCGGGCGGGCCGAATACCGGCCTATCACCGACACCGAGGCAATGGACGCCTTCGGAATCCTCTGCCGCACCGAGGGAATCATTCCGGCGATCGAGTCGGCGCACGCGGTGGCCGGTGCGCTCAAACTGGCCGCCGAGCTGGGGCCCGGCAAGGTCATCGTGGCGAACGTATCCGGCCGAGGCGACAAAGACGTCGAGACCGCGGCCAAGTGGTTCGGCCTGCTCGACGACGAAGGCGGCCAGGCATGAGCGGACACAGCGGTGACCGGCTGGCCGCGATGTTCGCCACCTGCCGCGACGAGAACCGCGCCGCGCTGATCGGCTACCTGCCAACCGGATTCCCCGACGTACCGGCTTCGATCGCGGCCATGACCGCCCTGATCGAGTCCGGTTGCGACCTGGTCGAAGTCGGTGTCCCGTATTCCGATCCGGGAATGGACGGCCCGACGGTCGCGCGGGCCGGCGAGGTCGCGCTACAAGGCGGTGTCCGGGTTCGTGACACCCTGACCGTGGTCGAGGCGATCAGCAAGGCCGGCGGGCGTGCGGTGGTGATGACCTATTGGAATCTGGTGCTGCGCTACGGAGTCGACGCGTTCGCCCGTGATCTGGCTTCGGCCGGTGGCCTCGGGCTGATCACGCCGGACCTGATCACCGATGAGGCCGACGACTGGATGGCCGCCTCCGAGCAGCATCGGTTGGATCGGATCTTCCTGGTTGCGCCGTCCTCGACGCCGCAGCGGTTGGCCGAGACCTCGCATGCCTCAAGCGGATTCGTCTATGCCGCCTCGACGATGGGCGTCACCGGCGCCCGGGACACCGTGTCGAGTGCCGCACCGGAGCTGGTTCGCCGGGTTCGCGAGGTCTCCGACATTCCCGTCGGAGTGGGTTTGGGGGTACGGTCCGGCGCGCAGGCCGCGGAGATCGGCGCGTACGCCGATGGGGTCATAGTCGGTTCGGCGCTGATCAGTGCCCTCACCGAGAGCGTTGCCGCACTGCGAGTCCTGACCGAGGAGTTGGCTTCCGGGGTGCGCCAGAGGGACTCTCAGCGATGACGCTGGACTGGCTCACGTACTTTCCCAGCCCGGCGCGAGGTGTCTGGCATCTCGGCCCGATTCCGATCCGGGCGTATGCGCTGTGCATCATCGTCGGTATCGTCGCGGCCCTGCTGATCGGCGATCGACGCTGGCGTGCGCGCGGCGGTGAGCCAGGCGTGATCTACGACATCGCGTTGTGGGCAGTGCCGTTCGGGTTGATCGGCGGCCGGCTCTATCACCTGATGACGGACTGGCGGACCTACTTCGGCGAGGGCGGCGCCGGCTGGGAGGCGACTCCGCGGATCTGGGACGGCGGTCTGGGGATCTGGGGTGCGGTGGCACTCGGCGGGGTCGGTGCCTGGATCGGCTGTCGCCGTCGCGGGATTCCGTTGCCCGCCTTCGGCGATGCGGTCGCCCCGGGCATCGTGCTGGCGCAGGCGATCGGGCGCGTCGGCAACTACTTCAACCAGGAGCTCTACGGCCGGGAGACAACCCTGCCGTGGGGCCTGGAGATCTTCTGGCGTGAGGACGCCGCCGGAATACGCGACCCGCACCTGCTCGACGGAGTGTCGACCGGTGAGCTGTACAAGATCGTCCAGCCGACCTTCCTGTACGAATTGCTCTGGAACCTTGTGGTGTTCGCGGTGTTGATCTACGCCGACCGGCGGTTCCGCATGGGGCATGGCCGGCTTTTCGCTCTGTACGTCGCCGGCTACTGCATCGGACGCTTCGGCGTCGAACTGCTGCGGGACGACGCGGCCACCCACATCGCCGGAATCCGGGTCAACTCGTTCACCTCGACATTCGTGTTCATCGGTGCGGTGGTTTACATCCTGCTGGCGTCCAAGGGCCGCGAGGATCCCGAGGTGTTGCGCCGTGCCTGGCAGCCGGGAGAACCCGAGCAGCCGCCTGCGGAAGCGGAGCCGGACACCGAGCACGAGGCCGAGGCCGAGGCCGAGCAGGAGTTGGTCACGGTCGCCACCGCTGCCAACGGCGTGGGTTCTGTCGTCCGGATACCGGAAAGGTTTTCGAGCCAAGCCGAATCGGTTGACGCAGAGGCCGATGCGGCCGCCCAGACGCCCGAAGCTGTCGACGCCGTTGCCGATAACGAAGGCATCGAGGCCACCGAAGACGCCGACGTCGTCGAAGGTGAAGATGTCGAAGATGTCGAGATAACCGACGTCGCGGCGGATGAGCTCGACGAGGTCGACGAGGTCATCGAGGACGCCGTCACCGATGAGACCGGCGACGCCAAAGACGACGAAGACGACGAAGACGACGTCGTAGAGGCGGCGGACGAGCTCGATGAGGCCGACGACGAAGACGACGAAGACGACGTCGCAGGGGCGGCGGACGAGCTCGATGAGGCCGACGACGAAGACGACGAAGACGACGTCGCAGGGGCGGCGGACGAGCTCGATGAGGCCGACGACGAAGAGCCCGAGCCCGAGCCGGAGACCGAAGATGTCGAGGCGGAGATCGCCGATGCCGACGAGGTCGCCGAAGTCGAGACCGCATCGGACAGCACCGACGACGCTGAATCCGCCGAAGTATCCGAAGCCGACCCGGACGTCACCGACGACTCTGAACAGGGCTGATAACGGCTCACGCGGCGTCCTCGCGTTTTCTGGCATCCTGCAGTCATGACCGATCCGTCGTGGCCGCCCGTGGGGCCGGATGGCAACTGGCAGCCCTTCCAGCAGCCGCCTGGCTATCCGCCCCCGTATCCGGGCCAACCCGATCCGTGGGCGCCACACGGCCGCCACCCGGTGACAGGGCAGCCGTACTCGGACAGGTCGAAGGTCACCGCGGCCCTGCTGCAGTTGCTCGGCGTGTTCGGATTTCTGGGTTTTGGGCGGATTTACCTGGGCCAGACCGGGTTTGGGATCGCGCAGTTGTTGACCGGCATGCTGATCACCGTCGTGACGTGGGGGGTCGGCGCAGGAGTACCGATCATCTGGGGGATCGTCGATGCGATCTTGATGCTGAGCGGGCGAGTGCACGACCGGCAGGGCCGGCCGCTGCGCTAGGCGGTGTGACGCGCTTAACCCTGCCGCCCGCCACCTGGGATGCGGCCGGTGCCAACCCATTCCTGAGCGGGGAAGCTCAGTCTCTCCGACTATGCTTGCGGCCGTGAATAGGCGCGGCAAGATCGTCTGCACTCTTGGCCCTGCAACCCACTCTGCGGAGATGGTCAGGGCGTTGGTCGAAGCGGGTATGGATGTCGCCCGCTTGAACTTCAGCCACGGTGACCACGAAGACCACAAGGCCTCCTACGAGCGGGTGCGTGAGGCCTCGAACGCCACCGGGCGGGCAGTCGGCGTACTCGCCGACTTGCAGGGGCCCAAGATTCGGCTGGGCCGTTTCGCCGAGGGCTCGGCCTACTGGGCGAACGGCGAGCAGGTGCGCATCACCGTCGCCGACTGCCCCGGCGATCACGACCGGGTGTCCACCACCTACAAGCAGTTGGCCGCCGACGCCGAACCCGGTGACCGTGTGCTGGTCGACGACGGCAAGGTCGGATTGGTGGTGGAGCGCATCGACGGCGACGACGTGGTGTGCACCGTCACCGAGGGCGGCCCCGTCAGCAACCATAAGGGCATCTCGTTGCCGGGCATGAACGTCTCGGTTCCGGCCCTGTCGGAGAAGGACGTCGACGACCTCGAATTCGCCCTGCGGCTCGGCGTCGACATGGTGGCGCTGTCGTTCGTGCGCTCGCCGTCGGACGTGGAGCTGGTCCGCGAGGTGATGGACCGGGTCGGCCGCCGGGTACCGGTGATCGCCAAGCTGGAGAAGCCCGAGGCGATCGAGAACCTCGAAGCCGTGGTCCTGGCCTTCGACGCGGTGATGGTGGCCCGCGGAGACCTGGGCGTGGAACTGGCCCTCGAAGAGGTGCCGCTGGTGCAGAAGCGCGCCATCCAGGTGGCGCGGGAGAACGCTCGGCCGGTGATCGTGGCGACCCAGATGCTGGAGTCGATGATCGAGAACTTCCGGCCCACCCGGGCTGAGGCGTCCGACGTGGCCAACGCGGTGCTCGACGGCGCCGACGCGGTGATGCTGTCCGGCGAGACCGCGGTCGGCAAGCACGCCCTGGAGGCGGTGCGCACCATGAGCCGGATCGTGTGTGCGGTGGAGGAGAATTCCACTGCGGCACCGCCGTTGACGCACGTGCCGCGCACCAAGCGCGGGGTGATCTCCTATGCGGCACGCGAGATCGGCGAGCGCCTCGACGCCAAGGCCCTGGTGGCGTTCACCCAGTCGGGTGACACCGTGCGACGGCTGGCCCGGCTGCACACCCCGCTGCCGTTGCTGGCCTTTACGGCCTTGCCCGAGATCCGCAGCCAGTTGACGATGACCTGGGGCACAGAGACATTCATCGTTCCGCAGATGCAGTCGACCGACGAGATGATCCGTCAGGTCGACAAGGCGCTGCTGGAGCTGGGCCGCTACCAGCGCGGTGATCTGGTGATCATCGTCGCCGGTACCCCGCCGGGCACCGTGGGTTCGACCAACCTCATCCACGTGCACCGGATCGGGGAGGACGACGTCTAGTGCCGGGTGAAGCGAACAAGGACCTCGAAGAACTCCTGGCGGTACTGGACCTGACGGCCACCGCCGACGACGTGTTCGTCGGCGGACACCCCAGCAAGACTCCGATGCGCACCTTCGGCGGCCAGCTGATGGCGCAGTCCTTTGTCGCGGCGACCCGCACACTCACCTACGACCTACCGCCGAGTGCTTTGGCGGTGCAGTTCATCAACGGCGGTGACCCGGCCCGCGACATCGAGTTCCGGGTGCACCGGCTGCGTGACGAACGCCGATTCGCCAACCGCCGTGTCGATGCCATGCAGGGCGACACCCTGGTGTCGACGGCCCTGGTGTCCTACCTGTCCGGGGGAGCCGGAATCGAGCACAGCGTGCCGGCACCGGCCGTCGCCGAACCGGACACGCTGCCGTCGCTGCAGGAGCTGCTGCAGGGCTACGAGGACATCGTTCCGGGGTTCGTGAAGGCACCGCACCCGATCCAGTGGCGGTACACCAACGATCCCGCCTGGGTGATGCGGAACAAGGGGCAACGGCTGGACCACAACCGGGTCTGGGTGAAGGCCGACGGGGAGCTGCCCGACGACCCGATGCTGCACACCGCGCTGATGGTGTATTCGTCAGACACGACGGTGCTGGACTCGATCATCACCAACCACGGCCTGTCGTGGGGCTACGACCGGATCTTCGCGGCCAGCGCCAACCACTCGGTGTGGTTTCACCACCCCGTGCGGTTCGACGACTGGATGCTCTACGCCACGTCGTCACCGGTGGCCGCCGACTCCCGCGGACTGGGCACCGGACACTTCTTCGGCCGGTCCGGGCAGCTTGTCGCCACGGTCACCCAGGAGGGCGTCCTGAAGTACTTCCCCAGCTCCAAACGGTAGGACTTACGCCGGCATCAGCGACGAGTCAGACTCCTGGACCCGCGGGGCTTCGGCGCTGCCGAACTTGTTCTCGAAGTGCTCCCGGAACTTCTCGGTGCACTGCTGTTGCGCCGCGGTGTCCGAACCCGCCTTCGTCATGCAGTCGACGTAGTCACCGCCGCCTGCCGTCCGCCAGATGCCGACGTAGACGAAGATGCAACCGATTCCGGCGATCACGGCCAGCACACCCAGCACGATTCCGGCGATTGCGACACCACCGTTGTTCGCTTCACCGCGCTTGGCCCGGCCGTGGCCGATGAAACCTAGCACCACCGCGGCGACGCCCAACGCGACACCGCCGACCACGGACAGCGCCGTCACGATGCCGGCGACAGCAACGATCAGAGCCGCGATACCCATACCGTTCTTGGGGGCGGCACCGGCTCCGGGCGGCGCATAGCCGGGGTATTGACCGGGCGCCGGGGGATACGGATAGGGGTAGGCCGACGGGGGATAGCCACCGCCGGCCGGCGGCCAGGACGGTTGAGACTCGGGCATTGCGCGGACTCCACATCAGGGCATCAGAGGAGGTGTCATTCGGGTCAGAACTCAGGGTACCCGCGTTGGCATCGGGGGGCGCCCCGCGTTGTCGGACTCGATCAGCCGCCCGACAAGACCGCGCCGAGCTCGCGGGACCCGCTGCGGATCTTGAGTGCCGTGATGATCTCGATGACGCCGATGACGATCAGCCAGCTGGCGACGACCACCGCCAGAATCCACAGCGAGGCGAACGGCGATGCCAGCGTCACCAGCCCGGCCAGCAGGCTCACCACGCCCATGAAGATCTGCCAGCCCCGGCCCGGCAGCGCGGGGTCGCTGATCGCGGCGACGGCGGTGGCCACACCGCGGAAGATGAACCCGACCGCGATCCAGATGGCCAGCAGCAGCACCGCGAGGGCTTCCTCGTCGGAGTGGAAATGCCGGAAACACAGCACGGCCAGGATCACCGACGCGGTGCCACTGAGGAACAACAGCACCCGCCCGCCCGCGGACACGACCGGCAGGCTGAACGCGAAGATGGCCTGCGCGATCCCGGTGACCAGCAGATAGACACCGAACAGCACGGCAGCGGCAAGGATGGACTCACCTGGCCACACCAGGATCAGCACGCCCAGAATGAGGGCCAGGACACCGGATACCAGTGTCGACTTCCACAGATGCGGCAGCAGCCTCGAAGCGGTTGTTTCCATGGCCGAAGTCTGGCACAGAACACCAGTACCCGTCGTGGTATCAGCGCGCGGCGGTACCCCGCGCCGCCTGCGGGGCGTAGACCTGGGCGAGAAACTGCTCGACAGCCTTCGCGGTGTGCGCCGCCCGCGCGGAGCCGAAGATGTCGAAGGCATGCTGAGCAAACGGCATCTCGGCGTAGACGACGGGGTTGGTGCTGACCTCACGCAGCCGTGCGGTGAACGCGCGGGCCTGTTCGACCGGTACCAGCGAGTCGTTGATGCCGTGCAGAACGAAAAAGGGTGGCGCCTCTGCGGAGACGTAGGTCATCGGTGACGCGGCACGGTAGGTGTCGGGGAACCTGCGTCGGCTCTGCTTGAACACGTAGGCGCTCAACGCCGGTGTGAGCAACGGGTGCAGGTCGGTGTCGCCGGTGAAGTCGTAGATGCCGTAGAACGGCACCGCTGCCCGCACGCTCGTGTCGGCGTCGGCGAATCCCGGCTGGAATCGAGGGTCGCCGGCGGTGAGGGCGGTCAGCGCGCACAGGTGGCCGCCGGCCGAACCGCCGGTGATCGCAACCCAGTCCGGGTCGCCGCCGTAGTCGGCGATGTGCGCCTTGGTCCAGGCCAGCGCACGCTTGACGTCGACGATGTGGTCGGGCCAGGTGGAGCGAGGGCTGAGCCGGTAGTTGATCGACACGCACACCCAGCCGCGCTCGACCAGATGGCTCATCAGGGGATGTGCTTGGCCGCGTTTGCTTCCCACCATCCAGGCGCCGCCGGGCACCTGTAACAGCACCGGTGCGCGACCGTCTCGGGGCAGGTCGCGGCGACGCCACACGTCGAGCGTGTTGCGGCTGCCGTATTCGCCGTAGGGGATGTCGGCGTCGGTGGCGTAGTCGCGGTAGATCCGCATCATGCGGACCACGCCGGGGGCTTTGGCGACGGCTTCCCCGCCGGGGTTCGGGCGCTTCCAGAGGTCACGGCCGTCGCGGCGCCGGTCGGCGCCCAGTTCGGCGTCCAGGGCCGCGTTCAGAGGCTGATTTGCGTTGCGCCCGAAGTGGTTCAGGCCGAGCAGGCCCAACCAGGAAATCGCAGACACCAACCAGCCGATTCGCCTGGCGCGCCGCGGCAACCAGCGCGACACCGCGGCCAACGTCGCGGACTGCCCGGCTATGAGCTGCAGCGGAAGCTCCGAGGCGAACACCCCGAACGCGAACGCGTACAGCGACGGATAGCCGTGTTTGGTCAGCGGGCGATAGCCGTTGACGGTGTTGGCGAGTCCGACCAGCGAACCAAGCACTGCCAAAAGCCTCGTCATCAAAATCCTCGTCGTTGGGGGACAGCCTGATTCGGCACCCTACGGCAGATCCCGACATTCGGTCACGGCGTCTGGGTGACCGACATCGAAAGCAGTCCTCGATCACGCGTGGCCCGCGGCAGGGCGCCGGCCAGAAACCAGGTGCGCATGACTCCCTTGCCCTTGACCTTGACGTCGCCGCGTTCCTCGAAGACGAAATCGCTCCTCAGCCGCTCGTAGACGTCCTGCGGCACCTGAATGCGGTTCTGGACGCCGGTGGACTCCATGCGGGAGGCCAGGTTCACCGCATCGCCCCACACGTCGTAGAAGAAGCGCAGGTTGCCGACCACGCCGGCCACCACCGGGCCCGAGGCCAGCCCGATCCGCAACGTCACCGGCTGGCCCATCGGATCGCGCAGCGCCGCGACCGTGTCGGCGATGTCGAGCGCGAGTCGGGCCAGGGCATGCAGATGATTCGGGTTCGGATCGGGCACGCCGCTGACCACCATGTAGGAGTCCCCACTGGTCTTGATCTTCTCCAGTCCGTGCTGATCCACGAGACGGTCCAGGCCGGTGTAGAGGTCGTTGAGGAACCCGACCAACTGGCCGGGGTCGCTCTGGCTGGCTCGCCGGGTGAAGTCGGCGATATCGGCGAACAGCACTGACGCGTCCGGGTAGCTGTCGGCGATCACGTCGACGGCGGGATTCTTCAGCCGGTCGGCGACCGTGGCGGGAAGGATGTTGGCCAGCAGCGCCTCGGAGCGTTCGTACTCGGCCTCCATGGCCTGCTCGGCGTGGGAGGTCTCGCGCAGGGTGTACCAGACGGTGGCCACCATCATGAAGCAGGCCGAGACCACCACCAGGACGAATGCCAGGTCGCGCAGCCACTCCGGCTGCTCCAGGTTGTAGCCGGGGACGGTGAACTCGAGGACGATCGCCAGCGCGGCGCCGACCGCGGCGACGACGGAGGCCAGCGCGATCCGGTCGATACCGAGGATGAGCACACTGATCGATGCCGAGGCCAGGAAGTAGAACTGGATGCCCGAACTGGTTCCGACGACCCAACACACCGTGAACGTCGTCAGGTAGGCGATGCCGACGAACGCCAGCGGGGCGATGAGTTCGCCGAAGCGGTACAGCAACGGGGTCAGCGCCAGGGCAGCGGCGGCGACCAGGTTGAACGCGCCGATCCACCAATAGACCGGGTCGGCCCAGATCTCGAGCAGACCGAACGCCGCGCTGATGAACGCGGCCAGCCCGGCACAGACCTTGAGGATCCGCAGCCGCGACGACAGGCGTGCCGCGTAGTGCCGGGTGCGGGCGGGAACACAGTGCGATCGCAGATAGGGCGTCTGGCCCTCAAGAGGAACCAGGTGGAACCGCTTGATCGTCACGTCGCCAGCTTAGTCCGGTGAGCTGCGGGTTCGGCGGGTTAGCGCAGTGGCTAGGGTCAGTTATCGTCGGGGACCATGGTCATTCGTTCGGTTGCCCTGTTCGTGCTGGCCGCCATCGCCGAGATCGGCGGCGCCTGGCTGGTGTGGCAGGGGGTGCGCGAACACCGCGGCTTGCTGTGGGCCGGCGCCGGGGTGATCGCACTGGGCCTTTACGGTTTCGTCGCCACCTTGCAGCCCGACGCCCAGTTCGGCCGGATTCTGGCCGCCTACGGCGGGGTGTTCGTCGCCGGCTCACTGGCGTGGGGCATGGCATTCGACGGATTCCGGCCCGACCGCGCTGACGTCCTCGGCGCCCTGATCTGCCTGGTCGGGGTGGGCGTGATCATGTATTCCCCGCGCTGACGCGTCACGCCCTCAGGACATGTCGGATATTGTTGACATGTCGGAGATTTCCGACATAAAATTTCGGCATGTCGGACGACGTCTTCATGGCTATGGCCAGCCCCGCCCGGCGACGCCTGCTTGAACTGTTGGCGGACGGACCGAGGTCAGCCGGCGACCTGGCCGCTCAATTCGAGCTGAGTCGTCCCGCCGTCGCCGAACATCTGCAGGTCCTGCGCCGCGCAGCGCTCGTTCGAGACGAGGCGGTGGGCCGCCAACGGCTCTATCACCTCGAACCCGCACCGTTAGAGCAGGTCAGTGCGTGGCTGCATCCGTTCGAGCGGTTCTGGCGCGAGCGGCTGCGCAGCATGGCCGATCTCCTGGAGAACGAGGAGGATTCCCAATGACCTACGCCCGCACCGGAGCAATCTCGGTCGATCAATTCATCACTGCTCCACCCGCGAAGGTCTGGCGGGCGCTGACAGACCCGGAGCTGCACGCGAAGTGGTGGGTGCCCGGCGACGTCGCTGAGACGGTCGGCCACGAGTTCCACCTGCAGATGCCCGGCTTCGGATCCATCCCGTGCCGGGTCGTGGAGTCCGTGCCGCACGAACGTTTCGTCTACACGTTCAACGACGTCTGGACCCTGACCTGGCGGCTCGTCGCCGAGGGGCGTGGCACCCGCCTGCTGCTGGAACATTCCGGATTCGATCTCGACAACAAGCGCGACCGGGATGCGTGCGAACGCATGGGTCCGGGATGGCGTGACGGAGTGCTGCCCAGGCTCGCGGAGCTGGTCTCGCAGATCGGCTGAAACGACGGCGCTGAACTGCAGATCGTCCGTCGGCGCAGGTGGTGCCCTCGGTGAGATTCGAACTCACACTGTACGGGTTTTGAATCCGTTTCCTCTGCCAGTTGGGATACGAGGGCCCGGCGCTTGCGCGCGGTCTCCCACCCTAGACGATGCCCTTGGGGGTTGCCGCCGCCGGCAGCCGAGACAGAATAATGGGGTGATGACTGCGTCGAACCACGCTCCCGAGTCCGACCCCGCGCCGCGTCCGGCCCGGCGGGTCGTGATCGCCGAGGATGAGTCCCTGATCCGACTGGATCTGGCGGAGATGTTGCGCGAAGAGGGCTACGACGTTGTGGGGGAGGCCGCCGACGGCCAGGAAGCCGTCGAGCTGGCCGAACGCCTTCGCCCGGACCTGGTGATCATCGACGTGAAGATGCCGCGGCGCGACGGGATCGATGCCGCCTCCGAGATCGCCGCCAAGCGCATCGCGCCGATCGTCATGCTCACCGCGTTCAGTCAGCGTGAACTGGTCGAACGGGCCCGCGACGCCGGGGCGATGGCCTACCTGGTCAAGCCGTTCTCGGCCAGTGACCTGGTCCCCGCCATCGAGCTGGCCCTGAGCCGGTCCGAGGAGATCGCCGCGCTGGAACGCGAAGTCAGCAGCCTCGCGGAGCAACTCGAAACCCGCAAACTCGTCGAGCGGGCCAAGGGGCTGCTGCAGGCCAAGCAGGGTCTGAGCGAACCGGAGGCCTTCAAGTGGATCCAGCGTGCGGCGATGGACCAGCGGACCACGATGCGGCGGGTGGCCGAGGTGGTGCTGGAAACCCTCGACACCACCGAGAAGCCGTCGGCCTGACCGCGATGGGGGCGATCACGCCGAGGCGCGTCTGGCCACCGTTACGGCCGTTCAACCAGTAGGCTCGTTGACGTGCAGCGAAGAATCATGGGCATCGAGACCGAGTTCGGTGTCACCTGCACGTTCCATGGTCATCGGCGGCTTTCCCCCGATGAGGTGGCGCGTTACCTGTTCCGTCGGGTGGTGTCGTGGGGCCGCAGCTCGAATGTGTTCCTGCGCAACGGCGCTCGGCTGTACCTGGACGTCGGCAGCCATCCCGAGTACGCCACCGCGGAGTGCGACAACCTGATCCAGCTGGTCACCCATGACCGGGCCGGCGAACGGGTGCTCGAAGACCTGCTGATCGACGCCGAGCAGCGGCTGGCCGATGAGGGTATCGGCGGCGACATCTACCTGTTCAAGAACAACACCGACTCGGCCGGCAACTCCTACGGCTGCCACGAGAACTACCTGATCGTCCGTGCCGGGGAGTTCTCCCGGATCTCGGATGTGCTGCTGCCGTTCCTGGTGACCCGCCAGCTGATCTGCGGCGCCGGGAAGGTGCTGCAGACCCCCAAAGCCGCGACCTTCTGCCTGTCACAGCGCGCCGAGCACATCTGGGAAGGCGTGTCGAGCGCGACGACGCGGTCCCGGCCGATCATCAACACCCGCGACGAACCACACGCCGACGCCGAGAAGTACCGGCGGCTGCATGTCATCGTCGGCGATTCCAACATGTCCGAGACCACGACCCTGCTCAAGGTGGGCAGCGCTTCGCTGGTGCTGGAGATGATCGAGGCGGGGGTGTCGTTCCGCGACTTCTCACTGGACAACCCGATCCGGGCGATCCGCGAAGTCAGCCACGACGTCACCGGACGGCGCCCGGTACGGCTGGCCGGCGGCCGCCAGGCCGGCGCCCTCGACATCCAGCGCGAGTACTACGGGCGGGCCGTGGACTATGTGCGGACCCGTGCCGCCAGCAATCCGCAGTTGGAGCAGGTCATCGATCTGTGGGGCCGCCAACTCGACGCCGTCGAGTCCCAGGACTTCGCCAAGGTGGACACCGAGATCGACTGGGTGATCAAGCGAAAGCTGTTCCAGCGCTACCAGGATCGCTACGACATGGAGCTGTCCGACCCGAAGATCGCCCAACTGGATCTGGCCTACCACGACATCAAGCGGGGCCGCGGGGTGTTCGATCTGCTGGAGCGCAAGGGCCTGGCCGCCCGGGTCACCACCGACGAAGAGGTCGACGCCGCCGTCGACACCCCGCCGCAGACCACCCGGGCCAAGCTGCGCGGTGAATTCATCAGTGCCGCACAGGCGGCGGGCCGCGACTTCACCGTCGACTGGGTGCACCTCAAGCTCAATGACCAGGCCCAGCGCACCGTGCTGTGCAAGGACCCGTTCCGGTCGGTCGACGAGCGGGTCAAACGACTCATCGCCAGTATGTAGGTTGACTTAGGCTGCATGCTGTGGCGTCCACAAAAGAAGAGCGGCTGGTCAATCTGGTCATCTGCTTGCTGTCCTCGTACACCTTCATCCCCGCCGAGAAGATCCGGCGCATCGTCCCCGGATATGCCGACTGCCCGACGGCTGAGGCGTTTTCGCGGATGTTCGAGCGCGACAAGAGTGAGCTGCGCGACCTCGGTATCCCGCTCGAGACCGGCTCTGCGTCGATATTCGACACGGTCGAGGGTTACCGAATCAAGCGGGATGCCTACGAACTGCCCGACATCGAGCTCACCGCCGACGAGGCCGCCGCGGTGGCGGTCGCCATGGGACTGTGGCAGTCGCCGGAGCTGGCCACCGCCATCCAGGCCGCGGTGGTGAAGCTGCGAGCCGCCGGTGTGGAAGTCGACCCCGCCACCGACGACAGCGTGTTGTTCGCAGCGCCGGCGGGACTGCCGGGCATTCACGGATCGCAGGAAGCACTCGGAGCCCTGATGGCGGCGATCAATGCCGGGCAGGCCGTGCAGTTTCCGCACCGTTCGTCGAGCGCCGACCCGTACACCACCCGCACGGTTGAGCCGTGGGGCGTGGTCACCAACCACGGCCGGTGGTACCTGGTCGGCCGCGACCGGGAGCGGGACGCGGTTCGCATGTTCCGGCTGTCGCGCATCGGAGCCGACGTGGTGGCGCTCGATCCGCCCGGGGCGGTCAGCAAGCCCGCCGATGTCGACCTACGCCAGATCGTCGCCGACGCGATCAAGGAAACCCCGACCGGCGTGACCGCCCGGGTCTGGGTCGCCGACGGCCGCTGCGTCGCGCTGCGTCGCGCCGGCACCGTGGCTGAGCGGGCCGAGCTGGACGGCCGGACCGGCGACCTACTGGCGATCGATCTGTCCTCCACTGACCGGCTGGTCCGCGAGATTGCCGGGTACGGAGCCGACGCGGTGGTGTTGGAACCGGAATCGCTGTGCGACGACGTGTTGACCCGACTGCGAGCCCAGGCGGCAGGAGTTGGGTCGTGAACAAAGTCTCCGAACGTATGGTCCGGCTGCTGAACATGGTGCCGTACCTGCGCGCCCATCCCGGTGTCAGTCCGGACAAGGCCGCCGCCGACCTTGGGTTGTCCAAAAAGCAGCTGATGGCGGATCTGAACAGCCTCTTCCTGGACTGCGGTCTGCCCGGGCACGCCGGGGGCGACCTGATCGACCTGGCGATCTCCGAGGATGCGCTCTCGGTGTACTTCACCGCGGGGATGGACCGGCCGTTGCGGCTGACCTCGTCGGAGGCGGCTGCTGTACTCGTGACGTTGCAGGCCCTGGCCGAGCTGCCCGGTCTGGTCGACCCGGCGGCCGCGCGCAGTGCCATGGTCAAGATCGAGGCCGTCAACACCGAGGTGGGTTCGGCAGCACCGACGCCCCCCGAGCCGGAGACGGCTGAAACCCCGGCGGTCGCCGCGATTCGCACGGCGGTCCAGCAGCATCGGGCGCTGGCCATCGACTACTACTCAGCGTCTCGGGACGCCACCAGTCACCGGGTGGTCGACCCGATTCGGGTCGTGGTCATCGCCTCCATGAGTTACTTGGAGGCCTGGTGCCGGACCGCCGAAAGCGTCCGGCTGTTTCGATTCGACCGCGTGGACTCCGCGGCGGTGCTCGACGAGCCGGCGGCACCGCCCGACCCAGCGCTGCGGGCCGCGACGGACATGTCGCTGTTCGACGCTGATCCGGCGCTGCCATCGGCAACGCTGTTGGTGGAGCCGTCGGCGTTCTGGATGTTCGACTATCACCCGATGAAGGTGCTCGCCGAACGATCGGACGGTTCCCGCGAGGCGTCCATCACCTACGCCTCCGACGAGTGGATGACGAGGCTGGTGCTGGGCTTCGGCTCAGCGGTTCGCGTCCTGGCGCCCGAATCACTGGCCGCCCAGGTGCGCGACGCCGCGACGGCCGCGGTGGCGGCGTATGACAAAGTGCGCCCGTGACCACATACGACCTCGGAGTCCTGACGGCCGACATCGTCATGCTCGCGCTTCTGGCAGGGGTGGTGGCGGGCATCGTCTTCCTGGCCAAGGTGGCGTTCAAACCGACAGGTCTGTCGCCAACGGATGCGGACTGGTATCCAGATCCCGACAACCCGGAGCTGCTGCGCTACTTCGACGGTGAAAGCTGGACGGAAGCCACCCGGCCGCTTGCTGCGCCGCCGGGTTCCTGAGCTGCGGTAGCATCAAAGCGACGTCTGGAGGTATCCGAAGTGGGCAGTCTCAGTCCCTGGCACTGGGCAATCCTGTTGGTCGTGATGGTTGTGCTGTTCGGCGCCAAGCGACTTCCCGACGCGGCGCGTTCGCTCGGTAAGTCGCTGCGGATCTTCAAATCCGAGGTCCGCGAGCTGCAGAACGACATCAATCCGGAGTCGTCGGCCACCTCAGTGCAGTCCGAACGCGTAGAGCCGCCGGCTGACCCGCGGTCGGCTTAAGCCGTCACCGCAGCGCCAGAGCGCCTCGTGATGGTGCGTGCCACCAGCTTTGTCAAGCGGCTTGACCCACGCCAACGGCGCGGCCGCACCAACCCCGACGGGACGATGTCGCTCGTCGACCACATCCGGGAACTGCGTACCCGGCTGCTGCTGTCGCTGGCCGCGATCGCCCTGACCACCGCCTTCGGGTTCATCTGGTACTCGCACGGCTTCTTCGGGATGGAAAGTCTCGGCGAGTGGCTCCGCCAACCGTATTGCGCGCTGCCCGACTCGGCACGGGCCCAGATCGCCGCGGACGGGCAATGCCGGCTGCTGGCCACAGGGCCGTTCGATCAGTTCATGCTGCGCCTCAAAGTGGGGCTGGCCGCCGGCGTGGTGCTGGCCTGCCCGATCTGGTTCTACCAACTGTGGGCCTTCATCACCCCGGGCCTGTACCGCAAGGAGCGCCGCTTCGCGGTGGTGTTCGTCGTATCGGCGGCCGCACTGTTCGTCACCGGGGCGGTACTGGCCTACGTGGTGCTCTCCAAGGCACTCGGTTTCCTGCTGACCGTCGGCAGCGACGTCCAGGTGACTGCGCTCTCCGGCGACCGATACTTCGGGTTCTTGATCAACCTGCTGCTGGTCTTCGGGATCAGCTTCGAGTTCCCGCTGCTGATCGTGATGCTCAACCAGGTCGGTGTGCTCAGTTACGCCCGCCTGGCGGCCTGGCGGCGCGGGCTGATCTTCGCGGTGTTCGCGTTCGCCGCGGTCGCCACGCCCGGCTCGGACCCCTTCTCGATGACCGCGCTCGGACTCGCGCTGACTCTGCTGCTGGAGTTCGCGATCCAGATCGCCCGGCTGCACGACAAGCGCAAGGCCAAGCGGGAGGTCGGCGACGGCCTCAGCGACGATGAAGCCTCGCCGCTTGAAGCGCCCACAGCCGTTGCAGCCCCGCATGAGTAGGCCGCGCGCCGAGATGACGGAGCTGAGCCGGTTCACCGCCGAATTGCCGTTCGGTCTGGACGATTTCCAGCTGCGGGCCTGCCAGGCACTCGAGGACGGTCGAGGCGTGCTGGTGTGCGCCCCGACCGGCGCCGGCAAGACCGTGGTGGGCGAGTTCGCGGTGCACCTGGCGCTGGCCGCCGACGCGAAGTGCTTCTACACCACCCCGATCAAGGCACTGAGCAACCAGAAGTACAACGATCTGGTCGCGCGGTACGGCAAGGAGCGGGTGGGGCTGCTGACCGGCGACCTGTCGGTGAACTCGAACGCGCCCGTGGTGGTGATGACCACCGAGGTGCTGCGGAACATGCTCTACGCGGATTCGCCTGCACTGCAAGGCCTTTCCCATGTCGTGATGGATGAGGTGCACTTCCTCGCGGACCGGATGCGCGGTGCGGTCTGGGAGGAAGTCATCCTGCACCTGTCCGGTGAGGTGCGGCTGGTCAGCCTGTCTGCCACCGTCAGCAACGCCGAAGAGTTCGGCGGCTGGATTCAGACCGTGCGCGGTGACACCACCGTGGTCGTCGACGAGCACCGGCCGGTGCCGCTGTGGCAGCACATGATGGTCGGCAAGCGGCTTTTCGACCTGTTCCAAACCCGTCCCGACGCCGAGGGTCCGGACACCGGGGGCGGCGCGCGGGTCGATCCGCAGCTGCTGCGCCACATCGCCCATCGCCGCGAAGCCGACCGGCTCACCGAGTGGCACCCGCGGGGCGGGCCCGGCCGCGGCGGCCAGGGCCGGCCCGGGGGCCCGAGCTACCGGCCGCCGATGCGCCCCGACGTGGTCGCGGTGCTGGAGGCGGCTGGGCTGCTGCCGGTGATCACATTCGTGTTCTCTCGCGCCGGCTGCGACGCGGCCGTCAGACAGTGCCTGCGCTCACCGCTGCGGCTCACCACCGAGTCCGAGCGAGCCCGCATCGCCGAGGTGATCGACCACCGCTGCGGGGATCTGGCCGACGCTGACCTGGATGTGCTGGGCTACTACGAATGGCGGGAGGGATTGCTGCGCGGGCTGGCCGGCCATCACGCCGGTCTGCTCCCGGTGTTCCGCCACACCGTCGAAGAACTGTTCACCGCGGGCCTGATCAAAGCCGTGTTCGCCACCGAGACGCTCGCACTGGGCATCAACATGCCCGCCCGTACGGTCGTGCTGGAACGGCTGGTCAAGTTCAACGGCGAGCAGCACGCCGCGCTGACACCGGGTGAATACACCCAGCTGACCGGGCGGGCCGGACGGCGCGGCATCGACGTCGAGGGCCATGCGGTGGTGCTGTGGCATCCGGGGGAGAGCACCGCCGATCCCGACCAGGTGGCCGGGCTGGCGTCCACCCGTACCTTCCCGCTGCGCAGCTCGTTCGCACCGTCGTACAACATGACCATCAACCTGGTACAGCGGATGGGGCCGCAGCAGGCCCACCGGCTGTTGGAGCAGTCCTTCGCCCAGTTCCAGGCCGACCGATCCGTTGTCGGCCTGGTCCGCAGTGCCGAGCGCGGCGAGCGCACCCTCGACGAGATCGCCGACGGGCTGGGCGGCCGCGACGCGCCGATCCTGGACTACGCCCGTCTGCGGGCCCAGATCTCCGAACGGGAACGCGCCCAGGCGCGCGCCTCACGCCTGCAGCGGCGCCGAGCGGCCGGTGCGGCCCTGGCGTCGCTGCGCCGCGGCGACATCATCAACATCACTCACGGCCGCCGCGTCGGACTGGCGGTGGTGCTGCAGGTCGACCGGGATTCGGATGAGCCCCGCCCGCTGGTACTCACCGAGCATCGCTGGGCGGGCAGGATCTCCACGGCGGACTACTCGGGGACCGCAGGCCCGATCGGCTCTATGCACCTGCCCAAGCGGGTGGAGCACCGTCAGCCGAGGGTCCGGCGTGACCTGGCGTCGGCGCTGCGGTCCGCGGCAGCCGGCCTGGTGATGCCCGAGGGCCGCGGCAGGCGCGGTGGCGGCCCGCAGGACGCCCCGGTGGATCCGGAGCTGGAGGCCCTGCGTCAACGGATGCGCGATCATTCGGCCCATTCGCCACCGGATCGTGAGGACAAGGTCCGGGTCGCCGAGCGGTACCTGCGGGTGGAGTCCGACAACGCCCAACTGCGCCGGAAGGTTCAGGCGGCCACCAACTCGCTGGCTCGCACCTTCGATCGGATCGTCGGGCTGCTTGGCGAGCGCGGATTCATCGACGTCGGCTCCGGTGACGGCAAGCGTGACCCGCGGGTGACCGATGACGGCCGGATGCTGGCCCGGATCTACAGCGAGAGCGACCTGCTCGTCGCCGAATGTCTGCGCACCGGTGCTTGGGACGGCCTGGGGCCCGCCGAGTTGGCGGCGGTGGTCTCCGCGGTGCTCTTCGAATCGCGCGGCGGTGACGGCCCCGGTGGCCCGCCGACCCTGGAGGCGCCGACCGCGCCGGTGGGGCGGGCCCTGCGGCAGACCCGCAAGCTCTCCGCCGAGCTGCGCGCCGACGAGCGCCGGCACGGCATCACCAGCAGCCGCGAACCTGATGACGGGTTCGTCGCCGCGGTGTATCGCTGGTCCCGCACCGGCGATCTGGCCTCGGCGTTGGCCGCATCTGATGCCGTGGGCGGCGGGTCGCCGCTGTCCGCGGGTGATTTCGTGCGGTGGTGCCGCCAGGTTCTCGATCTGCTGGATCAGCTGCGCAACGCGGCACCGGGTCCCGAACTGCGGGCCACCGCAAAACAGGCGATCGACACCGTTTTACGCGGTGTCGTCGCCGTTGACGCCGGGTAGGCTGGTCCGGGCGCTACGGTGAAGAGCCGGCGGTGATCAGCACCCGCTACGTGAGAGGACTTGAGGAACAACGATGAGCGGACCGCAGGGATACGACCCGACGCAGCCGTGGCAGCCTCAGCAGCCCGGACAACCCGAGGAACAGCCGGGCACCGGACAGACTCCCGCGTCGGGAACCGAACAGCAGTGGGAGCCGCCGGCCTACACCCCGTCGCAGTACCCGCAGCAGACGACGCCGTATCCGGCCGCGGCGCAGTACCCCGGCTACCCGCAGACAGAGCAGTACGGCCAGCCCGCGCAGTACGGCCAGTATGGGCAGCCGACCCAGTACGGCCAGCCCGGCCAGTACGGGCAACCCGCGCAGTACGGCCAACCGGGTCAACCGGGCCAGTACGGTCAGCCCGGTCAATACGGTCAGCCCGGCCAGTACGGGCAGTACCCGCAGCAGCCGGGCCAGTACGGCCAGCCCCCTGCTGGGAGCAAGCGCCCGACGGCACTGGTCACCACCGTGCTCGGCGCGTGCCTGGGCATCGCCGCGCTGGTGCTGCTGGTGCTGGGCTTCTGGAAGCCTGGCTTCTTCGTGACCACCAAGCTCGACGTCGACAAGGCGCAGGAAGGCGTGCAGCAGATCCTGGCCGACCAGACCAACGGCTACGGCGCCAAGAACGTCAAGGACGTGCGGTGCAACAACGGCCAGAGCCCGGTGGTCAAGCAGGGCGACACGTTCAACTGCGAGGTCAGCATCGACGGCACCAAGCGTCAGGTGACCGTCACCTTCCAGGACAACTCGGGCACTTACGAGGTCGGGCGGCCCAAGTAATCCGGGGTTGCCGCTAGTCCGGCAATTCGTCGAGCGCGCGCTGCAGGCGTGCGATCGAGGAGCTGACGCCGAGCTGGTTCGCCAGCTCGGCGACCCGGACGGGGTCGGCGGCCGTGCGGGGCAGGATGTCCGACGGTGTCGAGAACGTGACCGGGGCATCGGTGGCGACCCGCACCACCGGGCCGGCCGCGGCGATGTAGTCCTGCGCCGCTTGCAGTTTGGCCCGAACACCCTTGGCCATCGCGGAAGCCGGGTCGGCGGCGGCGTCCAGCACCGCGGCCAGTGAGCCGTATCGGGACAGCAGCCCGGATGCGGTCTTCTCGCCGATGCCGGGCACCCCTGGCAGCCCGTCGGAGGGATCGCCGCGCAGCAGGGCCATCTCGGCGTAGGCGGCGCCGGCCCGCTCCGGCGGCAGGCTGTAACGCTGCGCCACCTCGTCCGGGCCGAACAGCGTCGCTTTGGCCAGACCCTGACCCAGGTAGAGCACCGACACCGCGACGGGGCGGTCGGTGACCACCTGCAGCAGGTCGCGGTCGCCGCTGACGACGATCACCGGATCGCGTCGTTCGGCGGCCGCCAGCGTGCCCAGCACGTCGTCGGCCTCGTGGTCGGGGGCTCCGGCGGTGGCGATCCCGAACGCGTCGAGCAGTTCGGCGATCATGTCCACCTGCGGACTCAGGTCGTCGGGCACCTCTTCGATGTCTGTGCCGTCGGTCGGCTCCGTCTCTGATTCGGCCACCCGGTGGGCCTTGTAGGACGGAATGAGGTCCACCCGCCACTGCGGCCGCCAGTCCAGATCCAGGCAGACCGCCAGCCGGTTCGGGTGCTGTCGGGTGATCAGTGTGGCCACCGAGTCGAAGAAGCCGCGCACCGCGTTCACCGGTCGGCCGTCGGGGGCGGTGATCGAGGACGGCACCCCGAAGTAGGACCGAAACCACATACTGGCGCCGTCGAGCAGCAACACGGGAGCAGGCATGGGTGCCACCCTATTTGCCGGCGGATAGCCTGATGTGCGTGACTTCCCGGTTCGACAGCAGCGTCTACGCCCACCGCCTGGCCGCCGCGGCCGCGGCCACCGCGAACGCCGGCCTGGCCGGCCTGGTGATCACCCCGGGCTATGACCTCCGCTATCTGATCGGGTCGCGGGCCCAGACCTTCGAGCGGCTCACGGCGCTGGTGCTGCCCGCCTCCGGGCGGCCCACCATGGTGGTGCCGCGGCTGGAGCTGGCGGCCCTGCGCGAATCCGCCGTGGCCGACCTGGGTGTGGCCGTACGGGACTGGGTCGACGGCGATGATCCGTACCGCCTGGTGGGCGATGCGCTCGGCGGGCTGCCGGCGACTGTGGCGGTGACCGATTCGATGACGGCCCTGCACCTGCTGCCGTTGGCCGGGGTACTGCAGAGGACGCCGGTGCTGGCCACCGAGGTGCTGCGTGAGCTGCGAATGGTCAAGGACCCCAGCGAGATCGATGCGCTGCGTAAGGCGGGTGCGGCCATCGATCGGGTGCACGCCCGGGTGCCGGAGTTCCTGGTTCCAGGCCGCACCGAGGCCGACGTCGCCGCCGATATCGCCGCGGCGATCGTCGCCGAAGGCCATTCGGAGGTCGCCTTCATCATCGTCGGTTCGGGGCCGCACGGCGCCGACCCGCACCACGAGTGCTCGGACCGCCAACTCCAAGCCGGCGACATCGTCGTCATCGACATCGGCGGCCCGGTCGAACCCGGCTACAACTCCGACTGCACCCGCACCTACAGCCTGGGGGAGCCGACCGCGCAAGTGGTGCAACAGTATTCGGTGCTGCAGCGGGCGCAACGCGCGGCTTTCGAGTGCATCCGTCCCGGCGTCACGGCACAGCAGGTGGACGCGGCGGCGCGCGACGTGCTGGCCGAAGCGGGCCTGGCGGACTACTTCGTGCACCGCACCGGACACGGCATCGGACTGTCGGTGCATGAGGAGCCCTACATCGTTGCGGGCAATGACGTCGCGTTGACCGCGGGGATGGCGTTCTCGGTCGAGCCGGGGATCTACTTTTCCGGCGAGTGGGGTGCCCGCATCGAAGACATCGTGATCGTCACCGACGACGGCGCCGAGTCATTGAACAATCGGCCGCACGACCTGATCGTGGTACCGGTTTAACGGCCGCCGCGGTCGAGCAGGTCCGCCGAGCCCAGAACCCGTTCCACCTGTACCTCGATCACCACGCGCTGCGGATTCACCCGCGGCGTCCGGTACCGCTGGGCGTAGCGCAGTTCGGCGTCGCGAACCGCGGCGACGGCGTCGTTGACGCTCGCGCTGCCCTCCAGGGAGAGCCAGCGCGCCCCGTCGACCTGGCTGAGCACGGCCACCCCGGCACGTTCGGCGTTGACGGCCTTCTGCGAGCCGCCGGTGGTGATCACCCGTGCGATGTGAGTTTTCGGATCGAAGGTGAAGCCGACCGCGACCACATGCGGTGAGTTGTCGGCGCGCAGTGTGGTCAGCATCGCCAGGTGGCGTTCGGTGAGAAACGCCAGCGCGTCACTGGTGAGCCGGGTGGTTGCGTTCGCCATCACTGTTCACGCTAGCGCAGGGAATAATCGCAGCCGTGAACGACACGGTTACCGGGCCGGTGGTGATTTTCGGGGGGCGCAGTGAGATCGGCGTGGAGCTGGCGTGCCGGCTGGCGCCCGGGGCGACGGTGGTGCTGGCGGCGCGATCTGCCGACCGACTCGACGGCGAGGTAGCCGCGGTACGGGATGCGGGCGCTGCCGCGGTCCACACGAAAGAGTTCGACGCCGACGACGTGGCAAGCCACGGTCGGTTGGTTGCCGCGCTGATCGCCGAGCACGGCCCGATCGGCACCGCCGTGCTGGCCTTCGGGATTCTCGGGGATCAGGCCCGCGCCGAGGTCGATGCCGCGCACGCGGTGGCCGTGGTCCATACCGACTACCTCGCCCAGGTCAGTTTGCTCACCCACCTGGCCGCGGCGATGCGCGCGGCCGGGCGTGGTCGGCTGGTGGTGTTCTCTTCGATCGCCGGGGTGCGGGTGCGCCGGGCCAACTACGTCTACGGTTCGGCCAAAGCGGGGCTGGACGGATTCGCCAACGGCCTGGCCGACGCGCTGTACGGCACGGGTGTGCAACTGCTGATCGTGCGGCCGGGTTTTGTGATCGGGCGGATGACCGCAGGTATGAAACCGGCTCCACCGGCCAGTACGCCGGCCCAGGTGGCGAAAGCGACCGCTCGTGCGCTGGCTCGGGATCGACACACGGTTGCAGTTCCCTGGCTGCTGCGGCCGATGTTCATGGTGATGCGGCTCGTTCCACGATTTATTTGGCGCCAAATGCCGCGTTAACTTCCGAACAATCCCGTGACCGGGTAGTTTTCGTGGCGGAGGATCAGGCGACTGCTGCCTTCTGGCTAGCAGGAACACGACAGGCTTTAAGCAATATGACAGAAACCTGGCAGAAAACTATAGCTTCTGCCCGTCCCAATGGACTACGGTCTCAAACTATGGACGATCGTGATAAGGATCCGTCGGTGGTGCTGCCGTACCTGGTTGGTAGACCACTGCCCGCGACCGAAGTTTACGAAGCGTTCGGTTACCGCAAGTCTGCCTACTACAAAGCCGCCCACGAAGGCCGGCTGATCACCGCCGACAACTTGATTCGGGTTGCCAAGCACTTCGGCTTGAACCCCGTTGATCTGCTGGTGCGCTACGCGCTGATCAGCGCGGATGCGGTAGCCGCGTACGTTGACTCTGCGCCGGCGAAGCTCGCACTGCCCAAGCTCGCCGACCTGCACCCGATCGCGAGCCACCCGCCGCTCTAGCCCCGGCGTCCGGATCCATTGGAGGCGACGCCCCGTCGACGCGGCAGCGGGCGGGTAGATTCGCGCTCGTGGCCCCAACATTCGCTGAGATCGCCAAGTCGGACTACCTGCTGCTGACCACGTTCACCAAGGACGGCCGACCGAAGCCCACCCCGGTGTGGGCGGCCGTCGACGGGGACCGTCTGTTGGTGATCACGCAGGAGTCGTCCTGGAAGGTCAAGCGGATCCGTAACACCCCGCGCGTCACGTTGGCGGTGTGCGACATGCGGGGCCACCCCAAGGGTGAGGCGATCGAGGCGGTCGCGACCGTGCTGGATAAGGCGGAGAACGGCGCTGTCTACGACGCGATCGGCAAGCGATACCCCATCGTGGGCCGGGTGTTCAACGTGTTCAGCAAGCTGCGGGGCGGCATGCGCACCAACGTCGGGTTGGCGCTGACCGCCGCCTGATCCGGCGGTTCAGCGAGCCTCGACGAGGGAGAGGCGAAGCTGGGGCCGACGCATGAACCCGACACTTCCGTCACATATAGTGGATTTAAATCATTGAAATTAGCGATGATGGATCTCACTCACCCGACGACCTAGGAGTTTGCGTGGCGACCTTCACCTCAGACCAGATCCTCGGCGACATCGTCACCGCCGACCCCTCGACCACCCGGATACTGAGTCGGTTCGGCATCGACTTCTGCTGCCACGGTCAGCGTTCGCTCAGTGACGCGTGTGCCTCCGACGGCGTTGATGTCGACGAGCTGCTGACTGCGCTCAACAGCTCGACCGCACCCGGGCAGCGGGCCGAGTGGGCCGACTTCGACGACACCGCGCTGATCGCCCATATCGTCAGCACCCACCACCGATTCCTGTGGGACGAGTTCCCGCGGCTGGCCGAATTGGTCGACAAGGTGGCGCGCGTGCACGGACCCAACCACGGCGAGCTGGCGCGGGTTCGCGAGGTCTTCCACCAGCTGCGCGGCGGCATGGAGCCGCACCTGCGCATCGAGGAAACCATGCTGTTCCCCGAGATCAGCCTGAGCGTCGGGCGACCGGACCGTCCACTGTCCGACGAGGTCCGCAACGAGCTGGCGGAGAACCAGCAGGAGCACGACAACGCCGGTCACCTGCTCGCCGAGCTGCGGGAGCTCACCGACGGCTACACCATCCCGGCGGATGCCTGCGCCAGCTATACCGCGATGCTGGCCGGCCTGGCGGACCTGGAGACCGACATCCACCTGCACGTGCACAAGGAGAACAACGTGCTGTTCCCACGGGTGCTGGCCACGGTGGCCTCCGCCTAATCGGCTGGTTCATTCGGGCGCAGGTGTTCGCCGAAGAAAGCGAACACCCGCGCCCAGGCGTCGGCGGTCGCCGCGGCGTTGTAACCGAACCCGGCGACGCGGATCAGCGGTTGCCCCGGCAGTTTGTTGGCGAAGCTGTGCCCGGCACCCGGATAGGTCTTGATGTCGTGCGGGATGTGCTTGCTTTCGACCAGCCGGCGTAACCGGTTGGGGGCGCCGATGCCCATCGGGTCGCGGCCGCCGAAGCTGGCCACGATCGGGCAGGCGCCGTCCAGGGTCTCGCTCAGATGCCGGGGCAGTGGGGTGCCGTAGAACGGGGCGGATGCCCCGAATCCCCTGGGCGACAGGATCAACGAGAACTGTCCGCCCATGCAGAAGCCGGCAATCCCGACCTTGCCGGAGCATTCCGGCATGCCCAGCAGGTGATCGCGGGCAGCCATGATGTCGTCCAGGGCCCGGCCGCGCTGGGTCAGCAGCTCGCGGAACACCCGGGTGATGCAGCGGGCCCGCCCGCCGCGGGAGTACAGGTTCGGCGACAACGCGAGATAGCCCGCATCGGCGATGTGCCCGGAGATGGCTTCCATGTCGGCGGCGTACCCGATCGCGTCGTGGATCACCACCACACCGGGCCACGGCCCGGTCCCGTCCGGAATGTCGAGCAGCGCCTCGATTGGGCCGTCGGGCGCGGCAAGTTCGATGGTCGTCATCGCATCAACGTATTACCCACTGTTGGACGATGGAACCCGATCGCCGACACGGACGTTGGGTTGGCATGGCGAGCGTTGTGCTGCGGATGTTTCTGGTCTACGTCGTGGTGGAGACTGCGGCGGTGGCCGCGCTGATCTGGGCGATCGGTTTCGGCTGGACGACGCTGCTGCTCCTGGGCGTATTTTTCGCCGGCCTGATGTTGTCGGCGGGCCAGGTCAGGCGTCAGTTCGGCCGGCTGCGTTCGGGCGTGAGGCAGTCTGTGCTGGCCGACAGCGGGCTCATCGCGGCGGGCACCGTGCTGGTCGCCGTGCCCGGGCCCGTCACCACGGTGATGGGCCTGTTGCTGCTGGCGCCCCCGACCCGCAGCGCCGCCCGCCCGATTCTGGCGTCGCTGGCGACCATCGGACTGGGGCGGTACACACCGCTGGTCACCGCCGCGGCCGTCGGCAAGCAGTGGTACACCAACCGCCGCACCACCGGGCCCCGGGACGACTACATCGACGCCGAAGTCGTCGACGTCATCGACGCCGACCCGCCGGCCCTGTCGGTCGGCTGACCCGGCGCGGCCGGCTACCCGTACTTTTTACGTCGTGACTGTCGAGACCGCGACTTCTACGTCGCTGCTGCTGGGCGGACGTATCCACAGCCCGAGCCATCCCGATGCCACCGCGATGGCGGTCCGCGACGGGGTGGTCGCCTGGGTGGGCAGCGACGCCGTCGGCCGTGAACGTTTCCCGCAGGCCGAGGTCATCGACCTCGACGGGGGATTCGTGACACCGGGCTTCGTGGACAGCCATGTCCACGTCACCGAAACCGGGCTGTGCCGCACCGGCTTGGACCTGCGGACGGCCACTTCACAGCGGCACTGCCTGCAATTGATCGCCGACTACGCCGCGAGCCATCCCGACCAACCGATCTGGGGCCACGGCTGGGACGACTCATCCTGGCCAGACGGCGCGGCACCCGACGCCGCAGCGCTCGACGCGGTGGTGGGGGATCGACCGGCCTACCTGTCCCGGATCGACGTGCACTCCGCACTGGCGTCCACGGCGCTGCGCCGCCGGGTGGCGGACCTGACGCCGGATTCCGCCGCCATGTCGGTGCTGTCCGGCGACGCCCACCACCTGGTGCGTGCGGCTGCCCGTGATCTGCTCACCGCCGGCCAGCGCGCTGCGGCTCGCACCGCAGCCCTGGACGCGGCAGCCGCGGCCGGCATCGTTGCGGTCCACGAGTGCGCCGGACCGGAGATCGGCGGCTTGCAGGACTGGCGGGAACTTCAAGACCTGAGCCACGGTGTCGAGGTGATCGGTTACTGGGGCGAGCCGGTCGACAGCGCCGGCCGGGCCCGAGAGTTGCTCGCCGAGACCGGCGCTCGCGGCCTCGGCGGCGACCTGTTCGTCGACGGCGCCCTGGGCTCGCACACCGCGTGGCTGCACCAGCCCTACACCGATGCCCCAGCCTGCAACGGCGTGTGTCACCTGGATGCCGCAGCGGTCGAGGCGCACCTGCGGGCGTGCACCGAGGCTGGGGTGACCGCCGGATTCCATGTGATCGGCGATGCCGCGGTGTCGACGGTGGTCGCCGCCCTGGAGCGGGTGGTGGAGCACTTCGGGGTGGCGGCGGTGGCCCGCTGCGGCCACCGGCTGGAACACCTGGAGATGGTCGACGCCGAGCAGGCCGCCAAGCTCGGGTCCTGGGGTGTGATCGCCAGTATGCAACCGGTTTTCGACGCGCTGTGGGGCGGCGAGAACGGCATGTACGCCCAACGGTTGGGTGCTACACGCGCCGCGGGGTTGAACCCGTTCGCGCTGTTAGCATCCCAAGGCGTGCCACTCGCGTTCGGTTCCGACAGCCCGGTGACCGCGCTCGATCCGTGGGCCGGCGTACGCGCAGCCGCCCAGCATCGAACCCCCGGCAGCGCGGTGTCGATGCGCGCGGCGTTCGCGGCGGCCACGCGCGGCGGCTGGCGGGCCGGCGGCATCCACGACGGTGTGATCGGAACCCTGGTGCCGGGAGCACCCGCGTCCTACGCCGTGTGGGAGGTGGGCGAGTTGGCCGTCGCGGCCCCGCGCGACACGGTTCAGCGCTGGTCGACCGATCCACGTTCAGGGGTGCCCGCTTTGCCGGTACTGGATTCGGGTGTGGCACCGCAGTGTCGGCGCACAGTGCACCGGGGCGTGATCCTGCATGGCTGAGGCAGAGGGACACTCAGTCATCCCGGCCCCGGTGCGGCTGAACTGGCTGGAACGCCTGGGGGTTGGGGCGGCGGATCGCTGGGCGCAGCTGGCCGTGTCGGTCGCCGCCGGCATGCTGCTGCGCGGCAGCTTCCCGCCGCTGAACTGGTGGTGGGCGGCCATCCTGGCAATCGGGTTGCTGAGTTGGGTGCTGATCCGCCCGACCACCACCGTCTTCGGCGGTTTCGGCTATGGCCTGCTGTGCGGGCTGGCGTTCTACCTGCCGCTGCTGCCGTGGGTCGGTGGCCTGGTGGGGCCGCTGCCCTGGCTGATGCTGACGCTGATGTGTGCGTTGTTCCCGGCCGTGTTCGGCGCGACGGCGGTGATGGTGCGCGGGCTGGCGGGCTGGCCGGTGTGGTTCGCGCTGCTGTGGGCGGCCCAGGAGTGGGCGAAGTCGGTGTTCCCGTTCGGCGGATTCCCCTGGGGTGTACTGGGATACGGCCAAACGGAGGGTCCACTGCTGCCGCTGGTCGCCCTCGGCGGGATCCCGTTGTTGTCGCTGGCGGTCGCGCTGGCCGGATGTGCCGGTATCGCCCTGATGCTCGAGATAGTGCGATGGCTGCGGGAGAACCCGCACGGATCGGCCCAGGAGGTCACCGGCCGTCCGCCGGCGGTACTGCTGCCCGGCCTGTGTATCTGCCTGGTCCTGCTGGCCGCGGTCGTGGTGTGGCCCGGTGTCCGGCGCTCCGGGGCGGGCGCCGGAGACGATCCGACGATCACCGTCGCGGCGGTGCAGGGCAACGTGCCGCGGCTCGGACTGGACTTCAACGCCCAACGCCGGCAGGTGCTGGACTATCACGTCCGCGAAACTCTGCGACTGGCCGAAGACGTGGCGGCCGGGCGGGTCCCGCAACCGCTGTTCGTGATCTGGCCGGAGAACGCCTCCGACATCGACCCGCTGCGCAATATCGACGCCGCGCAGCAGATCACCGTGGCGGCCCAGGCGATCGACGCCCCGATCCTGGTCGGTACCGTGCGCGCCGCGCCGGGCTGGACCCGAGACAATCCGGTGGCGACCAACTCGGTGCTGGTGTGGGATCCACGCACCGGCCCGGGGGAGAGTCACGACAAGCGGATCGTGCAGCCGTTCGGTGAGTACCTGCCGTGGCGCGATTTCTTCCGCCACCTGTCCAGCTACGCCGATCGCGCGGGGTACTTCGTGCCCGGCCACGGCAACGGGGTGGTGCACGTCGCCGGCGTTCCGGTCGGGGTGGCCACCTGCTGGGAAGTCATCTTCGACCGCGCCCCCCGCCAGTCGGTCCTGGCCGGCGCCCAGCTGCTGACGGTGCCGTCCAACAACGCCACGTTCGACGCCACCATGAGCGAACAGCAACTGGCGTTCGCCAAGGTGCGCGCCGTCGAGCACGACCGCTACGTCGTCGTCGCCGGAACCACCGGGATCAGCGCCGTGATCGCCCCGGACGGCCGCGAACTGGCCCGCACCGAGTTCTTCGAACCCGCTTACCTGGACAGTCACGTACGGCTCAAGACCAACCTGACTCCGGCCACCCGATGGGCGCCGATCCTGCAGTGGGTGCTGCTCGGCGCGGCCGTTGCCGGGCTGCTGGCGGGCATACGGCAAAATGGGGCGTTCATTCTGCGTTGGTTCAAGCGGCGGCCGGTCGGCGCCGACAAAAACGGGAGGAGCGGCGCCGATGAGTGATCGTCCCAGCCTGCACACACTGGTGGTGATCCCCACCTATAACGAGCTGGAGAATCTGCCGATCATCCTCAGCCGGGTGCAGCAGGCCCGCCCTGACGTGCACGTTCTCGTCGTCGACGACGGCAGCCCGGACGGAACCGGAAAGCTGGCCGACGAGCGGGCAGCCGCCGACCCCGAGCGCATCCACGTCATGCACCGGACGTCCAAGGCCGGCCTGGGTGCGGCCTACCTGGCCGGTTTCGCGTGGGGACTGGCCCGCCAGTACGACGTGATCGTCGAGATGGACGCCGACGGCAGCCACGCTCCCGAACAGCTGTACCGATTGCTGGAGGCCATCGACGCGGGCGCCGACGTGGCCATCGGTTCGCGCTACGTCGACGGCGGCGCGGTGCGCAACTGGCCGGTGCGTCGCCTGGTGCTGTCCAAGACCGCCAATACCTACGCGCGACTGCTGCTCGGGGTGGGAATCCACGACATCACCGCCGGTTACCGCGCCTACCGTCGCGGGGTGCTGGAGAAGATCGGCCTGGACGCGGTGGACTCCAAGGGATACTGCTTCCAGGTCGACCTCACCTGGCGCGCCGTCAACAACGGCTTCACCATCAAAGAGGTGCCGATCACCTTCACCGAGCGTGAGCTGGGCGTATCCAAGATGAGCGGCTCGAATATCCGCGAAGCGATGGTCAAAGTCGCACGCTGGGGGATCGGCGGCCGGATGAACCGGCTGCGCAACGGCCGCGACTGAGCCGAAGACGACAATCGCCAGCGCAGCCGAGGCTGCGCTGGCGATTCACGGTGGGGGGTCAGCCCCGACGGCGCGTCTTGATCAGGTCCAGACGCTCCTTGAGCAGCTCCTCGAGCTCTTCGACCGAGCGGCGCTCCAGCAGCATGTCCCAGTGGGTGCGCGGCGGCTTGACCTTCTTCGGCTCGGGCAGGTCACCCTCGAGCAGGGTGCCCTCCAAACCGTTGCGGCACATCCAGGTGCCGGGGATCTCCGCGTCGTCGGCGAACGGAACCTCGAACTCTTCACCGTTGTCGGTGCGGTACCGCGCCATGCGGCGCGGCGCCAGGTCGTGGTTCCGGTCGGTCTCGTAGCTCACGGCTCCCAGCCGACTGCCCCGCAGAACACGATCAGCCATGACCCACTCTCCTTATGCCTGTCAGTGAAATGTGCCTCGCGATTGTCAACGCGACCGGCCCCTGTGAAGTTCCCGGCGCACATGGCGCGACCTCTCATGATACCGGGAACATCGCCGTCCCCGGACTAAGGTGTGCACTCGTGCCCCGCAGCCCCCGCCCCCAACCGTGCCGCTGGTGCGGTCGTGATGTCGGTGACGCGGGAATCGGGCGGCGCCGGCAGTACTGCCGGCAGTCCTGCCGGCAGCGTGCCTACGAGCAACGTGCCCTGATCAGCAGCGGTAAGACCGCGTCGCTGGCACCCGATTCGGTGGTGTTGTCCGCCGACGAGGCAACCGCCCTGTCCGACCGGGTGTATCAGGTGCGCTGTGCCGCTGAGGACGTCGCGACCGCCCTGTCCGAGGATGCTCCGCGTGAGGAGCTGCGGCAACTGTGCGACACGCTGCTGCAGGCCGTCGAATCCGCCGACCGCTGGCGCTGAGGTTCAGCTGGCGCAGCTGAACAGCTTGGCGGCGTCGGCCGGCGGCGGAACCGGGTGCAGGCAGCCGAACGTTCCGATGCCCTCCGGGCGCAGCAACACCGCTGAGCGGTGGGCGTAGTTCACGCAGAACAGCCCGACTCGATCCGCACGACAGCGGTAGTCGCCGAACGACAACGAGGATCCGTCGGGCAGTTCGGCCCCGTCACCGTGCAGGAACCGGCCCGGATCGCCGTGCGCGGAGCCGACGCGCAGTGTGTTGCCGCCGTAGTCGATCCAGCCGCCCTTCCACTGCCCGTAGATGTCCTCGGGCTGCGGCGGGGGGTTCACCAGATCCACCACGCAGGCCAACGCGCTGTCGGTGGACTCGGAATCGGTCATGCAGGTGGTGGCGCGGCGGGACCCGGCCGGCACGGTGAAGGCGACGTCGTCGATCAGATCAGTGACCTCACCCTCGCGGGTGGCCTTGTGGTACCCGGCGGGGTCGGCGGGTCGACCGGCCTCGATCCAGGCGATGACGTCGGCGATCGCAGCGCCGGCAGCAGGCGGCGCCGACGGCTTCGATGGCTTCGATGACGAGGGGGTTGGGGACGGCGGCGCGCTGGAGATGGAAGGCGCAGACGGCCCGGTGGGGCTCGGCTCCGGCGCCTCGACTGTCGCGCGGGAACATCCGGCGATCAACAGCAACACGGCGATCAGCCCGGTGAGACGCATGCCGTTAGGCTAACCGCCGCCGGATTCGCTACCGTTCGGCTCATGCATAACCACCCTGTGCAGGTCAGCATCGACACCGGCATTGTGGAGGGTTTCATCCGTGACGGTGTGCGCCGATGGCGGTCCATTCCGTACGCGCGCCCGCCGGTCGGGCCGCTGCGGTTCCGGGCGCCGCAACCGGCGCAGCCCTGGTCAGGGGTCCGGCACTGCCACGGATTCGCCAACTGCGCGCCGCAGGAACGGATGTACACCATGCTCAGCCCGGGCCGGTTTCAGCCGGCCAGCGAGGACTGCCTGACCCTGAACGTGGTGGCCCCCGAGGAACCGGTCGAGGGCCCGCTGCCGGTCATGGTGTTCATCCACGGTGGCGGCTACATCCTGGGCAGCTCGGCCACCCCGATCTACGACGGGGCGGCCCTGGCCCGGCGTGGCTGCGTCTACGTCTCGGTGAACTACCGGCTCGGCGCGCTCGGGTGCCTGGACCTGTCGGCGCTGTCGACGTCCGAGGTCACCGTGGACAGCAACCTGTTCCTGCGTGACTTGGTGCTCGCCCTGCGCTGGGTACGCCGCAACGTCGCCGCGTTCGGCGGCGACCCGGACAACGTCACGATCTTCGGGGAGAGCGCCGGAGCCCATATCGTCTCCACCCTGCTGGCCGTACCCGAGGCTGAGGGCCTGTTCGCCCGTGCCATCGCCGAAAGCCCCGCCGCGGGCATGGTGCGTGGTCCCGAGATCGCGGCGGAGTTCGCGAACCGCTTCGCCGGGCTGCTCGGGGTGCGCCCCGCCGACGCCGCTCACGCCCTGCTGCGGGTCTCGCCGGCCGAGTTGCTTGCCGCCCAGGACCGGCTGATGACCGAGGGCGCCCGAGACATGTTGGGCGCCTTCCCGATCGGCCCGGTCTTCGGCGATGACCTGCTGCCGCTGGATCCGGTCGAGGCGATGCGGCGGGGTTCGGCCCACCGGGTGCCGCTCATCGTCGGCAGCAATGCCGAGGAGGGCCGCCTGTTCACCCGGTTCCTGAAGATGTTGCCGACCAACGAGGCGATGGTGGAGGCGGTGCTGGCCAATGCCGGCCCGGGCGTGCGTGATCGGATTGTCGCCGCCTACCCGGACTACCCGGACCGCGCCGCCTGCATCCGGCTCGGGGGTGATTTCGCCTTCAACGCGGCGGTCTGGGAGATCGCCGAGGTGCACGGGGCGCACGCACCCACCTACGTGTACCGCTATGACTTCGCGCCGCGGGTGCTGAAATGGTCGGGGATGGGCGCCACGCATGCGACCGAACTGTTCGCGGTGTTCGACGTCTACCGCAGTGGCGCACTCGGCCGACTCCTCACCGCCGGCGCCGACCGCCGCACGGCACTACGGGTCAGCGGGCACGTGCAGCGCCGCTGGGGTGCGTTCAGCCGGGACGGGATACCGGGCGAGGGGTGGCCGGCCTACACCGAAGCCGACCGCGCCGTGATGGTGTTCAACCGCAAGACGCGGGTGGAGCTCGACCCGGCCCCGGAGCGCCGGATGGCCTGGGAGGGCTTCACCCTGGCCCGATAGCGGTCAGCCCCGGATGACCCGGGTCCCGCCGGCGAACTCGTCGTGCTTGCCCTGCTTGGTCGGACTGCCGCTGATCGTCACCGCGATCACCACATAGGCCACGAAGGCCAGCAAGCCGCCCAGGTAGGGGAACACCGCCAGAACGGTGAACGCGTTGCGCTTGGCCGACTGGGCTGCCGTCGGCTTGGAAACCCCGTCCGGTCCGCGGACCGACAGGCCGAGTAGCCGCTTGGCCGGGGTCGCGCCCTGGGTGACCTCGAACAGCACGAAGTAGCCGTAGGTCAGCACCCCGGAGAACAGGCCGGTCACCAGGAACGGGTAGTCGTCGGAGAACACGAACCACGACAGCAGGACCGCCACGAAGCCGACCAGCAGGCCGTCGAGAAATCGGGCCCAAAAACGCCTGGCCAGACCGGCTGGCTTCAGATCCCACGCCGGTTGCTGTCCCCATGGGGGTTGTTGCCCCCAACCGGGCGCGGGCGGATAGCCGCCCGGCTGGCCGTAACCCTGGCCGTAGCCGGGGCGGTTCGGGTCGAAATCGCCGGTTGACATCAGTTTCGCTCCTGACCACGTCGGGTGCTCGCCAATGTACCGTGGCGAACGAAGGCCGGATCGGATTCTGCGGACGGCGAAACGGTGGTCCGATGTACCAGATCGCGGTGGCTGTCATCGTGGTGCTGCACCTGGCATTCGTCGGCTACGTCGTGGTCGGCGGTTTCCTGGCGCTGCGGTGGCCGCGCGCCATCTGGCTGCACATCCCGGCGGTGATGTGGGCGGTGCTGATCGTCGCTGCCGGGCTGGACTGCCCACTGACCTGGCTGGAGCGACGGGCCCGGGCAGCCGCCGAGATGGCCCCGCTGCCACCGGACGGCTTCATCGCGCACTATCTGACCGGCGTCGTCTACCCGGCCGCCTGGGCCACCGCCGTCGAGATCGCGGTGCTGGCGGTGATTGTCGGCTCCTGGTCGCTGTGCGGACGAGAAGCCCTGCGGCGCCGACGATACGGTGGACGATATGCGAGCGCTGCTCATCGTCGACATGCAGAACGACTTCTGTGAGGGGGGCGCACTGCCGGTGACCGGCGCCGGCGCGCTCGCTCACGAGATCTCTCGCTACCTGGACAGCGCGGCCGGTCGCGGCCGCTACCGGCACGTGGTGGCGACCCAGGATCACCACATCGACCCCGGCGGCCACTTCTCCGACGAGCCGAACTTCAGGACGTCGTGGCCGCCGCATTGCATCGCAGGCACCGTCGGCGCGGATTTTCACCCCGCCCTGCGCACCGACCGGATCGAAGCGGTCTTCAAGAAGGGCGCCTACAGCCCGGGATACAGCGGGTTCGAGGGCGCCGACGACAACGACGTCGGGCTGGCTGACTGGCTGCGGCGGCAAGGCGTGGACAGCGTTGACGTGGTCGGGGTGGCCACCGACTATTGCGTGCGCGCCACCGCCGAGGACGCAGTCCGTGCAGGGTTCGCCACCGCGGTGCTGCCGCGGCTGAGCGCGGGGGTGGATCCGGATACCACAGCCGCCGCGCTGGCCGAGTTGCGTTCCCGCGGTGTCGACCTCCTGCGGGGATAAGCTCAGGGGCGTGCCACGCTTTCGCATCGCCGAAGTCGCCGAGTTGCTCGGTGTCAGTGACGACACCGTGCGGCGGTGGATCGATTCAGATCGCCTGTCCGCGACGACGGGCAGTGGGCCGCGCATGGTCGACGGGGCCGAGTTGGCCCGGTTCGCCCAGGAGCGTGCCTCTGTCGAACCGGTCTCGCGGAATCCGGTGGTGGGGCAGTCCGCCCGCAACCGGCTGGTCGGGTTGGTCACCGCGGTCACCCGAGACACGGTGATGGCCCAGGTCGATATCCAGGCCGGCCCGTTCCGGCTGGTCTCCCTGGTCAGCCGTGAGGCCGCCGACGAGCTGGGGCTGCAGCCCGGCAGCCTGGTCGTCGCCTCGGTGAAGGCCACCAATGTTGTCGTCGAGTTGCCGCGCCGCGCCGGTTCCGCCGCCGGCCATACCGATCCGGCGGCCGAATTCGGCTGAGGCTCAGGCCAGCAGGATCGTCAGCGAGGCCGCCGACAACAGCAGGTAGCCGGCCGGAAACGCGATGTTGTAGAGCACGCCGGCCCGCACGTGCGCGATGACGGCCCCGATGAAGAAGGCGACCAGCCCGGCGGCCGCGGCGATGCCCACGAGTGGGACGCCTGCCAGCCCGATGAGCAGGCCGGCGCCGCCGGCCAGCTTCAGTCCGCCGAGCAGCGGCAGCCACGAACGCGGCACCCCCACCTGCGCGGAATTGGCAAGTACGAAATCCGCCGGTATGAAATCGGCGATCGCGATGGCGATTGTGACGGCTGCGGTCACCGCGATGGTCACCAGGTAGACGGTCGGTACGCTCATGGTGTTGCTCTTCCTTCGTAGTGGATGCGGCTTTGTCTCTGCATCCGTGTGACGACTCCCGAACGGGAAAGGTGACCTATGGGCGGCGTGGAAACTCTGGCCCGGCAATTCGAAGACAACCGGCATCGCCTGCATTCGGTGGCGTTTCACCTGCTGGGCTCAACCGCTGATGCCGAGGACGCCGTCCAAACGGCCTGGCTGAAGGCCAGCCGCGCCGACTTCGCGGCGGTGGAGAACCTGCCCGGCTGGTTCACCACCATCACGGTTCACACGGCCCTGGACCAGCTGCGCAAACGTGCCCGGCTGGGTGAGCAGTCGCTGTCGGCGATGGCAGGCCTCGACAACGATCCCGCCCTGTCCTCGCCGGGTTCCGACGAACAGCTGCTGCGCTCCGAGGCCGTCAGCCGCGCACTGCTGGTGGTGCTCGATCGACTGTCGCCCGCCCAGCGGGCGGCGTTCGTGCTGCACGATGTGTTCGACCTGCCGTTCGACCAGATCGGTGACCTGCTGGACCGTTCACCGGACGCCGCCAAGAAGCTCGCCAGCCGGGCCCGGGCGCAACTGCATGCCGAACCGGCCGCCGAACCACGTCGCCGGGCCGAGCACCTCGAGGTGGTGACCGCATTCCTGGCCGCTTCCCGCGGTGGTGACATCCCGGCGCTGCTGCAGCTGTTGGCGCCCGACGTGGTGCGTCGGGTCGACCCTGTGCTGGTGCCGGCCGGTGTGCCCACCGATCTGCGTGGCGCTGCGGACGTGGCGAAGGAGACCCGGAATTTCACCCGACGCGCCCGGGCCGGCGCGGTTCTGCTCGTCGATGGCGTCCCGGGAATCGCCATCGCACCCGGCGGACGGCTGCTGGCCGTGCTGCGGATCGGGATCGGCGACGACCGGCGCATTCACACCATCGACATCGCCGGCGATCCCGACCGACTGCGCGCCATGGTGCTGCAGCTCCCTGAAACCGAGCGGTAATCAGAACGGCCGACAACGGATCAAGCTGCCCCGGTTCTGTTTGGATGGATCACACAGCAACGGCAACGAGGGGGGACATCCCATGCCAGAGGAAGCGCAGGCCGACGAGGCGACGCCGAAGGCGGTGACAGCGCGTGGGATCTCGATGACCGGACCGTGGGGTCCGGTATTCGGCCCGCTCGACCTGGACGTCCATGCCGGCGGGGTCACCGTGCTGGTCGGCCCACCAGGCTCGGGGCGCACCGCTCTGCTCATGAGCTTGGCGGGCCGGATGAAGCCGTCCACGGGAACGGTCAGCGTGTTCGGGCACAGCAAGGCCCGAGACATCTTCGGGGTGTCCGCACTGGCCGGCGTCGAGCAACTCGACACGATCTACGAGTCGGTGACCGTCCGGGATCTGATCACCGAGCAGGTCCGCTGGGACGCACGCTGGTATCGGCTGGTGCGCCGCGCCGGTGAGGCGGAGCGGGACACGGTGTGCCGGCCCGTCTTCGGTGATCTGCCGCTGCCCCAACTGGACGAGTTCGTTGAGCAGCTCGACGAACTGACCGGGCTGCTGCTGCGCATCGCACTGGCCAACACCGCGCGGCCGGCGCTGCTGGTGGTGGGCAGCATCGACGAGGTCACCAACAACGGTGAGCGGGAAACCCTGGTCGGCCGGTTGGTGGAACTGGGCAAGCAGCAGACCGTGATCACCGCGTCGGCCAACGAGATCCCTGAAGGATCGGGTGTCGCGGCGCAGGTTCACGTCGAGCATCTGCAGCGCGCCGAACTCACCCACACTGCGCTCGGCCGCCACGAGAAGGGGGACGACTGATCATGCTCGCCGGAATGTCGCTGGGCACCGACCTCAAACGCTATTCGCGCGGGACCATGCCGCGGCTGGCGCTGATCACCATCATTGTGCTGCCGCTGCTGTACGGCGCGATGTATCTGTGGGCGTTCTGGAATCCGTTCGCCGCCATCGACAAGATCCCGGTGGCGTTGGTCAACGAGGACACCGGCGCCACGGTCTCGGGCAACCAGTTGCGGGCCGGTCACGAGGTCACCCGTGCACTGGTCGATTCCGGCCAGCTCGACCTGCACCAAGTATCGGCTGGTGAAGCCTCTTCCGGGGTTTCCGACGGCACCTACTACTTCTCGATCACGCTTCCGGCCGACTTCAGCGCCGCGGTGGTGTCACCGGCGGGCCCGCACCCGCAGAAGGCGCAGATCCAGTTCCGGTTCAATGACGCCAACAACTACCTGGCGTCGGTGATGGGGCAGAACGCCGCCCGCGAGGTACTCAACGAGGTCAGCTCCAAGGTCGGCCAGCAGGTGATCGGCACGGCCCTGACCCAGGTGACTGACGAGGTCAAGAAGGCCGCTGACGGTGCGGGCCAGCTCTCAGAGGGCTCGAAGACGTTGGCGGACAACCTCGGTACCGCGCGGGACGGCTCTGCAGCACTTGCCGACGGCAGCCGGAAGCTGTCGGCCGGCGTCCAGCAGGCCACCGACCCGCTGCTGAAGATGATCGACGACCTCGGCGCAATGGGCTTGGACCCCAATGCCGCCGGAGCCGCCGCCGGTGAGCTCAGCGGCAATGTCAAGACGGTGTCGGACCGACTGGCTGCGCTCAACGTCAACTACCAGCAGGCCTCCGGCATCGTGAACCAGGTGGTGGACGCCTTGCGGGGCAACCCCGATCCGGGGGTGCGGGCGCTCGGAGACACCCTTGCCGGCGCTCAGCGTCTCCTGGATGTGAAGGGGCTGGACCCAGCAACCGATGAGGGGCTGACGAAGCTGCGCAACAATTCCCAACGGCTACAAGATGATCTGGGCGATCCCAACAGCGGGCTGCGCACGTTCATGACGCGCGCGATGGACGGTGGTCTCAAGTCGGATCTGGTCACGCTGCGCAACGGTGCGGCCGACCTCGACGCGGGGGCGCACAAGCTCAGCGACGGCCTGGTCCAGTTGGCCGACGGCAGCAATCAACTCAGAGACGGTGCCGAGCAATTGGCTACCGGTCTGGGCTCAGCCGATCAGCGCGCGTCGACGATCACCGACCAGCAGCGCGTCGAGGTGTCGTCGATCCTGGCCAGCCCGGTCGGTGTCGACATGGACTTCACTCACCACGCCGCCACATTCGGCACCGGGTTCGCCCCGTTCTTCCTGCCGCTGGCATTGTTCATCGGCTCGCTGATCGTGTGGATGCTGTTGATGCCTTTGCAGACTCGCGCCATCGTCAACGGGCTCGGCGCGCTGCGTGTGGTGCTGGCCTCCTACTGGCCGGCGCTGCTGCTCGGGATCTGCCAGGTGGTGCTGATGTATGCGGTGGTGCATTTCGGGGTCGGATTGGAGGCCAAGTACGCCGCGGGCATGGTGGCGTTCCTGGCGTTGATCGCCGCATCGTTCCTGGCCATGATCCAGGCGTTCAACGCGGTGCTGGGCGTCGCGGTCGGACGGGTGTTCACCCTGGCCTTCCTGATGTTCCAGCTGGTGTCCTCCGGTGGCGTGTATCCGGTGGAGACGACGGCCAAACCGTTCCAGATCCTGCACCCCTATGACCCGATGACATACGCGGTCAACGGATTGCGCCAGCTGATCGTGGGCGGTATCGACGCCAGGATGTGGACATCGGTGGGCGTGCTGGCCGGCATCCTGGTCGTGTCACTGGCGGCCAGCACCTGGGCCGCGCGCCGCGATCGCCAGTTCACCCTCGAACGCCTCTACCCCCCGATCGAAGTGTGACGACTTCACGGCGTACTCTGCTGCGCGGCGCCGGCCTGCTCGGCGCCGCGGCGCTGACGCCGTGGCCGACCGGCTGCTCCGGGGCCGACGACGCGCTGACGTTCTTCTTCGCGGCCAACCCCGAAGAAGCCGACGCCCGGATGCGCATCGTGACGGCGTTCGAGCGCAAGCATCCCGACATCCGGGTGCGCACTGTGCTGGCTGGGGGAGACCCCACCCAGCAGATGTCGACGTTCTGCGCCGGCGGCAAGTGCCCGGATGTGTTGATGGCCTGGGAATTCAACTACGCCGGTCTGGCCGACCGCGGCGTGCTGCTCGACCTCAATTCGCTGCTGGCCCGGGACCGGGAATTCGCTGCGGCGTTGCACGCCGACAGCGTCTCGGCGCTGTATGAGACGTTCGGCTTCAACGGGGGCCAGTACGCATTCCCGGAGCAGTGGTCGGGCGCCTTCCTGTTCTATAACCCGAGGATCTTCGCTGAGGCCGGGGTTTCCCCGCCGCCGGGACGCTGGGATGTGCCCTGGACGTTCGAGCAATTCCTCGACACCGCAACCGCGCTGACCCGACGGTCGGCAACGGGCCGGGTCACCCAGTGGGGCTTCGTCGACACCTGGTCGCCTCCGTACAGCGCGGCGCTGTTCGGCATGAACAACGGCACACCGTGGGCGGTCCCGCGTTTCAATCCCACCCATCTCAACTTCGACGACGACGCCTTCCTGGCCGGCATCCAGTTCTATGCCGACCTTTCCAACGTGCACAAGGTCGCGCCCGCCGCATCGGACACCCAATCGATCTCCACCATGGGACTGTTCGCCTCGGGGAACGCGGCGATGGCCCTCGGCGGGCATTGGCGCTATCAAACCTTCGCGCAGGCCGAAGATCTGGAGTTCGACGTCGCGATCCTGCCGACCGGCCCCAGCGCGACCGCCAAGGGCGTGGCTGCGCGCTCCGCGATCGGCAGTACCGGCCTGGCGATCGCCGCCGACAGTCGCCGCAAGGAACAGGCTTGGGAATTCGTCAAGTTCGCCGCGGGGCCGGTGGGGCAGGCGCTGATTGGGGAGACCGGACTGTTCGTGCCGGTGCTGAAATCTGCGATCGCGGCACCCGGATTCACTGCCGCGCACACCGGGATCACCAACCTCGCCGTCCTGACCGGTGGCCCTTCCCATTCCGAGGGGCTGCCGATCTCCCCGGACTGGCAGAAGGTTCACGCGCTGATGGACCGCGCGATCGGTCCGGTGCTGCGCGGAAAGCGGCCCGCCGCGAGTCTGAAGAGCGGGCTCACGCCACAGATCGACGAAGTGCTGGCGACCGCATGAACCGCACACGCAGACGAGCCCGGGCCGGTCGGTGGTTCATCGCTCCGAATCTGGCGGCGGTGGCAGTGTTCATGGCGTTCCCGCTGGCCTTTTCGCTCTATATGAGCGTGCAGCGTTGGGACTTGTTCACCCCGCCGACATTCGTCGGATTGACGAACTTTCGCGACCTGTTCACCAATGATCCGCTGTTTCTCATCGCGGTCCGCAACACCACGGTGTTCACCGTCGGCACGGTCGTCCCGACGGTGCTGATCAGCGTCGCTGTCGCCGGACTGCTGAACCGGAAGATCAAGGGCATCGGGCTGTTTCGGGGGATCGCGTTCCTGCCGCTGGCGGTGTCCTCGGTGGTGATCGCGGTGGTGTGGCAGTTCGTGTTCAACACCGACAGCGGGTTGCTCAACATCATGCTCGGCTGGTTCGGGATCTCCCCGGTGCCGTGGCTGACCGAGCCACACTGGGCGATGGTGTCGCTGTGCCTGGTCAGCGTCTGGAAGAGTGTGCCGTTCGCGACGGTGATTCTGTTGGCCGCCATGCAGGGCGTGCCGGATTCGCTGTACGAGGCCGCCCGGATCGACGGCGCCGGTGAGGTCCGCCGGTTCCGCTCGATCACGGTCCCGATGATCCGGGGCGCCCTGTGGTTCGTGGTGGTCATCTCGGTCATCAACGCGTTCCAGGCATTTGATCTGGTCTATGTCCTCACCGGCAGCAGCGGCGGGCCGGAGACCGGGACTTATGTGCTGGCCATCATGCTGTTCCAGCAGGCGTTCGCGTTCCTGGACTTCGGGTACGCGGCCGCGTTGGCGTGGGTGATGTTCGCAGTGCTGCTGGTGTTGACGGTCATTCAGTTGCGTCTGTCCCGGCGAAACGCGGTGGACCAATGACATCCCGCCCATCCGGAACGACGTCGCGGCACCGCATCGCCGGACTCCTCGGCGTGTACGCCGGCCTGGCCGGTGTCGCTGCGTGTGCGCTGTTCCCGATCCTGTGGGCGCTGTCGGGATCGTTGAAACGTCAGGCCGAGATCAGCCAGCCGACGTTGTTGCCGGCCCATCCACAGTGGTCGAACTACATCGAGGTGTTCGCCCGAATGCCGTTCTGGCGGATGTTCTTCAACACCGTCCTCTACGCCGGCTGTGTGACGGCCGGGCAGGTCTTCTTCTGCTCACTGGCCGGTTATGCGTTCGCCCGGCTGCCGTTCACCGGACGCGACACGCTGTTCGTGCTGTATCTGGCCACCTTGATGGTGCCGCTGACGGTGACGGTGATTCCGCAGTTCATCTTGATGCGGGTGTTCGGGTGGACCGACACCATGTGGGCGATGATCATCCCGGGGTTGTTCGGCAGCGCGTTCGGCACCTATCTGATGCGGCAGTTCTTCGCGACGCTGCCGGTTGATTTGGAGGAGGCGGCAATTCTGGACGGGTGCTCGCCGTGGCAGGTCTACTGGCGGATCCTGTTGCCGCACGCCAAGCCGGCGGTGATGGTGCTGGCGGTGCTGACGTGGATCAACGTCTGGAACGACTTCCTGTGGCCGTTGTTGATGATTCAGCGCAAGGGCATCGCCACTCTTACCCTCGGACTGGTGTGGATGCAGGGGGAGTACGTCGCCGAATGGCCGGTGCTGATGGCGGCGTCCATGCTGATGCTGGCGCCGCTGATCGTCATCTACGCCGTCGCGCAGCGCGCCTTCGTCAGTGGGATCGCCGTCACCGGATTCGGTGGACGGTAGGGGACCGCGATGGCATCGGTGACCTTCGACTCGGTGACCCGGCGTTACCCCGGCGCCGAGAGGCCGGCGCTGGACGCACTGGATCTGTCCGTCGACGACGGCGAGTTCATGGTGCTGGTCGGACCGTCCGGCTGCGGTAAGACGACGACGCTGCGGATGCTGGCCGGCCTGGAACCCGTTGATGCGGGCCGCATCCACATCGGCAGCGATGACGTCACCGAGACCGATCCCGGTCATCGCGACATCGCGATGGTGTTCCAGAACTACGCGCTGTACCCGCACATGACGGTGGCGCAGAACATGGGTTTCGCGCTCAAGGTCGCCAAGACACCGAAAGCCGAGATCCGCACCCGGGTGGTGGAGGCCGCTCGGCTGCTGGGGCTGGAGGCGCATCTGGACCGCAAGCCCAAGGATCTCTCCGGTGGTGAACGCCAACGGGTGGCGATGGGCCGGGCGATCGTGCGTCGCCCGCAGGTCTTCCTGATGGATGAGCCGCTGTCGAACCTGGACGCCATGCTGCGGGTGCAGACCCGCAACCAGGTCGCCGAACTCCAGCGCCGGCTGGGCATCACGACCGTCTACGTCACCCACGATCAGGTCGAGGCGATGACGATGGGCGACCGGGTGGCGGTGTTGCGCGACGGGGTGCTTCAGCAATGCGCACCACCCCGCGAGCTCTACCGCAGCCCGGCCAACGTCTTCGTCGCCGGGTTCATCGGGTCGCCGGCGATGAATCTGTTCACCCTGCCGGTCGTGGACGGCGCGGTGTCATTGGGCGGCCATTCCCTGGCGCTGCCCCGCGAGATTGCCTCCAGCAGCGATGAATTGGTGGTGGGGGTGCGACCCGAACATCTCGTGCTCGATGATGGCGGTGTCGAACTCGAGGTGGAGTTCGTCGAGGAACTGGGTGCCGACACCTATCTGTACGGACGGATCACCGACGACGGCGGCTCATCATGGCCGGCTATCACTGCCCGGATTGCCGGCGACAACTCCGTGCAGCGCGGTGACCGAGTGCGGCTGCGCCCCGATCCGCAACAGGTGCATTTCTTCGGTGCGGACGGAATGCGGCTCGGCTGAAAGCAGCCCCTGCGAGTGTCCGACCGACTCGCTATAATCGAAAGTATGTTCGATCCGAGGCTGCCGACTTTGGCGGTGATTCGCGGCCTCGATGATCGGGGCGTGGTCGATGTGATGCAGGGTGCGGCCCGGGTGCAGGCGGCCGCGTTGGCCCGGGTGTTTGCAGCAGGGGCGGAGCTGTATCACCGCCGGCAGGCTGAGCAGGAGATCGCCGATCGGGAGGTTTGGGCCATCGATGGTTGGGAGGCGGTGGCCGCTGAGATCGCCGCTGCTCAGGGCATTAGTCGTGGTAGGGCGGCGGGGCAGTTGCGTATCGGTTTGGCTCTGGCTGAGCGGTTGCCCAAGTTGGAGGCGCTGTTCGCTGCGGGTGTGGTGGATTACCAGGTGGTGGCCGCGGTGGTGCATCGCACCGAGTTGATGCTTGATCCCGAGGCGATCCCGCGGATGGATCGTTGGTTGGAGCGCAATGCGCCCCGGTGGGGAAAGTGGTCGCGTAACCGCATTGTCGAGGCTGTCGACTACTGGGTGCAGGTTCTGGAGCCGGCTGCGGTGCGTGAGGCTCACACCGTGGATCAATCCCGCCATATCGGGGTGAGTCCGCAGCATTCGGGTCTGGCGGAGATCTTCGGTGATGTGCGCGCCCCTGATGCGTTGGCGTTCGATCAGCGGCTCAGTGAGTTGGCTGCCACGGTGTGCCCGGCCGATCCGCGCACCAAGGATGAGCGGCGGGCGGATGCCTTGATTGCGCTGACTGCCGGTGCGGCGGTGATGGCCTGCGAATGCGGCTGCCCGGATTGCCCCGCTGCCACCGGTGATGCTCCGGTGGGTGCGGTGATGATCCATGTGATGGCCGAGCAGGTCACCGTTGAGGGGGGTTCGGACAAGCCGGGATTTGTGCCCGGGTTCGGTGGTCTGTCGGCCGAGGCGGTGCGAAAGATCGCCAGGTCGGCCAAACTCAAGATGGTCCGTCATCCGTTGGATGGGCCGCCGGAGCCGGGGTACCGTCCCTCGGCGGCGCTGGCGGACTTCATTCGCTGCCGTGATCTGACGTGCCGGTTTCCCGGTTGCGGGCGGCCGGTCGAGGTCGCCGACATCGACCACACCGTGCCCTGGCCGCTGGGGCCCACGCATCCGTCGAATCTGAAGTTGCTGTGCCGTCTTCATCACCTCTTGAAGACTTTTTGGGTCGGTCCTAATGGCTGGCGGATCGTCAACTGCCCGATGGCACGGTGATCTGGACCGCACCCACCGGGCACACCTATGTGACCGAACCCGGTGGCGCCCTGTATTTCCCGCAGTTGGCGGTCCCCACCGGGGAGCTGGATCTGCCCGAGTGGTCACCGACCGGCAACCGCGGCGTGATGATGCCCACCCGCCGACGCACCCGGGATCAGGATCGGGCCTACCGGATCTGGCTGGAACGCAACCACAACCAAGAACGCATCGCCGCCGCCGAACAAGCCAGACGCATCGCGGCCGCCAACGACCCACCGCCGTTTTAGCGCGCCCCGGGTCCCAGGGTGACCGCTAGGTGATGCAGCATGAGCACGAATGTGATGATCCAGGCTCCCAAGGCGATCCAGCTCTGCACCGAGCCGATGAAGAAGACGATCGGGAGATGGTCGGCCTGCCCCAGGTAGTGACTGCCCACCCCGTACATCCCCAGTGGGAAGATCACGCTCCACCAGGGGGCCTCGTAGCGCAGTGAGATGTGCCGCACGAGATGCCGCCACACTCCGGCGGCGATCAATGGCGGGATCAGCCAGGTGCCGAATGCCCAGAACAGCACCGAGGTTCCGGCGATCAGGCCACGGGTGGCATTTACCATTGGCGCATCAGCCATCTCGACGATCCGAGCGCCGGCCAGGACGGTGATCGCGCTGGCACCCATCCCCACCCAGTACTGCGGAATGAGGTCCTCGGGCAGTAGTGGGTAGAGCAGCAGACGAAGCGCGACGAACACCCCGGCGGCGCCATACAGGAACACCCCGATAGACCAGGAGCTGACCGCCAGCAGTGCCAGGCTCTGTCGCCAGGGCTCTGGCATCGCCACCTCCAGTACGGCGGCCAGCACCGCGATGGACTGGCTGGCCACTACCCAGATGAACCAGGTGCCGTTGGCGCGCCGCACCACCGGCCGCTCGGAGGTGCCCAGCACGGCGGTCCAGGGGATCAGGTAGCCCAGCACCAGCCAGGCCAGCGAGCTGACTACCAAGAGCCCGGCGGCGACGCTGGTGTGCCCGTCGATGACGAGGCGGGCTCCCAGCACGTTGGTGGCCGACACGAACGTGAACAGGCCGAATGCGCGACCGGAATCGGAGAGGTCGGCCCGGAATGCGTGTGGGAAGGCAATGACCCGCGCCGCCGACACCGTGACCAGAATCAGGTAGGACACCACCGTGATCCACAGCAGCAGCACCGACAGGTGGTAGGCCTGCTGGTGGTACATGGCCATCGACACCATCCCGCTGGCCATGACCAACGCGAAGTAGCCCGGGTTGAGAGTCCGGACTGCTTCGCGGATTCCGGTGGCCGGCACCGTCACTGTTGCGCCCACCAGGTCTTGACCCCTCTCCATCGCGTACCGAAGGTCTCGGTATACCACCGAGTCAAGTCCGGCGATGGTGGGTTGAAGTCAATCAACACCGATCTTTACGCCAACAGCCAACAGAGCGTAAGCAGCGATCAGCCGTGTTCTTTGTCCAGCACGTCGAGGGCCAGCGTGGAGTGCGCGTAGGCGCCGCCGGCCCGCATCTCGGCGGCCACCCAGATCGCTTCCATGATCTCGGCATCGGTGGCGCCCTTGCGGTGTGCCAGCTTGGTGTGGCCCTGGATGCAGTACGGGCATTGGGTCACGTGAGCGACCGCGACCGCAATCAGTTGTTTGGTCTTCTCCGGCAGCGCTCCGTCGGCGAATACCGCCTTGGAGAACGCCTCGAAGGCGTCGTGGGTGTGCGGGGTCAGCTCCTTGCGGCGCTGGTAGATCTGCGCGGTTGCCGGGGGATAGAGGCCATCGGTCATGGCCGGCTCCTTCGCGAGTTGTGGTGGCGGATAGGGGAATCGGGGTCAGTCGAGCAACTGCCGCAGCACGTACTGCATGATTCCGCCGTTGCGGTAGTAGTCGGCTTCACCGGGAGTGTCGATGCGCACCTTGGCGTCGAATTCCACGTCGCCCGCCTTGACGCGGACCGTGTCGGGGATGGTGTCGCCCAGTGCGGTCACGCCCGTGATGTCGAAGGTCTCCTCCCCGGTCAGCCCCAGCGAGTCGGCGTCAGCGCCGTCGGGGAACTGCAGCGGCAGCACCCCCATTCCGATCAGGTTGGAGCGGTGAATGCGCTCGTAGGACACCGCGAGAACGGCCCGTACTCCCAGCAGCACGGTGCCCTTGGCGGCCCAGTCCCGAGACGAGCCGGAGCCGTATTCCTTGCCGGCCAGGATCACCAGCGGGGTGCCGGCGGCCAGGTAGTTCACCGACGCGTCGTAGATGGTGGTGACCGGGCCGTCCGCCTGGGTGAAGTCGCGGGTGAAGCCGCCCTCGGTGCCGGGTGCCAGTTGATTACGCAGCCGGATGTTGGCGAAGGTACCGCGGATCATCACCTCGTGGTTGCCCCGCCGCGAACCGTAGGAGTTGAAGTCCTTGCGTTCGATTCCGTGCGATGACAGGTACTTTCCCGCGGGGGAGTCATACCGGATAGAGCCGGCCGGGCTGATGTGGTCGGTGGTCACCGAGTCGCCCAGCTTGGCCAGCACCCGGGCGCCGGTGATGTCGCTGAGCGGTTGCGGCTCGCGGGTCATCCCGTCGAAGTACGGGGGTTGGCGTACATAGGTGGAGTCGGGGTCCCAGGAGAAGGTGTCGGTGCCGGGGACCGGCAGGGAACGCCAGTTCTCATCACCGGTGAAGACATCGCCGTAGCTGGCGGTGAACATCTCCGCCTGCAGGTTGTCATTGACCACAGCGTCGATCTCCGCGGTGGTGGGCCACAGGTCGCGCAGGTACACCGGTTGGCCGTCGCTGCCGGTGCCGATCGGATCGGTGACCAGGTTGATGCGTAGGGTGCCGGCCAGTGCGTAGGCGACCACCAGCGGCGGTGAGGCCAGGAAGTTCATCCGGGTCTCTGGGTGGATGCGGCCCTCAAAGTTGCGGTTGCCGGACAGCACCGAGCACACCGTCAGGTCCTCGTCGGTAACGGCCTTGCTCACCTCGGGGATCAACGGCCCGGAGTTCCCGATACAAGTGGTGCAGCCGTAACCGACAAGGTTGAACCCCAGCTTGTCCAGATACGGGGTCAGGCCGGCCCGTTCGTAGTAGTCGGTGACCACCCGCGACCCTGGCGCCAGGGTGGTCTTCACCCACGGCTTTCGGGACAGCCCCTTCTCGACGGCCTTCTTGGCCAGCAGTGCGGCTCCGACCATGACCGACGGGTTGGAGGTGTTGGTGCACGAGGTGATGGCGGCGATCACCACGTCGCCGTGGTTCACGTCGGCCCGAGTGCCGTCGGCCAGTTCGACGGCGGCGGCCGCGCTCGGCCAGGGCAGCTTGTCGCCGCCGTGCCACGGCTCTCGGGGTTTGCCTTCCGGCATGCTCTCGCCGAAGGCGATCGGGTCGCTGGCCGGGAACGAGTCTGCGGACGCCTTGTCGAGCTCTGACAGCGCCTCCGCGGTGGTTTCGGTGCCGTTGAGCAGCGCCGAGACGGTCTGCGGCGCCACTCGCAGCGGGATGCGGTCCTGCGGTCGTTTGGGTCCCGCGATGGACGGTTCGATCGCGCTCAGATCCAACTCGAGTGTCTGCGAATAGGTCGGTTCATGGCTCGCGTCGTGCCACATGCCCTGTTCCTTGGCGTAGGCCTCCACCAGTTGGATCCGGTGTTCGGATCGGCCGGTGAGGCGCAGGTAGTCGCACGTGACGTGGTCGATCGGGAAGATGGCACAGGTGGCCCCGTATTCCGGGCTCATGTTGCCGATCGTGGCCCGGTTGGCCAGCGGCACGTTGGCCACTCCCGGCCCGAAGAACTCGACGAACTTGCCGACGACGCCGGTCTGGCGGAGCAGTTCGGCGACGGTGAGCACCAGGTCGGTGGCGGTGGTGCCGGCGGGCAGTTCACCGGTGAGCTTCAGCCCCACCACCTGCGGGATCAGCATGCTCATCGGTTGGCCCAGCATGGCGGCTTCGGCTTCGATCCCGCCGACCCCCCAGCCCAGTACGCCGAGGCCGTTGACCATCGGGGTGTGTGAGTCGGTGCCCACCAGGGTGTCGGGGTAGGCCAGTGGACCGTCGGGACCGTCCCGAGTGAAGACAACCCGGGACAGGTATTCCAGGTTGACCTGGTGGCAGATGCCGGTGCCGGGCGGTACCACCGAGAAGTCGTCGAATGCCTGCTGTCCCCAGCGCAGCAGCTGGTAGCGCTCGGCGTTGCGCTCGAACTCCAGCTCGGCGTTGATCGCGAATGCGTCGGTGCGGCCGAAGACGTCAGCGATCACCGAGTGGTCGATCACCAGCTCGGTCGGGCACAGCGGGTTGATCCGCTTGGTGTCGCCGCCGAGACCGGCGATCGCGTCGCGCATCGCGACGAGGTCGACGACGCAGGGCACGCCGGTGAAGTCCTGCATCAGCACTCGCGCTGGGGTGTAGGCGATCTCCCGGCCGTGTTCGGCTTTGGGGTCCCAGGCCGCCAACGCACTGATCTGGTCGCCGGTCACCAGGCGGCCGTCTTCGTTGCGTAATAGGTTCTCCAGCAGAACCTTCAGGCTGTAGGGCAGCCGGGCCGAGCCGTCGATCCGATCCAGCCGTCGGATCTCATAGCTGGTGTCGCCGACGGCCAGCCGGTCCTTGGTTCCGAAGCTGTCGAGGTTGCTGCGTGCGGGCATCATGGCCCCTCTCGCCGGTCGGATGGGGATAGCTACGACCTTAGTCGTAGAAACCGACCTGGCTAGGGACTTATGGAACCCACTGTTTGTGGATAGCGAAATGTGCGGTCATGCCAGAACATTCAAGATCGTCGACGGTCAGTCCGGCGTCAGCGAACCATCGCCGGGCGCCCCGTCGTTGAAACGCACGCACAGAGCGAACAGTGTGTTCTTCTACAGCTGGCTGACGTTCATCAGCTCTGCTGTGCTGCGCGCTCCAGTACCGGCCGCTTGTCCGGGCAGTAGGTGTTGATCGAGGCGCCGAGGAACTTCCAGGCCTGCGCCTGGTTGGTGCCCTTCTGCAGGTTGGGGCTGATGAAGCGCACCGATTTGGCGGCGTCACCGTCCACGCCCTTGTCCAGACGCTCGCAGACGATCTTGCCCAGCCAGGCGTTGTAGTCGCGCGGGCCGTAGATCCCGTAGGTGTGCAATTCGTTGGCGAAATCAATGTCGGGATCGGCGTGCGCAGGTCCAGCCAGGGCCACCGCCAAGCCCATGATCGCGGCGGCAAGAGTCGTCGACTTCATGGGTGGCAGTCTAAACCCATCTGCTTAGGTGTTCTACCTTTGCGGCTGTGCGCTGCACCACCTAAGGCCCGTTGAACTGCGCGAACAGGGTGCGATCGGCGTCGGTCGCCAACCTCGGCGTGACCTCGGAAACTAAAATGTTTCCTGAGCTTTATAAATTTGTGACTATTAGCCAGAATTCTCGTATCGTATCTACCCGTGGGTCGACACGAGTTAGCCAACCAGCGCCGAAAGTCATCGGCATGGATGGCAGCAGTCATCGCACCGGTGGCCGTTTTCTTTGCTGTGGGCGGCAGCACACCTCCGACTGTCACCAAAGAAGCCGCGCCGGTGGTTGCTGAGGACGATTCACCAGGCGGATTGCAGCTGGTGGCGGCGCCCGCCGACTACCTGCAGCAGGGCACACCCGCCGGAGTTTCGGCAGCATCGCGGATGCGGATGGTGTCCCGTTTCCTGCCGGCCGGGGTCGCGCCGGAACGTGGCCTTCAGGTCAGAACGATCCAGGCTGCCCGCAGTATCAGCGATGCCTTCCCCGGGATCCACCAGATCGGCGGCGTACGCGCCGACGCCCTGCGTTGGCACCCCAACGGCCTGGCGCTCGACGTCATGATCCCCAACCCCGGCAGTGCCGAGGGCATCGCGCTCGGCGACTCGATCGTGGCCTACGTGATGGAGAACGCCGGCCGCTTCGGCCTGCAGGACGCCATCTGGCGCGGGGTGTACTACACACCCGGCGGTGGCGCACAGCGCGGCGGGTACGGGCACTACGACCACGTTCACGTCACCACGACCGGTGGCGGATATCCCAGCGGCAGCGAGGTCTACCTACGCTGAGCCCGCTGGCGGTTCACTCGGCCGCGGCACCGCCGCCCAGCGGCCGGTCGACGAAGAAGTCCATCAGCGGATCCGTTCCACCGCCGTAGCCGGAGAAGTCCGTCACGCCCGCCTCGGCCAGCACGTCGGCGTCGATGTAGCACTGCCCGGTCGCTTCCGCGGCTGGCCGCCCCAGGATCTCCACGGCTGCGTCCGCCATGATCTGCGGGCTGCGCGACTTGGCGATCAGCTGCTCGGCGTCCGGTGAGTTGGCCACCGCGGATGTGGCGATATAGGTCTCGGGCCACAGGCAGCTGAAAGCAATTCCGGCGTCGGCATATTCGGCGGCCCACCCCAGCGACAGCAGCGTCATGCCGTACTTGGACAACGTGTAAGACGGGTGCACGCCCAGCCAATACGGGTTCAGATTGAGCGGGGGAGCGATGGTCAGGACGTGCGCAGCTGCCGAGCGCCGCAGGTGTGGCAGGCACGCTTTGGTCAACAGGAATGTCCCGCGGACGTTGATGTCCTGCATCAGATCGAATTTCTTGGCAGACAACCGCTCGGTCGGTTCGACGGCGATCGCGCTGGCATTGTTCACGCAGACGTCGATGCCACCGAACCGGTCCACTGCGGCTTCGACAGCACGCCGGACGTCGTCCTCGCTGCGCACATCCCCGACGACCGCCAGCGACTTGCCGCCGGCCGCTTCGATCTCGGCAGCGGCGGTGTGCACCGTTCCCGGCAGCCGGGGGTGGGGTTCGGCGGTCTTGGCCAGCAGCACCACATTGGCGCCCAATCGTGCGGCGCCCAGGCCGATTGCCAGTCCGATACCGCGGCTACCTCCGGAAACCAGCATGGTGCGGCCGGAGAATTCGGTACGGGTCACCTGTTGACTCCTCGTTTGTTGACGCGGGCATCTCGGCCGCCAGCGTGACAGTATGAGGTGTTTTTGTAAAGTCTGGTGAAGGTCAGGCGCCGTCGTCCGCCGCTGCCAGGGCGACCGCCAGCTGCTGGTGTCGGGGCGATGTAAAGCGCACATTGGGACACCGGTACGTTTCCGCCTGAGACATGCGCCGTGACGGCCAGATGTGCCGAACGCTCACTTACGGGTTTCCGTGCTTGTCGTTTACGGCGCACGCTGGTGTCCGCAAGGCTGTGGAGCAGGCAACACGCCGAGCTGTCCGTCGGCAGGCATCCGGAGAGGAATCCTCAGTGGCACTTAACCCCCGAACCCCGGTACTGGTCGGCTACGGCCAGGTGAATCAGCGCGACGAGAATCCTGCGGCCGAACCGCTGGACCTGATGGAGGCGGCAACCCGCGCCGCCGCCGACGCCAACGTGCTCGAAGCCGTCGACGCGGTCCGGATCGTCAACCTGTTGTCCGTGCGCTACCGGGACCCGGGCCTGCTGCTGGCACAGCGCATCGGCGCACCCGATGCCGCCACGCGCTACACCCCGATCGGCGGTAATGTTCCGCAGTCATTGGTGAACCAGGCATGCCTGGACATTCTGCAGGGCCGCAATGACATCGTGCTGATCGCCGGCGGCGAAACCTGGCGTACCCGAAACAGGTTGAAGGCTCGGGGCGAACGGCTGACCGGGACCGAACAGGACGCCTCGGTACCGATGGCGCCGAGCGATCCGGAATTCGAGATGGCCGGACCTGCCGAGATCAGGATCGGCCTGGTCGCACCCTCGTTCGTCTATCCGATGTTCGAGCAGGCTCTGCGGATCGAGGCGGGGGAGTCACCCGATGCTCACCGCCGCCGCATCGGCGCCCTGTGGTCCCGATTCAGCGAGGTGGCGCAGGACAATCCGCATGCCTGGAGCCGCCAGGCGGTACCGGCCGAAGAGATCTGGCAGCCCGGCCCGACGAACCGGATGATCAGCTGGCCCTACACCAAGTTGATGAACTCGAACAACATGGTCGATCAGGGCGCGGCACTGATCCTGACCTCGGTGGAGAAAGCGACCGCACTGCAGATCCCCAGGGAACGCTGGGTTTTCCCGTATGCCGGAACCGACGCCCACGACACGTACCTGATCGGTGAGCGGGCGTCCTTTGCCGCATCACCGGCGATCCGGATCGCCGGCCGCCGGGTCCTGGAGCTGGCCGGTCGAGGCCTCGACGACATCGACGCGGTGGACGTGTACTCGTGTTTCCCGTCAGCAGTGCAGGTCGCCGCCAAGGAGCTCGGACTGGGGTTGGACGATCCGCGCCGTCCGCTGACGGTCACCGGCGGATTGACCTTCGCCGGCGGCCCCTGGAACAACTACGTCTCCCATTCGATCGCCACTATGGCCGAGAAACTGGCCGCCGCTCCGGGACAGGTCGGGTTGATCACCGCCAATGGCGGCTATCTGAGCAAGCACAGCTTCGGGGTGTACAGCACCGAGCCGCCGACCGATGAATTCCGTTGGGAGGATGTACAAGCAGCGGTCGATGCGGAACCCACCGTCACCGCCGAGGACGGCTGGTCGGGGATCGGGACCCTGGAGACCTGGACCACGCCGGTGGACCGGGATGGCGTCGCCGAGAAAATATTCGTCGCGGTGCGGACCCCCAGCGGTAGCCGGGCTCTCGCGGTGATCACCGATGCGTCGCAGGCCGAGGCCAGTACCCGGGAGGACATCGCCGGGGCCAAGGTGGCCGTCAACGCGGATGGGACCGCCGAACTCGAGTAGGCAACCCCGTCGGCCCGCTACCCGGCTTTCGCTTCTTCTTCTTTGCGCAGCGCCGCGCGGGCAAAACGCCGGTCGCGCTGCTCCTCGAACCTGATCACCTGGCGTTCAAGGTTTTCGAGATACGCGGCGAGCTTCTCCCGGCGTTGTTCGCCGCAGGATGAAAAGTCATCGCGTTCGAAGATTCGCCACTTGCGTAGGGTCGGTCGAACGACCTCGTCGAGATGCTGCCGTGGATCGTAGATTCCGTGCTTGGCCATCAAAACGCCGTTACGGCGGAAATTCGGCATTCCTTGGCCGGGCATCCGGAAGTTCTCGACCACGTCGCAGACCGCCTCGAGCGCTTGGTCGGGCACAAGATCCAATGCTGCACCGCATACGTTGCGGTAGAAGATCATGTGCAGGTTCTCGTCGGCAGCAATACGTTGCAGGAGTCGGTCCGCGACCGGGTCGTTGCACACCTTGCCGGTGTTGCGGTGACTCACGCGGGTAGCGAGTTCCTGGAACGTCACATAGGCGACCGACAGCAGAAAATCGGTCTTGTGTCGCGCCACCTCTTCTGCGGTGGCCCCAAACCCGTTGGCCACGTGCTGCATGCGTGCCTGCTCCAGCGCGATGGGGTCGACGCCGCGAGTCACAACGAGATAGTCGCGGATCGCGATGCCGTGGCGGTTCTCCTCGGCGGTCCACCGGCCCACCCAGGCCGCCCAGGCATCGTTGAGTGAGAAGTGCTCGGCCGCCTCACGGTGATACGAGGGCAGGTTGTCCTCGGTAAGCAGATTGGTGATCATCGCCGCTCGCGCAACGTCACTGAGTTGCGATTGCTCCGGCGCCCAATCGATTCCGCCCGTCCTGGCAAAAGCACGGCCACGATCCCACGGCACGTAGTCATGCGGGTTCCACGCAGGAGCCGCCGCCTCGTGCCGGTTGACATTGGCCGCAGCGACCGGCTCCAATTCGCCGCGGATCTCCAGATCGGTCAAACGCCGTGACATCGCACCCCCTTTGCGGCTCGCTCATCACCCCCCGAGCACGAGGGCAGCCTAACCTGACCGGGCACTGCCAACCCAATCCAACAGGCTGGGTTCGTGAACTCACAGGCAGAATTAGGACTGCTGCGAGACAGCCCGTTTCACCGTTCGGTCAGGGACATCAAAGCTCGTGGCGGGCGATCACCGAGACTGGCCGGGCCGGCGACGCGCCTTACGAAGGCCTGCCGGTGTGGTGCGCGATGAGTTCTGCGACCATCTGGCCGGCCCGTTGCAGGGGCGCCACTGAGCGCACCGCCAAGGACATGATCAGCGCGCCTTCGACCGCCGCAATGGTGGTGGTGGCCAGCCGCAACGCGGTTTCAGCCGCCACGCCGGCCCCTTCTAGTCGGGCCGCAAACAAGTGTTCCCAGTCGGTGAAGACTTCGCCTGCGACGTCGGCGGCACCGGGGGCCTCTGACCTCCCCAGTGCCGCGGCCACGATCGGGCAGCCTGCCTCGAAATCGCTGCCCACGAGGGCGTCCTTCCACAGGGCCACAAATTCCTGAACCGCGGCAACCGGATCGGACTCGGCCGCCAGGCTCCGGATTGCGTTGGAGATCACTTTCCCCGCCGAGGCGGCCGCATCGGTGATGAGTTCTGCTTTGCCGCCGGGAAAGTTGAGGTAGACCGAACGCCTGGCGATGCCGCTGTGCTCGAGCAACTGGGCGATTCCCGTGCCGGCCACACCCTTGCGCTGCAGCAGCGCGATCGCGCTGCCAATGAGTCGGGTACGTGCTGTCATCGCTGCCTTCGCCAGTCGCTCTCTGCCGTTCCGGTTGCACTATACCAATCGGTCTACTAACGTCCGGTTCCCAGTAGACCAATTGGTATAGCGCAGACCGGTTTCCTGCGGTGGCCGTTTCGAGAGAGGCTGACGGATTTGTCGACCTGGGGGCGTTCGACGTGGGTGTATCTGGTGGTGCTCGCGACGCTGTGCGGCGCGGGAGCGGTCATAGCGCATTTGCGACTGAGCGACATTCCGGATCCGGCGGTCGCTCAGTCGCCCCGGCCACCGGCTATCGGTCGACTCAACGAGAAGACCGTGGAGTACCGGCTCGATGGGGAAGCCGGCACCACGGTCTCGGTGTCGTACCTCGATGCCGACGGCACCGTGCAGGAACTCTCCGCCACCTTGCCGTGGCAAACCACCCTGCACACGCGACGCCTCACGGTCGCGACGGGACTGATGGCCCAAGCCGAGACCGACCCACTGTCGTGTCGCATCGCCGTCGACGGCCATGTGCGCGACGAGGCGTCGTCGAAATCGTCTGCGGTGGCGTGCAAAGTGGTCGTCTCGTGAGTGCGCTCACGGAGCGGCGCCAGCAGCCCACGGCATCGCCGGTTCACCATCAGCCGTGGTTCGCGCGGCTGCTCTACACCTGGTCGCTGCCGATCGTGCTGCTCTGGCTGGGCGCCGCCGGCGTCCTCAATCTTGCTGTCCCGCAACTGGAAACTGTGATCAAACAGCATGCGAGGTCATTCCTGCCCGACGACGCCGCTTCGGTGCAGGCAATCGCAAAGATGGGGGACCATTTCGGCGGGGCAGGAACCAACAACTTCGTCTACCTGCTGCTGGAGGGCGACGAGCCGCTCGGCACGGAGGCCCATCGGTACTACTCGCTTCTCCTCGACGACATCGGGCAGGACACCACACACGTCAATTCGATGATGGACCTGTGGTCCAACCCGCAGTTCGCCCCGGCCAACGAGAGCGCCGACGGCAAGGTCGCCTACGTGCTGCTGAACCTGGCCGGCAATATGGGTACCGCGCGGGCCATGGAATCGACGCAGGCAGTCCGCGACATCATCGCCGCTCATCCGGCGCCGCCGGGCGTCACCGCGCACCTCACCGGGCCGTCGGCGGTCGTCAACGACGAACTGGTGGCCATCAATGACTCGATCCTGTTGCTACTGATCGCGTGCGGCGCACTGGTCGGGGCTATTTTGTTCTGGGTCTACCGTTCTCCGTTCACCGTGGCGATGCCGATGCTGGTTGCCGGGGCCGGGTTGGGTGTCGGGCGACCGATCGTCGCGTTCCTGGGCAGCCATCACGTCATCGGTGTATCGATTTTCGCCTCGGCCTTGATGGCGGTAATGGTCTTGGGCGCCGGAATCGACTACGGCATTTTTCTGCTGGGCAGGTATCAGGAGGCGCGTCGCGCCGGCGAAGACCCAACGACGGCCTACTACACCGCGTTGCGCGGCACCCAGCACATCATCATCGCTTCGGGACTCACCATCGCCGGAGCGACGGCCTGTATGACGTTCACCCGACTGGCGATGTTCAGCACCGCCGGCCTGCCGTGCACGATCGCCGTCGTCGTCACGCTGGCTGCGGCGTTGACGCTCGGGCCCGCAACCTTGGCCTTGGGGAGCCGATTCGGGCTCTTCGAACCGCGCGCCGACAACTCACTGCGCCGGTGGCGGCGAATCGCCACCTATGTGGTGCGCTGGCCCGGTCCGGTCCTGGTAGGTGCGATGGCAGTGCTTGGCCTGGCGCTGCTGGTGCTGCCAACCTTCCAACCGAGCTACAACGAACGTGCGGCGCAGCCCAGCACGTCGCCGGCCAATCTGGGATTTGCTGCCGCCGACCGGCATCTGCCGCCGAACATCATGGCGCCCAGTGTCTTTCTGGTCGAAGCCGATCACGATATGCGCAACCCAGCAGACCTGATTGCCCTGGCGAAGCTGACGAACGCACTGTTGGATATTCGCGGCGTCTCCAATGTCCAAGGCATCACCCGGCCACTGGGAGCGCCACTGGATCAGAGCACTTTGACCTCCCAAGCCGGCTACATCGGTGGCCGGCTGAGCCAGATGAGCGCTCTGCTTGGCCAGCGGGTCAATGACCTCATCATCCTCAACGCAGAAGTGGGGCAACTCGAACTCACCCTGCGCGGGGTCGAGCAGGCTCTGGGTACCGGCGCCATCGGCATGAATCAGATCGGCAGCAGCGCAACCGAACTGAAGGAGTCACTGACCGCAATGGTGGCGAAGCTGGATTCGGTCCGCGACGCGGTCGGTCCGGCGCAGCAGTTCCTCGACTCGCTGCCTGATTGCCGCGCCAACCAGTATTGCCGGACCGCGGCGACCGGCTTCACCGTCTTCGACGATCTGCACCGCTTCGACGACCTGGTCGACGGTGTCGTCGACGGCAGCCGAACAGTTGCGCAGACGCTGCCGGAACTGTCCAACCAGCTGGTCGGTTTGAAGGAGTTTGTTGCCCAGGTCAAGGCGGTGGTCACCCCAGTGCGCGACGCCCTGGCGATACTGGTCCCGCAGGTTTCCGAGATCACTGAATTCACCGATGAACTCCGCACCAGTTTCGCCGCAGGGGACCCGAACACGTCCTTCTTCCTGCCCAGTCAGGCGTTCGACAGTCCGCTGTACAAGGAGGCCCTTCCGTTCTTCTTCTCCGCCGACGGCACCATGACGAGGATGGTGATCACCCCCGAGATGGAGGGGTTCAGCCGCGCAGCGATGGATGTCAGCGCCGAGGTGATCCCGACGGCACTGCAGGCGATCAAAGGCACGTCACTGGCCGGGAGCACGGTAAGCCTGGGCGGACCCGGTGGAACTCTGCTCAACATCGAGGCGTTCGCGCGCGAGGACTTCCTTACCAGTGCGGTAGCGGCATTCGCCTTTGTGTTCTGCGTGATCCTGCTACTGCTGCGCAGCCTGGTCGCCGCGATCGCCGTCATCGGAACGGTGGCGTTGTCCTACCTGTCGGCGCTGGGCCTGTCCGCGTTCGTCTGGCAGGATCTGATCGGCAATCCACTGCACTGGTCGGTGGCCCCGGTGTCCTTCGTGTTCCTCGTCGCCGTCGGCGCCGACTACAACATGCTTCTGGTGGCCAGATTCAAAGAGGAGCTCGGCGCGGGCATCAAGACGGGGATCATCCGGGCAATGGTCAACACCGGCGGGGTGGTCACCACGGCGGGACTGGTGTTCGGATTCACCATGCTCGCCATGCTGGTCGGATACGCACACAACATCGCCCAGATCGGCACCACGGTGGGGCTCGGCCTGCTGCTCGATACCGTGGTGGTCCGCTCGCTGGTCATTCCCGCGATTGCAACGCTGGCCGGCCGCTGGTTCTGGTGGCCGATCGTGGTCCATCGGCCGAGTCAACCGCACGGCGCGGGGACATCACACCCGTCGACCCCGATCCAGGACGTCGGCGCCAATTCGTCATCGTGACATATGGTTTCGAGCCGGGAAGATATCGCCGGAGCCAAGGTGGCCGTCACCGCGGATGGAACCGCAGTCCTGAAATGATGACCGGCCCTCGTCGGGGCGACGGATAATGCCAGTTCATGCCGCGGCGAAACAGTAGTATCTGCCTTCATGACTTTGCAGCGCCGGACCTTCATGGCGGGCCTCGGCAGCGCGGCGGCCGTGATTCCGTTCGCAGTCGCGTGCTCCCGCGACAGCGAGGCCAAGACCGCGATCGTGCGGCCCGCACCGGAAGTCAAGCCGCGCATCGCCGCACCGTTCACCGGTGGCGCCCCTGGAACGCTGCTACATCGAGAGCAAGTGGACACTGCCATTAGCGGGGCCCGGGCCTGGCGGATCCGATATGCCTCCCGCGATGTCAACGACGTCGCACACGAGACCAGCGGGCTGGTGGTCGCCCCAATTGGGCGCGATCGCGACCGGCCGATTCTGAGCTGGTGTCACGGCACCACAGGCCTGGGTGATGTGGCTTGTCCCTCGGCGCAACCAGATCCGGCACGCGAACTCGTCACCTACTTCACCCCGCAGGCGACCCAGCAGATCGACTATGGGGTTCCTGGCCTCCAGGGCCTGATCGACGCCGGTTGGGTGGTGTGCGCCACCGATTACCAGGGCTTGGGCTCGCCGGGCATGCACCAGTATGTGGTCAACCGAACCAACGCGCGCGACGCGGTCAACATCGCTCACGCCGCGCGCGCACTCGACGTCGGGGCCGGGACGACCTTGGGCGCTGTGGGCTGGTCGCAGGGCGGCGGCACCGCTGCCGCCGTCGCGGAGCTCGACGACTCCGACTATGGCGACCTGAAACTGATTGGTACGGTGCCGATGTCGCCGGCTGTCCCGTCTGTTGCGTTGCGCAACCCTACGGGGCCGGCCGCCGCATTGGCGGACAGTTCGCTGCCTCCGGACTCCCATCTGGTGATGATGCTGGCCGGCATTCAAGCGGCCAACCCGTCCACCCTGGCCCTCTCCGACGTCTTCACCCCACTGGGTGTGGAGATCATCGAAGACGCCTGGAATATCCAGCCGGTACACCATCTCAACGACACCCTTGCTCGCCTCTTCCGCCTCAAAGGCCCGGTGCTGCAGTCGCCGGTCACGAACTTCGATGCCTGGAAGTCGGCAATCGCGGCCGGATCGGCGGGTGCTCGTCAACCCGTTGCGCCAGTGCTGCTCTGCATCGACGGCTTCGGTGGCGGCACCGTGGTTCCGGTCGCCTGGCAGACCGCCTACAGTGACGCAATCAAGTCCCTCGGCGGCAAAGTCCAGGTGCGCGACTACCCCCGTGATGACCACTTCTCGCTGCCGCAGAGTTGCATAGGCGATGCTACTGCGTGGCTTGACTCACTGTTGTGACACTCAGCCGAGTGAACCGCTGGCGCGGGCAAACGCCCCGGCCAGGGCGTCCAGGGCGGAGGGCACCAGTCGGTAGTAGGCCCATTTGCCGCGCTGTGTCCGTTCGAGCAGGCCGGCCTCGACCAGGGTCTTGAGGTGGTGTGACACCGTCGGTTGGGTCAGTCCTACCGGTGCGGTGAGGTCGCACACGCATGCCTCGCCACCAGGATGGCTTGCGATCAGCGATACCAGCCGCAGCCGGGTGGGTTCGGCGAGCGCCTTGAGCACGCCCGCCAACCGGTCAGCGGCCACTGGGTCAAGCACGCCGTCGGTGATCGGGCTGCAGCACGCCGCAAGGTCCGCTGCGAGCGGCGCGCGGTCGCGTTCAGTCGGGGACGCGACGGTGCCGGACATATCCGCAGTATGCCATACGCATTGACAGTCATCGATGTGTTGTGCACACTTTATCCATAGACATCCATCGATGGAAGGACGGCCGGGATGCCCGCCGAACCCAACGAGCTGCGTGATCAGGTGCGGGCGAGCTACGGCGCCGCCGCCGACGCGGTCCGCAGTGGTGACACCAACAGTGACGTGCTGAGCGCAGCGAGCTGCTGCGGGTCCAGCGATTCGGCCGATGTCGGCGTCATCTTCGGCGCCGGCCTCTACGGCTCCGACGAGCACTCCGAGCTCCCCATCACGGCCGTTGAAGCCAGCCTGGGCTGCGGCAACCCGACCGCGGTCGCCGACCTGCGCCCGGGGGAACGAGTACTCGACCTGGGGTCCGGTGGCGGCATCGATGTGCTGCTCTCGGCCCGTCGGGTCGGCCCACGGGGGTTCGCGTACGGCGTCGACATGACCGATGAGATGCTCGCCCTGGCCGAGGAGAACAAAGCCAAGGCCGGCGCCACCAACGTCGAGTTCCGCAAGGGCACCATCGAGGACATCCCGCTGCCCGACGCCGCCGTCGACGTGGTGATCTCCAACTGCGTGATCAACCTGTCGGCCGACAAACCGGCCGTGCTCGCCGAGATGTTCCGGGTCCTGGTGCCCGGCGGCCGGATCGGGATCTCCGACGTCGTGGCCGAAGACCACCTCAGCGCGGCCGAACGCGCCGAACGCGGGTCCTATGTCGGCTGCATCGCCGGGGCGCTGTCACGCCAGGAGTATCTCGACGGGCTGACCGCGGTCGGATTCACCAACGCCACCGTCGAATTCACCCACGAAGTTGCCGAAGGCATGCACGGCGCGATCATCCGCGCCACCAAACCCGGCGCTGCGTGCTGCCGATGAGCGATGCCGTCGTAGCGGTGGCTGCCCCCAGCAAGCCCAGCGTGCTGTTCGTGTGTGTGCACAATGCCGGCCGATCCCAAATGGCCGCCGCCTTGCTCACACGACTTGCCGGTGATCGGATAGAAGTCCGTTCCGCCGGTACCGAACCCGCCGAGCAGATCAATCCCGTCGCCGTCGCCGCGATGGGCGAACTCGGCATCGACATCACCGCCAATACGCCTAAGGTTCTGACCGCCGCCACGGTCGAAGCCAGCGATGTCGTCATCACGATGGGCTGCGGCGATACCTGTCCGTATTACCCAGGTGTGAGCTATCGCGACTGGAAACTCGACGATCCCGCCGGCCAGCCGGCGCCACCACCGCACCTCCGACCGCGGCCAACGCCGGTGCCGCCGCCGCGCGCGGATGGGCCAGGCTGCCGGTAGTCAGCTCCCGCTTGGGTTCCAGGCCGATAACGAAGAAGAAGAGAACTATCAGGCCCTCGTTAACCCATTGGCGCAGATCACGATTCAAGCCGATAGCGCCGGACCGAGCTGGATATCCCAGATGGTGTCGTATAACCTTCAGTCGTGCGGCCGCGGGGTGTCTTGTGTTGGACCCGCGAGAGGTTTGACGCGCCCGGCGCGGACACCGTTGGCGATGACGACAACTTCGGCGAGTTCATGGACCAGCACGACGGCAGCTAGGCCGAGGGTTCCGAACAGCGCCATCGGCATCAGCACGGTGATGATGCCCAGGGATAGTCCGACGTTTTGCAGCATGATCTGCCGCGAACGCCGGGCGTGGTCTAGCGCTTGGGTCAGGTGACGCAGGTCTTGGCCCATCAGGGCAACATCGGCGGTTTCGATGGCGACGTCGGTTCCCATGGCGCCCATGGCGATTCCGAGGTCCGCGGCAGCCAGGGCCGGAGCATCGTTGACGCCGTCACCGACCATCACGGTGGGCCGCTGGGTGCGTAGCTGAGCGATCAGGCGAGCCTTGCCTTCGGGGCGCAGTTCGGCGTAGACGTGCTCGATCCCGGCTTGGGCGGCCAGGGCGGCGGCGGTGGCGTGGTTGTCGCCGGTGAGCATAGCCACCTCGTAGCCACGAGCGCGTAGCTCGGCGATGACCTCGGCGGCTTCCGGGCGTAGTTCGTCGCGCACGGCGATGGCACCGAGCAGCTGTCCACCGCGTTCGACGAGAACCGCTGTGGCCCCGGCTTGTTGCATGCGCGTCACCCGGTCGGCGAGGTCGGCGGTGTCGATCCATCCGGGCCGCCCCAGTCGAATGGGTTGCCCGTCGAGGTGGCCGCTCAGCCCGGCTCCGGGGATGGCTTGGACGTCGCTGGCGGCGGCTATCGGCGTCGGAGTTGCGGCCAGGACAGCGGCGGCCAGTGGGTGTTCGCTGCGGGCCTCGAGCGCGGCCGCTACCGTCAATACCTCTTCGCGGGTAGCGGTATCGGTGGTGGCGACGTCGATGACGACGGGCCGGTTGGCGGTCAAGGTGCCGGTCTTGTCCACGGCGATCCCGCCCATGGTGCCCAGGGCTTCCAGCGCGGCACCGCCCTTGATGAGGACGCCGAGTTTGGAGGCGGCGCCGATGCCCGCCACGACGGTGACGGGCACGGCGATGGCCAGCGCGCACGGGGACGCCGCGACCAGCACCACCAGCGCACGTTCGAGCCAGACCAGCGGATTACCGAAGACGCTGCCGGCCCCGGCGATCAGCGCCCCGGCCATCATGATGCCCGGCACCAACGGTTGTGCGATGCGATCGGCCAGCCGCTGGCTGGCACCCTTGCGGGCCTGTTCGGCCTCCACTATGTGCACGATGCGCGCCAGCGAGTTGTCCGCCGCGGTCGCGGTGACCTCCACCTGCAGCACACCGGAGCCGTTGATCGAGCCGGCGAACACGTCGTCACCGGGAACGGCTTCGACTGGTATCGATTCGCCAGTGATGGCCGAGACATCTAGAGCGGTGCTCCCGGCGACGATGATGCCGTCGGTGGCCAGACGTTCCCCGGGTTTGACGATCATCTGATCACCGACGCGCAGTTCGGCTGTGGCCACCACCGTTTCGGTGCCCTCGCGCAGCACGGTGGCCTGATCGGGCACCAGCGACAGCAGGGCGCGTAGGCCGCGGCGGGTGCGGGCCACCGCGTATTCCTCCAGGCCCTCGCTGATGGAGAACAAAAACGCCAGCATGGCGGCTTCGCCGACCTGACCGAGTCCGACTGCACCGAGGGCGGCGATCGTCATCAACGTGCCGACACCGACGCGGCCCACGGTCAGTCGCTTAACGGTTGCGGGCACAAACGTCGAGGCACCTACCGCGAGCGCCACCACTTTCAGTCCCATCGCCACCGGCGCGAATGGAGTCAGCCACGCCGTCACCAGCGAGGCGCCCAGCAGAACCCCGGAGAACGCGGCTCGCCGCAGTTTGACTACGCCCCAAAGCCTCTCCGACCCAGGCTGGCTGTCATCGTGGTCACAGCACCCGTCGCTTCTTACCCCCGGTCGTTGCTTAGCCACGTCGGCTGGCTCGCCTGACAGCGTCCGCTCACTCCAGTCGAGGATCTTCTGCAGTGGGCCGGGATTGTGTCCATCAATCGAGTGCGGCGCCCGCGTGGGCACCGACTCCGCGGGGATGTGCTCTGCGTCGGCGATCGCCGACAAGATGGCAGCGGTGTCGCAGCGCTGAGGCGTATACCAGATCACCACGGATGCCGTGCGCGGATACGCGTGGACCGCATCAACACCGGTAACCTTGGCGACCGCGTCCTCGATTACGACAGCCCGCACCGCGTCGAACTGAAACCAGTCGGCACGCACACGTAGCCGTCCGGCACCCGCGGACACAACGACCAGCGCGGGCCCCGTATCGGTGGACGCCTCAGTAGTCAGCACGATCAACCTTTCTCGTGGATACGCCACTGTTGGCTTCGCCGCAGTCGGCTGTGGACTTATCCCTCCGCCGAGAACGGCAAGTCAGTCAGCAGCAGTCGTCATCTTCGGCCTTGGCGCCAACCGGCGCAGGGACCTCTTCACCGATGCGGTCGCGGGCCTCGGCGACCACGTCGGCGACTTTCAGGCGGGCCGACTCCGCTGCCACCTCGGCGCGCCGGGTCCCGCGCAAACCCCACTCCGTTGCGGTCACCGCGGCCCGGTGAACCGGCGCCGCGCCCACCGCCTTCTTCAACACCTCGTAGGCGCTTACCCCGACCAGCCCGGTAAACACCGTGCTGGCCGCCTTAGCCACGAGCCCATATGAAACCACTGTCGACCCTTTCCGTTTCTTGCCAACTCACTACGACTGAGCTCCTGCGATCTTCGAGGTCACCGGAGCGCTGCCGGTCATCGACCAACTGCTATCTCCACCGCCCCGGCGCGCCATGCTCGCCAACACAGGGCTGGTCGGTATCCACCGCGAGAACAACCTGAACCAACTCGCCCAAGGCACGCGCGAGGTGATCATCGGCCAGCGCATATCGAACCTGCCGACCCTCATAGGTTGCGACGACCAGCCCACAGCCCCGTAAACACGACAGATGATTGGACACATTCGACCGCGTCAACCCCAGGTGCGCGGCCAGCTGCCCCGGATAGCACACCCCGTCTAACAGCGCCACCAGAATCCGGCAACGCGTCGGATCCGCCAGTGCCCGGCCCAGCCGGGCCAGAGCCGATTCCCGCATCTCGCACGTCAGCATGTGCCAAACAGTACAGTTAATGCTGATATAACAGCAAGGGCTGAATTGCTCTCCCTGGCGCTTGGGTGTTGATACTGCAAGCAACTTGGCGATCTGGGTCGCGTCGCAGCAGGCTGGTGTCCGCGCCCAGCTCGCCGGCTACCTCAGCAACCCCGCCGGCGCCCATCAATCACCATGCGTGCGGCCTGCGCCCGATATTCCGGGGTGAACGAGCGTCGATGTCGTGTCCTGCCAACGTCCTTCACGTGATCACCGTCCTGCGATCTGTGATGTCCGCGATGTGGGCGGTCGTAGCCGCCGCCGGTCGTGTGTCGCGGCCGAAGCGGCGTAGCCGCAGTGAGTTGGTCACCACGCTGACTGAGGAGAACCCCATCGCGGCCCCGGCGATGGCCGGGTTGAGCAACCCGAGTGCGGCCAGGGGGATCGCGGCGGTGTTGTAGCCGAAGGCCCAGCCAAGGTTCTGGTGGATGGTGCGCAGGGTCTGCCGCGAGAGCGCGATCGCCTGCACGACACCGTCGAGCCGGCCGGACATCAGGGTGATGTCGGAGGCTTCGATGGCCACGTCGGTGCCGGTGCCGATCGCAATACCCAGATCGGCCTGCACCAAAGCGGGGGCGTCGTTGACGCCGTCGCCCACCATCGCGACCACCCGGCCTTCGGCCTGGAGCCGCCCGATCTCGGCTACCTTGTCCTGCGGCAGCACCTCGGCCATCACCTGATCGATGCCGACCTGCTGGGCGATCGCGGCGGCGGTGCGGGCGTTGTCGCCGGTAATCATGGCGACCTGCAGCCCCATGGCGTGCAGCCGAGCGACCACGTCGACGGCGTCGTTCTTGACGGTGTCAGCCACCGCGATCACGCCCACAACGTGGTCATCGCGGCCGACGAACACCGCGGTGCGGCCCTGCTCTTCCAACTCTTCAGCCGCCGCAGCGAGGTCGTCGGGCAGCAGCAGATTGTGGTCGCCGACAAGCTTGCGGCGGCCGACCAGCACGGTCGCGCTGTCGACGTCGGCCCGCACCCCATGCCCGGCGAGGTTGGCGAATTGTGTCGCGGTCGGAATCTTCAACCCCCGCTCACACGCAGAGGCGACGATGGCCGCGCCGATGGGGTGTTCGGAGCCCGACTCGACCGCGGCGGCGATCCGCAGCACCAGGTTGGGCTGGCGCCGCTTGCCGGCAATCACATCGGTGACCCGCATCTGGGCGCGGGTGAGGGTGCCGGTCTTGTCGAACACCACGGTGTCAATGTTCTTCGACGCTTCCAAAACTTCGCCGCCTTTGACCAGGATCCCCAGGTCGGCACCGCGGCCGGTGCCGACCGTGATCGCGGTGGGAGTGGCCAGACCCAACGCGCACGGACACGCGATGATCAGCACCGCGACCGCGGCGGTCATACCGGCGATCGGGTTGGCGGCGATCAGGGTCCATCCGACAAACGTTGCCGCGGCAACGCCCACGACAGCCGGCACGAACACCGATGAGACCCGGTCGGCCAGTCGCTGCACCGGGGCCTTGCCGCCCTGAGCCTGCTCGACCATGCGCACAATCTGCGCCAGCGCGGTGTCAGCCCCGACCGCGGTGGCGCGCACGGTCAGCAGCCCATCCATGTTGACGGTTGCCCCGGCAACGTGGTCTCCGACTGCCTTCTCGACCGGAACGGACTCGCCGGTCAACATCGATTCATCGACGGCGGCGCGCCCATCGATGATCTCGCCGTCGACCGGAATCTTCTCCCCAGGTCGCACCCGCATCAGGTCTCCGACGTGCACCCGGTCGACCGGCACGAGCAACTCCTGGCCATCTACGAGCAGGCAGGCTTCCTTGGCACCCATCTCCAGCAGCCTGCTGATCGCCTCCGATGCCTTGCCGGTGGCCCGAGCCTCGAAATAGCGACCCAGCACCACGAAGGCGATGATCAGCGCCGAGGTGTCGAAGAACAACGGTCCACCGGCGAAGAACTGATAGGCGGAGTAGATGAACGCGGTCAATGTGCCGAGCGTGACCAGCGTGTCCATATTCGCGCTCGACGCCCGCGCCTGCTGAACCGCACCGGCCAGAAACGGCCACCCGGCAATGAACTGCACCGGTACCGTCGCGGCGAAAGCCAACCAGCGCGCCCACGGGTAGGCACCGACAATCATTGTCGAAACAGTCGCCAGCAGCGCCAGCGGCATCGCCAGCCACAAACGCCGCAACCACTTACGCCGCTCGCGCCTGTTCAATTCGGCTGACGACGGCTTGCCGCAGGCGGCGACCGGCCGCTGCCCACAGGAGTCACTACCACCCACCGTGTCGCGCGGCCCGTCTGTACCGGGGGAGCGGCCGAGGAAGCGAGAAATCCCCCCGATTACCTTGCGCACCACACCGGGGTTGCGTACATCAGCCGAATGCGGAGTGCGCGCGGACACCAACTCAGCCGGGATGGCCTGCGCATCGGTGATTGCCGACAAGATCCCAGCAGTCTCGCAGCTGTCAGGGGAGTAGTGGATCACCACCGATCCCGTCCGCGGATAGGCAAACACCGCGTCCACGCCGGGCACCCTGATGACCGTGTCCTCGATCGCCACGGCACGAATCTCATCGACACGAAACCCGGTGACCCGCACCCGCATCCGCCCCGCCGCATTGGATACGACCTGCAGCGTGACGTCGGCCTCCGGGAGGACGTCAACGGTCATGGTCGTCGCTTGAATCCGTCACCGGTTCGATGCCGTCGCCGGCGCGATCTCGTGCCTCGGCCATCACGTCGGCGACCGTCAATCGAACCTGCTCGGTGCCGTATTCGGCCTGGCGTTGCGCCTCGCGGGCAGCGCGGATGCCCCACGCGGTCACGGTGACGGTTGCCTGACGCAGGGGAGCCCTCGCCACAGCCGCGCGCACCGCCTCATACGCCGCGGCCCCCACCACCCCATTCACCACGGTGGGCGCCGCCTTCACCAGAAATCCATGCCATGCCATCAGGAGCATTCCCTTCGCCTCGTTGCCCGCATGCGCCTATCCTTGACCTTCCAGTGCGCTGGAAGGTCAAGGATGGTGCACATGCAGATCGGAGAGCTGGCGCAACTGAGCAACACCACCGCCAAAACCATTCGGTTCTATGAGGACTCAGGGCTGCTGCCGCCGCCGGCGCGCACGGCGTCCGGGTACCGCGACTATGGACCTGAGTTCGTGGATCGGCTCCGGTTCATCCGTCGGGGCCAAGCCGCCGGGCTGACCCTGCAGAAGGTGCGCCAGATCCTGGTGATCCACGACCGCGGCGAGGCGCCGTGCGGGCACGTACGACAGGTGTTGACCACCCGTCTCGACGAAATCCGCGCGCAGCTCGCCGAACTCGTTGCCCTCGAAGGCCACCTGCAAACCCTGCTTGACCACGCTGCGCACGCCCCGCCGACCGAACACGACCATGCCACGGTGTGCTGGATCTTGGAGAGCGACCTGAATGCCGACGCAGCCCAGGACTGAGACCTGGTTGTCGGCCGTCCTGCTGAGCGTGGCGGGACTGGGCTGGTGGTGGTCAGTGGTCAGCGTCGGCGACATGAGCGGCGACGATATGTCGGCGATGTCCATGGACACCCAGCCGATGATGTCGTTCGCCGCGTTCCTCATCGCGTGGGCGGCCATGATGGCCGCGATGATGCTTCCCGCGGCCCTGCCCGTTGTGCGCCGCTATACCAGCGAAACCGGCGACAGTGCCTCCCCGGCAGTAATGTTCGTGACCGCGTATCTGGCCCTGTGGAGCGTCACCGGGATCCCCGCGTTTCTGGCGTGGAGACGCCTCAATGAACCACTGGCACAAGCTGATCCGTGGGCCGGTCGGCTCGCGGGCGCCGTGGCGCTGGCCGCCGGGCTGTATCAGCTGACGCCGTTGAAAGCGACATGCCTGCGGCACTGCTACGCGCCGATCTCGGTGTCCCTGCCGCCGGGAAGGGATCTCGATGGTCTGGCCCGGGCGTTTCGCGCCGGTGGCCGCTACGGCGTGTTTTGTCTCGGCTCCTGCTGGATGCTGTTCGTGCTGCTGATCGCGCTGGGCACCATGACGTTGGCGTGGATGCTGGCGCTCTCGGTGGTGATCTGGCTCGAGAAAATAACGCCCTTCGGGGAACGGCTTACGAGGGTCACGGCGGCGATATTCATCGCACTTGGGCTTGCGCTGCTCGTACACCCCGCATTTGTCATCCACCTCGTCTAGCCGGCCAACGCTGATCGAGGAGATTCACGCGATGATCCGTTGTCGATGACCTCAAGCGGGCACGCCCGGCCCACACCATGTGGTCAGGGATTCCCGCAACCCATCGGGGTCGTGGTCGCCGTTGTCTACCCAGCCGACATATCCGTCGGGTCTGATCAGGACGGCCGCGGGCACCGGAATCATTCCCAGCCCCGGGACAGCCCACGTATCTGCCGTGGACTGAGCTTTGATGACATCGACGAGCCCGGCCCAATCGTTTGCTGCGGCCCCCAAATCGGATGTACTTGAGAAGTCAAGGACGACAGGGCGTGCTGCATTGAGCAGTTCGTAGATCCGTGTCGCGCCGGTGGCTGAGTTGATGTCAGCGTCAGGAACTCGGCGGCCCAAGAGTTGATGGTCACCGGGTATTGCGTAGCGAATGCCGAGCCCGGATTGGACTGCGGCCAAATAATCGTTGGCATCGGGGAATCCGACCAGATGCTTGACCATGTCGAAAAGATCATCAGCACGGCGCCCTGGTTCGACGATTACGGACTGTGCACGAATGACTTTCAACATCTCGGCGTCGGCGGCGTGCCGTTCGGAGTGATACGTGTCGAGCAGGCTCTCCGGCGCTTCACCACGCAGCACCATTGCAAGTTTCCAACCGAGATTGAACGCGTCCTGGATGCCCATATTCATGCCTTGGCCGCCGGCCGGGAGGTGGATGTGTGCCGCATCTCCGGCCAGCAATACCCGCTCGACCCGATAGCGATCGGCCTGCCGAACGGCATCGCCGAAACGTGACAGCCAAGTGGGATCGTGCATTCCGAAGTCGGTACCGGCCACTCTCAACGTCGACGCCTTCAGCTCTTCCAGGGTCACCGGCCCAGTGGGCCCGTCCTCGACCTTGCGCTCGCTGGTGCAGATCCGGTACCAGCCTGGCCGGAACTGCACAGCGGTGATCGAACCCCGCTCGCGTCGTTGCAGAAACATCGGCCACGGCGGCGGGTCGTCGAGTTCAACGTCACCGATCAGACACATCATCGTGGAGTCGGTTCCCGAGAACCCGACATCGATGAGCTGTCGGACGACGCTGCGGCCGCCGTCGCAGCCCACGAGATAACTGCCGGTGATCGTTTCGGTACCGCCAGGGCCCTCGACCGTGACCGCGACCCCACCACCGGTATCGCGGGCTCCGGTCACTTCACTGGACCAGCACACGCACACACCCAACTCGTCGGCGATGTCTTCGAGGATCTGTTCGGTCTCGGCCTGCAAGATGTTGATGGCGTAGGGGAAACGACTCGGAAGCACCGAGTAGTCGAGCAGGATTCCGGCGAAATTGCCGAGGTTACTCTGTGGGCCGACAGCCAAGAACCGTTCGGCAACACCGCGCTGGTCGAGCAGCTCGATGGTCCGTGGCTGCATACCGGCCGCGCGTGACCCATCGACGCCGCGATGGGGGCGACGTTCCAACAACACCACCTCGGCGCCTCCGCGCCTCAACTCGGTAGCCAGCGTCAATCCCGTCGGGCCAGCTCCCGCAATGATCACAGGGCCGCTCGCCCTTTCCGTCACGGCCATGGTGCCCTCCTGGAACCGTTGAATATGTCTCTAACATTGTTAGAGATTACTCTAACAATGTTAGAGTGTTCAAGTGGCCGAGAAACTCAACCGGGAAGTGATCGCTCGAGCGGGGCTGCGCCTGCTGGAAGTCGGGGGAGTCGATGGGATCACGCTGCGAGCCCTCGCCGGCGAGCTCGGAGTGCGGGCACCCACGCTCTACTGGCATGTCAAGTCAAAACAGGACATCTTCAAGGCGATGGCAGTAGCGATCAGCGAGGACGCCGCCGTTGCGACCGCCACCATGAATCCCGATGCTCCCTGGCGCGAGCGCTTGAAAGGCTGGGCGCATGCCATGCGTCGGAGCATCCTGAGCCACCGCGATGGCGGTCGGGTCTTCGCCGGAACCTTCGCGTCGGATCCGGCGACATTCACCATCACAGAGGCCGCCCTCGCGGCCTGGCAAGACGCCGGTCTGTCGATCGAGGATTCGGCTCAGCGCATGGTTCTGCTGCGGCACTTCATCGTTGGGTTCTGCATCGAGGAACAAGAACTGGCCCAAGCGGCAGGGCGACGCGACCATGGTGATCTCGCTCAATCCCCGAACGTTGATCGCCAGGACTTTCCGCTGACCAACCAGGCACTACCCAAACTCGTCGGTTCAGGCGCCGACGAACGCTTCGAACTCGGCCTGCAACTCATGCTCCAACTCGCGCGGGAGTGAGTCCATCGCAATCGGCCCACCAGGCACTGGCGCTGCTCCGCCTTTTCGTCACAGTGACGTATTGATGGGCTCCGGCGGGATGGTGGGGACCGGCGCCAGGTGGGCCAGATCCCGGCCGCGGCACCTGATCGAACCGGGCGTCGGCCAGGTGACGGGATACTTGAGGACGCGGCCGACCCCGCGGCGCTTGTGTGGTTGCGCGGGGCGCAGCCACACCACGAATGAGGCGGGCGATGGTTCGGCATCAGGAAATTCCCGATTGACATTGCCGGAGTGGACCTGTCGCCAAAACCAGCATCCCAACGGTCACGCCCAGCTCAACAGATTACCGATAATCGACATTATGTCAGTTCGAGTACTGCGTTTTCACCTGCCGCTCAACGGTTCTCACCTATCGGGCAAGGCCAAGGAATGCCATCATCGCTCGCTCGACCTCGACGACTAGCTCCGCTGCCATAACGCCGGACTTCAGCGGCTGGATAGTCAGGAGCTGGCGGGCCAGCAAACAAATATCCCAGCTACGGCTGTTGCTCGACAGCGGGCCTGACCAACCTGAAGATAACCATCGTCACGGTCACCCCTCCTCGCGCCGTTCTCGGCTACGTTGCAAGACGGTTGAACCATGCCTGTGTCGGGAAACGTTGCTCATCTGCCGTGGAATCGCCCTCGTCAACTGCGACAGGCATTTTCCGTTGGCCGCCCGGAGATCTGACAAGCTATGCATGGCAATGACCGGTCCGAACTGACACACGGCGCGATGCTTCCGTTCGCGCCGTAAGCTGACGGCGTGGACAACGTGACCCTGGCCAGTGCTTCGTCGGCGGCGGCGCTAACGGTGGGGCTGGCGGCCTATCCAGCGTTGATCTTCATCGGCATCGCAGTGGCGATCTACGACGCACGCCGGCACCGCCGGGGCCGGGCGATCGCCGCCGCGGTGATGGTCGGGGTACTGACCCTGGTCGGGCTGGTTATCGCGATCGTCAGCAGTGTCTCGTGAACCGTCGCAACACGGCGAGCGTGAAATGCCGGTCAGTTGGCGGAATCCGGCAAACCGTCGTCATCAAGTCCGGATAACCGGCCGCCTCCGCCGGCTATCCGGATGCACATCAACGGTGCATCCAACAGCCTTCCCCCCTGTTCACTTCTCGTCCCGCGGCGTTGAGATGGCGTCGATGAAGTCCGGCGTCGGCACTTTCGTCCGCTCCTACGACCGATGAAGCCTGACGACGCGCCTCGGCGGCAAAACCCTCAGTACGCACGTCCGGCACCCACACCTGCAACTGCCACAGGCCCCGCCCCAGATTTACAACCGGTGTTCTTTTTCGTAGTACGTGTTATTGTTCGTAGTCGTAGATTTTTTCGCCAGTACCGTACCGGTGACATCCGATGGGAGAACCCGCGATGCCGACTCATCCGTTGTGGCAATCGCGCCGCGTAATCGTGCTTCTCGGCGTCAGTTTCGGCACCGGCTTGGGTGTGGCCCTCGCTGCGAGTCCAGTCGCCGGCGCTGACGCCATCGACGACGCCTGGCCCTATCTCTCGATGTCGTCAACGCCGTACCCGGTGGCGACGCTCCCCGGTGAACTTGCCATATTGCCGACGGCCTCTAACGGGAACGTCGCGACATACACACACCACCTCGATCCCGTTGGCTTACCGGTGACAGATGGGTGGTACACGGCCCACGAGACCACTTCCTATATACCGTCGCACGATATCCCGATTCTGGGAAGCATGAGCCATTCAGAAGTTACCGCACTACTCGACGACTCCACGTTCCCCCACGTCGGGACCACCGTAGATGAACTGACACTATTCCCGTTCACCCCTGTGCAACTCGGGCTAAGCGGTGTGGAACCGATGTTCATTAATTCCTATCTGAACGACCCGGTAGTCGGGTTCGCCGACGCATTCACCGTCCAGGGGTTCTTCGGCAACGGGGTAGGACTGACCAACACCTTCATCAGCGACGCGGCGGGCTTCAAAGACGTGCTCAGCTTTGAGGGGCAGCCGCCATTCTTGACGCTGTTTGAATTCCCCACGGTCGAGCCTGATTCTGCGGCAGCAGATCTGAATCAGCTGATGACCGAGTTCACCGCGCTGTTCTGATCAAAGGCAGCCACACCGCCGAGATGGCGTCGTAGGCTCGCCCGGCTGGTCTGCGGCTCGACGTACGCAATGCGGCAGCGATGCCCCAGCTCGATCGCCGCGGGCGGGATCATCTACTGGCCTCAGGTGTGATCGAGCACCACGCACAAGGACTGCAGCGCTTCGGGTTTCACCCCGATCGGATATCACCAACCCGGACTTGCGGAGCCGGCCCAGGTGATGGCTCACGGTGGACTCGGACAGGTCGAGCACGCCACCTCTAGGGCGATGGCGGGCCCTTCGCGATCGAGAGCCAGGCTTGACCCTGGATTAGATGGACATCAATATTGATGTGTGTCGAAATCATCGGAACCGGCCGGCGAGGCGTGCTGTCCACCCGGGGCGCTGCTGCGCGAGCCGCTCTCCGCGGTCGAGGCCGCTGATATGGCGGTCAAGCTCAAGGCCCTGGCCGATCCGGTGCGCCTGCAGCTGTTCTCGGCGATCGCCAGTCATATCGGCGGCGAGGCCTGCGTCTGCGACATCTCGGCCGGGGTCGAGGTCTCCCAACCCACCGTCAGTCATCACCTCAAAGTCCTGCGCGACGCCGGCCTGCTGACCTCCGAACGCCGGGCCTCGTGGGTGTACTACGCGGTGGTGCCCGATGCACTGGCCAGCCTGACAGTCCTGCTCGGCACCACGGCGGGGGCGGGAGCGCCGGCATGACCGACACCACCACTGCCCCGCCCGTGGTCGGCCAGCTATCCACCCTGGATCGGTTCCTGCCGGCCTGGATCGGTGCCGCGATGGTCACCGGGCTGCTCCTGGGCCGCTGGATCCCCGGCCTGAACACCGCACTGGAAAAGGTTCAGATCGACAGCATTTCGCTGCCTATCGCCCTGGGCCTGCTGGTCATGATGTATCCGGTGCTGGCGAAAGTCCGCTACGACCGCCTCGACACCGTCACCGGCGACCGCAAGCTGCTGCTGTCCTCGCTGCTGTTGAACTGGGTGGTAGGCCCAGCATTGATGTTCGCCCTGGCCTGGCTGCTGCTGCCCGACCTGCCCGAATACCGCACCGGCCTGATCATCGTCGGACTGGCCCGATGCATCGCCATGGTCATCATCTGGAACGACCTGGCCTGCGGAGACCGCGAAGCCGCCGCCGTCCTCGTCGCACTCAACTCGATCTTCCAGGTCATCATGTTCGCCGTGTTGGGCTGGTTCTACCTCGCAGTACTGCCCGGCTGGCTGGGCCTGGAACAAACCACTATTTCGACCTCGCCCTGGCAGATCGCCAAATCCGTGCTGATCTTCCTGGGCATCCCACTACTGGCCGGTTACCTCTCCCGGCGCATCGGGGAGCAAACCAAGGGCCGGCACTGGTATGAGGCCCGGTTCCTGCCGCGGATCGGGCCATGGGCGCTCTACGGGCTGCTGTTCACCATCGTGATTCTGTTTGCCCTGCAAGGCGATCAGATCACCCATCAGCCGTGGGACGTCGCCCGCATCGCCCTGCCCCTACTGGCGTATTTCACGATCATGTGGGGCGGCGGCTACCTGCTCGGCACCCTCTTGGATCTGGGCTACGAACGCACCACCACCCTGGCGTTCACCGCCGCGGGCAATAACTTCGAACTGGCCATCGCCGTGGCGATCGCCACCTACGGGGCCACCTCAGGCCAAGCACTCGCTGGGGTGGTCGGCCCGCTGATCGAAGTCCCGGTCCTGGTCGCCCTGGTCTATGTCTCGCTGGTGCTGCGCAAACGATTCCACCACCACACCTCTCAACACCTGCCCCCCACCGCCTCTACGACGCGAACGGGACCCGGCCATGGCTGAACCCCACCAGCCGCACGACGATCTGCCCATCGACCAACAACTGGCCCTGAAAACCGCGGCGACCCGGCTGGAGTCTGAGTTCACCGACATATTCGGCGCCGAGACCATCGACCGGTTCCTGTACTCCCCCGGCGACCAATTCGCCGGGCGGGCCGCCATTCCCAACTTCCCGCCCCTGCTGGCTGAGCGGTTCGCCCGCCAACGCCTGCACGCCCTCGCGAGGGTCGAAGGCAAGATCAGGGACGGCAAACCGACCGTGCTGTTTCTGTGCACCCACAACGCCGGCCGCTCCCAGATGGCGCTCGGCTACTTCACCCACTACGCCGCCGACAACGCGATCGCCTGGTCCGGCGGCTCCGAACCCGGCAACCAGATCAACCCCGCCGCCATCGAAGCCATGCGCGAGGTCGGTATCGACATCACCGGCGAATACCCGAAACCCTGGACCGGCCAGATCGTCCAAGCCGCCGACGTCGTCATCACCATGGGCTGCGGGGACGCCTGCCCCACCTTCCCCGGAAAACGCTACGAGAACTGGGAACTGCCCGACCCCGCCGGCCAAGGCCTCGACGCCGTCCGTCCGATCCGCGACCAGATCGACCAACGCGTCCACCAACTGCTGGACCAACTGAATGTACCCATCACCCAATAGCCCCAACGACTTTCACGCACACTAGAACACGCATCCGATGCCAGGGAGGAACGAGGCCGGAATGAGCTCCGTCGCCGATTTCGACTTCATCATCGTGGGAGCGGGCAGTGCGGGCTGCCTGCTCGCCAATCGGCTCAGCGCCAACCCTGACCACCGTGTGCTCTTGATCGAGGCCGGCGGCAAGGACAACCGGTTCTGGATCAAGGTGCCGGTGGGTTATCTGTACACAATCGCCAACCCCAGCACCGACTGGTGCTTCACGACCGAGGCCGATCCAGGTCTGGCCGGCCGCAGCATTCACTACGCGCGGGGCCGCGTGATCGGCGGCTGCTCGTCGATCAACGCCATGATCCACATGCGTGGACAGTCAAGCGATTACGACCTGTGGGCGCAGGCCACCGGTGACGACCGATGGCTGTGGGGTGGCCCAGACGGTCCCGGCGAGACACTGGCGATCTACAAGCAGCTGGAAGACTACTTCGGCGGAGCCGATGACTGGCACGGCACTGGTGGCGAGATCCGCGTCGAGCGGCCGCGGGTGCGCTGGAAGATCTTGGACGCCTGGCAGGCCGCCGCTGCCCAGGCGGGCATCGCCCCGATCGACGAGTTCAACCGGGGCGACAACGCCGGCAGCGCGTACTTTCACGTCAACCAACGGCGCGGCCGTCGCTGGTCCATGGCCGATGCCTTCCTGCACCCTGTCGCCCGCCGGCCCAATCTCACCGTCTACACTCAGACACAGGCCTTGCGGCTGCTGATGGATGACCAGGTCCACCAGGATCAGCGTCGTGGCGCCTGGACCACGGCTCAGCACCGCGTCACCGGTCTGCGACTGCTCAAAGACGGCAAAATCGTCGACGTCCGTGCCCGCCGCGAGGTGATCCTGAGCGCTGGATCGATTGGCTCGCCGCATCTCATGCAGGTTTCGGGTCTGGGCCCAGCCGAGCTGCTTACCGAACATCAGGTGCCGGTGGCGGTCGACCTGCCAGGAGTGGGTGAAAACCTCCAGGACCACCTGCAGCTTCGAACGGTCTACCGCGTCCGAGGGGCCCCGACCGTCAACACGCTGTACCGGAATTGGATCACCCGTGCGGGCATGGGAATTCAGTACCTGCTGCTGCGATCGGGACCCATGACCATGCCGCCCTCCACACTGGGGGCCTTCGCCAAAAGCGATCCCGCGCTGGCCAGTCCGGACTTGGAGTGGCATGTGCAGCCCCTGTCGTTGCCCAAGTTCGGCGAACCGCTGCACTCTTTCGGAGCGATCACACCGTCGGTCTGCAATCTGCGACCCAGCTCGCGTGGCCATGTCCGCATAGCCGACGCAGATCCGCTGACCTACCCAAAGATCTTCTGCAATTACCTGTCCACCGATAGCGATCGTCACATCGCCGTGCGCGGTCTGCGGATGACCCGGCAGATCATGGCGGCACCGTCGCTGGCCCGCTACCGGCCAGAAGAGTTGCTTCCCGGCCCGCAACTGGTGAGCGACGACGACCTGCAGATGGCGGCCCGTGAGCTCGGTACAACGATCTTCCACCCGGTGGGCACCTGCGCGATGGGAGCCTTCGACGCCGGCGGTCGGCCGCGGTTGGCCGGCACGGTGCTCGACACTGACTGCCGCGTGTACCGCGTCGCCGGTCTTCGCGTAGCCGACGCTTCGGCGATGCCCACCATCACTTCCGGCAACACCAATGCGCCGGTCATGCTTATCGCAGAGCGTGCCGCGCGGGCGATCCTGGGATAAGGCGCAGACTGATCGCCATGGGCAGACTCATCTATGGCTTCAACGTGTCGGTAGACGGGTACATCGCCGATGCGCAAGGCAACATCGACTGGAGCGATCCGAGCGAAGAACTGCACCGGTACTGGAATGACTTCGAGCGGGAAACCGCCCTGTCGTTCTACGGCCGGCGACTCTACGAACTCATGTCCGCGTACTGGCCGACCGCCGACGAGGCTCCGGACGCCACCCCGATGATCGTGGACTTCGCCCGCATCTGGCGCGACATGCCCAAGGTCGTGTTCTCGCGCACCCTGGAGTCCGTCGGCTGGAATTCCCGGCTCGAACGCGGCGACCCGGTCGAGGTGGTGAGGAAGCTGAAAGCCGAAACCGACGGCACGCTGGAGGTGGCCGGCGCGACGCTGGCCGCACCGATCGTGCGGGCCGGACTGGTGGACGAGTACCGGATCGTGGTCTCACCCACCGTCGTGGGCGGCGGCACCCCGTTCTTCCCGACCCTGCCGTCCTGGATCTCACTGCGACTGTTGGAGAACCGCACCTTCCCGGGTGGCACGGTGCTGCTGCGCTACGAGGCGAAACACGACTGAGCGCAGCGGGCGATCTCGCCTCCTCGCATCGCGGGCAGCCTGCCGTACCCCGAGGTGCCCCGCACCACCCCGCGATCCCCCACGCAATACCCGCACGGCTACGGTTGCCCCAGGTCGAGATCACCGCCCGCGACAAGGGAGCGTCACCATGCTCAAGCACGAGATCCACGGCACCGGTGAGCCCTTGGTGCTCGTCCACGGGATCACGCACCGCAGGCAGGCCTGGTATCCGGTGCTGGAGCACCTGACCGATCACCGCACCGTGGTGCTCTTCGATCTGCCCGGCCACGGCGAATCGCATGACCTGGTGGTCCGCGACGGCGACGTACAGGGAACCCTGCGCATCGAGCTCATCGAATTCCTGGACCAGCTGGGCCTTGAGCGCCCGCACATCGCCGGAAACTCTCTGGGTGGTCGGGTGGCCATGGAGGCCGCCGCCGACGACCTGGTCGCGAGTGCGACGGTGCTGTCCCCCGCGGCGTACTGGCACAACTCCATCGACTTCGCCTACATTCGCCTGCTCTTCCGGTTGCTGACCACCAGCGCCCGTCTGCTGGCCCCCGTGGTGCCGACGCTCGCGCGTTCGCCGCGGGCGCGTCGGATGATGGGCGGGGTGGTGTCCGCCCACCCCGAGAGGATTCCGGCCGACGAGTTTGTCGGCGATCTCAACGGTATGCGGCGGGCCATCCCCGCCATGAAGAAGATCTTCCCGGCGGCCGAAGTGTTCGACCGTGAGATCGCGGCCAGCATTCCGGTGACCGTCGCGTGGGCCGCACGTGATCGGATTCTGCTGCCGTATCAAGCGCGTATCGCCGAGCAGCGACTCCCCCAGGCCCGTCACATCCGACTGCCCGGGTGCGGTCACGTGCCGATGGCCGACGATCCCGAGCTTGTCGCACGCGTACTGCTGGAGGGCAGCGCACCCAGCGCACAGGCCGAGGCGTCCTAACAGGCGGTACCGCTCCGAGCCGGCCACATTCACCGCCGCTTGAGGAATGTCCTCGATACCTTCACTGGTCTGACCACTTGACCTCTGGCCATCTATCCGGCAAGTTGAAACCCATGGCCCTGCGGCAGGTGAGTCGACAATCGATCCCCGAACACGTCTTCGAGCAGATCATGTCCGATGTGCTCAGCGGTGAAATGGCACCCGGCGAGGCGCTGCCCAATGAGCGCAGACTCGCGGAAGTGCTGGGCGTATCCAGGCCCGCGGTTCGTGAGGCGCTCACGCGACTCAACGCGGCCGGCCTCGTCGAAGTTCGCCATGGGGACGCCACCACCGTGCGGGACTATCGCCGTCACGCCGGACTGGACCTGCTGCCCCGCCTGTTGCTCCGCGGTGACCAGCCAGACCTGATGGTCGTGCGCAGCATTTTGGAGGCCCGGCTGCACAACGGCCCCAAGGTTGCCGAACTGGCCGCCGAACGCAGCGGCCCGCAGGCTGCCGCGGTACTCGATGCCGCCGTGGACGCGCTGGCCGCCGAAGAGGATCCGGTGCAGCGCCAGTGTGCGGCGCTGACATTCTGGGACCACGTCGTCGACGCCGCCGACTCCATCGTCTTCCGGCTGATGTTCAACACGCTGCGCGCCACCTACGAACCGGCACTCGCGGCCCTCGCCACCGTGATGTCGGCCGAGGTCAGCCGCCCAAAGCAGTATCGGCGGGTGGCTCAGGCGATCACCGCGGGCGATCCAGCAGCCGCCCGGCGCGCCGCGGTCAAGCTACTCGAGCCGGCCACCCGCGACCTGCTCACCGCCCTGTCCGGCTTGGATGAACAGCGATGACAACCACGGCACGCAGCAGCTTCACGTTGTCCGATGCGGGCCGGGAGTTTTGGCGCCACCCGTCCCCCTGGGCACTCGCGCTGCCGTTCATCGGGGCGTTGACCGCCCGGATCATCCTTGGCGACTGGCAGCTCACCGACTTCGTGGTGCCGGCGATCCTGATCCTCACGTTTCCGCTCAGCGAGTGGGGCATCCATGTCGGCATCCTGCATTGGCGGCCGCGCTCAGTCGGCCGGCTCACCTTGGATCCCCTGTTGGCGCGCAAACATCGGGCGCATCACCGTGACCCGCGGAAGATCGAGCTGATCTTCATACCGAGCCAGACGTTGGTGTGGTTGATTCCGGCTGCCGTCGCTGTGCCGTTGCTGGCGTCCGGTCGACTCGGTCTCGGGCTGACCGCCGTGGTCTTCTTGACCGGAATCGGGCTGGTCTACGAGTGGACGCATTACCTTATCCACACCGACTACAAACCGAAAACCAGTGCTTATAAGGCGATTTGGCGTAATCACCGGCGACACCACTTCAAGAACGAACGCTACTGGTTCACCATCACCACCACCGGAACCGCCGACCGGCTGCTCAGCACATACCCGGACCAGTCGGCGGTGCCTACGTCCAAGACAGCCAAGAATCTGCACGGTCTGACGTACTGACCCGCGCGCCCGGAATGTTTGAATGGGCCGTGGCCAACCGCATCCAATCCCTGCTCGGGGTCCAGTACCCCGTCGTCCAGGCCCCGATGACCTACATCGCGCGCGCCGAACTCGCCGCCGCGGTCTCCGAGGCGGGCGGGCTCGGAATGATCGAAACCCTCACTCCCGAGGGGCGTGCCGACCTGGAGCGGGTGCGTAAGCTCACCGAGAAGCCGGTGGCGGCGAACCTGATGATCCAGGGCTGGAAGAAGGACCCGTCGATCGTCGAGATCTTGGCGGAGGCCGGCGTACGCCACGTCTTCACCTCGGCCGGTGATCCGGCACTGTTCACCGCGCGGCTGCACGACGCCGGTATGACGGTGGTGCATGTTGTCGGGTCGCTCAAGGGCGCGCACAAGGCGGCCGACGCCGGCGTCGACGCGCTGGTGGTCGAGGGCGTCGAAGGCGGCGGGTTCAAATCCCTGCTCGGCGCCTCGACGATGGTGCTACTCCCCCTGGTTGCCGAAAACGTGCACCTGCCGATCATCGCGGCGGGCGGCATGTGCGACGCCCGGTCGGCGGCGGCGGCACTGGTGTTGGGCGCCGAAGGCGTGCAGATGGGCACCCGTATGCTGGCCAGCCAGGAGTCGGCGGTGCATGCGAACTTCAAGGATGCGATCGTGACGGCAAACGATTCCGGCACAGTACTTCTCGACATTCCCGGCAATCCGACCATGCGGGTATTGCGGACGGGGCTGGCGGCGCGTGTCGCCGCCCACGACCCGGATGCCCAGCTGCTGGGCAAGGTCACTGAGCTCTACTTCGACGGCGACATGGACGCCAGCGTCGCCAACACCGGCCAAGTGTCGTCGCGGATCGTCGATCTGCTGCCGGTGTCAGAGATCATTCGCCGGACGTGGGGCGAAATCGAAGCGGTGCTGGACGAGGCTCGATCGCGCACCGGAAGCATATGAGCCCTCGTCGGTGCCCTACCTATGAATGGCGGTATCGACTTTGAGCTTGTCTCCGGTGTTAGAGACGAAGACGACCAGCCACGGCTACAAGATCTCCCCCGGCACGCTGTATCCGATGCTGCACCGCATGCAGGGTGACGGTCTGTTGACTTCGCGCCCGGAGGTGGCGAACGGACGTACCCGCCGGGTCTATGAGATCACCGCCAAGGGGCGAGCGGTCCTTCGCGAAGAGCGTGCCGCGCTCGCGGAATTGGCCGCCGAGATTCTCGGTCACCAGGCGAGGCCGGAGTGAGCAGCGACCACACGTTGGCCCGCCGACTCGGCACCGGCGACGCGGTGGTGATCGGGCTCGGCGCGATGATCGGTGCCGGGATCTTCGTCGCGCTCGGCCCGGCCGCACGTGCGGCCGGGTCCGGCCTGTTGATCGGGTTGGCGGTGGCCGCCGTGGTCGCCTTCTGCAACGCGACGTCGTCGGCGCGGTTGGCCGCCCTGTACCCAGCGTCCGGCGGTACCTACGTTTATGGCCGCAAGCGCCTCGGTGATTTCTGGGGCTACCTGGCGGGGTGGGCCTTCGTGGTGGGCAAGACCGCCTCGTGTGCGGCGATGGCGCTGACGGTCGGAGCCTATGCGTGGCCGGCGCACGCCCACGCGATCGCGGTGGCGGCGGTGCTGGCACTGACAGCGGTGAACTACACCGGCGTGCAGAAGTCTGCGCGGCTCTCACGCGCGATCGTCGCCGTCGTGCTGGTGGTGCTGGCGGCGGTGGTCGTCACGTTGTTGGGCGCAGACGGGTCGACGTTGAGCCACATCGACGTAACCGATGCCCGGGCCGGTGGTGTGTTGCAGTCGGCGGGGCTGCTGTTCTTCGCGTTCGCCGGATATGCGCGTATCGCCACTCTCGGCGAGGAGGTTCGCGACCCCGCTCGTGTCATCCCCCGCGCGATCCCGCTCGCGTTGGGTATCGCATTGGCCGTCTACGCCGCCGTGGCGGTCGCGGTGCTGGCGGTATTGGGGCCGGATCGGCTGGCCGACGCAGTGGCGCCGCTGTCGGAGGCGGTGCGGGCGGCGGGGGCGGAGTGGTTGGTGCCCGTGGTGCGGGTCGGTGCGGCGGTCGCGGCGATCGGTGCGCTGTTGGGGCTGCTGTTGGGGGTGTCACGCACCATGTTGGCCATGGCACGCGACCGTCACCTGCCGCGCGCGTTGGCGGCCGTGCACCCGAGATTTCATGTGCCCCACCGCGCCGAGCTGCTGATCGGCCTGGTGGTGGCGGTGCTGGCGGCTACCGCAGATCTGCGCAGTGCCATCGGCTTCTCGTCGTTCGGCGTGCTGATCTATTACGCGATCGCGAACGGTTCCGCGTTGACGCTGCGCTCCGACGAAGGTCGCCCGGCTCCCCCGATCCCGGTTCTCGGGCTTGTGGGTTGCGCTGTTCTGGCGTTCGCGCTGCCGCCGGCATCTGTGGTCTCGGGGGCCGCGGTGATCGCTGTCGGCGCGGCGGTTTACGGGTTGCGCCGTGCCTGGCAGGCGTCGGGCGCAGGTTCTGGCTAGCCGCAGCGATACTGCCGGTTGAGCACGCAGTTCACCGGCGGCGAGTAGAGGCCGGTCAACACGCCCCGGATCCCCCCGGTGGCCGAGCCACCGGGCGCGATGATGCGATTCCAGTTCGCGGGCCCAAGCACATAATGTGTGCCGGATCGCCCGAAGGTGCTGTTCCAGGTGTGCGAAATCGATTCCCCCGCCGGCAGGTCGAATTCCAGCCGCCAATCGGCGATCGGCACCGCACTCATGTTGGTGATGGTGAATCGGGCGATGAATCCGGTCTGCCACGTGGAGTCCACCGACAATCTCGCCCTCGCCGCAGCCGCATCAGCCACGGGCATGGCAGGAAGCCCGACGGCGGCGACCAGCAATACCGACGCGACCAGCCGAAGCGTTGCGCGCCAGCGCTTTGCGTAGATGCTCAGTCCGGCCACGGCCGCCAACCCTAGGTCTGATCCGGCGCTATCGCCGCTGACGCGGCGGGCGGGCTGCCCTACCTTTGCCCAACCGAGACCGTCGCGAAACTTTTGGGCTCATCGCGTACGACGATCCCAGAACCCGCAGCAGATCCGACGCCCCTCAGGTAACATATGCCCCACACGTCACTGTGGTAACGGGGGGCGGCATGCAACGGCGTTGGGCGACTCGGGTCGGGCTCTTCACGCTCGCCGCGGTCGTTGCCCTGAGCACACAGCCGCCGGCAATCTCGGGAGCCCTTCCCATGCCCGCCATCAAGGATTTCTCGAGGCCGGCCATCGTGATCCTCGGCTACGGACTCAACCCCGACGGCACCATGCAGCCGATCCTGCAGCACCGAGTGATGACCGGCCGTAGCATTGCGCAACTGTTTCCGCAGGCGCCGATCATCGTGACCGGCGGAAACCCGCAGAACGGTGTCACCGAGGCTGCCCAGATGCGCAGGCTGCTGATACTCAACGGCGTCCCCGCGAACCGGATCATCGTCGAAGACCGGGCCAACAGCACCGTGCAGAACGCCCGCTTCTCGGTGCCACTGGCCCAACAGGCCGGGGCCAGCGGCATCATCCTGGTGACGTCGTCGACCCATCAGGGTCGTGCCGACCAGAACTTCGTCGACGCCGGCGGCAACCTATTGGCAACGGTGAGCTACCCCGACGGAAATCCGACGACCAACATCGCTCAGTTCGCCCGCGACGCCATCAGCCCGTTCATGCACGGAAGATGATGTCGGTGGGCTCGCGATCTCAACGCGACCGCGGCGACTGTATCTGTCGCGCGACCTCGCCGTAGCGCTCGAAACGTTCCGGGTCGCCCAGCGCGTTGTACAAGACCACACGCGAGGCCACTCCCCCGTATTTGTCGATCAGCTTGTCCGCCAACTCATCCCACGTCGACTCCGTCGCAAAAGCGGCCAGGTGCTCGTCGGTGATCTGCGCCGCCATGCCCGCGAAGTCGCCGGCCTTCTGCTTCTCCCGGATCCGGGCGGTGGTGCCGTCGAACCCGGCCTCATCCCAGATGAAGGCGTAGTTCGGCGTGCTGCCGTAAAAGCCCAGGCTGGCGCGCACGAACTCTCGTTCGGCGTGGCGTTCTTCGTCACTGTCGCCGACGATCGTCATCGCGGGCACGATGATCGCGACGTCCGAGGGTGACCGGCCTGCTCTGTGTGCTCCTTCGGCCACCTTCGGCACGACGTGTCGTGCGAGATAACCGGGCTCGCCCAGCGGATGGATGTGCACACCGTCGGCCACCTCGCCGGCCATCCGCAGCATCCACGGATTCACCGCCGCGATATCGACCTTGGGATCGGGTGCATCGATCGGGCCTGCGCTCCACTGCGGCGTGATGAAATCGAGGTTGTAGAACTGCCCGTGATGATCCAACTTCCCCGTCCGAAACGCGGTAAAGCACGCCTTGACGGCCAGGACGTAGTCGCGCAGACGTGGACCGGGATTTTCGAACGCCGCACCGTAGCGCCGCACGACATGGGTGCGAACCTGGGTGCCGAGCCCGAGCCGGAACTTTCCGCCGGTCGCCTCCTGCAGTTCCCACGCCGTTGCCGCCGTGACGAAGGGACTGCGCGGAAAGGCCACGGCGACGCCGGTCGAAAGCTCCAGACCGGGTGCGGCCTGAGATGCAATGGCGGCGTTGAGATACGCGGTACGTCCGGCTTCGGTGAACAGCAGACCGGAGAATCCCGCGGCCTGGGTGTGCCGGGCCAGTTCGCCGATCTGAGCTAGACGCTGGGGCAGGGTCATAACGTCTATCTGCACCCGGCGAGCCTACGTGTGCCGGCCCTGCCGATGGGGCTGGTTGCGGTTTCCAGTGGGGCGAAAGTCATGACCTGGGTGGCCTGTAGCGTGGACCGGCATGAAGCCCACCCGGATGCAATCGTTCGTTGCCGCTGCGGCCAGTGTCGCGGCAATCGCCCTGCCCGTCGCTGTGGCGGGCCCGGCCGCGGCGGCCGAATCGTGCCCCACCGCGGCACCGGCCGGCGGAGGCACCCCGGAGTGGACGCTGGCCGGGGCCACTGGCAGCGTCGCGGTCACCGGCTCCACCGCAACCGCCGCGCCGCGAGTGGACGTGTCCGCACCGTTCAGCGTGACCCAGACCCAGGTGCACACGCTGCAGGCCGGCGACGGGCCGGTGGTTCCGGGTTCTGCCAAGGTGTCGGTCTGCTACATGGGCGTCAACGGCCGTGACGGATCGGTGTTCGACAGCAGCTACCGGCGCGGCGCCCCGGTTGACTTCCCGCTCAACGGAGTTGTGCCCGGATTCCAGAAGGCGATCGCCGGACAGAACGTGGGCTCCACGGTCGCAGTCGCGATGACGTCCGAGGACGGCTACCCTGACGGCCAGCCCAGCGCCGGTATCCGACCCGGCGACACCCTGGTGTTCGCCATCAAGATCCTCAGCGCCGCAGGCTGATTCGACAACTCACCACCGGCGATGACGCTCACCGGGGATATCCAATCCGAACGAGCGGCGCTCGCGGACTCCTTGAGCGCGGCCGGCGCATCGGCGCACGCCGGATGCGGATCCTGGACGGCGCTGGACCTGGCGGCGCATCTGGTGGCGGAGGAACGCATCGCCGGCCTGTCGACGTTCATCGCGCGGTCGCTGGTGGTCCGGGGTATCGCGGTTCCGGCCCCGCCGAAAATGGTCGACTTCGCGATCCGGCGTGAGTATCACCTGGGCTTCACCGGCCTGCTCGACCGGTTACGGCGCCCGGTACCGCGACTGCTGCTGCGGCCGCGGGTGGCACCGCTCACGCTGTTCGAGTACTGGACCCATCATGACGATCTCGTCGGCGGCGGTGCCGGTGCTCATCCGGCGCCGCCAACACTGGTAGAGGTCATTCCCCCACTGCTGCGCTATCAGCTCAACAAGCTGCCCACCGGCGTGGGGGTAACGGTCGGCACCGAAAACGGCAGCCTGCACTCGTCGGTGGGTCCCGAATCGGGTCCGATGGTGATCGTCGCGGGGACGCCCGCCAACCTGGTGCGCTGGTTGGCCGGACGCACGGGGTACGACGTCGGCATGTCCGGTCCTGATGCGCACGTCCAGGCGCTGCGCAGCTTCAACGGCCACGTCTGAGACGTTGTCGGGCCCACCCCGTTCAGGTGGGCCCGACAACGCCGATCAGCTCAGTGCTGCGATGGCCGCGTCGTAGTTGGGCTCGCTGGCGATCTCCGGAACCAGCTCGGTGTAGGCGACCTTGCCGTCCGCATCGATGACCACGACGGCACGCGCGAGCAGCCCGGCCATCGGACCGTCGGCGATGGTCACGCCGTAGTCCTTGCCGAAGCCGGAACGGAAGGCCGACGCCGACGTCACGTTCTCGATGCCCTCAGCGCCGCAGAAACGCTTCTGCGCGAAAGGCAGGTCGTTCGACACGCAGACCACGGCCAGACCGCTGGCCGCAGCCCGCTCGTTGAAGGTCCGCACGCTGGTTGCGCACACCGGGGTGTCGATGGACGGGAAGATGTTCAGCAGAAGCGGCTTGCCGCCGAACTGAGCACTCTCAACCGCACCAAGGTCTGTTCCGGTCAGGGAGAATGCGGGTGCCGCACCGCCCACCGCGGGCAGGTCTCCGGCCGTGTTCACTGGATTTCCACGCAAGGTTATTTGTGCCACGCCAACAGTGTGCCAGGTCTCACCACGACCACGTTCGCCGGTTGACCCCCGGCCCGACTCCGGTTACGCCGGGCCCGGACGCCCGCCGCGGGCCGGTACCCGAACCGGGTGCCGGAGGGCGATCAATAGCGTTGTCCGCCAGACGATTTAATGACCATTGCCAGGGCCAAACGCATCCGGTACCGTGCGCTCATGACCGATCGAAACCGCCGTTTCCTGCTCCGTGAGCGCCCCACCGGCCGCATCGGCCCGGAAACCTTCGAACTCAGCGAACAGGCGATGCCGGTGATCGGCGACGGCGAAGCGCTGGTGCGCGTCAACTGGATCTCACTGGACCCCACCAACCGCATGTGGATCAACGAAACTCCGTCGTACCTGCCGCCGGTCGGCATCGGTGAGGTCATGCGCGCCGCCGGACTCGGTGAGGTCATCGCGTCGAACAATCCGAACTTTCCGGTCGGCCAGATCGTGCAGGGCCTGACCGGTTGGCAGGAATACGTCGTGGTCTCGGACGCGATGCCGTTGTTCCCGGTCGAGGTCGCCGACGGTATCTCGCCAAGCGCGTACATGGGCGCGCTGGGCATGACCGGGCTCACCGCGTGGATCGGAATCCGCGACATCGGCAAGCCGAAGCCGGGCGAGACGGTCGTCGTCTCGGCCGCGGCCGGCGCGGTCGGTTCGGTCGCCGGTCAACTCGCGAAGGCCTCCGGCGCGCGGGTCGTCGGGATCGCCGGCGGACCGGAGAAATGCGCGCTGCTGACCGATCAGCTCGGTTTCGACGCCGCGGTGGACTACCGCGCGGATGACTGGGCCGCCCAGCTTGCTGCCGCGACCCCCAACGGCATCGACGTCGACTTCGAGAACGTCGGCGGTGACATCATGGACGCGATCTTTGCCCGCGTGAACGTGGGGGCACGAATCGCGCTGTGCGGGCTGATCTCCGGCTACAACCTGACCAACCCGCCGCCTGGGCCGCGAGCGTTCGGGAATCTGCTCATCCAGCGCGCAACCTTGCAGGGCTTCATCGTGCTCGATCACTTCCTGCGCGCACCGGAGGCGAACAGCGAGATCGGCGAGCTGATCGCGGCCGGAAAGCTGACCCCGCTCGAGACCGTCGTCGAGGGCTTCGAGCAGCTGCCGACGGCCATCAACATGCTTTTCGACGGCAAGAACGTCGGCAAGCTCGTGGTGAAGATCTAAGCGGGATAGCGTCGGCCCGCACCGACCGCGCCGCGGACCGTTGCGGCGTGGCTGATCAGGCAGGCGCCACCACCGAGAATGGGCCAGATCGGCCAGAAGTACCACGCGCCGGCGGACAGGGCGACCGCCAGCCACACCGACAGCACAATCGCGACCATCCCGAAGTACCCGGCGAGATGGGCACGCACCGAGCGCACCGCGACGGCACGTCGGGCCGCGCGGCGGCGGGGATCGTTGCGGCGCAGGGCGCGAATCGGCAGGTCGGCCACCACCGCGCGCAGGTCGGCCGCGGTCTCGGCGGCGAATGCGGCTTGCAGTCGCTGCTCGTAGTCGGCCAATTGCAGATAACCCTGGGCGAGCCCGTCGCCGAGCAGGGCGGCGGTTCGTTCCCGGTCGCGATCGCCGATGCGAACGGCGGGCTGAGATGCGGCAGGAACGGTCATGATGCGCTCCTCTCCCCTTCGGTTTTGACACTGTCAAACACTGCCTCTTCAGCATCGCAGCCCTGTTTGACACTGTCAAGGGCCGAGGGTGAGAATGTCGGCATGACAACCGCTGCCCGCCCGGATGTGCGCGAAGCACTGTTGGCCGCGGCCCGCACCGAACTCGTCGAGCACGGCCGCGCGGCGATCAGCCTGCGCGCCGTCGCTCGGCGTGCGGGACTCTCGCACGCAGCGCCGAAATACCACTTCGGGGATCGCGCGGGTTTGCTCACCGCTATCGCCACCGAGGGGTTTCACTCGCTGGCGGACAAGCTGTCGGTCGTGCAGGAGCCAGAGGCTCGGCCACGCCTCGCCGCGTTGGGGCGGGCCTATATCGATTTCGGGCTGTCGCATCCGGCGCTCTTCGAGCTGATGTTCGCCCCGGCCGAGCTGCATACGAGCGACCCGGATCTCATCGCCGCACAGCAGCAGGCCATCGGTGAGCTGAGGGCGGCGACCGGCCGGCTCGCCGCATCGGACACGACGCCGTCGGGGGCGCAGAATTTGGCACTGCTCAGCTGGGCGCTGGTGCACGGCCTGGCGGTACTGACCCGCGACGGTGCGCTGCTCGGGACTGCCACCCCGCACGCCACCGATGCCACCGAGCTGGCCCACTCGCTGGCCGAACTGTTCACCCAGTATGTCGATCAGGTGCCAGGACCGCGGCCGTCGTAGGGATGGGTCAACGGCTCCGCACTCGGTCACGATGATCGGGGCTTTGCACTCCAGCTCCCTCAGAGTCGCCATCGCCCGTCGAAGATGTTGGAAGTTTGGCGGCCAATCCAAACCGGCCCGGTGCGCTAGCCTGTGCCCGAACGCAATTCAGAACTCGTCGGTCGATCGACCCAACCGGAGGTATGCGCGTGAGCGCCAATCCTGCGCCGTTGCAATCACATTTCATCGACACCGATCTCGGCACCGTACACGTACGGGTCGGCGGTTCCGGTGACCCGATCCTGTTCTGGCCGAGTTTGCTCATGACCGGCGATCTGTGGAACGCACAAGCGGCCCACTTCGCACCCCGGGCGCAGGTGGTCGTCATCGATCCGCCCGGACACGGCCGCAGCCAACCACTGACCCGCACATTCACGTACAGCGAATGCGCACACTGCGTAACCCAAATCCTCGATGCCTTGGAGATCGGCCGCGCACATTTCGTCGGCAATTCGTGGGGCGGCATGATCGGCGCCACCTTTGCGGCGAGCGCACCCGACCGAATCGGCCGCGCCGTACTGATGAACTGCACTGCCAGCGCCGCCGACCGACGGCAGAAGATCGAATATGGCGCAATGCTCGCGGTCGCCAGGGCGCTCGGTGGCATTCGGCCGCCGTTGACGCGATCGGTGCTCAAGGCGTTCCTCGGCGTCACCACGCTGGGTAGCCGGCCAGATGTGGTGGCCCAGGTCCGCGCCTCCCTTGGTCAGGTCGATCTGAAGTCGGCTGCGTGGGCAGTCAGAAGCGTCGTCCCGGGCCGACCCGACCAACTCGGCTTGTTGGACCGCATCACCGCACCGGTCCTGGTGGTCGCCGGCGCCGAAGACATCACATTCCCTGCCGAACACGCGGCGAAGATGGCAGCGGGCATACCCAACGGCCACCTCGTGGTACTCGACGGTGTGGGGCATCTTGCCGCGGTGGAGGACCCGCCCACCGTCAACCGACTCATCAACGAGTTCGTCTTCGACGTCTAGGAACCAGGTCGGTCGGGTTCAGCCTTGGTCGAGGTCCTCACACTCTCCCCCGGGCTTTCGCCAGATCAACGCGTATCGAAACATCGGCAGCAGCTTCCAGCGCACCCCGGAAAGCTCCGCCCTCGCATGGTGCCGAATCTCGGAATAGGACTGCGCGGGCGGCCACACGGTCGGTGCGGTGTGCTCCCAGTAGCCGTTTCGCCAGGACAGCCACCTGTGCTGGAGCACGCCGCACACCGCGAGCACGTACTCCCAGGGCCGTGTTGCCCGAGCCAGTCCGATCACCACCACGACTCCGCCGGGCGAGGCCAGCGCCGCCAACCGACGCAGCGCCGACCGTGGATCCGGCAGATGGTGCAGGGTCGCCACCGAGGCCACCACGTCGAAGGTCTCGCCGAACGGGTAGGTCAACACATCACCGTGAAGCCAGTCGATATCGCCTCGTTCGCGACGTGCGGCCTCCAGCACCGCGTCATCGACGTCGATGGCCACCACCCGCGCAACCCTGTCGCGCAAGTCCGCGGCCAACAGCCCGTTTCCGGTGCCGACGTCTAACGCCGAGGTGGCGCCGTCGGGAACGGCATCGACGACGACGCGGTGGTAGTGGATGTTGTGGTTCCAGCGTGGCCGCTGTTCGCCCGGCATGTGAACCGATGGTAGGGACAGGCGCCCGGATATGTCGGGCTGTAGCGTGACCTAGGTGAATTCGCGTATGCCTCGGTTCGTTGCCCTCGCCGCCGGTGTCGCCTCTTTGGCGGTGGCACTGGCCGCCTGCGGCGGTTCGGATAACACCACCTCTTCGTCGAAGACGTCGTCGGTCACTGATCTGTTCATGCCTCCCGGCGGTGAAAGCGTCACCGCCTGCCCCTCCACCCCGCCGGCTGAGGGCGTTGCGGCCGACTGGACGTTGAAGGGTGCCACCGGCAGCATCGCGGTGACCGGTTCCACGGATTCCGCGGCCCCGAGCGTCGTCGTCACGGGGCCTTTCAAGGTGACCCAGACCGAAGTGCACACCCTGCACGCCGGCGAGGGCCGCGTCGTCCCGGACACGGCGAAGGTCGCGGTCTGCTACATGGGCGTCAACGGACGCGACGGGTCGGTGTTCGACAGCAGCTACGAACGAGGCCAGCCGGTGGAGTTCGGGCTCGACCGCGTGGTCCCGGGATTCCAGAAGGCCATTGCGGGCCAGAAGGTCGGCTCGACGGTGGCGGTCGCGATGATTCCCGCCGACGGCTACCCCGAGGGCCAGCCCGCCGCCGGCATCCTGCCTGGCGACACGCTCGTCTTCGCGATCAAGATCCTCAACTCCACGCGCTGAGCCCGGTCGGTCATGGAATCGGCCCGGGTCGATCGGTGGTTGTGGGCGGTACGGATCACCAAGACCCGGCCGGACGCCGCCGCGGCATGCCGCGGCGGGCATGTGCGGGTCAACAACCGGCCGGCCAAACCGGCGACCACGGTCTGCCCCGGTGACGTGGTGAGTGCCCTGGTCGGTGATCGCACCCGAATCGTCGAGGTGCTGCGGGTGATTCAGAAACGCGTCGGTGCGCCCGACGCGGTGACCTGCTACCTGGATCGAACGCCGCCGCCCCCACCGACTTCCGCCGTGCCAGTGGCCGCGCGGGACCGCGGTGCCGGACGGCCGACCAAACGCGACCGTCGGGCGCTCGACAAGTGGAAGGCTCAGCAGCGCTGACGCATCACTGCGGGTGCGCGGCCAGGTATTCGGCGACCGGAATCCGCGACGTCGAGACGTACCCGATCGGCAGCAGCAGATCCCCGGCGGTGGTGCGGTAGTAGGTGTCCCAGCGGTAGTAGCCGGCGAACCCGGCCGGGTCGCCTCCGATGACCGCGGCGTAGTCGTTGACGGCCCGCACGTAGTAGTCGGAGTGGTTGTAGCCCCAGATGGCCTTGTCACGGTTGGTGGCGAAACCGTTGGCGGCCAACAGTCGTCCCGCCGCCATGATGGCATCGCGCGGTGAGTGGATATCTCCTCCGTTGCCGTAGGCCGCGAACGTCGACGGCAGGAACTGCATCGGGCCCTGTGCGGCGTCGTCGCTGACACCGTTGATGCGGCCGAAGCCGGTCTCGACGAAGTTGATCGCCGCCAGGTAGTTCCACGGCACCCCGGATGCGGCCTCGGCCGCGCGGTAGGCGGCCACCAGCTCGTTGGCCGGGACCGGTGGCACCACCCGCCACGGCGGCATGGTGGGCTTCGGGTCGGTGAGCGCCATGAGCTGCCGGCGGGCGTCGATGTTGCGGTCGTAGACGTCGAGCAGCGCCGCCGGGATCTGTGGGCGGGCGATCGCATCCCACTCGGGATGCGCCCCCAGGGTGCGATAGGCGACCTGCTGGCGGCGAGCCGCGGCCGCGAGCACCTGCTCCGGCGCGGACGGGTTGCGCAGCGCCTGGTCGGCGGCGACCAGGTCGGCCGCCAACGCGGCCGGATCCGGTCCCGGCGCCGCGCCGGCGGGCGTCACCGCGGCGGCGAAGACGAAAACCAGGGTGGCGACAATGCGCAGTAACCGAACAGCCATGCCGTTCATCTTGGCCTGTGCGCCGGCGTAAACCCCGCAAGGCACCTGCGCGGAGGGTTCCCGGGCAACTAGAACGTGTTTCGTTCGCGCATAGAATCCAGCTCATCACCGCTGGTCACCCAGATCTATAGCCAACTACCGACTGTTACATTGAGGGCTGATCAGCTCAGTCCGGCGAGGGGATAGCGCGTGACCACCAGTGTGACAACCGACGTCGTGGTCGTCGGGTTCGGTGCGGCCGGCACCACCGCGGCGATCACCGCACGCGAACTCGGCGCCGACGTCATCGCCGTCGATCGCGCCAACGGCGGCGGGGCCACCGCGATCTCCGGCGGCATCATCTACGCCGGGGCCGGCACCGCGGTCCAGAAGGAAGCCGGGGTACACGACACCGCCGACCAGATGCTGGATTACCTGCGCCTGGAGGTCGGCGATGCGGTCGGCCCGCAGACCCTGCGGCGCTTCGTCGACACCAGCCCCGAGATGATCGACTGGTTGAGCCGGCACGGGGTTCCGTTCAACGCCGGGCTGTGCCCCTACAAGACGTCGTTTCCGAACAACCGGTACTACCTGTATCACTCGGGCAGCGAGAACGCCGGGGAGTTTCGCGCCCACACCCCACCGGTGCAGCGTGGCCACCGGGCCTACGGGAAGGGCACCTCGGGCAAGAAGATCTATGCCCCGCTGGCAGATTCGGCGCGCAAGCTGGGTGTGGACTTCCGGCCGCACACCACGGTCACCGAACTGATGCGGGACGCCACGGGCCGGGTGATCGGCGTACGTGCGATGACGATGGGAGAGGCGCCGCGGCGCATCCAGCGGCGCTACGCCCGGCTGGCCGCGATCTCATCCAAGCCCGGCGTCTACTACCCGCCGTTGCGTGCTGCGATGGACCGCCGCCTGGCGAAGCTCGAGGGCCGCTACGCGCGGCCTATCGAGATCACTGCGCGGCGCGGGGTGATCATCTGCGCGGGCGGCTTCATCGCCAACACCGAATGGCGCAAACGCTACGCCCCGGAGTTCAACGGCGGGCTGCCCCTGGGCACCAGTGGCGATGACGGCAGCGGTATCGCGTTGGCGCAGAGCGCCGGTGCGGTCACCGACCGGATGGACAACGTCTCGGCGTGGAAGTTCATCACACCGCCCAGCGCATTTATCTCCTCGATCGTGGTCGACGACAAGGGAAGTCGAGTCATCGACGAAACCCGCTATGGCGCCGCGCTCGGCCAGGCGCTGGTGAAACATCACGGCAGCAGCGGCTGGATCCTCGCCGACGCCGCACTCATGATGGAGGCCAGGGGCCAACTGCTGACCCAGACCCTATGGTTCCAGCGCGCCCAGTCCGCCGCGTTGATGTTCGCCGGCGCCAAGCGCGGTAAGACGCTCGCGGATGTGGCCCGAGCAGCCGGTATCGATCCGGAGGGCTTGCAGGCCACGGTCACCGCGCACAATGACGCGATCGATGCCGGGGAACCGGACCCGGTCGGAAAGCCCGATGAGTTCCGTCGCCGCATCGATCGGGCCCCGTTCACACTCATGGATATCTCGGTGCGCCCCAACCCATTGCTCCCGACCCCGATGCTCACCCTCGGCGGGGTCCGGGTCTGCGAGGACACCGGTGCCGTTCTCGACGCCGACGGCGCCCCGATCCCGGGGCTCTACAGCGCCGGCCGCACCGCCATCGGCATCGCGTCACGGTCGTATGTCAGCGGCCTGTCGATCGCCGACTGTGTGTTCGCCGGCCGCCGCGCTGGCGCCAGCGCCGCCGGAGCCTGAGGCGGCCATGGCCTAGCCGGCCTGCTCGATCAGGCTGCGGAAACGCGCCGCGGGGCAGACGTCTGCACCGGCCTCGCGAACCCGTTCTGCCAGCGTGATATCCGATGTGACGACGGTGATCTCCTGTGGCCGAGGGTCAGCTTGCACCAGCCGGACGATCTCGTCGTCGGCAGAATTGGCCCCTCCTCGCGGGGCTGCGGCGATCTCGATGACCTCCGAACCGATCGGCGGGGACGGCGGCTTCTCGAACACCACCGTGACCTGCCGGTCTTCGGCGACCACCCACCGTTCCAACTGCGTCGTCAACCGGACCATCGCCGCGTGCCGGTCTTTCCACCAGCCGTCGGGACGAGAACCGATCACATTCATCGCGTCGACGATCCACCGCACCACTGCGACGGTACGGTGCGCTCATGAAGCTGGTCACCTATGAGTTGGACGACCACGTCGCGACCATCACCCTCAACCGTCCCGAAGCCCGCAATGCGATCAACGGCCCGTTGCGCGATGACCTCAATGCGGCCTGGAACCGGTTCCGCGGCGAAGAGGACGCCTGGGTGGGCATCCTGACCGCGAACGGGGACGTCTTCTGCGCCGGAGCCGACCTCACCGATTCCGAGGGGGCGGTGGGCACCTTCGCCGGCACGTTCTGGGAGAAGCCCACGATCAATTCGTTCGAATCCGGCATGGAGCTGTTCAAGCCGACGATCGCCGCCGTGCACGGTCCGTGCGTCGGCTACGGCCTGACCGGACTGTTGTTCTGCGACTTCGTGATCGCCAGCACCGAGGCGGTGTTCCGTTTCCCGGAGGTGTCGATCGGGGTGCCCACCATCGTCGGCGCGATCCGCCTGCCGCAACGGGTGGGCTGGTCCAATGCGATGGAGCTGCTGCTGACCGGTGAACCGATCACCGCGCAGCGGGCCCAGGAGATCGGCCTGGTGTGGAAGCTGGTCGAACCGTCCGAGCTACAGGAGACCGCCCGGGACTGGGCACGCACGCTGACCAAGGCCGCTCCCCTGGCCCAGCGCGCCACCAAGGAGGTGGCGTGGCGCAGCGCCGACATGAGCTGGATCGACGCGGTCCGTTTCGGTGAGACCATGCGCAAGGTCGCCGGGGCGACCGAGGACGTCGCCGAAGGGCTCCAGGCCTGGCGGGAGAAGCGCCCGCCACGGTGGCGGGGCCGCTGAACTCAGGCCGCCGCGGGCGCCGCCGGTTCAGTGGCGTCCGTCAGGATCGGCGGGACGGTGGCCGCGGCCGCGACACTGAAGTAGGCCACCGTGAAACAGGCGATGACGTACCAGAGACTGCCGATCGGGTCGCCGTTGGCGGTGAGGCCGCCCTCCGCATCGAGGTAGGCCGGCAATGCCGTCAGCCACAACACCGTCATGACCGACAGATACACCGCCGCGTACCGGACGATGAGCGGGTTGTCGTGGCGGCCCGTGGTGAACAGGTTCAGCCGCAGCCGCCGCCATTGCATGACCAGCACCGGCACGGCCACCGCGACGATGAGGAGAAGCTCCGCGGCATAGGCGATCCCCAGAAGTTTTCCGTCGGTGGCGGCCCCGATAAGGGTCGCGGGCAGCGGCAGGATGCCCGTTCCGAGCGAAGCCAACAGGCCGATGACAACGGTCCGCCACAGCACTTGCAGCCCACCGAACCGCCTGCCGTGGTCGACCTGGCGGCCGAGGAGCAACTGGACACAGAAGGCCAGCGATGCCGGCCACAGCGCGGCGAACACCACCACGCTGCCCATCGGCACCGAGGTGAACATCGGCTGGTTCAGCGGGTTGTCCACCGACCACTCCCACCAGCGCAGCTGCGGGCCCAGGTGGTCGAAGATCTCGTAGAAGGCGTGGTGAACGAAGCCCACGCAGATCGCGCCGACGACCACGCCGTAGCGGCGGAAGACCCCCAGGATCCGGACGATCTCGAAGGCGACGGTCGCCATCATCGGATAGATCGCGATGATGTAGAGCGGCAGCCGGCCCCACAGGAAGTCGACGGTGAACACGTTGTGCGCGAACATCGTGTCGACATGATCGGCGATCCCGAACGCCGCCGGGAAGTACAGCGGCGGCTCGATGATCAGCAGGTAGGCGATCGCACCGAACCACAGCGCCAGGTTGGTGGCATCGCCACGGCGAAACCGCCCGATGGCGTAGATCAGCGCCAGCACGGCGCCGGCGATCACGGTGATCTCCAGGACCGGCAGCGTCCAGTTCTCCAGCTGCAGCGGGTTGCGGAACTCCACCAGCCCACCGGCTTCCGCGCAGGAGAAGCCCAGGGATTCGGCGAGGCGCTCGAAAGTCGGTGCACACAGATCGGACATCAGGCACTCTTCTCTTCGGCGGTGTACCACTTGGTCACGTCGTAGCCGTCGGCGTACCGGGCGAACCATTGGTTGGCCAGCATCGGAATCTTCTCGTGTGCCGGTTTGTGATTGGGCATCTGACTGCGAACGATCCCGGCCACCGCGGTGGCCATCTCACGCTTGGGCAGGTGCTTGAAGGCGTCCGCGACGGGGCCCTGATCGGCGGGCCACCCGAACGGGATGCGCCGGCGCCAGGCCTGTTTGCCGCGGTAGGTGGTGAACAGCGACAGCGCGTCGACCTTGCGGTCCTCCACGGGGACATGCCGGTTGAAGCCTTCGCACGCCACTCGGATGACGCTCATGACGTGTTTGAAGATCGACGGGGCCATCCGCATCCGATACCAGGGGTCGTTGATGACGTGGTCGTAGATGATCAGCGCGGAACTGCGGTGTTCGACCTCTTCGACGAAGTGCCACAGGAACAGTGACGCCACCCGATCATCTCCCGGGGCGAACAGCGTGTTGTCATGGTCGAGCATCAGTTTGAACACCGGGGTGAAGGTCGCCTCGAGATCGGCGGTGTAGGCCAGCCGGTAGTCCAGTGATTTCTCGGCGGTCATCTTGTCGAACATGGCGTTGCACTCATCGACGGTCTCTTTGAGCCCCGGGTACGCCCTGACCAGCGCCTTCGCATGGCCACGATGGGCCATGGAGTGCTGACTCTCCTGGCGGACGAACGCGTCGGCCTCCTCGGCGACCGAAGCATCGGTGATCAGCGGCATCGCCTCGGTGATCATGCTGCCGATCATCTTCTCGAAGCCGATCGCCAGCAGCGAGACCGCGTTGGCCATGGACGAGAACGCCGGATTCGCCTCGTTCCACAGGAACGGGACGGGGTACTCGGCGAAGGCGAACCGTAGTTTGCGCACGATCAGATCCGTCATCGGCACCTCAGCCCTCAACATACATACAGACGTTTATGCGTATGATTGTTCGATGGCAAACGCTTGTCAAGCAGGACACTGATGGCTCGGCGACGCGGATGGGGCGGCAACCCGCCGCGCACCGACGAGGAGGCCGGCCGGCGAATCATCGACGCGGCGGTTGACCTGGTCGCCGAGACGGGGGCCGCGGTGTCGCTGGCCGAGGTCGCGGGCTCCCTGGGCGTGATCCGCCAGACGGTGTACCGCTACTTCCCCACCGCCGACGCCCTGATGCGGGCGGTGGCCATCGCCTCCGTCGATGAATTCCTTGACCGGCTGTCCGAGCATGTGCGCGGCATCCACGATCCGGCCGACGCCCTGGCCGAGGCCACCGCCTACACCCTGGACGCGGTCACCCACTCCCCGCACCTGGGCACCATGCTGTCGTCGACATCCCCCCACAGCCGGGAGATGACCTCCGATGAGGCCCAGACCTTCGGGATGCGGATGATCGACCGATTCGACGTCGACTGGCGCCAGCACGGTTACGACGAGGCCAGCCTGCGTGAACTCGTCGAGTTCACCCTGCGGATCATGATGTCGTTCATCGTGGCGCCCAACGATCCCGCGCGCTCCCCCGATGAACTGCGGCGGTTCTTGCGGCGCTGGCTGGGCGAAGCGGTTGCCGCCCAACGCCACCAACGGACCCCGTGACGTAAATCGCATACCCCCTGGGGCACCACAAGGGGGAAATATATACCCCATGGGGTATAGTCGCCGATGTACTTTTCAATCAGCGAACGTCGGAGGTGGCCACCATGTTCTCCATCGCGAAGCGGGCCTGGGTGCCATTGGTTGTCGCACTGGCGGCGATCGCCGGAACAGTGGCGGTGGTGAACCTGCGCGGTGCATTCGGATCCGACGAGGCCTTCCGCTGGGACGGCAGCGGATCGGCGCCGATCGCTTCGATCAACGAAAAGCGGGTCGTCTACGAGATTTTCGGACCCGCCGGCACCACAGGCAAGGTCAGCTACCTCAACGAGC
>NZ_CP083986.1:2524959-2526386 GCF_020172685.1 [Mycobacterium] nativiensis | reverse complement strand
CTACGCCGCCTCCCCGATGGGTGTCACCGGCGCCCGCAACACGGTGTCGAACGCCGCGCCGGAGCTGGTGGCCAGGGTTCGCGAGGTCTCCGACATCCCCGTCGGCGTGGGACTGGGCGTGCGCTCGGGCGCGCAAGCCGCCGAGATCGGTGCCTACACCGACGGTGTCATCGTCGGTTCGGCGCTGGTCACCGCACTCGCAGATGGTCTGGCCGAGCTTCGAGCATTGACGCAGGAGCTTGCTTCCGGTGTGCGTCAAAAGGTTTCCACCCAATGACGTTGGATTGGCTCACCTATTTTCCCAGTCCTGCGCGCGGTGTCTGGCACCTCGGACCGGTGCCGATCCGGGCCTACGCACTGTGCATCATCATCGGCATCGTCGCCGCCCTGCTGCTCGGTGATCGCCGGTGGCGGGCCCGTGGCGGCGAACCGGGCGTCATCTATGACATCGCGCTGTGGGCGGTGCCGTTCGGGCTGATCGGCGGTCGGCTCTATCACCTGATGACCGACTGGCGTACCTACTTCGGCGAGGGTGGCGTCGGATGGGAAGCGACGCCGCGGATCTGGGACGGCGGTCTGGGGATCTGGGGCGCGGTAGCGCTCGGCGGGGTCGGCGCGTGGATCGGTTGTCGGCGCCGAGGGATCTCACTGCCGGCGTTCGGCGATGCCGTCGCCCCCGGGATCGTGTTGGCGCAGGCCATCGGGCGCATCGGGAACTACTTCAATCAGGAGCTCTACGGCAGGGAGACAACGCTGCCGTGGGGTCTGGAGATCTTCTGGCGCGAAGACGCCGCCGGGGTTCGCGACCCACACCTGCTCGACGGCGTGTCGACCGGCGAGCTCTACAAGATCGTCCAGCCCACGTTCTTGTACGAATTGTTGTGGAACCTCGTGGTGTTCCTCGTGCTGATCTACGCCGACCGACGGTTCCGGATGGGGCACGGACGGTTGTTCGCGCTCTACGTCGCCGGCTACTGCATCGGCCGGTTCGGCATCGAGCTGCTCCGTGACGATGCGGCGACCCATATCGCCGGGATACGAGTCAACTCGTTCACCTCGACGTTCGTCTTCATCGGTGCGGTGGTGTACATCCTGCTCGCGACCAAGGGCCGAGAAGATCCCGAAGCCATCCGTCGCGCTTGGCAACCCGAGGAGTCCACCGAGCAGGACACTGAGGCAGAGGCAGAGTCCGAAGCCGAGCCGCACGAAGTGCACGACGAGCACGACGAGCACGACGAGTCCGACGACAAAGAGCTGGCGGCGGCCGGCGTCGCCAACGGCGTCGGCTCAGTGGTTCGGGTGCCGAAAAGGCTTACCGGCGAATCCGATTCAGCCGACACCGACGAAACCGGCGACGACGAACCCGAGGCGACCGACGAGGAAGAGTCGGACGCGGTGGTCGCCGAGCCGGAAGCCGAGGGCGACAC
>NZ_CP083986.1:2523462-2524859 GCF_020172685.1 [Mycobacterium] nativiensis | reverse complement strand
TCCCGGTGGTCGCCAAGATGGAGAAGCCGGAGGCCATCGAGAACCTCGAGGCCGTGGTCCTGGCCTTCGACGCGGTCATGGTGGCTCGCGGTGACCTGGGCGTGGAACTGGCCCTCGAAGAGGTGCCGCTGGTGCAGAAGCGCGTCATCCAGGTGGCACGCGAGAACGCCCGCCCGGTGATCGTGGCGACCCAGATGCTGGAGTCGATGATCGAGAACTTCCGGCCCACCCGGGCGGAGGCCTCCGACGTGGCCAACGCGGTGCTCGACGGCGCCGACGCGGTGATGCTTTCGGGGGAGACCGCGGTGGGCAAGCACGCTCTAGATGCCGTGCGCACCATGAGCCGGATCATCTGTGCGGTGGAGCAGAACTCCACGGCGGCACCGCCGTTGACGCACGTGCCGCGTACCAAGCGGGGCGTGATCTCGTTCGCGGCACGCGAGATCGGTGAACGCCTGGATGCCAAGGCATTGGTGGCGTTCACCCAGTCGGGTGACACCGTGCGACGGCTGGCCCGGCTGCACACCCCGCTGCCGTTGTTGGCGTTCACGGCGCTGCCCGAGATTCGCAGCCAGTTGGCAATGACCTGGGGGACCGAGACTTTCATCGTCCCGCAGGCACACACCACCGACGGGATGATCCGCCAGGTGGACAAGGCGCTGCTCGATCTGGGGCGTTACGAGCGCGGTGATCTGATGGTGATCGTCGCGGGTGCCCCGCCGGGAACCGAAGGCTCGACCAACATGATCCACGTGCACCGTCTCGGGGAGGACGACATCTAGTGCCGGCCGAGCCGAACACGGATCTCGAGGAACTGCTGGCCGTACTGGATCTCAAGAGTGTCGACGACGACGTCTTCGTCGGAACGCACCCGAGCAAGACGCCGATACGCACGTTCGGCGGTCAATTGATGGCCCAGTCGTTCGTCGCCGCCAGCCGTACCGTCGCCGAGCACCTGCCGCCCGGTGCGCTGTCGGTTCACTTCATCAACGGTGGTGATCCGGCCCGCGACATCGAATTCCGGGTGCACCGGCTGCGCGACGAACGCCGGTTCGCCAATCGCCGGGTCGACGCGCTGCAGGGTGACACCTTGATCGCCACGTCGATGGTCTCCTACCTCTCCGCCGGGAGCGGGCTGGAGCACAGCGTCGAGGCGCCCACGGTCGCCGAGCCCGAGTCGTTGCCGCGGCTGCGCGAGCTGCTCACCGGTTACGAGGAAGTCGTCCCGGGCTTCGTCAAGGCGCCGCACCCGGTCGAGTGGCGCTACGCCAACGATCCGGCCTGGGTGATGCGCGACAAGGGCGGCCAACTGGGCCACAACCGGGTCTGGCTCAAGGCCGACGGGGTGATCCCCGAGGACCCGGTGCTGCACACCGCGATGATGGTCTATTCGTCGG
>NZ_CP083986.1:2522152-2523362 GCF_020172685.1 [Mycobacterium] nativiensis | reverse complement strand
CACCACCACACCGGGCCATGGCCCAGGCCCAGCCGGAGTGTCCAGCAGCGCATCGATGGGGCCGGCGGGCGCCTCGATTCGGATCGTCGTCATCGCATCAGTATTGCTCTCTCGGCAGGTCGCCGCGCCGGCCTGGAACCACATCACCGGCCCGAACGTTGGGATGGCATGGTGAGCGGTGTGCTGCGGATCTTCGGTCTCTACGCCCTGGTGGAGCTGGCGGCGGTTGCCGGATTGATCTGGGCGATCGGCTTCGGCTGGACAACGTTGCTGCTACTGGGCGTTTTCCTGGCCGGACTGGTGCTGGCAAGCGGGCAGATCAGACGCCAGTTCCGCCGGCTGCGTAAGGCGGCGGACCCGGGTGTGCTCGCCGACAGCGGGCTGGTCACGGCCGGCAGCGTGCTGGTGCTCGTTCCTGGGCCGGTGACCTCGCTGGTGGGTCTTTTGCTGTTGGCGCCCCCGACTCGTGCCGCTGCCCGCCCGCTGCTGGCGGCGGTGGCGGCCACCGCGCTGGGCCGGCGCACCCCGCTGCTGGCTGCGGCCACGGTCGGGCGGCAGTGGTACACCACCCGGCGCCCGCCCGGAAGCCGAGCCGACTACATCGACGCCGAATTCGTCGACGTCACCGACACCGGGCAGCGCGCCCTTCCGGTCGCCTGACCGGCAGCCCGCGCCAACCCGTACTTTCTACGTCGTGACCGTTGTGACCGGCAGGCCTGCCTCTTTGCTGCTCGGCGGGCGAATCCACAGCCCCAGTCATCCCGATGCCACCGCGATGGCGGTCCGGGACGGCGTGGTGGCCTGGCTGGGCAGCGACGACGTCGGCCGCGAGCAGTTCCCCCAAGCCGAGGTGATCGAACTCGACGGCGCGCTGGTGACCCCGGCATTCGTGGACAGCCATGTCCACGTCACCGAGACGGGCCTGTGCCGCATCGGCCTGGACCTTCGGCCGGCGACCTCGGCACAACACTGCCTGCAACTGATCGCCGACTACGCCGCGGCCCACCCCGGTGCGCCGATCCGCGGGCACGGCTGGGACGAATCCGGCTGGCCCGACGGCCGTGCCCCTGACACCGCGGCCATTGACGCTGTGGTGGGGGATCGACCCGCATACCTGTCTCGCGCCGACGTCCACTCCGCGTTGGCCTCCTCCGCGTTGCGCAACCTGGTGCCGGAACTTCCGGCCGGAATCGACGCTGCCGCCCCACTG
>NZ_CP083986.1:2520213-2522052 GCF_020172685.1 [Mycobacterium] nativiensis | reverse complement strand
GGCGACGCCGCGGTCGCCACCGTGGTTGCGGCGCTGGAACGGGCGGTGGAGAAGTTCGGGGTGCCGGCGGTGGCCCGTTGCGGGCACCGGCTGGAGCACCTGGAGATGGTCAGCGCCGAGCAGGCCGCCAAGTTGGGTTCCTGGGGCGTGATCGCCAGCATGCAGCCGGCTTTCGATGCATTGTGGGGCGGCGAGGAGGGCATGTACGCCCAGCGTCTGGGCTCCGAGCGAGCCGCCGGGTTGAACCCATTTGCGCTGTTAGCATCCCAAGGCGTGCCCCTCGCGTTCGGTTCTGACAGCCCGGTGACCGCATTGGATCCGTGGGCTGCGGTGCGTGCCGCCGCGAACCACCGCACGCCGGGCAGTGCGGTTTCGATGCGGGCGGCTTTCGCCGCGTCGACGCGCGGTGGCTGGCGGGCCGCCGGTATCAACGACGGCCTCACCGGGACGCTGGCGGCCGGCGCACCCGCCTCCTATGCGGTCTGGGAGACCAGTGCCCTGGCCGTTGAGGCGCCTCGCGACTCCGTTCAGCGATGGTCGACCGATCCACGCGCACGGGTGCCCGCGCTGCCGGTTCTCGAGCCCGGCGCGAGCCCCCAATGCCGTCGCACTGTGCACCGTGGTGTGGTTCTGCATGGCTGAGCCCACCGAGGAACCGGCAGCGGAAACCCGCACCGATCCGGCCGCTGACGTGCCGGCGACCGAATCGGACGGCGATGTTCTCGCCCACGCCGACCAGCCCGGGCCGAACCGGCTGGAACGGTTAGGTATCGCCGCCGCCGATCGCTGGGCGCAGCTGGCCGCGTCGGTGGCGGCGGGCATGCTGTTGCGGTCCAGCTTCGCCCCGCTGAACTGGTGGTGGGCCGCGATTTTGGCCGTCGCGCTGCTGAGCTGGGTGCTCGTTCGCCGCGAGACCACCTTTGCCGGAGGTTTCGGCTACGGCCTGCTGTGTGGCCTGGCGTTCTACCTGCCGCTGCTGCCGTGGGTGGGCGGACTGGTCGGCCCGGCGCCCTGGCTGATCCTGGCGCTGATGTGTGCGCTGTTTCCCGCGCTGTTCGGATCGGCGGCGGTGGCAGTGCGGTCACTGCCCGGCTGGCCGATCTGGTTCGCGCTGCTGTGGGCCGCCCAGGAATGGGCGAAATCGGTAGTTCCGTTCGGCGGGTTCCCTTGGGGGGCGGTGGGATACGGCCAGACCGCGGGACCGTTGCTGCCGCTGGTCGCGCTCGGCGGCGTTCCGCTGTTGTCGACCGGGGTGGTGCTGATCGGTTGCGCCGGTACCGCTCTGGCCATCGAGATCGTGCGGTGGCTGCGGAACCCACCGACCCTCGACTCCGCTGACCGCCCGCCGGCGGTGCTGGTGCCCGGACTGTGTATCTGTCTGGTGTTGCTGACCGCCGTCGTGGTGTGGCCGGGGGTGCGCCGTTCCGGCGTGGGCGCCGGCGACGAACCGTCGATCACGGTGGCCGCCGTGCAGGGCAACGTGCCGCGGCTGGGTCTCGATTTCAACGCCCAGCGCCGCGAGGTGCTCGACTACCACGTCCGCGAAACCCTGCGGTTGGCAGAGGATGTCGCGACCGGGCGCGCCCCGCAGCCGTTGTTCGTGATCTGGCCGGAGAACGCCTCGGACATCGACCCGGTCACCAACATCGACGCCGCGCAGCAGATCACCGTCGCTGCCCAAGCGGTTGACGCCCCGATCCTGGTGGGCACGGTACGTGCCGCGCCCGGCTGGAGCCGGGACAATCCGGCGGCGTCGAATTCGGTGCTGGTGTGGGATCCACGCACCGGCCCGGGGGAGAGTCACGACAAGCGGATCGTGCAGCCGTTCGGTGAGTACCT
>NZ_CP083986.1:2518755-2520113 GCF_020172685.1 [Mycobacterium] nativiensis | reverse complement strand
GGAGAAGGTGTCGGTGTCGGGGACGTCCAGGGAACGCCAGCGGTCGTCGCCGGTGAAGACGTCGGCGTAGCTGGTGGTGAACATCTCGGCCTGCAGGTTGTCGTCGACCACGGCGGCGATCTCGTCGGTGGTGGGCCAGATGTCGCGCAGATACACCGGTTCGCCGTCGCTGCCGGTGCCCAGCGGATCGGTGAGCAGGTTGACGCGCAGAGTGCCGGCCAGTGCGTAGGCGACCACCAGCGGCGGGGACGCCAGGAAGTTCATCCTGACTCGGGGTGGATGCGGCCCTCGAAGTTGCGGTTGCCCGACAGCACCGAACACACGGTCAGATCGTTGTCGACGACGGCCTTACTCACCTCGGGGATCAGCGGTCCCGAGTTGCCGATGCAGGTGGTGCAGCCGTAGCCGACCAGGTTGAAGCCCAACTTGTCCAGGTAGGGCGTCAGGCCCGCCCGCTCGTAGTAGTCGGTGACCACCCGTGATCCGGGCGCCAGGGTGGTCTTCACCCACGGCTTGCGCGACAAACCCTTGTCGACGGCGTTGCGGGCCAGCAGTGCCGCGCCGACCATCACCGAGGGGTTGGAGGTGTTGGTGCACGAGGTGATCGCGGCGATCACGACGTCGCCGTTGTCGATCTCGGTTCGGGTGCCGTCGGCGAGTTCGATCGGCTTGGCATCGGTCCGCCAGGGCAGCTTGTCGCCGCCGGCCCACTGTTCCCGGGGCTTGCCTTCGGATTGCGATTCGCCGAACGCGATCGGGTCACTGGCCGGGAACGAATCCGCCGATGCCTTGTCCAGGTCCGACAGGGCCTGGGCGGTGGTCTCGGCGCCATCGAGCAGCGCAGCGACGGTGTGCGGGGCCAACCGCAGCGGGATGCGGTCCTGCGGCCGTTTGGGGCCGGCGATCGACGGCTCCACACTGCTCAGATCCAATTCCAGCGTTTGCGAGTAGACCGGTTCGCGATCCGGGTCGTGCCACATGCCCTGCTCTTTGGCGTAGGCCTCCACCAGCTTGATCTGATGCTCAGAGCGGCCGGTCAGGCGCAGATAGTCGCAGGTGACGTGGTCGATCGGGAAGATGGCACAGGTGGCCCCGTATTCCGGGCTCATGTTGCCGATCGTGGCCCGGTTCGCCAGCGGGACGTTGGCCACCCCGGGACCGAAGAACTCGACGAACTTGCCGACCACCCCGGTGGCGCGCAGCAGCTCGGCGACGGTCAGGACCAGGTCGGTGGCGGTGGTGCCGGGCTGCAGCTCGCCGGTCAGTTTCAGGCCGACCACCGGTGGGATCAGCATGCTCATGGGTTGACCGAGCATGGCCGCTTCGGCTTCGATCCCGCCGACTCCCCAGCCCAGGAC
>NZ_CP083986.1:2517184-2518655 GCF_020172685.1 [Mycobacterium] nativiensis | reverse complement strand
GCGGCATGGTGGGCTTCGGGTCGGTGAGCGCCATGAGCTGCCGGCGGGCGTCGATGTTGCGGTCGTAGACGTCGAGCAGCGCCGCCGGGATCTGTGGGCGGGCGATCGCATCCCACTCGGGATGCGCGCCCAGGGTCCGGTAGGCGACCTGTTGGCGGCGGGCCGCTGCTGCCAGCACCTGCTCGGGCGACGAGGTATTCCGCAGCGCCTGATCGGCCGCGACCAGCTCGGCGGCCAGCGCCGCGGGGTCCACCCCGGGCGCCGCGCCGGCAGGTAGTGCCGCCGTCACCGCATAGCCGAGGGTCACAATCAGGGAGGCGACCAGGCGCCACAACCGAACAGCCATGCCCTTCATCTTCTCCCGTGCCCCGTCGCGAACCGCGCAGGGCGGCTGATCGGAGCGTCCGCGGCGGCCTAGAACACGTTTCGCTTTTCTTCATCAGCCACCCAATCACCGCTGGTCACTTCCGAAAGGAGAGAACTAGCGACTGTTACATTGGGGGCCGTTCAGCTCACGTCGTCAAGGGAGAGCGCATGACCACCACCAGCGTGACGACCGACGTCGTCATCGTCGGGTACGGCGCGGCCGGTACCTCTGCCGCGATCACCGCCCGCGAACTGGGCGCCGAGGTCATCGCGGTCGACCGTGCCAACGGCGGCGGCGCCACCGCGATCTCCGGGGGCATCATCTACGCCGGCGGCGGGACGTCAGTTCAAAAGGAGGCCGGCGTGCACGACACCGCCGAGCAGATGCTGGACTACCTACGACTGGAGGTCGGCGACGCGGTCCGGCCCGAAACACTGCAGCGGTTCGTCGAAGGCAGCCCGGAGATGATCGACTGGCTGCAGACGCACGGCGTGCCGTTCAACTCCGGCCTGTGCCCCTACAAGACGTCCTTTCCCAACAATCGCTACTACCTGTACCACTCGGGCAGCGAGAACGCCGGCGCCTTCCGCGCCCACACCCCGCCGGTGCAGCGCGGGCACCGCGCCTACGGCAAAGGCACGTCCGGCAAGAAGATCTACGCACCGCTGGCCGAATCGGCCCGCAAGCTCGGTGTGGACTTCCGCCCGCACACAGAAGTCACCGAACTGCTGCAGGACCCGTCGGGCCGGGTGATGGGCGTGCGGGCCACGACCATGGGGCAGGCACCGCGCCGTATCCAGCGCCGCTACGCCCGCCTGGCCGCGCTCTCGTCGAAGCCCGGTGTCTACTACCCGCCGCTGCGCGCCGCGATGGACCGGCGACTGGCGAAGCTGCAGCAGCGCCACGGCCAGACCATCGAGATCATCGCGCGGCGCGGGGTGATCATCTGCGCGGGCGGCTTCATCGCCAACACCGAGTGGCGCAAGCGATACGCACCAGAGTTCAACGGCGGCCTGCCCCTGGGCACCAGCGGGGACGACGGCAGCGGCATCGCGCTGGCCGAGAGCGTCGGCGCGGTGCCCGATCGGATGGACAACGTCTCGG
>NZ_CP083986.1:2515704-2517084 GCF_020172685.1 [Mycobacterium] nativiensis | reverse complement strand
AGCCGGTAGTCCAGCGATTTTTCGGCGGCCATCTTGTCGAACATGGCGTTGCATTCGTCGACGGTCTCCTTGAGCCCCGGGTAGGCCCGGACCAGAGCCTTGGCGTGGCCGCGGTGGGCCATCGAGTGCTGGCCCTCCTGCCGCACGAACGCGTCGGCCTCTTCGGCGACCGCGGGGTCGGTGATCAGCGGCATCGCCTCGGCGATCATGCCGCCGATCATCTTCTCGAAGCCGATCGCCAGCAGCGAGACAGCGTTGGCCATCGACGAGAACGCCGGGTTGGCTTCGTTCCACAAGAACGGGACGGGGTACTCGGCGAACGCGAACCGCAGTTTGCGCACGATCAGGTCAGTCATCGCTACCTCAACTCGAACATACAACTGGACGTCTTCGCGTATGATTGTTCGATGCACCAAGCTTGTCAAGCAGGTCACTGATGGCACGCCGACGCGGCTGGGGAGGCAACCCGCCGCACACCGACGAGGAAGCCGGCCGGCGGATCATCGCCGCGGCCGTCGAGTTGGTCGCCGAGACCGGTTCGGCGGTGTCACTGGCCGACGTCGCCACCTCCCTCGGGGTGATCCGGCAGACCGTGTATCGCTACTTCCCTACCGCCGACGCGCTGATGCGCGCTGTGGCCATCGCCTCCGTCGACGACTTCCTCGACCGGCTCACCGAACACGTGCACGGCATCCACGATCCCGCCGATGCGCTCGCCGAAGGTGCGGTCTACACCCTGGATGCGGTGGCTCGGTCCCCACACCTGGGCGCCATGCTGTCGTCGTCGTCGGCACACAACCGAGAGATGGCCTCCGAAGAGGCCCGCGCCTTCGGGATGCGAATGATCGAGCGGTTCGACGTCGACTGGAAGCAAAACGGCTACGACGAAGCGGCGCTGCGCGAACTCGTGGAGTTCACCCTGCGGATCATGCTCTCGTTCGTCGTGGCGCCCAACGATCCAGACCGCTCCCCCGATGAGCTGCGCCGATTCCTGCGGCGTTGGCTTGGCGAAGCGGTCGCCGCGCAGTCGCGGCACGCCGTCGGCTGACCCGCCTCCTCATACCCCGTAGGGTTCTTCGGGAATATTCGTATACCCTACGGGGTATAGTATTCGAAGTCAGTTCGAATCGAATGGAGCGCTGGAGGCGGCCACCATGTTCTCAATCGCGAAGCGGGCCTGGGTGCCCTTTGTGGTCGCCCTGGCGGCGATAGCCGGAACCGTGGCGGTGGTTAACCTGCGCAGCGCATTCGGGTCCGACGAGGCCTTCCGCTGGGACGGCAGCGGATCGGCGCCGATCGCTTCGATCAACGAAAAGCGGGTCGTCTACGAGATTTTCGGACCCGCCGGCACCACAGGCAAGGTCAGCTACCTCAACGAGC
>NZ_CP083986.1:2489244-2515604 GCF_020172685.1 [Mycobacterium] nativiensis | reverse complement strand
TCCGACGAGGCCTTCCGCTGGGACGGCAGCGGATCGGCGCCGATCGCTTCGATCAACGAAAAGCGGGTCGTCTACGAGATTTTCGGACCCGCCGGCACCACAGGCAAGGTCAGCTACCTCAACGAGCAGACGCAGCCCACGGAGTCGACATTCACCACCCTGCCCTGGTCGAACACGATGACCACCACCAGTCCGGCCGTGATCGGCAATCTGGTGGCGCAGGGTGACGGCGACCAGATCGGCTGCCGCATCACAGTCAACGGCGACATCAAGGACGAGCAGTTCGCCACCGGGCACCACGCCCAGGTCTTCTGTCTGGTGAAAGCCGCATGAGCGCCAACGGCAACCCCCGCCCGGCTTACATGCGCCTGGTCCGGCGGCTCGCATGGCCACTGATCATCTTCTGGCTGCTACTGACCGTCGGCCTCAACGTCCTGGTGCCGCCGATCGAATCGGTCGCGCGGGACCACGCGGTGACGATGTCCCCGCACGATGCGCCGTCGCTGATCGCCGCAAAACACATCGGTGCGAAATTCGACGAATTCGACTCCGACAGCATGGTCATGCTGGTGCTCGAAGGCGACACCGAGCTCGGAGCTGACGCCCACCGCTACTACGACACGCTGGTCGCGAAACTGTCCGCCGACCACGAGCATGTCCAGCACATTGCGGACCTGTGGGGCGACCCGATCACCGCTGCCGGAGTGCAGAGCACCGACGGCAAAGCCGCCTACGCCCAGATCCACACCGCCGGCGACCAGGGCAGCACCCTGGGCAACGAATCGGTCGATGCGGTGCGCAAGATCGTCGCCTCGGTGCCCGCACCCGACGGGGTGAGCGCCTACGTCACCGGCCAGGCTGCGCTCACCACCGATATGACCGAGGCCGCCGACAAATCCATGCTCAAGATGATGGCCGTCACCGGCGTGGTCATCATCGCCATGCTGGCGATCGTCTACCGCTCGGCTGCCACCGTGGCCTTGGCACTGGTGATGGTCGGCTTCGAGATGGGCACCGCCCGCGGGCTGGTTGCGCTGCTGGGTGACCTTGGCCTGTTGGGTTTCTCGACATTCGTGGTCGCGATGCTGTCGTCGCTGGCGATCGCGGCCGGCACCGACTACGCCATCTTTCTGATCGGCCGCTACCACGAAGCCCGCAACGCCGGCGAGGACCGCGAAACCGCCTGGTATTCCATGTTCCGCGGCACCTGGCATGTCATCTTGGGCTCGGGACTGACGATCGCCGGAGCCTCGCTGTGTCTGCACTTCGCCCGCCTGTCCTATTTCAAGGCGCTGGGCATCCCCTCGGCCGTGGGGCTGCTGGTGGTGATCGCCGGCGCACTGACGGTGGCCCCAGCCGTCGTCGCCGTCGGCGCCCCGTTACTCGACCCCAAGCGGGTCGAAGGACGCGGCTGGCGGCGCATCGGCACCGCCAATGTCCGCTGGCCCGGTGCGGTGTTCGTGAGCGCGCTGCTGGTCACCCTGGCCGGAATGCTCGTCGTGCCGGGCATGAAGATCAGCTACAACGACCGCTACTACATCCCGGCTGACCTGCCGGCCAATGTCGGCTACGACGCCGCCGAACGGCACTTCAGCGCCGCCCGAATGAACCCCGATGTGCTGATGGTCGAGGCCGATCACGACCTGCGCAATCCGGCGGACATGATCATCTTGGACCGGATCGCCAAGAACATGTTCCGCACCCGCGGGGTGGAGCGGGTGCAGAGCATCACCCGGCCGTTGGGCAGCCCCATCGAACACACCTCGATCCCGTTCCAGGTCAGCATGGGCGCCGTGCCGATCCAGCAGAATCTGCAGTTCATGGACGACCGGCTGGCGGACATGCTCAAGATGAGCGACGACCTGGGCGCCACCGTCGCGTCCATGGAGCGGCTGCGGGATCTGGTCGCCCGGATGGACACCACCACCGGGCGCATGACCGCCGACATGGTGACGATCAACGCGACCGTCGATGAGATCCGCGACCACATCGCAGATTTCGACGACGTCGCGCGGCCGGTTCGCAACTACTTCTACTGGGAACAGCACTGTACGGGTATCCCGGTCTGTCATGCCGTCCGGTCGGTGTTCGATGCCTACGACGGGATGGACAAGTTCAGCGAGAACATGGCTCCGCTGCTGGCCGACATGGCCGACATGAACGCCGTCATGCCGCAGATGGTCGGGCAGTTCGAGCCGATGATCGCGGTGGCGAAATCCATGCAGGCCAGCGTGCTTTCGATGCACTCGACCTTCTCCGGACTGGTGACCCAGATGTCGCGGATGACCGACACCGCCACCGAGATGGGACGGGCCTTCGACGCCTCCATGGCCGACGACTACTTCTATCTGCCGCCGGAGGCCTTCGACAACCCGGACTTCCAGAAGGGCTTGGAGCTGTTCCTGTCCCCGGACGGCACGGCAGCGCGGTTCATCGTCACCTACGACGCGGATCCGGCCACCCCCAAGGGCATTTCGTTCGTCGAGCCGATGCTGGCCTCCGCCCACGACGCGGTGAAGGGCACCCCGCTGACAGGCGCCAAGTTCTATCTCACCGGAACCGCGGCGGTCTACAACGACATCCAGTCCGGTTCCACCTACGACATCCTGATCGTCGGGGTGGCGGCAGTGACGCTGATCTTCATCGTGATGCTGCTGCTGACCCGGGCGCTGGTGGCATCCGCGGTGATCGTCGGCACGGTGCTGTTGTCACTGAGTGCGGCGTTCGGGCTGTCGGTGCTGGTGTGGCAGCACATCTTCGGTCTGCCGCTGAACTGGATCGCGCCGGTGTTCGGTGTCATCATCCTGCTCGCGGTGGGATCGGACTACAACCTGCTGCTGGTCTCCCGCTTCCAGGAGGAGATCGGTAACGGCACCAAAACCGGAATCAAGACCGGAATCATCCGGTCGATCGGCGGAACCGGCTCGGTGGTCACCGCGGCGGGCCTGGTGTTCGCGTTCACGATGATGTCGATGGCGGTCAGCGATTTGTACTCGATCGGCCAGGCCGGCAGCACGATCGGGATCGGGCTGCTGTTCGACACCCTGATCGTGCGGTCATTCCTGACCCCGTCGATCGCCGCGCTGCTCGGCCGCTGGTTCTGGTGGCCCAGAAGGATTCACAAGGTTCAGTCGGCGGCGACTACCCGGCTGCCGGTGACCGCGGAATCACTGTAGGACGAAAGTCGTACTGGGTGGCCGTGGCGCCGAAACCGCCACGGCCGCCCAGGTTCCCGAACGGCACCATCGGCGGAATCGCAGAACCGGGCCCCACCCCCGCCGGGACGACAGCCCCCGTCGCCGGCAGCGCCGGGGCCGCCGGCGTGGTGGCCACACCCATGCCGGTCCAGGCCGGTGGCACCGACAGTGCACCGATCGACGCGGCCCGGCCCAGACCGGCCGTCGCCGCCGTCCCGCCGGTGAAGCCGGTCAGCGTCACCGAACCGGTGGTACCGGCCACCGCTGCCGGGGCCGCAGCGGCCCCGGCAGCAGCCAGACCAGCGGTGGCCCCCTTGGCACCGTTGGTCCCGGTCATCAGCATGCGCATGAGCATGCTCATCGGCATCATCGCCATGCGCAGCGGCATGGTCAGCGAACTCAGGCTCGACAGCGACGACCCCGACGAACCGGTCGAGGGATCCGGCGTCGGCGTGGCCAGCGCCTGCAACGCCGACGGCGTGGTGGAGATGAGCTGCGGGCCCTGCGCCATCAACGTCTCGCTGTCGGTGCCGGCGGTGGCGGCCGCCGACTGGGCGACCGACAACGCCTGGCTGGCCTGGCCGGACGAATCACTGACCTGTGGCGGCGAGGTGAACGGCGTGACCCGGGAGGCCGCCGCCGAGGCGCCCGCGTAGCCGTACATGGCCGCGGCGTCCTGGGCCCACATCTCCAGGTAGTCCGCCTCGGTGGCCGCAATCGCCGCGGTGTTCTGCCCCAGGATGTTCGTCGCGGTCAGCGTCGCCTGCAGGCTGCGGTTCGCCGCGACTAACGGCGGCGGAACCGTTGCGGCGTAAGCGGTCTCATATGCCCCGACCGCCGCGGTCAGCTGAGCCGCCGCCTGCTGGGCTTGGGCGCCGGTCGCGCTGAGCCAGGTGGCATAGGGGCTGGCCGCAGCCGCCATCGCCGCCGCCGAGGGTCCCGTCCACGAACCGCTGGTCAGGCCCGCGACGATTGAACTGTAGGACGCAGCGGCCGAATTGAGCTCGGCGGCCAACTCCTGCCAGGCGGTGGCGGAGCTCAGCAGCGATCCGGGACCGGCGCCGGCGTACATCCGCGCCGAATTGATCTCCGGCGGTAAGGCTCCGAAATCCATTGCCTCCCCTTATCCGCGCGCCGGCCACCTTGCCGACCAGGCTTTTAGGAAGGCTAGCTAGCCAATTTTGGTGCGCGACATGTCTGCGCTGTGCGCGCGCTGTGCGCGGCGGGAGTGCGGTGGCCTCAGCGCAAATCCAGTGCACCCGAGAGGTACTGCTCGCGGCACGCTGTCCGCCCGAGCTTGCCGCTGGTGGTCCGGGGCAGGGCGCCGGCCGGCACGAACCGGACGTCGCCGGCGGTCAGACCGTGTACGCGTTTTACCGCCGAGCGGATCGCCTCGATCGCCGGCGCCGGATCTTTCCGGCCGGTGCCGGTGGCACGTTCGGCGATGATCACCAGCTCGTCGCTCGCGGCGGCCGGAACGGTGAACGCCACCGCGTAGCCGGCGCGCACCATCGACGAAGCCTGCGCCACGGTGTTCTCGACGTCGTGCGGGTAGTGGCTACAGCCGTCAATGCTCATCAGGTCGACCGTCCGGCCGGTCACGTACAGCTCACCGTCCAGATAGAAGCCGAGGTCGCCGGTGCGCAGCCAGGAAGCCTCGACCGGCACCCGCTCGGCGTGACTCCCCTGCGTCAGCCGGGTCTGCAACCGGGCGCCGAACACCCGGCTCGTCTCGGCGGGACGGCCCCAATAGCCGGCGGTCACATTGCCGCCGTGCAGCCAGATCTCGCCGATGTGTCCGTCGGGGCGCTCTTGGGCGGCGTCGGCGTCGACGATCACCGCCGACAGGCTGCGGGCGACCCGGCCGCACGACACCTGGGCCACCCCGTCCGGCGCGTCGGAGGCCACCGGCACAGCACGCCCGACACCGAGCTGCTCGCGGCTCAGGTGCAGCACACTCGCCTCGGCATCGGGGTCGATGGTCGCCACGAACAGGGTGGCCTCGGCGATCCCGTAGGACGGTTTGATCGCGGTGCGCGCCAACCCGTACGGTGCGAACGCCTCGTTGAACGCGGTGATCGCCGCCATGTTCACCGGCTCCGATCCGATGATCATCACCACGCCGGACAGATCGATGTCGGCGCCCGGCGCGGGCACACCGCGCTGGGCGGTCAGCTCGTACGCGAAGTTCGGTGCGGCCGTGACCACCCGGCCGCACCGCGAGGCATCGGACAGGGCCTGAATCCAGCGCTGTGGCCGGCGGATGAACGCCGTCGGCGAGATCAGCGTGGAGTGGCCACCGTAGACCGCCGGAAACCCGATCATCGACAGGCCCATATCGTGATACAGCGGTAACCAGCTGAGGCCGTGCGTGTTTCGATCCAGCATGTCGATCGACAGGATCATCTGCAGCAGATTGGTTCCCACCGACCGGTGAGTCACCTGCACACCCACCGGCGGGCGGGTGGTTCCCGAGGTGTACTGCAGGTGCGACACCCCGTCGATATCGATATCGACGGGTACAAACCCGTCCGCGGCCGAGTCCGGTATCTCGTCGATGACGATGACCTGCGGCTGCAGCTGCTGCGGCATGGTGCTCAGAAATTCGTCGACGGTCTGCCGCACCGCGGCCGTGGTCAGGACCACGGCCGGAGTGGAGTCACGCAGCGCGGTGTCGAGGCGTTCGGCGTGCCCCGGAAGTTCGGGGGCGAACAGCGGCACCGCGACGGTGCCGCACTTGACCGCCGCATAAAACCCGGTGACGTACTCGAGTCCCTGTGGCGCCAGGACGGCGACCCGGTCGCCACGAGTGGTGGCCTGTTGCAGCCGGGCGCCGAGGGCCCGCAGCCGCACACCCAGCTGCACCCAGGTCAGTTCGACCGCGCGGCCCTCAACCGGTCCGGCGTAGTCAAGGTAGCGGAACGCCACCGCATCCCCGACGTTGGCGATGTTGCGGTCGATCAGCGAGATCAGCGTGGCATCCGGAGGCAAGACGATGCCTCCGTCAGCGTCGAGGCACTCTTCGATCTGCACCAGGCCGGTCATGCCCCGCAGTCTAGGTGGCCGCGACGCGGGCGCCGGTGCGCCCGAAAGTGCAGTTGCGGCTCACATCGCCGGTTCGTGCAGCGCCAAGCTGATGATGACGTAGCCCATGCAGATCAACAGGTTCAGCGCGGCGACCATCAACCCCGCCACGATCAGTGCGTGCACGAGACGGCGCCGATTGCGCTTAGCGCGGGCCAGCCGCTGCTCCCGTTCGATCGCGGTCGCGGCGAGGGCGAAGGTGCAGTCGAACGACTCTGACGATGCCGGTGGGGCGCCGGCAGCCATCTGCCGCAGGCGAGCGGCCGGGATCTGAACACCGACACCGGCGAAGCTGCGGCTCATCCGCCGCGCCCCCCAGCGGCCGACCGGTGGAACCACCGAAGCGACCCGCTGCGGCGGCTGTCCCCAGGGGCTGTGCCACCGGTCTGACCGGGCCGTCATGACATTCAGCTTAGCCACCTCGACCGCGAAATCCACCGGCTTCGCGCAAGTTCCGCGGTGCCGCCGCCAGTGCCCGGAAGTTGTATGGCAAAACCGCGCAATCGCTCAGCGAGCGGCGGCACAATACGTGGGAGATGACCGCTGAACCGGCGGTTCAGCGGGGCTCGACGAAGGAGAGCCGAAGCTGGGACCGCCGCAAGAACCGGGGCGAACAGGAGCGTAATTCCATGACGACCATCGAGACGAATGCAGCAGCGAGCGCACCGGCCGAACCGGACGTACGCGCCGAGATAGTGGCCACGCAGCAGTACTTCGACAGCCCGCGTTTCGAAGGCATCACCCGGCTCTACACCGCCCGCCAGGTCGTCGAACAACGCGGCACCATCCCGGCCGACTACCCGGTGGCGCGTGAGGCGGCCACCGCGTTCTACGCCCGACTGCGCGAGCTGTTCGCCGCCAAGAAGAGCATCACGACGTTCGGCCCGTACTCGCCGGGCCAGGCGGTGGTGATGAAGCGGGTCGGCATCGAAGGCATCTACCTGGGCGGGTGGGCGACCTCGGCCAAGGGCTCCATCAACGAAGACCCCGGCCCCGACCTGGCCAGCTACCCGCTGAGTCAGGTGCCCGACGAGGCCGCCGGGCTGGTCCGCGCCCTGCTCACCGCGGACCGCAATCAGCAGTACCTGCGCCTGCGCATGACGCCGGAACAGCGCGCCGCGACCCCGGCCGTCGACTACCGCCCGTTCATCATCGCCGATGCCGACACCGGCCACGGCGGTGATCCGCACGTGCGAAACCTGATCCGGCGCTTCGTCGAATCAGGTGTCCCGGGCTATCACATCGAGGACCAGCGGCCGGGCACCAAGAAATGCGGACACCAGGGCGGCAAGGTGCTGGTGCCGTCCGACGAGCAGATCAAGCGCCTGAACACCGCCCGGTTCCAGCTGGACATGATGGGAGTGCCGGGGATCATCGTCGCGCGCACCGACGCCGAGGCGGCCAACCTGGTCGAGAGCCGCAGCGATGAACGTGACCAGCCGTTCATCCTGGGCACCACCAATCTGAAGATCCCGTCGTACAAGGCCTCTTTCCTGGCGATGACGCGGCAGTTCTACAACTCCGGGATCACCGAGATCAACGGTCACCTGCTCTACGCCCTGCCGGAGGGCGAGTACGCCGAGGCCGACGCCTGGCTGGAACGCCACGGCATCACCGCGCTGATCACCAAGGCCGCCGAGGGCTGGCGCAGCGACGGCCAGCAGTCCGTGGACAGCCTCTTCGACGACATCGAGTCGCAGTTCGTGGAGACCTGGCAGAACGACGCCGGGCTGATGACCTTCGGTGACGCGGTCGCCGAGATGCTGGACTTCGCCGAACGTGAGGGCGAGCCCAAGGAGATGAGCGCCGCGCAGTGGCGCGAGTTCGCCGCCCGGGCACCGCTGTACACGGCGCGCGCCAAGGCAGCGGAGCTGAACGCCGACCCGGGTTGGGACTGCGATCGAGCCAAGACCTCCGAGGGTTACTTCCAGGTGCGCGGCGGCATCCCCTACGCGATCGCCAAGTCACTGGCCGCGGCCCCGTTCGCCGACATTCTGTGGATGGAGACCAAGACCGCCGACCTCGACGACGCCCGCGAGTTCGCCGAGGCGATCCACGCGGTGTACCCCGACCAGATGCTGGCCTACAACCTGTCGCCGTCGTTCAACTGGGACACCACCGGAATGAGCGACGACGAGATGCGAGCCTTCCCGGCCGAGATCGGCAAGCTGGGCTTCGTCTTCAACTTCATCACCTACGGCGGCCACCAGGTCGACGGTGTGGCCTCCGAGGAGTTCGCGGCCACCCTGCTGCAGGACGGCATGCTGGCGCTGGCCCGGCTGCAGCGCAAGATGCGCCTGGTCGAGTCGCCGTACCGGACACCGCAGACCCTGGTCGGCGGGCCGCGCAGCGACGCCGCGCTGGCCGCCTCCTCCGGTCGCACCGCCACCACCAAGGCGATGGGGGCCGGCTCCACCCAGCATCAGCACCTGGTTCAGACCGAGGTGCCCAAGAAGCTGCTGGAGGAATGGCTGGCGCTGTGGGCTGAGCACTATCAGCTCGGTGAGAAGCTGCGGGTGCAGCTGCGGCCGACCCGTCCCGGATCGGATGTGCTGGAACTCGGGATCTACGGCGAGGGCGACGAGAAGCTGGCCAACGTGATCGTCGACCCGATCAAGGACCGGCACGGCCGCAGCATCCTGACGGTGCGCGACCAGAACACATTTTCGGAGAAGTTGCGGCAGAAGCGCCTGATGGATCTGACCCACCTGTGGCTGATCCACCGCTTCAAGGCCGCCGCGGTGCACTACGTCACGCCCACCCAGGACAACCTGTACCAGACCGAGAAGATGAAGGGTCACGGCATTTTCAGCAGCGTCAACCAGGAGGTCGGCGAGATCATCGTCGCCGACGTGAACCAGCCGCGGATCGACGAACTGCTGGCGTCGGACCGGGTGGCGCTGGGCAAGCTGATCGGCAAAGAGGACTGACCCGCGGCGGGTGATCCGGCCTACTCCGGCCAGCTGTTGGCCAGGATGGTCTCGACGAAATCGCCACGGACAAACGACGGATCGAAGTGTGCGAGCACGTCGGCGTTCACCGTGCCGAAGGTACTGTCCGGGCGGTGTCGGACTCCTTCGGTGAAGGCGTGCAGGATGCGGCGTTTGAAGTCGGGCCGCGGATGCGCGGCAGTGACGGCGGCAAGGGAATCGGTACTCAGGTTGTCGCGGCCGATACCGAGGACGTCGGTTTCCACGCCGGCGGTGACCAGGGCGATCTCGGGGTCGAGGAACTCCGGCACTCCAGGGGTGGTGTGCAGGGCGATACCGAGCCAGACCTTGCGGGCGTCGGCTTCGTCCACGCCGCGCTGCAACAGGAAGTCGCGGGCCGCGTCTGCGCCGTCGACCTCGAAGCGCAGCGCGGAGTCGCTGTAGCGCTCGGTCAGACCCAGGTCGTGAAACATCGCGCCCACATAGAGCAGTTCCAAGTCCGGGGTCAATCCGCGCCGAAGGCCTTGCAACGCACCGAAGAAGAACACCCGCCGGGAATGGTGATACAGCAGGTCGTCTTCGACGTCGCGGATGTATTCGGTCACCTCACGCGCCAGCGCCGTGTCGGGAACCGAGACCCCGGCGACGGTGTCAACAAGATCGGTCATATCCGCACTCTCCTCCCAACAACGCTCGTCGATCCGATTCTGGTCGCCGAACCGGCGATCCTGCTGTGGCAGATGTGCCGCGGTTCCCACAGAATGCGACGCCCCTGATCGGGAAGGCACCGGCGAACCACCGTATTGCTGGTTTATCGGTGCTACAGCCCCACCGGGTTGCTGAGCCGCGCAGCGAAATCTCGAATCCCCCGGGGGATCAGCGCAATTCACACCCACATGACACGCGCGCCCGAACTTCACGTCAACGTGCTGTTCCGGGAGATCGCCGACGGCGACTGTCTCGTCGCCGGCCAGACCGCAGCCCACTCGTACCTATTCGGCCTGATCCGCCACGGGCGTGATCTCGACACCCGCCGGCAGATGTTGCGTCAATTCTCGCGGATGTGGGCGGCCATCACCGGGCAGGAGGCGAGGTGGTTCGCCGAAAATGATTCCCGCCCGACCGAGTTGGGCATGGCGACCTGACCCCAACCATCGTGTCGCATTCTGTGGGATGCACGGCGGAAATGACCATCGGCGCCGGGGCGTGACCACCGCAGACTGACCTGGAGGTGACAGGAGGAAGCAGATGCGATCGATGGTTGGCATGACCGGAGCGACCGGCGCCACGCTGGGAATCCGTCTGTTGGTGGACGAGGACGGACGCGAGAGACTGACGCTGGCGCAGCTGAGCAATCGAATGCCCCAGGTGTAAGGGGTGTTTGGGTGAGCAGGACGATGGTGCTCGTCGTCTTCGACGGTGTGAAGCTTCTGGACGTCGCGGGCCCGGCCGAGGTGTTCGCCGAGGCCAACCGCTTCGGCGGGGATTATCGGCTGATCGTCGCGTCGGTGGACGGTCGGCCGGTGCGCACCTCGATAGGAATACCGTTCACCGTCACCGATCGGATTGCCGACGTCGAATCCGCCGACACGGTGATGGTCGCCGGTGGAGACGAACTGATCGGCCAGCCGATCGATCCCGGGCTGGTCGAGGCACTGAAGACGGCTGCCACCCGCACCCGGCGGCTCGCATCGGTGTGCACCGGCGCGTTCGTCCTGGCCCAAGCCGGCCTGCTCAGCGGTCGCCGCGCCACCACCCATTGGCGACACGCCGGGCGGCTGGCCCGCGCCTTTCCCGACATCAAGGTGGAACCGGATGCGATCTTCGTCCGCGACGGCGACGTCTTCACCTCGGCAGGGGTGTCGTCGGGCATCGACCTGGCCCTGGCCCTCGTCGAGCAGGACCACGGCACCGAGGTGGCCCGCGAAGTGGCGCGCACCCTGGTGGTCTACCTCAAGCGTGCGGGCGGTCAATCGCAGTTCTCGGTCCTCGTCGAGGCCGATCCCCCGGCTGAATCCGCGCTACGGGGTGTTCTGGACGCGATCGCGAGTGATCCCGGCGCCGAGCACAGCGTGAAGAACCTTGCGGCGCAGGCGTCCTTGAGTACCCGGCAACTGACACGGCTGTTTCACGCTGAGCTCGGAATCACCCCGGCCCGCTATGTCGAAATAATCCGGGTCGATGTCGCACGTGCCGCGCTCGACGCAGGCCACAACGTCAGTGTCACGGCGCGTCTGGCCGGTTTCGGGAGTACCGAAACGCTGCGGCGCGTGTTCACCCAACACGTCGGCGTCTCGCCGAAGGCCTACCGCGACCGGTTCCGTACCAGCGTGTGATCAACCGCGAATCGCCGCGACGGTATCTGCCAGTGTTTCCCGCGGATCGCGGAGCACAATGCCGAGATCGCGCTCGGCCGGTGTGTCGTCGGAGGCGGGCATCTGGGTGTAATACTGCATCCCCGCCTCGGTGAACGGCGTGGCAATCGGCAGCAGCCGCTCAGCCCGGTCCAGCAAGCGTCCGGCCCAGCGCAACGCGACGTCCGGCACCGGGACCGGGACCATCGGTGAACCGGAGACCTCGCCGAGCAAGCCGGCCAGCCGCTCGGCCGGTACTCGATGGCCGCCGGCCATGTAGCGACGCGGACCACGGCCGGGTTCGAGCAACGCCACATGCAACGCCGCCAGATCACGGACGTCGACGATCAGCCAGGCGGCGCTGCGCCCCGGAATCACATGCATCTGCAGGGCAGCCCGCACGCCCTCACCCGCCTCGCCGAATCTGTCGCCGACCGGCGGACCGAGCACCATACCCGGATAAGTGACGTTCACCGGGGCGCCGGCGTCCTGCAGGCCCCGCACATACTGCTCCTCGCGGGCTTTGGACCGACCATAGCCGTCGGATCCACCGGCAACCGGTAGGTCGGCACGCAGGGCGCGCAGGCCTGGACGAAACAACGCGGTGAAGCTGGAGACGTGGATGATCGGATCCAGCCCGAGTTCGACGGCCCCGCCCAGCACGTTGTGGGCGCCATCGGAGTTGGTGGCCATCATCAGCGCGTTCTGGCGCGGATCGGTGGCCACCAGTGCCGCGGCGTGCACCACGGCGTCGCAGCCGTTCAGGGCGCGCCGCACCGAGTCGGCGTCGGTGATATCACCGGCGACATGGTCGGACACGTCGACACCGAGCCGCGCCACGCTGGTGTGCAGGCCCGCCGGATTGCGCACCAGGAACCGCACCCGGTGCCCGGCATCTTCCAGTGCCTTGGCGGTCCACCCGCCGACGAACCCGGTTCCCCCGGTGACCAGCACCCGCATGGTGTCCATCTCGCAATCCTGCTGGGGTGAGCCGGTTTCCGCCCGGTTTTGCGCTAGGTCCGCTTGGGCAACTGGCCGGCGATCAGCGGCACGATCTTGTCGGCCATGTAGGCGTGGCCGGCGTCGGTCGGGTGCACACCGTCCGGGCCGATCAGGTCCGGGCGGCCGACGAACCAGCCTTCGGCGAGCGGATCGACGAAGTCCGCCCCGACGAAGCGGGCCTCGTTGCTCAGGATGTCGCGGACCCGCCACACGTTGCCGGGTATGTCGCTGGTGGGCCACGGCGGGCCGATCACCAGCAGCCTGGCGCCCGGCGCAGTCCGGCGGGCCAGGCCCAGGGTGTCGGCGACCAGCCGGGTCAGTTCACCCGGTTCGACGTCCTGGTCGTTGCGGGAGCCGAAGAACACCACCAGCGCATCGTCGGGTTGCACGGCCCGGGAGGTCAGGTCCCCGTAGAGACCACCGCGGTTGCCGCGTACGCCATAGCCGGCACCGCCCTCCGCGGCCACGTCGGCGGCGACGTACACACCGCGCCCGGCCAGTGTCTTCCAGGCCCGCTCGGTCCAGTTCGCCGCGCCGCGACCGGTGTTCTCATACCCGGCGGTGTAGGAATCGCCGATCACCGCGATCCTGGTCGGCGAGGCGCTCAGCGGCACCGTGTCGTAGTGACGTGCCGACCCGTGATCGCGGGCCAGGTAGCCGGTCCCGAGGACGGTGGCGACGACAACTGCCACCAGTGAGACCGCGAACGTCATCACCCGACTCACCGAACACCTCCCCGAACAGCTGCGTCTACCGACGCCCCCCTCAGCGCCTCAGGGCACACTAACGGGTACTCCGGCGGTGCGTTCGTCGAGGATTCCCTCATCCTGCTCGACGGCCAACGGGTCGTCGGTGGGCATCACCTGGGCCGTCTCCGCGCGGGCCCCGATCATCCTGCGCATCCAGCGGCGGGCCGGTTCCTCGACCCCGTGGAACAGCAGGATCGACAACACGGTGGCCGCCGCCAGCAGGCCGGTGACCATCCACTTGGCCGCCGTCGCCCCTTCGGCGAGCACGATCTCGAATTGGATTGCGGCCCAGTTCCACGACGTGTGCACCAGCTCGTGGACCATGTACAGGGCGAAGGAGATCTGCCCGCCGTAGACCATCGGGCGAGTCGACAGCAGCGCGGGCAGGCTGCCGGTGCCGATCGCCAGCGCCATCACCAGCGGCACGAACAGCACATCGACCAGTCCGCTGCTGTCGTAGATCCCCGAGATGGGGTGGGCGTCGAAGTAGTACAGGACACCGACCATCGCTGCGATCAGCAGGGCCGAGCTGTATCCGGCGGCGCGCCGCGAGCGGTCACTGGGTGCCAGCTTGCGCACCGCGGCGCAGGCCAGTGCCCCCGCGGTGAACTGCATGACGATGCGCGGCAACCAACTCCACGGCGTGTAGAACTGGCCGGTCGCCAATAACAGCAGCAGGGGCGGCAGTGAGGCCCCGATCGCCAGCACGGCCAGCGCGCGCGCCGACGTCACGCGCATCATCCGGTAGACGACCAGGATCAGCACACCGAACAGCAGGTAGGCCAGCCACTCGGCACTGATCGACCAGGCCGGACCGTCCCAACTGGACCCGTCGAAGAACGGCTCGAACCACAGCTGCACCAGCAGGACCTGGCGGACATAGCTGGTGGCGGTCAGCCGGCTGAGGTCCTCGGTGGGCACGTGACCGACATGCAGCGTGAAGATCACCCACAGCAGCGCCAGATGCAGCGTGACCAGGTAGATCGGCCAGACCCGCGCCAACCGCAGCCACAGGAAATGCACGGTGGCACGCACTGAGAACGACTCCCCCATGCGTTCGAGATAGTTCCAGGTCAGCACGAATCCGCTGAGGATGAAGAACAGGTCGACGCCCTGGGCCCCGCGGTCCAGGATCGGGGCCATCGCATCGGCGAAGTCCGGCGACGCCAGGCGCACCAGCGGGCGGAAATGAAACAACACCACCCAGACCGCAGCGATGATGCGAAGCCCGGTCAGGGCTTTGATCTCTCCGCTGCGCACAACACTCTTTCGCCGGTGGGCTCTGCTGTTTTGAACTGCCTTGGGTGCGGGCCCAGCCGAGAAGGCTCGGCGATCGGCAGCCGCAACCCGGTAGCCGGCAGCCATCGAAGACTAGCAGCGGCCCCGCTTCGGGTGAAGTCATCTCTCGGTGTGCCGTCGTCCGCATTCGTGGCCGGTTGGCCATACTGTTCCGATGCCAGAGAACTACCGCGTTGGGCGTGGGATCGCGGACATCACCGGGGAGCCGGCCGAATGCGGAATGCTCGGCTACGGCGTGGCCGGACAGCAGACGACCGGCCTGCACAACCGGCTGCGCGCACGGGCTTTCGTGATCGCCCACCCCAGCCCGGCCGGTACCGACTCCCGGATCCTGCTGGTCGTCTGCGAGGTTCCGCTGCTGCTGGAAAGCATTCACCACGATGTGCTCGCGCGTCTCGCGGCGACCTACGCCGAGCTGTACACGTTCCGCAACGTCATGCTCACCGCGACGCACACTCATTGCGGCCCAGGCGGTTACGGCGACCATCGGATCTACAACTCCAACACCGACGGCTTCCGGCCCCAGACGTTCGCCGCGATCGTCGACGGCATCTGCGAGGCCGTCGCGCAGGCGCACGCCGACCTGGCGCCCGCCACGTTGAGCCTGGCCGTCGGCAGGTTGCACGACGCCAGCAGCAACCGCTCACCGTCGGCGTTCGCCCGCAACCCCGAGGCCGACCGCGCCCACTTCCCGGACGAGATCGATCCGCAGACCACCTTGCTGCGCATCGAACGCGACGGCCGGCTGGTCGGCGCGGTGAACTGGTTTGCCACCCACGGCACGTCCATGACCAACCGCAACACCCTGATCAGCGGCGACAACAAGGGCTACGCCGCCTATCAGTGGGAACGCCTCCAACACCAGGTCGACTACCTGGCGCCCACAGCACCGGAGTTCATCGCGGCGTTCGCCCAGACCAACTCCGGGGACATGTCGCCGAACCTCAATCACCGCCCCGGAAGCGGCCCCACCGAGGATGAGTTCGAGAACACCCGGATCATCGGCTCCCGGCAGGCCGCCGCGGCCACCGAACTGACGATCGGTCACGGCTCCCCGGTCAGCGGCGGGCTCGAGGCCCTCACCACCTACGTCGACCTGTCCGACTTCGAGGTGCGGCCCGAATTCACCGGCGACGGCCGAGCCCATCGCACCGGCCCCGTGCTGGCCGGCGCGGCGGCGCTGGCCGGCACTGACGAAGGCCCCGGCCCGGGTTACCCGTTGGTCAGACAGGGCCGCAACCGCGTCGTCGACTGGCTGATGGCCAACAGTGTCTACCGGATCTCACCGCGGCTGCGTGACTCACACGCACCCAAGGCACCGACGCTGCCGGGCAATCGGCTGAACAAGGCCCTGTCGCTGATGCCCACCGGCGGCCCGGTCCAGCTGCTGCGCATCGGGCAGCTCTATCTGATCGGGCTGCCCGCCGAGGTGACCATCGTGGCCGGGCTGCGGTTGCGCCGCACCGTCGCCGACATCGTCGGCGCCGAACTTCAGAACGTACTGGTGGCGGGTTACAGCAACGGCTACCTGCACTACGTCACCACGCCCGAGGAATACCAGGAGCAGCGTTACGAGGGCGGCAGCACGATGTTCGGCCGCTGGGAGCTGGCGGCCCTGCAGCAGGTGGCGGCCGGGCTGGCCACCGCGATGCGCGACGGCCGACCCGCCCCGGCCGGCTGCCCGGCCACAGAGCCGTCCCGCAAGCGCACCTCGCGACGCCGGGCCAGGCCGGATGAGCCGATCGCCGGCCATCGGTTCGGGGATGTCCTGGAACGGCCCCGGGCCGACTATCAGCCGGGGGCCACCGTGCAGGCGGTGTTCGCCGGCGCCTACCCCAACAACGACCTGCACCGCGGCGGAACCTACCTGCGGGTGGAGCGCGAGACCGAGGACGGCTGGCGCACCATTGCCGACGACGGCGACTGGTCGACCACGTTCCGCTGGCGCCGCAAGGGCCGACGCGGCTCGACCATCACCGTCACCTGGGCGGTGCCTGCGGAAACGCCGACCGGCCACTACCGGCTGCGCTACCAGGGCGACGCCCGGGACGCGGACGGGCGGATCAGCGCGTTCACCGGGGCCACCGAGGCGTTCGATATCTCACCAAAGCGTTAATCGGCCGCCCAAGAGGCCTTAACTTCACCGCATACCGTCGGGAAACATCGAGGTCGGTTCACCTGCCGACCGCGGTCACACCATCGGAAGCGGGGGCTCGGCATGGCTATCACGATCACCACTCGGGGCGCGGCACGGATCGGTCAGCAGCGGAACTCCACCATCGAGTGCGGAGGCGCGCAGCTTCGGGCGCACTACCGCCACCTCGCGACAGTGGTCACGATCCGCGGCCGGATCGATTCCGCCAACGTGGACCAGCTCAGCGAGCAGGCGCGCCGATTCGTCCTGGCCAAGGAACCGGTGGTGCTCGACCTGAGCGGGGTCACCTCATTCGCGGCCGCGGGCATCTGGCTGCTGTGCGTGATCGACGGGGACTGCCGCGCCGCGGGAGTGGAGTGGACGCTCATCGAGGGTCCGGCGGTGGCCGAGCTCCTCGGTGATTTTGATGAGGACGCCAAGTTCCCGACGGCACAGTCGGTGGACCAGGCGCTGCACGCGCTGGCTGATGGCAACGACCAGCGCCGTCAGCTGCTGCTGCCGCTGTTCCAGAAGTCGGCCTGAGATAGGGCCCAGAAATCGTAGCGCCGATGCCGCCCTGCGCTGGTGGCCACCGATCGGCCTGCTGGCAACGCTGATCCTGGGCTGGGCGGTGGGCCGCGGCTCCACGACATTCGACAGTTGGTTCAGTAGCAACACCCACGGCATCCTCGGTGAGCAGCCGCGTTGGCTGTTGGTCTTCACCAGCGGTTGGCTGGTGCTCGCGGTGCTGGTGGCGTGCCTGGCGGTCACCCTGCGACGGCGGCAGTGGCCGCTGGCGGCGGCAGTGCTGGTCGTGCCGTTCCTGGTCACCGCGGTCGGCCAGGGTCTCAAGCTGCTCTTCGACCGCCGCAACGGCCCTTACCTGGAATATCCGAGCGGTCACACCGCGCTGCTGGTCGCGGCGCTGGGCATGATGGTCGTGGTCGGGGCAGCGCGGCTCTGGACACTGGGTCTGGCGACGCTGCTGAGCGTGCTCGGGATGCTGGGGCTGGTGGCCTGCGGCTACCACTACCTGACCGACACCATCGGGGCGGCGATGCTCGCCACCTCGCTGGTGTGCGCCGCGGCTCGGTTAACGTCTGCGCTGTGATCGTGTTGTTGCCGCCGTCAGAGACCAAACGCGCCGGCGGCGACGGCCAGCCCTTGTCGCTCGACGGCCTGGGATCCCCCGAACTGACCGACCTGCGCGCCACGCTGGTCGACGAGCTGATCGAGCTGGCCGCCGATCGCGACGCCAGCCGGCGCGCCCTGGCGTTGTCAGCCGCCCAGGACGGCGAGATCGAGCGCAACGCGGCGTTGCGCTCCGCACCGACCGCGCCGGCGATCAAGCGCTACACCGGCGTGCTGTACGAGGCGCTCGACGTCGACTCTCTGCGCGGCGCCGCGGCCAGCCGCGCCGCCGCCCGGCTGGCCGTCGGTTCGGCCCTGTTCGGGCTGCTGCGGGCGAACGACCCGGTGCCGGCCTACCGGCTCTCGGCGACCTCGAAGCTGCCCGGTCAACCCGGGCTGGCCAAACGTTGGCGCCCGGCGCTCGAGCCGGTGCTGGCCGACATCGCGGCCGCCGAACTGGTCGTCGACCTGCGGTCCGGCTCCTACGAGGCGCTGGCGAAGATTCCCGGCGCCGTCCGCGTCGATGTGGTCGCCGAGCACACCGACGGCCGGCGGGTCAGCGTCAGCCATTTCAACAAGGCGCACAAGGGCCGGCTGGCGCGGGTGCTCGCCGGCACCAGATCCGAGCCCGACGACGCCGCGGCGGTGGCCGCGACCGCACGCCGGGCCGGGATGCGGGTGGAGCGCGATGGTCTCCGGCTGACAATCGTGGTGCCCGCATGAGCCGGGACAACCATCGGATGGCCGCACTGCGGGCCCTGGCCGTTGCAGCGCTGATCGCCGCCTGGGCACCGGCCGGCGTGGCCGCGGCGGCACCGGGATCAGGCGTGCCGCCGGTGTCCGCACAGGCCAGCGCGGCCGGATTCATCGACGTCCGCAGTGCAGTGCCGGACGCGATCCTCGACCTGCGGTACGCCACCGCGAACAACTTCACCGGCGTGCAGCTGTATCCGGCCGACGCCCGATGCCTGGTGCACGAGTCGCTGGCCCGGGGTTTGACGGCGGCAGCCGACGCCCTGCGCGCCCGAGGCCGCACGCTGGTGTTCTGGGACTGCTACCGACCGCACGACGTGCAGGTACGGATGTTTCAGGTGGTGCCGAACCCGAACTGGGTGGCCCGGCCCGGCCCCTTGGCCCGCAGCCACGAAAGCGGGCGATCCGTCGACGTGACCACCGCCGACCCGCAGGGCCGGCTGGTCGAGATGGGCACCGGCTTCGACGACTTCTCCCCCCGCAGCACGGCTTATGCCGAGGGAATCAGCGCCCGGGCCGCGGCCGAACGTGCCGCGCTGCGCGAGGCGATGAGTGCCGGTGGGCTCGCCGTCTACTCCGGCGAATGGTGGCATTTCGACGGGCCCGGCGCCGGCGTCGGGCGACCGATCCTGGACGTGCCGGTCAATTAGCCCGGCGGTGCCGCCAGGTGCCGCTCCACCGACTCCACCTTGGCGGTCATCGCGTCGACCGCACCCGCCCGCAGATCCGCCTTGATCACGGTGCTCACCCGCGGAGAGCGGGCCGCCACGGCTTCCACCGCCCGCTGCACCACGGCCATCACCTGCGCCCAGTCATCGCCTTCGATCACGGTGAACATGGAGTCGGTGTGGTTCGGCAGACCGGACTCGCGCACAACCCGGACGGCCTCCGCGACGATCTCCCCGACACCTTCGCCCACTCCCAGCGGCGTGACCGAGAACGCAACCAGCACCGACATCTGACCCACCCCTCCCGCTTACTCCATCGCCGAGCCTACTTAGCATCGGGCCATGCGGGTTCTGGTGCAACGTGTCTCGTCGGCCCGAGTTTCGGTCGACGGCCAAACCGTCGGCGCGATCACGCCGGACGGCCACGGATTGCTGGCGCTGGTCGGGGTCACTCACGACGATGACACGAGCAAGGCTCGGCGACTCGCCGAAAAACTCTGGCAATTGCGGATTCTCGACGAGCAGCGATCGGCTGCCGACACCGGCGCGCCGATCCTGGTCATCAGCCAGTTCACCCTCTACGCCGACACCGCGAAGGGGCGTCGGCCGTCGTGGAACGCCGCGGCATCCGGCGCGGTCGCCGAGCCGCTGGTGGCCGCGTTCGCCGACGCGCTTCGTGAGTTGGGAGCGCACGTGCAGACCGGGGTGTTCGGTGCGCACATGGCGGTGGAATTGGTCAACGACGGACCGGTGACGGTGCTGCTCGAGCTGTAGCGCCGAAACCGGGTTCGGCGCCGCCGACTGTCGCTATCGTCGAGAGGTGAGCGAGATCAGCGACGCGCCATCGATGCCGATGTCCCGAAAGGTTCTCTGCGGCGTCTACGCAATGATCGCGGCGGTCGCCTTCGTCGCCACCTGGATCCAGAACATGGCCTACCAGTTCGTCGCTCTGGACTTCTTCAGCAGCTTCTGGCGCGAGACGCGGGTGACCCCGGCGTCCCGGTCGGTCACGGTCGACATCCTGATGTTCGGCTTGGCCGCGGCGGTGCTGATGGTGGTCGAGGCACGTAAACACGGGGTGCCCTATGTGTGGGTGTATCTCGTGGGCGGACTGTTCATCGGGATCAGCGTGACGTTTCCGCTGTTCCTGATCGCCCGGCAGCTGCGGTTGAATCCGGCCGAGACGCTGAGGATTCCGGCGAAGGACACCGTGCTGTTGATATTGCTCGCAGTGACCGTGCTGCTCGCGGTGATCTGGATCAGCGCCGGCTAGGCGATGCCTAGGGCGTGCGCGGCCCGGAATCGGAGGCAACCGAAACCGGCGGCAGGTAGACACCCACCAGGTCGCGGTGCCACCAGGCCCGATCCCGGCGGCGCTCGGCCGGTGTGGTGAAGCGGTAGTCGTAGAGCAGTGCCCGCACATGCCGCGGCGGATCGTCCGGAAATGGGTTGCCGCGCAACAGTCGCAGCGTGTCACGGTCGTTGCGCAGCAGGCGTTCGAGCAGAGCCATGCGCCACGGCTGGGCGTACCGGGGCGACAGCGCGGCGAACCACATCAGCCAGTCCAGCCGCAGGTGATAGGGCGCCCACTGCCTCGGAAACCTGCCCACCCCACCGGGTTTACCCTTGAACTCGTACTCTCGCCAGACCGTCCGCGTGGTCAGCTCGGCCTCCGCGGTGCCCTCGATCACCACCTCTCGGCGGGAACGGCCGACGGTGCCGAACGCACCGTAGCTGTTGACCAGGTGCAACGGGTTGAACGAGGCGTTCATTCGTTGGCGGCTCGAGGCCATGTTGCGTATCGGCCAGTAACTGAGCACCAACACCGTTGCGGTGAACACCATCACCAGCACCGCGAACCACGCCGGGGCATCGGCCATCGCCGGTGGAGCCAATCCGGAAAACCGTCCCGTAAGCCAGGACTGGTCGATCGCGCCGGCGGCCAGGACTATCGTCAGCCAGTTCAGCCAGGCGAAGTTCCCCGAGGCCACCAGCCACAGTTGCGTGAGGATGATGATCGCGGCCGCCACCCCGGCGATCGGCTGCGGGGCGAACAACCCGAACGGCACCACCAATTGAGCGACGTGGTTGCCGGCGACTTCGACGCGGTGCAGCGGTTTGGGCAGGTGGTGAAAGTACCAGCTCAGCGGGCCCGGCATCGGTTGCGTCTCGTGGTGGTAGTACAGGCAGGTCAGGTCCCGCCAGCACGAGTCACCGCGCAGCTTGATCAGCCCCGCCCCGAATTCGATGCGGAACAGCAGCCACCGGGCCAGCCACATCACCAGCACCGGCGGCGCCACCCGGTCGTTGCCCAGAAAGACCGCCAGAAAGCCGCTCTCCAGCAGGATCGACTCCCAGCCGAACGCATACCAGGTCTGGCCGACGTTGACGATGGACAGGTACAGCACCCACAGCAGCAGCCAGATCGACATCACCGCCCACAGCGGGACCAGTTCCCCGGCGCCGGCCACCAGCGCGGCGGCCACGGCGGCACCCAGCCAGCACACGCCGGCGAAGAGCCGATCCGAATAGTGCAGGTGAAAAATACTGGGCGCCAACCGGAACGGCTGTCTAAGCAGATACCGCGGCACCGGCAGCATGCCGTGTTCGCCGATGAGTGCACGGAATTGGCGTGCGGCGGCGACGAACGCGATGACATAGATCGCCGCGATGCCGCGTTCGAGTACCAGCCGGCCCAACCAGTACCCGGGCCCGCCCAACCACGCCCACTCCGTGTTCACACCGGCAACTCCTCGGTGTGATGTTCATACCACCGGAAGCGGGGGGTAGTCAGTCGGTTGACAATGCGCGGCGCAGCAGATGCATCGCCACGGTCGTCGAGCGTTCCCGGATGTCGGCGCGATCTCCCGGCAGCAGGGTGGTCCGGGTGAGCATCCGGCCGTCACCGAGCGCCACGCAGAAGCACACCGTGCCCACCGGTTTGTCCGGTGTTCCGCCGCCCGGCCCGGCGATTCCGGTGATGGCCACCGCGGTGTCGGCCCCGAATCGGCGCAGCGCACCGGCGGCCATCGCCTCGGCCACCGGTTCGGACACCGCGCCGTACTCGGCGATCAGGGCGGCGTCCACCCCGAGCAGGTCCTCTTTCGCGTTGTTGGAGTAGGACACCACACCACCGGCGAGGTAGTCCGAGGCTCCCGGCTGGTCGGCCAGGCGGGCCGCCAGCATCCCCGCGGTGCACGATTCCGCCGTCGCGATCCACCGGCCGGCCAGCAGTCGTGCCACCAGGTCGTCGACCAGGGCGCCGTCTTCCGAGAAGATCTTGCCGGCGTGCCGTTCGCGCAGCAGCGCGACCAGTTCGGCGTAAGCGCCTGCCGCGTCGGGTTCGTAACGGGTGACGATTTCGAGCTCACCGCGGCGCAGGCAGGTGGTGATCTCCAGCCGGTGGAAGTCGGCGATGGACTGCTGCCCGTGCTGCAGCGTGTCGGCCAGACCGGACTCGGGCAACCCGAACATCCGCACGGTCTGCTGTTCGTAGCGTGTGCGACCGGCGATCGCCTGCTGCGCCTCGGGGGTGCGTATCGCCTTGTCCCACATGGGTTGCAGCTCACGTGGTGGTCCGGGCAGCACCACCACGGTCGGGGTGCCGGGCACCACCAGACCGGGCGCGGTGCCGACCGGGTCCAACACGGTGGCCCCGGCCGGAACCATCGCCTGTTTGCGGTTGGCGGCGCGGACCGTCGCGAAATCCGGTGCGCCCGGTCCGGTGTAGCGCGCCATCATCGGCTTGAGGATCTCGGCGATCCGGGCTTCCAGCTCGGTGTCGAGCAGGACCTCCCGACCGCAGAACCGGGCGACGGTCTCTACCGTCAGGTCATCGGCCGTCGGACCCAGACCACCGCTGGTGATGATCAGGTCCACCCCGACGCCGGCCAGGAACCGCAGCTGGGCCTCGATGTCCGCGGGCCGGTCGCCGCAGATCGTGATGTGCGCCAGCTCGACTCCCAGCTCGAGGAGTCGATCGGCGAGCCACGGCCCGTTGCGATCTGCGATTCGTCCGGTGAGTACCTCGGTACCGGTGACCACTATTCCTGCGCGTGCGCTCACCGGTCCGAGGTTACCCAGTGGCGAGTCAGGGCAGGCCCGGGATGAGCATCACTTCCATCGGGGTCACCGCGGTCACCGGGGCCGCCGGGACAGTCGGCATGAACCCGGCCGGAATCATCGACGTCGGCGCGACGGCCGCCGGCGCGGTGCCACCGAAGTTGGGCATCGGGAACGGCAGCACCGAACCCAGGTTGCCCGGGAAGCCGGACAGCCCGGGCAGCCCGGCCGAGGTGGCCTGAGTGGCCGCGGTCTGCGTCGGCGGAACGTTGAAGGTGGCGGTGGCGATCGGCGCCTGGGCCGGCGTCGCCGCCGGGGTCATGGCCGTGCCGCTGAGCGCGGACGCGGTGGTCTGCAGCAGCTGCTGCGGCAGCATTGTCGAGGAGGCGACGACCTGCTCGACCACACCGGGCAGTCCGGGGTTGATCGGCACCGTGTCCGCGTTGGCGGTGGCGCTGGATGCGAGCGCCGCGAGGAACAGTCCCGCTGCGGCGCCGGCCGCGACGGTGAGGCAATTACGGATTCGTGACATGGCTTCTCCCCAATCCCAAAAACAAGGTCGGGACCGAAGTTAGCCGTGTGAAAATTGATGCTGGTGTGACACGACGGGCGGTATATGAAACCGTTGCGAACCGGTGCCTTGGCGGTTACCGAGCCCTCAGCACCTGGGTCACCTGGCTTATTTGGCCAGCCAGATCTGAATCTTGCCGAGATCAGTGGTGTACGCCAGCAGGACGGAGTCCTCGTAGTGGGATCCCCCGTTGACGGTGCTGCTGTCACGCCAGATCGCGTGGACGTGGAAGATGCCACGACTGTAGATGTCGACGCGCTCCCGCTGGGTGCGCTGCCAGCCGAGCTGCTCGGCCTGCTCTGCCAGGGCGTGCCGCACGTCGGTAGCGGTGGTCTCAGTGGTCTTGGTGCTCATTGCGCCGGCCCCTTTTTTGCCATAGACGGATCACGCTATCAGCTACGACGCCGCCGACCGGCCTTGCGGCGCGTGGGCACCGCGGCCGGCGGAATCGGACGTACCATCGACGCCGATGACCGTGTCAGCATCGCCGAGCGATCTGATCGCCGAGATCGCCCGGACCGAACCCGGCGCCCGGATCGGGGCATTCTTCGATCTGGACGGCACGCTGGTGTCCGGTTTCACCGCCACCGCGCACGCCGGCGACCGCATCCGGCGGCGCCAGGCCCGGGCCGGCGAGGTCCTCGGCGTCGTCGAGGCCGCTGTGCGGTATCGGCTGGGCCGCATGCAGTTCGAGCGACTGCTGGTGCGGGCCGCGGGCTACCTGCGCGGCGAATCCCTGCGCGAACTCAACGACGTGGGAGAACGGCTCTTCGCCGACCACATCACCGAACGCGTCTACCCGCACATGCAGGAGGTCGTGCGGGCACACCAGCAACGGGGCCACACGGTCGTGCTGAGTTCCTCGGCGCTGACTATTCACGCCGAACCCGTCGCCCACTTCCTGGGGATCGGCCAGGTGTTGTGCAACCGGTTCGAACTCGACGAACGCGGCGTTCTGACCGGCGACATCATCAAACCCGTGGTGTGGGGTCCCCAGAAGGCGACCGCGGTCCAGCAGTTCTGCGCGAACAACGGAATCGACCTGGCCGACAGCTTCTTCTACGCCGACGGCGACGAGGACGCCGCCCTGATGTCGGTGGTTGGCCGGCCCCGGCCGGTCAATCCACGCCCCGGCCTGGCGGCGCTGGCCGCTGCGCACGGCTGGCCGGTGCTGCGCGTCAGCGGGCCCGGCCGGACCGGCGGTCGGTCCCTGCGCCGCGCCGCCGGTTTCGGCGTGGCGGTGCTCCGGGCCTTCGCAACCCGTTGAGCAACTCGCCAGCCGTCAACCGATACACGATTGGCGGTAGTGTTGGCTCTAAGCGGCCCACCAGTGGCCCACTGGCCTCGCGACGTCGAGTCTGGTACTAAATTGGAACACGTTTCACTCCAGTCCGCCGCCCCGTGAAGGAGCAGGAAATGCACACCCCCATCTGCGACGAGCTCGGTATCGAGTTCCCCATCTTCGCCTTTACGCACTGTCGCGACGTCGTCGTCGCGGTGAGCAAGGCCGGTGGATTCGGGGTCCTCGGCGCTGTCGGCTTCACCCCCGAGCAGCTCGAGATCGAGTTGAACTGGATCGACGAGAACATCGGTGATCACCCGTACGGCGTCGACATTGTCATCCCGAACAAGTACGAGGGCATGGACTCCGGGCAGTCCGCCGAGGACCTGGCCGAATCGCTTCGCAAACTGGTGCCCCAGCAGCACCTCGACTTCGGCAAGAAGCTCCTCGCCGACCACGGTGTTCCCGTCGAGGGCGCCGACGAGGACAGCCTGCAGCTGCTCGGCTGGACCGAGGCGACCGCCACCCCGCAGGTCGAGGTCGCGCTACAGCACCCGAAGGTGACAATGATCGCCAACGCGCTCGGGACTCCCCCGGCCGACATGATCAAGCACATCCACGAAGCAGGCCGAAAGGTCGCCGCGCTGTGCGGCTCTGCCTCGCAGGCGCAGAAGCACGCCGCAGCCGGCGTCGACATCATCATCGCCCAGGGCGGCGAGGCCGGCGGCCACTGCGGCGAGGTGGGCTCGATCGTGTTGTGGCCCGAGGTCGTCAAGGCGGTGGCGCCGGTACCGGTGCTGGCAGCCGGCGGCATCGGCAGCGGCCAGCAGATCGCCGCGGCCCTGGCGCTGGGCACCCAGGGCGCGTGGACCGGTTCGCAGTGGCTGATGGTCGAGGAGTCCTCGAACACCGAGGCCCAGCACGCTGCGTACATCAAGGCAGGCAGCCGCGACACCGTCCGGAGCCGGTCGTTCACCGGTAAGCCGGCCCGGATGCTGCGCAACGACTGGACCGAGGCGTGGGAGGCTCCGGAGAACCCGAAGCCGCTGGGCATGCCGCTGCAGTACATGGTCTCCGGCATGGCGGTGCGAGCCACGAACAAGTACCCCAACGAGAGCGTCGACGTGGCGTTCAACCCGGTCGG
>NZ_CP083986.1:2486592-2489144 GCF_020172685.1 [Mycobacterium] nativiensis | reverse complement strand
GCGCTACGCCACCGCGAACAACTTCGTGGGCGAACAGCTCTACCCTGCAGATGCCCGATGTCTGGTGCATGAGTCGCTGGCCCCGGGTTTGGCCACCGCAGCCGCCGTGCTGCGCAGCCGGGGCCGCATTCTGGTGTTCTGGGACTGCTACCGACCGCACGACGTGCAGGTACGGATGTTTCAGGTGGTGCCGAACCCGAACTGGGTGGCCCGGCCGGGCTCGCTGGCCCGCAGCCACGAGACCGGACGCTCGGTCGACGTGACCACCGCCGACGCGCAAGGGCGGCTCTCGGAGATGGGCACTGGATTCGATGACTTCTCGCCCGCTGCAACCGCATTCGCCGACGGGATCAGCGCCCGTGCCGCGGCCGAGCGTGCTGCCCTGCGCGACGCGATGAGTGCCGGTGGTCTGGCCGTGTATTCGGGCGAATGGTGGCATTTCAACGGTCCCGGCGCCGACCTGGGACGCCCGATCCTCGACGTGCCGGTCAATTAGGCGGCGCCGCCAGGTGACGTTCCACCGATTCGACCTTGGTGTGCATGGCGTCGACCGCGCCGTCTCGCCAGTCGGCTTTGATCACGGTGCTGACCCGAGGTGAGCGGGCCGCTACCGCTTCCACCGCCCGTTGCACGACGGCCATCGCTTCTGCCCAGCTCTCGCTTTCGATCACGGTGAACATGGAATCAGTGCGATTGGGCAGGCCCGATTCCCGAACGACCCGGACCGCCTCGGCGACGATCTCGCCGACTCCCTCCCCCACGCCGAGCGGCGTAACCGAGAACGCAACCAAGACCGACACGTCACTCACCCCTCCCGGACGGCACCACAGCAAGCCTACTTAGCATCGATGCCGTGCGAGTTCTGGTCCAGCGTGTCTCATCGGCCTGCGTCAAGGTCGACGGTCAGACGGTCGGAGCGATCGAGCCGGAGGGCCAGGGTCTGCTCGCTCTGGTCGGCGTGACCCACGCTGACGATTCCGCCAAGGCGCAGCGGCTCGCCGAAAAGCTTTGGCAGTTGCGCATTCTCGACGATCAGAAGTCGGCAGCCGATGTCGGCGCGCCGATTCTGGTAGTCAGCCAGTTCACGCTCTACGCCGACACCGCCAAGGGCCGGCGGCCATCGTGGAATGCCGCCGCGCCGGGTCCGGTCGCCGAACCTCTGGTCGCCGAGTTCGCCGAGGCGCTGCGCGGGTTGGGCGCGCAGGTGGCAACCGGGCAGTTCGGGGCACATATGCAGGTGGAATTGGTCAATGACGGTCCGGTGACGGTGCTGCTCGAGCTCTGACGCGAAACCGCTCTACGCCCGGCGCCGTGGACGTTAACGTGGCCCGATGAATACAGCCGCCAAGGTCCGTTGTGGCCTGTACGCCGTGATTGCCGTTGCCGCGTTGGTCGCCACCTGGAGCCAGAATCTCGCCTACGACGGGTCCGCCTTCCTTTCCCGGTTCCTGCCGGACACCGCCGTGACGCCCGCGTCGCGCTCGATCACCGCCGACATCCTGATGCTGTTCCTGTCGGCGGCGGTATTGATGGTCGCCGAAGCCCGCAAGCACAACGTGCGGTTCGTCTGGGCCTACATCTTCGGCGGATTCCTGACTGCCATCAGTTTCACGTTCCCGTTGTTTCTGATCGCCCGCGAACGTCGGCTGGCCGCCGAGGGCGCCTCGGCGCCCCGACTGGGAGCCGTCGATATGGCACTGCTGGCCGTGGTCACGCTGGTGCTGGTGGGCGCCACCCTGTGGGTCGATACCCGGTAGGGCCGCGACGGGTCGGTGTTCCGCGGGGCCACCGTTATCCACAATTGGCGATCCTGTCCACAGGTTTTGGCTGCCCAGCTTTTCTGTCAGACCATCGAACTATTGTTCGATACATGGGTAGGAATGCGATCGCGGATCGGGACACCCTTCTGGGGTGCCTGGACGCGATCGAAGCCGCCTACGACCAGCTCGAACAGTGCTCGTTGGATGCCTTGAATGCCGAGGAGTTGATCGCGGTGCTGGCCCGCCGGGAAGCGTTGGCGTGGCGGGCACCGGTGGTCGATCACCGGATCCTGGCCCGGCTGGTCACCGAGGGCGATCCCGGCGCGTTGGGGGCATGCTCGCTGACCAAGGCATTGGCCGAGCGGTTGCGGATCAGCAGCGCGAGCGCCCGGCGTCGATTAGCGGAGGCCGCTGAGTTGGGTCCGCGCGCCGCGGTGACCGGGGAACCCTTGGAGCCGGCGTTGCCGGACCTGGCCGCCGCACAGGCTCTGGGTCAGATCGGGCCCGAGCATGTGGTGATTGCGCGCAAGGCCTTGGCGAAAATACCGGCCACGGTCGGCGCTACGTATCGCCAGCGGGCCGAGCGCGACCTCGCGGTACTGGCAACCCAATTCGGGCCGGAAACCTTTGCCCGCCTGGCCGATCACCTAGTAGCCGTACTCGATCCCGACGGAGATTTCACCGACCGGGAACGCCTCGCGAAGCGCGGACTGCGCCTGGGCCGTCAAGACGTCGATGGGATGAGCACCCTGTCGGGCAAGATCACCCCAGAACTGCGCGCCACCCTCGAGC
>NZ_CP083986.1:2486428-2486492 GCF_020172685.1 [Mycobacterium] nativiensis | reverse complement strand
TCATGCTGTCTACTACATACCAACTTTGATTTCTCTCTTTTTTTTTTTTAATAATACGACGACC
>NZ_CP083986.1:2484977-2486392 GCF_020172685.1 [Mycobacterium] nativiensis | reverse complement strand
AGATGTGTATAAGAGACAGACGCAATGCCGAGCTCGCTGCGGCTCTGGTGCGCTACTCCGCCGATGCCGGTGTCCGCGAGCGTCTGACCGAATGACCACGTTCGTGGTCGTAGGTGCCGGTCTGGCCGGGGCCAAGGCCGTCGAAGCCCTCCGCGACAAGAACTTCGACGGAACGATCGTGCTTGTCGGGGAGGAACACCAGCTGCCTTACGAGCGGCCGCCACTGTCCAAGGAATTCCTCGCGGGCAAGAAGACCCTCGACGACTTCACCGTGAAACCCCAATCCTGGTACCGCGAACAAGAGATCGACCTGCGGCTGGGCACCCTCGCTGTGAGCATGGATCCATCCGGCCACAACCTCACGCTGTCCGACGGCACCAACCTCGGCTACGACAAACTGCTGTTGGCCACGGGTTCACGGTCGCGTCGGCTGCCGATCCCGGGAGCCGACGCCCCGCGCGTGCACTATCTGCGGACCATCGAGGATGCCTCGGCACTGGATTCGGCGCTGGCGAGCGGTGATTCGCTGGCGGTGGTGGGTGCGGGCTGGATCGGTATGGAGGTGGCCGCCGCCGCACGCCAGCGCGGCGTCGACGTCACCGTGGTCGAAAGTGCCGCGCTGCCGCTGGCCGGTCTCGGCGCGGAGAACGCCGCAGTCTTCGCCGATCTGCACCGCGAGCAGGGTGTGGACCTGCGTACCGGGGCGACGGTCGCCGAGATCACCACCGCCGGGGGTGCCGCCGCCGGCCTGCGATTAGGCGACGGCTCGCAGATCCGCGCGGACGCAGTGCTCGTCGCGGTCGGCGCCCAGCCCAACATCGAATTGGCCCAGCAGGCCGGCCTTTCCACCGGTGAAGGCGGCGTGCTCGTGGACGCCGGCCTGCGCTGCAGCGATCCCGACATCTATGCCGTCGGCGACATCGCGGCCGCGCAGCATCCGTTGTTCGGCACCCGGATCCGCACCGAGCACTGGGCCAACGCCCTCAAACAGCCGGCGATCGCTGCGTCCGGCATGCTCGGCGAAGCCGCCGAATACACCGAGCTGCCCTACTTTTTCACCGACCAGTACGACCTCGGCATGGAGTATGTCGGCTACGCGCCGCACTACGCCCGCGTGGTGTTTCGCGGCGATCCCGCCGGCCGCGAATACACCAGCTTCTGGCTCGATGACGAAGACCGGGTGCTCGCCGGGATGAACGTCAACATCTGGGAGGGCCTCGACGAGATCAAGGCGCTGATCAACGCCCAGGAACCCGTCAACCCGGACCGGCTGACCACTTAGCGCAGCGTCGCGGTGCCGTCTTCATGCACGTCGACCGAAGCACCGGCGATATCCTCGCGCACCGTCGACTCGGCGGCATCGGGGTCTCGCAGCACCGCCAGGGTCCGCGAACCGTCGGGCGTGCGGACCGCCA
>NZ_CP083986.1:2483176-2484877 GCF_020172685.1 [Mycobacterium] nativiensis | reverse complement strand
GCGTAGAGCACCGCGTCGGTGGCCTGCCACTGTGCGCGCGGACCGCTGGTCCCGAAATCGGTGACCGACATGGTCACCAGGTGAGCGAATCGGTCGGCCAGACCAGCGCAGGAGGTCCCGAAGTCCGCGGCGCGCCCCGGCAAGCCGCTGTCCACCACGATGTCGGCGGTCCCGGCCAACTCCTCGAAGCGACGGCGATCGCGCTCCTCGGCGGCATCCAACGTGATGGAGCGCTTGTTCGCGTTGTGCAGCGCGAACGCGATGCTCACACCGCCCAGCAGCGGTGCCGCGGCCCGCGCCGGACTGCCACCGGGGGGCTCCACCTTGAGCACGTCGGCTCCCAGGTCGGCCAGCAACCGGGTGACCGCGTCGGCGTCGCCGCAGGCCAGATCGAGCACACGAACCGATTTCAGCAGCACGCAGTCAGGGTAATGAATCGGTTGCCGCGTTCGGCGTTGGGCGCGACAATGGAAAAGGTGAGTGCAGCCAACGCGACTCCGTTACCGCCCACACTCTCCGACGATGAACTGGCCCGCCTCGATGCCTACTGGCGGGCCGCCAATTATCTCTCCGTAGGCCAGATCTACCTGCTGGACAATCCCCTGCTGGCCGAACCGCTGCGGGCTGAGCACGTCAAGCCCCGACTGCTCGGACACTGGGGCACCACCCCAGGGCTGAACCTGCTCTATCTGCATCTCAACCGGATCATCCGCGACCGGGACGCCAACGTCATCTTCGTCACCGGGCCCGGCCACGGCGGCCCGGCACTGGTCGCCAACGCCTATCTCGAGGGCACCTATGGCGAGGTGTACACGGGCATCGGTGAGAACGTCGACGGGCTCCGGAAGTTGTTCCGACAGTTCTCTTTTCCCGGCGGCATCCCCAGCCACGTGGCAGCCGAGACGCCGGGTTCCATCCACGAAGGCGGCGAACTCGGCTACGCGCTGGTGCATGCCTTCGGTGCGGCCTTCGACAACCCCGAACTGGTGGTCGCCTGCGTGATCGGCGACGGCGAGGCCGAGACCGGACCGCTGGCAGCCAGCTGGCACTCGAACAAGTTTCTCAACCCCGCCGTGGACGGCGCTGTGCTGCCGATTCTGCACCTCAACGGCTACAAGATCGCCAATCCCACTGTGCTGGCTCGTATTCCGCAGTCGGAATTGGAATCTCTGCTGCGCGGTTACGGGTACCGGCCGATCACCGTCGCCGGCGACGATCCCGCTGTCGTACACCAACTGCTCGCCGCCGCCCTCGATGACGCGTTCGACGACATCGCGGCGATCTGGCGCGCCGCACGCACCGAGGGCTCGTCGATGCGGCCGGTGTGGCCGATGATCGTGCTGCGCACACCGAAGGGCTGGACCGGGCCGAAGGTGGTCGACGGACACCAGGTGGAGGGAACCTGGCGGGCACATCAGGTACCGCTCGCGCAGACCCGCACGGACCCCGAGCACCGCCGCCAACTGGAGGAATGGCTTCGCAGCTACCGCCCGGCGGAGCTGTTCGACTCCTCCGGACGCCTACTGCCGGAGCTGTCGGCGCTCGCGCCGCATGGGGACCGCCGGATGAGCGCCAACCCGCATGCCAATGGAGGGCTGCTACTGCGCGATCTGGACCTGCCTGATTTTCGCGACTACGCGGTGCCGGTAACCCGGCCCGCGACCGAGATGCACGAGGCCACGCGGGTGCTCGGCACGTTCC
>NZ_CP083986.1:2481026-2483076 GCF_020172685.1 [Mycobacterium] nativiensis | reverse complement strand
AGATGTGTATAAGAGACAGGCGGCAGGTCGACGCCAAGACCGGCCAGCCGCTGGTCGACATCATCGTCGACGAGGCCGAGCAGAAGGGCACCGGACGCTGGACCGTGAAGTCCGCTCTGGACCTGGGAGTACCGGTCACCGGCATCGCCGAGGCGGTGTTCGCCCGGGCGCTGTCGGGCTCGGTCCCGCAGCGTCGCGCTGCGGTGGGGCTGGCCGCCGGAAGCCTCGGCGAACGTCCCGCGGATGCGGCCCGGTTCACCGAGGACGTCCGCCAGGCGCTGTATGCCTCCAAGATCGTCGCGTATGCCCAAGGCTTCAACGAGATTCAGGCCGGTAGCGCCGAGTACGGCTGGAATGTCACCCCGGGGGACCTGGCGACCATCTGGCGGGGCGGCTGCATCATTCGCGCGAAGTTCCTCAACCGCATCAAAGAGGCCTTCGACACCGACGCCGACCTGGTGAGCCTGCTCGCCGCGCCGTATTTCCGCAGCGCGGTCGAGGCCGCCATCGACTCCTGGCGTCGAGTCGTGACCACGGCGATCAGCCTGGGGATCCCGGCCCCCGGTTTCTCCTCAGCCCTGGCCTACTACGACGGCCTGCGGACCGAGCGACTGCCGGCCGCCCTGACCCAGGCCCAGCGCGACTACTTCGGCGCGCACAGCTACGGCCGGACGGACTCGGACGGCAAGTTCCACACACTGTGGAGCGCCGACCGCAGCGAAGTGCCGGTCTAGAGACCTAAACCAGCAGGCTCAGCACGCCGTCGGTGAACGCCTGCGGGTCCTCGATCTGCGGATAGTGGCCCAGCCCGGGCAGCTCGACGACGTCGGCGGCCGGGCGCAGCTGCCGCAGGCCGTCGAGCACATTGGTGGTGGCGACCGGATCGCCCAGGCCCCACACGAAGCCCAGCGGCTTGGGCCAGTCGCGCACTGCGCCGTGCCAGCGTTGCGCATACTGCACCCGTTCGTCGAGGTAAGCCGAGAGCAGGTGCGCGATCCGGTTTCCGCCGTTGTGCGTCAGCAGGGCCCACTGCGCGGCGGCCTCATCAGCGGTCAGCGGATGATCCGGGCTGAATAGCCGGCCGAAGCCGCGAACGAAGCTGCGCCGGTTGGTCAGTCGGGCGGCGAGACCACCGAACGGGCCGCGCAGTACCTTCTGGATCGGCCGCAGGCTGGCCCGCTCCAAGATCACGCTGCCGTTGGTCAGCACCGCACGTTGCATCTCGAAGCTCAGGGTGCCCTCGAGATCGCGGGCTAACAGTTCGGTGGCGACCGAGGTGCCCATGTCGTGGGCGGCCAACACCACCGGACCCGATGCGCTCGATGCCACCACCTGCTCCACCAGGTCGGCCTGCTCGAACAGGCTGTAGCGGTGCGGGTTCGGCTTCTCCGACAAGCCGAACCCGAGGAAATCCATCGTCAGCCAGGCCCGACCGGCAAGCCGGTCCACGACCGACCGGAAATCATAGGAACACGATGGAAAGCCGTGTAGCAGTAGAACAGTCGGCCCATCCCCCGCACCTGATCGCACAAACAACCGGCCCGCGTCGGTAGACACCCACCGGCCACCGTCTTGCCACTCGCTCACACTGCTTCGCCACGGTTCATTCGTCATCGCGGTCATTGTGCGCTGCGCCTCAGATCAACGCCAGCAGATCGGCAAGTGCCGAGCCGCTCGCGTCGGCCGCCCCGAGGTTCGCCAACGCATCGGTGATGTCGTGCAGCACCACCTCGGGGAATCCCAGGAACGTCGTGCTGATGTCGTGCAGTCCGGTCTGCAGGGCGTCACCGATGGTGGTCGCGTCGCCGCCGAGCAAGGCCTGGTAGAGGTTCCACGCGGCAACTTGCGGTGTGATGATCAGGTCGCGCACGTCCATGATCAGTTTCGTCAGCAGACCCGGGTCTTCTGGGACAGCGATCCCGTTCCAGCTGACCAGCGTCCAGCCGTCGGTGGGGTTGCCCTCGATCTGCACGATGCCGGTGTTGGGCAGCATCGGGGATCCGTCGTCGTTGGCGAACATGGTCTGCAGCGTCAGTGGCAACAGCAGTGA
>NZ_CP083986.1:2479677-2480926 GCF_020172685.1 [Mycobacterium] nativiensis | reverse complement strand
TGTTCGCGGTCGCCGTCGCCGATCGCGCATCCACCCGGGTCACGACCGTGGCTCAACCGGTCGCGGTGGTGCCCTCGACCCTCGACGGCGACGCCGTGATGGAACAGATCCGGGCCAACGGCCAGCAGGCCGCCCTGGTCGTCGACGAATACGGCGGCACCGCAGGCATGGTGACCGTCGAAGACCTCATCGAGGAGATCGTCGGCGATGTCCGCGATGAACACGACGACGCCACCCCCGACGTCGTGGCCTCCGGCGGCGGTTGGCAGGTATCGGGCCTGCTGCGCATCGACGAGGTGGCCGCCGCCACCGGCTACCGCGCACCGGAGGGTTCCTACGAGACCATCGGCGGACTGGTGCTGCAGGAACTCGGCCACATTCCGGAGGCCGGCGAGACCGTGGAGCTGACAGCGTTCGACCCCGACGAGCTCTCCACGCACCCGCCACGCTGGCTGGCCCGGGTGGTCCGGATGGACGGCCGGCGTATCGACCTGCTGGAGCTCACCCATTTGGGGGCACGGGATGGGTGACGTGCTGAACGTGGTGCTCACGGTGGTGCTGATCGTCGGAAACGGGTTCTTCGTCGGCGCGGAGTTCTCGCTCATCTCGGCCCGCCGGGACCGGCTGGAGGCCCTGGCCGAACAAGGCAGGCGCAGCGCGGTCACCGTCATTCGCGCCGGTGAACAGCTGCCCCTGATGCTGGCCGGCTTCCAGCTCGGGGTCACAGTGTGTTCGATCCTGCTCGGCCGTATCGGTGAGCCAGCAGTCGCTGACCTGCTCGAACACCCGTTCCGGCTGGCGGGCATCCCCGATCCGCTGCTGCACACAGTGGCGTTCGTCGTCGCCCTGGCGGTCGTGGTCACCCTGCATGTGCTGTTCGGCGAGATGGTTCCGAAGAACATCACCTTGGCCGGCCCGGAGACCGCGGCGATGCTGCTGATCCCGCCCTACCTGCTCTACATGGCCGCCGCGCGGCCGTTCATCGTCTTCTACAACTGGTGCGCGCACGTCATCATGCGGGCCCTGCGGGTGGAGCCCAAGGACGAGCTGGAGATCACGGTCTCCACCGTCGAGTTGAGCGAGATGATCGCCGAGTCGGTGTCGGCGGGGCTGCTCGATGTCGAGGAGTACACCCGGCTGACGCGTGCCCTGCAGAACCGCCCCCGGGGTGGCGCCGGTGGCTCGCGGGCCAGCGGCGGCCTTCCCCCCCGGGGCGGTGCTGGCACGTGGCGGCGCGCGGCCCTCCGCG
>NZ_CP083986.1:2478232-2479577 GCF_020172685.1 [Mycobacterium] nativiensis | reverse complement strand
GGGTGGCCGCGTTGTGCAGGCCGCCGCCGTTGAACCCCTCGCGTAGGCTCCCCCCGCCGGCGAGGAACCCCACCCCCGAGCCCACGTCCGACGCGACGCGGGTGGAGCTGGGTTCGACCGCGACGGCGTACAGCACGAACAGCGTCGCACCGGCGGCAACGAGTGCGTTAGTACGCAGTCCCGCCATGCGCGCACGCCACTGTCTTTCCAGCCCGATCAGTGCACCGCAGCCCAGCCCGACAGCCAGTCGCAACGTGAACTCGGCGACGCTCAGCGTCTGCATGACTTCAACGATGACACATGCCTAGCCGGCGACCACCGGCCGAGCCATCACCGTGGGCTTGAAGCCGTACCGCGGCGCGGCGAAACCGTAGTTGCGGCCCTGCCCGGCGCCCGCCAGCGGCACCCCGGGCATGCCGGCCGCGCCGGCCTCCGGTGCGTGCGCAGCGACCGTCCAGCCGGTGGCGGCGACCGAGGTACCCGGAGCCGCCGTTGCCGGAACGGCGGCGGCCCACGACTGCGGTACCGACAACGCCCCGACCGACGCGGCGTGGCCCATGCTCGCCGAGGCGGCACCCAGACCACCACCCAACCCGTGCATTCCGTTGCCCAATCCGCCGCCCAGCGCTCCGAGCATCGGCGTGAACGGGTCGATGGCGCCTAAGCCCAGCGGGTCCCCGGCGGCGATGGCAGCACCACGCACCACCGCCATGTCGGCAGCGAAACTGGAGATCCCGGCCGCGGCCATCGGACTGAACGAGCTGCTCATCAGGTTGGTGGCGCCGTTCGCCACATCGCCAGGCTCCACACCCAAGAAGCTGGCGAGCCAGTCGATCAATGAAGCAGGCGCCGACGACTGGGTGGGCGACGCGAGGCTCTGCAGTGTGTTGGGCATGTTCGTAAGCGCCTGGGACGCTGCGGATTGCGCGTTTGACGTGGCCGCCGTACCGGCGGCCTGGGAGACCGCCGCCTGCTGCGTACCCTGCGCCGACGGGTCGGCGACCTCATGCGGTGCGGTGAACGGCGTGACCTTGGTCGCCGCCGCGGACGACGCCGCGTAGCCGTACATGGCACCGGCGTCCTGGGCCCACATCTGGCCGTACTGCGCCTCGGTGGCCGCGATCGCCGCAGCGTTCTGACCGAGGAAATTGGTCGCCACGAGCGCCGCGAGCTGAGACCGGTTGGCGACGATCAGCGGCGGTGCGACCGTCATCGCGTATGCCGCGTCGAACGCCGCGGCCGCCGCCTTGGCCTGCATGGCGGCCTGCTCTACCTGGGCGGCGGTGGTGCCCATCCACACCGCGTAGGGCGCTGCCGCGGCGGCCATCGCGTTGGAGGCCGGCCC
>NZ_CP083986.1:2368291-2478132 GCF_020172685.1 [Mycobacterium] nativiensis | reverse complement strand
CGTGGGAGGCTCCGGAGAACCCGAAGCCGCTGGGCATGCCGCTGCAGTACATGGTCTCCGGCATGGCGGTGCGAGCCACGAACAAGTACCCCAACGAGAGCGTCGACGTGGCGTTCAACCCGGTCGGTCAGGTCGTCGGCCAGTTCACCAAGGTCGAGAAGACCGCGACCGTCATCGAGCGCTGGATTCAGGAATACCTCGAGGCCACCGGCCGGCTCGAGGAGTTCAACGCCGCCGCGTCGGTGTAGCCAGGAACGGGCGCAGCGCCAACAGGTAACCGGCCAGCACGGCAGGTGCCGCCGCCAGTGGCAGCCACGGCAACTGCAGGGGAAAACCTGCGGCGATCACGCCGACGACGCTGAACGTCGCCGCGCCGATCAATGCCGGGGCGGTCACGGTGGCGGTGCCGCCGGCGGCGTGTCGCAGGAGCAGGTGTCCCACCGCGGCCAGCCCGGCCACTGCCGCCGCGACCGTCGGCGGGTCGGCGAGTCCGATCGCCACGGCGACCAGCAGCACCGCACAGGTGGCCGCCGCACGCCACCGAAACGCGGCCAGCACCGCGCAGACGGCCAGCAGCACCGTGGCGGCGGCTGGTTTCGAGGCCGTGCCGGAGGCTCCGGGCACCGCGGCGGCCGCCATCGCCAGCCCGCACCCCACGGACGCCAACACCGGCACGGGCCGCGCCATGGTGCTCATCTGCGCACCGCCGTCGGTCGATGGCGCTGTGTCACCAGTCGCATCGAGGACTCCAGCGGCTGCTCTGCCGGCCAGGCCGCCACGTCGACGCCGATGGTGGCCATGTCGCGGTACATGGCGCTGCGCTGCAACGCCCACAGCCGAGTGACCAGCGGATCGGGCTCGACTTCGAACGGCGAGCCGGTCAGCACATCGACCGCCAGCACCACATGCCCGCGTCGGCGCAGATCAGTCAGCGCCAACGCGAACTCGGTGTCCAGCAGCGTCGAGAACGCGATGACCAGGGCACCGGCCGGCACCGCCGCCCGCGGCGCGAGTGTTCCGGAGGTGGTTTCGAAGCCGTCGCCGGCGCCGAGAACCGCGTCGACGATGCGGTAGAACTGGCGTTGACCGATGTCCGGGCCGACCCAGCGCGGATGGCGGCCACCAAGTGTGACGATGCCGGCGCGATCACCGTTGCGCAGTGCGGTCTGCACCACCTGCGCCGCGCCGAGCACCGCTCGTTCGGTCGCGACGGTCGCCGGGCCGCCCGGTTGCGGGTAGTCGTCGACGAGCACCACCACGTCGGCGCCCCGGTCGGTCAGCCGCTGGGTCACGTGCAGGCTGCCCCGCCGTGCACTCACCGGCCAATTCACCGAGTGCAGCGGGTCGCCGGGCACGTAGGCACGGATGTCGGCGTATTCCACACCGCGGCCCGGGTGCCGGGTCAGGTGGGTGCCGACTCGGTCGAGAAGCTCGCTGCGCGGGATCGGCGTGGACTGCGGCGGGGCCAGCGGGAACACCGTGACTTCGGCGACCGCGACGGTGGCCGTGCCGGCCAGCAGCCCGCCCCGGCCCACGGCGCCCACGGTGGCACGTATCGGGTAGCGACCCCAGCGTGCTGCGGTGGCGGTCACCGATTTACCCAGCGCGCCCTCGCCGGCGACCTCCGCGATGCGCTCGGCGGCGTCGAACCACAATGCGGGGTGCGCCGACAATTCCAGCTCTGTCGGTGGCGCGTCAGGATCGGATGTCGTTACGCGGACCGTCAATTCGACCGGCTCGGATTCGAAGCAACGCTGCGCCGCAGGAGTCGCACGGACCCGAAGAACCGGCGCCGGGGACTGCCAACCCAGTGTGCACAACACGCCCAGCAGCGGTGCGGCGAAGGCGATCAGCTGCCAGCGCGACCCGCCCACCGCCACCGCCAGCGCCACCGCCGCGCAGGAGGCCAGTGCCCGGGTCAACGGCGAGGCATGCCAACGTAATTCGACATCCGTTTCGAATACCTCGCCGGGCTCGGGGCTGTGAGTCATGTCGGCATTGCGCCCGGCGCCGGTCCGGCCGCATCCGGGGTTCGAGGCACCGGCAGCCGCCGCAGCAGCTCCTCCACCACATCAGCGCCCTGAACACGGCGCACCCACATCTCCGGCCGCAGCGTGATCCGGTGCGCGACCGCCGAAGTGGCCAGCGCCTTGACGTCCTCGGGGATCACGTAGTCGCGGCCGAGCAGCAACGCGCGCGCCCGGGCGAGTTGAATCAGGTCGAGTTCTGATCGTGGGCTGGCGCCCACGGCCACCTGCGGATGGTGCCGGGTTCCGTTGGCCAGTGAGACCACATAGCGCAGCACGTCGTCGTGCACGCTGACCTGTTCCACGGATTCCCGCATCGCCACAACGTCATCGGCATCGACCACCTGGCGCACCGTCGGCAGCGCGGCGCCCCGATCCAGGCGCCGGCGCAACATGGCCGTCTCACCCTGCTCGGACAGATAACCCAGTCGCAGCCTGATCGCGAACCGGTCCAGCTGGGCCTCCGGCAGCGGGTAGGTGCCCTCGTACTCGATCGGATTGTCGGTGGCCAGCACGATGAACGGCGAGGGCAACCGGTGGGTGTGGCCGTCGATGCTGACCTGGCCTTCGGCCATCGCCTCCAACAACGCGGCCTGGGTCTTGGGCGGGGTCCGGTTGATCTCGTCGGCCAGCACCAGGTTGGTGAAGATCGGCCCGCGCCGGAATTCGAAACTGCCCGAGGCCATATCGTAGATAGTGGTGCCGAGCAGGTCTGCCGGCAGCAGGTCCGGGGTGAACTGGACCCGGGTGAAATCCAGTCCGAGCGCGGCCGCGAACGACCGGGCGATCAACGTCTTGCCCAATCCGGGCAGGTCTTCGATCAGCACGTGGCCGCCGGCGAGCACGGTGGTCAGAATCAGCATGAGGGCGCTGCGCTTGCCCACCACCGCCCGCTCGATCTCGTCCAGCACCGCGGTGCACCGCTGCGCGGTCACTGCCGCCGTGCCGGAGAGTTCGGTACTCATCGCTGCTCCAGCCGGCGCAGGATCTCTTCCAGCACTGCGCGTCCGGGCCCGGGTCCGTCCTCTCCGGCCGGCGCGACGTTGCCGGGGTCCACCCACGGCCACAGCGCGTCGCCAAACAGCATTACTCCGGTTGCGGCGAACGCCGCGGGATCCTTCACCCGCCCCTGCCCACTGGAGACCTCGAACCGGCCCGCCAGAGTCGGCCGCCAACGCCGATCCCAGTCTGCCCTGGTCGATTCCGACCAGCGGATTCTGGCTTCGGTGCCCGACAGCCATTGCCGTAATGCCGCTCCGGGCTCGTCGATGATCGGCACGCCGTCAGCCGATCCGGCGTCACCCGTCGTCAGCAACCGCCGCAGGCCGGCCAGCGGTACCGCAACCGCGACGCCGGCCGCCCACAGCATGATGTGCTGTTGATGGACCAGCACCGCAACCATCTCAACCGCGATGATGAGCAGGAACCCCTGCAGTGCAAGCAGTTTCATGTCGACGCCCGGAGTTCATCCAGCACCAGCCGCAGGCTGGCGACCGCCTCGGCACGGTGCTGCTCATTCATCAGGTGCGGGCTGAAACGCGCCTCGGTGAACAGTTCCACCAGCCGGGAGGCGTTGCCTGCCGCCAGCGCGTGGTGTGCGACCGCCCGCGCCAACACTTCGGTGGGGGTGTCGAAATCCCGCGGTGCGACGTCGGGGTCGTCGGCGAGGTGACGCTCCATCACCGCATAGCAGGCGATGATGGCCTCCCGCGGCCCGCGACTACGGTCGGCGATCCGGGTCAGCCCGAGTTCTGCTGCCCGCGCCAGGGTTTCGCCTGCACTGGGGGTTGGCTTGGCGATCGGCACCGGGCGGGTGGCCGGCGGCCGAGGCCGGGTATTGCGGGCTTGTGCCGCGACAACCCCGACCGCGATCAGCGCCACCAGTGCGATGGCGGACGCCAGCAGATAGCCGGTCACGTCACCACCCGAACCGTCCAGGCTGGGCGCCGGGTGCGGCGTCAGCGGCGCCTGCTCCCCCGGGGCGGTTGGAGACACCGGCACATCGCCCCGCGACCCGAAGATCCCTGCCGGAATACCGATCCGGAGTCCCCCGCCCAATGCCAGCAACGCGAACAGCATCAGCAGCCACGCCACCACGGCCGCCGCCACGATCAGCAGCACCCGCCACCCCGGCCTGCCGCGATGGGCGCCCGCGGTCACGGACAGCTCGCCGATGCTGCCGGCCACCGCACGCCGATGGCGCATCCGGTAGGCCCCGGCGAACGCGACAGCGCCCACCGATACCGCCAGCAGCGCGATCAGGGTGATCATTTCGGCCGGGCCCGCGGCGGGCGTTCGGCGGGGCTCGTGCGTGACACCGGGCAGATATCCGCGGGTGGCGGCACCGGCCGCGAGCAGCAGCACGATCAAGGCGATCACCCGCGTGATCGTCCTGTCGCTACCGGTCATCACCGGAACACCGCTCGTCTGGGTGCTCGCCGCCGTTGCGGCCCATTCCCCAATACTGGCATGCGAGGGCCGTGACCGGCCAGGATCGGACTCGGCCGGCGCCGCTAGGTCGGCGACTTCTCGTCGTGCCCACCGAACTGCTTACGCATCGCCGACAACACTTTCGCTCCGAACTCGAACAGATGACGCGAGGCGAAACGGGCATACAGCGCGGTGGTGAGCACCGGGGCGGGCACCCCTTCGTCGATCGCGGCGATGACCGTCCAGCGGCCCTCGCCGGAATCGGACACCCGGCCGGCGAACTCCTCCAGCGCGGGCGATTTCTGTAGGGCGCTGGCGGTCAGGTCCAACAGCCAGGAGCCGATCACACTGCCCCGCCGCCAGACCTCGGTGACCTGTTCGATGTCGATGTCGTACTGGTAGAACTCGGGGTGGGTCAGTGGCGCGGTCTCGGCGTCGCCTTCCTGATCGGTCTTGCCGATGTTGGCGTGGTGCAAGATGTTCAGCCCCTCGGCGATCGACGCCATCATCCCGTACTCGATTCCGTTGTGCACCATCTTCACGAAGTGCCCCGCCCCGGACGGGCCGCAGTGCAGGTAGCCCTTCTCGGCCTGCGAGACCTCACCCTCGCGGCCCGGCGTGCGCGGGGCGGCCTCAACGCCCGGCGCGATCGTGGCGAAGATCGGCTCAACCTGGTCGAAGGCATCCCGGTCGCCGCCGACCATCAGGCAGTAGCCACGCTCACGGCCCCACACCCCGCCGCTCGTGCCGCAGTCCAGCAGATGAATGCCATTGTCGGACAGTAGCTTCGAGTGCATTATGTCATCACGGTAGTACGAGTTGCCGCCGTCGATCACGATGTCACCGGCCGCCAGTGTTCCGGCCAGCTCCTCGATGACGCCCGAGGTGATCTTCCCGGCCGGCACCATCACCCACACCGCCCGCGGGGCCGGCAGGTTCTCCGCCAACTCAGCCAACGAGGACACCCCGGTGATCCCGTCCCCACCGGCCAGTGCGGCAACCGCATCGGGATTGTGGTCATAGACGACGCACTCATGGCCGCCGTCTACCAGCCGCCGAACGAGATTGGCGCCCATCCGGCCCAGACCGATCATTCCCAGTCGCATGTTGCCCTGTCTCCCTTACTGTGTCGGGCCGCCTTCCGGCAACCACGGGTCCTGCCAACTCCGATGTCCGCGCACCAGCGCCTGCGCGGCGTCTGGCCCCCACGAGCCGGGCTCGTAGGTGTGGACCACTCCTGGATGGTCAAGCAGCGGCGCCACGATGCGCCAGGTCTCCTCGATGCTGTCCTCGCGGGCGAACAGTCGGCGGTCGCCGACCATCGCCGCATGCAACAACCGCTCGTAGGGCTGGATCGGCTCACCCAGGTCATGGGTGAACGACGAATCCAGGTGGACGTCACGCCAGACGTCATCGTCGTGGGCCACCAGTTGCAGCCGCATGCCCGGATCCGGGTCGATGCGCAGGACGATCTGATTCCGCGGTGCGTGCTCGCGTTGCGGCATGAACGCCAGCGCCGGAACCCGGTGGGTGAACAGCCGGACCTCGGTGACCCGTTGCGGCAGCGCCTTGCCCGCCCGCAGGAAGATCGGCACCCCGGACCAGCGCCAGTTCTCGATCTGCAGCCGCAGCGCGACGAACGTCTCGGTCTGCGACCCGTCGGCCACCCCCGGGACGTCGGCATAACCGCGGTACTGGCCCCGCACGCAGTGCGCCGGGTCGGCGGGCGACATGGCCCGGAACACCTCGGCCTTCTTGTCGTTGAGGTCGTCGTCGCCGGGACCGACCGGCGGTTCCATCGCGATCAGCGCCAACACCTGCAGCAGATGGTTCTGCACCACATCGCGCAACGCACCGACGGAGTCGTAGAAGCTGCCGCGATCCTCGACACCGAAGTTCTCGGCCATGGTGATGTGGATTTCGGCGATGCTTCGGCGGTCCCAGAGTTCGGCGAGCGTGGTGTTGGCGAACCGCAGGCCCTCGACGTCAGCGACGGGTTCCTTGCCCAGGAAATGGTCCACCCGCAGGATCTGCTCCTCGCGCAGCACCGCGCGCAGCCGGGTGTTCAGGTCGCGGGCCGAGGTCAGGTCGTGGCCGAACGGCTTCTCCACCGCCACCCGGGCACGCGTCAACAGACCGGCCCGACCAAGGTTTTCGACGATCGGGGCGAACAGCGACGGCGGCATCTCCAGGTAGTAGAGACACTGTCGGTCGGTGCCGACCCGCTTGGCTATCTGGTCGTAGAGCGCGGCATCGGTGACGTCGCCGTGCAGGTAGGACAACCGTTTCGCCAACCGGTCGAACACCGCATCGTCAAACGGCTCGCCGGTCTTGCGGATCGCGTCGCCGGCCCGGTCCACAAGGTCCTCGACCGAGATGTCATCACTGGCCACCCCGAGGATGGGGCAGTCCAGCAGGTTGCGGCGCTCCAAGCGGTACAGCGCGCGGAACGTCATCTTGCGGGCCAGGTCTCCGGTTATCCCGAAGATCACCAACAGTTCTGACGCCGCGCCGCGTTCCGCCAATGCGGTACCTCCCCGTGTAGCTCCCGTGATCGAAGCTAGTGCACCTGCCTGGACGAAAACTGTCCGGCGGCGGGAGGCGGGCTCACGGCGCGGTCACCCGACCTGGGCGATCCCGGGCGGGAAGTAGGGTCCGATGCCACCGGTGTAGATACCGGGCTGCCAGCCGCGTGCGCCCATGCACAGCAGCGGCAACCCGTCGGGCGACTGCGCGGCCGACTGCGGACTCGGGCACGGCGAACCGATGTCCTGCACGCCGTAGAGCGGGTAGGAGATCTGCCAGAACCCGGTGTCCTTGGGCGGCCACTGGTTGGCGATGAAATGGCATGCCAGCGCTTGGCCGTTGGGGCCGTGGCCGTAGATGAAGCGCTCCCAGCTGAAGCACGCGTCGCCCTGACGCTGCCCCTCGGCCATACCCGGCACGTCACCCGGGTAGGCGCCGGCGGCGGGTGCGCCGTGCACGGCGGCCACCCCCGCGGCACCGGCGAGCAAAGCAGCTGCGGCTAATTCACGAATCATTCTGCGACCCTAATGCCCTTGTTCGTCTCGGTCCGGGCCACCAGGCGGCCCCGCGTCGAAGCCTAACGGGTGACCGCGACGCGGCATCACGAATCCGCCGATTGCCGCCGGACGCCCGCCGGGGCGATCGACGGGCCAAGCCCGTTAGAGTGCCGCAGATGGCCGAGACGCAGGGGCAGTTCGACGAATCGCACGGCCGGCTGCTGCTGGGCACCGATGTGGCCGGCCGGGCCGCCAAGATGGGCCATCGGCTCATGATCGCCATGGAGCGCTGGCAGGCCGCGGTGTCGTGGTCGGGCGCTCGGCCCACCTCCGTGACCCTGACCGTCGACGTCGATGCGCTGCGGGTGCTTCGCGGTGACGGCGGGCTGACCCCGCTGACCCCGCCGGAGAAAGCGCTGATCCGCGGCAATGCGCTCAAATGCCTGGAGAGCGCCAAATATGAACGAATCCGGTTCGAGTCCAACGATATCGAGCCGACCGACGACGGCTATCGACTGACCGGCACCCTGGAGATACACGGCCGGACGAAGCCGCACATGATCGAGGTGCGAGTGGGACCGCCCCATGAACCCGGCGGTTCAGCGAGGCTCGACGGAGGAGAGCCGAAGCTGGGACCGCCGCATGAACCCGGCGGCTCATGGCAGGTTGACGGCGACAGCCGGGTGCGCCAGAGCGACTTCGGCGTCCGGCGCTTTTCGATGCTGATGGGCGCGATGCAGGTCGCCGACGAGGTGACGGTGTCCTTCTCGGCAACGGTCCCGGCCGACGAGGTCGGCGGATGATCCAGGGGGCCTGACCTCAGCGGCCGGGAAGACGCGGAATGTGCTGCCGAACCCGATCCAGCAGCGACGGCTGGCCGGCCGGTGGTGGCGCCGGGGCCACGGCCGGCGCATCCCACAGCGAACCGAACTCGACGGGTGGTGCCTCCGGCACCGCGGGCGCCTCGACCCGGGGAGCGGGCGGCGGCGCAGCCGGCACCGCGACACGCGCCACCGTCACGTGTTCGGGCGGCCGCACAGCCGGCACGTCTTTGCTCGGGCCCAGTTCCAGGCTCAGCGCAGCGGACAACGACGCCACGAACGTCACCGCTCCCCCGGTCAGCATGGTCAGCGCCCCGGCGTAGGACAGCGACATCCGACGCTGCGGCCCGAGGTCCAGACCCGTCGTGACCCCCTGGATCGGTGGACCGGTCAGGTCGGCGTGCGGCCCCAGGGCCAGTGCCGCTCCCCGCGCCAACGCCTGCTGGGCACCGCCCTGAACGAAGACGGGCACCTTCAACTTGGATTCCAGCCGGCGTCCCAGCCGGTCCATGCCGCGCATCGAGCCGGCCACCATCAGCACGTCGGGCCGGTGGTCGCCCGAGGCGAACGCGTCAGCCAGCCAGCCCGTCACCTCCTCGGTGCCGCCGATCGGACAGGAGGTGACGATCGGATCCAGATCGCCGACGCCGTCGTGCAACACCAGGGTGGCCGATCCGGGTTCGATGACGCACACCGCCGTCCGGTCGCCCCGCCGGCCGACCCCACCGGTCAGCGAGGCAGCCGCCTCGCTGAACCGCACCGGCACCACATTCTCGAAGCCGGCATCGGCCAGCCATTCCAGCAGCAGCGCAGCCGCGACGGCGGCATCATCGCTCCAGGTAACTCCGACACCGTGCAGTCGGTCACCGCGAGCCGCCACCATGGTGCGGGCCCTCGCCGCGACGGCCGACACCGACGCCGCCATACTCACCGCGTCCAGGCCCGGGCCGCCGCGGTCGACACCGAACTCGTCACCGGCCGCCGTCGGGCAGTCGTCGACATGCCTCTCGTCCATGACCCAGCCGACCGTTGTCGGTGTCAGCGCCAGCCCCAGTACCGTGTCCAAAATCGCGTGCCCCAATCGTCCTGATCTGCGATGTCACCACGTCGGCCGGGTGTCTTCGCCTCGCCCGAGGGGGGTTCGGCAGGCACCGCAGCGGACCGGGGACAGCCCAGGACTGTGTGGTCTTGTCGGCTTACGGGAGGCGAGCCTACGCGTGTCGTTCCGCTGTGCCTAGCCGGGTCCCGGCCCCGAAATCGGGTATGCTATCCGGCGGGTCAGATCCCTGAGAAGGCAGCGGGGTACCAAATGGCGACTGTCGCTGCATGTTGAGGGCCGACACGAAAGTGGTGGCGTACTTTGCGTCGCGATCGACAAGTTAGCTAGCTGGATACATTTCGAGAGCGTTCCGCAGGAAGACGACAAGGGGCAGGAATGACAGACGTGACCAAAGGGATGCGCTGGGCACGCCGACTTATGGTCGGCGCGGTGGCCGCAGCAGCGTTGCCGGGCCTGATCGGCCTGACGGGCAGCGAAGCGACCGCATCGGCGTTCTCGCGGCCGGGTCTGCCGGTCGAGTACCTGCAGGTTCCTTCAGCAGGTATGGGCCGTGACATCAAGGTGCAGTTCCAGCCGGGCGGCTCCGGCTCCCCCGGGCTGTACCTGCTCGACGGCATGCGCGCCCAGGACGACTACAACGGCTGGGACATCAACACCCCGGCGTTTGAGTGGTACTACCAGTCGGGCATCTCGGTCATCATGCCGGTCGGCGGCCAGTCCAGCTTCTACAGCGACTGGTACAAGCCGGCCTGCGGCAAGGCGGGCTGCTCCACCTACAAGTGGGAGACCTTCCTCACCAGCGAGCTGCCGTCCTACCTGGCATCGGAGTACGGCGTGAGCCAGAGCCGCAACGCGGCCGTCGGCCTGTCGATGGCCGGCGCGTCGGCGCTCAACCTGGCGATCTACCACCCGAACCAGTTCACCTACGCGGGCTCGCTGTCCGGCTACGTCAACCCGTCGGAGGGCAAGAGCTGGATCGGCCTGGCCATGGGTGACGCCGGCGGCTACAAGAAGGAAGACATGTGGGGTCCCGACAGTGACCCGGCGTGGCTGCGCAACGACCCGACGGTCAACGTCGACAAGCTGGTGGCCAACAACACCCGCCTGTGGGTCTACTGCGGCAACGGCCGCCCGAACGAGCTGGGTGGCGACAACATCCCCGCGACATTCCTCGAGGGCAACTTCATGATCGGCCAGAACAAGAAGTTCCAGGAGCTCTACACCGCGGCGGGCGGCAGCAACGCGGTGTTCAACTTCCCGGACTACGGCACCCACAGCTGGGAGTACTGGGGTGCTCAGCTGCAGGCGATGAAGCCTGACCTGCAGAGCCACCTGGGTGCCAGCGGGGGTGGCGGCGGCGAAGGCTAAGCCCTCCGCTTGCGAGCGTCGAAGTCTCATCACTGCGCCCCATCCGATTCCGGATGGGGCGCAGTGCTTTTCCCGGGAGGGGTTACCCCGCGGCGCCTGGAGTGCTTGGATTGGCAAGCATGCAGGGTTCAGCGACAGTACACATGGCGGCCCCGGCCGAACGGATCTGGGATCTGGTGGCCGATGTCCGCAAGATCGGGCAGTTCTCCCCGGAGACCTTCGAAGCCGAATGGCTCGACGGTGCCACCGGACCGGCGGTCGGGGCACGCTTCCGCGGCCACGTCCGGCGAAACGGGATCGGGCCGGTCTACTGGACGACGTGCCGGGTCACCGAGTGCGAACCGAACCGGGTGTTCGGCTTCGCGGTGCTCGCCGGTGATCGAGCCCTGAACAAGTGGCGCTACGAGTTGATCCCCACCGCGGACGGTACCGATGTCACCGAGTCGTTCCGGCTGGCCGACTCCGTCCTGACCAACGTGTACTACTACGCGTTCGGCGGTTTCCTGCGGCAGCGCAACAACATCCGCGACATGCGGCGCACGCTGGAGCGCATCCGGGACGTCGTAGAACAGGGCCAGTAGAACAGGGCCAGTAGAAAAGGGCTGATCAGTCCAGGGCGTCCGGGGCGGCCACCGGCAGCAGCAGGAACGACGGCGTAGGCCCGCCCTGCTGCACCCGGTAGATGCCGCCGGCCAACGCCTGACGGGCGGATTCGGTCGGCACCAGGTGCGGGAAGTCGTAGGTCGTCAACGTCAGACGTAGCCGGTGCCCGGGGGCGATCAGTGCCGCGGTCGGGAAGATCTCGATGTCATAGCGCGTCGGCTCCCCCGGTTCGACGGGCTGCGCCGCGTCGCGGGTGCTCAAATGCTGCGGGCGCAGCACGGTGCCGTCGGGCAGGTACCACGTGCGGTCCGGGTCGAGTTCCCGGTGTGATCCGAGCAGCGCGCCCTGCGTCAGAGGCCGGCTGACGCCCTCGGGGGCGACGTCGTCGAGATGGGCGACCCACAGCGTCTCGGTGCTATCCGCGCTCGCCTGCACGCTGAGCATCACCGGCCCGGCGATCAGGGCCGGCGAATCGAACGGCTCGGTGGTGTAGGTCAGTGCCCCAGGCTGCACCCGGCGGTTGTCCTGGTCGTATCGGGTGCGGCCGCCGGCTGCCGCGGTGGCGAAACTGGTGAGCCCCAGCGTCCATTGCTCCATGCTGCGTCCCGATACCGGACCGCGCGAACGGTACGGCAACGTGGCAAGGGTCTGCTCGGTCGCGGCGTCGGCGGTCAACCGGCCGGCGTCCGAGAGGTACAGCCGGGTCGGCGTGGTTTCGGGGATCGGGTACTCGCGGGTGTGGTACCACCGGTTGTCCCCGATCGGCCGGAAGGTGAACGGCGCACCGGACATCGCCGCGGTCGCATCGTCTTTGAGCCAGTAGTCGAACCAGCGCAGCTGCAGGTCCTGGATGTTCAGGCCGTCGTAGTCCGACACGTGGTACCACGGCCCCATCATCAGCTTGATCCGGTCGCTCAGCGGTTGTCCGGGCTGCATCGGGGCATTCGCCGGCCGGCCGATGTAGGCGTTCTGCAACGCCGCGTAGTTCAAGGGTGCACCGCGTTGGAAGGCGTCGTGCCAGCCGCCGGTCAAAAAGACGGCCACATTGTTGGCGGCGATCTCGGGCAGGATCAGGTCGGGCCGCATGCTGTCCCAGAACGGCCCGTCGAAAGCCGCGTCACCGCCGGTGCGCGCCTCGGTGACCAGCGGCTCGAAGTAGCTGCGCTGGTCCTTGCCGCGCTGGCGCACCGCGGCCAGCCCGCCCGCGCGGGGCCGCGCGTGCCCGCCGGGGGTGAAGAACTCCAGGGTCGGGTTGATCAGGTTGAGCAACCTGTACACCGAGCCGTACCCGTGCACAGTGCGCAGGTGCGACACCCCGCCCATCGTCGCGGCATCCCGGTAGAAGTCATTGGCGGCCATCACCGGGAAGATCGCCTTCAGTGGTGAGTCCGGGCCGACCGCGGCCGCTGTGAACAGCTGGTTGATCGCCAGATAGGAGATGCCGAACATGCCGACCCGGCCGTTGGAGTTCGGCAGGGCCGACGCCCAGGTGACCAGCTCGACGCCGTCGCGGGTCTGGTCCGGACCGAACATCTCGAACGACCCGCCGGATGCCCCGGTGCCGCGGACGTCGACCATCACCTCGATGTAGCCGCGCCGGATCAGGTGCGGCGCGGGACCGCCGCCGATCTGCGCCGCCGGCGGCGGCGCCAGTTTGCCGTAGGGGGTCAACGACAGCAGCACCGGAAACGGCCCGTCGGCGGGCGCGCCGGTCTCGGGCACGGTCGGGTAGTGGATGTCGACGCGCAGCACCACACCGTCGCTCATCGGCACGGCCACGTTGCGCCGTACCCCGACGCCGTAGCGTGCGGGCGGAGCGGTCCAGGCCGGGCTGAACGGGGCGGGGTTCTCCTGGCGGACCCGGGGAGCACCCGAGCGGCGCAGCGCCAGGCCGGCAACTCCCGCGGCAGCGGTTACCGCCAACGCCCATCCGACCGTCCGCGCCCTACGTCCTGCCACTTTCCACCTCCGGTCCTCGACTGCGCATGACTGTAGGCGAGGCCGGCGCGTGCCTTGACACCTGTCAAGGCGCCGGGGGCATCAGACCCGGCTGGGCAGGGTGAATGCGCAGGCCTGACCGATGTCCAGGGTGCGCAGCAGCCGCCCCATGCCAACCCACAACGCACACGACAGCGCGAGGTCGGCGAGCAGCTCGTCGCTGAGATGCTCGGAGCACCGCGACCAGAAGTCCTCGTCGTCGCGCAGGCCGGTGTGGTCAGTGGCGAATCGGTGGGCGAACTCGGCCGCGATCCGTTCCTGGGGGCTGTAGCCCGGCCAGGTGCGCCACTGGTCCGCGTGGTCGTAGAGGTCCTCGCTCACCCCGGCCGCCGGGCCGTCGGCATCGCGGGTGTTCATGCACACCGTGCACTCGTTGGCCTGAGCGATCACCATCCGGGCAAGCTCCCGGGTGCGCATCGGCAGTCGGCCCTTGTTGTAGACCGCGGTGCTGAATCCGCCTATGCCGGCGGCGAGTTCGGGTGACTTGGCCATCCAGCCAGTCATGTCGTGGGCTTCGAAATCTCCGATTCGGCTCATACCGGCGATGCTAGCGAGCTGCGCTGTCGTCGTGGGCCGAGCCGGCAAACTCCGGTGACTGGGCCGTCCAATCACGATCGGCGAGGCTGCGGTAGGCGATCCGTTGCAACGCGGCTTCGACTTCGCCGCGATCGGGTCGGCCCGCGAATCCGGGCGAGCGGGCCAGCTTGTCCACCACCCACTCCTGAACCAGCGACGAGACGAATCCGACCTGGCGCAGGCCGGCCCGGGTGAGTCCGAGATGATCGCCTTCGCGCAGCACGTAGCCCTGCGCCACCAGGCGATCGACGGTGGGTTCGAGGATTTCGTAGGGCACCCCCAGTCCCTTGCCGATGTCGCTGAGCCGTGCGGTCCGGAACACCTGGGTGTAGCGGTGGATGCGCATCACCGTCCACAGGCCGGCGACGTCGAGCGGGGAGTCGGACCGCATCGCGATGCTGCGCAGCCGTACCCCCGGTTCGTTGCGCAGCAGCCGCCCGATGGCGGTCTCCAGCAGTTCGTCCGACGTCTCGTTGGTGGGCATACCGAATCCGTCACCGAGGTCGGCCGCGTTGTCGTGCAGCTCCTTGAGTGGCACCTCGCGCAGGAACAGCGCCAGGACGAACCCGACCAGGGCGACTGGGGCCGCCCAGAGGAACACCTGACCGAGTGATTCGGCGTAGGCCGCCACGATCGGTGCCGCCTGTTGCGGCGCCAGCCGATGCACCGCCTCCGGTGAAGCCGCGGCCTCGGCCGTCAGCCCGGCGGTGCGCAGCGCCGAACCGAGCCGGCTGTCCAGGAAGTTCACGAACAGCGAGCCGAACACCGCGGCGCCGAACGAGCTGCCGATGGTCCGGAAGAACGTGACCCCCGAGGTGGCCACGCCGAGGTCGGCAAAGCTCGAGGTGTTCTGCACCACCAGCACCAGCACCTGCATCGACAGCCCGATACCGGCCCCCAGCAGCAACAGATACAGCGACTGCACCAGCGCCGGTGTGGCAGCGTCCATCTGCGACATCAGCGCGAACGCCAGTGTCATCAGCGCGGTGCCGACCACCGGAAAGATCTTGTACCGCCCGGTTCGGCCGACCAGGGCGCCGCTGCCGGTGGACGTCACGAGCATGCCGACCACCATGGGCAGGGTGCGCAGCCCCGAGGTGATCGCCGAGACGCCGTCGACGTACTGCATGAAGGTGGGCAGGAAGGTGAGCGCGCCCAGCATCGCGAAGCCCACCACGAACGCCAGCACACAGCACACCGCGAACACCGGGTCGGCGAAGAGCCGGGTGGGCAGGATGGGCGCGGCGACACGGCTCTCCACCCAGACGAACAGCGCCAGCGCGACCACCGCCCCGACGAACAGGCCGATGATCACCGGCGATCCCCAGGCGTAGCGGTTTCCGCCCCAGCTGGTGGCCAGCGTCAGGCCGGTGGCGCCCAACCCGACCAGCACGATCCCGGCATAGTCGATCACGGGCTTGGATCGGCCGGCCAGCGCCGGGATCGCTGCCCCGGCAACAATCAACACGACCACCGAGATCGGCAGGTTGATCCAGAACGCCCATCGCCAGGTCAGGTAGTCGGTGACATACCCGCCCAGCAGCGGACCGATCACGGTGGTGACTCCGAAGACCGCGCCCAGCATGCCCTGGTAGCGGCCCCGTTCGCGCAGCGGTATGACCTCGCCGATCAGCGCGGCGGCGGTGACGGTGATCGCGCCGCCGCCGATGCCCTGCAGTGCTCGGGCACCGACCAACATCCCCATCGAGGAGGACAACCCGCACAGCACCGACCCGGCCACGAAGCACACCACGGCGGATTGGAAGACCCGCTTGCGGCCGAACAGGTCGCCGAGCTTGCCCGCCAGGATCGTCGCGATGGTCGAGGTGAGCAGATAGCTGGTGACGACCCACGACTGGTGGCCGGCGTTGCCGAGATCCGAGACGATCGTCGGCAGCGCCGTCGCCACGATGGTCTGATCGAGTGCGGCCATCAGCAGACCGAACACGATCGCCAGGAAGATCAGGTTGCGGCGTTGCGGGCTGACCGTCGGCCGCATGTCGTCGGCGACCGGCGGTGAACTCGCCGTCGTGGTCATCGTGGTCCTCCCGTCGGCTTCGGCGCTAACGGGCACCCGCGGTGACTATCAGGACGGCGGGCGGGAGACGCACTGCGCCGAGTACAGCGCCTCGCCGAGCTTGTCCATCAGCTCCAGTTGAGTCTGCAGATAGTCGATGTGGGATTCCTCCTCGGCGAGGATGCCCTCAAGCAGCTTGGCCGTGGTGCTGTCCTGCTTCTCGCGGCACATCACGATGCCCGGCCGCAGCCGGTTCAGCACGTCCATTTCGACCGCGAGGTCGCTCTCGAACTGCTCGCGCAGGGTCTGGCCGATGCGCAGCGATCCGATGCGCTGGTAGTTCGGCAGGCCGTCGAGCAGCAGGATGCGGTCGGTGATCGCCTCGGCGTGGCGCATCTCCTCGAAAGATTCGGCGCGGGTGTGGCCGGCCAACTCGGTGAACCCCCAATTGTCCTGCATCTTCGAATGCAGGAAATACTGGTTGATCGCGGTGAGTTCGCTGGTCAACTGCTCGTTGAGCAGTTTGAGAACCTCGGGGTCGCCTTGCATGATCACTCCTCTGGTGTGAAGAACCTCGCATGCCGGCCGCGACGACGGATTGGGCTGGATCATCGCCGTAACGCGCCGAATTCAATCTAGTGCAGGTCGCCGGTCGCAGGGCGTTGTTTACCCGCGTCTCGGCGCGTCGAATCGGCACATCGGCCACCGGAGCCGGCGGGAACGGATCGCCGGGGACCGTGCCTGATGCGCGGAACTTAGGTTAGACTCTACTAACATGAGACTCGTTTCGCCTAGCCGACATGTCGGCGTTTCTGGCAGCCGTGTCTCCCACCGCGACGACCCGCATTCACTGGTGCTCGCGCTGGACTACCAGGTCGACGACGTCGACCGGACCTGGTCGCTGATCCGGGATGACCATTCCCCGTTGGTGGCCCTGGGCGCGCGGCACGCGGTGCTCTACACGTCGGCCTTCGAGCCGAAGCGGGTGCTGGTCACTATCGGCCTGCGGCACCGAATCTCCGTCAAAGAACTGCTGCGCTCCCCCGCCGTCTTCGAATGGTTCGACCGCAGCGGGGTCAACGACCTGCCGGCGATCTTCGCCGGCGAGGTCCGCGAGAAGATCAACCTCACCCCGCCCGGTGACGAACTGCCCGGTTCGGAGGTGATCGTCGGGGTTGTTTCCACGGTCGCAGACCCCGAAGACCTGATGGCGAAGGTGCACGGCGGGCTGGGCCGGTTCGCCGAGGCCGGCGTGCGCAAGGTGTGGGTGTATCAGGCGGTCGACGACGGCCGCGAGGTGATGACGCTGATGGAGATCGACAGCGCCGCAAGCGCACAGCGCTGGATGGACCGCCCGGACACCGCCGCGGAGTGGATGACCGGTGTCGGCATCGGTGGCTACCCCCGACCGTTCGTCGGGGAATTCGCCGCCGCAATCGATCTGATGACGCCTGAGAACGACGGTCGGTAGGGGTAACCGGATGTACGTATGCCTGTGTGTCGGAGCCACCAATCAGATGGTGTCCGATGCCGTCGCCGCCGGAGCGTCGACGTCGAAAGAGGTCGCCGCGATGTGTGGCGCGGGGGCCGACTGCGGCCGGTGCCGGTGCACGGTCCGCGGCATCATCGAGGCCACCCTGGCCGCGGCGCCGCCGACGCCGAGCAACGGCTCGCTGCGTCACCTCACCCTGGAGATCACCGCAGTCGGGTCACGCTGATCCTCGCCGACCGGTGAACTCGGCCAGCGCTTCGGCGTTGGCCTGCGCGCCCATCAGTTCGGCGAACAGCGCGTTCTCCCGCGCGGACGCCGCGGCAACCTCATCGCGGATCGGGGCGACCATGGTGGCCTTTACCGCCATCAGGCTCGAGATCGGCCGGGAGGCAAGCACTTCGGCATGCCGGCGAGCCTCATCGAGCAGCGCCTCCGGTTCGCACACCTTCCAGACCAGACCCATTCGCAGTGCCTCGTCGGCGTCGACCCACTCCGAGGACATCAACAGCCACGCCGCGTTCTGCCGACCGACCAACTGCGGAAGCAGGTAGGACGACGCGGCTTCCGGCGCCACCCCCAAGCTGGTGAACGGGCACTTGAGCCGGGCTGTGGTGGACATGAAGGCCAGGTCGGCGTAGCCGAGGATGGTGGTGCCGATGCCGAGCCCGATGCCGTTGACCGCACAGATCAGCGGCTTGGGAAAGCGCGCCAGGGCGTCGATCAGGCCGGGGAAGCCGTGCTTGCCGGGGGTGAAATCCGGGTCGGTGATCCGGGCCTGCATCTCGGTGAGATCGGTGCCGGCACTGAAGGATCGGCCGGTGCCGGTAAGCAGAACGACGGCGACCTCCGGGTCGGCCGCGGCGGCCAACAGCGCCTCGGCGGTGGCGTCGTAGAGCGCCTCGTTGAACGCATTCAAGGCGTCCGGACGATTCAATGTCAGCGTCCGCACCCGGTTCTGGTCCTCGATCGTCAGGATCATTCCTGCAGCCTAGACATCGCTCAGCGAGCGCTACCGCACCAGCTCCACCTGGTGGCCCGCGGCGACCACGTCGCCGATGATCGCCGCCAATCTGCGGTAGGGCACGTCGCGTCCGCTGGAGGTACGGAACACCAGCCCGATCCGCCGGCCCGGGCGGGGCGTGGCGAAATAGGCCAGCCCCAGGCGGCTGCGTTCGGCCTCCACCGGCACCGCGGTCTGCGGAATCAGCGTCACGCCCAGGCCGCCGGTCACGCACTGCACCGCGGTCGCCAGCGATGCCGCACGAGTGTTGGCCAACTCGGCCCGCACCCCGGCGTTACGGCAGATGTCCAGCGCCTGGTCGCGCAGGCAGTGGCCTTCGTCGAGCAGCAGCAGCGGCAGGTCGGCCAGGGCGGCCGGCGGCACCCGCCGCTTGCCCGCCAATGGATGCCCCGGCGGCAGCGCCAACACGAAATCCTCGTCATAGATAGGTATTTCAGTCATTCCGGCGATGTCGGCCGGCAGTGCGATCAGCGCCGCGTCCACCGCACCCTCGCGCAGCCCGGTCAGCAGCCGTTCGGTCTGATCCTCGATCACCCGCAGACTCAGTTCGGGCAGCCGCTCCGACGCCCCGGCCAATACGGCCGGCAGCACATACGGCGCCACCGTCGGGATCAGGCCGAGCCGCATGGTGCCCTGCAGCGGGTCGGCGACCCCGGCGGCGGCGGCCGAGAACTGCGCCGCCGCGTCGAGCACGGCGTGGGCGTGGGTCAGCAGCTGCTCGCCCTCCGGGGTGAGGAAGACCCTCCGGGTGGACCGCTCGATCAATTGGATACCCAGGCCGGCTTCCAGTGACGACAGTGCCTGCGACAGCGTCGATTGGCTCAGACCCAGGCCGGCCGCCGCGAGACTGAAGTGATGCTTCTCAGCGACCGCGGCGAACGCCCGCAGCCCCGCCAGTGTCGGTTGATAGCTTGTATCGGCCATACCGATTAGTATAGTGCAAAGCATCACCTTTCATTTTTAATTGAGATGGGGCAGGATGGAGCCTGCGGGCGATCAACTCGCCCCGAACACCCTTAAAACTCAAAACCATGAGGAGTGACATGGCACTGCTGACCATCGGCGACCAGTTTCCGGCCTACAGTCTGACCGCGCTGGTCGCGGGCGATCTGGCGAAGATCGACGCGAAGGGTCCCGAGGACTTCTTCACCACCATCACCAGCGACGACCACAAGGGCAAGTGGCGGATCATCTTCTTCTGGCCCAAGGACTTCACCTTCGTGTGCCCCACCGAGATCGCCGCATTCGGCAAGCTGAACGACGAGTTCGCCGACCGCGACGCGCAGGTTCTTGGGGCGTCGACCGACAACGAGTTCGTGCACTACAACTGGCGCCTCGATCACGCGGACCTCAAGACGCTGCCGTTCCCGATGCTGTCCGACCTCAAGCGCGAGCTGGTCGAGGCCACCGGCGTGCTCAACGCCGATGGGGTCGCTGACCGCGCCACCTTCATCGTCGACCCCAACAACGAGATCCAGTTCGTCTCGGTGACCGCGGGCTCGGTGGGCCGCAATGTCGACGAGGTGCTGCGGGTGCTCGACGCGCTGCAGTCCGACGAGTTGTGCGCATGCAACTGGAAGAAGGGCGAGCCGACGCTGAACGTGGGCGAACTGCTCAAAGAATCGGTGTGATCGAAGGCCGTAAGGCCGCGCGGGCGACGACGCAGTTCGCCCCCGATGAAGAGGAGTAGCGCATGAGTATCGAGAACCTCAAGAACGCCGTCCCGGAGTTCGCCAAGGACCTCAAGCTCAACCTGGGGTCCATCGCGCGCACCACCGTGCTCAACGAGGAACAGCTCTGGGGAAGTCTGCTGGCCAGCGCCGCGGCGACTCGCAACGCCACGGTACTGGCCGAGATCGGCGCCGAAGCCGCCGACAACCTCTCGGCCGAGGCCTACCAGGCCGCCCTGGGGGCGGCGTCGATCATGGGCATGAACAACGTGTTCTACCGTGGCCGGCACTTCTTGGATGGCGCCTACGACGACCTGCGGGCCGGGTTGCGGATGAACATCATCGGCAACCCGGGGGTCGACAAGGCCAACTTCGAGCTGTGGAGCTTCGCGGTCTCGGCGATCAACGGCTGCCAGGCATGTGTCGCCTCGCACGAGCAGGTCGTCCGGGAGGCGGGCGTCGGCCGCGAGGCGGTGTTGGAGGCCCTCAAGGTCGCCTCGATCGTGGCCGGGGTAGCGCAGGCGATCTTCGCCGGGGCAGCGGTACCAGCCGCTACCTCGTAGATCAGTCCCTATCGGCGCGCGCCGGGCCATGCCCGGCGCGCGCCGTAGACTCCGGTCCTATGGCAGTCAGTGATGCCGACCGTGAGTATCTGGCCCGGTGCGTCGAGTTGGCGGGCGCGGCAGCGGAAAGCGGCGACGCCCCGTTCGGCTCGTTGTTGGTCGGTGCCGACGGCACCGTGCTCTTCGAGGACCGCAACCGGACCGGTGACGGTGACCCCACCCGCCATCCCGAGTTGGCCATCGCCCAGTGGGCGGTGGCCAACCTGGCCCCGGACCGTCGGGTCCAGACCACCGTCTACACCTCAGGTGAGCACTGCGCGATGTGCGCGGCAGCGCACGCCTGGGTCGGATTGGGCCGAATCGTCTACGCATCCTCGGCGGCCCAACTCGCCGAATGGCTGACCGAGCTGCACGTGCCGACAGCACCGGTGGCCCCGCTGCCGATCACCGCCGTCGCACCCAACGTGGTGGTCGACGGACCGGCGCCGGAATTCGAAGACGACCTGAAGGCGCTGTTTCGCGCCCGCTACCAGCGCCGCGGCGACTCCTAGGCGGGTTCGGCAGCCAGCCGGTCCACGGTCACCGGATCCTCTTCCCCGGCGAAATAGCGGTCCAGCACCGCGCGAAAGTCGCTGCAGCCCGGACAGTCCGCGCCCGCATGACCCGCGCAGGCCCGTGCGAACAACGTCATCGAGGAACGCAGTTTGAGCTCGTCGGACCGGCCGAGTACCTCCTCGATCGATCGCCCGGACACCGCGGTGATCAGCCGCGCACACTCGTGCAGTCGTGGCCCGAGCAGGTCGTGGGCCAGGTAGGCGCGGGCCTCTGCCAGCGATGCGATGCCGTAACGCTGCGCCATCGCGCTGGAGCCCAGGCCGGCCAGTTGCGGAAAGATGAACCAGATCCAGTGGCTGCGCTTGCGGCCGCCGCGCAGTTCGGCGACCACCGTGTCGTAGACGCGATCCTGGGCGTCGACGAAACGCTGCAGTCCGAATGGCTCGAGTTGCCCGGCCATGACACCAACCGTGGCACAGTTCGTGGTGAGAAGTGAAGGAGTCAGCGATGTCGGCGATGCAACGGCGGGTCCCCAGAATCGGTGACCTCGCGCCACTGATCCGATTCCGCAGGCCGCGGCTGAACCGAACAGCCCGGCGCCTAGAGGCCGCCCTGACCGTCGAGGACCTGCGCCGAATCGCCAAGCGGCGCACCCCCAAAGCCGCCTTCGACTACACCGACGGAGCCGCCGAGGACGAGATCTCGGTGGCACGGGCTCGACAGGCCTTCCGCGACATCGAGTTTCACCCGGCGATCCTGCGCGACGTCTCAGCCGTCGACACCAGCCGCGACGTGCTCGGGGCGCCGGTGGCATTGCCGTTCGCGATCGCGCCGACCGGCTTCACCCGGCTGATGCACAGCGCCGGCGAGCTGGCCGGCGCCCGGGCCGCCGAGGCCGCCGGAATCCCGTTCGCCCTGTCGACGCTGGGGACGGCCTCGATCGAAGACGTCGCCGCGGCCGCGCCGAGCGCCCGCCGATGGTTTCAGCTCTACATGTGGCATGACCGCGACCGGTCGATGGCGCTGCTGCGCCGGGCTGCCGACGCCGGTTACGACACCCTGCTGGCAACCGTCGACTGCCCGGTCGCCGGGGCACGGCGGCGCGACAGCCGCAACGGTATGGCCATCCCGCCGGCGCTGACGCTGCGCACGGTTGCCGACGCCGCCGTCCACCCGGCCTGGTGGTTCGATCTGCTCACCACCGAGCCGCTGGCCTTCGCCTCGCTGGACCGGTGGTCGGGCACCGTCGCGCAGTACATGGACACCATGTTCGACCCGAGCCTGACCTTCGACGACCTGGCCTGGGTCCGGTCCCAGTGGCCGGGCCGGTTCGTCGTCAAGGGCATTCAGACCCTCGCCGATGCCCGCGCCGTGGTCGATCGCGGTGTGGACGGCATCGTGTTGTCCAACCACGGCGGCCGCCAGCTCGATCGGGCGCCGGTACCGTTTGCACTGCTGCCCGAGGTGGCGCGGGAAGTCGGACGCGACACCGAGATCCTGCTGGACACCGGCATCATGTCCGGCGCCGACATCGTGGCGGCGGTGGCGCTGGGCGCCCGCTGCACCCTGATCGGTCGGGCCTACCTGTACGGGTTGATGGCCGGCGGTGAGGCCGGCGTGCACCGGGTCATCGACATCCTCGCCGAGCAGATCCGGCGAACCATGCGGCTGCTGGGGGTCAGCGAGCTCGCGGAGCTGTCGCCACAGCACGTCACCCAGCTGCAACGCCTGGTGCCACGTCCATAGGGCACGTCACAACCGCCGTCATCACAACGGCGATCGCGCGCGTTTGCTGCGCGCCGCGCGCGGGTATACCCCCGCTGTGCACAATCACAAAGATCTGGTGCGGCGGTTGTTGCGGCGCGCCGGCAGCACCTACTCCCAGGAGGCCGGAATCCGGTTGCGAAACCAGCCGATGCCGCTGTTTCAACTGCTGATCCTGTGCGTGCTGGCCAGCAAGCCGATCGACGCCGCCATCGCGGCCCGCGCGGCCCGCGAGCTGTTCAAGAGCGGCCTGCGCACCCCGCACAAAGTGCTCGAAGCCGATCGGCGCACCTTGCTCCAAGCGATGGACCGCGCCCACTATCGCCGCTTCGACGAGAGTTCCGCAGATCAGTTGGTCGATGTCGCCGAGACCGTCCAGCAGGAGTATCGCGGGGACCTGCGTCTGCTGGCCGAGCGCTGCGGCCGCGACGTCCAGGCGGCCGCCACGTTGCTCAAGGAATTCAAGGGAATCGGTGACACCGGGGCGGAAATCTTTCTCCGAGAGGTCCAGGACGTCTGGCCGTGGGCACGCTCCACTTTCGACGACCGCGCGTTGGCCGCCGCTCGCGATCTCGGTTTGCCGGGTGACGCAACCGAACTCGGCGCACTGTCGCTGGGGCGCAATGCCGAGTTGGCCGCAGCGCTGGTGCGTTACTCCGCCGACGCGGACGTACGTGCACGTCTGTCCGATTGACCTAACGCACACCGCGATCGCCGGTACTGTGGCGGGAGATGTCGCGTAGAGCGGAGAATCCCGTGTCAGCATCCAGCACATTCGTGATCGTCGGAGGCGGCCTTGCGGGCGCCAAGGCTGCGGAGGCATTGCGCGACAAGAGTTTCGGCGGAAAGATCATCCTCCTCGGCGAGGAACAGCATCTCCCCTACGAGCGTCCGCCGCTGTCCAAGGAATTCCTGGCGGGCAAGAAGACGCTCACCGACTTCACCGTGAACACTCACGAGTGGTTCCGCGACCACGACGTCGACCTGCGGATCGGTACCCGAGCAGTGGGCCTCGACGCGGCCGCTCACACCGTCGGGCTGGCCGACGGCACCAGCCTGAGCTACGACAAGCTGTTGCTGGCCACCGGTTCGCGGTCGCGGCGGGTGCCGATCCCGGGCTCCGAGGCCGACGGCGTGCACTATCTGCGCACAGTCGACGACGCGTCGGCGTTGGATTCCGTACTGTCCGCGGGGGCGTCGTTGGCGGTGGTGGGCGCCGGCTGGATCGGTATGGAGGTGGCCGCCGGCGCCCGGCAGCGCGGCGCCGACGTCACGGTGGTGGAGTCCGCTGCATTGCCCCTGCTGGCCAGCCTGGGCGCGGAGAACGGCGCCGTCTTCGCCGACCTGCACCGCGCGCACGGCGTCGACCTGCGCCTGGGATCGGCCGTCGCCGAGATCACCACCGCCGGCGGCGCCGCCACCGGCCTTCGCCTGGGCGACGGCTCACAGATCGATGCGACAGCTGTGCTGGTCGCCGTCGGCGCGCAGCCCAACATCGAACTGGCCCGGCAGGCCGGCCTTGCTACCGGTGACGGCGGCGTGCTGGTGGATGCGGGGCTGCGCAGCAGTGATCCCGACATCTACGCGGTCGGTGATATCGCGGCGGCGCAGCACCCGCTGCTGGGCACCCGGATCCGCACCGAGCACTGGGCGAACGCCCTCAACCAGCCGGCGGTCGCGGTGTCGGGCATGCTCGGCGAGTCCGCCGAATATGACGCACTGCCCTACTTTTTCACCGACCAGTACGACCTCGGCATGGAATACGTCGGCCATGCGCCGCACTACTCCCGGGTGGTGTTCCGCGGCAACGTCGCCGGGCGCGAGTACACCAGTTTCTGGCTCGGCGACGACAACCGCGTGCTGGCCGGGATGAACGTCAACATCTGGGAGGGCCTCGACGACATCAAGGCCCTGATCCGGTCGCAGGCACCCGTCGACCCCGACCGGCTGGCCGATCCACACGCACCACTGAGCGAACTGTCCGTCTGAGCGCCCGCCGTACGCTAATCGCCGGTCGCGAAGAGCACCCCGTCCGCGATCAACCGGTCCGTCTCTGCGTCGTCGAGACCGAGCACGCTGCGGCAGATCGCCCGGGTGTCCTGACCGGGCAGCGGCGCCGGTCGCTGGAGCGCCGCCGGGATGTTGCGGAACAGGGCCGGCCCGGTTTCGGCCGGCAACGGGTGCTCGATCAGCGGGTGCGTCATGTCGGCGAACACTGTGCGGTGGACCAGTTGTGGATGCTCGGCGATGTCCGGCGGCCGGTTCATCGGTCCTGCCGCCACCCCGGATGCCTGCAGCAGCTCACCGACGTCGGCGGGGGTTCGCTCCCGGGTGTGACGGCTCAGCGCCGCCACCAGTTCCGCGCGATGCGCGTGGCGCGCTGCGGCGGTGCCGAAACGGCGATCGGAGGCCAGTTTCCGATCCCCCAGAATTTCTGTGACACTGCGCCATTCGGCGTCTGAGCGGATAGAGATCACGCACCATTCGTCGTCACCGGAGCACGGGCAGACCAGATCGACCGCGATGTCCGGTACCACTGATGGTCCCGCTGCCCGCGCCACGTAACTGGTGTCGAGCTGGTTGACCGCGGCCTCAGCCTGCGAGACGTGCACGTGCGCCCCGGCACCGGTGCGCCGGGCGGCGATCAGTGCGGCCAGCGCACCGATCGCGGTGACCCGCGCGACGACGTGGTCGGGGAAGACGGTCGTCGCGTCGAAGAACGGGTGACGGCCGGTGTCGGCGTCGGTTCCCTCCGGGGCGGTCCACAGTGCGGTGACCCCCGTGGTGGCCCGCACCAACGGGCCGTAGCCCATCCGGGCGCTCCACGGCCCGATCTCACCGAAGGCGCTGCTCTCGGCGAGCACCACCCGCGAATTGAGACCACACAGGTTCCGGTAGGAAATACCCAGGGAGGCAAGCGTTCCCGGTTTGAAGTTGGCGAACACCGCGTCGGCGGCTCCGACCAGCTGCCCGAAGATCCCCTTACCTGCCGGGCTGCGCAGGTCCAGGCCGAGACCGAGGTTGTTGCGGTGCGTCCAGGCGAACGATTCGCTCATCGCCGATCCGGCGCGCGTCTGTCGCAGCCCGTCGGGGTAGGCCGCGCTCTCCACTTTGATGACCTCGGCGCCCAGGTCGCCGAACAGTCGGCTGGTCTCCCCGCCGGCCACGATCACACCCAGGTCAACGATCCGCACCCCCTCGAACGGCCGCACGCCGACCGCGGTGTCGGGCGCCGGCACCGGGGACGACTCGGTCAGCCAACCGATTTCGGCATCACCGAGCCCCGGGGCGGGTGTCCGGAAGCCGGCCCGCTGATCGTCGACCACGTAGTAGCCGGTCGGAATGACGGCGCGCAGTCCCGCGGCCAGTTCGGCGGTGGTCGCCGCGCCGGCCGCGATGAAGTGGTCACCGGCCAACACCGCAGCCGGGTCGCCCACCGCGGCGATCGGCACCCCGCGAGCCTGCCCGGCCGCGACCAGGTCGGCCATGTCCTGGTCGGCGAACAGGTCGCGTACCAGCACGCTGATCTGCGGCCAGACCGCGAACCGCTCACCGATCACACCGAATTTAGGGTCGGCGTACTCCACGGGCTCCCCCAGCCAGGACCACAGGCCACGCCACTGGCGCGGGGACATCACGCACAGCCGCACATAGCCGTCCCGGCACGGATAGATCGGGTAGGCGTCCTGATTCTTGGGTCGGCCGCGCCAGCGGGAGACCCCGCGCCGGGCCGCGGCGACCTGCCCCTGCGCGCCGAAGATCGGGTCGAGCACGGTGATCACGGCGTCGAAGCGGGAAAAATCGATGTAATCCCCTCTGCCGCAACGTAGCCGGTTGTAGTAGGCGACCAGTAGCGCCCAGGCGGCCTGCACCGCTGCGGTCGCCGACGCGATCCCATCGGGCGGCAGCACCGGTGCCCCGGAGGTGGGCCCGGATCGCGACAGCGCGCCGGAAAGCGCGTAGAGCACCGCGTCGGTGGCCTGCCAGTCCGCATACGGCCCGCTGGTCCCGAAGTCGGTGACCGACATCGTTACCAGGTGCGCGAACCGGTCGGCCAGCTCCGCGCATGAGGTCCCGAAGTCGGCGGCGCGGCCCGGATTGCCACTGTCCACGACCATGTCGGCGCCGGCGGCCAGCTCGAGGAACCGACGCCGATCGCCCTCGTCGGCCGGGTCCAGGGTGACGCTTCGCTTGTTGGCGTTGTGCAGCGCGAACGGGATGCTCACGCCGTCCAGCAGCGGCGGCGCGGTGCGAGCCGGGCTTCCCCCGGGAGGTTCCACTTTGAGCACATCGGCGCCCAGGTCGGCGAGCAACCGGGTGACAGCGTCGGCGTCACCGCCGGCCAGATCCAGGACACGCAGCGATTCCAGCAGCACGCTGCCAGGGTAATGAACGGTTGCCGCGGTTCGGGTGCGACGCGGACAATCGCACAGATGAGTGCTGAGACTGCGACGCCGGCACCGCCGACGCTCTCCGACACCGATCTGACACGCATAGACGCCTTCTGGCGGGCCGCCAATTATCTCTCGGTGGGCCAGATCTACCTGCTGGACAATCCACTGCTGACCGAGCCGCTGCGGGCCGAGCACGTCAAGCCGCGGCTGCTGGGGCACTGGGGCACCACGCCCGGGCTGAATCTGCTTTACGCCCACCTGAACCGGATCATCCGCGACCGGGACGCCAACGTCATCTTCGTCACCGGGCCCGGCCACGGCGGGCCGGCCCTGGTGGCCAACGCCTATCTGGAGGGCACCTACAGCCAGGTTTACACCGGCATCGGGGAGAACACCGAGGGTATGCGAAAACTGTTCCGGCAGTTCTCGTTTCCCGGCGGTATTCCGAGCCACGCCGCGGCCGAGACGCCGGGGTCCATCCATGAGGGCGGCGAGCTCGGCTACGCGCTGGTGCACGCATTCGGCGCGGCCTTCGACAACCCGGATCTGGTGGTGGCCTGCGTCATCGGCGACGGCGAGGCCGAGACCGGACCGCTTGCCGCCGGCTGGCATTCGAACAAATTCCTCAACCCGGCGGTCGACGGCGCGGTACTGCCCGTCCTGCATCTCAACGGCTACAAGATCGCCAATCCGACTGTGCTGGCCCGTATCCCGCATTCGGAGTTGGAGTCACTGCTGCGCGGCTACGGGTACCGGCCGATCACCGTCGCCGGTGACGACCCGGCCGTCGTGCACCAGCTGCTCGCGGCCGCCCTCGACGATGCCTTCGACGACATCGCGGCGATCCAGCAGGCCGCGCGCGCCGACGACACCACGATGCGGCCGGTGTGGCCGATGATCGTGCTGCGGACCCCGAAGGGCTGGACCGGGCCCGCAAGGGTGGACGGCCAACAGGTGGAGGGCACCTGGCGGGCGCATCAGGTGCCGCTCACGCAGACCCGCACCGACCCCGGGCACCGCGCACAGCTGGAGGAATGGCTGCGCAGCTACCGCCCGGCCGAGCTGTTCGATGAATCCGGCCGGCTGCGGCCGGAGCTGGCGGCGCTGGCACCACGCGGGAATCGCCGGATGAGCGCCAACCCGCACGCCAACGGAGGTCTGCTGCTGCGTGACCTGGACCTGCCGGACTTCCGCGACTACGCCGTTCCGGTGTCCCAGCCCGGCACCGAAGTGCATGAAGCCACCCGGGTGTTGGGCACTTTCCTGCGCGACGTCATCGACCGCAACCGCGACCGGTTCCGGTTGATGGGCCCCGACGAGACGGCCTCGAATCGACTCGCGGCGGTGTTCGAGGTCACCGACCGGGTCTGGTTGTCGGAGACTGAACCGGCCGATGACAACCTGGCCCCCGACGGCCGGGTCCTGGAGGTGTTGTCGGAACATCTGTGCCAGGGCTGGCTGGAGGGCTATCTGCTCACCGGCCGGCACGGGCTGTTCAACTGTTATGAAGCCTTCGTGCACATCGTCGACTCGATGTTCAACCAGCACGCCAAATGGCTGGCGGTCAGCCGCGAGCTGCCGTGGCGAGCGCCGATCGCCTCACTGAACTATCTGCTGACCTCCCACGTCTGGCGTCAGGACCACAACGGGGCATCACACCAGGATCCGGGCTTCATCGACCTGGTGGCCAACAAGCGGCCCGAGGTGGTGCGGGTCTACCTGCCGCCGGACGGCAACACCCTGCTGTCGGTGGCCGATCACTGCCTGCGCAGCCGCGACTACGTCAACGTGATCGTCGCCGGCAAACAGCCGGCGCTGGCCTACCTGGACATGCCCCAGGCGGTGGCGCACTGCACCCGGGGTCTGGGCATCTGGGAGTGGGCCGGCACCACCACCGGTGAGCCGGATGTGGTGCTGGCCTGCGCCGGAGATATCCCGACCCTGGAGACCCTGGCGGCCGCCGACATCCTGCGCTCGGAGCTCCCCGACCTGGCCGTGCGGGTGGTCAACGTAGTGGACGTGATGCGGCTGCAGCCGGCGACCGAGCATCCACATGGCTTGCCGGACAGCGAGTTCGACGCCCTGTTCACCCGGGACAAGCCGGTGATCTTCGCCTATCACGGCTATCCCTGGCTGATCCACCGGCTCACCTATTCCCGGGCGAACCACGACCAGATGCACGTGCGCGGCTACCGGGAGCGCGGCACCACCACGACGCCGTTCGACATGGTCATGCTCAACGACCTGGATCGCTTCCACCTGGTGATGGACGTCATCGACCGGGTTGCCGGACTGGGCGATCGCAGTGCGGTGCTGCGCCAGCGGATGGTCGATGCCCGGCTGGCAGCCCGGCTCTACACCCGCGAACACGGTGAGGACGACCCGCGTATCACCGACTGGACGTGGCGAACGGGCGCTGCCGGAGACGACGGCGGGATAAGGTGACCGCCATGACTGTTCACCCGTCACCGGTCCGGACACCTCGCAGGTCGATGTCGCTGCTGGCCGGCGTTCTCATCGCGTCGGCCGCCATCGCCGGTGTCCCGACGGCCGGAGCCACGCCGGACAACACCAAGGTTCCGGTCCGCTACGACCTCACCGGTACCGGGGTCGCCAGTTACATCACCTACCAGGTCCAGAACGGTCAGGCACATGCGACCAACGCCCCGCTGCCGTGGTCGATTCAGTTGACCGGCTCGATGACGAACGCGGCCAGTCCGGCCTCCTACTCGCTGAGCGCGCAGAGCGCCGGCCCCGGAGCTTTGACCTGCACCGTCACCGTGAACGGAAAGGTCGTCAGTCAGAACACGGCCACCGGAAACCCGGCTCGGGTGCTGTGTGAGACCCACGGGCCCAAGTAGTCCGGCGCCAGGCAGGCGCATCAACGCCGAGCCCTGCGGCCGCGGTCGCGAGTAGAATTCCGACCAATGTCCTGTCACGACCTCGCGGTGCCCGGAGATCACCACCCGTTGGTGTCCCAACTCTCGGCACTGCATCGGTTCCGCGCGCTCGTCGACGTCGCCGTCGTCGTGGTGGTGCTCGCGCTGGCCAACCTGATCGCGCACTTCACCACGCCCTGGGCAGCCGTCGCCACGGTTCCGGCCACCGCCGTCGGCCTGGTGGTCCTGGTCCGCTGCAACGGCCTGAGCTGGGCTGAACTCGGTCTGGGCCGCGCCCATTGGAAGTCCGGCGTCGGCTACGCCGCGGCCGCCGTGCTGATCGTGGTGTCGGCAATCGCGCTCGGCGCGCTGCTGCCCTGGACCCGGCCGATGTTCTTGAACAATCACTACGCGACGCTGTCCGGCGCGCTGGTCGCATCGATGCTCGTCATTCCCCTGCAGACCGTCATCCCCGAGGAATTGGCGTTCCGCGGCGCGTTGCACGGCGCACTGCACCGGGCCTGGGGATTCCGCGGCGTGGCCGCGGCCGGCTCGCTGCTGTTCGGGCTGTGGCATGTCGCCACCTCGCTCGGGCTGACCAGCAGCAATGTGGGCTTCACCCGGCTGTTCGGCGGTGGGTTCGTCGGCATGCTGGCCGGCGTGACGCTGGCGGTGTTGGCCACCGGCGCCGCCGGTTTCGTGTTCAGCTGGCTGCGCCGGCGCAGCGGCAGCTTGATCGCCCCGATCGCACTGCACTGGTCGCTCAACGGGGTAGGCGCACTGGCTGCCGCCATGGTGTGGCACTTGTCCGCCTGAGCGCCCGCCCGGCGGTTCAGCGAGGCTCGACGAAGGAGAGCCGAAGCTGGGACCGCCGCATCGACCCCGGCGGTTCAGCGAGGCTCGACGAAGGAGAGCCGAAGCTGGGACCGCCGCATCGACCCCGGCGGTTCAGACCAGCAGTACCGCCGCACCCGCGATCCGGCCCGCCGCCAGGTCCGCCAGCGCGCGGTCGGCGTCGCCCAGGGAGTACTCCGGGGTCGTCACATCGATGTGGTGCGTCCCGGCGAAGTCGAGGAAGTTCCGGGCGTCCTCGCGGGTGTTCGACGTCACCGACCGGATCTGGCGTTCCCTAAACAGGTGCCGCTGATAGTTCAGGGTCGGGATGTCACTGAGGTGGATTCCGGCGATTGCCAGGGTGCCTCCCGGATCCAGTGCCTGGCAGGCCGGCAGCACCAGCTCACCGACCGGCGCGAACAGAATCGCCGAGTCCACCGGTACCGGTGGCGGGTCCGCCGCCCCCTGCGCCGAGGCCGCACCCAACTCCAGCGCCAGTCTCCGGGCCCGCGGATCGCGCGTCATCACGTGCACCTCGGCGCCGCGCGCCAACGCAACCTGCGCGGTGATGTGCGCACTGCCGCCGAACCCGTAGATCCCGAGCCGTCCGCCGTGCGGCAGGTCGGCGCGCAGCAGCGAGCGATAGCCGATGATGCCCGCGCACAGCAGCGGCGCCAGTTCACTGTCGCTGTAACCGCTGGGCAGATGGTGGGCGAACGCCGCTGGGACGGTGGCGAACTCCGCATAGCCGCCGTCGGCGTCCCACCCGGTGTACCGGGACTGTGGGCACAGGTTCTCATCGCCGCGGCGACAGTATCGGCAGGTTCCGCAGGTGTGCCGCAACCAGGCGATACCGACCCGGTCCCCCACCCCGAACTCGGCGCCGGCCTCGGCACCGACCTCGACCACTTCACCGACCACCTCATGGCCGGGCGTCACCCCGGCGAGGTGTACCGGTAAGTCGCCTTCGGCGACGTGAAGATCGGTGCGGCACACCCCGCAGGCATGCACGGCCACCAACAGTTCCGACGGTTCCGGCCGTGGCACCGCGGTAGTGACCCGGCGCAGTGGCGCGTCGCCGATCGGGCCGGGACGGTGCACGCGCCAGGCCCTCATGCTCATGCCCGGGACCTGCGCGCCCATAACAACATTCTGCGCGCAGCGGCAGTCAGCGGCTCAGCGTTTGGCTACCAGCCCCATCAGCCACAGCAGCACGACCGACCCCAGAGTCGCGGTGAACAAGGTGAACCACCAGCCGCCGCCGGCCGTGTTGAGGAAGAAGCTCAGCAGGAATCCACCGATCAATGCGCCAACGACACCGACCACGATATTCATCAGGATTCCGCGGCCGCCGCCGTCGACGATCTTTCCGGCAAGCCACCCTGCGATCGCACCGATGATGATGTAGCCGATCCAGCCCACGCTGGTCAGCGTCGTCGAACGCTCCGCCAGAAACTCCGTTGCCGCCAGCACATGCAGTTGCGCAGTCATGACGTCAGGCTAGCGGTTCGGCCGCCGCTGCGGAGCTGACTGAAAGAGGTCAGCCGACGATCAAGCCGCGGGGGCAGGCGCGGGAGCCGGCGCCGGGGCCGGAGCCGGCTCGGGAGCCGGGCCGCCGGGCGCCGGAGCCGGAGCCGGCTCGGCCGGGGGCGCAGCGAGCGGGCGGATGGACTCGGCGAGCGCGATGGCCGCGCCGGTGTCCACCGGGTTGTTGGCGGTTCCCAGCCACACCACGAACCACCGCTCGCTCTGCGGGCCGGTGCCGCCGGCCGGCGGCACGCCGATCACGCCGCTCCAGATCTGGCCGACCGGCTTGGCCGGGTCGGTGAACTTGACCTCGTAATACGATGCGCTGCCGGTCAGGCCGCCTCCGGTGAGCGGGGCGCTGACCTGGTTGGCGCGGGTTCCGGGGTAAGGCATGAAGAACTCACCCATGTCGGACCCAAGCCGGGTGGCGGCCTTGGCGTTGTCGGTCTCGGCGCTGGCATACAGCCGCTGGTCCAGCTTCCCGAGCACGATCCGGGTGTCGTTGGCCACCGGCGAGGGCTGCCCCGGCAGCATCGGCTCACCGGTCTTCTTGCTCAGCAGCGACGAACCGTATTCCAGGTGGCTGGTGTCGGACTGCACCCAGCCGGCCGGCAGGACGTAGCTGAACCCTCCGGCCGTGTCGTCGACCCGGCCCACCTCGGGTGCGGGCGGCTCGGCGGCCGGCGCCGGCGCCTCGCCCGGCGGCGTGTTCGGTTCGGCCGGCGGGGCGTCCGCGGTTGCCGGCGGCGCCGGTGGCGGTGGCACCGGGTCGGCGTAGGCCGGCGATGCCGCGGCGAACGCCAGCGCACCGGCGATCGCGGCGGCCCACGTCGTTGCAGCCACCGCGCGAATGCCCTTGTGGGCCGTTGAGGTCGGGTCCACCTGCTTCATGGCAGAAAAATCTACCGTCTAGCCCCCGCTGCGCAAGCTACGTGATGCCAGGGTGTGTCGCGCGCAGCGTCACTTCCTGGGCTTTGATCCCGAACCAGACCGTTTCCCCGGGCGCCAACCGCAGCTCCGCCGCCGCGTCGGCGGTGATGTCGGCGGCCAATCCGGGCGAGCCGTCGGGTTGCTCGGCGGCCCGCACCTGAATGGCGCTGCCGCGGGTGTCCACTCCGGCCACCGTCACCTCGACCAGGTTGCGAGGGCTGCCCGACGTCGGGGGCTGCCGATACACCGCAACCGCTCGCGGCGTGCAGATCGCGACCGCCGGCGCTCCCGCGAGCAGATCATCGTCGGCGGTGCCGTACCAGTCCTCGCCCCACCCGGTGCGCAGCGTGCCGGCACCGTCGAGCACCCCGGTCACCAGATTCAGTCCGGCGATCCGCGCCCCGAATCGACTGCGGGGGGTGGCCAAAACCTCAGCGGTGCTGCCGATCTCGGCGACCCTCCCCTCCTCGAGCACCAGTACCCGGTCGGCCAGCGCGAACACATCGAGCAGGTCGTGGGTGACCAGCACCGTGGTGCGACGGGCCGCGGTGACGACGTCGCGCAGCACCGTGCGCACCATGGCCGCCGATCCCACGTCGAGCCCGGACAGCGGCTCGTCGAGCAACAGCACCTCGGGCTCGGCGGCCAGCGCGCGGGCGATCGCGACCCGCTGCGCCTGACCGCCGGAGAGCCGGCGCGGCCTGCGCTCGGCCAGGTCCTCGGCGTCCACCGCGCGCAGCCACGGCGCCGCCACCGTCCGGGCGTGGGCCCGCCGGACACCAAGGCGGCGGCGGCTGTGCGGCCCGAACGCCACATTGGCCGCCACACTCAGGTGCGGGAACAGCAGTGGTTCCTGCAACAGCAGCCCCACCCGGCGATCCCGGGTGGCCACGTGCACGCCGGCCCCGGTGTCGGTCAACACCCGGTCACCGACCCGCACCAGGCCCGTGTCGGGCCGCAGCAGCCCGGCGATCACGTGCAGCAGGGTGGATTTGCCGGCGCCGTTGGGTCCCAGGACTGCCAGCACCTCGCCCGGTTCGACGGTCAGCCGCACATCGAGGCCGCGCTTGGCCACCACCGCATGCAGTGTCAGTCCCTGCGCCACCGCCGTCACCAGACACCGGCCAGCCGACGGGCGCCCAGACCCAGTACGACGATGGCGGCGACCGCCACCAGCAGCAACGACATGGCCGCCGCGGCGTCGGCGTCGGTCACCCGCTGTAGGTAGATGGCCAGCGGCAGGGTCCGGGTGACGCCCTCGCGGGAACCGGCGAAGGTCAACGTCGCACCGAACTCCCCCAGCGAGCGCGCGAATGCCAGCACCGCACCGGAGATCAGGCCCGGTGCCAGCAGCGGCAACGTCACCCGCCACCAGACGGTGCTGGGCCGCGCGCCCAGGGTGGCGGCCACCACCTCGTAGTCGGCGCCGGCGGTGCGGGCCGCGCCTTCCAACGCGATCACCAGGAACGGCAGCGACACGAAGGTCTGGGCCAGCACCACGGCGGTGGTGGTGAACGCGATGTGGATCCCGGCCGCGTCCAGGTAGCGGCCGAGCAGCCCGAGCCGCCCGAAGGCGTACAGCAGGGCGATGCCGCCCACCACCGGCGGCAGCACCAGCGGCAGCAGCACCAGGGGCCGCAGCAGCCGCACCACCCGTGCCCGGCTGCGTGCCAGGACCATCGCCATCGGCACCCCCAGCAGCACGCACAGCACGGTGCTGGCGGCGGCGGTCCGCAGGCTCAGCGCCAGAGCGGTGGTGGCAGCGGGGCTGCTGATCAGCGACCAGAAGTGCGGCCAGTCGACCTTGGCGGCGATCCCCACCAGCGGCAGCACCACGAACGCGGCGCCGATCACGGCGGGCACATAGACCCAGCCCGGCAGGTCATTGGGCCGGTGGATCACCGGCGATCAGGGCTTACCGAAGCCGGCTGCGTCCAGCACCTTGCGCCCCGCCTCGCCGGTGACCAGGTCGATGAACGCACGGGCCGGCCCGGCCTGCGGCGCGCCGGAGATCAGCGCGATCGGATAGGTGTTGACGGCCTCGGCGGACTGGGGGAACTCGACGGTGTCTACCTTGTCGCCGGCGTTGATCGCATCGGTGCGGTAGACGACGCCGGCATCGGCCTGACCGGTGACGACCTTGTTGAGTACGTCGGTGACGTCGGATTCCTCGCTCAGCGGGTCCAGGGTGACCCCGGTGCTGTCTGCCACCTTGCGGGTCGCCGCGCCGCACGGGACCGGCGGTTGGCACACCACCACGATCAGCCCGGGCCGGCCGAGGTCGGCGAACGACCGCACCCCTTCGGGGTTTCCGGGTCGGGTGACGATCACCAGTGTGTTGGTGGCGAACGGCGTCGCAGGACCGTCCAGCAGGCCGGCCTGCGCGACCTTGTCCATCTGCGTGGTGTTGGCCGAGGCGAACACGTCGGCGCCGGCGCCCTGGGTCAGCTGGGTGGCCAGGTCCGAGGAGCCGGCGAAGTTGAAGTCCACGGCCATACCCGGGTGATCGGTCTTGAACCGCTCGGCGATCTCGGTGAACGCCGGCTTCAGGGAGGCGGCCGCGAACACCGTGATAGAGGGCGGTTCGGGTGCCGAGCTACAGCTCACCAGGCCCGCCGCCAGCATGATCGACGCCGCTGCAAAGGCCGCCCGGATTCGCCGCATGGATCGCACAATATCGAAACCGAACCGGCGGTGTCCGGTGTCCGTAGGGCGCTGTGCACCCGGACCGTGGCCCGATCGTGTCTGCGTCGAGTTCCGCCCTGTGCCGCCAACCGGCTACTGTCCAGTAACATAGCTGCGAACACGAGGAGGTTCAACCGATGGATGTGCTGGTCACAGGCGGTGACACCGAACTGGGTCGCGCGGTCGCCGAAGGCTTCAGCGAGGCCGGACACAAGGTGACGCTGGCGGGCATGCGAGGCCCGGAGCTGGAGATTGCCGCCAAGGAACTCGACGCCAACGCCGTCGTCTGCGACACCTCCGACCCGGCCAGCCTGCAGCAGGCCCGCGGTCTGTTCCCGCACCACCTGGACACCATCGTCAACGTCCCGGCGCCGCGCTGGCAGGGCGGCGACCCGCGCGCCTACACGCTGGCCGACCAGGCCTCCGCCTGGCGCAGCGCCCTGGACGCCACCGTGCTCTCGGCCGTGCTGACCGTCGCGACCGTCGGCGACCACCTGCGCTCCGGCGGTTCGATCATCTCGGTGATGCCGGAGAACCCGCGCGACGGCGGCGCCGACGCAGCGATCAAGGCCGCCCTGTCGAACTGGGCCGCCGGACAGGCCACCACGTTCGGGACCCGCGGGATCACCGTCAACGTCGTCGCCTCCGGCGCCGGCACCCAGCCGGGCTACGACGGCCTGACCAGCACCCCGCCCACGATGTCCGCCGAAATCGCCCGCCTGGCAGTGTTTTTGACCACACCGGCAGCCCGGCACATCACCGGCCAGACGCTGCACGTCAGCCACGGCGCCCTCGCGCAATTCGCCTGACAGCGCCCGGAGTGGTTAATCCCACAACCAGCGAATGCGGTGACCGTCAAGCGGGTCGACTAGCGTATCTGTGAACGCAGTCGCCATCGAGGAGCAGCCCGATTCCCATGAGTGCCCAGCCTGAAGTCACTGCGCAAGCGAGCCGACGCCACCAGGTCGTCATCATCGGCTCCGGCTTCGGTGGCCTGACCGCGGCCAAAAAACTCAAGCGGGCCGACGTGGACATCAAGCTGATCGCCCGCACCACCCACCACCTGTTCCAGCCCCTGCTGTATCAGGTCGCGACCGGGATCCTCTCCGAAGGGGAGATCGCGCCGTCCACCCGCGTCGTGCTGCGCAACCAGCGCAACGCGCAGGTGCTGCTGGGCGATGTCACCCACATCGATCTGGCGGGCAAGTTCGTCACCTCCGAGGTGCTCGGCCACACCTACGACACCCCGTTCGACAGCCTGATCATCGCGGCCGGCGCCGGCCAGTCTTACTTCGGCAACGACCAGTTCGCCGAGTTCGCGCCCGGCATGAAGACCATCGACGACGCGCTGGAACTGCGGGGCCGCATCCTGAGCGCCTTCGAGCAGGCCGAACGGTCCAGCGACGCCGCCCGGCGCGAGAAGCTGCTGACCTTCACCGTGGTCGGCGCCGGCCCCACCGGCGTCGAGATGGCCGGGCAGATCGCCGAATTGGCCAACTACACGCTCAAAGGCGCGTTCCGCAACATCGACTCGACCAAGGCGCGGGTGATCCTGCTCGACGCCGCCCCGGCCGTGCTGCCACCGATGGGCGAGAAGCTGGGCATCAAGGCCGCCGAGCGTCTGCAGAAGATGGGCGTGGAGATTCAGCTCGGGGCCATGGTCACCAACGTCGACCGCAACGGCCTGACCGTCAAGGACGCCGACGGCACCACCCGGCGCATCGAGTCCCAGTGCAAGGTGTGGTCCGCCGGCGTGTCGGCCAGCCCCTTGGGCCGTGACCTCGCCGAACAGTCTTCGGTCGAGCTCGACCGCGCCGGGCGGGTCAAAGTGCTGCCCGACCTGTCGATCCCGAGCCACCCGAACGTGTTCGTCGTCGGCGACATGGCGGCCGTCGACGGTGTCCCCGGTATGGCGCAGGGCGCCATCCAGGGCGCCAAGCACGCCGCCAGCACCATCAAGGCCGAGCTCGGCGGCGCCAACCCGGCCGACAGGGAACCCTTTCAGTACCTGGACAAGGGCTCGATGGCCACCGTGTCCCGGTTCTCTGCGGTCACCAAGATCGGGCCGCTGGAGTTCAGCGGTTTTCTGGCCTGGCTGGCCTGGCTGGGGCTGCACCTGATCTACCTGGTCGGGTTCAAGAACAAGATCAGCACTCTGCTGTCCTGGAACGTGACGTTCCTGAGCACCCGGCGCGGCCAGCTCACGATCACCGAGCAGCAGGCGTTCGCCAGGACACGTCTCGAACAGCTCGAGGTGCTGGCGGCCGAGGCCCAGCGCGGCGTCGAACGCGCGATCAGCTAACTCGCAGCCAGATTCTGCAGCCGGACCTGGCCGCGGGCAATCATCCGCTGGTCGGCGTCGGTGACCGTCACCAACCACAGCTGCTGGCGGCGTCCGCGATGAATCGGGGTGGCCGCCGCGAACACGGTCCCGGACGAGACCGCCCGCAGGAAGTCGGTGTTGTTGTTGACTCCGACCACGGTGCCGCCCGCGTCGCCACCGTCCCGATTCAGCCAGGTGTGGGCAGACACGCTGGCCACACTCTCGATGATCGAGCAGTAGACGCCGCCGTGCACGATGCCGGCGGGCTGGTGCAGTTGCGGGGTCAGCTCCAGGCTGGCACGTGCGCCGTCCGGGTTGACCTCGGTGTAGACCAGGCCGATCCCTCGGTCGAAGGATCCGATCTCTGCGGGCAAGGGTTCGGTCATGTCATGGTTTTTACACGACGACCCCGCCGCCCCGGTGTGCACGTCGACCGCCCGGTACAGCAGACCCGCAGCTGCCGATACGACGGCCCGTAGTAATTCGGAGTAGGCTGGCGCCTGTTGCCCAGGGAAGTTGATTCAGGACATGTCCAAGCAGACCCATTTAGGGGATTTGGAGCGGGCGGTGATGGACCATCTGTGGTCCGCTCCGGAATCCCAGACCGTGCGCGAGGTCCACGAGGCGCTGTCGGCGCAGCGTGATCTGGCATACACCACTGTGATGACCGTCCTGCAGCGGTTGGCCAAGAAGAATCTGGTCTCGCAGATCCGGAACGACCGCGCGCACCGCTACATACCGGTCCGCGGCCGCGACGAGCTGGTTGCCGGGCTGATGGTGGAGGCCCTCGACCAGGCCGCCGACTCCGGGGACCGCCGGGCCGCCCTGGTGCATTTCGTCGAACGTGTCGGTGTGGATGAGGCCGAGGCATTGCGCCGTGCGCTCGACGAGCTGGAAGCCAAACATCGCGTCGACCTCCCAGTTGGCGATCGACGCACGTCCTGAGGGAGACTTGCAGCGTGTCCGCGCTGGCCTTCACCATCGTCGCGATGCTGCTCGTGGGGCCGGTACCCGCCCTGCTGGCGCGCGCCGATTGGCCATTGCGTGCTCCGCGGGCCGCGGTGGTGCTCTGGCAGTCCATTGCGATAGCCGCCGTGCTGTCCTTTTTCAGCGCGGGCGTCGCGACGGCCAGCCACCTGCTGGTGCCGGGCCCGGACGGGCGGCCCACCACCACGATCCTCGGTTCCATCGAACGACTCGGCTGGCCGTTGTGGAGCTTCTACACCGTCGTCTCCGCTCTGACCGTGCTGGTCGGGATGCGTCTGACGCTGGCGGTGCTGCAGGTAGCCATCGGCACCCGGCAGCGCCGGGCGCGCCACCGCATGCTGGTCGACCTGGTCAGCATCGCCGACAGTAACCCGGCTGCCCGGACCGGCGGGCTGCGGATCCTGCAGGTGATGCAACCACTGGCCTACTGCCTGCCCGGGGTGCGCAGCCGGGTGGTGTTGAGTTCGGGGGCGCTGCAGGCACTCAGCGACACCGAGTTGGCTGCCCTGCTCTGCCATGAGCGGGCGCATCTGCGCGCCCGCCACGACCTGGTGCTGGAGGCGTTCACCGCGGTGCACACCGCATTTCCGCGATTCGTGCGGAGCGGCAGCGCCCTGGACGCGGTGCGGTTGCTGGTCGAACTGCTCGCCGACGACGCCGCTGTGCGGGCTGCCGGCGCCCCTCCCCTGGCCCGCGCCCTGGTGACTTGTGCTTCGGCCACCACCCCGGCCGGCGCACTGGCCGCCGGCGGCCCGAACACCGTATTGCGGGTGCAGCGACTGTCGGGGCGCGGCAACAGTCGCGCACTGGCGGCCGCCGCCTACACCGCCGCTGCCGGGGTGCTCACGGTTCCCACAATCGCGCTGGCGGTACCGTGGCTGACTGAGCTGCAACGACTTTTCGCGGGTTGATCACGCCGCCTGGCGTGCCGCACAACCGATCACCTACCACCGAAAGGCGAATATATGAGCGCGTCGGAAGTTGTCGGCACCGCCCAGATCGGCGTAACCGGTCTGGCCGTCATGGGGTCCAACATCGCGCGCAACTTCGCCAGCCACGGCTACACCGTGGCGCTGCACAACCGGTCGGTCGCCAAGACCGACGCCCTGCTGAGCGCACACGGCTCGGACGGCAAATTCGTACGTACCGAGACGATTCCGGAATTTCTGGCCGCCCTTGAGAAGCCCCGACGGGTGCTGATCATGGTCCAGGCCGGCGCGGCCACCGACGCGGTCATCAATGACCTCGCCGACGCGATGGAGCCCGGCGACATCATCATCGACGGCGGCAACGCGCTCTACACCGACACCATTCGCCGAGAGAAGGCGATGGCCGCACGCGGCCTGCACTTCGTCGGCGCCGGAATCTCCGGTGGCGAGGAGGGCGCGCTCAACGGGCCGTCGATCATGCCGGGCGGGCCGGCGGCGTCCTACACCTCGCTGGGCCCGCTGCTCGAGGAGATCTCCGCGCACGTCGACGGGGTGCCCTGCTGCACCCACATCGGTCCCGACGGCGCCGGGCACTTCGTGAAGATGGTGCATAACGGCATCGAGTACTCCGACATGCAGCTGATCGGCGAGGCCTACCAGCTGCTGCGCGACGGCCTGGGCCTGTCGGCCCCGCAGATCGCCGACGTGTTCACCGACTGGAACGCCGGTGAACTGGACTCCTACCTGGTCGAGATCACTGCCGAGGTACTGCGCCAGGTCGACGCCAAGACCGGCCAACCACTGGTCGACATCATCGTCGACGAAGCGGAGCAGAAGGGCACCGGGCGCTGGACGGTCAAGTCCGCCCTGGACCTGGGCGTTCCGGTGACCGGTATCGCCGAGGCGGTGTTCGCCCGGGCGCTGTCCGGCTCGGTCCCCCAGCGCCGCGCCGCGGCCGGCCTGGCAACCGGGACGCTGGGTGCACAGCCCGCGGATGCCGCCAGGTTCACCGAGGACGTCCGCCAGGCGCTGTATGCGTCCAAGATCGTCGCCTACGCACAGGGCTTCAACCAGATCCAGGCCGGCAGCGCCGAATACGGCTGGAACGTCACCCCCGGGGATCTCGCGACGATCTGGCGTGGCGGCTGCATCATCCGGGCGAAGTTCCTCAACCGGATCAAGGAGGCGTTCGACAGCTCCCCGGACCTGGTTAGTCTGCTGGCCGCCCCGTACTTCCGCAGTGCCGTGGAGGCCGCCATCGACTCCTGGCGGCGGGTGGTGACCACGGCGGTCAGCCTGGGTATCCCGGCCCCCGGTTTCTCATCGGCCCTGGCCTACTACGACGGCTTGCGCACCGAACGGCTGCCGGCCGCCCTGACCCAGGCCCAACGCGACTACTTCGGCGCCCACAGTTACGGCCGGGTGGACATGCCCGGCAAGTTCCACACGCTGTGGAGCGCCGACCGCAGCGAAGTTCCGGTCTAGACCAACAGCGACAACACCGCGTCGGTGAAGGCCTGCGGGTCCTCGACCTGCGGGTAGTGCCCCAGCCCGGGTAATTCGACGACGTCGGCGGCCGGACGCAGTTCCCGTAGGCCGTCGAGCACATTGGTGGTGGCGACCGGATCGCCCAGGCCCCACACAAAGCCCAGCGGTTTGGGCCAGTCGCGCACGGCGCCGTGCCAGCGCGGGGCATAGCGCACCCGCTCGTCGAGATAGGCCGAGAGCAGATGCGCGATCCGATGACCCCCGTTGTGGGTCAGAAACGCCCACTGCGCGGCGGCTTCATCGGGTGAGAGCGGATGCTCCGCGCTGAACAACCGGCCGAAGCTGCGCTGGAAGCTCGGACGGTTCGTCAACCGCGCGGCGATGCCGCCCAGCGGGCTGCGCAGCACCTTCTGGATGGGCCGCAGACTGGCCCGCTCCAAGATCACGCTGCCGTTGGACAGCACGGCGCGTTGCAGATCGAAGGGCAGCATCCCGTCGATATCGCGGGCCAGCAGTTCGGTGGTGACCGAGGTGCCCATGTCGTGCGCGGCCAGCACCACCGGACCGGTGGTGCCGGCCGCCACCACCTGCTGTACCAGATCGGCCTGCTCCAACAGGCTGTATCGATGCGGGCGCGGCTTGTCCGACAATCCGAAGCCGAGAAAGTCCATTGTCAGCCAGGACCGGCCGGCAAGCCGCGAGACCACCGCGCGGAAGTCGTAGGAGCATGACGGAAAACCATGCAGCAGAACGACAGTCGGCCCCTCGCCGGCGCCTGACCGGACGAACACCCGGCCCGCGCTGGTTGACATCCATCGGCCGCCGTCACGCCAGTCGCGCACGCTGGGCGGCAGGTCCGTCGTCATATCCAGGCCAGCAGGTCACCCAGGGCCGAGCCCGTTTCGTCGGCGGCGCCGAGGTTGGACAAGGCGTCGGTGATGTCGTTGAACACCGTCTGGGGAAACCCGAGGAACGTCGTGCTGATGTCGTGCAGCCCGGTCTGCAGCGCGTCACCGATCGAGTCCGGGTCGCCGCCGAGTACCGCCTGGTAGAGGTTCCACCCGGCGACCTGGGGCGTGGTGATCAGGTCACGCACGTCCATGATCAGCTTCGTCAGCAGTCCCGGATCCTCTGGCACTGCGACCCCGTTCCAACTGACCAGTGTCCAGCCGTCGGTGGGGTTGCCCTCGATCTGCACGATGCCGGTGTTGGGCAGCATCGGGGATCCGTCGTCGCCTGCGAACATCGTCTGCAGCGTAAGCGGCAGCAGCAGCGAGATGTCGGGGTTCTTGACGTTGAGCGCCACCCAGGCCGCGATGTCCGCCTCGTTGTTGAACGCCACGGCGGTGATCGCGCCGTTGGCGCTTTCGACCGGGTTGGCCATGGCGGCGTTGTACATCGTGTCGACCGCTTCGGTGAAATTCTGGTTCATCACCACCCCGTTGGGGTCCTCGATCGAACCCGGGATGGGCACCAGCACCAATCCGAACAACGTCCACAGCATCGGCGTGAACTGATACAGGAAGCCGGACAGACTGGCGATCGGCTGACCGGCGTAGATGCCGCTGTCGATCTCGTTGAGGCCGGGCAGGACCTGCGTTGTCATGTGCTCCAGCGCGGCGAACGGCGCCGCGGTGTCGAAGTCCCTGATCGCCTGCCCGGAGAAGATTCCCGCAACAGAAGCACCGAGTTGTTCGTGCAGCTTGGCCGCCACATCCTGCGCCTGCTGCACTCCGAGATCACTGAGCGGCGGACCCGGATGATCCGGCGAGGGGGTGATCACGTCGTTGAACGGCGGCATCCGCTGTCCGTGCCGCACGATATCGATCACGATGTCCTGGGCTTCGCCACTGGTCAGTGCCACGGCACGGACGGCACCGCCGGGTTGCTCCGGCGGGACGATGGCGATGACGCCGGCACCCAGGAGCGCCACGCCGGTGGCAACCGGCCAGAGCGAGCGAGTCTGCATGGTCAATGCCTCCTGTTCAGAACACCGCGAGTAGATCGCCGAATGCGCCGCCGGAATCACCGGATGCGCCGAGTGCGTCGGCGAGAGAGTGCAGTACCGCACCGGGGAACTGGGTCAGCGCCGCACCGATCTGTTCGAAACCGGTCTGAACCGCGTTCATGATCGTGGTCTGATCCCCGCCCAGGACGGCCTCGTAGATGTTCCACATCGCGGTCTGCGACGGCAGAACCAGGTCGCGTGCGTCGACGAACAACGCGCTCAGCAGATCCGGATCCTGCGGGATCGCTCTGCCGTCCCAGCTGACCAACGTCCATCCGTCGGTGGGGTTGCCCTCGATCTGCACGATGCCGGTGTTGGGCAGCAGCACCGTGGACAGCCCGTTGGCGACCTGATGCGACTGGGCGATGAGGTTCAAGAAGAACGGTAGGTCGGGGTTTTTGACGTTCATCATCGCCCACGCGAAGATCGACGCCTCGCTGTTGAACGCCACCTCGGTGATCTGACCGTTGTCGCTGACGACCGGATTCGCCATTGCCGTGTCGTAGATCGTGTTGATGGCACCGGTGAAGTGTTCGTTGAACAGCACTCCGTTGGCGTCGTGCGAAGCCAGGACCGGGATCATCGCCAACCCGAACGGCGCACCCAGGCTCCACGCGCCCACCGTGAGAAAGGCAAGCCGGCCGCCGAGGCTCTCGATCGGGTCGAGCGCGTAGACACCGCTGTCGATCTCGTCGAGGCCCGGCAGGATCGGCACGTTGTCTGACATGTGCTCGAGTGCGGCGAACGGCGCGGCGGTCTGCATCTCGCGCAGTCCCTCCCCTGCGAAGATCCCGGCGACCGGGCCGAGCTCGTCGAACAGCTTCTGTCCGACGTCCTGCGCCTGTTGCAGGCCGAGGTCACTCAGGGGTGCGCCCGGGAACGCCGGCGAAGGCGTGAGCAGATTCTCGTAGGGCGAGATCATCTGCGCGTGCCGGACGACGTCGATGACGATGTCTTGTGCTCCGCTGCTGGTGAGCTGGATTGCCGGGATATGTGTGGTCGACGAGGACGGTGTGACCGGGACGGCGGTGATGCCGCCGGCCAGAGCCGCGCCGGCGGTTAGGGAGACGATCTGGCGTACCTGCATGGTGGGTACCTCTTTTGGTCAGAAGTGGCGTCTAGCCGGGTTCTGGTTGACCCTCCGAAGCATTCGGAGTTCAGCCTGCTCTAAGCATCGGGATGCGTTATCCATCTGCGGTCAGCTAACTGCGATTCGCGAAGGTTGCCATTCGGCCGATCACGCGTTCCCGCGGGCACCGCCCACATTGCCGAGCCGCCACCATCCGGCGCCGAACGTGACGTGGGAATACTGGATGACCACGTGGTGCGCCATCGGCGAACATCAGTTCGCGTCGGCGCGAAACGGCGCTGCGGCTCCATCCGATCAGTAGTCCCGCCGCAGGCCCAGCGCCGGCCGAACCCCCTTGCGCTGAAAGCTGAATCAGATGCAAAGGTTCCAATGAGGCGGCCGGGCATCGACTCGATACGAACCGGCTACGATCCGCGCTTGCGCCAGGGACGGTGCAACTTGCGCTGCAGATAGCCTTCGACGTCGCAACCACGCCCTACCGAAGCGGTGTCGATGGCGTACGGGTGGGAGGCAAGGAGATCGGCCCGCAGGACATCAGGAGTTGTGACGCGCTCCTGGCCGATTCTCGATCGGCTGCAGCTAACTGTCATCTGTGCTCCCCTGAACGACGACATGATTTTACATGACCATTCGGCTGTGAGAAAGATCAATTTTTCATCCGTCCGGCGACGGGCCGCGCGACAGGTGGTGTTCACCGGCGCGCTGGCGGTACCGTGGCTGACCGGGCCGAAACAGTGGCGGCATCAGCTCCCGGTGTTCGCCCGAACGCCGGCCCACAACCTCTGGAGGCGAACACATGGGCCCGTCAGGACCCGCTGATCCGATAGCCGCCGTCCGATGAGGTTCTCCGGCAAATACGACCAGACCTACGATCTGACCTACGACGACGTCTTCATCATCCCCAACCGCTCGGCCGTCGCTTCGCGTCTCGACGTCGACCTGTCCACCCGTGACGGTTCCGGCACCACGATCCCGATTGTGGTGGCCAACATGACCGCGGTGGCGGGCCGGCGGATGGCCGAAACCGTGGCCCGGCGCGGCGGCATCGTGGTGTTGCCCCAGGACCTGCCGATCGACGCCGTGCAGCGAACGGTGGCCTTCGTCAAGAGCCGCGACCTGGTCGCCGACACCCCGGTGGTGCTCTCCCCCGAGGATTCGGTGTCCGATGCGATGGCACTGATCCCCAAACGCGCCCATGGCGCGGCCGTCGTCATCGTCGACGGCCGGCCGACCGGCCTGGTGACCAAGGCCTGCTGCGAGGGCGTGGACCGCTTCACCCGGGTTCGTGACGTCGCGCTCTCCGACCTGGTCAGCGTCCCGATCGGCACCGAGCCACGCAAGATCTTCGACCTGCTCGAGCACGCACCGGTCGATGTCGCGGTGCTGACCAACGCCGACGGGACCCTGGCCGGTGTCCTGACCCGCACCGGCGCGATCCGAACCGGGATCTACACCCCGGCAACCGACGCGGCCGGTCGCCTGCGCGTCGCCGCAGCCGTCGGTATCACCGGCGAGGCGACCACCCGGGCGACCGCGCTGCTGGAGGCCGGGGTGGATGTGCTGGTCATCGACACCGCCCACGGTCACCAGGAGAAGGCGCTGGAGACGATTCGGGCGGTGGCCGCCCTGAATCCCGGCGTCCCACTGGTGGCCGGCAACGTCGTCTCGGCGGACGGCACCCGGGACCTGATCTCCGCGGGGGCGGACATCGTCAAGGTCGGTGTCGGCCCCGGCGCCATGTGCACCACCCGGATGATGACCGGGGTGGGCCGGCCGCAGTTCTCCGCCGTCCTGGAGTGCGCGGCGGCGGCGCGCGCCCTCGGCGCCCACGTCTGGGCCGACGGCGGGGTACGCCACCCCCGCGACGTCGCGCTGGCGCTGGCCGCCGGTGCATCCAACGTGATGGTCGGCTCCTGGTTCGCCGGCACCTACGAGTCCCCCGGCGAGCTGATGTTCGACCACGACGACCGGCCGTACAAGGAGAGCTACGGGATGGCGTCCAAGCGGGCGGTGGCCGCGCGCACCGCCGCCGACAGCGCATTCGACCGGGCCCGCAAATCACTGTTCGAGGAAGGCATTTCGACCTCACGCATGGCGCTCAACCCGGACCGTGGCGGGGTCGAGGACCTGTTGGACCACATCACCTCCGGCATCCGCAGCACCTGCACGTACGTCGGAGCGGCCAGCCTGGCCGAGTTGCATGAACGCGCGGTGCTCGGGGTGCAGTCGGCTGCCGGGTTCGCCGAGGGTCATCCGCTACCCTTCGGCTGGTGAGACCGACGCTGCGATGAGCATCCGATGAACCTGGTCATCACCGTGGTCAGCCTGCTGGCCTTCGTGGTCCTCACCCTGGGCACCGCGGTATTCGTCGCCGCCGAATTCGCGCTGACCACCCTGGAACGCAGCGCGGTGGAGGCCAACGCCCGCCGCGGCGACCGCCGCGACCTCTACATCCAAGACGCCCACCGCACCCTGTCGTTTCAGCTGTCCGGCGCCCAGTTGGGCATCTCTATCACCACGCTGGCCACCGGATATCTGGCCGAACCGGTGCTGGCCCGCTGGCTGCGCCCCGCGCTTGAGGCGCTCGGGCTCGGCGACCGCACCGCGTCCGGGGTGGGGTTGGTCCTGGCCCTGGTGATCGCCACCTCGCTGTCCATGGTCTTCGGCGAGCTGGTGCCCAAGAACCTGGCCGTGGCGCGCCCGCTGCCGATCGCCCGGGCGGTCGCCGGGCCGCAGCTGATGTTCTCCCGGCTGTTCGCCATCGCGATCAAGGTGACCAACGGGACGGCGAACCTGATCCTGAAGCGGCTGGGCATCGAGCCCGCCGACCGGCTGGCCTCGGCCCGCTCCCCGCGGGAGCTGGCGTCGCTGGTGCGCAACTCGGCGCGCAGCGGCGCACTCGACCCCAACACCGCCACCCTGGTCGAGGGTTCACTGCGTTTCGGTGCCCTGACCGCCGCGGAGCTGATGACGCCGCGCTCCAAGATCGTCTGCCTGCAGGCCGGCGACACCGTCGCCGACCTGGCCGCGGCCGCCATCGACACCGGCTTCTCCCGGTTCCCGGTGGTCGACGGCGACCTCGATGCCACCGTCGGCATCGTCCACGTCAAGCAGGTGTTCGCCGTGGAGGTCGCCGACCGGTCGACCACCCCGGTCACCACCGTCGCCGAGCCGGTGGCGGTGGTGCCGTCCACTCTCGACGGCGACGCGGTGATGGAGCAGATCCGGGCCAACGGCCAGCAGGCCGCCCTGGTCGTCGACGAATACGGCGGCACCGCGGGCATGGTCACGATGGAGGATCTGATCGAGGAGATCGTCGGCGACGTCCGCGACGAGCACGATGACGCCACACCGGCTGTGGTGGCAGCCGGCGGCGGCTGGCAGGTGTCGGGCCTGCTGCGCATCGACGAGGTGGCCGCGGCGACCGGCTACCGCGCCCCGGAGGGATCCTACGAGACCATCGGCGGGCTGGTGCTCCAAGAGCTCGGCCACATTCCGGCGGCGGGCGAAACCGTCGAGTTGACCGCGTTCGACCCCGATGAGCTGCCCGCGCACCCCCCGCGCTGGCTGGCCCGGGTGATGCGGATGGACGGCCGGCGCATCGACATGCTGGCACTGACCAAGCTGGGGCCCGGCGATGGGTGATCTGCTCAATGTCCTGCTGGCGCTGCTGCTCGTCGCCGCCAACGGGTTCTTCGTCGGCGCGGAGTTCGCGCTGATCTCGGCCCGCCGGGATCGCCTGGAAATACTCGCTGAACAGGGCAGACGCAGCGCGGTCACGGTGATCCGTGCCGGCGAGCAGCTCCCCATGATGCTGGCCGGCTTCCAATTGGGCGTCACGGTGTGTTCGATCCTGCTCGGCCGGATCGGCGAACCGGCGGTGGCTGACCTGCTCGAACATCCGTTCCGGCTGGTGGGCATCCCGGACGCGGTGCTGCACACGGTCGCGTTCGTCGTCGCGCTGGCGGTCGTGGTCACGCTGCATGTGCTGTTCGGCGAGATGGTGCCCAAGAACATCACTCTGGCGGGCCCGGAGACGGCGGCGATGCTGCTGATCCCGCCGTACCTGCTCTATATGACGGCTGCCCGGCCGTTCATCACGTTCTACAACTGGTGCGCCCACGTCATCCTGCGCGCCCTACGGGTGCAGCCCAAGGATGAGCTGGAGATCACGGTCTCCACCGTCGAGTTGAGCGAGATGATCGCCGAGTCGGTGTCGGCGGGGCTGCTCGATGTCGAGGAGTACACCCGGCTGACGCGTGCCCTGCAGATTCGGACCCGGGTGGTCGCCGACGTCGCGGTTCCGGTCGGCCACATCCGGGCCGTACCGGTGGCGGCCGTCGGCCGCGGGCCGAGCGTGGCTGCCGTGGAGAAGGCCTTCGCCCAGACCGGCTACTCACGGTTCCCGGTCGTCGACCGGGGCGCATACGTGGGCTACCTGCACATCAAGGACGTCCTGGCGCTGGGAGCGGGCCCCGATTCGGCCGATGCCGTGGTCGACATCGCCGCGGTCCGCCCGCTGCCCCGGATGCCCGCGTCACTGCCGCTGGCCGACGCGTTGTCCTCGCTGCGGCGCAGCAACAGCCATCTGGCCCTGGCGGTGGCCACCGACGGCGCGGTGGTGGCCATGGTGGCCCTCGAGGATCTGGTGGAGGATGTCGTCGGCACCATCCGCGACGGAACACATCGTGTTTGACCTGGCCGTACCGGCGCTGGAGCCACCGCAGTGGCAGGCCAGGGCCGACGCGTACCGGCTGCGCCTGGACGCTTTCTTGGCCCCGAAGCTACACCGGATCGCCGCCGGAGACCCGGTGCCGAAGTTCCTGTTCAGCTACTACAGCCTGCGGCCACGGCAACTGCGCAACTGGAATCCCGGCTTCGGCGTGGCATTGGCGGGGGCGGCGGCGGTGCGCGGCTACGCCGACCGCCGCGATTATGAGGTGACCGGCGGGCGGGTCGAAGTCGCCGAGCGCTTCCTGCGTGAGCGGGCTGACACCGTGAGCTTCATCGCACGTCTGTTGCGGGCCACCGCCGGCCGGCCGGCCCAGCTGAACTGCTTCGGTCTGCACGAGTGGGCGATGCTCTACCGCAGCGACGAGGTTCGGCACGAACATGTTCCGCTGCGGATGACCCGGGCCGAGGTGGATCAGGTGGTCGAGGCGACACCGTTGCGCTGCACTCACTTCGACGCGTTCCGGTTCTTCACCCCGGCGGCAGCGCCGCGCAACGCCGGAACCCCGCGCCGGGCGACCCAAATCGATTGGGAGCAGCCAGGTTGCCTGCACGCGAACATGGACCTCTACAAGTGGTGTTACAAGCTGGGACCACTGATCGACTCGGACCTGTTGCTGGACTGCCTGGAGTTGGCTGCGGCCGCGCGTGAGATCGACATGCGGGCCAGTCCGTATGACCTGAGCGACTACGGCTATTCGCCGATCACCGTCGAAAACGCGACCGGCCGTGCCGAATACGTCCGTTGTCAAAGCGCGATCGTGCAGCGCGCAACGCCGCTGCGGGCCGCGCTGTTGGAGCGGTGTGACCAGCTGCTCGCTTTCGCCAGATGCGGATAGCAGCGCTGTCGGCCGGTAAGGTGGTAGATCGGCTATGAGGGAGGAAACCATGACTGACCGCGTGTCGGTGGGCGATTTGCGGGTGGCCCGCGTGCTGTACGACTTCATCACCGACGAGGCGCTGCCTGGAACCGGCGTGGACCCGGACACCTTCTGGACGGGCGTGGACAAGGTCGTCACCGATCTGGCTCCCAAGAACGCCGAACTGCTGGCACGCCGTGAGGACCTGCAGGCGCAGATCGACAAGTGGCATCGCCACCGGGTGATCGAGCCGCTGGACACCGAGGCGTACCGCGCCTTCCTCACCGAGATCGGTTACCTGCTGCCCGAACCGGCGGACTTCACCGTCACCACGGCCGGCGTCGACGACGAGATCGCCGTGCAGGCCGGCCCGCAGCTGGTCGTCCCGGTCCTCAACGCCCGGTTCGCGCTCAACGCCGCCAACGCGCGCTGGGGCTCGCTCTACGACGCGCTGTATGGAACCGACGTGATCAGCGAGGACGACGGCGCCGAGAAGGGCAGCGGATATAACGCAGTGCGCGGCGACAAGGTGATCGCCTACGCGCGCAAGTTCCTCGATGACTCTCTGCCGCTGGCCAACGGCGCCTGGACTGAGGTCCAGGGCTTCGCCGTCAAGGACGGCCGACTGGCGATCACGCTGGGCGACGGACTGGAGACCACGGTCGCCGGGCCGGCGGAGTTCGTCGGCTACACCGGGGACGCCGAGTCGCCGTCCGCGGTGCTGCTGGTCCACCATGGGCTGCACGTCGAGATCCTGATCGACCCGTCCTCGCCGATCGGGTCGACCGACGCGGCGGGTATCAAGGACGTGGTGCTCGAGTCCGCGGTCACCACGATCATGGACTTCGAGGACTCGGTGGCCGCCGTCGACGCCGACGACAAGGTGCTGGGTTACCGCAACTGGCTCGGCCTGAACCGCGGCGATCTGGCCGAAGAGGTCCGCAAGGGCGACAAGACCTTCACCCGCACGCTGTCCGCCGACCGTGAGTTCACGGCACCGGACGGGGGCACCCTGACCCTGCCGGGCCGCAGTCTGATGTTCGTCCGCAACGTGGGCCACCTGATGACCAACGACGCCATCGTCGACTCGGCCGGAAACGAAGTGCCCGAGGGGATTCAGGACGCACTGTTCACCGGCCTGATCGCCATGCACGGCCTGACCGCCTCCGACGGCAACGGGCCACTGGTCAACAGCCGCACCGGCTCGATCTACATCGTCAAGCCCAAGATGCACGGTCCCGACGAGGTGGCCTTCACCGGCGAGCTGTTCAGCCGTGTCGAGGACCTCCTGGGCCTACCGCCGGCCACCCTCAAGGTCGGCATCATGGACGAGGAGCGGCGCACCACCGTCAACCTGCGGGCGTGCATCAAGGCCGCCTCCGACCGGGTGGCGTTCATCAACACCGGCTTCCTGGACCGCACCGGCGATGAGATCCACACCTCGATGGAGGCCGGGCCGATGGTCCGCAAGGCCACCATGAAATCCCAGCCGTGGATCCTGGCCTATGAGGACAACAACGTCGACGCGGGCCTGGCGACCGGTTTGCCCGGCCACGCCCAGATCGGCAAGGGCATGTGGGCGATGACCGATCTGATGGCCGACATGGTCACCCAGAAGATCGGCCACCCGCGGGCCGGCGCCAGCACCGCGTGGGTGCCCTCGCCCACCGCTGCCACCCTGCACGCGATGCACTACCACCAGGTCGACGTCGCCGAGGTGCAGCAGGAATTGTCCGGAAAGCGGCGCGCGACAATCGATGCGCTGTTGACCATCCCGCTGTCCGAGGGGCTGGCCTGGGCGTCCGACGAGATCCGCGAGGAGGTCGACAACAACTGCCAGTCGATCCTCGGCTACGTGGTGCGCTGGATCGATCAGGGTGTGGGTTGTTCGAAGGTTCCCGACATCCACGACGTGGCGCTGATGGAAGACCGTGCCACGCTGCGGATCTCGTCTCAGCTGCTGGCGAACTGGTTGCGGCACGGGGTCATCACCGAGGACGACGTGCAGTCCAGCCTGGAACGGATGGCCCCGGCAGTGGATCGGCAGAACGCGGACGACCCGAACTACCTGCCGATGGCACCGGATTTCGACTCCAGCATCGCGTTCGCCGCGGCGCGGGAATTGATCCTGTCGGGCACCTCGCAGCCCAACGGCTACACCGAGCCGATCCTGCACCGGCGTCGCCGTGAGTTCAAGGCCCGGGCGGGCGTCTGAACCAAACCCTGATCTGAAGTGGAAATCACCGTGGCCGAACAGCCGACCAGGCGGAGAGGACGCATCCACCGTGGGTAGGCACAGTTTCCCCGGTCCGGACGATTTCGACGACGAGCCGCTGGGGGGCGGCGAGCCCGACGACGAGAGCCATTTCTCCGGCGGGCCCGATCTGTACGGCTTTGGCGACCCGGACGACGACGACTACGTCGACGACTATCACGACGCGTTCTACGACGAGCCGTTTGCCGATGGTGGCGACGCGGGCTATCGCGATGTGGGCTATGACGACGCGGGCTTTGACGACGCCGATCCCGCGCAGTACATGCGTCGCGGCGGCGAACCCGATGAGGAAACGCGTTACCGCACCGGGCCTTTCGGTGCTGTTGGCGGCGTCGCCGGAGGCGCTTACCCGGGCAAGACGCCCGATCCGGACGAGCCCCGCGGCGGCCACCGCGACCTCGACCGGTGGCGCCGGCACCGCAACGACGCGGGGCGCCGAGGCGTCAGTGTCGGCGTGATCGCCGCACTGGTGGCGGTGATCGTCTTGGTGGGCACAGTGATCCTGTGGCGCTTCTTCGGCAACTCGTTGTCGCATCGCTCCGCCGACGCGGCCGGAACCTGCGCCCACGGTGACCTGACGGTCGCCGTCGTCGCCGACCCGTCGATCGCCGATCACCTGCAGGGCTTTGCCGACCGGTTCAACAAGTCCGCCAAGCCGGTCGGCGATCGCTGCGTCTCGGTTCAGGTCAAGCCGGTGGATCCCGATGCCGTGGTGAGCGGGTTCATCGGTGACTGGCCGGCGCAGCTGGGCCAGCGCCCGGCGCTGTGGGTTCCGGGCAGCTCGGTTTCGGCGGCCCGACTGCAGGCTTCCGCCGGCTCAGAAACGGTGACCGACAGTCGTTCTCTGGTCACCTCGCCGGTGATGCTGGCGGTGCGCCCGGAGCTCAATACCGCGCTGCAGCGGCAGAATTGGGCGACCCTGCCCGACCTGCAGGCCGATCCGGACGGATTGGGCCGGCTCGGTCTGGCCGGCTGGGGACCGCTGCGGCTGGCACTGCCGGTCGGCGGCAACGGTGACGCCGCATTCCTGGCCGGTGAGGCGGTGGCCGCTGCCGCCGCCCCCAAGGGAGCCCCCGTCACCGAGGGGACCGGGGCGGTGCACCGACTGGTCGGCGCCCAACCCAAGCTGACCGACAATTCACTGGCTGAAGCGCTGAACGTCCTGCTACGTCAAGGAGATCCGGCCGGTGCGCCGGTACATGCGGTGGTGACCACCGAGCAGCAACTGTTCATCCGTGGCCAGTCGCTGTCGGACGCGGCCGGCACGCTGGCCTCCTGGTTGCCGCCGGGACCGGTGGCCGTCGCCGACTACCCCACCGTGTTGCTCGCCGGCTCATGGCTGTCGCAGGAGCAGGTCAGCGCCGCCAGCGAATTCGCCCGATTCGCCCGTAAGCCCGACCAGCTGGCTGAACTGGCCAAGGCCGGATTCCGGGTCGAAGGCGTCGCGGCGCCGACCAGCGACGTCACCTCATTCCCGGCGGTGTCAGACACCTTGTCGGTGGGCGACGAAGCGACGCGCGCCACCTTGGCCAATGCGCTCAGCACGCTGCCTGGCCGTTCGGCGGTGACGCTCATGCTTGATCAGTCCATGACCACCGACGAGGGCGGCAAGACCCGGTTGGCCCACGTGATCGCGGCCCTGGATCAGCGGATCAAGGCCCTGCCGCCGAACGCCACTGTGGGTCTGTGGACCTTCGACGGCACGGAGGGACGCAACGTGGTCACGGCCGGCCCGCTGGACGACCAGGTGAACGGCACGGCCCGGGTGGAGACGCTCACCAGTGAGCTCGACGCGCTGAGCTCGATCTCCGGTGGCGCGGTCTCGTTCACCACACTGCGCCTGGTCTACAACCAGGCCCTGGCCGGTTACGTTGCCGGGCAGAGCAATTCGGTGCTCATCATCACCGCCGGACCGCACACCGACCGGACCCTGGATGGCCCGGGACTGCAGGACTTCATCCGGCAGAACACCGACCCGCAGCGCCCGGTCGCGGTCAACGTCATCGACTTCGGCGCCGACGCCGACCGGGCGACCTGGCAGTCGGTTGCCCAGTTGTCCGGCGGCACCTACCAGAACCTGCGGGGGGCGAACTCCCCCGAGCTGGCGGGCGCCCTGAGCACCCTGCTGGGCTGAGGCAGCCGGTGGCGGTGACCCGCCGCTAGCCGCCCAGCGCGTCCAGGATCTGCTGCGGCACGGTCTCGAACAGTTCGGTGACCAGCCCGCCGAACGAGCCGATGCTGATGTTCGCCAAGTCCATGTTCGGCAGCAAGTCGCCCAGCAGATCGCCCAGGTTCAGGTTCCCCAGGTCGCCGACTATCCCGCTCAGATCAAGGTTCAGGTCGGACAGTCCCAGGTCACTCAGCAGGCCGCCCAGGTTCAGCCCGTCCAGCAGACTGCCGATGTTGATGTCGAGGAGGCCGCCTCCCAGGCCGCCGAGCAGTCCGCTCAGGGTCAGCTCGCCGGTGGAGGCGGAGAATCCCAGGCCTTCCAGGATTCCGCCGATGGTCAGGTCGCCGGTCGGCAGCGTGACGCCCAGGGCCTGCAGGATGCCGGCAACGCTGTCGTGCAGGGTCTGGCCGCCCAGCAGGTCACCGACGGTGACGGCGTTGAGGGCGTCGATGAGGTTCTGCGGGGTGAGAACCACACCCCCGAGCACGGGGCCCAGCAGCGGACCGAGTAACCCGCCAAGTCCGTTGATCAAACCCCCGAGAACCGTGTTCAACGAGTTGGTGATGCCGGCCAGGACTCCGCCGGGCAGGCCACCGAGCAGGCTGCCCAGCGACGTGCTCACCAGACCGCCGAAACCCAGATCGGTCAGCAGCGTGCTGAGGCCGAGGTTGATGTCCGGGTTGAGCCCGAACACACCGAGCACCGAGTCCAGGCTCAAACTGTTGAGGTCGACGTTGGTGTCCAGCCCCAGACCGCTCAGGATGCCGGTGAGGCTGAAGCTGCCCAGGCCGAGGTCACCCAATCCCAGGTCTCCCAGCAGCCCGCCGAGTGTCGGGTTGCCCAGCAGGTCGCCGATACCCTTGGTGGCCAGGCCCAACTCGCTGAACAGCGAACCAAGGGTGATGTTGCCCAGGCCGAGTTGGTCCAGCAGATTGGTCAGGTCCAGATTGCTCAGATCCAGGTTGTTCAGTCCGAGCAGGTCCAGCAACTTAGTCAGGTTGAGGTCGATCTCGAGGTTCTGCTCGGGCGCGAGAATCCCGTTGAGCACCGGGATGTTGATGATGCCCCCGAGCAGGCTCACGTTCTCCTGGCCGTTGAGGTAGGCGTCCAGGATGGTGGCCGGACCGTTGAGCAGCGCGCTTCCAGCGGTCGCCGGGTCGGAGAGTTGGCCGATGACGCCGTGGACCGCGTTCAGCATGATCGCCTGGGACCCGAGGTTGGCGATCAGCAGTTCCAGGGCCGGCGGCAGCTGCACCGCCACCGTCGCGGGCAGCGGCGCGAGCTCGGTGGTGACGGTCGGGGTGATGTCGGTGGCCGCAGTGATCACCCCGAGCGGGTTGGTGAACAGCGCGCTGAACACCTGGGTGATCGCGGTCAGGTCAGTGTTGTCGCTGATGCTCTTCAGGTTCGCCGTGGTGTGGGTGAACAGATCCGACCACGCATCGGTCAACTGCACCGCATGGAACTCGGCGGCGGCAGCCGGCGACGGCAGGCTCGCCGACGATACCGGTGCGATCGGCGCGATCGCGATGATGCCGGCGCCTGCCACGGCGATGCCGGCGGTGACGTAAGGGCGAAGCGCGAGTTGCGGCATGATCTCTCCTTTGTGATCTCCACCACGGTTGGGATGAGGTCACCATAAGCCTTTTTTCGGCTTTACATGAGATTTAACTGATTTTGCGTTCTCGCGTTCTGGACAGGTGTCGATTTTTTCGAACTTCTCGTCCACGGCGGAAACAACGTTCACATAGCTCACTCGATAGGGCCCCGAACAGCTGTTTCCCGGTCATTCTCCCCGGGCCGGCGCACACTTGGGCCGGCGTGGTGGACGGTCGCATTCGTCCGCCACCTGGCTTCCCGGACACCGCTGCGCCCGTGTAGGTTCTCCCTCGTAACTGAGTGGGGGCTCAACATTTTTTGGGGGGAATTCGATGATTGGACTGCCGGCAACTCGCGTCGAGGCGATCGCGGGAATCGCACTGCTCTGGACCGGGTTCGTGACAACCACCGGCTTGATCGCACCGCCTACCCCGGGAGCCCCGGAACCCACCGCGATCGAACTCACCGCGCTATCGACCCCGGAGCCCGGCGATTTCCTCGGACTGGGACAGTTCGCCACCGAAATGGGTGAGGTCAATGAGCTCATCGGCCGGTTCGCCCAGTACATCCCCGATGTACTGGGCCAGCAGTTCACCAGCCTGAATGAGGTTGCCAATTCGTCGCTCGCCGACCTCGACTGGTCGAATCTGGGCGCGAGCTTCAGCAGCCTGGGCGCGAATCTGGACCAGTGGGAGCAGGGCTTCTGGGCGCAGATGTGGCAGTTCGCCGAGAACATGGACACCGATCCCACCACCGGCGAGTTGGTCCCCAGCTTGTGCAACATCCTCAACGTGCTCGGCAACGATCTGTCGGATCAGTTCCAGATCATGGTCGCCGGCATCAACGACATGGGCACCGGGCTGTCCACCGGGTTCCAGGACGCGATGGACGGGTTGAACGGGTTCTTCGACGGCCTCGCCGGGCTCTGAGCCCGGCGCGACCGCACCCGATCCCAGCCGGGCTCAGGCGAACGCCTCCACCGGCGGGCACGAGCAGACCAGGTTGCGGTCGCCGAAGGCCCCATCGATCCGGCGTACCGGGGGCCACACCTTCGGCCGGAAGTCTCGGCCCAGCGGATAGGCGGCCTGCTCCCGGGTGTAGGGGTGCTCCCACTTGTCGACCAGCAGGCACTCGGCGGTGTGCGGGGCCCCGCGCAGCGGGTTGTCCTCGACCGTCCACTCCCCGGCAGCGACCCGCGCGATTTCGCCGCGGATGGCGATCATCGCCTCGCAGAACGCGTCCACCTCGGCCAGACTCTCGCTTTCGGTGGGCTCCACCATCAGGGTTCCGGCCACCGGGAAGCTCATGGTCGGAGCGTGAAAACCGAAGTCGGCCAGCCGCTTTGCGACGTCGTCGACGGTCACTCCGGTCGCCTTGGTGATCGCACGCAGATCCAGGATGCACTCGTGGGCGACCATGCCGTTCTCGCCGGTGTAGAGCACCGGATAGTGCTCATCGAGCCGCCGGGCGATGTAGTTCGCCGATGCGATCGCGGTCAGCGACGCCGCCCGCAGGCCGTCGGCGCCCATCATCCGGATGTAGGCCCAGGTGATCGGCAAAATCGATGCCGAGCCGTAGGGGGCCGCCGAAACCGGTTGTCCACCGGGCAGTTCCGCGGCCAGCGGGTGTCCGGGCAGGAACGCCGCCAGATGCGATCGCACCGCCACCGGGCCGACACCGGGACCGCCGCCGCCGTGCGGGATGCAGAAGGTCTTGTGCAGGTTCAGGTGGCTGACGTCGCCGCCGAACCGACCCGGCCGCGCGAGCCCGACCAGCGCGTTGAGGTTGGCGCCGTCGACGTAGACCTGACCGCCGGCGTCGTGGACGGCGGCGCAGATCTCGGCGATGTCATGTTCGTACACCCCGTGGGTGGACGGATAGGTGATCATCAGCGCCGACAGGTTCTCGGAGTGCTCGGCGATCTTGGCTCGCAGGTCATCGAGATCGACGTCCCCGTTGTCACGGCAGCCGATCACCACCACCCGCATCCCGGCCAGCGCGGCGGACGCCGCGTTGGTGCCGTGCGCACTGGAGGGGATCAGGCAGATGTCGCGGTGGGACTCGCCGCGACTGGCGTGATAGGCGTGGATCGCCAGCAGGCCCGCGTACTCGCCCTGCGAGCCGGCATTGGGTTGCAGCGACACCGCGTCATACCCGGTGATCCCGGCCAGCCAGGTCTCCAACTGGGCGATCAGCCGGCGCAGCCCGGCGGCGTCGCCGGCCGGGGCGAACGGGTGTTGGCGCGAGAATTCCGGCCAGGTGATCGACTCCATCTCGGCGGCGGCGTTGAGCTTCATCGTGCAGGAGCCGAGCGGAATCATGCTGCGGTCCAACGCGATGTCCTTGTCCGACAGCGCCCGCAGGTAGCGCATCATCGCGGTCTCGGTCCGGTAGGCGGTGAACGCCGGGTGCGTCAAAAACTCCGAGCTCCGGGTGATGACGTGCGCATCCACCGGCTCGGCCGGAGCAGCCCCGAACGCGTCCAGCACCGCGGCGACGTGGCCGTCGGTGGTGGCCTCATCGCAGGCCACCGAGACGTGGTCGGCATCGACGCGCCACAGGTTGATGCCGGCCGCTTTGGCCGCTGCGACGATCTCGTCGGCGCGGCCCGGGACCCGGGCCAGCACGGTGTCGAAGTAATTGTCGTGGACCAGCGCGTCACCGAGCGCGGCGGCGATCTTCGCCGCCTGGCGGTGCACCCGCCGCGCGATCGCGGCCAGGCCGTCGGCGCCGTGGTAGCTGGCGTACATCGCGGCCATCACTGCCAGCAGCACCTGCGCGGTGCAGATGTTCGACGTCGCCTTGTCGCGGCGGATGTGCTGCTCGCGGGTCTGCAGCGCCAACCGGTACGCCGGCGAGCCATCAGCGTCGACCGACATCCCGACCAGCCGGCCGGGCAGCTGACGGGCCTGCTTGGCCTGCACCGCCAGATAGCCGGCGTGCGGCCCCCCGAAGCCCATCGGCACCCCGAACCGCTGGGCGCTGCCGAACGCGACGTCGGCGCCGATCTCCCCCGGCGGGGTGAGCAGGGTCAGCGCCAGCAGATCCGCGCCGACCGCCACCATCGCGCCGCGGTCATGGGCCTGCGCGATCAGCCCGGACCAGTCGGTGACACGACCGGAGGCCCCCGGGAGTTGGGTGATCACCCCGAAGAAGTCGCTCTCGGGCAACCCCTCGCGCAGGTCGGCGGTGACGATCTCGATGCCGAGTGGCTCGGCCCGGGTCGCCAGGACCGCGGCGGTCTGGGCGAACAAGTCCGTGTCGACCACCAGGCGGTTCGCCTTGCCGCGCACCGCACGCTGCATCAGTGTCATCGCCTCGGCGGCGGCGGTGGCCTCGTCGAGCATCGACGCGTTGGCGATCTCCAGGCCGGTCAGATCGGCGATCATGGTCTGGAAGTTCAGCAGGGCCTCCAACCGGCCCTGGCTGATCTCGGGCTGGTAGGGCGTGTAGGCGGTGTACCAGGCGGGGTTCTGCATGATGTTGCGCAGCAGCACCGGCGGGGTGAGCGTGTCGTAGTAGCCCTGGCCGATCATCGACACCGCGACGGTGCTGGCCTCAGCCAGCTCACGCAGTTCGGCCAGCGCCTCGTGTTCGGTGGCCGCGGGGGGCAGTCCGTCCAGGCCGGGGGCGATGCCACCCGGGCTCAGCGCGTCGAGGATGGTGGCCGGCACGGCGCGCGCGGCCAACTCGTCGAGCGATTCGACTCCGATCACACCGAGCATGGTGGTGATCGCCGCGCGGTCGGGCCCGAGGTGGCGGTCGGCAAAGGCGGCAAAGGCGCCGTAGCTGAGATCAGTGGTGTCGGGCACGGAAGACTCCTGCGGGGTAGCGGGCACCTACGGTCGGCCCTCCCCCTCTGTCTTCACCCTGCGCCGGGCGCCTGAGAGTTTCGGCCCGCACCGCCAGTCGGCGCCGGAGCCTTTCCCCATCGGCGGGTGCACATGGCACCGCTTTCCAGAGGCATCAATGTCCCGGGCGGTCCATGGGCCTGAGAGGTTGACGGAGAGGTATTGCTCCTTCGGCGCCCGTGGCTGGCTGCCACGAGACTCTCCCGCTGCGGGTGCGATGCGCCGACCAGTCTACTCGGACGCGCTGCCCCGCACTCCCGCGGGAACTCCGGATTAGCCGGTCTTGCGGTCGCGGAACTTGCGGCGGCTGGCCAGTTCGTCCTCCGGTGCGGCGATCGACTCTCCGCCGTCGGCTCGCTCACCCGGGAAGTCGGAGATGACGCCGGTCAGTTCGCGCATCGCGCCCGACACCGCGATACCGAACACGCCCTGACCGCCTTGCAGCAGGTCGACGACCTCTTCGGCCGACGTGCACTCGTAGACGGTGGTGCCGTCGGAGAACAGCGTGATGTTGGCCAGATCCTGCACACCCCGCTCGCGCAGGTGGTCGACCGCGATCCGGATGTTGTGCAGGGAGATGCCGGTGTCGAGGAGTCGCTTCACGATCTTGAGCACCAGGATGTCTTTGAACGAGTACAGCCGCTGGCTGCCGGAGCCGGCCGCGCCCCTAATCGAGGGCACCACCAGCGAGGTGCGGGCCCAGTAGTCGAGCTGGCGGTAGGTGATGCCGGCGATCTGGCAGGCGCTGGGCCCGCGGTAGCCGATGAGTTCGTCGGGGACCGAGTCGTCGGGGAACAGCCCAGCCTGGACCGGTTCACCGCCGGCAGGGGGTTTCACTGAGACCTCGACATCACAGCCCGAATCGGACTGTCCGGCGAAGTCCAGCTGTTCCTGCCCCGGTTGCTCGCCCACGCTGCTTCCTCTCGCCGATCGCGTTCGTTGCCACTGGCTGGCCGGTGGCCGCGTTTGCTCTTGCCCGAGTTGGTGTGAGCATACGCTGCGGCGGGCTGCCGTGCAGTTGTTCCCGCCGTGGTGTCAAGTATGGGGTCCGCGTTTTGCGCGTCCTGCTTTCGGATGGGCGTGTCGTCATGACCACTCGGAGATGAGACGCATCTGTGACGGGGCTGAGGCCGCCGCGCCGAGTCAGGTTGCTTTGAAATCGTCCGGCGACACGCTATCGAGAAACTCCTTGAACTTCTCCACCTCGTCTTCGCGCACCGCTCCGGAGCCCTCGTCGTCGTTCTCATCGGGGATCAGCAGCCCCGCCTCTGCCAGTACCGACTCCTCGACGTAGATCGGCACCCCGACCCGCAGCGCGATCGCCACCGAGTCCGACGGGCGTGCCGACACTGTGATGTCACGATCGAAGATCAGGTCGGCGTAGAACGTGCCTTCCTGCAGGTCGACGATTCGAACTTCCTTGAGCGAATGTCCGAGCGCGGCAATGAGATCACGAATCAGATCGTGGGTCAGGGGCCGGGCCGGCTCCACACCCTGTTGTTCCAGGGCGATGGCGGCGGCCTCGGCCTGCCCGATCCAGATCGGGAGGTAACGATCGCCGTTGGCTTCACGCAGCAGCAGCACCGGCTGGTTCTGCGGCTGCTCGACGCGAATGCCGACTACGCGTACTTCACCCATCTCCGGTCAGCCCTCCGCATGTGCTTTGTGTCCGAGTCCGACGCCTTGCAAAACCCGGTCGGACAACCGATTGCCCCACCACGCCCCGCCGAGCCGAAGTCTAGTCCTCAGCCGTGCAGTACGTCGTGTACCGCCGACTTGAGCAGTGCAGTGTGCAACGCGATCGCCAGTGCGGCTACCTCGCGTGCCAGGTCGTCAGCACGGTCACGTGCGCCGGCCTTGCCGCCCTTGACCATCGGTCCGGCGATCTGGGCGACCAGGTCGGCCTGCCGGTCGGCCGCCGAGCGGAACGGCCGCAGGTGGCGCGGCTCGACGCCGAAGTCGGCCAGCCCCTGCGCGCACTGCAATATGACCACGGCCTGCTCGTCGAAGAAGCCACCCGGCCCGGCGATGATCACCCCGGATCTGACCAACGCCACCAGCAACGCGTCGTCGGCGCCAGAGCGGTCCAGCACGTCCTCCCGGCTCAGCCGGACCTGCCTGGGCGGTATCGGACCCGGTGCGCCGTTGTGGGCGTCCTCGCCGACGGCGGCCACCAACCGCGGCACCGGGTAGGGCGACTCGCTCACCGGGAGCGCCCCATCCGGTTCCGCGTCCAACCGTGCCTTGATGACCTTCAGCGGCAGGTACTGGTCGCGTTGCGCGGTCAGTACGAAACGCAGCCGGGCACAGTCATAGGCACTGAATCGGCGGTAGCCCGACGCCGCCCGCTGCGGCGTCACCAGCCCCTCGGTCTCCAGGAAGCGAATCTTGGAGATCGTGACATCGGGAAAATCCGGCCGCAGCAGATCCAGCACCGCTCCGATCGACATCCCGGCCAGTTCAGGGCTGTCAGGCGCGCTCACTAGCTGCCCGGCCCGGCCTCAGCCTCACCCGACTTCGGGCCGGTCAGGAACACCAGGCGGAACTTGCCGACCTGGACCTCGTCGCCGTTGACCAAGATCGCCGAGTCGACCGGCTCCCGGTTGACGTAGGTGCCGTTGAGGCTGCCGACGTCGACGACCTGAAATTCGTTGCCCTCCAGCCGGAACTCGGCGTGACGGCGGCTGACGGTGACATCGTCGAGGAAGATGTCGCTGTCGGGGTGCCGTCCGGCCGCGGTGACTGTTTGATCGAGCAGGAAACGCGAGCCGGCGTTGGGACCCCGCTTGACGACCAGCAGCGCCGACCCCGCGGGCAGTCCCTCGACTCCCGAGGTCAAGCCCTCGCCGCCCGCCTGCGCGGGGGCGTCGAGTTCGCTCAGGAAATCAGCGCGAAAGACCGAGGTCGTCTCCACAGTGACCTCGTCGCCTACCTGGTCGTTGTCCTTCTCCGTCACCCGCTGCTCCTCACTGGCCACTGTCCTGCTACCTGGTCACATCCGCCGGGAATCCATCGCGGGACACCCGCGACCGTTGAGTCGACCGTACCGCGCAGCGGTCGAAAATGTGCCCCGCACCGCGGGATCGTGTCTGCGAATACCCGGCGTATCCCGGCAGGCAGGCTAGCAATCGTCACTCGGCCAGCGTCGCGCGGTAGGCGTCGGCGGTCAGCAAGCCGGAAAGGCTCTGATCCAACGCCTCTGAGTCGCCGCCCGCCACCTGAAGGTCCAGCAGCCAGCCGGCGCCGTAGGGGTCGGAGTTGACCAGCTGCGGGCTGGCATCCAGATCGGCGTTGACGGCAACCACTTTCGCCGAGATCGGCGCAAACAGGTCCGAGACGGACTTGGTGGACTCCACCTCGCCGAAGGCGTCGCCGGCGGTCAGCTCGGCGCCCGCGTCGGGCAGCTGCACGAAGACGACGTCACCCAACGCCGACTGCGCGAAGTCGGTGATCCCGATCCGGACGGTGTCACCGCCGGTGCGCCGAACCCACTCGTGCTCAGTGGTGTAGTAGAGGTCCGATGGAACGTCGCTCACGGTGATCGTGCTCCTTGTGCTGTCGGGTCACTTGACAGGCTGAGCGTATTGGCGGGCTTTCGGTTGCCGCAACACGGTCACCTCCACGTGGTCGGCCTGCTGCACTCCCATGGTGCCGCCGAGGCGCTTGACGCTGTCGACGGCGCCGCCGGGAATGTTCATCGCCGCGGCGAGTGTCGGTGGATCGCCAATGGCCAGAACCGAATACGGCGGAGTCAAGGCCGTCCCGTCGAATTCCAGCGCGCCGGGGGTTCCGGCAACCCAGGAGTCCACGCCGATCCGCACCGCTCTGGTGCCGTCGCGGACCTCCATCGCCTCGGCTCCGGCCGCCCGCAGCTCGTTGATCACGTCGAGCATCGTCTCCGGCGCGACGCCGAGGGCCGGATCGTCGACGGTGATCACCACACCAGGCCCGACCGCGCCCACGGTGCCGATCATGATCGACAGGGCCGCCAGGCGGGCCTGGGCGTTCTCGATGGCTGTCTGGTCGCTGCTGCCGGACTCCTGCAGCGCGTTGAGGGTCTGCTGCAGTTCGGCGACCTCGGTGCCCAGCACGGCTTCGCGCTGGCGCAGCGAGTCCAGCAGCACCAGCAGATCGGCGGGCCGGGCCGTCTCCAGCGCGTCGCCGGACTCGGTCTGGCGCACCTGGGTGACGATCGCGACCCCCAGCAGCAGGCACAGCAGCATCGCCAGCACACCGAACAGCGGACCGGAACGGCCCCCTCCGGCCCCGAACAGGCCAGGCCGCCTCGAGGTGCCGTCACTGCCCTCGGGAAGCTCGTGCCGGCCGTGCGGCTCCGGTTCGCTGCCCATCGCCTCAGGCCCCGAACAGTCGTCGCCGCAGCGCCGCCGCGTTACCGAAGATGCGGATGCCCAGAACCACGATGATCGCGGTGGACAACTGGGTGCCGACCCCCAACTGATCGCCGACGTAGACGATCAGCGCGGCGACCAGCACGTTGAACACGAACGACACGACGAACACCTTCGCGTCGAAGATCCGCTCCAGGTAGGCGCGCAGGCCGCCGAACACCGCATCCAGTGCCGCCACCACAGCGATCGGCAGATACGGCTGAACCACCTCGGGCACGCTCGGATGCAGCACCAGACCCAGCACGATGCCGGCAATCAGCGCGACGATCCCGATCATCCACTACTCATTCCGGTCTCCCCTGACCTCTGATACTTCCCATGGCTCCCAACGCAAGCCTGCGTTATGAGGCCCCGATCTGTTTGGCATACCGGATATCGCGTACCGCTCCGGCCGGCAACACCAGGTCGGGGCCGCTGCGGCCATCGACCCGCACGCCCACCCCGTAGGACATCTCCAGCAGGCGCAGCCGATACAGCCCGGGGGTCCGGTCGAAGGCGTCGCGCAACTCTGCCGGCGGTCCGATGGCGCGCACCGAGTAGGGACTGCTGATCGGCTTGTTGTCGACCAGAATCGCGCCGCCGGCCTGCCGAATCGTCACGTTGGGACCGATTCGGACGTCGCCGACCGAGATCGCCTCGGCACCGCTGGCCCACAACGAGTTGACCACCAGCTGCAGGTCACGATCCAAGATGATCTGCTGACTGCCGGACACCCGCTGTTTCGAGGCATCGGAGAGATTTCGTCCGATGCCCGGATCGGTCACCGTGACGAGCAGACCCGGCCCGGTCACCGAAGCGCTGGCGCCCTCCAGGCTGAGCTTGTCAAGGCCGGCCAACAATCGTTGGCCCTCCGCGTCGTCGGCCAGCCGGTGCCGGCGCAAGTCGTAGACACGATCGGTCAGGGTGTCGCGTTTGTCGGTCAGGTTGCCGGTCGTGCTTTCGGCCGACCGCACGTTGGCGGCCAGCACCTGCTGGGCGTCGCGCACCCCGGGCTCCACGGATCGGGCCTGGGCGACCGCCACCGCGAACACCGTGGCGATCAGCAGCGCCGCCAGCGCCTCCCACGCCCACCCCGCGGCCCGGCCGCCGGCGGCGGTGCCCGGCGGCTGCTGATCACGCCGGGCGGCCGCCGCGGCATAGCCGGGGTCGAGATGCTCGGACAACAATGAGCGCAGCAGCGATGGCACCGCGAAGGTCTGCGGCCGGCCGGCCTCGTGCGAGCCCCGGCCCCGACGGGAGTCATAGCCGCTGAGTGCGAAAAACGGTTCAGACACCGGTGACCTTGGGCATTGTGCGGACCACCAGCGCGGCCTGGATCAGGTACAGCACGAACGCCCACAGGTACATGCCCAGGCCCCAGATCAGGAAGGCCCAGCCGACCGAGCCCACCACCCGGCTCCACAGCTCATCCCACTGCCCCAACAGGATCAGCGGGAACGCCGACATCAGCGCGAAGGTACCGGCCTTGCCGACGTAGGTCACCGGCAGCGCGGTCAGTCCCCGGCTGCGCAGCGCCGGCAGCACCGCGAGCAGCAGTAGGTCGCGTACCAGCAGCGTGCCGATGATCCACCACGGCACCAGGCCACGCAGCCCGAAGGCGACCGGGACGGCCACCATGTAGAGCCTGTCGATCGCCGGGTCGAGCAGGGCGCCCAGAGCCGAAGCCTGGTCCAGCAGCCGGGCCAGTTTGCCGTCGACCCAGTCGGAGGCACCGCTGAGCATCAGGATCGCCACCGCGGGACCGTCGGCCCGGGCCACCAGCAGCAGGTATCCGAAGACGCCGATCAGCCCGAGACGGGCCAGGCTGACGACATTGGGCACCGTGAGCACCCGGTCATGGAGTCGATCAGAGCCGGACCCGACAGGCATTCCGACCCCCTAGCGGAAGATCCCGGGCAGGCTCAGCGCATCCATCGTGTCGTCGCTCAGCGGGTTGTCCCGGACCATGTATGTCCACGTCGAGGTGGGCCGCGCCAGCTTGGACAGGTCGATCCCGGGCTCGGATTCGATCGAGTCCGAGGTCTCCAGGGTCTGTTGGGCCGCCTCGATGGCGTCGGCGGCCAGCGAGGCGAACGCGTCCAGCGCCATCCGGTGGAATTCGTCGAGCGGGTTCTGCCGGCCCAACGCGCGCAGGTGGATGCTCTCCCGGATGTCGGCCAGGAACGCCAGGTGATCGGCCCAGCCCCGGTCCAGGTGGTAGAGCATGATCAGTCGGCAGATCTTCTCCAGCTTCGCCTCGGCGCCTTCGCCGAGCTCTTCGACCAGTTCGGCGTAGCGCTTCGGGGTCAGCTCGGCGAGTTCTTCGCGGGCCGCCGGGGTGGACAGCAGCGTGTTGCGTCGCTCCACGATGATGGCTCGTTGCTGAGCGATCAGTTGGTTGTACCGCCAGGTGTTGGCGTGGATGTCAAGCAGTTTGCCTTCGGCGATGCGCTGCGCGTGGTCGAGCATCCCGGAGGCCTTGGGGCTCAGGATCCGGCCGTCGCCACTTTCCAGGTCGGTTTCCATCGGAATCTTGTTGGGTTCCAAGTTGGTCGCCGCGACGTCGTCCTCCCAGCTGGAGAAGAACACCGACGATCCCGGGTCGCCCTGGCGGCCGGCCCGGCCGCGCAGCTGGTTGTCCAGGCGCTCGGTGTGTTGGCGTCCGGTGCCGATCACATGCAGACCGCCCAGTTCGACGATCGCGTCGTGATCCGCCTCTTCGGATCCGCCCAGCCGGATGTCGGTGCCGCGACCGGCCATCTGGGTGGAGACGGTGACAACGCCGAGCTTGCCCGCCTCGGCGATCACCGTGGCCTCTTCGGCGTCGTTCTTGGCGTTGAGGACCACCGCCGGGACCCCGCGCTTGCGCAGCCGCTCGTAGAGCTCCTCGGACTCGGCGACGTCGTGGGTTCCGACCAGCACCGGCTGGCCGGTCGCGTGCACTTCCACGATGTGGTCGACGATGGCGTCGTTTTTGGCCGCCGCCGTGATGTAGACCCGGTCGGATTCGTCCTCGCGGATGTTGGGCATGTTCGGCGGAATCGGCGAGACACCGAGTTGGTAGAACTGGCGCAGCTGTTCACCGGCCGCCAACGCCGTCCCGGTCATGCCGCACACCGTGGGATAACGGTTGACCAGCGCCTGGACGGTGATCGTGTCGAGCACCTCACCGGTCTCGGTGGTCTCGATGCCCTCCTTGGCCTCCACCGCGGCCTGCAGGCCGTCCGGCCAGCGCTGCAGGGCGGCGATCCGGCCGCGCGAGGCGTTGATCAACTGCACCTTGCCGTCACGGACGATGTAGTGCACGTCGCGCTGCAGCATCACGTGGGCGTGCAGTGCGACGTTGACCTCGGTCAGCGTGGACACCACGTGCTCCTCGGAGTACAGGTCGATACCGCCGAGCGCCTTCTCGACCTTGCGCGCGCCCACCTCGGTGAGGTGGATGTTGCGCCGGTCCTCATCGGAGTCGTAGTCGGTGCCCGGGGTGAGCCGACCGACCAGCTCGACGATCTCCATCCGGGGCGTCTCCCGGTGCGTGGTGCCGGCCAGTACCAGCGGCACCAGCGCCTCGTCGACCAGGACCGAGTCCGCCTCGTCGATCAGCGCCACGTCCGGGTTCGGCGAGACCAGGTCGTCGACGTCGGTGACCAGCTGGTCGCGCAGCACGTCGAAGCCGATCTCGTTGACCGACGCGTAGGTGACATCGCACTTGTAGGCGGCCCGGCGATCGGCCGAGCTGGAGTCGGCGGTGATCCATCCGACGGTCACACCCATCGCGGTCAGCAGCGGCCCCATCCATTCGGCGTCGCGGCGGGCCAGGTAGTCGTTGATGGTGACGACGTGCACGTGCCGCCCGCCGATGGCGTAACCGGCGGCGGCGATCGCGCCGGCCAGTGTCTTGCCCTCACCGGTGGCCATCTCGACCACATCGCCTGCCAGCATCCGCAGCGCGCCCTGCAGCTGGACGTCGAAGGGGCGCATTCCGATGCTGCGCTCGGCGGCCTCGCGGGCGATCGCCAGGAACTGCGGGATGTCCGAGGCGTCCGCCAGATCCTTGAGCTTGAGCAGTTGCGCGGCCTGGCGCAGCTGGTCGTCGTCGAGCCCGGCGGCCTTCTTCGCGAAGTCGGCGGCCGCATTGACCTCGGCCATCGAACGGCTCTGGTTCTTCTCGGTGCTGGCACCCAGCAGTTTCCAGAATTTGCCGCTCAGCCGGCCGGACTTGGCACGCGTGGTTCCGGAGACAGTTTTCGAGGTGTTAGCCACAGCACAACCGTACCGGGCTGCTTCGGCGGTGCTCATCCGACGCCGCGCCGCGCTACGCGGTAGGTTTCGCACGGGATTTTTGATCTACCGGCCGGCATCACGCTCCGGCGGCGAAGGAGATGTGGCAGTGGACTCGAAGGTGTTCAAGCCGTCCATCGACTGGGCGCACGCACTGCCTGATTCGCTGCTGTGGATCGTGATGGCCTGGACGATCAGCGCCGTGTGCGTGATCGGTGTGGTCGCATTGCTGCGGGTGAGCACCCGCTGGGGGCGCCAGTTCTGGGCGATCACCGGCGCCTACTTCAGCGGGCGCGACAGCATCCGGGTCTGGCTGATGCTGGGTGTGCTGCTGTTGTCGGTGATCACCGCGGTGCGGCTCAACGTGCTGTTCAGTTACCAGGGCAACGACATGTACTCCTCCCTGCAGACCGCGTTCCAGGGCGCGGCCGGCGGCGACGACGCGGTCAAACAGTCCGGTGTGCACGGGTTTTGGATGTCGATCAGCATCTTCAGCCTGATGGCGGTGCTGCATGTCGCGCGGGTGATGCTCGACATCTACCTGACCCAGCACTTCATGGTGAATTGGCGTATCTGGCTCACCGAGCGGCTGACCGGCGACTGGCTGGAGGGACGGGCCTACTACCGCGCCCACTTCGTCAAGACCCCGCACGACCCGATCGTCGGCGAGGCCGTCGAAGGCGCGATCGACAACCCCGACCAGCGCATCCAGCAGGACATCGACATCTTCACCGCGGGCAACGGCGCCAACCCCAATGCGCCCGCCAACGGAACCGGCAGCACCCTGCTGTTCGGCGCCGTGCAGTCGATGGTCACCGTCGTCTCGTTCACGGCCATCCTGTGGAACCTGTCCGGCACGCTCACGGTGTTCGGAGTCGACATCCCCCGGGCGATGTTCCTGATCGTCCTGGTCTACGTCACGGTCGCCACCATCGTCGCGTTCTGGATCGGCCGGCCACTGATCCGGCTGAGCTTCCGCAATGAGCTGACCAACGCGGCCTTCCGCTACGCGCTGGTGCGGGTGCGCGACGCCGCCGAATCCGTCGCGTTCTACCGGGGCGAGATCGCCGAGCGGATCCAGCTGCGGACACGGTTCAAGGCGATCATCGACAACTACCTGAAGTTCGTGAATCGGACCATCGGGTTCGCCGGCTGGAACCTGTCGGTGAGCCAGGCGATCGTGCCGCTGCCCTGGGTGATTCAGGCACCGCGGCTGTTCTCCGGGCAGATCATGTTCGGCGGGGTGGCGCAGACCGCGTCCGCGTTCGGCAACATCTCGGACTCACTGTCGTTCTTCCGCAACGCCTACGACAATTTCGCCGGCTATCGCGCCTCGATCATCCGTCTGCACGGTCTGGTTGAGGTCGACCGCCAGGCCCGCGAGCTGCCCGAGCTGCTGGTCAAGCCCAGCCCGAACGGCACCGTGGAGATCGAGGGCGTCGAGGTGCGCCGCCCGGACGGCGACCCGCTGATCGAAGCGCTCGACCTGCAGCTGGAGATCGGCGACGCGCTGATGATCGCCGGGCCGTCGGGCAGTGGCAAGACGACGCTGCTGCGCAGCCTGGCGCAGTTGTGGCCGTACGCGTCGGGCACCCTGCGGCGCCCGGATGCGGTCAACGCCACCATGTTCATCTCCCAGCTGCCCTATATCCCGCTGGGTGATCTGCGCGCGGTGGTGAGCTACCCGCTGTCCACCGGTGAGGTCTCCGACGCCGAGATCTCCGAAGCGTTGGTCAAGGTGGCGCTGCCGAACCTGGTCGACCGGCTCGACGAGGTCGAGGACTGGGCCAAGGTCCTCTCACCGGGCGAGCAACAGCGGGTGGCGTTCGCCCGACTCCTGTTGACCCGGCCCAGGGCCGCGTTCCTCGATGAGTCCACCTCCGCCCTCGACGAGGGCCTGGAGTTGACGCTGTACCGGCTGCTGCGCACGGAGCTGCCGGACACCATCCTGGTCAGCGTGAGCCACCGGCACACCGTCAAGCAGCATCACAACCACCTGTTGGAGCTGCTCGGAGAAGGCCGGTGGGAGCTGACCCCGGTCTAGCCGCTAGCGCCCGGCGGCATGGGCGCCGGCGCGGCGGCCGAAGAACGAACCCTCCCCCAGCTGGGTGCCACTGGCGTAACCCTTGCCGTCCTGGGCGATGTTGGCCGCACAGGCTCCGGCCGCGTACAGGCCCGCCACCGCACTGCCGTCACTGCGCAGCACTTCGCCGTCCACCGACGTCGCCAGCCCGCCGACGGTGAAGCCGGCGTACATCGCCTTGCCCAGCGACAGGTCGAACGCACCCCACGGCCCGGTGTCCTGCGGGGCCAGGAACGGCGGCTGCTTGTGGAAGTCCGGGTCCTCGCCGCGCGCCGCGTGAGTGTTGTAGCGCTCCAGGGTCTCGACCAGGTTTCCGGCCGGGATGCCCAGTGCCGCCTCCATTTCCGGCACCGACTCCCAGCCGTCGATCAGCGGGACCAACGGCACCTGCGGCTTGCGCATGTGGGTCTCGTCGACGATCAGGAACGCCGCGCTGTCGGGCTGGTCCATCACGAAACCTGAAGTGCGCGAGTGATAGGAGTCCTCGGCGACGAATCGCTTGCCGTCTTTGTTGACGATGATCCCGGTGAGCAGGATCGAGGGCGGGTAGACCGGTGCGGTGATGAACACCTGGTCCATGTGCTTGGTGGCCCCGCCCACCGACATCCCCAACCGGATGCCCAGCCCGTCGTCGTAGGTGTTGCCCAGCACGAAGGGCTTCTCCGCCAGCTTCGGGGTGTACTGGGCCACCATGTCCGGGTTCATCACGAAACCGCCGGCGGCGATCACCACCGACTTCGCTTTGATCGCACCGGTTTCGGCGAATCGCTTCCAGCTCACCCCTGCGACGCCGCCGGCAGCGTCGGTGATCAGCCCGGTGGCGCCGGTTTCGTAGCGGATCTCCACTCCCAGGCTCTGGGCGCGCTGGAGCAGCAGGTCGATCACCATCTTGGCGCCCTGCGTGTCGCCGGGCACCGGCACCTTGTGTCCGCGCGGTGCGGGCACTGCCTCGTTGAGGAACGGCCACACCTTCTCGTTGCCGGTGTACATCAGCCCCTCGGTGTTGGGCTGGATCACCGCCTTCTCCGGGTAGTAGCTCCGCTCGAATTGAAATCCCAGTGCTTCCAACCAGTTGAAGTGCTCGACGCTGCCGTCGCAGTACGCCCGGATCTTGTCGTGTTCGGGTTCACGCGACACCGCGACGAGGTACTTGTACATCTCCTCCGGGGAGTCCGGATGCCCGGTGGCCTCCTGGACAGCGGTGCCGCCGCCGAGGTAGAAGTGCCCGCCCGCCATGACGGTGGTACCGCCGGCCTCGGCCGCCCGCTCCAGCACCAGTACCCGAGCCCCGGCCGCCGCCGCGCTGACCGCCGCGCAGCCGCCGCCGATGCCGAAGCCGATCACCACCACGTCGACGTCGTCCGACCATGACGAGACCGTGTCGACGCCAATGGTTTCCGGTATCTCTGTGCTCATTGCCGCTGCTCCTGTTTGATGTAGTCGAAAACGGCTCGGATCTCTGCCGGGATTACGGCGATCTCCACGAATGGGACACCCGCTTCGGGTGCTGACACGTAGGCGAAGCGCATGCCGCCGGGCATCACGCCCTGGGACACCACCTCGACGCCCCGGGCGGCCGCATCGTCGAGCATCGAGGCGAAGTCGTCGGCGTCGGTGGCCTCGACGCAGATGTGGTGCAGGCCGGGCCCGTGCTCGCGCAGGAATTCGTCATAGATGCTGGACCCGCTCACCGGTGCGATCAGTTCCAGTTGCATGTCGCCGACATAGCTCAGCGCGATGTCGGCGACGAAATCGGCCGGCTCGCCACGGTAGGTGCAGGTCTCCGGTCCGAAGTGAATGCCCGGCATCCGGACCCACTTGCGCACCCCCAACAGTGCGGTCAGGGTTGCTTCAGTAGCGTCCAGATCGTCTGTGACCCAGGCGATCTGGATGGGCGGTCGGGCGGGCGTGGTCATGGATGCGGGACAGGTATGCCGACGTCTTCGCGGACCTGTTGGGAGATGGCCGACCAGGACACCGCGGCGGGGTAATCGCCCCACACGCTGTTGAACAGCCCGACGATCCGGGCCGGGCCGGCGCCGCGGATCACATACACCGGGCCACCGGAATCACCTTGTTGACTGCGCACACCGTTAGTCATGGTGAACCACCCGTTGTTGACCCGCTCGACGGTTCCGCAGGTCTGTCCGGTGACGATGCCGAAGTGGCAGACCGGATCTCCCGGTGCCACACCGTCGTCCGGGCCCGCCTCGAGGCGTAGTCCGCCGGGCAGGATGTCATTGCTGTCCACGCCGTCGGCCAGCACGATCGCCTCGTAATCGGCGATCACCTGGTCAGTGTTGACAGTCGCCCCGTTGGGGGTGTTGTCACGGTAGGTCGCAAGCGTGCCGATGACGTTCCCGGCTCGGTCGGTGACCGTGCCATTTCCCCGGCAGTGTCCCGCGGTGAATGCGACGCGCATGACCGGATCGACGTAGCCGAGTGTGCAGACATGGGTGTCCTGACGGACTTCCATGCCGGGATACACCAGCACCGGATCTGCACCGGCAGTACCAGCCGCCGGGCTCATGAGTGCTGCAACCAGTACCGCCACCACCGGCACCTGCAACGCGAACGCGCGCACCATCGACTCCGATCGTTTCAGGGCCGGTTCTGCTCCGGCCGAACCTGACCGCCATGCTCACCGGCACAGCGCGGCGGCCCGGCCCCAGGGGCTCCGGGCCGCCGCATCTGTGTTCAGCGGCGATCAGGGGATCGTCAGCTCCTGACCGGGGTGGATCAGGTCGGGGTTGGCGATACCGCTGGCCTTGGCGATCTCCGGGTACTTATTGCCGTCACCGTAGAACCGCTCGGCGATGGCGAACAGCGTGTCCCCGGCGACCACCGTGTAGGTGCGGGCGGCCGGCTCGGCAGGCGCAGCCGGAGCCTCTTCGACCTTGGGCTCCTCGGGCGGCGGTGCGTCGGTCTCGGTCTTGGTCGACCAGGCCGCGCCGTCAGCGGCGTAGAGCACCAGGTTGCGGTCGTCCTGCAGAACCAGCTTGACGTCCTTCTTGCCCTTGGTGTCGGTGTGCCAGATCGGCTTGTCCGCCGTGTAGAGCACAAAGTTGCCGTCGGTCTGCACCTCGGCACGAACCACGTCCTGGCCGTTGGTACCGGACGACCAGACCGCCTTGCCGCGCGATTCCAGCACCAGGTTGCCGTCGTCCTGCAGCGTGAGGGTGTACGCCCCGTTCTTCGAGGTCAGCGACTCTCCCTTGACGAGCTTCTTTCCTGCGGTGAGCGTGTCTCCCAGGCTCTGTGCCACGTTCTTCCCTTCCCGTTGGCACGCCCAGCCGATACGGCAGGGCGTTGTCGCGCTTATGCGACGCTCGCCAGCCTATGCGAACACCTGTTGGTCACGCTGCCCATTAGCCCAGCGCCGCTGAAACATCGGCCGCCGGTCCCGATCCCGCCGGCCGCCAACCGGGCGGTCCGACCAGGTAACCCAGCCGATCGCGCCACCGGGATGCGCCCCGGATATCGACGATGATCGCCCGGTACTCGTGCAGCTGCAGGGTCACAATGTTGAAGGTGTCGACCTGCTTGGTCAGCCCGTAGTGCGGACGAAACCGCTCGGGGGCGAACGTGCCGAACAGCCGGTCCCAGATGATCAGGATGCCGCCATAATTCTTGTCCAGATATTCCGGGTCCATCCCGTGGTGTACCCGGTGATGCGACGGCGTGTTGAAAACGAACTCGATGCCCCGCGGCAGCTTGTCGATCCGTTCGGTGTGCACCCAGAACTGATAGATCAGGTTCACCGAGAAGCTGGCGAACACCATCCAGGGTGCAATACCCAACAACGGCAACGGAATCCACATCAGGATTTCGCCGCTGTTGTTCCACTTCTGCCGCAGTGCGGTGGAGAAGTTGAAGAACTGGCTGGAGTGGTGCGCCTGATGCGTCGCCCAGATGAGCCGGACCCGGTGCGCGATGCGGTGATAGCAGTAATAGAGCAGGTCCACTACGACGAGCGCGATCACCCAGGTGTACCAACGCGATGGCGACAGATGCCACGGCGCCAGGTAGGTGTAGATCGCCGCGTAGCCGAGCAGCGCCACCAGCTTCCAACCGGCCGTGGTGGCCACCGAGACCAGGCCCATCGAGATGCTCGCCCAGGCGTCGTCGCCGCGGTAGGAACCCGCGGGTGCGCGCTGCCCTTCGGACTGTTCGAGTTTGCGGGCGGCGAACCATTCCAGCCCCAGCAGCAGCAGGAAGAACGGAATGGCGAACAGCACCGGGTCGCGCATCGGCGCGGGCAACACCGACCACACGCCCGTGATCGTGTCCACCGTGCTCACCTCCGCACTAACAGCCTAAAACCGGATGCTCATTCCGCCGACAGCGATGCCTGGTCGCCGGAATGCCACTGCACCGCATAGACACCCGGCTGCAAGGACAGTTCGCCGACCAGTCGTTCGAGCCGGTCCGGGGCCCGGCTGTCGGACAGGATGGAGGCGATCAGCGACATGTTGTCCTCGCCGGCCCGGCTGGTGTGGATCCCGCGCAGCACCAGGTCGTTACCGGCGGTGTGCTGGACGATCTGGGCGCGCAGGTACTTCTCGGCTTTGGGCCGGCAGATCACCTGAACCTGGTAGGGCGACTGCGGTTCGTCCTCCTCGATGTGGTGATCGCGGTCGATCAGCCGGCCCAGCGGCCGCAGCAGCAGGTGGGTGCAGACGACCGCACCGGTACCGATCAGCGCGAACGCCAGATTCCCGGCCGCCGCCAGCACTCCGACGGCGGCCGAGCACCACAGGGTGGCCGCGGTGTTCAGGCCGCGAACGTTGAAGCCCTCGCGCAGGATCACCCCGCCGCCGAGGAACCCCACTCCGGAGACCACGTAGGACGCAACCCGGGTGGAGCTGGTGTCTTCCGCGGCGATCGAGTACAGCACGAACAGCGTTGCGCCGGCCGCCACCAGCGCGTTGGTACGCAGCCCCGCCATCCGCGCCCGCCACTGCCGCTCCAGGCCGATCAACGCCCCACAGCCCAGCCCTACGGCCAGCCTCAGCGCGAAGTCGGCGACGCTCAGCGTCTGCATGACCTCAACGATGTCACACCTAGCCGGCGACCACCGGCCGAGCCATCACGGTCGGCTTGAAGCCGTAGCGCGGGGCGGCGAACCCGTAGTTGCGGCCCTGGCCGGCGCCGGCCAGCGGCACGCCCGGCATCCCGGCCGCACCTTGCTGCGGCGCGTGCGCGGCGACCGTCCAACCGGTGGCAGCCACCGAGGCGCCCGGGGTTCCGGTGGCCGGCACGGCCGCGGCCCACGTCTGCGGTACGGACATTGCACCGACCGTCGATGCATGGCCCATGGCTGCCGAGGCGGAGCCGATGCCGCTGGCGCCCAGGCCGGCACCCAGACCGCCCTGCCCGAAGATGTGCCCCATGCCCGGCAGCAACATGTCCATCGGGTCGATGGCACCCAGACCCAACGGGTCGGCGGCGGCCAGGGCCGCACCGCGGATGACGGCGATGTCCGCTCCGGCCTGGGTGATGCCGGCCATTCCCATCGGGCTGAACGAGCTACTCATCAGGTTGGTCATCGCGTTGGTCAGATCGCCGAAACCGATCGGCGGTTCAACCGCACCGCCGGCCGCGTCGGTCGCACCCTGCAACGGCGAGGACAGGCTCTGCAGGGTCGTCGGCGTGTTGGTGATCGCCTGGGACAGTGTGGATTGCGCGTTCGATGCGGCGGCCGTACCGGCAGCCTGTGCGGTCGCTGCCTGCTGGGTGCCCTGCGCCGACGGGTCGGCGACTTCGCGCGGCGAGGTGAACGGGGTGACCTTGGTCGCCGCCGCCGACGCCGCCGCATAGCCGTACATCGCGGAGGCGTCCTGCGCCCACATCTGGCTGTAGTGCGCCTCGGTGGCTGCGATCGCTCCGGCATTCTGGCCAAGGACGTTGGTGGCCACCAGCATGGCGAGTTGGGAGCGGTTGGCCACGATCAGCGGCGGTGGAACCGTCATCGCGTACGCCGCCTCGAACGCCGCGGCTGCCGCCTTGGCCTGGATTGCGGTCTGCTCGGCCTGGGCGGCGGTGGCGCCCATCCATGCCGCGTACGGCGCTGCCGCGGCGGCCATCGCGGTCGACGCGGGCCCCATCCAGCCTTCGCTGACCAGTCCGTTGATGACCGACTGGTAGGTGGCCTCGGCCGAACCCAGTTCGACGGCCATCTTGTCCCAGGCCCCCGCGGCGGCCATCATCGGACCCGAGCCGGGACCGGTGTACATACGAGCCGAGTTGATTTCCGGCGGGAATGCTCCGAAGTCCATGGCATTGCTCCTTTTTGATTTGGCGGTTTTTCAGATGAAGAAGTGGTTCTTGACGGTGGGGTGGTGAGCGGCCGGTCAAGGGGCTCAAACGTCGACGATGTCCGTTTGTGACCGAACTTGGGCGGCAAGGGGTTTGCAGGGCCGCTACTGGCGACATACCGGAGCCGGGCATGCCAACTACATCGCCATCGGAGGAAAAGACCGATAAGTCAGGCGATTTCAGGGCACGCCGAAGGCTGGCGCATTCCGCAAGCGGAAGTCACGCCGGTCGACGAGTTAAGCGCCGGTGAGAATCAGAGGGTGAAAGCGGTACCGAGATCGATCGAGACGACCACCGACCTCGGATAGGAACTATCACTCGGACTCAAAGTCGCTCGCACCTCCTCTCGGCCTGGGCGCACGGGGGCGCCACCATGTACGCACGAAGAGGTGAAGGTGCCCGGCCAACAGCCGGACATCGCACCCCTCTCATCAGAGTTTCGGCACTGCACGGCGTGTCCTGCCTGCGCAAACAATGCAGGCCGGAAGCCACTTGGGCTCAACCCTTAATCCGGGAGGAGCTGTCCTGACCCGGGGCGTCTCTCGACGTTCGGGGTCAGTGGCCTATATCCGTGCAGACGCCTCACCTAACGAGGTGCTTGCGTAACCATAGTGCACCAGGTGAGAGTCCTGGTCAATTAGGCGCGTCGCGGCGCTGACAGTCCCCTGGCAATCTGCTGGAGCGGCTGCGAAACAGCTTGTGATCGGCCGGAAATCGCGCCGCGGTCAGCCGGGCTGCGGAGCCCGCCCAGAGGGCTCCTTGCCGTCCGGGTTCACATGCACGGCGTGCACACCGGGTTGCTCGGCCAATTCCTCGAGCAGGCTGTCCAAGCGGCTCGGGTCCACGTGCCAGTGCTGCACATCGGTGGTGCCGGCCAGTTCGGTCACCAGCCGCTCCAGCCGGCTCTGCGCATGGCCGTTCATCGCCGCGGCCGGGTGACTGCGCGGGGCGGCGCCGGTCAGCGCCCGTCCCGCCAGGCCCGCCAACGCCATATCGCCGAAGACACCGGTGGGAATCTGTGTCCCGGCTGCGGCCGCTGCCGCAGCTCCAGCTTCCGGCAACGCAGCCGCGGCGGCGGCGGCCATCTTGGCCACCGGAGCGGTCGCCGTCCAGTTCGGCGGGACGCTGAGCCGGCCGACTGTTCCGGCGTTGCCCGCCCCGGCTGCGATCGGCTGAGCCCCCAACAGTGCGGGCTCGTCGGCGGCCACCAACGCCGGTGCCCCGGAACCGAATCCGGCTCTGCCCCCGGTGGCCGCGGCGATGTCCAAGTCGGTGGTCAGGTTTCGGGAGTATTGCACCAGGCCGTAGAGAACCGATTTGATGGCGTCGTTGAACGGCACGATGCTCTTCGGCAGGATCAGCAGGTAGGAGACCAGCTGCGTCAGTGTCGGCGGGGCCGCCTGCGCCACCGACGGTGCCAGCGAAGCGGTCGCCGGGCCAAGCCCCTCAAGTGCCTGCGGGATCGCGCTGATCAACTGCGACAGCTCCGAATGTCCGCTGCCCGCGGTCGCCCGCGCGAGGGCTGCCGCCTGCCCGGCTGTTCCCGACGGGTTGGTGGTGGCCGGCGGTTCGGTGAACGGGGTCAGCGCGGTCGCCGCCGCCGACCGGGCCGCATAGCCGTACATCGTCACCGCATCCTGGACCCACAGTTGCGCGTATCCGGCGTCCAGCGCCGCGATCTCCACGCTGTTCTGGCCGAGCAGGTTCGTGGCGACCAGGGTGGCCTGCGCGCTGCGATTCGCCGCGATCACCGGCGGCGGCGCCATCGCCGCGAAGGCCTCATCGAAGGCGGCCGCGACCGCGATGGCGTGTGTGGCGGCCTGCTCGGCCAGGCCCGCGGTGCTATTGAGCCACGCCACGTACGGGGTCACCGCGGCGGCCATCGCCTCCGAGGTCGGTCCCAGCCAGCCCTCGTCGGTCAGGCCGGTCAGCACCGACTGGTAGGCCCGGGCGGCCGAACCGGTTTCGGCGGCCAGCCTCGCCCATGCCGTCGCAGCGGCCAGCATCGGCCCCGATCCCGGACCGGCATACATCCGCGCCGAGTTCACCTCCGGCGGCAGCGCCGCGAAATCCATGCCGATCACCCCCGCGGCCCGTTCTCCGGCGGTTCAGCCGGGCCCGACGAAGCAGAGCCGAAGCTGGGACCGCCGTATGACGCGGGCTGTTCTTCGCCGGCGAAGTACACCTCGTGGACGCCGGGTTGTGCGGCCACCTCAGCGAGCAGGCTCTTGAGCTCGCCCGGTTCGGCATGCCAGTGCCGCACCTCGTCGGTTCCGAGGAGCTCGCCGGCGGTGCGTTCACTGCGACTCTCGACCCGCCCGCGCCGGCCGCCGCTGCGCCCGGCAAGACCGGCCACAGCGACCCCCGCACCATGGCCCGCCGGGGGAACCGCCGCGGCGGGCGACATCGCGGTCGTGGTGACCTCGGGCACCGAGTCGGCCCAGGCCTGCGGGACCGCGAGTCTGCCGACCGCATCGGCGCTCCCGGTGCTCGCAGTCACGGCCGGCCTGGCGGCACCGCGCAGGACGGTCGATTCCTCCGCACCCAGTGCCCTTGCGCCGGAACCGAATCCGGCTTGCCCGCCGGTGGCTTGGGAGATGTCGAGGTCGGTGTTGAGGTTGCGGGCGTACTGACCCATGCCGTAGAGCGCCGAGATGTTGGCGTCGTTGGCCGGCAGGATGGTCCGTGCCACCGTCTCGATGTAGGACGCGGCCTGCGAGACCGGGTCGGCGGGCGCGGCCTGCGCACTGCCCGCGGTGGACAGGCCCTGCAGTTGGCTCGGTATCGCGCTGAGCAGCTGAGACAGCTGGTTGTGGGCGCTTCCCGTGGCGGCCTGGCCTGCTGCCGCGACCTGCCCGGCGGACCCGGCCGGGTTGGCGATCGCCGGCGGCGCGGTGAACGGCGTCATCGTGGTCGCGGCCGCCGAGCGAGCCGCGTAGCCGTACATCGCCATCGCGTCCTGCACCCACATCTGGCCGTAGTCGGCCTCGGTCGCCGCGATTTCAGCGGCGTTCTGCCCGAAGACGTTGGCAGCCACCAAGGCCGCCAGCCGGGTGCGGTTCACCGCGATCGCCGGTGGCGGCACCATGGCAGCGAACGTCTGCTCGAAATCACTGACCGCCAACATCAGCCGACTCGCCGCCTGATCCGCCAGCGTCGCGGTGGTGCCGAGCCAGTCCGCATACGGCGTCGCCGCGGCGGCCATGGACGCCGACGCCGGGCCGAACCAGGACTGACCGGTGAGGTCGGTGATCACCGCCTGATAGGACGATGCGGCCACGCCCAATTCCCCGGCCAGTCCGCGCCAGGAGCCGGCTGCCGCCAGCAGTGACCCTGTTCCGGGCCCGGCGTACATCCGCGCCGAGTTCACCTCCGGGGGAAGCGCACCGAAGTCCACGCCCGCCACCGCTCAGTCCTCCGCCGAGGGAGGTATCACGATGATGGTCGCTTTGCTGGGTTTGTTGGGCTTGCTCGCAGCTGCCAGGCCGGTGGCCCCGCCCACCCCGCGCCCGGCCGCTCCCCCGCCGGCAGTCATGGCACGGCCGGCCAGGCCGGCCAGGGCCATGTCGTTGAGTACCCCGCCTTCGCCCTCCGCTGCCACCGCCGCGACCGCTCCCTGGCCGGCCTCGGGGTAGATTGCGGCGACGGCCTTGGCGGTCGGGGTCTGAGCTATCCAGCTCTGCGGCACCGACATTCGCCCGATCGAACCCGAGTTGCCCAAGCCGGCCGCCACCACGGGGCCCGGAGTGCCGACCAGCCGTGTCCCGGTGAGGGTTTGCGCGGGTAACACCGGCTCGTCCAGCCACGGCTTGGGTCCCGTCGCCCGGTTGACCGCGGAGACCACGTTCGCCCCGTTCATCGGCAGCAGCACGCACTGGATCGCCAGCAGGTAGGGAATGCCGCCAATCCCGAACAGCGAAATCGGCGACAGCGGACCGGCCAGGAAATCCAGTATCGAAGTCGGGTCGGCTGCGGCCGATCCCGATGTCGCCATGGTCTGCAGCGCTTGCGGCACCAACGAGATCAATTGGCTCACCGATGATTGCGCCTGGGCCCCGGCGCCGGTCGCCGCCTGAATGGCCGCCGCGGACTGGGCCTGCAACCCGGCCGGGTTGGTGGTCTGCGGCGGCGTGACGAACGGTGGCAGCGCGGTGGCACTGGCCGATGCGCCCGCGTAGCCGTACATGGCACCGGCATCCTGTGCCCACATCTGGGCGTATTCCAGCTCGGTGGCGGCGATCGTCGCGGTGTTCTGGCCCAGGATGTTGGTGGCGATCAGTGACAGCAGCAGGCTGCGGTTCGCGGCGATCACGGGCGGCGGCACCGTCGCACCGAACGCCGCCTCGTAGGCAGCGGCGGCTTCCCGAGCCTGCGCGGCGGCCAGCTGGGCTTGGGTGGCCGTGCTGGCCATCCACCCCGCGTAGGGCTGCGCCGCCGCCCACATGGATGCCGCTGTTGGACCGGACCAGGCGTCAGCGGTAAGACCCAAGAGCACCGAATCGTATGACGACGCAGCCGAACTCAACTCGGCGGCGAGCGCATCCCACCCGGCAGCCGCCGCCAGCAGCGGGCCCGACCCCGGACCGGAATACATTCGGCCCGAGTTGATCTCCGGCGGCAACGCTCCGAAATCCATGGCCCTCCACCTCTGGTTGGTCGGCCGGATGCCCGCTCAGCTGATCACGGTGCAAAGCCGCGCGGTACGCGCGGGCAGGTCAGGCCCAGCTGGAGCCGACGGAGGCGTCGGTGTTGGCCATGTTGTTGCCGGCGGTCTGCACCTTCTGACCGTGGGCGTTGGCCTGCTCGTAGATCACCGCGAAGTTGCGACCCAACTGCGACACGAACTCCTGGCAGGCCACCGAACCCGAACCACCCCAGAAATCACCCGCGGCCAGCACATCGTGCACGATCGCCTGGTGCTCAGCCTCCAACGAGGCCGCCTGGGCGCGGATCAGCGCACCGTGAGCGTTGACGTCACCGAACTGGTAGTTGATCGACATAGCTGGTTCTCCTTCTAGCTCGACAGGATCTGCTGGGAGGCAGCTTCCTGGCTCTCGTAGTGGTTGGCGTCGCGAATCAGGCCGTCGCGCACCCCGTGCAGCATCGTGACGATGTTGCGGAACGCGGTCTGCATCTGACCCATGGTGTCCATCGAGGTCCGCTCGGCCAGACCACCCCAGCCCGCACCCGAGATGTTGGTCGAGGACGCCCACATCCGACGAGCCTCGTCCTCCACCGTCTGCGCGTGCACGTCGAAACGGCCCGCCATCGCCCGCATCGCGTCCGGGTCAGTCATAAAACGTGTAGCCACTGTCCTGCCTCCTTGCTTGGTGAAAGTTGTTGCGCTGTAGCGGTTCCGGGATTACCCGGCCGAGGCGGCGTTGGCCGCTTCGGTTGCCGCGTAGGAGTTGGCGCTGGTGTTCAGCGTGGCGACGAACGCCTGGTGAATGGCCTGCGCTTGGGCGCTGATCGACTGGTACATGCTGGCGTGCGCGGCGAACTGCGCGGCGGTCAGCGCCGAAACCTCATCCGCTGCAGCCGGAACAACACCAGTGGTGGGTGTGGCCGCGGAGGCGTTCTGCGCACTCAGCGCCGAACCGATAGCGGCCAGGTTTCCCGCAGCCGCGGTCAGCGCCTCGGGTTGTGCATTCACAAAACTCATGGGATCTCCTTCAAGAACTGCCGGCCGTCAGGCGACCGACGATCACCGCGAACGTCGAGCATGTACCCTGCCGTCACAACGCTAAACGTCGTACCGGCGCATGCTCAGCGCAACACGAATCAAAAAACAGAAACGGTGCCGAAGCCGGATCGGAACGAAACGTTCACCGATCGCGCGCAATAGACACATTCACCGGGACACAAGTCTCGTCGTCACCTCCTCACACCGTCACGGACGGACCCCGGGGTTGAATCACCGGCCCGTCTACCTGCGCCATCGTGACACCGGGATCAGCGAGCGTCAACCCGAGGGGACGCGCGCCGCACTGTGAATCGGCTGTCTAGGAGCTGTCCGGATCAGCCGGGCTCATGCGGCGGTCGCAACTTCGTTTAGTTCGGCTTCTTCTCGGCCACGGCCGCGCTGAGCCCCTCGGCGAGGTCTTCGCGGGTCAATTCCTTGAATTTGTGCAGCCAGTCGTCGCTGAACTCGGTGACGTCCCCGGACAGCACGGCGTCCAGCTCGGAGTCGTCGAGCCGGAAGCTGCGGTGGTCCCGCGCCTTCTCCACCACGTTACGAACGAAACCCGCGTTGCCGAGCACGTCGATACCCCGGATCAGATCGCCGTCCTCGGAGTAGTTCTCGTCGGCGTAGAACTTCTCATACGATGGCAGCAGTCCCTGGACCGCCTCGTCGCTGACCACATCCTCGTTCTCCGCGCCCATCATCTTGGTCAGTTCCAGCAGTTCGGGCGGGGTGTAGCTGAAGAACTCGATCACGGTCGAGAAGCGGCGCCGCAGACCCTGGTTGACCTCCAGCATCCGTTCCATCGCGTTGGCGTAGCCGGCACCGAACACCACCAGTTCGTCGCGGTGATTCTCCATGTACAGCAGCAGCGTGTTGATGATCGCGTTGCCGTAGGCGTCGCCCTGGGAGTAGCCGCGCTCATTCAGGGTGTGCATCTCGTCGAAGAACACCGCACCACCGAGCGCGCCTTCGAGCAGTTCCTCGGTGTTCTTCTCCGCGTCGGCCATGTACCGGCCGAGCAGCTTGGAGCGGTTGGTCTCCACCACCAGCGGTTTGCGCAGCACGGTCAGGCCGCACAACTGTTTGGCGAAGGCCCGGGCCACCGAGGTCTTGCCGGTGCCGGGCGGGCCGAGCAACAGGGTGTGCCGCGAGGCCACCGGAACCGGCAGCCCCATCTTGGCGCGCGCCAGGTTCACCTTGGTGGTCGCCTTGATCAGCTTGATCTCCCGCTTGGCCTGCTCCATGCCGAGCATGGCGGCCAACTCCGCATCGCCCTCGGCCAGGTATCGGGCGGCCTCTTCGGCGTGCCGATCGGCTTCGGCCTGTTCACGGGTCGGGGCGCTGTCGGGATCCCACGGATCCGTTCTGGCTTCGATAGTCTCCGGATCGGTCAGGATCAGCCGGTAGTCCGGATTGTCGAGCGCTTCGCGGGCCGGCACGAACTTCGAGTCCCGCGAGTAAACCCGGCGCAGCAACTCGGTGGCTTCGTCCTCCCGGCCCAGGTGTCGCAGGCACATGCCCTGTGTGTAGAGCGCAACGTTGGTGGCGCCGGGAACGCGATCGCCTTCGGTGACCTCCTCGGCCCGCCGGATCGCCTCCTCGAACACCCCCAGCGAGGCCAGCGCCGTGGTGGCCATGGCCGCGGCCGCCGACTTCAGTTCGGGCTGGCGCCACGGTGTCGCCGCGGGGAACTGCTTGAGCACATCCGGCCAGCGTCCGGTCCGGAAGTAGAGCAGGCCGCGCACATAGTCGGCCAGCTCCTTCTCGAACGGGTTCCGCGGCTCGATGCCGTCGAGCAGCTTCGCCGCCTCCTGGTAGTGCTTGGCTTCGGCCAAGACCGCGGCATAGGCGGCGGCCAGCGAATCGACGCTGGTGATCATCAGCCGCAGGAACATGCCGTCGGAGACCTGCGGGCGGAACTCCAAGTCGGACAAGCCCAGGCGCCGGGTCTCCCATCCGAACGTCCGAACCGTCCGCCAGGCGTTCCCCAGCGTCTCGATGTCGGAGTCACCGGCCAGCACCCGGGCCAGCCAGGCATCACACATGCTGGGGTCGATCGAGCTGGCGGTGGTGAACATCTGCAGCGCGACCTGCGGGTTGTTACTGGGCTGTAGTCCGTTCACCGAGATTCCGGAAGCCAGCATGCCGGCGACCATGGCATTGCGGGCATCCGACGTCGAGTTTTGCGGCCCGGTCACGAACGCGCTCCGGACGCGGGACTCGCGTATTCCGCGACCACGTCCACCGAGACCGGGAGGTGCTCACCCTCCTGCAGATCCCGGCCCGGCACCACCATGCGCCGATGCGCGGTGGGCGCCGGGAGGCTGGCACAGACCGCGTCGAGCTGACGCCGGCCCACAAAGCGATTCAGCGCGGCCCGCACGCCTCGGCTCAACTTCTCGGCGCTGTGGTACCGCACCAGCACTGACACCCCGTTCGTCCGGCCGCCGCCTGGCGCGAGCCGCACCGTCACCACCGTCGCCGAGGTCTCGGGGTACCACAGGTGCTCGATGTTCTCCTCGTTGATGTCGTTCGGCGACATCCAGAACGCGGTGACGTGCCCTTCGGGCCGCGGGCGGAACAGCCGGTGCCGCAGCTGTGCGGCTTCCGCGCCGGCGAGGACGGCTTCGTCGACGGCGTCGAACTCGTCGGCGCGGACCACCCGCGCGCTGAGCTGACGGCCGTCGATCTCCTCGGCCAGTCGTTCGGTGGCCGCCGCCAGCGTGGATGCCAGCGAGTCGCGCGCTGCCACCGCGTTGACGTTGTGCTGCGGGTCCATCCTCAGCACCACCCAGGTGTCGCGGTGGTCGGGCAATGTCGGGTTCTCGTCGATGTCGGCGTCGGCGGCATCAGTCCCAGCGGCCTCACGCGGGTTACTACGGGTGCCGACCGAGACGATGTCGACACTGTCCAATCGCACATCGAACTGCCGCAGCCCGGCGGCGAGGCGCTCCACCGGCAGGCTCATGGGCTCCCCACCGCGGCGATGCCGGCCGGTCGCTCCCGCCGCTCGCCCACCGACGGAGATCACCGTCACCAGGTGCCCCTGGTGTTCGCGCATGCCGACCGATTCCCGACCGAACTTGCGGTGATGATCGACCGCGGGGGTACGGCCCTTGGTCAGGGCGGCCTCCGGGTCGACGAACTGGTCGCCCAGCCACGCCGCCCACATCGTGCTGATCGGCATCCGGCGGTAGGTGACCAGCGCGATGATCGCGACCAGCGCCGCGACACCGACCCCCGTCCACCACACATACATGGCGGCTTTCGGGTCGCCGGGCCAGCGGCCGGCGAGGACCAGGATCCCCATGTCGATCAGGAAGACCGTGGTCACCCGTGTCCAAGACAGGTTCAGACCTAGTGCGTGCTGTGCCTTCATCGGTTCCTACGTGATCGTCGCAATGCTGCCACTCCCAATGCCACCCCGGCCGCCGCCACAGCGGCCAGCAGCCCTGCCGCAGCGACCCAGGCCGGTGTCATGTCTCGTTCCGGCGGCATCGGCGGGACCTGCAGGGGCGCCGACAACCGCTCCGGCGGCTGGGCCGCAACGTCGGGTACATCCCAGGTCAGTGCTGCCACCGGGTCGACCACGCCGTAGCCGACCACGTTGTCGACCCCGCGGGCCGGCGGCCGGGCGGTGCGGATCAACCGGTTGATCACCTGGTGCGACGACAGTTCCGGGTACTTGGCGCGCACCAGCGCGGCCACACCGGACACGATCGCCGTCGAGAAGCTGGTGCCCGACGGCACGAGCAGGGAGTTCTCCGGGCCGTCGACCGCGTTCATCAGGCCGTCGTCGCGCGCCGACAAGCCTTCGATGTCGGTGCCCGGTGCGGCGATCGACACCCAGGGGCCGGCCACACTCGACTTGGTCAGCGGTGCGCCGCCCGAGTCCACCGCACCAACGGTCAGCACGTACTCGTCGTACCAGGCCGGTGTCACCACGGTGTTGACCCCGTTCCAGTCGCGCGGGTCATCGGGGCGCATCGCGTTGTAGGTCGGGTTCTGCTTGCAGTCCCGCCAACTCGCGTCGCCGGCGGCGGCGACGATCACCACGTTCTTCTCGACAGCGGCGTACCGCACGGCTGCGCCCAGGTCGGCCTGGTCGATCATGGTCCGCACATTCATACACACCGCGTTGGAGATGTTGATGACCTGCGCGCCCATGTTGGCGGCGTGCACGATCGCACGGGCCATAGTGCGCAGCCCATCGGTCTTCTCTCGCAGCTGCGGGTCCTGGCCGTCGCCGAACGGCTCCTTGGGGCCGAAGGCCTGGCTGCTCTGCCGGATGGAGATGAGGTGCACGTCGGGAGCCACGCCGCTGAACGCGTCGGGCGCCCCCGGCGGCGGTGGTGCGCTTGGTGCTCGGAAGTCGACCGGCACTGTCCTCGCACGCCCCCCGGCCACGGCCGAACGCACCGCACCCGCTCCGGAACCGTCGCCGATGTGACCCGATGCCGCGGCACCAGGGCCGGGTGCCGGGCCGGGAGCGGGCCCCGGAGCAGGAGCCGGGGGCGGAGCAGGAGCAGGCGCTGGGGCCGGCGGCGGAGCCGGGGCCGGGCCGTTGTTCGAACCGTTGGACGGTTCCTCACCCTCAGCAGGCGGCGCTGGGGCCGGCGGCGGAGCAGGAGGCGGCATCACCATGATCGTCGTCTGCGGCACCGGTGGCGGCGGCGTGGGTTCGTTCGTGGGAACCGACGGGGGTCGGCGGGTCTGGCGTGGCGGTGGCAGCGGAGTCACACCGTTGTCCGGCATCCCGGCGATCAACGACGCCACCAGGGTGCCGTGCGCATCGCAGTCGGACAGCCCGTCACCGCCGGCCATCACGTAGTCGCCGCCTCCGGTCAGATTCGGCAGCCGCGGATGCGGGGTCACTCCGGTGTCGATGACGGCGACGGTCACACCGCCGCCGCGGCCGAACTTCCAGGCCTCCGGCAGGTTGAGCATGTCCAGGTAGGCGGGCTGTACCCGGAAGTCAGTGCCCGGCAGCACACCTACCTCGGTGCAGTAGGAGGTCTGCCGCATCGCCTGCGGCGGACCGGGCGGACTGTCCGGGGGCAGCGCTCCCGGATCGATCCCCGGCCGGTCGATCGCGCCGGCCAGCGGCATGCCCGCCAGCGACCCGCAGGCCACCATGATCGACGCCGCGCCGACAGCGGCGGTCCGCTGCAGCCGACCCGCGGCCCTACCGGTACCGGATGGCTTCATAGGTATTCATCAACCACAACGCGAGCGGGAACAACGGCATCAGGCACAGATACTCGATCCACTCGACGAATTTGCGGAACAGCGGGCTGTAGATGGTGTTCGGCACGATCACCGCCGACAGCAGACCGAGCATCGGGACCAGCACCAGCACGGAAACCCCGACCGACAGCGCCGTGGGCGACCACAGCTCCACCACGAAGCGCACCGCGACCGCCGCGACGATCACCAGACCGGTCAGTGTCACCGTGACCGCCTGCCAGCGATCCCGGAAGGAACGGCCCCGCAGCACCAGGAACCCGGCTGTCAGAGCGGCCAACGTCACCGCCAGCCACGCCTTGTCGGATTTCGGGTCGCACAGGCCGGTGATGCACACGGCGACCAGCACGCCCAGCCCGGTCAGCAGACCGGTCAGGAACGAGCGGGCCCGCTCGGCACGCAGCACCACCTCGCGAACCGACTCCGGTCCCTCCAGAACCGGCGGGCCGCCTTCCCGGGTCACCACCGTGGTCGGCAGGTCAGGACGCGCCTCGAAAACCCAGCGGCTCGTCGCCGACGGGAAGACCGGCAACCGGAGGCCGGCCAGCCAGCGGGACAGCGACGGCGACCACTGATAGGCCAGCACGCAGGCCAGGAACACACAGGCCATCAAGGTCACCGCGCCGGTCAGGACCAGCATCCGCAGCACGCCGGCGAACGTCACCGCCGCGCTGACGACCGCGACGGCGGTGTAGCCGGCCAGCTGACGTCCGGTGAGTCGGATTACCGCCAGCGCGGCGATACCCGCGACGCCGAATCCCAAGGCGGCGTGGGCGGCGCCGACCGAGCCGGGCACCGCGGCCGCGGCCGCCACCACCAGCGGGGCCAGCCCGCTGGCCAGCAGGGTGTCACCGACACGGCGATCGGCGGCATTGCGCGCCTGCAGCAGGATCAGCGCGGAGGCGATCAGCACCAGGAAAGCCAGACCCGCGCTGAACGCGGCCGTCAGCCAGGTGTCGTGCCCGTAGCGCCAGGCGGCGAGCAACCCGGTGGCGAGCAGCACGCCGATCGCCAGGGTCGACACCCCGACCCGGACGGCGGTCGCCGAGTTGACCGGGGCGAAACGCTTGGCCAGGTTCACCGACACCGCGGTCGAGATGTGTTCGATGACCGGCGACCGGCGCTCGCGGTCCTCGATGAATCGCAGCCACAACCGGTCGCCGTCGTACACGTCCTGTTCGGTCAGCGATTGGTTCGGCCGCAGCGCGGTGCCATCGACCAGGCACAGCACCCAGCGGCCGCGCCCCTCGGACTCAAGGGTGGGCTCTTCGAGTTCCTGCAGCCGGCCGTTGATCACCTTCAGCAACGGGTCCAGCATCACGGATACGGGAGCGTCGGCGTCCAGCAGCGTCCCGATCTGGACGCCGTCGCCGGCCATGACCCCAACCACCACTGCTCGGGGCGCCGAGGGGGCGAGATCACCACCCTGCTGCGCCGACTCGATCGCCGCCGTCACTGCTGCACCCCCTGGTCGACTGATACTGATCCCACGGAACCCATCAGCGTCGCCTCGCAATTCATCATTTCAAAGTTCGTCCAATTCTAAAGGCCTCGGCAGTTGTTCGCACGAGCCGCGTTTACCCACAATCTTCCTGGGTGTCACCCGACTTTTTGCGCACGGCCCTTCCCCGCTGCCGCTACACCCTTCGGTGAGTTTTCCAGGCGCCGTAGGGCAAAGTGTCCAAAACGGTCTTGACGCCCACCTGAACCAGTTGCGGGGTGGCCGGGCAGATCGCCAGCCACGCTTCTCCCGATCCCGCGGTACGCGCCTGCTGATACAGCGCGATCCGGCCGCCAGAGCCGTCTTTGAGCGACAGCACCGATGCGCTGGGGCCCTTGGCGTCATCACGATATTGCCGCGCATACACCGCGGCTTCCGCGGCCGGCTCCGAAAGTGCCTGGCCCAGGGCTGCGACGGTCGCGGCGCTGATGCCCATCCGTCGCAGGTCTCCCCCGGTGAAGATGTTGAAGCCGGAGTCCTGCCAGCTCTGCGTCGCCTCCAGCATCTCTTCCATCGGTACGTTGACCGCGGTGATCTGCGCCGGATCGGCATGGTGGATGGACTCCATGCCGTCGATCACCAGAGCGGCGATCGAGGCGGCGTCGGTCACCGAGACGTCGTCGACAGTGATATCGGTACCGACCCGCACCGCCGACACCCAGTGTTCGCCGCGGCGCGCCAGCAGCACCCGGAATTCGTTGTCCGGGATATCGCGGGTGCCGGGTTCCTGGTCGTCGTCGTCGATGACCCCGTAACGCAGCTTGCCCAGGGCCAGCAATGCCACCACTTCGAGGTCGGGCGCGGCCAGCACCCGCATCCGCGCGGCCACCGTCTCGTTGACCTCGTCGTCGACGACGATCCCCTGCTCGCGCATCACCGCCATACCGGGATGCTCGGAGAGCCAATCGTTCGAATCGGTGGAAACATAAGGCCGACAACGCAGCTCGGGTGCAACGTGGCGGATGTCCAGCAGCGCCTGCAGCATCCAGAAGCCCTCGACGTTGACGGTGATATCGGTACGGGTGCTCGGGTCCATCACTACCCTCCTCTGCCGGGTCGGTCGATGTACTTGGCTATTGGATCACGCAACAGCGGGGGGCGCCCGGTGCCACCCCTCCAATTGCAGCACGCGGCAGCACACCGATGGGGTCGGTGTGCTGCCGCGCTGCGTTGTACTGGTGTGGGTCAGGCCCAGCTGGAGCCGACGGAGGCGTCGGTGTTGGCCATGTTGTTACCGGCCGTCTGCACCTTCTGACCGTGGGCGTTGGCCTGCTCGTAGATCACCGCGAAGTTGCGACCCAACTGGGTCACGAACTCCTGGCAGGCCACCGAACCCGAACCACCCCAGAAATCACCGGCGGCCAGCACATCGTGCACGATCGCCTGGTGCTCAGCCTCCAACGAGGCCGCCTGGGCGCGGATCAGCGCACCGTGAGCATTGACATCACCGAACTGGTAGTTGATCGACATAGCTCAATATCCCCTTCTGCTAGCTGCCCGACAGGATCTGCTGCGAAGCAGCTTCCTGGCTCTCGTAGTGGTTGGCGTCGCGAATCAGACCGTCGCGCACCCCGTGCAGCATCGTCACGATGTTGCGGAACGCGGTCTGCATCTGACCCATGGTGTCCATCGAGGTCCGCTCGGCCAGACCACCCCAGCCCGCACCCGAGATGTTGGTCGAGGACGCCCACATCCGACGCGCCTCATCCTCCACCGTCTGCGCGTGCACGTCGAAACGGCCCGCCATCGCCCGCATCGCGTCCGGGTCAGTCATAAAACGTGTTGCCACTGCTCTGTCTCCTTACTGAGGTTTGTTTGTTTTCGTTGATTTATGGATGTTGCCGCCGATTACGTCGGTAACCGACGACCGGCCTTGAACCTATGAATGGTTCCCCCTTCCATCAGCTCGCAGCCGGCAAGACTCGGTGTCCCGTTCGGACGTTTCTCGCTCAGCCCGCCGACGCCGCATTGGCGGCCTCGGTGGCTGCGTAGGAGTTGGCGCTGCTGTTGAGGGTCGCCACGAACATTTCGTGGATGGCGGCAGCCTGAGCGCTGACCTGTTGGTACATGGTCGCGTGGGCGGCGAACTGCGCCGCGGTCAGCGCCGAGACCTCGTCGGCAGCGGCCGGAACCACGCCGGTGGTCGGGGCGGCGGCGGCGGCGTTCTGCGCGTTCAACGCCGATCCGATACCGCTGAGGTTCCCAGCGGCGGCGGCCAGCGCTTCGGGCTGCGCGTTTACGAACGACATTCGATATTCCTCCTCGGATCACCTGCAGCAATCACTCCGTCACCGAGCGTAGAGGCTGCCGGCGGGCCAAACGGCCCAATACGCTTACTGTTCACCTGGCGGTCGCAACTGTTCACCTCGGGTAACAATGAGGTAACCCTGACTGGGTGTCGCAGCCCACAAAACGGGGTTCACCTGCCGAAACACAAAGCTGTTTTTTAGTCCGAATCGGAATCGGCCGGGCCGCCGTAAGCCGCGGAAGAGGAGCCGAAACGGCACCCGCGGTTAAAAATCTGGTCGCGGCAAACGCCGCCGGCGCCCGGCCGTGTGAGCCCGCCAGCTACCACTGTGACGCTGTTACACGCGCCACAGTGGCAACTGCCGTAACTGGCTCAGCCGGCCGGGGTTACCGCCCGCTCCTGCGCCGGCGCCCGACGCAGCTCCGTGGCGGCCACCTGGACGAACACGCCGGTGTCCTCGGCCATCAGCAGGCCACGACCGCGCGGCAGCGGGCCACCCTTCATCTTTCCGCGGATGAAGCCCTCGTCCGGGTCGGCGTCCATCACCAGCAGCGGCGAGTTGGCCTGGTGCAGGGCCCGCAGGAGCGGGTCGCTGCCCGCCGACGACCAGCCGCCGAACGTCCGCGTGACGATCACGTGCAGGCCCACATCTGCGGCGCGGGTGACCCACGGGGCGGCCTTCTGGAACGGCGAGTCGAAGCCGGGCGGGAATTGCTGGATGTCGTCGATGATCAAGAAGATCTCCGGCCCGCTCCACCAGGTCCGCGACAGCAGCTCTTCGGCCGACAGGCCCGGCGGCGGTTCACGGTTGGCCAGCGTGGCGGCCAGCTCGTTGATCAGGGCGACGGTGCCGTCCATGTTGTAGGAGAACTTCTCCACGTAGTCCGAACCCAGCGTGGTCAGCAGTTGGCGCCGCGGGTCGATCAGCCACACCTGGGCGGAAGGCCGATCGGTGGGCGGCGCGGTGCTGGATCCCGGCGCGTACAGGCGCTCGATCTCGCTCATGATGGTGGCCAGGGTGGTGGTGCGACCGCATTCGCGTCGACCGGTCACCATCAGGTGCCCATTCTCGGCGAAGTTCAGATACACCGGCTGCAGGTCGAGTTCCGAGATGGCCCAGGCGATACCGCCCGCACCCACCCCTTCGCGCCGGTCGTTGGCTGCGACCGCGCGCACCTCGTCCAGGCCGAACCGCGCCGGGAGGCGCCGGACCGGGCGCACCCGGCCCACCGCAACCTGGCTGACCGCGGCCGCGACGCTGTCCGACTCGAACACGTGCCCGTCGGTGCCGTCCATCGCGGGCCTGGCGATCAGGGTGTGCAGACCGGACTGGGGGTCGCTGTCGAGTCGCACGTAGTTGACCGCGACCATGCCCCGGCCCGGCTTGACCGGAACGTCCTTGGCGAACCGGGAACGCACCAGCTTGGCGTCCTCGACCGCGGCCAGGCGCAGCTCGACCCGAGAACCGAAGCCGCTACGGACCGGTGGGCGCAGCTCGGACTCGCGGTCGGCGGTGACGATGACGTGCACGCCGAACGAGGGTCCCTGGTTGATGATCTGGTTGACCTGCTCGACCAGTACCTCGTTCTCCTCCGACAGCGCCCGGTAGTTGTCGACCACCAGATAGACGTCACCGAAGCCGTCGTTGGGCACGTTGCCGGGGGCACCGTCGAACTTGCGCCGCCGGAACACGTCCATCGAGGCCACGTCGTTTTCGAGGAAGCTGCGCTTGCGGGTCCGCACCAGCGCCAACAGTTCGGCCACCGTCCGGCGCACGCCGTCGGGGTCGGTGGGTCCGCAGACGCTGCCGACGTGCGGCAGCCCGGCGACAGTGGTCAAGGAGGTACCGCTGTAGGCCAGGCAGTAGAACTGGACCTGCTCGGGGGTGTGGGTCAGCGCGGCCGAGCTGATCAGCGTCTGCAGTGCCGTCGTCTTGCCGGCGCCGCCGGCGCCCAGGATCAGCACGTTGGCGCCCGGCCCGGAGGTGTCCATCGTCCACGGCGGCTGGTCGTGCTTGAACGGCCGGTCGATGACCCCGATCGGGAACACCAGGTCCCGCCGGGTGCCGTAGTCCTGCTGCCACGGGTGGCCCAGGTGGCGGTTCACCAGGTCTTCGACGGTCACCGGGACATCCAGCGGCGGCTGCCACAACCGGTAGGGCTCGAAGTCGATCTGGCGCAATTGATCGATGATCACAGTGCCGACCTTTGGCGTCCGGATGAAGTCCTCTTCCTCGACGACTTCGCCGGCCGCGGAGGCAGGCTTAGAGTCGATCGCCGGAATCTCCTCGGGCGCCTCGATCTCCGGCGTGCTGACGCTGACCTCGAGGGGCGTGAAGTCGGTGGTGAACAGCTGCGGGCGGATGTAGTCGACGGCATGGACCAACGGCATCTGCTCGTCGTCGAGCATCCCGCCGCGGTGGTAGTCCCGCCACAGGAACTCGGCCTGGAACCGGATGACCTCTTCGCCGCTCTTGCGGAAGTAGCCCAGCCCGGCCTTGGACGGCAGGTTCACCGCGTTGGGCACCCCGGCTGCCTGTGCCGCACCGGCGGTCTGCGCCTTGAGCACCAGCCGGTAGCCCATGTTCTCCATGAGCTTCTCGGCACGGCTCTCGATGGTCTGCGACGCCATCATCAGGTGCACCCAGTACGCGCGGCCCTGACGGCCGATCGAGTCCAGCACCTCCACCGCGGTCGGCATGATGCGGAACCACTCGTAGAACTCGTCGATGACGACGACGAGCATCGGCAGCGGCGGCAGGCTGTCGTCGCCGCGGGCCCGCATCCGGGACCGGATCTCGTTGTATTCCTTGGCGCCGTCGACACCGGCGTTGTCACACATGGACTTTCGACGAGCGATCTCGCCCCACATGGCTTCCAGGAAACGCTCCATCAGGGCCTGGTCGTCTTCCAGGTCGGTGATGATCCGCGAGACGTGCGGCACCCCGGCGAACGGCTTGACGGCCGATCCACCCTTGAGGTCGGCCAGCACGAACTGCAGCTCATCCGGCGGGTGCGCCAGCAGCAGCGATTCGATCACGGTACGCACCAGCGTTGACTTACCCGAGCCGGTGGTGCCGGACATGACGCCGTGCGGACCGTCGCCACCCTCGTCGAGGGACTTCATGTCGAGGAACAGCAACTCACCGTTGTCGGAGCGGCTGCCGAACGGAATCCGCAGCCGGGCTTTGGGACCCGCCTCGCGGCGCTCGGACCACAGTGAATCGAAGTCGATCCGCCCGGCGTCCTCGATGCCGTAATAGGCCATGATGTCGCGCGCACCGATGTGGCGCGTCACCTTCTGGCCGATCTCCTCGTAGGCCTCGGCCAACCGCCAGTGCGCCATGCGCTGGGCGAACTGCTCGGCGTCGGTCAGGCTGACCTGGTCGGCCAGCGCGAAGAACCACTCGTTGTCGTCGATCACCATCCAGGTGTCGCGGTCGCGCGGCAGGGCGTTGACGATGCCCTTGTCATCGAAGCGCAGCACCCGCTGCGGAACCTCGCGCCACTCCGGGATGCCGGTCAGGTCGAAGAACGTGACGCCGTCGACACCCTCGGTGGTGTTGACGTACTCCCACTGGGGGTCGATGGCATCGACGATGATCAGGTGGTGCGGTGTCGGGGTCTCCGCCGACGAGCTGGCGTGGCGCGGCATGAACGACCCGCGACCGGAGAACAGGTCGGAGTGCTCGGTCGCGAAGTCCTGCACCGAGCCGTACACCATCCGGGCGTTGCCCGCGGCGTCCTGACGGCGCGGATCGCCGAAGTGCGGCAGCCACTTCACCCAATCCCACTCCGCCTTGTCAGAGGTGACCACGACCATGCGCAGATGATCCGGCCCGTGCGAGAAGGCCAGCTGGCAGATGATCGCCCGCATCAGGCCGAGCACGTGCTCGCGGTCGCCGATCAGCGAATACCAGGGCTCGACCAGCAGCGAGACCATCTTGGGCAGGTTGTAGACCACGCTCTGGTAGCGCCCGAACTCCTGCAGCGCTTTACCGGTCACCGGCTCGAGCTCGATGTCGGTGGGCATGTTCTGCGGCTCACCCCAGGTGACCTCGGGCCGCGTCATGCCCACCCCGACTCGGGCCAGGCCGAAGTTGAGGTCCTTGCCGTTGGGCTGGCGCTCCCACATCCGGGGCGTCCCCACCGAGGCCGCCAAGGTGGACGGCGCCGGGTGGTACCAGCGGTAGTTGGCGTCCATGCTGTCCGCGGACTCCGCCGCCGACTCCCGCAGGCGGTCCAGCATCAGCATGAACTGGGCGCGCATCGCGTCCAGCTTGGGCCGGCTCAGCTGCTGGGCTCCCCCGCCGAAGCGGCCGCCGAACATCATCATCGCGATGCCGCCGATCATGAAGATCGGGAAGATCGAGCCGGCACCCAGGAACATCCGGGAGCCGTTGGCCACGGTCATCGAGACCATGCCGACGAGCAGGCCGACGACCAGCACCCCGACCACCACCAGCCACCACGGCTTGCCTTCCGGCGGCGGCACACTCAGGGGTGTCGGCAATACGATGTTCTCCGGCTTGACCACCGGCGCTCGTTCCGGCGTCGACCGGGCATATCCGCGTTTCACTTGGGCACCGCCAATTCCGCAGGGCTCATATCTGTGGGCAGAGTGTCATGACGCACCAGCGCGTCCGGACGGGACAGGGTCGGACCGTGCGCCAGCAGTCGCAACGCCACCGAGGGCGCCAGCGCGGGCTCGCTGACCAGGCCCAGCGCCTTGCGCTCGTCGTCACCGGGGACGCCGAATCGCACGCCTGAGGACGACAGCCACCACATCGACTCCCTCGTCGAGGCGTCCGGGTCGTTGCCCGTCACCGCGACGAAATTGCCGTAGCCCGAACCGAAGTAGACCCGATCCGCCTGCGGCATGTTGTCATTGTTGGTCTTGACCAGGCTCACCACTCGGCCCATCTGCTTCTGCGACACCGGAATAGTGGGACCCGACACCACCTGGATCCGGGCCCGGCTGTCACCGTTGGAGCGCTCCCACCACCAGCAGGTGGATGGGTTCTCCTTGATGTCGACGACCTTGAGCGGCCCCTCCGGGTAGGCCGAGAGGTCCAGGCCGGTGACCACCGGCATCTTGGCCAGCTCCGGCGGCGCCACCACGACCGGCGCGCCGCCCGCGGTTGCCCCGGCGTTCTGCAGAATTCGGGCCACCACTGAGGACACGGTCTGCACACCGTTCATCAACACGACCGAATACTGTTGCGGTCCAGCCAGTTGCGGTGTGGTGAAGACTGTGCCGACCGGTCCCGGAGGGTTAGGGAAAGCCGGCGGCTGGCCGGAGTCGGGCACGAACGGCACCGCCAGCTCCGGGCCCACCGGCAGCGCGTCGAACAGCGCCTGGCTCATCGGCCGCGCGTGGTCGACCTGCTCCGGAGTCAGGCCCAGGGGCAACAGCACCGCCCGGTCGGCGGCGTCGATTCGCGAGCGGCGGCCCTGCCGGACCACCCACGACTCGTTGTTGTAGCGCAGGACCACCGCGTCCGGACCATCCAGCACGCGGCGGCGGGAGTTGAGATCCGGGCTTCCATCGATCACGGTCACGGTCACCGGCGACGGTGCGCCGACACCCTGGACGTTGGCGACGGTGTCGCAGATCAGCCACGACGACGACGACGGCGTGGTGGGCTGAATGTCCGACGGTGCACCCGGGATTCCGACCAGCGGCCCGTGCGGCTGCTCTGCGATCTGCGCAGACCGCACCTTATGCGGATTGTCGGCCCGCCCGGCGATCAGTCGCGCCGAGGCCAGATTCAGCGCCGGATACAAGGTGTCGCCGACTCGCACATACAGGGCACCCGAATCGCGGTCGGCGATGATGGGCGATTCGTTCATCTGACCCGAAGGACTCAGAAACGACCACAGCAATGCGCCCAGGCAGACGACCGCAGCTGCCGAGACCGAGGCCACCACCGCCAGAGCCTGCCGCCGTCCGGGCTCCACTTCCATGCGAACCTGCCAGCGGGTCAACGCCATCGCGGTCCGGCGCGCCAGGAATTGGTAGCCCGTCATCTGGGTCCGCGTCGACAGCCCCAGGCCGTAACCGGGACCCCGCTGTTCGTCAGACACGCTGCGTCCCGATCCCCGCCCGCCGCGATGCACGGCTAGAGCTGTCGAGGCCCCGTTCTGGTGCCATTTTGGTCGTCATCTACCCCTGCCTGGTCACAAGTTTCTCCACTGCGCATGCTAGCTGTGTCACGCAGCGATCGCCCGCCGTGCAGATTGCAATCTGGCGGCGGTGGCGGAATTCGTCTCGCCGGTTCGGCCTCCAATTATGAATGTCGTAGATGAACGATCAGTGAAGCGCGAGATTCCCATGATCGACACCCTGAGTGTGGTGGATCACTCGTCGCCCGCGCCGCAAGAATCGCACCGATCGAAATCCGGCCCAGACCGATCCGGCCAGCGCCCGACATCGAGAGATTTACCCCGGCGAAAAATCCGCATCTGCGGTAGCTGAGCTTCCTGCCAGAACCCTGTGCGTTTGTTGTCATATCGGGTTGCGAGGGGTTTTCGCGGTAGGGTCGCGACGTGACGACGTTCGACGGGCACGGCACTGAGGGAAAGCTCGACCCACGAGGTCCAGCCACCTCACCAGCCGCTAAAGAGACCACTCACCATGTCAACTACTCCGCCGATGTCGTAGACGTCGAGCTGGAGTTGGAGCAGGGTTACCGCACAGAAATTCACAAGAACCACGATGACACCGTCGACGTGGAGACTTACGGCGGCGGCTTCGACCTCACCCGCCGAGCGGTCGCGCCGCATCTGCGTGTCGGTCGCGACAGGTGGTTCAACCTGCTGTGGCTGATCCCGATCGGTTTCGTAGGGCTGCTCGCGGCGATCGCCATCGGCAAGGGAATCCGCAATATGCCGGGCGTCGAGGAATTCATAGCCCAATACCCGGGTAGTACTCCGTCATCAAAGGTGGACAGCGGTCTGCCTGCCTGGGCCGGCTGGACACACTTCTTCAACCTGTTCATGATGATCTTCATCATCCGGGCCGGTATCCAGATTCTCTGCGACCACCCGCGGCTGTACTTCAGCCGCAACTCCACCCCCGGCAAAGACGAATGGCTGCGGGTGGGGCCGCCGGTTCCGGACGACCCGTACTGGACCGCCAATGCCGACACCGTGGCCCTACCGGCGCAGTTCGGGCTGCCGGGTTTCCGGCACTCGATCGGCCTGGCCCGCTGGTGGCACATGGGTCTGGGCGTGCTGTGGCTGCTCAACGGCGCCGTGTTCTACGTCCTGCTCTTCACCACCGGCCAGTGGCGCCGCATCGTGCCGACCAGCTGGGACATCATCCCGCACGCCGCCTCGGTGATGATCCAGTACATGTCGCTGGACTGGCCGGACGACCACACCTGGACGAACTACAACGCACTGCAGCTGATCTCGTACTTCGTCACGGTGTTCATCGCCGCTCCGGCCGCGCTGATCACCGCGCTGGGCATGTCACCGGCACTCTCTCAGCGACTCGGCCTGATCAGCAAGCACATGCGGCTGAACCTGCAGATCGCTCGGTCCCTGCACTTCCTGGTGCTGTGCTACTTCCTGATGTTCATCCTCGTTCACGTGACGATGGTGTTCGCCACCGACGCCTTCGACAACCTCAACCACATGTTCGCCGCGCGCGGATGCGCCGAAGGCGCCGGGCCGGAATGCCATAGCGCAACCGGTTTCTACGTGTTCTGCGTGGCCGCAGTGGTCTGCATCGCAGGCTGGATCGCAGCCACCCCGCTCACGCTGAAGTACCCGCGGGTGGTGCAGAAGATCGGCTACGCCCTGATCGGGCCGTTCCAGCGGGCGCTGGAGAACCTCAACCCCGAGCCCGGCACCTTCACCGAGGCCGACATCTCCCCGTTCCACTGGCGCAACGGCCGCCTCCCGGAGACCGTCGAGTACAAGGAACTTGAGGCAGGAGACTTCAAGGACTGGCGGCTGAAGGTCTATGGCCTGGTGGAGAACCCGATGGACTTCTCCCTGGAGGACCTCAAGGCGCTGCCGTACCACGACCAGATCACCCAGCACATGTGTGTGCAGGCCTGGTCCGGCGTGGCCAAGTGGGGCGGCGTGTCGATGTCGACGATCATGGACATCGTCAAGCCCCTGCCCGAGGCGAAGTGGGCCATCTTCTACTCGATGGGCCTGGGCGCCACCGGCGGGATCTTCTACAACGCCCACCCGGTCGACCAGATGTGGCACCACATGTCGATGCTGGCCTACAACATGAATGACCAGCCGCTGCCCTACATGCACGGCCGGCCGCTGCGGCTCCGCAACGAACTGCAGCACGGCTACAAGCTGGTCAAGTGGATCAAGGGCATCGAGTTCGTCGCCAGTTATAAGGAGATCGGCAGCGGTCACGGCGGCTACAGCGAAGACCACAAGTTCTTCGGTCGCCACCAGACCATCTGATCAACGCAGAGCGTGTGAGGGGTCGGCCGTCAAGGCCGGCCCCTCACTGCTTATACGCGGGCCCGCCCGTTCAGGGACACCGCATCGAACGCCCACGAAGCTCGCAGCCCCGCCGATTAATATACCGGACGTTAATCCGGTTTATTGCGGGCGAGGAAGGGCGAGGTATCTGACCATGGCGCACGACGACGAACACCACCAGAGCGGTCGAACAACGCTGGTGAATCATCGCGATGAGCTCAAACCGGCCGGTGACGTGGTAGACCGCGAGACGTGGGCGGGCGGCCTCGGCGAGAAGACGGCCACCGCACCGCACCTACGCGTCGGGCGGGACCGATGGTTCAACCTGATGTGGTTGATCCCAATCGGTTTCACGATGCTGGTCAGCGGAATCGCGGTGGCGAAGTATCTGGTGACAGTGCCGGCCGTCGGCGACTTCATCCACCGCTACCCCGGCACCGTCACGGCCGCGGCCGACACATCCGGGATACCGGCCTGGGTCGGTTGGCAGCACTTCCTCAACCTGTTCCTGATGACGTTCATCGTTCGGTCCGGCATCCAGATCCTCGCCGACCATCCGCGGCTTTACTTGAGCCGCAACGCCACCCCGGACACCGATGAGTGGTTCCGCATCGCAGGTCCGGTCCCGAACGATCCGATGTGGACCGCCAAGCAGGACTCGGTCGGCCTTCCGGATCAGCTGGGCCTGCCCGGCATTCGGCATGCCATCGGACTGGCCCGCTGGTGGCACCTGGGCACCGACGTACTGTGGCTGGCCAACGGTGCGGTCTTCTACGTGCTGCTGCTGCGCACCGGACAGTGGCGGCATCTGGTTCCGTCCAGTTGGGACGTGTTCCCGAACGCCGTTTCGGTGGGCGTCCAATACCTGTCGCTGAACTGGCCCGACGACAACGGCTGGATCGCCTACAACAGTCTGCAGTTGCTGGCGTACTTCACCACGGTGTTCGTCGCCGCTCCGGCCGCGGTCATCACCGGGCTCGGGATGAGCCCGGCGGTGTCGATGCGACTGACCCACATCAGTAAGCGACTGAGCATCCAGTTGGCTCGTTCGCTGCACTTCCTGGTGATGGCCTATTTCCTGGCCTTCATCGGCGTGCACGTCACGCTGGTCTTCGCCACCGACGCGGTACGCAACCTCAACCACATGTTCGCCGCCCGCGACGGTTCGGGTCTGGCGGGCTTCTGGGTCTTCGCCGTGGCACTGGTACTGACCACCGTGGCCTGGGTGTGGGCCACCCCGTTCACCTACCGCCATCCACGGGTGGTGCAGCGCGTCGGGTATGCGTTGATCGGTCCGCTGCAGAGACTGTTCGAGTACGTCAACCCCGAGCCCGGGGCGTTGACCGATGACCACATCTCGCCGTATTTCTGGCACAACGGCACCTACCCCGAAACCGTCGAGTACAAGGAGCTGTTCGCCGGTGATTTCGCCGACTGGCGGCTGCATGTCTACGGGTTGGTCGAGCGCCCCAGAGATTTCTCGCTCGAGGAGCTGAAAGCCCTGCCCTACCACGACCAGATCACCCAGCACTTCTGTATTCAGGGCTGGTCGGGTGTGGCCAAGTGGGGCGGGGTCTCGATGCAGACCATCCTCGACATCGTCAAGCCGCTCCCGGAGGCCAAGTGGGTGGTGTTCTACTCGATGGCCCCGGGATCGGACGGCGGGCGCTACTACGACTGCCATGACATCAAGCAGATGGATCACCACCTGACGATGCTGGCCTACCGGATGAACGACGAACCGCTCAGCTACGGCCACGGCGCGCCGCTGCGGCTGCGCAATGAACTGCAGCATGGCTTCAAAATGGTGAAGTGGCTTCAGGCAATTGAGTTCGTCGCGCACTTCCGGGAGGTCGGCGGCGGCCACGGCGGCTATAACGAGGATCATGAGTTCTTCGGGTATCGGCAGACACTGTAGGCCGCAGTCCCCCGAATCCGTCGCACCGTCGTAGGCTGAACCCAACCAACCGAGCAACGGGAGAATCCATGCGGAATCGCGGTATCGGAAAGTCAGCCCTGTCGATGGTGGCGGTCGGGCTCGCGGTCGGTGCGCTGGCGACCGCCTGTGGTAACTGCGAAAGCGATTCCGACGAGGACACCTACGGCGGGGTCAGCGAGATCCCAGCGGCCCCGGCCACACCCGCACCCGTCCCTCCGGCGGTCCCCAATGAGCCCGGCCTGATCCCCGGTTTGATCCCGGACCTGACCGCTGTGCCGCAGGCCCCCGAGGCCCCGCCGACCAGCGCCGCGCCGGTCGTCGAACCCCCCGCGCAACAACCCAGGACGGCGCCGACCGCGCCACGGGTCCCGTCGCCGCCTGCCGTTCCGGCGATTCCGGCGATCCCGGCGATTCCGGCCATCCCCGCGATCCCGGCTATTCCGGCGATCCCCTACCCGTAGCGGTTCAGCGCCGGTTGGTCAGATTCCGGTCCAGGCGGAGTCCAGGCGCTCGGCCACGTCGATGATCTGGGCCTGCTGGGACTGCGGGCTCTCGATCTCGTCGGCGACGTAGCTGGCGATGAACCGCCGGATCTCCCCGTCGACGCCGGCGAAGATGCGCAGCAGCTCGCCGCGGACGGACGTCGACGACACCTCGACGGTGATGTCCGACGGGCGTGGCTTGGGCACATCGATGATCAGCAGCAGCGGCTCGGCGGCCCGCGCGGTGGCCCGCAGTGCGATGTCACCGGCAACGGTGAATCGTTGTTTGTCCAGGCGCAGGTCGATGAGCAGATCGATCTCCAGCGGAATATGAATCCCGAACGTGAGCTCCTCGCCCAGACCACGCGATACCCGTGGCTGCTGAATCCGGACCTTGGCGCTGACGCGGGCGATCCCGCCCGGTCCCTGACGCATCGCGGGCATCTCGAACTCGTCGCCGGCGATCGCCGCGAACGCCGCTGCCACGCGCTCTTCGGTGACCGCGATCTCGAAGAACTTCCGCCCGAACTCTTCGTAGGTCAGGTAGCTCTGGTTCTGCATAGGTTCACACCGTCTCACGTCCCGGTCGGCAACGGCCGCTGATCGGCGTGCGCGTCGTCGCCATCTTCGCACTCGACCACGCCGCGACTGCTGAGGTGCTCGATCAACGGCACCACCCCGGCCGCAAGGTGTTCGGCCATCGCGGTGCGGGCGAGCGTCTCGTCGTGGGCGGCCAGCGCGGCCAGTACCCGCCGATGGTCGCCCATGGACCGCTGCGGCCATCCGGAGATGGTCGGGAACACCGCCTCGGGCGCGTATCGGGTTATCTGCGACATCACCTGGGCAAGCTTGGGTGAGCCGGCCGCCACGTTGATCGCCCGGTGGAATTCGTGGTTGAGCCGAACTGTCCGCTCCTCGTCGTCTCCGGCATAGGCCTGCTCCAGCTGCGACTGGATCTCGTGCAGTTCGGCCAGCTGTTCGTTGGTGATGGCGGCCGCGGCCCGCGCGGCGAGCTCACCGCCGACAAAGGCCTGTACGTCGGCGACGTCGGCCAGGTCTCGTTTGGTGACCGGCAGCACCACGAACCCGCGGTGCGGCTGCTGGGCCAGCAGGCCCTCGGCCCGCAGCTCGAACAGCGCCTCGCGCACCGGGGTGACGCTGATCCCCAATTCCGTTGCCAGCTGGTCCAATCGGACGTACTCCCCCGCTGCGTATCCGCCGTCGAAGATCCGTTTGCGCACGAAGCGCGCAACGGCTTCGGACAGTTGCGGGCGGGCTGCGAAGTCGGGTGCGGACATCGTCTCAGATGCGGTAGTCGGCGAGCAGGCGCTTGCTGATGATCTGCTTCTGGATTTCGCTGGTCCCCTCACCGATCAGCAGGAACGGTGCATCTCGCATCAGGCGCTCGATCTCGTAGTCCTTGGAGTAGCCGTAGCCGCCGTGGATCCGGAAGCTCTGCTGGGTGACTTCGTTGCAGTATTCGCTGGCCAGGTATTTCGCCATCCCGGCGGCGACGTCGTTGCGTTCACCGGAATCCTTCAACCGTGCGGCGTTGACCACCATCAGGTGCGCGGCTTCGACTTTGGTCGCCATCTCGGCGAGCCCGAACGCCACGGCCTGGTGCTCGGCGATCGGCTTGCCGAAGGTGTTGCGCTGCTGGGCATATCGCACGGCCAGCTCGAAGGCGCGGATGCCGACCCCGCAGGCCCGCGCCGCCACGTTGACCCGGCCGACTTCGATACCGTCCATCATCTGGTAGAAGCCGCGACCGGTCTCGCCTCCCAGGATGTCGAAGGCGCTCGCCCGGTAGTCGTCGAAGATCATCTCGGTGGTGTCGATGCCCTTGTAGCCGAGCTTGTCGAGCTTCGCTGGAATCGTCAGCCCGGGAATGACTTCGCCGAATCCGGTGGGTTTCTCCACCAGGAATGCGGTCATGTTGCGGTGCGGGGTGTCCGCCCCTTCGTCGGTGTGCACCAGCACCGCAACCAGCGTCGATGTGGCGCCGTTGGTGAGCCACATCTTCTGACCGGTGATCAGGTAGTCGCCATCGGGGGTGGCGGTGGCCCGGGTGCGAATCGCCGCGACGTCGGAGCCCAGGTCGGGCTCGGACATGGAGAAAGCCCCGCGTATGTCACCGGTCGCCATCGCCGGCAGGTACCGCTGCTTCTGCTCGTCGGTGCCGTGTTGGCGCAGCATGTAGGCGACGATGAAATGGGTGTTGATCACCCCGGAGATGCTCATCCAGCCGCGCGCGAGCTCCTCGACGCACAGCGCGTAGGTCAGCAGCGACTCGCCCAGCCCTCCGTAGGCCTCGGGGATCATCAGGCCGAACAGGCCCAACTGCCGCATGCCGTCGACGATCTGTTGCGGGTAGGCGTCGGCACGTTCCAATTCGGCGGCGTTGGGAATGACCTCTTTGTCGACGAATGCCCGCACCGCCGCAATGATCTCGGTCTGGCTCTCGGTGAGCCCCAATGTCTGACACAGTCTGGTCACGCGACGACCCTCTCGAACACGGCGGCCAGGCCCTGGCCTCCTCCGATGCACATCGTCTCCAGCCCGTAGCGCGCCTGGCGGCGGTGCAGTTCGCGCGCCAGTGTCGCCAGCATCCGGCCCCCGGTCGCGCCTACCGGATGCCCCAGTGAGATCCCGGATCCGTGGACGTTGGTCCGGTCGCGGTCCGCCGCACCGAATTTCCACTCCGCCATCACCGCCAGCGCTTGGGCGGCGAACGCCTCATTCAGCTCGATCAGGTCAATGTCGGCGAGACCGAGACCGGCCTTGGCCAGGGCGATGTCGGTAGCCGGCACCGGGCCGATGCCCATGACAGCGGGCTTCACCCCGGCCAGGCCCCAGGAGACCAGCCGTACCAGCGGGGTCAGGCCGAGCTGCTGAGCCTTGTCCCGGGTGGTCACCACACACATCGAGGCGGCATCGTTCTGGCCGCTGGAGTTGCCGGCGGTGACGGTGGCCTCTGGATCACTTTTGCCCAGAACCGGTTTGAGTTTCGCCAGCGACTCCACCGAGGTGTCCGCCCGTGGATGCTCGTCGGTGTCGATCCGCTGCTCGCCGCTGCGCAAGCGCACCGTGACACCGATGATCTCGTCGGCGAGCACGCCACTGCGTTGCGCAGCCACCGCGCGCTGGTGCGAGGTGACCGCGAGCTCGTCCTGCTCGGCGCGGGAGATCTGGTACTGCCGGCGCAGGTTCTCCGCGGTCTCCAGCATCCCGCCGGGCACCGGGTGGTACTGACCACCCGCGGTGGTCCGGCCGCGTGCCAGCCCGTCGTGCACCCGGACTCCGTCGCGGGCGCCGCCCCAGCGCATGTCGGTGGAATAGAACGCCACATTGCTCATGCTCTCGGCACCGCCGGCGATCACCACGTCGTGCGCGCCGCTGCCGACCTGCAGGCAGGCCTGGATCACCGCCTGCAATCCCGACCCGCATCGCCGGTCTACCTGCATGCCCGGAACCGTCACCGGAAGACCGGAATCCAGGGCGACCACCCGCCCGATCGCCGGTGCCTCACTGCTGGGATAGCAGTGCCCCAGCACCACGTCGTCGATGGCATCGGCGGGCAGGCCGGTGCGCTGCAGCAGTCCGGTCAGTGCGGCGACACCGAGCTCGACTGCGGTCAGCGGCTTGAACACCCCGCCGTAGCGACCGATCGGGGTGCGAACCGGTTCGCAGATCACCGCCTCGCGCATCACAGGTGTCGGCCGCCGGTCACCTCGAGCACCGTGCCCGTCATATAAGAGGAAAGGTCCGATGCCAGGAACAGCGCGACACCGGCCACCTCGTCGGGCTCGCCGGCCCGGCCCATCGGCACCTCGGCCACCTTCGAGTCCCAGATTCGCTGCGGCATGGCCTCGGTCATCGCGGACCGGATCAGCCCGGGCTGGATGGCGTTGACCCGCACACCGAGATAGGCCAACTCCTTACTGGCGGCCTTGGTCATTCCGACGATGCCGGCTTTGGCCGCCGAATAGTTGGTCTGTCCGATCATGCCGACCTTGCCGGATATAGAGGACATGTTGACGATCGCGCCGCGCTTGTTCTCCCGCATGATCGCCGCGGCCGCGCGCAACCCGTTCCAGGTGCCCTTGAGGTGTACCGCGATCACCTGGTCGAAGTCGTCCTCGGTCATCTTGCGCATGGTGGCGTCGCGGGTGATGCCGGCGTTGTTGACCATGATGTCCAGGCCGCCGAACCGCTCGACGGCCACAGCCACCAGCGCGTCGACGTCGGCGGAGCTGGTCACGTCGGTGCGCACTGCCACCGCCACCTCGGATCCGAGCTGCCGCGCCGCGGCTTCGGTGGCCCCCAGATTCAGATCGCCCAGCACCACCCGGGCGCCCTCGGCGATGAATCGCTGCGCGATCGCGAACCCCAGCCCCTGCGCCGCGCCGGTGATCACCGCCGTACGACCGTCAAGTAATGACACCGGTCACCATCCTCACTCTCGTTCCCCTGGTCGCCATACATCATATTTCATATATGATTTCCGGGCCAGTATCGAAAGGAGCTGTGTCATGACCACCGCATCCGTCGACGACGACGTCTTCGCCGAGATCCTGGCCCAAACCCGCCGGTTCGTCCGGACCGCGGTGGTGCCCCGCGAACAGGAGATTCTCGACACGGATCGAGTGCCCGACGACCTGCGTGCGGCGGCCAAGGATCTGGGCCTGTTCGGCTACGCCATCCCGCAGGAGTGGGGCGGGCTGGGACTGGATCTCGCCCAGGACGTCGAGCTGGCCATGGAACTGGGCTATACGTCGCTGGCGGTGCGCTCCATGTTCGGCACCAACAACGGCATCGCCGGACAGGTACTGGTCGGCTTCGGCACCGACGAACAGAAGGAGCGCTGGCTGGCCCCGATCGCGTCCGGCGCGGTGGTCGCGTCGTTCGCGCTGACCGAGCCAGGAGCCGGATCCAATCCCGCGGGTCTGCGCACCAAGGCGGTCCGCGACGGCTCAGGAGGGGACGAGGCCTGGCTGCTGGACGGCCAGAAGCGGTTCATCACCAACGCCCCGCTCGCCAACCTGTTCGTGGTTTTCGCCCGCACCCGGCCCGCCGACGCGAATGGCGCCGGCATCGCGGTGTTCCTGGTGCCCGCCGATGCCGCAGGGGTTGAAGTCGGCGCGAAGGACGCCAAGATGGGCCAGGAGGGGGCCTGGACGGCCGATGTCAGCTTTTCCGGGGTCCGACTGCCCGCCGCGGCCCTGGTCGGGGGCAGCGAGGACATCGGATATCGGGCGGCGATGACGTCGCTGGCGCGAGGCCGCATTCACATCGCAGCGCTGGCGGTGGGAGCGGCCCAACGCGCCCTCGACGAATCGGTGAGTTACGCGGCCACCGCCACCCAGGGCGGCAGCATCATCGGCGACTTCCAACTGGTTCAGGCGATGCTTGCCGACCAGCAGACCGGGGTGATGGCGGGGCGGGCGCTGGTGCGCGACGCGGCACGCCAGTGGATCACCGGTGAAGACCGCCGGGTGGCGCCGTCGGTGGCGAAACTGTTCTGCACCGAGATGGCCGGAAACGTCGCCGACCTGGCGGTACAGATCCACGGGGGCAGCGGATACATCCGCGGCGTTCCGGTTGAACGCATCTACCGCGATGTGCGACTGCTGCGGCTCTACGAGGGCACCAGCGAGATCCAACGCCTGATCATCGGGTCGAACCTCGTCAAAAAGGCGAAGGCGCAACGGTAATTGTTCGAGCTGCGCCGATGCGGAATCGACACATTCTGCGCATCAGTTGTTTTCGCTGCAATGGCCGGTATCGGACAGGTATTTTCACTATTCACCAGGTGAATTCGCTCAAGAATTTCAATTAACCGACGCTGCAATCACTCTCACCTGGCGCCCACACCGTCTCTACCTGCGGTTCACTGCCGAAACCTGGTCTCCGCAGCAAATTTACGCCGTTCTACCTGGTGTTTTGCCTTGTGCCGTAATACTTGTCACTTTTGCCCTAAAAGTGATGCCTGCCACAGATTTTGGTAAGCGCAGTTAGCCGTTGTTAACGTGCTTCCTCATGTTTGGACTCGAAGCACTGATGGCACTCATCCAGCAGGTCTCGGGCACCCCGTACATCGCCGGTGGGAACACTCCCGCCGGTACGGATTGCTCCGGCCTGGCCTCGTGGGTGTCCAACGTCGCCAGCGGCCGGCCGGCATTCAGCGGCCGCTTCCACACCGCCAACGAGGAGTCCGCCTTGCTGGCCCGCGGCTTCAAGCACGGCACCGCCCCCGGTGCCCTGGTGGTCGGCTGGAACAGCCACCACACCGCGGTGACCCTGCCCGACGGCACTCCGGTGTCCAGTGGCGAGTCCGGCGGTGTGAAGATCGGCGGCGGCGGCGCCTACCAGCCGCAGTTCACTCGCCACATGTACCTGCCGATGCCCACCGACCTCCCCGCCGACCAGATGCCGCCAATGGAAGCTCCCGTCGAGTTCGCCGCCTTGGCCGAGCCGGGTCCGGCTCCTGAGGCCGATCCGATGGCCGTCGAACTCGTTGCGGCCCCGATGGAGGCCCCGCCCTTCGAGGCCCCGCCCCCGTTCGAGGCGCCTGCCCGTCGCGGCCGGCACAAGAACATCCCGCTGTAATTTTTCTTGTCGCGAGCGTGCGCAGTTGTACGCCAAACCCCCAAGTGGGGCCGTA
>NZ_CP083986.1:2366249-2368191 GCF_020172685.1 [Mycobacterium] nativiensis | reverse complement strand
GATCGAACCCCCTATGCAGGCGCCGATCGACATCCCGGCCGGCGAGGCGCCGCCGATGGATGCCCTGCCGCTCGATGAGCCCCCGGCTGAGCCCGGCCCCGAGCCCAGCGACCGCGAGGCGCCGGCTCCGGCCTAGTCTCGTCCGTCCGCGTGTGCTGACGGCGCCGTCGGGCGCCGCGCCAACAGCCATGCCAAACCGTCCGCTTCCCCCTCGGCGATCAACTCCAGGCCGGCGAACGCCGTGCGCAGCTCCCCGGGCGCGGCCCGAAACCGCCCCGCGGTGCTGCCGACCTGGCTCAACGCGGTGATCGCCAGCAGTCCGCCCGGAGCCAGCCGCTGCAGCATCGGCGCGTCGAGCCGACTGTCGCGGAACCGGGCGCAGTAAATGACGTCGGCAGGCGGCCCGGCCGGCAGGCCGTCGTCGAGGTCGACGACGTCGAATCGACACCGGTCGCCGACACCGCTGCGCAGGGCGAACTCCCGCGCCTGCTCGACGACGACCGGCGAAACGTCGAACCCGGCCACCTGCAGGCCCCGCTGGGCCAGCCAGAGCGCCGCGGCACCCTGGCCGCAGGCGATGTCGAGCGCGTGGCCGGCGACCGGAAACGCGTCCGCGAAGGGTGCAAACACCGCAGCGGGCCCGATCGTGTCCAGTGCGGGCGCGCAGCGGCCCGCATATTTCGCGTCCCAACGGGAGCGGTCATCGGTGCTCATTGGAATGGACGATACTGCTGTGGTGAAACTACGCCCTTGGATCGCACTGTTGCTGTTCGTCGTCGGTGGAGCCGCCGGTCTGATCGGTGACCACTCGCACGTGATCACCGGGACCACCGAGTACCTGTCGGCATCGCACGTCGTGCCGTTCATTTGGAACAGCCCGCTGTATTTCCCGATTCTGGTCGGGTCCGCCACCGTCTTCCTGGCGGAGTTGCGACTGCATCTCCCCTCACCGCGAACCGCCGTCACGGTGCGTCAGGGGGTGGCTGGTCTGGCCGCGGTCCTGGGCAGCTACGTCGTCACCGCAATGCTGCATGCCTCGCCGGTGGTTCCGCTCACGACATTGATCTGCGCGTTCGCCGCAATCACTTTCTGCGCCTTGGGAGATCGTCCGGCGATTGTCTGCGGTGTGCTGATCGCGGCCATCGGCCCGGTGGCCGAGATCGGGATCGCCGCGGTCGGCCACTTCCGCTACGCCCCCGGCTCGGACGGGCTGTTCGGGGTGGCACCGTGGCTGGTGCCGCTGTACTTCGCATTCGGGGTCGTCGCGGCGCTCTTCGGTGAAATCGCCACGACCGCACGGCGACCGGCGGAGTAAGAACGCACGGGGAGGGACGTGATGGCACCGGTCACGCTCGGCGGCTACCCGGCAAAACGGTGTGCTCGCGTCACCCACAACGAGTTCGCTCCCGGCACTCCGGAGCCGGCGCCGCCGCGTCCGGACTTGGAGGCGCTGCGCAGTGCCGGAATCGAATTCGAGGAATATGTCCTCGGCGAACTCCGGTCACGCTACCCAGACTCCGAGCGGCTGCTGCTGCTCGATGCCGAGATCAGTTGGACCGAGCGTCAGCGACGCACCATGGCCGCGATGACCGCCGGTGTCCAGGTGATCGCCGGCGGAAGCCTGCCGGACGTCAACGGCCGCAGGGGCCTTCCCGACATGCTGGTCAGACACCAGGACGGCTACCTGCCCGTCGACATCAAGAACCACCGCACGCTGGCCTCAGCGAAACGCGCGGGGGTGGAGATCTCGACGCTGTCGCAACCCGATCTGCGGCTGACCTATCCGGGCCACAGTGACCACGGCGCGCGCTGGCGCGACGATGTCATGCAGCTGGCGCACTACACCCGGATGTTGCAGGAGTTGGGTTTTCACTGCGGAGTGAACCGGGGCGGCATTATCGGCAGCTCCGACCTCACTGCCCTACTCGGCGAGAGTCTCGGC
>NZ_CP083986.1:2364748-2366149 GCF_020172685.1 [Mycobacterium] nativiensis | reverse complement strand
GTATCAGCACTGCGGCGATGGCGCGGCGTTGAGCGTTGCGCAGTTGGCGGCTGTCGATGTGGACGCGCACCTCGAAGCATTCCGCATCCAGTCCGTCGGCACCAAAATGCCGCAGGACCGGCTGTCCAACGCGGTCCGACGAGCCCGGATGAGCTGCACCGGAATTGATTTCGAGGCATACGAAACCGGTTCAACGACTGTTCCCACCGCCGACATCGAGGTCGACTTCGACATCGAGTGGGACGGTCAGGGCCGGATCTATCAGTGGGGCCTGCGTATTCGCGACGGCCAGGACGACTCGACTGCCCGCTACCAACCCGTGGTCTCATTCGACCCGCTCGACGAGGCCGCCGAAGCCGAACTGGCCGCCGAGTTCGCCTCTCGGATGCAGCAATTACGCAGCCACGCCGCCCAGGCGGGCAAGTCGCTGCAGGTCTTCCATTGGCATCATCCCGAGATCAGCAGCACCCGCAGGTTCACCGAGGTGGAGCAGGCACTCGACGGCCTCACCTATGACCTGCGGAAGTGGTTCGACGCGACGTTTTTCGCCCGCACCTCGTCGTCGATCAAACAGATTGCCGGCTTCTTCGGCTTCCGCTGGGAGGTCGACGATCCGGGGGGCCTGGCCTCCCAGGGTGCGGTCGAAGCCGCCCGGGGCAACGGCCCGCAGGCCGACGCCGCCCAGCAGTGGTGTCTGAGCTACAACGAATGTGATGTGGCGGCGCAGGCCGCGATCCGCGACGGGGTGCGCGCGTACCGCCGCTGAGCCGGGTTCAGGCCTAGCTCTTCACCGTCGGGCAGATATTGCTGCGGGCCGACTCGACCACCTCACCGGCGGTGGGCTTGGCGATCTGCAGGTAAACCGAGACCTGGTCGACGATGAGGCTGGTCGGATGCTTGGGGAACTCCAGGCACGCGGTCCGTCCGGCGGCCAACCGGTGGGCTTCGGTACCGGGCGGGAACTTCCCGCGGATGGCGTTGAGGTAGGCCATCTCAGCTGGGCTCGGGTACGTCGACTGCTGCTGGGTGCACAGCAGGATGTCGGGACTGTTGCCGCAATAGTCCGGATCACGCGGATTGAGCGGATTGGCCTGAGCGGATGACGTAGCACCGATCAGCCCGGCCAACAGGCCTGCGGCCAGGGCCGCCGCGAGTGCGGTTGATTTCACGTCCAGCGCCTTTCTCCTCGCCGCTGACGCTAGCAGCAATCCGAAACCGTTCGGGCGGACTTGCCGGGTCTGGCCGGCACCGGCGGAGCCGATTGCGCCGCTGCCGCCGTAGCATTGCCGGTATGAGTTGGGCAGCCCGGTTCACCGCACCCTTGGCGATCACCGGTGTGGCGATGGGAGCTCTGGTCGGGGCTGCGCCCGCGCACGCCGACGAAGCCAGCTTCATGAAATA
>NZ_CP083986.1:2363244-2364648 GCF_020172685.1 [Mycobacterium] nativiensis | reverse complement strand
TTCGCCCTGCTTTGTGGCGATGACCTTCACGTACGACGGGATTCGCGCCATGGCGGCGACAGTAGGACGGATAACTGGCCTTGAGTGTCACCTCGTGTCAACACGCCGAGATACGACACCTCACCCAGACAACAAAAACCCCCTCCGACGCTGGTCAGAAGGGGTTTCATCTGTCGGGCTGACAGGATTTGAACCTGCGACCACTTGACCCCCAGTCAAGTGCGCTACCAAACTGCGCCACAGCCCGCCGCCGCCGCAACAACTCCGGCAGCAGGTCGAAATGCTACCGCACGCCCGCGACTGTCCCGAATCCGCGTGACGACACCTCGACCGCGTAGGCTCGCCACGCGGGACTGCCTCCCCTCGGCAGCGCGACTACCCCTCAGGAACCACCACTTATGCAGCTTCCCCCCTCGCAGCAGTGGTCGGCCATGCCCGACCCCACGGACCCCATAGACATCCCCGAGACCAGCGGCGACCCCGCCGTCACCGACGAAGTTGTCGACGTCGTCGACACCGGCGACACCATCTTGCTGCTGCAGAAGATGGAAAATCGCCTCATCCGGCACACGCTGCGCCGGCCCGACGTGCTGAGCGCCGAGCAGCTGCGCCGGCTGCGGTATCTGCTCAACTTCGCCCGGCTCGACGACTTCGAGCCCGGTGCCGCCGGCCCGGGCGGCGCCCGCGGCCGCGGTGACGTCTCGGTCGGCGCGGAACTGGCCGGCTGGCGGGTCAAGGTGGCCGACGCCCTGCGCGGCCCGCTGCGCGAGGAACGCGACCCGGTGATGGCATTGGTCGCCGCCCGCGACACCCTGGGCGCGCTGACCGCCGAGCAGGACGAGCAGCGCCGCCTGCTGGCCGAACGCCACGGCAACGACTTCTCCCTGGCCGAGCTCGACGCCGAGGTGGGCCACAAGAAGCTGGTCACCGTCCTCGGTGGTGGAGGCGGCGCCGGCTTCGTCTACATCGGCGGCATGGAAGCCCTACTGGAATCCGGGGCGGTGCCCGACTACCTGATCGGGTCCTCGTTCGGTTCCATCCTGGGCTCAGTCGTCAGCCGCACCCTGCCGGTGCCCATCCACGAATACATCGAGTGGGCCAAGACGGTGTCGTTCCGCGCCATCCTGGGGCCCGAGCGGCTGCGCCGCCGCCACGGCCTGACCGGTGTGTTCTCCTTGAACTTCGATCTTTTCGCCGACGCGATGTTCCGCCGCGACGACGGCGCGCCCATGAAGATGTCGGATCTGGCCATCCCGTTCGATGCCGTGGTGGCCGGCGTGCGCCGCCAGCCGTTTGCGGCGCTGCCGGGGCGCTACCGCAACCAGCGCCTGGCCGGCCTGCAGCTGCGGTCCTTCCCGTATCTGTCGATCGGCCTGGGCCCGCAGGTGGCGACGCGGATGTGGC
>NZ_CP083986.1:2363025-2363144 GCF_020172685.1 [Mycobacterium] nativiensis | reverse complement strand
GATATCACAGCACACGCGCTCGCGTCACACAAACGTTGATTCACAGAGTTCTTACCACATTCGATCTACTCTTTGGCTTAATCTCCCTATACTGCTTCTTTTTTTTTTTTTTAATGACC
>NZ_CP083986.1:2315798-2362981 GCF_020172685.1 [Mycobacterium] nativiensis | reverse complement strand
AGATGTGTATAAGAGACAGCTGGACGCCCCGCCCGCCGAGCCGGGTCCCGAGCAGCCCGCCGATCGCGAAGCGCCGGCGCCGGTCTAGCCTGCCGAGGGCACCTCGTCGCCGCGGCGGCGCGCCAGCAGCCACGCCAGCCCCTGCCCTTCGCCGGCGGCTATCACCTCAAGGCCGGAAAACGCCGCCCGCAGCTCACCGGGCGCGGCCCGGAACCGCCCAGCGGTGCCGCCGACCTGACTGAGTGCGCACAGCGCCAGTAGTCCCCCGGGGGCCAGTCGGTCCATCATCGGCCGGTACAGCCGTCGGTCGCGGAACCGGGCGCTGTAGATGACGTCGGCGGGCGGTCCACCGGGCAGCCCGTCATCGAGGTCGGCGACGTCGAATCGGCAGCGGCCACCGACACCGCTGCGCTCCGCGAGCGCGCGGGCCTGCTCGATGGCCACCGCGGAGATGTCGAACCCGTGGACCTGTAGTCCCCGCCGGGCCAGCCAGATCGCCCCGGCCCCCTGGCCGCAGGCGACGTCGATCGCTTGACCCTCATCCGGAAACGCATCCCGGTGCACGGCGAACACCGCGTCCACCCCGATCGCATCCGCATCCGGCGCGACCCGATCGACATACTTGGCGTCCCAGTGGGCCCGGTCGTCGTCACTCATCCGGTCGTCACGTGTTGCACGGTACGGCGGAATCGACCGTTTTTCCAGGGTGATTCGCCTACAGTGACACCGACGTTTGGGGGTCGCCATGACGACGGCGTATGTGCTCTCGGGCGGGGCCAGCCTGGGGTCGATCCAGGCCGGAATGCTGCTGGCGCTGGCTGAGGCCGGTGTCAGCCCGGACCTCATCGTCGGCACCTCGGTGGGTGCGGTGAACGGCGGCTGGGTTGCCTCCCGGACCGACGTCGAGGGCTTGGCAGGGCTCGCCGATGTGTGGCGTTCGCTGTCCCGGCATGACGTTTTCCCGACCCGGCCGATCGCCGGACTGCTGGGTTTTCTGGGGCAGCTTCCGAATCTGGTTCCGGCCACCAATCTGCGCCGTCTGCTGCGTCGCCACCTGGCGTTCACCCTGCTGGAGGATGCGCCGATTCCGCTACATGTGGTGGCCACCGACGTGTTGTCCGGCCATGACGTTCTGCTGTCGTCCGGCGATGCCGTCGATGCCATCACCGCCAGTGCCGCGATTCCCGCCGTGTTGCCGCCGGTTCGGATCAACGGACGGGACCTGATGGACGGTGGCGTCGTCAACAACACTCCGCTGTCGCACGCGATCGCCTTGGGCGCCGATGTCGTCTATGTGCTGCCGACCGGATACGCATGTGACCTGTCGGCGTCCCCCCCGCGGGGCGATGGCCATGGCGTTGCACGCGTTGACCCTGGCGATCAATGCCCGCCTGGCCGCCGACATCACCCGCTTCGAGGGCGTCGTCGACCTGCGGGTCGTTCCGCCGCTGTGCCCAGTGCACACCTCGCCGATCGACTTCTCGCAGGCCGCACAGCTCATCGAACGGGCCCACGCCCAAACCCGCCACTGGCAGACGCAGCGACCGGCCACCGGGCAGGCGGTGTTGCTGGCACCGCATCGCCACTAAACCCGACGCGGAACCTGCCCGTGCATACTGCCGTGGTGAAACTACGACCGTCGACGATGCTGTTCCTGTTCACGCTGGGCGCTGCCGCAGGCCTGATCGGAGACCACTCCCACGTGATCACCGGAACCACCGAATACCTGCCGGCGGCGCACGTGCTGCCGTTCATATGGAGTAGCCCGATCAATTTTCCCATCATGGTCGGCGCCGCCACCGTGATCCTGGCGGAGCTGCGGTTGCATCTCCCCTCGGTTCGTACCGGAGTCACCGTCCGCCAAGGCATTGCCGGTGTCGCCGCCGTCCTGGGCAGCTACGTGGTCACCGCGCTGCTGCACACCGGGCCGACTGTTCCGGTCACGACGTTGATCTGCGCGTTCGCCGCGATCACCTATTGCGCACTGGGCGATCGCGCTGCGATCGTCGGCGCGGTGCTGGTCGCCGTAGTCGGCCCGGCCGTCGAGATCGCGATCGCCGCCACGGGACAGTTCCGCTACGCGGCCGATTCCGACGCACTGTTCGGGGTGGCCCCGTGGCTGGTTCCGCTCTACTTCACGTTCGGGATCGTTGCGGCTCTGATCGGCGAGATCGTCACTGCCCCAGCACGGTCGGCACCCTGAGGCGACCCGACACCGACATGACACCGGTCACGCTCGGCGGTTACGCGGCCAAACGGTGCGCGCGGGTGACTCACAACGCGTTCGCCCCGGGAACACCGGCGCCGGCCCCGGCCCCACCGGACCTGGTGGCGTTGCGCGAGGCCGGAATCGCGTTCGAGGCCGCCATCTTCGACGAGCTCCGCAACGCCTGCGGCGACCCGGCACAACTGCTGATCCTCGATCCCGATGCCGGTGTACGCGAGCGGCGGCGGCGCACCGTCGAGGCGATGGACGCCGGTCTCGCGGTGCTCGCCGGTGGGTGTCTGCCGAATATCGGCGGCCGGTCCGGTCAACCCGATGTGCTGATCCGGGTCGGGGCCGGCTACCTGCCCATCGACATCAAGGGCCACCGCACCCTGACCACGTCCAAACGGGCTCAGGTGGACGTTTCGACGCTCGCTGCACCGGGTCGGGTGCTGCCCCGCCCCGGATACAGCAATCACGGAGCGAGCTGGCGGGACGATGCCATGCAGCTGGCGCACTACACCCGGATGCTGCAGGAGCTGGGATTTCACCCAGGCGCAAACCGCGGCGGGATCATCGGCACCTCAGATCTGAGCGGGATCATCGGCGCGCAGCACGGCATCACCTGGTACGACCTCGACGCCGAGACCATCACCACCTATTCCGACGGCGATCCGTCGCACCGCAAGAAGCGTTCCGTCCTGGAGTATTACGACCACGAGTTCGCCTTCCGGATCGAAGTCGCCCACGCGGCAGCGTCCGGGCGAGAACTGGTGCGGCCCTACCGAATCGACGCCTGCAACACATGCGACTGGTTCGACTACTGCACGGCGGCGGTCCGCGCGGACGACGCATCGTTTGCCATCGAGACCGGCCATCTGAATATCCGGGAGTGGCGGTACCTGTATCAGCAGTGCGGCGACGGCGCGGAGTTGAGCGTCGCACAGTTGGCCGAGGCCGACGCCGACACTCACGTCGAGGCATTTCGCATTCAGTCGGTGGGCACCCAGAAACCGCAGGACAGGCTGGCCAGGGCTATCAGGCGCGCCCGGATGACTACTGCCGGAGTGGATTTCGAGCAGCGCACGCCGAACCGGCCGGTGGTTCCCTGCGCCGATATCGAGGTCGACTTCGACATCGAGTGGGACGGCGACGGGCGGGTCTATCAGTGGGGTCTGCGTATCCGCGACGGCCAGGACGACACCACCGCGCGCTATGCCCCGGTCATGTCCTTCGATCCGCTCGACGACGCCGGCGAAGCCGCGCTTTCCGCCGAATTCAGCTCCCGCATAAGGGTATTACGCGAGCAGGCGGAACGCGAAGGCAAGACCCTCCAGGTCTTCCACTGGCACCATCCGGAGATATCCATCACGGCCAAGTTCGCCGATGTCGTCGAAGCCCTCGACGGACTCACCTACGACCTGCGGAAGTGGTTCGACGCCACGTATTTCGCTCGGACCGGGTCGTCCATCAAACTTGTCGCCGGGTACTTCGACTTCCACTGGGAAGTCGACGACCCGGGAGGCCTGGCGTCGCAGACCGCGATCGAGAGCGCCCGCGGCCAGGGACCGGACGCCGAGATCGCGCGCCAATGGTGCCTGAGATACAACGAGTGCGACGTGGCAGCCCAGGCCGCGATCCGCGACGGGCTGCGCCTTCGGCAGTGAGTCGGCTCAGCCCTGCCGCTGCACCGAGGGACAGATATTCGAGTGCGCCGCGTCGACGACGTTTCCGGCGGTCGGTTTGGCGATCTGCAGATAGGCCGTGACCTGCTCGACGATCAGGCTGGTCGGATACTTCGGGAACTCCAGGCAGGCCGTCCGGCCGGCGGCCAGCCGTCGCGCTTCGCTGCCGGGAGGGAACATCCCGCGGATGGAGTTGAGGTAGGCCATCTCGGCCGGGCTCGGGTAGGTCGACTTCTGGTCGTTGCACAGCAGGATGTCCGGACTGTTACCGCAGTAGTCGGGATCCCGCGGATTCAGCGGGTCGGCGTGAGCAGCTGACGCGGCACCGATGAGCCCGGCCAGCACACTTGCGGCCAGGGTCGCGGCCAGGGCGGTTGATTTCACGTCCAGCGCCTTTCTCTTTTTCGCCGCTGACGCTAGCAGTTGTCCGGCCTGTGCCGTGGGTCTTACCGGCGTCTGACCGGGATCGGCCGTCGGGCACCACCAATGTTCGCCGTAGCATCGCCGGTATGAGTTTGGTCGCTCGTTCCGTCGCGCCTCTGATCGCCGCCGCCGTCGCGGCCGGCACGCTGTTGGGTGCTGCCCCGGCACACGCCGACGATGCCGGCTTCATGAAGTACCTCAATTCCCACGGCTACACCGCCCGCTACGCGGGTGACGAGCCGATTTCGGAGCCCAGTGTGCGCGCGCTCGGACACATGATCTGTGAGAACCTGCGCGTCGGCCGGAGCGTGGAAGTACAGCAGCCGAATTATCCGGCGTGGCCGCAATTCCTCCTGATCGCCGAGGCCGCCCGTCAGGAAATCTGCCCCGGCGCCTAAAGGCGATTCGCCGCTAAGATTGCGGCATGCGCCACGCGATCCACGTGCCCCTGTTCGGCACGCTGGCCGACCCGCGTGCGATCGCCGACATAGCCTGCGCCGCCGAGCAGTACGGCTGGGACGGGTTGTTCGTCTGGGATCATGTGCTGAGTCCGGTTGCGGGCGAATGGGATATCGCCGATCCGTGGATCACCCTGGCCGCCGCGGCGACGTCGACCGAGCGGATCAGGCTGGGCCCGATGGTGACGCCGCTGCCGCGGCGCCGGGTGATCAACCTGGCACGCGAGACCGTCACGTTGGACCGGCTCAGCGGAGGCCGGCTGATTCTGGGCCTGGGCACCGGCCGTGATGTCTGGCGGGAGTATTCGGCCTTCGGCGACGACGGCGACCCGCGTCGGCTTGCGCGGGTGCTCGACGAGGGCGCCGCCGCTCTGACCGCGCTGTGGTCCGGGGACACGGTCACCCACCGTGGCGCGGTCGTCGTGGACGGCATCCACATCACCCCCGGCCCGGTTCAACGACCGCGGATACCCGTGTGGTTCGGCACCAACCGCACCGCCGGCGCGCCGATCGAGCGCGCCGCTCGCTACGACGGGATCTTTCCGCTGGGGATGGACACCGCGGGGATCGCGCGTATCGCCGACACCGTCCGGGCAGTCCGGGGCGATCTGGACGGATTCGACATCGCGGTGGCCATGCGCGCCGACACCGATCTCGATCGCCTGCGGGCGGCGGGCGCCACCTGGGCGGTGGCGGAATTCTGGCCGGGCGACTCCCCCGAGAAGGTCTTGCACGTCATCGAGCAGGGCGCACCGCACCACAGGAACAGCTGAGGAGACCGGCGTGCAGATCCATCGCGGCAACATCGTGTTCACCCCGACGCCGCAGGACTTCGTCACGCTGGCGAACGGCTACGTGGTGGTCGACGACGACGGCGTTGTCGCCGAATGCCTTCCAGAACTGCCGGATCGGTATGCCGGCGCTCCGGTCACCGATCACGGCGACCGGTTGCTGCTGCCCGGTTTCACCGATGCACACGTGCACGCCTGCCAACTGCCGATCACCGGATTGCAGGGCAGCACGGAGTTGATCGACTGGCTGCACACGCTGACCTTCCCCCAGGAGGCCGCGCTGCGCGACCCGGAGTACGCCGACTCGGTCTACCGACTGTTCGTCGAATCCCTGCTGCGCAACGGCATCACGAGCTCGATCGTGATGGGCAGCATGCACGCCGAGAGCACCGGGGTTCTGGTGGACAGACTCATCGCGGCGGGCCTGAGAGCCTGTGTGGCCAAGGTTTCCCGGGACCAGAACACGCCCGAGGACTGCCGGGAGGACACCGCGCAGGAGCTTGCCGATTCGCGGCAGTTCCTCAAACAGACACTGGGCAAGTCCCCGTTGATCACTCCGGCGATCGCCCCCAGCGTCAGCATGGTCTGTTCCCGCGAACTGATGGCCGGCCTGGCGCAGCAGGCTGCCGAGTTCGACATTCCCTGCCACATGCACCTGGCGGAGAACCGCACCGAGGTCGAGGTGACCATGCAGATGTATCCGGACTGCATGGATTTCGTCGACACCTACCAGCGTGCCGACCTGATGAAGGCGTCCAACACCGTCGTAGCCCACGCGATTCACCTGAATGACCGCGAAAAGCAGGTGATCCGGGACACCGGCATCCTGGTCGCGCACTGCCCGCACTCGAATCTGAACCTGCTCAGCGGGGTGATGCCGCTCGCCGAGTATCACGATATGGGCATCCGGGTCGGCCTCGGTAGTGACATCTCCGCCGGCCATGCGCTCAACATGTTCCAAAACATCATCAGCACAATCCAATCCGGCGCGATGTGCTACCTCACCGATCGAACGTCGCGGCCGGTGCTGGCCCCCGAGGCCTTCTATTGTGCGACCAAGGGTGGCGGCAGTTTCTTCGGCAAGGTCGGCAGCTTCGAGCCCGGTTTCGCGTTCGACGCGCTCGTCGCCGACGACTCGATGTGGATGCAGTACAAGCAGATGACACTGCCGCAACGCATTGAGAAGCTCATCTACTGCGGCGATGACCGCAACATCGAGCATGTCTACGTCAACGGCCGGCAGTTGCGGTGACGGTGCTTGAGATGAATGGGGCGACGCGATGACCAGGCGGGAACGGCAAGGACAGGATCTCCTGTTCGATCCCCTCACCACCAAGGGCACCGCGTTCACCCATGACGAGCGGCGTCGGCACGGGATGCTGGGACTGCTGCCGTCGGCGGTCAAGACCATCGCCGAACAGGCCGCGCACTCCTACACCGAGTTCTCCACCCGCCGTGACGATCTGGACAAGCACATCTACCTGCGAGCACTGCAGGACCGCAATGAGACCTTGTTCTATCACCTGCTGAGCGAACACATCGAGGAGATGCTGCCGATCGTCTACACGCCTACGGTCGGTGAGGCGTGCCGGAAGTTCAGCCAGATCTACCGGCGACCGCGAGGGCTGTACGTTTCCTACCCGGATCGGGATCGGTTGCGGGAGGTCCTGGGTAACCGGCGTGAGCAGCAGGTGGACGTCACCGTCGTCACCGACGGGCAGCGCATCCTGGGTCTGGGCGACCAGGGCATCGGTGGTATGGGCATCCCGATCGGAAAGCTGTCGCTGTACACCCTGATCGGCGGCATCGCCCCGGCCCGCACCCTGCCGATCATCCTCGATGTCGGCACCGACAACGTGGCATTGCTCGACGACCCGCAGTACCTCGGCTGGCGCCACCGCCGGATCACCGATGACGACTATTTCGCCTTCGTAGACGATTTCGTCGCCGTGGTGCGCGAGGAACTGCCGGGCGTGCTGCTGCAGTGGGAGGACTTCGCCACCGCGCACGCCCTGCCGCTGTTGGAGCGCTACCGCGATCAGCTGCTGACGTTCAACGACGACATTCAGGGCACAGCGGCCGTCACCCTCGGCGCTCTGCACGGTGCGGTGCGCGTCGCCGACCGTCCGCTGTCGGCCCAACAGGTGGTGATGTTGGGTGCCGGCTCGGCGGGCATCGGTGTGCTGGAGATGGTGCGTCAGGCGATGGTGGCCGAAGGGCTCACCGAAGCCGAAGCCGCCGAACGGATCTGGGCGATCGACGCCGACGGGCTGTTGACCGATGACCGCGATGACCTGTCCGACAGCCAACGTCGCTTCGCCCAGCCCGCGTCTCGGGTGGCCGGCTGGGACGGCCGAGGGCTGGCCGATGTGGTGCACCACATCGATGTCGGCATCCTGCTGGGACTGTCGACGGCGTCCGGCGCATTCACCGAGGAGATCATCCGCGAACTGGCGGCCAAGACGCAGCGCCCGATCATCTTCCCGCTGTCCAACCCGACCAGCCGCGCGGAGGCACACCCCCGCGAGCTCGATGAGTGGACCGACGGCCGCGCGCTGATCGCCACCGGTTCGCCGTTCGCCCCGATTCGTCGCGGCGAGCGCACCCGCCGCGTCGCGCAGTGCAACAACGTCTACATCTTCCCGGCGATCGGGCTGGCGGTGACGGCCGCCCGCGCGACCCGGGTCACCGACGCCATGATGCGGGCAGCTGCCACCGCCCTCGGTGACGCCTCCCCCGCCCTGACCGACCCCGATCAGCCGTTGCTGCCGGCGTTCGCGGATCTGCCGGAGATCACCACCAGCATCGCGACCGCGGTGGCGATCCAGGCCGTACGCGATGGCGTTGCGCCGGAGGCCCCTGAGGAGCAGCTGGCGGCCGCCGTCCAGGCGAGCCGGTGGAGCCCGGAGTATGCGACTCCACAGCCGATCTAGCCCACCAATCCAGCGACACCCGAGGTCAGTTCACTAAAGTACATCTGGTGAACAGGGGGAAGATCGCCCGCTATTGCGGTCGCGGCCTCGCCATCGTGGCGTCGCTGACGGTCTCCGCTGCGCTGATCTATGCCCAGAGCTCCAACGACCAGGCGCCGGCGCCCAAGGAAAGTGCAGGGACCGCCGCACCACCGGCCGCACCGCCGCCACCACCGGCCGGCGGAATGCGCATTGCCGATCCCTCCGAGGTGGCCGCGCTGGCGGCCAACGTGCCGATGCCCACTGAAGGCCAACAGTTCACGTTCCCGCTGTCCACCGGGGTGGCGCCGGAGAACGGACTGCAGGTCAAGACCATTTGGGCGGCTCGCACCATCGGCGTGCTGTTCCAGGAGATCAAGACGATCTACGGGTATCGCCAGGACCCCCTCAAGTGGCATCCCGAGGGGCTGGCCATCGATGTGATGATCCCGGATTACCACAGTGAGGCCGGCATCCTGTTGGGCGATCAGGTCGCCGGATACGCGCTGGCCAACGCCAAACGCTGGGGCGTCAACCACGTGATCTGGCGGCAGAAGATCTACCCGGGCGTGGGCGGCGGTAACTGGACGTCGGACTACGGCAACGAAACCGCCAACCACTACGACCACGTGCACATCGCCACCGATGGCGGCGGCTACCCGACCGGGAAAGAGACGTACTTCATCACCTCGATGACGCCGGCGCCGCCGGACTGAGGTTCGCAGGACTCGGCGTGTTCATCACGCCAGTCATCGAACGTGTGTTCTAATGCGTGTCGAGACCTGCCCGCTTGCCCGCGGGCGACGACACAACAAGGAGTTCGCCGCGACTATGACCGCACCCGCTTTCGCCGCCGAAGCCCCGTCCGCCACCGAATACGCCCCCGGCGTGGATACCGTCGACGAGAGCGTGCCGCCGCTGAGTGCGCCGGTTCCCGATGCGGCGCCTGCCATCCCGCAGACGAGCGCCCCGGAAGCGAAAGCCCCGGCCAAGAAGTCGGCCGGCAGGAAGGCCAAGACTTTCGAATTGACCCTCACCGTGACCGGCACTGCCGACGGCGAATGGCACGCCGAGATCAAGCAGGGCAACACCTATCTGGTCCGCAACCTCGCCGTCGCGGCCGCTGCCGTGTCGCGTGCCGCCAAGGAACTGCACGAGGAGCTGTTCACGCCGATCGAGGCGTTGATGGACGAGGCGCGTTCCCAGCAGGCCGCTCGGGTCGCCGCCCTCGAGGCCGAACTCGAAGCCGCCCGCAAGGCCCTCGCCGACTTGGACTAGGGCCCACCGCGGCTACCGGTTCAGTCGACCTTCGGGCAGTAGAACTGGGGGTCATTGCGGTACTGGACCGGCGGCAGGTTGCGCGCCGGGGTCTGCACCAGGGGTGCGTCCACCGGAAGTCGGCCCGAGGCGCGATCGATTGCCGAACGCTTGCGCGGATGCATCAATGCGCGCTTGGGGCCGTACTTGGAGACGAGGGTGATCGCCTGACAGATGTACCCGTGCACACGCTCCTGGCGCGGCGACCAGGTGTAGCCCATGAGTTCTCGCACCGGCGGGTCATAGAGCGCCACCGTCATGAACGTCAGGAAGCGCTGCATGACCTTGAGGTTCTGCGCCCACAACCAATCCGGAATCCAGTCCAATGAAGGGTGCTTGGGCATGGTCGACAGATCCATGACCTCACGGGCCGCGTAGTTGTTCTCCAGGACGTTGCGGCACATGTGATCCCAGTACTCTTCGAACTCTTCCCAGGTCTTGGGCACCGGGCGCATGCTCATGCCGTACATGCGATACCACTGGATGTGCTCGTCGAAGAGTTGCCGCCTGTCGGCCTCGGTCAGCCCGCCGGCGAATTTCTCGGCGGCCAGCAGGGTCGACTTGAAGAACGTCGCGTGCGCCCAGTAGAAGACCTCGGGGTTCAGTGCGCTGTACCGGCGGCCCTGTTCGTCGACGCCCTTGATTCCGATGTGGTAATCACGGACCTCAGCGCCGGTCTGCGGGGCGCGGTAGCCGTCGAAAACCACCCCGCCGATCGGGTAGATCGACCGCATCAGGCGCGGGATGCGCTCCATGAAGAAGATCGAGTGCTCTTTCACCGCGGCACCCAGTTGCGGGTGCATGTTCTGCATCGAGCCTGCCCAGGTCCCCTGGAACAGACCCGTCCATTGACCGAAGTACTTCCACGTCAGTGAGTCGGGGCCGAGCGGGACCGGAGGCCCGTCATAACCACCGGTGCTCACGGGACAACCCGAAGCCATCACCGCATCGCTGGCCGCCGGGCAGCTATCCGACATTTCTTGAGTCACGAGCGCGCACTCCCAGTCATCGTCGACCATTTCGGACAACATGCGTTGTCAGTATGGCGAGTGTAGGAGCACTCGGCACTCTGGGTCAACGATGAAGCTGTTCGCCGGCTCAGCGGCCCGCTTTCCAGCGGAAGAACTCGTCCACCGTGAACACCGGTTTGCCGTACTCCTGGGCCTTGCGTGCCTTCCCCGATTGCGTGCCCGCTTCGGCGATGACCAACACCTCACAACGGGTCTTGGTCACCGAACGCACCGGCGCCAGCCCGGCCGAGGCGGCCAGCCGTTCCATCTCGTCGCGATCCACCACCCGGCCGTGGCCGTCGACCGCGGTTCCGGTGAAACAGATGCGGGCCCCGGGAACCAGAACGGCGTCGATGTTTGCGTCCGCCGAGGCTTCCGGAGCCAGCTCGGAGCCCAATTCGCCGACGCCCAACGCCTCCAACGCATCCCGAAGCCGCGCCAATACCTCCTGGGGCAGCCGGGTCCGGGCGGCCGCCAGCAGGAGTTGATCAGCTGCTGTCCGGCGGGCCGCCTGCTCCCAACTCGTCTCACCCGCCGGCCGTCCCTGATGGGCCGCGGCGGTCCCCAGCAGGATCGATCCGAGGGAACGGCTGATTCGCAGCAGCGCCGACAGGGCCGGAAGGTGCTCTGCCGTCGGGGTCGCGACGTCATGATCGCGGCTGACCAGAATTCCCGACAGTGCCTCAGTCACGTCGGGGTCATCGAACGGTGACGAGCCGGCGGCGAGATCGACCGTGTCGAGGCGCTCGAGCGCGGATCTTGCCCGCTGCAGTGCGGTGTGGCCGGTGAGGTGGCCGCCCCGCAGTTCGATGCCCAGCGGCATGGGAATGACCTGACCCAGTCGTTTGAGTTCGAAGTCGATCAGCCCCAGCGTCTCGTCGACCTTCACACCCACCGGCGTGCAGCCTGCCAGCATCGGCGCGATCACCGCCCAGGCCTCCCGCAGTGTGGGCGCCAGCAGCACGTCGCCCACCCCGATCCGGTACGCCTGCCGGGCGTCGGCCAGGTCACGCTGCGGATTGATCAGCGTCGACACCGCGGTGCCGTCGTCGAACGCCACCGCCAACTCCACCGGGCGCGGCCGGGACATCCGGCCCTCATCGCCCACGGTGAGCAGACCGATCGCGCAGAATCGGCGAGCCCGGTCACTGTTGGCCGTGGCGCGCAGGAACCGGGCGATCCGGCGGTCGACCTTCAGATCCTTGGGCAGCACAGGGCGTTTCAGCACCAGACCGGCCAACGACGTGCACCGGCTCAGCGCCACGTAGAGCTGGCCGGTGGAGAACATCCCGCCGGACAGGTCCACCACCAGCCGCTCGAGTGTCTGGCCCTGGCTTTTGTGAATCGTGATCGCCCAGGCCAGCTTGAACGGCAATTGGGTGAAGGTGCCGACAACGTCCCGGCGCAGGGTTCCGCCCTCGACCACCGGTCGGGTGGCCTCCCAGGTGAACGGGGCGACCTCGGCGATGTCGCCGTCGGGGAACTCGACCTCCACAACCGCGCCGTGACGGTTATAGCCCACTCCCACCACGCGGCCGATCGAACCGTTGACCCAGCGCTCGGCCTGATCGTTGTTGAGCATCATCACCTGGGCGCCGACCTTGAACCGCAGCTCGTCTTCAAGCGGCTTGTCGAACAGCGACAGGTCGCCGGATTCGGTGGCCAGGTGCACCATCTCCTCGCCCGGTAACCGTTCGAGCTGCTGGCGGTTGCGCGCGGTGACCAGCCTGTTGGTCGGCGCCAACGTCAACCAGAATTCGTCGTCGGGAGGCACGAAGTCGGCGTCCACCCGCGCATCTAGGTGCTCCTTGGCATGCCCCAGCAATACGCCTTCACGAATCTCGTTGAGAATCGCGGTCATCCGATCATCGCCGAGCTGACGAAACACCGTCGTCAGCGAGACGCTTGGGAAGTCTTGGCGGCTGAACACGTTCGCCGAGAAGAAGTACGGGGTGTCGTAGGTCGTCGAAAAGTACTGCTGCTCACCCTCGGTGACCACCGGTGGCAGCTGGTACAGGTCGCCGACCAGCACGACCTGGACGCCACCGAACGCGGTGCCGGGTTCCGGGCCGAACCGCTGCAACGCCGCCGCGATCATGTCGAACACGTCCGCACGCACCATCGACGCCTCGTCGATAATCAGGGTCTGCAGCTTGCCGATGGTCTTGGTGAAGCGTCCGGGCCGGAAGTCCCCGCCGGTGACATCGGACAGCGTGGTGGTGGGCCGGAAACCGAACAGGCGGTGGATGGTGTGGCCGTCGACGTTGAGGGCGGCGATCCCCGTGGGCGCGACGACCACGACGTTGCGGTCGGTGTTGGCCATGAAGTGGCGGATCAGCGTCGACTTGCCCGTGCCGGCCTTACCGGTCAGGAACAGGTTTCGGCCCGCCGCCAACAGCCCCAATGCTTCTCGGAACTCATCGGTCAACACCACCGTGCCGCTCGCTGCCACCACGGTCGCACCCTATCGAGCGTCGGGTCACGGCGGGAGGCCAGATCAGCTGCCCAACACGGTGACAACCGTCAGCTCCCGACCGGGACGAATCCGCTGCCCGGCCCGCCGCTTGCGTTCACGTCAGCCAATATCGCGCTGAACGGAGTCAGCTGCGTGATGGTCCCCACGTACCCGTATTTGGTGGCCGGCAGGGCGTAGCCGCCGTAGGCCATGCCGACCAGTAGGCCGTCGGCGGTTACCGGGGCGCCGAACTCGCCTGCCTGAATCGGTCCGGCCATCGACAGGCGCGGACCCGGACCCACGATCGTGATCGCGTTGCAGTATTGACCGCTGACCGGACCGAATTTGCACGTGGACCGGCGCCACTCCGGGTCGGGGCCAATGCCGTTGATCGCAAAGCCGGCGTAGTCGGACACCGCGATGATGTCGGGCACGTCGAACTTGATCACCGCATACTGCAGCTCACTGTTGGCAGCCACCACGGTGCCGACCGTGGCGTTCGAGCCCGCTATCGCGACAGTGGCACCCGGGCCTCCGCATTTTGCAGCCGTGAAACCGACGACGTCACCAGCCCGGTCGCGGCCGATCGTGGTCAGCGTGCAGTCGTTGACGCCGTCGACGACGATGGCGGTCCCACCGCCCAAGATCACCATCGCCGCCGCGGGAGGGGCAGCGGGCAACCCAACGCAGAGAAGTAGTGCGAGCACTGCGGCAAGTCGCCAACGAGTGATCTGCAAGGCGTTGCCCCTTTCGTTCGGGTGATGCCGCCACTGCCCTCTGGTCGGACCATCGGATCGAAAAGTAAGGCCAGCTTCGCAAGCTGGATTATTGTCGCCGCGGACAGGAGCGAGCGAGACAGACCTGCCACCGACACAAGCCCGCCGGCTCAGAGCCCCAGTGCCCCGGCCGGTCGCCGCCGCGCTTGTACCATCGCCGGATGCAGCTCGCGGTCCTCGGCCCGACCCGGATGTCGCGCGACGAGGGACAGATCGACCTGGGGACCCGCCGCCAGCGGGCCGTGATCGCCGCGCTCGCTCTGGCGCAGGGGCGGCCGGTTTCCGCCGATTGGATCATCGACCGGGTCTGGGGCGACGCCGTCCCGGCGTCGGCCACCGGCACCCTGCACAGCTACGTCGCCAAGCTGCGTAGAGTCCTGGAGCCCGACCGCAAGCCCCGCGAGCCGGCGACCATCCTGGTCAGCGACGACTTCGGCTACTCGCTTTGCATCCCAGCGACCGATCGCGACGACGAGACGCTCCAGGGCGTGGTCACCGACGCCCGCACCGCGCTTGGCGCGATCGACGCGCACCGTCCGGCCGTGACCGGCGACGCGGTCGAGAAGGTGCGGGAGGTCGCCGTCGGACTCGATGCGGTCCTGGAGTCGTGGCGGGGTGAGCCCTACCCCGAGCTCGGCGATGATCCGAACGCCGCCGCCGAACGGGTGCGCCTCGAGGACCTGCGGACCGCGGCACGGGAGCTGCGGATAGTGGCCGGGTTGGCGATCGGCCAGCACGAACCGATGCTCGACGCGCTTGGCGCCCTGTGCGCGGAGAACACGCTGCACGAACGATGGTGGGCGCTGCGGGCCCTTGCCCTCTACCGGTGTGGTCGCCTGCATGACGCGCTCGCCGTCCTGCAGACGCTGCGCGCCGAACTCGCCGACGAGCTCGGCCTCGACCCCAGCGAAACCATCCGCTCGCTGCAGGGCGCGATCCTCCGCCAGGACCCGACGCTCGCGTGGCCGCCGCGACCGGAGGAGATTCCGCGGCCGACACCCGCGCTGGGTCGGGTATCGCTCGCCCGGCCGCGCTGGCCCCTCGTCGGGCGTGACGAGGAGTTGCGTCGTCTCGTCGGCGATGCCACCGCGGCCCACGCCGGCGAGCCTGGTCTCACACTGATCACGGGCGAGGCGGGAGCGGGCAAGTCGCGGCTGCTCGTCGCGTTCGCCGATGAGGCTCCGGCGCAAGGCTTCCGGGTTGGCGTCGGGCGCTGCTCCGACACCGACCTGCCTCCGCTGTGGCCGCTGGCCGAGGCGCTCGCCGGAGCCGCGGGACGCCCGACCGCCGACGTCCACGAGGAGCTGTCGAGCTGCGCGGACCCGGAGCTGCGCGAGCGGTTACTCGAGGCGATCAACGGTCCGGATCCGATCGCGCTTCTCCTCGAGGACCTGCACTGGGCCGATCCCGCGATGCTGCGCGCGCTCGCCGGCCTGGCGGGACGCCTCACCGGCCAGCGCTTCCTCGGGGTCGGGACCGCCCGGCCCGCCGCGGGCGAGGAGCGTGAACGCTCCCTACGCGCGATCGCCCGGGGCGGGCGCATCGAGCTCGGGCCGCTCCCCCTCGACGGTGTCCTGCCCCTCGCGCAGGCGATCGGCGGGCCGGCCCTCGACGACGTCGGTGCCCGCGAGATCTGGGAGCGCACCAGTGGGAACGCCCTCTACCTGGTGGAGCTGCTGCAGACCGCGGGGGCACCGTCGGGCGGGCTGGCGGATGTGGTCCTGGACCGGCTCGACGGACTGCCGGCCGCCACCGTGGGCGCGCTGCGCTTCGCGAGCGCGCTGGGGACCGCGTTTTCAACGGCCGAACTCGCGGCTCTGCTGGGCGGCGCACCTGGGCCGGTGATGTCCTCGCTGGAGCCCGCCCGGCGCAGCGGCATCGTGCTCGAGACCGACGGCGGCTTCCGGTTCGCCCACGACATCGTGCGCGAGGTGATCTACCACTCCCAGCCGAGCGGCACCCGCGCCGAGCTACACCGAAAAGCCGTGCAGGTGATCGCGCAGGGCGATCTGGCCCGGGCCGACGTGCGAGCGGCGTTGCAGTACCACGGTCGACGGTCCGCGGCCGTCGACCCCGGTGCCTGGCGCATCCTCGTCGAAGTGGCCGAATACGCACGCGCGGCATCGCACTACGACGAGGAGGCGGGTCACCTGTCTGCCGCCCTCGAGCTACAGGGCGACGATCCGTCGGCGTCGACGCAACAGCACTACGAGCTGCTGATGCTGGCCGCCGACGCACACCGCTGGTCGGGCAATTGGGAGGGCGTGTCCACGAGCGTCGACGCCGCGGCACTGCTGGTGCCGAGGATCGCCGACGCCGGCGATCGCGCGGCCGCCGCCGAGCTCACCGCCCGCACACTGTCGGCCAACCTCGACGGCGCCCTCTGGCAGGTCCGGCAGTACGGCGAGGTGCACGCGCCCGTCGTGGACACCCTGACCAGGGTGCTGCCCGCCATCCCGGCCCATCGCTCGACGGTGCGCAGCCGCGCCCTGCTGACCCTCGCGATGGAACTGTTCTACTCAGGAGACGTCGACCGGATCGACGCGCTCGTCGACGAGGCGCTGACCATCGCGCAGGCGATCACCGATCCGCGGGTCCGGGTATCGGTGCAGCTCGGGGCATACGTCGCACGGTCCCGCCCCGACGCCGTCACCGACCGGGCCGAGTACCTCGAACACGCCCGACGGGACGTGGAACTGCTCGGCGATCCGAAGCTGGAGATGATGGTCGCCACCCTGGCCACCAGTCTGGCCAATGAGCTGGGCGACGCAGCGACCGTGTGGTCCGGCCTGCGCGCGCTCACCAGTCGCCTGCGCTCGGCGGGACTGCGCACCGCCGAAGTCGTACTGCACAGCGTCGCCGCACCCTGGTACGCGATGTCCGGCGACGACCAGGCCGCCGCCGCCTCCCTACAGCGCCTGCAGGAGCTGGCCGAGGAGGTGCGCACGCCGAACGTCGTGCAGGCGGCGCAGAGCGGGAGCGCCGTGGTCTGCATTCACGCCGGCCAGGCCCGGGCGCTGCTCCCCGTCCTGGGCGCCCTCAACGAAGGCAGCCTGATGCCCTCGACATCCACCACCGCGCTCACTCTGATCCGGGCCGGCGAAGCGGACCAGGCGGCGGCGCTCGTGGTATCCCGCCCCCTGGACACCGAGCAGCACACCTACCTCGGAACCGCGTTCGCGGCGATGAATGCCGAGATCGCTTTGGAGCTGGGCCGTCCCGATCTCGCGGAGGCCCCCTTCCGCTACCTCCTGGACCACTCGGGCCGGATGGCGAGCGCGGGCACGGCCTCGGCCCTCGGCCCCGTCGACGGCTTCCTCGCCTGCGGGGCCGCCGCGCTCGGCGACCTGCACGCCGCCGGGCGGTACGCCGACGCCGCCGTCGAGCAGGCCCGACGGTGGCGTCTCCCCCGCGTCGAAACGCACCTGACGACCCTCCGGCACCGACACGGGTTCTGAGCGCCGGCCGGTGCCGGAGGACGACGGCACCGTCAGAACTGGTCGGCCCCGACCGGCACGCCAGACGGCACCGCGGCGAAGGCTGCGTCGTCCATCTTCCGGAATGCACGACGGCCCAACTTGAGCATGGCTCGCAGCGGCAGGGGCGCCTCCGCCAGGATTTCCGCCTTGAACCGCGGCGGCAGGTCCTTCTCCAGCCACGGAAGCATCGCGAGCAACTCGCGGGCGCTCATGCCGCCCCGCAGCTCGGTGCGTTCGAGGTGGTCCCACTCCTCGCGGGTGATCCGCGCCTGCAGGATCACGTTCGCGTCGCGCTCCTCATGGGAGAGGTGCGCGCTGAGACATGCGAGGGCCTCGTCGAAGATCGCGACCAGGGACGGGCGATCCATCGCGTCCCTGCCGGTGGCCATGGCAGCCAGGGCCTCGCGGCCGCGGACCAGGATCGGATCGATGTGACCATGCTCCTCGTCCATCGAATCGAGGATCGCCTGGGCGCTGGTGTCACCGTCGGCCTCCGCGCGCTCGCGCAGGATCGGCCAGATCACCACATCCTCTTTGCGATGGTGGTCGTGGAGGATCGTCGAGAGCAGGTCCCAGCGGGCCAGCAGGGCCCGCCAGGTGGCGCCGTCGGTCGCCGGGGTGCGCCGCGCGGCCATGCAGAAGTGCGTCAGGTCGCGCCGGAACCCGAAGTGCATCGCGTACATCATGCGCAGGTCGGCGGGTCCCACGGGCGCGGCGGCCTGGCCCGGGAGCAGTACGGTCATCGGTGATTTCCTTTCGGCTCGACGCCCTTCTGGGCGTTCGATACCGAAACGATGACAAGCCCGACTTGTACGGCACTGGTGGCCGACTTGGGCCCGCAGCCGGTCGCGCTACCGGTGGCTTGCGCTCAGCGCGCCGGCCGGCCAACCTGCACCTGACGGCCGCTCAGTGGAAAGTGGTGGGCCGCAAATCCGTTGGTTGCGGGCTCTCTAGCTCTTCGATGCTGGCCAGGGCGATTCGCGTGCTCATCTCGTGCTTGGAGAGGGGCCGCATGTGGTCCCATCCCTCGATCAGCAGCGTCGGAGTCTCGTCCTCGCCGCTGAACTCCTCCAGGAAGGAACGCAGGGATTCACTGGTCGTGTGATCGACGAGGGGCACGCGCGAGCTCAAGTGCAGGTGCACCGTCTGGGTATCCCGCGGAAGCTGCCTCAACTCCCGAATTACGTGGAACAGGTTGAAACACACCAGGGAACCATCCAGGTACAGGTGGTAGGTGCCGTCATCGAACTCCCGCCGCGACACCGGATTGCGGAAGAGACCCAGGAAGATGCCGGCAAGACTCGGCTTGGCCGCATCCGAGCCGTTGCGCAACGTGTGCCAAAGGCCCACCAACCACAGATTCAGCACCAGTTCCGCGACAACGCCGGCGATGATGCCGATGAGCAGGTCCGTGGTCACCGTCACGAGCACGGTGGTCGCGAAGACGACGAACTGCTCCGTGCCGACCCGTGCGGCATTGATCCAAATCGCGGGCTTACACAGTTTGTAGCCGATGAACACCAGGACGGCGGCCAGCACCGCGAACGGGACCATGTTGATCAGGTCGGTTAACAGCAGCACGAAAATCAGCAGGAAGCAGGCGTTGTAGAAGTTGGCCCACTGGGTCCGGCCGCCGCCCAGAATATTGGCCGTGCTCTTGACCATGCCGGGGATGATGGTCAAGCCACCCAGCGTGCTGGAGGCGACGTTGGAGGCGCCCATCGCCAGCAGGGTCCGATCCGGGTCGGAACGGCGGCGAAAGGGATCGATTTTGTCCACGGCCGCGATCGTCGCCAAGGACTCGGTCCCGTCGATCAGGACCAGGGTGATGACCAGGTAGACCAGCGGCAGCCATAGTTCGGGATGGGCGAACACCGTTCCGAAATCGGGCAGGACAACCCCATCCATGATCGAACCGGGGACGTTGATCAGGTACTGCTCGTCCAGCTTCAGGATGAAGACGCTGGCGAGCGTGCCGGCGAAGAACACCCACACCGGAGGCGGCAGGATCTTCAGCAGCCTTCCGGAAAACGCCGTAAGGATGAAAAGTCCCGCCAGGCAACCGATCCCGAGAACGAAGACCTGGGGGTTGATCGACCCGACACGGCGGGGCACTTCGCCCAGGATCGCCCAGAATTCGCGGCCCTCGAACGGCACACCCATAAACAAGGGGATCTGCTTGGTGATGATCATCAGGCCGATCGCGCAGAGCATGCCCTGAATAGCCGCGGACGGGAAGATGGCGCTCAGGCGGGCCACCTTCAACCTGGCAAGGACCACCTGCACAATTCCCGCCAGTGCGATGGCAACCAGAACCAGGGGGTATCCCACCGCAAGCAACTCGGATTCCGAGGCGCTCTCACCCAGGCGGACCTCTCCCAGCATGATCATGCCGGCGAACAGGGCCGGCGCCAGTCCCGCCGCCGGGCCGCTGATGGTCACATACGAGCCGCCTAAAAACGGCAGGACGAAACCGGCGATGATCGCCGACACAATCCCGCAGATCGGCGGCGCTCCGGAGGTGATCGCGATTCCCATCGAGAACGGCAACGAGATCATGGCCACCGCGAAACCCGACCGGAGATCGTAGCGCCAGTGTTTGAGACCGGCCAGGCCGTTGCGCGGCTTCTCAGTGGGAACGGTCAGGCTCTGTTGCACGGTTCAGCTCTCCAGGCAGCGACTTAAGACGGTCGGGGTGAAGCGCTGCCGGCAATTTGTGCAGCGTGAATCCGACTCAATGACGGGAGGACGAAAAATACGGGGGGTGGGACGGACAATCGCATAATAGTCGTCACAGAAAAATGTGCCACTCGAACCGCGGCCGCCAGAAATCCGCGCTGCCAGCGTGAACGCGGAACGGCCGGCCGATACGACGATCGCCCCCCACCCGGGCCGCGACGGCACAGCTTGATGGTCCTCGCGACTACCACGGTGGCCGCGGCCGAATACCCGAGTTGACATGCGCAGCTGCGGCCTGCCGGCCCTTGGCCAACCCCGGGGATGCCGGCCGCCGGCGCCGTTGCGGCGCGGCCATCCCGGACCCGAGCAGATGGCGTAAGCACAATTTCTGTATTACCAGCAAATTGGCAGCTGAATTCACAGCCTACTGGCAGCTCTGGTTTTTCCGGGCATCGAAAAAAGGTGGCTCAAGACCCCGGTATAGCGGCATCGGCCAGTTTTCGGCTGGCGCCGAAGGCTCGTGTGGCAAGCACCGCGGTGCCTGTCGAGGGCTCCAGGCCGACGGTGGCTTTCGACACGCCCGGGGTGCGCTGGGTGTCGGCGATGTTCACCAACCACCAGCGAATAAATTCCACAAACCGTCGTTCACCAATACAGTTCCCCCATGACCTCCCCCGTCCTGCGGGTCACCCCCGTCAGCCTGCGCGAGCTGGCACAACGCTGCGCGGCGCTGTCGGGTCAGGTCGCGCCGGCCCTGCCCACGACTACCTCAGCCGCCTGGCAGTCCAGCGGAGCCGCAACCAGCAGCATCAATACCGGCGCGAGCAGCGTCGGCGCCGCCTCCAAGACCCGGATGATCGCGACTTCGAACAAGCTGGGCACCGCCGCTGGCGAGTACGAGTCGATGGACCACTACGGCGCCGCAGCCCTGGCCGCAGTCCCCCAGCACGCCGGCGGCCTGCCCTCGCTGATCCCCCGCAGCTCCGGTGTCGACGGCGGCGCCGGCAAGCTCGGGGTATAGGCAGGTAGACCGCGATGTCCGGACTGCCGCCGCTGACCGAGATCGAAGACGCCAACTGGAATCACCTCACCACCAACGCCACCGCCTGGACCAACCTCGCCACCACGTGGGAAATGGCGTTCACCGAAGTTCGCGACGCCTCGATGAGTCCCGGCGGCGCCCCGTGGACCGGCGCCGGCGCAGACGCATTGCAGCAGCGCGCCGCCGCCGATGTGGTGAAAGTCCATGGCCCCGCCGACATGCTGCGCAACGCCGCCGCGATCGCCATCCGCGGCGCGCAAGCCCAGCAGAGCAACAAGGAAATGGTGCTGTCTGCCGTCAATACCGCCGAGCGCGAGGACTTCCGGGTCGGCGACGACTACTCGGTCACCGACACCTGGACCTACTACAGCTCCGCCGCGGAGCAGGCGCAGCGCGAGCAGGCCGCGGAAGGTCATGCCAGCTTCATCAAGTCCCGGGCCGCCAACCTGGTCAACAACGAGCGGGAGATCACCCGCCAACTCACCACTGCCACCGCGGGCCTGCACTCGTTCAGCTTCGGTGAAGACGGCGCCGACGGTGGGGCGGGCGGCAACGGGCAGCCCCGCGTGGTGCTGGTCGATGACGTGAAGCGTGATCCCACCATCAAAGGTCCGGCCGCCACGCCTGCGCACGAGCAGAACGGGTACGACCTCCAAGACCAGTTCCAAGATGGCCAAGGTCCGGTCTTCGGCGGCGATCCGCGAGACGGCGTGCCCCGCAGCCCGGCTTCCGAGCTGGCGCAGGGCCCACCGGGCACCCGGCCGCTGCCGACCGGCACCGCACTCGGCCCCGACGGTCACCGGTATGCGTTCTTCAGTCACCCAGACGGAACGGAGATCCCAGGGGTCAACCAGTTCGCGACCAACGGAGCGGTGTGGGACTACACCGACCCCGCCCATCCGGTCAAAGTCGGTGACCTGCCCGGGATTTACCAAGCCAGCGGCGTGTACGACGCCGCGACCAACCAGATGGTGATCGTTGGCAACACCAGCAACCGAAACGGCGATCTCACCCGCGGTATGTGGGTATCGGGACCGATCGACCCGGCCCAACCCAACAGCTGGGTCAATTCGTTGCAGCATGTCGGCGACGTCGGCCTGCCCGGCGATCGCGAAAGCCAACTGGTCGCGTTGAGCGGTGGTGGATACATGCTTGTCGGAGCGACGAACGGCGGACCGGTGCAGGCCCTTAGCGCCGCCACACCGCAAGGGCTGATGAGCGCCACCCCTCAAACACTGTTGAGCCAAGGCCAGCTTCCGACGGTGTACGGACCCACGGTGATGGGAACCTCGCTTGACCCAGCCACTGGGGTTGAGACGATTCAACTGCGTGTGAGCACGTGGCCGCCCGGGCCGATCTACGACCCCAACACGTGGACAACGACCTTCGAGGTCCAACACTAGGAGGACGGCCAGACATGCTGAACAAGACATTCAACGCCACCGCCGCGGTCATCGGCGCCGCAGTGATCAGCGCCTGCACCGCCCACGCCGCACCACCGAAATTTCCCGACCTCGACACGTTCCAGCCGGTCGATCCCGCACCATTTACCGCAGCTGCTCGCGCCGGTGGTGGTACGTATTTCGTTACCCCTGATGGACTTCAGTGCGGCATTCCCCACCCTTACCAACCGGGCGATCACGTCAGTGCCAGCTGCGCGGGACCGCTGCCGGGTCTGCCCGACAGCGCCCCACCGGGAAAGGACGGCTGCTCAGCAGTGGGGTCGCCGACATCGCTCCCGACCGATCTGGGTCCGTACAGCTTCCAGGAGGGCACCGGGTGCCCGATCCTGACCACGCCGCTGCTCAACGTCGGCCAAAAGATCACCACGGCAGGCATTACCTGCGCGGTCGGAGCTGACCGGCTGACCGCCTGCATCGACCCGGTCCTCAACCGCGGCTTCGTCCTCCAGCCGTCCGGTTCGTGGATCTTCTAGACCGACAACCGATTCCCGAGCGCCGGTGTTACGCCTGAGTATGCTCGACTCCGTGAGCAAACTCGGGTGGAAGTTGGCAGGGGCTTGTGCCACCGCCGCCCTTGTTCTGGCGCCGGCCGCGGCAGCCGATCCCGAATGCTCCTCGTGCCAGCAGGGCAAGGAAGCCATCGATGACCAGGTTCTGCACCGCCACGTGCAACTGACGGCCACCGACGACCTGCACCAGTACTGCGAATCGCTGCTGCGCAACGTGCTCAAGAGCGGCCGGGTCGCACGGGTGGATTCTCCCCCGGATTTCGTCGCGAGCTGCGAAGACGAGGGCCGCGTTCTCATTGCGGGACAGTAGGTTTGATCAGCGTCATACCCAATCGCTCGGGTCTTCGCCCACGAGCACTCGCCGACCCTTCTTGGCTCGCACCAGAAAGAAAAAACCGCAGACCTAAAGCAGGTCCACGGTTATTCCGATGTCTTGCGACATCACAGAGTCGGGCTGACGGCATTTGAACGTGCGACCCCTCGACCCCCAGCTATGCCTTTCGCGTTTTAGCGGGCACCCCCGGACATTTTTTAGCAGGTCGGATACCGCTATGGGCATCAGCGGACACCCCTGGTTGTCGTCTGGTTGTCGTCACGGTCGCCGTCAAGCAGAACCGAGCACACTTCCCCAAACCCACTCCCCCGCAAGCCATTTCGGAGGTAGATTCGGCACATGACGAACCAAGCCAGTACCGCACCCCTGACCCCGGGCCAGGCCGCCGACCGCCTCGGCGACGGCGTGCAGACCATCCGCGGCTGGATGCGCACCGAGCAGTGCCCGGTCGTCGCCGTGGGCCGCGCCCGCCGCATCCCGACGGCATGGGTCGCCGAGCAGGCCGCACTGATGGCCGGCGCTCTGTGACCGCGGCCGACCAGCTCGACCGAATCACCGAGGCCGCGTCTCTGTGGCGCTGCAACGATCCGGCCAGCGGCCCTGCAATGGTCGGCCTCGGCTCATTCGCCGACATGCAGACCGCGCTGCGGCTCGCCGGCGCAACCAGCGTCGGCGGCCCCGGCCAGTGACCACCACGGCCGGCGCCCAATTGGATCAGGTCACCGCAGCAGCCGCCCTGCTACGCTCCATCGGCCCGGCCGCTGCCGCGACTGTCACCGCCTTTGGGCCGGCCGATGCCCGGATGGCGCTCAGGCTGGCCGGCGTCGTCACCGACGACGACAAACGGGGGCCAGGACGATGAAATGACTCGGCCGTTGACACCAGCGGCGAACGAAGTTTGCCAGATAGAACTCCTTTAAAAACACTCACGCCGTTGCCAAAAGACGCTACAGTCCGCTTTTATGAACCAAAAGCCGCTCGCTGCGCTCGTCGCCTTGGGGTTCCTGGCGATCAGCGGTATCACCGCAAGTACGACAAGCGCAGCCCCTCTTGTGCCCGCGCTACCCCTCAGTCCAGCGAGTCAAGCGAACGCATTAAGTAAGGCACAGGAGTACCTCGAGGTCTCCGCCTTCTCTCGCCAGGGACTCATCGAACAACTGGAGTACAACCAGTTCTCAACCGAAGACGCGACGTCTGCCGTCGACAGCCTCAACGTCGATTGGAATGAGCAGGCAGCGAAGAAGGCAAAAGAGTACCTCGACGTCTCCAGCTTCTCCCGTGGCGGACTTATCGACCAGCTCGAATACAGCGGGTTCACCCCTCAACAGGCTGAATATGGGGTATCGACGACCGGGCTCTAGGTCGGCTGTACACCCGGCGCCACTCGCATAACTCATCATCGAAGCGCAGCGCCTGCCTGCCACGCGAAGTCGACAGGACCGAAAACCGCCGCTCGACAGCCACCGCGGCGCCGGCGATCGTCCGACATAATTTATCGACGTTGACAGGGAGCGCACACTGATCTGGTTGGTAATACGCTGAATCCAGGGGGCTATCTACCTAGCCCCGGTCTTTATCGCTGGCGCTCTTGTCGTCGGAGTCATCAGCGTGATCGTCACTTACTGGCCATACCTGTTGACCGTCGTCGTGCTTGCAGCTGTACTGGCGATCGTGGCCCGGTCGATTCACCACTCGAAACAAGTGCCACCACCTCAGCGGGCAGAGGATCTGCGCGAATGGCTGGATCGGGTGAAAGGCAGCCCTAGCAATGCCGTGCCAGCACCGGCACCACCACTGGCCAGCTCGTCCGCGTGATCCAATAGCGTCCCCGGACCACCGCTCAGCGTGACAATCCGAGGCCGCTGCGATTCCAACTCCGTGACACGGGCATCGAGGGCCTTCGGGAGCTGCGCGAAGATGCTGGCTACACCAGACCTCTCTCGCGGCAGCCACCGGCGTCGGGCAGAACCGCGTTTCCCAAATGGAGCACGGCAAACTAGGCACCAGCCGGGTCGATACCCTCCGCAAGTACGTCGAGGCCACCGGCGGCGAGATGGAGGTCGCGGTGAAGCGCCCAGACGGATCTCGCGTCGTACTGAGCCTCTAGTCAGGCCCTTTGACGACTGGACAAGGGCGACAGAGCGGGCGCATTACTACGAATGGTGGCCTCTGATCGCGGACTTTCGCCGCGTCGCAAATCTGCCGTCTTGACCGGTTTGGTTAAGCGTTTGGGTATGGCATGAAAAAGGCGGCTCCCCCAATCTAGGAAACCGCCCCTTACCTCTGTCGGGCTGACAGGATTTGAACCTGCGACCACTTGACCCCCAGTCAAGTGCGCTACCAAACTGCGCCACAGCCCGCCGCCGCCGCGACTTCTCCGGCAGCAGGTCGAAAGCCTACCGCAAGCAACCGGATGCCCCGAACTCGCGTGACGGCAACGCTCGGCCAAACCGGGACCGCGTAGGCTCGCCACGCGAGATCTCCTCCGCAGCGCCCACTACCCCCAGGAACCGCTACTCATGCAGATCCCGTTCGTCGAAACCCTGCTGGGCATGGTCGATCGTCGCCCGGACCCGATTCAGCTCACCGGGCCGCTGGCCGATGACGCCGAGGTAGTCGACGTCGTCGACACCGGCGACACCATGCTGCTGCTGCAGAAGATGGAGAACCGGCTGGTCCGGCACTCGCTGCGCAAGCCTGAGGTGCTTAGCGCCGAGCAGCTGCGCCGGCTCCGGTATCTGCTGAACTTCGCCCGCCTCGACGACTTCGAGCCGGGCGCGGCCGGCCCCGGCGGCACCCGGGGACGCGGCGACGTCTCCGTGGGCGCCGAGCTGGCCCCCTGGCGAGCCAAGGTCGCCGATGTCCTGCACGGTCCGCTGCGCGCCGAACGTGACCCGGCGATCGCGCTCATCGCCGCCCGCGACGCGCTGGGCGTGCTCACCGCCGAGCAGGACGAGCAGCGCCGGCTGCTGACCGAACGGCACGGCAACGACTTCTCGCAGGCCGAGCTCGACGCCGAGGTCGGCCACAAGAAGCTGGTCACCGTTCTCGGCGGCGGCGGCGGTGCGGGCTTCGTGTACATCGGGGGTATGCAGGCGCTGCTGGAGGCCGGGCCGGTGCCCGACTACCTGATCGGCTCCTCGTTCGGGTCGATCCTGGGCTCGGTGGTCGGCCGGGCACGGCCGGTCCCCATCGACGACTACGTCGCGTGGGCCAAGACGGTGTCGTTCCGCGCCATCCTGGGTCCCGAACGTCTCGTGCGCCGCCACGGCCTGACCGGTGTGTTCTCGCTGAACTTCGACAGGTTCGCCGAAGCCATGTTCCGCCGCGAGGACGGCGAGCCGATGCGCATGTCGGATCTGGCCATTCCGTTCGATGCGGTGGTGGCCGGGGTGCGCCGGCAACCGTTTGCGGCCCTGCCGTCGCGGTACCGCAACCAGAGCCTGGCGGCGCTGCAACTGCGGTCCATCCCCTATCTGCCGATCGGCGTCGGCCCCCAGGTGGCGACGCGGCTGTGGCAGACGGCCGCCTTCATCGACCCGCGGGTGGTCACCCCGCTCATCATCGGCGGCGACAACCCGGACCGCGACGTCAACGTCGTCGACGCGGCGTCGTTCTCCTCGGCGATCCCCGGGGTGTTGCATCACGAGACCAAAGACCGGCGGATGGAACCGCTGTTCGACGCGATGCTGGCCGACCACGACGTCGCCGCCCTGGTGGACGGCGGCGCCGCCAGCAATGTTCCGGTCGAACTGGCCTGGAAACGTGTCCGCGACGGCCGGCTGGGCACCCGCAACGCCTGCTATCTGGCCTTCGACTGCTTTCAGCCGCAGTGGGACCCGAAGCATCTGTGGCTGGTGCCGATCACCCAGGCGATCCAGTTGCAGATGGTGCGCAACGCCCCCTACGCGGATCACCTGGTCCGGTTCTCCCCGACCCTGTCGCCGGTGAACCTGGCACCGTCGGCCGCCACCATCGACCGGGCCTGCGAGTGGGGACGTAAGAGTGTCCAACCCGCGATTCCGGTGGTTTCGGCACTCCTGGAACCGATTTGGTGGGAGGGCGAGAAGCCCGCACTGGTGGCCCCGAAGGCCGCCGGGCCCGAGCACCCGCACGCTGCGTCGATGAGTTCGGTGATGGCCGCGTCTCAGCCGCCGCGAACCCGGTGGGAGCGCTGGCGCAAACGGAAACTGGCCTGACCGGATTACAGCGTCAGCAGCCGGTACAGCCCGATCAGGCCGACCACGATGATCACCGCCCGCAGCGCGTTCGGCGACAGTCGGCGTCCGTAGTGGCCGCCCAGGTATCCGCCGATCAGTGATCCGACCGCGATCAATCCGGCTGCGGGCCAACTGATCCGGTCGAACGCCGTCAGGATGTAGGCGCCTGCGGCGACGACGTTGACGATCAATACCAGCAGGTTCTTCGCCGCGTTCATCCGCTGCATCGACTCGGGCAGCAGCACGCCCATCACGCCGATCAGCAGAATTCCTTGGGCCGCAGCGAAATACCCGCCGTACACACCGACGGCGAACGTGCCGAGCGCCAGCGCCACCATCCGGCCGTCGCCGAGCTGATCCGCCGAGCGGCCCTCGGCCGCCGCGCGGCGCTGCGCCAGCGACTGAATTCTCGGGCCGATCACCACCAGCGCCAGGGCACCGACCAGCAGTGCCGGGACGATTCGGTTGAACACGCTCTCGGGCAGGTGCAGCAGTAGGTATGCCCCGAGCATCGCACCCAGCAGCGAACCCGGGATCTGCCAGCGCAGCCTGTCCCACTGGCCGCCCAGTTCGCGGCGGTATGCCCAGGTGCTGGAGATGCCGCCGGCCACCAGCCCGACGGAGTTGGAGATGGTCGCGGTCAGCGGTGCAAACCCCAGCGTCACCAGCGTCGGAAACGTGATCAGAGTGCCCGAGCCGACCAGGGCGTTGATCGCCCCCGCCCCCACCCCGGCCAGGATGATCAACACCATCTGCGAGACCGGCACCTGCTGCACCCTACGCTGGTCATGCGACAGATCTAGGACAGCCGGGCGGAGAGGTGACGCGATGATTCGCACTACGGGAAAGCTGGCCGCCGGAGCCGCCTGCGGAGCGCTGTTCGCCCTCGGCGTCGCGCCGGCGGCCCAGGCCGACCCGGAGGCGCCTTCGGGCCAGTACGCCTTCAGCGCCCAGCGCGGGCCGTCGCAGCGGACGGCGACCTGGACGTTCACCCCGTGCGGCCCGACCTGCGTCAGCGTCGACGGGGAACGCTGGCTGCAGAACGGGCAGTTTCATCTCAACGGTGGCCGCTGGGAGTACAACGGCCAGGGCACCATGGACTGCCCGGTGACTCATGCCCCGCTACCGGTGTCGAGAACAGCCAGCTTCGATGCGGTGACCTCGCCGGCCAGTGGCCCACCGTCACGCTCGAGCAGTGCGGTCGAGGGCCGGCCGGCGGGGTGGTCGGGCAGTGGGAGTTCCAGCTGACCAAGACCGGCTGATCTCAGCGCTTGGTGCCCCGCTTCTCTCGCACGCGCACGTTGATCCGGATCGGGCTGCCCTCGAATCCGAAGGTTTCCCGCAGCCGTCGTTCCAAGAACCTGCGGTACCCCGCCTCCAGGAATCCCGAGGTGAACAGCACGAACGTCGGCGGACGCGACGTGGCCTGGGTGGCGAACAGGATTCGCGGCGCGCGCCCGCCCCGTGCCGGCGGCGGAGTCGCGGCGACGACCTCCTTGAGCCAGGTGTTGAGCTGCCCGGTCGAGATCCGCTTGTCCCACGACTCCAGCGCGGTCTCCAGTGCGGGCACCAATTTCTGCACGGCGCGACCGGTTTTGGCGGAGATGTTCACCCGTGGCGCCCACGCCAGTCGGGCCATGTCCCGGTCGATCTCCTTGTCGAGCAGGTAGCGCCGATCCTCGTCGATCAGGTCCCACTTGTTGTAGGCCAGCACCACAGCCCGGCCCGCTTCGACCACCATCGAGATCACCCGCTGATCCTGCTCGGTCAGCGGCAGGGACGAATCCACCAGGACGATCACCACTTCGGCGGCGTCGATCGCGCCGTGGGTGCGCACCGAGGCGTAGAACTCGTGTCCGCTGGCCTGTCCGACCTTGCGGCGCAGCCCGGCGGTGTCGACGAAACGCCAGATCTTGCCGTCCATCTCGATCAGCGAGTCGACCGGGTCAACGGTGGTGCCGGCGACGTCGTGCACCACCGAGCGCTCGTCGCCGGCCAACCGGTTCAGCAGGGAGCTCTTGCCGACGTTGGGTTTGCCGACCAACGCCACTCGACGAGGACCGCCTCCGCCGCCGGCGGTTTCGGCGATCTCGGGCAGCTTGGCGATCACTTCGTCGAGCAGATCGGCCACTCCGCGACCGTGCAGAGCACTGACCGTGAACGGTTCGCCCAATCCCAGCGACCACAGTGCCGCCGCATCGGCTTCGGCCCGATCACTGTCAACCTTGTTGGCGGCCAAGAACACCGGCTTGCCGGACCGGCGCAGAATCCGCGCGGCGGCCTCGTCCCCGGCGGTGGCGCCGACCACCGCATCCACCACCAGGATCACCGCATCGGCGGTGCGCATCGCCACCGCGGCCTGCTCGGCCACCAACTGCTGCAGTCCCTTGGCGTCGGGTTCCCAGCCGCCGGTGTCCTGTACGACGAAGCGGCGACCGGTCCACAGCGCGTCGTAGGACACCCGATCGCGGGTCACCCCGGGCAGGTCCTGCACCACAGCCTCGCGGCGGCCCAGGATCCGGTTGACCAGAGTCGACTTGCCGACGTTCGGGCGGCCCACCACGGCCACCACCGGCGGCGGGCCGGACTCCTCGGCGAGCTCATCGAAGCCGCCTTCCTCGCCGATCTCCCAGTCGCTTTCGTCGGCCCAGGTGCCGTCAGTCATCGAATCGCCCCGCAACGTTGTTCGACCAGCTCTCGCAGGTGGTCGACCACCTGCTCCTGGTTCATCTGTCCGGTGTCCACGATCACCGCGTCGTCGGCGGGTCGCAGCGGCGACATCACCCGGGTGGAGTCCAGCTCGTCGCGGCGCAGCACGTCGGCCAGCACCCCGTCGTAGTCGTCGCCCAGACCCGACGCGATGTTCTGGTCGTTGCGCCGCTGCGCACGCGTCTCGGGAGAGGCGGTGAGGAAGATCTTCACGTCGGCGCCGGGCAGCACCACCGTGCCGATGTCGCGGCCTTCGGCCACCACTCCGCCTGCCTGCGTCGCCAGTTCGCGCTGCAGGGCGACCAACCGGGTGCGCACCGCGGGAATAGCCGATACGCCCGACACCGCCCGGGTCACCTCGTCGCTGCGGATCTCACGCGAAACGTCTTCTCCGCCAAGGTAAGCACGATCACCTTCGGGCAGCGAATCCACCGCGACGTCAACTCCTTCGGCGACCCGCGCGACGGCGTCGGCGTCATCGAGTGCGACGCCGGAACGAAGCGCCGCCAGTGTGATGACGCGGTACATGGCTCCGGTGTCCAGATAGCGCGAACCCAGCGCCTTCGCCAATCCGCGAGACACCGAAGACTTTCCGGTACCGGCCGGCCCGTCGATGGCGACGACGACCCCGTTGTCCGAACTCACAGTCCGACCGCCTTGTACAGTTCGCCGATCTCCTTGCGGCTCAATGCCCGAATGCTGCCGGGCCGCTGCTCCCCCAGGGTCACCGTGCCGATATCGGTGCGCACCAACTCCTGAACCGGGAACCCGACCGCCGCCAGCATCCGCCGCACGATCCGCTTGCGGCCCTCATGCAGGGTCACCCGCACCAGGGTCTTGCCGGGCACCGCGTCGACCACCGCGAAGTCGTCGACCTTCGCCGGTCCGTCGTCGAGCTCGACGCCTTCGCGCAGCTTCTTGCCCAGACCGCGCGGAACCGTGCCCAGCACGGTCGCCACATACGTCTTGGGGACCTGATACGACGGATGCATCAGCCGGTGGGCGAGTTCACCGTCGTTCGTCAGCAGCATCAGACCTTCGGTGTCGGCGTCGAGGCGCCCCACGTGAAACAGCTTGGCGTCACCCCGAACCCGGTGCTCCACGTAGTCGCCGATGCACGGCCTGCCGCGGTCATCCGACATCGTCGAGTGCACACCGCGCGGCTTGTTCAGCGCCAGATACACCCGGGTGTCGTCGACGGTCACCCGTGCGCCGTCGACCCGGATCACCGCTTCGCCCGGATCCACCCGGGTACCCAGCTCGGTGACGATCCGACCGTCCACCTCGACCCGGCCGTCGCGGATCATCTTCTCGGCGACACGACGCGACGCGACACCGGCCTGCGACAGCACCTTCTGCAGGCGCACGCCGTCTTGTTCTTCGTCCGGCCACGCCATCAGTCGTGATCCACATCGAAGGTCAGCGGCTGGTCGCCGGCCGGCGCACCCCCGCCGAGTTTCATGAAACGTGGTTCGCTGTCCAAAGATTCACTCAAATCGTCGATCACGTCCACATCGGGCAGCAGCGGTGCGATGTCGGGCAGGTCGGTCAGCGAAGACAGTCCCAGCCGCTCCAGGAACAATTCGGTGGTGGCGAACGTCACCGCCCCGGTGTCGGGGTCCGCGCCGGCCTCGATGATCAGCCCACGCGCCACCAGGGTGCGCATCACCGCATCGACATTGACGCCGCGCACCGCGCTGACGCGAGCACGCGTCACCGGCTGGCGGTAGGCGACCACGGCCAACGTCTCCAGGGCAGCGCGGGTCAGTTTGGACCGCGCACCGTCGAGCAGCAGCCGCTCCACATACGGGGCGAACCGGGCCCGGGTGTAGAGCCGCCAGCCGCCGCCGGCCTCCCGCAGGTCGATACCGCTCTCTCGCTCGGCGAACTCGTCGGCCATCGTCCGCAGTTTGGCGGTGATCCGGTACACCGGCTGGTCGGTGGCCGCCGCCAGCGCCTCGACGGGCACCGGGGTGTCCACCACCAGCAGCAGCGCCTCGAGCACCCCGGCGAGCTCGGAGTCCTCGAGTTCGGGGGCAACGGCAACATCGATCCCCAGATCGGAGCCGGACACCCCGGAGCCCTCGGGCTCGGCAGCCCCCGCGAACTCCGAAGACTCCTCGAACTCCGTCGGCTCGGAAATTTCCGCAACCTCGGCTTCGGGTATGTGGTCAGTCATCAATTCGTCTCGCACTACTCGGCCGATTCTGCTTTCACCAGGTCTTCATTGGTCGGACGCTCTCCGGTCCACGACACCTGGAGCACACCAAGTGGTTCTGACTGGTCAAATGCTACCGCCCTGGCTCGATACAGTTCGAGCAGCGCCAGGAAGCGACCGACGATCTCGATCGGGACCTTACAGTCGGCGACCAGGTCGGAGAACGACGCCCACTGGCCGCTGCCCCGGGCCTCCAGCAGTTTGAGCAGCACGCCGGCCTGCTCGGGCACCGACACCATCACCCGATGCAGATGCTCGATGCCCACGATCGGGGCCGGCCGCGGCGTGAACGCGGCCGCGGCGATCTGGGCGAACGTGTCGGCGTCGACGCCCAGCATCACCTCGGGCAGCAGATTGACGAAGCTGTCCTCCAGCGACACCGCCCGCGGGTAGCTGCGCAGCGCGGCGGCTTCCAGTTCGGCGAACATCAGCGCCACGTGCTTGAACGCCCGGTACTGCAGCAGCCGCGCGAACAGCAGGTCACGAACCTCCAGCAGCGCCAGGTCTTCCTCGTCGTCGACCTGGCCTGCCGGCAGCAGCCGGGCCGCTTTGAGGTCGAGCAGCGTGGCGGCGATGACCAGAAACGCCGTGGTCTCCTCCAACTCCAGCTGCGAGCCGACGTCGCGGGTGTAGGCGATGAAGTCGTCGGTGACCTGATGCAACGCCACCTCGGTGACATCCAGGCGGTGGGCGAAGATCAGCTGCAGCAGCAGGTCGAACGGACCCTCGAAGTTGGTCAGCCGAACCTGGAAGCCTGCAGAGTCCTTGTGGGCGCCGGAAGTCTCGGTCTCAGTGTCGGTATTCACGCGCCGAATCGGTCAATGACTTCGCGGGCCAGTGCGCGGTAGGCCTGCGCACCGCCGGACTTCGGGGCCCAGGTGGTGATGGGCTCCCCGACCACGGTGGTCTCGGGGAAGCGGACGGTGCGGGTGATCACGGTGTCGAACACCAGGTCCCCGAAGCGCTCCACCACCCGCGCCATCACCTCGCGGGAGTTGACGGTGCGCGGGTCATAACGGGTCAGCAGGATGCCGCTGATCTCCAGCTTCGGGTTGAGCCGGTCACGGACCTTCTCGACGGTGTCGGTCAGCAGGGCCAGGCCGCGCAGCGAGAAGTACTCGCATTCGGTCGGGATCACCACCCCGTCGGCGCAGGCCAGGCCGTTGACGGTGAGCAGGCCCAGCGACGGCTGGCAGTCCACCAGCAGATAGTCGTAGCGGTCCAGCACCGGGCGCAGCGCCCGCGCCAGCGAATGTTCCCGCCCCACCTCATTGACCAGCTGGATCTCGGCCGCCGACAGGTCGATGTTGGAGGGCACCAGGTCCAGGTTCTCCACCTTGGTCTGCATCAGCACGTCGTCGATCGACGCCCGCGGCTCAATCAGCAGGTTGTGCACGGTGTGCGCCAGCTCGTAGTGCGGCACGCCGAGGCCCGCCGACAGTGCGCCCTGCGGATCCAGGTCCACCAGCAGAACCTTCCGGCCGTATTCGGCCAGCGCGGCACCGAGGTTGATGGTGGACGTGGTCTTGCCGACGCCGCCCTTCTGGTTGCACATCGCGATGACCTTGGCCGGACCGTGCGTCGTGCGGGGCTGGGGCTCAGGAATGTCGCGCGGCGGACGCCCGGTCAAGCCGACGGCGAGGTTCTCGTCGTCGCTCATGGCCGGGGCGGCACCGTGGTGGCGGACATCCGCAGAAGTCTAACGGGTGACCGGCCTCAACAAGGGCTACATGAGCAGTCACCGGGCACGTCGTTCGCCATAGGATCGCAAGATGAGCCTCAAGCGACGCCTCCCGTTCCTGCGATGGTCGGTCCTGCGGATGGCCACCGGCGCCCGGAACATCACCACGACGGGCCAGATCGGTGACGGCCGCGAAGCCGCCGCCGTCGACTATGTGCTGGCCAATGCCCGCGCCGGCGACGTCGATGACGTGCTGGCCCGCATCGACGAGTTCGCCTACGAGAAGTCGCTGCTGATCAACGTCGGCGACGAGAAGGGCGCCCTGCTCGATGCCGCGGTGCGCCGGGCCCAACCCGCCCTGGCGCTGGAGCTGGGAACCTACTGCGGCTACAGCGCCCTGCGCATCGCGCGCGCCGCACCGGCGGCCCGGATCTATTCGATCGAGTTGGCCGAGGCCAATGCGGCCAACGCCCGGCGGATCTGGGCGCACGCCGGGGTGGCCGACCGGGTCATCTGCGTGGTGGGCACCGTCGGCGACGGCGGGCGCACCCTGGACGCGCTGGCCACCGAGCACGGGTTCGGCGCCGGCGCGCTGGACTTCCTGTTCATCGACCACGACAAGGACGCGTATCTGCCCGACCTGCAGAGCATCCTCGACCGGGGCTGGCTGCGGCCGGGAGCGATCGTGGTCGCCGACAACGTCAAGGTGCCCGGCGCGCCACGCTACCGCGAGTACATGCGCGCCCAGCAGGGGTCGCAGTGGGACACCACCGAGCACCGCACCCACGTGGAGTACCAGAGCTTGGTGACCGATCTGGTGCTGGAGTCGCAGTACCTGGGCTGATCTACCGGGCGCGGGGGTGGGCGCCGGCCCACACCTCGCGCAGCGCATTCACGGTGACCAGCGTGTAGATCTGCGTGGTGGTCACCGAGGCGTGCCCGAGCAACTCCTGCACCACCCGCACGTCGGCGCCGCCGTCGAGCAGATGGGTCGCGAACGAATGCCGCAGCGTGTGCGGTGACACCTTCGCGGTGATCCCGGCCCGCTCGGCGGCATCCTGCAACACCTGCCAGGCGCTCTGCCGCGACAGCCTTCCCCCGCGCGCGTTCAGGAACACCCCGGGGGTGCCGCGGCCGCGGCCCGCCAGGCCCGGGCGGCCCCGCACCAGGTAGGTGTCCAGCGCTGCGATCGCAGGCCGGCCCACCGGGACCAGTCGCTGCTTGCCGCCTTTGCCGCGCAACAACACCGACCGGTCCTGCATGTCCACGTCGTCGATGTCCAGGCCGACGGCCTCCGATATCCGGGATCCGGTGGAGTACAACAGCTCCAGCAGTGCCCGGTTGCGCAGCGTCAACGGCCCGTCCGAGGCGGTGTCGCCGCCGGCGCCGGCCAACAACGCCGACACCTCATCGATGGTCAGGCTCTTGGGCAGCCGCCGCCCGGGAGTCGGCGGCTTGACGGCGCGCGCCACGTCCGCCGTAGTCAGTCCCTCGGCGGCGGCGAACCGGTGCAGGCCGCGCACCGCGATCAGCGCGCGCCCGGCCGAGACCGCCGACAGCGCCGGCACACCGGCGTCCGGGTCGCCGCGGCGCAGCGCCACCAGAAAGTCGGTGACGTCGCCCTCGCCGACGCCGGCCAGATCGTCGATCCCGCGGGCCAGCAGGTGCTCGCTGTAGCGGCGCAGATCCCGCCGGTAGGAACTCAGCGTGTTGGCCGCGACGCCGCGTTCGATGTTCAGATGATCCAAATAACCCTGCAGCTGGCCGTCCAACGGGCTCACCGGCCGAGCTGCCGTGGTCATGGCCGGCTCTGGCTCTGCCGGGCGGCGAACGCGGACGGCTTGTCGATCCACGCGGCGTCGGTCGGACGCAGCGTGCCGAAGCCCTGGCAATACGCATAGGCGGCCAAAATCCCCGCCACCGCAATCGCATTGACGATCTCGCCGCTGAACACCATGCGGGCGGCCTCGGCGATCGGATACCAGGCCAGCTGCAGGTCCGCTTCCTCGTCGTGGGCCTCCGGGCGGCCCACCTCGGTCAGCCCGGTGGCCAGATACACCCGCACCGACTCGTCGGAAAAGCCCGGCGTGGAATCCAGATCGACCAGCACCTGCCAGCTGCTCGCGGTCAGGCCGGCCTCCTCGACCAGTTCCCGGCCGGCGGTCACCTGCGGCGGCTCACCCTGCACATCGAGCAGCCCGGCGGGCAGTTCCCACAGCCGCCGCCCGAACGGGTGCCGGTACTGGTAGATCAGCGGGATGTTGCCGTCGGGGCCCACCGAGTCCATGGCCACCACCGCCACCGCACCGAAGTGCTCCACCACGTCTCGGGTCGCCGTCTTGCCTTTCGGCATGAGCACCTCGTCGCGGCGCAGCGCGAAGATCTTGCCGCTGTGCAGCAGCTGCGACGAGGTGGTCTCGAAGGCGTGTTCAGCCACGGGTGACGTGTTCCGGCAGGGCTTCGCTGCGTGGATCGGTCAACGGCTGGGCGCTGCCGCCGTGCCCCTCTGCTCCGTTCTGGGTGTCGTCGTTGTCAGCCCCGTGGGGTTCGTGGGCGTGCTCGGGGATCTCCACGGGCAGCCGCTCGGCGGCCTTGTAATCCATTGCCGCACCGATGAACGCGGCGAACAGCGGGTGCGCCCGGGTGGGCCTGCTCTTGAGCTCCGGGTGCGCCTGGGTGCCCACCAGGAACGGGTGGGTCTCGCGGGGGTACTCGACGAACTCCACCAGCTTGCCGTCCGGCGAGGTGCCGGAGAAGCGCAGTCCGCTCTGCGCGATCCGGTCCCGGTAGGCGTTGTTGACCTCGAAGCGGTGCCGGTGCCGTTCGGAGACCTCGGTCGACTGGTATGCCTCGGCCACGATCGAATCCGCTTCCAGCACCGCGGGATAGGCGCCCAGCCGCATGGTTCCGCCGAGGTCGGCGGTCCCGGCGACCGCGTCCTGCTGGTCGGCCATGGTCGCGATGACGGGGTCGGGGGTGTCCGGGTCGAACTCCGCGGAGCTGGCCTCGGTGATCCCCGCGACGCGGGCCGCGTCGATCACGATGCACTGCAGGCCCAGGCACAGCCCCAGCACCGGCAGCCCATGGGTGCGCGCGTAGGCGATGGCGCCGATCTTGCCCTCGATGCCGCGGATGCCGAACCCGCCGGGGATCAGCACACCGTGCATCTCCCCCAGTGCGGCGGCCGCGCCGGCCGGGGTTTCACACGCGTCGGAGGCGACCCAGTTGATCTCCACCTTCGCGTAGTGGGTGAAGCCACCGGCCCGCAGCGCCTCGGTCACCGACAGGTAGGCATCCGACAGGTCGATGTACTTGCCCACCAGTGCAATTCGCACGGTCTCGTGGGGTTCGTGAACGCGGCGGAGCAGTTCGTCCCACTCGGTCCAGTCCACGTCCTTGAACGGCAGGTTGAGCCGGCGGACCACGTAGGCGTCCAGTTCCTCGCGGTGCAGCACCTTGGGGATGTCGTAGATCGACGGCGCGTCCGGGGTGGAGATCACCCCGTCGACGTCGACGTCGCACATCAGCGCGATCTTGTTCTTCAGCGCGTCGGGCACCTCGCGGTCGCAGCGCAGGATCAACGCGTCCGGGGTGATACCGATGCTGCGCAGCGCCGCCACCGAGTGCTGGGTCGGCTTGGTCTTGAGCTCGCCGGACGGGGCCAGGTACGGCACCAGCGACACGTGTAGGAAGAACACGTTGTCCCGGCCGACATCGTGGCGGACCTGACGGGCGGCCTCCAGGAACGGCTGCGACTCGATGTCGCCGACGGTGCCGCCGATCTCGGTGATGACCACGTCGGGGCGCCGGCCGTCGGCGTCCGGCGCGGACATCGCCAGGATGCGCCGCTTGATCTCGTCGGTGATGTGCGGGATCACCTGCACGGTGTCGCCGAGGTACTCGCCGCGGCGTTCCTTGGCGATCACGGTCGAATACACCTGTCCGGTAGTCACATTCGCCGACCCGGACAGGTCGCGGTCCAGGAACCGCTCGTAGTGGCCGACGTCGAGGTCGGTCTCGGCGCCGTCTTCGGTGACGAAGACCTCACCGTGCTGGAACGGATTCATCGTCCCGGGGTCGACGTTGAGATACGGGTCGAGCTTCTGCATGGTGACCTGCAGCCCGCGGGAGATCAACAGCTGGCCCAGGCTGCTAGCAGTCAGACCTTTACCCAGTGAAGACGCAACCCCGCCGGTGACGAAGAGATGCTTCGGCTCAGCTTGGGGATGCTTTCGCAATGGTGGCAAAACCAACCTCCGTGACGACGGCGCAGGAATGAGGGCCTGCCGACCCACGGAATCTCACCCTAACATCGACGGCGCCTACCGGGCCCAGACACGCCCGGCCGCGCGCGGCTACTGGGCGAGGGTGACCGAGCCGGCGCCCTTGCCGATGCCGTACTGGCCCGGATGCCCGCCGTCGATCAGGGTGCTCACGGCCAGAACCGTGGTGACCCGCCCCGACTCGACATCGACGTCGTCGACCGTGCTGACCGCACCGGCCACCGCGGAATCGGCCCGGGCCACCGCGACCGCCGCCGTGCCCGACGCGCACCCGTCACGACCGGCCAGCACCGCCGCCGAGCCGTGGGGGGCCAGTGCCGCCGCGAACTGGGCGACGCTCACCCCGCTGGTTCCGGCGTCCTCGGCCTGCGCGCCCCCGGTGATCACCACCGCCGCGTTGGCTGCGCCGATGTGCTGGTCGCGGTAGGTGACGAAGCCGGTGTCGCGCAGCGCGGCCAGCACGGTGTCCCGCTGGGGATCGTCGGCCGGTAGAACAGGCGGGTTGGGGATGTGGGAGTTGATCAGCAGCGCGATACCGAGCAGGTCGCCGGCCTGGGCGCCCTGGTCGATGAGGTTGGCGTTCAACTGGGCGCCGGCCGGAACGATGCCGGACTCCAACACGACGCGCAGCTTCTCCTCGGCGTTGCCGTCGACGAACTGCGGTGTCAGTGCCACCGTTCCGGTGACGACTCCGCCGGCCTGTCCGATGATCCGCGTCACCGCCTCGACGTCGTCGTCGGCGGCGTCGGGGGTCGTGAAGATCACCGTGGACTTCCCGTGTAGCGCGTCGCGCACCATCCGGGGGGCCATCTGGGCGTCGAAATCGTTTGCGTGGCCGAGTCGTTCGTCCAGGGAGCTGCGCTGGTCCTGCAGAGCGTCGATCTGCGAGCGCAGTTCCTGTTTGTCCGACTGCAGGCCGGACAGCACCGGTCCGGACAACAGTCCGGAGCCCACGACCACGCCGAGCACCAGTGCCAGCAGCACGGCGGTCAGCGACATCGCGTGGTGACGAGGGGTGATCATTTCGGTGCCGGCCCCGATCCGCTTAAGTCACCCAGTGCCGCAGCCACTGCGTCAGGTGATGCCAGTAATTGCTGAGCCAGTCGAGGACCACGGCGTCGGTCTGCGAGACCCACAGCGCGACGATGACCGCCATCAGCATGGCCAGCACCAGCAGCGCGATGGCGCCGGCGGAGACCCGGTTGCGGTACAGCGTGGCGACCGCGCGGGCGTCCACCAGCTTCTCGCCGACCTTGAGCCGGGTCAGGAACATCGACGGATTCGTCATCTGGCGGGTCCGGTCGAAGAACGTCTCAATGTTGGCGGTGTGCCCAGCCGTCACCAGCAACGCCGCACCGTGGTGGTCGGCCAGCAGCAGCGCCAGGTCCATCGCGGAGCCGGCGGCCGGGAAGGTCATCGCACCGACGCCCAGGTCCTGGATGCGCTCCAGTCCCGGCGCGTGGCCGTCGGCGTCGGCCGGCAGTACCACCTGCGACCCGCACTGCAGCACCTCGGCGCTCATCTGGTCGGGGTCGCCCACGATCAGCTGCGGGCGGTACCCGCCCTTGCGCAGCACGTCGGCGCCGGAGCCGATGCCGATCAGGACGGGCTGGTACTCCTTGATGAACGGCTTGAGCCGCTTGAGGTCGTCGGCGGCGTCGGCTTCGTCACCGATGAGCACCACGTGCCGGCGCCGCAGATCGACATCGATCTCGGGAATGCCGATCCCGTCGATCAGCAGCGGGCTCTCGCTGCGAATGAATTCGATGGTGTTGCCGGCGAAGGACTCCAGGTGGGCCACCAGCCCGCTCTTGGCCTCATGCATCAGGTCGGCGATCTCGACGTCGTTGCGTTCGACGCCGCGGGCCAGCCGGCGGTCCCCGGAGTAGACGGCGCCGTTGTGCAGCCGGACCTTGGCGCCGTCCCGGATCTTCTTGAACACCGTGGGACCGGCTTCGTCGATCAGGGTGACGCCGTTGGCCACGAGCACCTCGGGCCCGAGGTTGGGGTAGCGGCCGGAGATCGACGCCGAGGCGTTGACGACGCCGGCGATGTCCGCCTCCACCAGTGCGTCAGCGGTGATGCGGTCCAGGTCGAGAATGTCGAGGACCACGATGTCGCCGGGGCCGACCCGCCGCAGCAGCCGGTCGATGTCGTGATCGACCCGGGCGGTACCGACAACGCCAGGCCGAGCGGTGTTACGAGACAGCAGCGCAGGCATCTTCATGGGCGCGATTGTGTCCGGGAAACCCGCAGAATGCGGGGAGGCGCGCCGTAACAACAGCCTCTCTAGTCACAACCCGTCACAGCAGTCACACCGCTCAGGACGGTGTTTCGCCGCTGCCCTCTCGCTCTTCCTGGGCCGCGCTCAGCAGTTCGCGAGCATGCGCTCGCCCGCTGTCGGACTCCCCCAGCCCGGCCAGCATCCGGGCCAATTCGGCGACCCGGCCCTCATCGTCGAGGCGCCGCACCCCGCTGGCCCCGTTGCCTCCCGCATCCACGGTCAGGTGAGCATCGGCGTAGGCCGCCACCTGCGGCAGGTGCGTCACCACGATCACTTGATGGGTGCGCGCCAGCCGTGCCAGCCGGCGCCCGATCTGCACCGCCGCCCGTCCGCCCACCCCGGCGTCGACCTCGTCGAACACCATCGTGGTACCCGCCGAGTGCCGTGCCGCCGCCGACAAAGTAGACGTGGCCAGCACCACCTCCAGCGCCAGCATCACCCGGGACAGCTCACCCCCGGAGGCACTCTTGGCCACCGGCAGCACCGTCATGCCGCGGTGCGGGGCGAGCCCGAACTCGACGTCGTCGATGCCGTCGCCGCCGGCATGCACGATCTGGCCCGAGGGCAGCCGCAGTGCCGCCGGGTCGTCTTCGGCCGCCGGGCTGGTGCTCACCGCGATGCTGAATTCGGCGTCGGCCATGGCCAGCCCGGACAGCTCCTTGCTGACCGCTTTGGCCAGCCCGCTCGCCGCCTTCCCGCGCGCCGCGCTGAGATCGGTGGCGGCCTTCGCCACCTGCCCGGTGAGCTCCTCGACGCGGTGGGCCAGCCCGGCGAGCGCTTCTTCGGAGACGTCGAGCTGGGCCAGCCGGTCGCGGGACTGCGCCGCCCAGGCCAGCACCCCGTCGATATCGGAGGCGTACTTGCGGGTCAGGGTGCGCAGCTCGGCCTGCCGGGCCAGCTTGGCGTCCAACGCGTCGGCGCCGGTGGGCAGGCTGTCGAGGTAGCCGCCGAGTTCGCGGGCCACATCGCCGACCACCGTGAGCGCCTCGCCGAGCTGTTCGCCCAGCGCCTGCAGCGCGGTGTCGTCGGTGGTGGTCAGCGCCGCCTTCGCCTGCCCCAGCCGGTCGGTCGCCGAGGACGCCGCGTCGGCCGACTCCATCGCGTCGTCGAAGCCGCCGGCCAGTGCCGCCCGGGCCCCCGAGGCCGCGGCGCGCAGCGCATCGAGTTCGGAGAGCCGCCGGATGTCCATGGTCAACGCGTCGTCCTCGCCGGGTTGTGGCTCGACGGCGTCGATCTCACGCAACGCGAACGTGAGCCGGTCGGCTTCCTGAGCCAGCTCGCGGGCCCGGTTGCGGCGGTCGACGAGCTCGCGGCGCGCGGCCTGCCAGGCCTCCCGCGCAACGCGGTAGCGCTCCAGCCGGGCGCCGACCGCGGCGTATCGGTCCAGCGCCGCCCGTTGCTCGTCCGGGCGCATCAGCCTCAGCTGGTCGTTCTGGCCGTGCAGCGTCAGCAGCCCGGCGGTGAAACCGCTCAACGATTTGGCGGGCACACCTCGGCCGCCCAGGTAGGCCCGCGACGGTCCGTCGCGGCTGACCGAGCGGGCCGCGATCACGCTGCCGTCCTCGTCGCGGTCGGCGCCGGAGGCCTCCAGGATCTCGTCGATCTGCGCAGCCGTCGCCGGCGCCAGGTCGGCGGTGCAGAACCGGCCCTCCACCACCGCGCGGGCCGCACCCGATCGCACCCGGTTCGCGTCGGCGCGGGCACCGCCGAGCAGGTGCAGTCCGGTCACAACCATCGTCTTGCCGGTGCCGGTCTCACCGGTCAGCACGGTCAGCCCGCGGTCGAACTCCGCGGTCGCCGCGCTGATCGCGCCCAGCGACTCGATGCGGATCTCGGTCAGCATTCGACCACACCCCGTGGCACCCGCGGCACCGCTACTGCCCGCGCCAGCCGGTGACCGGCAGCCGGAACTTGCGCACCAGCCGGTCGGTGAACGGCGAGCGGCCCAGCCGCGCCCATTTCACCGGGGTGACGCCGCGTTGCACTTCCAGGCGCCCGCCGGCCGGTACCAGCATCTTGCGGCGGCCGTCGCAGAACACCATCGCGTTGTGTCCGTCGCTCACCTCGACCTCGATCGCGATGGTCGAGTCGGGGCTGGTCACCATGGGCCGGGCGAACAGCGCGTGGGCGTTGTTGGGCACCACCAGGATGGCGTCCAGGTCGGGCCAGAGCACCGGTCCGCCGGCGGAGAACGCATACGCGGTGGACCCGGTCGGCGTGGACACCAGAACACCGTCGCAGCCGAACGTCGACACCGGCCTGCCGTCCACCTCGACGACGACGCCCAGCACACCCAGCCGCGGGCCCTTCTCCATGCTGGCCTCGTTGAGCGCCCAGCCGCTGTCGATGACTTCCCCGTTGGCGCGGACCACCACGTCGAGGGTCATCCGGTCCTCGACGCGGTAGTCGCGGGCGATGATGTGGTCCAGGACGCGGTCGATGTGGTCGGCTTCGGCCTCGGCCAGGAAACCGATGCGGCCCAGATTGACCCCCAGCACCGGAATGTCGGCGTTGCGGGCCAATTCCGCGGCCCGCAGGAAGGTGCCGTCGCCGCCGAGCACCAGCACCAGCTCGCAGTCTTCGGCGGCCCGATTGTCGGGGTCCACAAGGTCGATCTCGTCGAGTCCGCGCACATGGTCGGGCGCCTGGTGCAGTGCACCCTTGTCGACCGCCTCCGACGTCAGCACCCGCAGCGCGATGCCGTGGTCGTCGAGGACCTTCTCCACCCGGCGGGCGGTGTCGGTGGCCTCCTCACGCCCGGTGTGCACCACCAGCAGAACGGTGCGCTGTTGGTTCCCGATAGTCACTGGGGGCCCTCCGCGACGGCATCTTGAACGGCTGCGCGTAACGCGTCGCCGGTAAACGGCTCGGCGGCGGCGCGCAGATGCAGGAAGTATTCGACGTTGCCGGATGGTCCCGGCAACGGGCTGGCGGTGACCCCGACGGTGCCCCACCCGAGCTCTGCGGCTCGGTGAGCCACCGACAGCACCGCATCGGCGCGCAGGCCGGGTTCGGACACCACCCCGCCGGCGCCCACCTGTTGTCGTCCGACCTCGAACTGCGGCTTCACCATCGGAACGATATCGGCGTCGGGTGACGCGCAGCCAGCCAGCGCCGGCAACACCGTGGCCAGGGAGATGAACGACAGGTCAGCGACGATGAGATCTGCGAGCCCGCCCACGGTCTCGGGTGTCAGGCTGCGAACGTTGGTGCGCTCGATGACCACCACCCGCGAGTCAGTGCGCAGCGACCACGCCAGCTGCCCGTAGCCGACGTCGACGGCGACCACGCGGGCGGCACCGCGGTCGAGCAGCACCTCGGTGAACCCGCCGGTCGAGGCCCCGGCGTCCAGGCACTGCCGGTCTGCGACGGCGATCTCGAAGGCGTCCAGGGCCCCGATCAGCTTGTGCGCCCCGCGAGACACCCAGCTGCGTTCGCCGTTGTCGACAACGGCCAGGGCGGCCGTGATCGCCACGGCGGTGGCGGGTTTGACGGCCGGGATGCCGTCGATGGTGACTTTGCCGGCGCCGATCAACTCCGCGGCCTGCTGACGCGACCGGGCCAGTCCGCGCCGGACCAGCTCGGCGTCAACGCGAGCGCGCCGAGACATGCGTGCACTCAGCCTTTCTCCACCGACTCCAGCGCCCGTACCAACACCTGGTGGGCCTCTTCGAGTCGCTGCGCCAGGGCGTTGAGATCACTGTGCGCAGGCAAGTCGGCCAGCTCCGCCTCCCCGGGCAGCGCGGCCAGTATTGCCGCGATGCGGGCCCGGACCTCGTCAATCTCACTGTTCATGGGTGCCACTCACGCTAGCCGATTCCGTTCAGTCCCATGTGCCCAGCAGCGACCACCGCTGCAGGGCGGCATCGGCGGTGTCGTCTGCGGCGGCCACCGTGAAGGAGCGTCCAGCCAGATCGGCGTCCCAGACCGCGGCGGCCAATGCACGGACGACCGACAGGCCGTCGTTCTCATCGGTCTCGGGTTGGGCCGTGGCAACGGTGAACGTGTCGCCCTCCAGCTTCACCTGCCACTGCGGCTGCGGGCCGATGGCCAGCTCGCCGGCGACACGCTGCAGCGACCGCAGGTCGTGACCGATGTAGATCGGTCGCTGCTCGGCGACGGCGCCGACGGCGTCGCGTGCCGAGTTGACACCGGTGAGCACCATCAGGCTGGGCAGCGCCGCGGCGTTGGCGGCCGCGATATCGGTGTCGAGCCGGTCGCCGACGACCAGCGGGGCGTAGAACTCGCCGCGTGCCAGCGCCGAGGTGAACAACGCCGGCCCCGGCTTCCCGGCCACCTGGGGTTCGGCGTCGGTGGCGGTGCGCAGGGCGGCCACCATCGATCCGTTGCCGGGCACCAACCCGCGCTCGGACGGCAGGGTCTTGTCGACATTGGTCGTCAGCCACACCGCGCCGCCGCGGATCGCCAGGGCCGCCTCGGCCAGATCGGCCCAGCACGTCTCGGTGGACAGGCCCTGGACCACCGCAGCCGGCTCGTCGGACGCCAGCCGTACCGGTTGCAGACCGACGGAAGCGATTTCGGCGGCCAGGGATTCGGTGCCGACCACCAGCACCCGTGATCCCTCGGCGAGCTGCTCGGCCAGCAACTGCGCTGCCAGCTGCGCGCTGGTGGCGACATCGGCGGCCTCAGCGGTGAAGCCCAACTCGGTCAGGTGCGCGGCGACCTCCGCGGCGCTGCGCGACGAATTGTTGGTGATGAACAACCCTCGGCTCTCCAACTGCGCCAGGGTGTCCACGGCGCCGTCGGTGGGTTGGCCACCGCGGAACACCGTGCCGTCGAGATCCAGTAGCAGGCAGTCGTATTCATCTGCCAGCGTGCTGTTGTCGCCCAATTCGGCGATGCGTTCTTCGGCGTCGGTGACCCCGTCGGGGTCGGCGGCCGCCGACCGCAGGAACCACTCCAGGGCTTCATCGCTGCGGCCGAGTGCGACCAGGGTTTCAGCGTGGGCGTAGTGCAGCCGGGCCACCGTCGAGCCGGCGCGGTCCGGGTCGGTCGGCGCAGACGACAGCACCGTGAGGGCCTGCTCCAGCTGACCCAGGTCGGCGCGGGCGCCGGCGACGACGATCCGCAGCTCGTCGGCTTCGTCGCCCTCGAGTTCAGCGGCTTCCGGAGCGGCGGCCAGTTCGATCGCCCGCTGCGGGCGGCCCATGCCGCGTTCGCAGTCGGCGATCAATGGCAGCAGCGCCGATTTGCTGCCCATCCGGCGTGCCGCCCGGAGTTCACCGAGGGCCTGCGACCAGTCCCCGCAGTGGTAGGCGGCGATGCCGACGGCCTCGCGGACCGCGGTGATCCGTGTCGATCGGGACCGTGCGGCCTGGGCGTGCTTCAACGCGGCCTCGGGGTCATCGTCGAGCAGGTTGCCGGCGGCCACCAGGTGGCAGGCGACGGCGTCGGCGGTGGCCTTACTGAGGGTGCTCAGTTCGCGACGGACCTCGGGTGCCAGCTGCTTGGGCTCGATCCCCTCGGGCAGCGGCGGGTCGTCGTAGCGCTGGGCCTCATGCTCGCCGGCCGACCGCGCCGGCCGCGCGTCGCCGTCATGGTCTCGGCGCGGTTGAGGCCGCCGGTCCCGGTCCGGTCCGGATCCCCTGGGCCCCCGGCGCTCATCGCCGGAGCCGCGGGACCATCCGCTGTTCTCCCGACGCTGTTCACCGGAGCCGCGGGACCAACCACCGGACTCCCGGCGTCCTTCACCGGAGCCGCGAGCCGGACCGCCCGCCGTGCGTCGCTGATCCCCCGAGCCCCGGGACCATCCACCGGACGCCCCGCGCTGTTCACCCGAGCCGCGCGATGATCCGCCGGAGTCCCGGCGCTGATCGCCCGAACCGCGGGACCAACCACCGGAGTCGCGGCGCTGATCGCCGGAGCCGCGGGATGATCCACCCCCGGCAGGCCTGGGCCGGCCCCGCCGATCGGAGTCTCCGGCGCCGTTACCGCCCCGCGGCCCGCTGCCGCCCCTGCCGTGTTCGGCCACGTCGCGCCTTCCGGTCGAATCAGTGCTACCGAAAGGATACGGCGGCCTTCGCCGACCTCGTGACACGGTCGCATTTGCGCATGTACTACGGGAAATGCCTGTGCCCCCCAATTTCTTGGGGGGCACAGGACTTTATGTTGTGTTCGGCGGTGTCCTACTTTTCCACCCGATTGGGCAGTATCATCGGCGCTGACAGGCTTAGCTTCCGGGTTCGGGAT
>NZ_CP083986.1:2272470-2315698 GCF_020172685.1 [Mycobacterium] nativiensis | reverse complement strand
AAACATCAGCCAAAAACTGACATCAAAAAAACGCCACACCCCCAACACGGGGCGCCAAGAATGTGGCAAAAACAACAACAAACAAAAACCACCAAACACACTATTGAGTTCTCAAACAACACGCCCGACTGAGAGCGCAGCCTACCCGCGGCGTTTAACCGCTTGCAGGCAATGCGGACAGTCAGAATCCGTCGTGATTCTCTCGAATCTCTCCGGGGTGTCTTTGGGGCTTCCGTTTCCGGCGCTCCCTGCGACGTGGATTAAGTTACGCGAGGGGAATCTTAGAGTCAAATCGCCTGGTCAGGGCGATATTTCAAGATCAACCTGTGCCGACACTCGGTCCAGGCCATCCCCGCTAGACCCTCTCGACTCCGGCCACGTTGCGCTTTCCGCGGCGTAACACCAGCCATCGCCCGTGCAGGAAGTCATCGGAATTCGGTGTCCATTCCTCGCTGTCGATGCGGACGTTGTTCACCGAGACGCCACCTTCGCCGATCGTGCGACGGGCCGCCCCCCTACTGGCCGACAGGCCGGTGGCCACCAGTAGATCGACGATCGCGTCCGGGTCGCCGGCTGCCAGCTGGGCCACCGACGTCTCCCGCAATGCCGCGGTCAGGGTCGACTCGTCGAGCCGAGCCAACTCGCCGCGGCCGAACAGGGCCTGACTGGCCAGCTCGACAGCCTCGGTGGCCTGCTCACCGTGCACCAGCGTGGTGAACTCCCGGGCCAGCCGGCGCTGGGCGGCCCGCTCATGCGGACGTTCGGCCGTGGACTGCTCCAACTCCCCCAGTTCGTCGGCGGACAGGAACGTGAACCAGCGCAGGTAGCGGATCACGTCGGCGTCGGCGGTGTTGAAAAAGTACTGGTACCAGGCGTATGGGCTGGTCATCTCCGGATCCAGCCACAGGCTGCCGCCGCCGGTGGACTTGCCGAATTTGGTGCCGTCGGCAGCCGTCACCAAGGGCACGGTCAGGGCGTGCACCGTCGCGCCCAGTTTCTGGCGGACCAGCCGGACCCCGGCGATGATGTTGCCCCACTGATCGGAGCCGCCGATCTGCAGCGAACACCCGTAACGCTGATTCAGCTGCACGTAGTCGTTGGCCTGAAGGAGCATGTAGCTGAACTCGGTGTAGGAGATGCCCTCCTCCAGGCGGCGCCGGATGGTGTCGCGGTCCAGCATCACGTTGACCGAGAAGTGTTTGCCCACGTCACGCAGGAATTCCACCGCCGACAGCGGCCCGGTCCAGTCCAGGTTGTTGACCACCACCGCGCCGGTCGGACTGTCATCGAAGTCAACGAAACGTTCCAGCTGCCCGCGAATCCGTTCCGACCACTCGGCCACGGTGTCGGCCGTGTTCAGCGTGCGTTCGCCGCTGTCCCGGGGGTCGCCGATCAGGCCGGTGGCACCGCCGGCCAGCACGATGGGCCGGTGCCCGGCCCGCTGGAATCGCCGCAGTGCCAGCAATGGCACCAGGTTTCCGGCGTGCAGGCTGGGGGCGGTCGGGTCGAAGCCGGCATAGACCGTGATCGGCCCGCCCGTCACTTCGGCGGTCAAGGAATCCAGGTCGGTGGATTGGGCGATCAGCCCGCGCCAGCTCAACTCGTCGAGAATCGTCGTCGGCATGGATTGATCTTCTCGGATCAGTCGCTGGCGCCGGGCGCCGGTGCCCGTGGGCTGCGTCGGTAGGCCGAAACTTCGGGCCTGCCGGGCACCCACAGCCGCCAGGGCCGGTCGGCGGCGTGACTGACGCCCACCCGCGGGCCGGCCGCCGCAGCCGCCGGCTCGCCGAGCCGCAGCCGTAGCGGACTGCGCGCGTCGAACAGGTCGATCCCGTTGTCTTCCATGGTGATTCCCAATGCGGAGCACAGATTTCCGGGCCCGCGGGCCAGGCCAACTCCCGGCACCGTCGCGCCGCGACGGGACCGTGCCAGCGGCTCGCCGTCCTCGATCACGGCGGCCCGCAGCAGCACCGCCGCGGCCGTTCCGTCCGGGCCGCAGGCCACATTGGCGCAGACGTGCATCCCATAGCTGCGGTAGGTGTACAGGCGCCCGGGCGGGCCGAACGTCACCTTGTTGCGCCCGGTGGGCCCGGGATAGGAATGTGCCGCCCGATCCGGCCAGGGCCCGTCGGGCACCCCGCCGTAGGCCTCCACCTCGACGATCGTCGCGCAGACCCCGCGGACGGTGAGGGTCGCGCCGAGCAGCACATGGGCGGCCGCCAGCGGATCCACCGCCAGCCGGGCAACGCTCATCGGCCCGATTCTGCCGGACCCTTGACAACCACCCGCCACCGGCAGAATATTCATCACATGATGATTTCATCGCGTGATGAATTCTCCGGGGTTGCCACCACACCGGCCGTCGCCATCGACCACCTGCGGGTGGTCCGCGGCAGGCGCCCGGTGCTGCACGACTTCTCCGTCCGTATCGCCCGCGGCGCGATCACCGGCCTGCTCGGCCCATCGGGCTGCGGCAAAACCACCCTGATGCGCTGCATCGTCGGCACCCAGATCATCACCAGCGGCACCGTCGACGTGCTGGGCGGCCCGGCCGGCTCGGCCGCACTGCGCCACCGGGTCGGCTACATGCCGCAGGAGCCCACCATCTACGACGACCTGCGGGTCATCGACAACGTCCGGTACTTCGCCGCCCTCGCCGGGGTCGACGCCGGGGACGCGGACGACGCGGTCAATGCGGTGGACCTGCAGCAGCACCGCGACGACTACTGCGCCAACCTGTCCGGCGGGCAGCGCGCCCGGGTTTCGCTGGCCTGCGCGCTGGTGGGCCGCCCGGACCTGCTGGTGCTCGACGAGCCGACCATCGGCCTGGACCCGGTGCTGCGCGCCGAGCTCTGGGCGCAGTTCACCGATCTGGCCCGGCGCGGCACCACCCTGCTGGTGTCCAGTCACGTGATGGATGAGGCCGACCACTGCGGCGACCTGCTGCTCATGCGCGAGGGCCGTCTGCTGGCGCGCACCACACCGAGACGACTGCGAGAGGAGACGGGATGTACGTCGATGGAGGAAGCGTTCCTGTCCGTCATCCGGCGCACCACCGCGCCGCGAGCCGGGTGACCGGGCCGCTGCAACTGCGGTCGTTCTGGGCCACCACGCTGCGGATCCTGCGGCAGCTGGCCGGCGATCACCGCAGCGTCGCGATGATCCTGCTGGTGCCCAGCCTGGTCATCACCCTGATGTATTTCATGTTCTCGGGCGGCTCGCACGCGCCGGGCACGCCGTCGCCGTTCAACAACGCGTGCCTGATCCTGCTGGGCATTTTCCCGCTGTTTCTGATGTTCGTGATCACCTCGATCACCATGCAGCGCGAACGGGCGTCGGGAACCCTCGAGCGCATCCTGACCACGCCGCTGCGCCGCGGCGACCTGCTCGCCGCCTACGGGACGGCGTTCTCGATCGCGGCGGCCGCCCAGGCCACCCTGGCCTGCGTGGTCGCGTTCGGGTTGTTGGGTTTTGAGACCGTCGGCAGCCCCGGTTGGGTGTTCGCGATCGCGATCGTCAACGCGGTGCTCGGGGTCGGGTTGGGATTGCTGTGCAGCGCGTTCGCCCGCACCGAATTCCAAGCCGTGCAGTTCATTCCACTGGTGATGGTGCCGCAGTTGCTGCTGGCCGGGATCATCGTGCCGCGTGCGGCGATGCCCGAGTGGCTGCAGTGGATCAGCAACGCAATGCCGGCCAGCTATGCCCTGGAAGCGCTGCAGCAGGTGGGCATGAATCCGGAGCTGACCGGCGTCGCGGTGCGCGACATCGCGATCGTGCTGGCATTCGCGGCCGTCGCGCTGGGCCTGGCCGCGGTGACACTGCGGCGGCGTACGGCGTGATGTCTGCCCCGGAGAACGCAAATGCGGCCGGCCGGCGGCCCGGCCGCCCGTCGGGCGCCTCCGACACCCGCGACCGTATCCTGGAATCGGCGCGTGAGCTGTTCGCCCGCAATGGTTTTCAGAACACCTCGGTCCGGTCGGTGGCAGCTGACGCCGGCGTGGACGCGGCCCTGGTGCACCACTACTACGGAAGCAAACAGCAGCTGTTCGCCGCAGCGACCCAGCTTCCGGTGGACCCGATGGTGGTGCTGGGCCCGATGCGGGACACCCCCGTCGAACAACTCGGCCGCGTCCTGCCGGAGCTGCTGCTGCCGCTGTGGGATTCCCAGGCCGGCACCGCCATGATCGCCGCACTGCGGTCCATGCTCACCGGAACCGAAGTGCCCCTGGCCCGTTCGTTCTTCCGCGACATCGTGGTCGCCGAACTGTCCCAGCGAGTCGACGAGCCGGCCGGGACCGGCGTGCTGCGGGCCGAGTTTGCCGCGAGCCAACTGATGGGCATCGTGGTGGCGCGCTACATCATCGGGCTGGAGCCCATGGCGTCACTGCCGCCCGAGCAGATCGTGACCATGGTCGCCCCGACCCTGCAGCGTTATCTCACTGGGGATCTGCCGGAGGCGCCTGCGCGATGAGGCGGGCATGCTCGTCGTCACCGACGGCCTCCGCCTCGTCGATCAGCAGTACCGGAATGCCGTCGTCGATCCGGTAGGCGCGGTGCAGCCGCGGGTTGTAGAGGACCTTGGCCCCCGAACGCTCCACGAGCAGCAGGGGGCCCCGGTCTGCCGGGCAGACCAGGATGTCCAGCAGGGCTTGATCGATCATCGCTGACCGCCCGCCAGTTCGGTACGCACCGCGGCTGTCAGCCGCTTGAACTGCGAGCTGGCCACGTCGTAGTACCAGGCGTTGCGTCCGGCCTTGGGCAGCCCGGCCTCGCGCAGCTCGCCCAGCGTCGGGCGATACACCGCGCTCAGCGGCAGGTCCGCTACGACGTGAATCACATCCGGGCCGGCCCCGACGGGCATCTCGGCCACCGCCTCGGTGAGGTCCGCCGCGGTGACCGTCGCACCCGGGCGCACCGTCACCGCCGACACCACCAGATCCGGCATGTTCGCCGCACCCGCCGGCACCCGATAGGTCACCGCCAGGTCGACACCGTTGACGATGCCCAGCGCGTCGGTGATCAGCACCGGATAGGCCATGCCGCGGGTGGTGTGGATGCTCGAACCGCGCCCGCCGACCAGCCAGTAGTCGCCGTCGGCGTCGCGGCGGAACAGGTACTCGGTGGAGATCCAGGTGTCGGCCGGGGCGAACACGCCGCGTTTGACCGATGCCGAGGGGTCGATCGGGCCGCGCGGCTTGGCGAGCAGCACCCCGACCTCGTTGGCTTCGGCCTTCTGCACGAAGCCCCGTTCGTCTTCCAGGATCAGGTCGTGCTCGGGGCTGTAGGCGGCCAGTTCCACCTCCACCGCACCGGGCAGCGGGCGTCCCTTGCTGCCGACCTTGGCGCCGGACACGTTGGCCAGCACCGCCTGCCCGTCGGTGGTGGCGAAGAACTCGACGACCTTCGCCGGCGCGAACACCTCGGTGACCCGGTGCCACAGACCGGTCGGCATACCGGAGCCGATGAACAACCGCACCGGATGGTTGCCCTGCAAAACGAAATTCGGGTCGTCGATGACGTCGCGCAGCATCGCCCAGGTGTAGGACACCACGCTGACCCCGTACTGGCGCACCTCGGCGACGAACCGGTCCGGGTGCAGGCCGCGGGACAGCGCGATGCGGGCCCCGCCGACCACCGCGCCGCCGAGGCTGACCAGCAGCCCGGACTCGTGGTGCAGCGGGGTCAGGCAGTACACGGTGTCGTTGGGCCCCAGCGCGGCCGTGGACGCGGTGCCGAACGCCGACAGCGCCCAGCGGTAGTTGGTGATCTGCTTGGCCACCAGCTCGCCGGCCACCGTGCCGAACGCCACGAACGCCAGATCACGGGCGAACCCCGGGTTGGGTCGGTACCAGCCGGGCAACTCGACGGCGTCCGGGTCGATCTGCTCCATGTCGACGACGGCTTCAGCGTCGGCGGGGAGATGCAGGTCGCGGGTCTCGCCACCACCGAGCACCAGCACCTGGATGTCCAGTTCGCGGGCCGCCGCCAGCGCGTGATCAAGGTTGCCCGGGTCGGCGATGATCTCCGAGATGCCGCCGAGTCGCGCGGCCGGGACCAGATCCCCGTCCGACGGCATCAGCACGGCGACCGCTCCCAGTCGGGACAGCGCCGCGATGGCGACCATGGCGCTGGGACGAGTGTCCATCAGGACGCCAACGTGCACCCCCTGGCGCACCCCGACGTCGATCAGGCCGCGAACGACGTTGTCGATGCGCTTGTTGACCGCCTCGTAGGTGTGCACCCGCCCGTCGAACAGCAGGAACTCGCCGTAGGGCGAGTCCGCGGCCTGCTCGGTGATGATGCGGCCCAACGAGATTCGAGTGTGGTCGTTGATCTGCCCCAACCGGGCCAGCCGCGGCAGGGTGCGCGCGGTCTCGACGGCTATGGTGCGCACCGACTTCTGCGCCGCGACCACGGCGTCGGCCGCACCACGCGCCAGCGTCAGCGCGACACCGGACGCCTCCCCGAGTCCGTGCGCGATCCGCGACGTCATCGCGACGCCACCCTTGGCCTTCTCGGCGGTCTGGTCGGCCATCAGCGCCACCCCGGCGGGCTGCGGGCCCAGACCGGACTGCCACAGCACCCAGTCGGCGACGGTGGGCCAGGTCAGTTCGGCGGCCTTGGAGCCCACCACCAGACCGAAGTGACCGGCCCGCAGCAGGTATTCGAAAACCCGGGCGTTGGGTGCGGCGCGGCGGATACCCCGGACCGCCACCGGTTGCCCGATGTCGTCGACCTCGCCGACGAATGCCAGGACAGGGCAGGTGATGTCGGTCAGGGTGACCAGTTGGCCGTTGATCGCAAAGCCACCGGTCATCATCCGGTTGTGCGCGATGAACTGCTTGAGCAGCTCGGAGATCGCCGGGCCCGACCAGGCGATCCAGCCTTCGGACTCCAGGAACCGCCGCTGCGCCTCGCGCGGCAGCAGGGCCTCCCGGTCGTGCAGCTGGCGCATGAAGTCCATGCGGGCCTTGGCCGTTTTGAGCGGGTCCATCATCTGGAAGCCGATCCGGGCCTGCCACCCCGAGATGTCCAGCCGGTTGAAGACGTGGTCGGCCATGAAGGAGGCGACCCCGGAGGCGATGTTGGGGGGCACACCCATCGGCAGCGCCGCCAGGGTGTCCACCGGGGAGCCGAACGCGATGATGCTGGCGATGCTCTTCGAATGCCGGTAGGCCCCAGCCTGATAGGCGAACATGCCGCCCTGGGAGTAGCCGGCCAGGTGTACGTCGCGTCCGGTGGCCTCGGCTACGGTGTCGATCGCCTGGCTGAGTCCGACGATGTGGTCGGCGAGGTTTCGGCGCATGCCGCCCTCGACCTCGTCGGGTGAACCGAAGTCGATCACCCAGGGGTCGACGCCGGCCGCGTGCAGAATGCCGACCGCACCCTCTTCGCGGGTGACGTCCCACATGTTTGCCGACATCATCATCGGGTGAATCAGCAGCACCGGCGGGCCGGGCTGCGGTTGGCCGGGCCGGTTGTCCGGTGGAAAGTACCGACGCAGCTTGTACATCGGGTCGCTCTCGACGATCTGGAACGGCGACGGCACAGCCCCGGTCTCCAGGCCCCCCCAGCGCAGAACTTCGAGTCCGTTCTGTGCGGTGGCCATCAGCCACTCGACCGGCCGGGTGATGGCCGACAAGTTCAGATCCACCCGCTGCTCCCCTGCTCGCGCATGATCGTCCATGACGTGCACATTCTGGCATATCAGCGCGGTCTGCCTGCCTCCTTCAGTCGCCGCCGCCGGGCAGGCAGTAGCGTTCAAGCAGTGGCACACCTGCTCGGAGCTGAGGCACTTCACCTGCGCTACGCCACGGGTGTGGTCCTGGACTCAGTGACCCTTGGAGTCAATGACGGCGCCCGGATCGGCATCGTGGGCCGCAACGGCGACGGCAAATCCAGTCTGTTGAGGCTGCTGACCGGCGCCGCTACGCCGGACTCCGGCCGGGTCACCCGCCGCAGCGATCTGCGGGTGGGGTTGCTGGACCAGGCCGACACCCTCGATCCCGACAGCACGGTGGGCTCGGCCCTGGTCGGCGATCAGGCCGACCACGAGTGGGCGTCTGATCCGCGGATTCGTGACGTGGTCGACGGTCTGGTGTCCGACATCTCCTGGGATGCGGTGATCTCCGAGCTGTCCGGCGGGCAGCGCCGCCGAGTCCAGCTGGCCGCGCTGCTGATCGACGAATGGGACGTGATCGGGCTCGACGAGCCCACCAACCACCTCGATGTGGAGGGAATCACCTGGCTGGCCCGGCACCTGCAGCAGCGCTGGGCCCGCAACGCCGGCGGTTTGCTGGTGGTCACCCACGACCGCTGGTTCCTCGACGAGGTGGCCACCACCACCTGGGAGGTGCACGACCGGATCGTGGAGCCGTTCCAGGGCGGCTACGCGGCCTACGTGCTGCAGCGGGTGGAGCGCGACCGGATGGCGGCGGCCAGTGAGGCCAAGCGGCAGAACGTGTTACGCAAGGAGCTGGCCTGGCTGCGCCGGGGTGCGCCGGCCCGCACCTCCAAGCCGAAGTTCCGTATCGAGGCGGCCAACGCGCTGATCGCCGACGTCCCCCCGCTGCGCAACGAGGTCGAGCTGATGAAGCTGGCCACCGCGCGGCTGGGCAAGGATGTCATCGATCTGCTCGACGTCTCGGTCTCGTTCGACGGCAGGCCGGTGCTGCGTGACGTCGAGTGGCGGATCGGGCCCGGTGAACGGACCGGGATCGTGGGCGCCAACGGCGCCGGGAAGTCCACCCTGCTGGGGCTGATCGCCGGCACGGTGACGCCCGACAGCGGGCGGGTCAAGCGCGGCAAGACCGTTCGGTTGGGCATGCTCGACCAGCAGTCCGAGGAGTTGGCGTCGCTGACCGAGGACCGGGTGGCCGATGTGCTGGGCCGGCTGCGCAACGACTATCAGGTCGACGGCCGCGAGATGACGCCGGCGCAACTGCTGGAGCGGCTCGGGTTCGGCAGCGCCCAGCTGTCGGCGCGGGTCGGTGAGCTCTCCGGTGGGCAGCGCCGTCGACTCCAGCTGATGCTGACCCTGCTGGCCGAGCCCAATGTGCTGGTGCTCGACGAGCCCACCAACGACGTCGACACCGACATGCTGACCGCCACCGAGGACCTGCTGGACTCCTGGCCGGGAACGCTGATCGTCGTCTCCCACGACCGGTACCTGCTGGAGCGGGTGACCGATCAGCAGTACGCGATCCTGGACGGCCGGTTACGGCATCTGCCGGGCGGCGTCGACGAATACCTGCAGCTGGCCGCCGACGTGCGCCGAGCCCCGGTGTCGCGGCCCGCGTCCGCGGCCGCCGGGTCGGGGGCGCTGTCGGGAGCGGACTTGCGTGCCGCGCAGAAGGATCTGGCCGCGGTGGATCGTCGGCTGGCGCGGCTGGCCGAACAGATCGAGGCCAAGCATCACGAGCTCGCCGCCTACGACCAGTCCGATCATGTGGGCCTGGGTACGCTCACCCGGGAGCTGCGGGCGCTTGAGGACGAGGTGGCCGAGCAGGAGAGCCGCTGGCTGGAGCTGTCGGAACTCGTGGAATAAGGCGTCAGCGCCGCTCGAAGTGCTGGTAGTCCACCGGTGATTTCCAGTTGCCGCCCCAGCGCCAGCCGGCGTCGGTGAAAACCCGCACCGCCGGGTCGCCGGGGTGCAGCAGTCCCGGCTCGATCCGTTTGCGATCCAGATAGACCTTGGCGTTCTTCGGCTCGAACTTGCCGTGATTGACCATCGGATTCAGCAGCGGATTGACGTCGATCGCCCGGCCAAAGGCGTGCAGCGCCCAGCTGCCGGAGCCCGGAATGCGGCGGCAGTTGAACGCCGAGGTGTTGTTGTCCTCCATCGACAACTCGTCGTCGCCGCCCGGGTAGTGGCTGACCGGCCGCATCTTCTCGATCGGGAACTCCAGCCGGTACAGCCGCTCGAATATGGCGATGACCTGCGGAACCAGCTCGGCGTGCACGATCAGGTCACCGCGGTGCGCCTTCGCGTCGAACCCGAGGTGGGTGACGGTGACCCGGCGGAGCTGCGCCGGGGTGATCGGGCAGTCCGGGTGCCAGGTCGCGCCCAGTTCGGCGGCCGTGACGCCGACGACGGTGGCTGGCGCGGGTGGGCCTGCGGTGGACGACGTCGGCGCCGGCACCAATGTCAGTCTCGGCTCGGATGGCGCGCCCGTGCACTGCGGCAACAGCCCACAGACCGCGATCGCCGTCACCAGGCGCCACGTTCTCGGGTTGGTTCTCCAGCCGTTGATCAGCTAACGCTAGCGCAGCGCCAGATCGGTTCCAGCAAAACAGGGTTAAGGCGTGTCAGAGCGGGCTATCCGTCATCTCGTCCATGGACGAGTGGAGGACATCATGAAGATCAGTGGGATGACGAAGACGGTCCTGGCCGCTGCGGTCTTGGCGGCGATCCCGGTGACCATCGCACCGGCCGCGACAGCGGTATCCCCGATGGTCGGCAAGCTGGGCAGCACGCTGCAGGCCACCGACACCGTCGGGCAGATCGGGTACTCCTGGCGGGTCGCCGATCTCAAGCCGAGCTCCGACACCATGCCGGGATACCCGGTGGCGGGCAAGGTTTGGGAGTCCACCGCGACGGTGACGGCGATTCGCGGCAGTGTGACGCCGGCGATCTCGCAGTTCAACGCCGTGGCTCCGGATCGGGCTTCCTACCGGGTGCTGTGGCAGGTCGCCGCCCCGAATGCCATCAGCGGCGCGACGATCCCGCAGGGCCAGCAGGCCACCGGCAAGATCTACTTCGACGTCACCGGTGCGCAGCCGACCACGGTCACGATGAACAACGGCATGGAAGACCTGATGGTCTGGGGGCCCTAGCCGTTCACCCATCGCCGCTGGTGTGCGGCGCGCTCGGCAAGGCCGGCCAGCTGATCGGCGACCCGGGCCGGGGCGGTACCGCCCCGGGCATCACGGGATGCCACCGAACCCTCGACGGTGAGCACGTCACGCACCTGCGGGGTCAGATCGGGACTGATGGCCGCCAGTTCGGCGTCGGTGAGTTCGTCCAGGCCGACGCCGCGCTGCTCGGCGGCCTTGACCGCCGCACCCGCCGCCTCGTGCGCGACCCGGAACGGAACACCTTGACGCACCAGCCATTCGGCGATGTCGGTGGCCAGGGTGTAGCCGGCCGGCGCCAGCGCGGCCATCCGCTCGGTGTCGAATCGCAGGGTCCCGACCAGTCCGGCCGTTGCCGGCAACAGCAGTTCCAGCTGGGCGGCCGAGTCGAACACCGGCTCCTTGTCCTCCTGCAGGTCCCGGTTGTAGGCCAGCGGCTGGGCCTTCAGCATCGCCAGCAGGCCGGTCAGGTTGCCGATCAGCCGGCCGGACTTACCGCGGGCCAACTCGGCGATGTCGGGGTTCTTCTTCTGCGGCATGATCGAGCTGCCGGTCGACCACGAGTCATGCAGGACGGCATACCCGAATTCCGTTGAGCTCCACAAGATGATGTCCTCGGCCAGCCGAGACAGGTCGACGCCGATCATCGCGAACACGAAGGCGGCCTCGGCGGCGAAATCGCGCGCGGCGGTGGCGTCGATCGAGTTGTCGGCGGCGGCGGTGAAGCCGAGTTCGGCGGCGATGGCGTCCGGGTTCAGGCCCAGCGACGAGCCGGCCAGCGCACCCGACCCGTACGGGGAGACCGCGGCGCGGGCGTCGAAGTCGATGATCCGGTCCACGTCGCGCAGCAGCGGGTGGGCGTGGGCCAGCAGGTGGTGCGCCAGCAGCACCGGCTGCGCGGACTGCAGGTGGGTCTTGCCCGGCATGATCGCACTCGGGTGCGCGGCCGCCTGGTGGGCCAGCGCATCGACCACGTCGAGCACCCCGGCCGCGACGCGACGGACCGCATCGCGCAGCCACATCCGAAACAGCGTGGCCACCTGGTCGTTTCGCGAGCGCCCGGCGCGCAGCCGGCCGCCCAGGTCGGCCCCGACCCGGTCGATCAGGCCGCGCTCCAGGGCGCCGTGCACATCCTCGTCGGTGACCAGCGGACCGAAGCTGCCGTCGGCGACGTCTTCGCCGAGGCTGTCCAGCCCGGCCAGCAGCCCGTCACGCTGCTCGTCGGTGAGCAGGCCGGCGCCGTGCAGCACCTTCGCGTGCGCCTTGGACGCGGCCACGTCGTAGGGCGCCAGCACCCAGTCGAAGTGGGTGGATTTGCTCAGCGCCGCCAACGCGTCGGACGGTCCTTCGGCGAACCGCCCGCCCCACAATGAACCCTCGTTGGTGCTCACCCCAGATCCCGGCGGGCGGAGATCTTCGAGCTCAGACCGTGGATCTGGACGAAGCCACGAGCCGCGGTCTGGTCGAAGGTGTCGCCCTCGTCGTAGGTCGCCAGGTTGAAGTCGTACAGCGACTCCGCGCTGCGCCGGCCGTTGACGATGATGCTCCCACCGTGCAGCACCAGGCGGATGTCACCGGACACGTGCTGCTGGGTGTCCTCGACGAACACCTCCAGGGACCGCTTGAGCGGGCTGAACCACAGGCCGTCGTAGGTGAGCTCGCCCCACTTGCGGTCCACCCCGCGCTTGTAGCGGCCCAGTTCCCGCTCCAGGGTGACGTGCTCGAGTTCGGTGTGCGCGGTGATCAGCACCATCGCGCCCGGCGCCTCGTAGATCTCGCGGCTCTTGATGCCCACCAACCGGTCCTCGACCACGTCGAGGCGTCCCACGCCCTGGGCGCCGGCACGGGTGTTGAGCTCCTGGATGATCGCCAGCACGCTGAGCGGGCGACCGTCGATCGCCACCGGGCGACCCTTGTCGAAACTGATGATCAGCTCGTCGGGGGCGTTGAAGTTGACCGTCGGGTCCTCGGTGTAGTCGTAGACGTCCTTGGTCGGGGCGTTCCACAGGTCTTCCAGGAACCCGGTCTCCACCGCGCGGCCCCACACGTTCTGGTCGATGGAGAACGGCGAGCGCTTGGTGACGTTGATCGGGATGTCGTTCTGCTCGGCGAAGGCGATGGCCTTCTCCCGGGTCCAGGCGTAGTCGCGGACCGGGGCGATGACGTCCAGTTCAGGCGCCAGCGAGGCGAAGCCGACCTCGAAGCGGACCTGGTCGTTGCCCTTACCGGTGCAGCCGTGCGCGACGATGGTGCCCCCGTGGCTGCGTGCGGCATCCACCAGGTGCTTGACGATCAGCGGCCGGCTGATGGCCGAGACCAGCGGGTAGCGGTCCATGTAGAGCGCGTTGGCCTTGATGGTGGGCAGGCAGTAGTCGTCGGCGAATTCGTCGCGGGCGTCGACCACGACGGCCTCCACCGCGCCGCAGTCCAGGGCCCGCTGACGCACCACTTCCATGTCCTCGCCGCCCTGGCCGAGGTCGATGGCGACGGCGACCACTTCGCGGCCGGTCTCCTTGCCGATCCAGCTGATCGCCACCGAAGTGTCCAGGCCACCGGAATACGCCAGGATGACGCGTTCGGACATCGAGTTCTCCTTGCTCTGTCTTGCTGAGTGCTACTGGTCTTACTGCAGGTCTTTGAGGGTGGCGGCGAGTTCGCTGCCGGTCATCGGCTCTCGTGCCGCCACGAAGATGGTGTCATCCCCGGCGATGGTGCCGACGACGTACGGTAGCGCGGCCCGATCGATGGCGCTGGCCAGGTAGTCCGCAGCACCGGGCGGGGTGCGCAATACGGCCAGATTTCCGGTGGCGTCGGTGGAGACCAGCAGCTCAGCCAGCAGCCGGCACAGCCGGTCGGTCCCGCCGGATAGACGCAGCGGGTTGCCGTCCTCAGGAATGACGTATCCCCCGACCCCTCCATCGGGGCCCCGCAGCTTCACCGCGCCCAGCTCCTCGAGGTCGCGCGACAGGGTGGCCTGGGTGACCTCGATGCCGTCGGAGGCCAGCAGCGCGGCCAGCTCGGTCTGGCTGCGCACCGGCGCCGAGGACAGCACCTCGACGATGCGGGCCTGGCGGCCCACCCGGGACACGGGGCTCTCCGGCCTGCTCATCGCGATCGTTCCAGCAACCACACCAACAGCGCCTTCTGCGCGTGCAGCCGGTTCTCGGCCTCGTCCCACACCGCGCTGCACGGCCCGTCGATCACCGAGTCGGTGATCTCGTCGCCGCGGTGCGCCGGAAGGCAGTGCAGCACAGTCACATCCGAGTCGGCGAGGGCGACGAGTTCGTCGTTGATCCGGTAGGGCCGAAACGGCGCGACCCGGTCCAGCCCGTCTTCCTCCTGGCCCATCGAGGTCCAGGTGTCGGTGACCAGCACGTCGGCTCCGGCGGCGGCCTTGGCCGCATCGGCGGTGAGCGTGACCGAGGCACCGGTGTCGGCGGCGCGCTGCTGTGCGGCGGCGACGACGGCGGGGTCGGGGGTGAAACCCTCCGGGGCGGCGACGGTGACGTGCACCCCGGCGGTGACGCCGCCGAGCATCAGCGAGTGCGCCATATTGTTGGCGCCGTCACCGAGGTAGGTCAGTCTGAGCCCTTTGAGATCCCCCGCGGCACCCTTGCGCTCGGCGATGGTCTGCAGGTCGGCCAGCACCTGGCAGGGGTGGAACTCGTCGGAGAGTGCGTTGACGATCGGCACCGTGGCGGTGCCGGCCATCGCGGTGAGGCGTTCCTGGGCGAAGGTGCGCCATACGATGGCGTCGACGTAGCGCGACAGCACCCGCCCGGTGTCCTCGAGGGTTTCGTCGCGGCCCAGCTGGGTGGACCGGCCATCGACGACGACGGCATGCCCGCCCAGTTGGGCGATGCCGATCTCGAAGGAGAACCGGGTGCGGGTGGAGTTCTTGTCGAAGATCACCGCGACACCGCGGGGACCCTCCAGCGGCCGGCGGGAGAACGGCGACTGCTTCAGTTCCGCTGCCAGTGCCAGGATTTCGGCCTGCTCGGCGGGGCTGACGTCGTCGTCACGCAGAAAATGGCGGATCACTGTGCGGCCCCCTGCGCGGTGTCGAGGATGCCCGGCAGGGCGGTGACGAAGCTGTCGATCTGCTCTTCGCTGACGATCAGCGGCGGGGCCAACCGGACCACGTCGGCTGCGGCGGCGTTGACCAGGAACCCGGCGCTGCGGGCCGCCAACTCGACATCTTTGGCCTTGGCCGCGGTGAGCACGATGCCGACCAGCAGGCCCTTGCCGCGCACGTGGTCGACCAGCGGGTGGTGCAGGTTCTCGATGCCGTGGCTCAGGGTCTTGCCCAGCATCCCGGCCCGCGCGATCAGGTCGCCGTCGGCCAGCGCCCGCAGCACCGCGCACGCGGCCGCTGTGCAGACCGGGTTGCCGCCGAAGGTGCTGCCGTGACTGCCCGGTTGCAGCAGGTCACCGGCCGCGCCGACGGCCAGGCAGGCCCCGATCGGCAGGCCGCCGCCCAGGCCCTTGGCCAGCGTGATGATGTCCGGGGTGATGCCGTCGTGCTGGTGGGCGTAGAAGGCGCCGGTGCGCCCGATGCCGGTCTGCACCTCGTCGAACACCAGCAGCGCGCCGTGCGCGGCGGTGATGCCGCGGGCCTCGGCCAGGTAGCCGGCGGGCGGGACGATGACGCCGCCCTCCCCCATGATCGGCTCCAGGAACACCGCCGCGGTGTCCGAATCAACGGCGGCGGCAAGGGCTTTGGTGTCACCGTAGGGCACGAAGGTGACATCGCCGGGCAGCGGCTCGAACGGCGCCCGTTTGTCGGGCTGGCCGGTGAGCGCCAGCGATCCCATGGTCCGGCCGTGGAACGCCCTCTCGGCGGCGACGATCTTCGTCTTGCCGGTGAGCCGGGTCATCTTGAAGGCCACCTCGTTGGCCTCGGTGCCCGAGTTGCAGAAGAACACCCGCGCCGGTGCACCGAGATGCCCGACGAGCGCCTCGGCCAGGGCGATGCCCGGTTCGGTCGCGTAGAGGTTCGACGTGTGGCCCAGCGTGTTCAGCTGGGTGGTGACGGCCTCGATCACGGCCGGGTGCCGGTGGCCGAGCACGTTGACCGCGATGCCGCCGAGCAGGTCGACGTAGCTCTTGCCGCTCTCATCGGTCACCACCGCGCCCTCGCCGCTGACCAGTGCCAGCGGCGGCGTGCCGTAGTTGTTCATCATCACCGAGGACCACCGGTCCTGCAGGTTCGTCATAGCTTCACCACCTTCGTTCCGGTGCCGGCGTCGGTGAACAACTCGACGAGCACACAATGTTCGACCCGGCCGTCGATGATGTGGGCGCTGGGCACCCCACCCCGAACGGCGCGCAGGCAGGCTTCGACTTTGGGGATCATGCCCGATTCCAGCTTCGGCAGCAGTTGGGCCAGTGTCGCGGTGTCGATCTCGCTGACCAGCGAGTCGCGGTCGGGCCAATCGGTGTAGAGGCCGTCGACGTCGGTGAGCATCAACAGTTTCTCGGCGGCCAGCGCCTCGGCCAATGCGGCCGCGGCGGTGTCGGCGTTGATGTTGTGCACCACACCGTCCGGGTCGGGCGCCAGTGTGGAGACCACCGGAATCCGGCCCGCGGCAATCAGATCCAGCACCGCGGCGGTGTTGACCTGATCCACGTCGCCGACCAGGCCGATGTCGGTGGCGACTCCGTCGACGTTGACGCTGCGCCGCACCGCGGTGAACAGTGCCGCGTCCTCACCGGTGATGCCGACGGCGTAGGGCCCGTGGGCGTTGATCAGGTTCACCAACTCCCGGCCCACCTGGCCGAACAGCACCATGCGCGCCACGTCGAGCACTTCCGGTGTGGTGACCCGGAATCCGCCCTTGAAATCGCCTTCGATGCCGAGTTTCTTGAGCATGGCGCTGATCTGCGGGCCGCCGCCGTGCACCACCACCGGGTGGATGCCGCAGTTGCGCAGGAACGCCATGTCGGCGGCGAACGCGTGCTTGAGGGTGTCGTCGGTCATGGCGTTGCCGCCGTATTTGACGACGACGATCTTGCCGTGCAGCTGCTTGAGCCACGGCAGGGCTTCGGCCAGCACCTGGGCCTTGGTCTGGGTGCTCAGCGCTTCCGTCATGAGGAATACGCCGAGTTCTCTTCGACGTAGGCGTGCGACAGGTCGGTGGTGCGCACCATGGCCTGGCCGGTCCCCTGGTTCAGCTCCACCACGACGTGGATGTCCTCGCCCGACAGGTCGACTTCCCGGGCGCCCGGCATCGGTGCGCCGTCGCTGAACACCGGGGAGCCGTTGAAGGACACCGTGATCCGGTCCGGGTCGATGGTGAACGGCACCATGCCCACCGCGGCCAGCACCCGGCCCCAGTTCGGGTCGGAGCCGAACAGCGCGGTCTTGACCAGACTGTCGCGGGCGATGCACCGGGCAGCGATCAGCGCGTCGCCATCGGCGCCGGCACCGGTGACGGTGATCGTGACCCGCTTGGTGACACCTTCGGCGTCGGCCTGCAGTTGGGCGCACAGGTCGTCGCAGGCGGCCAGCACGGCGGCCTCGAGTTCCTCGGGGCTGGGGGTGATCTCGCTGGCGCCCGACGACAGCAGCAGCACCGTGTCGTTGGTGGAACAGCTGCCATCGATGTCGAGCCGGTCGAAGGTCAGCGCGGTGGCCCGCCGCAGCGCCCGGTCCAGCGTGGCCGCGTCGGCCTTGGCGTCGGTGGTCAGCACCACCAGCATGGTGGCCAGCGACGGCGCCAGCATGCCCGCACCTTTGGCCATCCCGCCCAGCGTCCAGTTGTCCTTGTGGTGCAGCGCGACCTGCTTGGGCACGGTGTCGGTGGTCATGATCGCGCGGGCGGCTTCGTCGCCGCCGACCAGGCCGCCGGCCATCTCGTGCACGATCTCGGTGACCCCGGCCAGCACCTTGTCCATCGGCAGCCGGTCGCCGATCAGCCCGGTGGAGCAGACTGCCACCTCGACCGCGCCGGTTTCGGTGCCCCACTCCGACAGTGCCGCCGCAACGGCTTCGGCGGTGGTGTGGGTGTCCTGGAAGCCGCCCGGGCCGGTGCAGGCGTTGGCGCCGCCGGAGTTCAGGATCACTGCCCGCAGCCGGGCCCCTTTGAGCACCTGCTGGCTCCACCGCACCGGTGCCGCCTTGACCTGGTTACTGGTGAACACCCCCGCGGCCGTGTAGTCCGGCCCCTCGTTGAACACCAGCGCCAGGTCCGGCGCCCCGGAGGCCTTGATACCGGCGGCGATTCCGGCGGCCCGGAATCCGGCCGGCGCGGTGACCCCCTGTTCCCGCAGCAGTTTTGTGTCGGTCACGGCGCCACTCCTACCACTGAGAGTCCTTCGGATTCCGGCCAGCCCAGCGCCAGGTTCATCGCCTGGACCGCGGCGCCGCCGGTGCCCTTGACCAGGTTGTCGATCGCGGCGATCGCGATGAACGTCGAGGCGTCCTCGTCGACGGCGATCGCCAGGTGCGCGGCATTGCTGCCGATCACCGAGCCGGTCTTGGGCAGCTGCCCCTCCGGCAGCAGGTGCACGAACGGTTCTGTGTGGTAGGCCTTTTCGTAGGCGGCGCGCAGCTCGAACACCGACGCCGTGGTTTTCGCGGTGCAGGTCGCCAGGATGCCCCGGGAGGCCGGGATCAACACCGGAATGAAGGAGACGGTGACGTCGCGGTGGGTGACCGCCCGCAGGCCCTGCCCGATCTCCGGAGTGTGCCGGTGTGCGCCGCCGATGTTGTAGGCGCGCGCCGAGCCGATCACCTCCGAGCCGAGCAGGTCGACCTTGGCGGCCTTGCCGGCGCCGGAGGTGCCGCTGACCGCGACCACCGTGACGTCCGGTTCGACCAGGCCGGCGGCCACCGCCGGGAACAGCGCCAGCAGCGCCGCGGTCGGGTAGCAGCCCGGTACCGCGATCCGCCGCGCACCCTTGAGCTGCTCACGCACACCGGGCAGCTCGGGCAGCCCGTAGGGCCAGGTGCCGGCGTGCGCCGAACCGTAGAACCGTTCCCAGTCGGTCGGGTCGCCCAGCCGGAAGTCCGCGCCGCAGTCGATCACCAGAGTGTCCGGGCCGAGCTGTTCGGCCAGCACCGCCGAATGTCCGTGTGGCAGGCCGAGGAACACCACGTCGTGTCCGGCGAGGGTCTCGACCTCGGTCGGCTCAAGGACGCGGTCGGCCAGCGGCACCAGGTGCGGGTGTTGTTCGCCCAGGGTGCTGCCGGCGTTGCCGGCGGCGGTCAGCGCACCGATGCTCAGCCGGCCGTCCGCGTAGGCGGGATGCCCCAGCAGCAGCCGCAGAATCTCACCGCCGGCATACCCGCTGGCACCGGCCACCGCCACCTTGGTCACTTTGGTCACTGCGCGATTCTGCATGATTATGCGCGAATATGCAAACTCATTAAATCGTCTGCGCGAGTGGACGGCGGAGCGCCTCGAAGAGCCAGCGCTGCGCAGCGCCAACGGTAGCCGTCGCGCCCGCGATCTCGGTGACGAGATCCCAATACCGACCGATCCGCGGATCGTCGTCGACGCCCGCATTCCCGATGAGGGCACGTCGAAATCCGGGGGTGTCCTTTTCGCGGCGGGCTTCGAGAAGGTCTGGAACCCACGATTCCCTTCTATGCGGCCACCCGGTTGGCGCCCTACCGAGTGCGCGCGGCCGACGCCGAGTTGCTGCGCAACGGCTGACTCCTGTGGATCGCTAGCCGCCGGGCTCCGCATCGCGGTAGGCCTCCAGCAGCCGCAACCACACTTCGCTGATCGTCGGGAAGCACGGCACGGCGTGCCAGAGCCGGTTGATGGGCACCTGACCGGCGACGGCGATGGTGGCCGAGTGCAGCAGCTCGGCGACACCGGGGCCCACGAACGTGACCCCGACCAGGTGCTCCCGGTCGGCGTCGACCACCATCCGCGCCCGCCCGGTGTAGCCGTCGGCGTGCAGCTTGGCGCCCATCACCGCCTCGCCGATCTCCACGTCCACCACCCGCACCCGGTGGCCGGCCTTCTGCGCCTGCTCGGCGGTGAGCCCCACCGCGGCGGCTTCGGGGCCGGTGAAGAAGACCTGCGGCACCGCGTGGTGGTCGGCGCTGGCCGCGTGCGCTCCCCAGGGGGCGGTGTCCACTGGTTTCCCGGCCGCCCTGGCCCCGATGGCATCTCCGGCGATGCGCGCCTGATATTTGCCTTCGTGGGTCAACAGCGCCCGGTGATTGGCGTCGCCGCATGCGTACAGCCAGCCGTCGTCGACGGCCCGGACCCGGCAGGTGTCGTCAACGTCAAGCCAGTCACCGGGAGTCAGCCCGATGGTCTCCAAGCCGATGTGGTCGGTCAGCGGCGCGCGGCCCGTCGCGAACAGGATCTCGTCGACCTCAAGCTCACTGCTGTCGGTCAGATCGAGCCGCACCGGGCCGGCGGGGTCGGGGCGGTGCAGCTTGGCGACCGAAACACCGGTGCGCACATCCACACCCGCGTCGGCGAGCCCGCGGGCGACGTAGTCGCCGACGAACGGTTCCATCCGCGGCAGCAGCCCCGCCCCGCGCACCAGCAGCGTCACCGCGGCACCCAGTCCCTGCCAGGCGGTGGCCATCTCGACGCCCACCCCGCCGGCGCCGACGATCGCGAGGCGGCCCGGCACCGAATCGGCTTCGGTGGCCTCCCGATTGGTCCACACCCGGGCGTCGGCGATACCGGGCAGGTCCGGGAGCATCGCGCGGGTTCCGGTGCAGATCACCACCGCATGCCGGGCCGACAGCCGCACCTCCTCGCCGCTCGGGGTGGTCACCGCCACCCGGCGCGGGCCATCGAGCCGTCCGTGGCCGCGCACCAGCGTGGCTCCGATCCCGGCCAGCCAGTCCGCCTGGCCGGCGTCGTCCCAGTGGCCCACGTAGCGGTCTCGGCGGCCCAGCACGGCACCGGCGTCGATGCTCGCCTCGGCCGCCTGTCGTGCCCCGTCGACGCGGCGGGCATCGTCGAGCGCGAGCACCGGACGCAGCAGCGCTTTGCTGGGCACGCAAGCCCAGTAGGAACATTCACCGCCGATGAGTTCGCGTTCGACGATCGCCACGGTCAATCCGGCGGCCCGGGCGCGGTCGGCGACGTTCTCACCGACCGGACCGGCCCCGAGCACGATGACGTCGTACGGCTCGCTCTGCTGGTTCATCGGCGGGAATCCTCTCCGAGTTCTTTGGCCAGGAAGGGGCGGATCAGCGCGACGACGTCGGTCAGGGCGGATTCGAGCAGGAAGTGGCCGCCGTCGAGCAGGTGGATCTCGGCATTCGGCAGATCTTCGGCAAACGCGTCGGCTCCCGCCGGACCGAATATCTCGTCGCCGCGCCCCCAGACCGCCAGCAGCGGCACCTGACTGGCCCGGAAGTACTGGTGCAGGCGGGGATACAGCGGTGCGTTGGTGGCGTAGTCCAGGAACAGATTCAGTTGCACCCGATCATTGCCGGGGCGCGACAGCAACCTGTAGTCGTGCCACCAGGATTCGGGGTCCACCAGAGTCTCATCGGACACGCCGGTGACGTACTGCCATCGGGTGGCCTCGAGCGTGAGGAACTGCCGGACCGCGGCCTCGGTCTCGGGGGTCTGGGCAAACTGGTAGTCGCGCACCGTCGTCCAGAAGCTGTCGACGAATCCGGCGTCGTAGCCGTTGCCGTTCTGCGTGATGATCGCGGTGATCGCCGCCGGATCATCCAGCGCCAAGCGCCATCCGATCGGTGCCCCGTAATCCTGCACGTACATCGCGTAGCGGCGAATTCCCAGTGCTCGCAGTAAGCCTGCGGTCAGCTCGGTGAGGGCGTCGAAGGTGTAGTCGAAGTCCTCGACGGTCGGGGCGTCGGACAGCCCGAAGCCCAGGTGGTCCGGTGCGATGACGTGGTACTGGTCGGCGAGCAACGGCACCAGGTTCCGGAACATGTACGAGCTGGTCGGAAAGCCGTGCAGCAGTACCAGGGCGGGTGCGTCCGGGTTCCCCGCCTGACGGAAGAACAGCCGATACCCGTCGACGGTGAGGTAGCGGTGATGAACGGCCGCCATCAGCGATCCCTTCGGGAGACTCCCCCGCACCCCGTGGTCGTGCGGAGCCGTGCCACCCAGCATGCACCCGCACCGGGACTGACAACAGGGCGCGAGCGTGCCTAATCCCGAGAATTTCCTGGGCGTCTCGGCAGTTGGGCGCTATGGCGTGCGGCTGTCGCGGTGAATCCCGCACTCCGCCGAGGTGCGTACACCGAGGCGGTACAGCACCAGGCTCGCCGGACACCAGCCCACGGATGCATCAAGCAGCAGACTGACGCCCACAAAACCGGTCAGGATGAGCCACAGGGGGCTGCAGAGATACGCCAGCGTTGCGCTGGTCAGCACCACCGTCCCCGCCATCAGATGCAGAACACGCTCCAAAGGCCACCCCGGTGGGCGCGGCGGCTTGAAAGTCACCCGTTGAGTTCCGGTAGCAACTTGGTCGCGTTCCATCGGCGCCTTCCCTCGTGTCCGCGGCCGCCCCGGACCGCACTGCGTATACCCACTAGGGTATCAAATATACCCCATTGGGTATTGCCGGAGCTGGTCGAGAGACCGCGGTTGATGCGGTGACCCGCACCCGAACCACCCGTGGAAGAAACCGCCCATGCCGGGTTACCGGCCGTTGCGGAGTGCCTCAGCGATCTGTGCGGCGGTGGGTAGGTCGAGTCGACAGCACGTGCCGGGCGCCGGTGGTGCACCGGTGACCACATCGCGGCCGTCGATCACCACTGTCGGTGACGGATAGTCGCCGACGAGTTCCTCGACAGCGGCGGTGATCGCCATGTCGACCAATACCTGTCGCAGTGTCGCCCGAGCCTGCTCGACATTCGGGCAGTCAGGAACCGAGAGCAATTGCACGAGGCGCTCTTTCGGACCGGTAGTGCGGTCTTTCATCGCGACTCCTCGTAGGCTCAATGGCCGGGCGAGCGGTGACCCCAGGCTACGCGGGAAGTCACCCCCGAAGGACGGCGCCTACGGCCTCGGCGGCACGGGCGACGGCGGCATCCCGGGCGGCGCTGGCCTCGTCCTCGGTCAGGGTGCGGTCCACGGCCCGGAAGCGCAGTGCGAACGCCAGCGACTTGTGGCCGTCGGCGACCTGCGGGCCGGTGTAGACGTCGAACAGCGCGATGTCCTCCAGCAGCTCACCGGCGCCCTCGCGCACGGCGTCGGCCACCGACTGGGCGGTCACCTTCTCATCGACCACCAGCGCGACATCCTGGAACACCGCCGGGAACGGCGACACCCGCGGCGCCGGCAGCGACTGCCCGACGGGGATGGCGTCCAGGTTCAACTCGACCGCGCAGGTGCCCTTGGGCAGCCCAGCGCGCTCGATGACGGCGGGATGCAACTGCCCGGCGTGACCGATCACGGTCTCACCGATCAGCACCTCGGCGCAGCGGCCCGGGTGCCAGGGCAGGTACGCGCCGGCCCGCAGCGTGACCTCGACACCGGCGGCGCGGGCGATGGTGCGGGCGGCCTCGATGGCGTCGGCGGCCTCCACCGGCCGGCCCGGGCCCCACGGGCCACGCGGTTCGGCCAGTCCGGTCAGCGCCACCGCGATGTGCTGCGGCTGGCGCGGCAGGGCGTTGTCGATGGCGGCGATCTGCGCGTCGGTGAGCCGTCGGTCCACCGCGACGGCCGTCGGGTCGGTCGGGCCATCAACAGGTTGGCCCCGCTGCACCACCTGGGCGATGGCGAACAGTGCGACGTCACCGATACCGCGGGATACGTTGCGCCCCAACGCTTCGAGCAGGCCGGGCAGCAGGGTGCTGGCCAGTTGCGGCCGGTCGGCCTCCAGCGGGTTGACCACCGACGCCGTGGCGCGGCGGGGGTCATCGTCGGCCAGGCCCCAGGTGTCGAACACTCCGGCGGGCAAAAACGGCGTGGGAAGCACCTCGACGTAGCCGGCCAGCGCCAGCGACTTGCCGATCGCGCGTCGCCGCCGCTGGGTAGCGGTCAGGCCCCGCCCGGCCGGTGCGGCCGGCAGCACCGACGGGATGGACTCCAGCCCTTCGAGCCGCAGCACCTCCTCGACCAGGTCGGCGGGCTGACGCAGGTCCGGCCGCCAGCTCGGCGGGGTGACGGTCAGGGCGTCGCCCGCGACCGCAACCTCGCAGCCGATCTGGGTCAGCCGCCGGGCCGTGGTGCCCTCCGGGTAGCTCACCCCGGCGGTGCGGTCCGGCAGGTCGGCGGCGATCTCGATGGGGGCCTGGCTCCAGTTGTCCACCGGCGGGTCACCGCGCCAGTCGGTCAGGGTCGGTTCGACCACTCCCCCGGCGATCTCGGCCAGCAGGGTCGCGCAGCGGTCCAGGACGGCCACCGAGATGGCCGGGTCGACGGAGCGTTCGTAGCGCCGCGCCGCCTCGCTGGGCAGGTGCAGCCGCCGCGCGGTGCGCGACACCGCCGCGGGATCCCAGATCGCGGCCTCCAGCAGCACGTCGGTGGAGTCGTCGCGCATCTCGGTGCTGCCCGAACCCATCACGCCGCCGATCGCGGCGGTGGCGACGTCGTCGACGATGAGCACGTCGGCCGCATCCAGCTTGCGCTCGATGTCGTCGAGGGTGGTGACGGTCTCGCCTGTCCGGGCGAAGCGCACGCCGAACCCGCCGGTGATCCGGCCGCGGTCGTGGGCGTGCATCGGGTGGCCGAGTTCGACCATGACGTAGTTGGTGGCGTCGACGGCCGGGGAGATCGACCGGATCCCGCACAGCGCCAGGCGCCGCTGCAGCCACCACGGCGACACCGCCGCGGGGTCGATGCCGGTGACACCGCGCAGCGCGAAGCGCCGCACCCCGGTGCCCGGCTGCACGCTCAGCGGCCAGGCCTGGCCCTCGGCGGGCAGCGCAGGCACCGCAGCAGGGTCGGCGAAGTCGATGTCCAGCGCGCACGCCAGGTCGCGCGCCAGGCCGCGCACCGACATGCAGTAGCCCCGGTCGGGGGTGATGGCCAGCTCGAACACCACGTCGTCGAGGCCCAGCACCACCGCGGCGTCCGCGCCCGGCTCGGCGGTGCCCTCGGGCAGCACCATGATGCCGGAATGGTCGGTGCTCAGCCGTATTTCGGACGCCGAGCAGATCATCCCGTCGGAGGTGCGGCCGTAGGTCTTGCGGGTGGCGATGGCGAAGTCACCGGGCAGCACCGCCCCGGGCAGCGCCACAGCCACCAGGTCGCCGACCACGAAATTGGTGGCGCCGCAGACGATGTCACGCGGCTCGGCTTCACCCACGTCGACGCGGCAGGCCCGGATCGGCTTCTTGAACTCGGTGAGTTCCTCGATGTCGACGACCCGGCCGACCTTGAACGGCCCGGTGACCGGCCCCAGGGTGTGCACGTCCTCGACCTCGTGGCCGACCCGCAGCAGCGCCTGCTCCATCGCGTCGGCGGTGATGTCAAAACCCGGTACGCCCGCGGTCAGAACCTCGCGCAGCCAGCTGTAGGGAATACGCATCAGGCACCCACCCCGAACGGCAGGGAGAACCGGACGTCACCTTCGACCATGTCGCGCATGTCGGGAATACCGTTGCGGAACTGCAGGGTTCGCTCCAATCCCATGCCGAAGGCGAAGCCGGAGTATTCGGCCGGGTCGATGCCCACCGCGCGCAGCACGTTGGGGTGCACCATTCCGCAGCCGCCCCACTCGACCCAGCCGGGGCCGCCCTTCTTGCCCTCGAACCAGATGTCGACCTCGGCCGACGGTTCGGTGAACGGGAAGAAGTGCGGCCGGATGCGGGTCTTGGCGGCCGGCCCGAACTCCGATTGGGCGAACGCGTCCAGGGTGCCGCGCAGGTGCGCCATGGTCAGGCCGCGGTCCACCGCCAGCCCCTCGACCTGGTGGAACACCGGGGTGTGGGTGGAGTCGAGCTCGTCGGTGCGGAAGGTGCGCCCGATCGAGACGACGTAGACCGGCAGTTCGCGGGCCAGCAGGGCCCGGATCTGTACCGGGGAGGTGTGGGTGCGCAGCAGTTGCCGCGATCCGGCCGGGGCGATGTGGAAGGTGTCCTGGTCGCTGCGCGCCGGGTGGTCGACCGGGAAGTTCAGCGCGTCGAAGTTGAAGTGCTCGGCTTCGACCTCGGGGCCTTCGACCAGTTCCCAGCCCATCGCGACGAAGGTGTCGGCGACGTGCTCGGCCAGCATGGTGATGGGGTGCCGCGCCCCGACGGGCTTGCGCGCGGACGGCAGCGTGACGTCGATGCTCTCGGCGGCCAGCACCGCGGCGTCGCGTTCGGCGCGCAGCTCCTCCAGCCGCTGGTCGTAGGCCCGCTGGGCGTCGGTGCGGGCGGCGTTGACGCGCTTGCCGGCGTCGGCGCGGTCGGCCTTGTCCAGTTTGGCCAGCGCCTGGCGGGCCAGCGCCAGTGGCGCGCGGTCACCGAGGTGCTCGGTCTTGGCGTGCGCCAGGGCGTCCAGGTCGGCGGCCGCGGTGAAGGCGCGCTGCGCCGCTTCGGTTGCCGAATTCAGGGTCGCGTCGGAGACGACGGACGCATCGACAGGTTGTTCGCCCACGCGAGGAAACTCCCCCTACTGGCTGTGACTTTGGTTGAGACGCAAGCGTCGATCCTATCGACATGACGACGAAAGCCCCGCACGTGGCCGATGTGCGGGGCTTTCGTCGTGCAGCTAGTTGCTGGCCGGGGGCTCCTCCGGCGCCGGAGCCGGAGTCTGGGCCGCAGCACCCGCACCGCCGGCGGTGCCTGCACCACCGTTGGTGTCCGTCGGCTTGGTGGGCGCCGCTCCTGCGGCGCCCTTGTCGGTGCCGGACGCGCCGCCGGTACCACCGGTGCCGCCCGAGCCGCCCTTGACGGTGCCGAAACCGTCGCCGCCGGTACCACCATGGCCGCCGTCGCCGCCGGCCTCGGTAGCGGCGCTGTTGCCACCGTTACCACCGTTGCCACCGGCGCCGATGATGGCCGCCTGGCCGTTGGTCGGCGCGGTGCCGCCGCTGATGAGGGCGCCTCCGTCGCCACCGTCGCCGCCCACGCCGCCTGCGCCACCGGTGCTGTTGCCGCCGGCGCCGCCGGTGCCGCCGTTGTGGGCCCGCCAGGTCGCGTCGCCGCTGTCGCCGCCTGCGCCGCCCTTACCGCCGTCGCCGGTGGTGCCGGTGCCGCCGGCCCCGCCGTTGCCGCCGGTGCCGCCGGAACTGAAGACGTTGCCGCCGCCCGTGCCGTTCGCGCCGATGCCGCCCGCACCGCCGTCGCCACCTGATTTGCCGTTGCCGCCGGCCCCGCCGTTGCCGCCGCTGCCGCCGAAGTTGAGGATCTGGCCCTTGCCGGCCAGGTTGCCGTTGACGTCGTTCCAGCCGGCGCCAATCTTTCCTTCGCCGCCGCTACCGCCGTCGCCGCCCCGGCCGCTGGCGCTGGCACCGCCCGCGCCGCCGTTGCCGCCGCTTCCGCCGGTGATGGTGCCGCCTTCACCGCCCTGGCCGCCGTTGCCGCCCGCACCGCCGTCGCCGCTGTCAGCGGCGTCCTTGGAGCTGTCGGAGGCGGCGCCGCCGGCCCCGCCGGCGCCACCGGTACCGGCCCAGATGACCCGGGAGCCAGCGTTGTCCGCGGCGTCTCCGCCGTTACCGCCGAGGCCGCCCTTACCGCCGTCGAATTCGCCGACGGACGCTCCACCGGCACCGCCCGCACCACCGGCACCGGAGACGCCCAGGATGGTGCCGGAACCGAACTTGCCGTTGAAGCCGTCGATGCCCCAGGTGCCGTCGGACTTCCAGCCGGTCGCGACGCCGCCATTACCGCCGGCCCCGCCGTCGCCACCTTGGCCCAGGCCGGTGACCGCGCCGCCCTTGCCGCCCGCGCCTCCGGCGCCGCCGTATTGGCTGCCGGCCTCGCCGTTACCGCCGTTACCGCCGGCACCGCCGTTGCCGTCCTTCGCGGCGCCACCGTTGCCACCGGCGCCGCCGTTGCCGCCCTTGGTCAGGGTGTTGGGGTCGTCGTTATTAACGGGCTTGTAGGCGTCGCCGCCATCACCACCGTTGCCGCCGTTGCCGGACACGCTGCCGCCGGCACCACCGTTACCGCCGGCGCCGCCATTACCACCGGTGGCCGGGTTATTGACGGTGGCGCCGCCTTCGCCACCCCCGGCAGGAGGCTGAACGAAGCCGCCGCCGGCACCACCGTTGCCACCGCTGCCGTTGGTGCCGCCAGTTCCTCCGTCTCCGCCGGCTGCGCCGTTCGGGTGGAGGTGGCCGTCGCTGCCGGCGCCGTCACCGCCGTTACCGCCATGGACACCGCTGGAGTCTACGGCCCCTACGCCGTCGGCACCCTTGTCGCCCTTCTCGCCGCCGGTGCCGCCGGTTCCCGCGTCGCCGCCGGCGCCGCCCTTGCCCACGGCGCCCGAGTTGCCGGCGTTGCCGCCCTGGCCGCCCGAGCCAAAGCCGTTCTGGCCCTTGTAGTCCCAGTCACCGGCAGCGCCGTTACCGCCGTTGCCGCCGGCTCCGCCGGCACCGCCCTGGCCGCCGTCGCCACCGGTGCCGTTCACGCCCTTAGTACCGGACGTCGAGGCGCCGCCGTTACCGCCCGCGCCGCCCTTGCCGCCGTCGAAGCCCGCGCCGCCAGTGCCGCCATTGCCGCCGGCGCCATTGTTGGCCTCGATTGTGCCGTCGGCGCCGTTGCTGCCGGTCAGGCCGTGGTCGCCCTTGCCGCCCTCGCCGCCGGCGCCGCCGCTACCACCGTTACCGGACTCGGAGGCCCCTCCGGCACCGCCGGCACCGCCGGCGCCACCGGCGCTCTGGGAGCCGTCACCACCGGCACCGCCGTTACCACCATTGCCGCCGTTGCCGGTCGATCCGGTGCCGCCGTTGCCGCCGACGCCGCCCTCACCACCGTTTGCGCCCTCGCCACCGTCACCGCCGTTACCGCCGTGGTCGTGGGTGGCGTCGGAGTTCGCCCCGTTGCCACCGGCGCCACCAACGCTGGGATCGACGGGCCTGCCGCCCTGGGCGCCGTCGGCGCCGGCAGTGGCGTCGTTGCCACCGGCCGCGCCACCCTCGCCGCCGTTGCCGCCCGCGCCGTCGTTGCCGGCCTTTCCGCCGTCGCCGCCATTGCCATTCGAGAGGACGTTGTCCCAGACGCCGTTGGCGCCCTTGCCGCCATCGCCGCCCGCGCCCCCGGCGCCGCCTGCACCGCCGGCCCCGCCGTTGCCGCTCTTTCCGGCGACGCTGCCCTCGCCACCTCCGGCTGCACCAGCCTGGCCGCCCTTGCCGCCCTGGCCGCCGTCGTAGCCGTGGCCACCTTGCGTGCCCGCGCCGCCGTTGCCGTCATTTGTGGTGAAGTCACCGGCTGCGCCGTCGCCGCCTCTCGTCCCTTCATGCCCGGCGCCACCAGCGCCACCGACACCACCGTTGCCGCCGTTGCCCGCGTCCGTGCCACCGACACCACCGGTACCGCCGACACCGCCGAGACCGCCCTCGGCACCCTCGTAGGCACCGCTGAGTCCGCCGGCGCCACCGGTACCGCCCGTGCCACCGTTGCCGAGCGTGCCGCCGTCACCACCGACACCGCCATGACCGCCCGCACCAGCCTCATGGGTTGCGTCGAAGCCGGCACCACCGGCGCCGCCGGTACCGCCTTGACCGCCGTTGCCGCTGTCGCCGCCGCTGCCACCGACACCGCCCTGGCCGCCGTTCCCGGCAGCGTTGTTGGCGCCGGCGTCCAGACCTGCGCCACCCGTGCCGCCCTGGCCGCCCTTGCCGTTGACCGTGCTGTCTTCGCCGTCCGCGCCCTTGCTGCCGAGCGAGCCACCGTTGCCGCCGGCGCCACCCTTGCCGGCCTCGCCGCCCGCACCGCCATTGCCACCGGTGCCGCCATCTGCATCGTGCTCGGCGTCGCCCGCTGCGCCGGTACCACCCTGGCCGCCCTGGCCGCCGACACCGCCCGCGCCGCCGGCGCCACCGCCGCCGAAAATCGCCTTCGTGGCACTACCGCCAGCACCGCCATGGCCGCCGGCGCCACCAGCAGAACCATTGCCGCCAACGCCTTCGTTGGTTCCCCAAACACCGGTCGCGCCGCCGTTACCGGTAGCACCTACGCCGCCGTCGCCGCCCGCGCCGCCGATACCGAACAGCCAGCCGTTGGCGTCACCGCCCACGCCGCCGTTGCCGCCCAGCCCGCCGACACCACCCGCACCGCCGATGCCCATCATCGAGCCGCCCAGGCCACCGGCACCGCCATTGCCGCCGTCGATGCCTTCGCCACCGGCACCACCATTGCCGAACATCCCGGCGTTACCGCCGACACCACCACCGATACCGTCCTCATCGGCGCCATAACCGGCACCGCCGTCGCCGAACAACCAACCGCCGTTACCGCCGTTGATGCTCTCCGCGGTGCCGTCTGCACCGTTGCAGATCAAGCCGCAGTAATCGGCATTGGTGTTCAGCGAATTGATCATGTTGAGCATCCAGCCGTTGGCCGGGTTCTCGATCCACGCCTCCATGGCGGTATGCATCGGCGTGTAGAACAGCGTGTTCCAAATCGCGGTCATGTCGAACACGGGAGTCGAGTCAGCGGCCACACCCGGGTCAGCCGAAGCGAACCAGGAGCTGATGTCCCAGGCGCTGGAGTCCCATGTGCTGGAGTCCCACGTGCTGGTGTCCCACCAGGAGGCCGAGTCTGAGGCCGGGGTGAACAGATCGGTCAGCCAGTCGAAGTCGAGATCGGCGTTCGCGGTCGGAGCCGTGGCCAGCGGGGCCATCCCGAACGCCAGGAACGCCGCCACCGTGCTACCGGCACCGACCAGCCGATTACGGGCCCTGCGACCGTTGTTCCGACGCTGCTCCCGACCCGACATAATTCCCCGCTTCTGCGCTGAAGACGACCTGAGTAGAACTGCTCAAACAGTTACGTTGCTCACGCAGACTATTCCAAGAAACGGGGTTCTTCCACCCGAGCGGACCCATGCGCACTCGCGTGCGCGAATCAGTCCTCGTCCGCGCGCTCCCGGCGAACTACCTTGAGCCGGTACATCGCCAAGTCGGCCGGAACACCGCTGGTCTTGGCCGTCAGCACCTGGCGGCGCGCGCGTTTGGCAACCACACCCAGTTCTTCGAGGTCGGCGGGATCGATGCGTTCCAGGGTCGGCCCGGAGACCACGATGCCGCCCTTGACGGCCCGGTCCATGACCCGGGCGGCGATGTTGACGTCCACGCCCAGCCAGTCGTCGGCGAGCCGTTGCGGCCGGCCGGTGTGAATCCCGGCCCGCATCCGCGGGGTATGGCCGTTGACCTCGACCGTTTCGATGGCCTCCTGCGCCTGCAGCACCGCGGCCACCGCCACCAGCGGATCGCGGAACACCGCCATCAGTCCGTCGCCCATCCGCTTGACGATCCGGCCGCCGGCATCCAGCAGCGGCGGCTCCACCGCCTGCGACACCCGCCGCAACAGAGTGAGGGTGGCGTCATCTCCGGATCGCAGCGACCACGACGAGAAACCGACCAGGTCGGTGAAGACCAGCGTCGACTCCGCGTTGGCCGGCGCCCGCGACAACCGTTGGGTCAGCGCCTGCCAGACCTGCAGGGCGCCCAGGCTCACCTCACGCGACGCCGCGGACCGATCCCCCATCAAACGGTCGGCCGCACGCGCCGCCGCCTGCGGCCCGCTGTCGCCGGCCGTCGAGAGCGGGTCGCCGAAGTCCGGGTCGCCGGGCAGCGATTGGCGCATCCGGCGCACCAGGTCCACCACGCGTGTGTCGTTGGTCGTGCGGTTCAACCACGCTGCGGCGTCTTCGAGCGAGAACGATCGGCGGCGACCCACGCGGGTCTCCTCGAGAGTCGCCCCTACCTCCTGGAGCTCGTCAGCCTGCTCGCCGACCGGCTCAAGGTCCATGCGCCTCAGAGTAGGTGGCGGTCGTGGCCACCGGCAACGACGTGGGACGTGGCACACACCACGGTCGACGAAACCCGCAGCGACGCGCCCCGAGAATGTAGACAACAAGCGTTGTCACAATTATCGTTGTATCAGTTACGCCAAATTAGGAGACGTGATGACCATTACACCGACCACGTCCGACGAACGGCTGTCACAGTCCGTCGACCCGGCTGAGTCGAAGACCGCTCCCAAGCCCGCTGCGGCGGTGGAGCCGTTGAACTCCGACTCGCTGACCTGGAAATACTTCGGTGACCTGCGCACGGGCATCATGGGCATCTGGATCGGCGCCATCGAGAACATGTACCCCGGCCTGGGCGCGGGAGTAACAGACCACTCCAGCATCTTGAATGAGCCCATGCAGCGGGTCATGCGGTCGGTGTACCCGATCATGGGCGTGGTCTACGACGGCGCCCGGGCCCAGCACACCGGAGCCGCGATCCGCGACTACCACCGCGATATCAAGGGCGTCGACGACCAGGGCCGGCGCTATCACGCGCTGGACCCCGACACCTTCTATTGGGCGCACGCCACGTTCTTCATGCTGATCATCAAGCTCGGCGAGTATTTCGACGGCGGGCTCACCCTGGCCGAAAAACGCCAGCTCTTCGACGAGCACGTGCAATGGTACCGGATGTACGGCATGAGCATGCGCCCGGTGCCGAAGTCCTGGGAGGACTTCTGCGAGTACTGGGACCGGGTCTGCGAGGATGAGTTGGAGCTCACCCAGGCCGCGATCGACATCTTGAACATCCGCATCCCCAAGCCCTGGTTCGTTCCGATGCCCGACGCGGTGTGGCACCACATGTTCAAGCCGGCGCTGGCCGCCCAGCGCTGGGTGGCAGCCGGACTGTTCGAGCCGGTGGTGCGCGAGAAGGCCGGTCTGCGCTGGTCGGAGGGCGACGAGGTACTGCTACGGCTGCTGGGCAAGGTCAGCCACCTGGCCTTCAGCTTCGTGCCCGACGAGATCCGGCTGCATCCGCGTGCGCTGGCCGGCTACCGGCGCGAACAGGGCAAGATCTCCGTCGAAACACCGTTGATCGAGGCCCCGTGGTTCAGCGGACCGCCAAAAGAGCGGCGCCGCAGCGGAATGCACTACGTCCCGCCCGTCAGCCAGGGCATGAAGCTGGTCGAGCGGGCCGGAGCGCTGATGCACAGCACGTTCTCGCTGGCCGGCAGCGGCTTTTCACCGCGACCGCCGCGCCGCAAGGCCGCCTGAATCAGGCCTGACCCGGCTGAGCCCGGCGCTGCGCCCGCGCGCTCTGATACAGGCAGATCGCCGCGGCCGCAGCCACATTGAGACTCTCGGCGTGACCCGACATCGGGATATGCACGCGGTGATCGGCGGCAGCTGCGGCCGTCTCCGGCAACCCCTGAGCCTCCGGGCCGAACAACCAGGCCGTCGGCGCGGTCAGCACCGGATCGGCGTCGTCCAGGCTCAGTTCGCCGTCGAGCGCCGTCGCCAGCACCCGTAGGCCCGCCTCCCCCAGCGCCGCCAGGACGGCGTCGGTGTCGGCGGCCACCACGACCGGGACGTTGAAGATGCTGCCCGCTGAGGACCGCAGGCACTTGCCGTTGTAGGGATCGACGCTGTTGCCGGTCAGCACAACCGCATCGGCGCCGGTGGCGTCGGCGATACGGATGAGCGTGCCGGCGTTACCCGGCTCGCCGATTCCGACTGCGACCGCCACCAACCGCGGTGCGTCGGCCAGCACTTCGTGCAGATCCGGTTCCGGCAGTGTGCACACCGCGACCAATCCGGCCGGTGTGACGGTGTCCGACAGCGCCTTGGCCGCCCGGTCGGTGACGAGCTGGACCGGCACCTGGGCTGCCGCGAGCAACTCGTGGTGACGCTGCGCCGCCGACTCGGTGGCGAAGACCTCGATGACCAGGCCGCGAGCAATCGCGGCCTCGATCAGATTGGGCCCCTCGGCCAGGAAGCGCTGTTCGCGCTTCCTGGCCACGTGCCGGTGCAGCTTGACCGCCGCGACCACCCGGGCCGAACGTTCGGTCAGCATCGGCGCAGAGGTCAGGCGGCCTCGCCGGAAGGCGCGTTGACATCCTCGGGCAGCGCGGCCCGAGCGACCTCGACCAGCGCGGTGAACGCGGCCGCGTCGCTGACGGCGATCTCGGCCAGGTTCTTGCGGTCCACCTCGACACCAGCGGCCTTGAGGCCCTGGATCAGCCGGTTGTAGGTGATGTCGTTGGCGCGGGCCGCCGCGTTGATGCGGGTGATCCACAGCTTGCGGAACTCACCCTTGCGGGCGCGACGGTCGCGGTAGGCGTAGGTCAGTGAGTGCAGCTGCTGCTCTTTGGCCTTGCGGTACAGCCGCGAACGCTGGCCACGGTAACCCTTCGAAGCCTTCAGGACTGTACGGCGCTTCTTCTGGGCGTTGACTGCGCGCTTCACGCGTGCCATGGGGTGTTCCTACTCTCGTTGGGACGTAAAGGATGTGCGGTGTTTGAAGCGGCTGTTAGCCGTTCAGCATCGCGTTGACGCGCTTGGTGTCAGCGGGAGCCACCGCGGTGCGACCGGCCAACCGGCGCATACGGGTGGACGGCTTGTGCTCGAGCAGGTGGCGGGCATTCGCCTTCTGCCGCATGATCTTGCCGGTTCCGGTGCGACGGAACCGCTTTGAAGCGCCACTGTGGGTTTTCGCCTTGGGCATGTTTCCTCAGTTCTGGTATCGGGGTTCAGTTTTACGATTGCTGTTCGGGCGCGTCCGCCGCAGGTGCGGCGTCCGAGGCCGGTGCGGCATCCGTGGCCGATGCGGTGTCCGCCGCGGGTGCGGCGGGAACCGCGCCTCCGCCGGCATCCTCTGCCGCCTTGGCCCGGGTCTTCGCGCCGCGGTGCGGTGCCAGCACCATCGTCATGTTGCGTCCGTCCTGCTTGGCGGAGGTCTCGACGAAGCCGTGCTCGGCGACGTCGGCACCCAATCGCTGCAGCAGGCGGTAGCCGAGCTCCGGTCGGGACTGCTCACGACCGCGGAACATGATCGTCACCTTGACCTTCGCCCCGGCCTCGAGGAAGCGGACCACGTGGCCCTTCTTCGTCTCGTAGTCGTGGGGGTCGATCTTGGGACGCAGCTTCTGTTCCTTGACGACAGTCTGCTGCTGGTTCTTGCGAGACTCGCGCTCCTTTTGGGCCGCCTCGTACTTGTACTTGCCGTAGTCCATGATCTTGCAGACCGGCGGTTTGGCGGTCGGGGCGACTTCGACAAGGTCGAGATCGGCATCCGCGGCGACGCGCAGCGCATCTTCGATGCGCACAATGCCTACCTGCTCCCCGCCCGGGCCGATCAATCGGACCTCAGGTACACGAATGCGCTCGTTGACGCGGATCTCAGTGCTGATGGGACCTCCCTGGGTAGTCTTTCGGTCGCGGCCGCCGCAGTGCTCGTCCGGACGCAGCGGCGCTGACCCCACCCATCAGCAAAAAAGCCCTGCACGAAGCAGGGCCCGATACCGACCGGTCGCGGCCTGAAATACCATCAAGCCGCCTGCGCACCGCGCAGAGCAGGCGGTTCGCACCGCCTGCGACCGGACCACTGAGCCGCAAGGATTGCTCCTCGGCTAGTGGTGGGAGGGAACTCCACTTGCAGTCCTGGCTTACGCCGGGACGGTCGCGGAAGCGAGTCTAGCAGCAGTAAGGCAATCCGCTGGAATCCCGCCGATCCGACGCTGCCGCCCGGGGACGCGCCTCACACCGATTTTCCAGGTTTGACTGCCTATTCTCGCGGACTATGAGCCTGACTCTGCCGCGCACGCGCAGCCGCTCGACCTCCCGGTTGCATTGGGTGCCCGCTGCAGCCGCCTGGGCCGTCGGCACCGCGGCCACGCTGACCCTGCTGGGCAGCATGTCACCGGTGATCCGCTGGGTCATCCGGGTGCCGCGCGAGTTCATCGACAAATACCTGTTCAACTTCCCCGACACCAGCCTGGCCTGGGCCTTTGTCCTGGTGCTGCTTGCCGCCGCGCTCAGCGCGCGCAAACGCATCGCCTGGTGGCTGCTGCTGGCCAACCTGCTGGTCGGCGCGGGATGGAACGTCAACCGCATACTCGCCGGCACCGCTGACACCGTGCAGGGCGTCAGCACGATGGTGGGCCTCGCCCTACACAGCGCCGCCATCGTGCTGCTGTTGCTGTCCTACCGGCAGTTCTGGGCCAAGGTCCGCCGCGGCGCGCTGCTCAAATTCGCCGCGACGCTGGCCGCCGGCTGGACGGTCGCGATCCTGCTGTGCTGGGGACTCATCGAACTGTTCCCCGGAACCGTCGAGCGGCCGTGGCGGCTGCCGTACGTGGTGAACCGGGTGGTCGGCTTCGCGCTGCTGGAACCGGACTTCTTCGACGGCAAGCCGGACTTCGGCCTCAAAGCCCTGTGCGGGCTGCTCGGGGCGCTGGCCCTGATCATCGCGGCAATCGTGTTGTTCTTGTCCCAACGTGCCGACAATGCGCTCACCGGCCAGGACGAGTCGGCGATCCGCGGGCTGCTCGAGCAGTACGGGCGCAACGACTCACTGGGCTACTTCGCCACCCGCCGGGACAAGTCGGTGGTGTTCGCACCCAACGGGCGCGCCGCCGTCACCTTCCGGGTCGAGGTGGGTGTCTGCCTGGCCAGCGGCGATCCGGTGGGCGACCCGCGGGCGTGGCCGCAGGCCATCAACGCCTGGCTGCGCGAGTGCAAGATCTACGGCTGGGCGCCGGGCGTGATGGGCGCCAGCTTCGCCGGCGCGCAGGCCTTCCGCGAAGCCGGTCTGAGCGCCCTGGAACTCGGCGACGAGGCGATCCTGCGGACCTCGGACTTCAAACTGTCCGGCTCGGACATGCGCGGGGTCCGCCAGGCGGTGACCCGGGCCCGCCGTTCGGGCCTGACCGTTCGGATGCGCCGGCACGGCGAGATCGGCGCCGACGAGATGGCACTGGTGCTGCAGCGCGCCGACGCCTGGCGCGACACCGAGTCCGAGCGCGGCTTCTCCATGGCGCTGGGCCGCCTGGGTGACCCGGCCGACGCCGAATGCCTGCTGGTCGAGGCGATGCGCGGTGACCCGCAGACCGGCGAAGTGGTGGCGATGCTGTCCCTGGTGCCGTGGGGGCACAACGGCGTCTCGTTGGACCTGATGCGCCGCTCACCGCAGTCCCCCAACGGCACCATCGAATTGATGGTCAGCGATCTGGCGCTGCAGGCGGGCACCATCGGCGTCAACCGCATCTCGCTGAACTTCGCCATGTTCCGGGCCGCCTTCGAGCAGGGCGCCCAGCTGGGCGCCGGACCGGTGCTGCGGTTGTGGCGCCGGCTGCTGATGTTCTTCTCGCGCTGGTGGCAGCTGGAGACGCTGTACCGGTCGAACATGAAGTACCAGCCGGAGTGGGTGCCGCGCTACGCCTGCTACGAAGACGCCCGGCTGATCCCCCGGGTGGGTGTCGCCTCGGTGATCGCCGAAGGCTTTCTGGTGCTGCCATTCTCTCGGCGTCAGGAGCAGCACACCGGCCACCACTCCGCGGTACCCGAGGCGGTGGCCGCCACCGGACGCCTGCACAGCGACGGCACCGCACCCGATGACGTCGCCGAGTTCATCGAACCCGCCGAAGCGCTCCCCCGACTGCCCGAACAGGTCCGGGTCCGGATGGCCAAGCTGAAGTCCTTGCAGGACAGCGGCGTCGACGCCTACCCGGTGGGCCGCCCGCCCAGCCACACCGTGGCCCAGGCGCTGGAGGGTGACACCGGCGAGACCGTCTCGGTCACCGGCCGGGTGCTGCGAATGCGCGACTACGGCGGTGTGCTGTTCGCCCAGCTGCGCGACTGGTCGGGTGAAGTGCAACTGCTACTGGACAATTCGGTTCTCGCCGCCGCCGACGACGGGCGCGCCGCGGACTTCAGCTCGGTGGTCGATCTCGGCGACCTGGTCGAGGCGACCGGCCGGATGGGCCACAGCCGAAACGGCACACCGTCGCTGCTGGTGCAGCAGTGGCGCCTGGTCGGCAAGTGCCTGCGCCCGCTGCCCGACAAGTGGAAGGGCCTGACCGACCCCGAAGCACGGGTGCGGTCCCGCTACGTGGACCTGGCGATCAACTCCGAGGCCCGTGAGCTGATCACCGCCCGCAGCAGTGTGCTGCGCTCCATCCGGGACACGTTGTTCGCCAAGGGATTCCTGGAGGTCGAGACCCCGATCCTGCAGCAGTTGCACGGCGGGGCCAACGCCCGGCCGTTCGCCACCCACATCAACGCCTACGACCTCGACCTGTACCTGCGGATCGCCCCGGAGCTGTACCTCAAGCGGCTCTGCGTCGGCGGGGTGGAGCGGGTGTTCGAGCTGGGCCGGGCGTTTCGCAACGAAGGTGTCGACTACAGCCACAACCCGGAATTCACCCTGCTGGAGGCCTACCAGGCCCACGCGGACTACCGCGCCTGGATCGACGGTGCCCGCGAGCTGATCCAGAATGCGGCGGTGGCCGCCAACGGCGCACCGGTGGTGATGCGGCCGGGCGCCGACGGCCGGCTGGAGTCGGTGGACATCTCCGGTGACTGGCCGGTGCGCACCGTGCACGACGCGGTGTCGGAGGCACTGGGCGAGCAGATCGACGCCGACACCGACCTGGAGACCCTGCGCCGGTTGTGCCACGGCGCCGGTGTGCACTTCCTGCGCCAATGGGATGCCGGCCAGGTGGTGCTCGAGCTCTACGAGCACCTGGTCGAGTCGCGCACCGAACGGCCCACCTTCTACACCGACTTCCCCACCTCGGTCTCGCCGCTGACCCGGCCGCACCGCTGCAAGCCCGGCGTGGCCGAGCGGTGGGATCTGGTGGCGTGGGGCGTGGAGTTGGGCACCGCCTACAGCGAACTCACCGACCCGGTGGAACAGCGCCGCAGACTGCATCAGCAGTCGGTGCTGGCCGCCGGCGGCAACCCGGAGGCCATGGAGCTCGACGAGGACTTCCTGCAGGCCATGGAGTACGCGATGGCCCCGACCGGCGGCCTGGGCATGGGCGTCGACCGGGTGGTCATGCTCATCACCGGTCACAGCATTCGGGACACGCTGCCGTTCCCGTTGGCTAAGCCCCGTTGACCGGTTTCGCGGTTCATCATGGAGGGGTGATTCTGTCCAGCGGCCAACACACCTCGCTGATGCACGGCTGGATCCCGGTGACGGTGCAGGCGATGGCGGTGTTGGCGCTGCTCCTGGCCGTGGGTTGGCGGTCCCGTCGCTGGCTGCGACGGCTACCGCTGATCGGCGGAATGGGGCTGGCGGCGGCGGCCTGCGCGTACTGGTTCGTCGCCGACGACGGCCTGTCCGGCGAGCCGGCACCGCCGGCGCTGTGGATGTGGATCGCGTTGACCGGTGCCGCGGCGGCGCTGCTGGTCCTGGGCTGGCAGGGCGCGGAGTGGTGGCGCCGCGGCGTAGCCCTGCTGGCGGTGCCGCTGTGCCTGATGAGCGCGGGGCTGACCCTCAACGGCTGGGTCGGCTACTTCCCCACGGTCCAGAGCGCCTGGGGGCAACTGACCTCCGGCCCGCTGCCCGACCAGAGCGACATCGAAGCCGTGAGGGCGATGGCCGGATCGGGTACGGCGCCCGGGCGCGGCCGCGTCCTGCAGGTGACGATTCCAGCGGACGCTTCGCATTTCAAGCATCGCGGCGAGCTGGTGTACCTGCCGCCGGCGTGGTTCGCGCAGAGCCCGCCACCGGCACTGCCGACGGTGATGATGATCGGCGGCGAGTTCAACACCCCGGCCGATTGGCTGCGCTCCGGGGGCGCGATCCGGGTCATCGACGAGTTCGCCGCCGAGCACGACGGCAATGCGCCGGTGCTGGTGTTCGTCGACTCGGGCGGCTCGTTCAACAACGACACCGAATGCGTCAACGGGCCGCGCGGTAACGCCGCCGACCATCTGACCGACGACGTGGTGCCGTACATGATCTCGCATTTCGGCGTCAGCTCCCAAGCGTCGCACTGGGGTGTTGTCGGCTGGTCCATGGGCGGCACCTGTGCGGTCGATCTGACCACCATGCACCCGGATAAGTTCAGCGCCTTCGTCGACATCGCCGGCGATCTCAGCCCGAACGCGGGGACCCGCGCCCAGACCATCGCGCGGCTGTTCGGCGGCAGCGTCGATGCCTGGGCGGCATTCGACCCGTCCACCGTGATCGCCAAACACGGCCGCTATTCCGGGGTTTCGGGGTGGTTCGCGGTCAACGGCAGTGCCACGACGGCCGACACCGGCGGTCAGCTCGCCGCCGCGAAGTCGCTGTGCGCGCTGGGCCAGGCCAACGGCATCGACTGCGCCGTGGTCACCGAACCGGGCAAGCACGACTGGCCGTTCGCCGGGAAGGTGTTCGCCGACTCGCTGCCTTGGCTGGCCGGCCAGGTGGGCACGCCGGGCGTGCAACCGGCTCCGTTCCCGGGCGCATCATCCGAAGTCACCGCGGCGGGCCCACCTCCGGCCCGCCGCGTCCACCCGGCGGGCCGATGACCCGCGCGACGTCCGCTGTCGCACGCGTCCGCCGCGCGGTATTCGCCCGGCACGCCAACCCGTGGAGTGCCTGGACCCGCTGGGCGACAACGCCGCTGATCCTGGTTCCGGTGTGGCGACGGTCGTGGCGCGACGCCGGATGGGTGTCGGTGTGGTTTGCGCTGAACCCGGTCATCTTCGGTAAACCGGCGGACGACTCGGCCTGGTCGACCCGGGCAATGCTCGGCGAGGAGCAGTGGATCATGGCCCGCCCACGCGATGCCGCCCTACTGGTGAACCTGGCCGGCGGCGCCGCGACCGCGATCGCACTGCTCAACGCCCGGCGGCGACGACTGGGGCCCACCGTGATCGCCACGGCGGTGGCGATGGCGCTGACCATGGGCTACTGGGCGTTGATGGTCCGCTACCTCGACCGCCGACGGTAACGTGTCGACCATGGGTGACGATCCGACCGACCCCCAGGCCGACTCCGGCTTCGACGATTCCGGCGTGCCGACCTTCGATGCGGTGCGCGAGAAGATCGAGACCCGGTATCAGACCTCGATCGGTGCCCAGGAGCTCGATGCCGAAACCCCGGAGGGGCGCAGCGTCGAGAAGCAATACGAAGACCGGCAGCGGGCGGCCGCCGACCGGCTGGAGCAGATCCGCGCCTCGATGCGCGACGACAAGCACTGACCGGTGCGCAGCTTCACCATCGCCGAACGGCGAAATCGTCTGGCGCGCCGACACTTCCTGGCCCCCGACACCGCCACCGAGCCCATCACCCGGATCGCGGCGACACTCGTGGGCCTGCACGCCACCGACCCGGCCACGCCGTACCTGTCCCTGTGGGCGCGATCGTCCCCGTTCGCCGTTGCCGACCTGGATTCCGCGCTGTATGAAAGGCGATCGCTGGTCAAGCATCTGGCGATGCGCCGCACCCTGTGGGTGGTCGACCCCGCAGATCTGCCCGCCGTGCAGGCAGCCGCCAGCGACCGGGTGGCCGACACCGAGCGACGCCGGCTGATCGCCGATGTCAGCAAGGCCGGGGTCGCCGACGACGGCGCACACTGGCTGGCCGCCGCCGGCGATGCGGTGCTGCGACACCTCGATCGGCACGGCCCGACCAGCAGCACCGCGCTGCGCACCGCCCTGCCCGAATTGGCCGGAACCTACGACCCGGCACCCGGCAAGTCCTACGGCGGCCAAACCCATCTGGCCCCGCGGGCACTGACCGTGCTCGGCGCTCAGGGCGACATCGTGCGCGGCCCCAACGACGGATCCTGGACCTCGTCGCGGCCGCAGTGGACCACCGCGGCGGGCTGGCTGGGTGAGTCGGGCGCGACGATGACCGCCGAGACGGCGCAGGCCGACCTGGTGCGCACCTGGCTGCGGGCGTTCGGCCCGGCCACCGCCGAGGACATCAAGTGGTGGTTCGGCACCACCAAGACCGCGGTCCGAAAGGCATTGAGCGCCATCGGCGCCGTCGACGTCGACCTGCACGGCACGCCCGGGTGCGCGCTGCCCGACGACCTGGAGCCCGAACTCGACGTCGAGCCGTGGGGTGCGCTGCTTCCCGGGTTGGACGTCACCACGATGGGCTGGTATCACCGCGACTGGTATCTGGGCGAGTACCGCGGTCAGCTGTTCGACAACAACGGCAATGCCGGCCCGACGGTGTGGTGGAACGGCCGGATCGTCGGCGGCTGGTATCAGGACGCCGCCGCCGAGGTGCAGGTGCAGTTCCTGGAGGACCCGGGCCGCCAGGCCCGCGACACGCTGACCAAGCGGGCGCGCGAGCTCACCGCGTGGTTGGACGGGGTGCGGGTGCCGCCGCGGTTCCCGTCGCCACTGGTCAAGTCGGCATCGGGTGGGCGGGTCCGCTCCCCGAGCTGAACGTTCCCCAGTTGTGTCATACCCCGCTGTGATGATGGGGTCATGTCCTCGATCGGATCACCGGTAGCCGCCGGGTTGGGTCCCGCTAAGCGGCTGGATGGGCTGTTCGAGGAGTTGGCGGAGTTGACCGGGCAGCGCAACGCCATCGATGGGCGCATCGTGGAGATCGTCGCCGAGATCGACCGCGACGGGCTGTGGGGTGCGACCGGGGTGCGTTCCATCCCGGCGTTGGTGGCCTGGAAGACCGGAGTGTCACCGGGCAACGCCCACACCATCGCCACCGTGGCGCATAGGCTTGAGGAGTTTCCCCGCTGCGCGGCCGGCCTGCGGGAGGGCCGGGTCTCCCTGGATCAGGTCGGGGTGATCGCGCAGCGGGCCGCCGACGGCTCCGACGAGCACTACGCGCAGCTGATCGAGGTCGCCACCGTCAGCCAGCTGCGCACCGCGGTCAAACTCGAACCCCGCCCCGAACCCGCACCCGATCGCCGGCCCGAGCCGGAACGCTCGATCAGCAAAACCAGCGACGCGCACGGCAGTTGCTGGCGTATCAAACTGAACCCCCTGGATGCAGCGAAGTTCGACGCCGCCCTGCAATCACACCTCATGCGCTGATGATCGAGTGGAAACACGACCACGACGGCGGGGACTGCGACCAGGCACCCCCGCTGCCGACCACCGGGGATGCGTTTCTGCGTCTGGTCGAGACCGGCTGGGACGCCGAGGCCGCGCGCCGTCCCCACGGCCAGCACACCACGGTGGTGGCCCATCTCGAGGTGGAGCAGCACGCCGCGGCGCTGCACCTGGGCCCGCTGCTGACGCAGGCCGAACGTCAATACCTGCTGTGCGACGTCACGTTCGAAGTGTGGTTCGAACGTGACGGTGAGCCCATCGGCGCCGGCCGCAGCACCCGCGCCATCAACCGCCGATTACGGCGTGCCCTCGAGCACCGCGACCGCTGCTGCGTGGTCCCCGGCTGTGGAGCCACCCGAGGACTGCATGCCCACCACATCGTCCACTGGGAAGATGGCGGCGACACCGAACTGGCCAACCTGGTCCTGGTCTGCCCTTATCACCACCGACAACATCACCGCGGCCTGATCACCATCACCGGCCCCGCCAACACCCTCACCATCACCGACAACACCGGCCGGCCACTGCACCCCTGTCTCTTATACACATCT
>NZ_CP083986.1:2197456-2272220 GCF_020172685.1 [Mycobacterium] nativiensis | reverse complement strand
AGATGTGTATAAGAGACAGCCCACCCACAGTGCCACCCTGCCCCGGACCCACCGGCGAACGCGCCCAATGGTGGTGGTACCAACCCTTCCAACCCCAACCACCATCCACCAACTGAGCGCCGCTCAGGTGGTCAGCACCTTCGGTCCGACAAAGTGGGCGACCTCCAGGGCGGTCATGACGGCGAGCCTGCGATCACCGGGCGAATAGCCGAGTCGTTGGGTGGCCTTGTCGACGCGCTGCAACACTGTGTTGCGGTGCGTGTGCAGCCGCGCGGCGGCCAGCGACGCGTTGTCCGCCTCGGCGAGATACAGCCGGAGGGTGCGACGTAGTCGCTCGCCGCGTTCATCGGCGACAGCGAGATCGCCGAGGGTCTCGGCGACGAACCGCGTGGCCGCCGACTCATCGCGGGCCAGCGGCAGGATCGGTTCGATGTCAGCGAAAGTCACCAGCCGCTCACCACCCGGGTTGTCGCCGACGATCTGCGCGGCGACGAGCGCTGCGGTATGCGAGGCACGGAATCCCGCCGGTCCGGCGAGTGTGGGTCCGACCGCCACGCGTACCCCGGCGGGTGCGCTGCCCATCACGTCCTTGAGCGCGTCCCGCGACGCATCGTCCGCACCGATCCATGCCCAGAGGGTCCGTACGCCCGCCGCGACAGTCAGCGGCTGGCGCGCATGCACCGACCGCGCGAGTGCCATTGCGAGCGACTCCAACTCACCGTTGTCGCCAGCCGGCCCGTCCAGCCACAACACCAACGCGGTGTGCTGTCGCGTCAGCTCGTAGCCGAGGCGACCGGTGGCCACCCGCTCGTCTATCGGCGCACCGTCAAGGATCAGCCGGACGGTCTCCGCCCGCCGAGCGAGTGCGCCGCCGGCCATTTCCTCACGAAGGCGCTGCGCCTCGGCCACGAGTTCCAGCAGTGCGGCGTCCACATAGGCGAACAACACCGCAGCGAATCGGTCGATCATCTCAACCAGTTGCGGCCCCGACGGGGCGATGAGGGGGGCCAGCTGCATGAAGCGGTGCCAGACCACTGTCTGTCCGCGGCGGTACGACTGGAAAATCACGTCCAGTCCCAGTCCTCGACGTACCACGGTCCGGATGACGTCGTAAGCCTCGCCCGGCGGGCGGGGTAGCGTCATGTTCTGCGGGTCCGCGAGCACCGACTGCAGCACGTGTTCAACGTTGGCCCGGTTACTCGCGGCCACCTCCTCGGCAATGGCGCGGTCGGCGGCCAGCCCCGGAGCGACCTCGATTTCGGCCGCGTTCATGGTGGCGACCAGGTCGTCCAACTCGGCAAGCATGCGGCCGGCGAGCTGGACCAGGAGCGTTGTGGAATCGTCGGCCATGCGTCCAAGTTATGTGACTTTCTACACACTGAATGCAAAACCGTGTAGTCAATGCCATATCTATGGCGCCACGGGCTTCATATCGTGATGGCTATCACAACCTCGATCGCTAGGAGTCACGATGGCCGCCAAGATTTCGACGGAAACCGACTTCGACGTCGTCATCATCGGCGCCGGCATCTCGGGAATCGGCGCCGCCCACTACCTGACGACCCAACGACCGACGACGTCGTTCGCGATTCTGGAGGGGCGCGCAGACATCGGCGGAACCTGGAACCTGTTCAAGTACCCGGGAATTCGATCCGACTCGGACATGCCGTCGTTCTGCTTCGGGTTCCAGCCGTGGACCCACAAGAAGTCGATCGCCGACGCCCACATCATCCTCGACTACCTGAATGCCGCCGTCGGCCAGAACGGCATCGACGGACACATCAGCTTCGATACCAAGGTGACCTCGGCTGACTTCGACTCAGAATCCGGTCGCTGGAGCATCCACGCCGTGAACAGCCGCACCGGCGAATCCACGGTGTACACCGCACGATTCATCTATTCGGGGACCGGGTACTACAACTACGAGGCGGGCTATACGCCAGAGTTCGCCGGGCTCGACGCCTTCGGCGGGCGTGTGGTTCATCCGCAGCACTGGCCGGAGGACCTCGATTACAGCGGCAAGAAGGTCGTGGTGATCGGCAGCGGTGCCACAGCGGTGACCGTGGTTCCGGCGATGGCACGCACGGCCGCGCACGTCACGATGCTGCAGAGTTCACCGAGTTACGTGCTGGCCCTGCCCGCCGAGGACGCGATCGCAAACACCTTGAACAAGCTGGTCGGTCCTGGGCGCGCACACGCGATCATCCGGCGCAAGAACATCGCCATCAACCGGGCGTTGTTCAAGGCATGCGAGCGGATGCCGGCGGTCATGCGGCGCCTGCTGATCGCCGGCGTGCGGCGGCGGCTCCCGAAGGGCTTCGACGTGGACACGCACTTCACCCCGAACTACGCCCCGTGGGATCAGCGCCTGTGCATGGTGCCCAACGGCGATCTGTTCACGGCGATCTCCAGCGGCCGGGCCTCGGTGGTCACCGACCACATTGAGACCTTCACCGAGACCGGCATCGCCCTGCAGTCGGGCCAGCACCTCGACGCCGACATCGTGGTCACCGCCACCGGGCTGAACTTGCTGCCTTTTGGCGGCATCGCGCTGAGCATCGACGGCAGCCAGGTCGACATTGCTGACACGGTCGCTTACAAGGCGATGATGCTCAGCGGCGTACCGAACTTCGTCTTCGCGTTCGGCTACACCAACCTCGCCTGGACACTGAAGGTCGAACTGGTCTGCGCCCACCTGATCCGGCTGCTCGACCACATGGACGCCCACGGTCACGTGGTCGTCACCCCGGTGCTGCCCGCATCCGGCGTGGAACGCATGCCCATGATCGAGATGAGCTCCGGCTACGTGCAGCGCAAGATCGCCACGTTCCCCAAGGCCGGCAGCACCGGCCCGTGGACCGTCAAGATGGCCTATGAGGACGACATCGCGCGCCTCAAGCACGGCCCGGTCGCCGATCCGGCGCTACGGTTCACATCGTGTTCGGCCTCCTTGGTGCCGGCGTCATGACCACCCACACCGTCGAGGACATCTCATTCCTGAGCCACGGAGTGCGATGCGCCGCCTGGCACGTGCACGCCACCTCGAACAACCTGGACCGCAACGGGTTACGACCAGTCGTCGTGATCGGACACGGCTTCGGCGGCACTCGCGACACCGGCCTGATGGACTTCGCGGCCGGTTTCGCCGACGCGGGCATGGACTCCCTGGTTTTCGACTACCGAAGCTTCGGCGCCTCCGAAGGCAGCCCCCGTCAGGTCGTCGCCTACCGCAAGCAGCGCCAGGACTGGCGGGCCGCAGTCGATGCCGCCCGCCGGTTGCGCGGCGTCGACCCCGACCGGGTCGCGCTGTGGGGCACGTCCTATTCGGGCGGGCACGTACTGACCGTCGCGGCCGCCGATCCGCGGATCGCTGCCGTGGTCGCCCTGGCGCCCGCGACCGACGGGCTGACCGCGGTGCTGCAGATCGCCCGCACCGCCGGACCGCTCGCGGTGCTGCACCTGGTCGGGCACGGGTTGCGGGACGCGTGGGGGGTGATCACCGGCGGCCCGCCTCACCGGATTCCGCTGGCGGCGGAGCCGGGTTCGGTGGCGATCATCAGTACCCCGGGTGCCCTGCCCGGCTATCTGGCGGTCGCCGGACCGACCTGGCGCAACGAGGTGTGCGCGCGGACCGCGCTCGAGGTCGCCCTGAACCGCCCCACCACGGTGGCACCGAAGGTCAAGTGCCCAATGCTCGTTCAGATCGGCACCAACGATCAGGTGGCTCCCCCCGCCGCGGCACGCAAGACCGCGGATCGCGCCGGCGGGCCGACCACCATGCTGGAATACCCGGTCGACCACTTCGATGCCTACACCGGCCCGTGGCAGAAGGCGGTGCTGGCCGATGAGGTGTCATTCCTGGTGCAGGCACTCGCGGTGAACCGCCCCTGAACGCCGGCCCTGTGTCACCGCTGGTCAGGGCCAGGGCAGCTGGACAGTCGGCGTCGGGGCGGCGAATTGGTTCTTGAGTATCGCGTACCCCCAGGCCAGCACCAGCCATGGCGCGATCAGCCAGGGACTGTTGAGCAGAATGAACTTGACGCCCAGGTCCATGAAGCTTGCGGTGTTGTTCGAGGGGAATCCGGCGATGATCTCGGTGCCGTAGTAGTACCAGGTCAGGACGGTGTGAGTGACGGCGGTCGACATGACCAGCAGGGTTCCCCGGTAGTCGGTGAACTTGGACCGGAGCAACAAGACGAGTCCGGTGACACCCACGCAGGCGTTGATAACCGACAACACCTCGACCATCAAGAAGTTGGGTGCGGCGTGCAGATAACGTAGGTCACCGCCGTCGATGTAGTTCCACCACGGATACGCCCACGCCGCATCGCGGGCCCCGGCGATTGCCTTGTGCAGAATCAGCCAGCCCAGCTCCCAGGTCAGATGCGTTGTGTAAGAACAGATCACGAACGGCAGCACTACCGCCTGGAGGCGTTGCGATCGGGTCCACGTCCGCAGCGACGGTATCGGCAGGAACGCCGCGAAGATGCCGAGGAAGTACGCGACGGTCACCTGCACGACCATCGCATCGGCGATGAAGTGACGGTCGATGCTGCTGTGAAATGCCAAGTAGCTGTACAGCGGAAACGACACGGCCAACGAGCCGAACGCCACGATCCACGCGATGCGCAGGCCGCGCGACGGCGGCAGTTTGGCGGTGATCGGCGGGGTTTCCCGACTCAGCTCCACTGTCGCCATCGGCGCACCTCTCTATGCATCGACGAGCTATTATGAATAATGACAATTCTTCTAAGCAGAATCATGATTACTGTGGCACCGTAGCACCTCGTGGACACTCAGCCAACAGTCGACCGAGAGCAGGTGGCGGCCATGGGAACAACCCGATCCACGCCGCCGGTCACCAAACTGGCTGACGCACGCAAGGCCATGTACCAGCAGCAGATCGTGGCGGCAGCCGAATACGAGTTCAGCCGGACCGGCTTCGCTGACGCACGGGTGAGCGACATAGCCAAGACCGCCGGGGTGTCATTGGCGACGGTCTACAAGTACTTCGGCGGCAAAGACGAGATCTGGGATGCCCTCAACGCCGCGCGCATGCAGGAGTTCGTCGCCGCCGTACGCGTACGCACAGACGGCATCGACTCCCCGCTGGAGGCGATCCTGGTCGGAGCGCATGCCGAGGTTGAGTTCTTCGCGGCCCATCCCCACTTTCTGCAACTGCACATCAACGAGGGGTTGAGCTGGGCATCGGCCTCCGCCGAAGCGGGACGAGGAGGTCAGCGGGCGGCGTGGCGAACGGGGATGGAAATGATCACCCGAGCGGCCGAACTCGCCGTGGACGCGGGTCAAATCACTCACCTGTCTCCGCGGATCGCTGCCGCGCTGGTCATTTCGGCCCTGCAGATCTGGCTCACCGACTGGGTCTCTGAGGGCAAGACGACGCCGATTGAGGCAGTCGCCGACGCTGTCGTAGCGCACCTGCGGGTCAGCCTGAGCGCCGGGCGGGCATAGCCAGGGACTCCGTCAGGCGCTGGCCTTGCGCCGCCGCTTGGCCGACTTGGCGGGTTTGACCGGTGCGCCGAGGATTTCGGCGAGGAACTTGCCGGTGTAGCTCTCCGGGACGGCCACCACATCCTCCGGGGTGCCGGAGGCCACCACGGTGCCGCCGCCGGACCCGCCTTCGGGACCCATGTCGATGATCCAGTCCGCGGTCTTGATCACGTCCAGGTTGTGCTCGATGACGATCACCGAATTGCCCTTGTCGACAAGGCCGTTGATGACGACCAGCAGCTTGGCGATGTCCTCGAAGTGCAGGCCGGTGGTGGGCTCGTCGAGGATGTAGATGGTGCGCCCGGTGGAGCGCTTCTGCAGCTCGGAGGCCAGCTTCACCCGCTGCGCCTCCCCGCCGGACAGCGTCGGCGCGGGCTGGCCCAGCCGCACATACCCCAGGCCGACGTCGACCAGGGTGCGCAGGTAACGGTGGATGCCGGTGATCGGCTCGAAGAACTCCGCCGCTTCCTCGATGGACATGTCGAGTACTTCGGCGATGGTCTTGCCCTTGTAGTGCACCTCCAGGGTCTCCCGGTTGTAGCGGGCGCCGTGGCAGACCTCGCAGGGCACGTAGACATCCGGCAGGAAGTTCATCTCGATCTTGATGGTGCCGTCACCGGTGCAGGCCTCGCAGCGGCCGCCCTTGACGTTGAACGAGAACCGGCCCGGCTGATAGCCGCGCACCTTGGCCTCGGTGGTGGCCGCGAACAGGGTGCGGATCTTGTCGAACACCCCGGTGTAGGTGGCCGGGTTGGACCGCGGGGTGCGCCCGATCGGTGACTGGTCGACCCGCACCAGCTTGTCCAGGTAGTCCAGCCCGGTGATGCGGGTGTGCCGGCCGGGCACCAGGCGGGCGCCGTTGAGCTTGTTGGCCAGCACCGTCGCCAGGATGTCGTTGACCAGCGTCGACTTGCCCGAGCCGGACACCCCGGTCACCGCGGTGAGCACACCCAGCGGGAACGCCACGTCGACTCCGGACAGATTGTGCTCGCGGGCCCCGACCACCCCGAGCTGGCGCCGGTGATCCACCGGCCGGCGAACCTCGGGCACCGCAATGGTTTTCGCGCCCGACAGGTAGGCACCGGTGATCGAATCGCGGTTGGCCAGCAGTTCGGCGTAGGTGCCGCTGTGCACGATCCGCCCACCGTGCTCCCCCGCGGCCGGGCCGATGTCGACGATCCAGTCCGCGTGCGCGATGGTGTCCAGGTCGTGCTCGACGACGATCAGGGTGTTGCCCAGATCGCGCAACCGCACCAGCGTTTCGATCAGCCGGCGGTTATCCCGCTGATGCAGCCCGATCGACGGCTCGTCGAGCACGTACAGCACCCCGACCAGGCCCGAGCCGATCTGGGTGGCCAACCGAATGCGTTGCGCCTCACCGCCGGACAATGTTCCGGCCGCCCTCGACAGGGTCAGGTACTCCAGCCCGACATCGAGCAGGAAGCTCAACCGCGACTGGATCTCCTTGAGCACCTGGCCGGCGATGGCCTGCTCGCGTGGGCCCAGGGTGAGCGCGCCCAGGAAGTCCGCGCAGTCCGCGATCGACAGATCACACACCTGGGCGATGGATCGGCTGCCGTAGTCCCCGGCTGCCAACGTCACCGCCAGGATCTCCGGCTTGAGCCGGGTGCCGGCACATTCGGGGCACGGCACGTCACGCATGAATCCGGCGTAGCGGTCCTTCATCTGCTCGGATTCGGTCTGTTCCATCTTGCGCTGCAGGAACGCCATCACGCCCTCGAACTCGGCATAATAGGAACGGGTCCGGCCGTAGCGGTTGCGGTAGCGGACGTGCACCTGCTCTTCGGAACCCTCGAGAATCGCCTTGCGGGCCTTGGCCGGCAGTTTGCGCCACGGGGTGTCCACGTCGAAGCCCAGTGACTCACCCAGGCTCGCCATCATCCTGGTGAAGTACTCACTGGTGGGGCCCATCGACCACGGCACCACCGCACCCTCGGCCAGGGTGCGGTCCGGGTCGGGCACCACCAGGTCGGCGTCGACCTCCTTGCGGATGCCCAGCCCGGCGCATTCCGGGCAGGCCCCGTAGGGCGAGTTGAACGAGAACGAGCGTGGCTCCAGGTCGTCGACCGACAGCGGATGTGCGTTGGGGCAGGCCAGCTTCTCGGAGAATCGTTGCTCGCGGTGGGGGTGGTTGTCTTCGCGGTCGACGAACTCCAGCACCACGATGCCGTCGGCCAGACCCAGCGCCGTCTCGATCGAGTCCGTGAGCCGCTGCTTGGCCGACTCCTTGACCGTCAGCCGGTCCACCACGACGTCGACGTCGTGCTTCTCCTGCTTCTTCAGCTTGGGCGGATCGGTGAGCGGGTACACCACCCCGTCGACCCGAACCCGGCTGTAGCCCTGGGTGTTCAGCTTCTCGAACAGGTCGACGAACTCGCCCTTGCGGGTGCGCACCACCGGGGCCAACACCTGAAAGCGCAGTCCCTCGTCCATGGCGAGCACCTGGTCGACGATCTGCTGCGGGGTCTGGCGGGCGATCCGCTCACCACAGACCGGGCAGTGCGGTGTGCCGGCCCGGGCATAGAGCAGCCGCAGGTAGTCATACACCTCGGTGATGGTGCCGACCGTCGAGCGCGGGTTGCGGTTGGTGGACTTCTGGTCGATGGACACCGCCGGCGACAGGCCCTCGATGAAGTCGACATCGGGTTTGTCCATCTGGCCGAGGAACTGGCGGGCGTAGGCCGACAGCGATTCGACGTAGCGGCGCTGGCCCTCGGCGAAGATCGTGTCGAACGCCAACGACGATTTGCCCGACCCGGACAGGCCGGTGAAGACGATCAGCGCGTCCCGCGGCAGGTCGAGGTCCACACTGCGCAGGTTGTGTTCACGCGCACCCTTGACGATCAGCCGATCAGACACGGCTCCCATGCTATGTGCCGGTACCGACAGCCGCCTCGGGGCCAGTACCGTTGCGGTCATGACGCCTCAGATCTCGGTCGACGACAACTACACCGGCCATGTCGAACCCGGAACCGCGGCGCGGCGCGTGCTGCCCGGCGTCTCGATCATCAAGACGTCGGTGGGCCCGATGGACAACAACGCCTACCTGGTGACGTGCGCGAACACCGGCCAGACGCTGCTGATCGACGCCGCCAACGACGCCGAGAACCTGGTGGCGCTGGTGCGCGCCCAGGCGCCCACGGTGTCGCTGATCCTCACCACCCACCAGCACTTCGACCACTGGCAGGCCCTGGCCGCGGTCGCCGAGGCGACCGGCGCGCCGACGGCCGCGCACGCCCTGGACGCCGAGCCGCTGCCGGTGAAACCGGACCGGATCCTGGCCGACGGCGACACCGTGACCGTCGGGGATCTGACGTTTGACGTGATTCACCTGCAGGGCCACACCGAGGGGTCGGTGGCGCTGGCGCTGGACGGCGCGGCCACCGGCGGCGTGACGCAGTTGTTCACCGGCGACTGCCTGTTTCCGGGTGGCGTCGGGAAGACCTGGCAGCCCGGCGACTTCGAGCGGCTGCTGGGCGACGTGACCACCAAGGTGTTCGGCCGGTTCGGCGACGACACCGTCGTCTACCCCGGCCACGGTGATGACACGACGATCGGAGCCGAGCGCCCGCATCTGGACGAATGGCGCGAACGGGGCTGGTGACGCCCCGGTTCATGCGACGGTCCCAGCTTCGGGGTTATCCCGTGGTGTGGACGATCAGCACGTCGATCTTGGAGCGGCGGGACACGTTGGCCGGCACCGACCCGAGCAGCCGCCCGGCGATCGTGCTCAGGCCGACGTTGCCGACCACCAGCAGGTCGGCGTCGACCGACTCGGCCAGCTCCACCAGCGCATCGACCGGGGCGCCGACGATGGCCTTCTCCTCCACCTGGAAGGCCCCGGCGTTGATGGCCCGCTCCTTGGCTTCCTTGAGGATCGCGTAGATGGGCGCGTTGCCGGAGGCCTGGTAACCCTCGTCCTTGAGAGCGTCGGTCGCCCGCGGGTCGTCCGCATGCGGCAGGTACGCCGTGGCGATGACGAGCCTGGAGCCCGCACCGGACGCCAGGTGAGCGGCACGGTCCACGGCACGCAGCGAAGAATCCGAGCCGTCCGTACCGACCACGACGGTCTTGTAGCCGCTCATCCGTAACCCTCTCGGTGATGTGTTGCAATATTCGCTAGTAAGCCATGGCGACATTAACGCGTCAGCGGCCCCGATGGGCGCAATTGGCCTCACGTGTCCACCACACCCGGACCGGTTCAGCGAACTGAATCCGGATTCGCGGCCCTGGTGACGTACCCGACACCGGGTGCCCGACGGTAGTAGCGTGAGTTCTCATCACCCCCATCCGAACCGACAGCGCACGCCGTTGAGCCTGGTTGCGACCCGGGAACCGGTGAGCACAACGGCGGGCCCGGCCCGCCGGCGGCGGCGCCCGCGCGACGCGGTTGTGATCGCGGCCGCAGCAACCGTGATCAGCGCCATCGGGGCCAGTCGGCCGTCCATCTGGTTCGACGAGGCGGCCACCATCTCGGCGTCGACGCATCGATCACTGCCCGAGCTGTGGCGGCTGTTGACGCACATCGATGCGGTGCACGGTCTCTATTACCTGTTCATGCATGGCTGGTTCGCGGTGTTCCCGGCCACCGAGTTCTGGTCGCGGCTGCCCAGTTGTCTGGCGGTCGGCGTCGGGGCCGGCGGTGTGGTGGTGCTGTGCCGCCAGTTCACCGGCCGGCAGCTGTCGGTGTGCGCGGGCGTGCTCTATGCCGTGCTCCCGCGGGTGACGTGGGCGGGGGTCGAGGCCCGCCCGTACGCGTTTGCGGCGGCGGCGGCGGTCTGGCTCACCGTGCTGTGCGTCGCGGCGGCACGCCGCAATACCGTGCCGCTGTGGGCGGGCTACGGCGCCGCGGTCGTGGCGGCGACACTGCTGAACATCTTCACGGTGCTCGTGGTGGCGGCGCATCCGGTGGTGCTGTCGGGCCGCGCGCCCTCGGTGAGGCGGCGGTGGGCGACCGCGGCCGGCGTCGCGCTGGCGGTGCTGGCCCCGTTCCTGGTGCTGACCCAGAACCAGATCCGGCAGGTCGCCTGGATTCATCCGCTGAACCTCTCCACCCTGGTCGAGGTCGCGCAGGAGCAGTACTTCGACGAGAGTGTCGCGTTCGCGATCCTGGCCTGGCTGGTGCTCACCGCTGCCACCGTCGCCGTTCGGCACGGTGCCCGCCCGGCGCCGGACCCGGACACGCGCCGGCTGGTGGTCCTCTGCGCAGCCTGGATGCTGGTCCCGACACTGGCCACGCTGGCGTATTCGGCGGTGGGGAGACCGATCTACTACCCGCGGTATCTGATCGGTACGGCCCCTGCGATGGCGATCACGCTGGCGGTCGCGGTCAGCACGATCGCCGGATCACGCCGGGCGGTGGTCGCCGTTGTGGCGGTGCTGGCGGTTGCGGCGGCACCCAATTACGTTGTCGGTCAGCGTGACCGGTACACCAAGGAAAAGGGCTGGGACTACAGTGCGGTCGCCGACGTGATCGACGCGCACGCCCGGGCCGGGGACTGCCTGCTGATCGACAACACCACCCGGTGGTTACCCGGCCCGATCCGGGCGTTGCCGGCCGGACGGCCCGCGGCGTTCGCCAAGCTGATCGACCCCGGCCTGGGGCCGCGCCGGCAGGACCTGGGACGGCTGTGGGACGGGCACCTGGGGGTCTGGGCGCTGACCGATCAGCTCAACCGATGCCCAACGATCTGGACCATCACCAACCACGACCACAGGCTGCCCGCCCACCAGGTCGCGGTGATGCTGCCGCCGGGTTCGCGGTTCGCCCACACACCCGATGGCCGGGTGCTGCACCAACTGGGCTTCCACGTCGTCGAACGCTGGCAGTTCACCTTCAGCCAGGTGATCAAATCCACCCGGTGAGCCCGACAGGTCAGGCGGTGGCGCCGGACGGCTCGTCGGCGCCGCGGCTGGCCCGGTAGGAGACCACACAGCCCGCGGCGGCCAGTGCGGCGAAGATCGCGAACAGCCAGCGGGCCGCCGGCTCACCGGCGCTCATCGCGGTGTTGACCACCAGACCGGCGATACCCGCGCCGAACGCCCCGCCGATCAGCGTGACGGTGTTGATCGCCGCGGCGGCCGTGCCACCTTCGGCGGGGTCGTCGACGCAGCTCATGGCCCACGCCGACAGGTGCGGCCAGCCGGCGCCGACACCGATACCGACGACCAGCAGGGCCAGCGCCCAGATCGCGCCGACCGCTGTCGGGTTGTAGTGGCTCATCCGGGCGAACGCGACCACCGCCAACCCTGCCGCCATCACCAACGGCCCACTGATCACCAGCCCGACAATCACCCGCGCCTTGCTGACCGAGGCGCTGGCGATCTCGCTGATGGTCCAGCCGGTCGACAGGGCGGCGCCGAGGAACCCGGCCATGATCGGCGCAAGATGGGCCAGCCGCTGACCGAGCAGCGGGATATACAGGTTGGCCTTCGTGGTGGCCATCAGCAGGCCCAGCGTCAGGTAGATCCACTTCTCCCGGCCCGGGTGGAACGCGCTGGGCGGCAACACCGCCGAGCTCGAGCGCCGGTCCACCACCAGGAACAACGCCAGCAGGACGGCGCCCGCGACCAGCAGACCGGCCGCACCGAAGAGATTGCGCGGCAGTTGGGCGGTGCTGACCACCAGCGCGGCGCCGCCGAGCAGCAGCAGGGACCGCACCGGGATCTTCATCGGTTCGCCGTGGTGGCCGCCGCGGCTGGCCCGCAGCACGATACTCACCGCCACGCACATCACCCCGGACAGCACCACCATCAGGCCGAATGCCCACCGCCAGATGCCGAACTGGGCGAACAGACCGCCGGCCGCCGGCCCGACCAGGGTGCCGACACCCCACATGGCCGACACCAGCCCCGAGGCGCGGGTCCACAGCCAACTGGGCAGTACGGCGTTGATCAGCGCATAGCCCAAGCCGGCCAACAGGCCGCCACCCATGCCCTGCAGGGTGCGGCCGATCAGCAGGATCTCCATGTGCGGGGCCACCGCACACACCGCCGCACCGGCACCGAAGGACAACACACCCAGCAGGTAGGCGGACCGGGACCCGATGCGCACCAGCACCGCGTTGGCCGCGGCGGCGGCGACCACCGAGCCGACCAGGTACAACGTGGTGGCCCAGGCGTAGTACCGCTCGCCGCCGATGTCTCTGATGGTGCTGGGCAGCAGGCTGATCGTGAGGAATTCATTGGTGGCGTACAGGGCCACGCCCCCGGCCAACACGGCCGACGTGCCCAGGTAGCGTCTGCCGAGCAGCTCACGCCAGCTGCCTGTGCTTACAGCGGCATCGGTCGCCGCCGCTTCAGTCAGATCCACCACCGCTTGCAGTCAATCACGGATCACTACGACACGCGAAAAGTGGTCGGCGCGGCGGCGGAGTCACTTGAGCCCGGCCGCATCCATGCCCCGCAATTCCTTCTTGAGGTCGGCGATCTCGTCGCGGATCCGGGCCGCCAACTCGAATTGCAGATCGCGTGCCGCGTTCATCATCTGCTCGGTGAGGTCCTTGATCAGATCAGCCAGTTCGGCTCGCGGCATATTGCTGGTGTCGCGGCCTTCGAAGACCCCGGCGCTGACGGCTCGGCCGGGCTCGCCCTGGGCGCGCCGCCCGCGCGAGGAGTTGCGGCCCGAACCGGCGACCTCGATGGTTTCGGTGTCCTCCACCTCCCGGTACACCTGGTCGAGGATGTCGGCGATCTTCTTGCGCAGCGGCTGCGGGTCGATGCCGCGCTCCTCGTTGTAGGCCACCTGCTTGGCCCGGCGCCGCTCGGTCTCGTCGATGGCCTCCCGCATCGAATCGGTGATCTTGTCGGCGTACATGTGGACCTCGCCCGAGACGTTGCGGGCGGCCCGGCCGATGGTCTGGATCAGGCTGCGGGTGGAGCGCAGGAAGCCCTCCTTGTCGGCGTCGAGGATCGACACCAGCGACACCTCCGGCAGGTCCAGGCCCTCCCGCAGCAGGTTGATGCCGATCAGCACGTCGTAGTCGCCGAGCCGCAGCTGCCGCAGCAGCTCCACCCGGCGCAGCGTGTCGACCTCGGAGTGCAGGTAGCGCACCCGGATCCCCATCTCCAGCAGGTAGTCGGTGAGGTCTTCGGCCATCTTCTTGGTCAGCGTGGTCACCAGCACCCGCTCGTCGACCTCGGTGCGCTGCCGGATCTCGGCGATCAGGTCGTCGATCTGGCCCTTGGTGGGCTTCACCACCACCTTCGGATCCACCAGTCCGGTGGGGCGGATCACCTGCTCGACGAACTCGCCGCCGGCCTGGCTGAGCTCATACGGCCCGGGGGTGGCCGACATATAGACGGTCTGCCCGATGCGGTCGGCGAACTCCTCCCAGGTCAGTGGCCGGTTGTCGCACGCCGAGGGCAGCCGGAACCCGAACTCCACCAGATTGCGCTTACGCGACATGTCGCCCTCATACATGGCGCCGATCTGCGGCACGGTGACGTGCGACTCGTCGATGATGAGCAGGAAGTCCTCCGGGAAGTAGTCGATCAGGGTGGCCGGTGCCGAACCGGCGCCACGGCCGTCGATGTGGCGTGAATAGTTCTCGATGCCCGAGCAGAAGCCGACCTGGCGCATCATCTCGATGTCGTAGTTGGTGCGCATCCGCAGCCGCTGGGCCTCCAGCAGCCGGCCCTGCCCCTCCAATTCGGCGAGCCGCTCGGTCAGCTCCTCCTCGATGGTGGAGATGGCCTGGCTCATGCGCTCCGGGCCGGCGACATAGTGGGTGGCCGGGAAGATGCGCAGTGAGTCGACCTTGCGCACCACATCGCCGGTGAGTGGATGCAGGTAGTACAGCGCCTCGATCTCGTCCCCGAAGTACTCGATGCGGACCGCCAACTCCTCATACGACGGGATGATCTCGACGGTGTCACCGCGCACCCGGAACGAGCCGCGGGTGAACGACATGTCGTTGCGGGTGTACTGGACGTCGACCAACAGCCTCAGCAGGCTGTCGCGGGGCACCTCGGCGCCGACCTGCAATTCGACGGAGCGGTCCAGGTAGGACTGCGGGGTGCCCAGACCGTAGATGCACGACACCGAGGCCACCACCACCACGTCGCGCCGGGACAGCAGGCTGGAGGTCGCCGAGTGGCGCAGGCGCTCCACGTCGTCGTTGATCGAGCTGTCCTTCTCGATGTAGGTGTCGGTCTGCGCGATATACGCTTCCGGCTGGTAGTAGTCGTAGTACGAGACGAAATACTCGACGGCGTTGTGCGGCAACATCTCTCGCAGCTCGTTGGCGAGCTGCGCGGCCAGTGTCTTGTTCGGCGCCATCACCAGTGTGGGGCGCTGCAGGCGTTCGATCAGCCAGGCCGCGGTGGCCGACTTACCGGTGCCGGTGGCACCGAGCAGCACCACGTCCTTCTCCCCCGCGGCGATGCGACGTTCCAGGTCGGCGATGGCGGTGGGCTGATCCCCGGCCGGTTGGTATTCGCTGACCACGTCGAATCGGCCGCCGACGCGCACCAGACCGTCGACCGCGTCACCTGCAGGTCGGTACTCCGAATGCGCGACGACGGGGTGTTCCGTTGCGAAAGCCACGAACCCAGGGTAAGCCGGGTGTCTGACAGACGTCCGGCTACGACGGCCCCGCCGCACAGCGGCGGTTCGAGAGAGGCGGTCAACGGGTGCACTCGCCCAAGCAGGAGACCTTCGACCTGGTCGCCTACACCAACACCGACCCGAAAGGGGTGGTGCGCGACGTCGACGTCTACACGGTCCAGCCGTGGGGCCTGTACGTGGCCCGCCCCACCCCGGGCCGGGTCCAGTTCCGCTACCTGGAGTCCTGGCTGCTGCCCACGCTGGGGCTGCGGGCGACCGTCTTCCACTTCAACCCGGGCCACGAGCGCGACCAGGACTTCTATCTGGACGTCGGCGACTACACCCCGGGGCCGGAGCGCTGGCACTCCCAAGACCACTATCTGGACCTGGTGGTGCGTACCGGGATAGGCGTCGAACTCGCCGACACCGACGAGCTGATGACCGCCGTACGGGCGGGTCTGCTCAGTCAGGAAGCCGCCGAACGGGCGGTGCTGCGGGCCGTCAACGCCGTCGACGGCCTGGCCAGGCACGGCTACGACCTGCAGAGGTGGCTCAACGACTATGGGATGCAACTCTCCTGGGCCGGGTAACCTCGTCAGGATGAACGCCAACCCGCGAATGGGAGTCGCCTCGGCGACCGCCGCAGCCGTGCTCAGCTGCGGTCTGTTGATCCCGGCACCGGCAGCTGCCGCCGACGAGCTGCACAACGTCACCTACATCGCGAAGGTTGACTCCTGGTCGAGCGGCAACGTGGTCACCTTCATGCGCAACGACACCGAGACCGCCAGCGCGGACCTCGATGCGTTCGGCAGCCAGTTCGAGGCCAACACCGTGATGACCGACCCCAGCAAGGCCGGCATGGTGATCCGGCTGCGCTTCCCGACCACCGCGACCGTGCACTGCGAGATCAAGGTGGACGACGTCACCACGGTCAAGAGCGAGCGCTTCGTCAACACCTGGGGCAACACCAACGACCCCCACACCGGCGCGATGCTGTGCGGCGCGCTGATCAGCAGCATGGCCTGATCGGCGGCTGGGCCTAGGGGCGCCACCCGGTGGCGTCGGCCCACGCCCACGCCCGCCGGTAGGCAGTGTCGAACCAGGGTTCCTTGACGTCGGCGTAGGCGTCGATGCCGCCCTCGACGCCCGCGCGTTCCGCTTCGCGCTTGACCGCCAGGTACTCGGCCCGAGCCTCGCTGTCCGCAGACAACCAGGCCGGGAACAGCAGGGCGAACTGCTGATTGGGCCGGCCTGCGACCCTGATGTGGACGTTGGTGGCCCGCCCCGGGTCAGCGGAGGCGTGAAACCGCTTCTCCCACAAGGCCGGATCATCGGAGCGATCGAATTCGGTGACGGTGCTTCGGGCATCCGGCTTGGCCATGTCGGCGGTGATTGCCTCTTTGCGGGGATACCCGGCGCTCAACAGGGAATCGGCGAGTTCGTCGGCCATCGCCAAGGATTCGACCGTGACCTGCACGTCGATAACGTCTTTGGCATCCAGGCCGGCCACCGCGGTGGACCCGATGTGGTCGATGCGGGTCGCCAGGTGCCCGCAATGGGTCCGCAGCCGGGCCAGGATGCGCTGCGCCTGATCGGCCCAGGTCGGGTCGGCCGGCACCAGCGTCGTCGGCGACGGCACGGTGCGGCGGGCCGCGATGTTGTCCGCGAACGGCAGGATGCGCTGCTCCCACAGCTGCAACGCCTGCGCGGCCAGGTCGTCGGGGGAACCGGAGTTGTCCAGCCAGACATCGGCAACGTCGCGCCGCTGCGGCTCGGTGGCCTGGGCGGCGATACGGGCCCGTGCGTCGGCCTCGGACATGCCGCGATGGGTGAGGAGTCGGGCCACCCGGACTTCGACATCCGCATGCACGACGACCACCAGGGGGAACATCGGCGCCATCTGGGACTCGACCAGCAGCGGGATGTCCTCGATGATCACGGCGTCATCGCCGGCCGCGGCGATCAACTCCTGGCGCCGCCGCGCCACCAGCGGGTGGACGATCCCGTTGAGGATCGCCCGCTTGTCGTCGTCGCTGAACGCGATCGCGGCCAGGGCCGGGCGGTCCAGACTTCCGTCCGAAAGCAGGATGCCCGGCCCGAAGGCCTCGACCAGTGCGGTCAGGCCTTCGGTACCGGGCTCCACTACTTCACGAGCGATGACGTCGCCATCGACGATGACGCCGCCGTGGCGGTTGAAGGTCGCCGACACCGTCGACTTACCGGCGCCGATACCGCCGGTCAGACCGATACGCAGCATCTGCGCCCCTCAAAGCCCCTTCAACGCGCTGGGCGCGAGTTACGCGCTGTTACCGGCGAGCTTCTCCCGCAGCGCGGCGAGCTGCTCGTCGCTGGCCAGCGAACCACCGGCCGGAGCGTCGTCGCGGTGCGACCCGTTGGAGCTGTGCGACGACTCGGCGTGGGCCGCCTCGGCGAACTTCTCCATCTGCGCGGTGTGCATCTTGTGCCGGCGCTCGGCCTCGGCGTAACGGGCCTCCCACTCGGTGCGCTGCTTGTCGAAACCTTCGATCCACTCGTTGGTCTCGGCGTCGAAGCCCTCGGGGAAGATGTAGTTGCCCTGCTCGTCGTAGCTGTCGGCCATGCCGTACTTCGACGGGTCGAACTCCTCGGTGTAGTCCTCGTTGGCCTGCTTGAGGCTCAGCGAGATACGACGACGGTCCAGGTCGATGTCGATGACCTTGACCATGGCGTCGTCACCGACGGCGACAACCTGGTCCGGCACCTCGACGTGCTGCTCAGCCAGCTCGGAGATGTGCACCAGACCCTCGATGCCCTCCTCGACGCGGACGAACGCACCGAACGGCACCAGCTTGGTGACCTTGCCCGGCACGATCTGGCCGATCGCGTGGGTGCGGGCGAAGTGGCGCCACGGGTCTTCCTGGGTGGCCTTGAGCGACAACGAGACCCGCTCGCGGTCCATGTCGACGTCGAGCACCTCGACGGTGACCTCGTCGCCCACCTGCACCACCTCGGACGGGTGGTCGATGTGCTTCCAGGACAGCTCGGAGACGTGCACCAGGCCGTCCACGCCGCCCAGGTCGACGAAGGCGCCGAAGTTGACGATCGAGGACACCACGCCCTTGCGGACGGCGCCCTTCTGCAGCTGGTTGAGGAACTCGCTGCGCACCTCGGACTGGGTCTGCTCCAGCCAGGCGCGACGGGACAGCACCACGTTGTTGCGGTTCTTGTCCAGCTCGATGATCTTGGCTTCGATCTCTTTGCCGATGTAGGGCTGCAGGTCACGGACCCGACGCATCTCCACCAGCGAGGCCGGCAGGAAGCCGCGCAGCCCGATGTCGAGGATCAGGCCGCCCTTGACGACCTCGATGACGGTGCCCTTGACGGCCTCGTCCTTCTCCTTGAGCTCCTCGATCGTGCCCCAGGCGCGCTCGTACTGGGCGCGCTTCTTGGACAGGATCAGCCGACCCTCTTTGTCCTCCTTGGTCAGGACCAGAGCCTCGACCTCGTCACCGACGGACACCACCTCGTGGGGGTCGACGTCGTGCTTGATGGACAGCTCGCGGGAGGGAATGACCCCTTCGGTCTTGTAACCGATGTCGAGCAGGACCTCGTCCCGGTCAACCTTGACGATCGTCCCTTCCACGATGTCGCCATCGTTGAAGTACTTGATCGTTTTGTCGATGGCGGCGAGAAAGTCCTCGGCCGAGCCAATGTCGTTGATGGCTACTTGCGGCGAGGTGACGGTGGGACTTGGCATGTGTTGGGGTGCTCCGGACAAGTTGAGGTAGTAGGGACTGGGTGAAGTCACGCACGCCTGAGCGTGCGGTGGCCCGCGTACTGGTCTAGGACTAGTCGAGGACTACCTGTTGAGGCTACTCGACGTATTGCACGCTGGACAAACCGGTCGTCTACGCTGCGTCGCTATGCCCGCAATCCGGAACCGCAAGGTCGGAGCGTCACGCCTCGTCATCATCCTGCTCGCCATCCTCACCGCGCTGCTGCTGCTGTTCACCGCGGCCAACCCGGGCGGCACGCTGACAGCATTGGTGCTCTCGAGCCTGGCGATGCTGGTGGTGCTGTTGTGCTACCGGTGGCTGGACCGTTGGGAGCCCGAACCGCGACGCCTGCTGCAGCTGGCATTCCTGTGGGGCGCGTCAGTGGCGGTGGTCCTGGCGGTGGGACTGGAGACCTTCGGGTCCACGGTGGCCACGGTGAAACCCCTGGTGTCGAAGACCTTCGACCAGGCGGCGATCCAGGCGCCGTTCATCGAGGAGGCCGCCAAGGGGCTGTTCCTGCTGATCATGCTGACCGGCCGGCGTCGGCACCAACTGAACTCGCTGACCGACTGCATGGTCTACGCGGGCGTCACCGCGGTGGGCTTCGCCTGGATGGAAGACATCGTCTACATCGCGCCGGCCGAGTCACCGACCCAGATGGCGGCCGTCGCCGTCGCACGGCTGATCTTCGGGCCGTTCGCGCACCCGCTGTTCACCACGATGACGGGCATCGGGGTGTTCTTCGCGCTGCGCCGCCACGGATTCTGGGCGAAGGCGTTCGTGATCCTGCTCGGCTACCTCGCGGCGGTGGGCATGCACGCCCTGTGGAATGCCTCGCTGGCGATGGGCGGCGGCCAGATGTTCCTGGTGACCTACGTGTTCTGGATGATTCCGATCTTCATCCTGGTGGTCGTGCTGGCCATGGTGAGCCGCCGCCACGAACAGCACCTGGTCGCCACCAAACTGCCCGGCATGGTGATGGGCGGCCTGATCAGCCCGAACGAGCAGACCTGGCTGGGGTCGATCCGCAGCCGCAAGCTGGCGATCCGCGAAGCGAAGCGCATCGGCGGGCGCCCGGCCGCCCAGTCGGTGAAGAAGTTCGCCGCCCAGGTCGTCGAGCTGGCGTTCGTGCGGGACCGCATCGACCGCGGCTTCGGCGATCCGGAGGTGTTCGCCCTGCAGCACGAGGACGCCTACGGGGTGGTGGCGGCCCGGGCGGCGGCGCCGGTGCTGTACACGATGGCCGGGTATCACTCTCCCCTGCCGGTACGGCGCTGATCTCAAGGAGGAATCGCGGTGTCGCTGCGCAATCGCCTCACCGAGTTCTTCGGTATCGACCACCCGATCGTGCTGGCGCCCATGGCGCAGGCGTCCGGCGGCCGGCTCGCCGCGGCGGTCACCCAGGCCGGTGGACTCGGCCTTCTCGGCGGGGGTTACGGCGACGCTGACTGGGTGCAGCGTGAATTCGATGCCGCCGGCGATGCGCGCGTCGGGTGCGGATTCATCACCTGGAGCCTGGCCCGCGCGCCGGAGGTTCTCGACGTCGCACTCAACCGGAAACCCGCGGCGATCATGCTGTCCTTCGGTGATCCCGAGCCCTTCGCCGGATCCATCCGCGACGCGGGCGTTCCGCTGATCTGCCAGGTGCAGACCCTGGAGCAGGCGCATGCCGCGCTGCGGGCGGGAGCGAACGTCGTCGTGGCCCAGGGCGCCGAGGCCGGCGGCCACGGAATGTCGACCCGGTCGACCATGACGTTTGTCCCGGCCGTCGTCGACCTGGTGGCCGAGCACTCACCGGGGACGTTCGTGCTGGCCGCGGGCGGTATCGCCGACGGCCGCGGGGTGGCCGCGGCGCTGGCGCTCGGTGCCGACGGTGTGCTGGTCGGTACGCGGTTCTGGGCCTCCAGTGAGGCACTCGTGTCACCCAGCGCGCACGAACGAGTCATCCGAGCCAGCGGTGAGGACACCATCCGCACCCGCGTCTACGACCTTGTGCGCCAACTCGATTGGCCTGCCCAATACGACGAGCGGGCGCTGCACAACGCGTTCCTGCAAAGCTGGCATGGCGACGAGAGCCACCTGCTGGCCAACCTGCCCGAGGCCGTCGCTGCCTTTCAGGCGGGGCTCTCCGCAGCGGACTTCGACATTGCCCACATCCTGATCGGTGAGGCCGTCGGCCTCATCCACGACGTCGTCCCCGCGGGTGCCATCGTGGCGCAGATGGCGCAAGACGCCACCCGAATCCTCAACCGCGGCTAGTGGCCGCCTAGAAGGGTGGTGGGTCGTCGTCTGCGGTGGCGTCGACTTTGGGGAACCAGACGGCTTCGAAAGCGCCACGTCGTGCTTGGCGGGCTTTGTGGTTCTGGTTGCGTTCGGTAGCGATGCGCGCCGCGCGGTGTTGGGCGCGGGTGCGCCGACGGCGGGGCATCATCGCGGTGCGGTCACCACAGCGATCGTCGTCGCGTCGCTCGGGTGCCGGCAGGTCCCCGGTGGGTGCACACAAGTGCGGGAACAGCAGGGAACTGCCCGGGGTGGTGACATAGGTCTGCCCCGACGGCGAGGTCAGGATGACCGCCCCATCCGGTAACTGTTGATCCCGCCAACCCCAGAACGTCTTCACCAAATGATGAGTGCGGCAATAGCATTTGAGATTCGATGGATGGGTGGCACCGCCGGCGCCACGGGGAATCGTGTGGTCGATGTCGCACTCGAGCGCCGGGCGATCACACCCCGGCCAGCGACACGTCAAGTCCCGGCACCGTACAAAATCAGCCAACGCCTTCGAGGGCACATACCCGCACTCGGGCGCGGCATCACCGGGATGCACCAACGACACCAACCGCGCCGACTTGCCCAACTCGGCGATCAGCTCCGGCGGGACCAGACCATCAGCCTCCACCAACCAGCCCGGCTCATCGCTCGCCCCGTCGACGGTGGCCTGCTCGGCGATCACATGAATGACCACCGGACCGGCCGCCGCACGCCCACCGGCAGCACAATCGGCCAAGCCGCAGCGACACCCAAGCCGATCCGCCCGCGCCGCCAGCACCCCCATCGCATCGGCCCGCCGCTCATCACGACTGCGCGGATCATGCTCACACACCGTGGCCGCCAACGCATCCAAGGCCTTCCCCAGGGCACGGGCATCAGCGGTGAACAAGCTGCCGTAGACCTCCGAGAGCCCGCCCTCTTGATCCTGAAACCCGATCTTCCGCTCCCCCTGGCGCTCTTTACGCCGGCGCACCGCATCCCTATCGGCTCTCGCCACGATCTTGTCGACCTTGCCGGCCAACCGACTCCTGGTCAGGGACGGCCAACGCACCACCTGCGCCGCCAACTGGCCATCCACGGCCGCCAACACCTCACGATCAGTAATCAGATCCGTGCGATACACCATCGTCTGAAACAGTCGAATATCGATATCGCCGGCCTTGAACACCTCGGCCACCTGCGGCAACTGCTCACGCATCGCCCGGGCATACCGCAACCGGCTCGCCGCCAGCCCCTGACTGATCCGCAACGCCGCAGCAACCTCAGCAGCCACCGCCGCCTCGGTATCCACCGCCCACTCCTCAGTCTCGCCGCACCGGCTCAACCGCAGCGCGAACAACTCCCCGATCGCCACCAACTGCGCCGCCGCAGCCCGATTCTCCGCCCGCGCCGCCGCACCGATCCGATCCACCAACGCCGCGGATTCCGGCGTCGTCGACGGATAACGCCGCTCAAACCGCTCGTTGAACCAAGCGATCACCTCCGGAGGCGAACCCTCCGACCCTGACTCCGACTTCGGCTCGAACATACGTGCGATTGTAGCGGCGGGGTCGGACAAGCTAGTGCGCTGCAGCGTCCCAGCTACGCCCGTAACCGACCGCGACCTCCAGCGGCACGCTCAGCTCGTACGCGCTGCCCATCTTGTCGCGCACCAGCGCCTCCAACGGCTCGCGTTCGCCGTCGGCCACCTCGAACAACAGCTCGTCGTGCACCTGCAGCAGCATCCGCGACCGCAGGTCGGAGGCCTTGAGCGCGGCATCGACGTTGATCATCGCCACCTTGATGATGTCGGCCGCGCTGCCCTGGATCGGGGCGTTGAGCGCGGCCCGCTCGGCGGATTCCCGCACCTGACGGTTGCTGCTGTCCAGTTCCGGCAGGTAGCGCCGCCGGCCCAGCACCGTGGAGGTGTAGCCGTCCTTGCGGGCCTGCTCGACCACCTCGTGCAGATAGTCGCGGACCCGGCCGAACCGGTCGAAGTAGGCGTCCATCTGCTCTTTGGCCTCTTCGGTGGAGATCTTGAGCTGGGAGGCCAGCCCGTAGGCACTCAACCCGTAGGCCAGGCCGTAGGACATCGCCTTGACGCGGCGGCGCATGTCCGGGGTCACCTCGTCGATGGGCACCGAGAACGCCCGCGACCCGACGAACGAGTGCAGGTCTTCGCCGGTGTTGAACGCCTCGATAAGGCCCTCGTCGGCCGACAGGTGCGCCATGATGCGCATCTCGATCTGGCTGTAGTCGACCGTCATCAGCTCGGGGTAACCCTCGCCGACCACGAAGCCGTCGCGGATCTGGCGGCCGGCATCGGTGCGGATCGGGATGTTCTGCAGGTTGGGGTCGGTGGACGACAGCCTGCCGGTCGCCGCGATCGTCTGGTTCAGCGTGGTGTGGATCCGGCCATCGGAGGCAACCGATTTCAGCAATCCGTCGACCGTCACCTTCAGCCGGGTGACGTCGCGGTGGGTCAGCAGGTGCTCCAGGAACGGATGACCGGTCTTGTCGAACAGGGTCTGCAGCGCGTCGGCGTCGGTGGTGTAACCGGTCTTGGTCTTCTTGGTCTTGGGCATGCCCAATTCGTCGAAGAGCACCACCTGCAGCTGCTTGGGCGAGCCGAGGTTGATCTGCTTGCCGATCACCGCGTACGCGGCCTCGGCCGCGTCGCGAATCTGGTCACCGAACCGGCTCTGCAGCTGGCTCAGGTGATCGAGGTCCACACCGATCCCGGCGGTCTCCAGCTCGGCAAGCACCCGCTGCAGGGGCAGCTCGATGTCGGCGAGCAGTCCGGACGAGTCGATACGGGCCAGCTCGAGATCCAGCGCGTCAGCCAGGTCATTGACGGCCCGGGCTCGCAGGATCGCGGTCTGCACGGCCTGATCGTCGACGCCCTCGGTGTCATCTAGGAGCGAAAGCTGTTGCTGTTCATCGGATTCGGCACGCAATTCCCGGCGCAGGTAACGCACCGAGAGGTCGTCGAGGCTGAAGCTGCGCTGGCCGGGCCGCACCAGGTAAGCGGCCAGGGCGGTGTCAGAGGTGACGCCGTCCAGGGTCCAGCCGCGCCCGGCCAGGTCGTGGATGGCCAGCTTGGCCTCGTGCAGCGCCTTGGGCTTGGCCGGGTCGGCCAGCCAGGCGCCCAGTGCGGCGTCGTCCTCGGCGGTCAGCGCCGCGGTGTCGATGTAGCCGCCTTCGCCGTCCGCCGAGGCCAGGGCCAGCGCGGTCGCGTCGCTGTCGAAGCTGCGGTGGGTGCCGATCACGGCCAGCCCGGTGCGCCGGCCGTCGGCGGCGTGTTCGGCCAGCCACGAGCCGACCGTCCCCGGCTCCAGGGCACCGCCGCGCACCTCGAAGCCCTCCTCGGCTTCGGGCACCGCACCACCGGCGGTGGAGAGCGTCTCGAACAGCCGGTCACGCAGCACCCGGAACTCGAGGTCGTCGAAGAGCTGATGGATCTGCTCACGGTCCCACGGCACCAGTCGCAGGGTGTCCGGCGTCTGGGCAAGCGGCACGTTGCGGACCAGATCGGTCAGCTCGCGGTTGAGGATCACGGTGGACAGGTTGGCGCGCAACGCATCTCCGACCTTGCCCTTGACGGTGTCGACCTGGTCCACCAGCCCCTGCAGGGAGCCGTATTCGGTGATCCACTTCGACGCGGTCTTCTCCCCCACCCCGGGGATGCCCGGCAGGTTGTCGCTGGGGTCGCCGCGCAGCGCGGCGAAGTCGGGGTACTGCGCCGGGGTCAGGCCGTACTTCTCGACGACGGCGTCCGGGGTGAAGCGGGTCAGGTCGCTGACGCCCTTGCGGGGGTAGAGCACGGTGACGTTCTCGTTGACCAGCTGCAGGGCGTCGCGGTCGCCGGTGACCACCAGCACCCGGTAGCCCTCGGCGTCGGCTTGGGTGGCCAGGGTGGCGATCAGGTCGTCGGCTTCAAAGCCGGGTTCAGACAGCGTGGTGATGCCCAGCGCGGCCAGCACCTCCTTGGTGATATCGATCTGGCCGCGGAACTCATCGGGGGTCGACGAGCGGGTGGCCTTGTATTCCGGGAAGCGCTCGGAGCGGAACGTCTGCCGCGACACGTCGAACGCGGCGGCAATGTGGGTGGGATTCTCGTCGCGCAGCAGGTTGATCAGCATCGCGGTGAACCCGTAGACCGCGTTGGTCGTCAGGCCGCTGCGTGTCTTGAAGTTCTCCGCGGGCAGGGCATAGAACGCCCGGTACGCCAGCGAGTTTCCGTCGAGAAGCAGCAGCGTCGGTTTGGTCTGACTCACGGCCCCAACTCTAGGCACCCGTCCCGACACGCAGTAACTGCCGCGCCCTGTCGACGAGCACCCGGGCGGCGGGGCTGCGCGGTCCCGACGCACGCCAGGCCAACACCAGCCTGCCCCGCAGCTCCGGCGTCAGCCGCAATGGGTGCAGGCCCGGGCGGCCGCGAGCCATCGAGCGCGGCAGGATCGCGACCCCGAGCCCACGCTCGGCGAGCTCGGCCAGCGCCTGCGGGGTGCTGGCCTCAAACGCGATCCGGGGCGAGACGCCGACCGCAGCGCAGGCCTGATCGAGCTGGCGGCGGATGCCGGTGCCGACCGGCAGGGTGATCAGCGGCCGCCGCGCCAACTGCGCGAGGCTGACCGTGGCATGTCCGGCCAGCTCGTCGGCCGGGCTCACCGCGGCATCGACGGGCTCGTCGGTGACCACCTCGATGTCCAGCCCGGCGGGTTGCTCGCCGGGACCGACCGAGACGATCGCCACGTCCAAGTCGCCGCCGCGAACCGCCTCGATCAGCTCATCGGAATTAGCTGTGCTGAGGGTGATTTCGACGTTCGGATACTCGGCGTGAAACTCGGCGAGCAGCCCGGGCACGTCGACGGGATGGGCGGTGACGGTGCCGATCGTAACCGTGCCGCGCACCAGCCGGCTGAGCTCGTCGACGGCCAGCCGCACGTCATCCACCGCCGCCAACGCGGCCTTGGCGTACGGGAGCACCGCCGCGCCGGCCGCCGTCGGACGGACCTCCCGGCGGGAGCGGTCCAGCAGCCGCTGGCCGAGTTCTCGCTCCAGCCGCCCGATCTGGGCGCTGACCGCCGGCTGCGCCACATGCACCCGTTGCGCCGCGCGGGTGAAGTTGGCTTCCTCGACCACCGCCACGAAGTATTCGAGCTGTCGCAGTTCCATAAGCGATGAATATAGTTTCTGGACTAAACAGATATTGGACTTATAGTTTCCGGGCCAGGACGCTGAAGTCATGACAGACGTTGTGATCGCCGGAGCCGGCATCGGCGGATTAACCACCGCACTGACCCTGCACGCCCAAGCGATCCCCGCGACCGTCGTCGAAAGCGCTCGGGAGCTGCGACCGCTGGGCGTCGGAATCAACCTGCTGCCGCACGCCGTCCGCGAGGTGTTCGCGCTGGGGCTGGGCGAGCGGCTGTCGGCGCTGGCGGTGGCGCCGACATCGCTGGCGTACTTCGACACTCGCGGCCGGGAACTGTTCCGTGAACCGCGAGGGTTGGCGGGCGGCTACGAATTCCCGCAGTACTCGGTGCATCGCGGGGACCTGCAGCTGTTGTTGCTCGACGCCGTGCGGGAGCGGTTGGGGGCGGGCGCAATACGCACCGGATCCCGGGTCACCGGGTTCGTCGACGACGGCGACGCGGTGCGGGTGCAGCTGGGTGATGACGAACTCGCGGGCGCCGTCCTGGTGGGTGCCGACGGGATTCATTCGGCGGTGCGCACCCAGTTGCACCCCGCCGGCGACGAACTGCGGTGGTCGGGAGTCCGGATGTGGCGCGGGGCAGCGCCCGGAGAGCCGTACCTGGACGGGCAGACCATGGCGATCGTCAAGGCCGACGACGGCATCGAGTTGGTGATCTATCGGATCGGCGCCGGCCTGATCAACTGGGTGCTGTTGGTGCCCGAGGCCCAGCCCGGGCCGCTTCCGGACGCTGCCCGTTGGAATCAGCGATGCCAGGCCGAACAGGTGTTGGACTACCTAGACGGCTGGCGGCTGGATTGGCTCGACGTCGCCGACCTGGTGAGCCGTACCGCCGACCCGCTGGAGTATCCGATGGTCGATCGCGATCCGCTGCCGTGGTGGGGCCGTGGACGCGTGACGCTGCTGGGCGACGCGGCCCACCCGATGTATCCGGTGGGCGCCAACGGCGGATCGCAGGCCATCTTGGACGCCCGCGCCCTGGCAGACAGCCTGGCTGCGCATCCCGACACCGGCCTGCGAGCCTATGAGGAGCACCGCCGAGAAGCGACCGCCGCGGTGGTGGCCGCCAATCGGGAGATGCACCGCCGCGGCGCCATCCTGCGGTCGGACAACCTGGCCCGGGTGACCGCCGCCTACCGGCGCGACACCGGAGCGGATCGGGCGCGGGTCTGAACTTAGAACACGTTTCAGTTTCGCCGTTCGGGTTGGGTACGCTGACCGGGTGCCAGATGTAGCCTCGCAGCCGGCCATCGACGGGTGGTTCGCCACCGACGACGCCGGCCTCCCCCACCTGACCGGCGCCAAGTGTCCGCAGTGCGGCACCTATGTGTTCCCGCCGCGTGAGAACAACTGCCCCAACCCCGCCTGCGACGGCGACGTGTTGGAGCCGGTCGCGCTGTCGCGGCGCGGCAAGATCTGGAGCTACACCGAGAACCGGTACCTCCCGCCGTCTCCTTACCCGCCGAGCGACCCGTTCGAGCCGTTCGCGATCGCCGCGGTGGAACTGGCCGACGAGGGCCTGATCGTGCTGGGCAAGGTCGTCGAGGGCACCCTGGCCGCGGACTTGAAGGTCGGCATGGAGATGGAACTGACCACCATGCCGCTCTACACCGACGACAACGGCGTGACGCGCACCGTCTACGCGTGGAAGAAGGTGGACGCATGAGCGCTCCTGAGCCGCTGTACATCCTGGGTGCGGGAATGCACCCGTGGGGCAAGTGGGGCCGCGACTTCACCGAGTACGGGGTGGTCGCCGCCCGTGCCGCGCTGGCCGACGCCGGCCTGAACGCGCAGCAGATCCAGTTCATCGCCGGCGCGGACACCATCCGCAACGGCTACCCGGGCTTCATCGCCGGTTCGACGTTCGCCCAGAAGCTGGGCTGGAACGGGGTTCCGGTGTCGTCGTCCTACGCCGCCTGCGCCTCCGGTTCGCAGGCCCTGCAGAGCGCCCGGGCCCAGATCCTGGCCGGCTTCTGCGACGTGGCGCTGGTGATCGGCGCCGACACCACCCCCAAGGGCGCCTTCGCCCCGGTCGGCGGCGAGCGCAAGAACGACCCGGACTGGCAGCGGTTCCACCTGATCGGCGCGATGAACCCGGTGTACTTCGCGCTGCTGGCGCGCCGCCGGATGGACCTCTACGGCGCCACCTCCGAGGACTTCGCGCAGGTGAAGGTGAAGAACTCTCGCCACGGCCTGAGCAACCCGAATGCCCGCTACCGCAAGGAATCCGCGGTCGAAGACGTGCTGGCCAGCCCGGTGGTCTCCGACCCGCTGCGCCAGCTCGACATCTGCGCCACCTCCGACGGCGCTGCGGCGTTGATCGTGGCCAGCGCGGAATTCGCCCGCAAGCACCTGGGTTCGCTCGACGGTGTGCCGTCGGTGCGCGCGGTGTCCACCGTGACCCCCCGCTACCCGCAGCACCTGCCCGAATTGCCGGACATCGCAACCGATTCCACCGCCGTGGTGGCGGCCCCGGAGCGGGTGTTCAAGGACCAGATCCTGGATGCGGCCTACGCCGAGGCCGGGATCGGCCCCGAGGACGTCAGCCTGGCCGAGGTCTACGACCTGTCCACCGCGCTGGAGATCGACTGGTACGAACACCTGGGCCTGTGCGCCAAGGGTGAAGGCGAGCAGCTGCTGCGCAGCGGCGCCACCACCATCGGCGGCCGGGTGCCAGTGAACCCGTCCGGTGGGCTTGCCTGCTTCGGCGAGGCGATCCCGGCGCAGGCCATCGCCCAGGTGTGCGAGCTGACCTGGCAGCTGCGCGGTCAGGCCACCGGCCGGCAGGTCGAGGGCGCCACGGTGGGCGTCACCGCCAACCAGGGTCTGTTCGGGCACGGCTCGTCGGTGATCGTCGCCCGGTAGTTACTCCGCGATGGCAGAATCCGTCGTCGTCAAGGTCAAGCCGGGCAGCCGCAAAGGCCCCCTGGTCGAGACCGACGACGACGGGCAGCTGACCGTCTACGTGCGCGAGCCCGCGGTGGACGGCAAGGCGAACGCCGCCGTCATCCGGGTGCTGGCAGAGCATTTCGACGTTCCGCGCAGCCGGGTCGAGCTGGTGTCCGGTGCGGGCGCGCGCGTCAAGCGTTTCCGGATCGATCGGTAGGCGGCTTATCGAGGATTCGCACGGTCCCCTGCGAGCCATCGACCTCCACCCACGCCCCATCGGGGATGACGTGGGTGCCGTTGCCTGTCCCGATGACGCACGGTATGCCGAGTTCGCGCGCGATGATCGCGGCGTGCGACAACGTGCCGCCCACATCGATGGCCATCCCGGCCACTGCCATGAACCGCACCACCCACGACGGGTCGGTGGTTCGTGCGATCAGCACATCGCCAGCGCCGAGGTCGACGGACGCGCTGGGATCGGTCACCACCCGTGCCCGTCCCCGGGCACGGCCCGGGCTCGCAGCGGCACCGGTAATGAGTGCCTGCCCCCCGACCGCGGCCGGCGGGTTGCCCGGATCGCCGGCAAACGACAACGGGGGCTCCTGCGTGGCGAATCGCGACCGAACCCGTTGGCGGGCAAGAACATCTGCCGAAGACAGCGCTGCGCTTCCCCGGAGTTCGTCGAGTGTGCACCAGACCGCATCTGCGTCCATGAAGGACACCGCATGGCGGGCAACGTCAAGATCTTGTAGGAAGGCGGTCTTCCCGATCTCCCGACCGACCAGGGCTCGACGCGCCATCGCGATCAGGCCGGTGACGGCACCGCGCCGCGCGCGCGGCAAAAGAGCACGCAGGTCCGACTCTGCCTGGCGTCGTTCATCGCGCCGGCGGTCCAACGCGACACGCGGATCGCGTACACCGCCGCCATCGGCCCAGGTGTGTGCTGCCTGCAGCACCGGTTCCGGGTTCTGCCGCCACGACGCGGACGCGATCTCGCCCTCGTCGGGTCCGTGGAATCCGTGTTCGCGAAGGAACTGGTCGAGCGCGATCGCGCCGCCGGCAAGCAGACCGAGATCCCTGGCCAGCTGCGCTTCGGGGAGGTCACCATCGCCGGAGAGCAGGTCGATCGCCAGATCGCCGGCCACGCGCTCGACTGCCTGGTACAGGCTTTGGCACAGGTACGTCTGCATGGTGTGAATGGTCAAGGTCTCCTCGAAGCGCCTGGCGGCCCCGACCAGCAGCGCCAGAGGATCGTCGGCCGGTCGCCACGCATCCCGCTGCCACGCTTGCCGTGAAGTCGCACTGGCGGCGCGCAGGCGCCGATTCAGCAACGCAAGGGTGACCGGTGCGCGGAGGGCCATCCGGCATGCCGTCGCGACGCGCGCGTGTGTCGGTGCCGCGTCGACGTGTTCCGCCTCGCCGAGAAGCTGCTGGCTGAACGCGCTCGGATCCACGCCGGGGATCCGAGCGACTTGGCTCAACAGCAAGTCGACCGACAGCACCGGCCAGCCCCGTGCGAGGGTCAGAAGCTGCCCCTGCCGGCTCTCGCGCTGTGTCACGACGCCGAGGTGGGTTTGCGTTTGTCGCTGCGCCTCGGTGAGGCCAACACTCCACATCGACCAGGAAAGCGGCGTCGGCACGCCAGGCACGGCTTCACCGATGTTCACTCGGGTCCAACGACTTTCGGGCGCTCGCGGCGGGTCATATAGCTCGATGCTTCTCGCCTGGGCCGCCACCACGTCGGCCCCGGTGACCGGCCGCGCCTGCAGAACCCAGACCTGACCTTGTTCATCGACGACCCACTCGATGTCCTGCGGGCTGTCGTACCACCGTTCGATCCGCACTGCACACTCGGCAATGTTTCGAATCTGGTTGTGGGACAACGGATATTTCCGCATCGATACCCCGGTGTCGACGACCTGCAAGCCGCTCTTGTCCACCACCGTGCGCTCGGGCGTGACCAAGCCATCGGTCACATTTCCGCCATCTCCGTGCGCAAACTCGATGACCACCCGGTCCGTACGGCCGTTCAATGGGTCCGCGGTGAAAGCGACGCCTCCACAGGCCGAATCGATCTGCCGCTGAACGACGACAGCCATGTCGACATCGGGATCCAGCCCCCGCGCTTCCCGGTATCGGCGAGCCCGCGGGGACGAGGTCGACGTCCAGCAATGGTCCACGGCGGCAAGCAGTTGCGCGCTTCCCCGGACGTTGAGAACCGTCTCGTAGATTCCCGCATGCGACGCACTGTCGCCGTCCTCGGACACGGCCGAGGATCGCACGGCTACGGCGACGTCATCGCCCATGGCTTGGTAGTTCGCGACGATCGCCGCACGTACTACCTCCGCGGGAACTACGTGCGCGGGCACCCCGATGACGAATCCGTCGGGTATGGGCAGCTCGGCCGCCAGCAGCTCACCGAGGTTGGCGCCCTTGCCGCCACTGAACGCGATATCGGTTGCGCGGATGTCACGCAGTCGCTTGATGACAGCGCTCATGCACCCGGATTGGGGTTGCGGTCCGCGAGCGCCATGAAACCCAAATCTATCTGCCGCGAGGCGGTCTTGGAAGATTTCGCGCCCCGCACGCCTGAGCCGGGAGTCCGAGTTCATAGAAACCCGTCTAAAGGCTGAGACAGGAGTACGGCCCGGTCGAACCTTTCTTGGCGCGCAACGCTCGTGAGGGGCATCCTGCCGTTACTTACATTCATATTTTGGCGCGAGAAGCCGCGGCCGGACAAGAAGCGCTCCCGCCACGTGACGAAGCTCCCGACGAGCGCAACGAAAGCTGTAACACCTGCAGATTTACTGGTCTCTAGCCCAGGAGGCCAGGACCCCGAAGGTCATGCCGCAACCCCGTTACCAGCGATAACTTCGCGCCGGTGAAACCTGTTCTGATTTTTTGTATACAAATCATCCAACTCTCAGCTACTCTCGTCCCGTTCCATGTCGCGCTGTGCCCCAGATACCTGAAGGAGACCCCCTTGCACGCCACAGTTCGCCCCTACGCCACCGCAGGTGTGGCTCTGGTGGGGGCCAGTCTTGTCGCGGTGACACCGGCGGCCGCCCCCCTGCCCGCTCTGCTCAAGACCGAGTCCTCCTCGGTGCAACTGGCCAGCGCATGGCAGGACATTTTCAATGCGACGTCGGCCAATCTGACTGCGATGCTGAACAACTACTACCTGGCCCCTGGGGTTGGGATGCAGCAATTCGTGGCCAACCAGCTGGACTACGCCGACCGGCTGCTCAACGACCCGGCCGGCTCCACGAATTGGGTAAACGAGCAGATTCAGCTGCACTTGAATGCGGTGATCTCCGGCTGGGCGCTGCAGAACGCCACCGACGAAACCCGGGCCACGGTGCTCAACCACACCATGGACAGCACCCATCAACTGATGTTCGGGCAGATCGCCGGCTACATCCCACCGGATGTGGACACGGACTCGATCATGCCGATCATCGACTACCTGGGGTCCCCGGCCAGTGCACTGCTTATGGCGTCGATCGGGCCCATGATCAGTCCGTGGATCGCGTTGCTCAACGGAATCACCGACGGTGACAACCCGTTCGACATCCTGGCGAATATGGGCGGCGCGTTCTTCAACGGCGCCACGCTCAACCTGGATGCCCTACTGCCAATGATCAACGAGGCCGGCTTCTTCCCGGCCGGCATGAACATGGACCACCTGGACTTCGCCTTCGCCGGTTTGCTGTCCGCAGGCGCTGCCTCGGTGACCTACCAGGTGCTGGGCCCGGGCGGTGAAGTGGCGGCCGAAGTGCCGTCGATCGGTGGGTCACTGTTCCAAAGCGTGGGGCTGGAACTCAGTGGCGTCCCGGTGCTGGGAACCCTCGATCTCAACAGTGCCGCCATCGGGCCGATCGCGGCCTGGCAGGCCTGGGGACAGACCGTCGGTGCCCTGTTGGGATCGGGTTGGGACGGCAAGGGCCCGGTGGTTGTCACCCCGCCGCTGGCGGGAGCTGAGTTGCCAATCACCGACACGCTCGATGACGGCGGCTCCGGTGCGGCTACCGATGCGTTCGGCTGGCTGGGCGACCTGTTCGGCCTCTGAGCCCCAAAACCCTTTACCCCCATTCCTTGAGAGAGGTATCCCTGCACATGAGTCACCACATCAATGCACACCGCACCTCCCGGGCGGTCGGCGCCGCCAGTGCGGTCGGCGCATTCTTGGCATTCGGCATGACCCCCCTGACCGTGGCTCCCCCGGCACAGGCCGACGAATTCGATTGGATCGCTGATCTTTTCGACACCTCGGCATGGCTGACCCCCGAACCGGCCGAGGTGGGCGCCTTCGACTGGACCACCATGATCGATCAGTGGTTCTACGACCCCATCCACGACGGACTGCAGGCCTGGATCACCAGTGATTTCGGTGAGCTGGTCAACGGCGCGATCAACACCATGGCCGGGCAATACCTGATCGGCAATGGTATCGACGGCACCGAAGCCAACCCCGACGGCGGCAACGGCGGCCTGTGGTTCGGCGACGGCGGAGACGGCTGGGACAGCACCGAAGCCGGCGTGGCAGGCGGCAACGGCGGCAATGCGGCCGGCTGGCTCGGCGACGGTGGGACCGGTGGTGATGGCGGTGCCGGTGCCAACGGCGGTGACGGCGGAGCCGGCGGCAACTGGATGGGCAACGGCGGAAACGGCGGGGCTGGCGGAGCAGCACTGGACGCCGACAGCATCGGTGGCAACGGCGGACTCGGCGGCAACGCCTCAGCCTGGTTCTTCGGCAATGGCGGTAACGGCGGCATGGGCGGCGCAGGCGTTGACGGTGTGGCAGGCACCTGGACCAACGGTGGTGACGGAAATGGTGGCGCAGGCGGGCTCGGCGGCAGCGGTGGCAACGGCGGGCGCAGCAGCTTCATGTTCGGCAACGGTGGCAACGGCGGTAACGGCGGGGCCAACGGCAACGGTGGAAACGGAGCCACCGGCACCGCGGAACACGTCAACGGCGGCAACGGCGGGAACGCGGGAGTCAATTGGAGAGTCGGCCACGGTGGGACTGCCGGTGAACGAGGCTCGACCATCTTCACCAGCCCGATGTACGGCCAGGCCGGTCAACTCGGCCACTCCTCCAATGGCGGCAATGGCGGCAACGGCGGCGACGCCTACCAAGACGGCAGCGGCGACTACCTGGGTAATGGCGGCAACGGCGGCAACGGCGGCTACGGCGGGGGTTACACGGGCCCGACCGGCATCGGCGCGGACGGCGGCAACGGCGGCAATGGCGGCGCCGGGATCAACGGTGGCAACGGCGGCAACGGCAACACCGCCAGCAACAGCCTCCCCGGGAACCCCGAACTCGGCGGCAGAGGCGGCGATGGCGGCAACGGTGGTTTCGCCAGCGCCGGCACCGGCGGAAACGGCGGCAACGGCGGCTCGGGCCGCGGTAGCGGCGGTGGCGACGGCGGCAGCGGCGGCAACGGCGCCACCGACGACCCCACGGTCAAAACTATCGGCGGTAAGGGCGGCAACGGCTCTAACGCCTTTGGGGCCGGCCCAGGAGGTACCGGCGGCAACGGCGGCACCGGTACCTATGCCGGAGGCAACGGAGGCAACGGCGGCAGCGGCGGCAGCGGCGGCGGCTACGAAGGCGCCAAGGGCGGTGCCGGCGGTACAAGCACTGGCTGGCAGCACGACGGCGTCACCTACAGCATCGGCGGCAACGGAGGTAACGGTGGCGCCGGGGGTGCCGGCACCGTCACCACCGACGGCGGGACAGGCGGTGCCGGAGGTGCCGGAGGCAACGGTGCCACCGGCCCCGGTGTGATCAGCATCGGCGGCAAAGGCGGCAACGGAGGCAACGGAGGGAGTATGACCGCCGGACTTGCCGCGGGCGACGGTGGTGCAGGCGGGGCCGGAGGCTCTGGCACCGCTTCCGGCGGTAACGGCGGCAACGGAGGCAACGGAGGCACCGCGTCTATCCCCGTGACCGGCGGCGCGGGCGGCACCGCCGGCAACGGTGGAGCAGGCGGTGTCGGCGGCGCCAGCGGCGGCGTCGAGACCCCTGCCAACGACCTGGGCATCGGACCCAGCCATGCCGGCAACGGCGGCAATGGCGGCAACGGCGGCAGCGGCACCATCGGTACCGGCGGTGATGGAGGTGTCGGTGGTACCGGTGGTAGCGCTCAAGGCGCCGTCGATGGCGGCAACGGCGGCAACGGCGGGACCGGCGGCACTGGGTTCGTAGGAGGACCCGCAACCAACCCCGCGCACGGTCCCGGCGGCAACGGCGGCAACGGTGGCGACGCCGGCAACGGCGGCAAGGGCGGTTCCGGGGGTAGCGCGGTCTCCGGCGACGGCGGCAAGGGTGGTACCGGCGGTGCGGGGGGCACCGGCGGCGCCGGTAGGGCTGGCGGCAACGGCGGCACCGACTCCGACGGCAACACCTTGCCCGGCGGCAACGGCGGCAACGGCGGCGCGGGCGGCGATGGCGCCGCGGGCGGGGCCGGCGGCACCAGCACCGGCGGCTCCAGCGGGGCCCACGGCGCAGGCGGTGCGGCCGGTACCGGTGGGACCGCGGGCAATGGCGGCAACGGAACCCCCGCTGGACAACCCGGCACCGCAGGCAACGACGGTCAGCCCGGCTAGGCCGACAACAAGACGCTAATGTCCCCCAAAACTCCTGTTTTGGGGGACATTAGCGTCTGTTCGTCAGGTGGCCGACGCGTCGTTCAGCACGCCTCGCTCGGTCAACTCGGCGATCACCACCTTCGCCCGCAAGTCCGCCCGCTCCATGTTCGCGGCCCGCGCGGCCTCGGGATCCTGGCCGCGAATTGCCGCGGTTTCGGCTTCGTATGTGTGCACGAACTCCTCATTGCCCCGGGGATAGCTCCCCCAGAATCCGCGCGGCGCGAAGACACGTGCCGCGACGATCGCCGCCTGCAGCCGGGGACCGGCGTACTCCTCGACGATGATGCGCCGGTAGGCGTACGCCGCCTCTTGAAATGCCTTGGGCTCCTTACTGGCTCGCAACGTCCGCAACGCCGCATACAGTTCGGCGAGCACTCGCGGCGTCGGGTTCGTCGCCGCACGCGCTGAGGCGATCCCGTTCAGCACACCGTGCAGTTCATGCTGTTCGAGAACGGCCGCTTCATCGAACCGCTCAACAAAGACACCGCGGTGATAACGGCTGGCCAACAGTCCGTCGTGCTCGAGTTGGTCGATGCCCTGCTGAACCGGAAGCCTACTGACCCCCAGAGCGGCCGCGATCGCGTCACGGTTGATGCGGTCGCCCGTGCGCAACTCTCCGGCAAGCACTAGGTCGACAATGTGATTGACAACCAGGTCCTTTTCCTTGACCCCGTACTTCTTGGGCATGGAGTGCTCACCTGGAACTTTCGCAAAACTCGGCAGGGCGCTTTGTTGGATCACCGAAAGCGCCCGGACCACGTGTGGCAATGCGAGCCTGCAAAAACTCCACTATCTGACGTAGCGACCCTTTCTCCGCCAAACCCTAGCGCAGCCGCAGTGTGACACACGCGTTCGAAGGCTCAGACCGTGGTCACACGTCGCTTTCGCCGCGCTCGATGACGCGCGCACGTTAATGAGTAGCACCTGAGTGTCGCAGACAGAAGTCTGCGTTTCCCTCCTTGATCCGCGCCATCCGACATTTCACGTATACATAATATCGCGGCCGAATGCGCACAATGCGCCGGAAAGATGCCCCGCCTTCCCGGTCGGCGCCACCAGCGTCCACCTCAAGGATAGGCGCGCTACCTCGTCATATCTGGCCACGGGCCGGACCGCCAGCCGGATCGCCTAATACAGACAGCACGAAACCCGTCCGACAACAGCACCCAGGACCTGCGGATTAGAACACGTTTCAGAATCACGTATACAAGACAGCAATTTCTAAGCTAAGTTCAGCTTGTCGATCTCGTGCTGTGCATCACATACCTGAAGGAGTTCCCCTTGCGCGCCACCGTTCGCCCCTATACCACCGCTGGTGTGGCACTGGTTGGAGCCAGTCTTGTTGCCGCTTCCCCAGCTCCTGTGTCGATGCCGGTCTCCCTTGATGTGCAGTCGCGTGCCGTGGCGCTGGCCAGTGCGTGGGACGACGTACTTAATGCCGCGTCGGCCAATGTGACCACCATGCTGAACAACTGGTATTTGGCGCCCGGAGTGGGGATGCAGCAGTTCATTGCCAATCAGATGGGTTACTGGGATCTGTTGGCCAATGACCGCGCCGGGTCGATCAACGAGGTAACCGAAGAGGTTCAGAAACATCTGAACGCGGTGATCTCCGGGTGGGCGTTGCAGAACGAAACCGACGCGACCCACTCCACGGTGCTCAACCACACCATGGACGGCACCCATCAGCTGATGTTCGGCCAGATCGCCGGCTACATCCCCGCGGATGTGGACAAAGACTCGATCATGCCGATCATCGACTACCTCGGCTCTCCGGCCAGTGCGATGTTGATGGGCATGATCGGCCCTGGCATCAGCCCCTGGATTGCGTTGCTCAACGGCATCACCGACGGCGACAACCCCCTCGACATCCTGGTCAACATGGGCGGCGCGTTCTTCAACGGCGCCACCCTGAACCTCGATGCGCTGTTACCGATGATCAACGAGGCCGGTTTCTTCCCCGCCGGCATGAACATGGATCACCTGGACTTCGCGTTCGGCGGGTTGTTGTCCCCGGGTGCGGCCGCGCCGATCTACCAGGTGCTGGGTCCCGGGGGCGAGGTCGCCGCGGAGGTGCCGGCGGTTGGTGGGTCGATCTTCCAAAGTGTGGGTCTGGAATTCAGTGGGGTCCCGGTGCTGGGCACCCTCGATCTCAACAGTGCCGGTATCGGGCCGATCGCGGCCATGCAGGCCTGGGGCCAAACCGTCGGCGCCCTGCTCGGCTCGGGCTGGGACGGCAAGGGCCCGGTGGTGGTGACCCCGCCGCTGGCCGGGGCTGAGTTGCCCATCGTCGATGACGGGGGCGCCGCTGACGCAACGGACGCGTTCGGCTGGCTCGGCGACCTGCTCGGCCTCTGACCCCCAAAGCCCTTCGCTCCCCATTTCTTTGAGAGAGGTATCCCTGCACATGAGTCACCACACCAACACCCGCCGTGCCTCCCGGGCCTTCGGCGCCGCCAGCTCGGTCGGCGCATTCCTGGCTTTCGGCATGGCCCCCCTGACGGCGCCGCCGGCCCAGGCTGATGAGTTCGATTGGATCGCCGATCTTTTCGACACCTCGGCATGGCTGACCCCCGAGCCGGCCGAGGTGGGCGCCTTCGACTGGACCACCATGATCGACCAGTGGTTCTACGACCCGATCCACGACGGCCTGCAGGCCTGGATCACCAGCGACTTCGGTGAGCTGGTCAACGGCGCCATCAACACCATGGCCGGCCAATACCTGATCGGCAACGGCCTCGACGGCACCGAAGCAAACCCGGACGGCGGCAACGGCGGCCTGTGGCTCGGCGACGGCGGAAACGGCTGGATCAGCACCGAAGCTGGCATCGGCGGCGGCAACGGCGGCAACGCGGCCGGCTGGATCGGCGACGGCGGAACCGGCGGCAACGGCGGGGCGGGTGCCGACGGCGGTGACGGCGGGGCCGGCGGGCTCTGGATGGGTAACGGCGGCAACGGCGGAAACGGTGGTGTCGCGATCGACGCCGGCGGTTCGGGTGGCAACGCCGGTAACGGCGGCAACGCTTCGGCCTGGTTCTTCGGTAACGGCGGCGACGGCGGAATCGGTGCCGCCGGCGCAACGGGCGCCGCAGGCACCTTCGCGGGCGGCGGCGACGGGAACGGCACCGGCGGCGGCGCCGGCGGCAACGGCGGGGCCGGTGGGCGCAGCAGCTTCATGTTCGGCAACGGCGGCAACGGCGGAACCGGAGGCCACGCCGGGGCGGGTGGCGCCGGCGCCACCGGCACCGCCGACCACGTCAACGGCGGCAACGGCAGCTGGGGTAGCCAAGGCGGCAACGGCGGATCGGCCGGTGGCCGTGGGTCCAGCATCTACACCAGCCCGATGTACGGGCAGGCCGGCACCAGCGGAAACGGCGGCAACGGCGGCAACAGTGGTGATGGCGGCAACGCCTACCGGGACACCGACGGCTCCTACCTCGGCAATGGCGGCAGTGCCGGCTACGGCGGGGACGCCGGTTCGGGCCACATCGGCGGTGACGGCGGCAGCGGCGGACACGGCGGCACCGGCCTCAATGGCGGGGCCGGTGGATACGGCGGGTCCGGCGGCGCCTCAGAGAACAACGCCATGGCAAGTCACGGCGGCAACGGCGGCGACGGCGGCGACGCCACCGCCGGACGGGCGGGCGACGGCGGCGGCGGCGGCTTCAATGCCTACGGTGCGGGCGGCAGCGGTGGAAACGGCGGCAACGGAATCGCCACGGACGCAAGCGTCAAGACCACCGGCGGCGACGGTGGCCTCGGTGGTGACAGCTACTCCACCGCCGCCGGATCCGGTGGCGACGGCGGTAACGGCGGAACCGGCAGCTACACCGGTGGTAACGGCGGCGCCGGCGGTTGGGGCGGCGGCAATGGCGGCAACGGCGGAACCAGCACCGGCTGGCAATACGACGGCAGCACCTACAGCGTCGGCGGCAACGGCGGTGATGGGGGGCTTGCTATTGCGGGCGGAGCACCCGGCGGCGACGGGGGTGCCGGTGGCAATGGCGCCACCGGCGCCGGTGTGGTCAGCGTGGGCGGCAACGGCGGCAACGGCGGGGGCGGCGCCTCCAACACCGGCAGCGTGCTTGGTCCCGGGGGCGCCGGCGGTCACGGCGGTAGCGGCGGTGCAGGCGGGTCCGGAACCGCGTCCGGCGGTGACGGCGGAGCCGGCGGTAGCGCCGGTGCCGGTGCGACCACGGGTGGAAACGGCGGCAACGGTGGGGCCGGCGGTGCGAGCGGCGGTATCGACACCCCGGCCAACGATCTCGGCCTCGGGCCCAGCCACGCCGGCAACGGCGGCAGCGCCGGCAACGGCGGAGCCGGCGGAACTGGCTATCTCGCCGGCGGGCAACCCGCCACCAGCGGCGACGGCGGCGCCGGCGGCAATGGCGGCAACGGTGGCAACGGCGCGGGAACCGTCAACGGCGGTACCGGAGGCAACGGCGGCGACGGCGGGGCGGCCGGCGAAACCGCAGGCAGCCCTGGCCAGTCCGGCACTGCGCCCGCCGGGACCGCCGGCGGCGCCGGCGGAACGGGCGGCACCGGCGCCCATTGGGCGCCCGCGGGGTAGCCCTTACACCCAGGCACCACGGTCGTCGGGTTCATCATGGCCCGGCGACCGTGGCGTCTTCAGAGTCAGCCGGCGGCTCCGTCGTTCAACACGCCACGGTTCGCCAGCTCGGCGAGCACCGCCTTGACGTGCCACGCCGACCGCTCCACGCAGGCGGTTCGGGCCGCATCGGCGTCACGGTTGCGGATCGCCGTATTCTCGGCCTCGTAGCTGGCGATGAGTTCAGTGGTGTAATCGTCGTAGTCCGTCCAGAATCGGATCGGCAGAAGGCCTTGCGCAGCACTGATTTCCGCTCGAAGCCGAGGGCCGGCGTACTCGTCGACGATGATCTTGCGGTATGCCATGGCCGCCTCCCCGACTGTCGGCCCCCGAGCGTCTCGAATGGTCTGCATCGCTGCGGCGAGATCGGCAAGGACTCGGGGCGTGGGATTGGCGGCCGCCCTGGCCGACGCCATGCCGACCAACATTCCGTACAGCTCATGATGTTCGTGCACCACAGCTTCATCGAAGCGCTCGATGAATGCGCCGCGGCGATAGCGGGTGAGCACAAACCCGTCGTGCTCGAGCTGGGCCACTGCCTCATGCACCGGAAGTCGGCTGACCCCTAACTCGGCGGCAATCGCGTCGCGATCGATCCGGTCACCACCGCGCAGCTTCCCGGTCAGCACCAGGTCGATGATGTGAGCGACTACCAGGTCCTTCTCTTTGACCCCGTATTCCTTGGCCATCGCACCACCTAGCCCGGAGGATTGTCCGACGTCTCCCCCGGCGAACCCTGTTGCGGCAGCAGATCTTCCAGCGTCGACCGAACGATCCGCCGAAACGCACGCTTGGGCCGGTTGGCGTCCAGAATGGCCACCTCCAAGGTGCCCGGCCCCAGTTCGCGCGGTTCGGCACCGTTGCCGGTGTCGGTCTGTTTGAGCGCGTTGACCGCGATGTGCAGTGCGTCAGCGAGCTCCGCGTTCTCGGCGTAGGACTCCTTGAGCGCGTTGGTGACCGGCTCGGTGGTGCCGCCCATCACCACGAAGTGCGGCTCATCGGTGATCGAGCCGTCGTAGGTAACCCGGTAGAGCTCAGGTGCTTTCGTCTGGCCCTGGTAGGCGACCCCGGCAACACACAACTCCACCTCGTAGGGCTTGGCCTGCTCGGTGAAGATGGTGCCCAGCGTCTGGGCGTAGACGTTGGCCAGCTGGCGTGCGGTGACGTCACGCCGGTCATAGGCGTAGCCACGGGTGTCGGCGAACTGGATACCGCCGCGGCGCAGGTTCTCGAACTCGTTGATCCGGCCGGCGGCCGCGAAACCCACTCGGTCGTAGAGTTCGCTGATCTTCTGCAGTGAGCGCGAAGGGTTTTCGGCGACGAACAGCACGCCGTCGGCGTAGGCCAGGGCCACCACGCTGCGACCGCGGGCGATGCCCTTGCGTGCGAGCTCGCTGCGCTCGCGCATCGCCTGCTCGGGCGAGATGAAGTACGGGAAGCTCATTTCTTACCCCGCTTGGTCTCCGGCCCCGAATCCCCACCACGAGTACGGCTCTCGACCACGACCCGCGCGAGTTCGGCGATCCGCTCCTCGGCGATGTCCACGGCGCCGTCGGCGTCGATGGTGACCGCGGTCGGGTAGATGCCCCGCACCAGATCCGGGCCGCCGGTGGCGGAGTCGTCATCGGCGGCGTCATAGAGCGCCTCGATGGCGACCCGCAGCGCGGTGTCGGCGTCGTTGATCTGGTTGTAGAGCTTCTTGATCGACGACTTGGCGAACAGCGAGCCCGAGCCCACCGCCTGGTAGCCCTCGCTCTCGACGTTCCAGCCGCCGGCGGCGTCGAACGACACGATGCGCCCCGCGGTCTGCGGGTCGTCGGCGTCGATGTCGTAACCGGCCAACAGTGGCAACGCCACCAGGCCCTGCATCGCGGCCCCGAGGTTGCCGCGCACCATGGTCGACAGCCGGTTGACCTTGCCGGCGAACGTCAGCGGGACGCCCTCGAGCTTCTCGTAGTGCTCCAGCTCCACCGCGTAGAGCCGGGCGAACTCGACGGCGATCGCCGCGGTGCCGGCGATGCCGGTCGCGGTGTACTCGTCGGTGACGTACACCTTCTGCACGTCGCGGCCCGCGATCATGTTGCCCTGCGTCGAACGGCGGTCACCGGCGATGAGGACCCCGCCGGGGTACTTCAACGCGACGATGGTGGTGCCGTGCGGCAGTTGCTCACCCACCCCACCGGTGTACGCGGCACCCGCGCCGGTCGGCAACAGTTCCGGTGCCTGCAACCGCAGGAACTCCGAAAACGACGACAGACCTACGCCGGTGAGGGCGATTCCTGGGGTTGCTGAGTTGAGGGGCAGACGATCATGCGACAACCAGGTCACTGGCCGCCCTTTTGGACGTATGCGCGCACGAAGTCCTCGGCGTTCTCTTCCAGCACGTCGTCGATCTCGTCGAGCAGATCATCGGTGTCCTCGGTGAGCTTCTCTCGGCGTTCCTGGCCCGCCGCAGTGCTGCCGGTGAGATCGTCGTCGTCTCCGCCGCCCCCGCCGCGCTTGGTCTGCTCCTGAGCCATTGCTGCCTCCTGAATCTCATCGGCCGCGCATGACCGCGGCCGGTTTCTCCACCCTACCGGTCGGCGACGATGTTGCTCGGGGTCTAGGTGGTGAGTTGTTGCACCAGTTCGGCGGCACTGTCCACCGAGTCCAGCAAAGCTCCGACGTGCGCCTTACTGCCGCGCAGCGGCTCCAGGGTGGGGATTCGCACCAGCGAGTCCCCACCCAGGTCGAAGATCACCGAGTCCCAGCTCGCGGCGGCGATGTCGGCCCCGAACCGGCGCAGGCACTCGCCGCGGAAATAGGCGCGGGTGTCGGTCGGCGGATTGTTCACCGCGTCGAGCACCTGCTGCTCGGTGATCAGCCGCTGCATGGAGCCGCGGGCGACCAGCCGGTTGTACAGGCCCTTGTCGAGGCGGACGTCGGAGTACTGCAGGTCGATCAGGTGCAGCCGGGGCGCCGACCAGGTCAGGTTCTCGCGCTGCCGGAAGCCTTCCAGCAGGCGCAGCTTGGCGGGCCAGTCCAGCAGGTCGGCGCACTCCATCGGGTCGCGCTCCAGCTGATCGAGGACCCGGGCCCAGGTCTCGATGATGTCGGTGGCGCGCGGATCCGGGTCGCGGGCGTCCACCAGTTTGGCCGCCCGGTCCAGGTAGATCCGTTGCAGCGCAAGAGCGGTCATCTCACGACCGTCGGCCAGTGCGACGGTGGCCCGCAGGGTCGGGTCCCGGCTGATGACGTGCACCGCGCGCACCGGTCGGGCCAACACCAGGTCACTCAGGTCGAGCCCGTGCTCGTGGCCCTCCTCGATGAGGTCCAGGACCAGCGCGGTGGTGCCCACCTTCAGATACGTCGACGTCTCGGCGAGGTTGGCGTCGCCGATGATGACGTGCAGCCGGCGGTACTTGTCGGCGTCGGCGTGCGGTTCGTCGCGGGTGTTGATGATGCCGCGTTTGAGCGTGGTTTCCAGGCCGACTTCGACCTCGATGTAGTCGGCGCGCTGGGACAGCTGGAAGCCCGGTTCGTCACCGGCCGGGCCCAACCCGACGCGGCCGGAGCCGGTGACCACCTGGCGCGACACCAGGAACGGGGTGAGGCCGGCGATGATCGCCGAGAACGGCGTCTGCCGGCTCATCAGGTAGTTCTCGTGGGTGCCGTAGGAGGCGCCCTTGTTGTCGATGTTGTTCTTGTACAGCTGCAGCTTGGCCGCGCCCGGCACGCTGGCCACATAGCGGGCGGCGGCCTCCATCACGCGCTCACCGGCCTTGTCCCAGATGACCGCGTCCAGCGGGTCGGTGACCTCGGGCGCGGAGTATTCGGGGTGGGCGTGATCGACGTAGAGCCGTGCCCCGTTGGTGAGGATCATGTTGGCCGCGCCGACCTCGTCAGCATCGATGATCGGCGGCGGGCCGGACGAGCGGCTCAGGTCGAAGCCGCGGGCGTCCCGCAACGGGGATTCCACCTCGTAGTCCCAGCGGGTGCGCTTGGCCCGCGGGATTCCGGCGGCCGCGGCGTAGGCCAGCACCGCCTGGGTGGAGGTGAGGATCGGGTTGGCGGTGGGATCTGACGGCGATGCGATGCCGTATTCGACTTCGGTACCGATGATCCGCTGCATTGCCTCAGCCTAGGCGAGGGCGTCAGCGGCCAACCCGGGTGGCGCGAGCCTGCGCAGATGTTCGGGATTCACGGCGTGTCGGCGTACAACTGCGCACGCCCGCGGTATCAGCCGGGCGCGGCCTTCAGCATGGTCGCCCTCACCGGCAGCTACGCGGCTATCGGCGCGACCAAAGTCGCGACCGAGGAACTCCGGTGGGCCCGGTGACTACAGGTACTGGCCCAGGTTGGATTCGGTGTCGATGGCGCGGCTGGCACTCGAGCTCTTCCCGGTGACCAGGGTGCGGATGTAGACGATCCGCTCGCCCTTCTTGCCCGAGATCCGTGCCCAGTCATCGGGGTTGGTGGTGTTGGGCAGGTCCTCGTTCTCGGCGAACTCGTCGACGATCGAGTCCAGCAGATGCTGGATGCGCAGACCCGGCTGACCGGTCTCCAGCACCGACTTGATGGCGTTCTTCTTCGCCCGGTCGACGACGTTCTGGATCATCGCCCCGGAGTTGAAGTCCTTGAAGTACATGACTTCTTTGTCACCGTTGGCGTAGGTGACCTCCAGGAACCGGTTGTCGTCGATCTCGGCGTACATCCGGTCGACGACCTTCTCGATCATCGTCTTGATGCACAACGCACGGTCTCCGCCGAACTCGGCGAGGTCGTCGGCGTGCACCGGCAGCGTCTCGACCAAGTACTTCGAGAAAATGTCTTGCGCGGCTTCGGCATCCGGGCGCTCGATCTTGATCTTGACGTCGAGGCGACCGGGCCGCAGGATCGCCGGGTCGATCATGTCCTCACGGTTGGAGGCGCCGATCACGATGACGTTCTCCAGCCCCTCCACGCCGTCGATCTCACTGAGCAGCTGGGGCACGACGGTGGTCTCCACGTCCGAGGAGACACCGGTGCCGCGGGTGCGGAAGATCGAGTCCATCTCGTCGAAGAACACGATCACCGGGGTGCCCTCGGACGCCTTCTCGCGGGCGCGCTGGAAGATCAGCCGGATGTGCCGTTCGGTCTCGCCGACGAACTTGTTCAGCAGCTCGGGGCCCTTGATGTTGAGGAAGTACGACTTGGCCTCGTGGGCGTCGTCGCCGCGGACCTCGGCCATCTTCTTGGCCAGCGAATTGGCCACCGCCTTGGCGATCAGCGTCTTACCGCAACCGGGCGGGCCGTAGAGCAGCACACCTTTGGGCGGCCGCAGGGCGTACTCCCGATACAGCTCCTTGTGCAGGAACGGCAATTCCACCGCGTCGCGGATCTGCTCGATCTGGCGGGTCAGGCCGCCGATGTCGCCGTAGCTGACGTCAGGCACCTCTTCGAGGACCAGGTCCTCGACCTCGGCCTTGGGGATGCGCTCGAAGGCGTAGCCGGCCTTGGTGTCCACCAGCAGCGAATCGCCGGGACGGAGCTTGCGGGGACGCCGGTCATCGGACTGGGCATCCGGATGGCTCTCGGGCAGATCCGCCGCGACCAGCGGCTCGGCCAGCCAGACGATGCGCTCCTCGTCGGCGTGGCCCACCACCAGCGCGCGGTGGCCGTCGGCCAGCACCTCACGCAGGGTGGAGATCTCCCCGACCGCTTCGAAGGTGGTGGACTCGACCACGGTCAGGGCCTCGTTGAGCCGCACCGTCTGGCCCTTCTTGAGGGTCTCGATCTCGATGTTCGGCGAGATGTTGACCCGCATCCGGCGCCCGGAGGTGAACACGTCGACGGTGTCGTCGTCGTGGGTGGCCAGCAGCACGCCGTAGCCGCTCGGCGGCTGGCCGAGCCGGTCGACTTCCTCACGCAGGGCCAGCAACTGCTGGCGCGCCTCTTTGAGGGTGTCCATCAACTTGGCGTTGCGGGTGGTCAGCGAATCGATCTGCGACTCGAGCTGCCGCACGTCACGGCCGACGCGGGCGGTGTCCTGCGAACCCGGTTTGCTGTCCAACTGCTCACGAAGCACCGCGGCCTCGCGACGCAACTCTTCGAGCTCGGCGAAGTCGTCTCCGGGCGCACCGGACGCATCGAAGGCCTCAGAACGCCCCGACTCTCCCACACTGGCCATGTCGCGCTCCTTTCCCGAACTGGAAGTTGAAGCGACGGATACCTCAACGCTACCGGCCATTGTGCATTCGCGTGCGCAGTGGCAATCCGACACACCGGAATACGCTGTTAGCCTGGTTTCCGAGTCGGGTGATCGAAAGGACCTCAGTGAGAGTGAAATCCCTAGCCACACGTGTAGCGGCAATCGCGGCCATCGGTGCGGCGGCATCAGCTGTGAGCTACCTGGCAACCGTCGCCCCGGTCGCCACCGCGTCGCCGGCAACGGTCGTTTTCGCGCCGTTGCCGCTGGACCCGGCTCTTGCCGACGTCCCGGCGCCGGAGCAGTTGACCGACGTCCTGAACACCCTGGCCAACCCGGGGATCCCCTCCGCCGGCAAGGCATACCTCATCGAGGGCGGCCTGGGCCCGGTCGAGGCGGCCCTGATGGACCGCAAGATGGCCAAGGGCGTCCAGAACGGCAAGTTCCCGCTGGCGATCAGTGTGGCCAACGTCGCCCCCGCCGGCCCCGGCGCGGCCAGCGCGGATGTCACCGCGTCCGGCCCGCAGATGGCGCCGCGGTCGGTGAACCTGATGTTCGTCGACCAGGGCGGCTGGAAGCTTTCCAAGAGCTCGCTCATGACGCTGTCGCAGATGACCTCGAACTGATCCACGCTGGATGTACCGGCAACGCATCGTCCTGACCGCCGCCCTCGCGGCGGTCTTGGCGTTGTCGGGATGTGACGCCGGCCATGAACCGGCCGAGCCGGTGGCGGCTGCACCGGTCACTTCGACGGCGACGCCGGAGGCCCCGGCGTCCGCGATGCCGACACCGGAGGCGCTGACCGATGTGCTGTACCGGTTGTCGGACCCCGAGGTGCCCGGCGCCGAGAAGCTGAACCTGATCGAGGGTGCCAAACCCACCGACGCCGACACCATCGCCAAGTTCGCCACCGCACTCAAGGACGGCGGCTATCTGCCGCTGAACCTCGAGGCCGCCGGCCTCACCTGGTCGGACCGCCACCCGGGTTATGTGTCCGCCGACGTCACCGTCAACACGGCCATCCCCGACACCGGCGCGTTCGCTTTGCCGATGGAGTTCAAGCCTCGCGACGGGGGCTGGCAGCTGTCGCGGGAGACCGCCAAGACCCTGTTGGCGTTCGGCAAGGCCCATGCCGGCAGCAGCACGCCCGCAACGCCCGCCCCGTAGCGATGTGGATCGGGTGGCTGGAGTTCGACCTTCTGCTCGGTGACGTGCACTCACTCAAGCAGAAGCGCTCGGTGGTGCGCCCGATCGTCGCCGAGCTGCGGCGCAAGTTCAATGTGTCTGCCGCAGAGACGAATTCAGCCGACCTGCACCGGCGCAGCGGTGTCGGAGTGGCCGCCGTCTCCGGGGACCGCGGGCATCTGGTCGACGTGCTGGACGCCGCCGAGCGGCTGGTGGCCGCGCGTCCGGAGGTCGAGTTGCTGTCGGTGCGCCGCGGGCTGAGCCGCAGCGACGACTGAAGCCCCGCCGGGTGCTGTCGATCACGGGATGCCACCGGCGCCACCCCCGCCGCCCACACCGCCTGACCCGCCGGTGGGCCCGGCACCGGGGTTGCCGGGAGTGCCGATTCCACCCGCGTGTCCGGGGCTGACGATTCCATTTTCGTCATACGCCCACCCGCCGATACCACCGTTGCCGCCCGGCCCGCCGGCTTGGCCACCCGACCCGAATGGCGGAAGGGCATCATCGCCGCCGTGGCCGCCGCCACCACCCTGGCCGCCGGTGCCGCCATTGCCTTCCCGGCCGATTCCGCCGTTGCCACCGTCGCCGCCACGGCCGCCCTCGGTGCCACCCCCTAGGGTTGCATCGTTGCCGTCGCCGCCCCGGCCGCCGGTCCCGCCGTTGCCGCCGGCGCCGCCACCGTGGCCGTCAGCGCCGGCGGCACCCTGCGGACTGCCGAAGCCGTTGCTGCTGCCGCCACTGCCACCTTGACCACCTCGACCGGCGTCGCCACCGTCGCCGCCGCGCGTGCCGTCACCACCGGGAGACGTCTCGGTGCCTGGGGCGCCGTTCATGCCGGAGCCGCCGTGGCCGGCGATACCCCCGCCGCCACCGTTGCCACCGTGACCGCCCGTGCTGCCCGCGCCGCCTGCGCCGCCCGCGCCACCGTTGCCGCCATCACCCCCGTCGTTGAAGATCGTCGAATTGGCTCCGTTCACGCCCTTTCCGCCCGCGCCGCCGTCACCGCCGTTGCCGCCCTTGCCGTCGCCCCCGAAGCTGGACGATGTGCCGCCCGCACCGCCGTTACCTCCCGATCCCCCGTCCATGCCATCACGGAACGCGCTGTCTCCATCCCATCCGGCGGCTCCGTGCCCGCCGTTGCCACCGTTACCGCCGAAGCCGCCGGCACCGCCGTTGCCTCCGTTGCCCCCGTCGGTTCCGGGGGTTGTTGCGCTGAAGCCGTCGCCGCCGTTGCCGCCCGAACCCTGGCCCGAGAAATCGATCGGGCCCCAGTTGCCGTCGTCGCCGCGGGTGGAACCGTCACCGCCGGTCCCGCCCAAGCCAACCGAACCGCGCAGACCACCGCTGCCGCCGTTGCCACCGTTGATGTTGGTGCCATCGCCGTCGGCGCCGTGGCCGCCATTGCCGCCGACACCGCCCCCGCCACCTCTGCCACCGTTGCCGCCGGCTCCCTGCGCACCCGTGGTGCCGTGCGTTGCTGCACCGCCGGTACCGCCGGCACCACCGTTGCCGCCGGTACCGCCCCCGCCACCGGTGGCGCCGTTGCCTCCGTCGCCGCCGGGAGTGGCCGCGTTGGACCCATGTCCGCCGGCTCCTCCTGTGCCGCCATCTGCCCCGGCACCGCCAATGCCGCCGACGCCGCCGTCGCCGCGCAGTGCGCCCCCGGCGCCACCCTCGCCGCCGGCACCACCGTTACCGCCGTTGCCACCGTTCCCGCCGGGACCGGTGATCGAGATGTTTCCATCCCCGCCCCGCGAAGCATCGCCGCCGTTACCGCCGGCACCACCGTTACCGATGACACCGCCGGCACCACCGTTGCCGCCGGCGCCGCCGTGGGCGCCATTGCCGCCGCCGTAGGCGAACCACGGCGTGTCAGCGCCGTTTCCGCCGGCGCCGCCGTTGCCGTGTGTTCCGCTCAGCTCCGCACCGGTGGTGCCATCGGTACCGGCAATGGCACCGGCACCGCCGATTCCACCGACGCCGACGGCACCGGCATTGCCGCCGTCGCCGCCATTGCCGCCGTCGATATGGGTGCTGTCACCGTCAGCGCCACTGCCGCCGTCTCCGGGCGTGCCCGCGCCTCCACCGTCGCCGGCGTTCCCGCCGTTGCCCTGCGTGCCCGCGGTGCCGTGGGCAGCTGCGCCCCCGGCTCCACCGTCGCCGCCATTGCCGCCGGTACCGCCGTTGCCGCCGTCACCGCCCTTGCCGCCGTCGGCGCCTGCGATCGTCCCCATCCACCCAGACCAGCCCGACCCTCCTGTCCCGCCGCGGCCGCCGTCCGCCCCGGCCCCACCGTGGCCGCCCGCACCACCGTCACCGCGCAGCGCACCCGCGGCACCGCCGTCGCCGCCCACACCACCGGTGCCACCGTTCCCGCCGTTGCCTCCGGAACCACCGGCGCCGATGAAGATCGAGTCGGATCCGGCCGCGCCGCCGGTGGCGTCACCGCCGTTGCCGCCCGCGCCACCGTTGCCGATGTCGCCGCCGGCACCGCCGTCGCCGCCCGCACCACCGTTGACGCCGTCGGCGCCGAACAGGCCGAGAGCGGGCGGGGTGGCACCGTGCCCACCATCGCCGCCGTTGCCGTGGATTCCGCTGACCACCGCGCCGGCGTTGCCGTCGGTTCCGGCGGTGGCGCCGGCACCACCGATCCCGCCGCTGCCCGCGGCACCGGCATTGCCACCGGCACCGCCGTTACCACCGTCGAGGTGGGTCACATCGCCGTCGGCACCCCGGCCGCCGTCACCGGGCGTTCCCGCGTCACCGCCGTTGCCGGCATTCCCGCCGGTGCCCTGCGCACCCACGGTGCCGTGGGCTGCCGAGCCCCCGGCTCCACCGTCACCACCGTTGCCGCCGGTGCCGCCGTTCCCGCCGGCACCGCCCCGGCCGCCGTCGGCCCCGGCCAGCACACCCGCTGCTCCCGAGCTTCCTGACCCACCGCGGCCGCCATCGGCGCCGGCACCACCGTTGCCGCCCGCACCGCCGTCACCACGCAGCGCGCCCCCGGTGCCGCCGGCACCACCAGCACCGCCGGCGCCCCCGACCTGACCGTGGGTACCGTCGACGTCGTCCGTGCTGCCGGCGGCACCAGCCGCTCCCGCTCGCCCACCGCCGCCGGCGCCACCAGTACCACCGCTGCCGATGTTCCCGCCACGACCGCCGGCTCCCCCGGCCCCGCCGGCACCACCGTCGCCGAGCGCTTGTCCGCCGTTGCCGCCGCTGCCACCGTGGCCGCTGAGCTGGTCGGTTGACCCGCCGAGGAGTCCGGCGGCACCGGCCGCGGCACGGACCGTGCCATCGCCGCTGACCCCGCCCGCTCCACCCGCACCGACATCGCCGCCATCGCCACCGGCGCCGCCATTGCCGCCGCTGCCACCGACCGTGGTCCCAGCGCCACCGTCACCACCGACACCACCGTTGCCGCCGGCGCCGCTGTCACCGCCCAGCCCGCCGACGCCACCCGCACCGGCGGTACCGACCACACCGAAATGGCCGCCGGCCCCTCCGGAACCCCCGTTGCCGCCCAGGCCGCCATTGCCGCCGGCGCCGCCGTGACCCCCGAAACCGCCTGCCCCGCCGACACTCCCGATCGTGGACACATCGGTTCCCCCGGCCACGCCCGCGCTACCGTCAGCGCCGGCACCGCCGATCCCTCCGGAACCACCGATGCCACCGGCGCCACCGGCTCCCCCAAGACCGATCAGCAGACCGGCCTTACCGCCGATACCACCGTCACCGCCAGCACCACCGTCAAAGCCGGCGCTGCCATCGCCCCCGTCGCCGCCGGGCAGCCCACCCACGCCGTCGGCGCCCGCGGCACCGGCACCGCCGCGACCACCCAGCCCGCCGTTGCCGCCGTTGCCGAACAGGAAACCGCCGTCACCACCCGCGCCACCGGAACCGCCCGCGCCGCCGATTGCCACCAGATCGAGGCCGGCCCCGCCGTTCCCGCCGGCGCCGCCGACACCCATCAGCCAACCGCCCGCGCCGCCGTTCCCGCCGTCGACGCCGCCCAGACCGCCGGCGCCGCCGTTGCCGATCATCCCGGCGGTACCACCGTCACCGCCGTCCATACCGGGATGCGCACTGGCATCGAAACCGGCCCCGCCGTCACCGAACAACCAACCGGCCGCCCCACCGTTCGGGTCATCCACCGTTCCGGCGATCCCGTTGGCGATGGCCGGGCCCAGCCCCAGCGCCACGAAGGGCGCGTTGATGAGCTCGTTGATCTGCTGACCGAAATCGCTGGCGATCCAGTCCTGGATGCCTTCGTGCAGCGGCGCATAGATATAGGTCTGGAACCCCTGCGCGACAGCGACCTCGAAGTCGGTGAACAGCGAGGGGAGAGCCTCGGCGCCACCAGGACTGTCGAAGTCCGGCGTGGCATGCGGTGTGAATCCGGCGAGCACCTCGAGTACCGGGAGGAACCAGTCGTCGGTCAATTCGGCGTGGGCCGACGGCATGGCGCTCAGCGGGCTCATCCCGAAAGCCAGGAAGGCGCCCACCACCGTCCCCGCACCGACCGCATGGTGCCGACGACGCCTCGGGAGCGCCGGCCGGTCCTGGTGTGGGGCATCCGGGGACGACGAACCCAAACTCCAATTAAGCTGTGTAGAAAATAAGATTCTCTTAAGTGGAGGCATGGCGCGAAGCTAGCATAAGTTTGCTTATACGGAGCGCTGAATCGCACTAAATGTCCAGGGGACCAAAATCCCCTCCCGCTCACACCGGGCGTTTGCGCCCCAACCGGGTCGGGGTGAGGGTGCCCGGCGCCAGCCGGCGGGCGCAGACCAGAAACGCGGTGTGGCCGCGCATCGCGTGCTGGGGGCGCACCGCCAGCCCGACCACGTTCCAACCGCGCTGCATCGTCTCCCAGGACCGCGGCTCGGTCCAGCACTGCTGTTCGCGCAGCGCCTCGTTCACCTGGGAGAGCTGGGTGACGGTGGCGACGTAGATCACCAGCACGCCGCCGGGGATCAGCACCCGCGACACCGTGTCGAGCACATCCCAGGGCGCCAACATGTCCAGCACCACCCGGTCGATCGATCCGTCGGGCAGATCGCAGTCGGCGACATCGCCCATCACCAGCTGCCAGTTGTCCGGCAGCTCGCCCAGGAAGGTCTCGACGTTGCGGCGGGCGTGCACGGCGTGGTCGTCGCGCAGCTCATAGGAGACCACGCGTCCCTGCGGCCCGACGGCCCGCAGCAGCGACAGGGTCAGCGCGCCGGACCCCGCGCCGGCCTCCAGCACTCGCGCCCCGGGGAAGATGTCGCCCTCGTGGATGATCTGGGCGGAATCCTTGGGGTAGATCACCTGTGCCCCGCGCGGCATCGACATCACGTAGTCGACCAGCAGCGGCCGCAAAACCAGGAACGCATCGCCGTTGGCAGACTTGACCACGCTGCCGTCGGGCAGCCCGATCACGTCGTCGTGCGGGATCGCTCCGCGATGGGTGTGGAAGTCACCACCGGGGACCAGCACCGTGGTGTAGCGACGGCCCTTGGCGTCGGTGAACTGGGCTCGATCGCCCGCTTGGAAGATCCCGGACTCGGACACAGCCGTTAACCCTACGCAAGCGTGTTAGGAGCCGGTTGTCGGCGCATGGCCGTAGGGTTGCCCACTATGAGCAGGCCTGCGTTGTCCCCGTCGCGGGCCGGCGACTTCAAGCAGTGCCCCCTGCTGTACCGCTTCCGGGCGATCGATCGGCTGCCCGAAGCCCCCTCGGCGGCCCAGCTGCGCGGTTCGCTGGTGCACGGCGCGCTGGAGCGGCTCTACGCACTGCCGGCGCCGCAGCGCGGGCCCGATACCGCCCCGGGGCTGGTCGCCTCGTCCTGGGAGCACCTGCTCACCGCCGACCCCGGCTTGGACGCCGGGCTGGACGCCGAGGAACTGCTGGCCGAGGCCCGAAAGCTGCTGACGGGTTACTACCGGCTGGAGGATCCGCGCCGGTTCGATCCGCAGAGCTGCGAGCAACGTGTCGAGGTCGAGTTGGCAGACGGCACGCTGCTGCGAGGCTTCGTCGACCGGATCGACGTCGCCCCGACCGGGGAGCTGCGGGTGGTCGACTACAAGACCGGCAGGGCACCGTCGGCGACCGGTCGACGCTCGGGCGCCGCCGAGGCCAAGGCCCTGTTCCAGATGAAGTTCTACGCGGTGGCACTGCTGCGATCGCGCGAAGTGTTGCCCGCACGGCTGCGGTTGATCTATCTGGCCGACGGCCAGCTGCTGGACTACTCCCCCGACCACGCGGAGCTGCTGCGCTTCGAGAAGACGCTGATCGCCATCTGGCAGGCCATCCGAACTTCGGGCGCCACAGGCGATTTCCGGCCCAATCCGTCACACCTGTGCAAATGGTGCGCCCATCGCGCGCTGTGTCCGGCGTTCGGCGGCACCCCACCGCCCTACCCTGGCTGGCCGACGGACAGCGCGGCATGACCGACAGCTACTACCGTCGGGTCGACGGCACCGACGCGGAAGACCCGGTGTACGAGTCCAGCAGGCTCACCGGCAGCGTCTGGGGGCCCGACCTGCAGCACGGCTCACCCCCGCTGGCGTTACTCACCCGCGAGATCGAAGGGCTGATCGCCGGCTCAGGCCAACGGATCGCCCGGTTGAGCCTGGACATCCTGGGCGCGATCCCGGTGGCTCCGGTGCGGGTACGGGCATGGGTGCAGCGTCCCGGCCGGCGGATCCGCCTGCTGGAGGCCGAGATGCGGGCACACGACGACGATCGGCCGGTGGCCCGGCTGAGCGCCTGGGCGCTGGCCACCGATGACACCGGCGCGGTGGCCACCGACCGGCACCCACCGCTGATCGAGGGTCCCGCGCAGCCGCCGCCGGTCTGGTTCGCCCACAGCACCGGCTACGCCCGATCCGTGGCGTGGCGTGGCCAGCCGGACTCGGCCGACGGCGCCGCGGTGGCCTGGCTGAGTCCGCAGGTGCACTTGGTCGACTCCGAACCGACCACCGCCCTGCAGCGACTGGCGATGGTGGTGGACTCGGCGAACGGTATTGGCGCCGCCTTGGATGTGGACGAGTGCATCTTCATGAACACCGACACCGTCGTACACCTGCACCGGCTACCGACCGGCGCGGACTTCGGCCTGCGGGCCCGGGCGTCGATCGGGCCGGATGGGGTGGGCGCCACCACCGCCGAACTGTTCGACCGCACCGGGTTTATCGGAACATCGGCGCAGTCGCTGCTGGTGCAGCGGCGTTAGCGCGCTGGGTTCTACAGAACCGAGGTGTACGCGGCGATGGCAAAGCCGCCCAGCACGGCGACGCTGTCCTCCAGCAGTGCGATCGGCAGGTCGTGGCCGCCGGTGGCGGCGACCAGACGCTGCCGCAGCCCGAGGCCGACCAGGGCGCCGACCACCGCTCCGATCATCGCCGCACCGAGCGCTGTCCAGGTGTAGTTCCAGGCCGTGCCCAGCACTGCTCCGGCGAAGGCGCCCAACACGATCCGCGCGATGAACTGCACGGCGACGGTGCGCTGCGGGGTGCCGGGCAGCAGGTCGGTGATGAGTTCGCCGACCGCCAGCACCGTCAGGACCGTGACCGTCGCCGGGTGGCTCAGCCAGTGAACCCAGGTGCCGTCGAGGTTGATCCAGTGCAGTGCGGCCGCCCAGGCCATCACGGCCGGCGCAGTCAGAGCACGCAGTCCGGCAACCGCACCGATCAACAGCGCGAGTACCAGCACGATGAAATGCGTCACTTAGAGCCTCCTCGAGCCGCCTAGGGTCTCCCGGACGCTAACACGTCGACGTTGGTCAGAATCGGCAGAATCGGATGTCGGACGCCAGAATCGCCTTGGCCCCGATGGCCGCCAGGGCGTCCATGATCGCGTTGACCTCGCGGCGCGGCACCAGCGCCCGCACCGCCACCCAGTCCGGCTCAGCGAGCGGGGCGATGGTCGGCGACTCCAGGCCGGGGGTGATCGCCGCAGCCTGGTCGAGCACAGCGCGCGGACAGTTGTAGTCCAGCATCAAGTACTGCTGACCGAAGACCACGCCGCGCACCCGGCCGGCCAACTGGTCGCGGGCCGCGGCGGTCTGCTCGCTTCGGCCGTTCGGCTCGGCCGCCTCGATGAGCACCGCCTCTGAATCACACAGGGTCTCACCGAAAGCCACCAAGTCATGCTGGCGCAGGGTGCGTCCGGATCCGACGACGTCGGCGATCGCATCGGCCACCCCGAGCTGCACCGAGATCTCCACCGCTCCGTCCAGCCGGATAACGGTCGCCTCGATTCCCTTGGCCGCCAAGTCTTTACGAACGAGGTTCGGATAGGCGGTGGCAATCCGCCTGCCGGCCAGATCCGCCACCGTCCAGTCACGTCCGGCCGGAGCCGCGTACCGGAACCGCGAGGACCCGAAGCCGAGCGCCAGCCGTTCGCGTACCGGCGCGGTGGATTCCAGGGCCAGGTCCCGGCCGGTGACTCCCAGATCCAGCTCCCCCGACCCGACGTAGATCGCGATGTCCTTGGGCCGCAGGAAGAAGAACTCGACCTTGTTGGCCGGGTCGATGACGGTCAGATCCTTGGCATCGGTGCGGCTACGGTAGCCGGCCTCCGCCAGCATCGCCGCAGCGGATTCACTCAGCGCCCCCTTGTTGGGGACCGCGACACGCAACATGTTCACAACTTCCGGTACACGTCGGACAACGTGAGCCCGCGCGAGATCATCAGCACCTGGGTCCAATACAGCAGCTGGCTGATCTCCTCGGCCAGCGCGTCATCGGGCTCGTGTTCGGCGGCCAGCCACACCTCGCCGGCTTCTTCCAGGATCTTCTTGCCGATGGTGTGCACACCGGCGTCCAGCGCCGCCACGGTGGCACTGCCGGACGGCCGGGCGGCGGCACGCTCACCGAGCTCGGCGAACAGCTCCTCGAAGGTCTTCACGAGCAGCGATTGTTTCATGCCCGGTGTTCAACCGGTTCGACCAGCTCGGCATGGATGGCGTGGAGATCGGCCACCCCGAGCCCGGCCAGCGAATCCACCTGACGACGACGCGGCCCGCCCGGCACCGGCACCGCGTTCGGCGCCACCAGTACCGCGCAACCGGCCGCGTCGGCCGCTGCGGCTCCGGTCGGCGAGTCCTCCACCGCCAGGCACCAGCGCGGATCCAGCTCCAGCAGCTCGGCCGCCCGCAGGTAGGGATCCGGCGCCGGCTTGCCCGCGGGCACCTCGTCCCCGCAGACCACGGCCGAGAAATAGTGCCGCCCGATGGTGTTCAGTGCCCGCTCGGCCAGCTCCCGCGGGGTGTTGGTCACCAGGGCCATCGGCACCGAGGCGCCGGCCAAGGCGTCGAGCAACTCGCGGGCGCCGGCGCACCAGGGCAGTCCGGCATCGAACAGCCGGCCGGTGTAGTCGTGCATCCAGCGCGCCGACTCCGCCATCGCCGCCGGATCGGGTGCCAGGCCCAGATCGTCGTACACGATGCGCATGGTGTCCTCCGCGCAGCCACCGACCGTCGCCGCGCGGACCTCCGGTGTCAGCACCCCGCCGAGGCGGTCATAGAGGGCGTACATCGCGAGATCCCACAGCTTCTCGGAGTCGACCAGGGTGCCGTCCATATCCCACAGCACCGCGCGCAAACTGCCCAGCAGGACTCAGTCCTCCGGGTTGTAGCCGAGGTTGGCGCCGAGCCAGCGCTCGGCTTCGGCCAGGGTCCAACCCTTGCGCTTGGCATAGTCGGCGACCTGGTCCTGGGCCAACCGGCCGATCACGAAATACTGCGACTGCGGGTGCGAGAAATACAGGCCGCTGACGGCGGCGCCGGGCCACATCGCCATCGAGTCGGTCAGCTCGATGCCGGTCCGCTCGTGGACGTCCATCAACTTCCAGATCGTCGCCTTCTCGGTGTGCTCCGGGCAGGCTGGGTAGCCCGGGGCGGGGCGGATGCCCTGGTACTTCTCGGCGATGAGGGCATCGTTGTCCAAGGCCTCGTCCGGCTGGAATCCCCAGAGCTCCTTACGAACCCGCTGGTGCATCCGTTCGGCGAAGGCCTCCGCCAGCCGGTCGGCGACCGACTCCAGCAGGATCGCGCTGTAGTCGTCGAGGTCGGCCTTGAACTCGGTGATCTTCTCGCCGCTGCCGAGCCCCGCGGTGACGGCGAAGGCGCCGATGTAGTCGGCCAGACCGGTTTCCTTGGGGGCGATGAAGTCACCGAGGCTCCGGTTCGGGATGCCGGCCCGATGCGCGCCCTGCTGACGCAGGTTGTAGAACTTGGTCAGCACCTCGGTACGGGTCTCATCGGTGTAGACCTCGACGTCGTCACCCACCGCGTTCGCCGGGAAGAACCCGATCACCGCGTTGGCCGTCAGCCATTTCTCCTTGATCAGGGTGTCGAGCATCTGCTGGGCGTCGTCGTACAGCTTGCGGGCGGCCTCGCCCGAAGCCGGGTTGTTGAGGATGTCGGGGAAGCGGCCCTTCATCTCCCAGGCGTTGAAGAACGGCTGCCAGTCGATGTACTCGCGCAACTCGGCGAGGTCGTAGTTGAGGAACTCCCGTACGCCGAGGCCCTGGGCGGGCACCGGCGGCGTGTAGGCCTCCCACTCGATCGGCGTCCGGTTCGCGCGGGCCTTCTCCAGCGGCACCATCGGCCGCTCGTTCTTTTGGGCGTGCCGTTCCCGCAGGGACGCGTAGTCGGCCGCGGTCTGCTCCAGCAGCGCCGGCCGCTGCTTGTCGTCGAGCAGCGCGGCAGCGACGGGAACCGAACGCGAGGCATCTTTGACCCAGATCACCGGACCGCTGCGACGCGGTGCGATCTTCACGGCCGTGTGGGCGCTCGATGTGGTCGCGCCGCCGATCAGCAGGGGGATCTGGAGGCCTTCGCGTTCCATCTCGGCGGCGAAGCCGGCCATCTCCTCCAGCGACGGGGTGATCAGGCCGGACAGGCCGACCATGTCGGCGTCGTACTCCCTGGCCGCGGCCAAGATCTTGTCGGCGGGCACCATCACACCGAGGTCGACGACGGTGTAGTTGTTGCACTGCAGCACGACCCCGACGATGTTCTTGCCGATGTCGTGGACGTCGCCCTTCACGGTCGCCATCACGATCGTGCCGTTGGTGTGGTCGGCTTCGCCGGGCTGCTTCTCCGCCTCGATATACGGCAGCAGGTACGCCACGGCCTTCTTCATCACCCGGGCCGACTTCACCACCTGGGGCAGGAACATCTTGCCCGCGCCGAAGAGGTCGCCGACGACATTCATACCGTCCATCAGCGGGCCCTCGATCACCTCGATCGGCCGACCGCCCGCGGCGGAGATCTCGGCCCGCAGCTCCTCGGTGTCCTCGTCGACGTGGGCATCGATGCCCTTGACCAGGGCGTGCGTGATCCGCTCGCGGACCGGGAGGGTGCGCCACTCGGCCGCCGCGGGATCTTCCGCCTTCTCGGAGGAGTTGAACCGCTCGGCGATCTCCAGAAGCCGCTCGGCGGCATCCTCGCGACGGTTCAGCACGACGTCCTCGATCCGCTCCCGCAGTTCGGCGTCGATCGAGTCGTAGGGCACCAGCGCGCCGGCATTGACGATGCCCATGTCCAGGCCGGCCTTGATGGCGTGGTACAGGAACACCGCGTGGATCGCCTCGCGGACCGGGTTGTTACCGCGGAACGAGAACGACACATTCGAGATACCGCCGGAGATGTGCACCCCGGGCAGGTTCTCCTTGATCCAGGCGCAGGCCTCGATGAAGTCGATCCCGTAGGTCGCGTGCTCCTCGATGCCGGTCGCCAGTGCGAAGCAGTTCGGGTCGAAGATGATGTCCTCGGCCGGGAAGCCGACCTCCTCGGTCAAGATCCGGTAGGCCCGCCCACAGATCTCCTTGCGGCGCTCCAGGTTGTCGGCCTGGCCCTGCTCGTCGAAGGCCATCACGACGACGGCGGCGCCGTACTTGCGGCACAGCCGTGCCTCATGGATGAACTTCTCCTCGCCCTCCTTCATGGAGATCGAGTTGACGATCGGCTTGCCCTGCACGTTCTTCAGGCCCGCCTCGATGACCTCCCACTTGGAGGAGTCGATCATCACCGGGATGCGGCTGATGTCCGGCTCGGACGCGACCAGTTTGGTGAACCGGTCCATCGCGGCGACGCCGTCGATCATGCCCTCGTCCATGTTGATGTCGATGACCTGCGCACCGACCTCGACCTGCTGCAGCGCGACCGACAGCGCGGTGTCGTAGTCCTCTGCCTTGATCAGGTTGCGGAACCGGGCGGAGCCGGTGATGTTGGTGCGCTCACCGATGTTCACGAACAGCGAGTCGTCGGTGATGTTCAGCGGCTCCAGGCCGGCCAACCTGGTTGCCTGCTCGATCGCCGGCAGCCGGCGCGGTGCCTTACCCTCGACGACCTTGGCGATCTCGGCGATGTGCTCCGGCGCCGTGCCGCAGCAACCGCCGACCAGGTTGACCAGGCCCGCGTCGGCGAAATCGGCGATGTAGGCGGACTGCCGATCCGGGGTCTCGTCGTACTCGCCAAAGGCATTGGGCAGGCCGGCATTCGGGTAGCAGGAGATGTAGGTGTCGGCGATGCGCGCCATCTCGGCGATGTAGGGCCGCATCTCCGGCGCGCCCAGGGCACAGTTGAGGCCCACCGCGATCGGCTTGGCGTGGCGGATCGAGTTCCAGAACGCCTCGGTGACCTGACCCGACAACGTGCGCCCGGAGGCATCGGTGATGGTGCCGGAGATGATGACCGGCCAGCGGCGTCCACGGTCCTCGAACAGCGTCTCGACGGCGAACACCGCCGCCTTGGCGTTCAGCGAGTCGAAGATCGTCTCGATCAGCAGGATGTCGGCACCACCGTCGACCAGTCCGTTGGCGGCTTCGAGGTAGGCGGCGACCAGCTGGTCATAGGAGACGTTGCGGGCGCCGGGGTCGTTGACGTCCGGCGAGATCGACGCGGTCCGCGTCGTCGGCCCGATGGCGCCCGCCACGTAGCGCGGCTTGTCCGGGGTGCTGTATTCGTCGGCGGCCTTGCGGGCCAGGGCGGCGCCGGCGTAGTTCAGCTCGTAGCCCAGCTCATGCATGTCATAGTCGGCGAGCGAGACCGAGTTCGAGTTGAACGTGTTGGTCTCCAGGAAGTCGGCGCCCGCCTCGAGGTACTCGCGGTGGATTCCCTCGATGATCTGCGGCTGCGTCAGGGTGAGCAGGTCGTTATTGCCCTGCAGGGCGGTCGGCCACTCGGTGAACCGGTCACCGCGGTAACCGGCCTCGTCTGGACGGTCCCGCTGAATCGCCGTGCCCATCGCACCGTCGATCACCATGATCCGCCGGCCCAGAGCAGCCGTCAGCTCGTCGGTGCAGTCGGGCCGGATGTTGGGCTCAAAAGTGTTCACGCGGGCTCCTTCCGTGGCGGAAGGCGTCCTTAACTCTGTCGAGCGTGGCGGCCACCAGCAGAACCGGCAGAACCGTTGCAACGCCTCTCGACGGTGACAAAGTCTACTTCGCCACCCGGCGTCGAAACGAACGGCCTCAACGAGCAAGCCGACTCCGCCGGTCCGGTGAGACCCGTGATCAATGCGCAGGCCTTACCCTGGCGGTGTGACCCGACCGGATGACGGCCCTGCGCTGCCCGAACTGAACGACACCATCGTGGTGGCCGCGTTCGAGGGCTGGAACGACGCCGGTGACGCGGCCAGTGACGCGGTGGCCCATCTCAACAGCATCTGGGAGTCCCAGCTGATCGTCGACATCGACGACGAAAATTATTACGACTACCAGGTGAATCGCCCGGTGATCCGTCAACTCGACGGTGTCACCCGCGAACTGGTGTGGCCGTCGATGCGCATCTCGCACTGCCGGCCGCCGGGCAGCGACCGCGACATCGTGCTGATGCACGGCGTGGAGCCGAACATGCGCTGGCGCACGTTCTGCGCCGAGCTGCTGGCGATTCTCGAGCACCTCGACGTCGACACCGTGGTGATCCTGGGGGCGCTGCTGGCCGACACCCCACACACCCGCCCGGTGCCGGTGTCGGGTGCGGCCTACTCCGCGGAATCGGCCACCCGCTTCGGCCTGACCGAGACCCGCTATGAGGGCCCCACCGGCATCACCGGGGTGTTCCAGGACGCCTGCGTGGCCGCCGGCATTCCCGCGGTGACGTTCTGGGCCGCGGTGCCGCACTACGTGTCGCAGCCACCCAACCCCAAGGCGACGGTCGCCCTGCTGCGCCGCGTGGAGGACGTGCTGGACGTCGAGGTGCCGCTCGGGGACCTACCGGCACAGGCCGAGGAGTGGGAGCTGGCGGTCACCGAGATGGCCAGCGAGGACGACGAGATCGCCGAGTACGTGGCCTCGCTGGAAGAACGCGGCGACGCCGAGGTCGACATGACCGACGCGTTGAACAAGATCGACGGCGACGCGCTGGCCGCCGAGTTCGAGCGCTACCTGCGGCGGCGTCGGCGCTGAGACGCTACTTCTCGAGGGTCTCGTTGTAGGCGCTGGTGGAGCGACCCAGGGCGGCGACCTCGGCGTCCATCCGCGGCACGATGGTGGCGGCCCCCTTGATGAACGGGGCCTCCACCGCCTTCAACGTCAGCACCGGCTTGAGCCAGCGGAACACTCCCACCCAGCGCGGGCAGTAGACGCGGCGACGGCGGCCCTCGATGCCCGCGACGAAGGCGTCGACACATTTGTCGACCGAGGTGGTCTTGTTCAGCGGCCACGGCAGCTTGGCCAGCATCTCGCCGAACGCCCCCAGATCGGCCTTGGTATCGCGAACCAAGGGAGTGTCGATCCAGGCCATGTGCGCCGATCCGACCTCAACGCCCTGGTAGGCGACCTCCTGGCGCAGCGCACTGGCGAAGTGCTCGACCCCGGCCTTGGCCACGTCGTAGGAGGCCATCCCGGCCAGCGGACTGAACGCTGCCAGCGAGGACACCACCAGCACATAGCCGCGACGCTCGATGACCGACGGCAGCGCGGCGCGCACGGTGTTGAACACCCCCATCACGTCCACGTCGATCACCCGCTTGAACGTCTCGGGATCGACATTGAGCACCGACCCGTAGCTGGCGATGCCGGCGTTGGCGACGACGGTGTCGATGCCGCCGAACCGCTCCGTGGCCTGCGCGACCACCGACTGCATCGCGGCCAGATCCCGCACGTCGGCGACGGCGGTCAGCACCCGGTCACCGAGATCACCGGCCAGCTTGTCGAGGGCGGCCTCATCCAGGTCTGTCACCACCAGCGAGGCGCCCTGGGAGTGCAGCCGGCGGGCCAGCTGCTCGCCGATACCGTGCGCGCCACCGGTGATGAAAATGACTTGGGAGTGAATCGGAGACATGTGCTCAAACTACTCCGGCGGCGAGTGGCCTAGAGCGCTACGCCCAGCAGCGCATCGATCGCGGTGGCCACCAGCGGTGGTGCGGCGACGTCGTGGCCGCCGTACTCCAGTGCGTCAGTGACCCAGCCGTCCAGGGCGGCAAGGGCTTTGACGGTGTCGAGATCATCGGCGAGGTAGCGGCGCACCCGTGCCACGACGTCGTCGGCAGCCGGGCCGGCGGGCAGTGTCGTCGCGGCCCGCCAGCGGGCCAGCCTCGCCTCGGCCGCCGCCAGGGTGGCGTCGTCCCAGAACCGATCACTGCGGTAGTGCCCGGCCAGCAGACCCAATCGGATCGCGGCCGGCTCGGTGCCCTGTGCGCGCAGCTTGGAGACCAGCACCAGGTTGCCGCGAGACTTGGACATCTTGTGCCCGTCCCAGCCGATCATCCCGGCGTGCACGTAGTGCCGCGCGAAACGCCTTTCCCCAGTGAGAGATTCGGCGTGCGCAGCGGAGAACTCGTGGTGCGGGAAGATCAGGTCGGATCCGCCGCCCTGGATGTCGATTCCCGAGCCAATGCGGCTCAGCGCGATCGCGGCGCACTCGACGTGCCAGCCCGGCCGGCCTTCGCCGAACGGAGCCGACCAGCTCGGCTCACCCGGCCGTGCGGCGCGCCACAGCAGGGCGTCGAGCGGATCGGCTTTTCCGGCCCGGTCCGGGTCGCCACCGCGCTCGGCGAACAGTTCGATCATGGTGGCGCGGTCGAAACCTGATTCGTAGCCGAACTGCTCGGTGGCGTTCGCACGGTAGTAGATGTCGCGGTGATCGCCGTCGACGACGTAGGCCGTTCCGGCGGCCAGCATCTTCTCGACGACTTCGACGACTTCGGCGATGGCCTCGGTGGCCCCGACGTAGTGCTGCGGCGGCAGCACCCGCAGCGCGGCCATGTCGGCGCCGAACAACTCGACCTGGTCGGCGGCCAGGCTCTGCCACTGGACGCCGTCGCGTTCGGCGCGTTCCAGCAGCGGGTCGTCGACGTCGGTGACGTTCTGCACGTAGCTCACCTGAAGACCCGCATCCAGCCAGAGCCGGTAGATCAGGTCGAACACCAGGTAGGTGGCGGCATGGCCCAGGTGCGTCGCGTCATAGGGGGTGATGCCGCAGACGTACATGGTGGCGGTCGGGCCCGGGGACACCGGGCGCACCTGCCGGTCGGCGGTGTCGTACAGACGCAACGCCGGGCCGCGCCCAGGCAGGGCCGGAACGGCAGGCGCGGACCACGATTGCATGCCCCCGACTGTAAGGCCCGCCCCCTAGAGCAGTGTCCGCCGCACCGCGTCCAGCAGTGTCGGCGCCACATCCGGCCGGCACATCAGCAGGTCGGGAAGGTACGGATCCGGCCGGTTGTAGCGCAGCGGTGACCCATCGAGGCGGGTGGCGTGCAGACCGGCCGCCTGCACCACGCCCGCCGGGGCCGCCGAATCCCACTCCCACTGGCCGCCGGCGTGCAGGTAGGCGTCCACGTCTCCGCGCACCACGGCCATGGCCTTGGCGCCGGCCGAGCCCATCAGCACCGGTTCGACCGGCACCACCTCGCGGATGAGGCGCACCACCGCCGGCATCCGGGAGGCGCTGACCGCAACCCGGATGGGGTTCGGGGTGCCGGTGTGCGAGTGACCCGAGGTGACCGTGTCGGTCCGAAACACCACGTTGCTTCTGTTGTTGTAGGCCGGCAGCGACACCGCGGCGTCGGTGATGGCGCCGGTGCCGTCGCTGCCCCGCTGCCACAACGCGATGTGCACCGCCCAGTCGTCGCGTCCCGGCGTGGTGAACTCGCGGGTGCCGTCGAGCGGGTCGACGATCCACACCCGGTCGGCGCGCAGCCGGGCCAGGTCGTCGGGCGACTCCTCGCTGAGCACCGCGTCATCGGGGCGTGCGTCCTTGAGGGCGTCGAGGATCAAGCGGTTGGCCCGACCGTCACCGGCGTCGCCGAGGTGCCACGGCTGGGCGAATCCCACCTCGTCACGGACCGCCAGCAACAGCTTTCCGGCCTCGACGGCGAGTTCGGCGGCCAGCGCTGCGTCGGTCAACGTCACGTCTGGCAGTATCCCCGCCGCTCTTAGAGCTGCTGCGCGCCGGGTTCGAGCAGTCGTTTGGGGTGCATCCCGTCGACCTGGCCGATGAAGGGCGGGTGAATGCTGTAGCCGAGCATCCGGCGAATGTCCTCGGAGACGACGCGCACCGTGTCGCGCGTCGTGGACAGGGTGAACGCCTCCTGCGGGCGCAACCACGGCTCGCAGTATTGCGCGGTCACCGCCAGCCGGGCCCGCTCCGACCGGTTCGCGCCACCGCCGTGCCACAGCGTGCCGGGAAAGAAGACGCAGGACCCGGCACTCATCACCACGGGTTCGCGTTCGGCATCGGTGGGCTCACGGTCTCCCCATCGGTGGCTGCCGACCAGCACGTCAGTGGCGCCGTTGTCGGCGGTGAAGTCGTCGATGGCCCAGATCGTGGCCGCCCCCAAGCCTTTTCGCGGCCTCGGCAACGGATAGAAGCCGTCGTCGGTGTGCAGCATCTGGGCCTGCTCGCCCGGCTCGATGTTGATCACCTGCAGCATCGACAGCAGGTAGTTGGGCATGAACATGCGGTCCAGCAGTGCCAGCACCCGGGGATGGTCCACGATGCGGTCGCAGCTGCGGGTCTTGTTGAGCACGCTGTAGACCCGTTGCGTCGCACGACCTTCGAACCCGTTGCGTCCGGTCTTGTCCAACAGCGGAGTGACGCTCGCGCGGATCTCGTCCAGTTGGGCTGCGCTGAGCAGATCGGGCAGGATGACGTATCCGTCGCGCTCGAGCGCGGCCAGGTCCGCGTCCACGATCTGCGGGTCAACGCCGGCGCCGGCGCTGACAGTGCGCCGGTAAGTGCCGGCCAGGTCCTTGTCCAGCAAGTCAGATCGGTCCGTCACGTCCACGCCCACCGGAACACCTCGATCCAGATAACATAACCGATTTCTGTTATCGTCGAATTGTGGCACGAGCACCGATCGGGCGTCAACAGCTACTTGATGCGGCCTGCGCCGAATTGGTCGCCGGCTCAGGGGTATTGGAACTCGGGGCACTCACCCGCCGGGCCGGGCTCAGCACCGGCGCGCTGTATCACCACTTCGGCTCCAAGGCCGGCCTGCTCGCCGCGGTCTACGACGGCTTCTACACCGGGCTGCGCGCCGCGACCGCCGACGCAAAGCTGCCGGACGGCGACTGGGGCACCCGGGAACGCGAGCGCACCCGATGCTTCGTCGCCTACCACTTCCAGAATCCGCTGGCGGGGGTTCTGCTCGCCCGGATCGCGCTGGACCCCCAGCTCAGTGAGCTGGAGGCCGTCTACGTCCAGAACATGAGCGACGACGCGGCCGCCAACATCCGCCGCGGCCAAGACCTCGGCCAGCTGCCGGCCGATATCGAACCCGACAGCGCCGCCGCCTACGTGATCGGCGGCCTGCGACTCGGCATCACCCAACAGCTGCGCGCCGCACCGCGCCCGCACCCGGACCAGGTCGCCGAACGGCTGTGGCACCTGACCGCCGGCACCCTCGGCATCGCCTGACAACAGCCGCTAAAACGCCGGCCACGGTATCGGGCGGTGACGCTCGGGGCCGGGCATCACCGGATGCTCCAGCAGCTCCACGGCGCGCCGGCGCAGGGCCGCGATCTCGGCCGCGGTCAGGTGCGGTTCCAGCGCCGCGGCCAATGAGTCGCCCAGCGCATCGGCCAGCCCGGACACCGCCGTGACCGCGTCCTGCGCCATGGCCTGCAGGGGCATCCCCGCCCAGCCCCACAGCACGGTGCGCAGTTTGTCCTGCGTGTGCAGGCACACACCGTGGTCGACGCCGTAGACATGGCCGTCGACACCGGACAGGATGTGCCCGCCCTTGCGGTCGGCGTTGTTGATCACCGCGTCGAACACCGCGATGCGGCGCAGTCGGACGTCGTCGGCATGCACCAGGGTGACCGGGACGCCGTCGTAGTCGTAGGCCCGCAGCACCGGCAGGTAGCCGTCCGGAATCTGCTCGGCCGGCACCAGGTCGACCAGGCCGAGTTCCGGCGGCGCCTCCTCGGTGTCGCCCGGTTGGTCCACCCACAGCTGCACCATGCCGGGGCCGGCCGGGCCGTCCCGAATGATGGTGTAGGGCACCAGGTTCCAGCCCATTTCGACCGAGATCAGGTGTGCGGCCAGCTCGCGGCCGGCCAGGGTTCCGTCCGGGAAGTCCCACAGCGGCTGCTCGCCGGCGACCGGCTTGTACACGCAGTGAACGCGACGCTCCCCCCGTGTCGCCTCGCACAGGAAGGTGGCGTTGCTGGCCGAGCGGATTCGGCCCAGGATCTCCAGTTGCCCGGAGCGCAGCACCTCCCGATCGTCAGAGATCGGACTCCTCCGGCTCGTCGTCGGGCCCGAAGGCACCCCGCCGATAGCCGTTGGTGCGGACGCAGATGTGACCGGCCGGGTCCAGCGGCTCGTCGCACAGCGGGCACGGCGGCCGGCCGGCCGAGATGACCCGGTTCGATCGGGTCGCGAACTGCCGCGCCGACTCCGGTGTCAGGAACACCCGCACGGCGTCCGGGCCCTCCTCGGTGTCGTCGAGCACCACCGAGGCGTCGAACTCGGTGTCGCTGACGGCGAGCAGCTCCACCACGACCGTCTGCGCCTCGGAGTCCCAACCCAGTCCCATCGTTCCGACCCGGAACTCGGCGTCCACCGGCGTGACCAGCGGGTTCAGGTCGTCGACCTCGGCAGGCTCGGGCGGCACCGGGGTGCCGAAGCGGCGGTTGACCTCCAGCAGCAGCGCCCCGATCCGCTCGGCGAGCACGGCGACCTGCTGCTTCTCCAGCACCACCGAGACCACCCGCTCGTCGTGAACCGCCTGCAGGTAGAAGGTGCGGTTCCCGGGTTGGCCGACGGTCCCGGCCACGAAGCGGTCGGGGGTGCGGAAGACGTGAATTGCTCTGGACATGGCATCTCCAAAATACCGGCAGTGGACCGTCGAACCGGTATTCCGGCAACTACGTGGTGGACCCGCCGACCACGGCGTCGCTCGCCGGGCCGTCCTCGGGCGGCGGAATCTTCACGGCCGCAGCCAATGACGGCCCGGTGTGGTTGACGTGGATGACGAACGGGCGCATCGGTGTGTAGCGGATCACGCTCGCCGAGGCCGTGTCGGCGGTGATGCGCTGGAAGCCGTCCAGGTGCACGCCGAGCGCGTCGGCGAGGACGGCCTTGATGACGTCGCCGTGCGTGCACGCCACCCACAGCACGTCGGCGCCATGCCGCTCGGCCAGCTGCCGATCGTGGTCGCGAACCGCGGCCACCGCACGGGCCTGCACCTGCGCCAATCCCTCGCCGTCGGGGAACACCGCCGCGCTGGGCTGGGCCTGCACCACCCGCCACAGTGCTTCGCCGGTCAGCTCGCTCATCTTGCGCCCGGTCCACGAGCCGTAGTCGACCTCGGCGAGGCGTTCGTCGACGACCGGTTCCAGCTCCAGGGCGGCGGCCAGCGGTTCCAGGGTGCTGCGGCAGCGCAGCAGCGGCGAGCGCACCAGCGCCTTGATCGGCAGCCCGGCGAACCGGTCGACGAGCTGGGCGGCCTGCTCACGCCCCTTGTCGTCCAGATCGACGCCCTCGGACCGCCCGGCCAGCACCCCGGCGGTGTTCGCCGTGGAGCGTCCGTGGCGCAGCAGAATGACGGTCATGGCTAGGCCGCCACCACTCCGGCGGCCAACAGCCCGAGTATCACGGTGCCCAGGATGATCCGGTAGCCCACGAACCAGTACATGGTGTGGGTGCTGACGAACCGCAGCAGCCAGCTGATCGCCGCGTAGCCGACGACGAAGGTGATCACCACCGAGACCGTCAGTTGCAGCCCCGTGGCGCTCATGCCCTCGGTGACCGGTTTGAAGGCGTTCGGCAGCTCGTGCAAGCCCGAGGCGAATACCGCCGGGATACCCAGCAGGAAGCCGAACCGGGCGGCCAGAGCCCGGTCCAGCCCCAGGAACAGGCCGGCACTGATGGTCGCCCCGGAGCGCGAGACGCCCGGGATCAGCGCCAGACACTGCGCGACACCGACCAGGAAGCCGTCCTTGGCGGTCAGCTGTTCGGCATGCCGGTACTGGCGGCCGAAGTACTCGGCGACGGCGATCACCAACGCGAATATGACCATCGCGGAGGCGATCACCCAGAGGTTGCGCACGTCGCCGCGGATGTAGTGCTGGAACAGCACCCCGATGACCATGATCGGAACGCTGCCGATGATGACGTACCAGCCCATCCGGTAGTCGATCCGGCGCTCGGCGGGCAACGGGGTCTTGGTCAGCGCCGAGGCCACCCCGGACAGCCAGCCGGTCGCGATGCGCGCGATGTCCTTGGCGAAATAGACCAGCACGGCCACCTCGGTGCCGAGCTGGGTCACCGCGGTGAAGGAGGCTCCGGCGTCACCGTCGAAGAACAACCGCGACACCAAGGCCAGGTGCCCCGAGGACGAGACCGGAAGAAACTCGGTGAGCCCCTGAACAATCGACAGAACGACGACCTGGGGCCACGACATCGCAGACTCGAGCACCGACACGACCTCAGACACGCCAAAGACCGTACCGGGCGGGGGTCAGCGGGTCAGATCGGCCACTACGTCACGCACGGCGGCCGCCAGGCTGCGCTCGTCGGCGACGTCGATGTCGAACAGGCTTCGGCCGGTGGTGGCCACCACGTCCTCGGCGTGTGGCACCGGACCGACCAGCCGCGGCCGGTACACCTCGACGACCAGCTGCTGATGTTCGATGCGGAACGAGAAGCTGCGGCCGTCACCGACCTCGCCGAACCCGCTCGCGAATGCGCCGGTCCAGATCTCCTCGATGAGGAAATCCGGACATGCCAGCTGCCAATCGTCGGTGACAGTCATGGCCGGGAGATTACACCTGAGCGAACGTATCGTTACGGCGGACATGCCGATTTGGTGGCGGCGCCTTCCTTAGAATCGAAGTTCGCCCCCGATCCCCCGACTGCGACGAGCTGAAAGAGCTGCCCGTGCTGAAGCAATCCGTCCGCCGGCCCCATTGGCCCCTTCGTGGCCTGCTGTTGGCGCTGTTGTTGGTCGCGGGGTGCTCAGCCAATCCCGTCACCGCGCCGCCGCCGACGATCCCGCCGGCACAACCGGCCGTCTCCCCCGCCGTCACCCAGCGCCCGGCCGGCGCGGTGCGGCCACTGACGGGCGGGGCCACCGCCGCGGTGTTCGACGCCGGCACCAAGCTGCTGGTGGTGCTGCGGCCCGGAGCCGACGCGCAGGCTCCCGCGACCGTCAGCCTGTTCGGGGCGCCCGGGCGCCCCGCCGACACCCTGGCGCTGCCCGGCCCAGCGTCGGCGCTGACCGGCGACGATCACGGTGTCGCCTATCTGGCCGGCCGCGGCGGTTACTTCGTCGTCGACCTGGCCACCCGCCACATCAGCCGAGTCGACGTCGACGATGCCGCCGAGGTCGACTTCACCGCGATCACCCGGCGCGACGACGGCACGCTGGTGTTGGGCAGTGCCGACGGTGCGGTCTACACACTGACCGGCGACGGTGAGCGGACGGCCACTCGGGCGAAGATCTTTGCGCGAGTGGATCAGCTTGTGGCGCAGGGCAATACCGTGACAGTGCTGGACCGCGGCCAGACGTCGGTGACAACCATCGGCGCCGACGGCAAGCCGCAGTACGCGCTGCGCGCCGGCCAGGGCACCACCACGCTGGCCACATCCCCGGACGGGCCGGTGCTGGCGGCGGACACCCGCGGCGGTCAGCTGATGGTCTACGGCGTAGATCCACTGATCCTGCGGCAGGCCTACCCGGTGCCCCACTCCCCCTACGGGCTGGCCGGATCGGGCGGATTCGCGTGGGTGTCGCAGACCGCGACGAACACCGTGATCGGCTACGATCTTTCCACCGGAATTCCCGTGGAAAGGGTTCGATACCCCACCGTGCAGCAGCCCAACACCCTGGCCTTCGATGACAAGTCGGACACCCTGTACGTGGTGTCGGACTCCGGAGCCGGGGTCCAAGTCATCGAGCGGGCGGCGAGGCAGAGTTGACGACCTTGCGGCGGGGCCGGTTGCCGGCGGGCTGGGATAGCGACCTGTCCGACGAGTACGAGTGGATCCCGCTGCGGCTGCCGCCGGAGATCACCCGGATCGGCGCGTCGACCCGGTTGTCCATCGAAGCTGAGTACCGAGGTTGGGAGCTGACCCGAGTGCGGTTGTACACCGATGGGAGCAGGCGGGTGTTGTTGCGCCGCAGGAAGTCCAAACTGAACGCTGTCGGCGCAGTCGACCAGCCGGGGTTGTGAGCCGATGGGTCTCTACGGCGCGATGCGCCGGGGGTTCTTCATGGTGCCGGCCGAACGCATCCACACCGTGGTGTTCGCGGGACTGCGCGGCGCCACCGCCACGTCACCGGCACGCCGGGTCCTGAAACGTCGTCTGGCGCCGCACGATCCGATACTGGCCAGCACGGTGTTCGGTGTGCACTTTCCCGGGCCGCTCGGGTTGGCTGCCGGGTTCGACAAGGACGGCCTCGGCCTGAACACCTGGGGCGCACTGGGTTTCGGGTACGCCGAAGTGGGCACCGTGACCGCCGCCCCACAGCCCGGCAACCCCACGCCACGGTTGTTCCGGCTGCCCGACGACCGCGCCCTGCTGAACCGGATGGGGTTCAACAACCACGGTGCCGGCGCCCTGGCCAGCCGGCTGGCCCGGCACAGCGCGGATGTGCCGATCGGCGCCAACATCGGCAAGACCAAGACCACCCCGCCCGAGGGCGCGGTCTCCGACTACCGCGCCAGTGCTCGACTGCTGGGGCCGCTGGCCTCCTACCTGGTGGTCAATGTCAGCTCGCCGAACACCCCGGGGTTGCGCGACCTGCAGGCCGTCGAACAGTTACGGCCCATCCTGGCCGCGGTGCGCGCCGAGACCACCACGCCGGTGCTGGTGAAGATCGCACCGGATCTGGCCGACGACGACCTGGACGCCGTCGCAGACCTCTCGGTGGAGTTGGGCCTGGCCGGCATCGTGGCCACCAACACCACGGTGTCGCGCGACGGGCTGGCCACCCCGGGGGTGGCCGAACTCGGGGCCGGCGGTATCTCCGGGCCTCCGGTGGCGCGACGCGCGCTCGAGGTGCTGCGGCGACTGTATGCCCGGGTCGGCGACCGGCTGGTTCTGATCAGCGTCGGCGGCATCGAAACCGCCGACGACGCCTTCGAGCGCATCACCGCCGGCGCCTCGCTGCTGCAGGGCTACACCGGGTTCATCTACGGCGGTGGCCTGTGGGCCAGGAACATCCATGACGGCCTGGCGCACCGGCTGCGCGCCGGCGGCTTCGGGTCACTGGCCGAGGCGATCGGGTCCGCCGCCCGCTGACCCCATTCCGGCGATCAGTGTTGCTCGTAGGTGCCGACGATCACGGCGCGCGCGATGGCGTGCATGAACAGGTTGAAGCCGAGGTAGGCCGGGCTGGCGCCCTCGGCCAGCTCCAGCTTCTCGACGTCGACGGCGTGCACCGCGATGTAGTAGCGGTGCGGGCCGTGGCCGGCCGGCGGCGCAGCCCCGACGTAGCGGCGCAGCCCGGCGTCGTTGGCCAGGGTCAGGGCATCACCGGGCAGCAGGCTGCCATCGCCGACGCCCTCCGGCAGGTCGGTGACGGTGGCCGGCAGGTTGGCCACCGCCCAGTGCCAGAACCCCGAGGCGGTGGGCGCGTCCGGGTCATAGACGGTGACCGCGAAGCTGCGGCTCTGCTCGGGGAAACCCGACCAGCTCAACTGCGGGCTGGCGTCCTGTCCCCCGGCGCCCATGATTCCGCTGACCTGCGCGGCCCCCAGCGGCCGCCCGTCGGTGATCGACGACGAGGTCAGGGTGAACGTGGGCAGCTTCGGCAGCGCGGCGTAGGGGTCGGGGGCGGAGCTCATGGTTGGTCCTCTCATTGTCTGGGGCAACTCGTCGTTTTGATCAACAGTGTGTCAGGAAGTGTTCGAGCACTCGGGTACCGAACGTCAGCGCGTCCACCGGCACCCGTTCGTCGACGCCGTGGAAGAGCGCGGAGAAGTCGAGGTCCGGCGGCAGCCGCAGCGGAGCGAAGCCGAAACAGCGAATTCCCAATTGAACGAACGCTTTTGCGTCGGTCCCCCCGGACAGCATGTAGGGCACCGTCCGCGCGTCGGGGTCGCAGGCCAGGATCGCGGCATTCATCGCGTCGACCAGATCGCCGTCGAAGGAGGTCTGGACCGGCGGGTGATTGGCGATCCATTCCCGGGTCACGTCCGGGCCGATCAGCGCGTCGACCTCGGCCTCGAACGCGGCCTGCCGCCCGGGCAGCACCCGGCAGTCCACCACCGCCTCGGCGGTCGCCGGGATCACGTTGGCCTTGTAGCCGGCACTGAGCATGGTCGGGGTGGCGGTGTCGCGCAGGGTGGCGTTCACGATGCGCGCGATCGGCCCCAGCTTCTCGATCATGCCTTCCAGATCCGGTGAGTCGACGTCGATGGCGTGCCCGGTCTCCTCGCTGACCGCGGCCAGAAACTCCACCACCGCGTCGGTGAGCACCAGCGGGAACCGGTGGGCGCCCAGCCGGGCCACCGCCTGGGCAATCGTGGTGACGGCGTTGTCGTCGTTGATCATCGAGCCGTGGCCGGCCCGCCCGTGCGCGGTCAGCCGCATCCAGCACAGGCCCTTCTCGGCGGTCTCGATCAGATACAGCCGGCGCTCCCCGCCGTCGCGGCGCGGCACGGTCAACGAGAAGCCGCCGACCTCGCCGATCGCTTCGGTGACGCCCTCGAACAGGTCCGGCCGGTTCTCGACCAGCCAGTGCGCGCCGTACTTGCCGCCGGCCTCCTCGTCGGCGACGAACGCGAACACCAGGTCGCGCGGCGGAACGATCCCTGCCCGCTTCAGGTGGCGGGCCACCGCGATCATCATGCCGACCATGTCCTTCATGTCGACCGCGCCGCGGCCCCACACGTAGCCGTCCTCGATGGCCCCGGAGAACGGGTGCACGCTCCACTCGCTCGCTTCGGCCGGCACCACGTCGAGGTGGCCGTGGATCAGCAGTGCACCGCGGCTCGGGTCGCTGCCCTTGAGCCGGGCGAAGACGTTGCCGCGTCCCGGTGCGCCCGATTCGAGGTACTCGGTTTGGTAGCCGACTTCCTCGAGCTGTGCGGCCACCCAGCGCGCGCATTCGGCCTCACCCTTGGTGGTTTCGGGCTCGCCGGTGTTAGTGGTGTCGAAACGGATGAGCGCGCTGACGAGTTCGACCACCTCGTCCGCTGCGTCACCGACAGGATCCGGGATTGCCGCCACAGTTACCTTTCCTACCACTTCCCCGCGGTGGCCTACCGTCGACGCTGTGCGGGCGGGTTTGGGTCCAGCGATCGGCATCCGTTAGCCTTAGCTGCCCGGCACGGCCGGGTAGGTCCGAGTGGCGGAATGGCAGACGCGCTAGCTTGAGGTGCTAGTGCCCTATTAACGGGCGTGGGGGTTCAAGTCCCCCCTCGGACACAATTGTGATCTCTCGGGAGATCCCGGACAGGCCGAACCCTCAGGGTTCGGTCTGTTTTTGTTTTTGGTGCCATCGTGCGTGGCGGTCTTTGCCTGTTGGTTGGTAGTCGCGGGTGGGGTCGATGGTGAGT
>NZ_CP083986.1:2196244-2197356 GCF_020172685.1 [Mycobacterium] nativiensis | reverse complement strand
GTACTACCTGGTCATGCATGGCTGGTTCGCGGTCTTTCCCGCGACCGAATTCTGGGCCCGGGTGCCGAGCAGTCTGGCGGTCGGACTAGGGGCCGCCGGCGTGGTGGTGCTGTCCCGCAGGTTCACCGGCCGGCAGGTATCGGTGTGCGCCGGTGCGCTTTACGCGATATTGCCGCGGATGACATGGGCGGGGGTCGAGGCGCGCCCGTATGCGTTCTCGGCGATGGCCGCGGTCTGGCTCACCGTGCTGTGGGTGACCGCGGCCCGGCGCAACACCGTGCGACTGTGGGTGGGCTACGGCGTGGCAGTCGTGGCGGCGACACTACTGAACACCTTCACCGTGCTGATGGTGGCGGTACACGCGGTGGCGCTGCGGCAGGTGGGCGCCGACGATTCCGCGAGGCGGAGATGGGCTGCGGCGGCCGGTATCGGACTGGCCGCGCTGGCCCCGTTCCTCTGGTTCAGCCAGGGGCAGATCCGCCAGGTCGCCTGGATTCAGTCGCTGAATCCGCACACCGTCATCGAGATCCTCCAGCAGCAGTACTTCGACAACAGTGCGCCGTTCGCCCTCCTGGCGTGGCTGGTGCTCGCCGGCGCCGTCGTCGCCGTTCGGAACGGCACCCGCCGGTCCCCCGACGCCGAGACCCGACGGCTGGCGGCGCTGTGCGTGAACTGGATGCTCATCCCGACCGTGGCCACGCTGGCCTATTCGGTGCTGGTGAAACCTGTTTATTACCCGCGGTATTTGATCAGCACGGCTCCGGCGATGGCGATCGCGCTGGCGATCGCGGTCACCACAATCGCCACTTCTCGCCGCACCGTCATCGGCGTCGTCGCCCTGCTGGCGATCGCTGCGGCGCCCAATTACGTTGTCAATCAACGTGATCGCTACACCAAAGAAAAGGGCTGGGACTACAGCGCGGTGGCCGACGTGATCGTCGCGCACGCCCAGCCCGGGGACTGCCTGCTGATCGACAACACCACCAGGTGGCTACCCGGCCCGATCCGGGCGCTGACCGCCGCGCGTCCCGAGGCGTTCGCGAAGCTGACCGACCCCGGCCTGGGGCCGCACCGCCAAACCCTGGGGCGGCTGTGGGACGGGCACCTGTCGG
>NZ_CP083986.1:2194920-2196144 GCF_020172685.1 [Mycobacterium] nativiensis | reverse complement strand
CGTGGTGGCCATCAGCAGGCCCAGGGTCAGGTAGATCCATTTCTCGCGGCCCGGCTGGAAGGCGCTGGACGGCAGCACCGCCGCCGACGAGCGCCGGTCCACGACCAGAAACACGGCCAGCAGGGCCCCGCCGACCAGCAGCAGTCCCATCGCACCGACCAGGCTGCGCGGCAGCTGGGCGACACTGACCGCCAGCGCGGCACCGCCCAGCAGCAGCAGCGACCGCACCGGGAACTTCACGGGCTCGCCGCGGTGCCCGGTGCTCCCGGCGGGCAGCACCACGCTGACCGCCACGCCCATCGCCACGGTCAGTATCGCCATGAGGCCGAACGCCCACCGCCAGATGCCGAACTGGGCGAACAGGCCGCCGGCTGCCGGGCCGACCAGGGTGCCGACACCCCACATGGCGGACACCAGCCCCGAGGCCCGGGTCCACAGCCAGCTGGGCAGGACGGCGTTGATCAGCGCCCATCCCAGCCCGGCCAACAGGCCGCCGCCCATGCCCTGCAGGGTGCGGCCGATCAGCAGGACTTCCATCTGGGGCGCCAGCGCACACAGCACCGTGCCCAGGCCGAATGACAGCAGGCCGATCAGGTAGGCCAATCGGGAACCCACTCGGACCAGCACCGCGTTGGCCGCGGCCGCGGCGATCACCGAACCGACCAGGTACAGGGTGGTCACCCAGGCGTAGAACCGCTCGCCGCCGATGTCCTTGATGGTGTTGGGCAGCAGGCTGATCGTCAGGAACTCGTTGGTGGCGTACAGGGCCACACCGCCGGCCAGCACGGCCGCGGTGCCCAAATAGCGCCTACCGAGCAGCTCACGCCAGCTGCCAGCGCTTACAGCGGAGTCAGGCACCACTGCTTCAGTCAGTTCCACCACCGCTTGCAGTCAATCACGGATCACCATCACACGCGAAAATGGATCGCCTGCCTGGCGCGTCACTTGATGCCGGCCGCGTCCATACCCCGCAGTTCCTTCTTGAGGTCGGCGATCTCGTCACGGATCCGGGCCGCCAGCTCGAACTGCAGATCACGCGCCGCGTTCATCATCTGCTCGGTGAGGTCCTTGATCAGATCAGCCAGTTCGGCTCGCGGCATATTGCTGGTGTCGCGGCCTTCGAAGACGCCGGCAGAAACGTATTGGCCCGCGCGTCCCGGTTCTCCCTGGGCGCGCCGCCCGCGTGAGGCGTTGCGGGCCGACCCGTCGACCTCGGTGGATTCG
>NZ_CP083986.1:2193532-2194820 GCF_020172685.1 [Mycobacterium] nativiensis | reverse complement strand
TCTGCCGGGTCAGGCCGCCGATGTCGCCGTAACTGACATCGGGCACCTCCTCGAGCACCAGGTCTTCGACCTCGGCCTTGGGGATGCGCTCGAAGGCGTAGCCGGCCTTGGTGTCCACCAGCAGCGAATCGCCGGGACGGAGCTTGCGGGGACGCCGGTCATCCGAGAGCGCGTCCGGGTGACTGTCGGGCAGGTCCGCGGCGACCAGCGGCTCGGCCAGCCAGACGATGCGCTCCTCGTCGGCGTGGCCCACAACCAACGCCCGGTGCCCGTCGGACAGGATTTCGCGCAACGTGGATATTTCGCCGACCGACTCGAAATTGCCGGCCTCGACGACCGTCAGCGCCTCGTTGAGGCGGACCGTCTGGCCCTTCCGCAGGGTTGCTACGTCGATGTTGGGCGAGATGTTCAGCCGCATCCGACGGCCCGAGGTGAACACGTCGACGGTGTCGTCCTCATGACTGTCCAACAGCACGCCGTAACCGCTCGGCGGCTGACCGAGACGATCGACCTCCTCACGCAACGCCAACAGCTGCTGACGCGCCTCTTTGAGGGTGTCCATCAGCTTGGAGTTTCGCGCGGTCAGCGAGTCAATATGCGCTTCGAGCTGGCGCACGTCGCGGCCCACGCGCGCGGTGTCCTGCGGGGTGTCCTCGAGCTGTGCGCGCAACACTGCGGCTTCGCGGCGCAGTTCTTCCAACTCGGCGAAGTCATCACCGGGCGTGCCCGGCCCCCCGGACGCGTCGAATGTCTCAGGACGCGGCGAATCTTCCATGTTGCTCATGGTGCGCTCCTTTCCCGAACTGGAAGTTGAAGCGACGGATACCTCAACGCTACCGGCCATTGTGCATTCGCGTGCTCTGTGGCAGCCCGACACACCGGCTCCGCTGCTAGCCTCGCTCTCAAATCGGGTGACCAACAGGGCCTTGAAAGGATCCGAATGAACGTGAAATCCCTCGCCACGGGGATGGCGGCCGTTGCGGCCATCAGCGCGGCCGTTTCAACTGTGAGCTACCTGGCAACGCCGGCGCCTGCCGCCGCCGAGGCACCCATGACGGTGTTCTTCGCCCCGCTGCCGTTGGACCCGGCCGCCGCCGTACCGGCCCCCGAGCAGCTGGCCAACGTGCTCAACACACTGGCCGACCCGGGTGTCCCCGCCGCCGGCAAGTCCGACCTCGTCGAGGGCGGCCTGGGCCCGGTCGAGACCGGTGCGATCGACCACCGGCTGCAGAAGGCGCTCAAGAAGGGCGCCCTCCCGCTGTCGATCAGCTGTCTCTTATACACATCT
>NZ_CP083986.1:2193356-2193497 GCF_020172685.1 [Mycobacterium] nativiensis | reverse complement strand
GGGCTGCCGTATCATTAAAAAAAAAGATATGGACGGGACCCTGGGCCACTCCGAGAAGCTGTGGTATCTCGCGATGAACGCCCTCTATGACCTCCTCAGCGGGGTAGTGGACCGGTAGGGCCGCTGATAGTCACCCCGGGC
>NZ_CP083986.1:2165307-2193256 GCF_020172685.1 [Mycobacterium] nativiensis | reverse complement strand
CAGTTCCTTACGCAGGCGCATGATCATGTCGATGGTGTCCGGCGGTATCGCCGTGGGGCAGGTGTGTGGGCGTCGGGAACGTGGTTCGAACGCGGCATCGCCTTCGTCGCGGTAGCGAGCCAGCAGCCCATAGAGCCACGACTTCGAGATGCCGTACCGGGCACAGACCTCCGCTGCGGGACGGCCTTCCAGGACCACGGCAGTGATGACCAGGCTCGCTTTCGACACCCACTGAACTGTCCGGGATGTCTTGAGACATCAGTCCGGGATGTCCTGACGGATCACACCCCCTCGGACACAGTTGTGATGAGTCGGGTCATGGGTTACACATGAGTCGCGTCATCGGTTACGGATTGCCCCGGCTTTTGCCGGGGTTTTTCTGTTTGTTGGGCCAGTGCAGACAGGGCTCGGTGCACGCTTCGGGTGTCTCGCAACGGCTGGACCCCACTCCGACGGCCTCCCCGCCCCTGCCCAATGCGGCACTTCCTACGATCGGTGTACCACATGATCTGGAGGAACAGCATGCCGAAAGTCGGGGTTGCGCAGGTCGGGTCGCTGTTGTTCGACACCGCGGGGACGCTCGCCAAGCTGCGGGAGTTCGTCGACCGGGCGAAGGCGGCGGGGGTGGAGTTCCTGGTGTTCCCGGAGGCATTCGTGGGCGGGTATCCAAAGGGGCTGTCATTCGGCGCGGTCGTCGGGTCCCGCGCGCCGGCCGGTCGAGACGAGTACGTGCGGTACTACTCGTCAGCGGTGACGGTGCCCGGACCGGAGACGAAGCAGATCGGCGAGTTCGCGCGCCAGTCGGGGATGACGATCGTGGTGGGTGTGATCGAGCGCGACGGCGGGACTTTGTATTGCACAGCAGTCTATTTCGGCGCTGACGGACAATTGCTGGGCAAGCACCGCAAGCTCATGCCGACCGGGAGTGAACGGCTGATCTGGGGTCAGGGTGACGGGTCGACGATCGAGGTGTTCGACTCTCCCGTCGGCCGGTTCGCCGCGACGATCTGCTGGGAGAACTACATGCCCCAGTTCCGCCTCTCCACCTACCAGCAGGGCGTGCAGCTGTGGTGCGCGCCGACAGTCGATGATCGTGACATCTGGCAGTCGACCATGCGGCACATCGCGTACGAGGGTCGGTGTTTCGTACTCAGCGCCTGCCAGTATCTGAGCACCGCCGACCTGCCCGAGAACTACCAACGGCAGGACCTGCAGCAGACGCCGGACGGCCTCATTCGCGGCGGCAGCGTAATCGTCTCCCCGCTCGGTGACGTGCTCGCAGGGCCGGTCTACGGTGAGGAGACCCTGCTGGTGGCCGAACTCGATCTTGACGACCAGATCCGCGGCAAGTATGACCTCGACGTCACCGGCCACTATGCGCGACCAGACCTCTTCACCCTCACCGTGGACCGCAGCGCCCGAAGCGCGGTCGTTTCGGCGCCGACGCTGGTCTCTGAACCGGTCAGCTCGGACGACGCCTGCTGAGGATCGAACGGAATTGACCCGGAGTGAGACTCCTCGGGCTGCAACACCATCAGATACCAATTCGCCACACCACGACCCGTGTCGGCCGTCGCCTTAACCTCGACATCGCATCGAGTCGATGAACGCTAAGCGGGATCGTCGTCCGAGAGGGACTCGTTGGCCTCCGCCAGATGGCGCAGGATTCGTTCGTTAAGGGCGGCCAGCATGTCGAGCTCAGCCGGGGTGAGCAGGTCGATGAAGTTCCGGCGGACGTCCGCCACGTGCCCGGGCGCAGCCTGCTCGATGGCGGTGCGGCCTGCCGGGAGCAGGCGGACCATGGTGCTGCGGGCGTCGTCGGGGTTGGGCTCGCGACTGATCAGCCCGTCCTTCTGCATGCGCCGCACCTGGTGGGAGACACGGCTTTTCTCCCAGTCCAACATGTTGCACAGCACGTGGGCGGGCATGCGGTCCCCGTCGTGGCCCGAGAGCACCGCCAGAATCTCGTAGTCGGCGCCGGAAAGGCCCGATTCCTGTAGGCCCCGGTTCAGGTGCGCGACGAGCTTCTGGTGCGCGTGTACGAAGGCCCGCCAGGCGCGGTCTTCACCAGGGCTCAGCCAGTTCGGTTCCATCTGCCTTCACGCCTCCTCCATTTGTTGACGCATCAACCAATCGGGTTTAAGGTTGATCTGTCAACCTTTTCCATCGTAACTCACGACAGGACACCTCATGAGCAACATCAGCATCATCGGCACCGGGAACATGGCCCGCACCATCGGCGCGCTGGCGGTAGCCGGCGGCAACACCGTAGAGATCATCGGCCGCGATCAGGCCAAGGCCGCCGACCTGGCCAAGACTCTCGGCGGCAGCGCAACGACGGGAGAGTTCGGCGCCGTCCCGGCCGGAGACATCGTCATCGTGGCTTTGTTGTACGCCAATGTCGTTCCGGTCGTTGCCCAGTACGGCGACGCCCTCGCGGGCAAGGCCATCGTCGACATCAGCAACCCCTTCAATTCCGCGGCCGATGGGCTGGCCATCCCCGAGGACACCTCGGTCGCGCAGGAAGTCGCCAAGGCGGCCCCGGCCAGCGCCAGCGTGGTGAAGGCGTTCAACACCATCTTCGGTGTCGTCCTATCCCAGGGCCGGCCGCTGGACGTCTTCATCGCCGGCGACGACGCGCACGCCAAGGCGGCCGTGGCGGAGTTCATTGAGACCCTCGAATTGCGCCCGCTGGATGTCGGCGGCTTGAACATGGCGCACTGGCTGGAAGGAACGGGCCTGGTCGTGATGGGTCTCGCCCGTTATGGGGTTGGACACTTCGACTTCGCCCTCGGTGCCACCCCTGCGGCCTGAGTCGCAGCGCCGCCGGTCCAGACAGTGAACGAACAGGGCTTCCGCACGCCCAAATAGTGGTTGATGGATCACCGAAAGGATTCGCCATGAAGCTTGGCTTCGCACTTCCCATCGTCGGGCCCGCAGTCAGCGGCGCCGATTCCCTGAGCGCGTTCTGCCGTGGACTCGAGGACCTCGGCTACGACACGCTGTGGGTGGGCGATCGCCTGGTCACGCCGGTTGAGATGCACACCACCTATCCGGGCAAAGAACAGCCGTACCCCCCACAGATGACCCGCTACCTCGATCCGGTGCTGCTGTGGACCGTCGCGGCGACGGCGACCAGCCGGATGCGGCTGAACGCCAGCACGCTCAGCACGTTCTACTACGAGCCGGTGCACCTGGCCCGGCTGCTGACCACGCTCGATGTGCTCAGCGACGGCCGCCTCGACGTTGGCGTGGGAATCGGGTGGATGAAGGACGAACACGACATCGCCCGCAGCGCGAACTGGCATCGACGCGGACAGATGCTCGACGACCTGCTGGCGTTCCTGCACGAGTGGTGGACGACCACCCCGGTGTCCTGGGACAGCGAGTTCTTCTCGTTGCCGCCGGTGCATGCCGACCTGCGCCCGGTGCAGGCCGGCGGCCCGCCCATCTGGATCGGCGGTGCCAGCGAGGCCGCGATGCGCCGGGTCGGCCGCAGCGGCACGGGCTGGCTCGGGGTCGAGGGGCTGCAGGACGAGGTCACCGACCACCTGTGGTCGATTGCGCGCCGGGCCGCGAAGGACGCCGACCGCGATCCGGACGCACTCAAGACGGCCATGCGGATCAACCTCGAACCGGGCACGTCGGTTGACACCGTCGCCGACAAGCTCGAGCGCCTCGACAGGTCCGGCGCCGATGAGGCGATCGTGGATGCCTTCGCAATGTTCCCCACCCTTGACCAAATGCTCGACTTCGCCGGTCAGGTGATCGCTCGACGGAGTGATCGTGGGAAAGCTTGACGGCAAGGTGGCGGTGATCACCGGTGGATCCAGCGGTATGGCGCTGGCCGGCGCCAAGTTGTTCGTTGACCAAGGAGCTCACGTCTTCATCTCCGGTCGCCGGCGAGAAGCCCTGGATGAAGCGGTCACGCTGATCGGCCGGAACGTGACTGGCGTGCAGGCTGATTCGTCCAAGCTGGACGATCTGGACCGGTTGTTCGACGCGGTCAGGCGGGACCAGCGCGCCATCGACGTGTTGTGGACCAGCGCCGGGATGGGCGAGGAGCGCAAGCTCGGCGACATCACCGATCAGTACTTCGGCCACTTTTGGGCTCAACGCGCGCGGCACTCTGTTCACGGTGCAGAAGGCGCTACCTCTGTTCAACGACGGTGGCTCGATCTTCATGACCGGGTCAATCGCCTCGATCAGGGGCTTTCCCTCCTGGAGTGTGTACGCGGGGAGCAAGGCCGTACTGACTCCGGGACAGATCGCCACGCCGATGCAGGAGCAGCTGTTCGACGAGGAGACGAAGGCGCAGTTTGAGGCATTGATCCCCCGGCGAACGATGGGCAGCCCTGAGGAGATCGCGCGGGCCGCACTCTTCCTGGCCTCGGAGGACTCCAGCTATGTCAACGGTACGGAGTTGATCGTCGACGGCGGCACCACGGCCGTCTGACTACGCACCACGCTCGGCCCCGGCGGGCTGCGGCAGCGGGAACAGCTGCCGGAACCGCTCGATCAGCGCGCGGTCACCGGTCAGGCGCAGCGATCCGTCCGCGAGCATCGGGTCGAGGTCCCGGTCGGTGCGCAGCAGGGCCAGCAGGCTGTCCTGATCGGTTTCCAGGGCGGCGTCCGGCTGCTCATCATCTCCTCGGGTGAGGCCGAGTTCGCCGTCGGCGATGCGGAGCCGGAACGCCTGGTCGTCGACGCGGATGACGATGGTCGCGTTCAGTTCCGCTGCGGTCCGGCGGTCGAAAAGCGCTGCCAGAGACAGCATCACGGAGTCGACACTCAGCGGGGCGTCGTAGGCCATGCCCGGTGAGCGGGCGGCCCAGCGGGCCAATCCGAGCACCGTCGGCGCCAGCTCGCCGCCCCATGGCGTCAGTTCGTACACCCAGGACGCGCTGGGCGGGCCGAGCCGGCGCCGACGCACCACCTGGGCTTCGGTGAGCTCACGCAGTCGCTGGGTCAGCATGTCCGGGCCCGCTCCCGGCAGGCCCGCCAGGAGATCAGTGAAACGCTTCGGGCCCAGCAGCAGCTCGCGCACCACCAACAGCGCCCAGCGCTCGCCGACCAGATCCAGGGCATGGGCCACCGCGCAGCCGCTGTCATACCTACGTTTTCGCGCCATATTCCGTATCCTACCAGCGATAATCCATAATCCAAACTTATTACTTGGTTTTTCCAAGTACCGCTGCTAGCGTCGGAGACATCCCACTCGGGATGACCACAACAAGGAGATGAAGAGATGCCCGTGTTCACCATCGACGCGCCCACCGGGGCGTCGCAGAACGCCAAAGAGAAGATGCTCAAAGAGATCACCGACGCACTCGACGAGGCCTTCCACTTCCCCGACACCCGCGGCTGGCTGCGGGAGTACTCGGCCGACAACGTGTCTCAGGACGGTCGTGTGCAGGCCGAACCGGTCCGTCCGGTGGTGTCGCTGGAAACACCGGAGCTGGGCAACGCCGACGTCAAACGCAAACTCGTACAGAAGATCGAGTCCGCCGTCGGCGCAGCCTATGACGGGATCGCCAACATCGAGGAAGTCCTGGTGTTGATCAACCCGTATCCGCTACACGACGTCGGCTGGCGCGCCAGTCTGCAGTCCGACAAGCCGGAGATCGTCGCCGCGGTCGCCGAGCTCAATCGCTGAGGTCGCGATCAGTCGTAGGCTCGATGGGGAGATGACTCGACCAGGCCACTTCCTCCGCCAGCAGTCCGCGCCGCGACGCACCTTCCGCGACCGCGCTGATGCCGGTCGGACGCTGGCGACCTTCCTGACCGACTACCGCGGCACCGACAGTCTTTTGGTGCTGGGGCTGGCACGAGGCGGGGTGCCGGTCGGTTGGGAGGTCGCCGCGGCGTTGCGGGCGCCGTTGGACGTGTTCCTGGTCCGCAAGTTGGGTGTCCCGACCTGGCCGGAGCTGGCGATGGGCGCATTGGCCAGCGGCGGGCATGTGGTGCTGAACGACGACGTCGTCGCCGACCTCGGCATCAGCAGCGAGGTGCTGCGGTCGGTGATCGACCGCGAGGAAGCCGAGCTGCGGCGGCGCGAAGTCGCCTATCGCGGTGATCGGCCGACGGCCGATCTGCACGGCCGGGTGGTGATTCTGGTCGACGACGGAATCGCCACCGGCGCAAGCATGTTGGTGGCGGTGCGGGCGGTCCAGTCAGCCGAACCGGCCTCGACCGTGGTGGCCGTGCCGCTCGGCCCGGAATCAGCCTGTCGCAAGATCGCCCAGGAAGCCGACGACGTGGTTTGTGCGACCATGCCCGCCCAGTTCGACACCGTGGGGCAGGGCTATCGGGACTTTCACCAGGTCAGTGACGATGAGGTCCGCACCCTGCTGGCCACCCCGACGACGGATTAGTCGGCCGGGTGCGGCGCGGGCTCGTCCGCGGTGTCGGCTTCGAAGCCCCCACTGATGGCCTCGCCGAGCGTTGCCGGGACCTCAGGCGTGCCGGAGGTCTCCGGCGCGTCGTCGAGGTCGTCGACGGCGTCAACCGGGTCGACGGCGTCAACCGGGTCGACGGCGTCAACCGGGTCGAGGTCGTCGAGGTCCTCGGGGGCTGCGGGGCTTTCGTCGACCGCCGGCGAGGCGGCCGCACCGGCCGTCTGTCGGCGGCGTTCCCGCAACGCATCCGTGATCAGCAACAGCACGCCCAACAGACTCGCGCCGATACACACCCACGCCACCAGCGCATTGCTGGTGACCACGGCGAATACCAGCGCAGCAAGCCCTATCGCCGCCAGTACCAATGCGATGATCAGCATCGACTCACCTCCCGACCGACAAGCAGATTAGTGGATACCGCCCTGCGGCGGACCCATTCCTGCAGCTAGTTGGCGCCGCGGTTGAAATGGTTGAACCCGCCGCCGTCGCTGGTCGCGCTAGTGTCCACCGGTGCCGCCGAGCCCCGCTGACCCAACTCCTCGAGCTGAGATTCCAGGTAGGTCTTGAGCCGGGTGCGGTATTCGCGCTCGAAGGTTCGCAGCTGCTCCAGCCGGCCTTCCAACACGGTGCGCTGCTGGTTGATGGTGCCCATGATCTCGGAGTGCTTGCGCTCGGCGTCCGCCTGCAGGGCGTCGGCCTTCTCCTGGGCCTGGCGCAGCTGGGTCTCCGAGCGTGTCTGGGCGTCGGTCAGCATGGCGTCCGCCCGCTGACGGGCTTCGGCGACCGTGGTCTCGGCGGTGTGCCGGGCCTCGCTGACAATCTGCTCGGCGTTGGCGCGAGCGTCGGCCATCAGCTTCTCGGACTCGGCACGGGCGGTGCCGGTCAACCGGTCAGCGGTGTCCTGGGCCAGGCTCAGCACGCGTGCGGCCTTGAGATGCTGCTCCTCGGACGACACCTCCGGCGCGGCCGGCTGCGCCACCGGCATGGCGGCGGGCGGCGGTGCGACCGGCTCGGGAGTGGGTTCGTAGACCGGGATCGAGGCCGGCTGGCCCCCACCGGCGCGGGCCGCGGCCAGGTCCTGGTCCAGCTCGCTGACCCGTTGGCGCAGGTCGGCGTTCTCCTCGATGAGCCGCGTCAGCTCGGTCTCAACCAGGTCGAGAAACGCGTCGACCTCGTCCTCGTTGTAGCCGCGCTTCCCAATCGGCGGTTTACTGAACGCGACGTTGTGAACGTCCGCCGGTGTTAGTGGCATCGTCTGCCCCCTCAAGTCAGGTAGGTAGCACCGATCGCACAACCGTAGGTCGACCGGGAATACGCTAGCCGTGTTGTAACTGCCGTCCATCCTGTCACATCAGACGCGATGCTCGGCAATGAGAATGATATTAAGAGCGAATTTCAAATTGCAGCCACAGAAATCACGTTCCGGCAAACACCGGCAGTGACGGCGATCACCGATCCTGGCCGGTGAGGGCGCCCACGCGAGGCCGGGGGTCGGTCGCCATCGCCGAACTCGGCGGTGTGCAGCGCCGGCACAGGCTGATCCGGTAGTGCCCATCCGGCCGCCAGGCAGCAAAGTGTTAAGCGGCCGGCCTGCGAATATTCACCTAATTTGCCCCCGCGCAATCAAGTCGCCACACCGGGGCGCCGCGGGCCGAAACCGCCGGCCGCGCCGGCTACGCGGGGTATCGGGCCGGTGGGCCGACCCGTATTATTCACAAGAGCTAACCGTAATTATTGAGCGGCAGCTGGCCGGCGGGCTGCCGCAGGTTACGACCGATCGGAAGGACACCCCAGGATGACAACCAATGACGTGGTCGTGGCGACCAGCGCGGCGGACTCGGCGGCCGTGGACGACGTGCGGTCCCGCTACGCCGAGCTCCTCGGCCGCCAGGCCGCCCTGGGCGCGGCGGTGTTCGCCGCGGTCGGGTCGGCCGGCCCGGCCTTCGACGACGCTCACCGCGCGGTGCAGGGATTCATCGACACCGGCGTGCGCCCGCAGCTGCGGGCCGCGGTGGAACTGATCTACCCGGCCGCGGTCGGCGTCGAGCGCTCCCGGCTGCTGGTCGAGGGCCTGCTCGGCGAGACCCAGTTGATCGAGCAGGCCGCTGCGCGGATCACCCGTGACACCGACCGGGTGCAGATCGCCGCGCACGTCGAGGCATTGCGGGTGCTGTTGGAGGCGCTGTTCGGCAAGGTCGCCGACCTGCTGTTGCCCGCGCTCGCCGAGACCAGCGGGGTCTCGCTGGCCGACCTGGCCACCCGGCTTCCCGCCGTCGGGCCGGACACGTCCCAGCCCGCCCCCGCCGGTCACGGGCACGGCCACGGCGGATGCGGCTGCGGCGAAGAGAACGAGGAGATGCCCGAACTCGACGTGCGGGAGATTCCGCACGCGATCCGGCACGCGACGGTGTTCGGCGCCTTCGACGCCGTTCCGGCCGGTGGATCGATGATGCTGGTTGCGCCGCACGACCCGATTCCACTGCTGCACCAGCTCGCCGAGCGCAGCGGCGGCCGGATCGCGGTGGGTTATGAGGAGCGCGGACCGGAGGCCTGGCGGCTGCGGCTGACCCGGGTCTGATCCCGTTCGGGGTGGCCCGGCGCCCGTCGCCGGGCCGCCACCGATCTCAGGCGGGGTATGTCAAGCGGCGTGTTGTAACGCCAGTTCCATGCCGACGAACGCGATCAGCAGCAGCACCATGATCGACAGGTCGATGCGCACGGCCCCGATCGTCAACTGCGGGATCAGCCGTCGCAGCAGCTTCACCGGCGGATCGGTGATACTCATGATCAGCTCCAGGATCACCACGGTGGTACCCGTCGGGTGCCAGTCCCGGCTGAATGAGCGGATGAACTCGATGACGATTCGGGCGATCAGCAGCAGCCAGAAAACGAACAGCGCGATACCGAGAATCGTGAAGAACAGCGCCAACGGAGATCGACCTTACTGACGAGAGTGTGCCCGCATCAGCGACGCTGACCGGCCCGGCTGTCGCCCAGCCTACCGATAGGCGTAGAAGCCGGTCTCGGCGATGCGACGACGCTCCTCCGGGGAAACGTCGACGTCGGCCGGCGACAGCAGAAACACCTTGGTGGCAACCTTGTCGAACGAGCCGCGCAGGGCGAAGGCCAAGCCCGCCGCGAAGTCGACGAGCCGCTTGGCATCGGCGTTGTCCATCGACACCAGGTCCATGATCACCGGGGTGCCGTCGCGGAACCGCTCGCCGATGGTGCGCGCCTCGCTGTAGTCCTTGGGCCGCAGCGTGGTGATCTTCGACAGCGGGCTGCTCTCGTCAAACATCTGCGCCATCCGGCGTGGGTCCATCGCCAGGGCGCCGCGGGTCGAACCGCGCAGGGAGGACATGCGTGAGCGTTCGAATTCGCGGGGACGGTAGCGCGTGTCCTCCTCGTACCCGCCGCGGTAGCCGCCTGGTGCGTCGTCGTAGTCCCGGTCGTCGAAGCGGTCGTCATAACGGCCGTCCGGACGGCCCGACACCCGGTCGAACACGTCCTCGGCGAACCGCTCCCCCCGGGGTGCGTAGTCGCGCGACGAGGCGCGGTCATCGCCGTCGTCGTAGTAGTCGTCGTCATAGTCCTCCATCGGAGCCATCCCGAAGTAGGCCTTGACCTTGTGGAGTGTGCTCATCCTATGGACCCTTCTAGGCTGATGACTGTGATGAAGGTGTGACTGAAGTGACTACTAATGGTGACGGTAACGGCCACGAGCTCATTGGCTCGGCACCGACACGCGGACAGGCGCAATCGATTTCACCGGCCACGTTTGGGTAAACCACCGCCAGGTCACTCCAGCCAGATCAGCGACGCCAGCCGACCGGTGCGTCCGTCGCGCCGATGGCTGAACAACTTCGGATCGGCCGCCGTGCAGCGTGGATCGATGTCGATCGCCGCGACACCCAATTCCTTTAACTGCCGGGCGATTCCGGAGCGCAGATCCAGGCCCGGAGTGCCCGCCGTGGTCACGGTGCGACTGCCCGGCAGGGCCGCCTCGACCTCGTCGGCCATCGCCGCGGGCACCTCGTAGTGCGGCCCACTGACCGCCGGGCCCAACAGCACCGAGACATCGCCGAGCTGTGCGCCTGCCGCGAGCATGCCCTCCAGCGTGCGAACGACCACCCCGTTCTGGGCGCCGACCCGGCCGGCGTGCACCGCAGCCACCACCCCGGCACGCGCGTCGGCCATCAGCACCGGCACGCAGTCGGCGGTCACCACCACCATCGCCAGCCGGGGAACGGTGGTGATCAGCGCGTCGGTCTGATCGACCGCGGTGTCGCGCGGCCCGTCCACCACCACGACGTGATCCCCGTGCACCTGATTCATCCAGACCAGGCGGTCGGCGCCGAGGCCGGTGGCCTTCGCCAGCCGAGACCGGTTGGCCGCCACCGCCGCCGGATCGTCACCGACGTGATCGCCGAGGTTGAAGCTGTCGAACGGAGCCCTCGACACCCCACCGGAGCGGGTGGTCGTCACCCGCCGGACACGAAAGCTCACCAGACGCTGACGCTAGTGGCGCATGAACGGCGGGACGTCGACGTCGTCGTCGTCACAGCCGTCATCACCATTGCGGCCGCCCACACTGACCGTCGCCCCGTTGGTGGGCGCGGGAACGCTGACCGCGTCGGCCGGGTCGAACAGCGAGGAGGTGACCTTGCCGGCCTGGCCGGGCGCCATCGCGTGCCGGGCCTGTCCGGGCGCACTGGTCACCGGCTTGCGTCCCGAGCCGACCGAGTCGAAGCCCGCCGCGATCACCGTCACCCGCACCTCGTCGCCGAGCGAGTCGTCGATCACGGTGCCGAAGATGATGTTGGCTTCCGGGTGTGCGGCCTCCTGGACCAGCGATGCCGCCTCATTGATCTCGAACAGTCCCAGGTCACTGCCGCCGGCGACCGACATCAGCACTCCGTGGGCGCCTTCCATCGAGGCTTCCAGCAGCGGCGAGTTGATCGCAACCTCGGCGGCCTTGAGCGCCCGGCCGTCGCCGCGCGCGGACCCGATGCCCATCAGCGCGGTGCCCGCGCCGCTCATGATGCCCTTGACGTCGGCGAAGTCGACGTTGATCAGCCCCGGGGTGGTGATCAGGTCGGTGATCCCCTGGACACCGTTGAGCAGCACCTCGTCGGCACTGCGGAACGCGTCCATCAGCGAGACCTGCGCGTCGCCCATCTGCAGCAACCGGTCGTTGGGGATCACGATCAGGGTGTCGCAGCTCTCCCGCAACGAGGTGATGCCGTTCTCGGCCTGGTTGCTGCGCCGCTTGCCCTCGAAGGAGAACGGCCGGGTGACGACACCCACGGTCAACGCGCCGAGCTTGCGCGCGATGGTGGCGACCACCGGTGCGCCGCCGGTGCCGGTGCCGCCGCCCTCGCCGGCGGTGACGAACACCATGTCGGCGCCGCGCAGCAGCTCCTCGATCTCGTCCTTGGCGTCTTCGGCGGCTCGCCGACCCACTTCGGGGTCGGCGCCGGCGCCGAGTCCGCGGGTGGAGTCGCGTCCGACGTCGAGCTTGACGTCGGCATCACTCATCAGCAAAGCCTGTGCGTCGGTATTGATCGCGATGAACTCAACGCCCTTGAGGCCCTGCTCGATCATCCGGTTGACGGCATTGACGCCGCCACCACCGATACCCACGACTTTGATGACGGCCAGATAGTTGTGCGGTGGGGTCATCGTTCGTCTTCCTCCCTGGTGGGATTGGATTCCTCTCTGGGGCCGGGCCGTGCCGCGGAACTCCTCGAACCTGCCTCGAGCTGACTTGCAACCAGCTCCTGGGCAAACCCTCAACCTCAACCATAGGCTTAGAGTTATGTCAAGTTGTTCCGCGCAACCGCCACAGTAGGGCCGTTACGACCGTCCTCGGCGCCGACGCGCCGAGACACGCCGGGCGAATTTTCCTGTAGGGCGGGAAGTCCCACTACCGAACGGTCGGCAGATCCGGACTGGACACGTCGTAGGTGTGGCCGGGCTGGGTGAGCAACGCCGCCAATTTCTGGGCCTTCTCCGCGGTGCGATCGGTGTTACCCCAGACCACTACCCTGCCGTCGGCCAGCGTCAGCGTGATCGACGCGACGGACGGGGCCGCCACCCGGCTGATCTGCCCGGCGACCTCCGGCGCAAGCGCGGTCATCACCTGCAGGGCGGCCCGGCTGGCCGGATCCGTCGGCCCCGGGTGGTCGACGTCGAAGACAGGCAGCGTCGGCGGCGGCGGCGCCGTCGCGAAGTCGACTCCGTCGCGGTCGAACAGGTGCGGCCCGTCCGGGAAGTCCTTGAACACCACGGCCACCCGCTCGACGACCGCGATCCCCAATGCCGACGGATACTGCCGCTGCACCCGGGCGCTGGCCACCCGCCGAATCGTCGCGACCCGCTCGGCAACAACGCCGGTGTCGATCTGCAACAGCGGGGTGCCCATCCGCACGTTGGCGACCTCCACCACCTCGTCGCGGGTCAGCGCCGCGAGCCCGGTGATCTCGAAGTCGCGCACTGACATCAGCGGCGTGAAGTACAGGAGGAGCCCGAACACGATGAGGAACAGCACCACGAGCAACGTCGCCAGCGCCATCTTCAGCCCCCGGATGGCGCCCCGCGGAACACCTTTCGCCGGTTCGGCCGAACCGGCCCGCAGGCGCCGTTTGGCCTCTCGACGGGCCTGCTCGATGGCCTCCGCGCGAGCCTGGGCGGCACGCCGTTCGGCCCGTTCCCGGCGGGCCCGCCGCCGCGGGCCCTCCACCTCGGCCGGCTCCTCAGCGGATTCGCCGTTCTCGGTCGCCTCGGCCGTGTCGAGGGCCTCGGTGCCAGCTGCCTCGGTGGGGTCGTGGACGTCCGCGGCGTCCTCGGTCGGCCCGACACCGTCGGGCATCGGGTGATCTGCTGCCGCGTCCGGGTTTTCGGGTGGGACGGTCACAGCACGCCCGGGCGGCCGGGAGGCGTCCGGTCGGCCCGCGCCCGCAGCGCGGTCACGATCTCTGGACCCAGCACGGTCACGTCGCCGGCGCCCATGGTGACGATCACGTCGCCGGGGCCGGCCGCTGCGGCCACCGCATCGGGCACCGCGGAGAAATCGGGCAGGTAGTGCACCGGCACGCTGACGTGCTCGGCGACAAGGGCACCACTCACCCCGGGCAGGGGCTGCTCGCGCGCGCCGTAGACGTCCAGGACGAAGACCTCGTCGGCGCCGTCCAGGGCTTGGCCGAACTCGGCTGCGAAAGTCTTTGTCCGCGAATATAGATGCGGCTGAAACACCACCAGGCTGCGCCCGGTGCCGCGCTCGGTCACCAGGGCACGGACCGTGCTCAGTGTCGCGGCGATCTCGGTGGGATGGTGTGCGTAGTCGTCGAAGACCTGCACCGATTCGCCCGAGCCCGCCGAACCCACCAATTCGAACCGGCGCCGCACGCCGTCGAATCCGGCCAGGCCGTCCAGCACCGCCTCAAGCGGGGCGCCGACCTCGATCGCCGCCAGCAGGGCCCCCAGCGCGTTGAGCGCCATGTGCCGACCCGGCACCGACAGGCGCATCGCCTCCCGGTGGTCGGATCCGGCCAGCGCGATCTCCGCGACCGCGCCGGTGCCCTGCTGCTCCCAGCTCACCAGGGTCCCGGCCAGCTCGGGTTGTCCGGGAGCCGCCGTGCCGTACCGCAGCACCCGGATGCCTTGTGCCGCAGTGCGGTCGGCCAGCTCGGCGGAGCCGGGATCGTCCACGCACACCACCACGGCCCCGCCGGGCGCGATGCGCTCCACGAACGAGTCGAACACCTGCGTGTAGGCCTCGGCACTGCCGAAGAAGTCCAGGTGGTCGGCTTCGATGTTGGTCACCACCGCCACGTTCGGGGTGTACTCGAGCAGCGACCCGTCGCTCTCGTCCGCCTCGGCGACGAACAGCGGTCCGCTGCCGTGATGGGCGTTGGTACCGGCTTCCGAACCGGCAGAACCCAATTCGCCACCGACCGCGAAGGACGGGTCCAGCCCGCAGTGCTGCAGCGCGACCACCAACATCGAGGTGGTGGTGGTCTTGCCGTGGGTGCCGGTGACCATCAAGGTGGTGCGCCCGGCCATCAGCTTGGCCAGCACCACCGGCCGCAGCACCACCGGGATGCCGCGCCGGCGCGCCTCGACGAGTTCGGGGTTGGTCTTGGGGATCGCCGCGTGGGTGGTGACGACGGTGGTGACGCCGCCCGGCAACAGGTCCAGGGCCGAGGCGTCGTGGCCGATCCGGACCTGCGCACCGCGGGCCCGCAGCGCGTGAATTCCGCGGGACTCCTTGGCATCCGACCCCGACACCAGGCCACCGCGGTCCAGCAGGATGCGGGCGATTCCGGACATGCCCGCACCCCCGATGCCGACCATGTGCACCCGGCTCAGTTCCGGCGGCAGCTGCTGGGCGCTCATGCGCCACTCCCCGACCGCCGGGCGGTGGCCACCTCAAGGGCCACCTGCGCCACCCGCCGCGCCGCCTGCGGGTGCCCGGCCTGCACTGCGGCACTTGTCATCGCCGCCAGCCGCGGTGCGTCGGTGAGCAGCCCGGCCACCGTGTCGGCCACGAACTCCGGGGTCAGCGCGGCGTCGTCGACCAGCACACCACCACCGGCATCCACCACCGGCAGCGCATTGAGCCGCTGTTCGCCGTTGCCGATCGGCAACGGCACATATACCGCGGGCAACCCCACCGCAGAGACCTCGGCGACCGTCATCGCCCCGGAGCGGCAGATCGCCAGATCGGCGGCCGCGTACGCCAGGTCCATCCGGTCCAGGTAGGGCACCGCGACATACGGCGGATCGCCCGCGGCGGGCTCCGGCAGGTCCAAGGTGTTCTTCGGTCCGTGCGCGTGCAACACCGAAACACCGGCAGCGGCAAGTTGTTCGGCGGCTCCGGACACAGCCTGGTTGATCGATCGGGCGCCCTGCGAGCCACCGAAGACCAGCAGCACCCGGGCGTCGTCGGCGAAGCCGAACTCGGCGCGGGCCTCCGCCCGCAGCGCCGCGCGATCCAGCGAGGTGATCGCCGCCCGGACCGGGACCCCGACCACCTCCGGATCCGCCAGCCCGCAGTCGCCGACGGCCGAGAGCACCCGCTCGGCGCCCCGCATCCCCACCCGGTTGGCCAGCCCCGCTCGCGCGTTGGCCTCATGAATCACCACCGGGACGCGTCGCCGGCCGATGCCGCGGGCAGCCAGGTAAGCCGGCAGCGCCACGTAGCCGCCGAAGCCGATCACCACGTCGGCCTGCACGGCGCGCAGCACCGCCCTGGTCTGACGCACGGCGCGCACCACCCGCAGTGGCAGCCGGAACAGGTCGGCATTGACCTTGCGTGGCAACGGCACCGGGGTGATCAACTCCAGGTCATAGCCGCGCGCGGGCACCAGTCGGGTCTCCAGGCCTCGGGCGGTGCCCAGGGCGGTTATCCGCACACCCGCGTCCAGGGCGCGCAGCGCGTCGGCGACGGCCATTGCGGGCTCGACGTGGCCGGCGGTACCTCCGCCGGCAAGGACCACCGATATCGGCGCACCGCGGTCCGGCTTGCTGACCGAGTCGTTCACTCCCCTAACGCTGACCTTCCAATGCGCGTGCGCGTCCGCCGGTCGGACGCCGCTGGTCCGATGCCGCCGGGCGGCGTCGGCCGCCTCCATGATGCCCTGCCCGTGTGGTGGTGCGATTCGCCGCCCGGGCCCGCGTCTGCCCGCCAGTGTTCTGCCGCCCGGCCGAGCGGGCCGGTGTGCGCTTGTTGCCGCGCTGCTTTCCCTCGGCCTGCGGCCGCGACCGCAGCCGGTCGCGCAGTGCCTCGACCCGGGTCGGCGCGTAGGGCTCCGGCAGCGGCAGCCGCAGAATCCGGTTCATCCGATCCTCGCGGCCGGCCCGCAGCGCGGCCACCGCCTCCGGTTCGTGCCGCGCTGCGTTGGCCATGATGCCGATCATGAACAGGGTTGTGGCCGTCGACGTTCCGCCGGCCGAGATGAGCGGCAGCTGGATTCCGGTGACCGGCAGCAGCCCGATCACGTAGCCCACGTTGATGAAGGACTGGCCGATCACCCACATCGTGGTGGTGGCGGTCAGCAGTCGCAGGAACGGGTCCGCGGAGCGCTTGGCGATGCGCATGCCGGTGTAGGCGAACAGCCCGAACAGCGCCAGCAGCCCGAACCCGCCGATGAAGCCCAGCTCCTCACCGATGATGGCGAAGATGAAGTCGTTGTGCGCGTTGGGCAGATAGTTCCACTTGGCGGTGCCCTGGCCCAGTCCGTCGCCGAAGACGCCGCCGTTGGCCAGCGCGAACTTCGCCTGGCGCGCCTGGTAACCGGCGCCCTGCAGGTCGGAGTCGGGATCGAGCCAGGACCGCACCCGGTCGAAGCGGTAGCCCTCGGTCACCGCCAGGATCGCGGCGGCGGCGACGATACCCGCCAGCCAGCTGGTGAACACCTTCAGCGGCAGGCCTGCATACCACAGCAATGCCAGCAGGATGATGCCCAGCGAGACCGACTGGCCCAGGTCAGGCTGAAGGAAGATCAACGTGAGCGCGACCGCCACCGCGGGCAGCAGTGGAACCAGCATCTCGCGCAGCGTGGCCCGCTCCATGCGCCGGCTCGCCAGCAGGTGTGCGCCCCAGATGGCGAACGCGATCTTGGCCAACTCGGAGGGCTGCATGGAGAGGCCGTAGACGACGAACCAGCCGCGGGAGCCGTTGGACAGGGTACCGATGCCGGGGATCAGCACCAGCACCAGCAGCACGATGGTGAACGCGTAGCCGGCAAACGCGGTGCGGCGCATGAACCTCACCGGCATGCGCAGCGCCACATAGCATCCGAGCAGCCCGATCACGGTCCACAGCACCTGCTTGCCGAAGATCCGCCAGGCCGAGCCGTCGACGCCGTAGGACTCCACCCCGGAGGCGGACAGCACCATGATGAGGCCCAGCGTGGTGAGCAGGGCGGCGATGGCGACGATCAGGTGGAACGACGTCATGGGCCGGCCCAGCCAGGCGCCGAAGCGGGTGCGGGACTCGGCCTTGGCCGGCTTCTCGGCGGTCGTGTCGTCGGTGGAGGCGGCATCACCCTGCGCCCCGGCGTCGCGCCGCCGCAGCCGGGCCAGCAGGCCGATCACACCGACCCTGCCGCGGCGCGCGCGGCGGCCGCGAACGCATCACCGCGAGCGCCGTACCCGGAGAACTGATCGAACGAGGCTCCTGCCGGGGCCAGCAGCACGGTGTCCCCGGGGCGGGCCAGGTCGCGTGCGGCGGCCACCACCGCCGTCATCACGCGAGAGCTCAGCGGCTTGTCCGACTCGTCAGCTACTGGTGTAACACGAGTAACTGGAGACACAGCAGTATCACCCATATCAATATCCTCGCCTGTCACAACGTGGACGACGGGGACATCCGGTGCGTGTCGTGATAACGCCTTGGCAACCTCACCACGATCGCGGCCGATCAGCACGGCCCCGGCCAGGTGGCCGGCGATCCTGGCCACGGTCGCATCGATCGAGGCGCCCTTGAGCAGCCCGCCGGCCACCCACACCACCCGCGGATAGGCCAGCACCGACGCTTCGGCCGCGTGCGGGTTGGTGGCCTTGGAGTCGTCGACGAAGCTGACACCGTCGGACACCACGACCAATTCGGCGCGATGCCGGCCGACCTGAAACGACGCCAGCGCTTCGGCGATCGCCGCCGGGGGCACGTCCACGCTACGGGCCAGGGCGGCGGCGGCCAGCGCGTCGAGAACCCCGACCGGCCCGGGCACCGGGATCGACGACACCGGCGCCAATGCCAGGCTGTCGGAGCCGGCCGGGGCGAATGCGCGGTCGACCAGCATGCCGTCGACGACCCCGAGCTCGCCGCGCCCCGGTTCGCCGAGCCGGAAACCCGTCTTCACCGGGGCGGGCGCGGTGTTCAACAGCGCGGCGGCCCGCTCATCGTCCATCCCGACCACGGCCACCCGGCCGGCCAGCGCCCGCGCCTTGTCGGCGGTGTAGGCGGCCATGCTGCCGTGCCAGTCCAGGTGGTCCTCGGCGATGTTGAGCACCACCCCGGCCTGCGGCCGCAGCGACGGCGCCCAGTGCAGCTGGAAACTGGACAGCTCGACGGCCAGCAGCTCGGCCGGCTCGCCCAGCACATCCAGCACGGGACTGCCGATGTTGCCGCACAACTGGGCACGCAGGCCCGCCGTGGACAGCATCGCGTGCAGCATCGACGTCGTGGTCGTCTTACCGTTGGTGCCGGTCACCACCAGCCAGCGCCGCGGCGGGCCGTAGCGGCCGGCCGCGTCCATCCGCCAGGCCAACTCCACGTCGCCCCAGATCGGGACCCCGGCCCGCGCCGCCGCGGCCAGCACCGGCGTGTCGGGGGCGAACCCCGGGCTGGTGACCACCAGGGCGTAATCGGCGATCTGCGCCGCGGCCACGGACGGGCTCAGCGTGGTGACCCCGGTGTAGGAATCCAGCGCGGCGGCGTCGTCGTCGCACAGGGTCAGGTCCACACCCAGCGGGGCCAGCGCGCTCACCACCGCACGGCCGGTCACCCCGACACCGGTGACGAGCACCTGCGCGCCGGCGGACAGCGGGCTCAGCACGTCAGCCGCCGACCGCGGTGAACCACTCGCCGTAGAACATCGAGACGCCCAACCCGCAGGCGATCGCGGTGAGCAGCCAGAACCGGATGATCACGGTGGTCTCGGCCCAGCCGGCCAACTCGAAGTGATGATGGAACGGCGCCATCCGGAACACCCGGCGGCCGGTGCTGCGGAACGCCAGGATCTGCACCACCACCGAGGTGATCTCGGCGACGAACAGCCCGCCGAGCACCACCGCGAGGATCTCGGTCCGGGTGGTGATCGACATGCCGGCGATCACCCCGCCCAGCGCCAGCGATCCGGTGTCGCCCATGAAGATCTTCGCCGGCGCGGCGTTCCACCACAGGAACCCGATGCACGCACCCGCGGTCGCCCCGGCGATCAGCGCCAGGTCCAGCGGATCGCGCACGTTGTAGCAGCCCAGGCCGGGTGCGATCGCGCAGGCGTTGCGGTGCTGCATCACGGTGATCAACACGTAGGCGGCGCTGACCATCGCCATGGATCCGGCGGCCAGCCCGTCCAGGCCGTCGGTGAAGTTCACCGCGTTCGACCAGGCGCTGACGATCACGATGACGAACAGCACGAACACGGCCGCGGGCAGCGTGACGGTGGCGATATCGCGCACATAGGACAGCTGCTGGGAGCCCGGGGTCAGGCCGGAGCCGTTGCGGAAGCCGAGCACCAGCAGACCGAACAGGGTCGCCGCGGTGACCTGGCCGATGGTCTTGGCGGTCTTGTTCAGGCCGAGATTGCGCGCCCGGCGGATCTTGATCAGGTCGTCGATGAAGCCGACCACGCCCAGCGCGGTGGCCAGCCCGAGCACCAGCAGGCCGGACGCCGTCGGCCCGGTGCCGTAGAACACCAGGCCGGCCAGCTGAGCGGTCAGGTAGCCGGCCCAGATCCCGGCCACGATGGCCACGCCGCCCATCGACGGGGTGCCGCGTTTGCTCTGGTGACTGGCCGGGCCGTCCTCGCGGATCTCCTGCCCGAATCCCTGCTTGGTGAACAGCCGGATCAGCACCGGGGTCAGCAGGATGGCGACCAGCAACGCGACGCCGGAGGCGATGAGGATCATGATCATCAGCGATCTCCTCGCTCGTCGCCGGTCAACGCGTCAGCCAAGGCAGTCAGCCCCGCCGAGTTGGACGCTTTGACCAGCACCACGTCGCCGGGTTCCAGTTCGGCACGCAACAGGGCCAGCGCGGCATCGACGTCGGCCACCGCGGTGGCCTCGGCGCCCCACGATCCCTCCATCACTGCGCCGTGCAGCATCGCGCCCATCGATCTCCCTACGCCGACCACAATCAGACGAGAGACATCTAAGCGCACCGCCAGCCGTCCGATGCGGTCATGCTCGGATATCGCGTCCTCGCCCAGCTCAGCCATCTCCCCCAGCACCGCCCAGCTGCGTCGCGGGGTGGCGGGATTCTCCCCGCGGGCGATCCAGGCCAGCGCCTGCAGCGCCGCCCGCATGGAATCGGGGTTTGCGTTGTAGGCGTCGTCGATCACCGTCACCCCGTCGGAGCGGGTGCTGACGTGCATCCGGTGCTGCGACGCCGGTCCGGCGGCGGCCAAGGCGGTGGCCACCTGATCGGCGGTGGCGCCGCATTCCAGCGCGACCGCGGCCGCGCACAGCGCGTTGCCGACCTGGTGATCGCCGGACACCCCGAGTGCTATCTCGGCCTCGCCGGTGCCGGCGTGCAGAGTGAAGCGCGGGCGGGCCAGCTCGTCGAGCAGCACCGGCCCGGCCCACACGTCGGCCGGCCCGCCGGCCGCGTGCTCCGAGCGGCTGACCCGCACCACCCGCGCGGCGGTCTTGTCGGCCATCGCGGCCACCGCCGAGTCGTCGACGTTGAGGATCACCACTCCGGATGCCGGAACGGCTTGGGCCAGTTCGGCTTTGGTATCGGCGATCGCCTCGCGGGAACCGAACTCGCCCAGGTGCGCGGTGCCGACGTTGAGCACCACCGCGACCTGCGGCGGGGCGATAGCGGCCAGCGCGGCGATGTTGCCGCGGTGCCGCGCGGACAGCTCCAGCACCAGATAGTCGGTGTTCTCGTCGGCCCGCAGCACCGTCCACGGGTGGCCCAGTTCGTTGTTGAACGACCCGGGCGGCGCCACCACCTTCCCCAACGGCGCCAGCACCGCGGCGATCAGGTCCTTGGTGGAGGTCTTGCCCGACGACCCGGTGACGCCGACGATCGTCAGCCCCTTGGCCACCAGCCCGGCGGACACCGCGGCGGCCAGTTCGGCCAGCGCGGCCAGCACCGCGGCCCCGGATCCGGCCTCGTCATCGTGTTCAAGCGCCCCCGACCGGCTGTCGGACGCGGCCGGCTCCACCACGATCGCGGGCACCCCGACCGGGCGGGCGGCCAGCACCGCCACCGCACCGGCTTGGATCGCCGCGGCGGCGTGGTCGTGGCCGTCCGCGCGCGCCCCGGGCAGCGCCAGGAACAGCGACCCCGGGGTGATCTTCCGCGAGTCGAACTCCACCGTCCCGGTGACCGTGGTGGCCGCGGCCTGCTCCGGGGTGATGTCGGCCAGCCGGCCGCCGACGATCTCGGCGATCTCCGCGACGCTCAGCGCGATCATCCGAGCCGCTCCAGCGCACCGGCCAGCTCGACGCGGTCGTCGAAGGGTTGCGTGTGTCCGGCGGCGGTCTGCCCGGTCTCGTGGCCCTTGCCGGCCACCAGCACCACGTCGCCGGGCCGCGCCCAGCTGACCGCGTACTCGATCGCGGCCCGCCGGTCACCGATCTCGACCACCTCGGCGGTTCCGCCGGCGGCGCCGGCCAGGATGGCCCGCCGGATATCGGCCGGGTCCTCCCCGCGTGGATTGTCGTCGGTGACGACGACCAGGTCGGCGAACTCCGCGGCGATCCGGCCCATCGGGTCGCGCTTGCCGTGGTCGCGGTCGCCGCCGGCGCCGAACACCACGGCCAGCCGCCCGGCGCTGTCGCGCAGGTCGGAGCGCAGGGTGGCCAGCACCGCGGCCAGCGCACCCGGCTTGTGCGCGTAGTCGACCACCGCCAGGAAGCCCTGGCCGCGGTCGATGGGCTCCATCCGCCCCGGCACCCGCGCGTCCCGCAGCCCGGGTGCGGCCTGCTCCGGCGAGACTCCGACGACGTCGAGAATCGCCAGCGCCACAAGACAGTTGGCGATGTTGTAGTCGCCGGGAAGTCCGATGCCGACCAGATGGTGCACGCCGGCGGGATCGACCACGGTGAACTCCCGGCCGCCGGGCCCGGCAGGTGGACCCGTGCCTGCCTGCTCTATGCCCCACTGCGCCGGGCGGCCCGTCGCACTGACGGTGACCGGCGCGGCGGCGCGGGCGGCCATCGCCTCGCCGGCCTCGTCGTCCACACAGACCACCGCCCGGGTGGCGTGCAGGGGTGAAGCGGGATCGAACAGCCGCGCCTTGGCCTCGAAGTAGTCCGCCATGGTCGGGTGGAAATCCAGGTGGTCGCGGGACAGGTTGGTGAAGCCGCCGACCGCGAAGCGTGTTCCGTCGACCCGCCCCAGGCTCAGGGCGTGACTGGACACCTCCATCACCACGGTGTCCACCCCGCGTTCGAGCATGAGCGCCAGCATCGCCTGCAGCGCCGGCGCCTCCGGGGTGGTCAGCGCGCTGGGCAGGTCGACGCCGTCGATGCGGACGCCGACGGTGCCGATCAGCCCGGCGGTGCGGCCCGCGGCCCGCAGCCCGGCCTCGACCAGATAGGTGGTGGTGGTCTTGCCGGATGTCCCGGTGATCCCGATGACCGTGAGCCGGTCGCAGGGGTTTCCGTAGACGACCGCGGCCAGCTCGCCGAGCACGCCGCGGGGCGCCGGATGGACCAGCACCGGTGTGCCGGGTGCCGATGCACCCTCGGCGATCTCGGTGGCGCCGACCCCGTCGGAGAGCACCGCGGCCGCACCGCGGGCGATGGCGTCGGCGGCGAATCGCGCGCCGTGGGTGTTCGCCCCGGGCAGCGCCGCGAACAGGTCGCCCGGCCGCACGTCCTGGGCCCGCAGGGTCAGCCCGGTGATCGGCAGCTCCGGCACCACGTCGCCGATTGCCGGGACCGCCCCGATCCGGGCGGCCAGCGCACGCAGGGACACACCAGCGGTGACGCTGGGCCGCAACCCGCTGGGCACCCGAAATCACCTCCGTTCACGGCCGGTCCGGCCCCGATGGGCCGAATCCGGCGTTGAACACCTTATCGGGCGGCGGGATTCGAGTGCGTCAGATCGCCTCCAGCCTCAACGGCGGGCCCGGGTCCGGCGACAGCGGCACGTTGCCGCGTTGCAGCAGCCAGCCGGCGATGTTGTGGAACAGCGGCGCGGCCGAGGTGCCGGGCGATCCGTCGGCGGCGCGGTGCGGGTTGTCCATCATCAGGCCGATGACGTAGCGGGGATTGTCCGCGGGCGCCATCCCGGCGAACGTGATCCAGTAGACGTCGTCGTAGTAGCAACCGCAGCCGGGGTTGATCTGCTGTGCGGTGCCGGTCTTTCCGGCGATCTGGTAGCCGTCCACCGCGGCCTGCCAGCCGGTGCCCTGCTGAACGCCGGTCGGGTCGCGCTGCACCACCGAGCGCAGCATGTTGCGCACGGTCCGGGCGGTCTCTTCGGAGACGACCTGAACGCCTTCCGGCCGCGGCTCTTCGGTGCGCGTGCCGTCGGGGGCGATGGTGGACTTGATGATGCGCGGCGAGATCCGCACGCCGTCGTTGGCGATGGCCTGGTACATGCCGGCCATCTGCAGCAGGGTCATCGAAAGACCCTGGCCGATCGGCAGGTTGGCGAACGAGCTGCCCGACCACTGGTCGACCGGCGGGACCACCCCGGCGCTCTCCCCGGGCAGTGCCACCCCGGTGCGCTGGCCGAGGCCGAACTTCTCCAGCATGCCGAACCAGCGTTCGGGTCCCACCCGCTGCGCCAGCATCAGGGTGCCGACGTTGGAGGACTTACCGAAGACTCCGGTCGTGGTGTAGGGCGCGACGCCGTGCTCCCAGGCGTCGCTGACGGTGACGTCGGCGACGTTGATCGATCCGGGGACCTGCAGGACCTCGTCGGGGTTGGACAGCCCGTATTCGATGACGGATGCGGCGGTGATGATCTTGTTCACCGAGCCCGGCTCGAACGGCGTCGACACCGCCAGGTTGCCGAGCTGCCGGTCCTCCTGGCGCCCGATGTCCTGCGACGGGTCGAAGGTGTTGTCGCCGGCCATCGCCAGCACCTCGCCGCTCTTGGCGTCGAGCACCACCGCCGTGACATTGCGGGCGCCGGCGACGTTCTTGGCCTGCTGCACCTGCTGCTGGACGTAGAACTGGATGTCGTCGTCGAGGGTGAGCTGGATGGTCGACCCGTTGACGGCCTTGTGCCGGTTGCGGTAGCTGCCCGGGATCACCACGCCGTCGGAGCCGCGGTCGTAGGTGACCGAGCCGTCCGTGCCGGCCAGCACGGCATCCATCGAATCCTCCAGGCCCAGCAGGCCGTGGCCGTCCCAGTCGATGCCACCGACGATGTTGGCCGCCAACGACCCGCCCGGATACTGCCGCAGGTCCTGGCGCTCGCTGCCCACCTCGGGGAACTTGTCGGTGATCGCCTCGGCCAGCGCCGGCTCGACGGCACGGGCGAGGTAGACGAAGGTCTCGTTGCTGCGCAGTTTCTTCAGGACCGTCGCGGCGTCGGTCTTGTCCCCGAGCCGCAGGGCGACCTCCTTGGCGATCTCCTGCAGCCGCTGCTGGGGATCGGGGGCGCCAGGCTTGTTCATCTTGGCCTCGGCGAGCTGCTTGCCCACCTTGATCGGCTGGAAGGTCAGGGCCCGGGCCTCGATGGTGAACGCCAGCTTGTCGCCGGTGCGGTCGATGATGTCGCCGCGCATGGCCTGTTGGATGTCGGTGACCTTGAGTTGTCCCGCTGCTTCGGCCCGCAGCCCGGATGCCCGCGGGACCTGCAGGTAGAACAGTTGCGCCGCCGCCAGGACCAAAACCAGCAGGATGACCGCATTGCCGATGCGGTGCCGGAAGACGAACGACGCGCTGCGCATACCCAGGTCGGTGGCCGGCCGGGTACGACGATCCCGGGCCGAATGTCCAGCCGCCGGAGTTGTTTTCGATGTTTTGCTCTGCTTGGCGGGTTTGGCCATCCGGCCGGCCTTGGGTTTGGCGGCCTTGACCGACCGGTCGGCACGCCGCCCCGGGCCGGCCCCTCTCATCGCGCGGCCCCGGGAAGCGCCGGGACACCTGGCACCGGGGCCTCCGGCGACAGCGCGGGCACGGTTTCGGGTGGGAGTACCGCCTCGGGCGGCATCACGGCGGCCGGCGGGAGCACCGACTCGGGCGGGACGACGGATCCCGGCGGCAGCGCGACGGGCAGCGTGTCCACCGCGGGCCCCGGCGGCGGACCGAGCAGCGGCGACCCGGGCAGGCCGGGAATCGTCAGGGGGGCACCCGGCACGCCGACCGGGGGCACCGTGGCGTCGGGCAGGTGCCGGGTCGGCGGTTTGGGACCGGCGGCCGGCACCCGGACCGGTACCTCGACCGGCGCGGGCCGGTTGTCGGGCAGCTTGGTGTTCAACGGCGGCGGGGGCACGCCTTCAGCCGGCTTGGGAACCCCGACGACCACCCAGTTGCCGACCGGATCCTGGACCAGGTGCGCGGTGTCGCGGGTGGGGATCATGCCCAGCTCGCGGGCCGCCTCGGCGAGCGCCGGCGCGGACTCGGCGGTGAGCACGTCACGCTCGAGCGCCTCCTTCTGCTGCAGCAGAACCCGGTTGTGTTCCCGGATGTTGCCCAGCTGGTAGGAGCGCTCAGCGGCATCGGTCGACAGCCACAGCGTGATGCCCAGCCCGATGCCGAGCGCACCGATGATCAGTACGACGAACGGGACCTTGGCGGCCAGAGTGCGCGGCCGCAGGTCGACCGAAGCCAGCCGGGTGATCAGCCGTTCCCGTAGCGGGACACGCACTACCTTGGGCGCCTTGGCCTTTCGCGCCTTGGCACGGGCCTTGGCCTGCTTGGTGTTCTTCGGCGGAGCCGGCCTGGTGTCGGGACGCGGAGACGCGGCGTTCTGCGGCCCGGGCCGCGGCCGAGTCTCCCGACCCGGCGCGGGAGCCGTCGAGTGCTGCCGGCGGACACGCCGATTCGGCGGCGCCTCGTTGGTACGACGTGCGCCGCCGCGGGTCCCGCCCTCCGGGCCCCGGCGGCGGTCCCCCTGCCGCGGCGCAGGCTTGCGCTTGGTCGCCATCAATTCCCCCTCGATGCCGGAATCGGGCCGGACTGCACCCGCTGCACGGCCCGTAACCGGACCGACCCCGCCCGCGGGTTTCGCTCGATCTCATCGGGTTGGGCCCGTTCGGCCCCCCGCGTCAATGCCGTGAACTTCGGTTCGTCACCGGGCAATTCGACCGGCAGCCCGACCGGGGTGCGCGATGCGGTCGCCGCGGCGAACACCTGCTTGACGATGCGGTCCTCCAGCGACTGGTAAGACATCACCGCGACCCGGCCACCCACCGCCAGCGCATCCAGCGCGGCGGGAACTGCTGCCCGCAGCGAGTCGAGTTCGGCGTTGACCGCAATGCGCAGCGCCTGGAAGGTCCGCTTCGCCGGATGCCCGCCGGTACGCCGCGCCGGTGCCGGAATCGCCTCGTAGAGCAGGGCGGTCAGCTCCCCCGTCGACGTGAACGGCGTCTGCTGCCGGCGGCGGACGATGTGCGCGGCGATCCGGGACGCGAAGCGCTCCTCGCCGTAGCGGCGCAGGATGTCGGTCAGCGCCGCCGCGTCATAGGTGTTGAGGATGTCGGCGGCCGTCAGCTCGCCCTGCGGGTCCATCCGCATGTCCAGTGGAGCGTCCTGGGCGTAGGAGAAACCCCGCTCGGCCCGGTCGAGTTGCATGGATGACACGCCGAGGTCGAACAGCACCCCGTCGATCGAGCCGGTCGCAGCCAATCCCGCTTCGGCCAGGGCGTCGGCTATCCCGTCGTAGCGGGTACGGACCGTCATGAGGCGATCGGCGAAGCGCGACAAGCGGTTACCGGCGATCTCGAGGGCGGTGGGGTCGCGGTCGAGGCCGATGAGCCGCAGGCCGGGAAAGTCGGTGAGGAACCGTTCGGCGTGCCCGCCGGCACCCAGGGTGGCGTCGATCAGCGTCGCACCCGACCCATCGGATGACTGACGGGTCAACGCGGGAGCCAGCAGCTCCACGCAACGTTCCAGCAGGACCGGCACATGCCCGAATTCACCCTGCTCCGTCACAACTACACCTCCCCGTCGGCTCTGGCAGATTCGGCGGGCGACCCGCGCCGCCCCTGCCTCGAGGTCCCTGCCCGACGGCGCGAACCTGACGTTGGGGAAGTACGTCAGGGTCGGTTCGGACAGAGGCCACGAGGCACGGGCGGGCGCCTCAGATGATGTCGCTGAGTGCTTCATCGCTGGCCGCGGAGAAGTTCTCTTCATGGGTCTGCTGGTAGTCGTTCCACGCCTGCGCATCCCAGATCTCGAGGTAGTCGACCGATCCGATGACCACGCAGTCCTTGGACAGCTTGGCGTAGCGGCGGTGGTCGGCCGACAGGGTGATCCGGCCCTGGCCGTCGGGATGCTGCTCGTCGGTGGCGGCAGCCAGGCTGCGCAGGAAGGCACGCGCTTCCGGGTTGCTCCGGGACGCCTTGGCCGCCCGGCGGGCCAGCTGCTCAAACTCGGCCCGCGGGTACACGGCCAGGCTGTGGTCCTGACTCTTGGTGACCATCAACCCTCCTGCCAGCGCGTCGCGGAACTTGGCCGGCAGTGTCAGCCGCCCCTTGTCGTCGAGCTTGGGCGTATAGGTGCCGAGAAACATCGGGCACCTCCCGCCAAGTCGACAACGTTAGCCCACGATACCCCACTTTCACCCACTACGCACCATTCATAGGGCTGTATTCACCCCTACTCCCCACTCAGACCGACCTTTTCCGCTCTGGTCCATGCGAAAAGCCCCGGCGACACCTGGAAACTGTCTCTTATACACATCT
>NZ_CP083986.1:2165172-2165260 GCF_020172685.1 [Mycobacterium] nativiensis | reverse complement strand
AAAAAAAAAAAAACAACTAATGATAAGCTCTAAGCTTCTCGTCGGGCCGTAGCTGCGCAGACGTGATCACGACGTACACCAAGTCACA
>NZ_CP083986.1:2163405-2165072 GCF_020172685.1 [Mycobacterium] nativiensis | reverse complement strand
CCCCGCTGCCGCCGTGGGCCCCGGGTCTGCGTTTGCTCGGTGACCCGGCGCGAGCCGGTGCGGGTTGCGCTCTCGGGGTTACGGCGACGGTCGCCCTGCCGTGCCGCGGGCTTGCGCTTGGTCGCCATCACTTCCCCCTCGATGCCACGATCGGGCCGGCCTGGACCCGTTCAACCGCACGTAGCCGGACCGAGCCCGCTCGTGGGTTGCGCTCGACCTCATCCGCCTCGGCCTTTTCGGCGCCCCGCGTCAGGGTCGTGAACTTCGGTTCGTCGCCGGGCAATTCGACCGGGAGACCGACCGGTGTGCGAGACGCGGTGGCCGCAGCGAACTGCTGCTTGACGATGCGGTCCTCCAACGACTGGTAGGACATCACCGCCACGCGTCCACCCACCACCAGCGCATCCAGCGCCGCCGGCAAGGCGTCTCGCAGCGAGTCCAATTCGCCGTTGACCGCGATGCGCAGCGCCTGAAACGTGCGCTTGGCCGGGTGTCCCCCGGTGCGTCGCGCCGGCGCCGGAATCGCCTCGTAGAGCAGCGCCGTCAATTCCCCGGTCGAGGTGAACGGGGTCTGGGCCCGGCGGCGCACGATGTATGAGGCGATCCGCGATGCAAAACGTTCCTCGCCGAAGCGCCGCAGAATGTCGGTCAGCGCGGCCGCGTCGTAGGTGTTCACGATGTCCGCGGCGGTGAGCTCGGCCTGCGGGTCCATCCGCATGTCCAACGGCGCGTCCTGCGCGTAGGAAAATCCCCGCTCCACCCGGTCGAGCTGCATCGAGGACACCCCGAGGTCGAACAACACCGCAGCCACCGACCCGGTTGCGGCCAAGCCTGATTCGGCCAGTGCCGCGGGGATCCCGTCGTATCGGGTGCGGACCGTCTGGAGCCGATCGGCGAAGCGCGCCAACCGGGCCCCGGCGATGTCGAGTGCGGTGGTGTCGCGGTCCAAACCGATGACTCGCAGGCCGGGAAACTCGCTCAAGAACCGCTCGGTGTGCCCGCCGGCCCCGAGGGTGGCGTCCACCAGGGTCGCGCCCTGGCCGTCGGGTGACTGCCTGGTCAGCGCCGGAGCGAGCAGCTCCACGCAACGGTCCAGCAGGACCGGCACGTGTCCGAATTCGCCCTGTTCGGCCACAGCAATACCTCCAGGTTGCGGCCAATGAAATCGGCGGACGCCCGATGCAGGATCTCCGCGGTCGATCCGCAGCGCCCGGCTCCGCCGCGCTTGCGATCGCCCGGAGCCCCTTGCCTCGAGGTCCCTGCCCGACGGCGCGAACCTGACGTTGGGGAAGTACGTCAGGGTCGGTTCGGACAGAGGCCACGAGGCACGGGTGCGCGCCTCAGATGATGTCGCTGAGTGCTTCATCGCTGGCCGCGGAGAAGTTCTCTTCGTGTGTTTGCTGGTAGTCGCTCCAGGCCTGCGCGTCCCAGATCTCCAGGTAGTCGACCGACCCGATGACCACGCATTCCTTGGACAGGTTGGCGTAGCGACGGTGATCGGGCGACAAGGTGATCCGGCCCTGAGCGTCCGGGTGTTGTTCGTCCGTGGCGGCGGCCAGGTTGCGCAGGAATGCTCGCGCGTCCGGGTTGCTGCGCGAAGCCTTGGCCGCCCGGCGGGCCAACTGCTCGAACTCCGCGCGGGGATACACGGCCAGGCTGTGGTCCTG
>NZ_CP083986.1:2116495-2163248 GCF_020172685.1 [Mycobacterium] nativiensis | reverse complement strand
AGATGTGTATAAGAGACAGGCCCAGCGGGGGCCAGAGAGGGGCCAGTGGGGAGCCAGGTCGCACGATCCGTCCGGCAGCACCGGCACGCACCGATCGCGGACATAAAAAAGGGCAGCCGATCGGCTGCCCTTTCACATCAAACGTGCCGCTGAAACGGCCTACGGCTCGAAACGGCGGCGGAACCGGTCTTCCATGCGGCTGGAGAAGGTGCCACTGCCACCCTTGACCCGGCGCTGGGTGTTACCGCCCGCCTTGGGATCGGCCTCGTGCGCGCCGACCGCCTGGTTTCCCGTGATGGCGAACACCACTCCACCGAACATGACGACGAATCCCAGCACGCTCAGGATCAGGAACCCCGGGTTGACCGTCGCGTAGAACGGGATCCCCGAGACCAGCATCAAAAGGCCCACCACGAAAAGTGCCATGCCCTGCACCCGCCGCCGGGTGGTCGGAGTCCGCAGCGCGGCACCGCGCACGCTGGAGGCGAACTTCGGGTCCTCCGCGTAGAGGGCGCTCTCGATCTCATCGAGCATGCGCTGTTCATGATCGGAGAGTGGCATTCGTCCCTCCTTGCCGACGGCCAGTCACAAAAATCACTGCCCACGGCGTGGTTACGTCATTGGTGCGGGCAACTAACACTGATAATACGAGGTCGGCCTGCGCGGTACCACAGGCTTCGACAGCTGATTGTAGCCGCGTTCCGACGACCCCGATCCCCAACCGCCGACGCCGGAAGATCGGAACCGGATAATGGGGTGCAGCACGCGCATCCCACCACCGACCGGGAGAGGACCCTGCACGTTGCCGCCAATCCTCATCGACCTGCCACCGGAAGGAATGTCCGACCGCCTCGGCGAAGCACTGCGCGTGTACGTCACCGCGATGGGTTATCCCCCGGGCACCGAGAACCAACGTGCCGCGATGTGGCTGGATCACACCCGTCGCCGCGGCTGGCGGGCGGTGGCCGCATTGGCGGAACCGGCAGAGCCGGCCGATGAGGATCACCGCCCCAACGGCACCGGCGCCCGACTGCTCGGTGTCGCCTACGGCTACAGCGGCGCACCCGATCAGTGGTGGCAACAGCAGGTGGTGCTGGGCTTGCGGCGCCGCGGCCTGCCCGGTCCCGACATCATGCGCCTGATGAACAGTTACTTCGAGCTGACCGAGTTGCATGTCCTGCCCAGCGCGCAGGGCAGCGGCCTGGGCGAGGCGCTGGCCCGCCGGCTGCTCGCCGGACGCCCCGAGGCCAACGTGCTGCTCTCGACTCCGGAGATCAGCGGTGAAGGCAACCGCGCCTGGCGGCTGTACCGCCGGCTCGGCTTCATCGACGTCATCCGCGGCCACCAGTTCACCGGCGATCCCCGGCCGTTCGCCATCCTGGGCCGCACCCTGCCCCTGGAACAGCCGTGCGCGCCATCGTCAGCGGATCGTCCCTCGGGTCTGGCACGATGACGTCCGTGCATGTTCGGGGTTCGCTAAAGCCTTTCCGACGTCCGGTCCGACGCTTCACCGCTTCCCGTCGCCTGCTGGCCGTGGCCGGGCTCCTGCTGCTCACGTCGCCGATGACGGTCGGGTGCGTGCGCGTCAAGGCCAATATCACCGTCTCCCCCAACGACCAGGTCTCGGGCCAGATCATCGTGGCGGCCAAGCCGCGCAACGACAACGACACCGGCCCCAAGCTCAGCGCCGACCTGCCGTTCCCCCAGAAGGTCGCGGTCTCCAACTACAGCAGGGACGGCTACGTCGGCTCCCAGGCGGTGTTCTCCGATCTGACCTTCGCCGAACTGCCGCAGTTGGCCGACATGAGCCGTGACGCGGCCGGGGTGAATCTCTCGCTGCGCCGCGCCGGCAACGTGGTGATCCTGGAGGGCCGGGTGGACCTCACCTCGCTCAGCGATCCGGAGGCCGACGTCGAGTTGACCGTCGCGTTCCCCGGCGAGGTGATCTCCACCAACGGCCAACACATCGGCGTCGAGACGGTGCAGTGGAAGCTCAAGCCGGGGGTGGTGAGCACCATGAACGCGCAGGCCCGCTACACCGATCCCAGCACCCGAGCGTTCGTCCACACCGCCACGTGGCTGGCGCTGACGACGTTGGCCGCCGCCGGGGTGGTGGCGCTGATCGCCTGGCTGGGCCGGGACCGCTCACCCCGATTCAGCACGCCGGACGACAACGCCGGCTGAGCCGGCGGGTCGACTCAGCGAGCAGCAGGCGACCAGTAGTCGAGCATCTGGGCGAAGGTGGTGAAGGCCGCCCCGGACACCCCGTAGGTCGCCTCCAGATGGATGCTCAGCGGGAAGCCGAGATCGGCGACACCGTCGATCACCCGCTTGTACAGATCGAGCATCAGCTTGCGCCGCTGCTCGGGCTCGCTGCCGGCCAGGGTCTTGACGAACGCCTGCTCGGCGGCCACCGCTTCATTGCCGGGATCCTGGATCAGCCAGTTGATCAACCCGACCCGGTTCTCGAACGACGGCACGAACCCGAACGACAGCAGGATCTCGGGGCGCGCGTCGCTGTGCTTGGCGAACTCGGTCAGGAACGGCACGATCGCGTCGGAGTACAGCAGCTGGCACAGGCCGAACGTCGCACCCCGCTCGCACTTGAAGTTGAACCGGCCGATCTCGTCGGCGCGGGTGGGGATCAGGATGGCGCCCCGGTTGGACACGTCGTCGCGGAAGATCGCCAGCGCATCGGTGGGCGGCACGCCCGAGCCCTCGCCGTCGGCCATGGTCCGCGGCACCCCGACGAACACCACACCGTCGATGCCGGCCGAGGTCAGTTCGCTGAGCCGGCCGCGCAGTGCCGCCTCGTCGGAGAACGCGGTGACCTGGGTGCACAGCCCGGCCATCGACGGCAGCTCCGGCTTGATCGCCTTCCAGAAATCCAGCACGTCGAGCTTGGGCTTCATCTCGATCGGCCGGTCGTCGTCCTCGGCGATCATGCTCGGCATCAGGATGTGGCGGATCTGGCCCTCGATGCCGGACTCGGCCGCGAACCGCAGAACCTTGTGGGCCTCCTCGATCGTGTACTCGGGCCCACGGTCCACATTCGGTGGGACGAGCTCGAGTGCGACGGTGTTCAGGCTCACGTAGTTGCTCCTCATCGACGTGGTCGGGTGCCGGTGGGTTGGCCCGGGTTGGGCCGGGGCCGGGTTCCCGGGCTCTGTTCGTCGAGCAGGAACGGCATCGCCTCCGACACGCACGCAAGACGTTGAGCCTATCGAAGCAGGCGGCACCGCCGCCGGTCGCCAGTCCCCCCCAGGCGTGGTGGCACACTCTACGCTGAACGCACGCCGGGCCCGCCCGGACGGGGGCAGAGCAGAAAGGGGCGCGGCGCTGACTTATGAGGCAATGGCGGCAGCCGAACCGTCAGCCGTCGAGCTGGCCGGCGCCGTAACCGAACAGTTGCGCCGCTATCTGCGCACCCGCCACGACGACACCGCCTACATGGGCGACGACTATCAGGGCCTGATCGCCGGCCTCGAGGAGTTCGTGCTCAGCGGCGGCAAACGACTCCGCCCGGCGTTCGCCTACTGGGGCTGGCGCGCCATCACCGGCCGGGACGCCGACGACGGCGAACTGCTGTTGTTCTCATCGCTGGAACTGCTGCACGCCTGCGCACTGGTGCACGACGACGTGATCGACGCGTCGGCGACCCGGCGGGGCAGCCCGACCACCCACCGCAAGTTCGCCGAGCTGCATCGCTCCCAGGGGTGGCGGGGCTCGGCCGACCAGTTCGGATTGTCGGCCGCGATTCTGCTCGGCGACCTGGCTCTGGTGTGGGCCGACGACATCGTCGCCGGAGCCGACCTGCCGCGCGACGCGCTGCTGCGCGTGCGCCGGGTGTGGTCGGACATCCGCACCGAGGTGCTCGGCGGGCAATATCTCGACATCGTCGCCGAGGCCAGTGGCGTCGACTCGATCGCATCGGCGATGACGGTCAACACCTACAAGACCGCCTCCTACACGGTGGTACGACCGCTGCAGCTCGGTGTCGCCGCTGCCGCGGACCGCCCCGACGTCCAGGCCCTGTTCGGAGAGCTCGGCACCGATCTGGGTGTGGCGTTCCAACTGCGCGACGACGTGCTGGGGGTGTTCGGCGACCCCGCGGTGACCGGCAAGCCGTCCGGCGACGACCTGCGCTCGGGTAAGCGCACCGTGCTGGTGGCCGAGGCCGTTGAACTGGCAGACAAGTCGGATCCATTGGCGGCCAACAAGTTACGCACATCGCTGGGCACCGCGTTGACCGATGCGCAGGTCCGTGAGCTGTGCTCCATGATCGAGGCTGTGGGCGCACTGGCCGCCGTCGAAGACCGCATCGACCTGCTGACTCGCCGTGCCATGACCGCGCTGAGCTCCGCGCCGATCGACGACGTTGCCAAAGCCGGACTGACCGACCTGGCCCGCCGGGTCGCCGACCGGTCCGCCTGATCGCCCCGGAGCGCCCATGTCTACCCCCACCACATCGACCGTTCCCGCCGACTCCACCGGAGCGCTGACCCGGCTGCGGCAGTTCGCCACCAGCGAGCAGGCCGGAGCGGCATGGCTCGGCTGTCTGGGCGCCGCGCTGATCACGGCGGGTGGTCTGGGCGCCGGCAGCACCCGAATCCAGGACCCGGTGCTCGAGTCGCTGCACCTGTCCTGGCTGCGCTTCGGCCACGGTCTGGTGCTCTCGTCGGTACTGCTGTGGACCGGTGTCGCGGTGATGCTGCTGGCCTGGTTCGGCCTGGGCCGACGCGTGATCGACCGCACCGTAACCGAATACACGCTGATAGCGACCACCGGTTTCTGGCTGGCGCCGCTGCTGCTGTCGGTTCCGGTGTTCAGCCGCGACACCTACTCCTACCTGGCCCAGGGAGCCCTGCTGCGAGACGGTTTCGACCCCTACCAGGTCGGCCCCGTCGAGAACCCCAATCCCCTGCTGGACGACGTCAGCCCGATCTGGGCGGCGACGACGGCGCCCTACGGCCCGGCATTCATCCTGGTCGCCAAGCTCGTCACGATCCTGGTGGGCAACAACGTCGTGGTCGGCACCATGGTGCTGCGGTTGTGCATGCTGCCGGGACTGGCGCTGTTGATCTGGGCCGCGCCGCAGGTGGCGCGCCGGGTCGGGGGCAGCGCCACGGCGGCACTGTTCCTCGCGGTGCTCAACCCGCTGGTGATCATCCACCTGATGGGCGGGGTTCACAACGAGATGCTGATGGTCGGCCTGATGGTCGCCGGGATCGCGCTGACCCTGCGCGGCCGTCCGCTGGCGGGGATCGCCCTGGTGGCACTGGCCGCGGCGGTCAAGGCCACGGCCGTCATCGCGTTGCCGTTCCTGGTGTGGGTGTGGATGCGCCGGCTCCGGGAACGCCGCGGCTACCCGCCGGTGGCGGCGTTCGCGGCGGCGGCAGGCATTTCCGGGGCGATCGTGGTCGCCATGTTCGCGGTGCTGTCGGCACTGGCCGGGGTGGGAATGGGCTGGCTGACCGCACTGCTGGCCGGCAACGTCAAGATCATCAACTGGCTCACCGTTCCGACCGCGGCCGCCAATCTCATCCACGCCGTCTTCGGACTGGTCGCGCCGATCAATTTCTATGCTGCACTGCACATCACCCGGATCGCCGGAATCGTGGTGATCGCGCTGGTGCTTCCGGTGCTGTGGTGGCGGGCACGCCGCGACGATCGGTCGGCGGTCTCCGGGATCGCCTGGGCCATGCTGGTCGTGGTGCTGTTCGTGCCGGCCGCGCTGCCCTGGTACTACACCTGGCCGTTGGCGGCGGCCGCCACCGTGGTCCGCTCACCGCGCGCGATCGCCGCGATCGCCGCGGCCTCGACCTGGATCATGGTGATCTTCAAGCCCGACGGGTCGCACGGCATGTATGTCTGGCTGCATGTGATCGGGGCGACCGGCTGCGCGGTGTACGCCTGGTACCGGCTCACGAGGCCTGCACAGGCACCGGAAGCCGCCTGAGGTCAGTACGCCATGGCCTGCGCCCGGCGCATCACCTCACGGGCCTGATGGGCATGCAGTGCGTCGATCGGGCGGGCGCCCACGACCGGCTCTTTGACACCGTCGTGGGTCAACGACAGCGACGGGTCCGGGGTGAACAGCCACCGCATGATGTCGGTCGGCAGATATCCCCCGTCGGAGAGCACCGCCAGCAGCCCCGGCAGGCTTTTCACCACGTCGCCCTCGTCGGTGAAGAACACCTGCGGGACCAGCAGCACGCCACCGCGCCGTACCGCCATCAGGTGGTTGTCGCGCAGGTGCTGATGGATCTTGGTGACCGGCAGCCCGAGCATTTCAGCTATCTGGGCCAGGTCATAGGTCGGTTCCTCGGGCTCGAGGACGTCCTCGGCGGCCGGAATACTGCTCACGACATAAGAGTTTAAAGCCGCTGGGCCGGGCCCCCGCCCACCTACCATGACCAGGTGACTGCTGAGTGGGGACGGGATGCGCTGGAGGGCGCCCTGCTGGACGGCCGGTACCGGGTCGGCACCCGGATCGCCACCGGTGGCACGTCCACGGTGTACCGCGGTCTCGATGAGCGTCTGGACCGCCCGGTCGCGGTGAAGGTGATGGACCTGCGCTACGCCGGTGACCAGCAGTTCCTGACCCGATTCCAGCTCGAGGCGCGGGCGGTCGCCCGGCTCAAGGACCCCGGCCTGGTGGCGGTCTACGACCAGGGCTTCGTTTTCTCTGGCACACCGCGCGACGCCGGGCAGCCGTTCCTGGTGATGGAACTGGTCGAGGGCGGCACCCTGCGGGAACTGCTCAACGAGCGCGGTCCGATGCCGCCGCACGCCGTGGCCGCGGTGCTCCGCCCGGTGCTCGGGGCCCTGGGGATCGCGCACCGCGCCGGCCTGGTGCACCGCGACGTCAAGCCGGAGAACATCTTGATCTCCGACGACGGCGGTGTGAAGGTGGTCGACTTCGGGCTGGTGCGCGCCATCGCCGCGGCCGGGATCACCTCGACGAACGTGATTCTGGGCACCGCGGCCTACCTGTCACCGGAACAGGTCCGTGACGGAAACGCCGGGCCCGCCAGCGATGTGTACGGGGTCGGGGTGCTCACCTACGAGCTGCTGACCGGCCGCACGCCGTTCTCCGGGGACTCCCAGCTGGCGGTGGCCTATCAACGACTGGACCATGATGTTCCGCCACCCAGCTCCGCGATCGAGGGTGTGCCAAGGGAATTCGATGAGCTGGTGGCGCATGCGACGGCCCTCGACCCGGCCGACCGGTACGTCGACGGGATCGCGATGGCCGAAGCGGTGGATGCGATCGCCCACCGATTGGAGTTGCCCCCGTTCCGGGTGCCGGCTCCGCGCAACTCCGCCCAGCACATCGCGGCCCACCCAGATCCGGCGCACCGCACCGAGCAACACCAACCACCCCCGCCGCCCAACCGCACCCTGCACATGACCCGCGCTCCGCAGGACTGGGCGACCGACACCGACACCCAATATCAGTTGGTGACAGGGGAATTCGGCGGGATCGAGCTGAGCCAGTTCCTGCTGGAGCGCGCACATGCACGCCGCATGGTGGTGATCTGGCTGGCGGTGGTGTTCGCGCTCACCGGATTGGTTGCCGCCCTGGGATGGACCCTGGGCAACAACGTCGGCGCGCTGCTCTAGCCCGCCATCGGGGGTGAAAACCCCTAGCCGCGCAGCATCTCCGCGACCAGGAAGGCCAACTCCAGGCTCTGCTGGGTGTTCAGCCGTGGGTCGCACGCCGTCTCGTACCGACCGCCGAGATCCTCATCCGAAATGTCCTGCGCGCCACCGAGACATTCGGTGACGTCCTCGCCGGTGAACTCCAGGTGGATGCCGCCGGGGTGGCTGCCCAGCGCGTGGTGCACCTCGAAGAAGCCCTGCACCTCATCGACGATCCGGTCGAAGTGCCGGGTCTTGTGGCCGGTGGAGGCCTCGTGGGTGTTGCCGTGCATCGGGTCGCACTGCCAGATCACCTGGTGACCGGTGGCCTGCACCTTCTCGATGATCGGCGGCAGCAGGTCGCGCACCTTGCCGTTGCCCATCCGGCTGATCAGGGTGAGCCGGCCGGGCACGTTGTGCGGGTCGAGCCGTTCGACGTATTCGACGGCCTGGTCCGGGGTGGTGGTCGGGCCGAGTTTGACCCCGATCGGGTTGGCGATCACCTCGGCCAGCGCGATGTGCGCGTGGTCCAGCTGACGGGTCCGCTCTCCGATCCAGATGTAGTGCGCCGACAGGTCGTAGAGCTGCGGTTTGCCCTCGATGTCGGCCATCCGCAGCATGGCGCGCTCGTAGTCGAGCACCAGCGCCTCGTGGCTGGCGTAGATCTCGGCGGTCTGCAGTTCCCGGTCGGCCACCCCGCAGGCGCTCATGAACTTCAGCGCGCGGTCGATCTCACCGGCCAGCGCCTCATAGCGCGCGCCGGCCCGCGAGGTGCGGACGAATTCCCGGTTCCAGTCGTGCACCAGTTCCAGCGACGCCAGCCCGGAGGAGGTCAGCGCCCGCACCAGGTTCATCGCCGCACTGGCGTTGGCGTAGGCCCGCACCAGCCGGGACGGGTCGTGTTCGCGCGCCGCGGCATCCGGGGCCAGTCCGTTGACCATGTCGCCGCGGTAGGACTTCAGCCCCAACGAGTCGATGTCGGCCGACCGTGGCTTGGCGTACTGCCCGGCGATCCGGGCCATCTTGACCACTGGCATGGACGCGCCGTAGGTCAGCACCACCGCCATCTGCAGCAGGGTGCGGATGTTGCCCTTGATGTGCGGTTCGGTGTTGTCGGTGAACGTCTCGGCGCAGTCGCCGCCCTGCAGCAGGAAAGCCTCACCCCGCGCAACCTGGGCCAGCTGGCCCTTGAGCCGCACGATCTCGGACGCGACCGTGATCGGCGGAACGCTCTCCAGCACCGTGCGCATCGCCTTGGCCTGGTCAGCGGGCCAGCTCGGTTGCTGAACGGCCGGCAGAGCCAGCGCCGCGTCGAGGCGCTCGCGCAGGTCCGCGGGCAGCGGCGGCAACGCCGGCAGCTGGTCGATCGGTACGTCAACGGTCCAGTTCACCCGACCATGGTAACCGGGCGCAGACCTGCGCTGATCAGGGCTGTTCAGTCACCGGTGATGACCTGGAAGCGAACCAACTGGTCACGAGCGTCCACCAGCGCGTCGTGACTGCCCTGCGACCGCGCCGGCAGGCGCGGGCGGCCCCGGTCCTCCCAGAGTTGGCGCAATTCATGAGTGAAGCGCGGAATCGGCGCCGGCAGGTCCGGCATAGCCCCCCAGAGCTGACAGAGCACGACGTGGTCGTAGGCGGCGACCCACGCCCACAGTTCGATCGGCTCAGCGCTGTCCACGCCGAAGAACTCCTCGAGGTCGGCGCGGATCCGGCTGCGCGAACGCCACGCCTTGGAGGCCGGGGACGGCAGCTTGGGCAGCACATGGGTGCGCACCCACGGCCCGGCCCGGCCCGGATCGAATTCCGTGGACACCGCGTAGTACTCACGCCCGTCCTCGGCGACCACGCCGATCGACACCAGTTCGATGGTGCGGCCGTCTTCGATGAATTCGGTGTCGTAGAAGTACCTCACCGCCGCGGCCCGCCGGGCCTGCGCGGCGGCTGGCCCGATACGGGCACAGAAAAAGGCCTGGTCGGCGCCGACGCCTCCCGAACCGCGCGGTTGGGTGGTGGCCCGGGCGGGCGCCCGGTCGCGATGGGCCCAACCGGCGGCCGGCCGGCGGGAGCGCGCCCGGTGGATACCCGCGGACGTCCGATCGTGATCGGCTCCGTCGGCGCCGACGCCGCACGCACCTCACGGTCGAGTTCGGCTTCCACGACGCGATCGTCGGGCAACTGGGGCCGGCCCGCGACAGCGTCCTGCAGCCAGAGCTTGGCCTGAATCACCGGGCGCCGCAGCCAACGTTCCCGCTCCAGCGCGCGGCGCATCCGCTCGCTGTTCTGCAGATACCACCAGCGGGCCCACGGCGCGTGCGGCCGCGACATCCGAATCGCACCGACCACCAGCAGCGGGAAGAAGAACATCCCGATCAACCCGGTCCACACCTTTCCCTTCAACAGCACCACCACACCCAACGGCAGCGCCATCACCAGCCCGGCGACCACCCCGGCGTGAATCAGCAGCGAGGAGGTGTCATGCCACGTCGACAGCAGAAACGTCAGCGGGTGGAAACCCAAGACCAGCAGTCCGGTCACCGCGGTGGCGGCGAACACCGCGTCCACCGAGGCCCGCCCGTCCTCCTCCCAGTACACGTCGGACAGATGCAGGATCAGCGCGTACTCGTCGAGGACCAGTGCCGCGCCGATCCCGAAGCCGATCGCGGCAAGGGAGAACTGCGGTTCGTGCCCCTGGGCGCCCATCGCCACCAGCGTCACCCCGGAGACCATCACCAACACCACCCCGAACACCACGTGGTGGATGTGCTTGGACCCGAACTGCAGGTTCCGCGGCTGCCACCACCGGGGCGTGCCGACGCGCCCGGCGGTACTGCGGATGTAGCGCACCACCGAGCGGGTCACCAGAAACGTCACCAGAAACGCGAGCAGACAGCACAACAGGGGCAGTCTGCCCCGGTCGACGATGTCGTCGCGGAACCATTCCAGCACCTAAGAGAACGTACGCCCTCGCGGCACACCACGCCCGGACCGCCGCCGGTATGGCGCAAACACCGGATAGGCTGTGCGGCGACATGACTACATCGCGGCCGCCCGACCCGGGCCGTCGGCACGGGGGCATCAGCGGTTGGGCCGTTTGGTGGATCTTCGCCCTGCTGGCAATCGCAGCCCTGGGCTACACGACATGGCGGGCACTTGGCAGCACGCCGTACCACATCGACGTCGACGTCTACCGAATGGCCGCACAGGCCTGGCGTGACGGGCTCCCGCTCTACGGCGACGACTGGTTCGCCACCCAGATCGACGGCACGGTGCTGCCGTTCACCTATCCCCCGATCGCCGCGGTGTTGTTCGCGCCCCTGACTTGGGTGTCGTTGGGGGTGGGCACCGCTGCACTGACGGTGCTGTCCACGCTGCTGCTGGTGGTGTCGATCACCATCGTGCTGACCGGACTGGGTGTCGACGGCGGCTTGAACCGCGGGACCGGCCCGATGTGGTGGCGCCGGGCGGTGTTGGCGGTGGCGATCGTCGCGGCGGCCATCTGGCTTGACGCCGAACCGATCTGGGCCAACTTCGATTTCGGTCAGGTCAATGCGGTGCTGATGACCCTGGTGATCGCCGACTGCGTGCCGCGCCGCACCTACTGGCCGCGCGGCGCGCTGCTGGGGGTGGCAGTCGGGCTGAAGCTGACCCCGGCGGTATTCCTGCTGTACTTCCTGTTGCGTCGCGACGTACGTGCCGCGGTGACCACGGTGGTCTCGTTCCTGGCCGCGACCCTGCTGGGCTTCGCCCTCGCCTGGAGCGATTCCTGGCAGTACTGGACGCACACGGTCCGCAACACCGACCGCATCGGCGGGGCCACGCTGAACACCAACCAGAACCTGGCCGGAGCGTTGGCCCGGCTGCCGCTGAGCGACCAGCTGCGCTCGGTGCTGTGGGCGGCGGCGTCCCTGCTGGTGCTGACGCTGGCGGTGTGGGCGGCCCGCCGGGTGCTGGCAGCCGGGCAGCCGATCCTGGCGCTGGTCTGCGTGGCGCTGTTCGGCCTGGTGGTCTCACCGGTGTCGTGGTCGCACCACTGGGTGTGGATGTTGCCGACCGTGGTGGTGACCGGCGTACTGGGGTATCGCCACCGGGCGGTGCTGCTGGGTCTGCTCAGCGCGGTCGGCGTGGCACTGATGGTGCGCAGTCCGATCGAACTGCTGCCCGAGCATCACGAGACCGACGCGGCCTGGTGGCGCCAATTGGCCGGTACGTCGTATGTGTGGTGGGCGCTCGCAGTGATCGTCACCGCAGGCGCGACCTTCAAAGCCCGCGGCGCTACGTCCTCGGGGCTTGGGGATCAGCCCGCCGCGGTCTCCGGAAACCGGGCGACCGGCTGACCCGCTGACGCGTCTTGTTGCGGGACACCGTTTTTGAGGCTGGCCGCGTAGACGTCAACGTATTCCTGCCCGGACAGCCCCATCAGCTCGTAGATCACCTCGTCGGTGACGGCCCGCTCGATGAAACGGTTCTCGGCCATCCCGTCGAAGCGGGAGAAGTCCATCGGCTTGCCGAACCGGACCGTGACCCGGCCGAACCGCCACATCTTGCTGCCCGGCGGGTTGACGACGTTGGTGCCGATCATCGCCACCGGGATCACCGGGACTCCGGTGTGCAGGGCCATCCGGGCCAGGCCGGTCTTGCCCTTGTACAACCGGCCGTCCGGTGAACGAGTGCCCTCGGGGTAGATGCCGAGCAGCTTGCCGTCGGCCAGCAGTCGCTCGGCGGTGTGCAGCGCAGCCTGTGCGGTGTCGGCGTCAGTGCGGTCGATCGGCACCTGCCCCGCGACCGTGTAGAACCAGCGGGTGAACCAGCCCTTGATGCCGGTGCCGGTGAAGTACTCCGACTTGGCCAGGAACGTGATGCGCCGACGCACCACCAGCGGTAGGTAGAAGCTGTCCGCGACGGCCAGGTGATTACTGGCCAGGATCACCGCTCCGGTGTTCGGGACGTTTTCCAGTCCTTCGACTTTCGGACGACCGAGCAGGGCGAGCAACGGACCCATGAAGACGTACTTGAACAGCCAATACCACATCGGCCCCTCCCTCCAGCCCACGAACGCGTGTTCGCGCCAACATTACCGACCCGCCGTTGCCACGGCCACACGGCGATTCATCACACCGTGGATTCCACGGAATTCCTCAGTTTTCGACAGTGACCGGAATGTGCTGGTAGCCGGACCTGGCCGCCGCACCGTCGCCGCCGCCTCCGGGCGGACCGGTGGGCGGGCCGTCCGGCGGGGACGGTGGGGCACCGGTCTCCCCCACCACCGCACGGATCACTTCGAACAACGCGACGCTGTGCTCGGCGATCACGGTGAGCAGTGGATGCTCCTCGCCGGTCACCAACGCCGCGAGCGCGCACACCGGGCACCACACCTGCTGGCACTTGCCGGGGCCGTCGCCGGCCGCCGCCAGCATCGCCGCCGCCCGAACCGCTGGGTCAAGGCGGTCCAGGATCGCCTGGGCGAGCTTGCGCAGCTCCGGTCCCAGCTCACCAAGATCGGGGTGCGCGCCAGCGTTCAACGTCGCACCTCCTCGTCACTGCTCACCGGCCACACCGTCGGGTCCGGCCGGAAGCGGACCGTCAGTTCGCTACCGCGCAGCGTTGCGTCCATGACCGTGCACCGCCGCAGCACCGACGCCAACCGAACCCGTCGCCTGGTGCCACCGACACCGATGATCAATTCGTCGCCGGACCGGCCCAGACTGAGCGCGCCGGAATCAACCTGGGGTAACTCTAGCCGCAATCGGTACACCGCACCCAGTCCGGAACCCGACTCCCGGTCGACCACCGGCCGCACCGGCCCCGGCAGCGCCGAGCCGTCCCGGCGGCGGCTGCCGTCGAGCAGTTCGCCCAGCGCTTTCGGGCCGATCGGCTCCCCTGCCAGATGCGGCACCAGCACCATCGCCACGTCGCCGATATCGCGGTCCAGCTCCTCTAGGACCGTGCGCTGTTCCCGGATCCGCTCGGCGTACCAGTCGAACGCCGGATGAGCCGGCAGGTTGGTATAGACGTACGAATCATCCTGCAACAAAATCTGGTTGACGATCAGCTCCTCGACGCGCACGCCGGTCAGGGCCAACGATCCCAGGGTCCGGACGGCTTCGGCGGCCACCACCCGCTCTGCGGTCAGCACCAGGTGGGCACCCACCAGCGCCTCGTCGGTCAGCAGCGTGGCGAGTCGCTCAGCGGCGCCACTGACCCGCTCGATGAGCCCGACCAATGCGGCCGATTGGGCATCCTCGGTGCCGCTGAGCCTGCGGTGCCGCGGCCAGGACCGCTCGGCATACAGCGCCACCGTGGCCGGCAACGTCAGCATCCGCAACGCATCGGCCGTGGACGCGCAGTCGACGACGATCCGGTCCCACTGCCCGCAGCCGGCCAATTCACCGACCTCGTGCAGCCCGAGCACCTCCTGGACTCCCGGCAGCGCCGAAAGCTCTTCGGGGGCAACATCGCCCAAATCCGACTCCGGGAATCTCGCGGCCAGAACGCCGACCACATCCACCCAGTGCGCCTCGAGCAGCGCCAGGGTGTCCAATGCCAGCACGTCGAGCCGGCCACCGTCCAAGCCGCCGTCGTCGAAGACCACCGGGATGGGCTCGCGGCCGCCGCTGGGCGTCACCGCCACGCCGAGCACATCACCGACCGAATGCGCCTGATCAGTGGAGATCAGCAGCACCCGGTCACCGGCGCGCGCCAGCGCGACGGCAGTCGCGGACGCCAGCGTGGACTTGCCAACGCCGCCCTTGCCGACGAACAGACTGATCCGCGCCGGGCCCGGAGGTGGCTGGGTCGGCTTCACTCAGCCTCGGCTCGTTTCTTCAGGTCCTTCAGTGCGGTGTCGGTCAGGCGCCGCTCTGCCTTGCGCTTGAGCAGACCGATCATCGGAATCATCAGATCGACCGACAGCTCGTAGACGACCTCGGTTCCGGATTCCTTGGGCGCCAAGCGGTATTCGCCGTCGAGGGCCTTCAGCAGCGAACTGGACACCAGCGACCAACGGACCGCGCGACGGTCCGCCGACCAGTCGTAGTCGAACACCATGGTGTCCTTGAGCACCGCGGCGTCCAGCACCATCCGGGCCACCTTCGGATAGCCGTCGGCGTCGGTTTCGAGCACTTCGGCCTCGGTGTACTCCGAGACCCACTCGGGGTAGGCACCGATGTCGGCGATCACCTTCATCACCGTGTCCGGATCCGCCGCGATGAAGATCGTCTGCGCTGTCTTGTCCGCCACGTGGTTATTTCCCTAACTCGTTCGCGCCTACCGCCGGTCCCCGGCAGAAACGGTACCTCGCCGCACCCGGTATCGAGCCGGTCAGCGGTTCAGCTCACAGCCAGCGGGGAGACTCCCACCGGACGGGACTGTTCGAGGCGAGCCTTGACCTCGAACGCCATCTTCTTGCCGGCTACCCGGCGGCCGTGAACCATTTTCGCCAGGTTCCGTCCGCCGGTGACTCGTGCGGGTTCGGCGTGCAGGAAGTAGTGCAGCAACACCCCGTCGAGCATCGGCTCCAGCCAGATCTCCATGGTGCCGGTCAACGGCCCGCTCACGGTCCAGCGGACGCCCTTCTCGGCGCGGTCCTCGACCACCTGCAGCTGCAGGTCCGGCCACCATCGCCGCCAATTCGACCGGTCACCGACAGCGGCGCCGACCTGTGCGTCGGGTGCGGCGACGAAGGTCTCGTCGGCAACCTGGATACTGTTCATCGCCCCAGCTTCACATATGACGGCCTCCGGGCGGAACGCACCGGCCGCACATGCGTAGCCGCGACGCCTCGGCAGTGAACACCGTCACAGTCCCGGTGGGCCGCCGACTAGGCTGGGCACACAGACAGCTGGCAGTCAAGAGAGGGCACCGCAAATGCGTGAGTTCAGTGTTCCCGCGCCGTTCACCGTCGAGGAGCACGACAACGTCGCTGCGATCGTCTACGAACACGAGCGCGACCATCCCGACTTCGTCATCTATCAACGTCTGGTCGACGGCGTCTGGACCGACGTCACCTGCGCCGACGCGGCCGCGCAGATCCGTTCGGCGGCACTGGGACTGATCGCCCAGGGTGTGGCGGCCGGCGACCGCGTGGTGATCTTCTCGGCCACTCGCTACGAGTGGGCCATCCTGGACCTGGCCATCCTGTCGATCGGCGCGGTCACCGTACCGATCTACGAGACGTCGTCTGCGGAGCAGGTGCGTTGGGTGCTGCAGGACTCCAGCGCGGTGCTGGCGTTCGCCGAGACCGACACGCACGCCCAGATGGTCAACGAACTCGCCGGCGAGCTGCCCGCCCTGCGGCGGGTGCTGACCATCGACGGCTCCGGCGCCACGGCCCTCGATGACCTCGCCGAGGCCGGGGCCGGCCAGGACCCGGCGCAGGTCACCGCGCGCCTCGAGGCGCTGCGGGTCACCGACCCCGCGACGCTGATCTACACCTCGGGCACCACCGGCCGCCCCAAGGGCTGCCAGCTCACCCACTCCAACCTGCTCTATGAGGTGCGCGGCACCAAGGCCGCGCTGCCGACCCTGCTGGCTCCGGGTCAGCGCCTGCTGGTCTTCCTGCCGCTGGCGCACGTGCTGGCCCGGGCGCTGACCCTGGGCGCCTTCACCAATCGGGTCACCGTCGGGTTCACCAGCGACATCAAGAACCTGATTCCGATGTTCGCCGTGTTCAAGCCGACCGTGGTGGTATCGGTGCCGCGGGTATTCGAGAAGGTGTACAACACCGCTGCCCAGAACGCCGCCAGCGACGGCAAGGGCAAGATCTTCGAGATGGCCGCCCAGACCGCGGTGGAGTTCAGCGAGGCGACCGAACGCGGCGGCCCCGGGCTGCTGCTGCGCGCCAAGCACGCCGTGTTCGACAAGCTGGTCTATCACAAGCTGCGCGCGGCGCTGGGCGGTAACTGCAATGCCTCGGTGTCGGGCGGGGCGCCGCTGGGCGAACGCCTGGGGCACTTCTACCGCGGTGTCGGCCTGTCCATCTACGAGGGTTACGGCCTGACCGAGACCACCGCCGCCGTCACGGTCAACCCAGTCGGCGGCATCAAGGTCGGAACCGTCGGAAAGCTGGTGCCGGGCAACAGCATGCGCATCGCCGAAGACGGTGAGTTGCTGGTGCGCGGTGGCGTGGTGTTCGGCGGCTACTGGCGCAACGAGGCGGCAACCGCCGAGGCGTTCACCGACGGCTGGTTCAGGACCGGCGACCTGGCCGCCATCGACGCCGACGGCTACCTGAAGATCACCGGGCGCAAGAAGGAGATCATCGTCACCGCCGGCGGTAAGAACGTCGCTCCCGCGGTCCTCGAGGACCAGCTGCGCGCCCACCCGCTGATCAGCCAGGCGATGGTCGTCGGCGACGCCCGCCCGTTCATCGGTGCGCTGATCACCATCGACCCCGAAGCCATCGAGGGCTGGAAGCAGCGCAACAGCAAGGCCGCCGCCGCCACCACCGCGGAGCTGGTGAACGACCCGGACCTGCTGGCCGAGGTGGACGCCGCGGTCAAGCAGGCCAACCTGTCGGTGTCGCACGCCGAGTCGATCCGCAAGTTCCAGATCCTGCCGGTCGACTTCACCGAGGCCACCGGCGAGCTGACCCCCACCATGAAGGTGAAGCGCAACGTGGTCGCCGAGAAGTTCGCCGACGCTATCGAGGCGATCTACAGCAAGGGCTGAACCCCTCGCCCGCCGGGAATCTCGCGCCGCGACACGCCGGATAGGCGTCGGGACGTTCCCGGTCGGCCGATTAATCCAGCAGCTCGGCCATCCGGCCGGCCAGGCTGTCCCAGCGCCAGTGGCCCATCACCCACTCGCGGCCGGCGTTGCCCATCGCCACGGCCCGGTCCGGATCGGCGAGCAGTGTGCTGACGGCGTCGGCGATCTGCTTGACGTTCCGGCCGTCGACGACCCGCCCGGTCCGGTTGTCCAGCACGGTTTCCGGCGCACCGCCCGAGTCGCCGGCGACCACCGGGACTCCGGCGGCCGATGCCTCCAGAAACACGATGCCCAGCCCCTCGACGTCGAGGCCGGCGCCGCGGGTGCGACAGGGCATCGCGAAGACGTCACCGAGCAGGTAGTAGGCCGGCAGCTCGGCGGCCGGCACGCCGCCGGTGAACGTCACCGCGTCGGCCACCCCGCAGTCGGCGGCCAGCTTGTGCAGCGTCTCGGCGTAGGGGCCGCCACCGACGATCACCAGGGCGGCCCCGGCGACGCGCTGCCGGATCGCCGGTAGCGCCCTGATCAGCATGTCCTGACCCTTGCGGGGCACCAACCGGGACACGCACACCACGGTGGGCCGCCCGCGGAGCCCGTGGCGGGCCCGCAGCTCGGCCGCCGCAGCCGGATCGGGACGGAACCGATCGGTGTCCACCCCCGGCGGCAGGTGCTCGAGCGCGGCGTTGGGACCGAACGCCGAGGCGAACCGGCCGCGGGTGTAGTGACTGACGAAGGTGACCGTGTCGCAGGTGTCGCCGATCCGGCGCAGCACCGAGCGGGCCCCGGGCAGCATCGACCACCCGACCTCGTGGCCGTGGGTGCTGGCCACCACCCGGGTGGCGCCGGCGGCGCGTGCCCGCTGCGCCAGCAACGCCAGCGGTGCGGCCGCGCCGAACCAGACCGTGTCGATGGCCCGATCGGCGATGAGCCGGCGCATCCGGGTGTCGACGGCACGGCCCGGCAGCATCAGCGTGCCCGGGTGCCGGACCACCTGATAGCCGGTGGACCTGGCCGCCACGTCGAAGGCCTCGGCGCCCTTCCACCGCGGGGCGTACACCGTCACCTCGTGTCGCCCGCCGGCGGCGAGGCGGCGCACCAGTTCTTCCAGGTAGCACTGGATGCCGCCGGGGCGCGGCGGAAAATCATTGGTAACCAGCAGGACCCGGCTCACTGCAGGGATGCTAGCTTGCCGGTCACCCGCGCCACTGCTGCCACCCGGCGAGCAGGCCGGGCAGGTCGACGCCGAGCACCAGGGGCACGGCGACGGCCGGATCGACATGCGCTGGGCCGCAGGCGGTCAGGTAGAGCTCGCGCAGCTTGGCCGTACCGAAGCGCTCGGCCACAAATCGGGCGAACTCCCACGCCCGGTCATAGGCCTGGGCTCGGCGCGGGCCGGGGACATCCAAGTCGGCGTCCGCGGGCAGTGCCGCCCGGGTGGCGGCCGCGTCGGCCGGAGCCCGGGTGGGCCGCGCCACGAAGTCGGCGACACCCTCGGTGAGCCAGCGCGGTGCGTCGACCGCGGTGTCGGCGCGGGCCGCATAGTGGAAAAGCTCGTGGGTCAACACGATTCGTAGCGCGGGTGCGCTCATCGCATCGGCGCCGGGTGCGAACACGATGCGCTGGCCGATCGCCAGCCGGCGCTCCGGATCGACCCGTTCGGCCACCGCGACCGCGGCGACGTCGGCCCACTGCCTGACATCTCCCCCGCCGACGACACCGCCGGCCAGCGCGGCGAACTGCTGGTCGGTTCCGGTGGCCGTCAGCTCGATGCGGTGCGACCAGTCCGTTCCCCAGAACGCCTCGACCGCTTCGACGGCCGCCCCGATGTCGGCCGCGACCCGGGCCAGCAGCTCCGCACCGGCCTGCCCACCGCGATTGTCCAGTACGACGCTGCGGTGATCACCGACGATCAGCGGCGCCTCCGACACCCGAGGGGCCGCGGCCAGCACGAGTGCGGCGGCGATCAGCTCGACGGCCAGCAGTGCGGCCAGCAGGCGACGGATTCTGGGCCGCTCAGTAACGGCGGGCGTTGTGGATCGGGCCGGAGGAGGTCATCGGCACCACCCGGACCGGCTGACCGTAGGTGGACGAGTGGATCATCATGCCGTCGCCGACGTAGATCCCGGAGTGCGAGGCATCCGAGTAGAAGGTCAGCACGTCGCCGGGCTGCAGATCGGACAGCGCCACGGCCTGGCCGCCGTTGGCCTGCGCCTGACTGGAGTGCGGCAGGTTGATGCCGGCCTGGTTGAACGCCCACATCACCAGCCCGGAGCAGTCGAACCCGCCCGGTGCGGCGCCACCCCACACGTACGGCGAGCCGACCTGGGTCAGCGCCGCCTGGACGGCGGTCGCGGCCGCGCCGCCACCTCCGCCGCCGCCGGGCGTGACCAGCCCCAGCTCCATCGGCGGTGCGTCGTTTCCGGGGACGGGCAGTCCGGGAGCCGGCGGCAGCCCCTCGGGGGCGGGTGCCCCCGGGATGGCTTCCGGAGCCGATCCGGGTGCGGCCATCGCCGTGCGCTGCTCCGGCGTCAGCGCGTAGTACTGGGATTTGACGACTGAGATCTGCAGCTGCAGGCGACTTTGGCGGGCCTGCAGTTCAGCACGCACCGCGGCGGCCTGCTCGGCCGCCGTACGGGCTTCCTCGGCCGACGTGGCGGAGGCCCGTTCGGCCTGATCGGCCTGCTCGCTGGCGACCCGGAAACGGTCCATCTGCACCGACAGGTCACTGGCCACCACCCGCTGCACGGCGAGCTTGTCGATCAGCTGCTGCGGCGACTCGGCGGTCAAGATGGCGTCCATGCCGCCGACGCGGCCCCCCATGTAGGTGGTGGCGGCGAACCGGTTCACCGCGGACCGGTAGGTGGACAGCTGGTCCCTGGCGGCGCCGAGGGCGGCCTGATCATCGGCGTGGGTCCGGTCGGCGGCCTGCTGCGCGGCGAGCTTCTCGTCGAGATTGAGCTGCGCGGTGTGCATCGCCTCGGTGGTCTGCTCGGCCTGGCGGGACAATTCGCTGAGCTTCGCGAGGGCGTCGTCGGCCGGGTCGGCCTGGACACTGCCCAGCAGAACGCTGGTCAGGGCTGTGACGCCGACCAACGTACCGGTCGCAACACCGAGGGCCGGACGCCCAAAAGCACACAGGCTCCACTGCATACGTCCGAACTTCAAGATTGCATCCTTAACACTGCCAAGGGAAGTACGTGGCCGTGCCGCCGCCGAAGTACGTAAGGTCTCGAACAGGTTACGAAATGGCAACGGCGTTGTCCATCACGAGCTGCCACGTTAACAGCCCGGATTGTGAAAATTCTAAGGCGACGCGCCGCGTGTCAGGCCACCCCGGATCGCCGTCCCGAACTGCGCTCGCCGCGGATCGGGACCAGGCGCAATCGCGGCGCCATCCCGGCCTCGGCGAGCACGTCGAGGGCCGCCCGCTCGTCTTCGAGCAGCTCGCTGGGCACACCCAGCAGCACGCTGACCACACAGTCCCGGCAGGCGGGCCCGCGCACCGCGCAGTCGTCACAGTCGATCACCACCGCAGCCGGGGCAGCTCGGGGTGTGTCATGGCGGTCTGAGGGGTCCGAGACCTGTCTCATGGCGATTCCTCTCGATCGGTTGCCGGCACGCTAACCCCGGGTACCGACAGGCCCGCCGGTGTCGGTACGCCCGCCTACGGTTCTGGGCATGACCCCCGCCGCCGCAGGACAGCTGAGTTTGGTGCAACTCGAAGCCCAGCTCGAAGCCACACCGGCCGCCAGGACGCTGCGGGACACCACCTTTGTGGTCGTGGACCTGGAGACCACCGGCGGGCGGGCCTCCCCCGCCGCCGACACGGAGCCGGACGCCATCACCGAAATCGGCGCGGTCAAGGTGCGCGGCGGTGTGGTCGAGGGCGAGTTCGCCACCCTGGTCGACCCACGGCGCGGCATCCCACCCCAGATCGTCCGGCTGACCGGCATCACCACCGCGATGGTGCATGAGGCACCGACCATCGACGCCGTGCTGCCGAGCTTCCTCGAGTTCGCCGGATTCGATCGCGGTTCGGTGCTGGTCGCCCACAACGCCGGATTCGACGTCGGCTTCCTGACCGCGGCCGCACTTCGCTGCGGTATGGACTGGCCCCGGCCGCCGGTGCTGTGCACGGTCCGCCTGGCACGGCGGGTACTCAGCCGCGACGAGGCGCCCAGTGTGCGGCTGGCCGAGCTGGCCCGGCTGTTCGCCATCAGCACTCAGCCGACCCACCGGGCCCTCGACGACGCCCGCGCCACGGTCGATGTCCTGCACACCCTGCTCGACCGGGTCGGCAACCAGCGCGTGCACACCTACGTCGACCTACGCGCGTACCTGTCGCATGCGACCCCGGCTCAGCGCCGCAAGCGCACCCTGGCCGAAGGGCTGCCGCACCGGCCGGGGGTCTACCTGTTCCGCGGCCCCTCCGACGAGGTGCTCTACATCGGCACCGCCACCGACCTGCGCCGCCGGGCCGGTCAATACTTCAACGGATCCGACCGCCGCAACCGCATCACCGAGATGGTGGGCCTGGCCACCCGCATCGACCATGTCGAATGCGCCCATCCGCTGGAGGCGGGGGTGCGGGAACTGCGGCTGCTGGCCGCCCACGCCCCGCCGTACAACCGCCGGTCGAAGTTCCCGCGGCGGTGGTGGTGGATCACCTTGTCGCAGGAGGCATTTCCGCGCCTGACGGTGGTGCGCGCACCGCAACACGATCGGGTGATCGGCCCGTTCCGGTCCCGCGCCGACGCCGCCCAGACCGCCCAGCTGCTGGCGCGCTTCACCGGAATCCGCACCTGCACAAAACGATTGAGCAGCACCGCCAGCCATTCCTGCCCGTCGGCCGAAGTCAGCCCCTGCCCCGCCACAGCCGACGTCAGCGTCGCGCAGTACGCCGAGACCGTCCAGTGCGCCGCGTCGTTGATCGACGGCTCCGACAACACCGCACTGCACGCGGCGGTGCAGCAGGTGAACGCGCTGGCCGACCGCGGGCACTACGAAAGTGCCGCACGGCTGCGCGACCGCACCGCCACCGCCATCGAAGCCCTGTGGCGCAGTCAGCGCGCACGTGCACTGGCCGCCCTGCCGGAGTTGGTGGCCGCCGCCCCCGACGGCGCAGGCGGGTGGCAGTTGGCGATCATCCGCCACGGCCGGTTGGCGGCAGCCGCCTGCGCCCCGCGCGGTGTGCCGCCGATGCCCGTCGTCGACGCCATCACCATGGGCGCCCAAGCGGTGGTGCCCGAACCGGCCCCACTGGCCGGCGCCCTGGTCGAGGAGACCGGGCTCATCGCACGCTGGCTGGCCAAGCCCGGGGTGCGCATCGTGCGGGCAGAGGCCGGCGACGACGGCTGGACGTCACCGGTGGGTTCGGCCGGGCCCTGGACCGGGTGGGCGGCGGTGGCCCGCTCGGCGCGGCTGGCCTCAGACCTGGGCGCCGAAGCGGACCCAACGGGCGAGCAGGTGTTCGGCCGCGCCGCTGTCGATCGCCGCGGCAGCGCGCGCCAGCCCGTCCTCCCAGGCCGGCACCCATTTGGCGTCGCTGGATAACCCGGCGTGGGCGACGATCGCCCCGGCGGCGTTGAGCACCACGGCGTCACGCACCGCGCCCGGGGTCCCGGCCAGCACCGACCGGGCCTCCTCGGCGTTGGCCTGCGCGTCGCCGCCGAGCAGCTCGTCCACCTTGGCGCGGGCGAACCCGAACCCGGCCGGGTCGAAGGTCAGCCGGTCGATCGTGCCGGCCTGAACCCGCCAGATGGTGCTGGTCGTGGTCGTGGTCAGTTCGTCGAGCCCGTCGTCACCGTGCACCACCAGCACGCTGGACCCGCGTGCGGCGAACACCCCGGCCATCACCTCGGCCAATTCGCCGAACGCGCAGCCGATCAGCCCGGCCCGCGGCCTGGCCGGGTTGGTCAGCGGGCCCAGCAGGTTGAACACCGTCGGCACGCCGATCTCGCGCCTCGCCACCGAGGCGTTGCGGTACGACGGCTGGAACTGAGGTGCGAAGCAGAATCCGATCCCGACCTCGGCAACACTGCGTGCCACCGCGTCCGGACCCAGATCGATGCGCACCCCCAGCGCCTCCAGGGTGTCGGCGCCGCCGGACAGCGAACCCGCCGATCGGTTTCCGTGTTTGACCACCGGAATACCGGCAGCGGCCACCACGATCGCCGCCATCGTGGACAGGTTCACCGTGTTGGCGCCGTCACCACCGGTGCCCACCACGTCGACGGTGTCGGTGCCGATCTGTTCCGTGGGCACCTTGCGGCCGTGCGCCAGCATGACGTCGGCCAGCTCCCCGACCTCAGCCGCGGTCGGCCCCTTCATCTGCATCGCCACGCCGAACGCCGCGATCTGGGCCGACGTCGCGCCGCCGGCCATGATCTGCTCCATAGCCCAGGCCGCCTGACCCGGCGCTAAGTGCGCGCCGGACGTCAGGCAACCCAGCACCTGGCGCCACTGCGCGATCTGGGCTCTCGGCTGCACCTCACTACCCGGCTCGACCACGCGCCGATCGTCGCACGAGGTGTCAACGCGGCCAAAGCCGCCCATCAACGGGTCGGTGACAGGCCGGCGACAGGTCGGCAACGAGCCGGACAACGCCACTTCAAACGAATTGTGCGCCCCGGGTGGAGTTCTTCAACTACATAGCGTCATACTTGCGGGTGTGACGAGCGCTGTTGGTTCTTCGGGTACTGCCATCACGTCGCGTGTGCATTCGCTGAACCGACCGAACATGGTCAGCGTCGGCACCATCGTGTGGCTTTCCAGTGAATTGATGTTCTTTGCCGGGCTGTTCGCGATGTACTTCACGGCCCGAGCCCAGTCGGGAGGTGAGTGGCCACCGCCCCCAACTGAGCTAAACCTGTGGCAGGCCGTCCCGGTGACGCTGGTGCTGATCGCGTCGTCGTTCACCTGCCAGATGGGCGTGTTCGCCGCCGAGCGCGGTGACGTGTTCGGGCTGCGCCGGTGGTACCTGCTGACCTTGGCGATGGGGACGTTCTTCGTGCTCGGTCAGGGCTACGAGTACTACCACCTGGTGATGCACGGCACCACCATCTCCTCGAGCGCCTACGGCAGTGTCTTCTACCTGTGCACCGGGTTCCACGGCCTGCACGTCATCGGCGGATTGGTCGCATTCGTCTTCCTGTTGATGCGCACCACGATGAGCAAGTTCACCCCGGCTCAGGCCACCGCGTCGATCGTCGTGTCGTACTACTGGCACTTCGTCGACATCGTGTGGATCGCGCTGTTCGCCACGATCTACTTCATCCGATGAGCAACCCGATGAACAGGAGTGTCCGGTTGAAGGCACTGACGAAGTGGTCTCGACCTAGCCACAACGAAACCATCGCCCGGCGGCGGTTCCGGCGCCGGCTGTCCGGGGGCCTGATGCTGCTGGTGGCCCTGACCATGGCCGGCGGGCTGGCCGCGGTCGTCACGCCCACCCCGCAGGTGGCCGTCGCCGACGAGTCCGCCTCGGCGCTGCTGCGGACCGGCAAGCAGTTGTTCGACACGTCCTGCATCAGCTGTCACGGTGCCAACCTGCAGGGGCTGGAGGGCCGCGGGCCGAGCCTGATCGGCGTCGGCGAGGCCGCCGTCTACTTCCAGGTGTCCACCGGCCGGATGCCCGCGGTGCGCGGTGAAGCCCAGGCTCCCCGCAAGGCCCCGCTCTTCGACGACAAGCAGATCGACGCCATGGGCGCCTACGTGCAGGCCCACGGCGGCGGACCCAGCGTGGTGCGCAACGCCGACGGCAGCATCGCGCAGGCCTCCCTGCGCGGCGACGACCTGGGACGCGGCGGTGACCTGTTCCGGCTCAACTGCGCGTCGTGCCACAACTTCACCGGCCGCGGCGGCGCGCTGTCCTCGGGTAAGTACGCGCCCGACCTGGAGCCTGCCAACGAGCAGCAGATCCTGACCGCGATGCTCTCGGGCCCGCAGAACATGCCGCGCTTCTCCGACCGGCAGATCTCCATGGAGGAGAAGAAGGACATCATCGCCTACGTCAGGACCGTCACCGAGGAACGCAACCCGGGCGGCTCCGGACTGGGCGGCTTCGGCCCGGCGCCGGAGGGCATGGTGATGTGGATTATCGGAATGGTCGCCGCCATCGGCGCAGCATTGTGGATCGGGGCCCGCGCATGACCGACACCAGCAAAGACGCCACCGGCGTGCCGGACGAGGCGCAGCTGGCCCAGATGAGCACCGGCGAGCTCCTCGAGCTCGGCGGACGCATCGACGGCGTCAACACCATCTACAAGGAGCCGCGCTGGCCGGCCGAGGAGACTCGCGCCGAGCGGCGGGCCGAACGCCACGTCGCCGGATGGTTCCTGGCCGCCGGAGCCTCCGGCCTGGCGCTGCTGCTGATCTTCCTGTTCTGGCCGTGGCACTACGCGCCGGTGGACTCCCCCGACGGCTTGGCCTACTCGCTGGCCACTCCGCTCTACGGGCTGACCTTCGGGCTGTCGGTGCTGTTCATCGGCATCGGCGCGGTGATGTTCGTCAAGAAGTTCATCCCCGAAGAGATCACCATTCAGGAGCGTCACGACGGCAGTTCCCCCGAGGTGGACCGCAAGACGGTGGCGGCGCAGCTGACCGACGCCTTCGAGGGCTCGACGATCGGCCGGCGCAAGCTGCTCGGTGCGTCGATCGGCATCGGCTTCGGTGCGTTCGGGTTGGGCACGGTGGCCGCGGCCGCCGGCGGGCTCATCAACAACCCGTGGAAGCCCGTCGTCGACACCGCGGAGGGCAAGAAGGCCCTGCTGTGGACGTCGGGGTGGACTCCGCGCTACCACGGCGAGACCATCTACCTGGCCCGGGCGACCGGCCAGAGCGCTGCGGCGCCGTTCATCAAGATGCGTGCCCAGGACATCGACGCCGGTGGCATGGAGACGGTCTTCCCGTGGCGGGAGTCCGACGGCGACGGCAGCACCGAGGAATCCCGGGAGAAGCTCCACGAGATCATGATGGGTGTCCGCAACCCCGTGATGCTGATCCGCATCCGGCCCGACGACATGCCCAAGGTGGTGAAGCGTCAGGGCCAGGAGAGCTTCAACTACGGAGACTTCTTCGCCTACACCAAGATCTGCTCGCACCTGGGTTGCCCGTCGTCGCTGTTCGAGCAGCAGACCTACCGCATTCTGTGCCCGTGCCACCAGTCGCAGTTCGATGCACTGACCTTCGCCAAGCCGGTCTTCGGCCCGGCGGCGCGCGCACTGGCCCAGCTGCCGATCACCGTTGACGCCAACGGCTATCTGGTCGCCAACGGCGACTTCGTCGAACCTGTCGGACCGGCCTTCTGGGAGCGCACCTCATGAGCCCTGCAATCGGCGATCTGCTCGCCCGCCAAGCAGACGATGTCGACACCCGCTATCACCCGGCTGCCGCGCTGCGTCGCCAGTTCAACAAGGTCTTCCCGACGCACTGGTCGTTCCTGCTCGGTGAGATCGCGCTGTACAGCTTCATCATCCTGCTGCTGTCCGGTGTCTACCTGACCCTGTTCTTCGACCCGTCGATGGCCGAGGTCACCTACCGAGGGGTCTACCAGCCGCTCAACGGCATTCAGATGTCGCGGGCGTACGAGACCGCGCTGAACATCTCCTTCGAGGTGCGCGGCGGACTGTTCGTTCGGCAGGTCCACCACTGGGCGGCGCTGATGTTCGCCGCGTCGATCATGGTGCACCTGGCCCGCGTCTTCTTCACCGGCGCGTTCCGCCGTCCCCGCGAGGCCAACTGGGTCATCGGCTCGCTGCTGCTGATCCTGGCCATGTTCGAGGGCTACTTCGGCTACTCGCTGCCCGACGACCTGCTGTCGGGTATCGGCCTGCGTGCGGCGCTGTCGTCGATCACCCTGGGTATGCCGGTCATCGGCACGTGGCTGCACTGGGCGCTGTTCGGCGGCGACTTCCCGGGCACCATCCTGATCCCCCGGCTCTACGCTCTGCACATCCTGCTGATCCCGGGCATCATCTTGGCCCTGATCGGTGTGCACATGGCGCTGGTGTGGTTCCAGAAGCACACCCAGTTCCCCGGGCCCGGCCGCACCGAGACCAATGTCGTCGGTGTGCGGGTGATGCCGGTCTTCGCAATCAAGTCCGGCGCGTTCTTCGCAATCATCACCGGCATCCTGGGCCTGATGGGTGGTCTGCTGCAGATCAACGCGATCTGGAACCTGGGCCCCTACCGGCCATCTCAGGTGTCGGCGGGTAGCCAGCCGGACTTCTACATGATGTGGACCGAGGGTCTGGCCCGTCTGTGGCCGGCGTGGGAGTTCTACTTCTTCGGTCACACCGTGCCCGGCCCGGTCGGTGTCGCGCTGATCATGGGCGCGGTCTTCGGCCTGCTGATGATGTACCCGTTCCTGGAGAAGAAGTTCACCGGCGACTACGCGCACCACAACCTGCTGCAGCGGCCGCGGGACGCTCCGGTCCGGACCGCGATCGGCGCCATGGCGATCACCTTCTACATGGTGCTCACCCTGGCCGCGATGAACGACATCATCGCGTGGAAGTTCCACATCTCATTGAATGCGACGACCTGGATCGGCCGCATCGGGATGGTGGTGCTGCCGCCGCTGGTCTTCTTCGCCACCTACCGCTGGTGCATCGGGTTGCAGCGCAGTGACCGCGATGTGCTCGAGCACGGCATCGAGACCGGCATCATCAAGCGGCTGCCGCACGGTGCCTACGTCGAGCTGCATCAGCCGCTGGGTCCGGTCGACGACCACGGGCACCCGATTCCGCTGGAATACCAGGGGGCCCCGTTGCCGAAGCGGATGAACAAGCTCGGTTCGGCCGGCGCTCCCGGTCGTGGCAGCTTCCTGACCGCCGACCCGGTGGACGAGGATGCCTTGCTCAACGAAGCGGCACACGCCGGCGAGCGGCGAGCGCTGACCGCGCTGGCCGAGCACCAGGAAACCAACGGCAACGGCCAGCACTAGGAGGCCGCAGCCTACGGGCAGCCTGCGCGCACTACTGCGCGGGCTGCCCGTTTTGGTTTGTGCCGCCCCGGAATTCGATCCGGCGCAGGCCCCGGCCGATCCCCTCGCGCTCTTCATCGAGTGGCTGCTGCATGCCATCGACGGCGGTGTCACCGAACCCCACGCGATGACAGTGTCCACCGTGTCCGGCTCTCGGCCGTCGGCGCGGGTGTTGATCCTCAAGGACGTCGACGAAAACGGTTGGCATTTCGCGGTCAGTGCGATCAGCCGGAAGGGCGCCGAGCTCGCCCGCAATCCGGCTGTGACGCTTACCTTCTACTGGCCCGCGGTAGGCCGCCAGATCAGGATCGAGGGCACCGCACGGGCCGATCCGCCCCGGGTGACGGCCGACGACTTCCTGGCCCGCTCCGACGCAGCACAGGCGATGGCGCTCACCGGGCGCCAGAGCGAGCCCTACTGCGATCCCGCCGAAGTCAGCGAGGCGCTGGCGAAGGCACGAATCGAGCTCGACCAGTCCCCCGGCCTGGTACCCGCCGACTGGGTGTCGTACGCGGTGCGGGCCGATACGGTCGAGTTCTGGCAGTCCGATCCGGGGCGCCGACACCAGCGACTGCGTTACGAGCGCGACGGGGCCAGCTGGTCAACCACGCTGCTGTGGCCCTGAGGGCAGCCGCTCAACCGAAGCGAGACGGCAGCACCAACACTTCGCCGAGCCGACGCAGGTACAGCCACGGGATCACCGGGGTGGCCACCGTGATGGCGCCGGCCACCCCGTAGGCGACCCAGGAGCCGGTGTCCTTGCCGATGGCCATCAGGTAGGTGGCCAGGGCAACCACGGTCAGTGCGCCGCCGACGGCGCTGGCCAGCACCGTGATCCCCCGCAGCAGCACCCGGTCCACCTGGGCCTGGTTGGGCAGCGCCACGCGCTCGGTGGCGCCCCGGCGGCCCGGAGAGTCGAATCCGCGCTGCGGCAACGGCCCGTTCCGCCGTACCGGGGGAACGGCTGTGGCCTGCGGGCCGATGCCGGACGACGGCTGCGTTGCGCCGGTCTGACGGGCCCGGACCAGCACAGGGATGGCGGCCAGGATGACCAGTGCTGAGATGCCGATGACGATGTAGAGCAGGCCGTTGTGCGAGTTCTCCGTCGGCTGGTGAAAACCCCGCCCCATGTCCACCAGCGCCACCGTCGCCGCGACGCCCATGCCCAGCAGCGCCAGCCAGATCGCGGCGCACACCCCGAGCAGGACGCGGTCTACGACCTGCGGGGAGTATCCCGGCCGCCCGAATCGGTCTGCCATGTTTCTGCCGGCCATCAGCAGCTCGTCGCCGGTGCGTCGTTGCTGTTGGAGGCCAGCACCCTACCGTCGCTGCTGGTGATCGAGCAGTTCAGCTTGCTCAGCCGCAGCATGCTGGAGGCCTCCACGGAGCCGACCTCCGATTGGGAGATCGGTGTCAGCGTCAGCGACCACGGGATGTAGGCGTTGCGCTGGGTACGCCGCTGCCCGGAGGCGTCGACGTAGGTGATCGTGATCTGGTCGAACGGTGCCTTCGTTCCGGTCACCGAGTAGGTCACCTGCATGGGCTTCGCCTGCGTGGTCGTGGTGGGCTCCGGTGTCGTGGTGGATGGCTCGGGTGCCGGGGTCTCCACCGGCGGCGGAGGCGCCGGCTCCTCGCTGGTGGGCGGCGGAGGCGGCGGCGGCTCCTCGCTGGTCGGCGGCGGAGGCGGCGGTGGCGGCGTGGTGGTCGGCGAGGTCTTGGTGATCTCATCGTGCACCGGTGGCAACAACGCTGTCGAGGTCGTCGTCTCGGGTGAGGCCAGGTCGTGGGTCTCGGTGCGGGCGAACAGCAGCGCGACCGACACCACCAGCGAGACCGCGGCGATGATCACCGTGACACCGACCACCCACGGCCACCGCGGCGTCTTGGCGTTCGGGTCCGGCTCCTCGGGTGCGTCGTAGCTGTCGTAGTCGTACAGCCGGGGATCGACCGGCACGTACGGGCCGCTCAGGAACTGGTCCGGCTCGGGAGCCGAGTAGGCCTGCGAGTAGGCCGTGTTGTCCGGGGAGCCGGCGGGAGTGGTGGCGCCGATCTCGTCGATCGCCGGAATGTCGTCGCCGGGGATGCCTCCGGCCATTTCCGGGGCGAGTTCCGGGACCAGTTCCGAGGCCGACTGACCGACGCCGAGGTCTTCTTCTCCAGAACCCGACTCCGGGGGATTCGGCCCGCTCATTCCCGCTTATCCTCTTCCAACCGCAGCGCCCAGATGCGCCACACCGTGACCTGTCGCGGTCAATATCAACCGCCCTTGGTCATTGTGCACCGGCCACCCTACCCAAGTAGGTTGACACGGCGGCCCGACGAATCAGGGTCAGTGCTTCTCGGGCCCGATGTAGTACTCGAAGACCAGTCCGCCCGCGGCCGCGATGACCAGCAGAATCCCGAACCCGAACAGCCACGGCAGCCACAGGGCGACTCCGACGGCCACCACGGAGAACGCCAACGCGATCAGGATCGGCCACCAGCTGTGGGGGCTGAAAAAGCCCAGCTCCCCGGCACCGTCGCTGATCTCGGCCGCCTCGTAGTCCTCGGGGCGGGTGTCCAGACGGCGCGCCACGAACCGGAAGAAGGTGGCCACGATCAGGGCCATCGCCCCGGTCAGGAACAGCGCGGTGGTGCCGGCCCACTCAACGCCGCCGGTGGCGAACTTCATCGTGAGGACCGCGTAGATCACCCCAACCACCACGAAGAAGGTGGCCACGAACTCGAACAGCCTGGATTCGATGCGCATTGGAGGTCGTCCCTACTTGTCGCTGGCTTGGGGGGCTAGCAGGCCACGGCGGCTGTCAAACGGGTACGTAGAGGTGGCCAACGGATCCTGGTTGATCGCCTCCAACGCCTCCGCGTTGGTCTTCCCGGCCATCCGCTGCCCGAGGTACGCCTTGAAGTCGTTGGGCGAGACCACCCGGACCTCGAAGTTCATCATCGCGTGGTAGGTACCGCACATCTCGGCGCAGTGGCCGACGAACGCGCCTTCCTTGGTGATCTCCGAGACCTGGAAGGTGTTCACCTGGTTGTTGCGCTCGGGCCAGGCGATGACGTCACGCTTGAACAGGAACTCCGGCACCCAGAACGAGTGGATCACGTCGGCGGAGTTCAACACGAACTCGATGCGCTTGCCGCTGGGCACCACCAGAACCGGAACCTCGCTGGTCGTGCCCAGCGTCTCGATCTTGTCGAAGTTCAGGTAGGTGCGGTCGTCGGGGTTGAGTCCGCGGATCGGCCCGACGAGCTTCTTGCCGTGCTCGTCGACGCCCTCGGGCTTGGAGACCATGGCGTCCTTGCGGGCCTGGTCCCAGCCGTCGTACTTGAGGGTGCCGTCGTGGAAGTCGATCTTCTGGTAGCCGAACTTCCAGTTCCACTGGAAGGCGGTGACGTCGACGACGACCTCGGGATTGGGCTCGTGGTGCAGCATCTTCTCCTGCACGACCACGGTGAAGTAGAAGATCACGGCGATGGCCAGGAACGGAACGACCGTCAGGCCCAGCTCCAGCGGCATGTTGTAGCCGAACTGGCGCGGCAGCTCGGTGTCGGTCGCCTTCTTGCGGTGGAAGACCATCGACCAGAAGATCATTCCCCACACCAGGCCGCCGATGACCACCGAAGCGATGACCATGCCAAGCCACAGCTGGTAGTTGGCCTCGGCCTCCGGGGTGATGCCCTTGGGCCAGCCGAAACCGACCACATCGGTCCAGTCGTAGCTGCAACCGCTGAGCGTCACCGCCAGCAGGCCGAGTACGCCGGCCCCCGCCAGCGGTCGAAGCAGACGGCTGAGCACAGCTCCCTGCCCGCGACGTGTCACGTTGGTGCCTCCTCGAGTCACAGAACGGGCCGACTGACCCGGCGGAGCAGTCGAATACTACGCAGCGTAGACCACCCGGATCGCGTTGGTTCTATGTACCTGCCGGTTGGGCGGCGAGGCGCGTGCTGACCGGCGGCTCAGCCTTCCCGGGCTCTGCCCGCCCACCCGCGCGACGCGCAGACCTACGTGGCCGGCGGGCCGATACCGGTGCGGCATACTAGGACCCGATGTGTGGACTGCTGGCCTTCGTGCGTGCCCCGGCCGGCACCGCCAACCCTGACACGGCCGCCGGTGCCGCTGATATCACTGCGGCTGTTGCCCGGGCGACGCATCTGATGCGGCATCGCGGGCCTGATGAGCCCGGCGGCAGCTGGGCCGGCGAGCACGTGGTGTTCGGCTTCAACCGGCTGTCGTTCATCGACATCGCCCATTCGCACCAGCCCATGCAGTGGGGACCGCCGGAAGCTCCCGCCCGCTACGAGCTGGTGTTCAACGGCGAGATCTACAACTACCTGGAACTGCGCGAGGAACTGACCGCCGAGCACGGCGCGGTGTTCGCAACGGACGGCGACGGCGAGGCGATCGTCGCCGGCTACCACCACTGGGGCACCGATGTGCTGACCCGGCTGCGGGGCATGTTCGCCTTCGCGATCTGGGACAACGCGACCGGTGAGCTGTTCTGCGCCCGGGATCCGTTCGGCATCAAGCCGCTGTTCATGGCGACCGGACCGGGCGGCACCGTGGTGGGCAGCGAGAAGAAATGCCTGCTGGACCTGGCCGAGCAGGTGGGCTTTGACACCGGCGACACCGGCCTTGACCTGCGCGCCCTGCAGCATTACACGGTGCTGCAGTACGTCCCGGAGCCCGAGACCCTGCACCGCGGGGTCCGACGACTGGAGTCGGGCTGCTACGCCCGGATCCGCCCCGGCGGCACCCCGAAAGTCACCCGGTATTTCACGCCGCGCTTCAACGCGGTCCCTTTCACCCGGGACTCCGAGCAGGCCCGCTACGACGAGATCACCGCGGTGCTCGAGGACTCGGTGGCCAAGCACATGCGTGCCGACGTCACAGTGGGAGCGTTCCTGTCCGGCGGGATCGACTCGACGGCGATCGCGGCACTGGCGATCCGGCACAACCCGAAGCTGATCACCTTCACCACCGGCTTCGAGCGGGAGGGATTCTCCGAGGTCGACGTGGCGGTGGCCTCGGCAGAGGCGATCGGCGCACGGCACGTGACCAAGGTGGTCTCCCCCGAGGAATTCGTCGGCGCGCTGCCGGAGATCGTCTGGTACCTCGACGACCCGGTGGCCGACCCCGCCCTGGTCCCGCTGTACTTCATCGCCCGCGAAGCCCGCAAGCACGTCAAGGTGGTGCTCTCCGGCGAGGGCGCCGACGAGCTGTTCGGCGGCTACACCATCTACCGCGAGCCGCTGTCGCTGCGGCCGTTCAACTATCTGCCCGCATCGGTGCGCCGGTCGATGGGCAAGGTGTCGAAGCCGCTTCCCGAAGGAATGCGCGGCAAGAGCCTGCTGCACCGAGGTTCGCAGACGCTGGAGGAGCGCTACTACGGCAACGCCCGCAGCTTCTCCGACGAGCAGCTGCGGGCCGTGCTGCCCGGCTTCTCCCCGGACTGGACCCACACCGACGTCACCGCGCCGCTGTACGCCGAATCGGCGGGCTGGGATCCGGTGGCCCGCATGCAGCACATCGACCTGTTCACCTGGCTGCGCGGCGACATCCTGGTCAAGGCCGACAAGATGACGATGGCCAACTCACTGGAGCTGCGGGTGCCGTTCCTGGACCCCGAGGTGTTCGCGGTGGCGTCTCGGTTGCCGGTGTCGGCCAAGATCACCCGCACCACCACCAAATACGCCCTGCGCCGGGCGCTGGAGCCGATCGTGCCCGCGCACGTGCTCAATCGGGCCAAGCTCGGGTTCCCGGTGCCGATCCGGCACTGGCTGCGCACCGGGGTGCTGCTGGAGTGGGCCTACGCCACGGTGGACGCCACCGGAGCGGGTCACCTGGTCGATGTCGCCGCGGTGCGCACCATGCTCGACGAACACCGCACCGGCAACGCCGACCACAGTCGCCGGCTGTGGACCGTATTGATCTTCATGCTGTGGCACGCGATCTTCGTCGAGCGCAGCGTGGTGCCGACCATCAGCGAGCCGCACTACCCCGTGCAGATTTAGCCGGCGCGATTCCGGCGCACGAGCAGACACCAAAGCCCCCAAATTCCGCTGAATTCGGGGGCTTTCGTGTCTGCTCGGCAGGCTACTTGAGAGCGGCGCCGATCTCGGCGGCCGCGTCGTCGCCGTAGGCGTCGGCCACCCGGGACACCGCGGTGCCGTTGTCCCACACCCATTCCTGGGTTCCGGTGGACTCCAGCACCAGCACCGCCACCAGGGAACCGAGCTGCGCGGAACGCTCCAGGGAAAGCCCGGCGCTGCGTCCGGTGAGGAAGCCGGCGCGGAAGGCGTCGCCGACGCCGGTCGGGTCGGTCTGGGACTTCTCCGGGACCACTCCGACATGGATGCGGGAGCCGTCCGGGCTGACGATCTCGACTCCCTTGGCGCCCAGGGTGGTCACCCGCAGCCCGACCTGCTTCATCACGTCGGCCTCGGTCCAGCCGGTCTTGGACAGCAGCAGGTCCCACTCGTAGTCGTTGGTGAACAGGTAGGCCGCACCGTCGATGAGCTTGCGGATCTCGTCACCGGTCAGCCGGGCCAACTGCTGGGACGGGTCGGCGGCGAACTCCAGGCCCAGCTTGCGGCACTCCTCGGTGTGCAAGAACATCGCCTCGGGGTCGTTGGCGCCGACGATCACCAGTTCCGGCTTGCCGGCGGTCTCAACCAGCTTGGCCAGGGAGATGTTGCGGGCCTCCGACATCGCACCGGGGTAGAACGACGCGATCTGCGCCATGTCCAGGTCGGTGGTGCAGACGAACCGGGCGGTGTGCGCGGTCGTGGAGGTCAGCACGTGGTCGCAGTTGACCCCGTGCGAGACCAGCCACTGCCGGTAGTCGGCGAAGTCGGCGCCTGCTGCACCCACCAGCGCGGCGTCACCGCCGAGCACGCCGATGGCGTAGGCGATGTTGCCGGCCACGCCGCCCCGGTGCACCACCAGGTCGTCGACCAGGAAGCTCAGCGAGACCTTCTGCAGGTGATCGGCGAGCAGCTGCTCGGAGAACCGACCTGGAAAGCGCATCAAATGGTCGGTCGCGATCGAACCGGTCACCGCAATCGTCACTGACTGTTCCCCCTTGCGTCTGTCTTCACCGTGTCATCAACACGGACCTGGATGTGGGTACCCACGGTAGCGGTCCGGTGGCCCCGGCCCGCCGTCGGGCAGCACGAAGCCGCTCATCCTGCGGACAGACGACACCCCGCCCGGCCGGACCGGGCGTCAGGCCGCGCTAAGCGTTCAGTTGAACGAGTCGCCGCACGAGCACGAGCCGCCGGCGTTGGGGTTCTCGATGGTGAAGCCCTGCTTGTCGATCTGGTCGGCGTAGCCGATCTCGGCGCCCTGCAGGTACGGAGCGCTCATCCGGTCGACGGCCAGCTTCACACCGTTGAAGTCGGTGATCACGTCACCGTCGAGGGTGCGGTCGTCGAAGAACAGGTTGTAGCGCAGGCCGGCGCAGCCTCCGGGTTGAACCGAGATGCGCAGGGTCAGGTCGTCACGGCCTTCCTGTGCCAGCAGCGACTTCACCTTGGCGGCGGCTTCATCGGTCAAGACGATGCCATTGGCTTCGGTGGTCGACTGATCCTGAACAGTCATTGCGTCTCCCTATTGCGGTTGATCACGGGGTGGGCAAGCCGTGGACACAGACGGTCCTCGAATACTCGAAGCCCACCGCCACAACGATACCTTGCACAGGCGAGTCACTACGGATCCGCGGGCTGCGGGGAATCTGCCGGTCGGATGCCGATCTGCGACGAGGTCACGGTGGCCAAGCCGATCAGCTGGTTGGCCGCGTCCACCAGCGCCAACCCCACCGAACCGGCATGGTCGGCGATCGCACGGGCCACCGCGATTCCGGCCGACCGAAGCGCCGGCTCGTCCAGGCCGATCTGCCCGGCCAGTACCAGCACCGGCAGCTCCCGCTCACGCCGGCGTGCCGCGGCGGCCAGGGAACCGATCACCTTGCCGTGCAGCGACTGCTCATCGAAGCGGCCCTCACCGGTGACGAGCAGGTCCGCTTCGGCCAGGGCGGCCGCCAGATCGGTGTGGCGGGCCACGATGTCCGCCCCGGACTCGACGACGCCGCCCAGCGCGAGCAGCGCCGCGCCGATTCCCCCGGCCGCACCCCCACCCGAGGCGGCACTGACCTGCCATCCGGCCGCGGCGTCCAGGTCTGTCCCCCAGGCCGACAGGCGGCTTTCGAGTACAGCCACGGTGGCCGGGTCGGCGCCCTTCTGCGGTCCGAACACCCGGGCCGCGCCCCACGGACCCAGCAGCGGGTACTCGACGTCGCAGGCAGCGACCAGTTCGACGTCGGCGAGCCGTTCCCGGCCGGCGGCCAGCCCGCCCAGCGCATCCACCATGCCCCGCCCGCCGTCGGTGCTGGCGCTGCCGCCGAGCCCGACCACGATCCGATGCGCCCCGGCCGACAGCGCGGCGTCGATGAGCTGCCCCACTCCTGCGCTGTGCGCGGCCAGTGCGGTCTGCGGTGTCGGCGGGCCACCGAGCAGCGCCAGCCCGCAGGCCTGCGCGCACTCCAGGTAGGCCGTCTTCGATGCGGCGTCGAAGACCCATTCGGCCTCGACGGACGTCTCCAGCGGCCCGCTGACCTGTGACCCCTGCACCCCGCCCAACAGCTCAGCCAGTACCGAGACGAAGCCCGGACCGCCGTCGGACTGCGGCGCGATCATCAGCCGGTCGTGCGGCCGGCTGCGATGCCAGCCGGTCGAGATGGCCGCGGCGGCCTGGACCGCAGTGAGGCTCTCGCCGAAGCAGTCCGGCGCTATCAACACCCGCAGCGTGCTCGCCCCTGCGGCGGCGCGGGCGCCGCCGCCGGACTGCTCAGCCATACCGGCAGGGTATAGCCACAGGGACGGCGACGTTGGCAGGGCAAGTAATCTGGCGGGCGTGAAGTTGCCGGGCCGTAGGAAAGATGTGGCGGAGTCCACTGGATCCGTCGATGGCGCGGTCGATCTCGACAGCGCCGAGTCCGAGGACGCCGCGCGTTCCGGCGTCACCGCACCCAAGGGCCGGCCCACCCCCAAGCGCAACGCGGCCGCCAAGCGCCGCGGGCCGGTGGCGCCGGCCCCGATGACCTCCGCGGAGGCGCGGGCCAGACGTAAGAACCTGGCCGGACCGAAGCTGAGCAAGGAGGAGCGTCGCGTCGCGAAGGCCGAGCGCCGGGAACGGATGGCCGAGCGCCGGGAGCGGATGCTGGCCGGCGACGAGTCCGCGATGCTGGAGCGCGACCGCGGCCCGGTGCGCCGGTATGCGCGCGACATCGTCGATGCCCGCTACAACCTGCTCGGCCTGTTCATGCCGGTGGCGCTGGGGCTGATGTTCATCATGATGGCGCTCCCGCAGATCCAGTACTACATCTCCCCGGCGATGATGCTGCTGATGGCCCTGATGGGCGTCGACGGTGTGATGGTGGGCCGAAAGGTCGTCAAGCTGGTCGACACCAGGTACCCCGACAACACCGAACCTCGTTGGAAACTAGGGCTTTACGCCGCCGGCCGGGCATCGACGCTGCGCCGGATGCGGGCACCGCGCCCGCAGGTTCGCCGCGGCGAACGCCTCGACTGAGTTCGGCTCGGGGCCGACGATCATGGACTTCCCCGCGGTCAGCCCGCCCGATGCGACGGTGGCCGCCGCCGCCCGTGCGCGGCAGGACCGCCTGACCAAACCGACGGGCTCGCTGGGCCGCCTCGAGGATCTGTCGGTGTGGGTGGCCTCATGCCAAGGTTATTGCCCGCCACAGCAGTTCGAGCGGGTCCGGATCGTGGTGTTCGCCGGTGACCACGGGGTCACCCGCGCCCGGGTGTCGGCCTATCCGCCGCAGGTCACCGCCCAGATGGTGACCAACATCGATCGCGGCGGGGCGGCCATCAACGCGCTGGCCGCCGTCGCCGGCGCAGGGGTCCGGGTGGTCGACATGGCTGTCGACGCCGAGTTCGACGCCGAGACCTCGGGTGCGATCAGCGCGTACAAGGTACGCCGCGGCAGTGGAGACATCGCCCATGAGGACGCCCTGACCCCGCAGCAGGCCTTCGCCGCGGTGGACGCCGGCCGCCGGATCGCCGACGACGAGGTCGATGCCGGCGCAGACCTGCTCATACCCGGCGACATGGGCATTGGGAATACCACTGTCGCAACGGCTTTGGTCGCATCGCTGACCGGCGCCGAGCCGGTCGAGGCGGTCGGCTACGGCACCGGGATCGACGACGCCGGCTGGGCACGCAAGACCGCGGCGGTACGCGACGCGCTGTTCCGGTCCCGATCGCAGCGATCCGATCCGCTCGGGCTGCTGCGCTGCTGCGGCGGCGCCGACCTGGCGGCGCTGGCCGGGTTCTGCGCCCAGGCCGCGGTCCGGCGCACCCCGGTGCTGCTCGACGGCCTGGCGTCCACGGCCGCCGCCCTGGTCGCCGATCGGCTGGCCCCGGGCGCGCGAGCATGGTGGCAGGTCGGCCACCGCTCCCCCGAGCCGGCCCACGCGCTGGCCTGCGCAGCACTGGGATTGGAGCCCATCCTCGACCTGCGGATGCGGTTGGGCGAGGGCTCCGGCGCCGCGGTGGCGCTGCCGATGCTGCGTGCCGCGGTGGCGACGCTGGCGTCGATGTCGACGTTCGCCGAGGCGGGCGTGTCCGGGCCGGCCGATCAGGCCGACCAGTGATCCGGTCGCTGGCGGCGGCGGTCGCGTTCGGGACGGCCGTGCGCCTGCCCGGTGCTGCCGGCCGTCCGCCGGGGCGCGGGGCGCTGACGGCGCTGCCGGTGGTCGGGGCCGGGTTGGGGGCGCTGGCAGCGGGGGTCGTCTGGGCCGCTGAGCTGGCCTTCGGCCCGGGCAGCGCCCTGGCGGGCCTGCTGGCGGTGGCCGCGCTGCTGGCGGCGACTCGAGGCCTGCACATCGACGGGGTGGCCGACACCGCCGACGGCCTGGGTTGCTACCGGCCGGCCCCGCAGGCCTTGCGGGTGATGCGTGAGGGATCGACCGGCCCGTTCGGCGTGGTCGCGGTGGTGCTGGTGATCGGGCTGCAGGCGCTGGCGTTTCCGATGCTGAACCCGGCGGGGATCGTGGTCGCGGTCGCCGCCGGCCGGGTGACGGCGGTGCTGGCGTGTCTGCGTTCGGTGCCCGCCGCAGCGGGCAGCGCGCTGGGCGCCACGGTGGCCGGCAGTCAGCCGATTGCCGTGGCGGTGGCCTGGACGTTGGCCCTGGCCGCCGCATCGGTGACCGTGGGCCCGGTTCCGTGGCAGGGACCGGTCGTCGTCGCGGTAGCGCTCGGCTGCGCCGGCGTGTTCGTCGCCCACTGCGTGCGCCGACTGGGTGGGGTCACCGGCGATGTGCTGGGCGCCGCCGTCGAATGGACGACGGCACTGGCCGCCGTGCTGTTTGCCGCGCTCTGACGGCACGCGACAGGTTACATTTCTCCGAAGTCATAGACTTTCTCCCACCCGGTGTCATAGCTCCAGGGTAGGTTTGTGAAAATAGAACCAGTATTAACAAGCGGCGTGAAGGCGCCAGTCCGCGAGAGGACAGATCGATGGCGCGCCACCACAGATACAGCAAGCGAAGCCGGGAGTCGCGCATAGCGAAAGGCGAGGGGGCCGACGATCGGTCGGACGACCCCGACGACGACCCAGCCTCGGATTGGCAGGCCGCGGCCGAAGACCCAGACCTCCCACAGAATCCTCGGAGCTGAGCTCCGGGCCGCTCAGTCCAGCCGGGCCATCCAGCCGTGGGTGTCGGCGAAGGTGCCGCGCTGGATTCCGGTCAGGGTGTCGCGCAGCGCCATGGTGACCTCACCGGGCTGGCCGTCGGCGATGGTGAACTCCCCCTCGGCGGATTTGACCTGCGACACCGGCGTGATGACGGCGGCGGTGCCACACGCGAAGACCTCGGTGATCTCCCCGGTAGCAGCCTTGTCCCGCCATTCATCGACGTCGATCTTGCGTTCCTCGACCGCGAATCCCGCGTCGGTTGCCAACTGCAGCAACGAATCCCGGGTGATACCGGGCAGCAGGGAGCCGGACAGCTCCGGCGTCACCAACCGGGCCGATCCGCCGGTGCCGAAGACGAAGAACAGGTTCATCCCGCCCATCTCCTCGACATAGCGGCGTTCGGCCGCATCCAGCCACACCACCTGGTCGCAGCCGTTGTCGGCGGCCTGCGCCTGGGCCACCAGCGACGCGGCGTAGTTGCCGCCGAACTTGGCGGCGCCGGTGCCGCCCGGGCAGGCCCGCACGTACTCCGTGGACAGCCACACACTGACCGGTTTGATGCCGCCCTTGAAGTACGCGCCGGCCGGCGAGGCCATCACCAGGCAGCGGTATTCGTTGGCCGGACGCACGCCCAGCCCCGGCTCGGTGGCGAAGATGAAGGGCCGCAGATACAGCGACTCCTCGCCGCCGGCCGCCGGCACCCAGGCCGAATCCACCGCGATCAGCTGCTGCAGCGACTCGATGAACAGTTCGTCGGGAAGCTCCGGGATCGCCAGCCGGCGAGCCGACGCCCGCATCCGGGCCGCGTTGGCCTCGGGCCGGAACGACACGATCGAGCCGTCCGTCCAGCGGTAGGCCTTGAGCCCCTCGAACACCTCCTGCGCGTAGTGCAGGACGATCGCCGACGGGTCCAGCTCGATCGGCCCGTAGGGCATCACCCGGGCGTTGTGCCAACCCGCGTCCACGGTGTAGTCGATCGACACCATGTGATCGGTGTGGTACCTACCGAAACCCGGGTCCGCCAAAATGGATTCGCGCACCTCGTCCGGGGTCGGGTTCGCTGTGACCGACACGTGGAACTCGAGGAGGCCGCTTTTCATGCAGCGATTGTATATGCGGTGCGCTAGCGGGTTTTTGCCGTCACAAACGGCGGCTTTACCACCTCGCACTCGACCGCACGGCCGCGCACGTCGACGGTGAGTTGCGCGCCGTCTGCGATGTCGGCGTCGGCATCGATCAGCGCCAGCGCGATACCGGCCTTCAACGTCGGCGAGAACGTACCCGAGGTGGTGGTCCCCACCTGCCGGTCGCCGTCGAGCACCGCCAACTCGGCCCGCAGCACGCCCCGACCGGTCGCACGCAGCCCGCGCAACAGCCGTGCCGGACCGGCCTCCTTCTCGGCCAGCAGTGCCTCGCGACCGAAGAAGGCCTCCTTCTTCCACCCGATCGCCCAGCCGCAACGGGCCTGCAGCGGCGAGATCGTCGGCGACAGTTCGTGGCCGTGCAGCGGGTATCCCATCTCGGTGCGCAGCGTGTCACGGGCACCCAGACCGGCCAGCTCTCCCCCGAGCTTGGTGACCGCGGCCACCAGCGCGTCGAACACCACGCCCGCCTTCTCCCAGGCCGGCAGCAGTTCGTAGCCGTGTTCGCCCGTGTAGCCGCTGCGACACACCCGGACCGGCACGCCGTCGTAGGAGGCGTCCGCGAAGCCCATGTAATCCATCTCGGTCGGCAGGCCCAGACCGGCCAGCACCTCGGTCGCCTGCGGCCCCTGCACCGCCAGCACCGCGCGTGAACGGTGCTCGTCGGTGATCGTCAGCCCCGCCGGGGCCGCCGCCTGCAGAGCGGCCACCACCGCCGCGGTGTTGGCAGCGTTGGGCACCAGGAAGATCTCGTCATCGGCGACGTAGTACGCGATCAGGTCGTCGATGACCCCACCGGACTCGTTGCAGCAGAACGTGTATTGCGCCTTACCCGGCCCGATCCGGTTCAGGTCGTTGGTGAGCGTCTTGTTGACGAACTCCGCCGCTCCCGGGCCCGCCACGGTCGCCTTGCCCAGATGGCTGACATCGAACAGGCTCACCGCGCTGCGGGTGGCGTTGTGCTCGGCGACGGTGCCGGCATACGACACCGGCATCAGCCAGCCGCCGAACTCGGCGAAGCTGGCGCCCAGCTCGCGGTGGCGATCTTCCAGGGGTCCGTGTTGCAGTTCGCTCACGTCAAACCACCCTAATCGGCACACTGGGAGGGATGGTCGACTGGGAGGCGCTCGAAGCAGCGGGAATCGCCGATGCGCGGGAACGCGCCGGCCTGGTGGAGTATCTGAACGATCTCGGCTTCACCGTCGAGCAGATGGCCGACGCCGACCGGCGAGGCCGGTTGTTCGGGCTGGCCGGCGACGAGGTGGGGCGCTCGGGGCCGCCGATCTACTCGTTCCAGGCCGCCGCCGAGGCCCTGGGAGTTCCCGTCTGCGAGGTTGAGCGGGCGTGGACGATGCTCGGGCTCAGCGTCGCCAACTCCGACACGCCGGCGCTGAGCCAGGCCGACGTCGACGGACTGGCGACCTGGATCGAGATGCGCTCCTACCTCGGAGAGCCCGTGGACGGCTTCCTACGGGTCCTCGGGGCGACCATGGCGCGCCTGGCCGAGGCCGAGTCATCGATGATCCGGCTCACCGAACCCAACGTCTGGCTGGGTCACACCCAAAGCGAGCTCCGCACCGCGCGGGCCTGGCGGTCGGTCGCGGAGTACATCCCCCGCATCGGCGCCATGATCGATGCCGTCCATCGCCAGCACCAGGTCAGCCACCGGACCTTCCTCGAGGGCCTCGAAGGCGGGCCGTCGGCGAGCATCGTGTGCGGTGTCGGGTTCGCCGACCTGACCGGTTTCACCACGCTGACCCAGGTGCTGACCGCCGCGGAGCTGGCGGCCCTGCTCACCGAGTTCGGCGGCAGCGTCGCCGACGTGGTGCACGCCGACGGCGGGCGGGTGGTCAAGTTCATCGGCGACGCGGTGATGTGGGTGAGCTCGACGCCGCAGCTGCTGGCCAAGGCGGCAGTCGATCTGGTCAACCATCCGAAGGCCCGGGCGGCCGGGCTTCAGGTGCGTGCCGGCCTGGCCCACGGCGAGGTGCTGGCGATCAACGGCGACTACTTCGGCACCCCGGTCAACCTGGCCGCCCGACTGGTGGACGCCGCGGCACCCAACCAGATCCTCGCCGCCGCCGAAATATGCCCGAGCCTGCCGGGGTGGGAGGCGGTCCTTCAGGAACCGTTGACGCTCAAGGGCTTCGACGAACCCATCACGGCGTACGAGCTGCGGCTGGCGTCGAATCGCTAGGGTGGATGCCTGTGAGCACCGAACCCGGTTACCAGTCCCCCGCCGTCACCGTCACCGCAGAGCTGCCGTCGAGCGCCGACGAAGCGGTGCTGATCGTCCCGGTGATTGCGGCCGATGACGACTCCGAGTCCGGCGGCGCCTCGGTCGCCGCAACCGAGCCGGCGCTGCCCGCCGATGCGGTCGCCGAGATCGAGGCCGGTCTGCGCGCTGTGGGCGCCAAGGGCGGCAGCGAGCAGCTGACCCGGCTGGTGGTGGCGTCGCTGCCGGTGGCCAGCGTGCTGGCCGTCGGGCTGGGCAAACCGCAGGATTCCTGGCCGGCCGACACGGTCCGCAAGGCGGCCGGCGGTGCGGCACGTGCGCTCAACGGCACCGCGACGGTGATCAGCGCGCTGGGCGGACTGCCCGGTGACGGGGTACTCGCCGCCGGTGTCGAAGGACTGCTGCTCGGCGCCTACCGCTTCACCGCGTTCCGCAGTGACAAGACCGCCCCCAAGGAACCGGGCCTGGGCTCCGTGACCGTGCTGTCCACCGCGGCCGACGCCGAGGCGCAGGCGGCGCGCGGCACCGACATCGCCGCCGCGGTGGCCACCGCGCGCGACTTCGTCAACACCCCGCCGAGTCACCTGTTTCCGGCCGAGTTCGCCGACCGGGCCCGCGCGCTGGGCGAAGCCGCCGGCCTGGACGTCGAGGTGCTCGACGAGCAGCAACTGGCCGACGCGGGCTACGGCGGCGTGGTCGGCGTCGGCAAGGGTTCGTCGCGCCCGCCGCGGCTGGTCCGGCTGACCCACCACGGGTCGCGCCTGCTCGAGCGCCCGGACGGCGCGAAGAAGGTCGCGCTGGTGGGTAAGGGCATCACGTTCGACACCGGCGGCATCTCGATCAAACCCGCCGCGTCCATGCACCACATGACCTCCGACATGGGCGGGGCGGCCGCGGTGATCGCCACCGTGGCGCTGGCCGCGCGTCGGGGTCTGCCGATCGATGTCACCGCGACCGTGCCGATGGCCGAGAACATGCCGTCATCGACCGCGCAGCGCCCCGGCGACGTGCTCACCCAGTACGGCGGCATCACCGTCGAGGTGCTCAACACCGACGCCGAGGGCCGGCTGGTCCTGGCCGACGCGATCGTTCGGGCCTGCGAGGACAACCCGGATTATCTGATCGAGACCTCGACGCTGACCGGCGCGCAGACGGTGGCGCTCGGCGCCCGCATCCCCGGAGTGATGGGCTCAGACGAGTTCCGCGACCGGGTGGCGGCGATCTCCCAAAACGTGGGCGAAAACGGTTGGGCGATGCCGCTGCCCGACGAGCTCAAGGAGGACCTCAAGTCGACGGTGGCCGACCTGGCCAACGTCAGTGGTCAGCGGTTCGCCGGGATGCTGGTCGCCGGGGTGTACCTGCGCGAGTTCGTGGCCGACGGCGTCGACTGGGTGCACATCGATGTCGCCGGGCCGGCCTATAACTCCGGCGGCGCCTGGGGCTACACCGGCAAGGGCGGGACCGGGGTGCCGACCCGCACCATGTTCGCGGTACTGGAAGACATCGCCGCGAACGGATAAGGCGGCCGGGTGTCAGGGGGTGCTCTGGACGCGCTCGGTCTGTCGCGCAGGGCGGTACGGGTTTTCAACACCTTGTTGGAACGACAGCGCCGCACTTTGAACGAGCATCAATACCGCGAACACGACGACCCAGAGCCAGGCTTCGGTCGAGCCGAGGTGGGCCGCTGCATCGGTCTTCGGCAGCGCCGCCATCGAACGGATGATCGCCGCGATGATCACGATGGTGCTCAAATACGGAAAGGCCGTCCGAATACGTCCAGCCATCGGTCCGATCGGCGATTCGCTGCGCCGTCTCCCGCGCCCGAGGAACCATCCGATCGCGCAGGCGACTGCGATGGCCGCCGTGATGGGCAGGGAGAGCCGGTTGGCGTCGTCCCACAGCGGCTGCAACGGCCGACGCGTCTGCGGGTCTCCCAGCGAGAGCGCCAGGTCCGTCAGCGTCGCCTCCACAAAGAACACCGCGATCGGCGGGACCAGGACCGCCACGATGAACACGCAGTGTCTGATCAGCGCGCCCGCGCTTCCCGACACGAACTGCACGATGGCGTACAGCAGAATGTAGAGCGCGGCCACAAAAGATATGCCGCCCAACAGTTCTGCGGACATGGCGCGGCCGCTGGTCACCGCGCAACCCTGTTCACCGGCCAGCAGACTGTATTGCACGGCAGCCAGGAACAGCCCGAGAAATGCGTTCATCAGCGCAACGCCGGTGAGGGTCTCGTGCTCGACCTCGCGTGGATCGGGAACGCCGTCGCCGCGACGCCGGTACGCACGGTCGAGCACCAGATTGATGACGACGAACGCGAAACCGGCCAGCACACCGGCCAGTTGCGCATAGTTGCGGGCCACGATGGATATGTCGAAGCCGGTCCACAGCTGACAGTGCTCAACGGGCATCCGCGAGATATTAGTGACGCTTCAGCGGCGGCTGTGGCGCTTTAACAGACTGCGTCGCGCCCGCCACTGCACAGTGCCGGCAAGGGCTCGACGGCCACCTCGGTGTGTGCCGGTGACTCCGAAATGACAGGATGGTTTTCGACAGTCCGCCTGGGCACCGCCACCGCTTCACCACTGAAGTGGTATCCAGGGAACGACGTGCAGCGACCGATCGAGCGAGGAGTCAACAACGATGGCCTTCTCAGTCCAGATGCCCGCCCTCGGTGAGAGCGTCACCGAAGGAACCGTGACCCGCTGGCTCAAAAAGGAGGGCGACACGGTCGAGGTCGACGAGCCGCTGTTGGAGGTGTCCACCGACAAGGTCGACACCGAGATTCCGGCACCGGCCTCGGGCGTGCTGACCAAGATCATCGCCCAGGAGGACGACACGGTCGAGGTCGGCGGCGAGCTGGCGGTGATCGGCGAGGCCGGCGAGGCCGTTGCGGCGCCCGCCGCGCCGGCACCCGCGGCCGAGCCCGCACCGGCGGCGCCCGCGCCCGCTCCTGCCGCGCCCGCGCCGGCACCTGCCGCACCCCCCGCTCCGGCACCTCCCGCTCCGGCGCCCGCCGGCGGCGGCACCCCGGTGCTGATGCCCGAGTTGGGCGAGTCGGTCACCGAGGGCACCGTGACACGCTGGCTCAAGCAGGTCGGCGATTCGGTTGCCGTCGACGAGCCGCTGGTGGAGGTCTCCACCGACAAGGTCGACACCGAGATCCCGTCTCCGGTGGCGGGCACCCTGCTGTCGATCACCGCCGGAGAGGACGCCACCGTCGAGGTCGGCGGTGAGCTGGCCAAGATCGGTTCGGCGTCCGCGGCCGCGCCCGCGGCTGCGCCGGCCCCGGCACCTGTCTCTTATACACATCT
>NZ_CP083986.1:2115094-2116336 GCF_020172685.1 [Mycobacterium] nativiensis | reverse complement strand
TGGCTCGGCTGCCTGGGCGCGCTGTTGATCACCCTGGGTGGCTTGGGTGCCGGCAGCACCCGCATCCAGGACCCGGTGCTGGATTCCCTGCATCTGTCATGGCTGCGCTTCGGCCACGGCCTGGTGCTGTCGTCGGTGCTGCTGTGGGCCGGGGTCGCGGTGATGCTGGTGGCCTGGCTCGGCTTGGGCCGGCGGGTGATCGAGGGCACCGTGAGCACCTACACATTGATCACCACCACCGGCTTCTGGCTGGCACCGTTGTTGCTGTCGGTCCCGGTGTTCAGCCGCGACACCTACTCCTACCTGGCCCAGGGCGCCCTGTTGCGGGATGGATTCGACCCGTACGTGGTCGGCCCCGTCGACAACCCCAATCCCCTGCTCGAAGATGTCAGCCCGATCTGGGCCGCGACGACGGCACCGTACGGCCCGGCGTTCATTCTGGTCGCCAAGCTCGTCACGATGCTGGTGGGCAACAACGTGGTGGCGGGCACGATGGTGCTGCGCTTGTGCATGCTGCCCGGTCTGGCACTGCTGATCTGGGCCGCACCCCGGGTCGCGGCCCGTGTCGGTGGCAGCGCGCCCGCGGCGCTGTATTTAGCCGTGCTCAACCCGCTGGTGATCATCCACCTGATGGGCGGGGTTCACAACGAGATGCTGATGGTCGGCCTGGTGATGGCCGGGATCGCGCTGACCCTGGAGCGGCGCCACCTGGCGGGGATAACGCTGGTGGCGCTGGCGGCGGCGGTAAAGGCCACCGCCGCAATCGCATTGCCGTTCCTGGTATGGGTGTGGATGCGTCGCCTGCGGGAAAAGCGCGGCTATCCGACGGTGATCGCATTCGCCACCGCGGCAGCGGTGTCCACCGCGATCGTTGTCGTGGTGTTCGCCGTGCTGTCGGCCCTGGCCGGAGTGGGCCTGGGCTGGTTGACCGCACTGCTGGCCGGCAACGTCAAGATCATCAATTGGCTCACCGTGCCGACCGCGGCCGCCAACCTGATCCACGCCGTCGGCGGGTTGTTCGCCCCGGTCAACTTCTACGCCGTCCTGCACATCACCCGGATCAGCGGGGTCGTGGTGATCGGGCTGCTGCTGCCGGTGCTGTGGTGGCGGGCGCGGCGCGACGATCGCGCTGCGGTCGCCGGGATCGCCTGGGCCATGCTGGTGGTGGGGCTGTTCGTGCCGGCCGCGCTGCCCTGGTACTACACCTGGCCACTGGCGGTGGCCGCCCCCCGGGTCCCGCTC
>NZ_CP083986.1:2113628-2114994 GCF_020172685.1 [Mycobacterium] nativiensis | reverse complement strand
CAGTTCCGGGATGTAGGCCGAGGTGCCCAGCACCCGCATCAGCCGCTTGGCCACGGCGCTGCTGTCGCGCAACGTGCTCAGATACCAGCGCTGCTGAGCCATCGCCTCGCTGAGCCGCCGGTAGGCCAACAGCCCCGCGTCCGGATTGGGCGTGTCCGACAGCCAATACAGCAGGGTGGGCAGCAGCACCGCCTGCACCCGGCCCCGGCGACCGCTCTGGTTGGTCAGCGCGCCCAGGTGCGTCAGCGCGTTGTGCGGCGCCTCGTACCCGAGTGCCGCCAGCTGCCGTCCCGCGGCACCGGGAGTCAGCCCCCCGGCCAGCTCCAGGCCCGCCGGACCGACAGCCTCCAGCAGCGGCTGGTAGAAGAGCTTGGCGTGCAGCCGCGATACCCGCCGGTTCTGGGCCTTGAGCTCTTCGCGAAGGACGCCCAGGGCGTCGTGACGGCCGTCCGGGCGGACATGGGCCGAGCGGGCGAGCCAACGCAATGCCTCGTCGTCATCGGGCGGCGGGAGCATGTGGGTGCGCTTGAGCCGCTGCAGCTGCAGCCGGTGTTCCAGGAGCCGCAAGAACTCATAGGAGGCGGTCAGGTCGGCCGAATCCTCCCGGCCGATGTAGCCGCCGGCACCCAAGGCCGCCAGCGCATCGACCGTGGATGCCACATGCAACGACTCATCACTGCGGCCGTGCACCAGTTGCAGCAGTTGCACGGCGAACTCCACATCGCGCAGTCCCCCGGAGCCCAGCTTGATCTCTCGGGTCCGGATCTCGGCGGGTACCAGCTGCGCCACCCGGCGGCGCATCGCCTGCACGTCGGTGACGAAATCCTCACGCTCGCATGCGGTCCAGACCATCGGCAGCAGTGCGTCGATGTAGGCCTGGCCCAATTCGGCGTCGCCGACCGCCGCGCGCGCCTTGAGCAGCGCTTGGAACTCCCAGGTCTTGGCCCACCGTTGGTAGTAGACGATGTGTGATTCCAGGGTTCGCACCAGCGCACCGTGCCGGCCCTCGGGCCGCAGCCCGGCGTCCACTTCGAAAAAGGCCTCGCCGGCCACCCGCATCAGCTCACCGGCGACGCGGGTGCTCACCGCGTCGGCTTCCTCGGCGACGAAGATGACGTCGACGTCGCTGACGTAATTCAGTTCCCGCGCACCGCATTTGCCCATGGCGATCACGGCGATCCGCGGCACTTCGGCACCGGCGTCGGGGCCGCAGACCTGCAGTTCGGCTACCCGCAGCGCGGCCGCCAGCGCGGCGTCGGCTAGGTCAGCCAGATGCTCGCCGACCGCCACGAAGGGTAGGGCCGGCAGCTGTTCGACGGTGGGCGCCAGGTCTATCGACGCCAACACCAGCATCCGGTCGCGGTAC
>NZ_CP083986.1:2066114-2113528 GCF_020172685.1 [Mycobacterium] nativiensis | reverse complement strand
CCCCTGCACCAGCAGCCCCTGCACCGGCGGCGCCGGCGCAGCCCGCCACGGATGCCACGCCGTATGTCACCCCGCTGGTGCGCAAGCTCGCCGCCGACAACAACGTCGACCTGGGCCGCGTGGCCGGCACCGGCGTCGGCGGGCGGATCCGCAAGCAGGACGTGCTGGCCTTCGCCGAACAGCAGAAGGCTCCCGCCGCCCCGGCCGCCCAGCCGGCGGGCGCTGCCGCCCCGGCTCCCGCACCGGCGCCGGTGTCGGCCCTGGCGCACCTGCGCGGGACCACCGCCAAGGCCAACCGGATCCGGCAGATCACCGCCAAGAAGACCCGCGAGTCGCTGCAGGCCACCGCTCAGCTCACCCAGACCCACGAGGTCGACATGACCAGGATCGTGGCGTTGCGGGCCCGGGCCAAGGCCGACTTCGCCGAGCGCGAGGGCGTCAACCTGACCTACCTGCCGTTCATCGCCCGTGCGGTGATCGACGCACTCAAGGCGCACCCGAACGTCAACGCCAGCTACAACGAGGACGCCGGTGAGATCACCTACTACGACGCCGAGCACCTGGGCTTCGCGGTCGACACCGACCAGGGGCTGCTGTCCCCGGTGATCCACAACGCCGGCGACCTGTCGCTGGCGGGGCTGGCACGCGCCATCGCCGACATCGCCGCCCGGGCGCGGTCGGGCGGCCTGAAGCCCGACGAACTGTCCGGCGGCACCTTCACGATCACCAACATCGGCAGCCAGGGCGCGTTGTTCGACACGCCGATCCTGGTCCCGCCGCAAGCCGCCATGCTCGGCACCGGGGCCATCGTCAAGCGGCCGCGGGTCGTCATCGACGAGGCCGGCAACGAGTCGGTCGGTGTGCGGTCGGTCTGCTACCTGCCGCTGACCTACGACCACCGCCTGATCGACGGTGCCGACGCCGGAAGGTTCGTGACCACGATCCGCAACCGGCTCGAGGAAGGCGAATTCGAAGCCGAGCTCGGCCTGTAAGGGGCTCGGGGTGGCCAGGGTCGCAATCGCCGGGTCCTCCGGTCTGATCGGCTCCGCCTTGGTGTCGGCCCTGCGTGCCGCCGACCACGAGGTTCTGCGGATCGTGCGCCGAGCCCCCGCCAACACCGCCGAGCTGCGCTGGGATCCCGAGGCGGGCGATATCGACGTCAAGGCCCTGTCCGGGGTCGACGCGGTGGTCAATCTGTGCGGCGTGAACCTCGGTGACCGCCGTTGGTCCGGAGCGTTCAAACAGAGCCTGCGCGACAGCCGGATCACCCCGACCGAGGTGCTCTCGGCCGCGGTGGTCGACGCCGGCGTGCCGGCATTGATCAGCGCCAGCGGAGTCGGCTACTACGGCGACGGTCGCGATCGCACGATCGACGAGTCCGCTTCGGCGGGAACGGGGTTTCTGGCACAACTTGCGGCGGACTGGGAAGCGGCCACCCAGCCGGCCCAGGACTCCGGCGTCCGGGTGGTGTTGGCACGCACCGGTATCGTGCTGGCACCGTCAGGCGGTGTCGTCGGTCGGCTGCGACCGCTGTTCTCCCTGGGGCTCGGCGCCCGGCTCGGTAACGGCCGCCAATACATGTCGTGGATCAGCATGGTGGACGAGGTGCGGGCGCTGTTGTTCGCGATCTCGCATGACACGCTGTCCGGCCCGGTGAACGTGACCGGCCCGGCGCCGGTGACCAATGCCGAGTTCACCTCCTCGCTGGGACGCGCGGTCAATCGCCCCACCCCGATGCTGCTGCCCGGTTTCGCGCTGCGCGCCGGGCTCGGCGAGTTCGCCGACAGCCTCCTCACCGGACAGCGAGCCATCCCCGCCGCGCTGGAGCATGCCGGCTTCCAGTTCCGGCACCACACCATCGGCGAGGCCCTCGGCTACGCCACCCGCCGCCCGACCCCCTAGCCCCCCTCGCCGAGCGTGAAACCGGCTGCACGCTCGATGGGCGCTGGAGCGGGCAGCTGCGATCCGAGTAGCCTGCGCTCATGACGTCCATCCGATCCGGTTCCGCGCCGATCGACGTGCGGCAGCTGGGCGCCGTCGACTACGGCACGGCCTGGCAACTGCAGCGTGACCTGGCCGAGGCCAGGGCGGCCGGCGGCCCGGACACCCTGCTGCTGTTGGAGCATCCCCCGGTCTACACCGCCGGGCGGCGCACTGAGCCGCAGGAACGCCCGCTCGACGGCACCCCGGTGGTCGACACCGACCGTGGCGGCAAGATCACCTGGCACGGCCCGGGGCAGCTGGTGGGCTATCCGGTGATCGGTCTCGCCGAGCCCCTGGATGTGGTCAACTACGTACGGCGCCTTGAAGAGTCACTTATCGAGGTATGTAACAGTTTGGGCCTCAACACCATTCGGGTAGACGGCAGGTCCGGGGTGTGGCTGCCCGCCGGCGATGGCCGCCCCGAGCGCAAGATCGCCGCGATCGGTGTGCGGGTGGCCCGCGCGACCACCCTGCACGGATTCGCGCTCAACTGTGATTGTGACCTCAATGCGTTCAGCTCGATCGTGCCGTGCGGGATCGTCGACGCCGGCGTGACGTCACTGTCAGCGGAGTTGGGCCGCCTGACCAGCGTGGATGATGTCCGGCAGGCGGTGGCCGACGCGGTCGTCGCCGCCCTCGACGGACTGCTGCCGGTGCGCGACCATTCCGCGCCCCGCGTAACATCGGCTCAGTGAGCGCCGTCGGAGAAGGTCGCAGGTTAAGCCGTGCCGAAGCACGCAACGCCGAGACGCCCATCGAGCGCAAACCGTCGTGGATCAAGACCCGCGCCCGAATGGGGCCGAACTACACCGAGCTGAAGGTCTTGGTGAAGCAGGAGAAACTCCACACGGTGTGCGAGGAGGCCGGCTGCCCCAACATCTACGAGTGTTGGGAGGACCGGGAGGCCACCTTCCTGATCGGGGGCGAGGTCTGCACCCGGAATTGCTCGTTCTGCCTGATCAAGTCCGGTAAGCCCAGTGAGCTGGACCGCGACGAGCCGCGCCGGGTCGCCGAGAGCGTGCAGGCGATGGGCCTGCGGTATTCGACAGTCACCGGAGTCGCCCGCGACGATCTGGCCGATCAGGGTTCCTGGCTCTACGCCGAGACGGTGCGTGCCATCAAGGCACTCAACCCGGAGACGGGCGTCGAACTGCTCATTCCCGACTTCGGCGGCCGGCCCGACCTGCTGGGCGAGGTGTTCGAATCTCGCCCGGAGGTGCTGGCGCACAACGTCGAAACCGTGCCGCGCATCTTCCGGCTGATCCGGCCCGGGTTCAGCTACGAGCGCAGCCTGAGCGTGCTGACGCAGGCTCGCGACGCCGGCCTGGTGGCCAAGAGCAACCTCATCCTGGGCATGGGCGAGACCGCCGAGGAGATTCGCACCGCGCTGAAGGACCTCTACGACGCCGGGGCCGAGCTGGTCACCATCACCCAGTATCTGCGGCCCACCGAGCGGCACCACCCGATCGATCGCTGGGTCAAGCCGGAGGAGTTCGTCGAGCATGCCCGCTATGCCGAGGAGCTCGGGTTCGCCGGCGTGATGTCCGGCCCATTGGTGCGCTCGTCGTATCGCGCCGGCCGGCTCTACCAACAGGCGCTGGAGAACCGGGCCCGTCGCGAGGAGCAGGCCGCCCCGGCCCACGGCTGATCCAGGACCCGGCTGCGTATCCTTGGTAGCTATGGCCAGACCGCGCAACACCGCCGAGAACAAGGCTGCCCGTGCGGCGGCGAAAGCCACCCGCAAGGCCGCCAGCAAGCAGCGCCGCACCCAGCTGTGGCAGGCGTTCCAGATCCAGCGCAAAGAGGACAAGCGGCTGCTGCCCTACATGATCGGCGCGTTCACGCTGGTCGTAGGCGTGACGACCGCGTTGGCGCTCAACGGCGGGATCGTCGCCAAGGTGACGACCATCCCGCTCGGCCTGGTGTTGGGCGCGCTGGTGGCGTTCGTGATCTTCGGTCGCCGGGCTCAGCGGTCGGTCTACCGCAAGGCCGAGGGGCAGGCCGGCGCCGCGGCGTGGGCGCTGGACAACCTGCGGGGCAAGTGGCGGGTCACCCAGGCGGTAGCCGCCACCGGCCAGCTGGACGCGGTCCATCGGGTGATCGGCCGTCCCGGCGTCATCTTCGTCGCCGAAGGCGCCGCGTCCCGGCTCAAACCGCTGCTCGCCCAGGAGAAGAAGCGCACCGCCCGGTTGATCGGCGATGTCCCGATCTACGACGTGGTGGTGGGCAACGATGACGGCGAGGTTCCGCTGGCCAAGCTGGAACGGTTCCTGACCAAGCTGCCGGCCAACATCACCACCAAGCAGATGGATTCACTGGAGTCCCGGCTTGCCGCACTGGGCACCCGTACCGGCACCGCGGCGATGCCCAAGGGCCCGATGCCGGCCGGCGCCAAGATGCGCGGCGTGCAGCGCGCCGCGCGCCGTCGCTAGTCACAGGCCCACACAGACAGGCCTCAGCGGCTGCGCACCACCGCGGTCGCCGTCGCTCGGTCCTGCAGACCCCGACCGTCGACGTCGGTGAACAGCGCCGGGACCACCAGCGCGATCAACAGTCCGCGCACCACGGCACGGACGACGCCCACTCCGTCCCCGCTGCCGTCCACGGGGATCACCCGCAGCCCACAGGCGTATTGCCCAGGAGTGAAGCCGAACAGCCGCACCGCGGCCGCTCCGAGCACCACCCAGACCCCCAGCACCACGGTCGCCAGGAGCTCCGGGGTCACCAGGCCCGCCTTCACCCCCAGGCCGGCCAGCCCATAGGCCACCAGCCAGTCGACCAGCAGGGCCAGTACCCGGCGCCCCATCGGGGCCAGCGAGCCCGGCCCGGAAGCCGGCAGACCCAGACTCTCCCCCGGGGCTGCGTCGTCAGGGTGCGGTCCGGCCGACTCCGGCCCGGACAGCCACGATGAGAAGGTGCGGCTCATGGCCCCTACGATAAGCGAGCGGCGAACCCGACCCGGCTTCGATGGGCCTCGCCCCGGTTGCGTAACGTCAGCAGCGGCGACCCCAGCGTCCGACCGGGGCTACCTGCGGAGGAGAGCACTTCTGTGACCGACAAGACGGCCGACGACATTCTCAAGCTCGTGGCCGATGAGAACGTGGAGTACGTCGACATCCAGTTCTGCGACTTGCCGGGCATGATGCAGCATCTGACGATTCCCGCGTCGGCACTGGACGCAACGGTGTTCGAGGACGGGTTGGCCTTCGACGGTTCGTCGATCCGCGGCTTCCAGTCCATCCACGAGTCGGACATGATGCTGCTGCCGGACTTCTCCACCGCGCAGATCGATCCGTTCCGGGCCGCAAAGACGCTGAACCTGAATTTCTTCGTGCACGACCCGTTCACCCGCGAGCCCTACTCGCGCGACCCGCGCAACATCGCCCGCAAGGCCGAGAGCTACCTGGCCAGCACCGGCATCGCCGACACCGCCTACTTCGGCGCCGAGGCCGAGTTCTACATCTTCGACTCGGTGACCTTCGACTCGCAGATGAACGGCACGTTCTACGAGGTCGACTCGGACTCGGGCTGGTGGAACACCGGCTCACCGACCGAGGCCGGCGGAAACCCCAACCGCGGCTACAAGACCCGTCCCAAGGGCGGCTACTTCCCGGTGGCCCCCAACGACCAGTACGTCGACCTGCGCGACACCATGACCACCAACCTGGCCAACGCCGGGCTGACCCTGGAGCGCGGCCACCACGAGTGCGGCTCGGGTGGGCAGGCCGAGATCAACTACAAGTTCAACACGCTGTTGGCGGCCGCCGACGACCTGATGCTGTTCAAATACATCATCAAGAACACCGCCTGGGCCCACGGCAAGACCGTCACCTTCATGCCCAAACCGCTGTTCGGCGACAACGGCTCGGGCATGCACGTGCACCTGTCGCTGTGGAAGAACGGCGACCCGCTGTTCTACGACGAGGCCGGCTACGCCGGACTGTCGGACACCGCCCGGTACTGCATCGGCGGCATCCTGCACCACGCCCCGTCACTGCTGGCGTTCACCAACCCGACGATCAACTCCTACAAGCGCCTCGTCCCGCACTATGAGGCGCCGATCAACCTGGTGTACAGCCAGCGCAACCGCTCGGCGTGTGTGCGCATCCCGATCACCGGCACCAACCCGAAGGCCAAGCGCCTGGAGTTCCGCTGCCCGGACTCGTCCAGCAACCCGTACTTGGCGTTCGCGGCCATGCTGATGGCCTGCATCGACGGCATCAAGAACAAGATCGAGCCGGCCGCCCCGGTCGACAAGGACCTCTACGAGCTGCCCCCGGACGAGGCCGCGGACATCCCGCAGGCCCCGGGCACGCTGGCCCAGGTGATGGACAATCTGGAAGCCGATCACGAATACCTCACCGAGGGCGGGGTCTTCACCCCGGACCTGATCGAGAACTGGATTCGTTACAAGCGCGACCACGAGATCACCCCGATCAACCTGCGCCCGCACCCGTACGAGTTCGCGCTGTACTACGACTGCTGACGAACTGCTGGGCGGGACCGGATCGAACACCACGACCCGACACCGTAATTCCGCGACCGGCATCGCGCCCTGCCGTTCACGTTCGACGTCACCGACATCCAGCCGGCGATCAACAATCTGGCCGGTGTGACCGCAGCGCTCACCCACGACAGCTATGACCCGACATTCGTCAATATGGTCCGGCATGTCCTACAGCGGGTCGGGCCGCGCCCCAATCCCGGTGGAAACCTGGCCGTCTTCGGCTGGTGAGAAATGCAGAATGCCCTACCCGGCCGTCACTCGGCCCCGTCGCGCGCCCAGGCCGGCAGGATGAACACCCCTTCGGCCTCCACCGTGACGCCCGATGCATCTGAGATATGGCCGCGGGCATACGTTTTGATGCCCTCCCGGCGGTACACCGAGGCTTCGGCGCGCAGCGACCCCAGCGGTGTTCCGCGCAGGTACTTCACCGTGATGGTGCCGGTGTAGAGCGGCTTGGTCAGACCCTCGCTGGCCGCCTCACCGAGCAGATGGTCGAGCACCAGCGCGCTCACCCCGCCGTGCACCAGATTCGGCGGGCCCTCGTAGGCCGCGCCCAGGTGAAAGTCCGTCCAGCAGTGGCCGGGCTCGCCGTGTCGGATCGACAGCGGCGGGGCGATCGGATTGCGCAGGCCCACCACGGCATTGCCCCAGGCCAGCGGCCGCCCGTCGACGACGTAGCGCAATCCCGGTGACTCGCTGAGGATTCCGCTGCGCAGCTGCTCGGTCACCTGGCGTATCTGCGCGGTCGCCTCGGCGATCGTGGCGTCGTCGCCCTCGGTCCGAATGGTGGCGTCGATCAGGTCGCGCACCGCCTGGGCCAGGGGGCCGTACCGCCCCGACAGCCGCTCGCCTTCGTCGGCACTGATCGTCGGCACGCCCGAGCGCGCTCCGAAATCCACCACTGATGTTCTCCTCAATCTCCGAATACCTTGCGCACCACGACCTTCGCGCGTCGCGTCACCCGAAGGTAGTTGTCCAGGAACTCGCCGCCGTCTCCACCAGGCCAACCCGCGGCCACCGCAACCGCGTTGAGCGCACGCCCCGGCCCGGGCAGCTGGTCGGTGGGTTTGCCGCGCACCAGCACCAGCGCGTTGCGGGCTCGGGTCGCGGTCAGCCAGGCCTGCCGGAGCCGATCCACGTCGTCGGAGTCGAGCAGCTCGGCCGCGGCGATCGCGTCCAGCGTTTCCAGCGTGGAGGTGTTGTGCAGCGCCGGAACCCGGTGCGCGTGGCGCAGCTGCAGCAGCTGCACGGTCCACTCGATGTCGGCCAACCCGCCCCGGCCCAGTTTGGTGTGGGTGTTCGGGTCGGCGCCCCGCGGCAGCCGCTCGGCGTCGACGCGCGCCTTGACCCGGCGGATCTCGCGCACCGCGTCAGCGGACACCCCGCCGGCCGGGTAGCGGGTTTCGTCGACCATCAGCAGGAATCTGCGGCCCAGGTCCGCATCGCCGGCGACCGAGTCCGCCCGCAGCAGCGCCTGGATCTCCCAGGGTTGCGCCCACTGCGCGTAGTAGGCGGCATAGGAGGCCAGGGTGCGTACCGGTGGGCCGTTGCGTCCCTCCGGGCGCAGATTGATGTCGACCTGCAACGGGGGGTCGACGCTGGCCGTCGCCAGCAGCGCCCGGACCTGCTCGGCGATCGAGGTCGCCCAGCGCACCGCATCGGGGTCGCTCACTCCCTCGACTGCCTCGCAGACGAACATCACGTCGGCATCCGAGCCGTAGCCGAGCTCGCGTCCCCCCAGCCGGCCCATCGCGATCACCGCGATCCTGGCCGGGGCCTCCTGGTCGGCGGACACGTTGACCCGGATGATCGCGTCCAGGGACGCCTGCAGCACCGCCACCCACACCGCGGTCAGCGCCCGGCAGACATCGGTCACATGCAGCAGGCCGAGCAGGTCCGCCGAGGCGATGCGGGCCAGCTCGTAGCGGCGCAGGCTGCGGGCCGCGGCGATCGCGCGCACCGGGTCGGCGTACCGGCCCGCGGAGGCGATCAGCGCCCGCGCCACCGCGTCCGGGCTGGTGTCGAGCAGCTTCGGCCCGGTCGGACCGTCGCCGTAGGTCTGGATGACGTCCGGCGCCCGTATCAACAGCTCCGGAATGTAGGCCGAGGTGCCCAACACCCGCATCAGTCGTTTGGCCACGGCGCTGCTGTCGCGCAGGGTGCTCAGATACCAGCGCTGTGCGGCCAGCGCCTCGCTGAGCCGCCGGTAGGCCAGCAGGCCGGCGTCGGGGTTGGGGGTGTCCGACAGCCAGTAGAGCAGCTTGGGCAGCAGCACCGTCTGCACGCGTCCGCGCCGGCCGCTCTGATTGGTCAGCGCAGCCAGATGCGTCAGCGCGTTCTCCGGCGCCTCGTAGCCGAGCGCGGCCAGCTGCCGTTCGGCGGCACCGGGCGTCAGTCCGCCGGCCAACTCCAGGGCCGCCGGACCGACCGATTCCAGCAGTGGCTGATAGAACAGCTTGGCGTGCAGCCGCGACACCCGCAGGTTCTGCGCCTTGAGCTCCTCGCGCAGCACCCCCAACGCGTCGTGACGGGCATCCGGGCGGATGTGGGCGGCGCGGGCCAGCCAGCGCAGCGCCTCGTCGTCGTCGGGCGGCGGCAGCATGTGGGTGCGTTTGAGTCGTTGCAGCTGAAGCCGGTGTTCCAGCAGGCGCAGGAACTCATACGACGAGGTCAGAGTCGCCGAGTCCTCCCGGCCGATGTAGCCGCCGGCGCCCAGCGCCGCCAACGCGTCGACGGTGGATGCCACATGCAGGGACTCGTCGGCGCGGCCGTGCACCAGCTGCAGCAGCTGCACCGCGAACTCCACGTCGCGCAAGCCCCCGGCGCCCAGCTTGATCTCGCGGGCCCGGATATCGGCCGGCACCAGCTGCGCCACCCGGCGGCGCATCGCCTGCACGTCGACGACGAAATCCTCACGCTCGCAGGCCGTCCACACCATCGGCAGCATCGCCTCGACGTAGGCCCGGCCCAGTTCGGCGTCACCGGCCGCGTGGCGCGCCTTGAGCAGCGCCTGGAACTCCCAGGTCTTGGCCCACCGCTGGTAATAGGCGATGTGGGAGTCCAGGGTCCGCACCAGCGCGCCGTTGCGGCCCTCGGGCCGCAGGCCGGCGTCCACCACGAAGAACGCTTCCCCGGCCACCGCCATCAGCTCACCGGCCACCCGGGTGCTCACCGCGCCGGCGTCGTCGGCGACGAAGATGACGTCGACGTCGCTGACGTAATTCAGTTCCCGCGCACCGCATTTGCCCATCGCGATCACGGCCAGGCGCGGTGGCGGTTCGGCGCCGCACACCTGGTTCTGGGCTACCTGCAGTGCGGCCGCCAGCGCGGCGTCGGCCAGGTCGGCCAGGTGTTCCCCGACCGCCACGAAGGGCAGGCCCGGCAGGCTCTCGACCACGTTCGGCGACAGGTCGATCGCCGCCAGCACCAGCAGCCGATCCCGGTACAGTGCCCGCAGCCGCTCGATGTAGGCGCCGTCGGTGGTCTCGGCGACGCAGTCGGAGAACATGGTTCGCAGCTCGTCCGCCGACGGCAGGGTGATCGCCCAGTCTTCGGTGTCATCGGGGCGCTGCGGGCTGGCCAGCAGCTTCCAGGACTGCGGGTGGGCAATCAGGTGATCCCCCAGTGCCAGCGAGGAGCCCAGCACCCCGAACAGCCGTCCCCGCAGCCCGCGGTCGGCCATCAGCGCCGCGCTCAGCTCTTCCCAGTCGATGCCGGGCGCCTCGGCCAGCCGAACCAGGGTGCGCAGTGCGGCGTCGGCGTCGGGGGCACGTGACAGCGCCCAGAGCACGTCGACGTGCGGCTGGGTGTAGGCGCTGTACCAGCCCAGCTGGGTCAGGTCCGCCGCGGCGTACCGGTCGACCAAGCCGAGGCGCCCGACGCTGGGCAGCTTGCGGCGCTGCGCTCCGGGGTAGGCCACGACCGTCGGAGGCTCTACAGCGCCAGGTAGTTCTGCAGCTCGTAGGGTGTCACGTGACTGCGGTAGTTCGCCCACTCCTGGCGCTTGTTACGCAGGAAGAAGTCGAAAACCTGCTCCCCCAACGCTTCTGCGACCAGCTCGGAGTTCTCCATCTCGCTCAGCGCGCGCTCCAGGGTGCCGGGCAGCTCGCGATAGCCCATGGCCCGGCGCTCCTCGGGCGTCAGCGCCCACACGTTGTCCTCGGCCTGCGGGCCGAGCTCGTAGCCCTTCTCCACCCCGCGCAGGCCGGCGGCCAATATCACCGCGAACGCCAGGTAGGGGTTGCAGGCCGAGTCCGGGCTGCGCACCTCGACCCGACGCGACGACGTCTTGTGCGGGCTGTACATCGGCACCCGCACCAGCGCCGAGCGGTTGGACGCGCCCCAGGATGCCGCGGTCGGAGCCTCACCGCCGTGGATCAGCCGCTTGTAGGAGTTCACCCACTGGTTGGTGACGGCACTGATCTCGTTGGCGTGCTCGAGGATCCCGGCGATGAACGACTTGGCGGTGGCTGACAGCTGCAGCGGGTCGTCGGGGCTGTGGAAGGCGTTGACCTCGCCCTCGAACAGGCTCATGTGGGTGTGCATCGCAGAGCCCGCGTGCTCCCGGAACGGCTTGGGCATGAACGACGCCCGCACGCCCTCCTTGAGCGCGATCTCCTTGATCAGGTAGCGGAAGGTCATCACGTTGTCGGCCATGGACAGCGCGTCGGCATAGCGCAGGTCGATCTCCTGCTGGCCGGGGGCGTTCTCGTGGTGGCTGTACTCCACGGAGATGCCCATCGACTCCAGTGCGTCGATCGCGTGCCGGCGGAAGTTGGTGGCCGACCCGTGGATCGACTGGTCGAAGTATCCGGCGTCGTCGGCCGGGACCGGGATGGACCCGTCGTAGGGGCCGGGCTCGAGCAGGAAGAACTCGATCTCGGGATGCACGTAGCAGGAGAAGCCCAATTCGCCGGCCTTGGCCAGCTGCCGGCGCAGCACGTGCCGCGACGACGCCCACGCCGGGGATCCGTCCGGCATGGTGATGTCGCAGAACATCCGCGCCGAGTACTGCCGGCCGGCGTCCGACACCCACGGCAGCAGCTGGAATGTCGACGGGTCGGGGTGGGCGACCATGTCGGATTCGAAGACCCGGGCGAAGCCCTCGATCGCCGAACCGTCGAAGCCCACACCCTCCTCGAAGGCGCCCTCGAGCTCGGCCGGGGCGATCGCAACCGACTTCAGGTAACCCAGAACATCGGTGAACCAGAGCCGGACGAAACGGATGTCGCGTTCCTCCAGCGTGCGGAGTACAAACTCCTTCTGACGGTCCATACCGCGAAGCGTAGCAGCGCTCAGCACTTCGCATCGGCTGGCGGCAACGTGCCTTCGACCAGGTATCGCGTTGCGAAGCCGTCGACGCATTCGTTGCCCTGGAACACCACCGTGTGTTGGGTTCCGTTGAACGTCAACAGGCTGCCGTGCAGCTGCTTGGCCAGGTCCACGCCGGCCTGATACGGGGTGGCCGGATCACGGGTGGTGGACACCACCATCGTCGGCGGCAGGTCGGGTACCGAGATGGCGTGCGGCTTGGTGGTCGGGGGCACCGGCCAGAACGCGCAGGTGCTCAGCGGCGCGTCGCCGGTGAACTTCCCGTAGCTCATGAACGGTGCCACCTCACGCGACCGCCGGTCCTCGTCGATCACCTTGTCGCGGTCGGTGACCGGCGGCTGGTCGACGCAGTTGACCGCGACCCGGGCGTCGGTGGCGTTGGTGTAGTGGCCACTGGCGTCGCGGCGCATGTACAGATCCGCCAGCCCGAGCATGATGTCGCCGCGGCCGTTCACCAGGTCCGACAGGCCGTCGTTGAGATGGGTCCAGAACGTCGGCGAGTACAGCGCCATGATGGTGCCGACGATCGCGTCGCTGTAGCTCAGCCCGCGCGGGTCCTTGGTCTTGGCGGGCTTGTCCACCAGCGGGTCGACCAGGCTGTGGTAGACGTCGACGGCCTTGGCCGCGTCGGTGCCCAGCGGGCAGTCCTCGTCCTTGGCGCAGTCCGCGGCGAAGTCGTCGAACGCGCCCTGGAACGCCTGCGCCTGGCGCAGGTCCTCTTCGATCGGGTCGGCGTTGGGGTCCACCGCGCCGTCGAGGATCATCGCCCGGATGTTCTGGGGAAAGGCCTCGGCGTACGCCGAGCCGATCCGGGTGCCGTAGGAGTAGCCCAGGTAGGTCAGCTTGTCGTCGCCGAGTCCGGCCCGGATGGCGTCCAGGTCGCGGGCGACGTTGACGGTGCCGATGTTGGCCAGGAATTCCTTGCCGGACTTCTCCAGGCAGCGCGCGACGTAGTCCTTGGTCTCGTTCTCGATGCGCTCCACGCCCTCGGGGCTGTAGTCGACCTGGTTCAGGGCCCGCAACCGGTCGTTCTCCTTGTCGGAGTTGCACCAGACCGCCGGCCGCGACGACGCCACTCCGCGCGGGTCGAAGCCGACCAGGTCGAAGCGCTCCCGGATCTGCCGCGGCAGCGTGGAGACCAGGCCGACCGCGGTTTCGATGCCGGACTCCCCCGGCCCGCCCGGGTTGATCACCAGCGAACCGATCTTGTCCTTGGTGGCCGGGAAGCGAATCATGGCCAGCCGGGCGACGGCGCCCTGCAGGTTGGAGTAGTCGACCGGGACCGCGATGAAGCCGCATTGGGCGTCGGTGGGCACCTTGATGTTGGTGTCGGCGGTGAATCGGCACTTGTCCCACTGGACCGGCTGGCCGACTCGCGGCGCGGCGAGCACCGCATGCCCGGGGGTCATCCGGGTGCAACTGCCGACCGTGAGGGCCACCATCGCGATCGCGAGGCAGGTCAGGGTCGTGCGCACAATCCTGTCGCGACGGGGAGGCCGGCTCATGACACCACATGCTGCCATGCACGTGCGCCGATGCCCGGACGGTGGGGCCTCAGCGCGTGGCGGCAAGCAGTTCGGCCATCCCGACGTCGAAGGCGTCGGCCAGTTCCCACAGGTCCGGCAGCAGTTCGGGGCAGCTGATCAGACCGACGTTGAGCCGGCCGTTGAGCGACATCACGGTCACGTTCAGCCCGGAGCCGTGGAACACCGGCCCCAGCGGGTACATCGCGGTGATCTCACAGCCCAGGTAGTACAGCGGCACCTGCGGGCCGGGAACGTTGGAGATCACCAGGTTGTGCACCGGCCGGGCCGAGGTCAGCCGGGTCCGGGCGTAGAGCCGCATGGCGGCGCCGAACACCGCCGGCGCGGCGAACTGCGACCAGTCCTGCAGCAGTGTCGCGCCGATGGCCGAACTGTGTTCCTTGGCGACCGAGTTGGCTTGCGCGATGGCCTTGAGCCGCTCCACCGGGTCGGCGATCTGGGTTTCCAGCCGGGAGAACATCCCGGACACCTGATTGCGGCCTGGCCGGTCGGACTTACCGTGCACCGACACCGGCACCATCGCCACCAGCGACGACTCCGGCAACTCGCCGCGGTCGGCCAGGAAGTGCCGCAGCCCGCCGGACGCCAAGGCCATCACCACGTCGTTGACCTTGACCGCGAAATGGTCCTTGACCCTCTTGATGTCCTCGAGGTCCAGCTGGGCGTAGGCGATGTTGCGGCGGCCGCTGACGCTGGCGTTGAACGCGGTCTGCGGCGCGGCGAACGGCGCGGCCATCGTCTCACCGGTACGCACCCGCTGCACCGTCTTGGCCACCGATGTCAGGGTGCGAGGCAGCACGTTGACCAGGTGCAACGGCCGACTGGCGAACCGCACCAGCCCGCCGGCCACGATGGCCAGGTCGCTGGCATCGCCGACGCCGGCGACCGGGTCGGGTCGCGGGGCGTCGACCTCGGTGCTGCACATCTGCGACATCATGTTGGCGCCGGTGACCCCGTCGACGCCGGCGTGGTGCATCTTGGTCAGCACCGCGATGCGGCCGCCCTGCTGGGCGTCGGTTCCGTCGAGCCCCTCGATCACCCAGGTCTCCCACAGCGGCCGGTGGCGGTCCAGTGGCTGCGCGACGATGTGCCCGACGATCTCGGACAGTTCGGCCCGTCCGCCGGGTCGCGGCAGCGCGATGCGGTGCACGTGGCGCTTGATGTCGAAGTCGCGGTCCTCCACCCAGACCGGGTGGTCGAGGTTGAGCGGGCTGTCGGCGAGTTTCTCCCTGAACTGCGGCATCGCGGTGATGCGCAGCGCCAGCTCGTCACGGAGTCGTTCGAAGGTGTAGCCGCCCGGCATCGAAGCGGTGTCCACCTCCAGGATGGAGCAGACGTGCAACGGCTGATCGGAGGTTTCCAGGTACAGAAAACTGGCATCAAGTCCACTCAGGCGTTGCATGGCGCTGATGCTATGCCGCTGCGGCAGCGGCGACGTTCGAATCTCGCAACGGGTCCGATGTGAGGAAATCCACTCCGCCCGTCGGTTCAGCTGCGCCGCCGCAGGTGGCACACTGGCTGATGTCAGACGACCCGGGGACCCGGCATGGGCTTCGAGGATCGACCCGACCAATTCAAGGGACACCGATGTCTGAGCACGTTTATGGTTCTTCGTCCGATTCCAACCCCGGCCCGGCCCGTGTGGCACCGCAGACCCGCGTTCATCATCTGCAACAGATGAAGGCCGAGGGCCGCAAATGGGGCATGTTGACGGCCTACGACTACTCCACCGCACGCATCTTCGACGACGCCGGCATCCCGGTGCTGCTGGTCGGCGACTCGGCCGCCAACGTGGTCTACGGCTACGACAGCACCGTGCCGATCTCCATCGACGAGCTGATTCCGCTGGTCCGCGCGGTGGTGCGCGGCGCCCCGCACGCGCTGGTGGTCGCCGACCTGCCGTTCGGCTCCTATGAGGGCGGGCCGGCGGCGGCGCTGGCGACGGCCACCCGGTTCATGAAGGAAGGCGGTGCGCACGCGGTCAAGCTGGAGGGCGGCGAGCGGGTCGCCGACCAGATCGCGACGCTGTCCGCGGCCGGCATCCCGGTGATGGCGCACATCGGTTTCACCCCGCAGAGCGTCAACACCCTGGGCGGTTTCCGGGTGCAGGGCCGCGGCGACGCCGCCGAGCAGACCGTTCACGACGCGATCGCGGTGGCCGAGGCCGGTGCGTTCTCGGTGGTGATGGAGATGGTGCCCGCCGAGCTGGCCACCCAGATCACCGGCAAGCTCACCATTCCGACCATCGGGATCGGTGCCGGCCCCAACTGCGACGCCCAAGTTCTGGTGTGGCAGGACATGTCCGGAATGACCAGCGGCAAAACCGCCCGCTTCGTCAAGCGCTTCGGAGACGTGGGCGGTGAATTGCGCCGCGCAGCAACGCAGTACGCCAATGAGGTGGCGGCCGGAACCTTCCCGGCCGAAGAACACTGCTTCTAGAACGAACGCAGTGTCCGGGAGGTCCGGATGTGACAGGCTGGAAGCCGTGTCTGCAGCCGACCCGAGCCCCTCTCGGTTTCGCGAGGTGGAACGCAAGTTCGACGTTGACGCGTCGGCGATCTCGCCGTCCTTCGACGGCATCGCCGGGGTCGCCGAGGTTGCGCGGTTGCCGGCGCAGGATCTTGAGGCCGTGTACTTCGATACGCCCGGGCACGACCTGGCGGCCCGGCGGATCACGTTGCGCCGGCGCACCGGCGGTCCCGACGCCGGCTGGCATCTGAAACTTCCTGCCGGGCCGGAGACCCGCACCGAGGTGCGCGCTCCCCTGGGCCCGGAGGTTCCAGACGAACTGCGGGACGTGGTGACTGCGATCGTCAGGGATCGGCCACTGACCCCCGTCGCACGAATCCGCACCGCCCGCAGCGTGGTGGTGCTGCGCGACGATCATGGTGAGGTGCTGGCCGAGTTCTGCGACGATCAGGTCACCGCGTCGGCCGACGATGACGCCGAACAGCACTGGCGGGAATGGGAACTGGAACTGGGCTGCGGAGACCTCGAGCTGCTGGACCGGCTGGGCAACCGGCTGCTCGACACCGGCGCCAGGCCGGCCGGCTACGGCTCCAAACTGGCCAGGGTGCTCGGTGCGCCGGCGGTGCCCGCGCACCCGACCGACCGCCTGCATCGGGCGCTGGCCGAGCAGATCGAGCAACTGCTGGTCGCCGATCGCACGGTGCGCGCCGACGCCGACGACGCGGTTCATCAGATGCGGGTAACGATCCGACGGATTCGCAGCCTGTTGCACGGCGAGGAGGCGGCCCACGCCCCGCTGCTCGGCGAACTGCAGGAATTGGGTGCGGTGCTGGGTGTCGCCCGCGACGCCGAGGTCCTGGCCCAGCGCTATCAGCAGGCGCTCGACGAGCTGTCGCCGGAGCTGATCCGCGGGCCGGTGGGCGAACGGCTGGTCGACGGTTCGCTGCGCCGCTATCAGACGGGGCGACGGCGCAGCGTGGCCGCGATGCGCACGCCGCGGTACTTCCGGCTACTCGACGGCCTCGACGATCTGGTCAGTGCGCCGGCCGCCGAGCGGTACGCCACCGTGGACATCGCCTACCGGCGGCTGCGCAAGGCGGTGAAGGCCGCCAAGACCGCGGCCGACCGCGACGCGGCACTGCACCGGATCCGCAAGGCCGCCAAGCGGCTGCGCTACACCGCCGCCGCAGCGAACAAGACGAAGATCGCCAAGCGGGCGAAGACGATTCAGACCCTGCTCGGCGACCACCAGGACAGCGTGGTCAGCCGGGCGCATCTGGTTCAACAGGCCGATGCCGCGGCGGCCGCCGGCCAGGACACCTTCACCTACGGGCTGCTGTATGCCCGCGAGGCCGACCTCGCCGCGCGGTGCCGGGCGGCGTTGCAGCCCGCGCTGCGCAAGCTCGACCGGGCGATGTAGTGAGGTTCGACGGCGACGCTCAAGCCCGAGGCCCCGTCATATTGGTCGAGGGTGGCGCCTTCGGCCTGTAGACAGCGGTTCCGCCCTTGAGCTTCAAGGAAGGGCGTACCCACGGCGTACCCGCCCGCCGACGAAGTACACGACTCCGGGCACCGAATGTCTTTGCGTCAAAAGGTGTTTGACAAAGAACTACGCGCCACCCGTCCCTCAGACGATTGTTCCGTAAAAGGGCGATCTGCCAGATTGCCTCGCCCGCCCCCAGCCAACAGGTTGGGAGCGGTCCTCGGCTGAGACGGCGCCTATTCCCCGGCGGGCCTGCCCGCCAGTGCGTCCAGTACCCGATCGACGAACCGGTCGGCGTGACCACGAAGGCTGTCGTTCGTGTGGTGGGTCGTGTCGACCTCGATCGGAGGCCCCGATGCGAAGCGCACCACCACTACGCGCCGGTACGTCCGCTCCCCGAAAGCGTCCGCCGAACCATAGGCGTTGACGTCGACCCCAGCGACCTGCCTCAGCGGCCGGATCACCGCAGCCAGATTCTGCTCCTCCGCAGCGTCAGCGATGTAGTCGAGCTGCCCGATCGCGTGCCCGTCGATCCACACAAGACGGCCCTGCTGATCTGGCAGTTTCTCGCGGGCGAAGCCTTCAACCGGCCACCGCCTGACCAGCTCGCCTATCTGCTCGACCACGATCCTGGGCGGCCGCGACCAGTCCGGGAATACGTCCCTGGCTATGCGCCGGAGTTGTTCTTCGTTCGCCATGGACGACAAAGTAGCGCCCATCGGACCACCAGGCGCGGTCGCCCTAGCCGCCGCCAACCGACCGGGCCGGCCCCTAGTTCACTGTCGGCGGGCCGCGCTGCGCTTCCCATTCCTGCGCGAACGCCAGACAGGACTTCCACACCCATTCGGCGACGCCGGCGCATAGCTGTTGGTAGGGAAACCTCGGCTGCCTGTTAGGAAGCAGCGGGTTACGGGGCGGACGAGCTGGCCTGTAAGCCGGATTCTGTTCCGCACCACTTACGCGGTGCGGCGGCGACCATCCATCTGGGCACACCGTCGCCGGGTACCTCGAGCGGCCTACCCGCAGATTCGGGCGAGCAGCCCTCGAACACCTGCGCAACCGCACCGAAGTGCGATCTTCTTGGCCTTGCTTCGGGTGGGGTTTACCAAGCCGTACCGGTCACCCGGCACGCTGGTGCGCTCTTACCGCACCGTTTCACCCTTACCACCTTCCGGTGGCGGTCTGTTTTCTGTGGCACTATCCCGCGAGTCACCTCGGATTGCTGTTAGCAATCACCCTGCTCTGTGAAGTCCGGACTTTCCTCGACTCGCTTGACGCGAGCCGCGGCCGCCCGGCCAACTCGTCCGCGCTGATCACCGTACCGGCAAGCGTCGTCCCAGGCCAACCGGCATGATGGCACTGTGGGCGCACACTCCACGACACCGTGGCAGAGCCGGGTGGACGACGGCGACTGGGACGCCATCACCGCCGAACTCGACGAGTCCGGTGGCGCCCTGCTGCCCCGGCTGCTGACGGCGTCGGAGGCCGCCCGGCTGCGCGAGGTCTACACCTGCGACGAACGCTTCCGCGCCACCGTCAATATGCAGCAGCATCGTTACGGTTCCGGGCAGTACCGGTATTTCGCCGCGCCGGCACCGGATCCCATCGATGCGCTCAAACGAGCGCTGTATCCGCACCTGCTGCCGATCGCCCGGGCCTGGGCGGCCCGGCTACGGCGGGATGCGCCGTGGCCGGACGACTTCAACGACTGGCTGGACCGCTGCCATGAGGCCGGGCAGACCAAACCCACTGCGCTGATGCTGCGCTACGGCCCCGGCGATTGGAACGCGCTGCACCGCGACCTCTACGGCGAGTTGGTATTTCCGCTGCAGGTGGTGATCAACCTCAGCGACCCGGCCACCGACTACACCGGCGGCGAGTTCCTGCTGGTCGAACAACGGCCGCGCGCCCAATCCCGGGGCACCGCAACACAGTTGCCACACGGGCACGGCTATGTTTTCACCACCCGGGACCGTCCGGTGCGCTCCACCCGGGGCTGGTCGACGGCGCCGGTGCGTCACGGCGTCTCGGCGATCCGCTCCGGTGAGCGCTACACGCTGGGACTGATCTTCCACGACGCCGCTTGAGTATCCAGTCGGCGCAGCAGGATCACGTTGTCGGTCAGGGTGGCGGCCTGGCCGTCGGGTCCGACGGCGTCGCGGTCGACGGTCTCCGCCCGCAGCCGCTCCCACTGCCGGCCGTCGAGGTCCATTCCGGCCAGCACCTCCTCGACCGTGGCGAAGTGATGCTCGTGGACGTGCTCACCCGCCCACGGCGGGGCGGCGCCGTGGTCAACGATCAGCAGCCGTCCACCCACCGTGACAGCCTCGGCGGCCCGCCGCAGCACCGCCTCGCGGTCCAGCGTCACCGGGGAGTGCAGGAACTGCGCCGACACCAGATCGAAACGGCCGTCGGGGAAGCTGGTGGACAGGTCGTGCCGGCCGAAGCGGATGCGTACGGCCACACCGCGCCGCTCGGCCGCGGCGCGAGCCCGTTCCAGCGCGTTGGCCGAGACGTCGACGGCGACCACCTGCCAGCCGTCTTCGGCCAGCCAGATGGCGTCGGCGCCCTCACCGCAGCCCAGGTCCAGTGCCCGGCCCGGGGCCAGATCAGCGGCGACATCGGCGAGTTGGGCGTTGACCCGTCCGCTCCACACCTTCTCGTGGCCGCCGTAGAACTCCTCCCAGAACTCCTGCGCGTCCTGCGTCGACTCGGTCATCGGCTGAGGCTCCCCTCGCTCGTCTCGATGCGGGGCGGCAGCGGCAACCCGTAGTCCTCGGCCGCCAGGCTCTGCACCACTGCCGCTCCGGCCCGCGATCCGGCCGCGATCGCGGTGGCGACCTGCGGCATCTCGGCCGTCAGATCCCCGGCGGCGAACACACCGGGAATCGAGGTGCGGCACAGTGGATCCACGCTGACCGGGTCTTCGGCCACAGGTCCTGGCCCGGCCAGTTCCAAGCCGAGGTGCTCGGCCAGGCGATCGCGGCGGCGCATGGTGGTTGCGACCAGCAGTCCGCGCCGCGACAGTCGGCTGCCGTCGGAGAACCTCACCGCGGACAGCTCGCCGTTGGCGCTTTCCAGGGCGGCCACCGGCCGTTCGTCGATCCGGATTCCGGCGCCGGCCAACCGATTGCGCCCGGCGTCATCGAGGTCGGCCGGACCGTCGGTGAGCACCACGATGTCCTCGCTCCAGGACCGCAGCAGCAGCGCGAGGTGCACGGCCCGGTCACCGCGCGCCAGCACCGCCAAGGGCTGATCGGCCACCTCCCAACCGTGGCAGAACGGACAGTGGAAAACCGAACGGCCCCACAGCCCCTCCAGACCGGGCAGCGGCGGCGGCAGGTACGCCAGCCCGGTGGCCAGCAAGATCCGCCGAGAACGCTCGCGGGTTCCGTCGGCCAGCTGCACCGTGAATTCGCCGTCGCCGCGTTCGATCTCGGACACCTCGCCGGTGCGCACCTGCACGCCGTACAACGCGAGCTCCCCGCGGCCGATCTCATACAGTTCGGCCGGCGGGCGGCCGTCGTGGCCCAACAGTCCGCCGATGCCATGGGCAGCCAGGTTGCTCTGCTCCCCCGCGTCGATCAGCAGCGTGCTGCGCCTGGCTCGGCCCAACACCAGGCCGGCGCTGAGCCCAGCCGCCCCACCGCCGACCACGATGCAGTCCCAGATCTTCGTCATGCTTCCGAGCTTGCAGGCCCACTCCCGAGACTGGCAAGCTGATTTGCCATGCAGGCAAATACCGAGAAGAGCAGCGTCGACCTGCGGGTGCGGCGGCGGCTGCGTGAGCTGCGCACCCAACAGGGCCTGACGTTGGAGGACGTCGCCACCCGCGCCCGCATCGACGTCTCGACGTTGAGCCGGCTGGAATCCGGCAAGCGGCGGCTGGCGCTCGATCACCTGCCCCGGCTGGCCGAGGCCCTGTCGGTCAGCACCGATGAGCTGCTGCGCGCCCCCGAGCAGCCCGACCCGCGGGTGCGGGGCACCGCACAGACCCACAACGGCATCACCTACTGGCCGCTGACCCGACATGGGCCGGCGGGTGGCCTGCACGCCTTCAAGATCCGGGTCAGTGCGCGGCGCCGCCGGCCGGCCGAGTTGCCGGTGCACGAGGGCCAGGAGTGGATGTATGCGCTGTCCGGCCGACTCCGCCTGGTGCTGGGCGACGACGAGTTCCTGATCGGTCCCGGCGAGGCCGTCGAGTTCTCCACCTGGACCCCGCACTGGTTCTGCGCGGTCGACGGGCCGGCCGAGGCCATCGTGATCTTCGGCGCCCGCGGCGAGCGGGTGCACCTGCACGAATGAGTGTGGCTACAGGTAGGCGGTCTGGTTCACCAGCCGCACCGATGCCGGCCCGTCGCCATAGAACTCGGCGATGCTCAGCGACGCCAGGTCCAGGTGCAGCCGGTACAGGATGGCCGGGCCGGCATCCAGCGCCAGGCGCAGCAGCGTCTTGATCGGCGTCACGTGCGACACCACCAGCACGGTGGTACCGCCGTGTTCGGCGATGATCCGGTCACGCGCCGCAAGCACCCGCTGCTGCACCGCGTCGAAGCTCTCGCCGCCCGGGGGCTTGGTGGAGGTGTCTTTGAGCCAGCGCCGGTGCAGCTCGGGGTCACGCTCGGCGGCCTCGGCGAACGTCAGCCCCTCCCAGGCCCCGAAGTCGGTCTCGGTCAGGTCCTCATCGACACTCACGTCTAGGCCCAGCAGCCGTGCCGCGGCGCCGGCCGTCTCCCGGCAGCGCAGCAGCGGCGAGCTGATGACCGCGGCGATTCCGCCGCGCTCGGCCAGATAGCGCGCCGCGGACTCGGCCTGTCGCCGGCCGGTGTCGGTCAGCGACGGGTTGCCACGTCCGGAGTAACGGCGCTGCACCGACAGTTCGGTCTGCCCGTGTCGCAGCAGCAACAGGCGAGTGGGTGTGCCCGTCGCCCCGGTCCAGCCGGGTGCCGTTGGCGACAAAGGCTTTTCAGATTTCTCCGCCTTCTTCACCGCGGGCTTCTCGATCCCGGCAGCGGCATCCATCGCCTCGTTGGCCAACCGGTCGGCGTGCGAGTTCTTCTCCCGCGGGATCCAGGTGTAGCGGACGTGGTCGAATTTCGACGCCAGTTCACGGGCCCGGGTGAACAGCGGGATCAGGTCGGGATGCTTGACCTTCCACCGGCCGGCCATCTGCTCGACCACCAGCTTGGAGTCCATGAACACCGCGACTTCGGCGGCGCCCAACCCTGCCGCCTCGGTCAGTCCCGCCACCAGGCCTCGGTACTCGGCGACATTGTTGGTGGCCACCCCGATCGCCTCTTTGGCTTCGGCCAGCACAACAGCGCGGTCCGCGGACCACACCACCGCCCCGTAACCGGCCGGACCCGGATTGCCGCGCGATCCACCGTCGGCCTCGACTACGACCTTCATCCCACGACCTTCATCGCCCGAGCACTAACCGAAGTCCTTGACCCGCAGCAGGATCGCACTGCACTCCGGGCACCGCAACACTTCCTCGGGCGGTGCCGCCGAGATACGCGACAGTTCACCGCGGTCGATCTCGATGCGGCAGGCCCCGCACTGACCGCCCCGAAAGGGTCCGGCGCCGATCCCACCGGAGGCCCGCTGCCGCTCATAAAGCGCCAGCAGTTCGCCGTCGATCCCCCCGGCCAACTCGTCTCGGCTCGCCGAGCGCTGCCCGCGGGTGGTTTCGATCTCCGCGGCCGCGGCGTCCAACGTCTCCTGCACCCGGGCCAGCTCCGCGGCCAGCTCTTCGACCCCATTCGACTCGGCGGTCGCCTGAGTCTGCAACTGCTCACGCTGTTCCATCAGCTCCAACAGCGAGTCCTCCAAGCTGGACTGGCGCCGCTGCAGGGTCTCCAGCTCGTGTTGCAGCTCGACGACCTGCTTGGCGCTGGTCTGCCCCGAATCCAGCAGGGCGCGATCCCGGTCCTCTCGTTGGCGCACCGCCTCGATCTCCGATTCGAAGCGGCCGGCCTGGGCGTCCAAGTCCTCCAACGCCAGCTCAAGGGCGGCCAGCCGATCGGCGGCGGCGGTGTGGTCGGCCTGGATGCGCATCCATTCCTGCTGCTCGGGCAGATTCCGCGCCCGGTGCGCGATCCTTGACAGCTCGGCGTCGAGCTCCGCCAACTCCAGAAGCGAACGTTGCTGTGCCACTTCGGCCTTCATCGCCGGTCTCCTTCGCACGCGAGGTTCCATGGATCGGTGCGCAGCGTGCTGACACGCACCGGCAGATTCGCACCGAAATGCGAGCGGATCAGATCGGCGGCCTGCGCACACCACGGGTATTCACTGGCCCAGTGCGCCACGTCGACCAGCGCCATCGCCGATCGGCGGGAATGCTCGTCCGCCGGGTGGTGCCGCAGATCTGCGGTCACGTAGACCTGGGCGTCCGCCGCGGCCGCGGCGTCCAACAGGGAGTCACCGGCGCCGCCGCAGACCGCCACCCGCGACACCGGCAGATCCGGGTCCCCGGCCGCTCGTACCCCCCACGTCGTCGCCGGAAGCCCCTTGGCGACCCGGGCGACGAAGTCACTCAGCGGCTCCGGTGCCGGCAGGGTGCCGATCCGGCCGATCCCGACCCCGGCCGGCAGCGGTTGCAGCGCGAAGATGTCGAACGCCGGCTCCTCGTAGGGGTGCGCGGCCAGCAGCGCCGCATGAATCCGCCCGCGGGCACGGGCCGGGGCCACCACCTCGACGCGGTCCTCGGAGACCTGTTCGGTGGCACCCACCTGCCCGATCGTCGGCGTCGCACCGGCGCCGGGCAGGAACCGCCCGATCCCGGTCACGCTCCAACTGCAGTGTGAATAGTCGCCGATGTGCCCGGCGCCGGCCGCGAACACCGCGGCGCGCACCGCCTCGGCGTGCTCGGCCGGAGTGTAGATCACCCACTTGTCGGTATCGGGAGTCCTCGCCGCGGGGTCCAGCACCGCCTCCACGGTCAACCCGAGCGCCGCCGCCAGCGCATCGGACACCCCGGGCGAGGCCGCGTCGGCATTGGTGTGCGCAGTGAACAGCGAACGCCCGGAACGGATCAGCCGATGCACCAGCGATCCCTTGGGCGTGCTCGCTGCCACGGTGTCCACACCGCGCAGCAGCAGCGGGTGGTGCGCCAGCAGTAGACCGCCGTCGGGCACGTCGTCGACCACGGCCGCAGTGGCGTCCACCGCGATCGTCACCGAGCCCACCACGTCGTCCGGGTCGCCGCAGACCAGCCCGACCGAATCCCAGCTGCTCGCCAGTTGCGGTGGGTAGGCAGCATCCAGGACGTCGATGACGTCAGCCAGCCGCGCAATCACACTTCAAGACAGTAGTGCGCCACCCGGCAACCGCACCGCGCGCGTCGGGGACAATGGGCTCGTGACGCGCACTACCATCGCCAGCGCCGAGCTGGTGATCTTCGACCTGGACGGCACCTTGACCGACTCAGCGGCCGGGATCGTCGCCAGCTTCCGCCACGCGCTGGACCACATCGGCGCGCCGGTGCCCGAGGGCGATCTGGCCCAGCAACTGGTCGGCCCGCCCATGCACCACACGCTGGCCGCGATGGGCCTCGGCGACCAAACCGAGGCCGCCGTCGCCGCCTACCGCGCCGACTACACCAGCCGCGGGTGGCAGATGAACACCATGTTCGACGGGGTCGCCGCGCTGCTGGCCGACCTGCGGGCCGCCGGGGTCCGGTTGGCCGTGGCCACGTCCAAGGTCGAGCCGACCGCGCGCAAGATCCTCGCCCACTTCGGGCTCGACGGACACTTCGAGGTCATCGCCGGCGCCAGCGTCGACGGCACCAGGGCGGCCAAGTCCGATGTGCTGGCCCGCGCCCTGGAGCAGTTGGGGCCGCTGCCGCAGCGGGTGCTGATGGTTGGCGACCGGCGCCACGACGTGGACGGCGCGGCCGCGCACGGTATCGACACCGTTCTGGTCGGCTGGGGCTACGGGCAATCCGACTACCCCGACGCCGAGGCCCCCGACGGTCCGGCCGCCCGCGTCGGGACCGTCACCGAATTGAGGGAGGTGCTCGGTGTCTGAGCCGACCCTGCATGTCACGTTCGTCTGCACCGGCAACATCTGCCGCTCGCCGATGGCCGAGAAGATGTTCGCCCACCAGCTTGCGCAGCGCGGACTGGGTGAGTTGGTGCGGGTCACCAGCGCCGGGACCGCGGACTGGCATGTCGGCAAGGGTGCCGACGAGCGCACCAACCGGGTGCTGCGCGACAACGGCTATCCGGTGGAGCACCGCGCGGCCCAGGTCGGAGATGACCATATGGCGGCCGATCTGGTGGTGGCCCTGGGACGCAATCATGTCGGGCTGCTGCAGGGGCTGGGCATTCCGGCCGAGCGGATCAGGATGCTGCGGTCGTTCGATCCGCGGTCGGGAGCGGCGGTCCCCGACGTGGACGACCCGTACTACGGCGGCCAGGCCGATTTCGAGGAGTCCTTCACGGTGATCGCGGCCGCGCTGCCGGGCCTGCACGACTGGGTCGACGGGCGGCTGGCGTCCGGCGAGGGCGGCTGATGCGCCGGCTGGCGTTCCTGTTTCGCCCGAGCTGGCTGGCCCTGGCGGTGGTGGTGCTGGCCTTCGCCTACCTGTGCTTCACCGTGCTGGCGCCCTGGCAATTGGGCAAGAACACCACCACGTCGCGCGCCAACAGCCAACTCGAACATGCCCTGACCGCACAGCCGGTACCGGTGACCGAACTGCTGCCGCAGCAGGATTCGTCGGCTCCCGACGAACAGTGGCGGCCGGTGACCGCCACCGGACGCTATCTGCCCGAGGCGCAGGTGCTGGTGCGGCTGCGGGTGATCGACGGGGTGCCGGCCTATGAGGTGCTGACACCGTTCGCCGTCCACGGCGGGCCGACGGTGCTGGTCAACCGGGGCTTTGTGCGCACCGACGACGGCGGTACGCGGGTGCCCGAGATTCCGGCGCCGCCGACTTCCGAGGTCACCGTCACCGCTCGGCTGCGGGACTCGCAGGCCGCGATTCCGGGCAAGAATCCGTTCACCGAGAACGGATTCCGGCAGGTGTACTCGATCAACACCGATCAGATCGCGGAGTTGACCAAGGTTCCGTTGACCGGCTCCTACCTGCAGCTGGCGGACGACCAGCCCGGTGGGCTGGGGGTGATCGCACTGCCGCGCCGTGACGCGGGGCCGTTCCTGTCCTACGGGATTCAGTGGATCGCGTTCGGGATTCTGGCCCCAATAGGGCTGGGCTATTTCGCCTTCGCCGAACTGCGGGCACGCCGAGCCGAGAAGGCCTTGGGGAATCAAGCCGACGGTGACGGGCAGGAGACCGGCGCGACCGAAGACGCCCAGCCGGCGCCGCCGATGACCGTCGAGCAGAAGCTCGCCGATCGGTACGGCCGGCGCCGCTGAGCCGCAGCAATCGCAGTATCAACCGCGGCATTCGGGCATACTCGCAGCTATGGAGCAGCCTCGATGAGACGAGCCACCAGGATCGTCGACCTGTTGAATCCCGCCGCGATGCTGCTGCCGGCCGCCAACGTGATCATGCAGCTGTCGCTGCCCGGGGTCGGCTACGGCGTGCAGGAGAGCCGGGTGGACCGCGGCAACGTGTACAAGCATCCGTTCAAGCGGGCCCGCACCACCGGCACCTATCTGGCCGTGGCCGCCATCGGCAGCGAGCACGACCGCGCGCTCTACCGCGCCGCCGTGGACACCGCACACCGGCAGGTACGGTCCACCCCCGAAAGCCCGGTGCGCTACAACGCGTTCGACCCCGCCCTGCAACTGTGGGTGGCGGCCTGCCTGTACCGCTACTTCGTCGACCAGCACGAGTTCCTGCACGGTCCGCTCGACGATGCGTCCGCCGACGCGATATACGCCGACGCCAAGAAGCTGGGCACCACCTTGCAGGTACGCGATGAGATGTGGCCGAAGGACCGAGCGGCGTTCGACGAGTACTGGAAGCGCTCGCTCGACGAGCTGCGCATCGACCCCCCAGTGCGCGAACACCTGCACGGGGTGGCGTCGATGGTGTTCCTGCCCTGGCCACTGCGCCTGGCCGGCCCGCTCAACCTGTTCGCGACGACAGGATTCTTGCCCGCGGAGTTCCGCCAGCTGATGCAGTTGGACTGGTCTGCGTCGCAGCAACGCCGGTTCGAACGGCTACTGTCCGCGCTGCGATTGGCCGACCGCCTGATCCCACACCAGGTGTGGGTGCTGGGCTATCGAGCGTACCTGTGGGACATGCGTTTTCGGGCCCGCAACGGCATGCCCCTCGTCTAGCCCACGGCGTCATGCCATCCTGGAGCCATGATGAACATCGCAGGTGTGGGGATCTGGAGCGCGCCGCTGCGCTACGGCGATCAGGGCGAAGCCGCCGACGCGGCCGCCGAGTGCGAGGAGCTGGGCTACAGCGCGCTGTGGATCCCCGACGTCGGCGGTCCGGTGTTCGACTCGGTGAGCAATCTGCTGGCCGCGACGCGGAAAGCGGTGATCGCCACCGGCATCTTGAACCTGTGGATGCACACCCCGGCCGATGTGGCGGCGTCCTACGCGGCGCTGACCGCCACCCACGGTGAGCGATTCCTGCTGGGCATCGGGGTCAGCCATGCGCCGCTGGTGGACGCCGGAGATCCCGGACGGTACCGCCGGCCGTTGCGGGCGATGACGACGTTCCTCGATGAGCTCGACGCCGCTGACACGCCCGTCCCGGTCGGGTCGCGGGTGCTCGCGGCGCTCGGCCCGAAGATGCTGCAGCTGGCCGCCGACCGCAGCCGCGGCGCTCACCCGTACCTGACCACCCCCGAGCACACCCGGTATGCCCGCGAGCAGCTGGGCGCCGGACCGCTGCTGCTGCCCGAGCAGACCGCAATCCTGTGTGCCAGCCGCGAGGAGGCACGCGAGATCGGCACCAAGTGGCTGGGCTCCTACCTGGCACTGCCCAACTACGCCAACAACCTGCTGCGGTCGGGTTTCACCGAGGACGACGTCGCCGGCGTCAGTGACCGGTTGTTCGACGCGATCATCGCCTGGGGAACCCCCGAAGACGTCACCAACCGGATCGCCGAGCACCAGGCCGCCGGCGCCGACCACGTGTGCGTGCAACTGCTGGACGCGGACCCGCGCGCGTTCCCGCGGGAGCAGTGGCGGCAGCTGGCCTCGGCACTGGGCTGATCTCAGCCGACGGAACGCTCTGCGCCGGACCAGAACTGGGCGCGCACCGCCTTCTTGTCCGGCTTGCCCAGCGCGGTCACCGGCACCGATTCGGCGACGATCACCTGCTTGGGCGACTGCACCGAACCCTTGCGTTCTTTGACGGCGGACTGGATCTCGGCGGTCATCGTGGCCACCGCTGCGGCATCGCTGTCGACACCCGGGCGCAGCACCACCACTGCGGTCACGGCCTCGCCCCACTTCTCGTCGGGGGTTCCGATCACGCACACCTGGGCCACCGACGGATGCTCGGCGATGACGTCCTCGACCTCGCGGGGGAACACGTTGAAACCGCCGGTGACGATCATGTCCTTGGTGCGGTCGACGATGTAGTAGAAGCCTTCTTCATCCTCGCGGGCCAGGTCGCCGGTGTGCATCCAGCCGTCCTTGAAGGTGTCGGCGGTGGCCTCCGGAAGCTTCCAGTAGCCGCCCGACAGCAGCGGGCCGGACACGCAGATCTCGCCGACCTCACCCTGGGGCACCGGGTTGCCGTCGTCGCCCAGCAGCGCCACCCGGGCGAACAGCGTCGGGCGGCCGCATGAGGTGAGTCGCTTCTGGTCGTGGTCCCCCTTGGCCAGGTAGGTGATCACCATCGGCGCCTCGGACTGGCCGTAGTACTGGGCGAAGATCGGGCCGAACCGGTCGATGGCCTCCTGAAGCCGGACCGGGTTCATCGCCGAGGCGCCGTAGTACACCGTCTCCAGCGACGACAGGTCGCGGGTGCGCGAATCCGGGTGATCCATCAGCGCGTAGATCATCGACGGCACCAGCATGGTGGCGGTGATCTTCTGCTCCTCGATCACCCGCAGCACCTCGGCGGGATCGAATTTGGTCAGCACCACCAGCTGACCGCCCTTGACGATCGTCGGCACGAAGAACGCCGCGCCCGCATGCGACAGCGGGGTGCACATCAGGAATTTCGGGCGCTCCGGCCATTCCCACTCGGCGAGCTGAATGGTCGTCATCGCCGTGATGGACCCGACGGTGCCGATGACGCCCTTCGGCTTGCCGGTGGTCCCGCCGGTGTAGGTGAGGCCGCCGATGTGATCTGCGGCCAGGTCGGCGGCCACCAGCGGCTGCGGGTCGTACTTGGCCGCTGCGGCTGCCAGGTCGATGGCCTTCCCTTCGAGCTCCGGCGGCACCGGCCCGATGGTCAGCACCTGCTGCAACGTGGGCACCTTCTCGAGCAGGCCCAGGGCGCGCTCCACGAAAGCCGGTGTGGGATCGATGATCAGCGAGCTGACCTCGGCGTCGGCCAGCACGTAGGCATGGTCGTCCAGCGAACCCAGCGGGTGCAGCGCCGTGCGCCGGTGGCCCTGGATCTGGCCGGCGCCGATGATCATCAACACCTCGGGCCGGTTCAGCGACAGCAGGCCGAACGTATCGGCGCCGAGCGCCCCGAACGCCTGGATGTACTGGCTGATGCGCTCGGCGAGCTGACCACCGGTCAACGTGGTGTCGCCGAGGAACAGCACCGGGGTGTCCTGGTGGCGCTTGAGGGCCCCCACGGTGAGATGCCCGGAATGAATGGGCTGGCGCATGGACTGCGTCGACATCGGGCTACCTCCACTAGTGCGTGACGACCTGCCCGCTGGACACTACCGACCGCCCCATCCGCCCCTCGGATGAGCCGAGGGTTCGCACCCCGTTGACACCCCATAGCCGTCAAGGACTACTATCTGCATATGCATGCAGATACTGGTGTAACGAGTCCGCTCCCCGACGATCAGGTCGGTCTGATCGTCGAAGTGTTCCGGATGCTGGCCGACGCCACCCGGGTCCAGGTGCTGTGGGCACTGACTGACCGCGAGATGTCGGTCAACGAACTCGCCGAACACGTCGGCAAGCCGGCCCCGTCGGTCTCACAGCACCTGGCGAAGCTGCGGATGGCACGGCTGGTGCGCACCCGGCGGGAGGGCACCACGATCTTCTACAGCATGGAGAACGAGCACGTCGGCCAGCTGGTCACCGACGCCGTTTTCAACGCCGAGCACGCGGGCCCGGGGGTGCCGCCGCATCACCGCGCCACCAGGAACCTCCCGGCTGCTGCCGGTCAGGTGTTGCCCGCGCTGGGGCAACGAATCATCGAACAAGGGAGATGAACGGTCATGTCGCACCACAACCACGGCCAAGACCACACCCACGACGCGCCGCACGCGCACGAGCACACCCATGGCGAAGTAACGCACACCCACGTGCACGACACGCACGGGCACGAGCACGTCGAGCACGAACACGAGCACACTCACGAGGACGGCACCGTGCACAGTCACTCGCACGTGCATCAGGCCGGACTGCAGGATGCCAGCCACGCTCATTCGCACTGAGCAATAAATCTGGTGGGCGCGGACGGTATCGAACCGCCGACCGCTGGTGTGTAAAACCAGAGCTCTACCACTGAGCTACGCGCCCCTGCCTCGGGCAGATTACCCGGCTGGTGCCGGGCGCCCAAAACCGCGAGATTGCGCTGACGCAGCACCAAGTCAAGAAAACCTGCGTCAGTGCAATCTCGCGGGGAAAACGTGAAGTACGAAGAACTACGCCTTGAGAGCCGCCAGCGCGTCGAGCCAGAGCTGCTGATCGCGCGCCTCGCCGGGTTGCTTCATCTCGGCGAACCGGATGATCCCGGACTTGTCGACGACGAAGGTGCCGCGGTTGGAGAAGCCGGTGTCGTCGTTGAACACCCCGAACGACTGGCTGACCTCGCCGTGCGGCCAGAAGTCCGAGAGCACCGGGAACAGGAACCCGCTCTCGGCGGACCAGACCTTGTGGGTGGGCGGCGGGCCCACCGAGATGGCCATGGCCACGCTGTCGTCGTTGACGTAGCTGGGCAGGTGATCGCGCAACTGGTCCAGCTCGCCCTGGCAGATGCCGGTGAAGGCCAGCGGGAAGAACACCAGCAGGACGTTCTTCTTGCCCCGGAAATCGCTCAACGTGACCAGCTGCTGATCCTGATCCTTGAGAGTGAAATCAGGGGCTTCGGCACCGACTTCGCGCATCAACGCTTTCCCGTCCGTGATTTGGGCTGCACCAATCGACTGGCGCTCCAGTCACCGAGATTCACCGACGAGGTCGGCATCAGGCCTGCGGTTGGGGCCGCCTCCGCGATCTCGGCGGGCTGTACGTGCCCCGACCTTCCGGTCTTGGGCGTCAACACCCAGATCACGCCGTCGTCGGCCAACGCGGTGATCGCGTCCATCAGGGTGTCTACCAGGTCCCCGTCACCGTCGCGCCACCACAGCAGCACCACGTCGACCACCTCGTCGGTGTCTTCGTCGAGCAGTTCGCTGCCGCAGGCCTCTTCGACGTCGACACGGATGTCATCGTCGGCGTCCTCGTCCCAGCCGAACTCCTGGACCAACTGCTTGCTCTCGATGCCCAATTTGCGGGCGAAGCTCGGGGCGTTATCCGCCGCGACCACCGTGTGACCTCCCTCAATCATCAGTGCCTCTTGTGTTGGGCATTATCGTTGCACAGCACCGGGAGCCGCTTGTGGGCGAATCACCCGGCAGAACGCGATCCCGCGTTCATGCGGCGGCCCCAGCTTCGCCTCTCCTCCGTCGAGGCTCGCTGAGCCACCGGGGCTCAGAATGCTCGGCACAGCTCCATCCCCCTCTGCCTGGCCCGGTTGAGTTCATCTTTGCGGGCGTTGTACACCGAGATCGGCGCCTTGCTGGAAATCGCGTTCGCCACGCCGCGCGCGGCTTCGGCATAGGCGCCGAACGCATCCTGGAGCTCTCTCGACAGCTTCTCGTTGACGGCTCCGGTCACTTCGTCGGCGCTGTGGTTGAGCGCTTCGACTGCCGGCCCGGCGGTGCCGGGGATGTCCCCGCCGTTGTTGAACGCCTCCACGTACTTGTTCACCGTGTCGACGGCGTCGCTGCTGCTCGAGGCGAACCTGCCGCAGGCACCGCGCACCGCCTGGGTCGTCATCGACTGCTGACGCTGGGTCTCGCGAATGCTCGACGTCGCCTCTGAGGCCGACACCGACGCCGACACCGAGGAGCGGTACGCCGGCGCCTCGGAGGTGTCCGCCTGCGGGGAACCACCGATGATGCTGGTACAGCCGACGACGCCCATGGCCAACGCCGCGGCCCCACCCACCGCCAGCGCGCCTGTCCGGGCGTGTCTCCGCGCCCGCTCGCGCGAGGCGGTCCGCCATCCGGTCAGCACCCAACAGACGTTACCGGGTAGTGAACGGCGGGCGGAGATCAGCCCGCCCCATCCGTCACTGCCCCACCGCCGGTCCCGACCCCGGTGAGGCAGGATAAAAAGGACAGGACCGTTCGCAGAGATCGGTTCGGTGTCGTCCTAGCCACAAGCCGGGAGACACAACTTGACCTCCAAAACAAGGAGTAGTGCGTTGACTATCGATGCGACAGGCCAGGATCTGGCTAAAAAACCAAGCGGCGCAGGCGAAGCCGACCGGGTGCGGGTGATCCGGGAGGGCGTGGCGTCCTACCTTCCCGACATCGATCCGGAAGAGACCTCCGAATGGCTGGAGTCCTTCGACGCGCTGCTGGCACGGTCCGGCTCGGCGCGGGCCCGTTATCTGATGCTGCGGCTTTTGGAACGCGCCGGCGAGCAGCGGGTGGCGATCCCGGCACTCACCTCCACCGACTACGTCAACACCATCCCAACCGAATTGGAGCCGTGGTTCCCCGGCGACGAGGACACCGAGCGCCGCTATCGCCGGTGGATCCGCTGGAACGCCGCGGTCATGGTGCACCGCGCCCAGCGGCCGGGCGTGGGGGTCGGCGGCCACATCTCCACCTACGCGTCGTCGTCGACGCTGTATGAGGTCGGGTTCAACCACTTCTTCCGTGGCAAGGACCACCCGGGTGGCGGCGACCACGTCTTCATTCAGGGCCACGCCTCCCCCGGCATCTACGCCCGGGCGTTCCTGGAAGGCCGGCTGTCCACCCACCAACTCGACGGTTTCCGGCAGGAGCACAGCCACCCCGGCGGCGGCCTGCCCTCCTACCCGCACCCGCGGCTCATGCCCGACTTCTGGGAGTTCCCCACGGTGTCGATGGGCCTGGGACCGATGAACGCCATCTACCAGGCCCGGTTCAACCACTACCTGCATGACCGCGGCATCAAGGACACCTCCGACCAGCACGTGTGGTGCTTCTTGGGCGACGGCGAGATGGACGAGCCGGAAAGCCGTGGGCTGCTGCATGTCGGTGCGTTGGAGGGTCTGGACAACCTGACCTTCGTGATCAACTGCAACCTGCAGCGTCTCGACGGTCCGGTCCGCGGCAACGGCAAGATCATTCAGGAGCTGGAGTCGTTCTTCCGGGGCGCCGGCTGGAACGTGATCAAGGTGGTGTGGGGCCGCGAGTGGGACGCCCTGCTGCACGCCGACCGGGACGGCGCCCTGGTCAACCTGATGAACGTCACCCCCGACGGCGACTACCAGACCTACAAGGCCAACGACGGCGGCTACGTACGGGAACACTTCTTCGGTCGTGACCCGCGCACCAAAGCCCTGGTCGAGAATCTGTCCGACCAGGACATCTGGCACCTCAAGCGCGGCGGCCACGACTACCGGAAGGTCCATGCCGCCTATCGCGCGGCCACCGAGCACAAGGGTCAGCCGACCGTCATCCTGGCCAAGACCATCAAGGGCTACAGCCTGGGCAGCTACTTCGCGGGTCGCAACGCCACCCACCAGATGAAGAAGTTCCGCCTGCAGGACCTCAAGGATTTCCGCGACGAGATGCGAATTCCCATCTCGGACAAGGAATTCGAGGACAACCCGTACCTTCCGCCGTACTATCACCCAGGCGAGGACGCCCCGGAGATCCGCTACCTGCTGGACCGGCGACGCGCCCTGGGCGGCTTCGTTCCGCACCGGCGCACCCAGGCCCGGCCGCTGGCGTTGCCCGCCTCCGACGCCTATGCGGCGGTCAAGAAGGGCTCGGGCACCCAGGAAGTCGCCACCACCATGGCCACCGTGCGGGTGTTCAAGGAATTGTTGCGGGACAAAGAAATCGGGCATCGGCTGGTGCCGATCATTCCCGACGAGGCCCGCACGTTCGGGATGGACTCGTGGTTCCCGTCCTTGAAGATCTACAACCGAAACGGGCAGCTGTACACCTCGGTCGACGCCGATCTCATGCTGGCCTACAAGGAAAGCGAAATCGGCCACATCCTGCACGAGGGCATCAACGAGGCCGGCTCGACGGCCTCGTTCACCGCGGTCGGGACGTCGTACGCCACCCACGATGAGCCGATGATCCCGATCTACATCTTCTACTCGATGTTCGGGTTCCAACGCACCGGCGACGGCCTGTGGGCGGCCGCCGATCAGATGGCGCGCGGTTTCGTCCTGGGCGCCACCGCCGGCCGCACCACGTTGACCGGCGAGGGCCTGCAGCACGCCGACGGGCACTCGCTGCTGTTGGCCAGCACCAACCCGGCGGTGGTCTCCTACGATCCCGCGTTCGCCTACGAGGTCGCCCACATCATCGAAAGCGGGCTGCAGCGCATGTTCGGGCCCGACCCGGAGAACGTGTACTTCTACATGACCATCTACAACGAGCCGTACGTCCAGCCGGCCGAGCCGGAAGGTTTCGACCCGGAAGGCCTGTTGCGGGGTATCTACCGCTACCAGCAGGCTGCGGAGCCCCGGGCGCACACCGCCCAGATCCTGGCCTCCGGGGTCTCGATGCCCGAGGCGCTGCGGGCCGCCAACATGCTGGCCGCCGAGTGGGATGTGGCCGCCGACGTGTGGTCGGTGACCAGCTGGGGTGAGCTCAACCGCGACGGTGTGGCGGTCGAACGCGAGCGGCTGCGCCACCCGGAGCGCCCGGCCGCGGTGCCGTACGTGACGCAGGCGCTGGCGGACGCCACCGGCCCGGTCGTCGCGGTGTCGGACTGGATGCGCGCGGTGCCCGAGCAGATCCGGCCGTGGGTGCCCGGCGACTACGTCACCCTGGGCACCGACGGATTCGGCTTCTCCGACACCCGCCCGGCGGCACGCCGCTACTTCAACACCGACGCCGAGTCGGTGGTGGTGGCGGTACTGGCCGCGTTGGCCCGCGGCGGCAAGATCGACCCCTCGGCCCCGATCACGGCAGCCAACCGCTATCAGATCGACGACGTGCTGGCCGCTCCGGAGCAGACGTCGGATCCGGGAGTCGCCTAGCGCGGCACCGGCGAACCGTCGCGACTTTTGTTGGAATCAACCAGACGACCGGCGTAAGTTTTAGGGATGGCTGACAACGGCGCTCTGGGTGCTCTCGGTGCCTCGAGCGGCACCGGCCTGCCACGCTCCACACTGGACCTGCTGAGCGCCGTCCCGGACACCCTGCTGCGCAGGCTCAAGCACTACTCGGGCCGGCTGGCCACCGAGGCGGTGTCGGCGATGGGCGATCGGCTGCCGTTCTTCGCCGACCTGCAGGCGTCCCAGCGGGCCAGCGTCGCCCTGGTGGTGCAGGCAGCGGTGGTCAACTTCGCCGAGTGGATGCACGACCCACACGGCAACGTCAGCCACACCGCGCAGGCGTTCGAGCTGGTACCCCAGGAGTTGACCCGGCACATCGCGCTGCGCCACACCGTGGACATGGTGCGGGTCACCATGGAGTACTTCGAGGAGGTGGTGCCCCTGTTGGCCCGCTCCGAGGAGCAGGTGACCGCGCTGACGGTGGGCATCCTCAAGTACAGCCGCGACCTGGCCTTCACCGCGGCGTCGGCCTACGCCGACGCCGCCGAGGCCCGGGGCACCTGGGATTCCCGGATGGAGGCCAGCGTGGTCGACGCCGTGGTGCGCGGCGACACCGGACCCGAACTGCTGAGCCGGGCCGCGGCGCTGAACTGGGACACCACCGCGCCGGCCACCGTGGTGGTCGGCATAGCGCCACCCGGTCCCGACGACATCTCCGGACAGAAAGCCTGCCAAGACGTCCGCGACGTCGCCGAACGCCATGGACGCGCGGCGCTGACCGACGTGCACGGCACCTGGCTGGTGGCCATCGTGTCCGGTCCGCTGTCACCGACCCAGAAGTTCTTCGCCGACCTGCTCGGGGCCTTCTCGGACGGGCAGGTGGTGATCGGCCCGACCGCACCCACCCTGACCGCGGCCTACCACAGCGCCAGCGAAGCGATCTCCGGCATGAACGCCGTGATCGGCTGGACCGGGGCACCGAGGCCGGTGCTGGCCCGCGAACTGCTGCCGGAGCGAGCGCTGATCGGGGACCCCTCGGCGATCGCGGCCCTGCACACCGATGTCATGCGGCCACTGGCCGAGGCCGGCCCGGCGCTGACCGAGACCCTGGACGCCTACCTTGACTGTGGCGGCGCTATCGAGGCCTGCGCCCGCAAGTTGTTCGTTCATCCAAACACCGTCCGCTACCGGCTGAAGCGGATCGCCGACTTCACCGGACGCGACCCCACCCAGCCGCGCGACGCCTACGTGCTGCGGGTCGCCGCCACGGTGGGCCGGCTGGCCAACCAGGCGCAGCGGGCCAGCTTCAGCAGCGCACACGTGACCTACGACACTCCGCCCGCGACCGGCCCCGCCGCCGACAACCAGCAGATCGGATGAGAACGGCCCGCGGAGGCCTGTCTAAATGCACCATTACCCGGCAAGTTGTCGCGAGACGGTATCAAACACGTCGCATCGGATGACAGATTTGTAGGGGTTCCACAAAAACATAAGACAATGTTCATAATCTAGGACATCCTGCAAACGGCGCTTCACAATGTTCTCTTAAAGACGTGATTGCGTTGCTCGCTCCCGGACAGGGATCCCAGACCCCCGGCATGCTGTCGCCGTGGCTGGAACTGCCCGGCGCCGCCGACCAGTTGGCCTCGTGGTCGAAGGTCAGCGACCTGGACCTGGTCACGCTGGGCACCACCGCCACCGCCGAGGAGATCACCGACACGGCGGTCACTCAGCCGCTGGTGGTGGCCGCCACCCTGCTGGCCTACGCCGAGCTGTCCCAGCGCCGCAGCGGCCCGCTGGGTGACGACGTGATCGTGGCCGGCCACTCCGTCGGTGAGATCGCCGCCTACGCCATCGCGGGCGTGATATCCCCCGATGACGCCGTCATGCTGGCCGCCACCCGCGGGCGCGAGATGGCCAAGGCCTGCGCGCTCGAGCCGACCGGTATGGCCGCGGTGCTCGGCGGCGACGAAGCCGAGGTGCTGGCCCGCCTCGAACAGCTCGACCTGATTCCGGCCAACCGCAACGCCGTCGGCCAGATCGTCGCGGCCGGCCCGCTGACCGCATTGGACAAGCTCGCCGAAGACCCGCCCGCCAAGGCCCGGGTCCGGAAGCTGGCCACCGCCGGTGCATTCCACACCCAGTTCATGGCCCCCGCGCTGGAGGCCTACTCCGCCGCCGCAGAGCAGGTCACCGCCAACGACCCGACCGCGACGCTGCTGTCCAACCGCGACGGGCAGCCGGTCACCTCGGCGGCCGCCGCGATGGAACAGCTGGTCGCGCAGCTGACCCGGCCGGTGCGCTGGGACCTGTGCACCGAGACGCTCCGCTCCCGCGAGGTCACCGCGATCGTGGAGTTCCCGCCCGCGGGAACCCTGGCCGGCATCGCCAAACGCGAACTTCGGGGGACCCCGACGCACGCCGTCAAGTCCCCCGCAGATCTGGACGGGCTCCCCGAGTTCTAGCCGGCTTCCAAAGCTGCACAACCAGATACGCAGTAATAACGCCGCACACCCCGTGCGGATCCAACCGAAGGGAAACACAGTGCCTGCAAGTCAGGATGAAATCATCGCCGGTCTCGCCGAGATCATCGAAGAGGTGACCGGTATCGAGCCGAGCGAGGTCACCGTCGAGAAGTCCTTCGTCGACGACCTGGACATCGACTCGCTGTCGATGGTGGAGATCGCCGTGCAGACCGAGGACAAGTACGGCGTGAAGATCCCCGACGAGGACCTCGCCGGTCTGCGCACCGTCGGCGACGTGGTCGGCTACATCCAGAAGCTCGAGGCCGAGAACCCCGAGGCCGCCGCCGCGCTGCGCGAGAAGTTCGGTTCGGAGAGCTAAGTGTCCAAGCCTTCTACGGCCAACGGCGGTTACCCCTCTGTGGTGGTAACCGCCGTTGAGGCAACAACATCGATCGCTGCGGATATCGACGGCACGTGGAAGGGTCTGCTGGCCGGCGAGAGCGGTATCCGTACCCTCACCGGTGATTTCACCGAGAAATGGGAGCTGCCGGTCAAGATCGGCGGTCAGCTCAAGGACCCGGTCGACGACCACATGGGCCGGTTGGACCTGCGCCGCATGTCCTACGTCCAGCGGATGTCCAAACTGCTCAGCGAGCGGCTCTGGTCGAACGCCGGCACGCCGGACGTCGACAAGGACCGGCTCGCGGTCGTCATCGGCACCGGCTTGGGCGGCGGCGAGAAGATCGTCGAGACCTACGACCTGATGAACGAGGGCGGCCCCCGCAAGGTGTCGCCGTTGGCCGTGCAGATGGTCATGCCCAACGGCGCCGCTGCGGTCGCCGGGCTGCAGCTCGGCGCCCGCGCCGGGGTGATCACGCCGGTCTCGGCGTGTTCGTCGGGTTCGGAGGCCATCGCGCACGCCTGGCGTCACATCGTGATGGGTGACGCCGACATGGTCGTCTGTGGCGGCGTGGAGGGCATGATCGAGGCGCTGCCGATCGCGGCGTTCTCGATGATGCGCGCCATGTCGACCCGCAACGACGAGCCCGAGAAGGCGTCACGGCCCTTCGACAAGGCCCGGGACGGCTTCGTGTTCGGCGAGGCCGGCGCGATGATGATCATCGAGACCGAGGAGCACGCCAAGGCTCGCGGCGCCAAGCCGCTGGCCCGGTTGATGGGTGCCGGAATCACTTCCGACGCCTTCCACATGGTGGCTCCCGGACCCGATGGCAAGCGGGCCGGTCAGGCCATGAAGCGGTCGCTGGAACTGGCGGGCCTGTCCGCCAAGGACATCGACCACATCAACGCCCACGGAACAGCCACTCCGATCGGTGACACCGCCGAGGCGAACGCCATCCGGGAAGCCGGATGTGAGCACGCCGCGGTGTACGCACCCAAGTCGGCGCTGGGCCACTCCATCGGAGCGGTCGGTGCGCTCGAATCGGTGCTGACGGTGCTCTCGCTGCGCGACGGGGTCATCCCGCCGACGCTGAACTACGAGACGCCGGACCCGGAGATCAATCTCGACGTGGTCGCGGGTGCTCCCCGGTACGGCGAGTACCAGTACGCGATCAACAACTCATTCGGGTTCGGTGGGCACAACGTCGCGCTCGCCTTCGGGCGGTACTGACACTCCGACGGGGAAGAGGAGTTCGGAACACCCATGTCAACACTGGCTACTGGCAACGGTTTACCCAACGTCGTCGTCACCGGTTTTGCCATGACGACCGCTCTGGCCGCCGATGCAGAACACACCTGGAAAGGTCTGCTCGACGGCCAGAGCGGCATCCGCACGCTCACCGACGACTTCATCACGAAGTACGACCTGCCGGTCCGCATCGGCGGGCACCTGGTGGAGACGCCGGAGTGCTTCGACGAGGGGCTGAGCCGCACCGAGTTGCGGCGGCTGTCGTATCTGCAGAAGATGGCGCTGGCAATGAGCCGGCGGGCCTGGGAGAACACCGGGTCGCCGGAGGTCGACGCGCGGCGCCTCATGGTTTCGGTCGGCACCGGGCTGGGTTCCACCGAGGAACTGGTCTACGCCTACGACGCCATGCGGGAACGCGGCTTCCGGGCCGTGTCCCCGCTGACCGTGCAGAAATACATGCCCAACGGTGCGGCGGCCACGATCGGACTGGACCGCCAGGCCAAGGCCGGGGTCATCACTCCGATCTCGGCGTGCGCATCCGGGTCGGAGGGCATCGCGCACGCCTGGCAGCAGATCGTGCTCGGCGAGGCCGACATCGCGATCTGCGGCGGTGTGGAGACCCGGATCGAGGCGGTTCCGATCGCCGGGTTCGCCCAGATGCGCATCGTGCTGTCCAACTCCAACGACGACCCGGCGGGCGCCTGCCGTCCCTTCGACCGCGACCGCAACGGCTTCGTGTTCGGCGAGGCGGCCGCGCTGATGGTGATCGAGACCGAAGAACACGCCAAGGCCCGCGGTGCCAACATCATCGCGCGCGTCATGGGTGCGTCGATCACGTCCGACGGCTACCACATCGTCGCGCCGGACCCGGACGGCGAAAGTGCCGGCCGAGCGATGTCGCGGGCGATCCGGGTCGCCGGCCTGGCACCCGGCGACATCGACCACGTCAACGCTCATGCCACCGGCACCTCGGTCGGCGACGTGGCCGAAGGCCACGCCATCACCCACGCATTGGGCAAGCACGGCGGCAACGCCGCGGTGTACGCCCCCAAGAGTGCGCTCGGCCACTCGGTCGGCGCGGTCGGCGCGGTGGAATCCATCCTGACCGTGATGGCCCTGCGTGATCAGGTGATCCCGCCGACGCTGAATCTGAAAAATCTCGATCCCGAGATCGACCTGGATGTGGTAGCCGATGCTCCGCGTCCGGGCAACTACCAGTACGCGATCAACAACTCGTTCGGATTCGGCGGGCACAACGTCGCGCTCGTCTTCGGCCGGTATTAACGGTCATGACGGACCAGTGGCGACACCACAAGACCAATTGATTAAGGAGAGGCCGATGACGACCATGGCTCCCGAGACGGTGGGCGAATCACTCGACCCGCGCGACCCCCTGCTGCGTCTGTCGACATTCTTCGACGACGGCACCATCGAACTGCTGCATGAGCGCGACCGTTCCGGCGTGCTCGCGGCCGGCGGCACCGTCAACGGCGTGCGGACCATCGCGTTCTGCACCGACGGCACCGTGATGGGCGGTGCGATGGGCATCGAGGGCTGCGACCACATCGTCAACGCCTACGACACGGCGATCGCCGAGCAGAGCCCGATCGTGGGCCTGTGGCACTCCGGCGGTGCACGGTTGGCTGAGGGAGTGCGTGCCCTGCACGCGGTCGGACTGGTCTTCGAGGCCATGATCCGGGCCTCCGGCTATGTCCCGCAGATCTCGGTGGTGGTCGGTTTCGCCGCCGGTGGCGCCGCCTACGGTCCGGCTCTGACCGACGTCATCGTGATGGCGCCCGAAGGCCGGGTGTTCGTCACCGGGCCGGACGTGGTTCGCAGTGTGACCGGTGAGGACGTCGACATGGCTGCGCTCGGCGGCCCCGACACCCACCACAAGAAGTCCGGGGTGTGCCACATCGTCGCCGACGACGAGCTCGACGCCTACGAGCGGGGCCGCCGCCTGGTCGGATTGTTCTGCCAGCAGGGTCATTTCGACCGCAACAAGGCCGAGGCAGGCGAGATCGACCTGCACGCACTGCTTCCGGAGTCGGCGCGGCGCGCCTACGACGTGCACCCGCTGGTGCACGCGCTGCTCGATGACGACGCGCCGTTCGACGAGCTCCAGGCCAAGTGGGCCCCTTCGATGGTGGTCGGGCTGGGCCGGTTGTCCGGGCGCACCGTCGGGGTGCTGGCCAACAACCCGCTGCGGCTGGGCGGCTGCCTGAACTCCGAAAGCGCCGAGAAGTCGGCGCGTTTCGTGCGGCTGTGCGACGCGTTCGGCATTCCGCTGATCGTGATCGTCGACGTGCCGGGCTACCTGCCCGGTGTCGGCCAGGAGTGGGGCGGCGTGGTGCGCCGCGGCGCCAAGCTGCTGCACGCGTTCGGCGAGGCCACCGTTCCCCGGGTCACCCTGGTCACCCGCAAGACCTACGGCGGGGCCTACATCGCGATGAACTCCCGGTCCCTGGGCGCCACCAAGGTGTTCGCCTGGCCGGACGCCGAGGTGGCGGTGATGGGGGCCAAGGCCGCGGTCGGCATCCTGCACAAGAAGAAGCTGGCCGCCGCCCCCGATCACGAGCGCGAGGCGCTGCACGAGGAACTCGCCTTGGAGCACGAGCGGATCGCCGGCGGCGTGGACAGCGCCATCGACATCGGCGTGGTCGACGAGAAGATCGACCCGTCGCACACCCGCAGCAAGATCACCCAGGCCCTGGCCGAGGCGCCTGCCCGTCGCGGCCGGCACAAGAACATCCCGCTGTAATTTTTCTTGTCGCGAGCGTGCGCAGTTGTACGCCAAACCCCCAAGTGGGGCCGTACATCTGCGCACGCTCGCGCGGGATTACCGCGTGGTGTAACCGCCGTTGGCAAAGATCGTCTGGCCGGTGACCCAGTGCCCGCCGTCGAGCAGGAACACCACCAGCGGCGCGATGTCCTCGATCCGGGTCAGCCGGTTGCCCATCCCCTGCGACTTGTGGAACTCGACGCGTTCCGGGGTCTCCTGCGGGTAGAAGAACGGGGTGTCCATCGGACCGGGTGCAACGCTGTTGACGCTGATGCCCCGGGTCCCGAGCTCCTTGGCCGCCGCCCGGGTGAAGTGCTCCACCGGACTCTTGGATCCCGCGTAGGTGGAATACCCGTCGGTGAACGCGCCCAGCAGTGCGGTCACGATCGTCACCACCGAACCGTTGTCGTTGAGGCGCCTGCCGGCCTGTTGCAGGAAGAAGTACGCCGCCTTGGCGTTGATGTCGAACATCGAATCATATTCGGCCTCAGTTGTTTCCAGCATCGGTTTGCGTAATACCTTGCCGACGGTGTTGACCGCGAAGTCCACTCCTCCGAAGGCGTCCACCGCGGCGTCGAACAGCGCGGTGACGTTGGCCGGGTGGGTCAGGTCGCCCTGCACCTTGATGGCCTGGGCGCCGGCTTGCCGGACCGCGGCGACGGTCTTGTCGGCGTCGGGTTCGGAGCCGTCGCTGTTGTAGTGCACCGCGACGTTGACGCCGCTGCGCGCCAACGTGGCGCTGATCAGCCCGCCCAGGTTCTTGGCCCCGGCCGCGACCACCGCCGATTTGCCCGCAAGATTGCTCATGGGTAGTCCCTCCTGTTTCGGATACCGAAGCTAGTCGGCAGATGCACAAATGAGAAACATCGATTTACGTCCTTTGAACAACTATTACTTGTGGCTAGTGTGGTCTCGGTGCCCACCGTCCCGGATCTGCGTCGACTGAGCCATTTCGTCGCGGTGGTGGACGCCGCCGGATTCACCCGGGCCGCCGCGCAGCTGCATCTGTCCCAGCAGGCGCTGTCCAGCTCCGTTCGGCAGCTGGAGAAGGACCTCGGTGCGACGCTGCTGGTGCGCTCCGGCCGTCGTATCACGCTCACCCCGGCGGGCCAGACGCTGCTCGACGAGGGTCGCACCCTGTTGGCGGCGGCCAGAACCATCACCCAACACACCCGGGCCGCGGCCAGCGCCGGACCGGATGAGTTCGTCGTGGGCCACTCCCCTGCGATCACCAACCATGACGTCTACGCGCTGATCGAACCGGCGATCGCCGGCGCGCCCAGGACCTCGTTCACCGTCCGGCAGATGTTCCCCGATCAGCTGGTCACCGGGGTGCGCGACGGCACCGTGCACCTGGGACTGCGCCGCGGCGTGGTACCGCAGGAACGGCTCGCCACGACCGTGATCCGTTACGACACACTGCGCGTCGCGGTGCGCAGCAACCATCCGCTGGCCGCCCGCACGCACCTCGGCATCGCTGATCTGGCGGGTGAATCCATTGCGCTGTGGGCACCGCCCGGGGCGTCGTACTACAGCGATTTCCTGATCAACGCCTGCCGCCGCGCCGGCTTCGAACCGCAGTACCGGGTCAGCCGGGTACAGGGCTGCCCGCCGGAGGTGGCCGCGATCACCGAGGACGCCGCCGCATTCGTCACCGCGCCACCGGGACCAGCCGTCGACGGCACCGTCGCGGTGGTCGATCTCGATGAGCCGCTGCTGGTGCCCCTCCAGGCCCTGTGGCAACCCCACACCACTTCGGCGGTACGAGACCTCATCCTGCACTGACCGGCTGTCGCGCGTGCTGGTGGTGTCACGAATCGTTCGTCAGGCCTTGGCGAATCAATGATTTCGCGTTCTCCACAACCGATTCGACAGATCCGACGCTGGGTGTCCACCATTCCACCGCCCAGTTCAGGGCGCCCAGGACCAGCATCTGCGCGATGTACAGGTCCAGTTCCGGTCGCAGCAGACCTGCCCGGGCCACATCGTTGATGAGTCGGCGCCAGATTTCGCCATACCGTTCCTCTTCGACGATCTGCCGCTTACGAATCGCCAGTGGGACCTGTCCGGCGTTGCGGATCCACGCGGTGGCGTAGTCCGAGGCCTGCAGCACGTGGCGCAGATGGGCCTCAGCGCTGGTCAGCAATCGCATCAGGGGCGGCGTTCCGTCGGGCAGACCGTCGAGAACAGTGGCGACATATTCACGCATACCCACGATGCCTGACCACATCACCTCCTCGACCAACTCGTCGCGCGAGGCGTAGTAGTGGTAGATGGCAGGGGCCTGCAGGTTGGCTTCAGCGGCTACGTCGGTCAGACGAAGCCCGGCATAGCCGTTTTCGGACAGCACATGAGCTGCCGCGTCGAGAATCCGCTCGCGTGTCGACATCGATTCAGTGGACGATTCGCCCTCGCCCGCGGGCTCGCTGATCGCTGCGGAGCGCCGTCGACTCTGAATCACAGAGCGATGATACGCACGGCCCAGCCTGTCCAACGTCGCCGCGGGCGCCTTTGATGTCCATCCGTGCGCGCCAGCGAAGGTCGATGTCGCGAGACCCGTCCTCGTCGATGCGCCACACGATGGTTAATCTATCATAAAAAATATGCCCAGCTGATGTGTGAACACCAATGACTCGGCACGTCATCTGCAATTTTCTACATGCTGTTCATGCGGTTGTGCTGCCCGTTTCGCGAACAGTCGACGAGACGATGCGTAACGACAGAACCGCCACTATCCCCACGCTCGTCGCCGCAAGTCGTTCCGCGATCGCAAACAGGCAGGTCGCACTCGATATGATCGAACAGTGCCCAGCGAGCCAGAGTCCCCCACCAAGGACCAGTCGAAATCGGACCGCACCCGGTCACGCATCCTGGACGCGGCTGCCCACGTCCTATGCACCAAGGGCTTCGCCGGAACCCGGCTGACCGATGTGGCCGAACATGCGCAATTGCAGGCGCCCGCAATCTATTACTACTTCGCATCACGTGAGGATCTCATCGAAGAGACGGTGTTCCGCGGCGTCAATGACCTGCGGAACCACCTGAAACGAGCCCTGGACGCGTTGCCGCCCGGCACCTCGCCGATGGACCAAATCCTCACTGCGGCGGAAGTACATCTTCGGCACGGACTCGAGCTCTCCGATTACGCCCGCGCCTCCATCCGGAATTCCAGTCAGATCCCTGAACGATTGCGAGCCCGTCATAAGAAGGAGCTCACCGCCTACAACCGCATCTGGAAGCGGCTGATGACCGCCGCGGCTGCCGACGGCCAGATCCGCGACGACGTCGATCCCAAACTCGCACAGCCGCTTATCCTCGGCGCCCTCAACTGGAGCGCCGAGTGGTGGGATCCACGCCGGAATTCGGTTGACACGTTGGTGGCCAACGCGCAGGTGTTCATTCGGCACAGCCTGAGTCCCGCTCCAAAGCCCGTCAGACGCAGGGCAAAGGGTCCCGTTTCGGGATGAGCCGGCCTAGCGGGCCGGTTGATCGATTGCGTCTTCTCGGAAGTCGATGACCATGCGGCCGTCTATCTGACCGCGTTTCATGCGCTCGAAGATGTCATTGACTTCGTCGAGTCTTGCCGGTGTCACCTTCGGTCTGATCAGGCCCCGGGCGTAAAAGTCGAGGGCCTCGGCCAAGTCCTGACGGGTCCCCACAATTGAGCCCCGGATGGTCAAGCGATTCAGCACGATGTCGAAGATCGGTGCCGGGAAGTCTCCGGGTGGTAGACCGTTGAAGACTATGGTCCCGCCGCGCCGCACCAGTCCCACAGCCTGGCCGAATGCCTGCGGGTGCACGGCGGTCACCAGAACTCCGTGCACTCCGCCGGTAGCCTTGCGTGCCTCGACGGCCAGGTCGACGTTGCGTGCGTTCAGGGCGATCTCGGCGCCCAACTCAGTGGCCAGCGCCAATTTGGAGTCATCCACATCGACGGCCAGCACGCGCAATCCCATCGCCAACGCGTATTGCACGGCGATATGGCCAAGGCCACCGATACCCGAGATCGCCACCCACTCGCCGGGGCCGGCTTCAGTTTCCTTCAATCCCTTGTAGACGGTGACGCCGGCGCACAAGATCGGCGCCACTTCCAGTGGGTCAGCACCGTCGGGAATGCGGGCCGCGTAGGCGGTATCGACCAGCATGTAGGTGCCAAAGCTGCCATTGACGCTGTAACCGCCGTTGCGTTGACTCTCGCACAGGGTCTCCCAGCCGGTGCGGCAGAACTCGCACTCACCGCACGCCGACCACAGCCAGACGTTGCCGATCCTATCGCCGACCTGAATGTCATCGACCCCTTCGCCAAGTGCGACGACCGTGCCGCAACCCTCATGGCCCGGGATGAAGGGTGGTTGCGGTTTGACGGGCCAATCACCGTGTGCTGCATGCAGGTCGGTGTGGCACACGCCGGTGGTCTCCAGCTTGACGAGTGCCTGGCGATTACCGGGTTTGGGCAGTGCCAGTGTGGCAATCTCCAGGGGCGCACCGAATTCAGTAACAACGGCGGCCTGCATGACATCGGTAGTGGCGTAAGTGTTGTCGACTGTGTCAGTCATCGTTTCATTCCCTTCTTGGCAAAGATTGGACGGCGGCCTACGTGGGCCATGGTCAGAACAGGCCGGTGGCGGTTTGGGAGTAGGACACCAGCAGGTTTTTGGTCTGCTGGTAGTGGTCGAGCACCATCTTGTGGTTCTCCCGGCCGATACCGGACTGCTTGTAGCCGCCGAACGCCGCATGCGCGGGATAGGCGTGGTAACAGTTCACCCACACCCGGCCGGCCGCGATGTCACGGCCGGCCCGGTAGGCGGTGTTGCCATCACGGCTCCACACCCCCGCCGCCAGACCGTAAA
>NZ_CP083986.1:2064137-2066014 GCF_020172685.1 [Mycobacterium] nativiensis | reverse complement strand
ATCCGGGAAGCCGGTTGCCAGCACGCCGCGGTGTACGCACCCAAGTCGGCGCTGGGCCACTCCATTGGGGCGGTCGGGGCGCTGGAGTCGGCGCTGACGGTGCTCTCGCTGCGCGACGGGGTCATCCCGCCGACGCTGAACTACGAGACACCCGACCCCGAGATCGATTTGGACATCGTCGCGGGCGAGCCCCGTTACGGTGACTACAAGTACGCGATCAACAACTCATTCGGATTCGGCGGGCACAACGTCGCGCTCGCCTTTGGGCGGTACTGACACCGGATAGCGAAAGGGAAGTTCGCAAAGCCATGTCATCGTTGGCAACGGGAAAGGGTCTCCCCAACGTTGTCGTCACTGGCTACGCCATGACGACGGCTTTGGCCGCGGACGGGGAGAACACCTGGAAGAAGCTGCTGGACGGGCAGAGCGGCATTCGCACGCTCACCGATTCGTTCGTCGAGCAATATGACCTGCCGGTTCGCATCGGCGGGCATCTCGTCGAGAGCCCAGAGTCGTTCGACGAAGGGCTGAACCGGACCGAGCTGCGACGGCTTTCCTATTTGCAGAAGGTTGCTTTGGTGCTGAGCCGGCGTGCCTGGGAGCACGCCGGCTCACCCGAAGTCGACACCCGGCGCCTCATGGTCTCGATCGGCACCGGAATGGGCTCCAGCGAGGAGCTCGTCTGGGCCTATGACGGTATGCGTGAACGGGGCCTTCGAGCGGTCTCGCCGTTGGTCGTGCAGAAGTACATGCCCAACGGAGCGGCCGCTGCTGTCGGACTGGACCGCCAGGCCAAAGCCGGGGTGATCACCCCGATCTCGGCCTGTGCGTCCGGCGCCGAGGGCATCGCCCACGCCTGGCAGCAGATCGTGCTGGGCGAAGCCGACATGGCGATCTGCGGTGGTGTGGAAACCCGGATCGAAGCGGTGCCGATCGCGGGATTCGCCCAGATGCGCATCGTGCTATCCACCGACAACGACAACCCGGAGGGCGCCTGCCGCCCGTTCGACCGCGACCGCAGCGGCTTCGTGTTTGGCGAGGGCGGCGCGCTGATGGTGATCGAGACCGAGGAGCATGCCAAGGCACGCGGGGCCAACATCCTCGCGCGGGTCATGGGTGCGTCAATAACCTCGGACGGCTACCACATCGTCGCGCCGGACCCCGACGGTCAGAGCGCAGGTCGGGCCATGACGAGGGCGATCCAGATCGCTGACCTGACACCCGGCGACATCAGCCACGTCAACGCCCACGCCACCGGTACCTCGGTGGGCGACGTGGCAGAGGGCCACGCCATCAACCTGGCCCTGGGCCCGCACGGCGGCAACGCCGCGGTGTACGCGCCCAAGGCCGCACTCGGCCACTCGGTCGGTGCGGTCGGCGCGGTCGAGTCCATCCTGACCGTGATGGCACTGCGTGACCAGGTCATCCCGCCGACGCGGAACCTGGAGAATCTCGATCCCGAGATCGACCTGGATGTGGTGGCCGGCGAGCCACGACCGGGCAACTACGAGTACGCCGTCAATAACTCATTCGGGTTTGGCGGGCACAACGTCGCGCTCGTCTTCGGCCGGGCCTGAAACCGCCACCGCAAGACCCGCGATCAAAAGACCAAGGAGAGGCGCGATGACGACTATGGCTCCCGAGACGGTGGGCGAATCGCTCGACCCGCGCGATCCCCTGCTGCGCCTGTCGACGTTCTTCGACGACGGCACGGTGGAATTGCTGCACGAGCGTGACCGCTCCGGGGTGCTGGCCGCCGGCGGGACCGTCAACGGCGTGCGCACCATCGCGTTCTGCACCGACGGCACCGTGATGGGCGGCGCCATGGGCATCGAGGGCTGCGATCACATCGTCAACGCCTACGACACCGCCATCGC
>NZ_CP083986.1:1941925-2064037 GCF_020172685.1 [Mycobacterium] nativiensis | reverse complement strand
GATGCGCATCGATACGGTCAGCGATCTTGCTCAAGATCTCCGCCCGCTGCGCCGGAGACGACTTGCCCCACCCCCGAGCAGCCGCATGCGCGGCATCAAGAGCCATCTCGACATCAGCAGCCCTCGAGCGCGGGATCTCGCAGAACGACGCACCGGTCACCGGCGTGATGTCCTCGAAATACTCACCACCAACCGGAGCCACCCACTGGCCCCCGATGAAGTTCCCATAGCGCGACTCAAAGCTCATGAGCGCACCAACAGAACCCGGACGAGCAAAAACAGTCATCGAAACTGCTCCATCTTCCTCGGCCGACACTCGTCGGACAGATTGCGTGAGGTATTTACCCACAGGCCCATAGCTATTTCACCGTCAGGCCTGCATCGACCGGCAACGTGACACCGGTGAGGTAGCGGCCCGCGTCCGAGCACAGATACACCATCGCCTCGGTCACATCGAGGCACTCCACCACCGGCACCGGCAGCAGGTTCTCCAGCGCCGCACCGAACTCGGGGTGTTTGGTGATGTACTGCTCAACCTGGGGGTTCTGGATCATCGGTGTGGCGACCCCGGTCGGGTGCACGGTATTGACCCGGATACCAAATTCAGCCAGTGTTGTTGCGTAGTAACGCATCAACCCGACTACGCCGTGCTTGGCTGCCGTGTATCCGGCGCCGCCGTGGCTCTTCGTCGCAAATCCACGTCCGACCGACTTGAGCCCGGCCGCTGAACTCGTGATCACCACGGCACCCCCGTCACCGCGCCGGAGCAACGCCGGCAACGCCGCCTCGATGGTGAAATAGACCCCGTTGAGCATCACACCAATGGAATCCAGATAGGCCGACAGCTGCTGGGATCGGTCGCCGAAGACCGGTCCGATGCCTGCGTTGGCCAGTACGTAGTCGATCCGACCGAACTCCCCGACCGCGTTGTCTACCACCACCTCCAGCTGCGCGAGATCTCGTACATCGGCTTGTTCCGCGATGATCCGCCGCCCGGTCTTTTCGACCAGCTTGACGGTTTCGTCCAGATCATCCTGCGTGCTCAGTGCGTACGCGACACTGTCGAGTTGCCGACACAGATCGATCGCGATGATGTCAGCGCCCTCCTCGGCGAAGCGCACCGCATGAGCACGACCCTGCCCCCTGGCGGCACCGGTAATGAATGCCACCTTGCCTTCGAATCGGCCAGTCATCATGTCGCCTCTCGCTGAACGGAAGAGATTGCCGCCGAACTTATTTGGTCATCCTCTTGCCTCATTGTGGCGTCGATCGCCAGGATCGGAAGGCCAACGGGAGCCTTCGTTGAGGTTGCACAACGCGGTCGGCGATCTCTGTGCCGGATGACATGGTCCGCACGGGATTTCCCGGCTTAGCTGATTCTCATGGCTCTCGTACGGTTAGAACGCAGCGGTGGTGTCGCGCAACTGGTGCTCGCCCGCCCGGAGCGGCGCAACGCACTTGACGAGGAACTCATCGACGACCTCACCACGGCGGTGGCCGAACTGGAGACTGACGGTGAGATCGGCTGCGTCGTGGTCCGTGGCGACGGCCCCGGATTCAGTTCGGGAATAGATGCGTCCACGCTGACCCGGCTCAGCACCCCCGAGGGTCTCAGGCGGATCCGTTCTGCATTTGTGGCCGCTTTTGACCGACTCGAGCAGCTGCCGATTCCGACCGTCGCGAGCGTGCACGGCTGGGCGATCGGTGCGGGATTCGAGCTTGCGCTGGCGTGTGACCTGCGCGTAGTCGCCGCCGATGCGACACTGGGCCTGCCCGAGACCCGGATGGGTGTGGTGCCCGACGTCGGTGGCCACGGCCGGCTGACATCGCTCGTCGGCGCAGGCCGAGCCAAGGAGCTGATCCTTACATCGGCGATGATCGACGGGACGCGCGCGGGCCGCCTCGGTATCGCCAACCGCGTCGCACCCGTCACCAAGCTGGCGGCAGTCACCGCGGCGTTGACCGACGAATTGCTCGCTTGTTCGCGCACGGCGAATGGACTGGCCAAGCGCATCATCGATGGCTCTGCGCGGCCGACATGGGATGACACCCTAGAGGCGGAACTTGAGGCCCAACTGCACTGCATCGGGACACCAGAGTTCAGTGCGGCCTGTGGCCGGTTTCTCGCCGCGCCGGGCGCCAACACTCCTCAGGCGCGACGATGAAGCGCGTCGAGATCCAGATTCCGTTGGACGGGGCCATGATCGCGGCGTGGCACTACGCCGCCGAAGGTGCCCAATCACGACCGTGCGTGGTGATGGCCCACGGTTTCTGCGGCACCCGGGACGCCGGGTTGGTGGGTTTCGGTGAGCGATTCGCCGAAGCCGGCATCGATACCCTCTGTTTCGATTACCGCGGGTTCGGCGCGTCCGGCGGACGAACACGGCAAGTCGTGGACTTTGCCGATCAGCTCCGGGACTACCACGCGGCCATTGATGCCGCGCAACGGCTGGAGCACGTCAACGGCGTTGCGGTCTGGGGTACCTCGCTGTCGGGAGGCCACGTCTTCGCCGTCGCCGCCGAACGCCGCGACCTCATCGGGGCCATCGCCTTGACTCCGATCGTCGACGGGCGCAAGTCGGCATTGCGGATGCGCCGATCTGTTCCGCCCCGCGCCGCGATTCGCTTGGGCACAAGCGCGATCCGAGACGCGATCCGGGCTCGTACTGGACGTCCGCCGCTGCTGGTACCCGCGGCGGGTACGCCGCGCAGTGCCGCGATGCTCACCACGCCCGACGCGCTTCCCGGCTATCTGGCTATCGCAGAAAATGCACCACTGTGGCGCAACGAGTTCGCGGCACGCGTACTGCTGGCGGTACCGCGCTACCGACCGGGTCTACATGCCGACCGCATCAGCTGCCGCATGCTCGTACAGATCGCCGCCGCCGATCACAACGCACCACCCGACCTGGCTGAAGCGGCCGCCCGGCGCGCCGACGCTGTGGTGAATCAATACGCCGATGTCGGCCACTTCGACGTCTACGACACCGGCTCGGCCTTCGAAGCCGTGGTCACAGACCAGATTTCGTTCCTGGCGTCTCTCTCTGAAAGGACCGCATCATGATCGACCCGACTAACAGTGATCCCCGCGCCTGCGTAATCGGAGCCGGCTCGGCCGGCCTCGCCGCGTGCGCCGGTCTCAAGGGGGCGGGCATCGCCTTCGACTGTTACGAGAAGAGTGACCGGGTCGGCGGCCTGTGGGTTTTCGACAATCCCAGCGGGACGGCTGCCGCATACCGCACGCTCAGTTCCAACGCACCCAAGGCGTACATGGGCTATCACGATTTTCCCATGGCGGCAGACCTGCCCGCTTACCCGAGCCACTGGGACTTCGCCCGCTATTTCGACGACTACGCCCGACACTTCGGCCTGCACAAGCACATCAGATTCCAAACCGAGGTCACCCATGTGGCCCCGCTCGCCGACGGAGGCTTCGCGGTAACCCTGGCCGATGGCAGTACCAAGAACTACGACTACGTGCTGGTCGCAAACGGCCACCACTGGGATCCGCGAATGCCGGAACCGATGTTCCCCGGGACCTTCGACGGGACGATCATGCATTCTCGCGAGTACCGAGACGCAGCATTCATGGCAGGCAAGCGGGTCACAGTGGTTGGTATCGGAAACAGCGCCGTCGATATAGCCTGCGAGGCAGCCCATGTCGCCGACAAGACCTTTCTGTCAGTACGGCGCGGCGCCCACATCATGCCCAAGTACGCCTTCGGGATGGCACCACCCAATTGGCTGTTGAACTCTGCGTCGCACAAACTCGGACGCATAATGCTCGGGGCACTCATGCGGCTGGTGAACGGGCGCGGGCAGGACTACGGGCTCCCGGTACCCGACCATGCATTCGGCAACGCGCACCCGACGATGTCCGCCGGCATCATGGATGAACTGCGACTGGGAAGAATCCAACCCAAGCCCCGGATCGCCGAACTTCTCGGTGATCAGGTCCGGTTCGTCGACGGCTCGGTTGAGCAGGTCGACCTCATCATCTGCGCCACGGGCTACAACATCACCTTCCCCTTCTTCGATGAATCGTATGTCTGTGCGCGCGACAATCAGATCGCGCTCTACCACCGGGTCGTGCATCCCGACCGGCCCGGACTGTTCTTCATCGGGCTTTGCCAGCCGCTGGGCGCCATCCAGCCGCTGGCCGAGTTGCAGGGCAAATGGGTCGGCGAGCTGCTGTCGGGCACCTGCGCGTTGCCCAGCCCGGAAGATATGCGCCAGGCGATCGCAGCAGATCAGATCGCCCTGCGAAAGCGCTTTGTCGACTCCACTCGTCACACGGTTCAAGTCGACCACAATCACTACCTCAAGGCATTGCGGCGCGAGATCGGTGTCGGCCGACGCCGCGCACGCCGGCCACGTACAACCCTGGATATCGGACAGGCCCCACGACTGGCAGCTACGACAAATCGTTCAACCTGACCGACAGAGATTCGTTGGCCGGTAAGATGATTTCGGTGGTCGACCGGCTCCCCGCTAACGAGGCCATCATTGTGTGCGCACAAGATCTCCTGGCGCGCCTCGATGATGTGACAGTGCAGCTGTCCAAGCAGCTCGCTGGATCGGTACCCGAGTTCTTCGAGGACGAGGACCTCGTTCGGGAGGTCGAGGCAAGCGCCTACGGCAATGTCGCAGCGATGTTGTCGGTGTTCCGGGCCGAGAACACCGCGGAAGACGTGCCGATCCGCGCGGAGGTCACCGCATTCGCCTCCGCGGTCGCGCGCCGCCAGATTCCGTTGGAGTCGCTCATCCAGGCCTACCGGGTGGGGCAGACACTGTTCTCGCGACTGTGGATGGATGTGCTGGCCGAACACATCAGCGATCAGCTCGTGTTCATCGAGGCTTTGCACCGCAGCTTCGACGAATTGAACATCTACCTTGATCGCGTCGTGGCACAGCTTATCGGCGACTACGAGCGGGAGCGAGAACGCTGGCTGCGCGGCGAAGCCGCGCGCCGTGCCGCCTTGGTCGGCCGCCTGCTGCGCGGCGACCCCATGCCGATCGACCATGCCAGCCGCCAGCTGGATCACGATCTACGCGCTCCACAGACGGCTCTGGTGGCCTGGACGGCCTCGCATGGTGAGGTCGAGCGGCAGCTGGCAGCCCTCGAAACCCGCCTGGCCGCTGTGGCATCGGGCGCCGGGGTTTCGCGGATGCTGATGTTGCCGGCCGGCACCTGCACGATGTGGGCGTGGATCGCCGGCGAATTTGACACCGAACGGCTCGCCGATGACGGCGGTAAGCCCGACGACCCCGAGGTCCTGGTGGCTGCCGGGCAGACCGTCCATGGCGACGACGCGTTCCGGATCAGCCACGAGCAGGCCCTGCGCGCCCGCCACGTCGTGTCGCACATGATCTCGCCGGCTCCGCTCACCCTGCATGCGGACGTTGCCACTGTTGCCTTGCTGGCCAACGACTACGACGAGGCCCGTCGCTTCGTCAGCCGGACGCTCGGCGATCTCGCCTGCCGGACCGCAATCGCCGCGCAGTTGCGGGAAACCCTGCGGGTCTTCCTTCAGGAGGGCGGCAGCACTCGCCAGGCGAGCGAACGGCTGTTTATGCACCGGAACACCGTGCTGTACCGGTTGCGGCGGGCCGAGGAGTTGATCGGTGTTCCACTGGACAAACGGCGCCTGGCCGTGGAGTTGGCATTGCTCTTTGTCGACACGTTCGGCGACGAGATGCTGCCACCGGATTCGCCGTTCGAGGCAAACTTCGTTGACGGAGCTGATGAACAGGCGATCGCTCCCACCGAGGGGATCTGAGAGCGGTGATCGGTCGCAGCTAGGCTCCGCAATCGACTGCGGTCCGGTATCGCAGGCGAAGTTCGCGTTTGAGGACCTTGCCGGCCGCAGACGTCGGCAGCGACTCGACGAAATCGACGCTGCGCGGGGCTTTGTAGCCCGCGATGTACCGTTTGGAGTCTTCTCGGATGCTCTCGGGCGTTGCCGTGTTCCCCGGCTGCAGAACGACTACCGCGTGAACGCGTTCGCCCCAATCCGGGTCGGGAACCCCGATGACCGCGCACTGAGCCACTGCCGGATTCCGGGCGATCGCGCTTTCGACCTCGACCGAGTACACGTTCTCGCCACCGGTCACGATCATGTCTTTGATCCGGTCAACAATGAACACGTAGCCGTCTTCGTCCATGCGTCCACCGTCGCCGGTGTGCATCCAGCCGTCTCGAAGGGCCTGGGCAGTCTCAGCGGGTTTGTTCCAGTAGCCGAGCATGACATTGCCGCCACGGACGATGACCTCACCGATGGTTCCCCGGGGCACTTCCACCCCTGCCTCATCGACGATGCAGACCTCGCAGTTGGGCGCGGCCCGGCCGGCGGACTGCAACAACCCCGCGGTGGCGTGATCTTCCGGTCCGAGCAACGTTGCAACCGGCGCCAGTTCGGTCATTCCGTAGGCCTGGGTGAACGCGACCTGCGGCATCGCGGCGCCGGCACGCTCGAGTAGCGGCTTGGGAATCGGAGATCCGCCATAGAGAATCGCACGGAGGCTGGACAGGTCCAGCGCGGCCAATCCCGGGTAGTCGACGATCGCCTGAACCATGGTCGGCACCAGCGCGATGTCGGTTGCCTGATGGGATTCGACGGCCGACAGCACCGCGTTCGGTTCGAAGCGCGGAACCACCACGTGCGTACCACCGAGCAATGTCGTCACACCCCACGCTGTCAAACCCGCCAGGTGGAACATCGGTGCGGCATGCAGACAACGGCTCTCCTGCCGCGACCGGAACACATGACCCGATGCGACCGCGCCGAGCCACGAAGTCATGATCGCGGCGTGCGACAGCATCACTCCCTTGGGCTCCCCGGAAGTTCCACCGGTGTAGAAGATCCCGGCCAGCTCGCCGCCACCACGGCGTGCGTCGGGTACTCCCCTGGCGCCGGCGATCAGCTGCTCGTACCCAACTGTCCCTTCAGGGGGCGTATCTTCACCGCAGTAGACCACCGTCGACAGTTGGTCACAGTTCGCGCGGATCGCGGAGAGCATCTCCCGGTGTGCATCATCGATAATGAGCACCTTGGTCTCGGAATCCCGCAGTGCGTACCCGATCTCAGATGCATTCCACCGGATGTTGAGCGGATTGAGCACGGCGTCGGCCCATGGAACGGCGAGTAGGTATTCGTGATAGCAATGCGAGTTCAACGCCAGGATGGCGACCCGATCGCCGGATACCACCCCGAGTTCACCGAATCCACCGGCCAACTTCTCGACCCGCTGAGTCACCTCCTGAAAGCTCCGTGCCCGCCCGCCCCCGACGATCATGGTCTTGTCAGGGGTTTGTTGGCGCCCGCGATGAAGTCCCTGCGTCATGTACATCTTCTGGCCTCCGAGCCCCTTGCCTCAATCACGTAACAGATTCTCAAACAACCATAGATAAGCAGAAACGTTCTCTGGCGCAGTTCTTTCGACACTGTGCAGTCGCCGCGTGCACAGCGATGGCGTTGGTGGGCCGCACAATTCGCATCCCGTTGATCCAGCGCCTCAGTTCGGCCGACCATGCCTGCCCGGTCTTGTGGCGAATCCTCGAATTCGCTCCAACACCCCTGGGTCGCACAGGGCGATCGACTGTTCTCGCGTCTCGCGGACAAGCTGTTCGCCGAGGGTCGACTGAACCGCCAGGTCGGCGAGCTTCCGGGTTGTCACAACCGGACCGCGCCGCCGGCCCAGCTCCCGAGCCAGCGATTCGGCCTCCTGCATCAGGTCGTCGTCGGGGACACAACGCCAGATCAAACCCCACTGTTCGGCCTGCGCCGCGCCGATCCGGCAGCCCGTGAGCATCATCCCGAGGGCCCTCGCCCGGCCAAGCACGCGAGCCAGGATCCACGTCGCCCCGGCGTCGGGAACAATGCCGAGGGAACTGACCTGGGGCACCAGAAAGTAAGACGACTCCGCCGCGACCACCACGTCGGCGAGCAACGCCAACCCCAACCCGCCGCCCACACAGGGACCGTTGACCGCGGCCACCACCGGCACCGGAGCATCGACGATGGCCTGGCACAACGGGTTCAGACTTGCCTCCATTCCACCCTGCACCACCGCGGGCAGGTCTCCGCCGGCGCGGTCCAGGTCGATCAGGTCGTATCCGGCGCAGAATCCGGCGCCGGCGCCGGTTATCACCAGTGCGTGTACGTCATCACGTCCACCGAGCTCAACCAGCGCGGCACGGATCTGGTCCATGACGCTCCAGGTCAGCGCGTTGAGCCGGTCCGGGCGGTCCAGAGTGATGGTGGCGATCCCCGCGTCAATCGTGGCGCCGAGCATGTCAAATGTTGAACCCGCCGGAACACACCAGGGTCTGCCCACTGATGTAGTCCGATTCCGGTGTGCACAACAGGTACACCGCGCCTGCCGCGTCCTCCGGACTACCGCTGCGACCCAAGGGGATCGACTTCTCCATCTGCACCAGGAGATCTGGATTCACGCCGACCCTGATCTCCCGGCCCTGGATGTCGATACTGCCGTCCTCGTCTCCCGCGGTGCTGGTGAGGCGAGTTCGAATCAGGCCGAATGCGACGGTGTTCACCGTGACGTTGTAACGCCCCCATTCCTTGGACATCGTCTTGGTCAGACCCGTGACACCGGCTTTGGCTGCGGCGTAGTTCGCCTGCCCTGGGTTTCCGCCCAGTCCCGCCACCGAGGAGATGTTCACGACCTTGCGGCAGGGAATCGCCATGCCGGCATCTTTCGCCGATTTGACGAGTCGCGAGATCACCGGCTGGGCTGCCCGCAGGATCCGAAAGGGTGCTTTCAGGTGAACGTCCAGAATCGCGTCCCACTGCTCATCGCCCATCTTCTGGATGACCGAATCCCAGGTGTAGCCGGCGTTGTTGACGATGATGTCGAGACCGCCGAAGCTGTCCACCGCCGTTTTGACGAACCGCTCCGCAAAGCCCTCGTCGGTGACGCTGCCCGAGCACGGAACAGCCCTGCCACCCAAATCACGGATGGCGCGCGCTGTTTCGGTGGCCGGGTCATCGTCCAGATCATTCACGACGACGGCCGCTCCCTCCGCGGCCAGCTTGATTGCGATGTGGCTCCCGATGCCGCGGCCGGCTCCGGTGACGACCGCTACTTTACCGTCCAACTTTCCCATGACGTCCTCCTCTTGAGTGTTGATGTCAGAGCGCAACGACGGCGTCGCCCGACAACGTGACTGTTCCGTCGGCAAGGGTGACCGACAGCGAAAGCGTGGCTCGCTCTTCGCCGTCGACCGTGTCAAGCGCGACGATCCGCCCTCTCGCCGTGGGCTCCGAATTGACCGGGGTGACTGCGGCGAAGCGCACGCCGTATTCCCGAATCGACTCGGGAGACACCCAATTGGTGAGTATGCGGCCCAGGTATGCCATCGACAGCATGCCGTGGGCGAAGACGTCGGACAAACCGGCGGACTGTGCTACATCGATGTCGATGTGGATCGGGTTGTGGTCACCGGAGGCGCCGGCGAACAGCGCCAGCGTGGTTCGACTGATCCCTGCGAGCCTCAGTGGAGCAAGTTCCGCCCCCACTTCGGCACGAATTTCGCTTGTCATTGCTGTACCTCCGGATGCCGCACCACCAGAACCGATTTCAGATCGGCCACTATTTCGCCGTCAGGGCGGACGACGCTGGTGTCCTTAACCACGAACTCCAGGGCGCCTCCCTTCTTCGTATAGACGTCGGCAATCTTGGGCTTGGCGATCAGCTCATCTCCGGCGTACGCCTGAGATCGGTACGCGAATCGCTGTTCGCCATGCAGAACATGGCGCAGATCTATACCCAGGTCGCTCACCCAGTCGAAAGGGTCGGGGCGGTCGAGCTCGATCGCCAACAGGAAGGTGGGCGGCACCGGCAACGTCGGGTAGCCGGCAGCCTGCGCTGCGTTCAGGTCGGTGAAAATGGGATTCGTCTCGCCGATGGACTTGGCGAAGAACCTCAGCCGTCCCGCATCGACGACCAGCCGAGTGGGCGACAGCTCGGTTCCGATCACGGATTGGTCCACCGCCATGATCAGCTCACCTTCTCGTAGAGGCTGACGACAGCGGCACCGCCGAGCCCGATGTTGTGTTGCAGGCCGAGGCGGACACCGTCGACCTGTCGCGGTCCTGCCGTCCCGCGCAGCTGCCAGACCAGCTCCGCGCACTGCGCCAGGCCAGTCGCTCCCAGTGGGTGCCCCTTGGAAAGCAGGCCGCCTGACGGATTCGTGACCACGCGCCCGCCATAGGTGTTGTCCCCATCAACGATGAACTTCTCCGCGGTTCCCTCCGGCGTCAGTCCGAGGGCCTCGTAGCTGAGCAGTTCATTGGTCGTGAAGCAATCGTGCAACTCCACTACCGCAATGTCTTCCGGTCCGACACCGGCAGTCTCGTACACCTGCTGAGCTGCGAGCTTCGTCATGTCGTAGCCGACGATCTTCATCATCGAGCGGTCGGCGAAGGTCGATACCGGATCAGTCGCCATCGCTTGAGCTCGTACTGCGACCGCTGGTTTCAGCCCGTGCCTTTGCGCGTAGCTCCTGCTGACGAGGACGGCCGCGGCCGCGCCACAGGTGGGCGGGCAGCACTGCAGCCGCGTCAACGGCCCGTAGATCACCGGCGCGGCGAGCACCTCCTCGACCGACACCGGATCCCGAAACACCGCATACGGGTTGTGCGCGGCGTGGGCCCTCGCCTTCACGGCGATCTGGGCGAAGACAGCCGGATCCATACCGTGCCGGTCACAGTACTCACGGCCGGCTCCGCCGAAGTACTGTGCGGCGAAGGGGGCGTCGCTCTCGCCCTGGATCTCCTGTACCACCGTGTCGAAGCTGGCGAACGGCGTCGGCCGGTCGGTGTAGGACATTGCCAACGCGCCGCGCTGCATCTGTTCGAAGCCCAGTGCCACCACGACGTCGGCGACACCGAACTCAATCGCCTGGCGCGCCAGAAACAACGCCGAAGACCCGGTGGCACAGTTGTTGTTGACGTTGATCACCGGTATCCCGGTGGCGCCAACCCGATACAGTGCTGCCTGACCTGAGGTCGAGTCACCGTAGACGTACCCGACATAGGCCTGCTGTACCGATTCGTACGACAGGCCCGCGTCCGTCAACGCGGCCCGAGTCGCCAACTCCCCCATCACATCGTAGGTCTCGCTATTGCGTGGAGTAGTGAAGGGGATCATCCCGACTCCCGCGATCAAGGCCGACGGACTCATATGTGTTCAACTCCTCAACTTTGGTGCGCGCGACATAGTGGTTCGCCCGCGTCTCTGTGTCGGCCTGGTATCGGCCCGGCACAAACTCTTTCGGCGCCCTGCTGGGCAACGTGAAACGACTGCCGGCCGCTCGCCGCCCAGCCTTCGCTCATCGCCCGCGTAGCTCGGAACTGCGACCAGCACTGTCCGGGCATCGGGCACTCACCTGATACTGGCACTGAGGTCGCCCGACATGGCCCGTAGCTGCGAGGCCCAGGTCGACCAGTCGTGATTTCCGCCCTCCTGAAAGTCGAAGTGCCCGTTGTCGCCACCTACGGCGCGATAGTGCCGATAGAAGGTCAGATTGCTGCCGTGGGCCAAGTCGCAGAAGCCGATCATCGCGACAGGGTTGCTGCACACCGGCGTCGCCGGGCTGTACACCCACAGTCGGGTCTTGTTGGCGACCAGCATTGCCACGTGCACGTCTGGGTCATGCCACTTCCATCGCCCGAATTGCTGTGGTCCCCACATTCTTTGAGTATCCACGCCGCCGAATTCCGACAGGCCTGCCGCGACCGCACCGGAGACGTTCGTCTTGGAAGGGGTCAGGAGGCCCGAAAGCGAGCCCGCGTAGCGGTATCGATCGGGGTGGAATGTCGCGATAGTCAGAGCACCGGTCCCGCCTTGCGCGGCGCCGATGATGCCGTGTCCGCCCGGAGCCAGACCTCTGTTGACAGCCAGCCAATCCGGTAGCTCGTGGGCGAGGAATGTTTCCCACTGGCGGCTCCCATCCTGCTCCCAGTCGGTATACAGAGACCAGGCCCCTCCTGCGGGTGCCACAACTGATATCCCCTTGCCCCCCAGGCTGTTCATGGCGTCCCCGACCGTCAGCCAATTGCTCGTCTCGGCCCCGGCGTCGAAGGCGTCCAGCAGGACCGCCGCGTGCGGGCCGCCCGCCAGGAATGCCACCGGGATGTCACGGCCCATCGCCGCCGACGGCACCAACAAGTACTCGGTGCCGGCCGCACGAGCCGGCGTCGCATTCCACAGGCACGCCGCAAGCACGAAGGCAAGGACCACACTCAGGCCGCGAGCTTGGCGGTCTCCCATACCCTCGAGACTCTGAATCAGCATGATTTTCCTTGTCCGCGAACACCGCTCATCGTCTGTCGCATCTCCTCTTCGAGGACGTTACCTATTTTTTAATCAATATTCAATAGCTGTCCGCCGGCCGGAGGTCGGTCACAGTTCGACGGCCGCCGCTGCGAAATGCGGAGGTTCACCAGGACCAGAAACGGCCCGATCACCGGCTCACCGAGACCTGCCCTCGTGTCCTGCGTGCGGTGCTGACGTCCGCTGCCGAGTGCGGCCTACACCCCGTCAGCGCGCCGGATAGCCCGGTGGCGGATAGACCCCTCGCAAAATCCATGCCCACCAGTTATTTCCGAATTCGACCTCATCGCTGGCGTCATAGTCGGGGCTCGGATCCAGTGGTACTGGATGAGTTCCCCGCTGAGACATATCGATCGGATCCTGCGGCTGACCGTAGACGGCCACCACAACCGTGCGGTCCAACCTGTTTGCCGACCACACGCCGATCTGGGTGTTGGCGCAGTTCGTCATGATGTCGAAATAGGCGGGGTTGTAGTACCACTGGTTGAGCAACTCGATACCGCTGATGGCCAAGGCGGGATGGACAGCCACCGTCTGGGCCACCTGGCCACGGAATCCGGCGGCGTTGGCACGCTCCTGTGGTCCGGACCCGTCGGAGCCGAAATCACCGTTGAGCTCCCGATTGTTCAACAGATCCTCGGTGTGCCACTGGGCCGCGCGCTGCAAACCCGGATCGATCCTGATGTCATTGGTACAGCCCGCCTGGTGCTGCATCGTGTAGACGTTGGCAACCACGCCGTCGTTGAGGCGCTTGTTGTTCGGTATCAGGGTGTTGTTGTCGTTGTCGGCCCGAACGGTGGGCGCTCCCAGCAGAGCCACGGCGACGACCAGCACCAAAACCGGTAAGTCGTCGCGCCGGCGCCGTCGCAGTGTCCGGCCACCGATCTGGTGAGCCGCCGGATTCGTCTCCGACCGACGGGGACCGATGCCGCGACGAGTTCGTAAGGACATGACGAGTCTCCTCATACCTAGGGACCTGCGCCGGCCGGGGGGCGGTAATGGGCAGCCGAATTCCTCAACTGCCAGATCAACTCGGGACACAGTTCGTTGGCTGCCTGGGAGATCAGGTAGGAGGCCTGGTAGTCATCCGAGGTGTTGAAGTCCCCCTGCACCTCGGTCACCAGTTGGGCGTAGCCGACACCGTGGGCCACCTTCGCGCAGATGCCATACCCGTAGTCGAGGGCCTCATCGGCGCTGGCGAAGTTGTAGCCCGGCCTGGTCGTGACGCCAATCAGATACGCCAGCTTCTTGTCCGGCTCCACATCGGCCCCAGCGTCAGGAGCGCCGACTACGAGCGTTGCGCCGAGTATCACCGCGCCGATGATTGCCGATCCCGCCGGCAGGATCGGCGAGACACGGTGCGGTATCAACCGGTTAGGCCTCATCGCAGCGGGTCAGATCGGGTCGAAACCGGAGATGAGCCACCGGCCGTCGACCTTGTCCAGCGTGACCCGGATGCTGGACGCGGTATCGGTGGGGGCATCGCTGCCGACAATCGCGGACTGGTTGACGAACACCAGGACCACCGCGTGGTTGGAAGTGGCGGTCACCGAGGCGGCACCGGGCACGCTGGCCACCGTCGAGATCCGCTTCTCCCTGGCGCCCGGAATCACGACATCGTTTGTCAATTCGATGTAGGCATCCCGGAAGTCTCCGGTGAGCAGGTCCTGGGCCGCCGCCAGATCAGCCTCGACGCTGTCCGGTTGGTACGACAGCATCGCGATGGTGGAATCCTTGGCGGCCTGAACGGAGTCGATGCGCGCCACCTCCGACGAACGGGCCGATCCGTCCCAGAACTTGAGCAATCCAGCTGCCATCGCGAGCAGGATCACCAGCGCTGGCAGAACGCCGTAAGCAAGTGCCAGACGGCGGCCGTTCGCGCGGCTCGGCCGGTCGACCGGCTCGACCGCGTCCGACGCGTCCTGCAGGGCTGCGGCCGGTGCCGCGCCGCCGGAATCGTCCTTCTCGGCCGAATCCGGCGCCGCAGAGTCCAAGCCGGTGCCGTCGGGCGCTATGTCGGTGAGGACCGCCACGTTGATCACTTCCTTGTGCTGTCGGTTTGCTGATGGGTAAGACGAATTGGGCTCAACAGTGAGCCGTGTCCCGCTCACGGCACGAATGCGACATTCGAGATCTTTGGCTGGGCATCGACCTGCGTCAACGAGATACGCATTCGCCACGATCGAGGAACCTGGTCTGCCCCACTGGCGTTGGTGGTTTTGACGGTGACGCCGACAAGGACATTCGTCTCATCGGCAGCATCGTGTTCGATACCGGCCTCGGTCACCGTTCCGACAGACTTGGCCTGCGCCGCCTTGACCACCTCGATGAACGGCTGTGAACGCCGGCTGAAGTCGTCGTAGAAGTTTCCGGTCGCCGAGTCCAGGACACGTTGGACATCGGATTCGGCTTGCTCGTAGTCAATCGTGGTGAGATTCACTGCACCCTGCCGCGCGACCTGCAGCAGCAACGCGCGCTGCAGCTCGGCCTGATGTGACTGGTAAGCCCGGATTCCCAACCAGCCGCCCAGTCCCGCGAATGCCACCACCGATGCCAGGCCGACCAGCATCGCGGCCCGGAACGGCGATGCTTCCTTCGTCGGGTTGGGTGTGGAATCCTCTGCGGGGCACCCCGGCTCGTCGTGGCTCCCCGATTCGGGAACCGCGTTCAGTTGGCGTTCGGGGGCATCATCATTGATTGCCATGTCTGCTCCTGGTTCGCGGGACGGGACAAATTGGTTTGGGTGTATACCTGCCCGTCGGGACCGATATAACGTCCGGTACTCGGGTTGTATTCAGCGGCAACCATCGCTGCCGGTGGTTCGGGCGGCGGTGCCACGGTGGAAGCGAGCGCGCCCGGCGGCAGCTGCGGGATGTCCTGACCGGTGATGGTGGCGTTCGGGTCGCCTTTCCAGTTCCATCCCTCGTTGAGCGGCACGTACTCCTCGTCGCTCTCACACATCTTCACCGTCGGCGCACGTTTGCCCGGCCGGGTAGCGCAGGGCAGATTGCGCGCGCCACGGACGTTGAACATCGCGTCCTGTGGAATCCGGCAGTACAGTTGCCCCTCCGGGCGTTCGGGGAAGTCCTCCAGGCTGGCCGCTCGCACCTGCTGGGCCGGCAGGTATCCCGTCAGGCACGGTGGTGGCAGGTTGACGTTCAAGTTGAAGCTCAGGTACGCGCCTCGGTAGCCCTGCTTCGTGTTCCGATTGGCCAGTCCCGCGCCTTGCAGGATCTCCGTCAGCGGCGGCAGGAGCACCAGGAGCTGCTCCAGGTTGGGCTGGTAGGTGACGGCAACATCACCGACGCTGACCAGATTCGCCAACACGATCGGCAGGGTGGGCTGCAGTTCGTCGAACAGTCGGCGCCCCTGATCGACACCCGAGGAGCCGGTTCTGATCAGCTCGGCGACCGTGGCGTCCTGAGTGTGCAGTTGTTCGGTAACGGCCGCCAAGTTCGCGGCCCACCCCTGAATCGCGTCTCGGGTGTCTATCTGGGTGTCGAGCAACGGTTTGGACTGATCAATCAAGGTGGTCAACGACTCGACGTTCTTACCGGCCTCGATGGCCAGGCTGTTCGATCCCTTCACGATGCGAGCGATCTCCGGGCCGAGCCCCCCGACCGCTACGAATGCCTCACCGACCGCCGTACGCAGATTTTCGCCCGGAATCGCCTGCAGCCCACGGTTTGTTGCGTCCAACAGCTCACTGATGTCTGGCGGGATGACCGTCCGCTCGATCGGGATGACGTCGCCGTGCTTCAGCGGCGGACTGTCACCGTTGCGCGGCACCAGCGCCACGAACTGCTCGCCGATCGCACTCTGACTGTGTACCTGTGCTTCAACGTCGGCGGGAATGTCGACGCCGGATTTCAGCGCCAGCACCGCGTCGACCCCGTCACGGGTCAGTACGACGTCTTGCACGCGACCGACTTCGACGCCGCGGTAGGTGACGTTGCCGTTGCGGTACAGGCCACCTGTGTCGGGCAGCCGCATGGTCACTTCGTACCGCCCGACGCCGAACAGCAGGTTCGGCAGCTCCATGTAGCGGAAGGCCATGATCGAGCCGCCGATCACGCTGATGACGATGAAGATCGCCAACTGACTGAGTATCCGCCTGCTCAACATGTCACGGCCCCTGATCGAAGCGGTAGGGAATCACCAGTGGATTGCCGGGGTTGAAGGGTCCACCCGCCGTGCAAGGGCTGGGGAACTGACCGATGGTTCGGCCCCATTGCATTTCGAGTTCGGTCAGATCGCATTCCCACTTCGTCCCGGTGAAGAACGACGAGTCCAATCTGCTCAAGGTGAGGTCGATAACCGCCGTAAGGTTGGCGGCGTCCCCGCGAAACCACTTGGGGATCGTCTCGGTCGCGAACGGATACGTCGGGTACAGGCCCAGAGCGCGGGTGAGCGCCGGGCCCGCATTGGCCAACGACTCCAGCACCGGCCCGATGTCCTTCAGTTCTTGGACCAGCGCGTGTTTGGTCCGATTGATCGTGTCGGTGGCCAAGGCGCCGAACTTGCCGAGCCGGTCTGCGGCATCCGCCAACTGATCACGCTCGTCTTTGAGCACCGCCAGCGCCTTGGGAAGCGTCTGCAGCGCCTTGTCCACGACGGGCTTCTGTTCGGCGAACTTGCGGGCGACGTTGTTCAAACTGTCGGTGGCCGCGATGATGTCATCACTTTGGCCATTGGTGTCGGCAATGAACGTGTCCAGCTGAGCGATCAGGCTTCGCAGATCCCTTTCTCGCCCGGCGAAGGCGGTGCCGAGAGCCGTGGTGATCTCCTCAATTCGGCCGATCCCACCCCCGTTGAGCAGCATCGAAACCGCGGCAAGTGTTTGGTCTGTCGTCGGATAGCTGCCCGCGGATGAGAGCGGGATCAGGGAGCCCTCGCGGAGCCTGCCTTCCGGTGCCACAACCGCCGGAGCCGCCAACTCGATGTGCAGCGACCCCAGCAAGCTGGTCTGGCCCAGTGCCACAGTGGCGTTGGCCGGCAAGTCGACGTCGCCGTTGAGCCTGATCGTCAACAGCGCGTGCCAACCCTGGCGCTCGATCTTGGTCACGGTGCCCACCGTGACGTCACCGACCCGCACCCGCGAGTTCGGTTCGAGGCGATTGACCTCGGGCAGCTGCGCGAGAACCGTGAATGCCCCGGGGCCCCGGCCCTCGGTGCCCGGTAGCACCAGGGTGTTCAGCCCCCGCCATCCGCAGCCCGACGAGCTGGCGGCCAGGATCACCAGCGCCACGGCAGCCGCCGTGCGGCGGCACCACCGGTTCATGATCCCGCCCCGCTCGGCAGCATGAGCCCGGGCAGGCCCGCACCCGGATCGGTCGCCTGGACCACAGCCTGGCCACCTACCGCCGGCGCCGGCGCCGCGGCATCCGGCGGGCTTCCGGCGGGCGAATTGTCCTCGGGTAGCGGAGGGACATGGTCCGGGCGCATCCAGTCCTCGCTGTAGGTGACCTCATTCGGCCGCGCACTGGCCCCGACGAACAGGTTCTCTCCCAACGGGAAGAAGTTGTATTGGCGGTTCTTCACGATCGGCGCGAGGTACTGCACACAGAGCTTCGCCGACTGCGCGGCGTTCTGTCGCGACGCTGCCTGGATGGCTCCACAGACGAAGGAAATCGGATCGCTCAGGTTGTTCGTCGACAGCGCGCCGGTCAGGGTCCCCTGGGCAGGCTGATAGATGTTGACGAAGTTCTGTGCGGCGGTGGGGATCACGTGCAAGATCTGCTTGAGATCATCGACACTGTCCACCAGTGCCTGCGACACCGACGCCAACTTGTCCGACGTGGTACCCAACGCCTCGTGGTTGTCGGCAATGAACCCCCTGACCTCCCTGACCGCGACGTTGAGGTCCACGACCGCGTTGGCAACCTCATTGGGGCTGTTGGCCAATGACTTGGATGCGGTGGCCAGGTTCAGGTTCAGCCGTCGTAACACCGAGTCGCTGCCCTGAAGCGCCGAAACCAGAATCGACAGACTTTTCACCGTGCTGAAGATGTCACCACTGTGATCGCCGAGCGCTGAGATCGCTTCGGAGACTTCGAGAAGTGTTTCACGAATATTCATGCCCTGACCGCGTAGGTTGTCGGCCGAGGTGTTGATGAACTGCCCCAGCGTGCTGACGCCGCCCGGTGTGGTGGGTTGCAGCATCTCGGTGAGGTGCTGCAGTTGGGTGCGAAAATCGTCCCACTCGACAGGTACGGCGGTCCGCTCTCGTGGAATGGTCGCGCCATCCGCCAGCACCGGGCCGCCGGCATAAGCCGGTGTCAGCTGAATGGCGCGGGCGGTCACCAGCGATGGCGACAAGACCACCGCTTTCGCATCGGCCGGGACCCGATGATGGTCGTCGAACCAGAAGCTGATCTTCACCCGCTCGGGTTGCGCCTCGATGGCGTCGATCTCCCCGACCCGCACCCCCAGGATCCGGACCTCGTCCCCCACGAAGATGCCGTTGCTGTTCTCGAAATATGCGACCACGTGCGTCCGACTGCCGCCGACACCCAGCTGCGTCACGACGAAGGCACCGACGGCCAGCACGGCCACCAGAACAATGGCCAACCACCGGTTCAGAATTCGCTCGACGGTCATCTGCCCGCCCCCGATTCGGTGTGCGCTCCTTGGGTCGCGGGCACTTCACCGGGCGCCGGCACGAACACCGGACTCGGCGTGGGTTCGGGAACCGATTCCGAACCAACCGGTGCCTGCGCCGGCGGGCCCGGGGGCGGTCCGCCGGGCGGCGGTGCGGACGGCGGCTCCCGATACGGGTAGCACCCGGTGCCGGGCAGCGCGGCGCCCGGTGAACCGCACAGCTGGTCGTCGGCGTTCCCGGTGATCGCATCCGGGAGATACAGCCGTGGTTCACCCCCCTGTCCGGTCCGCGGATAGGGCACCGGCAATGCCGGCGTTCCCCGCTGGCCGATCTGTGGGTCGGTGCGCTCGGACGGCAGCAACACATTCGGATCGAGGCCGAGGTCGGAGAAGGCCGAGTCGATGTAGGGCTGGATGAACTGTCCCGGAACCAGGTTCGCAACATAGGCCTTGAAGAACGGCCCCGAGGAGAGCGACTCCCCCAACCCGATCGCGTACCAACTGAACCTCTTGAGGTACTCCTGCACCTCCGACTTACGGTTGTCGACAGTGGCCAGTACGCCGTTCAGCTTGTCCAACGCCGGCCGGAGCGTCTGTCCGTTGTCAGCGACCACCGCGCTGAGTTGCCGGCTGAGGTGAGAGATGTTGCTCGAGATCTGGTCCAGTGCAGCACTTTCGCTGTTGAGCTGACCCAGCAGGTCGTTGGTGTCGTTGACGAGATGAACAATCTGGTCGCTTCGCGCCGACAGCACCGAGGTCACTTTCCAGGCGTTGGCGAGCAGGTTCCGCAGTTGTGCGTCGCGGTTGTTGAGTACCTTGGAGAACCGCCCTACGCCGGCGACGGCGATCTTCAGATCAGGCGGGGTGTCCTGGAACGTCTGAGCCAGCGTCTGTAGCGAATCGGACAGCTGCTCGGTGTCAAGGCCACTGATGGTCGCAGTCAGATCTCCGAGTGCGTCGGGCAACTGATAGGCCGGCGTGGTGCGTTCCAGGGGAATCGTCTCCGACAGCCGGCCGTCGCCGCGTGGGGTTACACCCAGCATCTTGGTGCCCAGCAGGCTTTTCGTCTTCACCGCGGCCTCGGTTCGATCACCGAGCCGGATATTGCTGTCGACTTTGAACTTGACCAGCACCCGCCCTCCGTCGAGCGTGACACTGTTCACGCTGCCGACGTGCATTCCCGACACCTGCACCTGGGCGCCGGGCGTCAAACCGCCCGCTTCGGCGAAGTACGCCGCGTAGGAGTGAGCCGGCGAGACGAACGGAAGTTCTTCGTAGTACCAGGCCCCGACAGCGATACCGGCTGTCAGCAACGACCCGACGATCCCGATGGTCACCAGATTGCGTTCTTGAAATGGCTTCACTTCGGTGTGCACCTCCCCGAAGTCTGCTCGGCCACTTTGACGTACATCGGCTGCCCGCCCTTACCGTTCAGCTTGAGGGCGACCTCGCAGAAGTAGAACGTGAAGTAGTCGCCGTAAAGCGCCTGCCGGTTCAGGATGCGCAAGGCCGTAGGAAGATTCTCGAGCACATGGTCGACATACTGTTGATCGGCCAACACGGTGGCGGCAGTGCGATCCGCTTCCTGGACAGCCTTTTTCACGTGCGGACGCGATTGCTGCAACAGATCGGCAATCGAGGCCGAACCGGCGTTGATATGCGCGATACCGTTGCTGATGTCTTGCTTCCGGGCCGCCAGCCCACTCATGAGCTCCGACAGCGAATCAACCGCGGTCGCGAACTGATCGCTACGATCCCCCAGCGACCCCAGCACGGTGCTCAAGTTGGCAATCACCTGACCTATCAGCGCGTCGCGGTCGGCCAACGTATCGGTCAACGCGGCGGTCTGGCTCAGAAATGAGCCGATCGTGGCGCCCTGCCCTTGGAACGCTGCGATCAGCTGACCCGCCAGTGCGTTGACCTGCTCAGGATCGAGGGCTCGAAAGAGCGGCCGGAAACCGCCGATCAGAACATCCAAGTCCAATGCCGGTTCGGTTCGCTCCCTTGGAATAGTGGCGCCCGCGCCCAATATCTTCGTGCCGCCGGCCCCCTCCTCGAGCGCCAGATAGCGACCACCGATCACATCACCCCACCGGATTACTGCCCTACTGCCCTCCGTCAGCACCACGGAGTCATCAGCACTGAACTCGACTTCCACGTTCCCATCGCTTTTGAGCGAGATATTTCTGACCTTGCCTACCTCTACCCCTGCGATTCGGACGAAGTTTCCGTTCGCCAACCCGGTCACGTCGATGAACTCGGCCCGGTAGTTGCGCGCCGTATCGAACCGGAACTGGCCGAAGATCGTCAGCAGGGCGAACATGCCCAGCACGGTGACGATCAAAAAGATGCCGAGCCGCCACACGGTGTGTTTCAGATTGACTTTCATCGCGATCGACTCCTTCCTGACTGTCTCGTTGTTCCATCACGGCGGCAAGGCGGCACGGCGGATCAGGGCTCCGGCGGCGTGGGCGGTGGCGGCGGTGCGGGAGGCACACCCGGGAACAGCGGCACACCTCCCGGGCCGTACTGCGGCGCTCCATACGGTGGTGTTCCGAATCCGAGTTCGGGCTGCGGTCCTACCGCCGGTCCCGGCAGACACTGCCGGATGGCCGGCGGCAAGGGCACTCCGCGGGTGACGCGGAACCAGTCGGCGTAACAGGATTGCCCGATACCGGGATTCGGCCGAACATCGAGACCAGTGCCCCAACCCGTATTCGTGATCAGATGGCGCACCGGGAAGTTGTCGGCCACATCGGGCAGCGATCCGCAACCCGGTTTTCCGCCGGGGCCGCCCTTGGCGGCGTGAATCGGCAGGTTATCCGGATACTTGTAGATATCGTCGCCGAGGAGCAGCGCAACATCCACAATCAGCGACGAACCGTTGGCACCGCCCATGTAGTCGGCCAGCCCATAATCATCCAGGGCCGTCTTCGCCCCGACCAGCGTGCACGTGAGTTGCGGGTTGTACTTCATCAGCAAATTCGTGGTCGGCTCGAGATCGTTGACCGACCGGATGAAATTCTCCCTGTTGGGCCCGATCAGACTTATCCCGCTGTTGGCGAACCCGGCGACCGTGAGCAACAGCGCATCGAGATCCCGCGAATTGTCGACGATCGTGGTGCCGGTCGTACTCGCCGACGACAGAATGTCCACGATGTTCTGGGCCGCGGAGTCGTAGATATCACTGACGCCCTTCAACGCCCGCCAATCGTCGCGAATCACGTGGCTGCGCGCGTTCACCGCCGACAGAACGCTGTTAGCACCGCTGATCGCCTCACCGATACGTGCACCCTGGCCGCCCAAGCCCTCGGCGAGCGCCGACAGGACCCCATTCAGTTCGGCCGGGTCCACCTGCCGGATAACACCGACCAGGTTCTCGAAAACCGTGTTGACCTCCGTCGTAACATTGTCTGATCTGAGCACAAACCCGGTTGTCAACGGCTTGGGGCTCGGGTCCTGCGGGTAGACGAGTTCGACATATTTCGCCCCGAACGCGGTAGTGGCGGCGATTCGCGCCCTGACATTGGCGGGGATGAGGACAGCCTTGTCCGGATCGATTTCAAGCTTCAAGGTCGCCGGTTGCCTACCGCCGGAGATCTGGCCGACGCGGCCCACCTGGACACCACGCATCTTCACCTTGGCGCCGGTCTCCATGACCAAGCCGGTCCGATCCGAAATCAGGGTCACCGGGATATAGGCCCGGAAAGATCGGTTGAAGGATTGCCCCACCATCCAGGCCGCGAAAATCACGACGATGACGAATATCAGTGTCCACCACCGCGGGTGAACACGCGATTGGTCGCGCCCGGTCGCCATTGCTATCCCGCCAGATGGAAGTTGCCCGATTGGCCGTAGACGGCCAAAGTGATCGCCACCGTCACCAGCACTGCCGCGAGCACCGATGCCCGCGTAGCCCTCCCTACCGCCTCGCCCACACCGGCCGGGCCACCCGACGCGGTAAACCCGTAGTAGGTGTGGATGACCATGATCACGACACTTGCTATGGAGACTTGTGCGAACGACCAGATCAGGTCGGTGCGGTTCAGGAACGTATGGAAATAGTGGTCATAAACCCCGGAGGACTGGCCGTAGACCACGGTTGTTCCGAAACGAGCAGCAAAGAAGGTCATGACCACGGCAACGCAGTAGAAGGGCACCACGACGACAAGGCCCGCCAATACTCGTGCCGATGCCAGATACGCTATGGCCCGCACTCCGATAACCTCTAGCGCGTCAATCTCTTCATTGATCCGCATCGCTCCGAGCTGTGCCGTCGCACCGGCCCCGATGGTCGCCGCCAAGGCGAATTCGGCGGTCAATGGCGCAAGGATCCGCACGTTGAAGTAGGCCGAAGCGAACCCGGTCAGCGCTTCCACGCCGATTTGGCCGAGCTGACTGAAACCCTGCGCTGCTATGAGTGCACCGGTGGACAACGTCAGAATTGCGATGACCGCGACGGTGCCGCCGATCATCGCCAAAGCCCCTACACCCATACTCATTTGAGCAACGAGGCGGATCAACTCGACGCGATAGTAGAGAAACACCTCCCGGACGGAGGTCAGCGTCTTCACGTGGAATCGTATTTGATCGCCCAGCCGATCCCAGCCGGAAACCCACTGTTTGAACTTCCGTTCGAGACCGGTAGAGCCGAATCCTGCCACGCGGTTCATAGCGTCACCCGGAATCCGACCGCGGTGACCACCGTATTGATCACAAAGAGCGCCAAGAACGAGAACACGACGGTTTCGTTCACCGCGTTACCGACTCCCGCGGGACCGCCGCCGACGGAGATACCCATGTAACACGCGATCAGGCCGGCGGTAAGACCGAACAATGTGGCTTTGATCAGGCAAACAACCACATCTGCGAGCCCGGTGATCAAGGTGAGGCCTGCTACGAAAGCCCCGGGCGTGACGTGCTGGAAGTAGACCGAGAACACGAACCCGCCCGCCAAGCCGACCAACACCACCAGGGGGGACAGCAGGAACGCAACCAAAGTCGCCGCCAGCACCCGCGGCACCACCAGCGCCTGGATCGGGTCAATGCCCATCACGCGGAGCGCGTCGAGTTCTTCCCGGATGGTGCGCGCTCCCAGGTCCGCACACATCGCGGTTGCCCCTGCGCCGGCCACCACCAATACCGTCACGACGGGTCCGATCTGCAACACCGCACTGAGGGCCGCACCGGTTCCCGAGAAGTCCGCTGCCCCAAGTTCACTCAACAAGATGTTGAACATGAAGACCGCCAGCACCGTGAACGGGATCGACAGGACCATGGTGGGCACGAGCGAGACCCGCGCGACGAACCAAGCCTGCAGGAGGAACTCTCGCCAGGCAAACGGGGAACGGAACATCTGAACGAAGGTGTCGAGCGCCATTGCGAAGAACCCGCCAAGCGCTCGCATCGGTCTGCCGACGGCCATCACGTCACGCATCGCACGCTCCCGGCAGGTCGAGCAAGGTGACCTGAGCCAGGATCACGTACGCAGTGCGTTGACCGGCGGAGAACGCCGCCTTCGCGCACGGCGATATCTGCTGCGTCGCAGGATTCGGAGCGTACAAGCCACTTCCCCCAGCCGTCTGACAGCCCGTGTCGCTGTGGTCCAGCGACGTGCCTCGTCATTCAAATCGAGATTAAACTAGATTTGTGCGAGGTCCGCAAGGGCTACCGGATACGCGGTTGGCGTGTCGGCAGGACTCGCAGTCGAATTGTCCGAATAATGCTGTTTCCCAATGGTTTTCAATCGACATTGTCAGATGCCCGGTTGAATTGACCTCAGAGCTCATGCTCCGTCACGCATCTCTAGCCTAAATAAAATTAACTATCCATGTTGGAGTCCCAGTAACCGCGAGCCCAGCTCCACGCCCCGGGATCACCCTCCTGTCATCGACACTCTTGACAACCGGCACCACGGCTCGAGATAATTCATCTCTTGATGAATTATCTGGCCTAGCTGCCTGGACCGAAGGGGGTCCCATGCCTGCCTATCTGGCCGCCCTAGCGCTCGCGTTGTGTCCCGTTCTGGTCGTCACTCGACTGATCGTGCTGCGGCGCAGCGGAACCAATGCCATGCATTTCGGCAGCACGGACAACAAGGACTTCCTGATTCCGCCCTTCGCGCTGGTCTACTTCTACGTAGTCTTCGCCGGCGCCTTCGGATGGCCGCTGGTCGGCTCTGGGCGGTTTTTCGACTCCGCCGTCATCGCATGGATCGGGGTCGCATGCTGTTTCGCCGGCCTGCTGATGGTTCTGCTGAGCCTGGTTTCCTTCGGCACCAGCTTCCGGGTCGGTATCGACACCGAACAGCCGGACAAGCTGGTGACGTCGGGCGTTTTCGCGATCAGCCGCAACCCCATCTATGTCGGTTTCGGACTGGTGCTGCTCGGCCAGTTCCTGGTGTTTCCGACCTGGATTCCGTTGATCTATCTGCTCGCCGGGGTGTGGCTGTTCAACCGTCAGGTGCTGCGGGAGGAAGCCTTTATGCGCCGGCACTACGGCCAGGAGTACGCCGCGTACTGCGGCCGGGTCCGTCGGTACTTGTAAGGACTCAGCTACGGGCGAGGATGCTCGCCAGCACCCGCTGCAGTTCGGCGTCGGGGTCGGCCGGCAGCGTGTCGGCGCGCCATCCGACGAAGTCATCCGGCCGGATCAGCAATGCCCCTGCAGCCGCCAGGCCTGTGGTGTGCGCCCAAGCGTTGTCGTCGATCGAGTGCACCGCGACGGGGACGTCCAGCACCGCCGATGCCCGTGACGCGGCACGCTGCCAGCGCGCATCGTGGGCCCCGGTCAGCAGCGTGAAACCCGGCCCGAGCAGATCAAGCGTCGACACTCGCCGTCCGCCGCGTGATAGCCAGACATGCGGGACACGGGTTCCGGGCTGCGCGTGCAACTCCGTCACCAACGACACCGCGTCCGGATTGCGCGGATCCGGGCCATCGAAAACCACCGCGTCCGAGCGGTATTGGTGACCGATGAGCAGCGCGAACATCGGCGCCTCCTCGTCGGCGGGCAGTCCCGGTCCGCTGTCATCGAGCCGCAGTAGGTGCAGCGACGGCCCGGTCAGGGACTGGCGTGCGCTGAATCGTCCGATCGGGTGCCGCTCGGCCTGGTAGGTGTGCAGGAGGTCGGGACCAGCCGTGCCGGTCAGCACCGCCGCCAGCTTCCAGGCCAGATTGTGTGCGCTCTGGATGGCGCAGTTGGCGCCGCCGGCCTTGAACGGAGGCATGGCATGAGCCGAGTCGCCGACGAGAAACACCCTGCCGCAGCGGAACTGGTCCGCAACACGTTCGTAGGGCTGCCACGGCGTGGCCTCGACCACCTCGACATCGATAGGCTCGCCGATCGCCTTGATGAGCATCTCGCGACACCGGTCCTCGGTGAACTGCACCGCGGCCTCGCCCAGGCCTGGAACGTAGGTGCTGGCCAGCATGCCGAAATCGTCGCGCACCGGCAGGAAGATGCCGTTCACATCGGCGTTGTCGACTTGGATGGCGTCGCCGTCGTCGAGTTCTGGGACGAACTGTCGCCACGGTCCCCGAAAGTAGATGAAGACCACGTAGATCGGCAGCGCCCCGTGGCCCGAGGTCGGCACGCCAAGGGCGTCCCGGACCGGACTGTGCACGCCGTCGGCGGCCACCAGATAGTCGGCCTGCACCGTCTGCAGAGCACCCGAGTCCCGGTCGCGGACCACGGCGGTGACACCGGCTTCGTCCTGCTCGAACGAACACAGCTCGGTCCCGTAGCGCACCTGGCTGCCGTGCCGGCGGACGTGCGCCAGCAGCATGGGCTCCAAGGCGCTCTGCGGGCAGTATTGGCCCGACGGTTCCGGGCTCAATCCGTCGAAAGGCGAGAAGATGGCGTCGACGTCGAAAGCCTGCCGCGATTCGGTGCTGTTGAGTGCGGGTTTGGTGAGCATGTCCGAAACCCCGCCGGCAACCGCGTGCACCTCATCCGCGAGGCCCAGGCCCCGCAGGATCTCCAGGCTGCGGAAGCTCAGATTGCGCGCTTTCGGGTAGATGAAGGTCTCCCGGCGCTTGTCGATCAGCACCGAACCGACTCCGTGTTTGGCCAGCAGGGCGGAGGCGGTCAACCCGGCGGCACCCGCGCCGACGATCAGGACCGGGACTCGACTGTTGTTCATCGCCACCTCCGCCATAGGCGGAACTGATTAGTTCCGTTTAGACCAATGTGGCACGCGCCGACGCTCCGTGCAACCGTTCAGGGGACGGGGGCGGTGCCGGCCAGTGGCAGGATCACGTCCTCCAACACGCGCCGGACGAAGACGCGGTCGACCGGCCGTCCGGTCATCACCCGCAGCACGTTGAGGCCCAGCGCGACGTCGGGTATCAGGCTCAGGTCGCGGCCGGCCGGGATCTCACCGCGCGCCAGCGCGTGATCCAGCAGCACCCGGACCACGTGGCGTGGCGGGTCGAGCACCAGGTCGTCCAGGGCGGCCGCCAGGACCGGATTGTGCATCGCCGCGGTCGCCACACCGACAATGACTTGCATTGTGTTCATGCCGGATTCATCGAACTCGGGCGCGGCCGCAACCAGCGCCTCGATGTCGCCACGCAGACTGCCGGTGTTGGGTGGTTCGACCGGGCCCTGGCGCCGCCTCCAGTGGGCGATGGCATCGGCGATCACTACGGCCTTCGACGGCCAGCGCCGGTATATCGCGGCCTTGCCGACGCCGGCGCGCGCCGCGATATCGTCCATGGTCAGCCGGTCATATCCGACTTCGGCCACGCCCTGCAGGGCCGCGTCAAGGATGGCGGGGTCACGAGATCGATCGAGGCGGCCCGGGCTTCGGCCCGGTCGCGATGCGGGCGCGGCCATACCGTGCCAGTTTAGTCGATACGGCCTAGTTCCGTTCCAGGTCGGCTCAATCGGCCGTGGGGACAAACTCCCGCGCCACGTCGATGACACGCTCCCGGTCCGCGGCCACCAGCCCGATCCGGGTCCGGCGGTCCACGATGTCCTCGACGGTCAGCGCACCCTCGTGGCTGACCGCGTACTCGAACTCGGCTCGGATCACGTCGATGCCGTCGGCCACCGGCTCTTCCGGCCGCCGGCAGGTGGCGGCGGCCAGCACGTTGGCCGCCTCCGCCCCGTAGCGCAGCACCAGCGATTCGGGCAGGGCGGCCGTCAGCGGTACGGGCGATCCCGGGTTGTCCGGCGCACCGACCAACGGGAGGTCGCGGGTCCGGCAGGGCCCGGCGCGCAGCATCCGCAGTCGCACCGCCCGGTCCAGCACGTCCTCGGCCATATGCCGGTACTCGGTCAGCTTGCCCCCGATCACGCTGAGCACCCCGGATTCCGATTCGACGACGGCGTGGTTGCGCGAAACGTCGGCGGTGTGACCCTCCCCGGTGTCGATCAGCGGCCGCAGACCCGCATAGGAGCCGATGACGTCACCGGTGCCGAGCGCGGTTCCCAACGCCGTGTTGACGGTGTCCAGCAGGAACGAGACTTCAGCAGAAGTAGGTTGCGGGACATCGGGAATCGGCCCCGGAGCCTCTTCGTCGGTGAGCCCCAGATAGACCCGGCCGAGCTGTTCGGGCATGGCGAACACGAATCGATTGAGCTCCCCCGGGATCGGCACGGTCAGCGCGGCAGTCGGGTTGCCGAAGGCCGCCGCGTCGAACACCAGGTGGGTGCCCCGGCTCGGCCGCAGCCGTAACGCCGGGTCGAGATCGGCGGCCCACACACCGGTCGCGTTGATCACGGCCCGCGCCGCGATCCCGAAAGTCTCCCCGGACAGCTGGTCGGTCAGCCGCACCGATTCAGCAGTGGCGTCCGATGCCGCGGTGTAGGTCAGGATCGTCGCGCCGTGCTGGGCGGCGGTCCGGGCCACCGCGGCGACCAGGCGGGCGTCGTCGATCAATTGCCCGTCATAGGCCAGCAGCCCACCGTCGAGGCCATCGCGGCGAACGGTCGGCGCCAGGTCGACCGCCTGTTCCGGCGAGATCCGCCGCGACCGGGGCAGCACCGTCGGCGAGGTTCCGGCCAGCCGGCGCAGCGCGTCGCCGGCGAGAAACCCGGTGCGCACCAGGGCCCGGTCGCGCGGGCGCATCGAACCCAGCAGCGGCACCAGCTGCGGCATCGCCCGCACCAGGTGGGGGGCGTTGCGGGTCATCAGGATTCCGCGTTCGATCGCGCTGCGTCGTGCGATGCCCACATTGCCGGTCGCCAGGTAGCGCAGTCCGCCGTGCACCAGCTTGGAACTCCACCGGCTGGTGCCGAACGCCAGGTCGTGCTTCTCGGCCAGCACCACCCGCAATCCGCGGGCGGCGGCGTCCAGGGCGATGCCGGCGCCGGTGATACCGCCGCCGATCACGACAACATCCACCGCCGGCCCCTCCGCCAGGGCGGTCAGTTCGGCGGCGCGGCGGGTGGCGTTGAGCGCGCTATCAGATATCACGACAGGTACCTGTTCAGTGTGTAGGTCAGCTCGGCGGCCAGCGCGTCTTCGTCCAGGATCGGTGCCACGACCTGTGCCGACTGAATCGTCGACTGGGTGATCAGCAGGCACATCGCGGCCAGCTGGCGCGGATCCCCCGGCCGTACGCTGCCGTCGGCCTGCGCGGCCGCCAGTTCGACCTCCGCGACATCGATCAGGCGCCGCTGGCTGGAGCCCAACCGCTCGGCGATGTAGACCATCGCCAGATCCGGTGCGTGATACAGCACCTGCATCACCACTTCGTCGCGGCGCAACCGCGCAGCCACGGCGACGATCCGCATCACCAGCGCCGCTCGCCCGGTCCCCGAGTCGGGTGCCTGCACCCAGGCGTCGGTGACCCGCGCGGTGAGCAGCGCTGCGATCACCGACCGGCTGTCGGGCCAGCGCCGGTACACGGTGGGGCGACTGACCCCGGCGCGGCGGGCGATGGCCGCCAGTGTCACCCGCTCGACCCCCAACGCGAGCAGGCAGCTCGCGGCGGCGTCGAGGATTCGCTCCCCGACATCCACCTGTTCGTCATTACTGGTTGACAACATATGTAATACTGTAACGCATGACGCCGCCCGATGCCCAGGACTCCCTGACACCCCCGATGAAGTGGAACGCCTGGGGTGACCCCGCGGCGGCCAAACCGCTGTCCGACGGCATCCGCCAGCTGCTCAAGGCCGCGCTCGGCGTCGAGGGCGTCGCCGCCGCCGAAGCCGATCCAGGTCTGGTGCGGCTGTCGCCGTCGGCGCTGGCCGACACCCACCGCGAGGCGCTGGCGGCCATCGTCGGCGAACAGTTCTGCCGAGTCGACCAGCCCGGGCGGCTGCTGCGCGCCGGGGGCAAGTCCACCCCGGACCTGCTGCGGCGCAACGCGTCTGAAATCCAGGACGCACCCGACGCGGTGCTGCTGCCCGGCAGTGACGACGAAGTCGCCGCCATCCTCGATCACTGCGGCCAACACGGCATCGCCGTTGTCCCATTCGGTGGCGGCACCAGCGTCGTCGGCGGGCTGGACCCGATCCGCGGTGACTTCACCGCCGTGGTGTCGCTGGACCTGCGCCGGTTCGATGAACTGCTGAGCCTCGACGAGGTCTCCGGTGAAGCCGAGTTCGGCGCCGGGGTCACCGGACCGGACGCCGAGCGACTGCTCGGTGAGCGCGGGTTCTCGTTGGGGCATTTTCCACAGAGCTTCCAGTTCGCCACCCTCGGCGGGTTCGCCGCGACCCGGTCCTCCGGCCAGGATTCGGCCGGCTACGGCCGGTTCGACGACATGGTCCGGGGGCTGCGGGCGATCACCCCGGCCGGCGTGCTGGACCTGGGTCGCGCCCCGGCCTCGGCGGCCGGCCCGGACCTGCGCCAGTTGCTGATCGGTTCGGAAGGCGTGTTCGGCGTCATCACCCGGGTGCGGGTGCGGGTGCACCCGGTTCCGGCGACCACCCGCTATGAGGCATGGTCGTTCCCGGACTTCGCCACCGGCGCGGCAGCACTGCGGGCCATCACCCAGATCGGCACCGGGCCGACCGTCGTCCGGCTCTCCGATGAAGCCGAGACGGGCGTCAACCTGGCCAGCACCGAGCAGATCGGCGAGCAGCGGATCACCGGCGGCTGCCTGGCGATCACGCTGTTCGAGGGCACCGCCGAGCACACCGAGAGTCGGCACGCCGAAACCCGGGCGGTGTTGGCCGCGAACGGCGGTACCTCGCTGGGCGAGGAGCCGGCGCGGGCCTGGGAGCACGGCCGGTTCTCCGCGCCGTACCTGCGTGATTCACTGCTGGCCGCCGGGGCACTGTGCGAAACACTGGAGACCGCCACCAACTGGTCGAACGTCCCCGCCCTCAAGGCCGCCGTCACCGAGGCGCTGACCACCGCGCTGGCCGACACCGGCACCCCCGCTTTGGTGATGTGCCACATCTCGCACGTCTACCCCACCGGCGCGTCGCTGTACTTCACCGTCGTAGCCGGACAGCGCGGCAACCCGATCGAGCAGTGGAGCGCCGCCAAAACCGCTGCCAGCGAGGCGATCATGCGCACCGGTGGAACCATCACCCACCACCACGCCGTCGGCGCCGACCACCGGCCGTGGATGCGCGACGAGGTGGGCGAGCTGGGCGTGCAGGTATTGCGCGCGGTGAAGGCCACGCTGGACCCCGCAGGAATCCTCAACCCCGGCAAACTGATCCCATGAGCTCGCGCCACCGGGTCGCCCGCATCACGATGCTGACCAATCCGGCGGCGGGGCACGGCAATGCCGGGCACGCGGCCGAGCGTGCGCTCGCGCAGTTCCACCGGCGCGGCGTCGACGTCAACCACATCGTCGGCTCGGACCCCCAGCACGCACGCCAGCTGCTCGACCAGGCGCTGGCCGGCGGCACCGACGCGGTGGTGGTGGCCGGCGGCGACGGGGTCATCTCGCTGGCACTGCAGGCACTGGCGCTCGGCGACGTGCCGCTGGGGATCGTGCCGGCCGGTACCGGCAACGACCATGCCCGCGAATATGGTTTGCCCACCGGCGATCCCGAGGCGGCCGCCGACGTCGTCGCCGACGGCTTCACGGAGACGGTCGATCTGGGCCGCATCGCTCCCGACGGTGCCGCGCCGTCGTGGTTCGGCACCGTGATGGCCGCCGGATTCGACTCACTGGTCAGCGACCGGGTCAACCGGATGCGTTGGCCGCACGGCCGGATGCGTTACAACGTGGCGATGGTCGCCGAGATGTCCAAGCTGCGGCTGCTGCCGTTCCGGCTGACGTTCGACGACGACGAGCCGCTCGACATCGACCTGACGCTGGCGGCGTTCGGCAACACCCGCAGCTATGGCGGCGGAATGCTGATCTGCCCGGGTGCCGATCACGCCGACGGACTCCTGGACGTCACCATGGTGCACTCGGACTCCCGCACCAAGCTGATCCGGCTGTTCCCCACCGTGTTCAAGGGCACCCACGTGAACCTCGACGAGGTGAGCACCCGGCGAGCCAAATCGATTCGGGTCGAGTGCCCCGGGATCAACGCCTACGCCGACGGGGACTACGTCGCTGCGCTGCCGGTCACGGTGTCGGCGGTACCCGGCGCGCTGCAGATCCTGCGGCCGGCATAACCGAACTCAGCCGACGCCGCGGCTGAGCCAGGACACCTCCGCGCCGTCGCCGCCGTAGCGGTAGGGCTCCAGCGCCTCGTCCCAGGCGGTGCCCAGCACCGTTTCCAGGTCTGCGGCCAACGCGTCGGCGCCGGCCGCCATCATGGTGCGCAGCCGCATCTCCCCGACCATCACGTCACCGTTGGCGCTCATTGCCCCGCTCCACAAGCCCAGCTGCGGGGTGTGGCTGAACCGCTGACCGTCCACCCCGGCGCTGGGATCCTCGGTGACCTCGAAACGCAGCACCGACCAGGAGCGCAATGCGCTGGCCAGTCGGCCGCCGGTGCCCACCGGACCGACCCAGTTGATGACCGCACGCAACTGTCCGGGCATGGCCGGCTGCGGCGTCCAGTTCAGCTTCGCCGGGGCAGTACGGGACCCCAGAGTCGACGTCAGTGCCCACTCGATATGCGGGCACACCGCAGCGGGCGATGCGTGGATGTGCACCACACCGCTGGTCACGTCGGCGAATTGATTCGTCGCGCGCATCAGTTGCTCCTTCGGATCCACGAGGGACGTCTTCCCCAAGCGGCCTGGTGGAACCCTAAGAGCGCTGATACTGCTGTTTATTTAGCGTCGTATGTGTCTATTGTGCCTTGTGAGACGCCTGTTGGCTAGTCCCGGCCGTACTCCGACATGACCGCATCCGCCAGCGCCGGCCACCGCGGCGTCACCCAGTCCCCGAAGTCACGGTCGGTGAGTACCACCAGAGCCCGCCCGATCACCGGATCAGCCCAGATCAGGGTGCCTGACTGGCCGAAATGGCCGAACGTCTGCGCCGAGTTCGCCGCACCCGTCCAGTGCGGGGATTTGCCGTCGCGAATCTCGAAGCCCAGGCCCCAGTCGTTGGGCCGCTGCGGCCCGTAACCAGGCAATACGCCGTCCAGGCCGGGAAACTGCACACGGGTGGCCTCGGCATGCAGCTGCGGCGACACCGTGACCGGCGCGAGCAGGTCGCCGGCGAAGGCGGCCAGGTCGGCGACCGTCGAGGTGCCCCCGAAACCGGCCGCCGCGGCACCACCGTCCAGCCGGCTGGACGACATGCCCAGCGGCTCGAACACCGCTTCGGCCAGGTAGCGACCGAACTCGATGTCCGAGGCCTCCTGCACGGCGGCGGCCAGCACCGCGAAGCCGCGGTTGGAGTACACCCTTCGGGTGCCGGGCTTGGCCAGCACGCGGTCGGAGTCCGCCGACAGCCCGGAGGCATGCGCGAGCAGATGCCGCACGGTGGCGCCGGGCGGGCCGGCCGGGGTGTCCAGCTCGATGGCCCCCTCCTCGACCGCGACCTGCACCGCGCGGGCCACCAGCGGTTTGGTCACCGACGCCAGATAGAACTGCCGGGCGGTGTCGCCGTGGGTGGCCAGCACGCCTTGGGGGCCGATCACCGCGGCGGCCGCGTTGGCGACCGGCCACTCGTCGAGGGCGGCCAGGGCTCCGGGGGCTTCGAGGGCGGACATCACAGGCCAGACTAAAGCGTGCCCAGCCCGGCCTCCGTCCGGATCGCGGCGCGCACCGCCTTGCGGTGACTGGTCGCGCTGCACCCGAACCAGCGCTGGCAAGAGCGGCTGAGCACACTCTGTTCGGCGTACCCGAGTTCGCGGGTCAGGTGCGACAGGCTGATGTCGGTGTCGCGCAGGTAGCGGTCGGCGGCGTCGCGGCGAACCCGATCGATCAGGGCGGCGAACGTGGTCTGCTCGGCGGCCAGCTTCCGGTGCAACGCCTTGGGGTGCAGGCCCAGTTCGCCCGCGATCAACTCCAGGGTCACCGTGCCGGTGGGCAGCAGCTGACGGGCCATCGCGCGCACGGACGCGGCCAGGCCGGGCGATTCGGCGGTGACGCCGCGCAGGTAATGCACCATAGCCTGGTGGGCGTAGGGCTCGTGGTGCGGTGAACGGTGTATTGGCCGGTCCAGGTCGGCGGCGCGGAACGTGAATCCGGCGACCGGCTGAGCGAAGTAGGGCCGGCAACCGAAGTAGGCCAGATAATCGCGCACCGGGGTCAGCGGCTCGTGTGGAAGATGAACCGACAGCGGCGCGTAAGGGGCATCGAACATCATCCGCATGATCCCCAGCGACACCCCGAGCGACAGCTCGGTGGTCTGCGGATGCGGTGGCGACCGCTCGATGAGCACCTCGAACGCGTAGAACGACTCGGCGCTGTTCGCCCCGGGCTGGATATGCGCCGAGATCGCCGGGCTGTAGGCGGACATGAACCGTTCCACGATGGAGAATGCGCCGCCGACCGTGGCGGCGGTGCGCGCGGCCACCCCCAGCGGCCCGAAGTTCCCGATGTCTTGGCGCAGTGCCAGCCGACGCCCGAAATCCGGACACGAGGTCGCACTCGCTGCGTTCTCGATAGCCAGGATCACCGCGCGGTAGGGAACGAACACCTCGTGTGTTCCGACCGCCGCGGGCGGCACCCCGGCAGCGGCAAGCAACCCCTCCGGATCACCGCCGAGTTCGGTGACCAGTTCCGGGTAACCGGACAGTGCCGTCCCACGTACCACAGACATGTCCGCAACTGTCAAAGAAATGTCCGGGGAAGTCAAGACTTCGCTGACGCCGCGGGCCATGCTGGGAGCAGCATCCAGCTTGAAAGGAACACCCGTGAGCTTTGACACCGTGATCCGCGGCGGCCGGTGGTTCGACGGCACCGGCGCACAATCGGCGATCCGCAACATCGGTATCCGCGACGGGCACATCGTCGCCATCACCGCCGAGCCGCTCGACGAGGCGGGCTGCGGCCGGGTGATCGACGCCGCCGGCAAGTGGGTGCTGCCCGGGCTGCTCGACATCCACACCCACTACGACGTGGAGGTGCTCGTCGCCCCCGCCCTGTCGGAGTCGGTGCGCCACGGTGTGACGACGGTGCTGGTGGGCTCGTGCTCGCTGTCCACCATCCACGTCGACGGCCAGGACGCCGGTGACATATTCGGGCGGGTTGAGGCCATCCCGCGCCAGTACGTGGTCGACACGATCGACGAGTTCAGGACCTGGTCAAGCTGCGCGGACTACATCACCGCCCTGGAGAAGATTCCGCTCGGCCCGAACGTGACCGCGTTCATCGGGCATTCGGACATGCGGGCTGCGACCATGGGCCTGGACCGCGCCACCCGCGCCGACGTCCGGCCGACGGCAGCCGAGCAAGCCCGGATGGACGCCATGCTCGACGAGGCGTTGCAAGCAGGCTTTGTCGGAATGTCTTCCCAGCAACTGCTTTTCGACAAGCTCGACGGGGAGACCTGCCGCTCGCGCACCCTGCCGTCGACCTACGCCAAGCCGAAAGAACTCCGCCGCCTCAAGTCGAAGCTGCGCCGCAGCGGGCGGATTCTGCAGGCCGGTCCCGACGTCAAGAACCCGCTCGACCTGGTGTCCCAACTGGCACAGGCCCTGGGGATCTTCCGCCGTCCGCTCAAGACCAGTCTGCTGGCCGCCGCCGACGTCAAAGCTAACCCGGTGGCGGTGCCGTTGATGGTCAAGGCGGCGCGGATGCTGAACAAACTGGGCGCCGACTTCCGCTGGCAGCATCTGCCGGTGCCGTTCGAGGTGTACGCCGACGGCATCGACCTGGTGATCTTCGAAGAGTTCGGCTCCGGCGCCGAGGCACTGCACCTGCGGGAGTACGTCGAACGCGACGAGCTGATGCGCGATGAGTCCTACCGGCGACGCTTCCGCAAGGACTACGAGAACAAGTACGGCCCGCGGGTCTGGCACCGCGACTTCTTCGACGCCGAGATCGTCGACTGCCCCGACACGTCGGTGATCGGGAAGTCCTTCGGGCAGGTCGGCGTCGACCGCGGCGGGGTGCATCCCGTCGATGCGTTCTTCGACCTGGTTCTCGAACACGGCACCGCGCTGCGCTGGCGCACCACCATCTCCAACCACCGGCCCGAGGTGCTCAAGAAGATCGCTCAGGAGCCAGGCATCCAGATGGGCTTCTCGGACGCGGGCGCGCACCTGCGCAACATGGCGTTCTACAACATGGGCCTGCGGTTGTTGCGCCATGTGGTCGACGCCGAGCGGGCCGGTCAGCCGTTCCTGTCGGTCGAGCAGGCGGTGCACCGGCTCACCGGTGAACTGGCCGACTGGTACCGGATCGATGCCGGCCACCTGCGGGTCGGCGACCGCGCCGACATCCTGGTGCTCGACCCCGATCACCTCGACGCCTCCCTGGAGGAATACACCGAGGAGTCCTTCGCACCGTACGGCGGACTGTCGCGCATGGTGAACCGCAACGACGACGCCGTCACCGCGGTGTTGATCTCCGGCCAAACGGTGGTGCTCGACGGTCAGCCCACCGACGTGCTCGGGACGCAACGCACCGGAAGTTTCCTGCGCGCCGACACCCGCACCCCCGCCGTCACCGCGCGCACGGAGGTACCGGCGCCGGGCATCGCACCAGCCACCTAAGGTTGGGGCCATGAGTCAGACTGTGCGTGGTGTGATCTCCCGTGAACAGGGCAAGCCGGTCGAGGTGGCCGAGATCGTCATCCCCGATCCCGGTGCCAACGATGTGGTGGTGGCCATCACCGCTTGCGGGGTGTGCCACACCGATCTGACCTATCGCGATGGCGGCATCAATGACAGTTACCCGTTCCTGTTGGGTCACGAGGCCTCCGGCACCGTCGAGTCGGTGGGCTCGGCGGTCACCGCGGTGGCACCCGGTGACTTCGTGGTGCTGAACTGGCGTGCGGTGTGCGGGCAGTGCCGGGCCTGCAAACGCGGCCGCCCGCACCTGTGCTTTGACACCTTCAACGCCTCGGTCCCGATGACCCTGACCGATGGCACCGAACTGACCCCGGCACTGGGCATCGGGGCCTTCGCCGACAAGACCCTGGTCCACGAAGGCCAATGCACCAAAGTCGACCCGAGTGCGGATCCGGCGGTGGCCGGCCTTTTGGGTTGCGGGGTGATGGCCGGTCTGGGCGCGGCGATCAACACCGGCGCCATCACCCGCGATGACACCGTCGCGGTGATCGGCTGCGGCGGGGTGGGTGATGCCGCGATCGCCGGGGCGGCCCTAGTGGGTGCCCGGCGCATCATCGCCGTGGACACCGATGACACCAAACTGGCCTGGGCCCGCGAATTCGGCGCCACCCACACCATCAACGCCCGCGAACTCGACCCGGTCGAGACCATCCAAGACCTCACCGACGGTTTCGGTGCCGACGTGGTGATCGACGCGGTCGGTCGACCGGAGACCTGGAAGCAGGCGTTCTACGCCCGCGACCTGGCCGGAACCGTGGTGCTGGTGGGAGTTCCGACCCCGGACATGCAACTGCAGATGCCACTGATCGACTTCTTCTCCCGCGGCGGATCGCTGAAGTCCTCGTGGTACGGCGACTGCCTACCCGAACGGGACTTTCCCACCCTGATCAGCCTGTATCTGCAGGGCCGGCTGCCGCTGGACAAGTTCGTCTCCGAACGCATCGGGCTGGCCGATGTCGAGAAGGCATTCGGTCGCATGCACGGCGGCGAGGTGCTGCGGTCGGTGGTGATGCTGTGAGCGAGGCGATTCAGCGGGTCGTCACCAGTGGCAGGTTCGAACTCGACGGCGGCAGCTGGGATGTCGACAACAACATCTGGATCGTCGGCGACGACTCGCAGGTGATCGTCTTCGACGCCGCCCACGACGCCACCCCGATCCTCGAGGCCGTCGGCGGACGCCACGTGGTGGCGGTGGTGTGCACCCACGGCCACAACGACCACATCACCGTCGCCCCGCAACTGGGCCAGCAACTCGACGCACCGGTGCTCCTACATCCCGGCGACGACATGTTGTGGCAGATGACCCACCCCGACAGTGACTTTCGGGCCGTAACCAACGGCGACACGCTCACTGTCGGGGGCTTGGAACTGCGGGCGCTGCACACCCCCGGTCACTCGCCCGGCTCGGTGTGCTGGCACGCACCAGACCTGGGCGCGGTATTCAGCGGCGACACCCTGTTTCACGGCGGACCGGGAGCCACCGGCCGCTCCTTCTCGGACTTCCCGACCATCCTGGCCTCGATCTCCGAACAGCTCGCAAAACTACCCGCCGACACCATCGTCTACACCGGACACGGCGACAGCACCCGCATCGGCGACGAACTCATCCACTACGACGACTGGGTAGCCCGCGGCCACTGACGACGCGCCGCGAGGAACGAGCGGTGAAGAGGAAGCGGCCCATCCAACCCGGCCACTGACGACGCGCCGCGAGGAACGAGCGGTGAAGAGGAAGCGGCCCATCCAACCCCGCCACTGAGAGTCAGCGTCCGTCGAGGATTCGCCGCTTCTCGGCCTCGAACTCCTGCTGGGTCAACGCCCCGGAATCACGCAGCGCCGTAATCGTTTTGAGCTGCTCGATGCGGACACCCGCGCCATCGGGGCTGAGCACCGCGCCCTGGTCGTAACCGCTTTTCACCCGCGGCCGGCCACGCCGCCTGCGCCGCCACCAGGTCGCCGCGATCAGGCCCACCACGCCGATCCCGAACACCGCCGGGAACACCCAGACCAGCGATCCGTAGGCGCTGGAGTGGCCGAAGGCCAGCCGCGGGGCGATGAATCCGCCGACCTGGCCGTCGGTGGTGATCCGATACTCGCCCGCCGCGACCACCTGCATCCGCCACAGCCGCCGACGTGAGTCGTTGTTGACCGTCGTGGTGACCCCGACGCTCTCCTCGATCGCGGGTTGGACCGCCCCGGCCGGCGGCTGCACCCCCAGGCTCAGCGGCGGCACCGGCAGTCCGCCGCCGGTGGGGCTGGAGATGACCCGGGTGTGCAGGCTGATCGTCACCTCACCGGCGGGCAGCTGCACGCTGCCCGACCCCGGGATCGGCACCTCGCCGTAGGCGTTGTAGCGGTCGAACAGGAACGCATTGAGTGTCAGCGCAACCACGAACCCGATTGCCCCGATGACCATCAGGACTGCCGAGATCACTGCCGGAAGGCGTCCGCTCGCCCGCGCAGCGCTCACCTTCGGAAGTGTGCCACGGTTGACCCGCCGGGCTGACGAACCGCCCGCAGCGGGTGCAGACTCCGCCGGCCTTGGTCGTTCTGGCCAAGAGCGCCGCGAAACATCAGGGGGCGAGGGGGGTCTCGGTGGTCTCCGGCACGTACGTCGGGGTCTCCGGGTGAGCCGGACCCTCCTGCTGCTCGGGATGCTCGGGCAGGGCCGGCGGAGCCGGTTCGGTGTGCGGCGCGAATGCCGGCGGCGGCTCGACGGTCGACGTCACCGTCGTGGTCGTCGTCGATGCCGGTGTCGGGACGGAGTCCTGGTCACTGTCGGCGGCGCGGCGCAGCACCAGCACGGCCACCGTGCCCAACAGCATCGCGATCACAGCGGCCAGAATGACCACCGGAATCGGTCGCCGGTACCACTGGACCTCGGTCCGCTCGCGACTCTCCTCCGGTTCCGGTACGGCGGGCGGCCGCGGCGATACCGGGGCAGGTCGCGGCGGTGGCGGAGGCGGAGGCGGTGTCATCAGGGGCTGCGGTGGCATGTCCGGCGCGCTCTCCGCCGGCGGCGGAGTGTGTTCGGGCGGCGGCAGCGTCTCCGGGAACGGCGGCGGCTCGGCCGGCGGCGATGCCTTCTTAGGCATGGCCACCACGTTGCCGGCGACGCTCAGCGCGGCACCGATAGCCGCCGTCAGCTGCGGCCGCGGCGAGCTGATGACCGCGGTCCCGAATCGTTGCGACAGTCCGGTCGTGACGGCAGGCATGTTCGCCCCTCCGCCGACCGACACGATCGCCGCCAGGTCATCGGCCAGCACCTCGTGCTCGTCCAGGACGCCCTGCAACACCGTGAAGAAGCCCTCGAGCGGCTGGCGCAGTGCCTCGTCGAGTTCGACACGGGTCAGCCAGACACCGCCGTGGAATCCGGCCAGCTCGGCCACCGTCTCGGTCGACAGCCGCTCCTTGGCGTCGCGACACTGCCCGCGCAGTCTGGTCAGCGACCCCACCGTCGGCGGCCCGTCGCCGTTGCCGCCCAGATCGGCCACCACATGGTCCAGCAGCGCCTGGTCGATCACGTCACCGCTGAACGTGGTGTTGCGCAGCGTGGCACCGATCGGCTCGAATCCGCGCCTGGCGTCGACGAGGGTGATGTTGGTTCCGCTGCCGCCGAAGTCGCAGACCGCGATGATGCCGTGGTCTGGCAGGCCCGGATTGGCTTGCAGCGCAGTCAGTGCGGCGGCGGTGTCGGACATCAGCGACACCGGGTGCTGCCCCCACTCCGACACCCGCCCCAAGGCGGTGCGCAGGGCACTGACAGCTTCCCGCGTCCAGTGCGCGGGGTGGGTGACCGCCACCGCCGGCGGTATCGGGCGTCCCTCGGTCGCGGCGTAGGCCAGCGCATGCAGTCCATCGGCGAGCAATTGCTCGGCGCGGTGGGTGGATCCGTCGCCGGCCACCACCGGCCGTCCCCCGCCGACGCGGTCCACGAAGTCGGTGACCACCAGGCCGCGCTCGTCGAGGTCGGGATTTCCGGTGGACTTCTCCGACGGCATACCGATCTGCGACGGCCGATCCCGGAACAGCGTCAGTACCGGTCGGCGAGTAACCGCGCGATCGGCGGTGACCGCAGCCAGAGCGGTCGCCCCGACGGACATGCCCATCGCGGGGCCTGTGTCATGCGCCATGCTGCCCCATCCACGCTTGCCTACCGGCGATCAGAAAAGCATCGGTCGTCGCAATTTTATCGACGAGTGTCTTGTTTACCCGGCATTGGAGTGCCATTGGTGCGGCGGATAACTCGCAACGGTCCTTTCGGCACGCGTTTACCATCAGATCCCATGCGAGCGGTGAACCGCACTGCATCCCGCCCGGCATTGAGTGCATGGCGGTTCGTCACCGTGTTCGGCACCGTCAGCCTGCTGGCCGACTTCGTCTACGAGGGCGCCCGGTCCATCACCGGACCGCTGCTGGCCTCACTCGGGGCGACCGGCTTGGTGGTGGGCGCCGTGACCGGGGTCGGGGAGGCCGCCGCGCTGGGTTTGCGGCTGGTGTCGGGCCCGTTGGCCGACCGCACCAAACGGTTCTGGTCCTGGACCATCGCCGGTTATGCGCTGACCGTGATCACCGTTCCCCTGCTCGGCATCGTCGGCACCCTGTGGACCGCGGTGGCCCTGGTGATCGCCGAGCGGGTCGGCAAGGCGGTTCGCAGCCCCGCCAAGGACACCTTGTTGTCACACGCGGCCAGCGCCACCGGTCGCGGTCGGGGATTCGCCGTGCACGAGGCGCTCGACCAGATCGGCGCGGTGATCGGACCGTTGACGGTCGCCGGGGTCCTGGCCGTCACCGGCGGCGACTATGCCCCGGCGCTGGGTGTGCTGGCCCTTCCCGGCGTGGCGACGCTGGCACTGCTGGTGTGGCTCCGGCTGCGGGTGCCCGATCCGGCCGACTACGAACGCGGCGCGGCACCGGCGCAATCGGCAGCCGCCGGCGACGCTGCGCGGTTGCCGGCGGCATTCTGGCGGTACTGCGGATTCGTCGCGCTGACCATGACCGGGTTCGCGACCTTCGGGCTGATGTCGTTTCACATGGTCATCCGCGGTCTGCTGCCGGCCGCACTGGTTCCGGTGCTGTACGCGGCCGCCATGGGGGCCGACGCCGTGGCAGCACTCGCGTCGGGATGGTGTTATGACCGATTCGGCGGAAAAGTCCTGCTCACGCTGCCGATCCTGTCGGCCGGAGTCGCGGTGTCGGCCTTCTCCGGCAGTGTCGTGGCCGTGGTGGCCGGCGCACTGGTGTGGGGGGCGGCGGTGGGAATTCAGGAGTCGACGCTGCGCGCCGCGGTCGCCGACATGGTCGCGCCGGCGCGCCGGGCCGGCGCCTACGGGATATTCGCTGCCGGGCTGGGCGCGGCGGCCGCCGCCGGCGGCGCGCTCACTGGATGGCTCTACGACATTTCCGTCGGTGTTCTGGTCGTCGCGGTGGTCGGGATTCAGTTGCTCGCACTCGTCGTTGCGATGGTCTTCCGAGTTTGCTCAGATCAGGACATCGACGGGATTCCACCGAGCCGACACCCGGTGTAAACCTCCGGGTAACCACACACGCGCGCCGCTGGACTCAGTCGCGGCTCAGGTCATCGAAAGGCTTCGCAGAGCGTCGGGCGGCGCAGCCGGCGTCCGATCGTCGAAACTGTTCAGTCCCCATGAGTGTCAGCCTGCGCGAATGGCTGTCGTATGCCACCATAAACGGGTGAACGCACGTCGGATTCTTCGTCCCCTCGGTGTTGCGCTGGCATTGACCTGGCTGCTGCAGAGCACCGCCATCACACCGCCGTCCGCCTCCGCCGAGCCATGTCCCGATGTCCAGGTTTTGTTTGCTAGAGGCACCGATGAGGCACCCGGCCTCGGCGAGACCGGGCAAGCTTTCGCCGACGCCCTGCGGGCCCGGCTTCCGGAGCGGTCTCTGGACGTCTACCCGGTCGACTATCCGGCCACCAATGACTGGCCGACCGGGGTCCAGGGCATCCGCGATGCGGCCAATCACATCGAGGCCACCGCGGCATCCTGCCCCAAGACCAAGATGGTGCTCAGCGGCTTCTCACAGGGCGCTGCGGTCATGGGTTTCACCACCGCCGATGTCATCCCGGACGGGGTGGACGGCACCGATGTACCACGGCCGATGCCCCCCGAGGTGGCCGACCACGTCGCCGCTGTGGTGCTGTTCGGGACCCCCAACGAGCGGGCGATGAACTTCCTGGGACAGCCGGCCGTCGTCATCGGCCCCGGCTACACGGGCAAGACGATCCAGCTGTGTGCGCCCGAAGACCCGGTCTGCTCCGAGGGGCTGAACTTCTCCGCGCACGCACCCGGCGCCTACGGCGGGATCGTCGATGAGGGCGCGGCCTACGCGGCAAACAGGCTGTAACCACCTTGTTCGCTGTGCGCCATCGCCGCGGTGGTTTGCTGTCCGCCCTGTTGACGGCGCCCAATCCCGACCCGCGGGCCAGTCATCGGACCGGGCCATGTCAGCATTTAGGGATGATCTCGCGTGACACTGTTCGCACCGTCGCCGCCGCGGTGCTGCTGACCGGAACGCTGGTGGGCGCGCCCGCCGCCATGCCGGTCGCTGCGGCCGAGCCCTGCCCGGACACCGAAGTGGTCTTCGCCCGAGGCTCCGGTCAGCCTGTCGGGCTCGGTGACGTCGGCGAGGCGTTCGTCGCCTCGCTCCTCGAACAGCTGCCCGGCCGCGAGGTCCACGTCTACCCGGTCGAGTACCCGGCGAGCACCGACTACCGCAACAGCGCGTTGCTCGGTGAGAGCGACGCCATCGCCCACATTCAGGCCACGGTCGCCAACTGCCCCAACACCAAACTGGTGCTCGGCGGCTACTCCCAGGGCGCCAGCGTCATCGAGATGTCCAGCCACTCACTGCCGGCCTCGGTCGCCAACCATGTCGTCGCGGTGGCACTGTTCGGCCCGCCGTCGAGCCCGTACTCCACCTCGCTGTGGGGCGGCCCGCTGCCGGTGCTGGCCTCGGCGTACCAGCCGAAGAGCATCGACTTCTGTCTGACCGGCGACATCTACTGCGAAGAGAGCGGCAGCGTCATCCCGCACCTGATGTACGTGCAGGACGGTAAGGCGATCGAAGCCGCCTCGTTCGCCGCGCAGCGGTTGACCATCGGTTAGAGCAGTGCCGGGATCCGCGCGTCGATCAGGTGCGGACCCGGTTCGGCCAGCGCCCGGCTGAACTGCTCGGCGAGTTCCTCGCAGGTGGTCGCGATCGTGGCGGGCACCCCGAAGCCCTCGGCGATCTTGGCGAAATCCAAATTCGGCCGCGACAGGTCGAGCAGGGCTTCTGCCTTCGGGCCGTGGCCCCCTTCGCTCTCGGCGCCCACCCGGGCCAGCTCCAGGCGCAGGATCGCGTACGCGCTGTTGTTGATCAGCACAATGGTGACGTTGGCGTTCTCCCGTGCCATGGTCCACAACGCGGAGATGGTGTAGGCCGCACTGCCGTCGGCCTGCAAGGCGATCACCGGCCGATCGGGCGCGGCGACGGCGGCACCGAGCGCGACCGGCAGACCCTGCCCGATCGCCCCGCCGGTCAGCGTGAGCACGTCGTGGCGCGGTGAGCCGGCGGTGGCCGCCGGAAGCATCAGTCCCGCCGTGTTGGACTCATCGGAGATGATCGCGTTGTCGGGCAACAACGCCCCGATCACCTGCACCCAGTTCTGCGCGGTCAGCTCCCCGGTCGGCAGCTCGGGGGCGGCGGCGGGCGCGGGGCGGGCCTGCACATCGGGCGCCACCAGGTCGGCCAACTGTTCCAGCGCCGCGACCACATCGATCTCGAGGCCGGCCAGATTGTGGACGGCGCAGCCCTCGGGCACCAGGTCACTGGGCTTGCCGGGATAGGCGAAGAACGACACCGGAGCACGGGTGCCGGCGACCACCAGGTGCTTGATCCCGTTGAGCTGGAAGGTGGCCTGCTCGGCCAGGTAGCCGAGCCGCGCGATCGCCGGCACCCCGGCGCCGCGCGTCAGCCGGGCCGGGAAGGTCTCGACCAGCGCGACGACGCCGGTCGCGGCGGCGATCCGGTCGATGGCCTCCAGTGCGCGCACATCACCGGCGGCGGGTCCGCCGATCAGCAGCCCGGCCGGTTCGCCGCTGCGCAGTACCTCGGCGATCTCGGCAACGGCATGCTCGTCGGGGGCGCCTGCGGGCACCGGCTCGATCGGCTGAGCCGCTTTTGCCCCCTCATCCCAGGAGATGTCGGCGGGCAGGATCAGGTTGGCGACCTGTGCAGGGCTGGCCATCGAAGCGGCGACGGCTTCGGCGGCGTCGTTGCCGATGTCAGCGCCGGCGCCGGTACGACGCACCCAGCCGTGGGTCCAGTCGGTCAGCGGTTCGATGTCAGATTCCAGCGGTGCGTCGTACTTCTTGTGGTAAGTGGCGTGATCGCCGATGACGTTGACCACCGGCACGTGAGCCCGCCGAGCGTTGTGCAGGTTGGCCAGGCCATTGCCCAGGCCAGGACCCAGGTGCAGCAGGGTGGCGGCCGGCTTCCCGGCGATCCGGGCATAGCCGTCGGCGGCGCCGGTCACCACGCCTTCGAACAGGCACAGCACCCCGCGCATCTGCGGCACCGAGTCCAGCGCGGCCACGAAGTGCATCTCCGATGTACCCGGGTTGGCGAAGCAGACCTGAACACCGCTGTCGACCAGGGTGGTGATGAGGGCCTGCGCTCCGTTGGTCATCTCCGCTGCCTTTCGTCTTCCTACCGAGTGGGAATTGTCCGAGGCGACACACGGGTGTGGGAAGGATCCCGCTCGCGGTCTGCTGCCTATAGAAGCACGCCGGGGTTCAAGATCCCGGCCGGGTCGAAGGCATCCTTGATCCGTCGCATCAGCGCGACCTTGACCGGATCCTCCAGCTCCAGGAAATGTTGCGTCTTCACCCGGCCCAAGCCGTGCTCCCCCGAGATCGCACCGCCCAACGTCATGGCCGCCGAGAAGATGTCATGCAACAGCCGGTGCCGGACGTCGTCGTCGGCGCAGAACACCGCCAGGTGGACGTTGCCGTCGCCGGCGTGCCCGCAGCCGACCACCCCGGCGCCCACGACTTGAGCGAATTCCTGTGCCCGGGCGAAGAACTGGTGCATCACCGCCCGCGGCACCACCACGTCGAGGACGTCGTGGGCGCCGGCTGCCTTGGCCGTCCAGAACGCCTTCTCGCGGGCCTCGATCAGGGCGTGCGCCGAATTCCCCTCCAGCACATAGACGTCGACCGCACCGAGGGAGGCCAGTAATTCGCCCAGCATGGCCACATCTTCCTCGAGCCGGTCGTGGTCGCGGTTCTCCAAGCCGATAACCAGGTGCGCCTCGGCGCTCTCGCGGATCGCGTCGGGGATGCCCAGGTTCAGGTTCTGCGAGTAGCTGATCGCGGCCAGGGTGAGCTTGTCGACGTATTCGAGGATCACCGGGTCCACGCCGCTGCGCACCACCGCCGGTACCGCGCGCATCACCGCCGGCAGGTCGGGAAACGGCGCCAGCAGGGTGGCCGAGTGCGCCAGCCGCGGGTAGAGCCGGACGGTGACCTCGGTGGCCAGCGCGCAGGTGCCCTCCGAGCCGATGATCAGCTGGGTCAGGTCGTAGCCGGTGGACACCTTGGTGATCTTCCCGCCGGTACGGATCAGCTCGCCGGTGGGAAGCGCGGCCTGCAGCCCGAGCACGTTGTGCCGGGTCACCCCGTATTTGACCGCGCGCATGCCGCCGGCGTTGGTTCCGACGTTGCCGCCGACGCTGGCCGACAGTTCCCCGGGGAACACCGTGTACATCAGGCCCGCGTCGGCGGTCGCGGCGTCGAGCTCGGCCAGGGTCACCCCGGGCTGCACCACCGCGACCTGGTTGTCGGTGTCGATCTCCAGGACCGCGTTCATCTTCTCGAAGGAGATCAGCAGTCCGTCCGGGCACGGCCGCGCACCCGCCGACAGTCCGGTGCCCGAACCGCGCGCAGTGACCGGAATCTTGGCCGCGGTGGCGGCGGCCAGCAGCGCCGCCACCTGCTCGGCGGTCTGCGGGCGGGCCACGTAGCCCGGGGTCACCGGTGCGCCCACCAGCGCCTCGTCGTGGGAGTAATCGGGGCCGATCTGTTCGCCGGTCAGCAGGCCGCCGGCACCGACGATGTCGGCGAATTGTGCTGCGACGTCGGTATCTACCGTCCCCATGTAGTCCTCACCTTCCGAATCCGGCGTCCCGCAGTGCCTGAGCCATCGACCCGCCTGCCGGGCTCGCGTCCCGGCCACCGGCACTGTTGCCGGGACGCCGTCGCTCCCCCCGATTCTGCTTGCCCGGGTCGCGGCGCGCAGCCGGTTGGGCCGCCGGGCCTCGGGACGGCTTGCCCCCCGCCTTGTCCCCCGGCTTGTCGGTGAGCCGCAACGTCAGCCCGATCCGTTGGCGTTCGACGTCGACCTCGAGCACCTTGACCTTGACGACCTGGCCGGATTTCACCACCTCGTGCGGATCGGAGACGAAGCGGTCCGACATCGCCGAGACGTGCACCAGTCCGTCCTGGTGCACGCCGACATCAACGAAGGCGCCGAACGCCGCGACGTTGGTCACCACTCCCTCGAGGACCATGCCCACCTTGAGGTCGGCGACCTTCTCCACGCCCGCGGCGAACGTGGCCGTGGAGAACGCCGGCCGCGGGTCGCGCCCGGGCTTCTCCAACTCGGTGAGGATGTCGCTCACGGTCGGGATCCCGAATCGGTCGTCGGCGAAGTCGCCCGGCTGCAGCGACCGCAGCAGTCGTTCGTCGCCGATGATTTCGGCCAGGGCGACACCGGAGCGATCCAGGATGCGCCGGACCACCGGGTAGGCCTCCGGATGCACCCCCGAGGAGTCCAGCGGGTCGTCCCCGTCTCGGATGCGCAGGAACCCGGCGCACTGCTCGAATGCCTTGGGTCCCAAGCGGGGCACGTCGAGCAGCGCTCCCCGACTGCGGAACGGCCCGGTCCGGTCCCGGTGGGACACGATGGCTTCGGCCAGGGACTCCGACACCCCCGACACCTTGGCCAGCAGCGGCGCCGAGGCGGTGTTGAGGTCGACGCCGACGGCGTTCACCGCGTCTTCGACCACCGCGTCGAGGCTGCGCGCCAGGATTCCCGGCGTCACGTCATGCTGGTACTGGCCCACCCCGATCGACTTCGGCTCGATCTTGACCAGTTCGGCCAGTGGATCCTGCAGTCGCCGGGCGATCGACACCGCCCCGCGCAGCGTGACGTCCAGTTCGGGCAGTTCGTGTGCGGCGTACGCCGACGCCGAATACACCGAGGCGCCGGCCTCGCTGACCATCGCCTTGACCGGTGCGGCAGCGCCCGCCGCCTTGATGTCGGCGATCAGCTCGGCGGCCAGGGCATCGGTCTCCCGCGATGCGGTGCCGTTGCCGACGGCGATCAGGTCCACCCCGTGGCGAGCGACCAGAGCCGCCAGCGTCGCCTTGGCCGTATCCCATTGCCGCTGCGGCTGATGCGGGAAGATCGCGCAGGTATCGACGACCTTTCCGGTGCCGTCCACCACGGCCACCTTCACGCCGGTGCGAAAGCCCGGGTCCAGCCCTAGCGTGGTGCGATTGCCCGCCGGAGCGGCCAACAGCAGGTCCTTGAGGTTCTTGGCGAACACCGCCACCGCGTCCTGCTCGGCGCGTTGCTTCAGCCGCATCCGGGCCTCGACGGCCGCCGAGAATGCCAGCCGGGTGTCCCATGCCCATCGCACGGTCTCGGCCAGCCACGGCGTGGCCGCACCCGAGCCGGTCATGTCCACCCCGAGGGACCGCGCGACCATCGCCTGATAGGGCTCGTCGTCGCCGCCGCCGAAGGACAGCGCCAGGGCGTCCTCCTTCTCGCCGCGCAGCACGGCCAGCACCCGGTGCGACGGCATCGCCTCCAGGGGCTCGGAGAACTCGAAGTAGTCCCGGAACTTCTGTGCCGCGGCACTATTGGCGGCCTCCTTCGACCGCGGTGCGGTCCGCAGTGCGCCGGCCGACCAGAACCGCTCCCGGACGGCTCCCACCAGTTCGGCATCCTCGGCGGCCCGTTCGACCAGGATGGCGCGCGCCCCTTCCAGCGCTACCGCGGCGTCGGCCACCTCTTCGGAGGTGAACTCCGCCGCGAGCTGCTGCGGGTCGATCGTCGGGTCGGCCAACAGCCGCTCGGCCAGCGGCTCCAGACCGGCTTCGCGGGCGATCTGCGCCTTGGTGCGGCGCTTGGGCTTGTAGGGCAGGTAGATGTCCTCGACGCGGGCCTTGGTGTCGGCCGCCAGCAACGCGGTGCGCAGCTGATCGGTGAGTTTGCCCTGCTCCTCGATCGAGGCCAGCACAGCGGCCCGGCGTTCATCGAGTTCGCGCAGGTAGCGCAGCCGCTCCTCGAGAGTGCGCAACTGGCCGTCGTCGAGGCTGCCGGTGATCTCCTTGCGGTACCGGGCGATGAACGGCACCGTCGCGCCCTCGTCGAGCAGGGCGACGGCGGCCGCGACCTGCCGTTCAGCCACTGCCAGTTCCTCTGCGAGGCGGGCGTTCACCGGTTTGAGCGTTACGTTGCCAGTCACGCGGAGGGACCCTACCGAACCCCTGTGACGACAACCGGAACCGACGTGGCGAGCGCGTCGCAAGGCATGATTACAACCGTGACGACCTACAACGAGATCCGCAACAACGCGCCGCTGTGGCCGGGCGTTATGGACCGCTCGCTGTTGGGCAACCGGCAGGCTCAGGCCGCGCTGTATCTGGCCGACGCGGCCAAGCGCGGGAAGTGGCGCAAGGTGGTCCGCGAACTCGACCGGGGCGACCACGTCGTCGACGTCAAGGCCTGGCGGCCCGGCGGCAAGACCTGGCTGACGGCGCTGCATCAGACCGGCTGGCATGGGGCTCCCCCGGATGTGGCGTCGTGGCTGATCGAGCGGGGCGCGCTGCGTGCGCAGCCGGACGCCGCCGGACGCACCGCCTACGACATCGCCGTCGCGCACAACCGGCCCGCGGAGCTGTTGGAGGTGCTCAAGCCTCCGGCGGCGGCGTTGGACCGTGACCGGATCGCCGCGCTCAACGCCCAACTGGCCACGGTCATCGACGACCTGATCCAGCAGCTGTTCCGCGATGTCGACCTGCGCCAGATGTTCCGCTATCCGCCGGTCGAGGTGCTGCACGAGTTGCCCGGAAGGCAGTTGTGGTTCCCGGTGCCCTATCTGTGGGGCGGCTTCCGGGTAGGCCTGATCGACGACGCGGTCGAACTGTTCGGCGGCTACCGCGAACTCGACCCGCTCGGCGAGGTGCACATCGCGACGGTGGGCTATCTGATCACGCCCGAGGGACCGTCGCAGGTCTACGAGGGCTACGAGTAGACCCGCACAGCCGAGCCGTCAGCGGCTGACCTGTTCGCGCAGCTGCCCTTTGGCGATCTTCCCGCCAGACGAGCGCGGCAGTTCGTCGATGACGACGAGCCGTTCGGGCAGCAGTTCCTTGGACACTCCGAGCCCCAGCAGATGCTCGACGAGGTCGGGTAGCTCGAGGCGGCCGGCGGAGTCGACGCCGGCGAGTTCGACGTCCGCCAATTCAACGAAGACACAGACCTTCTCACCGAACACCTCGTCGGGCATCGCGACCGCGGCGGCGACCGCGATCGCCGGATGGGTCATGACGGCGTCCTCGACCTGGGCGGCGCTGATGTTCTTGCCGCCCCGCAGGATGAAGTCCGAGGTCCGTCCGGTGACGCTGAGATACCCGTCGGCGTCGATCTCGCAGATGTCGCCCATCAACATCCAGCCGTCGGGGGTGAAGAGCTTGTCGTGGTCGGTGCCGTTCAGATACCCGAGGCTGGTCGCCGGGCCACGGCAGGCGGGCTGGCCCCGGCCGGTGTCGGTCACATCGGCGTGACCGTCGAACAGCCGGACCGCCATCTCCGGGACGATCCGCCCACCGGTGCGCAGCCGCCGGTCCAGCGGGTCGTCAAGGGTGGTTCCGCTGAGCACCCCGGTCTCGTTGGACCCGTAGAACTGCAGGATCTTCGCGCCGGTCAGCGCCTCGAACTCGGCTGCCGGCCGGTAGGGCAACGCCTCTCCGCCGGTGAAGACGACCCGCAATGAGCTCAAGTCGAACTCGCGACTGGCCCCATCCGCCATCATCATGCTCAATTGTGTGCTGACGCAACACAACACGCTCACCCGGTACTGCTCGATCGCCGCGCAGGTCGCGGCCGCGGAGAAGCGGTCCAGCAGCACCGCGGTGACGCCGAGGTGGATCGGGGTGGTGTGGCTGGTCCACAGCCCGAACCCGAACGGGGTGGGGATGATCGGCAGGAAGACGTCGTCCGAGCTCAGCTTCCCATTGGCGACGGCCAGCTGGTGGAAGTAATGCCAGCGGTTCTGAGTGTGCACCACGCACTTGGGCAGACCGGTGGTTCCGGAGGTGGAGTTGATCAGAAAGACGTCGTCGGCGCCGAGCTGTGGTGCCGGCATACCGATTTCGGCGATCGTGTTCAGCGCATCGATGCTCAACGTTTCGATCCCGAGACCGGTCGCGTCCGAGTGACGCTGCTCGTCGGTGATCAACAGCTTCGACTGCGACGCGGCCAGGATCGCGCTCACCTCACGGATTCCGGCGCGCGCACCGATGCCCACCACCACCGCACCGCACCGCTCGATCGCGACGAACAGCACGTGGATGGCCGCGGAGTCGCGGTGCCACACCGCGATCCGATCGCCGGCTGCCACGCCGACACCGGCCAGCCGACTCGCCGTAGCGTCGGCCGCCGCGTCGAATTCCCGCCAGGTCAACGACGTCTCGCCGAGGTAGTCGACGTAGCCGGCCTTGTCCGGGGTTCGTTGCGCGTTGCGGCGGACCGCATCCGACAGCGTGGTCTGTGACCACCAACCGGCGGCGTGATAGCGGGCCACCTCTGCCGCGGTGTACGCCGGCGAACTCCAGTCAGGCATGGCCGCACTTGCTCACGCGCTACCTCCGGTCAGTAGATGTAGTCTTCCCCGCTTGCCCGCACGGTGATGTCGCTGATGCTGATCCCCCACGGCTGGTCGATGACGTGAACCACCGCATCGGCGAGGTCGTCGGGGGTGATCAGCCAGTACTGGACCGAGTCGACGTCGGTCTTCTCCGCGGCCAGGGTGCCGTCGCTGAATGCGGTGAGCGATCCCATGTACTCGGCGCCACGCGAGCCGACGATGCCCATGATCGCCGCGCCGTTGACCACCCCGCTGGCGAGGTTGGTGCCCAGCACGCCAGTCGGTTTGACCGTGGTCACCTTGATCTTGCCCTTGGCCTCGCTGCGCAACGAGTCCGACAGCACGGTGACCGCGGCCTTGGTCGCGCTGTAGACGCCCGAACCCGCCACACCGGCGTTGCCGTAGATCGACGAGATGTTGACGACGTGGCCGCGGCCCTGACTGATCATCTGGTCGTAGACGGCGGAGATTCCGTTCACCACGCCCTTGATATTGATGTCGATGGCGCGGTGCCACTGCCGCCACGCCTTTTCGTGGTCGGCGAAGTAGGCCAGCGGCATCACGCCGGCGTTGTTGACGATGACGTCCACCGCGCCGAAGGTCTGCACCGTGTGCTGCACCGCGGATTGCATCTGGTCCATGTCGGTGACATCGGCGACCTGATAACTGCCGGACAGCCCGGCCGCACGGATTCCGTCGAACACGGCCGCGAGTCCCTCGGCACCGATGTCCACACCCACCACCCGGGCGCCGCCGGCGGCGCACTTCTCGGCGATGAGTTTGCCGAATCCGCCTCCGGCGCCGGTGACGAGGACGACCTTGTCCTGCAGGTGCTGCGACATGGACGGCCTCCCGACGACGCGATTTCGACTGAAAGTATTCGGTGCAGTCTAGGTGGCCGCTGTGGTCGCCGCTGCGCCTGCCCGATTTGCTCTGCGACAGGCCGGAGATAGAGACGTCACCCCACGAGCGCGGAGGCTATGGTCACTTCGTGAAACGTCGAACGGCACTGGGGTTACCCCTCCTGTTGGCGGCGGGTCCCACCTTGAGCCGGCTCCCGCGCGCCGGCGCGGACCCCGGCCGGTGGTCTATTGATCGGGTCAACCGCTGGTATGCGGCGCAGAGCTGGCCGGTCGGCTCCAACTACATCACCTCGACCGCGGTCAACCAGCTCGAGATGTTCCAGCCCGGAACCTTCGACCTGCGACGCATCGACGCCGAGTTGGGCTGGGCGCGTTCCGCGGGCTTCAACACCATGCGGGTGTTCCTGCACGACCAGCTGTGGGCGCAGGATCGCAAGGGCTTCCAGTACCGGCTGGCCCAGTTCGTCTCGGTGGCCGCCCGCCAGCGCATCAAGCCGATGTTCGTGCTGTTCGACTCGTGCTGGGATCCGCACCCCAAGTCGGGGCCGCAGCTGGCGCCGCGACCCGGTATTCACAACTCGCGATGGGTGCAGAGTCCCGGCGCCGAACGGCTCGGCGATCGCAACTACTACCGCACTCTGTATGACTACGTCACCGGCGTGATGTCCCAATTCCGGTACGACGAACGGGTTTTGGGCTGGGACATGTGGAACGAGCCGGACAACATGGCCCGCGAGTACAGCGCCGTCGAGCGGTCCGACAAGCTCGACCTCATCAGCGACCTGTTGCCCCAGGTGTTCAGCTGGGCGCGCTCGGTCGACGCCCGTCAGCCGCTGACCAGTGGGGTCTGGGAGGGTTCCCGCCAGGGCAGCTCGATCGTCAACACCCAGCTGGGCAGCTCGGACTTCATCACGTTCCACTCCTACGACAAGCCGGCGACGTTCAGCGCCAAGATCGCCGAGCTCGCGCCGCTGGGCCGGCCGATGATGTGCACCGAGTACCTGGCCCGGACCCGCGGCAACACCATCGACGAGATCCTGCCGATCATGAAGCGCCACAACGTCGGCGCGTACAACTGGGGTTTCGTCGCCGGGCGAACGCAGACCTATCTGCCCTGGGATTCCTGGGACCGCCCCTACACGTCTGCTCCCGAGCCCTGGTTCCACGATCTGGTGCAGCCGACCGGACGCGCCTACCGCAATCTGGAGATCATGACGATCAGCAATCTGACCGGCCGGTGACCGGGGAGCGCTCACCGGATTCGGCAGAAGTTGACGCGACCGGCTGATACCCGACGGGTTCAGTGATGAAATCATTAGCGGTGATGTCATCGGGCCACCGGTTCGATGATCGGATTCATGCGTTTGCTGGAGGAGTCGGTGATGAGCGAGACCGCGTCGGGTTCGCGGGCCGGGTCACGTATTGGGCGCTACCTCCTCATCCGGCTGTTGGGCCACGGCCCCACCGGCGAGGTGTACGACGCCGTCGACATCCAGAAGAACCGCACGGCCGCGCTCAAGCTGATCGCGCCGGCGTTGGGCCGCGACCCGGCGTTTCGGGAGTGGCTGCAGCGTGAGGCGCTGACCGTCGGGCGAGTGCAGGAGCCGCATGTGGTCCCGGTTCGCGATTACGGCGAACTGGACGGCGAAGTGTTCATCGACATGCCTCTGGTCCACGGCGCCGACCTGTCCGCATTGTTGAAGCGGACCGGAGTGCTGCCCCCTCCCCGCGCGGTGAACGTCGTGTGGCAGGTCGCGTCGGCGCTGGACGCCGCGCACGCCGCCGGCGTGATTCACCGGGGAATCAAACCGCGCAACATCCTGCTGACCAGCGACGACTTCGTCTACCTGGTGGACTTCGGGCTCGCCGGCGCGCCCGGTGCGAGCGTGGCCGACGCAGACCATGCCGGCGCCCGCTGGAAGTACTCCGCGCCCGAGCTCTTCGCCGGCGGTGACTTCGGTCCCGCCGTCGACGTCTACTCGCTGGCGTGTGTGCTCTACCAGTGCCTGACGGGTTCGCCGCCGTACCGGGCCGACAGCGTCAAGATGCTGGCGAATGCACACCAGACCAAGCCGATCCCACGCCCCAGCCACGCCGGCTCGACGATCCCGCCCAGCTTCGACGCGGTGATCGCCAAGGGGATGGCCAAGGACCCCGCGGAGCGCTACGCCAGCGCCGCCGAACTCGCAACCGCCGCCTACCAGGCGTTGAGCGCCCCCGATCAGCACCGGGCGGTGCATATCTACGAGGCCAGCCAGCAGGCCACTCCCCCGTTGATCGAGCCAGCGGCGTCGAAGCCGACCGAGGTGCAGCCGCCGGCATCCGTGCCGGCGACCCCGCCACCCTCGTCGGTGCCGCCGGTGCCCTCGGCGCCGCCACCGTCGCCAGTACCGCCAGTGCCCTCGGCGCCGCCGGCCGCACCGGCTCCGCCGGAAGGTGAATTCATTGCGCTGCCGGAGGCGGCTGCGCCGACCGTCCGGCCGGCCGCAGGCCCCGGCGTTCCCCGCGTCTCCCGCATCTCGGCGACCGAGGACGACTGGTTCAGCACTCCGCGGCCCCCGACCCCTGCCTATCGGGATCCCGCCAAGCGCAAGCAGCTGATCCGCCTTGGGGCGGCAGTGGCCGTGATCATCGCGCTGATCACCTGGATGATGAACCGTTCGAGCTCCGACGACTTCGCGGCCGACTCCGACGGGTCGAACTCGGCGGCGGGCGCCAGTGCTCCCACCACTTCGATGTCGGCCGCCGAAGCCCAGGCCCGGCTGCTCAAACTGCTGCCGTCCGGCTACCCGCAGGAGGCGTGCAAGTCGACCACTCCGATGGGTGGCGCCGTGGCGGAAGTGACCTGCGGACGCAATGTCGACGTGGACGGACCGCCCTCGGCGACATACTCGCTGTTCCCGGACGCCGGTGCGATGCATCTGAGCTTCGACAACACGGTCCAGTCCACCACCGTCGTCAACTGCCCGAACAGAATCCAGTCGCCGGGCGCCTGGCACCGAACCGCCACCCCGGACAAGCCGAGCGGGATGCTGCTCTGCGGCATGCGCCAGGGCTCCCCTGCGCTCGCCTGGACTGACGATGCCGATCTGGTGATCGGCTCCTTGCGCAGCGACCACAGCACGCCCACCCTGGACCAGCTCTACACCTGGTGGAGTTCACATTCCTGATACGGCTGTCCACCGAACCGCCCTCGTAGGCGGGTCAAACCTGAGACACCGACAAATGATCGTGACCAATCCGTTAAGATTTGCGACCTGAGTCACTGCATCAAACCCCCGAGATCCAGTCGAACCTAGGAGTCCTTCCACGATGAAGTTGATCACGACAGCTTTGGCCGCAGCCGGAGCGTTGGCCGCCGCCGGAGCGCTCGCCGCGACCGCCGCCGCCGATGCCGGTGACGTCGCTCCCACCACCCAGCCGATCGGCACCCAGGGCACGGTGGAGAACGGCGGAGTCATCCAGGGCTGGACGGTCAGCGACCTGCGGCCCAGCTCCGACGCCATCCCCTACCAGCCCCGCGGCACCCTGTGGGAAGCCACCGCCACCGACGTCGCCATCCAGGGCACCGTCACCCCGGTCGTGGCCAACCTCGGTGCGCGCTCCGCGAGCGGCCACACCTACCCCGCACTGTTCACCGTGGCCACCGCGCAGGGCGTGAACCCCTCCAACCTGGCGCAGGGTCAGAAGACCAGCGGCAAGGTCTACTTCGATGTGACCGGCGACGCCCCCAACAGCGCGGTTTACCAAGGTTCGGGCAAGGACCTGCTGGTGTGGACCCCGGCGGCGCCGGCGGCACCGACCGGCGGCAGCGGTTACTCGACTCCGGCCACCGGCTCGCAGCACTCGTCCGCGCCGGCGGCCACCGCCCCCAAGCCCGCCCAGTCCGGCACCCAGACGACCCCGGCAACCGGCGAGGGCCACACCGGCGACAGCCAGAGCACCGGCAGCCAGAGCACCACGCCTGCCACCGGCAGCCAGGGCACCCCGCTGGCCTCGGGCAGCTCGGGCACCCCGCTGCCCGCGGAGGCCGACGGCACGCCGGCGGCGGCGACCGGTTCGGAGAGCACTCCGGCGGCGTCCGGTTCGGAGAGCACCCCGGCGGCGTCCGGCTCGGAGGGCACCCCGGTGGCCTCGGCTCCGGCCGCACCGCAGACCCCCGGCGCCCCGGCCAAGCCCGAAGCACCGGCTGCGGCCGGCAGCTCCGGCACCCCCATCCCGGCCGAGACCCCCAGCGCTTCGGCGGCGGGCAGCGAGGCCACCGCTGCAGCGGGCAACCAGGGCACGCCGATCCCCGCCACCCCGGGGGCACCGGCGGCCAGCGGCGCCGGCAACACGACCGGTTCCTAAGCAACCGCACTGTGGATCATCGGTCCGGCCCGGCCTCCGCCACTGCGGGTGCCGGGCCGGACTCGATTCTGAGTAGCCTGGCAGGTACCCCGTTACGAATCAGCACGTAAGTGCCAACGTCACCGGGATGCAGCCGAATTGAGGAGTGAGACCCATGAAGTCCATCTCGACCGCATTGGCCGCAGCAGCATTGGCCGCCGTCGGCTCCCTCAGCACCGGTATCGCCGGCGCGGACCCGGACCCGGCACCCTCTACTCAGCCGATCGGCACCCAGGGCACCCTGGCTGAGGGTCCCGGTGTGCATGGCTGGACGATCAACGATCTGCGGCCCAGTTCCGATCCCATCCCCTATCAGCCGCGCGGCACGCTGTGGGAGGCCACCGCCACCGATGAAGCGCTCCAGGGCACGGTGTTCCCGATCGTCGCCAACCTCAGCGCCCGCTCGGCCAGCGGCCAGGACTATCAATCGCTGTTCACCGTGCCCACTCCGCAGGGCCTGGTCCCGGCCGCGCTCACTCAGGGCCAGAAGACCAGCGGCAAGGTCTACTTCGACGTCACCGGTGACGCCCCGAACAGCATGGTGTACCACGGCGGCGGTACAGATCTGATCCGGTGGGTTCAGCCGGCCCCGCCGCCGCAGGCGCCGCCCGCCGCACCGCAGCCGCAGGCACCGTCCGCGGGTTCGGGGTCGCATCCTCCGGCGTCCGGCGGCAGCCATCGGGCACCTGCGGCACCGCAGGCTCCGGCACAACGCCCGGCCCGTCCCACGACACCTCCGCCGGCCGGTAGCTCCGGCACCCCGATACCCGAAGGCAGCTCGGGCACGCCGCTGCCCGCCGAGGCCCCGTAACGCCGGCCTCGTCAAGCGGTACCGGTGGATCGACGAGGACTCCGGCGGTGACACCTCGCCGGTTGAACCCGATCAGAGCTTGAAGCGCCCGGCGAATCCGCGCAACGGCAGGTCGGCACTGGTCAGCAGCCCCGGGCGGGCCGCCACCACCGACCTGATCGCGTTGAGAGCGGGCAGGCCGGTCACCGTCATGCCAATCGAGGCGAAGTTGTCCGGGTCGGACAGGTCCACTCCGGGCTTGGGGAAGATCATGTGCTTGTTGTAGACGCACGGATCGCCGGTGACCCGAGTGATGTAGCAGCCCTTGATATTCCAGTTCGGCTGCGTGAACGGTGTCATCTGCCACTCGAGATGGGTCTCGATGCGCGGGACGCCGTCCACCATGCCCTGGTACTTGATGTAATTGCCGCCCAACGATCCCTTGGGCAGGGTGTACCAGCCCAGGTCGACATCCCTGGTGCACACACCCAACTCGTAGCCGAACGTGACCTCGTCCAGGGTCAGGTCGAAGCAGTCGGCCATCATCAGGACGCTGTCGGCGAACACCCGGGTGAACTTCTCCAGCTTGGCCGGGATCTCCGGATCATCGGCGGGCTGCCCGTAGCCGACCTCGATCCAGGTCTCCTTGGAGTGATGACACGACACGTCGACGGATTCGATGGTGGTGACGTTCTCGATCTCGGCGACATCAGCCGCACACACCACGCCGAGAATCTGGTTGAGGCCCGGGTTCATGCCGGTGCCGTAGAAGGTCGCCCCACCCTTTTCGCAGGCCTCGGAAAGCAGTTGCGTCACCGGCTTTCCCGACGGGTGCGGGTGGTTTCGGTCGCGGTGCCAGCCGGTGATCCAGTCGGCGGTGGTGACGATGTTGATCCCGGCCTCCAGCACCTGCACGTAGAGGTCCTCGTCGGGGAACACGCCGTGAAAGGTCACCACGTCCGGCTTGGCCGCGATGATCTCCTCGACGCCGCCGGTCGCGATCACCCCGTTGGGTGCGATGCCGGCCAGCTCGCCGGTGTCCTTGCCGACCTTGTCCGGCGAATAGCAGTGCACACCGATCAGTTCGAGGTCGGGACGGGCGGTGATCCGTTTGATCATCTCCTTGCCGACATTGCCGGTGGCGACCTGGAACACGCGGATGGGTGCGGCCGATGCGCTCATGCGGTTGAGCCTTTCTGGGCGGTGGCTTCAGCGACCTCAGCAGCACTGCCACCGATGCCGTCGGGATAGAACTGTTTGGCCCACTGGCGAATTGCGGTGAAGCCCTCGCACTCAGCGGTCGCCAGGGCAGGCGGATCCGAATACCGCTGATGCGACCAGATGTGGATGTCCTGTTCGAACTGGCGGATCACCTCGCGTCCGAAATCGCCGGCGCGGGCTTCGGCGCGGGCGGGATCGGCGGGTTTATGCGGCGGTCCCAGCTTCGCCTCTCCTCCGTCGAGCCTCGCTGAACCGCCCGGCTCATGCGGCGGTCCCAGCTTCGCCTCTCCTCCGTCGAGCCTCGCTGAACCGCCGGCCGGTGTGCGACCGATGTAGACCATGAACCGGACATCGGAGGTGGATTCGTCGACGGGGGTGATCGCCGAGATGGTGCGGTTGTCGATCATGCCCCAGCTCTTGGTCACCGCAATACCCAAGCCGCCGTTGATGGCCTCCACCCCGCTGTTGACGTCTTCGATCTTCTGGCCGTCGTCGCCTTCGAAGGTGATGGTGAAGTCGACGTAGGACACCGGTTCGGCGAAGTCGTGGCGGGTGAAGACCGGCACGATCGGGGTGCGGTGCACGTACTTGAAGTGAGCGAAGTCCACCCCGTTCTCCAGGACATACTGCGGGTGCAGCTCCAGGGTTTGCCGGTACAGCCGCTGCTGCGGGTAGTAGTCCGCGGCGGTGCGGTCGTCGAAGGCGGCGAACACATCGGGCGGATCGAAGTACGGCTCACGCCCGTGCACGTCGTGCCAGATGTAGACCGACTCGTTGCGTTCGACCACCGGGTAGGTGCCGATGCGCCGGCCGCGGTTGGGCTTGTCCTGATACGGGATACAGACGTTGCGGCCCTGGGCATTCCACTGCCAGCCGTGAAACGGGCACTGCAGCACCTCGCCGTGGACGGTGCCGCCGTAGCCCAGGTGCGCACCGAGGTGTTCGCAGTAGGCGTTCATCACGGTGAGCTGACCGGACTCGGCGCGCCAGGCGACCATCTCCCGGCCGAAGTACTTCATGGTGTGGACGTCGCCGATACCGATCTCGTCGGACCAGGCGACCTGAAACCAGCCGGTCGGTTGCATCGACAAGGGCGGTTTGGCCATTCGGCGTCTCCTCTCGGTGGTCTCGACGGGACCGATTCCGGCAGCATAGTTCGCCCGATCTCAGAATCATAGGGGTCACTATGAAAAAATTGGTAGGCTTCCGGGGATGACTCGACCGGTGTCACGGCGCAGCAATAAGCGGGGTCAGGCGACCCGCGAGGCGATGCTGGATGCCGCGGTGCGCTCACTGGCCACCGGCGACCCTGCCGCGGTGTCCGCGAGCCGGATCGCCAAGGAGAGCGGTGCCACCTGGGGCGCGGTGCAGTACCAGTTCGGCGACGTCGACGGCTTCTGGGCGGCGGTGCTGCACCGCACCGCTGAGCGTCGCGACGCGGCGATGTCGGCGTTCGCCGGCGTGAAATCGAATGCGCCGCTGCGGGACCGGGTCGCGGCGATCATCGACACGCTTTATGACGGGCTGGCGTCGCAGGATTCGCGCGCCATCGAGAACCTACGGGCCGCGCTCCCCCGCGATCACCTCGAGCTGGAGCGCCTGTATCCGCGCACCGCCGCCGAGTTGTTCTCCTGGGGCAAAAGCTGGCTGCAGACCTGCCATCACGCGTTCGCCGATCTCGGCGTAGACCCGCAGCGGGTGCGGGAGGTGGCCGCGCTCATCCCGGGTGCGATGCGCGGGCTGGTCTCGGAGCGTCAGCTGGGCTCCTACGCCGATCTCGACGAGGCCCGCCGTGGCCTGACCAATGCGTTGGCGGCCTACCTCGAACAGTCCCGAACCGGCTGATGCCCAGCCGGACGGCCACCGACGCCGGGTGTTGACCGGGTCCCGGGCCGTGGCGACAAGGCGGCCGCGGACCACTACGATCCCCTTCGTGAGCAATTCCTCGGCCCGCCGATTGAGACTCACGAGGCGAGGCACAGTGCTGGCGGCAGTCTTGCTGACCGCCCCCGTCGTGATTCCCGCCGGGACACCCGGTGCGGTCGCACCGGCCGGCGCGGCCTGCCCCGACGTCGAAGTGGTGTTCGCCCGTGGGCGTCTGGAATCGCCCGGGGCCGGGGCGGTCGGCAACGCGTTCGTCAGCGCACTGCGCTCCAAGACCTCCAAATACGTCAGCGTGTATGCGGTGAATTACCCCGCTGACAATCAGATCGACCAGGGCGCCAACGACATGAGTGCCCACATCCAGAACACGATCAACGGATGTCCGAACACCCGGATAGTGCCAGGGGGCTACTCGCTGGGCGCGGCGGTCACCGATGTGGTGCTTGCGGTCCCCTTCCAGGCGTGGGGCTTCACCAATCCCCTGCCCCCGGGCGCCGACGAGCACATCGCCGCGGTTGCGCTGTTCGGCAACGGCAGTCAATGGGTAGGCCCGATCACGAACTTCAGCCCGGTCTACAACGATCGGACCATCGAGCAGTGTCATGGCGCCGACCCGGTCTGCAACCCGGCCGACCCGAACACCTGGGAAGAGAACTGGCCGCAACACCTGGCCAGCGCTTATGTCTCGTCGGGCATGGTCAACCAAGCAGCCGATTTCGTCGCCGGACGGCTGTAGCCGGTCTGAGCTCTACCCGGCGGCCGGCTCGACCGCGCCGCGGCCCAGACTGCGAAATCCTTCGCAGGGTTCCTTGGCTCCGACCACGAACGGCAGCGCCTTCCACCGAAATCTCATCCTGCCGCGCAATCCCATGGCATCTGCCGGTGGTTGCACCGCCGACCTCGCGAGATCCAGGTAGTAGGTCGGCGTTTGGCCCAGCCCCTCGAAGTCGTGCACCAGCGGCGTGCACACTGCGCGAACCGGCTCGTCAAGATGCTGCGCGATGGGATCGGTCATCAACACGTATTCGGGCACCGGCACCCGATTCTTCAGCATCCGGTGCACCAGGATGACATCGACACCGGCAAGTTCGGTGCGGCGCTTGACCTTCTGCTCGGCCACCTCACCCTCGTGCGCAACGAATTTCAGCGACAGGTTCTTCAGCTGCTCGCAGCTTTCGCAGCGACAGTTACGGCCGTTCTCGATACGGGCCCGTCTGTTCAGGAACGCCTGATGCATCCGCGACAACCGTTCGCTGACCAACACCTGGGCGTCGCCGTCGGGCGCCCAGAAGAAGGCGGCATCACCCTCGAGCTTCGCCAGCTTCATGCCCTTGGCGGCATCGATGACCGATTCCAGGAGTGCGGCCACTGCCATCTGGGCGTGCACCAGGTGGGTCCGGTTCCAGTTCATGTAGGCGGTGTATCCGCCGATGTCGGCGATGACGAGCACCGCGCGCCGGATGGCCATGAACTCAAGATTCTAGTCCGCGTGCCTACCCATAACCACGCTTCACCAGATGGCGCGCACCGGCCTCCATCGCCGCGGGGCCGGCCACCTCGAAGTCGAAGGCGTTGGCGAGCCGGTTGGTGATGTCGAAGACCAGGCTCACCGCCAATGCGTCTTTGACCTGCTCGGGGGTGACGCCGGCGGCGAGCACGGCCCGGATGTCATCGGCATCGACGCTGCCTTCCCGGGTGAGCTTGCCGAGCAGCTCCAGTGTTGCCCGCAGCGGCGCAGCGATCGGTGCGCTCCCCAGATCGGCGAGGGTGGCCGCGGCCGTCGCGTCGTCGCCGTAGCAGTAGTTGGAGGTGGCGGTGTGCGCAGCGATGCAGAACGGGCAGGCGTTGACCTTGGAGACATACGCGGCCATCAGCTCGCGCTCCCCGATCGACCACGCCGACGGCCCGCGCATCGCCTCGTTGGTCAGCGGACCGCCGCCGTAGAACTCGGGGCGGTAGAAGGCCAGCTTGACCGCGTCCACGACCGGCTGGCGCGAGACCAGCCGAATCATGCCCAGTAGGGCCTTGGTGCCCAGGCGGTGTCCGTGGTCGAGAATCGCGAGCCTCATCGTTCTTGGCCTTCGGTGAGACCGGCCAGGACTTCCATCGCGCCGGAGTACTGCCGGGTTGCCTGGCCCACCGCGGCGCACACCACGATCTCGAAGATCTGATCTTCGCTCAGGCCGGCGGCGCGGGCCGCGGCGATGTCCCCGTCGGTCACCCGGTAGGAGCGGTGGGCCACCTTGTCGATCAAGGTGGCCATCGGTTCGTCGAGCCCGGTGTTGTCGAAGGCCGCGCGGCGCAGTTGCGGCGGTGCGGTTGCGCCGGCGCCGAGGATGCGGCCGAGCAGCGCTTTGTGCAGTTCGGTGATGTCGGACATCGTGTTTCTCCAGACCTCCTAGTCGAGGTTAGTCAGGTCGAGTTCGCGCAGGCGATCGGCGGAGGTGAGGATGTCGATTTCGACGACCTGTCCGGCGACGACGGTGAAGCCCATGACCGACAGCGGTCGCCCACCCGAGAGCGCGATGATGCCGGCTGCCCCGTTCACCAGGATCGGGCGGGCGAACTCGGCGTAGCGGGCAAACAGCATCGCGCGCTGGGCGGCAGAACGAGCACCGCGAAGCTCCACTGGCTGCGGCGCTCCGGTCTCGGCGCGCACCAGGACGTCGGGATGCAGGGTGGCGACCAATGCGTCGAAGTCACCGTCGCGGGCCGCGGCGAGGAAGGCGCCGACGACCTCACGCTGGCGGTCCAGATCCGCGTCGGGTACCGGGGCGCCCCGGACGCGACGACGGGCGCGACTGGCCAGTTGCCGGGCCGCGATCGGTGAACGGTCCACGATGGAGGCGATCTCCTCGAACGGGACGGCGAACATGTCGTGCAGCACGAACGCCACCCGTTCAGCCGGGGTGAGGGTGTCGAGCACCACCAGCAGGGCCAGACCCAGCGAGTCGGCCAGCACCGCCTGGTCTTCGGGGGCCGGGCCGTCAGGGCCCAGGATGAGGTCGGGCAGCCGGGCGTCCAGCGACTCCTCGCGTCGGGCGTTGCGCGACCGCAGCATGTCCAGGGATACCCGCGCCACCACCGTCGTCAACCATCCGGTCAGATTGTCGACCTGGCCGACATCGGCCCGGCTCAGCCGCAGCCAGGCCTCCTGTACTGCGTCATCGGCCTCGGTGAGCGAGCCCAGCATCCGGTAGGCCACCCCGCACAGGTGCGCGCGGGTGTCTTCGAATCGCGTCGCCAGCCACTCCGTGTCGTCCACCGTCGAATCCTTCGGTTGCTATCCGTCAATTGTGTGACGGATCGGCGACCACGAACGTGACAAGGAGTTCGAACCCTCCGGCGCCGGTCACGGTCACATCCGCTGGTCGCCATCCGTCAAACGAGTGAGGGACCGAACCATCAACGTGACAAGGACATCGATATGACCAGCCTGACCGCCTCCACAACCGCCGCCCCCGACCGGGGCCGGACTATCGCCTATTGGACCGCGACCGGCGTGCTCGGCACCGAGATGCTGGTCGGCGGCATGTGGGGCATCCTGCGGATACCGTATGCCCGCGAGACGTTGCACGGTTTGGGCTACCCCGACTACTTCGCCGTGCTGCTCGGTACTTGGTATCTGCTGGGCGGGCTCGCAATATTGGCGCCCGGATTTCCCCGGCTCAAGGAATGGGCGTACGCCGGGGCGACCATCGTCTACACCGGAGCCGTCGTGTCGCACCTCGCGGTGCACGATCCGGCGGGCAAGGTGATCGCGCCGATTGCGTTTCTGGGGGTGGTGTTTGCGTCGTGGGCGTTGCGGCCGGCGTCGCGGCGGTTGGCCAGTCCGCGCTGACCCCCACTGCACGAGTCAGACGTTGCGCTCGGGATCAGCGTCGTTCTCTTTGCCGGCCTGCCGGTACTCCCGCAGCTCGGCGCGCACCGCCGCGTCGAACGCGCGGTCCAGGCTCGCGTGCGCCGACCGCCTCGCCACCCGGCGCATGGCGTCGACCAGGTCGGCGGCCCAGCCCAGTTCGTCGTCAGTGGCCGGTAACCACCCGGGCCCGCGCTGCCGGACCACCTCGGCGTGGCCGCTGCGGGTCAGCAGTCCGGCCGCCTCGTCGAGCTTCTTGTCGACGGCGGTCACGGTCTTCAGCATCACCGACAAGGGCATCCCGCGCGAGATCAACGTGGCGAAGTCGTCGATCTGATGCGTGTCGGCCACCCGGTAGACGTTGTCGGTGTCGGTCGCCTCGATGACCCCGCTGGTGGCCAGGCGGCGTAGCATCGCCGCGTCCAGCCGACCCAGCCGCGCCTCCAACTGTTCGCGGGTCATGGTCTGCGATATCGGGCTCGACCACGGCGCGGTCACCAACTCGCCCAGGTCGGCCAGATCAAGCACCTCGACCAGCGCCTCGCCACGCTGCAGTCCGGTCAGGAACTTGAGGATGTGCTTGACCGTGAAACCTTCACTGAGCAAACGGATTATCGCCTGAAGTTGACGCAGGTGCCGGTCGGTGTAGATGGCGACCCGGCCCCGGCGCTGGGGCCGGGGCAGCAGGCCGCTCTCCTGGTAGACGCGCACGTTCCGGGTGGTCGTGCCCGCCTCCCGCGCGAGGTCGTCGATCCGGTACTCGGTCACCAGCGCAATCCTAGGCAGTCAGCACGGGGTCACCGACCGTCTTCGCCTCGGTGATCGTGAAGTCGTGCAGATCCAGTGTCTTGAGCTGGTTGACGTACTGGGTGGCGAATCCCGGGAACATGGTGGCGTTGAAGCCGTCTTCGGTCAGATACCAGCTCTGGCACCCGGAGTTCCACGTGGTGGACTGCAGGCGCCGCTGAATGTCCTGGTTGTACCGGGCCTGAACCTCGGGCCGCACGTCGAGCGACTTCCAGCCGAACTGCAGCATTTTGGCGATCGCCCCGACGATGTAGTCGATCTGGGCCTCCATGTAGACCAGTGCCGAGTTGTGGCCGGGACCCGAGTTCGGACCGAAGGTGAAATACAGGTTCGGATAACCCGATACCGCCACACTGCGGTAGGCGTAGGCGCCCCGGCTCCACTCCGAAGCCAGATCGCGGCCGTCCACCCCGGTGACCGGGAACGGGGTGCCCGCCTTGGACACCTCGAAACCGGTGGCGAACACGATGGCGTCGAACTGGTGCTCAATGCCCTCGACGGTGCGAATTCCCTTGGGGGACAGCCTGGCGATCGGCCAGGTCACCAGTGTGCAGTTGTCCGCCTGCAGCGCCGGGTAGTAGTCGCTGGTCATCAGCAGTCGCTTGCAGCCGGCCGAGAAGTCCGGTGTCAGCTGGCGCCGCATCCACGGATCCTTCACCTGCAGACGCAGATTGACGGAGCTGAGGGCCTCCACCAGCCGGGTGAGCGGGGTGTCCCACACCACGCCGAGGGCGACAGACTCGTGGCCCCAGTACCACGCGGACCGCATCAGCTTCTCGGCCAGCGGCACGTGCTTGTAGATCTGCTTGAGCCGATCACCGGTCGACGTGTTGACCTTCGGCAGCACCCAGCCCGGTGTCCGCTGGAACACCTTGACCGACTTGGCCACCTTGACCAGCTCCGGAATAACCTGCACGCCGCTGGATCCGGTGCCGATGACGGCGACCTTCTTGCCGGCGAAGTCGTAGTCGTGATCCCAGCGGGCACTGTGAATCTTGTGGCCCTCGTAGGTCTCGATGCCCGGGATGTTGGGGAAACTGTGATTGGCCAGCGGCCCGGAGGCCACGATCACGGCACGGGCCCGCAGCGGCTCTCGGTCGGAAAGACCGACTGTCCACTCCCCCGCCTCGGCGTCGTACTCGACACCGGTCACGTTGTGCTCGAACCTGATATGAGGTGTGATTCCGGCAGACTCGACCATGCTGTCGATGTATCCGAGGATCTCCGCACTGCCCGAATAGGTTTTTGACCATTCCGGATTGCGCGCGAAGCTGTAGGAGTACAACCGCGACGGAATGTCGCATTCCGCGCCGGGATAGGTGTTGTCCCGCCAGGTGCCCCCGACCCGCGAACCGCGTTCGAGGATCACGAAATCGGTGATGCCCTGATCTTTCAGGCGCATAGCGGCGCCGATGCCGGCGAAGCCGGCGCCGATGATGGCTACAGAGGTCGTCATGTCCTGCTCCTTTACGCGACCGGCTCGTAGGTCAGTTCGTCGGACCAGGACGGGGTGTACTCCACCAGGGACTTGGGGATGACGCTGGTGACCGCAACCAGGGAGTCGGCCAGCCAGTGGTACTTGGAGCTGCGGTCGATCACCTTCTTGCTGTGCCAGGAGATGAACCGGTACATCGGCACCCGGCGGACGAAAGCGCTTCGTTCACCGACATTCCGGAAACGCCGCATAGCCTGATACAGGCGTTCTTCGTTGACGCCCATCGCCACGATGTTGTCGCGCATCTTGTTCAGCAGCGGGAAGTAGCTCAGCGTGCCGATCAGCAGTGCGGGGTTCATCCAGCTGCCGACGAATTCGACCGCCAGCTTGCGCAGGTCAGCGTGGCCCAGAATGTCCATCACCTCGAAGTCGACTGCCAGGTGGCGCGACTCGTCGGAGTTGATTCGCTTGAACACTTCCTGCGCCACCGGGTCTTTGACCTCATCGGTGATGAACTTGATCAGCGCGCCGTCCAGTGCCACCTCCAGCATGGGGATGACGGTGCCCAGAATCGACAGCGACATGCTGTCGGAGAACTTGTCCAGCCAGGTGATCACCAGCTGCACATTGACACTCGGAGCGGGGATCTCGTCGTCTTCGAGCATGCCCCACCGGCGCATCAAGGCCAGTTCGGCGTTCGCGTGCTTCTGTTCCTCGGCGTGGAAGTGCTCGTAGATGCTCTTCAGCGTCGGGGTAGGAGCCTTCTTCGCCAGCGCGGCGAAACCGCGGGCGCCGACGTTTTCGATCCACATCAGGTCGGTCAGGAACGGCTTGAGCTTGGCCCACAGCTCCGGCTCGATCAGCTCGGCTCCCGGTGCGTCCCAGTCGATATCGACCAAGGCCCACTGCTTGTCCTTGATCTTCTGCAGCATGTCGTCCAGGTCCATCGCCATGATCTTCTGGTTCCTTTCGCGTTCGTCGGGGTTCAGTTCTGGGGAAGGATGCGACCGAGTAGTCCGGCTCCCCGGGTGTACAGCTCTGGGAAGTGCCTCTTGAGGTGCCAGATGACCGTCGCGTCGAATTGCGGCACCACGTACAGCCGGCCATCGTCGTGTGCGTCCAGGGTGCGCGCCGCGACATTGTCGGCCGACAGCCCGGTCCAGCGGGCCAGCTGCTGGCTGAGGTTCATCGACCGGGGTGTGATCCGGCCGTCGGTAAAGACGTTGGTCTTCACGAAAGTTGGGCACAACACGGTGACGGCGATGTCGGTGCCGTCCAGTTCGGCGGCCAGGGTCTCCGACAGTGACATCACCCCGGCCTTCGACACGTTGTAGGCCGCCATCGACGGTGCGGCGGCGAAGCCGGCCGCAGATGCCACGTTGATGATTCCGCCGCGGCCGGCGTCGCGCAGGATCGGGGTGAAGACCTCGCAGCCGTAGACCACGCCCCACAGGTTGATCCCGAGTGCCCAGTTCCAGTCGTCGAAGCCGATGTCGCCGACGGACTTTCCGCCAATCCCGACGCCGGCGTTGTTGATCACCAGGGTCGGTGCACCGCCGAAGATCTCCCGAGCGCGGGTGGCCAGCTGTTCGATCGCGGTGCGGTCGGATACATCGCACTGCACAGCATGTGCGCTGCCGGTGGGCAGCTGCTCGATGAGCGCCACCGTCTCGGCTGCTCGTTCTTCGTCGATGTCCGCGCAGATGACGTCACCGCCGCGGCGGGCCAATTCCAGCGCGAAGGACCGCCCGATACCGCTACCGGCGCCGGTGACCACCGCCTTGGCGTTGGCAGTCCGCTGCTCGCCGCGAAACAGTGACAGCACCATGTCAAGTCCGAACATCAGCAGGTCTCCTTGAGTTCGCGCTGGTCGTCAAAGGCCTGGGCGATGAATGCCGCCACACGGCGCAGCGCGGGCCTGGCCTCCGGGGCCAGCCGCGGCAGGGCCTGGAAGACATGGACCATCCCCGGCCACACCTCCAAGGTGCTGACGCCACCGTTGCGGCGGATTTCGGCGTCCAGGTACCGCGAGTCGGCGCTGAGCATCTCGAACCCGCCGACCTGAGTGAACACCGGCGGCAGCCGATCCGCCCGGGCGAAGTCCAGCCGCAAGCGCACGTTGTCGTAATCGTGGTCCTGCACGTAGAGCGCCACCAGTGCGCGGGCCGCGGCCGCCGAGATCGCGGGATCACGCCGCTCCTTCTCCTGCTGTTCGGCCAACCCCATGGTGAGGTCGATCAACGGGGAGAACAGCACCACGCCGGCAGGCTGAAAGTCCGGTTCGTCGGCATGCGCGAGCAACATGTCACAGGTCAGGTGACCGCCGGCGGAGTCCGCACCGATCACGATGTCGGATGCGGCGTGCCCCTGGGCCAACAGCCACCGGTAGCCGGCTTCGACATCGTCGGCCGCCGCCGGGAACCGGTCCTCGGGGGCCAATCGGTAGTCCACGGAGAAGATCGGCAGACCGGTCGCCTCCGACAACCTGGCGACCAGCTTGCGGTGCGTCCGCGTCGAGCACAGCACGTAGCCACTGCCGTGCACGTAGTAACCGGCCCGCCTGCCGGACTCGACGCCGGGTCCCAGCACCCATTCGCCACGAACTCCTGCGTCGTGCACCGGAATGACCTTGGTGCCGGACGGCATCGATCCCAGGCTGCCCATAATGGTGGCGATCAATCCGCGTGCGAAGGCGACACCCGGTCGATTCATCGGGATCACGTTGTTGAGCAGGTGCAGCGTCCAGCGCGTGGACGTGGCCGCCACCACGGCACGCAACGTTGCTCGGGTGGGAACGGTCGGAAGCTCTGAGCCATCGGGTTCTGCCACGGGCACAAACAACACCAGCAATTGTGCCATTTGTCAATGGCACGGTTTACGGTGTCGAAGTCCGTCAGTGATCGGATACCACCGTTTTGCGGCGCCCCATCGCGGGCATACCTTCCCCATGAGCCTGATCAGCCGCGTGATCGCCACCCCGGCCTGGAAGGTCTTCGCCCAGTACTACTACCCGTTCCTGACCCGCCACGGCGCCGATGACGTGGCGTTCTTGAACCTGGGATACGAGGAATCCCCACCCATGGCGGTGCCGCTGTCGGCATCCGACGAAACCGACCGGTATTGCATCCAGCTCTACCATCGCGTGGCAACCCAGACCGACCTCACCGGCAAGAAGGTGCTGGAAGTCAGCTGCGGTCATGGCGGCGGAGCCTCGTATCTGGTGCGCAGCATGCGTCCCGCCTCCTATACCGGCCTGGACCTGAACCCCGCTGGAATCGCGATCTGCCGCAAGACCCATCAACTTCCAGGACTGGAGTTCGTGTGCGGCGACGCCGAGAACCTGCCCTTCGACGACGGATCCTTCGATGCGGTGGTCAATGTCGAAGCGTCGCACTGCTATCCGTCGCTTCCCAGATTCTTCGCCGAAGCGGCGCGGGTGTTGCGCCCGGGCGGTCACCTGCTGTACACCGATGTCCGCCGGTTCGACCACTACGCGGAATGGGAGTCGGCGCTGACCGACGCCCCGATGCGCATGGCCGGCAAAGAGATCATCAGCGAGAACGTGGTACGCGGACTGATGAAGAGCCTGCCGCGGTCACAGCACATGTTCACCCGCCGGACGCCGCCGCTGCTGCACGGGCCGGTACGTGCCGCGGTCGCCGCTTCCAACGCGAAGATCTGCCGCGGACTGCAAACCGGAGAGACGTCCTACCGAATGTATTGCTTGGTCAAGGATTGATCGGACCCGAGGTGACCCGATGACTGCGACGCGAGATACCTTCTGGATGTCGCGAAACCCGGTCGGACGTGGTCGGGATCTGTTGCGATCGCGGCAGCGTTCGGATGCTGCGCCTCGCCCCCCGGGCCCGCGCGGGCGACCCTTCGTGGGGGTCCTCCCCGAACTCAAGGCGGATCCGTTCGGCTACCTGCAGCGCCTCGGCGACGCCTACGGTGATGTCTTCCGGCTGCCGTTGCCGTTGTACGACGTGGTGATCGTGAACAACCCGGAACACGTCCGCCATGTGATGAACCACCGCAACGGCGAATACAGCATGACCGGTCCGGTCAGCTGGGCCAAGAAGTTGCTGGGCGCGTCGATGCAATTGTTGGAAGGCAACGACTTCCGTCAGCGACGCAAGCTGCTGGGACCGATGATGGGCCGCACGCAGCTCACCAAGGTCGCCGCCGCCGTCGCCGACGAATTCGCCGTCAGACTGACCGACTGGGACCGATTCGCCGACACCGGTGAAACCATCGATCTGCAGCACGAGATCAACGGTGTGGTCATCCCGGCCTTCATGCGAGCCATGTTCAGCACGGCGCCGACCGATGACGTACTCGCCCAACTCGACACCGATATCCGCACCCTGATGGCAAGCGCATCGTCCCCGCTGCTTCTCTCCCCTCCACCACGGCTGCTGCCCGGAGATGGCAATCCGATCCAGGCCTGGTGGCGGATGCGGCGGTGGGTGACGCAGCAGATCGAGGAACGGCTTGCCGCCGGCACGTCCCACGACGACCTGTTGCAGGTTCTGCTCGACGCGCGCTATGAGGACGGCACACCGATCAGTCGACGCGACGCCGTCACCGAAGCCGTCATGCTCATCGGCGGCGGTTACGAGACGGTTGTGGCGGCACTGGCCTGGACGCTGGCCCTGCTGCCACAGAATCCACTTGCACAGCAGCGGCTTTACGACGAGATCGACCTGCTCGCAGGCGCCCGGCCCGGCTATCAGGACCTGGACCGGCTGCAGTGGACCAAGGCGTGCTTCGACGAGGGCCAGCGTCTGCAGGGGCTGCTGCTGCAGCCGCGCTTCGCCATGACCGACGACACCATCGGCGGATACCGCATTCGTCGTGGAAATCTGATCGGGATCCCGATCTATCATCTGCAGCGCGATCCACGGTGGTGGGGTCCCAACGCCGACAGCTACGACCCGATGCGGTTCTACGACAAGCAGATCTCCGCCGCACGCCCTCCTCTGGCGTACATGCCGTTCGGTGCCGGACCGCACCGGTGCTTCGGGGCGGCGATGGGCTATCTGGAGGCCCAGTTCCTGCTCACCCAGATCTTTCAGCGTTACCGCATCCTCACCCCGGCCGGCTGGGCACCGCAGCATGATGCCGCTGTGGTCTGGCCGGTCAAAGGCGGTGTGCCCGCGGTCATCACCCCTCGGCCGGAATCGGAGCATCGGACGGCATGATTCAACAGACGGGATCGCGGGGGCTGGGCGGCGCAGTCCTCAAGCTGCTGGGCGCATCGGACTACTGGCTCACGGTCACCGGCCGGTGGGAGATCAGCCCGCACTATGTCCGGCTGAGCTTCGACGCCGGGGGGATGTTGCGGGCACACCGGCCACATCCCACGATGTGGGTCCGGATGTGGTTCGCCGACGAAGACCGGCTGCACCAGCGCGCGTACACACTCGTCGACCCGGATCCGGCCACCGACACCGTGGACATCGAATTCGCGCTGCACGACGGTCTGGCATCGCAGTGGGCCCGGACCGCACGATCGGGAGACACACTCGCGGCGACCGTCCTCGGCAGCAAGTTCACCGTCCCCGACCCGCCCCCGGCGGGATACCTCATCATCGGAGACACCGCCTCCCTTCCGGCGATCAACTCGTTGCTCAACGCGATCGGCGATGCGCCCGCGCAGGTATTCCTCGAGGCGGGCTACGACGACGACAGACGCCTGCCGGTAGCCCGCGGCCGTGATGTCAGCTGGCTCGACCGTGCGGACGACGGAGACGCATTGGTAGCGCACGTAAGGGCGAGGGCATTCGACGCGCGAGACCACTTCGGTTGGGTGGCGTGCGACAGCCGCACCACAAGGGCACTGACCCGCGTATTGCAGAACGACTACGGCATCCCCCGCAAGTCAATTGCTGCGCGCGCCTACTGGATGGTGGGACGCTCGATGGAATGACCGCGGCGCCCGGAGTTTGCCGACCGTGATCCGGCCGCCGTCTTTCGGCAGAAAGCCAAGGCCACCGGCCTGCAGCTTCTCCCCCGGCGCCTCGGTGGTCTCGATGGTCAGGTTGCGCAGCACGGTCCGCATCAGCACGTTCATCTCCATCTTGGCGAACGCCGCGCCCGCACAGCGTCGCGTTCCTCCCCCGAACGGAATCCACGCGAACGGTGATGGCTTTCCGTCGATGTAGCGCCGAGGGTCGAATCGGTCGGGATCGCTGAAAGCGTCGGGATTGGCATGGCATTGCGAAATGCTCACGATGATCGAATAGCCCTGGGGAAGCACCCACTCGCCGAGCTTGAACTCGGGCACGCGCACTCGCCGACCGGAGAAGTCGATGACCGGCCTCGTGCGTTGCACTTCGTAGATCGCCGCGTGACGCAGCTCAGTGTCGTCAGTGTCCGCCTCGGCCGCCAGTGCGGCCAGCACCGCCGGGTGACGGCTAAGCCGTTCGAAAACCCACGCCAACGTAGTCGCGGTGGTTTCATGCCCGGCAACCAGAAGGGTCAGCAGGTCATCGCGGATGTCACGCCGCGACATGGGCGAACCGTCGTCGTATCGGCTGCACAACAGCAATGCGAAGATGTCGGTGCGTTCCGTCAAAGCCGGATCCGACATCGCATTGTCGATCATCCGATCGATGACGGCGTCGTACTTTCGCCGCCAGTCCGCCAGCCGACCCCACGGGGTGTATCGGCCGAAGGTACGCCGCGGAATCGGCAGGACCGAAAGGCGCGCGCCCAATCTGGCCCACGGCACGATGATCGCTCGCAATTCGTCGAATTCCGCGCCTTCAGCACCGAAAACCGCGCGGAGAATGACGTTCAGCGTGATCCGCTTCATCGGTGCCAGCGTGGCAAACGATTCGGACTCAGGCCAATTCACGATCTCGCGAAGAGTTTCTTCCTCGACGATCCGCTCATAGTGCTTCATATTGCTGGAGTGAAACGGCTGGGCCAGCAACTTGCGCCGGCGTCGGTGATCGGCGCCCTCAAGCCCGAATACCGAGCCCGACCCCAACAATCGGCTCAAGTTCGGCTGTATGGCGCCCAGAGCATCCGGCCTGCTGGTGTAGACGCTCTTGGCCAAGGCTGGGTCGACCACGACCACAAGCCGCCCGAACACCGGGACCTCCAGCCGGAAGACCGCACCGTAGCGACGCGCCAGGAATTCGGTGACCTGTCGCCGTGCGGCAAAGAACGCTATGCCCTGCACCACTTTTGGGATGATCCGCGGAACCCCCGGCGGAAGTCTGACAGCCTGAGGTCCACTTATCGCCTGGCCCACCTGGGTGCCTGTGCTATTCATCATGTATCTCTTTTCCGGCTTGTCTGCCGAGTCAACGCATTCGGCCTGCTACTCGATCACGCCTCGCAGACCGAACTCAGCCAGAGTTCCTGCCACTAAGTCACGCAATTCTGATTTGGTGTTCCTTCCGCCAGGCCGATAGGCGGTGACCGTAATGCACATCTGGCCGCAGCCTCGCAAGAGGAACAGCGCAAGTTCGCCTTGGGCGCGTTCAAGATCCCGCCTCATGACACGTTGAATCATCCCCCGCCCGAATACGTATTCCGCCTCGGATCCGTCCGGGCGGCCGGCTATCGGGGGAACCTCCCCCATGCTGGACAGCGCCACCGGCAGATCCGTATAGCAGAACGCCGCCTCGGTGAGGTGTTTCAGCACGGGCTTCGGCACGAACGGTGCCAGCGGCGCCAACGGAAGCAGCGGCGATACCTGTTCCGGCGCTTGTCGCAATTTCTCGAAGGTTCGCCTGATCACCGTCCGGGCGTCCGACAAATCCGATGTCACCCTCGTTGGATCGATGCTCACGCTGACAAACGACAAGGTGTTCGCCCGGGTGTCGCCCTCGATCCGGCCGCTGAGCGGGATCTGCAAGGTGACGGCGCCATCCACGGTGCGCCGTCGTCCCAGCCGCTCGGCGAGTTTCGCGGCGAAGCCGGCGGCCAGGTGATGACTGGTGCCGCCCCGATCCTCCGCGCACCTGTCCCACTCATCGAGGTCGACGTGGATGGCGACGGCGGGGACGATCACAGACTCGTGGCGACCCGCCCCACGGCTGCGAATGGGTCGCAGTGGTGGCGCCGATATCGATGATGTCTGCGCGCGTTGAATGCGCGCGGTACGCACCGCCTCGGCGATCACCCGCCGAATCTCGGGCATACCCTGCACGGTCTGACGCGCGTCCTGAACCAGCGCACGCAGTCGCGGCCGGGACCTCGGCGGTGGATAGCCGAGCGCGCAGGTGGTGTCCGCGGCGGCGTCGGCGACGGCACCGATGATCCCGAGACCATCGACCAGACAATGTGAAGCCACCAGAGTCATTGCCGTCGAGCCGTCGATCAACGGCAGGACTCCCAGATGCCAACCGGGGCCCCGCTCAGCGTCCACCGGGAGGCGCCCGCGGTCATCGAGCCAGTCGCTGAGTTCGGCTCGCGGTCGGGCGCGCCGGGCAATGTCGATATCGACCGGACCCCGATCACTCACCCACCGAGCGCGGGCAAACGGTAGCGGCGAACGTTCGATGCGCCGCCCCAACAGCCCCAAGCCCAGAGACCGATGGAAACGCCTCAGCGCTGCCAGATCCACGGGATGCTGGTAGACCCAGACGCACTGGACGATCGCATTGCGTCCGGTGGCGCGTTGGGTCAGGAACATTGCTTGGTCCATGTGGGACAGCCGGTTGTCGGGATTCAGCTCGTTGTCGTCCACGACCGGTGTGGGCCGCCCCGAATATGCCTGGAGTCGCACGGTCGGCCTCCGCTCAACCTCGGACTGTGTGGTGGATGTCTTGAGAGATCGCTTTACGGCCATCACGGCCACGCGGTCATCCGAATCAGCTACCCGCGCACGTCCCAACGCAAACTGGGAACCTTCCCACTGTCTCCGTACGACGCCCTGCTTCGACGGCGAGGGCGACGAGCGGACCGCGACCACCCGTAGCGAATCGTTATTAACATTTAATCTGTTGTTCAACTGATACGTGGGCGATAGGCGTCGAGTTGCGAAAGCGCCCGCGCCAGACCGCCGAACTTCCCACCTAAAGGTGCCACAACCAGCGGATTTGACGCTCCCGAAAGTTGTTGTGCGGGAGGACTATTCCTGCACAACAGCCGCAGGCAAGAGCGGCCCGACACCCCGGAAAACGACAACTTCGCAGGTAGATGCCGGTTGTTTGTCGCCCTGCCTGCACGGGTACTGCTACCGCTCACCGCATCGCGCGATTGCTCGCAGACGTGACCGTCAATTTCACAACCGGACCGGTGACCGGTTGTCGGTCTGACGGTCCCCATCGCGAGCGAAACCCGATCAGACCGGACTCACCGTCAATTTCATCGGTCAGGGGGAGGAAATCATGATGACTTTCAACGGGTTTGCCGACCACTCGTCACTGGCATCGTCGCCGAACGAGTAATCATGTCCAGTCAGCCAGTGGCCAAGGCCACTGACAATGATCCGATCGCAATAGTCGGAATGGCAGTCGAGGCGCCCGGCGACATCGACACCCCCGAGGGATATTGGGAGCTGCTGTCCCATCGGCGGGAAGCGTTGTCCCCGCTGCCCGCCGACCGGGGCTGGGCGATCCGCGACCTGTTGGCCGGTTCCTGCCGCGACGGCTTCAAACGAATCCACAACTCGGGTGGCTTCCTGACCGGAGCCGGCACATTCGACCCGGCATTCTTCGCCATCTCGCCGCGTGAAGCCACCGCGATGGACCCGCAGCAACGAGTCGCCTTGCGGGTAGCCTGGCGAGCCCTGGAGAACAGCGGGATCAACCCCGATGATCTGCAGGGACACGACGTGGGCTGCTACATCGGCGCGTCCCCAACCGGGTACGGGCCCGATATGGCCGAATTCTCGAGCCACACCGGGCATCTGCTGAGCGGAACCGCGATGGGAGTGGTGTCCGGTCGGATCGCCTACACGCTCGGACTGGCCGGCCCGGCCCTGACCGTCGACGCCTCGTGCACATCCGCGCTGGCCGCGCTGCACATCGCCGTCCAGTCGCTGCGAGCCGGGGACTGCGACATGGCCCTGGCCGGGGGTGTCTGCGTGATGGGCTCACCGGGTTATTTCGTGGAGTTCTCCAAACAGCAGGCGTTGTCCGACGACGGCCACTGCCGTCCCTACAGCGCCCAGGCCAGCGGAACGGTGTGGGCTGAGGGCGCTGGAATATTCGTGCTGCAGCGCGGATCCGGGGCGGTGCGTGATGGTCATCGGATCCTGGCCGAGATCCGTGCCATCGCAGTCAATCAGGACGGTCATAGCGCTGGGCTCAGTGCTCCCAGCGCGGAGGCGCAGAAACACCTGTTCGAGAGGGTGATGTGCCGGGCTGGAGTGCGCCCCGAAGACATCGCGATGATCGAGGGCCATGGCACCGCCACTCGCCTGGGTGACCGCACCGAGTTGCGGTCGCTGTCGCAGACCTATGGCGCGGCCCCACCCGGCCGCGGTGCGCTGCTGGGCTCGGTCAAGTCGAACCTGGGGCATGCCCAAGCCGCCGCCGGCGCGTTAGGTCTGGCCAAGGTTCTGGTCTCCGCAGAACATGGCGCCATTCCGCCGACCCTGCACGTCGAAGAGGCCAGCCACGAGGTCGACTGGGAAAACCAAGGATTGCGGCTTGCTCAAACACTCACACCGTGGCCCGCCGTCGATGGAAGGCGACTGGCGGCGGTGTCGGCTTTCGGCGTGAGCGGCACCAACGCACACGCCATCGTCGCGATGCCGGAGGCGGTGTGATGACCGCCCGCTTGCCGGACGGTCGTATCCCTGTGCTGCTGAGCGCGCATGAGCAGCACTTGGTTGCTCAGGATGCCGCAGCGATCCTGGACTACCTGGACCGTGAACCGAGCGCGGACGAACTCACCGACGTCGCCGCGACGCTGCTGCACCGGCGACGAGTCCGCCGCCACCGGGCACTGATACGGGCCGCCGATATCGCCGAACTCTCCGCTGGGCTTAGGGCACTGGCGAGCGACGAGGATCACCCGCTGGTCACCCGGTCGTCGGCGAGCGCTGCGGTGCAGACGGCATTCGTGTTTCCCGGCCAGGGCAATCAATGGCCATCGATGGGGTCGGCCGCCTACCACCAACTTGCGCTGTATCGGGAGGAGGCGCACTGCTGCGCGGAGGTGTTCATTGCCGCCGGCCTGCCATCACCCCTGTCCTACCTGGTGAATGCCCCGGTCGAGCGGGACTGGTCGCAGGTCGAGATCCAGGGTGCACAGTTCACCCACTCCGTCTGTTTGGCGCGTATCTGGCGGTCGTACGGTGTTTTTCCCGGCATCACCGTGGGGCACAGCCTCGGTGAGGCGGCAGCGGCACATGTCGCCGGGGCGGTGACGCTACCGGCCGCCGTCGCCGTAGTCGGAGCTCGGGCCACTGTCATCGATCAATTGCCGGGACGCTACGGGATGGCCGTGTTGGGCGCCGGAGTGGATGAGGCGCAACGCCTCATCGCCGAAACCCCTGGTTGGTTGGAGATCTCGGCCGTCAATGCTCCATCGTCGACGGTGATCTCAGGCGACCGGGGCGCCGTGGATGTCGTTGTGCAGCGCGCCAAAGAGCGCGGCGTTTTCGCCCGCCCCATCACCGTCGAGTATCCGGGGCACACCAGCGCGCTGGACCCGTTGCGACCGATGTTCGAACAATTGCTTCCGGCATCTGAGTTTCATGAGTCCCCCGTCGAATTCGTCAGTTCGGCGCTGGGGACAGTGGTGGGTCCCGGAACCGATTTTGCCGACTACTGGTGGCGAAATCTGCGTACCCCGGTCAGATTCGACCGGGCCGTCGCTGTGGCGATCGAACGAGGCGCCAATGCGTTTGCCGAGCTTTCAGCGCACCCCTCCCTGCTGTCCGCACTGGCTGAGCTGGTCGATGACGATTCGACCGTCTTGGTCGACTCGGGTACCCGCCACGAGCTCGGTACCGACCGCATTTCCGCCAACATCGCCGCCGCAGCGCTGGCAGATCCCGGTTACCGATGGATCCAGTTCGCGGGCGTCCGCGATCGCCCGCCGCTGTGGGGATTCCCCAACGCCCCGATGGGCACCGTCCATTTCTGGGCGGCACGAGATTCGCTGCCGGCCGTGCCGGGCACTTCGGTGACCGTTGCGTATGAGCACTGGGAACCTGCTGACAGCGCGCACCCGACGAAGCAGGCCGGCCACCGTATCGCTGTGATCGCACCCGACGCGAGCACCGGACCGTTGGCACGGCTCCTGGCGGACGCCATTGTCGCGCAATCTGATTGCGAGCTGACAACCACCGATGAGGCGGACATAACCGTGATCGTGGCGCCCGCCTTCGATCAGCCCGGCGTGAGCGCCGCCAGTCGCGCCCTGATCGACGCGGGCCCACCGGATTACCGTCACCTCATCGGTCCGCACTGTCGTACCGTATGGCTGGTCACAGCCCAGGGCGAGACGGTAGCCGCCGACGACCCCCCGGTCCTGCCCGCCCAATCCGCCCTGACCGCACTGCATCGCAGTACCGGCTTCGAGTTCCCGGACAAGTCATTCGGTCACCTCGATCTGCCTCGGCGGGACATCGCCACGGATCACGGGCGCGTCTGCGTCGACGTCTTGACCGGCGACGTCGACAACGTGGCACTTCGTGAAGACGCCAACGGGACCTTGCGACCCTACGTCCGCCGATTGAGCGAAACCAACGATCCTGTGCCCCACCAGGCACTCGACCGACCGACGTTGGACAACGTGCTTATCACCGGCGGCAGCGGTGCCATCGGCCAGGCCTATGCGCTGCGCTGCATCGAATGCGGTGCCAGACGGGTGACCCTGTTGAGCCGCGGCGGCCTTCGCCAGCACGACTTGGACCGGCTGCGCGACGGGCGGTATGTCGAGTTACGGGCACCAGCGTGCGACATCACCGACCCGGAGTCGGTGCGGCGCACCGCGGCCGAATATGCCGGCGACGGTGCGTCACTGCTGATCCACGCGGCCGGTACCGCCCATTTCGGCCCGCACGACCGGCTGACCCGCGCCGACTGGGAAGACATGTTCGGTGCGAAGGTCGCGGGGTTGGAGCTGCTGGCGACGAAGTGGCCTCTGCGGGAAGACGCGCGACTCCTGCTGTGCTCGTCGGTATCGGGCCTGTGGGGCGGTTACGGACACGGCGGTTATGCGGCTTCGAACCGAATGCTCGATGCACTCGCCACTCGCCTTCGGGCCGACGGACTCAACGCCATATCGATGCGGTGGGGACTGTGGCGCGACACCACGTTGGCCGACCACGACGAGATAGTCCGTATCGAGCGGTCCGGACTGGTCGCGATGGACCCGGATGCCGCAGTCATGGCGAGTTTTTGCCAGCACGACAGTGATCCGGTGATCATCGCTGCCGATTTCGACCGCTTGGGTCTCTTCTTCGAGAGCCAAGGCCTTCCTTCACCATTCGCTGCGGCGCCGACAACATCGCAACCGCAACCGACCGGCGACGGGACCGTGGGCCGATCCGTCGATCAGGTGGTGCGTGCCGAGATCGCTGAGCTGCTGGGAGTCAGCGTCGCAGCTTCGGTCGACTTGACCGCACCACTGCTCGATCTCGGTCTGGATTCCCTGCTTGCGGTGGATCTGCGCAAGCGGCTGAGCCGGGTGATCGGTCGCACGATCCCGCTGTCGCAGCTGCTCGGCGGAATGACCGGCGCCGAGGTGATCGACATGGTGCGGTCCGACCGGCCGTCCGAGGGCGCCGAGCCAGAGCGGAGATCCCACGTGGCCGATACCGAAGCCATCCAAGGCGTTCCGGCTGCTCCATCGGCTCCTCCATCGGCTCCGGCAGTCGGCGCAACACCGGGGATGTCCGCAACCCAGCGCCGGATCTGGTCTCTGCAGTCAGTCGACCCGGACAGCGCGCAACTCAATGTATGTGCCTCCTATCAGGTCACTGGCGCCGTCGACTGCGCCCGACTCCACCGCGCCGTCGACACGGTCGCCACCTGGCACCCGCCACTGCGGTCGACCTACCGCCGCGATGACGACGGAAAGCAACACCTTGTCGTCCACTCCGAACTGCGGCCAGCCTGGGCCGAATACGACCTGTCCGACCTCGAGGAGCAGCCGCAGCGGCTGCGACTCGAAGTGCTTGCGCAGCGGGAATTCGGCCGGCCCTTCGACCTGACCGCCGATTCGCCGCTACGGATCACCGCGGCACACCTCGGCACCGATAAACTCGCGTTGCTCGTCATCGCCCACCCCATCGCCTGGGATGACGGCTCCTGGCCCGTATTCTTCCGGGACCTCACCCGCGCCTATGGCGATCCCGATGCCGCAGCGAGTCTCGAGCCGCCGCCGACGATCATCGACGGCTCCATCCCCGTCGATTCTGACCTGGATCACTGGCGGACGCTGGTGTCCGATCTACCTGAGCCCCTGGATCTTCCGGGTGCCAACGGTTCAGTGGTGCCGCACTCTTGGCACGCACGTCGCATCACCCGGCGATTGCCGGCACCGACCGTGCAGGGCGCCACCGCGTTTGCCTATGAGAATGAGACCAGCCCCCATACTGTGTTGTTGGCCGCGTTCGCCGCCCTGGTGCACCGCTACACGCATGCCACTGACTTCCTGATTGCCGCGCCGATATCTGGTCGCCGCGCAGGAACCGAGGACGCGGTCGGCAATTTCGGCAACCTGGCGATGCTGCGGGCCCGACCGCGAGCCGGGCAGAGTTTCCGTGAGTTGCACAGCGCCATCCGTGCTTCCGCCGCCGAAGCATTCTCCCATCCGGGCGTCGACCTTGATTGGCTGGCGTTTGAATCCGACCCCGGCGCTTGCCGCGGTATCGAGCCGACGGCCCGGGTGGGCTTCGGCTTCCGGCAACCCGACGGCCACGGGTTCTGCCCACCGGGTGTGGAGTGCGAGCGCAGTGACCTGCACGGCCACTTCGCCCAGCTCCCCCTGACGTTCATGGTCGAGTGGCCCACCGCGGCCGGGGCCGGACCCCTGGTCGAGGCCGAGTACCTCGTCGAGGTTCTCGACCAGCCGTTGGTGCAGCAGCTGCTGGACCACTACACCGTCCTGTTGGACAGCGCGTTGGCCGAACCGGACACCCAGATCGGGCGGCTGACGCTGATGAGCGCTGCCGACTCGGAATGGTTGCGCGCCGCTTCGGCCGGCCCCGAGTTCAGCAGTCCCAGCACCACCCTGCCGGCATTGGTCACCGCCCGCGCAGCCCTGGCGCCCGACGCCGTGGCCGTGGTCTACGAAGGCCGCCAATACAGCTACCGGCAGGTCAACGAGGAGGCGAACCGGTTGGCCCGCTGGCTGATCGAGCAGGGCCTCGGTACCGAGGACCGGGTTGCGGTGCTGCTCGACAAGTCACCGGAACTGGTGATCACCGCCCTGGGCATCCTCAAAGCCGGAGCGGTCTACCTGCCGATCGACCCGACCTATCCCGAAGACCGGCTGGCGTTCATCGTCGACGATGCGGCCGCCGCCCTCGTGCTGCGTCAGGCCGTCACCGGTCTGCAGCAGTACTCCGGCGCTGATCTGACCGACGACGAGCTGATCCGGCCGCTGCGTCCGGACAACACCGCCTACCTGATGTACACATCGGGTTCGACCGGGCTGCCCAAGGGGGTCCCGGTACCGCACGCGCCGATCGCCGAGTACTTCAGCTGGTTCGGCGACGCCTACCAGGTCGACGAGACGGACCGGTTGCTGCAGGTGGCCTCCCCCGGGTTCGACGTGTCCATCGCCGAGATCTTCGGGCTGCTGATCTGCGGTGGACGCCTGGTGATTCCGCGACCGGACGGCCTGCGCGACGTCGGCTACCTGACCGATCTGCTGCGACGCGAAGGGATCACCTCCATGCACTTCGTGCCGTCGCTGCTGGGATTGTTCCTGTCGCTGCCCGGGGTCAACCAGTGGCGCACGCTGCGCCGGGTACCCGTCGGCGGGGAAGCATTGCCCGGTGAGATCGCCGACAAGTTCCACGCCACCTTCGATGCGTTGCTCTACAACTTCTACGGACCCACCGAGACCGTCATCAACGCCACCAGCTATCAGGTCGAAGGCACCCAGGGCGCTCGGACCGTGCCTATCGGCCGCCCCAAGATCAACACCCAGATGCATCTGCTCGACGCGTTCCTGCAGCCGGTTCCGGCAGGCGTGGTCGGCGAGATCTACATCGGCGGGACCCAGATGGCTCGCGGCTACCACCGCCGGCCGGGCCTGACCGCCGAGCGGTTCGTCGCCGACCCCTTCACACCCGGTGGACGCCTGTACCGTTCGGGTGATCTGGCTCGGCGCAACGCCGACGGGGATATCGAATTCGTCGGGCGCGTCGACGAACAGGTGAAGATCCGCGGCGTTCGGATCGAACTCGGCGAAGTGGCTGCCGCGATCTCGGTGGACCCCAGCGTCGGGCAGGCCGTTGTCGTGGCCCTCGACCTACCGCAGATCGGAAAGAGCCTGGTCGGCTACGTGACTCCCGCCGACAGCGATACCGGCACCGTCGACGTTGAGCGGATCCGAGCGAGAGTGGCTGCCGCACTGCCGGTTCACATGATTCCGGTGGGCTACGTCGTGCTCGACGAGATCCCGATGACCGCGCACGGCAAGATCGACCGGGATGCGTTGCCGCACCCGGAAGTCGGGTCTGCAACGCAGTATCGGGAGCCGACGACGGCAACCGAACACCGCCTCGCGGATCTGTTCGCCACGCTGCTCGGACACGATCGCGTCGGTGTCGACGACTCGTTCTTCGACCTCGGCGGGCACTCTCTGGTGGCCACCCGATTGGTCGCGTCGATCCGCTCCGAATTCGGTGTCGAGATCGGTATCCGCGATGTGTTCGAGTCCGCCACGGTGGCACGCCTTGCCCAGTGGATCGAAGGATCAGCGTCGGGTGCGGTCACCAGCACGCGTCCCCGACTGTGCAGCACGTCCCACGACGGTCCGCTACCGCTGTCGGCTTCGCAGTTGCGCACCTGGTTCGCCTATCAGATCGAAGGCCCCTCCGAAGTCAACAACATTCCGTTCGGAGCGCGCCTGCGCGGGCCGTGCGATGTCGATGCGCTGACCGCAGCTCTCAACGACGTGGTGGCGCGACACGAGATCCTGCGTACCACCTACACCTCGATCGACGGTGTCCCCTATCAGGTGATCGAGCCCGTGGGTGCGGTGCCGGTGCGGCGGGCCACCGGGACCGGTGAGCTCTGGCTGCAGGAACAGTTGGACTCCGAACGTCGGTACTGCTTCGCCCTGGACCGTGAGTGGCCGATCCGGGCCGCGGTGCTCAGCACCACGGATCGTCCCGATGAGCACACGCTGTCGTTGGTGGTGCACCACATCGCCATCGACCACTGGTCCGGCGGGGTGCTCTTCACCGACCTGCTGACCGCCTACCGGGCCCGTCGGGCCGGGCAGCCGCCATCCTGGGCGCCGTTGCCGGTGCAGTACGCCGACTACGCAGCGTGGCAGGCCGCCCTGCTGGCCGAGTCGGGCGGAGACGAGCCCGGTATCGCCACGACGCAGCGCGACTACTGGAAGCGGCAGCTGGCAGGTCTGCCCGAGGACACCGGCTTGCGGCCCGACTATCCGCGGCCGCCGGTGCCCAGCGGGGCAGGTGACTCGGTCGAATTCGAGATCGACGCATCGACCCGCGGGAAGCTTGCGGCCGTCAGCCGTGACCTCGGCATCACCGAATTCATGCTGCTGCAGGCCGCCGTCGCCGTGGTGTTGCACAAAGCCGGCGGCGGCGTGGACATTCCGGTGGGCACCCCGATCGCGGCGCGCGACGAGCCGGAGCTCGACCAACTGATCGGCTTCTTCATCAACATTCTGGTGCTGCGCAACAACCTGCACGGCAACCCGACGCTGCGCGAGGTGCTGGCCCGCACCCGAGACACGGCGCTGGCCGCCTACGCCCACCAGGACCTGCCGTTCGACCGGGTCGTGGATGTGGCCGCGCCGATCCGCACCCTCGCCCGTAATCCGCTGTTTCAGGTGGTCGTGCACGTGCGCGACCACCTGCCGGCCGCCCAGGTGATCGACTCCGACTCGGGAGGCGACACCGTATTCAGCGTGGTGGAACCGACATTCGACATCGCGCATGCCGATCTGAGCGTGAACTTCTTCGCCGGCGACACCGGATACCGGGGCAATGTGCTCTACCGCACGGAGCTGTACCGCAGGGCAACCATCGAGCGGCTGGTCGGCTGGCTCACCCACGTCGTGGATGCCTTCACCCGGGACGTGGATCAGACGTTGCGCGACGTCTCGTTGATCAACCCGCCCGAACGGAACCGAATCCTCACCGAGTGGAGCCGCGGGCCGAAACCTCCGGTCGAGCGTCCGCTGACCATCGCCGAACTGCTCGAACCGAGCCGTGCCTGGGGTTCGGACCGGATCGCGCTGCGCTGCGGTGATGACCAGATCGATTACCCTGCGCTGCACCGCCGTTCCGACAACTTCGCGCGGCTGCTCGCCTCACGCGGGGTGCGGCCCGGGTCGCTGGTGGGCTTGTCGACCCGGCGCGACATCGACATGGTCGTTGCGATGGTAGCCATCATGAAGGCCGGCGCCGGTCTGTTTCCCCTCGACCCCGGCTATCCCTTCGCCCGCAAACAGTTCATGCTCGACGACGCCGACCCCCGGGTCGTCGTGGTGACCGCCGAAGCTCTCCCGACCATGCCTGAACGCCCGGGCATGGCCCTGATCTCACTGGATGACCCGGCGGTGTTCGACGCACCACCCACCGACGGAAACGGCGCGGAGTCCCCGCTTCCCGCCGCTGACCCCGACGACCCGATGTACCTGGTGTTCACGTCCGGCTCGACCGGCAAGCCCAAGGGAGTGCTGGGCACTCACCGGGCGATGACAACCCGGCTCAATTGGCAGCTCGCGAACTATCCCGTCGCCGGCAACGACATTCGGCTGGCGCAGGCCTCGTGGACCTTCCTCGAGGGCTGCATGGAGACACTGGGCGGCCTTGCCGCCGGCGCCACCACGATTCTGGCCGACGACGCCGAACACCGCGACCCGGAGGCGTTGGCGTCGCTGGTGCGGCGGCACTCGATCGCGCAGGTGACCGCGGTGCCCACCCTGGTCTCGGCGATCATCGGTTCCTGGCCGGATGCCTTCCGGTCGCTGACCCGGCTGGTGTGCGGCGCCGAACCATTGCCGGCGTCGCTGCAGGAACAGCTGCTCGCCGGCTACGGCGACGCCGACGGCCCCGAGCTGCTGAACAACTTCGGCGCCACCGAGACATCGGGCGCGCTGATCCGCGGCCCATTGACACCCCCCGTGCCGCTGCTGGGCACGCCGATGACCGATGCCCAGGTGTATCTGCTCGACGACGGCCTCAGCCCGGTGCCGCCCGGCGTGATCGGCGAACTGTATTACGCCGGCGGCCAACTGGTGCGGGGCTACTGGAGACGCCCGGGGCTGACCGCGTCGCGCTTCGTCGCCAACCCGTTCACCGATGACCCCGGCGCGCGGCTGTACCGCAGCGGCGACCGGGCCCGCTGGACCCAGGACGGCCGACTGGAGTTCGTCGGCCGCACCGATCACCAGGTGAAGATCCGCGGTTTCCGAGTCGAACTCGGCGAGGTCGACGAGGCGCTCAAGTCCGCCGATGGTGTGGCCACGGCCGCAGCCCGCGCCTGGCAGGTTGGGGGCAGCACCACGTTGGCCGGTTACGTGGTGCCGCGGCGACCGCTGGCCGACGAGGCCGAGCGGTCCGCGTTCGCCGCCGCGGTGCGCGCCGACGTCGCCCGGGTGCTGCCCGGATACATGGTGCCCGCCTCGGTCACCGTGCTCGACGAGATGCCGAAAACGGAGTCGGGCAAGCTGAATCGGCCTGCGCTGCCGCGACCCGCGGTCAGCACCACCGGTGAGAGCGAGCCCCCGCGCACCGGCACCGAGCGTGCGCTGGCGCGGGTGTTCGTCGATCTGCTGCCCATCGCGGCGGTGGGACGCTTCGACGACTTCTTCGCGCTCGGCGGGGACAGCATCCTGTCGGTCCAGGTCGCCGCACGTGCGCGGGCGGCCGGTCTGCCCGTTCACCCGCGCATGGTGTTCGAGAGCCCCACCGTGCAGCAGTTGGCGGCAGCGGTGGACGCGGCACAGGCCAACTCGGCTGCGTCCGACACCCAGCACGCACCGATGAGCACTTCGGGGCTGTCCGCCGAGGATTTGGCGGCGGTGACGCGCTCGTGGAGTCCGGCGGACGGCCGCCCGGCATGACCGCCGCCAAAGCCGGCCCGCCACCGGCCGTCGAGGATGTGATGGCGCTCAGCCCACTTCAAGAGGGGCTGTATTCGCACACGGTGTTGTCCGGGCTCACCGAGGTATCCGACGACGGCAGGGTCGAGGACCCCTATCTGATCGGGATCGCCGCGGACATCAGCGGGCCGCTGGACGTCGAGCTGCTCAAGCGGTGCGCCGCGGCGATGTTGGCGCGCCACCCGAATCTGCGGGCCAGCTTCGTCAGCCGCGACATTCCTCGTCCGGTGCAGATCGTCCCATCACGGGTGGACCTGCCCTGGCGGCAGGTTCGCGCCCTTCCCGAGGACATCGGACGGCTGGCCGCCGCGGAGCGATCGCGGCCGTTCGACTTCGAACGGACCCCGGCGATCCGTTTCCTGCTCATCGAACTGCCGGGAGATCACTGGCATCTGGTGATCACGGCACATCACATCGTGATCGACGGTTGGTCGCTGCCGGTGTTCGCCGCGGAGATGATCGCCTTGTACGGCGCCGGGGGTGATCCCGCGTCGCTGCCGCGGCAACCGCGGCCGTACCGGGATTACATCGGCTGGTTGAGCAGCCGCGATAACGCGGCCAGCGAAGACGTGTGGCGCGGTCACCTCGCCGGCTTGCCGGGCGCCACTCTGCTGTCGGCGGCGATGGCGATCGACGCGTCGCGCACCGGGCTGCCCCGGCGCACCGAGTTGCACGCCGGCCGACAGCTCACCGCGCGGCTGAGTGAAGGCGCCCGCTCCCGCGGCATCACCGTCAACACCGTGATGCAGATGGCTTGGGCACTGGTGCTGTCGCGGCACACCGACCGCGACGACGTGGTATTCGGGGTCACGGTCTCCGGTCGGCCCCCCGAACTCGCCGGCGTCGAATCCATGATCGGCCTGTTCATCAACACCATTCCGCTGCGGGTACGGCTCGACCCGGGCGCCGACGTCGGGACGCAGTGCCTGGCGCTGCAACGCACCGCGGCCCTGCTGCGCGACCACGGCTACCTCAGCCACGCACAACTGCGCGCACTCGGTGGGGTCGGCGAGATGTTCGACACGCTGCTGGTCTACGAGAATTTTCCGACCGCCGGACTGGCCGAGCACCGCGAATTGACCGCCGGCGGTGTGACATTCCGGCCCGCGGAACTGGAGAGCGTCTCGCACTTCCCGGTGGCACTGGCCGCACACATGGCCGATGACGATCTGGTCCTGCTGATCGAGGTGCTCGACAAGGCGCTGGGCTCGACCAGCGCCGAGAAGCTCGGCCGCCGGGTGCTGGTCACCGCCGAACGGCTGTTGTCGATGTGGGAAAGCCGGATGCGCGATGTCAGCGTGCTCTTCGACGATGAGGCCCGACCGCGGACCGTCGCCGCTCGGATCCGCGCAGACCGGTCGGTGGCCTTTCACACCCGGTTTGCCGCGATCGCAGCGGCCCAGCCGGAAGCCACCGCACTGAGCTGGGCGGGCGGCACCATGACCTACGGCGCGCTGGACGCTGCCGCCGACCAACTGGCCCAGCAACTGGGAACGCGCTACAACGGCGGAATCGCACCCGAAACACCCATCGCGATCATGCTTCCACGCAGCCACCGATACGTCGTCGCGATGCTTGCGGTACTCAAGGCCGGCGGGATGTGTGTTCCGCTGGAGCCCGGGATGCCCCCCGAACGGGTGGACTCGATCATGCGGCAGACGGGTGCCGGCTATGTCATCGACGGGACCGTCGAGTCTGCCCTCGGACCCACGGTCCAGGATTTCCGGCCCGTCGACGCCGATCCCGAGCAGGCCGGCTACGTCATCTTCACCTCCGGGACCACCGGAGAACCCAAGGGGGTCATCGGAACTCATGCCGCGCTGAGTGCTTTTGCCGACGATCACATCGCTTCGGTACTGCGTCCCGCGGCCGCCCGGTTGGGCCGGCGGCTGCGCATTGCGCACGCGTGGTCGTTTGCTTTCGACGCTTCCTGGCAGCCGTTGGCCGCGTTGCTCGACGGGCACAGCCTCCACATCGTCGACGAACCCACCCAGCACGACGCCGAGGCCCTGGTTGCCGCGATCGCCGAGCACCAGCTCGACATGATCGACACCACCCCGTCGATGTTCGCTCAGCTGCAGGCGTTCGGCTTGCTGGACGGCGTGCCGTTGGCGGTGCTCGCATTGGGCGGCGAAGCGATCGGCCCGCAGACCTGGGATGCGATCCGCCGAGAGTGCTCACGCAGTGGGATGACCGCATACAACTGCTACGGGCCCACCGAGGCAACGGTTGAGGCCGTGGTCGCGGCGATCTGCGATCACGACGAGCCGTCCATCGGCGGCCCCACCGCGCAGTCCCGCAGTTACGTTCTGGATTCCGCGCTGCGCCCGGTCCCCCACGGAGCGGCGGGCGAGCTGTACCTCGCCGGCGCGCAGCTGGCTCGCGGCTACCTGGGGCGGCCCGCAGAGACGGCCATTCGATTCGTCCCCGATCCGTTCGCCGCCGGCGAGCGGATGTACCGCACCGGTGACGTGGTGCGCCGCCAGCGGGATGGTGCGCTGCAATACCTCGGCCGGGCCGACGCCCAGGTGAAGATCCGCGGCTACCGGGTAGAACCGGGCGAGATCTGCGCCGCGCTCGAAGCGCATCCGGCGGTGCGCCACGCCGATGTCGTGGTGCGCGAACATCGAGGTGGCGCTCGGCTGACGGCCTACGCTGTGCCGCTCGACGGCGCGGCTCCCGCCGCCGCCGAGTTGCGGTGCATGCTCGGCGAGCGGCTACCGCGCTACATGGTGCCGCAGCACATCGTCGTGGTCGACGACATTCCGTTGACCGCCAACGGCAAGCTCGACGAGGTGGCGCTGGCCGACATCAACACCGCCGAAACCCCCGCGACCGCACCCGAAACCGACACCGAGTCCGCGCTGGCGGCGTTACTCGCGGAATTCGTGGGCATGCCCGATGCCGCCCAGGTCGACGTGACCGCTGACTTCGTCCGGCTGGGACTGGACAGCATCATGGCGCTGTCTGTGGTGCAGGCAGCCCGTCGCCGCGGCATCCCGTTACGCGCCCGGTTGATCCTCGAGTGCGGCAACGTCCGCGAACTGGCCGCAGCTATCGACACCGACACCACCCGTGCCGTCCATCCTGTCGACCACAGCAACGAGCCACTGCCGCTGCTGCCGAACGCGCGCTGGCTCTATGAATACGGCGACCCCCGCCGGCTGGCGCAGACCGAGGCAATCATCCTGCCGGAGCATGTAACCGGCGAGCAGCTGCGAACCGCGTTGGGCTCCATCATCGACGGCCACGAAGTGCTGCGCACCCGACTCGACCGGACCGCCATGACGCTGATCCCCAGCCCGGCCACCGCCGTTCTGGACGAGGTCGCGGTGACCGGCGACCTGGGCGCAGCGGTCACCGCACGCACCGAACAGGCCATGGCGGGCCTCGATCCCCAACTCGGTCGGATGCTCGCGGCGAGCTGGCTTCGGCCGTCCGACGGGCACAGTGTGCTGGTACTGACCGTGCACGTCCTGGCGATGGACCCGGCGTCGTGGCGGGTGGTGGTCGGTGAACTCGACACCGCCCTGCACCTGCTTGCCACCGGTCAGGAGGCCCCGCCGATCCGCGAGCACACCAGCTACCGACGGTGGGCCGAGGCACTTGTTCAGCGCACCGACATCCTTCACACCGAACAGTTCTGGCTTGCCCAGCTCGACGGTGAAGACCCCGACCTGGGGGCCCGGCGGGTGGAGCCCGGCCGCGACCGGGCCCGCGCTCTGCTGGTCCGATCGAGCGCGAGCGACGCCGAGGTGTCCCGCGCCCTGCTGGAGTCGGGTCTGCCGGTGTTCGATTTCCTGGTGGCCGCGGCGGCACGAATGGTGATCGGTTGGCGGCGCAGCCGCGGCCAGCCGACTCCCCCGCCGCTGCTGGCGCTGGAAACGCACGGGCGCACCGACACCATGGTTCGCGATGCGGGCGACGAGCCGTTGGACATCACCGACACCGTCGGACTGCTCAGCGCCATCTACCCGCTGCGGATACCCGACGCCGACCCGGTGCGGATCAGCGAGCAGGTGGCCGCCATCCCCGGCACCGCGATCGACTACGGGCTGCTGCGTTGCCTGCGCGCCGACACCGCGCAACGGTTCCGCAGCTACCCGGGTCCGCAGCTGCTGCTGAATTACCTGGGGCGCACCGATATCGGCGACAGCGGTACCGGGTTGCAGCTCGACCGTGGGCTGCTCGCCGGGGTACCGCCGATCGCACAGCCCGATCTCGCGGTGCGCCATGAGCTGACCATCATGGCCGCGCTGCTCAGCTCCGGCGGCCGGCATGTCCTGTTGACACAGTGGCGGGCATTGCCCGACGTCCTGCCCGAGGCGGACCTCTCGGCGCTGCAAGCACTGTGGGAAGAAGCCCTGAAGGAGATGGCGCCATGACCACACTCGCAGTGCTCGGCGCGGGAGCCAAGGCGGTGGCCGTCGCGGCCAAGGCGTCGGTGGTGCGTGAGATGGGTATCAACCCACCCGATGTCATTGCCGTCGAACGCACCGGGGTCGCCGCCAACTGGTATGCCATCGGCGGTTGGACCGACGGCGCGCACCGATTGGGCACCGGACCGGAGAAGGACGTGGGCTTCCCCTATCGGTCGGCGCTGGTGCCGCGCCGCAACGCCGAGCTCGACGAGCGGATGACCTGCTACAGCTGGCAGGCGTATCTGATTGCGACCGGCCAGTTTGCCGACTGGATCGACCGCGGCCGCCCGGCGCCCACGCACCGTCAGTGGGGCCAGTACCTGTGCTGGGTCGCCGAGCGCATCGACATGGAGGTGGCCCACGGCGAGGTGGACCGGATCGCCGTCGACGGCCGGCGATGGGCCCTGCACACCCGCGACAACACCATTCACGCCGATGCGTTGATGGTCACCGGGCCGGGCCAGGCCGAACGGACCCTGCTGCCCGGTAACCCGCGGGTGTTGTCGATCGCCCAGTTCTGGCATCGCGCGGCGCAGCACGACCGGATCAACGCCGAGCGCGTCGCCATGATCGGCGGCGGAGAGACCGCTGCAGCCATGCTCAATGAGCTTCGCGGGCACCCGGTTTCGACGATCACCGTGATCTCACCGCAGGTGACCCTGTTCACCCGCGGCGAAAGCTACTTCGAGAATTCACTGTTCTCCGATCCGACGCACTGGACCGCTCTGACGCTGCAGGAACGTCGGGACGCGATCGCCCGCACCGACCGGGGGGTGTTCTCGTCGAGTGTGCAGGACGTGCTGATGGCCGATGACCGGATCCGGCATCTGCGTGGCCGCGTCGCGCATGCCGTCGGCCGGGACGGGCAGATCCGCCTCACCTTGAGCACCAACCGCGGCAGCGAGGATTTCGAGACTGTCCATGGTTTCGATCTGGTGATCGACGGATCGGGCCTGGACGCGCTGTGGTTCACCTCGCTGTTCAGCCAGGACGCCCTGGACCTCCTGGAACTCGGGCTGGGCGGGCCGCTGGGCAGTGACCGCCTGCAGGAGGCGATCGGCTACGACCTGGCCGTGGAAGGCGTTGCGCCCAAACTGTTCCTGCCCAACCTTGCCGGCCTGAACCAGGGGCCGGGCTTTCCCAATCTGAGCTGCCTGGGCCTGCTGTCCGATCGGGTACTGGGCGCCGAACTGTCCCCCACTGACACGGCCGGCGGCGATCCCGCCCGGCCTGCGTTGAGGAGAGATGATGAGCACCAATCCATTCGATGACGAAACCGCCACCTTTCTGGTCCTGGTGAACGACGAGGAGCAGTACAGCCTGTGGCCGGCGTTCGCCGACATTCCGGCCGGGTGGCGTCAGATCTACGGCGAAGCCAGCCGCGGGGACTGCCTGCAGTACGTCGAGGAACACTGGACCGACATGCGGCCGAAGAGTCTGCGCGACGCGATGGGGTCGCGGTGAGCCGATCGGAGGTGATTCTGCCGCGGGAACGGACCGACCTGCCCGATGCCGTCCGCGAAGTCGGGGCGCCCCCGTCACACCCCGAGGTGCCGGCGCCGTACGCGTTTCGGCTGGCCGACCCCGATGCCGATGCCGCGATGGTTGCCGGCTGGATGAGCCGCCCGCACCTGGCCGAGGCTTGGGAGTACGCCTGGCCGACGGAGCGCTGGCATCGGTACCTGCATGCGCAACTCGACGGCAGCTTCTCCCGGCCGTTCATCGCCAGCGCCGACGGAGACGACTGTGCCTACATCGAGCTATACCGAGCGGCCAAGGATTCCATCGCCGATCGGTATGACTGCGATCCCTACGACTTGGGCATCCACGCCGGGATCGCGGATCTGGGAATCATGAACAGGGGCATCGCCCAATACGTGCTGCCGTACTTCGTGGCCAGCGTGCTCAACGCCGACCCGCGCTGCCGCCGGATCATGTTCGACCCGGACCACCGAAACAAGCGGGCGCGCAGGTTCTGTGAGAGCAGCGGCTGCGTGTTTCTGGGCGAACACGACATGGCCAATCGGCGGATGGCACTGTACGCGCTCGGGCGCACACCGGCCGACGTCCCCAGGCCGACCGCCACCAGCAGGTGACCGCGCCGCGGCAATACCTCACCTGCGTTCGGCGGTGCCGATCGGTGTCGCACATCGCGAGGCCAGACGCCGTCAGCTTCGCTAGGCGATCATGTCGTTTCCCTAGACCAAATTGACGTCAACTGCAATAATCTTGCCGTCGACAACCGGTGCCACAGCACGTTCGGCATCCACCGGGGGGACATGTCGGCCACGGTAAATAATGCGCCCAGCAGAGTGGCTGGGCGACATCATCTATGAACTTGCGATCCCTGGGGGGACCGATGAAGCAAGTGATCTTCGGCGCCGCGCTGTGTGGCGCAGCGCTGGCGTCAGCAGCAGCAGCCAACGCCGACGACAGCTACGACTTCCTCTATGGCTCGACCAACGCATTGGTCCTCGGCCCGACCGGCATCCCGACACCGAATGCCGCCTACATCAACGACGCGCTCAACCTGTATCTCGACCCGAACGGGTATGACGGCACCACCGCGTCGACGGTGGCCCTGACGACCCCCGAATCCAACGACTTCCTTCAGAGCGTCCCGCAGGGCGAATCCATCCTCGTCAACGCGGTCCTCGCCGACTACGCCGCCGGCGACATGGGCTGCGATGCCTCCGGCGATTGCAGCGACCCGTTGACCATTTTCACCTACTCCCAGAGCAGCCTGGTGGCCTCCCTCGCCGAACAGCAACTCGCCGCAGACAACATCCCCACCGATGCTTTACGTTTCGTAATGCTCGGCGCCAACACCAGCGTGGTTCCCGACGACCTGTACCCCACCGACGTGTACAACATTCACGGCGACGCCTACGCCGAACCCGGCTCTTTGGGCGCCAGTTGGCAGGACCTCATGCTCGGGCTGGAACTCCATGAGGCCTACCTCGGGTTGACACCCGCCGAAGTCGACTCGGCCACAACGGTGGTCGACGGAATGACCACGATCAACGACATTCCGACACTTACTTCCACCGAACTCTGGGACGCGCTACTCAACGCGCTCAGCGCCGCGTGATGTACAGCGGCGCACCAAAATCAGGGACGCACCAAAATTTCGATTCCGGACATCAAATTGACGTCAACGGCAATAATCCGTATATCGACAACCGGTACTACAGAGCGCCATCGGCACATCTCCCCGCGGGGAGTAGCAGTCCAACTTAATCACCTGCCCGGCAGAAAAGCTGGGCGTTATCCTCTGCGAACAAGGGGGACCTAATGAAGCGACTGATCATCGGCGCCGCGCTGTGTGGCGCCGCACTGGCGCTGGCCGCTGGAGCCAACGCAGCCAACCAGAACTACGACTTCCTCTACGGCTCAACCGACGCGTTGGTCCTGGGCCCGACCGGCATCTCGACTCCGAGTGCCAACTACATCAACCACGGGATGGACCTGTATCTCGATCCGTTGGGGTACCAGGGCACCGCCGCGTCGACGCTGGCGCTGACCACTCCCAACTCCTATAACTTCCTGACGAGCGTCCCGGAGGGCGAAAAAATCCTCGTCGACGCGATCCTCGCCGACTTCCAGAACGGCGACATGGGCTGCAACAACCTCGGCGTGTGCACCGACCCGCTGACTATTTTCACCTACTCCCAAAGCAGCCTGGTGGCCGCCAATGCCCAAGATGACCTCATCGAGGCCGGCGTCCCCGCCAATGCCTTACGTTTCGTGATGCTCGGCGCCACCCCCGCCGCCGTCCCCACCAACCTGTATCCCACCGAAGTGTTCAACATCCAAGGCGACATCTACGCGACGCACTCCCTGACCACAAGTTGGATAGACCTGCTGTTCGGGAACACAAGTTGGCAGGACGTGCTGTTCGGGATGGCGGTCCACAATGCCTACCTGGGGCTGACGGCAGACCAGATCGCCTCGGCCACATCGGATACCGTCGGGATGACCACATTCAATGAGATTCCAGAGCTCACCATGCCCGAGTTGTTCCAAGCGCTGTTCAACTCATGGTTCGCGGTGTGACGCACCGCTGAGGCCTTGAGCCGAGCGGTCGCACTTGCCAAGTGACCGGGCGCCGTTAGCCCAGTTGCGTTCGGCGCGTCGGTGCACTCACGGGGTGACTGCTGCTCGCTCAACTCCCTCATCCAGGGAGTGTCAAGGATCAACCGAAGCAACTGTCAAGCCTCACCCGAGGTAATACAAGTCTGCGGTGGGGCGGGCGGGGCTCGAACCCGCGACCAACGGATTATGAGTCCGCGGCTCTAACCGACTGAGCTACCGCCCCTGATACGCATGCGCGCGGGAACCATCGTGCCATGCCGCGCCAGTGACGTCGTCACGCGCCGTGCGCCCCATCCACGCCGTGGTGATGCATTCGTCGGCGACTTCCCATCCGCTGTCGATCATGCCGATGGAGCATGCGCCCGTTTACATCGTTATATTGCAATGCATGCATGTTTTCTGTACCGTTGCTGCCATGAACACGACAGAGCACCAGACCCACTCCCACACCGACCACACCCACGGCACCGACTGCGGCCACCAAGCGATTCAGCACGGCGACCACGTGGACTACCTCCACGACGGTCACCGGCACGCCGCCCACGGTGACCACTACGACGAGCACTGATCACTCACCACCCGGCGAGCGCGACGCGGGCGTAAACGCAACGTCGGCGGTGGATCGAACGCAATGAAGGAAGGCCCCGCAACAGCGGGGCCTTCCTTCATTGGTAGGCGGGGACCGCATCCAGACCATAAGTCCGCGGATCCAACCGAGCCAGCCACCGCCCCCAGCCACGGTGGGCGTGCCCGCCCGGCGAAATCCGGTTGGCTAATTACCGCTGTCCAGCACCTCGGGGGGCTCAGGCAGATCGAGCCGGGCCAACCGGACGGGGTCGGCGATCGACACGATGCCCACCAGACGGCCGTTGCGCACCGTGCACGCCATCAAACTCAGCGGCCGGCCCGTCGGACCCCAGCCCAGGATTCCGGGTTCGCCGTTGACCAGCACGCGGCGAACGGTGATGCGTGCCCCCTGGCCCCGGCGGACCGCCTCTAGGACCTCGCCGGATCCGGTCGTGACCGTGACACCGCGGGCCGTGTGCTGGCGCCACGTGACGTCGGGATCGAGCACGCGCAGCAGTGCGTCGAAATCGCCCGACTGGGCGGCCGCCAGGAAGGCGTCGACCACCTCACGCTGCGCGCGCCGATCCCCCGCCGGCCGAGGCACGTCCTGAACTTTGCGGCGGGCCCGGCTGGCCAGCATCTTGGCCGCATCGGCTGATTTGCCGACGATCGGCCCGATCTCGGCGAACGGGACCGCGAACATGTCGTGCAGCACGAACGCCAGACGTTCGTCGGGGCGTAGTTACCCCAGCACCACCAGCAGTGCCAGTCCAATCGAATCCGACAGCACCGCTGCATCTTCTGGAATGTCGCGGTCATCGGTCACGACGAGTTCGGGAAGGTCGTGATCGATGGGGACCTCGGGCCGCGCGGCGCGCGAGCGCAGGGTGTCGATGCAGATCCGGCTGGTCACCGTCGTCAACCACCCGGGCAGGTTGTCGATCGCGTCCGCGTCCTGGCGCGACAGCCGCAGCCACGCCTCCTGGACCACATCTTCGGCGTCCGACCGCGAGCCCAGCACCCGATGCCCCAGCGCCAGCATGCGATGACGCTGCTGTTCGAAGATCTCCGCCAGTTGCGACTCGGTGGCCATCGGTTACCTCTCGTGGTGTCGGTCCGTCATAGGTAGTGACGGACCCCACCCGACCGAGGTAACCACGAAGGAGTCGCCATGAACACCACCCTGTGGATCATCGCCGGCGTCGCCGCTGCCGCATATGCCATCGGCGGCGCCACCCTGCTACTGCTGCCGAGGAAGAAGTATCGGGAATTGGGCGCCAACCAGCAGTGGGTCGACGACTTCAGCGACGGCCAACTCACAGCCATCGGCACCATCAAGCTGATCGGCGCGATCGGCCTGATCCTTCCGGCCACCGTGGGTGTGGCACCACTGCTGGTGCCGATCGCCGCCACCGGACTGATGTTGTTCATGGCCGGGGCCGCCACCACCCGGTTCCGCCGCAGCGAGTGGGGGTACATGGCCGGCGATGTCGCGTTTATCGCGCTGTTCGCGTTTCTGGCCTGGGGCCGATTCGCGCTGCAACCGTTCGCCTGAGCGACCGCGACCTCAACGCCCCTGCGGATGGCCGATAGGACCGAGGTGATCGGGCAGGCGCACCGGCACGAACATCGGCACCCGGTGCCGGTACTGCTGATATTCGTCACCGAGCGCGGCGATCAGGTCACGCTCCTCGAGCTGCACCGCGATCACGATGAAACCGGTGGCCGCGACCGCGAACAGCAGATGGCCGGCGGTCATGGTGGGGGTCGCCCAGAACGCGATCACGAACCCCACCATCAGCGGGTGCCGCACCACCCGGTACAGCGCCCGCGCGTGAAACCCGATATGGGAGTAGGGCTGTGCGCGCCACGCGAGGTACACCTGGCGCAGCCCGAACAGGTCCACGTGGCTGATCATGAATGTCGACGCCAGGGCAATGGCCCAGCCGATCCAGAACAGTCCCCACAGCACCGTCCGCTCCGCCGGCATCGTCAGGTTCCAGATGGTCGTCGGGATTGGCCGCCACTGCCAATACAGCAGCGCCAGAGCCAGATTCGACGCCAATACATAGGTGCTGCGTTCGATGCTCTCGGGCACCACGCGCGTCCACCATCGCTTGAATGCCGGGCGGGCCATCACGCTGTGCTGCACCGCGAACAGCGTCACCAGCGCGACATCGATGACGATCGCCCACCCCACCGGCGCCGGCGGGCCGTGGTCGACGCTACGCGGCACAACGAAGTTGCCGACGAAGCCGACCAGGTACAGGAACACAGCGAGGAAACCGAGATAGTTCAGTGCCCCGTAGACCAGGGCCAGGTGGCGAGCCATGGTGCCCTCCCGATGTGATGACCCCGCATGGTAATCCCCACAACCGGCAGGTCACCAGGGGTTTTACCGGGCAATCGACCGTCAGTTATAGAGACAGGCTTACTATCTCAGGATGACCGCTGAAACGTTCGTCACCCGCGCCCCCGACGATCTCCGGATCATCGCCGACCGGCATGGTGACCCGGCCGCACGCGCAGTGGTGTTCCTGCACGGCGGCGGGCAGACCCGCCGGTCCTGGGGCCGCGCCGCCGCCGCAGTGGCCGAGCGCGGCTGGCAGGCGGTCACCGTCGATCTGCGCGGCCACGGCGAATCGGATTGGGCGAGCGAAGGCGACTACCGTCTGGTCAGCTTCGCCGCCGACGTCCACGAGGTGCTGCGCACCCTGCCACCGGACCCGGTGCTGGTCGGCGCCTCCTTGGGCGGGTGTACCGCGATGCTGCTGGGCGGCGAACTGGCGCCCGGCGCGGCCAGTGCGGTGGTGCTGGTCGACATCGTGCCCAACATGGACACCTCCGGCGCCGAGCGGGTGCAGGCGTTCATGGCCGAGAACATGGAGTCCGGCTTCGACTCCCTCGACGAGGTCGCCGATGCGATCGCCGCCTACAACCCGCACCGGCCCCGCCCCACCGATCTGGGCGGGCTCACCACCAACCTGCGCCGTCGTGGCGATCGGTGGTACTGGCATTGGGACCCACAGTTCATCAGCGGTCCTGAACACCAGGGGCCGATGGAGATCCACGACGTCGAGCGACTCAACGCCGCGGTGCAGACCATCCTCGACGGCGGCGTACCGATCCTGCTGGTGCGCGGTCAACTCAGCGACCTGGTCAGCGCCCAGAACGCCGAGGATTTCCTGGCCCGGTTCCCGCAGGTGGAGTTCGTCGACGTCGCCGGGGCCGGCCACATGGTCGCCGGCGACCGCAACGACGTCTTCGCCGACGCAATTCTGGGCTTTTTGGCCCGTCACACCGGCTGACTCAGCCGAAGACGGTCTGGCCGTTCGCGTCCAGCAGGTAGCGCTCGGTGCCCTCTGCCACCCGCGGCGCATCCGCGGCCAGTGACACCGCGATCTTGTTGCCCGCGTTGCGCATCACGTCCAAGGTCAGCTCAATGGCCTGCTCATCGGTGAAATACCGCCGCACCCCGGCGGCCACCTCGGCGTCGATGTGCGCCGGCGTCCAGATCAGCGCGTCGACGTAGCGCAGCGCCGCCTTCTGCGCTTCGCTGAGCAGCCCGGATCCCTCGAATCGCTCGATCTCGTCGTAGAGGGACTCAGATCCGCCGGCATCCAGGGCGGTGGTCTCGCGCAGGGACTTGCACAGCCGGCAGTTGTGCTGGGCCGCACCACGCAGCCGCACCACCTCGGAGGTCACCGGGTCCAGGGACCGCAGCCGGGCGACGGCGGGCATGAAGCCGTTGAACAGCGCGTCGGCCGCGTTGCCCGGGTGATCCCAGGCGATGCTGTCCGGCCAGGCCACCTCGACACCCACCGCAGCAAGCCCAGCGCGCACCCGCGGCACGAAATCGCCGATGAACATCTGCACGACGGCACCGAAGGCCCTATCCCCCAACGCCTCCCGCAGCCGTTCCCGCTGGGCGTCGCTGATCATCGAGACGTCCACGCTGAACTGCTCGGCGAACTCGGCCACCGCCGGATCGGCATCGGAGACGCCGGCGCTCACCTCGGCCGGCAGCGCCGGCAGGCCCACCGTCCGCGCGCACACCTGGCGGACGAAGGTGCCCAACCGGCCATCCGAGCACGCCACCAATCGGTTCAGCTCAACGAGAACGTCCATCCCACTGAGTTTATGCGGCGGTTCCAGCTTCGCCTCTCCTTCGTCGAGGCTCGCTAAACCACCGATGTTTATGCGGCGGTTCCAGCTTCGCCTCTCCTTCGTCGAGGCTCGCTAAACCACCGATTATGTACGCCGTGGCAATAGGCTGAAACCCATGCGCGTCGTCGTCATCACCAAAACCGGGCCACCTTCGGTGCTGCAGGTACAAGACCGCCCCGATCCCCCGCCACCGGCCAGCGGGCAGGTACGGATCGCGGTCCGCGCGGCGGGGGTGAACTTCGCCGACCACCTCGCCCGGGTCGGCCTGTATCCCGATGCGCCGAAGCTGCCCGCCGTGGTCGGCTACGAGGTGGCCGGGACCATCGAGGCCGTCGGTGAGGGCGTCGATCCGGCCCGCGTCGGCGAGCGGGTCCTGGCCGGCACCCGTTTCGGCGGATACGCCGAGATCGTCAACGCCAACGCCGCCGACACCGTCGTGCTGCCGCCGTCGATGAGCTTCGAGCAGGGCGCCGCGATCCCGGTGAACTATGCGACGGCGTGGGCCGCGCTGCACGGCTACGGGTCGCTGCGGGCCGGCGAGCAGGTGCTGGTGCACGCCGCGGCCGGCGGTGTCGGCATCGCGGCGATCCAGCTCGCCAAGGCCGCCGGGGCGGTCGTGCACGGCACCGCGTCTCCGGGCAAACACGCCCAGCTGGACGCATTGGGCATCGACCGCGCCATCGACTACCGCCGCAACGACTGGTGGAAAGGCCTGCCGCCCTACGACATGGTGCTCGACGGGCTCGGCGGGACCTCACTGCGGCGCTCGCTGAAGTTGCTGCGTCCCGGCGGGCGCCTTGTCGCTTACGGCCTTTCTTCACTGCAGCAGGGTGAGAAGCGCTCCCTGCTACGGGCGGCGCCGCAGGCGCTGGCGATGCTGCGCGGCTTCAGCCTGATCACGCAGATGGAGCAGTCCAAGACCGTCATCGGCCTGAACATGCTGCGGCTGTGGGACGACCGCGGCACGCTCGGACCCTGGATCGCCCCGCTGTCCGAAGCGCTGGCAGACGGGATCGCAGCCCCGGTGGTGCATGCGGTGGTGCCGTTCGCGAATGCCCCGGAGGCCCACCGCATTCTGGCGGCGCGGGAGAACGTCGGCAAAGTGGTGCTGGTGCCCTAAAGGCCGGGATCAGACGGTTCGGGCCAGCCGATCCGCCAGCAGCTCGGCGAAGCGCGCCGGATCCTCCAACGCCCCACCCTCGGCCAGCAGCGCTGTGCCGTAGAGCAACTCCGCGGTCTCGGCCAATCCGGCGTCTTCACCGCGCTCTGCGTGCGCCTGGCGCAGGCCGGTGACCAGCGGATGGCCCGGATTCAGCTCCAGGATCCGCTTGCCGACCGGGACCTCCTGACCGTTGGCGCGGTAGATGCGCGCCAGCGCCGGGGTCATCTCGAAGGTGTCGGTGATCAGGCAGGCCGGCGACTCGGTCAGCCGGGTGGACAGCCGCACCTCTTTGACGTGCTCGGTCAGGGTCTGCTGCAGCCAGGCGATCAGGTCGGCGAAATCCTTTTCCCGCTCCTTGCGCTCGGCCTCATGGGCACTCTTCTCCTCCTCGGAGTCCAGGTCCACCTCGCCCTTGGCCGTCGACTGCAGGGGCTTGCCGGCGAATTCGGCGACGGCGCTCACCCACACCTCGTCGACCGGATCGCTCAGCAACAGCACCTCGTAGCCCTTGGCTTTGAACGCCTCCAGGTGCGGCGACTTCAGCAGCTGCTGGCGGGACTCACCGGTGGCGTAGAAGATCTGCTCCTGGCCGTCCTTCATGCGGTCGACATACTCGGCCAGGGTGGTCGGCTCGGAGTCGCTGTGCGTCGAGGCGAACGAGCTGATTGCCAGCAGTGCCTCCTGGTTGTCGAAATCGGAGAGCAAGCCCTCCTTGACGACGCGGCCGAACTCGGTCCAGAAGGTGCGGTAGTCCTCGGGTCGCTGCGACTGCAACTCCTTGATGGTGGACAGCACCTTCTTGGTCAGCCGCCGGCGAATCGCGTTGATCTGGCGGTCCTGCTGCAAGATCTCCCGAGACACATTGAGCGACATGTCCGCTGCGTCGACAACACCCTTGACGAAGCGCAGGTACTCGGGCATCAGCTGGTCGCAGTCGCCCATGATGAACACCCGTTTGACATACAGCTGGATCCCGACCTGGGCGTCCCGGTTGAACAGGTCGAACGGGGCGTGCGACGGAATGAACAGCAGTGCCTGGTATTCGAAGGTGCCTTCGGCCTTCATCGCGATGACCTCGAGCGGGTCGTCCCAGGCGTGCGCGATGTGCTTGTAGAAGTCTTTGTATTCCTCCGGCGAGACTTCGTCTTTGGGGCGCGCCCACAGCGCCTGCATCGAGTTCAGTGTCTCGGTCTCGACCGTGACCACCTCGTCGCCGCCCTCTTCGACAGGCGGGGTCCGGCGCTCGACCTGCATCCGGACCGGCCAGGCGATGAAGTCCGAGTACTTCTTGACCAGGCCCCGGATCGTCCAGTCGGCGGTGTAGTCGTGCAACTCGTCTTCGGCGTCTTCGGGCTTGAGATGCAGGGTGATCGACGTACCCTGCGGCGCATCCTCAATGGGCTCGATGGTGTAGGTGCCGTCACCACTGGACTGCCAGCGGATGGCCTCGCTCTGGCCGGCCTTGTGGGTGAGCATCTCGACTCGGTCTGCGACCATGAACACCGAATAGAACCCGATACCGAACTGGCCGATCAGATCTTCGGACGCCTCGGCATTCTGCGCTTCGCGCAGTTGCTGGCGCAGCTCGGCGGTGCCGGACTTGGCCAGCGTGCCGATCAGGTCCACCACCTCATCACGCGACATGCCGATGCCGTTGTCGCGGACGGTCAGGGTGCGCGCGGCCTTGTCCACCTCGATCTCGATGTGCAGATCGGAGGTATCGACCTCGAGGTCCTTGTTGCGGAAGGCCTCAAGCCGCAGCTTGTCCAGTGCGTCGGAAGCATTGGAGATCAGCTCCCGCAGGAACGCGTCCTTGTTGGAGTAGACCGAGTGGATCATCAAGTCCAGCAGCTGACGGGCCTCAGCCTGAAACTCCAGCTGCTCCACACGCGCGCTCATCGAAATCTCCCCTCTTCATTGACACCGGCTCGGTAACCCGGTTCAGTGACCATCATGATGGACGCCTCCACACCAGGTTCATCCACCGCATCGGGCGAGGTCGTCCTCGGCATGTGGCAGGCACTGGGGCGCCATGATTGGGACGCACTCAAGACCTTCTTGGCCCCGGACTGCCTCTACGTCGATATGCCGATCCCGGCCGCGGCGGCACGCGGCCCCGAAGACATCGTCAAAAGGCTCCGGTTGTTGTTCGACCGGTTGGCCGAATACCGGCACCACGGCGGCCAAATGGTGTCCAACGGTTCGGAAGTCATGTACGAACACTCCGAGACCTGGGTATTCCCCACCGGCGAGCAGGGCACCCTGAGATTCGCCACCGTGCACCGGGTTGTCGACGGGAAAATCACGGTGTGGAAAGACTATTGGGACTATTCCGGCGTGCTGGCGTTCGCCCCACCCAACTACTTCGACAGCCTCGCCACCGAAGACATGTCCTGGATATTCGACGCCAGCGATCTGGTCTGAACCAGCGCCGTCACTGCGCCTGAAACACCAGCTACTCCACACGTTCGCCGGTGGGGGTCGAATTGTGCTGTCGGCTTCGTGCTGCTCCTTGGGGGTGAACCCGAGAACCGTCTTTACTCGATCTTGACCGCGTTTTGAATCGCCCCACCGACGATGACGGCGTGACTACCATTCAAGGCGTGGAGCTGGGGGTTTTGGGACCTCTCCAGGCCCGGCGGGACAGCGCCCCGGTCACCATCCCGGGGGCCAAACCGCGCGCCATCCTCACCATGCTCGGGCTGTACGGCGGTTCGGTGGTATCGGCCGACACCCTGACCGACCTGCTCTGGGGCGACGATCCGCCGCGCACCGCCGCCAAGGCCCTGCAGACCCACATCTCCTCGCTACGCCGGGTGTTGGGCGACGGCTTCGTGGTCACCGACGGACTGGGCTGGATGCTCCGAATCACCGACGTTGACGCCCCGCGCTACAAACTGGCCACCAAACTGGGCCGGGCGGCCGCGGCCGTCGGCGACACCACCCAGGCCGTGGTCTGCTTCGAGGAGGCGATGGCCCTCTGGCGCGGAACCCCCGAGCTGCCCGATTCGCGCCGGGGGATCTCCGAGAAGACCCGCTGGAGCGAAGGCCATGCCGCGCTCGTCGAGGATCGAGCGGATGCGCTGCTGGCGGCGGGCCGAGCCGCGGAGATCGTCGGCGAACTCGAGGCGGCGGTGGCCGACGCGCCGCTGCGGGAGAGGCGATGGGCCCAGCTGATGCTCGCCCTCTACCGCGCCGGCAGGCAGGGCGAAGCGCTGGGCGCGTATCAACGGGCACGGTCGCTGCTGGCCGACGAGCTCGGGATCGACCCGGGCCCGGAGCTTCGGCGGCTCGAGGCCGCGATCGTCACCCAGGATACGTCGCTGGATTATCCGGTAGCACAACACCTTTCGTCGGTGACCCGCGCCGTGACCTTCCTGCTCACCGACATCGAAGGGTCGACCACCGCCTGGGAGGCCGATGCCGACGCCATGGCGGTTGCGTTGGCCCGCCACGACGAGCTCGCCGAACAGGTCGTCACGTCCCGCGGCGGACGGCTGATCAAGACCCGCGGCGAGGGGGACGCCACGTTCTCGGTGTTCGAGCGGCCGTCGGCGGCAGCTGCCGCCGCCTTGGAGCTGCAAGAGGCGATCCGTCGCGAGCCCTGGGCCCTGCGAGAGCCCATCCGAATCCGGGTCGCTCTGCACACCGGCGAGGTGGAGCTGCGCGACGGCGACTACTTCGGTCGCGCGGTCAACCGCGCCGCTCGGCTGCGGTCGCTGGCCGTGGGCGGGCAGATTCTGTGCTCCGGCGCGACCGCAGAACTCGTCATCGACGCACTGCCTGACGACGTCGCGCTCGCCGACCTCGGGATGCGTCAGCTTCGCAACCTGCCGCGCCCGGAACACGTCTTCGAGCTTCGGCTGGAGGCCGCCACGCGACCCGAGGAGACCAGCGATGCTCCACTGCAGCGGCCCGCCCTTCCCGCGATATTGACCGGCCCCGGGCCGTTCGTGGGACGCAGCCGCGAGCTGGGGCGACTCGCGGCGGCGTGGCAGACGACGCTCACCGATGGCATTCACGCAGTGCTGATCGCCGGTGAACCGGGTATCGGAAAGACGCGCTTGGCAGGTGAATGGTCCCGGCAGGCCTACGAGTACGGCGCCGTCGTGTTGTACGGCCGATCCGACGAGGATCTCGGTGCGCCGTATCAACCGTTCGCCGAAGCCCTGCGTTCGCTTGTACCCTGCATCGAACCCAAACGGCTGCGGGGGCTGCGTGGTCTCGAAGCACTGCTTGCCCTGGTCCCCGGGCTGGCAGATGCGCTGCCCGATCTGGTCACGCCACCGCGTGCCGACCCCGACACCGAACGCTACGCACTGTTCGACGCCGCCGTCGCGCTGCTGGAACTGGCCTCCGCGAGTGCACCGGTCGTCCTAATTCTCGATGACCTGCACTGGGCCGCCAAACCCACGCTGTTGCTGTTGCGGCATCTGCTGCGCTTCGGTGACCACACCCGCCTACAAGTCGTCGCGACATACCGCAGCACCGACCTCGACCGCTCCCACCCGCTGGCGGCGATGCTCGCCGACCTTCACCGGGACGGCACCGCCGACCGCCTCCAGTTGAGTGGCCTCGACGAGGATGATGTGACTGCCTACGTCACCGAGGCCGGACACGATGACGAAGAGCTCGCCCACGCGTTGGCATCGGTCACCGGCGGCAATCCGTTCTTCCTGATCGAGGCACTGCGCCATGTCGCCGAAAGCGGCGGCGTCTGGGACCCGAGCACCTTGCCGCAGGGTGTTCGCGAAGCCGTGAGCCGCCGACTCTCTCGGCTTCCGGCGGAGACGAACAAGGCCCTTGCCGCGGCCGCGGTGGTGGGCAGCCGCTTCGCGTTGGAACTCGTCGAGCGGGTGGTGGATCAGGATCTCGTCGACGCCTTCGACGAGGCGTACCAGGCCGGCATCGTCATCGAGGAATCCGGTGGGCGTTACCGGTTCAACCACGCGATCGTCCGTCAATCGCTACTGGCCGAACTCCCGTCGGTGCGTCGCATGCGGTTGCACCAGCGCATCGCCACAACGCTGGAAGGCGAGCTCGGCGCAGACGACGAGTTGCTCGCCGAACTGGCGTACCACTACTTCGAGTGCGCTTGGGCGGGAAACGCTGCCAAGGCAGTTGAGTACTGCCGGCGTGCCGCAGACCAGGCGATGGCCCGCCTCGCTTACGAGGGTGCCGCCGACCTCTATGACCAGGCCCTGCACGCGTTGGACGAGATCGACGAGGAAGTGCCCGACCGCGACGAGCAGGCCGCCGAGCTGCTGATCGCCCGCTGCGAGGCACTGTTGGCCGCGGGCGACGTGGTTTCGGCTGCCGGGGCGGTCGCGCAATTGCAAGCCGCAACAATCGATTCGGTCCGACTGGCGGCGTGGGCCACCTGCTTCGACGGCCAGCTGTCGATGCTGATTCACCCCGAACGGTTGGACGACGTCGAGTTCGCCGTTGGGGAGGCCGCCGGCAGACTTGCCCAGATCGCCGATGCGTCGGGAGAGGCCAAGGCCCACACCGTACGTGCCGGGTGCCTTGCCCGCCTCGGGCGGATAGGCGACTGCGAAGATGCCTTGGACGACGCTCTCACAGCCGCTCGACGCGCCGGCGAGCACCGACGGGTCAACGCCGTACTGGCCAACGCGCCACTGGCCGCGTTGTGGGGCCCCAACCCGGTGCCCAGGGCGGGCGGGCGCTGCCTGGACGTGGTGCGGCTGCTGCGCATCACCACGGATTCCCCTGCGGTCGAGGCGACGTCGACACGTTGCCAGGCCCTATTGGAGGCGTTTCGCGGCCGCACCGAGGCGGCCCGGCAGATGATCGACTCGGCCCGGCGCACCATCACCGAACTCGGCCTGCGCCACGCACTGCTCGAGGTTGAGCAGTTCGCCGGGATCGTCGAGCTGGTGGCCGACGATCCTGGCGCTGCGGAGCCGCATTTACGTAAGGCCTACCACGGTTTTCGCCGGATGGGCCTGGACGCGGACACTGCCGAGACCGCCGCGATGCTGGGTCGGGCGTGTCTTGCGCTCGACCGGGATGCCGAGGCTGCGGAGTTGTGTTCGGAAAGTGAGCGACTCGCCGGCCACGCGCTGAAGGCATCGATCTCCTGGCGCACGCTTCGGGCACTGCTGTTGGCTCGTCGCGGCGAGCCCGACGAGGCCCGGCGGATGGCTCAGGCCGCGGTCGGCCTGGCCGAGCGCACCGACCTTTTGGTAGATCACGGCGACGCGTGTCTGGCGCTGGCGACGGTGTTGGGTGCCGCCGGCGACGCCGCCGGGGCGCGCGCTGCCGCCGAGCAGTCTGTAGGCCTGTATGAACGGAAAGGTGCTGGCGCACTTGCCGACATGGCGCGGCTGGTTCTTGGGCAGCGCATCACACCTCCCGCCGCAGCGCCACCCGAGGAGCCGGCCGTCGCATTCGACACTGCGGCCGTCCGAGTGGGTGAACGCGTCATGGCTGCTGCTCATCGGTATGCGTGGGACGAGTTGGAGCAACTCTTCGCGCCCGACCTCGTCATCGAGAGTCGCCGGAAAGTCGTCGGCTTGTCGCTGCCATCTGACGCAGTGCGACTGGGGATCCGGCGTGAACTCGAGGCGGGCACCGCGCGGATCGACCACGTCATGATCGCCGCACGCGGTGAGCGCCTGGCTTTGTCTCGCTTGATCACGACCAGCCCCGACACGAGCCGGGGCGCACCACACGATGAGCTGCTCCAGCTGTTCGGCATCGACGATCAGGGCCGAGTCGCGCTCCAGATCTGGTTCGACGTCGAGGACATCGACGCAGCGATCGCCGAACTCGATGCGCTGCATGCCCGATTCGAGGCCGAACGCGCATCCGGGCCACGCGCTTGGAATAAGGCAGCGCTGATGATCGAGCGGTTTTACCCGCAGTTCGCGGCCCGTGACTGGGTTGCCATCGCTCAAGCAGCAGCCGACAACTATGTCCTCGACGATCGCCGACGGATGGTGAATATCGGGATCCGGCGTGGTCGCGATGCCGGGATGAAGGAGCTGCAGGCTACCGCCGACGTCGGCTTCGGGATGATCCTGTTGGGCATCGTGGCAACTCGCGGCGAGCGCCTCGTCCTCACCCGCGTCCGTGCGTCCGGCCCCGACCCCGGGGCGGTTCAGAACGATGCCCTCAACGTCATCGAGATCGACTCGGACGATAAGGCCGCGACGGCGGTCGTGTTCGACGTCGACGACTTCGACGCCGCCATCGCCGAACTCGACGCCCGTTACATCGCTGGGGAAGCGGCTGACTATTCGCACGCATGGTCGGCGATCGCGAATGCCTACGCTGCGTTCAACCGTCGTGAAGTCCCTGCGGCGGAATGGATCACCATCGACCACCGGCGAGCGACACCGTTCGAGCCCAGCAACATGACCCCGTCCGTCCGCAGCATTTGGGACCTCACGCCAGACCTCAGTATCCACCTCGAGGCGGTACATCGGCTCAACAGTTGCGGCGCTGTCATCACCCATGTCGGGCATGCAACCTCGCGGGAGGGCTTCCCTGCCGAGTGGCGAGCGATCGACCTTTTGGTACTCCACAACGACCGGATCGAACGCTGCGAAGTCTTCGACGAGAACGACCTCGACGCCGCGCTCGCACGATTCGAAGAACTGGACTCACAGACTCCTCGTCTCGAAAACGCGGCAGGCGAACTGGCAGGGCTCCTCCAGCCGCTCTTCGCGGCACGCGATTGGACAGCTGTTGCGACGATGCTCGCTGACAACTTCGTGAATGACGATCGTCGTCGGGTCGTGGGATCGGGAATCCGGCATGGCCGAGATGCCACGGTGACTGACGCCCAAGCCACTGCCGGCCTGTTCACAAACGTGACAACGACGTTCATAGCGACCCGTGGGACACGCCTTGTCCTCGCGCGCAACAGCTTCGCGGGCAGCGATCAAGAATCCGGGGCATTTCTTACCGAGGCACTCAGCATCCTTGAGATCAACGCCGATCAGCGGGCCACGGCACTGGTCACTTTCGACCTCGGCGACTTCGACGCCGCCATGGCCGAACTCGACGCGCGCTACATCGCCGGCGAGGCGGCCGCCTATTCGCGCACATGGTCCCTCACTACCCAGGCCTATACGGCATTCAACCGGCACCAGATATCGCCGTTGGCGCCAGATTGGGTGAACATCGACCACCGTCGCGGGCTCGGATTTCCGTCCGGCGAGATGATTCCGTACATCCAAGCGTCATGGAACATCACACCGGACGTCAAGGTTTACATCGAGTCGGTCCGCCGGCTGAGTGCGTCCGGAACGGTCATCACAGCCAAGGCTCACGGAACCTCGCAAGAGGGATTCGCCACAGAGTGGCGTTACATCCACCTTCTGACCTTCAAGGCCGACCTGATCAGCCGCGGTGAATTCTTCGACGAGGCAGACCTCGCCTCGGCCCTGGCCCGCTTCGACGAGCTGCAAGCGCCGAAACGGCTTGGCAACACGGCAAGTCAAGTGGCCGAGCGCTTCGGCGCGAGTTTCGCGGTCCAGGACTGGGATGCAATGGCGGAGTTATTGGCCGATGACGCATCCACCGACGACCGTCGTCAGCTGTTGGGCGTCGGCGTCCGGTGTGGTAGAGACACCGTCATCGCAGACTGGCGAGCGACCGCCGATGTCGGGGTCAAGAACCTGACGTCCACCGTCATCGCCACTCGCGGACAACGACTTGTCCTGAGTCGCCTTCGTTTCGGGGGCGGTGACCAACGGCCCGAGGCGTTCCACACCGACGTGCTCGGTCTTGTAGAGCTCGACGCCAACCAGCGGATCGAGTCGGCGGTCATGCTCGATCTCGACGAGATCGATGCTGCGTTCTCGGAACTCGACGCCCGCTACCTCGTCGGCGAAGCTGCTCCCCACGCACACACCTGGTCGGTGATCACCGATGTCTACGCCACAGTCAACCGGCATGAAATGCCCGCGGTGAACTGGGTCAACGTCGACCACCGTCGAGGCATGCCGTTCACGTCCAGTGAACTGGCCGCGGCAATCCGCTCCTTCTGGGATCTCACTCCGAAGGTCAGGATTCAGATCGAAATGGTGCATCGCCTCAGCGATATCGGGGCAGTCCTCACCCATTACACGTATGGGACGTCGCTCGAAGGCATTGATGTCGAGTGGCGCATGATTCACGTTCTTGTTGTCGCAGACGACCGAATCACCCGCTGCGAAATCTTCGATGAGACAGACCTCGACGCCGCGCTCGCCAGGTTCGAACAGCTCAGCCGACCTGCGCCGCGGCTGGAGAACAGCGCGACGCAGGTATCCGAGCGCGCCTACTCGTACATTGCAGCCCGCGACTGGCAGGCTGTGGCTCAAACGACGGCCGAGAATGTTTCCGTCGATGATCGTCGGCGGGTCGTCAACTCCGGAATCCTGCATGGTCGCGATGTCAACATCAAAAGCACGCAGGCCACCGTCGACGTCGGCTTCACAATCACGATGGTGGGCGCCCTGGCTACCCGCGGCGCGCGTCTTGCCCTCATACGAGTTCGCGTCTCGGGCCACGACCCCGAGGCGATTCAAGCCGACGCGCTAAGCGTCGTCGAGATCGACGCCGACGAGCGAATCGTGGCTGACGTCGTGTTCGATCCCGACGAAATCGATGCAGCCTTCGCCGAGCTCGATACCCGCTACCTCACCGGCGAGGCGGCCGCGCACGCGCGCACGTGGTCGGTCATCGCCGAATTCTACGCAGCGATCAGCCGGCACGAACCCCCAGCGACGACGCCTGACTGGGTGAGCATCGACCACCGCCGGGGAACAACGGTTGCGCCCGGTGACGCGATCGCCTACATACGTGCGTCGCTAGAGGGCAGCACCGGCGACATCTACGTCGAGACGGTGCATCGGCTGAGCAACCTCGCGGCAGTTGTCACCTTTGCGGGGCACGGGACCTCTCCGGAGGGCTTCGAAGCCGAGTGGCGCGGAGTGAACGTTTTCACGGTCGAAGGCGACCTGATCAATCGCGGGGAGTTGTTCGACGAGACAGACATCGACGCCGCGCTCGCAAGGTACGACGAGCTCAGCCGCCCAACACCACGACTGGAAAACACGGCAAGCCGAATGTACGAGCGCTTCAATGCGTGCCTCGCGGCTCGCGACTGGGATGCCATGGGGGAGATGATCGCCGACGAAATTTGCGATGACGATCGTCGCCAGGTGGTGAGCGGCGGCATCCGGTGCGGTCGGGATGCCCAGATGGCGAATCTGCGGGCCATCGTCGACGTCGGGGTCAAGAACTTCGAATCATTCGTCATCGCGACCCGCGGGGAGCGCGTCGCGCTCAGTCGTGCTCGCGTGTCGGGCGGCGACCAACATCCCGAGGCGTTCGGCCTCGAATTGCTGACCATCATCGAAATTGACACTGACAACCGGATCGCGGCGGGTGTCACGTTCGATCTCAACGACATCGACGCCGCCTTCGCAGAACTCGACACCCGATACCTCGCCGGCGAAGCAGCCGACCATGCGCACACCTGGTCGGTCGTCACGAGCGGTTACGCCGCGTTCAACCGACGGGAGTTCCGCGCGCCCGACTGGGTGAACATCGACCATCGACGTGCGCGAGCGTTCGCACCCGGCGAATTGACCGAATACATGCACGCCACATGGGACCTCGCGCCCAACATCACGGTCTACGTCGAGACCGTGCATCGGCTGAGCAGCGCCGGCGCTGTCATCACCCATGTCGCGCGTGGAACATCGCAAGAAGGCTTCGACGCCGAATGGCGCGATGTTGTCCTGTTCACCGTCGACGGCGACCTGTTCGACCGCTGCGAGATATTCGAGGAATCAGACCTCGACGCCGCGCTCGCGCGGTTCGACGCCCTCACTGCGCCTGACTGACCGACGACATGTGGAAGTCGGGGATCCGCAGTGACGGCATCACCGCCCGGGTCGCCCAGTCACCCCACTCCCGCGGCAGGGTCGGCTCGGCGATGCCGGCCTGCGTGGCGCGGCGCAGCAGATCCAGCGGGCTCTCGTTGAACCGGAAATTGTTCACCGCCGCGCTCACCTTGCCGTCCTCGACCAGGTAGACGCCGTCGCGCGTCAACCCGGTCAGCAGCAGCGTGGTCGGGTCGACCTCGCGGATGTACCACAGCGTGGTCAGCAGCAGCCCGCGCTCCGTGGAGGCGATCATCTCGTCCATGCTCGCCGTACCGCCGGTCATCAGCAGGTTGTCGGCGGCCAGCGCGGCCGGAACCCCGAACTCAGCGGCGGCAGCCCGCGGGTAGGTCAGCGCGTTGATCACCCCGCCGCGGATCCAGTCCACGCAGCCGATGTCCAGGCCGTTGTCGAACACCGACGCCGTCTCCGAGGAGGTGCCCGTCGCCACGAACGGTGCACATTCGAGCCCAAACGCGTGCGGGTCGGAGTACAGGGTCAACGGCAACTCGGTGAGCCGCTCCCCCACCCGGGTGCCACCGCCGGGCGCCGACAAGGCGGTGCGGCCCTCCTGCGCGCCGCGCCCACTCATCGTCCAACCGAGGTAGATCATCATGTCGGCCACCGTCGAGGGCGGCATCAGCGTCTCGTACCGGCCGGCCGGCAACTCGACACTGCGCGCCGCCCACCCCAGCCGGGTCGACAGCTGCTCCAACAGCGAATCCGCCGGCACATCAACGAAATCCGGCGTGCTGATCCCTGCCCAGGCGCTGGCGCCGTCGCGTTTGGCGTTGATCTCCACCGTCCCGGTCGGCTGGGTGAAACGCCGCCGCAGCCCGGTCGAGGACGCCAGGAACGTCGTCTCCACCTCGTGCCTCGCGAAGCCGTACAGCTGATCGGCGCCGCGAAAACCGCGGCTCAGCGAGCCGGCCAGCCCGCCGAAGACGTCGGCACCGGTGCCCGGCACCGAAGCGTCCCAGTCGTCCGGTGTGCCGTTGCCGTCCACCAGGTCGGCGGCGTCACGGGCCTCCGGCGCACCCGCGGCCGCCTCCGCCGACGCCGCCACCAGTTCGGGGATCAACGCCGGATCCACCTCCGCCGAGCACAGCGAGCCCACCCGCGCGCCCTCGTCGTCGCGGATGATCGAGACCACGGTGGTGGTGCGGCTGTTCGATACCCCGTTGGTGGTCATCGAGTTACCCGCCCAGCGCAGTGACGCCTCGGCCCGGTCGGTGACCAGCACAATGGTCTCGGTGTTGGATCGGCCCGCCGCGGCGGCCAGTGCGCGGTCGATCACCTGCTGCGGGTTGATCATTCCCGGCCCCCCTCGTTGCGGGTGTTGAGCACGTTGATTCCGCGGAACAGTGCCGACGGGCAACCGTGGCTGACCGCGGCGACCTGACCGGGCTGGGCCTTGCCGCAGTTGAACGCCCCGCCGAGCCGCCACGTCGAAGCGCCGCCGACGGCCTCCATCGCATTCCAGAAATCGGTGGTGGTGGCCTGGTAGGCGACGTCGCGCAGCTGTCCGTCCAGGCGCCCGTCGCGGATCCGGAAGAACCGCTGCCCGGTGAACTGAAAGTTGTAGCGCTGCATGTCGATCGACCACGATCGATCACCCACGATGTAGATGCCGTCGTCCACCCGGGAGATCAGATCCGCGGTCGAAAGGTCCTCGGTGCCCGGCTGCAGTGACACGTTGGCCATTCGCTGGATCGGCACGTGGTGCGGCGAGTCGGCGTACGAGCATCCGTTGGAGCGGGACTGGCCCAGCCGGGGCGCGAACACCCGGTCCAGCTGGTAGCCCACGAACTGCCCGTCGCGCACCAGATCCCAGCTTTGGGCGGCCACGCCCTCGTCGTCGTAACCGATGCTGGCCAGGCCGTAGGGCACGGTGCGGTCGGCGGTCACGTTCATCACCGGCGACCCGTACCGCAGCGTGCCGAGCTTGTCCGGGGTGGCAAACGATGTGCCGGCGTAGGCCGCCTCATAGCCGATGGCCCGGTCGTATTCGGTTGCGTGCCCGATGGACTCGTGGATGGTCAGCCACAGGTTGGTCGGGTCGATCACCAGGTCGGTGGGCCCGGCCGTCACGCTGGGGGCTTTGATCTTCTCGGCCAACAATTGTGGTAGCTCAGCCAGTTCTTCAGACCAGTTCCACACGTCGTCGCCGATCACTGCCTCCCATCCGCGGGCGGTCGGCGGTGCGAGCGTCCGCATCGAGTCGAAGCCCCCCGTACCAACGGTGACCGCCTCGCAGACCGGCATCAGCCGCACCCGCTGCTGAGTGATAGACGACCCGAATGTGTCGGCGTAGAACGTCTGCTCCTTGACCGCGGTCAACGATGCGGTCACGTGATGCACGCCGTCGGCCGCGAGCAACCGCCCGGAGTAGTCCTCCAGTACGTCGATCTTGTCGGCGGTGGGCACCTCGAACGGATCGATGGAAAAGTCCGAGGCCCATGTCACGTCGCGGTAGACCGGCTCGGCGGCCAACTCGACGCGCTCGCCGTTGAGGGCGGCCAGCGTCTTGGCCACCTGTACCGCGCGGCGCGCCGTGTCGGCGGCCACGCCCGGCGACAGTTCGGCATGCGAGGCGAAGCCCCAGGTGCCGTCGACGATCACCCGTACGGCCAACCCAAGCTCACGGTTGACCACGGCGGTCTCCAGCTCACCGTCGCGCAGCCGGATGACTTCGGTGGCTATCCGATGAATCCGCAGGTCGGCGTGCTCGGCTCCGGCCGCTCTGGCCGCCGACAGTGCAGCGTCGGCCAGCTCGTGGCGGGGCAGGGCGGCAAATTCGGCATCGATCCCCCGGTTCGCGGTCACCGGTCCACCGTAACGGCGTGCCGGTGGTTGACCACGGCATAGGGGTCATCAATGATCACGGCGTGACAGCACCGCAGCGACTGGTTGAAGACGGGGTTCGACGGTACGGCCGGTTCGATGCGCGGGTGCAAGACACCAACCCGGTCGACGCGCACCGGGGCCTGTCTCGCCTCTGGCGCGAGTTCCGGCTCAAGGAGTGGGTCGGTTTCGCCCTGATCCACCCCGAGATGTCGGGCGCGATGATCATGCAGGACGTGAAGTACCTCGCGTCGTCGGAGTTGTTCGTCCGCGACCAGACGAGCGGTGTCCTGGTGGAGAAGAACGCTCGGTTCCGGGGAGGCAGCCTGGGCCTGCCCGACGACCTGCTGCACGGCGGCCGCTGCCGGGTCAAGACGAGCCGCTATCTGCTCGAATACAACTTCGATGCCGAGACCGGGACGGTCACCGTGCGGATCGACTGCGCGGCAGACAGGCACGGACCCGCGATCACCGGTGCGCTGACGCTGTATGTGCAAGGCGCCGCGCCGGCGCTCAGCCTCAGCGCGAAGATCACGTCGTCGATCGACTACTACACGTTCAAACAGCCGTTTCCGGTGGACGGAACGCTCACGGTCGGTGACCGAACCTATGTGTTCGAGCGATCACGCGATTTCGCCATCCTCGACGAGCACCGTTCGCAGTTCCCGTATTCGACATTGTGGACGTGGGGCACGTTTGCGGTCCGGATGGCCGGCGGTGTGGTCGGTTCCAACTTCGTTGAGCGGTCGGAGTTCAGCGACGATGACGACGAGTCGTCCAACTGGGTTCCCGGTGATGTGGAGCCGCTCACGGGAATCCAGTTCGACTTCGACTCAGATGATCCGCTGTCGACCGCACACGTCCGCGACCGTGATGGCCGGCTCGATGTGACGTTCACGCCCGCGGGCCGCAAAGCGGTCAAGGCGAACCTGGTGGCGGCCGCGATCGACTATTGGCAGCTCGCCGGCACCTATCGGGGCACCGTGACCTCCTTGGCCGGAGAGTCCTTCGCCTTCGCTGACGTGCCCGGGATTCTTGAGCGGATGAAGACCCGCTTTTGAGTCAACGCCCGGCCGGTGCCCCGCTGGTAACCGCCCCCACAAGCGCTTTAATACACCTATGAGCCGCGCCCCTCGCTCGACGGCATTGGGTTACGCGCTGCTGGCCCCCAGCCTGTTCGGGGTGGTCGCCTTCCTGCTGCTGCCGATGCTGGTGGTGGTGTGGCTCAGTCTGCACCGCTGGGACCTACTGAGCCCGATCAGCTATGTCGGCGCCGACAACTGGCGATCGGTGCTGACCGATCCGGTGTTCGGCAATTCCCTTGCGGTGACAGTGCTTTTCGTGGCACTCGTGGTCCCGCTCCAGACCGTGCTGGGGTTGGGGGTGGCGGTGCTGCTGGCCCGCGAGCTGCCCGGCAGCGGCGTGTTCCGCACCGTGTACGTACTGCCGTGGATCTGCGCACCGTTGGCGATCGCGGTGCTGTGGCGCTGGATCCTGAGCCCCACCGGCGGCGCGGTGAGCACCCTGGCGGGCAGGCGCATCGATTGGCTGACCGACCCCGGGCTGGCGTTGCCGGTGACCTCGGCGGTGGTGGTGTGGACCAACGTCGGCTACGTCGCCCTGTTCTTCCTGGCCGGAATCCTGGCCATCCCCACCCAGGTGCTGTCGGCGGCCCGCATCGATGGGGCCAGCGGCTGGCAGCGATTCTGGCGGGTCACCTTGCCGATGCTGCGGCCCACCATGTTCTTCGTCCTGGTCACCGGGGTGGTCAGCGCAGCCCAGGTGTTCGACACCGTGTACGCCCTGACCGGGGGCGGACCGTCCGGGCGCACCGACCTGATCGCGCACCGCATCTACGACGAGGCGTTCGGGGCGGCGGCGATCGGCCGGGCGGCGGTGATGGCGCTGGTGCTGTTCGCCGTGCTGGTCGGTGTCACGGTGGTGCAGCAGCTTTCGTTGGGACGGCGGGTCAGCTACGACCTCACGTAGCTAGGAACAGCTCACGTCGATTTCGAAGGGCTTGTTCACCGGCTGCATCGGGTTGGCCGTATCGATTCCCGTCGCGGTGCCACTGATCTTGTATCCGTTGCCGTCCTTGGACGCCTCAGCCTTGCCCTGACCGGTACCCGCGGTGTAGGCCAGCGTCACACCGTTGACGTTGCCCAGTCCGACCGACTTCACCTCAGGGGGGTTGGCGTCGGTGAGTACTGCGGCGATGCCGGTAGCCGCTCCGCCGATCGCGATGTTGACGTCGCCGGCCATCGTCGTGCACACGGTCGTTCCGCTGACCTTCTGGTCCTCGCCGTCGATAGTGACTTTCGTGTGGGCGGCGGCGCCCCCGACGTTCACCGACGCACTGGATCCACCCGATGAGCTCGACGAGGATGCGGGGGCGCTTTCGGTCTTCTTGTCACCGGAGCACCCAGACAGGCCTACGACCGCGATTGCTGCCGCTGCTGCGGCAACCGTTATTGAACGCTTCATCGGTACTCCTTTGTGGTGGGTGGTCACGTGCCTGGTTTCGTGTTGTTCGGTGGGCGCGGGCGGGGGCCGGCGGGCTAGGCTCTAGTCCGCATCCTGATCAGATGGCGGTGTGCTGACGCCCGTGGCAGACCGCCCGCCGCGCTCATTTGGGAGTGTGCTGGGCGGGCCGACCTCGGCGCATCAGGTAATTACCTGATATTTGCTCCGGGACGCGCGGTTCTGGACCCGAGGCGGGAAGGGGTGGCCGTGGTGGGCCGTCTGCTCGAACGCGGGGCGCTGATCGCCGACATGAGCAACCCCGGGTCATGTTGATCAGCAACCTACGCACTCCGCCCAAGCGGGTTCGCGCCTCAGCGATCTATGCGCTGCTGACACTCGGCGCACTGATCACCCTGGCACCGTTCGGGCTCGGGCTGTTGACGTCGTTCACCCCGGCGCGACAGTTTGCGACGGGCACCCCGCTGGCCTGGCCGAATCCACCGACCCTGGACAACTACGGCGATCTGGGGAGCGCCGGTTTCGGCCGGGCGGCCGCGGTCACCACACTGATGACGGCGGTGATCGTGCTGGGGCAGCTGACCTTTTCGGTGCTGGCCGCCTACGCATTCGCGCGGCTGGACTTCCCGGGCCGGGACAAGTTGTTCTGGGTGTATGTGGCAACCCTGATGGTGCCGGCCACCGTGACGGTGGTGCCGCTGTATCTGATGATGGCGCAGCTGGGCCTGCGGAACACGTTCTGGGCGTTGGTGTTGCCTTTCGTGTTCGGGTCCCCGTACGCGATCTTCTTGCTGCGTCAGCATTTTCGTTCCGTCCCCAACGACTTGATCAACGCCGCGCGCCTCGACGGCGCGAACACCCTCGATGTGATCGTGCACGTCATGGTGCCGGCCAGCAGGCCGATCCTGGTCACCCTCGGGCTGATCACGGTGGTCTCGCAGTGGAACAACTTCATGTGGCCGCTGGTGATCACCAGCGGCGACAAGTGGCGGGTGCTCACGGTGGCGACCGCCGCTCTGCAGTCCCGGTACAACGCGCAGTGGACGCTGGTGATGGCGGCGACGACGGTGGCGATGATCCCGCTGATCGTGTTGTTCATGGTGTTCCAACGCCGGATCGTGCAGTCGATCGTCGTCACGGGGATCAAATGAGCCGGCCGCGGTTCTCCACGCTGTTCGCCGCGGCAGTGGTCGCGTTGGCCGCGCTGTTCGGTGCCGCGGCGGTGCTGCTCGACCACGCCTCGACCCACTCGGCCGGCGCCAAGACGGTGGTGACGGTGCGGCTGTGGGACGAGCAGGTCGCGGCCGCTTACCGGGAGTCGTTCGCGACGTTCAACCGCGCCCACCCCGGCATCGAGGTGCGGGCCAACGTGGTGGCCTACGTGACGTACTTCGACACGCTGCGCACCGACGTGGCAGGCGGCGGCGCCGATGACATCTTCTGGCTGTCCAACGCCTACCTGGCCGGCTACGCCGACAACGGCCGACTGATGGCAATCGACGCGGTGTCCGCGGACTGGGAGCCGTCGGTGACCACCCAGTTCACCCGGCGCGGCACTGTGTGGGGGGTGCCGCAGCTGACCGACGCGGGTATCGCCGTGTACTACAACACCGACCTGCTGGCCGCCGCCGGCGTGAAACCCGCCGCGCTGGCCGGCCTGCGCTGGGATCCGCACGGCGCCCGCGACACCCTGCGCCCACTGCTGACGAAGCTCACCCGCGATTCGGCCGGGCGTGCCGCGGGCACAACGGGTTTCGACGAACGTCGGGTTCGACAGTGGGGATACAACGCCGCCAACGACCCACAGGGCATCTACCTGAACTACCTCGGCTCGGCCGGCGGGGTGTTCCAGCGCGGCGACGAATTCGCCTTCGCCGGGCCCGCCGCCGACGAGGCGTTCAGCTACCTGGTCGCGTTGATCAACGACGACCACGTGGCACCGCCGGCGTCCGAGACCAACACCAACGGCGACTTCTCCCGAAACCAGTTCCTGGCCGGCAAGATGGCGCTGTTCCAATCCGGCACCTACAACCTGGCGGCCATCGCCGAGCAGGCGGCATTCGAATGGGGGGTGGCGATGCTGCCGGCCGGCCCGGCCGGACGGGTCAGCGTCACCAACGGGATCGCCGCCGTCGGCAACGCCGCCTCACCCCACCCCGAGGCGGTACGGGAAGTCTTGACCTGGCTCGGAAGCCGCGAAGGCAACCAATATGTGGGCCGGCACGGGGCGGCGATTCCGGCGGTGCTCAGCGCGCAACCGACCTATTTCGACTACTGGGCGCGCCGCGGGGTCGACGTCACCCCGTTCTTTGAGGTGCTCGCCGGACCGCGCATCCCCGCCCCGGGCGGAGGCGAGGGGTTTCCGGCCGGAAATCAGGCCATCAAACCCTATTTCGACGAGATGTTCCTGGGCCGCACCGATGTCGCCGGCACGCTGCGCCGGGCGCAGGACGCCGCCAACGCGGCGGCCCGGCGGTGAGGCGGATCCGCTCGTGCCGGTGGGGCGTTTGTCCGAACAACGACACAGTCACAGATGCTGGTGCGGCAAGTCATTGCCGTAGCTGGGGTCCGCGTCGTCCAGGTTGACCACCCAGCACTTCTCGGTAGCCGGCAGATACAGGCCCCGGGCACCGAGCATTCCGCGCGAAATCCGACATCGCATGAAGGTGTTGTCGGACGCAACCGGGCTGTCACACAACATGCCGAACGGCTCCGCGGCGCAACCCTTCGGCGGTGGGACGGCTCCCACCGGTGAACCGCTAACCGCGACCCCGGCCGCAACAAGCCCGCACGCCGCGACGGCGGCGGGCATCCAGCGGTTGCGGAATGCGGGTGACATGGCGTCCTCGTGAACCACTGTAAGACGCGCCGATGCCCCTGCGCTATAGCGTTTTCAGCGGGCAGTGGCGCCGAGATTGCAGCCACGCACGAAAGAATTCGAAATCACGTGCGTGTGTGCAATCTCGGGGTCAGGGCGCCTCGCCACCCCCGCGACCTCAGCGCACGATAGACACGTTCGATCACCTCGTCCGGCCGGTCCTCGGCGATCACCTTGACGTTGAGCCAGCCCAATTGCGGCAGCTTGCGCTGGCGGCGCTCACCACGGACGTACTCGCGGCGATCGGTACGGTGTTGGTCTCCGTCGTACTCGGCGGCGACACGGAACTCTTCCCAGCCCATGTCGAGCATGGCGAACAGGTGATAGTTCAGGTGCACGGGAATCTGCGTCGTCGGGACGGGGAATCCGGCGTCGATGAGCAAGAGCCGCAACCACGTCTCCTTGGGGGACGCCGCGCCACCGTCGACGAGCGGGATCACTTCCCGAAGCTGCCGCAATCCCCTGGCGCCCGGATACCGATCGGCGAGCATCAGAACTCGCTCGGCCGCGAACGGCGTCGCCCACATCAAGGCATCGAGCCGGGCGAGGGCCTGCCCGCGCGGTAGGTGGCGCGCCATGTCGAAAGCGGTACGGGCCGGAGTGGTGACCGGAAGACGCCCGACAGACATCACCTCGTCGTCGGCCACTGCCTCGTTACGCGCGATCACCCCACGCGGTGGCCGCCCGTTGCGCAACAGCATCTCGACCACCGTGTCGTCGTCGACCCAGCAGGCTCCGTGCAATGCGGACGCCGCAACACCGGCGATGACCCCGCGGCGATGCGACCAGAGCCAGGCTCCGCCGATGCGGTCCCGCAACGACGGAATCGGCTGGTCGGCGGGAAGGTAGACGTCGGGGAAGATCCTTCGGCACCGTCGCCCCAGCCGACCCCGGGAAACCGCACCCGCGGCGACGGCTTCGCTGCCGAGAAATGCCTTCATGCCGCGCAAGCATGCTCGTGGGCACCGACAGTCCGCCGAGATTGCAGCCATGCAGCGAAATCCGGCGGCAGATTCATACGGTCAATGCAACGTCCCTGATTAGGAGGTTGCATTGCCGACTGGTTATCGGGCTCCGTGGGCGCTGCGGAGAGAGTTCCTTGATCTGGTGTGTGCAGGCACTTCGGTGGTGCAG
>NZ_CP083986.1:1940503-1941825 GCF_020172685.1 [Mycobacterium] nativiensis | reverse complement strand
ACGTGACACCGGGTTGCACCACCGCAACCTGATTGTCGGTGTCGATCTCCAGGATCGCGTTCATCCGCTCGAAGGAGATCAGCAGACCGTCGGGGCACGGCCGCGCGCCGGCCGACATACCGGTGCCCGAACCGCGGGCGGTCACCGGAACTTTCGCCTCGGTCGCGGCGGCCAGCAGCGCCGCCACCTGCTCGGCGGTCTGCGGACGGGCGACGTAGCTCGGCGTCACCGGCGCTCCGACCAGCGCCTCGTCATGGGCGTAGTCGGGACCGATCTGCTCACCGGTGAGCAGTGCGCCCGCTCCGACGATGTCGGCGAACTTCTGCGCGGCGTCAGTGTCTACCGTGGCCATCCGTCCCTACTTTCCAAATCCGGCGTCACGCAACGCCTGAGCCATCGACCCGCCTGCCGGTGCCGCATCCCGGCGCCCGGCATTGTTGGCGGGACGCCGCCCACGATTCTGCTTGGCGTTGTCACCGCGCGCAGCCGGTTTGGCACCCGGGCCCCGGGAGGATGTGCCGGGCTTGTCCGCCGGCTTGTCCCCCAGCCGCAGGGTCAGCCCGATGCGTTGGCGGTCGACGTCGACATCGACGACCTTGACCTTCACCACCTGGCCGGACTTGACCACCTCGTGCGGGTCGGAGATGAAACGGTCCGCCATGGCTGAGACGTGCACCAGACCGTCCTGGTGCACGCCGACATCGACGAAGGCGCCGAAGGCCGCAACGTTGGTCACGACACCTTCGAGGACCATGCCCACCTTGAGGTCGGCGACCTTCTCCACGCCCGCGGCGAACGTGGCCGTGGAGAACGCCGGCCGCGGGTCGCGTCCCGGCTTCTCCAGCTCGGCGAGGATGTCGGTCACGGTCGGGACCCCGAACCGGTCGTCGGCGAAGTCGCCGGGTTTCAGCGACCGCAGCACACGCTCGTCACCGATGATCTCGGCCAGGGAGACGCCCGAGCGGTCCAGGATGCGCCGCACCACCGGGTAGGCCTCGGGATGCACTCCCGAGGAATCCAGCGGGTCGTCGCCGTCGCGGATGCGCAGGAACCCGGCGCACTGCTCGAATGCCTTGGGACCCAGCCGTGGCACGTCGAGCAGGGCGGCCCGACTGCGGAAGGGCCCGGTCTGGTCGCGGTGCGCCACGATCGCTTCGGCCAGCGACTCCGACACCCCCGATACCTTGGCCAGCAGCGGGGCCGAGGCGGTGTTGAGGTCGACGCCCACGGCGTTCACGGCGTCTTCGACCACCGCATCGAGGCTGCGCGCCAGGGTTCCCGGTGTCACATCTGTCTCTTATACACATCTCCGAGCCCACGAG
>NZ_CP083986.1:1938797-1940403 GCF_020172685.1 [Mycobacterium] nativiensis | reverse complement strand
CTGATGTTCTTGCCACCGCGCAGAATGAAATCCGAGGTACGGCCGGTGACACTGAGATAACCGTCGGCGTCGATCTCGCAGATGTCGCCCATGCGCATCCAGCCGTCGGCGGTGAACAGCTTGTCGTGGTCGACCCCGTTGAGGTAGCCGAGGCTGGTGGCCGGGCCGCGGCAGGCGGGCTGTCCCCGGCCGGTATCGGTCACGTCGGTGTTGCCGTCCTCGCCGCCGAACAGCCGGACCGCCATCTCACCGACGATTCGCCCCCCGGTGCGCAACCGCCGCTCCAGCGAGTCATCGAGCGTGGTAGCGCTGAGCACGCCGGTCTCGTTGGATCCGTAGAACTGCAGGATTTTCGCCCCGGTGAGCTCCTCGAACTCCGCGGCCGGCCGGTAGGGCAACGCCTCGCCGCCGGTGAACACCACCCGCAACGAGCTCAGGTCGAACTCGCGGCTGGCCGGATCCGCCATCATCATGGTCAATTGAGTGCTGACACAGCATAATACGGTGACTCGATGCCGCGCTATCGCCGCACAGGTCGCGGCTGCGGTGAAGCGATCCAACAGGATCGCCGTGGTGCCGAGGTGGATCGGTGTGGTGTGGCTGGTCCAGAGCCCGAAACCGAACGGCGTGGGAATGATCGGCAGGAAGACGTCGTCGGGGCTCAGTTGCCCATTGGCGACGGCAAGCTGGTGAAAGTAGTGCCAGCGATTCTGGGTGTGCACCACACACTTGGGCAGCCCGGTGGTACCTGAGGTGGAGTTGATCAGGAAGACCTCGTCTGGCCCGAGTTGCGGACCCGGTACCCCGCTTTCGGTGGCGGCGTGCAGCTCATCGATGCTCAGCGTCGCGATCTCGAGTTCGGCCGCGGCGGCGTGCCGCTGCTCATCGGTTATCAGCAATTGGGCCTGCGAAGCGGACAGGATCGCAGCCACCTCACGGGTCCCGGCCCGGGCACCGATACCGACCACGATCGCCCCGCAGCGCTCGATCGCCACGAACAGCACATGAATGTCCACGGCATCGCGATGCCATACCGCAATCCGGTCGCCGGGCCCCACTCCGACACCGGCCAGCCGCGCCGCCAATGCGTCTGCCGCGGTGTCGAATTCCTGCCACGTCAAGGCCGCACCGAGATAGTCCACGTAGGCATCCCGGGCTGGAAATCGTTGGGCGTTGCGGCGCACCGCGTCCGACAGCGTGGTCTGAGACCACCAGCCGACGGCGTGATAGCGGGCGGCTTCGGCGGCGGTGTAAGCCGGTGAATTCCAGCCGGTGTCGGAAGACATCTCGCTTACCGCCTCCGATCAGTCAGTAGATGTAGTCTTCGCCGCTCGCTCGCACGGTGATGTCACTGATACTGATGCCCCAGGGCTGGTCGATAACGTGCACCACCGCCTCGGCGAGGTCTTCGGGGGTGATCAGCCAGTACTTCACCGAGTCGATGTCGGTCTGCTCAGGGGCCAGGTTGCCCTCGGCGAACGCGGTGACCGATTGCATGTAACTCGCACCGCGCGATCCCACGATGCCCATGATCGCCGAGCCGTTGACCACGCCTCTACCGAGATTGGTGCCCAGAACTCCGGTCGGCTTGACCGTGGTCACCTTG
>NZ_CP083986.1:1937986-1938697 GCF_020172685.1 [Mycobacterium] nativiensis | reverse complement strand
GTGCCAGTGCTGCCAGGCCTTGTCGTGATCGGCGAAATAGGCCAGCGGCATCACACCGGCGTTGTTGACGATGACGTCCACCGCGCCGAAGGTCTGCACCGCGTGCTGCACGGCGGCCTTCATCTGCTCGATGTCGGTGACATCGGCGACCTGATAGGTGCCCGACAGGCCGGCCTCGCGGATCCCGTCGAAGACCGCCGCAAGGTTCTCGGCACCGATATCGACGCCGACCACGCGGGCTCCAGCGGCGGCGCACTTCTCGGCGATCAGTTTGCCGAATCCACCGCCGGCACCGGTGATGACGACGACCTTATCCTGCAGGTGCTGCGACATAGTCGGCCAGTTTAGGTGGATGCGGTCACCCCAGGTGTCACCGCCCGATTTGCTCGGCGACAGGCGGCGCGTTCGGACGCCCGGTAACAGGTCCGGACGCTATGGTCACTTCGTGAAGCGTCGAACGGCACTGGGGCTCCCCCTCCTGCTGGCGGCGGGTCCCACCTTGAGCCGGCTCCCGCGCGCCGGCGCGGACCCCGGCCGGTGGTCGATCGACCGGGTAAATCGCTGGTATCAGGCGCAGGGGTGGCCGGTCGGCTCCAACTACATCACTTCCACCGCGGTCAATCAGCTCGAGATGTTTCAGCCGGGCACCTTCGATCTGCGGCTGATCGACCCCGAGGTGGGCTGGGCCCGCTTCGGAGGGTTCAACCACGG
>NZ_CP083986.1:1937214-1937976 GCF_020172685.1 [Mycobacterium] nativiensis | reverse complement strand
CTTCAACACCGTGCGGGTGTTCCTGCACGACCAGCTGTGGGCCGCCGATCAGCGGGGCTTCCAGTACCGCCTGGGCCAGTTCGTTGCGGTCGCCGCCCGCCACCGCATCAAGCCGATGTTCGTACTGTTCGATTCCTGCTGGGACCCGCACCCCAAGGCCGGACCACAGCTGGCCCCGCGAGTCGGCATCCACAATTCACGATGGGTGCAGAGCCCCGGCGCCGATCGACTCGGGGACCGCAACTACTACCGCACCCTGCATGACTACGTCACAGGTGTGATGACCCAGTTCCGGTACGACGAACGGATCCTGGCCTGGGACCTGTGGAACGAGCCGGACAACATGGCCCGCGAATACAGCGCCGTCGAACGGTCGGACAAGCTGGACTACATCAGTGACCTGCTGCCTCAGGTGTTCAGTTGGGCCCGGTCCGTCGATGCCCGTCAGCCGCTGACCAGTGGGATCTGGGAAGGCTCACGTCAGGGCAGCACGATCGTCAACACCCAGCTGGGCAGCTCCGACGTCATCACGTTCCACTCCTACGACAAGCCGGCCACATTCAGTGACCGCATCGCCGAACTGGCGCCCCTGGGCCGGCCGATGATGTGCACCGAATATCTGGCGCGTACCCGCGGCAACACCATCGACGGGATTCTGCCGATCATGAAGCGCCACAATGTGGGCGCCTATAACTGGGGCTTCGTCGCCGGGCGCACCCAGACCTACCTGCCGTGGGACTCCTGGGACAATCCCTACACCGC
>NZ_CP083986.1:1935837-1937114 GCF_020172685.1 [Mycobacterium] nativiensis | reverse complement strand
CGAAACCCAGATGCGCGCCGAGGTGTTCGCAGTAGGCGTTCATCACGGTGAGCTGACCTGACTCGGCCCGCCAGGCCACCATCTCCCGGCCGAAGTACTTCATGGCGTGGACATCGCCGATGCCGATCTCGTCAGACCAGGCGACTTGAAACCAGCCTGTCGGGTTCATCGACAACGGCGGTTTGGCCATGTCAACGTGTCCTCTCTGTGGTCTCCGAGCGGGCCGACTGTCGCAGCATAGTGCGCATAGCAACGGAATCATAGTGGGCGCTATGTAAATGTTGTTAGGATTCGGCGGATGGCTCAATCGGAGACGCGGCGAAGCAATAAGCGGGGGCTGGCAACCCGCGAGGCGATGCTGGATGCCGCGGTGCGCTCCTTGGCCACCGGGGACCCCGGCGCGGTGTCGGCCAGCCGGATCGCCAAGGAGAGCGGCGCCACCTGGGGCGCGGTGCAGTATCAGTTCGGCGACGTCGACGGATTCTGGGCGGCGGTGTTGCACCGCACCGCCGAGCGCCGCGACGCCGCGATCTCGGCGTTCGGCAGCGTGAAATCGGATGCGCCGCTGCGGGAACGGGTTGCGGCCATCATCGACACGCTCTATGACGGGCTGGCCTCGCCGGATTCGCGGGCGATCGAGAACCTGCGGGCCGCACTCCCCCGCGACCACCGCGAATTGGAGCGGCTGTATCCGCGCACCGCGGCCGAATTGTTCTCCTGGGGCAAGAGCTGGCTGACGACATGCCATGCGGCGTTCGCCGACCTCGGAGTCGACCCCCAGCGGGTGCGGGAGGTGGCTGCCCTCATCCCCGGTGCGATGCGCGGGCTGGTCTCCGAACGCCAGCTGGGCTCCTATGCCGACCTGGACGAGGCCCGCCGCGGCCTGACCAACGCGCTGGCGGCATACCTCGAGCAGTCCCGGCCCGGCTGAGACCGGGGGCTGCGCAAACCGCACGACCACGCAAGGATGTGATGGTGTTTGGCCTCGTCGTTGTTGTCACACTCGTCGCCACCGTGGTCGGCGGCACCATCCTGGGCAAGCGCTATCGCGTCGGCCCCCCGGTGTTGCTCATCCTGCTCGGCGGCATGCTGGGCCTGATCCCCCGCTTCGGCGAAACCCAGCTCGACGGGGAGATCGTGTTGCTGCTGTTCCTGCCGGCGATCCTGTACTGGGAGAGCATGAACACCAGCTTCCGAGAGATCCGGGCGAACCTGCGCGTGATCGTGCTCATCAGCGTCGGACTGGTGATCGCGACCGCCGTGGCGGTGTCCTGGAC
>NZ_CP083986.1:1934122-1935737 GCF_020172685.1 [Mycobacterium] nativiensis | reverse complement strand
GTCGCAGACCACTACTATCCACTTCGTGCTGTCCTACGTCGGCCCACGGGTGATCGGGGCCCGTTCCCGGTTGCAGGCCTACGCGTTCTGGGACATGGCGACGTTTTTGATCAATGGCTCACTGTGGGTGTTCGTCGGCGTCCAGATTCCCGGCGCGGTGCACGGGATCGAGAATGGCGGCGCTGGCCTTCGCCATGCCACGATGCTGGCCCTGGCTGTCACCGGTGAGGTCATCGTGACCCGAATCTCCTGGTCGGAGATCACCACCGTGCTGCTGCGCACCCTGGACCGGCGTCCCGTGCAGCGGACCCGTCGGGTGGGCTGGCGCCAGCGCGCGGTATCGAGTTGGGCGGGCTTCCGCGGCGCGGTCTCCCTGGCCGCGGCGCTGGCCGTCCCGTTGACCACCCACGCCGGCACCCCTTTTCCGGATCGCAACCTGATCATCTACGTGGTCACCTTCGTGATCCTGGTGACGGTGCTGGTCCAAGGCAGCACCCTGCCGGCCGTCGTGCGATGGGCACGGATGCCCGAAGACGCAGCGCACGCCGAGGAGCTGCACCTGGCACGCACCCGCGCCGCCGAAGCCGCCCTGGAAGCGTTACCGCGGGTCGCCGACGAACTCGACGTCAGCCCGGATCTGGTGGGTCGGCTGCTCAAGGAATACCGGGATCAGGCCGAGCTCGTGGCGGTGTCCGATCAGCCCAACGCCGCCGCCGAACGCGACGACATGGTGCGCCGGGTGCACCTGGGCGTCCTGGAGCACAAGCGCAGTGCCGTCACCGAACTGCGCGACCGAAATCAGATCGACGACATCGTATTACGTGAGGTGCAGGCCGAAATGGACCTGGAGGAAGTGCGACTGCTGGGGCCGGCCGATACCGAATAGCGGCCCGACAGGTCGGTGTCCCAACGCGCTGAGCGGGTCCCGGCCGGAGGCGACAGGATGGTCGCAGACCACTACTATCCACTTCGTGAGCGATTCCTCGGCCCGCCGATTGAGACTCACCCGGCGAGGCACTGTACTGGCGGCAGTTTTGCTGACCGCCCCCGTCGTGATTCCCGCCGGCACGCCCGGTGCCGTGGCGCCGGCCAGCGCGGCCTGCCCCGACGTCGAAGTGGTGTTCGCCCGTGGGCGTCTGGAATCGCCCGGGGCCGGCGCGATCGGCAACGCGTTCGTCAGCGCACTGCGCTCCAAGACCTCCAAATACGTCAGTCTGTATGCGGTGAACTACCCCGCCGACAATGAGATCGACAGGGGCGCCAATGACATGAGCGCCCACATCCAGAACACCATCAACGGTTGCCCCAACACCCGCATCGTTCCGGGGGGCTACTCGCTGGGCGCCGCAGTCACCGACGTGGTGCTTGCGGTCCCCTTCTCGGCGTTCGGCTTCAACAATCCCCTGCCACCGGGCGCCGACGAACACATCGCCGCGGTGGCGCTGTTCGGCAACGGCAGTCAATGGGTCGGACCCATCACCAACTTCAACCCGATCTACAACGATCGGACCATCGAGCAGTGCCATGGCGCCGACCCGATCTGCAACCCCGCGGATCCGAACACCTGGGAAGCGAACTGGCCACAACACCTGGCCAGCGCCTACATCTCCGCAGG
>NZ_CP083986.1:1931910-1934022 GCF_020172685.1 [Mycobacterium] nativiensis | reverse complement strand
GAACAATGCAGTCGCGCTGCAATGCGCTGCTCGTCACTTGGCAGTACGCGCAGCTGCCCCACGCGTCGAGGATGGTGCCCCACTGGGTTGCGGTGAGGTCGTTGTCGACACGAGCGAGTCGGCGTCGTCGTCGCGTCGCGTAACGCGCGCGAGCCGCCCCCGAGGTTTTGGCCGGAAACCTGCGTCGAGGGGGCATCCGCTAACGGTAGCCGGGCCGATCGCCGCTACTTGAGTTCTTCGCCCAGGCTGTTGCGCCCCGGCTGTTGCGCCCCTGTTTAGTGTCGGTTGATGGTTGACGGATCTGTGTCGGTTGATCTTTGACACTCTTGTGTTGTGGTTTAGGTCTGTGCGCTGGTGCGCAAGGCCCGTTTGTTTCGTACCGTGCCGGTGCTGGTGCGGGCGGCGGTTTTGACGAGTTGGTTTCCGATCCAGAACCGCAGCAGCTGGCCGTCGACATGGACATCGCAGCGGGCCCCGGCGTAGTGCCGACCCACGCTGACCTGCTGCCAGGACACGCACACCACCCCGTTGGTGGTCACCGTCCGCGACACCCAGTCATCCCCGGTGCGGTCATTGCCGGGGGCCGTCGCCGTCGCGCTGGGACTGACACCCCGCGCACTGGTGGTGAAGCGTTCGGCCGGGGTGGCCATCTTCAACGACTGATGAGGACGAACAGTGTTGTAGTGCTCCACCCACGCATCCAACGCCCGCTGGGCCGCCTTCAACGTGGGGAAAGGCGCTGCATTGCCCAGGAACTCAGCTCGCAAACTGCGGTGAAACCGCTCGATCTTGCCGGTGGTGGTCGGCGATCGTGGCGCCGTCAGCAGATGCTCGATGCCGCGTTCGCGGCAGATCGCGTCGAAGAGCACCTCCACCGGCGGATGGTTGAACCGCCCAGTGAAGACCTTGCCGTTGTCGGTCAAGATCTGCTCGGGAGCCCCGTAGGTCGCCAACGCATCACGCAGTCCCTCGCAGACCGCACCAGTGCGCTCCCGGACCATCAACCGGGCGCAGACACACATCCGTGAGTGATCGTCGATCCCGGTCAGCGCTTTGGCGCTGGTGCCATCGGCCAGCGGGAAGCCACCCACGACATCCATCTGCCACAGCTCCATCGGCGCCCCGCGTTCCCAGCGTTTCCACTTACGCGAACGCCGATCCCGCAACGTCGGATCGATCAACCCGGCCCGCAGCAACGCCCGATACACCGCCGACGCCGACGGCAGCGGAGACACCTCACGTTTGGCCAGTTCGAACACCAGCCGCCGCGGCCCCCAGTACGGGCGCGAGCGCCGCAACTCCAACACCACCGCCTCCACCGACGCCGGCATCTGATGCGGACACGACACCGGCCGATGCGACCGGTCAGCCAACCCCTCTAACCCCTCGGCCTCATAGCGGGCCAACCACGCATGCAACGTCTGCCGCGACACCCCGACCTTGCTGGCCACCTGGCATACCGACAAACCATCACTGATCACCGCCAACACGGCCTGATACCGCTGCTCGACCACGCTCAACTCCCTCATCTAGGGAGTGTCAAGGATCAACCGAAGCCGCTGTCAAGCATCACCCGAAACACCGTCAAGCAACACCCGACACCGAAACGTCAAGCATCACCCGAAGTCATACACGAACGCTGTAGGGCGGGCGGGGCTCGAACCCGCGACCAACGGATTATGAGTCCGCGGCTCTAACCGACTGAGCTACCGCCCCTGATACGCATGCGCGCGGGAACCATCGTGCCATGCCGCGCCAGCGGCGTCTTCATGCGCCTTCATGCGCCGCCGACCCCGATCCTCCACGTCCGGGAACCGCCGGGCTCGTCCGCGTCGTCACGCACCAACAGCATTCTTATCCATCGTTATATTGCAATGTCTGCATGTGTTTGGTATCGTCGCTGCCATGAACACGACAGAGCACCAGACCCACTCGCATACCGAACACACCCACGGCCCCGACTGCGGCCACGAGGCCGTTCAGCACGGCGACCACGTGGACTACCTACACGATGGCCATCGTCACGCCGCTCACGGTGACCACTACGACGAGCACTGATCACTCGCTAACCAGCAAGCGGTGCAGGCGTGTCCCTGTCTCTTATACACATCT
>NZ_CP083986.1:1930033-1931736 GCF_020172685.1 [Mycobacterium] nativiensis | reverse complement strand
GACAAAGAAGATCCCTGTGCCGACCGTCGAGCCCACGCCGAACATGGTGAGCCGAAAGCCGCCGAGCCTGCGTCGCAGGTGGTTCGTGCCCCCGGTGGCGGTCGGTGCACCGTTCACCGGCCGACGCCGCAGCATCTGCCGTGACAGGCTGAGCGCCGGCGTTGACATTGGTGCCCCTAGCTGGACGGTTCGTGTCCATCATTGAACACGCCCCGACCGGCGCAACGGGGTTACAACGCGACGAATCGGATTAAGAACACGTCACATCGATTTCGAAGGGCTTGTTCACCGGCTGCATCGGGTTGGCCGTGTCGATCCCGGTCGCGGTGCCGCTGATCTTGTATTCGTTGCCGTCCTTGGTCGCCTTGGCATCGCCCTGACCAGTACCCGCGGTGTATGCCAGCGTCACACCGTTGACGTTGCCCAACCCGACCGACTTCACCTCGGGTGGGTTGGCGTCGGTGAGCACCGCGGCGATGCCGGTGGCAGCTCCGCCGATCGCGATGTTGACGTCGCCGGCCATCGTCGTGCACACGGTTGTCCCGGTGACGTTCTGGTCTTGGCCGTCGATGGTGACTTTCGTGGTTGCTACGGCGCCCCCCACACTCACCGATGCACTGGATTCACTCGAGGAGCTCGAGGAGCTCGCGGCGCTCGAGGACGACGCGTGCGTGGTTTCCGATTTCTTGTCGCTGGAGCACCCAGACAGACCTACGACCGCGATTGCTGCCGCTGCTGCGGCAACCGTTACTGAACGCTTCACCGGTACTCCTTTGTTGTGGGTGGTCACACGCCTGTTTCGTGCTGTTTCGTGGGCGCAGGCGGGGGCTCGCGGGCTAGGCTTTACTCCGCATCCTGATCAGATGGCAGTGTGCTGATGCCCGTGGCAGACCACCCGCCACGCTCACTTGGGAGTGTGCTGGGCAGGCGAACCTCGGCGCATCAGGTAATTACCTGATATTTGCTCCGGGGTGCGCGGTCCCAGACCTGAGGCGGGAGGGGGTTGGCCGTGGTTAGCCCTCTGCTCGAACGCGAGACGACGCTGACGACCCTGCAGCGCTGCTATCGAGCCGCCACCCGAGGCGACGGGCAGCTGACGTTGCTACGCGGGGAAGCCGGTGCGGGCAAGACCACAGTGATCGCCCGATTTCTCACCGGGCTCGATCCGGGCACGCGGGTGCTGCGCGGCTGGTGCGACGGGTCGGCCACGCCTCGGCCGTTGGGCCCGTTCATCGACATGCTCGCCGACCTTCCCCCCGATCAGGCGACTTCGCTACGGGCCGCCATCGACGCCAGGGACACCGAGGAGATCTACGCCCGACTGGTCGGCGTCGTCGGCGATGGCAACCCCGCGGTGTGCGTGATCGAAGACCTGCACTGGGCCGACAGCGCCGCCCTGGATCTGCTGCGCTACGTGGCCCGGCGGATCGACACACTGCCGGTGCTGCTGCTGGCGTCCTACCGCGACGACCAGATCGGCCCGACCCATCCGCTGGCCGTGTTGTTAGGTGATGTGGCTACCTGGGCGACCGTGACTCGCATGGCGTTACAGCCGCTCAGCGCCGAAGGGGTAGCCGCGTTGGCCGCCGGTAGTGGCGTCAACGCCCAAGCGTTGCACCGACTTACCGGCGGGGAAGCGATTTTAGTGTCCGAGAGGCTGCCTGCGGGGCCGCACCGCCCGGTGGATGTGTGGCTGCCGCTGG
>NZ_CP083986.1:1927550-1929933 GCF_020172685.1 [Mycobacterium] nativiensis | reverse complement strand
GCACGACACTCTGCGGCCGCTGCTGGCCCGGCTCACCCTCGACGGCGCCGGACGCAGCGCCAACTCCCCCGGCTTCGACCAGCGGCGCATCCGGCAGTGGGGCTACAACGCCGCCAACGACCCACAGGGCATCTACCTGAACTACGTCGGCTCTGCCGGCGGAGTGTTCCAGCGCGGCGACGACTTCGCCTTCGACAACCCGGCGGCGATCGGCGCCTTCGGTTACCTGGTGCAGCTGATCAACAACGACCATGTGGCACCGCCGGCCTCGGAGACCAACACCAACGGCGACTTCTCCCGCAATCAGTTTCTGGCCGGAAAGATGGCGCTGTTTCAGTCCGGCACCTACAACCTGGCGGCCGTCGCTGAGCAGGCGGCGTTCTCCTGGGGGGTGGCGATGCTGCCCGCCGGGCCGGTCGGACGAGTCAGTGTCACCAATGGGATCGCCGCCGTCGGCAACGCCGCATCGCCGCGTCCCGCGGCGGTACGGGAAGTGCTGGCCTGGCTCGGCAGCCGCGACGGCAACACCTACCTGGGGCGCCATGGGGCGGCGATACCGGCGGTGCTCAGCGCACAACGGGTCTACTTCAACTACTGGGCGCAGCGCGGGGTCGACGTCACACCCTTCTTCGCAGTGCTCAACGGACCCCGCATCCCCGCCCCGGGCGGCGGTGCGGGCTTTGCCGCCGGAAACCAGGCCATCAAGCCCTATTTCGACGAGATGTTCCTCGGCCGCTCCGACGTCGACACTGCCCTACGCCAAGCGCAGGACGCCGCGAACGCGGCCGCACGCCGGTAGCTGCCCGGCGGTCGAACGTGCTCACAGGTGTTGGCGCGGCAGGTCATTGCCGTAGCTGGGGTTCTCGTCGTTCAGATCGATCACCCAGCACTTCTCGGTCGCCGGCAGGTACAGACCTCGCGCGCCCAACATCCCGCGCATAATCCGGCACCGGGTGAAGGTGTTGTCGGGGCTGATCGGACCATCGCAGAGCATCCCGAACGGCTCCGCAGCGCAGCCCGTCGTCGGAGGGACTGCCTCCGCCGGTGACCGGCTGACCATGACGCCGGCCGCAACGAGACCGCACGCCGCGATGGCGGCGGGCATCCGGTGGTTGCGGATTGCAGGTGACATGGCGCCCTCGTCACCCACTGTAGAACGCGCCCACGGCTTGGGCTATCACGGTTTTCAGGCAGCGGCGGTCCCCGAGATTGCAACCATGCAGGAAAAAGCCGGAAATTACCTGCGTGCCTGCAATCTCGGTGTCAGGGCGCCTCTCCATCCCCGCGATCTCAGCGCGCGGTAGACACGTTCGACCACCTCAGCTGGCCGATCCTCGGCGATCACCTTGATGTTGAGCCAACCCAATTGCGGCAGCTTGCGCTGGCGACGTTCACCACGGACGTACTCGCGGCGATCGGTACGGTGCTGGTCCCCGTCGTACTCAGCGGCGACGCGGAACGCTTCCCACCCCATGTCGAGCATCGCAAACAGGTGACAGTTGATGTGCACGGGAATCTGCGTCGTGGGCACGGGTAATCCGGCGTCAAGGAGCAGGAGTCGCAACCACGTCTCCTTGGGCGACGCCGCACCGCCGTCGACGAGCGGCATCAGTTCCCGAAGCTGCCGCAATCCCCTGGCGCCTGGATAGCGATCGGCGAGCAGCAGAACACGCTCGACCGCGAACGGGGTCGCCCGCGTCAACGCATCCAGCCGGGCGAGGGCTTGCCCGCGCGGTAGGTGACGCGCTAAGTCAAAAGCGGTACGTGCTGGAGTGGTCACCGGAAGGCGCCCGACAAAGGTCAGCTCGTCGTCGGCGACGGCCTCGTTGCGCGTGATCACCCCGCTCGGTGGCCGGCCGTTACGCAGCAGCATCTCAACAACCGTGTCGTCGTGGACCCAGCGCGCTCCATGCAGCGCGGACGCCGCGACACCGGCGATGACGCCACGACGACGCGACCAGAGCCAGGCTCCGCCGACGCGGTCCCGCAATGACGGGACCGTCTGGTCAGCGGGAAGGTAGACGTCGGGGAAAATCCGCCGGCACCGGCGTCCCAGCCGATCGCGAGATACTGCACCCGCGGCGACGGCTTCGCTGCCGAGAAATGCCTTCATACCGCGCAAGGATGCTCGTAGGCACCGACAGCTCGCCGAGATTGCAGCCATGCAGCACAATCGGGCAAGAAACTCGCGTGAGTGCAATCTCGCGGAGGAGGCGGCGAGTTCAGGCAGCGGCGGTCAACACCATCAGTTCAACAGCCACCGCCGCGCCGCACATCACGGCCACCACTGCCAGGGCCACCAGGTCGGACAAGCCCGGCCGCGCCGGCGACGCCGAAATCTGGCCGGTGCCACCACGAGCGGTGATCGCGTCCCCCATCTCGT
>NZ_CP083986.1:1925800-1927450 GCF_020172685.1 [Mycobacterium] nativiensis | reverse complement strand
GTGGAGCGGCGCCATCGTCGCGGTGGAGGCGCTGGTGCGCTGGCGGCATCCCACCCGCGGGTTGCTGTTGCCGAGTTCGTTCATCAGCATCGCCTAGTCCGCCAACCTTGCCGATGATCTGTGCCGGTGGGTGATGCGCACGGCGTGCGCAGAATTCAGCCAATGGCAGACCAACGGCGTTCGGACCAATGCCACCCTGCGCGTCAATGTCTCGCCGGTCCAGTTGGCTGCCCGCGGTTTCGTCCAGAACGTGGTGGAAACCATCAACGAATTCGGCCTGCGGCCCGGTTCGCTCTGCCTGGAGATCACCGAGCGCGCGGTGGTGCAGAACATCGAGAACACCCGTCGAACCCTGGCCGAACTGCGCGAAGCCGGGGTGCAGATCGCCATCGACGACTTCGGGACGGGCTACGCCGTCTTGTCACACCTGAAGGACCTGCCGGTCGACACCCTGAAGATCGATACCGTGTTCGTGCGCGAATTGGGCGTCAATCCGGGCGATCTCGCAATTGTCCGAGCGATCATCGCTCTGGCCGAGGCCTTCGGCCTGCAGGTGGTGGCCGAAGGCGTGGAAACGTCCGCGGCCGCGCTCACCTTGATGCGGCACGGCTGTCACCGCGCGCAGGGATTCCTGTTCTCCCGCCCGGTGCCGGGGCCCGCCGCCGAAGCAATGCTGGCGTCACGCTGGATGGCGATGCCTTTCCTTGCCGACAGCCAGGCTTTGGTGATCTGACAAGAACATCGCCCGGTAGAAAGTGGCACGCAACCGCACCCCCGTCTGCCTGCCGGCGAGCGCTGCAGTCGGTGCGGTGCACCAATGCGGCTCGGCGAGCGGCGACACACGGCGATGCGGACCCCTCAAGGTGCCCCGGGCGAAGCTTCGGGAGGAACTCGCCGGCCTCGGCGCGCGCCGCAGCGCGCCCGATCCGTACAAACCAGCTCCTCGCATAACCGGAGATAGTACATACCTTTTGGATGGTGTTCAATCCATACAAGACTGTGGGTCATATCACGTCGGCTGCCTATGTATCGCGCGTGCCGCGGTCACTGCCCGGCGGGGCGAACCCTGCCCACGCCGTGCGCGGCGCCCGTCATAATCAGACACATGGAGCGACGGCGGAACGCGCAAACCCCTCTGGCACCGATGGACACTCTGCGGCAGCTGCCGGCCCTGGTCGCGCTCGAGCGGATCCCCGTTCCGGTGCTCGCGATCGCCGACGACGGCACCATCCTGTTCGCCAACAGTGGGTTCGCCGCCATGCTGGGCTACACCCAAGAAGAGGTGCTGGCCCTGGCGTTTCGGCAGATCTTCGGCCAGGTTCCGCCGGCCGAGGAATCGGCCCTGTCGGTGATGCATTCACTGGCCAATCTCGTTGTCTCCCTGGAACATCGGGACGGCTCGACGGTGCGTGCCCTGATGAGCAAGTCAGCGCTCGAACGTGCCGATGACCGGGTTGCGCTCGCCACGTTCCAAGACCTCACCGAGCAACTCTGGTTGGAGGAGCGCTAGCGCCGTCAGCGCTCGGCGGACGACGCGCCGTCACTGCCGTTCTGATAGCGCAGCGCGTCGCGCGCTAGGAACTGCCGGAAATACGGCAGTGAGTCGGCCACCACGATCGCCGGCAACAGCGTCTCCCACATCCGGGTCAC
>NZ_CP083986.1:1924151-1925700 GCF_020172685.1 [Mycobacterium] nativiensis | reverse complement strand
GCCCGGTGGGCTGCGCCGACATCGCCAGCTGCGGCGGCATGGCGAACTGGCCGAGGTAGCTGCCGTCCAGCCCGGCGGTACGCACCCACGGGTCGGCCAACACCGCGCCACGTGGGCCGTCGGTGCGCCGCTCCCCCTCTGAGGACCAATACAACCGCTGCCGACCGGCATCGAACGCGATGCCTTCGGGGTCGGGCGGTATGACCGGCGGCGTCGCATCGAAGGCCTGCGGCGCAAACGGGCGCCCGCCGGAGTCCAGCAGCGGGTTCATGGCAATGATCGCCACCCCGTCGACGCCGCGGTCGGACACCGAGAGCCGCACCGTGTAGAAGCGGGCCGGCCCGTGGGCCGAGCGGTCGTCGCTGATCGCGTAGTAGCAGTCACGGCCGGGGTCGTAGCTGATCCCGGACAGCCCACCCACGACGGTGCCGGCAAACCTGGTGTTCGGCGCCAGTAGAGCTTGGCCGAGGTACTGCAGTCCGGCTGTCGCCGTGGGAGTCTGGCACGGCGCACAACCCGCCAGTGCAGCACCGCCGGTCAGCAGCACCCCGCACAGCGCCGGCAACCGGCTCCACTTCCCACGCACATCCGTAATCTAAACCCGGTTTACCGGCGGCCCCGCCTGGATACGGTGCATGAGGTGACCACTTCCGATGCCCTGCGCGACACCTTGGACGGCCGCTGGCGGACGGTGAAGAACCAGATCCGGGCCACTTTGTGCGATGAGAAATTTCGTCCCCACTACACACCGAACACGGCGATCGCCCGCGCCAAGGTCGCCGAACAACTCAGAATCATGGCCGGCTCCGGCGTGGCGGCGGACAGTTTCCGCAAGGAACACGGCGGCACCGGCGACGTCGGCGCCGCGATCACCATGATCGAGATGTTGGCCATGTCGGATCTGTCGCTGATGGTCAAGGCCGGGGTCCAATGGGGGCTGTTCGGCGGCGCAGTGGAGAACCTGGGCACCGAGCGCCACCACCGCGCCTACGTCGAGCAGATCATCGACCTGGACCTACTCGGGTGTTTTGCGATGACCGAGACCGGTCATGGCAGCGACGTGCAGTCGCTGGAGACCACCGCCACCTACGACTCGGCAACCCAGGAATTTGTGATCGACTCCGCTACGGGATCGGCACGCAAGGACTACATCGGCGGCGCCGCCGAAACCGCCACCGTTGCGGCGGTTTTCGCCCAGCTCATCACCGACGACGAAAACCACGGCGTGCATTGCTTCCTGGTGCCGATCCGCGACGCGCAGGGCACCGATCTGCCCGGCGTGACCACCTCGGACTGCCACTACAAGGGCGGTCTTCCCGGGGTGGACAACGGACGCATTGTCTTCGACCACGTCCGGGTGCCCCGGGAGAACCTGCTGAATCGCTATGCCGATGTGGAGCCCGACGGCAGTTACCGGTCGTCGATCGAGAGCGATGGCCGGCGGTTCTTCACCATGATCGGCACCCTGATCCGGGGCCGGGTCTCGGTGGGCGGCAGCGCAGGCGCGGCCGCCCGAGTCGCCCTGGACATCGCCACCCGGTATGCTGTC
>NZ_CP083986.1:1922706-1924051 GCF_020172685.1 [Mycobacterium] nativiensis | reverse complement strand
ACATCGATGTATTCACCACCTTCGAGGGCGACAACCACGTGCTGACGCAACTGGTGGCCAAGCAGCTGCTGACCAGCTACGCCGATGACATCGCCGACATGAGCCCGGTCGGCTGGGTGCGGTTCGCGGCCGAGACTGTCGGAGATCGGGTGCTCAAACGCACTGCGGCCGAGACGATCATCCAGACCATCGTGGACGCCAGGCAGGACAGCGAGGATGAGGGCAGCCTGTTCAACCGCGGCACCCAGGTGCACATGTTCGAAGACCGCGAGGAATACCTGCTGACCTCGGTGGCACGGCGGCTGAGGGCCAAGTCCCAGGAGATGAGCGACTTCGACGCCTTCAACGCGGTCCAGGACCACATGCTGCATGCGGCCACCGCACACATCGACCGAGTCGTGCTGGAGGCGTTCGTCGCAGGCATCGATTCCTGCCCCGATCCCGAGGCCCGCGAACTGCTGGAGCTGGTGTGCGACCTGTACGCGCTCAGCGTCATCGAGGACGACAAGGCCTGGTACATCGAGCACCGGTATCTGTCCACCGATCGGGCCAAGGCCGTCACCCGCGGCATCAATGACCGCTGCCAGAAGCTGCGCCCGCACGCGCAGACTCTGATCGACGGGTTCGGCATCCCCGAAGAATTGCGGTACGCCGAAATGCTGCATCCCGAACACTTGTCGGTACCGCCCGCCGGTGCGTCCACCGGGTAGCCGGCTTTAGGCTGTCTGGACCCCAGACCGAACAAAGGAGTACCTCTCATGGCGTGGTTCCTCGCCCTGAATGCCACCCCGACCAAGGGCGTGCAAGCGCCCACCTATGAGCTGCACGAAACCGCTGATCTCGAGCGGATCACCGAGGAGCTGGCCACCTTCGCGGCCACCGACCGGGCCGTGGCAGTTCCCGCCGTCTTCAACAACGGCCGCCAGATGGTCACCGTGTACGTGCGCCCGGCTGCCTGGGGCGCGTGGGCGATCTACGAGCTGAGCGAAGAAGAGCGCCGCGAGATGATGGCCAACAACCCGCTGGTCAACGCGCTCGCCCAGGCCCGTGCCGCCAAGCAGCAGGGGGCGCAGTCACAGCAAGTGCCTGGGATATTCGCACCGCAGCAGCCGCCTTCGCAGACGGGTCCGTCGGTAATTCCCCGGCTGGACTAACGCCGGTCTCAAACGTGGCTCCCCCGGGTGGACTCGAACCACCAACCCTCCGGTTAACAGCCGAATGCTCTGCCAATTGAGCTACAGGGGATTGCTGTCCTCGCGGACTTGCAAGACTCTAGCGCATACCGAAACCACCGCTGTGCAACGGGGGTCGCACCCGGCCCCCGTTGCACCGCGTGAGGCAGGAT
>NZ_CP083986.1:1893218-1922606 GCF_020172685.1 [Mycobacterium] nativiensis | reverse complement strand
ACGCATCCAAGACAAACTCAACACCCGGCCCCGACCCACCCTGGACCTCGACACCCCAGCCCAACGCCTAGCCACCCTCATAAACCAAGCAGCATGAACCAAATTGCACTAGCCGCTTGACTTTGAGGCCGAGAAGTGTGCGTGAATGCAATTTCGCGCAGGGCGCCGAGGTGAACCTGAGGGCGGCGGGTGAAACCGAGGGAGGCGGCGACAACCTAGCCGGTGGTCGCGAGCACCGTCAGCTCAAGGGCCAGGGCCGCGCCGCACACCATTGCGACGAGCAGCAGAGCCACCACATCGGCCACTCCCGGCCGCGTCGGGGACGCTGAAATCTGGCCGACCCCACCGCGCGCGGTGATCGCGTCCCCCATCTCGTCGGCCCGACGCAGCGTGACCGTGATGGCCGCGGTGATGAGGTCGATCGCCTCGCGCGCCCAGCGGCGCCGGCGTTCCCGCCGGGTGCGCGGCTTCGGCCGGGGCCGCAGCCGACGGGCGGCGTAGAGCACCCGGAACTCATCGATCAGCATCGGAAAGGCACGCAGCGCCAACGCCAGGGCAACGGCCCAGTCGTCCACCGGGATTCGCACCAACCGCAGTGGCCGGCCGAGGGTGGCCACCGCGGGCGCGATCTCCGCGACATTGGTGGTCCACGACACCATCGCTCCCAGTCCCAGGAGCACGATCGACAGCGCGGTGATCCGTAGGAAATTCAGCAGGCCACCCAGGCCGGCCGGATCACCCCCGGCCATGGCCGCGGTGGCACCACCCACCAGCATCAGCACCCACAGCCAGCGCGGCACCGAGGGCAGGGCGCCCCGCGGAATCCTGGCGATCCTGGCCGCGGCGAACACCACCAGGGCCACCGCGCCTATCGGCAACCAGCCCGGATAGAAGGTCAGCAGCGCCGAAATGCCGAAGACCACAATCAGTTTGGTCCCGGCCCACAATCGATGCACGGCGGAGTCGCCGGGCACCGGGCGCAGCAACACCACCGGACGTGGGGTCGGACGCGTGGCCGTCATGCCGCACCCGCCGCTGCCGGCACCAGTACACCGTTGCGCAGGTGCAGGGTCCTGGGGCACAGCTCCCCCAGCCCGGCGAAGTCATGCGAGATGACCACCACGGTCAGGCCGGTGTCACGCCGCAGATCCTCCAGGAGCCGCAGCAGCCCCTGTCGACTGGTGGCGTCCAGCCCGGCCAGCGGCTCATCGAGGATCAACGCTCGCGGGGACCGGGCCAACAGGCCCGCCAGGACCAGGCGGCGCATCTGACCGCCGCTGAGCTGGTCGATACGCCGGCCGGCCAGGGACGCATCCAGGCCGACGGCCGCCAGCGCGGCGTCGATCCGAGCCCGGTCGTGCGGTGAGAACCCGGCCGCCGAGGCCACCTCCAACCCCACGTGGCTGCGCATCAGCTGCAACCTGGCCGCCTGGAACGACAAGGCGACCGCCCCCACCTGCTCGTCGGCGGGGCGACCACCGAGCAGGCAGGTGCCGACGGTCGGTGTCGTCAGGCCGGCCATGATCCAGGCCAGTGTCGACTTGCCCGAGCCGTTGCCGCCGTGGATGAGCAGTCCGTCGCCCTGATCGACCGTGAAGCTGATGTCGCGCAGTGCGGTCTTGGCCCACGGAGTCCGGCTGCTGTATTCGTGGCCGACGCCGGACAACTCCAGCACCGGCGGTCCGGTGCGGGCGGCCGCGACCTCGGATGGCGTGGCGGGGACCTCGGCGGTCTCGACCATGGCGGTGTTGTCCCGCGAACCGCTGAGGTCGATGATCCGGTCGGAACTGCCGACCTCGTCGTTGTAATGGGTGATGTGCACCAGCGACGTGCGGTGTCTCTCGGCCAGGCCCGACAACACCCGCAGCAGGACGTCGCGCCCCTGCGGGTCGACCATGCTGGTGACCTCGTCGGCGATCAACAGCGCCGGCTCGCGGGCCAGAGCCGCGGCCACCGCCAGGCGCTGCAGTTCACCGCCGGACAGGCCGCCGGTGTCGCGCTCGGCGAAGCCGCCCAGGCCGACCTCCTCCAGCAGCCGGTCCACGTCGGTGGTGGTGCCCGGCGGCAGCCCCCACACCACGTCGTCGGCGACCCGGGTGCCCAGTACCTGACTCTCCGGGTGTTGCATGACGACCGCGGTCCCGCCGGGAGCGCCCAGGCCCACCGCACCGGGACGTTCGACGGTGCCGGCCGTGGGTGCGCGCCCGGCCAGCAGCAGCATCAGCGTGGTCTTGCCCGATCCGTTGGCGCCGGTGACGGCGACGTGCTCGCCGGCACGGACTTCCAGACTCAGCGGCCCCAGGGCGTCGTGGCTGGTCTGCGGATAGCGGAACCGCACCTGGTCGAGCCGGACCGGGACCGGCGCCACCGGGCCGCTTTCGGCCAGCAGGTCCAGTTTGTGGACGTCGGGCACTCCACGCAGCCGATAGAGCACCCGGGACAGCGCCCACCAGCCGACCAGCGAGACGATCATGATGCTGACGATCGACTGCGCCAGGATGAGCCACTGCCAGTTCCGCAGCAGCACGCCGAGAAAACCGGTGAGGTCCTCGGCGACGCGGTGGAACTCCGGCAGCGGGACCTGGTTCATGGCCGCTGCGATCCCATGCACGTTGGCGGTGATCGCGTCGAAGATGAGGTGGCGCAGCCGCGAGAGCATGGTCAACATCAGCACCGCGAAGGCTCCGAAGATGGCGCCGGCGACCACCGAGGCTGCGATCACGGTCGGCAGGCCGCGGCGGTGCCGCTTGATCACACCGGTCAACCCGCCGATGTAGGCGCAGTTGACCACCGTCATGAATCCGCCCATTCCGGCGATCAGGAATGCGATGGTGGCGGCCGCCACGGTGGCGGCGACCAACACCCGGAAGCGGTATCGGTAGGCCAGCAGCCCCATCGGCACCGTGCCGAGCAGCGCCAACCCGCCGGCAAAGGGAACAACGACTGCGATGATGGCCGTCGCCGCACACAGCGCGGCCATGACCGCGGCCTGCGCGATCTCGACCGGTTGCATGGACCGCGCCCGGACTCGGGTGGTGGCCTGGCCGGTCTTCGTCACTCGTCGATTCTGCCAGCCGCCGGGGACAGCGCTGCTCGAGCCGCAGACCGATTCGCTTGTTCAGCAAAGCTGATGAAATACTGACAGGATGGTAGCTCCCGTCCACGCCAGTCTGGGTGCCGACTTGCTCAGCGTCGTTGCCCGCCTCAACAGGCTGGCGACCCAGCGGGTTGCGCTGCCGATCCCGGGCGCTCAGGCCCGACTGCTGTCCACCATTGAGGACTTGGAAGAGGCCCGGATCTCCGAGCTGGCAACGGTGGACCACTGCTCGCAGCCGACGATGACCACCCAGGTGCGCCGCCTCGAAGACGCCGGCCTGACCACCCGCGCCACCGATCCGCAGGATGCCCGCGCGGTGCTGATCCGCATCACCGACAAGGGAGTGGACACCCTGGCCCAGGTTCGTCAGGATCGGGCCGCGGCGATCGATCCCGAGCTGGACCGTCTGGCGCCCGAAGACCGCAGCACCCTGGCCCACGCCGTCGAGGTGCTGCGCCGTTTCCTAGCCGACACCGCCCCGGCGCGACCGGTCCGCTAGGCGCCGATCGCAAGCGCGGCGGAGCCTGGCGCTGGGGGTCGGCGCCGCCGGACCAGCAGGAATTCGCCCTAGTAGTTTCCCGCCCGGCCTGTTTGTCGAATATGCTCACTGCTGTATCGGCCCGAAGTGATCCGAGGTCTTCCCGCGGCCCATGGCGCTCGGGCGCCGGGCTGAGGTCTTCGGGGGAAGGACATCGTGGCGGACAGATTGGCTCTGGTCACCTCGATCGCCGCCCAGCTGATGGCCACCACGCCGTCCACGGCGCCCGAGGTCAGCGAACGAGTGCTGCAGACCCTGGTGGAGCAACTCAACGTCGACGCCGGATTCCTGCGCCACAACGACCATGAGATCCGCGCTTCCAAGCTGGTGGCGGAATGGCCGCCGCGCGCCGATCCGCCGAACCCCGACCCGTTGGCCGTGGTCTCGTTCACCACCGCCGATCCGGTCTTCACCACCTGCGCGCACGGCAAGCGGGTGGCGGTCATCCGGCCAGAGCCCAACGACTCGGGCTATGTGCGTGAGATGTCGAGAGACCACGCCGTGGAATCGCTGTCGGTGGCCACCGCCCCGCTGATCTCCGGCCCGGTCACCACCGGCATGCTCGGCCTGGTCAAGTTCCGCCGGCCAAAGTGGCGACCGGAAGAACTCAACACGATCGAGGCGATCGCATCACTGTTCGCGCAGTTACAGGCCCGCCTGGTGGCCGAGGAGCGGCTGCGCTACCTCGCCGATCACGACGACCTGACCGGTCTGCACAACCGGCGCGCACTGGTCGCCCACCTGTCCGAGCGGCTCGTGGCGGGCAACCCCGGCCCGGTCGGCGTCTTCTATATCGATCTGGACCGGCTCAAGCCGATCAACGACTTCCTCGGGCACTCCGCCGGCGACTGGTTCATCCAGGACTTCGCCAGGCGACTGCGGGCCTACGCCGGCAACCGCACCATGACGGCCCGGATCGGCGGCGACGAGTTCGTCGTCATCCCGGACTGGCCGATGTCGATGGCCAGCGCGGAGACCTTCGCCGACCGGCTCCAGGGTGCGCTGCGCGACCGGGTGGAGATCCAGGGTCACACCGTCACCAGCACGGTCAGCGTGGGCGTGACCGTCGGGCTGCCCGGCGAGGACACCAGCGCAGGCCTGCTGCACCGCGCCGACGAGGCCGTCCTGGCCGCCAAACGCGGTGGCGGCAACCAGACCGTCAGTTCCACCGACGACATGTCGCTGAAGAGCTTGTTCCGCAAGGACATCGAGCTTCACCTGCAGGGCAAGATCGACGACGAGTCCCTACTGCTGTACTACCAGCCCGAGGTCGACCTGTGGAGCGGCGCGATCGTGGCGGTCGAGGCGCTGGTCCGCTGGCGCCATCCCACCCGCGGGTTGTTGCTGCCCGGCTCCTTCATCAGCATCGCCGAATCGGCCAACCTCGCCGACGACCTGGGCCGCTGGGTGATGCGCAGTGCGTGCGCCGAATTCAGCCAGTGGCAGGCCAACGGCGTTCGGACCAACGCCACCCTGCGGGTCAACGTCTCCCCCATCCAGTTGGCGGCCCGCGGTTTCGTACAGAACGTGGTGGACACCGTCGAGGAGTTCGGTCTGCGCCCCGGCACGTTGTGCCTGGAGATCACCGAGCGCGCGGTGGTGCAGAACATCGAGACCACCCGGCGCACCCTGGCCGAGCTGCGCGAGGCCGGGGTCAAGATCGCCATCGACGACTTCGGCACCGGCTACGCCGTGCTGTCGCACCTCAAGGACCTACCGGTCGACACGCTCAAGATCGACACCGTGTTCGTCCGTGAATTGGGCGCCAACGCCGGCGACCTCGCGATCGTCCGGGCGATCATCGCCCTCGCCGAGGCATTCGGCCTGCAGGTGGTTGCCGAGGGCGTGGAAACCTCCGCGGCCGCACTCACCTTGATGCGGCACGGCTGCCACCGCGCTCAGGGCTTCCTGTTCTCCCGCCCGGTACCGGGCGCCGCCGCCGAAGCAATGCTGGCGTCACGCTGGATGGCGATGCCCTTCCTGGCCGACAGCCAGGCGCTCGTCATCTGAAAAGAACGACGCCCGGTACAAGCGGCACACAACCGCACCCCCGACTGCCTGCCGGCGAGTCCCGCGGTAGGTGCGGTGCACCTGCGCGTCTCTGCGAACAGCGGCAATCGGCGATGCGGACCCCTCGAGGTGCCCCGGGCGAAGCTTGGGGAGGGACGCACACGGCGCAGACCATGGCGCGCGCTGCGGCGCACCCAAGCCTTGCAAACCAGTCCCTCGCATAAACGGAGATAATACATACTTTTCGGATGCAGTCCAATCATTACGAGACTGTTCGTCAGGCGTGTCCGTTGCCGGCGGTGCTACCACCACCTTTTCGTCGTACTTGCAGCGCGAACGGTGTCCGTCCCACCGGCACCTCCCGTCATAATCGATGCATGGAGCGACGGCGGAACGCGCAAACCCCTCAGAACCCGATGGACACCCTGCGGCAGTTGCCCGCCCTGGTCGCACTCGAGCGGATCCCGGTACCGGTACTGGCGATCGCCGACGACGGCACCATCCTGTTCGCCAACAGTGGGTTCGCCGCCATGCTGGGCTACGCCCAGGACGAGGTGCTCGCCCTGGAATTCCGGCAGATCTTCGGCGAGGTTCCGCCGGCCGAGGAGTCCGCCCTTTCGGTGATGCACTCACTGGCCAATCTTGTTGTGTCCCTGGAACATCGGGATGGCTCAACGGTGCGCGCGCTGATGAGCAAATCGGCGCTCGAACGCGCCGACGACCGGGTAGCCCTGGCTACGTTCCAAGACCTCACCGAGCAGCTGTGGCTCGATGAGCGGTAGGCGCTCAGGCCTCGGCGGCTGAGTCGGCCTCGCTGCCGTCCGGCGCGGGGCCGACGTCATGTCGCAGCGCCTCACGAGCCAGGAACTGCCGGAAGTATGGCAGGGCGTCCTCGGCCACCATCGCGGGAAGCAGCGCCTCCCACATCCGGGTCAGCCGGCCGACGCCGTCACCGCGAGACGGAGACAGCAGCCACGTCCCGAGCATGGCCCCGGTGATCGCCTCGGCGACCTGTCCCGGTTCGAGGTCCGCGCGCACATCGCCCTCGGCGATCGCCCGTCCGGCCTGGGACGTCACTGCGTCCATCCAGTCCCCGGCGACCTCGGCTCCCAGATCGTTCGAGTCGGCCAGCGCGAAGACCAGGTGGCCCGCGGCACGCGCCTCCTTGTCCGCGGCCAGCACCGCCGTGACGGCGAACATGCCGTGGATCATGCCTTCCAAGGCCGGCGACGACGGCCGGCACATGCTGCGAAAGGTGCTCAAGACGGTGGAGAATCCGCCTTCGATGATCGCGACCACCAAAGCGTCCATCGAGTCGAAATGGTGGTAGAGGGCACCTTTGGTGACCCCGGCCCGCTCAATGATCGCGGTTCGGCCGGCCGCGACGTAGCCGACCTCGCCGAACACCTCGATAGCCGCGTCGAGCAGCTTTCGCCGGGTCGCCTCGGACCGAACCTGGCGTGCCATCAGCTGACCCGATCGCCCGCCACGTCGGGACTCTCCGCGCCTGAGGTGGCCTTGATGGCCAGCGTGGTACGCCTCCGTATGAACTGGAGGAAATAGTCGATCCGATCAACGGGAACCACGCCGGGCAGTACGACCGCCCAACCCCGCTCGAACCGCCGCAGGAACTGTTCGGGCTCGTCGAGGTCGCCCGCCTGCCGCAGCCCCAGGTACAGGGCCAGGAGCATCCGGGTCACGTCATGCGGGTCAGCGTCGACGACGTCGCCTTCGGCGATGGCCCGCTCGGCCACCACGCTGAGCGCTTCGACCGCGTCGTTGAGCACCTTGGTCTGCAGTCCCTCGGTCCGGCCGACCACCGGCAGCAGATGCAGCATCGCTCGGGCCGCATCGCTGGTGATGTCTTCGACCGCCATCTGGTAACCGAAGTCGATCAGGGTTTCCAACCCCGAGAGCTTGCGATCCACCAGTTCCTGCACCGCTGCGCCCGCCCGGGCGAGTTGCCCGTCGATGACGGCCAGGGCCAGCGCATGCTTGGACCGGAAATGGAAATACATTGCGCCCTTGGTCAACTCCGCTTCGGCCAGAATGTCGTCGAGGCCGACGTCGTGATAGGCCCGCTGGGCGAACTGATGCGCAGCGGCGCGAATGATCTGCTGGCGCGTGGCATCAGCGCGCCGGTCGGTGGAGTCAGCCAACGCGCGATCTCAGCCTCGTCACTAACCGGCAGTCGCTCCGCATTGTTCTAACGCTATCAGTCCAGTGATGAACATGACCCTTTTCGATACCCCAAATCGTCAATTGCACCAGGTGGCATTCGAAAACTACGAATTCCGAGGCAGGCGTGCTCATTCAGTCTGTGCCGGCCCGGCTCGCCTCAGTTAATCGCTATGCGATGCAACTTCTAATGCTTCTAGTGCGCCGGCATCGCGAACACCAGGAACTGGGTCACCTCACGCGGCGAGAAGTTGTCGTCGCTGACCAACACCAACGTTTGCCGCCCGTCGGGCAGCCGCGGACCCAGCGTGATCCCCTCGATGTTGTCCAGCGGATCCAGCCCCGGCGTGGTGGACAGGTCGGCCACCAGTGTCTTGGTCATCGGAGTCACCGCCGCCCCGGTCAGGGCCGGCATCCCGAGCACGTCGGTGGCCCCGGAGCCGATATCGGCCCGAAACAACCGGACCGTCGGACGGGCACTGAACGCCCGCTCGATCACCAGGAACGTGGAGTCCGACAACGCCACCAGATCGGTCAGCCCATTGGTTTGGGCCGGGGCGGTCGCCGGCTCCAGCGGATAGGCGTACTGGGCCACCGGAGTGGCCCACTTGTCGCCGTCGTCCAGCCGGTAGGCGGTGATACGGGTCAGCGCACCGTGGGACTGATCCGGCAGCGCGCCGTCGTCGTAGCCCGGCCCCTCCATCGCGGCGAAGAGCATCCGGCCGTCGGCGGTCAGGCTCAGTCCTTCGAGCGTGGTGTTGCGCCGCGGCCCGGTGTGCTGCGCCGACATGGCCAGCTGCGGTGGTATGTCGAATCGACCGAGGTAACCGCCGTCAAGCCCGGCGATCCGGATCCAGGGGTCGGCCAACACCGCACCGTCCCGGCCGGTGCGCCGCTCCCCCTCCGATGTCCAGTACAGCCTCTGCCGGCGGCTGTCGAACGCGATGCCTTCGGGGTCCGGTGGCACGACGGGCGGCGAACTGTCGACGTTCAAGGGGGCGAACGGCCGCCCGCCCTCGTCCAGCAACGGGTGGACGGTGCTCACGGTGATGTCGTCGACGCCACGATCTGACAGTGCGAGCCGCACCGTGTAGAACCGGGCCGGACCCGTCGTCGACCGGTCGTCACTGATCACGTAGAAGCAGTCCCGACCCGGGTCGTAACTGATCCCCGACAGGCCGCCGACGACGGTGCCGTCGAACATCGTGTGCGACGCCAGTCGGGCCTGGCCGAGATATTGCAGTCCCGGCGCCGCCGCGGGGATATCGCACGGCGCGCAGCTCGCGACCAGGACGCACAACAGCGCCGACAATCGGCTCAATTTCCAACGCACACCTTATTTAAACCCGGTTCAGGGACCGGCTCGCGGGGATGTGTTGCCGGAGCGTAAGCGACCGCCGATGTATCCCCCGGGACTCGTCTATAGGCTGTCGGCATCGACGCCCAACCAAAGGAGTACCAACCATGGCGTGGTTCCTCGCGCTGAATGCCACCCCGACCAAGGGCGGCCAGTCGCCGACCTATGAGCTGCAGGATTCCGCCGACATCCAGCGGATCACCGAGGAGATGGCGAGCTTCGCGGTCACCGATCGGGCCGTCGCGATTCCGGCCGTCTTCAACAACGGCCGCCAGCAGGTCACCCTGTATGTGCGCCCGGCCGCCTGGGGCGCGTGGGCGATCTACGAGCTGAGCGAAGAAGAGCGCCGCGAGATGATGGCGGCCAGCCCGTTGATCAACGCGATCGCTCAGGCCCGCGCGGCCCAGCAGCAGCAACAACAGCCGCAGTCACAGCAGTCGATGTTCGCCGCACCGGCCCAGCCTCAGCAGACTGGTCCTTCGGTGATTCCCAGGCTCGACTGAGCCTGGGTCGACGCCGCTTTCAAACGTGGCTCCCCCGGGTGGACTCGAACCACCAACCCTCCGGTTAACAGCCGAATGCTCTGCCAATTGAGCTACAGGGGACTGCTGTCCTCGTGGACTCCAAGACTGTAGCGCATCCGGAACGCGGCCCCGACCAACGGGGGTCGCACCGAAACACCCGGGCGCCGCGTGAGGCAGGATGGAACCACCGCACCGTCTGTTGTAAGGAACCGCATTGATCGGATACGTCGTGGTGATGGGCGTCGGCTACGTGATGGGCACCAAGGCCGGACGCCGCCGCTACGAGCAGATCGTCGGCACCTACCACGCGATGACCAGCAGTCCGATCGCCAAATCGGTGATCGACAAAGGGCGCCGCACCATCGCCGACCGGATCCATCCCGACCCGAAGATGGTGACGCTGACCGAACTCGAGGACGGCACCTCGATCGTCACGCCGGTCGAACCCGAAGACGACCGCTAGGACACGGCAACCGCATCGGCTGGGCGCGGGTTGTTCACCTGCGCGCGCCGGCGGATCTGGTTCTGCTGCGCGTGCGGTTGGCGTTGCGCAGCGGAAGTAACGAGTGGTTGGTCAGGTCGAGAACGATGTCGCCGTTGTCGTCCACAAGCTCTGCGGTCATCGTGATTTCGGCATCGCCACGTTCGGGTCGGGGCATCACCGTCCCAATGGTGAGATGCCCGGTCACTGTGGTGCCGGGCAGCACGGGACGGCGGAAATGGATTTCGAAAGCACGACCGATCCCCCCGTTGAAGCGGCACCACAGGGCTTGCACGGCAAGGCGCTGGTAGATCGCCAACGTATGCAGCCCGCTGGCGATAACGCCGCCGAGCGGTGATTCCGCAGCGGCGGCGGGATCGGCGTGAATGAACACCGGATCCCATTGCCGCGCAAAGGAAACGATCTCGTCTTCGGTCACGGTGTACTGCCCGAGCGGAATCTGGTGGCCGGGTTCCAGGTCGTCGGCGTACAGGATGTCGGTCATGTCGTCCTCCTCGAAGTGGTCTGCCGCCGTTCGTTTTGACGGTGTGGACCTCACCTTGACCTGTGCGCCTGCGTGAGGTCGATTACCTCCGACGTCATGGTGGAGACGATGAGCCTGCGGAAGACTTGCCCGCATGACCATGACCAGTACGCCGGCCCCGGTCCCGTTCGGCGCGTTGCTGCGGCAATGGCGCACCCATCGGCGGGTGAGTCAGCTCGACCTGTCCAACGAAGCCGCCATCTCCACCCGCCATCTCAGCTTCGTCGAGACTGGGCGTTCCCAACCGAGCCGGGACATGGTGATCCGGATTGCCGAGCACCTCGACGTACCGCTGCGGGACCGCAACCGACTGTTGCTGGCCGCCGGCTTCGCCCCGGTCTACCCCGAACACGACCTGACCGCACCGGAGATGACCTCGGCCCGGGCGGCGATACGAGAGGTGCTCGCCGCCCACGAGCCCTACCCCGCGCTGGCTGTCGATCGGACGTGGAATGTGCTCGACGCCAACGCCGCGATCGGCGCGCTCACCCAGGTGGTCTCCCCGGCCCTGCTGGCCGAGCAGCCGCTCAACGCACTGCGACTGACCCTGCACCCCGAGGGCATGGCACCGCACATCGGCAACCTCTCCCAGTGGCGCGCCTTCGTGCTCGGAGGCCTGCGCCGCAGCGCCATGGCGCGCGCCGACGACGAGATGCTCGCGCTGCACGACGAGCTGGCCGCCTACCCGCACAACGACCCCGGCGGCGCGCCTACGGCAAGCCCGCCGAGCTCCGTCTACGTACCGCTGCTGCTGCGGGTCGGCGAGACCGACCTGTCCTTCCTCGCGATGATCGCGACGTTCGGCACCGCCGTGGACATCACCTTGTCCGAACTCGCCATCGAGTCTTTCCTGCCCGCCGACGCCGCCACGGCCGCCTACCTGGGCGCCCCGCGACCACTACCTCAGACGTAATCGACACACGCGGCCTGTTCGGTGATGGTGGGAGTCGCCCAGGCCGGAAGGGCCGGCCGATCAACCCACGGAGGCACCACATGAGCTCGTTCGATGACTTGGCACAGCGCTACATCGACGCATGGAATGAGAGCGACCCGACCGTCCGCCGCGCAGCCGTGGACGCGTTGTTCAGCGCTGACGCCAGCTACGTCGACCCGCTGGCGGTGGCCCAAAGCCCCGAGGCGATCGCCGCCACGATCGCAGCGGTACAAGGACAGTTCCCCGGGTTCGTGTTCCGCCTGCTCGGCCCGGTCGATGCGCACCATGACCAGGCCCGGTTCCGCTGGGAACTCGGCCCGGCCAACGAAGAGGCACCGATCGTCGGGTTCGACGTGGTCGTTACCGACGGCGCCGGCCGCATCCAGAAGGTAATGGGATTCCTCGACAAGGTCCCCGCCGCTGCCTGACCGGCCTCGCCGAGCGCGCGGAGCCGGCCGGTCTTGCGATCAGGCGGTCAGATCGTCGCCGCTGGCCTGCTCCAGCAGGCTGCGTCGGTAGGCCTCCATCGCGACCAGGTCACCGAACAACGCGTGGTATTCGTCGCTGTGCTCAACGGGTGACATGCGCTGCAGTTTGGATTTGACCTCGGCGATCTGCCGGCCCACCCACACCTCCTGCAACCGTGCCAGCACCCCGCCGATGTAGCGGGGCAGCTTGTCGTCGTCGACACGGATGGACTCCACACTCAACTCGTGGATGAGCCCGGTGGTCAGCGTTGAGGGCGTCTGCTCACGCACCGCTTCGACCCACTGTGCGCCGCCGGCCCCGGCGCAGGCGGTTCCGCCCACCGCGTCGATCGCGGAACGCACCGCCGCATAGCCCGGGTGGGTGAAGCTCTCCACCGTCAGGGTGTCGAACACCGGTCCGGCCAGTGCCGGGAACTGCAGTGCGGCCTTGAGCGCCTCCCGCTGCGGCCACAGCGTCGGATCGGCCGGATCGGGACGGTTGACCGTGGGCTGCTCGGCCGGCTTGCCCGAGGTACGCGCGGCCGGGCGCTGCTTGGCCTGCCCGCCGCCCTTGGCCGCGGCACGCACCCGGCCAATCACCTGTCCGACGTCGTCCCAGCCCACCCAGCCGGCCAACTGCCGCGCGTATTCGTCGCGCAGTGTGCCGTCCTTGATCTGGGCGACCATCGGCACACAGCGACGCAGCGCCGCGACCCGACCCTCGGCGTTGTCCAGGTCCATCTCGGCCAGCGCGGTGCGGACAGCGAACTCGAACAACGGAGTTCGGCGCGCCACCAGATCCCGAAGCGCTTCATCGCCGTGGGCCAACCGCAGATCACAGGGATCCATGCCGTCGGCGGCCACGGCGACGAACGACTGTCCGGCCAGCTGCTGTTCGCCTTCGAGGGCCTTGACCGCCGCAGCCCGACCCGCCGCGTCGCCGTCGAACACGTAGATCAACTCGCCGCGAAAGAACTTGTCGTCCATCATCAGTCGGCGAAGCATCGCCAGGTGCTCGTCGCCAAAGGCGGTGCCGCACGAGGCGACCGCGGTGGTCACGCCCGCCAGGTGCATAGCCATCACGTCGGTATAGCCCTCGACGACGATGGCCTGGTGCCCGCGCGCGATGTCCCGCTTGGCCAGGTCGAGGCCGAACAACACGTTGGACTTCTTGTACAACGTCGTTTCGGGGGTGTTGACGTACTTGGCTTCCATCGGGTCGTCGTCGAACAACCGGCGGGCGCCGAACCCGATCACCTCCCCCGCCGAGGAACGGATCGGCCACAGCAGCCGGCGGTGGAACCGGTCCATCGGACCGCGACGCCCCTCCCTGGACAAACCGGCCGCCTCGAGCTCCTTGAACTCAAAGCCCTTGCGCAGCAGGTGTTTCGTCAAGCTGTCCCAACCGGACGGGGCGAAGCCGCAGCCGAACCGCTGGGCCGCGGCGGCGTCGAAGTTGCGTTCGGTGAGGTACTTTCGCGCCGGCGCCGCCTCGGCGGTCCCAAGGGCGGCGGTATAGAACTCACACGCCGCCGCGTTGGCGGCGATCAACCGGCTGCGGCCACCGCGCTCGCGCTGGATGTTGGTGGCCGACGCTCCGGTGTAGGTGATGGTGTGGCCGACCCGATCGGCCAGCAGTTCCACCGCCTCGACGAAGCTGGCGTGCTCGATCTTCTGAATGAAGGCGTAGACGTCGCCGCCCTCACCGCAGCCGAAACAGTGAAAGAGGCCGTGGTTGGGCCGGACGTGAAACGACGGCGACTTCTCGTTGTGGAATGGGCACAGACCCTTCAGCGAGTCGGCCCCGGCCCGCCTGAGCTGCACATAGTCGCCGACCACGTCCTCGATTCGGACGCGCTCGCGAATAGCGGCGATGTCACGATCGGAGATACGGCCAGGCACCGGGCCAGTGTAGAGCGCACAGCCAGCCCCAAGCCGCCATGTTTTAAGCTCGGTTCGTCAACGCCGACGTCAGGGAGTGTTCATGAGCCGTTCAGAGCAGCCGAAGGCGGCGAAGTCCAAACGGCCCCGCTTGCTGCTCGCGATCGGTGTCGCAGCACTGGCCGTGGTGGGGCTGGTGACCTGGCTGGTTCTCCCCAACCGCTCGCAGAGCGCCTCCGGTGGCATCACCGGCGAGGCCGTCAAGCAGATCCTGCTCGACGGCACCGAACTGACCGCCATGCTCGATCAACCCTTCACGACCGTCACCGGCCCACCGGCGTACGGCGGACTGGAGGCGATGGATGACTCGTCGGCGGCCGGCGAGTGCGTCGGCGTGGTGGATGTCGCACCGAAGAGCGTGTACGAATCGGCCGACGTGCGCAGTTACGCCCGCGAGACGTGGATCGACTCCGAGCCCAAGGGCAACGGCTTCAAGCCGCTCAACACCCGGGTGATGTTCGTCAAGGAGGCCGTGGTCGCCCTGCCCAGTGCCGCCGACGCCCAGGCGCTGTTCGCGAAGTTCGCCGAGCAGTGGAAGGCCTGCGACGGCCAGCCGGTCAACACCGCTGACCCGAATTCGGACGGATCGCCGCCCCTTCGTGGCACCGAAATGCACATCACCGACGTCCGGGTCACCGATGACGTGCTGGCCGCCTCCATCGTGCTCGACAAGAGCCCCAAGGCCCCCGACACCCGGGCCATCGGCGTGCAGGGCAACTGCATCGTCGGGGTCCTGATCGCGTTCACCGGCACCGAGAATGCGACCGGATCGGGCGATCCGCAGACCAGCAGCATCGAGGCCGTGCAGGCGATGATGGACAAGGCCAGCAAGCTCGGCTGAGTTCGCTAGCCCGTCTCGAGACGCTCGAAGCGCCCTTCCGTGCAGGACGCGATCTGATCGATGATCACCCGCAGCCGGGCACCGTCGTCGGCGGCGGCGGCATAGGCCGGGGCGAAGAGCGGATCCAGGGTGTCCGGCGCCCCGGCGAGCAGTCGCTGCGCCACCGCGTGAACCCGATCGCGCTGCTCGGCCTGGATCTTGCGGTGCCGATCTTCGGACATGATGAACTGCACGGCAAGGGTTTTCAGCACGGCGACTTCAGCCCGCACCAGTTCGGGCACCTCCAGGTCGGCCTGGTAGCGGGTCAGCGGCCGCCGGCCGGCGGCGGCCTGGGTCGCGGTGATGGCCGCGGAGGCGAACCGGCCGACCAGTTCGCTGGTCAGTCGCTTGAGTGCCACCGAGGCTGACAGCGTGGCGTCGTAGACGCCGACGGCGGCCACCACAGGCAACTCGGTGAGCCGGCGCGCGGCCTCGGCCAGGTCGTGGACCCCGTCGGGATCACCGAGCCGCGCCAGCTCGGCCACAGTCGCCGCGTCGCCGAGCACGCGCAGGTCGATACGGCCCGCGATGACACCGTCTTCCACGTCGTGCACCGAGTAGGCGACGTCGTCGGCCCAGTCCATGATCTGCGACTCCAGGCAGACCCGGCCCTGCGGCGCTCCCTGCCGCATCCACTCGGCGGCAGCACGATCGTCGTCGTAGAACCCGAACTTGGTCCGGCCGGGTTGCCGCGACCACGGATACTTGGTGACCGCGTCCAACGCCGCCCGACTCAGGTTCAACCCCGCACTGCGCCCGTCCGGCCCGAGAACTTTCGGTTCCAGGCCGGTCAGGATGCGAAAGTTCTGCGCGTTGCCTTCGAATCCGCCACAGTCTGCGGCGATTTCGTTGAGCGCCTGCTCACCGTTGTGCCCGTACGGCGGATGCCCGATGTCGTGAGCCAGCCCAGCCAGATCGGCCAGGTCCGGGTCGCAACCCAAACCGATCGCCATCCCCCGCCCGATCTGTGCCACCTCCAACGAGTGGGTCAGCCGGGTACGCGGGGTGTCGCCGTCGCGGGGACCGACCACCTGCGTCTTGTCCGCCAGTCGGCGCAGCGCGGCGCTGTGCAGCACCCTGGCCCGGTCACGGGCGAAGTCGGTGCGATGTTGACCGCCGGTTCCGGGCAGGCCGGCGGTTTTCGTCGGCTCCGCCACGATGCGATCGCGGTCGTGTGCGTCGTAGTTGTCGCGTGAGTTCGTGGCCACCGCCGCCAGTCTATTTTGACCGCGCCCGAGTCGGCGACACGCCGGGTGTGAAACCCCGCCGAGCCGCCTGGGCCAGTCGCAGAATTCCGGCGATCTGTCCGGGAACGCATATACATTGGCCAGCATGCGAATCACCCGCCTGACCGGCGCCGCCCTGGCCGTCATCGCCGCCGTGCTGCTGCTGGTGGCACCGAGTGTCGCAGCGCAACCGCCGATGCGCCTGCCCAGCTCGATCACCGACAGTGCCGGGGTTTTGTCGCCGTCAGACCGCGATGGGGTGCAGGCCTCGATCGACAAGCTCTACGCCGAACGACACATCCGGCTGTGGGTGGTCTACGTCGACGTGTTCTCCGGGCAGACCGCCGATGACTGGGGCCGCACCACGGCGCGGCTCAGCGACCTGGGCAACAATGACGCCGTCCTGGCGGTTGCCACCGCAGACCGCAGCTACGCGTTCCTGGTGTCCAACAGCATTACCGAGATCAGCACCGGGAAGGTTGACTCGCTGCGGCGCAACCAGATCGAGCCCGCGCTGCACCGCGGCGACTGGGCCGGGGCGGCGACGACCGCCGCCGCCGGGCTCAACGCGGCGGCAGCGCCGACCGAGGTGAGCTGGGCGCCGATCCTGATCGCGCTGGCGGCCATCGCGCTGGCCGGTGTGGTGGTGTTTTTGGTGGCGCGTTACCTGCGGCGGCGACGACGGAACTCGGCGCTGGTGGCGGCGCGGCGGCTCGACTCGACCGATCCGAACACGCTGGCCGACGTGCCGGTGTACACCCTGGATGCGCTGTCGCGGGAGAAGGTCGTCGCCGTCGACAACGCGATCCGTACCAGCGCCAACGAGCTGGAGTTGGCGGTCGAAGAGTTCGGAGAGGATCGCACCCGGTCGTTCGCGCAGGCGGTGGCCGCCGCTAAGGCCACCATGGAGCACGCCTTCACCGTCCGCCAGCAACTCGACGACGACATCCCCGAGACGCCGGCCCAACAGCGCGATCTGCTGACCGGGGTGATCGTCACCGCGTCCAAGGCCGACCGCGAATTGGAAACGCAGCGCACATCATTCGAGCAGTTGCGCGACCTGGTCCTCAACGCGCCGGCGCGCCTCGACGCCATGACCCAACAGCTTGTCGAGCTGACCGGGCGAATCCCGGCCGCCGAGCGACACCTGGTGGAGCTGCACACCGAATTCGACGCCACCGCGCTCACTTCGGTGTCCGGCAATGTCAAGACGGCCCAAGACCGGGCGGCCTTCGCCGAACGCAACATCACCCGGGCCCGCGGGCTGGCCGACCATCCGGTGACCGGCGGACAGAGCGACTTGGTGGACGCGGTGCGAGCCGCCGAGTCGGCGCTGCGCCAAGGCCGAGCCCTGCTGGACGCGGTGGACACCGCCGCCCGCGACATCCGCCACGCGGTCGCCACGCTGCCGGACGCCATCACCGACATCGAGGCGGGCATCGGCCAGGCCAACACCCAACTGCAGCGCGGGGCGGGCACCCACAAGGCCGAACTGACCTCGGCCCGCGACACCGCGGTCAAGGCCGTCAGCGATGCACGCAGTTCCGGAGATCCGTTGGGCGCCTTCACCACATTGATCAAGGCGGACTCCGCGCTCGACCAGCTGTTGGACACCCTGGCCGAGGAACGCGCCGCTGCCGAGCGACTCGCCCGCACCCTGGAACAGGCCCTGTTCACCGCCTCGTCGCGGATCCGCGCCGTATCGGACTACATCGACACCCGCCGCGGCAGTGTCGGGCCGGAGGCCCGCACCCGGTTGGCGGAAGCGCGCCGACGGCTGGACGCAGCTCAGGATTTGCGCACCACCGACGTCGCCGGTGCCATCACCCAGGCCAACGGTGCGGCCACACTCGCAGCCGCCGCCCAGTCACTGGCCAAGGCCGACGTCCAGTCCGCGCAGCGCGCCTACTACGGGCGCTACGGCGGCGGACCGGGCGGCGGCAACGACACCGGCGCCATGCTCGGCGGCATCATCATCGGCAACATCCTCAGCGGCGGCGGCTTCGGCGGAGGCAGCGGCGGAGGCGGAGGCTGGAGTCCGACCTCCTTCGGCGGCTCCTCTGGCGGCGGGGGCTTCTTCGGCGGCGGCGGCCGCTTCTGAAACGGGAGAATTTCCCGTCTTCTCGAATGAGAAGTTCCGCCTTCCGGCGTTTTCAGTGAAGGCGTAAGGTGAGCCCCCTCACGAATCGTGACCTAGGTCACATACGCATTTGGAGTTCCCCATGAGCAGTCGACGAAGAACGTTAATCCTCAGCGCAACTGCCGGCGCGTCCGCAGCTCTCGGGCTCATCGCGCTGGCAACCGGTCCCGTCGCCCACGCCGACGAAGACGGCATCACCATCACCCCGGGAGTACCCGACCCGGACTTCATGAGCGGGCCCGATCAGAATTTCGGATTCTTCAGCGATCAGGCGTTCGCCGACCCGGATGAACATTTCCAAGCGCTGATCTTCCAGATTCCTTCTCTGGGGATCACCGATGTCCTGACGTCGGGAATCGACCCGTCGGACGGTCTGGCCGCATTCGACCCGGGACTGCCCACCGATGTGTCGGCTGGAACCGTGGATGTGACCGTCAACACGTTCACCGACACGATGGACCCGGCCCTCGACAGCACCACCACCATTCCGTTCACAGATCCGCTGACCGACCTGTGGGTTGCACTGCTGCCGCTCGGCTTCTGACGCACCGCCCCGCCGGCGGCCCCATACCGGCAACGGCCGTCCCGCCGCTGCGGGGTCCGCCGAACCAGCCCTGCGTAAACTCCTGAGCCGTGGTCGACGTCGCCCTCATCGGAGCCTTGGTGGCGTGCGGGTATGCACTGTGGGTCCGACGCGACACCTGGGGCTCGCGCTGGGACACCAATCCCTCCCGTGTCCTCGTCCTCATCGGCGGCGCCGGGCTGCTGATGTCCCCGCTGGGGACGACAAGTTTCGACCCGCTGGTATACCGGGTGTTCGGCTTGTGGAACGTCGCCGGTCTGCTCGCCGTGCTCTGCATGTTCTGTGCGGTGGCAGTCATGTTCGAGCATCTGGTGACGCGACTGACCGACGACGACCAAGCCCGACTGCTGGGGCAGCGCCACATCACGACGCCGCTGAAACTCGGTCTGCCCCTGGTAGTCATCGTGTTCTGCGTCGCCGACCAGGGACAACCCGAGCACCTCGATGTGTTCGCGCCCCGCGGCCCATGGTTCGGGGCGTACTGGGCGCTGGTCGCCGCCCTGGCGCTGTATCTGTTCGGGTTCACCGGCCGGGTACTGCTGACCCTGCGCCGCGATCCACGGTCGAAATCCTCCGCTGACCTGTACCTGGTCTGGGCCGCCTTCAAAGTCGCGGCGATCCTCGTGCAGTTGACCAGCGTGCTGGTCGGCAGCGCCGTCACGCTGCCCACCTGGATCTGCGCGGGCGTAAGTGCCGCCGCCTTCGCCTACGCGTCCGCCCAATCCTGGCGAACCCGGACCGACTGGTTCAGGCCCTTCGAGCCGACCGCCCCCGAAGTCGCCGGAGACTGACCGCGATCAGCAGGGGTGCGCCGGGCTCGTCCTGGCGGCCGGTCCACGAGAGCAAAAGTGCCCGCACACTCAAAGGTGTGCGGGCACTTTTACGGGGCTGCGCGTCAGGGGGTGGTGCTGGTCGGTCCGGCTGCACCGTTCTGACCGGTCGCCCCGGCCTCGCCGGCCGTACCGTTGTGCTCCACGCTGCCGTTGCCGGTCGCGGATGCGGCACCCCCTGCGCCACCGGTGCCGCCCGGGCCGCCCTTGCCGCCGGCAGCGCCACCGGTACCTCCGGTACCACCGTTGCCGCCGGCACCACCGTCGCCGCCGTTACCGGCGGTCGAGGTGCCACCGGCACCCTTGGTCGTGGCGTCGCCGCCGGTACCACCATTGCCGCCCTGACCGCCGGGCTGACCGGGCTGACCGGCCGCGCCTGTGGCCCCGGTTGCGCCGACCCCACCGGCACCACCGGCACCCGCTGTCGCGATGCCGTCGGAACCGTTGGACCTGGCTGCGCCCCCGGCACCGCCGTCACCGCCGGTGCCGGCGATCAGGCCCTGGCCACCGGTGCCGCCGGTCCCGCCGGCACCGGCGATGGCAACACCGAGGTGTCCGTTGGACCTGGCGTCGCCACCGGCGCCGCCGACCCCGCCCGTGCCGCCGTGTCCGTTCTCGGCGGTGCCGCCGGTGCCGCCCATTCCGCCGCTGCCGCCGGTCGAGTTGCCCTCGGACCCGTTCGCGGTGCCGTCACCGCCGCCGCCGCCCGCACCACCGACGCCGCCTTCACCGCCGTTGCCGATGGGTGCGGACGAGTTCCCGCCGGTGCCACCGGCACCACCGTTGCCGCCGGTGTCGGTGCCGCCCGCGCCGTTGGCGGTGGCGTCTCCACCGACACCCCCGGCACCACCGGCACCACCGTTGCCGAAGATCAAGGTGCCGGCATCGCTGGTGTTGCCACCGGCACCGCCAGCGCCACCGTTGGAGCCGATCGTGATGCCGCCGGAACCGTTGGCCGTGCCGCCGTACCCGGCGCCGCCGGCACCGCCGGCCCCGCCGTCGCCCATGATCGTGCCACCGGTACCACCGTTGCCTCCGGCGCCACCGTCGACCCCGGCCATGGTGGAGTTCCAGCCGGCACCGCCGTCGCCACCGTTGCCGAAGAACCCGGCGGAACCGCCGTCACCGCCGACCTCACCGTGAACCGTGGAGTCCCAACCGTCGCCGCCGTCGCCGAACCACAGGCCGCCGGCGCCGCCGTTCGGGTCGGTCTCGGTGCCGTCGACGCCGTTGCAGATCAGGCCGCACGCGCCGTTGAGACTGTCGATGCCGTTCATCGCGATGTAGGCCTGGTTGATGGAATCGTCGATCTGCTGACCCAGGCTGCTGTTGATCCAGCTCTCCATCATCGTGTGCCACGGGTCGTACATCGTCGAGTCGACCACGCTGGCGGGGTCAAGGCTGGGGTTGGCCAGCAGCAGCTCGTTCCAGAACGGCGAATTGCCGAAGACACTGTCCACCCCGGAGGTGTCGACGGCCGAACCTGCGACCGCGCTGGGGTCGAACATGTCCATCAGCCAGTCGAGCCCATCGGCGTGTGCGCCCGGCGCGGTGACCAGCGGGGCGAGCCCGAACCCCAAAAACGCGGCGGCCACACTCCCGGCCCCGATCACACGACTGCGACGGCGTGTCCTCGTGGTGCGCTTGCTCATAGTCATCTACCTACCTCCCAGGTGTGGACTAATCATTGGTTGTTGAAATGCCTTACGGCAGCACAGATTTTTCAAACTAATGCGCGCCGCGGCTATACAGCAAGCCAAGCCCCAGACTCTCAGGAAGCCTGCAGCCCACCACTTTTCACCTGATGAGGACTCCAAGACATGTTCCCGGAATTGCGTACATGAAGCGAAACCGAAACACGCTCAGGAGCGCAGCGATCAAGGACTAAAGGACACCCCCACGAGGCCTCAAATATTGCTAGAAGCGCTCAGCAGCCCTTGAGCCGCACCGCCAGGTAGTCGGAGACCGCGTCGATGGCCACCCGCTCCTGCGCCATGGTGTCGCGCTCGCGCACGGTGACGGCGTGGTCTTCGAGCGAGTCGAAGTCGACCGTGATGCAGAACGGGGTGCCGATCTCGTCCTGACGCCGGTAGCGCCGGCCGACCGCCCCGGCGTCGTCGAACTCGACGTTCCAGGACTTACGCAGCTCCGCGGCAAGATCCCGCGCCTTCGGCGACAGGTCGGCGTTGCGGCTCAGCGGCAACACGGCGGCCTTGACCGGCGCCAGCCGCGGGTCGAGTCGCAGCACGGTGCGCTTGTCCACCCCGCCCTTGGCGTTGGGGGCCTCGTCCTCGTGGTAGGAGTCGACCAGGAAGGCCATCAGCGAGCGGGTCAGGCCGGCTGCCGGTTCGATCACGTAGGGCGTGTAGCGGGTGTCGGATGCCTGGTCATAGAACGTCAGGTCTACGCCGGAATGCTCGGAGTGCGTGGTCAGGTCGAAGTTGGTGCGGTTGGCGATACCTTCCAGCTCACCCCACGGGTTCCCGGCAAAACCGAACTTGTACTCGATGTCGGTGGTGCCGGCCGAGTAGTGCGACAGCTTCTCAAGCGGGTGTTCGTAGAGCCGCAGGTTCTCCGGATTGATCCCCAGGTCGATGTACCACTGCAGGCGCGCATCGATCCAGTACTGGTGCCACTCGGGTGCGGTGGACGGCTCGACGAAGAACTCCATCTCCATCTGCTCGAACTCACGGGTCCGGAAGATGAAGTTGCCGGGGGTGATCTCGTTGCGGAAGCTCTTGCCGATCTGGCCGATTCCGAACGGCGGCTTGCGGCGCGCGGTGGTCACCACGTTGGCGAAGTTGACGAAGATGCCCTGGGCGGTCTCCGGGCGCAGATAGTGCAGGCCCTCTTCGGACTCGATCGGGCCCAGGTAGGTCTTGAGCATCATGTTGAAGTCACGGGGCTCGGTCCACTCGCCCTTGGTACCGCAGTCCGGGCAGGAGATGTCGCTCATCGGCACGTCGTCGGGGTTACCGCCTTTCTTGAGCGCCACCGCCTCCTGCATGTGGTCCTGCCGGTGCCGCTTGTGGCAGTTGAGGCACTCCACCAGCGGGTCGTTGAACACCGCGACGTGACCGGAGGCCACCCACACCTGACGCGGCAGGATGATCGCACTGTCCAGGCCGACGACGTCGTCTCGGGACGTCACGACCGAGCGCCACCACTGTCGCTTGATGTTCTCCTTGAGCTCCACCCCGAGTGGCCCGTAATCCCAGGCCGACTTTGTGCCGCCGTAAATCTCGCCCGACTGGAAGACCAGGCCACGTCGCTTGGCCAGGTTGGCAACGGTGTCGATGATGGACGCCACGAGGGATGCGCTCCTGTCTTGTCGGGATCGCGTCGACAACGCCGACGCGCAAACCATCCGACATGGTATCGACCCCGTGCGGATCTTTGACATGCATCATCATGCATGGAACAGTGGAGCCAGCTGAAAACGATTTCCAACATGGCTGGAGGTGGTGAAATGACACCCGCAGCATCCGGTCTGGTAGCCGACGATCACCAACACTCCGGGACCGCCTTCCCCGCGACACCGTCCCGCGAGATCCTCGACGCCGCCGGCGAACTGCTGCGCGCGCTGGCCGCTCCGGTACGCATCGCGATCGTGTTGCAACTGCAGGAGTCGCACCGCTGCGTCCACGAGCTCGTGGACGCGTTGGGAGTGCCGCAGCCGTTGGTCAGCCAGCACCTGAAGATCCTCAAATCGGCGGGCGTGGTCGCCGGGGAACGGTCCGGCCGTGAGGTGCTCTACCGGTTGGCCGACCATCACCTGGCGCACATCGTCGTCGACGCGGTGGCACACGCCGGTGAAGACCGTTGAGTGCCCCCGGGGTTCGTTCCACCCGGCAGCGTGCGGCGATCTCAGCGCTGTTGGAGACCATCGACGACTTCCGTTCCGCCCAGGAACTGCATGATGTCCTGCGCGAGCGCGGCGAGAACATCGGTCTGACGACCGTCTACCGCACGCTGCAGGCGATGGCGGCGGCCGGACAGGTCGACACCCTGCGCGCCGACACCGGCGAATCGGTGTACCGGCGCTGCTCGGAGCACCATCATCACCACCTGGTGTGCCGCCGCTGCGGTGCCACCGTCGAGGTGGGCGACCACGAGGTCGAGGAGTGGGCCGCCCGGATCGCGGCCGAGCACGACTACTCCGACGTCGGCCACACCATCGAGATCTTCGGCACCTGCGCCGACTGCCGGACCTAGCCCCCGCCCCGCCGGCTCAGCCCGGCGAGCCGTTGCTGGCGCCGCTACCGCCGGCGCCGCCCTCACCACCCCTGCCGAGGTTCCCGCCGTTGCCACCGTTGCCACCGTTGCCACCGGAGGCACCGGTGTTGGTGCCCGACGGGTCGTAGCCGTCGCCACCGTCGCCGCCGTTGCCGGCCGGCAGCGGTGCCGGGTTGCTACCGGCCGCGCCCCCGCCGCCGGCCGATCCCCCGCCTCCGGCGCCACCGGTGCCGGCCGCACCGCCGGAGCCGCCCGCGCCCTTCAAACTCGAAGTGCCGCCGTTGCCGCCGTTGCCGCCGGCACCTTCGTTGTCACCGGTAGCGGCACCCACACCGCCGCCGGCCACCCCGGCGACGCCCTGCGCCCCGTCGCCGCCGTTGCCGGCGAGCGCTCCGTTGCCGCCGCTACCGCCGGCCCCACCGCTGCCGTTGGTGCCGCCGGCCCCCACGGTGGTCCCGCCACCGCCGCCGGCGCCACCGGTGCCGCCCGCACCTGCGGTGCCGGCACTGCCGCCGGTACCGCCGCCGCCCCTGGCAGCGCCGGTGTCGGTGCCGCCGGCGATACCCGACTGGCCGGCGCCGCCGTTGCCACCGGCCCCGGCGTTGCCACCGCTACCGCCCTGGCCGCCCTGGCCGCCGTTGCCGTTGGTGCCGACGGTGCTGCCGGTCCCGCCGTTGCCGCCGGCCCCGCCCCGGCCACCGATTCCGCCGGTGCCGCCCGCACTCCCGGATTGGCCATTGGCGGTGCTGGTGGAGGGGTTGATCCCGTTGCTGCCGGCGTACCCGGCGCCACCGGTGCCGCCCTGGCCACCATTCCCGCCGAGACCGGCGTTGCCGCCGGTGCCGGTGGCCGCCTGGGAGCCAGTGCCGCCCAATGCTTTACCGCCGGCGCCACCGTTACCGCCGCTGCCGCCGTCGCCGCCGGCACCACCGGCACCACCCTGGGTGCCCGCCACCGTGCTCGATGTCCCGACCGAGCCGACGGTTCCGATTCCGCCCCCGCCGCCGGCTGCACCGGTACCACCGTTGCCACCGATCCCGGCAGCTCCGGAGATCGAGCCGCCGTTGCCGCCCAGGCCACCATTACCGCCGGAGCCGCCCTTGCCGCCGCTCAGGCCGGAGGTGTTGGCGGAGTTGTCGGTACCCGCGGTGCCCGAGCCGCCTGCACCGCCATCTCCGCCCTGACCGATGTTCCCGCCGTCACCTCCGGCACCACCGTTGCCGCCGGAGGTCCCCGCCGGCGCCCCGGAGCCGCCCGCGGCCGGGTCATAACCGGCGCCGCCGGCCCCACCGTTGCCGGCCGGCCCGGACACACCGGCGCCGCCGGTGGCCGAGTTGCCGACGCTGCCGGTACCCACCGCCCCTCCGGTGCCGGCCGCACCCGCGGTGCCGGCGGATCCGCCCTGGGTCGAATTGCCACCGGCACCGCCGTTGCCGCCGCCACCAAGGCTGCCGTGAATGGTCTGGCCGGCCAGTCCGACCGCACCGGCCCCACCGTCACCACCGGCGGCACCGTTACCGCCGGCTCCGGCGTTACCGCCATCACCGTTGGCTCCGGTCGAACCGGTCCCACCGGCAGTGCCACCGCCACTGCCGCCGTGGCCGCCGTCCCCACCGCCTCCGACGCCACCGGCATTGCCGCCGGCCCGACCATCCATGTTGTTGACGCCGGCACCACCGGTGGTACCGGCGAAGCTGAACCCGGTTCCGGCATCTCCGCCGATCGCGCCGTTTCCGCCGCTGCCACCGACACCACCGTCGCCGGAAATCGAACCACCGAGTCCGCCGTTGCCGCCGGAGCCGCCCGAACCACCGGTGATACCCGACCCACCGTCGACGCTGGTCGATGTTCCCGCAGCGCCGTTGCTGCCGGCGGACCCGGAGCCGCCGGCGCCGCCGTCTCCGCCCCTGCCGATGTTGCCGCCATTACCGCCGGCACCACCGTTGCCGCCGTCGGTCCCCGCCGACGCCCCGGACCCGGCCGCGGCCGGGTCATAACCGGCGCCACCGTCACCGCCGTTGCCCGCCGGCCCGCTCACCCCCGTACCGGCATTGCCGGCGTTGCCCGCGGTAGTGGTGCCATCTCCGTTCTGCCCAGCAGCGCCACCAGCACCGCCGACGGCCGAATCCCCACCGTCACCGCCATGCCCACCAGAACCGACAACGCCGTCAAACCCAGCGTCGGAGGCCGTACCGGCAGCACCCTTACCCCCGCCGCCACCGGTAGCCCCGTCGCCGCCGTCACCGCCGTGCCCACCAGCACCCTCAGCACCCGCAGCAGCACCCGCAGTCGATCCACCCGCACCGCCAGTACCACCGGCACCACCAGCACCCGCGATGCCCGCCGCACCACCATTGCCACCACCACCGAGCGCCGCACCGGTGTCCCCACCACCGGCAATCCCGGCCACCCCCAACGCACCGGTGCCACCAGCACCCGCATTACCACCGGCGCCGCCATCACCACCGGAGCCACCCGTTCCATTGGCGCCGACCGAACCGGCCGCCCCGTTGGTGGCGCTGCCCGCCGCACCACCATTACCACCGAGGCCGCCGTTGCCGCCTCGACCACCCACACCACCGGCGGTGCCAGCACCACCGTTGCCGAGCAGCGTGCCGACGTCCCCGCCGTTGGCGCCCGCCGTTCCATCGACGCCAGCACCACCGTCACCACCATCGGCGCCGTTGCCGGCGGTACCGCCGCTACCGGCAGCACCCGAGGTCGATCCACCGTTACCGCCGACGCCGCCGTTGCCGCCGCCGCCACCGCTGCCGCCGGCCAGACCGTCGACACCACCGATGCCGGCGCCCCCGGTTATCCCGGAATTACCGGCACCCGCGGTGCCGGAGCCGCCGGCGCCGCCGTCTCCGCCCCTGCCGATGTTGCCGCCATTACCGCCGGCACCACCATTGCCCCCATTGCTCCCAGCCGCCGCCCCGGACCCGGCCGGGTCATACCCAGCGCCACCGTCACCGCCGTTACCCGCCGGCCCCGTCACGCCGGTGCCGTCATTGCCGGCGTTGCCCGCGGTAGTGGTGCCATCCCCGTTCTGTCCGGCAGCGCCACCAGCACCGCCGACGGCCGAATTCCCACCGTCACCGCCATGCCCGCCAGAACCGACAACGCCATCAAAGCCAGCGTCGGAGGCCGTACCGGCAGCACCCTTACCTCCACCGCCACCGGTGGCCGCATCACCGCCGTCACCGCCGTGCCCACCAGCACCATCGGCACCCGCAGCGGCACCGGCGGTCGAGCCGCCGGCACCACCGCCACCGCCGGCGCCGCCAAGACCCGCGGTGCCTGCCGCGCCACCGTTGCCACCGCCACCGAGGGCCGCACCGGTGTCCCCGCCACCAGCAGTCCCGGCCACCCCCAGTGCACCGGTGCCACCAGCACCGGCATTACCACCAGCGCCGCCAGCGCCACCGCTACCACCGGATCCGTTGGTTCCGGTGGTAGCCCCACCGGTGGATCCGGTACCGGCCAACGTCAGGCCGGCCGCTCCACCACTGCCCCCGACACCGCCGGCACCGCCTTGGCCGCCGGCCCCGCCATTGGTGCCGCTACCGCCGTTGCCGCCGTTCACCCCGGTGACGCCGATATCGCCGCCAACGCCGTTGACGCCGGCACCGCCGCCACCACCATTTGCGCCACTGCCGGCGGTACCGCCGCTACCCGCGGCACCCGAGGTCGATCCACCGTTGCCGCCGTGTCCGCCGTTGCCGCCGCTGCCCCCGCTGCCGCCGGCCAGACCGTCGACACCGCCGGTGCCGGTGCCACCGGTTGTCCCGGAATTGTCCGCACCGGCAGTGCCGGAGCCTCCGTCGCCACCTCGCCCACCAGCACCGATGTTGCCGCCGTTGCCGCCGGCACCACCGTTGCCGCCGCTGGTCCCAGCCGACGCGCCGGAGCCGGCTGCCGTCGGGTCATAACCGGCGCCGCCGTCGCCGCCGTTACCTGCCGCTACCGAAAGGCTCTGGCCGGTACCGCCGGTTCCCCCGGCCGTGCCGGCAGTGCCGGTGCCACCGGTGCCGGCATTGCCGCCGAGGCCGGCGGCACCGCCCTGCGCCGAGTTGCCGCCGTCACCGCCGTCGCCGCCGGCGCCGAGGTCGCCGTGGGAGCCGGCAACCCCGACGAGGCCCTCCGCCCCGCGTCCGCCATCGCCACCGGCCGCACCGGCACCGCCGTCGCCGCCCCGGCCACCGGAACCGTTGTTGCCGGCGGCGCCGCCTGCGGTCGAACCACCTGCGCCACCGTCACCGCCGCGGCCGCCCACCCCGGCGCTTCCGGCCGCACCGCCGCTGCCACCGGCACCCTGGTTGACCGCCAGGGCGGCATCACCGGTCGCGCCCTGACCACCGGAACCGGCTGTACCACCGTTGCCGCCCTGGCCGCCCCCGCCACCGTTGCCGTTGATTCCCACCGTGCCGTGGGCGCCGGTGCCGGCGTTGCCACCGGTGCCGCCCGTGCCGCCCTGTCCCCCGTTGCCGGCCTGCCCGCCGGCCTCGCCGTCACCGTTGTTGGTGGCCAGCACGCCCTGCTGTCCGATGTAGCCCACCCCGCCCTGACCGCCCTGGCCGCCCTGACCGGCGTCACCACCGTTGCCCGCGGTGCCCGGCGCACCGGCGTCGAGACTGGACTGGTCGCCGGTCCAGTTGCCACCGGCGCCGCCGTTGCCGCCGGCACCGCCCGCGCCGCCCTGGCCACCGGCGGCAATGGAGCTGCCCTCTCCGCCGGCACCGCCCCTGCCGCCGCTGCCGCCGGTGCCGCCGTTACCGGCCTCCCAGCCGCCGGACCCGCCGGCACCACCGGCACCCCCGGAGCCACCGTCTCCGCCGTTGCCGCCGACCCCGGCGTCGAAGGCGGCCGCGCCGCCCAACCCGCCGTTGCCGCCGGCCAGGCCGGTTCGGGCGGCGCCGGACATGATGGTGGCGCCCTGACCGGCGAAGCCGCCCTGCGGCACCACCGGCGCCTGGTTGAAGCCGTTCCCGCCGTCGCCCCCATTGCCGCCCAGCAAACCCTTGACGCCGTCGGCGCCGGCTACACCGGTCACCCCGGTACCGGCTGACCCACCGACACCGGCCTCGCCCCCGAGGCCGCCCGCGCCGGCCACTCCGGCATTGGCCCCGGCGCCGCCGTTGCCACCATCGACGTGGCCGGCGGTGCCGTTGGCAGCGTCGCCGCCGTTACCACCGGATCCGGCGTCACCGCCGGCGCCGCCGGCGCCACCGTCACCATTGGCCCCGGCACTGCCCGAGCCGCCGGAGGCCACCCCGCCACCGGCCCCGCCCGCACCACCGTGACCACCTTGTCCACCGTTTCCACCGAGTGCGGCGTCGCCGCCGTCGGCGCCACCGGCGGCATGGATATCGGTGGCCGCGTCGTAGCCGTCGCCTCCCAGTCCTGTCTCTTATACACATCT
>NZ_CP083986.1:1891738-1893040 GCF_020172685.1 [Mycobacterium] nativiensis | reverse complement strand
TCCTCGGGTGCCGCGGGCAGTTGTGGGAAGGCAGGCTTCCGATTGGCCCGATTCAACACCATGCGCCCTATCCTGCCCGACCGGGCCGGCGCCGCCTGCGGCGACCATGCGGTCGCCGCGGCGGCTTACCGGCCATACCGACGATCAGGAACCGGCACTCAGATCGATCGCGACGAAGTCCAGGCGCCACAGCGACTGGAACAGCTTGCGACCGAACTTCTCCAGGTCCGCCGCACTGCCGCGCGCCGGGCCGCCGGCCTGCGCCAGGTCCGCGGCGATCTGACGAATGCTGCGACGACCGTCGATGCTCTGAACGAACGGCAGCTGCGCCGGGTTCAGCGGCATACGCCAGCCCGAACGGAAGATCTCGTTGCCGTTCAAGCCACACTTGAAGCGGAACAGCGGCACGTAGTCGAGGCTCTCGGGCGTCGAGAAGTCGATCTGGTAGCTGCTCTTGGGCCGCTCGGGCCGCGTGGCAATGAAGAAGTGCCGCGCGTTGAGGGTGTGGATGCGCTCCATCACCGACCAGATCTTCTCCTCCGGCAAGGCATTCACCTTGTCGTAGAAGCCGGCCGACGGCACCGCCACGTCGTGGGCGTAGTACGGCGCCTTGAGCAGCCAGCCCTGGAAGTCCAGGCCGGCCGAGTTGGCCAGATCGATGCAGCCGTCGACGTCGTAGCTCTTCGCCCGACCGTGCAAGAACGTGTCCACCAGACCCGAGTCCGAGGCCAGGTCGCCGGCGATCTTGAGGTACGGCTGGACCGGGTGGTCCTGCGACAGTAGGCGGATGGCCTGGCGGACGGTCTGAATCGACTCGTCGTTCTGCTCCAACCCCAGGTCCTGGAAGACCGTCTCCAGGATTTCGATGCCGATGCGGCCGTAGCGCGCGTAGAGCATGATGCCGGCGACGCCGTCGGGCCGCAGGCGCTCTGCGATCGCCTTCATGCCCACCTTCGGGTCGGCCATGTGGTGCAGCACGCCCGTCGAGATCGCCAGGTCGAAGTCACGGCCGAGCGTGGACAGCTCCTCGATCGGCAGCTGGTGCAGCTCCAGGTTCCACAGCCCGTGCTTGTCCTTGAGGTACTGCTGGTGCCCCAACGACGACGCACTGATGTCGACGGCCACCACCCGCGCCTGCGGGTTGTTGTAGGCGAAGACCGCCGCCTGGTTGGTGCCGCAGCCCGCGATCAGGATGTCGAGGTCAGGGCGGTACTCACGATCCGGCCACAGCACCCGGTGCGCGTGGCTCGGGTCGAACCACTCCCAGTTGTTGGCCGACCATGCCTGCAGGTCGTTGATGGG
>NZ_CP083986.1:1889452-1891638 GCF_020172685.1 [Mycobacterium] nativiensis | reverse complement strand
ATCCCCTTCTGGCTGTCGCGCTCCACATAAAGCAGCGCATAGACCTCGATCAGGTCCTCGCGATCATCGCGCGGGCGCACCTCCTCGATCACCACCGCCAGTGAATGCGGCAGTTCGTCGCGCACGCCTTCCAGCGCGGCCTCTCGGATGAACTCGGCCATCAGGGTCTCTTCGGGCTCGTCGGTCAGTTCACCGTCCGGATAGAAGGCCGGCCCGACGGGCAGCGCAGCGGCCAGCACGTTGATCAGCACATCGACCTGCTCGCCGCTGACCGCCGACACCGGGACGATCTCGGCTTCCGGCGCCAGTTCACCGACCGCGACCAGTTGCGCGGCAACCTTGTCGCGGGTGGTCTTGTCGATCTTGGTGACGACGACAACCAGCTTGGTTCGGGGGGCGATGACGCGGATCTGCTCGATGATCCAGCGGTCCCCCGGCCCGATGGCCTCGTCGGCCGGAATGCACAGGCCGATGACGTCGACCTCGGAATAGGTGTCTTTGACCAACTCGTTGAGCCGCTTGCCCAGCAGCGTCCGGGGACGGTGCAGGCCGGGAGTGTCGACCAGGATGATCTGAAAGTCGTCCCGGTGCACGATGCCGCGGATGGTGTGCCGGGTGGTCTGCGGCCGATTGGAGGTGATCGCCACCTTCGCGCCCACCAGGGCATTGGTGAGAGTCGACTTGCCGGTATTGGGCCGGCCGACGAAACATACGAAGCCGGAATGAAACCCGGAATCCGATCCAGTCACGAGCTGCCTTTCGCCGAACGTGTTCTCAGCCCGAGATTTCGGGTGAATTGTCGTCGTGCGTGCACGTTCGACGCGCGCACGACCGGTGCGGCACTACTCAACTGCGGCCTCCTCACCGGCGGGCTCGACCGGGCTGACCAACACCGTGCTGACCCGCACCCGGCCGCGGCTGTTGCGGCTGCCCTCAGCCCGCAGGCGCAGGCCGTGTGACACTACCTCGGCGCCGGGCAGCGGAACGCGGCCCAGCTCCAGCGCGAGCAGCCCGCCGACCGTGTCGACGTCGAGACCGGAGTCGAACTCGACCCCGTAGAGCTCCCCGACGTCTTCGATCGGCAGCCGCGCCGAAACCCGAAATCTGTTGCCGTCCAGCTCTTCCACCGGAGCGACTTCGCCTTGGTCGTACTCGTCGGCGATCTCGCCGACGATCTCCTCCAAGACGTCCTCGATGGTGACCAGTCCGGCGATCGCGCCGTACTCGTCGACCAGCAGCGCCATGTGATAGCGACTGCGCTGCATGTCTTCGAGCAGCGCGTTGAGCGCTTTGGAGTCGGGCATGAAGACGGCCGGTCGCATCACCTGCGCCACCGTGGTGTCACGCCCCCCATTGGTCGAGTAATAGGTTTGTTGGACAAGGTCTTTCAGGTAGACGACACCGAGGATGTCGTCGACGTTCTCACCGATCACCGGGATGCGGGAATGCCCACTGCGCACCGCCAGAGACGTGGCTTGACCTGCCGATTTGTCACGCTCGATCCACACCATCTCGGTGCGCGGCACCATCACCTCACGGGCCGGGGTGTCGGCGAGTTCGAAGACCGACTGGATCATCCGGCGTTCGTCGGCCGCCACCACACCGCGCTGCTGTGCCATGTCGACGACTTCGCGCAGCTCGATTTCGGAGGCGAACGGCCCGTTGCGGAAGCCGCGCCCCGGGGTCAGCGCATTACCCAACACCACCAGCACGCGGCTGATCGGGGCGAGCAGCACCGACAGGACTTGCAGCGGCAGCGCTGCGGCCAGCGCGATCGAATAGGCGTTCTGCCGGCCCAGGGTCCGCGGTCCCACCCCGATCACCACGAAGCTGACCACCACCATGGCCGCCGCGGCCGCGAGCAGGCCCCAGTCCAGGCCGAGCACGGCGCTGAGCAGATGCACCAGCAGCGCGGTCGCGGTGACCTCGCAGGTGATGCGCAACAACACCACCAGGTTGATGTAGCGCGGACGTTCGGCCATCAGCTTGACCAGCCAGACCGCACCGGGTCGCTTCGCTCGCACCAGCTCCTCGACCCGCGCCGGCGAGACGGTATTGACCGCGGCGTCGATTGCCGCGAACAACCCGCCCAGACCGATCAGCGCAATCACGCCGAGTAGCAGCGGTGTTCCGGTCACGGTTCGTCGAAGTACCTGGTCCTGTCCAGCAGCCGGCGGCCTTTCTCG
>NZ_CP083986.1:1888044-1889352 GCF_020172685.1 [Mycobacterium] nativiensis | reverse complement strand
CCGCTGCACACCAGCCGGCGCAGGCCGCGCAGCGCGTCGGGTGCCGAATCGGCCAGCACCGAGATCAGGCTGGCCACCGCGGTCACCTGCGCCACCCGCTCGTTCACGATCAGCCGTGCCAATGCTTCGGGGTTACGGAACTCAGTGTCGTCGGCCAGAATCAGCGTCGCCCCGGCGGCCAGCCCGGCCAGCATCTCCATGCCGCCTTCCAGGAACGTCATCGACGACTGGGCCAGCCGGATGTCCTGGCCGGTGACCGGGTAGTGGGTGATCTGCCAGTTCAGGCGCGCGCTCATCGACCGGTGGGTGCCGAGCACACCCTTGGGCATGCCGGTGGAGCCGGAGGTGAACACCAGATACATCGGGTCATCGGGGTGCGGCACCGGAAGGCCTAGCCCGGCAGTGTCTTTGGTCAGCTCCTGCTGCACCTCGGCGTCATCCAGGCACAGCAGCGTGACGCCGTCCGGCGCGGGAATCGCATCCCGGGTGGCCTCGCTGACCAGAATCACCTTGGCCCCGCCAGAGGCGAAAACATCCTCGATCATGAACTCGAGGCGCTGGCGCGGATAGCTCGGGTCCAGCGGGAAATAGCCGGCGCCGGCCTTCATGATGCCGACCAGCGCCACCGCCAGATCCAGGTCGCGGCGCACCGACAGACCCACCAGGGTTCCGGGTTCCACGCCGGCGGCGATCAACAGCTCGGCAAGCCGGTCAGAGCGCGAATGCAGCTGCAGGTAGGTGAGCTCGGCTCCAGCGCATCGCACGGCGACGCCGTCGAAGCTGCGGCTGGGCGCCAGCACGTCGGCGATGGTTTGCGGATCGCCCGCGGGGATCTCGGCACCGCGGCTCCACTGCCCCAGGATGCGCTCGCGTTGCTGCTCGTCGACCAGGCTGATGTCGCGCAGCTCCCGACCCGGATCGCCTGCCATGGTCGCCAGCACTCGGCCCAGCCAGTCGGCCAGTCGCTGCACGGTGGCACGCTCGTAGAGGTCGGTGCGGTAGATCAGATGTCCGTCATAGCCTTCCCCGTCGGAGCCCGCTGTGGTGAACAGATTCACCGACAGGTCGGCGTGCGCGATGTCGAATGTGGGCATCACGGTGCGGAAGACCAGGTCGCTCTCACCGCTGGCTCCCCTGTTAATGACGTGGGTGACGTCGGCCGCCTCGCGGACGTGGACCACCACCTGGAACAGCGGGTTGCGTGACAGCGTCCGGACCGGGTTGAGTGCCTCCACCAGCCGGTCGAACGGCAGGTCGGCATGCGCGTAGGCGCCCAGTGCGGCTTCTCGCGCCCGGGTTACCACTTCG
>NZ_CP083986.1:1887807-1887944 GCF_020172685.1 [Mycobacterium] nativiensis | reverse complement strand
CCGCTGATCCTACCTTGCGAGACTCCTGGTGCTCCGATCTATATACTTCACACAACCTCGGCTTCAGCATCTATGGTTATTTGTGGCAGACTTCCGCCTTATTCTCACTCTTTTTTTTTTTTTTTAATGATCCGGCC
>NZ_CP083986.1:1833443-1887768 GCF_020172685.1 [Mycobacterium] nativiensis | reverse complement strand
AGATGTGTATAAGAGACAGGGGCCGGCGGGGCCGGCGGGAACTGCCTTGACCTGCCGGGCGCCGATTGCGCCGGCGGGATCGGGGCCGGCGGCCAGGGCGGTGCGGGTGGAGTCGGTGGCGCAGGCGGTGTGGGGGCGCTGGGCACCGCCGGTGTGCTGATGGTCAACAACGGTGCCGGGGGTGCCGGGACAAACGGCGGTATCGGCGGCCTGGGCGGCGACGGTGGCCGCGGCGGTGATGCCGGCACCAATCTCGCCACCGGCGCGGTCGGCGTCAACGGCAATGGGGGTGCCGGTGGGGCCGGGGGCGTCGCCGGTGTGGGCGGTAACGGCGGTGTCGGTGCGGACAACACCACCGGGGTCAACGGCGGTGTCGGTGGAGCGGGTGGCCGCGGCGGCGATGCCGGAAGCGGTGGTGGCGCCGGTGCCGGCGGTGCGGCCGGCGGCACCGCAGGCGGTGGGGGCACTGCCGGAACCAACGGTGCCGGCGGCGGGCTGCCGGGCGGCCACAGCGGCGACGGCGGCAACGGCGGCCGCGGCTACGACCAGCCCGCCGGCGCCAACACCGGTGCCGCCGGGGGACAGGGCGGCCGGGGCGGCGACGGCGGCAACATCGGCAACGGCGGGCGGGGCGGTATCGGCGGAAACGGTGGGCAGGGGACGACGGCGCAGAACCCGCCGCCGACGGGAACCGCCAACGGTGGATCGACGGGCTCAGCTCAGACGGGAAGTAAAGACGCCGGACCAGGTGGTCCCGGCACCAATGGCAGCACCACCAGCATCCAGACCGGTGGAACCGGCGGAACCGGCGGCAGCGCGGGCGGATTGCTCGGCGTGGGAACCAACATCGGGGGCAACGGCGGTAAAGGTGGCAACGGCAGCCCGGGCGTCGCGGGCGCACCGACCGGAACCGGGGCGCCCGGTGGAGTCGGCGGGACCGGTGGCGCCTCCACCATCGCGCTGCTGGGCCTGCTCAGCACCGTTATCGGCGGGAACGGTGGTCAGGGCGGCACCGGCGGCATCGGTGCCACCGGGGGCATAGGCGGCGTCGGCGGTGCCGGCGGTGCAGGCGGTGCCGGTGGGTCGATCTCCGGTGACGGTGGCGCCGGTGGTCTCGGTGGTGCCGGTGGTCAAGGCGGTACCGGCGCCGCGGGCCTGCTGGGCGGAGCCGGCGGGGCCGGTGGCCAGGCCTCCGGCACATTGAACGTCGGCACCACGACCGGCGGTAACGGCGGGGTCGGCGGGACGGGCGGGGTCGGCGGCACCGGCGGACTCGGCGGTGCCGGTGGTCAGGGCGGTGCCGCGGGAACAGCGCTGCACGGAACGGCAGGCACCGCCGGCAATGGCGGAGTCGGGGGTACCGCCGGCACCGGTGGCACCGGTGGCACGGGCGGAGCCGGCGGCAACGGTGGCCGTGGAGTGTCGACGACCGGTGTGCTGCTGGGCTTGGATTCGCAAGGCGCCGGGGGCACCGGGGGCAGCGGCGGCAGCGGTGGTGCGGCCGGCACCGCGGGCTCCGGCGGTGCCGCCGGCACCGGGGGCGGGGGGACGGCCGGCGGAAATGGCGGCGTTGGGCAGCAAGGCCTGGCCGGCGGTACCGGCGCGCAGGGCTGCACCGGCGGAGTCACACCGCCTTGCTGAGGCGGCATGGCACCAGCGCCGGCGAGCAAGCTGAAAAAATGTGAACAAATTCACAGATTTTCCTTGACCAAACGCTCCGGAAACATAGACTCAAGCTCGGGTGAGGAATAAATAAATCGCTGTACCGCACTGGGGGTCCGGATAGGAGACTCTCGATGGCTGGTGGGCGCCGTGTCACGGGACAGCAAGTCGCACGCCGAACCCCGACGCGTCAGCGACGTCGAGTGCTGGGTGCCGGAACCGCCGTCGGAGCGTTCCTGGCGTTCGGAATGGCCCCGCTGGCCAGCGCGCCTCCGGCGCACGCCGACCTGGATTTCAGCTGGCTGACCGACCTGTTCGGTGCGGGACTTCCACCTGAGGCCGATGCCGGCCCGCTGACCGGCGCGTTTGACGTGCAGGAGTGGTTCAACCCGGCGGCGTGGGCCGAGCAGCTTCCGGGCCTGGCCGCGAGCTCGTCGGCGGGATGGGGCTCGACCGACTGGACCGCGCTGTTCGACCAGTGGATCTACACGCCGTTGCACGACGGGCTCCAAGACTGGATCAACAGCCCGTTCGGCATCCAGATCGACACCGCGATCAATTCCATGCTGGGCTCGTTCGTGATCGGCAACGGTGTCGCCGGCGACGCGACCAACCCCGACGGCGGCGCCGGCGGCTGGCTCTTCGGAGACGGTGGTGCCGGCTACGACGGCAGTGCCGGCGGTGCCGCCGGCGGCGAGGGCGGCGACGCGGGCTTCTTCGGCAATGGTGGGGCCGGGGGCGCCAGCGGCGGCGGCTTCACCGGAGGCGCCGGCGGAGTCGGCGGATCGTTCATGGGTGTCGGAGGCAACGGTGGCGCCGGCGGGGACGGCGGTGAGGCTGTTTCCGGAGGCGATGGCGGGGCCGGCGGCGCCGGCATCGGTTGGCTGTTCGGCAACGGTGGCGCCGGTGGCCTCGGCGGTGACGGCGGACTGGGCAGCACGGGAGTCGCCGGCGCCCAAGGAATCTGGTCGGCGGCCGGCGGTGCCGGCGGGCTGGGCGGCGCCGGCGGCAGCGGCGGTGCAGGTGGCAACGGCGGAGCGGGAGGTTCCAGCTCAGCACTGCTGTTCGGTGACGGTGGTCGGGGCGGCGGCTGGTTGTTGGGTAGGGGCGGCGACGGCGGTGACGGCGGCACCGGGATCACCGGCGCCGACGGCGTGGCCCGGATCAACGCCGCCGGCGACGACGGTGCCGACGGCGGCAATGGCGGAGCCGGCGGCAACGGTGGCGCAGGCGGGCTGCTGTTCGGGATCGGCGGCCGGGGCGGTTTCGGTGGTGCTGCAGGGTTCGGAGGCAACGGCGGCGCCGGTGCCGACGGCGTCGCCGGGCATGTCGATGGATGGTCGGGCGGTGCCGGCGGCAACGCCGGTGTGGCCGGTGCTGGCGGGCGCGGCGGCATCTCCGGGGTGTTCGGGGCAACCGGATCGGCCGGTGCGGCCGGGGATGCGGTGACCGGGATCAGCGGCAGTGGCGGCGCCGGCGGTAACGCGCCGCGCACGGTGTTGCCACCGCGTTCGGCACCGTTGCCGCCGTCGATTCCGGCGCCGCCGTCACCGAGTAGCCAGCCGCCGGCGAAGCCGTCGATGTGATCGGCGGTGCCGGCCGCGCCGTCTCCGATCGCATAGCTCCCGAGCAAAGCGTTGAGTGTGCCGCCGATCTGCTGGCCGGCGGCGCTGTTGATCCAGTCCTCGACCCCGGTATGCAGAGGAGCGTAGATCCACTGGTCGAACAGTTGACTCAGGTCGACGAAGTCGAATCCGACCGCCGGCGCGGGACCGGGGTCTAACAGGTTGAGTAGCCAATCGGTTTCGATGAAGTCCGCTTGCGCGGGCGGAGCCGCGAGTGGCGCCAGGCCCAGCGCCAGCACGGTGCCGAACGCGGTGGCAACACCGTGCGCGGCGCGGCGTCTGCAAGCCACATCGAACCCCCAATCGACCCCGCCGTTGGGGCAGATCAGCAAACTCAGTTCAAATTAAGCTAATGCCCAGGGACGGGACCGTCAACGGATTCCGTCAGTCGATCAGCGCGTCACGGATGTCAGCGCCCTTGGTCAGCACCAACAGGACCAACGTGCACAGCGCATCATCGGTCAGCCCCGAACCGGGAAAGTTGTAGCGCAGCATCGCATCTGCGGACTTGTCATCCTTCTCGACCAGGGTGACCGTTCCCAGTTGGCTCAGGTGCGCCTGCTCGGCGGCCCGCATCCGGAGCTTCTTGGTCAACGGCAGGTCCCAGGCCAGGATCTGGGTGAACGACACCAACTCGAGGTTGTCGGCCACCGGCACCACCCGCAATGACGCCAACGTGCCCTCGTGGTGGACGGTCAGCGCACCGTCGGGCTCGACGTCGGTCGGCAGCACGGCGGTGAGCACCGTGGCGAGCCGATCGGCGAGCTCGGCCATCACGCCGTTCCGAACCGGCGTTGCCGCGACGCGTACTGCTCGCAGGCCTCCCACAGGTCGCGGCGGTCGTAATCCGGCCAGAGCTTCTCTTGGAAGATGAACTCGGCGTATGCCGCCTGCCACAACATGAAGTTGGACGACCGCTGCTCGCCGGAGGTTCGGATCAACAGGTCGACGTCGGGCATGTCGGGCCGGTGCAGATGCCGCGCGACGGTGGCCTCGTTGATGCGGTTCGGGTTGAGCTTGCCCGCAACGGCTTCCGCGGCGATAGCCTGTGCGGCTTCGACGATCTCGGTGCGCCCCCCGTAGTTGACGCAGTAGTTGATGGTGATGACGTCGTTCCCGACGGTCATGTCCTCGGCGATCTCGAATTCCTTGATGACGCTGCGCCACATCTTCGGCCGCGAGCCCACCCAGCGCATCCGCACACCCATCGCGTTGAGGTTCTCCCGGCGGCGGCGCACCACCTCGCGGTTGAACCCCATCAGGAACCGGACCTCCTCGGCGGAGCGCTTCCAGTTCTCGGTGGAGAACGCGTACACGGTCAGCCACTTGATCCCGAGTTCGATTGCGCCGCAGGTGATGTCGATCAACACTGCCTCACCCATCTTGTGCCCCTCAGTGCGGCCCAGGCCGCGCTGAGTGGCCCAACGGCCGTTGCCGTCCATCACCACAGCGACGTGATTGGGCAGCGCCTCGGCCGGAATCTGCGGGGCGACCGCCTTGGAGGTGTGCTGCGGCGGACGGCACGGGCCGCCGCCCGGCGGAGACGGCAGCTGCGGAAAGACCACCGGCCAGGTGGACTTGTCCGGGAAAACCGGATAGTCGTCGGGTGCCGCGGGCAGCTGCGGGAACGTGCTCCTGCGCCCAGCCCGGTTCAACACCATGAGTTCCATCCTGCCCGAGCGGCATTGTCCCGCCCGCAGCTACCACGCATCCGCCGTGGCGGACCGCCCATTACGCCTGCGATGAACCGGCGCCCAGGTCCATCGCGACGAAGTCCAGTCGCCACAGTCCCTGGAAGAACTTGCGACCGAACTTCTCCAGGTCGGCGGCACTGGCCCGCGTCGGTCCGCCGGCCTGGGCCAGACCCGCGGCGATGTCGCGAATGCTCCGACGACCGTCGATGCTCTGAACGAACGGCAGCTGCGCCGGGTTGAGCGGCATCCGCCAGCCGGGCCGGATGATCTCGTTGCCGTTGAGGCCGCACTTCCAGCGGAACATCGGCACGTAGTCGAGGCTTTCCGGCGTCGAGAAGTCGATGACGTAGTTGCTCTTGGGCCGGTCGGGACGGGTCGCCAGGAAGAAGTGCCGCGCGTTCAGGGTGTGAATGCGCTCCATGATCGACCAGATCTTGGCCTCGGGCAGCTTGTTGACCGCGTCGTAGAAGCTGCCCGACGGCCCCGACACGTCGTGGGCATAGTAAGGAGCCTTGAGCAGCCAGCCCTGAAAGTCCAGCCCGGCGGAGTTGGCCAGGTCGATGCAGCCGTCGACGTCGTAGCTCTTAGCCCGACCATGCAGGAACGTGTCCACCAGGCCGGAGTCCGAGACCAGATCCTGCGCGATCTTCAGGTACGGCCGGACGGGGTGCTCCGGCGAGAGCATCCGGACCGCATCCCGAACCATGTGGATCGACTCGTCGCTCTGCTCGAGTCCCATGTCCTGGAACACCGACTCAAGAATCTCGATCCCGAGCCGGCCGTAGCGGGCGTACAGCATGATGGCGGCGACGCCGTCGGGCCGCAGCTGGTCGGCCAGCGCCTTCATGCCCACCTTCGGGTCGGCCATATGGTGCAGCACGCCGGTCGACACCACCAGGTCGAAGTCCATGCCAAGCGTGGACAGCTCCTCGATGGGGAGCTGGTGCAGCTCCAGGTTCCACAGCCCGTGCTTGTCCTTGAGGTACTGCTGGTGACCCAGCGACGCCTGGCTGATGTCGACGGCCACGACCCGCGACTTGGGGTTGTTGTAGGCGAACACCGCAGCCTGGTTGGTGCCGCAGCCCGCGATCAGGATGTCGAGCTCGGCCCGGTACGGCTTGTCCGGCCACAGCACCTTGTGTGCGTGGCTCGGGTCGAACCATTCCCAGTTTCCGGCCGACCACGCCTGCAGATCGTGGATGGGCGGCGGATAGGTCCACCGCTCGTACTGGCGGGAGACGATGTCAGCGCGTGGGTTATCGGTCACTTCGTTGTGGCTCCTTAGTACATTGCCCCCGGTCGATCGGGTGTGACTTTAGCGGGGCTTGTTCGACTGGTGCGCCGCGGCTCACATCGGAGCCCGGCGTCAGGCGTAGGGGTCGGTCCTTAACAGGCTGGACCGGCTCAGCCGGCTTTCCCGGGCTGGCCGGGCTGACCGGGCTGGCCCGGTGTCCCGCCGGGTCCGGGCGCGCCGCCCTCACCGCCGGCACCGCCCAGACCGGGTTGACCACCCGGACCCGCGGCACCACCGGCACCACCGTGCCCACCGGCACCGCCCTTACCGCCGTCGCCACCTTTACCGCCCTGGCCTCCGGCGCCGCCCTTGCCGCCCTGGCCACCTTTACCGCCCTGGCCACCCTTACCGCCGACACCGCCCTTACCACCCTTACCGCCGGCACCCGGGGCGCCGTCAGCGCCATCGGCGCCGTCGGCCCCGTCGGCGCCGTCAGCACCGGGGGCGTGGGCCTGCAGGGGCATCGTGATCCCCAACCCAGGACCGGATTCCACGCGGGCCTGCGCCAGCGGGGTCACCGCCGGGATCATTCCCGCGACCAGCAGCGCTCCCGCAGCTGCCCCGAAGCCGGCGATGTAGCGCGGCGCAGTGTTGTGCGCCCAGCGCCCCCATCCGGTGTCGTGAATCATTCGGCCTGCCTTCCTGATTGAGCGTTAGATCTTGAAAGTCGCCCCAGCCTACCGCCGGCGCCGCATTGGTCCACTGAAACGGACACAATTGCCAGGCTTCTGCTTACAGCGATCAGCCGTCGCTGCCGGTGGCCGTAGACAGTTCAGCCTCCGCCACCGGTGCATCGTGGCCGACCGCTGCCCGCTGGACACGTTCCATCAGCGGCAGCGTTCGCAGCCGGCGCTCCAGGTGCCACTGCAGATGCGCGGCCACCAGCCCGCTGGCGTGGCTGCGGTGCGCCGGCGTGGAACGCTCGGCACCCTCCCAGTCCCCGTCGTGCAGCGCCGACATCAGGTCCAGCACGCCCAGCGGCGGGGTGGTCGCACCGGCCGGACGACAGTGTGCGCAGACGCTGCCGCCGGCGGCGATGTGAAACGCCCGGTGCGGGCCGGGAGTGGCGCAGCGGGCGCACTCGGTCAGCGCCGGCGCCCAGCCGGCCACCGACATGGCACGCAATAGATAGGCGTCCAGCACCAGCTCGCGGGGGCGGTTGCCGTCGGCCACCGCCCGCAGTGCACCGACCGTGAGCCGGTGCAGCGCCGTCGCCGGGGCACGCTCGGCGCCGGCGAGGCGCTCAGCGGTCTCCAGCATCACGCAGGCGCACGTGTAGCGGCCGTAGTCGCTGACGATGTCACTGGCGAACGATTCCACCGACACCACCTGCGTGACGATGTCGAGGTTGCGGCCCGGATGCAGCTGCACGTCGATGTGAGCGAACGGTTCCAACCGAGCGCCGAACTTACTGCGGGTACGGCGAACTCCCTTGGCCACCGCGCGAACCAGCCCGTGGTCGCGGGTGAGCAATGTGACGATCCGGTCGGCCTCGCCCAGCTTGTGCTGGCGCAGCACCACCGCCCGGTCCCGGTACAGCCGCATCGCACCAGTTTCGCATTACACCGGCGCGTTTCAAGGGCGGCCACCGGCGTGGCACGCCGATAGTCTCATCACCGATGACCTACCCGCCCCCGCCGTCCGGCACCCGCTTCCCCACCGTGACCGAACAGCTGTACCAGCTGGCCAGCGGCGAGGCGACCTCGGTCGAGCTGGTGCACCGTGCACTGCATGCCATCGACGCCAGTCAGTCCACGCTCAACGCCTTCCGGGTGGTGTTCACCGACTCGGCGCTGGTCCATGCCGTCGAAGCCGACCGGCGCCGGGCCGCCGGCCACCGCGCCCCGCTGCTGGGTGTTCCGATCGCGATCAAGGACGACACCGACATCGCGGACGTCCCCACCCGGTTCGGCACCTCCGGATACGTCGAACCGGCCCGCAGCGACGCCGAGCTGGTACAGCGACTGCGAGCCGCCGGCGCGGTGATCGTCGGTAAGACCAACACCTGCGAGCTGGGCCAGTGGCCGTTCACCAGCGGTCCCGGCTTCGGCCACACCCGCAATCCCTGGTCGCGCCGGCACACCCCGGGTGGCTCGTCGGGAGGCAGCGCCGCCGCCGTCGCCGCCGGCCTGGTCGCCGCCGCGATCGGATCCGATGGAGCCGGCAGCGTGCGGATCCCCGCGGCATGGACGCATCTGGTCGGCATCAAACCGCAACGCGGCCGAATCTCCACCTGGCCCCTGCCGGAGCCGTTCAACGGGCTCACCGTCAACGGTGTGCTGGCCCGCACCGTCGAGGACGCGACGCTGGTGCTGGACGCGGTCTCCGGCAACACCGACGACGACCCGCACAAGCCAGCGCCGCTGAAGGTGTCCGACTACGTGCGCAACGCGCCCGGACCGCTGCGCATAGCGATGTCCACCCGGTTTCCCTACTGCGGTTTCCCGGCTCACCTGCACCCGGAGATCAGGGCCGCGTTGGAGCAGGTCGCCGCGCAGCTGCGGCTGCTCGGGCACACCGTGGTGCCGGGAAACCCGGACTACGGTCTGCGGCTGTCGTGGAACTTCCTGTCCCGATCCACCGCGGGTGTGCTGGCCGCCGCGAGCCGTCTGGGCGGCGGCGTCACGCTGGACCCCCGGACGCAGGCCAACATGCGAACCGGGCGACTGTTGTCGCAGGCCGTGTTGCGCAAGGCCCGCGCCCACGAGCCCAAGGATCAGCGCCGGGTGGGCTCGATCTTCCGCATCGTCGACGTGGTGCTGGCTCCCACCACCGCGCAGCCCCCGCCGCTGGTGCACGCGTTTGACGACCTGAACGCCATCGAGACCGACCGCGCGATGATCGCGGCCTGCCCGGTGACCTGGCCCTGGAATCTGCTGGGTTGGCCGTCGGTCAACGTACCGGCCGGGTTCGACCCCGACGGACTGCCGATCGGGGTGCAGTTGATGGGGCCGGCGAACAGCGAGGGACTGCTGGTTTCGCTGGCGGCCGAGCTGGAGGGGATCAGCGGCTGGGCGGCGCAGCAGCCCACGCCGTGGTGGCGCACCGAGCCCAGCCGCGGGCCGTGAAGCGGCAAGAACGACGCTTGAATAACACTGAAAACCCCCGCCACCTTTGCCTTCTGCGGCACCCTGGACCGTCCGCTAAGCTGACACGGTCGTACCGGACTGCGTAATCCACGCAACGGTCCACAGCTGAAAGGCGTCTTCAAAATGGCCTCTCTGTCGTTGACCAAGCTCGGCGTCGCTGCTGGCGGCCTGGCTTTGTCGCTCTCCGCTGGAGCCGGATTCGCGTCGGCGAGCCCCGACCTCGGCCCGATCATCAACACCACCTGCAGCTACTCGCAGGTGCATCAGGCGCTGGTCGCGCAGAACCCCTCGGCGGCCGCGGAGTTCGACGCCAACCCGAACGCACAGGGCATGCTGCAGATGTTCCTGAACGCGCCTCCCGCCAAGCGTCAGCAACTGGCCACCATGGTCCAGGGCATGCCGGAGGCCCAGCAGTACGTGGGCACCATCACGCAGGTTGCCGGCTCCTGCAACAACTACTGAGCGGAACCCCACGGTGGGCTTGCGTAACAGAGTCCTGATCTCGGCCGCAGAACTCGTTACGCTGCTGCGCGCCGACAATCCGGTGACGGTCCTCGATGTCCGCTGGAGCCTGGACGCTCCCGATGGGCATGACGCCTATCTGCAGGGGCACGTTCCGGGCGCGGTGTACGTCTCGCTCGAGGACGAGTTGTCCGACCACAGCGTCGCCGGACGCGGCCGCCATCCGCTGCCGACGGGCCGCAACCTGGAGTCCGCCGCCCGCCGGTGGGGGGTGCGACGGGACAAGCCGGTGGTGGTCTACGACGATTGGAACCGAGCCGCCTCCGGGCGGTTGTGGTGGCTGTTGACCGCATCAGGCCTGACCGACGTGCGGATTCTCGACGGAGGCCTGCCGGCCTGGACTGCGGCCGGCGGTGAGCTGGAGACAGGTGAGCTCACCCCCGATCGCGGCAACTTCACGGTGTTGCCCGAAGACCTCTACGACGGCATCCGGCCCACCCTGACCGCTGACGAGGCCGGCGACGGCGCGCGGTCGGGTGCGCTGACCCTGCTCGATGCGCGCGCAGCCGCACGGTTCCGTGCCGACGAAGAACCGGTCGACGCGGCAGCCGGGCACATCCCGGGTGCGAAGAACCTGCCGTTCACCGCATTGTTGGCCGCCGACGGCACCTTCCTGTCCGACGAGGCGATCTCCGGGCTGCTCGCCGAGCACGGCGTCGGTGCCGACGACACGGTCGGGGCCTACTGCGGTTCGGGAATCAGCGCGACCGTGATCGTGGCGGCGCTGGCCGCGGCCGGGCGCAAGGCGGCGCTGTTCCCGGGCTCCTGGTCGGAGTGGAGTTCGGATTCGGCCCGGCCGGTCGCCCGCGGAGACGGCTGAGACCGAATCAGCCCAGGTGGAAGTCCGCCGGATCCGGACTGCCCAGCATGGCGCTCATCGTCGTGCGATCGAACGGCCATAGGTCGACGGCACCGTCCTCGGTCAGGTACCAGGAATTACAGCCGGTGTTCCACACCGTCGGGCCCATCGCGGTGGCGACGTCGTCATTGAACCGGGTGGTCGCCTGATCGGTGACCTCGATGGTCGTCAGCTCCCCCGCCCGGAACTTCTCCAGCCACTGCGCGATGTAGCCGGCGGTCAGCTCGGAGGTGTACTGCAGCGAGATCGATCCGGTGGGCGAGTTCGGGCCCAGCACCGTGAACAGGTTGGGGAATCCGGGGATCGCGGTCATCCGGTAGGCGCGCGGCCCCTTGGCCCAGACGTCATCGATGTCGATCCGGTTCCGGCCGATCAGCCGCATGGGGCGCATGTAGTTGTGCGCATGGAAGCCCGTCGCCAGCACGATGACGTCGGCGTCGCGGTGCGCGCCGTCCGCGGTGCGGATGCCGCGCGGGGTGACTTCGGCGATGCCATCGGTGACCAGGTCGGCGTTGGCGGCACGGATCGCCCGATAGTAGCTGCCCGAGATCACCTGACGCTTGCACAACGGCTGATAGTCGGGTTCGAGCTTGGCCCGCAATTCCTTGTCGCGCACCAGGATTCGCAAGCATGCCCGCGCGTAGGCCTGGACCGCCCGGCGGCGCCACGACGGACGGGTGGTGACATCGGTCAGCAGCGCCGATCCCCCGAGTGCCATCAGCCGGTAGATCCTGCGATGCAGCTTCGGGAACCGCGACAGCACCGCGGCGACACCGGGCAACTGCCGGAACGACATGGGCGCCCACAGGATCCACTGCGCCGAACGCACATAGTGGTCGATCGACGCGGCGTCGGGTTGCAGCGCCGACACCACCTGTACACCGGTGGACCCGGTGCCGATCACCGCGACACGCTTTCCGGCGGTGTCGAGGTCGTCGTCCCAGCGGGCGGTGTGCACCACCGGCCCGGCGAAGTCCGCCAGGCCCGGAATATCGGGGGTGAACGGATGGTGCAGCACGCCGGTCGCGCAGATCACGAAGTCGGCGATCAGCTGTTCGCCGGCCGCGGTGGTGACGGTCCAGCGGTGCTGCTCATCCCATTCGGCGTCGGTGACCTCGGTGTTGAGCCGGATCAGCGAGGTGAGCCCGAGCTGGTCGACGACGTCGCGGTGATAGCGCTGGATGGCTGTTCCGGTGGCCCAGGTGTGCTGCCAGTCGGCCTTGGGTGCGAATCCGAACTGGTAGACCTGCGACGGCACGTCGCATCGCAGACCCGGGTAGTGGTTCCAGTACCAGACGCCGCCGACGTCGGAACCCTTCTCCAACACGGTGACATCGGTGAAACCCCGCTCACGCAGCACGTAGGCCGTGGTGATGCCGGCGACGCCCGCTCCGATCACGATGACGCGTGGCTCGCGCCCGGTCATGGCGTCGGTCCGTCCTGATGGGCCCGATGAGCTTGATGGGCTTGGGCCTGCCGATTCACCCGTTCGATGTAGGCGCCGCGGGCGGAGGTGTCGAGCGAGGTCAGGGCCCGGCGATCATCCAGCAGCCGTCGGGCCAGGTTGTGCAGCCGCTCGGGCACGAAGGACGCCGCCGACCAGGCCGGGGCCACCCAGCGGGGCACCGATCGGCGCGCGACCCCGGATTTGAGCACCGCGAGAATGGCCGCAGCCACATCGTCGGGATCGACGGTGGGCATGCCGCCGCCCAGCGGGGCGCCGGAGGTCAGCTCGGTGCGCACCGCCGATGGCAGCACCGCCGACACCACCACACCGGTTCCGGCGTATTCGCGCCGTGCGGCGAGCGACGCCCCGACCGCGGCGAACTTGCTGGCGTTGTAGGTGACCATGCCGGGCAGCGGGATCATGCCGGCCATCGAGGCGACGTTGACGACGTGACCGTGGCCGCGGCCGGCCATGCCGGGCAGCACCGCCTGCATGCCGTTGAGCACACCGCGGACGTTGACATCCAGAATCAGATCCCTGACCTGCTCGGTCTCGTCCTGCAGCGCGCCCAGGGGCATCACTCCAGCGTTGTTGACCAGGATGTCCAGCGGACCGTCAGCGGCCTCGATACGGGCCAGCATCTGCTGCCAGGATTCCGCGCTGGTCACGTCGAGCCGGCCGCCGGAGACGCCGAGTTCGGCGGCGGTCTGCAGGCAGGTGTCCTCGTCGACGTCACCGATCCACACCCGCGCACCGCGGGCGGCGAACAGCGCGGCGGTGGCCGCCCCGATGCCGCGGGCGCCGCCGGTGATCAGTACGAGCGAGTCAACCACCGACGGCTTGTTCACCATGGGTTAGCTGCGCAGCGCTGACACCGCGTCGGTCAGGATCTCGCGGGCGCGGTCGGCATCGACCATGGCCGGCGGCTGACCGCGGACCGGCGTCGGGGTTGCGGTGACCTGCACCATCGCGTCGCCCAGGTAAGCGGTGAAGGTGTAGGACTCGCGGGACTGCTGCTGTCCGTCCTTGCCGGTGACCTCGATCTCGGAGTGCGAACCCGACGTCTGGGCTTTGTCGATCTGCGGCGCGTCCACCTCGTCGAGGTAGCCGGTGAGTTTGCCGGCCTGGAACGAGACGTGCTTGCACCTCTCGGCGGCCGCCGCGTCGAACGGAATGTCCGAGTCGGCCTGCATGGCGATCGCGACGAACTGGTTGCCGTTGCCGTTGATCGAGAGCATCGACATCTTGCCCCGGATGCCCTTGGGCGGCCGGCCGCTGCTGGCTGCGTAGTCGGCGCAGTCCGAGGGGTCGAAGGTCACGCCGGGAGGCATCTTCTGCGGCCCGAGGATCTTGGGGTCGATGTCCTTGGGACCCTGGTGCTGGGTCTTGAAGTCCGAGCCGAACGACGACTCGATATTGAACAGTTTGGTGGTGTCGTAGGGCTTATGACCCCCTCCGCAACCGGTCAGTGCTTCCGCACACAGGATCAGGCCAACGGAGGAGACAATCAACGACTTGCGTACCGACACCCATGGAATGTACCCAATGCCACTTTCCGGCGCGGGATCGTGTCCCCGGTCGGTCTTCGGCGTGTCTGCCCGGGGTCGCTAGAAGCCCAGCCGGCCGAGCTGTTTGGGGTCACGCTGCCAGTTCTTGGCGACCTTGACCCGCAGGTCGAGAAAGACCTTGGTGCCCAACAGCTTCTCGATCTGGGTACGTGCCGCGGTGCCCACCTCGCGCAGTCGGGCACCGCCCCGGCCGATCACTATCCCCTTCTGGCTGTCGCGTTCGACGTAGAGCACCGCGTACACGTCGATCAGGTCGTCGCGGTCCTCGCGCGGACGAACCTCATCGATCACCACGGCCAGCGAGTGCGGCAGTTCGTCGCGCACGCCTTCCAGCGCGGCCTCTCGGATGAACTCGGCCATCAGGGTCTCTTCGGGCTCGTCGGTCAGCTCCCCGTCGGGGTAGAAGGCCGGGCCGACCGGCAGGGCCGCGGCCAGCACCCCGATCAGCACGTCGACCTGCTCGCCGCTGACCGCCGACACCGGGACGATCTCGGCTTCCGGCGCCAGCTCATCGACGGCCACCAGTTGCGCGGCGACCTTGTCACGGGAGGTCTTGTCGATCTTGGTGACGATGACGACCAACCTGGTCTTGGGCGCGACCTCCCGGATCTGTTCGATGATCCAGCGGTCCCCCGGGCCGATTGCCTCATCGGCGGGGATACACAGGCCGATCACGTCGACCTGGGAGTAGGTGTCGCGGACCAGATCGTTGAGCCGCTTGCCCAGCAGGGTGCGCGGACGGTGCAACCCGGGGGTGTCGACCAGGATGATCTGAAAGTCGTCCCGGTGCACGATGCCGCGGATGGTGTGCCGGGTGGTCTGCGGCCGATTGGAGGTGATCGCCACCTTCTGTCCGACCAGGGCGTTGGTCAGGGTGGACTTGCCGGTGTTGGGCCGGCCGACGAAACAGACGAAGCCGGAATGGAACTCGCTCATGATCGCCCTTCGGTGTCCTCGCCGTCGGACTGCGCCTGGTCGGCCGGACTGACCAGAACGGTGCTGATCCGCACCCGCCCCCGGCTGTCGCGGCTGCCCTCAGCGTGCAGTCGCAGTCCGTGTGACACTACCTCGGAGCCGGGCAGTGCAACCCGGCCCAGCTCCAACGCCAGCAGACCTCCGACCGTCTCGACGTCGAGCCCCGGATCGAACTCCACCCCGTACAGCTCACCGATGTCCTCGATCGGCAACCTGGCGGAGACCCGAAACCTGTTGCTGCCCAACTCCTCCACCGGTGCGACTTCACCCTGGTCGTACTCGTCGGCGATCTCGCCGACGATCTCCTCCAGCACGTCCTCGATGGTGACCAGTCCGGCGATCGCGCCGTACTCGTCGACCAGCAGGGCCATGTGGTACCGGGCGCGCTGCATGTCGTGCAACAGCGCGTCGAGCGCCTTGGAGTCCGGCATGAACACCGCCGGGCGCATCACCTGCGCCACCGTGGTGTCACGCCCCCCGTTGGTCGAGTAATAGGTCTGTTGGACAAGGTCTTTGAGATAGACCACACCAAGGATGTCGTCGACGTTCTCGCCGACCACCGGGATGCGGGAATGGCCGCTGCGCACCGCCAGCGCCGTCGCCTGGCCCGCGGATTTGTCGTGTTCGATCCACACCATCTCGGTACGCGGCACCATCACCTCGCGGGCCGGGGTGTCGGCGAGTTCGAAGACCGACTCGATCATCCGGCGCTCGTCGGCGGCCACCACCCCGCGCTGCTGCGCAAGGTCGACCATCTCACGCAACTCGATCTCGGAGGCGAACGGCCCGTTGCGGAAGCCACGTCCCGGGGTCAGCGCGTTACCCAACACCACCAACACCCGGCTGATCGGTGTCAGCAGCACGGAAATGACGTGCAGCGGAAGCGCTGTCGCCAGGGCGATCGAGTAGGCGTTCTGACGGCCCAGGGTACGGGGCCCCACCCCGATCACCACGAAACTCACCACCACCATGACGGCTGCGGCACCGAACAGTCCCCAGTCCAGGCCGAGCACCGCATGCAGCAGGAACACCAGCAGCGCGGTGGCGGTGATCTCGCAGGTGATGCGCAGCAGCACCACCAGGTTGATGTAGCGGGGCCGTTCGGCCATCAACTTGTCCAGCCACACCGCTCCGGGACGCTTGGCGCGGACCAGCTCCTCGACCCGCGCCGGCGACACCGTGCTGAACGCCGCGTCGATCGCCGCGAACAGTCCGCCCAAGCCGATCAGCGTGATCACGGCGAGTACCAGCGGTGTGCCGCTCACGATTCGTCGAAGTACCGGGACTTGTCCAGCAGGCGTCGGTCCTTCTCGCTCTGGGTCTCGGCCCGGTAGGTCTGCACCTGGTCGGCGACCCACTCCTCCAGCAGTTGGCGCTGCAGCGCGAACATCTCTTTTTCCTCGTCCGGCTCCGCGTGGTCGTAACCCAGCAGGTGCAGCACGCCGTGGACGGTGAGCAGCGCCAGTTCCTGGCCGAGCGAATGCCCGGCCGCGGCCGCCTGCTCGGCGGCGAACTCCGGGCACAGCGCGATGTCGCCGAGCATCGACGGTCCGGGTTCCGGGGCGTCCGGCCGGCCGCCGGGCTCCAGCTCGTCCATCGGGAAGCTCATCACATCGGTGGGACCGGGCAGGTCCATCCAGCGCATGTGCAGGTCTGCCATCGCGGCGGTGTCGAGCAACACCATCGACAGCTCCGCACCGGGATTGACGTCCATCTTGGCCAGGACGAACTTGGCGACGCTGACCAGCTCGACCTCGGAGACGTCGAGACCGGATTCGTTGGAGACCTCGATGCTCATCGGCGGGACCGCCCCCCGGACGAACCAGCGGCACGCCGGGCCGCCCTGTTCATCTCCAGCCCCGACCCGGAACGTTCGGCCTCGTGGCGGGAGTAGGCATCGACGATGTCGGAGACCAGCCGGTGGCGAACGACGTCGACACTGGTCAGCTCGGCGACACAGATGTCGTCGATGTCGTCGAGAATGTCCACGGCGGCCCGCAGCCCGGACTTCGCGCCGCCGGGCAGGTCGATCTGGGTCACGTCACCGGTGACCACCATCTTGGAGCCGAACCCCAGCCGGGTCAGGAACATCTTCATCTGTTCGGCGGTGGTGTTCTGCGCTTCGTCGAGGATGATGAACGCCGAATTCAGCGAGCGGCCACGCATATACGCCAGCGGCGCCACCTCGATCACCCCGGAGCTCATCAGCTTGGGAATCAGCTCGGCGTCCATCATGTCGTAGAGCGCGTCGTAGAGCGGGCGCAGATACGGGTCGATCTTCTCGCTCAACGTTCCGGGCAGAAAGCCAAGGCTCTCACCGGCTTCCACCGCCGGCCGGGTCAATATGATGCGCGTCACCTGCTTGGCCTGCAACGCACTGACCGCCTTGGCCATCGCCAGGTAGGTCTTCCCGGTGCCGGCCGGGCCGATGCCGAACACGATGGTGTTGGCGTCGATCGCGTCGACGTAGCGCTTCTGATTGAGGGTCTTGGGCCGGATCGTCTTGCCCCGCCGGGCCAGGATGTCGAGGGTCAGAACCTCGGCCGGCGACTCATTACCGGTGCCCACCAGCATCCCGACACTGTGCCGCACGGTCTCCGGTGTCAGCGACTGGCCGCCGGCCACGATCGCCACCAGTTCGGAGACAATCCGCTCGGCCAGTGCGACATCGGCCGGTTCCCCGGCAAAGGTGACGGCATTGCCGCGAACGTGCAGATCTGCGGCCAGCAGCCGCTCGAGTGCGCGTAGGTTCTCATCGGCGGAACCCAGCAGACCCATGACCAGGTCAGGTGGAATATCGACGCTGCTGCGAACTTGCGAGGCCGGCCCGGCAGCGGGGGTATCGCGGGGCGTCACGGGTATTCGGATGCCTGCTTTCTGGCGGTCTGTAGAGCCTGGTACTGCGATGAGTCGGACGCCTCAGTCTACCGCCACCGGAAACCGCGAGCGGTTCGTTCAAGACGCGACCGTGGCACAGCCCGCAGACTGCCCGATATGAGCGACGAAACCTTCACCCCCGCCCTGGGCCGCCTGGCGCCGGCCCGCTTCTTCGACGCCCGCTTGTTCGACGCCGTGGTGGCGCTGACCCGCGAGCGGCTGTGGCGGGGGCTGACCATCATGCACCTGGCGCCAAAGCCCGAAGACGCCATCCTCGACGTGGGTTGTGGAACCGGATCGTTGGCGTTGCTCGCCGCTCGGGTGGAGCCGCAGGCGAAGGTCGCGGGCCTGGACCCGGATCCGGAGATTTTGGCGGTGGCGCGCGGCAAGGATCCCGACGCCCGGGTCCGTTGGCTGACCGGGATGGGCGATGCCCTGGTGGATTCGGTGGGCGCGGAGTCGATGGACGCCGTGATGTCCAGCCTGGTACTGCATCAGTGCCCCCTTGCCGTCAAAAGCGCCATCCTGGAGTCGATGTTCGCCGTGCTGCGTCCGGGCGGCCGGCTGGTGATCGCCGACTACGGGCTGCAGCGCACACCCCTGATGCGCCTGACGTTCAGGTTCGTTCAGTTCGCCGACGGCAAGACCGACACCCAACCCAACGCCGATGGTGTTCTTCCAGAACTGATTTCGGCGGCCGGCTTCACCGATGTCCGCGAGGCCGAAGTGGTGCCCACCATCACCGGGTCGCTCTCGATCTATGTCGCCCGCAAGCCGTGAACATCCATCGCCTGCAACACGACGGTCGGTGTGAGGCCCAGCATCTCCCGCATCTGTCGGGTGAAATGAGCCTGATCGGAGAATCCCGCCCCAACGGCGGCCTCCGCCAACGGCACACCGGCCTGCAGCGCCTCAACGGCTCGGCGCAACCGCACCCATATCCGCCATCGGGTCAGCGGCATGCCCAATTCCCGGCGCGCCAAGGAACGTAGACGTTGCGGCGAAACAGCCAGCGCAGCAGCCAGATCCGGCATCGAGATGCTCCCGTCAGCCAACATGGCCAGCGCTGTGACCAGGCGCGGATCGAGCTCACGCGATGGTCCCCGGCAGGCGTCGGCGACGTCCTGTTCACCCAGTTGGGCCAGTTCGGGGGCGATGGCAATGCCCGCCCGATAGCGCTGCCGCAGCCGGTCGGCGAACAGGCAGTGCGGCTCGATGAAATAGGTGATCAGATTCGGTGCGGCCAGGATGCGATGCGGAGCCATCGGTGACACCACCAGTGCGGCACCGCGATGATCGGTCCCGGCCTCGTCGACCATCGCCAGGTCACCGCGCACCGCCAGCACGATCTGGAATGCGGCGTGGCGGTGGATCGGTCCGCCGCCCACCGGGCCGCGGTAGACCGCGTAGCCGTCACTGATCAGCAGTGACGGCGCTGACGCCACCCGACGGTCCCCCACCGCCCCGACTCACCCCCAGCGTCCGGTCAGCACTCCCAACGCCCCCAACGCGACCGCGGCCGCCGTCGACGTCCGAAGCACGGTCGGCCCCAACCGGACGACCACCGCGCCGGCGGCGGTCAGCGCGGTGCGCTCCGCGTCGGTGATACCGCCCTCCGGGCCGACCACCAATGCCAAGGCCGTCGCGGCCGACACCGCGGGCAGCCCCGCGGTAGCCGCGTCGTGCAGCACCAGCACCGTGGTGCCACCGGCCACCTGTTCACCGACCCACGCCACCAGCTCGGCGGTCCCCAGCACCCCGTCCACCGGCGGAATGTGGGCCCGGCGGGATTGGCCGGCGGCCGCCCGGGCGGTCGCCTGCCACCGCCGCAGTCCCTTGTCGGCGCGCGGGCCGTCCCAGCGGGCCACACACCGGTCGGCCTGCCAGGCCAGGAAGGCGTCGGCGCCGGCCTCGGTGGCCAGCTCGACCGCCAACTCGGATCGTTCGGATTTGGGCAGCGCCTGTACCACCGTGACCGGCGGGGTCGACGGCGCGATCCGGCGGCGCTCCAGCACCCGCGCCCGCAGACCGCCGCGATCGGCCTCCTCGACCTCGCACAGCGCCACCACACCCGCGCCGTCACCCAGCGTCAGCTGCTCACCGGGCCGGATACGCCGCACGGTGGCGGCGTGGAAGCCGGCGTCGCCGTCGACGGTGGCCAGTCCACCAACTTCGGGCAGCGTCTCGACGTAGAAGAGGCCGGCCACCGCTGGCTCAGCGGCCGGTGAAGGTCTCGCGCAGCCGGCTGAACAACCCGCCGCCATGCGGCGCGTGGGCCGAACGGACCTGGGCGGACTCGCGATCACGGTTCTGCTTGAACTTGCGCAGCAGGTCCGCGTCGTGCTGGTCGAGACGCTCGGGAACGACCACCTCGATGTGCGCGTGCAGGTCGCCGCGCGCCCCCGAACGCAGCTGCGGCATGCCCTGGCCGCGTAACACGATGATCGCCCCCGGCTGGGTGCCCGCCGGGATGGTGATGTCGGTGGCGCCGTCCAGGATCGCGTCGATGGCCACCGTGGTGCCCAGGGCCGCGTCGACCATCGGCACCGAGACGTGGCAGTGCAGGTCATCGCCGTCGCGGGCGAAGATCTCGTGGGCCTGCTCGTGTACCTCGACATAGAGGTCACCGGCCGGTCCGCCGCCGGGACCCACCTCACCCTGGGCGGCCAACCGGACCCGCATCCCGTCGCCGACACCGGCGGGGATCTTCACGGCGATATCGCGGCGCGCCCGCACCCGGCCGTCGCCGGCGCACTGGTGGCACGGATCCGGGATCACCTCGCCGACCCCGCGGCAGGTCGGGCACGGCCGTGATGTCATGACCTGGCCGAGCAGGGACCGCTGCACGGTCTGCACCTCGCCACGGCCGTGGCAGGTGTCGCAGGCAGCCGGCCGGGAGTCCCCGTTGGTGCCGCGCCCCTGGCAGCGGTCGCACAACACCGCGGTGTCGACGGTGACGTGCTTGGTGACACCGGTCGCGCACTCGGTGAGGTCCAGCCGCATCCGCAGCAGCGAATCCGATCCGGGCCGGACCCGCCCGACCGGGCCGCGGGAGGTCGCGCCGCCGCCGAAGAATGCTTCGAACACGTCCCCGAGGCCCCCGAAACCGGAGTAGCCGCCGAAGCCGTTCCCACCCCCGCCGCCGTTCTCCAGCGGGTCACCGCCGAGGTCGACGATGCGGCGCTTTTCCGGGTCGGACAGCACCTCGTAGGCGGCGCTGATCTCCTTGAACTTGGCCTGCTCCGCCTCGTCGGGGTTGACGTCGGGGTGATATTTGCGCGCCATCTTGCGGTATGCGCGCTTGAGCTCGGTGTCGCTGACGCCCTTGTCGACGCCCAGCAGGCCGTAATAGTCGCGTGCCACGCCTGACCTTTCCCAACTTCTGCCGTCCGGAGATCAGCGGGCCCCGAGCACCTCACCGATGTACATTGCAACCGCAGCGACACTGGCGATAGTTCCCGGATAGTCCATCCGGGTGGGGCCCAGCACCCCCATGCCCCCGTACACGGTGCCCTGAGAACCGTAAGCGGTGGACACCATCGAGGCGCCGGCCATCTCTTCAGCCTCGGTCTCGTGACCGATACGCACCGTGACTTTACCGGCTTCCTGCTGCACGGCGAGCAGCCGCAGCACCACGACCTGCTCTTCGAGCACTTCCAGCACCGAACGCAGTGAGGTGCCGAAGTCGGCGGCGTTGCGGGTCAGGTTGGCGGTGCCGCCCAGCAGCAGGCGCTCCTCGCGGTGCTCTACCAGCGATTCCAGCAGTACCGTCGCCGAACGCCCGACCGCATTGGCCAGGCCGGGGGAAAACCCGCTGCGCCCGTCCAGGTGCCCGGCGAGCTCAGCGACGGCGGTGGAGGCCGCCGAGATCCGCTTGCCCTCCAGCGCGGCGCCGAGCAGCTCCCGCAGCTGGCTGAGCTGGATGTCGTCGATGGGGTCCCCGAGTTCGACGATGCGCTGGTCGACCCGGCCGGAATCGGTGATGACGACCAGCAGCAGCCGGGCCGGGGTCAGCGCGATCACCTCGAGGTGGCGCACCGTCGACACCGACAGGGTCGGGTACTGCACGACCGCCACCTGCCGGGTCAGCTGGGCCAGGGTGCGCACCGCGCGGCGCAGCACGTCGTCGAGGTCGACACCGGAGTCCAGGAACGACAGGATCGCCCGGCGTTCCGCGCTCGACAGCGGTTTGACGTCGTCGATGCGGTCGACGAACTCCCGGTAGCCCTTCTCGGTGGGCACCCGCCCGGAGCTGGTGTGCGGTTGGGCGATGTAACCCTCGGCCTCCAGCACTGCCATGTCGTTGCGGACCGTGGCCGAGGAAACCCCGAGGTTGTGCCGCTCGACCAGGGCCTTGGACCCGATCGGCTCCTTGGTGGCGACGAAGTCGGCGACTATGGCACGCAACACCTCGAAGCGGCGCTCATCGGCCACGCTCATTGCCTACCCGCCTCCTCTTTCGACTGGTCGACCCCGATTTTACGGGGATCGGACGAACGCACGCCGGCACTGCCGAAAACCGCGGTGTCGGCGTCAGCCACCGATCCGCCGGTTCTCGATACTGTGCACGATCTCCCGCTCCCGGTCCCGCACCGTGCGGGCGACGTCGACGAACCGGCCGACCAGCGGTGAGGGATCGTCGTCGTTCCAGCCGACCGCGATCGCCGAGCCGGGCCAGTCGTCGATAGGTACGAAGCGGATGCCGATCGCCGGCATGTAGTGCGCGGCGGCGGCGCTGGTGACCGCGATGGCCGCCCCGGCCGCCACCACCTGCGCCTCCTCGGTGATCGAGTTGACGTACACCACCTCGGCCGGGCCGGCATCCGAGCGCGCCGCCTGCAGGCCCCAGAAGGCGTGGTGGGCTGCGTCGACGCTTCCCGACTGGGTGATCGGGTCATCGATCAGCTCGCGCGCCGACACCGATTCCCGACCGGCGTGGCGGTGTGAGGCTGCCACCATCGCGACGACCGGATCGACCGCCAGGATCTCGGTCGCGATTTTGGCCGTGTTCTGCGGCAGCCGCAGGAACGCCACATCGGAGGCCCGGGACGCCAGCCCGGCCGACGGGTCGCTGACCTGGAATTCCTTCATTTCGACGACGACGTCGGGGTGGCGTTCGGCGAATTCGTCCATGATCGACGCCGTCAGTTCGAGCGCGGCGCCCGGGAGATATCCCAGCCGCAGTGTGCCCACCAGCCCCCGGGCCGCCTGCTGGGCGGCGCCAGCGGCGCCGTCGAGCGCGGCCAGCACCGCCCGCGCCCCCTCCAGAAAGACCTCACCGGCGGGTGTCAGTGCCACGTTGCGGGTGTTGCGCTCGAGCAGCTTGACGCCGACTTCGTCCTCGAGGTCCTTGATCTGGCGGCTCAGGGCCTGCTGGGCCAAGTAGACCCGTGCCGCTGCCCGACTGAAGTGCAGTTCTTCGGCGACCACCACGAAGTGGCGCAGCTTTCGCGTGTTGATGTCGATGAGGACGCATCTTATGCGATCGCAGGCGTGGCGGGACTGGGCGAAATGGGTTACCGCCGACTCTTGCCACGCAGGTCAGAGCGGGGTGGGCCCTTCGATGCCGGGTCGGTCGGGCGCCGCCGGGTCGAGCGCGCCGATCGACGGCGCCTTCAGATCGACACCCGATCGGCCCAACCGGCGGGCGCCGTCGATCAGCGCGTCGATGACCCGGGCCGCCTCGGTGTAGCCGAGTCCTTCCGGGGGATGCACATTGGACACGCAGTTGCGCTCGGCGTCGGTGCGGCCCGGCCGCGGCAGGTGTGTCAGGTACAGGCCGAGGCTGGCCGCCACCGACAATCCCGGCCGCTCACCGATCACCACCACCACCGTCTGCACCCCCATCGCCTGACCGATGTGGTCGCCGAGGGCCACCCGGGCCCGGGTGGCGATCACCGGCGGGGCGATCGAGCGATGCGCGCCGACCACATCTGCCAGTGCCCGCAGCAGCGGGACCCCGTGCTGGGTCAGCGCCGCCGACGACAGCCCATCGCACATCACAAAGCCCACTTCGGCTTCGCCGCACGGGATCTCGCCGAGGTCGGCGGGCAGGCGCCCCAGGTCGGGGCGACGCAGATACTCTTCGCGGCCGGTGGCCCGGCTCGTCACGACGGCGGGTTCCCCCAGTCCGAGTCCGGCTATGTCGGAGGCGAAGCGCTGGACGTCCAGCGGCTGGCGCACGGCGTCGCGGGCCAGGGCGTGTGCCGCCTTGAACTCCAGCACGCTGCGGGTCGGCTGCGCGTCGCCGGATCGTCCGAGCCCGATCCGCGCCTGGGTGTGGCGGCGCAGCCCCTGCCAGATGTCCACCGGCTCCGGCGGTTCTGGACGCAGGGTGCTCATGGTGGGGCCACCAGTGATCGCAGCGGCGAGCTGTCCACCGCATGCGGGAGCACCCGACCGGACTCATCGGCGATGCCCAGATGCTGCAGCCAGGCCTCGAATTCGGGCGCCGGGCGCAATCCCAGCACCCGCCTCGCGTAGAGCGCGTCGTGGAAGGACATGCTCTGGTAGCCCAGCATGACGTCGTCGGCGCCCGGCACGGTGATGACGAAATTGCAGCCGGCGACCCCGAGCAGTGTGAGCAGGTTGTCCATGTCGTCCTGGTCGGCCTCGGCGTGATTGGTGTAGCAGACGTCGACGCCCATCGGCAGACCGAGCAGCTTGCCGCAGAAGTGGTCTTCCAGCCCGGCCCGGGCGATCTGCTTGCCGTCATAGAGGTATTCGGGACCGATGAACCCGACGACTGTGTTGACCAGCAGCGGCGCGAATTCCCTTGCCACCGCGTACGCCCGGGCCTCCAGGGTCTGCTGATCCACCGGCCGGCCGCCGGTGCCCAGGTGCGCGTGCGCGCTCAGCGCCGAACCCTGACCGGTCTCGAAATACATCACGTTGTCCCCGACCGTGCCACGCTGCAGCGAACGCGCGGCCTCATCGGCGGTGCGCAGCAGCTCCAGGTTCACCCCGAAACCGGCGTTGGCGCCCTCGGTGCCGGCGATCGACTGGAACACCAGGTCGACCGGGACGCCCTGCCCGATCAGCTCGATGGTCGTGGTCACATGCGCGAGCACACAGGACTGCGTCGGGATCTGGTAGCGCAGCCGGATGTCGTCAAGCAGGCGCAGCAGATCGGCTGTGGCGCGCGGCGAGTCGGTGGCGGGGTTGATGCCGATCACCGCATCACCGCACCCGTGCAGCAGCCCGTCGAGGGTTGCCGCGGCGACCCCGCGGGGGTCGTCGGTCGGGTGGTTGGGCTGCAGTCGGGTGGCCAACCGCCCGGGCAGGCCCAGGGTGGTGCGGAACGCACTGGACACCGGCACGGCGCGGGCCACCGTGATCAGATCCTGATTGCGCATGAGTTTGCTGACCGCAGCGACCATCTCGGGGGTCAGCCCGGGCGCGAGTCGGCCTAGCGTGACGGCCGCCTCCGGCGTGGCCGCCACCTCGAGCAGCCAGTCCCGCAGTCCGCCGACGGTCAGATGCGAGACCGCCCGGTAGCTTTCGCGATCGTGACGGTCGATGATCAGCCGGGTCACCTCGTCGGTTTCGTACGGCACGACCAGGTCACGCAGGAAGGTGTCCAGCGGGACGTCGGCGAGGGTCCACTGCGCCGCGGCCCGCTCCGCATCACTGGCGGCCGCGCAGCCGGCCAACTCGTCTCCGGACCGCGCAGGGGTGGCCTTGGCCAGCAGGTCGATCAGCCCGTCGAAGTGGTAGGCGGCACCGGCCAGGCTCTGCGTGTACGTGGTCATCACCACCCCTGTTCGCCGCCGGAATTCGCGCTGCCCCGGTTGTGATCGCAGCCGGCGAAGAGTTCGTGTCCGCCGGTGCCAGTGTCACATACCCGGGCACGGCGACATCGTCATCTTCCCGCTCCCGACCTGCTCTGACAACTTTTTCTTGTCAATGCCGAAGTGTTTTGGTGTTGGAATTCCCGACCGCCTCTTGCGAGCCTGGATTGGCATCCGCTGGCGTTCGGGACATGTTGGAGCCTGTGAACTCACCGTCTCGCTGACGCGCGGACTCGGGTGAGGCGAATCGGCGCGGACGTGATACCACGTGACTGGGAAACCACGAACGGCACCACGAAAACCTCCGGGTACCTAACCTGGGGGAATCACCCGAGATGGAGGGTTTGCTAGCACCATGTCCGACTTCCCCTACACGGACCGTTACACCGTCAACCGGGTGCTGCCCGAAAAGGGCCGGCCGCGCGACGAGGTGCTGGCAGAGCTGCGTGAGATGGCCGCCGCCGAGGATCCCACCTGGGAGACCGGCAAGGTGTCGGGCACCATGTACTGCGGCGACCACGAGCACTACCGCTTCCTCGATGAGGCGTTCGGGCTATTCGCTCACGTGAATGTGCTGCAGCGCGATATCTGCCCGTCCGCAACGAAATTCGAGGGCGAGGTGATCGCGATGGCGCTGGATCTGATGCACGCCGACGCGGTCACCGACACCGAGCCGGTCGGCATGGTCACCACCGGTGGCACCGGCAGCATCATTCATGCGCTGCTGGCCTACCGTGAGCACGCCGCCAAGCACCGGGGTATCACCAAGCCGAATTTCATCATGCCCGAGACCGGCCACCCGGCATTCAACAAGGGCTGTCACCTGTTCGGCATCGAAGTTCGCAAGGCGCCGATCGATCCGCAGACCACACAGGTCGACATCGACTGGGTGGCGAACAACATCGACGAGAACACCATCGCGATCATGGGCTCGGCGTGCAACTACGGCTACGGCACCGTCGACCCGATCCCGGAGTTGGGACAGTTGGCCTCCGAGCGCGGGGTGGGCTTGCACGTCGACGGCTGCCTGGGCGGGTTCGTGCTGCCGTTCGCCCAGGAGCTGGGTTATGACGTCCCGCTGTTCGATTTCCGGGTGCCCGGTGTCACCAGCATCTCCGCGGACAACCACAAGTACGGCTACGCGTTGAAGGGCGCCTCCACACTGCTGTTCCGCGACAAGGCCTACCGGAACGCGCAGTACTTCTACCTGCCGGAATGGTCCGGCGGCAAATACCATTCGCCGGGAATCGAGGGTTCCCGTTCGGGCGGGCTGATCGCCGCCGCGTGGGCGTCGATGGTGCAGCTGGGCCGGGAGGGTTACCGGGCCTACGCCAAGGCGATCCTCGAGACCGCATTCACCATGCAGGACGCCGTGCGCAGCCACCCCGAGCTGACGATCCTGGGCTCACCGACGTTCTGCTTCAGCTTCCGCTCCGACGAGTTCGACATCTACCACGTCGCCGACGCGATGAAGCCCAAGGGCTGGCGCTTCAACGGCCAGCAGTACCCCAACGCCATCCACATGGCCGTCACCCGGCCGCAGACCCAGCCCGGCGTGGCGGAGGCGTTCGCCGCCGACCTCGACGACGCGGTCGAGTACGCCAAGAAGAAGACCGCCGCCGGCGAGGCGCCGATCAGTGCCGCGATCTACGGCGGTATCCCGGGCGGAATGACCGACGAGGCAGCCCAGTTCATCGAGACGTTCATGGAGCAGATGCTCGACACCCAGCAGTCGCTGCCGCCCGTTTCATGACGCACCCGGATCGCGTCGACGCCGTTGTTCTGGCCGTCGACCTCGGCACCGGCGGCCCCAAGGTGGGGTTCGTGTCGTTGGACGGCACCGTGCTGTGGTCCGACCTCATCTCGGTGCCGACCCACTACGGGCCGGGCGGAGAGGCCACTCAGGACGCCGGTCTGTGGTGGGCGATCATCCGCGACACCACCCGGCGCGGGCTGGCCGAAAGCGGTGTGCGCGGCGAGCAGGTGGCCGGGGTGTCGATCACCGGGCAGTGGGCCAGCACCGTGCCCGTCGACGCCGCCGGACGTCCGGTGGGGCCGTGCGTGATGTGGATGGACACCCGCGGGGCGCCCCACAGCCGCAAGGCGATCGGTGGATGGTTGCAGGGCTATCGCCCTCGGGCGTTGCTCAGTTGGATCCGTCGCAATGGCGGGATCCCGAGCGCCAGTGGCGATGACCCGGTCGGCCACATGCTGCACCTACAGCAGGGCGACCGGGCCGTTTTCGACGCGGCCAGCTGGTTCATGGAGCCCGTCGACTATCTGAGCATGTGTTTCACCGGACGCGCCGCGGCGTCTCGGGCGTCGATGATGGGCGCCTGGCTCACCGACAACCGCAATCTGGCGGTGCTCGACTACGACGACGTCCTGGTGCGCCAGGCCGGTGTCGCCCGCTCGAAGCTGCCGCCGCTGGTGCCGACCGGCTCGATCATCTCCACCGTGGCGCCTGAGGTCGCCGCCGAGTTGGGTATTTCTCCTGCGGCACAGGTGGTTACCGGCACCCCGGACCTGCACAGCGCGGCGGTGGGTTCGGGTGCGGTGCGACCGGGTGAGCTGCACCTGACCATCAGCACCACGGGGTGGATCGGCTGTCCGGTGGCGTTCAAGAAGACCGACGTGTTCCACCAGCTCGCCACCGTGCCCGGCCTCGACCCGTCGTCCTACCTACTGGTCAACAACCAGGACACCGCAGGCCGCGCACTGCAATGGTTGCGCGACACCGTCTTCGAGGACTTGGACTACGACGCCCTGACCGCCCTGGCCGCCGGTGCGCCCGCCGGTTCCAACGGGGTGATCTTCACCCCTTGGCTCAAGGGCGAGCACTCCCCCATCGACGATCGCAACGCGCGCGGTGGCTTCCACAATCTGTCGCTGGACACCACCCGCGCCGATCTGGTGCGCGCGGTGCTCGAGGGCGTCGCCTACAACAGCCGCTGGCTGCTCGAGTGCGTGAACCGGTTCTGCGACAACACCGGAGCGATCCGGATCGTCGGCGGCGGGGCACGCTCGGATCTGTGGTGCCAGATCATCGCCGATGTCACCGGCCGCACCTGCGAACGGGTGGCCGACCCGTTGAACGCCCAGCTGCGCGGCGCGGCACTGTTCGCAGGCATCGGTATGGGCGAGTTGGATCGTGACGAGTTGCGGGATCTGATCCCGCTCGACGGCGTTTTCGAGCCCGTCGCCGCCAACCGCGAGGTCTACAACCGGTTGTTCGCCGAGTTCCCCGGGCTCTACAAGGCGCAGAAGGGCATGTTCGCCCGCCTCAGCCGCTAGCCCTGGGCGAGGACCTGCATCAGCTCCGTCGCCGAGTCGTGCGACAGCACCCAGCTGCCCTGGTCGACGAGCTTGAGCGGCACGGTCTTCGGCGCGGGCATCTTGGGGCCGGTGATGGTCACGTTGGACAGGGCCTGGCCCGCACCGGTCGGCACGACGTTGAGAACGTCGAAGTTGTAGGGCAACTCACCATCGCGGTAGGCCTTGCGCAGCTCGTGGTCCAGCCCATGGCCCTCTTCCGCGGTGATGCCGTTCTCGACCAGGTCGCCCTTTTCCTTGTACCCGATACCGGCATCGCTGAGCCTGGTGAGCAGGCCCGATACCTCACCGGTGGACGGCAGCGGCGCACCGGACGGCGCCGGCGGCGGCTCGGGTGCGGGAGCCGGTGGAGCCGGCTCGAGCGGTATCGGCACGCCGGCAACGACGTCCTGGGGTGCGGCCGGTTCGGCCGATGCCAGGCCTGCGGATGCCACCCCGATCACGGCCAGCGCCGCGGCGCCGGTGAGTAGAAGTCTTCCTGTCACGTTTCACCCCTCCAATGCACGGTTACCGCGGCAAGGCTACCCGCGTTCGGCCGCCATGGCATCACGAAGACTCTTGGGCCGCAGGTCGTTCCAATGCTGTTCGACGTACTCCAAACAGGCCGCTCGAGCGGCGCCCTGTTCACCTCCGTAGACCACTCGCCACCCGGCGGGAACATCGGCGAACGTCGGCCACAGGCTGTACTGGTCCTCGTCGTTGACCAGGACAAGGAAGCTGCCGTTTTCATCGTCAAAGGGGTTGTTGCTCATCGGTTCTCCTCGTTATCTTGACCGCGAACAGACGCGAAAGCCCCCTCAGCCGGCGCCGAAAGGGGGCCTACACGTCTGCTCGCCGAGATGTGGGTGCCCAGGATCCGATCGGACAGCAATCCCAGGCAGCTCAGGTTGGGAAAGCCCGGGCCCTGAGTGAGCCCGGCCAGGTTGGGCAGGAACAGTTTCGGGGCCACACCTGTGACGGCCAGATCATGGCCGATCGCCTCGGCCAGCCGGTCCCCGGACAGCGGCCCGCCCAGGCCCAGCTCCAGCAGGTCCAGGGTGTCCTGCCCGAACAGCGAGACGAACCACAACGCGTCAGCCCCGGAACCATCGATGACCAGGTCGAAACCATGCACCGTCTCGAAGTTCTCGCCGCCGCGGTTGGTGCTCAGCGTCAACCGGATTCGGCCGTCACGGGCCACGGCGTGCGCCACCCTGCCCCGCAGGTGCCGGATCCGGTCGTCGGCCAGCAGTGCGTCCTGTACGCGCGCCGAGAACACCCCGCGATCGGTGCGGGCCAGCGCATCTCGCCGCTCGGCCAGGGTCAGTGCGGTCCAGTCGGTCGGGTCGGAGAACAAGGTGTTCTCGAAGAAGCCCTCCCCCCGGGTGAACAGGGTGACCTGCGGAGATATCACCGTGATCGTCGAAACCCGATGCCGGAACAGTTCATTGAGCATCGAAGCGGCGGTCTCGCCGCCGCCGATCACCGCGACGCGTTCGGCGCTGATCCGGTCGGCGGCGGCCAGGTGCCAGAACTGGGCGATGGACAGCACCAGCGGGTTGCCGGGCAGGATCGACTTCTCGGCCTGGCCCGGACCGGTGATCATCACCGCGTCGGCGGTCACCTCGGTCTCCCGGGTATGCAGCGCCCAGCCGGCACCGTCGACCGCCAGTCGGTCCACCTCGCCGGGGATCACCCTCAGCTGGACCGCGTCGGCGACCCAGCGCAGGTACTGGCTCCACCGCAGGTGGGTGGGCGCCGGCCGGCCCCGGTCCACCCACTCGGCGAACTGACCGGTGGCGATCAGGTAGGACTGCCAGCTGTAGCGGGTCATCCGCTCGTCGACCTCGGCGTTGCGGCCGGCCACCAGCGCCGAGCGGTACGGGAAGCCGACATCCTTCTCCGGGCTGGTGCCCAGCCGGTGCGCGCCGTCGGTCCAGCCACCGGTCGCCCGCCAGTTGGCGGCCACCTCGGTGCGCTCGACCGCGACGACCTCGGGTGCCTCGACGCCCATCTCACGCAGCACCGCGGCTTTGGCCGCCACCGCGACCGCCTTGGCGCCCGCTCCCACCACCGCCAATGTGCTCATCGCAGCTCCTCCACCAGCTCGGTCAGGCTATCGGCGAAAAGCCCTTGCAACTCGGTGACGTCGGCATCGCCGAGGATGTCGGGCAGCGTGCGCCACTGGGTCAGCAACGCCGGCCCCTGCCCCAGGTCGGCGACCGCGGCGAAGATGCTCAGCTCGTGACGCACCGCCTGGCCGGGTTCGGGTACCGACGGCAGTCCGGCGATCAGATCGGGTGCCAGCGCGGTCCCACCGCCGGCCCGGTCGACGCGGCCCAGATAGTTCAGCAGTAGCTGCGGACCGGGATAGCCGGCCAGCCGGTCGGCGGTGTCGGCTCGCAGGTAGGCCAGTAGGCCGTAATCGATTCCGGCACCGGGGATCTGCTCGAGTGCGCGGGCAACGCCCGCCGGATCGGCCTGGTCCACCCGCAACGGGTAGATCGCGGTCAGCAGCCCGGTGATGTCAGAGGTGTCGACGCCGGTGACGACATCTTCGGCCCGCCCGTGGGTCTCCAGCGCCAGCAGCGGTGCCGGGCCGACCTGACCGCGCCGGGCGCGCCAGGCCATGACCATCCGCGCGGTCGCGGCCACCAGCAGATCGTGCAGCGGCACCGCCGATGCCGACAGGGCGGCGGTGAGTTCGGGGGCGGCGACGGCCATCGCCACCGTGAGGTCGCCCGCCCGGTCGCTGTCCGGACGAACCCGCCGCGCTCCCAGGTGCGGGTCCTCGCCGGCCAGTTGGCCGGCCCAGAAATCCACGGTGTCCAGGGTTTCCGCGCGGGCGGTCAGTGCGGCCGCCCACCGCCGGTAGCCGCTGCGCTCCGGCAGCGGGTCCGCCCCGTCCAGCGCGGCATCCAACTCACCGAGCAGCACCTGCCAGGACACCGGGTCCAGTGCCAGCACGTGGCCACCGAGTAGCAGCACTCCGCCCCCGGTGGGCGGGCGCAGCCATATCGCGCGCAGCAGTGCACCATCCTGCGGATCGAGGCTGTCCAGCAGCCGGGTGCCGTGTTCGGTGACGGTCGCCAGATCATCGGCGTCGACGCCGATCTCGGTGAGAATGTCGGTCGGTTCGATCGGGTGCAGCGTCAGCGCGGCCGGGTCGAGTCGGGTGTGCAGGATCGGGTGCGCAGCGACGATCGCGGCCAGCGCCGCCCGCAGTCGTTCCGGGTCGGTGTCGGAGGGCAGGCGAACCGCCTCCACCTGGCCGAGCCGGCGCGGGTCGCCGTGCTGGTAGAGCCAGCGGCCGGCCGGCAGCAGCGGGAACGGCCCGTCGTCCGCGCCGGACTGGGTGTCCTCGACTGCTTGAGCGGCTTGCGCGATCTCGGCATCGAGAGCAGCGGCCAGATCCCGAATGGTATTGCAGGTCAGCACGGTTCGAGGGCGCAGCGGCAGTCCGCGCCGTCGCGCTGCCCGCACCACCGAGAGTGCGACGATGCTGTCCAGGCCCAGGTCCCGCAGATCGGTCTCGACACCAGGAGTGGTTCCCCCGAAGATCTCGGCCAGCAGCTCCACGAGTGTCCGCTCGGTGTCGGTGTCCGCCAGCTCACCACCACCGATCGGGCCGGCCAGCGCCAACAGCGCTTCAGCATCCAGCTTCCCGTTGGGGGTCAACGGCATCGACTCCACCACGGTGATGCGGGCCGGCATCAGATAGGACGGCAGCCGGACACTGACCTCAGTGCGCACCCGGGCGGCGTCCGCCTGTGCGCCGGCAACGAATCCTGCCAGTTGAGTTCCGGTGGGCCCCTGCACCGGCAGGACCGCGGCGGCGGTCACCCCGGTGGCCGCGGCCAGCGCGGCCTCGACTTCGGCGATCTCGACCCGGTAGCCGCGCACCTTGACCTGGTCGTCGGCGCGGCCCAGGTACACCAGCCGGCCGTCGGCGCGGCGCCGAACCAGGTCCCCGGTCCGGTACATCCGGGCACCGGCCCGAAACGGGTCGGCGACATAGCGGGATGCGGTCGCACCGGCCCGGCCCTGATAGCCCCGGGTGACCTGCTCACCGGCCAGGTACAGCTCACCGGCAACCCCGTCGGGCACCTCCTGAAGTCCGGTGTCCAGCACGTGAGCGGTCATGGCCCGCACCGCTTCGCCGATCACCGGCACATCGGTTTCGGCGACGTCGGCGACGACAGCCTCCACGGTGGTCTCGGTGGGGCCGTAGCAGTTGTGGATGGCGACCGACGACGCCGCCGACACATCACGCAGCCGCTGCCAGGTGTGCGGTGCGATGGCCTCCCCTCCGAGGGCCAGCACCGTGAGCCGGTGGGCGGCAGCGGAATCGAGCAGGCCGGCGTCGAACAGCTGGGTGAACATCGACGGGGAGGTGTCGATCATGTCCAGGCGATGCCGGCGGATGCCGTCGATGATCGCCTCGGCGTCGCGCATCTCCTCGGCGGAGAACAGGTGCACGGTCTGCCCGCCCAGCAACCCGACCAGCGGCTGCCAGCTGGCGTCGAAGCTCAGCGACCAGGCGTGCGCCACCCGCAGTTTCCGGCCCAGCCGGGCCACCGCCGGGGCGTACATACGTTGCTGATGGTCGGCGAAATACGACGCCAGTGCCCGATGCGTACCGATGACGCCCTTGGGTTCCCCGGTGGAGCCCGAGGTGAAGATGACGTAGGCGGCGGAGTCGGGGCGAATCACCCGCGGCGTCGGACGCTGCCCGGCATCGGACAACCGCAGTTCGGCCAGCAGTTCGGCGGTGATGGTCAGCCTCGGATCAGACTGACGCAGAATCGATTCGATGCGCGCCTCGGGCAGGCTGATGTCGATCGGGACGTAGGCCGCCCCGGCCTGCAGTACCGCCAGGATCGCGATCACCGAATCCAGCGAGCGGGGCAGCGCGATCGCGACCCGGTCTTCGGGGCCGGCGCCGCGACCGGCCAGGGCCCGGGCCAGCCGGTCCACCTCGGCGGCCAGCTCGGCGTAGGTCAGCGTGCGGTCCTCACCGGTGAGCGCCGGGCTGTCCGGGTGGGCGGCGGCAGCGGCGGCGAACAGTTCGGGCACCGATACCGCGGCCGCAGCGGACACCGGTTTGGCGTGGCGAGCTCGCTCGGCCGGCAGCAACACGTCCAGGTCTGTGATGCGCCGGCGCGCCGGATCGACCAGTTGGCGCAGCACCTGCAGCAGTCGCTGCCCGAGGTCGGGGATCGACAGCGTCCCCAACGCATCCGGCAGCGCCTCCAGCAGCACGGTGAGCCGGCCGTCGCGGGGCGGGTAGCTGACCACGGTGAGCGGGTAGTGGGTCAGGCTTTCCACGGTGACCGGGATGAACCGCACCCCGTCGGGCGTGGTCACCCCGGCGGTCGCCGAACCGACCGGCACGTTCTCGAAAACCAGCAGGGTGTCGAACAGTGTGTTGCCGGCGGCGCGTTGCACCGTCGCCAGGCTCACATAGCCCAGGTCGCGCATGGTGGCGGTGTCACGTTGCAGCGCTTGACAGGTCGCGATCACCTCGGCACCGGGCGGGGTGGACGCGATCACCGGAACGGTGTTGATGAACAGTCCGACCATGGACTCGACGCCGACGAGTTGTTGGGGCCGGCCCGACACCACCGCTCCGAACGCCACCTCCCGGCGGTCGGTGAGCCGGCTCAGCAGCACCGCCCAGGCGAACTGCAGGACGGTGTTCAGCGTCAGGCCGTGCCGGCGGGCCCACTCGGCCAGCCGAGTGGTGTCGTCGCGATCCAGGGCTACCTCGTGGGTGCTCGGGGTGGCACCCCCCAGTTCGGCGTGTCCGCCGTCGGCCAGGATGGTCGGAGCGTTCAGCGGCGCCAGGTACTCGCGCCAGGCGGCGACAGCTTCTTCGGTGTCCTGGGTGGCCAGCCAGCCGATGTAGTCGCGGTAGGGCCGCGGCGCGGGCAGCGGGTCGACACCACCGGCGCGGTAGATCGCCACCATCTCGTCGAAGAACACCGCCATCGACCAGCCGTCGAGCAGCAGGTGGTGCACAGTGATGATCAGCCGGCACCGGTCGGGGGCCGAGTGGACCAGCACGAAACGCAGCAGCGGTCCGCGGGCCAGGTCGAAGTTGGTGGTGCGTTCGGTGTGCGCGATCGCATCGAATTCGTCTGGCGCCGCATCGATCTCCCGCCACGGAAGGTCGGCCTGCGCCGGCACGATCTGCACCGGGTGCGGCAGGTCGACATCCCAGAACGACGCCCGCAGGTTGGCGTGCCGGGCCAGCATGGCCTCGGCGCTGCGGCGCAGCAGTCCGGCGTCGACGGCGCCGACGATGTCGATGACGAACTGCACGGTGTAGACGTCAACCGCGTCCGAAGCGCCCAGGTCCTCGGCGACGAGTTTGGCCAGCGAGAACAGTCCCTCTTGCAGCGGGGACAGTGCCAGCACGTCCTCGATCGCCGCAGCGGGCGCAGTGCTGCGTTGAGATACGGTCTCGGTCACGGTGAATCGCCCCATGCCGCAGTGAGATCGGCCAGTGCGTCCCCGCTCAGTCCGGAGACACTCATCGGAGCGAACGCGGTGTCGACGGCCTCGGGGCTGCTCTCGGCGGCGTCGACCGCGGCGGCCAGCTCGGCGAAGGTGGGGTGCTCGAAGATCATCCGCGGGTCCACCTCCAGACCGGCTGCGCGGGCCCGGGCGGCAAGCTGCACCGACAGGATGCTGTCGCCACCGAGTTCGAAGAACCCGTCGCTGCGCCCAATCGCGTCGACGCCCAGCAGTTCGGTGCAGATGCCGACCAGAGTCTTCTCGGTGGCGGTGACGGGCGGGTCGGCCTCGCCGCGGGTGGCCACCGCCGGCTGCGGCAACGCGGGCCGATTCAGCTTCCCGGAGTCGGTGAGCGGCATGGTCTCCAGCACCGTCAGCGATGCCGGCACCATGTAGCCGGGCAGCGTCGCAGCGATCGAAGCCCGCACCGCGGCGATGAACTCCGCCGCGTCATCGACCGGTTCGACCGGGACCAGATAGCCGGCCAGCGTGGTGCCGCCGCGCAGTTCCCAGGTGCGGGCGGCCGCCATTGCGACGCCCGGTGCGGCCCGCAGGGCGGCCTCCACCTCGGCCAGTTCCACCCGGAAACCACGTACCTTGACCTGGTGGTCGGTACGGCCGACAAACTCCAGCACCCCGTCGGCGCTCCACCGGGCCCGGTCCCCGCTGCGGTACAGCCGGTCACCCGAAACGGTCGAGAAGGGGTTGGCGACGAACCGGGTTGCGGTGAGCTCGGGCCGCTTCCAGTAGCCCTGCACGATCTGCGGGCCCGCGTAGTAGACCTCGCCGACCACTCCGGGTGGCACCGGCTGCAGCGCGTCGTCGAGCAGGTAGGCCTGCGAACCGGGTGTGGGTCGACCCAGTTTCGGTGTGGGCGAGGCCAGCTCACCGCGCACCACCGCGCCGGAGGTTTCGGTGGCGCCGAAGTTGTTCAGCAACTGGGTCTTCGGGCCGAGCACCGCAGACAGCCGGGCCAGCAGATCCGCGGAGACCGGCTCGCCGCTGCACACCAGGCGCTGCAGGCCCCGCACAGCCTCGGGTGCCGAGTCGACCAGCACCGAGATCAGGCTGGCGACCGCAGTCACTTGAGCCACCTGCTCGACAACGATCAGCCGGGCCAGCGCCTCGGGATCACGGAAGGCGTTGTCGTCGGCCAGGATCATCGTCGCCCCGGCGGCCAGTCCGGCCAGCATCTCCATGCCGCCCTCCAGGAACGTCATCGATGACTGCGCCAGCCGGATGTCGTCACCGGCCACCGGGTAGTGGGCGAGTTGCCAGTTCAGCCGGGCGGTCATCGAACGATGGGTGCCCAGTACGCCCTTGGGGACTCCGGTGGAGCCGGAGGTGAACACCAAAAACATCGGGTGGTCCGGGTGCGGGACCGGAAGTGAGGCAGCCGCAGCCTCTTTGGCCAGCTCGGTCTGAACGTCAGCGTCGTCAAGGCACAGCAGCCTCACCCCGTCGGGTGTCGGCATCAGCTCGCGGGTTGCGGTACTGACGACGATCACCTGCGGTGCGACGTCTTCGACCATGAACTCCAGGCGCTGACGCGGATAGCTCGGGTCCAGCGGGAAGTAACCGGCACCGGCCTTCATGATGCCGACCAGCGCCACCGCCAGATCCAGGTCGCGGCGCACCGACAGGCCCACCAATGTGCCGGGCCGCACGCCCCGCTCGATCAGCAGTTCGGCGAGCCGGTCCGAGCGGCTGTGCAGCTGCGAGTAGGTCAGCTCGGCCCCGGCGCAACGGATCGCGACCCCGTCGAAGCCGCGGCTGGGGGCCAGCACCTCGGCGATGGTGCGCGGGGCCTCCCCCTCGGTGTCGGGAACCTGCGCCCCGCGGCTCCACTCGTGCAGGATGCGGTCGCGTTGGTCGTGGTCGACCAGGCTGATGTCGCGCAGCGTGCGCTCCGGCGCGGCGGCCATCGCCTCCAGCACCCGGCCCAGCCAGTCGGCGAGCCGTTCCACGGTGCCGCGCTGATACAGGTCGGTGCGGTAGATCAGGTGGCCGTCGTAACCCGCACCGTCTTCGTTGCCGACGTTGGCGAACAGGTTCACCGACAAGTCGGCGTGGGCGATGTCGAAGGTCGGCATCACGGTGCGGAACACCAGATCGCCTTCAACATCCCCGTCGCCGCTGCTGACGACATGCGTGACGTCGGCGGCGTCGCGCACGTGCACCACCACCTGGAACAGCGGGTTGCGTGACAGCGTCCGGACCGGGTTGAGTGCCTCCACCAGCCGGTCGAACGGCAGGTCGGCGTGGGCGTAGGCGCCCAGCGCGGCCTCGCGTGCCCGCAGCACCACGTCACGCAGGGTCGGGTTGCCCGACAAGCGGTTTCGCAGCACCACGATGTTGACGAAGAATCCGACCAGGTTGTCCAGCGCATTGTCGGTGCGTCCGGCGATCGGCACACCCAGCGGGATGTCGTCACCGCTGCCCGCCAGGTGCATCAGCACCGCGACCGCGGCCTGCATCACCATGAACTCGGTGGATCCGGTCTCCCGGGCCAGCGCCGCCAACCCGGCCCGCACCTGCGGGGTGACGGTGAACGCGACTGCGTCACCGGAGCCGCTGGCGGTGGCCGGACGCGGGAAGTCCGGCCGGGGTCCGGTGTCATCGGCCAGGTCGGCCAGTTGCTCGATCCAGTAGCGGCGCTGCGACTCGATCAGCCCGGACTCGTCACGCAGCAGCTCGCCCTGCCAGTGCGCGAAGTCGGCGTACTGCAACTCCGTTGGCGCCCACGTCGGTTCGTCGCCCACGGCACGCGAGCGGTACGCGATCAGCAGGTCGGTGAAGAGCACCTCTACCGACCAGTGGTCGGCGGCGATATGGTGCACCACCAGTGACAGCACCCGCTCGTCGCCGGGCAGGTGCAGCAGGGCTGCCCGGATCGGCCAGTCCTGTTCGAGGTCGAATCGGCCACCGCGCTGTTCATCGAGCCGGTCGCGGGTCCATGCGGCGACCGCCTCCGGATCGGTCACCGGGCAGTGCAGTTCGGTCACCTGAATCGGTGCGACCGGGTTGATGATCTGATGGGGCAGCCCGTCGATCTCGCTGAACGTGGTGCGCAGGCTGTCGTGGCGGGCCACCACATCCTGGAGCGCGGCGATCAGGGCCGCGGTGTCGCAGGGTCCGCTGAGCCGAGCCGACAGCGGGATGTTGTCGCCCGTCGCACCGGGGTCCAGCCGGTAGGCGAACCAGGTTCGCAGCTGCGACGCCGACACGGGCAACGGTCCGGTGCGCGGCACCGCGACCAGCGCCGGGCGCCCGGGCGCGTTCTCGGCCAGGTCGATCGCGGCGGCCAGCCGGGCCACGGTGCTCGACTCGAAGATGTCCCGGATGCCGATCTCCACCCCGCACCGGGCGCGGATCGCCGCCACCAATTTGGTGGCCAGCAGGGAGTGACCGCCGAGGTCGAAGAACGAGTCGTCGGCGCCCACCCGTTCCCGGCCGAGCAGCCGCGAGAACAGTTCCGCCACCGCGTGTTCGGTGTCGGTCTGCGGCTCCCGATACGGTGCGTTCTCCAGCGGCTGGGGGTCGGGCAGGGCGGCGCGGTCGATCTTGCCGTGCGCGGTGATCGGGATGTCGTCGACCACCACGTAGGCCGCCGGAGCCATGTATTCCGGCAGCGCGGCGGCCACCCGGGCCCGGATCCGCGGGATGTCGACCTCCACGTCGCCACCGGGGGTCAGGTAGGCCACCAGGCTGCGACCGAGTGCGGGCAGGTCGGAGACAACGACCACGCACTGCCCGACGCTGGGATCCACCGAGATGGCCGCGGCCACCTCGCCCAGTTCGATGCGGAATCCGCGGACCTTGACCTGGTCATCGGCGCGGCCGATGAATTCCAGGTCGCCGGCGGCGTTGCGGCGGGCCAGATCGCCCGTGCGGTACAGCCGCTGGCCCGGCGCCCACGGGTCGGCGACGAAGCGCTCCGCGGTCAGGCCGGGGCGGTCGAAGTAGCCGCGCGCCAGATGTGTTCCGCCGATGTAGATCTCGCCGATCACCCCGATGGGTACCGGTTGCAGGGCGTCGTCGAGCAGCCGGATCGTGGTGTTGATGTTGGGGCTGCCGATCGGGACGATCCGGTTGCCCTGGGTGCCTTCCACCTTGAATCGGGTCGAGTTGACCACGGTCTCGGTGGGGCCGTAGAAGTTGTGCAGCAACGCGTCGAAGGTGGCGTGGAACTTGTCGGCCAGCTCGCCGGGCAGCGGTTCGCCGCCGATCGGGATGCGCCGCAGGGTGCGCCACTGATTGACCCCGGGCAACGACAGGAACAGCCCAAGCAGCGACGGCACGAAGTGCATCGCGGTCACGCCTTCGCTCTGCAGCAGATCGGTCAGATAGCCGATGTCACGCAACCCGTCCGGGCGTGGAATCACCAACCGGGCGCCATTGCCCAGGGTGCCGAACAGCTCGCCGATCGACACATCGAAGCTCGGCGAGGCGACCTGCAGCAGCACATCGGTCTCGTCGATGCCGTACTCGTCGCCGAACCAGGTCAGGTACTCCGCGATCGGCGCGTGGGCCACCTCGACGCCCTTGGGCAGGCCGGTGGACCCCGAGGTGTAGATCAGGTACGCCAGGTTCTCCGGGCGCAGCGGGCGCACCCGGTCGGCGTCGGTGGGGTCGGTGTCGGGCAGCTCGGCCAACACATCGGGGGCCGGCAGCTCGCGCAGCACCAGGGCCGCCCGGGCGTCGCCGAGGATGAATTCGATGCGGTCCGGCGGGTATTCGGGGTCGACGGGCACATAGGCGGCGCCGGCCTTGGCGATCCCCAGCGCGATGACCACCAGGTCGACCGAGCGGCCCATCAGCACGGCGACCTTGTCCTCGGTGCCGATGCCGGATGCGATCAGGTGGTGTGCGATCCGGTTGGCGCGGGCGTTGATCTCCGCGTAGCTGTACCGGCCGTGTTCGTCGACGACGGCGATGGCCGCCGGGGTGAGCGCCGCCCGGTCGGCCACCAGCGAACCCAGGGTGGTCGGGGCGGCGGTGAAGTCCGGGCCCCGGGCAACAGTGTCCAGCCAGGCGCGGTCGGCGTCGCCGAGCATGTCCAGCTCGCCGACGGCGGCCTGCGGCTGTGCGACCGCGGCCTCCAGCAGTTGCACCAGGTGCTGCAGCAGTTGGGAGACCAGTGCCTCGTCCAGTACATCGTGCAGGTATTCGGCTTCGATCAGCGCACCGGTGCTGCCGGCCTCCACCATGATGCCCAGCGGCAGCTGGGCGATCTTGCCGCGGTAATCGGCTCGGGCGCAGGTGATCCCGTCGGGGTGGAAGCCGTCTCCGTCACCGGCACGGAAACCGAAGCTGAGCCGGGTGAGTCGTTCCACTCCCCCATGCCGGCGGTCCGGGTTGAGTTCGCGGACCACGCGGTCGAGGTTGATGCCCTGATGCGCGAACGCCCCCAGTGCGGTGTCGCGAGTTCGGGCCAGCAGTTCGCTGAACCGGGCAGCAGCGTCGACCTTCGCACGCAGCACCACGGTGTTGCCGAAGTAGCCGATGGCCTCTTCGGTGCCGGCGGTGCGGTTGAGCACCGGTGAGGCGATGAGGAAGTCGTCGGTGCCGGTGTAGCGCTGGATCAGTGCGGACAGCGCGGCGGCGACCACCATGTAGGGCGTGGCGCCGTTGTCGCGCGCCAATTCGGCGATGCCGTCCATCAGGCCGGTGGGCAGCGAGCAGGTGCACAACCCGGCCCGCAGCGTGTGCGGCACCGCCGAGCCACGCGGGCCCGGCAGTTCCAGCGGGTCGGGCGGGTCGGCGAGCAGGGTGCGCCAATAGTTCAGGTCGGCACCGTGGTCCGTGGCGACCGGGGCGGCGAGAACGTGCGCAGGCGGGCGAGCCGCGAACGCCTCGGGGTCGGCATAAGCGGCAGTCAGGTCGGTGAAGAAGACCGCCCAGGAGGCGTCGTCCCAGGCGATGTGGTGGGCCACCAGCAGCAGGATGTGCTCGTCGGTCGCGACTCGGATCAGGGTGAGCCGCAACGGGGCATCGGAGTCCAGCCGGAACGGGGTGGCGAACTCGCGCTGGGCCAGCACCTCCAGTCGCAGCGCGCGGGCCTGTCCGGCGAGGTCGGAGAGGTCGTGTTCGGCGAAGCCCGGCGTGACGTCGCCCAGGACCGGGTGGGGTTCCCCTGCGTCGTCGATCGCGTAGGTGGTGCGCAGCAACGGGTGTCGGGCGCCCACCGCGACCAGGGCATCCCGCAGCCGAGCGGCGTCCAGCGTGCCGGTCAGCCGGTAGGAGACCGAGATGTTGGCGACGGTGCCGTCCGGGTCGAGGGCCTGCACGAACCACATCCGGCGCTGCCCGTCGTTCATGGTGACGTGCGTGGGCTCGGCGGCCTGCTCGGTGGAGGTGGCGGCCAGTCCGCGTTCGGCCAGCCGGCGGCGCATCAGCTCGAGCCGCTGTTCTCCGACCTGCTCGACGGTGTCAGTCATGGGTGAAGACAGTCCTTTCCGTCGCCGCTGCCGGTGTGGTGTCGTCAGTCAACACAGCCGTCAGCTGAGCCGCGGTGATCCCGGCGAGCAGCGGTCCGAGCGCCACCCGCCTGCCGGTGGCCCGGCCCAGTCGTTTGCGCAGGTCCAGGGCGAGAAGCGAATCCAGGCCGAGGTCGACCAGTGCGCGGTGCATGTCGACGTCGTCGGGGTGGTCCAGGCCCAGCACCGTCGCCAGTTCGCCAGCCACCACCTCGTCGACCGGGCGGTCGGTGCCCCCGCCGGCCGGCGCCGTGGTCGGGGACTCCTCGAACGGCCAGGGCACGCCTTGGCTGTCGAAGAACACCGCCAGTCGATCGAAGTCGGCGGCCAGAATCGCCGGGTCGTTCGGCTCGGCGACCAGCCCGGCGGCGATCGCGGCCTCGGGCGGCATCGGGGTGAGTCCGGTCCGGGCGATCCGGTTCTTCTCCTCACCGGTGACCACGGCCACGCTCTGCCACAACCCCCAGCGGATCGAGCTGGCGCCCAGGCCATTCGCCCGCAGCCGTGCCACCACGGCGTCGGCCATCCGGTTGGCTGCCGCGTACAGGCCGTGCCCCGACCCGCCCCACAGTGCCAACACCGACGAGCAGGCCAGCACGCGGGCGTCGGCAGCCTGCGGCCAGTGCTGGGCCAGATTGTGCAGTCCGATCGCCTTGGCGCCGAGGGCATCCCGGACGGCGGCGTCGGTGATCTGCTCGGTGGCGACGGCTTCCGCCGAGGCGGTGTGCACCAGCAGACCGGCCGGGGCCGGGTGGTGTTCGGCGATCACCGCCGCGAGCGCCGTCGCATCGGCAACATCGCCGCGGATCGCGGTGATGTGGGCTCCGGTCCGCGACCGCAGTTCATCGAGTTGCGCCGCAGTGGTTTCGGTGCCACCGCTGCGGCTGAGCAGGGTGATGTCGCGTGCCCCGTGTTCGGCGCAGAACGCGGCGTAGGCCATTCCGATGGCGCCGGTGCCCCCGGTGATCACCACGGTCTCCGGCACGGTCGGTACGGCTGCGGTGGCCGGGGTTTCACGCAGCCGGCGCACCGCGAGCCGTCCGGCCCGCACCGCGACCTCGGTGTCGGTCAACGACAGTGCGGTGACCGCGGCACGGATGTCGGCGGCGGTGGGGTCGGTCGGCAGGTCCAGGTGCGCGAAGGTCTGGTCGGGGTAGCCGAATCCGATGCTGCGGTGCAGCGCGGCCAGCGCGGCGGCTTCCGGCCACGGCGGTGGATCGTCGTCGAGTTGCTCGGCCCCGCGCGTCACCAGCCACACCCGCCGGCAGTACGGGCCGGGTGCCGCCGCGGACTGGGCTGCCGCATGCTCGGCGAACGCGATTGCCGCCATGGCGACCTCAGCGGTCGCGGCGGGTGGGGCGATCAGTACGAGGAGTTCGGCGTCCGCCGGGGCCGTGGCACCGGCACCCAGCTCCTCTGCCAGCTGTGCGGCCAGCTCCGGCGATTCCCCGGTGTAGTCGACGACAGCGGCGCCCGCGGGCCGGTGTCCGGGGTCCTGCACCGGTATCCACTGCTCGGTCATGACCACCGGCAGCCGGTGACGCTGCCCGTCGGGTTCGGTACCGGTCCACAGTCGGGTGGTGTGCATCGGCGTGTGCGGGAAGTGGCGCAGCGGCGCGGTGTCCCGGGGTGCGGCGAAGTCCCGCCAGCGGTAGCCGGGGTCGGCGATCGCCGCGGCGGCGATGTTGGCGGCCAGCGCCTCGTCGGCCGGGTGGTCGCGGTCGGTGCTGCCCAATACCCGCGCTGTCGCGGCGGAGTCGCCGAGCGGGACGAGCAGCGTGGGATGCGCCGACATCTCGATGAACGTGGTGACGCCGCGCTCCAGCGCGGCGGCGGTGGCCAGGTCGAATCGCACCTGCTGACGCAGATTGTCGAACCAGTACTGGCGGAACGTCTTGCCGGACGGGATCGGACCGCCATACACCGAGCCGATGAATTCCACGGGAGCGCTGTGGAACTGCGCGTCGGGAAGCTGCCCCATCATGCGGTCGCGCAGTGGCTCCAGAACGCTGGTGTGGGCCGGGTAACGCACCGCGAGTTCGCGGGCGAACACCCCGCGCCGGTCGGCCCTCTCCAGAACCTGCTGCACCGCTGCCCATTCGCCGGACACCACCACCGACTCGGGGCCGTTGACCACCGACAGCTCCAGCCAGCCGGGGATGCCGGCGATGAACTCGGCGGCGCCCTCGGCGCCCAACGCGATCATCGCCATGCCGTAGCGCCCCGGGGAGTCGTCGGTCAGTTCCGCCCGGGCGATCACCACCGCAACCGCGGCGTCCAGATCCACCACGCCGGCGGTGTAGGCGGCGGCCAACTCCCCCAGGCTGTGGCCGATGGTCAGGTCGGGCAGCACCCCGAAGTGGCGCCAGGTGGCGGCCAGCGCCGCGGCGTGGGTGAACTGTGCGGCCTGCACCACCACCGGGTCGGAGTCGTCGGTGCCACGCAGGTAGGTCAGGGGTGAGTCGTGACCGGCGCGGCGGAATGCGGCGTCGCAGCGGTCGGCCTCGACGCGGTAGGCGGCGATGTCCAACAGGTCCGCGCCCATGCCGGGCCATTGGTTGCCCTGTCCGGGAAACACGAAGGCGGTGCGGGCGGGTTCCTGATGCTGCGATCGGGCCACCAGCGGGTGGTCGGCGTCGTGGTAGACGGCCTCCAGACCGCTGATGAGTTCACCGACGTCGCGGGCGCGGATCACGGCGCGGTGCCGCCGGATCGATCGGGTGGCCCGCAGGGTGTGCGCCACGGCCGCCACCCCGGCGGGGCGGTGCTGCAGGTAGCGCACCAGCGCTGCGGCCTCGGCCTGCACCAGGTCGCGGGCATGCGCCGAGATCACTACGGGAATCCGACCGTCCGGCAAGGCGGTCGGGTGGCTGCTCAGCACGGCAGTGCCTTCTCCGCCAGCGGCGCGTCCTGCACCGCGATGATCACGTGAGCGTTGGTGCCGCTCATCCCGAACGCCGAGACCGAGCCGATCCGGCGGCCGTCACGGGCGGGCCAGGCGGTGATGGTTTCGGCCAGGGTGATGCCCTGGCCGTCCCAGTCGATGCCGTCGTGCCAGCCGTCGCGCACATGCAGGGTGGGCGGGATCTGCTGATGTTCGGCGGCCAGCAGCACCTTGGTCAGGCCGAGCGCACCGGCTGCGGCCTGGGTGTGGCCGATGTTGGACTTGACCGAGCCCAGCCGCGGGCCGGCACCCGGCCTGGTGTCGGCGCCGTAGACGTCGATCAGCGACCGCAGTTCGATGGGATCGCCGACGCGGGTGCCGGTTCCGTGGCCTTCGATCATTCCGATCTGGCCGGCGTGCAGGTCCGCATCGGCCAGGGTGTGCCGGAACAGTCGCTGCTGGGCCGACTCGCTGGGGGTGAGCAGGCCGGTGGTGTGGCCGTCCTGGTTGAGCCGGCTGGCCAGCACTTCGCCGTAGATGTGCCGGTGTTCGCGCAGCGCGGCCGACTTGCGTTGCAGCACAAATATCCCGGCCCCTTCGGCCCACACCGTTCCGGTGGCGGACGCGCTGTAGGGCCGGCAATGGCCGTCGTCGGACAGGGCATGCTGCTTGGAGAATTCGACGAAGAATCCGGGCGAGCCCATCACGCACACCCCGCCGGCCAGTGCCATGTCGGCATCGCCGGTCCGGATGGCCTGCACGGCCAGGTGCAGCGCGGACAGCGCCGACGAGCAGGAGGTGTCGACGGTGATGGCCGGGCCGGCCAACCCCAGCGTGTAGGCGATCCGGCCGGAGATCACCGACAGCGCCGTCCCGGGCAGCAGATGACCGCTGTGGCTTGAGAACTGCGCCATGTCCGGGCCGTAGCCGGTGACCGACGCGCCGAGGTAGACGCCGACGTCGTGGCCGGTGAGTTCGTCGGGGTTGATGCCGGCGTCCTCGAGGGCGCGCCAGGCGACCCGCAGTGCGACCCGCTGCTGCGGGTCCATGGCAACCGCTTCACGCGGAGCGATCCCGAAGAATCCGGGATCGAATTCAGCGGCGCCGGAAAGGAATCCGCCGATGTTATAGATGGGCTTGAAGCCGTCGCGGCGCGATCCGTCGATGAGTTCGCGGACCGCCCAGTCCCGGTCGTCGGGAATGGCGCTGAGCGCTTCGCGCCCGTCGGCCAGCAGCGACCAGTACTGCTCGGCGGTGTCGATCCCCCCGGGCGCTTCGACGCCCAGGCCCACGATGACGACCGGATCCTCGCCCCGGTCAGGCATCGGCGATGATCCGTTTCGCCAGGGTTTCGATGTGCTCGTAGTGGTAGAAATGCCCGCCGTCGTACAGCGACACCGTGCTTGCGCCGGTGGTGTGGTCCGCCCAGCGCGCCAGCATGTCGGGGCGGACGCGGTCATCGGAGCGGCCGCCGAGCACGTTGATGTCGGCGCGGATGGTGACCTCGGGTGCACAGCTGTAGCGGTTGAACGCCAGGTAGTCGGCGCGCACCGGGGTCAGCAGCAGGGTGAGGAATTCCTGGTCGGCCAGCAGTCGGGGGTCGGTGCCGCCCAGCTCGGCCAGTTCGGCGCGCAGCTCGGCGTCGCCGGTGGGCAGCTTGCGCAGCCCGGCCACCACACCCGGGGCCGGGCCGGCCGAGGCCCACAGCCGCTGGATCTCGACGCCGCGTTCCTCGGCGAGCCGGGCGAACTCGAAGGCGACGATCGAGCCCATGCTGTGCCCGAACAGCCGCAGCGGCCCGAGCTGGTGCCACGGCGCGGCCTCGAACAGGCTGCGGGCCAGGTCAGGGAGGGTTTCGGCGGCCGGTTCACGGAACCGGTCGGCGCGCTGCGGATACTGCATGACATAGGTGTCGACACCGGCGGCCAGGGCCAGTGCCAGCGGGCGGTAGTTGACGGCGGCGCCGCCGGCGTGCGGGAACACCAGGGTGGCCGGGCCGGGTCCGGGAAAGCGGCCCATCCAGGTCGGAACCTGCGCGACGGCCGAAGTGTCGTCGCCGCCCATCCGGTTCCCCCCGTGTGTTAGTAAAGGCTGCCCTAATTTCCTGGGTTAGGTTACCCCCATCGGGGGCCGGCCGGAAATCCGGGCGGCTCTTCGCCGGATCCCTACCCGCCGCTGCGCCGAGCGTGCACTGAGCGCGATTTTCACGCTGATTTTTCGCACTGGTTGCACGTTCGCGGTGACGGCGTGCGCTTGACGTCCCTCGCAGCGACGTCGAACACTCCCCTGATGGATGTCCGCGCCACGATCGACACCTATCTACGTGCCTGGATGCAGCAGGACCCGGACCTGATCGTCACGATCTTCACCGAGGACGCCACCTACCACGAGCGGGTGCTGGGAGAGCCGATTCGCATGCGGGCCGGCATCCGGGACTACTGGCAGACCAAGGTGGTTGAGGGACAGGGTGACATCGACACCCGGTTGCTCAACCTCTACACCGCCACCGATGGCATCACGGTGATCGCCGAGTGGGAGGCCACCTTCGACGACCGGGTGCAGGGCCGGCGCAAGCGGATGCGCGAGGTCGCCATCCTGGAGTTCGACGGTGACCGGATCGCGAGCCTGCGCGAGTACTGGGCTTCTGAGGTGGTCGGGTAGAGCGTCAGAGGTGGCTCGCCACGAAGGACGCGGCCTGAGCCGGCATCGGCGACTGCGCGTAGGACTGGTGCGGCGCGGAGACCATCTCGTCCGGTGACGGCAGCGCCAGGGCGCCCGGAGTGCAGATCGGATCGCCGTCCGCGCACAGATCGATGGCCTTGGCGCCGTACCACGGGCTGATCTCGCTGATCGGTCCCCCCAGATACCTGTCGGTCGGGTTCCCGAAGACGGCGACCGCAGCCACGTGTTGCGCCTCGTCTTCCGACAGGGTGGCGGCGTTGAAGCCCGCCACCGATGCTCGCGCGATGGTGATCAGGTCGATGACCATGGCGCCCTGGGAGTATCCGCCGAGCACGAGTTTGGTGTTGGGGCAGCTCGCAACCATGGATTGAACGTGAGCGTTCGCATCGCCGGCGCCGGCCGATGCCGACGGCGGCCAATCGTCGCCTGCCGGGTAGTTGACCGCGTACACCCCGAGCGACCGCCCCCCGACCTGCGAGCGCAGTGCATCGACGAATTTCTGTCCGACGCCGCCCACACCGGGCGGTTCGGCGGTGCCCCGGGCGAAGGTCACCTCGACGTCGGGACAGGTGGCGGCGGACACGGTGGGGACGATGACCGGGGCGCCGGCCAGCGTCGCCCCGGCCGTCAGTGCCGGAAGGCCGAGCAATAGCGCCGATCGGCGCGCTTTCATGTCACCGATGCTTACACACTGCGCCTCCGGTACACCAGCCCCTCATCGCGACGTTCAGCGGCTGTCCCTGCTCACGCCGCCAGTGCAGTGGCGAGCATTTGAGGCCAGGTCACCAGCAGGTCCTGCAGCAGGCTGCCGTCGTTGAGCAGGCCGGTGAACGGGGTGTCGTCGCCGTTGTACGGGTTGACCTGGACGTAACCGTTGAGCAGGTCGTTCAAGGTGTCGGCAGGCATCTTGAGGAAGTCGATCATCGCCTGATCGAAATTCCCCGACGACAGGTCCGTGCTGATCGCGCCGAGGTCGCTGGTGAACCCGAACGACGCCCCGATCTGCGGCGCCATCAACGCATCACTGAGAGCTTTCAGGTTGGAGTAGTTGAAGAACTGCTCGTAGACGTTGGTGAACGTCTGCAGCTGCTCAGCGATCACCGATGGCGTCGTCACGCCGTGGCTGGTGACGCTGAAAATCGGGTTCAGCAAAGACTTGATGGTGTGATCCAGCGTCTCCAGCGACCACTCGTCGAAGTAGGCGTAAGCCTTGAACGCGTCTCCCTGCTGCAGCGCGGCCGAGATCTCCTGCAGTGTGCTGCCGGTCTCGCTGATACCGGTGTTTGGATTCGTCACGGTTCCGCCGAACAACCCGAAGACATAGCCGTCGTCGCCGCCGTACCAGCCGCCGTTGAGCGAGTTCTGCAGACCGGTCTCGGCGCCGCTCAACGCGTTGCTGATGGCATCGCTGTAACCGGAGAAGGTGCTGGTGAGCTCCTGGGTCAGCGCCGAGTTCGCCGCCTGGGCGTCGCTGACCAACTGCTGCAGGTTGGCCGTCGCGGTGGTGTACACGGCCTGGTAGTCCGCCGCGACATCATCGAGTCCACTGGTGAGCCGCACCGCCAGGTGTTCGACCACGGCACCCGTGGAGCCCGTCGGGGTGACGACGGCGGGGCCGGTGCCCGCCAGTGCAATGCCGGCGAGCAGAAGCGGCATGACACGGCTGGGACCCGAAGCCCGATCGACGCCGGTGAGGCCGAGAACTGACTGCATGAAATCTCCTTCGCGAGAACATGAACATGGCCTCGACAAACACCGATGTTGGTCAGGCTTGCCTAATATAAAATAGGTATGGCTTGCCTTAGTTGCGTGTTTCCGTACGGTCAGCTTGCGATCCGCTTGAGAAGTAGCTCAGCCGATGTCGGCCAGCGCGTCGGCGACCTCCGCCGAATCCAGCTGCGCCACTTCCAAGTACACCTCCGCGACCGCATCCAGGCGGCCCTGATCGGCCTCAGCAGCCACCAGCCGAGAAGCCAGTCCCGCCACGGTGCGGGTGGCGAAGATGTCGGCAACCACGGCGCCGGGCACGTCGAGCCAGGTGCGGATGCGTGCCACTGCGGCGGTGGCCAGCACCGAGTCGCCGCCGAGGGCGAAGAAGTCGTCGTCCGCTCCGACCCGCTCCGCGCCGAGCACCTCGGCGATGATCGCGGCCAGCGCCCGCTGCAGCGGGGTGGCCGGTTCGCGGTAGCCGTCCTCGGCGGCGAATGCCGCGGCCAGCTCGGCCGTCACCGCCCGGCGGTCGATCTTGCCCGCGACGGTGTAGGCAATGGCCGCAACCACGTGCAGCTGTCGCGGGATCATGTGCTCGGGCAGCGCTTCGGCGAGTCCGGCTCGCAGGCCCACAACGGTCACCGCGGGATCGTCGACCCGGACCGCGGCGGCCAGCACGTCACGCCCGGCCTCCGACAGCGCCACCACCACCGCCTCGGCCACGCCGGGCAGCCGGCGCAGTGCGGCTTCGACCTCACCGAGTTCGATGCGGTACCCGCTGACCTTGACCCGGTGGTCGGCGCGGCCGACGAATTCCAGTGTGCCGTCCGGCCAGTAGCGGGCCAGATCGCCGGTGCGGTACCAGGTTCGGCCGTCGTGCTCGACGAACCGTTCGGCGGTCAGGTCGGGTCGGCCCCGGTAACCCGAGGCGATGCCCCGTCCGCCGACCCACAGTTCGCCGGCCACCCAGTCCGGGCGGTCGGTCCCGTCGGCGCCGACCACCCGGCAGGCGATGTTGGGCAGCGGCGTGCCGTAGGGCACCGACGCCCAGTCGGCCGGGGGTTCGCCGTCGACCTCGCACAGGGTGGCGTGGATGGCGGTTTCGGTGGCGCCGCCCAGCCCGGCGAACCGCACCCCGGGGGCCACTGCGGCGAAGCGCCGCGCCAGTTCGGGGCGCACCCAGTCGCCTCCGGTCAGCACCGCCCGCACCGAGGGCAGTTCGGCGCCGGTGGAGGCCAGCATCTCCAGTGCGCCCGGCATCAGGTTGAGCACGCTGACCCGATGCCGAGCCACCAGCTGTGCCCACACGTCGGGGCTGCGGCGGTCGGCCTCGTCGACCATCACGATCGCGCCCCCGGCGCGCAGTGTGGCGAAGACATCGAGCACCGACATGTCGGCATCGAGGGTCAGCAACGCCAGGCTGCGGTCTTCGGGACCGAACCCGAAACGAGCACTGAGGGTTTCGACGGTGTTCATCGCCGCGTCGTGGGTGACCTCGACGCCCTTGGGTTCACCGGTGGAGCCGGAGGTGAACACCACGTAGGCCAGTGCCGACGGATCGATGGAGACGGGCTCGGCGACACCGGAATGCGAGCCGGCCTCCCCCAAGCTCACAACGGGAATCGGCAATGTCGGCACCGCGTCCCCGGTCACCAGCGCCAGCACGGCCCCACCCAGATCCACGATGCGGGCCACCCGCTCAACCGGCTGGTCGGCGGCGATCGGCAGATACACCGCGCCGGCGGCCAGGATTCCCAGCAGCGCCGGGATCTGCTCGGCGCCTTTGGGTCCCAACAGCGCCACCGTGTCGCCGGGCCGCACACCGCGGTCATGCAGGGCGGCGGCCACCGCCAGGGCCTGATCGCGCAGTGCGCCGTAGCTCACGGCGTCGCCGCCGTGCAGCACCGCAACAGCGTCGGGATCGGCAGCGGCGTGCCGAAAGAACCCGTCCTGCAAGGCTTCCCCGCTGGGCTCGGCGGCGCCGGCGTTCACCGCCGCGCGCACCTGCGCCTGTTCGGCGGGCAGCGCGGCCGGGGCCGGTCCGTCCCAGCCCTCGCCGCCGGCCAGCCGGGTGAGCTCGGCGATGTGGTGGGCGAACATGGCGTCGATGACGCCGGGGGCGAACATCTCCTCGCGCACATCCCAGTTCACCAGGACACCGCCGTCGAACTCGGTGACCTGCGCATCCAGCAGCACCTGCGGGCCTTGAGAGATGATCCAGACCGGGGCACCGAAGGTCTGGGTCACCTCGGCGGCGAACAGCTCCCCCAGCCCGAGCGCGCTGGTGAACACCACCGGCGCCAGCACCTGGGTGCCGCGGTGGCGGCCCAGGTCACGCAGCACCGCCAGGCCCGGGTAGTCGGCGTGCGCGGCGGCGGCGCGCATGGCGTCCTGCACGGCGTGGGCACGGGCGGCGCCGGTCAAGGCTCCACTCAGGTCCACATCCAGCAGCAGCGACGAGGTGAAGTCTCCGACCAGCCGCTCCACGTCGTCGTGCAGCGGTTCCCGGCCGAACAGCGGCACGTTGAGCAGGAAGCGCGGCTGATCCGACCAGCGGGCCAGGGTGTGCGAGAACGAGGCGGCCAATGTCATCGCCGGGGTGACGCCGTGGGCGCGGGCATGCCCGAACAGCGCGTCGCGGGTGGCCGGGTTCAGCCAGTGCCAGCGCCGGGTGCTGCGGCGCGGGTTGGCCGGGACACCGGTCGGCGACGGCAGCCGGGGCGGGTCGGGCAACTCGGGGATGCGCTGGGTCCACCACTGGCGGTGGCTCTCGTCGGGCGCGCGGTCGCCGGTGGCGGTGCGGTACTGCCGGTAGGTGTAACCCAGTTCCGCCCATGTGCCGCCCCGGTAGGCGGCGGCCAGGTCGGCCATCAGGGTGCGGTAGCTCATCGCGTCGGCGGCCTGCATGTCCAGATCGACGTGCAGCCGCGCGGTGCCGTCCGGCAGCAGCGACAGGGTGAGCTCGAAGACTTCGCCGTCGAGTTGCTGATGCGATTTGGCCTCGCGGGTCTGCGCAAGCCGCTCCGAGACGGCGGCGGCGTCCAGCCCGCGCAGGTCCTGCACCGCGACAGGCAGGCCGGCGTCGGGCCGGATCTGCTGGGTGCCGTCGGGCAGGAATCCCACCCGCAGCATCGGATGCCGGGCGGCCAACGCGTCGGCGGCGGCGGCCAGCCGGTCGGGGTCCAGTCCGGGGCCGTCAAACTCCACGTACAGGTGTCCGGCCACGCCGCCGAGCGCCACGTCGTCGTCGCGCCCCACCCACATGGCGTGCTGCATCGGGGCCAACGGGAACGGCGCGCTGTCGTCGTCGGGTGCGGGGTCGGCAGCGGCGGGCGCTTCCGCGGACGGCGCCTCGGACACCAGCGCCGACCAGGCGGCGACGGTGGGTTCGGCGGCCAGTGCGGCGAAGTCGACGTCCAGGCCGCGGCGCCGCCACTGCCCGGCCAGGCTCATCATCCGGATCGAGTCCAGGCCCTGTCCGACCAGGTCGGTGTCGGGGTCGAGCGACCCGGCCGGGACGCCGAGCAGCTCAGCGACCTGTGTACGAATGTCGTCCGGCCCCACCCCGCCACCTTTCATTAGTGAAGGCTGCCCTAATTTTGTCGAAGTTACTCTATCTACCGTCGGTCGTCGGAAAGCCAGGGAGTCATATGCACGGGTTCGTACCGTTTCCGGCCGAGCGGGCCGTCGCCTACCGCGCAGCCGGGTACTGGCAGGGCCGCCCGCTGGCCTCGCTGCTCGACGACGCCGCGGCGCGCTGGCCGGACCGTACCGCGGTCATCGACGCGGGCGCGACGCTGACGTACGCCGAACTTGACGAGGCGGCCGAAAACGCGGCGGCGGGCCTGCACCGGCTGGGTGTCGGCGCCGGTGACCGGGTGCTGCTGCAGTTGCCCAACGGCTGCTCCTTCGCGGTCGCGTTGTTCGGGCTGCTGCGGGTGGGTGCGATCCCGGTGCTGTGCCTGCCCGGCCACCGGGCCGCCGAGATCGGGCATCTGGCCGCGGTGAGCGACGCAGTGGGGATCGTGATCCCTGACGCCACTGCGGGTTTCGACTACCCGGCGATGGCTGCCGAACTGGGGCTGCGGCGGATCATCATCGACGACACGGCCGACGGCCCGGCCGCACCGCGACTGCTCCCCGATCCGGCGACCCCGGCGGTGCTGCTGGTCTCCGGTGGCACCACCGGCCTGCCCAAGCTGATCCCCCGCACCCACAACGACTACGTCTACAACGCCACCGCCAGCGCGGCGCTGTGCGAGCTGACGGCCGACGACGTCTATCTGGTGGCGCTGCCGGCCGCCCACAACTTTCCGCTGGCCTGCCCGGGACTGCTCGGCGCCATGTCGGTGGGTGCGGCCACGGTGTTCGGTACCGACCCCAGCCCCGAGGCGGCGTTCGCCACCATCGCCCGCCACCGGGTGACGGTCACGGCCCTGGTGCCGGCGCTGGCGACGCTGTGGGCGCAGGCCTGCGATTGGGAGCCGCAGAAGCCGACGACACTGCGGTTACTGCAGGTGGGCGGCGCCAAGCTGGCCGCGGGCGACGCCCGCCGGATTCGGGAGGTGCTGACCCCGGGTCTGCAGCAGGTGTTCGGCATGGCCGAGGGCCTGCTCTGCTACACCCGGCCCGCCGACGCCGCGGAGCTGCTGGACTGCACCCAGGGTCGGCCGTTGTGCGCCGACGACGAGGTGCGGGTGGTCGACGAGGACGGCGCCGAGGCGCCCGAGGGTGAGCTGTTGGTGCGCGGACCGTACACGATCAACGGCTACTACAACGCTCCGGAAGCCAACGAGCGATCCTTCAGCCCGGACGGCTTCTACCGCAGCGGGGACCGGGTTCGCCGACTGCCGGGCGGCTACCTGGAGGTGACCGGGCGGATCAAGGACGTGATCGTCCGCGGCGGGGAGAACATCGCCGCCGAGGAGCTGGAGACGCACCTGCTGCTCCATCCGGCGATCCGATCGGCTGCCGCGGTCGGCGTGGCCGATCAATATCTGGGCGAAAAGGTGTGCGCTGCGGTTGTTTTCAACGGGGAACCGCTGACGCTGACGGAGTTGAACCGTCATCTCGATGCGTGCGGAGCCGCCACCCACGTCCGGGTGGATCAGCTTGTGCCACTGCCTGCGCTGCCCACCACCGCGGTCGGCAAGGTCGACAAGAAGGCGATCGTGCGGCAGGTGAGCAACGCCGTGCAACCGACGTCGGCGACCTAATGGGAATCGATCAGCGTGTCCTTACCGGGGATCTTGGTTCTTGAGCGGGAGGCTGATCACCGAGCCGCCGGCCGGTGAGCACTACTTTGACCTGGAGTGATGCTCGACTCCTGGGGTTAGA
>NZ_CP083986.1:1831238-1833343 GCF_020172685.1 [Mycobacterium] nativiensis | reverse complement strand
GATCTACCGCTATTTCCACGCCGAGGAGCAACGCCACGCCAACGCCGAGCTGGCGCTGATGAAGCGCTGGGGCATGCTCGAAGACGGCGAGATGCCCGAGCCCAACGTCAATATCCGGTTGGCGATGCAATGGCTCGACGACTACTCCGACGACCTCCCGCTGTCCGTACTGGGCACGGTGATCCCGATGCTAGAAGTCGCACTCGACGGAGCGTTGCTCAAATTCCTGCTCGACGAGGTCGACGACCCGGTCTGTCATCAAGTGTTCGAGAAGATCAACAACGACGAATCCCGCCACATCGCCGTCGATTTCGAGGTTCTGGAGATGATCGGCCACGCCGACGCGCGCCGGCTGGCGATCGAGTTCGTCGGTACCGTCGCCTCCCCCTCACTGATCGTCGGTGCGCTGATCTCGGTCCCGCTGCTCAACCGGATCCGCAACGAAGTGATCGGCATGGGGCTCGATCCCCAGCGGCTGTACTCGGCACTCATGCGCTTCACGCAATTCGGCGAGCGCGGCGAACACACCCGGCGGGTGCCCGCCTACCAAGTAATCAAGCGCTATTCAGGCTGGATGGCCAACCCGGACAGCCCGTATCACCTGCTGGCCAACCCGGCGGTGTGGCTGTCCGGCTTCTACCCCAAGCGCCTACTCAAGCCCATCCCGAGCTGGTTCAAAGAGCTCACCCACGAACCGGCGGCCTGACGTGGCAGGTGCACCTATCTACCAGACACTGATCGTGGGCGCCGGTTTCAGCGGAATCGGCGCGGCGATCAAGCTGGCCGAAGCAGGCCTGGCCGGCGACGACGAGATCATCATTCTCGAGCGCAGCGACCGGGTCGGCGGCACCTGGCGCGACACCCGTTATCCCGGTGCGGCGTGCGACATTCCGTCGCTGCTGTATTCGTTCTCCTTCGTCGCCAACCCCGCCTGGTCACGGGCGTACCCTTCGGCCGGCGAGATCTGTGCGCATATCGAGGAGATGGTCGACCGGTTCGACCTGCGCCGCCGCATCCGGTTCGGCACCGAGGTCACCGGGCTGGTGTTCGATGCGGGTGCCGGTGTCTGGACGGTGTCGGCGGGGCGCACGAAGTTTCGGGCCCGCACCGTGGTGTTGGCCTCCGGGCCGCTACCGGACTCCAGCTTCCCGGCCCTGCGCGGCCTGGAGAGCTACACCGGCCACAAGATCCACAGCGCCCGATGGGATCCCGACTACAACTTCACCGGCAAACGGGTCGCGGTCATCGGCACCGGCGCCAGCGCGGTACAGATCATCCCGGAGTTGGTCGAACAGGCTGGCTTCGTCAAGGTCTTTCAACGCACCCCGGGCTGGGTGATATCCCGCCTGGACATGGCCATGCCGACCGCGGTGCAGGAATTGTTCGCCAAAGTCCCTGCTGCCCAACAGCTTGCCCGCCAGGCCCTGTTCTGGGGGCACGAGGCCAGCGCCACCGCACTGGTGTGGAACACCCCCCTCAGCGGACTGGTCGCTCAACTGGGCAAAGCCCACCTGCGCGCGGCGGTCGAGGATCCGTGGTTGCGTCGCCAACTCACCCCGGACTTCACCCCTGGCTGCAAGCGCATGCTGATCTCCAGCGACTACTACCCGGCGCTGCAGCGCGACAACTGCAAGCTGATCTCCTGGCCGATCGCGACACTCAGCCCGTCGGGCATCCGCACCAGCGACGGCGTGGAACATCACCTGGACGCCATCGTGTTCGCGACCGGCTACGACGTGCACCTGACCGGCCCGCCGTTTCCGGTCATCGGACTGGGCGGCCGATCCCTAGCCAGCGACTGGAGCGGCGGCGGTCAGGCCTTCAAGAGCATTCAGGCCCACGGCTACCCGAACCTGTTCTTCATGACCGGTCCCAACTCCGGGCCAGGCCACAATTCACTGCTGGTCTACGTCGAAGGCCAGATCGACTACGTGGTGCGTGCTGTCGGCGCGATCCGCAGGGGAAGCCTGCGCTACCTGGACGTGCGTGACGCGGTGCAACGCCGCCACAACGAGCAGATTCAGCGGCGGCTGGGCAAGACGACCTGGATGTCAGGCTGTCGCAGCTGGTATCTGACCGAGGACGGTTTCAACGCGTCGATGTAC
>NZ_CP083986.1:1829884-1831138 GCF_020172685.1 [Mycobacterium] nativiensis | reverse complement strand
CTGCAGGGCGCGGTCTCCTACGCCAAGCAGTGGCGGGCGATCGCCGAGGAGATCAAGGCTGACGTGCTGGCTAACGGGGTGGATTCCCGCAGCGTGCTGACCCAGACCTACGGCAGTACGGCGCTGGACGCATCGTTGCTGCTGGTGGTGCTCACCCGGTTCTTGCCGGCCGATGACCCGCGGGTGCGCGCCACCGTTATGGCGATCGCCGAAGAGCTCACCGAAGACGGTCTGGTGCTGCGCTATCGGACCGAGGAGACCGACGACGGGCTGTCCGGCGCCGAGGGCACCTTCACCATCTGCTCGTTCTGGCTGGTCTCGGCGTTGGTGGAGATCGGCGAGGTCAGCCGGGCCAAGCATCTGTGCGAGCGGCTGTTGTCGTTCGCCAGCCCGTTGCACCTCTACGCCGAGGAGATCGAGCCCCGCACCGGCCGGCACCTGGGCAACTTCCCGCAGGCCTTCACCCACCTGGCGCTGATCAACGCGGTCGTCCACGTGATTCGGGCCGAGGAGGAGGCCGACTCCACCGGAGGTTTCCAGCCCGCGAACGCACCTATGTAGGGCTTGTACTTTCGCGCGAGCGTTCGGCCGGGGATCAGCCGCTGAGGTTGCGGACCTTGTCCAGCATCGCCCGAGCCAGGTCGGCGGCCGTGGTGTCGCCGCTGGGCGGCGCACCGGAGTGGTCATCGTCCTCGACGAACCAGAACACATCAATGTCGACGATGCAGTTCACCCGCGCCGCGAGCGCCCGCGAAACCCGCAGTCCCGCTTCACCGTCCACACTGGTGCGCACAGTGGCCACCAATACCGCGTCCTGGTTGGAGACGTCGGTGACCTCGCCGCTGGCCTCGCTGTCAGCCCCGCTGTCCCGCGTCACCACTACCCCATCGCAGCTGCCCCACTGCTGGACGAACTTCTCGAAGAGCGCGTCGGCGTCCGCGGCACTGTCCAGTGCGATGACCGCCTCGCCCACCCCGGTCAGCGGCGAGTCGTCGCTGGAGCTATCCCAGAACTCATGGGCGGCGTCGCGCACCCGGGCGGCGCTGTAGACGCTGCGCTGACCGCCCACCGCCGCGCCGACACAGTCTTGTGGCTCGGCCGACTCCCACGCGTCGGGTAGCTCGTCGAGGCCGCCGAACCGCGGCGGCAGCGAGGGGTCGCTGCGGAAGGGCTGGCGGGGCAGCGTCGGCAGCTCAGAGGCATCGGGCAACACCCGCCGGAGCGCCCGCCCCGTCCCGCGGCGTGGGGGCAACC
>NZ_CP083986.1:1767536-1829784 GCF_020172685.1 [Mycobacterium] nativiensis | reverse complement strand
CGTCGGCATCCTGCACGGCTGCATACGCCACCACAGCACCTACGACGAACACAAAGCCTGGGCACACCGCCAAACCAACCCCGATACCCGGGCCGCTTGACAACTTACGACCCTGGGATGTCTAACCTCGTTCGACGACGTTATCTAGCCCCGAGGTGCTCACCTCCGGATTCCCGGAGCGGTAGGTGATCCGGTTGTTCAGGCCCGATGCCGTGATCCTGGGCGTCGATTCGACGGTGATGATGTTGCCGATGCCCGACACCGTCACACCGGCGCACTGACCGGTGAGCACCACCGTGTTGCTGACCCCGCTGACGGAGACGTAGTTGCCGGCGCAGGCCACGGTCTTGTTCTCCCCGGCCCCGGCGATGGTGACGGTGACGGCGCTGTCGGGCACCGGGACGGCCGGCGATGGCTCGGCGGGCGGCGCCGGGACGTCGATCGGCGCGGTGGACGGTGCCGGCGCGGCACCACTGGGCAGGCTCGGGTGCCCCGGTGTCGTGTTCGTCAAACCGCCGGCGATCAGGAAAACCGCCACACCGGCGCCGATCACGAGAGCCGCCGCGATCGCACCGACCGCCACAGCGATCCCCCGGCCTCGCGGCGGCGGAGCGTACCCCTCGGCGCCGGCTGATGGGACGGTCAGTTCCGCGGCCCTGGCGAAGTCCGACAGCGGGCGCTCCAAGTCCCGGATGCGGGCCTCGGGGTCATCATCGGCGCTCACGCCTGGAATGATCGCACGCCCTAGCCCGTCTTGATCCGCCAACCGGCGGCATCGTGCTGCTGCCGCCAGAACTCGTCGAAACGACCACCGGCGGCGCGTAATTCGTCGATGGTGCCGGCCTCGACGATTTGGCCGTTATCGATGAACAGCACCCGGTCGGCTTGGGCGATGCTGGCCAGCCGGTGCGCGACGATGATTCGGGTGCGCGGCCGCAGCTCGGCGGTCAGCGCGTCGACCACCGCCGCCTCGTTCTCGGTGTCCAGGGCGCTGGTCGCCTCATCGACCAGCAGCACCGGTGCCGGTTTGAGCAGAGCACGGGCGATGCTGACCCGTTGGCGCTCACCACCGGACAGTGCGCCACCGGCCTCCCCGACCTTCGAGTCCGCGCCGTCGGGCAGCCGTCCGGTCAGCTCGTCGACCCGGGCGAGTTCGGTGGCCCGCACGAAACCGTCCTGGTCGGCGTCGGGATCTCCGACCAGAACGTTGTCGCGGATCGTGCCGTCCAGCAGGTAGGGGTGCTGGAACACCACGCTGCTCGCCGCGCGCCGCGCCGATTCGTCCAGTTCGGCGGCGTCGACCCCGTCGAACAGGACCCGGCCGCCGGTGGGTTCGTGCAGGCCGGCGATCAGGCCCAGGATGGTGCTCTTGCCCGACCCGGACGGCCCGACGACGGCGGTGGTGGTGCCCGGCTCCAGGGCGAAACTGACCCGGTCCAGTACCGGGGCGCCGGCTGCGCCGTAGCCGAAGGTGACGTCGTCGAATTCGATCCGGGGCGCCGCTCCGGCATCCCGCAGCCCGCCGGTTCCCACGGTCAGCGTCGGGGCGGTGAGCACCGCCTGGATCCGCTCCAGGCTGGCCCGGGTCGATTCCAGGGCCGGCGCCAGTTCGCTGATGGCGGTGAACGGCTCCAGGTAGCGCGCCATCACCACGATCAGCGCGATGGCCTCCGGCACGCTCAAGGTGCCGGTCACGGTCAGCGCGGCGGTGGCGCCGGCGAGCAGGATCAGCGCGCCCTGACTGGCCAGGCTGAACAGCAGCTGACCGGGAATCTGCATGAGCAGCAACCGCATCGCCGCGCCGTGCTGGGCGCTCAACGCGGCGCCGACCGTGCTGCGTTCGGGTTCGACACGGCGGGCCGCGCGCAGCGCCTGCTGGGTGCGGGCGAATTCGATGATGCGCTCGGTCAGCGCGGTGTTCGCGTCACCGGCGGCGGCGTCGGCCCGGGCGCTGAGCCGGTTGGCCGCCCACAGCGCACCCAGCAGCAGCGGCACCCCACCCAGGGCGGCCAGCCCCAGCTGCCAGGACACCCCGAGCAGCGCCAGCCCGATGGCCGGCGGCAGCAGGACGGCGCTGATCAGCGGGGTCAGCAGGTTGACCACCAGGCTGACGAGTTCGGGGCCGGTGGCGGCGATCGCCTGCCGCGCGGTGGCGGTGTTGTCGGGGGTGAACCAGTCCAATCGGATTCCGGGCAGCCGGTCGGCGACGTCGTGCTGGGTGTGGTCGAGCACGGCGAACCCGAGGTCGAATCCGATTCGCGCGCATGTGAAGTCGATCAGCCAGCCGGCCACGGTCGCGACGGTCAGCCAGCCCAGCCAGACCAGCGCGTGGCGTGGGTTGTCGGAGAACAGCGCGGCCACCAGTGGAACCAGCAGCACGGTGCCTGCGGCGCGTACCGCCACCGACAGCAACGTCAGCACGGCGTAGCCGAACATCCGGCCGCGGCGGTCCTGCGGGATCAGCTGGATCAGGGTGCGGATCATCGCGACGCCTCCGCTCCCGCGGTGACCGCCTGACGGCCGGTCTCCCACAGCTGCAGATAGCGGCCTCCGGCGGCGAGCAGCTCATCGTGGCGGCCCTGTTCGACGATGCCGCCGTGGTCGAGCACCACGATCTGGTCGGCACCGGTGATGGTGTGCAACCGGTGTGCGATGACGAGTACGGTGCGGTCCTTGGTCAGCCGGTTCAATGCCTGCTGCACCAGGTATTCCGACTCGGGGTCGGCGAAGGCAGTGGCCTCGTCGAGGATGAGCACGGGTGTGTCGGCGAGGATGGCGCGGGCGATGGTGAGCCGTTGCCGCTCACCACCGGAGAGGGCGGCGGCAGCACCCAACACGGTGTCGTAACCCTGCGGCAGCCGCAGGATCCGTTCGTGAATCTGCGCCTCGCTGGCGGCGGCACGCACCTGCTCATCGGTCGCGTCCGGAACGGCCAGCGCGATGTTCTCGCGCACCGTCCCGTGCACCAACTGGGTTTCCTGCAGCACGAAGCCGATCCGGCGATACAGCTCGTCGGCGGACAGCGTGCGGATGTCGTGCCCGTCGATCGATATCGAGCCCTCGCCGACGTCATGGAAGCGCGCCAGCAGCGCTGCCAGCGTCGACTTGCCGGAGCCGGACGGGCCGACCAGCGCGGTCACCGTGCCGGGTCGCAGGGTCAGGGACACGTCGGAGATCACCGGCACCCCGGGCCGGTAGGCGAAGCCGACCGCCTCGAAGCGCACGGTACCGGCCTGCGCGGAGGCCTTGGTCTTCGCGGCGTCCTGCTCGGCCACCCCGAGTTCGGGCTCGTCCAGGGCGATCTGCAGCCGCCGGGCCGCCAGCATGCCGCCGCGGATGCCGCCGAGACCCAGCCCGATGCCCAACAGGCGGGCGCCGAAGGTGGTGCCCAGCAACAGGAACGGCAGCAGGTTCACCGGGTCCATCCGGCCCGCGACGATCAGCGGGGTGCCGGCCAGCATGATCAGCCACAGGAACGTCGACGGCCGGGTGACCAGGTCCATCAGCGTCTTCTTGCCGACGAACGGCCGCTGCCAGTCCACGAGGAAATTGATGTAGTCGTCCAACTGGCGGCGGAACGTGGAGGCGGCGGCCCCGCCGAACACCCGGATCACCGGCTGTCCCTCCAGGTAGGTGCCGGCCTCGCCGTTCATCCGCTCGGCCCAGCGCTGCGCCTGGCTGATCTTGGGGCCCGACTGGGTCATCATCACCGACATCAGCACCATGTAGACCAGCACCGGCACGAACAGCACCAGAGCCACCCGCCAATCCACCACGAACAGGTAGACCAGCACCGCCACCGGTGCGATGACCGCGGCGACGGCGTCGGGGATGGCGTGGGTGACCAGATAGTGCAGCGACAGGGTGTCGTCGGCGACCAGTTGCTTGATCGACCCGGAGCCCCGGGCGGTGAACCAGCCCAGCGGCAGCCGAGACAGCTTGGTGAGCAGCCGGGTCCGCAGCGCGCTGGCGAAGCGGGCGTCGACCACATGCAGCCACAGGGTCAGTCCCGCACCCAGCAGCGTGCCCAGCCCGAGCAGCGAGACCGCGGCGATGCCCACCGTCCACAGCCGTGACTGGTCGGCGCCGGAGACCAGCAGTCGCGCCAACTCCACCAGCAGCACGAACGGTGCCAGCTGCAGCAGCGTGATCAGTCCCTGCAGGACACCGGAGACGATCAGCGGCGCCTTGAGTGGACCGAGCAGCCGGCCGGCGGCCTGCGCCCGCCACTCCCCCTTTGCGTTGACTCTGCGCTCACCAGGCGCCTCACTCGCACTTTGCTCTGGTGGACGCAGAGTCAACGACGAAGGCTCGGGTTCGCGCTGGGTACCCATGGCACGCCCGGCGTTCCAGTAGGCCTGCGCGTGGATCTCGGATTTGGGGAATCCGAACTCGTCACGCAGCCGCACGCGCAGCGCCTTGAGCGTCGCGGCCTCCGGCGTGGCCCACGCGTACCAGTCCGACCAGTCCCGGGCCTCGATCGCCGCGGCCAGCGAGTTCGCGTCCCGGCGGGGCACCCAGTGCACCCGCAGCCGGGGATGCTCGCGCAGGGGGATCAACGGGTCGTTGTCGTCGTGCTGTTCGAGGTACAGCTCGATCGGCACGTCGGGTGCGACGGTTCCGATGATCCCGTTGATCCCCGGGATCGACGCCGAGTCCCCCATCAGCAGATATCCGGCCGGCTGTGCGTCGTCATCGGGTGTTTCGAATCGCGACGAGCCCATCAGCGACATGGCCGCGATGGTTGCTCCGGGTTCGACGGTGCCAGCCCACCGGGTGGCCGGCCCGGCCGGTTCGTGCAGCACCATGTCGACCGCGAATCGTCCGGTCGCGGCATCCCCCTCGGCGATGGTGTAGGCACGTTGATACTCGGTGTTGGAGCCGTCGGGGTCGGGGAACCAGAAGCGCAGCCAGGCACTGGGTTCGACGGCCGCGTCGGTGAACAGGGTCGGCGAATGCATCCAGATGCGGATGCAGTGCGGGGCGATCCGACTGGTCTCGAGCACCGTCACGATGTGGTCGCGGGCGCCGAAGCCCCGCAGAATCGCACCCTGCAAGCCGCGCGCCATCCAGGTCCTTTCACCAACGGTTGCCCATCCCGCGGGACGGGACCCGGCGCCCGTGCCGGCAAGCCGAACCTAGGTTACCCTACCCTCACTTACGGGGATAGGCGCTCGGGTAGGCTCACTGCTCGTTATGACTGACGCCGCAACCATCCTGCACCGCGAGCTGACGGATATTTCCGACGAGGTCCGCCGCGTCCCGGCACCCCCGATTCCGGTTCTGGCCGAGCCCTATGCGATCCGGGTGGCCGACCCGGACGCCGACGCGGAGATGATCTCCGAATGGATGAACCGGCCGCACCTGGCGCAGACGTGGGAGTCCGCCTGGCCACCGGAGCGCTGGCACGCCTATCTGAGCGCCCAGGTCGCCGGCAGCTACACGCGGCCGCTCATCGTCAGCCGGCACGGACAAGACAGCGGCTATATCGAGTTATACCGGGCCGCAAAGGATTCCATCGCCAAGTACTACGACGCCGACCCGTACGATCTGGGTATGCACGGGGCCGTCGCTGACATCGCGGCGGTCAATCGGGGGTTCGCGGCGATCCTGCTACCACGGGTCATGGCCAGCGCGTTCGACTTCGAACAGCGGTGCCGGCGGATGATGTTCGAACCCGAGTACCGCAACACGGCGATGCGTCGACTGGCCGAGTATGTGGGCGGCGCCTTCCTCGGCGAACACGACATGGGTTATCGCAAGATGGCGCTTTACGCGGTGCTGCGCTACCCCGACGACGACCCGCTGTCGAACAACTCGGCGTAGCCGTCGTAGTCGGGGCGCATCCCGGCGGCCACCAGCTCCCAGAGCACCTCGTCGGTGCCACCGCCCACCCGGGCCAGCTTCATGTCGCGCCACCAGCGCCCGATCGGTGTCTCATCCACCAGGTAGCCGGAGCCGCCGAAGATGTGCATGCACTCGGAGAACACTTCTTCGCCCAGCCGGGCCGCGGTGACCTTGATCGCCGCGGCTGCGCGCAGGTCCAGGCGTCCTTCGGCGGCAATGCCGTTGAGCGCGTGGCGAAGCAGGTCGACCCGAGCCTGCAGGTCGGCGACCCGCATTCGCAACGCCTGGTGTTCGAACAGGGTGGCACCGAACTGGCGGCGGCGCATCATCCGGGCGTGGGTGAGCCCCAGCACCAGCTGGCTCGACGACGCGACCTGCCCGGCGATCGACATGCGTTCGTGCGCCAACCCCCAGGAGATGGCGGCCAGGCCGGTGCCCGGGCGGGCGATCAGAGCGTCGGCCGGCACCCAGGTGTCGATCTCGACCGCGGCGGTGTCAAGCGGCCCGGCGCCGACCTTGCGGTAGGGCTCACACACCTTCACCTGCGCGGTCGGCACTGCGATCACCAGGACGTTGCCGTGCCGGCTGTTCGCGTCATGGTCGACGCCGCGGGCCACCACGATGATGTGGTCGGCGATCGGCGACAGCGAGACGAACTTCTTTCGGCCGCGGATCTCGAATCCCTCGCGCGCGGAACGGACTTCGGTCTCAACGATCTGCAGATCCGAACCACCGGATTCCTCGGACGCCCCGATGCACAGCACCGCCTCACCAGCGATGGCCTGCTCGCAGATGCCCTGCAGGTACTCGGATCGTCCGAACCGGCGCAGGATCGCGATCGCCGAATCGTGCAGGCTCACGCCGACTCCGATTCCGGCCGAGCGCAGCCGTCCCAGCTTCGAGGCCAGCGCCACCAGCTTGGCGACGTCGGGATGCTGACCGTTGTCCCACTTGCCCGCGAACACTCCGGTGCGACCCAGGTGTTCGATCAGGGCGCGCGGAAAGCGTTCGGTCGCTTCGGCTTCGACGGTCCAGTCGGCGACCTGCTGGTCGAAGGCTTCGTCGAGCAGTGCCCGGTAGGCGTCGAGCCCCCCAGAGTCCGAAGTCAACTCAGCACCTCCATGTTCTGTTTGACCTCGATGCGCCGCAGCTTGCCCGAAGACGTCCGCGGTAGCGAGCCGGGCGCCAGGAACACCACCTTGGCGGGCACCACCCCGCATTCCGACGCCACCCGGGAGATCAGGTCACTGCGGGCGCCGGCCTCGTCCCGGCCGCGGAACTCGGCAACGACCACCAGAGCGGGACGCTCATCGTCGGTGCCGACCGCGACCACCGCACCCTCCCGCACGCCGCGGATCTCGGCGGCCACCCGTTCGATCTCGGTCGGGAACACGTTGCGGCCGGCCACCGTGATGATCTCCTTGGCCCGGCCGCAGACCACCAGGCCGTCGTCGGTGAGATAGCCCAGGTCGCCGGTGGCGAACCAGGTGTCGGGGTCATGCGCGGGTTCGCCGATGTAACCCGACATCATCGAGGTGCCGCGGATCTCGATCTCGCCGACATCGCGGCCGGGCTGGTCGGCGCCGTGTCCGGTCGTCGGCGCGACACGCACCTGCATGCCGGGGATCGGCACACCCAGGATCGCGTGCCGACGCACCGGGGAATCGGTTGCGGCGCCGGTGACTTCGTCGTACAACAGGCCGGTGCCCGGACGTGGCGCGGTCACCGCGCAGGTGGCCTCGGCCAGCCCGTAGGACGGCGTGACCGCACCCGGGGCGAATCCGAACTTGGCCAGCTCGGCGACGAAGCGCTCCAGGGCGGCACAGTCGACGGGTTCTCCCCCGTTGATCGCCACCCGCACCCGGCTCAGGTCGACGTCGGGGATGCGGCGCGCGTACTTGCCGAGCACGCTGTAGGCGAAGTTGGGGGCCGCGGTCAGGGTGGCGGCGCTCTCGTGCAGCCAGGTCAGCCAGCGGAACGGCGAGGCGGCGAACGCCGCGGTGGGCGCCAGCCACAACGGCACCCCGGACAGCGCGCCGCTGAGGAAGAAGGTCAGGCCCATGTCGTGGTAGAGCGGCAGCCAGGAGCAGCCGGCGTCTTCGGACACGTCCAGTTCCACGTGCGCCAGCAGCCCGCTGATGTTGGCCAGCACCGCGGCCGGCGACAGCTGCGCGGTGCGCGGCGTTCCGGTCGATCCGGCCGTGCCCTGCAGCACCGCCGGCGCATCCGGCGCGGCGGCCACCGGCGTGAAGGCAGCCGAACGCTCGGTGGCGACGGCGGCGACGTCATGCACCCCGACACCGGAGTCGGTCTCACTGAGCAGCTGCAGCGAGGCAGTGTGGCTGAAAACCGTGTCGACTCCGATTCCGGCGAACCGGTTCAGCGTCGCCCGCGCCCACTGCTGCGGGTCGGCGCCGCGTACCGGACCGGGCAGGATCGAAACCGGACGTCCGGCCAGCCAGGCCCCCTGAATGGCGGCGACCAGCTCCACGGTCGGGTCTCCGACCAGGCCGACCGCGCCGGATCGGTCCGTGTCGAGCACCCTGGCGGCCACGCTCTGCGCGCGCGAGTGCACCTGCGCCCAGGGGTGTCGCTGCCACGTGCCGCTGCCCTGGTCGAAGATCACCAGATCCTGGTCCGAGGCGGTCATCGCCCGGGTCAGGGCCCCAGCCAGCACGCTCACGCGTCGGCGGGGGCTTTCGCCCGGATCGCGGCCTCGAGGTCACCGACCGTGTCGCAGTTCAGCAGGTCTTCCTCGGACAGCGCCACGCCGAGCCGGTCCTCGATGGCAACCATGCCGATCGCGAATGCCACCGAGTCCAGGCCGACTTCGTCGACCAACCTCGACTCCGGGGTGACCCGGCTGAGGTCGACATTCAGGTCGTCTCGCAGGATCTCGCGCAGTGCACTACCGACAGCATCAGATGGCGACGAACTCACCGGAGGGACGCTACACGACATCGCGAAGTAAGGTTAGCCTTACCCTACTTTGTGATGCGTGACACACGGTTAGGTAAGGCTTGCCTAGCGCAGAAGCGTCTGGTTAAGGTTGGCCCGCGTTCCACATTAAAACAACCTCATGCCAGATGAGGTCACCATAAGGAGAAGCAATGCAGCTCGCCCTTGCCGCGGGATCGACCCCCGATCGCGGCACCGTATCCGACTTTGTGCCGACCAGCCGCACCAACCTGGTGCTGGCCGCCGGGGTCGCCGTGGCCGCCGCAGGCGTGATCGCCATCAACCCGGTCGCACCGATCATCTCCCTGGACGCACACCAGTCCGACGTGCAGCTCACCGCCACGACCTCGGAGAACATGGACGCCCTGATGGACCTGCTGTCGGGCCCGAACCCGATCGGAACGGCCGTCGGCGAACTCTTCGGCCACTACGGCGACATCGCCAAGAACAGCCTCGAGGCATCGATGGCGGGTGTCGAGGGGATCTGGTCGGGGCACGGCGCCGCCCTGGGCCTGGAGGCCCTCCTGCCGTTGGTCAACCAGTACCTGCAGGACGGGAACGCCACCGAGGCGTTCAACCTGATCAACAAAGACATGCTGTTCAACATGCAGAACGTCTTCCAGCCGCTGTTCGACCACACCCCCCGCGGCGAGACCGAAGAGGTCGCCGGCATCTTCGGCCTGAGCAGCGCCATGCTGCGCGACTGGGCCAATGTCCAGGACGTCTTCGGCGACTACAGCACGTGGAAGGGCATGGCCGAGGCGATGATGAGCCCGTCGATCAGCGCCATGTATGCGCTGAGCGACCAGTTCACCGACACCGGTGACCACGTGGCGCAGAATCCGTTGGACGCCTTCCTCAACGGATACGTGCCGTGGGACCCGCAGGACGGCTCGGACACCGTCCACGCACCGCTGGTGGGCTTCCTGACCGAGGACGGCCCGATCGACTACATGTTCCGGATCCTGCCCGAGATGATCGCCAACGCGCTGACCATGAACCTGCCGGTGCCCGATGTCGAGGTCCCGATCGACCCGGACCTGGGTGACGCGCTCGCCGGCGCCAACCTGTTCGACTTCGACTGGGTGAGCGGACTCTTCGCCTAGCGATAACCCTGCGCGTACTCGCGCGGGACGTAGAGCCGGGTTCGGGCCCAACGGCCCGGACCCGGCTCTACAACATTGCCATTGACTAATGTCACCATTGGCTGTTAGCTCAGTCCCATGATCTTCGGGCGATCGCCGAAACGCAGCCACGACGCCTGCGCGGTGGTCACCGGGGCCGGAAGCGGCATCGGCGCCGCATTCGCCATCGAACTCGCCCGCCGCGGCAGCGCTGTGGTCTGCAGCGACATCGACGATGACGCGGCCCAGGGCACCGTTGGCGCCATCACCGCCGCGGGTGGTCGCGCCACCGCCGTGCACTGCGACGTCTCGCAGCTCGACGATGTCGCCGCGCTGGCCGAAGCCGCGCGGGCCTGGTTCGGCCACTCGCCCACCCTGGTGATCAACAACGCCGGCGTCGGCGCCGGCGGGCAGCCGATCGGCGAGATGGCGCTGGACGACTGGAACTGGATCCTGGGCATCAACCTGTGGGGCCCGATCCACGGCTGCCACGTGTTCACCCCGATCCTGCGCGAGGCGGGATCCGAACAACCCCGCGGGATCATCAACGTCGCCTCAGCCGCGTCGTTCGGCGCCGCCCCGGAGATGGCGGCCTACAACGTCAGCAAGGCCGGCGTGCTGTCCCTGTCGGAGACCTTGGCGGCCGAATTGTCCGGTACCGGAATCGGTGTCACCGTGCTGTGCCCGACGTTCGTCAAGACCAATATCGTCGAATCCGGCCGCATCACCGCGCAATCCAGCGAGGCCGCGAACCTGCTGATGCGCTGGACCGGGCTGTCCGCCGACCGGGTCGCCCGCGACTGCCTGGACACCAATGACCGCGGCGGTCTGTACTGCATGCCGCAGCTGGACGCCAAAATCGGTTGGAGCATCAAACGTTTCGCGCCGGAGACATTCACCCGAACAGTCGGGCTGGCATTCCGTGCCAGCACGGCACTGCCCGGGCGGACCGACTGAAGGAGAATCAGATGGCTCTCGACATGGACGTCATGCTCGCCAAGATCAAGAATCGGCAGTGGGCGCTGGCCGACATCGACTGGGACGCAACGGGAGCCGAGCTGATCCGCCCAGAGATGGTGCCCAAGCTCAAGAGATTCATGGCCGACCTGTGCTGGATCGAGAACATCGGCGCCCGCGGGTTCGCCGCCCTGGCACGCAAGGCGCCCACCCCGACGCTGGCCGAGATCTACCGGTACTTCCACGCCGAGGAACAACGGCACGCCAACGCCGAACTGGCCCTGATGAAGCGATGGGGCATGCTCGAGGACGGCGAAATACCCGAGCCCAACGTCAACATCCGGTTGGCGATGCAGTGGCTCGATGACTACGCCGACGACCTGCCGCTGTCGGTGCTGGGCACGGTGATCCCGATGCTGGAAGTCGCGCTCGACGGGGCGCTGCTGAAGTTCCTGCTCGACGAGGTCGACGATCCGGTCTGCCACCAGGTGTTCGAGAAGATCAACAACGACGAATCCCGGCACATCGTCGTTGGTTTCGAAGTCCTGGAGATGATCGGACACGCCGACGCCCGCAGGCTGGCCATCGAGTTCGTCGGCACCGTCGTCTCCCCGTCACTGATCGTCGGCGCGCTGATCTCGATCCCGCTGCTCAACCGGATCCGCAACGAGGTGATCGGCATGGGTCTGGATCCCCAGCGCCTCTACTCGGCACTGATGCGTTTCACGCAGTTCGGCGAGCGCGGCGAACACACCCGGCGAGTGCCGGCCTACCAGGTGGTCAAGCGCTACTCGGGCTGGATGGCCAACCCGGACAGCCCGTATCACCTGCTGGCCAATCCCGCGGTGTGGCTGTCCGGCTTCTACCCCAAGCGGCTGCTCAAGCCCATCCCGACCTGGTTCAAAGAGCTCACCCACGAACCGGCGGCCTGACATGGCGCGCGCACCCGTCTATCAGACGCTGATCGTGGGCGCCGGCTTCACCGGGATCGGCGCGGCGATCAAGCTGGCCGAGGCCGGCATCGCCGACGACGAGATCGTCATCCTGGAGCGCAGCGACCGAGTCGGTGGCACCTGGCGCGACACCAGCTACCCCGGTGCGGCGTGCGACATTCCGTCGCTGCTCTACTCCTTCTCCTTCGTCGCCAACCCCGGCTGGACGCGGGCATATCCGTCGGCGGGCGAGATCTGTGCGCACATCGAGGACATGGTCGACCGATTCGACCTGCGCCGCCACATCCGGTTCGGCACCGAGGTCACCGGGCTGACGTTCGACGAGAGCGCCGGGGTCTGGAAAGTCACCGCCGTGGCGGCCGGGCGCAGGCGAGCCACCCAGTTTCGGGCCCGCACCGTGGTGCTGGCATCCGGCCCGCTGCCCGACTCCAGCTTCCCGGCCATCCGCGGCCTGGAGACCTACACCGGCCACAAGATCCACAGCGCCCGCTGGGATCACGACTACGACTTCGCCGGCAAGAAGGTCGCGGTCGTCGGCACCGGCGCCAGCGCGGTGCAGATCATCCCGGAATTGGTCGAGCAGGCCGGTTTCGTCAAGGTCTTTCAGCGCACTCCGGGCTGGGTGATCCCCCGCCTGGACGTGGCCATGCCTCCGGTCGTGCAGGAGTTGTTCGCCAAAGTCCCCGCTGCCCAGCAGCTTGCCCGCCAGGCGCTGTTCTGGGGGCATGAGGCCAGCGCCACCGCGCTGGTGTGGAACACCCCGCTCAGCGGCCTGGTGGCGCAACTGGGCAAGGCCCATCTGCGTGCGACCGTCAAGGATCCGTGGCTGCGCCGGCAACTCACCCCGGACTTCACCCCGGGCTGCAAACGCATGCTGATCTCCAGCGACTACTACCCCGCACTACAGCGTGACAACTGCAAGCTGATCGACTGGCCGATCGCCACGATCAGCCCGGCCGGCATCCGCACCAGCGACGGCGTGGAACACCACTTCGACGCCATCGTGTTCGCGACCGGCTACGACGTGCACCTGACCGGCCCGCCGTTTCCGGTCACCGGGCTGGGCGGCAGGTCACTGGCCGACGACTGGAGCAGCGGCGGTCAGGCTTTCAAAAGCATTCAGGCACACGGCTACCCGAACCTGTTCTTCATGACCGGCCCCAACTCCGGGCCGGGCCACAACTCACTGCTGGTGTACGTGGAAGGCCAACTCGACTACGTGGTGCGGGCCGTCGGCGCGATCCGCGACGGGAACCTGCGCTATCTGGATGTGCGTGACGACGTACAACGGCGCCACAATGCGCAGATCCAGCGGCGGCTGGGCAAGACGACGTGGATGTCGGGCTGCCGCAGTTGGTATCTGACCGAGGACGGTTTCAACGCGTCGATGTACCCAGGCTTCGCGACCCAGTATCTTCGGCAGATGCGCAGTTTCCGCCTCGCCGACTACCACGCGGTGGCATGACCACGCCGGACCGTTCTCCCCGGCCGGACTCCATCGCCGGCGTACTGGCGAACCTGCGGCGGGTCCCCCGCCGGGTGCGACGCGAGTCCCGCGAGGTCATCGAGGCCGCGGTGACCCAACTTTTCGAGATCGTGGTGCGCCACCCCGGCGGCAACACGGCATCCCGGGAATATCGGATCGACGACCTGGCCCGGCTGGCCGGCACCACCACCCGCAACGTCCGGGTATATCGGGACCGGGACCTGTTGCCGCCGCCACGGCGGGTCGGGCGGATCGCGCTGTTCAACGACACGCACCTGACCCGGCTGCGCCTGATCACCTCGATGCTCGACCGCGGTTACACGATCGCGCACGTCAAAGAGATGATCGGCGCCTGGGAGCAGGGCAAGGACCTGGGCGACATTCTGGGCCTGGAGAGCGCGATCGCCGGCAGCTGGACCACCGAGCGGCCCGAAACCATGTCGCGTCCCGAGGCGGAGCGGCGGATCGGCGACCCGCAGGGGTTTCGGCGACTGGTGGCACTCGGGGTGATCCGTGTCGACGGGGCTGACGATTCCCTGGCCACCATCACCCGGCCCAAGCTGATCGAGGCGTTCAACGAGGTCCGTGGCTATGGCATCGCCGTCAACAAGCTCATCGATCTCTACGAGCAGTCACTGCCGCACATCGACGCGATCAGCCAGATGCTGGTGCGGGCCGGCGCCGAACACGTCCTGACCAGAATCCAGCCCGGTGCACCGTTGCCGGCCGACACCGAGATCGCCGAGCTGATCGGCATGCTGGTGCGCTTCCGCACCCAGGCCGTCGCATCGGTGACCGCCACCCTGGCGTCGTCGATCGAGAACACCATCGAGTCGATGGTCAGCGGCCTGCTCGCCGACTCTCTGCTGCACTGATCGGCAACGGCGCCAATCCGGTGTCAGGCCAGGGCGAGGAACAGCTTCTCGAGCTCGTCCTCGGTCAGCGGAGCGTTGCCGCTACCCGACTCGCCCGCAAGGCATTCCCGAAGCCCGCTGGCAACGATCTTGAAACCTGCACGGTCCAGCGCCCGCGAGACCGCGGCCAGTTGGGTGACCACGTCCTTGCAGTCGCGACCGGCCTCGATCATCGCGATGACCCCGGCCAGCTGGCCGTGGGCTCGACGCAACCGGTTCAACACAGACTTGACGCTGTCCTCGTCGCCAACCACATCCGCTCCTCTCCACGGACCTCCCATCATACCCTGTGGGGTATCTCGACGCCGGGAGGCGACGAGGCGGGACGGGCTCAGCGACGGGCGATCAGATACGGCGCCAGGGTGGCGAGCTTCTCGCAGGTCTCCTCGAACTCCCGCTCGGGACGCGACACACCGATAACCCCCGCGCCGGCCCGCAGCCAGGTCCGCCCTTCTCCCTGGTAAGCCGCCCGCAACGTCAACGCGGCATCCAACCCGCCGTCGGCGGAGAACACCACGACCGCACCCGAATACAGCCCCCGCGGGCACTCGTCGAGCCGCAGGATGGCGTCGATACCAGGCGGTTTGGGAATGCCCGACGCCGTGACCGCCGGGAACAGCGCCTCCAAGGCGTCCATCCGATCCCGTGACCGATCCAACCGCCCGCAGACCGTCGAGCCCAGGTGCTGAACGCTCCCCCGCTCTCGCACCGTCATGAAGTCGACGACCGCGGCAGTGCCCGGTTCGGCGACCTGCGCGATCTCATCCATCGAGGTGCGCACCGAGATCGCGTGTTCCACGATCTCCTTGTCATCGGATTCCAGTTCGGCGCGGACCGGACCGTCGATCGCGGGGTCGCCGGTGCGTGCCCGTGTCCCGGCCAGCGGTTCGGTGACCACCACGCCGTCGCCGCGCACCTGGGTGACCAGTTCCGGGCTGTATCCGAGCGCCCGAATCCCGCCGAGTCGCAACAGGAATGACCGGACCGGGGTGTTGTGTCGCCGAGCCAGCCGATACGTCGAAGGGAAGTCGAGCTCGAACGGCACGTCGACGCAGCGGGACAGGATCACCTTGCGGTACCGGCCGGCGGTGATCTCGCCCACGGCGGTCGACACCCGGTCGCGGTAGCCGCTGGCGTCGGCATCCACCACGATTGAGGTCGGGTCGGCGAGCCCCGGAACGCCTTCGGCCAGCAGCCGCTCCAGCACGGCGGCCTCACGCTCGCCGGCACCGAACATCTGCACGTTCTCCGCGGTGACCACGATGCGGATCTGCGGCCAGAACACCCGCGCCAACGCGGTTCCCGGGGCCAGCCGGTCGGCCAGCCCGAAGTGGTAGGCACCGAACTCGAAGGCGACCCAGCCGAACGCCTGGTCGGTCTCCAGCAGTAGCCGATCCACCGCCTCACCGAGCACCGCGGCGGGCCGACCCTGCCAGGGCTCGCGAACGACCACCCCGTCGCGGACGGTGCGCAGCTCGTCGCTGTCCAGCTCGACGGCGGCACGCAGGCCGATGGCCAGCGTCCAGGCGCCTTCGCGCTCGTAGAGCAGGTACTCCTCGCCGTGGTGTTCCGGCAGCGCAGCGGCCAGCTCGGCGGCGAAATCAGCCGGGTCGACACCCGGGGGCAACGAGACCGACAACGCAGTTTCGGGAACTGTTTCGACACCGAGCTCGGACACGATTAGTAAATGTAGCCTAACCTATCAAGCTATGCTCTTCCGCCCCTCCCGGCCCAGCGCACGCCGCCCCGGGACGGCCCGGCTACAACGCCTTCAACAGCCTCGCCCGGGCCTTCACGTGCAGCTGCTCGAACTTCGAATTGCGCTGCCGCTCCATCTCCGCGGCCATCCGGTTGCCCAGGTCTTCCAACTCCGAGTCGGTCAGGTCGACCGGCGCCGGCGGTGGCACCAGGTCGCGCTCCTCTTCGTCGGCGTGCGCCTCGAGCACCGTCAGGAACGAGTTCCACTCGTCCACGTGATTCGGTGAGTCGGCCGGGGTACGCAACGCGACCGCCAGCTGGTCGTAGATCTGCCGGTGCTCGGCGTGCGCGATCGCGATCAGCCTGCTGGCCGCCGCCAGGGCCGGATAGTAGATGTCGTCCTCGATGCGCATGTGGATGGTGAACTCCCGCAGCAGTTCGTCGAGGATCACCTGCCGCTCCGGCGATCCGACCGGGGCGGCCTTGAACCGGCCGCCCAGGCCGCGCAGCACGTTGTGGTGGTCCCGCAGGACGTCGTAGGCGTTGCTCACTGTGCGATCTCCTCTGCGTCCGGGATTTCGGGGCACTGCAGGGGTTGGGAGTCCAGGTACTTCTCCCGGCCCACCCCGAGCGGAGCCGGGGCGCCGTCGCGCAGTTCGACCATTCCGTCGCGCAGCCGCGCCTGGTAGCAGGGCAGCGGGGCGGCGGCCGGCCCACGCACCACCTCGCCGGTCCGCACGTCGAACTGCGAGCCGTGCCAGGGGCAGACGACCCGACCGCGGTCGACCCAGCCGTCCTCCATCGGCGCGGCCAGGTGGGGACACAGGCCGGCGAACGCCGACACGTCGTCGCCGTCGCGGCACAGCACCACGCCCACCCCGTCGACGTCGACGCGCTTGAGCCTGTTGCCGGTCGGCAACTCCACCGCCGGGATCACCGGCGTCCAGTCGTGGATGCGCAGCCGGTCACCGGACTGGTCCATGCCGATGCCGGACCCGAACACCAGCGCTCCGCCCAAGAAGCCACTGCTGCTGGTGATGCCGTAGCCGACCGCGCTGGTCACGATGCCCCGCAGATGCCGTCCGCGGCGCCGATCGCGCCAGGACTGGATGTACAGGCCGGTCGCGACGAGGTTCAGCACGCCGTGGACCAGGCCGATGCGCCGATCCCTCTCATGAGTGTGCTGCCAGTCGGTCACGCCGGTGACAGCTGAGGCCAAGTTGGCCAGGACCCCCAGCCCCAACGCTCGCTCGGCGAATCGCGACGCGTCGAGAACCTCGGTCGAGGGCCTGCCCGGCAGCAGGCTCAACGCGTCCAGTGCCACCGTCGTCCCGATGGCGCCGGTGGTCAGCGATGCCAGCGGCGGATGCACCGGGTGTCCGAGCCAGACGCCGTTCAAGAAGTTCGTCACCGTGTTCCGCGCGCCGCCGAACGCGTTGAACACGAAGCTCAGCACGTTCTCCAGCCGGTAGCTCGGCCGGTCCATCCACTGTTGTCGCCCCAGAAAGTCGAGCACTCGCCCGCCGACGCCGTGCGCCCGGTCGTCGGCACGTCGCGTCCGTTGAACTGCCATCCCGTCGGTCCTCCATCCGGCTGTCGCGTTTGCGGCACCGCCGCAAGGCAGCGTATCCGCATATGCGGTTTCTTACAAGAATGCCTCACAATATTGCTACCGATCCGCCTACGCCGCCTCGCTCCTTTGGGAGTGCCCATCTTAAAGAGCCTGATTCCACTGTTCATCAAGCTATTTGGGCCACACAGCCCCAGCGGGACGTCGAAGCTGGCAGGTTCCAGGCAGCATTGCTGTGAATACGTTGACAGTGCAATCCGTCGATGCGTACATACGGTTGTTTGAACGCAGATGTTCCGCAGTTGTGGATCCGAATCTCGCCGTCCTCAGCCCGGGCCCCCGGTGATGGCGACAACTGCGGCCAGATAACGGTGACGTGTTACCGATGGTCAGGAATGGGTATCCGTACTCACACAACCCTTGGCAACAACAGCACTCACGCGGAGTATGGAGCCATGCTAAGTATTCGGAATCTCGTTGGATCGATGTTCGTAGCCGGAGCCGCGGCGGCGATCGCAGTCGCCCCGACCGGCGTGATGATGATGACGGCACCGCAGGGCACCGCGAGCCACAGCGTCGTCGCCGAACCACACGGTTCCGGCGGCCCCGACGGCAACGGGGGCGGCAGCGGCTGCGGCCACGACGCCAACTGGCAGGGCTGCGGCGGCTTCGTCCCCGGTCAGGGCGGCTTCGGACACGGCTGCCTCAACGGCATCTGCGGCAGCTGGGACAGCGGGCGCGGCTGGTTCAGCGGCTAGACCCGCCGCGAACCAACCGGTCCGCCGACTACCCCAGCAGCGAACGGACCACCGCGTCGGCCAGTAGCCGACCGCGGTCGGTCAGCACCAGCCGTTCGCCGTCGCTGCTCAACAGGCCGTCGGCGACGGCCACCGCGGCGCGCTCCTGCTCGCCGGGATCCAGCAGCGCCAGCTCCAACCCGTCGCGCAACCGCAGTCGCAGCATCACATCTTCGGTGTGCCGGTCTGGCTCGGAGAGCTCCTCAAAACCGGCGACCGGAAGCGTCATCTCCCCCAGCAGCTGCGCATAGGCGTTGGGGTGCTTGACGTTCCAATGGCGCAGGGCGCCGTCGAAGCTGTGCGCCCCGGGTCCCGCACCCCACCAGCGGCCACCGCCCCAGTAGCCCAGATTGTGCCGGCACGCGGCGCCGGGCCGGCTCCAGTTGGACACCTCGTACCAGTCCATCCCGGCGGCGCGCAGGGTGGCGTCGACAAGCTCGTAGCGGTGCGCCAGCACGTCGTTGTCGGGGGCCGGCAGTTCCCCGCGCCGAACCCGCCGAGCCAGCGCGGTGCCGTCCTCCACGATCAGGCTGTAGGCCGAGACGTGGTCGACACCCGCCTCCAGCGCGGCCTCCGCCGAACGCAGCAGATCGTCGTCGGTCTCACCGGGAGTGCCGTAGATCAGGTCGATGTTCAGGTGCTCGAAACCGGCGGCCAGGGCCTCCCGCGCGGCGGCCACCGGACGGCCCGGCGAGTGAATCCGGTCCAGGGTGGCCAGCACCCGCGGCGACACCGACTGCATGCCCAGCGACACCCGGGTGTAGCCGGCGGCGCGGATGGCCTCGAAGAACTGCGGCGACGTCGACTCCGGATTGGCCTCGGTGGTCACCTCGGCGTCCTCGGCCAGCCCGAAGTGCTCACGCACCTGGTCGAGCACCTGCACCAGACGAGCGGCGCCCAGCAGCGACGGGGTGCCGCCGCCGACGAACACGGTGTCCGCACGTGGACCGCCCAGGCGCTCGGCGGCCAACTCCAGCTCCCGCGCCAACGCCGCCACCCACTCATCGGGGTTGGCGCCGCCAAGCTCCGCCGGGGTGTAGGTGTTGAAGTCGCAGTAGCCGCACCGGGCGAAGCAGAACGGCACGTGCACATACACGCCGAACGGGCCCCGGTGTTCCAGCGAACCGCATGAACGCGGCGCGACGGCGGGCAGCGCGACCGCGGCGGGGGTGAGCGTCATAGGGCCCGATCATCCCACGGCGCGACGGCCGGTGCTGTGCGCCCGGGCCTGCGTCGGGGCCTCAGTCGGACTGAACGACCGTCCCCTCGGCGTCGTCGAGCAGCGCGGTCAGATAGTGGGTCAGCGATCCCACCGGGGCCGCACCGTCACCGGTCGCGGCAACGCTGCCGCGGGATGCGCATGTCGGCCAGGCTCCGGGGCCCTGACTGGCCATGATCCGTTTGGCGACGGCGATCTGCTGCGTCGGCGTGGCCTGCGAGGGCAACCCGACCCCGCCGTTGGCGTCCCAGGCCGCACCGCTGATCTGCAGGCCGCCGTAATCACCGTTGCCGGTGTCGGCCGCCCAGTTCCCGCCGGACTCACACTTGGCGATGGCGTCCCAGTTGATCGTGTCGGCGTGGGCCGCACCGGCGAGCCCGGCCGCGAACAGCAGCGCACCGGCCGCCGGCGCTGTGAATTTCCTCATACCAGCTCCACCCTGCTCGCCAGCCAGCGGCCGTCCACCTTGTCCATGGTCATCCGGACCCGGCTGCGATCGATCACCGCTTCGGGGTTGTCGGCATTGCGCACCGCCTGATTGACCAGCAGCACCACCACGGCGTGGTTCTTCTCGGCGGATTTCACCACCGCTTCGGTGACGTGCCCACGAGCGGTGGCCTTGTTGTCGATCAGCACCTGGCGGATCGCCGAACCGGAGCGGGTATGCATCGCCTTGAACTCGCCGGTGGAGCCGTCGGCGATCTGCGCGAAGTTCCGATCGACGTCGTCGGCGTCGATGTTCGTCAGCCGCAACACATATGCCTCAGCGGCCTCGAGTGCCTCCGCGCCGGCCAGATGGGTTTGATAATGCTGAACAGCCAGCCACCCGCCACCACCGGCCGCGGCCACCAGCGTCGCGATCGCCAGCCAGCGGCGCAGCCGGGCGCGTCCGTTGACACGCGGCATGGGCTCGGCTGCCGGTAGCGGTTCCCACGCCGGTTCCCACTCGAAGTCGACAACACTCACCTGTCCCACCCGCCTTCCGTTCGGCTGTGCTCTGCGGCACCCCAGGTCGGTTCGCACGTTCCCGAGCCCTGACTGCCCTGTCCCCCGACCCGGCCGCCTAGCCGCCGGGCCCCAACTGAGTTTTGCTCACGCTGATCACAACTTTGCGCCGGTAAGGAAGATTTTCGGCATCCATGGCATAATCGCCCCTGTGACCGCCGCCTACTGCACCGCATCTGGGATTGCCCTGGCGGCTCGGCGACACATCGATTTCAAGCGCATCTGCAGCTGTCGCTGTCTGCCTTGATCCCGTAGACCCGCCCACCTGTCTTTTCCCAGCTGGCCGCCGGATCTGCGCCGCCGGAGACAGACATCCGGTGAATCGCGCTCAATGCCGCCGGCTCCTTTCTCGAAGGAGAGTCCGTTGACCACCACCCCGTCCGCACCCGCCCGCAAACGCAGTGAGGCCCAGTGGGCACTCGGTGAGACCGAGCCGCAGAACCCCAACGAGCAGTTCAAGCTGGATGACCCGGCGCTGAACGTGCAGGCGCGGATCATCGATGTGTACTCCAAGCAGGGGTTCGACAGCATCACCAAGGACGACCTGCGCGGGCGTTTCCGCTGGATGGGCCTCTACACCCAGCGTGAGCAGGGCTACGACGGCACCTTCACCGGCGACGAGAACGCCGACCTGCTGGAGGCCAAGTACTTCATGATGCGGGTGCGCTGCGACGGCAAGGCGCTGTCTGCCGCCGCGATGCGGACCCTCGGTCAGATCTCGGTCGACTACGCGCAGGGCACCGCCGACATCTCCGACCGGAACAACCTGCAGTACCACTGGATCGAGATCGAGAAGGTCCCCGAGATCTGGGACAAGCTGGCCGAAGTCGGCCTGCAGACCGTGGAGGCCTGCGGCGACTGCCCGCGCGGCATGCTGGGTTCGCCGCTGGCCGGCGAGTCCCTCGACGAGGTGCTCGACCCGTCCTGGGCACTCGATGAGATCGTCCGCCGCTACATCGGCAACCCGGACTACGCCAACCTGCCGCGCAAGTACAAGACCGCGGTGTCGGGCCTGCAGGATGTCGCCCACGAGGTCAACGACATCTCGTTCATCGGGGTCAACCACCCCGAGCACGGCCCCGGCCTGGACCTGTGGGTCGGTGGCGGGCTGTCCACGAACCCGATGCTCGCCCAGCGGCTGGGCGCCTGGGTGCCGTTGGACGAGGTGCCCGACGTCTGGGAGGCCGTCACCAGCCTGTTCCGCGACTACGGCTATCGCCGGCTGCGGTCCAAGGCTCGGCTGAAGTTCCTGCTCAAGGACTGGGGACCGGAGAAGTTCCGCGAAGTCCTCGAGACCGAATACCTCAAGCGGCCGCTCATCGACGGCCCGGCGCCCGAGAAGCCCACCTCCCCCATCGACCACGTCGGGGTGCAGCGGACCCGCAACGGCCTCAACGCTGTCGGCGTTGCCCCGATCTCCGGGCGGGTCAACGGCCAGACGCTGCTCAAGGTGGCCGAGCTCATGGAGCAGATGGGCTCGGACCGGGCGCGGTTCACGCCGTATCAGAAGCTGATCATCCTGGACGTCCCCGACGAGAAGCTGGACTGGCTGACCGCCGAACTGGACGCGCTGGGCCTGCCGTCCAACCCGTCGCCGTGGCGGCGCAATCTGATGGCCTGCACCGGCCTGGAGTTCTGCAAGCTGTCGTTCGTCGAGACCCGGGTGCGCGCCCAGGGTCTGGTTCCCGAGCTCGAACAGCGCCTCGATGACCTCAACGCGTTGCTGGATGTTCCGGTGACGGTCAACATCAACGGTTGCCCGAACTCGTGTGCCCGCATCCAGGTCGCCGACATCGGGTTCAAGGGCCAGATGATCGACGACGGCAACGGCAACTCGATCCCCGGCTTCCAGGTGCACCTCGGCGGCAGCCTGGGGCAGGACAGCGGGTTCGGCCGCAAACTGCGCCAGCACAAGGTGACCAACGACGAACTCGGCGACTACATCGAGCGGGTGGTGCGCAACTTCATCAAGGGCCGCAACGCCGGCGAGCGTTTCGCCCAGTGGGCGATCCGGGCCGAAGAAGATGACCTGCGATGAGGGAGCACACCGAAGATCAGCTGCGTGAGCTCGCCGCCAAGGGTGCGGCGGAGCTCGACGGCGCCACCGCCACCGAGCTGTTGGAGTGGACCGACGCGAACTTCGGCGGGGTGAACGGCCCGCGAGGAGGTGCAACCTGCAACTACGTGGTGGCCTCCAACATGGCCGACGCGGTGCTGGTGGACCTGGCGGCCAAGATTCGCGCGGGCGTGCCCGTGCTGTTCCTCGACACCGGCTACCACTTCGCCGAGACCATCGGCACCCGCGATGCGGTCGAGGCGATGTACGACATCCAGCTGGTCAACGTCACCCCCGAGCAGACCGTGGCGCAGCAGGACGCCAGCCACGGCAAGGACCTGTTCGCGTCCAACCCGGCCCTGTGCTGCCAGATGCGCAAGGTGGAGCCGCTGGCCCGCACACTGGCCAGCTACTCGGCCTGGGTGACCGGGCTGCGCCGGGTGGAGGCGCCCACCCGGGCCAACGCCCCGCTGATCAGCTACGACGAACAGTTCGGCCTGGTGAAGATCAACCCCATCGCGGCCTGGTCCGACGAGGAGTTCAACGCCTACATCGCCGCGAACAATGTGCTGGTCAACCCGCTGATCGACGAGGGATACCCGTCTATCGGCTGCGCGCCGTGCACCATCAAACCGGCGGCCGGCGCCGATGCGCGCAGCGGACGCTGGGCGGGCCTGGCCAAGACCGAATGCGGGTTGCACGCCTCGTGACCACGCTGGTCTTGACGGCGCACGGCAGCCGGGACCCGCGCTCGGCCGCCAACACCGAGGCGATCGCCGGGCATCTGCGCCGGGTGGCGCCGGAATTCGATGTGCGGGTGGCGTTCTGCGAGCACAGCACCCCGAATCTGCGTGACGTGTTGGGTGAGGTGAGCGGTGGCGCGGACGACGTCGTCGTGGTCCCGTTCCTGCTGGCCAGCGCCTACCACGCCCGCATCGACATCCCGGCGGTGATCGAACAGTCGGGGGTTCCGGTGCGGGTGGCGCCCACCCTGGGCGAGGACGACCGGCTGGTACAGGTTCTTGGTGAGCGGGTCAGCGCCGCCGGGGCTTCCCGGTTCGACCCGGATCTTGGTGTGGTGGTGGTCGCGGTGGGTTCCTCCCACCAGGAGGCCAATGCGCAGACCGCTCGAGTCGCCGCCCCGCTGTCCCGCGGGACCCGTTGGGCCGGAGTGGAAGTCGCCTTCGCCACTCAAGGTCCGCATCCCTCGGTTTCGGAAGCCGTCGAGCGCCTCATGGCACGCGGCGCCACCAAGCTGATGATCGCCCCGTGGTTCCTGGCCCACGGCAGGATCACCGACGGAATCGCGGACTATGCTGCGCGCGCGGGGATTCCGATGGCCGAGCCGCTGGGCGCGCACCGCCTGGTGGCCGCGACCGTGCTGGACCGGGTGGAGACGGCCCTGGCCTCCGGCACGGACCTGGCTGCCTGATTCGCGCCGAGCTCGGCTCAGCGCGCCAATCCGCGAGAGGGCGTCACGCCAACGCGGAACTCGACGCCGGGTCGGGGTCAACTGCCCCCTCGCCGCCCAGCGGCGGCATCCGGGTGGCCCGCACGTAGACGGTGTCCCCCTCGACCAGCGACAGCGCCTCGGCGTCGCCGCGCGTGATCTGCGCGATGAACGGCGCTTTGGTCGCCGCGTTGGTCAACTCGACCCGAACTTCGAAGCCCAGCACCACCACCCGGTCCACCACCGCGCGCAACACGTCAGAGGACGCACCGCCGTCGATACCGGCCACCGCCATCTCCGGGCTGCGACCCACCCGGATGTCGTGCGGGCGCACCAGCGAGCCGTTGAGTGAGGACACCGCCCCCAGAAACGACATCACGAACGCGTTCGCCGGGGCGTCGTACACCTCGGTCGGAGTGCCGAGCTGCTCGATGCGGCCCTGATTGAGCACGGCGATCCGGTCGGCGACATCGAGCGCCTCGGCCTGGTCGTGGGTGACCAGCACCGTCGTGACGTGCACGTCCTCGTGCAGGCGGCGCAGCCAGGCGCGCAGGTCTTCCCGGACCTTGGCGTCCAGCGCACCGAACGGCTCGTCGAGCAGCAGCACCTGCGGGTCCACCGCCAGCGCCCGCGCCAAGGCCATCCGCTGACGCTGCCCACCCGAGAGCTGATTGGGGTAGCGGGATTGAAAACCACTGAGCCCCACCACTTCCAGTAGGTTGTCCACCTTCTCTTTGATCTCGGATTTGGGACGTTTGCGGATCTTCAGCCCGAATGCCACATTGTCGCGCACCGTCATGTGCTTGAACGCGGCGTAGTGCTGGAACACGAACCCGATGCCGCGCCGCTGCGGTGGGATCCCGGTGACGTCGACGCCGTTGATGGTGACGGTGCCGCTGTCCGGGTGGTCCAAGCCGGCGATGGCCCGCAGCAGCGTGGACTTGCCCGAGCCGCTGGGGCCGAGCAGAGCGGTGAGCGAACCGGACGGCACCGCGAAGTCCACGTTGTCCAGCGCGACGAAGTCTCCGTAGCGCTTGTTGGCTCCGCGCACGGTGATCGCGTTGCTCATTTGCTCCCCTTCCCGGCCCGCCGCATGTCGAGCACCATCTGAACGATCAACACCAGGACCGACACCGTCATCAGCAGCGTCGACAGGGCGTAGGCGCCGTATTCGGCGCCGCGGTTGTAGCGGTCGGACACCAGCAGGGTCAGCGTCTGAGACTTGCCGGGCAGGTTGGACGACACGATCAGCACCGCGCCGTACTCGCCGAGGGTGCGCGCAACGGTCAGCACGATCCCGTAGGTCAGCCCCCAGCGGATCGACGGCAGGGTGATCCGCCAGAACGTCTGCCACCAACTGGAACCCAGCGTGGCCGCCGCTTCCTCCATGTCGGTGCCCAATTCGTGCAGCACCGGTTCGACTTCCCGGATCACGAACGGCAGCGTGACGAAGATGCTGGCCAGCACGATGCCCGGCAAGCCGAAGATGATCTTGAGGCCCCAGTCGTTCTCCACGAAGCCCAGCAGCCCACCCGAGCCCCACAGCACGATCAGTGCCACACCGACGATCACCGGCGACACCGCGAACGGCAGGTCGATGATCGCCTGCAGCGCTCCCTTACCGCGGAAGCGGTTGCGGGCCAGCACCAATGCGGTGGGAATGCCGAAGAGGACGTTGAGTGGCACCACGATCGCCACCACCAGCAGCGACAGCTGCAGCGCCGAGATCGCCGCCGGGGTGGAGATGTAGTCGACGAACTGCCCGAATCCCGGTTCGAAGGTGCGCCACAGGATCAGCGACACCGGTACGACCAGCAGCAATCCGATGTAGGCCAGCGCCACGAATCGGACGAGGTAACGGACTTTCGGCGACGACGTCACGGGCGCTCCTGCCGCCGGGTCACTCGCGCCCCCAGCACCCGCAGCCCGAGCAGCACCAGGAACGAGATCGCCAGCAGTACCAGGGAGATCGCCGCCGCCCCGGTGCGGTCGTCGTTCTCGATCAGGGTGCGGATCCACTGCGAGGACACCTCGGTCTTGCCGGGTACCGCCCCGCCGATCAGCACCACCGATCCGAACTCACCGATCGCCCGGGAGAACGCCAGACCCGCTCCGGTCAGCAGCGCCGGTGTCAGCGACGGCAACACCACGGTGCGCAGGATGGTGACCCCGGAGGCGCCCAGCGAGGCGGCGGCCTGCTCGACCTCCCGATCGATCTCCAGCAGCACCGGCTGCACGGAACGCACCACGAACGGCAGGGTGACGAACGCCAGCGCCAGGCCCACACCCCAGGCGGTGTGCTGCAGATGCACATTGACCGGGCTGGCCGGGCCGTACAGCGCCAGCATCACCAGGCTGGCGACGATGGTGGGCAGCGCGAACGGCAGGTCGATGATCACGTCGACGAAGCGTTTGCCGGGAAAGTTGTCACGCACCAGCACCCAGGCGATCAACAGTCCGAACACCATGTTGACCACGGTGACCCCGGCCGCGATCGTCAAGGTCACCCGGAATGACTCGAGCGCGGCGTGCGAGGTGACCGCCAACTGAAATGCCCGCCAGCCACCGCCGGTCGCCTGCCAGGCGACCGCGGCCAGCGGCGCCAGCACGATCAACGACAGCCACACCACCGCGGCGCCCACCCGCAGCGACACAGCTTGCTGGCGGAACCCGCCGTCCGGCGGCGGCCCCTCCTCACCGGGCCGGGTTGCCTCGGTGACGACGACGGCGGTCATCCGGTGGCCCGGGTGTAGATCTTGGTGATGGTGCCGCTTTCCTTGTCGAACAATCCGGTGTCGACAACATCCCACCCGCCGAGGTCGGCGACCGTCCAGAGCTTGTCGGGTGCCGGGAAGTCATGACGGAACTCGGCGGCGATACCCGGGTCGGCCGGGCGGAAGCCCGCCCGCGCCCAGAGGCGTTGCGCGACAGCTGTGTACTGGAAGTTCTTGAACGCGGTGACGGTGTCGAGGTTCCTGGTGGTGGTCACCACCGCCAGCGGGTTCTCGATCTTGAAGGTCTGCGACGGGTTGATGTGCTCGACCGGCTTGCCCTTGCGCTCGATCGCGATGGCCTCGTTCTCGTAGCTGATCAGCACGTCACCGCTGCCCTGAAGGAACACATCGGTGGCCTCCCGTCCCGAACCTGGGCGCAGCTTGACGTGGTCGCTGACCAGGCGATCGACGAAGTCCAGGCCGGCCTGCGGGTTCTTGCCTCCCTCGCTCTTGACGGCATAGGGGGCCAGCAGGTTCCACTTGGCCGACCCGGAGCTCAGCGGGCTGGGGCTGATCACCTCGACCCCGGGCCGCAGCAGGTCGTCCCAGTCTTTGATGCGTTTCGGATTGCCCTGCCGCACCACCAGGCTCACCACCGAACCGAACGGGATGCCCCGGGTGACGTCGGCGTTCCAGTCCTCGCCGACCTTGCCGGCCTTCACCAGGCGGGTGACGTCGGGTTCCACCGAGAAGTTCACGAGGTCGGCGGGTTTGCCGTTGGCCACGCCGCGGGACTGATCGCCCGAGGCCCCGTAGGAGGTGACGACCTGCACGTCGGCGCCCTCCTCGGTGTCGTAGAACGCCGGGATCACCTTGCTCCAGCCGGGTTCGGGAACCGCGTAGGCCACCAGCGTGAGGGTGGTGTGCGCCTCGGACCGGTCGCCACCCCCGACCACGTCACTGGGGCCGCCGCCGCACCCAGCGATCAGGACAGCGGCCAGCGAGAGGGCGGCGCCGCGTGTGACGGTGTGAAGCATGGATGACCTTTCAGTGCAGGCTGAGACAGATGGTCCCGTCGCTACGCAAAGGCAATTACCCCATGAATTGTCGGAGATTGCGACACCGGTGCGTCGACGGATGCGGGATCAGCGACAACAGTGCACGTCGGCCACAGCGCAATTACCCACGGCAATAAGGGCCAGAATGTGGCACTCTCCATTACCGGACGCTGCGAACATGCCGGGAAGCCTAACAGAAGCCACGTGGTCAGCGGGTCAGCAGCCAGCTGACGATCACCAAGGCGATCAAGCCGACCAGAATCAACGTCACCTGCGAGCGGGGCATCAGCGCGTCCCGCCGTCCCCGTCGCGCCGCACATGCTCCAGCACCCGGATCCCCTCCCCCAACGCGGCGTCCAGAAGCACCGCCAGAGCGTAGGCCAGCACCAGCACCACCGGCATCACCACGGCGGTCTGCACCACGAAACCGAGGCCAGACAGCCACAGCTCAACGCCGTCCCACCAGCTCAGGAAGCCAACCATCCCGCCCACCCTATGCGGCTCACCAACGGAAACCAAGATGCGGGCGAGTCAGGTGGACGCACGGCGAGGCGGCAGAGATGATGTCGGAATGGTCCTGCACACCCCGCCGGGCGATGCACCCGACAAGACCGCACCTGACGGCAGCCAACCAGCCCCGGGTATTCGCCTCGACTCCAGAACGACGCCGCCGCTGTCGGAGACCGCCCCCGTCCCGTACACCGCCGCGCCCGGACAATTCCGCAACCCTTTTCCGCCGATCGCCGACTACGCCTTCCTGTCGGACTGCGAGAACACCTGCCTGATCTCAGCGGCCGGCTCGGTGGAATGGATGTGCGTGCCGCGGCCGGACTCCCCCAGCGTCTTCGGGGCGATCCTGGACCGCAGTGCCGGCCACTTCCGGCTCGGACCGTACGGGGTATCGGTGCCCGCCGCCCGGCGGTACCTGCCCGGCAGCCCGATCATGGAGACCACCTGGCAGACCCACACCGGCTGGCTGATCGTGCGCGACGCGTTGGTGATGGGAAAATGGCATGACATCGAATCCCGGTCGCGGACCCACCGGCGCACCCCCACCGACTGGGACGCCGAGCACATCCTGTTGCGCACGGTGCGCTGTGTCAGCGGCACCGTCGAGTTGACCATGAGCTGCGAGCCGGCCTTCGACTACCACCGCACCAGCGCCACCTGGGAGTATTCGGCCAACGCCTACGGCGAGGCGATCGCGCGGGCCCGGCAGAACCCCGACGATCACCCCACACTGCGGTTGACGACGAATCTGCGGCTGGGCCTGGAGGGACGCGAGGCCCGGGCCCGCACTCGGCTGACCGAGGGGGACGACGTCTTCGTCGCGTTGAGCTGGTCGAAACACCCTGCGCCGCAAAGCTATGCCGAAGCCGCCGACAAGATGTGGAACACCACCGAGTGCTGGCGGCAGTGGATCAACATCGGCAACTTCCCCGACCACCCGTGGCGGGTCTACCTGCAGCGCAGTGCGCTGACACTCAAGGGCCTGACCTATTCGCCGACCGGCGCGCTGTTGGCCGCCTCCACCACGTCACTGCCGGAAACACCTCAGGGCGAACGCAATTGGGATTACCGCTACGCCTGGGTGCGCGATTCGACTTTCGCGCTGTGGGGCCTTTACACGCTCGGCCTGGACCGCGAGGCCGACGACTTCTTCTCGTTCATCGCCGATGTGTCCGGCGCCAACAACGGTCAGCAGCGTCCGCTACAGGTGATGTACGGCGTCGGCGGGGAACACCAGTTGGCCGAAGAGGAACTCGATCACCTGTCCGGCTATGACAACGCCCGCCCGGTGCGAATCGGCAACGGTGCCTACAACCAGAAGCAGCACGACATCTGGGGCACCATGCTCGACTCGGTCTATCTGCACGCCAAATCGCGTGAGCAGATTCCCGAAACCCTGTGGCCGGTGCTCAAGCGTCAGGTCGAGGAGGCGATCGAGCACTGGCGCGAGCCCGACCGCGGCATCTGGGAGGTGCGCGGCGAACCGCAGCACTTCACCTCGTCGAAGGTGATGTGTTGGGTGGCGCTGGATCGCGGGTCGAAGCTGGCCGAACTGCAGGGCGAAGTCTCCTACGCCCGGCATTGGCGGGTGATCGCCGAGGAGATCAAGGCCGATGTGCTGGCCCACGGGGTGGACTCCCGCGGAGTGCTGACCCAGACCTACGGCAACGACGCGCTGGACGCCTCATTGCTGCTGGTGGTGCTCACCCGCTTCCTGCCCGCCGACGACCCACGGGTGCGCGCCACCGTGCTGGCGATCGCCGAGGAGCTCACCGAGGACGGGCTGGTGCTGCGCTACCGGGTCGAGGAGACCGACGACGGGCTGTCGGGGACCGAGGGCACCTTCACGATCTGCTCGTTCTGGCTGGTTTCGGCGCTGGTGGAGATCGGCGAAGTCAGCCGCGCCAAGCACCTGTGCGAGCGGCTGCTGTCGTTCGCCAGCCCGTTGCACCTCTACGCCGAGGAGATCGAGCCGCGCACCGGACGCCACCTGGGTAACTTCCCGCAGGCCTTCACCCACCTGGCGCTGATCAACGCCGTCGTGCACGTGATCCGCGCCGAGGAGGAAGCCGACTCCACCGGGGTGTTCCAGCCCGCGAACGCGCCGATGTAGCGCTAGTTTTTCTGCGCGAGCAGACGTGACTCAGCCGGTGAGCCCGCGGACTTTGTCCAACATCGCGCGCGCCAGGTCGGCTGCGGTGGTGTCCCCGGCGGGCGGAGCGTCGGCATGGTCGTCCTCACCGGCGAACCAGAACACGTCGACATCGACGACGCAATTCACCCGCACCGCCACGGCCCGCGTGACCCGCAGGCCCTCCTCGCCGTCCACCCTGGTCCGCACCGTGGCGGTCAGCACCACGTCGCCGGTGGAGACATCGGTGACCTCGCCACTCGCGTCACTGCTGCCCGGGTCGTTGCGGACTACCGTGACCCCGTCGCATTGGGCCCACCGTTCGGAGAACTTGTCGAAGAGCGCCTGGGCGTCGGCGGCGGTCTCCAGGGCGATCGCCGCCTCCCCCACCCCGGTCAACGGCAAACCCTCGGTCGCGGCGCTGTCCCAGAACTCGTGGGCGACGTCCTGCACCCCCGCGTCTTCGTAGACGCTCCGCTGGCCGCCGACCGCGGTGCCGACACAATCCGCCGGATCGGCCGCGTCCCACGCGTCGGGCAGTTCGTCGACTCCACCGAACCGCGGCGGCAGGGAGGGGTCGCTGCGGAAGGGGCGGCCGACCAGTTTGGCCAGCTCGGCGTCGTCGAGCAGCACCTGCCGGAGTGCCATCCCGGTGACCGGGGTAGGCGCCAATCCGGGTGCCGGCCGAACGGTGCCGGTGACCACGGTGGTGCAACCGCTCGTCAGCAGCGCGAGCACCGCCACGCCTGCAGCGGTTCTGCGTGCTCGGGTGAGCACTACTTCTTGGCCTTCTCCCCGGCGCCTCCGCCGCTATCGGTGGACAGCGCGGCGACGAACGCCTCCTGCGGCACGTCGACCCGCCCGATGGTCTTCATCCGCTTCTTGCCTTCCTTCTGCTTCTCCAGCAGCTTGCGCTTACGGGTGATGTCACCGCCGTAGCACTTGGACAGCACGTCCTTGCGGATAGCGCGAATGTTTTCGCGGGCAATGATTTTCGAGCCGATGGCAGCCTGCACCGGCACCTCGAACTGCTGGCGCGGGATCAGCTCCTTGAGCTTGGTGGTCATCTTGTTGCCGTAGGCCGACGCCGAATCCTTGTGCACGATCGCACTGAACGCGTCGACGGCCTCGCCCTGCAGCAGGATGTCCACCTTGACCAGGTCGGCCTCCTGCTCGCCGGCCTCCTCGTAGTCCAGACTGGCGTAGCCGCGGGTGCGTGATTTCAGCGAGTCGAAGAAGTCGAAGATGATCTCGCCCAACGGCATCGTGTACCGCAGCTCGACCCGCTCCTCGGAGAGGTAGTCCATGCCGCCCAGCTCGCCGCGGCGGGACTGGCACAGTTCCATGATGGTGCCGACGAACTCACTGGGCGCGATCACCGTGGTCTTGACGACCGGCTCGTAGACGGTGCGGACCTTGCCTTCCGGCCAGTCCGACGGGTTGGTGACCACGATCTCGTCGGACTCGCCGCCTTTGCCTTCTTTGATCACCCGGTAGACCACGTTGGGTGCGGTGGAGATCAGGTCGAGGTTGAACTCTCGTTCCAGCCGCTCCCGGGTGATCTCCATGTGCAGCAGGCCCAGGAAGCCGCAGCGGAAGCCGAAGCCCAGCGCCACCGAGGTTTCCGGCTCGTAGGTCAGGGCGGCGTCGTTGAGCTGCAGTTTGTCCAGCGCCTCGCGCAGGTTCGGGTAGTCCGACCCGTCCACCGGGTAAAGCCCGGAGTAGACCATCGGCTTGGGTTCGCGATATCCGGTGAGCGCCTCGGTGGCACCCTTGCGAGCGGTGGTGACGGTGTCGCCGACCTTGGACTGGCGCACGTCTTTCACGCCGGTGATCAGGTAGCCCACCTCGCCGACGCCGAGCCCCTCAGTGGCTTTGGGCTCCGGGGACACGATGCCGACCTCAAGCAGTTCGTGGGTGGCGCCGGTGGACATCATCGCGATCTTCTCGCGCGGGGTGATCTTGCCGTCGACGACACGGACATAGGTGACCACGCCGCGGTAGATGTCATAGACCGAGTCGAAGATCATCGCCCGGGCGGGTGCGTCGGCGTCGCCGCTGGGCGGTGGGATCTGCTTGACGACCTCGTCGAGCAGATCGGTCACCCCCTCGCCGGTCTTGCCGGACACCTTCAGCACGTCCTCGGGCTCGCAGCCGATGATGTGCGCCAGTTCGGCGGCGTAACGCTCCGGGTCGGCGGCGGGCAGGTCGATCTTGTTGAGCACCGGGATGATGGTCAGGTCACGGTCGAGCGCCAGATACAGGTTGGCCAGGGTCTGAGCCTCGATGCCCTGGGCGGCGTCGACCAGCAGGATCGCGCCCTCGCAGGCCTCCAGCGCGCGGGACACCTCGTAGGTGAAGTCGACGTGGCCTGGGGTGTCGATCAGGTGCAGGACGTATTGCTCACCGTTGGACGTCCAGGGCAGGCGCACGTTCTGGGCCTTGATGGTGATGCCGCGCTCGCGCTCGATGTCCATCCGGTCCAGGTACTGGGCGCGCATCGACCGGTCGTCGACTACGCCGGTGAGCTGCAGCATCCGGTCGGCCAGGGTGGACTTGCCGTGGTCGATGTGGGCGATGATGCAGAAGTTCCGTATCTGCGCCGGCGCAGTGAAGGTCTTGTCGGCGAAACTGCTGATGGGAATCTCCTGGTGAGCGGGTGGTGCGGCGGCGCGATCTTACTGTCTAGCCAGCGTAGCGAGGCGAAGCCCGCAAAACGAAAACCCCCGGAGGCGGGTGCCTCCGGGGGTCGCGTTTTGGAGCGACGATTTAGATGTCGAACCCGAAGTACCCACCCAGGTCGGCCACGCCGGCCTGGAAGAAGTTGCTGAAGTCAGCGAAGAAGCCGTCGCCGGCCAAGCCCGCTTCGATCCCGCTCTCCGAACCGAACAGGTAGCTGCCGGCATCCTCGAGCTGGATCTCGTCACCACCGGTCATCAGCGCGTACATCAGCACGTTGTTGGCGTCGTTGAACTGGGTCAGCGCGCCGTTGAACAGGCTGAAGGAGCCCGGGACCGAACCGATCTCGTCTTCCCAGTTCACGCCGTAGAGCAGCTTGCCGAACGCCGCGCTCTCCAGCAGGTCCGCCTTGGCGATGGTGTCGAACGACAGCGGGTTCTCGGAGGTCGGGTCACCCTTGGTGATCAGGTCGGCGTCGAAGCCGGCCATCTTGGCCTGCGTCTCGAAGAGCCAGTTCATCGACTTGACCTGACCGGCGAGGATGTCGCTGAAGTCCGGAGGAGTGGGCGTCTCGTCGCCAGCGGCGGCCGCCAGCGGCGCCAATGCCAGTGCCGCACCAGCCGCGAAGCTGCCGATTACGCCGATCTTGCGAATGCTCATACTCGTTGCCTTTCCCGATGTCCTCCCGACTGCCGATCGCCGTCGGGTGTCCCCCCAGCACGTCGCTGAAAGCTGATGAAAAGCTAACAAGATGCCTTGTTAATAGCAACTCCACCGCTTACAGAAAAGGCTGTGTGTTGGATCACGGTTGTCGCGGCGGGCGATGTGAATCACTGCTCAAGCCGTAGTCGGCGAGCATGCCACCGGCAGTGCCAGACGGAAGGAAACTAACAAGTTCCCCCGGCCCAGCGCAACTTAACGTTCACTTCCATGCCAGGCAACGCGGTATTTATCAGCGTTCGGCGACGTAGCGAGCGCGGAGCGTGCAACCCACCCTTCCTCGACGCTGGGGACTGTCCAGTCACATCATCATGGGCGCGGGTCGAAAGCATGGTGAAATTCGCCGGGCCCCAACCGGCGACGATGAAGGAGAAAGAGGCCAGATCTGCTCCCGGCTCTCGCTGTGCCTGCAGTCCGGTCTCTAAGACGACGCCGACAAGCTGAACCCCCCGGAAGTGATCTTCCGGGGGGTTCGCTTCCCCTCCGCAGCTAGGCCGGCGGGAAGATGCCGAAGTACCCCATCAGGTCACCCCAGGCGAACTGGAAGTAGCTCGCAGCTTCGCCCCAGCCGCTGGTGGCGCCGTTGGCGATGTCCATCATGCTGTTCCCGCCGAACAGGTCGCCGGTGCCGCCGTCCCAATCGAGCACAGCGCCGCCGTGCATCATCGCGAACAGCAACGAGTTGATGCCGTCGTCGAACGGGACCATCGCGCCGTTATAGACGGTGTAGGCGCCCGGGTCGGTGGCGAGTCCGGCCGCGGTCGGGTTAAGTCCGTAGACCAGGAAATCGAACAGGGTCTTGCCGTCGTCCTGAACCGTATGTACATCCGCCGGCTTAATGATGTCGAAGCCCTGCGGCCCAATTTCGATGTCACCGGACGGGACCCCCGACAGGAAGGTGTCGGTCCCGAAGAGGAAGTTCATCGACGCGATCTCGCCGTCCACAACCGGAGTCAACGGGTCCGGGACGGCCGATGCCAACGGCGCCAATGCGAACGCCGCGCCGGCCGCCAGGCCGCCGATCACCACGATTTTGCGCATGTTCATGTTCAATGCCTTTCACGATTGTGTGCGGCGGCCAGATACCCACCGCAGTCGCCCCCGGGTGCTGTCACCGAAAGTCGCAGGGGCGCTATCAGTTTCACTAATCCTGTTGCGGTTGAAGCCTTACGTGATAGGTGTGCAACTCATATACCTCCTGATAGCCGGTCGATGCACGAACGAGGCCGGGAGATACCCACCGGGCCCCTCAGCAAGGCGGCAGATGCCGACGAGACTGTGTCGTACACGTCGTTCCAGGCGGCGCATTGCCCCAGCTCATACACCCCTGGAAGAAACACTCGAGACCCTCCCCAAGATCGTGATCCGGCGACTTCCCGATTCAGCGATCAATGCTCCGGCCGACCAAGACCGCGATGAGCCTGCGCCCCACCTTCAGAAGCCCCCACATATGAACGAATATTCTCGTAACGTACGCCGCCCTAACTCTGGGGACAATACAAGTGGCACATAAGTTTTCGTACAGGTTGCTGTGTGGTTTTGTTTACGCTCGCGCTAAAAAAATCGCCACGCTGGAACGGCACCGGAAACCCAGGTCATCGTTCTCCCCAAGGCATTTCGCTTATGCTGCGACCATGGCTTCCCCGCGGAAGACCCCGTGGCAGACCGTGCAGCGGCTCGCTGAGAACCTGGTGTTCAACGAAGCCCCACGGCTCATTCGCCAACTCGAACAGGCACCGCTGGTGCAACAGCGCATCCAGCGCGGCATCGAGCAGGGCATCAAGATCGGCCTGGAGATACTGAGCGGCGCGGCACCGGACGAATCGCCGGCGATCCCGACCGGCCGGCCGGTGACCGACAGCAGCGTCCCCACCGCGCACCGCGCCCGCAGACTGGTCTACGCCCCCGACCTCAACGGCCGGGCCGACCCGGGCGAGATCGTCTGGACCTGGGTGGCCTACGAGGACGATCCGGGCCAGGGCAAGGATCGCCCGGTGCTGGTCGTCGGCCGCGACCACACCACCCTGCTGGGGCTGATGCTGTCCAGCCAGGCGCGGCACCAGGACGACGCGAACTGGGTGGGTATCGGCGCCGGCAGTTGGGATGAAGCCCACCGGGTCAGTTGGGTGCGGCTGGACCGGGTGCTCGACGTGCCCGAGGAGTCGATCCGGCGCGAGGGCGCCATCCTGGAGCGCACGGTGTTCGAGGTGGTGGCCTCCCGGCTCCGCAGCGACTACGCCTGGAGCTGACGGGCGATTACCCCTGGCTGATGTAGGAGCGCAGCTGCGCGTGCTCGGCCTGCAGCTCCTCCATGCGGGACTTGACGACGTCACCGATGCTGACGATCCCGGCCAGCCGGCCGCCTTCGAGCACCGGGATGTGGCGCGCACGGTGCTCGGTCATCAACATGCTGACCTCGTCGACGGTGTCGGATTTGGTGCAGGTCGCCACCAGCCGGGTCATGATGGCCGACACCGGCCGGGCCAACAGGCTGGCGCCGTGGACGTGCAGCTGACGCACCACGTCACGTTCGGAGGCCACCCCCTCCAGGCCGTCGGGCCCCATGACCACCATGGCACCGATGTTGCGCTCGGACAGACCCGCGAGAAATTCCATGACCGTGGCGTCCGGATGGATGGTCACGACCGCCGCGCCCTTGTTCCGCAATATATCCGCGATGCGCATAGATGCCTCCCGCCGCAGTGATCTGCTTCACACCAGGCTAGGCCATTTGCCTGGAAGTGGGGGGCCGATGAGCGAAAGTCCGCCGTTCGCAGTGCATCCGTCGGCCGGCTGTGGCATATGTGACGTCATGACGATCGAGATCACCCTGCTGGGCACCGGAAGCCCGATCCCCGACCCGAACCGCGCCGGACCCTCGACCCTGATCCGCGCCGGCGGCCAACAGCTGCTGGTCGACTGCGGGCGCGGGGTGTTGCAGCGGCTCGCCGCGGCAGGCGGGTCCGCCAACACGCTGTCCGCCCTCCTGCTCACTCACCTGCACAGTGACCACATCGCCGACCTCGGCGACCTGATCATCACCCGATGGGTCACCACGTTCACTCCCGACGCCGCGCCGCTGCCGATCATCGGGCCGCCGGGCACCGCCGAAGTCGTGGCGGCAACGCTGAAGGCATTCGGCCACGACATCGGCTACCGGATCGCCCACCACGCCGACCTGACGGCACCACCCCCGGTCGAGGTGCGTGAGCACACCGAAGGCCAGGTCTGGGATCGCGACGGCGTACAGATCACCGTGGGACCCACCGATCACCGTCCGGTGACGCCGACGATCGGGTTCCGGATCGAACACACCGACCAAAGCGGGACGGCCTCCGTGGTGATGGCCGGCGACACCGTGCCGTGTGCCAGCCTCGATGAGCTGGCCACCGGAGCCGGCGCCCTGGTACACACCGTGATCCGCAAGGACCTGATCGATCCGCTCCCCCAGCAGCGGATCCGCGACATCTGCGACTACCACTCCTCGGTTGCCGAGGCCGCCGCCACCGCCCGGCGGGCCGGGGTCGGCACGTTGGTGTTGACCCACTACGTACCGGCCATCGCGCCCGGGCAGGAGGAGCAGTGGCGGGCATTGGCCGCCGCGGAGTTCGACGGTCCGATCGAGCTCGGCGACGACCTGCACCGGGTCGAGGTGGCCGCCCGGGGTTGAGTCGAGTTGGGGAGTTCCCCGGCCAACTGGTAGCCTGAACAGCCGTTGCCCCCGTGTCGGGAGGCGAACCCAACCTCAAGCTTTTACGAAGGAACTTTCGTGGCCAACATCAAGTCGCAGGTGAAGCGCAACCGGACCAACGAGCGCGCCCGGCTGCGCAACCAGTCGGTGAAGTCGGCGGTGCGCACCGCGATCCGTGCGTTACGTGAAGCCGCCGAGGCCGGCGACAAGGACAAGGCCGGCGAACTGCTGGTCTCGACCAGCCGCAAGCTGGACAAGGCCGTCAGCAAGGGCGTGATCCACAAGAACCAGGCCGCCAACAAGAAGTCGGCGCTGGCGCAGGCCATCAACAAGCTCTGATCGCGCGGGTAACCCGCGAACACAGGCCCCCGATTCCGCCGGTGAACGGGGGCCTTCGTGTTGCTCCGGAACTAGCGGTCGGCCAGCTCGGCGACCCGCCGGACCGCGGCCTCAAGCGCGTAGTCGGCGTCGACGGCTGCGCCTTTGACATCGGCGTTGAGCGCGGCCACCAGCCGTATCGCGGCCGCCACCGTCTCCCGCGACCAGAACCGGGACTGCTTCTGCGCCTTCTGCACCCGCCAGGGCGGCATGCCCAATTCGCCGGCCAGCCGGTACGGATCGCCGGACTTGGACCCCACCCGGGCGATGGTGTGGATCGCCTCGGCCAGGGCGTCGGCCAGTACCACGTGCGGTTCGCCGCGGAGCATCGCCCAGCGCAGCGCCTCGGTGGCCCCGGCGACATCGCCGACGACGGCCCGATCGGCGACGTCGAAGCCCTTCACCTCGGCTTTGCCGCTGTGATAGCGGCGCACCGCGATGGCGTCCACATGCCCGCCGGTGTCGGCGACCAGCTGCGAGCAGGCCGAGGCCAGTTCGCGGATGTCGGAGCCGACCGCATCCAGTAGCGCGGTCACGCATGCGTCGTCGACGCGGACCTTGAGCCGGCGGAACTCGGCGCGGACGAAGTCGGCGCGTTCGCCGGCCTTGGTGATCTTCGCGCAGGTGTGCACCTGGGCGCCGAGTTCCCGCAGCTGTCCGGCCAGGGCCTTGGCCCGCCCCGCACCGGAGTGCACGACCACCAGCACGGTGCCCATGGGGACGTCGGCGGCGGTCGCGCCGATCAGTGCCACGGCCTCCTTGCCTGCCTCACCGGCTGCCTCCAGCACCACCACGCGTTCATCGGCGAACAGCGACGGACTCAGCAACTCGGCGAGCTCACCGGCCTCGACCTCACCGGCGCGCAACCGGTCCACCGGGATCTCGGTGGTGCCGGCCTGCGCCCGCACCCCGGCCAGCACCTGCGCGACGGCCCGTTCGACCAGCAGCTCCTCATCGCCGAGGATCAGGTGCAGGGGCGAAACCGGTTGGCTCACCCGCCAATCGTGTCACGCAGCCCCGACACCCGCCCAGTCGGTCAACACCTCGGACACCGACCAGGCCAGCGCGCACAGCCCCAGCACGGCCAGCACCCGCCGACACCACCGCCACCGCCAGCAGATGACCACCAGGATCGCCGCGGCGCCCACACCGACCACCCCGGCCGGCCCCTCGGGCACCGGCACGGTCGCGGCGGGGACACCGCCGGCCGCGTGCGCCACCCGGCACACCCACCACAGTTCCGGTCCGGTGAAGCGGATCAGCAGCTGCGCGGCCCCCGGCCACCAGCCGCACAGCACCGCCGCTGCGCTGCCCAGCACCGTGATCGGGGCGACCAGCGCAGCCACCGCGAGGTTGGCGACCGTGCTGACCAGACTGAGCCGGCCGGAGATACCGGCGATCAGTGGCGCGGTCACCAGGTTGGCGGCCCACGCCACACAGACCGCGATGGCCAGCGGTTTGGGCCAGCCGTGGGCCACCAGCCGGGCCGACCACACCGGTGCGATCAGCACCAATGCCGCGGTCGCGATCACCGACAGCGCAAATCCGACATCGACGGCCAGGTGCGGGGCCAGCGCCAGCAGCACCAGCACACTGGCGGCCAGGCTCGGGATGGCCTGGCGTTGTCGCGCCGACAGCACGCCCAGCAGCGCGATCGCCCCCATCACCGCCGCCCGCAGCACGCTGGCCGTGGGCTGCACGACGATCACGAACGCGACCAGCGCAATCGCGGCCAGCACCGCGGCAGCGCGCGGCCCGACCAGCCGCGCCGAGAACAGCACCGCACCGCAGACGATGGTCACGTTGGCGCCGGAGACCGCCATCAGATGGGTCAGGCCCGCGGCTCGAAACTCCCGGCCGGTGGCCGCGGTGATCGCCGAGGTATCACCGAGTACCAGCGCAGGCAGCATCCTGGCCTGCTCGCCGGGCAATACCTGCCCGGCGGCGGCGGCGAACCGGGCCCGGACCCGATGGGCCGCCCGCGCGACGGGTCCGGGCTCCCCCAGCCTCGGCTGCCCCTGAGCTGTCAGCGCCGCCACCGTCAGGTCCCGCCGGGCCGGTTGGGCGACCTTGGCGCGAAACGCCATCGACTGGCCGACCATCACCTCGGCGAAGTCCATGCCCGAGGCGAAAACCACTACCCGACCCGAGGACTCGGCGCCGTCGAGGCGCTGCAGCGTCGCCCGGAACATCACCCGCCGGGCGCCGGAGGACAGCGGACTCTCGCTGGGGGTCACCGTCACGGTCGCGGTGCCGCCGAACGCCGCGGTGATCGGGTGGTGCACGACCGACTCGGTGCGCAGTGCGACCGCCCACCCGAACCCCGCCCCCACCACCGACGCCGCGGCCAAAGCCGCGCCGGCCAACCGCCAGCCGGGTCGTCGGGTACCTCCGGCATACCGGCACAGCGCCCCCGCGGCGACGGCGAGCAGCGCACACAGCACCGCCAGCGTGGCGCCGATGCGCCATTGGATGCCGGCGGCGGTGACGCCCCAGCCGGCCAGCGCCGCCGGCACCAACCGAATATCCAGCCGGTCCGCCGTCGGTGTGGCGGGCGGCTGCGGCGTCACTGCTCAGACGCGGACCATCGCACGCAGCTTGTCCAGCCGCGCCGGGCCGATACCGTCGACGTCGCCGAGCTGGTCGACGTTGGCGAACTTGCCGTGGGCGGTGCGCCAGGCGACGATGGCGGCCGCGGTCACCGGCCCGACGCCCGGCAGGGCATCGAGCTGCTCGACGGTCGCGGTGTTGAGGTTGACCGGCTCGCCGGGTCTCTGCGACGGTCCCAGCTTCGCCTCTCCTCCGTCGAGCCTCGCTGAACCGCCGGGTTTGGGCTCGGGACCGACTGCCGTCGGTGCGGTGCTCGTACGCGGCCCCTCCGGTGGCGGCGATCCCGGGCCGACCGAGCTGCCCAGCACCGAACGCCCCGGCGGGGGTGCCAAACCAACCACGATCTGTTCGCCGTCGACCAGGGGGCGGGCCAGGTTCAACCCGACCGTGTCGGCGCCGTCGAGGGCTCCACCGGCGGCGGTGAGCGCGTCGGCGATCCGCGAGCCGGGCGCCAGCGTCGCCAGGCCCGGCTTGTGCACCAACCCGACCACGCTGACCACCAGCTGGCTGGCCTCGGGGCCCGCAGCGGGCTCGTCGGTACGCGGACTCGAGGTCGAAACCATCTCCACCGGAGGAAGTTTGGCGCTCAGCACCGGGGCGGGCCGGTCACGCAGCATGGTGAACACCGTGATGAGCACGGCGAGCGCGGCGATGACCGCCAGCGCGATCGCGCCGGCCCGACCTGGATCGGCCCGCACCTTGGCAAGCCAGCCGGCCTCCGCCGCCCCGTCGGGCAGCCAGCGCGGCAGCAACGAATTCGGGTCGGCCTCGTCGTCGGGCTCGGCTGCGTCGGCACTGCGGCCGGGCTCGGGCAGCAGACCGAGGCGGCGCTGCAACCGCTCGCCGGGTAGTTCTGGTGACATAGGCCGACGGTAAGTGCGCGCACCCCCGGCAACGGCCGCTCACCGCACGAATCGGGTCATTCTGTGGAGCGAGGCCCGATTGTGCGCAAACCCATCAGGGGTTGAGCCACTCCCCGATGTCCTGGGAGATCCCCGAGGACGGTGAGTAGCGAATCTTTGCCACGGTCACACCGGTGGGCAGCGCGAACACCACGCAACCGCTGCTCGACGACCCGGCGGCGATCAGAAACCATCCGTCGGTGAAGTCCCGGCACTCGGTGACGGTGGCGAAATCGGCTTCGTAGGTCTGGTCGTCGGAACCGATCACCGAGACGTCGCTGTTGCCGTTTCCGACGATGGTCGTGGTGCCGGTGTTCTCGATCCGCAGCTTGGTCGCGCTGTAGGTCTTGCCGGCCTCGCCCCAACCGTTCGGGACGGTGGCCGGGGAAATGACCTCGGTCAGCGTCACCGCGATCTTCTGCCCGCCGATCCGCATCAGGTTCAGCGTCTGGCCCAGGTGAGCGGCGGGTTTGGCGGTCGCCGTCTGCGGCGCCGGCGTGACGGGGCCCGCGTGGGCGTTCTCTGCCGGGCCCGCCGAACATGACGTCACCGACCAGACCAGGACACCCAAAGCGACGACCGACCGTCTCATGAGGTCCAGCGTACAAAAGCGCACGGTAAGCCCTCCCCCGAACGGCCGCGGAAGTGGCGATTAGGGTGCATACCAACCGTGAGTTCACCCAACCAACCGGGAGGTCGACGTGAGACTGGCACTGAGCGCCGAGGAGGCTGCGTTCCGCGACGAGATGCGCGCCTTCTTCACCACCGAGATCCCCGCCGACATCCGCGAGCGCAGCCGGCGAGGCCACTCGGTCTTTCCCGACGACATCGTCGCCACCCAGAAGATCCTCAACGCGCACGGGCTCGCGGTACCCAACTGGCCGGTGGAATGGGGCGGCAAGGACTGGACGCTGACCCAGCACCAGATCTGGCACGACGAGATGCAGCTGGCCTCGGTGCCCGAACCACTGACCTTCAACGCCAAGATGGTCGGCCCGGTGATCGCCGAATTCGGCTCCCAGGCGATCAAGGAACGCTTCCTGCCCGCCACCGCCAACCTCGACATCTGGTGGTGCCAAGGCTTTTCCGAGCCCGACGCGGGCTCGGACCTGGCGGGCCTGCGTACCACGGCGGTGCGTGACGGCGACAGCTACATCGTCAACGGACAGAAGACCTGGACCACGCTGGGACAGTACGCGGACTGGATCTTCTGCCTGGTGCGCACCGACCCGCAGGCCCCCAAGAAGCAGGCGGGTATCTCCTTCCTGCTGTTCCGGGTCGACACACCCGGTGTCACCATGCGGCCGATCAAGCTGATCGACGGCGGCTACGAGGTCAACGAGGTGTTCTTCTCCGACGTGCGGGTGCCCGCCGATCAGCTGGTCGGTGAGGAGAACCACGGCTGGACCTACGCGAAGTTCCTGCTGGGCAACGAGCGGACCGGCATCGCCGGGGTGACCCGCACCAAAGTGCGTGTCGCCGACCTCAAGCAGCGCGCCAAGGAACTGGGGGCGCTCGACGATCCGCTGTTCGCCGCACGGGTCGCCGAACTCGAAAACGACCTGCTGGCACTGGAACTCACCCAGATGCGGGTATCGAGCGATTCCGCCGACGGCAAGCCCAGCCCCGCGTCGTCAGTGCTCAAGCTGCGGGGCAGCCAACTGCAGCAGACCGCCACCGAGCTGTTCATGGAACTGGCCGGCCCCGATTCCCTGCCGTTCGAAGCCGGCGACGGTATCGCTTCGCCCGACTGGGCGCAGGACGCGGCGCCGACGTACCTGAACTACCGCAAGACCTCGATCTACGGCGGCAGCAACGAGATTCAGCGCACTATCATCGCGTCCACCATTCTCGGCGTTTAGGAGGTATGACGGCCATGGACTTTCAACTCAGCGACGAGCAGGTTCTGCTGCGCGACACCACCCGTTCGATGTTGTCGGGATACGACACCGAGACCCGCAACAAGGTCATCGAGGCCGAGCCCGGCTTCAACCCCGAGTTGTGGAGCCAGTTGGCGGAAACCGGGATTCTCGGCCTGGGCTTCGACCCGGACGAGTCCGGCCCGCTGGAGATCATGGTGGTGCTCACCGAGATCGGCCGCCGGGTCGCCCCCGAGCCCGTCGTCCACGGAGCACTCGGGCCGGGCGCGCTGATCGCCGAGCGCGGCGATGCGCAGCAGCGTGCACTGCTCGACGCCGTGGCCGAGGGCGCGCAGATCCTGGCCTTCGCCCACACCGAACCCGGTATGCGGGGCACCGGCGGCAAGGTAACCACCACGGCTGTGCCGCAAGGCGATTCGTGGCGGCTGACCGGACGTAAGAACCCGGTGCTGACCGGGGACCGTGCCGACACCCTGGTGGTCAGCGCTACCCTGCCCGACGGCGGAACCGGGTTGTTCCTGGTGGGCCACGGTGCTGACGGCCTGGCCCGGCAGCCCTACCGGACCTTCGACGGCCAGCGCGGAGCGCAGATCGACTTCGCCGATACACCGGCCACCCCGCTCGGTGAGCCCACCGACGCCACGGCCGCCATCGAGCGCGCGATCATCCGGATCTCGTCGGCGGTGTGCGCCGAGGCGGTCGGCGCGATGGAAGAGGCGCTGCGGCTGACCACCGACTACCTCAAGACCCGCAAGCAGTTCGGGGTCCCCCTCAACACCTTCCAGACCCTGACTCAGCGTGCCGCCGACATGTACGTGTCGTTGGAGCTGGCCCGCAGTATGAGCATGTACGCGGCCATGTCGCTCGCTGACGGCAACTTCGACCCGCTGATCGCAGCGCGCGCCAAGCTGCAGATCGGCCGGTCGGGGCGGCACATCGCCCAGGAGGCCATCCAGTTGCACGGCGGGATCGGGGTGACCTGGGAGTATCCGGTCGGCCACTACGCGGCACGGCTCACCGCGATCGAGCACTCCCTGGGTTCGTCGCAGGATCAGCTGCACGTGCTGATGGACAACCTGGGCAGCTACGACCTGGCCAAGCTGTAGCGCTTAGAAGCCGTATCCGATCTGGGCGGGGACGTCGCTGACGAACGCCGCGTCCAATCGGCGCACCAGGGTGCCGTCATGGCAGCGCAACCGGCTGGCCGCGGCGAGTGCCGAGGCGCGGTGCGCACCCAGGTACAGGCTGCCCAGAACGTCGAGGTCCAGCTCGACGTCGGCCGGCGCGTCGGTCGGGGTGCATGCTGCCCGGCCGTCGCGGATCACAAGTGCGAAGCGTCCTCCGTCGCTGCGGAATCCGTCCGTCACCTGCACGACGACCGACAAGTCCAAGGCGTAGCTGCGCGCCTGCAGCACCGCCGGGATGTCCATGATCCGCAACCACAGGTCGTCCACCTGTCCGGTAGTGGTGGCCAGCCGGGTGTCAGTCAGCAGGTACGGCATCGGATCATCCGGGTGAGTGCCGACGACGATCTTGCCCATCAGATCCAGCCCGAGCAGCGCGCGCCACAACGCCACGTGCGCCGCCGGGGTGACCGCCCGAAACTCGCCGACCCGCACCGACTTCGGTTCTCCACCGTGCACGCGGTAGAGCACGTAGCCGTCGGGATGCAGCAGCCCGAACCATGCGGTACCGCCGTCGCGGGTGTTCTCCCGGTCGGCGAGCAGGTCATCCCACAGCGCCAGTGGGCGGGCCAATCCGCCCGGGGTCTGCTCCCGCCACCGCTGATAGATCGCGGCGAACGCGTCGCGGTGGCCGGCAGGCTTGACCAGCCGCACCCCACCGGGGTCGGGTGCGTCGGCGTGCAGGTGCACGAACCGGCGGTCCACGGTCAGCTCATGCTCCACGGTCGCCGGCCCGTAACCGAAACGCCCGTAGATGCCACCCTCGCTGGCGGTCAACGCCGCAATCGGGTATCCGGAATCGGCGATGCGCCGGTGCAATTCGGTGTACATCGACCGGAGCACGCCACGCCGGCGGTGCGTCGGAGCCACCACCACGAAGCTGACCCCGGCCGCGGGCAGCACTGCCCCGCCGGGCACCGTCAACTCCAGATCCAGGTAGCCCGACATGCCGACGACGTCGTCGCCGTCGCAGACCACCAGCGAACTGTCGGAGGTGGTCAGCGTCCGCCAGGCGGTCATCGATTCGGAGTCCCAGTCCTCGCCGAAACCCGTAGCGGCCAACACCGACATCGCCACCCAGTCGTCGTCGGTGGCGGTACGCAGGGTCAGGGATTCGGAGACGGCATCGTGCACGTTGTTCGAGGCTGCCACAAACACTCTGAGACCGCACCCCAATAATGTGGGGTAACCCCGTCCCCAAGGAGCACGATGTCCGCATCAGGCAACCGTCCGATTCGCGTAATCCAGTGGACCACCGGCAACATCGGGCAGCGTTCGCTGCATGCCATCATCGGCAGGCCCGACATGGAGCTGGTCGGCGTCTACGCCCACGGCAAGGACAAGGTCGGGGTGGATGCCGCCAAGCTGGCCGGCTGGCCGGAGCCCACCGGGATCACCGCTACCGATGACATCGACGCACTGATCGCGCTGAAGCCGGATGCCTGCTGTTACAACCCGCTGTGGCCGAGCATCGACGAGTTGGTCCGGCTGCTGGAGGCCGGGATCAACGTGTGCTCCACCGCGGCCTGGATCACCGGCGGCAAGCAGACCCCCGAAGACCGCAAGCGCGTCGAGGACGCCTGCCGGGCCGGGAATTCGACGATGTTCGGCAGCGGGGCGCACCCCGGACTGACCAACATGGTCGGGATGGTGCTGTCCGGGGCGTGCGAGCGGGTCGACGAAATCCGGATCACCGAATCGGTGGACTGCTCGACGTACGAATCCGCGGCCACCATGGCGGCGATGGGATTCGCCCAGGATCCCGACACCCCCGGCCTGGCCGAGAGCGTCCGCCGGGAAAGCGAGGTGTTCGCCGAGTCCGCGGCGATGATGGCCAACGCGGTCGGGGCGAAGCTGGACCGCATCACCTTCGACGTGCAGTTCACCGCCGCGACCGGTGACAGCGACCTGGGCTTCATGAAGATCCCGGCCGGCACCGTGGGCAGTGTCTTCGGCTATCACCGCGGCTGGGTCGGTGAGCACAACGTGGTCAGCGTCGGATTCAACTGGATCATGGGCAGCCACGTGACCCCGCCCAAGCCGGTGGCACACGGCCACGTGATCCAGGTTTTCGGGTTGCCCAACATGCGCACCGTGATCAACTGCCTGCCGCCGAAGGACTGGAACGAGCCGAACTTCAACGGCTTGGGTTCGATCTATACGGCGATGCCGGTGACCAACGCGGTGCCGGCAGTGGTGGCAGCGAAGCCGGGCATCGTCACGCTTGCGGACCTGCCGCCGATCACCGGGCGTGCAGGCGGTTAGACCTGGCGGTTGGCGGTGACCGCCCCCGACGCCGCGTCGATGGTGACGTCGTGCTCGACCAGGTCGGTGTCCCACACATCGGCGTCCCACACCACGGTGCCGTTCATATCGAGCAGGCTCAGCTCGGTGATCGACCCGTTGGGAACCGCATCGAGCACCTTGTTGACCGCACTCCGGTAGTCCAGGTGGGCGCCGTCGACGTTGGCGCGGCGCTTGGCCTTGTCGGCGTCACTGTCCTCGGTCGCGTTCGGGCCGACCAGCACCGCCACCCCGTCGGATCCGATCTTGAGCTGTTGTTCGGTGCCGTCCGGGGTGACCACCCGCGCCTTCCAGGTACCTGCGTCGCTGGTCTGGCTCTCGATGAAGATCAGCACGCTGTCGGGCACCTGCGAGACGGCCAGGTGCCCCGCGCGGAGCAGGGTGTGCGGATCCGGCGGCGCATCGGGGCGTGTCCAGCCGGCCTGCGGCGAGGTCGACTGCGCCGACGTCGAGGCGGACCTGCCATTGCCGCTGCAGCCGACGAGCGCCAGCGTTACAACGATGACCACTGCGCCGAAACGGACGCCATTCACCAGACCGTGCATCAGCGGCCATGCTACTGAAGAGAACGCGGCCGTGCCGCGTCAGCGGCGACTTTCGAGCCGTCGCTCCCCGAGTTGCCCGATGTGAAGGCCGCTTCACGCTCGGCCGCTGACCGTGAAGTTGCCTTCAAGTTGGGCAGGTCAGGCGAATCACTTGCATTCGTTAGCCCACCAAAGGTTATGCTGCCTGAGGCGACATTCGCGGCTGCCTTAATCGTTTCGGGCCCAACCGGAACAAACGGCCCGGTGCCGGCGTTCGACCGCAGTATCGACCAGCGGAAGGCGGTGAGATGAGGAAGGTTTCCCCTGCCGCCATACTCAAACGGCACTGGATTCCGCTGATCTTCATCGTGGTCATCTCCGTATCGAGCGTGATCGTCACGCGCCTGCACCACGTCTTCGCCTCCCAGGATCTCAACCCGCACGCCGGCGCCGGTGTCGAGATCGTGCAGTTCAACCCGAAGGCCGTTGCCTACGAGGCATTCGGGCCGCCCGGCACCGTCGCCGACATCAACTACTGGGATGCCGAGGCCAACGTCCACCAGCTGACCGATGTGCCGCTGCCGTGGAGCTTCACCGTCGTCACCGTGCTTCCCGCCGTCCAAGCCAACATGGTCGTGCAGGGCAATTCCGGTGAGATCGGCTGCCGGATCAGAATCGACGACCGGCTGCTCGACGAACGACGCGCCACCGGCCTCAATGCCCAGACGTTCTGCCTGGTGAAATCCGGATGATCAAACGCATCCGGGCTCAGCTCGACAAACAGCAGGAGCCGCATGTCAGGCGGCCCCTGTTCGCGCATGCGCTGCGTGTCTTCGCGGTGCCGATCATCATCGCGTGGATCGTGCTGACCGTCGTCGTCAACATCTTTGTGCCGCAGCTGGAAGTGATCTCCGAGGAACACTCCGCACCGCTGGCGCCGATGGACGCGCCGTCGATGATCGCCAGCCAGCTGGTCGGCGAGAACTTCCACGAGTACAAGTCCAATTCCACCGTGATGATGGTGGTGGTCGGCGAAGACGAACTCGGCGAACCCGCCCACCACTACTACGACGAGATCGTCAAGAAACTCGTGGACGACAAGGCCCACGTCGAGCACGCCCAGGACTTCTGGCGTGACCGGCTGACCGCGGCGGGTGTGCAGAGCCCGGATGCCAAGGCGGCCTACATCATGCTGAACCTGGTCGGCAACCAGGGCATGACCGAAGCAAACGATTCGGTACAGGCGGTCCGCAAGGCCATCGAAGACACCCCGGCGCCACCCGGGGTGAAGGCCTACGTGGCCGGCCCGGCCGCGTTGACCGCGGATCTGCGGGAGATCGGCGACTCCAGCCTGGTCAAGATCACCCTGTTCACCATCGGCGCGATCGCGATCATGCTGCTGATCGTCTTCCGGTCGATCGGTGCGATGCTGACACAGCTGTTCCTGACCCTGCTGGAACTGATGTGCGCCCGCGGCGTTGTCGCATTCCTCGGCTTTCACAACGTCATGGGCCTGACGACGTTCGCGGTCAACATCATGGTGATGCTCGCGATCGCCGCGGGCACCGACTACGGCATCTTCCTGATAGGTCGCTACCGCGAGGCCCGGTTGGCCGGCGTGGAACGCGTCGACGCCTACTACGTCACGGTGCGCAGCGTCACGCCGGTGGTGCTGGGTTCGGGGCTCACCATCGCCGGGGCGTCGGCGATGCTGTACTTCACCAGGCTGCCCTACTTCCACACCATGGGTATTCCGGTGTCGGTGGGAATGCTCGTCGTGGTCGGGGCGGCACTCACCCTGGGCCCGGCAATGCTGGTGGTGGTCACCAGCTTCGGGCTACTGGACCCGAAGCCGGCCAAGCCGGGCGGATTCTGGCGGCGCGCAGGGATCTCGGTCGTACGCTGGCCCGCACCGATCATGGTGGCGAGCCTGGCGGTCATCATGGTCGGGCTGGTGGCCCTCCCGGGGTTCAAACCCGGTTACGACGACCGGAAGTACCTGCCGAAGGACACCCCGGTCAACGTCAGTTACGCCGCAGCCGAGCAACACTTCTCGCCGGCGCGGATGGCCCCGGACATCACCATGGTGACATCAGACCACGACATGCGTAACCCGGCCGACATGCTGGTCCTGGACCGGGTCGCCAAGAACATCATGCGGGTGGTCGGCATCGCGATGATCCAGGACATCACCCGTCCCTTGGGAATTCCGCTGCAGCACAGCTCGATACCGTTCCAACTGAGCGCGTCCAACCAATTGATAATCCAGAACATGAAGACGCTCAAGGACCGGATCAAGGATATCGACACCATCTCCCAGCAGCTCGACAAGGACATCTCGTTGCTCATCGAGATGTACGGGTATCTGCAGGAGGTAGACCGGACCTTCGACGACACCGCCGAGGTCACCCAGCGCACCGTGGACGTGTCCGACCGGATCCGCGACCACATCGCCGAATTCGACGACCAGTTCCGGCCGCTGCGCAGCTACTTCTACTGGGAGCCGCACTGTTTCGACATCCCGATGTGCTGGGCACTGCGCAACACCTTCGACACCACCGATGGAGTCGACCAGCTCACCGAGCATCTGCACCGGCTGTCCGAGGACATCACCAAGACCGCCCGCCTGCTGCCGCAGGCGGTGGAGTTGCTGCCGGCTGTGGTCGACACCATGAAGATCATGCGGGGTCTGGTGCTGACCGTGCACTCCACATTCGACGCGTTCATCAACCAGATGGAGTCACTGAGCAACACCCAGATCATGATGGGGCAGAGTTTCGACGACTCGAAGAACGACGATTTCTTCTATCTGCCCGCGGAGGCGTTCGACAACAAGGACTTTCAGATCGGTCTGCGGCAGTTCATGTCGCCGGACGGAAAGTCAGCGCGCTTCTTCGTCACCCACCAGACCTACCCGGCCACCGCGGAGGGCATCGCCCGGGTGGAGCCCGAGCGCAGCGCCGCGCAGGAGGCCCTCAAGCAGTCCTCCCTGGCCGACGCCAAGGTGTACGTCGGCGGGATGGCCGCCCTGTACAAGGACATGAGCGACGGTGCCAAGTACGACCTGATGATCGCGGTGGTGGCGTCGCTGACGCTGATCTTCCTGATCATGATGATGATCACCCGAAGTCTGGTGGCCGCCGTGGTGATCCTGGGCACCGCATCCAGTTCGATCGCGGCGTCCTTCGGTATCTCGGTGTTGATCTGGCAGCACATCTTCGGCCAGCACATCTACTGGGTGACCCTGGTGCTGGCGGTGATCGTGCTGCTGGCGGTGGGTTCGGACTACAACCTGCTCCTAGTCTCCCGGTTCGCAGAGGAGATCCACGCCGGGCTGAAGACCGGCTACATCCGGGCGATGGCCGGCAGCGGTGGCGTGGTGACCTCGGCGGGTATGGTGTTCGCCGCAACCATGGGCATCATGTACTTCAGCGATCTCAAGGCGATCGGCATGTACGGCACCACCGTGGCGATCGGGCTGCTGCTGGACACCTTCGTGGTCCGAGCGTTCTTCATGCCCTCGATCGCGACGCTGCTGGGCAAGTGGTTCTGGTGGCCCCAGGTGGTCCGGCCGTGGGGACCCAACAAGCACATCCAGGGCATCGCCGCGCACACCCCGCACGATGAGCCGGCCGCAGACACCGACAGGTTCGCCGCACCGACGCAGTGAGCCGTGTGCAACCCAGGCATTGATTCTGCGTCCAGGACGACGACACGCCGCCGAGTACCACCCTGGACGCAGAATGAACTCGGTCAGACCCCGCGAGCCTCTCCCGGATCGACGTCCACGCACACCGCGACGGCGCCCGCCCCGACATGCAACGCCAAGGTCGGACCGAGGTCGGTGATGAGCGCCGGTTCGCAGGCCGGCAACCGCTCGGCCAGCGTGTCGGCCAGGTCATGCGCCCCTTGTGGATTGGCGACATGGTGCACTGCCAGTGCCGCAGGACGATCCCCCACCGCATCACAGACGCGGTCGATCATCGACGCGACGGCCTTGTTGAACGTGCGGATGCGCTGGGCGAGCACGAGTTTGCCGCCGTCCACGGCAAGCAACGGTTTCAGCGAGAGCGCCGTGCCCAGCCAGGCCGCCGCACTGCCGATCCGGCCGCTGCGCCGCAGGTTGTCCAGGCGCTGCACCACCAGGTAGGCGTGACTGCGCCGTTTGGCCGCATCCGCCGCTGCCGCAACGCCGTCCAGGTCGGCACCGCCGGCTGCGGCGCGCGCGGCGGCCAGCGTCACGAACCCGGTGCCCATCCCCGCCGACTTCGAGTCGATCACCCGCACGCCGGAGCCGATCTGGGCGGCGACGTGCTCGGCGGTGACGAACGTTCCCGACAATGCCGACGAGATGTGTACCGCCACCACACCGCCGCCGGCGCTGTCGGCCAGTCCCCTGCGGTAGGCGTCGGCCAATTCCTCCGGGCCGGTCCCGGAGGTGCTGACATGCTCACGCGCATAGATGTCGGCGGGCACATCGTCGAGCCCGTCACGCAGGTCGGCGCCGTCGAGCAGGATATGCAGCGGCACCTCGCGAATGCCCCACCGCTCGCGCAGTTCGACGGGAAGGCACGCCGAGGAGTCTGTGATGACGGTGACGGTCATGGTTCGATGATGGGAGGCGATCCGGGTACACCGGCCTCAGCCAGCGCTTTGAGCATCAGATCGGCGACCGCCCGGTGCGCTTCGAAGTTCCAGTGAATACCGTCGGGATTCGCCCGGCCGCTCATGACCTCGTCGCCCACCGCCGCCTTCAGGTCGACCAGCGTGATGTCGTGTCGCTGCGCCCACTGCGTGACTGCCTGCACCGTGGGCTCCCGCCCCTGGTGAGCCCGGCCATATGTGTCGGCGATGTGCACCGACGGGAGGCAGGCCACGATAGGGATGCCGGGACGGTTGAAGTCGATTGCGCCCCTGGTCATTTCGAGGTAGTCGGCAGTCAGGTGCGGCGGCAGTGCCGCGCGGGCCATCGGCGAGAATCGGGGCTGCAGCCAGCCGTAGCCGTCACGAACCCAGCGCCGCAGCCGGGACGGCCGCACGTACCGAATCAGCTCACGCAACGCGGTCGGCCACACCGACGGCAGGGAATCCATCCCACTGGTGGCGAAGACGACGGCCCCGGCTCGGGGCAGGGCGGCCCAGGCGCGCGGGTCCTGGGTGGCCGCCCACCATACATCCCGACTGGTCCAGCCGATCCGCCCGATCAGCTCGACATCCCAACCCAGTTGCTCGCCAACGATATTCGGCCAGATCCGCGGATCGTCGGCCGGCAGTCCGCCGGTAGGTCCGTAGTAGGACAGCGAATCGGCGAAGATCAGCAGCGTCGGACGAGCCTGCGCGGGCATCCGCGGTTCAGAGGACATCGCCGGCCACCTGCGCCGAAGCATTCCACACATCGAGACGCCAGCGGACGTCGGCGGGGTCGGTCACATCGTCGTCGGAGTACCCGCTGAGCTGGGTCCAGCTGGCGTTGGCCATTCCACCCAGCACCGGCCAGTTCTCCACGGGCAGCCGCAGCAACGCGGCGGTCAGCGCCGCGATCAGCCCGCCGTGAGCGACCAGCACCACCGGGCGATCGTCATATTCGGCAGCGCCCCAAGCCGGTTCATCGGCAACCAGGGAGGCGACCAGCGGCTCACTACGCCGGGCCACGTCGATTCTGCTCTCCCCGCCATGCGGTGCCCACCGGGCGTCGTCGCGCCAGGCCAGCCGGGAACCCGGCGCGGCGGCGTCGACCTCCTCGTGGGTGAGGCCCTGCCAATCGCCCAGGTGCGTCTCCCGCAACCGGGTGTCCACCCGGACCTGCAGCCCGTTGTGCTCGGCCAACACCGTGGCGGTGTCATAGGCCCGCCACAGATCCGACGACACGATCAGCAACGGGTGGCGTTTGCGCAGCACCTCGGCCGCCGCCTCCGCCTGTGCGCGCCCCAGATCGCTCAGGACGGTGTCCAGTTGGCCCTGCATCCGGCTGCCGGCGTTGAACTCGGTCTGGCCGTGCCGCAGCAGGATCAGCCGACGGACCCTCACGAGGCGCCCTCCGACGCCGACGTGCCGTCGGGGCCGGGCAGGGCAGTGGGCAGCTCGAGGGCCACCACCGGGCAGTCCTTCCATAACCGGTCCAGAGCGTAGAAATCACGCTCGTCCTGGTGCTGAATGTGCACGACGATGTCGATGTAGTCCAGCAGCGTCCAGCGCCCCTCACGGGTGCCCTCCCGGCGGGCCGGTTTGTGGCCGGCCAGCCGCATCTTCTCTTCGACCTCGTCGACGATGGCGTTGACCTGACGTTCGTTGGACGCCGAGGCGATGACGAAACAGTCGGTGATTACCAGCTGGTCAGAGACGTCGATGACGACGACATCAGCGGCGAGCTTGTCCGCGGCGGCCACCGCGGCCACTTTCGCCATGTCGATCGCTTCCGGGCCCGCGGTCATGCGTTGTTCCCGGTCGCCAGGCTGGTGGATCGGCCTACGGCCTTCTTCTCACCCGGCCCATCGGCGCCACGGTAGAGCCGGCGCTTGGAGACGTACTGCACGACACCGTCTGGCATCAGGTACCACAGCGGCCGGCGCTGCTGGGCACGCATCCGGCAGTCGGTCGACGAGATTGCCAACGCCGGGATCTCTACAAGGGTCAACGCGTGCTCCTCCAGTTCGCCCATCACATCGGTGATGTGGTCGTGCCTCAGCTCGAATCCGGGACGGCTGACCCCCACAAACCGTGCCAAGTCGAACAGTTCCTCCCAGCCCTGCCAGGACAATATCGATGCCAACGCGTCGGCGCCGGTGATGAAGTACAGCTCGGAATCGGGGTTCAGCGCATGCAGATCTCGCAATGTGTCCCGGGTGTACGTCGGTCCGGCGCGGTCGATGTCCACCCGGCTCACCGAGAAGCGCGGATTGGACGCCGTGGCGATCACGGTCATCAGATACCGGTCCTCGGCCGCCGAGACATGCCGGTCCTTTTGCCAGGGCTGACCGCTGGGTACGAACACCACCTCGTCCAGGGCGAACTTATGCGCTACCTCACTGGCCGCGACCAGGTGGCCGTAGTGGATGGGATCAAACGTCCCGCCCATCACCCCCAGCCTGCGCAACCCGTCTTGCATGGTTCGCCAGCTTACTGGACCAGCAGAAACGTCACCGCCAGACGCCGACCGATGGGTTGGCCAGGCCGGTGGCGGCAGAACACCGCACAATCGTGTAGAAGATGGCTGTGGAAGATTTGCCCGTGACACCAGTTGATGCCGCTCGGTCGGCGAAGGATGCCATGCTGCGGCGCTTCTACGCCCGGGCGAAGATCAACGGTCAGATCGTGCTGCCGGCCGTGCCGGCCCTGTTGGACGAATACGTCTCGATGTGCAGCACCGTGTTCGCAGGCCTGGGCAAGCCCTTCAGCGACGCCGAACTCGCCCATATCAGAGACGCTTTGACGGGCGAACTGGCCACGGCCTACGCAGCGTCGCCGCGCTCGAACATCATCATCACCTACAACGCCCCGATCGGCACAAGCCTGAACTACAACATCCGGGCCGAGTGGACCTCGATCTCGGAGGCCTACGAGCGTTGGCTGGCAACGCGGACGCCACCGCTGTTCGGCACCGAACCCGATGCCCGCGTCTTGCAGCTGGCAACCGAAGCCGCCGATCCGGCCACTCATCGCGTGCTGGAAATCGGCGCCGGTACCGGGCGTAACGCCCTGGCTCTGGCACGTCGCGGGCACCCGGTCGACGCCGTGGAGATGACCCCGAAGTTCGCCGAGATGCTGCGCACCGAGGCGGACCGGGACTCGTTGGATGTGCGCGTCATCGCGCGTGATGTGTTCGCCGAGTCCGACGACCTGCGCGACGATTACCAGCTGATCGTGCTCTCGGAGGTGCTGACCGATTTTCGGTCGACGCATCAGGTGCGCAGCCTCTTCGAGCTCGCCGCCCGATGCCTGGCACCAGGCGGACGACTGGTGTTCAACACATTCCTGCCGCGCGACGGCTACCACCCCGACGACGCCGCCCGGGAGTTCTGTCAGCAGGTGTACTCGAGCCTGTTCACCCGTCACGAGATGTCAACGGCGGCAGCGGGCTTACCACTTCGGCTGCTTTCCGACGAATCGGTGCACGACTACGAGAAGGCACATCTGCCCGACGGGGCCTGGCCGCCCACCAGTTGGTACATCAAATGGGTAGACGGGATCGACGCGTTCAGAACCTCTCCCGAGGAAAGCCCGATCGAGTTGCGCTGGTTGGTGTTCGAGCGGACGCACTGACTCGATTGACGTCGCCGAGCGTACAACGTGAGGCTGTCACGGCGCGGAGAGAAACCCCCGAAGGAGCCGGTCCACCGTGTCCTGCTGATCGATGAATACGAGGTGGTTGGCGTCCTCGATCAGATGCACCTGCGCGCCCGGCAGCCGATGACGGAACCGCTCAGCCACCATTTTCCCGTCGTGCAGGGCTTCCTGCCGGCCGATGATCGCCACGACGGAAATGCCGCTGGCTGCGAGCCGCGCCGTGTTGCAGCGCACCGGTCTTGGCTCACGCAGCCCTCGCCGAAATTCGAGCGGTCCACTGATCAACTGTTCGATGATCGGACGCCACGGGTCGCTGCGCATGCGTTGGCGAGAGCTCGCCATTGCCAGGGACTCGACGAAGGCTTCGAACCGCGGACGGGAGGCGCGAACGCGTCCGTCCATGAACGCGCGGAACAGCCACCCGGGGTGCTGCGCACTCACGATTCCTGCGGGGCAGACCAACGCCAGACGTTCCACGCGCTCGGGATGAGCCATCGCATAGTGCGTCGCCATCCAGGCTCCAGTGGACGCCCCGACAAACGCGGCGTTGTTTACGCCGAGCTGATCAAGGGTCTCGTCGATCCATTCGGCGATTCGAGCCGGCGAAGACAGTACCGCGGCCGCCACGCTCTTACCGACATCGCCGACCACGTCGACCAACCGGACGTGATTGGCGGCCGCTAGTGCCGGCAGCAGCGGAAGCCACATCGTCGAGCTCGTCGCCATGCCTGGTAACGCGACCAGAGTCGGCTTCGACGGGTCGCCCGCCGTCAGTACATGCGTTGTGCCGAAAGATGTCTCAATATCGGATTCGTCCACTCGCACCTCACAGAGCGCAACTGCCTCGTCGTACCAGCGGCAGTATTCCGCGCGAGCCGCCTCGGATGTGAACGAAGACGGCCGGGCCATGTCGCTCTCCTCACTTCCCATACTGGCGGCAAAAGGGCACTACGCCCGCACCAAACCGTCGTCGATCATCTGCTGGAAGTGCTCGACCACGGACTCCTCGACGGGCCGGAACTCGACGCCGAGCTCAGAGCGGGCCCGCGAGGCGTCCAGGCGCAACGGCCAGCCGACGTTGAGCTCGACATACCGACGCGTCAACCCGGCCACCGGTGCGGCCAACTTGACCATGAACTTGGGCAGCTCGCGGGTCGGGAAGGACAACCTGGATCCGAAGTGCCGCCGCAGTATCCGGCCGAGTCCGAGCATGGTGACCACCTCGGAGTTGACCACGTAACGGCCATGCGCCCCGGGGGTGAAGCCCGCGGCGATATGGGCGCGCGCCACGTCGCGCACATCGACGACGCCCATCTCCAGCGCGGGCGCACCCAACGCCATGGACATGTCGACGAAATGCTGCATCGTGGTCATGCTGCCCGAAGCGCTGGCCGTCGTCAGCGACGGACCCAACACCAGCGACGGGTGAATGGTGACCAAGTCCCAGCGCTGCTGTTGCTGTTGGATCGCCCAGGCTTCCCGCTCGGCCACCGTCTTGGAATAGGGGTAGGGCTGGTGCTCTGGGGTGCTGGTGGTGTTCCAGTCCGCTTCGGTGAAGCAGGCCTTGCCCTTCATGTCCGCGTTGTCGCCATAGATGGCGACAACGCTGCTGGTCAGCACCACCCGGGCAACCGAAGGAGTCTCATCCACCGCGGACAACACATTGCGCGTGCCCTCCAGCGCGGGCCGCACCAATTGCTCGTCGGCGTCCCGGACGGCGCCCAGCAGGAAGGGCGAGGCGGTGTGGATGACCAGCTGGCAGCCCTCCATCGCCGTGGTGAAGCTGCCCTGGTCCAGCAGGTCTGCCCGATGCAGGCTCAGCTGTCCCGGGTGCCGGCCCGCCAGCGCGTGCAGGTGCTCCAGGCCGCTCGGCTTGTCGGGGTCACGGACGGTGGCGCGGACCTGGCGGCCGTCTTCGAGAAGAAAGCGCACGATCCAGCTGGCGATGTAGCCGCTGCCGCCGGTGACCAGGACCGGTGCGGCGGGATCGATGATCGTCATGAGTGCTCCCTTTTTCGCAGGTCACTTAGCCTACGTGACGCCCTTGCCAGCCGAAAGGTATCGTTTAGGCATGCGTGCAACCATTGACAAGGCAGGCCGATTGGTTATCCCAAAACAGTTGCGTGACCATCTCGGGCTGCGGCCAGGTGAGGTCGAGGTGACTGCCGACGGTGCCGCCCTGCGCGTGGAACCATTCGCCGATGAATCGCTCGATGACGTGGAGGGGCGTCTGGTGATTCCAGCGAGCGGGGTGCAGATCAATGACGATGTTGTGCGGACATTGCGCGATGCCGGGCAGCGATAGGACCGTCACCGTGCTCGTCGATACGAGCGTCGCCGTCGCACTGGCGGTCGCCGATCACGAGCAGCATCGCCAGACTTCACAAGCCCTCGACGGGCGGAATCTCGGTTTGGCCGGGCACGCTGCGTTCGAGACCTTCTCGGTGCTCACCCGCCTGCCGCCCCCGGCGCGCAGAACCCCGACAACCGTTGCCCGATTGATCACGCACAGTTTCCCCGAGACCCGGTTCCTCAGCCCTGAAGCCGCGGCAACGCTATTGGCCAACCTCGGATCGGCCGGGATCGCCGGCGGCTCGGTCTATGACGCGCTCGTCGGCGCCGCCGCAAACGAACACGGTCTCAGGCTTGTCACTCGCGACCGGAGGGCCGTCGAGACTTATCGCGCGCTGGACGTCGACGTGGAAATGCTGGCCTGAGTGGGGGCGTTCGGCCCGGCGGCTCACACCGGAAGCAGGGCGTCGATCACCCCGGCCAGCTGCTTGGCCGACCGGCATTCATGCACCGGGATCACGTCGCGGTAGCGCGGTACCGCCGAATCCCCGCTGCCCCACAGATGTTGAGGCTCCGGGTTCAGCCAGTGCGCATGCCGGCTGGCGGTCACCAGGTGCGACAACACGTCCACTCCCGGATCCCGGTAGTTGGTACGACCGTCGCCCAGCACCAGCAACGCGCTGCGCGGCGACACCACATTCGGATACTTCTCGGCGAACGACACGAAGGCGTGACCGTAGTCGGAGTGACCGTCGCGGGTGTACACGCCGGATTCCCGGGTGATCCGCTGGACGGCCACCGCCAGGTCGGCCTCCGGGCCGAACAGGTGCGTCACCTCGTCGGTGGTGTCGATGAAGGCGAAGACTCGCACCCTTGAGAACTGTTGGCGCAGTGCGTGTACCAGCAGCAGAGTGAAGTGGCTGAAGCCGGCGACCGATCCGGACACGTCGCACAGCACCACCAACTCGGGCCGGGCCGGGCGCGGTTTGCGCAGCACCACGTCGATCGGAACACCGCCGGTGGACATCGATTTCCGCAACGTCTTGCGCAGGTCGATGGTGCCGGCGCGGGAGCGCCGACGACGGGCTGCCAGCCGGGTCGCCAGGGTCCGGGCCAACGGCGCCACCACCCGCCGCATCTGGCGTAGCTGGTCACCGGAGGCCCGCAGGAATTCGACGTTCTCGGACAGCTGCGGAATGCCGTACATCTGGACGTGCTCGCGGCCCAACTGTTCGGCGGTGCGACGCTTGGTCTCGGCGTCGACGAGCTTGCGCAGCTGGGCTATCCGCTGCGCGGCGATCGCCTTGGCAATCTGCTCCTGGGTCGGGCTGGGTTCGTCGCCGTAGGGCGCCAGCAGCCCGGCCAGCAGCTTTCCCTCCAGCTCGTCGAGCGCCAGCGCCTTGAGCGCCTGATACGCCGAGTAGGACGGGCCGCGGCTGGAGCGGTACTGCCCGTAGGCCCCGACGATCGCCGCGATCATCGCCGACATCCGTGGGTCGCTGTCGGCGAGGTCGGGATTGGCGGTCAACAGATCGACCAGCATCTGCCGCATCGCCTCGGCGTCCTCCGGCAGCGGTGCGTGGTCGACGGCATCCGGGTCGTCGGAGGCGATCACGGTGCGTTCGCCCAGCGCCGCGGGGAACCACAGATCGAACATGGCGTCGTAGGTGTCGCGATGGTCCGGCCGGCGTAGCACCGCACACGCCAGCCCTTCGCGCAGCACCTCGCGGTCGCCCAGCCCCAGCGCCGCCATCACCCGACCGGCGTCGACGGTCTCCGACGGCCCCACTGAAATCCCCTGCCCGCGCAGGGCTTCGACGAACTCCACCAGGTGCCCGGGAATGCCGTGCGGGGCCAACGGCTGCGTCGGGCGGATTCTACGAACCATCAGGGGTCATCAGTTCAGCCGCAGTTCTCCGGTTGCGCGCACCTGGTCGGACTGGTGCTTGAGCACCACGCCGAGCGTCGCAGCCACGGTGGCGTCGTCGATGGTGTCCAGGCCCAGCGCCAGAAGTGTTCGGCCCCAGTCGATTGTCTCGGCCACCGACGGCAGCTTCTTGAGCTGCATCCCGCGCAACACGCCGATGATCCGAACGAGTTCGGCGGCCAGGTGCTCGGGCAGCTCGGGCACCCGGGACAGCAGGATCTGGCGTTCCAGATCGGGGTCGGGGAAGTCGATGTGCAGGAACAGGCAGCGACGCTTGAGCGCCTCGGACAGTTCCCGGGTGGCGTTGGAGGTCAGCAGCGTGAACGGGGTCCGTGTCGCGGTGATGGTGCCCAATTCGGGAACGGTGACGGCGAAGTCGCTCAGCACCTCCAGCAGCAGGCCCTCGATCTCGATGTCGGCCTTGTCGGTCTCATCGACCAACAGCACCGTCGGCTCGGTGCGCCGGATCGCGGTCAGCAGCGGACGCGACAGCAGGAACTCCTCGGAGAACACGTCCATCTTGGTGGCGTCCCAGTCGCCGGCCTGACCGACAGTGGTGCCCGACTGAATACGGAGGATCTGCTTGGCGTGGTTCCACTCGTAGAGCGCACGAGCCTCGTCGACACCTTCGTAGCACTGCAGTCGCACCAGTCCGGACCCGGTGGCGGCGGCCACCGCGCGGGCCAGTTCGGTCTTACCGACGCCGGCGGGACCCTCCACCAGCAGGGGTTTGCCCAACCGGTCGGCGAGAAACACCGCGGTGGTGGTCGCGGTGTCGGCCAGGTAGCCGGTCTCGGCCAGCCGGCGGGCGACATCGTCGATGTCGGCGAACAGCGGCGCCTGGCGGGCCGGGCGGTAGGAACTGGCCGAAATCTCCATAGGTGTTGGCTCTCTGATCAGGCCGGCCTATCAGGCCGGGCGTGTGTGGCCGTCACCCCACACGATCCATTTGGTCGACGTCAGCTCCGGCAATCCCATCGGACCACGTGCGTGCAGCTTCTGGGTGGAGATGCCGATCTCGGCGCCGAATCCGAACTGCTCGCCGTCGGTGAACGCCGTCGACGCGTTGACCATGACCGCTGCGGCATCGACCTGCTCACTGAACCGCTGGGCGGCGGCCATATTGGTGGTGATGATGGCCTCGGTGTGGCCGGTGCCGTATTCGTTGATGTGGTCGATCGCATCCTCGAGCCCGTCGACCACGGACAAGGCGATGTCCATCGCCAGGTATTCGCGGCGCAGGTCGTCCTCGGAGGCGGGGGCGTCGGCGCCGCCATGCACCGTGACCCCGGCGGCGGTCAAGGCGTCCATCAGCCGGGGTAGCGCCTTCTCGGCGATCGCGGCGTCGACCAGCAGGGTCTCGGCGGCGTTGCAGACGCTGGGCCGGCGAGTCTTGGAGTTCAGCAGCACTTCTTCGGCGACCGCAAGGTCGGCGGACTCATGGATGTAGACGTGGCAGTTGCCCACCCCGGTCTCGATGGTCGGCACCAGCGCGTCGCGCACCACGGCCTCGATCAGTCCGGCCCCGCCACGCGGAATCACGACGTCGACCAGTCCGCGGGCCTGGATCAGGTGGGTGACGGTGGACCGGTCGACGGACGACAGCAGCTGTACGGCGTCGGCGGGCAGATCCTCCGCGGTCAGGGCACCTCGCAAGACCTCGACCAGGGCGGCGTTGGAGTGTGCCGCCGACGAGCTGCCGCGCAACAGTGCCGCGTTGCCGGACTTCAGCGTCAGCCCGAACGCGTCCACGGTGACGTTGGGCCGGCCCTCGTAGACCATGCCGACCACGCCGAGCGGGACACGCTGCTGGCGCAGCATCAGCCCGTTGGGCAGGGTGTAGCCGCGCAGCACCTCACCGACCGGGTCGGGCAGCCCCGCCACCTGCCGCAGCCCGGCCGCGATCCCGGAGACCCGGTCGGGGTTCAGTGCCAACCGGTCCAGCATCGCCTCGGGGGTGCCGGCGGCACGGGCGACGGCGAGATCCTCGGCGTTGGCCGCCAGAATGTCGTCGGCATGGGCCAGCAGCGCGTCGGCCGCGGCGTTCAGGGCATTGTTTTTGGCCGCGGTGGACAACGACGTCAGCGCACGGGAGGCGACCCTGGCCCGACGGGCGGCGTCGTGGACCTCTTGGCGCAGGTCGGGAAGCAACGGTGCGGACGAACTCATTACCCCAGCGTATCGGGCTAACCTAATGGGAATCGATCAGCGTGTCCTTACCGGGGATCTTGGTTCTTGAGCGGGAGGCTGATCACCGAGCCGCCGGCCGGTGAGCACTACTTTGACCTGGAGTGATGCTCGACTCCTGGGGTTAGATCGTGCCCCGGCCGGTTGGTGAGGTCATCTGTAGCGCTCATGGGATGTCGTGCCGGCTGAGCACTGATCCATTAGGTCGCCGCCGGGTGTCCTTCGGCTCGAACAGGATTC
>NZ_CP083986.1:1765408-1767436 GCF_020172685.1 [Mycobacterium] nativiensis | reverse complement strand
GCTCAGGGGCGCGATTCGCGGAACCATCGATGCTTCCGACGAAGCCGGAGAGCAGACCGTCCAGCGCCGACGTTCAACCGCACTATCAACAGGCGGAAGGCGGTGAGATGGGGAGAATCTCGGTCGCCGGCATACTCAAACGGCATTGGATTCCGCTGGTCTTCATCGTGGTCATCGCGATCTCGAGTGTGATCGTCACCCGGCTGCACAAGGTGTTCGCCTCCGAAGACCTCAATCCGCACGCCGGCGCCGGTATCGAAATCGTCCAGTTCAACCCGAAATCGGTCGCCTACGAGGCCTTCGGGCCGCCGGGCACCACCGCCGACATCAACTATTGGGACGCCGAGGCCAACGTCCATCAGCTCACAGGCGTGCCGCTGCCGTGGACCTACACGGTGGTCACCGTGCTGCCGGCCGTCATGGCCAACATGATCGTTCAGGGCAACACCGGTGAGATCGGCTGCCGAATCAAGATCGACGACCGGCTGCTCGACGAACGCCGTGCCACCGGCCTCAACGCCCAGACCTTCTGCCTGGTGAAGTCCGGATGATCAAGCGGATCAAGGAGCAGCTGGACAGCGGTCAGGATCCACACGTCAAGCGGCCAATCTTCGCGCACATGCTGCGTATCTTCGCGGTGCCGATCATCATCGTCTGGATCGTGTTCACGGTGCTGGTGAATGTCCTTGTCCCCCAGCTGGAAGTCATCTCCGAGGAGCACTCCGCGCCGCTGGCGCCCGTCGATGCGCCGTCGATGATCGCCAGCCAGCTGGTGGGCGAGAACTTTCGGGAATACAAGTCCAACAGCACCGTGATGATGGTGGTGGTCGGCGAGGAAGAACTCGGCGAAGCCGCCCACCATTACTACGACGAAATCGTCGCGAAGCTGGTCGCCGACACAGACCATGTCGAGCACGCCCAAGACTTCTGGCGTGACCGGCTGACCGCGGCGGGTGTGCAGAGCTCCGACGCCAAAGCCGCATACATCATGCTCAACCTGGTAGGCAACCAGGGCATGACCGAGGCCAACGACTCGGTTGTCGCAGTCCGCCAGGCCATCGATGACACGCCCGCGCCGCCCGGAGTCCAGGCTTATGTCGCGGGGCCGGCCGCGCTGACCGCTGATCTACGCGAGATCGGCGACTCCAGTCTGGTCAAGATCACGCTGTTCACCATCGGCGCGATCGCGATCATGCTGCTGATCGTCTTCAGGTCGGTGTCGGCAATGTTGACCCAGCTGTTTCTGACCCTGCTCGAGCTGATCTGCGCCCGCGGCGTCGTCGCGGTCCTGGGCTTCAACAACGTCATGGGCCTGACCACGTTCGCGGTCAACATCATGGTGATGCTCGCGATCGCCGCGGGCACGGACTACGGCATCTTTCTCATCGGCCGGTACCGGGAAGCCCGGTTGGTCGGCGAGGACCGGGTCAACGCGTACTACACCACTGTTCGCAGCGTCACCCCGGTGGTGCTGGGTTCGGGTCTGACCATCGCCGGGGCGTCGGCGATGTTGTACTTCACCCGGTTGCCCTACTTCCACACCATGGGCATTCCGGTCTCCGTGGGCATGCTCGTGGTGGTCGGCGCCGCGCTCACCCTGGGACCGGCCATGCTGGTGGTGGTCACCAGCTTCGGTCTGCTCGAACCCAAAAAGGCTAAGCCGGGCGGGTTCTGGCGCCGGGCCGGTGTGTCGGTGGTGCGCTGGCCCGGGCCGATCGCCGTGGCCAGCCTGGCCATCATCATGATCGGTCTGGTCGCCCTGCCGGGGTTCAAACCGGGTTACGACGACCGCAAGTATCTGCCACAGGAAACCCCGGTCAACGTGGCGTACGCCGCAGCGGAGAAACATTTCTCGGCGGCCCGGATGGCGCCAGACATCACCATGGTCGAATCCGACCACGATATGCGCAATCCCGCCGACATGCTGGTGCTGGACCGAGTCGCCAAGAACATCATGCGGGTCGTCGGGATCGCGATGATCCAGGACATCACCCTGTCTCTTATACACATCTGACGCTGCCGACGAAG
>NZ_CP083986.1:1764169-1765308 GCF_020172685.1 [Mycobacterium] nativiensis | reverse complement strand
GCCGCAGTCCGGCGGCGATCCCGTCAACCCGAGACTTGGTCAGCGCCAGCCGGTCCAAGATGGCCTCGGGCGTGCCGGCGTCACGGGCAGCGGCGACGTCGCGGTCATTAGCGGCCAGGATGTCGTCGGCGTGGGCCAGCAGCGCGTCGGCTGCGGCGTTCAGCGCACTGTTCTTGGCCGCGGTGGACAGCGCCGTCAGGGAACGCGAAGCGACCCTCGCGCGGCGGGCGGCGTCGTGGACCTCTTGACGCAGGTCGGGAAGCACGGGGACGCTCATCGTGCCAGAGTATCGGCGAACGCCCGATCAGGTAAAACGGCCCCGCTGTGCTGCGCCTCGCTATGCCGACGCCGCGGGACGCCGCTGATCGATGATGCGGCCCAGTTCCTGCAGCAACAACGGCTTGGTCATCACCAGTTCTTCGATGTTCTCGCGGTCGATGACCACCGCGGTCACTTCCTCCACGGCGTACGCGTCGAACAGACTGGGTTGCCGGGTCAGCGTGGTGACGCCGAGAAACGCACCGTGCCGCAGCGTGGCGTCGGGCCAGGCCGGGTCCGCACTGGTGAGCCGGACACTGCCCTCGGTCAGAAATGTCATCGCGGTCGGCACCTGGCCGGCCCGTTGCAGGGCCTCGTCCCTGCCGTAACGGACCAGCGAGGCGTACGGCTCTAGGGCGCGCTGGTCGTCCTCGGTCAACCGAAGCGCGGGTGCCACTACCGACCGCAGCGCCTCGGCCACTCGTTCCGGTGTCGAGAACACGTCCTCGGCTTCGTCCAGATGCAGTCCTGCCCGCCGGGCGGCATACCAAAGCCACCGCAGGAAGGTGGTCTGCGCCGCACCGTCGTCGGCCGGCGAGCCCAGCGCAACCGTGGTGCGGTACTGGCCACCACCGAGCGCCGCCGAAATCGGCGCCTCGCCGGTGGTTCGCATCGGCAGGGCGGTCGCAACCCGCGACAACAACGCGCACACCTGGTCTGGCGGATCCACGACGGCGAAGGTGGTCGTGATCGATACCCGGTGTGCACCGCCGGATCGACTGATGTTGGTGAACGAGGTTCCGGCCAGGACCGAGTTCGGCGTGACCTGCAGCCCATCAGCGGTGCTGATGTGCACCGCCCGCCAGTTCACTTCAACAACC
>NZ_CP083986.1:1762108-1764069 GCF_020172685.1 [Mycobacterium] nativiensis | reverse complement strand
GCCCAGCGCCAGCTCCGACAGGTCGCCGGTGCCCAGCACGATGCCACCGTTCTGGTTGGCGATCCGGAACAGATAGTCGGTGCGCAGGCCGGCTTGGACGTTCTCGAACGTCACGTCGTAGACGGCTTCGCCGCGGGCGAACGGGTGCCCGAGCTCGGACAGCATCAGTTTCGCGGTCTCGCGGATATCGATCTCCGCGAACGTCACTCCCAGCGCCTTGCTCAGCGCGGCGGCGTTGGCCTTGGTGCGCTCACCGGTGGCAAAACCGGGCAGGGTGAACGCGAGAATGTCACTGCGCGGCCGGTTTTCCCGGTCCATCGCCCGAGCCGCGACGATCAGTGCATGGGTCGAATCCAGTCCGCCGGAGACCCCGATGACCACCTTGGGACAATTCAACGCGCGCAGCCGCTGCTCCAGGCCAGAAACCTGGATGTTGTAGGCCTCGTAACAATCCTGTTGCAAGCGCTGCGGATTCGACGGCACGAACGGGAATCGTTCGACCACCCGACGCAAGCCGATGTCCCCGGCCGGCGGGTCCAGAACGAACTCCACCCGCCGGAACGCCTGCACCGCGTCCCGGTGGTGGCGGCGGTTGTCGTCGAATGTGCCCATGCGCAGCCGCTCCGAGCGCAGCAGCCCCAGGTCGACGTCGGCGACCGATCGGCGCGGGCCGTTGGGGAACCGTTCGCTGTCGTCGAGCAGCGTGCCGTTCTCCCAGATCATGGTCTGGCCGTCCCAGGCGAGGTCGGTGGTCGACTCCCCCTCGCCCGCGGCGGCGTAGACGTATGCGGCCAGGCATCGTGCCGAGGCCGACCGGGCCAGCAGGCAGCGGTCCTCGGCACGCCCGACGGTGATCGGACTGCCGGACAGGTTGGCCAGCACCGTCGCGCCGGCCAGCGCGGCCTGGGCACTGGGCGGCACCGGGACGAACATGTCCTCGCACACCTCGGCGTGCAGCACGAACCCAGGGAGATCGGTCGCGGCGAACAGCAGGTCCGGCCCGAACGGGATCTCTACCCCACCCAGCCGAATGAGTCCGCGTTCGTCGGCGCCGGCGGCCAGCTGGCGGCCCTCGTAGAACTCCCGGTAGGTGGGCAGGTAGGACTTCGGCGCGACGCCGAGGATTCGCCCGCGGTGGATGACGACCGCGGTGTTGTAGATGCGGTGCGCATAGCGCAGTGGCGCCCCCACTACCAAGACCGGCAGCAGCTCCGTGGACGCCGCGACCACGTCGAGCAGGGCCGCCTCGACGGCACTGAGCAGGCTGTCCTGCTGCACGATGTCGTCAATGGAGTATCCCGACAGGGTGAGTTCGGGAAATACGGCCAGCGCCACGCCGTCGTTGTGGCATTCGCGCGCCAGCTGTAGCACCGACTCGGCGTTGGCGGGCGGGTCCGCAAGCGTCGTGCGGTGCGTGCAGGCGGCAACCCGCGCGAACCCATGGCGGTAGGCGTTGTAGAAGTCCGCTGAATGCTCCAATCCCGCCATTGTCGGCTGGACTGTGTCAACGGGCAGCTTTCGGGTATCACCAGGGCATGACCGATACCGCGGTGGTCGTGATCGACATGCTCAACGCCTACCGTCACACCGACGCCGAACAACTGGCCGACAACGTCGCGCAGATCGTCGAACCACTGGCCGACCTGGTGGAACGCAGCCGGGCCGCCGAGGATGTCGACCTGATCTACGTCAACGACAACTACGGCGACTTCACCGCTGGATTCGCCCAGATCGCCGCGTCGGCGCTGAATGGCAGCAGACCGGAATTGGTTCGGCCCGTCGCCCCCGTGGCCGGCGACCGGTTGATGACCAAGGTGCGACACAGCGCCTTCTATTCCACCCCGCTGGAGTACCTGCTGGGCCGGCTCGGCACCCGACGGTTGATCCTGGCCGGCCAGGTCACCGAGCAATGCATCCTCTACACCGCCCTGGACGCTTATGTACGGCACCTTCCGGTGGTG
>NZ_CP083986.1:1760748-1762008 GCF_020172685.1 [Mycobacterium] nativiensis | reverse complement strand
ACGGGAAGCGGCTCGAGCAGCCGATCCCGCTGACGAACACCACGTTCTCCCGCCGCACCCCCAGCTCGGGCAGGAAGTTGCGGACGGAGTTGAGGATGGCGTAGTCGCCACAGCCCGGGCACCAGCGCACCTCCTGGTCGGAGGTGAAGTCCTTGGACTTCTGCGGCTCGTCGGTGGTGGGAATTCCGCTCAGCGCGGTCAGTCCCAGATCGGTTCCGACGAGCGAGCCGACAGCTTCGGTGGTGGTCATGAATTCGCTCCTGCTGTACCCGCAATGGTGACCGCCGCGGCCCTGGCCAGCGACGCCTTCTCGTTCTCCCGGTCGGCCAGCGTGCCGGCCAGCGCGTCGTCGATGATCCCCTCGACCTCGTCGGCCAGGAACGCCTGGCCGGTCACCTTGGTCACCGACTGGATGTCGACCAGGTAGCGGCCGCGCAGCAGCAGCGCCAACTGGCCCAGGTTCATCTCCGGCAGCACCACCTTGGGGTAGCGCCGCAGCACCTCACCCAGGTTGGCCGGCAGCGGGTTGAGGTTGCGCAGGTGCGCCTGTGCAACCTTGACGCCGCCACGCCGGACCCGCCTGCAGGCCTCGGCGATCGGGCCGTAGGAACTGCCCCAGCCCAGCATCAGCAGCTCGGCGTCCCCGGACGGGTCGTCGACGACCAGGTCGGGAACCTCGATGCCGTCGATCTTGGCCTGACGCAGCCGAACCATCAGGTCGTGGTTGGCCGGCTCGTAGGAGATCGCCCCGGAGCCGTTGGCCTTTTCCAGGCCACCGATCCGGTGCTCCAGGCCCGGGGTGCCGGGAATGGCGAACTGCCGGGCCAGGGTCTCCGGGTCGCGCGCGTACGGCGCGAAGTCCTCGCCGGCCTTGGCCAGGTTCTGGTCGATGGGCGCCATCGCGGCGACATCCGGGATACGCCACGGCTCCGAACCGTTGGCGATCGCGCCGTCGGAGAGCAGCACTACCGGGGTGCGGTAGGTCACCGCGATCCGGACGGCCTCGATGGCCGCGTCGAAGCAGTCCGAGGGCGTGCACGGCGCCAGAACCGCGACCGGCGACTCGCCGTTGCGTCCGTAGAGCGCCTGCATCAGGTCGGCCTGCTCGGTCTTGGTGGGCAGGCCGGTGGACGGGCCGCCGCGCTGGACATTGATCAGCAGCAACAGCAGCTCGGTCATCACGGCCAAGCCCAGCGCCTCGGCCTTGAGCGCCAAGCCGGGACCGGAGGTGCTGGTGACACCCAGCGCGCCGCCGTAGGA
>NZ_CP083986.1:1728190-1760648 GCF_020172685.1 [Mycobacterium] nativiensis | reverse complement strand
GTCGGCATCCTGCACGGCTGCATACGCCACCACAGCACCTACGACGAACACAAAGCCTGGGCACACCGCCAAACCAACCCCGATACCCGGGCCGCTTGACAACTTACGACCCTGGGATGTCTAACCGGTGTGGTCCGGGTATCCGTAGTCGGCAGCGCCACCATTGCACCAGCAATCACCCCACGTCCCGGCGCGAGCGTGGGTGTCTGCATTCAGGAACGCCAGAAACGGCACGCTCTTACTTCGAGGCGCTGAGCTCCAAGGCGATGTTGTCCGGGTCGCGGAACTCGAGGATGTAAAGCGGGCCGATGTCCTTCACCGGTTCGTGGGCGACACCGAGGTCGTCGAGATGCGCGGCAGCCGCCTCCAAATCGGCCTTACCGGCCACCTGGAACGCGATGTGATCCAGGCCGACCCGGTTCTCGTCGAAGCCGTCGTCACCGACCGGCCGCAGCCCGATCAGTGCGCCGCCGAGGTTGTAGACGACGCCACCGAACAGCCACCACAGCTGGCTGCGGGTGGCCTGGTCGGCGTTATCGGGAATCTCAAAGGCAACCGGCCAGCCGAACACACTCTCGTAGAACCGGCGCGATTTATCGATGTCGGTGACAGTCAGCCGGACGTGTGCGATAGACGTGCTGTTAATGGACATAGGCGCACAGTTCCACCCGGGGGATGCCGCGGCGTCGGATTGGGTATGAATGTCCCAAAATCGGTCACGGGTCTGCCCCGGGTTTGGTTGATACCTGATCGGTGAGACTTTCTTCGCTGGAAGGATGTCGACCATGCCGCAGCCGTATCCGAAGGAATTCGGCGATGATGTGGTCGCGGTGGCCCGCAACGGGCAGGCGCCGTTGAGTCAGATCGCGATCACCACCTGGCCGAACACCTGAACGACACCTTCGACCAGATCAATACGTGGACGGACCGGTAGTTCATAACCGGTCTTGTCCTGGGGCGGACGGAGGCAAAGGGCCCAGTGCAGAAGAAGCACGATATCTGCGTGGTGGGCAGCGCCAACATGGACACGGTGCTCACCGTGACCGCGCTGCCCGACCCGGGTGAGACGGTGCTGGCCACCGCGGTCGCCACGACACCGGGCGGCAAGGGGGCTAATCAGGCGGTCGCCGCAGCCCGGGCCGGGGCGCGGGTGCAGTTCATCGGCGCGGTCGGTGACGACGACGCCGGTGCGCGGTTGCGTCGGCATCTGGAGGCCAATGGCGTCGGCACCGACGGCCTGAAAACGGTGCCCGGGCCCAGCGGATCGGCGGTCATCACGGTGGACCCGAACGGGCAGAACACCATCGTGGTGACGCCGGGAGCGAATGCCTCACTGACGGTGGACCTTGACCGGCGCGACCTGATCACCGGAGCCCAAGTGGTGCTGATGCAGTTGGAGATTCCACTCGCTACTGCCACCACAGCCGCCAGGTTGGCTCGCGCGGGCGCGGCGACGGTGATCGCCAACATCTCCCCGATCGGTGGTGACCTGGCCGAGCTCGCCGGGCTGATCGACGTCGCCGTGGTCAATGAGACCGAATCCGCGCGGTTCGATCATCCGGTGCCGCACCGGGTAGTCACGCTCGGAGCACGCGGGGCCCGCTACACCGGGCCCGACGGTACCGTCCATGTGCCGGTGCCGGTGGTGGACGCCGTCGACACCTCCGGCGCGGGTGACGTCTTCGCCGGTGTGCTGGCTGCCGAATGGCCCTACGGCATAGCGCACGCGCTGCGTGCCGCGTGTGCCGCCGGGGCCCTGGCGACCCTGACGCCCGGAGCCGGGGACTGCGCGCCGAGTGCCGAGACGATCCGTGCGGCCGTGTCAACCCTGTGATCGACCCCGACGGGGATCGGCGGTTGCGACGTGATCACACCCGCACGTTGAAACCCAGGTCGACGTCCGATGCGGCCTGCCCGCCGCGGATTCCCCAGTTGTCCCGATCCACCTCGTGCAGGGTGATCATCACGTGGTCGCGCGGGATACCCAATGCGGCAAGACCTTCGACGATCCCGGCGTAGAGCGCACGCTTGGCGTCCAGGGATCGGCCGGCGAAGCAGTCGATCGAGACCAGCGTGCGGCACTCCGGCTGGGCAAGGTGCTCCGGAACCGCGAACCGGTGCGGTTCGTGGACGACCAGCCGCACGTTCTTGTCCTTGGCCGGGGTTTGGAAGGCCGTCACCAGCGCGCCGTGGACAGCGTCGATGATCGCGATCTCCTCGGCCTGCGAGTAACGGCGGCGGACCTCAATCAGGACGGTGGGCATGGCTTCCAGCGTGTCAGACGATCAGGCCCGTTTACCCCGCACCCACTGGATGGATCCGAAATTCTTGGCCCGCACGCTGGTGAAGCCACCCGCTTCGAGAGTGTCGGCGATCTCGTCATCGCCGAACACCCGCACCCCGGCCTTCGCCGGCAACCACATCCGCGAGGCCGAGCCGGCGGTCGGCACCATCAACGCGACTCGGCCGCCCGGCTTGAGCACTCGTCCCATCTCCCCCAGCGCCGCCACCGGGTCGGGAATCAGCTGTAAGACGGCGATGGAGATGACGGCGTCAACGGTGCTGTCTCGCAGCGGGAGCCGTTGCGCGTCCGCTCGCAGGAATCCGACCTGCGGTCCGGCCTGAATGCGAACCGCCCGGGCCAGCATCGGCTCGGAGACATCGACCCCCAACGCGAGACCGTCGGCGGCCACCGCCCGGGCCAGCGACGCGGTGATGCTGCCCGGACCGCAGCCGACATCCAGAGCCGTGCCACCGACCGGGATGTCGAGCCAGTCGATCGGATGCTGCCAGGCGTCAAGGAGTCGGCGGGCCACCACCTGGGCATTGTCGTAGAACATCGACCCGAACGACGAGGCCCAAAACCGCTGGATCGCACCGGTGTTCTGCGACGTGTCGGATGCGTCCGTCCCGCGCAGCAGATCGAGGTAGCCGCGGCTGGTATCGGGGTTCGACGGCGGATCGCGCAGCAGTGTCATGGCCCGCTGCAGGGCTGGCGGCAACGGAAGTCCTGATATCTCGGTCATCGTCGGCGCTCCTTTATTGCTCGGGTATCTCCCGTTCGATCTCGTCGAGCCAGATCCGCGCCGACATGTCCGACGGGGCACGCCAGTCGCCGCGCGGTGACAGTGAGCCGCCGTGTGACACCTTGGGCCCGTTCGGCAGTGCTGACCTCTTGAATTGGCTGAACGAATAGAACCGCTGCACAAATACTTTCAGCCATTTTCGGATCTCGGCCAACGAGTAGGACTGCCGCTTGTCCGCCGGGTACCCGGGAGGCCAGGAGCCCGCTTCCAGGTCATGCCAGGCATGCCAGGCCAGGAATCCGATCTTGGCCGGGGTGAACCCGTAGCGCAACGCGGAAAACAGCGCGAAGTCCTGCAGCGAGTAGGGACCGACGGTGTCCTCGCTGCGCTGAATCTCCTCGCCGTCCCCGACCGGCACCAGCTCCGGGCTGATCTCGGTGTTCAGCACCGAGGCCAGCACCGCGCACACGTCGGCGTCGAACTCGCCCGAGTTGATCACCCAGCGGATCAGATGCTGGATCAGTGTCTTGGGCACGCCGCCGTTGACGTTGTAGTGCGACATCTGATCGCCCACCCCGTAGGTGGACCAGCCCAGCGCCAGCTCCGACAGGTCGCCGGTGCCCAGCACGATGCCACCGTTCTGGTTGGCGATCCGGAACAGGTAATCGGTGCGCAGGCCGGCCTGCACGTTCTCGAACGTGACGTCATAGACGGCTTCGCCACGGGAGTATGGGTGGCCGAGCTCGGACAGCATCAGCTTCGCGCTGTCGCGGATGTCGAGTTCGGCGAACGTCACACCGAGCGCCTTGCTCAGTGCCACCGCATTGGCCTTGGTGCGCTCACCGGTGGCGAAGCCCGGCATGGTGAACGCCAGAATGTCACTGCGCGGCCGGTCCTCCCGGTCCATCGCCCGTGCGGCGACGATCAGCGCGTGGGTGGAATCCAAGCCGCCCGACACCCCGAGGACCACCTTGGGATAGCGCAGTGCGCGCAGCCGCTGCTCCAGACCGGACACCTGGATGTTGTAGGCCTCGTAGCAGTCCTGTTGCAGCCGCTGTGGATTCGACGGCACGAACGGGAATCGCTCGACCACGCGGCGCAGTCCGATGTCACCGGCTGGCGGGTCCAGCACAAACTCCATTCGCCGGAACTCCTGCACTGCGGCGCGATGGTGGCGACGGTTGTCGTCGAACGTGCCCATCCGCAGCCGCTCCGAACGCAGCAACCCCAGGTCGACGTCGGCCACGCTGCGCTGCGGTTCGCGCGGGAACCGGTCGCTTTCGGCCAGCAGCGTCCCGTTCTCCCAGATCATGGTCTGGCCGTCCCAGGCCAGATCGGTGGTCGACTCCCCTTCCCCGGCAGCGGCATAGACGTAGGCGGCCAGGCAGCGCGCCGACGCCGACCGGGCCAGCAATCGACGGTCTTCGGCACGACCGACGGTGATGGGGCTGCCGGACAGGTTGGCCAGCACGGTCGCACCGGCCAACGCGGCCTGGGCGCTCGGCGGTACCGGCACGAACATGTCCTCGCAGATCTCGACATGCAGTACCAGCCCGGGCACATCGGTGGCGGCGAACAGCAGATCCGGCCCGAACGGCACCTCGGCGCCGCCCAGCCGGATCAGTCCGCGTTCGTCGTCACCGGCGGCGAATTGGCGGCCCTCGTAGAACTCCCGGTAGGTGGGCGGGTACGACTTGGGCACCACCCCGAGGATGCGCCCGCGATGAACGACGACGGCGGTGTTGTAGACGCGGTGGCCGTAGCGCAGCGGCGCGCCCACCACCAGGATCGGTAGCAGCTCCAGCGAGGCGGCGACCAGGTCGAGCAGCGCGGCCGCGGCCGCGTCGAGCAGGGTGTCCTGCGCCACGATGTCGTCGAGTGAGTAGCCCGACAGCGTGAGCTCGGGGAAGACGGCCACTGCCACGCCGTCGTCGTGGCACTGGCGCGCCAACTGCAGCACCGACTCGACGTTGGCGGCCGGGTCGGCAAGCGTGGCGCGGTGCGTGCATGCGGCGACCCGCGCGAACCCGTGCCGGTAGGCGCTGTAGAAGTCCCCTGAAAAGTCCATTGCCTGCCATTGTCGCCTGGACTGTGTCAATACGCAGCTTTCGGGTGCCGCCGGGTGCATACGCTGTACCAGATGGGCGACATCACGCCGACAGTCTGCGACCTGCTGACTCTGCTGGCAGGGCGGCGAATCGCGGTGCTCACCGGAGCGGGGATCTCCACCGATTCCGGTATTCCCGACTATCGCGGGCCGGACTCCCCACCGAGCAATCCGATGACGATCGCCCAGTTCACCGGCGATCCGGTCTTCCGTCAGCGGTACTGGGCCCGCAACCACGTCGGCTGGCGCCACATGGCCGCCACGTCGCCCAATGCGGGCCACTGGGCGTTGGCCGCACTGGAGGCCGCCGGCGTGGTGACCGGGGTCATCACCCAGAACGTCGACCTGCTGCACACCAAGGCCGGCGGTCGCCGGGTCGTGGACCTGCACGGCAGCTACGCGACGGTGGTCTGCCTGGCGTGCGGGATCACCATGAGCCGCACGGCGCTGGCCGAGCAGCTGGAGGAGCTCAACCCGGGTTTCATCGAGCGGGCCGAGGACCTCGGCAGAATCGCGGTGGCACCCGACGCGGACGCCGTCGTCACCGACACCGCATCATTCCGCTACGTCGACTGCCACCGCTGCGGCGGGATGCTCAAACCCGACATCGTCTACTTCGGCGAGAGCGTCCCCAAAGACCGTGTTGAACGGGCCTTTTCGGTGGTCGACGACGCCGAGGCGTTGCTGGTTGCCGGGTCCTCGCTGACGGTGTTCTCCGGCTACCGGTTCGTCCGGCACGCAGCGGCGCGCGGTGTCCCGATCGCGATCGTCAACCGTGGGCACACCCGCGGCGACGACCTGGCGGCGGTCAAGTTCGACGGCGGCTGTTCGGCCGCCCTGGCGGTGCTGGCCGAGGAACTGGCCCCTGCCGCGATTTCGGCGTACTGATCGCCGCTGAGCGCACACAATCACCGCCGAAATCCGGCACGATATCTCGGGTGAAACAGCGGCTCACGCCCGATCAGCGCAACTCGTTCCTGGCTGCCGTGTTGGGCTGGTCGATGGATGCGTTCGACTACTTCATCGTGGTGTTCGTCTACGCCGACATCGCCAAGACCTTCGGTCATACCAAGACCGAGGTCGCGTTTTTGACCACCGCGACCCTGGTGATGCGCCCGCTCGGGGCGTTGCTGTTCGGCCTGTGGGCCGACCGGGTCGGCCGACGGATACCGCTGATGGTGAACGTGATCTTCTACTCGACGGTGGGGTTCTTGTGCGCGTTCGCGCCCACTTTCACCGTGCTGGTGATTCTGCGCCTGCTGTACGGGATCGGGATGGGCGGCGAATGGGGGCTGGGCGCGGCGCTGGCGATGGAGAAGATCCCGGCCGAGCGTCGCGGGTTCTTCTCCGGGCTGTTGCAGGAGGGCTATCTGTTCGGCTACCTGGCGGCCACCGTGGCTTCGCTGCTGGTGAACGACGTGCTGGGGTTGTCCTGGCGGTGGCTGTTCGGGCTTTCCATCCTGCCGGCCATGGTCAGCCTGCTGATCCGCTACCGGGTGACGGAGTCCGAGGTCTGGCAGGCCACCCAGGATCGGATGCGGCTGACCCGCACCAGGATTCGCGACGTCTTCACCGACGCCAAAGTGATCCGCCGGTTCTGCTACCTGGTGTTGCTGATGACGGCGTTCAACTGGATGAGCCACGGCACCCACGACATCTATCCGACATTTCTGACCTCGCCCGACGGCGCGGGGCTGTCCCATGTCACGGCCAAGTGGATCGCGGTGATCTACAACATCGGCGGGATCATCGGCGGGCTGGTCTTCGGCTCGCTGTCACAGCGGTTGGGCCGGCGGTACGCGATCATCTGGGCCGCGGTGATGGGCCTGCCGATTGTGCCGCTGTTCGCGTTGTCGCAGACCGCGGGCATGCTGTGCCTCGGCTCGTTTCTGATCCAGGTCTGCGTGCAGGGCGCCTGGGGCGTGATCCCGGCCCACCTGACCGAGATGTCGCCGGACGCGATCCGCGGCTTCTATCCGGGCGTCACCTATCAGCTGGGCAATCTGTTCGCCGCGTTCAACCTTCCGATCCAGGAACACTTGGCGGCCGCCCACGGCTACCCGTTCGCCCTGATGGTCACGGTGGTGCCGACGCTGATCGCCGTCATCGTGCTGACCGCGATCGGCAAGGACGCCACCGGACGACACTTCGGTCCGAGCGAGACGGCGCCCCTTCGCGAAGCGACCGAGCCCGCTTGACAGCGATTTGCGATAAGGGATATTTTTCCTAACAATTCTTCGTGTTCTACATGGTTATCGGGGTTAATGATGCATCGTCATCGGATGACTGTCCCCCTCGGGGGCCTTCTCGGAGCCTGCTTGGGAGTCGCGCTCGGTACCGCGTTCGCCCCCGGCCCGGTCGCGGCCGCGGACGCCATCGACGATGCCTGGCCGTATCTTGACGCGGCATCCCAGTATTTCCCGTACTACACCGCGACGGTACTTCCGTCCCCAGCCCTCCTCCCGGGGACCGACTCGGGGTACACGTTCGACCAAACATATTCATATTCCGACGTCCCGTACCTGTACGACAGTGCTCAGTACGTGGTCACCTCCACCGTCGACGACCTGGCCTATCCCCACGTGGGAACCGTCCTCGATTCGCTGCTGTTGCTGCCGATCGTCCCCGCGGTCGGGGGAATGGTAGGGGCTCCGATGTTCACGAATGTTTCTCTGGACGATCCGGTTCTCGGGTTCGCCGACGCATTCACCGTGCTGAACGGATTGACCAACACCTACCTCAGCGACTCGGCGGGCGTGAAAGACGTGCTCAGCATTTATGGCCTGCCGCCTGTGACCCTGTTCGAATTCCCCGCCGTCGACGCCGGAGGGACTGCACCGGAATCGGGTGACGGATTCGCGCAACTGCTGACAGAACTCGCAGGCGTCACTCCGAGCCTGTAGGCCTCATCGTCAGAACGTGCAGGGCATGGCACGGATGCCGTGGATGAAGCTGCCCGCCACGTAGTCCGGCGCGCCGGCCTCGATACCGGGCAGCTCACGCAGCAACTCGCCGAACATGGCGCGCAACTGGGCCCGCGCCACATGCGTGCCGAGGCAGTAGTGTTGTCCCCCGCCACCGAAGCCCAGATGCGGGTTGGGGTCCCGGCTCAGGTCCAGGCGGTCGGGCTCGTTGAACACCTTGTCATCCCAGTTGCCGGACGCATAGAACATCGCCACCTTGTCGCCGGCCCGGATGCGCTGGCCGCCGAGTTCGTAATCGGTTGCGGCGGTGCGCCGGAAGGTCATCACCGGGGTGGCGTAGCGGATGAACTCCTCGACGGCCATCCCGATGCGCCGGTCGAAATCGTCCATCAGCCAGGCTCGTTGCTCGGGGAAATCGGTGAGCGCCCGCAGGGCATGACTGGTGGTCTGGCGGGTGGTGTCGTTGCCCGCCACCGACAGCAGCACGAAGTAGGCGCACACCTCGGCGTCGGTGAGCCGGTCGCCGTCCACCTCGGCGGTCACCAGCGCGCTGAACAGGTCGTCGCCGGGGCGCTCGCGGCGCTGCGCGGCCAGCGTGGCGGCGACCTGATGCAGGTACATGATGTTTTCGCCCATCACCGCCAACGGGTCTCGCCCGTCGAGGAACACCGGGTCATTGGTCGAAACCAACGCATCAGCGGCGCGGGCTACCTGTGCACGCTCGGAATCCGGAACGCCCACCATGTCGGCCAGCGTGCGCAGCGGCAGTTCCTTGGCGCAGTACTCGACGAAGTCCGCCCCGCTGCCGGCGACCTTGAGTTCGTCGACGATGGCCTTGGCGCTGGCCTTGATCGAATCCTCGATGCGCCTGATCTGCCGGGGAGTGAACGCCGCGGTGGCCAGTTTGCGCAGCTTGGTGTGCCGTGGCGGATCCATAGCCAGGAAGGACTGCGTGGTCTCCAGCAACTCCTCGGGGAAGTTCTCGAACTGCACGCCCTTGCCGGACAGGAACACGTCGTTGTTGCGGCTCACCTCGACGATGTCGGCGTGGCGGGTGACGGCCCAATAGCCCGGATCGTCGGGATCGTTGAGCATGGCGTCTTCGACCGGCGGGTGCCAGCTCACCGGACGCTCGGCACGCAGTACGGCGTAGGAGCGTTCCCGCTCCGCGGCGGTGGTGGACCAGAACGCGCGTGACGACAGGTCGACCGGGTCATAGCTGCGGTGTGTGGCGGTCGGTGCGGTCATGGGGCCTCCTCGGCTTATGACTCCGATCACAGTCGGATCATCACGACAATATGACTAGACATAGTGTCTAGTCAAGGTGTCACGTTAGGCGTTAAGCTGCACGTCATGGCCTCGGTGACCCGCAAAGCCCCCACCAGCCGCCACGAGCGGCGCGGGGAGATCGAGCGCCGCCTGCTGGAAGCCACCGAGCGGCTGATGGGCGACGGCGCCAGCTTCACCGAGCTCAGCGTGGACCGGCTCGCCACCGAAGCCGGAATGTCGCGCGCCAGCTTCTACATCTACTTTGAGGACAAGGGCCACCTGCTGCGCCAACTCGCCGGCCACGTCTTCGGCGACCTCGCCTCGGGCGCCGAACGCTGGTGGGCCGTGGCGCAGCGCCGCGACCCCAACGATGTCCGCGCCGCGATGGCCGCGATCATCGCCAGCTACCGGCGGCACCAGCCGCTGCTGATCGCGCTCAGCGAGATGGCCGGCTATGACCCGCTGGTGGGCGCCACCTATCGGGAGTTGCTGACCGGGATCTCCGGGCGGGTGGCCCAGGTCATCGAAGATGGTCAGGCCGACGGCTCCATTCGCCGCGAGCTACCCGTCGAGGCCACCGCGAGCGCACTCACGTGGATGGTGGAGCGAGCCTGCCAGCAGAACCTGCCGAACCGCGACGCCGGCTACAACAGCGAACTCACCACTGCGCTGACCGAAATCGTCTGGGGCGCACTGTATCTACACCCCACCGGTCAGTAGCTCCAGGCCGAGCGGTCATAGCTTCCCTCGATCCGCTGACGCCTCCTACGCCGGGTGGGACACAACACGTAGGTGATGTTGCCGCGCCTGACCCGGAGGTTGTCGCCAGCCTCCAGGTTGACCCGGAAATAGTTGTTGTGCACGGCCACCAGGCCCACCAAGGCGTTGCGGACGGCCAGCGAATCGACTTGCGCAGCAGGGCGATTGGGAAAATCCGCCATCCCGTCGTACTGGCGACACAGGTCGGTCACCGCGAACGGGGTGTTCGGCGGCACCCCGACGCCGCCGTAGTCGGGCAGCTTCATGAACGTGACGAGCTTCGGGTCGGCCCGATAGATGCCGTGAAACGGCTGCTCGGGGTTGGCCAGCAGCAGAAATGACACCTTGTCGGTGGGGACCACAGAACTCGGCCCCTTCTCGCGCAGCCACTTGCAGGCGACCTGCGCCCCCATACTCACGGCGTAGACCAGCACCTCGTCGGCATCGGGGCGTCCGTTGAAGTGTGCGTTCAGCATGTCGTCGAGGGCCTGCGCGCCGCGTTGCACCGCTTTGACCGCCGGGACATAGCGCAGGCCGTCGAAGTAGGTGTTGGGGTACTTGACGTTTCTGACGGTCTTGCCCTTGGTGACGGCGCCGCGGCACATGAACCGCAGAAACCCGCTCCAGCCCGCCCCGTCGATGGTGAATACGGTGCCCATTCCAGCGGGTACTACACCGCGACCAGGTCGTCGGCATGGACGACCGGACGGCGGGCATCCGGCGCCAAGTCGGCGGTGGAATGGCCGATCATGGTCGCCAGCTCCACCGCGTCGTAGCCCACGACACCGCGTGCCACCACCGACCCGTCCGGACCGCACAGTTCGACGACGTCGCCGCCGTGGAACGTGCCCGAGGCCCCGGTGATCCCCGCCGGCAGCAGCGAGCCGCGCCGGGTCAGCACCGCCTCGACCGCCCCGGCATCCAGGGTCAACGCGCCTGCTGCGTCGGCGGCGTGACGTACCCAGAACTTGCGTGCCGACAACCGTTGCGCCCGGGGCGCGAATACTGTGCCCACCGATGCGTCGGACAGAGCCGCAGCTGCCTCAGTGGCGGCGGCCAGCAGCACCGGCACCCCCGCGTCGGCGGCCAGCAGCGCCGACGACAGCTTCGACACCATGCCGCCGGTGCCCAGGTGACTGCCCTCGCTGGCCACCACATCGGCGAGATCATCCGGTCCGGACACCTCGGAGACCAGGCGGGCCGGCCCCCTACGCGGGTCGGAGTCATACAGGCCGTCGATATCGGAGAGCAGCACCAGCGCATCGGCACCGACCAGATGCGCCACCAGCGCCGAGAGTCGGTCGTTGTCGCCGAACCGGATCTCGCTAGTGGCCACCGTGTCGTTCTCGTTGACGATCGCGACCGCGTGCAGTGCGCGCAACCGGTCCAGGGTCCGGGCGGCATTGGTGTGCGACACCCGCATCGACACGTCCTGCGCGGTGAGCAGCACCTGCCCGACGGTTCGGCCGAACTGACCGAAGGCCGCACTCCAGGCGTTGACCAGCGCTACCTGGCCCACACTGGCGGCGGCCTGTTTGGTGGCCAGATCGCTTGGCCGCCTGGACAACCCGAGCGGCTCCAGGCCGGCGGCGATGGCCCCCGAGGACACGATCGTCACGTCCGAGCCGGCCTTCATGCGGGCCTCGATCGCCTCGGCCAGCCCGGCCAGCCGGGCCTCGTCGAACATGCCGGTCTCGGTGGTCAGTGCGGTGGTGCCGATCTTGACCACGACGGTGCGCGCGGTGCAAATCGCTTCGCGCGCACCACTGCCGGTCACTCGTCCTCCGAATGCTCTCGGCGCTGCTTGCGTGCCACCTTGCGCTCGGCCGCGCCCACTCGGTCGGTGCGCTCCAGCCTGCTGTCGGTGCCCCGGCCGGACAGCGTGATGTCCACCCCGGCCTGCGTAGCCGGCTCCCAGTCGAAGGTCATCTCCCCGATGGTCACCGCGCAGCCCGGTTTGGCGCCCCGCTTGAGCAGTTCGTCCTCGACCCCGAGTCGGGCCAACCGGTCGCCCAGGTAGCCGACCGCCTCGTCGTTGTCGAAGTTGGTCTGGTGCACCCAGCGCTCGGGTTGTGTACCGCGCACAAGGAAACCACCCTCACCGTCGGATTCCACGGTGAACCCGGTCTCGCCGGCGCGCACGGGACGGATCACCGGCCGGCGTGCCACCGGTTCCGGCTGCGCAGCGCGATAGGCCGACACCATCTCGGCCAACGCGAACGTCAACGGACGCAACCCTTCCCGGCTCACCGTCGACACCATGAACACCGGCCAGCCGCGTTCGGCGGCGATGTCCTCGCGAACAAATTCGGCCATCTCCCGCGCTTCCGGCACGTCGATCTTGTTCAGCACCACCGCCCGGGGCCGGTCGACCAGATCGCCGAGAGTCGAATCCCCTTGCATGGTGGGGGTATAGGCGGCCAGTTCGGCTTCGATCGCTTCGATATCGGAGATCGGGTCACGACCCGGCTCGGCGGTCGCACAGTCCACGATGTGGACCAGCACCGCGCAGCGTTCGATGTGCCGCAGAAAGTCCAGGCCCAGGCCGCGCCCGGACGAGGCGCCCGGGATGAGACCGGGCACATCTGCCGCGGTGAAGGTGTTCTCTCCGGCCGAGACCACGCCCAGGTTCGGCGCCAGCGTGGTGAACGGATAGTCGGCGATCTTGGGTTTGGCCGCCGAGATCACCGATACCAGCGCGGATTTGCCCGCCGAGGGGAATCCGATCAGCCCGACGTCGGCGACGGTCTTGAGTTCCAGCGTGAGGTCGCGGGTTTCGCCCTTCTCCCCCAGCAACGCGAAGCCGGGCGCCTTGCGGGCGCGCGACACCAGGGCCGCGTTTCCCAGCCCGCCACGTCCGCCGGCGGCTGCCTCGAAGCGGGCACCGGTGCCTACCAGGTCGGCCAGCAGCCGCCCGTGTTCGTCGAGCACGACGGTGCCGTCGGGAACCTTGATCTCCAGGTCCGCGCCGAAAGCACCGTCCTTGTTATTGCCCTGGCCCTGCTTGCCGGACGCCGCGTCGATGTGCGGCCGGAAGTGGAAGTCCAGCAGGGTGTGCACCTGGGGGTCGACGACCAGCACCACACTGCCGCCGCGGCCGCCGTTACCGCCGTCCGGGCCGCCGAGCGGCTTGAACTTCTCACGGTGGATCGACGCGCAACCATTGCCCCCGTCGCCCGCGCGCACATGGATGACGACGCGGTCGACAAACCGGGACATCGGGCTTCCTCTCACCCCTCCCACACGCCGAGCGTGCGACCACTGCGAGTTATGTCACCAATCCTCGCAGTCAGTGCACGCTCGCGGCGCGAGGCGGGTTAGTTAGCTCTCGACGCGGGCGACAGGCACGATGTTGATGAGCTTGCGGCCACGCTTCACACCGAACTCAACCGCACCGGGTGCCGTGGCGAACAGGGTGTCGTCGCCACCGCGCCCGACGTTAGTGCCGGGATGGAAATGAGTACCCCGCTGCCGCACCAAAATCTCGCCGGCCTTGACGACCTGGCCGCCGAACCGCTTGACGCCGAGTCGCTGGGCGTTTGAGTCGCGCCCGTTACGTGAGCTGGAAGCGCCCTTCTTGTGTGCCATCTCGCTGCCTCCTGCTACTTGATTCCGGTGACCTTGAGCACGGTCAGCTGCTGACGGTGACCCTGCCGCTTGTGGTAGCCGGTCTTGTTCTTGAACTTGTGGATGCGGATCTTGGGGCCCTTGGTGTGCTCGAGCACCTCTCCGGTGACCGCGACCTTCGCCAGCTTGGCGGCGTCGGTGGTGACGGTGGCACCGTCCACGACCAACGCGACCGGCAGCGAGACCGAAGCACCCGGCTCGGATTCGAGCTTCTCGACCTTGAGCACGTCACCGACGGCAACCTTGTACTGCTTGCCGCCCGTTTTGACGATTGCGTACGTCGCCATCGTTGGTGTCTACCTCTACTTCTCGAATACTTCTCGGGTGCCGCTCGCCGCGCACGCCATCGGGACTTGCGCAGGTGGTTTGGGTTCTGTCCGCCGAGCCGGGCTCATACCCGCCTGGAGACAACTGGTCTAGGGTACTTGACCAGCAACGAAGGGGTCAAACCGGCCTTCCCCAGCCGCTCTTAGCTGGGTGGACCCGCGGGACGGGCTGCGGCGCGCCGACGTCGCGGACGCTCGTAGGCGGTCACGACGGGCCAACTGTCGCGGTCGGATTCCTCCTCGGGCTCCTCGTCATCGTCGTCATCGTCGTCATCCTCGTCATCGTCGTCCTGCTCGGACTCGTCGACGTCGTCCAGTTCTTCGAGGTCATCGTCGTACTCGTCGTCATCGTCGTCGAGGTCGACTTCGACATCCTCGTCGGTGTCCTCATCATCGGCGTCCTCGTCGACGTCGGCGTCTTCATCCTCGTCGATGTCCTCGTCGGTGTCGTCGAGGTCTTCCTCGACGGCCTCGCGCGCCACCTGCTCGGCGACCTCGACACCGACCTGCTGCTCGCCGTCCTGCGCCTGCGGCTCCACGCCGGCCTCAACCTCGACGCCGTCCTCGGACTCGTCGTCCTCGTGACGGTCGGCCATCGCCTTGAACATCGGGTGATCGCCCGGCGTGTGCACCGGCACCTTGGCCACTGCCGGTTCGTCGACCTTGGGCTTACGGGACCGCTTGCTGCGACGGCTGCCGCTGCTGCTCGACTCGGATCTGCGCCCCGGCGCAGCCGAGTCGACCGGGTCGGCGTGCAACATGATTCCGCGGCCGGCGCAGTGCTGACACGACGTCGAGAACGCCTCGATAAGCCCGGTGCCCAGCCGCTTACGCGTCAACTGCACCAAGCCCAGCGATGTCACCTCCGACACCTGGTGGCGGGTGCGGTCACGGCCCAGCGCCTCGGTCAACCGGCGCAGCACCAGATCCCTGTTGGACTCCAGCACCATGTCGATGAAGTCGATGACGATGATGCCGCCGATGTCACGCAACCGCAGCTGCCGCACGATCTCCTCGGCGGCCTCCAGGTTGTTCTTGGTCACCGTCTCCTCGAGGTTGCCCCCGGCGCCGGTGAACTTGCCGGTGTTGACGTCGACAACCGTCATGGCCTCGGTCCGGTCGATCACCAGACTGCCCCCCGAGGGCAGCCAGACCTTGCGATCCATCGCCTTGGCGAGCTGCTCGTCGATACGGTGCACGGCGAACACGTCCGGCCCGCCCTGACCTTCCGGCCCCTCCGGGGCCTGGTACCGGTTCAGTTTCGAGAGCAGTTCGGGTGCCACCGAGCCCACGTAGTCGTTGATCGTCGCCCAGGCGTCGTCGCCGGACACCACCAGCTCGGAGAAATCCTCGTTGAACAGGTCGCGGATGACCTTGACCACGACATCGGGCTCCTCGTAGAGCGCGACGGCCGCACCCGCGGCCTTGGCCTGGGTCTCGGCGGCGGTGGCCTCGATCTGGTTCCAGCGTTCCTGGAGGCGTTCCACGTCGGCACGGATGTCGGCTTCCTTGACGCCCTCGGACGCGGTGCGGATGATCACGCCGGCGTCGGGGGGCACCACCTCGCGCAGGATCTCCTTGAGCCGCTGCCGCTCGGTGTCGGGCAGCTTGCGGCTGATCCCGGTCGACGACGCACCCGGCACGTACACCAGGTAACGGCCGGCCAGGGACACCTGCGTGGTCAGTCGCGCGCCCTTGTGTCCGATCGGGTCCTTGCTGACCTGCACCACGACGTAGTCACCCGGCTTGAGCGCCTGTTCGATCTTGCGGTTGGCGCCGCCCAGGCCGGCCGCCTCCCAGTTCACCTCACCGGCGTAGAGCACACCGTTGCGGCCGCGGCCGATGTCGACGAACGCCGCCTCCATCGAGGGCAGCACGTTCTGCACGATGCCCAGGTAGACGTTGCCGACCAGTGACGTCGACGCGGCAGAGGTCACGAAGTGTTCGACCATCACGCCGTCTTCCAGCACGGCGATCTGGGTGTAACGCGCGCCCTGGTGCGGCGGTTCGGTCCGGACCCGATCACGGACGACCATCCGGCGTTCGACGGCCTCGCGACGGGCCAGGAACTCGGCCTCGCTCAGGATCGGCGGGCGACGGCGCCCGGCGTCGCGGCCATCACGGCGACGCTGCCGTTTGGCCTCCAGCCGGGTCGAACCGGTGATGCCCTGGATCTCGTCGTCGCCGGTGCCCCGGCCGTTTCTGGTGGACTTGGCCCGCGGGGCCCGCTCGTGCACGACGGTGTTGGGCGGGTCATCCGACGATCCGGTGTCATCGTCATCCCCGGTACCGGACTTGCGCCGACGGCGGCGACGGCGGCGACGGTTGGCAGATTCCTCGCCCGCACCGTTCTCATCGTCGCCGGCGTCCTCCTCGGCGTCGCCGGCCTCGTCGGCTTCCGTGGCGGTGTCGTCCTCGGCGTCCTCGTCGGCTTCGGCGGCGTCGTCCAAGGCTGAGCCGTCGGATCCGCGGCCCCGGCCGCGTCCGCGGCGGCCCCGGCGGCGGCGGCGGTTGGCCGGCCGATCACCGTTCTCGTCGTCGACGTCTGAGTCGCCGTCGTCACTGTCGGAACCGAGGTCGTCGTCGTCGGAGTCGTCGGTGTCGCGAGAGATCACCGGCTGGTAGGTGACCGGCTGGGGTGCGACGAACAACGGCATGTAGTCGACCCGGGTGGGCGTGGCCTCCGGGACGGTCTCCAGCAGCAGCCGGGACTCCGGTTCGTCGGCTTCCTCGGCGGGCTCTTCGGCCGCCTCGGCGGCGACGGAGTCGTCGGGCGAACCCAGCAGGTCACGGACTCGAACCGCCTCGACGCGGTCCACGCTGGAGTGGGCGCTGCGCGTCCGACCGTCCAGCTCGATCAGGGCATCCAGCACCCGTTTGCTGGTGGTGCCCAGCACCCGCGCCAATGAATGGACTCGCAGCCGCTCCGGCAAGTCCTCGCGCTCGGTCGGCTCGGCTGCAACGTCTGAAAAAGGGCCTTTAAATAGAGAGGGGTCTGACACGTAAGTCTCCTCAAGCCCCCGGGCGCGTCATTACGACGCGGCCACGCGAGGGCTTCTCGTTATTCGCCCGGTTCGCTTCCCCGGGCTTGTGGTGGTCTCGCTCCGAGGGGCTCGGGTTGAGCCGACTCGGTGCCTGGCTGAATGAGGACCGGCGATCGGCGCCGCATCACAGAGCGCAACCGTCGCACTCGCCTAAGTCTTCATTCGGGTGTCGGACACCGGTCCGGTGACGTTCACCCGTTGGCCAGTATCCCACACAACTACGGAAGTCCGCGCGAAAGGCGATAACTCCGAGGTCAGGCCAGGGTCATCGGAGATGTCGGGGCCGACGGCTTCAAGTCGGGGAACCACAGCGCGATCTCGCGCTCGGCCGACTCCGGGGAGTCCGAACCGTGCACCAGATTGAACTGGGTCTCGAGCCCGAAGTCACCGCGGATGGTGCCCGGGGTGGCCTTGGCCACCGGGTCGGTACCACCGGCGAGCTGCCGGAACGCCTCGATCGCCCGCGGCCCCTCGACCACGGCGGCAACCACCGGCCCCGAGGTGATGAAGTCCAGCAGCGATGCGAAGAACGCCTTGCCCTCGTGTTCGCCGTAGTGCTGGCGGGCCACTGCCTGCTGCACGGGCCGCAGTTCCAGCGCGGCCAGCGTCAGGCCCTTCTTCTCGATCCGGTTGATGATCTCGCCCACCAGCCGCCGGTTGACGCCGTCCGGCTTGATCAGTACCAAAGTCCGCTCAGTCATTGAAGCGCTGCTCCTCCTCATCGCTGGCGCTCTGCATCGTCGCCAGCGGCACGGGCGTCAGCGTACAGAACGGTGGGCGCTCGTCATGAGCGGCGCAACACCTCGGCACGGAAATAGGCGATCAGTGCCCACACCGCGGCGAACACCAGTCCCATCACACCCACGCCCGGGTAGATCACGAACCCCGCGATCAGTGCCGTCTGCAGCGCAAGATTGGCCCAGATCGCCCAGGGCCGGCCCTGGATGCCGGTGAACAGCAACAGCACCAGAGCCAGACCCAGCAGGTAAGTCAGCGACACCGGTGTCAGTCCGCCGCCGACCACGCTGACCACCGGCAGCGCCAACAGCACCACGATCGCCTCGAGGATCAATGTTGCGGCCATGATCCCGCGGAAGCCCCGCCACGGGTCAGGAGCCTGCGCTGGCTCGGTCATGCCGGGTCCCTCCCGAATAGAGTGCGGGCCGCCCCGGCGGTGACCACCGAACCGGTGATCACGATGCCTGTCCCCGAGGCGATTTCACTGTCGGAGTCGAACTCGTCGACGAGCGCAGTGGCCATTTCTATGGCATCCCCGAGCGTCTCGGTAGTGACCACCCGGTCGTCCCCGAAGTGCCGTATCGCCGCCGCGGTCAGTGTATCGACGTCTAAAGCACGCGGAGAGCCGTTGTGGGTCACCACGATTCGATCCAATACCGGCTCCAACGCGGCAAGGATACCGTCAACGTCCTTGTCTCCCATCACGCTGACCACACCGACCAGGAAACGGAAGTCGAAGTCGTCGGTCAGGGCGTGCGCCAAGACCGCGGCGCCGGCCGGGTTGTGCGCGGCGTCGACGAACACCGTGGGCGAGCTTCGCATCCGCTCCAGCCGGCCGGGGCTGCGTACCGCCGCGAAGCCGGCCCGCACCGTGTCGACATCGAGCTGGCGCTCGGCGCCGGCCCCGAAGAACGCCTCCACCGCCGCCAGGGCCAGCACCGCATTATGGGCCTGGTGCTCACCGTGCAGCGGCAGAAAGATATCCGTGTACACCCCGCCCAGGCCCTGCAACTCCAGCAGCTGTCCACCGATCGCGAGCTGGCGGCTACGCACCGCGAACTCCGAATTCTCCCGCGCCACTGCAGCATCCGCACGCACGGACTGCGCCAGCAGCACCTCCATCGCCTCGGGCTCCTGCCGGGCGATCACCGCGACGGTGTCGATCAGCTCGTCGGTGGACCGGCGGATGATGCCGGCCTTCTCCTCGGCGATCCCGGCGACGGTGTCGCCCAGGTAGTCGACGTGGTCGATGCCGATGGGGGTTATCACAGCAACCGGGGCGTCCACGACGTTGGTGGCGTCCCAGCGGCCGCCCATGCCGACCTCGACCACGGCGACGTCGACCGGAGCGTCGGCGAACGCCGCGAACGCCATCGCGGTGAGCACTTCGAACTTGCTCATCGCCGGGCCGCCATCGGCTTGCGAGGACGCGTCGACCATCTGCACGAAAGGCTCGATCTCGGCGTAGGTCTCCACGTACTTGGCCGGACTGATCGGCTCGCCGTCGACGGCGATGCGCTCGACCGCCGACTGCAGGTGCGGGCTGGTGGTGCGCCCGGTACGGCGACTGAACGCCGTCAGCAACGCGTCGATCATCCGGACCACCGAGGTCTTGCCGTTGGTGCCGGCGACGTGAATCGACGGATAGCCGCGCTGCGGGGAGCCCAGCAGTTCCAGCAACGCGTTGATCCGGGTCAGGCTCGGTTCGATCTTGGTTTCGCCCCACCGCTGGTCGAGCAGGTGCTCGACCTGCAGTAGCGCCGCAATCTCGTCCGGGGTGGGCTCAGTGGCGCCAATCCGATGATCGGTCACGCCAGGCCTGCCAGGCGAGCGGTGATCCGCTCGACTTCGTCTTGCGCCAGCTGCTGGCGGGCCCGGATCTTGTCGACCACTGCTTCGGGCGCCTTGCCGAGGAAGGCTTCGTTGCCCAGCTTCGCGGAGGTGGCGGCGAGTTCCTTCTGGGCGGTCGTCAGATCCTTCTCAAGCCGCCGGCGTTCGGCCGCGACGTCGACGGTGCCGGAGGTGTCCAGTTCGACGACGACCGTGCTTCCACCGCCCGTGGGGCCCAGTCTCACCTCGACGGTGGCCGACGGGGCGAATCCGTCACCGGGTTCGGTCAGCCAGGCCTGGGAGGTCACCGCGGCCACCTGGGTGGCCAGGTCGGCGTCCTCGATGCCGGTCAGGCGGGCCGGAACCCTCTGCCGGTCGCGCAGGCCCTGATCGCTGCGGAATCGACGCACCTCGGTCACCAGTTTCTGCATGTCGGTGATCCGTTGCGCGGCAATCTGGTCCAGGACGATCCCGGACGCAGCAGGCCAGTCGGCGATCACCAGCGACTCGGCCCCGGTGAGCTCCTGCCACAGGGTTTCGGTGACGAACGGGATCACCGGATGCAGCATTCGCAGCAGCGTGTCGAGCACCGCGGCCAGCACCGCGGTGGTGTGCTGACGCCCCTCGCCCAGCTGGGACTTGGCCAACTCGACGTACCAGTCGCAGAACTCGTCCCAGGCGAAGTGGTACAGCGCCTCGCAGGCACGGCCGAACTCGTAGCCCTCGAACGCCGAATCCACTTCGACGCGAACCTCTTCCAGCCGTCCCAGGATCCATCGGTCGGCGTCGGTCAGCTCATCGAGCGCCGGCAGCGGCGCCGGCCGGGCGCCGTTCATCAGCGCGAACCGGGTGGCGTTGAACAGTTTGGTGACGAAATTGCGCGAGGCACGGGCATGGTCCTCGCCGATCGACAGGTCGCCGCCGGGGCTCGCGCCGCGGGCCAGAGTGAACCGCAGGGCGTCGGCGCCAAAGGTCTCCACCCACTCCAGCGGGTCGATGCCGTTGCCGCGTGACTTGCTCATCTTGCGGCCGTGTTCGTCGCGGATCAGGCCGTGCAGGAACACATTCTGGAACGGAACCCCGGCTTCGCGGGCTCCCCCGGCGGTGAGCGCGTCGTCGCCGCCGACGAAGGTGCCGAACATCATCATCCGGGCCACCCAGAAGAACAGGATGTCGTAGCCGGTCACCAGGACGCTGGTGGGATAGAACTTCTCCAACTCTTCGGTGGCCTCCGGCCAGCCCATCGTGGAGAACGGCCACAGCGCCGAGGAGAACCAGGTGTCCAGCACGTCGGGGTCCTGCTGCCAGCCCTCCGGCGGGGTTTCGTCCGGCCCGACGCAGACCTGCTGCCCGTCCGGACCGTGCCAGATCGGGATGCGGTGGCCCCACCACAGCTGCCGGGAGATGCACCAGTCGTGCATGTCGTCGACCCAGCTGAACCAGCGCGGCTCCAAGCTCTTCGGGTGAATGACGGTGTCACCACCCCGGACCGCGTCGCCGGCCGCCTTGGCCAACGATTCGACGTTGACCCACCACTGCATGGACAGGCGCGGTTCGATGACCTCGCCACTGCGCTCGGAATGCCCGACGCTGTGCAGGTAGGGCCGCTTCTCGGCCACGATGCGGCCCTGGGCGGCCAGCGCCTCACGGACCGCGACGCGTGCCTCGAAGCGGTCCATGCCGTCGAACTGCGTCCCGGTGCCGGTGATACGGCCCTTGGTGTCCAGGATGGTCGGCATCTCCAGCTGGTGCCGCAGACCGATCTCGAAGTCGTTGGGGTCGTGGGCGGGGGTGACTTTGACGGCACCGGTGCCGAATTCGGGGTCGACATGCGCGTCGGCGACCACGGCGATCTCCCGGTCCAGGAACGGGTGCGCCAGGCTGGTCCCGACCAGGTCGCGGTACCGGTCGTCGTCGGGGTGCACCGCGATGGCGGTGTCGCCGAGCATGGTCTCCAGCCGGGTGGTGGCCACGACGATATGCGGGTGCACGTCGTCGAGCGAGCCGTACCGGAACGACACCAGCTCGCCTTCGATGTCTTCGTACTTGACCTCGAGGTCGCTGATCGCGGTTTCCAGCACGGGCGACCAGTTCACCAGCCGTTCGGCCTGATAGATCAGCCCGGCGTCGTAGAGCCGCTTGAAGATGGTGCGGACCGCGCGCGACAGCCCCTCGTCCATGGTGAACCGTTCCCGACTCCAGTCGACCCCGTCACCGATCCGGCGCATCTGGGTGCCGATGGTGCCACCGGATTCACGCTTCCATTCCCAGACCTGCTCGACGAAGCGTTCGCGGCCCAGCTCTTCCTTGGTCTGGCCCTCGGCGGCCAGCCGCCGCTCCACCACACTCTGGGTGGCGATACCGGCGTGGTCCATGCCGGGCAGCCACAGCACCTCGTAGCCCTGCATCCGCTTGCGGCGGGTCAGCGCGTCCATCAGGGTGTGGTCGAGGGCGTGGCCCATGTGCAGGCTGCCGGTGACATTCGGCGGCGGCAAGACGATCGAGTAGCCCGGCTTGGAGCTGGCCGGATCGGCGGTGAAGTAACCGGCATCAACCCAGCGCTGGTAGATCGCCTCTTCTACCGCACCCGGCTCCCATGACTTGGGCAGGTGATCGGTATCGGCGGCGTTGGGGGTGACAGTCACCGCTCAATTCTAGGAAGGACTGCCCCAAGACACGAATGCCCCCGGACCGGGCTCGGTCCGGGGGCGTTTCGAGAGACTGCTACTTCTTGCCGCCGAGCAGCCCACCGAGAATGCCGCCGATGGCCTCCCCGGTCTTGCCGCCCAGCGCGTTGCCCAGGATGCTGCCCATCGACTGGTTCTTGGCGCCGCCACCGGAGGTCATGCCGCCCAGGATCCCGCCCAGGACATCGGCGAGGCCGCCGCCACCGGAGGCCTGCTCCTGCGCGGGCTGGGCCTTCTGGCCAGTCAACTGCTTGCCGATGTAGGCGAGCACGATCGGCGCGAGGATCGGCAGCAGCTTCTGCAGCAGGTCGTTGTTGCCGGCGCCGGCACCCGACAGCGCCGAAGCGACCTGACTGGTGTCATTGCCACCGAAGATCGTCGAGATCAGCTGCTGGCCCTCGGACTGGCTGCCGCCGAGAACGTTGTCCAGCAGCCCCTGAGCGGCGAAGGTGGTGGCTGCGTCCACGATGCTGTTCGCCTGACCGGATTCCTGTGCGTTCTGGCTCAGGCTGCTGACCAGCACCGGCACCAGCGTCTGAATGGTGTTGTTCACCTCGCCCGAGTCGGCGCCGAGCTTGTCGGCGATTTCCTGGATGGGGATCTGAGCGAAGAGATCGTCAAGGCCGGCCATGGTTATTTGTCCACCTTCGTTGCTGGGCTGCTGCTCTAGCAGCGGTCGAAAACGACATTAGCGGAAAGGGCGGTTGCCGGCACTGGTCGATTCGGCGCCGATCAGCTCAGCCGGGAAACCTCCAGTGTCACCCCTGCCGCAGGCAGCCGGACCAGCAGCGCGTCGCCCATCGCAGCGGCCGGGGTGAGCACCCCGTAGTGATCAGACAACAGGTCGCGGTTCAGCGCCAGCGCCAGCGCGCTCTCGCCCAGCAGCACCGCGGTGGCCTGATAGCCGGGGTCGCCCCGCTGCGCCATATCCGCCCGGTAGCGGGCTCCGGTTGTGGTGGTTGTGTAGGTCTCGATGCGGTAGTAGCCGTTCTCGCGGCGGCGCCGGCTTGGGCCGGTTCCCGGCTTGGGCACTGCCCGTTCCAGTAATCCGGGCGGCACTAACCGGAAGAGGTGGCCGCCGAGCCCGAACGTCGCCTTGCCGATGCCGGTCAACAATCCAGACAGCGCCGGTGCCGCGGCCGACGAGCCGACGCTCATGTGCTCGGCATAGCGGAAACGACGCCCGTAGGCCCAGTCCAGCAGTGCGTTGCTGCGCCGCACGATCCGGGTGTTGACGGGCGCCATGGCGAAACCGGCGGTCCAGATTCCGTCCAGTTCAGGCGCGATGTCGCGGCCCCGCCGCCAGGACAGGTCCGGTTCGGGGCCCAATCGGGGTTCGGCGGGCCGATCGGAACTGAGCGTGTACGGGTCGAAGAGCTGGCGTCGGGCGTTGGGATCGTTGGCGGCGGTGGTCAGAACCTCGATCATTGTGGCGAGGGTGCCGCCGGAGACCCCACCGGAGGCTCCCCGCACAACGAAATCGGTGTCGAGCAGGTCCCCGGTGCCGTCGTCGTGGACCGCCCGATAGAGGGCGTACACACTCATGTCCGACGGAATGGAGTCGAACCCGCAGGCATGCACGATGCGGGCCCGGTTGTCGGCGGCCTGCTTGTGGTAGAGGTCGATGCTCTCTCGCACGAACAGCGCCTCGCCGGTGAGGTCGACGTAGTCGGTACCGGCGGCCGCGCAGGCCGCGACCAGCGGCATGCCGTAGCGGGTGTAGGGCCCGACGGTGGTGATGACCACCCGAGTTCGGGCCGCCATCGCGTGCAGCGTCTCGGGCTTGTCGGCGTCGGCGACCACAATCGGCCAGTCCTGGGCCACCGGGCCGAGGGCGTCACGGACCGCGCGCACCCGGTCAGCCGAGCGGCCGGCCAGAGCGATCCGCGCGCTGCCCCCGGCGCGGGACAGGTATTCGGCGGTCAGCTGCCCGGCGAATCCGGTCGCCCCGTAGACGATGACGTCGAGCTCACGTGGCGTATCGGGCATGGGGCCGACGCTACCCGCGTCGGCCGATCCGCCGACGGCGACGGCGCCGGACTCATCGTCCGGCGCCGTCGGTCACGCGAAAGGTCAGCCGCGTCGGCCGCAGACCGGCCACGCACCGATGCCCTGGCTGCGCAGGACGTTCTCGGCGACCCGGATCTGCTCGGACCGGCTGGCGTTGTGCGGCATGCCGCTGCCGCCGTTGGCACGCCAGGTGCCCGGGTTGAACTGCAGGCCGCCGTAGTAGCCGTTGCCGGTGTTGATCGACCAGTTGCCACCCGACTCGCACGCCGCGATGGCGTCCCAGTTGACGCTGTCCGCGTGTGCGGTGGCGTCGGACAGGGCGACCGCACCGGTGATCAGGGCACCGGCGATCGCGGCGAGGGTGAGGGGCTTGCGGACGTTCTTCAACATCGTTCCTTTCGCAGTGCGCGCGCCGAAGTGCTAGTGGGCTGGCGTGCCTGGTTCTCCAGGCGGGAGTGGTCTTCGAGACGTGCCATCTCGGTCAGGCACGACAGCGGGGGCAGGGCTGCCCGCCGGGTTGACACCCGGCACCGCGGAAGCACTCAGGGGGCTGCCCGCGGCCCCGCTCACACGCGGTTCCGTCGTTTCATTTGTTTGCCCTGCGTTCGGGCGAATGGAAACTTACGAAACGCTCATACGGGACGTCCAATCGCATGACGTGACTATTTCGGGGAGATAACGAAACCATCACATCGTAGCCGAGAATGGTTCCAGCAGGTCAGCAATAACTTTTACCGGCCTATCGGTTCGGGCCAGGCCGCGCAGACCGTGAGTCAAATCACGGATATTTTGTGGGCTGGACCACTGGATTCGATCGGGTTTTGCGCCCACATGACGGGCCGATGCAGCCAAATCGATCGTGCCGCGGGAGCCACAGGAGTACCACCAGCCCCAGAACACGCAGGTAGTAGGCCTACCGACCAGCGGTGTTGCCACCCGCAGGGCCGGACCCACGAATCGGGGGCGCCGAGACGGCCCGACTCATGCAATGACCGGAGTCGTCCATCCGCCAAGGGCGCCGATCACCGCCTTGGAAAATGGAATTCACTGCGCGCTAAATGATTGGGCGAACCCGCGCCGCCGGTTCACCGCCACCCGACCTGACACGCTGAATCGGTTCTGCTGCAACAGTTTTCACTGGTTCGGCGGCCACGACGGCCGAAATCGCCAGAAGCGCCTTTCATTGCCAATAATTTCCGAATTTCATCGAGATAACACGAAGATATATTTACACCTGCTGGGACACGACAAAATCCATTTCTGCCGCCATCGAACCTTATTTGCTGCGAGTAGCCCGGTTCAGGAAACGCGGACCAACTGCTGCAGCCCTGTGCACCGCCGATCCAGCGCGTCGAGGGCTTCGCTCGCCATCGCGTTGTACCGGTAGGCGTTTCCCATCCACTCCGGCGATGGGTCAGCCCCCGCAGCTGCATTGGATTCGCGCTGGACACTGAGGGCCATCGCGTCGGCCGAGGTAGCCAGCTGTTGCTTGATCGCAGATGTCGTCACCGAGCCGCCGACGCGGCTAACCGTGCCGCGAGTTGAGACTCCCGAGCTCGCGCAGCCTCGGCGAAAGCGCCCATCTCGTTTGGCACATTGCTCAACGTCACGCAGCCGTGGCAAGTCCCATGTTCACACCGCTCACGACAGCCCGCGGATGTCGTCCGGAGAGTTCAGGTTGGCCAGGGGTGCTGCATCGTCGAGCACAATCCGCTGTACCTCGACCGCGTCGACCAGCGCACCCATCCGGCGCTCCCCGGCCGAAACCATCGCAGCGATGGTTTCGGCCAGCGCGGTGCGGTATACCGCCGCCAGGTAATGGTCACGACCTGCCCGAGGCAGCACGATGTCCGTGCCCGACACCCGAGCGGATTCCGCCAACCGGTCGATCACCTCAGGGGTCAGGTTCGGCATATCCACGGCGCAGACGAACGCACGATCCGCGCCGGCTCGCGCAGCGGCACGCAGACCCAGGCCCACGGCCGGCAGCGGTCCCAGCCCGGGCACCTCATCACGCAATACCGGTGCGGGTAGATCGGGCAGCGTCTGCCCTTGGGCGGCCACCACAAACACCGGATCACAGCACTGCCCGACCACGGACACCAACTGCTCGACCAGGGTCCGGCCGTCGAACAAACCCGGCACGGTCAGGGTGGCCTTGTCGCGGCCCATCCGGCGCGATGCGCCGCCGGCCAGCACGACACCGGCCAACCGACCGGTACTCATAGCGGCTTAGTCGACAGTCCAGGTGTCGCGGCCACGCAGCAGCTTCTGGAGTGCGGCGGTGTCGTGGGCGGACGCCTGCCGCGCCTCGGCGACCTGCGCGCGAGCCAGGTCGTCGTAGGTGGGCTTGGTGACCTTGCGGAAGATGCCCATCGGGAAGTGCGACAGGTCCTGCTCGGAGAGCCGCGACAGCGCGAACGCGTAGGACGAGTCGGCCAGCGTGGCGTCATGCACGACGATCTGGTCGGCCGAGACGTTGGCGGTCTTGGCGACCTCCAGGCCGAAGCCGGACTTGATCACGCAGAACTCGCCCTCGGCACCGAAGATGACCTTCTCGCCCTGACGGACGTTGATGATCCGGTTCTCGGCGCCTTCCTTGCGCAGCAGGTCGAAGGAGCCGTCGTTGAAGACCGGGCAGTCCTGCAGGATCTCCACCAGCGCCGAGCCGCGGTGCTCCATCGCGCCGCGCAGCACCTCGGTGAGGCCCTTGCGGTCGGAGTCCAGAGCCCGCCCGACGAAGGTCGCCTCGGCGCCGATCGCCAGCGAGACCGGGTTGAACGGGTTGTCCAGCGATCCGAACGGCGTCGACTTGGTGATCTTGCCCGTTTCCGACGTCGGCGAGTACTGGCCCTTGGTCAGACCGTAGATCCGGTTGTTGAACAGCAGAATGGTGATGTTGACGTTGCGGCGCAGCGTGTGGATGAGGTGGTTGCCACCGATCGACAGCGCGTCACCGTCACCGGTGATCAGGAAGACCTTGAGGTCTTCGCGGGCGGTCGCCAGCCCGGTGGCGAACGTCGGGCCACGGCCGTGGATCGAGTGCACGCCGTAGGTGTTCATGTAGTACGGGAAGCGACTCGAGCAGCCGATACCGCTGACGAAGACCACGTTCTCCCGGCGCAGCCCCAACTCCGGCAGGAAGTTGCGCATCGTGTTGAGGATGGCGTAGTCGCCACAGCCCGGGCACCAGCGCACCTCCTGGTCGGAGGTGAAGTCCTTGGACTTCTGCGGCTCGTCGGTAGTGGGAACCCCGCTCAGGGCGGTGAGCCCCAGATCGGTACCGACCAGGGAGGCGGCGGGTTCAGTCGTTGTCATGAGTTCGCTCCTGCAATGGTGACCGCCGCGGCCCTGGCCAGCGACGCCTTCTCGTTCTCCCGATCGGCCAACGTGCCAGCCAGTGCGTCGTCGATGATTCCCTCCACCTCGTCGGCGAGGAAGGCCTTACCGGCCACCTTGGTCACCGACTGGATGTCGACCAGGTAGCGGCCGCGCAGCAGCAGCGCCAACTGGCCCATGTTCATCTCGGGCAGCACCACCTTCGGGTAGCGCCGCAGCACCTCACCCAGGTTGGCCGGCAGCGGATTGAGGTTCCGCAGGTGTGCCTGCGCGACCTTCACACCGCCGCGCCGGGCCCGCCGGCACGCCTCGGCGATCGGGCCGTAGGAGCTGCCCCAACCCAGCAACAGCAGCTCGGCATCCCCGGTCGGGTCATCGACCTCGAGGTCGGGAACCTTGATGCCGTCGATCTTGGCCTGGCGCAGTCGCACCATCAGGTCGTGGTTGGCCGGCTCGTAGGAGATCTCCCCCGTGCCGTTGGCCTTCTCCAGTCCACCGATCCGGTGCTCCAGCCCCGGGGTGCCCGGGATGGCGAACTGGCGAGCCAGGGTCTCCGGGTCCCGCGCGTACGGCTGGAAGTCCTCGCCGGCCTTAGCCAGGTTGCGATCGATGGGCTCCATCGCGGCGACGTCGGGGATGCGCCACGGCTCGGACCCGTTGGCGATCGCCCCGTCGGACAGCAGCACCACCGGGGTGCGGTAGGTCAGCGCGATCCGGACGGCCTCGATGGCCGCGTCGAAGCAGTCCGACGGCGTGCACGGCGCGAGCACCGCGACCGGCGACTCACCGTTGCGGCCATAGAGCGCCTGCAACAGGTCCGCCTGCTCGGTCTTGGTCGGCAGACCGGTCGACGGACCACCGCGCTGGACGTTGATCAGCAACAGCGGCAGTTCGGTCATCACGGCCAGGCCCAGCGCCTCGGCCTTGAGCGCCAGGCCCGGGCCGGAGGTGCTGGTGACACCCAGCGCGCCGCCGTAGGAGGCGCCGATCGCCGCACCGATGCCGGCGATCTCGTCCTCGGCCTGGAAGGTCAGCACGTTGAAGTTCTTGTACTTGGACAATTCGTGCAGGATGTCCGAGGCCGGGGTGATCGGGTAGGTGCCCAGCACCACCTGCGTGTCGGCCAGCTGACCGGCGACGATCACGCCGTAGGCCATCGCGGTGTTACCCGAGATCTGCCGGTACTCCCCCGCCGGCAGCTTGGCCGGGGCGATTTCATAGGTGGTACCGAACGCCTCGGTGGTCTCGCCGTAGTTCCAGCCGGCCTTGAGGGCCAGCACGTTGGCGTCGGCGACGTCGGGCTTCTTGGCGAACTTCTCGCGGATGAACTGTTCGCTGGTCTCGATCGGCCGGCCGTACATCCAGGACAGCAGGCCGAGGGCGAACATGTTCTTGGCGCGGGCGCCGTCCTTCTTGGTCGCGCCGATCTCCTCGACCGCGCCCAGCGTCAAGGAGGTCATCGCGACCGGGACCACCACGTAGTCGGAGAGCTCCTCGGTCTCCAGCGGGCTGGTCTCATAGCCGATCTTGGCGAGGTTGCGCTTGGTGAACTCGTCGGAGTTGACGATCACCATGCCGCCGCGCGGCAGATCACCGATGTTGGCCTTCAGCGCTGCGGGGTTCATCGCCACCAACACGTCGGGGCGGTCACCGGCGGTGAGGATGTCGAAGTCGGCGATCTGGATCTGGAACGACGACACGCCAGGCAGGGTGCCCTGAGGTGCGCGGATCTCGGCCGGGTAGTTCGGCTGGGTGGCGAGGTCGTTGCCGAACAGCGCCGCCTCTGAGGTGAAGCGATCGCCGGTGAGCTGCATGCCGTCACCGGAATCACCGGCGAAGCGGATCACGACCTTCTCGAGTTTTTGACGCCCGGGCGCCGACCCGGCTCCGTTACCGCTCGGACCCACGGCCCCGCCTTCCATCACTGTCCTGATTCGGGCCCGCGCAGCGCGTCTGGCGCACCCACATTTTTTCTGTCACTGGCAGTACCGATTATTGCACCGTTCTTAAAGACCATTGGACGCCACACCGTATCGAAACACGACCCGTTGACTACGAAACCCCGACGTCAGGACGGAGTTCTCGGGCAACCAGGGCCTGGAATGTGGTTTTCGTCACTATAGGTGACGGCCCAACTTTAAGAAAGTTCCACTACTCGTGAGTAACTTTCAGAGGCGCCGATGGCGCCGCGTCGGATCAGGCGGTCTTGTCTCGGCGCTCCGACCGGGATGCCTTGCGCGGCACGATGGTCGGCAACACGTTGTCCTGCACCGTTTCCTTGGTCACCACGACCTTGGCGACGTCGTTGCGGCTGGGGATGTCGTACATGACCGGCAGCAGCACTTCTTCCATGATGGCCCGCAGGCCACGCGCGCCGGTGCCCCGGTGGATCGCCTGCTCGGCGATGGCCTCCAGCGCGTCCGGGCTGAACTCCAGCTCCACCCCGTCCATCTCGAACAGTCGGGTGTACTGCTTGACCAGAGCGTTCTTCGGCTCCGACAGGATCTTGACCAGCGACTCCATGTCCAGGTTGGTCACCGAGGCCACCACCGGCAGTCGGCCGATGAACTCGGGGATCAGCCCGAACTTGATCAGGTCTTCGGGCATGACCTCGGCGAAGTGGTCGGTGGTGTCGATCTCCGCCTTGGATCGGACCTCGGCACCAAAACCCAAGCCGCGCTTGCCAACCCGGTCCGAGACAATCTTCTCCAGGCCGGCGAACGCCCCGGCCACGATGAAGAGCACGTTGGTCGTGTCGATCTGGATGAACTCCTGGTGCGGGTGCTTGCGACCGCCCTGCGGGGGAACCGACGCCTGGGTGCCCTCCAGGATCTTCAGCAGCGCCTGCTGCACGCCCTCTCCGGAGACGTCGCGGGTGATCGACGGGTTCTCGCTCTTGCGGGCGATCTTGTCGACCTCGTCGATGTAGACGATGCCGGTCTCAGCGCGCTTGACGTCGTAGTCGGCGGCTTGGATCAGCTTGAGCAGAATGTTCTCCACGTCTTCACCGACGTAGCCCGCCTCGGTCAGCGCGGTGGCGTCGGCGATCGCGAAGGGCACGTTGAGCATCTTGGCCAGCGTCTGGGCCAGGTAGGTCTTGCCGCAACCGGTGGGACCGAGCATCAAGATGTTGGACTTGGTCAGCTCAACCGGCTCACCGGAGCGCGAGTCGCGACTCTTCTCGCCGGCCTGGATGCGCTTGTAGTGGTTGTAGACGGCTACCGCCAGCGTGCGCTTGGCGGTGTCCTGACCGATGACGTAGCCCTCGAGGAAGTCCCGGATCTCCGCCGGCTTGGGCAGCTCGTCGAGCTTGACGTCGTCGGCGTCGGCGAGCTCCTCTTCGATGATCTCGTTGCACAGGTCGATGCATTCATCGCAGATGTAGACACCCGGACCCGCGATGAGCTTCTTGACCTGCTTCTGACTCTTTCCGCAGAAGGAACACTTCAGCAGGTCACCGCCGTCTCCGATGCGCGCCATGGTGCGTGAGGACCTACTTCCTGTTCGCCGTCTGTCGTCGGGGATCCGGTGTATTCCCCGACGCTACCCGCTCATTCCGGTGCGAGGCGACCGATAAGGCCGAATCGCGTCGTTGGTATTTGTTTGTGCGCCTGTCCGCTCCAAGAACATATCGCCCGAGCTGCCGACCCGGCGCGTGGCGCGCGGGCGTGGCGTAAGCGTGTCGTCGGTGCGACCCGGCTGAGAGACGGCCGGTACCGCGGAGCCCTACAGTGGCGACGTGGGGTTCGCCGTGCCCGACGATACCGTGCTCATCGCAGATGGCGGGCTGGCCACCGAACTGGAAGCCCGCGGCGCCGACTTGTCCGACCCACTGTGGTCGGCCCGATTGCTCGTTGATGCGCCCGGCGATATCACCGCTGTACACCGCGCGTTCTCCGCCGCCGGGGCGATGATCGCGATCACCGCCAGCTACCAGGCGAGCTTCGAGGGTTTCGCCGTCCGCGGAATCGACCGTGCCACCGCGGCGGCGCTGCTGCGCCGCAGTGTGGAGCTGGCGCGCGACGTGGCCGTCCCGGGCGGCAGCATGCGCTGGGTGGCGGCATCGGTCGGCCCCTACGGCGCCGCCTGCGCCGACGGCTCGGAATACCGTGGCCGCTACGGACTTTCGGTCGCACAGTTGTCTGCTTGGCACCGTCCGCGGCTGGAGGTTCTGGCCGGCGCCGGCGCCGATCTGCTCGCGCTGGAGACCGTGCCGGACATCGACGAGGCCCAGGCTCTGGTGGGTCTGGTCCGCGAGGCGGATGTGCCGGCCTGGCTCAGCTACACGATCGACGGCGGATCGACCCGCGCCGGGCAGCCACTCGCGGAGGCTTTCGCGGTTGCCGCCGGGGTGCCGCAGATCGTCGCGGTGGGGGTCAACTGCTGCGCGCCCGCCGACGTGCTGCCGGCCATCGAGATCGCTCGCGAAGTCACCGGCAAACCGGTGATCGCCTACCCCAACAGCGGGGAGAGCTGGCAGGCCGGGGGTTGGACCGGGCCGGCGCGGTTCTCCCCCGAGCTGGTGCCGCAATGGGTCGCGGCCGGAGCGCGCATTGTGGGCGGCTGCTGCCGGGTTCGCCCGGCCGACATCGCCGCCGTTGCGGCCGTACTACGCCGAACGTGCACTCAGCGCGAAAATCCGGCCGGCGGATTCATACGGTCAATGCAACATCCGAGTTGATTGGGGTTGCGATGCCAAGTGGATATCCGGCTTCGAAAGCCGTCCGCCATGAATTCTTCGATCAGGTGTGTCGCGGGGCGTCGCTGACGGA
>NZ_CP083986.1:1726827-1728090 GCF_020172685.1 [Mycobacterium] nativiensis | reverse complement strand
CCGTGTGCCGGGAGAAATCCACCAAGGCGTTGGCGACCTCGCCGCGCAAGCGCACCGGTGTCTCGATGATCTGGGTGATGCGCATGCGCGGTCAGTCCTCCTGGTGCGTCAATCCGCCCGCCGCAGGATGGCTTCCGCGTGCCGCAGCACCGGGGAGTCGACCATCTGTCCTTCGAACGCGAACACCCCGCGCTCGGTCTGCGCCGCGGCGAGCACCCTGCGCGCCCAGTCAACCCGTTCCGGGGCGGGCCGATAGGCGTCGCGGACCACCGCGATCTGGCTCGGGTGGATGCACACCGTAGCAGCGAATCCGACCGCGGCGCCATCGAGTGCTTCGGCTTTGAGCCCGTCGAGGTCGCCGATGTTGAGGTAGACGGCATCCAGCGCGGCCCGGCCGAAGGTCGATGCCGCCAACAACACACTCGAGCGCACGTGGCGGGCCACATCGCGATACCGGCCTTGAGAACCTGATTGGTCGTGCCGACTGGAGCCGCCTCCCATGGCCGCGACCAGATCTTCGGCGCCCCACATCATCGCGACGCATTGCTGTGCGGCGGCGATCTCGGCACAGAACACCGCGCCGCGTGGCGTCTCGATCAGGGCCACCACCTGCCGCGGCGCCAGTGCGGCGACCTGGGCAGCGGATTCGGTCTTGGCCAGCATCACCGTGGTGTAGGCGGTGTCGGCCAGTGCCTCCAAGTCGCGGGCCTGGTCCTCGGTGCCGGCCGGGTTCACCCGCACCACGGTCCGCTCCGGGTCAAGGGGCGTGCTCCGCAGCGCTTCGCGGGCGGCGGGCCGATCCGCGGCGGCCACCCCGTCTTCCAGGTCGAGGATCACCACGTCGGCGACCGCGGCCGCTTTGCCGTATCGCTCCGGGCGATCCGCCGGGCAGAACAGCCAGGCCGGGCCGTTGCTACTCATTGTCCGTCCTCGGTGGGCCGCTTACGCACCAGCGTGGTGCGTACCGCGCGGGCGACAATGTCGCCGTTCTGGTTACGCCCGACGTGCTCCAACGTCACGATGCCCTCGCCGGGGCGACTCTTGGACTCCCGCTTGTCGGTGCAGACCGTCTCGGCGTACAGCGTGTCGCCGTGAAACACCGGCTTGGGAAACGACACCTCCGAGAAGCCCAGGTTGGCCACGATGGTGCCCAGCGTCAGCTGCGACACCGACAGGCCGACCAGCGTGGAGAGCGTGAACATCGAATTCACCAGGCGCTCACCGCGGAAGCCCGGCTGCTGGGCCTGTCTCTTATACACATCT
>NZ_CP083986.1:1725158-1726727 GCF_020172685.1 [Mycobacterium] nativiensis | reverse complement strand
CGCAGGCAAGGAAGCACTGCTGGTCGAGTTGCTGGTCGGGATCAGCACCCGGTTGCTCGACGGCGCGCGCGCCGTCGAAGCCGGTGGAGACAGTCCGCAGGAAGTGCTGGACGGGCTGGTCGACTTTCATCTCGATTTCGCCCTCGGCGAGCCGGATCTGATCCGGATCCAGGACCGTGATCTGGCGCATCTGCCGGCCGCCGCGCAGCGTCAGGTGCGCAGCGCCCAACGGCAGTACGTCGAGGTGTGGGTGAGCGTGTTGCGCGCGCTGCACCCGGGGCTGGCCGAAGCCGATGCACGGCTGATGGCCCACGCCGCGTTCGGTCTGCTGAACTCGACCCCGCACAGCATGAAGCCCACGGGCGCCAAGTCTGCCGGCCCGGAGCGCTCGCGAGCGGTGTTGCGGGCGATGACGATCAGCGCGCTGGGCGCAGCCGGAATTTAGGCCGGCGCGCCGACGTCCCGGCCGCAGACGCCCGCCGCAGGTACCCTGCAACCCATGAGGTGGGCATGACCGATCCGTATCGACCGGAGGGCGCTAATCAGCCCTGGCAGCGCGGTGGAGCGTCTGAGCCGCCGACATCCGGCTATCCGCCCTACGTCGACCCGGCCTACGCCGGGCAACTCCCGTCGTACCCGCCTGGCTATCCACCGCAGGCTCCCCGCCCGACCGAGCAATTGCCGCGGCAGCACTGGGAGGCACCGCAGCCCCCGCAGGGTGGACCCGTAGGCGGCGGCGAGGGTGGACCTCCGGAGCCTCCGCGGTTTCCGAACTGGCTGTTTTTGGTGGCCGGTGCCGCCGTGCTGCTGGTGGTCGGCATGGTGATCGCCCTGGTGATCGCCAATGGCTCGCAGCGCAATTCGGCCACCGTCACGCCGGTGACCCCGTTGCCGACCGCACCGAGCACCCCGGTGCCCAAGCGCGTTCCCACTACCACTCCGTCTCCGTCGAGGACCCCAGCGCCCAGCACCACAACCACGGCGCCGCCGACGACATCGACGACGGCCGGCGTGCCCGAGACGATCGTTTACAGCGTCAGTGGGACCGGTCGGGCGCTGAGCATCGCCTACATCGATACCGGCGGGATCTTGCAGACCGAGTTCAACGTGTCCCTGCCGTGGACCAAGCAGGTGACGTTGACGCCGCCGGCGACGACGGCTGCGGCGGTCACGGTGGTCAATTTCGGCGAGCAGGTCACCTGCTCGGTATCGGTGGACGGCGCCCAGGTCCGTCAGCGCACCGGTTCGATTCTCACGGTGTGCGCGGCAGCTGGCTAAGGCGATCGCAAGCGCGGCGAAGCCGGGCGAAGCGGATCGCCGCCATCGACACAGCGGCGATCGCTAGCGCGGCGAAGCCGGGCGAAGCGGAGGTCAGCCGATCCGGGTAGACGTGCGCCATGCCGCCAGCGATGATGACGGAATGGACCTGCACACCCCGCCGGGCGATGCACCCGCCAAGACCGCCCCTGACGTCGCCACGCCGGCCGGAGGCACCCACACCGCTGTCCCGACGACACCACCGCTGTCGGCGACCGCCCCAGTGCCCTATGCGGCGACACAAAGCCAGGT
>NZ_CP083986.1:1658613-1725058 GCF_020172685.1 [Mycobacterium] nativiensis | reverse complement strand
GCATCCAAGACAAGCTCAACAGCCGGCCCCGGCCGACCCTGGACCTCGACACCCCAGCCCAGCGACTGGCCGCCCTCATCGAGCAGGCAGCCTGACCCAGATGTTGCACTAACCGCTTGACAATGCGGCCGAAATTCGCGCTGAGTGCACGTTCGGTGAGAAGTCAGCTAAGCGGTCTGCGCCGACAGCTTGCGGTACTCCAGGACGGTGTCGATGATCCCGTACTCCTTGGCCTCGGCCGCGGTGAGGATCTTGTCGCGGTCGGTGTCCTTGCGGACCACGGCCGGATCCTTGCCGGTGTGCCGCGCCAGCGTCCCCTCCATCAGGGTCCGCATCCGCTCGATCTCGGCCGCCTGGATCTCCAGGTCCGAGAACTGACCCTGGATGACCCCGGACAGCGACGGCTGGTGGATCAGCACCCGCGCATTGGGCAGCGCCATCCGCTTGCCCGGGGTACCGGCCGCCAGCAGCACCGCGGCAGCCGACGCGGCCTGCCCCAGACACACGGTCTGGATGTCGGCCCGCACGTACTGCATGGTGTCGTAGATCGCCATCAGCGAGGTGAAGGAACCACCCGGGGAGTTGATGTACATGGTGATGTCGCGGTCCGGGTCCAGCGACTCCAGGACCAGCAACTGGGCCATGATGTCGTTGGCCGAGGCATCGTCGACCTGCACGCCGAGGAAGATGATGCGCTCCTCGAACAGCTTGTTGTACGGGTTGGACTCCTTGACACCCCAGCTGGAGTGCTCCACGAACGACGGCAGGATGTAACGCGCCTGCGGGGCGGTGGCTCGCAAGGTTTCGGGGTTCATTTCGCGGCTCCGTTGACGTGGGCGCTGGTGATGATGTGATCGACGAAGCCGTATTCCAGGGCTTCCTGGGCGGTGAACCAGCGGTCGCGGTCGGAGTCGGCCTCGATGCGCTCGATGGACTGCCCGGTGAACTCGGCGTTGAGCCGGAACATCTCCTTCTTGATGACCGCGAACTGCTCGGCCTGGATGGCGATGTCGGCGGCGCTGCCGGTCACCCCGCCCAACGGCTGGTGCATCAGGATCCGGGCGTGCGGCAGGGCGTAGCGCTTGCCCTTGGTGCCCGCCGCGAGCAGGAACTCGCCCATCGAGGCGGCCATGCCCATCGCGTAGGTGGCGACGTCACACGGTGCCAACACCATGGTGTCGTAGATCGCCATCCCCGCGCTGATCGAACCGCCCGGGGAGTTGATGTAGAGCGAGATGTCCTTGGTCGGGTCTTCGGCGGCCAGCAACAGGATCTGGGCGCACAGCCGGTTGGCGATGTCGTCGTCCACCTGCGACCCCAGGAAGATGATGCGTTCTCGCAGTAGCCGCTCGTAAACCGAGTCGACGAGATTCAGACCGGGCTGGCTCACAGTGGGATACCTGCTTTCTCGAGATTCATATGCACCGACCCTAACCAAACCGCGGCTCCGAGGGCGGTCCGAACCGCCCTCGTTCGCTCACAGCGTCACTCGTCGGATGTCGCCTCGGCCTCGACGGCTTCCTCAACCGCGTCAACAGCGGCGTCAACAGCCTCGTCGGCGGCGTCCTCGCGGCCGAAGAACTCGGTGACGTCGATCTCATTACCGGCGGTGTCGCTGACCGCGGCAGCACGCACGGCCGCTGCCAGCGCCATGCCGCGGCGCACGTCGGCGAAGACCGCGGGCAGCTGGTTGTTCTGCTGCAGGAACTGCATCAGCTGCTGCGGCGCGATGCCGTACTGGCGCGACATCAACACCAAATGCTGGGTGAGGTCGTTCTGGCCAACCTGGATCTCCAGCTTGTCGCCGAGCGCGTCGAGCAGCAGCTGCGTCTTGACGGACTTCTCGGCTTCACTGCGGGTCTCGGTGTCGAACTCGGCACGCGAGGAGCCCTTCTCCTGCAGCGACTCGGCGAACTTGTTCTCGTCGTGGTCGAGACCGTGCAGGGCGTTGTGCAGGGCGTTGTCGACATGCGCCTGCACGACGGCCTCGGGCAGCGGCATCTCGACCTGGCCGACCAGGGCCTCCAGCGTCGCCTCGCGGACCTTCTCGGCCTGCTGGATGCGCTTGGTGCGGCTCACCTGCTCGACCAGGTTCTCCCGCAGCTCGCCGATGGTGTCGAATTCGCTGGCCAGTTGCGCGAATTCGTCGTCGGCCTCGGGCAGTTCGCGTTCCTTGACCGACTGAACCTTGACGGTGACCTCGGCGTCCTTGCCGGCCTGCGGGCCGGCGGCCAGCTTGGTGGTGAAGGACTTGCTCTCACCCGCGGACAGTCCCACGATCGCGTCGTCGAGCCCGTCGATGAGCTGGCCCGAACCGACCTCGTGCGACAAGCCCTCGGTGGCGGCGCCTTCCACCACTTCGCCGTCGACCGTCGCGTCCAGGTCGATGGAGACAAAGTCGCCGCTGGCGGCCGGCCGGTCCACACCGGTCAGGGTGCCGAACCGCGCGCGCAGCGCGTCCAGCTCGGCGTCGACCTCCTCGTCGCCGACCTCGATCGGGTCGACACTGATCTTGAGCTGCTCCAGGTCGGGCAGCGCGATCTCGGGCCGTACATCGACCTCGGCGGTGAAGGTGATGTGGTCACCGTCGTCGATCTTGGTGACCTCGATCTCGGGCTGTCCGAGCGGCTTGAGGTCCGAGCTGGTCACCGCCTCGCTGTAGCGGCTGGGCAGCGCCTCGTTGACCACCTGCTCCAGCACGGCGGCCCGACCGAAACGCGCCTCGATGAGCTTGGCCGGGGCCTTGCCCGGGCGGAAGCCCGGCATCCGCACCTGCTTGGCCAGCTGCTTGTAAGTCCGCTCGAAGTCCGGCTGCAGCTCGGTGAACGGCACCTCCACGTTGATGCGAACCCGGGTAGGGGTCAGCTGCTCGACGGTGCTCTTCACGGGCGTACTCCTCGATATTTCGGTGATGGTCGGGCGTGCCGGTGCGACGCGCGCTGCTGGTCGGGGTGACAGGATTTGAACCTGCGGCCTTCCGCTCCCAAAGCGGATGCGCTACCAAGCTGCGCTACACCCCGCACTGACCACGCGATCTTACGGCCCGGCGACGACGGCAATACAGCGGCCCGCACTGCAAGCCCCCAAGGGGTGCCAATTGGATATGGAGTCGGCCACGCCGGTACAGTCTCGCACTAGCTATTCATGCGGGCGTAGCTCAATGGTAGAGCCCTAGTCTTCCAAACTAGCTACGCGGGTTCGATTCCCGTCGCCCGCTCGAAACAGGGTTTTCCCTGGCAGGAAGGCACGCCATGGGCGGCATACGGCACGTCCAGATTCATGGGTCGTGCTCTCCGCGCTTCGAGAGAGTGCGGCAGGAGTTCGAGCGCAACTTCACCCTGCGCGAGGAGCTCGGCGCGGCCGTTGCCGCATATGTGGACGGCGAACTCGTCGTCAATCTGTGGGCCGGCTCAACAGATGTCGAGGGCCTGCGCCCCTGGCAGGAAGACACCCTGAGCACCGTGCTCTCGGGCACCAAAGGCTTGACCAGCACCTGCGTCCACCGGCTCGCCGAAGCCGGCGAACTCGATCTGCGAGCCCCGGTGGCCCACTACTGGCCGCAGTTCGGCCAGGCGGGCAAGCGGGATATCTCGCTGGCGATGGTGCTGGCGCACCGCTCCGGGGCGATCGGGCCGCGCGAGCCGATGCACTGGCGCGACGTCACCGACTGGGATCTGGTCTGCGAGCGATTGGCCGCCGCCGAACCGTGGTGGCGACCGGGTACCGCCCAGGGCTACCACATGACCACCTATGGCTTCATCATCGGCGAGGTCGTCAAGCGGGTCACCGGGATGACGGTGGGCCAGTATCTGCGCAGCGAGGTCGCAGGTCCGCTCGGCGCCGAGGTGCACATCGGCGTGCCGGCCGACCAGCAGCCGTACCGCTGCGCCGACCCGGTGGGCAAGCCGACGATCCGGGAGATGCTGGCCTCGGCCGGCGCCCCGAAACGCCCGACGTCGCTGGATGACCACTCCAAGGCGGGGTTGGCGGTGGCGATGGGATTCGCCCCCGACGACGAGATCGCCACCAATGACCTGAGCCTGTGGCGGCAGCTGGAGTTCCCCGGCACCAACGCCCAGGTGTCGGCGCTGGGCATGGCCACGTTCTACAACGCGCTGGCGCAGGAGAAGCTGCTCAGCCGCCCCACCATGGATCGGCTGCGGGTGCTGCAGGGCGGCACCGAGACCGATCTGGTGCTCGGCCCCCGGGTCGCCGAGCACGGTTGGGGCCTGGGTTACATGCTCAACGCCCAGGGCGTCAACGGCCCCAACCGGCGGATCTTCGGCCACGGTGGCCTCGGCGGGTCATTCGCGTTCGTCGACCTGGAACACCGGATCGGCTACGGCTACGTGATGAACCGGTTCGACCACACCCAGGCCAACGCCGACCCGCGCAGCGTGGTGTTGTCCAACGAGATCTACCGGGCGCTGGGGGTGCCGATCCGGCCCCGGCGCGAGGGAATCTACGACGACTGACCCGCCTGACAGGACGGGCACCAGAACACGTTGCGGCCCTCCAGTTGCGCGGTGAGCACGATGGTCCGGCACAGCCGACACGGATCACCGGCCCGACGGTAGACGTAGGTGCGCGGCTTCCCGGGCGCGTAGGCGGGCTCGCCGTGGTCGTCCTCGGGCCGAACCACGACGATGTTGCCGCGCCGCAGGCCGACCTTCATCAGCGCCACCAGGTCGGCCCAGATCGCGGTGAACTCCGTTTCGTCGACCTCGGTGCCGGGCCGGTACGGGTCGATCCGGTGCCGGAACAGCACCTCGCTGCGGTAGACGTTGCCGACGCCGGCCAGCACCGACTGGTCCATCAAAAGTGCGGCTATCGTCTTGCGAGACTTGGTAATCCGCTTGAACGCCAGCGCCGGATCGGCGTCGTTGCGCAGCGGGTCGGGCCCCAGTCGCGCGATCACGTCGGCCTGCTGCGCCTCGTCGATCACCGCACACGTCGCCGGGCCACGCAGGTCTGTGCCGTATGCCGAACCGTTCTTCAAGCCGATCATGCGCATCCGAACCTGACCGACCGGTTCGGGCACGCCGTCTTCTGGCAGGTGGAACTCGGTGAAGTGGCCGTAGATACCCAGATGCACGTGCACGATCGCCCCACCGGCGTAGTGGTGGAACAGATGCTTGCCCCAGGCCCCGGCGCGGGTCAGCGGCTTCCCGTCGACCGCGGCGGCGCCGGCATCGAACCGGCCCTGCGGGCTGGACACCCGCACCGGCGCGCCGGCGAAACGGCGCTGATGCAGCCGGGCCAGCCGGTGCAGGATGTGCCCCTCGGGCATGTCAGCTCACGTCAGGCGGGCGCACCGGGCACCGGCGGCGCCTCGCGGTTGACCTCGTAGGCGGCCAGGATGTCGATGCGCCGCTGGTGACGTTCGGCATTCGACCACGGAGTGCTCAGGAACGCATCGACGATCGCGAGCGCCTCGGCTGTCGAATGCATCCGGCCGCCGATGCCGATCAGCTGGGCGTTGTTGTGTTCGCGGGCCAGCTGCGCGGTTTCGGTGCTCCACGCCAGTGCGCACCGCGCCCCCGGCACCTTGTTGGCCGCGATCTGCTCACCGTTGCCGGAGCCGCCGATCACGATGCCGAGGCTGCCCGGGTCAGCCACCGTTCGCGTCGCCGCGGCGATGCAGAACGCCGGGTAGTCATCGTCGGCGTCGTAGGTGAAGGCCCCGCAGTCGACCGGCTCATGGCCGGCCTGCCTCAGGTGCTCGATGATCTGCTCTTTGAGCTCATAGCCGGCGTGGTCGCAACCGAGATAGACGCGCATGGCGGCCATTGTGTCAGACCCGGTCCCCTGCCCCGCGAGCGTGCGGGCCCCCGGGGTCAGTCGAATTCGGGCGCCTCGCCCCGGCTGCGCTTGAGCTCCCAGAAGTGCGGGTAGGACGCGAACGTCACCGAGGCGTCCCACAGCTTTCCGGCCTGCTCACCGCGCGGAATGCGAGACAGCACCGGACCGAAGAACGCCACCCCGTTGACGTGGATGGTCGGGGTGCCGACATCCTTGCCGACCGCGTCCATCCCGGCGTGGTGACTCTTGCGCAGCGCCTCGTCATAGATGTCGGTGGTGGCCGCGTCCGCCAACTCGGCCGGCAGGCCCACCTCGGCCAGCGCGCCCGCGATGACGTCGGGGAAGTCCTTGTTGTTCTGGTTGTGGATCCGGGTGCCCATCGCGGTGTAGAGCGGAAGCAGAATCTCGTTTCCGCGCTGCTGCTCGGCCGCGATCGCCACCCGAACCGGGCCCATCGCCTGCTTGAGGCCCTCGCGGTACTCCTCGGAGAGGTCGTCGCGGCCCTCGTTGAGGACGGCCAGGCTCATCACGTGGAAGGTGACATCGATGTCGCGCACCTTCTCGACCTCGAGGATCCACCGGGAGGTGATCCAGCACCACGGGCACAGCGGGTCGAACCAGAACTCGGCTTTAGCTTTGTCGGACATCGGCAGGTCCTCTCGGGAGGCGGTGGACATCTCTGCAACACAACTATGCCCGCTCGCTCGGTGTTCCCGATCGCGCCCTTACAGACTCAGTGACAGCAGCGGGATCGCGAAGGCCGGAAAGGCGCCCTGGACCACGGCGGCCCGGGCCATGCCGGACGTCGAAGCCACCAAGACCAACGCTGCGGCCAGCATCGACCCCAGCCCAGCGAACAGCAGCGATACTCCAACGATGTTGTGTCCCAACGCGACAGCACAAATACCGACCACCGTCATCACTGCCAGGAACAGGTTATAGAAACCCTGGTTGAAGGCCAGCATCCTGGTGGTCTCGGCCTCGTCTGCGGTGGTGCCGAAGACGGCCCGGGTGCGCGGTGAGGTCCAACTCAGCGACTCGAGCGCGAAGATGTAGACGTGCAACACCGCGGCCAGCGCGGCGAAGGACAGACCGGCGATGAGCATGGCCTCATTAAACTCGGTCCGGCGCCCGCCCGCACGGTCCGGCGGCTACTGTAGGCGGGCGTGGCACTTCCTAACCTCACCCGCGACCAGGCCGCCGAACGGGCCGCTTCGGTCACCGTCGTCAACTACCGGATCGCCCTGGACCTGACCGACGGCGGCGGCAAACCGGGCGAGCGCACATTCCGCTCCACCACCATCGTCACCTTCGACGCGCTGCCCGGCGCCGACACCGTCATCGACATCGCCGCCGAGACCATTCGCAGTGCCACCCTCAACGGTCGCACCCTCGACGTCTCGGCCTACGACGAGTCCGTCGGCATCGCGCTGACCGGCCTGGCCGAGCACAACACCGTCGAGATCGACGCGCAGTGCCACTACTCCAACACCGGCGAGGGCCTGCACCGATTCGTCGACCCGGTCGACGACGAGGTGTACCTCTACTCGCAGTTCGAAACCGCCGACGCCAAGCGGATGTTCGCCTGCTTCGACCAGCCAGACCTGAAGGCCACCTTCGACATCACCGTCACCGCGCCGTCGCACTGGCAGGTGATCTCCAACGGTGCCACGACCGCCGTGCGCGACGGAGTGCACACCTTTGAGACCACGCCGAAGATGAGCACCTACCTGGTGGCGCTGATCGCCGGACCGTACGCGAAATGGACCGACGTCTACCGCGACGAGCACGGCGAGATCCCGCTGGGCCTGTTCTGCCGCGCCTCCCTGGCGCCGCATATGGACGCCGAGCGACTGTTCACCGAGACCAAGCAGGGCTTCGGCTTCTACCACCGGAATTTCGGTATCCCCTACGCGTTCGGCAAGTACGACCAGCTGTTCGTACCGGAGTTCAACGCCGGCGCCATGGAGAATGCCGGGGCCGTAACCTTTTTGGAGGACTACGTCTTTCGCAGCAAGGTGACCCGGGCGTCGTATGAGCGACGCGCCGAGACCGTGCTGCACGAGATGGCGCATATGTGGTTCGGCGACCTGGTCACCATGCGCTGGTGGGACGACCTGTGGCTCAACGAATCATTCGCGACATTCGCGTCGGTGCTGTGCCAAAGCGAGGCAACCGAATACACCAGCGCCTGGACGACGTTCGCCAACGCCGAGAAGTCGTGGGCCTACCGCCAAGACCAGCTGCCGTCGACGCACCCGATCGCCGCCGACATCCCCGACCTGGCCGCCGTCGAGGTCAACTTCGACGGGATCACCTACGCCAAGGGCGCATCGGTGCTCAAGCAGTTGGTGGCCTACGTCGGGTTGGAGCACTTCCTGGCTGGACTGCGCGACTACTTCGCAGCGCACGCCTTTGACAACGCAACATTCGACGACCTGCTGGCCGCGCTGGAGAAGGCCTCGGGTCGCGACCTGTCCGACTGGGGCCGGCAGTGGCTCAAGACCACCGGCCTGAACACCCTGCGGGCAGACTTCGATGTCGACAGCGACGGCCGGTTCACCCGGTTCGCGGTGGCCCAGAGCGGCGCCGCCCCGGGTGCCGGCGAGACCCGAGTACACCGATTGGCCATCGGCATCTATGACGACGACCCCTCGGGTTCCGGCCGGTTGGTTCGGGTGCACCGCGAGGAGTTGGACATCGACGGGCCCGGCACGGAAGTGCCCGGCATGGTCGGGGTTTCGCGCGGAAAACTGATCCTGGTCAACGACGACGACCTGACCTACTGCGCGCTGCGGCTGGATCCGCAGTCGCTGGCCACCGCGACGGAGCGGATCGCCGACATCGCCGAGCCGTTGCCCCGCACCCTGGTGTGGTCGGCGGCCTGGGAGATGACCCGCGAAGCCGAGTTGCGCGCCCGGGACTTCCTGGCCCTGGTGCAGCGCGGCATCGGCGCCGAGACCGAGGTCGGCGTCGCGTCGCGATTGCTGCTGCAGGCGCAGACCGCGCTGGGGTTCTACGCCGATCCGGCCTGGGCGGCCGAGCACGGTTGGCCGGCGTTCGCCGACCGACTGCTGGAGTTGGCCCGCGAAGCCGAGGGCGGCTCGGATCATCAGCTGGCCTATGTCAACGCACTGTGCACCTCGGTGCTGGCCGAACGGCACACCGCGGTCTTGGCCGCGCTGCTGGACACCGACCCCTCGGCCCACGGCCTGGCCGGGCTGGCGATCGACACCGACCTGCGCTGGCGGATCGTGGTGGCCCTGGCCCGCAGCGGTGCACTCGACTCCGAGGCGATCGACGCCGAGATTCAGCGTGACCCCACCGCGGCCGGCAAGCGCCAGGGGGCCCAGGCTTCGGCGGCCCGCCCGCAACCGGCGGTCAAGGCAGCGGCCTGGCAGCAGGTGATCGAGGACGACACGTTGGCCAACATCACCGGCCGGGCGATCATCGCCGGGATCGTGCAGCCCGGACAGGGCGACCTGCTCGCACCGTTCAGCAAGCGCTACTTCGAGGCGATCACCGGGGTATGGGAGCGGCGGTCCAGCGAGGTGGCGCAGACGGTGGTGGTGGGCCTGTACCCGGGCTGGGACGTCAGCCAGGCCGGGTTGGACGCCGCCGACGCGTTCCTGGCCGACCCGGCGGTACCGCCGGCCCTTCGGCGGTTGGTGCTGGAGGGGCGGGCCGGTGTCGAACGGTCGCTGCGGGCCCGGACCTTCGATACCGCCTGATCAGCGGTATCCGCCGTCGGACAGTCCGGCCTGCTTCTCGAACCGGTTGGCACCGCCGAGGATCCGCACCCTGGTCTCCTCGGCGACATAGCGTGCGGGCAGCTGTATCGGCCCCAGCTCGGCCCACTGCTGGGCGTGGATCTCCTCGTGGTGCAGCAACCGGTCCAGACCCGGGCCAGCGGGGTAGGCCCGCCCCGATTCGACGATGGCGCGCAGCCGCCCTGCCGGGTCGGTGACCCGGTTGATACCGACCAAGAACAGATCGCCCCACGTGGTGCCACCGCGCCGGCTCAGTTGGGCATGAATCCTGTTGCCGCCCAACCCCATCAATATGCCGTTCGGGGTGGCCACCAGCGAGCCGCCGGTGTTGCAGACCCGGCGAACCGCCTCATAGCTCCAACGATTCGCCCACTGCCGATCGGCGATCCGTTGCACCTCGGCGGCACCGTACGGCGTTTCGGGAAAATCGCTGCTCGAGCCGCCGTAACCGGTGCCGGCGTTGAGAATGTAGGTCAGCAGTGCCGCGCGACGGGCGTCGCGGGCACCGGTCCCCCGGGGTATGACGAAGTAGCTCTTACCGGCCGGGTCGGTGATGTGCTCCATCGCATCGAGAACCCGGAAACTGTCGCGGGTTAGGTGCCGACGGCGGACGATGTCGGCCACCGACTGCGGAGCGACCGCGTTCCGGTCGATGTTCGCCAACCAGGCGCGGTGCGCCGGCGAAGCCGACATCACCGCCGCGCGAGAGTGCGTGGAACCGGGATTCCACCCAGCGTGCCGACCGGGCACACGCATGCTCGTCGCCAGGGGTGATCGGGTCGGTCGACGTACCTAGGGCCGGGAGATGCCGGCGCTGAGCAGTTCCACCGCGGCGATCAGACCGTCGATCAGGCTGCCGTCGCTCAACGCCGCAGCCGCCGCGGCCACCGCCTGCGGGGCGGCCGCCGGGGCAATGCGGGCACCCACGCCGGCGCCGTAGACGATCTCGATGGCCCGCTGGTTCGGTGAGACAGCGACCAGCACCGCGTCGTTGGGGGTGGGCACCTTCGCCAGGATCTCGCGGGCACGCCCTGCGGTGTCCGCACCGAGATCACCGATGTAGGTGGCGAAACGGGCCTTGGATGCCCGCGACCCATCGGTCAGTGCGTTGTCGAGCGCCACCAGGTCCCTGGTCGGGAACGGGTAGTGCAGGGACACCTCGCCGGGTTCGGTGACCCCGGAGATCCGCCCGCTGTAGGTGATCGCCGAGCCGTACGGCAGGTCCGCCGGATCGATCGTCGCAACCTCACCAGTTGCCACTGGCGCCACCTCCCACGCTGAACTCGGACTTGCCGTGACCGTGCCCGGCACCGACGCGCTCGTCGGTCGCCGCCCACAGGATCGGCGGATGCGTCCACCGATCGGCCATCCGGTAGGTGGCCGCACGCGGCGATTTGTACGACAACACCCGCGCTGCCAGCAGCGAGACCAGCAACGCCGGAATGCCGATGAAGTAGCCGAGGAATTCCAACACGCTCACGCGGTAAACCGTATCCCACCGCCGATCGACCGGTGCGGGAACCCGGGCCGAGGCATCCCGCCTAGCCGGAGCGGATGGCCACGAATCGGCGAGATGGACCGCCTAGCGCCTGCTGGACGGGCATCGATTATGGTGGCGCCATACCTTCGCACTGGCAGTCAGCGTGAGGAAGGGCTGCCCCGGCAGTCATGGGAGGCCCACGGGCCTCGGAGATAGCACGATCACCCGTTGCTGCCGTGCGGCAACGCCTTCTTCCTTCGCGAGGTAGGCGCGCGCCGTCGGGCAGCAGGGGCCTGCCAGTGGGAGTCCCATGAACGACGAATTGCGCGCCGACAACGTGGTCGGCCGCATCAAGACCATCTTCCGCTTCCCCATCAAATCGGTCGGCGGCCGAAGCATCACCCACACCCACATCGACATGCATGGCGCTCTGGGGGATCACCGGTACGCCTTCATCGATGTCGAGACCGGCAATCTGTGCAACGCGAAGAATCCGCGAAAGTACGGCAGCATGCTGGCCTGTCGGGCTTACTACCTCGAGGAACCACGGCCCGAACAGCCGTTGCCCACGCTGGAAGTCGTCTTCCCTGACGGAAGGGCGCACCGCAACATCGGCACCGACCTCGACGACGCCATGTCGCGCTACCTCGGCCGTGCGGTACGCCTGGCCGCGGCCGTGCCCAGCGACGCGAAGACCGAGTTGGTCTGGGACGCAGCGACCGGTCTGCCCAAGGAGGGCGTGTACAGCCACACGACCACGAATGCCGACGGCGACGAGGTCTTGACCTACGGCCCGCTGCAAGCCGACAGGTTCTTCGACCTGACACCGCTGCACTTCATAACCACCTCGACGCTCAACCACTTTCAACGGCTGGAGCCCGGCGCGAGATTCAACCCTCGCCGCTACCGGCCCACGATGGTGATCGACACCCCAGCGCCCGGACTCGTCGAAGACGCCTGGGTAGGCGGACGGCTCAGCATCGGAGCGGCGGCCTCGGCCAGCGTCGACCTATGCACGCCGCGATGCGTGATGTCCACGCTCGCGCACGGTAAGGACGTGCCGCTGGACCGGGCGACGCTGCGAACCATCGCCAAACACAACAGCAAGGTCATCGGAGATTTCGGGCGGTTGGCGTGCGCCGGGGTGTACGCCACCGTGACGGCGACCGGACCGGTTCGGGTGGGCGACCCGGTCCGATTCGAGTCGGACATCAACTAGGCAAGGAGGACACCATGATTCAGCGGCGCACCCCCGACGTCGGCTACCTGCCGCCGGCAATGTTCGACGCGTTGGGAATCTCGCAACTGGTGATCACCGCAGGACTGGTGCACTGGTCGGGAATCGTTGCGGCACAGGCCGGCACCGATGGGATCAGCATTCCGGCGGCTGATGTCACCGGCCAGCTGACCTTCATCCTCGACAAGCTGGACGCCATGCTTGCCTTCGTCGGCTCCGATCGGACACAGATCGTGAGCATGACCATCTACAGCACCGCGATCGACGAGTTGTCGGCCGCGCTGCCGCATGTTTATGCACCATGGGTGGGAGAACACCGACCGGCTCTCACCTCGATCGGTGTCGCACGACTGTCTCTGCCACAGACGTTGCTCGAAATCCAGGGCTGCGCTGTCGTTCCGGAAAGGCGATGACCATGGTTCTTGCTGCGGCTGTCCAGCTGGAGGCGGTACTCGGCGACATTCCGGCCAATCTTGCCGCCTGCGAGCGGCTGGCCGACGAGGCGGGCCGCGCCGGCGCCAGGATCATCGCCCTGCCGGAGTTCTTCACCACCGGTATCGGATTCGAGCCGGCACTGGCTACGGCGGCGTTGCCGCCCGACGGTGCGGCCACCGAACTGCTCACCGCGCTGGCTCGCCGGCACCGCGCGCTGGTCGGTGGGTCCTTTCTGTGCCGTGATCCCGACGGCCACGTCCGCAACGCCTACCTGCTCGCGGATCCCGGGGGTGTGGTGGGACGGCACGACAAGGATCTGCCCACGATGTGGGAGAACGCGTTCTACACCACCGGCGACGACGACGGTGTTCTCACCGCGGGCGAACACGCGGTCGGCGCCGCAGTGTGCTGGGAGTTGATGCGCACCCAGACCGTACGACGGCTGTGCGGCCGGGTGGACCTGGTGATGACCGGCTCGGGCTGGTGGTCGATACCGCGCTGGTCGCCACATCTGCTGTTCGACCGCCTCGAACGCAACAACGCCGGAACGGCACGCCAGGCGGCGGCGTCATTTGCCCAGTATGTCGGCGCCCCCGTGGTGCATGCCGCCCATGCGGGCGAACTGACCTGCGCCATGCCCTGGCTGCCACTGCGGTATCGCGGTCACTTCGAGGGCGCCACCCTGATCGCCACCGCGGACGGCACCGTCGTCGCGGAACGGCACGCCGCCGAAGGCGAAGGGATCGCACTCGGTGAGATCACGCTGGAGCGCCAGCCGGCCCGACTCGCGCCGCCGGACGGCTTCTGGCTGCATCGCCGAGGAACGTTGCCCACCGCGGTGTGGCACTACCAACGCCAGCACGGTCGTCGCTGGTATCGGCGCAACGTCGCGCAGAACATCTGAGGAGGAAGCATCGTGGATTGGTCCGGCCAGGCATTGGGCACCGACACCCTGGTAACACTGCTGGCGGCAGGCCTGATATTCCTGCTCGCCCTGGGACTCGGCATCTGGAAATACCGGCAGATGGTCACCCGGCCGGAACGCTTCGCGCATCCCTACGTCGACATCGCACACCGTGCCGCGCTGCTGTACGCCTTCGCCACGCTGTTGACCGCGGTTTTCGTCGAGCTGAGCGTCTGGCCGACCTGGGTGAATCTGACTGCGGCCATGGTGATCGTGTTCTACTTCCTGGCCGCCATCGTCAGCTACATCGTGCACGGCGCCCTGCAGGACACCACCAACCAATTCGAGCACCCCAGTACGGGCATGCACATCTCGATGGTGCTGCTCATCGTCGGTGAGATGGGCGGGTTCGCCGTTCTGCTCGCCGGATTCGTCACCGGATGGCTCGATCGTTAGCGAGCTCAGGCGGCGCCTTCACCGAGGTAACGCATCCACACCGGGTCCAGGTCGTTGATCACTGCCAGCAACCGCCAGTGCTGGCCCTTCGGCGAGGTCGGCACCAGGCTCAACGTCCAGCCGAGTTCGGTCAACAATCGATCCGCTTTGCGGTGATTGCATGTCGAGCAGGCGGCCACGCAGTTCTCCCAGGAGTGGTCACCGCCGCGACTGCGCGGCACCACGTGGTCGACAGTGTCGGCCTTGCCGCCGCAGTAGGCGCAACAGTGCCGGTCGCGGTGCATCAGCGCGGCCCGGGTCAGGGGGGTGCGGGCACGATAGGGCACCCGGACATACGACCGCAGCCGAATCACCGATGGCACCGCCACCGACCGGGTCGCGGAGTGGATGACCGGCCCGGACGGGTCGTCGTGCACCACGTCGGCTTTGCCACACATCAACATCACGACGGCACGCCGCAGCGGAAGCGCCGTCAACGGCTCGAAGGTGGAGTTCAGCAGCAACACCCGCCGTCGGGTCCAGATCGATGCGGCGGCGTCGGGTACGGAATCAGAAGTGGCGACAGAGTGCAGGCATGGGGCGGCGGCAAGCCCGGTCAGGCTCGCCGCGGGGGCACCGGGGTTGCGGTGGCCCCGACGCTTCATAGCCGGCTTTTGTACTGCACCATTGATCCTCCGCCGAACAGTTCACCATGATTCGGCGCTGGTCGCACGCCCATTTGCCGTGTGTTCACTGGCAGGTACCCGCGATGGCCCACAATGGTGGGCGATGCAGCCGATAGAAGAACCCTCGTTTTATGACGCCGTAGGCGGTGCGGAAACCTTCCACGCCATCGTGTCGCGGTTTTATCAACTGGTCGCCGAGGATCCGATTCTGCGGCCGATGTACCCCGCCGACGACATGGACGGCGCCGAGGAGCGCCTGCGCATGTTCCTCGAGCAGTACTGGGGCGGCCCGCGTACCTACACCGACCTTCGCGGCCACCCGCGGCTGCGGATGCGGCACATCCCCTACCGGATCGGCCCGCTGCAACGCGACGCATGGCTGCGCTGCATGGTTACCGCGGTCGGCGAGATCGACTCGGACACACTCGGCGACCCGCACCGCGCCGAACTGCTGGACTATCTGCATACGGTGGCCGACTTCCTGATCAACGCGCCGATCTGATGGGTGCCGCCGCACGCCCCGACGCAACGCCGTGGTGGGCCGACAGCGCCTTCTACCAGGCCTATCCCCGCTCGTTCGCAGACAGCAACGGCGACGGGGTCGGCGATCTGGACGGGGTGACCGCGCATCTGGACTATCTGTGCGACCTCGGCATCGACGCGATCTGGCTGAACCCGGTGATGGTGTCTCCGATGGCCGACCACGGGTACGACGTGGCGGATCCGCGTGCCATCGACCCGCTCTTCGGTGACCTGGCTGCCCTGGACCGGTTGGCCGCGGCCGCTCACGAACGCGGGATCAAGCTGACCATGGATCTGGTGCCCAACCACACCAGTTCGGAGCATCCGTGGTTCGTGGAGGCGCTCACCAGCGGGCCGGGCAGCCCCGCGCGGGAGCTCTACATCTTCCGGGACGGCCGCGGGCCGGACGGCAGTCGACCGCCCAACAACTGGGTGTCGGTGTTCGGCGGCCCGGCCTGGACTCGCGTCACCGAGCCCGACGGCGGTCCCGGCCAGTGGTACCTGCACCTGTTCGACACCCACCAACCCGACCTGAACTGGGACAACCCCGAGGTCTTCGCCGACTTCGAGAAGACCCTGCGATTCTGGCTGGACCGCGGGGTCGACGGCTTCCGCATCGACGTCTCCCACGGCATGGCCAAACCCCCCGGCCTGCCCGACATGGCCGTCACCGACGTGAAGCTGCTGGCCCACCAGGACGACGACCCGCGCTTCAACCGGCCCGGCGTGCACCCGATCCACCGGGCGATCCGCGCGATCGTCGACGACTACCCGGGCGCGGTCACCGTCGGCGAGGTCTGGGTGCACGACAACGCCCAGTTCGCCGAGTACCTGCGGCCCGACGAACTGCACCTGGCCTTCAATTTCCGGCTGCTGCAGGCCGACTTCGACGCCGCCGACATCCGCGACGCGATCGACAATTCGCTGGCCGCCGTCGCGTCGGTCGATGGCACCCCGACCTGGGCGCTGGAGAACCACGACGTGCAGCGGGCGGTCACCCGCTACGGTGACGGCGCGATCGGCCTGGCCCGGGCCCGGGCGATGGCATTGGTCCTGCTGGCGCTGCCGGGGACGGTGTTCGTCTATAACGGCCAGGAGTTGGGCCTGCCGGAAGTCGAGCTGCCCGATGAGGCGTTGCAGGATCCGGTCTGGGAGCGCTCGGGGCACACCGAACGCGGACGCGATGGCTGCCGGGTGCCGTTGCCGTGGTCGGGTGACGCGCCGGCGTTCGGGTTCTCCGAGCGAGCCGACACCTGGCTGCCGATGCCACCTGATTGGGCATCCCTGACCGTCGAACGTCAGTTGGGCGACCCGGACTCGACGTTGTCGCTGTACCGGCGGGCTCTCGAAATACGCGGGCAGCGAGCGGGATTCGACACCGGCGTCCAGTGGCTTGCCATGCCCGACGGCGCCCTGGCATTCCGGCGCGACGGCCTGGTCTGCGCGCTCAACACCGGCCAGCGGCCGGTGGCACTGCCGGAAGGGAAGCTGCTACTGGCCAGCGGACCGCTGTCCGGCGCCCAGTTGCCGCCGAACTCCGCGGCATGGCTGGTGTGACCGCCGGATAACTCACCCGCGACCGCGCACTCCGGGTCCGCTTCCGGCCCTGGCGAATTCGGCCACCAGGTCTGCCAGTCGGTCGGGTTGATCGAGCATGGAGAAGGTGCGGGCGCCTTCAATGAGTTCGAACCTGGCGTTGGGCAGCGCGTCGGCGAGGCGCTTGCCGTCGTCGATGGGAAAGAACAGGTCATCGGCGGACCAGGCGATCAGGGCGGGCTTCGTGAACTCACCGAGTCGCGCACCGGCGTCCAGGGTGGTCTCCTGCCGCAACGACCTGGTGAAGTGGCGCAGGTCTTCGGCGACGGCCGCGTCACTCCAAGCCGGTTTGACCCACTCGGCCACCAAGTGATCGATGTCGCCGTGCGACAGCGCCCCGAAGCCGCGTCTGCGGACGCTGCGCAGCCGCATGAGCTGGAGGGCTCCGCGGAAGGTGACCGATGTCTTGGCCGCCAGCATGAGCGGTTTGATGATCGGCGGCGGGAAATGCTCGAAGGCGTCGCAGCTGGTGAGAACCAGCGCGCCGAGTCGGTCCGGGTGGTTGAGCGCTACCAGTTGGCTGATCGCACCCCCGGTGTCGTTGCCGACCAGCACCACGTCCTGCAACCCGAGTGCGCCGATGAACGCATCCACCATCGCCGCGATACCCGGCATCGTCCGGTCGGCTCCGGCGCGCAGTGCCGTCGGGTGCGCGCCCAGCGGCCAGGTCGGGGCGATGCAGCGCAGATTTCGTGCCGCCAGACGGGTACTCAACGGCCCCCACAACGAGGCGGCCATGGTGTAGCCGTGGACGAACAGCACCGGACGGCCGTTCTGTGGACCAACCGTGTCGTAGTGGATGGTTCCGGCGTCAATGTCAACGGTGGGCATTGCAAGCTCCTAACATAGTTACGTGCAACCTGCCGATAACGTACAGACAGCCTGTACGGAAATCAAGCGTCGGACCCAGGCGGAGCGATCGGCCGCCACCCGCGCCGCGCTGACGGCCGCGGCCCGCAGGCTGTGGGGCGCGCGCGGCTTCGCCGCCGTGGGCACCCCTGAGATCGCCGAAGCCGCCGGCGTGACCCGCGGCGCGATGTATCACCAGTTCCCGGACAAGGCCGCGCTGTTCCTGGCGGTCGTGGAGGCCGTGGAGACCGACTTGATGGCGCGGCTCGCCGAAGCGGTGGCCGCCTCGGCGGCGACCACCCCGGCCGCCGCGTTGCGGTCGGCGGCGGACAGCTGGCTGGTGGTGGCCGACGATCCGGAGGTGCGCCAACTCCTGCTACTCGACGCGCCGAACGTCCTGGGCTGGGACGGTTTTCGCGATGTGGCGCAGCGCTACAGCCTGGGCATGACCGAACAGCTACTCAGCGAGGCGATGAAGGCGGGCCAACTCCCCCACCAGCCGGTCCGCGCGCTCGCGCACGTCCTGATCGGTGCACTCGACGAGGCCGCGATGCTGGTCGCGACAGCAGACGACCGCGATCAGACGCGCGCCGATGTCACCACGGTGGTGCACCGACTGCTCGACGCCATGCTCACCGACGGCTGACCGGCGGGACTTGATTCAGCGGGTATACCGCTGCAGATACTCCCGGTGCTCGGGCGACAGCCGCACCAGCTTCTGCTCATCGATGCTGAACGCGGCCAGTTGGGTCTCGGCGATCACCGCCGGCTTCGAATCCGGCGCGGCGCTCGCCGAGCGGACCTCGTAGCCGATGTTGAAGTCCACCGCCCGCAGCCGTGAGATCCACATCGTCACCTGCAGCGGTGAGTCCATCAGCCGCAGCTGACCCTTGTAGCCGATCTTGACCTCGGCGATCAGCAGGCCGACGGTGGTGATGTCGACCGCGAACGCCGGCGACAGGAACGGCACCCGAGCCTCTTCGAGAATGGTGACCATCACCGCGTGGTTGACGTGCTGGTACATGTCGATGTCCGACCAGCGCACCGGAACCGATGCGACGAACCCCGCGGGAGCACTCACGAGGCCCCTCCCCGGCCGCTGGCTCGGGTCATGCTGCGGATCTGCCGCGCCGCCACCGACAGCGTGGCAAGATCCCGCTGGTCGGAGGAGTAGATCTGGGTCAGCGTGCGCCGCGCCCGCTCCACCCGTGAGCCGTTGGTCGATTCCCACTCGATGATCTTCTGCATCCCATCCTCGTCCGGTTCCCCGATCGCCAGCACGTCCAGGCACAACGATCGCACCGAATTGTAGATGTCGTCGCGGATCGCCAACCGCGCCAACGCATGCCAGCGGTCATCGCGCGGCAGCTGCGCCACCGCGGTCAACAGCCCGTCGGTGCCCAGCCGATCCATCAACGCGAAGTAGGCATCGGCGACCTCGGCGGCGTCGCGGTCGGCGATGTCGGCGATGTCGATGATGTCGAGCAGGCTGTAGCGGTACAGCCCCGTGGCGACGTCCACGGCCAGATCCTCGGGCACCCCCTGCGCACCGAACTCCCCCACGTGCTTGGCGACGATGTCGGCGTCGTCGCCGCGCAGCCATTCCGACATCCGCGGCGTCAACCGGGCGACCTGGTCGGCGAAGCGGTTGATCTCGGCACCCACCGCCAGCGGCTGCGGCCGGTAGTTGAGCAGCCAACGCCCGGCACGGTCGATGAGCCGACGCAGATCCAGCGTCATCCGATCGGTCACCGCGACCGGCAGTCCGTCCTGTTCACCGGCGGCACGGATTCGGCGCCACAGTTTGCCCACGCCGAAGATGGCATCGGTGGCCACGTAGGCCCGCACCGCGTCGATCAGGTCGACACCCGCGTCCTCGGTGATCCGGTAGGCGTAGGTGATGCCGGCGGTGTCCACCACGTCGTTGATGAGCATCGTGGTCACGATCTCCCGGCGCAGTTGGTGCGAGCGGATCTCGTGGGCGAATCGCTGCTGCAACGGCACCGGGAAGTACTGCGGTAACCGCGCCGCGAACACATCCTGCTCCGGAAGGTCGGTGGCCAGTACCGCCGCCTTGAGGGTCAGTTTGACGTGCGCCATCAACGTCGCCAGTTCCGGCGACGCCAGGCCGAGCCCGGCTTCGGCCCGGCGGCGGATCTCCTTCTCCGACGGCAGCGCCTCCAGCTCCCGGTTCAGGCCCCGGTCGACGACCAGGTGCTGGATTTGGTCGGCATGTACCGGCAGCAGGCTGGCGGCGTTGGCCCGGCTGGTGCCCATCAGGTCGTTCTGGGCGGTGTTGTCGGCCAGCACCAGCGCACTGACCTCGTCGGTCATCGACGCCAGCAGGTGCGGCCGTTCGGCGGCATCCAGCTTGCCGACGGTGACCAGCGCGTCCAGCAGGATCTTGATGTTGACTTCGTGGTCGGAGCAGTCGACACCGGCAGAGTTGTCCAGGGCGTCGGTGTTGATCCGACCACCGGACAGGTCGAACTCGACACGGCCCAGGGGTGTGACGCCAAGGTTCCCCCCTTCGCCGACCACCTTGGCGCGCAACTGATTTCCGTTGACCCGTACCTGGTCGTTGGCCCGGTCCCCGACGTCGGCATCGGGTTCGGTCTCGGCCTTGATGTAGGTGCCGATACCGCCGTTGAACAGCAGGTCGACCGGCGCGCGCAGCACGGCCCGAATCAGCGCGGGCGGAGTCAGTTCGGTGATGTCACCGTCGAGCCCCAGCACCGCGGCGACCTGCGGACTGATCGGCACCGATTTCAGCTCGCGCGGGTAGACACCGCCGCCGGCGCTGATCAGCGACTTGTCGTAGTCGTCCCAACTGGACCGGGGCAGGTCGAACATCCGCTGCCGTTCGGCGAACGACCGGGCCGGGTCCGGGTCGGGATCCAAGAAGATATGCCGATGGTCGAAGGCCGCCAGTAGCCGGATGTGCTCGCTGCGCAGCATGCCGTTGCCGAACACGTCGCCGCTCATGTCGCCGACGCCGACGACGGTGAATTCCTGGGTCTGGGTGTCGATGCCCATCTCCCGGAAATGCCGTCTGACCGACTCCCAGGCGCCCTTGGCGGTGATGCCCATCTCTTTGTGGTCGTAGCCGACCGACCCGCCGGAGGCGAACGCGTCGCCCAGCCAGAAGCCGTAGGACTTGGCCACGTCGTTGGCGATGTCGGAGAAGCTGGCGGTGCCCTTGTCAGCGGCCACCACCAGGTAGGCGTCGTCGCCGTCACGGCGCACGACCTGCTGCGGCGCGCTGACCGCGCCGGTGGCGTGGTCGACGTTGTCGGTGACGTCGAGCAGGCCCGAGATGAACAGCTTGTAGCAGGCGATTCCTTCGGCGCGGGTTGCTTCGCGGTCCGCTCCGGGATCACCGGTGGGTGTCGGTGGGTGTTTGACCACGAACCCGCCCTTGGCTCCGGTGGGGACGATGACCGCATTCTTGACCTCTTGGGCCTTCACCAGCCCGAGGATCTCGGTGCGGTAGTCCTCGCGGCGGTCCGACCAGCGCAGCCCGCCGCGGGATACGAAGCCGAACCGCAGGTGTACCCCCTCGACGCGGGGCGCGTAGACGAAGATCTCGAACTTCGGCCGCGGCAGCGGTAATTCGTTGATCAGGCAGGCATCCAGCTTGAACGCGAGTACGTTGCTCGCCCGAGCCGAACCATCTCGGGTGACAAAGTAATTGGTGCGCAACGTGGCCTGAATCAGGGAGGCGAACGCGCGCAACACCCGGTCGGTGTCCAGGCTCACCACCGCGTCGATACCGGCGGCGACGTCGGCGGCTGCCGCTTGCGCGTCACGGTTGCGATGCGCACGGGTCGGGTCGAACAGCGCCTCGAACAGGGCCACCAATGCCCGGGCGGTGGCCGGATACTCGTTGAGGACCGACGCGATGTGACTTTCGGTGTAGGGAAATCGGGCCTGCCGAAGGTATTTCGCGTAGCCGCGCAGCACCGCGACCTGCTGCCAGGTCAGCCCGGCCCGCAGCACCAATTCGTTGAATCGGTCGGCCTCGACGGACCTCTCCCAGATCGCGGTGACCCCGTCGGCGAACCGCTGGTGGGCGTCGTCGCGCGCAGCGCCGGTCGCCGGTATCTCGATGCCGGGGTGCGGCGACACCTTGAACTTGTAGATCCATGCCATCAGGCCGTCGGCGCGGGTGACGGTGAACGGCCGCTCCTCGAGCACCACTACGCCCATGCACTGCAGTACCGGCAGCAGCTGGCTCAACGATGCGCCGTGCCCGCCCAGAAACCAGGTCAATTGGACCGCATCGTCATCCTCGTACTCGGAGAACACCAACCGGCCCGCCCCGTCGGCCAGCCCTTCGATGATCGCGATGTCGTCGACGGCTTCGGTCGGCGTGACCGCCTGTTTGTAGGTTTCGGCGAACGCGCTCGCATAGTGCTGCGCCCACGTCTCCGACACCGATCCGCTCGCCGCCTCGAGCATCCGGTCCGCCCAGGTACGGGTGGCCTCGGTCAATCGCTCCTGGATCCGTGCCCGGCCGGCCTCGGAGGTGTCGACGGTGCGCGACTGCGGATCGTCGGGCAGGCGGACCATGAAATGAACCAGTGCCCAGGGCGATTCACTGACGCGGGCGCTGTACTCCACGCCGACACCACCGAATTCCTCGGTCAGGATGTCCGCCATCTCCAGCCGGACCGGCGTGGTGTAGCGGTCCCGCGGCAGATACACCAGGCACGACACGAACCGCCCGGTCCGGTCACCGCGCAGGAAGAGCAGGGCTCCGCGCCATGACCCCAGGCCGGCGATCGCCATTGCCATGCTCAGCAGTTGCTCGGCGCTGATCGCGAAAAGTTCTGAGCGTGGGACGGTTTGGATGATGTCGAGCAGCAGTTGCCCGGGGTGACCGGGCTCGTTCTCGGACAGGGCCAACGCCTGGCGCACGGTCCGCGAGATCACCGGGATCTCGAAGACGTCGGCGTTCATGGCCCCAGCGGTGAAAAGCCCGACGAAGCGATGCGCGACGATGCTGTCGCCGGTGTTCTCCCGGATCACCACGACGTAGGTGCGTGAGCCGAACCGCATGTAGCTGGGGACGGTGGCCTGCGCCAGGGTCAGCAGCTTGTCGCCGGTGAGCCGGGGCCGCAACGACTTACGCAGCCGCAGCACTCCCAACCGGTCGGCTTCCTCCACCAGAACCTGCCCGTCCTGCACCACCCCGCGCTGATAGCCGAGCAACACGAAATGCCCGTCGGCGAGCCAGTGCAGCAGCGCGGCGACGTCATGGCGGTCGGGTGCGGCGAAGTTGCCGTCCGGGTCGGTCTCGACCTCGACGGCCAGCGCGTTGAGCGCGTCGAGCATCGCCTGGGAGTCGGTGGCGACCTGACGGACGTCGGCCATCACGTCGGGCAGCAGCCGTTCCACCTCGGCCAGCACCTGTCGGTTGACCGACGGCGAGAGCTGAACGTGGATCCAGGTTTCGGCGCCGGCCTCGGTGTGCGCCGATCTCGGCTCGACGCTGCGCAACTCCCCGGCGGCATCGCGGTGCACGGTGAACACCGGGGTCATGATCCCGACGTAGGCCACCCCGAGCCGATGCAACAGGACCGCCACCGAGTCCGTGAGCATGCCACCGTGTCCGGTGACCGCCTGCAGGGCGGGGCCGAACCCTGCCTCGCCGCCGGCGTGAACGGCCACCCGGGTCTGACCGGCCGACCGGTGTTGCGCCAGCCGGGCGTGGGCCGCCAGCAGCGCCGGGGTCACCACCGCGGTGGCAGCGGCCTCGTTGGCCGGGGCAGCGGCGCACTGCTCATCGCCACCGAGTGCATCGCTGTGCGGGCCGCGGTAGGTCTCGACGTAGGCGGCTCGGACCCAGTCGGGGATGTCCTGAGGCTCGGTACGGTCGGGCGTCCATGCGGCCGATCCCCGCTCGGTGGCTTCGGTCATCCCCCACCCCTTCTGACCAGGTGTCAGTTCCGGCAGCGCGCTACCGGACTAACCCTAATCGCGGGTGAGTCGGCGGTGGGTCACTCTGTGCGGACGCGCCGCATCAGCTCCGAGCCGCTCCACCTTGTTCTCCTCGTAGGCACCGAAGTTGCCCTCGAACCAGAACCACTTGGCCTCGTTGTCGTCGTCACCCTCCCACGCCAGGATGTGGGTGCAGGTGCGGTCCAGGAACCACCGGTCGTGGCTGATCACGACGGCGCAGCCGGGGAAGCTGTCCAGCGCGTTCTCCAGCGAGGACAGCGTCTCGACGTCAAGATCGTTGGTCGGCTCATCGAGCAGGATGAGGTTGCCGCCCTCCTTGAGCGTCAGGGCGAGGTTGAGCCGGTTGCGTTCACCACCGGACAGCACTCCCGCGGGCTTCTGCTGATCCGGTCCTTTGAACCCGAACGCCGACACGTAGGCCCGCGACGGAATCTCGTTATGGCCGACCTCGATGTAGTCCAGGCCGTCGGAAACCACCTGCCACACCGTCTTTTTGGGATCGATGCCGGCGCGGCTCTGATCGACGTAGGAGAGCTTGACCGTTTCGCCGACTTTGACGATGCCGCTGTCGGGCTGTTCAAGACCGACGATGGTCTTGAACAACGTGGTCTTGCCGACGCCGTTGGGGCCGATGACGCCGACGATGCCGTTGCGCGGCAAGGTGAAGGACAAGTCCTTGATCAGCGTGCGGCCTTCGAAGCCCTTGTCGAGGTGCTCGACCTCGACCACGACGCTGCCCAACCGAGGCGGGGCCGGGATCTGGATCTCCTCGAAGTCAAGCTTGCGGGTCTTGTCGGCCTCGGCGACCATCTCCTCGTACCGGCCGAGACGGGCCTTGTTCTTGGCCTGCCGCGCCTTGGCGCCCGAGCGGACCCAGGCCAATTCATCCTTGAGCCGCTTCTGCAGCTTCTGGTCCTTCTTGCCCTGGACTTCGAGGCGCTCGGCCTTCTTCTCCAGGTAGGTCGAGTAGTTGCCCTCGTACGGGTAGGCGCGGCCGCGGTCGAGCTCCAGGATCCACTCGGCGACGTTGTCCAGGAAGTAACGGTCGTGGGTGACGGCCAGGATCGCACCCTTGTAGCTGGCCAGGTGCTGCTCCAGCCAGAGCACGCTTTCGGCGTCGAGGTGGTTGGTGGGCTCGTCGAGCAGCAACAGATCCGGCTTGGACAGCAGCAGCTTGCACAAGGCGACGCGGCGACGCTCACCACCGGAGAGGTTGGTGACCGGATCGTCGGGCGGCGGGCAGCGCAGCGCATCCATCGCCTGCTCGAGCTGGGAGTCGATGTCCCAGGCGTCGGCGGCGTCGAGCTCCTCCTGGAGCTTGCCCATCTCCTCCATGAGCTCATCGGAGTAATCGGTGGCCATCAGCTCGGCGACTTCGTTGTAGCGGTTGAGCTTGCCCTTGATCGCCACGCCGGCCTCGACGTTCTCGCGCACCGTCTTGGTTTCGTCGAGCTCGGGCTCCTGCATCAGAATGCCGACGCTGGCGCCCGGGGCCAGGAATGCGTCACCGTTGTTGGCGGTGTCCAGACCCGCCATGATCCGCAAGACGCTCGACTTGCCGGCGCCGTTGGGGCCGACCACACCGATCTTGGCGCCCGGAAGGAAACTCAACGTGACGTCGTCGAGGATGACCTTGTCGCCGTGCGCCTTGCGGACCTTCCTCATCGTGTAGATGAACTCAGCCATACCGCGGTGTCGCCTCCTGGTCTCGCGAATTTGCTCGCCGACCATCCTAGGGGGTGGCTTCACACGGCTGTCGGCTGCGCTCAGGCCGTCAGCGCCATCCCGTCGTCGACATCGGCGTCCGCCTCAGCGGAGTCCGGGCCTTGGGCCGCCTCATCGTGGGCAGCAGCGGGAGGATTTTCCGGGCCGGCGGCGATGATCTTCTCTACGCGGGCCGCGCAGCGCGCCAGGTCGGGGCCGACAGCGGTCGCGCGCATTTCCACCGATGCCCGGCGAACGCCGTCCTTGTCCTCGTACTCGCTGGTGAATATGTGGCCGACCACGATCACCGGCAGCCCCTTGCTCAGCGATGCTCCTACCCCGGTGACCAACTTGTCCCAGCAGTTGACCGTGACGAACAGCGAGTTGCCGCTCTCCCAGCTGCCGTCGGCGGTGCGCCGACGCGAGTTGCTTGCGACCCGAAACTTGATCAGTTCGTGCTCCCCGACCCGACGGCGGATAGGGTCTGAGGCGATGTTGCCGACCACGGTCAAAATCGTTTCGTACATGGCTTGCTTCCTTCCTGGATACGGCGGGCCTGACGAGCTCGCCGGTGTTGGCCCCATTGAGCCGGGCGAGCCCGACAACCTGGTCGGGCCGAGCGGCCCGCGCAAGGGCCGCTGTGGAAGAAGTGGGAACTGGGGATATCCCGGGGGTGCGTTACATCCGCGGCTTGCCGACGGTCACCGGCTCATTCCAGTTCGAGAAGGTCATCTGCACCGCGTCATCGGCACCGGAGGCCAGCTGTAACTGAACCAGCTGATGAGCGCCGGTCTCCTGGATCCAGACGGTGCACGATGTCCGCTTGGAGGCCTTCAGTTGCGGCACGATCTTCTTCGCCGCCGCAGCCGAAACCTCGCCGGTGACTCGGACGGTTTCCACGCCGTCGATCGTCTCGCGGCCGGAGGCCTCGGGATCGACGAAGTCGGTCAGCAGGTCGGCGAGTCCGGTGTCCGGGCTCAGGATCGTCGCCGCGTCGTAGAAGTTGCCCGCCGGCCCGTAGTCGACCCAGCGGCGAGGCGACCCAGACACGTAGAGATCGCCGCCGAACACCACGAACTCGACGTAGGCCGGGGCGCCGCGGTAGGCGATCTTGGCGTAGCCCTTGGCCGCGGCGTCGGGCACCCGGGTCACGCCGCCGTCCAGCGCGGTGACCGGCAGGTTCTCGATGTTGCCGGTCACCGACATGGCCAGGTGCACGCTGTCGAGCTCGGCGGTGACGGCGCTGGACTCCTTGAGGATCGCCGCGGCATCCGGCAGTGGCTCACTGGCCTTCTTCGACGCTGTGGGCGAGGTCGGTGCGTGCGAGGTCGACGTGGGCTCTGCGACCACAGTGGATGAGGCCGTGGCCGGCGAAGGCGAAGCGGCGGACGACGACGGAACCGACTGCGAGGGGCTGGGTGAGCAAGCTGCGACCAGGGCAGCGGCGGCGCTCGCAACGGTCAGGACGGCTGAGAGCCTGCGCATGCCCGCCATCGTAGGGGCTCCCCCGGCCCGGGCGGGCCTTCACGTCGCCGGGAACTGTGCTCGATGTTGGTATACGTTTGCGTGCGGTGGATACCAAAGGCCAATCCGGCGGCGGTGAACACACGAGCCGCCGACAATGGGCACGCGATGACATCCGGGTCTCGGATCCCGCGGCCATGCAGCGCTCGATCGCGGGAACCGCCGTCGGCAACTTCATGGAGTGGTACGACTTCGGCATCTACGGCTTCCTCGCCACCACGATCGCACAGGTCTTCTACCCGAGTGACAGCTCCAGCGCGGCCGGCCTGATCGCCACCTTCGGCACCCTGGCGGCGGCCTTCGCGGTGCGGCCGTTCGGCGGGATCGTCTTCGGAGCGCTCGGCGACCGAATCGGCCGTAAACGAGTGCTGATCATGACCGTCACGCTGATGGCGATCGGCACCACGGTGACCGGGCTGCTGCCCTCGTATGAGGAGATCGGGGTCTGGGCTCCGATCCTGCTGATCGTCACCCGCGTCATGCAGGGTTTCTCCACGGGCGGCGAGTACGTGGGGGCGATGACCTACGTGAGCGAACACGCCCCCGACCGCAGTCGCGGTGCGCTGACCGGGTTCCTGCCGCTGGGCACGCTGGGCGGCTACGTCACCGGCGCGGCGGTGGTGACGCTGATGAAGTCCCAACTGCCCGTCTCGGACATGCTGCACTGGGGCTGGCGGGTCCCGTACCTGCTGGGCGTCCCGCTGGCCATCGTCACGCTGTACATGCGGCTGCGGATCGACGAATCACCGGCCTATATGGAGCTGGAACAACTCAACGAGAACCACGACGCGCCCCGCGGCAACGGGTGGCAGCAGTTCCGGCGGACCGTCGTGCAACACCGCCGGGGCCTGTTGATCTGCATGGGCCTGGTGCTGGCCGAGAACGTCACCAACTACATGCTCACCGGATACCTGCCGACGTACTTCAAGCAGGTCGGCGGAATCAGCGGCAGTCGCGGGCTGACGATGATCGTGGTGGCCCTGCTGCTGATGCTGGTCACGGTGATACCGCTGGCCAAGCTGTCCGACCGAATCGGCCGCAAACCGATCCTGTGGACCGGAAGCGGGCTGCTGATCGTCGGCTCCGTTCCGGCTTTTCTGTTGATCCGGCACGGCGGAAACTATCCGATGCGGTTGCTGGGCGTCCTGCTCATCGGCATGACGCTGGTCTGCTTCTACAGCACGACGCCGTCGACCCTGCCGGCCCTGTTCCCCACCAAGGCGCGCCTTTTCGCGGTGGCGATCGGCTTCAACATCTCGGTGTCGGCATTCGGTGGCACCACACCGCTGGTCGCCGAGACGCTGGTGTCGGGAACCGGCAACGTGATGGTGCCGGCCTACATCCTGATGTGCGCGGGCGTCGTCGGCGCGATCACGGTGTGGTTCACCCCGGAGGTGGCCGGCAAGAGACTCCCGGGCTCGGGACCCTCGGTGGCCACCGAACAGGAGGCCGACGCGATCGCCGAGGCCGGCCTACCCGAGTAGCCCGGTCAAGGCCGGTCCGAGGCGTCGCGGCGGGCCACCTCGGCCAGCATCGCGTTATAGGCGGCCAACTCGGCGTCCTCATCGCGGTCGGCGGCACGGTCGAGCCGCTTGGCGACGCGCTCGTCACTGCGGTGCCACTGGATCAGGAGCGCGACCATCACCACCAACAGCGGCAGTTCGCCCGCCGCCCAGGTGATGCCACCGCCCAGATGCTGGTCCCCCGCCAGGTCGGTGTGCCAGGGCAGTTTCAGGCCGCCGTAGAACCATTCGCCCAGCACCTTCTGCAGGCCCATCAGCAGCACCCCGAAGAAGCCGTGCATCGGCAGCGAGGCGAACACCACCGCCAGTTTGGCCAGCGGTGAGATGGGTCTCGGTGTGGGATCCACGCCGATCACCACCCAGTAGAACAGGTAGCCGCTGAGCAGGAAGTGCACGTTCATCGCGACGTGCCCCGCATGGCTGCCGGCGATCGAATCGAACAGCGTGCTGAAGTACAGGCCGTAGAAGCCCACGACGAAGATCACCGCCGCGATGATCGGGTTGGTCAGGAAGCGCGAGACCCGACTGTGCAGTGCGGCCAGCAACCATTCCCGCATCCCGGGCGGGTCGCCCCGGCCGGCGGCCGGCAGGGCCCGCAGCGCCAGGGTGGTCGGTCCGCCCAGCACCAGCAGGATCGGGACCAGCATCGACAACAGCATGTGCACGACCATGTGCATGCTGAACATCGCCGGCATATAGCGGCCGGTTCCCGACGAGGTGGCGAACAGCAGTATCAGGCAGCCCAGCAGCCAGGCCGTCGTCCGGCCCGCCGGCCAGGCATCGCCCCGGCGGCGCAAACGCAGCACCCCGGCCAGGTAGACCGCGGCCAGCACCAGGGCGGCGGTCCCGAAGATCACGTCGAAGCGCCAGTCGAACAGGATCCGCGCCACCGTGGGCGGGCCGGCGAAGTCGTAGCCGATCTTGACCATCGGGATCGACGGGTTCAGCACCGGCGGCGGGGGCGGCGGGGTGCGGCCCAGCCCGACCGCGATGCCGAAGGTGACCGCGAAGATTCCGGCTTCGACCAGCGCCAGCCGAATCAACGCCCGTGACGCCTTGGGTGCGTCCGGCTCCGCCTGCAGCGCCGCGACCCCGCGCCGACGCTGGCCCCAGCCGGCGACCCCGAGCAGGCACAACGCGACGAACTTCGCCACCACCAGCAGGCCGTACTGGCTGGTCAGCAGATCCGACGGGGCGAGCCGCACCAGTGCGTTGAGCGCCCCGGACAGGCCCATGGCGACAAAGCACCACAGTGCCACCGTGGAGAACCGCCGCGCCGCCAGACCGGCATGTTCACCGCCGCGCAATGCGTGCACCAGCAGTGCGAGCAGACCGCCGGCCCACAGGCCCGCGGCCACCAGGTGGATCAGCAGGCTGTTGGTGGCCAGGTCGTGGGACCCGCCGGCGGCCGAGTGCCCGGTCAGCCCCAGCGGGATGAGGGTCAGCAGCGAACCCGCCAGCAGCACCGGTGTCCAGGACCAGCGCAGCACCGACAGGCTCAGCAAGGTGACCGCCGCGGCCAGAAACGCCGTCCACCGCCAGGCGGACGCGGTGTCGATCAGGCCGGCCAGCGACCAGGTCGTGACCGGATCTCCGAACTCGGACAGCGGATGCCCGGAGACATCCGAGATCGTCAGCGGAACCAGCAGCGCCGCACAGACCGCCCAGATTCCGGAGGCCAGTGTGCCCAGCCGCAGCGCGCGATACCCGGCGACGTCGAGCACGCCGCTGTCCTGCGGTGGCACCAGAAACGCCGCGAGCAGAAACGAACCGATGGCCAGCACCGCCGCGATCTCGCCGGCCGCCCGCACGAACGGCAGTCCCAGGGTGGTCGCCGGGCCCGGATCGGGCAGGCCGGTGGCGGTCAGCGCGTCGGCCAACGACAGCGCACCGATCCCCGCGGCCGTACCCCCGGCCAGGATCGCCGCCCCGACCAGCACGGGAACGAACGCCGCCGGGCGTCGCGGAGTGGCAGTCATGGCCCTCAGCGTATGGCGCGCGGCCGGATCAGTGCATATCGAGGCGTCGCGGTGCTACCGCTCACCGCGTACGCGTCGCTGGCGGCGTGCCTCGGCGTCTCTGGCGAAGAATTCCCTGCGGGCGATCCGACCGATGTGATCGGAGTCCTTCAGGATGCGGCGCAACTCGCTGCGAAACGCGAGCCTGCGTTGGGTCAGATCCGGCGAGCTCTCCAACAGGCCCTGATCGGCGACCACCTGGCGGGCGGTGGCGAACAGCAGGGTGGACACCGACTCACTGCTGCGAATCCGCCCCTGCGCCACGTACTGGCGACCGACGCCCATGGCCAACTGGGTCATCTCCGTCTCACCGATGTCGGCCGGCGCATCGCAGAGCACATCGGCGACGATCTCGTAGGCCTCGAAGAACACCCGCAGCATGACGTCCGACATCACCGGCGTCTTCTCCGAGAGCAGTCCGTCGATCTCGGCACCGCCGGCCATGACGCGGGCCTCCCAGTCGGAGAACCAGGACATCTCCTCGGCGATGTTCTCGCGGAACGCAGCCGAGTCGGCGAAGTAGAAGTCGAACTTGAGCAGGTCGCGCAACCGCATCGCCTGGGACCAGAACGCGTCGAGCCGGTCACCTTCACCGCGGCCCGCATGGGCCAGCGCCAACTCGACGATCGAGGTCTCCAGGAAGGCGTGGATCACCGAGTTGCGGTAGAACGACGCGGCGTGCTCGTCTTCGGGCGCGATCCGCCACACCGACTCCCGTCCGCCGTCCACGCGGGTGACCGGATGCCCGTTGGACAGCGCGTCCACCGCGGCGCGCACCCCGTCTCGGCTACGCAGCCGCAGCGCACTGGTGGAGATCGGGGTCTGCTTGCGCTCCAGGTAGTCCAGACCGTCCTGCAGCGAATGGTGGATCTGCCCCAGCGTCAACGCCAGGCCATGCGTCGTCAGCAGCAGTGCCGACACCAGGCCGGTCGCGCTGATCGGGGTGACACGCTGGATCCGCCACGCCACCTCGATGGCCATCTTCTGCATGGCCAGCCGCTTGGCGTCCGGGTCGTGGGCGGTCGGACCGTCGGTGGAACCGAGGTACTGACGCATCGACACCGCCTCGGGGAAACGCACGTAGATCTTGCCGTAGCTGCGTTCACCCTGCGCCTTGATGAAGCGGTAGAGCCAACCGAGACCCTCCGGTGTCTTCTCGCCACCGCGGGCGTAGGCGGCATATTCGGCCGTCTCGTGCAGTTGGTCGAAGCTGATCGAAACACCTTGCAGCAGCACATCTTCAGTGCGATCGTCGAGGTAGGCATCCGCGACGTAGGTCATCAACCCCAGCTTCGGGGGAAGCATCTTGCCGGTACGCGACCGGGTTCCCTCGATGGACCAGCTCAGGTTGAACCGCTTCTCCATGACGTAGCCGACGTACTCCTTGAGCACGTACTTGTACAACGGATTGTCACCGATACTGCGCCGGATGAAGATGACCCCGGAGCGGCGCAGCAACGGCCCCATCAATCCGAAAGACAGGTTGATCCCGGCAAATACGTGAACCGGAGGCAGCCGGTTCTCCTGCATGGCGACCGGCATGACCGCACCGTCGATGTAGGACCGATGGGAGAACAGCAGCACCGCGGGGTGGTTTTCCAGCGCGGTGCGCAACGCGGCGACCTGGTATTCGTCGTAGTCGATCTCGGGGTCGAATCCACGGCTGAGCATCCTGGTGAGCACGCTGACGAGGTCGACCGAGACCCGGCTCCAGCCGGTGGACAGCTCGTCGAGCATCTTGCCGGCCTCTTCGACCGTGGCGCCCGGGATTGCGTCCAATCCCTCCCGAAATCGGCTGGACGCCAGGATCTCCGGTTTCACCAGCCGCGGCGACTTGTACTGCGGGCCGAGAATCCGGTATTCGGCGCGTTCGAGCGCCAACGTCGCCCGTCGGGTGACGAAGTGCGCGAAATCTCGAGGGTTCTCGCCGACGGTGTTCTCACTCCACTGCTGGCGCATTTCGGCGACACTGGCCGGTTCGCCGACCACCACCCGGGCTAGTGACGACTCGGTGCGCACGATCTGCCGCTGCTGACGCTCGTTGGGGCGGTAGGGATTCCGGCCCGGCAGCAACGCGGCCACCCGGGACAGCGCGGAGGCTCCGGCGCGCGGCATCCAGAACACCCGCACCGGCTGGACCGATCGCTTTTCGTCGCGTTCGAGTTGCCCGACCAACCGCGCCATCACCGCGGGTGGCCGTTCCGCCCGGTCGAGTTGCAGCAGTTCGACGCGGACATCGGGCCGTGCGTCGCGGTACCGACTCAGCCACTGCTGGACCAGCTCAGCCTCCACCGGCGACGACACGAACGCCAGTACCAGCGTGTCGCCGGCCGCGGTGGCCCCAGCGGGGTCGGTGGCAGGTGAGGTCGTCACTGCCCCCCTTTCGGGTTGGGCGGTGGCTTCTTCGCGGCCGGCGCCTTCTTGGCGGCCGCTTTCTTCGCGGGTGCCTTCTTGGCCGGCGCTTTCTTGGCGGGTGCCTTCTTGGCGGGCCTACTCGGCCGGACCGGCAGCTCGTCGACCGGCCAGTCGGCCAGCGTGTCGAGATAGAGCTGCCGCACCTCCGCGATCCGCTCGGCCAGGTTGTCAACCGTCCAGTCCTGCACCGAGATCGCAGGGAACACCGCGACATCCACGGTGCCGGGGTTGGCGCTGATCGAGTCCCGGGCAGCGACCACCTCGGCGTTGCGGATCACGATCGGCACGATCGGGATTCCGGCCGCCATCGCGATCCGGAACGGGCCCTTCTTGAACGGCCCCACCCCGGTGGTGTCGACCCGGGTGCCTTCGGGCGCGATCACCACCGACAGTCCCTTCTTGGCGCGCTCCTCCACCTCGTGCAGTGACTCCACTGCGGCCGCCGCGTCGTCCCGGTCGATGAACACCATCTCGGTGAGCTTTCCCAGCGGACCGGCGATCGGGTCGCGCTCCAGCTCCCGTTTGCCGACGCTGACCCAGTTGTCGCGCACCAGCGATGCGGTGATGACCGGATCGACCTGGTTGCGGTGATTGAAGATGAACACCGCCGGCCGAGTCGCGGTGAGGTTCTCCTTGCCGATCACGTTGAGCCGCACGCCGTTAAGAGTCAGCAGCAGGTGCGGGAAGAACGCAGTGAAGAAGTTGACGCCCCGGCGCCGGCTGCCGCTCAACAGACCCAGCCCGATCGCTCCCGCGCCGACGGGGACCATCGACCCGATCCCGGCCAGATTGCGCAGCTGTCCGACGACACCGCTGCCCCGGCTGTTGAACTGCAGGATCGGCCAGCCACGCTTGCGGGCGACCGAGGCCATCTTGCCCTCGGGATTGGTCGGCCGCGGGTTGCCGACCAGATGCATCAGCGCGACGTCCTCGTCGCCGTCGGCGTAGAAGTAGCTGTCCTGCAGGTCGATGTCGTGCTCGGCGGCGAACTTCTGCACCGCGGCGGCCTTACCCGGCCCCCATAGGATCGGTTCCACCACATCGCCGGTGAGCGCACCGTCCTGATCGGTCACGAACACGTTGGTGAGGGTGTTGGTGATGCCCAGGAAACGGGCCACCGGCTCGACCTGAATGGTCAGCGCCGAGGAACTGAGCACCACGGTGTGCCCGCGCGCCTGGTGCGCCCGCACCACTTCGCGCATCTCCGGGTAGATCCGCTTGGCGATCTTCTGGACGAACAGCCGCTCGCCGATCTCGTCGAGATCACTGATCGAACGTCCACGCAGCGCCGACGAGGCCTTCTTTATGAGCTCTTCGAACTCGATCCGGCCCAGTTGGTGGTTGAGCCCGGCCTGAATCATCCCGAACAACTCCCCCAACCCCATGTCCCGGCTGCGGACTCGCTCCCGGGTGAGGATCACGGCGGTGAAGCCCGCCACCAGGGTGCCGTCGAGGTCGAAGAACGCACCGACCTTGGGACCCGGTGGGCTGGCCGCGATCTCGGCCACCGAACCGGGCAACCGCATATCGCGCGGCGGTTTCTGATCGTCGGTCATGACTGCGCACCCGCGTCGAACGATGCGGCCACACAATGCGGTGCGGGGTCTCCGGCGAGTGCCAGCACCTCGTCGAATCCCTGGACCAGGCAGCTGGTGAACAGCTTCTCGTCACGGACGGCGGCCCGGTCGTAGCGGACTGTGATGGTGCACTCACCGCCACGCGAGATCAGCACCACCATCATCGCCACCCCGGGAAGTGGTCCGATTCCGTAGTGCCGCAACACTTTGGCGCCGGCAATGTAGGTGTCACCGGGATAGAACGCCACATTGCTGGCCTGCACGTCGGCGCCGACCACCGATTCGGTCATCTTCTCCAGGACCGGAGTCGGGAACACGCTCAGCAGCGGTGCGATGGAGCCGATCACGTCCATCGCGGGTTCTTCGCGCCGCTGGGTCATCTGGGATCGGATTCGCTTCATCCGCTCCACCGGGTCGGCGACACCGACCGGGGCGGCCAGGTTCACCCCGGTGAACCGGTTGCCGCCGGCCGGGTCCGCCTCGGCGCGCAGGTTCACCGGGATCGCCATCGGCAAGGTGGCGATCGGCACCCCCAACGCCCGGTGGTAGCGCCCGAGTGCACCCGAGATCGCGGCCAGATAGGCGTCGTTGATCGACCCGCCACCGGCCTTGGCGGCCCGGTGCAGATCCGACAGCCGGATGTCGATCGCCTGGGTGCGACTGCTCAGACTGCGCCGGCGCAGCAGCGGCGACGGTTCGGCTGCCTGGCTCATCACCCGCGCCCCCGACCGCGCGTAGCCGATGGCACCGGCCACCACCGACAACGGGTCCCGCACTGTGCGGGTCGCCATCGACAGGACCCCGATCAACGCGTCCCGGGTGCCGCCGAGTACCGCGGCCGGAAGGTGATTGATGCCGTCGCGCATCAGGTCGTTGGCCGACAGATCCTGCGGCACCGGTTGCGGAGCCAACGCTCTGGCCGGCGGGTCGCGTTCCAAGTCATAGATCTGACCGAACATCTCGGCGCCGCCGACGCCGTCGGTGACCGCGTGGCTCAGGTGCAGCAGGGTCGCGGCCCGCCCTCCGGCCAGGCCCTCCACCAGCGTGGCCGCCCACAGCGGGCGCTGAATGTCCAGTGGGGACTGTAGACTCACCTCAGCCAGGTCGAGCACCTCACGCAGTCCCCCTGGCTCGGGCACCCGAACCCGTCGCACGTGGAAGTCCAGGTTGAAGTCGGGGTCCACCACCCAGCGCGGTGCCGCCGTCGGCAGTGTGGGCACCACCACCTTCTGCCGCAGCCGCAGCACGCGGCGCGAGACGTTCTCGAACAGGTTCCGGAAACGATCCCAGTCCGGGGTGGTGTCGAGCAGCTCCAGGCCCATGATCCCCGAACGGGTGCGCGGGTTGGCCTCGCCTCGGTGCAGCAGGTAGTCGACAGCACCGAGTTCGGTGGGCAGACCCGCGGCGTCGACGAGGTCACCCACGTGAGGCTCCCGACTCCGGTTTCGGGCCCGGATTTCCCCGGCGTATCGCCCCTGCCACCGTCACGCGCCCCTCCTGATTCACAATCGTCACGCGCACCATTCAACGCTAGTTGTTTGCCCACTGCGACGGGTGCCGATTGTCCAGATCAGGCCTACGGCCGGCAAAACGAAACACTGTGTTGGCCCGCCGAATTGGAATTGGCACCTGGCGGCATTGCTCAGTCGCCTCCGAGGCGCCACCACCGGCGGATAAACTGGGACCGCATTGCCTCCGTAGCTCAGGTGGATAGAGCACATGACTTCTAATCTTGTGGTCGCAGGTTCGAGTCCTGCCGGGGGCGCCGAGGTCAGGGCAGGTACCCGCGGCGTCACATCGCACCGAGGAACGGCGATGACGCCCGGCGCAGCAGGATAAGCTGGGCCAATGAGCCACGAACGTACGATCATCATGTTCTCAATCGCCATGAGCTTGCTGGTGGTGGTATCGGCCCTGGTCATTGCCTGGGTCGCCTGACCGGTTCCGGCTGCACCGCCCTCATGACAGATTCTGATCTCGTCTTATACAGCGTTGCTGAGCGGGTGGCGCTGGTAACCGTCAACGATCCCGACCGCCGCAACGCGGTCACCGGCGCGATGTCGGCGCAACTGCGCGCCGCAGTGCAGCAGGCCGAAGCCGACCCCGGTGTGCACGCCGTGGTGGTCACCGGCGCAGGGCGGGCATTCTGCGCCGGCGCCGACCTCTCTGCGCTGGGTGCCGCCACCGAGGACGGTCTGTTGGCGCTCTACGACGGTTTCATGGCGGTCGCGCAGTGTGCGCTGCCCACCATCGCCGCGGTCAACGGCGCCGCCGTGGGTGCCGGACTGAACCTGGCCCTGGCGGCCGACGTCCGCATCGCCGGTCCAGCAGCCCTGTTCGACCCCCGCTTCCAGAAGCTGGGAATACACCCCGGAGGCGGCGCCACCTGGATGTTGAATCGCACGGTGGGGCCGCAGGTGGCCCGGGCCGCGCTGTTGTTCGGGATGCGCTTCGACGCCGAAGCCGCGGTGCGGCACGGGTTGGCTCTGCAGATCAGCGACGACCCGGTCGCCGCGGCGATGGCGCTGGCCTCCGGCCCCGCCTCCGCACCCCGGAACGTGGTGTTGGCGACCAAGGCGACCATGCGAGCCACCGCGAGCCCCGGCGCGATCGAAGGCGACCAGCACGAGTTCGCCAAGCGCACCGAACTGGGCCCGCAGGCGGCCAGCGTCGAGTCGCCGGAGTTCGTAGCCCGGTTGGCCGCAGCGCGGCGCAGCTAGCGCACCCGTCCTACAGGTCAAGCAGGGCGGTATCGGGGTTCTCGATCAGATCGCGTAGCGCACAGAGAAATTCGGCAACCTGCGCTCCGTCGGCAATCCGGTGGTCGAACGCACAGGTCAGCGTCATCTGCGGGCGGACCACCACGGTGTCCCCGACGGCTGCCGGCCGCGGTCTCAACGAGCCCATGCCCAGGATGGCCGCCTCCGGGTAGTTGATCACCGGAACCCCGTCATCGATTCCGAGCGCGCCGAAATTCGAGACGGTAAACGTCGAACCCTGCAGCTCGGTGGGCTTGAGAGTGCCCGCCCGGGCATCGGCGATGAGCCGGGCCACGCAGTCGGCGAGTTCTCGGGTCGACTTACGGTCCGCATCGAACACCACCGGCACCAGCAGTCCCCGGGGCGCGGCCACCCCGAAACCCAGGTGTACCGCGTGATGGGTGCGGATCTTGGGGCCCTCCGGTGCATCGACCCAGGTCGCGTTGAGCACCGGGTGACTTCGCAGCGCGACGATCAGCAGGCGCAGAATCAGCACGAACGGGGTGATGGCCGCCTCGCCCGAAATGGCGGCAAGGCGATCGCGCAGCTGCAGGAGATTGCCGCAGTCCACCAGCAGACTGGCATGCGCATCCGGAATCCGGCTGCGGGACAGCGTCATCCGTTGCGCCATGACAGCTTGAACCGGAGTCACCGGGCGTTCGTCATCGGCGGATTCGATGCCGCCGGCCGCCGCCCGCACACCGTCGGTGGTGATCACACCGTTCGGGCCCGGCGGTACCCCGCCCAGATCGACGCCCAGTTCGGCGGCGAGCTTACGGGCGGCCGGTTTGGCTTTGGGTCGCCCGGTGGTGGAGCAGGTGCGGCGGCTGGTGTCGAAGGCGTCGTCGGCGCCGTAGCCGACCAGCACCGGTTTGCGCTCGGGCGGGCCGGCTTCAACAGGTTCGCTCACCGGTCCGGTGCCGATACGCACCAGCGGTGCCCCGACCGCCAGCACGTCACCCTCGGCACCACCGAGTTCGACGACCCGGCCGGCATACGGACTGGGGATCTCCACTTCCGCCTTGGCCGTCTCCACCGAGCACAGCACCTGATTGAGTTCCACCTGATCACCGACGGCGACGTTCCAACTGGTCAGCGTCACCTCTTCGAGACCCTCCCCAAGATCGGGGACCACGAAGGTCTCGACCGGCTCGGCGCTCACGGCAACTCCAGGACCCGCTGGACGTGATCCAACAACCGGTCCGGTCCGGGCAGCCAGAGCCGCTCCAGCCGAGCCGGCGGATAGGGGGTGTCGAATCCGCTGGCGCGCAGCACCGGCGCCTCCAGCTCGTAGAACAATTCCTCCTGGATGCGGGCGGCCAGTTCGGCGCCATAGCCGAGGTTGCGCGGGCCCTCGTGCAGCACCACGCAGCGCCCGGTGCGCCGCACCGATGCCACGACGGTGTCGAAGTCGAGCGGGACCAGTGAGCGCAGATCGACGACCTCTAAGCTCCATCCGTGTTGTTGCGCAGCGATTTCCGCTGCCGACAATGCGGTCGCGACCCCGCCGCCGTAGGTCAGCACCGTGACGTCGGTGCCGGTTCGGCGCACCGCGGCGCACCCGATGCCCGGCGCCGGGTGGGCGGTGTCGACGGGCCCGCGCGCCCAGTACCTCCGTTTCGGCTCCAGGAACATCACCGGATCGGGGGCGGCGATGGCGTGCCGTAGCAGCCAGTAGGCATCCGACGGGTCGGCGGGGACGACTACCTTCAGCCCGGCAGTGTGCGCCCAGTAGGTTTCGGTGGACTCCGAATGGTGTTCGGCCGCACCGATTCCGCCGAACGACGGGATGCGTACGGTGACCGGCATCGGCACCTCACCGCGGGTCCGGGTCCGGTACTTGGCCAGGTGGCTGACCACCTGGTCCAGCGCCGGGTAGCTGAACCCGTCGAACTGGATCTCGGGGACCGGGACGAAGCCGCGGACCGCCAGGCCGATGGCGATGCCGATCACCGCCGACTCCGCCAGCGGCGTATCGAAACAGCGCTGTTCACCGTATGTTTCGGCCAGCCCTTCGGTCACCCGGAACACCCCGCCCTGCACACCGACGTCGGTACCGAAGACCAGTACCTTCGGCTCGGCGTCCATCGCGTCGCGCAGTGCCTGGTTGAGCGCAGCCACCATGGTCAGCTGCCCGGTGGCCGAATCGTGCCCCTCGTCCGGGGACGGCGTTGTCGGGAGGGTCGGTGGCTCGAGGATCTGGGTCATCAGCGCTCCCTGGCCAACTCGGCGAGCAGCGCGCGCCGCTGCTGCTGCAGTTCCGGGGTGATCTCGCAGTACACGGCGGTGAAGACCTCGTCGACGTCGACGTCACCGGCGCCAACCGTGGCGTCCCGCAACTCGGTGCGCAGACGCTTGGACCGGGCGGCGATCCGGTCTTCGAGACGCTGCGACCACACCCCGATGTTGCTCAGGTAGCTGCGGTACCGCGGGATCGGATCCAGCGCGGACCAGTGGTCGAGTTCGGCGCTGCTGCGGTAGCGCGTCGGGTCGTCGGAGGTGGTGTGCGGGCCGAGCCGGTAGGTGACGGCCTCGATCAGTGTGGGACCGCCGCCGTCGCGGGCGCGCTCGGCCGCCTCGGTCATCACCGCGAAGCAGGCCAGCGGATCATTGCCGTCCACCCGGATCCCCGGCATGCCGTAGCCGATCGCCTTGTGGGCCAGCGACGGTGCGGCGGTCTGCCGGCGCAGCGGCACCGAGATCGCCCACTGGTTGTTCTGCACGTAGAACACGCACGGGGTGGCGAACACCGCGGCGAAGTTCAGCGCCTCGTGGACGTCGCCCTCACTGGTGGCGCCGTCGCCGACGAACGCAACGGTGACCGAGTGCTCGTCCAGGCGTTGCGCGGCCATCGCCGCGCCCACCGCGTGCAGTGCCTGCGTCCCGATCGGAACCGAGATCGGCGCACAGCATTTCGCGGTGAACTCCATCCCGCCGTTCCACGTTCCGCGCCAGGCGGCCGCGACGTGCCACGCCGGAATCCCGCGCGTGACGAAGACTCCCAGCTCGCGGTACTGCGGGAACAGCCAGTCGGTCTTGTGCAACGGTGCGGCGGCGCCGACCTGGGCCGCCTCCTGCCCACGGCAGGACGCATACAACGCCAACTCGCCTTGGCGCTGCAGGTTGACCAGTTCGATGTCGAGCTCACGGGTAAGGACCATCTGCTCGTAAAGCCAGCTCAGGGTCTCTTCGGGCAGGTCCCGGCTGTAGCGCTGCTCGGCGGTCGGAGTGCCGTCCGGCCCGATCAGCTGCACAGGTTCAAGGCTGACCTGGGGACCGGTAATGCCTGGCAGCTGGCCCATGCGAGCCTCCTTGTGACGCTGATCTCATTATGCCAGCGAACACCGACCGTCCCGGGCTCACACACCTGGTGGCGCACCGTGTCGGATGTTTACCCGGAGACCTCGAAGATGCCGTGCGCCCCGTTCTCGGCGTGCCGCATGTCGTGATCCATGAACGGGTAGTGGCCCGGTTCGGGGAAGGTCAGCTCGACGAAACCGCCCTGCGCGGGCGCCAGGTCGAGGGCCTGGGATCCGCCCGGATCGGCGGGACGCAGCAGCCAGGCGCCCTCTTTGTAGACGGTGTCGAACTGCCCACCGACCACATGGAAGGCGATCGAGTCGCCGGGTCCGGCGTTGACCACCCAGACGCGCACCCGCTCACCGGTACGCGCCGGCAGCGGGGCGTGCATGTACTGGGCCGCGGTGCCGTTGAACATCCAGCCATCGGGTTGTCCGGCCCGAATCGCCGCCGTCTTGGCGTCGGCATCCGGCGCGCCCGCATACAACTGTGCGCCGACCAGGGCGTACTCCCGGTCCACCGCCGGCAGGCCCGGCGGGTCGATGATCACCGCTCCGTACATGCCGTTGGCGATGTGCAGCGTCATCGGCGGCGTGCTGCAGTGATACAGCCAGGCGCCGGCCCGTCGCGCGGTGAACCGGTAGACCAGGCGCTCCCCCGGATTCAGGGTGCGCATCGGTTGGTCCGGGGCCAGTGCGCCGGCGTGAAAGTCGATGCCGTGCCCCATGGTCGAGTCGTTGATCAGGGTGATCTCGAAGGTGTCGCCGACCTTGCCGTGCAGCGTCGGGGCCGGCTCGACGCCGCCGAAGGTCCAGCGGAGCTCGCGACGACCGGGCGCGACCTCCAGTTCCCGGTCGACGGCGCGAAGTTCCACCCGATGCAGGCCCGGTGTCGCCGGGGCCAGCACCGCGTCGTGCGGTGTCCAGCCCGGCGACGGGTCGGCGGCGAGGTCCAGGTTCGCCGGTGCCGGCATGGCGCCGCCGTGGTGGCCCCCGGTGTGCTCATGGCGCGGGACGCCGCCGACGGCGCGGATCGTCATCGTCATTCCGGCGGCCCGGTGGCCGGGCACGTCGCACCACACGTCCCGGTCTTGGTTCACCACACCGAGATCCAGCACCGCGGTCTGTCCGCGGCTCAGCCGCGGGGTGTGCTCTCCGGTGTCAACTCGCAGGTCATGCGGAAGTCCGTCGATGTTGGTGACCCGCAGCACCAGCCGGGTTCCGGCCGGCACGTCGATGACGTCCGGGGCGAACCGCATGTTGTTCAACGTGACATCGGCGGTGCGGGCCGCGCCGGCGACGTCGGCGGCCCCCGAGGGGGCCGGGGCACCCAGCCCCAGTGTCAGCGCCGATCCGACCGCCACCAGCGACGCGACTGCGACCGCGGCCGTCACCGCACCGGAGCGCGGCTGGATCTTCTCGACGTCGACGGGGCCGCGCAGCGCCACCGGTAGCGCCAGCCGCAGGGCCAGCAGCACGAAACTGGCGACCGCGACGGCGGCCAGCACCCAGCCGATCACCGGCAGCGCACCGTGCCAGGGCCCGGCCACCAGTGGCACGGCGGCGTTGATGGCAGCCACCCGCAACTGCCAGCCCTGGTCCAGGTAGGCGATGACGGCCTTGCGCACCGGCGGGCCGTTGGCCACCAGGATCGGCAGCAGCTGACTCAACGCGCCGAGCAGGATCTGGGCCACGAAGCCCACCGCCAGCAGCGGCAGCAGGGTGTGCTCGACGAACGCGGGCAACACATCGACGGACCGCGCCCCGACCAGTCCGATCACCTCGACCACCACGGCGACCGCGAGCCAGCATGTCGCGCCGACCAGCATCCAGGCCGCGGGACCGGTGAAGCTCCGGCCCGGCCACAACCCGACGATGGCCAGACCCACACCGACCGCGTAGCCGGCCAGGCCCACCGCCGCCAGCCCCCAGCTTCCGGCGAGCAGTCCCACGACGGCCACGATCAGACCCGCCGACAGTGTCGGCAGCGCCCGACGTGCCATGGCGAAGCTGCGCGGGGTGATCTTCTCCCGGATTGTGGTGGGCCACAGGGTGAAAAGCGTGCCGATGACGGTCAGCCCGATCCAGCCGTAGAGCATCACGTGCACATGGGTGGTCCACAGCCGCGCGTACCAACTGGCGACGCCGAAGGCCATGGCGGCGCCGGTTGCCGATCCGATCAGCAGGGCCACCAAGGCCGCCAGGTAGAAGCCGACCAGGTAGTCGAAGCGCGCCGACAGCGCGGACTTCTTCATCGCGATCAACTCGGCACCGTGGACGACGGCGACCACGGCCACCACCGCACCCCCGATACCGGTGAACACCTCGGCGCTGAAGGCGACACCGGCCAGAGCCGCGATCACCCCGGTGTTGAGCACCGCCAGCTTGGCCACCAGATGCCAGTGCGGCGGGTCGGGTACCCGGCACAGCGTGGTGGTGAAGTGTCCCGACCAGATGACGATCGCGTTCGTGGCGGCGCCCAGCAGCAGCGCGTGCACCGGCAGCCAGATCGGGTGCGCGATGGCGTCGTGTCCGATCAGCAGCGCCACCGAGACGACCAGCCAGGCCAGCACCACGATGTTGGCACCGAGGAACACCGGCCCGCGCGGGCCCCCGCGCCGGCGGGGCTTGACGACCGGCGCCGGGGGTGGTGGCGACCCCAACTGAATCATGGTCGCCAGGCTACGGTGACTACCTTCCTAGGAGGAAGTGACCTTTGGCATCCGTTTGGCCCGGGGATCACCCGTGGAAGCCGGTCCCGACGACCAGGCGGCCGGTGGTCTGTCGGGCCGCCATGCGCTCCAACGCATTCGGCAGGTCCGCCCAGTCGACCTCCGCACCGACGACGGTGCGGATCCTGCCGGTGCGGATGAGCTCGAGGATCTCCACGTGCGCCCGCTGTCCGTCGGAGCGCGCGGGCCAGTTGAATCCGAGGGTGCGGCGCACTCCCACCGGGTCGTTGACATACACCAGGCACACTCCGCAGACGTCGAAGTTGCCGTAGGCGATCGGCCGCGGCGACAGGTAGTCGCCGTCCTCCAGGGCGATGTCCTCGGCGAATCCGGCCATCAGATGGCGGCCGTTGAATCCCATGCACTTGAAGGTCTGCACGGTCACGTTGCCGCCGACCGCATCGAACGCGACGTCCACTCCCCGGCCGTAGGTCAGCTCCATGACCTGTTCCACCCAGTCGTCGTCGCGGTAGTTGATCGCGTGATCGGCGCCGAGCTCCTTGCAGAACGCCAGCTTCTCCTCGCTGCCGGCGGTGGCGATGACGCGCGCACCCAGCGCCTTGCCGAGTACCAGGGCGCCCGAACCGGTTCCCCCGGCGGCGGCGTGGACCAGCAGGGTCTCCCCCGGCTTCAGCCGGCCGCGCTCGCGCAGCGCGAACCAGCCCAGGTGGAACGGGTAGTGCAGGGCCGCACCGTCGACATCGCTGATCCAGTCCGGCAGGTCCAGCGCGGTCGCCGCGTCGACGATCGCGTAGGAGGCGTACCCGCCGAAGGCCATCACCGGGATTCCGACGATGCGCCGGCCGATCAGATGCTCGGAGCCCGGTCCCGCACTCTCGACCACACCGACCGTCTCCATGCCCGGCACGAACGGTGCCGGCAGCGGCATCGTCGTGTAGCGGCCCTTGATGACGTCGATGTCGTTGAAGTTCAAGCAGAATGCGCGCACGGCGACCCGGATCTCCCCCGGGCCGGGCGGCCGCACCTCGATGCTCTGGCGGGCCAGGACCTTGCCCGGGTCGCCGAGTTCGGTGGCGACCCACGCTTCGGCAGCAATCGGTTGGTTCATGTTTTCTCCTATTGGTCGGAGACGAATCGGTTTCGGTAGTCGCGCAGGCGGGTTGCCACTTCGTCGGCATCCAGACCCAGATCAGCGGGCCGGTAGTCGACGGCGCCGTAGCGCCCGCGGGGGTGGTCGACACAGAACTGCGCCATCGCTTCTTTCGCCCGAGTATCGAGCGGCTGGCCGGCGAGCTCGTAGATGGCGGCGACCGTTCCGTCCTCATCGGCCATGAAGTCCTCGAAGCGAACGTCGACGGACTGCGCAGCCGGCAGCACGTCGCGGTCACGCAGGCAGCCGCTGAGCAGGTCCTCGGCCCGGTCGAGCCAATACTTCGAGATCTTGACCGGGTCGGGGCGGTCGCAGGACATCCGCGCCGCGTAGCTGATCATGGTCGCCATCGACCGTGTCACCTCGACCGGATCCCGGTGTGTCACAACGAAGGTGGCGTCTGGGAAGGTGGCGTACAGCGCCGGGAACTGCTCCAGATGCTGTGGTGACTTGAGTACCCAGCGGGTCCCGCCGCGCGACCATTGCAGCGCCTGCAGCGTGCGTTTCATATAGGCGTACGACGCCGTCTGGTCATGGGTTTTGTAGTGCTGAGCGAATGCCGGTACGTAGTAGCTGCATTCGAAGAGCATCCCCGAGATGTCGTTGGCCAGCAGCTGGATCTCTTCGTGCGCGTGGTCGACGGTCATGTCGTGCATGCGCTTGAACTCGGGCATCGAGGTGTTGATCATGTCCAGGCCGACGGCGCACCGGTCTTGCCTGGCCCGCGGATCGGCTTCGCCCGGAGTGGCAATCGGCTCCATGCTCTCCCAGTACGGCAGGTACCGCAGCGATGGGTCGGCAGCGATCAGGTTGTGCAGGTGCGTGGTCCCGGTGCGCGGCAGTCCGCAGATGATGATCGGGCGCTCGATCTCGACACTGTCGATTTCGGGGTTCGCGGCGATCACGTCTTCCAGCCGAAGCCGGTTGACCAGGTGGCCGGTCAGTTGCTCGAACGCCATCGCCCGCCCGACGTCGGACAGGTCGGCTTCGGCGACAAGCGACTCGCACAGTACGTCGAGGCGCTCCCGGAATCCGTTGTCGCCCCAGTTGCTCAGGCCCGTTCTGTCGGCAGCGGCCTGCAGCAGCGCATCCGGTGTGAGCTGCAGAACAGCGCCGTAGCCGGCCAGTCCCTCGCGTATCGGGCCGGCGGCCTCGGGAAAGACCGGATCCGCGAGGTCGTCGAGGCGGATCGCGCCCGGACGAGCGGCCGGGGCACTCACGAGGCCAGCTCTGCGACGTCGACGACCCGACAGTTCAGTGGGTCCGGGGTGACCTCCGGCAGGAACCAGCGTAACCAGATCAGGCCTTTCGACCGGCCGGCGGTGGACACCCAGTTCGGATGACCGGGATCGGTTTCGCTGATCACGATCTGCCAGGACCCGTCGGGTCGATAGGTGACCTGCGTGCCGTTGATCGTGACCCGCTCGCGGGTGTAGTCGTAGGTGTGCAGGAAGGGGTTCCACAGGCACAGATTCCAGAACACGCACTCCGGTGAGGTTCCTTCGACGACCAGCGCCTGGCCGGGCTCGAGTTCGTAGGCACCCATGGAGTAGGCGGCGTCCCCGGCGGCCCACCCGACGGTGCGACTCGGCACCGGGTAGGGCTCCTGCAGCACATTGGCCGGCAGCCGCACCGGCGCCATGGCGGCCTGTTCGTGGATCCAGGTCCGCGCTGCGCGCATCCGTCTGCTCAGGTCGGCCGGGCTGTCGGGGCGCCGCGGGGTGTCGTCAAGCGCCTCGATCTTCCACTGCACCCGTCGTTGCGCACCCGGCTCGGTGAGATAGTCACGGGTCAGGATGAAGACCGCGTCGGGCTCCAGCTTGAGCCGATGTCCCGCGTGTTCGTCAGCACTGATGACGAACTCGAAGTTGCCGTCGGCGTCGCAGCCCAGGTCGCGGTCGTTGATCGTGTCGATGATCCGGTCGCTGTACCGGCCGTCGTCCGGGCCGCCGTAGACGGTCATGGACAGGTAGACCGCGTCGCCGCGGTTCCCGGTGACTCGGTAGCTGCGGGTGGGGTCGATCGGCGCCAGCTGGTAGAAGGCATCCGAGTTGTCCCCGCCCCATTTGAGATACGGCCCGATCACGTCGACCAGGATCGGCTTGTCCGAATCCCCCCAGACGTAGGCCTCGGAGGCCACCCGCAGCAGGCTCAGCGCCCACCGGTACCCGTCGAGCACGTCTGCCTCATCGAGCGGCGGATCTGCGCTCAGCAGGCGCTGTTCGACGGCGCGGACTTCGTCGAGCAAGCCGCCGAATGCCACGGACAACTCGTCACTCATCCCGGTTCTCCTTCTTTCTCATTCCCTGCAGCAGCAGGGAGCACAGCCTGTCGGCGGCGGCATCGACGGTGTCGGTGGCCAAGACCTGGGCGACGTAGAAACTGGTGCCCACCATGGCGTCATAGGCGATCTCGATATCGATGTCGGCATCAAGCACGCCTTGGTCGATGCCGGCACGGACCAGCACACCGAACGCGGTGCGGGTCGTCTCGTCGAGCAGCTGTTGGGTGCGGATGAACAGCTCCGGGTCGCGGTGCCGATCGGCCAGGATGCCCAGTGCCGCGGCAGCCACGTCCGGTGAGCGCCAGAACTCGAATACGCCTGCAACGAATTGGCGCAGGTCTGCTTCGAAGTCACCCGAACTGGTGAGCACATCACCGACTTCGGCGGATCCGAACACGGCGTCGAACACCAGATGGGTCTTGGAGGGCCAGCGCCGGTAGACGGTGGGGCGGCTGACGTCTGCCTCACGGGCGATCGCCTCGATGGACACCTGGTCGTAACCGTCACGGGCCAGCAGCCGACGGGCGGCTTCGGTGATGGCCTGTTCGGTGCGCGGATCGCGCGGGCGTCCGCGACCGGCCGGGGCCTGGTCCGGGCTCGCCGTCACTGTGGCATCCGCTGGCGGCGACTCATGCCCTAAACAATTACATTACGTAACGTAATTAGTCAACGGTGTTGTGGCCGCCCCACCCGCGCAGTTCAGAAGGCATAGCGGTGGTACTGCGACATGTTCGCGGCCGCCGGCACCATCGCCATCACCTTGCCCAGCGCCCGGTACGCGCGGGGCAGCTTCCCGAAGGTGTCCGACTCAAACCAGCGGACCCATTCGAGCAGGCGGGTGCCGGGCACCGCCGCCAGGATGTCGTCGGGCCGATTGATCGCCCAGTGCAGCGTCGCCCCGGAGCGGCGCACGACGGCATTGGACCACTGCGACTTGATGCCCAACCAGTTGAAGGCGTCGAACTGCAACTCCCCCTGCGGGCAGTGCTCAACCACCCGGCGCAACAATCCGACACCGTCCTGCTCGTTCAGGTACATCGTCAGGCCTTCACCGATCATCAATGTTGGCCTGTCAGCGGGGATTTCGGCAAGCCATGCCGGGTCGGTGACCGACCCGGCCACCACGTGGTTGTGGTCTCGCTCCGGCAGCAGCCGCCGACGCAGAGCCGCGACCTCCGGGTAGTCGATGTCGTACCAGTCGACTCCGTCGCCCGGTTCCAGCCGGAAGTAGCGAGCGTCCAGCCCGCAGCCCAGGTGCAGCACCACGGCACTAGGGTTGGCCGCCAGGAATTGGCGGGCCCACTCGTCGAAGTGGGCTGCGCGAGTGGTCACCGACGGTGAGCGTGCCGCGGTGATGGTGGTCTTGGCCCAGTCGTAATCGATGCGGCCGACCACTTCTTTCGCGTAACGATCACCCAGAATCGGTACCGGAAGATCGGCGTCCAGCGCCTTGGCGTACAACGTCGCGAGCATGGTCTGCGGGGCTCCGCGCAGGTCCACCCGCGCCTTGTCGGAGGTCATGACATTCCACGTTAGGCCCGCTGCGGGTGGGACGTCTGCAACTGAACGCCACCCGGCATGGTGTTCAGTTCTGCGGCGTCAACCACTGACGCTCAACGGCTTTGACCAGGGCCGTCAGCGTCGTATTGACCGGAGCCGACTGCCCGATCTGTTCGGCCCTGCGCACCACCGCGCCGTTGATCACATCGATCTCACTGGCCCGCCGAGCCTGATGGTCCAGCAGCGCAGACGGTTTGGCATCCGGCATCTGCGCTCCGAAGTCCCGGACGTGGGCGACCGGGTCGGCCACGGCGATGTTGATTCCGGCGGCGCGAGCCACCGCCCAGGCTTCAGTCGCGGCAGCGCGGCTGACCGGCCCCATGGCGGTGTCATCGTCCATCACCTGCCCGACCGTCATACCCGTCAACGCACACGGCGCGCTGTAGGCGACGTTGCAGATCAGCTTCTCCCACTGCATCGCGGCGATGTCAGCCACCGCTGCGGCGTCGAAACCGGCGTCCGACCACACCGCGGCGATCGCCTCGACCGACGAAAACGGCAGCGCGGCATACGCACCGAATCGCACCGCCCGCATCGCGTTGTGGTGGACGTGCCCGGGTTCTGGCCGCGACGCTCCGAATCCGCTGGCGATTCCCACCGCCACACGCGCCTCGCCGACGACTCCGGCGACAGTGTCGGCCGAACCCAGCCCGTTCTGGATGGTCAGCACCGGTGTGTGTTCGCCGAGCAGCGGCAGGACCTGGGCTGCCCCGGTGGCCACGTCGGCCGCTTTGACCGCCAGCACCACCAGGTCCATCGGCTCGGCCGGCGCGGCGGTGGCCGCCCGCATGATCGCCACCTCGTCGGACTGGGGGCCGCTGATCCGCAGCCCGTGCGCGGCGATGGCTTCGACGTGCGCACGCGACCGGTCGATCGCCAGCACGTCGTTTCCGGCGGCAGCCAATTTGGCGGCGTAGATCGACCCCATCGCGCCGCACCCGACGACGGCGATCCTCATCGGTTCACCTCAGCGATCACAGCGGCCAGGTCGGGCTTTTCCTCAAGGCCGAATCCCGGTGCGTCGGTGGGCGCGATGGTGCCCTCGGACAGCACGCACGCCGGCGAGTATCCGCCGAACGGTGCGAACACGCCGGGATAGGACTCGCAACCGCCCAAGCCCAATCCGACTGCGATGTGCAGGTTGATCAGGTGCCCACCGTGCGGGAAGGCGCAGCGACGATCGAACCCGTGCTGTTCCAGCACCTCGAGCATGCGGGCGTATTCGGTCAACCCGTAGCTCAGTCCGGCGTCCATCTGGAAGATGTCGCGGCCCGGGCGCATGCCGCCGTAGCGGACCAGATTGGTCACGTCGCGCACCGAGAACAGGTTCTCGCCGGTGGCGACCGCACCGCCGTAACCGGCGGTGACCCGGGCGTTCAACTCGAAGTCGAGCGGATCGCCGGGTTCCTCATACCAGCGCAGGCCGTAGGAACCCAGCTCCCGCGCCCAGTCGCCGGCCGCGGCGGCATCGAAGCGCCCGTTGGCATCCACGGCCACCCGAGAGCCGCTGCCGACCACGTCGATCACCGCCTCGACGCGATCCAGATCGTCACGCATCGGCGCGCCGCCGATCTTCATCTTGACCGCGTCGTATCCCAGGTCGAGGTAGCCGCGCATCTCGGTGCGGAGCCGGTCCAGACCGTCACCGGGGTAGTAGTAGCCGCCGGCGGCGTATACCGGCACCGAGCTGGCGTCGGTGTCCCTACCCAACGCCCTGCCGAACTGGCGCGCAATGGTGCGGTAGGCGGGCTCGTCGGCCAGTTTGGCGTTGAGGTCCCAGCAGGCCAGTTCCAGCGCGGCCGCCGCGCCGGCCCGATCGCCGTGGCCGCCGGGCTTTTCGTCGGTGAGCGCACGGCCCAGGACCCGGGCGGGGTCGATGCGGCCGGCGTCGTCGAGCAGCGACTCCGGGGGTGCGCCGAGGACCCGCGGGATCATCCGGTCACGCAGGATGCCGCCCTGGGCGAACCGGCCGATCGAGTTGAACGCGACACCGGTCACCGGTTTCCCGTTCCGGGTCTGATCACTGACCACCGCGACCAACGAGACGGTGTGCCGGGAGAAATCCACCAGCGCGTTGGCGATCTCGCCACGCAACGGTACTGAGGTTTCGACGATCTGGGTGATGCGCACGCGCCGTCACTCCTGGAGGTTAGTGGTTAATCCGCTCGCCGCAGAATAGCCTCAGCGTGCCGCAGCACCGGAGAGTCCACCATCTGACCTTCAAACGCGAACACCCCACGCTCGGACTGTGCCGCGTCGAGCACCCTTCGCGCCCAGTCGATTCGCTCCGCAGGGGGACGGTAGGCGTCGCGCACCACCGCGACTTGAGTCGGATGGATACACACGGTGGCGGCGAACCCGACTGCTGCGCCGTCGACTGCCTCGGCCTTCAGCCCGTCGAGGTCGCCGATGTTGAGGTACACGGCGTCCAACGCGGCCAGGCCGAAGGCGGACGCGGCCAGCAGGACCGTCGAGCGCGCGTGGCGGGCGACGTCCCGGTATCGACCGTCTGCGTGCCGGCTGGAACCACCGCCCATGGCGGCAACCAGATCTTCGGCGCCCCACATCATCGCGACGCATCCCTGCGCGGCCGCGATCTCGGTGGAAAACACCACACCGCGCGGGGTTTCGATCAGGGCGACCACCCGGCGGGGAGCCAGCGCCTCGACCTGGGCGGCCGACTCGGTCTTGGCCAGCATCACGGTGGTGTAGGCGGTGTCGGCCAGCGCCTCCAGGTCGCGAGCCTGATCCTCGGTGCCGGCCGGATTGACCCGGACCACGGTGCGCTCCGGGTCGAGTGGAGTGTTTCGCAACGCCTCCCGAGCGGCCGGCCGGTCCGCGGCGGCCACTCCGTCCTCCAGATCCAGGATCACCACGTCGGCCACCGCGGCGGCCTTGCCGAATCGCTCCGGGCGGTCCGCGGGGCAGAACAACCAGGCCGGACCGGTGCTCATCGGCGCCGCTCCTCAGCATCGCTCATTCTTCGCTCTGCATCGTCGTCGGCGCGGCTCATCGGCGGTCCTCGGTGGGCATCTTTCGCACCAACGTGGTGCGCACCGCGCGGGCCACCACATCGCCGTGCTGGTTGCGGCCGACGTGCTCGAGGGTCACGATCCCCTCCCCCGGGCGGCTCTTGGACTCGCGCTTGTCGGTGCAGACCGTCTCGGCGTAGAGGGTGTCGCCGTGGAACACCGGCTTGGGAAATGACACCTCGGAGAAACCCAGGTTCGCCACGATCGTGCCCAGCGTGAGCTGCGCGACCGACAGGCCGACCAGCGTGGACAGCGTCAGCATCGAGTTCACCAGCCGCTCACCACGAAACCCGGGCTGCTCGGCGGCCCAGGCCGCGTCCAGGTGCAGCGACTGGGTGTTCATCGTCAACGTGGTGAACAGCACGTTGTCGGCTTCGGTGAGCGTGCGCCCCGGCCGGTGCGCGTAGGTGGTTCCGATCTCGTATTCCTCGAACCACAGCCCGCGCTGCTCGACGGTCTTGCTCATCACAGCCCCAACGATCGTGCGATCAGCATCAGCTGCACCTCGGTGGTGCCCTCACCGATCTCCAGGATCTTGCTGTCACGGTAGTGCCGGGCCACCGGGTATTCGTTGATGAATCCGTAGCCGCCGTGAATCTGGGTGGCATCTCGGGCGTTGTCCATCGCGGCCTCCGAGGAGATCATCTTGGCGATCGCCGCTTCCTTCTTGAACGGCTTGCCCGCCAACATCTTTGCCGCGGCGTCGTAGTACGCCGTACGCGCGACGTGGGCGCGGGCCTCCATTCGGGCGATCTTGAAGCTGATCGCCTGGTAGGAGCCGATCGTCTGGCCGAACGCCTCGCGTTCGCCGGCGTACTTGACGCTTTCGTCGACGCAGCCCTGCGCCACCCCGGTGGCCACCGCGGCGATCGCGATGCGGCCCTCGTCGAGGATCTGCAGGAAGTTCGCGTAGCCCCGGCCTTCCTCACCGAGCAGATTGCCCTCGGGCACACGGGCATCGGCGAAGGTGAGCGGGTGGGTGTCCGAGGCGTTCCAGCCCACCTTGTTGTACGCCGGCTCCACGGTGAAACCCGGTGTCCCGGACGGGACGATGATCGTGGAGATCTCCTTGCGGCCGTCGGGCCGGGTTCCGGTGACGGCGGTGACGGTCACCAGCGAGGTGATATCGGTGCCGGAGTTCGTGATGAACTGCTTGGTGCCGTTGATGACCCATTCACCGTTGTCCCGCCGGGCGGTGGTGCGGGTGCCGCCGGCATCGGATCCCGCGCCCGGCTCGGTCAGGCCGAAGCCCGCCAGCGCGCGACCGGTGACCAGATCCGGCAACCAGGTCTGCTTCTGTTCGGTGTTGCCGAACCGGTAGATCGGCATTGCCCCCAGGCCGACTCCGGCCTCCAGGGTCATCGCCACCGACTGGTCGACCTTGCCGAGCTCCTCCAGCGCCAGGGCCAGCGCGAAGTAGTCGCCGCCCATGCCGCCGTACTCCTCCGGGAACGGCAGGCCGAACAGGCCCATCTCCCCCATCTTGGCGATCACTTCGTAGGGGAAACTGTGTTCTTCGTCGTGCTTGGCGGCCACCGGGGCGACCACGGTGCGAGCGAAATCGGCGACCGTGTCGCGGAGTTCCTGGTATTCCTTGGGCAGGATGCCTGCCGTAATAGTCGTCATTGCTGCTTGTCCTCACTCAACTCGGGAATCAGCCGGGCCAGTACCTGGTCCACCGTCACCTGATCGCCAACTGACACCAATAGCTCCACCTGACCGCTGACCGGCGCAGTCAGGGTGTGCTCCATCTTCATCGCCTCGACCACCACCACCGGATCGCCTTCCGCTACGCGCGATCCGGATTCGATGTGCACCGCGATCACACTGCCGGGCATCGGGCTGACGATCTCGGCGCTGCGCGGGCCGCCACCGCGATGCACCCGCACCACCTCGGCTTCGCGAATCTGCCAGGTGCCACGCTCATCGGAGACCCACAACTGATCGTCGGCCGCGGCGAATGCGAACCTGCGCTGCCGCCCGGCGACCGTGACGATCAGCTGGTCACCGTCGACTTCGACGGCGGCACTACTGGTCTCGCCGTCACCGACCTGAACCCGTGCGTCCGCCGGCAGCCCCCACACCGAGACCGGCTCCGATCGCAGCGCGGTGCGCACGTCGGTGCGCACCGGGGCCGCGGCCCCGATCCGCCATCCACTCGGCGCCGCCCACAACTCACGGCGACCGCGCCGGGCAATCGCCCACTGGCGGTAGAGGCCGCCCGCGGCCAGCACGTCATCGGGTGCCGGCAGCGGCGCGAAGTCCGCCGAGCGGGTGTCGAGCAACTCGGTGTCCAGGTCACCGGCGATCACTCGCGGGTCGGCCAGCAGGAACCGCAGGAACTCGACATTGGTCTGCACCCCGAACACCGCGGTGCCGGCCAGGGCCGCATCCAGTCGTGCGAGCGCCTGCGCCCGGTCGGCGCCGTGCGCGATCACCTTGGACAGCATCGGGTCGTAGTCGCTGCCGACCACCGTGCCGGCCTGCAACGACGAGTCCACCCGCAGCCCCGGCCCGGTGGGCTCGTGCACCGCCAGCACCCGTCCGCCGGTGGGCAGGAAGCCGCGCGCCGGGTCCTCGGCATACACCCGGGCCTCGACCGCGTGCCCGGTGAGGGTGATCTCGTCCTGGGTGAAGGGCAGCTTCTCGCCGGCGGCCACCCGCACCTGCCACTCGACAAGGTCCAGACCGGTGATCGCTTCGGTGACCGGGTGTTCCACCTGCAGTCGGGTGTTCATCTCCATGAAGAAGAACTCGTCCGGGCGATCCGCGGAGACGATGAACTCCACCGTGCCGGCGCCGACGTAGTCGACGCTGCGGGCGGTGTTGCAGGCCGCCATACCGATCCGGGCCCGGGTTTCGGCGTCCAGCAACGGCGACGGCGCCTCCTCGATCACCTTCTGGTGGCGACGCTGCAGGCTGCATTCCCGTTCGCCGAGGTGCACCACGTTGCCGTGGGTGTCGGCCAGCACCTGAACCTCGATGTGGCGGGGCCGCAACACGAAGCGCTCGAGGAACAGGGTGTCGTCGCCGAACGCCGATGCCGCCTCACGCCGTGCGGTGGCCAGCGCCGCGCGCAGCCCGCCCGGGTCCTCCACCAGGTGCATGCCTTTACCGCCGCCGCCCGCCGACGGCTTGATCAGGACCGGGTATCCGATTTCGGAGGCCGCTGCCACCAGTTCGTCATCGGACAGGCCCGGCTTGGCCAGCCCGGCTACCACCGGTACGTCAAACGCCGACACGGTCCGTTTCGCGGAGATCTTGTCGCCCATCACCTCGATGGCCCGGGCGGGCGGTCCGATGAAGACCACCCCGGCCTGCTCGCAGGCGGCCGCGAATCCGGCGTTCTCGGAGAGGAATCCGTAGCCCGGATGGATCGCCTGGGCGCCGGTGGCCGCGGCCGCTTTGAGCACCTTGGGAATCGACAGATAACTGTCGAGCACGGGGGCGGGTCCGATTCGCACCGCGGTGTCGGCTTCTCGCACATGCAGCGCCCCGGCGTCGGCGTCGCTGTAGACGGCCACCGACCGAATACCCATGCGCCGCAGGGTGCGGATCACCCGCACCGCGATCTCGCCGCGGTTGGCCACCAAGACCGTGTCGAACATGGCTGAATTCATGTGGGTCACATCCGAAAGACGCCGTAAGAGACCGGGTCCAGCGGTGCGTTCGCACACACCGAAAGCGCCAGTCCCAGGACTGTTCTGGTGTCGGCCGGGTCGATGATGCCGTCGTCCCACAGCCGTGCGGTCGAGTAGTACGGGTTGCCCTGCGCCTCGTACTGCTCGCGGATCGGCGCCTTGAACGCCTCCTCGTCGGCCGGTGACCACGGCTTGCCTGCGGCGTCGAGCTGTTCGCCGCGCACGGTGGCGAGCACCGAAGCGGCCTGCTCGCCGCCCATCACCGAGATCCGGGCGTTGGGCCACATCCACAGGAAGCGCGGCGAATACGCCCGCCCGCACATGGAGTAGTTGCCCGCCCCGTAGGACCCGCCGATCACCACCGTCAGCTTGGGCACTCGCGCGCAGGCCACCGCGGTGACCATCTTGGCGCCGTGCTTGGCGATTCCTCCGGCCTCGTAGTCGCGGCCGACCATGAAGCCGGCGATGTTCTGCAGGAACACCAGCGGGATGGAGCGCTTGTCGCACAGTTCGATGAAGTGCGCCCCCTTGAGCGCCGACTCACCGAACAGCACTCCGTTGTTGGCGATAATCCCGACCGGGTGGCCGTGGATGCGCGCGAACGCGGTCACCAGCGTCTTGCCGTACTCGGCCTTGAACTCGCTGAACTCGCTGCCGTCGACCAGCCGGACGATCACCTGGCGCACGTCGTAGGGCACCCGAGGGTCCGGTGGGACGACGTCGTAGAGTTCGGCCGGCTTGTGCTTGGGTTCGACGGAGCGCTTTATCTCCCAGGGGCTTTCGGGTTGCGGCCCGAATGTCGCGGCGATCTGCCGCACGATGCGCAGGGCGTGCTCGTCGTCGTCGGCCAGGTAGTCGGTGACCCCGGAGACCTTCGAGTGCAGGTCGCCACCGCCGAGCTCCTCCGCGGTCACCACCTCTCCGGTGGCGGCCTTCACCAGGGGCGGGCCGCCCAGGAAGATGGTGCCCTGCTCGCGGACGATGACGGCTTCGTCGCTCATCGCCGGAACGTAGGCACCGCCCGCGGTGCACGAGCCCAGCACCGCGGCGATCTGCGGGATGCCGCGGGCGCTCATGGTGGCCTGGTTGTAGAAGATCCGGCCGAAATGCTCGCGGTCGGGGAACACCTCGTCCTGGCGGGGCAGAAACGCGCCACCGGAGTCCACCAGGTACAGGCACGGCAGCCGGTTGCCCAGCGCCACCTCCTGGGCACGCAGGTGCTTTTTGACCGTGACCGGGTAGTAGGTACCTCCCTTGACGGTGGCGTCGTTGGCGACGATCACACATTCGCGCCCGGACACCCGCCCGATTCCGGTGATGATCCCGGCCCCGGGACATTCGTCGTCGTACATGCCGTCGGCGGCCAGCGGGGCCAGTTCCAGAAACGGGCTGCCCGGATCCAGCAGTCGCTCCACCCGGTCGCGCGGGAGAAGTTTGCCGCGGGCGACGTGGCGCTCCCGGGAGCGTTCGCTGCCGCCCAGCGCCGCACTCGCAAGTTTGGCGTTGAGTTCGGCGACCAGACGGCGGTGCTCGTCGGCGAATGTCGGCGCGGTCATGACACCTTCGAAAGATTCAGCTGCGCCTCGGTTTTGGCGACGACCTCGTCGACAGTCACCCCGGGTGCGGTCTCGATCAACTCCAGGCCCGCCTCGGTGACGTCGATGACGGCCATATCGGTGATGATCCGGTTGACGCAGCGGGCACCGGTGAGCGGCAGGGTGCAGTGCTCGACGATCTTGGCGCTGCCGTCTTTTGCGGCGTGCTCCATCATCACGATCACCCGCCGCGCCCCGTGCACCAGGTCCATGGCCCCGCCCATGCCTTTGATCATCTTGCCGGGGATCATCCAGTTGGCCAGGTCTCCGGCAGCTGAAACCTGCATGGCGCCAAGGACTGCCACGTCAAGGTGGCCGCCGCGGATGACCCCGAACGAGGCGGACGACGAGAAGAACGACGCCCCGGGCAGGACCGTCACTGTTTCTTTGCCGGCATTGATCAGATCGGCGTCGAGGTCGTCGCGCACCGGGTAGGGGCCGACCCCGAGGATTCCGTTCTCCGAGTGCAGCACCACGCTGACGCCGTCGGGAATGTGATTGGGAATCAAGGTCGGCAGTCCGATGCCGAGGTTGACGTACTGCCCGTCGCGCAGTTCGGCGGCCACCCGTGCGGCCAGCTCGTCTCTGGTCAGAGTCATGATTCGCGCACCGTCTCCCGCTCGATTCGCTTGATCGGATTGGGCACGTGCACCACCCGGTGCACGAAAACCCCTTGGGTGTGCACCTCGGCGGGGCAGATCTCACCGGGCTCGACCAGATGCTCGACCTGCGCGATCGTGATCCGGCCCGCCGCAGCACAGTCCGGGTTGAAGTTGGCGGCTGCCTCGCGGTAGACGAGGTTGCCGTGCCGATCGCCCTTCCAGGCGTGCACCAGCGCGAAGTCGGTGCGGATCGCCCGCTCCAGCACGTAGGTGCGTCCGTCGAAGTCTCGGGTCTCCTTCGGCGGCGAGGCCACCGCCACCCCGCCGGCCCCGTCGTAGCGCCACGGCAGGCCGCCATCGGCGACCTGGGTGCCCACCCCGGTCGGCGTGTAGAAGGCCGGAATCCCGGCGCCGCCCGCGCGCAGTCGCTCGGCCAGGGTGCCCTGCGGGGTCAGCTCCACCTCCAGTTCGCCGGAGAGGAATTGCCGCGCGAACTCCTTGTTCTCGCCCACGTAGGAGCTGATCGTGCGTCGGATCCGTTTGTGTTCCAACAGCACCCCCAGCCCGATGCCGTCGACGCCGCAGTTGTTGGAGACCGTCTCCAGATCGGTGACACCCAGCTGCAATATGGCGTCGATCAATGCCTCGGGAATGCCGCAGAGCCCGAACCCGCCCACGGCCAGCGACGCGCCGTCGGTCACATCGGCAACGGCGTCCGCGGGCGTCGCCACAACCTTGTCCATCGCCACCGAAAGCCTCCTCGACTTTCCAACTTCAGTTAATTGCGATTAACTCGGGCTGAGGATACCACCGTTTGCCCGGCCCGTCAGTGGTCTCGTCACGATCGGCCCTCCGCCAGGTAGGCGGCGGCCTGACGGCGCATCTCGTCTTTGCGGACCTTGCCGGTGACCGTCATCGGAAACTCGTCTACGACCCGCAGATACCGCGGCACCTTGAAGTGGGCCAGCCGGCCGGTGCAGAACTCCCGCAGCCCCTCGACGGTCAGCGGAGGCGCCCCGTCGCGCAGCCTCACCACAGCCACGAGTTCCTCGCCGTAGGTGGCGTCCGGAACGCCGACGACTTGGGCGTCGACGATGTCGGGATGGGTGTGCAGGAACTCCTCGATCTCGCGCGGGTAGATGTTCTCCCCGCCGCGGATCACCATGTCCTTGATCCGTCCCGTGATTCGCACATAGCCGTCGTCGTCCATGACCGCCAGGTCGCCGGTGTGCATCCAGCCGTCGGCGTCGATGGCTTCGGCGGTGGTGGTCGGGTCGTTCCAGTAGCCGGTCATGACCGAATATCCGCGGGTGCAGAATTCTCCGGCCTGCCCGCGCGGCACCGCCTGGCCGCTGACCCGATCGCTGATCTTGATCTCCAGGTGGGGGCCTACCCGGCCGACGGTTTCGACCCGGCGCGCAGGCGAGTCATCGGTGCGGGTCTGGGTCGACACCGGTGCGGTCTCGGTCATGCCGTAACAGATCGAGACCCCGGCCATGTTCATGTCCTCGATCACCCGACGCATCACCTCCGCCGGGCAGGGCGAGCCGGCCATGATCCCGGTGCGCAGGCTGCTCAGGTCATAGTCGGTGAAGTCGGACAGGCCCAGTTCGGCGATGAACATGGTGGGCACCCCGTAGAGGCTGGTGCACGCCTCTTGCTGGACGGCCCGCAGCGTGGCCGCCGGATCGAAGCCGGCCGCGGGGATGACGATCGCCGCGCCGTGACTGGTGGCCGCCAGGTTGCCCATCACCATCCCGAAGCAGTGATAAAAGGGCACCGGCAGGCAGATCCGGTCGAGGTGGGTGTACCCGAGCAGCTCGCCGACCAGGTAGCCGTTGTTGAGGATGCTGTGGTGGCTCAGCGTGGCGGCCTTGGGATAACCCGTTGTGCCCGAGGTGTATTGGATGTTGACCGGATCCAGGTGATGCAGTGTCGTGGCCACCTGCGCCAGGGCTGACGACTCGACCGGCGTGCCGGTCAGCTCCTGCCACCGCGGGCTGCCGATGAACACCATCTCGCGCAGATCCGGACAGTCGGGAGCAGCCTCATCCAGCAGCGCCACGTAGTCGGAGGTCTTGAAACTCGGCGCCGAAACGACCATCGCGACACCGGACTGCCTGAGCGCGTAGACCAATTCGTGGGACCGGTAGGCGGGGTTGATACTGACCAGCACCGCGCCGATCTCAGCGGTGGCGTACTGCGTCAGCACCCATTCGGCACAGTTGGGCGCCCAGATGCCCACCCGATCCCCCGCGGCGATACCCGCCAGCAGCAGTCCGGCCGCCAGCCGGCGCACATCGTGCAGCAGCTCGGCGTAGGTCCAACGTCGTCGCGTCGGAAGGTCAATCAGCGCATCGCGATCCGGGTGGGCGGCGGCGGTGGCGGCGAGGTTGGCGCCGATCGTGGCCTCCAGCAGGGCGGGCTCGGTCTCCCCGCGGGCGTAGGACAATCCGCCGCCTGCCGCGGCCCCCGCAGTCGCCATCAGGCCTCCACCGCTGCGCCCGAGAACCGGCTCGGACTCGATCGACGAGTGCTACGTTAGTGACCATTAACTCAGCTGTCCACGATTGAGCGGAGGCGCGATGGCAGCGTCCGTTCCGGCCGACGACGAACCCGCCAGCCGACGTAGCAGGCTGAAGTCCGACCGGCGCAGCCAATTGCTTGCGGCCGCTGAACGACTGTTCGCACAACGCGGCTTCCTGGCGGTGCGGCTGGAGGACATCGGTGCCGCGGCCGGGGTCAGCGGCCCCGCGATCTATCGGCACTTCCCCAACAAGGAAGCACTTTTGGTCGAACTGCTGGTCGGCATCAGCACCCGACTTCTCGCCGGGGCACGCACGGTCGAATCGGGCGGGCTGGGCCCCGACGGGGTGCTCGACGGCCTGGTCGACTTTCATCTGGATTTCGCGCTGGGCGAGCCGGATCTGATCCGCATCCAGGACCGTGACCTGGCGCATCTGCCGGCTCCGGCGCAGCGTCAGGTGCGCAGCGCTCAGCGCCAGTACGTCGAGGTCTGGGTGGGGGTGCTGCGCGCAGTGCACGCCGGGCTGGACGAGGCCGATGCCCGGATGATGGCGCATGCGGCCTTCGGCCTGTTGAACTCGACCCCGCACAGCATGAAGGCCACCGGAGCCCGGTCGGCCGCCCCGGAACGCTCACGAGCGGTGTTGCGGGCGATGACGATCAGCGCGCTGGACGCCGCCGACGTTTGAAACGGGCTTCGGTGGCGCCACCGCCGTGAGGGGCCCGGCGCAGGTACCCTGCAATCCATGAGGTGGGCATGACGGATCCGTATCGGCCAGAGGGTTCTGATCGGCCCTGGCAGGGCTATGCGCCGTCCGAGGGGCCGTACGAGCCGCCGACGACCGGAATACCGCCACAAGTCGATCCGGCCTATGCCGGGCAGGTGCCGATGTACCCGGCCGGCTATCCGCCCCAGGGCCCGCAACCGACGGCCGAACTGCCGCGGCAATATTGGGATTCAGCCCAGCCCCCAGCCGGTGGGCCACCGTCCGGTGGGCCGGTCGGCGGCGGCGAAGGCGGTCCGCCTGAACCGCCGCGGTTCCCCAACTGGCTGTGGCTGGTGGCCGGCGCCGCGGTGCTGCTGGTGGTCGGCATGGTGATCGCCCTGGTGATCGCCAACGGCTCACATCAGAATTCGGCTACGGTCACCCCGGTTTCGCCCCTGCCGACGGCCCCGAGCGTTCCCATACCCACCCGCACGCCGACCACCACACCGTCGCCGCGGTCACCGGCGCCCGGCACTACCCCGACCACGCCGCCGCCGACGACGTCGACCACCAGCGGCGTTCCCGAGACCATCGTCTACCAGGTCACCGGGACGGGCCGGGTGCTCAGCATCGCCTACATCGACACCGGCGGTGTGCTCAAGACCGAGTTCAACGTGAACCTGCCGTGGAGCAAACAGGTCACCCTGACGCCGCCGGCATCGACCGCGGCGGCGGTCACCGTGGTGAACTTCGGCGAGCAGATCACCTGTTCGCTGTCGGTGGACGGCGCCCAGGTGCGCGAGCGCACCGGCAGCATCCTGACGGTCTGCGCGGCGGCCGGCTAAGCGGCCTTCACCCGCCCAGGTACCCGCACCGCCAGCATCGCCACCAAACCGATGGCCAGCACCGTGCACAACCCGCCCATGCCGGCGCGGTCGCTGTGAAAGACGTCAACGAAGACCGAAAACAGCCATGGCGCCAGGAATGACACGGCGCGACCGGTCATCGTGTAGAGGCCGAAGGCGACGCCCTCCATACCCTCGTCGGCCATGCGCAGCAGCAGGGTTCGTGCCGAGGACTGGGTCGGCCCGATGAACAGGCACAGCAGCAGGCCGCAGGCCCAGAACGCCGCCGGCCCGTTCAGCGTCATCAGCGTGGTGCCGGCGGCGACCATCGCGACCAGCGACCCGACGATCACGGTCTTGGATCCGATCCGGTCGTCGAGCAGGCCTCCGGCGACGGCCCCGACAGCGGCCACCACGCTGGCGACCACCCCGAAGATCAGCACGTCGCCCGAGGAGATGCCGTAGACATTGACTCCGAGCACCGCACCGAAGGCGAACACCCCGGCCAGCCCGTCCCGGAAGATCGCGCTGGCAATCAGGTAGAAGACCAGGTTGCGGTCACGGTGCCATTCGGTGCTGATGTCGCGCCACAGCTGGCGGTAGCCGCCGAAGAGGCCCAACCGTGCCGGCGGCGCCTCTTCGACGCCGGCCCACCGGTGTGCGCTGAACAGCAGCGGCAGCGCCAGCACCGCCAGCCACGCGGCCGTCAGCAGCATCGCCGCCCGGATGTTCTGCCCGTCTTCGGTGGGCAGGCCCAGCAGCCCGCGTTCCGGGCCGCTGCCGGAGATGAAGCCCACATAGACCAACAGCAGCAGCACCACGCTGCCGGCATAGCCGGACGCCCAGCCGAATCCGGAGATCCGCCCGGCATTCTCCGGTGTCGACACCTGCCGCAGCATGGCGTTGTAGGGGACGCTGGCCAGGTCACCGCAGGCGGCGGTCAGCGCCAGCAGCGCCAAGCCCGGTGCCAGGTAGGCGGGGGCCTCACGGATCAGGCTCATCGATGCGATCAGCACCGCCGCGGCGCCGGTCAGGATCGCCAGTGTCACCCGGCGACGGTGCGGAGCCGCCACCCACACCCCGATCACCGGCGCCACCGCGGCCACCGTCAGACCGGAGATCGCCAAGGTGCGGCCCAGCCAGCTGGCCGGCGACGCCTCGCCGGGCAGCTCCTGGCCGACGCTGCTGGTCAGATAGACCGAGAACACGAACGTCACCACGATCGCGCTCACGGCTGCGGCACCGGTGTCCCACAGTGCCCACGCCACGATCCGTGACCGCCCGGACCTGACCACCCCCGGGGGACCCATGCCAGGCACTCTACGATTGCCCCATGCCAGTGCCTGCTCCCAGCCCTGACGCCCGCGCTGTAGTCACCGGAGCATCCCAGGGAATCGGCGAGGCGTTGGCCACCGAGCTGGCCGCCCGCGGCCACGGGCTGATCATCACCGCTCGCCGCGAAGACGTGCTCAACGACGTGGCGGCGCGACTGCGCGACAAGTACCGGGTGGCCGTGGAGGTGCGGGCGGTCGACCTGTCCGATCCCCCGGCCCGCGACGAGTTCTGCGCCGAATTGGCCGAGCGGGAGATCTCGGTGCTGTGCGCCAACGCCGGTACCGCGACGTTCGGGCCGATCGCCGGCCTGGACCCGGCGGCGGAGAAGGCCCAGGTGCAGCTGAACGCGGTCGCGGTGCATGACCTGGTGTTGGCGGCGCTGCCAGGCATGCTCGAGCGTCGCTCGGGGGGAATCCTGATCTCTGGTTCGGCGGCCGGCAACTCACCGATCCCCAATAACGCCACCTATGCCGCGACCAAGGCGTTCGCCAACACCTTCAGCGAGTCGCTGCGCGGCGAGCTATTGAAGTCCGGGGTGCACGTGACGCTGCTGGCGCCGGGGCCGGTGCGCGCCGAGATGCCCGATGACGTCGAAGCCTCGCTGATCGACAAGCTGATCCCGGACTTCCTGTGGATCTCGACGCAGCACACCGCCAAACTGTCGCTGGATGCGTTGGCGCGCAACAAGATGCGCGTCGTGCCCGGGATCACCTCCAAAGCCATGTCGATGGCCAGCGGGTACGCTCCGCGGGCGATCGTCACGCCGATCGTCGGTGCCGTCTACAAGAAGCTCGGCGGAGATTAACGCCGACGGCGCCCGGTACCCATTGCGCCGCGAGTGATCTGACCGACCACCACGGTGGTGACAGCACGTGTCACCTGCTTGCCCTCCCGCGTGGAGAGGAAGTGAGTAAGCCAGCGACCGAACCGGGTCCACCAGTGCACTTTCGGTGGCGGCGGAGGCAGTCCGTCGTACCCCAACTCCTCCGATGGCGGCGCACTGCCCTCCCCGGATGCGAGCTTGCCGGACAAGATCTCATAGGCCGACTCGCGGTCTACGGTCTCGCTGTAGACCGCGTGCAGGGGGCTCGCGGTGGCCGCCGCGGTGATCGCCTGGTCGCCGACGGACGCCATCAGTGACCGCGGTGCCCGCAGCCGCGTCCAGGCCACCGGGGTCGGGGCGCCCTTCTCCGAGAGGACGGTGACGATCGCCTCGCCGATGCCCAGTGACGTCAACGCCGACTCGAGGTCGTAGACATCGGTTTTGGGGTAGGTGCGCACCGTCTTGCTGAGCGCCTTCTGGTCGTCGGGGGTGAACGCGCGCAGCGCGTGCTGGACGCGGGCACCCAGCTGGGACAGCACGGCGTTGGGCACATCGGTGGGCAGCTGGGTGCAGAAGAACACCCCGACGCCCTTGGAGCGGATCAGTTTGACGGTCTGTTCGACCTGCTGCAGGAACGCCTTCGAGGCGTCGGTGAACAGCAGGTGCGCCTCGTCGAAGAAGAACACCAGCTTGGGCTTGTCCACGTCGCCGACCTCGGGAAGCAGCGTGAACAGGTCGGCGAGCACCCACATCAGGAAGGTGGAGAACAACACCGGCCGGGCGGCTTGATCACCCAGTTCCAGCAGCGTGATGATGCCGCGGCCCTGGCTGTCGGTGCGCAGCAGGTCCTCCGGTTTGAGTTCCGGTTCACCGAAGAAGGTGTCGCCGCCTTCGGCCTCCAGGTTGACCAAGGCCCGCAGGATCACCCCCGCGGTCTGAGCCGACACTCCGCCGAGGTTCTTCAGCTGAGGCTTGCCGGCGTCGCTGGTCAAAAACGTGATGACCGAACGCAAATCCTTCAGGTCCAGCAGCAGGTAACCGTTCTGGTCCGCCCAGTGGAAGATCAGGCCCAGGGTCGACTCCTGGGTGGCGTTGAGCCCCAACACTTTCGACAACAGGATCGGTCCGAAGCTGGAAATGGTCGCGCGCACCGGAACGCCGAGGCCGCCGGTGCCCAGCGACAGGAACTCCACCGGGAACGCCGTCGGCGCCCAGTCATCGCCGGTGTCGGCGGCGCGCTGAGTGGTCTTGTCGCCGGCCTCTCCCGCCCGGGACAGCCCGGACAGGTCGCCCTTCACGTCGGCCATCAGCACCGGGACACCGGCTGCGGACAGCTGCTCGGCGATCACCTGCAAGGTCTTGGTCTTGCCGGTGCCCGTGGCGCCGGCCACCAGACCGTGCCGATTGATGGTGGCCAGCGGGATGCGGACCTGCGCCGACGGGTCGGCGGTGCCATCGATGACCACCGTGCCCAGTTCGAGGGCCTGACCGTCCGCGAGGTAGCCGGCCGCGATCTGCTGTGCGGCATTTGACGCCGAATCGGGACTCACAGGCCTCGACATTACTTGGATGGTCCGCACCACCATGCGGCTATGGCGACGGTGAGCGGCTAACCTGGGCTTCTTGTGAGCCCTGCACGAGACGAACTGGTCTGGATCGACTGCGAGATGACGGGCCTCGATCTGGGCTCGGACAAGCTGATCGAGATCGCCGCCTTGGTCACCGACGGTGACCTGAACATCCTGGGCGACGGCATCGACGTGGTGATCCACGCCGACGACGCCGCCCTGGACGCGATGAGCCCGGTCGTTACCGACATGCACACCCGGTCCGGGCTGATCGAGGAGGTCCGGGCGTCGACCATCGACCTCGCGACCGCCGAGAAGATGGTGCTCGACTACATCCGCACGCACGTCAAGCAGGCGCGGACGGCGCCGCTGGCGGGCAACTCGATCGGCACCGATCGGGGCTTCCTGGCCCGCGACATGACCACGCTCAACGACTACCTGCACTACCGGATGATCGATGTGAGCTCGATCAAGGAGCTGTGCCGGCGCTGGTACCCGCGGATCTACTTTGGTCAGCCGGAGAAGGGGCTGGCGCATCGCGCCCTGGCCGATATCCACGAGTCCATCCGCGAACTGAAGTTCTACCGACGTACCGCGTTCGTGGCCCCTCCCGGACCGTCTACCAGCGATATCGCTGCCGTAGCCGGGGAACTGGGACCGCTGTCGGACGCGCCCGGGGAAACCGATTCGGCTGCTGAGCACCCGAGCGGCTAGTATCGACGACGCTGCTTGCTTGGCTGGCAGCAATGGTGGCTGTAGTTCAGTTGGTAGAGCACCAGGTTGTGATCCTGGGTGTCGCGGGTTCGAGTCCCGTCAGCCACCCCAATGCTGAAAACGTCGTCTACACCGGTAGGCGACGTTTTTGGTTTTGGCGTGTCACACCCGGCCCGCATCATGGCGACATGAGCTACGACACGTCCGCCTACATCGACCCGATCCCACGCCAGCCGGGGTGGCACGACGTGACCGCCGCCGTGACCTGGACGTCGCGCGGCGGCCGGCCCGCCACCATCACCGGTGCGTTTCTCGATGCCAACTCCCCGACCGGTGAAGTGTTCCTCGGCTGCGGCCTGGAGGCCATCGCCGAAGACCTGGCTCTGTGGCATGCGGTAGGCGATCACGTAGCGACCATCGTGCGGGCGGTAGATGCGCAGTTGCGCCAGCGCCCGTGGGCAGTCCTCGAATGTCCCTCGGGGCGCGCACGGCTGGACCTGGTGAAAGCCCACCTCCCGGGTGCGACGGAGCAATCGCCGGCGTAACCCACGCCGAAATGTGACGAATCCGGCGTCGGTAACGACCAAGGCCGTCGCACACGCGCTGAACACGCCGTTGGATATCACAATCGATGCTGGTCAGGTCGTTATACTGGTGGCCTTGGCACGGGTGAACGCGATCGCGAAGGCGTGCCACTTTGGCACTTGTTTGCAACGTTGTTCGGCGCGCCATGTTGGCGCAAATGTCACGTTTTGGTTACGGTTCCCTGCGTGCTCACGCAAGGACTGATTGATCTGCGCATGAAATCCACGGTTCTGGCGGCTACGGCTGTGCTGCCGGCCGCTGTTTTCCCTGTCTCTTATACACATCT
>NZ_CP083986.1:1658472-1658569 GCF_020172685.1 [Mycobacterium] nativiensis | reverse complement strand
TTGAAAAAAAAAAAACGATGAGGTCGAATATGTGTTCAGCATTTAGATTAAATATGATAAATTAAATGGTTTTTTTGTAATTTAAAATGTGAATGTA
>NZ_CP083986.1:1658243-1658372 GCF_020172685.1 [Mycobacterium] nativiensis | reverse complement strand
CTAGAACAGCTAGCGCTGACTCGGAGTATCACGCTGACGTGCGGGCGGTCAGGCTCCGGCGATGCGAGAGACAGCCACGCCCGTCCTGCGACGCGTCTGTTGTTTTTTTTTTTTAATGATCAGGCGCCC
>NZ_CP083986.1:1592564-1658207 GCF_020172685.1 [Mycobacterium] nativiensis | reverse complement strand
AGATGTGTATAAGAGACAGCCGGAGGACGGCCCACCACCGCCTCCCGAAGACCTGCCGCCACCTCCGCCGGAGGACGGCCCACCACCGCCTCCCGAAGACGTACCGCCGCCGGCCTGGGACGCCGGACCTCCCGACGCGTTCGCCGCGGGCAGTTGGTCGATCCCGGCACCGCATGCGTTGCCGCCGGGCATCGTCAACGAGCGCGGCATGCAGGTCAAGACGATTCTCGTCGCACGCAGCATCAGCGAGGCGTTCCCTCAGATCAACAACATGATCGGGGTACGCCCGGACGGACAGCGCTGGCATCCGTCGGGCCTGGCCATCGATGTGATGATCCCCAACCCCGGCAGCGCGGAGGGCATTGCGCTGGGTGACCAGATCGTCGCGTACGTCAGGCAGAACGCCGGCCGGTTCGCCATGCAGGATGCGATCTGGCGCGGCACCTACTACACGCCGGGCGGTCCCAGCGGCCGCGGCAACGGCCACTACGACCACGTACACATCACCACGTTCGGCGGTGGGTATCCCAACGGCAGCGAGGAATACCTGCGCGAGGACGTCCAACCGCCCCCGGCCTGAGTCGTAACGGCCCGTAAAGACCTAAACCAAACGACCCGGCCGGCGCTAGCGCGTCGGTTCGGTGGCGTTGCCGGCCAGCCACTGCGACCAGGGCACGTTCCAATCGCCGAGGCCCTCGGTGCCGGGCAGCGGCGGCCCGGTCGTGTTACTGATCTCCACGATGTCGCCGCGTTTGACGTGATCGTAGAACCACAGCGCGTTGCTGGGGCTGACGTTGATGCAGCCGTGGCTGACGTTGGCGTAGCCCTGAACACCCACCGACCATGGCGCCGAGTGCACGAAGATGCCGCTGTAGGAGATCTGGGTGGCCCAGTCGACGTCGGTGCGATACCCGTTGGGCGAGTTGACGGGCACCCCGTAGGTCGACGAGTCCATCACGATGTGCGGGAAGCGTTCACCGACGATGTAGGTGCCGTTGTTCGTCGGGGTGCTTTCTTTGCCCATCGAGATCGGCATGCTCTTGGCCACCTCGCCGTTGATTCGCACCACCATGGACTTGGTGTCGTCGTCGACGGTCGCGATGACCTCATCGCCGATCACAAAGCGGCTCGACGCATTGTCCTGGCCGTAGACGCCGTTGCCCAAGTCGACGCCGTAGGTGTTGACCGCAACGTTGATGGTGGTACCGGGCTTCCAGTAAGACTGTGGCCGCCAACGCACTTCGCGATTGTTCAGCCAGTAGAACGCGCCCGTCACCTCCGGCTCGGTGGTGATCTTGATGGCCTTCTCGGCGGCCTCGCGGTCGGCGATGTTCTCGTCGAACTTGATCATGACCGGCTGCCCGACGCCGACCACCTCGCCGTCGCGCGGCACGATGTAGGGCATTGTCAGGTTCTGCGGTGAGTGGGTCTGGAACGTCATCTGCCGGCTGGTCACACCACCGAGCCCCAGTGATTTCGCGTTGACGGTGTAGCGCTTGTTGTAGCCGAGCGGCTCGGTCGTCGACCAGGTCAGGCCGTCCGGGCTGAGCCGGCCGTCGACCACCGCGCCGTACTCGTTGACCATGGTCACCGAGTCCAAGACGCCGTCTTCGGCGGTCACCGTCACCGGGGCGTCCACCGCCACACCGACGGCCTTGTCGGTGACCGACGCGGTGACCTTGGGCACCAGCAGGTCGGCGAACGGCGTGCCCTTGTCGGTGATGACCTTGGCGGCCTCGGCGTCGGCGTTGCTGCCGCATGCGCTCAGCCCCAGCACCACGGCAGGAACCACCAGCAGCGCCACCAGCCGAGATCGCCCCCCGCGGCAGCGTCGCACCGAATCAACCTGCGCCATACTCTTCCCACCTGACCCTGCTCAACCTGCTCGCAGGCAGTCTAGTGGGTAATTCGGCGTATCGCTTAGTCGTGCAATCAACCGCCCGGTACCAGGGGATTTCGCCTCGCGGCACGACGCCTGTTATTGTCTCTCTCGCGGTCATGACCGCCCAGCGCCGTTAGCTCAGTTGGTAGAGCAGCTGACTCTTAATCAGCGGGTCCGGGGTTCGAAACCCTGACGGCGCACAGTTCGGAAGCTGTTTTCAGCCTCACCAGCGTTTCTGGATCCATTGGATATTCATCCTTAATGAGAAGTGCGGCGGTCCAACAGGCCTGCCACACTCGCATGGACGCGCCTGCGCGCAATCTACACGTCCTGAGAGTCTTTCTTCCGACAACACTTCAACATGTCCACGGCAAACGCCGCCATCGACCCCAACCCGTCGTCATCGCAGGCCAACGTCGTTCAGGTTGATGGAGACGCGGACATTGATCAAAATAACGCGGGGTAGCGGTAGCGTCACGACGCATGCCGACCACTAACTTCACGCGATGAGCAAGCCTGCTCGAATCGCGCTCATCGCCGCGCCCGTTCTGGTTTTTCTCCTGGTAGGCATTGTGATGGTGGTCGAAAGCGCGTCGTCAACCACGTCGTCGGTCGTGACATCGAGCTACCCGACCACCTCGCGCGTCGTCGCACCAGAAAGTGCCGCGCTTGCAAGACTCAACACCCTCGACATCAAGGGGCGGGCGCCGAAAACCAACTACGACCGCGCGTTGTTCGGCTCTCCCTGGACTGACGATGTCACCGTGGAGGGCGGCCACAACGGCTGCGACACCCGCAACGACATCCTGCGTCGCGACCTCACCGGAGCCGGATTCAGGCCAGGGCGCCATGTCTGCATCGTCCTATCCGGCACACTCAACGACTCGTACACGGGTGAAACGGTCCTGTACCAGCGCGGCCCCGGTTCATCGAGTCAGATTCAGATCGACCACGTCGTGCCCATCCTTGACGCCTGGCAGAAAGGCGCGCAGGACTGGGACTACATGACCCGTCGCAACTTCGCGAACGATCCGATCAACCTGCAAACCACCACCGCCGAGGCCAATCGGGAGAAGGGGTCCGGGGATGCGGCTACCTGGTTACCCCCGAACAAGGCCTACCGCTGCACATATGCGACCCGCATCATTGACGTCAAGGTCAGATACGGACTGTGGGTCACCCAGTCTGAACGCGATGCGCTGGCCCGTGTACTCGCAAACTACTGCTAGCCCAGAAGCTCTCCCGTCACTGCCGACGCAGCTTCGTTTTCCATCGTTTATGGGCGTTAGTAACACGTATCTCGCTACTTCAGGTCAGTCCGCGTCCTCTACCGTAAACGCTGGCCATGAGACCTTTCCGCCATCGATAGCAATATTGAAATATGCACCGTCCGTTAGTTCGAAACCCTGACGGCGCACCCACACCGCCCGATCAGCACTATTGCGGCGTTTCCGATTCGTCCGCAGCACCGACCATCCGGTAACTCGGATCGGACATGTACACCGGCTCGTTCCCGTTCTGCCGGGCCTTGCCGGTGAGCATGAGCACATCCCCCGGCTCGATGTCGGTGCCCCGCCCCGCGTGAAATTTCGCTCGCAGCTCACCGCTGCCGTCCCCGAGCACCACCACCCGCACGGCCTTTCCGCGACTCATGGTGTCGTCGACCTCGTTGACCCGCCCCTCGACGGTGGCCAGGTGCCCGACGATGAGTCCGTCCACGGCGATCACATCCGGCGGCGGCACGGGATGCTCGTAACGGTCGACGTTCTGCTGATCGCTGCGCGCCACCCACTGCTGAAGCTTTTCGACTTCGCGGGCGAGGCGTTGTTCGAACAGGTCGGGGAACGCCTGCCGGATCCGCGATTGCACGTCGTAGGGCACGATCGTCGCCGCCGCGTCGGGAAGCAGGCTCACGGCCTTGGCGATCTTGTCGGCGGTGCGGTCGTGCAGCAGCCTTCCCAGCACCGGCGCGTAGGTGCGCCTGGGCAGCAGCACGGTCACGTGCGAATCCGGATGTTCATTGCGCGCCGCGTCCACCAGCTGCTGGGCCGTCCGGGTCACCCGCCGATCCGGGCAGTCCACCACTCGCAGCGGGGTGTCCAGCCCGTAGTAGTCCCACCGCTGCTGCAGCACCACGGCGTGGGCGAGGTCGACCATCAGATGCACGGCGGTCAGGTCGTCGGCGTAAAGCCCCTTGCCGTAACGCAGGGCCTCCAAGACGGCCAGGTCCAACGAATGGACGAACACCATCACCCGATGACGGGCGTACTTGACGACTTCGGGCCGGTCGGTGCGGAAACGTTCCAGTATCGCGGCCTCGGCACGGTATTCCCGGTTCAACCGGATCAGAACCAGCACCAGCAGCGGGAAGATCACCACCACCAGCCAGGCCCCTTCGGTGAACTTCGCCACGGCGAAGATCCCGACCACCACCGTGGACAGCACCCCCGCGGAGAAATTGATGACGAGTTTGTGCCGCCACCCTGATTCCCGGTGTGTGACATGGTGTTTGGTCATTCCGTAGCCAGCCATCGCGAAGCCGGTGAACACCCCGATGGCGTAGAACGGAACCAGTGCGTTGACCGAACCGCCGGTGATCACCAGCAGCGCCACCGCCAGGACGGTGAGGGCGACGATCCCGTTGGAGAACACCAGCCGATGCCCCCGTTTGGTCAACTGACGGGGCAAAAAGCGGTCCTCGGCGACGAAGCTGGCCAGCATCGGGAACCCGTTGAAGCTGGTGTTGGCGCCGGTGAACAGGATCAACGCCGTCGCCGTCTGCACCAGCACGTAGCAGACCTGGCCCACCCAGCCGCTGCCGAACACCGCCCGGGCCACCTCGGAAAGCACCGAGGGGTATCCGGCCGCATAAGGCGGTGTGTGGGTGCGATAGGCCAGGTAGGTGACGCCGGCCAGCAGGAACCCCAGGATGCAGGCCATCGCGGTGAGAACCCGGCGGGCATTGCGGCCTTGCGGCCTGCGGAAGACGCTGACGGTGTTGGAGATGGCTTCCACCCCGGTCAGTGACGACCCGCCGTTGGCGAACGCCCGCAACACCACCAGGATGGTCGCCCCCATCACCAGCCCGTTGCCCTGATGGACCGGCACCGATCCGGGAGTGTGCGCGGCGTCGTAAACCGTTAGCCCCCAGAATGTCTCGCGAATCAGCCCGGTGATGATCATCAGTCCGAGCATGGCCACGAAGAAGTAAGTCGGGATCGCGAAGGATCGGCCGGCTTCCCGCACGCCGCGCAGGTTCGCGTAACACATCACGATCACCACGCCGACGGTGATTTCCAGACTGTAGGGGCCCAGCGGGCGGATCGCCGATACGACGGCGACGGTGCCGGCCGCGGACTGCACGGCGACCGTCACCACGTAGTCGATCAGCAGCGCGGCGGCCGCGACCTGCGCCACGCGCGGGCCGAAGTTCTCCCGGGCCACGATGTAGGACCCGCCGGCCCGGGTGTAGGCCATCACCACCTGGCGATACGACGCGGTGACCAGCACCAGGATCAGCAGCACCACGCCGGTGATCGGCAACAGCAGGGTGAACGCGGCCAGGCCGGCGAACGGCAACAGCTCGATCAGGATCTCTTCGACGCCGTAGGCGTTCGAGGAGATCGCGTCGGGTGAAAGTACGCCCAGCGCAACCGGATTGGACAGTCGCTCGGATCGCAGCTGGGCAGTGACCAACGGCCGGCCGAGTATCAGCCGCTTGAGTGTGTACCCGATCGAGTCGGGCCTGGGCGGTGGCGGATGTTGGACGCGCACCGCAACATCTTTGTCCCGGCGGCTTCACGCCACCAGACCCAAATCTTGCGCGGCCGCGCGGGCCCTCTAGCGGTTGCGGATCCGGCGGATCGCCAGGATGACCAGCAGGCCACCGACACCGGCCAGCGAAGCCATCACCACTGGTTGGGTGACGAATTCGACGGCCCGGGCTTTGGCTCGGTCGGCCAGCTGACGGGGGTTGGCCCGTTCCGCAAGAATGTCCACCGTCGACGCCAGCTGCTGGCGTGCCTGATCGATGTCCTTCTTGATCCGTTCGGGATCGCGCTCCGCCACTGTCGTCCTCCCTGTCCGCCCGAATCTGTCCCTTCGAACTACCCTAGAGCAGCCGGGGTGGTTCTCACCCGTCGGCGAGCAGAAAGGGGCAGTCGTTGACCAACACCGCACGCTTGGCGCCCGGGGATCCGGCTCCCGCGTTCAGCCTTCCCGACGCCGACGGCAACACCGTGTCACTGGCCGATTACCGGGGGCGGAAGGTGGTCGTCTACTTCTACCCGGCGGCGTCGACGCCCGGCTGCACCAAACAGGCCTGCGACTTCCGGGACAATCTGCGTGACTTCAACGACGCCGGACTCGACGTCGTCGGCATCTCCCCCGACAAGCCGGCCAAGCTGGCCAAGTTCCGCGACGCCGAGGGCCTGACGTTCCCGCTGCTGTCCGATCCCGACCGCGCGGTACTGGCGGCCTGGGGCGCCTTCGGCGAGAAGAAGATGTACGGCAAGACGGTGCAGGGCGTCATCCGCTCGACGTTCGTCGTCGACGAGCAGGGCAAGATCGCCGAGGCCCAGTACAACGTGCGGGCCACCGGACATGTCGCCAAGCTTCGGCGGGATCTGGACGTCTGAGCCGCGCTCCGGGGCGCTCAACCCGGGCGCCTAAGCGTGGTGGATGAATCCGACCTGGCCGGGCCGGCGATTCGGGGCGTACCCCAGCTTCGCCAACGTCTCGTCCGTATCCGCGTAGACGGTGCCGATCTTGTAGATGTCGCGGGCCTCCTTGCCGGTGGCGACATCACGGCCGAGTTCGCCGGCGACCCGCACCAGCTGTTGGATCTGCTGGACGGAGGTGACCTTCTCCCCCGGGCGGCCCCAGATCGTGTCCTCGTTGCCGCACCGGGGATGCAGGCCCAGGGCAATGGCCATGGTGTTGACCGGCAGCACACTGCGCATGATGCTCTCGAGCGTCAGACACGCACCGTCGGGAACCCGCTGGATGAAGTTCATGATGTTGTACGGGTTGGGCCCGTCGAAGCCGCCGCCGATTCCCACCCACGTCAGGTTCAGCGGTCCGCTGTAAACCCCACGGCGGATGAGCCGTTCGACCGTCTCGAGCTGGGGGATGCTGGACAGCTGGAAATGCGGCTGAATCCCGGCGTTCTGCAGGCGGCGCAGGTGCTCTTCGACCCACTCGGGGCCGGCCGGCACCACCATCTCCCGGTATGCGGCAGCGATTTCCGGTCGCTGCATCGATGTTCCGGCGATGTCGCCCGCGGTCATCAGCTCCATGATGTTCATCTGGCTGGTGTTGATCGCGATTGTCACCTGGTCCGGCGCCGGATCAAGTTCGGCCAGCATGTGCCGCGTGTCGTCAGAAAGCCACTTGGCGTCGGCGCCTTCATCTTCGGGAGCGAACGAGATCGATCCGCCCACCTGCAAGATCATGTCCGGAACGGCTTCGCGCAGCCCGGTTAGCAGTTCGTTGAACTTCGACAGTCGCTTGCTGCCCTTGCCGTCGAGCTCGCGAACGTGAATGTGCAGCACGCTGGCACCGGCTTCATAGCAGTCGACGGCTTTCTGGACGTGCTCCTCCATGCTCAGCGGGAGATCGTCGCGGAAGTCATTCAACTCCCACTCGGGGCCATATGGCGCAGAGGTGATGACGAGCTTCTCCTGATTCTCCGGGAAGAGCGCATCGTCGTGAAAGTACATGGTCGGATTCCCTTTCTATGGCTGTGACGGCGGTTTGTCGGATCAGTCGTCAGAACGGTCGGTCACCGACGATGCTGGCGCGCTCCATCTTTCGGGCACCCGGCCAGTAATCCTGGACGGCATAATGCTGCGTCGAGCGGTTGTCCCAGATCGCCACGCTGTTCTTCGTCCAGCGCCAACGCACCTGGTACTCGGGGATCGCGGCCTGGCTGATCAAGTAGCTCAGTAGGTTGGCCGAACCGGGCGCGTAGTCGATACCGCAACGGATGTTGTCCGGATTGTGATAGTTCACCAAGTGCGTGGTGAACGAGTTGACGAACAGGATCTTCTCGCCGGTCTCCGGGTGGGTGCGCACCACCGGGTGCTCGGGGTCGGGGAAGCGCTCTTTGAGCTCGTGTCGGTCCTGAATCGCAAGCCGCCCACCGAAGGTGGCCTCGATACTGTGCCGAGCCCGCAGCCCGCCGATCTGGTCCTTGACCGCCTGTGGCAGCTTTTCGTAGGCCAGGGCCATGTTGACCCAAATGGTGTCCCCACCGATCACCGGGCCCTCCACACAGCGCAGCACGGCGCCCATCGGCGGATTCTCTCGCCAGGTGCCGTCACAGTGGTAGGAGTTCTCGTAGTGCTCGGGCGGGCTGCTCAGATCCTTGTATATGCGCACCAGCCCCGAGTGGTCAGGATCGCTGCCCACCACCGGGTGGTCTTCCAGCGGCCCGAATCGCTCAGCCAGCGCGACATGCTCGGCCCTGGTCATGTCCTGGCCTCGCAGAAACACAACTTTGTACTGCAGCAACAGCGATTTCAGCTCCTCGAACAGGGCTTCATCGCGCGACACCTCACCGAGGTCCACGTCGAACAGTTCTGCACCGATGCTGCACGTCAGCGGTTCGGCCTTGATCGTCGGTCGAGGAGTTGTCGTGACAGCTCGCCGCGCTGACGTGATGTCGGCGGTGGTAGTCATTGCGCCCTCCTTTGTGGTTCCCGGAATCTGCGGTCGGTCACAGCGAGAAGACCGAGGACCCGACACTGCGCCCGGCCTCAAGATCGCGATGTGCCTGGACGCAGTCGGTCAGTTGGTATTGCTGGTTGATCTCGATCCGGATTTTCCCGGCCGCGACGTGGGCGAACAGTTCGCCGGCCAGTTCGGCACGCTCGGCCGGTTCTGCGATGTAATCGGCCAGCGCGGGCCGAGTGACGAACAGCGAACCCTTCACGGCCAGCTGCATGGCGTCGATCGGCGGAATGGGCCCGGAGGCAGTTCCGAAACACACCAGGAGCCCGCGACGGGCAACGGAATTCAGCGACGTCTCGTACGTCGTCGCACCGATACTGTCGTAGACGACCGGGACGCCCTTACCATCGGTAAGCTCGCGGACCCGGGCCGCGACGTCTTCGCGGGGGTACACGATGACCTCGCCGCATCCGTGGGCCCGAGCCACCTCGGCCTTTTGGTCGGTCGACACGGTTCCGATGACGTTGATGCCGAGCAGCTTTGCCCACTGGCAGAAGATCAGCCCCACCCCGCCGGCCGCCGCGTGCAACAGCACCGTGTCGCCGGGAGCCAACGGATGTATACGCCGCAGCAGGTACGCGCTGGTCAGCCCGCGCATCGTCATCGCCGCGGCGGTGTCGAAGGCGATGGCGTCGGGCAACTTGATCAACGACGCTGCCGGCATGACGCGCTCGGTGCTGTAGGCCCCGAGCGGGCTACCGGTGTAGGTGACTCGGTCGCCTTCGGAAAAGCCGGCCACCCCGGGGCCGACCGCCTCGATGATCCCGGCCCCCTCAACACCCATACCTGCCGGCAATTGGGCCGGATAGAGCCCTGTCCGAAAGTAGGTGTCTGCGAAGTTCAGCCCGACCGCCTCGTGGCGTACCCGGACTTCTCCCTCCCCCGGGTCGCCGACGTCCACGGCCTCCCACTGCAGGACCTCCGGGCCACCGGGTTCGTAGAAACGGACGGCGCGTGCCACTGCAGTCTCCTTATCGTCGGATGCCGGGAATCGGTGTGAATTCCGTTGCTGTCACGCCACTTAGCCGCGTTGTCGGCGACCTGCGTGGCGTCCTGTAATCGACACTAGGCATCGGCAAGGAATCCCGCTTATCCTCACGGGACACAAACATGTCAATTGGGGACATCCCGGTTGGCGTTTCACCCCGCGGCCGACTGACGCTACCGGCGAAGAGTCACCCGCCCCTGAGACGCCGGCTCTCGTCTTGCTGCCATTGGCGGGGACTGCATCCGAATTGAGTGCGAAACCAGCGCGAGAAGTTGCTCGGCGCGGAAAACGACAGCAGCTCCGCGATCTCGGTCATCGAGTAGCGCCCACTTCCCACCATCCGCTCGGCCAAGTCGACCCGGGCGGCGTTCAGGACGGACGAGTAGGTCTCGCCGGACTCCGCCAGACGCCGGTGAACGGTCCTGCGGTCCACACCGAGGCTGCGTGCCACTTGGTCCACCGAGCACCGGCCCAAAGGCAGCAGCAACTCGATCAGGCTCCGGACCCGGTCCACCACGATCGCGTCCTTGGCGGGTTCAAGCGACTCCAGTACCTGTTGGGCATACGGCCTCAACAGTGGGTCGGACATCTTGTTCATCGAATCGAGGTCGCCTGCCGCAAACGCGATTCCGCTGAACTCTTGGTCGAACCGAACCGTCGGCCCGAAGAACTTCCGATGTCTCGCGGTGCGCTCCGGTGGCCGGTGACCGAAGCAGACAGCCACCGGCTTCCACTGCGGGCCGAGGAAGCCGCGAAGGAGGCGGTGCAATACGGCCACGGCCAACTCCGACGACTGTCGCGCCTCCACCGGCTCGCCGAAGTCCAGTTCCACTCGAAGTGTCGCCAGCCCTTCGGTTTCGAACAGTCGCGTCCACACCGCCTCGTTGTAGGCATGCTGATACCGGGCCAGCATCTGCAGTGCGCTCCGGACATCAGGCTCCTCCCGCACCGCCAGGCTCAGTGGCCCGAGATTGGAGAAACGTCGCAGTTCGGCAAGTCGCAGGCCGAAGTCCTCGCAGCCGGAGACCGCCGCCGTTTTCTCAAGCAGCTCCGCAACCGTGACTGCCGGCAACCACCGGTCCTGCAGATTCAGACTCGCGGGGTCCAACCCCATCTCCCTTACCAGCGGGATCGGGTCGATTCCGAGGGAACGAGTCAGATCGGCATACCCGTACAGCGACGCATAACGAGCAAGCGGCTTCACGGCACACCTCTCCTGTCCCGATATGACATCGCCATGTCCCGTGACGATAAGCCTAATCCGTCCGCCCCGCACCCGATCAGGACGGCAGGAGACAGGCCAACGTCGCGACGAAGATAAAGGTGAGCACCGAAATTCCCGTCAGCTGAACCTGATTGGGCGGTGTGATCCATCGGGTAGGCGGACCGAGGCTGAGCGTTCTCCTGCGTCGGTTTGCGATCCGAAGAATCAGCAATGCACAACCCAGGCCCAGACAAGCCGTCGCCAGCCCAAACGCCCCGGAGCCGTCGGCGACATTCAGTGCGGCAAGCAGCGCACCGCCGGCACCAACCGCCAGCGAGGTTCGCGTCCACGCGAGCGCTGTGCGTTCAGCCTGAAGGCCGCCGTCGCCGGTGTCGCGTAATCCGTTGCCGGTCAACCGCCGATCTCCATCCCGACCACCAATACCAGCGCCAGGGCACCTAGTATCACCAGGCCCATTCCAAGGTAGGCGGGGGTGAGGTTTGGAGGCAGTGGAAGGCGGCTACGGATGGCACGGTCAACCTGCTTCCAGCGGCGCAGCCCCATCCCCGCAGCCATGATCGCCAGAATCGTCAGCAGCCCGGCGAGGATGTGCACCGTCCCGTGTACCGACGATTCGGGCAAGAGCTGTACCAAGGCAACGGCCGCCGCCAGCAGACCCAGCGCCGTGCGTTGCCAGGCAAGAAAGGTCCGTTCGTTGGCCAGGGTGAACCGGTAGTCCGGCTCATGCCCTGATTCGGGTTCGGCCTCGCATTGACGAACACTGCCATGCTGATCGGGCCGGATAGCCACCTGAACTCGCTCCTATCTTCTCCATTGACCTTGGATCTGGCCTGGACACCTCCGATCGTCCTCCCCCATCTGGCTTTCCGGTAGGCGGGCAACCCTTGTCAGCTCACAACAAAATCTTGTGGGCTGACAAAGACAACCCACTAGCCACGGGCCGTAGTCGGGCGGAGCATGGTCTCAACGGCCGAATTTGGGTGGCATCTCCGAACGAGCGACCCGGACAACGCGCTACTCCCAACACGTTGGAAGGCAGGAAGATGACTGGGCATAGCTGGGCGGTGATAGGTGCGGGCCCCGCGGGCATCGCCGCGGTGGGCAGGTTGCTCGACCATGGTGTCGCCGGAGATGAGATCGCCTGGATCGACCCCGACTTCGCCGCCGGCGACTTCGGCACCAAATGGCGCGCCGTCCCCGGCAACACCCACGTCTCGCTGTTCCTCGACTACTTGAACGCCTCACCGTCGTTTCGCTTCGCCGAAGCACCCCACTTTGAGCTGACCGACATCGATCCCGGCCAGACCTGCCTGCTCGGCCTCGTCGCCGACCCGCTGATGTGGATCTCGCAACACCTGCGTGAGCGGGTCAAGTCCATTCGCGCGGTGGCAACCGAGCTGACGCTGCGCAACCGCCGATGGCTGGTGCGCACCGCGGATGCCGAGATCGAGGCGAGGAATGTGATTCTTGCCGTCGGTTCGGTTCCCAAGAAGCTGCATCATCCTCACTTGGAGGAGATTCCGCTCGAGGTGGCGCTCGACCCCCACAAGCTCGCAAAGCTGGCATTGGAAGACGCCACGGTGGCGGTCTTCGGCTCATCGCACTCATCGATGGTGGCATTGCCCAACCTGCTGGACACACCGGTCCGCGAGGTCGTCAATTTCTACCGAAGCCCAACCAAATACGCTGTCTACCTGGGTGATCAGATTCTGTTCGACGACACCGGCCTGAAGGGGAACGCTGCGCAGTGGGCGCGGGAGCACATCGATGGGACATATCCGGAGCGCCTGGAACGGTGTCGGGTGGACGGCCCCGAGTTCTGCGAGCAGCTCCAAGCCTGTAGTCACGTCGTCTACACCGTCGGGTTCACCCGAAGGCAGCTCCCCGCGACCCCGCAGTGGGGGGAGCTGGAATATGATCCGGCGAACGGGATCCTTGCCCCGGGGCTGTTCGGGGTCGGAATTGCGTTCCCTGAGTATGGAATCGACTCATTCGGATCTGGACAGTACCGGATCGGACTCAGCAAGTTCATGCAGCGGCTGAACTGTGCTCTGCCATTGTGGTTGCGCTACGGCACCTGACACCCACCCGAGCCTCAGCGCGGTGTCCCAGTACTGCCGATGTGGCTCAACAAGTCCCGGACCGCACCGGCCGGCGGCGTCCGCCCGCCCGTCCAGATCGCCCTCAGATCACGGTGCAGGTCCAATTCCGGCACCTCGACACTGCGCAACCGGCCGACCGCGAGGTCATCGGCGACAGCCAACCTGCTCATCACCGCCGGACCGGCCCCGACCAGGACGGCACCGCGCACCGCCACCGAGGAAGACAGTTCCAACGCCGGCCGTGCCTGTTCGACATCGTGGCCCAGGACCGTACGCAACGCCGCGGTCAGCGAATCACGTGTGCCCGAACCCAGTTCACGCACCACCAGAGGCGTCTGGCTCAGTTCTGCCGCACTCACGCCCTTGGAGCGACGCACCCATTTGTGATCCGGCGGCACGATCACCACCAGGTCATCGTGTGCGACAACACGACTTCGAAGACCGTTCAGAACCCCCGGACTCTCGATAAAACCCAGGTCCGCCGATCCGTCACGCACGCTCGTCATCGCTTGCTCGCTATTGGTGGCGGTCAGAATGACCTCCGGGGCCTCGCGGCCGGCCCGGGTGGCGGAGGTCTGCAGCGACACGATCCAGCGAGGCATGAGTTGTTCGGCGATCGTCAGACTCGCAACCACCTTCATCTTGGTGCGGCTCTCGGTCCGCAGCGAAGCCAATCCGGCATCGACATGGCCGGCGACTTCCAGCAGCTGATCCGCCCACTCCGTCACCACGGCACCGGCCGAGGTCAGCTGCGAACCACGTGCACTGCGGATCGCAAGCCGCACGCCGGTCTGGGCCTCCATGGCCGACAGGCGTGCCGAAACCGCCTGCTGCGTCAGTCCCAATTCCCTGCCGGCGGCACCAAGGCTGCCCGTTTTGGCGATCGCCAGCAATACCTCGAACGCCGACAGATCGGGCATGCGGGAGCTCAGCGCCATCCCCAGATGCAACCACAAGTCACCGTTGTGGGTCCATCACGCGATAGTCGGGCGCTGCCTCACCGAGACCACTTCCGCTTTCAGGGACCGAGGTTCCACAGCAGCCGGTAGTAGTCGATACGCGCCTGGTCGCGCTGCACGCCGTAGGCATCCAGCAGCGCATCAGTCCAGTCGGCACCGTAGTTCCACTCGGTGCTCCAGGTGACCACCGCCAGATCGGCCCACCGATCGGCGATCCCCAGCGAGCCGAGGTCGACATGACCGGCCAGGCTCCCGTCGTCGTTCAGCAACGTGTTCGGCGCGCAGGCGTCGCCGTGGCAGACCACGAGTCGGTCGAGCGGGGGCGGGTCGGCTACCCGCCGCAACGCCTGTTCGACAGTGAGATCGGCGAATTCGGCAGGCCACTGGCCAGGGTGCAGTTGACCGGACCGACGTTTGGCGTCCTCAACCCGCTTTTCGGCACCCCAGTCGAACGGGCACGCCGCCACGGGCAGGGCGTCATGCAGTTCGCGCAGCCCCCGGCCCAGCCCGGCCACGGCTGCCTGCGGGTCGGCGATCCACCGGGGCACGACCGCATTGGAGCCGGGCAGCGCCTGCGTGAGCATCCACTGGCCGTCGCTGTGGTGACCGCTGTCCAGTAGCCGCGGCACCGGTGTGTAGCGGGCCGCCCACCGCAGCCGCTGCACCTCGGCCGACAGATCGATGCCGGAGCCGGTCGGCGACCACTTGATGAATCGGTGCCCGCCGGCGCCGTCCACCTCGAACGTGGTGCCGCCGGCCTCGTTGTGCCACACCGGCCGCGCATCGTCGTCGCCGGCCAGCTGCCGCACCGCGTCCGGCAATACCAGCGGCCCCTCGGGCGGGCCGGCGATCATCCGGCCGACTGCTCGCCCAGTTTCGCCAGCAACAGCGCCTCGGCGGTGGCGGCGCGTTCCAGCACGCCCAGGTGCAGGCTCTCGTTGACACTGTGTGCCTGGGTGCCGGGATCTTCCACCCCAGTGACCAGGATGGTTGCCCGCGGGTAGGCGGCGGCGAACTCCGCGATGAACGGAATCGAACCGCCCATGCCCATGTCCACTGCGTCAACGCCCCACGCCTGCGCGAAGGCTTCCCTGGCCGCGTCGTACACCGGACCGGTGGCGTCGATCGCATAGGGCTGGCCGACATCGCCGGGGGTGACGGTCACCTGGGCTCCCCACGGGGCATGTTGCTGCAGGTGTGCGGTCAGCGCGTCGAGGTGGGCGGCCGCGTCACCGCCGGGGGCCACCCGCAGACTGATCTTGGCGCGTGCCCGTGGGATCAGCGTGTTCGACGCTGCCGCAATGCTCGTGGTGTCGATGCCGATGACGGTGATCGCCGGTTTGGCCCACAACCGCTGCGGCACCGAACCCGAGCCGATCTCGGCCACCCCGTCCAGCAGGCCGGTGTCGGCACGCACCCGCTCCGGCGGGTAATCGACTGGTGCCGCGACGCTTTCATGCAGGCGCGCAACGGCGACATTGCCGTCGTCGTCGTGCAGGCCGGCCAGCAGCCGCACCAGTACGCTCAGCGCGTCGGGCACCACTCCGCCCCACAGCCCGGAGTGCAGGCCGTGGTCCAGGGTGGCGACTTCCACCACGCAGTCGGCCAGCCCGCGCAGTGACACCGTCAGTGCCGGTATATCGGTGGTCCAGTTGTCGGAGTCGGCGATGACGATGACGTCGGCGCTCAGAGCTTCGGAATGCGCGGCGAGCAGCGCGCCCAGCGACGGTGAGCCGGACTCCTCCTCGCCCTCGACGAAGACCGTCACCCCGACCGGCGGGCAGCCACCGTGCGCTCGAAACGCCGCCAAATGTGTTGCGATACCGGCTTTGTCGTCGGCGGTACCGCGGCCGTAAAGGCGCCCGCCGCGTTCGGTGGGCTCGAACGGCGGCGACGCCCACTGGCCGGCATCGCCTTCGGGCTGCACGTCATGGTGGGCGTACAGCAGTACCGTCGGCGCGCCTTCGGGTGCCGGATAGTGGGCGATGACGGCCGGTGCACCGCCCTCCGCGACGATCCGCACCTCGGGAAACCCGGCCTGGCTCAGCAGATCTGCGGTCAGCTGCGCGCTGCGCTGCACCTCGGGGCGGCGAGCCGGATCGGCCCACACCGATTCGATTCGGACCAGATCCTCCAGGTCGGCCCGCACCGACGGTAGGACGTCGCGGACTCGCTGGATCAGTTCAATATGACGAGCAGACATGAAAGCACCCTACGACGCACCATTTTGGGAGCTTTCACGACTGCTCGGCGTCAATTGATCTCCAGGATCGCGACCGCGGCGGCCGTGTCCGCCTCGTGGGTCAACGACACGTGGATCGTCACATCGGCCAGATGCTGCGCGATCTCACCGGAGAGTCGCACCTTCGGCCGGCCCCAGGTGTCGGTGACCACCTCGATGTCGCGGTGAATCGCCTCCGGCAACACCGGTTTCTGCGCGAATCGCGACCCCGACCACGCCTTGATCACCGCCTCCTTGGCCGCCCAGCGGGCTGCCAGGTGCCGCGCCGCCGACGAACTCTTGTCAGAGGCGTCGCGGCGCTCCCCGGGAGTGAACGTCTCGGCGAACACCGTGCCGGGTTGGTCGACCTGCTCGGCGAAGTCGGAGATCGACACCAGGTCGATCCCGACACCAACGATTGCCACGAGCCGTAATCTACCGAACGCGGGTGAGTCCCACCACCAGCCCTCGATCTGACATCGTCGCCGTTGGGGTATGGCGACGGCCTGGTCGAGAGTGGCTTCTTTGTGATGTGCCTGGACAACCGCTAGGTGGGCGTACGGCGTAGCGGTCATCCAGGCCGCGAGCAGTCCGCAGGTGGATATGCGTTACGGCGCCAGATCGCCGAGGAGATAGCTAAACCCTGCCGAGAGCATCTCCGAGACTGATTGGCCGGACTGGGCCAGCAGATCCCATGCGGAGGTGAAGTCGCTGGCAGAAAGTGTGTAGCTGTCGGCGTGCATGATCGCCACCGACAGGTCATCGCGGGCGTTGAGAACGCCGGCGGTGATACTGCTAGCCGGGTCGATGAAGGTGTCGTTGAACAACGTGTCCAGCCCCAGTGCGTGACCGCCACTGCCCAACGCGAGGTCGAGGCGCAACGCCGCCAAAACCATCGGCATCTCAATATCTTTGACCGCCAGGGGCAGGTTGTTGATCAGCGCCGACAGGCTGCCGACGGGATTGGCAAAGACAGCGTGGCCGAGGGCGCTCACATCGGGAACCAGCGCCGGATCCGTCAGCCGGTCCAGCACCGAGGGAACATCGACTTGGCCGCCGAATATCTGGCTGAACTCGTCGGCGCCGATTGCGTTCTTGATCTGGTCGAGTTCGAGGTGGGCCGTCACCCAGCCGGGGCCGAGGAATTGGTCCTGGGCGTAGCCGTATTCGAACAACCGCAACTGGAGGTCCACAGCTCGCTCTGCGGCGGTGACCGTCGGCATGTCATCCGGTAGCGCGTTGCGGACGTCGGCGATTTTCACCACCTCGGTCTGTACGCCGGCGGCCGGCCCACCGCCGGTAACACCCTGCCATCGCAGCAGGATGTTTCCGTCCGGCGCACCGGAGTTGTCGATCCAGTTCGCCACCCCCGGGTCTTGGCTACTGATGACGTAGTAGGTGAAGCCGTCAGCGCCCTGGAAGGTGTTGGTGTTATTGAGGGAGCCCTGAGCGATCACCGACGGGTAGTCGTTCGCCCAGGCATCGTTACTCTGAATGGACGAATAGTCGGCATCGATGGTAGGCACCTTGACGATCAGCGCTTGATCGGGCCCGAGTTCAAAGTGGCCGAAGCTGGCAAGCTGGCCTGGCAGGATCGGCCCGCCGGCAATCTGGCCGAGGGTGCTTGTTATGGGCGTGAACGAGTTGTCCGGAAGAGTGTTCTGCAGGTGCTGCAGCCCGAAGTTGGTCGGCGCACTGTTGTTTTGAACCATCGCCACCGCCAGCGCGTTCAAGGTCGTGGCGATCTGACTGTCCGACAGCACCGGCATTTTGAACGCCGATTCATAGGTGATGTTGTCATGCAGCAGTCCCCAGTCGCCGAGCGTATCGCGGGTGATCAAGGTCTGGGCCCCTGAAGTGTCCACCCAGTTGCCGAGCTGCTCGGTGGGACTGAGCGTGATCGTGTACGTACCGTCGGCATTGGGGGTGAAATCTGACAGATCGTAGCCGCGCAGCGAGACGAAATCCTGTGTGAGGCCGTTACCCGACATCGGCGCGAAGGTCACATCGTTAGTGCCGGGGCCGGGGTCGATGGTGACCGTCTGGGTCTGATTCCCGATGTTGGTGAATTGGTAGTAGGTGTCCGGATTCGGGTCGTTGTTGAAGCTCTGCGGCTCCGCGGCGTTGGCGTTCGTCAGGTATCGAAAAATTCCCCCGTTCAGATCGTAGGAGTTGTCCGAGTTGACCTGATTGAGCTCGAGGCGGAGGCCGGCCATCGCGGTGTTCTGAATGTATTGGGGCAACCGGGTCAGATCGAACGCCGTGACGAACGGGTAGGCACTGTTGATCGCCGAGATCTGTTGCGCCGCGCCGTGCAGCGCGTCGACCGCCGATTGCAGCTCCGATGAGCCGGCGGTCAGATGCACCGCGCGCGCCTGAGCGTCGGGATCGGATGACGCCGCCGGGGTGGCGACGATGACGCTGGCACCGACCAAGGCGATGCCGGTGGTCACGTAGGGACGAAGCACTGAATTCACGGTTGTACCTCAGATATCGTTGAGTGAGAGTTGAATCACTGTAACGACGGTCTGACACCATGCGACTAGCACAAAACGTTGCAGATATCGGTGATTTACGGTACATACTGCGTCACTGACCTACCGTGAACCAATGACATGGGCCACTCCGTCACCGCAGGTCCGTGAGCTCATCAAGCAGGGCGCCCACGCTGTCATCAACGCTCCCATGGACTGGCTCGATGAGCTTGATCGGGCCACTGTTGCCTCCAACCCAGCGCTCGCCGCCGACCCGGTCTTGGCGGCGGCGATCGGCCGCACCAACCGCGCCAACCTCATGTACTGGGCAACTGCCAACGTGCGTGATCCTGGCGTGCCGGTACCCGCAAACCTTGGCGCCGAGCCGCTCGGCATTGCCCGAGATCTGGTGCGTCGGGGGCTGGACGCCGCGGAGTTGGACGCCTATCGCGTCGCGGAAGGGGTGGCGTGGCGCCGATGGATGGATATCGCCTTCCGGATGACCACCGATCCGGAGCAACTGCGTGAACTACTCGATGTGTCTTCGCGGTCCATCAGCGCCTTCATCGACGCCACGCTGGCCGGCATCGCCGCCCAGATCGAATTGGAGCGCGACGAGCTGACCCGCGGCACCCACGCGGAACGCCGAGAGGTGGTCTCGCTGCTCCTCGATGGGGCGCCCATCAGCCTGCAGCGCGCTGAAGCCCGGCTCGGCTACCCGCTGCAACGGCCGCATACCTCTGCGATTATCTGGACCGATAACACCGCGGGCGATCTGAGCCACCTCGATCGCACCGCCGAAGCGTTCGCCCATGCCGCTGGGTCGTCGCACCCCCTGAGCATCCTGGCCAGCACCGCCAGCCGTTGGGTCTGGGTAGCCGGCAGCACCGATCTGGACACCGATCGGCTCCGTACGGCGATCGACGCCACACCGGACGTCCGGATCACGATCGGCCCCACCGGCATCGGTGTGGAGGGGTTCCGCCGCAGCCACCTTGCCGCGCTCACCGCGCAACGGATGCTCACCCGACTGAACTCACCGCAGCACCTAGTGTTCTACACCGACGTTCAGGTGGTTGCGTTGGTCACCCAGAACCCACAGGGCGCTAACGAGTTCATCAGCGATGTGCTCGGCGACTTCCGGTCGGCCAACACCCAATTGCACAACGCCGTGCTGACGTTCATCCACGAGCAATGCAATGCCTCGCGGACGGCCGCACGACTCCACACCCACCGCAGTACGCTGTTGCGCCACCTTGCCCGGGCGGACCAGCTCTTGCCAAAACCACTGGCCCAGAATGTCGTTCAGGTGGCCGTTGCGCTCGAAGCACTGCGTTGGCATGGAGCTGACGCGACCACCTGAACAACCGTCCCGCTATCCGATATAGACGTCGCCGTCGCCGAGCCGTGCCGCCGGGTTGAGCAGCATCGCCGACTCCTGGCGCTTCTCCGACGTGTCGTGGTCGAACCGCCGGTCCGCGGGCCGCTCATACATCGGCTTGCCGCCGGCAATCGCCGAGGCCAGGCGACGCTGACCGGCCAGCACCCGTCCGGAGGCCTGCTCCAGGTACGCCGCGCGCTGAGCCGGGTCCAGTGCCGCCAGGAACGCCTGCGGGTGAACCAAGGCGACCAGACCGGACACGTGACCGAACCCGAGGCTGGTGACCAGCCCGGCCTTGAGCGGGAACTTCTCCCCCAGCTCCAGCGTCTCGCGCACCCACACCAGGTGCCCGGCGGTGGCCAGCTCGTCATCGACACAGTCCAGGCTGCGGTTGGGCGGGATGACCCCGTCCCGCAGTACCTGGCACAGGCCCATCATCTGGAAGACCGCCGCGCCGCCCTTGGCGTGCCCGGTGAGGCTCTTCTGGCTGATGACGAACAGCGGCGCACCGTCGGAGCGGCCCAGCGAATCGGCCAGCCGCTCATGCAGCTCGGTCTCGTTGGGGTCATTCGCCAGCGTCGAGGTGTCGTGCTTGGAGACCACCGCGATGTCGTCGGCGCCCACACCCAGCTTGGCCAGCGAACGGGCCAGCATCGAGTCCTTGCCGCCGCGACCGGCACCGAGCGCACCCAGGCCCGGGGCCGGGATGGAGGTGTGCACGCCGTCGGCGAAGCTCTGCGCGTACGCCACCACCGCCAGGACGGGCAGACCCATCTTGGCCGCCAGGTCGCCGCGGGCCAGCAGGATGGTGCCACCACCCTGAGCCTCGACGAAGCCCAGCCGGCGACGGTCGTTGGCGCGGGAGAACTTCGAGTCGCTGATGCCCTTGGCCCGCATCATCTCGGTGTCGGCGGTGGCCGCCATGTCACCGAAGCCGATGATGGCCTCCAGGGTCAGGTCGTCGTAGCCGCCGGTGACCACCAGCTCGGCCTTGCCCAACCGGATCTTGTCGACGCCCTCCTCGACCGAGACCGCCGCGGTGGCGCAGGCGGCCACCGGGTGGATCATCGCGCCGTAGGACCCGACGTAGCTCTGGACCACGTGCGCTGCAACGACGTTCGGCAGAACTTCCTGCAGGATGTCGTTCGGCTTGGACCGGCCCAGCAGGTTGCCGTGGTACATGGTCTGCATCGAGGTCATGCCGCCCATGCCGGTGCCCTGGGTGCTGGCCACCAGCGACGGGTGCACCCAGCGCATCAGCTCGGTCGGGGTGAAGCCCGCCGACAGGAAGGCGTCGACGGTCGCGACGATGTTCCACAGCGCCACCCGGTCGATGGAGGTGGCCATGTCCTGGCTGATCCCCCACACCGTCGGGTCGAACCCGGTCGGGATCTGGGCACCCACGGTCCGCGACAGCTTGCTCTTGCGCGGCACCCGAATCTCGGTGCCCGCCTTGCGGATCACCTGCCAGTCGGACGAGTCCGCCACCGGGCGCACCACGGTGTGCTCGGGGTCGAACTCGACGAACGCCCGCGCGTCGGCCTCGCTGGAGACCACGAACGAGAAGTCCTTGTCCAGGAACACACTGACCAGCAGCGGCGAGGCGTGGTCGGGGTCGATCGCGCCGTCATCAACGAACTCGCGCACGCCGACCCGCTCCACGACCGCGTCGTGGTAACGCTCGACCAGCTCGGCCTCGTCGATCAGCTCGCCGGTCGCGGCGTCATACCAACCGGGGACCGGGTCGTCTTCCCACTTGACCAGACCGGTCGTCCAGGCCAGCTCCAGCACACCCGCCGCCGACAGCTCGCCGGAGACCTCCATCTCGAAGCGGGTGCGCGACGAGCCCAACGGACCCAGTTCGGCGCCGCCGACGATGACCACCAGATCGGCCGGGTCGACGTCGAGGTCTTCCCAGACCGGCGGGGGTGCCGGCTTGAATCCGCGCGGCGGGTTCGGCAGTGCCGCAATGGTGTTGCCGGCATCTTCGGTGTCCTCGTCGGCTGCTTCGGCCGTCATCTCCTCGCGGGCCCGGGCGGCCAGCTCGGCCATGTCCAGGTTCGCCTCGGCCAGGCCGCCGGTCAGGTCGGCCTCGATCGGCGCGTTGGCCGCGGACACCTTGGACTCGACGTCGCACAGGCCCAGCAGCATGGCCGCCATCTGCTCGGTCGAGTAGGTGGTGACGCCGGCTTCCTCGACCGCATCGACGATGACGTCGTTGTGGCCCATCAGCCCGGTGCCGCGGGTCCAGCCGATCAGGGCGTGCGCCAGGCTGACCCGAGACGCCCAGGACGACTCGGCCTTCCACCGCGATACCAGCGCGTCCAGCGAAGCCTTGGCCTCGCCGTAGGCGCCGTCACCGCCGAACATCCCACGGTTGGGTGATCCGGGCAGCACCACGTGCAGCCGGGAGGCGATGTCGCGCTCGGCGCCGATCTTCGACAGGCCGCCGATCAGCCGCTGCACTGCCCACAGCAGTACCTTCATCTCCATCTCGGCGCGCGCACCGGCCTCCGACAGATCCCCGCTGACACGTGGTGCCGCGAACGGGAACAGCAGCGTCGGGGTCTGCGCGTCCTTGAGGTGGATCGACTGCGGCCCAAGGTTTTCGGACTGCTCAGTGCCCACCCACTCGACGAGCGCGTCGATGTCGGCGTAGGAGGCCATGTTGGCCGGCACCACCCACAGCGCCGCGCCGAACCGGGCGTGGTCGCGGTAGAGGTTGCGGTAGAACGCCAGCCGGTCGTCGTCGAGCTTTGACGTGGTTGCGATGACGGTCGCACCGCCGTCGAGCAGCTGGCCGACCACCGATGCGGCGATCGAGCCCTTCGACGCGCCGGTCACCACCGCCACCTCGTCGCTGTAACGACCGCGGCCCGGGTTCTCCGCGCCGGCGGCGATCCGGGCGTACAGCGACCCGTGAATCTGCCGGCCGGCTGCCAGGGCCCGGCCCTGCCACCAGCTCGCCTGGGTGGCAACCACGTGGCCGGCGCCCTCGAAGCGCTCGGCCAGCCGCGGCCAGTCGGCGTCGATCTCGCCCTCGTCGATCAGCCACAACTTGACCAGGTCTTCGCGGGCACTGGCCCAGCGGTCGTCGAACAGCACCGCCTTGCGCCCGTCGAACGCCGGCGCCACCAATCGCGGCCAGTCCGAACCCAGTTCGGCACTCACCAGATCGATCAGCTCGCCGTCGGTGGCACCAGCAGGGGCGGTCACCGCGTCGTCGAACCCGAGCTGACCGAGCACCAGGCGGGCCGCCGAGGCGAGCACGCCATCGCGGCCGGTGATCGCAGCGGTGAACTCGCCCAGCGCGGCGGCGTCAACCGTGGCACCGCCGCCACCGCCTGCCGACGGCAGGCTGACCGCAACGCCGCGGCGTGCCGCGAGGGCCTGGATGGCCGCATCGATGACCTTGTCGACGGCGGCGCCGTCGGCCAGCGCACCCTCATGCAGGCCGCCCAGGGCGCCGCCCCGGACGCTGGTGCCCTCGCGGGTGCCCAGCGCCACCTCGACGGTGACGTGCTTGGCCCAGCCGTCGCCGAGCTCCCAGGTCTTCTTCACGCGTTCGGCGATGGCGCCGGGACGCTTGCCGGACGGCCCGAGGACCGTGCGGAGCTGGTCGTTGATCGCGTCGGTCAGCACCGGGCCGTAGGGCTTGTAGGTGCGGGCCAGCTTGGTCACCTGCGACTTCAGCCCGGACAGGTCGGCTTCGGCGGCGCCGTCGATGGCACCCAGGTTCAGCTCCGAACCCAGGTCCACCAGCAGCTGGTTACGCCGCGAGGACGCACCGTCGGTGATCGACTCGATGGAGTCCAGCGCCTCAATCTGGTCGATGCGCATCTTGGCACTCAGCGCGATCAACGCCAGCGTGGCGTCGGCGGCGTCAAACGCGATGTCGTCGGGGCGCGGAGCACCCGTCGGCGCGGCGGGCGCGGCGGGTGCCGGGGCGGCCGCCTCGGACGGTGCGCCTTCCGCGGAAGCCTCGGCCGGTGCCTCTTCCTCTTCCGGCTCCGGCTCGGGGTCGGTGTCGGTGGCGAACAGCACCGCGGCGTCGCGCTCGCAGTTGAGCACCTCCACGGTGCTGTGGGCGAATTCGGGCAACTTGAGCGTGTTGGTGGCCAGCCCGGCGACCGTCGGGGCGGTCTTCACCCCGATCTCGACGAACCGCTCCACGCCCAACCCGCCGGCGGCCTCCTCGATGAACAGCAGGTCCTGGGTCTCGATCCAGCGCACCGGGCTGGCGAACTGCCAGGCCAGCAGTTCGATGACGATCTTGCGGCACAGCTCGCCCGGCTTCTCGTTGCGCCAGGTGTCGTAGTCGGCCAGTACCTCGTCGAGGGGTTCGGCCGGCACCAGGTCGCGAATCTCCTGGATGAACTCCCGGTCCAGGGTGAACGGCTTGGGCACCAGGTTGGGGATGTAGCGGCCGATGATCAGCTCGGGGTCGGCATCGCGCGGCATGACCCGCTCCAGCGAACGCCGGAAGTCATCGACGCCGATGCGGAGCACCTCGGAGTGGAACGGCACGTCGATCCCGGGCACCAGGATGAACGACCGCTTGCCGCCGGAGATCTCGCGGCGCCGCTCGACCTCGGCCTCCAGAGCCTCCAGACCGGCCACCGTGCCGGCGATCGCGTACTGCGAGCCGCGCAGGTTGAAGTTGACGATCTGCAGGAATTCCCCGGTGCGCTCGGCGATATCGGCGACGAATGCGGTGACGTCGGCGTCGTCGAGGTCGATCTGCGACGGCCGGATGGCGGCCAGCCGGTAGTTCGACCGTCCCATGGCGTCACGCGGCACGATGTCGTGCATCTTCGAGCCGCGGTGGAACACCACCTCCAGCAACGCCTCCAGCTCGTAGACGCCGCTGACACAGGCCAGCGCGGTGTACTCGCCGACGGAGTGACCGCAGGCGATCGCGCCCTCGACGAACGCGCCCTGCTCGCGCATCTCGGCGACCTGCGCGGCCGCCACGGTGGCCATCGCCACCTGGGTGAACTGCGTCAGATACAGCACACCCTCGGGGTGCTGGTAGTGCACGCCGGAGGCGATCAGGCTGGTCGGGTTGTCGCGCACCACGTGCAGCACCGAGAAGCCCAGGGTTTCGCGGGTGAACTTGTCCGCGGAGTCCCAGACCTTGCGGGCGGCCTTGGAACGGGCCCGGACCTCCATGCCCATGCCCTTGTGCTGGATGCCCTGCCCCGGGAACGCGTAGACGGTCTTCGGCGCGGTCAGCCGGGCGGTGGCCGACATCACCAGGTCCGAGCCGATCCGGGCGCTGATCTCCAGAACCTCTGCGCCCAGGTCGATTCCGACCCGGTCCACCCGGAAGTCGACGTCATCGCCGGGCTTGACCATGCCCAGGAAGCGCGCGGTCCAGCCGACCAGCCGCGCCGGCGGGCGAGCCTGGCCGTCGGTGGCGGTCACCACGTGCTGCGCTGCGGCCGACAGCCACATGCCGTGCACGATGGGCGATTCCAGGCCGGCCAGCAGTGCCGCGGCCCGGTCGGTGTGGATCGGGTTGTAGTCGCCGGAGACCGCCGCGAACGGCCGCATGTCCACCGGCGCGGTCACGGTGACGTCGCGCCGACGGCGACGCGGGGTGTCGGTGGCGTTGTCGGAGACGGCGCCGCCGGCCCGGACTGGGTCGGTCAGTTCCGCGGCACCGGTGCGCCCGCGGATCGCGAAGCGTTCCTCCAGGGTGGCCAGCACGGTTCCGTCGGCCGCGGCGACCGCGACCGACACCGGGACGACGCGGCCGACCTCGGTGTCGATGGCCGCGGACGCCGTTGCGGTGACGGTCAATTCGGCCGGCTCAGCCGGCAGCGCGGCGAGCAGGTGCGCCGCGTGGTCCAGGTGCACCAGGGACAGCAGGCCCTCGACGACCGGGAATCCGCTGTCGGTGGCCGCCGAGCCGATCGCGGCGAACACCGCGGGCCAGCACCGGCCGACCAGGGCGTCGGGCACCGTCGACAGTCCGGGCGCCAACGGCGCACCGAAGGTGGCGGTCACCCCGGTGTGGTCGGCGACCTGTTCGGGGTTCCACCCCACCGTCACGGTGGCCGTTCCGCCGACAACCGGCGGAAGCGCGTCAGGTCCGTCGACACCGGCGGCGATCGCCAGCACCGCACGCATCGCGGCGGCGGCGTCCTCGGTGGACACCAGCGGGGTGGCTCCGTCGACGACGGACGCCGGCACCGTGAAGCGAATGTTGATCCAGACACCCGACAGCGGCACGCTGAGCACCACGCTCTGGTCCGACACGACCTCCAGGCGCGCCCCGGTCGACGGGTGTGTGGCGGTGCGGTTCTCATGCACCTGCCACTCGTCGGAGGCAGCGATCCGGTGCACCGGGTTGGTGGCGGTGCGGCCGGCCCACATCACGTCGGGGGCGTCCAACAGCACGGCCAGCGGGCCGGTGACGTCGGTGCGGCCGTGACGGCGTGCGGTGACCGGGGTGGGCTGCGCACCGGTGGCAAGCACCTGGTCGATGGCCGCCTGCTCGAAGCGGTCCAGCAGCTCGCCGACCGGCTCGTCGACCCGGGTGATACCGGCGACCGCGGTGATACCCGGAATGATGCAGACCTGCTCGGCGGTGTAGCGCGCATCGTGTGCCTGCCACAGCGAGTCGCTGCGCCACCAGCGCCGCACGTCCTTGTCGATCACCGGCACGAAGTTGACCGGCTTGCCGGGCGTCTTGCACAGCTGGGTGAAGAACGGCGCGTCCGCCGGGTGCAGCGCGACGGTGTCGGCCTCCGGGTAGGCGGCCAGCAGCGCCGCGATGGCCTCGTCCGGGCGCTCCAGGATCGTGGCTTCGGAATCGGCGAACAGTGTCTCGATCGGGCCGGACTCAAGCTCGTTGAGCCGCGCTTCGGCGCGCTGCAGCATCGAGCCGAATCGCTCCCGCCAGGTGTCGGCCAGCCATGGGCTGTCGGGCGAGGCGGTGTCCGCGGTCGAGTCGCCCGCCCCGATGGCCAGCTCCACGTAACGGCGCAGCCATTGCGCGTAGGTCATCTCGGTGACATCACCGAAGTAAGGCTTGGCGGTGTCGGCCAGTGCGGCGATGATCTCGTCGCGGCGGGCTGCCACGGCCTCGCCGTCGCCGGCGACCTCGTCGAGCAGCCGGCCGCAGCGCGAGGCGGTGTTGTCGATCTCGTGGATGTCGGCACCGAGCTGGCTACGCGAGGAAGCCATGCCGCCCTGGGCTTTTCCGGCGCCGATCCAGTGGTCGGTGCCCTTGGTGTCGACCAGCATCTGCTTCACCGCCGGCGAGGTGGTGGCCTCCAGTGCGGCCATGGCCGCGGTGCCGACGAGGATGCCGTCGACGGGCATCAGCGGGAAGCCGTACTGCTGCGACCACTGGCCGGACAGGTACTCGGCGGCCCGCTCGGGGGTGCCGATGCCGCCGCCCACGCACAGCGTGATGTTGGGCTGCGAACGCAGCTCGGAGTAGGTCGCCAGCAGCAGGTCGTCGAGGTCCTCCCAGGAGTGGTGGCCACCGGCGCGGCCGCCCTCGACGTGCGCGATCACCGGGGTGGTGGGCACCTCGGCGGCGATCCGGATCACCGAACGGATCTGCTCGACGGTGCCGGGCTTGAACACCACGTGGCTGATGCCGGATTCGTTGAGCTCGGCGATCAGCTCGACGGCTTCCTCAAGTTCGGGGATGCCGGCGCTGATCACCAGTCCGTCGAACGGGGCACCGGACGCACGGGCCTTCTGCACCAACCGTTTCCCGCCTACCTGCAGCTTCCACAGGTACGGGTCCAGGAACAGCGAGTTGAACTGGACGGTGCGGCCCGGCTCGAGCAGCGTGGTCAGCTCCGCGACGCGGTCGTTGAAGATCTCCTCGGTGACCTGCCCGCCACCGGCCAGCTCGGACCAGTGCCCGGCGTTGGCGGCCGCGGCAACGATCTTGGCATCGACGGTGGTCGGCGTCATGCCGGCCAGCAGGATCGGCGACCGGCCGGTCAGCCGGGTGAACTTGGTGTCGAGCTTGACCCGGCCGTCCGGCAGCGCGACCACCGACGGGGCGTAGCTGGTCCAGGGCCGGGCCACCTCCGGCACGGCGCCGATGGTGAACAGGTTGCGCTGCCCGCCGCGGGTGGCCACCGGCACGATTCCGATGCCCAGGCCACGGATCACCGGCGCGGTCAGCCGGGTCAGGATGTCTCCGGGCCCCAGGTCCAGAATCCAGCGGGCGCCCGCCTCGTGCAGCTCGGTGATCTCGTCGACCCAGTCGACCTGGCCGACCAGGATCGATTCGGCCGTCGCGCGAGCCAGCTCCACATCGATGCCGACCTTGGCGGCCCAGTTCGCAACGATCTCGATGCCGTCGGACAGCCGCGGCGAGTGGAACCCGACCTCGACCTGCACCGGCTCGAAGACCGGCGCGAAGACCGCACCACCGCGCAGCTTGTTCTTGCGCTCGGCGGCCTCCTTCTCGGCGATCTGCTCGCAGTACAGCTCAAAGCGGGACAGCTGCTCGGGGGTACCGGTGATGACGACCGAACGCCGGCCGTTGCGAATGGACAGCACCGGCGGCAGCACGGTGCGCACATCCTGGGCGAACTCCTCCAGCAGTTCGTGGATGCGTTCCGGGTCGGCGCCCGAGACCGACACCATCGGAGAGCGGTCACCCAGGACCGAAATACCGCGGCGGCGGGCCACCAGGGTTCCGGCGGCACCCACCAGCTGGGCGATCGCCAGCAGCTGCACGTCGGCTGCGCCGCCGGCCTTCAACGATTCGACGGCCAGGATCCCCTGCGAGTGCCCGGCAAGGGCGACCGGCGGGGTGGTCGACAGGTTGAGGCCCTGCCGGTCCAGGGCGCGCACCGCGGCGATCTGGGTGAGCAGCACCCCGGGCACCGAGACCGCGGCGGACGTCAGCTGCTTGGCCGACGGAACCGGGTCCTCGGCGGCCAGTGCGCGCACCCACTGCAGCGGCTCGAAGCCGATGGGCCGAACCACGACGAGCTCCTTGGCGACCGGCTGCAGCAGCAGGTCGGCCTCGCCGGCCAGCGTGGCCAGCTCGGTCTCGATCCCGGCCGAGGACACCAGCTCCTCCAACGACTCCAGCCAGGCGCTGCCCTGACCACCGAAGGCGACCGCGAACGGCTCGCCGGCCGTCAGCCGATCCACCAGGGCAGATGAAGCGCTTGGATGCGGCCCAGAGCCCGCGCCCTCTGCGGACACCCGGTCGTGTTCGTGGATCGTCACGTTATGCATCTCCCCTGCTCTGGTACGGCGCGTCTGTGTTCTGGCCAACTCAGGCCAACTCGGCTCTGGGTAGCGGGTTCTCGCGTTGTCGCGGCCGCGCTACAGCACTAAGAGTGTCATGAGAACCTGTGCCGTTTCTGCAGCTAATTGGTTACTGGTGAGTTCTACGCTCGGGTAACCCAGTCTCGAATATCACGCGCTCCGACGACGACCGCGAACGTCCGGTACAAACGTCCTGCTTGCGCGGGGTTACGGTCGAGTAGCCACAACGGCGCAGATCAAAGCTCTATTGTTATCTAATCGTTATGAACTAAACGGCCGGGCCAACATGCGCCCTAGACAGCCGTCGTCTCCATGTCCATCGGCCACGGTGACCACCGTCACCCGTTGCCCGATTCGTGGCCCGTTTGCTGGGCGCTTGCGTCGTTGGCGCCCACTACGCCCACTGGCCGAACTGGGGCTTGAGGATCTCGTTGATGTCCACGCCGACGTCGCCGACCTTGCGTTTGTCGATCTCGACCTGGTGCAGATGGGCCGCCGGGTGGGCGATCCCGCCGGGTGAGCCGAAGTTGTGCTGCCAGAAGAAGGAGCCCAAACCGTCCTGCATCGCCCACTCGATGGTCTTGGAGTTGGCGTACACACCGGTGCGTTCATGCCCGATCACCGATTCCCACCCACGCAGGTAGGGCGCCACCTGCTCCTGGTACTGCTCAAAGGTCGGGTTGTCGTCGATCGAGGCGTAGATCGGGGCGCCGTCCGGGCCGCCGGCCGCGGTGTGCAGTGCCAGACCACGCTGGGCGTGCTCGACTCCTGCGTCCTGACCACCCAGCCAGTCGGCGGTCGCCTGCTTGCCGAACTGGTAGCACGAGACGATCTTGAGGCCGCTCTGGTGCAGATCGCGCGCCTCGGCCAACTGCATCGGCTTGCCGAGCATCCACTCGGCGCCCGGCCGACGGTCCGAGACATAGCGGATGGCGCCGGCCGCTCCGGCCGCCCGGATCTCGGCACCGGACAGGACCCCGGCCGAGTAGTCCAACAGGATGCCGAGCGGGGCGGCGTTGGCTGTAGCGGCAAGCAATGCCGACGTCGCGGCACCGAGACCGATCGCCGCCGGAGCGAGTTTGAGCACGTCACGCCGGGAAATCAACACAGCCAAAGGATAGGGCAGCGCCCTGCCGCCCACCGGAGCGTCACCACGTGCAGGGCAAGATAGGCGCGTGACACAGGCGCGGCCGTCGGGTCGATCATTGCGTCCCTGGATCGTCTGGGGTACTGCGCTGCTGGCCTATGTGGTGGCGGTACTGGACCGCACCACGTTCGGGGTGTCGGGACTCGACGCCGCTGACCGGTTCCGTGCCGGTCCGGGCGCCCTGTCGTCCTTCGTGCTCCTGCAGCTCATCGTCTATGCGGCCATGCAGATTCCGGCCGGCGTGCTGCTGGACCGTCTCGGCCCCAAGGCGATGATCGTCACCGGCATCACGGTGCTCTCCGGCGCCCAGTTGACGCTGGCGATGACCCATTCGCTGCCGGTCGCGGTCGGCGCCTACGGCACCGTTGGCCTGGGTGACGCGTTCATCTTCATCTCGGTCATTCGATTGCTGCCCAATTGGTTTGCGCCCGCACGTGTTCCCCTGCTGACGCAGCTGACTGGGATCTGCGGCCAGTTCGGCCAGTTGCTCTCGGCGGTGCCGTTCCTGGCGATTCTGCTGCACGGCGGCTGGACGGCGGCCTACCTCTCGACGGCGGCGCTGGGGGTACTGGCGGTCGCCCTGATGCTCGCGCTGGGCCGAGACGCCCCGGAGGGGACTCCGATCGCCTTGCAGTCGCGCACGTTTCGGACGGTGTTCGGTGACGTCAAGACTGTCTGGTCACGGCCGGGCACCAAGCTGGGTTTCTTCACCCACATGGGCACACCGTTCTCGGCGAACGTCTTCACGCTGATGTGGGGCGTGCCCTATCTGACCACCACACAGGGACTCTCACGCAGTCTGGCCGGTGCGTCGCTGACGTTGTCGGTGGCGACCTTCGTCGTGGTGGGGTTGCTGGTCGGGACGATTTCGGCCCGCCGTCCCGAGCACCGGGAATCCGTGGTGCTCACGATGATCGCGCTGACCGCCCTGGTCTGGACGGTGGTGTTGGCGCTGCCCTCGCCGGCACCGCACTGGCTGCTGGCGGTACTGATCGTGGTGATCTCGGCGGGCCAACCGGTGTCGATCCTGGCCTTCGACTTCGCCCGAACCTTCAACCCGCCGACCGCGCTGGGCACCGCCCAGGGCATGGTCAACACCGGCGGTTTCATTGCGACGTTGCTGGTCATGCAGGCGATGGGGATTGTCATCGCGCTGGCCGGCGGGTATTCGTTCTCGGCATTCCGGTTGGCCTGGACAGTTCAATATGTCGTCTGGGCGCTGGCGGCCGTGGGCGTGGTGATCAGCGCGCGCAAAGCCCGCTCCTCCCAGGTGCTCGGCGAATCGCACCGACCGGTCGGCGTGACCGGATCGGTTCAGGCCCTTGAGTAGGGGTCCGGCGACTGCGGGCAGTAGGCCCGCCGGGACGCGTCGATCACCGCGTGTGCCTCGTCCGGCGTGACTTCGAGGTTCGCGATCACCGACACCGGCACCAGCCGCGGGGAGCTGCTCAGCGCCGAACAGACCGCATGACCCTCCTGCACCAGCAGATCGCGCAGCGATTCGCACTTGAGCGAGCCGCAGATCTGCTTGTCATATTGGGGATGAAGCCCCTCCTCGGCAAGGTTGTCGAAGAACACCTGATCCTCATTCGAGGGGTCCGCGGACGCCACGGGCACCAAGGCCACCAGCCCGCAGGCCAGCAAAGTGCTCAACGCGGCCGCGAGTAGTTCCCTGTTCATCGCATAGCACCAATCCAGTGAGGACTATGTCGTCCATTCTGGCACCAGTCAGCCCTGGCGACATGGCGAAATCGGTTCAGATTTTGTGCGGGCTGTTCCCCCACCCGATGGCAGGATTTTTGCCCGCCTCTCAGCGACAAGTCCCGCCCGGGGTCCTCGTCTTCGCGGCGTTGTCGCTACAAGCCGGGCACATCACCACATGGCCGAAACCGATGACCATGAATTTGTGCGGGCGGAGGGACTCGAACCCTCACGCTCTTTCGAGCACGGGCACCTAAAACCCGCGCGGCTGCCGATTACGCCACGCCCGCAAGGCCACTCAGTTTAGCCATCCAGGACAACGACGAAACTGTCGGTGGTGCCTCCTAGCATGTGAAACACCTGGGAGGTAAACGCATGCGGTCAGCCGTCGAGTTCAATACCGTTCAGCGGCTGATCAATTCGGGGATGAACGACTGCGCGATCGCCCGACAGACGGGCATCCCCCGTGCCACGATCTGCGGATGGCGACGTCGGCCGCCGCGAATCCGAACCCGCGATAGCCGCTGCAACCATGACTTCACTGCCTTACCAGTGGCGGCATACTGCTATCTGCTGGGCCTCTACCTCGGCGATGGATGCATCTCAAGGCATCCTCGAGCATGGCGTCTCCGGATCATCCTCGACGTGAAGTACCCGGGCATCATCGACCGATGTCGGGAGGCGATCAACACCGTGATGCCGGGGCAGCGGGCATCGGTACTGCTTCGTGTCAACAACTGCGTAGAAGTATCGCTTTACTCCAAACACTGGCCATGCCTCTTCCCCCAGCATGGTCCCGGCAAGAAACACCACCGGCCGATCCGGCTGGAACCGTGGCAGCAAGCCCTGGTCGACCAGGCGCCCGAGGCGTTCATCCGCGGCCTGATCGAGAGCGATGGCTGCCGGGCAGTGGCCAATGACCGAGGCGTGCGCAGTGTGCGCTACCACTTCTCCAACCGCTCCGACGACATCCGCGGCCTGTACTGCGCGGCGCTGGATCGCCTCGAAATTCCGTGGACTCAGAACAGCAGGTACGAGATCGCCGTGTACCGCAAGGCCGCCACGGCCCGCCTCGACGAGTTCGTCGGCCCGAAGACCTGAGGGCTCCCGCGCCACCACGCGGTACCGTCATAAGGTGTCCACTACACGGCGTCGGAGACCCGCACTGGTTGTGCTGGTGATCGTCGCCGCCAGCGCCTGCCTGGCGTTGGGCTGGTGGCAGTGGAGCCGGTTCCAAGAGGTCAACGGCTCCTTTCAGAACCTGGGCTATGCGCTGCAGTGGCCGCTGTTCGCCTGGTTCTGCGTGTACGCCTACCGCAAGTTCGTCCGCTACGAAGAAGAGCCGCCGGAGCTGCACCCCGCCGACACGGTGACCGAGATACCCGACGGGCTGTTGCCCGAGCGCCCGGCGGCCGCCGCACCCACCGATGACCCCGCGATGCGGGAGTACAACACCTACTTGGCCGAGCTCACCGAGAACGACCGACAGAACAGGAACACCGCATGACCGAGACACCCGCCCAGACCCCGCTCGTCGAGAAGGTCCGCAGCGCACTTCTGCCCTACCGGGTGCTGGCGTGGACAACCGGTGTCTGGCTGATCGCGCTGTGCTATGAGCTGGTGGCCAACTACGTGATCAAGGTGGACCCGAAAATCACCTGGATCGGTGTGGTGCACGGTTGGGTGTACTTCGCCTACCTGCTGGCCACGTTCAACCTGGCGGTCAAGGTGCGCTGGCCGCTGGGCAAGACCATCGGCGTGCTGCTGGCCGGCACCATTCCGCTGCTCGGCATCATCGTCGAACACTTCCAGTCACGAAACATCAAGGCCCAGTTCAACATCTGACGCCGATCGCGCGCCGCGTGGCCCGGTTCTACACCAACGAACGCAGGGCCGGCACCAGCAGTGCCAGCGCGCGACCACGGTGTGACTCGGCGTCTTTCTCCGCCGGCGTCAGCTGCGCGGCGCTGCGGTCGGTACCGGTCGGGACGAACACCGGGTCGTAGCCGAATCCGCCGTCTCCTCGCGGTTCCCGGGCGATGCTGCCCGGCCACTCGCCGCGCACCACCACCTGCTGATCGGCCCCCGGGCCCCACACCAGCGCGCAGGCCGATACGAACGCCGCGCCGCGCCGCTCGTCGGGGACGTCGCTCAGCTGCGCCAGCAGCAGCGCGGTGTTGGCCGCGTCGTCGCCGTGTGCGCCCGACCAGCGTGCCGACAGCACCCCCGGCATGCCGTTGAGCGCGGCGACGGTCAACCCGGAATCGTCGGCGACGCAGGCGAGTCCGCTGCCCGCGTAACCGTCGCGGGCCTTGGCCAACGCATTGGCCTCGAAGGTCGCCCCGGTTTCTGGAGCCTCCGGGTAGGGCGCCACGTCGTCGAGCGAGACCAGTTGTACACCCGCAACTCCGGCGTGCTCGAGCACCCGGCTGAGTTCGGCCAGCTTCTTGCGGTTGCGGCTGGCGACCAACAGCTCAGTCAGCGCCGAACGCCTTCTTCTTGGCCGGCCCCTCGGGCAGCACCCCCGGATACGGCAGCGCCAGCGCTTCGCGCTGCACCACGAACAGTTTCTCGCAGGCGCCCAGCGCCGCATCGAGCATCTTGTCCAGCGTCGAGCGCGGGAACGTTGCCCCCTCGCCGGTGCCCTGGATCTCCACCAGGGTGCCGGTGTCGGTGGCGACGACGTTCATATCGACTTCGGCGCGGGAGTCCTCTTCGTAGGGCAGGTCCACCCGGACCCGACCGTCGACCACACCGACGCTGACGGCCGAGATCGCGCACGAGATCGGACGGGGGTCCGACAGCTTGCCGGCCGCCGAGAGGTAGGTGACCGCGTCGGCGAGGGCCACGTAGGCGCCGGTGATCGCCGCGGTGCGGGTGCCGCCATCGGCCTGCAGCACGTCGCAGTCGATCGCGATGGTGTTCTCCCCCAGCGCCGCCAGGTCGATGCAGGCGCGCAGCGAGCGTCCGACCAGCCGGCTGATCTCCTGGGTACGGCCCCCGACGCGGCCCTTGACCGACTCGCGGTCCGAGCGGGTGTGGGTGGCCGCCGGCAGCATGGCGTATTCCGCGGTCAGCCAACCGCGCCCGGAACCCTTCCGCCAGCGCGGAACGCCCTCGGTGACGCTGGCCGTGCACATGACCCGGGTGTTGCCGAATTCGACCAGCACCGACCCGGCGGGGTTCGCAGTGAATCCGCGGGTGATGACGACCGGGCGCAGCTCGTCGTCGAGGCGACCGTCTTCTCGTTTGGACACGCGACCAACCCTAACGGTGATCGCCGGCACGGCGAAGCGGGGCGGGACAGGTCACCTGTCTCAGGAGGATGCGGGCTGCGCGGTGAAGTCAAGAAAGTCGGCGACGTCCAAGACACCCAGCACGCGACGCTCGAAACGCCGGACACTGGTGCGGCTGGGGTCGTGCACCACCCGTGGATCTGTCAGGGCCAGCTCGCGGCGTCGCGTTCGCAACCGACAACCACCGGCGGCGACCACATTCTTGACCCAGTCCGCGTCGGCTCCATAGGTCAGCGCAACGCGGACTCCCGTAGCGGTCGTGAAGACGTTGACGGGGGTCTCATACGTTCGCCCGGAACGACGACCCTGATGGCTGATCACACCGAACCCCGGCGCCCACGAAGCAACGTGGCGGGTGATCCGGTTGAGCCCGACCCGATTCCAGCGGGCAAGTCTTTTCGGGAACGGCATGATCTCACTCCTTCACTAGGCGGTCGGCACGGCCTGTTGCTGAACCGGCACCCAGGCGGTCACCCGCGGAATCCAGCGAGGCACGTGGTGGCGGTAGGTCTGGTATTCGGCGCCGAATCGCTTGACCAGATGGGGTTCCTCGAAGATGGGTATCGAGATGAGGACGGCGGTACAGAACACCGCGAACCACCCGAGCAGCCACGGCGACGCGGTGACTGCTGCGGTACCGAGCTGCAGGCAGAACACCGCGGTCATCATCGGATTGCGGACATGCCGATAGGGTCCGCGCACCACCAGATTGACCGGTGTCCCGACCGCCAGCGCGCCCTCGCCGACGCGGTCGAACAGCCACACCGTCCAGGTCAGAAAACCCAGCCCGATAGCGATGAGCACCGCTCCGGTCAGGATCAGCAGCAGGCCGGTCGCAGTGCCGGGATCCGGTAGCGCGACTCCGGTGAAAGCCAGAATCACCGCAGGGATGAACACCGTCATCGTGGCGGGTGCGATCAGCACTGAGATCAGATGATTCGCCCACAGTGGTCGCTTGGGCATCGTCGACTCCTTTCTTCAACATGCGTTCAAGATTGACCGTAGACCGCCGGACGCCAAAACGTCAACGCCTGTTGAAGTAAGCTGCGTGGCGTGACGGAGCCCGGACGTGCCGGTCGGTGGCGCAGCGGCCAGCAGAACAAGCAGCGCATCATCGAGTCCGCGCGCGAGCACTTCATGCGCCACGGCTACGAGCAGGCGACCGTGCGACGGATCGCTGCCGACGCCGGGGTCGATGTCGCGATGGTCTATTACTTTTTCGACAACAAGGAAGGCCTGTTCAGCGCTGCGGTCCTCGACATTCCGGAGCATCCGCTGCACCAGTTGGCGGCACTGCTCGACGAGAGCCCCGACGATATCGGCGCGCGGCTGGTGCGGCATTTCTTCCAGCGATCCGACGAAGGCACCCTGTTTGATCCGCTACTGACGGTGTGGCGTTCGGCCGCCGTCCAGCCGTTGGCGCGCAGGCTGCTTCACGACACCCTGGCCGGCCCGGTCGCAGAACGCGTAGCGGCCACATTCGGCGTGGACAATGCGGTACTGCGCGTCGAATTCGTCGCGTCGCACATGGTGGGCCTGGCGTTCGCGCGCTACCAGCTCAAGATCGAACCGCTGGCCTCCATCGGCGTCGAGGATCTGGTGACGTGGATCGGCCCGACAGTGCAGCGCTACCTGGCCGAGCCGGGCTGACCGATCAGCGTCCAGCCGGGATCAACTCCGCCGGATGTCGAACTTCTCGTCGCACACCACCGCGTGCACCGGCCCGTCGTACTCGGCCTTGGCCTCGCGGATCACATCTTCGCGCGACGTCCACGGCGGAATGTGGGTGAGCAGCAGCTGGCCGACCCCGGCAGCCGCGGCAATGCGTCCCGCGTCGGTGCCGGACAGATGCAGGTTCGGCGGACGATTGGGCTCGTGGGTCCACGACGCCTCACACAAGAAGACATCGGCGCCGCGGGCCAGCTCGATCACCGAGTCGCAGTAGCCGGTGTCGCCGCTGTAGACCAGCGTCGCCCCGGCCGGATCGGTGATCCGCATCCCGAACGACTCGGTCGGGTGGCACACCAGTTGGGGTTGCACGCTCAACGTCCCGAACTGGACCGGTTCACCGTCGACCCAGGTGCGGACGTCGAAGATGTCGGTGACGTCGTCGATCTCGCCGCCGTACGGCGAGGACGCGGCGCCCATCCGCGACCAGGTGTCACTGGGCCCGTACAGCAGGCCCTTGTCGAACGGATGAATAGCCACCGACGGGTGGTAGCGGCGCCAGACGAACAGTCCGGGCAGGTCAAGGCAGTGGTCGGCATGCAGGTGCGACAGCAGTACGGACACCGAGCCGGGATCGACATGTCGCTGCAGAGCGCCCAGCACCCCGCCTCCGAAGTCGATGACCAGAGGTGGTGTGTCCGGAGCCTCCAGCAGGTAGCCAGAGGCCGGCGAATCCGGTCCTACCACACTGCCAGAGCAGCCGAGCACGGTCAGTCGCACGTTCCCTACTGTGCCATGTTCGCCAGGGCCGTGACCAAGACACGGTCGCTTTGGCCGCTATTCGTCACCGAAATCACGGTCACGGCTATCGCGCGGGGGCGTGACGACGGACCGCACCGACGCCGGTGATAGCCGGACCCAGAAAACGGGTAGCCAATTCGGCAAAGGCCGCCGGGTCACCGGTGGCCTCGAACACCCGCGTCGCCGGGGCCGTCTCGTGCGGGTTCAGCAGGTCCCGTTCGGTGAGCACGCGGAGCAGCTCTTTGGCGGTTTCCTCCGCGCTGGACACCAGCGTCACCTGCTCGCCCATCGCCAGCTGGATCAGCCCCGACAGCAGCGGATAGTGGGTGCATCCCAGCACCAGGGTGTCGACTCCGGCGCGCTGCAGCGGCTCGAGGTATCCCTCGGCCAGCCCCAGCACCTGCCGGCCGCTGGTGATGCCGCGCTCGACGAAGTCGACGAACCGCGGGCAGGCCACTGCGGCGATCTCAGTGTCGCGGGCCGCGGCGAACGCGTCCTGGTAGGCGTGGCTGGCGATGGTCGCGCTCGTCCCGATCACCCCGATTCGGCCGTTGCGGGTGGTGGCCACCGCGCGGCGCACCGCCGGCAGGATCACCTCGACGACCGGCACGTCGTAGCGTTCCCGGGCGTCGCGCAGGCACGCCGCCGACGCGGTGTTGCAGGCGATCACCAGCGCCTTGACGCCGCGGTCCACCAGATCATCGCCAATGGCCAGGGCGTGGGCCCGGACCTCGGGAATGGTCAGCGGGCCGTACGGCCCGTTGCCGGTGTCGCCGACGTAGATGATGTCCTCGTCGGGCAGCTGGTCGATGATCGAGCGTGCGACGGTCAGCCCGCCGACGCCGGAGTCGAAGATCCCGATGGGGCTCACGCCGCGATCTCCCGCCGCCGTTCACGAGCCTTGCGTTCGGGGCCGGAGAGCAGGTAGGCGGCCAGTACGCCTGCGAGCGCGCCGCACAGGTGGCCCTGCCAGGACACCCCGCCACACATGTTGAGCACCGGCACCACCCCCCACAGAATCCCGTCGTAGAGCACCAGCACCACGACGCCGACCAGGATCTGCCAGATGCTACGGGTGAACAACCCGAAGACCATCAGGAAGGTCAACCAGCCGAAGATCAGGCCGGACGCGCCAATGTGGTCGGTGGGCCCGCACGACGACCCGACGTTGCCGATCAGCCAGGTGCCCAGTCCGCCGACGATCCACACGATCGCGGTCGCCCACAGGAATCGGGAGAGGCCGGCCAATGTCACCAGGAAGCCCAAAACCAGCGCGGGGCCGGTGTTGGCGAGCAGATGCTCCCAGTTCGCGTGCAGCAGCGGGGCGAACAGCACCCCCCACAGGCCGTCGGTCTCCAGCGGCCGGATGCCGTTGCGATCCAGCCGGTGGCCGCCCACCTGATCGAAGGCCTCAACAAGGTAGAGCAACGCGACGAATCCGACGACGGTTGCCCCGCCGCTCTGCCAGGCGGGCCTGCCCCGCGGTGCCGGCGCGGTGCCGGTCGGCGACGTCATGCCCACGTCAGCACATCACGACCTTCCCTCAGCGCGGTCGGCGAACGCTCCCGGCAACGTGCTCTCGTAGGTGGGTATTCCGGCCACCGGTTCTGCGGCCAGCAGACCCACCAGCACGGCGCGGGCCAGACAGTCCGCCGCGGCGGCGCCCACCAGCGTGACCAACCCGGTTTCCGGGGACATCGCGTCCGGCGTTCCCGGTAGCGGCGGAACCTCGACCGCCCCGGTCGCCAACGCGAACACCGTGTCGCCGTCCACCGGGGTATGAGCAGGCCGGATGGTGCGAGCCAGCCCGTCCTGGGCGGCGATCGCCATCCGGCGGCACCCGGCCGGGCTGAGGGCGGCATCGGTGGCCACCACCGCGATGGTGGTGTTGAGCGCCAGTGATTTGGGTTCCAGGCCAGCGAGTATCGCCAACTGCTCCGACGGCGGCGCCCGCAGACCGAATTCCTCGATGATCTGGGCTGACCACGGCAGCCCGGTGGTGGCGTCGATGACCTCACCGGTGGGGTTCAGCACCACCAGCGCCCCCACCGTGACGGTCTGTTCGCCCAGATCCAGCGTGACCGACGCGGTGCCCACCCCACCCTTGAACACTCCGGCGCGTGCCCCGGCGCCGGCGCCGACACTGCCCACCTGGGGGCGTGCGCCGTCGGGGCCGGCCGCTGTGCGGGCCGCTGCGTAGCCGAACTCCGCGGTGGGCCGTCGATCCCAGCCCCCGACCGGCAGGTCGAAGATGACCGCGGCCGGCACGATCGGCACCACTCCACCGTCCAGCGCCACCCCGCGGCCCTGCTCCTCCAGCCAGGTCATCACGCCGTCGGCGGTCGCCAGGCCGTAGGCGCTGCCACCGGAGAGCACCACGGCGTCCACCCAGCGCACGCTGTTGGACGGATCCAGCAGATCGGTTTCCCGAGTACCCGGTGCCCCGCCGCGGCCGTCGACGGCCCCGACCGTTCCGGGCGGCGTCAGCACCACGGTGACTCCGCTGGCCCAGCCGGACCCGAGGGTGGCGTCCGGATCGATCCGCTGGTGATGACCCACCCGGATGCCCGCGACGTCGGTGATCGAGCCCATGTCCGTCATCGTCTGGACCCCTTCATCAGCGCGACCACGAGGTATTCCTGCAGCACCGTCAGCCAGTGATACACGCTGAGCTGGCCGATCATCGGATGGCCGGCCGGTAGCTCGCCGGGGCCCTCGGGGCCGATCTGCAGCATGGTGCCCAGCGCCAACCGGATGTCGTTGACCGCCGCGATCCACGCGTTCGCCTGGTCCTCGCTCAGCTCGAAGCGGCCGCCCTGTTCTGGAACCGTGTCTAACATCTGTTGCGCCGCGCCACGTTTCGCGTCGATGATCCCCGGCTCGTGCAGGCTTCGCAGCGCCGCATTCAGGCCGGCCGTGTCGGCCTCGAGGTCCTCGCCCTGGTCACCGAAGCGGTAGAAATCCGGCAGCAACCGCCGCGTGGTGGCGTCCTCCGGCGGCGCTGTGTTGCCGGTCTTCATTCCGGTGATCTGTTCGAGTTCATCTGGCGGAAAAGCCGATTCGCGCGCATCCAGCATCCCGACGATCGAGCTGACCAGGCTGCGGAGCAGCGCCGCCTCGTGCAGGGCCAGCGCCGACCGGAAGCGGGGTCCGCTATCGGTTTCAACCCGCTTCCACTTGTGCACGGTGCGGTCCGGTTCCCTTCGGTAGACGGCTCAACGGTCCTGCTGCAAGGTCGCCCACAATCCGGCGGCATGCAGTTTGGACACGTCGACCTCCATCGACTCCCGGCTTCCCGCGGACACCACGGCCTTGCCCTCGTTGTGCACCTGCAACATCAGCTTCGTGGCGTGCGGCTCGCTGTAACCGAAAAGCTTCTGCAGGATGTAGGTCACATAGGTCATCAGGTTGACCGGGTCGTCCCAGACGATGGTCACCCACGGGGAGGCCGTTTCCTCAACGGGGTCGGCGTGCCGCTGGCCGGTTTCTCGCGGTTTCACCGGGGCGGACGTCGCTGCTGACGTGGCCATGTCAGTCAGGATACCGAGCGCAGCTGGGGTTTAGTCCAGCCGATACGGTTGGCAGGTGAACTCCTCGGCCCGGTGCGGCGGGCTGCTCACCGACAAATACGAGCTGACCATGCTGGCCGCAGCCCTACGCGACGGCACGGCGCACCGCTCGACGACCTTCGAACTGTTCGCCCGCCGACTCCCCGAGGGCCGCCGCTACGGGGTGGTCGCCGGCACCGACCGGTTCCTGACCGCGCTGCCCACATTCGGCTTCGACGACAACGCGCTGAGTCTGCTGGCGGAGTTCGTGGATCCCGACACCCTGCGCTTCCTGGGTGAGTTCCGCTTCCGCGGCGACATCGAGGGCTATCCCGAAGGTGAGTTGTACTTCGCCGGCTCCCCGGTGCTCAGCGTGCGCGGCAGCTTCGCCGAGTGCATCGTGCTGGAGACCCTGGCGCTGTCGATCTTCAACCACGACACCGCGATCGCCTCGGCGGCGGCTCGCATGGTCAGTGCTGCCGACGGCCGGCCGCTGATCGAGATGGGCTCGCGGCGCACCCATGAGCAGGCCGCCGTCGCAGCGGCCCGGGCCGCCTACCTGGCGGGTTTCGCCGGGACGTCAAACCTGGAGGCGCACCGCCATTTCGGTGTGCCGGTGCTGGGGACCAGCGCGCATGCCTTCACTTTGTTGCACACCCGCGCCGACGGCTCCGGTGAGCTGGCGGCGTTCCGCGCCCAGGTCGCCGCGCAGGGGGCCGGCACAACCTTGCTGGTGGACACCTACGACGTCGCCACCGGCGTGGCCAATGCCGTGGAAGCGGCCGGACCGGGGCTCGGCGCGGTCCGCATCGACTCCGGTGAGTTGGCGGTGCTCGCGCACCAGGTCCGCGAACAGCTCGACCGGCTGGGCGCCACCGGCACCAAGATCGTGATCTCCGGCGATCTCGACGAATTCGCCCTGGCGGCACTGCGAGCGGCGCCGGTGGACAGCTACGGGGTGGGTACCGCGCTGGTGACCGGTTCGGGCGCACCGACCGCCGGCTTCGTCTACAAGCTGGTGGAGGTCGACGGTGCGGCGGTGCACAAACGCAGCGCCGGAAAGGGATCGTCGGGTGGGCGCAAACAGGCGTTGCGGGTCTCTCGTCCCAGCGGCACCGTCACCGAGGAGGTGGTGCACCCCGCCGGTCACCCGCCGACCGTCGACGGGACGGCGCGCCCGCTGACCGTTCCCATGGTGCGCGGCGGTGACGTGGTGACCGCGACCGGCGCGGCGGCGCTGGCCGAGGCCCGGGACCGCGTCACATCCGGGCTGGGAAGCCTGCCCTGGGAGGGACTGAAGCTGGCGCACGGCGAGCCGGCGATCCCGACCCGACTGCTGCCGAGCTGACGCCTACTTGCCGTTGCGTTCACGGTGCTTGCACCCGGGCCAGCAGCAGGGCCGCCGCATGCCCTCCTCCAGTTCCTCGCGGGTGCGACGAATCCGTCGCTCGCGGGTTTTGGCCTGCTTGGCGTCTTCGACCCAGCAGATGAACTCGTTGCGCGCCAGCGGCGTAATGCTCTGCCAGGCGGCCAACGCGGTAGGGCTGACGGTCAATCCGTCGCGCAGGTCGTCGGGGAGTTCATGCACCGCCCCGCCGGGCAACCCCTCGGTCATCGATTCAGGCTAACGCCGGTCAGCCGAAAATCGCTGGGACCGCCGGCATGCGTGTCACTACCGTGCACAAGATGGATATCGATGCGGCGACGTTCAGCCAGGAGTGGGCGCGGGCCTGGAACGGCCTGGACGTGGACGCGGTTCTGGCGCACTTTCACGACGACGTGGTGTTCACCTCCCCGGTGGCCGCACAGATGTATCCCGAGACGTCCGGAGTGATCCGCGGCAAGGCCGCGTTGCGCCACTACTGGTCCGACGCTCTGCGGCGCATGCCGAATCTGCATTTCGTCGTCGAAGACGTGTACCGGGGCATCGACACCATCGTGATCAACTACCGCAACCAGAACGGCGGACTCGTCAATGAGGTGCTGCGATTCGCCCACGACGGCTTGGTCATCGAGGGACACGGAACCTATCTGGTGGCCCGGTCCACCGCCACGGCCTGACGAATGAGCGTGCGGATCCGAAAGCGGGCTACCGTGTGCACACCATGGCTGACCCGTCCGTATCCGAGCTGCTCGCCGCCGCGGTAGCCGCACTCGGCGGCAGCGAACGCGAGGGCCAGGTACGCATGGCCGAGGCGGTGGCGCGCTGCTTCGACACCGGCGAGCATCTGGCGGTGCAGGCCGGCACCGGCACCGGCAAGTCGCTGGCCTACCTGGTTCCGGCGATCGCGCGGGCGTTGGCCGACGAAAACCCGGTCGTGGTGTCGACCGCGACCATCGCACTGCAGCGCCAGCTCGTCGACCGCGACCTGCCGCGTCTGGCCGGCGCACTGGAAGAGGTGCTGCCCCGGCGACCCACCTTCGCGCTGCTCAAGGGCCGACGGAATTACCTGTGCCTGAACAAGATCCATACCGGTATAGCCGAGGAATCCGACGCCGAGCCGCAGGCCGAACTGTTCGATCCGTTCGCGGCCAGTGCCCTGGGCCGTGACGTGCAGCGGGTCACCGCCTGGGCCGAAGACACCGACACCGGTGACCGCGACGACCTCAAACCCGGTGTACCGGAACGCTCCTGGTCCCAGGTCAGCGTCTCAGCACGGGAATGCGTGGGCGCCGTGCGCTGCCAATACGGCACGGACTGCTTCGCCGAGCGGGCCCGCGCCGTCGCCGCCGAGGCCGACATCGTCGTCACCAACCACGCACTGCTGGCCATCGACGCCATCTCCGACACCACCGTGCTGCCCGAGCACAACCTGCTGGTGGTCGACGAAGCACACGAGCTCGCCGACCGGGTGACGTCGGTGGCCACCGCCGAGCTGAGCGCGACCCTGCTCAGCGTCGCGGTGCGCCGCGTCGGCCGACTGGTCTCCCCCGAGCTGGTCCAGCGCCTCGATGCCGCATCGCTGACGTTCGGCTCGGCAATCCACGACGGGACTCCCGGCCGGATGGATCACCTCGACGACGAACTGGCGACGTACCTGGCCGCGCTGCGGGACGCCGCAGGTGCGGCCCGCGCGGCCATCGACACCGCGCCCGCCGACCCCAAGGCCGCCGCCGCGCGCAAGGAGTCGGTCGCCGCGTTGACCGAAATCGCCGACACCGCCGCCCGGATCCTGACCTCGTTCGAGCCGGCCATCCCCGACCGCTACGACGTGGTCTGGCTCAGCCACGAAGACAACCGCGGTTCGGTGCGCGCGGTGCTGCGGGTGGCACCCCTGTCGGTGGCCGGCCTGCTGCGCGAGCGGCTGTTCGCGCGGGCGACGACGGTGTTGACCTCGGCGACGCTGACCGTGGGCGGCTCCTTCGACGCCATGGCCGGCGACTGGGGTCTGCGGCGCGGCGAGGATCCCCAGGCCGCGCGCTGGCGGGGCCTTGATGTCGGCTCACCGTTCGCGCACGCCAAGGCGGGCATCCTCTACGTGGCCGCGCACCTGCCGCCGCCCGGCCGCGACGGCACCGGAACGGCCGAGCAGCTCGACGAGATCACCGGGCTGATCACCGCGGCCGGTGGGCGCACCCTGGGACTGTTCTCCTCGATGCGCGCGGCGCGCGCGGCGGCCGACGCGATGCGCGAGCGGTTGGACACCCCGGTGCTGTGCCAGGGCGACGACACCACCGGAGCGCTGGTCGAGCAATTCGCCGACGACGCCGAAACGTCACTGTTCGGCACGCTCTCGCTGTGGCAGGGCGTCGACGTGCCGGGACCGTCGCTGTCGCTGGTGCTCATCGATCGCATCCCGTTCCCGCGGCCCGACGATCCACTGCTGACCGCCCGGCAGCGCGCCATAAGCGCCCACGGCGGCAACGGTTTTATGGCGGTCGCGGCCAACCACGCCGCGCTGCTGCTGGCTCAGGGGGCGGGCCGGTTGCTGCGCGGCGTCGACGACCGGGGGGTGGTGGCGATACTGGACTCGCGGATGGCGACCGCTCGCTATGCCGGCTATCTGCGGGCGTCACTGCCCCCGTATTGGGGAACAACCGACACCGGCAAGGTCCGGCTTGCGCTGCAACGGCTGCGTGACGGCTGAGACCACTATCGTCATTCCCCATGCGCCCTTCCCGCCGCAGTGGCCGTGCACTGGCCGCCGCCTGCACCCTGATCCTGCTGCTGAGCGGATGCGCCCGGATGCTCGACGGTCAGGCGGTGTCGATCTTCGCCGACCCGTTCCGGGTGGGCGGCCTGCAGGCGGTCGACGGACCCACCGGCCTGCGGCCCGACGCCCCACCCCCGGACCGCGAGGTCAGGGGCACCGACGGCGGGCGGATCGATCAGCTCGCCGCCCAGTCGGTCAGCGACCTTGAGGCGTTCTGGACGACCACCTATCCCAACACTTTCGACGGCGACTTCAGACCGGTGAACTCGCTGCTGTCCTGGGACCCCGGGCAGCTCAAGGGAACGTTCTGCAAGAGCAGGACATTCCTGCTCGTCAACGCCGCGTACTGCTATCTGGACAACACCATCGGGTGGGACCGCCGGCTGCTGCTGCCGGCGCTGCGGAATGCCTACGGCGACATGGCGATCACCATGGTGCTCGCCCACGAGTACGGCCACGCGATTGCGCGGACGGCCGGTATCACCAAGCGGCGCCAGACCCCGACGCTGGTCGCCGAACAGCAGGCCGACTGCCTGGCCGGGGTCTACCTGCGGTGGGTGGCCCAGGGCGACTCACCCCGGTTCACCCTCAGTACCGGAGACGGATTGAACGGCGTGCTGGCGGCGATGCTGGCGCTGCGCGATCCGCTGCTGAATCCCGAGGAGACGGTCGGCCACAACGAGCACGGTTCGGCGTTCGAACGAATCTCGGCGTTCCAGTTCGGGTTCACCGACGGCGCGGACTCGTGCCGGTCCATCGACGCCAAGGAGATCGAGCAGCGGCGCGGTGAACTTCCGGTTCAGCTGCAGCAGAACGAGACCGGTGAGGTGCCGGTCAGCGAGGACTCGGTGCGGGTCGTCGTCGAGGCGATGAACATCGCGTTCACCCCGGCCAAACCGCCTCAGCTCTCCTTCGATACCGCGACGGCGTCGTCATGCACCGATGCCCGCCCGAGCCCCCCGGCGTCGTACTGTCCGGCGACCAACACCATCACGGTCGATCTGCCTGGCCTGCAGACCATGGGCACACCCAGCAAGGATGCGAAGTTGGCGACGCTGTCCGGCGACAACACCGCCTACTCGGTCCTGGTCTCGCGCTACATGCAGGCGGTGCAGATCGAGCACGGCGGGCTGGTGCTCGACAACGCCACAGCCGCGTTGCGCACCGCGTGTCTGACCGGGGTGGCCACCACCAAGCTGTCCCAGGGGGTCACCACCTCCAACGGGGGCACCATCGCGCTGACCGCCGGGGACCTGGACGAAGCCGTCGCGGGGTTGCTCACCAACGGCCTCGCAGCCGGGGACATCAACGGTGAGTCGGTGCCGGCCGGTTTCTCCCGCATCGATGCCTACCGCACCGGGGTGCTCGGCGACTTCGACCGTTGCCTGCAGCGCTTCCCCTGAGCCCCGGCGGGACGACCCTCAGGCCAGCGTGACCAGACCCAACTCGGCGTCGCCGGACAGCAGCGGATGGCTCGGCAGCACCCGCACGGTGTAGCCCACCGAGCCGGCGACCGGTAGCGGAGTGGTCGTCGAGAAGACTTCGGTGCCGTCGGCAGCGGTACGCGCATGCGCCATCGCCACCGTGACCGGGTCCAGCAGGCTGTCACCGGAGTCCACCCGGCCCAGCACCGCCTGGACCGCCACCTCGTCCGGCCGCAGCCCGGCCAGCCGCACGGTCGCGGTCAGCGTCAACCGCGACCCGAGCAGCGGCGCATCGGGCAGCCCGGTGCTGTCGACGTCGGTGATCTGGATCTGCGGCCAGGCCTGCCGCGCCCGGCGGCAGTACTCGGCCAGCCGGCGGGCCGCCCCGTAGGGCACACCGTCGACCGGTTCGCAGGTGCGCCGCAGCGACATCGCTGCCGGGGCGTAGCACTGCTCGACGTAGTCGTGCACCATCCGCGAGGCCAGCACCTTGGGCCCGAGCGTCTGCAGCGTGTGGTGCACCATCTCGATCCAGCGCGGCGGTACGCCGCGCTCGTCGCGTTCGTAGAACCGCGGTACCACCGACTGCGCCAACAGATCGTAGAGCGCCGCGGCTTCCAGATCGTCGCGCCGGTTCTCGTCGGCCACCCCGTCCGCGGTCGGGATGGCCCAGCCGTTCTCCCCGTCGAACCACTCGTCCCACCACCCGTCGCGGATCGACAGGTTCAGGCCGCCGTTGAGCGCGCTCTTCATCCCCGAGGTGCCGCAGGCCTCCAGTGGGCGCAGCGGATTGTTCAGCCAGACATCGCATCCGGCGTAGAGCCGGCGCGCCATCGACATGTCGTAGTCGGGCAGGAACGCGATCCGGTGACGCACCTCGGGGCGGTCGGCGAACCGCACAATCTGCTGAATGAGCGCCTTGCCGTCGTCGTCAGCCGGATGGGACTTGCCGGCGACGATCAGCTGGACCGGCCGATGCTCGTCGAGCAGCAGCTGCTCCAACCGGTCGGGGTCACGCAGCATCAGCGTCAGTCGCTTGTACGTCGGCACCCGGCGCGCAAACCCGATGGTTAACACCTCCGGGTCGAACGCCGTTGCGATCCAACCCAACTCAGCTTCGGATGCGCCACGGTCCAGCCCGGAATGCAGGAGCCGCAATCGCACTTCGTCGACGAGCAGCGAACGCAGCTGTGCACGGATCGACCACAGCGTCACCGGGTCGACCTGCTGCAGGCGCTGCCAGGCCGCCGGCTCGCTGAACGAGTCGGGTGCGGCCAGGTCGCGGCTCAGCTGCAGCCAGGGCACCGCCGCCCAACTTGATGCGTGCACGCCGTTGGTGATCGACCCGATCGGCACCTCGTCGCGGTCGAATCCGGGCCACAGGCCGTTGAACATGGCCCGGCTGACCCGGCCGTGCAACCGCGACACCCCGTTGGCCCGCTGCGCCAGCCGCAGCCCCATGTGGGCCATGTTGAAGGTGCCGGGATCGTCCTCGGCGCCCAGCTCGACGATCCGGTCGACGGGAACCCCGGCCGCCAGAGCCTCATCTTCGCCGGCGAAGTAGCGGCGCACCATCCCGGTGCCGAAACGGTCGATCCCGGCCGGTACCGGGGTGTGGGTGGTGAACACCGTCGCCGACCGCACCACCGCCAGCGCGGTGTCGAAGTCCAGACCTTCCCCGGCGATCAGCTCACGGATACGTTCGATCCCGAGGAAGCCGGCGTGGCCCTCGTTCATGTGGAACACCTCGGGCGCCGGCAGTCCTTCGAGCTCGGTGAATGCCCGGATCGCCCGAACCCCGCCGATTCCGGCCAGGATCTCCTGGCGGATCCGGTGCTCCTGGTCCCCGCCGTACAACCGGTCGGTGACCCCGCGCAGCTGATGGGCGTTCTCGCCGATGTCGGAGTCCAGCAGCAGCAGCGGCACCCGGCCGACCTGCGCCACCCATATCCGTGCCCGCAATCGGCCGGCCCCGGGCAGGGCCACCTCGATCAGCACCGGGCTGCCGGCGGGGTCGACCAACAGCCGCAACGGCAGCCCCTGCGGGTCCAGCGACGGATACGTCTCCCGTTGCCAGCCGTCGGCGGACAACGACTGACGGAAGTACCCAGAGCGGTAGTACAGCCCGACGGCGATCAGCGGCACGCCCAGGTCCGACGCCGACTTCAAGTGATCGCCGGCCAGAATCCCCAGCCCGCCGGAGTAATTCGGCAGAGCTTCGGCCACGCCGAACTCCATCGAGAAGTAGGCGATGCCGACCGGTAGCGCCGCACCGCCATCCTGCTGGCGCTGGTACCAGCGGGGCCGGGTCAGATACTCGGTGAGATCGGCCGACAACGTGTCGAGCCGGGCGGTGAACGCCTCGTCGGCGGCCAGTTGGTCGAGCCGGGCAGGACTGACCGCCCCGAGCAGGGCCACCGGGTCGCGGCCACATCCGTCCCACAGCTCGGGGTCGATGGCGGCGAACAGGTCCTGGGTGGGTTGCTCCCACGACCAGCGCAGGTTCATCGACAGCTGTTTGAGCGCCATGAGCCGCTCGGGTAGGTGGGCACGAACGGTGAACCGGCGGAGGGCCTTCACGCATCAGCACATTACCGGCGGTTCAGCGAGGCTCGCCGGAGTCGGCCCGAAGGGTCGGCGGAGGCGAGGCGACGCTGGGACCGCCACACAAGACCGGCGGTTCAGCGAGGCTCGCCGGAGTCGGCCCGAAGGGTCGGCGGAGGCCAGGCGAAGATTCGGTTGCGAACCGACCGCTTCGTCCCGGTCTGCTCCGGCCGCCGATTACCGTGGGCGCATAGCCCGACGACGAATGGAGTGTGGGTGTCAGGCCGTGTCGAGGTCGACGACGTCGAGCCGGTCATCTCGCGCGGCCGCTACCCGGCCAAGGCCGTGCTCGGCGAGACGGTGCCGGTCAAGGCCACGGTGTGGCGCGAGGGCCATGATGCCGTCGCGGCGACGCTGGTGGTGCGCTACCTCGGGCCGCACTATCCGCTGCCCGGGGAACAGCCGGTCGACCAGGCCGGTACCGCGCCGCTGCACCTACCGATGCAGCCGTGCTTCGACGCGTATGTGTTTCACGGCGCCTTCACCCCCGACACCGTCGGGTTGTGGACGTTCCGGGTGGAGGGTTGGGGCGATCCGCTGCAGACGTGGCGAAGCGCGGTGGCCGCCAAGCTGGACGCGGGCCAGGGCGAGGCCGAGCTGTCCAACGATCTGGTGATCGGGGCCGCCCTACTCGAGCGCGCCGCGGCCGGGATGCCCCGCGAAGAACGCGAGCCCGTGCTGGCGGCGGCCGCCGCGCTGTGTGCCCCCGGCGATCCGATTCCGCGCGCCGCGCCGGCACTGTCGGCACCGGTCGAGGAACTGGTGGCCCGCTACCCGCTGCGGGAGCTCGTCACTCCCAGCCTGGTCCATCAGGTGTGGGTGGATCGGCCGCTGGCCCGCCGCGGCGCCTGGTACGAGATGTTCCCGCGCTCGACCGGCGGCTGGGATGGCGACGGCCGCCCGGTTCACGGAACGTTCGCCACCGCGGCGGCGGCACTGCCGCGGATCGCCGACATGGGTTTTGACGTGGTGTATCTGCCGCCGGTACACCCGATCGGCCGGGTGCATCGCAAGGGCCGCAACAACTCCCCTATCGCCGAGCCCGGCGATGTCGGTTCGCCGTGGGCCATCGGCAGCGTCGAAGGCGGCCACGACGCGATTCACCCGGAGCTGGGCGGCATCGATGACTTCGACGATTTCGTCGCGGCCGCACGCCGGGTGGGACTCGAGGTCGCGTTGGACCTGGCGCTGCAGTGCGCACCCGATCACCCCTGGGCCATCGAACATCGGGAGTGGTTCACCGAGCTGCCCGACCGCACCATCGCCTATGCGGAGAACCCGCCGAAGAAGTACCAGGACATCTACCCGCTGAACTTCGACAACGATCCGGCCGGCCTGTACGCCGAGGTGCTGCGGGTGGTGCGGTTCTGGGTGGACCACGGGGTCAAGATCTTCCGGGTCGACAACCCGCACACCAAGCCGCCGGACTTCTGGAGCTGGCTGATCGCCGCCGTCAAGAACGTCGACCCCGACGTTCTGTTTCTGGCCGAGGCGTTCACCCCGCCGGCACGCCAATACGGCTTGGCCAAGCTGGGTTTCACCCAGTCCTACACGTACTTCACCTGGCGGACATCACGCTCCGAGCTCACCGAGTTCGGGAGGCAGATCGCCGAATTCGCCGACTTTCGCAGGCCGAATCTGTTCGTCAACACCCCCGACATCCTGCACGCCAGCCTGCAGTACGGCGGCCGCGGCATGTTCGCCATCCGGGCGGTGCTGGCGGCCACGCTGAGCCCGACTTGGGGCGTGTACTCCGGATTCGAGTTGTTCGAGGATCGCGCGGTGCACGAGGGCAGCGAGGAGTACCTGGACTCGGAGAAATACGAGTTGCGTCCCCGCGACTTCGCCCGCGGCGTGGCCGAGGGCAGATCCCTGGAGCCGTTCATCGCCCGGCTCAACGAGATTCGCCGCGTGCATCAGGCGTTGAGTCAGCTGCGAACTGTGCACTTCCACCATGTCGACAACGAGGCCATGGTGGCCTACAGCAAGTTCGACCCGGCTACCGGTGACACCGTGCTGACAGTGGTGAACCTCAACCCGTTCGGCACCGAGTGGGGCCTGCTGCATCTGGATCTGTGGGCCTTGGGCATGAACGACTACGACCGGTTCTGGGTGCGCGACCACATCAGCGGCGAGGACTACCACTGGGGGCAGGACAACTACGTGGGTCTGGACCCGACCCGCGCGGTCGCTCACATCATCGCGATGCCGCCGGTCAACGCTCATGCCCGCGCGGAATTGCTGCGGCGCAGGTGAACACGATGACACAACACCTGATGCCCGAACCGGCGGATCTGGCCCGCCTGCGTGCCGGCGAACACCACGATCCACACGCGATCCTGGGCGCTCACGAGTACGACGGGGTGACGGTGCTGCGGTTGCTGCGGCCGCGGGCACACCAGGTGGTCGCGCTCGTCGGAACCGACCGGTTCGTCATGCGCCACCTCGGCTCCGGTCTGTTCGCGGTCGCGCTGCCCTTCACCGGACTTGTCGACTACCGACTGGAGGTCCACTACCCGGACTCGGCCGAGTTCGCCGAGCCCACCGGAGTCCAGACGGTCGCCGACGGTTATCGATTCGCACCGACCCTGGGCGAGTTCGACCTGCACCTGTTGGCCGAAGGCCGCCATGAGCGCCTGTGGGAAGTGCTGGGCGCACATCACCGCACGTTCACCACCCCCGACGGCCAAGTCTCCGGGGTGTCGTTCGCGGTGTGGGCGCCCAACGCCATCGGCGTGGGCCTGATCGGGGACTTCAACGGCTGGGACAGCAACGACGCGCCGCTGCGGTCACTGGGCTCTTCGGGGGTCTGGGAGGTGTTCTGGCCCGACTTTCCCGCGGGCGGTCTGTACAAGTTCCGCATTCACACCGCCGGCGGCGGGATCACTGACCGCGCCGACCCGTTCGCCTTCGCCACCGAGGTACCACCGCGAACCGCGTCGCGGGTTTCGCAGAGCACCTACATCTGGACCGACACCGAGTGGATGGCGCAGCGGCCCGGGCGTAATCCGCTGGCCGAGCCGATGAGCACCTACGAGGTACACCTGGGCTCGTGGCGGCCGGGGCTCGATTACCGGCAGCTCGCGTCCGAGCTGACGCAATATGTTGTGCAGCACGGTTTCACCCATGTCGAGCTGTTGCCGGTGGCCGAGCACCCGTTCGGCGGGTCGTGGGGCTACCAGGTGACGTCGTACTACGCCCCCACCGCACGCTTCGGCACACCCGACGATTTCCGGGCGCTGGTCGACGCGCTGCACCGGGCCGGGATCGGCGTCATTGTGGACTGGGTGCCGGCGCACTTCCCCAAGGACGACTGGGCACTCGGCCGTTTCGACGGGACTGCGCTCTACGAACACTCCGATCCACGGCGCGGCGAGCAACTCGACTGGGGCACCTACGTCTTCGACTTCGGCCGGCCGGAGGTGCGCAACTTCCTGGTCGCCAACGCGCTGTACTGGTTGACCGAGTTCCATGTCGACGGGTTGCGGGTGGACGCGGTGGCATCGATGCTCTACCTGGATTACTCGCGGCCCGACGGCGGATGGACTCCCAACATCCACGGCGGCCGGGAGAACCTGGAGGCGGTGCAGTTCCTCCAGGAGCTGAACGCGACCGCGCACCGGGTTGCGCCGGGCATTGTGACCATCGCCGAGGAATCCACCTCCTGGCCGGGGGTCACCCGGGATACAAGCCTTGGCGGTCTGGGGTTTTCGATGAAGTGGAACATGGGCTGGATGCACGACACGCTGGCCTACCTCGGCCACGACCCGGTGCATCGCAGCTATCACCACCACAACATGACCTTCTCGATGCTCTACGCCTACAACGAGAATTACGTGCTGCCGATCAGCCACGACGAGGTGGTGCACGGCAAGGGCACGCTGTGGTCGCGCATGCCCGGTGACGACCACCAAAAGGCCGCGGGACTGCGGACGCTGCTGGCCTACCAGTGGGCGCATCCCGGTAAGCAGCTGCTGTTCATGGGCCAGGAGTTCGGCCAGCACAGCGAATGGTGCCATGACCGCGGCCTGGACTGGTTCCAACTCGACGACGCTGAGGGCTACTCGAGCGGGATCTTGCGTCTGGTCGGCGACATCAACGCCCACTACCGCACCCGTCCCGCGCTGTGGAGCCAGGACGAGGATCCGGGGAGCTACTCGTGGATCGACGCCAATGACTCCACCAACAACGTGTTGAGCTTCCTGCGTTACGGCGCCGACGGTTCGATGCTGGCGTGCGTGTTCAATTTCGCCGGCATCGACCACACCGACTACCACCTGGGTTTGCCGCGCGCCGGCCGGTGGCGCGAGGTGCTCAACACCGATGCGGTCGGCTACCGGGGTTCGGGGGCAGGCAATCTCGGTGAGGTCCGCGCCACCGACGCTCCATGGCATGGCCGGCCCGCCTCGGCGGTGCTGGTACTGCCGGCGCTGTCGGCCCTATGGCTGGCGCCCGGCTAGTACAGCGCGTTGGCCAGGCTGCGCCGGCCGGCTACCACGTCCGGGTCGGCCGGGTCGAACAGCTCGAACAACTCCACCAACCGCGTTCGCACTTCAGCGCGCTCGTCACCGGCGGTCCGTCGCACCAAGCCGATCAGACGGTCGAATGCGGCGCTGACGTCCTGGTTGAGGATCTGCACGTCGGCGGCGGCGAAGGCTGCCTCGATGTCATCCGGGGCGGCGTCGGCGATCGCCGGGGCATCGGGACGCCGGGCGGTCGCCCGCTCCAGGAAGGTGAGCTGGCGCAGTGCGCCCTTGGCTTCGGCATGGTTCGGGTCGGCGTCCAGCAGCGTCTGGTAGGCATCGCGGGCCGCACCGAAGTCACCGGCGTCGAGGTGCTCGCGCGCCTGGGCCAGTGCCGGATCGACCTGGGCCGGCTGTTCTGCGTCGCCGGCTCCGGAGAGCTTGCCTGCGGTGGCCGACAGCAGTGAATCCACCCAGCGGCGCAACTGGTCGGGCGGCTGGGGCCCCTGAAAGCTGGTGATGGGTTGGCCGGCCGCCAGCGCCACCACCGTGGGCACCGCTTCCACACCGAACACCTGCGCCACCCGGGGGGCGACGTCGACGTTGACCATCGCCAGCGACCACTGGGCGCCGTCACTCGCCGCCAACCCGGCCAGGTTGTCGGCCAGCTGGATGCAGGCGTCGCTGCGCGGGGACCACAGCAGCACCACCACCGGTACCTGGTTGGACCGGACCAGCACCTCGTCTTCGAAGTTGGCCTCGGTTATCGCGGTGGCGCCCGGTGGGGTCGGGGCGTCCCCTCCGGCGCCGCCGCCGGCCTGCGCCGACTGCTTGAGACCGGACAGGTCCACTGCTCCGGCCAATGCCGGACCGATTGAGGGCCGAGGACGCGTCACGCCGTCAAGTCTGTCATGTGCGCCGCCACGCCGGTGCGGGCGGCCGACTTCGCCCCGATGGGGCCCACTATGAGCAAGATCACAAGTCGACTCCTTCGGTGCCCCCACCCGCGGGTCCAGCAACCTACGCAACCGTAGGGAGACTGCTACCCGGCCCGCAGGATCAGTGCGTCACCCTGGCCACCGGCGCCGCACAGCGCCGCGACCGCGTAGCCGGATCCGCGCCGCTTGAGCTCGAGGGCGGCGTGCAGGGTGATGCGCGCTCCGGACATTCCGATCGGGTGTCCCACGGCGATCGCCCCGCCGTGCACGTTGACGATGTCGGGGTTCACGCCGAGTTCCCGGGTCGAGGCCAGCGACACCGCCGCGAAGGCCTCGTTGATCTCCACCACGTCGAGTTGGTCGACCGAAATGCCCTCCCGAGCGATCGCCTTCTTGATGGCGTTGGCCGGCTGGGACTGCAGGGTCGAATCCGGCCCGGCCACGACGCCGTGCGCCCCGATCTCACACAGCCAGTCCAGACCCAGTTCCTGCGCCTTGGCCTTGCTCATCACTACCACGGCGGCGGCGCCGTCGGAGATCTGGGACGACGAGCCTGCGGTGATGGTGCCGCCGGAGCGGAACGCCGGCTTGAGCCCGCTCAGCGAGTCCGCGGTGGTGTTGGCCCGGATGCCCTCGTCCTCGGTGAACTCCAGCGGATCCCCCTTGCGCTGCGGGATCTTCACCGGCACCACCTCGTCGGCGAAGACGCCGTCCTTCCAGGCCGCGGCGGCCCTGCGGTGCGATTCGGCTGCGAGTTCGTCCTGCTCGGCCCGGGTGAACTTGTCCTCGTCGTTGCGCTGCTCGGTCAGAGCGCCCATCGGCTGGTCGGTGAACACGTCGTACAGGCCGTCGTAGGCGAGGTGGTCGCGCACCGTCACATCGCCATACTTGTAACCCGCCCGGCTGTCCAGCAGCAGGTGCGGCGCCTTGGTCATGGACTCCTGGCCGCCGGCCACCACCACGTCGAACTCGCCGGCACGGATCAACTGGTCAGCCATGGCGATGGCGTTGATTCCCGACAGGCACATCTTGTTGATGGTCAGCGTCGGCACATCCCAGCCGATGCCTCCGCCCACCGCCGCCTGCCGGGCCGGCATCTGGCCCGCACCCGCGGTGAGCACCTGGCCCATGATCACGTACTGCACCAGCGACGCCGGAATCTGCGCCTTCTCCAGCGCCCCGGCGATGGCGATAGCCCCCAGGTCGCTACCGGAGAAATCCTTCAGCGAACCCATCAACCGGCCGATAGGGGTCCGAGCCCCAGCAACGATCACCGATGTCGTCATGACTACCTCCCGGGCGGGTCTGAAGAGCCGATCTTTCCGGTCGGCGCAACGCGATGTTTCCGCCCAGGTTACCGTTACGTTATGACGACCGAATCCGTCGCTGACCCTTTTGAGGCACGCACCGCCCTGGCCTCGGCCTTGGTGACGGCGATCGACCACGTCGGCATCGCGGTGCCGGACCTGGAAGCGGCCAAGAAGTGGTATCACGACCGGCTCGGCATGATCGTGCTGCACGAAGAGGTCAACGAGGAGCAGGGCATCGTGGAAGCGATGCTGGCCGTGCGCGGCGCCCCCGTCGGCAGTGCCCAGATTCAGCTGATGGCGCCGATCGACGAGTCGTCGACCATCGCGAAGTTTCTGGACAAGCGCGGCCCCGGCCTGCAGCAGCTCGCCTACCGGACCAGTGACATCGAGGCGCTCTCCGAACGGCTGCGCGAGCAGGGCGTGCGACTGCTCTACGACGTGCCCCGGCGCGGCACTTCGAACTCGCGGATCAACTTCATCCACCCCAAGGACGCCGGCGGCGTGCTGGTGGAACTGGTCGAGCCGGCCTCGAACAACGAGGCCGCCGGGGCGCACTGAACGCCTGCGGTCAAGACCACTTCCGGGTCGGGCTCCGGGTTGCGCGATTAGTCCAACACGGCGTGTGCCAGTGGCGCCGATCGTCGCCGGCCGCCTCCCCGAAATCGGCTGACCACACCACCACATGTGCTATGCCACAACGAATTTCGTGGTCACAGCCCGGGCACCGATAGACCTTGACCGCCCGCGACCCCGCGATCGGCAGGACCACGTATTCGTAGCCGTCGGGGCCGGTCTCCACGCGTTGTTGCAGCGGCAGCGGCCGTAGCGGCTGTTGCCGACGCGACGGACTGCGGCGACGGGCCATGCCGATCAGCCTAGTGACCCAAAAATCACGCGAGTTTGGCCAGTGCGGCCGCCGCGTCGTAGCCGCTGAACCCGTCCAGCTCGTCGTGGCGCAGGCGATTCACCCATGTCGAATCGGCGAGCAGCGCACGCCCGATGGCCACCACGTCGAACTCCCCGGCGTCGAACTGCTCGACCAGTCGGTCGACCGGTGCGGGGGCAATCACCTGGCCCCGCTTCTCGCTGCGGAACTGCGTCTCCAACCCGACCGATCCAACCGCGATGACCGGTAATCCGGTGACCTTCTTGGTCCATCCGGCCAGACTCAATTCGGGGTCGTGGTCCTCGAAGGCAGGCACGTAATGCCTGCGTGTCGAGGGATGCAGCACGTCGACGCCGGCCTCGACCAGCGGTGTCAACAGTTCGGCCAACTGGGTTGGGTCCTGCGCGATCGATGCCGAGTAGTCGACGCCCTTCCATTGCGAGAAACGGAAGATGATCGGGTAGTCCGGGCCGACGGCACCACGCACCGCGGCGACCACTTCGGCCGGGAAGCGCGTCCGCTCGGCCAACGTGCCGCCGTAGCCGTCGGTGCGCCGATTGGTGCGCTCCCAGAAGAACTCGTCCAGTAGGTAACCGTGGGCGCCGTGAATCTCTACGGTGTCGAATCCCAGGTCACGCGCGGTGGCGGCGCTGCGCGCATACTGCTCCGCGAGTGCGTGGAGCTCATCGAGCTCCAGCGCCCGGCCCCTGGGCTCGCCGCGCCCGTCGATGCCCGATGGGCCGACGGGTTGCACTCCGTCGTCGTCGCGACGCTCAATCCCCTGGTGCCACAGCTGTGCCGCGATCGTCGCGCCCTCGGAGTGAACACCGTCGACGACCCGGGTCCACCCGGCGAGCACCTCGTCGCCCGCGATCGTCGGCACGCTGGCCGGGTATCCGGCGGCGGGGTCAGGAAGCCGGATGCCTTCGGTGATGATGAGCCCGACACCGCCGGCGGCACGCCGGCGGTAGTACTCGGCGACATCGGCACCCGGGATTCCCTCGGGCGACGCCTGCCGGGTCATCGGCGCCATCGCGAATCGGTTCGGCACGGTCAGCGAGCGCACCGTCAACGGCTGGAAAAGGTCATTCAGTGCCATGGTCGGCTCCAACACGCGAGTGTTGCCCGCTATTCCACCGACGCATCAGAACAACCGGTACTCGTCGCTGTCCATGCCGCGCATTGCGTCGTAATCCAGTGTCAGGCACCGGATACCGCGATCCGTCGCCAGTGTGCGGGCTTGCGGTTTGATCTGCTGGGCGGCGAACACCCCGCTCACCGGCGCAAGCAGGCTGTCGCGGTTGAGCAGTTCGAGGTATCGCGTGAGCTGTTCCACACCGTCGATCTCGCCGCGCCGCTTGATCTCCACCGCGACCGCTCGTCCCTGTTCGTCGCGACACAGCAGGTCAACCGGACCGATCGCGGTCATGTACTCGCGGCGCACCAACGAGTAACCCTCGCCGAGCAGTTCGACGTGCTCGGCGAGCAGCGCCTGCAGTTGTGCTTCCACGCCGTCTTTCACCAGCCCGGGGTCGACACCCAGCTCGTGACTGGAGTCGTGCTCGACCTCCTCGATGGTGATCCGCAGCTGGTCACCGGTCTTGTTCGCCACCACCCACACCGGCAACTCACCGCCGGTCTCTTCGGTAAGTCGGCACGGCGGACTCATCCAGTTCAGCGGCTTATAGGCACGGTCATCGGCGTGCACGCTGACCGAACCGTCCGCCTTGAGAAGCAGCAGGCGCCGGGCGGACGGCAGGTGCGCGGTGAGCCGGCCGACATAGTCGACGGTGCATTGGGCGATCACGAGTCGCATCCGATCCACCTTAGGGCCAGCGCCGAGCAATTATCCTGACGCCACGATGAAGCCGCCAAAGACGATCGCACAACGCCTGGGCCGAATCCTGGAGCTGCTGACCCGCCAGAGCGGCAGGCTACCCGAGACACCCGAATACGGCTCCTGGCTGCTGGGCCGGGTCTCGGAAAGCCAGTACCTGCGCCGGATCCGAATCCAGTTCATCTTGACCGTCGTCATGGTGGGAACGAATCTGACCGGTGTCGCCGTGGACATCCTGCTGGTGACGGTGGCCTTTCCGGTGCCCAGTGTGCTCACCGACGCTCCGCCGTGGCTGACCTTCGGGGTGGTTCCGGCCTACGTGGTGATCGCAGTGATCGGCGGCACCTACGGAATCACCCGGCGCACCATCAGAAAACTGAGTTGGGCCATCGAGGAGCAGCCGCCGACGCGCGACGATGAACGCAACGCGTTCCTCACCCCGTGGCGGGTTGCGCAGGTCGTGCTGGCCCTGTGGGGCGTTGCGACGGTGTTGTTCACCGTGCTCTACGGGTTGGCCGACAAGATCTTCATCCCGATCATCGGGTTCACCATGAGCATCTGCGGCATCCTGGTGGCCACCGCCTGCTTTCTTTTCACCGAATTCGCGTTGCGGCCGGTGGCCGCACAGGCCCTGGCCGCCGGCCCACCGCCGCGGCGAATCCTGTCGGGCATCATGGGCCGGACCATGTTGGTCTGGCTGCTGACCTCGGGCGTTCCGATACTGGGTATCGGGCTGACCGCGTTGTTTGCGGTGTTGTTGGAGAACCTCACCTTGACCCAGTTCGGGGTTGCCGTGTTGATCGCATCGGTGACGACGCTGATTTTCGGTTTCCTGCTGATGTTGATCCTGTCCTGGCTCACCGCGACTCCGGTGCGAGTGGTGCGCGCAGCTCTGAGACGGGTCGAACAGGGCAATCTTCAAGGTGACCTGGTGGTGTTCGACGGAACCGAACTCGGTGAGCTGCAGAGCGGTTTCAACGCCATGGTGCACGGGTTGCGGGAGCGCGAACGGGTGCGCGACCTGTTCGGCCGCCACGTCGGGCGCGAGGTGGCCGCCGCCGCGGAGCGCGATCAGATACAACTCGGTGGCGAAGAGCGCCATGTTGCAGTGGTTTTCGTCGACATTGTCGGTTCGACGCAGATCGTGACCACCAAACCGGCGACCGAAGTCGTCACCTTGCTGAACCGGTTTTTCGCGGTCGTCGTCGACGAAGTCGACCGCCATCAGGGGCTGATCAACAAGTTCGAGGGGGATGCCACCCTGGCGATCTTCGGCGCCCCGAACCACCTCGACCAGCCCGAAGACGAAGCGTTGGCCGCGGCGCGGGGAATTCTCTACCGCCTGGCCAACGAGGTACCGGAGATCCGGGCGGGTATCGGTGTGGCAGCAGGACAGGTCGTCGCCGGAAACGTCGGCGCCAAGGAGCGCTTCGAGTACACCGTGATCGGCGAACCGGTCAACGAGGCCGCCCGATTGTGCGAGCTGGCCAAAGCGCAGCCGCTGCCGCTGCTGACCACGGCGCAGACCGTGCGCGCCGCAGGGCTGCATGAGCAAGCCCATTGGGTCCTGGGCGATTCGGTGACCCTGCGCGGCTACGACCAACCCACGGTGCTGGCCGGCCCGCTGTAGCCGCGGCTAACCGGTCCAGGCCTGCGTCGCGGCTAGGGCTTCCTCGACCGTCGGGAACACCAAACCCTCGTACGCCGAGGGGTCGGAGATGACCGCGCCGCCGGGGTCGACGAGCAGGCTGCGCTTGCCCAGCGACTGCAGACCGTCAGCCAATCCGGCGAGCAACGCACGAGCCGGCTCACTGATCGCGTGCAGACGCGACACATCGAGGATCGCGGTGTCGAGCTCGGCGCAGTCCCGGGTGACGGTGCGGGTCACCTGTTCGGCACCGGCGAAGAGCAGGTCACCGTGTACCTCATAGACGCGCACGCCGAAGCGCGGGTTGTACACCCCGCGAATGGCCGCGTGGGCGTCGCTGCTCACCGTCAAGAAGTGCAGTCCGAGTTGTTGGGAAAGGCTGCGGCATACCAGCATTCCACGAACGCTGTTGCCCTTGACATCGATCCGGGGCGAGTAGACACCGATCCCGAGCTGGCCGGGAAGCACCGCAATGATGCCACCGCCCACACCACTTTTGGCCGGCATGCCGACCGAACTGACCCACTCGCCGGCGGCGTCGTACATGCCGCAGGTCACCATGACCGACAACGTGCGCCGCACCACCATCGCGTCGGTCACCTGCCGGCCGCTCAGCGGATTGAGCCCACCACGGGCAAGCGTCGCCGCCATCCGGGCCAGATCGGTGCTGGTGACCTTCAGTGAGCACTGCCGGGTGTAGACGTCGAGAGCGTCGTCAGGATCAGAGCCGAGTGCGCCGAAACTGTCCAGCAGGTAGGCGATTCCGCGGTTGCGGCTACCGCTGGCCCGTTCGGACCGATAGACGTCTTCGTCGAAATCGAGGCGGGAGCCCGCACACGCGCTGTAGAACTCCCGGACCAGCTCGAAGCGGTCGTCGACGGTCTTGCCGGGAATCAGCGAACACGCCACGATCGCACCGGCGTTGATCATCGGATTCTTCGGGACGTTGGTGACCTGATCGACACTGATCTTGTTGAATCCCTCTCCCGAGGGTTCCACACCGATCCGCGCATCGACATCGGCCAGGCCCAGCTGATCCAACGCCAAGGCATAGGTGAACGGCTTGGAGATCGACTGCATGGTGAATTGCACCCCGGCATCGCCGGATTCGTAGACATAGCCGTCCGAGGACGAAAGCGAGAGGCCGAATCCCGCCGGGTCGACCCGTGAGAGCTCCGGAATGTAGCTGGCCAAGTCGCCGTCGGTGACCGGGGCGTGCTCGGCCAGGATTCCATCGAGGTATCGCTGTACCAGTGCGGCCACGCCCAGATGGTAGCCCGGCCGCCGAAGTTGACCGGGCACTATCGTGTCGCTTTTCCGCTAGTGCCGTGGGCCGTCACGTGCAATCGTTACAACGTGCACGACGACTTCGACCGCTGCTACCGTGCCGTGAAGTCCAGCGACGCCCGCTTCGACGGCTGGTTCATCACTGCGGTGCTGACCACCGGAATCTACTGCCGGCCCAGCTGCCCGGTGCGTCCGCCGTTGGCGCGGAATGTGCGGTTCTACCCCACCGCCGCGGCCGCTCAGAAAGCCGGCTTCCGAGCCTGCAAGCGGTGCCGTCCGGACGCCGCTCCGGGCTCCCCCGAATGGAACATCCGCAGCGACGTCGTGGGCCGAGCGATGCGGCTCATCGCCGACGGCACGGTCGATCGGGAGGGGGTGGCCGGGCTCGCCGGCCACCTCGGGTATTCGGCCCGCCAATTGCAGCGGTTACTGCAGGTCGAGGTGGGTGCTGGCCCGCTGGCACTGGCCCGGGCGCAGCGAGCGCAGACGGCCCGGATCCTGATCGAGACGACGGATCTGCCGATGGCCGACGTCGCGTTCGCAGCCGGGTTCGCCAGCATCCGGCAGTTCAACGACACCGTGCGGGCGGTGTGCGCGACCACCCCGACCGCATTGCGACATCAGGCGGCCGTGCGCTCGGAGATCAGACACGACCGGGGCACCCACGGCCCGGGGACCGTGTCGCTGCGCCTGCCGGTACGCACCCCGTTCGCCTTCGAGGGCGTATTCGGGCATCTGGCAGCATGCGCGGTCCCCGGCTGCGAGGAGGTGCGCGACGGCTGGTACCGGCGCACCCTGCGGCTGCCGCACGGCAGCGGTATCGCCAGCCTGAGTCCCGCTCCCGATCACGTCCGGTGCCTGTTGATGCTCGACGACTTCCGAGATCTCACAACGGCGATCGCCCGGTGCCGGCGGCTGTTGGACCTCGACGCCGATCCCGAGGCGGTCATCGAAACCCTCACCGACGACCCCGAATTGGCTCCTATCGTGGTCAAAGCGCCGGGACAGCGGATCCCGCGGACGGTCGACGAGGACGAACTCGCCGTGCGCGTGGTTCTCAGCCAGCAGGTATCGATCAAGGCGGCCCGAACCCACACCCACCGACTGCTGCTTGCCCTCGGCGAGCAGATCAGTGATGCAGCAGGCGGGCTGACCCATGTCTTCCCGTCGGTGGAGCGCCTCGCCGACATCGATCCCGACCAGCTCGCCCTCCCGCGAACCCGCCGGCGGACGTTACTCGGCCTGGTCGCCGCGCTGGCGGATGGCACCGTCGGTTTGGGGGCGGGCTGCGATTGGGAACAAGCCCGCCACGATCTGCTGACGATTCCGGGGATAGGGCCATGGACTGCGGAGGTCATTGCCATGCGAGGTCTGGGCGACCCCGACGCATTCCCGGTAACCGACCTGGGGGTTCAGGTCGCCGCCCGCCGCCTGGGTCTCCCCGACAACCCCCGGTCGCTGACCGAGCACAGCGCCCGCTGGCGTCCGTGGCGGTCCTACGCCACCCAGCATCTGTGGACCGCACTCGATCACGCCGTGAACGACTGGCCCCCGACTTCCAAGGAGATCGCATGACCATTCAGCGCACCGTCGACAGCCCGATCGGCCCGCTCACCCTGGCCGGCGAGGACGGCAAGCTCAGCCATCTGCTGATGCTCAACCACTCCCACGCACCCGACCACACCGGGTGGCACCGCGACGACACCGCCTTCCCCGATGTGGTCGAGCAACTCGGGGCGTATTTCGCCGGGGGCCTCACCGAATTCGACTTGGCCTACGAAATGGCCGGCACCGACTTCCAGCGACGGGTGTGGACCGCCCTGCTGACGATCCCGTACGGCCAGACCCGCTCCTACGGCGAGCTGGCCGACCAGATCGGGTCACCGAAGGCGTCACGTGCCGTCGGCCTGGCCAACGGTCGCAACCCGATTTCGATCATTGTCCCGTGCCACCGCGTCATCGGCAGCAACGGCAGCCTGACCGGCTACGGCGGTGGCATCGACCGCAAACGCGCGCTGCTCGACTTGGAGCGGCAGCACAGCTGCGCGACGCTGTTCGACTGACGGCGCCGCCGCCGAACCTCTGCTTATGGCATGGGGAATTCTTCGGTGGAGGTGAAGGCTTCGAAGAAATTGACGATGCCTGCCAGCGCCTCTTGCAGCGTCGGATCCGGCGAGTCGAAGTAGCCGGCAATGTATCCGTACTCAACAATTCCGGCCAGCGATGGGTTGTCCTGCAGCTCGTAGATCGTGTACGTGTCCGGGTCGAGCAGGCTGGCGATGGCGTTGCTGATCCCGTCCACCACGCCTTTACCCAATGCGGTGAGCAGGTCACCGAAATCGATATCGGTGGGGAACAGTCCGGACCCCGCGGCCACATCGACGTCGCCCGGCGGCCAGCCGTGGTCGATGCTGCCGTAGCCGAGATTCACCAGTATCCGGGTGACGGGTTCCAAGAGCTCATAAAGCGGCAGTCCGAAAATCGGGATCAACTGCAGCGGCGCCAATACCGGCAAGATCTCGGAGGGGAGCATGTGGAAGGTGGTCAGCGCGTCGGGGTCCGAGGACGGTAACTCAATGGCCGACGCGATCTGCTCGGGTGTCGCAGTCAGATATGCCGAATGCGCGTACAGGAAACCCAACATGGAGTTGAGTTCCGCCAGCGGGTTGAAGTAGGTCGGTTTGAACGCGACCATGTCATATTCGAAGTTGTAAACGTCAGTGTGATAAAGACCGTCCGGGATGCCGGTGGGATTAGGTGAACCGATCAGCACAAACCGCACTAAGTCGTTGGATATGTCCGCGTCCGCAAGCCGCGTCATCACGCCCGATGAGATCGATGCGCTCTGCGAGTAGCCGAGCACCACCACCGGGTGGTCGGCGTCAACGTCGCCTTCACCGATCTTCTGCAGGATCGCGTTGTAGAGAATCTGTTCGCCCACCGCACGCGATGTCGAACTGACGTTTTCGGGTGTCCACAGGGACACCAGATCTCCGGTGAATCCATGCGGCTGGAGAAATAGGGTGTCGGCGGCGTCGAGGTAGGCATCGCTCGGTTGCGGAACGCCGGTCCCGCCCATGAGGAATGCGGTCCCGTCCCCCAACGCCGTGCCGTTGCCCGTGAGCGACACCGCCCACGTCTGCGCGCCGGCGACCGGCGCTGCCATCGGATGACCGGCGATCAGGCCCGCGGCTGCAACACCGGCGACGAGGGGAAGACAGTGGAAGGCGCGCACCCGATAACCTCCTGTTAAATTCCTTAATTGAAACTTAACGGTATCGCCTGGCGGCGCATCGGGCAAGGGCGCCGGCCCTCGACAGCAGCGCAGGGGCCGGCCGCACGTTCACCCCTGCAAGGGCATATGCGTTAGAAATGCCTGTGCCCCCCAATTTCTTGGGGGGCACAGGACTTTATGTTGTGTTCGGCGGTGTCCTACTTTTCCACCCGATTGGGCAGTATCATCGGCGCTGACAGGCTTAGCTTCCGGGTTCGGGATGGGACCGGGCGTTTCCCTGTCGCTATTTCCGCCGTAACTCTATTTATTTTTTGTGGGTGGACGCCGAACCCCTAAAGGGGGGGTTGGCTTATGTGTCCACCGTGGTGCCACCACGTGTGTTTGGTGGTGGGGTGTGGGCTTTTGAATAAGCTTTGTGGTGTGGTTGCGAGACATTCTTGTGTCTTGAATGTTGGTAAGTTTTCGGCCGGT
>NZ_CP083986.1:1591280-1592464 GCF_020172685.1 [Mycobacterium] nativiensis | reverse complement strand
GGCATGCAAGTGCGACAACAGCACATGCACCGACCCCGGATCGACATGGCGTTGCAGGGCGCCGAGGACCCCACCTCCGAAGTCGATTACCAGCGGCGGCGAGTCCGGCGCCTGCAACAGGTATCCCGATGCCGGCGAGTCCGGACCCACCACACTGCCGGAGCAGCCCAGCACGGTCAGTCGCACGTTCCCTACTGTGCCATGTTCGCCGCAAGCGTGATGAAGACACCGGCGCTTTGCTCACTATTCGTCATCGAAATCACCGGCTAGTGCAGCGGGGCGTGGCGGTGGACGGCTCCGACGCCGGTGATAGCCGGTCCCAAAAATCGGGTAGCCAGGTCAGCAAACGCCTCCGGGTCACCGGTGGCCTCGAAGACCCGCGTTGCCGGGGCGGCCTCATGCGGGCGCAGTAAGTCGCGCTCGGTGAGCACCCGCAGCAGCTCCTTGGCGGTCTCTTCGGCGCTGGACACCAGCGTCACCTGCTCACCCATCGCGAGCTGGATCAATCCGGACAACAGCGGGTAGTGCGTGCAGCCGAGCACCAGGGTGTCGACCCCGGCGCGTTGCAGCGGCTCCAGGTAGCCCTCGGCCAGCCCCAACACCTGCCGTCCACTGGTGATACCGCGCTCGACGAAGTCGACGAAGCGCGGGCAGGCCACCGCGGTGATCTCGGTGTCACGGGCCGCGGCGAACGCATCCTGGTAGGCGTGACTGGCGATGGTCGCCTGTGTCCCGATCACCCCGATGCGGCCGTTGCGGGTGGTTGCTACTGCCCGGCGCACGGCGGGCAGGATCACCTCGACGACCGGCACGTCGTAGCGTTCCCGGGCGTCGCGCAGGCACGCCGCCGACGCGGTGTTGCAGGCGATCACCAACGCCTTGATTCCCCGCGCAACCAGGTCGTCGCCGATGGCCAGGGCGTGCGCCCGGACCTCGGGGATGCTCAGTGGGCCGTAGGGGCCGTTGCCGGTGTCGCCGACGTAGATGATGTCCTCGTCGGGCAACTGGTCGATGATGGACCGGGCCACGGTCAGCCCGCCGACGCCGGAGTCGAAGATTCCGATCGGGCTCACGCAGCCGCCCCCCGTCGAAGTTTCCGGGTCTTACGTTCGGGAGCCGCCAGCCAATAGGCGGCCAACACCCCAGCCAGCGCACCGCACAGGTGCTGTCTCTTATACACATCT
>NZ_CP083986.1:1589853-1591180 GCF_020172685.1 [Mycobacterium] nativiensis | reverse complement strand
CCTCCAACCAGGTCATCACGCCGTCGGCGGTCGCCAGTCCGTAAGCGCTGCCGCCGGAGAGCACCACCGCGTCCACCCAACGCACGCTGTTGGCCGGGTCCAGCAGGTCGGTCTCACGAGTGCCCGGTGCTCCACCGCGACCGTCGACGGCGCCGACCGTCCCGGGTGGCGCCAGCACGACGGTGACGCCGGTGGCCCAACCTGAGCCGAGTGTCGCGTCCGGATCGATCCGCTGGTGGTGGCCCACCCGGATGCCGGCGACATCGGTGATCGAACCCATGCCTGTCATCGTCTGGGCCTTCCCATCAGTGCGACCACCAGGAATTCCTGCAGCACGGTGAGCCACTGATACACGTTGAGCTGACCAGCCATTGGATCACCCGTCGGCACCTGATCGGGGCCCTCGGGTCCGATCTTGAGCACGGCGCCCAGCGCGAGGCGGATGTCGTTGACCGCCGCAATCCAGGCGTTGGCCTGCTCCTCGGTCAACTCGAAACGGCCGCCCTGTTCGGGAACGGTGGCGAGCACTTGTTGTGCCGCGCCACGTTTGGCGTCGATGATCCCCGGTTCGTGCAGACTGCGCAGCGCCGCGTTCAGGCCGTCTGCGTCGACCGCGGCGCCGTCCGCATCACCTTCCGGGCGATAGAAATCCGGCAGCAGCCGGCGTGTCGTGGCGTCTTCGGGTGTTTGGGTGTTGCCGGTTCGTATCCCGGTGATCTGTTCAAGTTCGTCTGGCGGAGAAGCAGACTCCCGTGCGTCGAGTATCCCGACGATCGAGCCGACCAGATTCCGGAGCAGCGCGGCCTCGTGAAGGGCCAGCGCAGACCGGAAGCGGGGTCCGTCGTCGGTCTCGACCCGCTTCCATTTCTGCACGGTGAAGTCCGGTTCCCTTCGGTTGAGTCTTAGCGGTCCTGCTGCATGGTCGCCCACAAACCGGCGGCATGCAGCTTGGACACGTCGACCTCCATCGACTCCCGGCTTCCCGCGGACACCACGGCCTTGCCCTCGTGGTGCACCTGCAGCATCAGCTTGGTCGCGTGCTGCTCGCTGTAGCCGAACAGCTTCTGAAAGATGTAGGTCACATAGGTCATCAGGTTGACCGGGTCGTCCCAGACGATGGTCACCCAGGGGGAAGCCGTCTCCTCGACCGGGTCGGCGTGCCGCTGTCCGGTGCCCTGCGGTTTCACCGGGGCGGACGTCGCTGCTGACGTGGCCATACCGGTCAGGATACCGAGCCGAGGTGGGGTGCAGTCCAGTCGATACGGTTGGCGGGGGAACCACTCGGCCCCGTGCGGCGGGCTGCTCACCGACAAGTACGAGCTGACCA
>NZ_CP083986.1:1587853-1589753 GCF_020172685.1 [Mycobacterium] nativiensis | reverse complement strand
CGCCTCGACACCCCGGTGCTGTGCCAGGGCGACGACACCACCGGCGCGCTGGTCGAGCAGTTCGCGGACGACGCCGAGACTTCGCTGTTCGGCACGCTGTCGCTGTGGCAGGGCGTCGATGTCCCGGGACCGTCGCTGTCGCTGGTGCTCATCGATCGCATCCCGTTCCCGCGGCCCGACGATCCACTGCTGACCGCCCGGCAGCGCGCCATCACCGCGCGCGGCGGCAACGGCTTCATGGCGGTGGCCGCCAACCACGCGGCTCTGCTGCTGGCCCAGGGCGCCGGCCGGCTGCTACGTGGGAACGACGACCGGGGCGTGGTGGCGGTGCTCGACTCCCGGATGGCCACCGCCCGTTACGCCGGTTATCTGCGGGCCTCGCTACCGCCGTTCTGGGGCACCACCGACACCGCGAAGGTGCAGCTGGCGCTGAAGCGACTGCGCGGCGCCTGAGCCCACTATCGTGATACCTCATGCGCCCTGCCAACCACCGTGTGCTCGTCATCGCCTGCGCGCTGGTGTTGTTGCTGAGCGGATGTGCTCGCATGCTCGACGGGAAACCCGTGTCGGTCTTCGCCGACCCGTTCCGGGTGGGCGGCCTGCAGGCCGTCGACGGCCCCACCGGGCTGCGCCCTGACGCCCCGCCGCCGACCCGGGAGGTCGACGGCACCGACGGTGGACGGATCGATCAGCTCGCTGCCCAGTCCGTCAGCGACCTCGAGGCGTTCTGGACCACGACCTATCCCAACACCTTCGACGGCGATTTCAAGCCGGCGAAATCACTGCTGTCCTGGGATCCGGCGCAACTACGCGGAAAGTTCTGTGACAGCAGGACTTTCCTGTTGGTGAACGCGGCCTACTGCTATCTGGACAACACCATCGGCTGGGATCGTCGACTGCTGCTGCCCGCACTGCGCAGCGCCTATGGCGATATGGCCATCACCATGGTGCTCGCCCACGAGTACGGCCACGCGATCGCCCGTACCGCCGGCATCACCAAACGGCGCCAGACCCCGACACTGGTGGCCGAGCAGCAGGCCGACTGCCTGGCGGGTGTCTACCTGCGCTGGGTGGCCCAGGGGGATTCCCCGCGCTTCACGTTGAGCACCGGCGACGGGCTCAACGGGGTGTTGGCCGCGATGCTGGCGCTGCGGGATCCGTTGCTCGGTCCCGACGAGTCGATCGGCAACAACGAGCATGGCTCGGCCTTCGAGCGGATCTCGGCGTTCCAGTTCGGGTTCACCGACGGCGCCGGCTCGTGTAAGGCCATCGACGCCAAGGAGATCGAGCAGCGGCGCGGCGAACTGCCGGTGCAGCTGCAACAGGACGAGACCGGTGAGGTGCCGGTCAGCGAGGAATCGGTGCGGCTGGTTATCGACGCGATGAACATCGCGTTCACGCCGGCCCAGCCACCGAAACTCACGTTCGACGCCGCGACCGCTTCGTCGTGCTCGGACGCGCGCCCCAGCCCGCCGGCCTCCTATTGCCCGGCGACCAACACCATCGCGGTCGACCTGCCGGCCCTGCAGACCATGGGCACCCCCAGCAAGGACCAGAAGTTGGCGACGCTGTCCGGTGACAACACCGCCTACTCGGCACTGATCTCGCGGTACTTGCAGCGCGTGCAGATCGAGCACGGCGGGCTGGTGCTCGACAACGCCGCGGCCGCGCTGCGCACCGCGTGCCTAACCGGGGTGGCCACCACCCGGCTGTCCCAGGGCGTCACCACCTCCAACGGCGGCAGGATCGCATTGACCGCGGGTGATCTGGACGAGGCGGTCGCCGGGTTGCTGACCAACGGTCTGGCCGCCGGCGATATCAACGGCGAGTCGGTGCCCGCCGGCTTCCTGCGCATCGATGCCCCTGTCTCCTATACACATCCGGAGCCGCCGACGAAGAG
>NZ_CP083986.1:1586383-1587753 GCF_020172685.1 [Mycobacterium] nativiensis | reverse complement strand
GGTTCGGCCTGCGCCCTCGGCAGCGCCGAGGGCGGTCACGACGCGGTGCATCCGGCGCTGGGCGACACCGGTGACTTCGACGACTTCGTCGCCGCGGCCCACCGGCTCGACCTGGAGGTTGCGCTGGACCTGGCGTTGCAGTGCGCACCGGATCATCCTTGGGCTGCCCAGCATCGGGAATGGTTCACCGAGCTGCCCGACCGCACCATCGCCTATGCGGAGAACCCGCCGAAGAAGTACCAGGACATCTACCCGCTGAACTTCGACAACGATCCGGCCGGCCTGTACACCGAGGTGTTGCGGGTGGTCCGGTTCTGGATGGACCACGGGGTGAAGATCTTTCGGGTCGACAACCCGCACACCAAGCCTCCGGACTTCTGGCTCTGGTTGATCGCCGCCGTCAAGAACATCGACCCGGATGTGCTGTTCCTGTCCGAGGCGTTCACCCCACCGGCGCGCCAGTACGGTTTGGCCAAGCTGGGCTTCACCCAGTCCTACTCGTACTTCACCTGGCGGACAACGAAATCCGAGATCACGGAGTTCGGCCAGCAGATCGCCGAACTCGCCGACTTCCGCCGGCCGAATCTGTTCGTCAACACCCCCGACATCCTGCACGCCAGCCTGCAGCACGGCGGCCCCGGAATGTTCGCCATCCGCGCGGTACTGGCAGCGACACTGGGGCCGGCGTGGGGCGTGTACTCCGGATTCGAGTTGTTCGAGGACCGGGCAGTGCATGAAGGCAGCGAGGAGTACCTCGATTCGGAGAAGTACGAGCTTCGCCCCCGCGATTTTGCCGGCGCCGTCGCCGAAGACCGCTCCCTAGAGCCGTTCATCGCCCGGCTCAACGAGATTCGCCGGCTGCACCCGGCCTTCAATCAGCTGCGCACCGTGCACTTCCATCATGTCGACAACGACGCGCTGCTGGCCTACAGCAAGTTCGACCCGGCTACCGGCGACACCGTGCTGGTAGTGGTCACACTGAATCCATTCAGCGCTGAGCAGGCGACGCTGCACCTCGACATGTGGGCGCTGGGAATGCCTGATTACCAACGCTTCTGGGTACGTGACCAGATCAGCGGTGAAGACTACAACTGGGGACAGGACAACTACGTGCGCTTGGACCCGGCACACGCGGTCGCCCACATCGTCACCATGCCGCCGATCAACGCCGGTGCCCGCATCGAGCTGCTGCGCCGCTGATGAGCACGATGACCCGACACCTGGCACCCCATCGTGGCGACCTGGCCCGGCTGCTGGCCGGTGAGCACCACGATCCGCATTCCGTCCTGGGCGCTCACGAATACGGCAAGACCACCATCATCCGGGCACTGCGCCCTGTCTCTTATACACATCTCCGAGCCCACGAGACT
>NZ_CP083986.1:1584839-1586283 GCF_020172685.1 [Mycobacterium] nativiensis | reverse complement strand
TCCGGCGCCCCTCGATCTACGTGTTCGACGACGCGTTCTCGGCCCTGGACACCCGCACCGACGCCCGCGTGCGCGCAGCCCTGCGCGAGGTGGCCGTGCACGCGACGGTGATCATCGTGGCGCAGCGGATCTCGACGGTTACCCAGGCCGATCAGGTGATTGTCCTCGACGACGGGCGGGTGGTCGGCACCGGAGCCCACCGCGAGCTGCTAGCCGACTGCCCCACTTATGCCGAGTTCGCCGAATCCCAGTCGGTGACTGCCGAGGTCGGTGGCCAGTGACCGACCCCGTGGCGGCGCCGACGGTACGGGCCGCGAACTTCTGGCCGACCGCGCTGCGCCTGGCCCGCCGGATGGGCCCGCAGCGCCGGCTGGTCGCGGCGGTCATCAGCCTATCGTTGGGCGGTATCGCGCTCGGTGTGGCCGGACCGCGGATTCTCGGTCATGCCACTGATCTGGTGTTCAACGGCATCATTGGCCGGGGACTGCCGCCGGGAATCACCAAACAGCAAGCCATCGAGCACGCCCGCGCCGCCGGTCGGGGCACCTACGCCGAGATGCTGTCGCGGATGGACGTGATACCGGGCGCCGGTATCGACTTCGCCGCGGTGGCGCGCACCCTGACGCTGGCGATGGGCCTGTATCTGATTGCGGCGCTGATGGTCTGGACGCAGGCACGGTTGCTCAACGTGATCTTGCAGCGCACCATGCGGGCGCTGCGCCGCGACGTCGAAGACAAACTGCACCGGCTGCCGCTGCGCTACTTCGATACTCAGCGGCGCGGGGAGCTGTTGAGCCGGGTCACCAATGACGTCGACAACACCGCGACATCGGTGTCTATGACGGTCAGTCAACTGTTCTCCTCGGTGCTGACCGTGCTGGTGGTGCTGGCGATGATGCTGTCCATCTCGCCGCTGCTGGCCCTGATCACCGTGGCCGGAGTCCCGGTGACATTGCTGGCGGTACGGTCAATCACCCGGCGCTCACAACGGCTGTTCGCCGCTCAGTGGGCAGCCACCGGGCAGCTCAATGCCCATCTGGAGGAGACCTACAGCGGCTTCACCCTGGTGCGGACCTTCGGCCACCGCGACTGGGCACAGCAACGGTTCGACGACTGCAACGACGAGTTGTACCGGGCCGGGTTCGGCGCCCAATTCTTCTCCGGGCTGATCGCACCGGCGACCGGACTGATCGCCAACCTCGGCTACGTCGCGGTCGCGGTCATCGGCGGAATCCAGGTAGCCACCGGACAGATCACCCTGGGCAGCATCCAGGCATTTATCGCCTATGTCCGCCAGTTCAACCAACCGCTGGGCAACCTGGCCTCGATGTTCAACGCCCTGCAGTCCGGTGCCGCTAGCGCCGAGCGGGTGTTTGCCTTCCTCGACGAGGCCGAAGAGCCCCCGGCTCCGTCGACGCCGCTGTGGCGCCCCGACTCCGAACCG
>NZ_CP083986.1:1583218-1584739 GCF_020172685.1 [Mycobacterium] nativiensis | reverse complement strand
CCCTTGAGGTGACGTCCGCCGGCGAACGACCATTGGAAGTCGGCAGATTCGGTCAACGCCACCCGCACCGGCTCAGCGACCAGCACCGTGCCCGGTCGGGCGACCCCGGTTATCCGGCTCGCGGTGTTCACCGGGCTGCCGAACCAGTCCCCGACCCGGCTCACCGCCTCACCGGAGGCGACACCGGCACGAAGCCGAGGCAAGGTGTCGTCGGCCTGGGCCGCCTCAACCAGCCTCAACACCGCACCGACCAGCGGCGCCGGCCCCGGGCAGACAAACATCACCGCGTCGCCGATGGTCTTGATGAAGCGCACCGGCGGCACGGCGATCTCGCGCCCCAGCACGGTCAGGCGCTCGGCGAGCTGAACCAGCTCCTCGGGCGGCACCATCTCACCGAGCCGGGTGAAGCCGACCAGGTCGGCGAATGCGACGGTGATCTGGCGCGCTCCCGGCAGCGGTGCGCCGGCCAGGCGCTCGCTGGCGGTGACGGCGTCGATGTCGAGCTGATGACGCAGCTGCATCATCAGCATGTCCTGGACGAACGGACCCAACATCGGCGCAAGCCCCGCCACCAGATCCCGCGACCGCTGGGCGATCTGCAACTCGGTGACGCCCGGCTCGCCGATCGCAGACAACACCGTGAAGCGCATGAATTCCGCGGTGTGCGCCAGCCCATCGGCCAACAACCGAGCGGTCTGCAGGGCCTGCTCGGCATCGATGCCGGCGTCGATGAAGCGGCGCGCATGCAGGGCGATGCTGGCGTCGGCCCGCATCTGCGCCGGGGCGTCCGGGTCGTCCATCCAGGGCAGCCCGACCGCACGCTGCAGACGCTGCAACTGTTCGAGGTCGACTCCGCTGGATTCACTGATCTCGCGGGCCGAGACGTAGGTGCCGTCGTCGCCGACCAGCCGTCGCGACGCCAACAACATCGGCGAGACGTTGCCGCGGATCTCGTCGGCGGTGATGCCCTGTCCCAGCAGCCATTCGATCAGTTCGGCACGCTCGGCACGCGCAGTGCCCTCCAACCCGGCCAGCAAGTCCTCGATCTCAGGGTCCCCCACACCGCAAACGTATCTCGCGGCAGACTGACGGAGTGGCTGAAGTCTTCGATGCGCTGACCCCCGAACAACTCCGTGCCCGCAACACCATCAAATGGAATCACTTCGCCCCCGACGTGCTGGCGCTGTGGATCGCCGAGATGGACTTCCCCACCGCGCCCGCGGTGCTCGACGGGGTGCGCGCCTGCGTGGCCAACGAGGAGTTCGGCTATCCGGCGCTGGGCTCCGACGCATTGCCAGTGGCACTCACACAATGGTGCGAACGCCGCTACGGCTGGCCTATCCAGCCGGAATGGGTGCGGGTGGTGCCCGACGTGCTCAAGGGCATGGAGGTGGTGATCGAGTTCCTCACCCGCCCGGAGAGTCCGGTGGTGCTGCCGGTGCCGGCCTACATGCCGTTCTTCGACCTGCTGACTGTGACCGGCCGTCAACGTATCGAAATCCCGATGACACAGCAGGATTC
>NZ_CP083986.1:1278629-1583118 GCF_020172685.1 [Mycobacterium] nativiensis | reverse complement strand
AAACATCAGCCAAAAACTGACATCAAAAAAACGCCACACCCCCAACACGGGGCGCCAAGAATGTGGCAAAAACAACAACAAACAAAAACCACCAAACACACTATTGAGTTCTCAAACAACACGCCCGGCTTCAGGCAACCCCGCTACTCTACTCCAGAGACGAAGTTGAGTCAACTCCGAGTTTTTTCGGGGCTTCCGGAAGGTCTTCCAGACTGCTCGTCGCACCGCTGCGGTGCGCCGGCTTGATCTATCTTACACGCTCGATTTCAGCGCCCAAACCGGCCAGGTATTCCACGAACAACGGGTAGCCGCGGTCGATGTGATAGACGTCGTGAACTTCGGTCTCACCGTCTGCGACCAGGCCCGCAAGGACCAGACCGGCGCCGGCCCGGATGTCGGAGGCCCACACCGGGGCGCTCGAAAGTTGCGGTAGACCGCGCACCACCGCGTGGTGTCCGTCGGTGCGCGCATCGGCGCCCAGCCGGATCATCTCCTCGACGAACCGGAACCGGGCTTCGAAGATGTTCTCGGTGATCATCGACGTACCGTCGGCGATCGCGGCCAGACCGATCGCCATCGGCTGCAGATCGGTGGGGAACCCCGGGAACGGCAAGGTGGCGACGTTGACGGCCTTGGGCCGGTCGTACTGGACGACCCGGAACCCGTTGTCGGACTGAGTGACGGTCGCCCCCGCGTCGTGCAGCTTGTGCAGGACGAGTTGCAGGTGGGCCGGGTCCACGCCGGTGACCGAGATGTCGCCACGGGTCATCACCGCAGCGATGGCCCAGGTGGCCGCGACGATCCGGTCCCCGATGACCTCGTGTTCGGTCGGGTGCAGCCGTGGCACCCCGGTGATCTTCAGTGTCGGCGACCCGGCACCTTCGATCTGCGCGCCCATCTGGTTGAGCATCGTGCACAGATCGGCGATGTCGGGCTCGCGGGCCGCGTTGTGGATGGTCGTGACGCCCTCGGCCAGGACAGCCGCCATCAAGATGTTCTCGGTGGCGCCCACCGAGGGAAACTCCAACTGAATCTCCGCGCCCCGCAGAGCATCGGCGGAGGCGACCACGCAGCCGTGCTCGATATTGCAGGTGGCGCCGAGTTGCCGCAGGCCGGCCTGGTGCATGTCGAGTGGACGGGAACCGATCGCGTCGCCGCCCGGAAGGGCGACCTTCGCCCGCAGGCACCGGCCCACCAGCGGCCCGAGTACGCACACCGACGCGCGGAACTGTCGCACCGCGGCGAAGTCGGCGTCGTATTTGGGCTCGTCCGGCGAGGTGATCCGCACCGTGGTCCCGTCGAGTTCGACGTTGGCGCCCAGCCCCCGCAGGACTTCGGCCATCAACGGCACGTCGAGAATGTCGGGGCAGTTGGTGATGGTGCTGGTGCCCTCGGCCAGCAGTGTCGCGGCCATCAGCTTCAGGACACTGTTCTTAGCTCCCCCGACGGCCACTTCACCGGACAACCGATTGCCGCCGACAACCACGAAACGCTCACCCACGCGCGTCAGTGTAGTGAGGACTCGGGCCCGATCCCGCATTATCGAGACCGGTCTCACCTTGGCTGCCGCAGTCCTGGTGGGCCCCGGTACGGTTTGGCTCATGGGAGTGCATATCACCCGCGTTTACACCCGCACCGGCGACGACGGCACCACGGGATTGAGTGACTTCTCCCGGGTTCCCAAGACCGATCCCCGGCTGGTGGCTTACGCCGACTGCGAAGAGGCCAACGCCGCCATCGGCGTCGCGATCGCGCTGGGGAAACCCGACAACGCGGTCCGCGCGACGCTGCTGCACATCCAGAACGACCTGTTCGACGCGGGCGCAGACCTGGCCACGCCGGTGGCGGAGAACCCGAAGTACCCGCCGCTGCGAATCACCCAGGATTACATCGACCGCGTGGAAGCGTGGTGTGACGAATACAACGAGCAACTGTCACCGCTGAACTCGTTCATCCTGCCGGGCGGTTCGGCGCTGTCGGCACTGCTGCATGTGGCCCGCACCGCGGTGCGCCGCTCTGAGCGGTCCGCGTGGGCGGCGGTCGAAACGCATGCCGACGGCGTGTCGGTGCTGCCGGCGAAATACCTGAATCGGTTGTCGGACTTGATGTTTGTGCTCTGCCGTGTGGCCAACCCCGGAGGCGACGTGCTCTGGCAGCCCGGCGGCGATCGCACCGACCGTCCCGAGAAATAGTCCGCGACAGCAGATTTCGTCTGGTCAGTAACTGTGCCGACGAGCCCGCGGCGACGGCCTGGCCTCCAGCCAGGACAGGAAAGCGGTGCGAGCACCGCGGTCCAATGCGATTTCGAATCCGGCCCGCCGGTCCTCAGTGGTGTCGCACAATTCCAGCACCACGATCTCATCGGTCATGATGTCGAACTCGTCGCCGCGCGGGGCGCGCCGCGACACCACGTCTAAGCCGCGACGGCTGAGGCGACGATCCGGCCATAGCCGCACACTCGAGAGCCTGTAGAAGGCGGCTTCGCCACCGCGATAGCGCACTACGCCATGACGCCAGCCATGGCCGCCGACGGCCGGAAGGTCGCGCAGGATGGCCGCCGTCCCGCCCTGGCGCAGCTTCCACAGCCGGTAGCTCAGGGCAAGAACGGCGACCAACAGCACGGCGATGAGCACGACCATCCAGATCATGAGCGCGCTCATCGACTCATACCCTCTAGTCGATCACACCCAGGGCGCGCAGTCTGGCCCGGCCCTGGGCGGCCATCTTGGGATCACCGGACTGCGCATCGTGCCGCGCGGTCGCCTCGTCGATCTCCGCGGCGAAGTCCACCGACTCGGCCAGAATGCTGACGCGCTCTTCGGTCACCGACAGGAAGCCACCGTGCACCGCGATCCGCAGATCGTCCTCACCCTCCCGCTCGACCTTCACCATCGCGTCGTCGACGAGCTCGGCGACCAGCGGAATGTGCCGCGGGTAGATCCCGATCTCCCCCACCGTGGTCCGGGTGAAGATGAACGTCGCCTTGCCTGCCCAGACCTTGCGGTCGACGGCAACGATGTCGACGTCAATCTCGGCCATTACCCACCGCCTTTCACCGCCGTTAGGACCCGAGTCACAGCTTGGCGCCCAGGCTCTCGGCCTTCTTCGCCAGGTCGTCGAGACCACCGATCAGGAAGAACGCCTGCTCGGGAAGGTGGTCGAAGTCGCCCTTGGTCAACCGGTCGAACGCCTCGATGGTCTCCTTGAGCGGCACCGTCGAGCCGGGCTGGCCGGTGAACTGCTCGGCCGCCATCATGTTCTGGCTCAGGAACCGCTCGATACGCCGCGCCCGGCCGACCAGCTGCTTGTCCTCTTCGGACAGCTCGTCGATACCGAGGATCGCGATGATGTCCTGCAGGTCCTTGTAACGCTGCAGGACCCGGATGACCTCCTGGGCGACGCGGTAGTGCTCTTCGCCGACGATGGCCGGGTCCAGAATGGTCGAGCTGGACGCCAGCGGGTCCACCGCCGGGAAGATGCCCTTGGAGAACACCGCACGGCTCAGCTCGGTGGTGGCGTCCAGGTGCGCGAACGTGGTCGCCGGCGCCGGGTCGGTGTAGTCGTCGGCGGGCACGTACACGGCCTGCATCGAGGTGATGGACCGACCGCGGGTCGAGGTGATCCGCTCCTGCAGCTCACCCATCTCGTCGGCCAGCGTCGGCTGGTAACCCACGGCCGACGGCATCCGGCCCAGCAGGGTCGAAACCTCGGAGCCGGCCTGGGTGAACCGGAAGATGTTGTCGATGAACAGCAGCACGTCCTGGCCCGCCTCGTCGCGGAACCACTCGGCCATGGTCAGGGCCGACAGGGCGACGCGCATACGCGTGCCCGGCGGCTCGTCCATCTGGCCGAACACCAAGGCGGTGTCTTTGAGCACGTTGGCGTCCTCGAGCTCGACCCACAGGTCGTTGCCCTCACGGGTGCGCTCACCGACGCCGGCGAACACCGAGGTGCCGCCGAAGTTACGGGCGATGCGGTTGATCATCTCCTGAATAAGCACGGTCTTGCCCACGCCGGCACCACCGAACAGGGCGATCTTGCCGCCACGCACGTACGGGGTGAGCAGGTCGACGACCTTCAGGCCGGTCTCGAGCATCTCGGTGCGCGGTTCCAGCTCGTTGAAGGCCGGGGGCTTCCGGTGGATGCCCCAGTGCTCGAAGTCCTCACCGTAGCCCGGCTTGTCGAGGCAGTGCCCGAGCGCGTTGAACACGTGGCCCTTGACTTCGTGGCCGACCGGCACCGAGATGGCGGCACCGGTGTCGGTGACCGCGGTGCCACGCACCAGGCCGTCGGTGGGCTGCATCGAAATGGTGCGGACCAGGTTGTCACCCAAGTGCTGGGCGACCTCGAGGGTCAGCGTCTTGGCCAGCTCCGAAAAGGCGATCTCGGCGTGCAACGCGTTGAACAGCTCGGGTACCGCGCCCCGCGGGAACTCGACGTCAACCACGGGGCCGGTCACGCGCACGACGCGGCCGGCGGTTGTCTTGTCTGCGGTAACAGTCATTATCTTCTTCGCTTCCTTGGGGGCTTACCGGGCGGCGTCGGCGAGGGCGTTCGCACCGCCGACGATTTCGCTGATTTCCTGGGTGATCTGGGCCTGGCGTTCGCGGTTGGCCTCAAGCGTCAACGCCTTGATCAGATCGTCGGCGTTGTCGGTCGCCGACTTCATGGCGCGCTGACGCGAAGCCAGCTCCGATGCGGCCGAGTCGAGCAGCGCCGCATACACGCGGGTGGTCAGATACCGCGGCAGCAACGAGTCGAACAACGTGGTGGCATCCGGCTCGAAGGAGTACAGGGTCCGGGGACCGGACTCATCCTCGCCGACGTACTCCACCAGCATCGGCGCGATCCGCCGCGCCTCGGCCGACTGCGACAGCATCGAGCGGAAGTCGGTGGCCACGATGTGCAACTCGTCGACGCCGAGCACCCCGTCGGCACCCGGGTGGGTGCCCTCGTCGTCGACACCGGACATGAACGCTTCCACCAGTGTCGAAGCGATCGAGGCGGCGTTCTCGTAGGTCGGCTGCTCAGAGAAGCCGGTCCACGAGTCGGTGACTGCCCAGTTCCGGAAGGTGTAGTACGCCAGCGCCTTACGGCCGACGACGTAGAGCACCGGGTCCTTGCCCTCCGACCGCAGCAGCGAGAACAGCTCCTCGGCCCGACGGAAGACGTTGGCGTTGTACCCGCCACACAGACCGCGGTCGCTCGACACCACCAGCACCCCCGCCCGAGTGCGGTTTTCGCGCTCGACCAGCAGTGGATGGTCCAAGGCCGCCTCCGCGGCCAGGGTCGTGAGCATCCGGGTGATCTCATCGGCATACGGCCGCGCCGTCTCGAGCCGGGCCTGAGCCCGACCGATACGCGAGGTGGCGATCAGCTCCTGGGCCTTGGTGATCTTCTTGATCGACCCGGCGGAGCGGATTCGCCCGCGTAGTTCGCGAAGTGTGGCTGCCATGGCGGAGTTACTTCTTCTTCACCGGTGCGGGCTTGCGGACCTGAACCGCTTCCTTGCCGAGCTTGTCCTCGTCGAGCGCCTCGACGTGCTCGTTGGGCACCACCGAGCTGCCGTCAGTGGCGGCGAACCCCTTCTTGAACTGGTTGATGACCGTCACCAGCTTCTCGCTGGCCTCATCGGAGAGCTTCTTGGACTCGCGGATCCCGGTCAGGATGTCGTTCTCGGAGGCCCGGATGTGGTCCAGCAGTTCGGATTCGAAGCGGCCCACGTCCTCGACCGGCACCGAGTCCAGGTGGCCCTCGGTACCCAGGAAGACCGCCACCACCTGCTCCTCGACCGGCAGCGGCGCGTACTGGGGCTGCTTGAGCAGCTCGACCAGGCGAGCACCACGCTCCAGCTGTGCCTTGCTGGTGGCGTCCAGGTCAGAGGCGAAGGCAGCGAACGCCTCCAGCTCGCGGTACTGCGACAGGTCCAGACGCAGCGAGCCGGCCACCTCCTTCATCGCCTTGATCTGCGCGGCGCCACCAACACGTGACACCGACACACCGACGTTGATGGCCGGGCGGACACCCTGGTTGAACAGGTCGCTCTCCAGGAAGCACTGGCCGTCGGTGATCGAGATGACGTTGGTCGGGATGTAGGCCGAGATGTCGTTGGCCTTGGTCTCGATGATCGGCAGGCCGGTCAGCGAACCACCGCCGAGCTCGTCGGAGAGCTTCGCGCAACGCTCCAGCAGCCGCGAGTGCAGGTAGAACACGTCACCCGGGTATGCCTCGCGGCCCGGCGGACGGCGCAGCAGCAGGGAGATGGCACGGTAGGCCTCGGCCTGCTTGGTCAGGTCGTCGAACACGATCAGCACGTGCTTGCCGCTGTACATCCAGTGCTGGGCGATCGCCGAGCCGGTGTAGGGGGCCAGCCACTTGAAGCCGGCGGAGTCCGAGGCCGGAGCCGCGACGATCGTGGTGTAGTCCATGGCGCCGCCCTCTTCCAGCGCGCGCCGCACGCTGGCGATGGTGGTGCCCTTCTGCCCGATCGCGACGTACACGCAGCGGACCTGCTGGTTCGGGTCGCCGGTCTCCCAGTTCTTGCGCTGGTTGAGGATGGTGTCCACACAGAGCGCGGTCTTGCCGGTCTTGCGGTCGCCGATGATCAGCTGACGCTGGCCGCGGCCGATCGGGGTCATGGCGTCGACGGCCTTGATGCCGGTCTGCAGCGGCTCACTGACGCTCTGACGCTGCACCACCGAGGGGGCCTGCATCTCGAGCGGACGACGCGTCTCGGCCTCGATCTCGCCGCGGGCGTCGATCGGCTGACCGAGCGGGTTGACCACGCGGCCCAGGAAGCCGTCGCCGACCGGCACCGAGAGCACCTCGCCGGTGCGCTTGACCTGCTGGCCCTCTTCGATGTTCTCGAAGTTGCCCAGGATCACGGCGCCGACGTTGTGCTCGTCGAGGTTCAGGGCCACGCCCAGCACACCGCCGGGGAACTCGAGGAGCTCCTGGGTCATCACCGAAGGCAGGCCCTCGACGTGTGCGATGCCGTCGCCGGCGTCGATGACGGTGCCGACCTCCTCGCGCGCGGTGTCGGCGCTGAAGGAGCTCACGTACTCCTCGATCGCCCCCTGAATGTCGTCAGAGGAGATTGTCAACTCTGCCATGGCTTTTCGTCTTCCTGCCTTCGAAATGGGTTGTGGGCTCTTGGACCGGGTAGGTCCTGGTCAGTCGGGCAACTGCGTCTTGGCGGCGGCGAGACGCGACGACAGCGTGCCGTCGATCACCTCGTCGCCGACCGAGATCGTCAGCCCGCCCAGCAGTGCCGGGTCGACGCCGACCTGCACGCGGACCGGGTGGCTGTAGATCCGGCTCAGCACGGTGTTCAGCCGGGTGCGCTGGGCGTCGGTGAGCTCAGCGGCCGCACCGACGTGCGCCACCAGCTCGCCGCGACGCGCCACTGCGATCTGAGCAAGCTCGGTGATCGCCTGATGTGCGGACTGGCCACGCAGCAGCCGCACGGTCTGCTCGAGCAGCGCCACCGTGATCGGGTTGGCAGCACCGCCACCGCCGAGGACATTGCGCAGCAACCCGACCCGGCCGGCGGCCGCGGTCGCGGTGTCGCCGAGCAGGATGTCCAGGCGAGGCTGGGCGTCCAGTACGCGGGAGAACCGGAACAGCTGGTCCTCCACCTCGTCGACGGTGCCCGCGTTCTCGGCCGACAGCAGCAGCGCCTGCCGGGCGATGTGTTCGACGGCGGTGACCAGGTCCTCGCCGTTGGACCACCGGGCCGAAGCAGCGCCGGTCACCAACGTCAGGGCGGCGGCACCGACCTTGTCGGCGAACAGCCGCTGCACCAGACGCACCTTGGGTGCGGCGTCCTCGGTCGGCACTGCCAGGTGCCGCGCAATGACGCTCTCACGCTCCAACAGTTCGGCGACTGCGGTCAGGTCACCGGCCAGCGTGGCCAAGCCCTGCTGGTCCAGGCCACCGGCCACCTCGCCGAACTTGTCGAGCAGGCCGGCCAGCGACTGCCGGCTGGCCGAACGCATCCGGTTCAGGATCGGCGATTCGACCTCGACGGACTTCGGCGCCATGGCGTCGAGCTCGTCGAGGAACCGGTCGACGGTCGCGGACTGCCGCTGCGGGTCGGAGACATGGGCGCGAACCAGTTCGGCCGCCCGCTGCACCGACTCGGCACCCAGGCCCGACCGCAGCTCACGGATCAGCTGCGCCCGCATGAGACCGACCTGCTGTCCGCCGGCGGTCTTGACGCGCTCGGCGTCGACGCCGGCCTGACCGCGCAGCTGCTCGGTGATCCGCTCAGCGTCCGCGCGGGCCTCTTCGGTGACCCGCTGCGCCTCGGCCGTGGCGTTGGCAAGTGCCGTGGAGTGCGCCTGACCGGCTTCGGTCAGACGTGCGGCGGCTGCTGCCGCCTCCTCCAGCTGCTTGCGTACCGACTCCTGCTGGTCGGCCATCAGCTTGCGCACCGGCGGCACGGCGAACTTGACCAGCAGCCAAACGATGAGGGCAAAGCCGACCAGCTGCCCGATGAAAATCGACATCTCTGTTGTTACCGCCCCGTACTCGCCGCGGAAAGGGCCTCGACCTCAACCCCGAGGATCCGGCTGGCCAGGGTGGCAGACAGCGTCTCCACCCGGGCCTGCAGCTGCTCGCTCACTGCATCGCCTTCTTGCTTGAGCTGGTCGGTGGCGGCCTGCAATGTCGAGGCCACCTCCGCCTCTGCCGCCGACCGCTGCTCGTCGATCACCTTGCGACCCTCGGCACGAGCTTCGTCCCGTGCCGTGCTGGCCGCAAGGCGCGCCGCCGCCATCTGCTTTTGGTAGTCGGCATCGGCGGCCGCGAACTGCTCCGCGGACTCCCGGTTGTCGGCGAGAGTCTTGGTGACCATGTTCTCGCGCTCCCGCAACACCTTCATGATCGGCGGCACCACGAAGGTACTGATCACGCCGAGCACGATCAGGAAGATCGCGAGCACGACGAAGAAGGTGCCGTCGGGAATGAGGAAGCTCTTCTTCTGGCCTTCCTCAGCCGCCTCGCTCAAGGCGAGGACAGCAACGCTCATGTCACCCATCTTGTGCGTTACTGCTGTGCGGCGATCGGGGTGGCGAAGACGAACAACGCCATGAAGGCCAGGTTGATGAAGTAGGCCGCCTCGACCAGACCAACCGTGATGAAGAACGGGGTGAACAGCCGACCCTGAGCTTCGGGCTGACGGGCGATTCCGGCGATCAGCGCGTTACCGGCGATACCGTCACCGATACCGGCGCCGATGGCACCGCCGCCCATGATGAGACCGCCGCCGATGAGAGCCCCGAGTCCGATCAGGTTGGGATCTGCCATTTCATTCCTCCTTGCTAGCTGGTAGTGCTCTACCAGGTCTGATGTGGTCCTGCAGGTGGTACTAGTGGTGGTCTTCTTCGAGCTCCATGGCCTGGCTGAAGTACAGGATGGTCAGCAGCGCGAAGATGAAGGCCTGGATCAGGCCGACGAACAGGTCGAAGGTCTTCCAGATCGCGTTCGGCGCGACCATGAAGACCGGCCCCAGCAACGCGATCAGGCTGACCAGGATGCCGCCGGCAAAGATGTTGCCGAACAGACGCAGCGACAGCGAGACCGGCTTGGCGATCTCCTCGACCAGGTTGATCGGCGCCAGGATCGCGACGTGGCCCTTGAGCACCCGCAGCGGGTGGCCGATCAGGCCGCGGCGCCAGAATCCGGCGAGGTGGTAGCTGCAGAACACCAGCAGGGCCAGCGCCAGCACAAAGTTGATATCGGCCGCGGCCGAGCTGAGCAACTCGTGAACGCCGTGCTCGTTGGAGTACTGCAGCGGCAGCACCGCCAGCCAGTTACAGACCAGGATGAAGATGAAGATCGTCACCGCCAGCGGCAACACGAACGGAGCGATCTTCATCCCGATGGCACCCTCGATCTGGTTGCGCATCTGGATGGTGATCGCCTCGAAGAACAGCTGCACCCCGCCGGGGACCCCGGTCGACGTCACCTTGGCACGCAGGAAGAGCGCCAGTGCGATCACGATCACCGCTGCGACCGCGGTGGAGGTGATGGTGTCGATGTTGACCTCGCCGACCAGCGGCCATACCGCGGTCTCGTGGTGGCCGACCTCGATGGCTCCCTCGGCCAGGATCGACTCAGTCATTTTCTGTCCCTTCAGCGCCGGACTCTGACGCTTGCGCGCGGAGCTTTTTTACCACTGGCAGCATGGTGGTCAGCACCAGCACCACCTCGAACAAGGCCAATCCGAACAGGGCACCGAGGCCCTCTGGCCGGAATTGGTAGGCGATCGCCAGGCCGATCACGCTGATGACCAGCAGACGTGACGCCGAGTTCAGCGCCATCTTCTTCTTCAGCGGATGGTCGGAGGCGGTGATCTTCAGCGCCGACCGTCGGATCAGCAGCGCATTGGCCAGCCCGAGCGCCAGGCCCAGCCCGAAGAAGACTCCGAACAGCGGGCGGCCGAATTGGGCGGCCGCGGCGATCGCGGCACCGGTCAGTGCGACACAGATGAGCAGCAGCCGGATCGGCTGGAATACCACCGACGGCAACACCAACGGCGCATCCTGCGCTGGTGTCGTCACCGCCTCACCCCAATCTCAACTTGCTGTACGTCACTGTCGTGAAGTCGCCCGCCGAGCGTATCGGATGCCCGAGCGCGCTGCGGAACCACCTACGACACCATCTTAGACGGTGCTACTACCGCGTGTCGTAGGGGCCGTCTTCCGGGCTCTCGCTGCGGCGTAGCAGCGGGATGAGCGTAACGACTATCGCGATCACCATCGCACCCAGCATCACTGCCCCGGTGTAGCGCGGGTCGAAGAAGATGGTGCTGGCCGTGCCGAACGCGACGATCGCCACCCACAAGTAGATCAGCAGCACCACCCGGCGGTGGGAGTGGCCGATCTGCAGCAACCGGTGGTGCAGGTGCATCTTGTCGGGGCTGAACGGGCTGCGCCCGGCCCGCGTCCGACGGATGATCGCCAACAGCATGTCCAGCGCGGGCACGCACACCACGGCCGCCACCAACAGAAATGGCGACAGCAACGCGAAGACATCCCGGGCGCCGTAAGCACTCTGGGAGATCGGGCCCGCCGCGGTCGTCGACGCGGCGGCGAGCATCAGGCCGATCAGCATCGACCCGGAGTCGCCCATGAAGATCTTGGCGGGATGGAAGTTGTGCGGCAGGAATCCCAGGCATGCCCCGGCCAACACCACCGAGATCAGCGCGGGCGGGTAGAACAACACGTCGCCGCCGTGGTCGGACAGCAGGCCGACGGAGAACATGCAGATCGACAGGGCGGTGATCAGGCCGAGGCCGGCGGCCAGACCGTCGAGCCCGTCGACGAAATTCATCGCGTTGACCACGGACACCGTCAACGCCAGCGTGATCAGGATCGACGACACCTGGTCGAGCACCACCGTGCCGACGCCGCCGATCGGGATATAGAGCACGCTCCAGGCGACCCCCATAGTGACCAGCACACTGGCCGCGGTGATCTGGCCGGCGAATTTGGTCAGGGCGTCCAGGCCCCACTTGTCGTCGAGCAGGCCGATGCCCATGATCACCCCGCCGGCCAGCACCACGGCCGGCATCCCGGTGGAGTAGACGAAGCCTCTGGTCAAGGCGGGCAGTTGCGACGCTAGGAAGATCGCGGCGACGATGCCGACATACATCGCCAGGCCGCCCATTCGCGGCGTCGGCTGGACGTGCACGTCGCGTTCCCGCGGGTAGGCCACCGCGCCGAGCCGGGTGGCCAGCCACCGCACCGGCCCGGTGGCGAAGTAGGTGATGATCGCCGCGGTCAGCCCGACCAGTGCGAGTTCCCGAAGCGGTACGCCGGCACCGCGATCGGCGAGGGCGAGCAGGCTGGTCACGATGTCCCCGTCAGCTCCGCCGGATCCAGCCCCAGCACCGCGCCGATCTGCTCGGCGGAGACCGGTCCGCTGCGCACGATCCGCGGCGCGGTCCCGGTCAGGTCGACGATGGTCGAAGCTGCCTGCTGTTCGGCAAGGCCCGCGTCCAGGTAGACGGCGACGGACTCACCGAGTTGACGCTGGGCCTCCGCGGCGTCGATGGCCGGTGGGCCACCGGAGACGTTGGCGCTGGAGACCGCCATTGGGCCCACCGCCTTGAGCACCTCCAGCGCCACCGGATGCAGCGGCATACGCACCATGACGGTGCCGCGCGCGTCGCCGAGATCCCACTGCAGCGACGGCGCCTGGGTGACGATCAGGCTGATCGCGCCCGGCCAGAACGCCCGGATCAGTTCCCGGGCAGTGTCGGGGACCACCAGCGCCAGCCCGTCGATGGAGGTCCATGACCCGACCAGTACGCCGACGGGCATATCGCGGCCACGGTTCTTGGCTCCCAGCAACGCGGTCACCCCGGCGTCGTTGAAGGCGTCCGCGCCGATGCCGTAGACGGTGTCGGTCGGCAGCACCACCAGGCGGCCGCCGCGTACCGCGTCGATCGCGGCGGCGATCCCGGCCTCACGCTGTTCGGCGTCGGCACAGTCGAAAACCTCTGTCATGGCTGACCGTTCCTGACTGCCGTTACGAACCGTGGCCGTCCGGCCAAGTCTGAGCGTGCCACCACCTCATCGAAACATCCTGTGTCGAGCAGGGTTTCGACGGTCGCTGCCGACGTGGTGTCGTCGTGTTCCACCGCGAACGAGCCGCCGGGGCGCAGCAGTCGCGCGGCGAGCGCGGCCAGCGGAACGATCACTGCCATGCCGTCGGGCCCGCCGAACAGCGCATGCACGGGATCATGTTGGGCCACTTCCGGATCCAGCACGGCCCCGTCGGGAATATAGGGCGGGTTGCTGACCATCAGGTCCACCTTGCCGTCGATCTCCGACAGCAGGCCTGGCTGGGTGACGTCGGCGCGGATCAACTCCACCGCGGTGCCGGCACAGTTGCGGCGGGCGTAATCCAGTGCCGATTCGGAGTCGTCGACGGCCAGTACCCGCGCGGCGGGCAGCCTGTGAGCCAACGCGATCGCCAGGGCACCGGACCCGGTGCAGGCATCGACGATCAGCGCAGACGCGGGAAGCTCTTGTTTGAGCACCCATTCCAGCATGGCCTCGGTCTCCGGGCGCGGGGTGAACACTCCCGGGCCAACCTGCAGCATCAACGGGCCGAACGCCGCGGTCCCGATCAGGTGTTGCAACGGGATCCGGGAACTGCGCGCGGCCACCAATTCCCGGTAACGCCCGTAGAACTCGTCGTCGGGTGGATCCAGCAGCGCCAGCCGGCCGCGATCGGTGCCGGCCACGTGGGCGGCGAGTTCTTCAGCGTCGTAGCGGGCGGAATCGATCCCGGCATCAGCGAACAGCGCTGCGGCGGAGTCGATCGCTTCCCGTATACGGCTCACGCCGTCCCCTGTAACCGGGTTTCCTTATCGGCGGCTGCCAGCGCATCGAACATCGCGTCGAGGTCCCCGTCGAGGACCTGGTCGAGGTTGTGCGCCTTGTAGCCGATGCGGTGGTCGGTGATCCGGTTCTCGGGGAAGTTGTAGGTCCGGATGCGCTCGCTGCGGTCCACGGTGCGGATCTGGCTCGCCCGGTCGGCTGAGGCGTCGGCCTGCGCCTGCTCTTCGGCCACTGCCTGCAGCCGGGCCGCCAGCACCTGCAGGGCACGCGCCTTGTTCTGCAGCTGGGACCGCTCGTTCTGGCAGGTGACCACGATCCCCGTCGGCAGGTGGGTGATGCGCACCGCGGAGTCGGTGGTGTTGACGCCCTGACCGCCCTTGCCCGAAGACCGATAGACGTCGATGCGCAGGTCCGACTCGTCGATCTGAACCTCGGCGACCTCGTCGGGCTCCGGGTAGACCAGCACGCCGGCGGCCGAGGTGTGGACCCGGCCCTGGGATTCGGTGACCGGCACCCGCTGCACCCGGTGCACCCCACCCTCGAACTTCATCTTCGACCACACGCCGTCGGCGCTGTCGCCCTTGCCGGCGATGGTCAGCGTGGCGTCCTTGTAGCCGCCCAGATCGGAGGTGGTCTCGTCGAGGACGGTGACCTTCCAGCCGTTGCGCTCGGCGTAGCGGATGTACATCCGGGCCAGGTCAGCGGCGAACAGGGCGGATTCCTCCCCGCCCTCACCGGACTTGACCTCCAGCACGATGTCGTCGGCGTCGTGCGGGTCGCGGGGCGCCAGCATGTCGGTGAGCGCGGTGTCCAGTTCGGCGACGCTGGCCTCCAACTCGGGCACCTCGGCGGCGAACGACGCATCGTCGGCGGCCAACTCGCGCGCGGCCTCCAGGTCGCCGCGGGCCGACTCGAGCTTGCGATAGGTGGCGACAATCGGCGCCAACTGGGCGAACCGACGCCCCACCCGGCGAGCTTCGGCCGGGTTGTTGTGCAGTTCGGGGTCGGAGAGCGCAGTTTCCAGATCACCGTGTTCGGCCAGCAGTGCGTCGATCGTCTGCGTGCTGCGAGTCATCTCACCTCCATCCCCGAACGCAAGCCGACGCCCGGGCGACGTGCAGGCACGTTCCGGGCGTCGGTGAGGGCGCTAGTTGTCGGCGGCTTCTGCAGCGTCAGCTGCGCCACCGACCTTGCGCTTGCCGTAGCGCTTCTCGAAGCGGGCAACCCGGCCGCCGCTGTCGAGGATCTTCTGCTTGCCGGTGTAGAACGGGTGGCACTGCGAGCAGACCTCGACCACGATGTGGCCGCTCTCCTTGGTGCTGCGGGTGGTGAAGCTGTTGCCGCAACCGCAGACCACGGTGGTCTCGCCGTAGGCGGGGTGAATGCCAGATTTCATGATGTCCTCTTCGATCGTCGGTCGCCGGGTCGTCAGCCATTGAGGCGGACGTGAACCGGAACCTGAGGTGTTCGATTATGCCAGCTGCGCCGCCGCCCCCCAAAACTTGATCCGTGGACCGGTCCGCTGCGAGGCCCAACGCCGGCAGACCAGCGGCTATTCCGCACTCGCACCGTCGTTCGTCGGGGTTCGCAGCTCGGACAGCCGCCGCTGCAGGAATCGACGTTCGGGGTCGGTCGCAGCGAACCGCAGGGCGTGCTCGAACGCGCGTTGCGCCTGTTCGGTGCGGCCCAGACGGCGCAGCAATTCCGCCCGGGTGGAGTGCAGATACCGATAGTCACCGAGCTCAAGTGAGTCGATGAGGTCGAGCGCATGACCCGGGTCGCCGGCCTCGGCGATGGCCACTGCCCGGTTGAGTGCCACCACCGGCGATCCGGTCAGCTCTTCGAGCCGCTCGTAGAGCGCCACGACCTCGGGCCAGTCGATGCGCGGTTCGCACTGCAGCGAGGCGATTGCCGCCTGCAGCACATAGGGCCCGGCGGTCACCCGCAGCGCCAGGGCGTGGTCCAGTGCGGTCCGGCCGGCGTCGACCTTCGACTGGTCGTGCAGGGACCGATCCTGCTCGGCCAGTGGCACGATCTGCCCGTCGATGATCCGGGCTTTCCGGCGCGAATCGTGCAGCAGCATCAGTGCCAGCAACCCGTACGCCTCGGCCTCATCTGCCATCAGTTCGGCCAGCAGCCGCCCGAGCCTGATGGCCTCGGCCGCGAGGTCATCACGGTCGGTGAAGCCCTGATTGAAGATCAGGTAGATCACCGCGAGCACGGCCACCACCCGGTCCGGCAGCACCCGATCGGCAGGCAGCGCAAACGGAATGTTCGTGGCCTTGATCTTGGCCTTGGCCCGGCTGAGCCGGCGCTTCATGGTCTCCTCTGAAACCAGGAATGCCCGCGCGATCTCAGCCGTGGTCAGCCCGCCCAAGGCCCGCAACGTGAGCGCGACCTGCGCGTCCTGCGCCAGGGCCGGGTGACAGCACATGAAGATCAGCTCCAGGCGCTCGTCACCGATGGTGCTGTCATCGAGATCGATGTCGTCCATGGTGTTCGCCTGCTGATCGGCTTGGAGCAGTTGGGTTTTGGCTCGCAGCGTCTGCTCCCGGCGGATCCGGTCGATCGCCACATTGCGTCCGGTGCGGACCAGCCAGGCCACCGGCTGGTCTGGAACCCCGTCCCGGGACCACCGCGCGGCGGCCCGGACAAACGCCTCCTGCGCGGCTTCCTCGGCGAGGTCGAAGTCGCCGAGGAAGCCGATGAGTGCGGCCAGTACCCGGCCCCACTCCCGCCGGAAGACCGCGTCGATCAATAGCCCTTCTCGTCCGGGTACTCGAGGATCGGACGCACCTCGACGGCCCCGCCCAACCGCACCGCCGGAATCCGCTGCGCGAACTCCAGGGCTTCGTCGAGATTGGCTGCGTCGATCACGAAATAGCCGGCGAACACCTCTTTGGTGTCGGCGAACGGGCCATCGGTGGTCAGGCCCTCCCGGATCGTGGTCGCCGTCTCGACCGGCTGCAGGTGGCCACCGCCGACGCACCGCGACTCGTGCCGCAGAGCCATGTATTCCGCGTTCAAGGAGGCTTGCTCGGCAGGCGTGAGGTCCTCGTCGTGGCTGCCCGGCCTGGTGAAAATCAGCGTTGCGTATTTCATCGTTCTCTCCTTCTGGTGATGGTCCAACAGCGTCGTCTGACATGCAAGGAACGAACGGGCAGCGCCCCAGGGGACACCAACATCAAAAAACAGCGAAGGCTGCAACTCCGGAGAGTTGCAGCCTTCGATGCAGAAGCAGAGCGACGCTCAGTCGGCGTCCATACCGGAACCGGCGCCTAGTCGTTGTCCATGCCCGGCGTGGTCTTGGACACCTGCACCAGGAACTCGTAGTTGTTCTTGGTCTTGCGCAGCTGACTCATCAACAGGTCGATGGCCTGATGCGAATCCAGGCCGGACAGCAGCCGGCGCAGCTTGTGCACGATCGCGAACTCGTCCGGCGAGAGCAGCAGCTCGTCCTTACGGGTGCCCGACGGGTTGACGTCGACGGCCGGGAACACCCGGCGCTCGGCGATCTTGCGGTCCAGCTTGAGCTCGGCGTTGCCGGTGCCCTTGAACTCCTCGAAGATCACCGTGTCACCGGTGGAGCCGGTCTCGACCATCGCGGTGGCGATGATGGTCAGTGAGCCGCCGTCCTCGATGTTGCGGGCTGCGCCCAGGAACCGCTTGGGCGGGTACAGCGCGGTGGAGTCCACACCACCGGACAGGATGCGGCCCGACGCCGGTGAGGCGTTGTTGTAGGCACGACCCAGCCGGGTGATCGAGTCCAGCAGCACGACCACGTCCTTGCCCTGCTCGACCAGGCGCTTGGCCCGCTCGATGGCCAGCTCGGCGGCCTGGGTGTGGTCTGACGGCGGCCGGTCGAACGTCGAGGCGATGACCTCGCCCTTGACCGAGCGCTGCATGTCGGTGACTTCTTCGGGACGCTCGTCGACCAGCACCACCATCAGGTGGCACTCCGGGTTGTTGCGGGTGATCGCGTTGGCGATGTCCTGCATGATCGTGGTCTTACCGGCCTTGGGCGGCGACACGATCAGCGCGCGCTGTCCCTTGCCGATCGGCATGATCAGGTCGATCACCCGGGTGGTGAGCTTCTCCCCCGACGTTTCCAACCGCAGCCGCTGGTTCGGGTACAGCGGGGTCAGCTTGGTGAAGTCCGGACGGTTCCGGGCCTCTTCAACCGGGCCGCCGTTGACCGAGTCCAGCCGCACCAGCGGGTTGAACTTCTGCCGCTGGTTGGGCTGGTCGCCGTCCCGGGCCACCCGCACCGCGCCGGTCACCGCGTCGCCGCGGCGCAGCCCGTTCTTGCGGACCATGTTCATCGAGACGTAGACGTCGTTGGGTCCGGCCAGGTAGCCGGAGGTGCGCACGAACGCGTAGTTGTCGAGCACGTCGAGGATGCCGGCGACCGGCTGCACGACGTCGTCCTCGCGCAGTTCGGCGTCACCGCCGGGGCCGCCGCCCTCGCCACCGCGCTCGCCACGGCGACGGCGGTCGCGGAAACGACGGCCGCGCCGGCCACCCCGTCCGTCGCCGTCGTCGTCGCCACCACCGCGGTTCTGCTGGTCGCCACCCTGGTCGTCAGCCTTGGCGGACTGCGTCGACTCGTCGGTCTTGGCTCCCTCGCGGCGGCCACCGGACCGCTCGGCCTGGTCGGCCTTGTCCTCGGCTCGGTCCTGCTTGCGCTGTTCGCCCTGCTTGTCCGGCTCGGAGCCGTTGGCTGCCGTGGGTGCGCCGGATTCGCGGTTGGCGCCGCGACGTTCCCGTCGAGGCCGCGCTTCGGCGCTGTCGGCCTCCACACGGGCGGGCTCGACGCCGTTGGCCGCACCGTTGGCGGGCGCCTCGGTCTTGGCAGCCTCGGTCTTGGGCTCCTCGGCCTTGGGTTCTTCTGCCTTGGGCGCGTCGGCCTTGGGCGCTTCGGTCTTGGCCGTCTCGCCGCTGTTGGCGGTGACCTCACGGATCGCGGCGATCAGCTCGCTCTTGCGCATCCCGGAGGAGCTTTTGACTCCGACGCGGTTGGCCAGGGCCCGCAGCTCGGGCAGCACCATCGCCGACAGCGAAGCGCCCGAGTCCGCCTCGGGCGTGGCAGCGGGCGCAGAGGCCGCCGCCGGGATCGACGCCGCAGCGTCGTCGCCACCGGCCGGTCCGCCGGTGCTTACAGATGAGACCTCGGGAGCGCTCTGGCTCGGGGTCTCGGGAGTGCTCTGGGGGGTCGGCAGCGAATCCTGTCCGGTGCTGCCTTCAGCCGTGAAGAGGTCCGTTTCGGTCACGGATTTCCTTTCTTCCCTCGTCGGTTTTGTCACGCGAGGGGTTGGGTGCATTCAGCGGAGTCGCCGAGTGCGTGACACCGTCGACTGTTTAACGGTGTTTACCCGTATCGGCGGCGTCGAATCGCAAACCGTCAGCAACGGGAAGAATTTGGTGGCATCCCAGTGACATCACAGTCTGATCCAGATGCTGATGCCGCGAATGCGGGACGGGACCGAGGATAACGCGGTTGCGTGCCGTGCGCAACAATTGCGGCGCGGCGCGCCTCAACCAGGCACCACCACACCGGAGTTCCATCGGACTCCGTCGCCGACCCGCAACTCGGTCACGTTGAACGCACGTGCCGCCGGGGCATCGAGTACCTCAGCGGGCAGTTCCGCCGCGGTCGTCAGCGCGATCACCGCAGGTCCAGCACCGGAAAGCACTCCCGCAATCCCGTGTTGGCGCAGCAACTGCAGGAATTGCGCGGACTCGGGCTGCGCCGCGGCGCGCTGCGGCTGGTGCAGCAGATCCTCGGTGGCCGTCGTCAGCAGATCAGGCCGCTCGGTCAGGGCCACGACCAGCAGCGCGGCGCGGCTGACGTTGAACCGCGCATCGCGATGGCTGACCTGCTCCGGCAGCAGCATGCGGGTCTCCGCAGTCGACGAACGCACGTCGGGTATCGCCGGGAACAGGTGAATATCGGGGTGCAGACGCAACGGCACCGCCGAGTAGCGGGTCTCGCCGCCGGTCGTGCTCTCGGTCCAGGAGACCACCGCGCCGCCCAGCACGGCGGCGGCCGCGTTGTCGGGGTGGCCCTCGAACTCCGAGGCCAGCTGGACCAGCTGAGCTTCCGACAATCCGGGCCGATCAAGTTGCGCGACAAGGCCGTTCACCACCGCCAGGCCGGCGACCACCGCGGACGCGGACGAGCCCAGGCCACGCTGGTGCGGGATGGCGTTGCGGCACCGCACCACCAGCCCGGGAACGTCGACGCCGACCTCGCGCAGCCCGCGCCGGATGCCCTGGACCACCAGGTGATCGGGGGTCAGCGGCACCTGCCCGGCGCCCTCCCCCTCGACCTGAATTACCAGGCCGGACCCAGGAACTTCAGCGGTCTCGACGAATACCTCGTCGTAGAGACCCAGCGCCAGGCCGAGGCTGTCGAAGCCCGGGCCCAGGTTGGCGCTCGACGCCGCAACAGCGACGCTGGCCGTCAACCCGGTCGGCAACACTTCGACCACTAGGCCAGCCCCAACTCGGCGACCACTGTGGCCGCGTCCACGGGAACCGCGGTGACCTCGGGCATGTCCCGCAGGGCGGTGTCGGGGTCCTTGAGCCCGTTGCCGGTCACGGTGCACACCACGGTCGAACCGCGCGGCACCCAGCCGTCTTCCACCGACTTGAGCAGCCCGGCGATGCTGGCCGCCGAGGCCGGCTCGACGAACACGCCCTCGGACTGCGCCACCAGGTGGTAGGCGGCCAGGATCTCGTCGTCGGTGGCGGCCAGGAACCGGCCACCGGAGTCCTGCTGCGCTTCGACGGCCTGCGTCCAGGAGGCCGGTGAGCCGATGCGGATCGCAGTGGCGATGGTCTCCGGGTTGGGCACCGGTGCACCGTAGACCAGCGGCGCGGCCCCCGCGGCCTGGGTTCCCAGCATCTTCGGCAACTTCTCGGTCAGCCCGTCGGCGTGGTATTCGCGGTAGCCCCTCCAGTACGCGGTGATGTTGCCCGCGTTGCCGACCGGCAGCGAGTGGATGTCAGGCGCGGTGCCCAGGGCGTCGACGATCTCGAACGCGGCGGTCTTCTGGCCCTCGATGCGCACCGGGTTCACCGAGTTCACCAGCGAGATCGTCGGGAAGTCGGTGGCCATCTTGCGGGCCAGCTCCAGGCAGTCGTCGAAGTTGCCGTCGATCTGAATGATCTTGGCGCCGTGCATAACCGCTTGGGCCAGCTTGCCCATCGCGATCTTGCCCTGAGGGATCAGCACCGCGCAGGTGATGCCGGCGCGCGCGGCGTAGGCGGCTGCGGACGCCGAGGTGTTTCCGGTCGAGGCGCACAGCACCGCCTGCTGTCCGCGGGCCACCGCGTCGGTGACCGCCATCGTCATACCGCGGTCCTTGAACGAACCGGTCGGGTTCAGGCCCTCCACCTTCAGGTGCACGGTGCAGCCGGTCTGCTCGGAGATCCGCTTGGCGTGGATCAGCGGGGTACCGCCCTCGTTCAGGGTGACCGGGGTCCATTCCGCGGCATCGGGCAGCCGGTCGCGATAGGCCTCGATCAACCCGGGCCACGGTGTGTGGATCGGCGTCCGGGTGGAGCTCACTGGTCTGTTCCTTCCAGTCGTAGGACGCTGGCGACTCGCTGGACTGCATCCAGGTCAGACAGCGCCGCAACGGTTTTCGACAATGCGGATTCGGGGGCCCGGTGGGTGACCACCACGATGCGGGCACCGACCGGTTGGCCCTCGTGGTCGGCCACGCCTTCCTGGCGCACCTCGGCGATGCTCACCTCGTGGGCGGCGAACTCGGCCGCCACCGACGACAGCACACCGGGCTTGTCGGCGACGTCCATGCTCACGTAGTAGCGGGTCTGGATGTCGCCGATCGGGGCGATGGCCAACTGGGCGTACTTGGACTCACGCGGGCCGCGACCGCCCTGCACCCGGTTGCGGGCGGCCATCACCAGGTCTCCGGTGACCGCCGAGGCGGTCGGCGCACCGCCGGCGCCCTGCCCGTAGAACATCAGCCGGCCGGCGGCCTGCGCTTCGACCACCACGGCGTTGAATGCCCCGTTGACGGTGGCCAGCGGATGGGCCTGCGGCACCAGGGCCGGATAGACCCGGGCCGAAACCCGCTGTTGCCCACCGGTGGTGATGCGCTCGCAGATGGCCAGCAGCTTGATGGTGCAACCGAGCGCGCGCGCCGCGGTGAAGTCCGCCGGGCTGATGTTGGTGATGCCCTCGCGGTAGACGTCGTCGGCGGTCACCCGGGTGTGGAAGGCGATCGACGCCAGGATCGCGGCCTTGGCGGCGGCGTCGTAGCCCTCGACGTCGGCGGTGGGGTCGGCCTCGGCGTAGCCCAGTGCGCTGGCGTCGGCCAGTGCGCTGCGGTAATCGGCTCCGGTGGAGTCCATTTCGGACAGGATGTAGTTGGTGGTGCCGTTGACGATGCCGGCCACCCGCTCCACGGTGTCACCGGCCAGCGACTGGGTCAGCGGCCGGATGACCGGGATCGCGCCGGCGACGGCGGCCTCGAAGTACATGTCGACCCGCGCGGTCTCGGCGGCCTCGGCCAGCTCGCCGGTGGACCGGGACAGCAGTGCCTTGTTGGCGGTGACGACGGACTTGCCGTGCGCGATCGCCGACAGGATCGCCTTGCGGGCCGGTTCCACCGGGCCCATCAGCTCCACCACGATGTCGACGTCGCTGCGGGAGACCAGGCTGTCGATGTCGTCGGTGAGCAGCTCGACCGGCACACCCCGGTCGGCGGACACCCGGCGCACCCCGACACCGCGCAGCACCAGCGGAGCACCGATCCGGGCAGCGAGGTCATCGGCGCTCGACTCGATGATGCGCACGACTTCGCTGCCGACGTTGCCCAATCCCAGGACTGCAACGCCCACGGGACTCGCGGTATCGGACACGGTTACCTCACCTCCAGGCTGATCAGGTCTTCGACGGTTTCCCGGCGCAGCATAAGGCGAGCCTTCCCGTCCCGTACCGCCACCACCGCCGGACGGGTGAGCAGGTTGTACCGGCTCGACATCGAATAACAGTAGGCGCCGGTGGCGGCCACGGCGACCAGGTCGCCGGGAACCATGCCTTGGGGCACCCAGGTGTCGCGCACGATGATGTCGCCGCTTTCGCAGTGCTTGCCGACGATGCGCGCGAGCTCTGGCTGGGCAGCTTCACCTTCCAGGCTATCCGGGCCCCGCGACACCAGGCGGACGTCGTAGTGGGCGTCGTAGAGCGCGGGCCGGATGTTGTCGCTCATGCCACCGTCGACGCTGACGTAGCGACGGGCCGCGGAGGCGCTGACGGCGACGTCTTTGACGGTGCCGACCTCATAGAGCGTGATGGTGCCCGGGCCCGCGATGGCCCGGCCGGGCTCGACGACCAGCGTCGGTGTGGGCAGGCCGACCGCAGCGGACTCGTCGCGCACGATGGCGCTGAGCTTTTCGGCGAGCTCGGCCATCGGCGGCGGGTCGTCCTGCGGCAGGTAGGAGATGCCCAGTCCCCCGCCCAGGTCGATCACCGACAGCTGCGCGGTCTTGTCCACCCCGAATTCGGCGACCGCGTCGCGCAGCAGGCCGATGACCCGGCGGGCGGCCAACTCGAAGCCGGCGACATCGAAGATCTGCGAGCCGATGTGGCTGTGCAGTCCGACCAGGCGCAGGTGCTCGGCGGCGAAGACCTTTCTGATGGCGTCCATCGCCGCACCGCTGGCCAGCGACAGCCCGAACTTCTGGTCTTCGTGGGCGGTCGAGATGAACTCGTGGGTGTGCGCCTCGACCCCGACGGTGACGCGCACCAGTACGTCCTGCACGACACCGGCCGCCGCGGCGACGGCGTCGAGGCGGTCGATCTCGATCAGCGAGTCCAGCACAATGTGGCCGACCCCGGCGTTGACCGCGGTCTCCAGTTCTGCAACGGACTTATTGTTGCCGTGCAACGTGATCCGCTTCGCGGGGAAGCCAGCGCGCAGTGCGACCGCCAACTCACCTCCGGTGGCGACATCCAGGCACAGGCCCTCCTGGTCGATCCAGCGGGCGATTTCGGTGCACAGGAAGGCCTTCGCGGCGTAGTGCACGTGGTCACCGCCGCCGAATGCCTCGGCGATCTCGCGGCAGCGGCCGCGGAAATCGTCCTCGTCGATGACGAACAGCGGGGTGCCGTATTCGGCGGCCAGGTCGGTCACCTTCACCCCGGCGATCTGCGTCACGCCGTCGTCACCGCGAACGGTGTTGCGCGGCCAGACATTCGGAGCCAGATCCAGCAGCTGCTGCGCGGTCGCGGGCCGCGGCGGCAGTCCGTCGTGGTGGATCTCGTCGGCGTGGCGGGGGCCGGCAGGGTGGACGTTCACATGCGCTCCGGTGCGCTCACGCCGAGGATCGCCAGCCCGTTGGCGACGACCTGGCGGGTGGCCTGACACAGCGCCAGCCGCGCGGTGTGCAGCTCACCCGGCTGCTCGTCACCTTGGGGCAGCACCCGGCAGCTGTCGTAGAACCGGTGGTAGTCGCCGGCGAGGTCTTCCAGATAGCGGCAGATCCGGTGCGGCTCACGCAGCGCCGCAGCGGTTTTCAGCACCCGCGGGAACTCCCCCAGGCTGCGGATCAGCGCACCCTCCTTCTCGTGGCTGAGCAGCCCGAGGTTGGGGGCGTCGGCGGTGATGCCGAGTTCGGCGGCGTTGCGGGCCAGCGCCGAGAGCCGGGCGTGCGCGTATTGCACGTAGTAGACCGGGTTTTCGTTGCTCGCCGACGACCACAGCGCCAGGTCGATGTCGATCGGGGTGTCCACCGAGGAACGGATCAGGCTGTAGCGGGCGGCGTCGACGCCGATGGCCTCCACCAGATCGTCGAGGGTGATCACGGTGCCGGCGCGCTTGCTCATCTTGACCGGCTGTCCGTCGCGCACCAGGTTGACCATCTGGCCGATCAGCACCTCAACGGTGGCCGGGTCGTCACCGAAGGCGGCCGCGGCGGCCTTGAGCCGGGCGATGTAGCCGTGGTGGTCGGCGCCGAGCATGTAGATGCACAGGTTGAAGCCGCGCTCGCGCTTGTCCAGGTAGTAGGCCAGGTCCCCGGCGATGTAGGCGGGTTTGCCGTCGCTCTTGATCACGACGCGGTCTTTGTCGTCACCGTAGGCGCTGGTGCGCAGCCAGGTGGCGCCGTCTTTTTCGTAGATGTTGTCGTTGGCGCGCAGCCGCTCGATGGCCTGCTCGACCCGGCCTGAGGTGTGCATCGAGTCTTCGTGGGTGAACACGTCGAAGTCGGTGCCGAACTCGTGCAGCGATTCCTTGATGTGGGTGAACATCAGGTCCACACCGATCTCGCGGAACCTCTCCTGGGCGTCGGGGCCGTTCAGGGCGTCGGGGGCCTTGGCCTGCACCGCGGCAGCGATGTCGGTGATGTAGGCGCCGGCGTAGCCGTCCTCGGGGGCCGGCTCGCCCTTGGCGGCGGCGATCAGCGAGTTGGCGAACCGGTCGATCTGGGCGCCGTGGTCGTTGAAGTAGTACTCGCGGGTGACCGCGGCGCCCTGGGTGCTCAGCAGCCGGCCCAGCGCGTCGCCGACCGCAGCCCAGCGGGTACCACCGATGTGGATGGGGCCGGTGGGGTTGGCCGAGACGAACTCCAGGTTGACGTTGAGGTGAGCGAACTCGCTGGAGTGGCCGTAGTTCTGGCCCGCCGTGACGATGTTAGCCACGATGATGCCCTGCGCCGAAGCGTCCAGGCGGATGTTGACGAAGCCCGGACCTGCGGTGTCGGCCGAGGCGATCCCGTCGGCCGCGGCCAGCGCGGTGGCCAGCCAGCCGGCCAGTTCACGGGGATTGACGCCGACCTTTTTGCCCAGCTGCAGCGCCAGGTTGGTGGCGTAGTCGCCGTGCTCGGGGTTTCGCGGGCGCTCGACGGTGACGGCCGCGGGCAGCGCAGCGGGGTCCAGGTCGTGCGCGGCCAGCACCGCGGCTGCGGTGTTCTTGAGCAATTCGGCCAGATCGGCGGGGGTCACGATGCCCCATCCTAGAGTCTGACGTGGTCAGGACCCGAATCCGTTCCCGTGACGGGAACCGCCGATTCATGCGTTAGTCTGTCAAAGCCCACATGGCGCCCGTAGTACGTGCGCCCCCGTAGCTCAGGGGATAGAGCGTCTGCCTCCGGAGCAGAAGGCCGCAGGTTCGAATCCTGCCGGGGGCACCAGGTCAGATATCCGGCCATCGTGTCATGCATTGCCTCCAGGCTGCAGTGAATTTCGCTCGCCGTAATCCTCTAATACAGTTCCCCCATGACTTCCCCCGCCCTGCGGGTCACCCCGGGCGACCTGCATGAGTTGGCGCAGCGCTGTAGGGCGCTCGCAGCTGGGATCGCACCGACTCTGCCCGCCGTGAGCGCGTCGGCCTGGCAGGCCAGCGGCGCGGCGGCCAGCAGCGTCAACGCCGGCGGGAGCAACGCTGCGGCGGCGATGCGCGGGCGGATCACGGCGAACGCCGGCAAGCTCACCACGGCTGCCCACGAGTACGAGGCGATGGACAACGACGGCGCCGCCGCCCTGGCCGCAGTCCCCCAGGGCGGACCCGGCATCACCCCGCTGGTCCCCCGCTTGGGCGCCGACGGCGGTGCCGGCGGGTTCGGGGTACCGAGGTAGCCCGCGATGACTTTCCCGACGCTGACGCAGGTCGAGGACGCGAACTGGGACTACCTCACGGCCAGCGCCACCGCCTGGACCACCCTCGCCAACACCTGGGAGAACGCGTTCACCGAAATCCGCGACGCCTCCGCGGCCCCCGAAGGTACCCCGTGGACCGGTGCGGGCGCCGAAGCCTTCCAGCACCGCGCCGCCGCCGACGTCGTCCAAATCCACAACCCCGCCGACATGCTGCGCAACACCGCCGGAATCGCCAGCCGCGGAGCTGAGGCGCAGGTGGCCAACAAAGGACTGGTGCTGTCCGCCGTCGACGCCGCCGAACGCGAGAACTTTCGGGTGGGCGACCACTACTCCGTCACCGACACCTACACCTACTACAGCTCTGCCGCAGAACAGGCAGAGCGCGAACAGGCCGCCCAAGACCACGCCAGCTTCATCAAATCCCGGGCCGCCAAGCTGGTAGCCAACGAAGCAGAGATCGCCCGCAACCTCACCGCCGCCACCGCGGGACTACACGAGTTCAGCTTCGGCGACGAGGGCGGCGACGGCGTCGCGGGCGGGACCAACAGTCAGCCCCATGTGATTCTGGTGGATGACCGCTGGAAGACCGACCCCGAGCGGTCCCATAACCAGCAGGAAGCGTTCAAGAAGGTCTACGGACGCGACCCCCTAAGTGACAACGATTGGCGAATGGCCGCAGCGCTGGACCCCCACAGCTACGACCCCAAATACCACGGTGTCCCACCCGAAATCGTCGCCGGAAGGATTACTCCGCAACCGGGTAAGGGAGTTGTGCGGTCCAACATGTTCATTCCGACTGACCAGGTGGTGAACGTCGCGAAAGACCCCACTGATGTTGCCCAGGGCAGGTATTTTCCTATGAATTTGGGCGACAATCGCGGACCTAGCGCAACAGCAGACCCCGAAGCCTCACGTGTATCAATGTTCGTTGATTACGACAACGGCACCGTTGTGGTCCGCCAAAACCCGACTGTCGACGCCGACGGACAACGCGGAGGTGCCGCAGCAACGGCGCCAGACGTTCACGTGGTCCAAGCGCCCGACGGGCGTATAACTATCGACTACAACGCGCACGATGCCTACGAGAATCCGATTGGCACCGCCATGGGAATATCCGTTAACGGACGAGTCACCTTCGATCCGCGCGCTGACAATACGGTAGGGCTTGGGGGAAGCACTACGATCTATCCGAGTATGGAGACTTACCAGTATCGTGACGGTGCCCCAACGGCACAGTTGCAATGGAACCCGGCTAACTCTGGAAGCCAGTACGGCCCGGGAACGAGCCTTTCCCGTCATCATTGGGTCGGTGACAGTACCATCGCGCCCGCGCGTCCCGATATGCCGAGCTGGAAGTGGGAGCTAGAAAATGCGGTACCGTTCGTGCACGACCCATTCTTGGAACATACGACGCAGCTCACCAACCCGTTTAGAAGCGCCATCCCAACCATCGGAATAGGACGATGACCCGTCTCCGGTTCATCAAACCGACTCCGTGGCGAGCACTATGGTCCCTGGTATTGGCCAGCCTTATGGTATATGTAATTTGGATAATCGTCGTATACATACTAGCCATAACTACACCGACTGACTCATCGTCACCGTCAACCGAGCACGGCGGCCTGTTGGCCTGGGATGCCGTTTTTGCCGCACCCCTATACGCCATGATGTTTTGGTTCATCACGGTTCCCGCTGTCATCGCTCTCGGGGTACTCGTCGCGAGCATCCGCCGCGGTGAAGCCGGTTCAAGACGACGTTGAGAATGAGCGACGTGTTTTTCTGGGTAGTGGCCCTGTGTTTCGTTGCCGGATTCATGCTGTCGTTCCTCAAGATCAGCATGAGTGCCCAGCGGCGCATCTACTGGAGCTGCGCTTGCGTAGCGGGAGTTGCTGGCGCTCTGTCGACGTACCCGACGTGGGACGGCGCAGCCGCGCGCTGGGCATTCTGCCCATGGCCGCGATGGTGGTGATGGCGTATGTGTCCACTTCTTACATCAAGATCGGCGGCAGGATCTACTCGTTGACGATCCCAGAGGCCGACCCAGAAGATGCGCCCGCGATAAGCGACTCCGCACAGCAAGAGATCGATCCACATCCGGACTCCTATAGCGGACTACTCACCGCCACAACCATGTGGTGGTCTCTCGTCGCACTAGGTGTGATCGCCGCCGGAAACGTCTACTTCGCCGCCTCGGGACGAGGCGAGCTTTGGGTCGGCCTGATGAGTGGCACGTTCTTCGCTCTGCTATCTGTTGTCACCGCATACGGCGACGCCAGTTGGCGCTATCCCATAGCGCGCGGCCAATACATCCAGTTTGGGGTCGCCTCCGTCATCACCGCAGGCGTCTTCCCCCCTGATCTACCTGACCGCCTACTACATCGCCCAACGCCGACCGCTACGACGCAAACAGTCGATGGAACGCCGAGCACACCCGCGCCACGGGAAGGCGAGGAGCTAGCCACCCTCATCCTCATTACCGCCGGGGCCCGGGATGAGGCGGCCACTGACCGCCGCCTCCGCCAGGGCCTGTTGCAGCAACCGGCCGTCCGCGCTCAGATCTCGTACGCCGGTCCCGTCGATCGGCGGGAACATCGAACGCGCGAATGACAGCAGCGGCCGCAGCGGCCCGGCCGGGCTGCGGCCGGTCACGAACAGCGCCTGGCTGGACACAATCATCAGGATGGCCAGCACCCCGTCGAGGCATTCCGCCGCGCGGCGCTCTCGGCGGTGCGCGCTGAATGCCGGCGAGAACACGTCGGAGCGCGGATCGCCTGCCGCGGCGGGCAGCAGCGTGGGCACGGCCGCCGCCCGCGCTTCCTCGACAAAGCTGCTCGCCGCCCAGCCGTAGCCGTAGGTGCCGGTCGGCGCTGCCTCGGCGACGGCCAGGTTCAACGGCAGACCCGAGGTCTCGGCGGTGTTCAGGGCGGTGATCTGGCGCTCGGCGACCAGCGCCAGATCCGCCCAGGTCGCCGACAGCTCGTTCATGGCCGGGTAGGCCATGCCGTTGTGGAAGCCGCCGTTCGGCAACACCCGGCCGGCCACCAGCACGTCGCCGGTGACCGCGCGCAGCGCGGTGGCAGCGGCCTTCTCGACCGCCGCCACCGCCCGGTGCGCCTGGCCGAGCACCCGCGGAATGATCCGGTAGCTCACCGGGGCCTGGTGGAACCGCCGACCGTCCGTCCCCGCGCCGTCGAGGTGGCGGCGCAACCCGCGCAGTGCCGCGGCTTCATGAGCGTCCCCCCACAGGTCGTCGAGCGCTGCGTCGTAGGCGCCGAGCGGGGCACCGAAGGCCTCGATCGAGAGCGCACAGATGGCCTGCGCGCTCTCCAGCCGGTGCCGGGACCGCAGCGCGGTGTCGGCGGCCAGCGCCGCAGCGCAGGGCGCCGGCTCGGCCAGCGCCCGCTGCTCGGCCTCGCCCAAGTCGTCGCGCCCCACCCCGGCGAGCACCGCGGCCATCACAGCCGCCTCGTCCGGGCCGGCCGGGCCGCCGGACGGCACCCGGGGAGCCGGGCCGTCGAGCAGGGCGGCCACCCGCTCAGCGGCGGTCAGGCGCACCGCGGTGTACCCGGACACCCAGCCGCCCAGCCGGGCGAAGAGGATCCCCCGCACCACGGCCTCGTCGAGATACCCGCCAACCGAGCCGGACCCCGAGCCCGCGGGCGCGGCGACCGCCCGAGCGCTGGCCTCTCCCTGCGCTGCCCGCCCCCATCCGGGCGCGGACAGCGCACGGCGGGCCTGCTCTCCGAGCCGCACCGCCTCGCCGTCGTAGCAGACCCGCCGGAAGTTCAGGAGGGTGAAGTCGTCCCTGGTCTCCAGCACGACCGTCATGCCGGGTCGGGTCCTTTGCGCCCCGCGGCGTCCAACACCCGGCTCGCCTCACCGGCAAGCAGGCTGAGGGCGCCGTCGAGGCACTCCGCGGCCGTGGCCTCCCGGCGGTAGGCGCCGAAGACCGGTGAGGACACGTCGTCCTGCGGGTCGTTGACCGCCGCGGGCAGCAGCGTGGGCATGGCCGCCGCCCGCGCCTCCTCGGCCAGTGCGCTGAGCTCCGATCCCAGGCCGGCCGCAGGATCGTCGGCCCGCAGCGCCGTCACGTGCCGCCCGATCAGCAGCGTCAGGTCGGCCCATGCGGCGGCGAGCGCATTGAGCGCCGGGTAAGCCATCGCGTTGTGGAAACCGCCGGTGGAGAGGGCCTGTCCCAGCGGGTGCGCGGCATCGGGCGGCACGTACACCGGGTTATCGGTCACCGACCGCAGCGAAACGCGGGCCGCCTCGGTCAACCCCGCCACGGCACGGTGCGCCTGCCCGAGCACCCGGCCAAGAATCAGGAAGCTGGCCGGCACCTGGCCCGCCTGCCGCCGGCCGGGCGACGCTGAGGCAAGGTGGCGGCGCAGCGCCGCCAGAGCTGCCGCCTCGTCCTCGTCTCCCCACAACTCGCCCAGCTCTTCGGCGTAGGCGTCGGCCGGGACACCGAACGCAGCCGCCGACAGCGCCAGCACCCGCTCGGCGCGGTCGAGCCTGGGGGCGGCCCGCAGCGCGGCATCCGCGGCCAGCGCGGCCGATACCGGTGATCCGTTGACCACCGGGTTGGCCTCGCCCTCCTCGATGCCATCGCGCGGGAAGTCGCGCAGCACGTGGGCCAGCGGCAGCACCTCGCCCGCGCCGACCTCCCCGTCCAGCGGGACCGGCGGCAGCGGGCCGTCGAGCAGGGCCGCGAACCGCTCGGCGATCACGGGTCTGGCCTTGGAGTTCCCGGCGACGAAGTTGGCGAGCCGGGCGAAGATGATGCCGCGCACGACGCGCTCGTCGAGGTAGCCGCCGCCGAACCCGCGGGCCCAGTTCCCGCGGAACTCGAAGCCCCGGGCGTGCTCGCGCTGCTGCTCGGGCGGGATCGTGACCTTGACGCGCGGCCCGAAGCTGCTGGTTACGCCGTAGATGAACTGGGTGCGGTCGGACTCGAGCAGCCGGAGGAAGTCCGCCCGTGCCGCGGCCATCGCCTCCCGCGCACGCGGGCCGATGGTGACCGGCTCGCCGCCCTCGGACACCCGCCGGTAGTTCTCCAGCGTGAAGTCGTCCCTGCCGTTGACCACCACGGTCATACTCGGGAAGGTAGCTTCCGCCTGCTGGCGGGGCAATGCCTGCCCAGCGGCAGCGAATTCCCACTTCGCGCGCAGCGTAATCGCCATCGCCACGCCGCATGCGGCTCGTAGTCTCGTTTGAATGACGATTCGCCTGGGCTTTCAGATCCCCAACTTTTCTTACGGCACCGACGTTTCGGAGCTGTTCCCCACCGTCATCGCGCAGGCGCGCGAGGCCGAAGCCGCCGGCTTCGACGCGGTCTTCGTGATGGACCACTTCTATCAACTGCCCATGCTGGGCTCCCCCGACCAGCCGATGCTCGAGGCCTACACCGCTTTGGGTGCGCTGGCGACGGCGACCGAACGGGTGCAGCTGGGCACGCTGGTCACCGGCAACACCTACCGAAACCCGACCCTGCTGGCCAAGATCATCACCACGCTCGATGTGGTCAGCGGCGGCCGCGCGATCCTGGGCATCGGCACCGGGTGGTTCGAGCTCGAACACGACCAGCTGGGCTTCGAGTTCGGCACCTTCACCGACCGGTTCAACCGACTCGATGAGGCGCTGCAGATCATCCTGCCGATGATCAAAGGCGAGCGGCCGACGTTCGAGGGCAAGTGGTACCGCGCCAGCGAGGCGATGGCCGAACCCCGCTTCCGGGACCACATTCCGCTGCTGATCGGCGGCAGCGGGGAGAAGAAGACGATCCCGCTGGCGGCGCGCCACTTCGACCACCTCAACATCATCGCCGGCTTCGACCAGCTGCCCGCGAAGATGGACGCGGTGCGGCGCAGCTGCGAGGAGATCGGCCGCGATCCGGCCACCCTGGAAACCACCATGCTGCTCACCGCGCTCGTCGGCCAGGACGTGACCGCCGACCAGATCCCCGCCGACCTGTCGCAACGGCTGGTGGCCGGCAGCCCCGAAGCGATCGCGGAGCAGATCAAGACCAAGGTGCTCGACGCCGGCGTCGGCGGGGTGACCATGAACATCCCCGGCTACACCCCCGGGGTGATCACGGAGGTCGGTGCGGCGTTGCGCGCGGTGCTCGACGCCTGACCCGGAAGTGACGTCAACCGACGTCGTTAACTTCATTTAAGGGCCGAAGTGAAGTCAATCGCTCAGCCCAGCACGGTGCGCATCAGCATCACGTCGTAGGCGTTCCACAGCGACAAGGTGAAATACACCTCTTTGCCCGTCGACCAGGGATGCATGTAGGGCGCGTAGATGCCGCCCGGAATCTGGCCGGTGGGGATCAGCATCTGCTCGGCGCTCCACGGGCCCTGCGGTGTCGGAGAGGTGCGCGCCACCACGTCATTGCCGCCGTTGCCGTACAGCGCCAGGTACTGCCGAAGGTAGGTGTTGTACTGCACCGACATCTCACCGACCGGGCCGGGGATCACCGGGGTGGCCGCTGCCGGATTGTTCGGCACCCACGATCCGCTGTCCCCGTTCCAGTACTGGTACTTGGTGACGTCGGGGATGGAACGCTCGGGCACCCGCGACAGGAACGCCGAACCACCGCGGCCGGCGGGCGTCCCGTACGAGTAGAGATAACCATCGTTGCCGCGCAGGTACGCGCCCATCTGGAACTTCTCGTTACCGGGGACGAAATGCGCCCGGGGGACATTCTCCGGTGACGTCGAACGCACCGTGCCGGGATAGACGCCCCACGTTTCGCCGTTGTCGTTGGACACCGCGATCGCCGAGTAATTGGTGGACCATTCGCCGTCGCGGCCCCACTGCTTGATCGACATGAAGTTCATGTACTGGTTGCCGCCGATCCCGATGGCGGCAGTGGGGATCATGCCCTCCTGGTGCGGCGACAGCTTCACGGCCGGCAGAATCTGCTTGGAGAAGTTTGCCTGCCGCAGCGGCGAACCCGAGTACTTGTTGCCGATTCCACCGGGGCCCACCGTGATTCCGTCGGCCAGGTTGTTGTCCGCACTGCGGAACAGCACATTTTGCCGCCACTGGTGGCCCTGCATGCGGCAGTAGCCGAAGGTGTCGCCGAACGCGTAGAGGACCTGACGATTGGCGGGATCACCGTTGTCCCAAGGGATTCCGAGGTCAGTTCCGGAGATGCCGAAGCGCTGCAGGGTTTGATTGGGGCCGTTGGGGCCGGTCACCCACTCCACCAGCGAGGTCTGGGACCCGGCGATCGCGCCGCCGACATCGGCGGTCGGTGTCTGCTGGCCAGCGCCGGCGTTGGGTCCGGGCTGAGCGGGCTGGACCGGTTGGGCGATGTTCGGGACGGCCTGACCACCCGGGTTGGGCGCCGGCGGCACCACTCCCGCCTGCTGCCTGATGGCGCCGTTCGGGTTGATCAGCGCGGCGATCAGCGGGCCCAGTTTGGGCAGTGGCGCACTGTCATTGGTGCCGCGGGGCCGGCGCCCAGTCGGCAGCTGGCCGGCTCCCGTGCTCGGCGAGCCCGGCGGCGGCTCGATGTTCGCCTCGGGCGCCTGGCAGGTAGCCGCCATCGCCGGCGCGGCGAACTCGGTGGCCATAACCATCCCGAGCACGACCGCCGGCACCATCGCCGCCGAGACGAATCGACGCGTCGCCGCCATGTCACACCTTTCCGAGACCACAACGGGCCCTCGTCAGGATGTGACGATAGTGGCTGGTGAGGTAGGCGCGGCTATATCGTTGCTGATAGAGACGGTTCCGTGACCGTGTCGCAACGCCCGGCCCGGCCGCGAAAAGCCCTCAGCGATCGAACTCGGCGACCACCTCGGCGGCGCGCCGCAGCTGACCGATGTCCGAGCTGGTCGGGATGAGATGGACCTCGTCGGCGCCCACCGCGGCGAACCCGCGCAACACCTCGAGCAGTTCGTCCTGGCTGCCGGCCCAGCCGGTGCTCGGCGCCATGGCCTCGACATACTCGGCCGGAATCCAGTTCATGTAGCGCAGCAGGTGCTCGCGCACCTGGTTGCGCGCCGCGTCCTGCTCACCGAGCGCGAACCAGAACGACGTCGCCAGATACGGCTTACCCTTGTCGGCCTGCTGCCAGGCGTCCCGGGCGACGTCGAACAACTCGTTCTGCTTGGCCACGTCGAGGTCCATCGTGATGCCGGCCAAACCCTCGGCCCAGGTCGCCGCGCTGCGCAGCGTCTTGGGGCCGATGGTGCCGACCACCAGCGGGGGCCCGCCGGGCTGGGTGGGCGCCGGCCCGACCGGCAGCACCGATTCGGTGAGCTTCTCCCCCGCCCAGACCCGCTTCATGATCGCCACCCGCTCGGCCATCTCGCGCATGGTCTGCGTCGCCGGATCGGCACCGGCAGCCCGGTAATCCTCATGCCGGCCGCCCACGCCGATCCCGACGGTGAGCCGCCCGCCACTGAGCAGATCCGCGGTCGCCAGTGCCTTGGCGAGCATGACCGGGTCGTGCAGTTGCGGAACGATCACCGTGGTCACCAGCCGAACCCGCTCGGTCCACGCGGCCACCGCACCCAGCAGGGTCAGGCTGTCGGGGTTGGTGAAGGCGATCCGCTCGCCCCAACTCAGTGACGAGAACGGTCCTTCGTCGACGGCGCGCGCCCAGTCCCGCAGCAGTGTTGCGTCCAGATCCGGCTCCATCACCGGCATGGTCATTCCGACCTGCATGACCGCGATTGTGGCACGGGCGGCGGGCGGGACTGACACTGGAGCCATGAGTATTTCCTTCAACCACACGATCGTCGCCGCCCACGACAAGCAGGCATCGGCAGCGTTTCTGGCGGAGCTGTTCGGTCTGCCAGAGCCGCAGCCGTTCGGTCACTTCGCGGTCGTCGGGCTCGCGCACGAGGCCAGCCTGGACTACGCCGAGGTGCCCGAGGACGAGGAGATCCGGCCGCAGCACTACGCCTTCCTGGTGTCCGAGGACGACTTCGACACCATCTACGACCGGATCTCCGCGCGAGCCATGCCGCATTGGGCCGACCCGCGCGCCGAGCGACCCGGCGAGATCAATCGCCGCGACGGCGGCCGGGGCGTGTATTTCCGCGACCCCAACGGTCACGCGATGGAGATCCTCACCCGCCCGTACGGCTCGGGTTCGTAGCCGAATCAGCCCCGGGGCTTAGCCGTGGCCGCGCTGGCGCTCCTGCGCGCGGTAGTCGGCGGCGAATTCGGCGACGTGCGCGGGCAGATCACCGGAGGCCACATCGGCCAGGCTGGTCTGCTCCAGCACCGAGCGCATGCTGGCCCGCAGCGCGCGCCACACGTCGGTCAACGCCGCGGTCGGGCCCGAATAGGGCAGGTCCCCCAGGCCGATGTCGCGGACGCTGGCCAGCGGGCCGTCGATGCAGCGCAGCACGTCGGCGACGCTGATCTCGGTGGCCAACCGGGCCAGTTCGTAGCCGCCGTCGCGGCCGCGCTGGCTGCGCACCAAACGGTCGGTGCGCAGATCGGACAGGATGTCGACGAGGAACTGCGCCGGAATGCCCTGGGCAGTGGCGATGTCGTCGGTCTTGACCAACGTGCCGGCTTCGGCGGTGGCCAATTGGACCATCGCCCGCACCGCGTACTCCGCCTTGGCCGACATCCGCATCTGAAGGATTCTGCCACCTGCGCCCGACGACGATGCAGAGCGAAGCGATGAGGAGGAGCCGGGCAGTGGATTCCGATCGTCTGCGGCGTCAGCTGATCGCGGCGAGCACTGCCTGCGCGTATTCGGGGCGGCACACCACCAGATCCGGCAAAAGCGGATCGGGCCGGTTGTAGACCAGCGGCGAACCGTCGATGCGCGAGGTGTACAGGCCCGCGGCACGGGCCACCGCCACCGGCGCGGCGGAATCCCATTCGTATTGCCCACCGGCGTGGACGTACACGTCGGCGCTGCCCTGCACGACGGCGGCGACCTTCACCCCGGCCGAGCCCATCGGGACCAGCACCCCGTCGAGACGGTCGCGGACGGCCTCGGCGACCGCCGGTGGGCGGCTGCGCGACACCGCGATCCGCGGCCGGCCGGCGTGCGACGGCGGCTCGGGTACCGACGGGGTGGACAGCGTGATGCCCCGCGCGGGCATCGCCACCGCCCCGGCCACCAACTCACCGGCCTGCCACAGCGCAACGTGCACCGCCCAGTCGCCACGGTCCAACTCGGAGAACTCCCGGGTGCCGTCCAGCGGGTCGACGATCCACACCCGCTCGGCCTTCAGCCGCACCGGATTGTCGGCACCCTCCTCGGACAACACCGCGTCGTCGGCGCGCTCGGCGGCCAACGCCGCCATCAGATAGTCGTGAGAGCGCTTGTCGCCGGCTGCTTTCCGCTCCGCCGCTGTCGCATCGGACAGCTCGGCGCGAACGGTCAGCAGCAGACCGCCCGCGTCGGTGGCGAGCCGGGCGGCGAGCTCGTGGTCATTCACCGGCGGTCGTCGATCGCCGCGATGACCTGCCGGGCCTGCTCATCGATGTCGTCACGCGGGGTCAGCCACACGTCCGGGTTCTTCGGCCGCTGGTACGGGCTGTCGATCCCGGTGAAGTGCGTGATGAGCCCTGCTCGCGCCTTTGCATAGAGCCCCTTGGGGTCTCGCTGCTCGCAGTCCTCAAGCGGGGTGTCGCAGAACACCTCGATGAAGTCGAAGCCGGCGTCGGTGTGCACTTGGCGGGCCAACTGGCGGTGCTCGCTCAGCGGGCTGATCGCCGGCACCAGCACGATCTGACCGGAATCGGCCAGCAGGGTGGCCACATGCGCCAGCCGACGCAGGTTCTCGGCCCGGTCGGCCATCGAGAACCCGAGGTCGGCGTTGAGGCCGTGCCGCAGGTTGTCGCCGTCGAGAACGTAAGCGGGCGTTCCCCTTTCGAGCAGCAGTTGCTCGACCCGCATGGCCACCGACGATTTGCCGGCACCGGACAGTCCGGTCAGCCACACCGTGCGTCCCTTGGACAGCCGGTCCGTGGTGGAGACCAGGGACTCGTGGCGCACCGTGTTCGGGCTGGCGGCGCGGCCCGACACGTCACGCAGCACCATTCCGGCCGCCACGGTTCCGTTGGTGGCCGCGTCGATGAGGATGAATGAACCGGTGGCGTCGTTGTGGCTGAATTCGTCGAGCATCAGCGGGACCTGGGCGCGCAGCGAGACACGTCCGAGCTCGTTGAGCTTCAACTCCTCGGCGTCCTTGTCCCGGTGCAGGGTGTTGACATCGAGGCGGTAGTCCAACGCCATCACCCTCACCCGGGTGGTCCGGGTGGTGTGCTTGATGATGTAGTCGTTGCCGGGCTGCAGCGAGGCAACGTCGGCCATCCAACACACGGTGGCGTCGAAGTCCTGGGCGACGCGCGGCTGGTTGTTGGTGCGGGCGATCATGTCGCCGCGGGAGATGTCGATGTCGTCGGTCAGGCTGACCGAGACCGCCATCGGCGGAAACGCTTCCTCCACTGCGCCGTTCGGGCCATCGATCTTCGCGATCCGGCTGGGTTTGCCCGACGGCAGCACGACGATGTCGTCACCGGGACGCATCACCCCGCTGGCGACGGTACCGGCGTAGCTGCGGTGGTCGGCGTGCTCGTGGGTCTGCGGGCGGATCACGTACTGCACCGGGAACCGCACGTCGACCAGGTTGCGGTCACCGGCGATGTACACGTCTTCCAGGTGCGACAGCAGCGCGGGACCGTCGTAGTAGGGCGTCTTGTCGGACTTGGTCACCACGTTGTCGCCGAGCAGCGCCGAGATCGGGATGGTGGTCACGTCGTGGACGTCCAAGCGGGTGGCGAACGAGTGGAAATCGTCGCGGATCGCCTCGAACTGTTTTGCATCCCAGTCGATCAGGTCCATCTTGTTGACCGCGAGCACGATGTGCCGGATTCCCAGCAGCGACGCCAGGAAGGTGTGCCGGCGGGACTGCTCCTGCAGGCCGTGCCGCGCGTCGACCAGCACGATGGCCAGCTGCGCGGTCGAGGCCCCGGTCACCATGTTGCGGGTGTACTGGATGTGCCCCGGCGTGTCGGCGATGATGAATTTCCGCTTGGGCGTGGCGAAGTAGCGGTAGGCCACATCGATGGTGATGCCCTGCTCACGCTCGGCGCGCAGGCCGTCGGTCACCAGCGCCAGGTCGGTGTAGTCGTGGCCGCGCTCGCGGGAAGTCCGCTCCACCGAGGCCAGCTGGTCTTCCATCACGGCCTTCGAGTCGAACAGCAGCCGCCCGATCAGGGTGGACTTGCCGTCGTCGACCGATCCGGCCGTCGCGATACGAAGCAGCGTCGTTGCCGCACCCATCAGAAATACCCCTGCCTCTTGCGGTCTTCCATGCCTGCTTCGGAGATCCGGTCATCAGCGCGGGTGGCGCCGCGCTCGGTCAGCCGGGACACCGCGGTCTCGTCGATCACCTGCTCGACGGTCGCGGCCGTCGACTCCACGCAGCCCGTGCAGGTGACGTCGCCGACGGTACGGAATCGCACCGAGGTCTCGAACACTTCCTCGCCCTCGGCGGGCCGCAGGAACTCGTGGTCGGCCAACAGCATCCCGTCACGGCGGAACACCTTGCGCTGATGCGCGAAATAGATTGTCGGCAGAGCGATTTCCTCGGCGCCGATGTAGGACCAGATGTCGAACTCGGTCCAGTTCGACAGCGGGAACACCCGGATGTGCTCGCCGGGCCGGTGCCGGCCGTTGTAGAGGTTCCACAACTCGGGCCGTTGCGCCTTGGGCTCCCACTGGCCGAACTCGTCGCGGAAGCTGAACACCCGCTCCTTGGCGCGCGCCTTCTCCTCGTCGCGCCGGGCGCCGCCGAACGCCGCGTCGAACTTGTTCTCGCGGATCGCCCGTAGCAACGTGACGGTCTGCAGCGGGTTGCGGGACGGCCCGTTGTCGACCACCCGCCCGGCATCGATGTCGTCCTGCACCGAGGCGACGACCAACCGCACCCCGGCCCGCTCGACCAACTCGTCGCGCGCGGCGATCACCTCGTCGAAGTTGTGGCCGGTGTCGACGTGCATCACCGGGAACGGCAGCCGACCCGGCGCGAATGCCTTCACCGCCAGATGCAGCATGACGATGGAGTCTTTGCCGCCGGAGAACAGCAGAACCGGGCGCTCGAACTCCGCGGCCACCTCGCGGATGATGTGGATGGCCTCGGCCTCCAGGGTGCGCAGATGCGACAGCTGATAGTGCCCGGCCGTGGCGACGGTCGGCGGCGCGGTGATGTTACTGGTCATGATGTCCTTGCCCGGGATATCCGATAATCTTGGTGAGATTTACCAGATTAATGGTTATAGCCGGGTATGTAACCAGGCGGGCTGGGTCACTGTCAACGTGATCCTCGCCGCGAACAAGCAAGCCGTCCCCTGCGTAGGTGCCCTGCGATCGCTCGAGACCGACGTTTTGCAGACAAAGTGCGAAGAGCGCACCTGCAAAACGTCGGTCTCGGCGTTGGAGCGAGGTACCTTGCAGGCGCGTGCTGGAGTTCAGTCCCGTTAGACGGTGATCTCGCCGAGCTTGCCGGTGGCGACATCGAACACGAAGCCCCGCAGCGAGGTCGTCTGGGTGATGAACGGGCTGGCCTTGACCCGCCGCAGCGACTGCTTCACGTCCTCGGCCGGATCCGGGAACGCCTCGGGCGCCCAGCCCGGCCGGATACCGGTCTCCTCCAGGATCGAGCGCTTGAACTCATCGTCGGTGAAGGTGAGCATCCCGCAGTCGGTGTGGTGAATCAGGATGATCTCCCGGGTCCCCAGCAGCTTCTGGCTGATGGCCAGCGACCGGATGGTGTCCTCGGTGATCACGCCGCCGGCGTTGCGGATGCTGTGCGCCTCGCCCTCGTTGATCCCGAGCACCCGGTAGACGTCCAGACGGGCGTCCATACAGGCCACCACCGCTACATGCTTGCTCGGCGGCATGGGCAGCGGACCGGTGAAGGTCTTCGCGTACTCCGCGTTGTGGGCCAAGTAGTCATCGGTGACGGTCACGGGTTTCTCCCTCTGTCGCAGTCCGCACACCGAGCCTAATGAAGCGGGCCTCGGATTCCACCGGTAAAAATCACCCGATCGCAGAATCCGCCGGGCCCGCCTCGCCGGGTGTGTCCCCGGCCCGGAACGCGGCGTGTCGGCCGGGGACACGCGCACTCGCCCAGGGGAGGTCTTTACCCTGTGCTGATGCCGCACGTCAGCGAGAACGCACCGTGACGCGGTTCCTGGCCGGCCGGGCACTCAACTATCTGGTGCTGCTGGCCCTGGCCTCCTTCCTCACCTTCTGCCTGACCTCGCTGGCGTTCGCCCCGCTGGACAGCCTGATGCAGCGCAACCCCCGTCCCCCGCAGTCCGTCATCGACGCCAAGGCCGCCGAACTCGGCCTGGACAAGCCGATTCCGCTGCGTTATGCCCACTGGGCGTCGGGCGCGGTGCGCGGCGACTTCGGTGTCACCGTCACCGGCCAACCCGTCTCCGACGAACTGGGACGCCGAATCGGGGTCAGCCTGCGCCTGCTGCTGGTCGGCTCGGTGGCCGGCACCGTGATCGGCGTGGTGGCCGGCGCGTGGGGGGCGGTGCGCCAGTACCGAATATCCGACCGGGTGATCACGTTCGCGTCGCTGCTGGTGCTCTCGGTGCCGACGTTCGTACTGGCCAACCTGGTGATCCTGAGCGCGCTGCGGGTGAACTGGGCGCTGGGCTTCCAACTGTTCGACTACACCGGGGAGACCTCACCGGGTGCGATCACCGGCGTCTGGCCCCGGTTGGCCGATCGGCTGCAGCACCTGGTGCTGCCGTCGCTGACCCTGGCGCTGGGCGCCGCGGCCGGCTTCAGCCGATACCAGCGCAACGCGATGCTCGACGTGCTCGGCCAGGACTTCATCCGCACCGCCCGGGCCAAGGGGCTGACGCGCCGACGCGCCCTGTTCAAACACGGGCTGCGCACCGCGCTGATCCCGATGGCGACGTTGTTCGCCTACGGGGTGGCCGGGCTGGTGACCGGCGCGGTGTTCGTGGAGAAGATCTTCGGCTGGCACGGCATGGGCGAATGGGTGGTGCAGGGCGTGGCGACCCAGGACACCAACATCGTCGCGGCGATCACGGTGTTCTCCGGCGCGGTAGTGCTGGCCGCCGGGCTGCTCTCCGACGTCATCTACGCGCTGCTGGATCCGCGGGTGCGGGTGTCATGACCGCCATTGGCAACGAGGTCGAGTTCGCGTCGCGGCGCACCCTGGTGCTGCGCCGCTTCCTGCAAAGCCGCGCCGCTGTCGGTGCACTGGTGCTGCTGGCGGTGATGTTCGTCGGCTGCTACGCCCTGCCCCCGCTGCTGCCCTACTCCTACACCGACCTGGACTACGACGCGCTGCTGGTGCCGCCGGGTGCCCGACACTTGTTGGGCACCAACGCACTCGGCCAGGATCTGCTGGCCCAGATCCTGCGCGGCATGCAGAAGTCCATGCTGATCGGGGTGTGCGTGGCGCTGATCTCCACGGTGATCGCCGCGACGGTGGGTGCGGTCTCCGGCTACTTCGGCGGGTGGCGCGACCGGGTGCTGATGTGGCTGGTGGACCTGCTGCTGGTGGTTCCCGCCTTCATCCTGATCGCGATCATCACCCCACGCACCAAGAACAGCGGCAACATCGCCATGCTGATCCTGCTGCTGGCCGGGTTCAGCTGGATGATCAGCGCCCGCATGGTGCGCGGCCTGACCATGAGCCTGCGGGAGCGTGAATTCATCCGGGCCGCACGGTATATGGGCGTCTCGAGCCGACGCATCATCATCGACCACATCGTGCCGAACGTGGCGTCCATCCTGATCATCGACACCGCGCTCAACGTTGCGGTGGCGATCCTGGCCGAAACCGGATTGAGCTACCTGGGATTCGGCATCCAGCCGCCGGACGTGTCCCTGGGCACCCTGATCGCCGACGGCACCGCCTCGGCCATCACCTTCCCGTGGGTGTTCCTGTTCCCCGCCGGGGTGCTGATCACGATCCTGGTCTGCGCCAACCTCGCCGGCGACGGCCTGCGCGACGCACTGGACCCCGACGCCGCCAGTCTGCGGGGCCGCGGATGAGCGCCCTGCTGGATGTCACCGACCTGGCCGTCACCTTCGGTACCGGCGCCGGCGCGGTCAACGCGGTGCGCGGCATCAGCTACCAGGTCTCCCCCGGCGAAGTGGTGGCGATGGTCGGCGAGTCCGGCTCCGGGAAGTCCGCGGCGGCCATGGCCGTGATGGGACTGCTGCCCGAGCACGCCCAGGTGTCCGGATCGGTGCGCCTGCACGGCACACAGCTGATCGGCCTGAGCGACACCGCGATGTCGAAGTTCCGCGGCGCCTCGATCGGGATGGTGTTCCAGGACCCGATGTCGGCGCTGACGCCGGTCTACACCGTCGGCGATCAGATCGCCGAAGCGATCGAGGTGCATCAGCCCCGTTTCGGGCGGGCCGCGGCTCGCCGGCGTGCGGTCGAACTGCTGGAGCTGGTCGGCATCAACCGGCCCGCCCAGCGTGCCCGGGCCTTCCCGCACGAACTGTCCGGCGGGGAACGCCAGCGGGTGGTGATCGCCATCGCCATCGCCTGCGACCCGGACCTGCTGATCTGCGACGAGCCCACCACCGCACTGGACGTCACCGTGCAGGCCCAGATCCTGGAGGTACTCAAGACCGCACGCGATGTCACCGGCGCCGGGGTGCTGATCATCACCCACGACCTCGGCGTGGTCGCCGAGTTCGCCGACCGGGCCCTGGTGATGTACGCCGGGCGGGTGGTGGAAGCCGCACCCGTGGAGGTCTTGTACCGGGATCGGCAGATGCCTTACACGGTGGGACTTCTGGGTTCGGTGCCGCGGCTGGACGCCGAGCAGGGCACCCGATTGGTGCCGATTCCCGGTGCACCGCCGTCGCTGGCCGGCATCGAACCCGGCTGCCCGTTCGCGCCGCGCTGCCCGCTGGCCACCGATGAGTGCCGGGTGCGCGAACCCGAACTGCTGACCGTCGGAGTCGACCACGGGGCCGCGTGCATCCACACCGACCAGGTCACCGGGCGCAGCGCCGCCGAGATCTACGGCGTTCGCACCGAGGTTGCGGCCGTTGCCATTACGGACGCCCCCACCGTCGTCCGAGTCCGCGACCTGGTCAAGACCTATCCCCTGACCAAGGGCGTGCTGCGGCGAAGCGCCGGCGAGGTCCGCGCCGTCGACGGCGTGAGCTTCGAGTTGGAGCAGGGCCGTACGTTGGCGATCGTCGGCGAATCCGGGTCGGGTAAATCCACCACCCTGCACCAGATTCTGGAACTGTCCGCGCCGCAGTCGGGTTCGATCGAGGTGCTCGGCACCGATGTCGCCAACCTGAAACGCGCCGACCGCCGCGAGTTGCGCCGCGACCTGCAGGTGGTGTTCCAGGACCCGGTAGCCTCCCTGGATCCGCGACTGCCGGTCTTCGAGGTGCTGGCCGAACCCCTGCGCGCCAACGGCTTCGACCGGGCATCCACGCATGACCGGGTCGCCGAGCTGCTGGAGCTGGTCGGGTTGCGTCGCGGCGACGCGCTGCGCTACCCGTCGGAGTTCTCCGGCGGGCAGAAGCAGCGGATCGGCATCGCCCGCGCCCTGGCCCTGCAGCCGAAGATCCTCGCGCTCGACGAACCGGTATCGGCGCTCGACGTGTCGATCCAGGCCGGGATCATCAACCTGCTGCTGGATCTGCAGCAGCAGTTCGGGCTGTCCTACCTGTTCGTGTCGCATGACCTATCGGTGGTCAAACACCTGGCGCACCGGGTGGCGGTGATGTACGCCGGGGCGATCGTCGAACAGGGCGACGCGGACCAGGTTTTCGGCGACCCGCAACACGACTACACCCGCCGGCTGCTGGCAGCCGTCCCGCATCCGGTGGTGAACTCATGACCCCGACGTTGACTCTGCGCTCAGGGAGAGGTTTTACGAGAAGGACTCGCCCTGGACGCAGAGTCAACGGGGGTGCGGCCCTCGTGGCGCTGATGCTGGCACTCAGCGGCTGCGCGGCCGTCGACATCACCGCCCCGGAAGGCACCGCGTCGGTCGGCAGCGCCAGCGACATCAACCCGCAGGACCCGGCGAGCCTGCGCGACGGCGGAAACCTGCGCCTGTCCATGTCGCAGTTCCCGCCGAACTTCAACCCGCTGCACATCGACGGCAACCTCGCCGAGAACGCCGCCATGCTCAAGGCCACCATGCCGCGTGCGTTCAACATCGGCCCGGACGGCTCAGCGACGGTGGACACCGACTACTTCACCAGCGTGGAGCTGACCAGCGCCAACCCGCAGACGGTCACCTACACCATCAACCCGAAGGCCAAGTGGTCCGACGGCACCCCGCTGTCCTGGAACGACATCGCCAGCCAGCTTCATGCCACCAGCGGCGCCGACAGCGGGTTCGCGATCGCGAGCACCAACGGCGCCGAGCGGATCGCCTCGGTCACCCGCGGCGTCGATGACCGCCAGGCCGTGGTGCGTTTCGCCAAGCCCTACGCGGAGTGGCGGGGCATGTTCGCCGGCAATTCGATGCTGCTGCCCGCGAGCATGACCGCCGACCCGGAGGTGTTCAACAAGGGCCAACTGCGCCAACCGGGGCCCTCGGCCGGGCCGTTCATGCTGTCGACACTGGACCGCACCAGCCAGCGAATCATCTTGGCCCGCAACCCCGCTTGGTGGGGCAAGACGCCGAAGCTGGACACCATCACCTACCTGGTGCTCGACGAGGCAGCCCGGATGCCGGCGCTGCAGAACCACACCATCGACGCCACCGGGGTGGCCACCCTGGATCAGCTGACCATCGCGCGGCGCACCGAGGGCATCACGATCCGGCGGGCGCCGACGCCGGCCTGGAATCACTTCACCTTCAATGGGGCGCCGGGGGCGATCCTGTCCGACAAGGCGTTACGGCTGGCGGTCATGCGCGGCATCGACCGGAACACGATCGCGAAGGTGACCCAGCGCGGCCTGACCGCGGACCCGGTGGCACTGAACAACCACATCTACGTCGCCGGGCAGGAGGGTTACCAGGACAACAGTGCCGTGGTGGCCTACGACCCAGAGCGTGCCGCACGCGAACTCGACCAGCTGGGCTGGAAGCGCAACGGGCGGTTCCGGGAGAAGGACGGTCGCCAGCTGGTGATCCGGCACCTGTTCTACGACGCGTCGAGCACCCGGCAGTTCGCCCAGGTCGCCCAGCACAATCTGGCCCAGATCGGGGTGAAGCTGCAGTTGGACGCCAAGGCCGGCGGCGGCTTCTTCACCGACTACGTCAACGTCGGCGACTTCGACATCGCCCAGTTCTCCTGGGTCGGTGACGCTTTCCCGCTGGCCGGGTTGAACCAGATCTCCGCCTCCTACGGTGAGGCCAACTTCGGCAAGATCGGCAGCCCGCAGATCGACGCGAAGATCGAGGAGACCCTGGAGGCACTCGACCCGGCTGTGGCCCGGGCGCGGGCCAACGAGGTCGACAGACTGTTGTGGGAGGAAGGGTTCAGCCTGCCGCTGATCCAGACCACCGGCAACGTGGCGGTCCGCAGTGCACTGGCGAACTTCGGGGCGCCCGGACTGGCGGACCTGGATTACACCGCAATCGGTTTCATGAAGGACTGATGATCGAACATCAGGTGGTGATCGTCGGCGGAGGCCCGACCGGGCTGATGCTGGCCGGCGAATTGGCGCTGGCGGGCGTCGACGTTGCCATCGTCGAGCGGCGCACCGCCCGGGACCTGATCGGCTCCCGCGCCGGCGGTATCACTCCGCGCACCATCGAACTCCTCGACCAGCGCGGTATCGCCGAACGGTTCCTGGCGCAGGGGCGGATCGGCCAGATCTGTCATTTCGCGTGGATCATGTTGGACATCAGCGATTTACCCACCCGGCGCAATTTCACGCTGGGGCTGCCGCAGTACCGCATCGAACGCACCCTTGCCGAGTGGGTCGACGAGCTGGGTGTGCCGACCTACCGCGGACGCGAGGTGACCGGTTTCGCCCAGGACGACTCCGGCGTCGACGTCGAGGTGTCCGATGGCAGCAGACTGCGGGCCGCATATCTGGTCGGGTGCGACGGCGGGCGCAGCCAGATCCGCAAGTTGTCCGGGATCGCCTTTCCCGGCTGGGATCCGACGGCCACCTGCCTGATCACCGAGGCCGATCTGACCGACGAACCGCCGTGGGGCCTGCACCGTGACGGCGTGGGCATCCATTCCTTCTTCCGGCTCGAGGACGGTGGGCCGGTGCGGGTGATGGTGACCGAGCCGGGCCTCGAGACCAGCGACGAGCCCACGCTGCACGATGTCAGCCGCGCCCTGATCTCCAGGCGCGGAACCGATTACGGGCTGCACAATGCCCACTGGGTATCCCGGTTCACCGACGTGACCCGACAGGCGGAACGCTACCGGGACCGGCGTGTGCTGCTGGCCGGCGATGCCGCCCATGTGCATTCACCGGCGGGCGGGCAGGGGCTGAACACCGGGGTTCAGGATGCGGTGAACCTGGGCTGGAAGCTGGCCCAGGTGATCGCCGGGACCTCACCGGAGAGTCTGCTGGACACCTATCACGCCGAGCGTCACCCGGTCGCCGCCCGCGTGCTGCACAACACCATGGCGCAGAGCACGCTGCTGGAGCCCGGCCCGCGCGTCGACGCCCTGCGCGACACCATGGCCGAGTTGCTGAGCATGGACGAGCCACGTCGGCAGATCGCGGCGATGATGTGCGGCTTGGACATTCGTTACGATCTCGGCGACGGCTCCGCAGACGGCCACCCCCTGTTGGGCCGGCGGATGCCCGACCTGGACGTGTCTACCCCGGCGGGCACCGTGCCGGTCTTCACGCTGCTGCACGACGGCCGGGGCGTCCTGCTGACCTTCGGCGCACCATGGGATTTCGATGTGTCCCCGTGGGCTGATCGCGTGTGCGCTGTCGACGCTGAGTACGACGGCCCCTGGGAGCTGCCGGTTCTGGGCTCGGTGGCGGCACCTGAGGCGGTGCTGATCCGGCCGGACGGCTACGTCGCCTGGGTCGGGAACGGCACGCACAGTGGCTTACGCCAGGCGCTGACAACCTGGTTCGGCGCCCGCTGACGCGTCCACATCACTGAATTGCGCAAAACAGCCGTGGAGCCCATCGTGGGTGAAGTTCTCGACAGCGGGTTGACTCCGGCGCCCAAGAAGCGAGGTGCACGGATAATTGATAGCACGATATCATGTCGCCATGGCGCAGATTCTGATCCGTCAGCTTGACGACGACGTCAAGCAAAAGCTTGTCCTGCGCGCCCGCCGTCATGGCCGCAGCACCGAAGAAGAGGTGCGCGAGATTCTCCGCAACGCTGTTCGGGACGCCGACGATCCACCAGCCCGGCTCGGTTCGCGAATCTCAAGCCGGTTCGCCAAGATCGGCCTCGACGAGGAGATCGGTGAGGTCCGCGGTCATCTCGTGCGCCCCGCGGAGTTCGGCGACCAATGATCCTGCTGGACACCAATGTGATCTCCGCATTGATGCTGCAGCGACCAGATGAGGCGGTGGTGCGGTGGCTTGACGACCAACCGGCCGAGTCGATCTGGACTACATCGATCACCGTTTTCGAAATCTGGACCGGACTGGCATTGCTTGAGGCGGGACGCCGCCGACGGCACCTCGAGCAGGCATTCACCCGGCTGCTCGCCGAGGATCTTGAAGGCCGCGTGCAAACCTTCGATCAGCCGGCCGCCGTGGCCGCGGCCGGTCTAGCCGCAAGTGGACGCCGTGCAGGCCGTCCCGTTGAAGTGCGTGACGTCCAGATCGCGGGAATCGGCGTCGCAAGAAAGGCATCGCTGGCCACCCGCAACGTACGACACTTCCAAGACTTTGGCGTCACGTTGATCAACCCGTGGGCCGAATCGTAGCGGCTCGAAACAGTCAGGCGCTCAGGTCGATGCGGTGCGCGTCCTTGACGCTGCGGTAGCGGTCCGGGCTGCAGGTCAGCACGATCACCTGCCCCGCGGCGCCGACCGCGTCGAATACCGCGCCCATCTTCTCCAGTCGGTCCGGGTCGGTGAAGCCGAGCGCGTCGTCGATCACCACCGGGACACTGTCTTCCTTGGCGACCAATGTCGCCCCCGCCAGCCGGGTCAGGATGCCCAACTGCTCCTTGGCCCCGCCGGACAGCGACTCATACGGCACGGTGCGGCCGTCAAGGGTGCGGGCGCTGATCTTCAGGTCGGTGTCGACGTCCACCTCGAAGTCAGCACCGAACACGTAACCGCCGAGCCGCTGGATCTCGGCGCGGAACGGTTCGACGTAGCGCCGGCGGGTGTCATCGCGATGCCGGTTCATCGTCGAACGCAGCAGTGAAACCGCCCGGGCCCGTTGGCCGATCCGGTCGTGTTCGGCCGCGGCGTGCTCCCGGGCGGTCTGCGCCGCGTCGAGCCGACCTCTGCGGCCCTGCGTGCCGAACACCGCGAGCTCAACCTGCACCTCGTGCAGCTCGCGGGCGGTCTCGGCGTGCCGGGTGCGCAATTCCTGCGCCGCCGCATCGGCGGCGGCGAGTTCGGCGTCGATCGCGTCGGGGGCGGCGGCACCGAGCTCCTCGGACAACGCGGCGACCCGCTGCTGGACGACGCGCAGGGCTTCCCGGTGGGCTTCGGCGTTGGCCGTCACATCCTCGTCGCTGACCAAGCCCCGAGCGGTGGCCAGACGCGAGCTGACGGCCTCCAGTTCGGCTCGCTGAGTTGCCGCCTTGTCCTTCAGCAACGTCACGCGGGTGGCGGTCTCGGTGCGTCGGGCGGCCGCGTCCATCGCCGCCTGCCGCCGCGATTGGCAGTCGGTGTCGGCTTGGGTGCGCAGGGCCTCGGCGGCGTCACGATCAGCACGAGCAGCTTCCGGGGTTACCTCGGCTGCCAGGTCGCTGTGGTCGCCGCGCAGCTGCGCCAGCCGGGCTCGCAGTGCCGCCACGTCGTCGTCGCCCCGCAATGCGGCCAGGGCCGCGGTCAGCTGGTCGCGGCGGCCCTGAAGTTCGCGGCGACGCTGGTCGGCGCCGCGCGCCTCCGCCAAGTCGGCCGCTTTGGCGGCCGCCAGGGCGTCGGCGAGTTCATCTTGCGCCGCGGCAGATTTGGCGCTGGCCGCGCGGGCACTGTCCCCCGGCATGACCCGCACGCTCAACAGACCCGGCAGATCGACCTGGGTGCCGTCGGTGACGGTCGTCGACCAGCTCTGACCGGTGGGCAGCAGCGTGCGCTCGCCGTCGATTACGAGCTCGACGTCGGCGGCCGCGATGAATTCCAGTGAGGCCGAGATCGCCGCCAGCGATGCCTGGGCCCGGTCGAGGGCAGCGGCCGCGTCTTCGATGCGGCGCAGCGCCGGCTCGGTCACGACGATGCCGGCCAGCTGGGCCAGTACCTGCTCGAGGTCACGCTCGGTGACCTCGATCCGCGCAAGGCGGTCGGCGAGCCGGTCAGCTTCGTCCCGGGCGGCGAGCAGCTCGACGACGCGACGGGCGGTCTCGACGCGTTCGGCCGCGGCCGCCAGCTCCCGGTCAGCTTTGGCGGCGGCGAGATCGGCTGCGTCTGAGGCGTTCTCGGCGACGGCGCCGGCCTTGACGGCTTCGCCGATCTCGGGGTCCAACGCGGCGACCGCGGCCGACCGTGATTCGAGCTCGTCGCGCAGCCGCACCCGTTCGGTGCGGGCGGTCTCCGCCACGGCGCCGGTGGCTTCGGCGGTCGTGGCCTCCAACTCGGCGGCGCGCAGTTGCTCGCGCAGGGCGGTGATCGTGGCGCCGGCGCCCTGCGCGGCACGCTGCCGGGCATCAGCGGCCACCTGATCCGCCGTCAATCCGGCCAGCTGTTCGGACAATTCGGCGTGGCGCTGTACCCGCTCCTCGACCTCGGCGAGCAGCTCGGTGCACCGCGTCACCTCGGCGTCGGCGTCTGCCAACGCGGAGACCGCGGCGGCCCACTCCCCGGTGGGGCGCCCGGTCGGGGTGAAGTAGCGCGCGTACTCGGTGTCGATGCGCTCGATGAGGATCGGTTCGGTGCCGCTGAGGGTGGCGGTGTCGCCGGCGGCGACATCGAGCGCACGGGACAGGGCATCACAGCCGGACAGGTCCACCGCGGCGGTCGACGCCGCCTGCAGGACCCGCTGGGCCTGCCACAGGCCGGTGTCCATAGTCTCGGCCAGCATGGCGCGGACCCGCTCGTGAGCCTCGTCTCCGGTAAGCTGTTCGCGGCGCGGCGCCAGCACGGTCAACCCCGTCTCGGGGGCTTTGTGAAAGCGCTTGTGATAGACGAAACGATAAGGGCCGGTGCTGATTTCAGCGGTGACCTCGGCGCCGACGTCGGCGTGGGTGGGCTTGACCTGTTTGACGTCCTTCTTGGCGGAGCGGTCCTTGGACTCCAGTAGCAGATCCAGCGCCTCGATCATCGAGGACTTGCCGATCTCATTGGCGCCGGACACCACCACCACGCCGCGCTCGGGGAACTCGATCTCGCGGTGCGCCACGCCGCGGTAGTTGGTCAGGACCAGCCGGTGCAGCCTCATGCCGCACCCCGGTCGACCAGCCGCAGCAGCAGCGCCAGAGCGGCGTGCGCATCGTCGGCGGCGGCGGTATCTCCCCCGCTGCGTGCCGTGGCAACAAGTTCCTCGACCGCGTCGGCGGCGAAACCGCCGATCCCCAGATCGGTGAACTCACCGTCGGCCGGGATCACCACCAGGTCGGTGTGGCGTTTCCAGGTGCCCACCCAGGCGAACAACCGCGAGTACCGGTCCAAGCAGGCGTCGAGGCCGGCCCGGTCGGTGACGCTCAGCGAACCGGTCAGGGCCAGCCGGACCACCGTGCGGTCCTTGTCCGGCAGCTGGTCGAGGTTGATGTCCAGGTCGGTGACGTCGCGAGCGGTGTCGAGCTGGCGGTGCAGCGTGACGAACCGCCACGAGCCGACATGACGGGACTCGACGCTGACTTTGCCGTCGGTCTCATCGACGTCGACCACCAGCACGTGGCCGGGGTCGGACTCGATGTCATCGAAGTTGGTGACCTCCGGCGAGCCGGAATACCAGACCCGCCCCGTGCCACCCACCTCGGTGCGGGAGTGCTTGTCCCCCAACGCGACATAGTGGACGGCGCCGCGCGACAGAGCGTCCTCCAGGGCGGCCAGCCGGATCAGCGCCGGGTTGTTCGGATCGGGGTCCAGCACGTCGACACCGCCGTGAGCCACCAGAATCCGGGTGGTGCCGTCGGCGGCCAGCCCGTCGAGGGCCGCGGCCGCCAGGTCGGTGGTGGGCCTCTTCGAGCGCCACGGCGCGGCGACGATCTCCAGGCCGGGCCGTACCCGGTGCACCCCGGCGGTGTCGAGCACGACCACGTTGTCGGGGCATTCGGCGGTGAACAGTGCGCTGGTGTACACCGATGCGGCATCCAGCGGATCGTGGTTTCCGGGCAGCAGATAGACCGGAATCCCGATGGTGCGCATGGCCTCCAGAGACTGACTGATGACCTCCGGGGCGAGCTGATTGTCCTCGAACACGTCGCCGGCCACGACCACGAACTCCGCGCCGACCTCGGCCGCCAGCGCCCCGAGCCCGGCGACCGCACCACGTCGGGCCGCCGAGTAGCGCGGCTGAGCGTCACCGGCGAGGAAGTGCCGGGTCATGCCGAGCTGCCAGTCGGCGGTGTGCACGAAGCGCATGTCGATTCTGTCCTTTCCACCCAGCTGCCGGCCGAGCACCGCGAGTGTATGGCCGGGTACCGACAAGTCGGCGGACGCTGATCGGCAGGTCCGTGCGGCCTGGTGACGGCATGGTCCCGTGCGTCACACGCGGCACATAGGTAACGGGAGAGGAAGGGTGACATCACTTCAAAACGGATATCGCATGCGCTACCAGATCGCCGACTACCGTGATCCCGGTGAGCGAGCACCCCCGCACCCTGATCCTGCTGCGGCACGCGAAGTCGTCCTATCCGACCGGTGTCGCCGACCACGACCGGCCGTTGGCGCCGCGTGGCGTCCGGGAGGCCGGGCTGGCCGGTGACTGGCTACGCGCCAACCTGCCCGACATCGATGCGGTGCTGTGCTCGACTGCCACGCGAACCCGGGAGACACTGGACCGCACCGCAATCCACGCGTCGGTGCGTTACGCCGATCGTCTCTATGACACCACTCCGGGCACGATGATCGACGAAATCAATACTGTCAGCGAGGATGTCGCCACCCTGCTGGTGATCGGCCACGAACCCACGATGTCACAGCTGGCACTCGGATTGGCCGGCGTTCGCGGCACCGACCCGCGAACCGAAGCGCGACTCGCCACAAAATTCCCCACCTCCGGGATCGCCGTGCTGCACGTCGAAGGGGCGTGGCGCGACCTCGAACTCGGCGGCGCCGCGCTGGTGGGATTTCACGTCCCGCGTTGAGAGCCAGCCTTAGCAAACACTCGCGGTGCCGTTCCCCCCGATGTCGCCCAGGTGCCCGGTGGTCTTTTCGATCATCAGAACCCCGTCAATGCTGGTCAACGAGGTGACGTGGTCCCCGCAACGTTGACTTGTGCGCCATTGGGCACACAATCGGATGCATGGCTGACCAACAGGGCAAAACCGACTCGGCCCGCGGCAAGCGAACGCGGAAGGCAGCTTCGCACAGGACAGTCCTCGCCTCAGCGGACAGTAGGCGGCCATCCGGGGACCGGAAGACACATCGTCTGACCGCGAGGCTGACGCCTGACCAAGATGCGATCATTCGCTACGCCGCCGAACTCACCGGGACCGACATCACGAACTTCACCATCACCACGCTGTTGGCACGCGCAGCCGCTATCTTGGCCGACCGCAGGATGTTCATTCTCGATGACGCCGCATGGGCCGAGTTCAACGCGATGCTCGACGCACCGGTTTCACCCAAGCCTCGCCTCGAGAAGCTGTTCTCGGAACCCACCGTCTTCGATACAACGCACGAGAGGTGAGCTACAGCTTTCCCCGGCCGACAACCCAGGACGACGAAGTCGCTGAGTTCAACAGTGGCGAAGTCAGCTTGGACGACTATCTGCAACGGCGGGCGCTGGCCAACCACATCGAGGGCGGCTCCAGGTGTTTCGTCACAACGACTGGCAGGCGGGCCGTCGGCATTACTTGCTTGGCGGTCGGATCTGTTCAGCACCAGGACGCGCCAGGCAGGGTGCGGCATTTTGATTTCACGCCACGTCCAATCGATGACCTGCACCTGACGCTGATGATGAAGGATGCCCGCGCACTGCTCGGAGGGTAGCGAAACGATCGCCGCCGCCGGGTGCGCGCCGACTGCTACAGCCCGACCACTTTCCCGAACTAGGCCGCACCAGGGACCGTGAACGCCACAAGCGACCTCACCATCCGCGACCATCTTGGCGCCAAGCCAGCCAACGCCCGCTACGAAGGCCCGGCTGGAACGTCGCCGCCCGCCGGGAATTCGGTGCCAAGCACCACTACCCGAACCCCCTGGGACACTGACGCCAGTACCAACGCGGCGGCACGGGCCATAACGATGGCGCCGATCACAACAACGACTCTCTTCATGAATTCCTCTGCTCTGCCCCGAAAATCAGGGGTTGTTCGTGTTGTTTTGGGTGCCGGCGCCGGATGTTCCGTTGGACTGGCTGTCCGGGCCGGGCAGTCCGTTGCTGCCGTCGTCGAACCACAGGCCCGCGTCGCCCCCGTCGCCAATGACGTACTGCCCTGACGGCACGTCCACCACTGGCCTGAAGGGACTGTTGACCCATGGAGCGATGTCATCGTGAAGCCGCTCAGAGGCGTACTGGTCGAACAAGGCTGCATCGGGCACAGCGCCGTTGATGGGCGGCGGGCCGAACAGGTCCGTGATCCGATCCGTGTCATCGGCCCGAGCCTGCTGCGCACCGATTAACAGAGTCATCCCGAACGTGCAGAGCACGGCGACGGAGCCGGCCACGCCGTTCGCCTTGCTACGACGGGTGATGTGGGTGCTGCGTGACCGTCGACTGTGCGTCTTATTCCCCATCGTCCCGGCCTCTCTCATGAGTGGTTGCACGTCCGTGGGCAGTAACCGCGGGGCGCGACACCGTTCGCCACGGAAATCAATGGACATGACGCACGCCGCTGGGCGCCCATAAAAATAATGACTCTTTGTTGAAGGTGTCAACGAAACTTGAGTAATTCGCCATCGCCTACCGCGGCCCCCTTTCCGTGTCGGGGAGGCGGGCCATTGCGCAGAGTCCCGGGACGCGGAACCCCACCAGACGCCGCGCAGGTCAACCGGCATGTTTGCCACGATCATCGACCCGCACGACGACGCAGGATAGCGTTGCGGATTGAACCAGGAGGATTTGTGAATTGAAGCAGAATTATTTGCACTTTGAATAATTCTGGATATATGACTCCCGAGCCGCGTCGGGTCCAACGGAGGCCGTTGAAATACCGATCGCCATGCCTGAGCTCTCGATTGCCGCCGGCGTCTGTGGAGCTCTCGCGTGCGAGCCCCGGGACATGGGCCGGCTGGTCCGCACGACTGAGCTGCGTCGTGATGCCGTATGTCACAGACGGCACATCAGTAACGCGGGAGGAAGGGTGGGACGAGTCCGAAATAGATAGCGCCGGCGCTATCCAATGCGAGTAGAGGCACCGCCGCAGCCCAGAGGCCACTGCGGCTCGCGTTGCCACTCCGCACTACAACTGCCGGCGTGCAATCGCTCTGACTCGAACAGACCTGCCGCGCAAATAATTTCGCTATGAAGCAAATGATCGCGGGATTACTGGCTCAGCTCCGACACGTTCACTACCCTGACCAGCGGACAGACGCCACGACGGCGACAGCACGCAAGTCAGCGGATCAACCAAATCTGAACCGTTTCAGTTAAGGGCACCGACACAGCCTCGTAGCCCAGGTAGCTTCTGCGCTGTTGGGCTGACGCCACACCCAGATCGATACTCGGCGCCGTTACATCGAAGCGCTGGGCGGAAGGCTGCGCATTGAGGTCGACTTCGACGGCGAGTATGGCCATCTTCGCGGCCTGACCCCGCGAAGAACTGCCGCCCAAGCTCCCGCGACCGGATGGTAAGCCGACTTATCTCCTTATACGCCAAGGAAAGACAGGGCAGATGCCAGATCAAACAGTCCGCAGCGCACTGGTAGTTCCCCCACAGTTAACTTGCAGGACTTGATGATTCGTATTTTAACGGCGCCGTAAAATGACCAAAAGTGCTTATTCAAAAGATGTTTCACCGTAGTATCGCGCCATGAACGGCTTCGTTCCTGGCCGAACCGCTGGGGGAACACCACAACTGACTTTCGCCGAACACAAGTCCTGGGAGAACTACTTGGCGACGGTCCTACGCATGACATCGGTTCTCAATCGCCAACTGACCGACACGCACAAGTTGTCGCTTTCCGACGTGCATCTGCTGGACCTCCTCGACAAATCACCGGACGGCAGCGCCCAGATGAGTGCCCTGGCCGAGGCGTTGCGTTCGCTGCCGAGTCGCCTCACCCGTCAGGTCCGTCGCCTGGAGGGTCAAGGCCTGGTAGAGCGGGCGATCAGCCCTCACGACCGCCGCCGCGTCATAGTCACCATCACCGAGGCGGGGCGCACGCTGACCGAAGAGGCAATGACGACCTACGCCAACGAAGTCCGGACACACTTCCTCGGTCCCTTGACCCGCCCGCAGATCGCAGCCATGGCCACGAGCTGCCGCCAGATCGGCGACGGCCTCAAGCAGATCCAGTCATAAGACGGCTTCGGCTTCCGTCACGGGAATGCCACCCAGACTCATCCGAGTCAGCCCGGACGAAATGCCCGCCGAACCAGTGCCGCCCCAACGAAGTCGACGACCGCCGCACCTTGACGGCGGTCAACAACAGCCGGCGGCGACGGTACGTGCCACTGCGCCAGGGGCTGCAAGATGTGGTAGACGAATTCGTAGCGGCACTGGTCGCGCAGCACCTTCCCGCCCGGCGTGGTGGGAATACACCACGGCTCCACCAGGAGTACCGCATCGGCCTGGATGCCGTGGCGCGCGGCCAGCCCACCCTGGATTGCCGACACCATGTCGACGAATTCGTCTTCATGAACATCACGGTCGATCTCCTGCACCACCACAATGTGTTCGGCGCCGCCGGATTCGGGCGCAACCGAGAACACCGCGGTTCGCCCCGCAAGGAAATCCGGATGACAATGCTGCACGGTCACCTCGAGGTCGCTCGGGTAGTATTCAACACCACCGACAACGAGCAGATCATGGCAGCGCCCGGTGACGAACAGTTCGCCGTCGCGCATAAAGCCCAAATCCCCGGTCCGCAGAAACGGCACCTCGCCGCAGCCGGCGACCGTTGCATGGAACGTCTGCCTGGTCTCATCCTCCAGGTCCCAATAGCCCTGCCCCACACCGGCACCGGACACCCAGACCTCTCCGAGTTCATCACGGTCACGCACCCGCCGGGTATCCGGGTCGACAATGAGGATCGGCTGACGTGGCCGGCCGCACCCCACCACCGACATCGCACCGCAGTCTCCCGGGCTGGCCTCGACGACGCGCTCGGCCCGCAACCAGCCACGATCAACGTGCCGCACCACCGGATCGCGGGAGTCCGAACCACCCGAAACCAGCAGGGTGGCCTCGGTCAATCCATAGACCGGGACGAAGGCGCGCGGCCGGAATCCCGCCGGTGCGAACGCTTCACTGAATGCCCGCATCGTCGACTCCCGCACCCGGTCGCCACCGTTGACCGCCGTGGACAGACTCGACAGGTCCAGGCCTGCCCGCTCGGCCGGGGTACTGCGCTCGACGCACAACCGGTAGGCGAAATCCGGGGCGGCGGTCACGGTGCCGCGATTCGCCGAGATCGCCTCCAGCCACCGCATCGGCCGCTGCATAAACGCACTCGGCGACATCAACACCGTGCTGCACCCGGTGTGGAGCATCTGCAGCACAGCGCCGATCAACCCCATATTGCGGTGCGGCGGTAGCCAATACACCGCGGTCTCATGGCTGTCCCCGGGCCAGGCCTGATGCATCGCCGCCAGGTTGCGGATGACGTTGTCGTGACTGAGCATCACGCCTTTGGCTGAGCCGGCCGACGCCGACGTGTAGAGCAGCATCGCGGTAGCGTCCGCGTCGACCTGCGGGTCCGTCCACGCCCGGGCGTCGGTGGCGGCCACATCGGTGCCCGACCACCACAGGGGCCGTCCGTCGGTCCACGCGATCTGCACGTCCACCGCAGTTTTGATGACGGTCGGCATCTCCGGAGAAGCCAGCGCAAAACGCGCCCGGCTGTTGGGCGCCACCGACGACAATCGCGGTGCCACCCATTCGTTCACCGGAACCGCGACCGCCCCCGCATAGATGCAGCCGAGGATGGCGACGATCGCATCCAACCCCGGCCGGCAGAACACCAAGACCCGTTCACCAGTTGCGCCCTGCCACTGCAGATTCGCCGCGATGGCTCGCGCTCGGACGTCGAGTTCGCGATAGGTCAGCTGCGTGCCCCCAACGCCGTCACCGTTCTCGGAGAAGGTGAACGCCACCTTGCCCCCGTACCGGCTGCACTGCTGACGCAGCAGGTCCACAAGGGTGTCGGCGGTTGTTGTTGGCTGCGCTGACATTTCGCGGCCTAACAGCTCTCACACCCGCGGGCCGCGGTCGACAGCCACTTCCGGGCGACCACAAGTGGAGATGCCATCGGCGTCCCTTTCTGCGGCCCACGCTCGGGTCAAATGTGTTGAGCAGAAAGCCGGGTTGGGACGCCGCTGTCCCCGGCCATTTGCGGCGCCGCCTCTGCCACCTGACCGCCGGCCGTCAAGTCCGTCGTGGACCCGACGACCGGCGGGGTCTGAGGTGACCGGTCAGCACCTAGCTGATTTAGCCAGGCTGGCCGTTGGCACCCGTTTGTCCCGCTGCACCGGTCTGGCCACCAGGTGCGGTACCGCTGCCGCCGGCGCCGCCCGCTCCACCGGTGCCGGGCGTTCCGGCTGTCCCGGTTCCGGTGGGCGTGCCACTGTTGCCACCGGCACCGCCGGTGCCGCCGGCGCCACCATCACCACCGACTCCCTGGGAACCGTTGGTGCCGTGGGTGCTCACGCCGCCAGCGCCTGCCGCGCCGCCCGCACCGCCGGTATCGCCAGTCCCACCGTTCCCACCTGCTAAGCCATTGCCGGCACTGTCCACCTGACCGGCACCGCCTCGCCCGCCAGTACCGCCGACGCCACCAGTGCCACCGCTTCCGCCATTGCCGCCGGCGCCGGTGACCGCCGTGCCCCCGGCACCCCCGGCGCCGCCGACGCCGCCGGTGGTGCCGGTACCGCCGGCGCCGCCGGCCGCGCCCGGGGAGCTGCTGCCGGTGGCACCGGTCTGACCGTAACCGCCGGTTCCGCCGTTACCGCCAGCGCCGCCGTTGCCGGTACCCGTAGCCGCGCCGCCGGTACCGCCCTGGCCGCCGCCGCCCACGGCGCCGCTCCCGCCCTTACTCCAATAGGAACCGGCGAAACCGGAAGCGGCGCCGCCGTTCCCGCCAGTGCCGCCATCGACGTTGCCCGCCGCGGTACCGCCATTTCCGCCAGCACCACCACTGCCGGTGGCACCCCTGTCGCCATAGGAGCCGGCGCCGCCGTTACCGCCGTTTCCAGCGTGGGCGGTACCGATGCCCAGGTTGTTGGTGGGGACCGCGGTGCCCCCGCTGGCGCCGCCAGCACCGCCAGCACCACCGTCAACGCCGGCGGTGACAGTAGCGAAGCCACTGTTGCCGCCGGCGCCACCGGCACCACCGTTACCACCGGAGGCGGTGCCGGCACCACCGGCGCCGCCGGCTCCGCCGACGCCACCGGTACCCGCGCCGGTTCCAAACAACGGGCTCCCATTGCGACCGCCGGCACCGCCGTCACCGCCGTTGCCGCCGACGCTGATGACGCCAGCGCCGGTAGCGCCGGCCGCGCCGGCACCGCCATTCCCACCGGCACCGGCAGTGGAGCCCGCCGCCAAAGCGCTGCCGCCTGCGCCACCACCTCCGCCGTTGCCTCCGATGCTGAAGACGGTGCCGTTGTCGTTCCAGCCGGTGCTAACCCCGCCGGCAGCGCCGTCGCCGCCGGCGACACCGGTGGTCCCGGTGCTGCTGGCGCCACCCCGGCCGCCGATGCCGCCGTTACCGCCGGTGAACGTGCCCGTGCCGCCCTGCCCGGCTACACCGCCAGCACCGCCGGTCCCTCCATTGCCGCCTGTGCCGCCGGCACCACCGTCGCCGCCGTTGGTTTCAACAGCACTGTTTGAGGTGGCGCCACTACCGCCGTTACCGCCGGCGCCGCCGGCACCTCCAGCCCCGGTAGTGCTGTTACCTCCCGTACCACCTGCCCCACCACTGCCGGCCTTACCAGCGGTTGCGTCGCCGCCTTGCCCACCGCTACCGCCGGCGCCACCAACGCCCATCGCATTAGAACCGCGGCCGCCATTACCGCCGCTCAGCCCGTCGCCGCCATTACCGCCAGTACCGCCATTTGCACCGAAACCACCATTCCCACCGTTGCCGCCGTTGCCCTGGTAGACACCATCGACTTGGTAGCCGTTGCCACCGTTACCGCCCGCGGAGCCCGTCCCATTAGGCTCACCGGCCTGCCCAGCCTTGTTCCCGAAGTTGAAGTAGTTGGAGCCCGCAGGCCCACCTGCAGCGATACCGCCAATGCCGCCAGCAGCACTTGGCCCCGCATTTCCACCCGTACCGCCGTTGAGGTGAGCGGCGATGCCGTCGCTCACACCGTTCGCGCCATTTCCGCCCGCACCCCCCAAACCACCACTGCCGCCGTTGCCGCCGTCGCCGATGAAGAATCCGCTCCGGCCCCCGGCTCCGCCGATGGCACCCTGACTGCCCGAACCGCCCGTGCCGTTACCACCGTCGGCGTAGGTGCCGTCGGCGCCGGCGATGCCGTTACCGCCGGTACCACCCTCTCCGCCGTTGCCGAATAGCCAGCCCGCCGCGTCACCGCCGGCACCACCTGCGCCGGCCCTCGCCGCACCGGCGTGGGCGGCGAGCCCGCCGGCGCCGCCGTCGCCACCATCGCCCATGAAGGTGCCGCCGGTACCGCCGTTGCCTGCGGCCGGAGCGAACGTGGAAGTCCCGACACCGCCGTCGCCTCCCGCCCCGCCATTGCCGAACAGGCCAGCCGCGCCACCGTTGCCGCCGGCCACACCGGGATCGGCGCTGGCGTTGTAGCCCGCCCCGCCGTCGCCGAACCACAATCCGCCGTCGGTGCCATTGGGGTCCTCAGCGGTTCCGGCCGTGCCGTTACCGATCAAGAGTGCCCCCGACCACTGGTTGATGGCGTTGTCGAGCTGCGTACCGAACGGACTGTTGATCCAGGCCTCCATCGCGGTGTGCATCGGAAGATAGATCCACTGATCGACGAATTGCGCCATGTCGAAGGTCGAGGCGTCCGCGGCGGGGTCCGGCAACGAAGTCAGGGACGCCGCGCCAACACCGAACGACGGATCGAAAGCCGTCAACCACGCCGTTACTTCGGCACCCAGCGTGGGGTCGATGCTGGACAGCGAATCGATCATCGGCTCCAAGATCAGGTCAAGCTCATCGGCCTTGGCTGTCGGGGAACCGACCAACGGGGACGTGCCGAATGCGAGGAACGCGCCAACCGCACTGATGGCTGAGAGCACCTGCTTGCGGCACGGGTAGGTCTCGGTGTGGCTGCTGCCGTGACTATTCATCGTGGAAAACACCTTCCTTAAAGACAAGAACTCAAAAAAGTTGGGAGAGAAGTCTGGTGAACACGAGGGAAATCAGAACCAGGAGGGAGCGTCTTGAACCAGGGTCGACAGATCCGTAGCCGAAGCAGCCGCAGTATCCGCGGAGCTGGAGCCCGAACCGAACAGGTCACCGAGCAGGGTTGGAAAGTCGATCCCCACCCCTGGCGCCGTCACATCAAGCGAGATGGGGGGGCTTCCAAATAGCCCCGAACCAACCTGCGCAGATGCATCGGACCACCCCGAACCCAGCAGCCCACTAATGGTCTGAGACAACGTCTCCCACGCCGCGATGGGGCCGATCGGCTCACTGTCGAGGGCCAGGGTATTGATGCTCGGGACGCCGGTGAACTGTAGGCCGACGCTGTTGAAGATCGAACCGCCCACTGCGGGAACTGTCGTGCCGCCCGATACGTAATTGGCCACCTGGACGCTGCCCGTGCTGAGCAACCCACCAAAGGCGATATCAAGCTCGGACATGGTCATGCCCGGCGGAAATTCCGAGCCGATCAGACTGTTGATCGTCGGAAGCAGCGAATCGAGGTTGAGGTCGGCACCGTTGAAGTAGGCCCCCACCATGTTCGCCAGTGTGGTGTTCCAGTCGTCGCCGTCGGTGATGCTGTTGGACAGTGCCACCCACGGCGCGATCATCGGGCCCAGCGCACCCATCATGATGGCGCTCTCTGGGGAGCCCAGGAAGTTGATGATCGGCGCAACCATCGACTGCTCAGCGGCCGGTACGTAACCCGGAGCCTCCCCGAACATCAGAGCGTGGTTCCCGATCATGGTGTGTTGCAGCACCATCGACCCGATGCTGCCCCGCGACCACCCGCCGGTCTCGGTGAACGCCCCGATACTCGTGCCTTGCAACCCGATGCCGCTCAACACGGTGTCCAGGTTCCTCTGGAACTGTTGCATCACCGCGGCCAAGGTGCTGCTGGTGGGGTCATGGAAAAACTCGTTCCACAGGTTGGACTGGTTGACCAAAGCCTGCTGGAACCCCACGCCGGGGGCCAGGAAGAAGTTGCCGGCCAGCGTTGATGCGTTCTGGGACGCGATGTTGAACTGGTCGATCCACGGCGCGGCGAGATCGGGCAGAGTGCCGCCAGCGGTAAGTGCCACGTCGCGCACCTGGATATCGGGCAGCGGTGCCGCGATCGGAGTGACGGCGATCAGGCCGGCGCCCACGATCATGATCCCGGCGGTGGCATACGGGCGAAGGGTGTGGCGCACGGCCGCCTCCTTTGTCTGGGCACCTGAATCTGGGCGCTCACCTTCGGCTTTCGTCCGGAGCGCTGGATTGACACACCCCCAAGGGAGCGCGCCGGCGTTGCGCGAGCGCCGATTCCAGGTGATGCGATGCTGACGAGCCATCTAGGTGTCCCTTCCAACGGGCAGGTGCGTGAGCCAAAAGTGAAGTGCGGGTGGATAACCCGGGACGTCGTTGTCCTCGAGTCGCGCTGAGCCCCGGCCTGTTGCCGGGCGGTTCGCCGCCGCCGCGATAAACGTTCGGGCGAGAACGAACGAAAATTTACCTGAACATCAACTAAGTCACACCCAGGCTTGAGTGACTTTTTTAAATTGGAAGTCGCGGTTCCCGTTTCTGCAATCCGATAACGACACAAAGAGGCTGGTTACCCTCGCGACGTACCTATCCCAGCAAACTTAAGCGACGCCCCTGGTTCTTCAATATGAAATTACCAACGGGTAACATTTCGGGATGCCGCACGGGTCGGTTTACGCTCCCAGTCGACGCGTTATTTCGTCGCTGACGTGCGTTTTTACGCCATCTTGACTGCGAGTGAACCGTTCGGACACCCGACCGCTTCACAACCCTGACGTCGGACACGGAGTGTATGCACAGGCAAACCATAAATCGTTCGTCGATATTTTCGCATTGAAACAATTCCGGCGACAAAGCGCAGCCCGCCGCAGGCCAGGGACTACTCCGATACCGCGACCATCCGCCGCCAATACCTTGTCGATTCCTGACGATTTACGTAATGGCTCCTGATGGCATGTCCGCTGCGATGCGGCCGCGCGAACCCGGATCGCTATCCGCCCTTGCGGCGCTTGGATTTCGCCGAGGCCTTCAACGGAACACTGATGCGCCGGCACGTGTCGCCCAACGCGATCACCTGCGGGCGCGAGACCTGAATGAGGTAGTAGACACGAACCGCCTCGGCATAGGTGCGCGCCGCCGGGCGCACCAACGCCCGGCCTTCGCGAGTGATGCTGGCGATCACCCCGCGGCCGTCGGTGCGGCTGCGATTGCGGCTGACCCAACCCTGCGCCTCCAACCGCCGCATCAACTCCGTCAGCCGACTCGGCGACAGCACCACGGTGTGGGCCAGATCGCCCATCCGCACCGAGCCGTCGGCCGAGCGTGCCAGCGCATCGAGCACCAGGAAATCGAACAGATGCAGGCCGTGATGAATGAGCAGTCGCCGATTCACCATCGCGAGAAGCAGAGTGGACGACTCCAGAAACGCGTGCCAGCACCGCTGCTCGATCTCGTCGAGACCGGGCAGGTGATGCGCCGGCGTCTCGGCAGCGTCGTCGTCCACGGCGGGCGACGGTATCCAACGACATCGCCGGATCGGCGAAGAAACTTCGGCAAACTCCCGGGTCGGGGCGGATCCGTCGGCCCACAACGATGGTCGGCTATGTTTCGCTGGCGATAACACGCTGGTCATACGGCACTTCGATCCCGGCCAGAAAACAGCCGAATTGAACTATCTACTTCAAGGTGAAAACTACTCGTCAGTAGAATTCTGAAACGTGTTCCAGCATATGTTGTGAATAGCCACACCCCGTTCGGAATAGACTAAACCTCAGCTCATCGCAGGTAAAGACCCAATCTTGAACTTTGCTGCATATCCTACTAACGCAACATGGAGTAATGATTTGTTGCAGGGTCAGCGGAGCACCTTGCAAACATCGCGTGGCAAAGGCTCGTCATGCCGAAAACCGGCCCACCCCACCGCCGTACAGCAGTCGGGACGCCGCCGCTAAGAGGTACTGACGGGCGTCGATCACCCCTGAGCGGCGAGCGAATCGTTGATCCGCCGGCAGCTGTCGACCAGGCTCATCATTTGCTCGCGCTGCAGTTGGTCGAGGTAGTGAGCGCGCACACCCTGCGCATAGGTCTCCAACACCGCGTACAGGCGTGCGTGGCCCTCACCGGTCACCGTGGGCAGAAAGCCCCGCGGGTCAGCCCGATTGGGGCTGCGGTCGACCAACCCGCGGGCCTCCATCCGCCGGATGTGGGCGGACATCATCCCCGGCGACACCCGCATCCGCTGGGCCAGGGCTCGGATCCGGCGGCCCCGGCTGTCCGGCCTGCTGAGCAGGTCCAGCAACATCACGTCACGAATGGTCAGATCGTGGTCGCCCTTCAAGCGCACGTTCAACGCCGCCATCAGATTGAGCGAACAGCCCAAAAACTGTTGCCAGCAGTGCTGCTCGACGCTGTCGAGTCCGGGAAGCGTTGGCATGGGCTGCATGCCGGGTGTCTGGTCCACGGCGCGCGACGATAGCGAAATCTGCCGCCTGAGCGCCGCCGAAACCACGCGATGCTCAGCATTCGCCGCATTTTCGGCCAGGCACGAAACGGGTTCGGCAACTCTCGACGCCGACAGATTCCGCTGGTCAGCGAGATAGTCTGGCCCGCAACAGAAAACCTCCACTTCGAACCATCCGGTTCGAAAGGAAACTTTTCGGCCGTATCCGGAAACCCGCGATTACGAGTTCGTCGCGAGCGTCAGTTCCATCAGCTTGTTCGCCTGCTCGCACGCGTCGATCCCGGGCGCCTGCGGATTGACCCACCAGCCGACCACGCCGGCGGCGTCGCTGGCCACCCCGCACGAACCGTTCGGGTCCGCGGGCCGCATCACGATCGACGGCACGCCCACAATGGATTTGGTCTCGATCTGGTAGTGCAGGAACTCAGCGACCTTGCGCTCGTTGTCCAAGCTGCCCTGCTCGAACCAGAACCGGGTGATGTCGATCAGCCCGGCCGGGTTGGCCGCCTGCCAGCGGCAGATCGCGCCGACGAACGTGCTCTGGATATCCAGCGGGTCCGCCCCCACTGTCTTGGCCAGGATGTCGGTGGTCAGCACCTCGCACTCCTTGAGGAGGTTCGGGTACTGCCGCTCGGAGTTGTTGTTGCGCTTGGTGTCACCGGCGCCCGCCTTGACCGCGGTGCCGCCGACCTCGCGAGAGCAGCCGGTCGGCGCGATCAGCACGGCCAGCAGCCCGAGGGCGGCCAGAATCCGGCGGGTCATTTCGCGTTCGCAATCGACTGGCGGGTCAGCTCTTTGGCGACGTCGCAGGGATCAGGGAAGGGCTTCTGGGCGAAACTCACCGACCACTCGATGAAATCGTCCTTGAACTGGATGCCGATCTCGCACAGATTGTCGCCCATCGTCGGCGCGGTGCCGATCGCGATGAACCCACTGTGCCCGTCGATGTTGATGTCCTCCACCGAGGTCCGCGACACCTCTTCGGTCTTGCGTTCACGCCCGATCGGGCTGCCGCGGTACCAGGAGAAGGAGAAGTGCGGGCCCATGATCCCGCCGCGGGCCAGCCACTGGCAGCCCACCGAGTTCTGCGCGGTGTTGACCAGGCCCGACACCCTGGTCAGGTTGGCGACGGTGTCATCGCTGATGCCGCCGCACTGCGGGAAGGATGGCCCGTGACTGCCCTGCTCGGACGCGGGCGCTGAGGACCCGCCGGAGGAAGCTTCGGTCGAGCCGCCGGAGTCGGAACATCCGGCGACCATCGGAATCACGGCAGCGACCGCCAGGGCCGGAACCGTCAGTTTGAGCCGCACACGATGCACTGTAGCGGCACCACCGCGCCTCAACCACGACACACCGGGTGACCAGTCGGTTTGTGTCGCCCGCCGGCCGCCACCGCCGCGCCCGGCCGGTATCGGTGTGCGACAGTAGCCCCATGCTTCTGGCGCTGCTGCGCTGCTACATCGGGCCCTACCGCCGGCCGGTCGCGGCGGTGATGGTGTTGCAGCTGATCAGCACACTGGCGTCGCTGTACCTGCCCACCGTCAACGCCACGATCATCGATGACGGCGTGGTCCGCGGCGACACGGGCGTCATCGTCCGGCTGGGCGCGGTCATGCTGGCCGTCAGCGCCCTGCAGGTGGCGTGCGCCGTCGCCGCGGTCTATTTCAGCGCCCGCACCGGGACCGGCCTGAGCCGCGATCTGCGCCGAGCGGTGTTCACCAAGGTGATCCGGTTCTCCGAGCGCGAGACCGCCCGGTTCGGCACGCCCACCCTGCTGACCCGCACCACCAACGACGTCCGGCAGATCCAGCTGGTGATGCAGCTGGGCACCACGGTGCTGGTGGCCGCGCCGATCATGAGCATCGGCGGGGTGCTGATGGCGGTGCGCCAGGACGCCGGGTTGTCCTGGCTGCTGGCGGTCAGCGTGCCGGTGCTGGCGGTGGCCAACTACGCGATCGTGGCGCGGATGCTGCCGCTGTTCCGCCGCATGCAGATGTTGATCGACAACATCAATCGGGTGCTGCGCGACCAGCTCACCGGAATCCGGGTCATCCGCGCGTTCGCCCGCGAACCGCATGAACGAGACCGGTTCGCGCTTGCCAACCGTGCCCTGTCGGACACCTCGCTGGCGGCCGGCAACCTGCAGGCGCTGATGCTGCCGGCCACCACACTGACCATCAACGCCTCCAGCGTTGCGTTGATCTGGTTCGGCGGACTGCGCATCGATGCCGGGCAGATGCAGGTCGGCTCGCTGATCGCGTTCCTGTCCTATTTCATGCAGATCCTGATGGCCGTGTTGATGGCCACCATGATCCTGGCGGTGCTCCCCCGCGCCTCGGTGTGCGCCGAGCGGATCAGCGAGGTGCTGGCCACCGAGCCGACGATCGGCACCCCCGCGCAACCCAAGACCCCGCCGACGGCCACCGGCGCGATCCGGTTGACCGGCGTCGGCTTCTGCTACCCCGGCGCCGACCGGGCCGTGCTGCACGACGTGTCGCTGACCGCGCTGCCCGGCACCACCACCGCGGTGGTCGGCTCGACCGGCTCGGGGAAGTCGACCCTGGTGTCGCTGATCTGCCGGCTGCGCGACGTGACCGACGGCGCGGTACTGATCGACGGCCTGGATGTGCGCGAGCGCGACCCCGAGGAACTGTGGTCGGGTATCGGACTGGTGCCCCAGCGGGGCTACCTGTTCTCCGGCACGGTCGCCGACAACCTGCGTTATGGCGCCCCGCCGGGAACAACGATCAGCGACGAACAGATGTGGCAGGCCCTGCGGGTGGCCGCCGCCGACGACTTCGTATCGTCGCACCCTGACGGGCTGGCGATGCCGGTGGCGCAGGGCGGAATCAACCTGTCCGGCGGACAGCGGCAACGGCTGGCGATCGCCCGGGCGGTGATCCGCCGGCCCTCGATCTACCTGTTCGACGACGCATTCTCGGCGCTGGACACCCGCACCGATGAGCGGGTCCGCGCGGCGCTGCGGGAGACCGCCGCGACGGCGACGGTGATCATCGTGGCGCAGCGGATCTCGACGGTGGCCCAGGCCGACCAGGTGATCGTCATCGACGACGGACGGATCGTCGGTGCGGGCACTCACCAGGAGCTGCTGGCCGGATGCCCCGCCTACGTGGAGTTCGCCGAATCTCAGTCGGTGACCGCCGAGGTGGGCGGCCAGCCATGACCGGACCGATGCCGGATTCCGGCGCGCGCGCCGTCGATTTCTCCACGACCGCGATCCGTCTGGCCCGCCGGCTCGGCCCGCAGCGCCGACTGGTCGCCGGCGTCGTCGGCCTGTCGTTGTGCGGCATCGCGATCGGCGTGGCGGGACCGCGAATCCTCGGTCACGCCACCGACCTGGTGTTCAACGGCGTGATCGGCCGCGGCCTGCCGGCCGGGATGACCAAGCAGCAGGCGGTGGACGCCGCCCGGGCGCAGGGACGGGGCACCTACGCCGACATGCTGTCCGGGATGGATGTGGTGCCCGGCGTGGGCGTCGACTTCGCTGCGGTGGCCCGCACCCTGCTGCTGGCGATGGGCCTGTATCTCATTGCCGCGCTGATGGTCTGGACGCAGGCCAGGTTGCTCAACGTGATCCTGCAGCGCACCCTGCGATCGCTGCGCCGCGACGTCGAGGACAAGATGCATCGGCTTCCGCTGCGCTACTTCGACAATCAGCGACGCGGCGAGCTGCTGAGCCGCGTCACCAACGACGTCGACAACACCGCGACATCGGTGTCGATGACGGTCAGCCAACTGTTCAGCTCGGTGCTGACCGTGCTGGTGGTGTTGGGGATGATGCTGTCCATCTCGCCGCTGCTGGCCGGGATCACCCTGCTGGGTGTGCCGGTGTCGCTGCTGGCGGTACGGGCGATAACCCGGCGCTCGCAACGGTTGTTCGCCGCGCAGTGGGCCGCGACCGGGCGACTGAACGCCCACATCGAGGAGACCTACAGCGGTGTCACGCTGGTCCGGACGTTCGGGCACCGGGACTGGGCCCAGCAGCGATTCGACGACTGCAACGACGCCATGTACCGCGCCGGATTCGGGGCCCAGTTCCTCTCCGGACTGGTGTCACCGGCGACCGGCCTGATCGCCAACCTCGGGTACGTCGCGGTCGCGGTGGTCGGCGGCTTGCAGGTGGCCACCGGGCAAGTCACCTTGGGCAGCATTCAGGCCTTCATCGCCTACGTCCGTCAGTTCAACCAACCGCTGGGGAACCTGGCGTCGATGTACAACATGCTGCAGTCCGGCGCCGCCAGCGCCGAGCGGGTGTTCGAGTTCCTCGACGAGCCCGAGGAATCGGCGGATGGCAGCGGAGTCGCACTGTCACCCAATGGCTCCGGACCGCGCGGGCGGGTGGAGTTCCGCGACGTGAACTTCAGCTACCGGCCCGGGGTTCCGGTGATCGAGGACCTGTCGCTGGTGGTGGAGCCGGGCAGCACGGTGGCGATCGTCGGGCCGACCGGTGCGGGCAAGACCACCCTGGTCAACCTGCTGATGCGGTTCTACGACGTCGACAGTGGCCAGATTCTGATCGACGACGTCGACATCACCGCGGTGGACAGGTCGGCGCTGCGTTCAACGATCGGCATGGTGTTGCAGGACACCTGGCTGTTCACCGGGACGATCGCCGAGAACATCGGCTACGGACGGCCCGACGCCGGCGAAGACGAGGTGCTCAGCGCCGCGCGCGCCGCCCACGTCGACCGATTCGTGGACACCTTGCCGAACGGCTACGCCACCCGGGTGAGCGACGACGGGGCCGGAATCAGCGCCGGGGAGAAGCAGCTGATCACTATCGCCCGGGCGTTTCTGGCGCGGCCGCAACTGCTCATCCTCGACGAGGCGACCAGCTCGGTGGATACCCGTACCGAACTGCTCATCCAGCGTGCGATGCGGGAGTTGCGCAGAGAACGGACCAGTTTCATCATCGCGCACCGGCTTTCGACGATCCGTGACGCCGATCTGATCCTGGTGATACAGGCGGGCCGGATCGTCGAGCAGGGCACCCACAGCGAGCTGTTGACCCGGCGCGGAGCGTACTGGGAGATGTCCGGGGCGATTGAGCAGTAAGCCAAAATCGACCATTGCTGACCAGTGGTCACCGGCGTACATTCGATCGCGAAGCAGGCCCGGTAATGACCGAACCGAAGAGCTGGTCCAGTGGGTGAAAGCCAGCCGCGCAGGACGTGTAAGACGCCCCCCATGTCAGCCGGGCCTGCCTCTATTTCTCTGGCAGCTGCTTCACTTGTCCCTGTTTGCTGTCGCGGTGGCCAAGCACCATGTGGACCAGTGCCCGCCTCTGAGCGACACCTGACCCAGTTCGGCGCTCCCACCGGGACACCTGGCACAACCTGTCGCTCAGAGGCGGGCAATTTTCATGGCGTCCTCTGCCACGTGACGGGTGTATCGCGGCGCAATACTGTGCGCCGGCTAGCCTTTCAGATCTAGAACATCCGACAGCGGACGCCGCGGCGTCGGCTCCGGCATCGACTCCAGCGCAGGCGTGCCACCGACCCGAATCAGAATCTGCGGCAGGTCATCGCGGCCCACCAGCCCGGCGAGCATCGCCCGGCCTGCCGGCACTTCGGTCAGGTGCGTCACCGGGCACGTCGCCAAACCCACCATCGTGCATTCCAGCAGCACGGTCGACAATGCCTCGCCACAGGCCAGCGCATCTTCCGGATCGTCGGAGTCAGTGGACAACAGCACGATCTTGGAGTGGTCGTCACCGACTTCGATGCGCCGCTCCCGGTTGTGGGTGACCGGAAACGTCCGCGCGATGTCGACCCGGTCACTCTCGGCCGCCGAGACCAGCGCGCTCTCCGGAATGCCGTCGGAAACCTCGAATGGCGCGGTCCACCAGTTGAGTTCAGCATGGTAGGACGAGTCGTACAGGCGGAGCGCCTCGGAGAGCTGCGAGGCCTCCGCGATCGCGGGCCGCACCTCGTCGGCTACCACGCACAGTCGCACCGGGTCGTCGACGCTGCTGTGCAGCAAGGTCTCGAACGGTTCCCAGTTGCTTGGCGCCATGAACGGGAGCCGATCGGTACGTCGCATCAGGATCGCATTCGCGCGATAACGCTGCACATCGGTGACTCGATCCCCGGCGGTGAAGCTGAGCGCGGCCAGATGTTCGGGGCGCTGGGGGTCCGGGAACCTCTCCACCTCGGTGGTCCAGCCGGCGGCTGCCATCGCCACCCGCAGGTGGTCGAGCACCGCCCCGCAACTGATCAACGCTTCGCGCGCCGATCGGTCCCCGTATACCGCCCGGGTCGAATCCAAGAACAGGTCGAGCCGGCCCCGGTCAGCCACCCACCGCCAGGGTTGGCTGTTGTGCAGCGACGGCGCCCGGCAGGCCAGCTGCACCGCATCGGCAAGAACTTCGGACTCCACTGCCGCGTCGAGCATGGTCCACCTCCCGCAGGTTCGTTACCCACAGGCTCCCGGTCAGGGATCGCTCGCACCAGGGGCCGATGGTCCCCGGTCGACCGGCATTGGGCCCCGAGTCAGTCGTCGACGCGGTCGGTACTCGTCGCTGGCCGGACCCGGTACAGGTTCACCTCACCGCTGATCCCCTTGAGGCGACGCTTCCCGGCGAACGACCAGCGGAATCCGTCGGATTCGGCCAGCTCGACCCGCACCGGCTCGGCGACCAGTACCGCGCCCGGTCGCGCGACCCCGGTCACCCGGCTGGCCAGGTTCACCGGGCTGCCGAACCAGTCGCCGACGCGGCTCACCGCCTCCCCTGCCGCGATTCCGGCGCGCAGCCGGGGAAGGCTTTGGTCGGCCTGGGCGGCCTCCACCAACTTCAACACCGCGTCGACCAGCGCCGCGGGCTCGGGGCTGACGAACATCACCGCATCACCGATGGTCTTGATGAAACGCACCGGCGGAACGGCGATCTCCTGCCCCAGCACGGTGAGCCGTTCAGCCAGCTCAACCAGCTCCTCGGGCGGCACCATCTCACCGAGCCGGGTGAAGCCGACCAGATCGGCGAACGCGACGGCCACGTGCCGCGCCCCCGGCAACGGCACGCCCGCCATGCGTTCACCGGCGGTGACGGCGTCGGTGTCGAGCTGGTGACGCAGCTGCATCATCAGCATGTCCTGGACGAACGGGCCCAGCAGCGGCGCCAGCCCGGCCACCATGTCGCGGGACCGCTGCGCGATCTCCAACTCGGTGACACCCGGCTCGCCGATGGCCGACAACACCGTGAACCGCATCACGTCGGCGGTGTGCGCCAGCCCGTCGGCCAGCACGCGCGCAACCAGCAGGGCCTGTTCGGCATCGATGCCTGCCTCGATGAAGCGGCGGGCGTGCTCGGCGATGCTGCCGTCGGCGCGCATCTGCACCGGCGCATCCGGATCGTCCATCCAGGGCAGACCGACCGCGCGCTGCAGGCGCTGCAGCTGATCGAGTTCGACCCCGGTGGATTCACTGATCTCGCGCGCCGAGACATAGGTACCGTCGTCGCCGATCAGCCGTCGCGAGGCCAACAGCATCGGTGAGACGTTGCCGCGGATCTCGTCGGCGGTGATGCCCTGTCCCATCAGCCATTCGATCAGCTCGGCACGTTCGGCACGCGCGGTCCCCTCCAACCCGTCAAGTAAATCTTCGATCTCGGGATCAGCCACGTCGCAAACGTATCTCGCGGCAGACTGTCGGTGTGGCTGAAGCCTTTGATGCGTTGACCCCCGACCAACTCCGCGCGCGCAAGACCATCAAGTGGAACCGCTTCGAACCCGACGTGCTGCCGCTGTGGATCGCCGAGATGGACTTTCCCACCGCGCCGGCGGTCCTGGACGGGGCGCGCGCCTGCGTCGAGGACGAGGAGTTCGGCTATCCCGTCTTCGGTTCCGACGCGCTGCCGGTGGCGGTGGCGAGCTGGTGCGAGCGCCGCTACGGCTGGGCCGTCCGCCCGGAATGGGTGCGGGTGGTGCCCGACGTGCTCAAGGGCATGGAGGTGGTCATCGGGTTCCTCACCCGCCCGGAGAGCCCGGTGGTGCTTCCGGTTCCGGCCTATATGCCGTTCTTCGACGTGCTGCAGGTCACCGGCCGACAGCGGGTGGAAATACCGATGGCACAGCAGGAATCCGGCCGGTACGTGATGGATCTTGACGCCCTTGATGCCGCGTTCGCCGCCGGCGCGGGCTCGCTGATCCTGTGTAATCCGAACAATCCGCTGGGCACCGCATTCACCGCCGATGAGCTGCGCGCGATCGTGGACATTGCCGCGCGCCACGGCGCCCGGGTGATCGCCGACGAGATCCACGCACCGCTGGTCTACGACCGGCCGCACGTAGCGGCGGCCTCGGTGTCCGACGCCGCCGCCGACACCGTCGTCACGCTGATGTCGGCGTCCAAGGGCTGGAACCTGCCCGGACTGATGTGCGCTCAGGTGATGCTGTCCAACCAGCGCGACGCCGACGCATGGGACCGGATCAATTTTCTGCACACGATGGGGGCCTCCACCGTCGGCATCCGGGCCAACATCGCCGCCTACACCGACGGCGGAGACTGGCTGGATCAACTGCTGGGCTACCTGCGGGCCAACCGCGATCATCTGACCCACGCCCTGCCGGCGGCGGTGCCGGGGCTGCGGATCAGCAATCCGGACGCCACCTACCTGGCGTGGGTGGACTTTCGGGCGCTGGGCCTGCCCGTCGAACCGGCCGACCTTCTGCTGGCCGACGCCCGGGTGGCGCTGAGCCCCGGCATCCCGTTCGGAGCGGCAACCGGCCGCGGCTGCGCTCGCCTGAACTTCGGGACGACCCGGGCGATCCTGGACCGGGCCATCGAGGCGATCGGCGGCGCGTTCGAGCTGAACGGCTAGCGTGGCGGAATGTCGTGCGTGTTCTGTGCCATCGTCGCCGGCGACGCCCCGGCCGTGCGGGTTTACGAGGACGACGAGTATCTGGCATTCCTCGACATCCGGCCGTTCACCCGCGGCCACACCCTGGTGGTCCCCAAGCAACACACCGTCGACCTGACCGATACGCCGGCCGCCACCCTGGCGGGCATGCTCGCGGTCGGGCAGCGGATCGCCCAGGCGGCCCGCGAATCCGGACTGCACGCCGACGGCAACAACCTGGCGATCAACGACGGCCGGGCCGCCTTCCAGAGTGTGTTCCACATCCACCTGCACGTGGTGCCGCGCCGCAGCGGCGACAAGCTGGCATTCGCCAAGGGCATGGTGTTGCGGCGCGACCCGGACCGGGAGCGCACCGGGGAAGTGCTGCGGGCCGCCCTGGCGGACAGTGACACCCCGCAGTCAGACTGAGGTCATGGACATTTCCAGCTGGGTCGAACGACAGGTCGGCGGGCGCCTGCTGCGGCTGCACGACACGCTGTACCAGAGCACCAACGGACGGATCGGACACCGGCTTCCGGGCTTGCCGCCCAGCCTGCTGCTGCACACCGTCGGCGCCAAGACCGGCGCGGCCCGGGTATCGACGTTGACCTATGCCCGCGACGGGGACACTTACCTGCTCGTGGCGTCGATGGGCGGCGCACCCCGCTCCCCCGGCTGGTACCACAACCTGAAGGCGCACCCGGACGTCCAGATCAATGTCGGACCCACACGGTTCGGCGCCACCGCCCGGCCGGTGCTGCCCGATGATCCTGACTATGCCCGGCTGTGGCGGATCGTCAACGCCAACAATGCCAATCGCTACGAGGCCTACCAGCGACGCACCACCCGGTCCATCCCGATCGTGGTAATCACGCCGACGCCGTCCACTTAATCGGCAACGTTTCCTTCTCGTTAGCCCTCGATGTCCGTTGCTCAGGGAACACTAAGGTAGTACTTTGGCGGTGATCGCACGCCGTTAAGCGTGCGCCGGCAGGGGTTCGCCCTCGATGGGGACAGGTGAGGGCCATGGGCCTACGACGCAATCCGCAGCAGGCCCGACGGCGCGGGGCACGCACAGCGGTCGGGGCCTTCCTGGCCGCCGGGACCATCGGAGCCTTCGGTTTGAGCCCGCTTGCGGCCGCACCGGCGCAGGCCGACTCGATGGACCTGGACTGGCTGATCGAGCTGTTCACCCCGACCGCGGGCATGGCCGTCGACACGGACCCGTTCGGCTTCGATCTCTATACCGCGTTGCACGCCCAGGCCCAGGCCTGGATCACCAGCCCCTTCGGCGAGATGGTCAACGGCGCCATCAACCAGTTCGCCCCGGCGGGCCAGATCTTCATCGGCAATGGCGTCGACGGGACCCTCGAGAACCCCAACGGCGGCGCCGGCGGCCTGTGGCTCGGTGACGGCGGCGACGGTTACAACCAGACCCTGGACGGGGCCATCGGCGGTAGCGGCGGGGCGGCCGGGATGTTCGGCGACGGCGGGGCCGGCGGTGACGGCGGTGCCGGTGCGGCGGGCGGGGTCGGCGGTGACGGCGGCTGGTTCATGGGCAACGGTGGGGCCGGCGGCATCGGTGGCGCAGCCCTGTCCGGCGGTGTCGGTGGCGCCGGCGGAGCCGGAGGCGACGCCGTGGCCTGGTTCTTCGGCAACGGTGGCGCCGGTGGTGACGGTGGAGTGGGCTATGCGGGTGCGGCCGGGGCCGTGGGCACAGCCGGCGGCACGGGCGGCATCGGCGGCGCCGGCGGGGCGAGCCTGTCGGCGCAATATGGGGAAGGCGGCCGAGGCGGCAACGGCGGGGCCGGCGGGACAGGCGGCGCAGGCGGGTCCGGCACCGACGGCCACGCCGGAGATTTCGCCGTCAATAACGGCACCGGGGGCAACGCGACCGACGGCGGATACGGCGGAACCGGCGGCCATGGCGGAAACGGTGGAGCCGGCGGCGCCTCAGGCCACGGCGCCGCGGGCGCCAACGGCAATGGCGGCGCGGGCGGACAAGGCGGCGCTGCCGGCGTAGGCGGCACCGGCGGAGTCGGGGCAGCCGGCACGGCCGCCCACCCCGACGGCGGGGCCGGCGGCAACGGCGGTAACGCGGGTGCAGCAGGAGCGGGCGGGGCCGGCGGCAACGCCGGGACCGGGGGCCTGGCCGGCAGCGGCACCGATGGTGCCGCCGGAGCGGCCGGGCTGGCCGGGCGCAGCGGCGGCAACGGCGGCGACGGCGGGGCGGGCTTTGCCGCCACCAGCGGAGCCGCCGGCACCGGCGGCACCGGCGGTAACGGCGGCAACGGCGGCGTGTACGGCGACGGCGGCCACGGCGGCGCCGGCGGAGCGGGCGGGCTCGGTGTCCACGGCAGCAATGCGTCTGGGACCGGTACCGCCGGAGGTACTGGCGGGATCGGCGGAGCCGGTGGGACCGGTGGCAGCGGCGGTGCGGGCGGAACCCTCAGTGGCGATGCCGGCAACGGTGGCACCGGCGGCATCGGCGGCACCGGAGGGACCGGGGGCAGCGGATCGGCCGGCGCCAACAGCAGTGTCGCCGGCGGCAACGGCAGTAACGGCGGCAACGGTGGCGCCGGCGGGACCGGCGGCGTCGGCGGCGCCGGTGGTGCGGGCGGCACCGCTGCCCACGGTGCGGCGGGCCTGCAGGGCGCGGGCGGAACAGGCGGCACCGGCGGAACCGGTGGTGATCCCGGCAACGGCGGCAACGGCAGCAACGGCAGCGCCGCCCAAATCAACGGCGGTAACGGCGGTAACGGCGGCACGGTGGGTGCCGGCGGCCAAGGCGGGGCCGGCGGGGCCGGCTCGACCAGCGGAGCCACCGGAGCAACTGGGGCAGCTCCGACCGGCCACGCCGGCGACGGCGGCAACGGCGGCAACGGGTACAGCGCAACCACCGCAGGCGCTGACGGCGGCAAGGGCGGCGACGGCGGAACCGGCGCCCTGCACGGCAACGGCGGCAACGGCGGCAACGGCGGCGCGGGCACGACGGGCGCAAACGGCGTCGCCGGCCTCAACGGCGGCAACGCCGGCAACGGTGGCAACGGCGGCGCCGGCGGCAAGGGCGGCAGCTCGCTGGGCGACGGCAACGGCGGAGCCGGCGGGGCCGGCGGCGCAGCCGGAAACGGTGGTCGCGGCCTGGACCAATCGGCACTGCCCCCCAGCGCCACCCTGCCCGGCAGCGGCGGCAACGGTGGGCAGGGCGGGGCCGGCGGGGCCGGCGGCAGCAGCGTCAGCGCGCACGGCGCCAACACCGGCAACGGCGGCGCCGGCGGTAAGGGCGGGGCCGGCGGAAACGGCGGCGGTAACGGCATCGCCACCCTGGACGTGGCCAACAATGTGCAATACGGCAGCGGCGGCGACGGCGGGGCCGGCGGTAAGGGCGGCAACGGCGGGCTCGGCGACCACGGGGCCGCGGGCGCCGGCAGCGGCTTCGACGGTGGCAGCGGCGGTGCGGGCGGCCAAGGCGGAGCCGCCGGATCGGCCTACCAGGGCAACGCTGCCCTGGGCGAGCACGGCCGCTTCGGTACCAACGGCGACGGCGGCGACGGCGGTAACGGCGGCACCGGCGGCGGCGGTGGTATCGGCGGCACCGGGGTCGGCAGTGCCGGTGGTACCGGCGGCAACGGCGGCACCGGCGGAGCGGCCGGGGACGGCGGCGCCCCCGGCAGCGGCGCCTACGCACAGCCGGGGATCAACGCGGCGCCGGTCGGGATCGGCGGTAACGGCGGCACCGGCGGTGCCGCGGGAGCCGGCGGCGTCGGCGGCGCCGGCGCTGCCGGATTCAACGGCGGCACCGGCGGAAACGGCGGCGTGGGCGGCAACGGCGCCCACGGCGGGAACGCCACCGGCAGCTACTACTCGCAGGGCTCCAGTGGCGGCAACGGCGGCTCGGGTGGGGCCGGTGGCAACGCCGGAGCCGGCGGGGCAGGCGGTTCGGGTGCCGGCGTCGGTGCCGGCGGCAACGCCGGTGCGGGCGGTCACGGCGGTGACGGCGGCAACGGTGGAACCGCCACCCTGGCGTCGACGAACGTCCACGGCGGGGCGGCCGGTGACGGCGGCGCCGGTGGGGCTGCGGGCAGCATCGCCCCGGGCGGTGCCGGCGCCCGCGGCGGCGACGGCGGCGACGGCGGCGTGGGTGGCCACGGCGGGACGGTCGGCAGCAACGGTGCCAACGGCGCCGGGGGCGCCGGCGGCACCGGTTCGGGGGCGGCCGGCAATGGGGCCATCGGCGGCCCGGAGGGCCCGGTCAACGCCACCATCCCGCTGTACATGCAAAGCGGCGGGATAAGCCCGATCGTCTACATCTCGATCAACGGCGGTCCCCCGGTGGCCGTACAGATCGACACCGGCTCCACCGGGCTGACGCTGCTGGGCAGCAGCACGGGCCTCGGCCAGTCGGTCTTTTCCGGCAGCGCGAGCTACGCCGGCCTGAACGGGAACAGCTACAGCTACCACACCTACGACACCACGGTCGGCTTCTGCAACAGCGCGACCGTCTGCACCGGGAACCTGATCACCGATCCCACCGCGGTCAATATCGTCGACCCGGCATCGAACGCCATGATGACGCAGTACTTCAACCAGTACGGCATCGTCGGCGTGCTCGGTATCGGGCCGAACAACGGCTTCACTGGAACCTCGACGATCATCTCGGCGCTGCCGGGCGCACTCAACCAGGGCGTGCTGATCGACGAGACCCGCGGCGAAGTGGTGTTCGGCCCCAACACCCTGACCCCGGACATCTCCGTTCCCGGTTCGCCGTTCGTCGACACCATGGTGTCGATCAACGGTGGCGCTCCGGTGGCGGTCTCCACCTCGATCGACTCCGGCGGCATGTTGGGCAGCGTCCCGCAGTGGCTGTTCCCCAGCGCCGGGATCGGTTCTCACGTGCCGGTCGGCACCGAGATCTCGGTGTACACCGCCGACGGCCAGACGCTGCTGTACTCCTTCACCACGACCGCGACCAACAGCCCGTGGGTGTGGTCGAGCACGTCGATGAACTCCGGGTACTGGCCGTTCGCGGACAGCCCGATCTACATCGACTACCGCCCCAGCGGTTTCGGGTCGACGGTCTTCAGCAGTTAGAAAAGTTCCTTGGCGAGCAGTTCCAGGGTCTGCTCGCGCCCGGGCGCGGTGGCCGGATCGGTGCCGCGCCGGGCGGAGGCCACCGGATTGACCATGACCTCGTCGACGTCGAAATGTGCTGCCAGTGCCTTGATCTGGTCGGCGGCCTCCGCCGGGGCCCCGACGACCGCGCGTCGCAGCCCGCTGTCGATGATCCGTTGTTCGGCGTCGGACACCTGAGCCACCTGGGCGTCCTCGACCAGTTCGACGGCACCCAGCGGCCGACCGGTGCGCAGCCTGGCCATCATCTGCAGGTTCGGCAGCATCAAAGCCATTGCCTCGTCGCGGGTTTCGGCGACCGCCGCGTTGACAGTCAGGAAGGTCGTCGGCTCGGCGCACAGTGCACTCGGCACGAAATCCGCCCGGTAGGTGGCCAGCGCCTCCTCGGTGCCCTGGCCGGAGAAATGGTGCGCGAACACATACGGCAGGCCCTTGGCGGCCGCCAGCCGCGCCGAGTACATGCTCGACCCGAGCAGCCACAGCCTGGGCTCGGTCGCGGCGGCCGGGGTGGCCTTGAGCAGGTAGTCGCCGTCGCGCAGTTGGACCTGCACGCCGTGGCCGCTCATCATCGCCCGGACATGGTCGAGGTAGTCGGGGAAGTTCTCGATATCACGGTCGTCGCGGCCCGAACGCAGCATCACCGAGGTGACCGGATCCGATCCGGGTGCCCGGCCGATACCCAGGTCGATTCGGCCCGGGGCGGCGGCCTCCAGCAACGCGAACTGCTCGGCCACCGCCAGCGGTGCGTGGTTGGGCAGCATCACCCCGCCGGAACCGAGCCGCACCCGGGACGTCTGCGCGGCCAGGTAGGCGATCAACACCGGCGGGCTGGTGGCCCCGACCGACGGCATGTTGTGGTGCTCGGCCACCCAATACCGGGTGAAGCCGAGCCGGTCGGCGGCCTGGGCCAGCCGAACCGTGGCCGCCAACGCGTCGGCGGTGGACTGGTCGGTACGGACCGGGACGAGATCAAGTACGGAAAGGCGCACGCTGCTAGTCAACACCGCGTCTCAGCCGGATAGTCCCGCCAGCGCCGCGGCCTGGCCGAAGATGTCGTCGAGCATCGCCGGGGTCAGCCGGCCGGTGAACATATTCTGCTGGCTGGGGTGATAACAGCCGATCAGCCGTAGGTCCGGGCCGAGTTCGGCGACTGCCCCGTGGCCGAACTTCGGTTTCGGTTTGGGCACCGCATCGGCCGCCATCCGCAACGCGACCTGCCAGGCGAAGCCGCCGAGCGCCACCATCACCCGCACATGTGGGGCCAGCAGCCGCCATTCGGCATCCAGCCACGGCGCGCAGGTGTTGCGCTCGACCGTTGTCGGCTTGTTGTCCGGCGGTGCGCACCGCACCGGGGCGACGATCCGAATGTCGTTGGTATGCAGTCCGTCCGCCGCGTCGACACTGGTCGGCTGGTTGATCAGACCGGCCCGGTGCAATGCGGCGTACAGCTGGTCTCCGGAGCGGTCACCGGTGAACATGCGCCCGGTCCGGTTGGCGCCGTTGGCCGCCGGGGCCAACCCGACGATCAGGATGCGCGGCGTCGCCGATCCCCAGCCAGGCACCGGCCGGCCCCAATAGGGCTGGTCGGCAAAGGACTTCCGCTTGATCACTGCGACCTCTTCACGCCAGGTGACCAGGCGCGGGCAGGCCCGGCAGACGCTGATCAGCGCATTCAACTCCGGGATCGACTCGGCCTGCTCGGCCAGCCGGGCCACCCGGGCGGCGTCGGCGGCCTGCGGGGTGGCCGGGGTGGCCGGCTCCCCCGGCCATCCGGAGCCGGGCGGCACCGGTGACTCGAACGGCTGGCCGGTGCGCGGATGCGGGTGCATCGGTCTACTGTGCACGGTCTGCGATCGGGAGCACAGCCCGGTGCCGGCCTAGTAGGAACGTGGATCGGTGAGCACCTCGACCAGAGCAGGCCCGGGATGGTCGAGGGCTTCTGCAATAGCCGAGCTCAACTCGGCGGGGTCGGTCACCCGCCGGCCGTAGCCGCCGCAATCCCGCGCGTAGGCGGCGAAATCAGGGTTGTTGAGCGATGTTTGCCAGACTTCGTATTCCGAGCCCCGCTGTTCCTGGCTGATCTTTCCGAGTTCGCCGTTGTTGAGCAGAACGTGGGTGATCTTCATGCCGTACTTGACCGCCGTGGTGAACTCGGCGAGATACTGGCCGAATCCGCCGTCCCCGGTCACGGCGACGATCGCCCGATCCGGGGCCGCAGCCCAGGCTCCCATCGCCGCGGGGAACCCGAAGCCGATCGACCCGAGATAACCCGACATCAGGACGGCCTGCTGCTTGGTCTCGAAATACCGGCCGAACGAGTAGGCGTGATTACCCACGTCGACAGTCACCACGGCGTCCGCCGGGACCAGCCGGCTGAGCTCTTGGAATATGGTCGCCGGCGCAACCCCTCCGGTGGGACGTTTCGCTGCCCGACGGGCCTTTTCGGCGCGCCAGACAGCCCAGCGTTCGGCCACTTCGCCGCGTTGGTCGGCCAACGCCGGGTTGCGGCGCAGGCCTTGCAGCAGAGCCGAACATGTCACGCCGGTGTCACCGAGCACCGGGACGGTCACCGGGCCGAATCGGCCCAGTGCCAGCGGGTCGGTGTCAATTTGGATGACGGGCTTGTAAGGCGAAATGCCGGTGTGATTGGAGAAGGACGCGCCGAACACCACCAGCAGGTCGGCCTTGTTCATCATCCAGGACGCCACCGGCGTGCCGGAGCGCCCCAGAGCACCGCAGGCCAAGGGGTGCTCATCGGCGATCTGCCCCTTGGCTTTGAAGGTGGTCAACACCGGGGCTTGTAGACGTTCAGCGAGTTCGACTATGGCCGGCATGTCGAACTTCGCTCCGGCCCCGACGATCACCACGGGCCGGGTCGCGGATTCGATCCGCTCGAGCGCCTGCGCCAACGGTGCCGCCGGCGGCGCCACCCGCAGGTCGGGCATCCGGCCCTCGGGTCCGGAGGCCTTCTGGTCGTCGGCGTCGAGCACCTGCACCTCATCGGGCAGCACCACATGGCCGACGCCGCGTTCCAGGATCGCGTGCTTGACCGCCAGCGTCATCAACTCGGCGTGGTCGGAGTTGGCCCGCACCATGGCCGAATACACCGCGACATCGGCGAACGCCGCCAGCAGGTCGATGTCTTGAAACGCACCCTTGCCTGCCACCGCCGATTCGACGTTTCCGGATATCGCCAGCACCGGGGCACGGTCGGACTTCGCGTCATAGAGGCCGGTCAGCAGGTTCGTCGAGCCCGGCCCGGCGATGCCGAAGCAGGCGGCGGGCCGGCCGGTGAGCTTGCCGTACGCGGCGGCGGCGAATGACGCCGCCCCCTCATGGCGGATCCCGAAGTACCGCATTTTTCCGGCGGTTTCGGCGCGGTGCAGGGCTTCGGCGAAACCCAGATTGGAATGGCCGACCATGCCGAACACCGTGTCCACACCCCAGTTGGTCATCGTCTCGACCAGGACGTCGCTGACGGTGCGGCGCACCGGCCCGCACGGTGGTATCCCGACGTAGATGCCGTCCTCACGCTCTTCGACCGGGTACGTCGCAACGTTGAAATCAGGCCCGCCGGCGGCCTCACCGGTGAATGGGTCGAAGTCGAATCCGTGCCAGGGGCAGCGGATTTGATCGTTCTCCAGGGTCCCCTGCCCCAGCGGGCCGCCCTGATGCGGGCAGCGGTTGTCGACGGCGCCGTACCGGCCGTGCAGCTTGGTCAGCGCGACGGTCTTGAGTCCGGCCGGGCAGGTGGCCACCTGCCCCTCGTCGAGTTGGCCGACATCGGCGGCTTTGTGCCAGTCCAGGCCCTGGTCTCCGGGCTCGGTCGGTGCGTTGTTCTGCATTGTCATAGCGGCATCACTCCTGCGTAGAGGACTCCGCTGAGGTAGGCGAAGTCGCGGTCGAATGTCACCAGGTCGTCAAGGGCGAAGTCGGCGAGCCGCGCATGGCCGCAGGCCCGGGCGAGCACCACCATGAGATCGACCACCGAGCGCAGATATCGGTCCAATCGTTCGGCGGCGAGCTGGACCGGAAGCCGGGCACGCAGTCGGGGGTCCTGCGTGGCGATGCCGACCGGGCAGGCGTTGGTGTGGCAGGCGCGCATACCGACACACCCGATGGCCTGGATCGCAGCGTTGGACAGCGCGATGGCGTCGGCGCCCAGCGCCAGGGCCTTGACCATGTCGGCCGGGGTGCGGATCCCGCCGGTGATGGCCAGCGTGACCTGATCGGCCTGGCATCGGTCCAGGTGCCGCCGCGCCCGGGCCAATGCCGGGATGGTCGGAACCGAGATGTTGTCCCGGAAAATCGTTGGTGCCGAACCGGTCCCACCGCCGCGTCCGTCGAGGATGAGGTAGTCGACGCCGATCTCCAGGGCGGCGTCGATGTCACGCTCGATGTGCTGCGCGCTCATCTTGTAGCCGACCGGGATTCCGCCGGACAATTCGCGCACCTGCGCGGCGCAGTCCTTGAATGGCTCCAGCGATGTCCAGTCCGGGAACCGCGCGGGTGAGATGGCGGCCGTCCCTGGTTCCAGTCCACGGACTTCGGCGATCTTTCCCACCACCTTGGATCCGGGAAGGTGGCCGCCGGTGCCGGTCTTGGCGCCCTGACCGCCTTTGAAGTGCAGGGCCTGGACCTTGTCGAGATGCTCGAGGCTCCAGCCGAATCTGCCCGAGGCAAGTTCGTAGAAGTACCGCGAATTCTCCTGCTGCTCTTCGGGAAGCATGCCTCCTTCACCCGAGCAGATTCCGGTTCCGGCAAGCTGCGCACCGGCAGCCAGTGCGGTCTTGGCCTCCTGCGACAAGGCGCCGAAGCTCATATCGCTGACGAACAGCGGGATATCGAGAACTAGCGGCCGCTTGGCGCCCGGGCCGATCACCGTCTCGGTGCTCACCTGCTCGTCGTCGAGCAGCGGGAGCCGGGCCAGCTGCGCGGTCACCAGCTGGATCGAATCCCATGAGGGCAGCTCCGTGCGCGGGACGCCCATCGCCGCGGTGGCTCCATGCTTGCCGACCCTGCTCAGCCCGTTCCTGGCCAGTTCGTGGATCTGGGTGACGAACGGTTCCTCGGGTGTGTCCGCCGGTTTGATCCAGGCGCCCTGGTAGCCGTCGTCGCCATAGAGTTGGGGGTTGGCCTGCGCGAAGGCCGTCACCGCGGATTGGTCGACGTAGACTGCTCCGCCGGACACCCAGGCCGGGAACTTCGCCAGTCCCACAGCCGGATTGACCGGTGCGACACCGGTTTCGATGTCGTAGCGCCAACCGTGCACATCGCAGACGAGAAGCTGCCCGTCGATGTGTCCGTCGGACATCAGGGCCCCGCGGTGAGCGCAGCGGCCGTAAAGCACCGAGACGTCATCCCCGCGGCGTACGAGGACGAGGTCCACGCCTTCCACTTTCGCGGCGACGGGTTCCCGCTCTGGCAATTCGGACAGGGCGGCCACTCGCAACGCGGTGGTGGAATCAATTGTCATGAGCCCTCCAACAAGTTTGAACCCGCTCTCAGTAGTTGACTGAGCAACTAATAACACGGCCCACCATAGCCGAGACGCTAGCAACTGTCGAGCCCTTCCGCAGGCCAATCCAGCATCAAGACCGTAGACGAGGGCGGTTGCGGCGCCGATCAGGCGAGCATACGATCAAACTATTTTAATTGTTACGTCAACTACCTATCGGGCTAGCTCAGAGCGCTCGGCACTCCCGAAACCCGACGGTTTCCGCCGTTCCGCTGCTGCCACACCCGGTAGACGTCGACCGCGTCGTCGCGGGACTCGTGCCGCATGGGCAGCCGCCGCCGGTCCCAGGGCTTGGCGAACTCGTCGTAAAAGGTGTTGAACTCGAAGTACTTTCGGTCGTCGACATAATGCGGTTCGTAGGCCTCCCGGGTGGTCAGGAAGACGACCTCATCCGGCGAGCAGTAGTACAGCGCACCGAGGCACATCGGGCAGGGCAGCGCCAGGATGAAGATGGTAGCCCCGGTCAGGTGTTCGGTACCCAGCGCCGTGCACGCCTGCCGAATGGCCAGGATCTCGGCGTGCGCGGTGGGGTCGTTGGTCTGGGCGACCCGGTTCGGGCTTTCAGACAGGATCGCGCCGTCCTTGACGATGACCGTGGCGAACGGACGCCCGCCCCCCTCAACATTGCGGCGGGCGAGATCGATGGTGTGTTGTGCGAAGTCCATTTCAGCTCCTCGGATTTGACGGTCAGAACGGCTTGGTGGGCAGGTATTTGCCGTCGAGGGAGATCACCGCACGTTCCCCGCCCTCGGGGTCGGGGACCTTGCGCACGTCAAGTTTGAAGTTGATCCGCGTCGTCGGAGGAACCTTCCGGGAAATGCGGTCAATGACCGGATTGCTGCCACCTCCTAAGATGACCTGCGTGGATGCCGATGCGCTGACCCAACTGATCGCCGACCTTCCCGAGGGCATGGTGGTCACCGATCCCACGATCACCGACGGCTACCGGCAGGACAACGCTTTGGACCCGTCGGCGGGCAAGCTGCTGGCAGTGGTGCGCCCACTGCGCACCGAAGAGGTGCAGACGGTCATGCGCTGGGCCACCGCCCACCGGGTTCCGGTGGTGACCCGGGGCGCGGGCACCGGGCTCTCGGGCGGCGCCACCGCCGTCGACGGCGGGATCGTGCTGTGCACCGAGAAGATGCGTGAGATCACCGTCGACCCCGTCACCCGCACCGCGGTGTGCCAACCCGGCCTGTTCAACGCCGAGGTGAAGAAAGCCGTTGCCGCACAGGGCCTCTGGTACCCGCCGGATCCGTCGTCGTTCGAGATCTGCAGCATCGGCGGCAATATCGCCACCAACGCAGGCGGACTGTGCTGCGTCAAATACGGCGTCACCACCGACTACGTGCTGGGCCTTCAGGTGGTGCTGGCCGACGGCACCGCGGTGCGTCTCGGCGGGCCCCGCCTGAAGGACGTGGCCGGGCTCTCGCTGACCAAACTGTTCGTCGGCAGCGAGGGCACCCTCGGGGTGATCACCGAGGTGACCCTGCGACTGCTGCCGGCCCAGCCGAAATCGGCGGTGGTGGTGGCCACCTTCAACTCCGTGGCGGCCGCGGTCGACGCGGTGCTCGACGTCTCCGGGCAGTTGCGCCCGTCGATGCTGGAGTTCATGGACTCGGTGGCGATCAACGCCGTCGAGGACCACGTGCGGATGGGGCTGGACCGCGAAGCCGCGGCCATGTTGGTGGCGGCCTCCGACGCACGGGGGCATGCCGGCGCGGAGGACATCGAGCTGATGGCCCGGGTATTCGGCGAACACGGCGCCAAAGACGTGTTCTCCACCGACGACCCGATCGAGGCCGAAGGATTCGTCGCCGCCCGACGCTTCTGCATCCCGGCCGTCGAGGCAAAGGGCCCGCTGCTGCTGGAGGACGTGGGAGTGCCACTGCCCAAGCTGGCCGACCTGATCACCGGGATCGAGAAGATCGCCGCCGACCGCCGGGTGATGATCTCGGTGATCGCGCACGCCGGCGACGGCAACACGCACCCGCTGATCGTGCACGATCCGAGTGACCCCGACGAGGTGCACCGTGCGCAGGCCGCCTACGGCCAGATCATGGAGCTGGCCATCTCCCTGGGCGGAACCATCACCGGCGAACACGGCGTGGGACGGCTCAAGCGCCCGTGGCTGGCCGAGCAGCTGGGCCCCGACGCGATGGCACTGAACCAGCGGGTCAAGGACGCGCTCGACCCGCTGAACATTCTGAATCCGGGTTCGGGGATTTAGGTCCCCACGGCGGCAAGGAAATTGGCGGTCATTTGTTCGCAGATGCTGTCGACATCGGGCAGCATGAAGTCGAGAGCCTCGGGGAACGCCGGACGCATCAGCATGTGAACGATTATCGGTCCGAGAAGTTGCTGGATCAGCACCAGCAGCGGCTGATCCTTGATGCGTCCCGCGCGGATCTCTCTCTCAAACCAGGCTCCGAGGGTGCCCAACATGCGTGGAGCCGCGTAGCGGGTCAGTGACTGCACCGTGGGACTTGCCGGTCTCGAGTACACCTCCGCCAGCATCGCGGGAGCGACCCGAGGTTCACGGCTCAGCGCGTCCGCGATCGTGCGGTAAATGCCGTGCACCGTGGTACGGAGGTCGTCCGGCACGGCGGCGAGATAGTCTTCGATGTCGCGAATGGGACTGAACTGATCGAATACGGCGCGTAGCAGTTCGTCGCGTCCGCCGAAAGCGGCGTGCAAGCTAAACACCGAACAGTCGGCACGTTCGGCAATTATATCCAGAGTGGTTGCGGCCAAGCCGTTCTCGCTGATCAACTCGGCGGCCGCGGTGAGCGCTCGCACCCGTACCGGGGGCCGGCCGCCGGGGTCGATACCGGCGGCACGGACCGCAGCATCGAGAACCCTGCGGGATCCGCCCAATCTGCGAAGCAGTGTGCTACGGGACATCTGGGCTTCGGCAGCGATGGCGCTGACTGGGACTTCGACGATGTCGCGTTTGAGTGTTTCGGCGGCCCGCACAGCGGCCTCGATCAACTCTGGCGCGACAGTCTCCACGGACTTCGTGGTGGTGTCAGCTTGGCGGCTCACAGCGGGACAGCATCCGGTAGGCGCGACTTCAATCGCGCGACTCTGCGGAACTGTCCGAGCATGTTCAACGATCCCAGCATAGGAAAGCCTCCAATAAAGGTTCGGAATGAGGGGTGGCCGCCATGGACGTCGAGCTCGTGAAGGCAACCGACGATGTAGAACAAGCCCGCGGAGAAGATGGCAGCGGGTATCGCATACGCCAGTGGGGATCGGGCGTCGGCGACCAGTTCGCGCGCGTAGGTGAACTCATCTTGCGTCAGGGTTTGACGCTTCCGCACTTTGGCCAGCACCGCTTTATGGGCACCGATTTTCTCGCCGAGTGCAGCCGGCATCCGATTCTCCAGCCGCCGGACGTACACTAGCGCGCACCCGGCGAAAACCAGTGCCATCACCGCTGCAAGCACCGTGAGGGCGCCCCAGAAGCCGAAACTCATCGTTCTCCTCCACCGCTGTTGCGCGCGGATGCGCTGACCGTGGACGTGCCCGGATCGTCGTCATCCCACAGCAATAGCTGGCGCACCGCCGAACGGGATCCGTAGGGCTGCAGCATCTGGCTGGCGGGCCGGGGACGTACCTTCAGCGGCCACCAGAACCAGCGGCCCAACAGTGCTGCGATCGACGGGGTCATGAACGAGCGCACGATGAGGGTGTCGAACAACAGCCCGAGGGCGATCGTGGTGCCGATCTGGCCCAGCACCCGCAACTCGGCGAACATGAACGATGCCATCGTCGCGGCGAAGACCAGACCCGCCGAGGTGACTACCGAACCGGAGCCGGCCATCGCGCGGATGATGCCGGTGTTTATGCCGGCATGGAGTTCCTCCTTGAAGCGAGATATCAGCAGTAGGTTGTAGTCGGATCCCACGGCCAGCAGCAGGATGACCGCCAGAGCCAGCACGATCCAGTACAGCTGGATGCCGAAAATGTACTGCCAGATCAGCACTGAGAGCCCGAAAGATGCTCCCAAAGACAACGCGACGGTGCCGACGATGACCAGTGCGGCGATGAGGCTGCGGGTGATGAACATCATGACCAGCAGGATCAGGCTCAGCGCGGCGATTCCGGCAATCATCAGGTCATATTTGGCACCGTCGGCGATGTCCTTGTAGGTGGCCGCGGTGCCGGCTAGGTAGATCTTGGAGCCCGCGAGCGGAGTTCCCTTGACCGCATCGCGCGCGGCATGGCGGATCGCTTCGATATGCGAAATGCCCTCCGGTGTAGCGGGATCGCCCTCATGGGTGATGATCATCCGGGCCGCCTTGCCGTCCGGCGACATGAACATCTTCACCCCGCGCAGGAATTCGGGGTTGGTGAAGACCTCCGGCGGTAGATAGAACGAGTCATCGGTTTTCGCCTCGTCGAACGCCTTGCCCATGGCGGTTGCGTTGTCGAGGCCGGCCGCTGCCTGGTCGTTCAACCCGGAACTGGTCGCGTGGTTGGACAGGCTCAGTTCGCGATTTTGTTCCTGACTGGCGATCTGGGGCGGGATCAGGGCGAGCAGCTTGGGTTGCAGTGCATCGAGTTTGGCGATGCTCCCGGCGACGTCGTCGAGCTGAGAGGTGAGCACGTCGATTCCGTCGAGCGCGTCGAGCACCGACCGGATCGCTGCGCACGCCGGGATATCGAAACAGTGTGGTTCCCAGTAGAAGTAGCTGCGCAGCGGGCGGATGAAGTCGTCGAAATTGGCAATCTTATTCCGCAGATCCGTCGCAGTAGCCACCGTCTGCTCAAATGCCTTCGCTTGCTCATCGGTGATGGCGCCGGATTGCTGTTGCAGGAGATATTGCTGGCGCAGGATGTCGATTGAATTGTTGATCACTTCAACCTGTTTGAGCATGGTGGCCGCTTGCGACTCCTGGAAGGGCAAGTTGAGGATCTGTGTCGCGCTGCCGGCGCTGATCTGAAACGGGATCGACGTGTGATCCAGGGGCGTGCCCAGCGGCCGGGTGATCGATTGGACCTGCGCGATGCCGTCGGTATGGAAGATCGCCTTGGCGACGCGTTCGAGCAGGATCATGTTCGTCGGGTTGCGCATGTCGTGGTCGGCTTCGATCATCAGCAGCTCGGGGTTCAGCCGGGCCTGTGAAAAGTGCCGCTCGGCAGCCACATAGCCGACGTTGGCCGGAGCGCGGGCCGGCATGTAGGGCCGGGTGTCATAGCTGGTTTTGTATCCGGGCAACGCGAGCAGGCCGATCAGCGCCACCGCGATCGCGGCCACCAGGATTGGCCCGGGCCAGCGCACCAGGGCGGTGCCGATCCGCCGCCACCCCTGGGTACGCAGCTCCCGTGCCGGATCGAACAGGCCGAAGTGCCGGCCGATGGCGAGCACCGCGGGCGCCAACGTCAACGCCGCCACCACCGCGACGAGCACTCCGATACCTGCGGGGATGCCCAACGTCTGAAAATATGGGAGCCGAGCGAAGGTCAGGCAGAACACCGCACCGGCAATCGTCAGGCCCGAACCCAGGATGATGTGTGCGGTGCCGTGATACATGGTGTTGAACGCCGTGATCCGATCCTGGCCGGCATAGCGGGCCTCGTGATAGCGGCCGAGCAGAAAGATTGCGTAATCGGTGCCGGCGGCGATGACCAGCAATGTCAGCAGATTCGTCGAATAGGTCGACAATTTGATGATGCCGGCGTTGGCCAGTACTGCGACGACCCCGCGCGATGCGGTCAACTCGATCATCACCATGAAGATCACCAGGATCGCTGTGGTGACTCGGCGGTACAGCCACAACAGCATCGCCAGGATCACGCCGATCGTGATCAGCGTCGTCTTCCAGGTGCCCTGACTGCCGACCTGGAACTGGTCGGTGACCAGAGGTGCGGCGCCGGTGACATACGCCCGTAAGCCCGATGGCGCAGGTGTGTCGTTGACGATGTCGCGCACCGCATCGACCGACTCGTTGGCCAGCGATTCACCCTGATTACCGGCCAGATACACCTGCACCAACGCGGCCTTGCCGTCGACACTCTGCGAACCGGCCGCGGTCAGCGGGTCTCCCCAGAAATCTTGAACGTGCTCGACGTGCCGGGTGTCCCGGTTGAGCTTGTCGATCAAAACGTCGTAGTAGTGGTGCGCATCGGCACCCAGTGGCTGATCGCCCTCCAGCACGATCATCGCCGAGCTGTCTGAACTGAACTCGTCGAAGACCTCACCGATGTGTTTGGCGGCCTCCAGGGATGGTGCATCCTGCGGGCTCAGCGATGCGTTGTTCGCTTCGGCCACCTTCTCCAGTTGCGGCACGAAGACGTTCGTCACCATGGCCACGGCGAGCCAGAAGAAGACGATCGCGGCGGAGTAGCGCCGCAGCAGGTCCGGAAGCCGACGCCACGACGGCTGCGGGCTCATCCGGACTTGTCCAAGCAGTAGGTGAAGGCGTGCAAGGCATTGGCCGTTCTCTCGTCTTTGACCTCGTTGTCGATCGTGATCCGGCAGCCGATCCAATCGTTATCGCCTTGGGCCGAGACATTGGCAGCAACAGCAGGTTTCGTGGTCGTCGCGTCGTAGGACCACGGCAGCACGACAGCGTCGGCACGTTGCGGTTGCGCATCCACATCCAAATAGGTGATGGTCGCCACGGTCCTAGGCGGGCCATACACCTCGATGAGCACGCGCTTGGGGTTGAACGGCGCTACGTCATTGGCGAAGCCACTGGGGGTTGATGTGACGTCGTGGGACGCGAAAATGCCGTGCAGGCGATACACCGCGAATCCCGCCAGAGCGAGGACGAACACCGCCGTCAACAGCATCCAGTTGCGGCCCAGGCGGTGTACCAATGAAACCTTCTGCCTGTCATGCCTGTTCACACACGACCACCAATGCGCGGTATCCACTCGCTCGCGGTTTTCGGCCGACTTGTGACATAGCGGCAAACGTAGACTGCATTACAGTCTCACACAAGTGCCGTGTCACCTGCGATGCGGAAATCGGAAAGCCCGCAACCATTGACACACACTGGACTATTGTCGTATCAATGAGACATGACGACCATGATGTCTCATCCGAAATTTCAGCCGTGCAACGCCGACACCTGGCCCAACCCCTGGCCGATGTACGCCGCGCTGCGCGAGCACGACCCGGTCCACCACGTGGTGCCGGCGGACGCCCCCGACCAGGACTACTACGTGCTGTCCCGGCACGCCGATGTCTGGGCGGCCGCCTCCGACCATCAGACGTTCTCCTCGGCCAAAGGCCTGACGATCAACTACGGCGACCTGGAGATGATCGGCCTGGCCGCCAATCCCCCGATGGTGATGCAGGATCCGCCGGTGCACACCGAGTTCCGCAAGCTGGTGGCTCGCGCCTTCACCCCGGCCCACGTCAAGCAGCTCGAGCCGGAAGTGCGCCACTTCGTCATCGAGCGGATCGAGCGACTGCGCTCGGCCGGTGGCGGTGACATCGTCGCCGAAGTGTTCAAGCCGCTGCCGTCGATGGTCGTCGCGCACTTCCTCGGGGTGCCGCAGGAAGACCGCTCCCAGTTCGACCGCTGGACCGACGCCATCGTCGCGGCCACCATCAACCCGGACGGCGTCGCCTCCGCCGGGGACGCGGTGATCGAGATGATGACCTATTTCAGCGGCCTGATCGAGCGGCGCCGCACCGACCAGGGCGAGGACACCGTGTCGCATCTGGTTGCCGCGGGAATGGGCGCCCCCGGCGACGACGCCGGAATCTTCGCGATTCTGGCCTTCGCGTTCACCATGGTCACCGGCGGCAACGACACCACGACCGGAATGCTGGGCGGCTCAACTCAATTGCTGCACCAGCACCCGGATCAGCGCAAGATGCTCGTCGACGACCCGACCCTGATCAACGAGGCCGTCGAGGAGTTGCTGCGGATGACCTCCCCGGTGCAGGGTCTGGCCCGCACCGCCACCCGGGATGTCACGATCGGCAACGACACCATTCCCGCCGGCCGGCGGGCCCTGCTGCTGTACGGCTCGGCCAACCGGGACGAGCGCCAGTTCGGGCCGACCGCCGAAGAGCTCGACGTATTGCGCAAGCCGCGCCAGATCCTGAGTTTCGGCTACGGCGCGCACCATTGCATCGGCAATCAGGCTGCGCGCATGCAGGCCCGGGTGGCGCTGGAGGAACTGCTCGCCCGCTGCCCCGACTACGCGGTCGACGAAGCCGGGATCGCATGGGCAGGTGGCAGTTACGTACGCCGGCCTATGACGGTGCCCTTCACCGTCTCGTCATGATGGTCGGGCGGGCCTGGTTGGCCGACCAGCGCGGTGAGCTGGCCGCCGAGAAGATCCTCGACGCGGCCGAGAAGCTGTTCGCCGAGCACGACCCGGGCTCGGTCGGCATGAATGAGATCGCCCGCGCCGCAGGATGTTCCCGCGCCACGCTGTACCGGTACTTCGAGAGCCGCGACGCGCTCTACACCGCCTACGTGCACCGCTGGGCCAATACGCTCTATCGCGAGTTGACCCAGCGGCTCGCGGCGATCGAAGATCCGGCGCAGCGGCTGGTCACCGGGATCACCGAATCCCTGGCCCTGGTGCGGGGCAACCCGGCGTTGGCATCCTGGTTCGCCGAGACCGGCCCGCCGATCGGTGCAGCGATGGCCGAACGATCCGACGTCATCACCATGATGGTCACGACGTTCCTGTCCGCACTGGGCGCCGACGACCCCGAGGCGGTGCAACAGCGGGCCCGCTGGGTGGTGCGGGTGATGACGTCGATGCTGAGCTTCCCGGGCCGCGACGCCGACGATGAGCGCGCCATGCTGGCTCAGTTCGTGGTCCCGGTCGTCACGCCGTCCAGCGAGGTCAGGACTTCACCCTCGTAAACCGGTGCAGCACCCAGGACACCGGGATGGTGACCAGCATGGTGACCACGAACAGATTGAGCATCGACCCGGTGTAGACCGGGGCGTGCAGCACCTCGACCATCACCACCTCCATCAGCACCAGGTGGACCAGGAAGATCTCGTAGGAGATCTCCCCCAGCCAGACCATTGGCCGGCTCGCCAGCAGCCTGGCGTACAGGCCGTGGTTGCCCAGCGCCAGCGGTGCCACCGCCAGGGCGGCGATCACCGCGTAGAAGCCGGCTTTGACCAGAGCCTCCGACAGCTTGGCCGGCGATGTGGTGGGCTCCCCTGCGAGCGGGGTGGACGCGATGAGATAGCAGATGAGCGCCAACGGGATCGCCACGAAGCCGTAGCAGCGCACGCCCATCGCCTGCAGCACCGCCAGGAGCATTCCGGCGACGAACCAGGCCAGATAGGCCGGCAACCACAACCGGGCACCGTCGGGCAGGAAGTCGGTGGTGTGCACCAAGGTCAGCCAGGCGGGGGTGATCGCCGCCACCGCCGCCAGCCCGGTCAGCAGTCGCACCGGCCGCCACTCGCGGCGACACAACCAGACCAGCAACAGGTAGGCCAGCAGCGGCAGCACCACGTAGAAGGCGACCTCCACCGCGAGGCTCCACATCTGGGTGAGGCCCTGATGCAGATAGCCGAACATGTAATTGTCGGTATAGATCTGCGTCAGAGTCAGGTTGCGCAGCAACCCGATCCAGTTGTGGCCGGGGTTCGGGCCGGCGGTGCGGAAGTGGTAGAGCAGGTACGCCAGCGCCACGGTGACGACGTAGGCCGGCATGATGCGCCGCACCCGATGCCAGGCGTAGCGAGGCACCGAGGGCTCCGGGCGGTCGAAGGCGGTGGCACGCACCCACGGCCGGAACAACAGAAAGCCGGAGAGCACAAAGAAGATCGGCACCCCGATCTCCATGCGGGAACCCAGCAGGCCGGCGTAGCCGTGGGTGTACTTGCCGGTGGTGTAGGCCGCATGGGTGCCGACGACCAGGATCGCCGCCACCGCGCGCACACCGGTCAGCGAGGCGACCCGGTCCACATGAGCGATCTGTTCCAACCCGCCCTGTGCGACGTCGTCCTCGCGCAGCGGCGTCATTCCATCCGTTTCCGGTGCGCCCCGCCCTCCCCGCGGCGCTCGGGCTTACCCGACGGCCGGTCACGGCGCAGGTTGATCAGCTGGCCCTGTATCCGGGTCTGCTCAAGTGCTTTGAATGTCTTGCCCGGTAGCTTGGCCGGCAACTCCACCAGCGAATGATCCACCTTGATGGTGATCTGGCCGAAGTCGCTGCGACGCAGTCCGCCTTCGTTGGCCAGCGCCCCGACAATCGCGCCCGGGTTGACCCGGTGGCGCTTGCCGACCGCGACCCGGTAGGTGGCGAAACCGTCCTTGGGCCCGTCGTGCGAACGCTTCCGGTCGTCCCGGCCGCCGTCGCGATCCGGCTTGGCACGTTCGCGTCGCTTGTCCGGCGGCGGTTCCACCATCAGGAACGCTTCCCCGTCGCGGGACTGCAACGCCAGCGCGGCGGCGATATCGGCCATCGGCACGTTGTGCTCGCGGCTGTAGTCCTCGACCAGGCGGCGGAACAACTCGATGCCCGACCCGCCGAGATGAGTGGTGATCGCGTCGGCGAACTTGGACACCCGTTGAGCATTGACATCGTCGACGCTGGGCAGTGCGGACTCGACCAGCTTCTGCCGAGTCACTTTCTCGATCAACTTGAGCAGATGGCGTTCGCGCGGGCTGACGAACAGCAGAGCGATGCCGGACCGGCCGGCCCGGCCGGTGCGTCCGATCCGGTGCACGTATGCCTCGGGATCGTTGGGAATGTCGTAGTTGACCACGTGCGAGATGCGGTCCACGTCCAGGCCGCGAGCGGCGACGTCGGTGGCGACCAGGATGTCCACCCCCCTGGAGCCGCCGTTCTTCAATGCGGTGATGGTGCGCTCGCGCTGCGCCTGGGCGATATCACCGTTGATGGCCGACGCGGAAAACCCTCGGGCGCGCAGCTTTTCGGCGACCTCCTCGGTCGCCTGCTTGGTGCGGACGAACACGATCATCGCCTCGAATGGCTCGACTTCGAGCACCCGGGTCAGGGCATCCATCTTCCGCGGGCCGGCCACCTCGATGTAGCGCTGGGTGATGTTCTCCGCGGTGGCGGTCTTGGCCTTGACGGTGACTTCGACCGGATCGTGCAGGTATTTGGTGGTGATCCGGCGGATCGCCGGCGGCATGGTGGCCGAGAACAACGCCACCTGCTTGTATTCCGGAGTGTCGGCCAGGATGCGCTCGACGTCCTCGGCGAACCCCATCTGCAGCATCTCGTCGGCCTCGTCGAGCACCAGGTAGTCCAGATGCGACAGATCCAGCGTGCCGCGTTCCAGGTGGTCGATGACGCGCCCGGGGGTGCCGACCACGACCTGGGCGCCGCGCTTGAGCCCGGAGAGCTGCACGGTGTAGGACGCGCCACCGTAGATCGGCAGCACATTGACCCGCGGCAGATGCGCCCCGTAACGGCCGAACGCCTCGGCCACCTGGAGCGCCAACTCGCGGGTCGGCGCGAGTACCAGGGCCTGAGTGGCTTTGCTGGTGGTGTCGATCCGCGACAGGATCGGGATGGCGAACGCCGCGGTCTTGCCGGTGCCGGTCTGCGCCAGCCCGACGACGTCGGAGCCCTCCAGCAACGCCGGGATGGTGGCGGCCTGGATAGCCGACGGCGTCTCGTAGCCGACGTCGGCGACAGCCTGCAGGACCGAAGGGTGGATTTGCAGGTCGGCGAAGGTCACGTCGGGGGTGTCAGGCGAGGTCATAGCGCCTAGCAGTCTACGGGCAATCGCGGCGAACTATTGCCGCTGTCGATCCGCGCACCGCAAGCCCGGCCACGCCTCCCGGCGATCCCGGCCGGGCGACGGTACGGTGCCCGGTGTGTTGAGTGCCGCAAAACCGTTAGCCGTGGTCGGCGGGCTCGCGGCGGTACTGCTGGCCGGTTGCGGCTCGGGTGACTCGACAGTCGCCAAGACGCCGCAGAACACCAGCCCGCCCGCCACCGCCGAGGAACCCACCGCCACAGCCACTCCCGGCAGCAGCCCGGCACCGGCCGATCCGTGCGCGGTCAACCTGGCCGCCCCGGCGATCGCCAAGGCCGTCTCGGAGCTGCCCCGCGACCCGCGCAGCGGCCAGCCCTGGAACCCCGAACCACTGACCGGCAACTACAGCGAGTGCGCCGAACTGTCGGCGGTGATCGTGAAGGCCAACACCAACGCCGAGAACCCGAGTAAGCGTGCGGTGCTGTTCCATCTCGGACAGTTCGTTCCGCAGACCGTGCCGGACACCTACGGGTTCAGCGGAATCGACCTGGCACACAGCACCGCCGACACGGTGGCCCTGCAGAACGCCAGCGGCATCGAAGGGTTGACCGGCGTCGTGAAGTTCCGTTGGAACGGCACGGGCGTGGAGATCATCGGCAACACCACCCGGTAGTCAGCTGCCGTCGTCGGGCTAACTGTGCCGCCCGATGCGGTCGGTGTCGTCGGGATCCTGCCGGTAATGCCGATTTCGGCGCACCGACGTCTGACCGGTGATCCCGAATTTGGCCAGCACATCCGGTACCGACGACCCGTTGGCCAGCGGACGGAAGTGATGGCCGCCGTCGACGTGAAAACCATTGTGGGTCAACGGCGCCGGCTCGGGCACCGCCGGCGGCAGCTCGACGGTCAGCGGTTCGGTGACGGCGTCGTCGCGACGGATCGGCCGGCGGGCCTCGTCAACGATCACGCGACGGCGTTCGGGAGGGTCTTGGCGGGCCCAGGGGTCAGCGATCGGGATCACCTCGGTCGGCCGGTCGGCCCCGTGCGGCGCGTCCATCGCCGCGAAGCGACTGGGGAGGCTGACACGTTCCACCCGCGCCGCAGCAGAGCCAGGGCCCTCCAGCTCCTCCAGCTCGTCGAACTCGTCGAACTCGTCGGGGTCGTCGGGGTCGTCGATCGGCCGGGCGGTCCGCCGGGCCGGTGTGACGACGATGCCGACCATGAACAACGCGGCGGCCACACCGAACAGGGCGATGAACGCGGGCAGCAGTGTGGACTCCGACATCGCCGCCGCGAACGGCTCATGCAGAAACTCGGGCAGCTCCAGGCCGGCTGCGGTATGCCCCGATCCGGGCCCGGTGCCGCCCGGCAGGGCCGGCATGTCCGCCGCGATCCGCGACGTCATGAAGGCCGCCATGCCGGCACTGCCGAGCACCGCGCCCACCTGACGGGTCGCGTTGTAGACGCCGGACCCCGCGCCGGCCAGGTGCGGTGGGAGATTACGGGTGGCGGTGGCCGCCAGCGGCGACCAGATGAACGCCATCCCGGCCCCGATCGCCGCGAACGGCAGCACCAGCCGCCAGATCGGGGTGGTGGGCGTCATCTCGATCGACAGCCAGGTCAGCGCTATCGCCAGCACCGAGAAGCCGAAACCGACCACCGACCGCGGATGTGCCCGGTCGACGATCCGGCCGACCACCGGGGCGAGCACACCGGTGGCGATCGCCATCGGTGCGGTCAGCAGCGCCGAGCGGGTCGGCGACATGCCGCACACCGCCTGCGCATAGAACATCACCGGCAGCACCATCCCGGTGGCGGCGAAGCCGATGACGGCCACCCCGATGTTGGACAGGCCGAAGTCGAGGTCGCGGAAGATGTGCAGCGGCACCAGCGGCTCACCTCCGGTGACCGCCTGCCAGTAGACGAAGACCGCCATACAGCCGACGCCGCCGACGATCAGCGCCCAGATCCACAGGGCCCACCCCTGCGCCTGGCCCTCCTGCAGCGCGAAGACGACCAGGAACATCCCGATCCCCGACAGCACCATCCCGATCACGTCGAACCGGTGCCGGTGGACCGGAAGATCCGGAATCAGCACCACGGCCATGACCAGGCCGACGACACCGATCGGGACGTTGACGAAGAAGATCCACTCCCAGCCCAGCCGGTCCACCAGCACGCCACCCGCCAGAGGGCCGACCAACGTCGCGACCCCGGCGGTCGCGCCCCATACGCTCATCGCCATGCCGCGGCGGTCCGGCGGGAAGGTCCGAGTGATCACCGACAGGGTTTGCGGGGTCAGCAGCGCCGCGCCGATGCCCTGCACCGCCCGCGCAGTGATCAACATCTCGATGCCGCCGGCCAAACCGCACCACAGCGAGGCGCCGGTGAACACCGCCAGCCCGACCAGATACAGGTTCTTCGGGCCGAACCGGTCACCGAGTCTCCCAGCGACCAGCAGCGGCACCGCGTAGGCCAGCAGGTAAGCGCTGGTCACCCAGATCACGGTGTCGTAGCCGACACCGAGCGCCACCATGATGCTGGGATTCGCCACGGCCACGATCGTGGAATCCACCAGGATCACGAAGAAGCCGAGCAACATCGCCCACAGCGCGTTCCACGGATTGGTCGCAGTGGCCCGGTCAGCCGGACGTGTGGGAGCAGAACGTGCCGATTCGACACGTCGCACGTGGTCGCCGGGTCGAGTCCGGCCCCTCGCGGTGCTCAACCGCCCCTCCCATCGCTGCGCCCTGCGGCTGCGGGCAGAAAGCCACCTCCTGCGACGCTACGGACAGATGTTGCCTTCAACAACTCGCACCGCCGGTGCGACGGTTCGCTGACCGGCCGTTGGAGCGGGTAAACAACCACCGGCGCGTTAGCCTGAATACGACGCACGCCGTAACGGGAGGCAAGCATGGGCATCTTTCGACGAAGGCGGTCGGTGCAGGAGCTCGAACCGACCTCCGACGGTGGGAAGCCGGGTATGGCAGCCCGCGCGTTGTCGCGGGTCATCGAGCGCAGCGAGCGGGTGCAGGGCCCGGCGGTGCGCGCCTATGTGCAGCGACTGCGCGACCGTGATCCGGATGCCGGGCCGGCGCAGATCGTGACGAAGTTGGAGAAGCGTTTCCTGGCGGCCGCGACGGCCAGTGGCGCCGCGGTGGGCGCCACCGCCGCCGTACCTGCGGTCGGCACGCTGCTCGCCCTGTCGGCGGTCGCCGGCGAGACCGCGGTCTTCCTGGAGGCCACCGCGTTCTTCGTGCTGGCCGTCGCCGAGGTGCACGGCATTCCGGTCGACAATCGGGAGCGACGCCGCGCGCTGGTGCTGGCGGTGTTGGTCGGCGACGAGGGCAAGGGCGCTGTGAGGGACCTGCTGGGTCCGGGCCGCACCAGCGGCGCGTGGCTCACCGAAGGAACCGCGGCCCTGCCGCTGCCGGCGGTGTCGGAGATGAACACCCGATTGCTGCGGTATTTCGTGAAGCGCTTCACATTGCGTCGCGGGGCGCTGGCGTTCGGCAAACTGTTGCCGGTCGGGCTGGGCGCCCTGGTCGGGGCCATCGGGAACCGCATGATCGGTAAGAAGATCGTGGGCAACGCCCGCGATGCGTTCGGCGCCCCGGCCAACCGCTGGCCGGTCACCCTGCGCCTGTTGCCGGGGCTGCTCGACGACCCGGATGGCAAAGCCAACTCCGTTCAACCGTCGGCCTGACCCGGGCCCAAAGACACCAGGTGGCGAGCCTGGCGGAATATCCGCAAGGCGCTAGCCTTTATGAGGCAGGCGGGCGCGGCGCACATGCCCCGCCATACGACCAGGAAACGAGGCGAGAAGCTGTCGTGAGCGGTATCAGTTCACCCTTCGGTCAGAACGAGTGGCTAGTCGAGGAGATGTACCGCAAATTCCGTGACGATCCCGACTCGGTCGACGAGAGCTGGCACGAGTTCCTGATCGACTACAAGCCCGACGCGCAGCGCGGTGGCGGCTCCCCCGCCCCCGCTGCACCAGTGACCCCACCAGCCCCAGCGGCGGCCGCGGCGCCCGCCCCGGCCGCCCCGAAAGCGGCGCCGGCGGCCACGGCACCGGCCGCTCCGAAAGCGGCGCCGAAGTCGACGGCACCGGCGCCGGCCGCCGGCGACGAGGTCCAGGTGCTGCGCGGTGCGGCCGCGGCGGTGGTCAAGAACATGGCCACCTCGCTGGAGGTGCCGACCGCCACCAGCGTGCGCGCCGTGCCGGCCAAGCTGATGATCGACAACCGCATCGTCATCAACAACCAGCTCAAGCGGACGCGCGGCGGCAAGATCTCGTTCACCCACGTGCTGGGCTACGCGATCGTGCAGGCAGTCAAGCAGTTCCCGAACATGAACCGGCACTTCGCGGAGGTCGACGGCAAGCCCAACTCCGTCACACCGGCCCACACCAACCTGGGGCTGGCGATCGACCTGCACGGCAAGGATGGCAAGCGCTCCCTGGTGGTGGCCGCCATCAAGGAATCCGAATCCCTGCGTTTCGCGCAGTTCGTCGCCGCCTACGAGGACATCGTCCGCCGCGCCCGGGACGGCAAGCTGACCGCCGAGGACTTCGCCGGTGTGACGATCTCGCTGACCAACCCCGGCACCATCGGCACCGTGCACTCGGTGCCCCGGCTGATGGCCGGCCAGGGCGCGATCATCGGCGTCGGCGCGATGGAGTACCCCGCGGAATTCCAGGGCGCCAGCGAGCTGCGGATCGCCGAACTGGGTGTCGGCAAGCTGATCACGCTGACCTCGACCTACGACCACCGCATCATCCAGGGCGCGGAATCCGGCGACTTCCTGCGGACCGTGCACGAGATGCTGCTGTCCGATGCGTTCTGGGACGAGATCTTCTTCGAACTGTCCATCCCCTACGAGCCGATCCGGTGGCGCACCGACAACCCGGACTCGATCGTGGACAAGAACGCCCGCGTCGTCGAGCTGATCGCCGCCTACCGCAACCGCGGGCACCTGATGGCCGACATCGACCCGCTGCGGCTGGACAACACCCGCTTCCGCAGCCACCCCGACCTCGATGTGCAGAGCCACGGCCTGACGCTGTGGGACCTGGACCGCGAGTTCAAGGTCGAGGGCCTGCCCGGCGGCGACATCCGCAAACTGCGCGAGATCCTCTCGGTGCTGCGCGACGCCTACTGCCGCCACGTCGGTGTGGAGTACACCCACATCCTCGAGCCCGAACAGCAGCAGTGGCTGCAGGAGCGCATCGAGGTCAAGCACGTCAAACCGACTGTGGCACAACAGAAATACATCCTGAGCAAGCTCAACGCCGCCGAAGCCTTCGAGAGTTTCCTGCACACCAAGTACGTCGGGCAGAAGCGCTTCTCGCTGGAGGGCGCCGAGACCGTCATCCCGATGATGGATGCGGCCATCGACCAGTGCGCCGAACACGGCCTCGACGAGGTCGTGATCGGGATGCCGCACCGCGGCCGGCTCAACGTGTTGGCCAATATCGTCGGCAAGCCCTACTCGCAGATCTTCACCGAGTTCGAGGGCAACCTCAATCCGGCCGAAGCGCACGGGTCCGGTGACGTCAAGTACCACCTCGGGGCTACCGGCGTGTACCTGCAAATGTTCGGCGACAACGACATTCAGGTTTCCCTGACCGCCAACCCGTCGCACCTGGAGGCGGTGGACCCGGTACTCGAAGGGCTGGTCCGCGCTCGCCAGGATCTGCTGGGCCGGGGCGCCTCGGGCACCGAAGACCAGCCGCCATTCTCGGTGGTGCCGATGATGCTGCACGGCGATGCCGCGTTCGCGGGCCAGGGCGTGGTGGCCGAGACGCTGAACATGGCACTGCTGCCCGGTTACCGGGTCGGCGGCACGATCCACATCGTCGTCAACAACCAGATCGGGTTCACCACGGCGCCGGATTACTCGCGCTCGAGCGAGTACTGCACCGACGTGGCCAAGATGATCGGCGCGCCGATCTTCCATGTCAACGGCGACGACCCGGAAGCGTGCGACTGGGTGGCCCGGATCGCGGTGGACTTCCGGCAGAAGTTCCACAAGGACGTCGTCATCGACATGCTGTGCTACCGCCGGCGCGGGCACAACGAGGGCGACGACCCGTCGATGACCAACCCGTACATGTACGACGTGATCGGCTCCAAGCGTGGCGTCCGCAAGAGTTACACCGAAGATCTGATCGGTCGTGGCGACATCTCGATGAAGGAGGCCGAGGACGCGCTGCGCGATTACCACGGCCAGCTGGAGCGGGTGTTCAACGAAATCCGCGAACTCGAGAAGCACGCCGCACTGCCCAGCGAGTCGGTGGAGTCCGAGCAGCAGGTGCCGCGCGGGCTGAACACCGCGGTCGACAAGGCGATGCTGGCCCGCATCGGTGACGCGTTCATGGCGATTCCCGAAGGCTTCAGCGTGCACCCCCGGGTGCTGCCGGTGCTCGAGCGGCGCCGCGAGATGGCCTACGAAGGCAAGGTCGACTGGGCGTTCGCCGAACTGCTGGCGCTGGGCTCGCTGGTCGCCGACGGCAAGCTGATCCGGCTGTCCGGGCAGGACACCCGCCGCGGCACCTTCTCGCAGCGGCACTCGATGATCATCGACCAGGCCAACGGCGCGGAGTTCAGCCCGCTGCAGTTGCTGGCCACCAACGCCGACGGCACCCCGAGCGGCGGCAAGTTCCTGGTCTACGACTCGCCGCTGTCCGAGTACGCCGCTGTGGGCTTCGAGTACGGCTACACCGTCGGCAACCCGGACGCAATGGTGCTGTGGGAGGCCCAGTTCGGCGATTTCGTCAATGGCGCCCAATCGATCATCGACGAGTTCATCAGCTCCGGCGAGGCCAAGTGGGGCCAGCTGTCCAACGTGGTGCTGCTGCTGCCGCACGGCCACGAGGGCCAGGGCCCCGACCACACTTCGGGGCGCATCGAGCGCTTCCTGCAGCTGTGGGCGGAGGGTTCGATGACGATCGCGATGCCCTCGACGCCGTCGAACTACTTCCACCTGCTGCGCAGGCACGCCCTCGACGGGATCCAGCGGCCGCTGATCGTGTTCACACCCAAGTCGATGCTGCGCAACAAGGCGGCGATCAGCGAGGTGAAGGACTTCACCGACGTCAAGTTCCGCTCGGTGCTCGAAGAGCCCACCTACGAAGGCGGCGTGGGCGATCGCAACACGGTCACCCGCGTCCTGCTGACCAGCGGCAAGCTCTACTACGAACTGGTCGCCCGCAAGGCCAAGGACGGTCGCGACGACGTGGCGATCGTGCGGGTCGAGCAGCTGGCGCCGCTGCCCAAGCGGAGGCTGGCCGCGACCCTGGACCGCTACCCGAACGCGAGGGAGTTCTTCTGGGTGCAGGAGGAGCCGGCCAACCAGGGGGCGTGGCCACGGTTCGGCCTGGAGCTGCCGGAGTTGTTGCCCGACAAGCTCACCGGGGTCAAGCGGATCTCGCGGCGGGCGATGTCGGCGCCGTCGTCGGGGTCGTCGAAGGTCCACGCCGTCGAACAGCAGGAAATTCTCGACGAGGCGTTCGGGTAGGCGTTCGGCCGGGCTCGCGGGCTGCATTGATCCGGTACCACCGGTACCGGATAAGCTCTCTAGGTCAACCGACCGCTGGGAGTGCACATGCAGGGATTTGCCGGGAAAGTCGCCGTCGTCACCGGAGCCGGGTCGGGTATCGGCCAGGCGCTGGCCATCGAGTTGGCGCGGGCGGGCGCGCGGCTGGCGATCAGTGACGTCGACACCGAGGGGCTGGCACAGACCGAGAAGCGGTTGACCGCGCTGGGCGTGCAGCTCAAGGTCGATCGCCTCGACGTGACCGAGCGGGAGAGGTTCATCGCCTACGCCGAGGAAGTCAACGACCACTTCGGCAAGGTCAACCAGGTCTACAACAACGCCGGCATCGCGTTCAGCGGCGACGTCGAGGTCACCCCGTTCAAGGACATCGAGCGGGTGATGGACGTCGACTTCTGGGGAGTGGTCAACGGCACGAAAGCCTTCCTGCCGCACCTGATCGCCTCCGGCGACGGCCACGTCATCAACATCTCCAGCCTGTTCGGGCTGCTGTCGATGCCCGGCCAGGCCGCGTACAACGCAGCCAAGTTCGCCGTCCGCGGCTTCACCGAGGCGCTGAACCAGGAGATGGCGGTGGCCAAGCACCCGGTCAAGGTCACCACGGTGCATCCGGGCGGCATCAAGACCGCGATCGCCCGCAACGCCACCGTCGCCGAAGGGTTGGACGCCGCGGCCATGGCCGACTTCTTCGACCGGAAGCTGGCCTCTACCACCGCCGAAGAGGCCGCCCGGGTGATCCTCGACGGGGTCAGCAAGAACCGGGCCCGCGTGCTGATCGGAAACGACGCGCGGGTGCTCGACCTGCTGGTGCGCATCACCGGCTCGAAGTACCAGCGACTGTTCGCGTTCGGCATCCCGAAGTTGAAGCCCCGGTCGCTGTAGTACGTCGCGCCGACGACGCCTCGCTACCGCCCGAGTGGGTGCTCGTCCAAAAAGGCGTCGGCAACCGCCTGCGGGTCTTCCCCGCCGGCGACCCGCCGGTGCATATCGACCAGGGCAGCGGTGTCCAGCACACCGGCCACCTGGTTGATCGCCAGCAGCTGGTATTCGGTCAGCGCGTTACGCCGATACAGCGGGACCACATTCTCGGCTCGCACCAGCGCCGGTCTGCCGTCGGTGAGCACCACCGTGTCGCGAGAGTCCACCGGCTGTCCGGGATCAGCGGTGCTGGTCCATGCGGCGGTGATCTGGCGGGCGCGCAGCGCGGCGAACAATGCTGCGTCGTCGGGGAATTGGCGCGTCTTGGGCAGCGTGCAGCTGCCGACCGACGCCGGGACCCGGGCACCGGTGACAGCACCGACGACCAGCCCGGCGCAGTGCCGCACCAGCACCCGCAGATCCGTGCCGCCCCAGGAGGTCGCCGTGGCTTCGGTCACGGCCAGGGCGGGCTTGTCGGCGGCAGTCATCGCGTAGTCGCCCACCGCGATGCCCTCCGGCAGCGCCCCGGCCAGTGCCCAGTAGACCTGCCGGTCGGAGCGGGCCACCGAGTCGGGCGCGTACACCGACAGAAATCGGCCGGTGAAGCCCGGCATCACGGTGAGCTCACCGGTATCGATTCCAGCCACCGGGTCAGCGACTGGTTCCACGCGCACCACCGCACCGACGCCGCGCAGGGCGCTCGCGTACAGGTGTGCGAGCACCAGCGACTGCTGGTCTGATGACGTCCCGACACTCAAGGCCGGTGGTTGCGGTTGACCCCCGCAACCCGCTATCAGCAGCGCTGTCAGCCCGAATGCCAACCGGCGCAGGTGATGTCGCGACGGCTTGGTCACCGCAGTCTCAGGACGCGGACTCGGAGGCCGCCGCGACCGCCGCCGCCACGGCTGGCTCGACCCGGGGGTCCAGCGGACTGGGCACGATACGGTCTGGCGCCAAATCGTCAGCAACGACGGAGAAGATCGCCTCTGCTGCAGCCAACTTCATCGCCTCGGTGATCCGGCGCGCTCCGGCGTCGAGTGCGCCCCGGAAGATGCCCGGGAACGCCAACACGTTGTTGATCTGGTTCGGGAAATCGCTGCGGCCGGTCGCCACCACCGCCGCGTACTTGGCAGCCAGGTCAGGGTGGATCTCCGGGTCGGGGTTCGACAGTGCGAACACCACCCCACCCGGAGCCATCGACGCGATCAGCTCCTCGGGCACCACCCCTCCGGACGCACCCAGGAAGACGTCAGCGCCGGCCAGAGCCTCGGCCAGGCCGCCGGTAAGGCCACGCGGATTGGTCCGCTGCGCCAACTCGAGCTTGACGTCGTTCATGCCGGAGCGTTCCGGATGCAGCACGCCCTGCGAATCCAGCACGATCATCTCCGAGACGCCCCTCGAGAGGAGGATGTTCGCGCAGGCCACACCCGCGGCGCCGGCACCGGACACCACCACCCGCAGCGACGCGATGTCACGACCGAGCACCTTGGCCGCACCCAACAAGGCGGCCAATGCCACGATCGCGGTGCCGTGCTGGTCGTCGTGCATCACCGGGCAGTCCAGCGCCTCGATCACCCGCCGCTCGATTTCGAAGCACCGCGGGGCGGAGATGTCCTCCAGATTGACCGCCCCGAACGACGGGCGCAGCCGCACCAGCGTCTCGACGATCTCGTCCGGGTCCTTGGTGTCCAACACGATCGGAATGGAGTCCAGGCCGGCGAACGTCTTGAACAGCGCGGCCTTGCCCTCCATCACCGGCAGCGACGCCGTCGGTCCGAGGTCACCCAGCCCCAGTACCGACGTACCGTCGCTGACCACGGCCACCAGCCGGTGTGCCCACGTGTAGCGGGCGGCCAGAGTGCGGTCCGCGGCGATGGCGCGACTGACCTGCGCCACACCGGGGGTGTAGGCGATCGACAACGCACGCTGGCTGTCCAGTGGGGTTTTCAGGTCGACGGAAATCTTCCCGCCCGTGTGGGCTTCGAAGATCTCTTCGTCTCCGATGACGATCGGCGAGCTGTTCACCATGTTCGCAAGGTTCTCGGGCATCGATAGTCCAGGGTACTGCGCCGGTCCTCCACCACTTCGGTCGGCTGCGTCTGGCTGGGCGGGGCGGCACCCCCCAAACAAACGCGGCCGGCTCGTCCAGGGGACGAACCGGCCGCGTCAGCAGACGTTGTTTGCTAGATCAGGCCCAGCCCGGTGACCGCCTCGCGCTCCTCGGCGAGCTCCGCGGTCGACGCGTCGATCCGGGCACGGGAGAAGTCGTTGATCTCCAAGCCCTGCACGATGCTCCAGTCACCGTTCTTGGTGGTGACCGGGAACGAGGAGATCAGGCCTTCGGGAACCCCATAGGAGCCGTCGGAGACGACCGCCATCGAGACCCAGTCATCGGCCGCGCTGCCCAGCAGCCAGTCCCGGGCGGCGTCGACGGTGGCCGACGCGGCCGAGGCGGCCGACGAGGCGCCGCGGGCGTCGATGATCGCCGCGCCGCGCTTGGCGACGGTGGGGATGAAGTCGTTCTCGATCCAGGCCTCGTCGCCCACGACCTCGGCGGCGTTACGGCCGCCCACCTGGGCGTGGAAGATGTCCGGGTACTGGGTCGCCGAGTGGTTGCCCCAGATCGTCATCTTGGTGATGTCGGCGACCTTGGCGCCGGTCTTGGCGGCCAGCTGCGACTTCGCCCGGTTGTGGTCCAGGCGGGTCAGCGCGGAGAACCGCTCCTTGGGGATGTCGGGGGCGTTGGTCATCGCGATCAGCGCGTTGGTGTTGGCCGGGTTGCCGGTGACGCCGATGCGGATGTCGGAGGCGGCAACCGAGTTGAGCGCCTTGCCCTGCGCGGTGAAGATCGCGCCGTTGGCCTCCAGCAGGTCGCTGCGCTCCATACCCGGACCGCGCGGACGCGCGCCGACCAGCAGCGCCAGGTTGGCACCGTCGAAGATCTTGTTCGGGTCGGAGCCGATCTGCACCCCGGCCAGCGTCGAGAACGCGCAGTCGTCGAGCTCCATCACCACGCCCTCAAGCGCCTTGAGCGCGGGCTCGATCTCCAGCAGCCGCAGCTCGATCGGCCGGTCAGGGCCCAGCAGCGAGCCGCTGGCCAAGCGGAACAGCAGGCTGTAGCCGATCTGGCCGGCGGCGCCGGTGACGGCCACCTTGAGTGGGGTTGTGCTCACGTCAAGTGCTCCTCGAACGGGTTCGATGTCCTGAGTATTTGTCGGGTCGAAACTATCGCACCGAACCCGTCGCGGGAAACTCCGGACCCTGCGGGGTACCGCGCTGACCGGTCATGTTGGGTCCGGACGCGTAGCATTTGACCGGCACCTGCGCCGGGAGGGAGGCCCGTCATGACGGCCCTGCGCGATCCTGTCCCGAAAGTGCTCGTCGACTGCGGCGTCTACGCGGACGGAGCCCGGGTTCCCGGCGAGTTCACCCCCGCCGGCGCCCGAGCCAGAGTGCACCAGATCGAGGCGAGCGGCATCGAGGCCTTCGTCTGGGTCGGGCTGCACGAGCCCGATGAACGCCAGATGCAAGCCGTGGCCGCGACCTTCGGCCTGCATGAACTCAGTGTTGAGGACGCTGTGCACGCCCACCAGCGCCCCAAGCTCGAGCGCTACGACGAGATCCTGTTCCTGGTCCTCAAGACAGTCAACTATGTGCCGCACGAGTCGGTGGTGCTGCCGCGACAGATCGTCGAAACCGGCGAGATCATGATCTTCGTCGGCAAGAACTTCGTGGTCACCGTCCGGCACGGCGAACACGGCGGCCTGGCGGATGTCCGCCGGCGGATGGACGCCGACCCCGAGCACATGCGGCTGGGCCCCTACGCCGTGCTGCACGCCATCGCCGACTACGTCGTCGACCGCTACGTCGAGGTGACCAATCTCATGGAGAGCGACATCGACGCCATCGAAGAGGTGGCGTTCGCCCCCGGCACCCGCACCGACGTCGAACCGATCTACCAGATCAAGCGCGAAGTGGTCGAGCTGCGGCGCGCGGTCGCACCGCTGTCCACTCCGTTTCAGCGGATGCAGACCGACCACAAGGATCTGATCTCCAAGGAGGTACGGCGCTACCTGCGTGACGTCGCCGACCACCAGACCCGCGCCGCCGAGCAGATCGCCGGCTACGACGAGATGCTCAGTTCACTGGTGCAGGCGGCCCTGGCGCGGGTGGGCATGCAGCAGAACACCGATATGCGCAAGATGTCGGCCTGGGCCGGCATCATCGCCGTGCCCACCATGATCGCCGGGATCTATGGCATGAACTTCGACCACATGCCGGCCCTGCACTGGACGTTCAGTTACCCGGTGGTGGTAGGGGTCATGGTGGGCATCTGCACGCTGCTCTACCGGGCGTTCCGTCGCAACGGCTGGCTGTAACTGTTTGCCGCGACGGTGCGGTTTCATCCGCCCGCCGTGGCGTGTCGCGTACGAAACCGCACGCCCGCTGGAGGTGGGGCTACCCGGGTTGGGAGGCGGGCCGATCCGGGTCGAAGACGTCCACCCCGTCGGCTCGCCACGCCTCGCGCATCGCGTCGGCGCCCTTGAGCCGCACCCAGGCGGCCTCGGTCGCGGTGATCGGAGTGGCCGAGAAGAACCGCACCGGCTCGCGCGGTGACTCCAACTCGACCTCAGCGATGTCGCTGTCGCCCAACAGCATCGCGGTGAACGGGACCGCGCCCGACTGCCGGGTCCACAACGGCCCGCCCAGGTCCATCAGCGCGTCGGCGGCCAGCACCACACCCTCCACCACCGGCGCAGCCGCCACCGCGGCCAGAGTGCGCGCCAGCCCGGCGTCGGATCCGGAAACGCGCAGGCGCAGAACGATTTCGGCGCGCGGGCCGTGCAACGGATCGGCGAGGATCTGGGCGGGATCCCCCATCGGATGCCGCGAACAGCCCACCGACACGTAATGCACCATCCGGTCGGGGCCGGGGCCGAACCGCAGCACCTCGATGGGCTCGACCCCCAGGAAGGTCAACCGTGCGACGTCGGGAGCGGCCGCCATCCCCGCCGCCGCGAAGTGCTTCCGCAGATGCTCACGCACCCGGTCCAGTTCCGCGCTCACCGCCGGCTCACCGCCCCGCCGGAGCGACGCTGAGGTTCACCCCGGACGCGGCGTCGAACACCACGACTTTGGTCGGGTCCAGCGCCAGCTCGATCGACTGCCCGCCGGCCGCCTTCGACGCGGCCGGAACCCGGGCCACCAGCTCGCTGTCGGTCACCGGGCCGGTCGGCTCGTTCGGCGTGAAGTACAGGTACTTGTCGGCGCCCAGCGACTCGACCAGGTCGACGCGGGCCGCGAATGTCACGGCCCGGCCCCGCTGCGCGTCGCCGAGCAGACCGGCGTCGCCAAGGTGCTCGGGGCGCACGCCGATCACAACCTCGCCGCCGTGCGGATCCGGGTGCCGGCCGATCGTCTCGCGAACCTCAGCGGCCAGCGGCACCTCGCCGAACGGCAGTCGCACGCCGGTCGGGGTCAGCGTGCCGGGGAAGAAGTTCATCGCCGGGGAACCGACGAACCCGGCGACGAACAGGTTGGCGGGCCGCTCGTAGAGCTCGTCCGGCGTGCCGATCTGCTGGGCGATCCCGCCGTGCATCACCACCACCCGGTCGCCGAGTGTCATCGCCTCGGTCTGGTCGTGCGTGACGTAGACGGTGGTGGTGCGAAGGCGTCGCTGCAGCCGGGCTATCTCACTGCGCATCTGCACCCGCAGCTTGGCATCCAGGTTCGACAGCGGCTCGTCCATCAGAAATGCCTTGGGGTGACGCACGATCGCGCGCCCCATCGCGACCCGCTGACGCTGCCCGCCGGACAACTGCGACGGCTTGCGATCCAGCAGGCCGGTCAGGTCCAGGATGTTGGCCACCTCCGCCACCTTCTCCAAGATCTGCGGCTTCTTCATCTTGGCCAAGGTCAGGGGAAACGCGATGTTCTGCCGGACCGTCATGTGCGGGTAGAGGGCATAGGACTGGAACACCATCGCGATGTCGCGGTCCTTGGGTGCGCGTTCGTTGACGCGTTCTCCCCCGATGCGCAACTCCCCCGACGAGATCTCTTCGAGGCCGGCGATCATGTTCAGCGTGGTGGACTTTCCGCAGCCGGACGGTCCCACCAAAATGATGAATTCGCCGTCGGCAATGGTCAGCGACAGATCCTTCACCGCCACAGCACCATCGGCGTAGCTCTTGGTGATGTGGAGGAGTTCGATCTCTGCCATCGGCCTATCCCTTCACCGCGCCGGAGGTCAGTCCCGCCACGATCCGTCGTTGGAAGATTAGAACAAAGATGATGATCGGCACCGTGATCACCATCGCCCCGGCGGCGATGGAACCGGTCGGCTCCTCGAACTGCGAACTGCCGGTGAAGTTGGCGATCGCCACCGGAGCGGTGATCGAGGCCTTGGTCGCCGTCAGCGACAACGCCAGCAGCAGATCGTTCCAGGCGAAGATGAAGACCAGGATGGCCGCGGTGACGATTCCCGGCGCCGCCAGTGGCGCGATCACCTTGCGGAACGCCTGAGCCGGGGTGGCGCCGTCCATCTTGGCAGCCTTTTCCAGGTCCCAGGGGATCTCGGAGAAGAACGCCGACAGGGTGTAGATCGCCAACGGCAGCGCGAAGGTGATGTACGGGATGATCAACCCGAGCCAGGTGTCGAACAGCCCGGTGGCCCGTTCGATGTTGAAAATCGGTGTCACCAAAGATATCTGCGGGAACATCGCGATCAGCAGGGCGGCGCCGACCAACAACCGCTTGCCGGGGAAGTCCAGCCTCGCCACCGCGTAGGCGGCCATCGCGCCGATCACCACGGCGATCACGGTGGTGATCAGCCCGATACCCACCGAGTTGACCAGTGCGGGACCGAACACCGCCCCGGTCCGCTGGCCGTTGAAGATGCCCCGGTAGTTGTCCAGCGTCACCGACGACGGAATCAGCTTGCCGTCCTTGACCGTTGACGTCGGCTTGAGCGAAAGCGACAAGATCCACAACACCGGCACCAGCGCATAGGCCACCACGGCCACGTTGATGATCAGCCACGCCGCGCGGCGGCGAAGGTCGGTCATTTCTGGCCCGATCCCGGCGCCGCGGCACCGAACACCTTGACGAACACCAGCGCGATCAGTGCGACGCAGACGAAGATCAGCACCGAGATCGCCGAACCCAAGCCCACGTTGAAGCCCTTGAACAGGTTGTCGTAGCCCAGGATCGACACCGACCCGGTGTTGTTGGAGCCCCCTGTGAGCACATAGATGTTGTCGAAGATCCGGAACGCGTCCAGGGTGCGAAACAGCAGCGCCACCAGGATGGCCGGTTTCATGATCGGCAGGATCACCTTCACCAACCGGCGCCAGGGTCCGGCGCCGTCGACCTGCGCGGCCTTGAGCAGGTCGTCGGGCACCAGGGCCAGTCCGGCCAGCAGCAGCAGCGCCATGAACGGCGTCGTCTTCCACACCTCGGCGGCCACCACGATTCCCAACGACGGCAGCTGCTGGGTCAGCGGCGCGCTGCCGGCGGGCAGCAGATCGGCCAGGTAGCCGGTGCCCGGCGTCCAGGCGTAGTACCAGCTGTAGGCGGCGGCCACCGTGACGATGCCGTAGGGCACCAGCACCGCGGTGCGCACCATGCCCTTGGCGAACAGGCTGCGGTGCATCACCAGCGCCAGCGCCAGGCCCAGCACGAATTCGATCACCACCGAGACCACGGTGATGCCCAGCGTCACGCCGAACGCGGTCCACCAGTAGGAATCGGTCAACGTGGTCTGATAGTTGGCCAGGCCGACGAACGCGGTGTCATCGGGGGTGGCCAGGTTGTAGCGCAGCAGGCTCAACCAGATCGCGTAGCCGATCGGATAGGCCGTCACCGCCAGCATCAGGATCACCGCGGGCGCCACCAGCAGCACGGCCAGTCTCCGCTGCGAGGTCATGTCGTCGGCACGGGTCCTGTTGCCGCTCACGGGATCAACCCCTTGCCCTCGATGGCCTTACGCACCTGCACGGCCAGCTCGTCTGCGGTGCGCTCCGGGTCGATCGCGGTGATCGGCGCCAGCGTCGCCGAAATCCGCGTCGACACCGCCTGGTAGACCGGCGTCACCGGGCGCACCGCGGCGTTGGTGAGCTGGTCGCGGATCACCCGGTGCTGGGGGTACCTGCGCTGGAACTGCGGGTCGGCATACACCGAGGAACGCACCGCGGGCAGGCCGCCTTCGAGGGCGACGTACTTCTGGCTCGCCGCACTGCGCAGGCAGCGCACCGCTTCGAAGGCCTCCGCGCGATGCCGGGTGGTCCGGGCCACAGCCAGGTTCAGCCCGCCGAGGGTCACCTTGGCCGGATGGCCCGCCAGCACAGCCGGGTACGGGGCGAACCCGAGCACCCCGCGGCTGGCGTCATAGGCGATCCGGTACTGCTCGTCGCTGGGCACGAACGCGCCCACGCCGTCCACGCTGCCGGCCAACTCCGGACGGCCCTGCAGCGGAAGGAATCCCACCCCGCCCTTGACCGCGTTCTCCAGCATCGACGGCAGCACGAACGGCCAGTTGACCTCCAGTGCGGCCTTGCCCTGCTCGAACGCCAACCGGGCGGTGCCCTCGTCGCTCTGGGTGATCGACGGATCGGCGCCCGGCGCGGTCGCCACTGCCTTCATGATCCGCAACGCCTCGACGGTGGCCGCCCGGTGTTCGGCGGTGTCGGTCAGCGTGACCGTCTTGCCGTCGTCGGCGAGCACCTGTCCCCCGGCGCTTTGCAGCAGCGTGTTGAACCACACCACCAGGCCTTCGTACTGCTTGGCCTGCACCGCAATCCAACTCGGCTCGCCGGCGGCGTCTAACCGGGCCGCCTCGCCCACCATCTGGTCCCACGTGGACGGCGCCGCTGTCATCAGATCCGGCCGATACCAAAGCAATTGGGTGTTGGCGATGACGGGGGCGGCATAGAGCCGCTGCCGCCAGCGGGCGGTCGCCAGCGGCCCCGGCAGGGTGTCGGCGACGGCATCGGCTTCGGCTTGGCCCGCCGGGTCGTCGGAGAGCGGCAACGCCCAACCGGCCTCGGCGAACTCGGCCGTCCACACCACATCCAGACCCATCACGTCCAGGGTGCGGTCGTTGCCGGTGAGCCGCCGGGCCAGTTGCAGACGCTGGTCGTCGGCGGCCCGCGGCAGGCTGAACTGCGCAATCCGGTACCGGCCGCCGGCCTGTTCGGTACAGCGCCGGGCGATGACGTCGAAGGTGGCGGCGTCGTTGGCGGGGGTGTACACGCTGATCACCGGGCCGCCGGCGGCCTGACCATCCGAGCCGCAGGCCGATCCCGCCGATACGACGGTCAGGGCGGTCAGCGTTGCCGCGCCCAGCCGGCGTATGCGACCGCGCCGACTCGCCACGCCACCCGCCTCCCCTCGCTTCGTGCCAGAACGGTAGAGCCAGCCGCCCGCGCCGCGCAACAAGCCCGTCAGAGGGTCAGCTTTGCCAACAGATCCCGGCCCTGTTCGGCGCTCTGCGGATCGCACAGCACGTCGTAGCGACCTGCGACCAGCTGCATGGTCGAACTGAAATCCCTTGTGCCGCGCGCCATCGCATACGGCACCGAAGAGGTGATCAACCCGAAGAACACCCCGGCGATCAAGCCCGTCACCAGCGCCTGGGCCGGGTTGGCGCTGAAGATGCCCAGCACCAGGCCGATGAACAGGCCCAGCCAGGCCCCGGTCAGCACCCCGCCGCCGAGCACCTTGGGCCAGGTGAGCCGGCCGGTGACTCGCTCGACCTGCATCAGGTCCACGCCGACGATCGTCACCTGGTGCACCGGAAACTGCTGATCCGACAGGTAATCCACGGCGCGCTGCGCCTCGGCGTAGGTGGAGTAGGAACCGATCGGCCAGCCTTTGGGCGGCGTGGGCAGACGGGCCACGTCACGGCGTCCCGAGGCGGCCGCCGCACCGAGTGGATCGGGGGTCTGTCCGGACTGGAACGGGCTGGTCATGGCTTCCTTCTCTCCTCACTCCGGCACACTTGCGGGCCGTCGGACAGCAAGCCGGCACCGGCACATCCGCTAGGTTGAACAGCATGACAGCTCCCGGCGGGGATTCTGGCGAGAATCCGCGAGGCAATGCCGACCAACCCTGGGCCGATGCGGGCGAACCCGCGCCTGACCAAGGCGGTTGGGCCTACCCGTCGGGCTTCGAACCGTACCCTCCGGCGCCCGGCTACCCGCCGCCCGGATTTCCGCCGCCCGGGTTTCCGCCGCCGCAGCCGCCGCTGCCCCCCGGGGGTTATCCGCCGCCACCTCCTCCCGGCTACGGGCCGCCTCCAGGTGGCTACGGCCCACCCCCCGGGTACGGCCCGCCGACCGACTACCCGGGCTATGGCCCACCATCGGGCCCGCCTCCCGGCTACCCACCGACGGGCTACGGCACACCTCCCGGTTACCCACCGGCAGGACCTGGCATGCCGTACCCCGGCGGCTACTTCAATCCGGCCCAGGCGCAGCGAACCAATGTGCTGGCGATCTGCTCACTGGTGGTCGCCCTGCTCGGCCTGCTGTTCTGGCCGCTGGCGGTGGTCGGCGCGGTGCTGGGTGTCGTCGCCCTGAGCCAGATCAAAAGGACCGGCGAGGGCGGTCACGGCCTGGCGGTGGCCGGCACCGCGGTCGGCGGCGCGGCCGTGGTGCTGTCGTTCATTCTCGCGATGGCCGCCCTGCACTGACCCCGGCGCCGGCCGTGCCAGGCAAGGGCCCGGCTTCGCCGCGCCTGCGCTCGTCCCTAAGCCGGTGGCACGAACGGTGGCGCCTCCCGGCGCATCCCGGCCGCCCGGCCCTTGCCGGCCACCACCAACGCCATCTTGCGGCTGGCCTCGTCGAGCATCTCGTCGCCGAGCATCACCGCGCCGCGAGCCCCGCCGGCCTGCGAGGTATGCCACGCGTAGGCCTCCAGGATCAGCTCGGCATGGTCGTACTCGGCCTGCCGCGGGCTGAAGATCTCGTTGCCCGCCGCGATCTGGTCGGGGTGCAGCACCCACTTGCCGTCGTAGCCCAGCGCGGCGGACCGGCCCGCCACCCGGCGGAACGCCTCGACGTCGCGGACCTTGAGGTAGGGCCCGTCGATCGCGGCGATCCCGTGGGCGCGGGCGGCGACCAGGATCGTCATCAGCACGTGGTGGTAGGCGTCGCCCTCGGTGTAGCCCTCGGGCTGCTCACCGACCTCCAGCGTGCGGGTGTTGAGGCTGGCCATCAGGTCGGCAGGGCCGAGCACCAGCGCGTGCACCCGCGGGGCGGCGGCGATCGCGTTGATGTTGGTCAGCCCGCGGGCGTCCTCGATCTGAGCGTCGATGCCGATCTGGCCCACCGGCAGGCCGTTGACGGTCTCCAGCTGGGTGAGCAGCAGGTCGAGCGCCTGCACGTGGGATGCGTCGGACACCTTGGGCAGCACCACGACATCGAGTCGGGTACCGGCGGCGCCGACGGCCGAGACCACCTCGATCAGGTCCGCATGCGTCCACGGGGTGGTCCAGTCGTTGACCCGGACTCCCAGCAGCGGCGCCGTCCAGCCCGGCGCCGCCAGCGCTTCGGCCACCCGGGCCCGCGCCTGCTCTTTTGCGGCCGGGGCAACGGCGTCCTCCAGATCGAGGAAGATCTGGTCGGCCGGCAGACCCTTGGCTTTGTCGATCATCTTCTGACTGCTGCCGGGCACCGACAGGCAGGTCCGGCGGGGGCGATATGCGTTGGTCACCTAAACACTCCTACCCTTTCAACCATGGCGTCGAGCAACAGGGTTTACGCTGCGCGGCTGGCACGCATGTTGGTCCTGGGCTCGTTCGGCGAATCCGTAGGTCGGGTCCGCGACGTCGTGATCAGTCTCAGTATCGTGCGGCAACAACCGCGCGTCCTCGGACTGGTGGTCGAATTACCGACGCGCAGAAGAATTTTCGTGCCGATCCTGCGCGTCGCAGCGATCGAGCCGCACGCGGTCACGCTCAACACCGGGACCGTGTCGCTGCGCCGCTTCACCCAGCGGCCCGGCGAGGTGCTGGTACTGGGCCAGGTGCTGGACACCAAGGTCCAGGTCAACGACCCCGAGCTGCCGGAGCTGGCCGGCGTCGACGTGGCGATCACCGACCTGGGCATCGAGCAGAGCCGCACCCGCGACTGGCTGGTGACGCGGATCGCGGTGCGTCACTCCCGGCGGCTGGGTCGGCGCGCCGCGGTGTACACCGTGGATTGGCACAACGTGCAGGGGCTGACCCCGTCAGCGCTGGCGATGCCCGGACAGGGCGTGGCCCAGCTGCTGCAGCAGTTCGAGGGCTGGCGGCCGATCGAGGTCGCCGACGCCATCCGTGAGCTACCGCCCAAGCGGCGCTACGAGGTGATCAACGCGCTGGACAACGCCCGGCTGGCCGACATCCTCCAAGAGCTTCCGGAGGAGAACCAGGCCGCCATGCTGGGCCAGTTGGGCACCGAACGCGCCGCCGACGTGCTCGAGGAGATGGATCCCGACGACGCCGCCGACCTGCTGGGCACGATGAACCCACACGAGGCCGAGCTGCTGCTGACCCGGATGGACCCCGACGATTCCGATCCGGTGCGCCGGCTGCTGGAGCACTCCCCGGACACCGCGGGTGGTCTGATGACCTCCAATCCGGTGGTGCTGACCGCCGACACGTCGGTCGCCGAGGCGCTGGCCCGGCTGCGCGACCCCGACCTCACCCCGGCGCTGTCGTCGCTGGTGTTCGTCACCCGAGCGCCCACGGCCACCCCGACCGGCCGCTACCTGGGCTGCGTGCCCCTGCAGCGACTGCTGCGCGAGCCGCCGGCCGACCTCATCGGCGGGATCGTCGACTCCGACCTGCCGGCGTTGAACCCGGAAGTCTCATTGGCCGAGTTGGCCCGCTACTTCGCCGCCTACAATCTGGTCTGCGGTCCGGTGCTCGACGAGCAGAACCATCTGCTGGGCGCGGTGACCGTCGACGACGTGCTGGATCACCTGCTGCCGCGTGATTGGCGCGAAACCCCCGAGCCCGACCTGGGACCGAAACTCGCCGGGAGGCCATCGTGACCGACCGCTCGGGATCGCAGTGGCTCTCCACGCCCCGCACCTCACGCCTGCCGGGCCTGCGGATGGACCCCGACGCCCTCGGCCGGTTCACCGAGGGGGTGGCGCGCTTCTTCGGCACCGGCCGCTACCTGGCCATCCAGACCCTGCTGGTGGTCGGCTGGATTCTGCTGAACGTCTACGCGGTCCGATTCCGCTGGGACCCCTACCCGTTCATCCTGCTCAACCTGGCCTTCTCCACCCAGGCCGCCTACGCTGCGCCGCTGATCCTGCTGGCCCAGAACCGACAGGAGAACCGCGACCGGGTCAGCCTGGACGAGGACCGGCGCCGGGCCGCGCAGACCAAGGCTGACACCGAGTATCTGGCCCGGGAACTCGCCTCGCTGCGTCTGGCGTTAGGTGAGGTTCCCACTCGCGACTACCTGCACCACGAACTCGAACGCGTCCGTGAACTACTCGAAGCCCTGCGGCCCGAACCCGAATTGCCCGCCGAGGCGCCCGCACCCCGGCATTCCGGCAGGCCGGTCTGACCACGTAGTGGCCCGGATACCGTCTCCGGCGGTACCGGTGTTGGGTATGGTGACGTAGTTCACGGAGCCCCTGGCGGGTTTCACCACAGCGGACAAGGGGCGAACGAGTGCCTACAGGGGGCGGCGCAGAGGGGCACCTGTCCCGCGCGGCCAAATGGCGTCGGACGGCCCGCGCGGCGCTGCGGCCCGCGTTCGGCCTGGCCTTCATCACCCCACTGGTGTTCGCCGGCGCGGTGGGCGCTACCCCCCGATCCTCGTCGGCCCCGCTGCCGCTGCGCACCGCGGCGGTGACCCCGCTGGCGGCCTCGGTGAGCACCTCAGGCCGCTCGTCGGGTCCGTCCGTCGTCGCGGTACGCCGCCCACAGGCAAACCTGCATGTGGCCGCCGGGGCGCTGTCGGTGCAGCCGGCGGCGGTCGTCTACGCGCCGGGCACGCTGGGCATCCCCAAGACCGCACTGGCGGCCTATCGCAACGCCGAACATCAGATGTCGGTCGCGGCCCCGGAATGTGGGATCAGCTGGAATCTGCTGGCCGGGATCGGTCGCATCGAATCCGGACACGCCAACGGCGGAGCCACCGACGTGCGCGGGACCGCGCTGCAGCCGATCTACGGGCCGTCGCTGGACGGTTCCCTGCCGGGAAACGAAGTCATCGTGGCCAGCAGTGCTCCCGGGCGGGTCGTCTACGCGCGCGCCATGGGGCCGATGCAGTTTCTGCCCGGGACCTGGTCGCGATACGCCGCCGACGGCGACGGCGACGGGAAGGCGGACCCGCAGAACCTCTACGACGCGACGCTGGCTGCCGCCCGGTACCTGTGCAGCGGCGGGCTCAACCTGCGCGAACACGCGCAGGTCCTGACCGCCATCCTGCGCTACAACAACTCGATGGCCTACGCGGAGAACGTCATGGGCTGGGCGGCGGCCTACGCCACCGGAGTGGCGCCGGTGGATCTGCCGCCGATCATCGGCCCGGCACCTCCGATCGGGGACATGCACCTGGAACACCCCGAGGGCCTCGGACCGGGGTCGCCGCTGAACATGCACGGGTTGTCGCCGATCGATCCGACGGGCGGGGCATCACTGATCGACCTCGGCGGCTCCACCGGGGAGATCCAGCAGACGAACATGCCCTGGCAACCGCCCTGGGCGGCCCCCGCTCAATCGGCGCGCCCGACGGTGACCTGCCGAATGATCTGTCTGGAACCGCAGACCGGCATCGGACCGCAGGCACCGCTGCACGCCGGGCCCGCAGACCCGTTCGCTCCGCCGGAGGCACCACCTGCCCCGGCCGCACCGACACCCGCGGATGCGGTGGCGCCCGCACCCCCCGCGGCCCCGGAAGAGCCGCCGGCACCGCCGGCCCAGGCCCCTGCGCCGGCGCCGGGCGACAGCCCCCAAAACGGCCCGCAGGCCGGCCCGCCCGCTTGAGCAATATCACTATCGGAGGCTCGCGCCCACTGGCCTAGACTCATCTTCGATGGCCAAGACTGAAAACGACACCGCAGCCCTGCACGACGCGATCTACGCGGCGCTGGGCACCGTGCTCGACCCCGACATCCAGCGTCCCCTCACTGACCTGGGCATGGTCAAGAGCATCGAGATCGCTGACGACCACAGCGTGCACGTCACCATCTACCTGACGATCGCCGGTTGTCCGATGAAGTCGGAGATCACCAACATGGTGACCAACGCGATCAACGACGTGCCCGGCACCGGCCCGGTCAAGGTGAGCCTGGACGTGTTCAGCGACGAACAGCGCGCCGAATTGCGCAAACAGCTGCGCGGCGACGCCAAGGAGCCGGTCATCCCGTTCGCCCAGCCGGGTTCGCTGACCAAGGTGTACGCGATCGCCTCGGGCAAGGGTGGGGTCGGCAAGTCCAGCGTGACCGTCAACCTCGCGGTCGCACTGGCCGAACGCGGCCTGTCGGTCGGCGTGCTCGACGCCGACATCTACGGCCACTCGGTGCCGAGAATGATGGGCGTCACCGCGCTGCCGACGCAGGTGGACTCGATGATCATGCCGCCGATCGGATACGGCGTGAAGGTGATCTCCATCGCGATGTTCACCAAGGGCAACACCCCGGTGGTCTGGCGGGGCCCGATGCTGCACCGGGCGCTGCAGCAGTTCCTCGCCGACGTCTACTGGGGCGACCTGGATGTGCTGCTGCTGGACCTGCCGCCGGGGACCGGTGATATCGCGATCTCGGTGGCCCAGCTGGTACCCAACGCGGAGATCCTGGTGGTGACCACCCCGCAGCAGGCGGCCGCGGAGGTCGCCGAGCGGGCCGGGGCGATCGCCCTGCAAACCCGCCAGCAGGTCGTCGGCGTGGTCGAGAACATGTCCGGGCTGGCCATGCCCGACGGGTCCACGATGCACCTGTTCGGCGAGGGCGGCGGCGGGCGGGTCGCCGAACGGCTGACCCGGGCGATGGGCCGCGACGTTCCGCTGCTCGGCCAGGTGCCGATCGACAGCGAGATGGTGACCGGCGGCGACTCCGGGGCTCCGGTGGTGCTCTCGGCGGACTCGAGCGCCGGCAAGGAACTACGCCGGATCGCCGATCAGCTGGCCACCCGCGGCCGAGGCCTGGTCGGGATGTCGCTGGGCCTGAACACCGGAAACACCCAGCGCTGAGCGTCGCCCGGCTCCGCCGTTCTCGCGACCGCCGCTAGGTCGCGTCGGAGTCGAACGGGGCAGGGGCCCCCGGCGCGAGCCTGGGAGCCGCGGCCGGTGACGGCGTCGCGGCGCGGGGATCCTCACCCAGCTGACTGACCGCGGTGAACAGCGAGTCATCCCCGTCGAGCAGGTGCTTGGTCAGGGCGGCCCGCGGCGTCATCCCGCGCAGCTTCTGCAGTTCGTTCAGCGGCGCACGCAGATCGTCGAACTCGGGACCCATCTCGTCGCGCAGCTGATCGGTCGCCGTGGTCACGTAGTCACGGGCCTGACGCAATGCGCCGGCAGTCCATCGGATGGCGCCCGGCAGCCGCTCGGGGCCCAGGATCACCAGCCCGACCACCACGAGGACCAGCATCTCGCCCCAGCCGACGTTGGCAAACATCTCCGCGAGCAGCTATCCGTCGCCGGCGGGTGTCACGGTCAACGTGACGTGGCGGCCGTCGCGGACCACCTCGACGGGCGATTCCTTGCCGATGGTCAACTGACGCACCGCGACGACGAATTCATTGGCATCGGCGACGGTGCGGTCACCGATCTTGACCACCACGTCGTTCTCCAGGATCCCGCCCTTCTCCGCGGGACCGCCGACCTTGACGTTGGCGATCTGCGCGCCCGACGCGATGGCGTTGCTGACCGACCGGGCACTGACGCCCAGCGTGGCGTGCACGATCTTGCCGTCCTTGATCAGCGCGTCGGCGACCGTCTTCATCTCGTTGACCGGAATCGCGAATCCCAGCCCACTGGCGCTGTCGGACAAGGACTTTCCGGCGGTGTTGATCCCGACCAGCTGCGCGTCCATGTCGATCAGCGCGCCGCCGGAGTTACCGTGGTTGATCGAGGCGTCGGTCTGGACGGCGTCGATGACGGTGTCGGTGTCGGAGTCCTCGCCGGACAACGGCACCGGCCGGTGGACGGCACTGACGATGCCATGGGTGACGGTGCTGCGCAGGCCCAGCGGTGCACCGGCGGCGATCACCTCGTCGCCGACCCGAATCTTGTCGGAGTCGCCGAGGCGGGCCACGGACAGGTTGTCGACGTTGTCGACCTTGAGCACGGCCAGGTCGGTCTTGGGGTCACGACCCACCAGGTTGGCCAGCACCTCTTTGCCGTCGTTGAACACCACGGTGGTCTTGAACTTGCTGGGGTTGTTGGCCGCTTCGGAGATGACGTGGTTGTTGGTGACGATGTAGCCCTTGCCGTCGATCACCACGCCGGAGCCCTGCATGCCCGCGTCGTCGCTGACCGATTCGATGGTCACCACGGAATTGGCGATGGCCTCGGCGACCTTGGCGAACCGGCCGGCCGGCTCTTCGGCGTTGCCCTTGGTGGACAGTGTCACCTTCGAGGTGGTGAATGCCTCGACGACCTGGGCGGTGGTGCGCCCGACCCAGCCGCCCACCATGCCGATTGCCAGCGCGATCGCGGCGAGCACGGCCAGCGCGCGATAGGACACCCGGTCTCCGAACAGCACGTCGCGCACGCCGAGCCGGCCGCCCACGTCGCCGACCGCCCGAGGCGGCGGCGCAACCACGGCGGGCGCACCCAGTCCGGCGCCTGCGGCAGGGTCCCGCCACGGGTCGTTGGTGTCCTCGAGCCCGTTCGGCTTGCCGTTGCGGTCCAGCGCGCCGGCGTCGGCGGGGTGACGCTGCAGGGACGGTCCGGTGCCGAAGGGCCGGCCGAACGCCTCCTTGAGCACCGGGTCCGGCGGCATGTCGCGCGGGGTGAACTCACCCTGGTCCCGGTATTGCTTGGGCCGCACGTCGGTTGGGATGAACGATCCCGGCACCCCGTCGGGCCGACCGAAGGCCTTCTTGGACGCGTTGTCCACGGGGGGCCGGTAGACAGGTCGCGGCGCCAGACGGTTACCGCCGGCGTTGTCGTTGTTGGAACTCACCTATTCCTCTTCCGGGTCCACCCCTGGGTCGGGTTCCGGGCGCCGCAGGCACAGGCTGAGGGGCCTAACGGGCCTCGGTGGCGCCCGACGCCGCCATCGCGTCCACCTTACCGACGTTTGCGGCGATCTTCCGGTTTGCCGTCGACGAAACGGGCCGGCATCGGTGTCGTCGACTCGTCGGGAGAACACTCCGGGATCTGCGCAAGCAGGCCGAGCAGGGCCGTCGGTATCCGAATCGGGTGCGAATCCCGCAGCGCGGACCGCGCCCGGCTCTGATATTCCACTTCGGCCGCGCAGTCGGCACACAGCGACAGGTGGTGGGCGGCGCGCAGGTGAGCGTTCATCCGCAGCTCGCCGTCGACGTAGGCGGCAATCGCTTCACTGCACAGATGTTCGGTGGAACCGAACTGGCGCGGGGCGCCGACCGGTGCGTCACTTTGCGAGGCGAACTGTGAGGGCAACCAGGAGAATGCGCGACGGAAAACACCGCCCCGGTCCGTCACACCGGACTCCTCTCCGATCGCACTTCGCTCACACAACGGCCCAGAACCATAAAGGCCTAATAAGAATGTAGCGCGATATCTCCCACCAACGCGTAAACCAACGGTGTTGGTGCGCCGGTCCCAGCTTCGCCTCTCCTCCGTCGAGCCTCGCTGAACCGCCGGATTGGTGCGCCGGTTCCAGCTTCGCCTCTCCTCCGTCGAGCCTCGCTGAACCGCCGGATTGGTGCGGCGAGACTCAGCCGGCCGCGACGCCGCCCAGCGCCGAACCGTCACGCTGGCCGGCACGGTTTGCGAGGTATTCACGCAGCGCCTGCCGACCCCGGTGGATGCGGCTGCGCACGGTGCCCAGCTTCACCCCGAGGGTGGCGCCGACCTCCTCGTAGGACAGTCCTTCGATGTCGCACAGCACGACGGCCGCCCGGAACTCCGGCGGCAGCGAGTCCAGCGCCGCCTGCAGGTCGGGGTCGAGCCGGGCGTCGTGGTAGATCTGCTCCGGGTCGGGCTCGTCGGCCGGAACCCGGTCATAGTCCTCGGGCAGCGCCTCCATCCGGACTCGCCCACGCTTGCGGACCATGTCCAGGAACAGGTTCGTGGTGATGCGATGCAGCCAGCCCTCGAACGTGCCCGGCTGGTAGTTGTGCACCGAACGGAACACCCGGATGAAGGTCTCCTGGGTCAGATCCTCGGCGTCCTGCTGGCTCCCGGAGAGCCGATAGGCCAGCCGGTACACCCGGTCGGCGTGCTGGCGAACCAGCTCGTCCCAGGACGGCATGGCAGCCGAGTCGCCGGTGGCGTCGAACACCGCAGTACCCTGCGGCTCCTCAGACGGCTCAACCCAATTCGTGTCCGCATATCGGTCCGAGTGCGTGGCCGGGTGCGACATGGTCACCGGGGGCAGCAAGGTGGTTATGGCGAAATCCTCCGCATCAGGGCCGCCGTCAGGCAACGGCGACGCAGCATCCGGAGCAACGCCCGACTGTTCCCTCGTATTCCGAGGCCGGTTCCTACCTCGTTCCATGCGGATACCGTTGCGTACCGCCGTATGCCGGCTCTGTGTTGCCACTGAAGGTCGACTGTGAACTCGTGTTCGAATAGGCCAGGCACTGCGGCAATACGACTAGGTAACGGTTCGGACACGAGCCGCGCCTCGGGCGTGTCGGGCGGGCGCGCCGGTGCGCGGGCCTCAAGGCGTTTGTCCTACGCTGCGGACATGGCCAGCACCGACGACATTCCCGGAGAGCCGCCGCGCAGTCGGGCCGACGCCCTGCTGTCGCACGCCGAGGGATCGATGTCGGAGGACGCGGTGCTGGCGGCCGCCCGCGACCGGGCCGGCGAGATCGGCGTCGCGTCGATCAGCGCCGCGGTGGGCGCGCTGCTGAGCCTGTTGACCAAGCTCAGCGGCGGTAAGGCGGTGGTCGAGGTCGGCACCGGTGCCGGCGTCAGCGGACTGTGGCTGCTGTCGGGCATGGGCGAGGACGGCGTGCTGACCACGATCGACATCGAACCCGAACACCAGCGCACCGCCAAGCAGGCATTCGGCGACGCCGGTATCGGGCCGGGCCGAACCCGCTTCATCAGCGGCCGCGCCCAGGAGGTGCTGACCCGTCTCGCCGACGAGTCCTACGACCTGGTCTTCGTCGACGCCGATCCGATCGACCAGCCCGGTTACGTGCTGGAGGCCGTGCGACTGCTGCGTCCCGGCGGCGTGGTCGTGGTGCACCGGGCGGCCCTGGGCGGTCGGGCCGGCGATCCCGCGGCCAACGACGCCGAGGTGGTCGCGGTACGCGAGGCGGCCCGGTTGATCGCCGAGGACGAGCGGCTGACCCCGGCGCTGATTCCGCTGGGCGACGGCCTGCTGGCTGCCGTCCGCGACTGATCCCCCCCCCCCCGGCGAGCAGTCGCGACAGCCCCCATTTTGTTTGTGCCCCGAATGGGGGCTTTTCGCGTCTGCTCGGCCAGAATGCTTGACACTCGACTGAACGCGTGTTTAGCGTATTGAACATGCGTTCAAGGCGCTGCGACCAACTCGGCCGATCGGGAGCCTGAACGCACCTGACCAAGGGACGGATGGCGACTGACGATGACCTTCCCGGTTTTCACGCCGCTGCAGGCCAGCCTGTGGCTGACACTGTGCGGAAGAGCGCTCGACAATCGCTTGCCCCACCCGATCCTGGGCGACAAGGTCGCCGACGACGTCGTCCGGAAAGTCGGATACGACTACAAGAAGTTGCGGATCCCCAGGAGCAGCGCGATCTACATCGCGCATCGGGCCAAGAAGTTGGACGAGATCGCCCAACAGTTCATCGCTCGACACCCCAATGCCGTCGGACTGGACCTCGGCGCCGGGTTGGACAGTCGGGCGCTTCGCATCGCCCCGCCACCCACCGCAGACTGGTACGACGTCGACTTTCCAGAGGTCATCCGCGAACGCCGACACCTATTACCCGATCATGCCACGCCCCACGGCATAGGCGCCGACCTGACCGACCACGCCTGGCTGGACAGCTTGCCCGCCGATCGGCCCGTCGTGGCAGTCGCCGACGGGCTCATCGCCTTCCTCTCCGAAGAGGAAATGATCTCCCTCGTGAGCCGGATCATCAGCCACTTCCCCAGTGGCGAGATCGCCTTCAACGGCTACAGCAAGTTTGCGGTCTGGGCCCAAAAACGCTTTCCCGGAGCCGAATCCATCCGCGGCGTAGTCAAATTCCCCGGGTTCGACGATCCGCGTTACCCCGAATGCTGGCACCCTAAGCTGAAGTTGCGCAACGAGATTCTGTGCACACGCGAACCGGAGGTCGCCGAGTTCCCGCTGGGTCTTCGCCTGATGAACCGCCTGTCCGCGCGCAGCGCTTCGTTGTCCAGGAGGGGAAATGTGGTCCTCCACTACAGCTTCTAGCGATAGGGCAGCGAGAACCGCGGCCCTCTACGGAGACCTGACGGAGGGTTGACGCTTGACTGACGTACGTTCCAAAGACTTGACGGCCTCTGCCCGCATCCGCGACGCGGCGATCGAGCAGTTCGGTCAGAACGGCTTCGGCGTGGGACTGCGGTCCATCGCCGAAGCCGCCGGCGTGAGCGCCGCGCTGGTGATCCACCACTTCGGGTCCAAGGACGGTCTGCGCAAGGCCTGCGACGACTACATCGCCGAGACCATCTACGTCGGCAAGTCCGAAGCGATGCGCTCCACCGATCCTGCTACCTGGTTCGCGCAGATGGCCGAGATCGAGAGCTACGCGCCGCTGATGACCTATCTGGTCCGCAACCTGCAGGACGGCAGCGAACTGGCCCGCACCATGTGGCAACAGCTGATCGACAACGCCGAGGAATACCTCGACGAAGGTGTCCGGGCCGGCACCCTCAAGCCCAGCCGCGACCCGAAAGCCCGCGCCAAGTACCTGGCGATGGCCAGCGGCGGCGCATTCCTGCTCTACCTGCAGATGCACGAGAACCCGACGGATCTGCGCGCCGTGCTGCGCGACTACGCCCGCGACATGGTGCTGCCCTCCCTGGAGGTCTACACCGAGGGCCTGATGGCCGACCGAACCATGTACGAAGCATTCCTGGAAGCCGAACAAGGGGGAACCGATGACCATCAACAATCATGACAATCGTTGGCCGGCAATCGAAATCCGTGGGCTGGAAAAGAACTTCGGTGCGGTCAGGGCGCTCGACGGGCTGGACATGACCGTGCACGCCGGTGAGGTGCACGGCTTCCTCGGCCCCAACGGCGCCGGCAAGTCCACCACGATCCGAGTCCTGCTGGGCCTGGTCAGAGCCGACGGCGGAACGGTGCGCCTGCTCGGTGGCGATCCCTGGACCGACGCAGTCGACCTGCACCGCGAGATCGCTTACGTGCCAGGCGATGTCACACTGTGGCCGTCGCTGTCCGGCGGCGAGATCATCGACCTGCTCGCCCGGATGCGTGGCGGAATCGACGAGCAGCGCCGCGGCGAGCTGATCGAACGCTTCGACCTGGACCCGAGCAAGAAGGCCCGCACCTACTCCAAGGGCAACCGCCAGAAGGTATCGCTGATCTCCGCCTTCTCCTCGCACGCCCGGCTGCTGCTGCTCGACGAGCCCAGCAGCGGTCTGGATCCGCTGATGGAGAACGTGTTCCAGCAGTGCGTCGCCGAGGCGAGCCGCCGCGGGGTCACGGTCCTGCTGTCGAGCCACATTCTGGCCGAGACCGAGAAGCTGTGCCAGCGGGTCACGATCATCCGGGCCGGGCGCGTCATCGAAAGCGGCTCGCTGGATTCGCTGCGCCACCTGCGGCGCACCTCGATCCGAGCCGACCTGCTCAGTGATCCCGGCGATCTCACCCGTATCCCGGGCGTCGGCGACGTCCACTACAACGGCACCGTGCTGCACGCGCAAGTCGACAGCGCCAGCCTCGGCGAGCTCATCCGGGTGCTCGGCGTCGCGGGCGTACGCAGCCTGACCAGCCAGCCGCCAACATTGGAGGAGCTGTTCCTGCGGCACTACGACACGGTGCGGGCATGATCACCGCCGCAGTCCCCCAAGCCCACCGGCCGGCGCGGAGCCGCCCGAACCTGGTCGGCACACCCGAGATGCTGCGGCTGTATCTGCGCCGCGACCGGATCATGCTGCCCATGTGGGTGCTGCTGTTGTCGTTGCCACTGGCCAGCGTCTACATCGCCAGCATCAAGGCGATCTACCCCACCGCGGCCGACCGCGCCGGCCTGGCGGCGACCATCATGGCCAGCCCGGCCCAGCGCGCCGTCTACGGCCAGGTCTACAACGATTCCCTTGGCGCGGTCGGCATCTGGAAAGCCGGCACCTTCCACCTGTTGATCGCCGTGGCGGTGATCCTGACCCTCATCCGGCACACCCGCGCCGACGAAGAGACCGGCCGCACCGAGTTGATCGATTCGACCGCGGTGGGCCGATACGCCGGACTGACCGGTGCGCTGCTGCTGACCTCCGGGGCGTCGGTGGTCACCGGCCTCATCGGTGCACTCGGCCTGCTCACCAGCGGTGTGCCGGCGGCCGGATCGTTCGCATTCGGGGCCGCACTGGCCGGCTCCGGGCTGGTGTTCACCGCTGTGGCCGCGGTCGCCGCACAGCTGTCGCCGAGTGCCCGGTTCGCCCGCGGCGCCGCATTCAGCGTGCTGGCCGCCGCCTTCTCCATTCGGGCGGTCGGCGACGCCGGATCCGGTGCGCTGTCGTGGTTCTCGCCGCTGGGCTGGTCGCTGCAGGTCCGCCCGTACGCCGGTGACCGGTGGTGGGTGCTGGTGCTGCACCTGGCGACCGCCGCGGCGCTCACCCGGCTGGCCTACTGGTTGGCGGCACGCCGCGACGTCGGGGCCGGACTGCTCGCCGAGCGGCCCGGACCGCCCCGGGCGGCACCGACGTTGGCCGGCGCCTTCGGATTGGCGTGGCGGCTCGATCGCGGTGCCCTGCTGTTGTGGACCGTCGGGCTGGCGCTCTACGGGCTGCTGATCGGCAGCGTGGTGCACGGGATCGGCGACGAAGTCGGCAGCGACAGCGCGCGCGACATGGTCATCCGGCTGGGCGGCACCGCGATGCTGGAGCGGGCGTTCATCGCGGTGGCGTTCACCATGCTGGGGATGGTCGCGGCCGCCTTCGCGGTGTCGCTGGTGCTGCGACTGCACCAGGAGGAGACCGGCGCGCGTGCCGAGACCCTGCTCGCCGGATCGCTGAGCAGAAGCCGGTGGCTGGCAAGCCATCTGGTTATCGCATTGACCGGGGCGGCGGCGGCGATCCTGATCTCCGGCGTGGTGGCCGGAATCATCTACGGGCTGGCGGTCGGAGATATCGGCGGCCAGTTGGGCTCGGTGATGGGCAGCGCGGCGGTGCAGCTGCCGGCGGTCTGGCTGCCCGCGGCGGTGACGGTCGCGTTGTTCGGGCTCGCCCCGCGGTTCGCCCCCGCCGGGTGGGCGGTACTGATCGGCTTCGTCGCGCTGTATCTGCTCGGCACGTTGTCGGGACTGCCGCAGTGGGTGCTCGACCTCGAACCGTTCACCCATATCCCCTTGGTCGGCACCGACGTCGGTTTCAATGCGCTTCCGCTGGTGGCATTGTCGGCGATCGACGCCGCACTGATAGCACTCGGCATCTGGGCATTCCGCCGCAGAGATCTGACATTGTGAGGAGGCAGCCATGAAAACCATGGGCAAAGGATTGCTTTCGGCGACCTTAGGCCTGATCGCCTTCGGACTGTTGCTGTTCGTACCCGCCGGAACGCTGCACTACTGGCAGGCCTGGGTGTTCATCGCGGTGTTCGCCCTGTCCACCTGGATCCCGAGCATGTACCTGATCCGCACCAACCCGGCCGCACTGGACCGCCGAATGCGCTTCGGGCCGACGGCCGAGACGCGGCCCCTGCAGCGGATCGTCATCGCCGTCATCTTCGTCTGCTTTCCGGCCATGTTCGTCGTGAGCGTGCTTGATCACCGACTCGGGTGGTCGGCGGTGCCGACGCCGGTCTGCCTGTTGGGCGATGCCCTGGTGGCGGTCGGGCTCACGCTCGCCATGGTGGTGGTCATTCAGAACGGTTATGCGGCCGCCAATGTCACGGTCGAGGCCGGCCAGACGCTGGTCTCCACCGGCCTGTACGGGCTGGTGCGCCACCCGATGTACACCGGCAACGTCATCCTGATGGTCGGTGTCCCGCTGGCGCTCGGCTCCTACTGGGGCCTGGTCTTCGTGCTGCCCGGGCTGATCGTGCTGATTCTGCGTATCCACGACGAAGAGCAGTTGCTGACCCAGGAGCTCAGCGGCTACCGCGACTACACCACGCGGGTGCGTTACCGCCTGCTGCCCTACGTGTGGTGATCGAAAGGAGACGCGTGTGAACGCAAAGGTAATCGGCCAAGGCGTGGGCTACGGACTGATCGCGGCGGCCGTGTACGGCCTGCTCTTGTTCTGGCCGGCAGGCACTTTCGACTACTGGCAGGCCTGGGTGTTCCTGGCGGTCTACGGCGGCCTCAGCATCGCCTGCTGCGTGTATTGGGGTCTGACCAATCCGGCGGTGCTGCAGCGGCGTCTGCGCGGCGGACCGAAGGCCGAGGCCCGGCTCACGCAGAAGCTGGCCAGCACCGCCCTGATCACCGTGTTCACCGCTGTGTTCGTGGTCAGCGCACTGGATCACCGGTTCGGCTGGTCGGCGGTGCCGACGGCCGTGTCGGTGCTCGGCGAGGTCGTGGTTGTTCTGGGGCTGGGCCTTGGCATCCTGGCCGTCGTGCAGAACGGCTACGCCGCGGCCAACATCACCGTCGAGGACGAGCAGCCGGTGATATCGACCGGCATGTACGGCCTGGTCCGGCACCCGATGTACTTCTCCCTGCTGGTCACCATGGTCGGCCTGTCCCTGGCGCTCGGCTCCTACTGGGGACTGACCGGCGCTCTCGTCAGCGTGCCCATTCTGGTGGTGCGAATCCTTGACGAGGAGAAACTGCTGACGCAGGAGCTCGCCGGATATCCCGAATACACCCAACGAGTCCGCTACCGGTTGGTCCCCTATCTCTGGTGATCGGCCGGTCGATTCTCATTTAGGACAAAATTGGCTTACAGTCCCCTAAGTACGATCTGTTAGTTCGACAGGTCGCGGTGCCTTAGGGAGGACATCCGAGCCATGCAGACACCGCGGCGCGGCACCACCGTCCGAACTGTCCCCGGCGTCCGAGCAGCCGGTACCACCGCCGCGTTGAGCGCGTTGGTCCTGCTCGGAACCACCCCGGTGCTGCCGGCCCCAGCCGCGCAGGCGGAGTGGGATTGGGCGATCGATTTCGCCGAGCCGATGGCCGCCGTAGCCTCCCCCGCGGTGGCCGGACTCGACCTCGGCAGCCTGATGGCGATCGCCCAAGCCTGGGTGGACCAGCTCGATCCGTCGACCAACGCGCTGTTCTCCGGCGCGATCGACACGGTATTGGGGTGGCCGGGGCCGGGCCAGTCCCTGGACGCCGCCGCGTGGTTCGACCAGCTCATCTACAGCCCGCTGCACGCCGGCCTGCAGGAGTGGCTCGCCAGCCCGTTGGGCGAGTTCAGCGCCACCCTGATCAACGCCCCGTTTGTCACGCTGTTCGGCCGCGACCTGATCGGCGACGGCATCGACGGCTTCGACGGCGTCAACACCAGCCTGTTCGGTCAATGGGGCGGGTTCGGTGACAGCGGCGACGGCGGCTTCCTCTTCGGCAACGGCGGAGTCGGCATCGCGGGTATCGACGGTGCCGGCGGTGTCGGCGGCGACGCCGGATTCTTCGGCCACGGCGGTGCCGGCGGCGTGGGGTCCGTCGGGGCCGCCGGAGGCGACGGCGGTGCGGGCGGCTGGTTCATGGGCCTGGGCGGTGTCGGGGGTGCCGGCGGCGACGGAGAGCTCGGGGGCGACGGTGGTCTCGGCGGCGTGGGCGGCGCCGGCGGCTGGTGGCTGGGCGGCGGCGGGACCGGCGGTGCCGGCGGCCTCGGCGGCGACGGCACCACCGATGTCGCGGCCGGCGTGGGCGGCGCCGGGGGCGCCGGTGGTGTGGGCGGCCTATTGTTCGGTCGGGGCGGCGACGGCGGCTTGGGCGGTGACGGCGGTGCCGGCGGCCTCGGCGGCTCGGGTGGCTTGCTGGGTGCCGCGGGCATCAGCGCGGCGCCGTACGTCCACCACACCCAGTGGGTGAGCTACGAAGACGGGACCAGCCTGCGCGTCTATCCGACTGACACCGGTCGAACCGAGGCCGGCGAGCCCGGCACGCTGCGCCAGGGCGAGCAGGCCTGGTCGGAGGTCGTGAGGCGAAACCCGGAGGCCAACACCGCCGGCATGCGCGCACAGTTCCTGTGCCACTGGCAGTTCGCCGAGTTCATCCAGCCCGGCAAGACCAGCTGGAATCTGGAGCCGTGGCGCCCGGACGTGAGCACCGCGAACCTGCTGGCCAACGGCTGCAACCCCGGCGGCGCCGAAGAACCGTTCTAGATCCAGACGCCCTTGCCGACGGCGACCACGCCGCCGGCGCTGATCGAGAACCGTTCCCGGTCCTTCTCCAGGTCGACACCGATCATCTCGCCGGGCCCGACCACGACGTTCTTGTCCAGGATCGCGTGCCGCACCACCGCTCCGCGCCCCACCCGGACGCCGGGCATGATGACGCTGTCCTCGACGATGGCGCCGTCGTCGATCAGAACGTTCGACGACAACACCGAGTGGCGCACCGACCCCGCCGAGATGACGCTGCCGGCGCCCACCACCGATTCCTGCGCCGATCCACCGTTGACGAACTTGGCCGGCGCCAGGTTCTCGGTTGCCCCGTGGATCGGCCAGCGGGTGTTGTACAGGTTGAAGATCGGATGCGCCGACACCAGGTCCATGTGGGCGTCGTAGAAGGCGTCCAGGGTTCCGACGTCGCGCCAGTAGCCGCGGTCGCGTTCGGTGGCCCCGGGCACCTCGTTGTCGGAGAAGTCGTAGACGGCGGCCATCCCGTCGGCCACCAGGCGCGGCATGATGTCGCCGCCCATGTCGTGATCGGAGTGATCGTCGTCGGCGTCGGCGCGGATCGCATCGATCAGCACCTTGGTGGTGAAGATGTAGTTGCCCATCGACACATACGTGCTGTCCGGGTCGTCGGGCGTGCCGGGCGGGTTGGCCGGCTTCTCCAGGAACTGGCGGATTCGCCCGGACTCGTCGGCGTCGATGCAGCCGAACGACGACGCCTCTGAGCGCGGCACCCGTACCCCGGCAACCGTCGCGCCGGCACCGCTGGCGATGTGGAAACGCACCATCTGCTCGGGGTCCATCCGGTACACGTGGTCGGCGCCGAAAACCACGATGTAGTCCGGGTCTTCGTCGTAGATCAGGTTCAGCGACTGGTAGATGGCGTCCGCGGAGCCGGTGTACCAGCGGGGCCCGAGCCGCTGCTGCGCGGGCACCGGGGTGATGTACTCCCCCGCCAGGCCGCTCAACCGCCAGTTCTGCGAGATGTGCCGGTCCAGCGAATGCGACTTGTACTGCGTCAGAACGCAGATCCGCAGATAGCGCGCGTTGACCAGATTCGACAGCACGAAGTCGATCAGCCGGTAGGCACCGCCGAAGGGGACAGCTGGTTTGGCCCGGTCCGCAGTCAGCGGGTGCAGTCGTTTGCCTTCCCCGCCGGCCAGGACGATGCCCAGCACGTGCGGCACTTCCCTCATAGCCCCAAACCTATCGGCCCCCACGATGACCTGCCAGCAGAGCATCCGATTCCGCCGGTTCTTGACAGCATTACCGGACCATTCGCGGCGCGGCGGGGTACCTGCGACCGCTACCGTTCGGATTATGCGGGTGGCGATGTTGACCCGGGAATACCCCCCGGACATCTACGGCGGCGCGGGCGTGCACGTCACCAACCTGGTGGAAGCGCTGCGGCGATTGTGCAACGTCGACGTGCACTGCATGGGGGCATCGCGGCCGGGTGCGCAAGCACATCAGCCCGATCCGGCGCTGCGGGACGCGAATCCGGCGCTGGCGACCCTGTCGGTGGACCTGACGATGGCCGATGCCGCCGGCACGGCCGACGTCGTGCACTCGCACACCTGGTACACCGCCCTGGCCGGCCGGCTGGCGGCGCTGCTGCACGACATCCCGCACGTGTTGACCGCGCACTCGCTGGAACCGCTGCGGCCCTGGAAGGCCGAGCAACTCGGCGGCGGCTACCGGGTGTCGTCCTGGGCGGAGCAGGAGGCGACGACGGCCGCCGACGCCGTCATCGCGGTCAGTTCGGCGATGCGCGACGACCTGCTGCGGGTCTATCCGGACCTGCGGCCCGACCGGGTGCACGTGGTCTACAGCGGCATCGACACCGACGCGTGGCGCCCGCAGCCGACCGGCCTCGGCTCTTCGCTGCCTTCCGAGCTCGGTGTCGATCCGGACCGCCCCATGGTGGTGTTCGTCGGCCGGATCACCCGGCAGAAGGGGGTGGCCCACCTGGTGGCCGCCGCGCACCGATTCCATCCCGACGCGCAGCTGGTGTTGTGCGCCGGCTCCCCCGACACCCCGGAGATCGCCGACGAGGTGGGTGCCGCAGTCGCCGAACTGGCGGCGGCGCGCAGCGGGGTGATCTGGGTCCAGGGCACCCTGCCGGTGCGGCAGATCCGTGAATTGCTTTCGGCGGCAACAGTGTTTGTCTGTCCATCGGTCTACGAACCGTTGGGCATCGTCAACCTCGAGGCGATGGCCTGCGCCACTGCGGTGGTGGCCTCCGACGTCGGCGGGATACCGGAGGTGGTCAGCGACGGCGTCACCGGGTCATTGGTGCACTACGACGCCGACGACCCGGTCGGCTATCGCAACGGGCTCGCCGAGGCGGTCAACGCCTTGGTCGCCGATCCCGAGCGGGCATTGCGCTACGGGCAGGCCGGCAGGCTGCGCTGCGAACAGGAGTTCTCCTGGGCGCGGGTGGCCGAACAGACCCTGGCCGTCTATCGGCAGGTCGGCCGTTGATCCAGCCGATCGGGTGGGTGCTCCGCCGCGCCTGAGATCGCCTTAGCTCGTGACGGCCTTGAGTTCGTCGCCCAGCGCAGCGGCCTCGTCGGGAGTCAACTCCACGACCAGCCGTCCGCCGCCCTCAAGCGGTACCCGCATAACGATGCCGCGCCCCTCTTTGGTTGCTTCCAGTGGACCGTCGCCGGTCCGGGGCTTCATCGCCGCCATCGAGTGCTCCCTCCAGGTACCAGCCCGTGGGCCGTGCCCTTGATCTTCGCCGGTTGTGCACCGCCGCGGTCGCAGCGTCCGGCTTCGAACTGCAAATTCTCTAGGCCATTCTTCCCTATCGGCGACCTTGAGCGCACAAGACCCGATTCCGTACTGCATTTTAGGGGATCAAACGGTTACCGGCGGGACCCAACAGGCCTGTACGTGGTCATCGACCATTCCGGTGGCCTGCATCAACGCATAGGCCGTGGTAGGGCCCACAAATCGGAACCCGCGACGCTTCAATTCGCGCGACATCGCCGTCGATTCCGGTGTGACCGCCGGAATTTCCGACAGGTCCTTCGGACGGGGCCGCGACGGCGGAGCGAATGACCACAGCAGCTCAGCCAAATCGGTGGATTCCAGGGCGATGGTGGCCCGCGCGTTGGCGATCGTCGCCTCGATCTTTGCCCGATTCCGCACAATGCCGGCATCGCCCAGCAGCCGTGTCACGTCGGCTTCGGTGTAGCGGGCGACTGTCTCGAGGTCGAAATCGGCGAACGCGCGCCGGAAATTCTCCCGCTTACGCAGAATCACCAGCCACGACAGCCCGCTCTGGAAGGCCTCCAGGCTGATCCGCTCGAACAGTGCGGTGGTCTCGCGCAGCGGCCGGCCCCACTCGTGGTCGTGGTAGTCGCGGTACAGCGCCGGGCCCTTCTCGACCCAGCCGCAGCGCACCCGACCGTCATCGGGCGGAGTGCTCAACTCGGGGCCGCCGGGTTCGCCGCGGCCGCCTGCGCGGCGGCGAGCTGTCCACGCAGCTGGTCGAGCTCAGCGCCCAACCGATCCAGCACCCAATCGACCTCGCCGGTGTTGTAACCCCGCAGCACCTGGGAGAACTTGACCGCCTCGACGTCGGCGCCGGTGACCCCGGAGGCCGGCAGCATGGTCGCAGTGGTGGCCCGTGGCAGCGGCGGCAGCTGTTCACCCCGACCGAACAGCACACTGGCCAGACCGAACAGCAGCAGCGCGGTGAGGGCGAGCACGACGAGATAGAGCAACACCAGTGTCACGCATCGATAGTGCCTCATCGGGGCGTGTGGCGGGCGTTTGCCCACCGCCAGGTCAGCGCTGGCGCAGCGTGTTCATCGGCGGCCGGTCGACCAGCGACAGCGGCGTGGTGCGCGGCAGGTAGTCCATCCCGTCCGGACCGTCGGCGAAGTACTGGGTGAGGCCCACCCCGGAGTCGGGAACACCGCAGCGTGACAGCAGGGTGGCGACCACTTGACGGCTCATCACGGCCAGCTCGGCCAGCGGGCGGTTGCGGTGTGCGCGCACCCCCAGGTTGACCTGGGCGATCGCCTCCAGACCCAGCCGGTCGTAGGTGTCGATCAGCAATCCGATCTCCACCCCGTAACCGGGCGCGAACGGCACCGACGCCAACAGTTCGCGACTGCCCGCGTATTCACCGCCCAGCGGCTGCAGCACGGCCCCCAGATCGGGGCGCAGCGCGGTCAGCAGCGGCCGCGCGACCAACTCGGTGACCCGGCCACCCCCGGTGGCGTCCTCGGTGCCGTTGACCTTCAGCGGCCGCCGGTAGAAACCCTTCACCAGGTGGACGCCGTCGCCGGTGAGCAGCGGCCCGACCAGCTTGGGCACGAACATCGGGTCGGGGTTGATCAGGTCGGAGTCGACGAACACCACGATGTCGCCACTGGTCGCGGCCAGGGAGCGCCACAGGGCTTCGCCCTTGCCGGGCTGCGGTGCGACCTCCGGGACGGCCTGCTCGCGGCTGACCACGCGGGCACCGGCGGCGATGGAGCGGATCTCGGTGTCGTCGGTGGAGCCCGAATCCAGCACGATCAACTCGTCGACCAGGTTGTCGACCAGTGGAGTGATGCTGTCGATGACTGATTCGATGGTCGCCTGTTCGTTCAGCGCGGGCAGCACCACCGAGATGCTGCGACCCGTCTTGGCCTTGGCCGCCAGCAGCTCGGCGACCGTCCAGTCCGGACGGCTCCAGGTGCGCCCGGCCAGCCGGGTGTCGCCCGGTGCCGAGACCAGATCGGTCATGCCAATCCCCTTACTGTGCGGGTCGGGGCCCGCACGCCCTGGATGGATGCCACCATCTCCAGCACGCGCCGGGTCGGCCCGACCTCGTGTACCCGAAACATCCGGGCACCGGCGGCTGCCGCCAACGCGGTGGCCGCCAACGTTCCTTCCAATCGTTCGGTCAGACCCACGCCGAGGGTCTCCCCGATGAAGTCTTTGTTGGAGAGCGCCATCAGCACCGGCCATCCGGTACTGACCAACTTCTCCGTGTGTCGCAACAACGCTAGCCCGTGGAAGGTGTTCTTGCCGAAATCATGAGTGGGATCGATCAGCACACGGTCGCGCGCGACCCCGGCTGCCACCGCCCGCCGCGCGGCCGCGGTGACCTCACTGATCACCGCCTCCACCACCCCGTCGACGCTGGTGCCGTAGCTGACCCGGAACGGGCGGGTGCGCGGCGCGGCGCCCCCGGTGTGCGAGCAGACCAGGCCCACCCCGAATTCCGCGGCGACGGCCGGCAGGTCCGGGTCGACCCCGCCCCAGGTGTCGTTGATCAGGTCGGCGCCGGCCGCGCAGGCGCGTTTGGCCACCTCCGAGCGCCAGGTGTCGACGCTGATCAGCTGGTCCGGATAGGCGCTGCGCAGCCACTCGATGAACGGAACCACCCGGGCGGTCTCGGTGTCGGCGTCGACGGTCTCCCCCGGTCCCGCTTTGACCCCACCGACGTCGATGACGTCGGCGCCGTCGGCCACCGCGGCGTGCACCGCGGACTTGGCCGCCTCGTCGCTGAAGGTGGCGCCCGCGTCGTAGAAGGAGTCCGGGGTGCGGTTGACGATCGCCATGATCAGCGCGCGATCAGCCGCCACCGGACGACCGCAGAGTGATGATGGCCCGGCTGACGCCGGAGGGGTTGACTGCACGGTTCCATGGTGCCTGGTTGTCCGCACGGCGCACCCGCCAGCCCCGGCCCGCCGAAACCGACGTTTTGCAGAGAAAGTCCGAGTGGCGTCCTGCAAAACGTCGGTTTGGGTGCAAATGCGGAGAAGTCAGCCCTGCGGTCGCTTACCGCCGGCCACCTCGCCGGGGTAGGCGGCGTAGTAGGGCACGTAGCCCTCGTCACGGCCGGCCAGCACGTACAGCGGGTCGTCGATGACGCAGTCGGCACCATAGCCCTGCTCGCGCAACTCCACCTTGCGGCTCTTGAACGTGGTGGTGTGCGCCAGCGACTCCACCACCCGCACGAACAGCGGGACCGCATACGACGGCAGCTGATCGGAGACGATGGCAGCCAGCCCCCGGCCGTCGAACGTCGCACCCTCATGCAGCTTGACCGCGGCCATCCCGGCCCGGCCACCGGTGTTGGGCACCTCGACCCCGTAGACGGCGCACTCCTCGACCGAGTCGTCGGCGTCCAGTGCGGCCTCGACCTGGGTGGTGGCGACGTTCTCGCCCTTCCACCGGAAGGTATCGCCGAGCCGGTCGGCGAAGGCGGCGTGTCCCATGCCCTGCGGGCGCATCAGGTCGCCGGTGTTGAACCAGCAGTCGCCGTTCTTGAATGCGTTGCGCACCAACTTCTTCTCGGTGGCTTCCGGGTCGGTGTAACCGTCGAACGGCGACAGCTTGTTCACCGGGGACAACAACAGCCCGGGTTCACCGGAGGGCACCCGACGCACCCAGCCCTGCGCGTCACGCAGCGGCTGCCCGGTGTCGGGGTCGTAGTCGGCGTAGGCCAGCGGCATCGGGTAGACCCCGACGCTGCCGGGCACGTTCAAGATGTTGAGGAATGCGGTGTTGCCCTCGCTGGCGGCGTAGAACTCGCAGATCCGCTTGATCCCGAACCGGTGGGTGAACTCTTCCCAGATCTCCGGCCGCAGGCCGTTGCCGGCGGCCACCCGCACCTTGTGGGTCCGGTCGGTCGGCTTGGGCGGCTGGTTGAGCAGGTAGCGGCAGACTTCGCCGATGTAGACGAAGGCCGTCGCGTCGTAGCGGATCACCTCGTCCCAGAACCGCGAAGCCGAGAACGAGGTGCCCAGCGCCAGCGTCGACCCCGCGTTGAGCACCGAGGAGACGGCGACCGTCAGCGCGTTGTTGTGATACAGCGGCAGGCAGCAGTACAGGGTGTCGCTGCCGCGCAGGCGCAGCCCGAGCCCGCCGAAGGCGGCCAGCGCCCGCAGCCACCGGTAGTGGGTCATCACGCTGGCCTTGGGGTAGCCGGTGGTGCCCGAGGTGAAGATGTAGAACGCGGTGTCCTTGGCCAACACCGCCGACACCGATGCCGGGTTGTCGGCGGGTGCGGTGGCGGCCAGCCGCTCCAGCTCCTCGATGGTCACCGGCTCGATGGGTGCGCCGCAGTCCTGCACGGCACCGACCAGATCCGACTCCGAGACCAGCAGTTTGGCGTCGAGCAGGCCGAGGCTGTGGGCCAGCACATCGCCGCGCTGGTGGTAGTTGAGCATGCCGGAGACCGCGCCGCATTTGGCGACGGCCAGCATCATCAGCACCGCGTTGGGCGAGTTGCGCAGCATGATCCCGACGACGTCGCCGTGCCCGACGCCGCGGGCCGCCAGCACCGCGGCGTAGCGGTTGACGGTGGCGTTGGCCTCGCGGTAGGTCAGCTGCTGCTCACCGAAGCGGATGAAGACCCGGTCGCCGAAGCGGGCGGCGCGCTCCTGGAAGACCTTGCCGATCGAGGCGGTGGACGTGGGCCGGGCCAACATGCCGGTCCGGATCCCACGCAGGATCGACGGTGCGTCGGCCAACAGGCCGGGCAGCCGGGTCGCGATATCGAACAGCCCCACCCGGCTGACGGCGCCGGCGTTGTGATCGGACACGCTATCCCCTCGCTTCGCTGAAATCGCTGGAAAGCCTAATCGATACCGGCGGTACCGGGTGAGCAGGCGGCCAGCGCCTCCTCCACCTCGCCGAAAATCTGCAGTCGGTCCATCGCCCGCTGGGACACGAACCCCGTATCCAGCAGCCCGGACAGCCAATTCCACAGTCCGTCGTAGTGCCCGGCCGTGTCCAGCAGCACCACCGGCTTGTCATGCAGACCCAGGTACGCGCCGGTCCACGTTTCGAACAGTTCCTCCAGCGTGCCGATCCCGCCGGGCAGGGTCAGAAACGCATCGGCGCGCTCATCCATAACCTGCTTTCGCTCCCGCATGGTGTCGGTGACGATCAGCTCGTCGGCGTCGACGTCGGCCACCTCGCGGTGCAGCAGAGCCTTGGGGATCACCCCGACGGTCCGGCCGCCGCGCTCGCGGGCGGCCTGCGCCAGCGCGCCCATCGCGGACACGTTGCCGCCACCCCACACCAGCGTCCAGCCCCGATCGGCGATCGCTGCTCCGACCTTGGCGGCCAGCGCCAGCAGCCCGGGATCGGTCGGGCCGGACGCGCAGTAGACACAGACCGCCCAGGGATTGGATCGCACAATCGAAAGGCTAACCGGCCGACGGCGCAGACCGTAAAATCTGCGCGATGCCGATCCGGTGGAATGTCCCCGAACATTCGGCGGCCCTGCACCGGCTCACCGAGGCACTCGACAACGGGGCCGAAGGGGCACAGACCGGCGCTGTGGTGCTCGGCCCCGACGGGTGCGGCAAGTCCACGCTGGCCCGGCTGGCCGCCGAAGACCATGCCCGCCGCCACCCGTCGACCCGCATCCGCTGGGTGATCGGCACCCCCGCCGAAGCGACGGTGCCGTTCGGCGCCTTCAGCCACCTGGTCCGGGTCGCCGACATCGGCAAACCGGCCGCGCTGCTGCGCGCCGCGCGGGCCTCGCTGGCCGACGCGAGCGGTGAGCTGCTGCTGGTGGTCGACGACGCCCATCAGCTCGACATCCTGTCGGCGACCCTGGTCTACCAGCTGGCCCTGACCGGCGCGGCCCGGATGATCGTCACCGGCCGACCCGACGCGGCGGCCCCGGCCCCCATCGCCGCGCTGTGGGGCGATGATCTGCTGGCCCGCATCGACATCGCCGCACCCGAGGAGACGACCGACGTCGCCGATATCGAGGCCTTTGTGGCCGGCTTACCCGCTGCGGCGCGCTCGGCACTGGACTACCTCGCCGTCCTCGAACCGCTGGCGTTGGCCGATCTGACCCGGCTGACCGGTGACGACGCCGTCCGCCAGGCCGAGGAACTCGGCGCGCTGGAGACCCGCAACCGGGGCGGCGACGGCCCCGACCCGGTCGTCTACACCGCGCACCCGCGGTTCGCCGAACGGGCGCTCGCGGCCCTGGGCGGCCCGGACAGCCCAGCCGCCCGGCAGCTGCGCACCGACGTGGTCGATGTGCTGGCGGCCCAGCCGTGCGAGCACGTCACCGAACAGCTGCGCCTGGCGGCGCCGGCCGCCGACAGCGACGCACCCCAGCCGGTCGAGCAGGTGCTGGCCGCTGCCCAGCAGGCCCTGCGGCTGGGTGATCTGAACCTGGGTGAGCGACTGGCCCGCAGCGCCCTGGACCAGTGCGATCAGCTGCCGGCCCGGCTGGCGCTGGCGCACGCCCTGGCCTGGCAGGGCCGCGGACGCGACGCCGACGCCGTGCTGTCGGCGGTGGACCCGGCCGGGCTCAGCGAGCCGGAGTTGATGGCGTGGGCACTGCCGCGGGCCGCCAACCAATTCTTCATGCTGGGCGAGCCCGAACGTGCCACCGCGTTCCTGGCCACCACCCGGGGAAGGGTCACCGGCCTCGGCCCGCGCACCACGCTGGACGCGCTCGGTGCCACCTTCGCGATGAACGCCGGCAATATCGGCCGAGCCGCGGCGGCCGCGACCGCGGTGCTGGCCGATCCGGCCGCCGACGACATGGCGGTGGCCTGGGCGGGCAGCGCCGCAGCCCTGTGCGCGGCGCGGGCCGGGCGGTTCGACGACGTCGAGGCGTTGGCGCGCCGCGCGCTGGACGCCGAACATCCCGGGCTGCTGCGGTTCACCATCGGGCTGGCCGAGATCACCGTGCTGCTGATGGCCGGTGAGCTCTCCCAGGCGCGCAAGCTCGCCGGGCAGTTCACCGACTTCGCCGAACTACAGCAGCCCGGGCGGGCGATCGGCGAGGTGCTGGTGGCGCAGGTGCTGATCGCCGGCGACGACTTCGACGCCGCGGCCACGCTGCTGCGGCCGGCCGCGGCCACCTTGGAACGCACCGGCTATTCCTGGGGCCCGTTGTCACTGACCCTGCTGGCCACCGCGCTGGCCCGCCAATCCGACATCGCCGGTGCGGCAAAGGCATTGAGCCGGGCCGAATCCCGGCACGGGACGAAATCGGCGTTGTTCGCCCCGGAGTTGGGGGTGGCGCGCGCCTGGCAGCTGGCCAGTGTGCGGGACCGGCACGGCGCGATCACCGCTGCCCGCGACGCCGCCCGGATGGCGGAGCGCACCGGTCAGTCGGCGGTGGCGCTGCACGCCTGGGACACAGCTGTGCGGCTCGGCGATGCCCGCGCAGTCGATCCGCTGGCCCGGCTCTGCGGCGAGGTCGACTGCGCCCTGGGCCGGGCAGCACTGGCCCGGGCCCGCGCCCTGGCCGGCTCCTAGGCGGAGAGGAACCGCCGCAACAGGTCGGTCGCCGCGCTGATCTGCTCGACCGGGACCCGCTCGTCGACGGTGTGGGCCAGGTTGGGGTCGCCGGGGCCGTAGTTGACCGCGGGAATGCCGCGGGCGGCGAACCGGGATACGTCGGTCCAGCCGTATTTGGCCCGCACCCGGCCGTCGGCGGCGGCCACCAGGGCGGCCGCGGCGGGCGCGGTGAGCCCCGGCAGCGCGCCGGCGGCACCGTCGGTCTGCTCGATCGCCACGTCGAGTCCGTCGAACACCTCCCGCACGTGGGCCAGCGCTTCGGCGAGGCTGCGGTCCGGCGCGAAGCGGAAGTTCACCGTGACACTCGCGGCGTCGGGGATGACGTTGCCCGCCACCCCGCCGTCGATACGGACCGCGGACAGGCCCTCCCGGTAGACGCAGCCGTCGATGTCGACGTCGCGGGGCCGGTATTTCGCGAGCCGGTCCAACACCGCCCCCAGTTTGTGGATGGCGTTGTCGCCCAGCCAGGATCGTGCCGAATGGGCCCGCGTACCGGCGGCGCTGATGGCGACGCGCAGCGTGCCCTGGCAGCCGGCCTCGATGTAGCCGCCGGTCGGCTCGCCGAGGACGGCGAGGTCGGCCGACAGCCAGTCCGGCAGGTTGCGTTCGATGCGGCCCAGGCCGTTGGCCGCCGCATCGATCTCCTCGCAGTCGTAGAAGACCAGGGTCAGATCGTGGGCGGGTTCGGTGACGGTGGCGGCGAGGTGCAGGAAGACGGCGTCACCGGATTTCATGTCGACGGTGCCGCAGCCGTGCAGCACGTCGCCGTCTCGCCGGCTCGGCACGTTGCCGGCCGCCGGGACCGTGTCCAGGTGCCCGGCCAGCATCACCCGGGTCGGGCGGCCCAACCGGGTGCGGGCCAGCACCGCATTGCCGTCGCGGATGATCTCGAAACCGGACGTCTGGGCCCGCAGCGCGGCTTCCACCTCGTCGGCGATGCGCGCTTCGTGCCGCGATTCACTGGGTATGTCGACCAGCGCCGCGGTCAGCGCGATCGGGTCGGAGCGCAGGTCCAGCACGGGCCCAGCCTAGTGGGTGCGTTTCGGCCGCCGAGCAGACGCAAAAGTGCCCTCATTTCGGGCGTGTCGGGGACTTTTGCGTCTGTTCGCCGAAAGAACGTAGCCTGACCGCGTGACTAGAGCTTCGGGCGTCGGTGTGGCGACGCTGGCCGCAGACGGATCTGTGCTCGACACCTGGTTTCCCGCACCGGAGTTGGACGGCCCGGATCAGCCCGGAACCACCCGCCTTGCGGCGGCCGACGTGCCCGCAGAGCTGGCCGGGCTGCTCGGGCGTGACGAGGACCGCGGCACCGAGGTGGTGGCGGTGCGCACCGTGATCGGTTCGCTGGACGACCCCGCCGCCGACTCCTACGACGCCTACCTTCGGCTGCACCTGCTCTCGCACCGGCTGGTGGCTCCGCACGGTCTCAATGCGGCCGGCCTGTTCGGGGTGCTGACCAATGTGGTCTGGACCAATCACGGGCCGTGTGCGGTCGATGGCTTCGAGTCGGTGCGGGCCCGGTTGCGCCGGCGCGGCCCGGTGACCGTGTACGGGGTGGACAAGTTCCCGCGCATGGTCGACTACGTGTTGCCCTCGGGCGTCCGTATCGCCGACGCCGACCGGGTGCGCCTGGGCGCGCACCTGGCCCCCGGGACCACGGTGATGCACGAGGGGTTCGTCAACTTCAACGCCGGCACGTTGGGCACCTCGATGGTGGAGGGCCGCATCTCGGCCGGCGTGGTGGTCGGCGACGGTTCCGACGTCGGTGGCGGCGCTTCGATCATGGGCACGCTGTCCGGCGGTGGGACCCAGGTGATTTCGATCGGCAAGCGCTGCCTGCTCGGGGCCAACTCGGGGCTGGGCATCCCGCTGGGCGACGACTGCGTGATCGAGGCCGGGCTGTACGTGACGGCCGGGACCAAGGTCGTCATGCCCGACGGCACCACGGCCAAGGCCCGCGATCTGGCCGGCGGCAACAACCTGCTGTTCCGCCGCAACTCACAGACCGGTGCGGTCGAGGTGGTGGCCCGCGACGGTCAGGGCATCGCCCTCAACGAGGACCTGCACGCCAACTAGACGAGCACCTCCTCCGGCTCCCGCTGAATCGGCTGCGGCCAGGGCTGCGGAACCGGCCGGGGCCGCACGATCTGCGGCCACCAGAACCAGCGCCCGAGCAGGGTGGCGACCGACGGCGTCATCAGGGACCGGACTATCAGGGTGTCGAAGAGCAGGCCCAGCCCGATGGTCGTGCCGACCTGGCCGATCACGATCAATGCGCTGACCGCCATCGATGCCATGGTGAAGGCGAACACCAGACCCGCCGCCGTGACCACGGCACCGGTGCCGACCATGGCGCGGATCAGCCCGGTGTGCAGGCCCGCGTGGATCTCCTCCTTGATGCGCGAGACCAGCAGCAGGTTGTAATCCGCGCCGACGGCGAGCAGCACGATGACCGACATCGGCAGCACCATCCAGTGCAGCGGAATGCCCACGAGGTGTTGCCACAGCACCACCGACAGGCCGAACGCCGAACCGAGACTGAGCACCACCGTGCCGACGATCACCGTTGCGGCGACCACGGCGCGAGTCAGGACCATCATGATGATGAAAATCAGGACCAGCGCGGCCGTCGCAACGATCAACAAGTCGTAGTCAGCGCCCTGCTGCATGTCGTAGAACATCGCCGCGCTGCCACCGAGATAGATCTTGGCGCCCTCGAACGGTGTTCCCTTGATCGCATCGGCCGCTGCGACCTTGAGCGATTCGATGCGCGATATTCCCTCGGGTGTCAACGGATCACCCTGGTGAATGATGGTGAACCGCACCGCATGTCCGTCCGGCGACAGGAACAGCTTGATGCCGCGCTTGAAGTCAGCGGTCTCGAAGGCCTCCGGCGGAAGGTAGAACGAGTCGTCGTTCTTGGCAGCATCGAAGGCCTCGCCCATGGCCGTGGAGTTCTCCTGCATCGCCATGTTCTGGTCCTGCTGGGCCTTCTGCACCTGGTACTGGTTGAGCAACGTCTGCTTCTGGTTCTTCATCGACTGGATCTGTGCCGGCATCACGGCGACCATCTTCGGCATCAACTCGGCCATGCGCTGCATGTCGGGGACGATGTCGTCGAAGTCGGCAGACATGGTGTCGATGCCGTCGAGGGCGTCGAAGATCGACCGCAGGGACCAGCAGATCGGGATGTCGAAGCAGTGCGGTTCCCAGTAGAAGTAGTTGCGGAACACCCGGAAGAAGTCGTCGAAATCGGCCATGTGATTCCGCATGTCCCCGATGTCGACCGCCGTGATCGACATCTTGTCGGCCATCCGCTGCGACACCTCGGCCAGATCCTGCTGGATGTTCATCATCTCGGTCATCGAGTCGATGCTGGTCTGCAGGTCGTCGGCCTGCTTGAGCAGGTTCTCCAGGTTGGTCTGCATGTAGTCGTTGTTCATCAGCTGGGCGGTGCCGCTCTGGCCGAGGGTGTACGGGATCGTCGAATGCTTGATCGGGTCCCCGTCGGGGCGAGTGATGGTCTGCACCTGGGCGATACCGTGCACGTTTCTGAGGGCCTTGGCGATCTTGTCGATCACCAGGAAGTCCGCCGGGTTACGCAGATCCCGATCGGTTTCGACCATCATCAGGTCCGGGTTCATCTTCGCCTCGGAGAAGTGCCGGGTGGCCGCCGCGTAGCCCACGTTCGCCGAGACATCATCAGGCAGGTAGATGCGGTCGTTGTAGCTCGTGTGATAGCCCGGCAGCGCCAGCAGACCGATCAGCGACGCCGCGACGGCGACCACCAGGATGGCCCCCGGCCAGCGAACGGTTGCGGTACCGACCCGATGCCAGCCGGTCGACCGGGTGACACGCTTGGGTTCCAGAACCCGGCCGAAGCGACTGCACACCGAGATGACGGCGGGTCCCAGGGTCAAGGCTGCCGCGACCACGATGACCATCCCGACCGCCAGCGGGTAGCCCATGGTTTTGAAGTAGGGCAGTCGGGTGAAGTGCAGGCAGAACGTCGCCCCGGCGATGGTCAGTCCGGAGGCCAACACCACATGGGCGGTGCCACCGAACATGCTGTAGTACGCGGATTCTCGGTCCTCACCGGCCTTGCGCGCCTCCTGATATCGACCGATCAGGAAGATCGCGTAATCGGTGGAGGCGGCGATGGCCAACGTCACCAGCATGTTGGTTGCGAAGGTCGTCAGCCCGAACATGTTGTGGAATCCCAGGAACGCCACCAGCCCCCGGGCGGCCGCCAGCTCGAGTACGACCATCAGCAGCACGATCAGTGTGCTGATGACGGACCGGTAGACGGTCAGCAACATCACCGTGATCACTGCGAAGGTGAGCCGTTCGATGAGCTCCATGCTGGCGTCGCCGACGTGGTTCTGGTCGGTGCTCGTGGCCGCGGGCCCGGTGACGTAGGCCTTCACACCGGCGGGGGCGGGACTTTGGCTGGCGATGTGGCGCACCGCATCCACCGACTCGTTGGCCAGCGTCTCGCCCTGGTCCCCGGCGATGTAGACCTGAACGTAGGCGGCCTTGCCGTCGGCACTCTGGGCACCCTTGGCAGTGAGCGTGTCACCCCAGAAGTCTTGGACGTGCTGCACATGGGCGGTGTCGGCACGCAGGTCACGCACCATCTGGTCGTAGAACTCGTGCGCCTGCGCGCCCAGCGGCTCGTCGCCTTCGAGCACCACCATCACCGAGCTGGAAGTGTCGTACTCCTGAAACACCTTGCCGACGCGCTTGGTGGCGATCATCGACGGTGCGTCGTTGGGGCTCATCGACACCGCGCGCAGCTTGCCGACTTCCTCGAGCTGCGGGACGACGGTGTTCAGGCCCGCGATCAGGGCGATCCACGCCAGAATGATCGGTATCGCGAACCGTCGGATGAACCGGGGTATCCCCGAGCGCGCCGCGTGGCTCGCCACCGGAATCGGTTCGGTCGGCGCGGTCATGCGGCCTTCACAAAGCAGAAGGTCTCGGCATTGACTCCGGTAGCCGTCCTTTCCTGTTTGACCTCGTCGTCGACGGTGACCCGGCAGCTGATGCTGTCGCCGTCGCTCTGGGCCAGGATGTTGGGCATCACCGAAGGCAAGGTGGTCTCCAGGGTCAGCGTCCACGGCAGAGCCGCGCTCGGGACACGCTGCGGCTTACCTGCGAGGTCCATGTAATTGATGACGGCCGTGGAGCCGGTACCGAAGATTTCGTACGTCACGAACTTCGGGTTGAAGTCCTCCGCGTTGTCCGAGGACAGGTCGGTCACCACGACGGGATGCGAACCGAACACGGTCCGCAGCTGGGCGACAGTGACGGCGCCTGCCCCGACTGCCGTCACGATCAGCACGGGCATCCAGACCCGCCCAATCAGCTTTTTCATGGTCGCCTTCCCCAACGTCGACCGCGGGTCGGCCACCGTCGCAGTTCCAGGTAGCTAAGCTAATTATCTAAACGGATTAAGTCAATCCGGTTTGGTGTTGCGCGCATTACACTCGACCGGTGTGAGTGAGAGTGAGACGACGGAACGCCCGTTGCGCAAGGACGCCGAGCGCAATCGCCGGCGCATCCTGGAAGCGGCGCGTGATCTGTTTGCGAGCAAGGGCCTGGAGCCCAATCTCAACGACGTCGCCCATCATGCCGGCGTCGGAGTCGGAACCGTGTACCGGCGGTTCGCCACCAAGGAAGAACTCCTCGAGGCGATCTTCGAAGACGGCATCAATCAGCTGGCAGACTTGGCGGAATCAGCTCTGCGCCAACCGGATCCGTGGCACGGGGTCGTGTGGTACGTCGAGCACATGTGTGAGATCACCGCGACGGACCGAGGATTGCGGGAGATCGCCTTCAGTAAGGCCTACGGCGGCGACCGAGTGACCGCCGCTCAGGAGCGGCTTGTTCCCGTGCTGAAGAAGCTGGTCGAACGGGCACATATCGACGGTCGCCTGCGTCCCGACCTGTCGAGTACAGATATGCCGATCTTCGGGCTGTTGGCCGGCACAGTGAGCGAGTTCGCCGGCCACGTCGACCCCAACCTGTGGCGCCGCTATGTGGCCATGCTGCTCGACGGTATGCGCGACCGCAGTGGGCAAGTGCCGCTGCCGGTGGCCGCACTCGACGACGACGGCGTCGAAGCCGCCATGCAGACCTGGGAGCCCGCCGGGCCCTGCTCGCAGACCAGGGCGGAAGCTACAGCATCGCCTCGCTGATCTTGCTGCTGTCCTTGCCGATGGTCTTGCAGAAGGCGCTGACCGCCACCCGCGTCGCGGACAGCTCCATGTTGGACGGCTCGTTGCCCTTCTTGTCCTTGAGCATCTTGGACACCGCAGACCGCTGTTTGGCGTCGTCCTGGCCGTTGAACTCCTGACAGCTGGTGTCGCCGCCCTTGTTGGTGACCTTCTCGACGGTCGAACATCCACCGAGTGCGAAGGCCGCGGCGGCGAGGCCGGTGAGTACGGCGAGGCTGAATCGCGTCATGGACAGGGCCCACCCTTCTGGTTGCGAGTCGCGCAAGCGCGAGCCTACGTCAGCAGCGCCTTCTTGAGGACCTTTCCCATCGCGTTGCGCGGCAGCGCATCCACCATCCGCACCTCGCGTGGCCGCTTGTGCACCGAAAGCTCTCGCGCCACATAGTCGATCAGTTCATCGGGCCGCGCGTCACCGTTCGGGGAGCCGACCACGAACGCGACGATGCGCTGCCCCAAGTCCTCGTCGGGAAGGCCGACGACGGCCACCTCGGCCACCCCTGGATGGCCCAGCAGCGCGGTCTCGATCTCGCCGGCGCCGACCCGGAAGCCGCCGGTCTTGATCAGATCGACCGACTCGCGGCCGACGATGCGGTGCATCCCGTCGGCGTCGATGACCGCCACATCGCCGGTGCGATACCAGCCGTCAGCGTCGAAGGCCTCTGCGGTGGCGTCCGGCCGGTTGAGGTAACCGTTGAACAGGGTCGGTCCGCGCACGGCAAGCCGTCCGATGGTCGCTCCGTCGTGCGGCACCGCGCCGCCGTCCTCGTCGACGAGCCGGGTCTGCACACCGCGCAGCGGCAGGCCCACCCAACCGGGCCGGCGCTCGCCGTCCACCCGGGTGCTCAGCGTGATCAGCGATTCGGTGGCGCCGTACCGCTCGATGGGCGCATGGCCGGTGAGCGCGACGAGTCGGTCGAACACCGGAACCGGCAGCGCGGCACTGCCTGACACCAACAGCCGGGCGGGCCGCAGCGCCTCGGCGACGGAAGTGTCGGCCACCACCCGTGACCACACGGTGGGCACCCCGAAGTACAGCGAGCCACCGGCGGCCGCATAGGCCTCCGGGGTGGGCTTGCCGGTGTGCACGAAGCGGTTTCCGACCCGCAGCGATCCCAGCAGGCCCAGCACCAGGCCGTGTACGTGGTAGAGCGGCAGGCCGTGAACCAGCACGTCGTCGGCGTTCCACTGCCACGCCTCGGCCAGCGCGTCGAGGTCGGCCGCCAGTGCCCGCCGGCTCAACTGGACCCCCTTGGGCGGCCCGGTGGTCCCGGAGGTGTAGATGATCAGCGCGGTGTCGTCTTCCCCCGGCGGTTCAGCGAGGCTCGACGCCGCGGAACCACGGCGTACCGGGACGTGCGACAGGCCCGCGAGGTCGTCGGGCCGCTCCCCCAGCCAGGCCTGTGCACCAGAGTCCCGCAGGATATGCGCGCGTTCGGCGACCCCGACGTCGGCGGGAACCGGCACGACCGGCACCCCGGCGAGCAGGCAGCCGGTGACCGCCAGCACGGTCGACGCCGTCGGGCTGGCTAACACCGCGACGGTCCGCGCACCCTCAAGATCGTCGGACACCCCAGCCGATGCAGCAATTAGTTCACCTCGACTAAGTACAGTGTTGTCGATGCGTACCGCATCGGCGATATCGTCGGCGGCGGAGACCAGCGAAGTCAGCAGCACTCGAGCGACGTTACCGGGTGCGCGTCCGAACTGGCCTCAGCGCATCAACGACAGCAACGACAGCAACGGCCCGAGCACTTGGGGCTGGCGCGAACGAATTTAAACCATTAATTTAGCGGGCAGACGGCCAGGAGGTGCAACGATGCACGACCAGCGTCGCGGGGTTCGTAGTCAGCGACTTCCCCGCAACCAACAGCGCGAACGGGTACTGCGGTTGGTCGGCGAGGCCGATGGCGCGGTGGACGCCGCCGAGATCGCCTCCCGGATGAGCCTGCACGTCACCACGGTGCGCTTCCACCTTGATGCGTTGTGCGAAGACGGTTCGGTGGCCCGGACCCGAATCAAGCGCGACGGTGTCGGGCGCCCCCGTACCGGTTACGTCGCCGTTCGCGACCGGTTGGACTACCGCAGCCTTGCGGAGATTCTCGCGATGGAACTCGGCGACACCGTCGCCGAACGCCGGGAGCGTGCCGAACGGGCCGGTCGGCGCTGGGCCGACCGGATTCTGGCGGATTCGGCCGCGGCCGAATCCGACGGACGGGGCCCCGGCGGTGCTTCCGACGACGAAGCCGACCGGATCGCCGGGATCTTCGAGCGGATGGGCTTCGGCCCAGAACAGGCCATGTCCGTCGATCGCGACGGCCGGCGCGAGTGCGCCATCCGACTGCATGCCTGCCCGGTCCGCGACTTGGCGCGGTCGCATCCGGAAGTCAGCTGTGGCATGCACCTGGGCCTGCTGCGCGGACTGCTCAACGGCAATGGCGCGGACGCCAAGTTGGAACCGTTCGTCGAGCCGGAGATGTGCATCGCCAGGGTCACCACCGGCTGACCGGCGCCGATCAGCCGCGTAGCGCGGAAGCGACCACCTGCCTCGGCAGGTGGTCGGGGCTGGGATAGGCGACGACGACCCGGATCCGGTCCGGATCGCAACCCTCCACGAACGTCACGCCGGTGTCGACATGGGTGAACACCGCGGGGTCAAGTCGGCGCAGGCGTTGCTCGATCGCCTCCAGTTCGTCTCGACTGTCGGTGGCCCACATCAGGAATTCGACACCGATGGTGCCCCGATCGTGCCGTCGGGACGGATCGATCGAGTTCAAGTAGAGCTGAAACCCGCTCGGCAGCAGCAGTAATGCCACATCGCTTTCGCGAAGCGCGACCCGGAACCCGAAGACGTCGCAGTAGAACCGGACCGAGCGGCTCAGGTTCGACACCCGGATCACCGCTGACGCCACCGTCACCGCACTGCCGGCCTGCGCCTGCGGTGGCGGCGCGCCGGGGTCAGTGGGCGGGGAGGCCATCGCGATGCCTGATGTGTATCTCGGCGCGCAGTCGCGGCACCATGTGCGGGTAGTGCAGCTCGAATGCCGGCCGCTCCGAACGGATCCGGGGCAGCTCGGTGAAGTTGTGCCGCGGCGGCGGGCAACTGGTGGCCCACTCCAGCGAGTTGCCGTAACCCCACGGGTCGTCGACCGTGACGACCTCGCCGTAGCGCCAGCTGCGGAACACGTTCCACACGAACGGCAGCATGGACGTGGCGAGGATGAACGCCCCCACCGTGGAGACGGTGTTCAGGGGTTGGAAGCCGTCGGTGGGCAGGTAGTCGGCGTAGCGGCGCGGCATGCCCATGTTGCCCAGCCAGTGCTGGATCAGGAACGTGGTGTGGAATCCGATGAAGGTCAACCAGAAGTGCAGTTTGCCCAACCGCTCGTCGAGCAGGCGGCCGGTCATCTTCGGGAACCAGTAATAGATGCCCGCGAACGTCGAGAACACGATGGTGCCGAACAGCACGTAGTGGAAGTGCGCCACCACGAAGTAGGTGTCGTGGACGTGGAAGTCCAGCGGCGGGCTGGCCAGCATCACCCCGGTCAGGCCACCGGCCAGAAAAGTCACCGCGAAACCGAGCGAAAACAGCATCGGGGTCTCAAAAGTCATCTGCCCCTTCCACATCGTGCCGATCCAGTTGAAGAATTTCAGTCCGGTCGGCACCGCGATCATGTAGCTCATGATGGCGAAGAAGGGCAGCAGCACCGCACCGGTGGCAAACATGTGGTGCGCCCACACCGCCGTCGACAGACCGGCGATGCTCATCGTCGCGTACACCATCTGGGTGTAGCCGAACAGCGGCTTGCGGGAGAACACCGGGAAGATCTCGGTGACGATGCCGAAGAACGGCAACGCGACGATGTACACCTCGGGGTGGCCGAAGTACCAGAACAGGTGCTGCCACAACAGCACTCCGCCGTTCGCGGCGTCGTAGACGTGCGCACCCAGGTGCCGTTCGGCCGCCAGCCCGAGCAGTGCCGCGGTCAGCAGTGGGAAGACGATCAGCACCATGATCGAGGTGATCAGGGTGTTCCAGGTGAAGATCGGCATCCGGAACATCGTCATACCGGGGGCGCGCATGCAGACCACGGTGGTGATCATGTTGACCGCGCCCAGAATGGTGCCCAGGCCCGCGACCACCAGGCCCATGATCCACAGGTCGCCGCCCGCGCCGGCCGAGTGGGCCGCCGTGCTCAGCGGGGTGTAGGCGGTCCAGCCGAAGTCGGCGGCGCCACCCGGTGCCAGGAACCCGGCCACCACGGTCAGGCCGCCGAACAGATACAGCCAGTAGCTGAAGGCGTTGAGCCGCGGGAACGCCACGTCGGGGGCGCCGATCTGCAGCGGCAGCACCAAGTTCGCGAAACCGAACACGATGGGGGTGGCGTAGAGCAACAGCATGATCGTGCCGTGCATGGTGAACAGCTGGTTGTACTGCTCGGTGGACAGGAACTGCATGCCCGGCGCGGCCAGTTCGGTGCGCATCAGCAGTGCCATCAGACCGCCGGCCAGGAAGAAGCCGAACGTCGTCACCATGTACAAGATGCCGATCAGCTTGTGGTCGGTGGTGGTGATGAGCCGGTAGGCCAACGCCCCCCGCGGACCGACTCTGGCCGGGTACGGACGCCTCGGCAGTAGGTCTTTGAGCGGAAGCGCCGCGATGCTCACGCGGCGCCTCGGCCCACCACATCGGCCATAGTCCGCCTCCCGCCAGAGTCATAGCCCACCGGCGGGATGTGCCGGCAAGACCAGCGGTTATAGAGGTTTATGCTACGCGAAATCTGCGCGGCGGGTGTGAAGTTCAGAACACAGACGTAGACGTCACGGTGCGGCCATGTGTGGATAGGCATGGTCGACAGCCGGGTCGAAGGTCTCTTTGATCGATCGAGCCGACGTCCAGCGCAACAGATTCAGCATCGACCCGGCCTTGTCGTTGGTACCCGAGCCGCGCGACCCGCCGAACGGCTGCTGTCCGACCACGGCGCCGGTGGGTTTGTCGTTGATGTAGAAATTGCCTGCCGCGAACCGCAGCCGTTGCAGTGCGGTCGCGACGGCGCCGCGGTCGTCGGCGATCACCGCGCCGGTCAGCGCATACGCCGATCCGGTGTCAACGGTCTCCAGCACATCCTCGTACCGGTCGTCGGGATAGACGTACACCGACAGCAGGGGCCCGAAGTACTCCCGGCGCAGCGCCTCATCGGTCGGGTCGTCGCAGAGCAGCACGGTGGGCCGCACGAAGTAGCCGACGCCGTCGTAATATTCGCCGCCGGCGGCGATGGTGAGCCCGTCAGTGGCCTTGGCGCGCTCGATGGCGGCCACGTTCTTGGCAAAGGCCCTCTCATCAATGAGTGCACCACCGAAGTTGGACAGATCGGTGATGTCGCCGTAGCTCAGCTCCGCGGTCGCGGCCAGCAGGTCGTCGCCCATGCGCTGCCACACCGACCGGGCAATGAATGCCCGTGAGGCGGCCGAGCACTTCTGGCCCTGATAGTCGAAGGCGCCGCGGATCAGCGCCGTACACAACACGTCTGGCCGCGCCGAGGCGTGCGCGACCACGAAGTCCTTCCCGCCGGTCTCCCCCACCAGTCGCGGATAGCTGGCGTAGTTGTCGATATTGGCCCCGACCTGGCGCCACAGACTGCGGAAGGTCGCCGTCGACCCGGTGAAATGGATGCCGGCCAGCCGCGAATCAGCCAGCAACACTTCGGAGACCGCGTAGCCATCGCCGGTGAGCAGGTTGATCACCCCCGGCGGCAGCCCGGCGGCTTCCAACAGCTCCATCGTCAGGTACGCGGCCAGGGTCTGGGTGATCGACGGCTTCCAGATCACGGTGTTGCCCATCAGTGCCGGCGCCGTCGGCAGGTTTCCGGCGATCGAGGAGAAGTTGAACGGGGTGATCGCGTAGACGAAGCCGTCCAACGGCCGGTAGTCGGTGCGGTTCCACATCCCGCCACCGCTGATCGGCTGCTGCGCCAGGATCTTCGCCGCGAATGCCACGTTGAACCGCCAGAAATCGATGAGCTCGCACGCCGCGTCGATCTCGGCCTGATACACCGTCTTGGATTGTCCCAGCATGGTGGCCGCCGACAGCCTCTCGCGCCAGGGCCCGGCCAACAGCTCGGCGGCCCGCAGGAAGATCGCGGCACGCTCGTCGAACGGTGTTGCCGCCCAGTGCCTTCTCGCGGCCATTGCGGCCTCGACCGCTGCCTCGGCGTCGGCGTGCGTGGCGTTGGTCAGCGTCCCCAGCCGGGAGTGGTGTCGGTGCGGCTGGACGACCTCGATCACGTCCCCGTCGCCCATCCGATGCCTGCCGTCGATGACATGCGGCAGGTCTCGGGCCTGCTCGGCCAGCTCGACCAGTGCGGTGCGCAGCCCCAAACGCTCGGCGGAGTCCGGCGCGTAATCGCGTACCGGCTCGTTCACCGGCGGGGGTACCTCGGTGATCGCGTCCATACCACCAGCATCCGCCGCGACGGCGCTTCGCGCTGCTGCGGATCACCCGGACTCAGGCCGTATAGGCGACAGCGATCTCCGCCGCCAGCCGGGCGTTGGCCAGCACCAGTGCGACATTGGCGGCCACCGATGCACCGTGTGTTCCGCGGTGGAAGTGGTCGAGCAGGAACGGGGTGACGTCCTTGCCGCGTATCCCGGCCACCTCGGCGGCGGCCAACGCCTCGGCCAGCACCCGGTCGTGCAGTTCGCGGTCCAGTTCGGCGTCGGCGGGGATCGGATTGGCCAACACCAGCCCGTAACCGTCGGTCCCCAGCCGGTCGCGGGCGCGCAGCACCGCGGCGGCCTGCTTCGGGGTCTGGACCCACCAGTCGACCGGGTAACCGGAGTCGGCGAGGTAGAAGGCCGGGAAGCGATCGGTGCGGTAGCCGATCACCCCCACCGACAGCGTCTCCAACCGCTCCAACGTCGCGCCGATGTCCAGAATCGACTTGACGCCCGAACACACCACCAGCACCGGGGTGCGCGACAGCGTGGCCAGGTCCGCGGACTCGTCGTAGTTGTCCCGTGCGCCGCGGTGCACACCGCCCAACCCGCCGGTGGCGAACACCGTGATGCCGGCCGCCGCCGCCAGGTGCGCGGTCGCGGCGACCGTGGTCGCGCCGTCCCCGCCCATGGCGGCCAACATGGCGATCTCGCGGACGCTGACCTTGATCGCCGTGCCGCCGGTGGCGATGCGATGCAGCGCCTCATCGTCGAGACCGATGTGCGGCTGGCCGTCGATGATCGCGATGGTGGCCGGGACCGCGCCGCCGACGCGCACCGCGTGCTCGATCTCGCGGGCGATGCGCAGGTTGTCCGGGCGCGGCAGACCGTGGCTGATGATCGTGCTTTCCAGCGCGACTACCGGCCGGTGGGCGACCAGCGCATCGGCGACTTCGGGATGGATGCGCATCTGTTCAGCCTATTGCGCCCGGCGGTCGGGACGCGCCGATCATGTCGGGGTCCTCTGGTAGCGTCCGCGACTGCTCGCCGGGATTGGAGGTGCCGTGGTCGACCAGCGACGCAGGTGGCAGTCCTTCGTCGCCGTGGTGACGGCGGCGCTGCTGCTCGCACCTGCCGCCGGCGCCGATCCGGTGCCGGTCGGGTCCGCCGAACTGGCTATGCTCGACACCCTGCCGATCAAGGGCCGCGCACCCAAGACCGGCTACTCGCGCGCACTGTTCGGCCAGGCGTGGAGCGACGACGTGACCGTGCCCGACGGGCACAACGGCTGCGACACCCGCAACGACATCCTGCGCCGCGACCTGGTCGACATCGAGATCAAGCCGAACACCAACGACTGTGTGGTGCTCTCCGGCGTCTTGAACGATCCCTACACCGGAACGGCAATCCCCTTCCAGCGCGGCCGCGGCACCTCCCGGGCGGTGCAGATCGACCATGTCGTGGCGTTGTCGGACGCCTGGCAGAAGGGCGCCCAGGGCTGGGATGAATTCACCCGCCGCAACTTCGCCAACGATCCGCTGAACCTGCAGGCCACCAGCGGGCCGATCAACCAGCAGAAGGGCGACGGCGACGCAGCCACCTGGTTGCCGCCCAACAAGTCCTACCGCTGCGCCTACGTCTCTCGCATCGTCGCGGTGAAGTCCGGCTACGGCCTGTGGGTCACCCCGGCCGAACACGACGCTATCGCGCGGATTCTGAGCGGCGAGTGCGGTGTGCCACCCGCCGAGTCGCCACCACCGGCTGAGCCCTAATCGGGCGGGGGTGCGGTCCCGGGCTTCAGCGCGCCTTCCAACCGGTCCCGCGCTGCGCTGAACAGGGTGGCGCAGATATCAGCAAGCTCGGCCGAAGACTGCCCGCCACCGGTCATCAGCCAGTCGACGAGAAGGTGGTTGACGGCGCCGACCAGCGCAACAGCGGTCAACCGCTCGCGTTGGGTCAGCGGTTCGCTACGCGACGCCGCCCAGACGGCAACGATGAGGTCGGCGAATCCAGCCAAGACACCGTGGCGCCGCTGCTCCATCGCCGGCGACACCCCGACCACCTCGACCAACACCGTCCGCGCCCGTCTGGGGTCGTCGGTGAGATAGCCGATGAATGCCCGCAGACCGGCCTGCGCCTGGGCATCGACGTCTGCGTCGGCAGCCTCGACAGCTGCCCGTGTCGCCGCCCCCATCTGCTCGACGAGCTGGGAATACACCTCGGTAAGACAGCTCTCGCGGTCGGTGAACGACTCATAGAAGTACCGCTCGGTCAGGCCCGCGACGCCACAGATGGTCTTGACCGAACTGGCCGCGTAGCCCAGCGTGCCGAATACCTCCAGGCCGGCGGCAACGATCGCAGCACGGCGCTGGCTTCTACGCTCCTGCAGCGCCAACCCTTGATATGTGCGGCCGACAAGCGGTACATCGGACTGTTTCGCCACTACCCATCCCTTGTTCGCCTGCCCCTCGCGCAGTACTCTATCAATTCTGACACGTCTTCATGTCAGGTAACTGGAAGGGACCAGCGACAATTGAGCTCACGATTGGCGGGCCTGGTGGTCGCAGTGACCGGCGGGGCACGAGGGATCGGGCGCGAGATCGCCCGGCAGTTGGCGGCTGCCGGTGTCCGGGTCGCGATCGGCGATCGTGACGCCGATGCGGCGGCGGCCACCGCGGCTGAGTTGGGTCAAGCCGTGCAAGGCTTCGCACTCGACGTCACCGACACCGCCTCGTTCCGCGAATTCCTGGCCGCGACCGAATCACAGTTGGGTCCCATCGACGTGCTGGTGAACAACGCGGGGGTGATGTGGGTGGGTGCATTCGACACCGAACCAGAATCGGCGACACAACGCATGCTCGATATCAACCTGCACGGCGTGATCCGTGGCGTGCGACTCGCGGCGCCGGCCATGGCCGCGCGCGGCCGTGGCCACATCGTGACGATCGCGTCGGCCGCCGCGCGGTTGTCCCCGCCGGGCGAGTCGACGTATGCGGCCACCAAGCACGGCGTCTTGGGTTATCTGACCGGTGTGCGGGAAGAGCTGCGCGGCAGCGGCGTGCAGTTGTCGGTGATCATGCCCGCCGTGGTCGACACCGAGTTGGCGGTCGGCACCGCGACCGGCGCGGCCAAGCTGCTGCAACCCGCAGATGTTGCGCATGCCGTGCTGCACGTAATCGCCCGGCCCCGGTTCGAAGTGACCGTCCCCCGCTACGTCGGGCCGCTGAGCCGCGTCGTCGAAGTGTTGCCACAACGCGTACGTGACCTCGCTCTGCGCCGACTGGTCCCCAACCAGGTCGCGGCAACGCAGGAATCATCCGCCCGCACCCGATACGAATCCCAACTCCTCGCCCCTGCCGATACGGAGAACTCCAATGACGACGATTGATCCCGCCGTGCTACGCCCCATCCCGGAATTCGAGGGAGTCCACCAGATCTGGCCACGTGGTGACCGCCTGGCGGCGGTGCGCGATGCGGCCCACCGTTATCGGGAACGCTTTTTGGCCCAGGGCCAGATCCGGGCGATCAAAAGCGTCGACATCGCCGCGGCGCCCTACCCCGCCCGATTCGCCTTCCAGGGATATTCGGTGAACGTCAACCCGGTCATCTCCATCATCAACCGCATGATGGTGATCCAGTTCGACGGCTTCGACGGCAAGCTGAAGACGCTGGTGTGGGAGCCGACGGTGGCCGCAGGTTCCGCGGAGGCGCCGTTTTACAACAAATTCCAGAAGTTGGGCAACGCCCTACACGTCGACCGCTTCTTTGTGAAGTACTACAACGACCCCGACCAGGTCCTGCCCCGCCTCGGCCTGAGCAACGCCGACGTCGACTACGTCAGCTTCGACCATCTGCATGTCCAGGACGTGCGGATGATCATGGGCAGCACCGAACCGATCGAGGGCGAGCACAAGCCGCGGAAGCCGCTGTTCCCCAACGCGAAGCTGCTGGTACACCGTAAGGAGCTCGGCACGTTCGACTCGCTGCACCCGATGCAGTGGGCCTGGTACGTGGAGAACGGGATGGCCGGCGTTCCCGAAGACCGGCTCGAAATCTTCGACGGAGACGTCGAGCTCGGTGTCGGCGTGAGCCTGCTGTGGACGCCCGGACACACCGACGGGAACCACTCGCTGTGCATCAACACCCCGGACGGAGTGTGGATCTCGTCGGAAAACGGTATGGCCCCGGACAGTTGGCAGCCGGAACTGTCCAAGATCCCCGGCGTCAAGCAGCAGGCCGCGTTCTATGGCCGCGAGGTGGTGCTCAACGGCAACACCCTTGAGGACAGCCTCGACCAATACGACTCGATGATCAAGGAGAAGACGATGGCCTCTCCCTCGCCACGCGACCCGCGCTGGCTGCAGGTGCTGCCTTCGTCGGAATGTGCTTCGTGGAAGCGCCAGTGGCCGGTGATCCCGACGTTCTCCCACGGCGGCCTGAACTACGGCACCATCGTGCCGGTCGACCGGCCTGCCTTATGACCGGGGCGCCGATCATCGAACATCGCACGCCGAGCCCGAGGGCGACGGTGCTGTACTGGCTCGCGCGCATCTTCCTCAAACAGGTCTATCGGGTCTGGCCGCTGGGAGACCGCGGAATACGCGCACTACGCATCATCGAATCGGCCTTCGCGCAGCTGCCGAAACCACGGCGGGTGCGCCACAGCCACACCGTCCTGGGCGGTGTCCCGGCCGGAACATGCAGCCCGCCACAGCCCGCCGGCGACGCCCTGGCCGGCGCCCACGTCCTGTTCCTGCACGGCGGCGCGTTCATCTTCTGCGGTACGGCAACGCATCTCCGGCTCTGCAGCAGCCTCGCTGAAACACTCGGGGTGCCGGTGCATTCCCTCCGATACCGTCAGCTACCCGAAGCCGGCGTGGGTACCTCGGTACACGATGCCTACGCGGCCTATCGGGCCCTGACCCGGATCGCTGCGCCCGGCAAGGTCATCGTCGCCGGTGACTCCGCCGGCGGCTTCCTGGCCGCCAAGATCTGTGAGCTCGCCGACCGCGACGGCATCGAGCCGCCTGCAGCATTCGTCGGCTACTCCCCGCAACTGAGCCTCGACGCCGACCAACGCGACCCCACATTGCTCAAACACGATGCCTACCAACCCTTGAGCGCGGTGCGGCGGGCCAAGACCAAGTGGCTGCGCGGCGACATCGAACTATTCGGTCTGCGCACGCCCATCGACGCTCCTGTCGCCGCGTTCCCGCCGGCGTTCTTCACCGTCGCCGAACGCGAACTGCTGGAGCACGACATCCTCGCCTTCACCCGTCGCCTGAGCGATGCCGGCACCCCGGTCCAGACCCATCGCTGGCGACGCGGCGTCCACGCCTTCCCGGTGCTCGCCGGGCTGCTTCCGGAAGGCCGTGAGGCAGTGCGACTGACCGGACAGTTTCTCCGCGCGATGCTCGGACCACCCGAGGTGTGCGACCGTCGAGTCGGTGCCTGCGGACCCTAGGTCGTGAGCCGGGCGACGGCCGCGGCGATCCGCTCGTCGGTGGCGGTCAACGCCACCCGGACATGCTGCGCGCCGGCCGGCCCGTAGAACTCCCCCGGCGCCACCAGGATGCCAAGCTCGGCGAGCCTCTCGACGGTGCGCCGGCACGGTTCGCCGCGGGTGGCCCACAGGTAGAGCCCGCCCTGCGACAGCTCCACGGTGAATCCGGCCGCCTGCATCGCCGGCAGCAGCGTCGCGCGGCGGCCGGCGTAGCGGTCACGTTGTTCGCGCTCGTGCGCGTCGTCGTCCAGGGCGGCGACCATGGCCGCCTGGATCGGGGTGGGCACCATCATTCCGGCGTGTTTGCGCACCGCGAGCAGTTCGGCCACCAGGGTGGCATCCCCGGCGACGAAGCCGGCCCGATAGCCGGCCAGTGACGAGGTCTTCGACAGGGAATGCACCGCCAAAAGGCCTCGGTGGTCACCGTCGCACACGGCCGGGTGCAGAACCGAGAGCGGTTCGGCGTCCCAGCCCAGACCCAGGTAGCACTCGTCGGAGACCAGCAGCACATCGTTCTCGCGGGCCCAGCCCACGATCGCGCGCAGGTCGTCAGCGGTCGTGATCGCCCCGGTCGGGTTGCTCGGCGAGTTCAGGTACACCAGCGCCGGAGGCGCACCCTCGAGGCGCTGCGGGGTGTCGCTGCGCACCCACTGCGCCCCGGCCAGCCGGGCGCCCACCTCGTAGGTCGGGTAGGCCAGTTCGGGGACCACCACCACGTCTTGGGCGCCGAGGCCGAGCAGGCTCGGCAGCCAGGCGATGAGCTCCTTGGTGCCGATCACCGGCAGAATCGCCGACTCAGCCAGGCCGGTGATCCCGTAACGCCGTTCCAGCGCGGCAACCGCCGAGGCCCGCAATGCCGGCGTGCCGGCGGTGGTGGGGTACCCCGGCGCCGACGATGCCGCAGCCAATGCCTCACGGATGACCGGGGCGACCGGGTCGACCGGGGTGCCGACGGACAGGTCGACGATGCCGTCGGGATGCGCCTTGGCCAGCGCCGTCGCCTCGGCCAGGGTGTCCCACGGAAATGTCGGCAATGCGGCCGATCTGCCGCCGCGCACGGGACTCACGAGGCTGCGGCGACGCAGGGCGGATTCATCGGTCCTGATAGTAGAGGCCGCCGCAACGTCGCGACCACCACGGCCGGGCTATGCACCCAGTTGCTGTGCAACTAGTTGCATAGTGGCCTCGGGCGTGCCTATGCTCACGCCCGTGGCCCTTCCCCACGCGATCCTGGTGTCACTGCGCGAGCAGTCCGGCTCCGGTTACGAACTCGCGCACCGCTTCGACCGGTCGATCGGGTATTTCTGGAGCGCCACCCACCAGCAGATCTACCGCACGCTGCGGACCATGGAGGCCGACGGCTGGGTGCATGTCACCGAAGTGGCCCAGCGGGGCCGCCCGGACAAGAAGGTCTACACCGTCGCCGAGGCAGGCCAGGCCGAGTTGACCCGCTGGATCTCAGCACCGCTGTCCGGGCGCGGCAGCTCGGTGGTGGACAACCGGCTGCGCGAGCTGGCGGTCAAGCTCCGGGGCGCCGGCTACGGGGACGCCGCCGCGGTGCGCGAACAGGCGGCCGCGCTGCGCTCCGAGCGCGCCGAGCGACTGGACGTCTACCGAGCCTTGGAGAAAAAGCAGTTCCCGGATCCGGGCTCACTGTCCGGCGCCGCACTGCACCAGTACCTGGTGCTGCGCGGCGGTATCCAAGCGGAGGCCAGCGCGATCGGCTGGCTCGACGAGGTTGAACAGGCACTGAGGTGAAGGCGGCACTGTGACAAGCGAATCCACCAATCCGTACCCGATGCTGTTGTCCCCGCTGGACCTGGGCTTCACCACCCTGCGCAACCGGGTGGTGATGGGTTCGATGCACACCGGCCTGGAGGACAGGGCCGGCGACACCGACAAGCTGGCCGAGTACTTCGCGGCACGTGCCCGCGGCGGGGTCGGGCTGATCATCACCGGGGGGTACGCACCGAACCGGTCGGGCTGGCTGTTGCCGTTCGCCTCGGCGATGACCACCCCTGCCGACGCCCGCCGGCATCGGCGCATCACCGCTGCGGTGCACGACGCCGGCGGCAAGATTCTGCTGCAAGTGCTGCACGCGGGACGCTATGCCTACCACCCGTTTTCGGTCAGCGCGTCGGCGATCAAGGCACCGATCAACCCGTTCCGGCCGCGCCGGCTCTCGGCGCGCACGGTCGAGCGCACCATCAACGACTTCGCGCACGCCGCTTCGCTGGCCCGCGACGCCGGCTATGACGGCGTGGAGATCATGGGCAGCGAAGGGTATCTGCTCAACCAGTTCCTGGCACCGCGCACGAACAAGCGCAGGGACGCCTGGGGTGGCACCGCAGCCAACCGGCGCCGATTCCCGGTGGAGATCGTGCGCCGCACCCGCAAGTCCACCGGGCCGGACTTCATCGTCTGTTACCGGATGTCGATGGCCGACTACGTCGAGGAAGGCCAGAGCTGGGACGACGTCCTCGCGCTGGCCACCGAGGTCGAAGCGGCCGGGGCCACCATGATCAACTCCGGATTCGGCTGGCATGAGGCACGGGTGCCGACCATCGTGACGTCGGTCCCCAACAGCGCGTTCGTCGATATCAGCAGCGCGGTCGCCGATCACGTCACGATCCCGGTGGTGGCGTCCAACCGGATCAACATGCCGCAGACCGCCGAGCAGGTGCTCGTCGAAACCTCGGTGCAGCTGATCTCGATGGCCCGCCCGATGCTGGCCGACCCGGACTGGGTGCGCAAGGCGGCCGAGGGTCGGGCCGAGGAGATCAACACCTGCATCGCCTGCAACCAGGCCTGCCTGGACCACGCCTTCGTGCACAAGAAGGTGTCGTGTCTGGTCAATCCCCGTGCCGGCCACGAGACCACGCTGGTGCTGGGCCCGACGCGGCGCCGCCGGCGCATCGCGGTGGTGGGCGCCGGTCCGGCCGGGTTGTCGGCGGCGGTGTCGGCCGCCGAGCGCGGCCACGACGTGACGCTGTTCGAGGCCAACGAATTCATCGGCGGCCAATTCGACTTGGCCAGACGGATTCCCGGCAAAGAGGAGTTCGCCGGCACGATTCGCTACTACACGGCGATGCTGGACAAGTACGCGGTGACGGTACGCCTGGGCAGCCGAGCGCACGTCGACGAACTGACCGGGTTCGACGAGGTGGTCCTGGCCACCGGCGTCAGGCCCCGCATCCCGCAGATCCCCGGCATCGACCATCCGATGGTGCTGTCCTACGCCGAGGCGATCACCGGCCGGCCGGTGGGATCGTCGGTGGCGGTGGTCGGCGCCGGCGGGATCGGCTTCGACGTCAGCGAGTTTCTGGTGGTGGAGAATCCGGAGTCCTCCCCCACGCTCAACCTGAAAGAATGGAAGGCCGAATGGGGCGCCGCCGACCCGTGGGACGCCCCGGGAGCGCTGGTACGGCCGGACCCGTCGCCGCCGGCTCGTCAGGTCTATCTGCTGGCCCGCACCGAGGGAGCCCAGGGGCGCAAGCTCGGCAAGACCAGCGGCTGGGTCCATCGAGCGTCGGTGAAGGCCAAAGGCGTCCAACAGATCTCCGGGGTCAACTACGACCTCATCGACGATGACGGGCTGCACATCAGCTACGGCCCGAAGAAGTCACGCCCGCAGGTGCTGGCCGTGGACAACGTGGTGATCTGCGCCGGGCAGGAGTCGGTGCGCGACCTCGAGGACGGACTGCGGAAGCGCGGGGTGACCGCACACGTCATCGGCGGCGCAGCACTGGCGACCGAGCTGGACGCCAAGCGGGCCATCAAACAGGGCACCGAGCTGGCCGCGCGCCTGTAGCCCCAACCTCAGCCGCTGTAAACCCCGACGGTTCTGGCGACTGCGACCGAGTTGTCCGCGATCGTCGTCGTCGACTTCGGCACCGGCGTCCTCGGCGCCAACGCCGAAGACGTGCCCAACGCGTAGAGCTGGAAGCGGTAGTGGTGCACGCCGGTGCCGGCCGGTGGGCAGGGGCCGAGGTAGTCGGCCTTGCCTCCGGAGTTCAGACTGACCACCGCCGCCGGCGGCAACATACCGTCGACGATCTGCCCGTCGGTCGGCGGTATTCCACTGACCACCCAGTGCACATACAGCCCCGCCGGTGCGTCGGGGTCGTCGACCACCAACGCCAGTGATTGGGCGCCGGACGGCACGTTGTGCCAGCGCAACGGCGGGGGCACATTGCGGCCGTTGCACGAGTACTCGGTGGGGATCGGCGCGTCCTCGGCGAACGCCGAGCTGTTCACGGTGAAGCCGGTGGACTGACCGTCGCGCGACGACACCTCAGCACCGCCGCACCCGGCCAGCGCCAGTAGCGCCAGTATCAGGACGACCGCCGGTCGCATGGCGGTGTATACCCGCTCAGCCCGGCGAATCCGCCGGGGACGCGCACGCTGCCGCGGGGGAAGCCGCGGGCAGGGGTGCGTAGTCGGTGCTGCGCTGCCGCGCCGGACGGCCGATGCCCTCGGCGATCCCCACCAGCTCGGCGATGGTCTTGGCCGACCCGTGCTCGGAGCCGGCCATCCGGGAGATGGTCTCCTCCATCAGGGTGCCGCCCAAGTCGTTGGCCCCACCGTTGAGCATCACCTGGGTGCGCTCCACCCCCAGCTTGACCCAACTGGTCTGGATGTTGGGGATACGGCCGTGCAGCATGATCCGTGCCAGCGCGTGCACCGCGCGGTTGTCCCGATGGCTCGGGCCGGGCCGTGCCCCGCCGGCCAGATACAGCGGTGAGCTCTGGTGTACGAACGGCAGCGGCACGAATTCGGTGAAACCGCCGGTGCGGTCCTGGATGTCGCGCAGCACCCGGAAGTGCCCGATCCAGTGCCGCGGCGAATCGATGTGGCCGTACATCATCGTCGAGCTGGACCGCAGTCCGACCTCGTGCGCGGTGGTGACCACCTCGACCCACATCGAGGTCGGCAGCTTGCCCTTGGTCAGCACCCAGCGGATCTCGTCGTCGAGAATCTCTGCGGCGGTGCCCGGGATGCTGCCCAGGCCGGCCTCGCGCAGGCTGATCAGCCACTCCCGAATACTCAAGCCGCTCTTGGAGACCCCGTTGGTGATCTCCATCGGGGAGAACGCGTGCACATGCATCGACGGCACCCGAGCCTTGACCGCGCGCACCAGGTCGGCATAGCCGGTGACGGGCAGCTCGGGATCGATCCCGCCCTGCATGCAGACCTCGGTGGCGCCGGCCAAGTGCGCCTCGTAGGCGCGTTCGCCGACCTCGGCATTCGACAGCGAGAAGGCGTCGGCGTCGCCCTTGCGCTGGGCGAACGCGCAGAACCGGCAGCCGACGTAGCAGATGTTGGTGAAGTTGATGTTCCGGTTGACCACGTAGGTGACATCGTCGCCCACGGCCTCGCGTCGCAGCGAATCAGCCAGGGCGGCAACAGCATCCAGGGCCGGACCATCCGCGTTGGCCAGCGCCAGGTACTCGGCGTCGGTACAGCCGGCCGGGTCGCGCTCAGCCGAGCGCAGCGCGGCCAGCACATCGGTGTCGACACGTTCGGGCGCGCGGGCGGCCAGCTCGTGGATCTGTTCGCGGATCGACTCCCAGTCCCCGAAGGCGCTGCCCAGATCGCTGCGCGTCTCGGTGGCCCGCCCGTCGACATCGATGGCGGTGTGCAGGTCCACCCGGCCGGCGGAGACCACCTCGTCCGGTTCCTGCCAGGGCAGCCCGACCGGGTTGATGTCGCGCGCCCAACCGGTGGCCGGGTCGGCCAGCGCCGTGACGTGCGGACGCACCCGCGGATCGATCCACGCCGCGCCGGCCTGCACGTAGTCGGGTTGGGCGGTCAGGCGCTGGACCAGGTCGTAGCCGGCCCGCTCGGTGACCTCGGCCAGGTCGTCCAGCGCCGGCCAGGGTCGCTCGGGGTTGACGTGATCCGGGGTCAGCGGCGACACCCCGCCCCAGTCGTCGACCCCGGCGCCGATCAGGGCCAGGCACTCCTGCGCCGACACCAGGTTGGGCGGTGCCTGCACCCGCATCTTCGGGCCCAGCACCAGCCGGGTGACCGCCACGGTCGCCAGGAAGTCCTCGAAACCCGCGTCGGGCGTCGCGGCCATCGCGGTGTGCTCCTTGGCCCGGAAGTTCTGCACGATCACTTCCTGGATGTGCCCGAACTCCTTGTGCACCTTGCGGATCGCATGCAACGTGTCGGCACGCTCGGCCAGCGTCTCACCGATGCCCACCAACAGGCCGGTGGTGAACGGGATCGAGAGTCGGCCCGCATCGGCCAGGGTCCGCAGTCGCACCGCCGGGTCCTTGTCGGGGCTGCCGTAGTGCGCCAGGCCCTTCGTCTCGAACAGTCGCCGGGAGGTGGTCTCGAGCATCATGCCCATCGACGGCGCCACCGGCTTGAGCCGCGACATCTCCGACCAGCTCATCACCCCGGGGTTCAGGTGCGGCAGCAGCCCGGTCTCCTCGAGCACCCGGATCGCCATCGCCCGCACGTAGGCCAGGGTGCTGTCGTAGCCCCGCTCGTCAAGCCACTGCCGCGCTTCGGGCCAGCGCTCCTCGGGCCGGTCCCCCAGGGTGAACAGGGCCTCCTTGCAGCCCAATTCCGCGCCGCGGCGGGCGATGTCGAGGATTTCGTCGGGCGCCAGGTACATCTGCTTGCCCTGGGCTCGCAGCACCCCGGGCACCGTAACGAAGGTGCAGTAGTGGCAGGTGTCGCGGCACAGGTGGGTGACCGGGATGAACACCTTGCGCGAGTAGCTGACCGGCAGCCGGCCACCCGGCCCGCGCCGGCCTCCCGAGGCCAGGCCCGCGTCGCGAACCCGGGCGGCGCTCGCACACAGGTCGGCCAGGTCGCTCCCCCGCGCCGTCAGCGCGATGGCGGTTTCGTCGACGTTGAGCAGAACGCCGTCGCGGGCCCGCCGCAGGACGCGGCGCAGCGCCGACGGGTTCGTCATCCGCGCGCCCCCCGCATCCGGAATCTCGCGCATGCCATAAGCGCCACAGTAGTCGGCGTGCCAACCCGGCCTTCCAGGTAGCCCGGGGCGCCGGTCGCGTCGGCGCAGCCCGTCAGGGCCGGCCGGCGTTCAGCGCCTGGCGGCGCCGCCACAGCAGCCATGCCGGCGGTGCGCTGCCCAGCACAATCAGCAACAGCACGCCGTAGGCCATCACGCCGCGGTCGGCGAATATCAGGTCGTCGCCCGGCCCTCCGAAGGTCATCAAGGCGATCGTCAACAACCAGGTCCACAGGGGCAGGGCGGCCAACCGCAACGACGTCGTGCAGCGCAGCGCTACCCACACCAGACCGGCGTTGACCAGGCCGCCGACCAGGGCGCTGAGCGGGAACGGAACCGCGCCGATATGCGCGGGCAGAAACAGGGCGGCCGACACGGCGCAGAGCACGCCGTCGATGGCCAGGAGGACCAGCACCGGGTAATTGACTGCGCGACCCGGGTTGTCGGTGGTCGTCGCGGGCTCGGAGAGCGGCGCGATCGGGGTCAAGTGGGGATGCTGTCCAGCTGGCTGACCATCGAACCGATCATCCACTGGAAGCTGTCCAACCACCACTGCCAGTGCTCCAAGTTCGGGTCCAGATCGGGATCCATGCCTAAACCACCTAAGCCCTTGCCTCGATATCGCGAAATTGCTCAGCAGGAGCTTACCGGGTGTTCGGTGGCGCCGAGCTCAAGTCCGGCCAGAAGATCGGTTTCCCAGCCCCGGGCGTCGCGTGGTCCGGCGCGTCCGGTGACCAGCACGTAATGCTCACTGTCCAGGATCGGTTGGGCCACATCATTGGACAGTGCGAATGCCCGTCCGGTGGGACCGACGACGACCTGGGTGGCGTGCGCGGCCATGGCTGCGACCTTGGCCGCACGTGCCCCCGGGGCTTCGATGACCGCGTCGATCCGTTCGTCGGGGAAGTCGCCGGCGTCGGCTACGGTGTCCTGGTCGGCCGGCAGGCTCCAGTGCGGCAGCCGGTCTGCGTCGGTCAGCTGTCGCCGGGCGGCCCGCCAGGCACTGCCGGCGGTGACCGTCCAGTAGAACTTCGGCGTGGTCCATCCCAGACCGCCGGTGCCCGCTGCGGCCGCCGCGACCGCCGCGGTGGTGACGTGGTGAACGTGGATGTGGTCGGGGTGGCCGTAGCCGCCGAATGGGTCATAGCCGACGATCACGTGCGGTCGCAGCTGTCGAATGACCGTGGCCAGCGCGGTGACGGTTTCGGCATCGTCGGCGTCGACGAAACGTTCCTGCCGCCGCGCCGGGGTGCCCGCCATGCCCGAATCGCGCCAGCGTCCGGCGCCCCCGAGAAACCGCGGCGCCCCCACCCCCAGGGCCCGTAGCGCCGCGGTGAGCTCACCGATCCGATACCCGCCCAGCTGGTCGGCCTGGTCCACTGCCAGGTGAGCCCATCGGTCCCCGATGACCTCGCCCTCTTCGCCCAGCGTGCAGGTCACGACATGTACGTCGGCGCCGCGGGCGGTGTAGTGGGCGATCGTCGCCCCGGTGGTCAGCGTCTCGTCGTCGGGATGGGCATGGACGAACAACAACCGCGGGGTCTGATCCGACACGGCCGGAACCCTACCGCCACACGCGAGCCGGCGCGGCGATCAGAACAGGCTGGCGAACAGTCCGGCCCAGTCGATGCTGCCCAAGAGGGAGAAGTTGTCGGCCTGGATGGCATTGACGATCTCGTCGAACTCGCCCGGGGTCAGCCCCAGCAGCACGCTCCAGTCCGCGTCGGCCATACCCGTGTCGAGGTGGCTGAGCAGGCTGGTGTGGGCGTCGAACGGAATACCGAACAGGCTGTTGAATGCGCTCTCGTTCTGCGCCAGCAGGGTGTTGTTGACGGTGAAGATCCAGTTCACCACGTCGTTGACCTCGGGATTGTCGCCGAAGAGCTTCTCGGCGGCCTCCATCTGGGCGTTGACCAAGGCATTGTTGAGGTCGGCTTCGATCGAGGCGACCGCGCTGGTCATCGCCTGGTATGCCGCAGGCAGGGCCAGTGCCATACCGCTGAGTACGCTGGCGGCCGCGGCACCGATGGCCTGCTCGCTGCCGCCGAGTGCGCCGGCCGTCGTCGGGGCGGTGGCGGCGCCGACACCAACGACCGGACCCAGGTCGATGGGCGCGATGGTCAGCCCCGCGTCGTAGAGGGTCTGCGGGTCCAGGCCGCCGCCCATCAGGGCCTTGACCGCTTCGTCGTCGATCACCAGGTTGCCCTCGGACGTCGAGCCGATACCGAGATCACCGCTGCCGGGGCCGAGGAGCAGCTCGCCCAGACTGATCTGCTGACCGTCGCCCTCGCCCGCCCCGGACAGATCCGGCCGAACGTGGTTCTCGACGGTCTCAAGCAGCTGGGTCGTGTCGACATTGCGGGTCGCGGCCAGGTCGAAATCGCGAATCTGCACGTCGGGCAGGGGCGGCGTCATCGAAGTCAGTGCTGTGACCAACCCGCCGGCAGCAAGAGCCGCAGCCGCCACGGCGCCGCATCGTTGAGCCAGGTGTTCCATTAACGAACCCTCCAACATGCCCCGGAAATTTTGCTTAATAATACCCAAGAATTGTCTGTGGGCAAGGCGCATTTACGTCGAACTTCGGCTCGCCGACGACGCAACGCGTCCGCAGCCAGCCGCAGAACGCGACGCGGACACCCGGGGGACGACGTCGGCACCCGGAATCCGGTCTGGAGGAAAGGCTAGCCCTGCCAGGCCCCACTGACCCCATCAGCGGGCCTACTCTCAGCAAACCAGAAGTAATTGCTTCGGCTAATCTTGCGCCGGTCCCCCCGGTTACGAACGCTTCACCCAGCCGCCCGCATCTCCGACAATCCCCACCGGCACCGACCCGGACAGGCTGACGTTCGCCACGCTGGGACCCACCGCCACGATCGTGGTGTCCTGCAGAATCGGCAGCACCGTCGCCATGTTCCACAGCCTGGGCTCCACGGCCGCGATCACCTCGCCGATGGGCTTGGAGCCGTCGAGTGCGGCGTCGATCTCGGCCTGGATGCCGTGATCACAGACGCCAGTGATGTTCGAGGGAGCCTGCACCAAGGCCCCGGGCCCGACCGGTTTCGGCGGAACCTGCGATGTCGGCGTCGTCGATCCCGCCGGGGGTGCCGGCGGCGCGGGGGACGGCGCCGATGGTGTCGCCCGGCCGCGAGTCGTCGTCACAGCGGTGGCCTCCAGCGCGATACACCCGTATCGCGAAGCCAGCAGCGTCGCCAGGTCGCCCCCGGCCTGCTGCCAGCCGACAATGGCATCGACCTGGTCGGTGAGCATCGCCTCCCGGTAGAGCTTCACCTGGTCCAGCGCGAGCACGGTCGCGGCGATCCCCACGTTGCGCAGCTGGTCGGCGGCGGTGTTGGCCACAGCCAGCGACGTCGGATCGTTGGCTGCCACCCCGATGACCAGCGACAGCTGATCGTCGCCCTTACTGATCCGTCCGCGGGTGATCTCCGGCGAATGCGGCAGGCCGGAAGGCGTGCCGGACGGCGGGACCAGCGCGGACGGCGGCGCATCCTTCTCTACCCGGTAACCGGCCGACTGCAGCAGCGCCAGCGCCGCCGACGCCGACATCGCCGGGGGCGCGCTCGGCACGTAGCCGGGGTCACTCGGGGATCGGACCTGGGCCTGGGCCAGGGTGACGGTGTTGTCGCTGCCGGCGCCCACCGTGGCCAGCAGGCCCACGTCAAGCAGCCCCAGGATCGCCCGGCGGACCCGGACGTCGGCCAGCTTCGGTTCGGCGGCGCGCAGCGTCAACTGCATCACCCGTGGCGTGACGACCCGCGACGTCTGGACTCCGGGAATCACCGACAGTTGGGCGAACGCCGCCGAGCCGCCGTGCACCTGAGCCACCTGGGTGTCGCCGTTGCGGATCGAGTCGGCCAGCGCGGCCGCCGACCCGGCCCGGCGGAACAGGAGCAGGTCCGGTTTGGCCGGAGGTCCCCAGTAGCGGTCGTTGCGGGCAAGCAGGATCGCGTCGCGCTGCGGGTCGATGTTCTCCACCCGGAACTGGCCGCCGGTGACCGGGAGCGCGCGGGCCAGCCCGGCCGGGAAACCGCCGGGCACGTCCTTGACGATGTGCGCCGGCAGGATGTTGCTGAACAGCTCCCGCCAGGCCGGATACGGCTTGGTGAAGGTGACCACCACCTGTTTGCCGCCGTCGACGGAGTGCACCCCGTTGATCAGGTCGTAGCCGGCCGGGTCGACGACGCCCGGTTGGCTGACCATCTGCTGCCACAGGTACCAGAAGTCATCGGCCGCGATCGGCGCGTTGTCGGTCCAGGACGCCTCGGGCCGGATGCGGTAGGTCACGGTGAACGGCGCCTCGGCGGTGACCTTCGCCGACACCAACAGCGTCGGGTCCATCTCCCATCGCGAGCCGGTCGGGGCGCTGGAGTCCGGGATCGGCCGGAACGCGCTGGGCAGAACCAGCGCACTGACCGCCGCGGTGACCGCCGACAGATCGGAGCGCAGGTGCGGGTTGAAACCGGCACCGATCGAGTCGATGCCCATGATGATCTGGCTGATCCGGGGCGGCGGAGGCGCGGTGCTCTTCGGCGTCTCGGTGCTCTGCGGTGCCGGTGGTGGGTTGACGGTGCAGCCCGACGTGGCCTGCGTCAACGTCAGCAGCATCGCCGAAATCAGCGCTCCCGCAGTCAGATGAGGGCGACGGACTGGTTTCGGCACGGGGACCAGGGTATCCGGCGGGCCCGGGTCTAGAGGTTCTTGGCCCGGGACCGGCTGCGGGCCCGCAGCGTCGAATCGAGCTCGACCTTGCGCACCCGCACCACCTCGGGGGTGACCTCGACGCACTCGTCGACCGCGCAGAACTCCATCGCCTGCTCCAGATCGAGTTCGATCGGACGGGCCAGCGTCTCCATCACATCGGCCGTCGACGACCGCATGTTGGTCAGCTTCTTCTCCTTGGTGACATTGATGTCGAGGTCCTCGGCGCGCGGGTTGATCCCGACCACCATGCCCTGGTAGGTGTCCTGGCCGGGCTCGACGAAGAACTGTCCTCGATCGGCCAGCTGGATCAGCGCGAACGGCGTGATGGATCCGGCCCGGTCGCTCACCAGCGAGCCGGTGTGCCGGGCGCGGATCTCACCGGCCCACGGCTGGTAGCCCTCGAACACCGCGTTGGCGATACCGGTGCCGCGGGTCTCGGTGAGGAAGTCGGTGCGCCAGCCGATCAGGCCGCGGCTGGGGATGATGAACTCCATCCGCACCCAGCCGGTGGTGTGGTTGGCCATCTCGGTCATCCGGCCCTTGCGCCCGGCGGCGAGCTGGGTGATGGCGCCGACGTACTCCTCGGGACAGTCGACAGTGAGGTGCTCGAACGGCTCGTGCACCTTGCCGTCAACCTTGCGCGTCACCACCTGCGGCTTTCCGACGGTCAGCTCGAAGCCCTCCCGACGCATCTGCTCGACGAGGATGGCCAGCGCCAGTTCGCCACGGCCCTGCACCTCCCAGGCGTCGGGACGGCCGATGTCGACCACCCGCACCGAGACATTGCCGATCAGCTCGGTGTCCAGGCGTGTCTTGACCATCCGCGCGGTCAGCTTGTGGCCGGAGACCTTGCCCGCCAGCGGCGAGGAGTTGGTGCCGATCGTCACCGAGATCGCCGGTTCGTCGACGGTGATGCGCGGCAGGGCGACCGGGGTGGCCGTGTCGGCCAGGGTGTCACCGATCATAATGTCGCTGATGCCGGCGACGGCGACGATGTCACCGGCGGAGGCCTCCTCGGTCGGGTTGCGTTCGACCCCCTCAGTGACCAGCAGCTCGGTGATCTTGGCGGTGGTGGTCACCGGTTCGCCGTCGACCTCACGCATCCAGGCGACCTGCTGCCCCTTGCGGATGCTGCCGTTGTAGATCCGGATCAGGGCGAGCCGGCCCAGGAACGGCGAGGCATCGAGGTTGGTGACCAACGCCTGCAGCGGAGCCTCGGGGTCGCCCGAGGGCGGCGGCACGTGCTCGAGCAGCACGTCGAAGAGCGGGTCGAGGTTGTCGCCTTCGGGGACAGAGCCGTCGGCGGGCTCGGTGGTGCTGGCCACCCCGGCACGGCCGGACGCGTAGAGCGTCGGCAGCCCCAGGGCGTGCTCGGCGGCGGCCTGAGCTTCGCCGTCAAGGTCGCTTGCCACATCGAGCAGCAGATCGTGGCTGGCCTCGACCACCTCGGCGATGCGGGCGTCGGGCCGGTCGGTCTTGTTGACCACCAGGATCACCGGCAGGTGTGCCGCCAGCGCCTTGCGCAGCACGAACCGGGTCTGCGGCAGCGGGCCCTCGGAGGCGTCGACCAGCAGCACCACGCCGTCGACCATGGACAGCGCACGCTCCACCTCGCCGCCGAAGTCGGCGTGGCCCGGGGTGTCGATCACGTTGATGACGGTGACGGTTCCATCGGCATGGTGGCGATGCACGGCCGTGTTCTTGGCCAGGATCGTGATGCCCTTTTCCCGCTCCAGGTCACCGGAGTCCATCACCCGCTCCTGCGCCTCACCGCGTTCCCGCAGGGCGCCGGACTGGCGGAGCATGGCGTCGACCAGAGTCGTCTTGCCGTGGTCGACGTGCGCGACGATGGCGACGTTACGAAAGTTCACCGGGCGATTCTGCCAGCGCACCCTGTCAATCGCGAAAACGAGAAGCCTAGAGCAACGAAGGTCACAGCCCGAGGGGGGACTCGGCGGAGAACCTCTCCAGCTCTTTGAGGTGCAATTCGGTCAGCGATTGCAGGCATTGCGCCGCCGTTTCGGTGAGCTGCAGCCGGATCACCCGCTGGTCGACGCTGTCGCGGACCCGGGTGACCAGGCCGGCGGCTTCGGCCCGCTGGATCAGCTCACCGGCACTGTGGTGCCGTAACAGCAGGTATTCCGCGATGTCGCCGACGGTCGGCCCCCGCGAGTCACTGTGGCCGCGGACGGCCAGCAACAACTGGTGCTGGGCGGGCGTGAGCCCGGCGGCCTGCGCCTGATCCGCGCTCCACCGTTCGAAGCGCCGCAGTCGCGTCCGGAACGCGAGCAGCCGGGAGTAGACGTCGTCAGGCAGGGCCACGCGGTTACTTTATGCCGAGCGGGGCCGGTGTGTACCGATCAGCTCAACCGTGCGGTGATCTGAATTTCGACCGCTGCTCCCGGGATCGCCAGTTCGGAGATTCCGACGGCGGTCCACGCGGGGTACGGGGCGGACACGAAGGTGTCCTTGACGGCGATGAATCGGTCGATCTGCCCGGACAGACCAACGTGATAGGTGGTCATCTCGGTGACATCGGCGAAGGTGAGCCCGACCTCGGCGAGCAGTCCACACAGATTCTCGAAGGCCAGGGTGACCTGCTCGGTCAGATCCTCTGGAACGCTCAGGTCGGGGCGGATGCCGATCATGCCCGAGCAGCGCAGATGATCGCCGTCGATGACGGCGGGCGCGTAGTGATAGCTGTCGTAGATCGGCTTCATCCACGCCGGGATGACGACCTTCATGGTTGCTCCTCGTCCGATGGCTACGGCGCTGCCGGTGCCCCGGACTGCACCAATTGATCCGGGCAGTACGTGTGCGCGGCGATCCCCACGAACACCGTCCCGTGCTCGGTCGACAGGCCGGGGTTGCGTTCCTTGAGTCCCTCGAGCACCTCCGTGCTCGGCTTACCTTGAGCGATGAACTGGCACACCAGTCTCGCGGTGACGATGGCCTGGTCACCGCGCCGATAGGTGACACCGGCCGCCTGCAGGGCCGACAGGAACGCGGTGTCCACGTCGGAGGCATTGTCGACACTCGGATCGGCAGCCACGGGACCGGCGAAGCCGACGGTGGCCAGTGCGGCGAGCAGCGCCGCAGCGAATCTCACCAGCCCCGCCGTTGCGGTCGGGAGCCCATCGGCTGGCCGCGCTTGGCCACGTCGCGGCTGCGGTAGACGATGTAGGGCCGGAACAGGTATCCGACCGGCGCACTGAACGCGTGCACCAGGCGGGTGAACGGCCAGAGCGCGAACAGCGCCAGGGCGATCATCACGTGTATCTGGAAGTAGATCGGCGCCTGCACCATCAGGTCACCGCGCGGATCCAGCATCCAGATCGACCGGAACCAGACCGAGACGGTTTGCCGATAGTCGTGCGCCTCCCCGTAGGCCGTGGTGCCCATCAGCGTGCAACTCATGCCGACCACCAACGCACAGACCAGCACCGCGTACATCAGCTTGTCGTTGACGCTGGTGGCCTTGAACACCTGCCGCTCGGTGCGGCGCCGGTAGATCAGCAGGCCGACGCCGACCAGGGTGGCGATGCCGGCGGGAAGCCCGAGTATCAGTGCCTGCAGGTGGTACAGGCGGTCGCTCATCCCCATTGCCCGGGTCCAGGACTCGGGGACGAACAGTCCCATGATGTGTCCGGCGATCACCACGAAGCTGCCGAAGTGGAACATCGGGCTGCCGATCCGCAGCAGCTTGGACTCATAAAGCTGCGACGAGCGCGTGGTCCAGCCGAATTTGTCGTAGCGGTACCGCCACCAGGTGGCGACCGCGGCGATCGCCAAAACGAAGTACGGCCCGATGTCCCACCACAGCTCCGCGGCGTTGTTGGCACTTGTCATCGGGTCGGCACCTTCGGCATCCCGAGCGAAACGGTCGCCGAATACGGTTGCAGCCCGACGGCTTCGGCGGGCGGGCCGGACGCCATCAGCTCACTCACGTCGTGCACCTCCTGGTCGGTCGCCAACGGCAGTGTCTCGCACACCGCGGCGACGGCGTGGGCATACGGCGATCCCGCATCGGACAACGCCTTGTGCAGCACATCGATCGGCACCCGGTGCGCCACCAGCAGGCGGCGGCCGGCCTCGGGATCGACCAGCGCGGCGAACTCCAGCACCACCGGCAGGTGATCGGGGGCCTCACCCGCAGGCGGCTCGGCGCCGGCCTCGCGGTAGGCGGTGGCGAAAGCCAGCATCTGCATCCCCCTGTTGCGGGTGTCCCCGCCGGTCCAGTAGGTCAGAAACATAGTCGAGCGACGCCGCATGTCGAAGGTCTCGACGTAGTCGACGGCAGCGGCCATCGGATCAAGGGCACGCAGCGCGGCCACGGTGCGGCGCAACAGGCCGGCCGGTTTCGGATCGGCATGGTCCAGCAGCGCTTCGACGGTGTCGAGCCGCTCGGACAGCTGCTCGTCCGGGTAGGCCAGCAGCAGCGATGCGGCCTGCCACACCGCGCGGTCGGCCGGCCCGCCGGTTTGGCGCCGCAGCGAACGGATCAGCCGCTTCACGTGTGCTCCGGAAACATCTCAGGCACCGCCCGATCGCCGCCGCCCCAGTTGAGCAGGTTGGTCCGGCCCCGCGGACGTTGCGCGGTTCCACCGTTCTCGACCATGTGGAACGACGAGCCCGCCTCGTCGTCGTCGCCGACGAACGGGTCGTCCTCGTATCCGTTGGGGCCGCCGGTGATCGAGCATCCCATGTGTTCCAGATCGTGCGCCTGCTGACTGTAGGCGGTGGGAATCACATAGCGCTCTTCATATTTCGCGATCGCCAGCAGTCGGTACATCGAGTACATCTCCTCCTCGGTCATGCCGACCGATTCGGGGATGTGCGGCTGGGTCTCGCGGCCCAGGCTGATGTCGCGCATGTAGGAGCGCATCGCCGCCAGGCGGCGCAGCACGTCTTCGATGACTCCGGTGTCACCGGCGGTGAACAGTTCGGCGAGGTAGGCCATCGGGATGCGCAGCGCCTCCAGCGCACCGAACAGGTTGCCCAGGTCTTCACCGTCGTGCCCGTCCCGGCTGACCGCGTCGACGACCGGCGACAGCGGTGGGACGTACCAGACCATCGGCATGGTCCGGTACTCCGGGTGCAGCGGCAACGCCACCTTGTAGGTGTTGATCAGCGCGTAGATCGGCGAGCGCTGGGCGGCCTCGATCCAGGCGTCGGAGATCCCCTCGGCGCGCGCCCCGGCGATCACGTCCGGGTCGGTCGGATCCAGGAACACCCCGCGCTGCGCCTCGTACAGGTCGGTGTCCTTCTCCACCGACGCCGCCTCCAGCACCGCATCGGCGTCGTAGAGCATCAGCCCGATGTAGCGCAGCCGCCCCACGCAGGTCTCCGAGCAGATGGTCGGCAACCCGACCTCGATACGCGGGTAGCAGAAGTGGCACTTCTCGGCCTTGCCGGTCTTGTGGTTGAAGTACACCTTCTTGTACGGGCAGCCCGACACGCACAGCCGCCAGCCGCGACAGCGGTCCTGGTCGACGAGCACGATGCCGTCTTCTTCGCGCTTGTAGATCGCCCCGGTCGGGCACGACGCCACACACGACGGGTTCAGGCAGTGCTCGCAGATGCGTGGCAGGTAGAACATGAAGGTCTCTTCGAGCTCAGTTTTGACCTGGTCGCTGACCTTCTGCAGGATCGGGTCGTTGACCAGGTTCTCCGGTGAGCCGGCGAGGTTGTCGTCCCAGTTGGGCCCCCACTCGATCTTGGTGGGATCGCCGGTGATCGCACTGCGCGGTGCGGCGACCGGAATGGTGTCACCGAGCGGGGCCGAGGTGAGGTTCTCGTAGTCGTAGGTCCACGGCTCGTAGTAATCCTTCAACCCGGGCAGGTTGGGGTTGGCAAAGATGTTGAGCAGCTTGTGGACCCGGCCGCCGGCCAGCAGGCGCAGCCGGCCCTTCTTGTCCAGCGTCCAGCCGCCCTTCCACCGGTTCTGGTCTTCGTAGGTGCGCGGATATCCTCCGCCAGGCCGGGTTTCGACGTTGTTGAACCAGACGTACTCGGTGCCCTCGCGGTTGGTCCAGGCCTGCTTGCAGGTCACCGAGCAGGTGTGGCACCCGATACATTTGTCCAGGTTCATCACCATGGCCATCTGCGCCATTACCTTCATTTCTCAGTACCTCACGTCCTGGCTGCGGCGACGCACCACCGTCACCTCGTCGCGCTGATTCCCGGTCGGCCCCAGGTAGTTGAACGCGAACGCGTGCTGGCCGTAGCCGCCGGCCAGGTGGCTGGGCTTGACCCGAATCCGGGTCAGCGAGTTGTGGGTGCCGCCGCGTTGGCCGGTGGTCTCGCTGCGCGGGGTGTCGACGGTGCGCTCCTGGACGTGGTACACGAACACCACGCCGTCGGGCATCCGCTGGCTCACGATGGCCCGGCCCACGAAGACCCCGTTGACGTTCACCGCCTCGATCCAATCGTTGTCTTTCACACCGATTTTCGCCGCGTCGCCCGGGCTCATCCACATGGTCGGCCCACCGCGGGACAGCGACAGCATGTAGAGGTTGTCCTGGTAGGTGGAGTGGAACGACCACTTCGAGTGCGGGGTCAGATACCGCACGGTGATGCCGATTCCGTCGCCGACCTCACCGAGTTCGGGGGCGTCGAACAGCCGCACCATGTCCAGCGGCGGCCGGTAGACCGGCATGTGCTCGCCGAGTTCCTCGATCCAGTCGTGCGCGGTGTAGAAGTGCATCCGGCCGGTCAGGGTGTGGAACGGCTTGAGGCACTCGATGTTCACCGTGAACGGGGCGTAGCGACGGCCGCCGGTCTCGCTGCCGGACCATTCCGGGCTGGTGATCACCGGCACCGGCCGAGCCTGGGTGTCGGCGTAGGTGATCCGCTTCTCCTCGCTGCCCTCGGCCAGGTGCGCCAACCGCTGACCGGTGCGCTTCTCCAGCTCTCGGAAGCCCTCGACCGCGAGCCGGCCGTTGGTGGTGCCGGACAGGGCCAGCACGGTGTCGGCCATCCGCGTCGCCGTGGTCAGCGCCGGGCGTCCGGCCGCGACACCGGAGGTCATCACGCCGAACTTGGCAGACAGTTCCTCGACCTCTTCGTGCGGAAACACGGTGTAGCCCTTGGTGGTCATCCCCAACGTGTCCACCAGCGGGCCCAGCGTCCGCCACTTGTCATGGATCGCGGTGTAGTCGCGCTCGACCACCGTCACCTTCGGCATGGTCTTGCCCGGCACCGGGGTCTCACCGTTGCGCAACCAATCCCGTTCGGTGCCATCCGGATAGGCCATCGCGTCGGCGGTGTCGTGCTGCATCGCGGTGAGCACCACGTCGTTGCGGACCCCGAGGTGCTTGCGTGCCAGCGCACTGAACGTGCGGGCAATGGCGCCGAACGCGTCATAGTCGCTGCGGGTCTCCCACGGCGGGTCGATCGCTGCGGCGAACGAGTGCACGTAGGGGTGCATGTCGGTCGAGGACAGGTCGGCCTTCTCGTACCAGGTCGCCGCGGGCAGCACCACGTCGGACATCAGCGTGGTCGAGGTCATCCGGAAATCGATCGACATCAGCAGGTCGAGCTTGCCCTCTGGAATGTCGTTGGACCAGTTCACATCCTGCGGCTTCACTCCTCCGGCAGGCGGTTCGCCCAGCACACTGGCGTCGGTGCCCAGCAGGTGCTTGAGGAAGTACTCGCCGCCCTTGCCCGAGGCTCCGATCAGGTTGGCCCGCCACACTGTCAGTACCCGCGGCCAGTTCACCGGGTTGTCCGGGTCGGTGACCGACAGTTTCAGGTCGCCGGCCGCGAGCTTCTCGGCGACGTACTCCCCCGCGTCCCGGCCCGCGGCGCTCGCCTCGTCGGCCACTTCCAGGCTGGACCGGTCGAACTGCGGGTAGAACGGGCTCCAGCCCATCGCGGTGGCCGACGCCAGGATGTCCATGGTGTGCCGGCCGTCGAACCGGCCGCGCCCCAGCGGGGTGGTCAGCTTGTCGGCCCCGTAGGCGTCGTAGCGCCACTGGTCGGTGTGGGCATACCAGTACGAGGTGCCCGGCACCTGCCGCGGCGGCCGCGACCAGTCGTTGCCCGCGGCCATCGTGGCCCAGCCGGTCAGCGGACGCACCTTCTCCTGCCCGACGTAGTGTGCCCAGCCGCCGCCGTTGCGGCCCATCGACCCGGTCAGCATCAGCAACGCCAGCACCGCCCGGTAGGTGGCGTCGCCGTGGAACCACTGGCAGATGCCGCTGCCCATGATGATCATCGACCGGCCACCGGATTCTTCTGCGTTGCCGGCGAATTCGCGCGCAATCCGGATCGCCTGGGTGGCCGAGACCCCGGTGATCGGCTCCTGCCAGGCCGGGGTGTTGACCGCGGTGCCGTCGTCGTAGCCGGTCGGCCATTCGCCGGGCAGGCCGGAACGGCCCACCGAGTAGTTGGCCAGCATCAAGTCGAAAACCGTGCAGACCAGGTGGTCTCCGACCTGGCGGACCGGAACGCCGCGTTGCACGACCGTGCCGGCACCGGTGACGGTGTCGAATCCGGGCAGCGACACCAGGCGGCCGCCGCCGTTGACACCGGCAGCACCGACCACGCTCAGCGCCGGGCGCACCTCGCCGAGATCCAGGTTCCACTTGCCCAGGCCCTCATCGCCCCAGCGGAAGCCCAGCGAGCCGTTCGGCACGACGACGGTGTCGGTGGCTTCATCCAGCACGGCCGGTTTGAACGCGGCGTTCTCTGTTCCCGCAAGCTCCCCGCCCAGATCGGCCGCGGTCAGGTTCTTGCCCGGCACCAGCTGCCCGTCGCGCTCCTCCAGCTTGATCAGGAACGGCAGGTCGGTGTACTGGCGCACGTAGTCGGTGAAGAACGGCACCTGCTTCTTGACGTAGCACTCGGTGAGAATGACGTGGCCCATCGCCATCGCCAGCGCGCCGTCGGTGCCGGCCGCGCACGGCATCCACTCGTCGGCGAACTTGGTGTTGTCGGCGTAGTCCGGGCTGACCGTGACCACCTTGGTGCCGCGGTAGCGGACCTCGGCCATCCAGTGCGCGTCGGGAGTGCGGGTGATCGGGACGTTGGAGCCCCACATCATCAGGTAGGCGGCGTCCCACCAGTCCCCGGACTCTGGGACGTCGGTCTGGTCGCCGAACACCTGCGGCGAGGCGACCGGCAGGTCGGCATACCAGTCGTAGAACGACGTCATCACCCCGCCGAGCAGCTGGACGAAACGGGATCCGGCGGCGAACGACACCATCGACATCGCCGGGATCGGCGAGAATCCGGCGACCCGGTCAGGGCCGTAGGTCTTGATGGTGTGCACATGCGCGGCCGCGATCATCTCGGTGGCCTCGGCCCAGCTGACCCGGACCAATCCGCCCTTGCCGCGCGCCTGTTGGTAGCGTCGCCGCCGTTCCGGGTCGGCCTGAATGTCCGCCCAGGCCTCCACCGGGTCCCCGAGCCGTTGCTTGGCCTCCCGGTACAGCTCCACCAGCACGCCTCGGGCGTACGGGTAGCGCACCCGGGTCGGTGAGTAGGAGTACCAGGAGAACGACGCCCCGCGCGGACAACCCCGCGGCTCGTACTCGGGCCGGTCCGGGCCCACCGAGGGGTAGTCGGTCGCCTGGTTCTCCCAGGTGATGATCCCGTCCTTGACGAAGATCTTCCACGAGCACGACCCGGTGCAGTTCACCCCGTGGGTGGAGCGGACCACCTTGTCGTGACTCCAGCGGTCGCGGTAGAACACGTCGGCTTCACGCCCGCCACGGTGGGTGACGGTGCGCAGATCCTGGGAGAATTCGCCGGGGGTGAAGAACCGGCCGCCGCGTTCCAGCAGCTCCTCAAGGGGGCCGCCGATGCGGGGCACAGCTTTTGTCATGCGGATCTCCTTTGAGGGGTCGCCGCACTCCGGCGGGCTCATTGCCGTCCGGCCGCCGCAGCACGCCGTCTGGGGACTATTACGAGCGTAGCGAGCGGTAACGCTCTATATCGCCCTACGACTGATGCTGTCCGCAGATTTAACAGGCTTGTTTCACCAGAGTGCCCGAGCCAGGTCGACGAGCCAAGCTCTGTCGGCAGGTACCCAGGCGATGTTCGGCAACTCCACAGAGGTCACCCAGCGCAGGGCCTGATGGTCGTCGGCTCGCGGCTCACCGCGGACCAGCTCCACCCGGTAGGCACGCAACGTCATGGCGGGGTTGATGCGGTTCAGCACGACATCGGCGCCGAGGCGCTCCCCCACCGTGATCGCGTCGATGTCCAGGCCCAGCTCCTCGGCGAGTTCGCGCGCCAGAGCCGCGGGTTCGCTCTCGCCCGGCATGACCTTGCCGCCGGGCAGTTCCCAGAGGCCGGCCAGCTCCGGTGGGCGGCGGCGCTGGGCGATCAACACCGCCGGCCGGCCCTCCTTTACGGCGATGACGGCTCCGGCGACGACGATCTGGGTGGGCATGGCGTGTGAGGCTATACCGGCCTACCGTCGGGTATGGCTTTGTTGACTGATGATCAGGTGGACGCGGCGCTGTCCGGCCTGGAGGGCTGGGAGCGGGCCGACGGCGTGCTGCGCCGCTCGATCAAGTTCGGCTCATTTCTGGCCGGCATCGACGCGGTGCGCCGAGTGGCCGAGCGCGCGGAGGCCGTGGATCACCACCCTGACATCGATATTCGTTGGCGCACCGTAACTTTCGCACTGGTGACGCATTCCGAAGGGGGCATCACCAAAAGGGACGTCGGGCTCGCGGGCGATATCAACCGGCTGCTGACGACGTGACGCGCGTCGTCGCCATCCAGGCCAAGGTGGCCAGCACACCGACGATGTAGACCAGACCGGCCCACGCCAGGTACCAGGGCCGGCCGTCCTGCCAGATGGTCGGCTGGGCGAAGCTCAGCAGCCATGGCACCCCGATGACGGTGAGCGCCAGCCAACCCCAGCCCAGCACCTTGGCGCCCCGGCGATCGGCGTACGGGCCCTGCAGCAGCCAGATCATCAGCGGCAGCAGCCACACCCAGTGATGGGTCCAGGAGATCGGCGACGCCAGCAGCCCGAACAGCTCGACCACCAGCAGCAGTCCTAACCGGTCGGGCCCGGCGGGGTTGCTGCTCAAGGCGCGCCAGGCCAGCACGGCCAGGACCGCAGTGACGGTGATCGCGATCAGCACCGGCAGGCTGTAGCCCGCGTCATGCCCGAGGATCCGCGAGATGCCGCCCCGCCAGGACTGGTTGAACGAGGTCCCGATCGGCCCCACCCGGTGGGCGTCGCCGAGCAGTTCGGTGAAGTAGCGGCGGGCCTGGTCCCCGGTGGCCCACACCGACACGGCGACGGTGCCGGCGAACACGACGGCCGAGAACCCGGCGGCCGCCCAGCGCCGCGCCCCGGCCAGGTAGACCCCGGCGATCGCGGGAGTCAGTTTCACCCCGGCAGCCAGGCCGACCAGCAGGCCCGACAGCCACCACCGGGTGCTGTAGACCGCATAGAGCACCGCCAGCGCCAGGATCACGTTGATCTGGCCGTAGTCGAACGTGCTGCGCAGCGGTTCAGTCCAGATTCCGATGGCCGTCCACAGCATCGCGACCCGCCGGCCGGTGGTCGCCGAGCCCCCGAGCAGCCGCTGACTGAGTCGGACCACGCCGTAGAGCGCGGCCATCGTCCCGATCTGCCAGAGGAAGGCGACCAGCCCGAACGGCAGCAGGTGCAGCGGATAGAACACCACCGCGGCGAATGGCGGGTAGGTGAACGGCAGCGGGAAGTCCGGCGTCTGATCGGCGTAGACGTAGTCATACAGAGCGCCGGGCTGGCCCAGCGCGGCCGCACCGCTGATGTAGACGTGCAGGTCGACGAAGTTGGCGCCGCGCGGGGTCAGGTAGGTCCAGGCGAGTCGCGCCGCGATGCTGAGCGCCAGAAGCAGCGGCGCCGAAGCGATCAATCGGTGCGTCCGTGAACGCGCGGCCGGGGTGTCGAGGGTGGTGTCTACCGGCACGACTCTAGCGAAGAGCGTGCGGATCACCATCTCGGATCGGGTCTGTAACGGTTCCATAAATCACACACGTGTCACTTGAGCCTCACCAGTAACAGGCTAGCTTCGGTTTTCAGGAAGCCACCGCCGACGATTGGGGAAGTCATGTCGCGCCTCCAGACGCTGTTCGCCACGCCGTTTTTCACGACGCAGCGTGCCACCGCCGCCAAGGCGGCCGTCGCAGCCGGATCATCGGCCGTGCTGGTCTTCGGCGCCCTGGGTGTGGCCGCCGCCGACCCGGCCGTGCCTGCCCTGCCACTGCCCGCCGCGGGCTTCCCCGGCCTGCCGGCCCTCGAGCAGTTGAGCCCGGTGATCCAGCAGGCCGCTGCCGACCCGGCCGGGGCGACCTCGCTGCTGGCCGCCGCTGCCGCCGCGTTCGCCGGAAACTCCTCCGCACCCGCCGGCTCCCGGCAGGTGGCCGACTCGGTGGCGCAGTTTGTGCAGGCACCCGAGGCCCTGCCGGGCGAGCACGTGCCGACCGCCGGCTCGGCACCCGGACTGGTTGCCCACCTGCCCAGCGGCGTCGACCCGGCCAAGTCGGTGGGGCCGGTTGCGCAGGCCGCGCCGAACGCGCCGGAAGCCCTGCCCGCCCCCGCCGACGCACTGCCCGACGCGGTCCCGGCAGTCCCCGAGGCCGCGACCGTGGCGGCATCTGACGCGGCGCCCGCAGCCAACCCGGGGTTCGGCCCGGACGCCCCGCCGACCCAGGACTTCATGTACCCGTCCATCGGCTCGAATTGTCAGGCCGACGGGGGCAACGTCATCGCGACCGCGCTGTCGGTGGCCGGCCCGGCCACCATTCCCACCCCGGGCCCCAAGCCCGGCCAGACGGCCTACGTCTTCACCGCCGTCGGCACCCCCGGCCCGGCCGAGACGCAGAAGCTGCCGTTGAACGTCACCTGGGTGAACCTGACCACCGGCAAGTCCGGCAGTGCCACCCTGCAGCCGCGGACCGACATCAACGCCGAGGGACCGACGACGCTCACCGCGATCGTCGACACCGGTTCGGGCAGCATCATGTCGACGATCTTCGGCCAGGTCAGCACCAAGGATCACCAGTGCAACTTCCTGCCCACCATCGGCTCGACGGTGGTGCCCTGACCCGCGGGGCCTTGCCTCTGACGCCGAGACCGACGTTCTGCAGGAGTGCTTCTCGCACATCCCCTGCAAAACGTCGGTCTCGCGCTATTGCACGGGCAGCGTCAGTAGGCCATGAACAGGATGGCGTCCCGGTCGTAGCTCATACCGGGATGCGCATCCGCAAGGTGCTGCTGGGCCAGGTCGACCAGCTCGTCCTCGTCCTTGCCGACAATGCCTTCGCCACACGGGCAATTCAGATGGGTTTTCACGTCGCCGCCTTTCCACTGCTTTCCCGGCCGGCCTTCGCAGCCTGCTTCTGAGCCTTCTTGGTGGACCGTACCTGTTGCAGCGACGCCGCATCGACGACATCGGCGATCGACAGGTACGTGCCGGAACCGCCGTAGGCACCGGCGGCTTCGCGCCAGCCCGGTGGGGTCACGCCGTATTGCTTGCCGAGCAGGGCCACGAAGATCCGCGCCTTCTGGTCACCGAAGCCCGGCAACGCCTTGAGTCGCTTGTACAGCTGGGCCCCATCGGGTTCGCCGACCGTCCACAGCGCGGCCGTGTCGCCGCCGTACTGGTCGGCCAAGGCTTGCGCCAGGGCCTGGATGCGGGCTGCCATGGCCCCCGGAAACCGGTGTATCGCAGGTTTTTCCGCGCACAGGGCGGCGAAGTCCTCGGGATCGCGGGCGGCGATCTCGTGCGGATCCAGCCCGCCCATCCGGTCAGCGATCTTCTTCGGCCCGGCGAACGCGACCTCCATCGGGATCTGCTGGTCGAGCAGCATTCCCGTGAGCAGGGCAAACGGCTTTTCCGAGAGAAGCTCGTCAGCCTCGGGGTCTTGAGCGAGGCAGAGTCTCGGAGTCACCTGGGGCACCTCTCGACAGGAACGGACGCACAGTCCGCGTCATCACTCAGTGGAGATCGTAACCACGTTAGTAGGAACGGCCGCGCGAACTATACGACCGCCTCGCCATCGACCCTTGCGTTCCAGTTGAAGCGCGGCCGGGACGGCATAGGGTCGAAGCGCCGCTCGCATGGCGCCGATCGCGAGACCGACATCGTTCTGCGCCAACGTGTCCGAGAGATCCTCGACAGGGGCGCGCCTGTTCCATCAAACTGTGCGTCGATGAATAATACACCTGAAGACAACGCTAAAAGCAACGCCCTTTGGTCAGACGATCCCTTGGGACCCGACGACGAGGACCTGCTAAAGCGCGAAAAGTTCGTGTCTATGGTCGCCGACCGTCTTAATACTTGTGATTTGGGGCAATCCAGCACGGTCTTCGGCCTGGTCGGCCCCTGGGGCAGCGGGAAAAGTTCGCTAATCAGCAAGATTCGGGCGCAACTCGAAAAGACGTGGAAGGTCGCAGTCTTCTCTCCTTGGGCATCTTCAGACGTAATCGCACTGCAGAGTGAATTCCTCGCCGCGCTCGCATCAGTTTTCGACAACGATCAGGGCGATAAGTACGCAGACGCGAAGAATGCCGTTAAGAAGTATTCAATGGTCTGCACATCCCTTTTCAAAGCGATACCGTTCGTGGGAGACGGAGTATCAGCAGCGGCCCAAGCTGCCGCCGACCTCGCAACTGCCGACAAGCCGTGGCATGTTGAGTTTGACAAAGCAGCGGAGAGCTTCAGGAAACTCGGACTCAAGGTGTTGGTAATCGCCGACGACATCGACCGGCTGGACTCAGATGAGATCATCAGCCTCCTTAAAGTGATCCGATTACTGGGCCGATTCCCTAACGTTCATTATTTGATTGCGTACGACCAAACGACTGTAGAAGAATTATTGAAAGCTAAGGGCTTAGGCACCAAGTCCGCGGCTTTCATGGAAAAAATTGTGCAGTATCCGTTCGAGGTCCCTCCCATCGCATCGGTTATACAGCGCCGCCTATTTACCGCGACCTTGGATTCGTTCATTGCCCAGAATAATATCCGCCTTGACGTCACAATTTCAGGCGCAGAAAGATTATCGGAGCTTGTCACTGTTCTAGCGCCAGCTCTTGCGACCCCTCGAGCCCATACACGCTTTCGCGAGCAATTACTGGCATTCTCAGAGCTATTGAGTTTTGAGGAAGTCGATGCCGTTGACTTTGTAGCCTTAAGCTTCATACGGGTGTTTTTCCACGATATCTACGAGCAACTTGCACCCTGGAAATCCGCCCTCCAATCAGGAAAGACACCTTTCGGTTTCCTGGATTCAAGCGATCTGTCAGACGATGACTGGCAAAAGCTGATTCGCCCGCTAGTCAATCGCGACGAGGACGCTCAACTGGTGAAAGCCATCCTCAGCAGTCTGTTCCCGGGTATCAGCGCACCCGGCTTACTGTTCTTCCGGGAGCATCCGCTGGCCCTGTCAAACGACCTCTATTTTCAGAGATATTTCATACTCGGCATCGCGGAAGATGATGTAGCAGACAAGTTGATCTCCAATGCTATCAGCAGAATTGTCCAAGGCGAACTCCAGCACGAGGACGTCCTTGAGTACGGCGGAATAGTCGATGGCGCCGACGAGGAACGCGCCGCGTTGGCGCTCGAAAAGGGCGAGAAGTATCGAGGCAGTCGAGCTACCGGCAGCCCTGAGCTAGTGCGGTTCTTGATCGATCGACTCAAAGCTAGAGATGGTTACGACGGCGAGGGGTACGCCTCGCCCAAAAGGCCGTTACGTCGGTGGCTCGAAGCTGAAGTGTTCCTCGCGCTCGCTCAGGGGAACCTGACAACCGCAGAACTTCAAACGGTGATGTCAGCTAAAGATCTTCTGTTGTTCGTCGTCCGGAGTAGGGCCAATCATCGAATACCGAGTAGTTCCGCCCACACCATTCTCAGCGCCATGGATTCATATTTTCTCGACATTCTCGGAAGCAAACTGCTGGGGTCCATCGATGACGGCATAAATCTTCCGCATCTGGTCGATGTGTGCTGGTGGCTGACCACCGGCGACACCGGCGACACCGGCGACACCGGCGACGACAGGGTGGCGCAGATAGGATCCCAAATTGTCGAAGCTTTTAACGACGAGGATTTAGAACGCGTGATTGTTGGGTTCGTTACGCAGGAAAACTGGACCGGAAGTGACGGGCTGAGTCCTGAACTAACCTTCCAATGGGCAGCGTTTCGGCGTCTCTTCAATAGCTCATCGATTCGCCAGGTTGCCGAGAAACTTCCCGCCGATCGACTCTTGACGGAAATTAATAATGAGGACCTTTCTCCTCAAAACAGGCGCGATCTCGCGCGGGCCTGTGTAGCAGAAGCTGCTCCGCCTGGACCACCGGGACCGTAACGGGTGGTGCAATATCGGGAGGGCAAGCCGACGAGGGCGGCCATCTGCCGTCAGCCTGATTTCCAGTCGAGCCATCACCTGAACCGGGCATCCGCGCGGTATCGCGCCGGTGACCGAATTCCGCCGCGACCTGAACGCCTATGCGGTGTCGCGCCTGTCCTTCCTACGGTTGAAGCGCAGCAAGCTCCAACCTAGGACTTCGCCCAAAGCCGTGTTCGCGACCGAGCTTGATGATCTAGCGGTATCCCCCACAGTTGCAAGGGTATTTTCACCTGCTGGTCGAGCAGCATGCCGACCAACAGGGCGAACGGGTCGGCACCCAACAACGCGTCGGCGTTCGGGTCCCCCACCAACTGCAGCTTTGGCATGCGGCCCAGTCTAGGGCCGTCCGCGGCCGAGACAGCCGAGCGCTGCGGCAGTCCACCGAAGCCGACCAAAGCGTTCCGTTGGTCTGTGTCGGTGGAGTGTGCAACCGTATACCCAGATCATCGGCGGACGGATCTCCAGGAGACAGGCGTGGGACGTGCACTGAAAGCTCTTATCGCAGCGGCGGTTGCCGCTGTTGCCTTGGCCGCCACCGCTGGCGCGATACCGGATCAGGGCACCCCGGAGTTCGACACCTACATGCAGGGCCTGGAACGCAACGGGTTCAACCTGAATCCCGACACCGCCTGGCGTCTCGCCCACCAGGCCTGCGAAGGCGGCCTGCCGGGCTACATCGGGTTGGAACTCGCCGCCCAAGGGGTCGTCGGCCCCGGAGCGAACCAGCGGGTGATGGACGTGGCACGCAAGTACGCCTGCCCCGTTCAGTAACTACCCGCTCTTACGGCGGAACTCCCGGCGGCTCTCCAGCGATCCATGCGACCTCGACTGCTTGGAGCCGGCGTCCTTGTGGTCGGAGCCGCCCGCAGCCTTCGCCTTCTTGCGCTCCAATGCCTCTCGGAACTTGCGCTTGGTGTCGTCCGCAGCGGCATCTGATTCGGCCATGCCCGGAGCTTAGCTCAGCGCATCCCGGGCGGCATGCCGTACAGGTGCGCGATCGGCAAAGTCAGCAGCACCCGCCGATCGGTCACCATGGCCTGGCGGTACTCGTCCCAATCGGGATGCTCCCCGGCGATGTTGCGGTACAACGCGATCAGCGCCTCCACCGTGTCATCGCCGACAGAGGCGGCCGGCGGTGTCAGCTGGGCGTCGCCCTCGGCGACGGCATACGACCAGCCGTCGTCGGAGCTGACCAGCAGCGACGCCCGCGGGTCGCGACGCAGGTTACGGGTCTTGGCGCGCGGCTCGGTGATCGACACCTGCAGCACGACGGTGCGCGGGTCGAAGTGATACTGCACGTTCGACAGCTGCGGGCGCCCGTCCCGTTTGACGGTGGCCAGAACGCCCAGCGAGTTCCCACTGATCAAGGCCAGCAACTTGTCGTCGAATACCTGCCGTCCCATGTCCGAAAGCGTACCGACCAGCACCGTCGGGCGGGAGCGATTACCATGGGCGAACCCGGAAGGAGTCCGCGATGGGTACCCGATACGCGGCGTTTCTGCGCGGCGTCAACGTCGGCGGGGTCAACCTCAAAATGGCCGACGTCGCCGCTGCCCTGACCGGTGCCGGTTTCAGCGAGGTTCGCACGCTACTTGCCAGCGGCAACGTACTGCTGGAGTCCCCGAACGATGCTGCGACGGTCCGCACGGCCGCCGAGGCGGCGCTGCGGAAGCGCTTCGACTACCAGGCGTGGGTGCTGGTCTACGAGATCGACGCGGTGCGCGACATCGTTGAGGCGTATCCCTTCGAGCCTGAGGTTCCCGGCTGGCACTCCTATGTCACCTTCGTCGCCGACGAGAAGGTGCTCACCGAGCTGACGGCACTGTTCGCCGGGATCGATGCCGACGAGAAGATCAAGGTCGGTGACGGGGTGATCTACTGGCAGATCCCCAAGGGCAACACCCTCGACAGCGCAGTGGGTAAGACCATGGGCAAGAAGCGCTACGCCTCGGCGACCACCACCCGCAACATGCGCACCCTGAGCAAGGTGCTGCACTGAGGCTCCCCGGTAAGGTCGGGCAGGTGAGCCAGGCAGAGAAAGTCACCTTGACCGGTGTCTCCGAGACCGCATTGCTGACGTTGAACGCGCGGGCCACCGAAGCCCGCCGTCCCGACCGGATTCTCGACGATCCGATGGCGGTCAGCCTCGCGGACTCGATCGACTTCGACTTCGCGAAGTTCGGCTCGACCCGCCAGGACATCGCCGTCCGCGCGCTGGGCATTGACACCGAGGCCCTCCGCTTCCTTCGGCAGCACCCGACGGGCACCGTGGTCGCCTTGGCCGAGGGCCTGCAGACCAGCTTCTGGCGACTGAGCGAGGCGGTCTCGGATCCGCAATTCCGCTGGCTCACAGTTGATCTGCCGCCTATCGTCGAGATCCGCGAACGCCTGCTCCCGGCGGCGCCGCGGGTGTCGGTCTGCGCCCAGTCCGCGCTGGACTACAGCTGGATGGATCGGGTCGACGCGTCCGACGGGGTGTTCATCAGCGCCGAGGGGCTGCTGATGTACCTGCAGCCCGAGCAGTCCCTCGGACTGATCGCCGAGTGCGCCCGACGTTTTCCGGGTGGCCGCATGATCTTCGACCTCCCGCCCGCCTGGATCGGCTGGCTGCTCCGCCTCGGCGTGCCGACATCGCTGCGCTATCGGGCGCCGTCGATGCCGTTCACTCTGTCTGCCGCCGAGACCGCCAAGTTGGTGGACACCGTGCCGGGCATCCGGGCCGTCCACGAGCTGCCGTTGCCGCGGGGCCGCGGTCTGCTGTTCAACGCCGTGTTGCAGAACGCCTACCGGCTACCGTTGCTGGCCGACGGGCGCCCGTCTCTGACCCTGCTGGAGTTCGGCTAAGTTCTTTTCTAAGCCGTCCCGAACGCGGCATCGAGGTAACGCAGCGCGTCATCGCGGCCCAGGCCGACCGCCCGGGCCGCGGCGACGAAGTCACCCGCTGCCACCGTCATGGCCGCGTCGACCGGATCGGTGCTTGCCACGAAACTGCCGAATCGGCCCCGGGTTTCGACGATCCCGGCCGCCTCCAACTCCCGATACGCCCGGGCCACCGTATTGACCGCCAGGCCCAGCTGACCGGCCAGCTCACGCACGGTCGGCAACCGGGTTCCCGCCGGCAGGTCCCCGGCTCGCACCGCGTCGATCATCCGCACCCTGATCTGCTCGAACAGCGGCCCGTCCTGTCGCAGGTCGGTCTTCAGCAACTCGGTGAAGTCCATGCGCTCAGTATCCCGCTATGTTGAGGAGGTGCAGGTGGCGGTGTTCAGCGGCGCGGGGATTTCGGCGGAGAGCGGGGTGCCGACCTTCCGTGACGACAAGAACGGTCTGTGGGCGCAATACGACCCCTACGAGGTGTCCAGCATCGACGGCTGGAACCGGCACCCCGAACTGGTCTGGGGCTGGTACCTGTGGCGCCACCAGCTGACCCGCCGCGTCGAACCGAACCTCGGCCATCGCGCGATCGCGGACTGGGAGCAGCACGCCGACGTTCACGTCATCACCCAGAACGTCGACAACCTGCACGAGCGCGGCGGCAGTTCCACGGTTCACCATCTGCACGGCAGCATGTTCAAATTCCGTTGCGCCGATTGCGATCACCCGTACAACGCGGAGCTGCCGGAGATGCCGGAGCCGGTGCTCGAAGTGACACCGCCGGTGTGCGATTGCGGTGGCCTGATCCGCCCGGACATCGTCTGGTTCGGCGAAGATCTGCCCGAGGGGCCATGGAACGCAGCCGTCGAGGCCATCGACGCCGCCGACGTGCTGATCGTGGTCGGCACCTCGGGGGTGGTCTATCCGGCGGCCAGCCTGCCGGAACGGGCGCTGGAGCAGGGCAAGACCGTGATCCAGGTCAACCCCGAGCCGACCCCGCTGTCAGATCGAGTCACGGTGCACCTGCGCACCACCGCGTCGGCGGCACTGCCGGGAATGGTGCAGCGGTTGCCCTTCCTGCTGGGCTGACCGGGCTCAGGCCGGGCGGCTGGCGGTGCCCAGCGCGAACTCCGACACCGGCACCGGCGCCCACGCCGGGAACTGGTGGCCGCGCCGAGACGCCTGGACCGTGAAGCCGGTGTCGGTGATCATCTGCTCGGTGTCACGGTGGGTGTGGCAGTTGCCGAACAGCCTCGGCCAGATGGTGGCATCGGCCAGCCGCTGCAGTCCGCCACGTGCCCCACGGCTGGCGACATGTTCGAAATAGCGCAGCTGTCCGCCGGGCTTAAGCAATGCGAATAGCTGGCGCAGTACTTCTTCGGGTTCCTCGACCGAGCACAGCACCAGCGAGCAAACAATCGCGTCGAACGGCTGGGTCGCATCCAGCGCCTCCACGGTGCTGGCCAACACGGTGACCGGTACCGGCGCCCCGGCCGCCGCCGCGGTGGCGGCCTCCCGCAGCTGGGACTCGGGCTCGACGGCCACCACCTCGGCCACGGTCTCGGGGTAGAACGCGAAGTTGCTTCCGGTGCCGGCGCCGACCTCCAGAACCCTTCCGGACAGGCCGTCCAGGTTCTCTCGGCGGCGATCCCGCAGCCAGTCGGTCTCGTGGCTGGACATGAAGGTCCAGATCCGGGCGAAAAGCGGGTTGTCCAGAGTCACCGGTGATGCCATGCAGCCACCCTAGCGGCGATCGCAAGCGCGCTGCGGTGACCCCGATCGCAGCGATGCGGCTCTTGCCGGCTCCGTCTCGGGCGAAACGGCCGGCAAACGCTACCCGTCAGTAGGATTGCCATCATTTCCCGAATCGTGACTCAATGATCCCTTAATAGTGACCAATACTCTCAGTGTCATGTGGATCGACGACTCAAGCGCCGACGTAATCAAGGTTGACTTCGAGGCTCTGTACCACGGCGATGTCCTGGTCGAGGGCGACACCTCGGAGCAGTTCGACGACTGGCACCCGCTGGCCAGCTGACTGACGGGCGCCGCGAGAGCGGCGCCTTTCAGTGTCGCGTGCGCATCTCAGCTGCGGCTGACCATGCGCGACAGAGTTCTTACTGCGTGGCGGCTAGCCGAGCGCCGTAGACGTTCAATCACCGGCTGCCGGATCGGCGCCGTCACAGTTCCAAACCGAGGGAAGAGCGCCAGGGCGTTGGTCCGGTGGATCGCCTCGCGCGTCGTTCCGTCCAGACCGGCATAGGTCTCCAGTCCGGCGGCGAACAATTTCCCGGCGGCAATCGGCGCGAACGGCCAGTCCGAGCCGAACGTGATGTGGCCCGGTTGAGCGAAGGCCAGCAGGCTGGGCAGCGCGGCGGCGCTGGACGACAGCGCGGTGTCGAAGTAGAAGCCGGCGAAATCGTCGAGGCTGTCGGCGGGGCTGGCGCCGGTGTCACCGGTGATCGCGACCGCCATCCGGTGGCTGGCGTAGGGTACGAATCCTCCAGCGTGGCTCAAGATGAACCTGATCCTCGGATACTTGCGCCGAATGCCGTGGCGCACCAGCAGGTAAGCGGCGCGGGTGGTGTCGAGCAGAAAGTCCGCGGCGAACGGGACGACGCCGGGGACGGCCGGACCGGGCAGGTCGGCCGGGTGGATGAACACCACCGCCGAGCGCGCGTCCAGCGCAGCGAACAGTTCGTCTTGACCGTCCTGGCCGAGGTACACGCCGGCACTGTTGGCCAGCAGCACCACACCGTCGGCGTGCAGTTCGTCGAGTGCGCGCACCGACTCCGCGACGGCCGCATCGACATGGGGCATCGGAACGGTGGCGAAGAATCCGAACCGGTCGGGATGCGCGGCGACCAATTGTGTCGTGTAGTCGTTGAGATCCCGTGCCAGAGCGGCGGCGTCGGCCGCGGCCGGCAGGAACGTGGTCCCCGGCGTCGACACCGACAGGATCGCGGTGCCGACGTCCAGGTCGGCCATCGCCTCCAACGATCCCTCGGGGCTCCAGTCGGGCATCGCCCGCCCGCCGGCTTCGTCGATACCGGCTCGCTGTAAGGCTTTTCGGTAGTCCGGTGGGATCAGATGGTGATGGGTGTCGATGCGTTGCATGATGGGCCCCTCGATTCAGTCGGGGATGCCGGCGCCGGACAGCGCCGGAACGGTGTCTTCGCGGTGCCGCAGCGAGGCGGCTGCGGATTTGAATTGGGTGAGCTTGTCGATGATGGTCTGCCCCGCCGGGGTGTGGCCCCAGATGCTGATGCCCTGATAGGCCGTGGGTTCCCAGGTTCTTTCGTCGACGACGATCGGGTTCCAGCCGACTTCCCATTCGAAGCCCGACGGCGTCATCGCGTAGTAGGACAGTTCTCGGTCGTTGGTGTGCTGGCCAACCCCCAACGCCATCCGGAAGCCGAGGTCCTTGACCCGTTGGTAGGAGGCGGTCATGTCGTCGAGGTCGGCGACCTGGATGTTGAGGTGCTGGATGCGGGTGCGGATCGGGTTGATCGGCAACCGGTTCACCGAGGCGATCGCCACCGAGTGGTGGCGCCGGTTCACGCGCAGGAACCGGATCTTGAGTTTGAGGCCGTTGATCGTCTCGTCGATGAAGTCGCTCAGTCGGGCGTCGAAGACGGCGTTGTAGTAGCCGCGAACCTGGTGCGGCTTGGTGGTGGTGAGAGCGACGTGCCCGATCCCGTCCTCCCCGGTGACGAATCCGCCACGCACCGCCATGTCGGGCGGCGTGGCGCCGGTGCCGGCGCGGGTGAAGATCTCCTGGGTCAGACCGTTGGGTCCGGGGAACCGCGCCAGTCGTTCGACACCGCGCAGCGCCGCCTCCTCCCCGGTGCCCTCGGCGACGGGTACGCCGTGTCGGGTGACGCGGGAGACGACCTCGTCGAACAGCGCGTGGTCGTCGAGTTGCCACCCCAGCGCGGTGACGTCTTCGGCCGGGCCACGCTGCAACAGGAAACGGCACGGGTGCTCATCGAGCCGAAACCTCATCACGCCCGACTCGGTGTCGTCGACGTGCATGCCGATGGCGTCGCGCCCGAAGCGACGCCAGTCGGCGAACTTGTCGGTCTGTATGACGATGTAGCCGAGATTCACCGCGCCGAACACATTCATCGGTCGAAAACCGAGGACGCGCCGAGAAATTCGGTGACGAGCCGGTTGAACAGGTCGGCGCGCTCCCATTGCATCCAGTGGCCTGTCTGCGAGGTCATCACCAGCTCGGCGTTGGGCATGGTGTTGAGCAGCATCGGGCCGCCGGCCGGCTTGTTGACCTTGTCGTCGCGGCCCCACAGCACCAGGGTAGGTGTCTGCAGGCCTCGGAGCCGCTTGTCACGGGTGAGGTCCATGCGCCACAACGTGCGCAGCGCCGTCGGCCCCGACGGGCGTCGCAGCGGCGGATTGGCCACCACCTCCGGGTCGATGGAAGCCTGATACCGCAGATCGATCAGCTCGTCGGGAACCGAGGCGCCGTCGTAGACCAGGAAGGTACGGATGAAGGCTTCGAGTTTGTCGCGGCTGGGGCCGTTGCCGCCGTAGTAGGACAGCAGGCTGTTCAGCCCGGCCGTCGGGGCCCCGCGGGTGGTCCCGATCCCGCCGGGCCCCATCAGCACCAGCTTTCCCACCCGGTGGCCGGTGTCCAGCGCCAGTCGCAGCGCGGCCGCGCCGCCGTAGGAGTTGCCCACCAGATGCGCGGTGTCGATGCCGAGTCCATCGAGCAGGCCGCGGGTCATGTCGGCCAGATAGCCGAACGGATCGGCCTGGTCGACGCTCTTGGTCGAGCGGCCGTAGCCGGGCATGTCGGGCACGATCACCCGAAAGTGTTGCGCCAGTGCGTCGATGTTGCGCGAGTAGTTGGATACCCCGGACGCACCGGGTCCCCCGCCGTGCAGCATGACCACCGCGGGCCCGGTGCCGGCCTCGGCGACGAAGATCTGTTTTCCGGCAACGGTGACGGTGTGCTCGGTCAGTGTCGTGGTCATGCGGCGACTCCGATCTTGAGGGTGAATCCGGCGGGCGGCGCCGGGAGCGATTGTCCGGATTTGATTGCGGCATAGATGAATCCGTCTGGACGAAGCACCACGGCAGCCGCCCTCTTTCGGTGCAGCCAGCGCACCAGGCCGGGTTCGCTGATCGCGATCATGGGTGCCCCCAGCCCCGTCCAAGCGGAGGCGCCGGCCGGCACGGCACCGGTGTGCAGGATGGCCCACCGGCCTCCCAACAGATCGTCCAGCCGCATCTTGGCTCCGTCGGTGTCCGTCACCCACGGTTGCGGGATCTGCCAGCCGACGGCCCGGTGGCTCTGGGCGGCGAGGAAGCCCGCGGGGTAGCGGGCATCGGGGACCCACATCCGCTTCTGTGCGGCGGCCTCCGCACCCGGGATGTGGGTCAGCGCTCGCATGGCGTGGTTGCGGACGGCGGCGATGGCACGGTTACGTTCGGTGATCAACCGGCCGGCCATACATGCGCGCCGGGTGGTTTCGGTGACATGCGGCTTGCGTTCGACCTGATAGGAGTCCAGCAGCGCATCCGGGGCATGGCCATTGATCACCGCGGCCAGCTTCCAGCACAGGTTGGCCATATCGCGCACCCCGGCCGACATGCCCTGGCCGATCCACGGCGGCATCGCGTGCGCGGCGTCGCCGGCCAAGAAGACCCGCCCCACCCGCCAGCGGTCGGCGACCCGGACGTGGTGGCTGTAGATCACCGCACGCAGGATCTTGACGTGGTCGCCGGTGATGCCCTGATCCCCCAGCACTTTCCAGATCGCCTCGTCGTGCAGCAACTCGCGCTCGTCCTCATCGGCACGCGCCGGGTATTCCCAGCGGTGGTGACCCAGCGGCGTCGGGCAGTCGACGGTGGGCCGAGACGGATTGCAGTGAAACCGCAACCGGTCGTGGCCATCCCACTCCTTGAGCACCTTGGTGTCGATGACCACCCACCGCTGCGAGTAGGTACGCCCGGTGTAGCCGATGCCCAACTGGCCGCGGGTCGGTGACGATCCGCCGTCGGCGGCGATCACGTAGGACGCCCGGACTCTGGTGAACGTGTCGGCGCGCAGATCGGCCAGCATCAACTCGATATCATCTCCGTCGGGCAGCACCCGCAGGCATTCGTGTTCCAGCAGAACGTCGACGCCTGCGAATCGCTGCACCCCTTCACGCAGGACGTGATCCACGGCCGGCTGATACAGAAACTGCTGCGGCGGGTGCCCGGTCCCGCGGGGTCTGATCTTCAGGTCGATGAACGGCACACCGTCGGCGTCGACGAAGTTCAGTGGCCGGTCGGGCAGCATGTCGCGCTGCAGCCTTTCCGCCAGGCCGACCGACTGCCAGATCCGCATGACCTCCTCGTCAGTGGAGATCGCCCGCGCTCGGCCGTAGACGTCGGGATCACGCTCAACCACAAGAACTTTGAGGCCGAGTTGACCCAAGAGATTCGCGGCGGTGGCACCGGTCGGGCCGTAGCCGATCACCGCGACGTCATACGTGGTTGTGGTGGTCACTATCGCACCCGTCATCCGCAGAGAGCTTGTTCTGTAGTGATCGCTACGGTAATGTAGCGATCACTACAGAGTCAATAGCCGAGGAGAGCCGAGATGGCGGGGAAGAACCAGCCGAAACGGCGGGCCGACGGCGAGCTGTCGCGAACCCGCATCCTGGACGCCGCCACCGAGATCGCCGCCGAACGCGGCTACGAGGGCACCAGCATCGCGCTGGTCAGCGCCAAGTGCGGGTTGCCGGCCAGTTCGATCTATTGGCACTTCAAGAACAAGGACGATCTGATCGCGGCGGTGATCGAACGCAGCTTCGCCGATTGGCGGCGCGCGTGGCAGCTCCCCGCGGATGGCGCCGCACAGGAACGCCTACAGGGTTTGGCGATGCAGATCGCCAAGGCCCTGCTGGACTCGCCGGACTTCATCCGCCTCGGGCTGATGTTGGCGCTGGAGCGACGTCCGGTCGAGGCGCGAGCCCGGGCGATGTTCATCCAAGTCCGGACGCAGACATACGTCGAGCTCACCAGTACTTTGGCTGAACTCGCCGCCGGGCTCACCGAGGCACAGATCCACCAACTCGTGACCTACTCCATGGCCGGCGCCGACGGCCTGTTCATCGCCAAGGAGATCGGCGGTGACGCCGTGGATCTCATCGAGTTGTTCGAGTTGCATGCGCGCGTCCTCTACGACACTGCGATGCGCATGCTCGACGAACAGGCCGAATGACTCAATGGGCGACTGAATCCGTCGCATCCCAGGCGACCGATGCCGATTTCCAGTGCGTCAGTTCGGTTGCCTGCTCATTGGCGTACAGGTGACGCGGCGGCTGGCCGAATGTCGCGTAGGGGCGGCAGCGGATGACCAGTCTGTCTTCCCGTGCCGCCATCTCATGCACGAACGGCCGGGCGTCCTCGGGGGTCTGTTGCCCGGACATCCGCCAGCCGACGGCCATCATCACGTCGACGGTGAGATCGGGGTCGCGGTCGATGACCGCGTCGGCGTAGACCTGCAGGAAGGCGAATGGCCAGCGCTCGTCGAGCACGCACAGGCTCACTTTCCCATCCCGTGTCACGGCCTTCGCCTTGGCGCGTCCGGCCATGGTGGACACCAGGAGCTCGTCGCCGTCGGTGGGAACGTAGTACACGATCGACATCGCCGGTCCGTCATGGCGGCGGGGGTAGCCGAACACACACGTCCGGTGGGTTCGGACGAATTCGCGGCGCTCCGATGGAAGCATGTCGCGTTCGGTAGAGGGCGTGAACGGCTCGGCCGCCGGCGGTAACAGTCTCATGGCGTTCCTCCCGATTGCGGGTAGCGGACGATGTTGCGTTGGGCGCCGAGATCGATGGCGCCGTCGTCGGTGGCGATACTGGCCTCCACCACGTCACCGTCGTGCAGGTATTTGGTGTTGCCGGCTTGGCGTCTGAAGAACGCCTTCCACTTGACCGCCGGCGGCAGCAGCGAGCCGATGATCTCGATCGGCTTGGGCGGGGCGCTCAGTGCGGTGCCGGCGGGGGTGCCGGTCATGACCAGGTCACCGGCGGCCAGGCCCTGGAAGCGGGTCAGTGACCGCAGGGCTTGCAGCGGCGGGTAGATCATGTCGCCGCCCACCAGCATGTCTTGGCGCACAGCGCCGTTCACCCGCAACCGCAGCCGCAGCTCACCGAACCTGCGCAGTTCGTCGGCGTCGAGCAGCACCAGCGCCGGTCCGACCGGGGTGAAACTCGGGTAGGACTTCGCCTCGTAGAACTGCGTTTGGGGCAGTTGGATGTCGCGGGCGGACACGTCGTTGGTCACCACGACACCGGCGACGACCTCCGACAGGTTCTGTTCGGTGATCGTCGTACCGACCGGGACGTCGCGGCCGATGACCAGACCGATCTCGACCTCATAGTCCAGGAATCGGACGTGTGCGGGTTTGACGATGTCGCCGAACGGCCCGGTGATCGACGCCGAGGACTTGCGGAAGAACGTCAACGGGATCTTCGCGGGGTCCATGCCGGAATCTTTGACATGCGAGGCGAAGTTGGTCATCTGGGCGATCACCCGGCACGGTGTGCTCACCGGCGACAGCAATGCCAGGGTGTCGACCGGCACCGAGTCGGATGTGTTGGCGGCGGTGATAGCGGTGCGGTCCGCGAGCAGCTCGCCGGTGGTGCTGGCGTTCGTGTCGATCTTGGCGGCGCCGGTCGGGGTCCGCACCCACCAGCCGTCGGCGGAGCGCAGGATTGCGGTGGTCATGATCTCGCTGCTTTCACTAGGCCGACGAGGCGGCGGAGGTCGAAGTCGTTGTCGCCGCGAAGCCCGTTCATAAGCGCCATGGCTTCGGCTCGCAGGTGTCGGGGGCTGGTGCCGAGGAAGTCGCCGGTCGCCGGCGGCCCCCACTGCGCCAGGCCGGAGGCGGTGAACGGCGCCCAACCCGGTTCGACGGTGTTGTCGAACATGTCACCGTCGGTGAAGTGTTCGACCAGGAAGCCGTCGGGGTCGCGCCAGTAGTCGAAGATCTGACTGCCCTGGATGTGGCGGCCGATCCCCCAGGAGCGTTGGTAGCCCCGACCTTTCAGGTACTCGCCGCCGGCGGCAAGTGCGTCGAGGTCGCAGACTTGATACGCCGAATGTACGTAGCGGTTCACCGGCCCGAGCGCCATCGCCAGGGTGTGGTGATCGCTGGGCGTGGCGGCGCGGTCGCAGCGGATGAAGCTCATCGTCGGGCCGCGGTCGCGCTGGCCGGGGAAGAACTGAAAGTCGCTGACGATCATCCCCAGGGTGTCCAGATACCAGTCCAGTGCCGCACCGTAGTGCGCGCTCTGCAAGACGACATGGCCGAGCCGCTGCACCGAGGCGGGCACGCGTGGCGGGCGCTGCCTGGCGTTGGCCCGGTCGATGTCGTGGCCGAAGTTCAGGACGTGTGGCAACTGGGCGGGCAGCGGCGCCAGCGGATGGGTTCCCGACACCACACGCACCGGCAGGCCGCCGGGATCGACCAGGTCGACTGCCGATCCGCCGATGCTCTCCGGGAGCGGGCGTACCCGCGAACCGGCCGCGTCGGCCAGCCGCAGCAGGTCGGCGTCCTCGGCCGCGGTGAAGGCCATGCCGGTGAACCGGGTGCCGCCGCGGCGGATGATCACGCACGGCGCGCCGGGATCGGTGCCGCGCAGCTGCAACTCGGTGTCGGTGCGCAGCGCGGTGGCGAAACCGAAGGCGTGCGCGAACGCTTCGGCCCGGGCCAGGTCGGGCTTGGCGAACTCCAGCCACGCCACGTCCGCGACCTTGATCATCGGGTTTGTCGAGCGACCGAGGTGTTCGCCCGGGCGCGGGCCTTGCGCGCTGTGCAGGTCGGTGTGGGCTGCCATCGCCGCTCCCCTTTCGCCTCACTTCCCGCTCTCGTTATTGAACACTATTGTTCAATACACATCAATTATGTCCTAACATGGCTGCTATAGGCTCAGGCCGAACAGGACTGGTATCCGCAGGGAGGGGCGCACCGTGACGTCGACCGAACAACGGATCAACGCCGCCGCCGTACGCCTCTTCGTGGAGAAAGGCACCACCCAGGTCACCATCAGCGAACTGGCCCAACAGGCGCAGGTGGCCCGCGGCACCCTCTACCGCAATATCGGCTCGGTCGACACCCTGTTTCACCGCGTGGTGGCCGACCTCTCCGACGATCTACATCGACGGGTGTCGCACGCCTTCACCGGCATCGATGACCCAGCCACCCGCTTGGCCACCGGCGTACGACTATGGATTCGCTACAGTCACGAGAACCCCACCGTGGGCCGCTTCGCGGTGAAGTTCGGCCTCAGCCAGGAAACGCTGCGCTCGCTAATGACCGGCCCCGCCATGAATGACATCGACGCCGGAATCGCCGGCGGCCGATACGACCTCGGCGCCACCAGCATCGACAGCGTCGCCTCCCTCATCGTGGGCACCACTGTCAGCGCGATGTGGATGGTGCTGGAAGGACATCAGACCTGGCGCGAGGCTGGCTCGTCCGCGGCCGAACTCGTTCTGCGCGCGATGGGAATCAAACCCGTTGAGGCCCGCCAGATCTGCACCACCGACCTGCCGGCGTTGCCCGCGCACTGAGCAGAGCGATCAGTCCGCGCCGCAGCTCCAAGCGCGTAGCCGCCCGGCGATCTCATCGAGTTCGGACAGCGCGCCGGTGGCAACCGCGATCACGAATTCGAAGCGGGAGTCTTCGGGTGCGCTGATCCAAAATCCGTTGATCGCCAAGAAGGTTCGGCATGCGGTCCACGCCAGCCTCTTGTTCCCGTCCATCAGCGCGTGATTGCCCGCCAGCGACTGCATCAACGCCGCGGCCTTGAGGTGCAGATCCGGGTAGGCGTCTTCACCGAACACTGATGCACGCGGACGCGCCAACGCTGATTGCAGCAAGCCGTAGTCTCTGACCGCAACATCGTCGCCGGCGGCGGCGCGGGCGATGTCGAGCAGGTCCTCGAGGTCCAGGTACTCGATCATGCGGCGTCACGCGTCCCGGAGACGCTCCAACACCCCGGCCTCCTCGCGCACCACCCGCTGCAGCGCGTCGGCAACCATGGCCTTATGCGTCCGCCGCGCGATGTACTCGTCGATGGCCGCCAATGCGACGGCCTGCATTGATCGCCCCTCGGCGGCAGCCTGCCGGCGCAGCGCCTCGGTCTGCTCATCGCTGGTGCGCAGCGTCATTCCCATGACAAGCATGATACCGGATTGATACCACCTGGAAGGGGGCGTCACGACTCACGCCGGCGCGGCGCGATGATCCGCGCGGCGGCTTCGACGGCCGCGGCGCGATGCGCGGCGACATCGGCGTCGTCGAGGACGTCTTGATGGGGCCAGTCCGCCCAGGCGGTGCCGATACCGAACAGCATCACCAACAGGTCCAGCGGCTTCCAATGCGCGTCGACGTGGCCGCCGGCCTGCGCTGCCTCGATCGCGGAAAGCTCGCGGCCGGGAATATCGTGGCCGAGAGATTGAGGTTCGGGAAACGACAGACCTTCCAGGCGCGCCCAGGTCATCATCCGCAAATGCTCGGGATGCGCCCGAAGGACATCGAAGATCTCGCCGACGAATTCGGGCACCGCGTCGGGCCGCAACGTCAAGGCCTCGAAGAACTCGGCGGCGTCAGTGAGCGCCACCAGTCGAAAAAGGGATTCCTTATCGCCGAAGTGCGCGTACAAGCGTTCTTTACTTGCGTTGGCGCCCTTGGCGATCCGTTCTATGCGGGCGCCGGTCAGACCATACTGCGCGAACTCGGCACGAGCGGCAGCCAAGATCTCATCACGCAACTGGCTGCCGGTTCTGTTGGCCACACCGGGGATCATAACGACCCGAACTCACCGGGCGGGCGCATTGACAAACAAACCAGTTGGTTCGGTAGGCTGTGCCCATTACGGCTACGCCATCACCGATAAGGGGCACCAAACGATCATGAGCGCACTCGCCGACTCACCGATCATCGATCAGCCCGCACAGGTGCGGGCGCTGCGGCGCGCCTTCGCGTCGATCAGCGACGCCTCCGCTGCTGCGGTCGACGCGTGCCGCCCGTCGGAGGGCACCGATCAGCTGCCCTCCGACGGGCGATTCCTGCTGGTGGCCAATCACACCCAAGGCTGGATGGAGATCTTGTTGATCCCCCACTTCGTCAGGCAGTCCATCGGCACCCGGGTGCGACCGTTGGCCGAGCGCGGGATCGGCAAGATGCGCGGACCGCTGCGCGACATCGCTGCCGCTTTCGGCGCGGTCGTCGGCAGCCCGGACAACGCCGGGGAATTGATGCGGCACGATCAAACCGTTCTGGTGTTCCCGGGCGGGGGACGTGAGATCGCCAAGTTCAAGGGCGAAGAACACCGGCTCAGCTGGCAGGGGCGTGCGGGGTTTGCGCGCGTCGCGATCGCCAACGGCTATCCGATCGTGCCGGTGGGTCTGGTCGGCAGCGACGACATGTACGAGGGCCTGTTCTCCCGCGACAGCCGGCTGGGACAACTCAGCCTTGCCGTGAGCGCAAAGATGACCGGGCACAAGGACGCTCCGGTGCCGCTGATGCGGGGAATCGGCCCCACCCTGATCCCCCGGCCCCGTCGCATGTACTTGCGTTTCGGCACTCCGATCGACACCACGAAACCGGCGGACGCCTCCGATGACGAATGGACGAACACCGTCAAACAGACGACGCAGACCTCGTTGGAGGACACCCTTGCCGACCTGCTGAGGATCCGCACCGACGACCCCTACCGCGCGCTGAATCCACTGGCCTGGCGCCGGGCCACCCAGCCCCGGCGATAACCGGCTTCAATCCCGGGACCAGGACACCCATGCCCCCGTTCCCCCAGCTGCCCGAGCTGCCCGACGGTCCCGTCTTGTATCTCGTGCTGGCGGCCATAGTGGTTGCCTCCAGCCTCCCGGTGCTACCGATAGTGGTTGCGGCCGAACCGATTCTGATGACGGTGATCGTTCTCAGCCCGCATGGCCGGTTGTCTGTCGTGGCGCTGGTGATCGTCACGATCGCTGCGGCGGTGCTCGGCGATGCGCTGAGCTACGCAGTCGGCAGGCGGTTCGGCCCGAGGTTGCTGCGAACACACCTGGCCAGACGCGCGAAGCGGATCACCCGTAAAGCCGCCGCTGCCCCACATCGGGGCATGATGGGCGCGCTGTTCGTGCAACGCTGGATTCCCCCGACACGGGGTTTTGTGCCTGCACGACTGGGCGCCGCCCACAAGCCCTTCGGCGCATTCGTGGCCTGTTCCGCCGTGGCGAGCCTGGTGTGGGGACTCGCCATCGTCGCCGGCAGCTATGCCGGTGGCAGCGCGCTGCTGTTCGCGATGCCGGTGCTGGCGCTGCTCGTGCCGATCGTCGGCGTGACGCGACGCGTGGTCACCGCCCGGCGGGACCGGAGTGCTCGCTCAGCCGCCGCGGCGGTGTGACCAACTCCTCGACCAGCCTTAGGCGACGTTCTCCTCGTCGTCTTCCTCGACCATGCCACCGAGCCGGCCGGTGATGATCTCCTCGGCTTCGCCGACGATCCGCGACACCAACTCCCCACACGTGGGGATGTCGTTGATCAGGCCCATCGATGTGCCCACCGACCAGATCCCGGCCTCGACGTCGCCGTTCTCGAACACCTTGCGGCCGCGCACCCCGGCCACCAGCTCCTGCACGTCCGGGAACTGCCCGCCCTTGTCGAGGATCTCGACGACCTCACGCGAGACGGTGTTGGACGCCACCCGGGCGGTGTTACGCAGCGGGCGGAAGATCAGCTCGGTGCCGCGCTCGTCGCCGGCGACGATGGCTTCCTTGACGTTCTGGTGAATGCACGACTCGACGGTGCACATGAACCGCGATCCCATGTTGATGCCGTCGGCACCCAGCGCCAGTGCCGCCACCAGGCCGCGGGCATCGGCGAAACCGCCGGAGGCGATCATCGGGATCTCGATCTGGGCGGCTGCGGCCGGGATCAGCACCAGGCCCGGGATGTCGTCCTCGCCGGGGTGGCCGGCGCATTCGAAGCCGTCGATGCTGATGCCGTCCACGCCGAGGCTCTGGGCCTTGACCGCATGCCGCACCGAGGTGCATTTGTGCAGCACCTTGATCCCGTTGTCGTGAAACATCGGCAGGTGCGGTGCCGGGTTGGATCCGGCGGTCTCGACGATCTTGATGCCGGCGTCGACGATCACCTGCCGGTATTCGTCATAGGGCGGCGGGTTGATCGCCGGCAGGATGGTCAGGTTCACCCCGAACGGCTTGTCGGTCAGATCCCGGGTCTTGGCGATCTCATTGGCCAGGTCCGCCGGAGTCGGCTGGGTCAGCGCGGTGAGGAAACCCAGCGCGCCGGCGTTGGCAACCGCCGCCACCAGTTCTGCTCGACCCACCCACTGCATGCCGCCCTGGGCGATGGGGTGCTCGACCCCGAAGACCTCGGTGAACTTCGTTGTAATGGTCATAAGGACTCCTAGCTCTGCTTGATTCTCTTCGCGCAAGCGCTTATCGGGGCGCCATCCGGATCGCGCCGTCGAGGCGGATGACCTCGCCGTTGAGCATCGGGTTGCTGATGATGTGCTCGGCCAGCGCCCCGTATTCGTCGGGGTCACCGAGCCGCGATGGGTGCGGTACCTGCGCACCCAACGACTTCTGTGCCTCCTCGGGCAGCGAGCCCAGCAGCGGCGTCTTGAACAGTCCGGGCGCGATGGTGCAGACCCGGATCAGTTCACGGGACAGGTCCCGGGCGATCGGCAGCGTCATGCCGACCACGCCGCCCTTGGACGCCGAGTAGGCGGCCTGACCGATCTGGCCCTCGAACGCCGCCACCGAGGCGGTGTTGATGATGACGCCGCGCTCGCCGTTGATCGGCTCGGTCTTGGCGATTCGCTCCGCCGAGAGCCGCAGCACGTTGAAGGTGCCGATCAGGTTGACCTGGATGATCTTGGTGAACGCATCCAGCGGGAAGGCGCCGTCCTTACTCAGCGTCTTGATCGCGTTGCCGATACCGGCGCAGTTCACGTTGATCCGCAGTGGGCCGAGCGACTCGGCGACGTCGAGGGCGGCGCTCACCGACTCGGGGTCGGTGACGTTGGCCTCGGCGAAGCGCGCCCGGTCACCGAGCTCGGCGACGACATCGGCGCCCCGCAGGTCGATGACGACGACCTGCGCCCCGGCGTCGAGCAGGCGCTTTGTGGTCGCCAATCCCAATCCGGAGGCACCACCCGTTACGACGGCAACCGCATCCCTGATCTGCACTCGCTAGCCCCTCTCGTTCCCAACCGTCTGGTTGGTCGGGACTATACCCAGTCGTCCAGGATGGTCTCGTTGTCGGCTCCCAGAACCGCCGGCGGAGTCGGGACCTCGGGAACGCTGCGAGAGAATCGCGGCGCCGGCATCGGCTGCAGATAGCCGTTGGCGTCGTAGAAGGTGCCGCGATCGGCGATGTGCGAGTCGGTCTGCACCTCGTTGAACGCCAACACCGGCGCCACACAGGCATCGGAGGTCGCGAACACCTTGGCCCAGTGGTCACGGTCCTGTGCTGCGAATGCCGCGGTGAACCTCTCCCGCAACACCGGCCAACCGCTGACGTCGTTCTGCGCCGGCAACTCGGCGGGATCCAGCTCCAGCTTGGCCAGCAGTTCGGCGTAGAACTGCGGCTCGATCGAGCCCACCGACATATACCGTCCGTCGGAGCATTCGTAGGTGTCGTAGTAGGGCGCACCGGTGTCGAGCATGTTGACACCGCGCTCGTCACTCCACACGCCTTGCGCGCGGAAGCTCCACATCATCGCCCCGAGCATGCTCGACCCGTCCACCATGGCCGCGTCGATCACCTGCCCCTTGCCGGAGCGCTGCAGCTCCCACAACGCGGAAAGGATCCCGACCAGCAGGAACATCGAGCCGCCGCCGAAGTCGCCGACCAGATTCAGCGGCGGGACCGGGCGCTCACCCTTGCGGCCGATGGAGTGCAAGGTGCCGTTGAGCGAGATGTAGTTGATGTCGTGGCCGGCTTGCTGGGCGCGCGGGCCGGTCTGTCCCCAGCCGGTCATGCGGCCGTAGATCAGCCGCTCGTTGACCTTGGCACAGTCCTCCGGGCCGAGGCCGAGCCGCTCGGTGACTCCGGGCCGGAAACCCTCGATCAGCACATCGGCCTTGGCGACCAGCGCCAGCACCAGGTCACGGCCTTCGGGCGTCTTCAGGTCGGCCGTCACCGAGCGCCGGTTGCGCAGCATGGTGTCCTTGCTGGCTCCGCCACCGAATTTCGGCGGCCGGTCCACCCGGACCACGTCGGCACCCAGGTCGCCGAGGATCATCGCCGCGTGCGGTCCCGGACCGATCCCGGCCAGCTCGATGACCCGCAACCCCGCCAGTGGACCCGCCATGTGTGCCTCCTCGTAGTAACAGTGTGTGATCTGCATCCTAAGGTGAACGCTATGACTGCAATCGACTCCGGCATCGACACCCTGGCACCGGTCGACGGCTTGTCCGTCACTCTGGCCGACGGGGTGCTCTCGGTGACCATCGACCGCCCTGACAGCCTGAACTCGTTGACCACCGGTGTGTTGGCCGGAATCGCCGACGCCATGGAGGGCGCCGCCCGCGATCCCCGGGTCCGCGCGGTGCGGCTCGGCGGCGCCGGGCGTGGGTTCAGCTCCGGAGCTGGTATCGGCGCCGAAGACGCCGCCGACGGGGTGCCGACAGAGATCATCGTCGAGGCCAACCGCGCGATCCGGTCGATCGTCGCGATGCCGCGTCCGGTGGTGGCCGTGGTGCAGGGCCCGGCCGCCGGTGTCGGGGTGTCACTGGCGCTGGCCTGCGACCTGGTGCTGGCCTCCGACACAGCGTTTTTCATGTTGGCGTTCACCAAGATCGGGCTGATGCCCGACGGCGGCGCCTCAGCGCTGGTGGCCGCGGCGATCGGCCGGGCCCGGGCCATGCGGATGGCGCTGCTGGCCGAGCGACTGCCGGCGGCCGAGGCCCTGGAGGCCGGGCTGATCAGCGCGGTGTACCCGGCCGAACAGTTCGACGCCGAGGTGGACAAGGTGCTGGCCGCCCTGTTGGCCGGGCCGGCGGTCGCGTTCGCCAAGACCAAGCATGCGATCAACTCGGCAACGCTGACGGAGCTGGACTCGGCGCTGGACCGCGAATTCGTCGGGCAGTCGGTGTTGCTGAACTCCCACGACTTTCGTGAGGGTGCCCGGGCGTTCCAGGATCGGCGCACCCCGACCTTCACCGACTCCTGAGGGTGGCGCGAGCCGCTACATCCCGAAGATCGGCGGCAACGCGAGCACCATCATCAGACCCCACACCAAGTGGGTCAGCACCGGCGCCAGCACACCGCCGGTGGCGCGGCGCTCGATGGCACAGACGGTGCCGAGCACCAGCGCGGCGACGCCCACCATCAGATTGCCGGCGGCCATCATCGCCGCGATGTAGAGCAGGGTCGACAACACCAGCGGGTGGTGGCGGCCGAAGGCACTGAACAACGCGCCGCGGAAGAACATCTCCTCGGCGATCGCGTTGACGATGGCGATCAGGACCACCAGCCGCCAGGACACCTGGGTGGTGAACTCCAGGACCGCGGTCACCTGGTCGGCCAGTAGCGGAATCTGCTGCACCGCAAGCGCACCCAGGATGAAGAACCCACCGAGCGCCAGCCCGACCCCGGTGCCGGTGAACACCGGCCGTTCGTTGCGCCCACGGAACCGCACCAAACCCAGGTGCAGCGGGCCGGACAGCATCGCGCCCACCGCCCAGATCGCTCCGAGCAGCAGTGACGACCAGTAGAACCACGCTTCGCCGGGTTGCTTGGTATGCATGGTTGCCAGCACCGCGGCGCCGAGCACCAGCACCACGCCGACCACGATGCGCCGACGCAGCACGACGGCCTTGGGTTCGTGGTACGGCGCGGAGATCCTGGTGATGATGTCGGTGAACTCGCGAATCAGGCCGGGTCGGGTCGGGCTGGTCTGGGTCATTCAGGACGTCCCCTCGGCAGCGGGTTGATCAACGTCCTTAAAACGTAGCGGCCGAACCGCGGTCGGTGGCCTGAATGCGTCAGTTCGCCCGGTGGACTTCGATCAACCTGCGATACGCCGCCGCGTTGTGCCGGTTGTTGCGGACTTCGGCCTCACTGAGTTCCCGTCGCACCCGGCCCGGCACCCCCGACACCAGAGAGCGGGGCGGCACCACCATGCCCTGCGGGATGACGGCACCGGCGGCGATCAACGACCCATCCCCCACCACGGCCCCGTTGAGGACGATCGCACCCATCCCGATCAGGCAGTCGTCGCCGATGGTGCAGCCGTGCAGCACCGCGTTGTGCCCCACACTGACCCTGGCCCCGACCCGCACCGGGAACTCCTTGTCGACGTGGATGGTCACGCCGTCCTGGATGTTGGAGTCGACGCCGATCTCGATCGGCTCCACCTCGGCGCGCAACGTGGCCGAATACCAGACGCTGGCCCGGGCGGCCAGGGTGACCTGGCCGATGAGGCTGGCGTTGGGCGCCACCCAGGACTCCGCGTGCAACTGCGGAGAGCGCCCACGAATCGGAATGATCAGCGGGTCTTGCACTTCGCTCAACGCGCCTTCCACACCGGCGCCCGCTTCTCGGCGAACGCCCGCGGTCCTTCCTTGGCGTCCTCGGAGCGCAACAGCACGGAGAACTCCCGAGCGCTGCGGGCCCAGTCGGCGACCTCGCCGGTGATGGCGCCGTCGTCGACACCGTAGGCGATTCGCTTGCTGGCCCGCACCGACAGCGGCGCATTGCTGGTGATCTTGGCTGCCAGCTCGAGGGCGGTATCCAATGCCGCGCCGTCCTCGACCACCCGATTGACCAGTCCCCAGTGGGCGGCGTCGGCGGCCGAGATCGGCTCCCCGGTGTAGAGCAGTTCCAGGGCGACCTTGCGGGGCAGCTGATCGACGATGCGGAACACCCCGCCCGCACCCGCGATCAGGCCGCGCTTGACCTCCGGGAGCCCGAACTGCGCGCGCTGCTCGGCGACCACCAGGTCGCTGGCCAATGCCAGCTCGGTGCCGCCGCCGAGCGCGGTGCCGTTGACCGCCGCGATGGTCGGCTTGTCGATGAAGTGCTGTACGTAGCCGGCGAAGCCCCACTCCGGATGGTCGGCGTGGAAGATGTTCTCCCGGCTGGCCACCGCCTTGAGATCGGCTCCGGCACAGAACGATTTGTCACCGGCACCGGTGATCACCACCGCGCGCACCTCGTCGTCGGCCTGAGCCTGAGCCAGGGCGTCGCCGATGCCGGTGCTGACCGCACCGTTGACCGCGTTGCGGGCTTCGGGTCGGTTGATCGTGATGAGCTGTACGTTGCCGCGCCGTTCCACCAGAACGGCTGACTCGCTCACAGCAGCTCCAGGATGGTGGCGTTGGCCTGGCCACCGCCTTCGCACATGGTCTGCAAACCGTAGCGAATCCCGTTGGCGCGCATGTGATACAGCATGGTGGTCATGATCCGGGCGCCGGAACCGCCAAGCGGGTGACCGAGCGCGATCGCCCCACCGTTGGGGTTGAGCTTCTTCGGATCGGCGCCGATGTCAGCCAGCCACGCCATCGGTACCGGGGCGAAGGCCTCGTTGACCTCGAACACCCCGATGTCGTCGACGCTCAGGCCGGACCGCTGCAACGCCTTCTGAGTGGCCGGGATGGGCGCACTGAGCATCAGCACCGGGTCGGCACCGGCCAGAGTGGCGGTGTGCACCCGCGCCAACGGGGTACAGCCCAGTTCCCGAGCCTTGGCCGCCGACATGAACAGCAGTGCCGCCGAGCCGTCGGAGATCTGTGAGGAGTTGCCCGCGTGGATCACGCCGTCCTCTTTGAAGGCGGGCTTGAGCTGGCCCATCTTCTCCAGGGTGGTGCCGCGCCGGATGCCCTCGTCGGCGAGCACGGTGTTGCCCTCACCGTCGTTGATGCCGACGATCTCGTCCTTGAACGCACCGGAATCCTGTGCGGCAGCTGCCTTCTCGTGCGAGGCCAGGGCGAACTCATCCAGCGCGGTGCGGCTCAGTCCCCAGTTCGCGGCCATCATCTCCGCGCCGGTGCCCTGGTTGGGGGTCTGGCTGTAACGCGCCTTGAAGGAGTCCGGGTAGGGGCGTCCGCCGTTGGCCAGCGACGAGCCCATCGGGGTGCGCGACATCGACTCGACACCACCGGCGACGACGACGTCGTAGTGTCCGGCGACCACACCGGCGGCGGCGAAGTGCACCGACTGCTGACTGGACCCGCACTGGCGGTCCACCGTCACCCCGGGCACGGTCTCCGGCCAACCCGCGGTCAGCAGGGCGGTGCGCCCGATGTCCAGCGCCTGCTCCCCGGCCTGCATGACGCAGCCCCAGATCACGTCGTCGACCAGGGCCGGGTCCACGCCGGCCCGGTTGACCAGCCCGTTGAGCACCTGGGCGGACAGCTCGGCGGGATGGACCCCCGACAGTCCGCCGTTGCGCTTGCCGATAGGCGAGCGCACCGCTTCGACGATGACGGCTTCGGCCATGACTGCTCTCCTTAGATCACGAGGGTTGCTTGACGTCGATTGTCAACCAACCCTTCGAGGGCACCCACGGCCGGGGTGCCGGTCGGAGATCAGCCGCCCGGATTGAACTCCAGGTGCAGTTCTTGGAGCCCCCGCATGATGAAGGTCGGCTCGTAGCTGTAGTGACGATCTTCCGGCGGGCCGTGCCGCTGTTCGCAGATGCTGATATCGGCCATCCGGTCCAGAATCCGGTTCAGCGAGATCCGTCCCTCGGCGCGGGCCAGCGGCGAGCCGGGGCACGAGTGCACCCCGCGGCCGAACGCCACATGCTCGCGGACGTTGGCCCGGTCGACCCGGAACTGGTCGGGGTCGTCGAACTTGCGGGGGTCCCGGTTGCTGGCCCCCGGCAGCAGCATCACCGTGGTGCCGGCCGGCACCGTCGTGTCCCCGACGGTGGTCGTGGTACGCGCCATGCGGAAGTGGGATTTGACCGGGCTTTCGGTGCGCAGCGTCTCCTCCAAGAACGCGGGGATCCGGTCGCGGTCGCTGCGCAGCAACGCCTGGATGTCGGGGCGTTCGGCGATCACCCGCAGCCCGGCGGACAGCAGCTTGACCGTGGTCTCCTGGCCGGCGGCGAACAGGAAGGTGGAAACCCGGACCACATCGATGACCTCGGGGGTCGACCCGTCCTCGTATTTCGCCTGCGCCAGTTCGGTCAGCACGTCCCCGCGCGGTTGCATACGTCGGTCTTCGATGTAGGCGTAGAACTTGTCGTCGAGCCACTGCAGCGGATTGTGGTGAACCGGGTCCTCGTCGTCGACCGCCCCCACCAGCTCCGTGGCCAGCACCTTGCGGAATTCGCGGTGATCGGCCGCGGGCACCCCGAGCAGGTCCGCGATGACGAGCATCGAGAAGGGTTTGGCGTAGTCCTCGATGAACTCGCACCGGCCGCGCGCGACGAACTCATCGAGTTGCTGGTCAGCCAGCCGCCACATGAACTCCTCGTTCTCCTTGAGGCGCTTGGGGGTCAGCAGCCGGCTCAACAGGCCGCGGGTGCGGGTGTGCAGCGGCGGGTCCTGGGTGACGATGTGCTCGCTCATCGGGATCTGCTCGCGGTGTGCCTCGATGAGGTCACCGATATCGTCACCGACCGGCGTGAACGGCAGCCCCGAGAACGGCCCGGCCACCGACACGCACGAGGAGAACGCCGGATCTCGGTACACGGCAACGGCTTCGGCATGTCCGGTGACGGCGAGGACCCCTTGATGCGGTTCGTGCACCATCGGACACTTGGCTCGCAGGTGATCGAAGTACGGGTACGGGTCGGGGATCAACGACTGGTCGGTGAAGAAGTCGATCGAATCAAAATCGCTCACTGCGAACCTCCTGAATCCGTCACAGCACCATCTGGGTGACTTCGGCCACCTGTGCGTCCGAAATGTTCATGATCTCCTCGAGGTTTTCGGCGATGTCCTCGGCGGTGAGAGCCGATTTCGTGATCCCCGCGGTGCGCACGACGGCGACGCGCGCAATGTTGCCCATGCCGATCTGCAGGACCTCGCCGTTGAGCGGGCAGTCCGGGTGGGCGAGGAACGCCGCTGCCGGAGCGCATAATTCCGGGGGCATGCTGACGTTGACTGCCTCCATCAGCTCGGCGGGAATGGACAGCTGAGCCGCCACCGAATCCGAGTGCGACGCCGACATCCGGGTATAGGCACGCGGTGAGATCGCGTTCACCCGGATGCCGTGGGCGGCGCCTTCGGTGGCCAGGTTGCGGGTGAGTCCGAAGACCGCCCCCTTGGCGGCGCCGTAGCTGGTCAATTCGCTGATGCCGCCCAGCATCGCCTCGGACACGGTGTTGACGATGCGTCCGTACCCGGCGTCGACAAAGTGCGGCCAGGCGGCCCGGGAAACCAACAGCGTGCCGAGGTAGTGGACGTCCAGCATGGTGCGGAACTGCTGCACCGACAGGTCGGCGAACAGGCCCGGATCGTGGATGCCGGCGTTGTTGATCAACGCATCGATTCGGCCGAAGGTCCCGATCGCCGTGTCGACAATGGATTGCGCACCTTGCGGTTCGGCGACCGAGGCGTAGCACGCCACGGCCCGTCCTCCGGCAGCGGTGATCTCACCCACCACCTCGTCGGCCGGGTCCGACGACGATCCGCCGCCGTCGATGCCGACCCCGTGATCGGCCACGACCACGCTGGCGCCCTTGGCCGCCAACAGCATCGCGTGGCTGCGTCCCACCCCGCGCCCGGCGCCGGTGATGACGGCGACTCGCCCGTCGAACCGCAGCCCGGTCATGGGGCATCGAACAGCACGGGCAGCGAGGTCGGTGACCGGAACACCTGGCCGCGGATGTGCGGGTCTCCGCCGTCGGGATCCAGCCGCAGGTTCGGCAGCCGGTCGAACATCAGGCCGAGCGCGTCCCGCATCTCCATCCGGGCCAGGTGGCTGCCGAGGCAGACATGGGCGCCGTGGCCCCACGACGCGTGGACCTTGGATTCGCGGAAGATGTCGAACAGGTTCGGGTTGGCGTAGCGGTCGTCCTGCCGGTTGGCGGCCCCCAGCATCGGCATCACCGCGGAACCGGCCGGAATGGCCACGCCGCCCAACTCGGTGTCGCAGGTGGCCACCCGGGTGATGGTCAACAGCGGCGCATCCCAGCGCACTCCCTCTTCGATCGCCTGCGGCAACAGCGCCCGGTCGGCGAGTACGGCGTCGAGTTGATCGGTGTGGGTGAGCAGGGCGAACAGCAGGTTGCCCAGCGAGCGGTAGGTGGTCTCGATGCCCGCCGGCAGCAGCAGTCGCAGGAACGAGAAGATCTCCTCGTCGGACAGCTTCTGCCCATCGATCTCCGCGTCGGCAAGCCGGCTGATCAGGTCGTTGCGCGGCTCGACCCGGCGCGCGGCCAGGATCGGGGTGAAGTAGTCGCGCAGGGCCAGCGATGCGGTCCGTCCCCGCTCGGGGTTGATGGTGAAGGACAGCAGCGAGATGGACCAGCGCTGGAACTGCTCGTAGTCCTGCTCGGGCAGGCCCAGAATCCGGGCGATGATCCGGGTCGGATACTCGAAGTTGAACTCCTTGACCAGATCAGCGCGTCCGCGGTCGGCGAACCGGTCGATCAGCAGATTGGCGACCGGTATCACCAGTTCCTGCTCCCAGCCGGCCACCGCGCGCGGCGAGAAGGCCTTGGACACCAGCGCCCGGTGCCGGCCGTGCGCGGGTTCGTCCATGCCCAGCATCACCTGCTTGCCGAGCACATCGCCGAAGGTGTCGATGATGATCGCCGAGGAGTAGGTCTCGTTGTCGCGCAACATCTTTATCACGTCTTCGTGGCGGTAGACCATGAACACCGGTTTGGATTCCTCGTGCGGCATCCCCGAGATGTCGATGCGCTGCACCGGCTCCTCGCGGCGCAACCGGGCCAACTCGGTGTAGGGGTCTCGGACATCCCCGGACACCACGTCGTCGAAGGCGCCGAAATCCTCCAGGTCGTCAAACAACTGCATGGCTCTCCCCTAACCGGCCGGGTTGGTTCGGCGGTCCAGCTTCGTCTCTCCTTCGTCGAGGCTCGCTAACCGCCGGGTAGGCGACCGACTTGATCTCGGTGTACTGGTCGAATCCGGCGGTGCCGTTCTGGCGGCCGACGCCGCTGGCTTTGTAACCGCCGAATGGTGTGTCGGCGCCGTAACCGGCGGCGCCGTTGAGGCCGATGAATCCGGCGCGCAGCCGCTTGGCCACGGCCAGTGCGTGATCCAGGCTCCCCGACATGACGTTGCCGGCCAGGCCGTACGGGCTGTCGTTGGCGATGCGCACCGCGTCGTCTTCGTCGGTGTAGGCAATGACGGCCAGCACCGGCCCGAAGATCTCTTCCTGGGCGATCGTCATCGAGTTGTCGACGTCGACGAACAACGTCGGCCGGACGAAGTATCCGCGGTCCAAGCCGTCGGGAGCCTCGACTCCCCCGACCAGGAGCCGGGCGCCGTCGTCGATGCCCTTCTGGATGTACCCGCGAATCCGGTTGCGCTGCTTGGCCGAGATCACCGGGCCGCACAGTGTCGAGGCGTCTTGCGGATCACCGGGTGCGATGCCCGCGTACATCGCCTGCAGCATGGCGACGCCTTCGTCGTAGCGTGACCGCGGCAACAGCAGCCGTGTCGGGTTGGCACAGCCCTGACCGGCGTGCATGCACGGTGCGATGCCCATCATGGCGCCCAACGCCAAGTCGGCGTCTTCCAGCACGATGGTCGCCGACTTGCCACCCAGCTCCAGGAAGAGGCGCTTCATGGTCGCCGCACCCTTCTCCATGATCCGCTGCCCGACGGCGGTGGACCCGGTGAACGAGATCAGATCGACCTTGGGCGACAGGGTCAGTTCCTCGCCGACCAGGTGATCGGATGCGGTGACCACGTTGGCCACACCCGCTGGGATATCGGTGTTCTCCGCGATCAGCCGCCCCAACCGGGTTGCGTTGAACGGGGTGTCGGGTGCGGGTTTGAGTACGACGGTGTTGCCGGTCGCCAGCGCCTGACCGATCTTGTGGATGGCGACTTCGAACGGGAAGTTCCACGGCACGATCGCCCCGACCACCCCGACGGGTTCCCGCCAGACCTTGCGGGTGGTGTTGACGCCGGTCACCGAGACGAACGCGTCACCCAGCGACGTCTCCCACGGGTAGCTGTCGATCAGCTGCGCCGGGTATCTCAGGCCGTCCGACAGTGGTGCGTCGAGCTGCGGGCCCGCGGTGATGGCCCGCGGGCAGCCGGCTTCGAGGATGAGCTCTTCGCGCAGCTCCTCCCGCTCCGCTTCCAGGGCCTCCTGCAGTTGCAGCAGACAGCGTTGCCGGAAAGCATGATTGGTCGACCAGTCGGTGTCGTCGAAAGCACGCCGCGCAGCGTCGATGGCGCGGTGCATGTCCGCCGTCGATGCGTCCGCGACCTCGCCCACCACTTCCTCGGTGGCCGGATTGAGATTGACGAACGTACCGTTCTGCCCGCCGACGAGCTTGCCGTCGATCATCATCTGGGATTCAAAGCGGGGAAGCTCAGGCATCGGTGTCCCTGTCCGTCAATGCCCCGAACCGCGGCAGTCCCATCATCAGGCGAATCGCGTGATGGAACCCGGCGCCGGGGAGCAGTCGGTTGGCGATCAACAACATCCGGGCGTCGGGGCCGACCGGCTGCCGGACGAACGGGGCCCGGGATTCCAGCGCGGCCGCGAGTCCGGCGGCAAAGCGTTCCGGAGACCGGGCGGCGCGTTTCACCGCCGCCCGTCCCCGCCGATCCATGGTGCTGTGGTGGCGCGCATAGGGGCCGGTGAGGTCACGGCAATCCGTGGTCCCCGCATCGGTGATGATCTCGGTGTCGTAGGTGCCGGTCACCAGGATCGTCACGCCCAGCCCGAACGGCGCGATCTCGTTGGCCAGGGATTCAGCCCACCGCTCCGATGCGCCCTTGGCCGCGGAATACGCCGCGGTGGCGGGCATGCCCCGGACACCGCCCGCGCTGGACACCACGACGACGCGCCCGCGGCCCGCCGCACGCATCCCGGGCAACAACGCATTGGTCAGTGCCACGGGTCCGAAGACCGTGGTGTGAAACATCCTCTCCCACAGGTCCGCCGGGGTCTCCTCGGCCATCCCCGCCGCCGAGATCCCGGCGTTGTGCACCACCGCGTACGGGGCGCCGACGGCCGCCTCGATCGCCTTGGCAGCGGCGGCCACCGACGCCAGGTCGGTCAGGTCCAGCGGGATCCCGATCATCCGCGGGTCGGCGTCGGGTGCGCCGGTGCCACGACGCAGCTCCGCCAGCCCGATCTCCGGCGATCGCATCGCGGCGACCACCTGCCATCCGCGGTGATACAGGTTCACCGCCGAGGCCAATCCGAGCCCACGCGAAGCGCCGGTGATGACGACGCTGCGCGGTTCACCCATTGCCCGGTCCGCAGCGTCCGCCGTCGGCCGGCGCCTCGACGGCCGGCCGCCCGTCGGGCTGGCCGCTGGCCCAGGTCGACCAGATGCCCACCGAGTACGGGCCGGGCTGGCCTTCGGATTCGTAGAAGCCCTGCGGGTCATAGATCTTCGCCTCGGGGTAGGGCCACGGGCAGGCGACGGTGTTGGACAGGTGCGCCATCTTGACCAGGGCGAAGGTGCCGCCATAGCAGAAGTAGCCGAGGTTGATCAGCACCAGCATCACCGTGAACATGCCCAGTGTGGGGCGGCCGGCGAAGATTTTCGCTCGCTGCGCCAGTTTCTCGGCCATCGTGCGGCCGGTGTCGTCGCGGTACAGCAGCACCCCGGCCGGGACCATCACGAAGTTCACCGCGAATATCTCGAAGATGAACGGGAATTGGTGCGTCTGGCCGACGAAGATCGACCCGAACGGGACCTGCGAATAGATGTACATCCCGGTCTGCACCAGCGTGATCTCCAGTGCCGCGTCCAGCAGCATCCCGAACGGCAGGATGCAGAACGCCAGGCTGATCAACGGGTGACGCCACACGAACGAGTCCACCGGCCGGCGGGCCTGGATCTTGCGCAGCAGCCAGATGCCCGGGAAGTAGGGCAGCAGATAGAACATGATGTAGCCCAGGACCACGAACGGCTCGACGGTGGGTGACAGCGACACCAGCGGCCAGTCTTCGGGCAGGTGGTGCAACTCCGGGTTGTATACCGCGAAGGGCGCCCAGTTCATGATCGGGTCCTGCCAGACGATCAACGTCGTGACGATGCCCATCAAGAGGACCGGATGGTAGGGATGGCGGCGCCACGCGATCACGTAGGTGGTGATGATCAGGATCATCACCACCACCGTGAACGTCTCCAACACCCCGAGCCAGTGCTCGAAGCCGAACAACACCGGTACCGGCCGTTCCGGCGGTGTCGCCGTGTACGCCACATCTCGCACCCGATCGGACTCCAAGCCGGTGCGGGCATTGGCGAGCAGGAAGGCAAGGAAGCCGAATGCTGCTGCCGCCCAAGCCCATACCCACGGCGATCCCTTTCGGGGTTCGGCGGGTGCGGTGGCCCCGTCTGCCGAGGCCGGCACGGTCTGCTCTGCGGTCATCAGTCATTCCTCTCCGAAACGGTTCACCAGATGGGAGTTGACGCCGTCGGCGTCGAGCTTGCGAGCCACCAGATAGCCGGCGCCCATCCAGGCCCGGCGCGTCCAGTTCCCGAACGACACCCGGGTACCGGGAGCCCCGGAGGCGGCGGGCATCATCTTCACCCGCTCCAAGGCATCCTTGACCCCGCGCGGGCTCAGCGGATGGGCATCGCCCAGGGCCCGCACCAGTGTCATCGCGACGTCCCGGTTCACCACCGACACACACCATTCGGTACGCCGGCCGTAGGCCTGCTGGTATTCGTCGAGAAACGCCTGACCGACCGGATTGCCCTCGTCGTACTGGTCGATGCCGACCCAGCCCAGGAACGCGTTCCACATGATCGGGTTGATCCAGGCGTTCTGAAATGCGGTGCTGGTGAAGCGGGGCGGATCCCAGTTCAGCTCCTGCAACGCCGGGTTGACGAACACGATGCCGAATCCGAAGCCGCAGTGCACGATCGCCGGCGCCTTGGCTTCGTGCAGTGCGCGAACCGCCGCCGAGACATCCTGCGCCGTCTGAGCGATCGTCGCCTCGGCGACGATCCGGATGCCCCTGCGGGCACACGCGTCGCGGAAGTTCTTCAGATAGGTTTCGCCCACCAGGGACTGCTCTTTGAGCACCCCGACCTCGGTGTGCCCGTCTTTGATCAGCAGATCCGTCCAGAAGATCGGCTCATCGGTCAGTGACCCCTGCGGGAACGCGAAGAACCACTCTCCCAGCGCCGCATCCGAACCGGTGACGCTGATGCACGGCACCTTGAAGCGTTCCTCGATCGCCTCCCGGGTCGGCACACAGTTGTCGGTGATGTGCGGTCCGAACACTGCCAGGCAGCCCTCTTCGCAGAGCTCGCCGTAGGCGTCGATGACAGCCTTGACCGAGCCCTTCGGCAGCCCTTCGACCTCGCGGTAGACGATCTCGATGGGCCGATCCAGCAGCCCCTGTTCGGTCGCCTGTTTGAAGACCAGGTCGAACGGCTGGGTCAGGTCTTCGAAATAGGTCTTCGGGAAGCCTTCGGGGAGCCGGAAGTCCATCAGATATCCGATCTTGATCGGTTCTGCCGCACTCTCGTAGGACATCTCACCTCCCCGAATACCGGAGCCGCAGAACTGCGACCAGCCCTGGCCACACAACCTAATATTTGTTCCGACCCTAGCGTGCAGTCGGCCGACCGTCAATCATCGATCGGCCAGGTACACCTCGATCATTTCCATCAGGCCGGCGGTCGCCAGCGAGTCATCGGTGAGCGGGCCCGCGATGGCAGCCCGGCCGGCTTCGCGGGGAGCCAGCCCCTCAGCGATCAGCCGCCCGGCAGCGATCAACACGCGTGTCGAAGCAACCTCCCGCAATCCGCCGGTCTCCACCCGCCTGATCGCCTGCCCCAACCGCACCAGTTTTGCGGCGCGCTCATGATCGACACCTGCTTCGCATGCGACGATCTTCTCCTCGACATCGCCTGCCGGAAACCCGAATTCGATGGCGACCATGCGTTGACGAGTGGAGTCCTTGAGGTCTTTGAGCACACTTTGATACCCCGGGTTGTAGGACATCACCAGCCCGAACCCCGGTGCGGCATCCAGCGTCAGCCCCAGCCGGTCGATCGGCAGCTGGCGCCGGTGGTCGGCCAGCGGGTGCAGCACCACGATGGTGTCCTGCCGCGCCTCCACCACTTCGTCGAGGTAGCAGATCGCACCCTCGCGCACAGCCCGCGTCAGCGGCCCGTCCACCCACTCGGTCTCGCCGCCCCGCAGCAGGAACCGGCCGACCAGATCCGCCGTCGTCAGGTCGTCGTGGCAGGCGACGGTGATCAGCGGCCGGTCCAGGTCATGGGCCATGGCCTCCACGAATCGGGTTTTCCCACAGCCCGTGGGGCCCTTGAGGACGACCGACAACCCTTGCCGGTAAGCCGCTTTGAAGACATGCTCCTCGTTGCCGACCGACACGTAGTAGGGGCGCGGACCTCCGACCGCAGTTGCCATGTTGTTCCTACCCTTCTGTTCATGCGACCCGTCGTCGCAAGTCGGCCGAGCGCAGCGCGGACCGGAACAGCGGTCCGATCTCGCGGCTGAGCTGGTCAAGCCGCGGAATGGTCGCGTGTGCGGCACTGCCGAACACCCGGCGCAGCTCGTCGACATCGGTGGCCGCCCCGACCGTCAGACACAGGCACCCCATGCCCCGCCGGCGCGCCTCGGCCAGGGCACGTCGGGCATCGGCGGCGCCGTACACCCGCTCATAGCCGTGGTCGTAGGCCAGCCCGTCCGAGACCACGACCAGCAGGCGGCGCGGTGTGCCACCACGGCGCTCCAAGACGTCCGAGCCGTGCCGGATCGCAGCACCCAGTCGCGAGTAGGCGCCGGGCTTGAGGCTGTTCAACCGCATCATGGCGCGCGCGTCCAGGGCGTCGTCGAAGCGCTTCACCGGGGTGACATGCACCGCGGTTCTGCCTTGCGAGTGAAAGGCGTAGAGTGCCAGCCGATCCCCCAGCTCATGCAGCGCGGTGGCCAACGCGGCGGCCGCCGCGCGCTGCAGTTCGTGCACAGTCTGACCGACAGTGCCGGGTTCGGCTGCCGAACCGGAGACATCCAGCAGAATCAGCACCGACAGATCCCGTCGGCGACGCAGGCTGTCCAGGTAGACCGCCTCGTCGGGCGCCGATCCGGCCAGCAATTCGATCCGGGCCTCGATCGCCGCATCGATATCGACGTCGTCGCCCTGGGCCTGCCGGTGGTAGCGGTCCAAGCCCACGCCGAGCCGCGCCAGCGGTCGCCGCAATCCGTGGTCCGCCGGCCGCACCGGTGGTTCGCCGGCTGCGTTCGGCATCACTTCCAATACGGTGCACCAGTTCTGCCGGTAGCTGCGGCGATGAACGTCCCATTCGTGATAGGTAGTCCCGACGGCCCCGCCCGCGGCGGTGTCGTCCTCGAGGGTCCCGACACCGGCCGAAGACACCACGCTTCCGCCGCCGCGCACGCCGGACCGGGTCTTATGGGTGGGCGCGTCTGCCCCGGGCGGCCCGTTGCCTCCCAGCCGGCGGGTCACCTCGAGCATCTTGGCGACCAGCCGGCCCAGCGCGCCGCTGCCGCCGACCGGGCTGGAGAACATGTCCATCTCGGCGTCGGCGTCATTGTCATCCAGGTCGGCCAGCGGCGCGTGCTGTTGGCGCGGCTGATGCGTTTTGTCACCACCCGGACTCTCACTGCTCCTGCTCTCGGCCAGCAACTTTCGCGGCCGAATCACCCCGAAGGCATCCGGCGACTGCGGTGAGAACTCGCGAGCGTCGGCCAGCATCAGCGATGCGGCCGGCGAATCGGTGCGGGCCGCGACGCAATGGTCGATCAGGGACACCACCGCAGGCGGCAACAGTTCGGCGTTGGCGGCCAGCGCCCGATGCCCTTCGACGGCGAGATAGCGGGCGGCCAGACCGCGCCGCCGGTTCAGCTTGCGCACCAGGCCGGGGTCCAGACTCCCGGCCGACAACAGGCAGGCCTGGACGGTCACCGCCTCGAGTTGGTGGGCCGCGTCGATGCCCGGGTCGACGAAGACGCTCTTGCCGTCGGTCCATGCGGGATGGCCGGCCTCTCCCGCGGCCACCTTCATCGCACGCCCGGATAACGCCGACACCAACATGTTCCAGCGCTGCAGCGACTCAGCAGGCTCGTGGCGGTCCGTCACGGACTCCCCCATCCACCGGTTGACCAAATATCTGTTCCACCGTAGAGTCCACTTCGGCCACAGTCAATCGGTCGAGGGGTAGGCACCGCGGTGATCGATTTCGAGGGCCAGGTCGTCGTCGTCACCGGAGCGGGCCGGGGTCTGGGCCGGCTCTACGCGATCGAGCTGGCCAACCGCGGCGCCTCGGTGGTGGTCAACGACCTGGGCGGGTCGATGCACGGCGAGGGCGCGGACAGTGCCATCGCCGACCTGGTGGTCGACGAGATCACCACCGCCGGCGGGACAGCCGTCGCCTCCTATGAGTCGGTGGACAGCCCCGCAGGCGGTGAAGCCATCGTCGCGACCGCCGTCCGGCGATTCGGCCGGCTCGACGCCGTGATCAGCAATGCGGGCATCTTCAACAGCATTGCGTTCGAGGAGATGTCCGACGATGACTGGCGACGCATGCTGGCGGTGCATCTGGACGGCGCGTTCTATCTGAGTCGGCCCGCCTACCGGGTGATGAAGAACCAGGGTTATGGGCGGTTCGTGTTCATCTCATCGTCGGGCGGCATGTTCGGCCAACCGCGGGAAGCCCATTACGGCGCCGCCAAGGCCGGGCTGGTGGGACTGTCCAACATCATCGCGATCGAGGGCGCCCCGCACGGGATCGGCTCCAATACCGTGCTGCCGTTCGGGTTTTCCCGAATGGTCACCGATACGGTCGACGACCCGAAGGCGATCGAAGAAGCTGGATTCCTCCGGGCGATCCGGCCCGAGCTGGTAGTACCGATGGTCGTGTACCTGGCCAGTCGCGACTGCGCTCTCACCCATCAGAACTACTCGGCCTGCGCCGGCCGGTTCGCGCGCGTCTTCGTCGGTCTCGGTCAGGGCTGGCTTGCCGGATCCGACCGCGACCCCACGGCCGACGATATCGCGACGCATCTGGCGCAGGTGTCCGCCACCGAACCGTTCACCGTTCCGGCCTCCATCTTCGAGGAGGTGTTCGAGGTCTGCGACCGGATCGGAATCAGGTGACCACCGGCAACCTCGCCCAGCCCCGCACACTTGCGGTGTGCGCGCGTTGCGCGCCTGTGTAGTCGACTTCCCAATCGGGCCAACGCTTGAGCACCTCCTCGAAGGCAACCCGGGCCTCTAACCGGGCCAGCGCCGAACCGAGGCAGAAGTGCACGCCCTTGCCGAAACTGAGATGACCGCCCTCGCGGTGAATGTCGAAGCGATCCGGGTCGGCGAACTGCCGGTGGTCGCGGTTGGCGGATCCGTTGAGCAGCAGCATGAACGACCCTTCCGGAATCAGGCGACCGTAGAGCTCGGCGTCCCGGGCGACGTAGCGCGCCTGCACCGGCGACGGGGGCTCGTAGCGCAGCGTCTCCTCGATAGCGCCGGGGATCAGGCTCGGATCGGCGCGGAGCTCATGGCGTTGATCGGGGTGATCCGCCAGCAGCTGTGCCATGAAACCGATCAGCCGGGCCGTGGTCTCGTTGCCGGCGCCGGCGATCATTGCGGTATAGGCGAGCACCTCGGTACGCGACAACGGACGTCGGGTGCCGTCGGCATCCTCGATCTCGGCCCGTAACAGGTCGGTCATCAGATCGTCGGACGGATGGTTGGCACGCCATTCGATGTACTCGGCGAACATGACGATGGTGTCGGAGAATATCTTCTGGCTGATGTCGCCGGGTTCGCCGCCGGCCGCCACTTCGATGAAGGAACCGGCTCGGTCCCGGATCGCCTCCTGGTCCTTCTCCGGGATGCCCAGCAGGTAACCGATGGTCCGCATCGGCATCATCGCCCCGAGATCCGCGATGAAGTCGAAGCCACCGGCATCGACGAGCGGGTCCAGCTCCCTGACACAGAAGTCGCGCACCAGTGGTTCCACGGCCAGCATCCGCCGCGGGGTGAACACCCGCGAGAGCAGGCTGCGGTGCAGATCGTGCAGGGGCGGATCCTCGAACAGCAGGATTCCCGGCGGGACCTCGATGTTGTTGAACAGAATGTCGGCGGTGGTCCCGCGACCGGACCGGTAGGTCTGCCAGTTCGGCAGTTCGCGGGCGACGTCCTCGTACCGGCTCAGCGCATGAAAGTTGTACTTTTCGTTGTAGTACAACGGTGTTTCCTCACGCATCCGCTTCCACACCGGGTACGGATCGTCGTCAATGTCGTGGTCGAACGGGTCGTAGTACAACGCGACCGCTTCGGCACCTGTCATGTGTCGCATCCCTTCGGCAGATCGAAAGCGTCAGTCGTTGCGGTGCAGGAAGCCGTGCAGGCTCGCCTGGGTGAGCTCCTCCACGATCACCTTTCTCGACGGTGGCCTGGACCCGAAGTAGGTCGACCGCAGCGCGGCCATTCCGGCGATCATCGCCACCGTGGAATGGGCCGGCAGCTGCGGGTGCGCCGACCCGATCGACCGCAGGTTCATGCCCTCGGCGCTGATCTGGCCGAGCAGGGCGATCGCCCGTCGCACGTCGGCGATGCCGGCTTCGACGATCTCGTCCTCGGCGAGCGAGTCCGACGCCATGAGCGTGACCAGCAGACCCTGATGCCGCACGAACACGTCGTAGAGCCGGCCGACGAAATGCCGGGCCAGATCCTCCTCACTGGTCCGATCCGGATCCAGCGCGGACCACGTCGCGCCGAACTCGTCGATGAAGCTGGTGAACGGCACCACCAGCGCCTCACGGAACAATGCCGCCTTCGAACCGAAGTGACGGAACAGCAGCGGTTCGGTGACACCGGCCGCTTTGGCGATCTCGCGGGTGGTGGTGCTGCGATAGTCCTGGCGCGCGAACAGGTCTCGCGCGGCGTCGAGCAGCAGCCGGCGCGGTTCACCGCGGGCCCTGCGAGAACCCGAACCCGCTCGTTCGGCATCGGAACGTCGCTGGGTCACCGTGGCTCACTCCTGAAAATCGCAATCGAACGACGACAGATCGAGGCTAGTATCCACTATCCAGTTTGGATAGTATCCACTATCTACAAGAAGATGCTGCCGAAGGAGTCGTGAACGTGGGAGCTGTCATCATGCTGGGCACGCTGTTCGGGCTCATCGCACTGATCTACGGCGCGGTGCTGCACTTCGACCCGGAGGCACGCCGATGAGCGCCGGGCTGGCACCCTCGCTGCAGGCCGCCCAAACGTTCTCCTACGTCAGCGGAATCGCGTTCTTCGCGATAGGCGTCTACCTGAGTTGTCGCCGACGGCATCTGCACCCGCTGTTGCTGCTCAGCATTTCGGCGATCTCGTTCTCCTGGATCGAGGCGCCCTACGACTGGGCGGTGTACGCGCAGTTTCCGCCGGCGCTGCCCCGGATGCCGTCGTGGTGGCCGCTGAACATGACCTGGGGCGGCGGCCTGCCGTTGGCCGTGCCCATCGGATACATCTCCTACTTCGTGACGCCGGCCCTGATCGGGGCCTGGCTCGGGCGTCGGGTGGCCGCGAAGTACGGCTGGCGCCGACCGGTCACACTGCTGACGGTCGGCCTGGCCGTCGGCTGCTGCTGGGCGTTTCTGTTCAACGGCATTCTGGGGGCCCGGCTCGGCAACTTCTCCTACGGCTACGTGATCCCCGGGCTGGCACTGTGGGAGGGCACCGCACACCAGTACCCGCTCTATGACTCGTTGGCCATGGGCGTGCAGATGATGGTCTTCACCTACCTGCTGGGACGAACGGACACCCGGGGCCGCAACGTCATCGAGATGTGGGCCGACAACCGGTCGACGAGCCGACTGCAGTCGTCGATGCTGTCCATCGTCGCCGTCATCGTGATCGGCAACGGGCTCTACGGTGCGGTATTCGCTCCCCACCTCGTCACCAAGCTCGGCGGCTGGGTGAATGTGGGGCCCACCGAGCAACTCTTCCCGGGCGTACCCAACCAGCCACTCATGGGTCGCTGACCGGCTCCCGGACTCCGCGCCACGCGAAATCCCATTGCGGGCGAAAGCGTTGACCACACCCCGACTGCACGATAGGCTCCGCTGACGAAACCAAATATTCGGTCCACCGCATCGGGACGGCGGCGGACCGGTGCCGTACTCAGGGCGGGTTTCGTCAGCGGGTCGGTCACCGGCCTGCGACCGAGGGCGACCTTCGGATCGCACTCGTCGAGCAGAACGGGGAGGGTCCGCTGACTGTCTCATCGGAACGCGAAGAACGCATCGACGGAGGTTCACCGCTCGCCGAAGTCGGAGCGTGGGTTCGGTCCTACACCCGGTCGCATCCGCTGCAGGCATTGGGAACCGTGGGCGGTCAGACGACCCTTGGCCTGCGCACCGTCCAGTATCTGTTCATCGACCTGTTCACCGGACGCTTCGCGGTGTCGGAGTTCGTAAAACAGGCGGCGTTCATGGCGGGTACCGCGTTGCTGCCGACTCTGCTGGTGACCATCCCCGTCGGGGTCACGCTGTCGATTCAATTCGCCGTACTCGCCGGGCAGGTGGGCGCCGAGTCGCTGTCCGGTGCCGCCAACGGACTGGTGGTGATCCGCCAGGGCGCTCCCCTGGTGGCGGCGATATTGCTTGCCGCCGCAGTCGGCTCGGCGGTGAGCGCCGACCTCGGCTCCCGGACCATGCGCGAAGAGATCGACGCGATGGAGGTGATGGGCGTTTCGGCGGTCCGCCGGCTCGTCGTTCCGCGCTTCGCCGCACTGATCCTGGTCGGCGTCGCGTTGACCGGGCTGGCGACCTGCGCCGGCTTCTTCGTCGGCTACCTGTTCAACGTGTTCGTCCAGGACGGCACCCCGGGATCCTTCGTCGCAACCTTCGCGTCGTTCGCGACCGTCGATGACCTCGTCCTGGCCCTGGCCAAGGCCATCGCCTTCGGGGCGATCGTGGCGGTAGTGGCCTGCCATAAGGGCTTGGCCACCCATGGCGGGCCGGCCGGGGTTGCCAACTCGGTCAATGCCGCGGTGGTCGAATCGATTCTGCTGTTGATGATCGTCAACGTCGGAATGAGTCAGCTCTATCTGCTGCTCTTTCCCAAAGCGAGCCTGTAGACGCAGATGACCGTCGCCGTCCACCGCCCCCGGGTGTTCCAGCACGTCCTTCGAGCGACCGAGGTCGTGTGGGTGCCGGTGGCGAGGGCCGGCCACATTCTGGACTTCATCTGTCGCGTCGTGTTCGCGGTGCCCGTCATGCTGGCTCGCTACCGTCGCGAGTTCGTCCGCAATCTGTCCGATATCGCCTGGGGCAACGGGGCGCTCGTCGTCGGCGGCGGAACTATGGGTGTGTCGGTGGTGTTGGGTATCACCGCCGGCGCGCTGCTCGCGATCGAGGGTTACAACGCGCTGAACCTCTTGGGCCTGGGCCCGGCCACCGGCCTGCTGTCCTCGTGGGGCTCGACCCGCGAGTTGGTGCCCGTGATGATCGCCATCGCCTTCACCACGCAGGCGGGCTGCCGATTCACCGCCCAGTTGGGTGCCATGCGCATCGCCGAAGAGATCGACGCGATGGATGCGCTGGCGATCAAACCCATTCCCTACCTGGTGACCACCCGGGTCGCGGCGTCGGTGCTGGCCGCCATCCCACTGTTCCTGGTCTGCCTGGCGGCGGCATACCTGTCCGCGCAGGTGGTGGTCGGCATCATCGCTCATACCTCCGCGGGAACCTACGAGCACTACTTCTCGCTGTTCAGCAGCGGGCGTGATGTTTTCTACGCGACCCTCAAGGGAGTCATCTTCATCTTCTTCGCCGCCATGATCCAGTGCTACTACGGCTATTTCGCCGCGGGCGGGCCGCAAGGGGTCGGCGTGGCCGCCGGCCACGCGATGCGGGCCACCATCACGGTGGTGATCATCTTGAACGCGCTGCTGACAATGGCGATGTGGGGCGTCAACGCCGGCGCGAGGTTCGGTGGCTGAGCGTGCCGAATTCCTTCGAGTCCGACGACCGCGGCCCATCCAACCGCCGACTGTTCTTCACCGGCCTGGCCCTGCTGGTGATCGTGACGGTCGCCGTGACTCTGCTGATCGCGCAATCCCAGGGTGTACTGCAACATTCGGTGCGCGTCAGCGCTGAGATCACCAACGTCGGTGACGGCCTGCCGGTCAAATCCGACGTCAAGTTCCGCGGGGTCCTGGTGGGGTTCGTCTCGGCCGTCACGCCCGCCGCCGTCGGGCGTCCCAACATCGTGCGCATCGACCTGCACCCCGAACACGCCCCCGGTATTCCCGACACGGTCACCGCGCGAGTGGTGCCGTCCAACGTCTTCGCGGTCTCATCGGTCCAGCTGGTCGACAACGGCCGGCGCTCGGCTCCGCTGCGGTCCGGAGCGGTGATCGGCGAAGACCAGACGTTGCCGACGGTGCTCTTCCAAACCACACTCAACAAGTTCCGCCAAGTGCTCTCGGCCGTCGGCCGCCAGGTCAGTGCCGACAGCGTCGGATGGCTCACCGCGCTGGGCGACGCCACCAGCGGCCGGGGCAGGCGACTGGAGGACGCCGGGCGAGATCTGAACGAGATCGTCAATGAGCTCAACACCGTCGTTGCCGACGACGTGATGGGACCCTCGACGATGTCGGCGCTCACCGCAGCCACGTCCGCACTGGGCCAGGCCGCACCGGAGCTTCTCGACGCGCTCGAGGGCGCGGTCCAGCCGATGCGTACGCTCGCCGAAAAGCGCACGCAGTTAACGAATCTGCTGTCCGTCGGACTGGGAACATCCGGTGTGCTCGGCGAGGCCTTCGACCACAACACCGACCGGATGATCGACATCTCCACGAAGCTGACTCCGGTGCTGGGCGTACTGGGCGACAACGGCGAGACGATCCATGACATTGCGACTCGGCTGACGACGCTGATCGCCAGGGTCATCGACGTGGCGTGGAACGCCGATACGAATCAGCTCCAGGCCAAGGCCGTCATCTCGTTGACGCCGACCCGGACCTACGTGCGATCGGACTGCCCGCGCTACGGCGACATGGCCGGGCCGAGTTGCTTCACCGCTCCCGAGGTCCCGACCGCCCCGGCTCTCACACCGTCGCTCGAGTCCCGCGGGTTTCCGCTGCCCCCGGGTATCACCGAGAACCGCCCCAACTTCGCCCCGCCACGCGGCTCGGTTCTGCCGCCCGAAGCCGGCCCACCCGCGGAACCGCCGCCGGCACCACCAGATCCCCTTCCCGCAGACCCCGCCCAGCCACAGGCAGCGGTGATCGGCGGAAACGTCGGGCCGGTCGGCAGTCGGATGGAGAAGCAGCAGTTGGAGGTCATCATGGGCGAACAGGTCAGCACCGCCACCCAGATCCTGTTCGCGCCGGTGGTGCGCGGCGCCACCGTCCGCCTTGCGGCGCCCGCGGGCGGCCGACGATGAGATACCGCAAGTCGCTGATCGGGTTGAGCCTGTTCCTGGCGCTCTCCATCACCGCGACGTATCTGGTGTTCGTCACACTGCGCCGCGAGGTCAGCGGTCCGACGAACATCTACCACGCCATGTTCACCGACGTATCCGGGCTGCACAGCGGCGACGATGTCCGTACCGCGGGGGTGCGGGTAGGACGCGTCGACAGAGTCGACTTGGACGGCACACTCGCCAAGGTCACGTTCCGAGTGCCGAAGAGCCACATCCTCTACGACGACACCACCGCATCGGTGACGTATCAGAACATCATCGGCCAACGCTATCTGGGACTCGCCCCCGGAACGTCGGAGTTCCGCAAGGCATTACCGGACCGGGGCAGCATCCCGGTCGAGCGCACCAGCCCCTCGTTCGACATCTCCCATCTGCTCAGTGGGTTCGAACCGCTGTTCACCCTGCTGAGCCCGCGGCAGGTGGACAATCTCACCGGCGGCATCATCGCGGCGCTGCAAGGTGATTCCGCATCGGTGGTGACCCTGATCAGTCAGACCTCGGCGCTGGCCGAATCACTCGCCGGGCCCGACCAGGTGCTCGGCGATGTGATCGCCGACCTCGACGAGGTCACCGCGGTCCTGGCTCGCCAGGATCGCGACCTGCAGTCCGTCATCCGGAATTCCCGCGCCGCGTTGGCGACGCTGGCCGGCCGGCGCGACGAACTGGTGGCGTCGACCGGTTCGATCACCCAGGCGACGGATCGGCTGTCGACGATTCTGAGCGCCGTCTATCCCGAGTTTCACGAATTCCTTTTGCGCGAGCCGGGATTCGTCGGTCATCTCACCGGCGAGGGACGTGAGCGATTCGCCTTCTACGGCGCCAATCTGGTGCTGGTTCTCAAGGGTCTCGCTCGCGCAACCCAGAACGGGAGCTACATCGACGGCTATATCTGCGACATCAACTCCACCGTCTTCGCGTTCCTGGGCCGGGTGATCCCCGGCACCGTCAAGCTCGCCTCACCGGGCAACATCGTCCAACACTCCCCGATCTGCAGGTAGGCACCCGATGTCGCTTCGGCCCAAGCGCCCGATCGAGAGCTATAACACGATCTGGGTTGGAACCATCTCGGTGGCGGTGCTGGCCGTGGTCATCATGGCCCTGGTCGGCATCGGCAAGCTGTCCCTGAGCCGCATCGGGTATCAGGCCGAGTTCGCCCAGGCCGCCCAGCTCAGTCCGGGTGATCAGGTCACCGTGGCGGGTATCGAAGTCGGCACCGTGAAGGACGTCGCCCTGACCGGCGACCACGTCACGGTGAAGTTCACCGTCGACAACGGGGTGCGGGTGGGCGACGCGTCACGCGCGGCGATCAAGCTGACCACCCTGCTGGGGCGGCGTTACATCGAGTTGTCCCCCGCCGGCGGCGGCGAACTCCCCTCCCGCACCATCACATTGGCCAATACGGCGGTCCCGTACAACCTGCAGGACACGCTGGCCGACGCGACCAGCACCTTCGAGCAGGTGGATGCCGACCGCATCGCCGCATCGATGTCGGAGATGAGCAACGGCCTCTCGGGAGTACCCGAGGCGCTGCCGGAGGCACTGCAGAACGTCAGGTCCCTGGCGGCCGTGATCGCGGCGCGACGCGATCAGATGGGATCACTGCTGAAGAACGTGGACACCATCACCGGGGTGGTCCGCGACCAGAAGGCCGACCTGGGCGCACTGGTCCTGCAGGGCCGGGATCTGCTGCAGACGGTCACCGCTCGGCAGGCCGCCGTGCACCGCCTGCTCGAAGGCACCACCGCGCTGGTCGACACGTTGAAGATCATTCTTGACGACGACCCCGCGATCAACGACCTTCTTGCCAATATGCAGCAGTTCGCGCAAATGGCCGCCTCCCATGACGCCCTGGTCCGCAACACCCTGCAGGTGATGCCGGTGACCTTCCGCAATCTGGCCAACGCCAGCGGCAGCGGCACCGCACTCGATATCAATCTGCCGGCCGGAATGCTCGTCGACTCGTGGATGTGCGCGCTCAGCGGACGTGGCAAACAGTTCGGCCTGGCGCAGTACTTCACCGACTGCAAACCGACCGCGGATCCGTTCCCGGGTTGGCCGCCGCCGGACCCGGCGAGGTTGCCGGGATGAGCCGTCGAATCACCCGCGCCAGATCGATCGCGGCCGGGATGGCCGTCGTCGCCCTCGCCGGAGTCCTCATCTGGCACTTCATCTCCGGCGAACACCACCGACCCCTGACCGTCACCGCACAGTTCGAGGACGCGGTGGGACTCTACGTCGGCAACGCGGTGTCGGTGCTGGGCATGCCGATCGGCAAGGTCACCGAGATCGCGCCCAAAGACAGCTACGTCCAGGTGACGATGGTCATCGACAAGGACGTCGACATCCCCGCCGACGTTCAGGCGGTCACCGTCGCCACGTCCATCCTGACCGACCGGCACGTCGAGTTGACTCCGGCCTACGGTGGCGGGCCCACGCTGCGCGACGGGGACATCGTGGGCCTTACCCGCACCCGAACTCCGGTCGAGTTCGATCGAACACTGGCCATGGCGGACAAGCTCTCTCGCGCCCTGAGCGGCGACGGCGAGGGCCACGGCCCATTGGCCGACCTGATCGGAATCGGCGCGAAGATCTCAACCGGCAGCGGACCCGACATCAAGGCCGCCCTCGATCAGCTCTCCCAGGCCTTGCGTCTCACCTCGGACAACGGGGCGGCCACCCACAAGACCATCGAGTCGATCGCGGCCAGCCTCGCCGACCTGACCCAGGCGGCCGCCGACAACGACACCGCGATCAGGGAGTTCGGGTCGAACGTCCGCGCGCTCAGCGACATCGTCGCCGTCGAGAATCTCGGCGCGGGCAGCACCGGCGCCAAGGCGAATCAGATTCTCGACCAGGCCACCCGGCTGTTGGAGAACAACCGGGACAAGCTCAAAGGCACCGTCGGCGACTTCGGTCAGCTCACGACCGTCATGACCGACAGTCGCCGTCAACTCGAAGAGATCCTCGACGTCCTTCCGCTGGTGGGCACCAACATCTACAACGCGGTGGATCCCAGCGGCCACACCCTGCGCCTGCATCCCACCCTGGACAAACTGATGCTCAACGGTCAGATGGCCAAGGAGATCTGCAATCTCGCCGGGATCAAGGATCTGGGCTGTGCCACCGGCACTGTCGCCGACAATGCGCCCCAGTTCGGCACCACCTTCTTCGTCGAGGGAATGACGGGACTGCTGGAACGTATGGCAGGGGCCGAGAAATGAGGCGACGCCACGGGACGGCCTGGGTTCGTCGGGTGCTCCGATCCGCGCTCGCCGCCGCATTGGCGGTCACGCTGGCCGGTTGCGCCGGTGGACTGGCGAGCATTCCCCTGCCCGCACCGGGCCGAATCGACGGGGACATCGCGCTGTCAGCCGTGTTCGCCAATGCGTTGAATCTTCCCGTCAAAGCCAAGGTCAAACTCAACGGCGCCGACATCGGCGAGGTCGAATCCATCAGCGCTCAGAATTTCTCGGCCCGCGTGGCCATGAAGATCAGTGCCGGCGCCCCCCTGTACACCGACACCATCGCCGAGTTGCGGTCGGCGACTCCGCTCGGCGACATCTTCATCGCCGTGCGGCGCGGACCGAATGCGACTGCCGATGCCGCTCGCCTGCGCGACGGCGACACCATCGACCTGGACCACACCACCTCGGCCGCGACCATCGAAGATGTGCTGAGCTCGGCTGCTCTGCTGGTCAACGGCGGCGCGATCCGCCGGCTGGTCTCGACGGTCAACGGGGCGGGCACGGCGATGGGCGGGCGCGGTTCGAAAGTCGCCGCACTACTGCACAATTCCAATGCACTGCTGTCGCGGCTGAACGCCCGCACGGAGCAGATCGACACCGCGCTGCGCAACACCTCGGACCTGGCGGTCACCCTCTCGAATCGCCGGGACACCCTCAATGCGGCGCTGGCGGCGGCCGCACCGGCGACGGAAACACTGGCCGACAACGCCACGAACGTCGCCGACATGATCTCCGCGGCCGCCCGGATCACCGATCAGCTCGGCCGATTCCCGTCGATGCGGGGAACCGATCAGCGCAGCACCCTGCACGATCTCAACCGGCTCTCTGATGTCTTCAACCAGATCTCCACCGACCCCGAACTGAGCCTGAACAAGTGGAATCGGATGATCCCCGCATTCACCCACATCACCAGCGGGCCCAACGTCCACGCGGTCGGAACCGTCACCCAGTTGGCGTTCGGCGCACTGCCCGATAAGAACTACCCCGGCGACCCCGGATCACACGGCGCCGACGGTACCGACTGGCACGCCATGATCGGCAGCCTCCGATACGAGTGGAATCTGTTGTTGAGCCGCATCTATGGACCCGAACATCAGCCCCGATGACCAACCGCACCCTGCGCCTGCTGGAACTGCCGGCACAACTGCTGGTCGATTCGGCGGGCCTGTTGCGGCGCCACCGGGTCGTGGTGTCGGTGGCCGGCATCGTGGTGACGCTGATTCTCGTGACGGTCTACATCGTCGGCGGGACGCTGGGCATCAGCCCCGTTCGCTCCACCATCTCGGTGCAGGTGCGGCTGCACGAGTCGGGGGGCCTGCTGCCCAACCAGGATGTCACGCTTCGGGGCGTGCGGATCGGGCGCGTCAACGCGGTACGACTCGGCGACACCGGTGTGGTGGCCTCGATCGAGATCGACAGCCGGACACGGGTTCCGCGTAGCAGCCACGTTCGTGTTTCAGCGCTGTCAGCGGCAGGCGAGCAATACCTGGACTTCCGGCCCGAGCAGGCCGGCGGGCCGGCCCTGACCAACGGTGCCGTCATCGATGAGGACAGCACCGCCGTGCCGGTGTCACTGGCCCAGCTGTTGGGAGATGCCAACGGCCTGCTGGCTCAAGTGGATCCACAGAAACTGGCAGCGATCACCACCGAACTTCGGGTGTCGAATCAGGGACCGGCCAAGCTGGCGGCGCTGCTCGACGGTGGGGCGTTCCTGATATCGACCCTCGAGGAGGTACTTCCCCAGACCGTGAGCATTCTGCGCACCAGCCGAACCGTGTTGACCACCGTCGTCGACAGCAACGCCGGTCTGGTTCAGGCCTCGGACAACCTGCAGGGCATTATGCGCGGCGCCCGTTCGATGGATGGCGGATACCGAACGCTGGTCGACAACGGCGGCCGCCCACTCACGGTGCTGGACAAGATCATCGACGACAACTCCGACACCATGGTCAAGCTGCTCGGCAATCTCGCCACCACCGCACAGATGTCATCCGACCGACTGCCCGCCCTCACCGAGGTCGTCAACTCCAATCGCGGCGGTTCGGCGGTGGAGGCGTTGAGCAGTGTAGTGCGCGACGGGGCCGTGTGGGTGATCATCGACCTGTATCCCCGATACAGCTGCGACTACGGGCTGCCGGCGCCGCCGCCGGCGCTGCCGAACTATCCCGAGCCGTATCTGTACACCTACTGCAACAACCCCGATCCATCGGTCCTGGTCCGCGGCGCCCGCAACGCACCACGCCCGCCCGGAGACGACACCGCCGGTCCGCCGCCGGGCTATGACCCCGAAACCCAGGCAGACCCGGTTCCCTCCGACCCCGTCACCCTGCTCACGCCGTTCGGCGGGACACCGCTGCCGGTCCGACTGCCCCCGGACCCGCCGTGAACGTCACAAGGCTCGCCGCACTGATACTGGTGCTGCTCACGCTGGGCGGCACCGCGTTCGCGGACGTGGCCCGGGCCGAAACCTCCGAAGCGGTGATCTCCGCGGCCAGTCCCGACGGCCTGGGAACCGCGACGGTGCACTACCAACGCCTCGGGGCCGCCGATTCACCGACGGCGGATGCCATCAACGAACATATCGATGCCGAAGCGAACCGCGCCGTCACGCAAGCGATGTGGGACGGATCAACCCGACGGCCCTGGACCTTCGACGCAACCGGAACATTGAGGACGTGGGCCATCACGGTCTCCGAAGTGTTCACCGGGGTCTACAACACCGCCGAGCCACATATGCCGATGCACAGCCTCGGCAGCGTCGTCTGCGACACCCGCAGCGGCATCGTCATCACCTGGGACAACCTATTCCGCGACAAGACAGCAGGTTTGACGCGCCTCGGCGAGCAGCTGGAAGCCCAGGTGACCACCGTCGCCTCGCCGACCGAGCTGCGAACCTGGCGGCGCGCCGGCCAGTTCGCCCCCGTCGATGTGAACTTCAAGCACTGGATCCCCACCTCTGAAGGTATTGCGTTGCAGATTCCCGAAGTCCAATTCGGCCGCGGGCTCAAGATCGTGACCGTCCCGTGGGCGGCGGTAGGCGACTTGATCGCACCGGAATTCCTTCCGATCACCGGCTGACGGAAAACGGTTGACCAAATATCTGTTCCGCGCGTACAGTCGGAGGCGCTGACGCCTTCAGCCAATGCGGCCGACGCGAAATCGCGCCCACAGCACAAGGAGCCCGCAATGCAGCTGGACGACTTCGTCCTCGTCTCCGTCGACGATCATCTCGTGGAACCACCGGACATGTTCGACGGCCACATTCCCGACAAGTACAAAGACGACGTGCCCAAGTTGATCCAGCGGGCCGACGGCACCGACGCCTGGGTCTTCGAGGGCCAGGAGGCCACCAACGTCGGCCTCAATGCGGTCGCCGGCCGACCACCGGACGAGTACGGCGCCGAACCGACCAAACTGAGCGAGATTCGGGAAGGCTGCTACAACATTCACGAGCGGATCCGCGACATGAATGTCAACGGCGTCGCGGCTGCGATGAACTTCCCTTCGTACCCGCAGTTCTGCGGACAGTACTTCGCGCGGGCCAAGGACAAGGACCTCGGCCTGGCCGTGCTGCGCGCGTACAACGACTGGCATATCGACGAGTGGTGCGCCACCTATCCGGGGCGGATGATCCCGCTGGCGCTGCCGCCGATCTGGGATCCCCAACTGATGGCCGACGAGGTCCGGCGGGTGGCCAAGAAGGGCTGCCACGCCGTCACCTTCTCGGAGAACCCCACCAAGCTCGAGTATCCCTCGCTGCACGACCCGCATTGGGATCCGTTCTGGCAGGCCTGCAGTGACGAGAACACCGTCGTCTGCCTGCACATCGGCTCATCGTCGTCGGTCGTGATCACCTCGATCGACGCCCCCGTCGACACGATGATCACGTTGCAGCCGATGAGCATCGTCAATGCGGCGGCGGACCTGGTCTGGTCACCGACGCTGCGCAAGTTTCCCGACCTGACCTTCGCACTGTCCGAGGGCGGCATCGGCTGGATTCCGTACTTCTTGGAGCGCGTCGACCGGGTCTACAAGATGCACCGTGCCTGGACCCACCAGGATTTCGGCGACAAGCTGCCCAGCGAGGTGTTCCTGGAGCGGATTGTGACCTGCTTCATCGACGACGGCTTCGGCGTCGAGAGCCGGCACAAGCTCAACCTCGACATGATCACCTGGGAGTGCGACTACCCCCACTCGGATTCGACGTGGCCGTTGGCCCCCGAGTCGCTCGCCGGCTATCTCAAGGGTGTGCCCGAGGACGAGATCAACAAGATCACGCATGAGAACGCGCTGCGGCTCTTCTCCTTTGACATGTTCGGGAAGCTGCCCAGACAGCAGCTCACCGTCGGGGCGCTGCGAGCGCAGGCACGCGATGTGGACCTGGGCTATCGCTCCTCGCAACGGCTGAAGAAGACCGGGACGGACACGGTCACCGTCTTGGATCTCGCCGCAAAGCTGCCGACCGGAACGTGATCGGTGTCCGCCCCGAACGGCGCGGTCCCCCGGCCGCCCTCTGGTAGCGTTTAGCCAAACATTCGGTCGCTGGATGCTCGGGTCGATCCCGGCTCATCACAGGAGCAGTGGAGGAGCGGTGGGGCGCCAAAAGTCAGCCGGAGCGGGAACTTCCGCGAATCGCGCCGGCGGCTATGACGATGGTTCACGCCGCACCGAGATCCTGCAGACCGCCGCCACGCTGATCGCCTCCTCGGGTCTGCGGACCTCGCTGCAGGAGATCGCCGACGCGGCGGGCATCCTGCCCGGCAGCCTGTACCACCATTTCGACTCCAAGGAAGCCATCCTGGTCGAGTTGGTCCGGCGCTACCACGCCGATCTGGAGCGGATCGGCGACCTGGCGGATGAGCGGTTGGACGAGCTGGGTTCCCAACCGGTCGCCGACTCGATCGTGGAACTGGGTTCGGCGATCGCGCGCTGCGCGGTCGACCATCGCGCCGCCCTGCAGATGTCGTTCTATGAGGCGCCCAGCGCGAACCCCGAATTGGTCAAGCTGCTTCAGGAGCCGCCCACCGACGCGCAGCGAGCGATGCTGCAGACGCTGCGGGCCGCGCGGTGGAGCGGTTACATCCGCCCCGAGATCGATCTGCCGACGCTGTCCGACCGGATCTGTCAGTCGATGATGCACGTCGGTCTCGACGTCATCAGGCACAAGTCGGCCGCTGACCAGACGGCGGCGGTGCTCAGCCGCATCATGTTGGAGGGCTTGGCCACTCGGCCGTACAGCGATGTGGAATTGGATCGCTCCCCCGCGTTCGCTGCGGCAGAAGAGGCGATCACGACCTGGACTGACGACCAACCGGCGGAGGACGACAAGGCCGCACACATCCGCGCGGTGGCCCGCGCCGAGTTCGGCAGCAAAGGCTACGAGGTCACCACCGTCCGCGATATCGCTTCCGCAGCGGGGATGGGGACCGGGACGGTCTACCGGCTGATCGGCTCGAAGGATGAGCTGCTGGCTTCGATCATGATGTCATTCGGCACCAAGGCCGGCGGCGGGTTCGCGGCCGCCCTGCGGGCCGACGCCACACCGATCGAGAAGCTCGACGCGCTGAGCTGGATCAATATCAATGCCCTGGAACAGTTCCCGGACGAGTGGAAGATCCAACTCGCCTGGATGCGTCATTCCCCACCCGACACGCCCAATCCCGGTCTGGCGTTCACCACCCGGCTACGGCAGCTCAAGTCGCTGCTGTCCGAGGGAACCAAGTCCGGTGACATCCGGGTCGATGCCCCCTCCATGGCGATGCTGTCGCGTTGCGTGATGGACCTGCTGTGGATTCCGGAGAACATCGTGCGGGCGCAGGGCACTCGTGCCGCGTTGATCCTGGCCCGCGACACCCTGGTCCGCGGCGCCGCGGAGCGCAGTTAGACCGGGCAGCGCGATCCCGCGGGTTCGCTACCAAAGTTTTGTTCCGAAATCTATTGATTAAGGCGAGGCCGTCGCATACGTTCTATCCATGCCCGGAAAGCTCAGCGGCAAAGTCGCGTTCATCACTGGCGCGGCCCGCGGACAGGGTCGTGCCCACGCCCTGGCGATGGCCAGGGAAGGCGCCGACATCATCGCGATCGACATCTGTCGCCAGATCGAGTCGAACCCCTATCCCCTGGCGACTCCCGACGATCTCGCCGAGACCGAAAGAGCGGTCAAAGAACTGGGCCGCCGGGTGGTCGCCCGGATCGCCGATGTCCGGGAGCGGCATGAGTTGCGCGATGCGGTCGAAGCAGGTCTGGCCGATCTGGGCCGGATCGACATCGTCGTCGCCAACGCCGGCATCCTGCCCATGGCAATGGGCAAGCCGGATCCGATGCAGTTCGTCGACGCCTCCGATGTGGACCTGCTCGGCGTGATGAACACCGTCGCGGTCGCCATTCCGCACCTGCCGGACGGCGCGTCCATCATCGTCACCGGTTCGACCGCCGGCATGATCCGCGGCACCACCGATAACCCGAACATGGGGCCGGGCGGCGCGGGATACGGGTGGAGCAAGCGCATCGTGATGGAGTACGTCGACGAGATGTCGTTGCACCTGGCGCCCCGAATGATCCGGGTCAACGCCATCCATCCGACCAACTGCAACACCCACCTGTTGCAGAACGACGGCATGTATTCGATGTTCCGCCCGGACCTGACCGCGCAGGGCAAGAAGGCAACTCGCGAAGACGCCGAACCGCTGTTCACCCTCTTCCAGGCCATGCCGATCCCCTACGTGGAGCCAGAGGACATGGCCAACCTCGGGGTCTTCCTGGCCAGCGAAGACGCCCGTTACATCACCGGCCAGCACATCCGCGTCGACGCCGGTTCCCTGCTCAAGTGGCCGAACGGGCCGGGCGGGTAACCCGGATTTCGCAACGGCCTGACCACAGGCGGCAGGTACCGTCGAAATCATGGCGCACATCGTGATCTTCGGCGGCCACGGCAAGGTTGCCCTTCAGCTCAGCCGCATCCTGACCGAACGCGCCGATGAGGTGAGTTCGGTGTTCCGCAATCCCGACCACTCCGAAGAGGTCGCGGTCACCGGGGCGATCCCGGTGGTGGCCGATATCGAGCAACTCGACATCGACGCGCTGGCCGCCCTGTTGGCCGGCCACGATGCGGTGGTGTTCTCCGCCGGCGCCGGGGGCGGTAACCCGGAGCGCACCTACGCCGTCGACCGTGACGCCGCGATCCGCACCATCGACGCCGCCGCGAAAGCCGGGGTCCGGCGTTTCGTGATGGTGTCCTACTTCGGAGCCGGCCCCGATCACGGTGTCGCGGAAGATAATCCGTTCTTCCCGTACGCGCAGGCCAAGGCCGCCGCCGATGCCCACCTGCGAGCCACCGACCTGGATTGGACGGTGCTGGGGCCGAGCCGGCTGACCTTGGAGCCGGCGACCGGCCGGATCGACCTCGGCCCGCGTACCGGCAAGGGTGAGGTGTCCCGGGGCAATGTCGCACTGATGGTCGCCGCCTGCCTACCCGACGCCTCGACGATTCACCGCACCCTCGAGTTCAACGACGGTGATGTGCCCATCCCGGACGCTCTCGCGGCCCTCGCGGGTGATTGACCGGGTAACCTCGATCACGCAACTGGTTTGCCGACATCGTCGATAGGGGCGGCGTCGGCATCGAGCGCACAACGGTTTTCCGTGGAGCGCGAGAGGGAACCCGGTGAGAATCCGGGACTGTCCCGCAGCGGTATGCAGGAACGACCGCCGTCAAAGGCACTGGTCAAGGGTTCGCCCACGACTGGGAAGCGACGGCCACTAGGAGCACCCCGGTGCGCGCCTGCGAGTCCGAAGACCTGCCTGTTGTGTCGGGCGCGCCGCGCCCGGCGGATCAACGCCTCGCGGAATGGGCGTCTGGTTTTGAGGGTTGTAGTGCATTAAATTGCATGGAACCGGATTGGCTGGACGACCGCCGGCGGTGACCCACCCTCTGGAATCGAAGGATCACATCGTGACCGCTCAACCCTTTACCGCCACCGTTCTCGGATCGCCCCGAATCGGGCCGCGCCGCGAACTCAAGCGCGCCACCGAGAGCTACTGGGCAGGCCGGATAGGCCGAGACGAACTGAAGAAGGTGGCTGCCGGCCTGCGCCGCGACACCTGGGCGCAGTTGGTCGCCGCCGGCCTGGACTCGGTACCGGTCAACACGTTCTCCTACTACGACCAGATGCTCGACACCGCCGTGCTGCTCGGCGCCCTCCCGCAGCGGGTCGCCGGCGTGGCCGACGAGCTGGATCGTTACTTCGCCGCGGCCCGGGGCAACGCCGACATCGCCCCGCTGGAGATGACGAAGTGGTTCGACACCAACTACCACTACATCGTTGCCGAGATCGGTCCGGACACCAAGTTCGAGCTGAACCCGGCCAAGGTACTTGCTGAGCTCAAAGAGGCACAGGAGCAAGGGATTCCGGCTCGCCCGGTGATCGTTGGGCCCATCACGTTCCTGCTGCTGAGCAAGGCCGTCGACGGCGCGCCGGCACCGATCCTCCGCCTCGACGAGCTGACCGACGTCTACGCCGAGCTGCTTTCCAGGCTGGCCGAGGCCGGCGCGCAGTGGGTGCAGATCGATGAGCCGGTGCTGGTGACCGACATCGCTGCCGACGCCCCGGGGCTGGCCGAGCAGGTCTACAGCCGCCTCGCGGGAGTGACGGACCGGCCGTCGATCTTCGTCGCCACCTACTTCGGTGACGCGGGTGCGGCGCTGCCCGCACTGGCCCGAACCCCGGTCGAGGCGATCGGGGTCGACCTGGTGTGCGGCTCGGTCGGCTCGGTTGTCACGGTGCCGGAGCTGGCCTCCAAGACGCTGGTCGCCGGCGTCGTCGACGGCCACAACATCTGGCGCACCGACCTCCAGTCCGCCCTGGCCAAGCTGGCCAGCCTGCTCGGCTCGGTCGGCTCGCTGGCCGTGGGCACGTCCTGCTCGCTGTTGCACGTGCCCTACTCGCTGTCGTATGAGACCGACCCGTCCCTGGACGACGACCTGCGCAGCTGGCTGGCGTTCGGGGCCGAGAAGGTGACCGAGGTCGCGGCACTGGCTCGCGCCCTGAAGGAGGGCCGAGAAGCGATCGCTGACGAGATCGCCGCGTCCAATGCCGCGGTCGCGTCCCGCAAGTCGGACCCGCGGTTGAACAACGCCGACGTCCGTGGCCGGATCGCGAGGATCACCGCGGCCGGTGCGCACCGGGGCAGCGCCGCGGCCCGGCGTGCCGCCCAGGACGAGCGGTTGCACCTGCCGCCGCTGCCGACCACCACCATCGGGTCGTTCCCACAGACCGTCGACATCCGCAAGGCCCGGGCCGCACTGGTCGCCGGGGAGATCGACGAGGCGGAGTACACCCGCCGGATGAAGGCCGAGATCGCCGACGTGATCAAGCTGCAGGAGCAGCTCGGCCTGGACGTGCTGGTGCACGGCGAGCCGGAACGCAACGACATGGTGCAGTACTTCGCCGAGCAGCTGGAGGGCTTCTTCGCCACCGCCAACGGCTGGGTGCAGTCCTACGGAAGCCGGTGCGTGCGTCCACCGGTGCTGTTCGGCGACGTCTTCCGCCCCAACCCGATGACGACTGCCTGGGCCACCTACGCGCAGTCACTGACCGACAAGCCGGTCAAGGGCATGCTCACCGGTCCGGTGACCATCCTGGCCTGGTCGTTCGTCCGCGACGACCAGCCGCTGGCCGACACCGCCAACCAGGTGGCGCTGGCCATTCGCGATGAGACGGTGGACCTGGAGGCGGCCGGTATCGCGGTGATCCAGGTCGACGAGCCGGCGCTGCGCGAGTTGCTGCCGCTGCGTAAGGCCGACCAGCAGGCGTACCTGGACTGGGCGGTCGGCGCGTTCCGGCTGTCGACGTCGGGGGTGAGCGACTCGACCCAGATCCACACCCACCTGTGCTACTCGGAGTTCGGCGAGGTGATCGGGGCGATCGCCGAGCTGGACGCCGACGTGACGTCCATCGAGGCGGCGCGCTCACACATGGAGGTGCTCGACGACCTCAACGCGATCGGGTTCTCCAACGGGGTGGGCCCGGGTGTCTACGACATCCACTCCCCCCGGGTGCCCAGCACCGGCGAGATGGCCGCATCACTGCGCGAGGCCCTGGGTGCCGTTCCGGCTGGGCGGCTCTGGGTCAACCCGGACTGCGGCCTGAAGACCCGTAAGACCGACGAGGTGACCGCCTCGCTGGCCAACCTGGTCGCCGCCGCGAAGGAAGCCCGCACCGGCCTGTGACCGTCTGACATGTTGCGCCCCAGAGCAGTTTCTGGGGCGCAACATGTCCGTTCAAATGAGATTTGGAGTCCCTGGTGCCGCTGAACACCATTGCACTGGAATTAGTACCGCCCAACACCGATCGCGGGGTCGAGCACGCCCGCGAAGAGGCCTATAAGGTCCTGCAGCTATCCGACCAAGCGGGTATCGCGGGCCGGATCGGTCACGTCATGATCCCCGGATTGATCCCCGAAGATGACGATCGGCCGATCGAGATGAAGCCCAAACTCGACGTCGGTGACTTCTGGTCGATAATCCGTCCCGAACTGCCCGACGTACACGGACTGTGCACGCAGGTAACCGCATTCCTCGACGAGGCGGCGCTGCGGACCCGACTTGCGGGGCTGCGCCAGGCCGGGTTCGACGGAATCATCTTCGTTGGGGTCCCCCGCACGCTGAACGACGGTGAGGGCAGCGGCGTCGCACCCACCGACGCATTGGCGAAATTCGACGATCTCGTCGACAACCGGGGTGTCATCCTCATCCCGACACGAGACGGAGAGCAGGAACGCTTCGCCTTCAAATGTGACCGGGGTGCCACCTTCGGGATGACCCAGCTGCTCTACTCCGATGCGATTGTCGGTTTCCTGCGCGACTTCAAGCTCGTCAGTGACCACCGGCCCGAGGTCCTGTTGTCGTTCGGCTTCGTGCCAAGGATGGAGGCCAAGGTCGGACTGGTCGATTGGCTGATCCAGGACCCGGGGAACGAGGCTGTCGCCACCGAACAGGCCTTCGTCCGGACACTGGCGGCAAGCGAACCCGACGCCAAACGCCGCCAGATGCTCGATCTGTACAAGCGGGTCATCGACGGCGTGGCCGATCTGGGCTACCCGTTGAGCCTGCACTTCGAGGCTCCCTACGGTGTTTCGAAACCGGCATTCGACACCTTCGCCGAGATGCTCGCCTATTGGTCGCCGCGCGCATGAACCCGGCCCGGTCGCCCGTTTCGCGCCGAGCGGCTGTCAGCCGACTCCGCCAGATCCGGTGGAAATCACAGTAATTCACCGGCATTTCAAGTCGGGTCTCGCCGGCGTTCAGCCGGCCGCCGCATGTCGGCCCTATGTTCGGTCGCGAAGGGGAGTAGTTCCTACCCGCCACACCGGTGGCGGATGTGAATGGTCGTCAATACGGCGGGCCAACCCGCCCGGTCATTCAGCGGACCCAGGACTTTCGCGAGCGAGACCTTCGGACGATTGACCATGTCGACCGAAGGCTCCGCAGGCTTTCTTTGCAGATTCGGTCGCCGAGCGAAGGAGACCGATGCCCCCCTCGATACCTGCCCTGATCGACGATGCCGAACCGGCACTGGATGAGCCGCTCGATACGATCGCCGCCGTCGAGAGCCCCCTGATCGACGACGACGTCACCGACGGCCGAGCACCCCGCCCAACCCCCGCACCCGGCGACGGCTTGATGGCTCTGACGAGCGCTGCGATGGCGGGTGTCAGCGCCGTCGGACTGGGCATCGCGCTGGCCGGGCGCGTCCTGCGGATTCCGCCTTTGCCGGCCAGTGTCCAAGGCGCCGTGGTCGCCCTGGATAACCAGCCGCGGCTGCGCCGACTCCTCGAAGAACGAATCGGCAAGCGTGCGACGGACACTGCGTTGGGGATCGCATCCACCGCCGCCCATGCTTTGGCTGTGGCACCGTCGATTCTGGCGGTGGACTTGGCGGTCAATACCTTCAAGGCCGCTGAAGCGCGTGCCGTAGCAGGGGCGTGGTCCCGGCGCGAACCGGAACTGGTCCGCCCCACCACCGGATCGGACGCCCAGTCGACTTCGCGCACGGTGTCACCGCCGGCCGGACCGGTCGAACAACACCTGCAGCGCGGCAACGGGATTCAGGCGATCGGCGCGGCCGTGGTCGGCGTGGCCAGTCGCGACCCGAACCTGGCCGGCAACGCCGCGATTGTGGCCGTGCCGAAAGCCGCCCAATCCACCCCGGAATCGTTCGCGGCGACGCTGGGCCGCGGGCTGGCCAACAACGATGAGGCGCTGCAGATCGACCCGGACAGCCTGCGCCGACTGGATCGTATCGATGTGGTGATTCTCGATCCGCGGGTGCTGCGCAGCGAATCGTTGCGGCTGGTGCGGCTTCGGGGTTCCGGTGAGAAAGATCTGGCCGCCTGGGAACGCGCCCAGGCGATGCTGGCAGCCGGCGACCTGCAGCCTGGTTGGCATCCGGTCGCCGGCACCCGCCGCAGCAAGGGACGCCCCGTCACGGAGGCGCTCTTCGCGCCGGCGCCACATCCGCTGGCCGCCGCGACGCTCGCGGAGACGCAGCGAGCCGACGTGCAGACAATTACCGTCGATGACTCCGCCGGTCTCGGTGAGTTGCGGCCCGCGTTCGACGAAATCGTGCCGATGACGGGCGATTCGATCGACGATGCACTGCTCGACGCAGTGCACCACTACCAACAGGAAGGCCACACCGTAGCGGTGGTCTCGTCCGTCGCCACCCGAGCACTGGCGGCCGCCGATCTCGGGCTGGGCATCCTGCCCGACGGTCGGCCGGCTTTGGAGGACCAGCCGCAACCGCTGGACGCGGACCTGCTCGTCGATGACCTGGCCGGGGTGTGGCGGATTCTGCATGCCCTGCCCGCGGCCAAGGCGGCCAGTCGCCTCGGTGTCGAACTGTCCATCGGCGCTTCGGCGTTGGGTTCACTGCTGTTGATACCGACCGTCCGGGGCCGCGGTCCCGAACCGGTGGCCTTGGGCGCGGCAGCGGGTCTGCTGTCCGGCTACTGGTCGGCCCGCAAGGTGGTCAACGCACCGCTGCCCCGGCCGGTTCCCGTCGACGAGTGGCATGCCATGTCGGTCGAGCAGGTTCGTGCCGCATTGGCCGCGTCGTCGGCGCCCACCTCCGCGCCGCGCGCTGCCGACAATGCCGGGCGCCACTTCCTCTGGCAGTTCGCCGACGCGGTGCGTGACGAGCTGTCCGACCCGCTGACCCCGGTACTGGGACTGGGTGCCACGGCCACCGCGATATTGGGCTCACCGCTGGACGCGCTGCTGGTCGGCTCGGTACTGGCCAGCAACGCCGTGCTGGCCGCCGGCCAGCGTTTGAGCGCCGAGCTGCGGCTGAATCGGCTGCTCGCCGACCAGGTCCCACCTGCCTGGAAGGTGACGATCCGGCCGGACGGCACCCGGGAACGGGTTCAGGTGCTCCCCGAGCAGTTGCAGCGTGGCGATCTGATCGAGGTGGGTCCCGACGACGTGGTGCCGGCCGACGCCCGCGTGATCGAGCAGGAGAAGCTGGAGGTCGACGAGGCATCGCTGACCGGTGAGTCGCTGCCGGTGACCAAGCAGATCGACGCCACCCCGGGCGCAGAATTGGCCGAACGGCGCTGCATGCTCTTCGCGGGCACCACGGTGGCGGCCGGCACGGGCCTGGCGTTGGTGACCGCGGTGGGCCCGGACACCGAGGTGCGGCGCGCAGCCGACCTCGTCACCAGTCGACACGGCGACATCGGGCTCGGCCATCAGCTCGGCCAGATCACCAACCGGACATGGCCGCTGAGCTTGGTGACCGGCGGACTGGTCAGCGCGCTGGGGGTGGCGCGCGGCACCCGGCTGCAGCAGGCGGTGGCCCAAGGTGTTTCGGTGGCCGTCGCCGCCGTCCCCGAAGGTATGCCGGTGGTGGCGACACTGGCCCAGCACGCCTCGGCGCACCGTCTCACCAAATCCGGTGTGCTGGTGCGGGTGCCGCGCTCCGTGGAAGCCCTGGGCCGCGTCGACGTGGTGTGCTTCGACAAAACCGGCACCCTCAGCGAGAACCGGCTACGGGTCACCGAGGTGCGGACAGCGTCCGGTCATTCCCATGACGAGGTGCTGCGTTGCGCGGTACGCGCGACAGCATCGGCGAAGGGACAGAGCCATGTCGACGCCACCGACGCCGCGATCATGGCGGCGGCTGCCGCGGTGCCCGGTGCCATCGCATCGGCGGAGGCCGACGCCCATCTGCCGTTCCGCTCCGGGCGGCCGTTCGCGGCATCGGTGTTCGGGACCGAATTGACCATCAAGGGTGCACCCGAAGTGGTGCTCGCCGCCTGCGACAGCGTCCCGGCCGGCATCGACGACGTGGTGGAGCAGCTGGCCGACGAGGGACTGCGAGTGCTCGCGGTAGCACGGCGCGAGCTCAACTCCGCACGGATCCAATCGCTTTCGGCCGATCCCGACGATCCCGACGCCCAGCTGGCAGCCATCGCCGAGCAGTGCACCGACGGGCTGACCCTGATCGGATTCGTCGGTATCTCCGACACCCCGCGCGCCGGATCGGCCGGACTGCTGGCCGAGCTGCACCGCCGAGAGGTGCCGGTTCGGATGATCACCGGAGACCACCCGACCACCGGCCGCGCCATCGCCCGCAAGATGGGCCTGCACGTCAGCGCCGAGCAGGTGATCACCGGCACGGAATGGGAGACGCTGTCGGGCAAGGAGCAGGAGCTCGCCGTGGCCGAGCGGGTGGTGTTCGCCCGGATGTCACCGGCGAACAAGGTGCAGGTGGTGCAGGCGCTGGAACGCAGCGGCAAGGTGTCGGCGATGGTCGGCGACGGCGCCAACGACGCCGCCGCCATCCGGGCCGCCACCGTCGGGATCGGGATCGTCGCCCAGGGCAGCGACGCCGCCCACACGGCCGCCGACGTGGTGCTGCTCGACGGCCGCATCGAAACCCTGCTGGACGCCCTCAACGAGGGCAGCCAACTGTGGCAGCGGGTGCAGGCGGCGGTGGCGGTGCTGCTGGGCGGCAACGCCAGCGGCGCGGTGTTCGCGATCGTCGGCAGCGCGTTGACCGGTCAGGCACCGCTGAACACCCGCCAACTGCTGCTGGTCAACATCGTGACCGACGCGTTCCCGGCCACCGCGCTGGCGATCAGCCAACCCCGGCGCCCCATGCCGTTCGGGGGGCGCGGACCCGACGAGAAGGCGTTGCTACGCGCGGTGGCGCTGCGAGGCACGACCACAGCCGGTGCCACCCTGGCGGCCTGGTTCATGGCGCGGCTCACCGGCTTTCCCCGGCGTGCCTCCACGGTGGCCCTGGTCGCACTGGTGACCACCCAGTTGGGGCAGACGCTGCTGGAGTCGCGTTCACCGCTGCTGGTGGCCACCGCGGGCGGGTCTTTCGCGGCGATGGCACTGTTGATCAGCATCCCGGGTGTCAGCCAGTTCCTCGGCTGCACGCCGCTTGGCCCGATCGGCTGGACCCAGGCCCTGGGATCGGCCGCGGTCGCGACCACCGCGGCGGGCATCGCGCCCCGCTTCCTGTCGCGCGCCGAGGCGAAAGACGCTGTCACCGCCTGACACCGGATTCAGCGGCGGCGGGCGCGATACTCCTGCTTGAGCACCCAGGTGCGCCCGTCGTCGCTGCGTTCGTCGCGCCAGCGAAAGGAGTTCGGGGTGATGTCGCGGAAGCTCCACCGGATGGCGGAACCGTCCGGCAGCGTGCCGTCCTGCACGATCCCGTCCGAGTCAGCCCTGCTCAGTTGGTGCAGCCGAAGTCCCAGTTGCGGTTCCGTCCACTGAATGTGCCAGGCGTCGACGGCAGGGTCATAGACACGCAGGGTCGTCCCGTGAAACAGGCCTTCGGCGTGCCAGACGTCCTGAACGGCCCTGCCGTCGAGCACCCAGTCCGCGACCATCCAGCCGGCAACCTTGCGGGTGCCGTCGTCGCCGAACCAGGTGATGTCAAGATCCCAGCGGCCGCCCACCAACCATCCGTAGCGGGCCATCGCGTCGCGATGTTCGGCGACCGGCCCGGTGGCGACCAATGCGTCTGCCAGCAATGACATCTCAAGCCGCCACGATGTCGAACTCGTTGCCCTCGGGGTCCGCCAGAGTGCTCCAGGTGTAGCCGTCGTCGGCGTGGTCGGCCAGCCGGGCGGCGCCGAGTTCCAGGGCCCGCTCGACCGCCGCGGCCAGATCCGCCGCGACGAGGTCGACGTGCACCCGGTTCTTGACCTGCTTGGCCTCCGGCACCTGCACGAACGCCAGGTGTGGGGGCGTCTCGGCCGAGACGCCGATCGAGGCGAATTCGGCGGTGGCGCCGTCGTCGAGCGATCGGGCCAGCAGCCGCGACCAGAACCGCGCCAGCTTGTCCGCGTCGGCGCAGTCGAATGTCACAGTGTGCAGCGTGATTTCCATCGTTGACTCCTAGTCTGTGGTCAGGATTTGGTGCGGAAGATCGGCCAGCACACCTCGGTCCGATGCGCTGCCTCGTCATCGGTGTCATAGCCGGACACCAGGTAGTACTCGCGGATGTGTCCGTCGACGCCCAGTTCGCGTTCGGCGACGTGAGTGCCCAGGGCGGCGTAGGTGCGATCCAGTTCGCTGAAGGCCCCGCGGTGCAGCGCCACCGCCAGTTCTGCGGCGGGAATCTCGAGCGCGTGGATCCCGTCTCGGGTCGGTGCGACGGCCACCGGCCGGAACGCGATCACCTCACCGCGGCCGGCCTCGAAGAACTCCGCCGAGTACAGCGCCCCGCGCACGCCCGGAGCGTCGCCATCGACGGCGGCGTCGAGGTCGGCAAACGCCTGCGTCCACCAGTTCTCGACATCGTCCATATCGACCTGATCGACGACGGCGGCCGCCAACGTCGCAGGCACCGACCGGTAACTCACATCGATTGTCCCGGTGGGCTGTTCGAGCAGTGACCGCAACGAGGCGACGCTGGACCGGGTTTGGCTCAGCTGGTCCTCGAGCCGCTGCAGATGGGCCACGATCGCCCGGTTGCGATCGGTGACATCCTCGGCGCGGACCACCTCGGTGAGCTCCTCCAGCGGCATGCCCAGGTCCCGCAGGCGGCGGATGACCTGCGCTATCGGCACCTGGTCCGGACTGTAGTAGCGGTATCCCGACGACGGGTCGACCCGGACCGGACTCAACAGGCCGCGCTCCTGGTAAAGGCGCAACGCCTTAACAGTCAGATAGGTCATCCGGGCGAAATCCCCGATGGGCAGCAATGTGGTCACGACTTCGAGTCTGGAGTCTCCCCCAGGGGCAGAGTCAACAGACCGGTGCAACTAGCCTCGATGGATGGACTTCAACACGCTGCGCCACGAGGTCGAGGACGGCATCCTCACCGTGTATCTGAACCGGCCGGACAACCTCAACTCCTTCACCGTCGAAATGGCCGAGGAGCTGGAGCGCACCTTCGTCGAGGTCAACGACGACGATGACGTCCGCGCGGTGATCGTCACCGGCTCCGGGCGCGCGTTCTGCGCGGGGATGGACCTGTCCAGCTCCGGCAACGTGTTCGGTCTCGACGAGTCGAAGTCACCGGCCCTGGCAGACATGGCCGACCTCAACGATCCGGAGCTGGCCCGGGTGCGCGACACCGGTGGGCGGGTGACGCTGGCGATCTACGGCTGCCGCAAGCCGGTGATCGCCGCGGTCAACGGCGCCGCGGTCGGGATCGGCGCCACCATGATGCTGGCGATGGACGCTCGACTGTTCTCCACCAAGGCCCGGTTCGGGCTGGTGTTCGGGAAATTGGGTATCACCCCGGAGGCGTGTTCGACCTGGTTCCTGCCCCGGATCGTCGGAATGCCAACGGCTTTGGACCTGCTGTACCGTGCCGACATCCTCGACGCCGAGAGCGCGCGTGCCTGCGGGATCGCCCAGGCCGTGCACGAGCCGGACGCTCTGCTGGCGCAGGCCCGCGAGCTGGCCGACGCCTGGACCAAGGGTCGCTCGCCGGTGTCGTTCGCGCTGATCCGCCAGATGCTCTACCGCAACTCCGCGCAGCCCGACCCGGTGGAGGCGCACCGGGTCGATTCGCTGGCGATGTTCTACACCAGCATCGGCGACGGTGCCGACGGGGTGCGGGCCTTCCTGGAGAAGCGCGACGCGCAGTTCACCTCACGCGCCTCGGCGATGCCGCCGTTCTACGACGAGTGGGTGCCGCGCGGGTAACCGCTCTGATGATGCCGGATCCTCGGTCTCACGCCTCCGGCAGCTCGGCGAACCGCTTCTTGACATCGTTGTACCAGCTCATCGACTTCATCGGGTGGCGCCAGCGGCCCTTCATGTCGTCTCGGGCGGGTTCGTGGGCGTCGTCGCCGGCCTTGACGAGTTCCTTGAGGTGCCGGTCCTGTGCCTTGATGATCTCGTCGGCGCTCTCACCGCGGTGAGCGACGTTGCACGGGCCACCTAAGTCCTGGCAGGTCATGGTCTTCACGGGGGGTTCTCCTCCTGTTGTCACATCGGGCGGTCCGGGTGCGTCAGCATGGTGACGCATCCGACGATGAAAGTGTGACCACCATGGTGAGCGACGAGCAGCTCAGTGACGGCTTCGAGGCCGAGCGTCCACGCCTGCAGCGCATCGCTGCGCACATCCTGGGAGATGCCGACGCGGCACAGGACGTCGTTCAGCAGGCGTGGTTGCGGCTGGAGGCCACCGAAGCGCCGATCAGAAATCTGCCGGGCTGGCTGACAACGGTGACCTCTCGGCTGTGCTTGGACCGGCTACGGGCGCGTACGCCGGTACCGACGGAATCGCTGGACATCGAGGCGACGGCACCCGATCCCGTCGACGACGTGGTGTTGGCCGACACCGTCGGCATCGCACTGCAGGTGGTGCTCGATCGGCTCACGCCCGCCGAACGGGTGGCATTCGTCTTGCACGACAGCTTCGGTGTTGACTTCGATTTGATCGCGGCGATGCTCGACACCACATCGGTCGCGGCGCGCAAGCTGGCCTCGCGGGCTCGGGCCAAGGTACGCCCACCAGCGCCCGTCGATGCCCTCTCCGACTGGGAGGTCGTGGACGCCTTTATGACGGCGGCGCGCGAGGGAGACTTCTCGCAACTGCTCGAGTTGCTGGCTCCCGACGTGGTGGTTACCGCCGATGCGAGCGCGATCGCGCTTGGCACGCCGACTCGCCTGGAAGGCGCCGACGCGGTGGCCGGGTTCTTCAACGGCGCTGCGGCAGCTGCCTTTGCGGTCTTCGTCGAGGACCGCCCGGGCGCCGCCTGGATCCACCGCGGACAGGTCAAAGTCGCCTTCGACTTCACCGTCACGGACGGGCAGATCCATCACCTGCAGTTCCGCGCGGCCGACGACGTCCTGGCGGGGGTCCGGCGTCGCGACGGTGGCAGCGCCCGGAAGACACCAACCTGACCATCGGCGGCGTCAGCCGGCCGGCTGCCATCCCGGGCCGCGAAACAGGTGGCCCCACACCGCACGCCAATTGCGTGCGGCCCTGATGTCGCGCCAGATCGCGACGTACTCGTGGGTGGCCACCCGCACCGGATTGAACGTCTCGATGTTCTTGGTCAGCCCGTAGGCGACCCGCTCCCCCTCAGGCTGGAAGGTGCCGAACAGCCGATCCCACACGATCAGGATTCCGCCGTAGTTGGTGTCGAGATACTGATCGTTGGACCCGTGGTGGACCCGATGGTGCGACGGGGTGTTGAAGACGAATTCGACAGGCCGCCAGAGCTTCCCGACCCGCTCGGTGTGGATGAAGAACTGGTAGAGCAGGCTGATGGACTGCTGCAGCAGGATCATCCACGGGGCGAACCCGGCGAAAGCCAGCAGCACCCAGAACGGAACCGCGGTGAACGGCGTCCAGGTCTGGCGCAGGGCGGTGGACAGGTTGTAGTGCTGACTGGAGTGGTGCACCACGTGGCTGGCCCAGAACACCCGGATGGTGTGGTGGGTGCGGTGGTACCAGTAGTAGGCGAAGTCGTCGGCGACGAACAGCGCGATCCAGGTCAGCGGGCTGCTCGCCGGCAGGTGAACCGGCGCCAGCAGGTAAGCCCCGCTGAAGACCGCCAGCACCGCGAGCTTCCACCCGATGTTGATGATCACGTTGCCGATACCCATGGTGAGACTGGTTCGCGTATCCCGTAATTCGTAGCCGCGCTCGTCGTCGTTCGGCAGCACAGCGAAGGACACCGCCTCCAGGACCAGGCAGAGCACGAACACCGGGATCGCGTGGGCGATGAGATCGAACACGGCCGTTACCCCTTTCCCTCGACTGCGGCCTGGCAGGCCGCGACGAACCGGGTCAGCAACTCTTCGGCGAGGCGGTACGCCGCGGCCTGGTCGGCGGCCGCGATCGCGGCGGCAAGGTCGATGTGCGCGCTGCGGTCGGCGAATTCGGCGGCCCCCAGCGCGTAGATGGCGTCGCGTCCGATCTCGTCGTACGCGGCGACCAGGGTGTTCAGCGCCAGTCGGTAGGCGATGTTGCCGGACCCGTCGATGACGGCGATCCAGAACGTCAGGTCCGCATCGATCACCAACTCCAACTCCCCGGAGGCCGGGTATGCCGCGGCGGCGGCGGTGATCGCGGCCCGCTGTTCGGCCGAGGCGTTGACCGCGCACAGTCGCGCCGCGTCCGCAGCAATCGAGCGCCGCATCACCGCGACGTCGCCGATGATCTGACGCGCCGGGATCACCCCGGCCACAGCCAGCCCGGTCAGGGCATCCAAGCCGGCACTTTCGCGCCAGTCCAACACCCGGGTCTTGCCGCCGTGGCTGATCCGGACCAGCCCGGCCTGCTGCAGACGCTTGAGCGCCTCACGCACCGCATGCCGGTTGACCTGCAGAGTCAGGGACAGTTCACGTTCCGACGGCAGTGGTTCGCCAGCCGGTAGGCGGCCGGTCAGGATCTCCTCGACGAGGCGCACGAAGATCGTGTCGGAGATCGCCGTCCGGGGAATGGGCGCAAGATCCATGGGCTACATGGTTGAGCACCGAGCCCTACTGGTCAACTGATTGGACCAGTTATCTGGGTCACAGCGATGGCAGCGTAGTCACGCGCCCGCCTCGACGTGCACCGGCACGTCGTCGTCCCAGGGCTGCCGTTCGACCATGTCCGCCACGTTGACGTAGCCGCGCTCGAACTCCCCGGTGGCGGCGTCCACCAGCCGGTATCGCTGGGTCTGACGATGGATGGGCTGGGCGTCCAGGATCACCACCCGCACCTCCCCCGGCTCGAAGCGGCAACGCTTATGCAGGGCGGCAATCAGCTGTTCATTGCTCATGTGCCCATCACCGAAGTTCCAGCCGATCGCGGTGGAACAGATTCGTTCGCCGTCGGTCAGCGTGTAGTCGTCCTCGTTCCGGCCGGCCATCGCCCGATGGGCCAAGGTGAACAGTGCCCGGCCATGAGTGTTGAAGGCACGGAACGCGTAGCCCATGTACATCGGGATCTGCGCGGCTTCGGCGCTGCCGTAGAACTTCTCCAGCTGTGCGGCGGGCATGCTGGCGATCGCCACGATGCCCCGTGCGATCTTCTGGTCGGCGGACGGAGTGATGCACCACAGCGTGGTGTCCCAGTTGCCCGCGTAGTAACGCATGCCCGGCAGGAACGACACCTTGCGGGGAAACAGATTTCCGAGCACCACCGTCCCGGCGACGACAACGAACAGCAGGATCGGCAGCGGTGTCGTCAGATCGCCGAGCCCCACCCCGGAGTGGCCGACGAACAGCGCCAGCACGCTGAACATCATGAAGACGTTCCATTCCAGCGGCACGCCCATCGGAATCGACGACAGGATGCCGAAGTGGAAGCACAACATGACGAACGCGGCGATCGCAGTGGGCCACCCACCGTGGCTGAAGAACAGCACCAGTGGCACCGCTCCCTCGATCAGCGTGCTGAAGTGCGCGAGCCAGCGCGACGGCCAGCCCGGGCGCAGATCGTCCGGGAAGTGTTCGAAGAACCTGCGTTTGATGAATCGTGGCCGGAACACCGGGTTGTTGCTCATCATCGTCGAGATGACGAACGGGAAATGCTTGTTGAGTTTGGACACCGCCGCGCCCAGCCAGATGACCAGGCAGACCAGTTTGGCGCCCAGGATCATGTCCACGCCGTAGCCGGTGAACAGGAAGGCCACCGTGAACGCGCCGTACACCTCGCCGCGAGCGGCCAGGAAGATGACCTTGTCACGCAGGCCGAGCACGGCCAGCACACCCAGCACCGCCCAGATCTGCCAGGCCGGCAGCACCCCGACCGTCGTTCCCAGCGCCGGGACGTCTCCGGTGCCGTCGGAGAACAGCGCGATCACAAGCAGCACCAGCAGCGCTCCGTAGAGCAGCGCGTCGAACGGGGTGCGACGATCGCCCTTGGTCAGCGGTATCCGACCCGGCCACGGAGGCAGCCGAATGGTGTTGGGCCGCAACCAGTACAGGATCGATCCCAGCGGCGGGAAGAACCGGTTGTTCAGCGGCCCGAACCCGCAGCCCAGCCCGACCACCTCGAACAACATGGTGTAGAGCACGACCTTCTCGAACACGATCGGCTCGGCGTACCAGTGCGCGACGGCGGTGAAGCCGTCGATACCGGCGGTACTCAGCGCGATCAACCACGCGCCCAGGATGTACAGGCCGATCTTGACGACGTAGAACAGGTGCAGCAGCACCGGCGTGCCGAAACCTACCTCGGCCCAGTGCCGGGCCATCGGGACGATCTTCTCCGCCCGCGTGCCTCTGCTCCATTCCGCGAAGTCGATCTGCGGGGTGTCCTGCTTGAGAAAGCCCATGACGGCCAGATTAGAACGTGTTCTAGAAGTTCGGGTCGCGATCAACTATTCGTGTCGAACGCCGGGGCGACGAAGCGCTCCAGAATCTGTAGCTCGGCCTCGGCGTCCTCGACCGGCCAGCACAACAGCGACAGCACCACCCGCACGACCCACTGGGCTGCCAGCGGGTCGTCCCCGGTCAGGCCGCTCAGATCACGGGCGAATCCGGCCAGCATCGGGGACCCCGCCATCCAGGTCATCTCCTGCGTGCCCCGCAGCGGGCCGATGATCACCTTCCGCAACGGGTCCGTGCGGATTCGCTGCAGGGCGGTCGAGATCGCGGTGACCACCCGCTCGGCGCCGGTTTGGCCGGCCACCGTATCCCGCACGGTCTCGATAATGTGCTGCGCGGCGCGGGCCACCACGCCGTCGCGGATCTCGGATTTGCCGCCCGCATGTCGGTAGATGGTGGCCCGCGAGCAGTGGACGCGGGCGGCCAGAACGTCAATGTCCAGTGCGTCCAGACCGTCGGACGCAATGAGGTCGATGGCGGCGGCGTAGATCCGTTCGGCGGCTGCGGCGGGACGGTCGGTGCCCACCAGCCAGTCATGTCGTGCCACCGGCCCAGCCTCTCATCTTGCTGGAACCAGCATCTCATCATGAGACAAATTCCACCGGAATTCTCATCAATGCTGCCGGTCGGTCACCCCCGCTGAGACGGCCGGCCAGGCGGATGCCAACCGGCGATTTTCAACTTCCGCTGACCCAGTTGACCCGGGAGAAACCACCGCTCAACCTGGAGCAATGACGGTCAGAATGGGCGCGATCGGCCTTGAACTGTTTAACGACGCAAGTATCCAGGACCCGTACCCGCTCTATGAGCGGATGCTGGACGACGGGCCGGTGCACGCCGTCGGTGAGTCCGGCTTCTATGCGGTGTGCGGCTGGGATGCGGTCACCGAGGCCGTCGCGCGGCCGGAGGACTTCTCCTCGAACCTGACCGGGACGATGCTCTATCAACCCGACGGCACGGTGGCCACGTTCCCGATGCCCGGACTCGGCGACCCCACCCAGGTGCTGGCCACCGCCGACGACCCGACGCACGCCGCGCACCGCAAGATGCTGGTGCCGCAGCTGGCGGCCAAGCGCATCCGCGCCCTGGAGCCGTTCATCAACGAGACGATGGACCGGCTGTGGCACGACGGACTTCGCGACGGGCGCATCGAGTGGATGAGCGCGGTCGCCAACCGGCTGCCGATGATGATCGTCGCGCGGCTGATCGGTGTGCCCGACGAAGACGTCGATCAGCTGGTGCGGTGGGCCTACGCGGGCACCCAACTGTTGGAGGGGCTGGTCGACGCCGACCAGTTGGCCGCCGCGGGTGTCTCCGTCATGGAGCTCGCGGGCTACATCGCCGACCACTTCGGGCGTGCCGCGCTCGATCCGCGGGACAACCTGCTCGGTGACCTGGCCACCGCATGCGCGTCCGGCGAACTGGACACCATCACCGCCCAGGTCATGATGATCACCCTGTTCAGTGCCGGCGGTGAATCGACCGCCTCGCTGATCGGCTCGGCCGCATGGACTTTGGCGACGCGCCCGGAGGTCCAGCGCCGGGTCCGCGAGTCACCGGAACTGCTGGGCCCATTCCTCGAAGAGGTGCTGCGGTGCGAGTCACCGTTCCGCGGCCACTACCGGCACGTCCGCCGCGACACCGCCCTGGGCGGGGTGGACCTGCCGGCCGGGTCCCGCCTGCTGCTGCTGTGGGGCGCGGCGAACCGGGACCCGGCGCGCTTCGCCGACCCGAACGAATTCCGGCTGGACCGGGAGGGGGTGGGGCATCTGGCCTTCGGCCGGGGCGCGCACTTCTGTGTGGGCGCCGCCCTGGCCCGCTTGGAGGCCAGAATCGTGATCGTCGAACTGCTCGCGCGCACCTCGCATGTCGGCATCGCCGAGGCGGGCCGGTGGCTGCCCAGCCTGCTGGTGCGCCGGCTCGAGCACCTGGAGCTCACAGTGAGCGGCTGATGATCTCCTTCATGATCTCGCTGGTGCCGCCGTAGATCCGGTTCACCCGCGAACCGGTGTACATGTTGGCGATCGGGTATTCGGCCATGTAGCCGTAGCCACCGAAGATCTGCAGGCACTTGTCGACGATCTGATCGGATTTCTCGGCGGCGAACAGTTTGGCCATCGACGCGGTCATCGGGTCGTTCTTGCCCTCGACGTACTGGTTGATGGCGTAGTCGACCAGGGTCTTGATCGCCAGCGTCTCCGTCTTGCATTCGGCCAGCACGAATTTGGTGTGCTGAAAGTTGCCGATCGGCCGGCCGAACGCTTCGCGGTCCTTGGAGTACCGGATGGCCTCCAGCACGGCGGCCTCGGCCAGTGCCGCGCACAGGGTGCCGATGATCAGCCGCTCGCGGGCCAGTTGGTCCATGAGCTGGTAGAACCCCAGGCCCTCCTTCTCGCCGAGCAGGTTGGTGACCGGAACCCGCATGTCGGTGAAGAACAGTTCCCGGGTGTCCTGACCGTGCTGGCCGATCTTCTGCAGCACCCGACCACGCTCGAACCCCGCCAAGCCGTTGGTCTCGGCGACGATCAGCGACACCCCGGCGGCACCCTGGGACGGGTCGGTCTTGGCCACGATCACCAACAGGTCGCAGTGGGTTCCGTTGGAGATGAACGTCTTCGACCCGTTGATGACGTAGTGGTCGCCGTCGCGGACCGCAGTGGTGCGCACCGACTGCAAGTCCGATCCGGTGCCCGGTTCGGTCATCGCGATGGCCAGCACCGCCTCGCCGCTGATGACCTTGGGCAGCCAGCGTTTGCGTTGTTCCTCGTTGCCGCAGGCGTACAGGTAGTGCGCCACGATCGGCGAGTGCACCGAGAAGCCGAAGCACTGGTCGTGGGCGTAGACGAGTTCTTCCTGCACCACCGAGTGCATGGCGTAGTCGCCGCCGGCCCCGCCGAACTCCTCGGGCAGATCCAGGCCCAGCAGTCCGGCATCGCCGGCCTTGTTCCAGAACTCGCGGTCCACGCCGTGCTGAGCCACCCAGCGCTCCTGGTTGGGCGTGGCCTCCTTGCGCAGGAAGTCAGCGGTGTGTTTGCGCAGTTCGCGGTGCTGGTCGGTCTCCCAGAGCGGACGGTAATCGGGGAACAATTGCGACATGGCCGGATCGTAGCCGTTGCCGGGACTCAGCCGACGTCGAGTGCGCGCTGCGAATGTCCCGAATAGGCGCTGAGCGGGCGGATCAGCGCGTTGGCCGCGGTCTGCTCGATGATGTGTGCGGTCCACCCGGTGATCCGGCTCATCACGAACAGCGGGGTGAACATGGGGATGTCGAAGCCCATCAGGTAGTAGGCCGGGCCGGTCGGGAAGTCCAGGTTGGGCTTGATGCCGGTGGCAGCGAACATCTCGGTCTCCAGGACGCTGTAGATCTTCATCCAGCGTCCGCCGCCGCCTGCCTGGGCGATCCGGGCCAGGGCCTGCTTCATGGTCGGCACCCGCGAGTCACCGTTCTTGTACACGCGGTGACCAAAGCCCATCACCTTCTCTTTGCGGGACAGCTTGCCGTGCAGCCACTCTGCCGCCCTGTCCGGCTCACCGATCTCGATCATGTCGTGCATGACTGCCTCGTTGGCGCCACCGTGCAGCGAGCCCTTGAGTGCGCCGATGGCCGCGGTGACCGCACTGTAGATGTCGGACTGGGTCGAGGTCACCACCCGGGCGGCGAACGTCGAGGCGTTGAACCCGTGCTCGGCGTAGAGGATCATCGACTGCTCGAACGCGGAGACGATCAACTTCTCGGGCACCTCACCGAAGCACATCCGCAGGAAGTTCTCGGCGTAGCCCAGGTGACTGTGCGGCGCCACCGGGGCAAATCCGCGCCGGCGGCGCATGTCGACCGCGACGATCGTGGGCAGCACTGCGAACATCCGCAGTGCCTTGGCGAAGTTCGCCGACTCGGCGCAGTCGTCCTCGGCGGGATCCTCGGCGCCCAGGTAGCTGATCACGGTGCGCACCACGTCCATCGGGTGGCAGTTGTCGGGAAGCTTGGCCACCAGCGACAGCAGCGACTGGTCCACCCGGCGGGCGGCCCTCTCGCGCTGGCAGAACAGCGCCAACTCGGCGTCGGTCGGCAGCTCACCGTGCCACAGCAGGTAGGCGACCTGCTCGAAGCTGCAGTGCGCGGCCAGATCCTGCACGGGGTAGCCCCGGTACGTCAGCGAGTTGGTCTCCGGCACCACCTTTGAGATGGCGGTGGTGTCGACGACGACCCCGGCGAGTCCCTTGTGAATGTCCGCAGTGGTCACCGGTGGCCTCCCTGAACGGTGAAGTTGAAGATCTCGGAGTCGAACTGGCTGTAGTCGGCGTAGCGCAGCAGCTCGTACAGCCGGCTGCGGTGCTGCATCTGGCCCAACAGCCCGGACTGTGTTCCGGCCGTGCCGATCTCGCGCAGCCCGGCTTCGACGGCGAACATCGCGAGCCGCAGCGTGGTGACCGGGTAGATGACGGCGTTGTAGCCGAGATCCGAAAGTTGCCCTGCGGTAAGCAGTTCCGACTTGCCGAACTCGGTCATGTTGGCCAGCAGCGGGACGTCCACCGCGGCGCGGAACCGCTCGAATTCGCCCGGACCCGAGAGCGCTTCGGTGAAGATCAGGTCGGCACCGGCGTCGGCATAGGCCTTGGCCCGGTCGATCGCCGCGGACAATCCCTCAACACCCGCGGCGTCGGTGCGGGCGCAGATGACGAAGTTCGGGTCGCGGCGCGCCGCCACCGCGGCTCGCAGCCGCTTGACCATCTCGGCCGGCGGCACCACCGCTTTGCCGTCCAGGTGTCCGCAGCGTTTCGGGTTGACCTGGTCTTCGAGGTGACAGCCCGCCAGGCCGGCGTCTTCGAGCACGGTCACGGTGCGCGCAGCGCTCATCGGCTCGCCGAACCCGGTGTCGGCGTCGACCAGCGTGGGCAGGTCGGTGGCCGTGGCGATCTGCCCGCCGCGGCCGGCGACCTCGGTCAGCGTGGTCAGCCCGATGTCCGGCAGCCCCAGATCAGCTGAGAGCACCGCACCGGAGACGTAGACGCCCTCGAACCCGATCTCGGCGATCAGCTTGGCCACCAGCGGTGAGAAGGCACCCGGAAGGCGTTGCAGCCGACCCGATCCCAAGCCGGCCCGAAACGCCGCCCGCTTGTCGGCGGCCGTGATCGCTGCGCCGAGCAGGCCGCTCATCGGAAGATCCCGTCGGGTGTGTCGGGCGCCTTGTCCAGCACCAGCGGATTGACGACGATGTTCAACGCCCCGAGCTGCCCTCCGGCCAGGTCGGCCAGGCCTTCGACCACCGACAGGAACCGTTGCTGCTCAGCGGGTTCGACCACGCCGTCGGCCAGCTCGGCGAACTTGGCGGTGTACTGCGGGCGGGCGAACGGCCGCGCCCCCAGCGGGTGCGCGTCGGCGATCGCCAACTCGTCGGTGATCACCTCGCCGCTGGCCAGCGTGACCTCCGCGCGCGCACCGAACGCCTTGTCAGCCGGATCGGTCGAGTGGTAACGCCGGGTCCACTCCGGGTCCTCGACCGTGGAGATCTTGTGCCACAACGCGATGGTGTCGGGACGGTGCGCACGCTCGGGTGCGTAGGAGCGTTCGTGGTGCCAGTTGCCGTCTTGCAGGGCGACGGCGAAGATGTACATCACCGAGTGGTCCAGCGTCTCCCGGGACGCGTCCGGGTCGAACTTCTGCGGGTCGCCCGATCCGGTGCCGATCACGTAGTGGGTGTGGTGGCTGGTGTGCAGCACGATCGTCGCGACCTGCTCCAGATCACCGATACGGTCCCGCAGTCGGCGGGCCAGATCGATCAAGGCCTGACTCTGGTATTCGGCGGAGTACTCCTTGGTGTAGCTGTCGAGGATGGCGCGTTTGGCCTCGCCGGGGCCGGGCAGCGGCACCCGGTAGGTGTGGTCGGGCCCGGACAGCAGCCAGGCGATGACCCCGTCCTCGCCCTCCCAGATCGGCGCCGGCGAGCCCTCGCCGCGCATCGCGCGGTCGACCGCCTCTATTCCCACCTTGCCGGCCAGCGCAGGTGCATACGCCTTCCAGCTCGAGATAAGCCCCTTGCGCGACTGCCGAGTGGCCGTGGTCAGGTGCAGCGCCTGGCCGACCGCGGAGTAGATCACCTCCGGGTCCAGCCGGAGCATGGTGCCGATCCCGGCGGCCACCGACGGACCCAGGTGCGCCACGTGGTCGATCTTGTGCTCGTGCAGGCAGATTCCCTTGACCAGGTCGATCTGCACCTCGTAGGCGCATGCCAGGCCACGGATCAGGTCGGCACCGGAGACGCCGAGCTGCTGGGCGACCGCGACCAACGGCGGGATGTTGTCGCCGGGGTGGGAGTATTCGGCAGCCAGGAACGTGTCGTGGAAGTCCAGTTCGCGCACCGCGACACCGTTGGCCCAGGCCGCCCACTCCGCCGAATAGCCGCCCGGCACACCGAACACCTGCGCCCCGTTGGTGACCGGGTGGGCCAGCGCCTGGCGGCGCGCCACCGTCACCGGCCGACGCAGCACCGACACCGCGCTGACACCGGCGTTGTCGATGATGCGGTTGATCACCATCTCGGCGGTGTCATCGGGGACGGCCACCGGGTCGGCGGCCATCTCCGCGATCTTCCAGGCGAGGTGCTCGTGAAGGGGAAAATCCTCGGCGCTGCGGTGTGCTCTGACGTCATGTACCTGCATGTTTCACACCCTACGCACGATTTCAGGCCGGTGATATGCACTGTAAATGCGTATTCGTGCGTCCTTGATCGGCCGGTTTTGCGAACATTGCGAATGCCCCCGGGATTAGGCTGCATACATGGCACCCTCCTCCTCCACCCGGACTTTCGCCGGTGCCCGGCTACGACGGCTGCGCGAGGAGCGCGGCCTGACTCAAGTGGGGTTGGCCCGCGAGCTGAACCTGTCCACCAGCTACGTCAACCAGCTCGAGAACGATCAACGACCGATCACCGTGCCCGTACTGCTGGCGCTGACCGAGCGGTTCAGCCTGCCGGCGCAGTACTTCTCGCCGGACTCCGACGCCCGGCTGGTCGCCGACCTGCGCGACATGTTCACCGCCACCGCCGGCGAACACGCCGCCAGCGACAGCCTGCTCGAGGAACTCGTCGCGCGGATGCCCGAGATCGGCAACAGCCTGCTGACCATGCACCGCCAACTGCGCGGCGCCACCGAGGAATTGGAGTCCTACCGTTCGCGGGTGTCCGGCGACTCCGCGCAGACGGTGGCACGCCCGATGCCGTTCGAAGAGGTCCGGGACTTCTTCTACGACCGCAACAACTACATCGGCGAGCTCGACGACGCCGCCGAGAAGCTGTTCGTCGACGCCGGGATGCGCTTCGGCGGCTTGGACATTCAGTTGTCGGCGCTGATGGCCGAACGCCTCGGCATCACTGTGGCGGTGGTCGACGACCTACCCGCCGGGACCAAGCGTGTCTTCGATCCGGCGACCCGGGTGCTGCGCATCGCGCACTGGCTGCTGGCGGGCCAGCGGGCCTTCCAGATCGCCACCCAGCTGGCGCTGCTGACCCAGACCGAGCTGCTGAGCGACTTCGTTGCCGGCGATCAGTTGTTGAGCCCGGAAGCGCGCGGTGTGGCCCGGATCGGGTTGGCCAACTACTTCGCCGGCGCGTTCCTGTTGCCCTACCGGCAGTTCCACCGCTCGGCGACCGACCTGCGCTACGACATCGACCTGCTGGGGCGCCGTTTCGAGGTGGGGTTCGAGACGGTGTGCCACCGGCTCTCGACGTTGCAACGGCCGGGCCGGCGCGGGGTACCGTTCATCTTCGTCCGCACCGACAAGGCGGGCAACATCTCGAAACGGCAGTCGGCCACCGCATTTCACTTCAGCCGGGTCGGCGGAAGCTGTCCGCTGTGGGTGGTGCACGACGCGTTCAGCCAACCCGGCCGGATCATCACCCAGGTCGCGCAGATGCCCGACGGACGCAAATACTTCTGGATCGCCACCACCACACCGCCCGAGGGCCGCGGCTACCTGGGCCAGCACAAGACCTTCGCCGTCGGGCTGGGCTGTGACCTGGCGCATGCCGAGAAACTCATCTACTCCACCGGGGTCGCCTTGGACGACGAGGCCACCGTGGTGCCCATCGGCGCGGGATGCAAGATCTGCGACCGCGAGGCGTGCCCGCAGCGGGCATTCCCCTATCTGGGCCGGCGGGTGGTCGTCGACGAGAATGCCGGAAGCGGACTGCCCTACTCGCCGGTCGCGGCGGCCTGCTCAGACTTGGCCGGCGGGCGGTAGAACAGCAGCAGCTGACCGACCGCGCCGGCCAGTCCGAGACCCACCGATATCCACAGGCCCGGCCAGCCGTTCTGCCAGCAGTGGCAGAAGATCTGGTGGTCCGCGCTGAGGTAGCCCGGTCCGAGCATCGCCACCACGACGGCGCCGGTGGCCAGCACCAGGTTGTACTCCCAACCGTTGGTGAGCACGAAGAAGCCGTTCGACCGGTGCACGGTCCACACCGCGACCGCCATCAGCGCCACGAATCCCGCAGCGGCGATCGGAGTGAACAGCCCGATGGCCAGTCCCAGTCCGGCGGCGATCTCGGCTGTTGCCGCCGTCACCGCCTGGAACTTGCCGTACCTCATCCCGATGCTTTCGAACCAGCGCGCGGTGCCGGGGATGCGCCCCCCGCCGAAGAACTTGTTCAAACCGTGCGCCGCCAGGGTCAGGCCCAGAACGAGGCGCAGGATCAGCAGTGCGACATCAGCAGCAGTGGCCATGTGCCTCAACCTACAATGCCGCGTCCAGCAGACCTAGATATACGTCGATATCACTGATCGCCGATTCGGCCGCGTGCACGCTGATCACCACCGTGTCCCCGAGGCCGTGCACGCCATGAGTGAGTCCCATGACCGGGGACAGCGCCGGAAACCCGGCGGTCAACACCACCGGCGACCTGCCGAACCGCAGGTCGGCGGCACCTCGGTACACGCTGGACACCACGGTGTTGCCGGAAACCCGCACCGGCCGGGTCTGTGAGTCGAATTTCTCGACGCCCCAGCGCAGCAGCGCGGCCGGTGTCGCGGCGAACGCCCGGTCGGCCGTGACCGAAGCACGATGGCGGGCCCGCAGCCGGCCGCCGGCGATCTCGGCAGCGATCCGCTCGACACGGGTCGGCCGATCGCAGTGCGGGTAGAGCCCCACCGGAATGTTTCCGAAGTGGTTATTCGCTTGACGAATACCGGCTTTGGCCATCGGTACCTCGGCGCCCAGCGAATCGCACGGCTCGTCGAGATACTCCGCCAGCGCCGCCGACACCGCCGACAACACCGCGACGGTGACGGTGGACCCGCCCAGCTCGGCGCGCCGGCGCACCAGGGTCCGCACCGCACGAGCCCCGGCCGGCCGATTGTTGGTGGCCAGCGGCGGCCGGTCACCAACCGGCGGAGGCAGTACACCAGACCGGGTGTCCTCGACCCGCTTTCGGTGAGCTCGTGCCGCGACGATCGCCCGCCAGGGCAGGAGACCCCGCCCCGGCCGATCCACCGCGGCGACCGGCTCCTCGCGGCCGAACAACCACGCGGCCAGCGCGGAGGCCCGGCCGCCGTCCGCGAGGGCATGCGCGACCTGCAACACCGCCACCGTGCCTGCGCCGCCGACGCCGGGAATGCCGTCCACCGGGGCGAACAGGTGCAGCTTCCACGGCGCGACCCGGACGTCGAGTTGGTCGTCGGCCAGGCGCACGATCGCATCCAGGCAGCCGGCCCAGCTGTCGCCGGGAGCCCGGTGTGCGGTGACGCCGACGGGATCGAGTGTCGGCACCCACCGCGGGTAGCGCCACGCACTGGTGTCCTCGACCCGCATGGTCAGATCCGCGCTCGCCCGGGCCCGATCGAGCACCTCGGCGACCGCGCCGTCGAAATCGGCCGGCACACCGGCGAAGGCGTACAACAGGAACTGGTCGCTGGGGATCCTCGCCGACATCCAGTAGAACTGCGCGTCGATCGCGGTCATCGGGTGTCCCCGCATCGCCCCGATCACTTGAGGAATTGCAGCACCCGATCGGCGACTTCGTCGGGCTGTTCAAGTTGCAGGAAATGCCCGGCGTTTTCGACGACGGCCACCGCGCTGCCGTCCGGCAGTGCCGGATCCACCCACCGAGTGAACGACACCGACATGCAGCCGTCGGTGCGCCCGTGCAGGTACAGGCTCGGCAGCTTCGGCAGCTGCAGCCAGTGCCGATGCAGGTCTGCGTAGCGGGCCGGCACCCGGACGCTGCGCAGCGCCCGGTAGGGACCCAGTGCCGCCCGCCAACCCTCCGGTGTGCCGATGGCGGCGTCGACGTGTCGCAGATCCTCCTCGGCGTCGTATCCCGGCGACCAGCGCCGCCACAACCGCGGCAGCACCCAGGACGCGGAGCGGTCCGGCAGCCACGGCAGTTGGAAATAGCCGATGTACCAGCTGCGCAACATCTGCGCCGGCAGGTAGCCGGTCATGGTGACCCGGTCCGCTGCCCCGACCGAGCGCAGCGCCGCCGGCGGCGGCACCGACATGATCACCGCCTTGGTGAACGGGCTGTCCGGCAGCGCGGCCAGTCCGGTGGTCGCCATCGCGCCCCAGTCGTGACCGATCACCACGTCACGGCCGGTGCCGCCCACGGTTTCGTACACCCGCAACGCGTCGTCCATCAGCGCGCCGATGTGGTAGCTCCCGTCGGCCGGGATCGAGGACGGGGCGTACCCCCGCATGAACGGCGCCACCACATGCCAGCCGGCCGCGACCAGCTTGGGCGCCACCCGGCGCCACCCGTAGGCGGTGTCGGGAAAACCGTGCAGGCACAACGCCACCGGGTTTCCCGGCGTTCCCCAACTCAGTGCCTTGAGCGCCACCTCGGGCGCCGCCACATCGATCCAGCGCGGTTCGCTCATCGTCAGCTCCTCAGACCGGCTCGAAGTCTGCGACCAGCCACCGGCCGTCGACATTGTCCAGTGTCACCCGGTAGCTGGAGGCTGCCTCAACGGGCTCGGAGTCGCCGACGCTGACGGTGCGATCCACGAAGACCAGCACCACCGCGTGTTTGGCGGTGGCCCACACCGATGCCGCCCCGGGCACCTCGGCGACCGCGGTGATCTTGCGCGCCTTGGCATCCGGAACGATGTGCTGACGTGCCCGCGCCGCGAACCTGTCCCGGAAGCCCTCGGTCATCAACTGTTGGACGTCGGCCACGTCCTGTTCGATGGTGTCGGAACTGAACGACAGCATTGCGATGGTCGATTCGGTTGCCACGCTGACGGTTTCAGCACGTATCTGTTCCTCGGCGCGCACCGACCCGTCGTGCCACTTCAACAACCCGGCCGCCACCGCCAACGCCAGGATCAGGCCCGGCAGCACCCCGTAGACCAGTCGGTTCATAGCACGTACTCGACTTCGGAGACCTTGGCCTGCTTGCCCACCCGCTGGACCGTCATCCGCATCCGCAGCTCATGGGGATGCAGATCCAGGCCGCCCAATGGGGTGGACGCGACGCTGACGGCCACCAGCACCTGGGCCTCATCGCCGGACTGCCATTCCAAACCCGCCTCACTCACCGAGCTGACCGCCTGCGAGCGCTCCCGGGTGACGGTCTCGATGAGCAGTGGGGCCTGTTCGGCGAACCGCTTGTAGAAATCGCCGGTCGCCGAATCAAGCACGCGCTGCACGTCGCCCTGGGCATTCTGGTAGTCGACCGTGGTGAGGTCGATCGCGGTCTGGCGGGCCGCCCGCACGAACATCTCCCGCTGGGCGGCGGCTTCGTGGGCCGCCTCGGCGTGAAACCCCAGCCAGCCGACCACGACCGTCGACACCAGCACCGCGGCCAGCTCGGCGATCAGCGCGCCCCGCGGAGCGCTCACGCCATCCGCGTCGTCTGCCACCTGCGCTCCTGTTCGCCGCTGCTCGAACCCGCCACCGTTTCCGTCCGCCTTGTCGTCCAAACTATCTACCATCTGGTGATGAGCACAGCCCAGACCGTCGAATTCGACGGCCTCAACGGAGTCAGACTGGTCGCCGATGAATGGAACCGGGATTCCGCTGCCGACGGGCGTCCCACGATCGTGATGCTGCACGGGGGCGGCCAGAATCGGTTCTCCTGGCACAAGACCGGCCAGATCCTGGCCGATCAGGGCTTTCACGTCGTCGCGCTCGACACCCGCGGGCACGGCGACAGCGACCGCGCACCGGGTGCCGACTACGCCATCGAGACACTTGCCGGCGACGCACTCGCGGTGATCGACACGATCGCCCGGCCGGTGGTGCTGATCGGGGCCAGTATGGGCGGGCTGACCGGGATTCTGGTCGCCGACCAGGCGGGGCCGCGGCGGGTGACCAAACTGGTGCTGGTCGACGTGGTGCCCCGCTACGAGAAGGTCGGCAGCGCCCGCATCCGCGACTTCATGTTCGGCCACATCGACGGTTTCGACTCCCTCGAGCAGGCCGCCGACGCGGTGGCCGCGTACCTGCCGCACCGGCCCAAACCCCGAAGCCCCGAGGGCCTGAAGAAGAATCTTCGGTTCCGCGACGGCCGGTGGTACTGGCATTGGGATCCGGCGTTGTTGACCAAGCCCGGCGATGACCCGGCGCTGCGCACCGAGAAGCTCGAGGCGGCCGCGATCGACCTGCAGATCCCGATCCTGCTGATCCGCGGCAAGCTGTCCGATGTGGTCAGCACCGAGGGCGTCGCGGACTTCCTGGCCAAGGTGCCGAGCGCCCGGCTGGTCGAACTGTCCGATGCCGGGCACACCGCGGCGGGCGACGACAACGACGCCTTCAGCTCTGCTGTCGTCGAGTTCGTGTCCGGGCCTTGACCGGGTGGCTCGCACCGCCGATGCTCGCGGCCTACCTCCTGGCGGCGGTGGCGGTAGCCGAAGGGGTCGCGCTGGTGGTGCTGAACGCGCGGCTGCGGCGGATCAGCGCGGAGGCCGAGGAGCTACGCAATAGGGTCGACACCCGCAACCTCCTGCTGTCCGGCGGACGCGAGGCCGTCAAGACGGTGTGGCAGACCGCGAACCTGGTGCGCAAGCAGGGGTTTGGGGCGGCCGTACGCAGTTCGATCGAAGACCTCGCCGACTGGGCTGAAGTCGAACGACCCGACCTGGCCCGCCTGACACCGGACGGCCACGTCGTGGTGCTGTTCACCGACATCGAGGAATCCACCGCGCTCAACGAGCGGATCGGCGACCGCGCCTGGGTGAAGCTGCTCGCCCGGCACGACGAGATGGTGCAGCGCACGGTCCGCGAGCATTCCGGCCACGTCGTCAAGAACCAGGGCGACGGCTACATGATCGCCTTCGCGCAGCCCGATCGGGCGGTGCGCTGCGCCATCGCGATCCAGCGGGGGCTGCAGCACCCACGCGGCCGCAAACCGCAGCACCCGATCCGGGTGCGGATCGGAATTCACATGGGCCGCTCGGTGCGCCGCGGCGACGACCTCTTCGGCCGCAATGTGGCGATGGCCGCGCGGGTGGCCGCTGCCGCCGACGGCACCCAGATCCTGATCAGCGGACCGGTGCGCGAGGCCGTCAAGGACTGCGACGACATCACCGTCGGCGCCGGCCGAGACGCCGAGTTGAAGGGCTTCGCCGGCACCCACCGCCTCTACGCTGTGGAGACCGGCTAGCCGACACCGCCGCGTTCATGCGGCGGTCGCAGCTTCGCCTCTCCTCCGTCGAGCCTCGCTCAACCGCCGGCACCGCCGGCTTCCGCCAGCCGCTGATGCAACCGGGCGCGGACCTCATCGGGCGTGTAGGCCCGTCGACGGCGCTGGTCTCGCGCCACCAGCACTCCCCCGGCGGCAACCCCGACCACACCCGCCAGGCCGATCCATTTCCAGATGCTGCGCACGCTCACACCTTAAGGTCCCTCTCGTGGACCCACACACGGTGACTTTGGAACAGGCGCTGCGCGAAACCCGCACCGGCGACATCTGGTTGTTCCGTGGCCGCTCCGGCCCGGACCGCGCCATCCAGACCCTGTCCAACGCCCCGGTGAACCACGTCGGCATGACGGTGGCCCTCGAAGACCTGCCCCCGCTGATCTGGCATGCCGAGCTGGGCGACAAGCTGCTCGACTTCTGGACCGGCACCAACCACCGCGGCGTGCAGCTCAACGACGCCCGCGCCGCCATCGAGCAATGGCTGGGCCGCTACGAGCAGCGCTGCTGGTTCCGCCAGCTCAGTGGAACCGTCACCCGTGAGCAGGAAGACCGGCTGTTGCAGGTGATCGCCCGGATGGACGGCACCGCGTTTCCCACCACGGCGCGGCTCACCGGCCGCTGGCTGCGAGGCCGCCTGCCGACCGCGGGCGACTGGACCCGAGGGATCCCGGTGCTGGACCGCAAGGTTCGCGAAGTCAGCCAGCGCCGCCGGGCGCGCAAGGGCAAAGTGGCCCTGCAGACCGCCTACTGCGCCGAGACGGTGGCCATCACCTACGAGGAGATGGGCCTGCTGTCGACCGACAAGAGTTCGAACTGGTTCGACCCCGGGTCGTTCTGGAGCGGCGACATCCTGCCGCTGACGCCCGGATATCAGTTGGGCCGCGAGATCGTCGTCGTGCCGTAGGCGCGCTACTCGACCGCCAGCTCACCCATCGGCGACCAGTCCGTCGCGTCGATCTGCTGGCTGACGATCTTCGGCGTCGCCGCGAGCGCCTGCGGCATTTCGGCGATGGCCCGCTTGAAGTGGTCGCTGTTGACGTGCGCGCTGCCGGCGTCGCCGTCGCGGAATGCCTCGATCAGCACATACTCGTTTGAGTCGTCGAGGCTGCGCGACCAGTCGAACCACAGGTTGCCCGGTTCGGCCCGGGTGGCCGCGGTGAATTCGGCGACCAGTTGCGGCCAGCGCTCCGCCCACTCGGGCTTGATCTGGAATTTCACCACGATGAAGATCACTGCCCCGCTCCGATCTCGAGAGTGCTGCGCACCGGCGTGACGTTGGTGGTCAAGTCCAGTACCGGGCAATGGGATTCGACGATCCGGTGCAGTTCGGCGTAGCGCTCTTCGGTTTCCGGGCCGGTCACCGTGACGACCACGCGCACCTCACTGAAGCCGGGACGAACCGAGTCGTCCAGGCCGAAGAAACCGCGCACATCGAGATCGCCCTCGGCTCGCCCGGTGATCTCGTCGACCGTGATGCCCAGCTTCTCCGCCCAGTACCGCCAGGTGACGATCTGGCAGGACAGCAGCGATCCCAGGTAGTACTCGACCGGGTTGGGGGCGGTGTTCTCGCCTCCGAGCGTCGGCGGCTCGTCTACTTCGGCGCTGTAGCGGCCCATGGTGATCGTGCTGGCAACGGCGTCGTGGGCGACGGCGGAGGCACGGAACACGACCTGGGATTTGGCCGGGTCGGCGGCGGCCGGGTCGCTGGTAGCGGCCACGACGGCGGCCAGCCTGGTTGTCGATGCAGTCATGTCGAACAAGGGTAGTGGGCGGCGGCGCGCCGATGATTGGCCCGTGCCCACGTCAGGGGCTAGCCTGAACGTCGTGGAGGTACTACGGCACGTAATAGTTCTGCTGCACATCATCGGGTTCGCGGTGATCTTCGGGGCCCTGGTCGCCGAAGCCGCGGCACGGCGCTTCCAGCTTACCCCGGTCATGGACTACGGCGTGGTGCTCTCGTTGGTGACCGGGCTGGCACTGGCCGCTCCCTGGCCCGCCGACGTGGTGCTCAACTACCCCAAGATCGGGACCAAGCTGGTGATCCTGGTCGCGCTGGGTGCCGTCCTGGGGATCGGCCGCGCCCGGCAACGCAAGTTGGGCGGTGAAGCTCCGCGCGCGCTGTTCTACGCCGCCGGGGCGCTGGTCCTGACCGCCGCGGGCCTCGCCGTCATCTGGTAGCCGGTAGCCCGTCGCGGGCCGGCGTGACGTGGCTCATGTCACAGCCCGAACTTCACTCGGGCTGCTTCGGTGACCGGCGTGAACAGGTTGACGAGGTTGCCGTCGGGATCCCGGAACAGCAGCGCACGGTTGCCCCACGGCATGGTCGTCGGCTCTGTCACGACCTCGGGCACCTGCCCGCGGAGGCGCTCATATTGGGCGTCCACGTCGTCGACGATGAACTCCAGGATCGCGCTGCGGTTGGCCGACGGTTCGGCGGATCCGTCTCCGAACAGCGGGACCGTCTTGTCACTGCCGATGGCCAGCGTGCCGACACGTGTCGGGATTTCGGCGAAAAGCTCACTCCCCCAGACCGCGGCGACTCCAGTGACCATCTCGTAGAAGTCGACCAGGCGCTTGACGTCGGCGGTGATGATGCGGGTCGAAACAAAGGCCATTCAGCCCTCCGGGGTGCAGTAGGTGCAGTTGCACCAGGCACGCTAGCCGCGACCTCTGACAACGAGGTCGGCCTGCCGGGGATGCTGTAGCGCCTTCCACGAGATTGCACTGAGGCAGGCGAGTCAGCGATTTTTCGTGCATGGCTTCAATCTCGCGGTCGATCACGCCCGGTAACCTGACGCGGTGGCTCCGGTGCTCGACGAAGGTCCGTTCTTCCACGGAACAAAGGCCGCACTGGCGATTGGAGACCTGCTCACCGCGGGCTTCCGTTCCAACTATCGGCCGGAAATCGTCATGAATCACATCTATTTCACCGCCCTGCGCGACGGCGCCGGGCTGGCGGCCGAGCTCGCGGCCGGCGACGGCACGCCGCGGGTGTATCGCGTCGAACCGACCGGGGAGTTCCAGAACGATCCCAACGTCACCGATAAGAAGTTCCCGGGCAACCCGACCCGCTCCTACCGCAGCAGTGAACCGGTCCGGATCATCGAAGAGATCGATGATTGGCCGCGCCTGACGCCCGAGGCACTTCAGGAGTGGCGCGACCGATTGGCCGCGATGCGGGCAGACGGCAGCGACGAGATCATCAACTGAACGGCGGCTCGCGGACGCGGAATCGGACGCGTTCTCGTCGTCAGACGACCTTTTTCACCACACTGGACTTGAGTTGCATGCGACCGAACCCCGGAACGTTCGCGTCGATGTCGTGATCGCCGACGCCGTCCGAAATGAGCCTGATACCACGGACTTTCGTCCCAGATTTGATGACGCCGCCGCCACTACCCTTGACCTTCACGGTGACCACGACGATGACCGTGTCTCCGTCGGCGAGTGGGTTGCCGACGGAGTCCTTGACCTCAGGTTCCTCGACCCGATCCGCATCAGACGATGCCGCATCGGCCGACCATTCATGGCCACACATCGGGCACACCAGCAGCGCGCCGAGCTCGTAGGTGAATGCCTCGCCACATGCGGGACACGGCGGCAATGCGTCAGACATTGAACCGGAACTCCACCACGTCGCCGTCGGCCATGACGTAATCCTTGCCCTCCATGCGCACCTTGCCGGCGGCTTTGGCGGCGGCCATCGACCCGGCCTCGGCCAGGTCGTCGAACGACACCACCTCGGCCTTGATGAAGCCCTTCTCGAAGTCGGTGTGGATCACCCCGGCCGCCTTGGGCGCGGTGTCGCCCTGGTGGATGGTCCAGGCCCGGGCCTCCTTGGGCCCGGCGGTCAGGTAGGTCTGCAGCTTCAGGGTGTGGAAACCGGCCCGGGCCAACGCGTCCAGGCCGCGCTCACTCTGGCCGATGGACTCCAGCAGCTCCATCGCCGACTCGTCGTCCAACTCGGCGAGCTCGGATTCGATCTTGGCGTCCAGGAACACCGCGTCCGCCGGGGCGACCAGCTCACGCAGCGAGGCCACCCGCGCCGCATCGGTGAGCACCGCCTCGTCGGCGTTGAACACGTACAGGAACGGCTTGGTGGTCAGCAGGTTCAGCTCGCGCAGCGGCGCGGTGTCCACCCCGGCGGCGAACAGCGTCTTGCCGGTGTCGAGGATCGCCGCGGCGGCCACCGCGGCCTCGTGCATCGGCTTGCGATCCTTGTTGTTGCGGGCTTCCTTCTCCAGGCGCGGCACCGCCTTCTCCAGGGTCTGCATGTCGGCCAGGATCAGCTCGGTGGCGATCACCTCGATGTCGGCCTCCGGGTCCACCTTGCCGTCGACGTGCACCACGTCGTCGTCGGCGAACACCCGCACCACCTGACAGATGGCGTCGCACTCGCGGATGTTGGCCAGGAACTTGTTGCCCAGCCCCGCCCCCTCCGAGGCGCCCTTGACGATGCCGGCGATGTCGACGAACGTCACCGGCGCCGGCAGGATCCGCTCGGAGCCGAAGATCTCCGCCAGCTTGGCCAGCCGGGGATCGGGCAGCGGCACCACGCCCTCGTTCGGTTCGATCGTCGCGAACGGATAGTTGGCTGCCAACACGTCGTTGCGGGTCAGCGCGTTGAACAGGGTCGACTTACCGACGTTGGGCAACCCCACGATTCCCAGGCTCAGGCTCACGGGAAGCCAAGTCTAGAGCGTGCCGCCGTACCTGCTCACCCTCGCCAGCCGGTACCGTCAGTGTGTGGCAGCACAGCGGGAGAAGTCGACGGTGGCAGCTGACCACCGTTCGATCCTGCCCAACGCTGCTGGTCTGCCGTGGTGGGGTGCCGTGGCGGTGGCGTCGGTCGCCTCCGCGATCGGGATCGCGTTCAACGCCGGATCCGGCGGCAAGGAGCTGACCACGGTCTTCTCCGCCCTCTACGTGATGGGCTGCATCGCGGCGGTGCTGACGGTGCGCCAGTCGGCGGTGTTCACGGCGGTCATCCAGCCTCCCCTGATCCTGTTCTGCGCCGTGCCCAGCGCCTACTGGATGTTCCACGGCGTCGGCTTCCCCGGACTCAAGGCCATCCTGATCAACTGCGGATATCCGCTGATCGAGCGCTTCCCGCTGATGCTGTTCACCGCGGCGGCGGTGCTGCTGGTCGGGATGGTCCGCTGGTATCTCGGAATGCTGAACCACTCGGCGAGATCCGATGCCGAAGACAGCACTCGTACCCGGCGACGCCCCCCGCTGGTCGAGAAGCTCAGTGCCATGCTCACCGCGGCCCTGAACCGCAACCCCGCTCACGCCATCGAGCAGCCCGCCTCGCGGACCCGGCGCGAACGACCCCCGAGCGACCGCCGCCCGAGCGAACGCCGCCCCGGCGAACGTCCCCGGCGGGCCACCCCGGAGGCGCGTCGCGCGGCCCGGGAGGGCACCGCGAGCCGGTCCTCCCGTGCCAGGTCCACCGAGAGCCGTCGGGACACGCCCCAATCCGCGCCGACACGGTCGCGGCACATTCGGCCACCCAGGGATGAGGCGTCGGGCGCGGATATCCCGCGGCGGCGACGGCCCGCACCGGACCCGCGCGATGAGCAGATGCGACGGCGGCGCCAGGAGCCCGGTTGGCGGGACGAGGCGCCACGTCGGCGCACCGAACCCGGGCCGAGGGGCAACCGGGACCCGCGGACACGCGGTTACCGGCCCGCCGAGCCGTCCGAATCACTTCCGCGGCGCAGGCCGTCGGCCGCCGGTGACCGCACCAACGGTTCCGACGCCGCCCATCACCCGGTCTCCCAGGTGCGCTATCGCAAAGCCGCCGGCGACGAGTCGGGCACGCAGCCTCCCAGTAGACCCCGCCGGCCGCGCAACGAGAACGCCGACGCCTGGGAGTACGACATCTGAGTTCGACGCCTAGCGCAGGTCCGGCCGGATCTCCCGCGGCAACGCGAACACCAGCGTCTCGTTGGCGGTCGTCACCGGGAACACCGTGCCGTAACCATGCTCGGCCAGCCGTTCGAGCACGCCGCGGACCAGGATCTCCGGGACCGACGCGCCTGAGGTGACGCCGACGGTCTGCACCTCGCCGGATTCGCCGACCAGCCACGACGGGTCGATGTCGGCGGCGTAGTCGACCAGGTGGGCCGCGCCGGCACCGGCACCCAAAGCCACCTCGACCAGCCGGTTGGAGTTCGACGAGTTACGCGAGCCGACGACGATCACCAGCTCACATTCCGGCGCCATCGCCTTGACCGCGGTCTGCCGGTTCTGCGTGGCGTAGCAGATGTCGTCGCTGGGCGGATCCTGCAGGTTCGGGAACCGCTCACGCAGCTTGACCACGGTCTGCATCGTCTCGTCGACGCTCAGTGTGGTCTGTGACAGCCACACCACCTTGTTCTCGTCACGCACCTTCACCGAGGCCACCGCGTCCAGACCGTCGACCAGCTGCACGTCATCGGGTGCCTCACCGATGATTCCGATGACCTCTTCGTGGCCGGCGTGGCCGATGAGCAGAATGTCGTAGCCGTCCCGGGCGAACCGCTTGGCCTCGTTGTGCACCTTGTTGACCAGTGGGCAGGTCGCGTCGATCACCCGCAGGCTGCGCTGGGCGGCCGACTGGTGCACGGTCGGGGCCACCCCGTGGGCGGAAAACACCACCATCTGGCCCTCGGGCACCTGGTCGGTCTCGTCGACGAACACCGCGCCCATATCGGTCAGGGTGTCCACCACATGCTTGTTGTGCACGATCTCGTGGCGGACGTACACCGGCGCACCGTGCTTCTCCAGCGCTCGCTCCACCGTCTCAACCGCACGGTCTACGCCCGCGCAGTATCCGCGGGGCTCGGCCAGCAACACCCGCTTACCGGAGGGAGCCGTGGTGACCGGCGCCCCTGAACTGTCGGAAGTCTCAACATCAAGGGTCGGCATGGCACCCAGGGTACGGTCTGCCCGACGTGGGCCGCCAGCTCGCGCCCACCCGGTCGGTACTTGGAGATGACCGGCGGGTAAGGCAGGCTGGAGGCCATGGCTAATGCACCATTCGGAGTCCGGCTTCTGGTAGGGGCGGCGACCGTCGCCGTCGAGGAGACCATCAAGCTGCCCCAAACCATCCTGACTTATCCGATGACCCTGGCCAGCCAGGCCGCACACGCCGTGATGCGCTGGCAGCAGAGCATCGCCGAGCTGGTCAACAAGGGTGACTCCACCCTCGAGTCGATCTTCCCGCCGAAGGACGAACAGCCCGAGTGGGCGACGTTCGACGAGGACGCCGACGACGACCTCAACGGTGCCGACCTCGACGCCACCTTCGACGAGGACCCCGGCCAGCGCTCTGACGGTCGCTTCGCCCTGTACTCGTTCAGCGAGGGCGGCGAAGACCGCCCGGCCCCGCCCGCCGGTGCCGCTCCGGGCCCGAGCAAGGCCGCAGGCTCGCAGGTGCCCACCCCCGACCTGGTCGACGAACTCGACTACGGCAACCTGACCCTGGCCCAGTTGCGGGCCCGCCTGGCCTCCCTGAGCATCGACGAGCTGGAGACCCTGCTCGGCTACGAGGAAGCCACCAAGGCGCGGGCACCGTTCCAGACGCTGCTCGCCAACAGGATCACCCGCGCCAACACGAAGTGACCGCCCCCGCACCGGGTAGCTCACCGGAGAGCCCGTTCCCGGTTCGCGCGGTCGCCATCCGGGTGAAGGGCTGGATCGACCGGCTGGGATCGGTGTGGGTCGAGGGCCAGCTGACCCAGATCAACCTGCGGCCCGGGGTCCGTACGGTGTTCATGGTGCTGCGTGATCCCGCCGCAGACATGTCGCTGACGGTCACATGCAGCCCCGAACTGGTGGCCGGCGCGCCGGTCAAGCTGACCGAGGGCACCCAGGTGGTGGTCTGCGGGAAACCCAACTTCTACACCGCCCGCGGAACCTTCTCCCTGCGGCTCACCGAGATCCGGGCCGTCGGAATCGGCGAACTGCTGGCCCGCATCGAACGGCTGCGCCAGCTGCTGGACGCCGAGGGCCTGTTCGATCCACGACTCAAACGGCCGATCCCCTTCCTGCCGTCCACGATCGGCCTGATCACCGGCCGGGCCAGCGCCGCCGAGCGCGACGTCATGTCGGTGGCCGCCGCGCGATGGCCGGCGGTGCACTTCGCGGTGCGCAACACCGCCGTGCAGGGACCGACCGCGGTGGCCCAGATCGTCGAGGCGCTGCGTGATCTGGACGCCGACCCGGCTGTGGAGGTGATCGTGTTGGCGCGGGGCGGCGGCAGCGTGGAGGACCTGCTGCCGTTCTCCGACGAGACCCTGTGCCGGGCGATCGCGGCCTGCCGCACCCCGGTGGTGAGCGCGGTCGGGCACGAGCCCGACAACCCGTTGTGTGACCTGGTGGCCGACCTGCGGGCCGCCACCCCCACTGACGCCGCGAAGAAGATCGTCCCGGACGCCGCCGCCGAGCAGGCGCTGGTCGACGACCTGCGCCGGCGCAGCGCCCAGGCGGTGCGCAACTGGGTGATCCGCGAGGACCGGGTGCTGGCCCAGATGCGCAGCCGCCCGGTGCTGGCCGACCCGCTGCGCGCGCTGACCGAACGCGGCGAGGAGGTGCGGCGCGCCCTGGCGGCGGTACGCCGTGACGTCACCAGGCTCATCGATGTACAGACCGAACGGGTCGGGCACCTGTCGGCGCGGCTGGCTACCCTGGGCCCGGCCGCAACGCTGGCCCGCGGCTACGCGGTCGTCCAGACGGTCGGTGCCGCCGGGACGCACGTACTGCGGTCCGTTCAGGACGCACCCCCCGGAACCCACCTGCGGATCCGGGTCGCCGATGGCGCTATTGCCGCAACCAGTGAAGGATCCAGCGATGGCAACTGACGAACCCGCATCGACGATGCCCGTTAGTGAACTCGGCTACGAGCAGTGTCGCGACGAGCTGATCGAGGTCGTGCAGCGATTGGAGCAGGGCGGGCTGGACCTCGATCATTCGCTGAGCCTGTGGGAACGGGGCGAACAGCTGGCCAAACGGTGTGAAGAGCATCTGGCCGGTGCCCGCCGCCGGGTGCAGGACGCACTGTCCGCCGGGACCGACGACGACGACCGGTCGTGACTTCGACCACTGGAACTGGAACACGTTCCGATATGCTCGCCCGATGGGTGATCGCGCACTGACAACCGAACTCGGCCGCGTCCTGGTGACCGGGGGCTCGGGCTTCGTCGGAACCAATTTCGTCAAGACGCTGCTGGACCGCGGCTACCAGGTGCGGTCGTTCGACCGGGCGCCGTCGTCACTGCCCGACCACCCCAACCTGCAGAAACTCGAAGGCGACATCTGCGACCCGGCCACCGTCGCCGCGGCGGTCGCCGACATCGACACCGTGTTCCACACCGCCGCGATCATCGACCTGGCCGGCGGGCCGGCGGTCACCGACGAGCTGCGTGCCCGCAGCTTCGCGGTGAACGTCGAAGGCACCACGAACCTGGTGCACGCCGGGCAGAAGGCCGGGGTGAAGCGGTTCGTCTACACCTCGTCGAACAGTGTGGTGATGGGCGGCAAGTCCATCTCCGGCGGTGACGAGACCATGCCGTACACCACCAAGTTCAACGACCTCTACAGCGAGACCAAGGTGGTCGCCGAGCAGTTCGTGCTCGGCGAGAACGGCGTTGACGGAATGTTGACCTGCGCGATCCGGCCCAGCGGCATCTGGGGGCCGGGTGACCAGACGATGTTCCGCAGGATGTTCGAGAGCGTCGCCGCCGGTCACGTCAAGGTGCTGATCGGCAAGGAGAGCGCCAAGCTCGACAACTCCTACGTGCACAACCTGATCCACGGCTTCATCCTGGCCGCCGAGCACCTGGTGCCGGGCGGTACCGCACCCGGTCAGGCCTACTTCATCAACGACGGCGAACCCATCAACATGTTCACCTTCTCCCGGCCGATCATGGAGGCCTGCGGCCAGCCGCTGCCCCGGTTCCGGGTCTCTGGCCGGATGGTCCGCGACGTGATGGTGGCCTGGCAGAAGCTGCACTTCCGGTTCGGCATCCACCCGCCGCTGTTGGAGCCGGGCGCGGTGGAGCGGCTCTACCTGGACAACTACTTCTCCATCGACAAGGCCCGCCGGGATCTGGGTTACGTTCCGCCGTTCACCACCGAGCAGGCGACGAAGGCCTCGCTGCCCTATTACATCGAGCTGTTCAACGAGGTCCAGGCCGAGGCGGCGAAGTAGTCGGTGATCGCCGGGGCGCGCTGCGTGCTCACAACCGGTACATCTCTCGTGCCATGGCCGAATCCTCGAGCAAGGTGTTCAGGCTCGGCGGATAGTGGAACTGTTCCGACGAAGCGAAGCGCCATATCGCCCGCAGGGTGTCCATGACATGGAAGTGCTTCGCGTGCTGCACCAGCATCGGGTGGGCGTGTGCCGCAGATAACGTGGCCATGATCAGACTTCTTTCCGGTGGAGCTGTGACCGGATAATCGTCACTCTGCCCGGGCGCGACGAGCGCAGTGACGGGCCACTGCAATCTCGCCCGACTGTTGGTGCAGCACTACCGAATGCGACCAGGCGCCGGGTACGACGACGTAACCTGGCCTTAGCTTTCCTGCCCGCCCTGCGCCCACCTGGCCGCGGCCTCATGCACCTCTTCGGCAGAACCTCTGACTAGTTGGATGACCTGCAGGTTCACGTCGTAGTGCGTGGCGACCCAGCCGATTCCGCGTTCGCAGTCGACGCGCAGCAAGGTGCCGTCCTTGGCCCATTCGTGCCCACATGCCCCTGGAGCGATCATCGTTGTCCCCCCCTTTGTGCGCGCCAGATTTCGCTCTCATTACGAATCGTCACGGACATGAGGGCCTTGGAACTCAGTAGTGCAGTACTGCAGTCTCCTGGGATACCGGGGGCGGCGCCGTCGATGCCGACACCATAGTCAGCACCGCAGCCGAGGCTGGGGGATTCAGCTGGTTCGCACAATCTCGACTGTTTCCAGCCGCCGTGCCTGGATCGCCGGAAATACGGCCGCCGCCATCACCACATACGCCGAGACGGTGAAGGGCTCCAGAAATCGGGTGAGTCCGGCCGCGGCGGCCGAGCGCCATTGTTGCTGGTCGTATACCCACGGGCCGGCGCCGAAACCGAGTCGGCCTGCGGCCACCTTATTCAGGCAGATCTGCTTGTCCCCCAACCTATTCCAGAACGTGTCCGTCGACTCCTAGCAGGCGCCCAGCGTCGGGCCGTGCGACGGTCAGCAACTGGATCACCAGCGCGGCACCACGGGGAGCGATCCACACCATCACCAACGCCAAGCCGAACTGCCACAACGACATTCCTCCCTCGGGCTTGCCGAGCCTGCCCGCAGCGCGCTCTATCTGGCGAAAGACGCACGTAGGCAGCGGACCTTGAGTTTCTACTTCGGCGCCGACGAAATCGCCCGCATGCGCGACACCTACGGCAACCGGGTGCGCTTGTCCGCGAACGGCATTGCATGCGCGCATGCCTACGACGCTCAACGTCGGCCTGTGCCGCGGAGAGGTTGCCACTTCGATCGCCGAACGTATACGACACAGCGTGGACCACATTGCCGACGATCACTGCGACATGCGGATCAACCAACAGTTCCTCCATGCTGCCGGTGCATGGCGGGCCGCTCGCTGCTTCTCCACTGCCTTCAATCCGGCCCCGGTGGAACCCGGTTGTCACGAACTGGAGCGGTTTCGGCGTCTATCGCGTCCGCTTCGAAGACACCGTCCCGTGCTACGTCACGCCGCTGATGAAGTTGCCGATTGCGGGACTCGACGCCCCGATGGAAGGGCCGGATGGCCTGGGACTGGCCTTTCAGATGTCCTTGCCGCCCAGGGAATTCTCGGCCATGTCAAACCCCACCGCCCGGGAGCACCTGCACCGATTCAGGGGTGCCGGAGATGAGCTTCCACACCTGAACTAGGCCTGCGCCCACCGGGCCACTGCCCGGTGCACTTCTTCAGCGGAACCCCTGACCAGCTGGATCACGCGCAGGTTCAGGTCGTAATGCGTGGCGACCCAACCGATGCCGCGCTCCCAGTCGACGCGGAGCAAGGTGCCGTCCTTGGCCCAGTCGTGGCCACTCGCCCGTGGAGCGATCATCGCCATCTCCCCCTTGTGAGTGCCGGATTTCGTTCCATACGAATCCTCACGGACCGGGGGCAGGAGGAGTTCAGTAGTGCACCACTGCATTCGTAGGAGCTACCGGTGACGGGGTCGCAGGGCGGCGAGTTCGTCGCGGCCGTTGGTGCCCGTCTTCAACATGGCCCGGTAGATGTGGCTTTCGACGGTCCGCACCGACAGGGTCAGTCGATCGGCGATGGCCCGGTTGGTCAGTCCCGCACCGATCAACATCACGATCTCTGCCTCGCGTTCGGTCAGCGGCAGCGGTTCTGCCGCCTCGCGGAGCGCCGGGGTGTTTGCGCCACCGCATTGTTCGGCCAGGGCGCCAGCCCGGGCCGCGCATCCCAACGCGGTTCCCCGCAGTTCTTGGCGGCGGTAGGCGGTCGCGGCCTGGGCAGCGGCATCGACCGCGGCGACCAGATCTCCCATGCGCTCGAAGTCCTGCGACACCGCTGCCATTTCCGCGGCGTCGCCGTCGCGCAGTGCGGCGGCGAACCGGGCGGCCAGCCCGACCCGGGGCCCCTCGACGAGGGCTTCCAGTTCGCGCAACCGGGCCGCGCCGGTGCGATCCCCGAACTGGGCGGCAGTCTGCAGACACATCACTTCGACCGCGAATTGTCCTCGGGACGCCGCTGTCGCGGCCGCTTCTCTGACGACGGCAATTGCCTCACTTACGGCACCCTGACCGGCGGCCACCCACGCCCGGGCCAGACTCCGGTCGCAATCAAGCAACCTGAACGGACGTCGCAGCCTGTTGAGCGCGTCGAGCGCAGCGGCAGCCGCATCGACGGCACCGCGCATGGCCAGCGCGGTGATACTCGGCACGAAATAGCGGTACCCCCAACCGATGGCATGGCTGGCGGACAACCCCGCTGCCGCCCGCTCCAGCAGCACGCTCGCGGTGTCGAGGCGCCCTGCGCCCAGGGCCGCCACGCCTGCCACGGCGGCACCGAGTGACTGGGCCGCACCCGGCAGGTCCTCCGCCTGCCGGCTGACCCGCTCGGCCGTTTCGCCGGCGTCATTCACCCGTCCGGCCATCAACAGGGCGCCGACGTGCGCGTCGGCGATGTTGAAGCCCATGTGGGGGGCCTCCAGAGAACGGGCGACGACGCGATACCCGGCCTCGGCGGTGGCCACGGCCTCGGTGACGCGCCCCGCATCGGCAGCAATGGCGGCCAGCACCCAAGCGATCTCAGCGCCCACCACCGCGGGCAACTCGTCCAGGTCGAGCTTTCCGGCCGCCTGCCTGGCCGCATCCGGCCGATCCACGGCGAACCAGTACACCGTGAGGAAGGCATCGATGTAGCTGCGGGCCTGCGACGCCACCGTGCCCGACGCGTCGTCGATGATCTCCTTCGCCCGGTCCGGCTCGCCCAGCGCCCACAGCATGTTGCTGGCCCGCAGAAACGCCAACCTGGCACGATCACCGTCCGTCAGGCCGCTGATATCGATCGCGGCGAGAACACCCTCGGCTTCCTCGCCGCGGCCCGACCACGACAGGGCGTGTGCCCGGACGAAGCCCGGCTCCGGGCCGCCACCGGCACGGATCGCCGCTGCGGCAAGCCGTTCGGCGAGGGCCAGATCCGCCAGCCAGACCGCACCATGGGCCGCCCTGACCAACAGGTCGACATCGGGGGTGAGGTCGGAGTCAAGGCTCAGCGCAGCGCGACGCACCACCACCTGCACATCGTCTCGATCATCGGCTGCGGCGAGTTCGGCAGCGACCAGTCCACGCAACCGCCGCAGCCGGGTGGCCGCCGCACGGGTGCGGCGGACCTCGCCGTAGAGCGGATGCGCGACCCGCACCTGAACGCCGCCGGCACCCGGCTCCACCGTGATGAGACCACGCACATCGGCCTCTTCGACCGCGGCCGCATCGGTGATCCGGACTAGGGCGGCCAGCGCGATCGGTTCTCCGACTGCCACCGCGTCAATCACGTCGCTGACCGGTCCGGGCAGGGCGCCGATGCGGGATTCCAGCAACTCGATCAGGCTGAGCGGCATCACCAGCCCCCCGGCCCATCGCCACGACCCGCGCTGCTGCACCATCCGCCCATCCGCCACCTCCTGCTCGACGATGTTGCGCAGATACAACACGTTGCCCCGAGTGAGCCTCCAGAGCCGTTGCGTCGCATCGGAATCCACCGCGCCTCCGAGGGTCGTCGACAGCAGCTCGGCGGTCTCGTCGAGCGACAGCGGCTGCAGGTCCAGCCGCTCGAACCGGCCGGCCGACCAGATCTCATGTACGGCCGGGGGAATCGGTTCGTCGTCACGAACGGTGAGGATCACCTTCGCCAGGCCGCGCTGCACGATCTGATGCACGACGAACGCCGACAGGTCGTCGATCAAGTGCACATCGTCGACGCCCACCACGGTGGGGCCCGGCGATGCCGCCGTCAGGGCGTCGATCACCCCTCGTACCAACGGAACCGTGTCGGTGACCCCCGAAGGCGCCCACGCGGCGAACGCTCCCAGCGGCACACTTCGCGCCGCGGACGTGCAGACCGCCCACCGCACTTCGCGGCCCTGTGCCAGGTCCGACAACACGTCACGCAAGATCCGGCTCTTCCCCACCCCGGCCGCACCCCAAACGACGGCCCCGGAGACATCCGGCGCCGATACCGCCGCTCGTAGAGTGTGCAGCTCACCTGAGCGGCCGACCAGGGGCCACGACAGGCGCCCGCTCACATCATGGCCTCCGCCAACGCGACGTGCCCTTCGTAGCCGAGTTCGTTGGCCTTCTTGCGGTACCTTTCGGCGAAGTCGCGATAGCCGGCGTCGTCGCCGTTCGTCTTCGCCAGCAAGGCCCGCAGTCGCAGCAGCGGAACCTCGAGCAACACGAACCCCGGATCGGTGGGCACGGCCGCCAGCCGGTCGACGCGGCCTGCACCTCGACCAGGTCAGCAACGGTGCCGCGCTGGAGCAGGGCTTCCACGAAGACCCTGACGGCCTCACCGCGCGCGATCATGTCCCCCACGTCGAACAGGTAGTCGACGGCGGCACGTGCGGTGTCGACGGCGCTGTCGACATCCCCGATACGGGCCTGTTCTCGGGCGAGCTCGGTGTCGAAGAACCGGACGTAATCCTGCGAATACCCATGCCGCAGGTACGCGTCGCGGCCCTGGGCAACAGTGATCGGCGAACCGCAGGAGTGGCAGAACTGCGCGTTCGCCGGTAGGTCCGTGCCGCACGTACGGCACGCAGTTGACGTGCTCATCCCGACGCTGCCGATCCGTGAAACTCAATCGCTCGGCCAAGAATATGCTTCTCGGCTGCTAGCGGCGCTTTTATTACATGATCGTCACAATGGCGGCAGCAACGACAGTGTCACCGATACCGCTGGTAATGATCCCGCCCTCAATTCATCTCCTCCGCCAGGGCCATATGCCCCTCGAAGTCGAGGTGTATGGCCATGGCGCGGTACCGCGCCGCGAAATCCCGGTAGCCGGCATCATCACCGCGGGCGCGGGCCAGCAGCGCGCGCAGCCGCAACAGGGTGAGGTCTCGCGACACGTAATCGGCACTCAGCGGCGCCGCGGCCAGCCGTTCGATGGTCTCCTGGGCTTCCTTCAGGTCATCATCGCGTCCGCGATCGAGCAGCATCTCGACCAGAGTCCGCGAACCGAACACGCAATACCCCAGCTGACCGGAGCCATAATGTTGGTCCAGGGCGTTCCGTGCCAGGTCCACCGCAGTATCGAGATCCCCCTGCCTGGCCCTTGCCATCGCGATCCAAGCGTCGATCGAGGCGATCTCCGATGAATAGAACCGACCCTGCACACACATGTCGCGGATTCGCCCAAACAGCTCCACCCCGCGCTCGTCCGCCGGCGGATCCTGGTGCAGCATGGCCACAGCCAATGCGTACAGGGCAAAGCCAACGGAAATGTCGTCGGCCGACCGCTCGGCGATGCGCACTGCCTCCTCGATTGTCTGGACTACCTGGCGGTCGGGAAGCAGCACGCCCGCCGCAATCGCGATGCCGTATGTCCAAGCCACACAGATCGCGTACGACAGTGGGTCGGCACTACTGGCCATCGCAGCCACACGACTGAAGTCCTCTCGCCATCCGGTCCGCCCCAGGGTGCTCCGGGCGAAGCCTCGGGCGGCCAAGGCCAGTGCCAGCGGTGACCCGACAATGAAATTCCCTTTCCGGGGGTCGCCATCAGCAAGATCGATGACGTGTTGCGACCACTGCAACACTTCGCCCGCCTCCCCGGTCCCGATCTTGGTTCCGCTCAGTCCGAAGGACAGCCCAACGGTCAGTGTCGGGTCACCGATCGCCTCGATGCGCGCCTTCTGTTCGGAGGCCAGCCTTGATGCCGCCGACACCCGGCCGTGAAACATGTGCTCGGCGATCAGCCCGGTCATCGCGACGGCCAGCGACCCCTTGTCTCCGGCCGCCGCGCACAGCTCCTGCAGTTCGTCGAACCTTTCTCCGGCGATCGTCACATTCGCCCGGAATCCATGGGCGCAGATCAGCGTGCGCGGGGCTATCCGCATCGCCAGCCGAGCCGGATCACTTTCGGGCAGCGCATCGGCGATCTGACGGGCACGTTCCCAACTCACCTGCGCCGCAGCGATATTGCGGTTGGCCGACCAGGATCCGGCGCGCATATGCCACGAGTACGCAGCCCACAAGTCGCCCGCGGCTTCCAGATGCTCACCGATCAGCGCCGCGTTGGCGTCAGCCGCAGTCGGATCATGTGTTTCGATCGCGGTGGCGAGACGCCGATGCAGCTCGGCGCGGTCGGCCTTGAGCTGCGATTCATAAGCCACGGCGCGGACCAAGGGGTGGTGGAAGGCGTACTCATCGTACGGGGTGAACCTGACCTGATCGATCAACTCGGCAGCAAGCAGCTCGCTGAACGCCGGCTCGACGTCCAGATCCATCAATAGCTCATTACTGAACCGCGATCCGATCACCGCGGCGGCACGCAGCGTACGTTTGGCAGCCGGTTCCAGCCGGTCGATACGGGCCGCGATGGTGGCCTGCAGGGTGGCCGGAACGCTGACCTGATCGGTCGCGCCGGCAAGCAGATACTCCCCCCGCTTGCCGTGCAGCACACCGCGTTCGGCCAGATCACGCACCATCTCCTGGGCGAAGAACGGGTTCCCGGCTGCCCTGTCGACAACTTGTCCGGACAGCACCGCCACCGAGGGGTCCGTGCCCAGCAATTCGGCGATCAGGGCCGAGGATTCCGAATCACTGAGCGGTGCAAGCGTAATCGTGTGAGCACCGGCGATACGCGTCAACCCGCCGTGATACTCGGGCCGGTAGGTGATCACCACCAGGGACCGGGTTTGCGGGATCACCGCCATGAAATCGGCCAGCATGGACTCGCTGACCTCATCGATCCAGTGCGCGTCCTCGATGACATAGACCTCGGGAGTCGTCCGGGCCAACGTGGCCGCATTGACTAACGCGGTCAACCGTCGCCGTCGCGCGTCGGGATCGATACGGGGCAGTTCCAGAGCAGGATCGGCAATACCGATCAGATCATCGAACAGAAGCAAGTCCTGGGCGTCGGCGTCGGGAACCCGGGCCCGCACGCGTGCCCGCGCCACGCCAGGGTCGAGATCGGCCACTCCGGTAGCGGTGCGCAACAGCGCCTCCACCACATGAAAAGGGATGTCGCTGGCATGGGACTCGCAGGAACTGGCGTACACCGGGACACCCCGTTGCGTCGCCACCCCGGAGATCTCGCGCACCAAGCGGCTCTTGCCGATCCCGGGTGGCCCGACCACGCCGATTACCCCACCGTGGCCGTCGATGGCGCGCTCCAGGATCGCCGTTACGGCGGCAAGTTCCCAGTGCCGGCCGACCAAGCTCGACTCGGCACGTCCGAGGAGCTCGTGGTGCGACTCCGCCCGTAGCAGCCGGCACACCCGTATCGAGTCGGGGAAGCCCTTGACACTCACCAGCTCCGGTGCGGCCAACTCCACCCGGCCCTCGACCAGTCGCGCGGTTGCCTCGCTGAGCATCACCCCGCCCGGCGGCGCCACCGACTCCATTCGTTGCGCCAGTCCGACCTGAGCGCCGATAGTCGTGTAGCTTCCCGGCCCGGCCCCGATCTCCCCCGCGACCACCTCACCGGAGTTCAGACCGACTCGGAGTTGCAGACCACCGCCGGTGGCAGCAGTGCTTTCACGTTGGATCTCCAGGGCCGCCAAGCAGGCCCGAAACGCATGGTCTTCCAACGACACCGGCGCACCGAATACCGCCATCACTCCGTCGCCGGTGAACTTGTCCACGGTGCCGCCGTAGCGCCGCACTATCACCGCACATCGGTTGAACAGCTCAGTCATGATCTCGCGCAGCCGTTCGGCACCGACCGCCTCGGCGATGTCCATCGAATGCACCACGTCGGCGAACAGCACCGTGGCCTGCTTGTATTCGGCCGGTCGACTCGCCGCAGTGATCGGCGAGCCACAGGAGTGGCAGAACCGCGCATTCTCCAGTGGTTCGGTGCCGCACGCCTGACAAATCGCTACCGTCATTCCGACGCCGCCGATCAGCGAACCTATCCGATCGGCAAAGAATAGGCTTTTCCGCCGCTACCAGCGAGTCTTCTGCAAGATCAAAACCTTCACCCGGTCACCGATACAAGTGCACCGGATGATGAGTGGCCTGCTCGATCTGCGCCGACGCCGTCCCCAGCAACGCGGTACCGAGCGCGATCAACGCCCGCGCCGCAGCGATCTCCTCGCCTACCATCGGCTGGCTGCCGTCGCTGGGGTGACGGTAGGCGTCACCGCGCGTGGTCATGGCCTGCCCATCGCCGAGTTCCATCCGCAACGTCGCGTGCGTGTGGGTTTCGTCCTCGTCAAATTCGATCTCGGCTCGCCATCTGGTGGTCAAATCCCGGTCATACATCGCAATCACCTTCCCTCTTTTAACAGGGTGCGCCGGTCCAGGCGTGCTTAGCTAGTGCGGATATGAATCGCGACTTCACGCTCACGCAACGACGGGCCCTGGCCGTCTTCACCGTCATCGCGCTGGTGTTCGGGGCCTACTTCCTGCGCGGCTATTTCGTGCTGATCGTGGTGGCCGCGGTGGGCGCCTATCTGTTCACCCCACTGTTCCGCGCCCTGGATCGGCGGATGCCCACCGGGCTGGCGGCCACCGGCACGCTGCTGGCCGCGCTGATCGCCGTCATCGTGCCCGTCGGGGCGTCGGTGTTTCTGGCCGTCGCGCAGATCACCCGAACCGCCGGCGATGTGGCCGAATGGGTGCAGGCCACCGACCCCAACGCACTGGGCGACAAGGCGCTGAAGTTCGTCAACGGCCTGCTGGCGCGGATTCCGTTCGCGCACTTCGAACTGACCATGGACACGCTGCGCGAGGCGATGGTGAATGTGGCCCAGAAAGGCGGTGAGCTGCTGCTACACGTGCTGCAGGGCGCCGTCGGGGGCGTCGTCGGCGCGGTCACCTCGGCGATCATCTTCTTGTACGTGTTCCTCGCGCTGCTGACCCACCGCGACGAACTGCACACCCTGATCCGCCAGCTCAACCCGCTCGGCGCCGAAGTCACCGATCTGTATCTGGCCAAGATGGGCTCGATGGTGCGCGGCACCGTCGGCGGACAGTTCGTCATCGCGTTCTTCCAGGGGCTGAGCGCGGCGGCCTCGATCTACATCGCGGGGTTCCACCAGGCATTCTTCGTCTTCGCGATCCTGCTGACCGCCTTGTCGATCATCCCGCTCGGCGCGGGCATCGTGACCATCCCGTTCGGCATCGGCATGGCCCTGTTCGGCAACGTCGCCGGCGGGGTGTTCGTGGTGGCCTTCCACCTGATCGTCGTGACCAACATCGACAACTTCCTGCGGCCGGTCCTGGTGCCGCGCGACGCCCGGCTGAATTCGGCCCTGATGTTGCTGGCCGTCTTCGCCGGGATCAGCATGTTCAACTTCTGGGGCATCGTGATCGGCCCGGTGCTGATGATCATCATCGTCACCACCATCGAGGTCTACCTGGCGGTGTACCACGGCGTCGAGATGGAGAGCCACGACGAGGAGCCGAAGCCCGACCGAAAGTGGCGGTCCCGCAAGTCGCGGCGGCCGATCAGCCAGCCATCAACCGCTCGGTGAGGAACTCGACCACCCGCTTGCGGGCCGGGTGACCCGGGCCCCTCACCCCTGCGGTACGTGGGGCTCCCTACTGTTTGGGTGGCAGCGGCGCCTGCGACTGCGTGGCCGCGGCCAGCGTGCGGAACTCATCGACGCTGCCCGCACCGGTGATCGCCAGCTGGACCGGCCCGGCTTTGGAGGTCAACCGGGTGGTCCACACCGGCTGACCGTCACCCTCATAGACCACCCAGGTGGCGCCGTCGACGTCCTCAGTACCGGTCGGGTGCAGTGCGGGACTGAGGGACGCGACCAGCGGGACCTCGTCGGCGTTGCTCTGGGTCAGGCTGATGTACATCCCGGTCGGGCTGATGTAGCCGACCCGCGAGGTGACCGCACGCAACCGCTGGCCGGAGGAGTCGCTGTGCCCGTCGGTGATGCTGCCGCGGCCCCCGGAGTTGGGTTGCCAGCCCTCCGGCAGGTGCGGCAGCCGGACCGGGAACCCGAAAGTCTGCGCATCGGCGTTCAGTGCGGCGACGGCGTCGTAGGACGGCACCGGCCCGGTCGGATTCCCGCCGGGGTTGAACGAGCACGTCCCGGCCAGACCGGCCAGCACGATGCAGGCCAGGACCAGCGGTGCTATCGACCAGAACATGTCACGGCCGTCCTGCAGCAGACGTGGTTTGGCGGGCCTCGGGGCAGGGAGGGTCGGCGGCTGGGGCTCGGAGGTCACGCTGCCAGTATCCCAGCTCAGTCATGCTGATCCGGTTCTGGGACAATGAGCAACCGTGACTGGCATGACGGGACCACCTCGACGCGAAGCTCCGGACCGCAACCTCGCCTTGGAGCTGGTGCGGGTAACCGAGGCCGGGGCCATGGCCGCCGGCCGCTGGGTCGGCCGCGGCGACAAGGAGGGCGGCGACGGCGCGGCCGTCGACGCGATGCGTGAACTGGTCAACTCCGTGTCGATGCGCGGCGTGGTGGTCATCGGCGAGGGTGAGAAGGACCACGCGCCGATGCTCTACAACGGCGAAGAAGTCGGCAACGGCGACGGCCCGGACTGCGACTTCGCCGTCGACCCGATCGACGGCACCACCCTGATGAGCAAGGGCATGCCCAACGCCATCTCGGTGCTGGCGGTGGCCGAGCGCGGCGCGATGTTCGACCCGTCGGCGGTGTTCTACATGAACAAGATCGCCGTCGGTCCCGAAGCCGCCGACGTGCTGGACATCACCAAGCCGATCGCCGACAACATCAGCTCGGTCGCCAAGGTCAAGGGCATGTCCACCCGGGACATGACGGTGTGCATCCTGGACCGGCCGCGGCACGCCCAGCTGATCGCCGACGCGCGAGCCACCGGAGCCCGCATCCGGCTGATCTCCGACGGCGACGTGGCCGGCGCCATCTCAGCGTGCCGGCCCGACTCGGGCACCGACATGCTGGCCGGCATCGGCGGCACCCCCGAGGGCATCATCGCCGCCGCCGCGATCCGCTGCATGGGCGGCGCGATTCAGGCCCAGCTGGCGCCCACCGACGACGCCGAGCGGCAGCGGGCCCTGGACGCCGGCTACGACCTGGACGAGGTGCTGACCACCGAACACCTGGTCTCCGGCGAGAACGTGTTCTTCTGCGCCACCGGCGTCACCGACGGCGACCTGCTCAAGGGGGTGCGCTACTTCCCGGGTGGCTGCACCACCCAGTCGATCGTGATGCGCTCCAAGTCCGGCACCGTCCGGATGATCGAGGCATATCACCGGCTGTCCAAGCTCAACGAGTACTCGGCCGTCGACTTCACCGGCGACGCACACGCCGCCTACCCCCTGCCCTGAATTGTCTGAATCAGCACCAGCGAGGACTGCATAGCTATGAGCGAGATCGAATACCGCATCGAACACGACACCATGGGCGAGGTCCGGGTGCCGGTGAACGCGTTGTGGCGCGCCCAGACCCAGCGTGCGGTGGAGAACTTCCCCATCTCCGGACGCGGCCTGGAGCGCACCCAGATCCGGGCGCTGGGCCTGCTCAAGAGCGCGTGCGCGCAGGTGAACGCCGACCTGGGCCTGCTGGCCCCGGAGAAGGCCGCCGCCATCAAGGCCGCCGCCGCTGAGATCGCCGACGGCAAGCACGACGACCAGTTCCCCATCGATGTGTTCCAGACCGGCTCGGGCACCAGCTCGAACATGAACACCAACGAGGTGATCGCCTCGATCGCGGCCGCCAACGGTGTCACGGTGCACCCCAACGACGACGTGAACATGTCGCAGTCGTCCAACGACACCTTCCCGACCGCCACCCACATCGCGGCCACCGAGGCCGCGGTGCGCCACCTGATTCCGGCGCTGCAGGTGCTGCACGACGCGCTGGCCGCCAAGGCCACCCAGTGGCGCACCGTGGTGAAGTCGGGCCGCACCCACCTGATGGACGCCGTCCCGGTGACCCTGGGCCAGGAGTTCTCCGGCTACGCCCGCCAGATCGCCGCGGGCATCGAGCGGGTGCAGGCCACGCTGCCCCGCCTCGGTGAGCTGGCGATCGGCGGCACCGCCGTCGGCACCGGCCTGAACGCCCCGGACGGCTTCGGCGCCAAGGTGGTGCAGGTGCTGGTCGCCGAGACCGGGATCACCGAGCTGCGTACCGCGGCGAACTCGTTCGAGGCCCAGGCGGCGCGCGACGGCCTGGTCGAGGCATCCGGTGCGCTGCGCACCATCGCGGTGTCGCTGACCAAGATCGCCAACGACATCCGCTGGATGGGGTCGGGTCCGCTGACCGGCCTGGCCGAGATTCAGCTGCCGGACCTGCAGCCGGGCAGCTCGATCATGCCGGGCAAGGTGAACCCCGTTCTGCCCGAAGCGGTCACCCAGGTGGCGGCGCAGGTGATCGGCAACGACGCGGCGATCGCCTGGGGCGGCGGCAACGGCGCCTTCGAGCTCAACGTCTACATCCCGATGATGGCCCGCAACATGCTGGAGTCGTTCACGCTGCTGGCCAACGTCTCGCGGCTGTTCGCCGAGCGCTGCATCGTCGGGCTGGTCTCCAATGAGGAGCACCTGCGGGAGCTGGCCGAGTCCAGCCCGTCGATCGTGACGCCGCTGAACTCCGCGATCGGCTACGAGGAGGCCGCCGCGGTGGCCAAGCAGGCACTCAAGGAGCGCAAGACCATCCGCCAGACCGTGATCGACCGCGGCCTGATCGGCGACAAGCTGTCGGAGGCCGAGCTGGACAAGCGCCTCGACGTGCTGGCGATGGCCAAGGTGAAGGACTGACCCACCGGGCCGCGGATGAAGCCTGACCCCGCCGGGGCTGAGCTGGGCCGGACGACGCTGGCGAAAGTCTCTCGTCGTCTCATCCCGTTCCTGGGGCTGCTCTACTTCGTCAACTACCTGGACCGCGTCAACATCGGCTTCGCCGGGCCCAACGGCATGAACGACGAACTCGGCATGGGCGCGACCATGTTCGGGTTCGCCTCGGGGATCTTCTTCTTCGGCTACCTGTTGCTGGAAATACCCAGCAATATCGCACTGCATAGGTTCGGCGGCCGGCGTTGGCTTGCCCGCATCATGCTGACCTGGGGAATCGTCAGCACCGCAATCGCTTTCGTGCCCAACGCTGCTACGCTCGTCGCCCTGCGGTTTCTGCTGGGGGTGGCCGAAGCCGGATTCTTCCCGGGCATCATCCTGTTTCTGACGTTCTGGTTCCCGCAGAAGCAGCGATCCCGGGCGATCTCGCTTTTCATGGTCGCGGTGCCGGTGTCGACAGCGATCGGCTCCACCTTGTCCTCACTCGTGATCGACTGGGGTCAGGGAGTTTTCGGGCTGGCCGGGTGGCGCGTCATGTTCCTGGTCGAGGGGCTGCCCGCGATTGCGCTCGCGTTCGCGTGCTGGTTCTACCTGACCGACCGTCCGGCGCAGGCACGCTGGCTCGACGCCGACGAGCGGCAGTGGCTGGAAGCGACGCTGGCCCAAGAGCGGGCGGCGGCCGAGACGGGTCAGCATTGGCCGCTGCGGAAGGCCCTGAGCCATCCCAGAATGCTGGCACTGGCGTTCGTCTACTTCGGGATCGTCTACGGGCTGTACGCCGTCGGGTTCTTCCTGCCGACTGTCGTCGCCGGGTTCACCCAGCAGTACGGCAGTCAGCTGAGCATCATCGGACGCGGCGTCGTGATCGCTGTTCCCTGGGCCGTCGCGGCCGCCGTGATGGTGCCGTGGGCCCGCCACGCAGACCGGACCGGAGAACGGGTCTGGCATGTGGCGATCCCCGCGATCGTCGGGGGTGTGAGCATTCCCGCTGCGCTCTACATGTCCAACCCGTACCTGGCGATGGTCGCGATCACCGTGACGACGTGCTCGATCATGTGCGCGATGCCGGTCTTCTGGGCGCTGCCGTCGACGTTCCTCACCGGAACGGCGGCAGCCGGCGGCATCGCGTTGATCAACTCGCTGGGCAACATCAGCGGTTTCGGCGGCCCCTACGTCACCGGATGGCTGGCCGATCTGACCGGCAGTAACAAGGCCGGGCTGTGGGTGGTCGGGGCATTGTCGCTGGCCTCGGCTGCCGTCGTTCTCCGTCTCGGTTCCGCCCCCAAGCCGCCGAGCGGGAATCTCACGACGCCCCAGCGGGGTGTCGCGTCGTAGGGTTCCCACTCGCCAAGCGGCGCAACCGACAACGCCCGCCGGTCAGGGCGTGACGATGTTGAACCAGAACGGGAACGTGTCGAGCAGCCCCATGAACTCGTCGAAGGCACCCCGGTTTCCGTCGATGGTGATTCGCTTCGTGGAGACGGCCTCGTCCAGGGTGATGTTCTTGAGCTCGATGTCATCCAGCGTGGCCTTGGTCAAGGTGAGGTTGGCGTCGGCTCCGGCAACCGGCTCGGGCGCGTAATTCAGCACCGCGTTCTCCACCGTGAGGCCGTATTCCTTATTCAGGTCGGTGAATTTCATGTTGAGCGTGATCTTCTTGCCCGCCGCCTTCGGCCCGTTGAGCCGCACCGCGAGATAGTCGAACAGCTTCTCGGGGGGCATGGCGCGGATGGTGTCCGGGCTGGCGGTGTCGGTGGCAGCGATGTCCGGAACTCCGTTGCGCAGTTCGGCCGCTCCCTGCAGGTACTCCGAACGCCAGGGTCCGGACTCGGCCTGGTAGCCGAGCTGCTCGTAGCAGTCGGCCAGTAGGTTCTTGCCGTCGACGCTGTCGGGGTTGGCGAACACGACATGCTTGAGCACCATCGCGGCCCAGCGATAGTTGCCGGAGTCGAAGTCGCCCTTGGCTTTCCGCAGCACCGCGCCCTCGCCTCCCATGTACTCGATGTACTTGGTGGCGGCATCGGCCGGCGGGAGGTCGTTGAGATCGGACGGGTTGCTGTCATACCAGCCCATGTAGCGCTGGTACACGGCCCGGGAGTTGTGCCGCAGGGTGCCGTAGTAACCGCGGCCCGGCCAGAAGCTGTCCAGCTCCGGTGGAAGCGCGATCTCTTCGGCGATCTCCGAGCCGATGTAGCCGTGGTTCATCAACCGGACCGACTGATCGTGGGTGTACTTGTACAGATCGCGCTGACGCTTGAAGTAGTCGATGATCTTGGCGTTGCCCCACATCGGCCAGTGGTGGCTCTGGAACTTCACCTCGGTCTGCGGGCCGTACAGCCGCATCGTCTCGTCGATGAACGCCGCCCAGATCAGCGGGTTGCGCACTTGAGCGCCGCGCAGCGTGAGCAGATTGTGCATGGTGTTGGTGGTGTTCTCCGCCATCCACATCGCCTTGAACTGCGGGAAGAAGGTGTTCATCTCGGTGGGAGCCTCGGTGCCCGGGGTCATCTGGAACACCATCTCGACACCGTCGACGGTCAGCTTCGTCCCGGTCGTGCCGATGATGTCGGTGGGAGTGATCAGTGTCGGTGTCCCCGTCGAAACCGTCTGTCCCAGACCGGCGTTCACCCCGCCTTGGGCATCCCGGGGCAGCAACGCGCCATACATGTAGACCGCTCGGCGCGACATCGCGTTACCGGCAATCACGTTCTCGTCGACCACGTCCTCGACGAAGTTCGCCGGCGCGATCACCTTGACCTTGCCGGAGTCGACGTCGGCTTGCGCGATGATCCCGCGCACCCCGCCGTAGTGATCGACATGGGAGTGACTGTGCACGACGGCGACGATCGGCTTCTCCCCCAGATGCTGGTTCGCCAGATCCAGTGCGGTCTTGGCGGTCTCGGGCGAGATCAAGGTGTCGAACACGATCCACCCGGTGTCGCCCTGAATGAAGGTGATGTTCGACAGGTCGTAGCCGCGCACCTGGTAGATCCGGTCGACGACCTTGAACAGGCCGTAGTTCATGCACAACTGCGCGTTGCGCCACAGGCTGGGGTTGACGGTGTCCGGTGCGGGCTCGTCATCACCGATGAACGTCTTGTAGCTCTCCAGATCCCAGACGGTGCTGCCGTCGGAGCCGTTGATCGTCAGGGTGTCGGGTTTGGCGATGAGATTGCGCTGGGCGTCCTCGAAGTCGCCGCGGTCGTTGAAGGGCAGCGCGTCGCGCACCTTGTTGTTGGCGGCCTTGGTGGCATCGGTGGCCGGCTTGACCTTGTTGTCGGTCTGCACCGAACCGCCCTCGGCGTGCTTGTCCTCGCACGCGGATGCCAGAGCGGACGCGGCCGCGGCGGTGACGCCGACGGCAGCAAATCGACCGATAATTGCACGCCTGGTGAAATCAGTCATGCGTTCCGATTCTGGCACGCTTCGTTGTTCTCTCTACCCTGATTCGCCGACGACGTGCTGTACTCGCAATCATGCCCAGACCGGCGCTGCGCGACCTCGTCGTCGACATCGAGGAGCCCGGGCGCGACTTCGCCCGAGGGAAGGCGCAGCGCAAGGTCACCCCGAGGCGGGAACTGGCGCAGCTGACCCCCAGCACTCACAGCGCCACCGAAATCCTCGTCGCGCAGAACGCAACACGGCTGCCGGAGCTGGTTCCGCTGCGATTCGCGCGCATGCTCACCAATCCGTTCGCGTTCTACCGCGGCTCGGCAGCGGTCATGGCGGCCGATCTCGCGGCCGGCAGATCCAGCGGAATCAGGGCACTGTGCTGCGGCGATGCCCACGTGTCGAATTTCGGCATCTACGCCGCACCCGACCGCGCACTGGTCTTCGACCTGAACGACTTCGACGAAGCAGCCGCCGCGCCGGCCGAGTGGGACCTCAAGCGCCTGGTGACCAGTGCCATCGTCGCGGGACAACACGAGCAGTACCCGCCGAAAGCGATCCGGCGCATCGCTGAGCGCGCGGTGAGCGCCTACCGCGTCGGCCTGGACACCATGCTCGGCATGCCCGTTCTGGATCGCTACTACCTGCGACTGGAACCCGAGCGTTACCGCGAACGGCTGTACAAGAGCTCCGCGGCCGTACTCGATCGCACCCTGCGGCGGGCCCGGAAGCAGACCTCGTCACGGGTCTTCGGCCGCATCATGACGCGAGGGCCCGACGGCACGCCTCGGCTGCGGGAGAACCCGCCGGTTCTGCAGCACATCGACATCGACGCCGAAACCAGCCTGGTCGAGTCGCTGACCGAGTACCTCGACGGCGTGTCCCCCGATGTCGCGATGGTGCTGTCGCATTATCAGATCACCGACATCGCGCTGCGTGTCGTGGGAGTGGGCAGCGTCGGGACCCGCTGCTACCTGGCGATCCTGACCGGACCCACCGGTGAGCCACTGATCCTGCAGGCCAAAGAGGCCTCGCGCTCAGTTCTCGACGAGTTCGGGCGGGTACGGCAGCCGAGTGTTCTGCGCGACGCCATCGCCGCGCACGGCGAGGGGGCTCGAGTGGTGATCGGCCAACGGATCCTGCAGGCCAGTTCCGACGTCTTCCTCGGCACCATCCGCCACGACGGGCGTGACTTCTATGTCCGCCAGTTCCACGACATGAAGGGCACCGTCGAACTCGAGGGCATGCCGCCGAAAGTGTTCGGCGAGTATGTCATATCGTGCGCACTGTCGTTGGCGCGGGCGCATGCGCAAAGCGCCAACGCGTCGATGTTGCGCGGATATGTCGGCAACAACGACACGGTGATCAATGCGATCGTCGAGTGGTCCTATGCCTACGCCGAGAAGTCACTGGATGACTTCCACCGACTCCGTGCGGCAGCCAAGGCGGGTGATATCGACGTCGCCGACGATCCCGCTCGGTGAGCGCAACGCTCACGCGCCGTTGTTGGGTCCCCCCGAATTCGCCCCGGCGATGTCGGTGATCGGGAAGTTCGGCATCGGCGGCGGCGAAGGCGTGGCCGGCAGCCCCGGGATGTCCGCGGGCGGGATGTCATGCAGCACGCCAGCCGGCGGGCCGTTGTCCCGGCTCCCGTACACGCTGCCCGGTGCGCGCGGGCCGAGCAGTTCGCCGACCGTAACCACGTGGTAGCCGTTGGCTTTCAGCACCGGCAGGAATTGGTACACCAGATCCACCGTGGACGAGTAGGTGTCGTGGAACAGCACCACCGATCCGGGTTTGATCTGGGTCATCAGCATGTAACGGGTGGCGGCGGTGTCGGCGTCGTTGATCCAGTCGAACGGGATGACATCCCACAGGATCCCGGCCAGACCGAATTCGGCAGCGCGGGCGTTCACCGCATCATCGGTGAGCCCGCCGGGCGGGCGCCACAGCGTCGGCGTCACCCCGGTGGCCGACCGGATCGCGTCGGTGGCCTTGGAGAACTGCGCGGGCACATCCGCCGCCGGGATCGTGGTCATGTTCGGGTGTTCCCAGGTGTGGCTGCCGATCTCCATCCCGGCCTCGGCGATCCGCGCCGCACCGGCCGGGTCGGCCGCCACCTTGTTGCCGATCAGGAAGAACGTCGCGCGCGCGTCGGCGTCGTTCAAGATCCGCAGTAACCGGTCGGTGTAGGGCGACGGCCCGTCGTCGAAGGTGAGCGCCACACACTTGACCGCGGCGCAGTCCACCGGGTTGGCAGCGGCCTCGTGTACATGGCTGGTGCAGGCACCGAGCACCGCGACGGCCATCGCCACCACACCTACGCGCCAGGGTTTTGCCACCCCGGCAGCCTACCGGGGACTCAGGGCAGTGCTTCGGGGTTGATCTCCTCGAGCATCTCGGTGACCAGCGCCGCGATCGGCGAGCGTTCGCTGCGCAGCAGCGTGATGTGGGCGAACAGCGGGTGGCCCTTGAGCTTCTCGATCACCGCGGCGATCCCGTCGTGCCGGCCGACCCGCAGGTTGTCCCGCTGGGCGACGTCGTGAGTGAGCACCACGCGCGAGCCGGTGCCCAGGCGGGACAGCACGGTCAGCAGCACGTTGCGTTCCAGCGACTGGGCCTCGTCGACGATCACGAACGAGTCATGCAGCGACCGGCCCCGGATGTGGGTCAGCGGCAACACTTCGAGCATGCCGCGTGACAGCACCTCCTCGAGCACCGCCGGGCTGGCCAGGCCCTCCAGGGTGTCGAACACCGCCTGGGCCCACGGCCCCATCTTCTCGTTCTCCGAGCCCGGCAGGTAGCCCAGCTCCTGACCGCCGACGGCATACAGCGGGCGGAACACCACCACCTTGCGCTGGGTGCGCCGCTCCAAGACCGCTTCCAGGCCGGCGCACAGCGCCAGCGCGGATTTGCCGGTGCCGGCCTTACCGCCCAGCGAGACGATCCCCACCGATTCGTCGAGCAGCAGGTCGAGTGCCACCCGCTGCTCGGCGGAGCGCCCGCGCAGGCCGAACGCCTCCCGGTCGCCGCGGACCAGCTGCACCCGCTTGGCGGCGTTGACCCGGCCCAGCGCGTGCGAGGCGCCGCCGAGCAGCCGGATTCCGGTGTGGCACGGGAGATCCCGCGCGGCAGCCAGGTCGATCTCGCCCTCGTCGAATAGGGTGTCGATGTCCTCGACGGACGCCTCCACCTCGTCCATCCCGGTCCAGCCCGAGACGATGACGTCCTGAGCGTGGTATTCGTCGGCGGCCAGGCCGAGTGCGGCGGCCTTGACTCGCAGCGGAATGTCCTTGCTCACCAACGTGACTCGCCGTCCCTCGGCCGCCAGGTTGGCGGCGCAGGTCAGGATCCGGGAGTCGTTGCAGTCGGTGCGGAACCCGGTCGGCAGCACCGCGGGGTCACTGTGGTTGAGCTCGACGTGCAGCGTACCGCCTTGCTTCCCAACGGGAATGGGCTGATCGAGGCGACCGTGCTCCAACCTCATGTCGTCGAAGATGCGCAGCGCCTGGCGCGCAAACCAGCCGAGCTCGTGATGGTGGCGTTTCGCCTCCAGCTCGCTGATCACCACCAGCGGGACGACGACCTCATGTTCGGCGAAGCGGGCACAGGCCCACGGGTCCGACAACAGCACAGAGGTGTCGAGCACATACGTCCGGATTTCAGGCACTGAGCGCTCCAGCGGGTGAAGGCCCGCGCGACCCCGCGCGAGCAATTCGACGGGGAGATGCAGCACCAGGACCAGGGCCGGTCCTGTCGTGTTCACGACCGGTGGTGCCGCCTAGACAGCAGAGCGTGTGGCTAGCCATCGATTGCGACGGTACCCCCGTCGACGCGCGCCCGCCGCGCAGGCGCGCCGGAGCTCATCAGCTGATAGCGAAGCGCTTCAGATCGGGGTGAGCGGCCAGCCCCCAGGCGCTGATCCGGTCGGAGATCACCCGGCGCAACTGGTCGGGCCCGAAGATCCCGGCCTCGGCGATTCCGGCCTGGCGGTCGGCGTAGGCGTCGATGTCGGCGCCGACGACCTTCAGCTCGGCGGCCCGGGCGGCGATGGCGGCCACCGTCTCCTCGGGCACGTACTCCAGGCAGTGGGTGACCAGGTTCGCGAAGAACTCCTCGTGACGCTCCTCGTCGCCGGCGATCCGCCCGATCAGCCCCTTGAGCACCGGCTCGTCGGTCTGGTCCGCCAGATTGCGGCAGAACTCGGCGCACGCACGCTCGAAGAAGGCCATGAACACCAGCGTCTCGACCTGGCTGTAACGGTCGGCGCGGTAGCCCTTCTGCACGTGCTCCATGCGGACGGTCTCGTTGGCGTCCGGGTCGACCTCGCGGGTCACCACCAGGTACTCGCGCAGCGCGATGGCGTGCAGGTGCTCCTCGGCGGTCCACCGGCCGATCCAGCGTCCCCACTTGTCCTCGAGGATGAAGTGCTCGACGAGCTCGCGGTGGTAGCCGGCCAGGCTGTCCTTCTCGATGAGCAGGATCTCGCAGGCGTCGGTGATCAGCTTGGGCAGTGTGACCTGTGACGGGTCCCAGTCCGTGCCGCCGAGGAAGGCGAAGTTCCGGCCCTGCTCGAACGGCACGTAGTCGTGCGCGTACCACGGATCGACCGTGTCGATGTGACGAACCATGTTCGCGGCGACCACCGGTTCGAGCTCGCGGATCAGTGCATTAGCAACGGGACGTTCAGCCATGAAAGTTACTGTAACCCGAATTCACACTATCCTGTCAACTCGGGCGCGCCGTGTCGCCGCGTGTCATCCACGGGCGACCCGCCGGGCCCGGCTCCGCAAGCTCCCTCGCGCTTGCGATCGCCCGGTCAGGCGAGCTTCCAGTCCTCCAGGCCGTCATACAGCGGGAAGTCCTGAGCCAGCTTGGCGACCCTGGCGCGCAGCACCGGCACGTCGGCCGACGAGCCGGCCGCCAGGGCGGTGGCGATGACGTCGGCGACCTCGGTGAACTCGACGTCGCCGAAGCCACGCGCGGCCAGCGCCGGGGTGCCCACCCGCAGCCCGGAGGTGACCATCGGCGGCCGCGGGTCGTTGGGGACGGCGTTGCGGTTGACCGTGATACCGACCTCGTGCAGCAGGTCCTCGGCCATCTGGCCGTCCAGCGGGGAGTCCCGCAGGTCAACCAGCACCAGGTGCACATCGGTGCCGCCGCTGACCACCGAGACACCGGCCTTGGCCACGTCAGCGGCCAGCAGCCGCTCGGCGAGGATCTTCGCGCCGGACAGCACCCGCTGCTGACGCTCGGCGAACTCGGCCGTGCCGGCGATCTTCAGCGCCACGGCCTTGGCGGCGATGACATGCATCAGCGGGCCGCCCTGCTGGCCCGGGAAGACCGCCGAGTTGATCTGCTTGGCGAACTCCTTCTTGCCGACGATCAGGCCGGATCGCGGGCCGCCGAGGGTCTTGTGCACGGTGGTGGAGACGACCTGGGCGTGGGGCACCGGCGAGGGGTGCAGCCCGGCGGCCACCAGCCCGGCGAAATGGGCCATGTCCACCCACAGCGTCGCGCCGACCTCGTCGGCGATGGAGGCGAAGGCCTCAAAGTCAAGGATGCGCGGGTAGGCCGACCAGCCGGCGACGATCACCTTCGGCTTGAACTCGAGCGCCTGCGCCCGGACGACGTCCATGTCGACGCGGTGGGTGACCGCATCCACGCCGTAGAAGGCGTTCTCGTAGAGCTTGCCGGAGAAGTTCAGCCGCATCCCGTGGGTCAGGTGTCCCCCGTTGGCCAGGTCCAGGCCCAGCAGCCGGTCACCGGGCTCCATCAGCGCCTGCAGCACCGCGGCATTGGCCTGCGCGCCCGAGTGCGGCTGCACGTTGGCGAAGTCGGCACCGAACAGTTCCTTGGCACGATCGCGGGCGATGTTCTCCACCACGTCGACGTGCTCGCACCCGCCGTAGTAGCGCCGGCCGGGCAGGCCCTCGGCGTACTTGTTGGTCAGCACACTGCCATGCGCCTGCAGCACCGCCCGCGGCACGAAGTTCTCCGAGGCGATCATCTCCAGGGTGTCGCGCTGGCGCCCCAGTTCCTTGCCGAGCAGCTCGGCGATGTCCGGGTCGAGGTCGGCCAGCGGGGTCGACATGGTGGATGCGGGGCGGGTGTGCGGTGCGGCAGTCACGCCCTCCAGTTTGGCACGCGGACCTTCACACGATTGCCGCAGGCCAGCGATCGCTCCCCGTGCGCGACTGTGCGGATTTATCCGCAAATCACGAGGTCCGTTGTGTAAAACCGCACACTCACGCGGCCTGGCCCGGTGCAGCGGGGCGTCAGTCGGCCCGCAACATCGACGGCGTCAACGGTTCATCGAGCAGCCGACCGAACCGCTCGGTGAGGCTCACGCCGGCTGGCCGGGCATCCAGCCAGGCACGCAGCAGCCGGTAGCCCTCCACGTACGTCGAGGTGTAGGCCCGCCACAGCGGTGAGGACAGGAACCGCAGCGTCTGCCGGGCCCGGTCATCGGTGACCAGCAACCAGCGGCGCAGGTAGTCGGCCACCTCGTCGGCGTCCCGGTGCTCGTCGTGCAGCATCAGCGCCGCGTCCTGGCGCACATCGGCCAGTGCCGCGGCGGCCTCGGACACCGCCTCGGCCCGTTCCCCGTCGAACCGCAGCCCCAGGTCCGCGTAGATCTCCGCGGCCCAGGCACCCCAACCCGATCCGACCGCGGCGTACAGCGCCAGGTCGGCCAGGCCCTCGGCCATCAGGCACTGCGGGGTGTTGACCAGGAAAATGGTCTGCTCGGCCTGACCGAGCTGCGTGACCAGCCCGGCCTCCTTGCGGCAGTGCTCGGTGTGGTGGCCCGGGTAGGACTCGTGGGCCACCAGCCGCGGCAGGTTCGACATCAGCTGCTTGAGGTCGGCGTTGACGGCCACCGTGGAGCGGTAGTCGCCGCGGTAGTAGTTGAACCCCGACCACGGCTTGTCGGTGACCACCTCGTAGGTGACGGTCTCGGTGTCCGGCAGCGGGAAGTGCTCGCGCACCCGGTCACGCAGCGCCGAGGAGAACGCGTGGATGCACGCCTCCAGCCGCTCCGGCGGAATCTCCTCGGCCTTGCGGTGCGCCGCCATCCGATCGGCCAGCGGACCGGTCCCACCGAGCGTCTCGTCGAGCCGAGAGTGCGCCAGCCGGTAGCGGTCAGGATCTGCCCTGGCGATGACCGGCAGGTCAAAGTAGTCGCTTACCTCCTCGACGAAACCGACCTGCTCGCCGGCGAACTTGCGCCCCGCGCAGGCCAACGCCCGCAGGTGCACCCGCAGGTAGTCGGCGCGCGTCGCGTCGAGTCCGCCCGGCAGCGCCGCACCCAGTTTCTCGGCCTGACGGGCCAGCGCGGCCGGATCGGGCATCGGCTCGTTCTCGACGAGTCGTTTCAGCGCCGGATCGCCGGTGAACGCATCGACGTAGCCGGTTTCGATCCGGTCGAAGCGCAGACCGAGCAGCAGATACTCACGGATCAATGCGTCGGGTCCCATACCCGATCAGGCTAACGGTCGGGCCTACTGCAAGACTGTATGGCCATGCGGCGGCTTAGCGAGCCGAGTCCCTACGTGGAGTTCGACCGACGTCAATGGCGGACACTGCGTATGTCGACGCCGATGCCGCTCACCGAAGAAGAAGTTGTGGCCCTGCGCGGCCTCGGTGAGCAGGTCGACCTGCTTGAGGTCGAAGAGGTCTATCTGCCGCTGGCACGTCTGCTGCACCTGCAGGTCGCCGCCCGTCAGCAGCTCTTCGCCGCCACCGCGGAGTTCCTCGGCGAGAACGACCAGAACCCGGACCGGCCGGTGCCGTTCATCATCGGCGTGGCCGGCAGCGTGGCGGTCGGGAAGTCGACGACGGCCCGTGTGCTGCAGGCACTGCTGGCCCGCTGGGGCCATCACCCGCGGGTGGACCTGGTCACCACCGACGGTTTCCTGTACCCCAACCACGAGTTGGAACGCCGCAACCTGATGCACCGCAAAGGGTTTCCGGACAGCTACAACCGGCGCGCGCTGATGCGCTTCGTCACCTCGGTGAAGGCCGGCACCGAGTACGCGTGCGCTCCGGTGTACTCACACCTGAGCTATGACATCGTCCCCGGCGCCAAGCAGGTGGTCCGCCACCCCGACATCCTGATCCTCGAAGGCCTCAACGTGCTGCAGACCGGGCCGACGCTGATGATCTCGGACCTGTTCGACTTCTCGCTGTACGTCGACGCCCGGGTGGAAGACATCGAGCACTGGTACGTCTCGCGGTTCCTGGCGATGCGCTCCACCTCGTTCGCCAATCCGGTGTCGCACTTCCACCACTACGCGGCGTTGAACGACCAACAGGCGGTGGCGGCCGCGCGCGACATCTGGCGCTCCATCAACCGGCCCAACCTGATTGAGAACATCCTGCCCACTCGCCCGCGGGCCACCCTGGTGCTGCGCAAGGACGCCGATCACTCCATCAATCGGCTGCGCCTGCGCAAGCTTTAGGGCTGCGTCGCGGTGCCCGGCTGCGGCTGCTGTCTCTTATACACATCT
>NZ_CP083986.1:1278513-1278578 GCF_020172685.1 [Mycobacterium] nativiensis | reverse complement strand
AAAAAAAAAAAGATGAATGCGTGATGTGCGTCGTCACAGGATCGATGCAAGACGTCGCTAGTCGG
>NZ_CP083986.1:1275960-1278413 GCF_020172685.1 [Mycobacterium] nativiensis | reverse complement strand
GGCCCGACGCGCAGTAGACACAGACCGCCCATTCGCTCGACCGCACACCGAAAGGCTATCGGGCCGTTGGCTCAGACCGTAAACTCTCGGCGATGCCGATCCGGTGGAACGTCCCCGAGCATTCGGCGGCGTTGCATCAGCTCACCGCAGCACTCGATCCCGGCGGGGCCCGGGCCGGCGCGGTGGTACTCGGTCCCGACGGGTGCGGCAAGTCCACCCTGGCTCGGTTAGCGGCCGAGGATTACGCCGACCGCCATCCCGGGACCCGGGTGTGCTGGGTGATCGGCACCCCCGCCGAGCGCAACGTGCCGTTCGGCGCCTTCAGCCATCTGGTTGCGGTGGACGACATCGGCAAGCCTGCCGCACTGCTGCGGGCGGCGCGCGCGTCGTTGGTCGAGGCTGGGGGCGAGCTGCTGCTGGTGGTCGACGACGCCCATCTGCTCGACATCTTGTCGGCGACGCTGGTCTACCAGGTGGCGCTGGCCGGGACGGCCCGGGTGATCGTCACCGGGCGCGCGGACTGTTCCCCTGCGCCTCCGCCGCCGATCACCGCGCTGTGGGGCGACGATCTGCTGACCCGCATCGACGTCACCGCCTTAGACGAGGTGGGCGCGGTGCGTGAGGCCGGTCGCGACGTGGACGCCTTCGTGTCGGGATTGCCGACCGACGCCCGTACGGTGCTGGACTACCTGGCCGTCTTCGAGCCACTGGCGCTGGTCGACCTGATCAGCCTCACCAGCGCCGACGCGGTCCGCCGGGCCGAGGAGCTGGGCGCGGTGGAGACCCGCGCTCGCGGCGGCCGCGAACCGGACCCGGTAGTCTACACCGCGCACCCGCTGTTCGCCGAGCGGGCCCGCGGGGCTTTAGGAGTCGACGAGGCGCGTGCCCGGCGTACCGAAGTGGTGGGCGCGCTGGCAGCCCGGCCCTGCGCACACGTCGGCGAGCAGCTGCGGCTGGCGGCGCTGGCCGCCGACAGCGCCGCGCCCCAGCCCGTCGCCGAGGTGGTGGACGCCGCCCAGCAGGCGTTGCGGCTGGGCGACCTACAACTGGGTGAGCGGCTGGCCCGTCACGCCCTGGATCGGTCGGACGCACTGGCGGCCCGACTGGCATTGGCGCACGCGCTGGGCTGGCAGGGCCGCGGGCGCGACGCCGACGGGGTACTGGCGGCCGTCGACCCGGCCGGTCTCAGCGAGCCGGAGTTGATGGCCTGGGCGCTGCCGCGGGCCGCCAATCAGTTCTTCATGCTGGGCGAGCCCGAACGCGCCACCGCCTTCCTGGCGGCCACGCGTGGCCGGGTGACCGGTGCGGCCCCGCGCATCACCCTGGATGCGCTCGGCGCCACCTTCGCGATGAATGCCGGCAATATCGGCCGCGCCGTGCAGGCCGCCACCGAGGTCCTTGCCGACCCGGCCGCCGACGACATGGCGGTGGCCTGGGCGGGCAGCGCCGCAGCCCTGTGCGCGGCGCGATCCGGCCGGTTCGACGACGTCGGCCCCTTAGCGCGCCGTGCGCTGGACGCCGAACATCCCGGGGTGCTGCGATTCACCGTCGGGCTCGCCGAGATCACCGCACTGTTGATGGCCGATCGACTCGCGCAGGCGCGCGAGCTCGCCTGGCAGTTCACCGATTTCGCCGAGCTGTCCCAGCCTGGCCGGGCGATCGGCGAGGTGCTGGTGGCGCAGGTGCTGATCGCGGCCGAAGAGTACGACGCCGCGACCAAAATATTGGCACCGGCCGCGGCCACGCTGGAACGCACCGGCTACTCGTGGGGGCCGCTGTCGCTGACGCTGCTGGCCACTGCGTTGGCCCGCCAGGCCGACATCGCCGGCGCGGCAAAGGCGTTGAGCCGGGCCGAATCCCGGCACGGCACCAAGTCGGCGCTGTTCGCACCGGAGCTGGGGATGGCGCGAGCTTGGCAACGGGCCGGCATGCGCGATCAGCATGGGGCGATCGCCGCGGCCCGCGAAGCCGCCCGGATGGCCGAGCGCACCGGGCAGTCGGCGGTGGCGTTGCAGGCCTGGGACACCGCCGCCCAGCTCGGGGATGCCCGGGCCGTCGACTCGCTGAGCCGGCTGTGCGACGAGGTCGACTGCGCGTTCGGCCGGACCGCGCTGGCGCGGCTTAGGGGCTGAGGAAACCGCGCAGCAGCTCGGCCACGGCGCTGATCTGCTGCACCGGAACCCGCTCGTCGACGGTGTGGGCAAGGTTGGGATCACCGGGGCCGTAGTTGACCGCGGGGATGCCGCGAGCGGCGAACCGGGACACGTCGGTCCAGCCGTACTTGGCCCGAACCTGTCCGTCAGCGGCGGCCACCAGCGCGGCGGCGGCTGGTGCGGTGAGCCCCGGCAGGGCGCCGGCGGCCACGTCGGTCTGCTCGATCTTGACGTGCAGGCCGTCGAAAACCTCCTGCACGTGGATCAGCGCCTCATGGGGCGTGCGGTCCGGGGCGAAGC
>NZ_CP083986.1:1275752-1275860 GCF_020172685.1 [Mycobacterium] nativiensis | reverse complement strand
AGAGTAGATAGTAGCCTTATCTAAGTATCCAGAGTCAAACATTTCCGAGGTTGCTCTAATACACATACTAACTCAGAAGTAGAAGTTCTTGGAGATTATTTTTTTTTT
>NZ_CP083986.1:1274423-1275700 GCF_020172685.1 [Mycobacterium] nativiensis | reverse complement strand
AGATGTGTATAAGAGACAGTTCCAAGGAGTTGCCGTGGCCCCACGGATCGTCAACGGTGACCGGCTCGCCGTAGCGGTAGCTGCGGAAGACGTTCCAGATGAACGGGAGCATGGAGACGCCCAAGACGAATGCGCCGACCGTCGCCACAATGTTCAACGGTTGGAAGCCGTCGGTGGCCAGGTAGTCGGCATAGCGCCGCGGCATCCCGGCCGCCCCGAGCCAATGCTGCACCAAAAAGGTGGTGTGAAAGCCGATCAGCGTCAGCCAGAAGTGGAGCTTGCCCAACCGCTCGTCGAGCAGTCGGCCGGTCATCTTCGGAAACCACAGATAGATACCCGCGAAAGTGGCGAACACGATGGTGCCGAACAACACGTAGTGGAAGTGGGCAACGACGAAGTAGGTGTCGTGGACGTGGAAATCCAGTGAGGGGCTGGCCAACATCACACCGGTCAGGCCACCAAGCAAGAACGTCACCATAAACCCGATCGAGAACAGCATCGGCGTCTCGAAGGTCAGCTGTCCTCGCCACATCGTGCCGATCCAATTGACGTACTTGATGCCGGTCGGCACCGCGATCAGAAACGACATCAACGAGAAGAAGGGCAGCAGCACGGCCCCGGTCGCGAACATGTGGTGCGCCCAGACCGAGGCGGACAGGAAGACGATGGCCCACGAGGCGTAGATCAACGTGGTGTACCCGAACAGTGGCTTGCGACTGAATATGGGAAGTACTTCGCCGATGATGCCCCAGAACGGTAGCGCCACGATGTAGACCTCGGGGTGCCCGAAGAACCAGAACAGGTGCTGCCACAGGATCGGCCCGCCATTGGCCGAGTCATAGACATGGGCGCCCAAGTGGCGCTCGGCGGCCAAACCGAACAACGCCGCAGTCAGGACGGGAAATGCCAGGAAGATCAAAACGCTGGTTGCCACGATGTTCCAGGTGAAATTCGACATCCGAAACATCGTCATTCCGGGTGCGCGCAGGCAGACGACCGTGGTGACCATATTGACTGCGGCCAAGATGGTTCCGAGCCCCGACACGATGAGACCCACAATCCACAGGTCCGCGCCGGGGCCCGGTGAATGGACGCCGTCACTGAGTGGCGCGTAGCCGGTCCAGCCGAACTCCGCCGCGCCGCCGGGGGTGATGAATCCCGACAGGACCAGGATCCCGCCGAACAGGAACAGCCAGTACGACAGGGCGTTCAGGCGCGGAAACGCGACATCGGGCGCACCGATCTGCAGCGGCAACACCTGTCTCTTATACACATCT
>NZ_CP083986.1:1272635-1274323 GCF_020172685.1 [Mycobacterium] nativiensis | reverse complement strand
TGTTGTACATCTCTTCCTCGGTCATTCCGACCGAGGCGGGTATGTGCGGCTGGGTCTCGCGGCCCAGGCTGATGTCGCGCATGTAGGAGCGCATCGCCGCGAGCCGGCGCAGTACACCCTCGATCACGCCGGTGTCACCGGCGGTGAACAGCTCGGCGAGATAGGCCATCGGGATGCGCAGCGCCGAAAGGGCCCCGAATAGGTTGCCCAGGTCCTCCCCGTCGTGCCCGTCGCGGCTGACCGCATCGACCACCGGCGATAACGGCGGGATGTACCAGACCATCGGCATGGTCCGGTATTCCGGATGCAACGGCAACGCCACCTTGTAGGTGTTGATCAGCGCGTAGATCGGTGACCGCTGGGCGGCCTCGATCCAGGCGTCGGAGATCCCCTCGGCGCGTGCGCCCGCGATCACCTGCGGGTCGGTCGGGTCAAGGAACACGCCGCGCTGCGCCTCATACAGGTGCGTGTCGTCGTCGACCGAAGCCGCCTCGAGCACCTTGTCGGCGTCGTAGAGCACCAGGCCGATGTAGCGCAGCCGGCCCACGCAGGTCTCCGAGCACACCGTCGGCAAGCCGACTTCGATACGCGGGTAACAGAAATGGCACTTCTCGGCCTTGCCGGTCTTGTGGTTGAAGTACACCTTCTTGTACGGGCATCCCGACACACACAACCGCCAACCACGACAGCGGTCCTGGTCGACGAGCACGATGCCGTCTTCTTCACGCTTGTAGATGGCGCCGGTCGGACACGACGCCACGCACGACGGATTCAGGCAGTGCTCACAGATCCGCGGCAGGTAGAACATGAAGGTATCTTCGAAGTCGCTTTTGACCTGGTCACTGACCTTCGCCAGGATCGGGTCGTTGACCAGGGTCTCCGGCGCCCCAGCGAGGTTGTCATCCCAGTTGGGTCCCCACTGGATCTTCATCGGCTCGCCGGTGATCGAGCTCTTCGGCGCCGCAACCGGAATGGTGTCTCCCAGCGGCGCAGCGGTCAGGTTCTCGTAGTCGTAGGTCCACGGCTCGTAGTAGTCCTTCAAGCCGGGCAGGTTGGGGTTGGCGAAGATGTTCAGCAGCTTGTGGAGCCGGCCACCGGCCAGCAGACGCAATCGACCCTTCTTGTCCAGCGTCCAACCGCCCTTCCAGCGGCCCTGGTCTTCATAGGTCCGCGGATAGCCACCGCCGGGGCGAGTTTCGACATTGTTGAACCAGACGTACTCGGTGCCCTCGCGGTTGGTCCAGGCCTGCTTGCAGGTCACCGAACAGGTATGGCACCCAATACATTTGTCCAGGTTCATCACCATGGCCATCTGCGCCATTACTTTCATCGCTCTAATACCTCACGTCCTGGCTGCGGCGCCGCACCACTGTCACCTCGTCGCGCTGATTGCCGGTCGGTCCCAGGTAGTTGAATGCGAACGCGTGCTGGCCGTAGCCACCGGCCAAGTGACTGGGCTTGACCCGGATCCGGGTCAACGAGTTGTGCGTGCCGCCGCGCTTGTTGTTGGTCTCGGCCCGCGGGGTGTCAACGGTGCGCTCCTGCACGTGGTAGACGAACACCACCCCGTCCGGCATCCGCTGACTGACGATCGCGCGACCGACGAACACGCCGTTGACGTTGACGGCTTCAATCCAATCGTTGTCCTTGACACCGATTTTCGCGGCATCGCCCGGACTCATCCACAT
>NZ_CP083986.1:1271097-1272535 GCF_020172685.1 [Mycobacterium] nativiensis | reverse complement strand
CTCCAGCGCCTCGCGGAACTTGCGCTTGTTCTCGTCTGCGGCGGAATCTGATTCGGGCATACCCAGGAGCCTAGCTCAGCGCATGGCGTACCGGTGGGAGATGCTCAGCGCACGCCCGGCGGCATGCCGTACAGGTGATGGATGGGCAGCGTCAGCAGCACGCGACGGTCGGTCACCATAGCCTGGCGGTACTCGTCCCAGTCCGGATGTTCTCCAGCGATGTTGCGGTACAACGCAATCAGCGCCTCAACAGTGGCGTCATCGGGCGCAGCGGCCGGCGGTGTCAGCTGGGCGTCGCCCTCGGCGACGGCATACGACCAGCCGTCGTCGGAATCGACCAGCAGCGACGCCCGGGGATCGCGGCGCAGATTGCGGGTCTTGGCGCGCGGTTCGGTGACCGACACCTGCACCACCAGAGACCGCGGATCGAAGTAGTACTGCACGTTCGACAGTTGCGGGCGCCCGTCTTTCTTGAGCGTGGCCAATACGCCGAGCGAGTTCCCGCTGATCAAGGCAAGCAACTTGTCGTCGAATACCTGGCGTCCCATGATCGAAGCCTACCGACGCGTCCGGTTATTGCCACCGGTCTTCCACCGATTGGAGGTCACCACATGACCCGGTATGCCCTGTTTCTGCGCGGCGTGAACGTCGGCGGCGTCAATCTCAAGATGGCCGAGGTCGCCGCCACCCTGGCCGCCGCCGGATTCACCGAGGTCCGCACGCTGCTGGCCAGCGGCAACGTGCTGCTGGACTCACCCGCCGATACCGCGAAAGTGCGCGCCGCCGCCGAGGCCGCGTTGCGGGAGCGCTTCGGCTATGAGGCCTGGGTGCTGGTTTACGACGTGGAGACGGTGCGCGACATTGTGGCGGCCTATCCCTTCGAACCCGAGATCCCCGACGTGCACTCCTATGTCACGTTCGTCGCCGACGACGCGGCGCTGACCGAATTGGCGAAGCTGGCAGCAGATGCCGACGAGAAGATCGCCCCCGGTGACGGGGTGATCTACTGGCAGATCCCCAAGGGCGACACCCTGACCAGCACCGTGGGAAAGACGATGGGCAACAAGCGGTACAAGTCGACCACCACGACCCGCAACCTGCGCACCCTGAACAAAATGCTGCACGCAGGCGCGCACCGGTAAGGTCGCAGACGTGAGCCAGGCACAAAAAGTCACCCTGACCGGGGTCTCCGAAACCGCGTTGCTGACCTTGAACGCTCGGGCGAGAGAGGCCCGCCGTTCCGACGGGATCATCGATGACCCGATGGCGATCAGCCTGGCCGAGTCGATCGACTTCGATTTCGCGAAATTCGGGCCGACACGTCAAGACATCGCGCTGCGCGCCTTGGCCTTCGACGACCAGACCCGGCAGTTTCTGCGCCAGCACCCGTCGGGCACGGTGGTGGCCCTGGCCGAGGGTTTGCAGACCAGCTTCTGGC
>NZ_CP083986.1:1269788-1270997 GCF_020172685.1 [Mycobacterium] nativiensis | reverse complement strand
CCAGGCCCGGACGCACCCAATGCCCCTCCCAGCAAAGACATGTCAGGCCGCCACGAGGTCGAACTCGTTGCCGTCGGCGTCGGCCAGTGTGGTCCACTGGTAGCCGCCCTCGGCATGGTCGGCCAACCGGGCGGCGCCGAGTTCCAGGGCCCGCTCGACCGCCGCGGCCAGATCCGCCGCGACGAGGTCGAGATGGATTCGGTTCTTGACCTGCTTGGCTTCTGGCACCTGCACGAACACCAGGCGTGGGGGCGTCTGCGCTGAAATGCCGATTGAGGCGATCTCGGCGCTGGCTCCCTCGTCGACCGGTCGGGCCAGCAGCTGCGACCAGAACCGCGCCAGCTTGCCGGCGTCGGCGCAGTCGAAGGTGACGGTGTGCAGCGTGATCTCCATGGATGAACTCCTTGTCGTGTTGTCGTGAGTCAGGATTTGGTGCGAAAGATCGGCCAGCACACCTCAGTGCGATGCGCGGTCTCATCGTCGGTGTCGTAGCCGGACACCCGGTAGTACTCGCGGATCGGTCCGTCGACGCCCAGTTCGCGTTCGGCAACATGGGTGCCCAGCGCGGCGTAGGTGCGATCCAGCTCGCCGAACGCCCCGCGGTGCACGGCCACCGCCAGTTCCGCCGTGGGAATCTCCAGCGTGCGCACCCTGCCCCGGGCCGTCGCGGCGCCCACCGGCCGGAACGCGATCACCTCTCCCCCGCCGGCCTCGAAGAACTCCGCCGAGTACAACGCACCGCGAACCCCGGGGGCGTCATCGGCGAGCGCGGCATCGAGGTCGGTAAACGCCTGCGTCCACCAGTCGTCGATGTCTGCCATCGCCACCTGGTCGACGACCGCGGCCGCCGGCGTCGCCGGCACCGACCGGTAGGTGACATCGCAGGCGTCGCCGGCGTCTTCGAGCAGCGCCCGCAGCGATTCCACGCTGGCCTGGGTCTGCGCCAAGCGGTCCTGGAGCCGTTGCAGGTGAGCCACGATGGCCCGGTTGCGGTCGGTGACCTGCTCGGCGCGGACCACTTCGGTCAGCTCGTCGAGCGGCATGCCCAGATCGCGCAGCCGGCGGATGACTTGGGCGATCGGCACCTGGTCCGGGCTGTAGTAGCGGTACCCCGACGACGGGTCCACCCGCACGGGCGCCAGCAGGCCGCGCTCGTGGTAGAGCCGCAACGCCTTGACGGTCAGATAGGTCTGTCTCTTATACACATCT
>NZ_CP083986.1:1269599-1269743 GCF_020172685.1 [Mycobacterium] nativiensis | reverse complement strand
AGCATTAAAAAAAAAAAAAAACAAACACCGGATCTAGTCTCTTGCGTCGACCACCGGCAGACCACACAGCCGGTGGCCCGTATCTCTGGCGTGCTGGTGTTGCGAACACTGTGCCCTAGTCACTGTCACTGGACTGCTGTGTTC
>NZ_CP083986.1:1268322-1269499 GCF_020172685.1 [Mycobacterium] nativiensis | reverse complement strand
GTTGATCACCATTGCCGCGGTGTCGTCGGGAACGGCCACCGGGTCGGCGGCCACTTGCGCGATCTTCCAGGCGAGGTGCTCGGAGCGGGGGAAGTCATCGGCACTGCGGTGGGTTTTCACGTCGTGTAGCTGCATGTTCCACACCCTACGCACGCCGGGCAAACCCCGGTATGCATGGGAAATGCGTATTAATGCGTCCTAAGTTGGCCAGAATTGCGAACCTTGCGAATGTCTTAGCGGGTTACGCTGCATGACATGGCACCCACCACCACTCGGACGTTCGCCGGGGCGCGGCTGCGACGCCTGCGTGAGGATCGCGGTCTGACCCAAGTGGCCCTGGCACGCGCCCTGAACCTGTCGACCAGCTATGTCAACCAGCTCGAGAACGACCAGCGGCCGATCACCGTACCGGTGCTGCTCGCGCTCACCGACCGGTTCAGCTTGCCCGCGCAGTATTTCTCCGGGGACGCCGATGCCCGACTGGTGGCCGACCTGCGCGACATGTTCACCGCAACGGCCGGCGAACATGCCGCCAGTGACAGTCAGATCGAGGAACTCGTCGCACGCATGCCCGACATCGGCAACAGCCTGCTGACCATGCATCGCCAACTACGCGGGGCCACCGAGGAATTGGAGTCCTACCGGTCACAGATCTCCGGTGACTCGACCCAGTCAGTGGCCCGGCCCATGCCGTTCGAGGAAGTCCGCGACTTCTTCTACGACCGCAACAACTACATCGGCGAACTCGACAATGCCGCCGAGAAGCTGTTCGTCGAGAGCGGGATGCGCTTCGGCGGCTTAGACATTCAGCTGTCGACGCTGATGGCCGAGCGATTCGACATCACCGTGGCGATAGTCGACGACCTGCCCGCGGGAACCAAGAGGGTCTTCGACCCGGCGACTCGGGTGCTGCGCATCGCGCATTGGTTGCTGGCCGGTCAGCGGGCCTTCCAAATCGCCACCCAGCTGGCACTGCTGACCCAACAGGAGTTGATGTCGGAGATCGTGGCGCAAGACCAGTCGTTGAGCCCGGAGTCCCGCGGTGTCGCCAAGATCGGATTGGCCAACTACTTCGCGGGAGCGTTCCTGTTGCCGTATCGGCAGTTTCAGCGTTCCGCCACCGATCTGCGCTACGACATCGATCTGTTGGGACGCCGCTTCGAGGTCGGCTTTGAGA
>NZ_CP083986.1:1266893-1268222 GCF_020172685.1 [Mycobacterium] nativiensis | reverse complement strand
ACCATGCTGTGCGGGCCTGCCTGGCGGCGTTGGGTGTTCAAGAGGAATCCAAGCGGCTTGCTGTCGAGGTCGCTGAGCGCGACGGTATCGAGCTGCGGTTGCGGGTCGGGCTGAACTCCGGTGAGGTGATCGCCGGCGGGATCGGCTCACGACAGTTCGGCTACGCCGCGGTGGGTGAGCAGGTCGGTATGGCCCAGCGGATGGAGTCAGTCGCGCCGCCGGGCGGAATCATGCTGAGCATGTCGACAGCCGGGTTAGTCGAGAGCATGGCTGCGCTGGGTGATGTCGAGTTGGTTCGGATCAAAGGCGCCTCCGAACCCGTGCTCGCCCGCCGCCTGTTGGGCATGGCCGAGCGGCATCGCGCGGTCCGACGTGCGGAGTCGATCTTGATCGGCCGGCACGGGGAGCTGGCCACCGTAGCGGCGATGGTGGACCGCGCGATCCATGGTTACGGCAGCGTGGCCAGTGTGGTGGGGGCGCCGGGCATCGGGAAGAGCCGGATGGCCCGGGAGGTCGCGGCGGCCGCGGCCGGTCGCGGCGTGAAGGTGGTGTGGGCGTTCTGCGAGTCGCATGCCGGTGACATCCCGTTCCAGGCCGTGTCGAGGCTGCTGCGGGCGAGCCTCGGTGTGGATGATCGGCGCGGCGAGGACGCCCGCGCACGGGTGCGAGACCGCTTTGGGCAGGCCGACGCGCAGGATCTGCTGCTGCTCGATGATCTGCTGGGTATCGCCGACCCTGCTGTGCCGCTGCCCCAGATCGACGCCGATACCCGCCGCGGCCGGCTGACAGCGCTGGTCAACTCGGCGTCGTTGACCCGTACCGAACCGACCTTGTTCATCATCGAGGATGCGCACTGGATCGATGCCGTCAGCGAATCCCTGATCGCCGACTTCTTGGCGGTGCTCCCCCGCACCCCATCGCTGGTGCTGATCACCTACCGACCCGACTACCGTGGCACGCTGACACATCTACCCGGTGCACAGAAAATAGTCCTTGCCCCGCTGGATGATTCGGATATCGCGGCACTGACCGGCGAACTGTTGGGATCGGATCCTTCGGTCGGTGAGCTGGCCGCGATCATCGCCGGGCGAGCCGCCGGAAATCCGTTCTTCGCCGAGGAGATGGTGCGGGAGTTGGCCCAGCGCGGGACGCTGGCCGGCGAACACGGCGGTTACGTCTGCCGCACGAGGGCCGCGGACGTCACCGTGCCACCCACCGTGCAGGCGGCCATTGAGGCGCGAACCGATCAGCTCAGCAGCGGGGCCAAACGAACGCTGAACGCGGCCTCGGTGATCGGAGCACGCTTCGGCGCGGAGCTGTTGCCCGCAC
>NZ_CP083986.1:1265375-1266793 GCF_020172685.1 [Mycobacterium] nativiensis | reverse complement strand
CCGTGGCCCACGACATTCGGCTACCACGAGTTCTTCCACGCCTGCACCGCCGTGGCCGCGATCTGCCAGTACATCGCGATCTGGTTCGCGGTGCTGTAATAGCCGCGCGGGCCTACAGCTGGGTGATGTTCGCCGCCGACCAGTAGGCCTTCATCCCGGCGATCTTGCCCTCGCCGTCGAACACCATCACGTCGATCGGCTCGATACGCATCCGGTGGTCACCGTTGGTGATAGTCAGCGCGAAGTGGAACGCCGCCTCGTTGCCGGCGACCCGCAGCGTCACGAGCTCCGACTTGCGGTCCAGCCCGGTGATGGCCGAGTAGAAGTTGCGAATGGCCTGGTGGCCGATGTGCACCTCGCCGCCCACCGGGTCCTCCAGGGTGGCGTCGGACGCGTAGAGCTCGACCAGCGCATCAGCGTCGCCGCCGCCGACCAGCTCGATGTAGCGGTGGACGGTCTCGGTGATGGCCTGTGCCCGCTCAGGTGCGCTCGTCATGTGCCGCACGTTACACGGATGCCGAATCCGCGGGAACCTCAAGGGCAGCAGCCAACTCGGCCGCACTGCGCACCGGCAGGTCGCACACCGGACCCCGGCAGACGTAGGCCGCGTCGGCACTGCCCACCCGGTCTCGTCCGGCGAGCAGCTCGGAGGAGTCAGCCGCTCCGCCGACCACGATCGTCCCGCCGGGGGCCAGCCGGCGCGCCTGCTCCAGCAGTGCAGAGTCCGGGTGCGCGCAGGCCACCGCGATCTGCAGCGGACCGCGCACGGAAGCCTCGGCGATGCCGAGCCAGTGCCCGACCGCGCGGGGTGCCCGCTCCAGCAACGCGGCGTGTGCGGCCAGCGCGTCGGTGGCCGCCTGGCGGTAGCGCTCGCTGCGGTCGGCGGAGACGAGGTGGGCCGCGGTCAGCAGCGCTTCGGTGATCAGTGCCGCGCCCGACGGGGTGGCGCCATCCATCGGGTCGCTGGGGCGCAGCACGAGGGCTTCGGCGTCGTCGGCGCTGTCGAACCAGCGCCCGGGCGAGTCCGGATCGGCGAAGTGAGCCAGCGCGGTGTCCAGCAGGCCGGTGGCGGCATCGAGCAGACGCTGCTCACCGCTGAGCTGGTGCAGGCTGAGCAGCCCGGTGGCCAGTGCGCCGTAGTCCTCCAGGATCGCGGCGCTGTCCCCCCCCCGGCCGCCCAGGCTGGCCCGCCGCAGCCGGCCGTCCACCAGGTGCAGGTCGAGCAGCTTGCCGGCGCACTCCTGCGCGGCGGCGGTCAGGCCCGGATCTCCCAACGCCACAGCCGCTTCGGCCAGCGCGGTGATCGCCATGCCGTTCCAGGCGGTGACCACTTTGTCGTCGCGCCCGGGCTGGGGCCGAAGCCGCCGAGCGGCCAGCAGCCGCTGACGCACCCGGTCAAGGCGCTCGGGATCATCGGG
>NZ_CP083986.1:1251961-1265275 GCF_020172685.1 [Mycobacterium] nativiensis | reverse complement strand
GGGGTTCGGGTGCCGGCGGGAACGGCGGCGGCTCAGGTGCCGGCGGAGGCGGCGGGAACTCGGGAGCCGGCGGGAACGGCGGCGGAGGCGGCGGCGGAAGAAGTTCGGGCGCCGGCGGTGGCGTGGGCGGAGTCGGCGACGGAACGTTCGTCGGCGCGGCGGCGACCAGGGTCTCCGGGCACATCTCGTTCTGAGCGGCGTCGACCACGACCTTGGAGATCCCGTCGGCGATCTTCTTGTCGAACCGGTCGCGGGCCGGACGGCCGCGCCGCAGGTTCTCGCAGATGAGCTTGCCGAACGTTATCGCCCCCGATGGCGTGACGAGCCCCGGGCTGTTCGAGTACTTGAAGCCGTGCGAATCCAGATAGCTGAGGTAGCTCTTGTCGTCGGCGTGTGCCGGCGCCGTACCGAACAGCAGGGTTCCGGGAATCAGCGTCATCGCCGCCAGCCGCCACATCATGGATGAAAACTGTAGATGGTGGCGGCTGGGGCGACACGCTCAGTGACCCCCAATCAGGGCAGCCGGCGCAGCCCGCGGTACTGCAGCCCCGCGAAGAACGCCGTGTAAGCGGCACTGGCCAGCGCCGCCGCGACGCCTATCCCGGTCAACGGCAGTACGCCGGTCTCGACCACCGCGACGGCGGCCACCGTGCACACCAGGTTGGCGGCGATCACACCGACACCGGCCCGGCGCACGTCCGGAAGCGCGGACAGGAAATACACCGCCGCGCCGTAGAGGACGCAGAAGGCGGCCACGGCATACTCCTGCACTGCGGTGAAGCCCGACAGCGCCGACATCTGGCGAGCAAGCAGCACACCGGCCAGGCCAATGACGCCGGTCGTGACGGCGTCGGCGCGCAGGGCGAACCGCAGCAGTGAGTCCGTCGAGTCGGACAGGATCGGGGTGGTGACGGCGGTCATGATCAGGCTCCCTTCGAGGGTCTTCGGTGTCGTCTACGAACACCTTCGACCTTGCGCACAGACCACTGCCACATCGACCCTTGACGCTGCCATGCACTGCCAACCGCAGGTCAGAGGCCCTGCGATACCGTCGTTCGGCCGCGCAGATCAGCGGCGATCACCCGGGCTCCGGCGTTCTGCCAGTTGTGCAGCGAGCGCTGCGGCACCTCGGTGACCAGCCACTGCCAGGCCTGTCGGGCCGTGGGATCGAGTCCGGCCGCGGTGGCGTTCTGCGCGTAGGCACGCACCCCCACCACGTAGGGGAAGTACAGGGCGTTGTAGTGGCGCCACTGCTCGGTGGTGCCGAATTCGCCGCCGCCGCGCGGTTTGAGCGCGGCGATCCGGTCGGCGAGCAAGGCCTTGAGTTCGTTGGCGCGTTCCAGCGGCGCATCCGGTGCGCCGCGGGCGGCCAATCGCTCATCGATGGCCGGCAGCGCGGTCAGCGGGCTGGCGACCAGCTTCGACAGATCCCCGTAATGGCCCAACGCCCGTCGGGTGAGCCGGGCGAAGGCCTCCTCGTCGAGGTCGTCGAGCGGACCGGTCGAGCGCAGGGCCAGCGCTGCCTCGGTGTCCCGCAACGCGGCACGGTCGGCGCGCAACTCCGGGGACCGCCAGAATGCCAGCCGGTCGAAGATCCCGGCCAGCCGATCGACGAAGACCTGCACCTCGATCGCGACCGCGATCATGGTGAACAACAGCACCGTCAGCGCGGTCTGCGTGCCGGAGTCGCTGCGGGTCATCGCCAGCCCGATCAGCACCTGCCCACCCAGCAGCGCCGCCATCGCGGCGGAGGCCAGGAACGAGCGCAGCATGTCCAGGCGCAGCGCCTGGCCTTCGTCGAAGGCATCCCACAGCGCCACCGCCAGGCCCAGCAGCAGCACGTCGAATCCGGTGGAGGCCAATGCGATCCCGCTGGGCACCACCCCCAGCGGGATGATCAGGATCGCGTTGGCGAGCGCAAAGAACAACGTCGCGACACTCACCACACCGAGCACCGAACCGGGCTGCGCGGGCCGGACCAGTGCCTTGAGCATCGCGCCCAACGTCGACACCGAGACCACCGCGAACAACAGCCAGTGCCCGGCCCGCAGCGGGCCGTCGACGCTGCCTGCCCACGCCGCACCGGCCAGCGCCAGCCCCGCGACCGCGCTGATGAGCACCGTGTCGCGCCCGCGCCGAGACCAGCGATCACAGGGCCGGGCCAGCTCCAGCAGCACCGCGAACCAGGCCACCCCGGGCAGCACCGCCAGATAGATCTCCACCCGGCCGAGCAGCACCGGCTGCCACACCGCCCGCACCGCGTCGGCGGCGACCACCGCCGCGAAACCGCACAGGCCGATCGCGGCCAGCACCAGCACCGGCTTGCGCGGGTCACGGGCCAGCAGGTACATCCCGAGCCACCAACTCAAGGCGAAGACCAGCGCCGACAGCACGACCACGGCCGGTTACCGCCCGAATCGCCTGTGCCGCACGCTGTAGTCGCGCAGCGCCCGTAGGAAGTCGACCCGACGGAAGGCCGGCCAATGCGCCTCGGTGAACCACATCTCCGAATAGGCGCTCTGCCACAGCAGGAAGCCCGACAGCCGCTGCTCCCCGGAGGTGCGGATCACCAGGTCGGGGTCCGGCTGGCCCGAGGTGTAGAGATTCTCCGAGATGCCCTCGACGGTGACCGCCTCGACGAGCTCCTCGGCGGTGGCACCGTTGGCCAGTTCCTTGCCGAGCAGCCCGCGCACCGCGTCGACGATCTCCTGCCGGCCGCCGTAGCCGACGGCGACGTTGACGTGAAACTGGGTCTTCCCGCCGCTGCCGGACGTGCCCGCTGTGCTTTCTACGGCGCTGCGCAGTCGTTGGGCGGGCTCGGCTCCGATCAGCTCCAGATCCCCGACGGTGCGCACGCTCCAGCGGTTGGCGGGCGCGCAGATCTCCTCCACCACGTCGGTGATGATCTCGATGAGCGCGGCGAGCTCCTCGGGATCGCGCTGCAGATTCTCGGTGGACAGCAGGTAGACGGTGGCCATCTCGATGCCGGCGTCGGCGCACCACCGCAACATCTCGGCGATCTTGGCCGCACCCATCCGGTAGCCGTAGCTGACGTCGTCGTAGCCGGCGTCACGGGCCCACCGCCGGTTGCCGTCGCAGAGAACGGCGATGTGACGCGGCAGCGCCGACCGCGACGCCGCCAGCCCCTGCCGCAGCCGCAATTCGTAGAGCCGGTAGAGCGGCTCCTTCAGGCGCGCCGGGATGATCACCACAAAAACCCAGACTACTGTGATCGAGAGAAGTTGCCGCGAATCAGTCCGCGAATCCACGTGGGGAAGGGCCCATGAGCACCGACGCCGACATCATCGCCGAGCCGAACCCTGATCTGCCTGCCGACATTGCGGCGCCATTGGTCAAGCCGCGGGCCCGTGGGTGGATCCACCTGGTGTCGGCGATCGTGGCGGTCATCGCCGGGGCCACGCTGATCGCGGTGACCTGGCCACTGGCCGGACTCGAAGCCGGCCTGGCCACGCTGGCCTACACCATCTCGGTGGTGGGCATGTTCGCCGTCAGCGCGACGTATCACCGCATCACCTGGAAGACCGTCGCCGCCCGGATGCGGATGAAGCGGCTCGACCACGCGATGATCTTCATCTTCATCGCCGGCACCTACACCCCGTTCGCGCTCTTGGCGATGGACCACGGCTCCCAGGAACGACTGGTCATGGGCATCGTCTGGGGTGGCGCGCTGGCCGGGGTGCTGCTGAAGGTCTGCTGGCCGACGGCACCGAAATGGGTCGGGGTGCCGCTCTACCTGCTGCTGGGTTGGGTGTCGGCGTTCTTCATCGCGACGATCATGCACAACGCCGGGGTGGCGGCCATGGTGCTGCTGACCGTCGGCGGCGCGCTCTACAGCATCGGCGCGATCATGTACGCGCTGAAATGGCCGGACCCGTGGCCGGCCACGTTCGGCTACCACGAGTTCTTCCATGCCTGCACCGCCGTGGCGGCGATCTGTCAGTACATCGCGATCTGGTTCGCGGCGCTGTACTGAGCCGGATCGACCCGGTCTAGAGCTGGGTGATGTTCGCCGCCGACCAGTAGGCCTTCATCCCGGCGATCTTGCCCTCGCCGTCGAACACCATCACGTCGATGGGCTCGATGCGCATCCGGTGGTCGCCATTGGTGATGGTCAGCGCGAAGTGGAACGCCGCCTCGTTGCCGGCGACCCGCAGCGTCACCAGCTCGGACTTGCGGTCCAGTCCAGTGATGGCCCCGTAGAAATTGCGGATGGCCTGATGCCCGATATGCACCTCGCCGCCGACCGGGTCCTCCAGGGTGGCGTCGGTGGCGTACAGCTCGACCAGGTCATCGGCACTGCCGCCGCCGACCAGCTCGATGTAGCGGTGGACGGTCTCGGTGATGGCCTGTGCCCGCTCGGGTGCGCTCGTCATGTGGCGCAGGTTACACGGATGCCGGATTCGCGGGCACCCCGAGGGCCGCGGCCAACTGTGCCGCGCTGGTCACCGGCAGATCGCACACCGGACCCCGGCAGACGTAGGCGGCGTCGGCGCCGCCGACCCGGTCCCGGCCGATCAGCAGTTCCGACGAGCCGGCCGCACCGCCGACGACGATCGCCCCGCCAGGCGCCAGCCGGCGGGCCTCGGAAAGCAGCGCCGAATCGGGGCGTTCGCAGGCCACGGCCACCTGCAGCGGCCCCCGGATGTGGGCCTCGGCGACCGCCAGCCAGTGCCCGACCGAGCGCGGCGAACGGGCCAGCAGCGCCGAATGCGCCGCCAGCGCGTCGGAGGCGGCCTGCCGGTAGCGATCGCTGCGCTCGACGTCGACCAGATGCGCCGCGGTCAGCAGCGCCTCGGTGATCAGGGCTGCCCCGGACGGGGTGGCCCCATCCAGCGGGTCGGCCGGGCGCAGCATCAGCGCCTCGGCATCGTCGGCGCTGTCGAACCAGCGACCGGGCCGGTCCGGATCGGCGAAGTGAGCCAGCGCGGTGTCCAGCAGGCCGGTGGCGGCGTCGCGCCATCGCTGCTCGCCGCTGAGCTGGTACACGCTGAGCAGTCCGGTGGCCAGCGCGCCGTAGTCCTCCAGGATCGCGGCGCTGTCCCCCACCCGGCCACCCAGACTGGCCCGACGCAGCCGCCCGTCCACCAGATGTAGGTCGAGCAGGGCCGCCGCGCAGCCCTGCGCCGCGTTGAGCAGACTCGAGTCCCCCAGCGCCACAGCGGCTTCAGCCAGTCCTGTGATCGCCATGCCGTTCCAGGCGGTGACGACCTTGTCGTCGCGGTCGGGCTGGGGCCGCCCGCGGCGGGCTACCAACAGCCGCTGCCGCACCCGGTCGAACCGCGACATGTCGTCGGGATCGATCGGCAGCTGCAAGACCGACATGCCGGCTTCAAAGGTCCCGCCCGGCGTGACCCCGAAAACGTCTGCCGCCCACTGCCCGTCGTCGTCACCGAGCACTTCGGTCAGCTGCTCGCGGGTCCACACATACGTCGAGCCCTCCCGGCCGTCGGCGTCGGCGTCCAGCGACGAGACGAACATGCCGCCGTCCGACAGCTCATCGAGCAGGAACCGGGTGGTCTGTTCGGTCACCCGGATCGCCAGCGGGTCACCGGTGCGCCGGGCCCAGTGCGCGTAGGCCCGCAACAACAGTGCGTTGTCGTACAGCATCTTCTCGAAATGCGGTACCACCCAGGCGTTGTCGACACTGTATCGGGCGAAACCCCCGGCGAGCTGGTCGTAGATGCCGCCCCTGGCCATCGCCGCACCGGCACGGGCGACTGCGTCCAGCGCGGCGCGGCTCGCGGTGCGTTCGTGGTGGCGCAGCAGGGTTTCCAGCAGCGCCGATGGCGGGAACTTCGGCGCACCGCCGAAGCCGCCGTGTTCGGTGTCCTCGTCCGCCAGCACCGCGGCCACGGCGGCGTCGCACAGCATCGCGTCGACCGGCGGACCGTTTCCGGGCAGACCGGCGGCCATCGCGCGCAACTCACCGGCGATGCGCTGCGAGGCGTCCTGCACCTCGTCGCGGCGCTCCCGCCAGGTGGCGACGATCGCCGAAAGCAGGTTCAGGAACGTGTCTTTCGGGTAGTAGGTCCCGCAGTAGAACGGCTGGCCGTCGGGCGTCAGAAAGCAGGTCATCGGCCAGCCGCCACGCCCGGTGAGCGCAATGGTGGCGTTCATGTAGATCGCGTCGATGTCCGGGCGTTCCTCGCGGTCGACCTTGATACACACGAAGTCGGCGTTCATCGCCTCGGCGACCTGGGCGTCCTCGAATGACCCGTGGGCCATCACGTGACACCAGTGGCAGGCCGCGTAACCGACCGACAACAGGATCGGCACGTCACGTTCGGCGGCTTCGGCCAGCGCCTCGGGTGTCCACTCCTGCCAGTGCACCGGATTGTCGGCGTGCTGACGCAGATAGGGGCTGGTGGACTGGGCGAGTCGGTTGGCCACACATCCACGCTAATCCTGTGTTCTGTCGACGTGCGACCAGCCCCACGGCCAAACCCAGTTCACCAGCCGATGACCAGCTCGCTAACGACCGCTGAATTCTTGAATTCCCCTGCAAATCAGCGTGGTTAGAGCTTTGCGCCGTTGTTAGCATTCGCCGGTGCGACGATCCGCTCGACGTGCCCTGATCGGCCTGCCGGCCGCCGGGGCGGTGCTACTGTCCGGGTGCGGCGGCGGCCCTGTCGCGACCCCGCCCGCCGGGGTGGACTGCGGGGGGAATCCGCACCTGAAGGCCAGCGGTTCGACTGCCCAGGCCAACGCGATGACCCGATTCGTCGCAACGTTCAGTGATGCCTGCCCCGGCCAGACCCTGGCCTACCAGGCGAACGGGTCCGGCCTGGGCATTGACGAATTCATGTCCGATAAAACAGATTTCGGTGGATCGGATTCGCCGCTGAGCAAGGGTGAGTATGACCGCGCCCAGCAGCGATGCGGTGCGCCGGTGTGGAACCTGCCGATGGTGTTCGGCCCCATCGCCATCGCCTACCGCCTCGACGGTGTGACTTCGTTGAACCTGGACGGGCCGACCGCAGCCAATATCTTCAACGGCACCGTCACCACCTGGAACGATCCCGCGATCACCGCCCTCAACGCCGGGACCGATCTGCCCGCGGCACCGATTCGGGTGGTGTTCCGCAGCGATGACTCCGGTACCACCGACAACTTCCAGCGGTATCTGGACACCGCGGCCGGTGGTAGCTGGGGCAAGGGCGCAGGCCGCACCTTCAACGGCGGCGTCGGGCAGGGCGCCCACGGTAACGAGGGGGTCGCCGCGGCCGCGGCCGACAGTGAAGGATCGATCACCTACACCCAGTGGTCGTTCGCCCAGGCGCACCACCTGGGCATGGCCAAGGTCATCACCTCGGCCGGCCCCGACCCGGTGACGATCAGCGAAGACTCGGTGGGCAAGACGATCACCTCGGCCTGGTTCATCCGGGACGGCAACGACCTCGCCCTCGACACGATCTCGTTCTATCGGCCCAACCAGCCGGGCGCCTACCCGATCGTGTTGGCCACCTACGAGATCGTCTGCTCGCAGTACCCCGATCCGGAAGTCGGAACGGCCGTGCGGGCATTCCTGCAGAGCGCGATCGGCGACGGCCAGAAGGATCTGGCCCACCATGGCTATGTGCCCATCCCCGACGAGTTCAAATCGCGCTTATCGGCCGCGATCAGCGCGATCGGCTGACTTGAGGCCATGCGGTCCGTGACGGCGCCTCCCGAGATCAGCTCGGGGCTGGTGCTCTCCGGACCCGGTGCGGGGTCACTCGTCGCGGCGGCCGCGGCCTGGCGCCAGCTCGGTGCAGGACTGGACGAATCCGCGGACGACTGCGTCGCCGCATTGTCGTCCTTGGTGGGAACCTGGCACGGCCCGACCGCGACCGCCATGGTGCAGGCCGCGGAGCCATACCTGATCTGGCTGCGTTCCGCCGCGCAGCGATGCCGCTGGGCAGCCGCCTCAGCGCAGTCTGCCGCGGCAGCATTCGAATCCGTCCGCGCCGCGGTGGTCCCCACGGCGCAGGTCGCGGCGAACCGGACTCGAAGAGCACAACTGTTGGCCGCCAACCGCTTCGGGAACTACTCTGCGGCGATCGCGGAGAACGAAGGCCAGTATCTGGGCATGTGGACGAACAATACGGCGGCGATGACCCGCTATCAGGCGGCCTCGGCGCAGGCCACCACGCTGGCAGCGTTCAACCCGCCGGCGCCGGTGACGGCCACCGCCGGGCCGGCCGGTCAGGCCACCGCCGGGTCAGCCGCCGTTACGTCGTTGGCGTCGTCGCTGACCGGAACCACCTCTCCCGGTTCGACATTGAGTTCACTGGAGTCGACGCTGGAGTCGTTCGACCCCAACACCGGCTGGCCCGGACTGGCCAACACCTACGCCAACCAGTTCGTGTCGTCCGGATTTCCACTCAACCTGCTCAGCTACCTCGCCCAGAACACCTCGGCGCAGGCGTTGCAGAACGTCAACACCGCCATGGCACAGGGCCTCGCCGAGGGCGAGGCCGCCCTGATTCCCGCGGTGCCGCTCGGCGGGCTGGGTGCACTGGGCGCCGCCGGCCTGTCCTCGACACCCGCGGCAGCCGTCGGCGTGGGCGTTTCGGTGGGCCCGCTGACCGCACCGCCGGCCGCCGCGGGCTTTCTGGCCGCGACACAGACGCCGGTTCAGCTGGCATCGTCGGTGTCCCCGTTGGCCGCCGGCGAGTCCGCCGCCTTCGCCGGCATGCCACCGATGTTGCCGCCGGTGATGCCGCCACCGCTGGCCGCGGGCAGCGGCTGGCGCAAGCGCAAGCAGCAGAAGTACGAAGATCTGGAAGTAGGTTTGGAGCTGCGGGGCCCGGTCATGCCGAAGCCGCCGTCGGCGGGCTGAACGGAACTACCCGTGGTGCCTCGGGCAGAACGCGCTGACGCTGACCCCGACGAAGAAGCCGGCGTGGTAACCGTCCAACTCGCTGCTGTTCATCACGTCGGACACGACGTCATTCTTCGGCCGGCCCATATCGAGTTCATCGCAGACCTCATGACCGGCGACGACGGCGGACTGACCGGAGACAAAGTCGATGCCCCTGGCGTTCAGCGCCGACAGAAAATTGGTGTCGATCACGTCGGCGTGCGCGGACGGCGCCGCGACAAGCCCGAGCAGAACGACTGCCGCCACGACTGAGAACGGCACCGGCCCGGGCGCGTGCTCTCCGGGGATCGTCAACCCCTGACCCTCTCCGCTCGGCAGGACCGCGGACAGTGCGATCATCGCATGCGGCGTGCCGTTCGGCTCGCGGTCGAATCCCGCTCAGGAGAAGGTTTATCGGGCCGCCATGTTCCGGTCGGTCGGCGTTGGCGGAGTGTTAGCGCGACGCCTCGGGGGGCGCGGCGCCCTCGCCGTCGCCGTCCGCGGCATCACCGGCCGAAGTGGGTCCGACGGTCCCTTCGTCGGCAGCTTGATCGGCGGCCGGGTCCGCCCGGTCGAATGATTCCGGCAGCTTCCTGAGTTGGCGGTTCATCGACCACACCAGTCCGAAGGTGCCGAGCAGCAGCAACACGATGACCAGCAGTCCGAAGGGGCTGGCCTTGCCGAAGTCGGGCCCGGTGTCGCGGGGCACCTCGTCGGCCAAGATCCACAGCGCGGTCAGCACGGCATGATTCATCAGTTGTCCTCGATCCCGGCGAACAGGTCGGTCTCGGGCAGGCTAACCGGCACCCGGGACCGGGCCAGCTCGAACTCCTCGGTGGGCCACAGGCGTTGCTGCCACTCGATCGGGGCGGCGAAGAAATCACCGTTCGGGTCGATCTGGGTGGCATGCGCTCGCAGCGCGTCGTCGCGCTGGGAGAAGTAGGGGGAGCATTCGACGCGGCTGGTCACCCGGTCGGCGAACACGTCATGGTCGGGCTGCCAGTGCTCCAGCCATCTCGCGAATGGACCGACCTGGCCGATCTTGGCGAACTCGTCCTGCAGCATCTGCATCCGCTGACGCAGAAACCCGTGGTTGTAGTACAGCTTCGCGACCGTCCAGGCGTCGCCGGAGTTCGGGAAGAGGCGGTAGTCACCGGCGGCCTCGAAGGCGGCCACCGAAACCTGGTGGCAGCGGATGTGGTCCGGGTGCGGGTAACCACCGTTCTCGTCGTAGGTGGTCATCACATGCGGCCGGAAATCCCGGATGACTTCCACCAGCCGCTGCGTCGGGACCTCCAGAGGTTCCAGCGCGAAGCAGCCCTCCGGCAGCGGCGGCAGCGGATCACCCTTGGGCAGCCCGGAGTCCACGAAGCCCAGCCAGTGATGTTCAACGCCGAGGATCTTGGCGGCCTTGGCCATCTCGTCGCGACGGACCTCGGCGATGCGACCGTGTACGTCCGGCAGATCCATAGCGGGGTTGAGAATGTCGCCCCGCTCCCCGCCGGTCAGCGTCACCACCATCACCCGGTGGCCGGCGGCCGCGTAACGCGCCAGCGTCGCCGCCCCCTTGCTGGACTCGTCGTCGGGGTGGGCGTGCACCGCCATCAACCGCAGTCCGCTCATCCGCACAGTCCCCTATAGTTGCCAGTTGGTTTCCGGCCCCTATCGTTCCACCACGTGCGACGGGCACAGCAACCGATCCCGACGACCATTGGACACCGCACACCATGACCGACCCGATGCCGGCCCGCTACGGGGATTCCCGCGGTAGCGCCCTGCCCCGGCGGCTGCTGGCAATCACGCTGGGTGCGCTGGCGATCGCAACGGCGGCTGCCCTGGCCGTCCTGGGATATCAGCGGCTGACCACCGCCGACGTCAAGGGCGATCTGTACGGCTATGAGGTGATCGACGACCAGACGGTGTCGGTGACGATCAACGTGACCCGGCCCGATCCGTCGCGCCCGGTGGTGTGCATCGTGCGGGTCCGGACCGGGGACGGCAGCGAGACGGGCCGGCGCGAGCTGCTGATCCCGCCGTCCGATTCGGCGACCGTGCAGGTGACCACGATCGTCAAGTCTTCCCAGCCCCCGGTCATGGGCGATGTGTACGGCTGCGGCACCGATGTGCCAGATTATTTACAGTCACGCTGACAGCGCGGTGGTACCGTGTATCGATACACGGTTCCAGCTGGGACCGTGTATTGCTGCATTAGAACCACTGCATTACTAAGACGTCGCGACCCCCGCTGACCGAAATCTCCGGGTAGGACGACACAAGGAGCACAGTGAGATGACGGACACCCAGGTGACCTGGTTGACGCAGGAGTCACACGACCGGCTCAAGGCCGAGCTCGACCAGCTGATCGCTAACCGTCCGGTGATCGCCGCGGAGATCAACGACCGCCGCGAAGAGGGCGACCTGCGGGAGAACGGCGGCTATCACGCAGCCCGCGAGGAGCAGGGCCAGCAGGAGGCCCGCATCCGGCAACTGCAGGAGCTGCTCAACAGTGCCAAGGTCGGCGAGGCACCGACGCAGTCCGGGGTGGCGCTGCCGGGTTCGGTGGTCAAGGTCTTCTACGACGGCGACAAGTCCGACACCGAGACCTTCCTGATCGCCACCCGCCAGGAAGGCATCAGCGAGGACAAGCTCGAGGTGTACTCACCGAACTCGCCGCTGGGTCACGCCCTGCTCGGCGCCAAGGTGGACGAGGAGCGCAGCTACACGGTGCCCAGCGGCAAGACCGTGAAGGTGACCCTGGTCAGCGCGGAGCCCTACCACTCCTGAGCCCAGGACGCTGAGCGCAGCAGCTCAGCCCAGCGCCTGCCCGAGATCGTCGAGCAGATCGCTGATGTCCTCGATACCCACCGACAGCCGCACCAGGTCATCGGGAACCTCAAGCTGTGAACCGGCGGTCGACGCATGCGTCATCGCACCGGGGTGTTCGATCAGCGACTCCACCCCGCCGAGGGACTCGGCCAAGATGAAGATCCTGGTGGCCCCGCACAGCTTTTCGGCGGCCGGCCGACCACCGCGCATTCGCACCGACACCATGCCGCCGAACCCACTCATCTGGCGAGCGGCCACGTCGTGTCCGGCGTGACCGGGCAGGCCCGGGTAGAGCACGCTGTCCACCGCCGGGTGCCCGCTGAGGAATTCCGCGACGTCCGCGGCGTTCTCGCTGTGCCGCTGCATCCGCAGCACCAGCGTCTTGAGGCCCCGCATGGTGAGGTAGGCGTCGAACGGGCCCGGTACCGCGCCGGCGCCGTTCTGCAGGAACGCGAAAGCGGTGTCGAGCTCTTCGTCGTCGGTGACCAACGCACCGCCGACCACGTCGGAGTGGCCGCCGATGTATTTGGTGGTCGAGTGCAGCACCACGTCGGCACCCAGCGTCAGCGGCTGCTGCAGTGCGGGCGAGGCGAACGTGTTGTCCACCAAGACCTTCGCACCGGCGTCGTGGCCGATGGCGGCAATGCCTTCGATGTCGGCGATCGACAGCAGCGGATTGGTGGGGGTCTCCACCCAGATCAGCCGGGTCTTGTCGGTGACCGCGGCGCGCACCGCATCCAAGTCGGCCAGCGCGACCGGCGTGTGGGTCACGCCCCACTGGGTGAACACCTTGTCGATCAGCCGGAAGGTGCCGCCATAGGCGTCGTCCGGGATGATCAGGTGATCGCCCGGCCGCAGGATCGCCCGCAGTGCGCAGTCGGTGGCAGCCATCCCGGAACTGAACGCCCGGCCGAAGCGGCCCCGCTCGACCGCGGCCAGGGCGGTTTCCAGGGCGGCACGGGTCGGGTTGCCGGTGCGGGCGTACTCGAAACCGCCGCGCAGGCCGCCGACGCCGTCCTGGGCGAAGGTGCTGCTGGCGTAGATCGGAGCGTTGACCGCGCCGGTGGCCGGGTCGGGACGGAAACCCGCGTGGATCGCCGTGGTGGCCAGACCCATGTCGGGGCGGATGTCACTCATTGATCGGCAGGCAGACCGTCGTCATGATCTTGTCGGCCAGCGTCTGGCGTTTGGCGTCCCACAGCGGGAACAGGTAGCCGATGCAGAAGATCAGGCCGTCGATGATGTGGGCCAACTGCCGTACGACCGACATCCCGAATCCGATCGGCTGACCGGTCTGCTCGGAGACCACCTTGAACTTCAGCACCGACTTACCGATGCTCGACCCGGTGGTCCCCTGCCGGTAGCCGAAGTTCCAGACGACGTAGCCGACAGCCGCCAGCCAGCCCAGCATCATCAGCAACGCGCCGCCACCCGACGGCGTGACCGTGCAGGCGAAGCCCGACGAGGTGGTGATGCATTCCTTCCTCGCGGTGGTGCTGGCGATGATCGACGGGATGCCGTAGACCACCAGGACCGGGACGGAGTCGATGAGGTACGCGCCCACGCGGGTCAGCCACGACGTGTAGGCCTGCTGGGGCAGCTGCCCCTGTCTCTTATACACATCT
>NZ_CP083986.1:1251803-1251927 GCF_020172685.1 [Mycobacterium] nativiensis | reverse complement strand
TCGGTCGCCGTACCATTAAAAAAAAAAAAAGAGTATAAGTCGCCGTGTGCGGGCCGTGGAGGTGGTCGAAGTTGCCCTCGCCGCGTATGCACGCCGTACGTAACTTGGTACGTCAGCGTTGTTC
>NZ_CP083986.1:1249495-1251703 GCF_020172685.1 [Mycobacterium] nativiensis | reverse complement strand
CCACGCTGTCAGCTATCTTGCTTATCTCCGCCACATCGACGAGCCGCAAAATCCACACTAGCCCCTTCGTCGGCAGCGTCAGATGTGTATAAGAGACAGGTCAGCGCATCGGCACCGACACCGGGATCGATCTCCGAGGAGGTCTCCGCGACTTGCCGGGCGAACAACTGCTCCAGGCCCAGCCCGCTGCCGATCTGGGCGGCCACCGCCGACCCGGCCGATGTGCCCACCAGCACCGCGGATTCCAGCAGTTCCCGTGCGGTGTCGGGTGATTCGTCGGCGATGCCGCACAGCACGCCGGTCTCCCAGGCGATGCCCGCTACCCCACCCCCGCCGAGCACCAGGGCACGTTTCGTCATCGGACTCATACCGCCGGGTGTTGGGCCGATGCGGCCACCGGGTTCAGATCTTCGCGCCGCAGTTGCCGCGCGGGCGGATCGGGCAGCACCAATTGGCGGGTGATCCGCAGGCCCGCGTCGACGTGCACCAGGTGGCCCTGCTCGATCGGTTCCCAGCGGGTGTCATCGTCCATCGGTTCGGTGGCGAACACCACCGCGGGTCGGCCGCGTAATCTCGCGGCATCGGCTCGAATCCGCTTGGTGCGCAATGTCAGACCTCCGGGTGCTGTGCCGTCTCGCCGGTCCAGAATGTAGAGCTCGTTGGGCTCGGGGTACCGCAGCGCCCACATGTCGGTGGCGGTGCTCAGCAGCAGGTTGAGCGCGTAGATCGGCACGTTGGCGGCCAGCCACCGAACAGCGTCGACGAGGCCGCCCGTCACGTCGCCGCGTCGCGCCCGGATCGCGGCGGTGATGAGGGCGAAGATCCGTTCGGAGTCGGTATCGCCTCGCACCATGCCGTAGCCGTCGACCTCGCGCAGCCGCTGGTCAATCGCGGGAAGATCTTCGACAACGCCGTTGTGCGCGAAGATGCGGTTGTCCTGCAGGAACGGGTGAGTGTTGGCGACGCTGCGAGCGCCGGTGGTGGCGTAGCGCACGTGCGCGACGAAGGTGGTGCCGGTCAGTTCATGTGCCGCGGTGGCGAATTCGGTGTCATGCCACGCCGCGATCGGCTGCTTGCGCAGCTGCGATTGCCCGTAGCCGTCGAACACTCCCAGGCCCGTGCCGTCTGGGTTGCGTCGGCTCTGTTCGGCCAGGTTGTCCGCGGCGTCGAGCAGCCAGAACGTTGAGGTCACGACGCTGGTCCCGGCGTGCAGCCCGAAGAGTCGGCACATCGGCGCGGTCAGCCCTCCAACAGGGCGGACAGGCGCGCCAAGGCATGACGCGCGTAGCCCTTCCACAGCCAACCGAGCACCGGCAGCACCGGCGCGGCCAGCCTGGACCGCGGGTGGATCACCCAGCTCCAGGTGACCGTGGTGCCCGAACCGGCGGGCGCGAACTGCCAGCGGCCCTCGACATAAGCCACCAGTGGCGCCATCGGGCCGGTGACGTCGGTGAGCCGGTAGGCGAACGCCCGGGGCGGATCGACCTCGGTCAGCTCCTCGCGCATGCTGCCGCCGCCGGTCAGCAGGACGGTGCGGGTCTGCCCGACGCTCGCCCAATCACCGGCTTGGCCCCGAACCTCTTTGATCGGCGGGATCGGCCCGTACCAGCGCCGGAACAGCTGTGGCAGCGGCAATGGCAGCGTTCCGGCGAATGCGTCGGCGACCGTCGCAGGTACCGTCCGAGACTGTTCGACAACCAGGGCCATCAGCCGAGAGTAGCGCTCATCGCGCCAGGTGCGGAGCGGCCCGGCCAGTGATGAGCGGCAGGTCGAAGAGCCCGGCGATACCGGGTGGGGCCGCGCAGGTCGCCGGGATGGCGTTGACGCAGTGCGCCGCGGTCGCCACGACGCCCGGGTTGCTGATCAGGCCCTCTTCGACGGTTTCGGGCTGCCAGCCCTTGACGGTGACGAACGTGTTGGGGTTGCCCCGCACCTCCATCTCGTAGCGCTCGCCGGCCGGCCCCGAAGTCCATGGCGGGTCGAGGTTTTCCTCACCCATCAGCCAGTTGACCGTGATCCGCACCACCGGGGTGTCACCTACCATCGCCTCCCAATGGAAGCGGCGGCCGGCGACCTGACCCGGCTCGATCACGCCGATGGGCGACTCGATCGGTGCGGTCGCGACGGCCACTTCCTGCGATGCGCGAATCTCGGGGTCGGCCGCGAAACCCAGCCGATCCACGCACAGTCGCGCGGACTGGATGAAGC
>NZ_CP083986.1:1247458-1249395 GCF_020172685.1 [Mycobacterium] nativiensis | reverse complement strand
CGGCAGCGTCAGATGTGTATAAGAGACAGGGATTACGGAGCATTGCCCCCTGAGATCAACTCCGGGCGCATCTACACCGGACCGGGCTCGACCCCGATGATGACCGCCGCCGCAGCTTGGCGCGCACTGGCCGCCGAACTGACCGCGGCCGCCCACTCCTACGAGACGGTGATCACCGAGCTGTCCGGCGAGGAATGGCTCGGCCCGGCTTCATCATCGATGGCCGCGGCCGCGGCGCCCTACATCGCCTGGATGAACAACACCGCCGCGCTGGCCGAGCAGGCTGCAGCCTTGGCCACGTCGGCCGCCGCTGCCTTCGAGCCTGCGCGCGCGGCCACGGTGCCCCCGGCTGCGGTCACCACCAACAGGGTGCAGCAGGCGGCGCTGGTCTCGACCAACATCCTGGGCATCAACACACCGGCCATCGCAGCCCTCGACGCTCTCTACGCCCAGATGTGGGCACAGGACGCCGCCGCCATGTACGGCTACGCCAGCGGTTCAGCTGCCGCGACCCAGGTCACCCCGTTCAGCGAGCCGGCCCAGAACACCAACCCGGCGGGGCTGGCCAACCAGGGTGCCGCGGTCACCCAGGCCGGCGGCAGCAGCACCGCCAACAGCACCGCGCAGACCGCACAGATGATCTCCTCGCTGCCGAACGCCCTGCAGAGCATGGCCTCGCCGGCCGCGTCGACCGATTGGCTCGAGCCGATCATCGAGTTCCTCTACAACGACCCGGCGAACGGCTACCTGTTCATGATCGGCACCCCGATCTACAACCTGTTCAACACCGCCGGCACCGGTGCCGCCTTCACCCCGTCCGCCCTGCTGCCCAGCCTTATCGGTAACTTGACCGGCGGCGGCTTCACCGCCGCCACCGGCAGCGCCCTCGGAGGCGGCCTGGGAGCGGCGTTGAGCCCCGGTGGCGCACTCGGCGCCCTGGGCGCGCTCGGCGGCGGCCTGTCCAGCGGGATCAGCAGCGCATTCGGGGTCAGCTCAGTCACCCCGGCTGTCACCGCCACCATGGGTAAGGCCTCGCTGGTCGGGACGTCGTTCTCGGCGCCGGCGGGCTGGTCGGCAGCCACGCCCGGCGCGGCGGCACTGACCAGCGGGCCCGGCGGTTGGGCGGGTCCCTCGGAGACCCACAACAACATGGCCTCCATGCCTCCTCCGGTGCCGACCGGCGTCGGGCAGCGCGGCATGAACTACGGCGCGCCGCGTTACGGGTTCCGGCCCAAATTCATGCCCAAGCCGATGGTGGTCTAGGAGCGACGATGATCGACTACGCACTGCTATCGCCGGAGATCAACTCCGGGCGTCTGTACGCCGGTCCCGGCTCCACGCCGATGATGACGGTCGCCTCCGCCTGGCGCGGCCTTGCCGCGGAGATCTCCTCGGCGTTGACGTCGTACGAAACGACGATCACCCAACTCGTCGACGAACAGTGGATGGGCCCGGCATCGGCCTCGATGTCTGCGGCCACCAAGCCGTACCTGACGTGGATGGCCGACACCGCGACCAAGGCCGAGGAGGCGGCCACCCAGGCCACCTCCGCAGCGGCCGCGTTCGAGGCCGCACATGCGGCCACCCCTCCCCCGGCGGTGATCGCCGCCAATCGCGCCCAGCAGAAACAACTGGTGGCAACCAACGTCGTCGGCCAGAACTCAGCCGCGATCATGGCAAGCGACGCACAGTATTTCGAGATGTGGGCCCAGGCCACCGACGTCATGTACAGCTACGCCGCGTCCTCGGCGACGGCGACCAAGGTGACCCCGTTCAACGAGCCCACCCAGACCACCAACCCGGACGGAACGGCCAACCAGGCCGCCGCGGTCGGACAGGCCAACAGCAACACCGCCGCCAACAACACCGCGCAGACGGCACAAGCGATTTCGTCGCTGCCCAACACGCTGCAGACGCTGACCTCGCCAGGTCCCGCT
>NZ_CP083986.1:1245743-1247358 GCF_020172685.1 [Mycobacterium] nativiensis | reverse complement strand
GCATAGGACAGCCCGAACAGTTGAGTCAGCAGCAGTGCCTCGCGCTGATCGGCCGACAGGCCGGCGATCAACTCGGTCACCTCGACCACGTCTTCGAAACCGCGGGTGGGCCGATCGCGGTCCAGCAGCAGCTCCGGGTCGGCGCCCGGTGCGGTGCGCGGACGCGCCTTGAGGTAGCGAATGTGGTCGGCCACCACCCGCCTTGCGATGGCCAGCAGCCAGGTCCGGGCGCTGGAACGGCCGGCGAACCGCGGGATCGCTCCGATCGCCCGCAGGAAGGTCTCCTGGGTCAGGTCGTCAGCACTGGCACCGTCGAAGAGGTAGGCCACGAATCGCCAGACGTCGTGCTGTGTGGCCTTGATGAAGGCCTCCAGGGCACGGGCATCTCCGGCTGCGGCGGCAACGGCGAGGGCGGTGACAGCATCGTCGGGGTCGCCTTGGACCCGCTCTGCTCCCGCCATGAACATCCACCTTAGACCGGGGGTCGCGGCGCTATTACGACGCATGGTCGTAGAGCTGTCGGAGTGGTTGACCGACCGTAGATGACGCCGGCGACCGCGACCCGCGCCCGCCGCCGGGGCAGCCCCGTCAGCGGCGCCGTCGGCGTCCCACCGGGCCGGGCGCGGACCTGCGCCACCCATGCGTTGACGGGCCACCAGCAAAGCAAATACCAAGCCGATCAACACCGGCAGGTGGCTGGCGATCCGAGCGGTCGTCACCTGACCGTGGTAGGCGTCGAGAGCCACATAACCGCCCAATGCCAGGGCATATACGCCGGCGATCGCGGCAACACCGGCGGCCACGGACGGCCAGATACCGGCGGCGATCATGGCGCCGCCGAGCGCCAACAACCATGCGGTGGACTCATGCAGCAAATGCGCTCCGGTGGCCGCGCCGTGCCCGTGTCCGTGCGCCGACACCATGCCGAAGTCCACGCCGGCGATCTGGATAGCCGCCATCGCCACCTGGAGCACCCCGACGGCAATGAGCGCGGGCCGTCGAAATCCCCACCGCGACCAGAGGCTGTCGTCGGCGTTCTCTGCGGTGATCGATGTCACCCCGGCGGCCGCCAGGATCTGGGCGGCCAGGTCAGGGCCGGTGTCGGCGCCGGTGTCGCTGTTGATGTCCGTGAGCCGGCGGGCCTGGGCGGCAGCGCCGACCAGCCAGCGCCGGCAGCTGCGGCACGATGCCAAGTGCGCATCGACCTGCTGCGCCGGCAGCTCCTGCTGCTCGCCGTCGAGCAGCGACGACAGGGTCTCGCGCACTACCTCGCACCGCATGCCGACATAGTCGCTCATTCGGAGCCCGGATACAAAGATTCGTCTGCAGGGAACCAAACCGGGCCACGCCGCGACCAATTGGTTGACCGAACAAGATCGAGATCGCCGGTAATCGGGAAGGAGGTGCGTTCGATGACCGCACCGGTCTGGCTGGCGTCGCCGCCGGAGGTGCACTCGGCGCTGCTGAGCGCCGGGCCCGGACCCGGTCCGCTGCTGGAATCCGCGTCGGCCTATTCGGCGATGAGCGCGGAATACGCCGAGGTGGCCGCCGAACTCGACGCGGTACTGGCCGGAGTGCAGGGTGCCTGGCAGGGCCCCAGCGCCCAGCAGTACGC
>NZ_CP083986.1:1243935-1245643 GCF_020172685.1 [Mycobacterium] nativiensis | reverse complement strand
GCGATCCACCGGACCCGTCGCACAACCCCCACCGCCGACGTGCTGGTCGTGCGTCGCGGCGAGAAGGTGCCCGTGGAGGCAAACGTCGTCATCGAGGGCGCGGCCGCTTCCGGCACCCTGGTCACTTCGGACGCCACCGCGGTGGAGATCGAGGCCGAGGCGCTGTCGATTCCCGAGCAGCTGACGGTCTCCATCGAGGGCGCCGAGGCCGGCACCCAGTTCACCGCCGGCAGCCTGGAGCTGCCCAAGGGCGTGAGCCTGGTCTCTGACCCCGAACTGCTGCTGGTCAACGTGATCGAGGCTCCGAGTGCCGAGGAGCCGGCCGAGGCTGCGGGCGAGGAAGCCGGCGCGGAGGCCGCCGAGGACGCGGCCGCCGAGTCCGAGTAAGCCGAGCACCGCGTGGCCGAGTCACCGCCGATACTGGTGGTCGGCCTGGGCAACCCCGGCCCGACCTACGCCCGCACCCGGCACAATGTCGGCTTCATGGTCGTCGACCTGCTCGCCGAGCGGATCGGGTCGGCGTTCAAGCTGCACAAGAAGTCGGGTGCCGACGTGGCCACCGGGCGCCTAAGTGGGCGCTCGGTGGTGCTGGCCCGGCCACGCTGCTACATGAATGAGTCGGGCCGCCAGGTGGGCCCACTGGCCAAGTTCTATTCAGTGCCCACCGGCGGCGTCGTGGTGATTCACGACGATCTCGACCTGGACTTCGGTCGGATCCGGCTCAAGCAGGGCGGCGGCGAAGGCGGTCACAACGGCCTGCGATCGATCGCGACCGTGTTGGGCAGCAAGGACTTTCAGCGGGTCCGTTTCGGGATCGGCCGGCCGCCCGGCCGCCAAGATCCGGCGGCGTTCGTGCTGCAGGCGTTCACCGCCAAGGAGCGCGACGAGTTACCGACGATCTGCGAGCAGTCCGCCGACGCCACCGAGTTGCTGATCGAGCTGGGGCTGGAACCGGCCCAGAACGTCGTCCACGCCTGGGGCTAGCCGGCCGAGTGTGAATTCGGCGACGCGTTCACGGAGTGTCGCGTCGCCAGATTCCGACTCGCGATGGAGGCTGCCGCGCCCTAGGTGACCAGGGCGACGGAGTTGGCCCGCCGCAGCGTGCCCGACGGCGTCTTGGGGATACTGCCCGGCCCGAGCACCACCACGTTGCGGGGCCGCATGTCGACCTCGGTGACCACCTCATGGGCGACCTGGTGTTCGATGCGACGTACCTCGACCGGGTCCTGCCAGGCGTTGGATTCCACCGCGACCGCGAACGTTTCCCGCGAGTGCCCGGCGTCCAGGCGCACCGCGACCGCACAGCCCGGGCGCACGCCCTCGACGCGGCCGGCGGCCCGCTCGATGTCGGTCGGGTAGATGTTGCGGCCGGCCATGATGATGACGTCCTTGACGCGGCCACACACCACGACGTGGCCGTCCTCCATCTGGTAGCCCAGGTCGCCGGTGTCGTACCAGCCGTGCTCGTCCTGCGCCGGCAGGAAGCCCGCCATGGTCAGGTAGCCCGGGGTCACCGGCTCACCGCGCAGCTGGATCACTCCGACCCCGCGCGGCGGCAACGAGTTGCCGTGCTCGTCGACGATCCGGATCTCGATGCCCTCCAACAGCGGTCCCAGCGAAGCCAGTCGCCGGGTGTTGCCCTTGGTGGCGGGCACCGCTTGACGCAGTGCGGCCAGCAGGTCGGCGTCGACCTCGTCGACCACCTGGC
>NZ_CP083986.1:1241462-1243835 GCF_020172685.1 [Mycobacterium] nativiensis | reverse complement strand
TCCGGGGCGCGGCGCACCTTCGCCAGCATCGCCTTCTTGCCGCGGGCCTCCAGCGTGCCTTCCAGCACCAGGTCTTCGACGAAGTGCGCGACGACGCCGTCCTTGCCTTCGGAGGTGATGATCACCAACCGCTCGGCACCGGCCTCGGCCGCCTCGGCGGCGACGAGCTCGATGCCGGGGGTGTCGACGACCGGCAGCAGCTCTTTGGGCACGGTCTTGGTCGCGGGCAGAAAGCGGGTGCCCAAACCTGCCGCGGGCACAATGGCGGTGCGCGGAATCGGGACCTTCGGCGTGGGCATTGTTCACACGATAACCGCAATCCACTTCACCTCTTCGGCTGGCGGTGGGCGAGCCGTTGCTGACAGTCTGGTTGCCGTGACCGACGACGCGGTGGTGGCCGCCAAGTCCGCGTTGCGGGCGCGGCTGCTCGCCGACCGACGCGCGGTACCCCCCGATGTACACGATGCCGAGGCCGCGGCGCTGGCCGAGCACCTCGAGCGGGTCGCGGGCGAGGCCACCACCATCTGTGCCTATGTGCCAGTGGGCAGCGAGCCGGGCTCGACCGCGATGCTCGCCGGCCTGGCCCGTCGCGGCGCGCGCGTGCTGTTACCGGTGGTGCGCACCGAGAACGACGGCACCCCGATGGCGCTGCTGTGGGGCGAATACCGGCCCGAAAACCTGACCACCGCCCGGTTCGGCCTGCTCGAACCACCGGAACCCTGGCTGGCCGCCGACGCGCTGGCCGAGGCGGACCTGATCGTGGTGCCGGCGGTGGCCGTCGACCGCCGGGGCGCGCGGCTGGGACGCGGCGCCGGTTTCTACGATCGCTCGCTGCAGTTGCGCAGGCCGCAGATTCCGCTGGTGGCGGTGGTTCGCGACGCGGAGCTTCTCGACGAGCTGCCCGCGGAGGCCCACGACGTGCCCATGACGCATGCCGTGACGCCCGGGCTCGGCCTGGTGGCACTGGGCTGACGTCGAAGTGGCCCCAGAACGAGCCTTGGAATGAGGAAGGCCACATAGTGGTTCTAGCACTTAGCACGGTAGAGTGCTAAGCCGATTGTTCGATCCACGGAGGTTCACGTGCCCACCTACAGCTACGCCTGCACCGAGTGCAGCAACCGCTTCGACGTGGTCCAGGCCTTCACCGATGATGCGCTGACTACCTGCGAGGACTGCAACGGCCGGCTGCGCAAGATCTTCGGCAAGGTCGGCGTGGTCTTCAAGGGCAGTGGCTTCTACCGCAACGACAGCCGCGAAGCGGGCAAGTCCGGGAAGTCAACGTCCAACGGTTCCAGCAATGGCAGCAGCTCCGCCAGTTCTTCGGCGTCGGGTGACTCGGGCAGTAGCTCGGGCGACAGCGGCACCAAGTCGGCTGACAGCGCCACCAAGTCCAGCGACAGCGCCAAGGCCAGCACCACGTCGTCGGCACCGGCGACCACCGCCAGCTAGGCCGTTATCCACAGCCCCGGCGCCACGTCGACGAACCGTTGGGCGCCGGCCGCATAGCGTGACGCCATGGGCGACTCGCTCAACCCCACGCTGATCAGCCGGATCTCGCTGGCACTGCGTCCGGACTGGACTCGCACCGTGCGGGCGCGGCGAGTGACCGCAGGAGCCCTCGTCGTTTTGGCCGGCGTTACAGCGCTGCGCTCCAACCCGCAGGGCGACCGGCTCGACGTCGTAGTGGCAAGCCGCGACATCGCACCTGGCATCACCTTGACCCTCGACGACCTTTCCCTCGAAAGCCGTTCGGCTCAAACGATTCCCGACGGGGCCGCCACTGACGTGGCGGCGCTGTTGCAGACCACGCTGGCTGGTCCGGCCCGCCGCGGCGAGATACTCACCGACGTCCGCGTGCTGGGCCGCCGGCTCACCGAGGCCGCCGCCGGACCCGATGCCCGCATCGTGGGCGTGCATCCGGCCGACGCGGCACTGATCGATCTGGTGCGCCCCGGCGACGTGGTCGATGTCGTGACGACCACCGGCGAGGATGTCGCCGGCCCGCCGGGCGCCGCCCGGGTGCTCGCCAGCGGCGGGATCGTGGTGCTGGTGTCCGACAAGCACAATCACGACGATCGGGTGGTCCTGGTGGCGTTGCCGGCCAACGCTGCGGTGGCGGTGGCCGGCGCCACCCTCGGTCAGGCCGTCACGCTCACCCTGCGCTGAACACCGCTATGCGGCGCTGGCGGGCTGCACGCTGGCGCAGAACTTGCACTTGTTGGCGTCGGCGGCGATTTCGGACTTGCACTCGGGGCAGGTCTTGGTCGGTGCCGGGTCGCCGAACACGGTGTTCCCGCGGCGCTTCTGGATGTGCTTGTAGGGCAACACGATCAGGAAGTAGATCGTGGCCATGAAGACGATGAAGTAGATGAT
>NZ_CP083986.1:1239181-1241362 GCF_020172685.1 [Mycobacterium] nativiensis | reverse complement strand
CGATCAACTCGTGGGCGCCCAGCACATCGAGACCGGCAGCTAGCAGGCGTTCTCGGCGCTCGGCCAGCCGGTCGGCTGCTTGCACGCCTCGGTAGGGACGCTCGGGAACGGCGGAAACCACGTCCACCATCTTGACACCGGGCTCTCAGCTGGGCAATATCAGGAAACCGACGTTCTCACAATCAGCGAGGTGCAGTAATGACAATCAGCGAGCCGGTTCCCTTGGTGGAGCGTTCGGTGAACGACTCGCTGGGCGCGCACCCCGCCCCACGCCGACGCTCCTGGCTGCCGCAAGTCACCTGCGACGACAACATGATGATGGGCGTGGCGCTGTTGGCCGGCCCCGCCAACGTGATCATGCAGCTGGCGCGGCCCGGGGTGGGCTACGGCGTGATGGAGAGCAAGGTCGAAAGCGGCCGAGTTGACCGGCATCCGATCAAGCGGGCTCGCACCACGTTCACCTACCTGGTGGTCTCCACCCAGGGCAGCGACGCGCAGAAGGCCGCGTTCCGCGAGGCGGTCAACAGTGCCCACCGTCAGGTTCGCTCCACGGGCGACAGCCCGGTGACGTACAACGCATTCGACCGTGACCTGCAGCTGTGGGTGGGCGCCTGCCTGTACAAGGGCAACGTCGACATCCACCGCATCTTCCTCGGTGAGATGGACGACGAGCACGCCGACCGGCATTACCACAATGAGGGCAAGGCGATGGCCACCATGCTGCAGGTGCCCGAGGACATGTGGCCGGCCGATCGGGCCGCCTTCGACCAGTACTGGCAGGACCAGCTGGACAAGGTGCACATCGATGACGCCGTCCGCGAATACCTGAAACCGATCGCGGCGAGCCGGCTGCGGGGCCTGACCCTGCCCGGCCCGTTGCAGCGGACGAACGAACGGATCGCGACGCTGATCACCACCGGCTTCCTTCCGCAGCGCTTCCGCGACGAGATGCAGCTGCCGTGGGGCCCCGACAAGCAACGTCGGTTCGACCGGTTGATGGGCGTTCTTCGCGGAATCAACAACCTGCTGCCGCAGTTCTTGCGCGGCTTCCCGTTCAACCTGATCCTGTGGGACCTCGACCGCCGTATCCGCGCCGGTCGCCCGCTGGTGTGACCGGGCCGCTGTCAGGCGTTCTTGGTCAACACCCACCAGATGGTGGTTGACGGGCCGGCCAGTTTCCCGGCCAGGGTTTTCTGATCGAAGGAATGGGTCAGCTTCCCGTCATCGATGGTCCATACCCACCTGTTGCCCTCGAGGTGGGCATCCTTGTCCCAGCCGATGGCGGTGTCGCGGACGTTGAGACAGCCTGGGCCGCACGGGGACAAGAACCAGGGGTAGGCAGACCCGGCCCGGACGATTCCGGCGCCGTCGGTGATGGTCATGGTGTAGGAACCCGACAGTGGTCCCGGCCCGCTCGGGTTGAACACCTCGACGGCGGTGCCGACCAGGGCCGCCGCAACGACAACACCTTTCAGGCTCACGGCTGGCGCTCCTTCCCTCCCGACCTACCTCCCGCAATCCCGCTAGGCCGAATCTAGGATTCGCCGCCCGGTGACGAAACAGGGTTTTCCCTTGCTTCTGGCCGAATCTGCTGCGGGTGAATTGACGGTTCAGCCCGCGTCGGTAGGCTTTGACCTCGACACACGCGGACGGAAGGTGGCAGGCGATGCACGTCAACCCCCATGTGTTGCGCACCGGAGCAAATGTGTCCGACGACGCCGGCGGGCACGCCAATGACGGGGCTCAGCGCCTCGACGTGGCCGGCGTGACCGCCAAAATGTTCGGCGACTTCGATGACGCGCACGGTTTCCACGCCGCGTTGGGCAGCGCCAAGGACAGTCATCGCGACGCCTTGCAGGGTCACCACCAGAACCTCACCGGCATCGCCGAGAACGTGCGCACCGCCGCCGCCGGCTTTACCGAGATGGACAACCACAACGCCAAACTGTTGCGGGACGTCGCCGGCCCCCAACAGTGAGTCGTCCCACCCTGCAGCACCTGAACGTCGACGACCTCGTCGCGCAGGCCGGTGGTGATCCGTGGGCGATCGACGACAGTCTGCAGGCCGGCAGCCCCACCCAGATCAACTTCTTGGCCCAGGCCTTCCACTCCGCCGCCGGTTCGGCCACCGCCGCCGAAGAGTCCTTCCGCGCGGCCCAAGAACACTTCACGCAGTACAAC
>NZ_CP083986.1:1237983-1239081 GCF_020172685.1 [Mycobacterium] nativiensis | reverse complement strand
ACCTCGCCGAGCTCGACCTGCCCGCCCGCGGCATCTCCGAACCGTTCGACCTCATCGTGTCGGCGGGCAACGTCATGGCATTTGTGGCCCCGAGCACGCGCGCGGAGATCCTGCGCCGGTTGCGCGCCCACTGCGCCGACGACGGCCGGACCGTGATCGGCTTCGGCGCCAACCGGGACTACGACTTCGATCAGTTCCTGCGCGACGCGTCGGCCGCCGGTTTCGCGAACGATCTCCTGCTGGCCACCTGGGACCTGCGGCCCTTCACCGCGGACTCCGACTTCCTGGTCGCGGTGCTACGCCCGGCTCACAGCGGCAGCTGATCGTCCTCGGTCAGCTCGCCGAGCTGGTCGACGCTCAGCACCTCGGTCATGTCCTGCTCCTGATAGGCCAGCCGACCCACCCGGTGTGCGACCACCGGCGCGGTGATCAGGGTGAACAGGATGCTCACCGTCACCATTCCGGCGTCGTGGCTGCCGCGGAGCCGGATCAACGCACCGAAGAGCACCAGCAACAGGCCCAACACCTGCGGCTTGGTGGCCGAGTGCATCCGGGCCAAGGTGTCGGGGAACCGCACCACTCCAATAGCCGCCGTCAGCGCCAGCACCGAACCGGCGAGCACCAGCACCCCGGCGAGCACGTCGAGCAGGATCACGGTTGCCTCCCCAGGTCAGGTGCGTCGTCGGGAACCCGGAAGCGTGCCACGCTCACCGACCCGATGAAGCCGACCAGCGCCAGTGCCGCGAGGCTGTAGGTCACAGTGGTGTCCCGGCTGACCGCAGCCCAGATACCGATCCCGCACATGGTCATCGCGGCCAGGGTGTCCAGCGCCACCAGCCGGTCCAAGGTGCTGGGTCCGGCCAGCAGCCGATACATGGTGATGACGGCGGCGAAGCCCAACAGCACTCCCGCCGTTCCCCAGATCACGTTCATGCGTCTACTCCCGCCGGCAGCCACTCGTCGTCACGCTCGAACGCGGCGATCAACAGTCGCTCCACCTGCGCGACCTGCTGAAAGAAACGTTCGACCGCTGGCGCAGACCCGACATCGATCACATGGCAATACAGAATGCGGCGCACCTGATCGATCTCCAGCACC
>NZ_CP083986.1:1236573-1237883 GCF_020172685.1 [Mycobacterium] nativiensis | reverse complement strand
GTACTGCTCGTTGTCGTGCATCGACAGCATCAGCACCCGCACGTGGGGATGGTTGCGGTTAATCTCGCGGGCGGCCTGCAAGCCGGTCATCCGCGGCATCGCGATGTCCAAAATAGCCAGATCGACGGGGGTTTCCTGCAACACTGCGAGCGCCTCGGCGCCGTCGGCGGCCTCGGCGACCACGGACAAGTCGGGCTCGGCGTCCAGAATCATCCGCAGCCCACTGCGCATCAGGGCGTGATCGTCGGCCAGCAGGATGCGTGCCGGTTGCATCGGCATCATGCCCGTCCCACCCCCGATCGTGCCGGTACCACCAGCCGGATTTCGGTGCCTTGGTCGGCTGAGGAGGTGATTGTCAGGGTGCCGTGCACCAGCAGTGCGCGCTCCCGCATGCCGGTGATTCCGGCACCTTCGACGCTCATCGCGCCCGTGCCGTCATCGGAGATCCGCAAGGTCAACTCCCCCGCTGCGTCGACATGCAAGTCGAGCCACACTTTCTGCGCACCGGAATGCCGGGCGATATTGGTCAAGCTCTCCTGCACAATGCGGTAGCACACCAACTCCACGTTGGGGTTCAGTCGTTCTGCTTGCGGGCCAATGTCTTTGACGACATCGATGCCGCTCGCCTGGGTGAACTGGTTGCACAGTGCCTGCAGTGCGCTCTGTAGGCCGAGGTCTTCCAACGCGTCCGGGCGCAGCCGTCGCGCAATGCCGCGCACTTCGTCGAGACTGGCCCGCACGATCTCCTGTGCCTCCGCGAGATCCCCGCGTATTCCTTCCGGCGCGGCGTCGACGGCTCGTTTGAGGGTGAGCAGGGCGACGGTGAGGGTTTGGCCGATCTCATCGTGCAACTCTCTGGCGATCCGCTGCCGCTCGTTCTCCTGCGCGACGAGCACCAAGGCACTCGATGAGGCGCGTTCGGTTTCCAGCCTGTCCAGCATCGCGTTGAACGACGCCATCAAGTGGTGCAGATCACCGTCGCCCGTATCGTCCACCCGGTCGGTGTGCCGGAGCAGGTCAACCCGCCGCATGGAGGCGGCAAGCCGGTCCAGCGGGGCCAGACTTGACCGCAACAGCAAGGCATTGGCCCCCACCACGACTGCCAGCCCGATCACCAACACCGGGAGCTCGGCCAGTTGGACGGGTCCTGAAACAGTGGCCGGCGACATGGCCAGCACCAGGGTGCCGAAGGTGAAGACCAATCCGTTGATCAGGACGACGCGCCGAAACAACCCCCGCGCGGGCGCGCTCGCCCGCCGCCGAAATCGGTCGACGAGCCCAGTCCAACGGCTCATACCACCACCCTGGTC
>NZ_CP083986.1:1234396-1236473 GCF_020172685.1 [Mycobacterium] nativiensis | reverse complement strand
CTCGGCACGTTGCTCGGCGCTCAGGCTGTTACGGAAACGCTGCGCGGCGGCCGCCCGCTGAGCCAGCGAATCCAGCAGCTCCTCGACATTGCGCGGGTTCTCCGGGAAGAACTCGCCGTGTTTGTCCATGAACTGCTGGAAGTCCTGCGCGGTGTCTTCGCCGCGCGAATGCTTGTCCAACAGTTCGTTGAGATCGTCGAGCATGTCGCTGACCCGTTGCCGGTCGGCGTCGGTGGCGCCTTCCAGCGCCTGCTTCATGCCGGCGAAACGCTGGTCGAGCATCTCGCGGCCGAGCAGGTCCTTGATCTTCTCGTAGGATTCCCGGGCCTCGCCGCTGCGCCAGTTGTAGTCGGCCAGCTCCTGCACCGCTTTGGCCGGCGACGGCGACAGCGCGTCGATCTGCATCTCGGCGAAGCGGGCGTCGTCGTCGAGCGCGCGGGCCAGCTCTTTGCGTTCGGCGAGCACCGCTTCGTCGAGCAGCTTCTTGACCTCCGCCAGCGTTCCGTCCAAGTTGTTGCGGCGCAACAGTTCCCGGCGCCGACGTTGCGCCTCGGCGGCCAGCTGATCGGCTCCGGTCAGGTTCTTGGTGCCACGGCGCAGCAATTCTTGCAGCGCCCGCCGCGGCGACGTCCCCTCCATGACGTCGCGCCCGATCTCCTCCAGCGCCTCGGCCAGATCGACCGGCGGCGCCAGCGGATCCGGCCCACCAGAGTAGGCCGAATACCGGGAGGCGTGCCGTCTAGCCATAGACGGTTTCGCCCTCGTCAGAGGTCTTGTCGATGCGCTTAGCCAAATACAGTGCTTCCAAGGCCAACTCGAGTGCCGCGGCCCGTTCGCCATCGGATTCGGCACCCAGGCGCTGCGCGACGGCGTCGATCACCGGCAGATCCGGCAGCGCCGCCAGCACCGCTTTGGCCGAAATCCGCTCGCCCGTCGTCACCGTCGCGTCCTCGACCGCCGCCACCAGCGGTCCCACGTCGATCCCGCCCAGTGCCCGCGATGCGGTATCGGCGGTAGCCCGGCGCAACAGGTGCTCCAGCACCGCCTGCTCGCGGCCTTCCTCGCCGGATTCGAATTCCAACTTGCCGCGCAGCACGTCGACGATCGTGCTCAGGTCCACCACCCGGGCCACCGGGTCGGTTTCGCCCAGCACCGCGCCGCGGTGGCGCGCCGAGGCCGCTACCGTCTCCGCGGCGGCGATCGCGAAGCGCGCCGAGACGCCGGAGCGCTGGTCCACCGAGCGGGACTCCCGCAGGTAGCGAGCGAATCGGGCCAGCACCGCCAGCAGGTAGTCCGGTACCTGCGCGCTCAGGTGCGCCTCTTGAGCGATCACGCCGACCTCGGCGTCGAGTTCCAGCGGGTAGTGGGTGCGGATCTCAGCGCCGAAGCGGTCCTTGAGCGGGGTGATGATGCGGCCGCGGTTGGTGTAGTCCTCCGGGTTGGCGCTGGCGACCACCAGCACGTCCAGGGGCAGTCGCAGTGTGTAGCCGCGCACCTGGATGTCGCGCTCCTCCATCACGTTGAGCATCGCCACCTGGATGCGCTCGGCGAGGTCGGGCAGTTCGTTGACGGCGACGACGCCGCGGTGCGCCCGCGGGATCAGGCCGTAGGCGATGGTCTCGGGGTCACCCAGACTGCGGCCTTCGGCCACCTTGATCGGGTCGATGTCGCCGACCAGGTCGGCGACGCTGGTGTCGGGGGTGGCCAATTTCTCGGTGTAGCGCTCGTCGCGGTGCCGCCACGCCACCGGCAGGTCATCGCCAAGTTCGGCTACCCGACGAATCGACTCGGGCGTGATCGGCGAATACGGGTGCTCACCGAGCTCTGCGCCGGCGATCACCGGGGTCCACTCGTCGAGCAATCCGGTCAACGCGCGCAGCAGGCGAGTTTTGCCCTGGCCGCGCTCGCCCAGCAGCACGATGTCATGACCGGCGATCAACGCGCGCTCGAGTTGCGGCAGCACGGTGTCCTCGAACCCGAAGATGCCGGGCCAGATGGCTGCGGCGTCGTCACCGTCGCCGAGCCGGGCCAACAGGTTCTCGGCGATCTCTTGTTTGACCCCCCTCTCACGGTGGCC
>NZ_CP083986.1:1232985-1234296 GCF_020172685.1 [Mycobacterium] nativiensis | reverse complement strand
GCGCCGCACCGGCGCCGGGGACCCGCCGCTAATGTCGGGGTATGAGCCCCGTTTCCCAGATCCCGGACATCTCCACCACCCCGGCCTGGAACGCGTTGCGCAAGCATCACCAGCAGATCGGCGACACCCACCTGCGTGAGTTCTTCGCCGACGATCCCGAACGCGGCGCACGGTTCACCGTCACCGTCGGTGATCTCTACATCGACTACAGCAAGCACCGCATCACCGCTGAGACCGTCGGCCTGCTGGTCGATCTGGCCCGCGCCGCCGGCCTGGAGGATCGGCGCGACGCGATGTTCGCCGGGGTGCACATCAACACCTCCGAGGATCGGGCCGTGTTGCACACCGCGTTGCGGCTGCCGCGCAACGCCGATCTACACGTCGACGGCCAGGATGTCGTGGCCGACGTCCACACGGTGCTCGACGCGATGGGTGACTTCACCGACCGGTTGCGCAGCGGCGAATGGACCGGTGCCACCGGCAAACGTATCGAGACCGTGGTCAATATCGGTATCGGCGGCTCGGATCTGGGCCCGGTGATGGTGGACCGGGCATTGCGCCACTACGCCGACGCCGGCATCGCGGCACGGTTCGTCTCCAATGTCGACCCGGCCGACCTGATCGCGAAGCTCGCCGGTCTGGATCCCGCCACCACGCTGTTCATCGTGGCCTCCAAGACGTTCTCGACCCTGGAGACGCTGACCAACGCCACCGCGGCCCGACGCTGGCTTACCGCCGCGTTGGGCGACGCCGCAGTGTCCCAGCATTTCGTGGCGGTCTCCACCAACGCTGCACTGGTCGAGGAGTTCGGCATCGACACCGCGAACATGTTCGGCTTCTGGGACTGGGTCGGCGGCCGATACTCGGTGGATTCGGCGATCGGACTAGCGGTGATGGCCGTCATCGGCCGGGAGCGTTTCGCGGAGTTCTTGTCCGGTTTCCATATCGTCGACGAGCACTTCCGTACCGCGCCTTTGGAATCCAATGCGCCAGCACTGCTGGGCCTGATCGGGTTGTGGTACTCCGACTTCTTCGGCGCCCAGTCCCGCGCGGTGCTTCCTTACTCCAACGACCTGGACCGCTTCGCCGCTTACCTGCAGCAGCTCACCATGGAATCCAACGGCAAGTCGACCCGCGCCGACGGCACACCCGTCAGCACCGATACCGGTGAAATCTATTGGGGCGAGCCGGGAACCAATGGCCAGCACGCGTTCTACCAACTGCTGCACCAGGGCACCCGGCTGATACCGGCCGACTTCATCGGCTTCTCCCAACCCGTCGACGACCTGGCCACCGCGGACGGTACCGGCA
>NZ_CP083986.1:1231581-1232885 GCF_020172685.1 [Mycobacterium] nativiensis | reverse complement strand
GCCAACGCTGTCGAGGGCCGGTAGTGCGGTTCGGCCGGCAGGTCGGCCGGGTGCCGCAGCGGTTTGACGGTGGCGCCGTTGTTGATGATCTGGGCCAGCAGCGGTGCGGGTATGGTGCCGCCGCCGATGATGTGCCCGGAGCGCGCTGCGGGTTTGTCGGCCGGGACGGTTGACGGCTCTTGGCCGTTGCCGAATCGCGGATCGGCCGCGGTGTTCAGTGCGGTTTGGTCGGCGAGGACGTAGACGGTGACGTTGGTCGCGCGGGCGTCGGCGCCGGCGGCCGGGCAGTCGCTGTTGCCGCAGGCGCAGGCCAGGGTGTCGGCTCCGTTGGCCAGGGCGCCGAGGGCGTCGGCGCGGCGTTGGGCCAGGGTGCGGGGATCGTCGTCGCAGACGGTGTGGGCCAGTTGGGTCAGGCGTCGTTCGAGTGCGGTGGCATCGGTGGCAAACAGTCGGCCCCATAGGCCGGTGGTGCCGTTTTCGCTGTTGCGGGTGTCGACGACAATTTCGCGGCCCCGGGCATCGCGCTCCTGGCGCCGGACGGCGTCGGGGTCGTACCGGTCGATCAGGGCGTCGATGGCCGCAGCGGTCTTGGCTGCCGAGAGGGTCCCCAGACCGGTGGCGATCTCGGCGAGCTCGGTGTCGATGATGTGCAAGAGGTAGGGGTTGGTGATCAACGTGGTGCGCCAGACGATCGTGGCCACCAGCCGGGTGCTGATCGCCCCCTCGAGAAACAGGGCGGCGACCTTTGGCAGCCGCTCCCGCAGCGCCGAAGCCAGATACATCTGCGAGGACGCCATCCCGTGGCTGATCTGTTCGGCGGCGGCGACTTCGGAGGCCGCGGCATCCCAGTAGTCGCAGGACCAGCGTGACCGGTTCACCGCGTCGATTCCGCGGGTGCGCCGAACGACCAACTCGCCGATCGCCGCCAGGCGGCGCGCCGAGGCCGCGGCCTCCACCTGCGACCACCCGGCGATGGCCGCCACCAGGGCTTTGTCGTCGGCATCGGCCAACGATTCCGGCCCCGGCAACCTACTATCGAACATATGTTCGATGCTACCCGAATCCACCGACGCGCGCAGCGGACTTACGGGCCCCGACCTTAAATTAGAACGTGTTTCAATAAAGGGGTTCAGCTGACGTCCGATCCTTTTAGCGTGACGCCGTGATACTCGACAAATTCCGAATCGATAATCAAACAGCTGTCGTTACCGGTGCTGGCCGGGGCTTGGGCGCCGCCATCGCCGTCGCGTTCGCCGAGGCGGGCGCGGACGTGGTGATCGCATCGCGTACCCAATCTGAACTAG
>NZ_CP083986.1:1230949-1231481 GCF_020172685.1 [Mycobacterium] nativiensis | reverse complement strand
GGAAATCCACCGGCCGGGGTCGGCAGTGCCAGCGCGACGGCGTAGCGCGCGCAGGCGCCGATGGCGCCGCCTACGGCGACGGCCGCGACTACCGGCATCTGATCACGCACCGTCGAGCTCCGCTCACCCGCGGTGCGCATGCGGCGGTCCCAGCTTCGCCTCTCCTCCGTCGAGCCTCGCTGAACCGCCGTGCGCGGCGGCCTCACGGGTGATCTGCTCGAACTGCTCCGCCATGGCTTCGGCCAGCGCGGTGGCAGCCGACAGCGGGCGGACCATCACGACGAAGTCGTCGATCTTGCCGTCCTCGTCGAAATGCAGGAAGTCGCATCCGGTGAGCCGTTTGCCGTCGACGGACGCTTCGAAGATCAGGGCGTGGTCACGCCCTCCCGGGTCAGCGATCTCGCGCACGTAGTGGAAGTCTTCAAAAACCCGCATCACCGCGCGCAGGATCGCCGCGGTGACTGGCTTACCCGGGTAGGGCTTGAATGCCACCGGGCTGGTGAACACGACATCGTCGGACAGCAGCGCCTCG
>NZ_CP083986.1:1229864-1230939 GCF_020172685.1 [Mycobacterium] nativiensis | reverse complement strand
CCTCGATGGCCGCGGCGTCACGGGCCTCGACGGCTTGCCGGAATGGGTGCATGCCACGCCTCCGCTGGTCAGTTGGTACGGCTGACCCTCACGGTAGACCCACCCACGGTCGCCACCTCGGCGGCCTCAGCGCTTGCCGGCCGCAGCACCTGCACGGTGGCCAGCGGGCCCGACGCGCTCTCGGTGCTGGTCTCCGATGACTCGCGCAGCCGGGGCGGCAGCACGTGCGGAGCCGCGGCGATCCCCAGGACGGCGGCGCCGGTGGCTCCCAGAGCCTGCGCCCATCCCAGCGGTCCCACCGGGACGCAACCCAGCAACTGGCTGACTCCGGGAAGGCTGATCATCGCCGCAAACGCCGCGAACGAACCGGCGGCGGTGAGCAACACCAACGGCGCGTGGGAGTCGACCAGGGTCTGGGCCAGCTCCGTGGTGACCAGCGTGATCAGCGCGACGGTGGCGGCGCGTTGGGGAGCGCCCGGTACAACAGAAAGGCGAGCCATCCCCCACGCAGCGCTGGCCGCGGCCCCGGTGATCGCCCCGCGGACCGCGACGGCGCGCATCAGGCTGCGTTCGTCGATGCCGTGCACCACCCGATGCGAGGAGCCGGCGGGGGTGCTCACCGCGACCGCGGTGGCCGGCAGCGCGTCGGTCAGCATGTTCATCAGCAGCAGCTGGCGATTGTTCAGCGGCGATGTCCCCGACAGCGCGGTGCCCACGACACCGAAGATCACCTCGCCGACATTGCCGCCGAGCAATCCGGTCACCGCCAACTGCACGCCGCGCCACAGTCGCTGGCCCTCGTCGATGGCATCCACCAGGGCACCGATGCGCCCGTCGGTCAACACGATGTCGGCGGTGAGGTGCGCTGAGTCGCTGCCGCGCGCGACCACACCAAGGCCCACGCTGGCGGCCCGGATCGCGGCCGCGTCGTTGGCGCCGTCGCCGACCATGGCGCTGACCCGCCCGCTGCGCTCGAGGGTCTGCACGACCTGCACCTTGTTCTCCGGCGACATCCGGGCGAAGATCACCCGCTCTCCGACCGCTTGTTCCTGATCCTTGCGCGACAGCGCATTCC
>NZ_CP083986.1:1229627-1229764 GCF_020172685.1 [Mycobacterium] nativiensis | reverse complement strand
ACGAGCTTGCATGCAACTACTATCAAATAAGATGAAGAAGACACCACCAAAAATCATAGAATTAGAAAGTGCTAAGAGTATGACATTTTTTTCTATAATAACAGTAATATCATTCTTTTTTTTTTTTTCTTTTTTTT
>NZ_CP083986.1:1019759-1229575 GCF_020172685.1 [Mycobacterium] nativiensis | reverse complement strand
AGATGTGTATAAGAGACAGGTAGTTTCCCGGCGCCGGAAAGTCATCGGGCGGCGGCGGATAGTTGCCGGGCTGGGACGGCGGCAGTTCGGTCATCTCCACCCTTCGGGTCGCGTTGGCGAAATGGATTCACACGCTACCGCAGGCGAATGAACGAAAAGGGACTTAGCGACGGCGTGGGCCCTCGGACATGAATCCCAACAGATCGTGTCGAGTGATGACACCCACAGGCTTGCCGTCCTCGACCACCATCACCGCGTCGACGTCGGCCAACATGGTCGCGGCGACGCCGACCACCTCGCCGGACCCGATCAGCGGCAGCGGCGGGCCCATATGCAGGGACACCGCGTCCGCGAGCTTTGCGCGGCCCTCGAACACCGCCGAGAGCAGGTCGCGTTCGGAAACGCTGCCGGCGACCTCACCGGCCATCACCGGCGGCTCGGCGCCGACGACGGGCATCTGCGACACCCCGTACTCCCGCAGAATCCCGATGGCGTCGCGCAGCGTCTCCGACGGGTGGGTGTGCACCAGGGCCGGCAGCGCCCCGGACTTGGCGCGCAACACGTCGGCGACCGTGGGCTGCACGGTGGAGCCGTCCAGCCGGGAGCGCAGGAACCCATAGGACGACATCCAGGCATCGTTGAAGAGCTTCGACATGTAGCCGCGGCCACCGTCCGGCAGCAGGACTACGACGAGCGCATCGGGCCCGGCTTTGACGGCGGCCTCCACGGCCGCGACCACGGCCATGCCGCAGGAGCCGCCGACCAGCAACGCCTCCTCGCGCGCCAGGCGCCGGGTCATGTCGAACGAGTCGGCGTCGGACACCGCGATGATCTGGTCGGGAATGCTCGGGTCGTAGGCGGCGGGCCAGAAGTCCTCGCCGACGCCCTCCACCAGGTAGGGCCGGCCGGTGCCGCCGGAGTACACCGAGCCCTCCGGGTCGGCGCCGATGATCTGCACCCGGCCGCCCGACACCTCCTTGAGGTAGCGGCCGGTGCCGGTGATGGTGCCGCCGGTTCCGATCCCGGCGACGAAGTGCGTGACCTGACCGTCGGTGTCGGCCCAGACCTCCGGACCGGTGGTCTCGTAGTGGCTCTCCGGCCCGGCTTGGTTGGAGTACTGGTCCGGCTTCCAGGCGCCGTCGATCTCTTCGACCAGCCGGTTGGAGACGCTGTAGTAGCTGGCCGGGTCGTCCGGCGGCACCGCTGTCGGGCACACCACCACTTCGGCGCCGTAGGCCCGCATCACGTTCTGCTTGTCCTCGCTCACCTTGTCGGGGCAGACGAACACGCACTTGTAACCGCGGCGCTGGGCCACCAGTGCCAGGCCGACACCGGTGTTACCGGAGGTGGGCTCCACGATGGTGCCGCCCGGCTTGAGCGCGCCGCTGGCCTCGGCCGCGTCGATCATCTTCACCGCGATGCGGTCCTTGGAACTGGCACCGGGGTTGAGGTACTCGACCTTGGCCACCACCCGGCCCGCCCCGGCGGGAACGATCGAAGTCAGCTCGACCAGGGGGGTGTTGCCGATGAGTTCACTGATGTGGCCCGCTATCCGCATACCTGCCATCGTCTCAGGTCAATCGGCTTGCCGGGCCACGGCCCGCCTAGCCGGTGGCCTCGCGGATGTATTCGCCGATCTGGCGCAGCGACCGGGTGGCTTCGGGAACCAGCGGCGCGGCGATCTGGAAGACGTGGATCTGACCGGGCCACACCCGCAGTTCCACCGGGACACCGGCCGCCGCCAGCACCTTGGCCCCCAACCGGGCGTCGTGCAGCAGCACCTCGGATCCGGAGACGTGGATCAGGGTGCGCGGCAGTCCGGGCTTGACGTGTTGCAGCGGTTCGTAGACCTCGCCGCCGTGGACGCGGTCCCGCCGGGCTGCGTCGTCGATCAGTTCGACGAACGCGTCGAACGCCTTGGGCGGGAACATCGCACCGGTGTGGATGTTGGGGTGCGTCTTCTTGGCTTCCTTGGCAATCTCCAGCAGCGGTGACATCGCGACGATCGCCGCCGGGGTCTCGTCGTCGCCGCTCTCCTCCATCAGCCGCTGCGCCAGCGACAGCGACAGGTAGCCGCCCGCGGAGTCGCCGGCCAGCACGATCTGGTCCGGCGCGTAGCCCTGGTGGCGCAGCCAGCGGTAGGCGTCGTAACAGTCATCGATCGCGTCGTCGATGGAGTGCTTGGGAATCATCCGGTACTCCACCACCAGCACCGGGCTGTCGGCGTACTTCGACAACTTGGTGACGAGCCGACCATGGGTGTTGGCCCCGCAGGTCAGGAAGGCCCCGCCGTGCATGTACAGCACCACTCGGCGGGTGCCGTCGGCCGGCAGCACCCCGGCGGCCCGCACCATCTGGGCCGAGCAGCGCGGCAGCCGGATGGTGACGCGCTCGGTGCCCGGCGCCGGCAGCACCGCCTTGGCCGCGAAGTCGACCAACCCGAACGGCCACGGTATCCGCGGAAGGTAGCTGCCGACCGAGAGCACCGGCCGGATCGTGAGCCGGGCAGCGAGCCATGCCAGCCGTCCTTCGACGCTGGGCGGGTCCTCGACGACCTCGACGGGCTGCCCGTCGTTGCGGGGGAAACGGTGGAGTCGCGGGCCCGGTCGCAGACTGGTGAAGGTGTGCGGCGAGCTGGGCACCTTGCTGGGTGCGGTCATGGTGCACACTCCCCTCCAGCCGGCCCGAGCCGACACTGCCAACGCGGTTCAAACTATCGTCACACGCGAAAATATGTGAGGAAATCTTAGAATTCGTTCCGATGCCGCTTCGGGTCCACATCGTGATCTCTTTTGTTTGCTGCGGGCAGGCCGGAAACGGTTTCGCTCCCTAAAATCGGGCCATGGGCATCCGGCTGACGCGACGGTCGACGATGACGCTGGCCGCTGCGGGTGCGTTCGCCTCCAGCGGCACCCTCTACCTGGGTGTTCGCAATCTTCTGGCGGGCCAGGCCGACCGGGCCCGCAAGACGATCCCCAAGGCTTGGGATCTTCCACCCCGTGCTGACGGTTTATACGTTGCCGACGACGCCGAAGTTCAGCCCTTCCACCGCGGAGCGAACGTCGATCTGCACCTGATGGTTTTCGGCGACTCGACCGCGACCGGCTACGGCTGCCGTTCCGCGGCGGAGGTACCCGGGGCGCTGATCGCCAACGCGCTGGCGCGGCGGACCGGTAAACGAGTCCGGTTGAGCACCAAGGCGATTGTGGGCGCCACCTCCAAGGGACTCGCCGGCCAGGTCGACGCGATGTTCGTCGCGGGCCCGCCTCCGGATGTGGCGGTCATCATGATCGGCGCCAATGACGTCACCGCGCTCAACGGGATCGCCGGCTCGGTGCAGCGGCTGCGCGCCGCGGTGAAGCGGTTGCGCGCCAGCGGCGCCGTGGTGATCGTGGGCACCTGCCCGAAGTTCGGTGCGATCAGCGCGATACCCCGACCGCTGCGCTGGGTCGCGCACGCGCGGGCCTGCCAGCTGGCCCGGGCCCAGGCTCAGGCGGTCAAGGCCGCCGGGGGCGTCGCCGTCCCGTTCGCCGACTTCCGCGCGCGGGAGTTCCATGACAGCCCCGAACTGCTGTTCGCCACCGACCAATACCACCCGTCAGCGGCGGGTTATGCCCTGGCGGCGAGCCAAATGATCCCGGCGCTCTGCGCGGTACTGGACGAACCCGATTCACGGGTTATGGCGTCGTCGGACTAGATTCCCTGAAGTACCCGATCTCAAGGAGTCACCGTGCCTGAAGCTGTCATCGTCTCAACTGCGCGTTCGCCGATCGGCCGGGCCGGTAAGGGCTCCCTGGTCACCATGCGGCCGGACGACCTGGCCGCCCAGATGGTGCGCGCCGCCCTGGACAAGGTGCCCGCACTGGACCCGCGCGAGATCGACGACCTGATGATGGGCTGCGGCCAGCCGGGCGGCGCTGCCGGCTACAACATCGGGCGCGTCGTATCGGTGCTGCTCGGCTACGACTTCCTGCCCGGCACCACGGTGAACCGGTACTGCTCGTCGTCGCTGCAGACCACCCGGATGGCGTTCCACGCGATCAAGGCCGGCGAGGGTGACGCGTTCATCTCCGCCGGCGTGGAGACCGTCTCGCAGTTCGGCATCGGTGCCGCCGACGGCGCCCCGAACAGCAAGAACCCGCTGTTCAACGACGGCGTGGCCCGCTCGGAGGCCGCCGCGGCCGGCGCCACCGAGTGGCACGACCCGCGCGCCGACGGCCTGCTGCCCGACGTCTACATCGCGATGGGCCAGACCGCCGAGAACGTGGTGCTGAACACCGGGATCAGCCGCGAGGACCAGGACCACTGGGGCGTGCGCAGCCAGAACCGCGCCGAGGAGGCCATCAACAGCGGCTTCTTCGCCCGCGAGATCTCCCCGGTCACGCTGCCGGACGGCACCGTGGTCAGCACCGACGACGGCCCGCGCGCCGGCACCACCTACGAGAAGATCAGCCAGCTCAAGCCGGTGTTCCGGCCCAACGGCACGATCACGGCCGGCAACGCCTGCCCGCTGAACGACGGTGCCGCCGCGGTGATCATCACCAGCGACACCAAGGCCAAGGAGCTGGGCCTCAAGCCGCTGGCCCGGATCGTGTCGACCGGGGTGTCGGGTCTGTCGCCGGAGATCATGGGCCTGGGCCCGATCGAGGCGGTCAAGAAGGCGCTGGCGAACGCGAAGATGTCGGTCTCCGACATCGACCTGTTCGAGATCAACGAGGCGTTCGCCGTACAGGTGCTGGGCTCGGCCCGCGAGCTGGGCATCGACGAGGACAAGCTGAACGTGTCCGGCGGGGCGATCGCCCTGGGCCACCCGTTCGGTATGACCGGCGCCCGCATCACCGCCACCCTGCTGAACAACCTGGCGACCCACGACAAGCAGTTCGGCGTGGAGACCATGTGTGTGGGTGGCGGCCAGGGCATGGCCATGGTGGTCGAGCGCCTCTCCTAATTTCGTTGACTCTGCGCTCAGGGCGGGAAAGTTCGAGTAACCCCCGCCCTGGGCGCAGAGTCATTTTCGCCTCAGGGCATCCCATGACTGGCGGACGCGTCGAACGACGTCGTAGCCCCGGTGTTCGGCGAGCACCTTGATGTGCGTCCAGCCGATGCTCTGGATGTACTCCAGCCTCTCCACATCTTTGACAAACTGCGGGCGGCTGGTCCGATGTTGGTCACCGTCGTATTCGACCGTGAGCATGATGTCCTGCCACCCCATGTCGAGGAAGTAGCGCGGATAGCCGTCGGGGCCGAGCACCGGGATCTGGGTCTGTGGCCGGGGAAACCCGGCGTCGCTGAGCAGCAGGCGCAGCCAGGTCTCTTTCGGTGACTGCGCGCCGGCGTCGACGAGGTACAGGGCGGCTTCGAGTTGGCGCAGCCCGCGGGTGTGACGATGCCGCGACGCCAGCCGAGCCACATCCTCGATCTTGAAATGCGTGGCATTGGCCAACGCGTCGAGCCTGGCGACCGCCTGGCCCAGCGGGCCGCGCCGGCCCAGGTCGAAGGCGGTGCGCTCGGGAGTGGTGGCGACGACGCCGGCGAGATGCTGGGATTCGCCGTCCAGGATGAGGTCGGCACGGGTCTTGACGCCGTGCGGTGCTCGCGCATTACGCCAGATCAGCTCGACGGTCGCGTCGTCGTCGACCCAGCTCGCACCGTGCAGGGCGGACGCCGCCAGGCCGGAAACGACCGCCTGGCGGTGCGCCCAGAGCCAGGCGGCCTGCGTCCGGTGCCGGAGCGTGGGTTCGGCGCGCTTTTCCTGGTAGACGTTCGGCAGGACTGCGGTGTGGAACTGCCGCAGCTCATGGCGGCTCACAGTTCCAGCAGCTAACGCCTCGTTCCCGATGAATGGCTGTCCCATGTCGGCATGTTGCCCGGGGCCACCGACACAAAAAATGACTCTGCGCTGAGGGCGGGTGCTACTCGCACTTTCGCGCCCTCAGCGCAGAGTCAACGGGTAAAGCTGAAGGTCACTCGTTCTGGAAGTAGCTCAGCAGCCGCAGGATCTCCAGGTACAGCCAGACCAGGGTCACGGTCAGTCCCAGGGCGATGCCCCAGGCGGCCTTCTCCGGCGCGCCGGCGCGGATCATCTGGTCGGCGGCGTCGAAGTCGATCAGGAAGCTGAACGCGGCGATACCGATGCACACCAGCGAGAAGATGATGGACAGAGTCCCGCCGCTGCGCAGGCCCAGGCCCTCACCGCCGCCAACACCGAACAGCGACAGCACCAGGTTGCCGATCATCAGGGCCAGCACACCGAACATCCCGGCGACGAGCATCCGGGTGAACTTCGGGGTGACCCGGATGGCGCCGGTCTTGTAGACCACGAGCATGCCGCCGAACACCCCGAGGGTGCCCATCACGGCCTGGCCGATCATCGAGCCGGCGTTGCCGGTCCCCACCGTGAAGGCGGTCAGCACCCAGGAGATGGCGCCGAGGAACATCCCCTCGAGCACCGCGTAGCTGAGCACCACGGCCTTGTTGTCCTGCTTGCGGGCGAACATGGCCACCATCACCACGGCAAGGCCGCCGAACGCGCCGATGAAGGTCAGCGGACCGGCCAGCGCCTGATTCGCCGACACCATGAAGAAGGAGATGACCGCCGCGACGCTCAGCACCCCCAGCGTGATGCCGGTCTTGGTGACGACGTCGTCGATGGTCAGCGGACGGGTCTCAACCCGCTGGTAGGGGGTCTGCGGACTCTGCAGGCCCGGGTAACCCTGGGTCATCTGCTGCTGCGCCGCTCCAGCTGTGGCGGCCCCGAAACCGGTGCCGAACTGTGCGTAGCCGCCCTGCTTGGGCATCGAACGAAATACCGGGTTGCTGGTCTCCCGCACCGTCCCGATCCTCTCTTAGTGCTGTGACGCGAAGGTTTGCGAACACTTGCTCAACGCTTCACGACCTGCTGGAGTTCCCCAACCGACGGCCGCTCTGCCGCCAAACCATACCCGGGCACAACTGACCGCGGCTAGGTATCTACATTGCGAAGGCGTGACAGGCGAATATGACGAGGTCCTGACCGATGTCGCGAACGGGGTCGGCTTGTTGACCCTGAATCGTCCGAAAGCCATCAACTCGCTGAACCTGCCGATGGTGACCGCGATGACCGCCGCCCTGACCGCCTGGGCCGACGATCCGGCGGTACGCGCGGTCGTCTTGGCCGGGGCCGGCGAGCGCGGGCTGTGCGCCGGTGGTGACGTGGTCGCGATCTATCACAGCGCGAAAGCCGACGGGGCCGACGCGCGCCGTTTCTGGTACGACGAGTACCTGCTCAACGCGCAGATCGGCCGGTTTCCCAAACCGTATGTGTCCCTGATGGACGGCATCGTGATGGGCGGCGGCGTCGGGGTGGGCGCGCACGCCAACACCCGGGTGGTCACCGACACCACGAAGATGGCGATGCCCGAGGTGGGTATCGGATTCATCCCCGACGTCGGCGGCACCTACCTGTTGTCGCGGGCGCCGGGCCAACTGGGTCTGCACGCGGCGCTGACCGGCGCACCGTTCTCCGGCGCGGATGCGATCGAGCTGGGTTTCGCCGATCACTACCTCGCCCACGACGCCCTCGAGCAGTTCACCGCCGCGATCATCGCCGACGGCGTCACCGAGGCACTGGACACCCACGCGATCGCACCACCACCGAGCTCCCTTGCCGCACACCGCGACTGGATCGACGAGTGCTACGCCCACGACACCGTCGGGCAGATCGTGGCGGCGCTGGCCGGACATGCCAGCGCCGATGCCAACGCCGCCGCCGAGCTGATCGGCACCCGCTCGCCGATCGCCTGCGCGGTGACTTTGGCCTCGGTGCGCCGGGCAGCGAAGCTGGCCACGTTGGAAGAGGTTCTGGTCCAGGAGTTCCGGGTGTCGGTCGCCTCGCTGCGCTCCCACGACCTGGTGGAGGGCATCCGCGCCCAGTTGGTCGACAAGGACCGCAACCCGCAATGGTCACCGGCGGCCCTGGCCGAGGTCAGCGACGCCGACATCGAGACATATTTCGCCCCCGCCGACCCCGACCTGACCTTCTAAGGAGCAGCGCATGAGCCAGAACAACTACGAAACCATCCTGGTCGAGGCCGACGGCCGCGTCGGCACCATCACCTTGAACCGGCCCCAGGCGCTCAATGCGCTCAACAGCCAGGTGATGAACGAAGTCACCACCGCCGCAGCCGAATTCGACGCCGACCCCGGCATCGGCGCGATCATCATCACCGGCAGCGCCAAGGCGTTCGCCGCCGGCGCCGACATCAAGGAGATGGCCGACCTGTCGTTCGCCGAGGTGTTCGCCGCCGACTTCTTCGCCGCCTGGTCCAAGCTGGCCGCGGTGCGCACCCCGACGATCGCCGCGGTGGCCGGACACGCCCTGGGCGGCGGGTGCGAACTGGCGATGATGTGCGACCTGCTGATCGCCGCCGACACCGCGAAGTTCGGCCAGCCCGAGATCAAACTGGGAGTGCTGCCCGGTATGGGTGGTTCCCAGCGGCTGACCCGGGCCATCGGCAAGGCCAAGGCGATGGATCTGATCCTGACCGGCCGCACCATCGACGCCGCCGAGGCCGAACGCGCCGGCCTGGTGTCACGCGTGGTGCCCGCCGATGACCTGCTGGCCGAGGCGAACAAGGTCGCCGCCACCATCGCGGGAATGTCGCTGTCGGCGGCCCGGATGGCCAAGGAGGCGGTCAACCGGGCGTTCGAATCCACCCTGGCCGAAGGCCTGCTCTATGAGCGCCGGCTGTTCCACTCCGCCTTCGCCACCGACGACCAGACCGAGGGCATGGCGGCGTTCACCGAGAAACGGAAGCCGAACTTCACCCACCGCTAGGGGCGGCACCATGCAGACAGTCACCGTGCCGACGGCCGCAAAGCCCTGGTGGATACGGCGATACACGCTCACCGGCACCGCCGTCGGCGTGGTGTTCATCTGGCTGTCCCTGACGCCGTCGCTGCTGCCGCGGGGCCCCCTGTTCCAAGGGTTGGTCAGCGGTGGCTCCGGCGCCGCCGGCTATGGCCTAGGGGTGTTCTCGGTGTGGCTGGTGCGCTACCTGCGTTCGAAGGACTCCAGCCCGCCGCCACCGCGATGGGCCTGGGCCGTGCTGCTGCCCGTCGGGACCGTCGGCATCATCGTGATGAATGTGCGGTTCCATTTCTGGCAGGACCGCGTCCGCGACCTGATGGGTGTCGACCATCTGAAGTGGTGGGGCTACCCGCTGGCCGGCGTGCTGGCGGTGGTGGTGCTGTTCCTACTGGTCGAGGTCGGCCAGCTGATCCGACGACTGACCCGCATGCTGGTCGGGCAACTCAATAAGATTGCGCCGCCGCGGATCTCGGCGGTCATCGCGGTGGCACTGTTGATGGCACTGGGTGTGGCACTGCTCAACGGTGTCGTGGTGAAGGTCGCGATGCGAACCATGAACAACACCTTTGCCACCCTCAACGACGAGATGGGTCCCGACACCGAACCGCCGAGCAGCTCACATCGTTCGGGTGGCCCCGGATCGCTGGCGTCGTGGGAGTCCCTGGGCCGAGAGGGCCGCGTGTTCGTCGAAGGTGGGCCCACCGTCGACCAGCTCACCTCATTCAGCCGGACCCCGGCCACCGAACCGGTCCGCGCCTATGCGGGTCTGAACTCGGCCGATGGGATCGAAGCGACCGCCGAGCTGGCCGCGGCCGAACTCGAGCGCGCCGGCGGCCTGGACCGCGACGTCATCGCGGTGGCGACCACGACCGGTACCGGCTGGGTCAACGAAGCGCACGCGTCAGCGCTGGAGTACCTGTTCAACGGGAACACCGCGATCGTGAGCATGCAGTATTCGTTCCTGCCGAGCTGGCTGTCCTTCCTGGTGGACAAGGAGAATGCCCGCCAGGCCGGGCAGGCCCTGTTCGAGGCGGTCGACGCGCGGGTGCGCCGGATCCCCGAAGCGAAGCGACCCAAGGTGGTGGTGTTCGGCGAAAGCCTGGGCTCATTCGGCGGTGAGGCACCGTTCATGAGCCTCAACAATGTGCTGGCCCGAACCGATGGAGCGGTGTTTTCCGGGCCGACATTCCAGAACACCATCTGGACCGAGCTGACGACCCACCGCGATCCGGGCTCCCCCGAGGTCCTGCCGATCTACCACGACGGACTCAACGTGCGGTTTGCGGCCCGGCCCGGCGACCTCGCGCGTCCGAGCGCACGGTGGAGCACCCCCCGGGTGGTCTATCTGCAGCACGCCTCCGACCCGATCGCCTGGTGGAATCCCGACCTGCTGTTCAAGAAACCCGACTGGCTCTCCGAGCCGCGCGGCTATGACGTGCTGCCCGAGGTGAATTGGAAGCCGGTGGTGACGTTCCTGCAGGTCTCCGCCGACATGGCGGTGGCGATCAACGTGCCGGACGGTCACGGGCATTCCTACCAGGACGACATCGCCAACGCCTGGGCAGCGGTGCTGCAGCCACCGGGCTGGACGCCGGAGCAGACCGAGCGCCTGCGGCACCTGCTACACAGCGGCGAGAACAGCTAGCGCCATCACATCCAGCGGCGTGGACCGCGGACGAAACCGAGCGGCTCCGGCCGCTGCTGGGCACCGATGCCCAGCCGGTTGAGCCCCCGCGATCCTTTGGGCTCGACCAGCACCCCGGCTGCGACCAGCGCGTGGTAGCCGCCGATCACGTCGGTGGCGCGATGCAGGCCCAGGTCGACCAGTGCGGCGGCGGCCAGGCTCGAGGTGTAGCCCTCCGAGCACAGGATCACCCACTGCACGTCGTCGTCGACGGCCTGCGGCAGCCGCGCCTCGCTGGTCGGGTCGCAGCGCCACTCCAGCACATTGCGTTCGATCACCAGGGCACCGGGCACCTGGCCCTCCGCGGCGCGCTGGGCCGCCGGCCGGATGTCGACCAGGTACCCGCCACTGCGCAACACCGCGGGCACCTCGGTGGCGTTGAGCCGATTGATCCGGGCCCGTGCCGCTTGGATCATCCCGTCGATACGACTGGTGGTGGTGAGCACGGTCACGATGCCTCCGGGTGTTCGGTGAGTTCGGTGCGTTGACGGCGCAACGTGTTGTCGCTTGTGACGTCGTAGTAGGACATTTCGGCCAGCGGCGGCGAGTAGGCGTGCACGCTCAGCGTCGGGCCGGCCGGCGCGGGTGACGGGGCCCAGACCACGTCGTGGACCCAGCCCTGCGAAAAGGCGGCCTGGTCTCCGGCTTGCAGGCGTCGCTGCGCCAGCTGTTCTCCATCCCAGTGGAATTCATCCAGGGAACCGGACAGCACGGTCAACGCGCCGAGCGAATCGCCGTGGTCGTGCAGCTCGGTGGCGTGCCCCGGCACCCAGCTGATCAGCCAGATGTCGAGTCGGTCGTCACCGTGAATTCGGGTGAACCAGCGACCGTCTGCGGGCAGCCCGGAGGCAGGCAGCAGGTGGTCGTAGCGGCCGTCCAGCACCGCGTCGGCGGCCAGGTCGGTGGTCTGCAGTAGGTCGGGAAGCCGCAGTGAGCGGGGCCGGGAGGCCGGGCGTCGCAGCGCGATGGGATCAGCAATAGTCATGGTGAGAACTCCAGAACGGATGGGGTGGATTCAGGACAGGGGTAGGCGGCAGCATTCAGCTGCGGCAACAGCAACCCTGGAATCCGACGCGCTCCATCACATCGGCCATGTTAGGGGCGCGTGGCTCCGCACAGCAAATGCCCAGCAGTCGAGATCTTGCTCACGCGTGGCCGCGGACCGGCGCTGCGAACTGGTCGTTTAGCCATGATTCAGGTTTGCAATCACGGTGAGGAAAAGAACAGGCGGGGCCCAACCCGCAAAATGAGAGGCATGAGCTCTTCAACTGCGCCGCGGGTCTCGGTGGTGCTGGGCAGTGGCGGAGCGCGCGGGTACGCCCATATCGGGGTGATCACCGAACTTCGTGCGCGCGGTTACGAGATCGCCGGAATCTCCGGGTCGTCGATGGGTGCGCTGGTGGGCGGTCTGGAGGCGGCCGGTCGGCTCGACGAGTTCGGCGAATGGGCCAAGTCGCTGACCCAGGGCGCGGTGTTGCGACTGCTGGACCCGTCGTTCACCGCGGCCGGCGTACTGCGAGCCGGCAAGATTCTCGACGTCGTCCGCGACATTCTGGGCGACATCGACATCGAACGGCTGCCGATTCCCTACACCGCCGTGGCGACGGACCTGATCGCCGGCCGGTCGGTGTGGTTGCAGCGCGGGCCGGTCGACACCGCGATCCGCGCCTCGATCGCCATTCCCGGAGTGATCGCACCGCACGTGGTCGACGGGCGCCTGCTCGCCGACGGCGGCATCCTCGACCCGCTGCCGATGGCGCCGTTGTGCGCGGTCAACGCCGACCTGAAACTCGCGGTGAGCCTCAACGGTGGTGACCCGACGACGCCGGACCCGGGATCGGACGACTCGGAGCGGGAGGCGCCGGCTGGGCGGCTGAACCGCATGCTGCGCAGCACGTCGGCGCTGCTGGACACCAGCGCGGCAAGGTCGGTGCTGGACCGGCCGACGGCGCGAGCGATCCTGGACCGCTTCAGCAGCGCCGACCCCGAACCCGGTGAGGACGAGGCCACCGAGGAAAGCGCGGCACCCAAGCTGGGCAGCTTCGAGGTCATGAACCGCACCATCGACATCGCCCAGTCGGCGCTGACCCGCCATCAGCTGGCGGCCTACCCGCCGGACCTGCTCATCGAGGTGCCGCGCACCGCCTGTCGCAGCCTGGATTTCCATCGAGCCGCCGAGTTGATCGAGGTGGGCCGCGAACTCACCGCACGGGCCCTCGACAGCTCAAACCCGAGCTAGCCCACGGCGAGGAACTCGGCGATGGCGGCGGTGTGCCGCCGGCCCTGTTCGCGTCCCGCCCGTGCCGACGGGATGCGGCAGGCCGGGTCCAGCGGGTTGATGCCGAACGCCCGCACCGCGGCGGCGTCGGCGAACACCGCCGTCGCCCGCCCACCGAACGCCGCGATCTCGGCGGCCGCACCCGGGCCGAACGGCGACGGCGACGACTCCCCGGACGGCAGCAGCACCACGGCCACATGGCAGTCGTCGGCGACGTCGAGGTTGATCGCGCTGCGCATTCCGCCGTCCATGTAGCGTCGCCCGTCGATCACCACCGGCGGCCATACGCCGGGGACGGCGCAGCTGGCCGCCACCGCGTCGACGAGTTCCACGCCCGAGTCGCGGTCGAAGACCCTCAACTCGCCGGTGTCGATGTCGATCGCGGTGATTCGCAGGCAGCGATCCGGCCAGTGATGTGACGGCAGCCGGCGCTCGATCACCCGGCGGCGCACCGCGACCGGGACCGTCTCGGCGGCCAGCGCCACCGCCCCGATGCGCTGCATCTTCTGCACGGCAGTGGTGTTCGGTCTGGTCATGGCGGCCAGGAACAGCTCGGCAAGCTCCTCGCCGCCCACCCCGGGATCAAGCTCCGGTGAGGTGTCGGCGACCTGTCGGGCGAACAACTCGTCGAGACTCGTCCCGCTGCCGATCTGGGCGCTCACGGCCGAACCGGCCGAGGTTCCCACCAGCACATCGGAGTCCAGCAATGCCGCTGCCGTGGCCGGCGACTCGTCGGCGATGCCGCGCAGCACTCCGGTCTCCCAGGCGATGCCGGCCACTCCCCCGCCGGCCAGCACCAGAGCGCGTTTCGACGTCACGACTGTCCTTTCCATGGGTGTTGAGCCTCCTCGGCGACTGCGGTCAGTTCGTCCCGGCGCAGCAGCCGGGCGGGTGGATCCGGGAAGGCCGGCTCGGTGGTGATCGTCAGCCCGGCGTCGACGTGGACCAGTTCCCCGGGGGCGATCAGCCGCCAGCGTGGATCATTGTCCATCGGCTCGGTGGCGAAGACGACCGCCGGGCGGCCCCGCAGCTGCTCGGCCTGTGCCCGGATCCGCCGAGTGGACAGGTTCCATCCGAACGGCGCGGCACCGTCGCGGCGGTCCAGCAGGTACAGCTCGTGGGTGGCGGGGTAGCGCAGCGCCCACATGTCGGTCGCGGTGCTCAGCAGGATGTTGAGCGCATAGATCGGCACGTTGGCCGCCAGCCAGCCGACCGCATCGCGCAGGCCCGCACCCACATCACCGCCGCGTGCCCGGACCGCGGCGGTGATCAGCGCGAAGACCCGTTCGGAATCGGTTTGTCCCGCAACCAGATCGGTGGCGCCGAGCTCACGCAGGCGCGCATCGACGTCGTCCAGGCCGCGCAGCACCCCGTTGTGCGCGAAGATCCGGCCGTCCTGCAGGAACGGGTGGGTGTTGACGACGTCCAGGGCGCCGGTGGTGGCGTAGCGCACATGCGCGATGAACGTGGTGCCGGTCAGTTCATGGGCCTCGGTGGCGAATTCGGCGTCGCGCCAGGCCGCAACCGGCTCCTTACGCACCTGTGGTCGGCCGTCGCGGTCGAACACCCCCAGCCCGGTGCCGTCGGGGTTGCGCCGACTCTGCTCGGCGAGGTTGTCCGGCGCGTCCAGCAGCCAGAAGGTGGCGGTGACGTCGTCGGTCCCGGCGTGCAGCCCGAACAGCCGGCACACCGCGGGTTACCGCGCCAGGTGTGGGGCGGCCCGGCCGGTGATCAGTGGCAGGTCGAAGAAGCCCGCGATGCCGGGCGGGGCCGCACAGGTTGCCGGGATGGCGTTGACGCAGTGCGCGGCGGTCGCCACGATGCCGGGGTTGCTGATCAGGCCGGCCTCGACGGTCTCGGGCTGCCAGCCCTTGACGGTGACGAAGGTGTCCGGATTGCCCCGCACCTCCATCTCGTAGCGCTCCCCCGCAGGACCGAAAGTCCAAGGCGGGTCGAGGTTCTCCTCGCCCATCAGCCAGTTGACCGTGACCCGGACAACCACATCGTCGCCGACGGTGGCCTCCCAGTGAAACTTCCGGCCGGCGACCTGGCCGGGCTCGATGACGCCGATCGGGGAGTCGATCGGCGCGATGGCCACCGCGATCTCCTGCGACGAACGGATATTCTCGTCGGCGGCGAAGCCCAGCCGGTCCACGCACAGTCGCACCGACTGGCGAAACCCGCCGTCGAGCAGCTTCTGCATCGGGCCGCTCAGCGCCCGGTCCGGGGTGCCGCCGAAGCCCATCACGTGGCGCAGCACGTCCGGCGCCCCGTAGGTGCGCAGGTCGGAGAACTCTTCGCCGCGAATGAAAGTGACGCCGGTCGACATCACCGACAGCAGCAGCGGGAACAGTTCGGTGGCCGCGCCAGGGCCGATTCCGGCGCCGTGCAGGGTGACGTTGCCGTCCCGCGCCGCCTGCTCCAGCGGGCCCGCCTCCTTCTCGGTCGGGTAGAACCAGCCGACCGGGGTGACGACGTTCTTGCCGGAGCGCAGCAGTGCGGCGACCTCATCGGGGTTGGGCAGCAGCGGCGCGTAGATCACCGCGTCGGCCTCGGTCGCCAGCACCTCATCGACGCTGTCGGTGGCGGTCACCCCCACCGGCGCGGTGCCGATGATCTCGCCGACGTCCTTGCCGCTCTTAGCCTTCGAGTGCACCCAACAGCCGACCAGCTCGAGGTCGGGATGCTCGAGTACCCCCTTGATCGCGGCCACGCCGACCGAACCGGTGGCCCATTGAATGACGCGCAGGCTCATCAGCCACGTACCTCGCTCACGTGATAGTAGTTCTCGGAGTACCGGGCTCGGATGGTCTTCTTGTCGTACTTGCCGACGCTGGTGCGGGGAATGGTGGCGACAAAGGTCCAGCGTTCCGGCAGCCACCAGCGGGCGACCTTGTCGGACAGGAACGTTCGCAGATCGCCGGCGGTGACCGAAGCGTCGCTGCGGACGACCACGACGGCCAGCGGCCGTTCATCCCAGCGCTCGTCGGGAACCCCGACGACGGCGGCTTCGACCACGTCCGGGTGGCCGATCAGCTCGTTCTCCAGCTCCACTGAGGAGATCCACTCCCCACCGGATTTGATCACGTCCTTGGCCCGGTCGGTCAGCGTGATGAAGCCCCGCGCATCGATGCTGCCCACATCTCCGGTGCGCAGCCAGCCCGAGGAGAACTTGGACTCATCCTCGCCGCGGTAGTAGGCGCCGGTGATCCACGGACCGCGCACCTCCAGTTCGCCGACCGCCTCACCGTCGTTGGGCAGCACCCGCTCCTCGTCGTCGACGATGCGGGCCTGCACTCCACAGACCGGCTGGCCCTGGGTGCCACGCAGCGACCAGTGCTCTTCGAGCGAGGTGCCGGGCGGCGGCCAGGCCAGGGTGGCCAGCGGCGAGGTCTCGGTCATGCCCCACAGTTGCCGCACCTGCACGCCGTAACGTTCCTCGAAGGCCCGCATCAACGACACCGGGACCGCCGACCCGCCGCACGCCACCAGTCGCAGCGACGAGATGTCATGGCCGGGTTCACGATCCAGGTAGTGCATGACGTCGTTCCAGATCGTCGGCACCGCACCGGCCACCGTCGGCCGCAGCTTCTCGATGAGGGCGACCAGGGACTGGGCGCCCAGGTGCCGGTCGGGCATCGCCAGGTCCGCGCCGGCCATCAGCGCCGAATACGGCAGCCCCCACGCGTTGGCGTGGAACATCGGCACGATCGGCAGGACACAGTCCGCGGAGCCGACGCCGATCCCGTTGGCGGTGCAGCCGGCCATGGTGTGCAGATAGCTGGACCGGTGGCTGTACACCACGCCCTTGGGGTTCCCGGTGGTGCCGCTGGTGTAGCACATGGCGGCCGCCGAATTCTCGTCGAGGACCGGCCAGTCGAATTCGTCGGACTCGGCGGCCAGTACATCGGCGTAGCGCAGCACGGTCTTGCCGGCGGATTCCAGGGGGGCGGTGTCGCCCTCGCCGACCACGATCACGGTGTGCACGGTGTCGAGCTGCGCCAGCACCGGCGCCAACAGTCCGATCAGCGACGCGTCGACCAGAATCACCCGGTCTTCGGCCTCGTTGGCGACGAAGACGATCTGCTCGGCGAACAACCGGATGTTGAGTGTGTGCAGCACCGCACCCATCGACGGCACGGCCAGGTAGGCGGTCAGGTGTTCGGTGTTGTTCCACATGAACGTGGCCACCCGCTCGTCGCCGGTGATACCGAGCCGGCGCAGCGCATTGGCCAGCCGGGCCGCCTGGGCGCCCAGCTCACGGTAGGTGGTGGTGCGAAAACCGTCGTCGGTCATGGTCGTCACGGTGCGGGCACCATGAATGCCGGTGGCGTGGTGCAAGATCGCCCCGACCGTCAACGGCCAGTTCTGCATCGTGCTCTGCATTGACGTACCGCCTTCTCATCCCAGCGCAAGCAACAATCCGTATTGGATCATGCTTGCACCGCGGCGATGCCGGGCGGCTTTGCGGGTTACAGCGCGGGTTCGAGCTGCAGCATCCGGCTGACGGCGTCGTCGAGGGCGAGCTGCTCGTGCAGCAACGCCGACGGCGCCGGCAGATGGGCCAGCGAGGCGACGGTCACCGCGCCGTCGAAACCGGCGATGTAGAGCCGGCTGCCGTCCGGGCTCTCCACCGCGCACGACGGTGCGGTGGTGGCGCCCAGCGTGCCGAGGGCCTCGTTGGTCCGGGCGCACATGACCACGACGCCGGCCCCGGTGACCAGGTAGGCCCGGTCGCCGTCGCGGCTCACGATCAGCTGGATCAGCTGCGCATCGACGACGAATCCGATGCCGACCGCGTGGGTGCGGGCGTCGACGACGTGCACCGTCCCCCGGCCGTCGGCACCGCCGGTCGCAACGAACAGCTTGGACCCGTCGGGGCTGACGGCGACATCGAGGATGGTCAGGCCGACCTTGATGGTGTCCACGATGTTGAGGTCGCGGTCCAGCACGGTGACAGCGTCGCCGGCGGGCTGACGCACCGCCACGTACAGCCGACGACCGTCCCGGCTGATCCGCAGGCAGGCTGCGTCGGCGGCGGGACTGTTGGAGACCACCGTGGCGCCGACGGGACGCATGGTCGCATCGAGTGCGAGCACCTCGACCCCGGCGGACCCGGTGCGGGTGACATAAACGCGGCTGCCCATCGGGTCGGAGACCAGGTGGCTGATGCCCATGGCGACCGGGTAGCACCCGATGACCTCGGCGGCGTCGACATCGATCGCCAGGACGGCGTCCAGCGCCATTGACGCCGCGGTGACATAGGCCCGACCGGTGCCGGCCGGACCGGCCGCGATCGCGAACGGCTCGTCGGCGTGGAACACGGTGCTCACGATGGTGCCGCTGGCGGTGTCGATGACCGAAACGGTGTCGTCGCCGTAGTTGGTGGCCAGCAGGCGGGCACCGTCCGCGCTGACCGCAAGGCCGCCGATCGGGCCGCGATCCACCGTCACGGTGTCGACGACGAAGGCGCCAGGGTTGGCCGATCCAGTACCCACCACGTCGTCCACATCGCTCCCATCGATCACACTTCGTATCGTCCCTGCATGCCCTGCCCGCGCGGGCCGCCTACGGTCTGGGTGCGACCACGGGTTGCCCCGGGCGAGGCGTTCGGTCGATCCTAGCGGTGAATTCCAGGTAACAGGAAAATGTCCCAATTATTGTGATTGAACTCGCAAGCTAATCCCCCGCACCACCTCCGGCACAGCAGACCGGAGCCTCGACAGCAAGCCCTATTTATCTTGTCCACCAGCCATTTTGACGATGTGGGCTAACTTGTGATTTGGATCGCAATTCAATATTAAATAAATTCTAAAAAGTCTCAGAAAAATGGATTGGGCGGTTCTGGTCACAGGCCCTTGCAAAACGCAGAGCAGGCGGGTATGCGGCGCGCGCAGGACCGGCAGGAGCTGGGCGGTCGTTGCCTCGCGAGCCATCCGGTGCCCCCAGTCGGACTCGAACCGACACTGTGCGGATTTTAAGTCCGCTGCCTCTGCCAATTGGGCTATGGGGGCTCGCGGCGAATCTAACGCGGCGACGCCGACGATCCCCCACCGGCACTCCGGCGCGGGGCGGCGAAACGATGGTGACTAGGCGTGCTCGGGGCAGAAGCTCTGCGCGGCGATCTTCGCGAACTCCGCGGCGCGCTGCAACGAGAAACCCGGGTTGGTGGTCTGCACCGCGACCACGGTGTCCATCGGGGTGAGACCGGCGTCCATCAGCTGGCACACCGAGTGCCCGGCCGAGATCGCCACCTGATCGGATCCACGGTGACTCAGGCCGGCCCCCGACAGCGCGGTCAGGAAGGCGGCATCACTGCCGACGGGCTCGGCGTGCGCGGGCACCGCGAGACCGACCATGGCGGGGATACCCGCCAGCAGCAGTAACCGTTTCATAGCTCGTAGTGTGCTGAGGGTTCGTTAAAAGCGTGTTACGGGACATTTACTCCCCCGGTTCAGCATGTTAAATCGGTGTTACCGGACCCTCACGCTCCCGGCGCAGGCCATCGTCAGCCAGCCGGGCGCAACGACCGACGTCAGCTGATCATGTTGCAAACCAACAGATTTGATGACTGGCACTCTCGAACGGTCAAGGCGTCCGCCAGATGTCGCACGGCCGGTGTGAGGCGGGTCACTCCGCTGCCAGTGCGAAACATGTTCCGTGGCCGCCGAATACCGTTTTGCACGGCTTTCCCATCCGCGACTCGCGCGACGTGACCCGGCCCACATCCCCGGTCATCTTGGCGGCCACGACGGCAGCGCGTGTAAAGACTTCCGACACCCGGGTTAATAAGCGGTTAACCAGCTTTCGTAAGGGCGGGGGGATACGGGACTGTGGTCACCGGGAGCCGGCAGCGATCGGTTCCGTGAGGAGAAGCTCATGTCGTTCGTGACCACGCAGCCGGAGGCCCTGTCCTCCGCTGCCGGCAACCTGCAGGCGATCGGTTCGGCGCTCAGTGCGCAGACCGCCGCAGCGGCCGCCCCGACCACCGGCGTCGTTCCCGCGGCCGCCGACGAGGTCTCGGCGCTGACCGCCGCCCAGTTCGCCGCACACGCCGGCCTTTACCAGTCGGTTGCCGCGCAGGCCGCTGCCATTCACGAGATGTTCGTGGCCACGCTGAACGGCAGCGCCCAGTCCTACGCGGCCACCGAGGCCGCGAACGCGATCGCGGCCGGGTAGGGGGCGAACCATGTTGGATTACGGAGCCCTGCCGCCCGAGGTCAACTCCACCCGGATGTACACCGGCCCCGGTTCGGCGCCGATGATGGCCGCCGCCGCGGCCTGGCGCACCATGGCCGCCGAACTGACGTCGGCGGCGCACTCCTACGAGACGGTGATCGCCCAACTGTCCGGCGAGGAATGGCTCGGCCCGGGATCGGCCGCCATGGCGTCGGCCGCAGCCCCCTACGTCGCGTGGATGAGCGCCACCGCCGCACAGGCCGAGCAGGCCGCCAGCCAGGCCACCGCTGCGGCGGCCGCATTCGAGACGGCACGGGCGGCCACGGTGCCGCCGGCGGCGGTCACGACCAACCGGGTGCAGCAGGCGGCGCTGGTCTCGACCAACGTGCTGGGCATCAACACCGCGGCGATCGCGGCCCTGGACGCCCACTACGCCCAGATGTGGGCGCAGGACGCGGCCGCGATGTACGGCTACGCGAGCGGTTCGGCCGCCGCGTCGCAGGTGACCCCGTTCAGCGAGCCCACCCAGACCACCAACCCGGCCGGGGTCGAGGGCCAGCAGGCCGCGGTGGCTCAAGCCGCCGGAACCGCAGCGGGCAGCAATGCCGATGTGGCGCAGATGATCTCGTCGATGCCCAGTGCGATCCAGGGCCTTTCGTCTCCGCTGGCGACCGGAACCGCGGGCTCGGCGGCCGCTGGGGGCGACCTCCTCAGCGCCATCTTGAACAGCGCGTCGATGAACGGCTTCGTCTTCCTGGCGATGCAACCGGGCATGTCCGCGCTCAACAGTGCCGCGACCGCGGCCGCCTATATCCCGTCGACCCTGCTGCCGAACATGGTCGGTTACTTCGCCGGTGGCGGTTTCAACGCGGTCGGCGGTGGTACGGCGGGCGCCGGGATCGGCGCACTACTGGCTCCGGGCGGCCCGCTGAGCAGCCTGGGCGCACTGGGCGGCGGCGGCTTGGGTGCTATCGGCGCCGCCAGTGGCGTGAGCTGGAGCGCCCCGGCGGTCTCGGCCGGCCTGGGACAGGCCTCGCTGGTGGGCACCAGCCTTTCGGTGCCTCCGGGATGGTCGGGCTCGATCCCCGCCGCCCCGGCGTCGGCCACCGCCCTGCAGGCCAGCAGCTTCGCCCCGGCCCCGGAAAGCAGCTCGATGGCCGCCATGCCGCCGGGAATGGCCGGCGGCCGGCCCGGCAGCTTCGGCTACGGCACCCCGCGCTACGGCTTCAAGCCGACCGTGATGCCCCGACCGGTCATCGCGGGATAAGACCGAATCCTCAACCACACCAACGAATCAAGGAGAAGACCATGGCAACGCGATTTATGACCGACCCGGACGCGATGCGGGCGATGGCGGGCCGTTTCGACACCCACGCCCAGACCGTGGAGGACGAGGCCCGACGCATGTGGGCGTCGTCGACCAACATCTCGGGTGCGGGCTGGGGTGGTCTGGCCGAGCGGACCTCGATGGACACCATGGGTCAGATGCAGACCGCGTTCCGCAACATCGTCACGATGCTGCACGGGGTGCGCGACGGCCTGATCCGCGACGCCAACCACTACGAGACCCAGGAAGCTGCCTCCCAGCAGATCCTGTCGAGCTAGAAGGAGAACCAGCTATGTCCATCAACTACCAGTTCGGTGACGTCAACGCCCACGGCGCCCTCATCCGCGCCCAGGCCGCCTCCCTGGAGGCCGAGCACCAGGCAATCGTGCACGATGTGCTCGCCGCCGGTGATTTCTGGGGCGGTTCGGGTTCGGTGGCCTGCCAGGAGTTCGTGACCCAGTTGGGTCGCAACTTCGCGGTCATCTACGAACAGGCCAACGCACACGGCCAAAAAGTCCAGACCGCCGGCAACAACATGGCCAACACCGACGCCTCCGTCGGCTCCAGCTGGGCGTAACCGCACAACTGAATACCAGGCAAAAGCCGGCGCAGCAGAGGGGGCTGCGCCGGCTTTTGTGTTTCCGACATCAAGGACCCATCAAGGTTCGACTCGGCGCCGTAAAGAGGGCGTAAGGGTCGCTGCCAACCGAGCATCGCTGCGGCACGGTGGATTTCGTAGCCGGCACCCTGCCGGCTCGATGGGTTAGGAGACAGCGATGTCGTTCGTGAGCGCGCAGCCTGCAGAGCTGACGTCCGCGGCCGGCGAATTGACCGGTATCGGCGCGGCAATGGCCGCCCAGAACGCGGCAGCCGCCGCGGCGACCACCGGTGTGGTTCCCGCAGCAGCGGACCCGGTGTCGGCGTTGACCGCCGCCCAGTTCGTGGCGCACGCCGGCCTGTACCAAGCGGTCAGTGCCCAGGCGAATGCGATTCACCAGATGTTCGTCACCACGCTGGAGACCAGCGCCGGATCGTACGCGGCCACCGAGGCCGCCAACGCGATCGCGGCCCGCTAGGTCCAGCCCGCACAACGGATCTCACACCATGATGGAATTTGGGGCGTTGCCGCCCGAGATCAACTCCGCCTGGATGTACACCGGACCGGGAGCGGCGCCGCTGATGGCCGCCGCCACGGCCTGGCGTGGCCTGGCCGCGGAATTGGGGTCGACCGCCGCCGCCTACCAGGCGGTGATCGCCCGGATGGCCGGCGAACTGTGGGCCGGTCCGGCGTCGGTGTCGATGGCTGCCGCGGCCGCTCCCTACGTGGCGTGGATGAACACCACCGCCGCGCAGGCCGAGCAGGCCGCCGCCCAGGCCACCGCGGCCGCCGCCGCATTCGAGACCGCGTTCGCCATGACGGTTCCCCCGCCGGTGATCGTGGCCAACCGCAGCCTGCTGGCGGCGCTGGTCGCGACCAACCTGCTGGGGCAGAACACCCCGGCGATCACGGCCACCGAGGCGCACTACGCGCAGATGTGGGCCCAGGACGCCGCCGCCATGTACGGCTACGCGGGCGCCTCGGCGGCCGCAGCGCAGGTGACCCCGTTCACCGAGCCCAGCCAGACCACCAACCCAGCCGGGTTGGCCGGCCAGGCCGCCGCCGTCACCCAGGCCGCCGGCACCTCCGCTGCGAGTAACGGTCAGGCCGGCCAGCTGATCTCCACGCTGCCCAGCGTGCTGCAGAGCCTGGCGTCCCCGGCGCAAGCCGGTTCGTCGTCGTCGACGACGTCAAGCCTGTCGGGGATGCTGGGCGGCCTGCTCGACAACAGCCAGATCACCGACAGCATCAACGGCATGGTGAACACCGGCGCCTGGAACGTCGCCAGCACGTTGTCGACCGCGGTCGGCTTCTTGAGCAGCCTCGGCAGCAGTGCCGGGTCGTCGATGGGGACCGCGGGCTCCGCGGCCGCCAGCGGGCTGGGTTCCGCTGTCGGTGCGATGGCCCCGGTCGCGTCGTTCGGCTCGGCGGGCTTCGCCGGGCTCGGCGGCCTGGGGGCATTCGGCGGCGCGCCGGTTTCGGCGGCCCTCGGTCAGGCCGGCTCTGTCGGCATGCTGTCGGTGCCGCAGAACTGGGTTGCCGGAACCACGGCCGGCACCGTCTCGGCGGTGCAGGGCGCCGGGTTGAGTGCGGCCGCCGGAAACGGGGCCTCGGCGATACCGGCAGGCATGCCGATCGGCGGCTTCGGCGGACGCGGTGGACCCACCGGGAATGTGCCCCAGTACGGGTTCAAGCCAAGCGTTGTCGCGCACCCGGTCCTGGCCGGCTGACACTGCAAGAACACAACGATTGAAGGAGACACACATGACCACACGATTTATGACCGATCCGGACGCGATGCGTGCGATGGCGGGCCGTTTCGACACCCACGCCCAAACCGTGGAGGACGAGGCCCGACGCATGTGGGCGTCGACGACCAGCATTTCCGGCTCCGGCTGGGGTGGGCTGGCCGAGCGCACGTCCTACGACACCATGGGCCAGATGCAGACCGCGTTCAGCAACATCGTCAACATGCTGCACGGCGTGCGCGACGGCCTCATCCGGGACGCCAACCAGTATGAACAGCAGGAAGCTGCGTCGCAGCAGATCCTGAGCAGCTAACCAAAACCACTAACCACAGGAGTAATGATCCACATGTCCATCAACTACCAGTTCGGTGACGTCAACGCCCACGGCGCCCTGATTCGCGCCCAGGCCGCCTCCCTGGAGGCCGAGCACCAGGCAATCGTGCACGACGTGCTCGCCGCCGGAGACTTCTGGGGCGGCGCCGGCTCGGTGGCCTGCCAGGAGTTCGTGACCCAGCTGGGCCGCAACTTCGCGGTGATCTACGAGCAGGCCAACGCCCACGGCCAGAAGGTGCAGACAGCCGGCAACAACATGGCCAACACCGACGCCTCCGTCGGCTCCAGCTGGGCCTGAAAGCAAACCGTCAATAATCCGAACAACACCGTAAAGAACTCGTTAACGAGCTCTCACTCTTAGTTCGTCGGGAGAAAAGGTAGACCCCGTGACCGAGCCCAGCTGGGGCCGGCTCGTATCCCACGAGGAGTCGTCATGTCTTTCCTGACCACCCACCCCGAGGCACTGGCCTCGGCGGCCGGTGAGCTGCAGACCATCGGCGCGTCACTGAACGCTCAAAACGTGGCTGCCGCCGGCCCGATCACCGGGCTGGCTCCGGCCGCCGCCGACGAGATCTCGATGCTGCAGGCCACCCAGTTCTCCGCCTACGGCACCCTCTACGAGCAGATCAGCGCCCAGGCCGCGGCGATGCAGGAGATGTTCGTGCAGACCCTGCGGGCCAGCGGCGACTCCTACGGCTACACCGAGACAGCCAACTCGGCCGCGGCCGGACTGGGTACCGCGACCGCGGGGCTGGGGGCCGCCGGTGGAGCCGGGTCCGGCGTCGCCGACCCGACGTTCGGACTGGGGGGAATCGCGAGCAACTCCGCGATTTTGGCCGCTATGAACGGGGCGAACGTGGGCTCCGCCGCCTCGGTATTCTCCGGCCTGGGCACCGGCTTCATCACCAACCCGTCCGGCGTTTTGAACCACGCCGAGAACGTCGAAGTGGGCAACCTGGTCGCCCAGAGCACGCCAGGCGCCGTGCCGGTGGCCGCGAGCGCCGGACAGGGCGCCTCGAACGCGAGGATGTCGGCACCGCCGAGCTGGGGCACCGATGCGGCACCCGCGGCAGAGGCGCCGCGGTCGACGGTTGCGGCCGGCCCGGCCGCGGCAGAGCCACGCGGCGCCACCACGATGCCCGCCGGCGCACCGGCGGTCGCGTCGTCCGATCGCGGCTATGGATTCGGCCGGCCTCGCTACGGCGTCAAGCCGGTTGTGATGCCGCGCAAGCCGGTCGTCTAACCGCCAGTAGCCAAACCGACGCCAGGAAACGGATTTTTCGAGACATGGACTACGCACTACTGCCCCCAGAGATCAACTCCGCACGGATGTATACCGGTGCCGGGGCCGCACCGATGATGAGCGCTGCGGCGACGTGGAACGCGCTCGGCGCGGAACTGGCCAGCACGGCGGCCTCTTACGAGTCGGTGATCTCCACGCTGACCGATGAGGAGTGGCGCGGCCCGGCGGCAACGGCCATGGCCACCTCGATTCGCCCGTATGTGGCGTGGCTCAATTCCACCGCGGCTGCGGCCGAGCACGCCGCCGGCCAGGCGTCGGCATCGGCGGCCGCTTACGAGGCGGCGTTCGCGATGACGGTGCCGCCGGCGGTGGTCGCTGCCAATCGGGCGCAGTTCGCGGCCCTGGTGGCGACGAACTTCCTGGGGTTCAACACCGCGGCGATCGCGGCCACCGAGGCCCAGTACGCCGAGATGTGGGCGCAGGACGCCATGGCGATGTACGGCTACGCGGCCTCGTCGTCAGCCGCCGGGGCGCTGCAGCCGCTGAGCGCACCGGCGCCGAGCACCAACCCGGCCGGCATCGCCGGACAGACCGCCGCGGTGGCCCAGGCCTCGGCGGGTGGCGCACAGAACACCCTGTCGCAGTTGGTATCCGGCTTGCCCGGCGCGATGCAGACCATGGCCTCGCCGTTGGCCGCCGGGCCGGCCCAGGGCGGTCTGACCGACTTCCTGTCGAACTTCATCAATTCCACCCAGAACATCGGGATCTGGAACGGGCTGCAGACCTACACGGCAGCGTTGAGCAACGCCGGCGCCTGGCACATGTTCGCCGGTATCGCCAGTGCCATCGCCATCGCGCATGGGCCGTCAGCAGCGGCGGTCCCGCCCATCCTGGTGGACTCGGTGGCAGCGCCCGCTTCAGCGGTGGCCGGCGGCACGCCGGTGCTGGCCGGCGTCGGCCAGGCCGCCCCGGTGGGCGGGTTGTCGGTGCCGTCCAGTTGGCCGGCCGCCGTTCCGACCACCGCCACTTCGATTCCCGAGAGCGCCGCGACCCTGGTCAGCCACGGCTGGACCGAGGCCGAGGAGGGCGCGGTCAACACCGTCGGGGCCGGGGTGCCGGGCGTGGCGTCGGCCGGCCGCAGCGGTTCCAGCCTCAGCAACCCGCGGTACGGGTTCAAGCCCACCGTGATGGTGCGGCCGGTCGCCGCTGGCTGACGGCGGTGGTTGCCGGGATGATGGTCAGGTGAGCGTCGAGATGCAGCGCAGCCAGCCTGGAAGACAGCGCGGCGAACTCCGCATCTATCTCGGTGCGTCCCCGGGCGTCGGCAAGACGTACGCGATGCTCGGCGAAGCCCACCGCCGTGCCGACCGCGGCACCGATGTGGTCGCCGCCGCGGTCGAGACCCACGGCCGCAGCAAGACCGCGGAGCTGCTCGAGGGCATCGAGACGGTCGGCACCGTGGGCGACGAACTCGACGTCTCCGCCGTGCTGAAACGCCACCCCGACGTGGTCCTTGTCGACGATCTCGCGCACACCAATGCCCCGAGCAGCCGTAATACCAAGCGCTGGATGGACGTCGAGGAATTGCTCGACGCGGGTATCACGGTGATCTCCACGGTCAACGTGCAACAGTTGGAGAGCCTCAGCGACGTTGTCACGAAGATCACCGGCACCACTCAGCATGACACCGTCCCCGACGCTGTCGTGCGCCAGGCGACGCAGATCGAACTCATCGACGTCGCGCCGGAAGCGTTGCGCCGCAGACTCTCCCACGGCAACGTCTATCCACCGGAGAAGGTCGACGCGGCACTGGCCAACTATTTCCGCGGCGAGACCCTGACCGCGCTGCGCGAACTGGCGCTGCTGTGGCTGGCCGGCCAGGTGGACGCGGCACTGACGAAGTACCGTGCCGACAAGAAGATCACCGAGACCTGGGAGGCGCGGGAACGCATCGTCGCGGCGGTGACCGGAGGCCCGGAGTCCGAGACGCTGGTGCGACGGGCTTCCCGGATCGCATCGAAGGCCGGCGGCGAACTGCTGGTACTGCACGTCCTGGGCGGCGACGGCGATTCCGTCGCACCCGCTCCACGGGTGGGCAAGATCCGCCAACTGGCGATCAGCCTGGGCGCGTCCCTGCACACGGTGATCGGCGATGACGTGCCTGCGGCGTTACTGGACTTCGCTCGTGACGTCAACGCCACCCAGTTGGTGATCGGCAGTTCGAGGCGTTCCCGCTGGGCCCGCATCCTCGACGAGGGCGTCGGTGCGGCGGTGGTGCAGCAGTCCGGCGACATCGACGTGCACATCGTCACCGACGAAGACGCCAAACCGAGCTTCCGGGCGGTGTCGATCTCCCCGCGGGAGCGGCGGGCGGTCTCCTGGCTGGCTGCGATCGTCGTCCCGTGCATGGTCTGCGCGATCGTGGCCGGTTGGCTGGACCACTACCTCGACACCGGGCAGAGCGCGCTGTTCGTCGTCGGGGTGCTGGTGGTGGCCCTGCTCGGCGGTATCGCTCCGGCGGTGCTCTCGGCGTTGCTGTCTGGCGTGCTGCTGAACTACTTTCTGCTCGCGCCGCGCGGCGACTTCACCATCGCCGAACACGACGCGGCGGTGACCGAAGTGGTGCTGCTGCTGGTGGCGGTCGCGGTGGCGGCACTGGTCGACGGCACGGCCAAGCGATCCCGCGAAGCCGGGCGCGCCTCCCGCGAAGCCGAGCTGATGACGCTGTTCGCCGGGTCGGTGCTGCGCGGAGCGGACCTGGACACCCTGCTGGAACGGGTCCGGGAGACCTACACCCAACGTTCCGTGAGCCTGGTACGCGTACCGGGCCGGGTGGCGACCGCAACCCCCGAGGTGGTCGCCTCTGTCGGCGAGAATCCTTGTACCTCAGTGGATCTCGCGGACACCGCAATCGACGTGGGCGACAATGAGTTCTGGATGTTGATGGCCGGCCGCCAATTGGCCTCCCGTGACCGCAGGGTGCTGTCGGTGGTGGCACGACAGGCAGCCGGGCTGGTCCGCCAGGAGGAATTGACGGCCGAGGCCGGCCGGGCCGATGCGGTGATGCGGACCGACGAGCTGCGGCGCTCCCTGCTGTCGGCAGTCAGCCACGACCTGCGCACCCCGCTGGCGGCGGCCAAAGCGTCGGTGTCGAGCCTGCGCGCTGACGACGTCGACTTCTCCCCCGACGACACCGCCGAACTGCTGGCTACTGTGGAGGAATCGATCGACCAGCTCACCGGCCTGGTGGGCAACCTGCTCGACTCCTCGCGACTGGCTGCCGGCGTAATCCGACCGGAGTTGACCAAGGTGTACCTGGAAGAGGTGGTACAACGCGCCTTGATCGGAATCGGCAAGCGCAGCAACACCTTCGGACTTGGCGGCCTGGACCAGGTGAAGGTCGAGGTCGGTCCGACGGTGGCGATGGCCGATGCCGGCCTGTTGGAGCGCGTGCTGGCCAACGTGATCGACAACGCCCTGCGCTACGCCTCCGACAGCGTGGTGCGGGTGACAGCGGGCCGGGTCGGCGACCGGGCCCTGATCAACGTCGCCGACGAAGGCCGCGGGCTGCCCCCGGGCGGCGAAGCGCACGTGTTCGATCCGTTCCAGCGTCTCGGCGATCGCGACAACACCAGCGGTGTCGGCCTGGGACTGTCGGTGGCACGAGGATTCGCCGAGGCGATGGGCGGCACCATTTCGGCGACCGAGACACCAGGCGGCGGATTGACCATGGTGGTGGATCTGGCCGCGCCGGCAGGAGAGAGCCAATGAGCACACGGGTCCTGGTAGTCGACGACGAGCCGCAGATCCTGCGAGCACTGAAAATCAACCTGTCGGTACGCGGCTATGAGGTGGTCACCGCCTCGACCGGAGCCGGCGCGCTGCGAGCGGCCGCCGAACAACGCCCGGACGTGGTGATCCTCGACCTGGGGCTACCCGACATCTCCGGCATCGAGGTGCTCGAGGGATTGCGCGGCTGGCTTACCGCACCGGTCATCGTGCTGTCGGCCCGCACGGACTCCGCCGACAAGGTCGAGGCCCTCGACGCCGGGGCCGACGACTACGTGACCAAACCGTTCGGGATGGACGAGTTCTTGGCCCGGCTGCGGGCCGCGGTGCGCCGCAACGCCGCCACCGAGATCGACCAGCCGATCATCGAAACGGCCTCCTTCACCGTCGACCTGGCCGCGAAAAAGGTCATCAAGAACGACGGCGAGGTGCACCTGACGCCCACCGAGTGGGGCATGTTGGAGATGCTGGTGCGCAACCGCGGCAAACTTGTCGGCCGCGACGAGCTGCTCACTCAGGTGTGGGGACCGGCCTACGCCAAGGAAACCCAGTACCTGCGGGTATACCTGGCACAGTTGCGCCGCAAACTCGAAGACGATCCGTCGAACCCCAAGCATCTGCTGACCGAGGCGGGGATGGGATACCGCTTCGAGGTTTGAAATCCGTCAGCACGGCTATGCCCTTGGGGACCTAGCGGAAGGAGTTTGCCGTGATGTTCTCCGAAATCGCCATGAAGACGGCGGCAACAGCAATCGGCCTCACAACGGCGGGAATGCTGGCTCTGGCACCGGCTTCTGCGGATCCAACAGCCGTCGGCTTCGGTCAAACGCAGGAGATTCAGAGTCCGGGCGGGGCCATCGACTACACCGTCAAGAACCTGCAGCCCAGCGGCCACAACGACGGCATCTGGTACGCCGATGTGACTGCCAAGGCGGTCAACGGCTCCCCCACCCCGAATATCGCCGACTTCAACGCCCGTGCGGTCAACAGTTCCACCTACGCGGTGATGAAGGGCAATGAGATCGACGGCCTGCCCAACGCGCCCATCTCACAGGGCAGCCAGACCACCGGTCGGCTGTACTTCGACGTCAGGGCCGGCACCGCACCCGACAGCGTCGTCTACCGCGACGCCGCCGGCGTGGACAAGGTTGTCTGGAAGCAGTGACGGTCGCGCCGAATCACGGCGTGTGCTGGGGCGCAGCCAGATCCACCACCATGGTGAGTCCGCCACCCGGCGTGTCGGTGGCGTGAATGGTTCCGCCCATCGCCTCGACGAACCCCTGCGCCACCGACAGGCCGAGGCCCATACCAGTGGTGTTGTCCTGGTCACCGATCCGCTGGAACGGCTCAAACAGACGTTCCCCGTCCGGCGGTAGTCCACGCCCCTGGTCCGCGATGTCGATCAGTACCCGGTCGCCGACCCGACACGCACTGACCCGCACCGGACTGTCGGGCGCATAGCGCAACGCGTTGTCCAGGAGGTTGGCCAGCACCCGGTCCAACAGTCCGGCGTCGGCCAGTACCACCCCGTCGCCTACGTCGACCTTGACCCGGTCGAGACCCGAACGGCGAAATCCGGTCTCGCCCCGGCCGATGCTGACCAAGGCGCGTTCCACGGCTTCTTCCAGGTATACCCGGCTCAATTCCGGATGCACCACCCCGGCGGCCAACCGTGATGAGTCGAGCAGGTTACCCACCAGGGCGGTGAGCTGGTCGATCGACTCGTCGACAGTGGCGAGCAGTTCGGTCGTGTCCTGCGGTGAGAACCCGACGTCTTCGGCGCGCAGGCTCGACGCCGCCGCTTTGGCGGCCGCCAGCGGTGTACGCAGATCGTGACTGACCGCCGACAACAGGGAACGGCGCAGTTCATCGGCTCGCATGACGGTCTCGGCGCGACTCGCCTCAGTTGCCAACTCCCCTTGCCGGACCAATCCGGCCGCCTGCTTGGCCACCGCGGACAGCACCCGGCGGTCGCGCGCGGCCAACTGTCTGCCGGCGATCAGCATCCAGAACTCGTCATCGCCGACATCAATTGCGGTATCCGCAGATTCGACGCTGGTACACGGCTCGTTGCCCGCAGCGGCGATGACCGTCGAACCGGCTTTCTGGCCGTCGGAGCCCTCCACCCGCAGGATGCTCACCGCACGCACGGCGTAGGTCTCCCGGACTCGCTCCAACAGCGTCTCCAGGTCGGCGCCCCGTAACACCGACCCGGAGAACAGCGCCAGCAACTCCGCCTCCTGTGATGCGCGCACGGCTTCCCTGGCACGTTCGGCGGCGCGGTCCACCAGCACCGAGACCGCAACCGCCACCAACAGCAGCACGATCTCGGTGACCGCCGAATCGGTTTCGGCGATGGTGAAACTGTGCCGGGGATCGATCAGGTAGTAGTTGAGCAACAAACCGGATATCACGGCCGAAAGAATTGCCGGGGCGACACCACCGAGTAGGGCCACCACGAGCACGCTGACGAAGAACAGCGCACTCTCTCCGCCGATGCGCAGAAACGGATCCAACCACGCGGCCGTGATCGCGCAGACCGTAGACGGTACGAGCACAGCCGCCAGCCAGGGCAGCACACGACGTTGCCGAGCCGAGATCGGGGTCAGTCGAAAGCCTTGCTTGGACTCTTCATGAGTCACGATGTGGACGTCGATCTTGCCGGACCGCCGCACCACCGTGGCGCCGATGCCCTCGTCGAACAGCCGCGCCCAACCCGACCGCCGCGACGTCCCGATCACCAGCTGGGTGGCGTTGACCTCCCGGGCGAAGTCCAACAGCGCGGTCGGCACGTCATCGCCGACGACCATGTGCAGTGAGGCGCCCAGGCTGACCGCCAGCTCGCGGATCTTTCCTATCCGCGCGGTCGGTAGGGCCGTGTGCCCGTCGCCGGCCAGCACATGAAGCGCCAGCAGCTCGGCGCTGGACTTCGATGCGATCCGCGAGGCACGCCGCACCAGCGTCTCGGATTCGGGGCCACCGGTTACGGCCACAACCACCCGCTCGCGTGCTTCCCAGGTGGCGGTGATCTTCTTCTCCGCGCGGTACTTGGTCAGTGCGGCATCCACCTGGTCGGCCACCCAGAGCAACGCCAATTCCCTTAGTGCGGTGAGGTTTCCGCTGCGGAAATAGTTGGACAAGGCAGCGTCGACCTTCTCCGGCGCGTAGACGTTGCCGTGGGCGAGCCGTCGGCGCAGCGCCTCCGGCGCGATGTCGACGAGTTCGATCTGCGACGCCTGACGGACGAACGAATCCGGCACCGTCTCCTGCTGCTCGATCCCCGTGATCTCGGCGACGACATCGTTGAGGCTCTCCAGATGCTGCACGTTGACCGTGGAGATGACCGTGATCCCGGCGGCGAGCAGTTCCTCGACGTCCTGCCACCGTTTATGGTTCACACTGCCCGGGGTGTTGGTGTGGGCCAGTTCGTCGACGAGCACAACCTGGGGCCGTCGCGCCAACACCGCGGGAACATCGAGTTCAGGGAAGCGCTTGCCGCGATATTCGAGCAGGCGGGGCGGGACGACTTCGATGCCCTGAAGCAGTGCCGCTGTTTTTTCTCGACCGTAGGTCTCGACCACAGCGGCGACCAGGTCGGTACCCCGTTCCAGCCGCCGGTGGGCCTCCCCGAGCATGGCGTATGTCTTGCCGACCCCAGGGGCGGCACCCAGATAGATCCGCAACTCCCCACGTTTGCAACGAGTGTCAACGGCGCTCACCGAAGAATCATCCATCGCTGCAGCACCGGGCAACAGGGTGTCTGTGGTCCAGTTCCAGATTGACCGCAACGACGTTGACACGGGACTCGCCGAGGAATCCCAGCAGTCGGCCGCTCTGGTGGGCACGGATCACAGCGCGAACCTGATCGGCGCTGATCCGCCGGGCCTCTGCGACCCGGTCGACCTGGAGTTCGGCGTAGTCCGGTGAGATGTCGGGGTCCAGGCCGCTGCCGCTGGCGGTGACGGCGTCGGCCGGAACTCGCGGGTGTTCGGCCGCGGTCCCCCGGATCGGCACAATCTGGCCGGCGGAGTAGTCCTCACCCGGCCGGGCGCATTCCACCCGGACGCCGTGATAGCTGGTCATAAACGGCTCACTGCCGGTGCCGCAGGGTTCGTTGACGCTGACCACGCGGGCCGGACGCGCGACGGTGCCGCTGCGGTCGCGCGGGCCGAACACCGCCAGCACCGCACCCCTGCCTCTGTCGGTGCAGAACGGCCGCGTCCCTGCCCCGGCTGCCAGGCCCTCAGCCTTGGCAACCGCCACGCTGCGGCCGCAGATCTGGGTGAGCAGGCTCGGCTGATCGGGCATGTCGACGATGCTCTCGGGGCCCAGATTGCTCGCGCCGCTGGCCAAGGAGTCATAGCCGAGCCCGGCCAATGACGGTCTGCTCTGAAAGTACTGCGGCAGCGGCCGGCCGGCGGTGTCGGTGAACGACTGCCCGATCAGTGCGCTGGCCACCGGTCGGCCGGCGGCGTCGGTGATCAGTGACCCCTCGGCGCGTCCGTGCAGACCGGGGATCTGCGCCACCAGCCAGACGAACACCGGGTAGCCGACACCGAGCACGACGGTCATGACCAGCAGTGCACGCAGTGCGGCCCAATACCTCCGCATCACGTTCGCAAATCGCATCACGCCATCCCGGGCAGCAGTTGAACCAGCAGGTCGATGAGCTTGATCCCGACGAACGGGGCCACGATCCCGCCCAGGCCGTAGACGGCGAGGTTTCGGCTGAGCAGCTTGGACGCGCTACCCGGAACGTAGCGAACCCCGCGCAGTGCCAGCGGTATCAGCGCGGCGATCACCAGCGCATTGAAGACCACCGCCGACAGGATCGCCGATTGCGGGCTGTGCAACCTCATCACGTTGAGCAGACCCAGGCCGGGGAAGATCGTTACGAAAAGCGCTGGGATGATGGCGAAATACTTGGCGATGTCGTTGGCGATCGAGAAAGTGGTCAGGGCGCCTCGGGTGATCAGCAGCTGTTTGCCGATCTCCACGATCTCGATGAGTTTGGTGGGGTCGGAGTCCAGGTCCACCATGTTGCCCGCCTCCTTGGCGGCGCTGGTGCCGGTGTTCATCGCCACCCCGACGTCGGCCTGCGCCAGCGCCGGTGCGTCGTTGGTTCCGTCGCCGGTCATCGCGACCAGACGCCCACCCTGCTGCTCCCGTTTGATCAACATCAGCTTGTCTTCGGGGGTGGCTTCGGCGAGGAAGTCGTCAACTCCGGCCTCATCGGCAATCGCCTTGGCGGTCAAGGGGTTATCGCCGGTGATCATCACGGTCCGGATACCCATCCGGCGCATGGCGTCGAACCGCTCGCGCATGCCCTGCTTCACCACGTCCCGCAGCTGAATCACACCCAGAACCCGAGCGGGCCCGCCGGTCATCACCTCACCGACCACCAGCGGTGTTCCACCGGCGGCACTGATGCCGTCGACGATCCGGCCCAGTTCGGTGGGGATGTCACCGCCGTGGCCACGCACCCAGTCGCTGACGGAATTGGCTGCGCCCTTACGCAGTTGGCGGCCACCCACGTCAACCCCGGACATCCGGGTCACAGCGGTGAACTCGACCCAGGACGCTGCCGTGAGCTCGCCCGGTGTCCGGGTTCGCAGCCCGTAGGCCTCTTTGGCGTAAACCACGATCGAGCGGCCCTCGGGGGTTTCGTCAGCGAGACTGGACAGTTGGGCGGCGTCGGCGAGTTCGGCAGCGGTCACCCCGGTGATCGGGAGGAATTGCGACGCCTGCCGGTTGCCCAACGTGACGGTGCCGGTCTTGTCCAGTAGCAGGGTGTTGACGTCGCCGGCGGCCTCCACCGCCCGACCGGACATGGCCAACACATTGCGTTGCACCAGCCGGTCCATGCCGGCAATCCCGATGGCGGACAGCAGCGCACCGATCGTGGTGGGGATCAGACAGACCAGCAGTGCCACCAAGACGATGCCTGTGACACCGTCCCCGTCGAGCGCGGCCGTGTCCGCGACACCCGGGTTGTTGGACTTGGAATAGATCGCCAGGGGCTGCAGTGTGGCGACCGCGATCACGAAGATGATGGTCAGCGCGGCCAACAGGATATTCAGCGCGATCTCGTTCGGGGTCTTCTGCCGGTTGGCGCCCTCGACCAGCGCGATCATCCGATCGACGAAGCTCTGTCCGGGCAGCTGGGTGATCCGGACGACGATCCGATCCGACAACACCAGCGTTCCGCCGGTGACCGCCGATCGGTCGCCGCCGGATTCGCGGATGACCGGCGCCGATTCGCCGGTGATCGCCGATTCGTCCACCGACGCGATGCCCTCCACCACGTCGCCGTCACCCGGGATGATCTGGCCCGCTTCCACAACGACGATGTCACCCCGCTGCAGCAGCGGCGCCGGGACATCTTCTTCGGTTCCGGACGCATCCGGCGTCCAGCCCCGCAGCCGGCGCGCAGTGGTGTCGGACTTGGACCTGCGCAACGCGTCGGCCTGTGCCTTTCCGCGGCCCTCGGCGACCGCCTCGGCCAGGTTGGCAACGACCACGGTCAACCACAACCAGCACACGATCAGCCAGGCGAACCAGGTCGGCCTGCCGATCGCCAGCACCGTGGACCACGCGGCGCCCACCTCGACGATGAGCATCACCGGGTTACGCCACAGGGTGCGGGGATCGAGCTTGCGCAGCGCCAAGGGCACTGACGTCAGCAGCATCGCGAAATCGAGCAGACCGCCCGACACACGCCGGTGATCATTCAGCGGCGGCGTCGGCGAAACAGTGGTGGCCGAGCGCATTTCAGTGCAGCCCTTCGGCGAGTGGCCCCAAGGCCAGCGCGGGCAGGAAGGTGAGGGCGACCAGGATGGCCGTAACACCGACCACCAGGCCGACGAACTGGGGCTTGTGGGTGGGCAGCGTGCCGATGGATTCCGGAGTCCGGCCCTGCGCGGCCAGCGCCCCGGCCAATGCCAGCACCAGGATGATCGGCACGAATCTGCCCAGGAGCATCGCTATCCCCAACGCGGTCTCGTACCAGACCCCGTCGGCCGCCAGGCCGGCGAATGCGGAGCCGTTGTTGTTCGCCGCGGAGGTGAATGCGTACAACACCTCCGAGAGTCCGTGCGGCCCGGCGTTGGTCATGGCCGAGCGGGGGCCCGGCAGTGCGATCGAGATCGCCGTTCCGCACAGCACAACCACCGGCATCACCAGGAAATAGCTTGTGGCCAGCTTGATCTCGCGCGCGCCGATCTTCTTCCCCAGATATTCCGGGGTACGCCCGACCATCAGACCGGCGGCGAACACCGTGATCACCGCGAGGATCAAGATGCCGTACAGACCCGACCCGACACCGCCGGGAGCGACCTCCCCGAGCTGCATGTCGACCATCGTCATCAGGCCGCCCAGACTGGTGTAGGAGTCGTGCGCGGAGTCCACCGCTCCGGTGGAGGTCAGCGTCGTGGCCGCGGCGAAGACCGCCGAGTCGGCGACCCCCAGTCGCTGCTCAATCCCTTCGCTCGCGGCCCCGACAGCGGTTGGGACGGTACCGTGGTGCGCCAGCTGCGAGCAGCTGAGCAGGCCGACGCCGGCCAGGGCCAGTACGGCCATGACTGCGACTATGGCGTGACCCTGCTTGGTGTTACCCACCATTCGGCCGAACGTGCGGGGCAGCGAGAACGCGATGACCACCAGCAGGAAGATCTCGACCCAGTTGGTCCACGCGGTCGGGTTCTCGAACGGGTGCGCGGAGTTGGCGTTGTAGAAGCCGCCGCCGTTGGTGCCCAGCAGCTTTATCGCCTCCTGGCTCGCCACCGGACCACCCGGAATGGTCTGCGGCGCACCGGTCAGACTCGTCAGGCTCTGGTCGTTGAGGTGAAAGTTCTGGACGACCCCGCCGGCGATCAGCACCGTCGCGCCGACGATCGCCGCCGGCAGCAGGATGCGCAGGCTGCCGCGAACCAGATCCACCCAGAATGAGCCCAGCACAGCGGTGTGCCGGCCGATGAACCCGCGTACGAATGCGACCGCGACCGCCATGCCGACCGCGGCGGATACGAAGTTCTGCACCGACAGACCGGCCATCTGTGCAAGATGCCCCTGCGTGGACTCGCCGGCGTAGGCCTGCCAGTTGGTGTTGGTTACGAAGCTGACCGCGGTGTTCCACGCCAATCCGGGCGTCATCGATGTCGCCGGATCATTCAGATGCAGTGGAAGCTTCCCCTGGACGAGTTGAAGAACGAACAAGAACACCACGCTCACGGCGGAGAACGCCAGAACACTGCGCGCATAGGCGGCCCAAGTCTGCTCCGATTCCGGGTCGACACCGATCACGGAGTAGACGAATCGCTCGCCGCGGGAGTGGGTTTCGCGGCTGAAGACCCGATACATGTAGTCGCCCAACGGTACGTGCACCACCATCAGTGCGACGACCAACGATGTCAGGACCATTGCGCCCGCGGCTGTCGTGCTCAACTAGAACCTCTCCGGGAACAGCAGTGCGGCGATGAGGAACGCGACCGCCAGCAAGGCCAGCGCCAGGCCGACGGCGTTGGCGGGGCTCACAGTCGCTCGACCAACTTCAATACGCCGCCGAGCAGGGCGAAGATCACCACCGTCAGCAGCAGGTAGGCCACTACAGCCACGCGTTCTCCGTTCTCGAGAACCCGACCGGGACTGCACTGAAGTTAGACCCGCTCAGCGGGCATGACGGTGAACGTTGACGCTTTCTTTACGGTTAGCGAGGCGACCTTTACGACCCGATTACGCTGTGTCGGTCAACGGTTGGTGGACGCGACACTAGGCGATCGACAGCGCGATGCCGTCCAGGATGTCGTGCTCGCTGACCACCAGCTCCTCGATCCCGGCGCGCTGCCGCAAGGCGTGGGCCAGTTCCTGCACGACGATCGCCCCGCCGCCGATCACATCGACGCGGCCGAGATGCATCGGCCCCAACGCGGCCCGCTGCGTGCGGGTCATGCCGATCAGCCGATCGCAGACCGCCAGCAGTTCCGGCAGGCCGACCCGGGACAGGTGAATGACACCCGGGTCGTATTCGGTCAGGCCGTGAGCCAGCGCCGACAGTGTCGTCATGGTGCCCGCCACGCCCACCCAGGTCTTGGCGTGCTGAACCGGAACCGCTTGCAGCGCTTGCCCGATCAATTCGCGAGCGACGTCGCGGGCGGCGCTGACCTCGTCGGCGGTCGGCGGGTCGGAGTGCAGGCATCGTTCGGTCAGCCGGACACAGCCGATGTCGGCCGAATAGCTGGCCGACACTCCGTCGGCCGAGTCTCCCAGCACCACTTCGGTGGAACCGCCGCCCAGGTCCACGACCACGAACGGTCCATCGGCACTGTCTAATTCACCGACCGCACCGTGGAACGACAGCTCGGCTTCCTGGGCGCCGGTGATCACCTCCGCGACGGCGCCGGGAACCGCGTGCCCCAACACCTGCGCGGTCATGTCGAAGAACACGTCCCGGTTGGCAGCGTCACGGGTGGCCGAGGTCGCCACCATCCGCACCCGCGAAACGTCATGTGCGACCAGCAGTCCGGTGTAGTCGGCCAGGGCCGCCCTGGTTCGGTCCAGCGCCTCGGCACCGAATCGGCCGGTCGCGTCGACGCCTTCGCCCAGGCGGACGATGCGCATCTCACGGTGGATGTCGCGCAGCCGCCCGTCAACCGGTTCGGCGATCAGCAGTCGGATCGAGTTGGTGCCGCAGTCGATTCCGGCCACCCGGTTCCCGCCCGTCATAACCACTGCTCCGGCACCAGAACTCTGGCCATCGGCGGCTCGGCGGCCAGAATCGCCAACGCCTGGTCCCCGAACGGATTGACCCCGCGTCCCTTGGCCAGCGAGTGTGCGATCAGCACGTGCAGGCACTTCACCCGGTCGGGCATGCCGCCACCGGTGAACGTCGTTCCCAGCGATTCGATCGCATCCCGTTCGGCGAGATAGGACTCGTGGGCGCGGCGATAAGCGGCGGCCAGGTCCGGGTCGGCGTGCAACCGCTCGGTCATCTCGGCCATCAGCCCCGAGGACTCCAACCGGCTGGCCGCGGCGGTCAGCACCGGGTGGGTCAGGTAGTACAGGGTCGGAAACGGTGTTCCGTCAGGAAGTTTCGGCGCGGTCTTCACCACGGCGGGTTCACCGTCGGGACACCGGTAGGAGATCTCCAGGACGCCGCGCGGTTCCCGGCCCAGTTGCCGGCGCACCGCGTCCAGGTCGGCGAGGTCAACCACCGGGCACGACCGGTCCGGCAGGCCCGGCAGGTACGGGAAGCCCGGGCGGGCCCGGGGGCGCCACCGGAGCCGGCGGCGGGTGCGGGGCGTCGGCGATGGTGTGCCACAACGAGGTGTACCAGGGATCGCCGCTGGGGCCGATCACGGCTTCGGCGCCCGGCTCCCCCGGCACGTCCGCGGTCACGGGAAGTTGAACCTGATACGGGATCTCACCGGGCATGACGAAGCCGAGACGCTGGCGGGCCTGCGCCCGGATGTGTGCCGGGTCGTCCAGGTTGATCTTCTGCTGTTTGAGGTCGCTGATCTGCTGTTGCAAGGTGCTTTCCAACTGGGACTGCTGCTTCATCTCCGCGTGCTGGGCGAAGAAGGTCCGGACCGGTCCTGCGACGGTCAGGGTGAGCACGCACATCACCGCAGCCAGGATGACCGCCCGTCGCGCGGTGAAACCGACCCGCAGCTCCGAGCGCAGATCCGCCGCCTCCGCTGCCGACCGCTTGACGGGCGCCGCCGCTGACTCCGGCGGCGTCCGCGAAGAACCGGCCGCACGCCGCACCGCCGGTGAGCGGCGCGGGTGCGCGCGTCCGTTCTCGCCGGCCCGACCCGGCCGCGACGTCGCGGCGCGCCGCTTCGGGTCGGGCCGTTTGGGATCGGACATGGCAACGGCCCCTGGTGGCTACTTGCTCTCCGGCGCGTAGCGCGGGAAGGCCAGGTCGCCGGCGTAGCGCGCGGCGTCGCCGAGTTCTTCCTCGATCCGCAGCAGCTGGTTGTACTTGGCCACCCGCTCACTACGGGCCGGGGCGCCGGTCTTGATCTGGCCGCTGCCGACGGCCACCGCGAGGTCGGCGATGGTGGTGTCCTCGGTCTCGCCGCTGCGGTGGCTCATCATGGTGCGGTAGCCGCTGTGGTGGGCCAGCGTGACCGCGTCCAGGGTCTCGGTCAGCGTGCCGATCTGGTTGACCTTGACCAGCAGCGCGTTCGCCGCGCCCCGCTCGATGCCGTCCTCCAGGCGTTCGGGGTTGGTGACGAACAGGTCGTCGCCGACGAGCTGCACCCGGTCCCCGATCGCCGCGGTCAGCGCCACCCAACCGTCCCAGTCGTCCTCGGACAGCGGGTCTTCGATCGAGACCAGGGGGTAGGAGTCGAGCAGCTTGGCGTAGAACTCGGTCAGTTGGGCGGCGGTACGGTTCTGCTTCTCGAACGCGTAACCGCTGCCCTCGGTGTAGAACTCGGTGGCCGCCACGTCCAGTGCCAGCGCCACATCGCTGCCCAGCTTCAGGCCGGTGGACTCGATCGCCGTGCTGATCAGATCCAGTGCCGCGGTGGTGCCGGCAACATCGGGAGCGAAACCGCCCTCGTCGCCCAACCCGGTGGCCAGGCCCTGCTTCTTGAGGACGGCCTTCAGCGCGTGGTAGACCTCGGTGCCCCAGCGCAGCGATTCGGCGAAGCTGGGGGCGCCGATCGGGGCGACCATGAACTCCTGTACGTCGACACCGGTGTCGGCGTGCGCGCCGCCGTTGAGGATGTTCATCATCGGCACCGGCAGGATGTGGGCGTTGGGGCCGCCGAGGTAGCGGTACAGCGGCAGGGCCGCGGAGTCGGCGGCGGCCTTGGCCACCGCCAGCGACACCCCGAGCATCGCGTTGGCGCCCAGCCGGGACTTGTCGGGGGTGCCGTCGAGGTCCACCAGTGCCTGGTCCACCAGCCGTTGGTCATCGGCACTGATCCCGATGACGGCGGGCGCGATGTCGTCCAGGACCGCGTTGACCGCCTTCTGCACGCCCTTGCCGCCGTAGCGGGTGCCGCCGTCGCGGAGCTCGACCGCTTCGTGCTCGCCGGTGGAGGCGCCGGAGGGCACCGCGGCGCGGGCGAACGTCCCGTCCTCCAGCGCGACCTCGACCTCGACCGTGGGGTTGCCGCGGGAATCGAGGATCTCGCGGGCGCCGACCTGCTGGATGATGGGCACTGAACTTCTCCTTGAGCTGGGTGGGGCTGGGTGTGGTTAGCCTATTGGGAGCCTAACGGTGGTCCCGGCCACACACCTCACACACACCTCACAAGGGCCGGCCCGCAGCGTAGGCGGCGGCCCAGTCCCGTACGGCGCGGGCGTAGATCTCCGAATCGTTGTAGGCCATCAGCGCGGTCATCCAGCCCTTGGGGGTGGCGAGATCCTTTCCGCGCCAGCACAGGTAGCCGGCCGCCGACAGCGCGGCGTCGTCGATGTTGTCCGGGCTCACGACGCCGTCGTTGTTGGCGTCGACGCCATAGAGCCGCCAGGTCTCCGGAATGAACTGCATCGGGCCCATCGCCCGGACCACTCCGTCGTCGTCGGCCAGGTCCGGCTGCACTTCCTCGACGATGTGCAGATTGCCTCCGGACCCGTCGAGCCGCACACCGCGGATCTTGGGCCGCACGTCGCCGTTGCGCGCCACCGTGGAGTGGTTGTAGCGACCGTGATGGCTTTCGATCTGGCCGATGGCCGCCAGGGTGGTCCAGCCCAGATGACAGTTGGGGTTCTCCACCTCGGCGACGCGCGCGGCGTAGGCATAGGCCTCCAGCGCGGTGACCGGGATGTCGAGAACCGGGGCCCGCTCGGCGGCCCAGTGGTACAGCTGATCGGCTGGACGCCCCTGTTCGAGCCGGGTGTTCACCGCCGGAACCGGGTCCCCCGGCGACGGCGGTACACCCTGCGGGATGGGGTTACCGAGCTGCCAGCTGCAACTGGATGCCAACAGCACGGCCGTCGCGCCCACGACGGCAGTGGTGCGCAGCCAACGAACCGCGGACACCGCTCTCCCCAACGTCGAACCTCATCGATTTGTGTCCATAGTTCCATGACTACCGAACAACGCTCAGCCCTCGCCGGGCCCCGCACCTGGCCCCGGCTCTGAAAAATCCGTTCTGCCAGCGCGCATACGACCGGGTATATGCGACCTAGCCGGTCAGCTCGTCGCGTTCCGGATCTGCCAGCAGCGCACCGCGAGCGCGCGCCACCCGGGATCGGATGGTGCCCACCGGACAGCCGCAGACCGCCGCGGCATCCTGGTAGGACAGGCCGAACAGCTGGGTCAGCAACAGCGCCTCACGCTGGTCGGCCGACAGGCCTGCGATCAGCGTGGTGACTTCGACCACGTCCTCGAAGCCCCGGGCGGGCCGGTCGCGGTCGAGCAGCACCTCGGGGTCGGCGCCGGGGGCGGTGCGCGGACGCGACCGCAGGTAGCGGATGTGGTCGGCGACGACCCGGCGCGCGATGGCCAGCAGCCAGGTCCGGGCGCTGGAGCGGCCGGCGAACCGGCCGATCGCGCCGATCGCCCGAAGGAAGGTCTCCTGCGTCAGGTCATCGGCACTGACAGTGTCGAACAGGTAGGCCACGAACCGCCAGACATCGTGCTGGGTGGCCTTGATGAACGCCTCCAGGGCCCGGGCGTCACCGTCCGCCGCGGCCAGCGCGAGCGCGGTGACAGCGTCATCGTCGACCCGGTCAGCGCTCGCCACGGAAGTCAACCCTAGACCCGGCTTCCCAGCGCCACTACGACGCATGGTCGTAGAGTCGGTCGCGCGGTTGACCGACCGTAGATGTCGGCCCCTCCTGCCGTGGCCGCCCAGCCCGGAATCAGCCGGGCGCGGGGCGTCGGTGATGTCGTCAGCGGCCCGGTGCGAGCCGGTGCCACCGGTGCGATCGCGGGCCACCAGCAACGCGAACAGCAAACCCGCCAGGACCGGTAGATGGCTGGCGATCCGCTCCGCCGTCACCTGGCCGTGGTAGGTGTCGATCACGACATAACCAGTCAGCGCGAGCGCATAAACCCCGGTGATCGCCGCGACACCGACCGCCACCGCAGGCCAGATACCAGCGGCGATCATCGCCCCGCCGAGCGCCAACAACCATGCGGTGGATTCATGCAGCAAATGCGCACCGGTTGCCGCGCCGTGCCCGTGTGCCGACACCATGCCGAAGTCCATACCCATGATCTGGGCCAGCGCCATCAGCACCTGCAGCACCCCGACCACGATCAGCGACAGCCGCCGATACCCCCAGCCCGTCCAGCGTTTGCCGGCGGTGATCTCGCCGGTGACCGAAGTCACCCCCGCGGCCGCCAGAATCTGGGCGGCCAGGTCAGGACCCGCGGCGGCGTAGTCGTTGGAGGCCCCGGATTCGATCTCGGTCAGCCGGCGGGCCTGCGCGGCGGCCCCGACCAGCCAGCGTCGGCAGCCGCGGCATGACGCCAGGTGCGCGTCGACCTGTTGCGCGGGCAACTCCTGCTGCTCACCGTCGAGCAGCGACGACAATGTTTCGCGCACCACCTCGCACCGCATGCCGCCATAGTCGCTCATTCGGCGGCCATACACAAAGGTCACCCGGCGCGGGAACCAAACCGCGCACCCGCGCGACCACTTGGTGTCGGGGAAAAAGTCACGATCGCTGAGGAGAGGTGTCTGATGAGCGCACCAGTCTGGCTGGCATCGCCACCGGAGGTGCACTCTGCGCTGCTCAGCGCAGGCCCAGGACCAGGACCGCTGCTGACAGCGGCGTCAGCCTGGTCGGCGATGAGCGCGGAATACCTCGAAGTCGCCGCCGAACTCGACGCGGTACTGGCCGGCGTGCAGGCCGGCGCCTGGCAGGGCCCCAGTGCCCAGCAGTACACGGTCGCGCACGGCCCGTATCTGAGCTGGCTGGCCGAGAGCGCCGCCAAGAGCACCGCCGCCGCCGGCCTGCACCACACCGCGGCCGCGGCCTACACCACCGCGCTGGCCGGGATGCCCACGCTGGCCGAGCTGGCCGCCAACCACGCCGTACACGCGACCCTGGTGGCGACCAACTTCTTCGGCATCAACACCATCCCCATCGCGCTGAACGAGGCCGACTACGCCCGGATGTGGGTTCAGGCCGCGGAGATGATGACCGTCTACCAGGGCGTCGCCGGCGCGGCACTGGCCTCGGTCCCAGTGGCGGCGCCCGCGCCGCCGATCGTGACCCCGGGGGCTGCCGAGGCCGCCGCCGCGCCGAGCTGGGAACAGCAGCTCAAGGACCTGATAACGCAGTTCAACATGGGCTTTGCGGACCCGATCGCCAAGTGGTTGTGGGCGCAGTTGGGCGTCGACGGATATCCGATCGAGGCGTTTCCGTTTGCCAGCGCGGTCACCCAGATGCTGTTGCAGATTCCGGGGTTCTCCCCGATTCTGGCCGGCGCCCTGGGCTGGTTCACCTTTCACACGCTGATGCTGTTGTGGCCGATTGGACAGATTGCGGTGCAGATGGCGATCCCGATCGTCATGGCCGCGGCACCTGCCTTCGCCGCTGCCGCCGGACTCGGTGCGCTTGGTGCGCTCGGCGCGGTGGGCGGGGTCGACCAGGTGGTCGAACCGACCCCGCCGATGCCGGTGACGGGGGTCGCCGGTGCGCCGGTCGTCGCGGGGGGCATCGTGCCGGCAGGCGCGGAGGTGTGCGCCTGCGCCGACCCGATCTCGTCGGCAGGCTCGCCCACGCCGAGCACCGTCAGCGCGGGCATGCCGGCCGGCGGGGCAGCCGGCGGCGGACCGGGCGTCGGTTTCGGGCCGACCTCGTGCCTGTACCTGGTGAGCAGCGCTTCGTCGTCGGCCAGGCAGTCCAGCGGAAGCCGGCGATCCCGCAGTGCCGAGGAGGACGCTTCGGAGAGTCAGGGGGCTCCGGGCGCCGCGGTGACGGAAAGCCAAGCCCAGAAACGCAGCCGGCGTCAACGCGCCAAGCAGCGCGGGTTCGGCGACGAGTACATGGACATGAACATCGGGGTGTCCCCGGACTGGGCGGGGCCGCATGACCCGAGTGGCGCTTCGGCATCCGACCGGGGCGCCGGCGCGCTGGGCTTCGCCGGCACAGTCCCCGCTGCGGACCGGCAGGCGGCGGGGATCGCCGTGCTCACCGGCAACGGGCTCGACACCGAGCCGCGGGTACCGATGCTGCCGGGCAGCTGGGGCGAGGGCGCTTAGATCCTTCGAAACCGACGTTTTGCAGCGAAAGTACGAGTAGACCGCTGCAAAACGTCGGTTTCGGCGCCAAAAAGCAACCGACTATCGCGGCCAGTGGTCGCGCCACTGCTCTTCGGTGGACTGCCCGATAATCGCCTTCTCAACCGCGCGGACGGTGTCCATCAAATCCAAAACCGCTGTGCGCAAGTCGTTTTCCGCATCGACATCGGCGGCGACGGTGACTGCGGTGACGGCCTCGGGGATCAGGTCCGCCGGAACCCCGGCGCGGGTGAGACGCTGCAACACCTTGCTCGCCAGCGCCAGCGCCGGCTGCGCGGTCGGCAGGTCGTCCATGATCGAGTCTCTGGACTTGGTCTCCAGTGCTTTTCGGTCATGCCACTGCGCGACCTGATCCTCCAGCGAGATGTCCTCGCCGGCCAGCACCGCCGGCACCCGGTTGACCAGCTTGCGCAGCAGGGCCTCGGCGACGTCGTCGATGTCGAAGGGATGGTGCGGGGCGTCTTCGGCGATACGGGCGTGGAACAGCACCTGCAGCAGCACGTCGCCGAGTTCGTCGCGCAGCTCCTCGGCGTCGCCGCCGCGCACCGCGTCGAACAGCTCGTAGGTCTCCTCCAACAGGAACCGGCGCAGCGAGTCGTGGGTCTGCTCGCTCTCCCACGGGCCGTCGGTACGCAGCCGGTCCATGATCGCGACCGCGTCGATCAGCCGCTCGCCGGCTTGGGCCTCCGGCGCCGCGATCAGCGCCTCACCGGCCGCCAGCCGGGCCAGCACCTCCGGATGGTTGCGGTCCGAGGACAGCAGCACCGCGGCCTGCGCGCCGGACAGCACCGATTGGGCGGCCGGCAGCGACCACGGCACCACGATCGGCAGTTCCTCGGTGTAGACGATGTCGCCGGTCAGCAGCGGCAGGGCTTCCACCGGCATCAGCGTGGGCCGGCGGGGGTCGAGCAGGACGACGGTCATTGCCCCGTCACGTCGACGTTGCCCTGCGGCTTTCCGTCGAGGGCGGAGACCAGGTCGGCCACCATCTGAACGAGTTCGACATCGCGGATGCGCGGGGAGCCGACAGGCGCTCCCGCCCCCCCAGAACGAGGTATCGGGACCTGCACGGTGGCGGTGGTGGCGCGATAGCTCGCGGACGGGTGCAGCCGCTTGAGCCGAATCTGCGCGGAGTCCGGCAACGTCATGGGCGCCAGCTTGAGCGTCGTCGCCGATGCCGCCGAGACCTCGGTGATGCCGATTCCGCGGCACAGCAGCCGCAGCCGTGCCACCGCCACCAACCGGCCGGCCGGTTCCGGCAGCGGCCCGTAGCGGTCGGTCAGTTCCTCGATCACCGCGGCGATCTCGTCCTCGCCCGAGGCGGCAGCCAACCGGCGGTAGGCCTCCAGCCGCAGCCGGTCGGAGTTGATGTACTCCGGCGGCAGGTGCGCGTCGACCGGCAGGTCGATCCGGACGTCCTTGACCTCCTCGGTGGTGACGGTCTCGCCGTTGAAGGCCGCCCGGTAGGCCTCGACGGCCTCGCCGACCAGCCGCACATACAGGTCGAAGCCCACCCCGGCCACGTGCCCGGACTGCTCCACCCCCAGCACATTGCCGGCGCCGCGGATCTCCAGGTCCTTCATCGCCACCGCCATCCCGGCGCCCAACTCGTTGTTCTGGGCGATGGTGGCAAGGCGGTCGTGGGCGGTCTCGGTCAGCGGGGTCTCCCGCGGGTACAGGAAGTAGGCGTAACCGCGCTCGCGGCTGCGGCCCACCCGGCCCCGCAACTGGTGCAGCTGCGAGAGCCCGAAGGTGTCGGCACGCTCGACGATCAGGGTGTTGGCGTTGGAGATGTCCAGGCCGGTCTCGATGATCGTGGTGCACACCAGGATGTCGTACTCCCGGTTCCAGAAGCCCTGCACCGTCGTCTCCAGCATCTCCTCCGGCATCTGGCCGTGCGCCACCACGACCCGGGCCTCGGGCACCAGGCCACGCACCCGGGCGGCGGCCGCGTCGATGGAGCTGACCCGGTTGTGCACATAGAAGACCTGCCCGTCGCGCAGCAGTTCGCGGCGCAGCGCGGCCGCCACCTGCTTCTCGTCGTGCGGGCCGACGTAGGTCAGCACCGGATACCGGTCTTCGGGCGGCGTCAGGATGGTCGACATCTCCCGGATCCCGGCCAGGCTCATCTCCAGGGTGCGCGGGATCGGGGTGGCGCTCATGGTGAGCACATCGACGTGGGTGCGCAGGGCTTTGATGTGCTCCTTGTGCTCGACCCCGAAGCGCTGCTCCTCGTCGACGATCACCAAACCCAGGTTCTTCCAGCGGACCCCGGTCTGCAGCAGCCGGTGGGTGCCGATCACCACGTCGACGCTACCCTCGGCCAGCCCTTCGACCACCGCTTTGGACTCGGCCGGGTCGGTGAAGCGGGACAGGCCCTTGACGGTGACCGGGAATCCGGCCATCCGGGTGCTGAAGGTCTGTAGATGCTGATCGGCCAGCAGCGTCGTCGGCACCAGCACCGCGACCTGCATGCCGTCCTGGACGGCCTTGAACGCCGCGCGCACCGCGATCTCGGTCTTGCCGTAGCCGACGTCGCCGCAGATCACCCGGTCCATCGGGACCGGCTTCTCCATGTCGGCCTTGACCTCGCTGATCGCGGTGAGCTGGTCCATGGTCTCGGTGAACCCGAACGCGTCCTCCATCTCGGCCTGCCACGGGGTGTCCGGGGCGAACGCGTGGCCGGGCGCGGCCTGGCGTTTGGCGTAGAGCGCGACCAGTTCGTCGGCGATCTCGCGCACCGCCTTGCGGGCCTTGGTCTTGGTCTGGCTCCAGTCGCTGCCGCCGAGCCTGCTCAGCGCCGGGGCCTGCCCGCCGACGTAGCGGGACAGCTGGTCCAGGGAGTCCATCGGGACGTAGAGCTTGTCGGTGCCGTTGGCGCCACGCTTCCCCGACGCGTACTCCAGCACCAGGTATTCGCGCCGCGCCCCGCCCACGGTGCGCTCGGTCATCTCGACGAACTTGCCGATGCCGTGCTGGTCGTGCACCACCAGATCGCCGGCGGTCAGCGCCAGCGGGTCGACGGCGTTGCGGCGCTTGGCCGCCAGCCGCTTGCCTTCCGGCCCGGCAACCCGATTACCGGTCAGATCGGTCTCGGTGACCACCACCAGGCCGGCGCCCGGGATCACCAGCCCGTCGTGCAAGGGGCCGGCCAAGACCCCGACCACCCCAGGCTGTGGCGCCGCGCCCGGCTCCAACAGGGTTGCCGCGGTATCGGATTCGGCCAGTTGCTCCACGAGCCGGCGGGCGGTGCCGACACCGGGGGCCACGACCGCCGCGGCGCCACCGGTCGCGGTGTGCGCCCGCAGCATGGCGAAGATCTCGTCGATATTGTGCTGCCGCCCGCGGGCCGACGGTGACGGGCGCACGTCGAGTTCGGTCGCCTCCGGGTCGGGCAGCTGGCTCAGCGTCCACCATGGATGCCCGGCGTCGAGCGCCGCCTTGCGTACCTGCGCGTAGTCGCGGAATCCCGACCCGCCGAGCTGCTCGATGTCGATCGGCGCCTCGCCGCCGATCGCCGCGACCGACCAGGACGCCTCCAGGAACTCGCGGCCGGTCTTGATCAGGTCGGCGGCGCGGGCGCGGACCTTCTCCGGGTCGCAGACCAGTACCGGGGTGCCGGCGCCGAGCTGGTCGGTCAGCAGGGCCTGCGGGCCGGGCCGCAGCACCGGGCCCAGCGCCTCCATCCCGTCGACCGGGATGCCCTCGGCGAGTTTGGCCAGCATGTCGCCGACGCCGCCGGTAACGGAGTTGTCGGAGGACGGATGCGCACCGGCCAGTTGCGCTGCCCGATCGCGGACGTCCTCGGTGAGCAGCAGCTCCCGGCAGGCCACCGCCACCACCGTGGCCGCCTCGATCTCGGGGATGGAGCGTTGATCGGCCACCGAGAACGGCCGCATCTCGGTGATCTCGTCACCCCAGAACTCGATACGCACGGGGTGCTCGGCGGTCGGCGGAAAGATGTCGAGGATTCCGCCGCGCACCGCGAACTCGCCGCGCTTGCCGACCAGGTCGACCCGGGTATAGGCCAGCTCGACCAGCCGGGCGATCACCGCATCGAAGGGTGTCTCATCACCGACGGCAAGGATCACCGGTTCGATCGCGTCCAGTTGCGGGGTCATCGGCTGCAGCAACGACCGAGCCGTGGTCACCACCGCGCGCAACGGCGGACCCAGCCGGGTGTCGTCGGGGTGCGCCAGCCGGCGCAGCAGCAGCATCCGGGCGCCGACGGTGTCGACCCCCGGGGAGAGCCGTTCGTGCGGCAGCGTCTCCCAAGACGGGAACAGTGCCACCGTGTCGCCGTAGACACCGCGCAGCTCGGCGACCAGGTCGTCGGCGTCGTGGCCGGTGGCCGTGACCACCAGCAGCGGAGTCGCGCGCGCCAGCCCCGCCGCCACGAACGGCCGCGTCGCGACCGGGCCCACCAGGTTCAGTTCGGTGGGCCGCTCGCCGGCGCGGTCGATGAGTTCGGCGAAGGTCGGCGCTGTCAACGCCAGGTCTACGAGCCCCGCAATCGGGGTTTGGACAGTCTGGTGCCCCGGTGCGGTCATGATGCGGGCAATTCTAAGCGGTGGTGCGGCAACCGCCGATTTGCGTTGCGGTGCAGGCCTTATTCGTCATGCAGGGTCGGATCGGTCTCCAGGCCGGTCAACCCGTTCCAGCACAGGTTCACCAGGTGGGCGGCCACCACTTCCTTCTTGGGTTCGCGCACATCGAGCCACCACTGGGCCGTCATCGACACCGAACCGACCAGCGCCTGGGCGTACAACGGCGCGGTCTCCGGGTCCAGGCCGCGCTGGGAGAAGTCGCCGGCCAGAATCGACGACACCTGGCCGATCGCGTCGTTGAGCAGCGTGGAATAGGTTCCGGAGCTGATCGAGGCCGGCGAGTCGCGGATCAGGATCCGGAAGCCGTCGGTGTGCTCGTCGACGTAGGTCAGCAGCGCCAGCGCGACGCGTTCGACCCGCAGCCGGGACTGGTTGTTGGTCGCCTTGGTCAGCGAGGTGGTGATGCCGTCCAGCAATGCCGACATCTCCCGGTCGACGACGACGGCGTAGAGCCCTTCCTTGCCGCCGAAATGCTCGTAGACCACCGGTTTGGACACGTGGGCGCGCTGCGCGATCTCCTCGATGGAGGTGCCTTCATAGCCTCGCTCGGCGAACAGCGACCGCGCGACGTCGATGAGTTGGTGCCGACGTTCGCTGCCGGTCATCCGGGCCCGCGGCGCCCGCCCACCCTTGTCGAGACCAGCCACGCCGACCAGCCTAGTCGTTTGCACTAGAGTCACTGCCGAGCACCGATCCGTCGTGGTGTAATCGGCAGCACCTCTGATTTTGGTTCAGATAGTTCAGGTTCGAGTCCTGGCGACGGAGCACCATCCCCCCTTGGCCGTGAGCGTGCAGAGTTGTCCGGCGACACGCCGCATCCGGCGGACAATTGTGCACACTGGCGCAGTAGGGGATCACAGAGAAGAGATCGGGTGACAGGGCACAACGAGACTGCGGTGGTGATTCTGGCGGCCGGGGCCGGAACCCGGATGGTCTCCGACACCCCCAAGGTGCTGCACCGACTGGGCGGGCGCAGCATGCTGTCGCACTGCGTGCGCGCCGCCGCCGGGATCAGCCCCCGCCACCTGGTGGTCGTACTGGGCCACGCCCACGAACGCATCGCCGGTCCGGTCGCCGAACTTGCGCAGGCCCTGGACTGCCACATCGACGTCGCCCTGCAGGACCAGCAGCTCGGCACCGGGCACGCGGTGCTGTGCGGCCTGTCGACACTGCCCGATGACTTCGCCGGCACCGTCGTGGTCACCTCCGGCGACATCCCCCTGCTGGATAGCGCCACCCTCGCCGCGCTGGTGGACACCCACCGCACCGCCCCGGCCGCGGTCACCGTGCTGACCACCACCCTGGCCGACCCCACCGGCTACGGCCGCATCCTGCACACGCAGGACGGGGAGGTGACCGCGATCGTGGAACAGGCCGACGCCACCGAATCGCAGCGGGAGATCCGCGAGGTCAACGCCGGGGTGTACGCCTTCGACATCGCCGAGCTGCGTTCCGCACTGGGCCGGCTGGGCTCGGACAACGCCCAGCACGAGCTGTACCTCACCGACGTGATCGGCATCGTCCGCGGCGACGGCCAGGTCGTGCACGCCCGCCACGTCGACGATGCCGCCCTGGTGGCCGGCGTCAACGACCGCGTGCAGCTGGCCGAATTGGCCGCCGTGCTCAATCGCCGCCTGGTGACCGCCCACCAGCGGGCCGGCGTCACGATCCTCGACCCCGCCACCACCTGGATCGACGTAGACGTGACCATCGGGCCCGACACCACCGTCGCTCCCGGAACCCAGCTGCTGGGCGATACCGCCATCGGCGCGCGCTGCACGATCGGCCCGGACAGCACCCTGACCGACGTCACCGTCGGTGACGCCGCGTCGGTGATCCGCAGCCACGTCACCTCGTCATCGATCGGCGCCGGCGCCGCCGTCGGGCCGTTCGCCTACCTGCGTCCCGGCTCTGTGCTGGGCGCCGACGGCAAGCTGGGGGCGTTCGTCGAGACCAAGAACTCCACCATCGGCACCGGGACCAAGGTTCCGCACCTGACCTATGTGGGCGACGCCGACATCGGCGAGCACTCCAACATCGGCGCATCCAGCGTGTTCGTCAACTACGACGGCCAGACCAAGCGGCGGACCAAGGTCGGTTCGCACGTGCGCACCGGGTCGGACACCATGTTCGTCGCGCCCGTCACCATCGGCGACGGCGCCTACACGGGCGCCGGGACCGTGGTGCGCGACGACGTGCCACCGGGTGCGCTGGCGGTGTCGGCCGGCCCGCAGCGAAACATCGAGAACTGGGTGCAGCGCAAGCGGCCCGGCAGCGCCGCGGCCGAGGCGGCAGAGGCGGCCGGCAACCAACCGGATCGCTCATCGTGAGCTTGGTCGCGTTGAGGCAGCCCGAGGCGAATTTGCGAGCCGGGTTCCGTACCATAACGCCCGAGTTAACTCGACCATTTTCCCAGATCGCCAACAGCAGGGGCAGCACGTGAGCCACGAGTGGACAGACAACCGCAAGAACCTGATGCTCTTCGCAGGTCGTGCGCACCCGGAGCTGGCCGATCAGGTCGCCAAAGAGCTGGATGTGTCGGTCACCGCGCAGACCGCCCGCGACTTTGCCAACGGCGAGATCTTCGTGCGTTTCGATGAGTCCGTCCGCGGCTGCGACGCCTTTGTACTGCAGTCCCACCCCGCCCCGCTGAACCAGCACCTGATGGAACAGCTGATCATGATCGACGCGCTCAAGCGGGGCAGCGCCAAGCGGATCACCGCGATCCTGCCGTTCTACCCGTACGCCCGCCAGGACAAGAAACACCGGGGCCGCGAACCGATTTCGGCCCGCCTGGTCGCCGACCTGCTCAAGACCGCGGGCGCCGACCGGATCGTGACGGTCGATCTGCACACCGACCAGATCCAGGGTTTCTTCGACGGCCCGGTCGACCACATGCGGGCCCAGCCGCTGCTGTGCGGCTACATCCGGGACAACTACCTCAACAATGGCAAGGATGTCGTGGTGGTCTCCCCCGACTCCGGCCGGGTGCGGGTCGCCGAGAAGTGGGCCGACTCGCTGGGCGGCGTGCCGCTGGCCTTCATCCACAAGACCCGTGATCCGCGGGTGCCCAACCAGGTCAAGGCCAACCGGGTGGTAGGCGAGGTCGCCGGCAAGACCTGCGTGATCACCGACGACATGATCGACACCGGCGGCACCATCGCCGGGGCGGTCGGCCTGCTGCGCGAAGCGGGGGCCGTAGACGTGGTGATCGCCGCCACCCACGGCGTGCTGTCCAGCCCGGCATCCGAGCGGTTGGCGGCCTGCGGCGCCAGCGAGGTGATCGTCACCAACACGCTGCCGATCACCGAGGACAAGCTGTTCCCCCAGCTGACGGTGCTGTCGATCGCCCCGCTGTTGGCCAGCACGATCCGTGCCGTGTTCGAAAACGGCTCGGTCACCGGACTTTTCGACGGGGACGCCTGACATGGCCGACGGCACCATCTACCACAACCCGCGCTGCTCCACCTCACGCAAGACACTGGATCTGCTGCGCGACAACGGTATCGAGCCGACGGTCGTGGAGTACCTGAAGACCCCGCCGTCGCGTGCGGAGCTCGCGGAGATGATCAGCGCCGCCGGGATCGGGGTGCGCGACGCGGTGCGCACCGGCGAGGCGGTGTACGCCGAGCTGAACCTGGCCGGCGCCTCCGACGACGAGCTGCTCGACGCGATGGCCGCACATCCCATCCTGATCCAGCGTCCGTTCGTCGTCACCGCGAAGGGCACCCGTCTCGGACGCCCGATTGACGCGGTCCGCGAGATCCTGTGACCTCGCTGCGCTCAGCGGCTCTCGCCGCGCTGGCGGTCTCGCTGTTGGCGGGCGCGGCTTCCGGGTGCGGCACCAAAGCGCCTGACTATCAATCGATTTGGTCTAACGGAACCACCACGACCACGTCGGAGGAGGCCAAGCCGCCGGTGACGGTGGGGCGATACCTGGAGGACCAGGGAGTGGCCGCCGAAGCGGTGGCCCCCAACGCCCTGAAAGACCTCACCGTGTCGATGCCGACTCCACCGGGCTGGACGAAGAAGCAGAGCCCGATGTTGCCGGCGACCACCGAGGTCATCGGCAAAGGCGAGAAGTTGCCGCGGGCGATACTGAGCGTGGTCAAACTGACCGGGAACTTCGATGCGCACGAAGCCATCAAGCACGGCGTCGTCGACGCCCAGCTCTCGAAGAATTTCCGGCTGCTGGACGCCTCCAACGAGGACTTCCACGACTTCCCGTCGTCGATGGTCCAGGGCACCTACGACCTCGACGGGCAACGCCTGCACAGCTGGTTCCGGATGGTGATCGCCACCGGTTCGGCACCCGACGATCAGCGCTATCTGGTGCAGCTGTCGGTCACCGCCCCGGCCGATGAGGCCGCCAAGCAGGCCGCCGACGTCGAGACGATAACGAACGGGTTCACCGTCGCGGCGAAGTGAGCCGCAACATGCGTCGCTGCTGCTAACGTGCAGCGGGCCAGCTCTTCTCACCCCGTTGACGGGAGGTCCGCAATGAAGCCCACCCCCATCCGCCGGACAGCACTGCGTCTTACGGGCGTCACCGCGGCCGCGTTCGCCACGGCCCTGCTGACCCCGTCGGCGGCGACGGCCGACCCGCCGCCCGGCTGCACCGCCGCCGACATGGCCAATGTGGCCACCGGCGTCGCCGCCTCGACGTCGGGTTACCTCTACGCGCATCCGGACGTCAACGAGTTCTACACCGGCCTGCGCAACCGGCCCGACGACGAGGTGCCCGAGGCGGTTCGCAGCTTCTTCGCCGACAACCCGCAGGCTCACTCCGACCTGCTGGGGCTGCGTCAGCCTCTTACTGACTTCCGCGCCCGTTGCGGATTGCCCCAGCCCGAGCGCCCACTGCTGGACCAGTGATGGCACGCCGGATCTGGGCCGCCGCGGCATTGGCGCTGACCGCGCTGCCGGGGGCCGTGGTCGTGTTCACGCCGGCCGGCACCGCCGAGGCCCAGGGCTGCGTCGGCGTGGGCCGCCGCGTGTACGTCAGTGGATGCGCAGACCCAGTGCCGCCGCCGGGTTACTACGCTCCGCTGCCCGAGGACATGCCTCCACCGCCGCCCCCGCCTCCACCGCCGATCAACACCTGCGTCGGCTACAACGGCCGCTGGGTGCACGCCAACAACTGCAATTAGTTCTTGACGGCCTGCGGCGGTGTCCAGGCGCCGCCCAGCGCCTCCTCCTTGGGCCAGTACAGCCGCAGGATCATCTGGAACGGCCCCTCGGGTGCGGGCAGCCAGTTGGATTCCTTGCCCGCTCCCGGGGACTGCTGCTGCACATGGATGGTGACTCCACCGTCGGGATCGCGGGTCAGATCCGGCAGCATCGGCGAGTTGATCAGATACCGGTCGATCGGGTTGGCCACCAGCAGGCTTTCGGGCATCTTGTACATGGTCAGCGACCAGAACGCATTGACCGGCGGCAGCGCTTCGGGCGCGAACCGCAGCGTGTAGCCGTTGGCCCCGCTCAGCGGCGCACCGGTGGAGTCCACGGCCACCACCGGATAGATGGCCTCCTGCTCGGAGTTGCCGTAGATGCCCAGTACCGCACCGGCCATCCGGTACAGGTAGTTGCCCGCGAGGAACTCTCGGGTGCCGAACAGCTGCCCCGAGGTCACCTGGCCGGTGTCCAGCTTGTCCTTCTTGAAGGCGTTGAGTTCCGACCAGGCCTGCGCCATCCCGGCCTGCACGGCCTCGCGGGTCTCCGGGTCGAGTTCGTCCGCGTTGAAGGTGCCGTCGGGACCGACGCCGATGGTGGCGAACCGGGCCCGCAGATCCTGCTCCCCCGGCAACACCGGCGCGTACTTCAACAGGAAGCTCAGGATCTCGAAGAACTTCGGTGATGTCTTCTGCGCCTCGGGTGTCAGCGGCGCGATGAAATCCACCGGAGGCGCGCTCATCACGGGTTGCTTGAGATAGCCCGACAGCGGCTCCACGGTGTAGCCGGCCTGGATCTTCTTGACGTTATCGATGTCGGCCGGGTCGAACAGCTGAGTGCGGTAGATGACCAGCGCGAAGTCGGTGTCGGATCGGATCACGTCGTCGACGCCGTCGGGCTTGTCGCCCTGCCAGCCGGGTCCGGCCAGCAGGTATTTGCCGCCGTTGTTGCCGGTGGTGCGGCTGCCCACGTAGGCGAAGTTGTAGGTGTAGGCGTCGATGAACTGCAGCGAGTAGTAGCGGCCGGCCTCGATCGGCGGCACGGTGAGCACCAACGGCTCAGCCCGCAGGTCGGTGCCGAGCATGGTGTAGGGCGTGTCGGAGTTCGGCGTCTGGACGGCGGTGTCTTCGGGCGTGTAAACCCTTGCGGCGCTGTGCGTCTGGTTCCAGTCACCCTTGTACTGCGGACCCGACTTGTCGACGAAGTAGGCGTGCTGGATGCGGTAGGAGTCGACCATCGGGAAGCCGTAGACGTAGGCCTCCTTCGCGATCTGGCGCACCTGATCGGGAGCTGGCGCCGGGCCGGTGGGTTCGACCGACTGCCTGTTGCCGCAGCCGCTGACCGCGGCCAGCATTACGACAATCAATCCGAGTGTGGTCCATGGCTTCACGCATAGAGTGTCAGTCATGACGTCCTGGACCGCCACCGATCTGCCGTCGTTCGCCGGCCGCGCCGTGATCGTGACCGGCGCCAACAGCGGTCTGGGTGCCGTGACCGCACGCGAGCTGGCCCGCGTCGGCGCCAGCGTCACCCTGGCCGTGCGCGACACGGCCAAAGGGCAGGCCGCCGCGGCGGGTATGCCCGGCGATGTGACGGTCCGCGCCCTGAACCTGGCGGACCTGTCCTCTGTGCGGCGATTCGCCGAGGAGACGTCGAAGGTCGACGTACTGATCAACAACGCCGGGATCATGGCGGTGCCCTACGGCAAGACCGACGACGGTTTCGAGAGTCAGATCGGCACCAACCATCTGGGGCATTTCGCGCTGACCAACCTGCTGCTGCGCACCATCACCGACCGGGTGGTGACGGTGTCGTCCTACATGCACCGGATGGGCAACATCAGCCTCAAGGACCTGAACTGGGAGTCGCGGCGCTATTCGGCGTGGCGGGCCTACGGCCAGTCCAAGCTCGCCAACCTGCTGTTCACCAGCGAACTGCAGCGCCGCCTGGTGGCGGCCGGTTCGCCGGTGCGCGCGCTGGCCGCCCACCCGGGCTATTCGAACACCAACCTGCAGGGCCACACCGGCAATCGGGTCGGCGACGCGCTGATGCGCACGATCGGCAACGGGCTGCTGGCCACCAACGCCGATTTCGGGGCCCGCCAGACCCTGTACGCGGCATCGCAGGATCTGTCCGGCAACACCTACATCGGGCCGCGGTTCGCGTTCATCGGCCGCAGCGGGCCGGTGGGGCGCAGCCTGCTGGCCAAACGGGGCTCCACCGCAGCCGGGCTGTGGGACCTGTCGGCCCAGCTCACCGGGGTGCAATTTCCGCTCTGAGGTACTGATGCGTTAGCCTGACCAGGCGTCACGGCGAGGGCGGCCACCAATTTCGGCCGCCGTTATCGACGAGGACCTCCTAATTGGTTGTCGCGTTCTGGCCGTGCCTCATGCACAGGTAGCAACCGTAGGAGTAATGATGGCCAAGGCCCCGACCACCAACCAGCTGACCGTTTCGGTGCGTTCCGAGATCGGCAAGGGCGCGTCGCGTCGGGCCCGCCGCGACGGCAAGGTCCCCGCGGTCCTTTACGGCCACGGCACCGACCCGCAGCACCTGGAGCTGCCGGCCCGCGAATTCGCGGCTGTGCTGCGTAACTCCGGCACCAACGCGGTGCTGGTCCTCGACATCGAGGGCAAGGAGCAGTTGGCGCTGACCAAGGCGCTGGACATCCACCCGATCCGTCGCAACATCCAGCACGCCGACCTGCTCGTGGTCAAGCGCGGCGAGAAGGTCATCGTCGAGGTCAACGTCATCCTCGAGGGCGAATCGTTCTCCGGCACCCTGGTCACTTCGGACGCCACCGCGGTGGAGATCGAGGCCGAGGCGCTCTCGATCCCCGAACAGCTGACGGTCTCGATCGAGGGCGCCGAGGCCGGCACCCAGATCACCGCCGGCCAGCTCGAGCTGCCCAAGGGCGTGACCCTGATCTCCGACCCGGAGCTGCTGCTGGTCAACGTGGTCGAGCCGAAGGCCGCCGAGGAGCCGGAGGAAGAAGAGGCTGCCGCAGGTGGCGAGGCCCCGGCCGCCGAGGCCGCCCCGGCCGAGTAGGTCGAGCACCGCGTGGCCGAGTCACCGCCGATACTGGTGGTCGGCCTGGGCAATCCGGGCCCGACGTACGCCCGCACCCGGCACAACGTGGGCTTCATGGTCGTCGACCTGCTCGCCGAGCGGATCGGGTCGGCGTTCAAGCTGCACAAGCGCTCCGGCGCCGATGTGGCCACCGGGCGCCTGAGCGGGCGCCCGGTGGTGCTGGCTCGTCCACGCTGCTACATGAACGAGTCGGGTCGCCAGGTGGGGCCGCTGGCCAAGTTCTACTCGGTCCCGCCGCCTGGCATGGTGGTGATCCACGACGACCTCGACCTGGACTTCGGTCGGATCCGGCTCAAGCAGGGCGGCGGCGAGGGCGGCCACAACGGGCTGCGATCCATAGCAACCGTATTGGGCAGCAAGGATTTTCAGCGGGTGCGTTTCGGGATCGGCCGCCCGCCCGGACGCCAGGATCCGGCGGCCTTCGTGCTGCAGGCTTTCGGCTCGCGTGAGCGCGAGGAGTTACCCACGATCTGCGAACAGGCCGCCGACGCCACCGAGTTGCTGATCGAGACGGGGCTGGAGCCGGCACAGAACGTCGTCCACGCCTGGCCTTAGTGGCGCGAGCAGACGTGGCTAGGTGACCAGGGCGACGGAGTTGGCCCGGCGGAGCTTGCCCGACGGTGTCTTCGGGATGCTGCCCGGCCCGAGCACCACCACATTGCGGGGCCGCATGTCGACCTCGGTGACCACCTCATGGGCGACCTGGTGCTCGATGCGGCGCACCTCGACCGGGTCCTGCCAGGCGTTGGACTCCACCGCGACGGCGAACGTCTCGCGGGAATGCCCGGCGTCCAGTCGAACCGCCACCGCGCAGCCCGGCCGCACACCCTCGACGCGTCCGGCGGCCCGCTCGATGTCGGTCGGGTAGATGTTGCGGCCGGCCATGATGATGACGTCCTTGACCCGGCCGCAGACCACGACGTGGCCGTCCTCCATCTGGTAGCCCAGGTCGCCGGTGTCGTACCAGCCGTGCTCGTCCTGCGCCGGCAGGAAGCCCGCCATGGTCAGATAGCCCGGAGTCACCGGCTCGCCGCGCAACTGGATCACCCCGACCCCGCGGGCCGGCAGCGCGGTGCCGTTCTCGTCGACGATCCGGATCTCGATGCCCTCCAGCAGCGGCCCCAGCGAGGCCAGCCGGCGGGTGTTGCCCTTGCTGGCGGGCACCGCCTGGCGTAGCGCGGCCAGCAGGTCGGCGTCGATCGTGTCGACCACCAGGCCCGCGCCGCACTTGGAGAACGACACCGCCAGCACCGTCTCGGCCATGCCGTAGGCGGGCAGGATGGCTGCCGGATTGAGCCCGAACGGCTTACCGGCGTCGATCAGGTCCTCGACGTCGGCGGGTTCGACCGGCTCGGCGCCCGACAGCGCGAACCGCAGCGTGGACAGGTCGAACTGTCCCGGCGTGGCCTGCTTGCGCAGTCGCTTGGCGAACAGCGCATACGCGAAGTTCGGGGCCGCGGTCATGGTGCCCTTGTACTTGTCGATCAGCTTGGCCCACAGCAGCGTGTCGCGCAGGAAGTCCATCGGGGTGATCTTGACCAGCTCGGCACCGAAGTACATCGGCACGGTCAGGAACCCGATCATGCCCATGTCGTGGAAACAGGGCAGCCAGCTGACCATGACGTCGCGGTCGACGTTGTACTCGGCGCTGATGAACATCGCCTCGGCGTTGGAGTAGATGTTGCGGTGGGTGATCTGCACGGCCTTGGGCGACCCGGTCGATCCGGACGTCAGCTGCATCAGCGCCAGATCATCCTCGCCGGCCTCCACCGGGTCGATCGGCTCATGGGCCAGCAGGTCGGCGACGGTCAGGACCTTCAGCCCCTTCTCCTGCAGCACCGGCAGCGCGGCCAGGAAGGGATCGGAGATGATGACGGCCTTGGCGTCGATCATGTCGACGACGGTCATGGTGTCTTCGGCCCAGACGGCCAGGTCGGTGCGCGGGGTGGGCTGGTGCAGCATGGTCAGGCTGGCGGCGCGCATCCACACGCCCTGGGCGGTGGGGGCGATTTCGACCGGGGCTCCGGCCAGCACGCCGACCGCGTCGCCCGGGCCGACGCCGGCCGCGGCCAGGCCGCCGGCGATCTGACGAGCACGCTCATGGACCTGCGCCCAGGTGTGCCGGATCGGTTCGTGCGGCTCACCGGTGACCATGCCCTTGGAGGATTCGCGGGCACTGCGGAACATGTTGTCGGTAAACCTGCTCACGACGGCCTCCTAGCCGGCACCGGTATTTTCCATACGGGCTGAGTTTTCATGTTCCACCTGCTGCGGACCACTTTGCGAGAGGCGCGCATGCACAGTTCGGCAGCGATTACATCTCGATACGGCAATACCCGCCCACCGAGAGCGGCGAGCGGCTGGTTGGCAGGGAAATCCTGACCGCAACTAGTCACCGCGCAGTATCTTAAACTCCTCTTAATCGACGGGCAAATCTTCTCGTCGATTGGGGTGGCGGTCACACTCCGGTGACCGACGGCGGCACCACCCGGGCCCCGTAGACCGGGCCACTGGCCACCCGCACCGCGCGTCCCGCTCCGGCCGCCGCCAGTTCGACGGCGACATCGGCCGCCGAGGCCGCCGAGGCGCACAGGAACGCGCACGTCGGCCCGGACCCGGAGACGACGCCGGCCAATGCCCCCGCCTCCACGCCGGCGCGCAGGGTGCGCCGCAGTGCCGGGTTGAGGCTGACCGCCGCCGGCTGCAGGTCATTGCCGAGCAGGCCCGCCAATCGCTGCGGATCTCCGGCGGCCAGCGCCGCGAGCACCGGCTCCGATCCGCCAAGCTCGGGCATCTTGCGTCCGGTGTCGCGTAGCCGGTCCAGTTCGGCGAAGACCGCGGGCGTGGACAACCCGCCGTCGGCGAACGCCAACACCCAGTGGAACGTCTCCCGGGTCAGCACCGTCGCCAGTTCCTCGCCGCGTCCGGTGCCCAACGCGGTACCGCCGTGCAGGGAGAACGGCACGTCGCTGCCCAGCCGGGCGGCCAGCGCATGCAGATCACGTCGGGGCACGCCCAGCTCCCAGAGCACGTTCATACCGACCAGCACCGCCGCGGCATCGGCACTGCCGCCGGCCATACCGCCGGCCACCGGGATGGACTTGTCGATCGTGATCGCCACGTCGGGGGCTCGCCCGACGTGCTCGGCCATCAATTCGGCGGCCCGCCAGGCCAGGTTGCGCTCATCGGTGGGCACCACGTCGGCTCCCTCACCGGTGACCCGCAACGACAGCACGTCGGCGTCACGCACGGTCACCTCGTCCACCAGCGACACCGCGTGAAAGACGGTGGTCAGCTCGTGGTAGCCGTCATCGCGGCGGTCGCCGACTGCCAGGTGGAGGTTGATCTTGCCCGGCGCCCGAACGGTGACCGACCCGGTCGGGGACCACTCGGTGGCGGCACTTCCATCGGATGCGGTCACGCCGATGAGACTAATGGGTCCATCCGGCCCGATGGCTATCCGAACAGGCCGGCGAAGTCCTGCTGGATCGAGCTGAAGGCGTTCATCATGACCTCCAGCTCGAAGCCGGCCGCCATGGTGACCAGCCCGGTGCTGGCCGCCAGCGGCAGGCCGATCGCGTTGAGCAGGTCACCCGAGGCCAGTTCCTGGGCGAACAGCGTCGCCGTGTAGGCCGGCAGCGTGGTGAACAGGGCGTTGAGGATGTCGGCCGTCGGCAGCAGCGTGCTGTACAGGGTCGCGCTGGCGCTGGTGAGCGCATTGACGATGTCGGTCAGACTCGGCATGGTGAACGCCACGCCGTTGCCCAGGCCGATACCGAACAGGTCCGCCGCGCTGCCGGACGACAGGTTCTGCAGGTCGGCGGTGAAGTCGCTCCAACCCTGCTGAGCGCCGTTGACCAGGGCGGTGAACACGTCCTGCGGGCTGACGTCCGGGAACAACCCGAACGGAGTGGTCACATCCGCCGGCCCCTGGGACCAGCCGTGTTCGATGTCCCCGTAGCCGAGGTTCACCAGCACCTTCAGGGCGGGCTGCAGCAGGTCGGCGATCGCATTGCCGAATCCGCTGCCGCGCAACGGCATCAGCAGCGGCAGGTTTTCGGTGGGGATCATGAAGTACTGGGTGTTGCCGGTGTAGTCGTCGCTGACCGGCAGCGCGATGGCCGACGCCAACTGCTCGTCGGTCAGCATCGGGTAGGTGCCGTGCACGAACATGATGCCCATGAAGGCGTTGATGTCGGCCAAGAAGTTCAGAGGGTACTTCGGGAAGTCGGCGAAGCCGTCGTACTCCTGGGTGTAGAACGTGGTGTCCCACGGCGTGTCGGCCGGGGTGCCGCCGCTGAACGTGACACCCAGGCTCGGCAGCGACAGCTCCGGCAGGTTCGGATTGATGCCCGGCAGGTAGAAGCGGGACAGCAGGCCGCCGTCCGGGGTGCTGGGACTGCCCAGCATCACGAAGGACAGCTGGTCGGCGGTGGGCCGCTCGGCCTCGGGCAGGCTCAGCAGCTGCTTGATCTCCAGCGCGTTGATGACGCCGCTCTGCGAATAGCCCAGCACCACAAGGTTATTGCCGGCGGCGGTCTCTTCCATGATCTTCTGGTGCAGGATCGACACGCCCTGGGCCAGCGAGGTGTCCAACGGCAGCGACTTCACGCCGGTGAGCGGGTAGAGACCCTCCGGGGTGAACAACGGGTTGGTGACGTCCACCGGGTACAGGGGCTGGCCGGCGAACTTCGGCGTCGCGGGGTCGAGGAAGCGGTCGGTGAGGGCGGCCAGGTAAGCCGGCGGCGGGACGGGCAGGCCACTGCCGCCCATGATCCACGATTCGGTGTCCAGCAGCGTGGTCTCGGCCACCACCGACTTCGCGGTGGCCGCCAGGCCCGGTGCCACCGCGGGGGCCACGCCCAGCGCGACGATCCCGGCCAGGATCATTGACACCGCACCCAGCGAGCGCGGGTTCCGACTGGACAGCGTTGTCACGGAGACCTCCCGAAATTGACGTTCGGTCGATTATTCACCCGACGCCAGGGAAATGGCATCAATTTTTTGCTATTTGATTATGTTTTCCTTAGCTGCCTGCGATGGACACGCTCTTGCGACGAATCCGGCGCCCACCCCCATAACCTGGGAGGCATGGGCGAAGCCGGCAGCGACTTCGGCGGATACCTGATCGACCGCGAGGTCGCACGCGGCGGTTCCGCCGTCGTGTACCAAGCCCACCACCCCACCGAGCCGACCCGGCCGGTGGCGTTGAAGGTCCTCAACGAGGTGCACCGCACCCCGGCCTGGCAGGCCCGGTTGGACCGTGAATTCGAGTTCGCGAGCTTCCTGAACCATCCCCACATCGTCCGGATGTACCGGCACGGACGGTTCTGGTTGGCGATGCAGTTCGTCGACGGCGGCAGGGCGACCCGACTGCGGACGCTCGAGGACCGGCTGTCCGCGCTGACCCAGATCGCCGCCGCACTCGACTACGCCCACCACCGCGGCATCGTGCACTGCGACGTCAAACCCGCCAACATCCTGTTACCGCAGGACTTCCCCCGCTCCGGAGCGGTGCTGACCGACTTCGGCACCGCCCATGCCGTCGTCGAGGACGTCTGGCGCAGGCGGCAGCACAACCCGGAGGTGTCGCTGCCCTACACGGCACCGGAGATCCTGCTCGGCAAGGCGCCGTCGGCGGCCACCGACGAGTACGCGCTGGCCTGCACCGCGGTGGAACTGCTCACCGGTTCTCCGCCGTTCACCGCCGACGATGCGGCCGAGCTGGTCGATGCCCATCTGCGGCAGCTGCCCCCTCCGCTGGCGGGAACGTTCGGTTCGGCAACGCGCGCCGTCGATCTGGTGGTGGAACGGGCCATGGCCAAGTTCCCGGCGCGCCGCTACGAGTCCTGCGCCGAGTTCGTCGACGAGCTGTCCCGGGCGATCGCCGACCCGCCGGGTTGATGCGGCGGTCCCAGCTTCGCCTCTCCTCCGTCGAGCCTCGCTGAACCGCCGGCTCCCGAAACCTGAAGCAGCCGAACGAAGTCAGCGATCGACAGCGTCTCACCGCGCCGCGTGGGATCGATACCGGCCGCGGTCAGCAGCTCGGCCGACTGTGCACCGGATCCCGCCCAGTCGGCGAACGCGTTGCGAATAGTCTTGCGGCGCTGGGCGAACGCGATGTCGATCAGCGCGAACACCTGTCGCCGGAACGCGTCGTCGACCGGCCAGGGCGGCGCGTCGTACCGGTCAATGCGCACCAGCCCGGAGTTCACCCGCGGCACCGGCCAGAACACGCTCGGGGGCACCGTTCCGGCGCGGCGCACCGAACCGAAGAACCTGGCTTTGGCGCTGGGCACCCCGTAGTCCTTGCCGCCCGGCTCGGCGGCCAGGCGCTCGGCCACCTCCAGCTGCACCATCACCATCACGGTGCGGATGGAGTCGAACTCGGACAGCAGGTGCAGCAGGGCAGGGACGGCGACGTTGTAGGGCAGGTTCGCGACCACCGCCGTCGGCGCGGTGTCCAGCTCTGCGCGCTGCAGGGTCAACACGTCCTGATCGCGCACCGCCAGCCGGTCCGCGGCGGCGGGCGCGTGCTCGGCGACAGTCATCGGCAGCCGGCGCGCCAGCACCGAATCCTTCTCGATCGCGACGACCGTCGAGCCGTGCTCGAGCAGCGCCAGGGTGAGCGAGCCGAGACCCGGGCCAACTTCCAGGACGTGGTCGTCGGCGGTGATCCCGGCGCCGGCGACGATCCGGCGCACGGTGTTGGCGTCGTGGACGAAGTTCTGTCCCAGTGATTTCCGAGGGCGTAGGTCGAGCTCTGCGGCCAGGGCCCTGATGTCACCGGCCCCGAGTAGCCCGATGGTCAGCGTCTCCCGCTGCACACCGGCCAGGCGCCCCAGCCCTGCCGGGCCTGGGTGACCTCGGCGATCGCGATCTGCTCCTCGCGGGTGGCCATGTCGGCACGCGGCGCGTACTTCAGCCCGCCGTTGGCGACCCAGGTGCCGTAGTCGAACTGCACGCCGCCGTAGAAGCCGTTGCCGGTGTTGATCGCCCAGTTTCCGTGCGACTCACAGTTGGCGATGCGGTCCCAGGCAGCGCCGTACACCGACGGCGGCACCTCGGTGCCCGGCTTGGCGCCGACCCGCAGCACCGAGTCGCGCGCCGGGTCCACCACGTCGTTGGCGACCGGCAGGCGGCCGGTCTCGGCGCCGTTGACGGTGGCCACCGAGTAGGTGACGTCCTGGGTGCCCGGGGTGCCGGGGTCATCGACGACCTGCCGGCTGATGTTCATCGACGGGTCCTCGACGCGCCGCGCGGTCGGAGGCAGCGGCACCCGCTCGGTGACCTGCTTGACCCGGATCCGCGTCACCTGGATCTGCATGCCCTCGGTGACCGGCGTCGACGCCGCCGGGGCGACCTTGTCGGCCTGCTCCAACGGGGCGCCGTCGGCGGCCAACAGCGCGCCCACATCCGGCGCGGCCAGCCGCACCGTGCGCACCACTCCGCCGTCGTCGATCCGGACGTTCTTGGCGCTGACCACCGGCAGTGCCATCCCCGCCAGCGGAACCCGGCTACCGCGTGAGGCCGCGGCCGGGGCCGTGTCGGTCATCGCCAGCTGGGCCAACGCCTCGTCGACGGACAGCGCCGTGGTCCACACCTGCTTGGGCTCGCGGCCGTCCAGGGACAGCTGCAGCGGCCGGCTGCGGCGCACCACGATGGTGTCGGTGTCACGCACCCGGGCGCTGCGGTCGGGGGTCACGTCGTCACGCTCACCGACGTCGAACCCGTTTTCGGCGACGACGTCGATAACCCGCGACCGCATGGTGGTCACGGTGATGGGCGTTCCATCGACATCGAGGGTGACGGTCTTGGCACTGGCGACCGCGAAGCCGCCGGCGAAGGTCAACACCAGCAGCAGCGCGCCGACCAGCATCCGCAGCATCGGCGACGGGGCCTGATGCAGCCTGGTCAAAGTGTTCAAGAAAAAAACCTCACAACACGGCAAAGGGGCCCTTGCGGTACCCCAAGTTTGATAACAAGACGGTAACGAACCCACCTGCGGTCGGCAACCGAATGTGACCTGCTCGACGTTCAGCGCAATCCGTACACCCGGCGGGCGTTGTTGCTCGTGACCTGCGCCAGCTCCGCTGCTGCCACCCCCAGCAGCTCGGCCAGCGCCCTGACAGTGTATGGCAGGCAGTACGGCTCGTTGGGAGCGCCGCGATACGGGTGCGGCGTCAGAAACGGCGCGTCGGTCTCCACCAGTAGCTGCTCGGCCGGGATCAACGGGGCGGCTTCGCGCAGGTCACGCGCATTTTTAAAGCTGACCGTGCCGGACAGGCTCAGTATCCAGCCGGCGTCGACGCAGGTGTGAGCCATCTCGGGGCCCGACGAGAAACAGTGGAAGATCACCGTCTCCGGGGCGCCTTCGGCGCGCAGCACATCGAGCACGGCGGCGTCGGCGTCGCGGTTATGGATCATCAGCGGCTTGCCGGTGCGCTTGGCCAGGTCGATGTGCCAGGCGAAGGCATCGCGTTGGGTGTGCGGGTCGGCGCAGCCCTCCAAGCGGCCCGGCCAGTACAGATCCAGCCCGGTCTCCCCAATCGCCACCACCCGCGGGTGCGCGGCCAAAGCCTCGATCTCGGCACGCGCCGCCTCGGTCAGCGTGCCCGCGCGGGTGGGGTGCAACGCCACCGCGGCGTAAACCCGCTCGTCGGCGTCGGCGGCCCGGGTCACCCAATGGGCGGACGCCAGGTCGTCGGCAATGGTCACGGCCGCCTGCACGCCGGCCGCGGCGGCCCGGTCCATGACCGCACGCACCGAAGCGTCGTCATCAGCACCACACGCATCGAGGTGGGTGTGCGCGTCGACCAGCGGAGTCAGCGGCTCCGGGATGGGCGGCGCTTCTCGTTCGGCTGACCGTTTGGAGCTCACCCGCACACCATAAGGTGAGCGGTGATGAAGCCCTTCTATGTCACCACGGCGATCACCTACCCCAACGGTGACCCGCACATCGGCCACGCCTACGAATACATCGCCACCGACGCGATCGCCCGATTCCACCGGCTCGACGGATTCGACGTGCGGTATCTGACCGGCACCGACGAGCACGGGCTGAAGATGGCCGAGACCGCCGCGGCCGAGGGCATCCCCACGGCCGAGCTCGCGCGGCGCAACTCCGATGTCTTCGAGCGTCTGCAGCGCAAGCTCAACATCTCCTTCGACCGGTTCATCCGCACCACCGACGCCGATCACCTGGAGGCCTCCAAGGCGATCTGGCAGCGCATGGTCGACGCCGGGGACATCTACCTGGACGCCTACAGCGGCTGGTACTCGGTGCGCGACGAGCGGTTCTTCACCGAGGGCGAGACCCGGCTGACCAGCGATGATCCCGCCGGTTCGCGAATCGCTGTCGAAACCGGGGCGCCGGTGACCTGGACCGAGGAACAGACCTATTTCTTCCGGCTGTCGGCATACGCCGACCGCCTGCTGGCGCACTACGAGGCGAACCCGGACTTCATCGCCCCCGATGTGCGCCGCAACGAGGTGGTCAGCTTCGTCTCCGGCGGGCTGCGGGACCTGTCGATCTCGCGCACGTCATTCGACTGGGGCGTTCCGGTGCCCGACCACCCCGACCACGTCATGTACGTCTGGGTGGACGCGCTGACCAACTACCTGACCGGGGTCGGCTATCCCGACACCGAATCCGAATCGTTCCGCCGGTACTGGCCCGCCGATCTGCACATGATCGGCAAGGACATCATCCGGTTCCACACCGTGTACTGGCCGGCGTTTCTGATGTCAGCCGGAATCGAGTTGCCGCGCAAGGTCTTTGCCCACGGATTCCTGCTCAACAGCGGCGAGAAGATGAGCAAGTCGGTGGGCAACGTGATCGACCCGGTCGAGTTCGTCGACAAGTACGGCGTCGACCAGGTGCGGTTTTTCCTGCTGCGGGAGATCCCGTTCGGCCAGGACGGCAGCATCTCCGATGAGGCGATGATCGGCCGCGTCAACGCCGATCTGGCCAACGAGCTGGGCAACCTGGCGCAGCGCTCGCTGTCGATGGTGGCCAAGAACCTCGACGGGGTGGTGCCCGAGCCGACCGCCCGGGCCGCTGACGACGACGAACTGCTGGCTCTGGCCGACGAGTTGCTGGCGAAGATGCGGGCGGCGTTCGGCACGCAGTCCATGCACGTGGGCCTGGAGGCGATCTGGCAGATGCTGGGCGCGGCCAACCGGTACTTCTCGGCCAACGAGCCGTGGAAGCTGGCCAAGAGTGAGTCCGCGGCCGACCAGGCCCGCTTCGGCACGGTTCTGTACACCACGCTGGAGGCGGTGCGGATCGCGGCGCTGCTGGTGCAGCCGGTGATGCCCGAATCGGCGGGCAAGCTGCTGGATCTGCTGGGCCAGACCGGCGAGCAGCGGATGTTCACCGCCGTGCCCGAGCGCCTGGCGCCGGGTCTGACGCTGCCGGCGCCGTCCGGGGTCTTTCCGCGCTACCAACCCTGAGCGCGAGCAGACCCCAGCGTGACTTCCGTCACACGGTGTCACATCTGCAACGGCTGCGGTGTCTTGAGGGCATGACCAACACACAGCACTCCCCCGACACCCGCACTCGCGTCGTCATCATCGGCGGCGGCTACGCCGGCACCATGGCCGCCAACCGCCTGCTGGTCCGACCCGACATCGACGTCACCCTGGTCAATTCGCGCCCGGCGTTCGTCGAACGGATCAGGTTGCACCAGCACGTGGCCGGCAACTACCGGGCCGACCGGGACTACGGCGACCTGCTCGGCGACGGCGTCCAGCTGCTGATCGACAGCGCCGAGCGCATCGACGCCGCCGACCGCCGCGTCCAGCTGGCCTCCGGCACCGCGCTGCGCTACGACTACCTCATCTACGCGGTGGGCAGCACCGGAGCGATCACCACCTCGGTGCCCGGAGCGGCCGAATTCGCCTATTCCATCAGTGAATTCGAGTCCGCCCAACGGCTGCTGGCCCGCCTCGACGAAGTGCCGCCAGAAGCCCCGGTGACCGTCGTCGGCGGCGGGCTGACCGGGATCGAGGCGGCCTCCGAACTGGCCGGCCAAGGCCGCAAGGTCACCCTGGTCTGCGGCGGAACCCTGGGCCCGTCACTGAACGCGGCCGGCCGCCGCTCGGTGGCCAAGGCGCTGCACAAGCTGGGCGTCGAGGTGCTCGAGGAGGCCACCGTCGCCGCGGTGCGTGCCGATGAGGTGGTGCTGTTCGACGCTCGCGTGCTGCCCAGTGCGCTGACCGTGTGGACCGCGGGTTTCGGCGTTCCGGACCTGGCCGCCATCAGCGGGCTGGCCACCGACACCCTGGGTCGGATGCTCACCGACGAGACTCTGACCAGCATCGACAATCCGTGGATCGCGGCAGCCGGGGACGCGGTGGCGCCGTCGGGCCGGCCGCTGCGGATGAGCTGCCAGGCGGCGATACCGCTGGGCGCTCAGGCCGCCGAGACCGTTCTGGCCCGCATCGCCGGCACCCCGCCGCCCGCGCTGGACCAGGCGTTCACCGGGCAGTGCATCAGCGTGGGCCGCAGCTACGCCACCGTTCAACTGGCCCGCCGCGACGACACCCCGATCAAGGCGTTCCTCGGCGGACGGCTGGCCGCAAAGGTCAAGGAGACGATCTGTAAGGCCACCGTTTGGGGCATTCGCCGCGAGGGCGCCAAGCCCGGCTCGTACCGTTGGCTCAAGGCCGGCACCCGGGCGGCCTCGACCGAGCAGGAGGCGGCGGTGTGACCGACGAACACACCGATCGGTTCACCGAACTGCGTCCGCTGCTGTTCACCATCGCCTACGAAATCCTGGGCTCGGCAACCGAATCCGACGATGTCCTGCAGGACAGCTACCTGCGGTGGGCGGAGGTGGATACCGGCACCGTTCGGGATGCCAAGTCCTACCTGGCCCAGCTGGTCACCCGCCAGGCGCTCAACGCGCTACGGGCGGGTGCCCGACGCCGCGAGGAGTACGTCGGCCCGTGGCTGCCCGAGCCGCTGCTGCTGACCGAACAGGACCCGTCGGCCGACGTGGTGCTGGCCGAGTCGGTGTCGATGGCGATGCTGGTGGTGCTGGAGACGCTCAGCCCCGACGAGCGCGCGGTGTTCGTACTGCGCGAGGTGTTCGGGTTCGACTACGACGAGATCGGCGCCGCGGTGGGCAAGTCGCCCCCCGCGGCCCGTCAGGTCGCCCACCGGGCCCGCGGGCACGTGCAGGCCCGGCGGCCGCGCTTCACCCCGGTGGACCCGGCCGAGAACGCCCGCATCACCGCCGAGTTCATGACCGCGGCCGCCGGCGGTGACATCGCGAAGGTGCTGTCCATGCTGGCACCGGATGTGGTGTGGACCGCCGACAGCAACGGCAAGGCCAGCGCGGCCCGTCGACCGGTGGTCGGCGCCGACAAGGTCGCCCGCTCGATCATCGGGCTGCTGCGCATCGGGGCCGGGCAACCCGACGTCAGGGTGGAGATGGCGAACTGCAACTCCGCCCCGGCGGTATTGCTCTACAACGCGGACCGGCTCGAAGGCGTGTTCACCGTCGAGATCATCGACGGCCTGATCACCAACTTCTACGCGATGCGCAACCCGGACAAGCTGGCGGCGCTGACAGCTGCCCGGGAGATCACCCGCGGCTGAGTTGTCTGACAAGCTAGTGCGGTGCGGATCGAGCGGCTCGGCGACCTGGGTGCGGCCCCAGGCGTGCTGCGCGCTGTCGGCGACGCCACCGCCCGGCGCGGGCTGCCGCCGCCGGCCGCACTGACCGGCGAGTGGTTCGGCGCGCGGGCGGTGATCGCCCCGAGCGTGGCCGTCGAGCCGGTGCGCCCCGACCAGGTGTTCGATGTGCCCGCCGAGGCGGAGTCCGACGCGGTGGGCGGCGGCTGGATCGGCTACCTGTCCTACCCCGATGCCGGCGCGGACGACGGGGCAGCGCGGATTCCTGAGGCCGCGGGCGGCTGGACCGACTGCGTACTGCGTCAGGACGACGCCGACGGGCAGTGGTGGTTCGAGAGCCTGTCCGGTGCGTCGATGCCGGGTTGGCTGGCCGAGGCGCTGACGACGCCGGGGCCGGTGCGCGGCTGCCGCATCTACTGGAAGACCCCGGACCGGCAGGCGCACCGCGCCGGGGTGCTGTCCTGCCTGGAGGCGATCCGGGCCGGCGAGGTGTACCAGGCATGCGTGTGCGCCCGATTCACCGGCACCGTCGACGGTGCCCCGCTGGACTTCTTCGCCGACGCGGTCGCACGCACCGGCCCGGCCCGGGCCGCCTACGTCGCCGGCGACTGGGGTGCGGTGGCGTCGATGTCGCCGGAGCTGTTCCTGCGCCGCCGCGGCGCTGTCGTGACGTCCAGCCCGATCAAGGGCACGCTGCCGCTGGATGCGCGCCCGTCGGCGCTGCTCGCCTCGACCAAGGACGTCGCGGAGAACATCATGATCGTGGACCTGGTCCGCAATGATCTTGGCCGAGTGGCGATCACCGGCACCGTCACGGTCCCCGAACTGTTGGCAGTGCGCCCGGCGCCCGGCGTGTGGCATCTGGTGTCGACAGTGTCGGCGCAGGTGCCGACAGAGCTGGGCATGGCCGCGCTGCTGGATGCCACGTTCCCACCGGCGTCGGTGACCGGGACACCCAAACACCGGGCCCGCCAATTGCTTTCGCAGTGGGAGCCGCATCGGCGCGGGGTCTACTGCGGCACCGTGGGAATGGCGTCCCCGGTGGCCGGCTGCGAACTCAACGTCGCGATCCGCACCGTGGAGTTCGACGCCGCCGGCGGCGCGGTGCTCGGGGTCGGCGGCGGGATCACCGCGGACTCCGACGTCGACGCCGAATGGCAGGAGTGCCTGCACAAGGCTGCGCCGATCGTCGCCGCCGATCAGGCCCGGGCACGCAGCACCGCGTCGTAGAACGCGCGCTACCTGGCGTCGACTCGCGCCGGGCGAACCGCCGCCATGGCCAGCGGCAAGAGATGTTGGCGCGCATAGCGTTCGGCGTCGGCGCGGCTTTGCAGCGGTTCGCGGATCCGCTGGGTGAGCACCAGTGAGTGGGTCAGGCGCACGAAGATCTCCGCAAGCCCGTGCGGATCGTCGACGGTGATACCGCCACGCCGGGCGGTATTGGCGATGTGCCCGGCGAGATAGCTGGTCGCAAGTTCCAGCGCCGGGCCCGCGCCGGTGGTCAGTGCGGGAAGGACCGCCTCGGGGTCGGTTTCCAGCGTGCGGCTCAGCATCGGATGGGTGCAGACCCGCCAATAGATGCCGGTGAACCCGGCCACGAATCGGTCTTCGTAGCCCTCCAGTGCCGCCACCTCGTCGTCGACGGCGGCGAAGATCTCGTCGGCGACCTTGCCGAAAACGGCCGCCAGCAGTTCCTTCTTGGTGGGCCAGCGCCGGTAGACGGTCATGTGCGACACCCCGGCCCGTCGGGCGATCTCCTCCATGGAGGCGCGCCGCACACCGAAATCGAGGATCGCCTGCAGGGCGGCGTCCAATATGCGCTCGCCGGTCTCATCGACTGGCATGACGCGATCCTTCCACAGCGATGCTTCCCAACCCGACGTGATGATGTTAGCGTTTTAATAACTTACTAACATCTGGATGGAGGTTGCGGTGACGGAACTGTTGTCCCACGACGATCGCCCGGCCGGCCCGCCTCACGAGGACGGTCTGACTCTGCTCCGCGGCGACGGGCTGCGGCCCCGGGTGATGGCTGATTTCCGCAAGCATGTGGGCAGCGTGTTCAACGGGGTGTTCGCCGGGGTGCTGTTCGACGAGGTCGCCATGCTGCCGATCGCGGCGTCGGTGGATCGCACTGGCCGATTCCGCGACAACTTCACCGATCGTGGGCTGCGCAGCGCGTTCAGCGGCCAAGCGCTACTGGCCGGACCCGAGCAGCGCAGGAAGCACGCCCAGTGGCTGATCGACCAACACCGCAGCGTGCGTGGCACCGGGGTCGGCGAGTACGACGGGGTCCGTTACAGCGCCCTGGATCCCGACCTGTGGTTGTGGATCATCGCCAGCGCACTGCACGCAATCATCGTGTCGTATCCGGTGTGCAGCGGAACCACCTTGCGACCCAAGGAAAGCGAGGCGGGGTATCAATACCTGCGCCACCTGTTCAGCGACCTGGAGCTGCCCAGCAAGCGGGGACAACTGCCCGCCACCTTCACCGAGTTCGACGCCTACTACGAAAACACGGTGGCAACGGGGTTGGCCGCCAACGGTTTCCTGCGCGGCCAGTTCGCCACGCTGACCCGGTTGCCACTGCCCACCCTGCTGCTGCCTGGGTGGCTGCGTCCCGCACTCACCCCGCCGTGGCTGCTGGTGCGGCCGCTGATCGGGCACATCGTCCAGGTCTGCTCGGCCAAGACCATGCACCCGGATGTGCTGGCGATGATCGGATTCGAGCTCAAGGGTCGCCACGACTGGGAATTCGCCGTCTACTCCCGTCTGCTTCAACTGGCGTGGCGGCTGCTGCCGGATCGGCTGCTGCTCGAACCCATCCACTACAACCGGGTGCGTCTGGACGAGCTGCGCGAACGACTCGACGGCACCGCTCGCGCCCAGGCCCGCTACGACCGGGCGGCCAAGCGTCTGCAGCGTCAGAACTCCTGGCTGGCCGCCTTCTACGACAGCTACGGCCTCGACACGTTCGCGGTCCCCGAACATCGAGCGGGGGCCTGCCCCTTCGGGTGAGCCGCCACGGCGGAGTGTCCTCAGGCGAGCGCGCCGCGGCGCGGCATCAGCAATGCCAGTACCAGCGCCACGATCAGCAGCGCGGGCACGTCGCCGAGAAGATGGCCGCGTTCGGCCGCGTCCGTGATCGCCTGCGCCGTCATGATCGCGGCATGCACGACGCTGGAGGCCACCGTGAACCAGATCAGGCTGCGGTGGGCGAGTGGATCACGCGACGCGATCAGCAGGAACACCCCGAGGGTGGCGTACACGCCGAGGATCATCACCAGGTAGTGCGACGAATCCGCACCCGCGTGACCCCAGGACCAGCCCGCCGGCCAGATCACGGTCAGCGGATAGATCCCGACGATGAAGATCAGACCGACGACGATGAGCGCAATACTCAGTGGTGTCGACCCTTTACTGCCCTTGCTGTTCGACGTCATGCGCGTCCTCCGCAGGCCCGGCAAACTACCTGGATACAAGCCTAACGACGCCCGGGCGAATCCGACATCCCCTCATTGCCGGGAACGCAGCACCGCGTCGTACAGCTCGCGTCGCGACACCGCGGCGGGCACGTCTGCGATCACCTGCGCGCAGGCGTCCTTGACCCGCATGCCGTCGCCCGCCAGCCGGTTGACCTCGTCCACCAACGTGGCCAGATCGGCACGCGGGGTGGCACCGGCCAACACCACGGTGATCTCCCCCAGCACGCCGTCGACCGCCCAGTCGGCCAGCTCGGCCAGTGTCCCGCGCAGCACCTCCTCGTGGGTCTTGGTCAGCTCCCGGCACACCACCACCCGCCGGTCGCCGCCGAGCTCGTCGGCCGCGTCGCGCAGGCAGTCGGCCAGCCGCCGCGGCGACTCGAAGAACACACAGGTGCGCCGTTCGTCGGCCAGCGACGCCAGCCACGCCCGCCGCGCCGCCTGCTTGCGGGGCGCGAAACCCTCGAAGCAGAACCGCTCCGAGGCCAGCCCAGAGACCGCCAGTGCGGTTGTCACCGCCGACGGGCCGGGCAGACAGCTCACCGGCAGCCCGGCCTCCACGCAGGCGACCACCATTCGATACCCCGGGTCGCTGATCAACGGCATCCCGGCGTCGCTGACCACCAGCACGGTGGCTCCGGCCTCGATGTCGGCCAGCAGTGTGGGCACCCGGGTCGCCTCGTTGGCGTCGAACAGGCTGACCACCCGGCCGCCGATCTGCACGTCGAGAGCCTTGGCCAGCGTGCGCACCCGCCGAGTGTCCTCGGCGGCCACCACGTCGGCGGTGCGCAGCGCGTCGACCAGCCGCGGCGAGGCGTCGGCGGGCTGGCCCAACGGTGTGGCACCCAGCAGCAATCGACCATCGGGCATGGCGCACAGCCTACGATCGTCGGAATGAGCGCTCCGACCGCTACCGTGCCCGCGGACGTACCGGAGCGCACCGCCCCCGTGATCAGCCCGGGGCTGCTGGTGCCGGTGGCCGATTTCGGGCCGACCGACCGCGTCCGCGGCTGGGGGGTGACGGCATCGGTCACCCTGCTGGCCGCGGTGACCCGGTTCACCAACCTCTACACGCCGACCGACGCCGGGACGCCGATCTTCGACGAGAAGCACTACGCGCCGCAGGCCTGGCAGATGCTGCACAACCACGGTGTCGAGGACAACCCCGGCTACGGCCTGGTGGTGCACCCACCGGTGGGCAAGCATTTGATCGCGATCGGTGAGGCGCTGTTCGGCTACAACGGGCTGGGCTGGCGCTTCACCAGCGCACTGCTCGGGGTACTCGCGATTGCTCTGCTGGTGCGGATCGTGCGACGGATGACCCGCTCGACGCTGGCGGGCGGGATCGCCGGCCTGCTGTTGGTGGGCGACGGTGTCAGTTTCGTCGCGGCGCGCACCGCACTGCTGGACGGCTTCCTGACGTTCTTCGTGGTGGCGGCGTTCGGCGCGCTGATCGTCGACCGCGACCAGGTGCGAATGCGGATGCACACCGTGCTGATCGACGGTCGGTGCGGCGCAACGCCGTGGGGCCCACGGCTGGGGGTGCGCTGGTGGCGGTTCGGCGCCGGGGTGCTGCTCGGATTGGCCTGCGCCACCAAATGGTCCGGCCTGTACTTCGTGCTGTTCTTCGGCGCGATGTCGCTGGCGTTCGATGTGGCCGCCCGCCGGCAGTACCGGGTGCGCCGGCCGTGGCTGGGGACGATGCGCCGCGACCTCGGCCCCACCGCCTACGCGATGGCGCTGATCCCGTTCGGGGTGTACCTGGCGTCCTATGCGATGTGGTTCGCGTCCGAGACCGGCGTGGACCGGCATGAGGCCGGCCAGTCGATCGGATACGAGAGCCGGTTCCCGGTGCCCGACGCGCTGCGCTCGCTGTGGCACTACACCTACCAGGCGTATCACTTCCACGCCGGGCTGACGAACGCCGCCGGCAACCACCACCCCTGGGAGTCCAAGCCGTGGGCGTGGCCGATGTCGCTGCGCCCGGTGCTCTATGCGATCGACCAGCATGACGTTCCCGGCTGCGGCGCGCAGTCCTGCGTCAAAGCCGTGATGCTGGTGGGCACACCGGCGATGTGGTGGGTCGCCGTGCCGGTGCTGGGCTACGCGCTGTGGCGCAGCCTGGTGCGCCACGACTGGCGCTACGCCGCGGCGCTGGTGGGCTACTGCGCCGGCTGGCTGCCGTGGTTCGCCGGCATCGGCCGGCAGATGTACTTCTTCTACGCGGTGCCGATGGCGCCGTTCCTGGCGATGCTGATCGCGTTGATCTGCAGCGACATCATCCAAGAGGGACGCACCCGCGGTGAGGAACGCTGGACCCTGGGACTGATCGCGGTGAGCTGTTACCTCGCGGCGGTGCTGACCAACTTCGCCTGGCTGTACCCGGTGCTCACCGGGCTGCCGATCTCGCCGGCCACCTGGAACATGGAGATCTGGCTGCCCAGCTGGTCTTGACGCGTCCCGCAACGATCTCGACGAATCGAACTGGTGTGCGATACGCTGACGGCTGTGGCGATACCGGTGCAGGAGTCGCTGTTCGCAATGAACGACCGCAGACAGCTCGACGACGACGCCTGGCTCGACGTCCGTCCGGGCTGGCTCTCCGACGGCAGCGAACTGGTCAGCGAACTGCAGGCGGTCATCCCGTGGCGGGCCGAACGCCGCCGGATGTATGACCGGGTACTCGATGTGCCGCGGCTGGTGAGCTTCCACGACCTGACCACCGAAGCGGCGCCGCATCCGGTGATCGCCAAGCTGCGCCGCCGCCTCAATGACATCTATGCCGGGGAACTCGGCGAGCCGTTCGCCACGGTCGGGCTGTGCCTGTACCGAAACGGTGCCGACAGTGTGGCCTGGCACGGCGACACCCTCGGCCGGGGCGCCAGGCAGGACACCATCATCGCGATCGTCAGCGTCGGTGCCACCCGAACTTTCGCGCTACGGCCACGCGGGGGCGGTCCGGCGCTGCGCCTGCCCCAGCGGCACGGCGACCTGGTGGTGATGGGCGGCTCCTGCCAGCGAACCTGGGAACACGCGATTCCGAAAACCGCCACCCCCACGGGCCCGCGGATCAGCATCCAATTCCGGCCGCGCGGCGTGCGTTAGTTCGCCGACGCCTCAGCCACGTACCGCGTTCACCGCGGCCACCAACAGGTCGCGGGCCCGCTCGGTGTCCACCGGGACGACCGGCTTGTTGGGCAGCACCAGCGCGTTGGCGGTGACCAGCACCTGATACGGGCCGAAGTAGGCCGAGTAGTTGTAGAGCTCGCCGATGTGACTCTTGCCGCCGGCGACGGTCTGGACCACCCGGTGCACGCCCATGGTCTGCACGCCGTCGATGCGCGGCGCCTCGACCGATTCGACCAGCCCACGCATCTGGCCCCCGGCGAACCCGATCCGTTTGCACGTCCGTCCCGGCTCGTTGAACTGGACCTGCTCGGAGGTCTCCAGCGCGATGGTGATGAAACGGTTGCCGTTACCCTCGGCCGCGACAGCGGCCATGTTGCCCTGCACTCCCTGCGGCAGTTGCTGGCTGACCGCGAACTTCGAGCAGTCGGCCGGATCGAAGGTCAGGCCCGCGGGCAACGCGGTGCCCGCCAGCAGCTTGGGATCGATCCCGGTGCGGGCGATGTTCTTGACCTGAAATTCCGGACCGAAGCTGGACTTGACGTCGGCCACGTTGTTGATGTCCGCAGTGACTTCGCCGGGCCCGGAGCTGCAGGCGGCGAGCAAGAAGACACAGCCGATCACCAGTACCGCACGAAGGTTCAACATCGCAGACAATTTACCCAATGCGCGCAGGTCATCGGTCGGCGGTCAGCCCACTGCCTGGATTGCTTGACGGCCAACCTCTTTGATCTGATCGGCGATCTCGCGACTGAACGGCAGCTGCTTGTCGTCAGGCACATCGATCACTGTGGTGACGATGCCCGGGTCGTCGCGTTCCCAGTACGCGCCTAGGTGATCGAGGATGGCGCGCATCGGAACGTTGTCCGACATCACCCGTGCGGTGAACTTCTCGATGCCCTCCAGCCGGGCGATCACGGCGACCGCCCCCAACAGCAGCGTGCCGATGCCCTTGCCCTGATAGCTGTCGCCGACGATGAATGCGATCTCGGCGACGGTGGGGTCCTCGGTGTCACGGACGAACCGCGCGTCAGCGACGAACGATCCGTCCGGCTCGGTGACCACCCATACGAAGTGGTCGACGTAGTCGACCTCGAACAGGTAGTGCATGAGCGCCGGGCTCGGGGTGCGGGGGGACATGAACCGCCGGTAGAGCGTCTCGCCGGAGAACTCGACGTGGCCCTGCAGGGTTCGTGCGCTGTCGCCGGGCAGCACCGGACGCAGTAACAGCTCGGTTCCGTCGCGGGCCTGGATCGGCACGGCGGTGATGTAGGCGGCCAGCCGCTGGCGTGCGATGCGCACCAGCCGGTCCATCACCTCCGGGATCTGCACCACGTGGTGGAAAGCCTGTTCGTCACCCCGCCATCCGGACAGCGGAGTCGACGTGGTGACCGTGGCGGTGCGGCTGCCCTGGCGCAGCAGGGCGATCTCCCCCACCACCATCCCGTCAGACACCTCGCTGACGACCACAGCGCCGTCGTCGCCGACGTGAGTGACCTGGGCTGATCCCGACGAGATGAGCAGGAAGGAGACGGCCTGTTCGCCTTGGCGCATCAATTCGGTCCCTGCAGCGGCCTGCAGGGGCTCAAGGGCGGCGGCCAGCGGCTCCAGATCGGCAGGCGAGCAGCCGGCGAAGATCTCCATTGCTGCCAAGTCCGCGGTGGATGACGCCACTTCAGCCACTCTGGTACCCCGACCCCGTTGCGACAACACCATGGACTGTTCCGCCTTTGTTCGCCAATCCAGGCTAGCCGTTGCGCTCGGGCCGGTAATGATTTAACAGTGATGTAACTCCGTCGATTCGGCGATATCGATTACGGCGGCTAGCCTGTGCCCGCTGACAGCGACACGCGAGGAAGAGATCACACAATATGACCGAATTGAATCCGAAGCTGCTCGACATCTACGACGAGGTCTTGCGCCGCAACCCTGGCGAGGCCGAGTTCCATCAGGCTGTCTTCGAGGTACTCAGCAGTCTCGGCCCGGTGGTGAACAAGCACCCGGAGTACGTGGACAGCGCGGTCATCCGGCGGATGTGTGAGCCCGAGCGCCAGATTATTTTCCGGGTGCCGTGGCTCGACGACAACGGCGGCGTGCAGATCAACCGGGGTTTCCGGGTGGAATTCAACTCGGCACTGGGGCCTTTCAAGGGCGGCCTGCGGTTCCACCCCTCGGTGTATCTGGGCATCGTCAAGTTCCTGGGCTTCGAGCAGATCTTCAAGAACTCCCTGACCGGCCTGCCCATCGGCGGCGGTAAGGGTGGGTCGGACTTCGACCCCAAGGGCCGCTCCGACAACGAGATCATGCGGTTCTGCCAGTCCTTCATGACCGAGCTCTACCGCCACCTGGGCGAGTACACCGACGTCCCGGCCGGTGACATCGGCGTGGGCGGGCGTGAGATCGGTTACCTGTTCGGCCAGTACAAGCGCATCACCAACCGCTACGAGTCGGGCGTGCTGACCGGCAAGGGCCTGACCTGGGGCGGATCGCAGGTCCGCACCGAAGCGACCGGGTACGGCGCGGTGTTCTTCGCCGACGAGATCCTCAAGACCTCCAAGGACTCCTTCGAGGGCAAGCGCGCCGTGGTCTCCGGTTCGGGCAACGTGGCGATCTACGCCATCGAGAAGATCCACCAGCTCGGCGGCACCGTGGTGGCCTGCTCGGACTCCAGCGGCTACATCGTCGATGAGAAGGGCATCGACCTGGAGCTGCTCAAAGAGATCAAAGAGGTCAAGCGCGAACGGATCGAGGCCTACGCCAAGGCCCGCGGCGGGGCGACGCAGTTCGTCAGCGACGGCTCCATCTGGGACGTTCCCTGCCAGATCGCGCTGCCCTCGGCCACCCAGAACGAGCTGGAGGGCAACCACGCCGCCACGCTGGCCCGCAACGGCTGCAAGATCGTCGCCGAGGGCGCCAACATGCCGTGCACCCCGGAGGCCGTCAAGCTGTTCGGCGAGGCCGGTGTGACCGTGGCGCCGGGCAAGGCGGCCAACGCCGGTGGTGTGGCCACCAGCGCCCTGGAGATGCAGCAGAACGCCTCGCGGGACTCGTGGAGCTTCGAGTACACCGAGCAGCGGCTGGCGGCGATCATGCAGAGCATTCACCACCGCTGTCTGGTCACCGCCGACGAGTACGGCGCCCCCGGCAACTACGTGGTGGGCGCCAACATCGCCGGCTTCATCCAGGTCGCCGACGCGATGACGGCCCTCGGCCTGATCTAGCCCTGAAGTTCCAACACTGTTGACTCTGCGTCCATGGCGGGGTGCACTCGCACTTCTCCGCCATGGACGCAGAGTCAACGTGCTTTCGACCCCTTATCGCTTAGCATCGCCGGTATGAGTTGGATTCTGCGCACCGGCGCATCCATCGGCGTCGCCGCCTTGGCGCTGCTCGGCAGCGCACCCGCCCAGGCCGACGACGCCAGTTACCTGGCCGCGCTGGACGCCAACGGGGTCTTCCGGTCCGGCCCGCCGAACGCCCGGCTGTCGGCGGGCCATCGGTTCTGCAGCCAGTTGCGCAACGGCGAAAGCCCCGACCAGATCGTCGACACTTACGCACGTCGGCCGTCCTTCGGCGGGCCCTCGATGGTCGATGATCTGACGGTCAACCTGCGCCCGGTGATCGACATCGCCCAGCACGAACTGTGCCCTGACACCCTGCACTGATCGGCTGGCTTATCCGGCCGTTCGTTCGCCTGCCGCGACGAGCTTGCGCGCCAGCGTCCCAAGTACGGCGCGCAGGACCAGCCAGTAGGCCATACCCACTGCGCGCCAACGGGTCTCGTACCGGCCGCGCCAGGTGATCCGGGTGCCGTCGGCGTCCTCGGCGAACGTCACCTCGCCCTGATAATCCTGGATCGGGCCGTCGATGAGCATGGTGTAGCCGTGCCGACTGTCCGGCTCGTGGATGGTGATCATCTCGCGGGTCGGCCGTTTGCGCCTGCCGACCGCCCGGATGGCGCCCACCCCGACGTCGCCGTCCGGGTCCAGACACTCCCATGTCGAGTACGGGATCAGCGGCGCGGCCCACTGCGACCAGCGGGCGCCGTCGGAGACGATCGCGAACAGCGTCTGCGGCGACGCTGCGCTGCGGCGGCGGATGACGCATTCAAATCGGTGAGCCATCGCCGAACAATAACAGAACGATGTTCTATTATCGATGGATGCCGGTGCCCCCTCCGCCGCTGCCGTTCGCCCGCGCCCGCAGCGCGGCGCAGCGCCAGGACCGGATGGCGCAGCTGACCGCGGTGACACGTGAACTGCTGACCCACACCCGGTCGACAACGCTGACCCTGGGAGACGTGGCAGCCGCGGCCGGCCTGGCGAAGTCGGGCATCCTGCGTTACGCCGGTTCGCGCGAGGCACTGCTGCTGCGCGTGATGCACGAGGAGCATCTGGCCTGGATCGACGCGCTGGCCGGCGCACTTCCCGGCTGCGCCCCGGCGGCGGCCCTGGCACGCACCCTGGCGGCGCGGCCGGTGCTGTGCGACCTGATCGCGGCCTCGCCTGTGCTCATCAGCCGGCTGGGCCCCGACGAGTTGCAAGTCCTGGCCTCCCAGGCGAACGACGCGCAGCGGCGCCTGGGCGCGGCGTTGCGGCCGTCGCTGCCGCTCTCCGCGAATCAGCTCGGTGCGCTGACGGCGGCCGTGCACGCCTTCACCGGCACCACCTGGGCGTGGAGCAACCCGGATTCGGTCCAGCCGATAGTCACCGACTTCGAAGCGACGGTCCTACGGCTGCTGGAGGTCTTCATCGCCGGGCTGCTGTCGACCGGCTGACGCGTCCAGCACCTCGTCGACCAGCGGGATGTCGACGGCGCCGCCCGACGCGACATCCGGCGCCCACTGGGCTGCGTCCAGGTCATGTTTTTCGGTGAGGAACCGTAGCCGATAGGCCTGTTGGGCCCGTTCGAATGTTTGATGCGCAATGCGGGCGTTGAGCCCGCCGTTGACCACCGCACCGACAAGCGGAACCGCCTGCGCCAACTTGCGTTTGGCGAGCCGGAATCCCAATGCCATGGACACCTGCTGGATCACGTTGGTCGCCTGGCTCGGACGGAGATGTCGCCAGGTCTCCTGGCGCATCATCTGCTGGGTCAAGCGCGACAGCGACGCCAGCGCGGCGGCCTTCTCCGCGGAGGTGCCCGCCACGGAATAGGCGATCACACCGGAGGCGAAGGCCTGCTCGTCCGGCTCGCGGACGTCGTAACCATAGTGCGCCGCAACCAAAGCCACGATGCGGCCCATCCCGACCATGACCACGGTGACGTCGGCGACCACCGCCGAGGCCGCGACCGTCAGCGTCGCTCCCCCGGTGACGGTGCTCGACACCGTCGCACTCGTCACCGCCAGCGAGGAGGCCGCGCCTTCGGCCACGGCCAACGCGATGTAGCGGTCCTTGCGGCGCGGGACCGAGCCGTCGCAGTGTTTCAGGTCGAGTTGCCGCACTTCGTCGTAGGAGCCCACCGCGATGCCCTCGTCGGCGAACATCGCAAACACGTCGGCCGGCTTGACCGAATTGAGGCCCCGCTCGACCAGCACCACATGCAGGGTTTCCAAGGCCTTGGTGGACAGCTGGTCCACTTTTCCGATGGCCGCTGTGGCGCCCGGGACCTGTTCGACCCCGGAGCGGACTTGGGAGACCAAATCTTTGGCGCGGCCCGCGATACCTTGACTGAGACCTTCGAACCATCCGGGCGATTCGGCGCCGGTGGCCGCGTCCAACAGCGCGTCCCACTGGTTGCGCTCATAGGCGGACATGCCCGGCCGACCAGACTGAGCCACGTGGGAAATCCTACCGGTGCCAGTCGACGCCGCACCGCTACGGCACACATTCGCTGACATCTGTCATTGACGCCTGTCAGTGACAGGCGTACGGTGCGGAAATGGGCCCAACGCGACTACCGTCCGCAGCCCCATCATCGGGCGGGGGCGTCCGGGAAGCTCGTCGACGCGAAACACGGGCACGGTTGTTCGAGGCCGCCCTGGCCGAGATGACTCAACATGGGTTGGCTGCCGCCGATGTCAGCGCGATCGCCACTGCGGCAGGCGTGGCCAGGGGAACGTTCTACTTCCACTTTCCCACAAAGGAACACGTCCTTATCGAGGTCGAACGCAACGAGGAGATACGGATCGTCGGCGAACTCGCCGACGCCGTCGGCGACCTGTGGTCCGTGCTTTCCCAGCTCGTCCATCAGATCTTGCGCGCCAAAAGCCGTTTGGGCGCCACCGTTTTCCGAGACATGCTCGGCCTACATTTCTCCTCGGCCCGCCCCATCGAAGACGAGTTGGCGCAGCATCCGTTGGCGGAATTCCTGGTGGACGTCATCACTCAGGCGCAGAACGCAAGGCAGGTCCCCCAGGAACTCAACGCTGAGGAACTCGGAACATTCTTCCTTACCGGACTTTTCGCGTTGTTGGCTACCGGAGCCCACGATCCCGAGCTGCTGGATCGGTACGTATCAACGATCGTCAAAGGAATGGAGATGCGATGAATGGCAATGGCATTGAGGGTTACCGGGACTTCCTGGCCCGGCGCGATGGCGAGGCCGATTTGCTCAACAGGCGCTTGGCCAATCGCGAGCTGTTTTTCGACCAGCTTGAAGCGAACCCCGTTCGCTCGTCGAAAACCGTTGATCGGCCCACGTTTCTTCGCAACCTACGGATGCGGCGACCCGAGCCCGGCCTGGATCGCAGGATGCTGTTCCTGCTGGCGACGGCAAAACTGAATCAGGCAGAACGATTCGGCGTCGGTCTGGGCGAGACGTACGGACGCAACAGCGACGAGAGCCTGCCGCCCGAGAACGTCTACCTCGAACTGGAAGAGCACTACCACACCAGACTGCTGGCCTACGCGCTAGACGTCTTCGGCCTGCCATTCCAGGTTGTTCCTCCGCCCTTTGTCATGCGGCAGTTCGTCAAGACCGGCGTGTTTCTCCCCGAACGGCTTGGATTCCTGTTCGTGGGTGCAGCCGAGATGGCGGGCTGCATCATGTTCGACGAGTTGCGCCGCGTCGGCGCTGCCCTGTTCACTGACGAGCCAGCTGTGGTCGAACGAATCACATTGCTCTACCGCGAGATACTCACAGACGAGATCGGTCATGTCGGTTACTGCGCGTCACGCTGCACTTCGGCGGAGCGGGCGATCATGCGCCGCATCTACCCGTTGATCGGGCGACTGATCGCCCGGCAGACCGCCGAGATCGACTTGCTGATCGATCCGAAGGCGCTGCGTGCGCGACTGGACCGACCTTTTGACGTCGAGGAACTCACCGCTGAGCTGGACAACGAGACATATATGGTGGCCCATCCTTAGATGGTCCTCTGGCGAGGGTGTCGTGTTTGAGCCATCAGGCCTGATCGCCAGAGTCGATCTCAGCAGGGCGAAGACACGAACCGCATCCTTGCCGATCATCCCGCAGCTCACAGCTGACGACATTGGCAACTCTAAAGAAAAACCCGCTCCGATACTGCTCGGAGCGGGTTTTCACTGTGGAGCTAAGGGGAATCGAACCCCTGACCTTCTCGATGCGAACGAGACGCGCTACCAACTGCGCTATAGCCCCTGACGGCTAGTCAGGTTACCAGCCTCCGGCCGGACTCCTGAAACCGAGACCTATTGACCGGACGCGCGCGGCAGGTCGCCCCGCCACTGGTACTCGCCCGCGGTCGACGCGTACTCGAGGTGCTCGAACACCGGGTCCTCATCGTCGATCTCCAGCACCGCCACGCCCGGCCGACGCAGCCGCGACGGGACCACCTCGAAAGGGTCCGGACGGGCGCTCTCCCCCTGCGCGCGAGGCCGTTCCGCCCGCCGTGCCCGACGCGCCCGCACCTGCTGCTCGATGCGCGTCTGGCGCCGCAGGTAGGCCAGGTAGAGCACGGTCGCCCCCGCTGCGCCGCCACAGATCCACCACGCGGTCGGGACGACGGTGAAGGCCATGAGGGCCGAGAGGACCAGGATCACCGCCAGCGACATCAGCACCCGCTTGCGGAACTCGTACTTGCGGGCGCTGACCGCGGCCGCGGTCCGGGTGTCGGCCCGCGGCCGGCGCACCGAGGCGCGGCCGCCCATCGGCGCGTCCGCCGCGGCTTCCAGCCCGGAGCTGTCGTCGATCGTTTCGTACTCGTAGCCATCGGCTTCGGCGTCGTCGTCGGCGGACTCGGCGTCGGCGACCGGTTCCTCGGCGGCCTCGTCGTCGGCCTCGTCCGCTTCAGCCTCGGCTTGAGCTGCAGCCTCAGCTCGGGCCTGAGCCTCGGCCTCCTCCTGCGCCCGTGCCTCGGCCTCCGCCCGTGCCCGCTCCTCTGCTTCGGCCTGAGCCCGTGCCTCGGCCTCCGCCTCGGCGGCCTGTGCGCGCGCCTGCGCGAAACCGGCCTCCGACAGCGGCAGCACGTCGGAATCGTCGTCGGCGATGACGTCGACGTCGAGGTAGTCGAGCTCGCCCTGCTCAGCGGCGGCGACGAACACCCGCGATTCGCTCTCGGCGGGCTCGTCTTCGTCGACGTCCTCATGGTCGTCATGCTCGGCGTCGGCGGTGTCCTGCTGCCAGTCGGGGGCGCTGCGGTGACCGGCGGCCGGCCCACCGCGCTTGAGCAGTCGGGCACTGCTGCCGCTGGTCAACACCCGGGTCGCCAGGGCCACGTCGCTGGTGCGGCGCACCGCGTCACGCTTGCTGACCAGCATCGGCACCAATACGAACAGCCAGAGGACGACCAGTGAGATCCAGAGCAACGATTGCGGGATGCTGGGCATGGTGGCCTGCTCCTTTCCCAGCCAAGGCTAGGGTCTGTGACCCACACGACCTCAGACGACGCGCCGAGCCAATTACACAGTTGTAATTTACTCGCTGACCTCGATAGTCACAACTATCACACGGATAACAAGCCGCCCGATCTTGTCAGGCCCAGGAAGCCCGTCCGGAGTGGACCAACGCCGACGTGACCGACCCGCCCAACTCCTCAACGGTCATCGCCACCAGCAGGTGGTCTCGCCACGCGCCGTCGACATCCAAGTAGCGCTGCAGCAGCCCTTCCTGCCGAAACCCGACCTTCGACAGCACCGCGCGGCTGGCCCCGTTCTCCGGCCGGACGGTGGCCTCCACCCGATGCAGCCGGACCGGCCCGAAGCAGTGGTCCAGCCCGAGCGCCACCGCTCCGGTCGCCACTCCCCCGCCGGCCGCCGCACTGGACACCCAGTAGCCGATCCAGGCCGACCGCAGCGCACCGTGGGCGATGTTGCCCACCGTCAACTGGCCGCAGAACCGGCCGTCGAGTTCGATCACGAACGGCAGCATCCGCCCGTACCGAGCCTCGGTGCGCAGACTGGAGCACAGCGGCGGCCACGCCGCGGAACTGTGCCGGGTCGCCCAGTCCACGTCGATGCTGGGCTCCCAGGGCTCCAGGTGGGCCCGGTCGGCCAACCGGATCCGGCTCCACGCCACGCCGTCGCGGATGCGCACCGGCCGCAGCCGGATCACCCCGGCCGCCACCCGCAGCGGCCCGAGAACCGTCGGCCAGCCGGGATGCTGGACGGCCTTGAAAGGCCACAGATTGACCAACATGCGCCCGAACTCAGCCGCGCTGAGCCAAGAACGCGACGTCCACCAACTCGCCGGTGGAAATCTGCTCGGTCTCCTCGGGAACCACCACCAGGCAGTTCGCGTCGGCCAGCGTGGCCAGCAGGTGCGACGAGGTGCTCGCGGTCGCCCCCAACACCTGCACCAGGTACTCCCCGGTCTCCTCGTCGCGCATCAGCTGACCGCGCAGGTAGCCCTTGCGCCCGGGCATCGAACTGATCGGCCCCAGGGTGCGGGCCCGCACGATCCGGCGCATCGGCTCGCGTTTGCCCAGCGACATCCGGATCAGCGGACGGATCATCACCTCGAACACCACCAGCGCGCTCACCGGGTTCGAGGGCAGCAGGAACGTCGGAACCCCTTCGGGGCCGAGCTGCCCGAAACCCTGCACCGATCCGGGGTGCATCGCGATCCGGGCGACCTCCATCTCGCCCAGATCCGACAACACCGCACGCACCTCGTCGGCCGCGGCCCCGCCGACCCCACCGGCGATCACCACCACCTCGGCGCGGTTGATCTGGCCCTCGACCACCTCGCGCAGCTTCTTGGGTTCGCTGCTGACGATGCCGACCCGGTTCACCTCGGCACCCGCATCGCGCCCGGCCGCGGCCAGCGCGTAGGAGTCGACGTCGTAGACCTGCCCGTTGCCGGGGGTGCGGTTGACGTCAACGAGTTCGCCGCCCACCGCCATCACCGACAGCCGGGGCCGTGGGTGCACCAGGACGCGATCGCGGCCGACGGCGGCCAACAGGCCCACCTGCGCGGCGCCGACCACCGTGCCGGCGCGCACCGCGACATCACCGGGCTGCACGTCGTCGCCTACCCGGCGCACGTAGTCGCCCGGTCGCACCCCCCGCAACACCCGGACCCGGGTGTTGCCGCCGTCGGTCCAGCGCAGCGGCAGCACCGAATCGGCCAGCGTGGGCATCGGCGCCCCGGTCTGAATGCGGGTGGCCAGCTTGGGCTGCAATCGGGTGGGCGTACGCGCCCCGGCCTCGATGGTGCCCAGCACCGGCAGGGTGACTGTGGCCGACTCTCGCTCGGAGCCGTCGGAGCTGTCGCCGATCGCCTCGGCGCCGTACACGTCGACACTGCGCACCGCGTAACCGTCGATGGCGGCCTGGTCGAAGGCGGGCATGGGCCGTTCGGCGACCACCTCTTCGGCGCACATCAGGCCCTGCGCCTCGGCGATCGCCACCCGAACCGGGCGGGGCGCCACCGCGGCAGCCGCCACCCGAGCCTGCTGCTCCTCAACCGAACGCACGACGCGCCTTTCTCCGTTGAAGCTTCGGTCCGATAAGGGCTGACGTCAGATCAGTTCTCCGCCAAGCCCAACCGCGCCACCAACCACCGGCGCAGGTCCGGACCGTAGTCATCACGATCCAAAGCAAAGTCAACCGCAGCCTTGAGGTAGCCGCCCGGATTTCCCAGGTCGTGTCGCGAGCCGCGGTGGACGACGACATGCACCGGGTGGCCCTCGGCGATCATCAGCGCGATGGCGTCGGTGAGCTGTACCTCGCCGCCGGCGCCGCGGTCGATGCGCCGCAGCGCGTCGAACACTGCCCGGTCCAGCACGTAGCGGCCCGCCGCGGCGAACATCGACGGAGCGTCCTGCGCCCTGGGCTTCTCCACCATGCCCTTGACCCGCAGCACGTCCGGGTTCTCGGCGTCCGGCACCGACTCGACGTCGAACACGCCGTAGGCGCTGACCTCTTCCGGGGTGACCTCGATGGCGCACAGCACGGTGCCGCCCCGGCGGGCCCGCACCTTCGACATGGTTTCAAGTACCCCGGTGGGCAGCACCAGGTCGTCGGGGAGAAGGACCGCAACGGCATCTTCATCGTCGGACAGCACCGGTTCGACGCAGCTGATGGCATGTCCCAGCCCGAGCGGCTCGGCCTGGACCACCGACTCGACCTTGATCAGCTCCGGGGCGCGGCGCACCTTCGCCAGCATCGCCTTCTTGCCGCGGGCCTCCAGCGTGCCTTCCAGCACCAGGTCTTCGACGAAGTGCGCGACGACGCCGTCCTTGCCTTCGGAGGTGATGATCACCAGCCGTTCGGCGCCGGCCTCGGCCGCCTCTGCGGCGACCAGCTCGATCCCGGGGGTGTCGACGACGGGCAGCAGTTCCTTGGGCACCGTCTTGGTCGCAGGCAGAAACCGGGTGCCCAGACCCGCCGCCGGCACAATGGCGGTGCGGGGAATAGAGACCTTCGGCGTGGGCATTGTTCACACGATAACCGCAAACACCTTCACCTCCTCCCCTGGCGGTGGGCGAGCCGGTGCTGACAATGTGGACGCCGTGACCGACAAAGCTGTGGCGACCGCCAAATCCGCGTTGCGCGCGCAGCTACTCGCGGCCCGCCGCGCGGTTCCGCCCGAGGTGCACGAGGCCGAGGCCTCCGCGCTGGCCGGCCACCTGGAGCAGCTGGTGGGCGACGCCCGCACGATCTGCGCCTACGTGCCGGTGGGCAGTGAGCCGGGTTCGACCGCCATGCTCGACGGTCTGGTGCAGCGCGGCATCCGGGTACTGCTGCCCGTGGTGCGCACCGACGACGACGGCTCACCGCTGGCGCTGATGTGGGGCGCCTATCAGCCCATGCAGGGGACCGCCCTGTTCAGCGCTCGGTTCGGCCTGCTCGAGCCGGTGCCGCCCTGGTTGCCGGCCGAGGCGGTGGCGGAGGCCGATCTGGTCCTCATCCCGGCGCTGGCAGTCGACCGCCGGGGCATGCGACTGGGCCGCGGTGCGGGCTTCTACGACCGGTCCCTGCCGCTGCACCGGCCGGGAGTTCCGCTGGTCGCGGTGGTTCGTGACACCGAACTGCTCCCCGACGACGTGGAGCTGCCCGCCGAGCCCCACGATGTGCCGATGACCCATGCCCTGACCCCCGGCCTGGGTCCGGTGGAGCTGCAGTGAGCCGGAGAGCACCGATGGCCCGGAATTTGGACGGCCAAATAGCGGTTCTAGCACTTAGCACGGTAGAGTGCTAACCCGATTGTCTCGATTCACGGAGGTTCGCGTGCCCACCTACAGCTACGCCTGCACCGAGTGCAGCAACCGCTTCGACGTGGTCCAGGCCTTCACCGACGATGCCCTGACCAACTGCGAACAGTGCGACGGTCGCCTGCGCAAGATCTTCGGCAAGGTCGGCGTGGTCTTCAAGGGCAGCGGTTTCTACCGCACCGACAGTCGGGAATCGGGCAAGTCGTCCTCCAACGGCAGCAGCGCCGCCAAGAGCACCACCAGCTCCGGCGATTCCGGCGGCAGCTCCGGTTCGACCGAGAAATCCTCGAGCGACAGCGGCACCAAGTCAGCCGACAAGTCCACCGCCAGCACCGCTTCGGCGACACCGGCTGCCACCGCAAGCTAGCCCGTTATCCACAGGCGCCCATCCGCGCGGACGATCCCCGGCGGGCGGGCCGCTTAGCGTGACGCCATGGGCGAATCGCTCAACCCGACTCTGATCACCCGGATTTCGGTGGCGCTGCGCCCGGACTGGACCCGCACCGTGCTCGCGCGGCGGGTGACCGCCGGCGCCCTGGTCGTGCTGGCCGGCGTCGCCGCAATTCGATCCGACCCGCAGGGCGACCGTATCGATGTCGTGGTGGCCAGCCGTGACCTCGCCCCCGGCACGGCACTGACCGACGGCGACGTTTCGCTCGAAAACCGTTCAGCCCCGACACTTCCCGAGGGCGTCGCCACCGATGTGGCAATGGTGCTGCACAGCACGCTGGCCGGGCCGGCCCGCCGTGGCGAGGTACTCACCGATGTCCGTCTGCTGGGCCGCCGGCTCGCCGAAGCAGCTGCCGGACCGGACGCCCGCATCGTGGGTATACACCCGGCCGACGCCGCCTTGACCGACCTGGTGCACCCCGGCGACGTCGTCGACGTGGTCACGACGGCCCCCGAGGACACCGCTGACCCGCCGGCCGCCCCCAGGGTGGTGGCCGCCGGCGGGATCGTGGTGTTGGTGTCCGACAAGCAGAACCACGACGATCGGGTGGTGCTGGTGGCGTTGCCGGCCGCCGCCGCAGTGGCGGTGGCCGGCGCCACGCTGACTCAGGCGGTGACGCTCACCCTGCACTGAACCGCTAAGCGGCAGCGGGCTGCACGCTGGCGCAGAACTTGCACTTGGTCGCTTCGGGGTCGATCTCGGACTTGCACTCCGGGCAGGTCTTCGTCGGTGCCGGGTCGCCGAACACAGTCTTCCCGCGGCGCTTCTGGATGTGCTTGTAGGGCACCACGATGCAGAAGTAGACGGTGCCCATGAACACGATGAAGTAGATGATCGCCGAGATGAACGCGCCGAAGTCAATGAACGTCGCCTCGTTGCCCTCCGCTCCCAACTGGTAGCCCAGGCCCAGCCCGGCGGTGTCCGGCTGCGCGGCCGAGACCAGCGGGTTGATCACGCTGTCGGTGAACGCCTTGACCAGGTTGGAGAACGCCAGCGCCACCACCAAACCGATGGCAACAGTGATGACGTCATCACGCATCAGAAAATTCTTGAAGCCCTTTAACACCCGTGCACCCCTCCGCTTGGAACGACTGCGGCGGTCCTGCACCGCCCAGGCGAACCGTAATGGCCGCGTGCGCGTCTGCGGGGGTGATTGGGTGAAGTCGAATCTCAACCGTGATGCGGCGGGACGTTGTCCCGCAGCCACTGCTCGCGCTCCTCGGCTTCGCGGACGTCATCCGTGTCGCGCTCGTCGGACGACTCCTGGTGCTCGCCGAGGCCGGGCACGGTCTCAGATCTCCAAGCTGGACAGTTGGCCGATGATCGCGGCCGCCAGCGGGTTCAACGTCGCCATCCCGTCGCGCACCGCAGCCCGGGAACCGGCCAGGTTGACCACCAGGGTGCTGCCCGAGACCCCGGCCAGCCCGCGGGACAGTGCGGCGTCGGCGATCCCGGCGGCCAGACCGGATGCCCGCAGCGCCTCGGCGATGCCGAGCAGCTCACGATCCAGAATGTCGAGGGTGGCTTCCGGCGCGACGTCTCGCGGGGTGACCCCGGTGCTGCCGACCGACACGACCAGGTCGACACCGCCGATCACCGCCGTGTTCAGCGCGTTGCGGATCTCCACCTCGTCGGCGGAGACGGCCACCACGCCGTCGACCATGAATCCGCCTTCGGCCAGCAGTTCAGTGACCAACGGACCGCTGTGGTCCTCATCGCCATGCGCCGTGCGGTCGTCGACCACGACGACGAGTGCGCGGCCGGCGAGTTCTGGGGACTGTTCCATGGTTGCAACCGTATATCGCCGAACCCCACTGATTCAGCGAGGCTCGACGAAGGAGAGACGAAACCGGGACCGCCGCATCAACCGGGCGGCCCCACCAGTCCCGTCACTGCGCAGCTTTACCGAGGGTGACCTGCGCGGTCTTGGTTGCTCCGGACGCGTCCAAGTAGGTCAGCGTCACCTGGTCGCCGGGGGCCTTGGAGCGCACGGCGGCCACCAGCGCGTCGGCGCTGCCGATCGGGCGCTTGTCGAACGCAGTCACCGTCGCGCCCTCGGGCAGACCCGCCTTCGCGGCCGCCTCGCCGGGCACCACCTCGACCACCTTGGCGCCGTGCAGGCTGCGCTCGCTGGTGACCCGCACCCCCAGTGAGGCATGCGACGCCGTGTGATCCGGCGAGTTGATGAGTTCGTCGGCGATCCGCTTCGCCTGATCCACCGGGATCGCGAAGCCGAGGCCGATCGAGCCGCTCTGCGCTTCGGCGGAGTCCCCGCCCATCGTGGCGATCGCCGAGTTGATCCCGACCAGGTCGCCGTTCATGTTGACCAGCGCCCCACCCGAGTTTCCCGGGTTGATGGCGGCATCGGTCTGGATCGCGTCCAGCACGGTGTTCTGGTTGCCCGCCTCACCGCTGGTGGACACGGGCCGGTTCAGGGCGCTGACGATCCCGGTCGTCACCGTGCCCTCCAGGCCCAGCGGCGACCCGACCGCCACCACGTGCTGGCCCACCCGCAGGTCGGCCGACGAGCCAAGAGTGATCGGGGTCAGATCGGAGACACCCTGGACGCGCACCACGGCGATGTCACTGGCCGGGTCCGTGCCCACCACGGTGAATGACGCGGTGCGGCCGTCGTAGAACGTCACGGTGGTCTTCGGCGGCGCCTTGGCGCCCCCATCGGGCTTGCCGGCCGGGTCGGGCTTGGCGGCAGCGGCCGCCACCACATGGTTGTTGGTCAGGATCATCCCGTCAGCCGACAGGATGATGCCGGAGCCCTCCTCGGACTGGCGTCCCAGATCGGTCTCCAGCATGACGACACTGGGCACTACCTTGGCCGCGACCTTCTCCACCGAACCGTCCGGCAGGTTCACCGCGGCCGGCACACCCGGGGCCTGAATGCTCGGCGTGTGGCCTCCAGCGGCCACCGACTTGTGGTCGGAGTGCAGTGCTGAGCCCACCACGCCGCCCATCACGCCCGACATCGCCGCAATGGCGACCGCGCCCAACACCAGCACCCCCGAGCGGGGGCGCTTCTGGGGCCCCGCCGGGCCGACGGGCATCCCAGGCTGGCCGTACGCGGCGTTGTAGGGCGCGCGGTACGCGGGCTGCGCGGGCTGTTGGCCGTAACGCCAGTCGTAGGGCTGCGAGTACGGGCCCGGCACGCGACCGCCCGGGTAACCGGCCGGTCCGCGCTGATCCGCCGCCGATGCACCGGTCGGGTTCGACCGTTCCGGCTGCTGAGGCGGCGGGGAGTACCCCGGGTGGTTCATCATCTCGTTGACTACTCCTAGATACACGCGGCTGCGGCGAAGTCGCCTCACCCACCATGCCTACGCGGACTGAGAACCGCCTGTGATCGCTGCGGCCGCCAGCGAGCCGTCAGACGTGGGTGCGCCGGGCAGCACCATCCGGATCGTCGTCCCGGGCGGCTGGCCTCCGGGGACGGTTTCTTCGACGGTGATCGCGCCGCCGTGCTTGAGCACCACCTGTTTGACGATCGCCAGCCCCAGACCGGATCCCGGCATCGCCCGGGCCTGGTCGGAGCGGTAGAAGCGCTCGAACACCAATTCCCGTTGGTCCGCCGGGATTCCCGGCCCCTGGTCAGACACCAGCACCTCGACGTGCGTCGGGTCGATCTGCTTCATCCGCAGCCCCACGACCCCGCCCGACGGGCTCCACTTGGCGGCGTTGTCGAGCATGTTCAGCACCGCACGCGACAGACCCGCGGCGTCGCCGTGCACGTACCAGGGAATCACCTGGATATCGAACTCAATATCGTTGCGGCGCCGCCTGACCCGCTCCATGCTGCGGTCGACGACTTCGGTGATGTCGACCTGTTCGAATGCCGCCTCGCGCTGGTCATCGCGAGTGAGGTCCACCAAATCGCCTACCAGCGTGGACAATTCCTCGATCTGGCCGATCGCGTCAGCACGCAATTCGGCCATCTCATCCTCGGGAATCTGCGGGGCGCCCGGCGCCGCGGATGCCATCAGCAGTTCGACGTTGGTGCGCAGCGACGTCAGCGGGGTCTTCAGCTCGTGGCCCGCGTCGGCGACCAGTCGGGCCTGCCGTTCCCGGGATTCGGCCAATGCCCGCAACATCGCGTTGAACGCCTCGGTGAGCCGCGCCAGTTCGTCGCTGCCGTAGACCGGGATCGGCCGCAGATCATCGGTGCGCGCCACCCGTTCAGCGGCCTCGGTGAGCCGGCCCACCGGTCGCAGGCCCGTCCGGGTGACCATCCCGCCGGCCACCGCGGCCACCACAACGCCCACCCCGCCGACGACCAGCAGCACCCAGCGCAGCTTCATAGTCACCGCCCGGGTGGGTTCCAGGCTCTTGGAGATCAACAGTGTGCTGCCGTTGGGCAGATGCACCGCCAGGACCCGCTGGCCGGCCGCGGTGCGGCGCGATAGGAACAGTTCCCCGCGGATGACGGCCTTCTCCTGCGGCCCCACCGGTAACCGCTGTCCCGGCTGATTGGCGGTGTAGATGGACCGGCCGGGGTTGACCAGCATGGCGTTGACGTCGGAGTAGGCGGTGCCCTCGATCGCCTTGCGGGGATCGGCCGCCAGCGATCCGCTGGCGATCAGCATCTCGGTACGGCTCTGCAGCTGATTGTCGATGTCGTTGTAGAGCGCCGCAGAGATCACCGCATAGACAGCGACCGCCATCAGCACAACTACCAGTGCCACCATCGACATCGCCAGCAGCATCACCCGCCAGCGCAACGACAGGGACGGATTCTGATCCGAAGCGCCCTGCCGTCGGCGGAACAACTGCATCAGGGTGGGGTCTCACGAAGCACGTAACCCACACCGCGAACGGTGTAGATCAGCCGTGGCTCCCCTTCGGCTTCAGTCTTGCGACGCAGGTACCCGATGTAGACCTCAAGCGCGTTACCCGAGGTCGGGAAGTCGAAGCCCCACACCTCTTCGAGGATGCGGCTGCGGGTGAGCACCCGGCGCGGGTTGGCGATCAGCATCTCCAGCAGCGCGAATTCGGTGCGGGTCAGGCTGATCTGGCGCTCACCGCGGGTGACCTCACGGGTCACCGGGTCCAGCGTCAGGTCCTCGAACGACATCGCGACCGACTCGGACAGGTCCTCGGCGGTGGTACGGCGCAGCAGCGCACGCATCCGCGCCAACAACTCCTCCAGCGCGAACGGCTTCGGCAGGTAGTCGTCGGCGCCGGCGTCCAGGCCGGCGACCCGCTCGGAGACCGAGTCGCGGGCGGTCAGCACCAGGATCGGCAGATCGTCACCGGTGCTGCGCAGCTGACGACAGACCTCCAGGCCGTCCAGCCGCGGCATCATGACGTCGAGGATCATCGCGTCCGGCCGGTCGCTGGTGATCGCCTCGAGCGCCTCGACGCCGTCGGTGGCCAATGAGACCGAATAGCCATTGAACGAGAGAGACCTGCGCAGCGACTCACGCACTGCGCGGTCATCATCTACAACCAGTACCCGGGTAGCCATAACTGCTATCCAATCATTGAAGGGCGCTCTGGTGGGTAAAGCTCCGCTCGTGTCGGAGCCTTATTAGCGACGGTCGAGGTCGATCAGGCCCAGGCGAGCCGCCTTCAGCAACCGGCGCGGCACCTTGTGCGCACGACCGGCGACTGACACGTTGACCAGGCCAGTTTCCTCGGCCTTCCACTGCGCGCGGCGACTACGGGTGTTCGCGCGCGACATCCTGCGCTTCGGCACGGCCATGGTCGAGCCTCTCCTCAAGTTGACATAGTGCCGCTAAACGCCAGCGGCGGGACTTCCGAAAGGATAGCGGGTGACCTGCGTCGGCTCCAAAATTGGCAATACGACGGTTCAGCGATGCCCGACGAGGAAGGGGTAAAGCTGGGACCGCCGCACACGCCGGGCGCTCCCGACGGGCTCGACGCACCTTGACGTGACACCGGCGGTACCGGCTAACCTACCGGTTGGTTGAGGGATGGGATTGCGGATGACAGCAGCGGTTCGGATCGGAAACTGCTCGGGCTTCTACGGCGACCGCCACGCAGCGATGCACGAGATGCTCACCGGCGGTGAACTGGACTTTCTCACCGGTGACTACCTGGCCGAGCTGACCATGCTGATCTTGGGGCGCGACCGGATGAAGCATCCGGAGCGCGGCTACGCCAAGACGTTCCTCACCCAGCTCGAACAATGCCTCGGCCTGGCCCGTGACAAGGGCGTTCGCATCGTGGCCAACGCCGGCGGGCTCAATCCGGCCGGCCTGGCCGACGCGGTACGGCAACTGGCCGACCGTCTCGGCATCCCCGCCAAGGTGGCCCACGTCGAAGGCGATGACCTGCTCCCCCGCGCCGCCGAGCTCGGATTGGGCACGCCCCTGACCGCGAACGCCTACCTGGGCGGCTGGGGCATCGTCGAGTGCCTGGCCGGTGGCGCCGACGTCGTGATCACCGGCCGGGTCACCGACGCGTCGGTGATCGTCGGCCCGGCCGCCGCCCACTTCGGGTGGGCTCGCACCGATTACGACCAGCTCGCCGGGGCGGTGGTCGCCGGTCACGTGATCGAGTGCGGAATCCAGGCCAGCGGCGGCAACTTCGCCTTCTTCACCGAGATTCCCACCCAGCAGATGCTGCACCCCGGATTCCCGCTCGCGGAGATTCACGCCGACGGGTCCTCGGTGATCACCAAGCATCCCGGCACCGGCGGACTGGTCAGCGTCGACACCGTCACCGCGCAGCTGCTCTACGAGGTGACCGGCGCCCGCTACGCCAATCCCGACGTCACCGCCCGGATGGACAGCATCGAGCTGTCGGCCGACGGCCCGGACCGGGTACGCATCTCGGGCGTGACCGGCGAGGCCCCGCCACCCACCTACAAGGTCTCGCTGAACAGCATCGGCGGGTTCCGCAACGCCACCACCTTCGTGCTGACCGGACTGGACATCGAGGCCAAAGCCGAGCTGGTGCGCACGCAGCTCGAGGCGGCCATGACCGTCCGGCCGGCCGAGCTCCAGTGGACGTTGTCACGCACCGACCACCCCGACGCCGACACCGAGGAGACGGCCAGCGCCCTGCTGCACTGTGTGGTGCGCGACCCCGACCCGGCCAACGTGGGCCGCAAGTTCTCCGCGGCCGGGATCGAGCTCGCGCTGGCCAGCTATCCCGGCTTCTGTGTCACCGCCCCGCCCGGTGACGGCCAGGTCTACGGGGTGTTCACCCCCGGCTATGTCGATGCCACACAGGTGCCGCACGTCGCCGTGCAGGCCGACGGCGCCCGGGTGGCCATTCCGTCCAGCGCCGAGACCCTCGAACTCGCTCCCGCCGCCGAGCCGGCCCTGCCCGAGCCGCTGCCGGCCGGCCCGAGCCGTCGGACGCCACTGGGCGCAATCGCCGGTGCCCGCAGCGGCGACAAGGGCGGCTCGGCCAACGTCGGGGTCTGGGTGCGCACCGATGAGCAGTGGCGCTGGCTGGCCCACACGTTGACTCCTGAGAAGCTGCGCGAACTGCTGCCCGAGACCGCTGAATTGCCGGTCACCCGTCACCTGTTGCCGAAGTTGCGCGCGGTGAACTTCGTCATCGAGGGCATCCTCGGGAAAGGCGTGGCCTACCAGGCCCGATTCGACCCGCAGGCCAAGGGGCTGGGCGAATGGCTGCGCAGCCGTCATCTCGAGATACCCGAACAGCTGCTGTCAGAAGGGAAACTGTGAGTATCTGGACTACCGCCGAGCGCCAGGCGCTGCGCAAGACCGTGCGCGGTTTCGTCGAACGCGAGATCTCACCGCACGTCGACGAGTGGGAACGCTCCGGCGAGCTGCCGCGCGAACTGCACCGCAAGGCCGCCGAGGTCGGCCTGTTGGGTGCGGGCTTCCCCGAGGAGGTCGGCGGCAGCGGCGGCGACGGCGCCGACGCGGTGATCGTCTGCGAGGAGATGCACCAGGCCGGGGCGCCGGGCGGGGTGTTCGCCTCCCTGTTCACCTGCGGTATCGCGGTACCGCACATGATCGCCTCGGGCGACGCCCGACTCATCGAGGAGTTCGTCCGCCCGACGTTGGCCGGTGAGAAGATCGGCTCGCTGGCCATCACCGAGCCCGGCGGCGGCTCCGACGTCGGTCACCTGCGCACCACGGCGCGCCTCGACGGTGACCACTACCTGGTCAACGGTTCCAAGACCTTCATCACCTCGGCGGTGCGTGCCGACTATGTGGTGACCGCGGTGCGCACCGGCGGGCCGGGAGCGGCCGGGGTGTCGCTGCTGGTGGTCGAGAAGGGCACGCCGGGCTTCGAGGTGAGCCGCAAGCTGGAGAAGATGGGCTGGCGATCCTCGGACACCGCCGAGCTGTCCTACGTCGACGCCCGGGTGCCGGCGGCGAACCTGGTCGGTGTCGAGAACACCGGATTCGCCCAGATCGGCTCGGCGTTCGTCTCCGAGCGGGTCGGGCTGGCCGCGCAGGCGTATGCCAGCGCGCAGCGCTGCCTGGACCTGACCCTGACGTGGTGCCGGGACCGGGAGACCTTCGGCCGCCCGCTGATCTCGCGGCAGGCGGTGCAGAACACGCTGGCCGAGATGGCCCGCCGCATCGATGTGGCCCGGGTCTACACCCACCACGTCGTCGAGCGGCAGCTGGCCGGCGAGGCCTTCCTCATCCCGGAGGTGTGTTTCGCCAAGAACACCGCTGTGGAAGCCGGCGAGTGGGTGGCCAACCAGGCGGTGCAGCTGTTCGGCGGAATGGGTTATATGGCCGAATCCGAGGTGGAGCGCCAATATCGGGACATGCGAATCATCGGCATCGGCGGGGGAACCACCGAAATCCTGACCTCCCTGGCCGCCAAGACCCTGGGATACCAGTCATGACGGCCCTGAAGTCCACCCTGGACCCCAACTCAACCGCCTATACCGAGGCGGCGTCGGCGCTGACCGAAAAACTCGCCGAGATCGATGCCGAGCACGCCAAGGCACTCGCCGGCGGCGGACCCAAGTACGTCGAGCGCCACCATTCCCGTGGCAAGCTCACCGCCCGAGAGCGCATCGAAGCCCTGGTCGACGCCGACTCACCGTTCCTGGAACTGTGCCCGCTGGCCGCCTGGGGCAGCGCCTTCCAGGTCGGAGCCAGCCTGGTCACCGGGATCGGTGCGGTCGAAGGCGTGGAATGCATGATCATCGCCAACGACCCGACCGTCAAAGGCGGCACGTCCAACCCGTGGACACTGCGCAAGATCCTGCGGGCCAACAAGATCGCCTTCGAGAACCGGCTTCCGGTGATCTCGCTGGTCGAATCCGGCGGGGCGGACCTGCCGACCCAGAAGGAAGTCTTCATCCCGGGCGGTCAGATGTTCCGCGACCTGACCCGGCTGTCGGCCGCCGGCATCCCGACCATCGCGCTGGTATTCGGCAACTCCACCGCCGGTGGGGCCTATGTGCCCGGCATGTCCGATCACGTGGTGATGATCAAGGAACGCTCCAAGGTATTTCTGGCCGGGCCGCCGCTGGTGAAGATGGCGACCGGCGAGGAGTCCGATGACGAGTCGCTCGGCGGCGCCGAGATGCACTCGCGCACTTCGGGGCTGGGCGACTACCTCGCCAACGACGAGCTTGACGCGGTGCGGATCGGTCGGAGAATCGTGGCCCGGCTGAACTGGGCCAAGAAGGGCCCGAAGCCGAAACCGGTGACCGAGCCGCTGTTCGACTCCGAAGAACTGATCGGCATCGTGCCCGCCGACCTGCGTATCCCGTTCGACCCGCGAGAGGTGATCGCACGGATCGTCGACGGCTCGGACTTCGATGAGTTCAAGCCGCTCTACGGGTCGTCGTTGGTGACGGGTTGGGCACGGCTGCACGGATATCCGATCGGCATCCTGGCCAATGCGCGCGGGGTGCTGTTCAGCGAAGAATCCCAGAAGGCCACCCAGTTCATCCAACTCGCCAACCGCTCCGACACCCCACTGCTGTTCCTGCACAACACCACCGGCTACATGGTGGGCAAGGACTACGAAGAGGGCGGCATGATCAAGCACGGCTCGATGATGATCAACGCCGTATCCAATTCGACGGTGCCGCATATCTCGCTGCTGCTCGGCGCCTCCTATGGCGCCGGGCACTACGGCATGTGCGGGCGTGCCTACGATCCCCGTTTTCTGTTCGCCTGGCCGTCGGCCAAGTCCTCGGTGATGGGCGGGGCACAGCTCGCGGGCGTGCTGTCCATCGTGAACCGGGCGGCCACCGAGGCCCGCGGGCAGCAGGTCGACGAGGCGGCCGACGCCGCCATGCGCGCCATGGTCGAAGGGCAGATCGAAGCCGAGTCGCTGCCGCTCGTGCTGTCGGGGATGATCTACGACGACGGGGTGATCGATCCGCGCGATACCCGCACCGTTTTGGGAATGTGTTTGTCCGCCATCGCCAATGGCCCGGTCGAGGGGACGTCGAACTTCGGCGTCTTCCGGATGTGAGCGCGATGAGCGCTTGCGCGAAGTGCAGAAGGCAGAGTCAATGATCAGCACTGTTCTGGTGGCCAATCGCGGCGAGATCGCGCGACGGGTCTTCGCCACCTGCCGCCGTCTGGGCCTGGCCACGGTCGCGGTCTACACCGACCCCGACGCGGGCATGCCGCACGTCGCCGAAGCCGACGCGAAGGTGCGCCTGCCGGAAACCACCAGCTACCTGTCGGCCCAGGCGATCATCGCCGCGGCCCAGGCCGCCGGCGCCGACGCCATCCATCCCGGCTACGGATTCCTCTCCGAGAACGCCGACTTCGCCGCTGCCGTGCAGGCCGCCGGGCTGACCTGGATCGGGCCGCCGGTGGCCGCGGTGATCTCGATGGGCTCCAAGATCGAGTCGAAGAAGATGATGGCCGCCGCCGGCGTGCCGGTTCTCGAAGAACTCGACCCGGAAACCGTGACCGCCGCCCAACTGCCGGTGCTGGTAAAGGCCTCCGCGGGTGGTGGCGGCCGCGGCATGCGGGTGGTCACCGAACTGTCGGCGCTGGCCGATGAGGTTGCGGCCGCCCAGCGGGAAGCCGAGTCCGCATTCGGGGATCCGACGGTGTTCTGCGAGCGCTATCTGCCGACCGGACATCACATCGAGGTCCAGGTGATGGCCGATCAGCACGGCACGGTGTGGGCGGTCGGCGAGCGGGAATGCTCGATTCAGCGCCGCCACCAGAAGGTCATCGAGGAGGCGCCCTCACCGTTGGTGGAACGCACTCCCGGCATGCGCGCCAAGCTGTTCGAGGCCGCCCGGCTGGCGGCCAGCGCGATCGGCTACACCGGTGCGGGCACCGTGGAGTTCCTGGCCGACTCCCGCGGCGAGTTCTACTTCCTGGAGATGAACACCCGGCTGCAGGTCGAGCACCCGGTCACCGAGGAGACCACCGGTGTCGACCTGGTCGAACTGCAGATCGCAGTGGCCGACGGGGCCCGGCTGGAAGCTGAGCCGCCGGCCGCGCAGGGACATTCGATCGAGGTTCGCCTCTACGCCGAGGATCCGGCCCACGGCTGGCAGCCGCAGGCAGGGCTGGTGCACGCCCTAGACGTTCCGGGGGTGTCGGCACAGTTCGAGTCCCTGTCCCGACGCACCGGCGTCCGGCTTGACTCCGGCATCGTCGGCGGGTCGACGGTGTCCATTCACTACGACCCGATGCTGGCCAAAGTGATCAGCTACGCACCGTCTCGACGGCAGGCGGCGAGTGTGCTCGCCGGCGCGCTGGCGCGAACCCGGCTGCACGGACTTCGCACCAACCGCGACCTGCTGGTCAACGTGCTACGCCACCCAGCTTTCCTGGACGGGGCCACCGACACGGCGTTCTTCGACACCCACGGCCTGGCGGAATTGTCGGCGCCGCTGGCCGACCCCGCGATGGTGCAGGCCAGTGCGATCGCGGCCGCCCTGGCCGACGCCGCCCACAATCGGGCCACCGCGCAGGCATTCGGCTCCATCCCCGGTGGTTGGCGCAACCTGGCCTCGGGATTTCAGTCCAAGGGCTACGTCGACGACGCCGGAACCGAGCACCGCGTCGAATACCGGTTCACCCGAACCGGATTGATCGTCAATGGCGATGTCACCCTGGTGTCGTCCACGCCGGATCAGGTGGTGCTGGCCGACCCGGCCGGGGTCGCCCGGACGTTCACCGTCGCCCGGTACGGCTGCGACGTCTACGTCGACTCCCCCGCCGGCGGCGTCCACCTGGTGGCGTTGCCCCGGTTCCCCGATCCCGAGTCGGCGGTCGCGCAGGGGTCGCTGCTGGCGCCCATGCCCGGCAACGTGATCCGGCTGGGCGCAGCCGTCGGCGACCAGGTGAGCGCCGGCCAGCCGCTGATCTGGCTGGAAGCCATGAAGATGGAACACACCATCAGCGCACCGTCCGACGGCGTGCTCACCCAGCTCGACGTCAAGCCCGGCGACCAAGTAGAGGTCGGCGCCGTGCTGGCCCGCGTCGAACAGCCCGAATCAGCATCCGAAGCAGAAGGAGATTCCCAGTGACCGATTCCCAGAGCGACACCAGCTTCATCGAGAACGACGAACGCCGCGCACTGCGCGAGGCCGTCGCGGCGATGGCCAAGAATTACGGCCAGGACTACTACCTGGAGAAGGCCCGCGCAGGCCAGCACACCGACGAATTGTGGAGCGAGGCGGGCAAGCTCGGCTTCATCGGGGTCAACCTGCCCGAGGAGTACGGCGGCGGCGGCGCGGGTATGTACGAGCTCTCGCTGGTCATGGAAGAGATGTCGGCCAGCGGCTGCGGCCTGCTGATGATGGTGGTCTCGCCGGCCATCAACGGCACCATCATCTCCAAGTTCGGCACCGACGAGCAGAAGCAGCGCTGGATTCCCGGCATCGCCGACGGCTCGTTGACCATGGCGTTCGCCATCACCGAACCGGACGCCGGGTCGAACTCGCACAAGATCACCACCACCGCACGCCGCGACGGTTCGGACTGGATCCTCAAGGGCCAGAAGACATTCATCTCCGGCGTTGACCAGGCTCAGGCCATGCTGGTGGTCGGCCGCACCGAGGACGCCAAGACCGGCAACCTGCGGCCGGCGCTGTTCGTGCTGCCCACCGACGCCCCGGGACTGAGCTACACGCCCATCGAGATGGAGCTGATCAGCCCCGAGCGCCAGTTCCAGGTGTTCCTCGACGACGTGCGCCTGCCGGCCGACGCGCTGGTCGGCTCCGAGGACGCCGCCATCGCGCAGCTGTTCGCCGGGCTGAACCCCGAGCGCATCATGGGCGCGGCCAGCGCGGTGGGCATGGGCCGCTTCGCGATCGGCAAGGCCGTCGACTACGTCAGCACCCGCCAGGTGTGGAAGACCCCGATCGGCTCGCACCAGGGCCTGTCGCATCCGCTGGCCCAGAACCACATCGAGATCCAGCTGGCCAAGCTGATGATGCAGAAGGCGGCGACGCTGTACGACGCCGGTGATGACTTCGGCGCCGCCGAGGCGGCCAACATGGCCAAGTACGCCGCCGGTGAGGCCTCGACTCGGGCCGTCGACCAGGCGGTGCAGTCCCTCGGCGGCAACGGCCTGACCAAGGAATACGGCATCGCCGCGGCGGTGACGGTGTCGCGACTGGCCCGGATCGCACCGGTGAGCCGGGAGATGATCCTCAACTTCGTCGCGCAGACGTCGCTGGGTCTGCCCCGGTCGTACTGATGGACACCCTGGTCTCCTACACCGGGCCCGAGGACACCGGGGACGGGTCGGCCCGGCTGACTCTGGACTCACCGCACAACCGCAACGCGCTGTCGTCAAGGTTGGTCGCGCAGCTGCACGCCGGGCTGCGCGACGCCGCGGCCGACCCGAACGTGCGGGTGGTGGTGCTCGGGCACACCGGCAACACGTTCTGCGCCGGCGCGGATCTCAGTGAGGCGTCCGGGGGTGACCCGAGCGACCTGGCCGCCGATCGAGCTCGCGAGATGGCGGCGCTGATGCGGGCGATCGTGGAGTCGCCGCGGCCGGTGATCGCGGCGGTCGACGGTCACGTACGGGCCGGAGGCATGGGTCTGGTCGGTGCCTGCGACCTGGCGGTCGCCGGGCCGGCCAGCACCTTCGCACTGACCGAGGCCCGGATCGGGGTGGCTCCGTCGATCATCTCGCTGACGCTGCTGCCCAAGCTGGCACCGCGGGCGGCTGCCCGCTATTACCTGACCGGGGAGAAGTTCGGCGCCGCCGAAGCCGCCGCGATCGGATTGATCACCCTGGCCGCCGAGGACGTCGAAGCCGCCGTCGCGGGCCTGGTCGGCGATCTGCGGCTCGGCTCCCCGCAGGGGTTGGCTGCCTCCAAGGCGCTGACCACCGCGGCGGTGCTCGCCGGGTTCGACCGCGACGCCGAGCGGCTCAGTGTGGCCTCGGCACGGATGTTCGTCTCCGACGAGGCCCGCGAGGGGATGCTGGCGTTTCTGCAGAAGCGTCCACCGAGCTGGTCCCTTTAGCCACTTTGGGCAACGTTGTGTAGGCCATCGCGGTTCGTCGTAGGCTCTGTATCCGATGGGACACTCAACCCGGCGAGCCCACCATGCCAATGGGGCAGCCAACGACACCGCACCGCGTGCCGCTGACGCCGACCGGATTCAGCTGGCGCAGGTGCTCGGCGATGCCGCAGCACAGGGCCAACTGCCGATGAGCGAGTACGAGGCCCGGCTGGCCAAGGCCTATGCCGCGCAGACCTACGACGAGCTCGATGTGTTGCGCGCCGATCTTCCGGGCTCGTCGGTGTGCCCGCACCGCGGTGGCGACTGCAAGCCCGCCCCGTCGACGTTGCTGCTGGCAATCATGAGCGCGTTCGAGCGGCGCGGCCGGTGGAACGTGCCCAAGCGGCTCACCACCTTCTCGCTGTGGGGCGGCGGCATCATCGACCTGCGCTACGCCGACTTCACCTCGCCGGACGTCGAGATCAAGGCCTACTCGATCATGGGCGGGCAGACCATCCTGCTGCCGCCCGAGGTCAACGTCGACATCCGCGGCCACGGGGTGATGGGCGGTTTCGACCAACAGGTCGAGGGCGGCGGCACCCCTGGTGCGCCGACGATCAGGATCCGCGGCTTCTCGCTGTGGGGTGGGGTCGGCATCAAGCGCAAGCGGCGGAAACGGCGCGGCTCAGAGGTGAATTGACGGCTCCGCATCGCTCGGTACTCTTTTCTGAGCTATCCAGGCACGGAGGTACGCGGCCATGCACGTCATTCCTCAGGCACTGCGCACCGGCGCCAACGTCTCCGACGACGCCGGTGGGCACGCCAATACCGGTGCTCAGCGGCTCGGGCTGGCCGGTGTGACCACGGGCATGTTCGGCGACTTCGAGGCCGCACACAGCTTCCACACCGCGCTGGGCACCGCCAAGGACGGCCACCGTGACGCCCTGGCGGCACACCACGAGAACCTCACCGGGATCGCCGAGAACGTGCGCACCGCCGCCACCACGTTCACCAACATGGACAACCACAACGCCGAACTGCTGCGAGACGTCACAGGGCCCGGCACCGGGCGGTGAGCCGTCCCGCGCTGCAGCATCTGCGGATCGCCGACCTCATCGCGCAAGCGGGCGGTGACCCGTGGGCCATCGACGACAGCCTGCAGTCCGGCAGCCCGACCCAGATCAACTTTCTGGCCCAGGCGTTCCACTCCGCCGCCGGCTCGGCCACCGCCGCCGAGGAGTCCTTCCGCACCGCCCAAGAACACTTCACGCAGTACAACCGGGAAAACGGCGAACAGCCGATCAACAATGGCGCCGAGGTGCAGCGGGTCAAAGACGGCCTGCACGCCACCAACGAGCAGCTCGGCCAGATCGCAGCCGACCTGGAGACCATCGCCGCTGCCCTGGCCCAGGCCCGCGGAACCTCGCGAGGCAACATCACGTCGCTCAATGAGAACCTGCAGACCGCCGACTACCTGATCGGCCATTACCTCGACCTGGAGAGCCAGGGCCTGGATCGCGACGCCGACATCGAGAACGTTCGTCGGGCAGCCAAGGCCGACACCGAGACGGCCCTGCACAACGAGACGTTTTTCCGCAACGACTACTCCAAGACCCTGCAGCAGGCCCTGGCCAACCTGCGGGTCAAGGACGGCTACGACCCGAACATCGGAAAGTACGACGCCGAGGCCGGACCGGCCGCCGGGGCCGACGGCGGTGCAGCGGGCACCGGCCCGACCAACGGCACCCCCGACGGCCGCCCCGGCGCCGACGGTGGCGCCGGCGGCAACGGGGCATCTCCCAATGGCACCCCACCGGTCGTCGGCGACGCGGGAAATGCACCCGGCGCTCCGGCGGATGGCAAAGCCGGTATCGGTGACGGCGGGGTGATCCCGCTTCCACCGCCGCCCGGCACACCGGTGATGCGTGCGGGGTCACCACCGGTTCCGCCGACCCAACCCACCCAGATCAACGGGAAATGGGGAAACGTCGGTGACGGCCTTGCCGCGTCGGGCGCCCAAGCCAACGCGCCCTGGGTCCGGCCAGACCTGCCGGCATTCGCGCCGGGCGGGTCACCGAGCCCCGCGATTCCCGGCGGTGTCCCGGTGTCGCAAGCCATGGAGGGCGTCGAGAAGTTCGGCAAACGCCTAGGCTATGCCGGGATGGGCTTCACCGCCGCCAACGGGTACTTGGAGTACGACAACGCTGTGAACAACGGGGTCTCCCCGGTTACTGCTGCGGTCGACGTCATACCGAAAACAGCCGGTGATCTGGCCGGCGGCTGGGTCGGCGCCGGGCTGGGTGCCGAGACGGGCGCGGAGGTCGGCGCGACCATCGGCACCTTCTTCGGCCCCGGGCCGGGCACCGCCATCGGTGCGGTCCTGGGTGCCGGAGCCGGGGCGGTTGTCGGCGGCTGGATGGGTAGCGAAATCGGAAAGAATGTCGGCGAGGAGATTTCGAGTGTGTCACACAGCGTTTGGCGCAGCCTGTTCGGCTGAGGCGAACACACCGGTAGGGGAGATCGATCACCATCAGTAACTCAGACCGCATCGCCGTTCTCGCCGCGGTAGTCATGCTTGCCATCGCCATCCCCGTGGACCCCCACAAAAACACGAAGTCAAAGTGGCTGTATTGGCTTGTCGGACCGATGGCGTGCGCCGCACTCTTTGCCCTTGGCTTGTACGACTCGACGAAGAACCCGGGGGTCTCCGACCTGATCGGGAATTTCGTCGTCGGAGCGATCTTCGCCTACCTCGGCTTCGGCGGCATCTACGTCCGCAAGCGCTGGCCGATCGGGCGCTGGCCTGGGTCTCGTTCTTGACACACCGAAAGGCCCCTCATGGAAACCCCTGACAACCCACTCTGCGGAGAACCGATCCAGCTGGCCCCCCGCACCCCCGACGAGCCGACGATCACCTTCCCTCAGCCGCCAGGTTGGGGCTTCATGCCGGGCAAAGACGAGACTCCGATCCGCGGCATCCTCTTCAACCAAGGCCTGCGCCTGCACGGCTTCACCCCCAACGCGGTCGTGACGTGCGAAGACCTCACCGGCCAGGTCGGCCTTCCGTCGCAGGCCCTGGCCAAGGAGCGCGCCGCGATCATCGACCTCGTCGGCGCAGTCGACTCCGAAGCCCCTGGAACCACGTCGGGCTTTCCGAGCCGAACCATCACCTACAACCTGCAGGGCCGGCCGGCGACCGGCCTGATCGTGGCCGTGCAGAACGCGAAGGACCGGATCTGGGCGGTCACGGTAACCCTGCAGACCACCGATGCCGACAACCCGCACTACGTCGCCGCCAAACAGGCCATCCTCGACTCCCTCGAAGTCCGCCTGCCCGACCAGTAGCGCGACCGCCCTGCGACAATGCAGCCATGGTCGAGCAGAACCTCTGGATGCAAAAGGTCGCCGCCGATCCCGGGCATTCGCAGTGGTATATCGAACGGTTCCGCGAAATGGCCCGCGCCGGTAACGATTTGGGTGGTGAAGCGCGTTTCGTCGACGCGATGGCCGCGCGCGGGGCGCGGATCCTCGACGCCGGCTGCGGCCCCGGACGAGTGGCCGGTCTACTGGCCGCGGCCGGTCATGACGTGGTCGGCGTGGACGTAGACCCGGAGCTCATCGAGGCTGCCGAGCACGACCATCCCGGGCCGCGCTATCTGGTCAACGACCTCGCCGAATTGGATCTGCCCGCCCGGGGAATCGCCGAGCCGTTCGACGTGATCGTGTCGGCGGGCAACGTCATGACGTTCGTCGCCCCCAGCACACGCGTCGAGATACTGCGGCGGCTGCGCAAGCACTGCGCCGACGACGGCCGGGTCGTCATCGGATTCGGCGCCGACCGCGACTACGAGTTCGATCAGTTCTTCACCGACGCGGCCACCGCGGGGCTCACCAGCGACCTGCTGCTGGCCACCTGGGATCTGCGTCCGTTCACCGCGGACTCCGACTTCCTGGTGGCCGTCCTGCGCCCCGTCGACTGAGATCCCAACCGCCGCCAGGAGTTTCAGCCGCCCTGCAGCCGATCCTCCTCGGTGAGCTCGACCAACTGGTCGACGGCCAGCACCTCGGTCATGTCCTGCTCCTGGTAGGCCAGTCGGCCTACCCGGTGCGCGACCACCGGCGCGGTGATCAGGGTGAACATGATGCTCACGGTCACCATCCCCGCGTCGTGGCTGCCGCGCAGCCGGATCAACGCCCCGACCAGCACCAGTATCAAGCCCAGCACCTGGGGTTTGGTGGCCGAGTGCATCCGGGCCAACGTGTCCGGCAGCCGCACCACCCCGATCGCCGCCGTCAGCGCCAGCACCGAGCCGGCGAGCACCAGCACACCGGCGAGCACGTCGAGCGCAATCACGGCTGCCTCCTTGAGTCCAGCGGCGCGTCAGGCACTCGGAAACGGGCCACACTCACCGATCCGATGAAGCCCACCAGCGCCAGTGCCGCCAGGCTGTAGGTCGCGGTGGTGTCCCGGGTGACGGCCGCCCAGGTGCCGATTCCACACATCGTCATCGCAGCCAGGGTGTCCAGCGCCACCAATCGGTCCAGCGTGGACGGTCCGGCCAACAGCCGATACATCGTGATGATCGCGGCGATTCCCAACAGCACGCCCGCGCTTCCCCACAGCACGTTCACGAGTTACCTCCCACCGGCATCCACTCGGAGTCGCGCTCGAAGGCGGCCAGCAACAGCCGCTCCACCTGCGCGACCTGGTGATAGAACCGCTCGACCGACTTTGCCGACCCTACGTCGATCACGTGGCAGTAGAGAATGCGTCGCACCTGATCGATTTCCAGCACCATCGAGCCGGGAATAAGGGTGATGATGCTGGAGGCCAGCACCAGCACCAGATCCGATTTGATGGTCAACGGAACCCGCAACACCCCGGTAAGCGGTGGCGGTCCGGGTTTGATTGCCAGCCACATCAATTGGACACTGGACGCCACCAGATACCAGGCGAACAACGCACTGAGCTTCAGCAGGGGCACCGGATGCACCCGGCCCTGCACCGGTACCGGCGGCAACGGCAGCAGAACCATGATGGCCACGGCGACCACCGCGCCGTTGACCAGGTTGGGGACCGTGAAGCGACCCCACAGCAGGGTCCAGACGACGGACAGGGCGCACACCGCAAAGGTCCGCAGCGCGATCGTTCTCACGGCGCACCTCCACTCAACACCGCCGAGATGTACTCGCCGCGGTCGAGTACCTCGGCCGCGGCGCGCTCGGTGTAGCCGAAGATCGGGCCGGCCAGCACGGTGAACGCCAACCCCAACGCGATCAGCGCGAGCGTCGGCGCCACCATCCCGAACGGCATCCGGCCGACGTCGTCGCGGTCGTCGAACGCGACCTCGGCGACATCGTCGAGCAGTACCGGCGGCGCGGCACTCACCAGCGCTCCCTCGGGGGCGTCACTGCGCAGCCGCCAGAACGCCTTGCTCCACACCCTCGCCAGCACATACAGGGTCAGCAGACTGGTCACCACCGCGCCGCCCACCAGGCACCAGGCCAGCACCGACCCGTCGCTGACACCGGCCTGCAGCACCGCCGTCTTGCCGATGAAGCCCGAAAAAGGCGGAATGCCACCAAGATTGAAGGCCGGAACCAAGAACAGGAACGCCAGCAACGGGTTGGCCACCAAGCCACCGAGGCGCTTCAGCGACGACGCGCCGCCCTGGCGTTCGATCAATCCGGCCGCCAGGAACAACGTCGTCATCACGATGATGTGGTGCATCACGTAGAAGATGGCACCGGACATGCCCAACTCGCTCGACAACGCGATCCCGAACACCATGAAACCGATGTGGCTGACCAAGGTGAATGACAGCACCCGCTTGATGTCGCTCTGTGCGACCGCGCCGAAGATGCCGACCAGCATGGTGAACAGCGCCGCGATCAGCAGCACCTTGTCCAGCCCACCGTCGGGAAACAGCAGCGAATGCGCGCGGATGATCGCGTAGACACCGACTTTCGTCAGAATGCCGGCGAACACCGCGGTGATCGGGGCGGGCGCGGTCGGATAGGAATCGGGCAGCCACGCCGACAGCGGGAAGACCGCGGCTTTGATGCCGAACGCCACCAGTAACACCGCGAACACCGCACTGCGGATGCCGCCGGACAGATCACCTGTCCGGGTGGCCAGCTCCGCCAGATTCAGCGTGCCGGTGGTGGCATAGACCAGCGCAATGCCGAGCAGGAAGATCAACGACGACGTCATCGACACCATCACGTAGCCGATACCGGCCCGAATCCGTTCGGCGCTGGCACCGATGGTCAGCAACACGAAGCTCGCGGCCAGCAGCATCTCGAACCCGACGAACAGGTTGAACAGGTCGCCCGCCAGAAACGCCAGGGAGACGCCGGTGGCCAGGGTCAGGTAAGTGGGCAGGAAGATCGACACCGGCTGACGGTCATCGCCGTCACGGACGCCCTGACCGATGGCGTAGACCATCACCGCCAGCAGCACGACTGCCGACACCACCAGCATCAGCGCGGACAACCGGTCGACCACCAGGCTGATGCCCAGCGGCCCCATCTCCCCCTCGATCGGTCCCCAGCCGCCGACGTGCAGCACCAGGGTGCCGTCCCGGTCGGTCAGGTACAGCAACGCGGCGCTGACCATGACCACCGCGCACAACACGCCAATGGTGATCGGCCGTTGCAGCTTCGGCCGCCGGCCGACGATGAGGGTGAACGCGGCGCCCAGCGTGGGCAGCAGCACCGGAAGCGGGATCAGAACAGCAGCAAGACTCACCGTGACACCCCGCTCTCTGCGACGGCGTCCAACTCGCCGGGCGCCACCGGCTCACTGTGGTCCTCCTCGGCGGCGATGATCTCGTCGTCGGAGAGCTGAGACAGCCGGGTCGCCTCCTGATCGTCACCGATATCGTCGGTGGTGGTCAGGTTGTAGGAGCGGTAGGTCAGGGCCAGCACGAACGCGCCGATGCCCATGGTGATGACGATGGCGGTCAGCACCATCGCCTGTGCCAATGGGTCGGCGTCCGTTTCCATCCCCTCGGTGCTGTTGTAGATCGGCGGGCTGCCACCCGGCCCGGAGACATCGATGATCAGCAGGTTGATGCCATTGCCGATCATCATCAGGCCCAGCAGTGCCCGGGTGAGGTTGCGCTCGAGCAGCATGTACACCCCGCAGGCGGTGAGCCCGGCAGCCATCAGCAACGGAACCAGATGTGCGGTCATGACGTCCTCGCTATCGGTCGACGAGCGGGCCGCGATTCCAGCTCCTGGTCCAGGCGGGCGCCCAGGCTGCGCAGCACGTCGAGCACCATGCCGACCACGACCAGATACACCCCCACATCGAAGAACACCGAGGTGATCACCGTGACCTGTCCCAGCACGGGGATGGTGAACGACAATGCCGCCGACGACAGCACCGGCGCACCGAAGAACAGCGACGCCAGCGCCGTGCCCCCGACCAGGCTCAGCCCGACGCCCAAGATCTTCCCCGAGTCCAACGGCAGGGTCTCGCCGAGCTCGTATCGCCCACCGGCCAGGTAGCGCAGCGCCAGTGCCAACCCGGCGGCCAGCCCGCCGGCGAAGCCGCCGCCCGGGTGATTGTGCCCGGCGAAGAGGAAGTAGAGCGAGACCACCATGATCAGCGGGAAGATGATCCGGGTCGCGACCTCCAACACCAGCGACCGCTGATTCGGGTCGTGGTAGTCGCTGCCGCGCAGCCAGGTGGTGGACGCGATGGCCGGGCTGTAGGGGGTTGCCACTCCCAGGCCCCTGCGGTGTTCGCCGGCGTCGGCGATGCGTGGCGCGCGGCCGAACCGCTGGTTGCGGAACACCATCGAGGCAACCCCGGTCGCGGCGACCAGCAACACCGAGATCTCCCCGAGGGTGTCCCAGGCCCGGACGTCGACCAGAATCACATTGACTGTGTTGGCCCCGTGGGCGCGCTCATAGGCCTCGGCAGGCAACAGGCCGGCAACCCCGTCGCGGGTGCGCGCCGCCATCGCGAAGGCCCCCAGCACCGCGACGGCGGCGCCGACCGTCACGGCCAGCAGCGCCCGCGGCAGCCGGTTCATCGCCATCACGGGGCGCTCGGCTTCGGCCGGCAGCGTGCGCAGCACCAGCACGAAGATCACCATGGTCACGGTCTCGACGAGCAACTGGGTCAACGCCAGGTCGGGCGCCCCGTGGAACGCGAACGCCGCGGCGCAGCCGTACCCGGTCACCCCGACCATCAACACCGCGGACAGCCGGTTGCGAGCCACCGTGGCGCCGATCCCGCCGGCGACCACCAACACGGCCAGGGTGAGCTGCAGCGGCGTATCCCACAGCCGCAGATCAACCCGGTCACGCGCACCCAACATCAGCGCCGCCAGTGGCAGCAGCACCAGCGTCGCGAAGATCACGGCCTGGTTGACCGGCAGGGACCCGCGCTGGGTGATCGCGGTAAGCCGCACCGCCGCCACGTCGAGCAGCCGCAGGAACGCGTCATACATGTCGTCGGCCCTGCCCAGCGGCAGTCGGCGCAGCCGGGTGAGTCCCAGCGGGCCGCGAGCGGCGAACACACCGAAGCCCACCAGCAGCACCCCCGCCGACAGAAACACCGGCAGCCCCGCACCGTGCCACAGCGCCAGGTGGTAGGTCACCCCGTAAGGCACGGTGTCGGCGTAGCCGTGCAGCGCGGTGTCCAGCGCCAACGGCCACAAGCCCAGGGCCAGGCTGGCGGCGGCCAGTACCGCCGGGGGCGCCAGGAACGCCACGGTCGGCCGGTGCATCTCGGCGACGTGGGTGCTGGGCTCGGTCCGGCCCTTTCCGGCGAAGCCACCCCAGATGAACCGCGCGCTGTAGATCACGGTGAACATCGAGGCGACGACCGCCGCACCCAACACGTACGGTCCGGAGGAACCCAGCGCAGGTGCCTGGGCCTCGGTCCCGAAGATGGTCTCCTTGGCGATGAAGCCGATGAACGGCGGCACCCCGGCCATACTCGCGGCGGCCGCCGCCGCGACCACGAACAGCCCCGGCGCGCGGCGGCCCAATCCGGCCAGCTCGCGCAGATCGCGGGTGCCGGTGGCATGGTCGATGATCCCCACCACCATGAACAGCGTCGCCTTGGCCGCCGCATGCGCGCACATGGCGGTCAGACCGGCCAACATCAGATCGCTGCCGCCGCCGCCGACCAGCACGATCATCAGCCCCAACTGGCTGACCGTGCTGTAGGCCAGCAGCAGCTTCAGGTCGTATTCGCGGACCGCGCGCCAGCCCGCCAGCAGGGCGGTGGCCAGGCCCAGGACCACCACCGTCGGCCGCCATCCCGGCGAGTCGGCGAAGCCCGGCGTCAACCGCGCCACCAGATAGATCCCGGCCTTGACCATCGCGGCGGCGTGCAGGTAGGCGCTGACCGGAGTCGGCGCCGCCATGGCGCCCGGCAGCCAGAAGTGCAGCGGCACAATGGCTGATTTGCTCAGCGCGCCGACCAGGACCAGCAGCACACCGACGGTGACGACCGTCCCCGAGGGCGGGTCGGCCACCAGATCCGACAGCAGGTAACTACCGGCGGTCTGGCCCAGCATGATGAGGCCGACCAGCATGGCCAACCCGCCTGCGGTGGTGACCACCAACGCCTGGATGGCGGCACGCCGGTTGACCGCGCGTTCGGCGTAGTGGCCGATCAGCAGGAACGACAACACCGTGGTCAGTTCCCAGAACACGTACAGCACCAACATGTTGTCGGCGACCATCAGCCCGAACATGGATCCGGCGAACCCGAGCATTTTCGCAGCGAAGCTGGGCAGCCGCGGATCGATCTCGGTGTGCGGGCTGACCGGGCGGAAGTACTCGGCGCAGTAGAACAGCACCAGGGCGCCGATCCCCAACGCCAGCACACACATGATCGCGGCCAGCGTGTCGAAGCGCAGCGCGATGTCCATCGACAATCCGGGCACCCAGCTGACCAGCGCTCGCCGGTCGTCGCCCTGGCCGTGCGGCCAGTTCCCCGCCACCCACACCAGTGACAACAGCGGGATCGCGCCCAAGGGATAGAACGCCGCCCGACCCCACCTGCGCACCATCGCCGGTGCCGCAGCCGTGCCAACAGCATGGGCAAGCAGTATCGCGAGCATCACTCTCCACAGACCGGTCTGGCAACGGAATCAGTGTCAGCAGAAGATGGCCGAGGATCTGCAGCACACTTGTTGGCGTCAGGACACAGCAGCGCGCGACTGGGTGCCGTACGGCGCCACAGTCGGACACACGTCAACGACTGCCCGCCCGGGCAAATGGTAGACCGCCTCGTGGACCTGCGTTCCCACGTCGGGATCCTACCGTCTGCTCAATGCGCACCCACAACTCCTATCTGAACTGTTTCCAGTTTCCGTGGTGAAGTGGCGCGGCGCCATGGGATACAGCCCCCATTCCGCGGGGGGTTCTACTCCCACTGCCCGACTCCGTCGCGCTTGCGAACGCCGCTAGACCCGATGGCGGCGTCCCGCTGCGCCCGACTCCGTCGCGCTTGCGAACGCCGCTAGGGCTCTATCAGGCCCGTCCTGATCGCGTAACGGGTCAATGCCAATCGATCGCGCAGCCCCAGTTTTTGCAGGGTGTTGGTCCGGTGCCGGTCGACCGTCTTGGCGCTGATGCCGAGGGTTTTGGCGATCTCACGGGCCGACAGTCCCTCGGCGATCAACTTCAGGACTTCCTCCTCGCGCGGCGTCAGGATGTTGTCCGGCACCGTGTCTCCCTGGCGCGCCCGGTGCAGGTGGTCTCGGATCAACGCGGTCACCGCACCGGCATAGAGGAACGGCTCGCCGCGCATGGTCGCCCGGCAGGCCTCGATCAGGTCGCGGTCGGCCACGGATTTCAGCACGTATCCGGACGCGCCGGCCTTAAGGGCTTCGAACAGGTACTGCTCGTTGTCGTACATGGACAGCATCAGCATCCGCACGTGGGGATGGCTGCGTTCGATCTCCCGCGCAGCCTGCAACCCGGTCATCCTGGGCATCGCGATGTCCAGGACCGCCAGGTCGATCGGGGTGTCCCGCAGGATGGTCAGTGCCTCGGATCCGTCGGCCGCCTCCGCGACCACGCGAAGATCCGACTCGGCGTCCAGGATCATCCGCAGCCCACTGCGCACCAGGGCGTGATCGTCGACGAGCAGGATGCGCGCCGGCTCGGGTCCCGTCACCTGCCACCGTCGCTCAGAGTCGGCGCCACCAGCTTTATCTCGGTTCCTTTGCCGTTCGGGGAGGTGATCGTGAGCGTGCCCCGCACCAGTAGGGCCCTTTCACCCATTCCGCGGATACCCGCCCCGGTGGAGCTGACCCCGCCACGACCATCGTCGGCGATCCTCAGCACGAGTTCCTCGGGGCCGACATGCAGATCCAACCAGACCTTCTGGGCTCCGGAATGGCGGGCGATGTTGGTCAAGCTCTCCTGCGCGATCCGGTAGCAGGCCAGTTCCAGGTCGGGGTTCAATCGGTCGACGTGCGCCGCGATGTCCCGGACGACGTCGATGCCGGCAGCCTGGGTGAACTGGTTGCACAGGGCCTGTAGGGCGCTGGGCAGGCCGAGGTCTTCGAGCACGTCCGGGCGCAGCCGGCCGGCGATGGTCCGCACCTCGTCGAGGCTGGACCGCACGATCTCCTGGGCGTCACGAAGGTCGCCGCGAATCTTCGCCGGCGCGTTGTCGACGGCCCGCTTGAGGGTGAGCAGGGCAACGGTGAGGGTCTGTCCGATCTCGTCGTGCAACTCCCTGGCGATCCGCTGCCGCTCGCTCTCCTGTACCGCCAGCGCCAACGCGCTCGATGAGGCCCGCTCCGTCTCGAGCCGGTCCAGCATGGTGTTGAAGGATTCGATGAGGTGACGCAGGTCGCCGCCGCCCGGCTCGTGCATGCGGTCACTGCGCAGCGGCGGATCGACTCGGCGCATCGACGCGGCCAGCCGATCCAGCGGAGCAAGACTCGATCGCAGCAGCAGTGCGTTCGCCCCCACCACGATGGCCAAGCCGACTACCAGCACCGGAACCTCGGTCAACTGGGTGCGCGCCGACACCGCCGCCGGTGTCACCGCGAGCAGCAGCGTGCCAACGGTGAAGACCAGCCCATTGATCAAAACGACCCGGTGGAACAACCCCTGTGCCGGTACCCCGGTCAGCCGCCAGAACTTATCGATGACCGCCGTCCAACGGTGCATGTCATCCAGCCTCGCCTGCCCACCACATGTTTGTCCATACGGGTCACGCCTACCCAGGAATGGGTGTCAAACACCATGGCGGCAAACCCGGCCCGGTCCGGAAAATGGAGGTACGTCCAGAACGCCCGAGCCGCTATCAAACAACACATATCCCCACCCGCCCCCGGGATATCATGCGGATCGGAGAAGCTGCGGACGGCCTGATCGCCGGATCGGGCCTGCCCGGACCGAACCAGCCGACCCAGCGAGACCGGAGGAACTCGACTCCCATGAACCGTCGCATGCGCACGCCTACCAGCGGTGACACCGTGGCCGCCTGGCACACGGGCGGGAGCTGAGCGCCACGATGGATTTCGCGGCATTACCGCCGGAAGTCAACTCCGCCCGGATGTACGCCGGCGCCGGCCCGGGGCCGATGATCAGCGCGGCCACGGCCTGGGACGGGGTGGCCACCGAACTGCACCTGGCGGCGACCGCCTATCAGTCCGTGGTCACCGAGCTGACCAGCGGAGCGTGGCGGGGCCCGTCGGCGATAGCGATGGCGGCCTCGGTCGCCCCATTCGTGACGTGGTTGAACAGCACGTCCGCCCAAGCGGCAACGACCGCGGTCCAGGCCAAGTCGGCCGTGGCCGCCTACGAGGCCGCGTTCGCCATGGTGGTGCCCCCACCGGTGATCGCGGCCAACCGTGCTCAGTTGATGACACTGTTGGCCACCAACATTCTGGGCCAGAACGCCGCGGCGATCGCAGCCACCGAAGCCCAGTACGCCGAGATGTGGGCCCAGGACGCCACCGCGATGTACGGCTACGCATCGACGTCGGCGACCGCCGCCCAGTTGGCGCCCTTCCAACCACCCCCGAAGACCGCCACCGGGCCGGGCGACCAAGGTGCCTCCCAGGCGGCCCAGGGCAACTCGCTGGCCAACAACGCCCAGGCGCTGCTGTCCAAGGCGACCTCCACGCTGCCGGGGCCCGGATCGGCGGATGCCTCGCCGGGCATAGCGGCCACCACAGTGCCGGCCGACGTGCCGAGCGGGATCTTCGACTGGTTCGGGGTGCTAGCCGACGAACTCGGCGTGGGCGTTGCCCTGCCCCTGTCGATCGTCGGTGTTTATCTGGCGGGCGTGGCCATGTACTTCTCGGAGCTGGACTCGCGCGAGATTTTCGACACCCAGGACCTGCTTTACGGAGGCCAGAAAAACATCCTGGACGCCCTGAGCCAATTGGGAGCGACGACCGAGCTCCCGTCGACCGAGAACCTTCGAGTGCCCCACGAGTCGGTGAAAGTAGCCTACGGCGAGGCCTTCCCCCTCGGGTCGCTCTCCACGCCGATCAGTTGGGCCGAGATGGCCCCGGAGATCCGCCACGCCAGCTTCTCGACGCCGCTGGGCTCCAGCGCAGCCGCGGCCACGCCGGCCGGACTGGGAACCGCGTTCGGGCAGATGGCCCTGGCCGGGATGGGCGGCAGCGCGCTGGCCGGCGCCGTCAACCGCAACCGCGGCGGGGACGGCAAGCCGACTCCCGCTGTGGAAGGCACGCCGGCGCAGGAGCCGGGTTCACCGGCGCCCGCATCACCGTCACCGGTGCGGCCACTGACGGTTCCGCTGGCCGAATTGGCGGCTGGGATCCGGGAACTCGGCGAGCTCCACGATGCCGGATATCTGACCCAGGAAGAATTCGCCGAACAGAAGCGCCGGCTGCTGTCCCGGTAGGTGCCCGATCAGCGGCGCCGCGACCGCAGATAGTCGCCGACCACCGCCGCACCCAGACCGTCGAGTTCGGGTACCACCACCCGGCCCTGGACCCGCCGCGCCACCTGGTCGATGAACCGGGCCAGCCCGGGATCGTCCCCGAGCCGGAAGATCGTCACCTGTGCACCGAGCCGGGCGACGTCGTCGAAGCCTTTGACGGTGTGGGCGATGGTTCGCGGGTGCGGCGGGTAGTCAAAGAACACCGCTGGGCCCGTAGCGCCGGTGCCGTCATAATCCTCCAGGTGCGCGGTCGGCTCCCCGTCGGTGACCACCAGCACCACCGGCTGGGCGTTGGGGTGGCGGCGCAGGTGCCGGCTTGCCAGTGCCAGCGCGTGATGCAGGTTGGTGCCCTGCTCGTAGACGCCTTCCAAGCCGGTCAGCTCGGCGGCGGTCACGGTACGGGCGTAGCGCCCGAAGGCGATGATCTGCAACGCATCCGAGCGGAACCGGGTGCTGATCAGATGGTTCAAGGCCAGCGCGGTGCGCTTCATCGGCAGCCAGCGGTTGTCCATCACCATCGAGAACGAGGTGTCGACCAGCAGCGCGACGGCGGACTGGGTGCGGGTCTCGGTCTCGGACACCTCGACGTCCTCGACGCTGATCGCCAGTCGGCCACCGGTCGCTGAACCGCCGGGTTCACCAACCTGCCGCAGCACCGCGTTGGTCAGGGTGCGGGTGACGTTCCACGGCTCGGTGTCGCCGAACTGCCAGGGCCGGGTCGCTCCGGTCAGTTCCCCGGCCGCCCCGGCGCGACGGTGGTCACGTTCGCCGCGCCGCCCCGAAAGTTGCCGTGCCACATCGCGTAACGCGGTCTGCCCCAGCTGCCGCATCGCCTTGGGCGACAGCCGCCACTGCCCGTCGGAGCTGCGGTCCAGAAATCCCTGACCCAGCAGTGCGCGTTCCAGCTCAGCCAGGGTTCGTGCGTCGACGGCGGCCTGGTCGCCGAGCTGACGGGCCAGCGCGTCGAGGTCTACGTCGTCCATGCTGGCGCCGGGATAGGCCTGCGAGAGCTGCTCGGCAAGCTGCTCGAGTTCGGCGATGTCGGACAATGCCTGGGCGCCCTCACCCATGCCGAGCGGGTTGCTGCCGGAGAACTCCGACGAGCCGGTCCAGTCCTCTCCCGGCCGGGCCGCCTGCAGGTGCGCGTCCAGGCGGCCCAGCGCCTGCTGCAGCCCCGGAGAGCCGAATGCCTGCTGCGCCAACGCATCCAACTCGGCACGCTGCTCGGCGGACAGGCTGTTCCGGAAACGCTGCGCGGCCGCCGCCCGCTTGGCCAGCGAATCCAGCAGCTCTTCGACATTGCGGGGGTTCTCCGGGAAGAACTCGCCGTGGCGGTCCATGAAGTTCTGGAAGTCCTCGGGGGTGTCCTCGCCCCGGGAGTGCTTGTCCAGCAGATCGTTCAGGTCGTCGAGCATGTCGGTGACCTGCTGCCGGTCGGCGTCGGTGGCGCCTTCCAGTGCCTGCTTCATGCCGGCGAAGCGTTGGTCGAGCATCTCGCGGCCGAGCAGGTCTTTGATCTTCTCGTAGGACTCCCGCGCGGCGGGACTGCGCCAGTTGTATTCGGAGAGTTCCTGCACCGCCTTGGCCGGCGACGGCGACAGCGCCTCGATCTGCATCTCGGCGAACCGGGCGTCGTCGTCCAGTGCGCGAGCCAGTTCCTTACGCTCGGCCAACACCGCCTCGTCGAGCAGCTTCTTGACTTCGGCGAGGGTTCCGTCCAAATTGTTGCGGCGCAACAGTTCCCGACGCCGCCGTTGCGCCTCGGCGGCCAACCGGTCGGCACCGGTCATGTTCTTGGTGCCGCGCCGCAACAGCTCCTGCAGGGCCCGGTGCGGCGACGTCCCCTCCATCACGTCGCGGCCGATCTCCTCCAGCGCCTCGGCCAGATCGACCGGCGGCGCCAATGGATCCGGCCCACCGGAGTAGGCCGAATACCGTGAGGCGTGAGCTCTAGCCATAGACGGTTTCGCCCTCGTCGGCCGTCTTGTCGATGCGCTTGGCCAGATACAGAGCCTCCAGTGCCAATTCGAGTGCCGCGGCGCGCTCTCCGTCGGATTCCGCGCCCAGCCGTTGCGCCACCGCGTCGATCACCGGCAAGTCGGGCAGCGCCGCCAGCACCGCCTTGGCCGACACCCGCTCGCCCGTCGTCACCGCCGCGTTCTCGACCGCGGCCACCAGCGGCCCGACGTCGATCCCGCCCAGTGCCCTCGATGCGGTGTCGGCGGTGGCCCGGCGCAGCAGGTGTTCCAGTACCGCCTGCTCGCGGCCCTCCTCACCGGACTCGAACTCCAACTTGCCGCGCAACACGTCGATGATCGTGCCGAGATCGACCACCCGGGCCACCGGATCGGTCTCACCCAGCAGCGCGCCGCGGTGGCGCGCCGAGGCCGCCACCGTCTCCGCCGCGGCGATCGCGAACCGCGCCGAGACACCGGACCGCTGATCGATGGACCGGGACTCGCGCAGGTAGCGGGCGAATCGGGCCAGCACCGCCAGCAGATAGTCGGGCACCGCCGCACTCAGGTGGGCCTCCTGGGAGATCACGCCGACCTCCGCATCCAGCTCGAGAGGGTAGTGCGTGCGGATCTCGGCGCCGAACCGGTCCTTGAGCGGGGTGATGATCCGGCCCCGGTTGGTGTAGTCCTCGGGGTTGGCGCTGGCGACCACCACGACGTCCAGCGGCAGGCGCAGCGTATAGCCGCGGACCTGGATGTCGCGCTCCTCCATCACGTTGAGCATCGACACCTGGATGCGCTCGGCCAGGTCGGGCAGCTCGTTGACTGCGACGATGCCGCGGTGCGCCCGCGGGATCAGGCCGTAGGCAATGGTCTCGGGGTCACCGAGGCTGCGCCCCTCGGCGACCTTGATCGGGTCGATGTCACCGACCAGGTCTGCCACCGAGGTGTCCGGGGTGGCGAGTTTTTCGGTGTAGCGCTCGCTGCGGTGCCGCCACGTCACCGGCAGCGCATCGCCGAGTTCGGTGGCCCGCCGAATCGATTCGGGCGTGATCGGCGAATACGGGTGCTCACCGAGTTCGGCGCCGGCGATCACCGGCGTCCACTCGTCAAGCAGGCCGGTCAGTGCCCGCAGCAGCCGCGTCTTGCCCTGGCCGCGCTCGCCGAGCAGCACGATGTCGTGGCCGGCGATCAGCGCACGCTCCAGCTGCGGGAGCACGGTCTCGTCGAAGCCGAAGATGCCGGGCCAGATGGCTGCGCCGTCGTCACCGTCGGCGAGGCGGGCCAGCAGGTTCTCGGCGATCTCTTGCTTGACCCCCCGTTCACGGTGGCCGGCGGCACGCAGCTCGCCAAGGGTTGAGGGCAGATCGTGCGGGATTTTCGGCGCGGTCACCACTCCACGCTACGACGGGCGCGAAGGTCCGTCACGGCGTCCAGGTTTATCCGGCGCCAGATACCCGATACCCTGGGTACCGTGAACTCACCCGAATGGCGTGATCGTCCGGCTCAGACGTACTTCGGCCCGGCCAGCTGGCAGGCCCGGCTGCTCGGCTTGGCGGCACTGGTCTTCCTGCGCACCTCGATCGCCGTGCTGACGGTTGTCGGCCTCGTCATGAACCGGATCTGGCCGGCCGGAATGCAGCGGGCGCGCCTGGATCTCATCGACCAACCGATGCGCTACATCCGGGCGCTGCCCGGCACCGAGGTGACCCCGCTGCGGCTGCCCGACTGCCCCGCGGAGTGGGTGGTGGCCCCGGCCGCCCGGGACTCCGATCGGGTGATCGTCTACTTCCACGGCTCAGCGCTGGTCACCCTGGGCCTCAACTCGCACCGCCGCTTTGCCAGCAAGCTCTCGGCGGCCACCGGCGCCAAGGTGTTCAACGTCGGCTACCGCTTGGCGCCGCAGGCCGGCATCGAGGAGGCCGTTTCCGACGGCCTGTGCGCCTACCAGCATGTGCTGGACGCCGGATTCACCGCGGATCGCATTGTGCTGGCCGGGGATTCGGCCGGCGGACTGATGGCGGCCAACACCGCGCTGACGGCGCGTGACGCCGGGCTGCCCGCGCCCGCCGGTCAGGTGCTGATGTCACCGCTGACGTCGTCGGACATGGAGATCAAACGGCAGGCCGCAAGCGCCCACCGCGACCCGTTCTTCCCGTTCATGGCGTTCATGTTCCTCTACCGCGTCTACGCCACCGTCAACGGAAGCCGCGAACTGCCGGTGATGCCGCCGGAGGCAGAACTGCGCGGCCTGGGCCCGTTCCTGCTGCAGGTCGGCAACAACGAGATGCTGCGCAACGACACCTTCGTGCTGGCCGACAAACTCACCGCCGCCGGAGTGCCGAACTGGGTTCAGGTCTGGGACCGCGCGTTGCACATGTTCCAGCTCACCTTCGACTTCAACCCCGACGCGCGGCGTGCGGTCGGCGAGATCGCCGACTTCGTGGACTACGTGATGGCGACCGCGCCTAAGGACGCCTCGTCACCGGTCACCGACGAGATCGCCTAAGGCGTCCGGCGCTGCGACCAGTCCTCAAACAGCTTCAGCAGCAACGGAATGCGCTTAGCCTCGATCTCGGGCTGCGGCAGCACGGTCCGTACGATCGCGGCGCCGTCGAAGGTGTTGGTGAGCAACGCAACCACGTTGGGGAACAGCTCCTCGGGAAATGCGTCGGCGCCGGGAAACCCCCGGGCGGTGTCGTGGATCTTCGCACCATATTCCTCCAACACCTCCGACAGCGTGGACCGCAGCTTCTCGTCGGTGCGTGCGGCGATCAGCAACTCGTAGACCACCGCGTTGTTCGAGTTCGCCGTCAGATCACGCAGCACGGTCAATACCGCTTCCAGCGCCGAGCCGTCGGCCGGGATCTCCGCCACTTGCTTACCGATCAGCTCCAGCTGACGGCGCAGCACCTCGCGGGCGGTGGCCGCCATGAAGTCACCCATGGTGTCGAAGTGGCGGAACAACGCCCCATCGGAAACGTTCGCGCGCCGCGCGATCGTCTTGGCAGACGCTCGCGCATACCCGACCTCGGCAATGGTGGCGATGCTCGCGTCAAGCAGCCCCGCCACGGTGGCCTCGCGGCGCTCCCGCTGGGTCCGGGCCATGGTCTGAACCTCTAAACCGGTGCCAGCTCAGGGGATCCGGCACGCAGGAACACCCCGGACTTCATCGTCGTGCCGTAGCCCTCGCGGAACTGCCCGTTGCCGAACACCACGGTGCCGCCCACCCCGGTCGCCACCACGGCGTCGTCGTTGCGGTTGACCATCCGGCTCAGTCCGCCGTAGAACTCGACCTTTTCCTCGTGGTAGGCGTCCACGTCCTGGTTCAGGCCGGCCGGGTCGATCACCACGAAGTCGGCACGGTCGCCTCGGCGCAGCGTGCCCGCGTCCAAACCGAACCAGTCGGCGACCTCGGCGGTCAGCCGGTACACGGCCCGCTCGACGCTCATGAACGGGCGGCCCGCCGCCTGGGCGTCGCGCACCCGCTTGAGCAGCCGCAGCGAGTAGTTGTAGAACGCCATGTTGCGCAGGTGCGCCCCGGCGTCGGAGAACCCGAAGTGGATGGTCGGCTCGTTGGCCAGTCGGTCGAGCTCCTTGGGCCGGTGATTGGCGACGATGGTGGTCCAGCGGACGTTGCGTTCGCCGTTGGCCACCAACACATCCAGGAAGGCGTCCAGCGGGTGCAGCTTGCGCTCGTCGGCGATCTGCCCGAAGCTCTTGCCGATCAGGCTCGCGTCCGGGCATTCGACGATCACCGCTTCGTGGAAGTCACGGTGCCACAGCGTGGGGCCCAATTTCTTACGGTCGAACGACTTACGGAACCGGCGCCGGTAATCGGTGTCGGCCAGCAACGTGTTGCGCTCCAGCTGATCGCGCAGGTGCAGCGCGGCGGTGCCGGCGCCGAATTCCTCGAACACCGGCAGATCGATTCCGTCGGAATACAATTCGAACGGCACCGGCAGGTGCTGGAACCGCACCGAGGAACCGAGCAGCGCGTTGAGCAGCCGAGTGCCGGGGCCCAGGACACGCACCGCACCCGGGGACGACTTGGCGTCCGCCGAGACCAGCAGGCTCATCCGCACCCCGCGCCGCCGACCGAACATTCCGCTGCTGGTCAGGAAGAAGTTCAACGCCGTCAACGGTTTTGCGACGTTCGGGGCGCTCTGCAGCATCCGACCGCGCTTGCGCAGCACTTTGATCAGCCGGCGGCGTTCACGCCAGGTGGCGAACGTCGAGGGCAGCGCCCGCGAGCGGAACCGCTCGCCGTCGAGTTTGTCGATGGCCGCATCCATTCCCGACATGCCCAACAGCCCGGCGTCCAGGCCCTCTTCGAGCAGTGCGGCCATCTTCTCCAGTTCGGCATCACTGGGGACGACGCCGTCGGTGGTGGCGCGGTCCAGGCCGAGCACCGCGGTCCGCAGGTCCGAGTGGCCGAGCATGGAGCCGATATTGGGGCCGAGCGGCATCTCGTCGAGGGCACGCACGTATTCGGCCGGCGTGGACCAGGTCTTCTTGGCCTGCAGCGCATCCAGCACGAACTTGCGCGGCACCGCCTCCACCCGGCTGAACAGGTCGGCGGCGTCCTCGGAGTCGGCGTACACCGTCGACAGCGAGCAGTTGCCCAGCAGCACGGTGGTGACGCCGTGGCGCACTGATTCGCGCAGACCCGGGTCCAGCAGCACCTCGGCGTCGTAGTGGGTGTGCACGTCGATGAAGCCGGGCACCACCCACTTGCCGGCGGCGTCGATCACCTCCGGGCAGTCCGTCTCGTCCAGCGGACCCGACACGATGTCGGCCACCACGCCGTCACGGATGCCCAGGGTGCGGACCTGCGGGGCATTGCCCAGCCCGTCGAACCACAGGCCGTCGCGGATGATCAGGTCGTAAGCCACCACAACACTCCTAACTCCGAGGTTGAGTTAGATAGTGAGTGCCTGCAATCTTTTTGTCAAGGGTTTTCAGTGCGCGAAATGCCTGGCCCCGGTCAGGTACAGCGTGATCCCCGCTTCGGCAGCGGCCGCGGTGACCTCGTCGTCGCGGACCGAGCCGCCCGGGTGCACGATCGCCTTCACCCCGGCGGCGGTCAGGGTCTGCAGGCCATCGGGGAACGGGAAGAAGGCGTCGGAGGCCGCGACCGCGCCGGCCACCCGATCACCGCCGCGCTCGACGGCCAGCCGGGCCGCGTCGACCCGGTTGACCTGCCCCATGCCGACGCCGATCGTGGCACCGGCGGCGGCGACGACGATCGCGTTCGACTTGACCGCGCGGCAGGACCGCCAGGCGAACACCAGGTCGGCCAGGGTGGCCGGATCGGCCGGCGCCCCGGTGGCCAGCGTCCAGTTCAACGGGTTGTCGCCGTCGGCGTCGAGGCCGTCGCGGCTCTGCATCAGCAGCCCGCCGCTGACCTGACGCCACTCGGTGCCGCCGCGCAGCGGCTCAGAGGCCACCAGCACGCGGATGTTCTTCTTGCGCGCCAAGATCTCGACGGCGCCCGGCGCGTAGGCCGGCGCGACGATGACCTCGGTGAAGATGGTGCTGACGTACTCCGCCATCTCCACGCTGACCTCGGTGTTCGCCGCGATCACACCGCCGAACGCGCTCAACGGATCGCATTCGTGCGCCTTGCGATGGGCGTCGGCCACCGAGGTCGCCGACACCGCGATCCCGCACGGGTTGGCGTGCTTGATGATCGCCACGCAGATCTCTTCATGATCGAACGCCGCCCGCCATGCGGCATCCGCGTCGGTGAAGTTGTTGTAGGACATCTCTTTTCCGTGCAGCTGGTCGGCCTGCGCCAGGCCGGGCCAGGCGCCGCCGTCGCAGAAGAGTGCGGCCTGCTGGTGCGGGTTCTCGCCGTAGCGCAGCTGCGCGGCCCGGCGGTAGGTGCGCCCGATCCATTCCGGTAGGGGCTGACGCGGCTCTCCGGCCCGTTCGAAGGGCGCCAGCGTCGATGACATCCAGTTGGCGACCGCGACGTCGTATTCGGCGGTGTGACGGAATGCCAGCGACGCCAGCCGTTTCCGCTCGGCAAGGGAGAATCCGCCGGCGTTGACCGCGGCCAGCACGCCGTCGTACCCCAACGGGTCGACCACCACGGCGACGCTGGGGTGGTTCTTGGCGGCCGCCCGGATCATCGACGGCCCGCCGATGTCGATCTGCTCGACGCACTCGTCGATGTCGGCACCGGAATCCACGGTCTCGCTGAACGGGTAGAGGTTGACCACCACCAGGTCGAACGGCGCGATGTCCAGTTCCTCCAGCGCCGTGGCATGTTCGGGCTTACGCAGATCGGCCAGCAACCCGGCGTGCACCCGCGGGTGCAGGGTCTTGACCCGGCCGTCGAGCACCTCCGGGAAACCGGTCAGCTGCTCCACCGGCATCACCGGAATACCCTTGGCGGCAATCGACTTGGCGGTCGAGCCGGTGGAGACGATCGCCACGCCGGCGGCATGTAGGCCGGCGGCCAGGTCGACCAGGCCGGTCTTGTCGTAGACACTGATCAGCGCCCGGCGAATCGGTCGCTTGCCGTCGGTCATCCTATGGTTGCCTTTCGTCCGGTCCAGGTCACGCCGCTGGTCGCCAGCGCGGCCAGCACGTCCACCAGGAGCTTGCGCTCCACTGTTTTGATGCGTTCATGCAGAGAGTCTTCGTCGTCGTCGTCGAACACGGCGACGGGTTCCTGGGCCAGCACCGGGCCCGTGTCGGTTCCGGCGTCCACCAGGTGCACCGTGCAGCCGGTGACCTTCACCCCGTAGGCCAGCGCGTCGGGCACCGCATGCGCGCCCGGGAAGGCGGGCAGCAGCGCCGGATGGGTGTTGACGGTGCGCCCGAGGAACCGGGAAAGGAACCCCGAGCCCAGAATCTTCATGAAGCCGGCCGAAACCACCAGATCGGGCGCATGCGCCGCGGTGGCCTCCGCCAGGGCGAGGTCCCATGCGGCCCGGTCGGGATAGTCGGCCATCCGGACGGTGAACACCGGCAACCCCGCCGCCTGGGCGATCTCCACCGCGCGGCAGTCCCGATCGGTTCCGACGGCCACCACCCGCGCCGGATAGTCGCCCACCGCCGCGGCCAGCAGCGACTCCAGCAGCGATCCGGTACCCGACGCCAACACCACCAGCCGGGCTGGGACGCATGGGGTCACGTGGATCGGTTGCACGATGCAAGAGCCTACCGCTCAGATGAGCGCGACAATCAGGCCTGCTGATCCGCTTCATCTCGAGCGATCCGCAGCGCAGCGGCTACGCCGTCCGTCCAGATCTCGACCTTGTCCCAGATCACATCGGGGTGGCCGACCGGATGGATGTCGCGGGTGATCTTCTCGACCCGACCACACGCAAGATCCTGGAAGTCGCGATCGTCGAGTTCGGGGAATTCGTCGTACTCGCCGCAGAGCTCGGCGCTTTCCAGCCGCTCGTACAAGTCCTCCGCCAGGGGGCTGGACAGCCCGATCGCGGTCGCCCCAACCGTCTGGAACCCGGCCTCGACGCCATCGATCCAGATCGTCGCCATCACATCGAGGATCGGCTCATGGCCGGGCGGCAGCACCAGTTGTGTCAGCTTCTCCACGCGGACGCCGGCCAGTCTGTGCAGATTCCGCAACGTGCCGACGACGTGTGTCATCTCACCATGCGACCAGGACGGCGATCAGGATATAAGGGACCGAAGTCCTCAATTTGCCCGCGGGGTTGGTCTAGCGGGGTCGGTCGAACCCGTCGTCGTCGGTGAACATCAGGTCTTCGGGGTCTTCCCAGGGGCCGGGCGGCTGGGTCGGTGGGTGCGACTCGATCGCCTGCGGCGGATGGGGCCGCGCCGGCTCGGGTTGCGGCGTCCAGCTCAGCTCGCCTCCCCCGCTGATCTCATCGGGTTCGAACAGCTCGTCGGGTTCGAAGAGCTCACCGGATTCGGCCGGTTCGACCGGATCGTCGGGTTCGGCCGGGGCGGCGGGTTCACGCTCGGGGACTCTCTCGGGGGCGGCCGGCAGCATCGGCCGCTGCCTGATCGGCCCGCGCCGCACCCCGCCGATCATCACCACCGTCAGGGCCCCGACCGCAGCGAACCACAGGAACACCGCGGGTCCGAACGTGAGCTGATCCACCCCGACGTCGCCGAAGTTGCCCAGCCGCCCACCCCCGGCCAGGCCGAGCAGCGCCATCACCACCGCCGCGAGGGATGCCGCGGTCAGCACCTTGGCCAGTGCCGGAAGCAGCGGCAGGGCGCGGCGGGCGCACTGCTGACCGACGGCCACCCCCGACGAGGCGCCGATGATCAGCAACGCCACCCAGACGGGACCCAACGGTGGGGTGGGCGCCGCGGCCAGGATGGGCAGTGCCGGGATGTCGCCGCCGAGCACGGTGAACGCACTGAACAGCGCGGGCCCGATGTGCGCGCTCGACCCGACCGCCATCGCTGCCGCGCCGACGAGGACGTTGGGCACATACAGCACCGCCAGCAGGGTGAGGCTGAGCTGGCCGAACAGCGAATCGGTGATCGCATACAGCTCGTGCATGGTCCCCCAGTGCAAGACCAGGGAAGCCACCGTGGCCGCCCCGGCCAGCCCCAGCAGAGCCAGCATTCCGGCGACCGCGGCCCGCAGTGCGTCGGGCAGCCAGTCCGGCAGCGGTGTCTCGGCGAGGATCCGGCGGCCCATCCGCGTCCCCACGCCGATCGCGGCTCCGATCGCATGCACCATCAGCACGTGCGCGAAGGCGCCCAGGGCGTTCGGGGTCTGCAGCTCGGTGATGACCGACGCCGCGTCGTGGATCACGGCCAGGCAGATCGCCGCGATCAGCAGCGGGCCACCCAGGGCCGACGCCACGATCCAGCGGACGACGAACCAGGACGCGCCGCGGGCGGTGGCCTGCGCGGTGGTCCGGGCGGTTCCGGCCACCATCAGCAACACCGGCAGCAGCGGCAGGACACCCAGCTCCCGGCCGCCGATCGAGATCGGCACCTGGTGCACCCCCAGCCACATGCTGGCGATCGCACCCGATGCTCCGGTCATGTCGCTGTTGGCGATCAGCAACTGCAGCAGGGTCACCGCTGCGATGACCGTCAACGCCACGATGGACGGGCCGAATGCGACCCGCACCAGATCGCGTGTGGGGTTAGAGCCTGGTTTACCGCCGGCCACCGGTGTCACGCTGCGGGCACGTTCAACTCGGCGCGCGGTCGCGGGTTAGGGCTGAGCCGGCCCCGACGGGGCGGAACCGCCCTGCGACTGCTGGCCGCCCGTCGAGCTCTGACCTTGACCCGTCCCACCCTGGCCTGCCGTCGAAGAACTGCCCGGAGCGCCGGTCGAGGGCGGGCTGAAGCTGGGGAATCCGGTCGGCGGCGTGGGCGGACCCTGCGGCGTCGGCTGCGGACCGGAGCTGAATCCGCCGGTCGACGGGGCCGACTGGGCACCGAAGCCGCCGCTGGACGGCGCCGACGGGTAACTGCCGCCGTAGGACGGGTATCCGGACTGCTGCGGACCCTGCTGGCCGTACCCGTGCTGGCCCGGCTGACCGTAGTAGTTACCGCCCGGCGGCAGCCCGTACTGGGCGTACGGGTCGTACTTGGGGCGCGGCGCGGGAGCGGTGACGACACCGGCCTCCAGCAGCAGCGCTCCGACCGCGGCGACGGCCTGCAGGATGCTGAACGTCAGCACCAGCCACAGCCCCCAGCCGACGGTGTAGTCGTCACCGGCATCGGCGAGGGTCGCGATCGCCAGCAACGCCCCCAGAGCCGAGATCGCGGCAACCACCGCGGTGTACTGCTTCGCCTTGGGCAGCAGGCCTGCCCCGGCGAGCAGGCCGGCCAGCAGCGCCAGCGGAACCGTGTGCCCGGCGTCGCCGAGGATCAGCGGGTACTCGCCGTTGGTGACGGTCACGATCGGCCCGAAGTTCGCCAGGTAGACGCCGAGCCCCAGCACCGCCACCGCGATCTGCAGGTACAGCGGGAGCTTGCTCTCGACATCTGCGGTTTTGGCGAACGACGGCGTGGAGGATGCCGGGGGCCCGTAGGAACCCGGCGGTTGGGAAGGCTGGAAACCAGGGTTCCCGGGTGAGTAGGTCATGACCTCTCCTGTGCTCGGGGGCAAGTGCGTGTGAGGGGTGCGGCGCGGTTCGACCATCCACGCTAGCGCACTCTCGGGTCGAGCCGGCGGGTCAACACCGTGCGGTAATGGGACCCCCTGTCGCCCACCGAACAGGAACACGTTCTAATCGGAATATGGATTACGGGCTTGTGCTGTTCACCAGTGACCGTGGCATCACCCCGGCGGCGGCCGCCAAACTCGCCGACGACCACGGCTTTTCCACGTTCTATGTCCCCGAACACACGCACATTCCGATCAAGCGCCAGGCGGCGCACCCCACGACCGGCGACGAGTCACTTCCCGACGACCGCTACATGCGCACCCTCGACCCGTGGGTCAGTCTGGGTACCGCATGTGCGGTCACCTCTCGGGTGCGACTGTCGACCGCGGTGGCGCTGCCCGTCGAGCACGATCCGATCACGCTGGCGAAATCCATCGCCACCCTGGACCACCTGTCCGGTGGCCGGGTGAGCCTGGGTGTGGGCTTCGGCTGGAACACCGACGAGCTGGCCGACCACGGGGTGCCGCCGGGCCGCCGGCGCACCATGCTGCGGGAGTACCTGGAGGCCATGCGGGCGCTGTGGACCGAGGAGGAAGCGGCCTACGAAGGCGAGTTCGTGAACTTCGGGCCCAGCTGGGCCTGGCCCAAGCCGATGCAGTCGCACATTCCGGTGCTCGTCGGTGCGGCCGGTACCGAGAAGAACTTCAAGTGGATCGCCCGCAGCGCCGACGGCTGGATCACCACGCCGCGCGACTTCGACATCGACGAGCCGGTCAAGCTGCTGCAGGACACCTGGGCTGCCGCCGACCGCGACGGGGCGCCGCAGATCGTGGCGCTGGACTTCAAGCCGGTGCCCGAGAAGCTGGCGCACTGGGCCGAGATCGGCGTCACCGAGACGCTGTTCGGGTTGCCGGACCGCTCCGAAGCGGAGGTGGCCGCTTACGTCGAGCGGCTGGCCGGCAAGCTCGGCCTCTCCGCCTAGCGCTCGCGCCCTCGTGGCGCGAGGCGCTACCGCAACGAGCAGCGGTTGCCGTAGTCGAGGGCACGCACCGTGATGGGCGCTCCCAGCGGTTCGCCGTCGGACAGCAGTGCCACCAGGTCGTCGTCCTCGGTGGTCGCCAGGAAGCGACTGCCGTCGGCGTCCAGCCGGCCGATGATGATGCCCGTGCGGGTCTCCCAGTCGTAGCGGACGCTGTAGGTCTCGATGGTCGCCGGACCGTCGGCGTGTTCGGTGACCGCGACCGTCGGCCCGGCGTCGAGCCCGGCCTGCAGCTCCGCGCTGCGATCCGCCGTCCACGGCACCGGGGTGCTTGAGTACACCCCGACCGAATACTTGCTCTGCATGCCGCCGTTGGCGCCCACCAGCGCGAATTGTCCCGGGACGCTCCGGGCGGCCGCCACGGCTTCGGCGATGGCGTGCATCGAGTAGTTGTTGCCGGCGCCCCCGAAGAACGGCAGCCCGCCGGTGAGGGTCAGCCCGCGCGGATCATCGGCGGCCAGGCCGAACGCGTCGCAGATGTTGAACACCGGCACCGGGAAGCAGCTGTAGAGGTCCATCGCCGCGACGTCGCCGAAGCCGATCCCGGCCATCGCGAGCGCCTCGGTGGTGGCCGCGACGGCTGCCGGGTAGGCACTCAGGTCGGGACGCTCCAGCAGGCGCTGCTCACGCATGTCGGCGTGGCCGTGCAGATACACCCAGCGGTTTTCGGGCACACCCAGGCGCCGGGCGGCCTCCACCGACATCAGCAGCGCCGCGGCGCCCTGGTTGACCTGATCGCGGGCCACCAGCAGCCGCGGGTAGGGGTCGCAGATCATCCGGTTGGAGCTGCTGATCGTGGCCAGCTCGTCGATCGAGCGCTCCACCGGGGAGGCCGAGAACGGGTTCTTGGCGGCGATCTTGGTCATCGGAGCGAACAGTTCCGCCATCGCCTGCAGGTAGTCGGCCGTGCCGAGGCCCAGTCGGGCGCGACGGGCGTTCTCCAGCAGGCCGTACTGCACCGGCGCACCGGTCAGCCCGTGGATGACGGTGTAGTGCTCGACGAAGTCCTCGAGCCCGTAGCCGCGGTCTTCGAGCTGCCCGTCGATGGTCTCGGTGAAATCCGGCTTGTTCTCGGCGCCGGCGAAGTGACGCAGCGTCGAGGTGGCATCCGAGCCGCACAGCAGCACGACGTCGGCGGTGCCGGCCACGATCTCACCGGCGAACTCGGTGAGCAGCTTCTGCGGCCCCTGACCGCCGACCTTGTCCAGCACCGCCCGAGCCGGTTCGGCGCCGATCAGCCGCGCGACGGACCGCGGGAAATTGTTCGACTTACCCAGCGGCGCAGGCGCTTTCGGGATCGAGTTCTCGAACGCCCGGGTGGCCACCACCGCGTCGATGGCGGTGGCGATCCGCGCCGCATCGGCACCGGTGTCGGCCAGTGCGGCCTGGGTGGCGGCAGCGGCCAGCTCGACCGGCGACATGCCGCGGTAGTCGGCGTCGTCGATGCGCTCGGCGGCCTGCCCGACTCCGACGACGACGGGGGTGCGCGGGTCGATGCTCATGGGTTCACCTTCCTACGGTGAGCAGACGCGAAAGCCCCCAAATTCAGCTGAAAATGGGGGCTTTCACTGGGGGTACCTCCCGCTTGCGGGGGACTGCTCGGCAGAAAACAGCTACAGGCTCTCGAGGATCTGGCGCGCCAACGCCGCGGTCGCCGAGGGGGTCTTGCCCACCTTCACGCCGGCGGCCTCCAGGGCCTCCTGCTTGGCGGCCGCGGTGCCCGAGGAGCCCGACACGATGGCGCCGGCGTGGCCCATGGTCTTGCCCTCCGGAGCGGTGAACCCGGCCACGTAGCCGACGACCGGCTTGGTGACGTTGTCCTTGATGTAGGCCGCGGCACGCTCCTCGGCGTCGCCGCCGATCTCGCCGATCATCACGATGACCTTGGTGTTCGGGTCCTTCTCGAACGCCTCGATGGCGTCGATGTGGGTGGTGCCGATCACCGGGTCGCCGCCGATGCCGATCGCGGTGGAGAAACCGAAGTCCCGCAGCTCGTACATCATCTGGTAGGTCAGCGTGCCGGACTTCGACACCAGACCGATCGGGCCGGTGCCCGAGATGTCGGCCGGGGTGATGCCGACCAGGCACTCACCCGGGGTGATGATGCCGGGGCAGTTCGGCCCGATGATCCGGGTCTTCTCACCCTTCTCGACGTTGTAGGCCCACGCGAAGGCGCTGTCCTGCACCGGGATTCCCTCGGTGATGACGACCAGCAGCGGGATCTCGGCGTCGATGGCCTCGATCATCGCGTCCTTGGCGAACTTCGGCGGCACGAAGGCGATCGACACGTCAGCGCCGGTCTCCTTCATGGCCTCGGCAACACTGCCGTACACCGGCAGCTCGACGTCAGCGCCGGCCTTGTCCTTGTGCGAGACGGTGGTGCCGGCCTTGCGGGCGTTGACACCGCCGACGATCTGGGTGCCGGCGGCCAGCATGCGCGCGGTGTGCTTGGTGGCCTCGGCACCGGTGATGCCCTGGACGATGACCTTGCTGTCCTTGTTGACAAAGATCGACATGACTTATGCGTCCTTTCCGGCGTTGGCCAGCTCGGCGGCCTTGTCGGCGGCCTCGTCCATGGTGGCGACGACGGTCACCAGCGGGTGGTTGGCCTCGGCCAGGATCGCCCGACCCTCCTCGACGTTGTTGCCGTCCAGGCGCACCACCAGCGGCTTGGTCGCGGCGCCGCCGAGCATCTCCAGGGCCTTGACGATGCCGTTGGCCACCGCGTCGCACGCGGTGATGCCACCGAAAACGTTGACGAAGACGCTCTTGACCTGCTTGTCACCCAGGATGACGTCCAGGCCGGCGGCCATCACCTCGGCGGAGGCGCCGCCTCCGATGTCGAGGAAGTTGGCCGGCTTCACGCCGCCGTGCTTCTCACCGGCGTAGGCGGTGACGTCCAGCGTGGACATGACCAGGCCGGCGCCGTTGCCGATGATGCCGACCTCGCCGTCCAGCTTGACGTAGTTCAGGTCGTGCTCTTTGGCCTTGATCTCCAGCGGGTCGGTCGCGTCGAGGTCGGCGAACTCGGCGTGGCCGGGCTGACGGAACTCGGCGTTGCCGTCCAGGGTGACCTTGCCGTCCAGCGCCAGGATCTGGTCGTCGGGGGTGCGAACCAGCGGGTTGACCTCGACCAGGGTGGCGTCTTCGGCGACGAAGACCTCCCACAGCTTCTGGATGGTCACCGCGGCGGCGTCGAGCACCTCGGCGGGCAGGTGGCCCTGCTCGGCAATCGAGCGGGCGAACGCCAGGTCAACACCCTTGACGGCGTCGACGGGCACCTTGGCCAGTCGCTCCGGCTTGGTGGCGGCGACCTCTTCGATCTCCATACCGCCCTCGACCGAACACATGGCCAGGTAGGTGCGGTTGGACCGGTCCAGCAGGAAGGAGATGTAGTACTCCTCGGCGATGTCGCTCGCCTCGGCCACCAGCAGCTTCTTGACGATGTGGCCCTTGATGTCCAGGCCGAGAATGTTCTGCGCGTGGGTAAGGGCGTCTTCCGGGGTGGCGGCGTACTTCACGCCGCCGGCCTTGCCACGTCCGCCGGCCTTGACCTGGGCCTTGACCATGACCGGTCGGCCGATCTCGGTGGCGATGGCCTTGGCGTCCTCAGCCGAGGTGGTTACTCGGCCAGGAGTGGTGGGCACGTTGTGCTTGGCGAACAGCTCCTTCGCCTGATACTCGAAAAGATCCATTGGGCTCACTGTCTTATTACGGGTAGCCGGAACGCCGGCACTGTCGGGTCACAAGGATTTAACTCCGCTGGCACTGTATCGACCCCGCGGCGGGGTTCCCGCCTCCCATACCACCGCTGTGGCACATCTCACCGCCAGAAAATGGTGATCCGCTTCACATTCAATACCCGGATTCGGCCGATAGCTTGCCAGGAACCCGGGGCAGTGGTTACCGTCACCAGGTCTAGGTCTTTATAACGTTCTGATTACGACCGAAGGATCTTCCAGACTGATGCAGCGCAGTACAGCCATGCGTTCGGTTCCGGGCGGGCGCGTGCCCCGACGCCGGAGCGATGGTGTGGCGGCTGCAGCCCGGTCGGCGGCACCCAACCCGACCGAGGTCACTGACATCATTCCGTTCAGCGAGTTCGGCCCGCTCGACGACGCCGCCGGATTCAGCGACTGCCCGTTCGACGAGGCGGCGGCAGCGGTGTTGTCGGCCCCCGAGCTGGACGACCTCACCGACACCGACAACATGCCGGTACTGCGGCTGGCCTTCCCCCGCGGCGGCTACCCCGATGAGTACCTGTACCCGAATGGCGCCGCCGGTATGCGTGCCCGGAGCGGACGCCACCGCAGCCAGCCGGCCGGTGCCGTCAAGAGCCGCGTGATGATCGCCGCAATGGCCGCCGGTGCGGCCGCAGCGGCGGCGCACGCCGCCACCCACCCGTCGGGTGACACCGTCGCCCGGCCCGCGGTGCTGGCCGCCAGCAAGACCACGCTGAACGACGCCACGACCACCACCTCCAGCCGCGGCATGCAGATGATCACGGTCAAGGCGGCCGCCAACGTCGTCGTGCACAACGAGGAGCTGGCCAAGGGCGTGGCGTTCGCCCAGGAACGCGCCGAGCGCGAGGCCCGGCTGCAGCGGCCGCTGTTCGTCGCGCCGACTCAGGGTGCGTTCACCTCGAACTTCGGCTACCGCTGGGGCGTGCTGCACGCCGGCATCGACATCGCCAACGCCATCGGCACCCCGATCCTGGCCGCCTCCGACGGCGTGGTGATCGAATCCGGCCCCAGCGCGGGCTACGGCATGCTGGTCAAGGTGCGTCACTCCGACGGCACCGTGACGCTGTACGGCCACATCAACCGGTCGCTGGTCAGCGTCGGCGAGCGTGTGATGGCCGGTGACCAGATCGCCGAGATGGGCAACCGTGGCTACTCCACCGGCCCGCATCTGCACTTCGAAGTCCTGCAGAACGGCACCAGTCGGATCGATCCGGCCTCCTGGCTCGCCAAGCGCGGGATCAATTTCGCATAACCTGGTTTGGTGACCGACCGCCACCAGCCACCGACCGGCGCGACTCCCACCGGTTCCAATCCAGCCAGCCGCATCATCCGCCGGGCCCCGACCGGTGCTATTCCCATCGTCACCGGGGCCTCGCGGATACCGCCGCCCACACGGCACCCTGAGATGGCGCAGCCGGTGCGGGTTCAGTACGCGTCGGCCGCTGTTCCGATCACTGCCTGCGTACTCGCCATCGTCGGCTGCTGGGCCACCTCCGTGGTGTCCACCGACCTGATCGCCAGCTGGTGGCACACCGACCGGCTGTTCTGTGTCGCGGTCGCCTTCTTGAGCCTGGTGTTCGCGGTGTTGACCGTGTCCGGGGTGATCCTGCTGCTGTTACGGCGCCCGCTCGGCCGCTACCAGATCGCCGTCGGGGCGGTGGTCGCCCTGCTGACCTTCGGCAGCCTGTTCATCGCCGGTGCCCGCGTCCCGTGGATCGTGCACACCATCCCGATCATCCAGATCGCGACCGTCGTGACCGCGCTGCACCCGAACACCAAGCGCTGGCTGTTCGGGAGTTAGAGCTTGCTGACCGGCGCGTGGTTGTGCATCAGCTTGACCCGCCCGGAACTGCCGAAGTCGATCAGCGACATCGCCGACTCCCCCACCCCGGACACTTCCTCCACCCGGCCCAGGCCGTACTTGTCGTGCGTGACCCGGTCCCCCGGCGCCAGGACCAACAACGGCCGGTTGCCCGACCGCGACGGTGCGGGCCGAGGCGAGCCGAACCGGCCGGCACCGCTGACCGGGGCGCTCGGCGCCGCAGTGGCGTCGGTGCGCCGCCAGTCGACGAGCTGCTGCGGAATCTCTCGCAGGAAACGTGACTCCGGGTTCAGCATCGGCTGACCCCACGACGAGCGCACCTTGGCCCGGCTGAGGTAGAGCCGTTGCCGGGCCCGGGTGAGGCCGACGTAGGCCAGCCGGCGTTCCTCGGAGAGCTCGCGGGCATCGCCGAGTGACCGCATGTGCGGGAACATGCCGTCCTCCCAGCCGATGACGAACACCACCGGGAATTCCAGGCCCTTGGCGGTGTGCAGGGTCATCAGCGTGACCATTCCGGAGTCGTGTTCGGGGATCTCGTCGGTGTCGGCGATCAGCGAGACCCGCTCCAGAAACGCCGCCAGCACGCCGACGTCGGGCACGTCCTCTGCTTCGTCCATGTCGGCGCCGCCGACGGCCTGTTCGGCGAGCGCGTTGGCCCGGTCGATGCTGAATTCGTGGGCGACGCTGACGAGTTCGTTGATGTTGTCCAGCCTGGCGAGGTCCTGCGGATCCGTAGAGGCCTCGAGTTCGGCGCGGTAACCGGTGCGGTCGAGCACCATCTCGACCAGACCGCCGAGGTCGTCGTCGGCGGTGTTGAGATGCGCCCGCAGTTCGTCGAGCATCGCGACGAATCCGGCGATCGCGTTCTGCGACCGGGTGTTGAGCATCGGCACCCCGCCCTCGGCGGCGGCGCGCAGTGCGGCGGCGAAACCGGTGCCGGTGTTCTCGGCGTGCACCGACACGCACGCCTCGGCGCGGTCGCCGATGCCGCGGCGCGGGGTGTTGAGGATGCGCCGCAGGCTCACCGCGTCACCCGGGTTGTCCAGCACCCGCAGGTAGGCGATGATGTCGCGAATCTCTTTGCGTTCGTAGAAGCGCACGCCGCCAACGACTTTGTACGGGATACCGGCGCGGATGAACACCTCTTCCAACGACCGGGACGCGTTGTTGGTGCGGTAGAAGATCGCGATGTCGGAGTAGTTGACTGTGCCGGCGTCGGTCAGGGCGTCGATCTCCTGCGCGACGAACCGGGCCTCGTCGTGCTCGTTGTCGGCGACATAACCGACGATCAGCTCGCCGTCACCGGCGTCGGTCCACAACCGCTTGTCCCGGCGCCCGGCGTTGTAGGCGATCACCGCGTTGGCCGCCGACAGGATGTTCTGGGTGGAGCGGTAGTTCTGCTCCAGCAGCATGGTCGCCGCATCGGGGTAGTCGCGCTCGAAGTCCTCGATGTTGCGGATGGTGGCGCCCCGGAAGGCGTAGATGGACTGGTCGGCATCACCGACCACGCACAGCTCCGCCGGCGGGATGTCCCCCGTTTCAGAGCCGTGCTCACGCGGCGGTCCCAGCTTCGCCTCTCCTCCGTCGAGCCTCGCTGAACCGCCGTGTCCCGCCAGCTCGCGCACCAGCATGTACTGGGCGTGGTTGGTGTCTTGGTACTCGTCGACCAGGATGTGCCGGAACCGGCGGCGGTAATGCTGGGCGATCTCCGGGAATGCCTGCAGGATGCCGACCGTCTCGCCGATCAGGTCGTCGAAGTCCAGGGCGTTGGCCGAGCGCAGCCGGCGCTGGTATTCGGCGTACACCGCCGCCACAACCCGGCTCAGATCGTCGGAGTCCTCGGTGAGCTCAGCCAGCGCACGGTCGGGGTCGATCAACTCGTTCTTGAGGTTGGAGATGGCGCCCGCCAGCAGCCGCGGCGAGTGTCGTTTGACATCGAGGCCCATATCGCGGCCGATCATCAGCAGCAGCCGCCGCGAGTCGTCGGCGTCGTAGATGGAGAAGTTGGAGTTCAGCCCGGGAACCACCGAGGCCTGATTGCGCAGGATCCGCACGCAGGTGGAGTGAAAAGTCGACACCCACATGACGCGGGCGCGTGGGCCGATCAGCGACACCACCCGCTCCCGCATCTCGGCGGCGGCCTTGTTGGTGAAGGTGATCGCCAGTACCTGCCCCACCCCGACGTCTCGGGCGGCCAGGAGGTAGGCGATGCGCCGGGTGAGCACCGCGGTCTTCCCCGAGCCGGCACCGGCGACGATCAGCAGCGGCGAGCCCTCATGCAGAACGGCCTGGCGTTGCTGCGGGTTGAGCCCGTCGAGCAGGTGATCGGTTTGCGAAGTCGCGTGCACTGTCATATCTGACCCAACGTACCGCCGCCGGACGACACTCTTTGCGCTGGCACGGCCGTTAGTGGCAGACTCGGTTCGTGCTCGACATGCAGCGTCGATTTTTCTACGGGTACCGATCAGCGGTGCCCGTGGTTTAGCTGCTTCGCCAAGCCCCGCGGTCCGCTTCGCCGACCCGGGGCTCGTCTGTTGTGTGAGGCCGGATCGCCGATGGGACCAGAAACCACCAACAGCGAGAACCTGGAGTCCTAATCATGTCTGCCCAACCCCAACAGCTGCCCGACATCGATGAACTGCGCCATGAGATCGACCGGCTCGACGCCGAGATCCTGGCCGCGGTGAAGCGGCGCACCGAGATCTCGCAGGAGATCGGCAAGGCCCGGATGGCATCCGGTGGCACCCGCCTGGTGCACAGTCGCGAAATGAAGGTGCTCGAGCGCTACAGCGAACTCGGCCAGGACGGCAAGGACCTGGCGATGCTGCTGCTGCGGCTGGGCCGCGGCCGGCTCGGTCACTAGAGGCCCGCGATGACCAACCGCGTCCTGGTCGTCGGTGGCACCGGCAGAGTCGGCCGCATCGTGGTGCAGCGCCTGCACGATGCCGGGGTGCAGGTGCGGGTACTCAGCCGCGGCCACCATCCGGGCGGTTCGGCGGGCGCTGTGCAGTACGTGACCGGCGACGTGACCACCGGCGCCGGTCTGGCTGAAGCCCTCGACGGCGTCGACGCGGCCGTCGCATGCGTGGACCCGATGGACCAGCTGGTCCCGGCCGCGCTCGCCGCCGGCACGCCGCACCTGGTCTACATCTCGATCGTCGGGATCGAGAAGGTGCCGTTCTCCTACTATCAGCGCAAGCTCGCCGACGAGAAGCTGATCGCCGATTCCGGGGTGCCCTGGACGGTGCTGCGCACCACACAGTTTCACGACTTCGTCGCCGCCGGGCTGCGGATGTTGGCCAAGTCGCCGGTGATGCCGCTTCCCGCCGGCTGGAGCTTCCAGCCGGTTGACGCCCGCGAGGTCGGTGCCGCGCTCGCCGAGCTGGCCCTGGGTGAGCCGGCCGGACGTGTTCCCGACATGGGCGGCCCGGAGGTGTTGGGCGTGGGCGAATTGGCCGGCCTGTACCTGGCCGCGGTCGGCAAGCACCGCCTGAGGGTGTCGCTGCCGGTGCCCGGCCGGGTGGGCCGCGCCTTTCGCTCCGGCGGCCACCTGACGCCGGACCGGGCCGTCGGGACCGTCCCGTTCGGCCGCTACCTCGCCGACGCAGCCGCAGACCTGCAACGCTGAGCGTTAATGTCGGTGTATGAGCCCCGCCGTTACCCAGATCCCGGACATCTCCACCACCCCGGCCTGGAACGCGTTGCGCAAGCATCACCAGCAGATCGGCGACACCCACCTGCGCCAGCTCTTCGACGAAGATCCCGAACGAGGCGCACAGTTCACCGCGACCGTCGGTGATCTCTACATCGACTACAGCAAGCACCGCATCACCGACGAGACCGTGCGGCTGCTGCTCGACCTGGCGCGTGCGGCCGGACTGGAGGACCGTCGCGACGCGATGTTCGCCGGGGTACACATCAACACCTCGGAGGATCGCGCGGTGTTGCACACCGCGCTGCGGTTGCCGCGCGATGCCGATTTGAGCGTCGACGGCCAGGACGTCGTGGCCGACGTGCACGCGGTGCTCGACGCGATGGGTGATTTCACCGATCGGTTGCGCGGCGGGCAATGGACCGGCGCCACCGGAAAGCGCATCGAGACCGTCGTCAATATCGGTATCGGCGGGTCGGACCTGGGCCCGGTGATGGTTTACCGGGCGTTGCGCCACTACGCCGACGCCGGTATCTCGGCGCGGTTCGTCTCCAACATCGACCCGGCCGACCTCACCGCAAAATTGGCGGATCTGGACCCCGCCACAACACTTTTCATCGTGGCCTCCAAGACCTTCTCGACGTTGGAGACGCTGACCAACGCGACGGCGGCCCGGCGCTGGCTGACCGATGCGCTGGGCGACGCGGCGGTCTCGAAGCATTTCGTCGCGGTCTCCACCAACGCACGCCTGGTCGACGAGTTCGGAATCGACACCGCGAACATGTTCGGCTTCTGGGACTGGGTCGGCGGACGCTACTCGGTGGATTCCGCGATCGGGTTGTCGGTGATGGCGGTGATCGGGCGGGAGCGCTTCGCCGATTTCCTGTCCGGCTTCCACCTCGTCGACGAACATTTCCGCACCGCGCCACTGGAATCGAATGCGCCGGCACTGCTCGGCCTGATCGGGGTGTGGTACTCCAACTTCTTCGGCGCCCAGTCCCGCGCGGTGCTGCCCTACTCCAACGACCTGGACCGCTTCGCCGCTTACCTGCAGCAGCTCACGATGGAGTCCAACGGCAAGTCGACCCGCGCCGACGGCACCCCGGTGGTCACCGACACCGGTGAGATCTATTGGGGCGAGCCGGGAACCAACGGCCAGCACGCCTTCTACCAACTCCTTCACCAGGGCACCCGGCTGGTGCCGGCCGACTTCATCGGGTTCGCCGAGCCCCTCGACGACCTGCCCACCGCCGACGGCACCGGAAGCATGCACGACCTGTTGATGGCCAACTACTTCGCCCAGACCCAGGTGCTGGCGTTCGGCAAGACCGCCGAGGAGATCGCCGCCGAAGGCACACCCCCGGAGGTGGTGGCGCACAAGGTGATGCCGGGCAATCGCCCGTCCACCTCGATCCTGGCCGCCCGGCTCACCCCGTCGGTGCTCGGCCAGTTGATCGCCCTCTACGAACATCAGGTGTTCACCGAGGGCGTGGTGTGGGGTATCGACTCGTTCGATCAGTGGGGCGTGGAGCTGGGCAAGGCCCAGGCCAAGGCGCTGCTGCCGGTGCTGACCGCCGACGCCGCACCGCAGCCGCAGACCGACAGCTCCACCGACGCACTGGTGCGCCGCTATCGCGCCGAGCGCGGCCGGGCGAAGTAGCGGTTCGGCTTTTCTCTCGCCCTGACTTTTATCGGCGGCCACCGATGCCGGCGCGCCGAAGCCCGCAACTGGCCGGCAGCATCACTGCACCGCGGCCGCCGCACGGACCGGGCCGGAACCGGCTCCACGCGATACATAGCCAAGATCGAATTCCGGCTGACGATAACAGGTTTCGCGCCACTCACCGGAACAGTCGCCGACGACACCGAGGCTCGTGGGCGGCCGGACACCGACCCACCGCCCTGGGGCACCCGGCGGGCGCGCCGATCGGCTCCGCCTGACACCGATTGAACTCCGGCCAGCGGACCTATCGCGGCACGAGAAAGCTTTCAACGTCCAACTTTCTTAAGCTACGCGCCATGCAGAGGGCATTCCGAGTTCGGCACAGCGCCGCCGCGGCATTTCTGCCCTGTTGTCGCTGACCCGTCGCCACTGACTCATATTCGGCCGTCACCGTCGTCTGACCCGTGCCGAACATCTCCGGCATCGGAAGGCCAACATGCATCTGTTCAACGGGGTTGCCCCATGACCGTCGTGACCGTGCTGGAGCCGATTCACTTCGACGACCACCCCGCCGGGCCTGAAGAGTCGGCCAACGCAGCGGCGTCAAGCCCGTCGATCGTCCGGCCCCTTCGCATCGGCGTGACCACACTGTGGCTGTCGGTCATCGTGCTGCTGCCGTTGGCCGCCATTGTCTGGCAGGCGGGCGGCCGGGGCTGGCAGGGATTCTGGCCGGCCGTCACCTCGCATGCGGCGCTGGAATCGTTCCGGGTGACGTTGACGATCTCGGTGCTGGTCACGGTGCTCGACGTGATCTTCGGCCTGGCGACGGCCTGGGTGCTGGTGCGCGACGACTTCGCCGGGAAAGGAGTGATCGACGCGTTGATCGATCTGCCGTTCGCGCTGCCGACGATCGTCACCAGCTTGGTGATGTTGGCCCTGTACGGCAACGCCAGCCCGGTCGGCATTCATCTGCAGCACACGCCGCCCGGAGTGGCGATGGCGCTCGCATTCGTGACGTTGCCGCTGGTGGTCCGTGCCGTCCAGCCGGTGCTGCTGGAGATCGATCGGGACGCCGAAGAGGCGGCCGCATCACTCGGCGCCACGCGCGTCACGACGTTCAGGACGATCGTGCTGCCGGCGCTGCAGCCGGCGTTGCTGACCGGTGCCGGCCTTGCGTTCTCGCGGTGCATCGCCGAGTTCGGCTCGGTAGTGACCATCGGCGGCGCGGTACCGGGCAAGACCGAAGTGTCGTCGCAGTGGATCCGCTCGTTGGTCGAGAATGACGATCACACCAGTGCGGCGGCGATCTCAGTGGTGTTGTTGGCGATCTCGTTCGCCGTATTGGTCATGCTGCGGACTGTGGGTGGGCGCGCGGCCAGGCGCGAAGAGGAAGCCGAATGACGGCACTGTTGGCCAAGCGCCACTTCATCCGGTTCATCGTGTTGGCCTACATCGGCGTGATGCTGATCGCTCCGGTGTCGGTGATCCTGTACCGAACGTTCGAGCCGGGGCTGGGGCAATTTTTGGCCTGGGTGAGCACGCCGGCGGCGATCTCGGCGCTGAAACTGTCGCTGCTGCTGGTCGCCATTGTGGTGCCACTGAATGCGCTGTTCGGCGTCTCCACGTCGATTCTGCTGGTGCGCAACAAGTTCTGGGGGCGTTCCGCACTTCAGGCGATTCTGGATCTGCCGTTCGCCGTCTCACCCATTATCGTCGGCGTCGCCCTGGTCGCGCTGTGGGGATCGTCGGGTGCGTTGGGCTTCGTCGAGAACAACCTTGGATTCAAGATCATCTTCGGGCTGCCCGGCATGGTGTTGGCCAGCATTTTCGTCACCCTGCCGTTCGTGGTGCGCGAGGTGCAGCCCGTTCTCCTCGAGGTGGGGATCGAACAGGAGCAGGCAGCGGCCACACTGGGCTCCAATGCGTGGCAGACACTTTGGCGGATCACGCTCCCGTCGATTCGCTGGGGGCTGACCTACGGCGTTGTGCTGACCACGGCGCGCACACTCGGTGAGTTCGGTGCGGTGATCATGGTGTCGTCAAACCTGCCGGGGCAGTCCCAGACCCTGACACTGCTGGTGAACGACCGCTACCACCGCGGCGCCGAATACGGCGCCTACGCCGTGTCCACGCTGCTGATGGGCGTCGCCGTGGCGTTCTTGATCGCCAAGGCGATGCTGCTGGTGTACCGCAGGAGAGCCAAAGCTCTGGACTGGGTCAGAGAATCGGCGCGGTGAGCGGCACCATCTGCCAGGGATCAGGCGAAACGTTTGGTGAACCGCGACGGCATCCGGCGCATGAACCACACCAAAGGAGCCCACGGCCAGGGCGGCACCACTGCCCGCCCGGTTTCGCGCTCGATCGCGCGCACCATGGCCTTGACGCCAGTCTTGTTGTCCACCATCAACATGGTGGATCCCGACTTGGCCGTCATCTCCGACTCGATGTAGCCCGGCTCCAGGACCGTGACCTTGATCGGACCGCTGGAGTACTCGGCACGCAGCGACTCCCCCAGTGACGACACCCCGGCCTTGCTGGCGGCGTAGGCGGCCTTGACTCCGGGCACGCCCTTGTTGCCCAACACCGAGGAGATCAGCACCAGGTGGCCTCCGCCGGCGGCGTGAAACATCTCGATAGCGGTCTCGGTCTGCACCAGTGCGGCAACCAGATTGGTCTCGATGGTGGCCTTGTTGGCCCAAAGCTTGCCGGATCCCAACGGGGCGCCCTTGCCGATGCCGGCGTTGACGATGACCCGGTCGATCCCGCCGAGCTCGTCAGCGAGCTTGCCGAAAACCACTGGCACCTGGTCGTGGTCGTTGACGTCGAGGGCCGCCACCGCAACGTTGATCCCCGGATACTGTTGCGTCAGATCCGCTTTGAGCTCATCGAGCCGATCCACCCTGCGCGCGCAGAGGGCCAGGTCACGCCCGCGCGCGGCGAATGCGCGGGCCATTCCCGCACCCAGGCCTGAGCTGGCCCCGGTGATGAGGATCTTCTGACGAGTCATTTGGGCAGCTTATCCCGGTCAGCGGGCCCTCGATCAATCGTGCGACGACTACTTCAGCAGCCGCGACAGTCGCCGGTCTGCCAGCACCTTCCCGCCGGTCTGACAGGTCGGGCAGTACTGGAAGGACTTGTCGGCGAACGACACTTCGCGAACCGTGTCGCCACAGACCGGGCAGGGCAGTCCGGTGCGGGCGTGTACCCGCAGCCCGGAGCGCTTCTCGCCCTTCAGCGTGGCAGCCTGCTGGCCGACCGAGCGGGTCACGGCGTCGGTGAGTACGGACTGCATCGCCTCATGCAGCGCGGCGAACTGTTCCACGGACAGCTTGGCGGCGGTGGCGAACGGGGAAATCCGTGCCGTGTGCAGGATCTCGTCGCTGTAGGCGTTGCCGACTCCGGCGATCACCTTCTGATCGGTGATGACGGTCTTGATGCGTCCGGTGTTGCCTGCCAGCGCGCCGGCGAGCGCCTCGTCGCCCAGGCCCAACGCGTCGGGCCCCAGCGTGGCGATGCCCGGCACCTTGGCCGGGTCGTCGACCAGCCACACCGCCAGACGCTTCTGCGTGCCGGCCTCGGTGAGGTCGAAGCCCGGCGCCTGCCCGGGAACTCCGAGGTGCACTCGCAGCGCGATCGGCCCCTTGCCGGGACGCAGCGGCGCGGGCGCCAGGGTGTCCGACCAGCGGAGCCAGCCCGCCCGGGACAGATGGGTGATCAGGTACAGCTCGCCGGCCTGCATGCCGAGGTACTTGCCCCAGCGCCGCGCACCGGTGACGGTGCGGCCGCACAGGGCATCGATCGGCGGATCGAAGGTCTTGAGCACCGACAGCGCCGACACATCGACACGGCCGACATCAGCACCGACGGCATGGCGGCGCAGGTGGTCCGCCAGCGCCTCTACCTCGGGCAGCTCCGGCATGGCCTCGATTCTGCCCGGTTACCGGGTGATGCGCCGGGCGTCGCGCAGCACCAGCGACAGCACCCAGCTCACCAGGGACAGCACAATCGAAGCCCAGATGGCATCCCACCAGAAGTCGGCGATGTGCAGGCCCCAGTGCGTGGTGTTGTCGGTGATCCACGCGGTGATCCAGAGCATCAGCGCGTTCACCACGATGTGGAACAGCCCGAGCGTGAGGATGTACAGCGGGATCGACAGCAGCTGCACCACCGGTTTGATGAAGGCGTTGACCAATCCGAAGATCAGCGCGACCACGAAGATGATGCCCACCCGCTGCGCGGTGGTGTCACCGCCGACGAACGTGACCCCCGAAACGATCTTGGTGACCACCCACAGCGCGAATCCGGTCAGCCCGGCGCGGATCAGAAAAGCCAGCATACGGCCGGATTCTGCCACGATGCCGGGGCACACATCCCGCAATTCGCCAGGCACGCCCGATGCGATGTTCCAGCGGCCGCACAGGCACCGTGACAACCGTCACAAAAGAACCGCCGGTATCCGGTACCGTGGGTATTGACTTGCTTTGCGGCGACTCCTAGCTTCGTGGGAACCGAAGCGAGAAGGGACTCCCTGATGACCACTGTGGTGCGGCCGAGCGAACCGACTCGGGAGGAATTCGCCGAGCGTCTGCTGAAGGGCTCGGTCAAGAAGTCCTATGCCCCGGTCGTCGACATCGACTGGAACGCCCCGCTGGACGAGGACAAGTTCTTCCTGCCGCCGCGGATGTGCACGCTCTACGGCACCCCGATGTGGGAGGCGATGAGCCGCGAGCAACAGATCGAGATGTCGCGCCAGGAGCTGGTCAACGTGCTGTCGGCGGGCGTGTGGTTCGAGAACATCCTCAACCAGGCCCTGTTGCGCGACATGATGCACAAGAACCCCACGGCACGGACCACCCACTACTCGCTGACCGAGCTCGGCGACGAGACCCGGCACATGCTGATGTTCGGCAAGACCATCGACCGGATCGGCGGTGTGCCGGTACGGCCGAAGCGCTACCAGCGGATCGTCATCAACTCCCTCCCGTTCCTGTTCCGCGGCAGCATCCTGTGGGGGGCGGCGCTGGTCGGCGAGGAGATCTTCGACGCGCTGCAGCGCCAGATCCTCGACGACCCTGATCTGCAGCCGATCGTGCGCCGGGTGATGCGCATTCACGTCACCGAGGAAGCCCGCCACATCCAGTACGCCCGCGACGGCCTGCGGCGCAACGTCCCGGCGATGCCTCGCTACCGCCGGGTGCTGCTGGCCAACCTGCAGGGTGTCGGCGGGCCGTTCTACCGCCACCTGTTCACCCTGCCGATCGTCTACAACCGGGTCGGGCTCGACGGTCGCGAAGCCCGCCGGGTGGCACGGGCCAACCCGCACTTCCACGCCGCGTCCCGGTCCGCGTTCGCCCCACTGGCCGCCTTCTTCACCGAGGTCGGGTTGATGGGCGGGCTGGCCCGGCGGATGTGGCGGCGGGCCGGCTTCCTGTGAGCCCCGTCCTCGATGTGATCGCGCTGGGCGACCCGGCGCGACTGCACGGGCTGATCGACGGCGCCCGCGTCGTAGATCCCACCAGGGGAGAAGCCGCCACCCGATTCGACAGCGACAGCGACACCTGGACGGTGACGGCGCCCGACGGTGAGCAGCTCACCGCCCGAGTCGTCATCGACACGACCGCCTCAGCCGACGACATCGTCGCCGCGCACGGCATCCCCAACCGGTTCCGTATTCCCGGCCCGCACACCCGCCGGCAGGCCCGGTATGTGGCCCGGCTCATCGACGGCCTGCAGCGCAGCGGGGCCAGCCGGATCGAAGCCCGCGCGCCCCGAGTGCGGGTACACCCCCTGCTGCCGACCCGGGGCCTGTCCCGGTTCTACCTCAGCGGCGGCGGGGCGATCGGATTGGAAGACGCCGAGACCTACGACGGTCCGGCGGTGCTCACCCACAACGGCGAGGAGTACCCGACCCGGGTGCGGCTGGCCGGGCATTTCGACCCGATTGACGGCCAATATCACTGGCAGGGAATGTTTTTCACGGAACTGCCGGGCGCCAATGTGACCGGCTCCAAGGTCAGCATCAGGATCGGCGAGCACACCGCCGACGGTCGCGTCGCCGAGCGGACGCCATGGGGCACGCTGACGGTGATCGGCGCTGCGGGCTACCCGCCGTATCCCCTGGAGGACCCCGAAGAGGTGCGGATCGCGATGCCACCGCGGCTGTAGCCACTACCCCGCCCCGGCCGCCTCGGTGAGTCTGCTATGCAAGAAACAGCCCGCAGACCATCCGAGACCGAGGAGACCACGTGCGCTTCACCTACGCCGAGGCGATGACCGACCCCAGCTACTACATTCCGCTCGCCAAGGCCGCCGAGGCAGCCGGCTACCACAGCATGACGATCCCGGACAGCGTCGCCTACCCGTTCGAATCGGACTCGAAATACCCGTACACCCCCGACGGCAACCGGGAGTTCTTGGACGGCAAGGCCTTCATCGAGACCTTCGTGTTGATCGCGGCGCTGGGCGCGGTCACCAGCACGCTGCGATTCACCCCGTTCGTGGTCAAGCTGCCGATCCGCCCGCCGGCCCTGGTGGCCAAGCAGGCCGGTTCGCTGGCCGCGATGATCGACAACCGACTGGGGTTGGGCGTGGGCACCAGCCCCTGGCCGGAGGACTACGAGCTGATGGGCGTGCCGTTCGCCCGGCGCGGCAAGCGGATGGACGAGTGCATCGAGATCATTCAGGGGCTCACCACCGGCGAGTACTTCGAGTTCCACGGCGAGTTCTACGACATCCCCAAGACCAAGATGACCCCGGCCCCGTCCCAGCCGATCCCGATCCTGATCGGTGGCCACGCCGAAGCCGCACTGCGCCGCGCGGCACGCCACGACGGCTGGATGCACGGCGGCGGCGACCCAGCCGAACTCGACGGCCTGATCACCCGGCTCAAGCAGCTCCGCGAGGAGGAGGGCCGTGCCAATGACCCGTTCGAAATCCACGTGATCTCGGTCGACGGATTCACCCTGGACGGCGTCAAACGCCTGGAGGACAAGGGCGTCACCGACGTCATCGTGGGCTTCCGGGTGCCCTACATCATGGGCAACGACACCGAGCCGCTGGACAACAAGATCCGCAACCTCGAGCGCTTCGCCGAGCACGTCATCGCCAAGACCGGGTGATGCCGGTCACACCGGAGCGGCCGGCGTGCGCAGGCTCACTGTGACGACGGGATAGATTTCGGGCCCGCCGACGTTGGACAGGCGTGTGCACTGATCGCAGACCGCGGTCGGATACTGCGCATCTCATCGCATGACCTGCGGGAGGTACTCGATGAAGCCACAACCCTGCCTGCCGACCCCGCCTCGAGGCGGCCCCGGCGACTATCAAAGGGCTGTTCATGTGCTGCGCGCCGCTGCATCGGACGTCGGCCAGAGCGACGCTCGGCGCCAGTGGGTCCGCGCTGCCACGCAGTGTTGATGAGCGTTGGTCCGCGCCAGATCACAGCTGCGGACCCGGCGGCCGGATTCGTTCCTTTTCAGCCGTACCCTTGCGCGCTGTTAAGCAGCTGATTTAGCTTCTCAGACAGGCCTCAGATACAGGCGTGTCCATGGGAAGGGTGTGTCGAGATGTCTCGTCACCGCAGCAAGGTTGTGGGCGGCAAGGTTGTCGGAGTCGCGGCGTTCTTGGCGATCACCCCTCTGGCCCCGCCTGCGCAGGCCGACGTCGACGACATGATGGATGTGCTGTTCGCACCGTTTGTCACCGCAGCGGGCGCCCTTGACGGTGACGCCGTCTTCGACACGACCGCGTGGGGGACGTTCCTGGCCCCCGAGCATTGGGACGCCGCGCTGGCCGCGCTGGCCGAGCCGGGCCCCGCGGTGGGATTCGACTTCTACACCGGCCTGCACGACATCGCCGAGAAGTGGATCGACAGCGAACTGGGCACCCAGGTCAACGGCGCCATCAACCAGCTGTTCGGCTCCACGGTCATCGGCAACGGCGCCGACGGCACCGAAGCCAACCCCAACGGCGGCAACGGCGGCTGGCTCTTCGGCGACGGCGGCGCAGGCTGGAACAGCACCACCGACGGTGTCGCCGGCGGCCACGGCGGCGCCGCCGTCGGACTCTTCGGCAACGGCGGCGCCGGCGGTGACGGCGGAGCCGGAGCCACCGGTGGGGACGGTGGAGCCGCCGCCTGGCTGCTGGGCAACGGCGGACACGGCGGCGACGCCGGCGACGGCGCCACCGCCAGCGGACTGCCCGCACTCGGCGGAGCCGGCGGAGTCGCCGGGCTCTGGTCCGGAACCCACGGCGCGGCCGGGCATTTCGGCACGCTGCCGGGCGGCATCACCGGAACGGTCGCCCCACCGGTCGAGGTCTCCAACGGCTGGCTCACCAACGCCGACGGACAAGTCGTCATCTGGCACGGCCTCAACCAGGTCTACAAGGTAGACCCCTACACCCCGTCCGGCGACGGCTTCAGCGACGACGACGCCGCATTCCTGGCCGCCAACGGCTTCAACGCGGTCCGCCTCGGTGTCATCTGGGCCGGCGTCGAACCGCAACCCGGCGTCATCGACTACAACTACCTGTCCTCCATCCAACAGACTGTGCAGATCCTGGCCAACCACAACATCGTTGCCATTCTCGACATGCACCAAGACCTCTACAGCGGCAGCCTGGGCGGCGACGGCGCGCCGGACTGGGCGGCCTTCACCGGAGGGCTGCCCAACATCGAGGCGGGCTTCCCGGGCAGCTACTTCGTGAGCCCGGCTCAGAATCACGCCTGGGATGCGTTCTGGGCCAACACCGACGCATCCGATGGGATCGGGCTGCAGAACCATTACGCGCTGATGTGGCAGGCCGTCGCCAACTACTTCAAGGGTGACGCGAACGTGGCCGGCTACGAGATCATCAACGAGCCGTGGGCCGGCTCGCACTGGCTGGGAAGCATATTGGGCAACCCGTACTTCGACTCCCAGCAGCTGACCCCGTTCTACAACCAGATCGACGCGGCCATCCGATCGGTCGACCCGAACAAGACGGTCTTCTTCGGGCCGACCACCCTCGACGCCAGCCTTCCGGTGCCGAACCATCTGGGCACGGTCGACGATCCCAACACGGCCCTCTCGTTCCACCACTACTGCATGGTGAATGCGCTGTTCCCGACCCTGAGCTTCGGCTGCGACTGGAACGCCGATGTCGTCCTGGGGTACGCGATGGACTACGCGCAGGAGCACAACATCCCGGCGCTGCTCAGCGAGTTCGGGGCCACGAACAACATCCCGACCATCACCGCCGGTATGAACTCCGCCAACCAGCATCTGGTCGGTTGGACCGAATGGGCCTACACCGGCAACGACATCACCAGTACGTCACCGAACGATCAGGCGCTGGTCTACGACTTGAGCAAGCCGCCGGTCGGCGACAACGTCAACATCGAGAAACTCGACGCGCTGTCCCAGCCCTACCCGCAGGCGATCTCGGGCATTCCGACCTCCTGGTCGTTCTCGGGCGGCGTCTTCTCGTTCGCCTACTCCACCGACCACGCCGACGGCTCCGGCGCCTTCGCGGCCGGCTCGCAGACCGCCATCTCGGTACCCGCCAGCCAATACCCGAATGGCTACTCGGTGAGCGTGACCGGTGGGCATGTCACCTCCGGCCCCGACGCCACGGTGCTGACGATCAGCTCCGACGCCGGCGCAGCAACCGTCAGCGTGACCGTGACGGCAAAGCCCTAGCGGTACCGCGCCGTACCCTTGCATAAGGTAAGCGACTCATCTACGTTCTCAGAAACAGCTCAGCAAATTGCGCCACTTTCATGGAAGAGGGTCCGCCAAAATGGCTCGTCGCCACCGCAACGTTGTGGGCAGCAAGGTTGTGGGGATAGCCGCATTCCTGGCGATGGTGCCTCTGGCCCCGCCTGCGCAGGCCGACGTCGACGACATGATGGATGTGCTGTTCGCACCGTTTGTCACCGCAGCGGGCACTCTCGACGGTGACGCCGTCTTCGACACGACCGCGTGGGACTCCTTCCTGTCCTCCGCCCATTGGGACGCCGCACTGGCCGCGCTGGCCGAGCCGGGCCCCGCGGTGGGATTCGACGTCTACACCGGCCTGCACGACATCGCCGAGAAGTGGATCGACAGCGAACTGGGCACCCAGGTCAACGGCGCCATCAACCAGCTGTTCGGCTCCACGGTCATCGGCAACGGCGCCGACGGCACCGAAGCCAACCCCAACGGCGGCAACGGTGGCTGGCTCTTCGGCGACGGCGGCGCAGGCTGGAACAGCACCACCGACGGTGTCGCCGGCGGCCACGGCGGCGCCGCCGTCGGACTCTTCGGCAACGGCGGGGCAGGCGGTGACGGCGGAGCCGGGGCCACCGGTGGGGACGGTGGAGCCGCCGCCTGGCTGCTGGGCAACGGCGGACACGGCGGCGACGCCGGCGACGGCGCCACCGCCAGCGGACTGCCCGCACTCGGCGGAGCCGGCGGAGTCGCCGGGCTCTGGTCCGGAACCCACGGCGCGGCCGGGCATTTCGGCACGCTGCCGGGCGGCATCACCGGAACGGTCGCCCCACCGGTCGAGGTCTCCAACGGCTGGCTCACCAACGCCGACGGACAAGTCGTCATCTGGCACGGCCTCAACCAGGTCTACAAGGTAGACCCCTACACCCCGTCCGGCGACGGCTTCAGCGACGACGACGCCGCATTCCTGGCGGCCAACGGCTTCAATTCGGTGCGCCTCGGTGTCATCTGGGCCGGCGTCGAACCGCAACCCGGCGTCATCGACTACAACTACCTGGCGTCGATCAAGGACACCGTGGAGATCCTGGCCCGGCACAAGATCGTGGCAATCCTCGACATGCACCAGGATCTTTACAATGAGGAGTTCGGCGGCGAGGGTGCGCCGGACTGGGCCACGTTCAACGGCGGGCTACCCCACCTCGGCCTGGGCTTCCCGGCCACCTACCCCCTGAGCCCGGCGCAGAACCATGCCTGGGATGCGTTCTGGGCCAACACCAAAGCATCCGACGGGATCGGGGTGCAGAATCATTACGCACTGATGTGGCAGGCCGTCGCCAACTACTTCAAAGACGATCCGAACGTGGCCGGCTACGACATCATGAACGAGCCGTGGGCCGGCTCGCACTGGCTGGGAAGCATATTGGGCAACGCGTACTTCGAAGCCCAGCAGCTGACCCCGTTCTACAACCAGATCGACGCGGCCATCCGATCGGTCGACCCGAACAAGACGGTGTTCTTCGAACCGCCCGCGCTCTTCGGCACCCTGCCGGTGCCGACGCATTTGGGCACGGTGGACGACCCGAACTCGGCCTTCTCGTTCCACCACTACTGCCTCACGGCTTCGCTGTTCCCCGGGACCAGCTTCGGTTGCGACTGGAACGCCGACGTCGTCCTCGACTACGCAATGGACTACACGCAGGCCCACAACATCCCGGGTTGGTTCAGCGAATTCGGCGCCACCAACAACATTGGAGCCATCGACGCAAGCCTGCAGGCCGCCAACCGGGCGCTGTTCGGCTGGGCCGAATGGGCATACTCCGGCAAAGACATCACCAGCATCTCACCGGAGGACCAGGCGCTGGTCTACGACCCGAGCAAGCCGCCGGTCGGCGACAACGTCCACTGGGACAAGCTCGACGCCCTGTCCCAGCCCTACCCGCAGGTGATATCGGGCACCCCGACCTCCTGGTCCTTCTCGGGCGGCGTCTTCTGGTTCGCCTACTCCACCGACCAGGCCGACGGTTCCGGCTCCTTCGCGGCCGGTTCCGAGACCACCATCTCGGTTCCGCCGAGCCAATACCCGAACGGCTACACCGTGACCGTGACCGGCGGACACGTCACCTCAGGACCCAACGCCTCGCAGCTGACCATCACCTCCGACTCCGGCGCATCCACCGTCAAGGTGACCGTCACAGCGGCGAGCTAAGGGCGCGGGCGATCCGCCAGCGGTATCGGCGGAGCGCTGGCGCGCACGGTCTGGCGAACCTCACCGAGGCCCTGCACCTGCAGGGTCACCACGTCCCCGTCGCTCAGCCAGCCCGGAAACGCTTGCGGCGCCGCGGGATCGAGATGCTCGACGAGCGTGCAGGTCGGTACGGTGCCGGATCCGAAGACGTCACCCGGTTCCAGCGGCACCCCCCGCGACGCGTAGCTGATGATCTCGCCGAAGCTCCAGTCCATGGTGCCGGTCGAACCCATGCCGACGATCACGTCGTTGACGATCGCGGTGGCGTGCAGGCTCAGTCGGCCGTCACGGCGGTACGGTTCGAGCTCGTCGGGGGTCACCAGGTACGGCCCCAGCGTGACGCCACTGTCCTTGCCCTTGGCCTGCCCGATCGCCAGCACTCCCTCCCGAGCTTGCAGATCCCGCGCCGACCAGTCGTTGAAGATGGTGTAGCCGATGATGGCCTGTTCGGCTTGCGCCGCCGACAGGTTCGCCCCGGCCTTACCGATGACCGCGGCGACCTCCAGTTCGAAGTCCTGGCAGACACTGCCGGGCGCCGTCGGGGCATCGTCGTAGGGACCCAGAACCGTTGCCGGGCAGGCAAAGTAGAACGCCGGTATCTGATACCAGACGTCGTCGAGCACCCGGGAGCGGCCGGTCGCCGCCAGACAGTTGCGCATATGTTCCAAAAAGCCCAGGCTGTCCCGGATCGACGGCGGGCGCGGTATCGGCGCCATGAGCGCCACCTGGTCGACCCGCGGCGTCGCCGCGGGTGCTGTCAGGGCCCGTTCGCCGGTCTCACGCAGACCATCCGGGCCCAGCCCGATCAGCTCCAGCAGCGTCACGCCGGCCGGCGCCGCGTGGATCACGTCGCCGACCAGCACCCCGGTCCGTTCGCCGTCCCCGCTTCGATAGGTCACCCAGCGCACCGGTCAATCTTCACTCACCACGTCGGCGGGAGTCTTGTCGGGCCGCAGACCGCGCCAGCTGGGTTGACGGAGCCGACCATCCGATGTCCGCTCGCTGTAGCGCACCTCCCCCACCAGGCTCGGCCGCACGAAGGTGAGCCCGACGGCATCCGGGCCGGTGAGCGCCGTGTCGAAGGGTGATTCGTCGGTGCGCAGCGGTGTCAGCGTCTTCTTCAGCGCGGCGAGCTCACGCTCGGTGAAGCCGGTGCCCACCCGGCCGACATACGCCAGTTTCTGGCCGGTGGGAACACCCATCAGCAACGCTCCGATTCCCCCGCCCCGGGCGCCCTCGCCGGCCCGCCAGCCGCCGATCACCACCTCCTGGGTTCGCCAGTGTTTGTGCTTGATCCAGGCCGGCGACCGGTGGCCGGGCCGGTAGGTCGAGTCCCACTTCTTGGCGACCACCCCTTCCCAGCCGAGCCGGCCGGACTGTTCGAGGGCTTCCGCGGCGTCGGCGGCCAGCAGGTCTTTGACCACCAGATCGGTTCCCTGCGCGAGGGTTTCCAGCAGGCGGCGACGGTCCCGGTAGGTGGCGCGCAGCAGCGGGCGGCCGTCGAGGTAGAGCAGGTCGAAGGCCCAGAACTGCAGACGGGCTGAGCGAGAACTGTTCTGCATCGCCTCGAAGCTGGGCACCCCGGCGTCGTCGAGGGCGACGAGTTCGCCGTCAAGGACGACGTGGTGCTCGGTGAGGTCGCCGGCCAGCGACTGCAACTGCGGGTACTCACCGGTGACCTCGCGCCCGCTGCGTGAGCGCAACCGCACCCGGCCCCGGTCGGCCTCCACCAGCAGCCGGTAGCCGTCCCACTTGCCCTCGAAGGCCCACCGATCCGGATCCAACCGGGCCACCTCACCGTGGGTGGCCAGCATCGGAGCCAGATCGGTGAACGTGAACGCCTGCTGGTCCTTCATCCGGTGCGCCAACCACTGATCGCCGCCGGTCCGGATCAGCGCATAGCGTCCGGAGATCCGGCTGCCGGACAGCACAACGATCACTTCACCTTTGTCGGCGGAGTCCTCGAACTTCTCAGTCACGTAGCTGCCCGCATCCCAGATGCGCACCGTGCCGGCGCCGTACTCGCCTTTGGGGATGGTGCCCTCGAAGGCCCCGTACTCCAGCGGGTGATCCTCGGTGCGCACCGCCAGATGGTTCACCGACGGGGTCGCCGGCAGGTTCTTGGGCACCGCCCAACTCACCAGCACGCCGTCACGCTCCAGACGGAAGTCGTAGTGCAGTCGGCGGGCGTGATGCTCGTGGATGACAAAACTGTTCCCGCCGCCGGGCGCAGCGACCGCCTCGGGCACCGGTTCTGGGGTCTTGGCGGCGTCGCGTTTGGCCCGATATTCGGTGAGCCGATCCGTTGTCAGCGGGGCGTCCAGTCCGGCTAACAGGTCCCCGTCGCTCTCGACGCGGTCCAGCACCTCGTCGTAACGCAGCTGCCGCAGGTCCGGATCGTCCAACTCCGCCCAGGTGCGAGGGGCGGCGACGGTCGGGTGTTCCCGGCCGCGCAGCGAGTACGGCGCGATGGTGGTCTTGGCCGCGTTGTTCTGACTCCAGTCGAGGAAGACTTTGCCGGCCCGCAGCTTCTTGGCCATGGTCGCGGTCACCAGCTCGGGCATGGCACTTTCGAGTTGTTGCGCAACACGTTTGGCCACCGCGGCCGCACCGGTGCTGCTCACCGGACGTTCAAGGGCGGCGTACAGGTGCAGGCCCTTGCTGCCGCTGGTGACCGGGAAGGTGTCCAGGCCGAGTTCGGCCATCAGGTCCCGGATGGCTCGCGCCACCTCGGCGAGTCGGCTCAGCGTCACGCCTTCGCCGGGGTCCAGGTCGAAGACCAGCCGTGTCGCCAGGCCGGGCTTGAGCACCTTCCCGCCGTGCGTCCACTCGGCTTCGAAGCGCCATTGCGGCACGTGGACCTCAAGGGCGGCCTGCTGGGCGATCCAGGCCAGGCCGTCGAGGTCGTCGATGATCGGATAGCTGGTGATACCGGAGCGATGTTGTATCTGCGCGCGGGGCAGCCATTGCGGCGCCGAGGACGCGAGCTGCTTTTCGAAGAAGGACGCCTGCTCCACGCCGTTGGGCCAGCGTTTGCGCGTCACCGGGCGTCCCGCGATGTGCGGCAGCATCACGGCGGCGATGCGGGTGTAGTAATCGAAGACCTCCGCCTTGGTGGTGCCCGTGGCGGGGTAGAGCACCTTGTCGGCGTTGGTCAGCTTCACCCTGGGCTCGGAAGCCATGCTGACAACCTATGTTCCACGAACTGCCGGCATCGAAGTCACGAACTCATTCTGAAGGCGTGTCCTTTGTGTTTGGCGGGTTTGTGGTCCTGTTTTCGCTTCCTTCGTCTACGCGGCGGCGTCGCCGGATCTTCCGGGCATGACGGCATCCGCGGCCTCTTTGGCGGTTGGCTGTCCTCTCGCTGGGGCGACTCAATGCAGGTAGTCGGTGGTCTTGGCGTCGACAGTTGCTCCGCAATCGGCGCAGCGGACGTCGATCACAACGGCGCCGCCGCAGTCTCGGTGGCGCATCTCCATCGGGGATCTGTCGGGTGTCCATCGTTCGCCGAAGCGAAACAACGCGACAATCACCGGAAAAAGCTCGAGGCCACGCTCGGCGAGGCGGTATTCGAGCCGGACGGGGTTGCGGCGGTATTGCACGCGCTCGAGCAACCCAGCATCGACTAGGCGCGAGAGACGCTCACTGAGCGGCGTGCGCGCGATACCGAGATTGCGTCTGATCTGGCTGAAGCGGTGCGCACCCCAATACACCTCGCGCAGGATCAGCAAGGTCCAACGGTCCCCGGTCGCCGCCAGCGTCGCAAATACGGGGTCGCCTGATATCTCCGGCTGTGTGTTCGTGGGCATTGGGAGTCCAACCATCATGGTCTTAGAAACAGACTTTCTAAGGCTATCGGGGCGCGTGACCCCACGCAACGTGGCGCAGCCTCGTTGGCGCGATCAACCTGGGAAGGCGCCAAAAGTGGCAATAAAGTCGCCACTGGCCAGGACCGCAACCGACGTGCGAACCAGAAAACCAGTGGTCTTGAAATAAGACCATCAACGGTGCATGCTAGGTCTCAATACGGGACCTACTTTCTCAATCGGTGCCCACCGTCGGCCAAATCGCGAAGGGGCTAAACAGTGAAGGGCAAGACTCCTGTAACGGTGGTCGGCGGAGGCCTCGCCGGTTTGACCGCTGCAATCGCGTGTGCAGAACAAGGTGGCGCTGTGACCCTGCACGAGGCGCATGCGAGCCTCGGCGGGCGAGCGCGCTCCACGCCGAGTCCCTACATCGCCAACGATGGCACCCATGCCTTCTATGACGGAGCACCGTGGCGTTGGCTGACCACGAGGAAACTGGCGCAGCCTTTTGAGCGGCTCGGTGTCCGCCAACTGACACGGTCTCGAATCCGCCACGAGGGCAGGCTCCGCAGAACCCCTCCAGCGGGGTTTCTTGCGATGGTCACCGTGGGCCGCCGACACGAAGCACCGGTCGATATCAGTTTTCGCGAGTGGGCCAGTCAACGATTCGGGGAAACCGCCTGTCGTGCGGCCGAAGGGATGGTCGGGCCGGCCATCTATGACGCCGATCCAGGTCGGCTGTCGGCGGCTTTCGTCTTCGAGCGCTTGTTGCGGGTGACGACGCCCAAGTTCCCTCCGGTTACGCGGTATCCGCGCGGCGGCTGGGGCGCGGTCGTCGACCGCATGGAAAGTGCTGCTCGCGACAGGGGCGTCCGGATTGAAACCAACTCTCGAATCACCGCACTGCCCGAATCGGGTCCGGTGATCATTGCGACCACTCTGGAGGCAGCCAGGACCCTGCTCAATGATGACTCCCTGACCTGGGAAAGTGGACGGGCGGCATTGCTCGACCTTGGTCTCCAACACCACCGCCGCGACCCTTTCGCGGTCTTCGACTTCGACGAAGGAGCCATGGTCGAGTGCTTCACCAGCCAGGACCCTAGCCTTGCCCCCGCTAGACACGATCTTCTTCAAGGTGAAATCCCGCTGCGTGCAGGAGAATCGAAAGCTTCCGGTTTGACCCGGATGGAAGCACTGCTGGACACAGCCTTCCCCACCTGGCGACAGCGCCTCACCTGGCGCCGGGAACAAACTGCAACTAACCGTACCGGCGCCCTAGACCTGCCTGGCCAAACCTGGCGCGACAGACCCGCTATCGATCGAGGTGACGAACGCTATCTGATCGGAGACTCCGTTGCCGCTCCCGGTCTTCTTGCCGAGGTCTCCATCAACAGTGCCCTGAGGGCAAGCAAATCAGCACTCGACCGAACACGTACCTCATCTCATTGAAGTGCATGAGAACATCGGTATCTGCCTCCGACATGTTGTGACTGCACCGGCTGCAGTGGCAGTTCTGGGTGCTGTGCCTGTTCAGGAGACTCCACGGATCGAACCGATGGTGCAGCCGCCAACCTACGTCGCGCCAATGCAGGTCATGGGCACGCCCGCGTGGGCATACTGGCCTCATGCGTTCCATCTGGAAGGGTTCGATCGCATTCGGTCTGGTCAACGTGCCGGTGAAGGTCTACAGCGCCACCGAGGACCACGACATCAAGTTCCGTCAGGTGCACGCCAAGGACCACGGCCGGATCCGTTACCGGCGGGTGTGCGAGGAGTGCGGCGAAGTCGTCGACTACGGCGACATCGCGCGGGCCTATGAGTCCGACGACGGCCGGATGGTGGTGATCACCGACGACGACATCGCGAACCTTCCCGAGGAGCGCGATCATGAGATCGCGGTGCTCGAGTTCGTCCCGGCCGGCGATTTGGACCCGATGCTCTATGACCGCTCCTACTTTCTGGAGCCGGCCTCGAAATCGATCAAATCCTATGTGCTGCTGGCCAAGACGCTCGCCGAGACCGACCGGGTGGCGATCGTGCACTTCACCCTGCGCAACAAGACCCGGCTGGCGGCGTTGCGGGTCAAAGACTTCTCCAAGCGCGAGGTGATGGTGGTGCACACCCTGCTGTGGCCCGACGAGATCCGCGACCCCGACTTCCCCGCGTTGGACACCAAGGTGGAGATCAAGCCTGCCGAGCTGAAGATGGCCGGGCAGGTGGTCGAGTCGATGGCCGACGATTTCGACCCCGACCGCTACCGCGACACCTATCAGGAACAGTTGCACGAGCTGATCGAGGCCAAGCTGGAAGGCGATGAGGCGTTCACTCCCGAGGAGCGTCCCGCAGAATTGGACGCGACCGAGGATGTCTCCGACCTGCTGGCCAAGCTGGAGGCCAGTGTGCAGAAGCGGTCGGCCGCCAAGAAGGAACCGGCCAAGAAGGAACCGGCCAAAAAGTCGCCGGCCAAGAAAGCTCCGGCCAAGAAGTAGTGGGCTTAAGTGCTCGCGGTCACCGCGGGCCGCTGACGCACCCGTTGCGGCCACCAGAACCAGCGCCCGAGCAGCGCGGCGATGGACGGCGTCATGAACGACCGCACGATCAACGTGTCGAACAGCAGGCCGAGTGCGATCGTGGTACCTATCTGGCCGAGGATCCGCAGGTCACTGAAGATGAACGAGGCCATGGTCGCGGAAAACACCAGCCCGGCGGCGGTCACCACCGATCCGGTCCCGCCCATCGCCCGGATGATGCCGGTGTTTATGCCGGCGCCGATCTCCTCCTTGAACCGCGAGATCAACAGCAGGTTGTAGTCCGACCCCACCGCCAGCAACAGAATGACGGCCAGAGCCAACACGATCCAGTACAGATGAATACCGAACAGGTACTGCCACACCAACACCGAGAGCCCGAATGAGGCGCCCAGCGAAAGCGCGACGGTGCCGACGATGACGATCGCGGCGACCAGGCTGCGGGTGATGATCATCATGATCAACAGAATCAGGCTCAGCGCGGCGATCCCGGCGATCAGCAGGTCGTACTTGGCAGCGTCGGCGATGTCCTTGTAGGTCGAAGCGGTGCCGGCGAGGTAGATGTGCGAACCCTGCAGCGGAGTCCCTTTGATGGCTTCTTTCGCGGCGTCGCGGATCAAGTCGATGTGCGAGATGCCTTCGGGCGTCGCAGGATCGCCCTCATGGGTGATGATCATCTGCGCAGCCTTACCGTCCGGCGACATGAACAGTTTCATTCCGCGTTTGAACTCGGCGTTGTCGAACGCCTCGGGCGGTAGGTAGAAGGAGTCGTCGTTCTTGGCTTCGTCGAAGGCCTGGCCCATGGCGGCCGGGTTGTCGTTGGCGGCGGCCGACTGGTCGCTGATCCCGGAGTTCGTGGCGTAGTTGTTCAAGGCCAGGTCGCGGTTGACCCGCTGGCTTTCGATCTGGGACGGGATCAGTTCCACCAACTGCGGTTGCAGGGCGTCCAACTGATCGAAGCTCGTGGTGAGCTGTTGGAGCTTCTCGGCAAGCTTGTCGATGCCGTCCTGCAGGTCGAACACGTTGCGCAGCGCCGCGCACACCGGGATGTCGAAGCAGTGCGGTTCCCAGTAGAAGTAGCTGCGGATCGGCCGGAAGAAGTCGTCGAAGTTCGCGATCTGGTCACGCAGATCGTTGGTGAGGTCGACGGTGTCGTGAAAGCTCTGGGTTTGGGCGTGGGTAGCGTCAGCCAGCTGCTGCTGCAGCGCATATTGCTGTTCCAGTGTGTGGATCGACTTCTCGGCTTCGGCCGCCTGCTTGAGCAGATCGGCCGCCCGGTCCATCTGGTATTTCAGGTTCTGGGTCTGGGCGACGCTTGCCTGGCCGACCGAGAACGGTATCGACGTGTGCTTCAGCGGTGTGCCCAACGGGCGCGTCATCGACTGCACCTTGGCGATGCCCGGTGTGTGGAACACGGCCTTGGCGACGCGTTCCAAGACCAGGAAGGACGCCGGGTTACGCAGGTCGTGGTCGGCTTCGATCATCAGCAGCTCGGGGTTCAGCCGAGCTTGCGAGAAATGGCGTTCCGCAGCCGCATAACCGATGTTGGCCGGGGCCCGGTCCGGCATATAGATACGGGCGTCGTAGCTGGTCTTGTAGCCGGGCAGCGCGAGCAGGCCGATCAGGGCGATCGCGCACGCCACCACCAGAATGGGCCCGGGCCACCGGACGATGGCGGCACCGATCCTGCGCCAGCCGCGGGTCCGCATCGCCCGGGTGGGCTCGAAAAGACCGAATCGGCTGCCCAGGGTCAACACGGCCGATGTCAGGGTCAGCGCCGCGATGAGCGCCACGAAAATGCCGATGGCGGCAGGCAGCCCCAGAGTGTGGAAGTAGGGCAGCCGGGTGAACGTCAGGCAGTACACGGCGCCGGAAATGGTCAGGCCCGAACCGATCACGACGTGAGCCGTGCCGCGGTACATGGTGTAGAAAGCTGTCTCCGGATCTTCACCGGCCGCGCGTGCCTCCTGGTAGCGGCTGATGATGAAGATCGCGTAGTCGGTTCCCGCGGCGATCGCCAGCAGGGTCAGCAGATTCGTTGAGTACGTGGATAATCCGATGATCTCGCGGTAGCCGAGGAACGCGACGAATCCACGCGCTGCGGCCATCTCGATCGCCACGGTGAGCAGCGCGAGCACAGTGGTGCCGATCGAGCGGTAGACCGCGAACAGCATGAGCGCGATCACCAGGAAGGTGATCGCGGTGACCTTGTTGGTGCCCTCGCTGCCGACCGAGAACTGGTCGGCGACCAGCGGCGCCGCTCCCGTCACATAGGCGTGGACACCGGGCGGCGCCGGGGTGCCGTCGACGATGGCGCGCACGGCGGCCACCGACTCGTTGGCCAACGTCTCGCCCTGGCTTCCGGCCAGAAACACCTGCGCCAGTGCCGCTTTGCCGTCGTTGCTCTGCGAACCGGCGGCGGTCAGCGGATCGCCCCAGAAGTTCTGGATGTGCTGGACGTGTCGGGTGTCGTCCGCAAGCTTGGCGACCAGGGTGTCGTAGAAGCGGTGCGCGTCGGCGCCGAGCGGCTGGTCGCCTTCGATGACGATCATCGCCGCACTGTCGGTGTCGTACTGCTCGAACACTTTTCCGATGCGCTTCGCCGCCTTGTACGACGGCGCGTCGTGCGAGCTCATCCCCACGTTGTGGGCTTCGGCCACCACCTCCAGTTGTGGCACGAGACTGTTCGTCACGGCGGCCAGCGCCACCCAGAACAGCACGATCGGCAGCGCGAGGCGGCGGATGGTGTGCGGCCAGAAGGGCCGCGGGCCGTGCTCGCTCATCCGGACTTGTCCAAGCAGAAGATGTAAGCGCTCACGGCGTTGGCGATCCTTTCGTCCTTGAGCTCGCCATCGATCAGGATGCGGCAGCCCAGCGTGTCGCCGTTGCCCTGCGCCCGCAGATCGGCGATGACGGCCGGTTCGGTCGTCGTCGCCTGATATCTCCACGGCAGCGGGGCATCGATGACCTGCACAGGAACGGCGTTGACATCGAGATAGTTGATGGTGGCCACGGCCCCCGGGGCGCCGAAGACCTCGTAGACGACGTCCTTGGGGTTGAACGGGACGATGTCCTCGGCGGCGTCGCTGCTGGTCGATGTGGTGTCACTCGAGCCGAAGATGCCGTGCAGCCGATACACGCAGAACGCCGCGGCGCCGACTACCACGACCGCCACCAAGACCATCCACCCACGCCGGACCAGGGGAAAAAACGACGGTCTCTTCACCGGAAGCCTCTCGGTATCCGTGGGCAGGTCGAACGAAAGCTAAGCGTACGGTACGGAACCGTACGGTTCAATAGTCTGCGGCACCCCGATTTCGTGGCGGCGGGAGTCAGCGGGCGTCGCGAGTGAGACCCGGCAGGATCACCTTGTCGACGAGGTTCGCCACGGTGCGCTCTGTGGGCGCGCGGCCCGAGACCAGGGACCGGAAGATGAGATACCCGGGCAGCACGTCCCAGAGGTCGTCGTCGATGGCGGCGGCCTCGATCTCGCCGCGATCGACGGCCTGGCCCAGGATGTGGTGCATCAGGGCCTTGCGCTGATCGACGAACTGGTGCTGCATCACCTCGTTGAGCGCGGGATTGCGCGACACCTCCACCAACACCGCGCGTAGGGTGCCGGCGTGCTGCGCGGTCTGCTGGCAGACCAGCTCGCCTAGTCGCAACAGGTCGCCGCGCAGCGTGCCGGTCTCGGGCGGGACCGCGACCTGGCGGATGCCCTCGGTGAACGCAGCCAACACCAACTCGGCCTTCGACGGCCAACGCCGGTACACGGTGGCCTTACTCGCTCGCGCGGTGGCCGCGACGGCATCGACCGTCAACCGGTCGTAGCCGTTCTCCTGCAACAGTTGCAGCGTGACTTCCAGCAGCTCGATCTCACGCGGCGACCAGGTTGAGGCGCCGGCTACGTCGAGGTTCTGACTCACGGCATCCACCATAGAATGCCGCCGGCAACACCCGCGGGCTGACGCTCGATCCTTCCTAAAACGGCGGTGGGTCGTTGGCGGCCGCGATTCGTCTGGCTTGTTCGGCGGCGGCGATGCGTTCTTGGTTGTGGTTGCGTTCCAGCCAGATCCGGTAGGCCCGATCCTGATCCCGGGTGCGTCGGCGGGTGGGCATCATCACGCCGCGGTTGCCGGTCGGTGACCACTGGGGCAGATCCAGCTCCCCGGTGGGGACCGCCAACTGCGGGAAGTACAGGGCGCCACCGGGTTCGGTCACATAGGTGTGCCCGGTCGGTGCGGTCCAGATCACCGTGCCATCGGGCAATTGACGATCCCGCCAGCCATTAGGACCGACCCAAAAAGTCTTCAAGAGGTGATGAAGACGGCACAGCAACTTCAGATTCGACGGATGCGTGGGCCCCAGCGGCCAGGGCACGGTGTGGTCGATGTCGGCGACCTCGACCGGCCGCCCGCAACCGGGAAACCGGCACGTCAGATCACGGCAGCGAATGAAGTCCGCCAGCGCCGCCGAGGGACGGTACCCCGGCTCCGGCGGCCCATCCAACGGATGACGGACCATCTTGAGTTTGGCCGACCTGGCGATCTTTCGCACCGCCTCGGCCGACAGACCACCGAACCCGGGCACAAACCCCGGCCTGTCCGAACCCCCCTCAACGGTGACCTGCTCGGCCATCACATGGATCATCACCGCACCCACCGGAGCATCACCGGTGGCAGCGGGGCAATCCGGGCAGCCGCATTCGCAGGCCATCACCGCCGCACCGGCAGTCAGCGCAATCAAGGCATCCGCCCGCCGCTCATCCTTGGTGCGCGGATCGGCCGGGCACACCGTGGCAGCCAACTCACTGAGCCGCTGATCGAACGCCAACGCATCAGGGGCACGCACATCACCGAAGATCTCCGCCAGACCCGAATGCTGCGGACTCACCCCGATATGACGGGATTGATCCACGGTGTGAGCCTCACGCACCGCAGCCGGCTCCAGAACCTGCACCCAGTAGTCCACAGCCTCGACAATGCGGTTACGCGACCACTTTCCCCACCGGGGCGCATTGCGCTCCAACCAACGATCCATCCGCGGGATCGCCTCGGGATCAAGCATCAACTCGGTGCGATGCACCACCGCGGCCACCACCTGGTAATCCACCACACCCGCAGCGAACAGCGCCTCCAACTTGGGCAACCGCTCAGCCAAAGCCAAACCGATACGCAACTGCCCCGCCGCCCTACCACGACTAATGCCCTGAGCAGCGGCAATCTCCGCGGCCACCGCCTCCCAACCATCGATGGCCCAAACCTCCCGATCGGCGATCTCCTGCTCAGCCTGCCGGCGGTGATACAGCTCCGCCCCGGCTGCAAACACCCGGGCCAACGCGGCCGCCTGCACCCGGGCCGCCCCCTGCATCACATCGACCAGACCCGCGTCATCACGCGCGCGGATGCCCTCCAACGACGGAAGACTACTATCGAACATACGTTCGATAATACACGAATCCACTGACTCATGCAGCGGCGCGCTTGCGGGCGCCCTGTCCCAATTAGAACGTGTTTCAGAAATAGCCTTCAGCTGGCGGCCGATCCTTGTTAGCGTGCCTACGTGATCCTCGATAAATTCCGACTCGACAACTCCGTCGCCGTCGTCACCGGCGCCGGCCGTGGCCTGGGCGCGGCAATCGCGGTGGCATTCGCCGAAGCCGGCGCCGACGTCGTCATCGCCGCCCGTACCCGATCCCAACTAGAGACCGTCGCCAAACAGGTCGAAAGCGCCGGACGTCGCGCCCACATCGTCGCCGCCGACCTGGCCCATCCCGAGGAGACCGCAAAGCTGGCCGCTGAGGCCGTCGGCGCCTTCGGCAAACTCGACATCGTCGTCAACAACGTCGGCGGCACCATGCCCAACACCCTGCTGACCACCTCGACCAAAGACCTCAAAGACGCGCTGACCTTCAACGTCGTCACCGCGCACGCGCTGACCAGCGCCGCGGCGCCATTGATGTTGGAGCACTCCGGCGGCGGGTCGGTCATCAACATCACCTCGACCATGGGGCGCCTGGCCGGGCGCGGGTTCGCCGCCTACGGCACCGCCAAAGCCGCACTCGCGCACTACACCCGGCTGGCCGCCATGGATCTGTGCCCGCGGATCCGCGTCAACGGGATCGCACCCGGATCGATCCTAACCTCCGCGTTGGACGTGGTGGCGTCCAACGACGCGCTGCGCGCGCCGATGGAGAAGGTGACCCCGATGCGCCGCCTCGGCGAGCCGGACGACATCGCTGCTGCGGCAGTCTATTTGGCCTCACCCGCCGGCAGCTACCTCACCGGCAAGATACTCGAAGTCGACGGGGGCATCACGTTCCCGAATCTCGATCTGCCCATCCCCGACCTGTAAAGGACACCATGCCCATTCGCGTCGCCCAGATCGGTACCGGAAACGTCGGCGTGCACGCGCTGCGCTCCCTGATCACCAACCCCGACTACGAACTGACCGCGGTGTGGGTGTCTTCGGACGCCAAGGCCGGCAAGGACGCCGCGGAGCTTGCCGGGCTGAACACGCCGACCGGCGTGACCGCGACCACCGACCTGCAGCAGGTTCTCGACACCAAACCGGAGTGCGTGGTCTATACCGCGCTGGCCGACAACCGGCTCGTCGAGGCGCTGGAGGACTTCCGGCGCATCCTTGACGCCGGTATCAACGTGGTCGGCAGCAGCGCGGTATTCCTGCAGTACCCGTGGCAGGTGATCCCGTCGGAGATGCTGTCTCCGCTGGAAGACGCTGCGCGCAACGGCAGTTCAAGCCTGTTCATCAACGGCATCGACCCGGGCTTCGCCAACGATCTGCTGCCCCTGGCGCTGGCCGGCAACTGCCAGAGCATCCAGCAGATCCGCTGCATGGAGATCGTCGACTACGCCACCTACGACAGCGCCGCCGTCATGTTCGACGTCATGGGCTTCGGCAGGCCGATGGACGAGATCCCGATGCTGCTGCAGCCCGGTGTGCTCAGCCTGGCGTGGGGTTCGGTGGTACGCCAGCTCGCGGCCGGATTGGGGATCGAGCTGGACGAGGTCGTGGAGATCTACGAGCGCGAGGCGGCGCCCGAGGACTTCGAGATCTCCGCGGGCCACATCGCCAAGGGCACCGCCGCCGCACTGCATTTCGAGGTGCGCGGCATGTTCGACGGCCAGCCGGCCGTCGTGCTCGAGCACGTCACCCGGTTGCGCGACGACCTGTGCCCGGAATGGCCGCAACCGGCCCAGCCCGGCGGCTCCTACCGTGTCGTGGTGACCGGTGAACCCTCGTATGCGCTGGACCTGTGCCTGTCCAGCCCCAACGGCGACCACAACCACGCCGGGCTGGTGGCCACCGCGATGCGGGTGGTCAACGCGATTCCAGCGGTGGTCGCCGCCGAACCGGGCATCCGGACCACCCTGGACCTGCCGCTGATCACCGGGCGAGGGCTTTACGCTCTACATTGATGACGCAGGCGGACGAGCCGGTACGGGAAAAGCCGGGCTGGTATCTGCTCGGCCCGGCGTTCGTCGCCGCCATCGCCTATGTCGACCCGGGCAACGTCGCCGCCAACGTCAGCGCCGGGGCCAAGTTCGGCTACCTGCTGGTCTGGGTGATCGTCGCCGCCAACGTGATGGCCGGCCTGGTGCAGTACCTCTCCGCCAAACTCGGCCTGGTGACCGGACTGTCACTGCCCGAGGCGGTCGGCATGACCGCCCGCCGCCCCACCCGGATCGCCTACTGGTTGCAGGCCGAATTGGTAGCCATGGCAACCGATCTCGCCGAAGTGGTAGGCGGAGCCATCGCGCTGAAGCTGATCTTCGGCCTGCCCCTGGTGTTGGGCGGGCTCATCACCGGGGTGGTGTCGGTCGTGTTGCTGCTCATCGGAGACCACAGCGGACCGCGGGCCTTCGAGCGGGTGGCGACCGGGCTGCTGGCGATCATCGCGATCGGATTCCTGGCCAGTCTGGTGGTGCAACCACCACCGGTCACCCACGTCGCCGGGGGCCTGCTGCCACGATTCGACGGCGCCGAGAGTGTGCTGCTGACAACCGCGATCCTGGGCGCAACGGTCATGCCACACGCTGTGTACCTGCACTCCGGCCTGGCCCGGGACCGACACGGGCAGCCCGCGGCCGGCTCAGCGCGACAGCGGCTGCTGCGAGTGACCCGCTGGGATGTCAGCCTGGCGATGCTGGTGGCCGGCGCGGTGAACCTGGCCATGCTGGTGGTGGCCGCCGCGCACCTGGCCGGCCGGGACGGCACCGACTCGATCGAGGGTGCACACGCCGCCATCGGAGACGCGCTCGGGCCGACCATCGCCGCCTTCTTCGCCATCGGACTGCTGGCCTCGGGCCTGGCTTCGACGTCAGTGGGCGCTCACGCCGGGGCGATGATCATGCAGGGCCTGTTGCGGGTGTCGGTGCCCCTGCTGGCGCGCCGGCTGGTCACGCTGGTCCCGGCGCTGGCGATCCTGGCGACCGGGATCGACCCCACCCGCGCGCTGGTGATCTCGCAGGTGGTGCTGTCGTTCGGCATCCCGTTCGCGCTGGTGCCACTGGTCCGGATGACTGGCGACCGGACGCTGATGGGTACCGACGTCAACCAGCGGCTGACCTCAGCCCTGGGTTGGACCGTCACCGTAGTGATCGGTGTGCTCAACGCCGTCCTGATCTACCTGACCGTGACGGGCTGAGGGAGTTTAGGAGCTCAGGACACTCTCGCGCGCCTTGGCCTTCTCCTCGTAGTAGGTCGCACGCTCGTCGACCATCTTGAGGAAGCCGGCGATCTGCTCGCGGGCCTGTTCGCCGTCGGGACCGAAATCGTTCCGCTCGAAGACATTCCAGAATCGCAGCACCGGCTGCACCACGTCGTCGTGGTGAATACGCAGGTCGTAGATGCCGGCCTTGGCGATCAACAGGGCGTTGTCGGCGAAGCCGGGCATGTTCATGCCGGGCATCGAGAAGCCGAGCACCTCGTCGCGGATGGCGCACATGGCCTCGTCCGGCGCAATCTCCAGCGCCGCCTGCATCAGGTTGCGGTAGAACACCATGTGCAGGTTCTCGTCCAGGGCGATCCGCGCCAGCAGCTGGTCGGCGAGCGGGCAGCCAGAGGCCTTGCCGGTGTTGCGGTGCGACACCCGGGTGGCCAGTTCCTGGAACGAGACGTACGCCAGCGCCTGCAGCGCCGTCTTGTCGCCCGAGTCGTAACCGGCGATGGTGTGCTGCATCCGCATGTTCTCGAGGTTGACCGGGTCGATGCCGCGGGTGACCACGAGGTAGTCGCGCAGCGCGATGCTGTGGCGGCCCTCCTCGGCCGTCCACTGCCCGACCCAGGTGCCCCAGGCCCCGTCGCGGCTGAAGCGGGTGGCGATCTCGCGGTGGTACGACGGCAGGTTGTCCTCGGTCAGGAGGTTGACCAGCAGCGCCGCCTTGGCGACCGGGTCCAGCGGCGAGTCCTCGGGAACCCAGTCCTCGCCACCGAGGAACGCGAAGTCGCGGCCCTTGCTCCACGGCACGTAGTCGTGCGGAAGCCACGGCTTGGCGGCTTTGAGGTGGCGATTGAGGTTCTGCTCGACAATCGGCTCCAGCTCATGCAGCAGCGCCGTCTGGACATTGGTCATGTTTGCTCCATCCCGGATCGACATGTGGGCAGTCGACTGGCCCCCCGGCCAACCTACGGTTCCGTAGGTTTGCCCCACGGTAAACGCGAAACTTGTCGCCTGTCAATAGTGCCGTCAGGTCGCCGCGCGGTGTTCAGATTGCCGTTTTAGGCCGTCGGCCTCCATGTCGACATAACGCCGGACCCGGCCGCCGGCAAGCATTCTGGCAAGCCAGGCCATGGGTCCGGCCAGCGTAAACGTCAGGACGGCGGTCACGCCGGCTTCGGCCGGTGTCAGCTCGTGGTAGCCGGTGAGACGGAATCCGGGCGCCGCAGCAGACCAAGTGAACGACCGTTCATTCTCCAGCTCGGTGACCGTCCAGACCATCGGCCGCCCGGAGGGTTGCCGGACCCGGGCGGTGCTGCCGACCCGCAGCGGGCCGGAGTCCAGCCGGATGATCTCGCGCATCGAAGCCGTCCAGTCCGGCCAGCGTTCGATATCGGCCAGGACCGCCCAGACGTCAGCGGGGCGGGCGGCGATGGTGTCGGTGCGGGTGTAACGCATGGGCGCTCCTTCCCTCAACGGCACGTTACCCAGGTTCAGGCCGCGCTAGCCGCCGCCCGGGCCCATCGCCGCAGCGGCGGCCGCGGTGATCAGCTCGACGGCCTGATTGCGGGTGACCGAGCCCAGGAACTGTGCCGCGTTACGAAGGTCCTCCCCCACGATGACCGTGGGCCCGTTGGTCAGGTTCGCGAAGGCTTCGGCGACGACGACGTCCACCGGGACCGCGCCGGGCGGCGTCTCGTCTGTGGAGTCCAGGATCCCGCGGTGGTGTTCGAGCGCGCGCAGGGCCGGTGTATCGGTCTTGCCGAGGATCAGTCCCACGACATCGACTCCCTGGCCGTGCAACTCCGCCCAGAGCGCTTCGGCGAACACCATGTCGAACGCCTTCGTTGCGCCGTAGGCGACCATGTTCGGCCCGCCGGCAAATCCGGCACCCGAGCCGAAGATCACGATCCCACCGCGGCCGCGGCTGACCATCCCCGGCGCGAAGTGGTGACAGAGCTGCAGCGGCACCATGCAGTTGCGCCACACCATGGCTTCAGCCGCGTCGAGCGACGTGGCCAGGAACGGCTCGAATGCCGGGTCGGCGCCCGCGCAATAGACCAGGAACCCGATGCTCAGGTCCCCGGTGGCGTCGGCGATCGTGGCCGTCGCACCCGGCTCGGCGAGGTCGACCGCCAAGGTGCGGGTCTGCACGCCGGTGCGCTGCGCGATGCCGCGGGCCACTTCGTCGAGCACGTTCTGACGGCGAGCCAGCAGCACCACGTTGACGCCGCTTTCCGCGATGCGCTCAGCGAACGCGGCGCCCACACCGTCCGACGCCCCGGCGACCAGCGCCCACGGTCCGTACTTCTCGGCGAAGTTCATGCTCCGCCGCCGATCGTGGCGACTCGCACCGTGGTGAAGCGGCGGCGGGCGATGCGCCAGCCGTCCACGGTTCTTACCAGCTCGTCGTCGTAAAAGCCCACCCCATTGACCCCGGACCGGTTGTCGGCAGCCATGACCAATGCGTCGACATACGTACGGGCCTGGGCCGTGTCGCCGTCCACCGTGATCACGTGATTGGTCAACCGGTGCAGCGTGTGCCCGGCCATCGCGTGCACCTTCTCCATGAAGTCAGCGATGGCGTCCACTCCATGCCAGACGCCGATTTCTCCGTAGTCGGCGTCGCAGTCCGAAGTGAACACGGTGCGAAACAACGACCAGTCGCGCCGGTCGATCCCGGTGGCGTAGCGGATCAACAGGTCGGTGATGTCCGTCCGGTCGTCTCTGATCATGCGGCGTCTCCGTTCGGGTGGAACGATGAGGCATTGAAGCCGCTCAGTTATTGGCGGCCTTGTTTTCGGCGGCCACCCGGGCGCGTTCCCGCATCGAGGCCACCACTCCCCCGTCGGCGAGGATGTCGGCGCCGGTGAGATAGCCGCACTTGGGTCCGGCGCAGAAGGCGAACAGCTCAGCCATCTCCTCGGGGGTTCCCCACCGCGGGATCAATGCATCGGGCATCATCGCGCCGACGCCGGCCTGTTCTTCACGCCGGCCCAATTCGGTGTCGATGTTGCCCGGTGACACCGAGACGATGCGCAATCCGCGACCGCCGAATCGTTCGGACTGCGACTCGGTGTACCACTTCACGAACGCCTTGCTGACGGTGTAGGAGAAGCCCGAGCGCACCTGCTCGGGCGCGTGGTTGCAGTGCGCCGTCATCGCGGCCAGGAAGGCCTCGCCGTCGCTGAGCGCCAGCGGGAACTGCGCGGTGGGGATGATCTTGTCGGGCAGCAGATACGCCGACATCGAGGCCACGTTGACGAGCACGGCGCCCTGCTCGGCGCCGGCGTAGAACGCCTCGTCGACGACGACGGTGCCGAAACCGTTGGTCCGCATGACGAACTCGGCGTCGCCCATGCTCGGGCCGACCCCCGCGGTGTGGATCACCGAGGCCAGCCTCCCGAGGCCGGATGCGGTCTCGAACAACCGGGCGACCGCGTCACGATCGGTGACGTCGCAGTTGACGACGGTGGAGGTGATGCCGAGATCGGTGAGCGCGGCCTGCGCCGCGTCGAGCCGATCCTGCCGGACGTCGCACAGCACCACCGTGTGATCTCGTCCCATGATCTTGGCCGTTGCCAACCCCATACCGCCTGCACCGCCGGTGATCACCGATACTGAAGCCATAACGGGACGGTATACGGCCGCGTCGCATTGCGGGTCGACAGGGTGAGACGAGGATTCCAAATGACCGATCTGTCAGGCAAAGTGGCGCTCGTGACCGGCGCCTCGTCGGGTCTGGGCGCGGCGGTGGCCCAGCTGTTCGCCCGGCGCGGCGCGACGGTGTTCGGGCTGGCCCGCGACGCCGAGCGGCTGGCCACGGTGTTCGCCGACGTGCCCGGCGGGCACTACGCCCCCACCGACATCAGCACGGCTGCGGCCTGCGCGGCGGCGGTCGGACAGTGCGTCGAGAAGTTCGGCCGGCTCGATGTCCTGGTCAACGTCGCCGGCGCCCACCAGATGCGCCACACGCTGGCCGTCACCGACGACGAATGGGCCCATGACCTGGCGGTCAACCTCAACGGGCCGTTCTTCCTGTGCCGCGCGGCGCTGCCGCACCTGCTGGAGACCGCCGGCAACATCGTCAACGTCGCCTCGATCGCCGGGGTGGAGGGCCAGGCGTACTCGGCGGGCTACTGCGCGGCCAAGCACGGCCTCGTCGGCCTCACCCGGTCGCTGGCCGTCGAATTCACGGCGGAGAAGTTGCGGGTCAACGCCGTGTGCCCGGGCGGGATGCTGACCCCGCAGGTCACGAACTTCCAGCTGCCCGAGGGCGCCGACGTCAACCTGATCATGCGGGTGGCCTCGCCGCGCGGCATGAGCTCACCGGCCGATGTGGCCGAGGTGATCGCGTTTCTGGCCAGCGACGCCGCGACCGCGGTGCACGGCGCGGTGTACATGACCGACAACGGGAAAACGGCCGGGTAAGACCCGCTCGTAGGCCCACTCAAAGGGCTAAATGTCGGACGTCAGGGCTAGCGTGCGGCCATGGAACCGACACCGGGCCCCGTTGCGACACGTCCGACCCTGCCGGAGGGTTACGGCTTGCCCTCGTCGGCGGAGGGCTTGTTGAGCTGGCCGGAAGTCGAACAGCATTTGGCTGCGTCACAGCATTATTGGTTGACCACGGTGCGCCCGGACGGCACCCCGCACTCCGTGCCACGTTGGGGCGTGTGGCTCGACGGCCGGTTCTATTACGACGGTGCACCGACCACCCGCCACGCGCGCAACCTACAGGACAATCCGGCCTGCACCCTGACCCTCGAAAGCGGTACGCAGGCGGTGATCGTCGAGGGCGTCTCCACCGCGACCTCGGCAGACCCCGACGGCCTCGGCGCCCGGCTGGCGACCGCATTCGAGAAATACCACCCGCAGTACGCTCCCGGCCCGGACGCCTGGGCGGGGCAGGACGGCGGCGGACTCCGGATGATCGTTCCGCGGCGGGCGATGGCCTGGTTCGCCTTCCCGACCGACTGCACCCGGTTTGTCTTCTGAGAAGCACTCAATGTGTCGGCCGGAGTCGACAACGACTCGGCTTTGTCCCACTCTGGACCTGCGGCTGGACGAGCACCGCACAATCCCCAGGAGACGCCCATGTCTGAGCACCGACCGCCGGTTCCGCCGTTCGATCTGGACGGCGCGCTACAGAAGGTGCAGGCGGCCGAGGACGCCTGGAACACCCGTGATCCGCACACCGTCAGCCTGGCCTACACGCCGGATTCGGTGTGGCGCAACCGCGACCAGTTCATCACCGGACGTGCGGCGATCGTCGAGTTCCTCACCGCCAAGTGGGAGCGCGAACTCGACTACGCGCTTCGCAAGAGCCTGTGGGGGTTTCGCGGGAACCGCATGGCGGTCCGGTTCCAATACGAGTCCCGCGATGCCGCCGGGCAGTGGTACCGCAGCTATGGCAACGAACTCTGGGAGTTCGACGACCACGGTCTGATGCGCCGCCGCGAGGCCAGCATCAACGATGTCCCCATCGACGCCGCCGACCGCCGCTACTTCGGGCCCCGGCCGGAGGCAGAGCGCGGGCAGGACCACGACATCCCGCTGGAGTGATGTCAGCGCAGCGGCAGGCCCGTCAGCGCCCGGGCGATGACCAGCCGCTGAATCTCACTGGTGCCCTCGAAGATGGTGAAGATCTTGGCGTCGCGGTGCATCCGCTCGACCGGGTAGTCACGGGTGTAACCGTTGCCGCCGAGGATCTGGATCGCCTCGTCGGTGACATACACGGCGGTCTCGCTGGCGAACAGCTTGGCCATCGAGCCCTCGGCGTTGTCGAAGGCCTTGTTGTTGCGTCCCATCCAGCCGGCCCGCCAAACCAGGAGCCGGGCGGCGTCGATGCGGCTCTTCATGTCGGCCAGTTTGAACGCCACGGCCTGGAACTCGCCGATCTTGCGACCGAACTGCTCACGCTGGCAGGCGTATTCGAGGGCGTACTCGTAGGCGGCTCGGGCCACGCCGACCGCCATCGCGCCGACGGTCGGTCGGGTGCGTTCAAAGGTCTTCATCGCCGCCTGTCCCCCGGCCGAAGCACCGGACTTGACGCGGGCGACGCGCTCTTCGAACTTCTCCCGACCGCCGAGGATCATGTCCTCGGGCAGGCGGACATTGTCCAGGACGATCTCGGCGGTGTGCGACGCCCGGATGCCGTGCTTCTTGAACTTCTGGCCCTGCGCCAGGCCCGGGGTGCCGGGCGGGATCACGAAGCTCGTCTGTCCGCGCGAGCCGAGCTCGGGATAGACCGATGCGACCACGATGTGCACGTTGGCGATACCGCCGTTGGTGGCCCAGGTCTTGGTGCCATTGAGCACCCATTCGCGGGTGGCCTCGTCGAAGCGGGCCCGGGTCCGGATCGCACCGACGTCCGAGCCGGCGTCCGGCTCCGAGGAGCAGAACGCCCCGAGCTTGGGGTCATCGGCGGTGCCGAACATCTCCGGCAGCCACTGGCCCAGCTGTTCGGGGGTTCCGTTGCCCGCCAGGGCTGCTGCCGCCAGGCCGGTGCCCAGAATGGACAGCGCGATGCCGGCGTCGCCCCAGAACAGCTCCTCGAACACCGTCAACATGCCGATCCCGCTCGGCTCGGCGGCCTGGGTGGCGAACAGTTCTGGCGAGTACAGGCCGATCTTGGCGGCCTCGGCGATGATCGGCCACGGCGTCTCCTCGCGCTCATCCCACTCGGCGGCCGCGGGGCGCACGACCTCGGCGGCGAACTGGTGCACCCAGTCGCGTACCTCGATCACGTCGTCACTGAGATCTACCGAGAAAGTCATGAGTCTCTCCTGGATGGGGTGGGAAGTAGCCGGGTCGATTGTGGCACCTGCCGCTGCCGCGGATCAGGGCGCGTGCCGTGTCATTCGGTGAGGCCGGTGATGCGAGTGAGCGCCGCAAAGCCGTCCTCGGTACCCGGCCACTGTGCACGCACCGCATCAATACCCGCCCGGCGCACTACGCTTCGGAGTATGACGACGGCGATGATCGCGTCGTCGGCGTAGCCGAGCACCGGGATGAAATCCGGGATGATGTCGATCGGTGATGCCAGGTAGATCAGCAACAGCCAGAGCCTGATCCGGACCGCGCGGGAAAGGCTGCGGTCAGCCGCCAATCGACGCAGCAGCCGGATCATGTCGGGCAGAATCCGCAGCGTCTCACCCAACAGTCGGCCGCGCGGCCGGTGAACCGCCAGCGTCACGGCGAGGCCGAACCATGCGGCACCGACGGCCGCGGCGAGGCCGATCAGTAGGTCAAGCCACCAAGGCACCTGATGTCACCGATCCGACACTGTAGTCGGGTCTGACGACGCCGGTTGCCTATCCGATGTCTGGGGTTTGGGGTCGCGGCGGAAGGCCAGTGCGACAGAGCCGAGGATGATGGCGGTCCCGGCGACGATCTGGGCCGTGAGGGCTTCGCCGAGACTGACCACCGCGATGGCGACACCGAAGATCGAGATCAGATAGGTCGACAGCGACGCGGTGGTCGGACCGAGCCGGGCGATGTTGTGGTAGTTCAGCAATTGCGCTCCGGCCGTCGCGATCACCCCGAGAGCGGCCAACGCGCCGATGGTGCCGGGCGTGAACGCCTGCCCCCCGGTGTCGGCAAGAACCGGCAGCAGCATGGCGGCGGCCATGGATTGGGTGGTGGCGGCGATCTGTAGGGGTGGCAACTGCGAGACGTTGTGGTGCAGATAGAGGTAGCCGAAACCGCGCGAGGCCGACGCCACCGACAGGGCCGCGACGGCGAGCAGCGTGTCGGCCTGTAGATCGGACGGGTGCAGCCCGACCAGGACGACGACGCCGGCCAGCCCGGTGATGATGCCGATGGCTTGGCGCCGCCGTGGCGATGTGCGGGTGTGCAGGGCCGCGAAGATGATCGTCCACAGCGGGATGGTGGCATTGAGAACCGAGGCCAGGCTCGCGGTGACGTACTGCTGCCCCCAGGAGGCCAGTGCGTAGGGCGCCAGCACCAACACGATCGACAACACCATCAGGTGCCGGATGTTCTCACGTGTGGCCCGGCCCCGGGAGGGGTTCCGGCGCAAGCGGTGCCACGCGATGGGCAACAGGACCAGGCTGCTGGTGATGACCCGAGCCGCGGTGACATACAGCGGTGAGGCGCCGGCGAGGGCGATCTTGATCAGTGTCGCGGTGCTGCCCCACATCAAGGAGACGACGACCAGGCCGATCATGGGCTGATCGGGCGCCACGCACTGCGCCGCAGCAGACGTAGACCGTTGAGTCCGACGATGATCGTGGACCCTTCATGTCCGGCGACGCCGAGCGGCAGCGGCAGATCGCCGACCAGATCCCAGATGACCAGGGCGGTGATGAAGATGGCCGCGATGACGAGGTTGGCGCCGACCACCCGGCGCGCTCGGCGGGACAGGGCGATGACGGCGGGGATGGCGGTCAGATCGTCACGGACCACGACCGCATCGGCGGTCTGCAGGGTCAGGTCGGAGCCCGCCCCGCCCATCGCGATACCGGCGTGGGCGGCGGCCAGGGCGGGGGCGTCGTTGATACCGTCGCCCACCACGGTGACGTTGGCGCCGGCCGCCTGCAGCTGCTTCACCGCGGTGACCTTGGCATCGGGCAGCAGTCCGGCGCGCACATCGGTGATCCCGACCTCGGCCGCCAACCGGTCCGCGGCGGCCTGGTTGTCGCCGGTCAACAGCACCGGCGTACGGCCGGTGAGCCGACGGGCGCCTTCCACGGTCACGGCGGCCTCGGGACGCAACTGATCGGCGAGGCCCAGCACTCCGACCGGCGTTCCGTCGCACGTCACGATCACCGCGGTGTGGCCGCGCCCCTGCTGTTCGTCGACGGCCGCCGCCACCTGGGCGACCTTCGCGGTGTCAGCCGCGCCCGACAGCACGGCTGCCGGGGATGCGACCCCGACGACCCTGCCGTCGACTTCGGCGGTGACGCCGCGGCCTGGATGGGCGGTGAACCGCTCAACTGCCGGAAGGTCCAGCCTGCGGGCGCGGGCGGCCCGCACGATCGCCGAGGCCAACGGGTGCTCGCTGGGATGCTCTGCCGCCGCAGCGAGCCGTAAGAGCTCTTCGTCGGTGAATTGCCGATCGACGCAGTAGATTCCAGCGAGCTCCGGCGTCCCTCGAGTCAGCGTTCCGGTCTTGTCGAACGCGATCACGGTCGTGGCGCCGAGCTGTTCCATCACGACGGCGGATTTGGCGAGCACCCCATGGCGTCCGGCGTTGGCTATCGCGGCCAACAACGGCGGCATGGTGGCCAGCACGACTGCGCACGGCGAGCCGACGATCATGAACGTCATCGCCCGCAGCAATGCGCGCTGCAGCGGTTCCCCAGCCAGCAGCGGTACCGCGAACACCGCGAGGGTGACCGCCACCATGCCGATCGAGTAGCGCTGCTCGACCTTTTCGATGAACAACTGGGTGTGCGCCTTGGTCTGGCTGGCCTGCTCGACCAGGGTGGCGATTCGGGCGACGACGGACTCCCCCGCGCGGCGGTCGACGCGAATCCGCAGTGTTCCGGTGCCGTTGAGGGTTCCGGCGAACACCTCGTCGCCGACGGTCTTGTCCACCGGCAGTGGCTCACCGGTGATCGTGGCCTGATCGATTTCGCTGCCGCCGGAGATCACGGTGGCATCGGCGGCGATCCGCTCGCCCGGGCGTACCACCAGGACATCGCCGACATCGAGGTCGCTGACCTGAGCCGTCTGCTCTTCGCCCTCCGCGGTGATCCGGACAGCCGAATCCGGTGCAAGGTCCAGCAGGCCCCGTACCGAATCCTCGGTCCTGGCGGTGGCCAGCGCCTCCAACGCGCCGGACGTTGCGAAGATGACGATCAGCAGCGCTCCATCGGTGACCTGCCCGATACTCGCGGCACCGATCGCAGCGGCCACCATCAGCAGATCCACGTCGAGAGTCTTGTCGCGCAACGCCGTCAGGCCGGCCAATCCCGGTTCCCACCCGCCCGTCGCCAGGCACGCCAGGTACAGCCCCCACCACACCGCGGGCGGGCCGCCGGCCAACTGAACCGCCAAGCCCGCCAGGAACAGCGCCAGGGCCACTGCAGCCCAACGGATTTCCGGAAGCGCGAACAATCGGGTGCGGCGCACCGGCACCACGTCGGCCGTCGCAACTGAGCGCGCCGGCGTAGGAGTCGCCACGGCCATAGCCCACCTCCCGAACGTCAGGGCCGATCCCCGGGCACATAAGAACATATGAATAGGTCTTCATGCAACTACTTATGTGCGATCGGTCGGCTAAACTGCCCAGTCATGGGGCATGGAGTCGAGGGTCGCCACCGACCGGTGGCGCGACTCGATGCCGACGGCGCAAACCATGTGGCGACCACGCTGCAGGCGCTGGCCACCCCGAGCCGGCTGTTGATCCTCACCGAGCTGCGACACGGGCCCCGGCCGGTGAGCGAACTGGCCGAGGCGGTCGGCATGGAGCAGTCGGCGGTATCGCACCAGCTGCGCCTGCTGCGCAACCTGGGGCTGGTCGTCGGCGACCGGTCAGGACGCAGCATCGTCTACCGGCTGTACGACAACCACGTCGCCCAGCTCCTCGACGAGGCCGTCTACCACAGCGAACACCTGCGGCTGGGGCTCACCGACCAGCCGGACGCCGCCGGCTGACGCTGCGAGCACGCTCAGATGGGCATGCGGTAGCCGTAGTACTCGTGGTCCTCGTTGTAGCCGCCCATCCCGAGGCCCCGGTGACGGAAGTCGTCGATGAACTCGATGGCCTCGATCCACTTCACCATCTTGAAGCCGAGTTCGTGCTCGTTGCGCAGCCGCAGCGGTGCACCGTGAGCCTCGGTGAGCGGTGCGTCGTTCATCTCGTAGGCCAACAACGTCGTCGGCTCGCTCATGTGGGCGATCTTGTGACAGTCGTAGTAACGGCCCTCAGTTGACGGGCCGGACCCCTCGGCGAAGGAATAGAACGCCACCCACCGCGCCGACGGCAATGGGCGAACCAGTTCGAGGACGTCGGACATCCGCACCCCTGCCCACTTGGCGACCCCCGTCCAGCCCTGAATGCAGTGGTGGCCGGTGATCTGTTCATGCTTGGGCAGCGCCAACAGCTGCGCGTAGGTCAGGCTGACCGGATTCTCCACCAGGCCCTCGATCCGCAGCACGTAGTCGGCCCACTGACCCTTCTGCAGCGCGCGGTAGTGCTCGGAGGTGGGCAGCGTTCCGTTCGGCCACAGGTACGGCGAGATATCCTTCTCCGCGTAGTTGGCGTCCGGATGCGGGAGCTCCAGCAGATCATTGAGCCAGCCGAGAGTGGCGATGCCGACCTTTCGGACCACTGCGGGATAGCGCAGCGTCAGCGGCGAAGCCGCCAGCCACAATACCGCGATGGCACTCATGGCGACCAGATAAACGGCTACCGGCCAATAGGATTGGGTGTCGGTGCCCAACACGATGTGGTTCAGGTTTCCCACCAGGCCGGTGCTGAACACCATCAGGGTGTGCAGGGCGATGAAGACCACCATCCACAGCAGCATCGCGAAGTGAACAGTCCGGGCCACCTGCTGGTTCAGCAGTCCGCGGTCCAAGCCGAATCGCGCGGCGATCGCGGGCGACTGCAGCAGCCCGGTGGCGAAAGCCACTGGGGCCGCAACGAAAACGGTGGTGAAGTAGGCGATCACCTGCAGGGCGTTGTAGTTGGTGAAGCCCTCGTTGGCCGGAAAGTCCAGCGACGCATACTGAATCATGGTCGAAGCCGCATTGGGTAACACCTCCCACGACTGCGGCACGATCCGGCGCCATTCACCGCCGGCGAACAGCAGCACATAGAACACCGCGCCGTTGAGCAGCCAGAGCAGGTCAAACGAGAAGTGCCACCAGCGCGCCAGACCTACCGTGTGGCGAACGCCGGGAATGCCCAACCACTTCGGCAGCGCCACCGAATCGTCCTTGGCGGTCCACATGTGCGCGGCGTCGGCTTCGTTCATCCGATCTTCGGGCACCGGACCGCGCATCCGCAGCCATGCCGTCCCCGGCCGGCAGCCCTGGTTGAGATACAGCCGCGGGTGATCGGCCAGGATCTGCAGCCCCGCCCGCATCAGAAACATCATGAAGATGATGTTGAACAGGTGCTGCCAGCGCAGCCAGGCCGGAAAGCCGGTAGCGATCACGGGTGTCACGCGCGTCGACGTCCCCGGGTAGGAGGCGATGAAGTCCTGCATCCAGCCGTACTGACGCAGCTGTTGGGCCAGTGCGATCCCAACGATCAGCCCCGCCGCCCCGAGCGGGATCAGCCACAGCGACGACACCCAGCGCTTGCCGAATCGCAGGGCCGGCACCCGGGCCATCTCCTGGGGAATCGAGCCGGCCCAGTGGCCGATCTCCACCCGCCGATCCAATGCCCCACGGCGTGGGCCCTGATCCAGCAGTGATGCCAAATCGTTTGATTGTGAAGCCATTTCCGCGCCTCCCGGGCGCCGTAATGGCGAGCTTCATCGCCGCCGTCAATTATAACCGCCGCTTGAGCGGTGTGCAGCCGGGGTTTTCGGCTAGCCGGCGCCGCCGGCCTGCGCGGCCTCGCGGGTGATCTGCTCGAACTGCGCCCCCATCGCCTCGGCCAGCGCGGTGGCCCCCGACAGCGGCCGCACCATCACCATGAAGTCGTCGATCTTGCCGTCCGCATCGACGTGCAGGAAGTCGCATCCGGTGATCCGCTTGCCGGCGACCGTGGCCTCGAAGACCAGGGCATGGTCACGTCCGCCGGGGTCGGCGATCTCCCGGACGTAGCGGAAGTCCTCGAAGACCCGCATCACGCCGCGGACGATCGCCGCGGTGATCGCCTTGCCCGGATAGGGCTTGAACGCCACCGGGCTGGTGAACACGACATCGTCGGACAGCAGCGCCTCGATGGCCGCGGTGTCGCGGGCTTCTACGGCTTGCCGGAAAGGGTGCATGAGGCGCCTCCGCGGGTCAGTTGGTCTGGCTGGCCCACACGCTAGACGCATCATCGGACGACGCGGTCGTAACCCAGGCCCTTGTCGGGCGCAGCACCTGCACGTCGGCCATCGGGCCTGGCACCGTGTCGCTGTCCGCGGACTCCGTGTCGCGCCACTTCTCCGGCAGCAGGTGCGGCGCCGCGGCGATCCCCAGGACCGCGGCCCCGGTCGATCCCAGGGCCTGCGCCCAGCCCAGCGGGCCGATCGGGACGCAGCCGAGCATTTGGCTGACACCGGGCAGGCTGATCATCGCCGCGAACGCCGCGAACGAACCGGCGGCGGTGAGCAACACCAACGGAGCGTGCGAGTCCACCAGCGTCTGCGCGAGCTCGGTGGTGACCAGCGTGATCAGTGCGACCGTCGCAGCGCGTTGCGGGCGTCCCGTCACCGCGGCCATCGCCCACGCGGCGCTGGCCGCCGCACCGGTGATGGCCCCGCGGACCGCGACGGCACGCATCAGCCGGCGCTCGTCGATGCCGTGCACCACCCGCTTCGCCGGACCGGCGGGGGTGCTCACCGCGACGGCGGTGGCCGGCAGTGCGTCGGTCAACATGTTCATCAGCAGCAGCTGGCGGTTGTTCAGCGGCGAGCTGCCGGTCAGTGCGGTGCCGATGACACCGAAGATCACCTCGCCGACGTTGCCGCCGAGCAGGCCGGTCACCGCCAACTGCACTCCGCGCCACAGCCGCCGGCCCTCATCGATGGCGTCCACCAGGGCGCCGATGCGGCCATCGGTCAGCACGATGTCGGCGGTCAGGTGCGCCGAGTCGCTGCCGCGGGCGACGACACCGAGTCCGACACTGGCCGCACGGATCGCTGCGGCGTCGTTGGCGCCGTCGCCGACCATGGCGCTGACCCGCCCGCTGCGCTCGAGGGTCTGCACGACCTGCACCTTGTTCTCCGGGGACATGCGCGCGAAGATCACCCGCTCGGCGACCGCCCGCTCCTGCTCCTTGCGCGAGCACGCATTCCATTCCGCGCCGGTGATGACCTGATCGGCGGTGACCGGGACACCCAGCTCCGTGGCGATGGCGGTTGCGGTCACGGGGTGATCCCCGGTGATCAGCCGGACACCGACGCCTCGGTCGGCCAACTCGGCCAGCAGCTGGGGCGCTTCGGCGCGCGGGGTGTCGGAGATGCCGAGGAACCCGGTCAGCGACAGCCCGCTGCGGCACAGCTCGGTGATGGCGCCGGGGTCGTCGCGCAGCGAGCGCGCCTGCGCGGCGGTGATCCGGCGCTGCGCCACCGCGATCACCCGCAGCCCGCCGGCGGCCAGTTCGGCCACGGTGTCCGCGGCATCCGGGCGCAGGCCCCTGCAGGCCGCCAACACCACTTCCGGGGCGCCCTTGACCATCAACTCCGTGCCCGACACCGAAGCCGAGAACGCCCGGCCGGAGCGGAACGGAAGGTGCGCATCCGTCGTGGTCCACAGCGGTGCTCCGCCGTCGGAGATGCCCGCGGCCGCTTCGGTCACGGCCTGGTCGGTGGCGTGGGCGTGCGCGGTTCCCTCCGGTGCCGGTGCGGCGTTGGCCGCGGCGCGCAGCACGTCATCGTCGGAGTTGCCCGCCACCGGGTGCACCCGGGTGACCCGGAGCCGGTTTTCGCTGAGCGTGCCGGTCTTGTCGAAGCAGACCACCTCCACTCGCCCGAGCGCCTCCACCGACCGCGGAATGCGCACCAGTGCGCCGGACTCGGTCAGGCGTTGCGCCGACGCGTGCTGCGCCAGGGTCGCCATCAACGGCATCCCCTCGGGAACGGCGGCCACGGCGACCGCGATCGCGTTGCCCAGGGCCAGCCGGAGCCCGCCGCCGCGCAGCATGCCGAGCAGGCCCACCATCGCCCCGCCGGCCGCGCTGGCCGGGAATGCGCGGCTCATGAGCCGGCTCAGTTGGTGTTGCAGGCCGACGACCGGCAGGTCACCGGCGGCCAGTTCGGCGGCGCGGCGCGCCTGGGTGTCGCCGCCGACGGCGGTGACCACCGCGACCGCGGTACCGGCGATGACCGTCGTTCCCGCGTAGAGCATGCAGCTCCGCTCGGCCAGTTCAGCGCCGGGCAGCACGGCCTCGATCTGCTTGTCCACCGACAGTGACTCGCCGGTCAGCGAGGATTCGTCGACTTCCAGGTCGGTGGCCTCGATCAGCCGGGCGTCGGCCGGCACGACCTCATTGCTGCGGACCTCGATCAGCGTGCCGGGCAGCAACCGGTCCGCGACGACCTCGGCGTAGGCGTTGGTCGCGCCGATCTCAACGGTGCGGGCCGGCGGGGTCTGCTGGGCCAGCAGCCGGTTCAACCGGTTCTCGGCCTGCAACTGCTGGCCGGCCGCGAGCATGCAGTTGCCGACCAGCACGGTGCTGACCATCAACGCGTCGATCGGTGAGCCCAACATCGCGGTGGCCGTCGAGCACAGGGCCAGCACCGGCATCAACGGATCCGACAGCTCGGCACGCACGGCCTTGATGAACTGCCAGGCCATGCTCGGCGGCGCGTCCAGTTCGGCGGCCACCGCCCCGAGGTCGGGCACCGGCAGAAGCTCGCGAACCTCGTCGACCGACATCCCATGCCACTCGTAGGACGGCGCCGGGCGCGGCGCGGGCGTGCGGGCCACCCCGCGAGCCAGCAGATATCCCGACAGCAATCCGGCGGCCGCGCCGGCGGTGACCGGACCGGTACCGCGCCCGCCCCGGACCCCCGGGACCATCAGCAGCGCACCGAGCGCCGAAGCGCCGGTGGAGATCGAGATGCCGCGTTCGGTGGCCGTCCGGGCCGCCGGCAGCGCATGCAGCACCCGCCAGGCGCCGGCCAGGTCGGCCAGCAGCAGATCGGCGGTGAACGGCGGGGCGGTGTCTTCGGTGTCGGGCATGATTCCCACCCCCACATCCGCCGAGCAGAGGGCTTGTGCAGCGGTCGAGGACAACACGGCCACGGTCCGGCCGGCCTGTTGCAGATCGGTCAGGGCGGCGGCCAGCGCGTCGTCAAAGTCCAGCCCGTCGACCGGTGCGAGCTCGTCGAACGCGGGCCGCAGCTCGCCCAATTCGGCGACATCGAGTGTGATCAGTTGCGCACCGGACGCCCGCGCCTCGCCCAGCAGGGCAGCCGCCATCGGATGATGCGCCGTCTCCTGGCAGAACACCCGCGGGTCGATGAGCACCGCGTCGACCCGGTCGAGTCGACGCAGTCCCTCCGGATTCAACGGCAGCGCCGCGTGTTGCTCGACCAATGCTCGACTCAGGGTCGCGGCGAACGATTCGGTCGTGATGCGCATGGCCTTGGGGGCCGTCACCACGGTCGCGGTCGCGGCCATGGTGACGTTGCGGGTGAGCACGCCCACCAGCCCGGTGCCGACCACCTGCACGAGTGCCATCCGCCTGCCGTGCCGGGCAGCCGGCCCCTCGGGCAGCGGCACCGGCCGCGACGGCAGATGCACGTCGGCCTGGTCGGCGTGCTGGGCCAACAGCGGCTCATGGCGGCTCCAGGCCTGCGCCGAGGCCTGGCATTCGGCGGCCTTGACGCCCTGCAGCGCCAGATCGACCGCCAGGGTGACCGGCGACAGCATGGCGATGCGCGCGCCGACGGAGATCAGGGACAGCACCGTGTCGGCCGGCCCGGTGCCGATCCGGTCGGCCAGCTGTCGGCGCAGCCACGGCTGGTAGTTGGCGAACGTCGCAACGGCGTCGACGGCCATCGGCGCCTGCGGCAGGCGCAACGCCCAGCCGGCGACCGCGACGGCCAGCCCGGCGGCATTGACGCCGACCATCATGCCCCTGGCCAGCAGCAGCAGCCCATCACCGGGCAAACCGACGGTCCGCGCCGAACCGGCGCAGGACGTCGGTGCCGAGCCGCCGCGGCGGCGGTGCAGGCGTTCGGCGTCGTCGATCACTCCGCACAGGTCTTTCAGCGAGACGTGGTCACCTTCGGCCGCCGGCTCGGCCGCCAGCTCCACGACGACCCGCGACAACTGCCGGTTGGTCCGCGCCGAGACCACACCGGGCTGGGCGGCGAGCGCATCGAGCACCCGGCGCCCGAGTTCGGCGCCGTCGTCGCCGGCCAAGCCGCGCACCTCGATCCAGGCGCGTTGCTCGCCGCGCCAGCAGCGCCGGGTCAGCGTCGGCGTGGAGCCCTCACCGGCGAGCAGTCGCGCGCCTTCGCGCACCGGCACGGCAGCCAGTTGCAGGCCGGCCGTGGCGATGGCCCCCACGGCCTCGGTGGTGGCGGATGCGTTGCGGGTCGCCGCTTCGACGAGGGCGACCGTGGTCTGGATTCCCCAGGCGGCCGGGCGCAACAGCACAGATGTCCCAATCAATTTCGACAGCACCAATCGTGTGTGTTCTGACGGTGGGTCCGCAGACCGTGGGGTCGCGCCGACTCGGAGCCGGCGAACCTGCCTTGCAGACGGCCCAATTCTGTCGATACTTTGATGTTTACGCAACTATATGAATGTGTTGTTCGGCGAATCCCGCCGTGGGCGTTGGGCCAAAATGAGTACCGAGATGGCGAAACAAGAAGAACGGGAACCCGAACACATCACTTCCCCGGGCCGGCCCGACGAACCGACACAGCCCCAACTCTCCTCGGCTGCCAGCACATTCGGGCTGCTCAGCAGTCCGGCGCGACTACACGTGATGTGGCTGGCCACCCAGGGCGCCTACGACGTCACGACCCTGGCCGGCCGCGCGGGCATCAACATCGCCACCATGAGCCAGCATCTGACGAAGCTGCGACTGGCCGGGTTGATCAGCGCGCGCAAGGACGGGCGCCATCACATCTACACCGTGGACGACCCGCACATCGTGACACTGCTGCAGCAGATCTTCGCCCACATCGCCCCGGACGGCACCCTGGCGCCCGACCCGCCGGCCGGCGGTACGCACGCCTGACGCCCGGCTGGTGATTGCGGTCACACACCCGGCCGAACGTGCCGCCGCTCACGGACTAAAGTCCCGAGATGCCGTGATCACCAACACTTCTCGGGTTCTTACAATCGATGACTGGATTATGGTTTCGGCCATGAAAGACCCCGTGCTCGTAATTCCCGCCGTCGCAGCGATCATCGGACTGGTCGTCTTCGGATTCCTTGCCCTCGAGGTGGTGTTCCACCTGGGCTGAGCTCCCTGGGGACTACGGATACGGCAGCAGTGCCATGTCGCGGGCGTTCTTGATCGCGCCGGCCACCTGTCGTTGTTGCCGGACGGTGAGTCCGGTGACCTGACGGGAGCGGATCTTGCCGCGTTCGGAGATGAAGAGCCGCAGGGTGGCGGTGTCTTTGTAGTCGACGGCGCCCAATCCCAGCCGCGTGAGCGGGTTCTTCTTGGCCACCCTGATCGACGTCTGCGGAATACGCCTGGCCCGCTTTACTTTTCCGGCCATCTACCAGCTCGCCTTCCGAACCCCGGGGAGTTCACCGGTGTGCGCGAGCTGCCGTACGCGTACCCGGGACAGCCCGAACTTGCGCAGGTAGCCACGGGGACGCCCGTCGGCACCGTCACGATTGCGCAGCCGCACCGGGCTGGCGTCGCGCGGTTGGCGGGCCAGCGCGCGCTGCGCGGCCAGTCGGTGCTCAACACCGCTCGCCGGCGACCGGATGATCTCTTTGAGTTCGGTGCGGCGCCCGGCGTATTGAGCCACCAGGGCGCGGCGCCGTTCGTTCTTGACGATCTTGGATTTCTTGGCCACGGTCAGCGCTCCTCTCGGAAGTCGACATGGCGGCGGATCACGGGGTCGTATTTGCGCAGCACGATGCGGTCGGGGTCGTTGCGCCGGTTCTTGCGCGTGACGTAGGTGTAGCCCGTGCCCGCCGTCGAGCGCAGCTTGACGATGGGACGGATGTCGGTGCGCGCCATCAGATGCGCTGACCCTCACGGCGCAGCCCGGCCACGACCGCCTCGATCCCGTCGCGGTCGATGATCTTGATGCCTTTCGCGCTGACCCGCAGCCTGATTCGACGGTCCTGCGACGGCAGGTAGTAGGTCCTGACCTGAATATTGGGCGACCAGCGGCGCCTGGTGCGGCGATGCGAGTGCGACACCGCATTGCCGAAACCCGGCGTTCGACCGGTGACCTGACAGTGTGCGGACAACAGGATCCCCCTCCACGATCGGCCCTTAATGAAAATGATTGTCGACAAGCGACTGGATGCAGACTAGCGTAAGGGCGGATTAATGACAATGATTTTCATTAAGGAGGGTGATGCGGACTCCGGTGATCCTGGTGGCCGGGCAACACGGCACCGATGAGGCGGTCGAGACCTTGCTGTTCAAGGAAGGCACGGTGGCAGTCGGCTACCACCTAGACGGCCACGTGGTGGTGCGTGAAATCACCAGCGGGCATGAGGGGGTGACCGCCCGGAAGGCTGCGCTGGAATTGGCGCACGGGTGCGTGTCGTGCACCATCCGCAACGACTTGCTGGTACTCCTGCGTCGACTTCATCAGCGCGGCAATGTTGAACGCATCGTCGTCCAACTGCCGGACTGGTTGGAGCCGCAACCGATCTGCTGGGCGATCGACAACGTGCGGGTTCACGTCGGGCCGGGATACGTCGACGGCCCGGCCGGTCGCGATGCCACCGTCGTCGCGGTCGTCACCTGTGTCAATGCGACGATGTGGCTGCCGCAGGCGCTCGGCGACGACGAACTCGACGACGGCCGCACGATTGCTCAAGTGGTGGTGGGTCAAGCCGAATCCGCCGATGCCCTCGTGGTTTTCGATCCGGACCGCACCGCATTGGCAGTACTTCGCCGCCTGGCTCCCCGAGCCCGGATCACCGCCGGAACCGACCGACTCGAACAGGCGCTGGCCCACCTGGACGACGGTGCGCGCCGCGGTCGCGGCCACGACCCGCATGCACCCCTGTTGGCCGGGCAGCCCTGCCTGCGGGCGGAGGGGCCGGTTGCGATGATCGACTTCCAAGCGCGCCGGCCGTTTCACCCGCAGCGCCTGCACGCGGCCCTCGACGTCCTGCTCGACGGCGTCATACGTGCTCACGGACGGCTGTGGCTGGCCAACCAGGGTGAGCGGGTGGTCTGGCTGGAATCGGCCGGCGGCGGTCTGCATATCTCATCGGCGGGCAAATGGCTGGCCGCGATGACGGCCGCGGAGGCGGCCCGGATCTCCCCGGAACGACATGCCTTCGCCGATCTGATCTGGGACCACCGCTACGGCGACCGCCACAGCTCGTTGGCGATCCTGGTCTGTGGTGCCGACACCGACCGGATCCGCGGCACCCTCACCGCGGCCCTGCTCACCGACGACGAACTGCGCCGACCCAACCGATGGCCCCACTACCCAGACCCGTTCGGCGACTACCACCAAGAACCCTGCGACGAATCCTCGACGGCGGTCGCAGACCTTTCCCGTCATCGCACCCGAGACGGAGACCAGCCATGAAACGCCGGCTCAGACCTGTCCGCCGCCGAAAAGCACGGCTTCCATCAACGTGTGGATCCGGGACCGCTGTTCGCCGGCGCCGTCGAAGTTAACCAGGCGCCCTATGTCGACGACGAGCGCCAGCGCTGCGTGGACGCGGAATACCGCTTCGGCCTCCGCTGATCCGACCTGGCAGACCAGGTGGGCCCATTCGTTGACGTTCTGCCGCTGTCGCTCCCGCAACTCGACGCGATCGCTTTCGTGCAGGTTGGCGAACTCGGCGAAGTAGATGTTGATCAGGTCCGGCGCAGCGAATGCCAGCGCGGTATAGCGTTCGGCGATGCGGATGGCCGCCTGACGCGGACTGCTCGACTCGGCCAGGGCCTCGGTGATGACGAGCAACACCCGGTCGCCGGCCCGATGGAAGGCGGCGGCCAGCAGAGCAGCCTTACTCGGGAAGTAGCGGTATGCGCTGGAGCCGGTCAACCCGGCCGCGGTACCTATCTCTTCCATGCTCACTTCGTAGAAGCCCCGCTGCCCGAACATCGGGATGGCTTCGGCGAGGAGTCGTTCGCGCTTGGAAATGCTCGACAACCCCCGTTCGATCCGCCGGGGCACGCGATGGGCCGGCGCCGGCGGCAGCTCGGCGGTCAGCACCGACCAGCACAGCTGCGCCAGCAGCGAGCGAAGTGCCGCGGCAGGCATCCGGGTTCGGTGCGCGGAAACACTGCCGATGACGCTCAGCGCCGCAGCGGCCAGGGCCGCGGTGTCGGCCTCCGGCAGCCCCGGGCGCAGCACCGCCAGCGGCTCGGCGATGGCGGCGTTCAGTGCGTCGTAGCTGGCGCGAATGTGCTTGCGCTCCGGCGGTTGCAGGTAGCGCCGCTCCCACCGGTAGAACGCGCCCTCGCCGCGTCGGCCGATGGTGGTCTCGATCAGCGCGTCGGTGATCGCGCGCAGCCGTTCGGCCGCCGGACGGCCCGGGTCGTCGGCGACGCGGGCTGCGGTCACCAGCCCCTCCACCGTGTACTCGGCGGTCGCGACCAGCAGCGCGTACTTGTTCGCGAAATGCCGGTACAGCGCCGGCCCGGAGATGCCGACCTCGGCGGCGATCTCGTCGACACCGACCGCGTGATAGCCGCGGTCGCTGAAAGCGCGTGCCGCGGCCCGGACGATCTGAGCCTTGCGGTCCTTGGGGCGGCGCTGCACCGCGATGGTCGCCGATCCCCCGCCCATGGCCAATTTCGCCCCCCGTAGTTGACAGCTCGCTCCGACGCCCTAATGTTAACCACAATTTACATTCCGATCAGCGGAGGATGCGACGTGTTGCTAACCCGGTTCGACGAATTGCGGGGCTGACCATGGCCACAGACACCAGCTCCGCCAAACTCACCGTGACTCGCGACGGCCGGGTGCTGCGGGTGACGATTGCCAATCCCGCCCGGCTCAACGCGATCGACTACGCCACCATGGCGGCCCTCGGCGATGTGTTCGCCGGAGCGGCCGACGACGCGGGCGTGCGGGCCATCGTGATCACCGGAGAAGGCAAGGCGTTCTGCACCGGCGCCGATCTGTCCGCGACGGCCGGCGGAGTCTCCCCTGACGAGGTGATGGATTGCGCCAGCCGGCTGGTCACCTCGGTCGCCGAGACTCCGGTGCCGGTGATCGCGCGGATCAACGGGCCGGCCGCCGGCGTCGGCGTGGGTCTGGCGCTGGCCGCGGATCTGATCTACGCCGCCGAGAGTGCCTACTTCCTGCTGTCGTTCACCAACATCGGCCTGATGCCCGACGGCGGCACCACCGCCCTGGTCGCGGCTGCCGCCGGGCGGGCCGTGGCCAACGAGATGGCGCTGCTCGGTGAGCGCCTGCCGGCGACGGCTGCCCGGGATGCCGGCCTGATCAACGCGGTGCTCACCGACGCGCAGTTGGACGCGAAGGTCGATGCGGCCGCCGAGAAACTGGCCCATGGACCGCGTCGCGCCATCGAATTGACCAAACGTGCGCTCAACGCCACCAACCTCGCAGCGCTCGACGCCGCGCTGGCCCGCGAGAAGGCCGGCCAGGTGGAGTTGCTGGGCTCCCCCGACTTCTTCGAAGGCGCCGCGGCAATGCTGCAGAAGCGCAAGGCGGTGTTCGGCGAATGATCGCTCAGCCGTTGCGCTCTCGGCGCAACCACTGGATGAATCAGGTGGCGATCCACGCCGAGATGCGTCCCGAGAGCGTTGCCTTCCGCTGCCGCGGCATCGACACCACCTGGCGACAGCTGCACGATCGCTCGCAGCGTCTGGCCGGGGCACTGTTCCGGCGCGGCATCTCCTTCGGTGACCGCGTCCTGATCGTGATGCTCAATCACACCGAATACATCGAGGCGACCTTGGCGATCAACGCCCTGGGGGCCATCGCCGTACCGGTCAACTTCCGTCTCACCGACCCCGAGATCAGCTACATCGTCTCCGACAGCGGCGCCAAGGGCGTCATCACCGACGGACTGCTGGCGCCACTGATCGACGCGGTCCGCAAGAACTCCCCCGGACTCGATGTGGCCGTGGTGCTCGGCGACGACTACGAGTCGCTGATCGCCGAACCCGGGGACCCGTGCCCGCCCGTCGATATCGCCGAGGACACCCCGGCGCTGATCATGTACACGTCGGGGACGACGGGAAGTCCCAAGGGCGCCATCCTGTCCCACTCGAATCTGCACGCCCAGTCGCTGACCTGCATCCAGGCCCTGCAGATCAGCCCGGCCAGCGTGTACTTCTGTGCCGCACCGATGTTCCACATCGCCGGCCTGGGCAGCATCGCCCCCAACCTGCTGCTCGGCACCAAGACGGTGATCCACCCGCTCGGGGCGTTCAACGCCACCGACACGCTCGACGCCTGGGAGGCCGAGCGGGCCACCTCGGTGTTCCTGGTGCCGGCGCAGTGGCAGGTGATCTGCGCGGACCCGAGTGTGCGGCAACGGGATCTGGCTCTGGAGGTCATCAGCTGGGGCGCCGCGCCCGCGTCGGACACGGTGTTGCGCGCCATGGCCGAGACGTTCCCGGATGCGCTCAACGTCGCGGTGTTCGGCCAGACCGAGATGTCGCCCATCACCTGCGTGCTCAATGGCGCCGACGCGATTCGCAAACTCGGCTCGGTGGGCACGGTGATCCCGACCATCGCCGCACGGGTGGTCGACGAGAACATGAACGATGTGGCGCCCGGCGAGATCGGGGAGATCGTCTACCGCGGGCCGACCATGATGCAGGGCTACTGGAACAAGCCGGAGGCCACCGCGGAGGCGTTCGCGGGCGACTGGTTCCACTCCGGTGACCTGGTACGCGTCGACGACGAGGGCTTCGTCTACGTCGTCGACCGCAAGAAGGACATGATCATCTCCGGCGGCGAGAACATCTACTGCGCCGAGGTGGAGAACGTGCTGTTCGAACACCCGAGCATTCGGGAGGCCGCCGTGATCGGGCGCGCGCACGACAAGTGGGGCGAGGTTCCGGTGGCCATCATCGCCACCGGGGAGTCGCTGACACTGGAGGACCTCGAACCCTTCCTCAACGAGCGGCTGGCCCGCTACAAGCACCCGAAGGAACTCGTGCTCATCGACGAGTTGCCCCGCAATGCCAGTGGCAAGGTGATCAAGCCGCAGCTGCGCAAGCAGTACGGCTAGCAGCGGCAGCAGCCTGATCGATCCGGGTAGCGTCGGGACATGGGCTTGGTCTTCTCCAGCGAGGTCGAGGCACCGCGTGACGAGGTCTTCGCCTGGCATGCCAGGCCGGGGGCCTTCGCTCGGCTGAGCCCGCCGTGGCAGCCGATGCACTTGCGTAGCGAAGCTGCTTCGCTGCGCGATGGCACCGCCGAACTGGCTCTTCCGGGTGGGCTTCGCTGGATCGCCGAACACCAGGCGGGCGGCTATGACCCGCCCCGGCGCTTTGTCGATACGCTCGGCGGCCGAGGCCTGGCGTCATTGCCGGCGCGGTTGGTGATGACGTGGCGACACATCCACGAGTTCGACGATCTCGGTGACGGCCGGACGCTGATGACCGACCGGGTCGACACCGCGGTTCCCGGTGCGCTGCTGCGGCCGATGTTCGTCTACCGGCATCGCCAGCTCGCCGATGACCTTGCAGCGCACCGGCGCGCCAAAGAACATGGCCTACCGCCGCTTACGGTGGCAATCAGCGGATCATCGGGGCTCGTAGGTTCGGCACTGGCGGCGTTCTTGAGCACCGGGGGCCATCGGGTGATCCGGCTGGTGCGGCGTGCCGCGGCCGATCCCGGTGAGCGGCAGTGGAATCCCGACGATCCAGATCGTGATCTGTTGACCGGCGTTGATGCGGTGATTCACCTGGCCGGCGCTTCGATCGCGGGACGCTTCACCGACCAGCATCGCCGCGCGATCCGCGAGAGCAGAATCGGTCCGACGCGCAAGCTCGCCGAGCTGGTCGCCGAGACTGGGCCTACCACCTTGATCTGCGCCTCGGCGGTCGGCTATTACGGCTACGACCGCGGCGACGATGTCCTCACCGAGGACAGTGAACGCGGCGACGGCTATCTGGCCGATCTGGTCGCCGACTGGGAAGGGGCCCTCGCGCCGGCGGAGCAGACCGGGACGCGTGTCGTTCGGGTCCGCACCGGCATTGTGCAGTCGCCGCGAGGCGGGACACTGCGGCTGATGCGCCCACTGTTCGCCGCGGGGCTGGGCGGTCGGCTCGGAGATGGCCGACAATGGCTGTCGTGGATCGGGATCGACGACTTGATCGACATCTATCACCGGGCCCTGTGGGACACCGGACTTTCGGGGGCTGTCAACGCCGTGTCCCCGAATCCGGTGCGCAACAGCGAATACACGGCCGCCCTCGGGCGCGTGCTGCGCCGGCCCGCGATCCTGCCCGTGCCGCGACTGGGGCCACGACTGCTGCTCGGTGAGCAGGGCGCTCGAGAACTGGCCTGCGCGAGCCAGCGAGTGCTGCCGGGGCGGCTGCACGATGTGGATCATCAGTTCCGGATGCCCGAACTCGAACCCCTGCTACGCCACCTGTTGGGCCGTAGCCCGACCGTCGGCGGTACGACCGGTGCTACCGCCGGCGATTGAGTATCGCGATGTGGCCACACAGCACGGTGGCGAATGCACACCACAGCGGATACAGCGCCAGCGGCAGGGCGCGCCCGCCTTCAACACCGACCGCCCGGCGGGTCAGGTCGGCACTGCTCACGGTCAGAGCGGCACTGAGCAGCGTCGACGACCCGAAGCGACGCCGGTTGAAGAACAGCCACGACCAGCCGGCGTTGAGCGCGAGATTGATCAACAGCGCGGCCTGATACGCCGCGCGCTTCTTGTACTCGCCTTGGGCGTTCAATCGATCGATCGTGGATGCCGAGACGACCGCGACGTCGGCGTAGAGCGCGGGCCAAACCACCGGGAAAACTTGGCGGGGCGGTTGATATGGAGGCTTTCGCAGCTGCTCATACCAACCGCTTTCGACCTCCGGTGTGGTCGCGACGGCCCCGGTGACCGCCGTGACGGCGACTGCGGCACCGGTGCCGAGCAGAGTGGATAGACGCACGTTCCCCCCTTTCATTCATTCGATCAATTATCATTCTATGAAAAAGTCGGCATTCGGCATTCACGTGGCCGGGCGGGGCCGGCGACCTGGGCCGCTGATCTCCCCATACCGGCGCAGCGCCTCCACACGCTCGTCGCGGTGATCCACGATCGGCGCCGGATAATCCCGCGGCCGAGTCCCCTTCGCCAGGTGGGGGTCTTCGACATCAGCCAACTCCGGAACCCAGCGGCGCACGTAACCGCCGTCGGGGTCGAACTTGGCGCCCTGCAGCGTCGGGTTGAAGACGCGGAAATACGGCGCCGCATCGGTGCCGCATCCCGCGGCCCACTGCCAGCCATGCTGATTGTTGGCCATATCGCCATCGACCAACTGATCCAAGAACCAGCGCGCTCCCCACTGCCAGGGCAGATGCAGGTCTTTGACGAGGAACGACGCCACGATCATCCGCACTCGGTTGTGCATGAATCCGGTGGCGCTCAGTTCACGCATCCCCGCATCGACGATCGGAAAGCCGGTCTGCCCGGTCTTCCACCGCTCGAACTGACGTTTCGCCTCGGCATCGGTATCAGTCTGGATCGAGTCGAAATCCTGATTCCAATTGGCCCAGGCACTGCGCGGCCAGTGATGCAGCACCGCGGCATAGAAGTCTCGGAAAGCCAACTGCCGCAAGTACGCTGCCCGACCGGGGTGTCGCGCGTCAAGGTCGACTGCCATGGTGCGCGGATGGATGTTGCCGAACTTCAAATAGGCCGACATCCGACTGCCGCCGTCGCGATCGGGTCGGTCACGGTCCGACTCGTAGCGGTCCGATCGAGCGTCCACAAAAGCTTTCCAGTGCTGCAGTGCTGCGGACTCCCCGGCGGGGAACTCGAGGTTGACACCGAGGTCGGGGACCTCCGCTGGATCGGAATCGGACAGTTCTGACGGGTCGATCCATTGCGCGGATTCGGGGCCGGAGGAGGCGGGCAGACGCCAGCCGTGTTCGCGCCACCGCCGAAAGAACGGAGTGAACACGCGATACGGGCTGCCGTCGTCTTTCACGAGACGCCCGGGCGAGATCAAATAGGGCGAACCGGTGGACACCAGCGGCACACCACCGAGCGCAACCTGCACCTGCTGGTCACGCCGCCGCCCGAACGGGGTGAAATCACCCGACACGTGCACAGCCGAGGCAGCGATCTCCCGGGCGAGCTGCGGGATCCGCTGGTGCGCCAACCCGCGGGTGATCAGCAGCCGGCCACCGAGATCATCACGCAGTTGCCGCAGACAGTCACCGAGGAACTGCAGTCGGCGCTGACCCGATGACGACTCCAACCGTGGATCCAGCACGAAGCAGGCCAGGACTTCGGCGTCATCGGCCACCGCAGCCGACAGCGACGGCAGATCACCGACTCGCAGGTCGCGGCGAAACCACAGCAAGGTCGGCATCTGACCATCCTGCCTGCGGACCGGTTGCCCCGCGCGGGCTACGAAGCCGCGGAGTGATCTCCAAGCCGATGTGAACCTTGTCGATGCCGCCCCGCACGATCGAGTGCGGCACGAACCACCACGCATGCCACCAGTAGCGCTTGACGACCGCGTCGTAGACCCGCCTGGTCTCGCTCTTGGGCAGCACTCTGGCCACCGCTTCGACCGGCTCACCTTTCGGGGCGCCCAGCGCGCCGCAATTCTGGATGGTCACCCGCGGGGTGTTGCGGATCCGCTTGGTCTTCCACGAACCGTCGTCGGTGATCACCAGTAGTTTGTCGCCGTCGGGCACTCCCCACACCGCGGTCGGCTTGGCCCTGCCGTCCTTGGTGAACGTGGTCAGCAGCAGATATTTTTCACGGGACACCTCGGAGAACGTCGGCACGGCGCCAGGATGACGGCCCAGCGTCGACGGCGCATCGCAATGCTGCTCGGGCGGGAAACGGTTCAGGTCAGGTCCAACTCGGCCGCCATCGTCCGATGGGTGTGTTTGTGCAGCGGGCTGAAGAAGGCGCTGGCGGTATCCAGACCTCTTTGGGCATAGCGCAGTTCACCTTGCGACGATCGGACTCGTGCGCTTCGCGCCGGACGTGGCCCGACTCGATCAGCCGATATCAACGACTCCGGCGCGACTCAGCCGCGGGCATCCTCATTCGGCTTCATGGCGATAGCGGCAACCGCAGCGCACCGGGCGCGCTGTCGGGCACCGTCGGGTGTTGCGGAAACACCGGCGGGATACGCCGATAGGGCTTCCCGAGCGGCGGACGGGAATCCGGCTCACCGTTGTTGGGCCAGAACGCCATGGCCCGTTCGGCTTGCGCGGTGATGGTGAACGACGGGTTGACGCCCAGGTTGGCGGTGATCGCCGAACCGTCGACGACGTGGATTCCGGGATGTCCGTAGGCCCGCTGGTAGGGGTCGATGACGCCGGCGTCGGCGGATTCACCGATCGGGCAGCCGCCGATGAAATGTGCGGTCAACGGGATGTTGAGCGCGTCCAGGTAAGTGCCGCCGGCGACACCGCCGACCTTCTCGGCCATCCGTCGTGCGACGTCGTGGGCGATCGGGATCCAGTCCGGGTTGGGCTCCCCCGCACCCTGTTTCGTGGTCATCCGGGTGCCCAGCAGGCCGCGGCGGCGGTAGGTGGTCAACGAGTTGTCCAGTGACTGCATCACCAGAATGATGATCGAATGTTCCGAGGCACCGCGCGGGAACAGGCTTCGCAACAGCAGCCCCGGGTGCCGCAGGATGGTCAGCAGCAGCCGCGCGAAACGCCATGGGCCGCCGTCGATCAGATGAGTGCCCATCATCGACAACAGGTTGGATCCCTTGCCGTAGCGGCATACCTCGACGTGGGTGTTGGCCTCCGGGTGGATCGACGAGGTGATCGCCACCCCCTGGGCGAAGTCGTCCCGGTCGGGCGCCAACACGACCGGCACCTCTTCGGAGTTGGTGCGGGTCAACTCACCCAAGCGCGGTGAGAGCTGCGGCAGTGATCCGGTGTCGCGCAGCTTGTGCAGCAGCCGTTGGGTGCCCAGCGACGCCGCGGCGAACACCACCTGGCCCGCCGTGATATCCCGCTTGTGCTTGCGCAACCACCGGCCGGTGCGCACCGTGCTGACCACATAGCCGTCGCCCTGTGGCCGGACATCGGTGACCATGGTCAGCGGATGGATCTGAGCGCCGGCGTGCTCGGCCAGATACAGGTAGTTGGTCTCGGTGGTGTTCTTGGCGTTGTGCGGGCAGCCGGTGAAGCACTGCGCGCAACCGATGCAGCCGGTGCGGTCCGGGCCGGCCCCGCCGAAGAACGGATCCGGGACGGTCTTGCCGGGCTCGTCGCCGAAGAACACCCCGACGTTGGTGGGGTGGTAGGTGTCTTCGACCCCAAGATCGCGGGCCACCGCCAGCAGTACCTCGTCGGCCGGGGTGGTGTGCGGGGTGGGCGTCACCCCGAGCATCCGGCGGGCCTGCTCGTAATACGGCGCGAGCTCGGATTTCCAGTCGGTGATGTGCGCCCACTGCGGGTCGGTGTAGAACCGCTCCAACGGCTCGTAGAGGGTGTTGCCGTAGATCAACGAGCCGCCGCCGACGCCGACCGCGCTGGCGATGAACGTCTTGCCCAGCACGGTCAGTCGTTGCGGGCCGAAGCAGCCCAGTTTCGGCGCCCACATGGCCTTGCGGACATGCCAGTTGTTGGGCGGGAAGTCGGTGAGCGCCCACCGCCGGCCCATGTCCAGCACGCCGACCCGGTACCCCTTCTCGGTCAGCCGCAGCGCCGCGACGCTGCCGCCGAATCCCGAACCGATCACAACAACGTCGTAGTCATAGGTCATGCGGGGCTCCTGGTGCGGTCGCCCGAAGCGGGCGCGGGCGTATGCCGTAGTCAAGCACGTCGCCGGGCAGCTATCCCCGTTCGGGACTGCGCGCGGGAACGAGCAGCGCAAGTGAGACCACCAGGATCAGGCTGAGGCTGATGGCGTTGAGCACCAGGTCACGTGGGCCGTACATGTGCAGCATCGGGATGTGGTAGATCAGGTGCAGCGCATTGAAAATCGACCAGCTCACGGCGGTGATAACCACGACAGGGCGGTTGGCCAGGTAGTACACCGCCAGGGCGCTGAGCGCCCCGAGGGCGAAGAACATGGCCCCGACATCCTTCACGAAATGCTCGTTGTACGGACCCAGCACCGGCAACCAGCTCATGCCCATACCGGGGAAGGTGCTGTACCAATTCAGCGGAGCGAAGTATGCCCACACTCCGAGGCTGAGTCCGACGATGGTCAAGAGGATCAGGCAAAGGCGATGCACGATGAGGTTCATGCTGTATGGACGACGCAGCGGGCGAGTTTGTGACACGGAGTTGGTCAACGGACGACGTGCCGCCTTCGGAGTCATTTCCCAATTGGTAGGAGGATGTCATGACCGACCGCTTCACCATTCCGCCCGCGGACGTGTTGCGGGCGCGCGAGAAACTCGTCCTCGATCACTTCCACGACGAGGTGCGCCAGGACTGGGACGACGTGCTGGCCACGTTTCCCCACCCGCACTACGAGATCATCCCCACCCTGACCGTGCACGATGGGGACGCCGAAGTCCGCAACTACTACCGGGACACCCGCATCGCATTTCCCGACCAGGACCACGAGATCATCGCGCTACGCCACAGCGTTGACGCCGTGATCGTCGAGTTCTGGCTCCTCGGAACACATCTGGGACCGTTGGGCGGCATACCGGCCACCGGATCGCGGCACCGCACCCGAATGACGGCCTACTTCGTCTTCGACCAGGATGAGAAGCTGGTCGCCGAGCGGATCTACTTCGACACGCTGTCGATGCTCAAGCAGCTCATCGGCGGGCTCAACCTGCGCGACCCGCGCAACTGGCCGCTGGTGATCCGCGGGGTGCGCGGGCTGCTCAAGATGTCCAGCAACCCCGATCCGCTGCTGGTCAACACCCCGCCGGCCGAACATTCGTAGCTGGAGCCTAAAGCGTGTCGAACAACTGACTGCGGTCGAGGCGGCGTAGTAGTAGGGCGATCTGGCTGAGGTAGGGGAAGCCCTTGTGGGCTTCGAGGGTGACCTCGTATTAGCGGTCGAGTCGCCGGCAGTGGTTGATCCAGCCGTTAGTTCGTTCGACGAGCCAGCGGCGTGGCTGGACCCGGAACCCGCTTGCGGGTTTCGGCCCGGAGACGATCTCGACGCTGGCACCGGCTTTGGTGGCCGCTTCGGCGACGGTGGGGCCGGTGTAGCCCTTGGCGAGCCGGATGTGCGAGATGGTCGGTGCGATCCGTGTGGCCTGGCGTAGCAGGGTTGGCAAGGCGGCGCGGTCCTGCACGTCAGCGGCGGTGACCGTTGCCGCGATGAGGATGCCGGCGGTGTCGACGAGGATGTGGCGTTTGATGCCGTCGACCTTCGTGGCGCCGTCGAATCAGTCAGTGCCAGAGTCACGACCTGCGCGGTGACGCTCTTCCACCATCAATGTCGGTGCCTTATGCCATGGTGAGCGTTGATGGCCCGGCACACGACGTTCACGTTCTGCCTCGACCCCACCGTCGAGCAGGACATGGCGCTGGCCCGGCATGCCGGCGCGGCCCGCTTCGCGTTCAACCAGTGCCTACGGATCGTCAAAACCGGGCTCACCAAGCGTCGTACCGATTCCGGCACAAAGGTGCCCTGGACCGGTTTCGACCTCATCAACGCCTTCAACGCCTGGAAGAAGACCGAGGATGCCGGGCGGGTGTTCACCGTCGATGCCGCCGGCGTCACCGAGTCGGTCACGACGGGTCTGTCGTGGCGCACACGGGTGTCAGCAGGTGTTCGAAGAAGCCGCCGTCGACTGCGGCAAAGGATTGAAAGCCTGGTCGGATTCGCGTTCCGGGAAACGCAAGGGCAAGCGGATCGGGTTCCCGCGGTTCAAGAAGAAGACCACCGCGGTGCCGTCGTTTCGGCTGCGCAACAAACACCCCAAAGCCGGACGTGCGGCGATCCGCATCGGCGATGGCGACCGGCCACGCTCCGTCGCCCTGCCCGGCATCGGCTGCATCGCCGTGCACGACGACACCCGCGCACTGCGGTGCATGCTCGCCGCAGGTCGAGCCAAGATCCTGTTCGCCACCGTGAGCAAGCGGGCGGGCCGCTGGCAGGTGTCACTGAATATCGAAGCCACCGATCTGCACCCAGCCGCACAGCACCGGCCCCGGCCCACCGCCGATGGTGGCGGCTGGGTCGGGATCGACCGGGGGCTGGCGGCGTTCGTCGTCGCCGCCACCGGCGACGGCACCGAGATCGCCCGCATTACCGACGCCCCGAAAGCTCTCGTCACCCGACTGGCCTGCCAGCGCCGGTTGGCGAAATCGTTGTCCCGCAAACAGAAAGGATCACACAACCGCCGCGATGCCACCGCCAAACTCGCTCGGCATCACCACCGCAGCGCCAACGTGCGCCGGCACTTCCTGCACCAGGTCGCCAACCAGTGGTCAAGACCCACGACCGGCTCGTCATCGAAGACCTCAACACCGCAGGGATGCTGCGCAACCACCGCCTCGCCCGCGCCATCGCCGATGCCAGCTGGGCTGAGTTCGCCCGCCTGCTGCACTACAAGCAGGCCTGGCGCGGCGGGCAGGTCACCGTGGCCGACCGTTGGTTCGCCTCCAGCCGGCTCTGCTCGACCTGTGGCGATCGCCGCACCGACCTCACCCTGGCCGAGCGCACGTTTACCTGCGCAAACGGACACCGTTTGGATCGAGACCTCAACGCGGCGATCAACCTCGCCCGGTGGGGCGAACAAAACCACCACCGAACCCCGGACCCCCAAGCAAGGGGCCGGGCCACCAACGCCCGCCGACAGGACGGCCCTGACCAACACCTGCGTGTTGGTGAAACCAGCCTGGACGACGCGGGAACCGACGTTCACACCGCACCCGCGGCCTGAACCACGGAACGCCCGAGAAGGGCGGTGCCGAACACCCACCAAGGTTGTTCGACACGCTTTAAAGGCCACGCTTGCGCCCGAAGGACGCGCGTCCGTTGCGGCGCACCATCGCCACCGTGGTAGCGATGCGGCCACGGTCGAGGTCGGGCGCCAGTCCGGCGCCCACCCGGTGCAGTTGATCGGTGTGCCAGCTGAGATCGATGAGCCCGTCGAGAGATTTGATGTCAGCGAACCGGCCCAGGATGCGGCGCATACCAACCCGTTGCTGGTGGGACGGCAAGGCGTCTGTGCGTCCGGTCAGGATCGCGTCCGCTGCATCCGTCGTGGTGGCGGTGGGCCGACCCAGGCCGACAACATCGCACTCGCCGCTGGACACAGCGTTCTCCATCGCGACCCGGGACCGGAAGCCACCGGTGACGGCCAGCGGGATATCGCCGACCAGACTGCGCACTGTGCGCGCGTACTCCAAGAAATAGGCTTCACGAGCCCGAGTGCTCGCCGCCGCGGCACCCATCATGGCGGGTCGTTCATAGCTGCCGCCGCTCACCTCGAACAGATCGATGCCCTCCAAGGCGAGCGCCGCCAGCACCCCGCGGGACTCGTCCTCGCTGAAGCCGCCGCGCTGAAAGTCCGCCGAGTTGAGTTTGATACCGACCGCGAAACCCGGGGACACCCTGGCGCGTATGCGCCGTGCGATCTCCAAGACGAATCGCATGCGCCGTTGCGGATCTCCACCCCACTGGTCGTCTCGCCTATTCGACAACGGCGAGAGGAACTGTGCGACCAGGTAACCGTGCGCACCGTGGATCTGGACACCGTCGAAGCCGGCGGTCTCACACACGGCGGCGGCGGTGGCGAACCGGTCGATGATGTCCTCGATCTCTGCCGGAGTCAGCTCGCGCGGGGTGGCCGCACCCGGGAAGTTGAGCGGGATCGCGCTGGGGGCAACCGGGGTATGTCCGAGCGCCATTGGGTTCGATTGACGTCCAGGGTGATTGATCTGCACCAAGGTCGGCACTCCGGCATCCTTGGTGGCCTTGGCCCAGCGCGCCAACGCGTCGAGGTGGCGCTCGTCCTCGATCACCACATTGCCGGGTTCGCCCAGCTGGGTACGGTCGACCATGACGTTGCCGGTGACGATCAGGCCGAAACCACCGCGACTCCACGAGGTGTAGAGCTGTTCGAGGCGGGCGTCGGGGGCGTTGTGCTTGTTCCCGAGGCCTTCGCTCAAAGCGGCCTTCATGATTCGGTTGGGCAGCACCAGGCCGCAAGGCAGAGTCAGCGGATCATGCAGGGTGGCCATCGGGTGATCCTTTCGCGGGCATCGGTACGCCAGACGAAGTCGCCACGGGGCAGGGCCGTCACACTCGCGCCTTCCCGGGGCCCTGTTCCGCACTGACATCTAGTACACCGATCGGTGTACTCATTTCCGGGTACGCTAGTAGACCGACTGGTATATTGCAAGCCATGCGAGCCAGGGATCGGCTGACCGCGGCGACGGCCAAACTCATGCAGCGCCACGGCGTGGCCGGCACGGGAATCGCTGAGATCCTGAACGTCAGCGGGGTCACGCGCCGCTCGATCTACCTCAACTTTCCCGACGGGAAGGCCGAACTCGTCGCTGCAGCAACACGTTCGGCCGCAGAGGATGTGGCGTCGATCTTGCGGGATCAGCTCACCGAACCGGAGCCGATCACGGCTTTTGCGCGCCTGTGGTGCGAGATGCTCGTCAATTCCGACTTCGAAGGCGGCTGCCCGATCCTTGCTGCGGCATGCAGCCGCGACGAGGCTCCCGAAGCGGCAGAAGCCGCTGCCGAAGCCTTTGCCGGCTGGGCGAAGCTGATCGGCGACCGGTTGGCTGAAGAGGGCATCGACCCCGATGTGTGCCAGTCACTGTCCACCACAATCGTCGCCTCGATCGAGGGCGCTGCGACCTTGTCCCGAGCCGCGCGATCGACCCGGCCGTTGGAGCAGACCGCCCACCATTTGACGGAACTCGTCGCGATGCACCGGGTCGAACGCACTGACGGGACTCGTACGACCGCGCATCAAGCATCCACGACGATCCACTAGAGTTTTCAGCGCCTGTACTTACAGATCCCCGCCCCCGTAGCTCAGGGGATAGAGCACGGCTCTCCTAAAGCCGGTGTCGCAGGTTCGAATCCTGCCGGGGGCACCACGTCCGTATTACTTCCAGAACGCGTTCATGGGTGTGGCGTACATGTCGTTGTCGGTCAGCGGGGCCAGACCCAAGGCTTGTTCAATCGTGGCCATCAGGCTGTACTGGTTGTAGTAGTCGTCGGTGGTGAAGTGGCCGGATTGCATCCCACCAAGCGTCACAGCGCCCCCATTCGGGATGACGATCATCGGAGCGTTATTGCCTTCGTTACCGAAGCCCAGTGACAGATTGTTGTTGTCCTCGTCGGTGGTGAGGATGATGACGTCCCGCTCGTTCGGGTCAGTCCAGGTATTCGAGTTCTCAATGGTGGAGACCTCTTGCTGGACGAACTGGTCGGCGGCCGCAACGTTGTACTGGTGATCGGTGAACTGGGTGGCGATGAACTGGAGGACGCCACTGAGGCTGTCGACCGGGCCTTCCCCATTGTTGTTCTCGTTGGCGGCGATCCAGGTGAATCCGGGGACCTTGCTCGGGTCAGCGAGGTCGGTGGACAACTGGGTCAGCGGAAGCAGGTGCTCCTGCAGGTAGTCAGGGGTGTTGCCGTAGACGTAACTGAATTGGGCAAACGGTAATTCGTCAGGAGAGTAGTCACCCGATGCCGTCATGTCGCCCGCCGTCGGCATGCTCTGCGCGTAGCCGGCCCACGAGATGCCCGCCTGATCCATCTCCTGCATGAGGTTCGGGGCGTTGATGGAGTTCAGGGCGGAGTTGTAGTCGATGCCGAAGTCCGAGCCGCCCAGGACCCGGAAGTAGTTGGGGTCACTCGGGTGGCTGAGCGCGTAGAAGTTGTCGTCATAGCCGTAGGTGTTGATCAGACTGTTGAAGTACGGCGCGTTGGGGCTGCCGACGATGTCGGCGGCGCCCTTGTTCTCCATGTAGATCACGAACACGTGATCCAGATGGCCCACGTCGGATGTCGGCGGGGCGAGCGTCGCCGGGGTGAGGCTTGGGTCGCCGACCGTAAGCGACACGTTGTCGGCGTAGGCGCCGTTGTAATTGCCGAGGTACTGGTTCTGGTCGGTGAAGGTGGTGGTCACCTTCGCGGAGACGGCACCGTCGGGGACCGTCCCGGTACTGTCGCGTTGCTCAAGCCCGGTGAAACCCAAGCGATCCCACACCGTGACGGGGTTGAGCGAGCCGGTGCCCACAACGTTCCCGTTGGCGTCGAGGAAGCTGACCTGCACGGAGGCGTAGGACGGGTTCCACGTCTGGCCGCCGAGATCCGCACTGAGCGAGTACGGCGTTCCGGCCGCGCCGGCGATGTCGACGGTTTGGCTGATGCTGGACGTGGCCACCGGCCCGCCGCCGGCGAAATTGTCGCCGCCGCCCGGCGTAGCCTGCGGAAAGCCGAACAACCCCGTCGCCCCGGGAAAGGGCGTCGACACAGGCGACGGATAGTTGACCGGGGTCCCGTAGGCGATCACCGTCGGGGTGCCGGACTCGGTCCAGCCCGGGATGGTCACCCCGCTGTAGCCCGACCCGGATGGATCGGCCGTTTCGAAGCCGGGGTTGACCAGCAGGTTCTGACTCATCAGCTGCGTGTCAGCGCTGACCTGGGCAATCGGATCGAGGCTGCCCAGCCAGCTGACGAGCTCGGTGTCCAGCTGCGGACCCAACATGGCGCTGACCGAGCCCATCTCCAGGAAACTGGTCATCGAATTGAGGATCTGGTCGATGATCACGTCGAACTCGTCGGCGTGGGCGTCGGGCGCAGAAGCCAACTGGCCCAGCCCCAACGTCATGAACGCACCGGCGACACCCGTGATCCCAACCGTCCGCCGACGGTGGCGGCCCTTCGCCTTACGAGCCGCTGGGTCTTCCATCCTGAGAGGTTGACGAGCCATAGGCCAACGGTCCTCAGGCGCAATTAGGCTGTCAAGAAGCTCCAGCTAACACGTTTCAAAGTCACAGCCAGTCAACAGAATCACCACAACCGATGGTCAGCCGAACAGATCCGACAGGCTGAAGCTCGGCGTGTTGGCGATCAGGTCGGACATGTTGGCCCACTGCTGGGCCGCCTGCGCACTGAGTTCGGTCGGCCAGTCGTCGTTGCCGCTCAGGATCACCGTCGCCAGGTCGTCGCGGGCGTTGAGCAGACCGGCCAAGATGCTGGTGTTGGGGTTGAACAGCGCGTCGTCGATGGCGGTGAGCAGCATCTGCGGCATCAGCACCGACATGGCGCCCTGGGCCAGTGCCAGCGTGATCGGCATGGTGATGTCGCTGGTCAGCACCGGCAGGGCGTTCCACACCGAGGTCAGACTTTCCATCGGGTGGTCCATGACGCTGCGCATGACGGCATCCCAGTCCGGGCTCAGCGCGTCGGTGAACCGCAGCTCGATCGGGGTGAAGGGCTGGCTGCCGAACACCGACTCGAAGTTGTCCCGGCCCATCAGGGCCGACAGGGCGTTGAGCTCCAGGTGCTGCAGCACCCAGGCAGGCTGGGCGTGGATCCGGGACACGTCCATCGCGTAGTCATACGACATCACCCGCCGGGCCATGTCGGCGGCGAATTCTTCGGGGCTGACCGTGGGAGTGTCGCTGGGCAGGTACTGGGCGATGTCGCCAACCGGCACCACCTGCGCCGTCACCCCCAGGCCGATCGCGGCGTCACGATCGTCGACGTTCTCAAAGCGCGCGAAGATCTCACCCGTGGTCAGTCCGCCGGTGTCGAGCCAGTTGGCCACACCCGGATTCGTCGCGCTCACAACGTAATAGGTGTAGCCGTCGTCGGCGTGGAAGGTGGTGGTGTTGTTCAGGGTGGTCTGGGCCATGACGTAGGGCAACGCACCGCCGTAGACGTTCATCAACTCGATGCCGCTGTAGGCCGCCTCCACGTTCGGCACCTTCACGATCAGCGCCTCACCGGGATCCAGATCCCAGTTGCCGCCGGTGACCACCGCGGACTCCAGACCGACTCCGTAGCTGGTCTCAGGTGCCAACGTCATCATCGTGTTGGCGGGCACCTCCATACCCACCGATGCCCCGCCTTCGATGCTGCGCTGGTTGAACGGCACGACGATCTGAGCGAAAGCGCCCAGCAGCATGTTCAGCACGTCGTCGACGGAGCCGATCTTGGCCGGCTCGGCCGGCACGTCGGTTCCGCCGCCCTCGGTGGGGAAGAATCCGCCGGCCGGAATGGAGAAGAACGGCGGGCAGTCGGCCACACACTGCAGGCTGATGTTGGCCGGACCCTTGGCCCAATCGCCCGTCATGTCGCGGATCAGCAGGGACGCCGCACCGCCGACGGTGGCGTCAGTGGAGTCCAAGAAGTTGACCGCACCCGCCGGCGCTTCCGGTCCGATGTAGATGGTGAAGTTGCCCTTGGCATCGACCACGAGGCCGTGGTTGAGTTCCAGGTCCTCGATGGTGTGGGCCGTGGCACCGGTGACGGCCATGGTGCTGATCGACATGTGCTCGGTCGCCCCACCGAGGGTTCCGGTGAGCACGTAGGTCGCACCGGGAGCCAGCCCAGCGGTGACGTGGTAGTTGATGTCGGGGGTGAAGTAGTCGAAATACTGGCGCGAGTCGGCGACGTTGCCGGCCACCACTTCCGGCGATTGGAAGAACACCCCGTTGAACAGCTCGGTGACCCGCGACAATCCGGTGGTGATCAGCTGGTAATTGGTGTTCTGCAGCATCGTCATCAGCGTGTCCGCGTCACCGGGTGAGGCATAGGGCAGCGCCAGGTCGTTGGCCTGGGCCTGCCTCATGGCTGCGAGCAGGTCATCGAGTGCCTGCTGATATCCCGCCGTCAACGTCACCGCGGGTGCGGCCTTGCCGGCAGTGCCCAGCGGGGCCCCGACCACCATCGACAGCGCGCTGCCGAGTGCCGCCGCGGCGATCCCGTACCGCCGGGCTCGACCCCGGGAAGTGCGTGTCGATTCGGCGCTTCCGGTCAAGTCCACGGGCCGCTCTCCCCACATCGTTTAACCATTTATTGCTCTGATTGACAGCAAAATCTCATTTTGGACCATACGTCCGGACAAGAGTCGGTGCAACAGTTCCGGGCAAGAACTGATGTCCGTGTCGGAGAACCCCATTGCCCCCACCGCCAGGTGCCGACGGGTAGGTTGCGCTGCATGTCCAAGCGATGGCTTTGCGCGGTCGGCGTGGCTACCGCGGCGCTGGTGCTCTCGAGCTGCGGGCTGACGGTGACCAAGGCAGGCCCGGACCCATTGGCGGGCCAGGCCGCGCGTAGCACCCCGAACGGCATGGTGTTGGTCTCGCCGGACAACTTCGTGCGGGCCGTCACCGACCAGGAATTCACCAACGTCGTCAACGAGAACGGCTTCGGCCGCTTCTTCCACCTGCGCGAGGTCACCCCGATCGACCGGCAACTGGTGGTGCGGTCCAACCGGGACACCCTGTATTCGGCGGCGGTGTTCGACCTGCAGGCGGGTCCGGTGACGATCACGCTGCCGGATCCCGGTGAGCGCTACATGTCCGCACAGGTGATCAACGAGGACGAGTACGTCACCGACGTGTATTACGGCGGCGGCGAGCACATCCTCGACCAGCAGCGCATCGGCACCCGCTACGTCATGGTCGCCGTCCGCATCCTGGCCGACCCCAAGGACGGCGCCGATCTGGCCACCGCGCACCGGTTGCAGGACGCGATCACGGTGGCCCAGGCCGACTCCGGCAGCTTCGAGGTGCCCCGCTGGGATCCGGTCAGCCAGAAGAAGGTCACCGACGCGTTGCTGAGCCTGGCCGAGACCATCCCCGACACCCGCGGCATGTTCGGCACCATGGCCGACACCGACCCGGTGCGTCACCTGATCGGAGCAGCTGCGGCCTGGGGCGGCAACCCCGAGACCGACGCGCTGTACCTCAACGTCTTCCCGGCCCGCAACGACGGCAACACGGTGTACCGGCTGAGCGTCAAAGATGTTCCGGTGAAGGCCTTCTGGTCGATCAGCGTCTACAACAAGAACGGCTACTTCACCGAGAACCAGCAGCAGGCCTATTCGGTCAACGACATCACCGCGACGAAGGCGCCGGACGGGTCAGTGACCGTGCAGTTCGGCGGGTGCGTGGCCGACACCGTCAACTGCCTGCCGATCACACCGGGATGGAACTACCTGGTCCGGCTGTACCAGCCGAAACAGGACATCCTTTCCGGGAAATGGGTGTTCCCGGCTGCCCAGCCGGATGAGTCAGCCGGCGGCGACGCGAGCGTGCGGGCAGCGGTGCCGTTCTACGGCATCTACGACTTCACCGGCGACACCGACCTGCACCCGTTGCTCACACCGGCGTTGAGCGCCTACGTGTTCAAGCAGAGCCGACGCAGGTTCCCCGA
>NZ_CP083986.1:1018375-1019659 GCF_020172685.1 [Mycobacterium] nativiensis | reverse complement strand
CTATTCGTCCTCACCGGCCGACGCCGAGAAACTCGTCGCCGAAGTCGCCGGGGACGGCGGCACGGCGATTGCGATCCAAGCCGACGCCGCGGTACCCACCCAGGTCGCGGCCGCGGTCGAGGAGGCCGTCGCCGAACTGGGCGGCCTGGATGTGCTGGTGAACAATGCCGGCGTCGGATACTGGGCGCCGATCGATGAGTTTCCGGCCGAACAGTTCGACCGTCTGGTGGCGGTCAACATCGGCGGAATGTACTGGGCGGTGCGCACCGCGGTGAAGCACCTGGGTGAAGGCGCGCGGATCATCAACATCGGCAGCATCAACGCCGAGCAGATTCCGGTCCCCGGATTGTCGGTGTACGGCATGACCAAGGGTGCAGTAGCGTCGTTCACCCAGGGCCTGGCCCGCGATCTCGGCCCGCGCGGCATCACCGTCAACAACGTGCAGCCCGGTCCGATCCACACCGAGATGAACCCGGACGACGGCGGTGAATTCCCCGAAATCCTGAAGAAGACAACGGCACTGGGACGCTACGGGCAGGTCGGTGACATTGCCGCCGCGGTGAGCTTCCTGGCGGGCCCGGAGTCCGGCTACGTCACCGGGGCGAGCTGGAACGTCGACGGCGGCTTCACCGCCTGACTAGCCGCGACGCACCGCCGACACCAGCGCCCACACCGAGAAGCCCAGCGCACCCACTACGGCGACGGCGCCGATGTAGAGGCCATAGCCGGCGGCGATCGGCGCCGCGACGTTCAATCGGTAGTACCAGATGCCCAGTGCAGCGATCAGAGCAGAGTCCAGCACCGCGACGATCGCGGCCAGCCGGGTGAAGAGTTCCCGGGCCACCATCGCGCCGGCCACCAGCAGAACGGAGGCGAGCAGCACGATCAGCTGACCGACTCCAAATCGAGGCGGCAGCGCGATGGCACCGGCGCTGCCGCCGATCGCACTGGCATGCCCGCCGCCGTTGGCCGAGGTGGTCAGCCACGGCAGCCATGCACTGGCCGACAGAAGGGCCGCGCACAGCGCAATCAGCCAACCGGGACGCGAGCGAGTCATGTTGTGACACTAGCTCGCATCAACCAGTACGCCGTTGCGCGGCATCGTCAACGTTCGGCTCAGGCCGAGCCGCGCCAGGAAGTCGTCGTCGTGACTCACCACGATGAAGGCTCCGCGATAGCCTCCCAGCGCGTCGACAAGCTGACCGACGCCGTCCAGATCGAGGTTGTTGGTCGGCTCGTCGAGCAGCAACAGCTGCGGCGGTGGATCGGCGAGCAGTAGTTGGG
>NZ_CP083986.1:1015954-1018275 GCF_020172685.1 [Mycobacterium] nativiensis | reverse complement strand
ACCTGTTGGCCGTGCTCGCCGAACACAAGACCGCGGTGCTGTCCCGCGCCCAGCTCCTCGAGCTGGTGTGGGGCTACGATTTCGCCGCCGACACCAACGTCGTCGACGTGTTCATCGGCTACCTGCGGCGCAAGCTCGAGGCCGGCGGCGCTCCGCGACTGCTGCACACCGTGCGCGGGGTCGGCTTCGTCCTGCGAACGCAGTGAGTGCGAGCGTGAACGTCATGAAACTGCTGCGGCGCATCTTCGCCAGAACACCGTCGCTGCGGACCCGGGTGATGCTGGTGACGGCGATCGGCACCGCGATCGTGACGGTCATCATCGGCGCCATCGTGTGGGTCGGTATCACCAACGACCGCAAGTATTGGCTGGACCGCCGGCTCGACGAGGCGGCGGGGCTGACCGTCCCGCTGATCGGCCTGGGTGAACTGCCGCGGTCGGCCGGCGCCACCGACGCGGTGATCACACTGCGGCGGGCCAACCAAGTGACGTCGAACTCCACCGTGGTGCTGCCGGAGCTGGAGCCGGGCTACGCCGACACCGAGATCGACGGCGTGCGCTACCGGGTGCGGACCGTCGACATCCCCGGGCCGGGCCCACGATCGTTGGCCGTCGGCGCCACCTACGACGCCACCCTCGCCGACACCAACAACCTGCACCGCCGGGTGATCCTGCTCTGTACCGTCGCGATCGGGGCGGCCGCGCTGCTGGGCTGGCTGCTGACGGCATTCGCGGTACGGCCCCTGCGGCGGCTGGCGCAGCAGGCGCGATCGATCGACGCCGGCGACGAACGGCCGGAGATCGAGGTGCGCGGGGCAACCGAGGCGGTGGAGATTGCCGAGGCGATGCGCGGCATGCTGCAGCGGATCTGGAAAGAGCGAGACCGGACCCAAGAGGCACTGGCCTCCGCGCGTGACTTCGCCGCGGTCTCCTCCCATGAGCTGCGCACCCCGCTGACCGCGATGCGCACCAACCTCGAAGTGCTGACCACCCTGGACCTGCCCGACGACCAGCGCAAGGAGGTGCTGCACGACGTCGTACGGACCCAGACGCGGATCGAGGCGACGCTGTCGGCCCTGGAGCGGCTGGCACAGGGCGAACTGTCCACCTCCGACGATCACGTGCCGGTCGACATCACCGATCTGCTCGACCGGGCGGCCCACGACGCGATGCGGGTGTTCCCCGACCTGAACGTCTCGCTGGTGCCGTCGCCGACCTGCATCATCGTCGGGCTGCCCGCCGGACTGCGGCTGGCCGTGGACAACGCGATCGCCAACGCGGTCAAGCACGGCGGCGCGACCCAGGTGCAGTTGTCGGCGGTCACCTCACGCGAAGGCGTGGAGATCGCCATCGACGACAACGGCGGCGGGCTTCCGGAAGAAGAGCGCCGCATCGTCTTCGAGCGGTTCTCCCGCGGATCGACGGCATCGCATTCGGGGTCCGGTCTCGGCCTGGCCCTGGTGGCGCAACAGGCCGAACTGCATGGCGGCACGGCGTCTTTGGAAGACAGCCCGCTGGGCGGAGTACGTCTGCTGCTGCAGCTTCCGCCGCCGAGTTGAGCGCACTACGCCCGGCTCGTCACTTCTTTTACTTCTTCTTGTCCTTGCGCCAGGTGTCCCAGCGCTGGAAGCCGGCCGCCGCGGCGGTCTGTTCGTCTTTGAACCACACCTCGGCGATCGTCGCGTCGTAGGCCGGGCTCGCCGGGGCGTGGTAGAGCATCGAGTCCTCGTTACCCTTGACCGTCCAGCCCACCGGGCCACTGCCGCCCGGGCCGGCCTTGGTCGACCCCGGACCGAACGGGCCGGGCGGCACCTCCTCGACCTCGACCAGCTTGGCGGTGCCACTTTTAGCTCGGCCCTTGTCCCACCGGGTGAATCCTGCTGCGGCGGCGGCACTCTCCTCGGCGAACCACACCTCGGCGACCGTCTGGTCATACCAGGGGCTATCCGTGGTGTGATACAGCATCGAGTCCTCGTTGCCCTTGATCGTCCAGCCGGTCGGGCCGACGCCGCCGGCACCGGCACGTGCCGAGCCCACGCCGTAGGGCGCTCCGCCGATCGCCATCGCGGCGGTCTCGGTCTCCGAGGGAAGCGTTCCGCCGGCAAGTTTCGCCGTCGAGCCGGAACCGGTGCTCGTCGCGGGGCCGGCGGTACCGGGTGTCACCGATACCGGCACCTCGCGTTTGACCCGCCGGATGGTGAAGGCAAATGTCAACAGCAGACCCAACAGAAACGACAGTCCCATCAACCAGCAATTGACGCCGTGCATCAGTGGGCTCCTATCTCACGCGAGCCGGGAAGCGCCGCAACGGCGTCTTCCTTG
>NZ_CP083986.1:1015771-1015854 GCF_020172685.1 [Mycobacterium] nativiensis | reverse complement strand
CGATACACGAGAGAGTCGGAGACAGTACGGTCTGTGATGACAGAAGAGATAAAGGTGCATATAGAGTCTGTTTTTTTTTTCAA
>NZ_CP083986.1:971889-1015727 GCF_020172685.1 [Mycobacterium] nativiensis | reverse complement strand
AGATGTGTATAAGAGACAGCGCCTACTTCGCGTACGGGTCCAACCTGTGCCGCCGGCAGATGACGCGTCGCTGCCCGGATGCGTCCGACCCGCGCCCGGCGACGCTGGCCGACCACGATTGGCTGATCAACGAGCGCGGTGTCGCCACCGTCGAACCCTTCCCCGGATCACGCGTACACGGCGTGTTGTGGCGGGTGTCCGATGAGGACCTGGCGACGTTGGACCGCGCCGAAGGCGTCCCGCTGCGCTATCGCCGCGATCGGCTGACGGTGCACACCGCCACCGGGCCGGCGCCGGCGTGGGTGTACATCGATCATCGGGTGCAGCCCGGTGTGCCGCGGCCCGGCTATCTGGAACGCATCATCAGCGCGGCCGCCGAGCACGAACTGCCGCAGACCTGGATCGAGTTCCTGCGCCGCTGGGATCCGGCCCGCTGGCCGTTGCCCCTTCCTGATACGAATGGGTCAGGGCCACAGTCGCTTTCGGATCTGCTGGCCGACCCCGACGTCATCGAGGAGAGCAGGCTGCGGTCCCGGTTCGGCTTCCTGGCGATTCACGGCGGTGGCCTGGAACGGATGACCGAGGTGATCGCCGAACGCGCCGCGCAAGCCTGCGGCGCATCGGTGTACCTGCTGCGCCATCCCGACGGGTACGCACACCATCTGCCCTCGGCCCGCTTCCTCGCCGAGGAGTCGGTGCGACTCACCGAATTCCTCGACCATGTCGACGTCGTGGTGTCGCTGCACGGCTACGGCCGCATCGAGCGCAGCACCCAACTGCTGGCCGGTGGCGGCAACCGCGGCCTGGCCGAACATCTCGCCCGCTGCCTGCAGGTGCCCGGCTACCAGGTGGTCACCGACCTCGACGAGATCCCGGCGGGGTTGCGGGGCCTGCACCCGGACAATCCGGTCAATCGGGTTCGCGGCGGCGGCACCCAGTTGGAACTGTCACCGCGGATCCGGGGCATCAGCCCGCGCAGCCAGCCGCCCGGCGATGACGGTCTGCCGCCGGCCACGGCCGCACTGATACACGGCCTGGCATCCGCGGCCCGGTCCTGGGCAATCTAGGAGGTTGTTGGTGGACAAGCAGTTTCGCTTCGGTGTGGGCCTGCGCGCGGTCCGGTCACCAGCAGTGCTGGCCGAGACCGCACGCCGCTTGGAGGGATCCGGGTTCGACGTGCTCAACGTGCCCGATCATCTCGGCGCTCCGGCGCCCTTCCCGGCGTTGGTCGCGGCCGCGGCGGCCACCACCACGATCCGGCTGGGGACCTATGTGCTCAACGCCTGCTTCTACAAGCCGGCGTTGCTGACCCGCGACATCGCCGACGTCGATCTGCTGTCCGGCGGCCGGCTGGAGGTCGGTCTGGGCGCCGGGTATGCCCGCAAGGAATTCGAGGCCGCCGAGTTACCGTTCCCCAGCGCCGCCCGGCGCATCGGCTACCTCGAACATGTCACGACGTACGTGGCTACCCACCAGCCCGGGGTACCGATCCTGATCGCCGGCCACGGCGACCGTCTGCTCACGGTGGCCGCACGACACGCCGGCATCATCGGATTGACCGGAGGCCAGGTGGCCGGCGCCGATGATCCGCTGGCCGAGCGCATCTCCTTCGTCCGGGCGGCCGCCGGCGAGAAGTTCGACGCCCTGGAACTGAACCTGGCGATCACCGCGATGCCGACCGACGGCTCGGGGATACCCGATCTGTCGCTGACCCGCCGGTACGCACCGACCCTCTCCGATGCGGAGCTGCTGGCCATGCCCAGCGTGCTGTCCGGATCGCCCCGCGAGATGGCCGACCGGCTGCGCGAGCTTCGCCGCCGGTACGGGGTCAGCTACTTCTCCGTCGAGCAGGATCACGCCGCGGCCTTCACGGAGGTCATCGCGGCGCTGCGGTGAACCGGCGGTGCACTCGCCGCCAAGTGGTGTAGCTACTTCAGCGAGAACCGGGCCAGCCCGCCAATGCCACGTCGGCCAGCGCGTGCAGATCGGCGCGGCTCGCTCCGCTTCGCGCCTGAACGGCGATGCCCTGACACACCGCGGCGATCCAGCGCGCGAGCACCAGGGCGTCAACTCCGGACAGTTCGCCGTCAACCACCGCGGCGTCGAATCGTTCTGCGATCTGATGCACTGTGGCGTCGCGCATTTCGGCGAGACCCGGTCCATTGTCAACCGTCAGGCAACCCTGCGGGTCGCCACTGACAGTGTCGGCCGCACCGTGCACCATTGCTTCGGCGACACCACGAGCGGTCGGCAAGGCCAGCGCCTCAGAGACATAACCTCCCTGCCCGGCGAGGTAGCGCTGAATGGCCCGCTCGTACAGCTTCTCTTTTGAGCCGAACTCGGCGTAGATGCTGCGCCGGTTGACCTTGGTCGCAGCCGTAACGTCGGAGATCGAGACGCCGTCGTAGCCGCGCGCCCAGAACAGTTTCATCGCCTCGTCCACGACATGATCGGGGTCGAACTCCCGCGGCCGTCCCACCGCCATTGCGCACCCCCCTCCATGAGACCTCGATCACACCGGGAATGCACCGGTCACAATATCGCCTTGACCTGATCGTACTAAGTAACATACCGGTTCGTAATTGCTTGGAGGCTTAAGACATGAGCACAGCGCCTTTGACTGGACGGCGGGCACTGGTCACCGGAGGTTCGCGTGGGATCGGCCGGGAGACGGTACGGCGATTGACCGCCGACGGTGCCGCCGTGGCCTTCACATATTCGGCCTCGGCGGCCGAGGCCGAGAAACTCGTCGGCGAAGTCACCGCCAGTGCCGGAAAGGCCGTTGCGATCCAGGCGGACTCCGCCGATCCTGCCCAGGTCGCGGCCGCGGTCGAGCAAGCCGTCACCGAACTCGGCGGGTTGGATGTGCTGGTGAACAATGCCGCCGTCGCGCATATGGCCCCGATCGATGAGTTTCCGGCCGAACAGTTCGACCGACTCGTGGCGGTCAACATCGGCGGCATGTACTGGGCGGTCCGCTCCGCAGTGAAGCATCTGGGCGAGGGCTCACGGATCATCAATATCGGCAGCATCAACGCCGATCGGATTCCGGGCCCGGGCCTTGCGGTATACGGCATGACGAAGGGAGCGGTGGCGTCGTTCACCAGGGGCCTGGCGCGCGATCTCGGTCGACGCGGCATAACCGTCAACAACGTGCAACCGGGCCCGATCGACACTGATGCGAATCCCGACAGCACTGGTGAATTCCCCGAGAGCTTGAAGAAGGTGACGGCACTCGGCCGCTATGGGCAGGTAAGCGACGTCGCCGCCATCGTGAGCTTCCTGGCGGGTCCGGAGTCCGGATTCGTGACCGGTGCGAACTGGAACGTCGACGGCGGTTTCACCGTGTAGCCGTCGCGGTGACCTACCGGCGGGCCGCCGACACCAACGCCCAGACCGAGCAGCCCAGCGCGCCCGCCACACCGACCGCACCGATGTACAGCCCGTAGCCGGCGGAGATCGGCGCGACGACGTTCAGCTGGTAGTACCAGACGCCCAGAGCGGCAATACCCAGTGAAATCACCAGTGCGGCAACGGCTGCCAACCGGATGAACAGGCCGCGGCCGATCATCGCGCCGGCCACCAGCAGAACGGCGGACAACAGCACGATCAATTGGCCGACACCGAAGCGCGGCGGCAGCGCGATACTGCCGACACTGCCCCCGATCGCACTGGCGTGCCCGCCGCCGTTGGCCGAGGTGGTCAGCCACGGCAGCCACGCACTGATCGACAGGATCACGGCGAACAGTGCGACGAGCCAGCCCGGGTGAACGCGAGTCATGTTGTGACACTAACTCGCATCGACAAGCTCGCCGCTGCGCGGCATCGCCAACGTTCGGGTCAGCCCCAGCCGGCCCAGGAAGTCGTCGTCGTGGCTGACCACGATGAACGCGCCCCGGTAGCCGCCCAGCGCCTCGACCAGCTGATCCACGCTGGCCAGGTCGAGGTTGTTGGTGGGCTCGTCCAGCAGCAGCAACTGCGGTGGCGGATCGGTGAGCAGCAGCTGGGCCAGTGCGACCCGGAACCGCTCGCCGCCGGACAGGCTGCCGATCGGCCGGGCCACACGATCGGCGTCCAGCAGGAACCGGGCCAGCTGGGCGCGGACTGCCTGCGGCTCGCTACCGCCGACCGCCGACAGCGCGTCGAACGCAGACACCGCGTCATCGAGGTGATCGAGCCGCTGCGGAAGGTAACCGACCCGGTCGGTCAGCAGCCGCCCGCCCGCACCGGCCAGCAGGGCGGTCAGCAGCGTCGTCTTGCCGACCCCGTTCGGCCCGTCCAGAGCGATTCGTTCCGGCCCCTGCACGACGATCGGTCCGTCGACGCCCGGAAGCTCCGCCAGCCGGCGACTGCTGGGCACGCCCGGGTCCGGCAGATCGACGCGGATCTGTTCGGATCGGCGGACCCGAGCGGCAGCGGCATCGGAGTCGGCTTTCGCATCACGCACCCGCCCATCCAGGTGCCCACGCAGCTTGCCCGCCGAAACCTGTGCGTTGGAGGCGTTCTGGTTCATCACGATCTTTGCGGCACGCTTGTTCTGGTAGGCCGTCTGGGCCGCCCGGTTGCGCCGAGCGAGCCTGGTCTCGGCTTCGGTGCGCTGCCGCTTTTCGACCTTGACCACCTGTTCGGCGGCGCGAGCGGCGGCCCGCGCGGCGGCCTGCTCGGCGTCCAGCTGCGCCCGCCACCTGTTGTAGGGGCCACCGAAGACGGTGAGCCGGCCGCCGTAGAGCTCGGCGGTACTGTCCATCTGTTCCAGCAGCGCGGTGTCGTGGCTGGCCACGATGAGCACTCCCGGCCACGAGTCGACCAGCCGTGTCAGCCCGGCACGGGCAGCGCGGTCGAGGTTGTTGGTCGGCTCGTCGAGCAGCGTGATCGGCGCGGCCTTCAGCCGCAGACCGGTCAGCGCCACCAGCATCGCCTCCCCACCGGAGAGCTCGCCGGCCCGCCGGTCGAGGCCGGCCGAACCCAACCCGATGTCTCGCAGTGCCGCGCGCGCCTGGTCCTCGATGTCCCAGTCATCGCCGACCACGTCGAAGTGAACGGCCGCGGCGTCACCACTTTCGATCGCCCGCAAGGCCGCGAGTCGCTCGGCGATACCGAGCAGCTCTGCGACCGAGGCGCGCACGTCGAGGGTGAGCTGCTGCGGCAGGTAAGCCACCTCACCGGCGGTGCTGATATGCCCCGTGCTGGCGGCCAGCTCCCCGGCCATCAGCCGCAGCAGGGTGGATTTGCCGGCTCCGTTGACACCCACCAGGCCGGTGCGGCCGGCACCGAACGACCCGGTGACACCGGACAGCGCGGTACTGCCGTCGGGCCAGTTGAAGCCGACATCGGTCAGGGTGACAACGGAATTGGAGTCAGAAAAAGGCTTAGGCATGAGGCCTCCGGGACGGTCAGCGGGTGCGCTGACAACCGGGGCCGGGCTACGGCGATTCGACGGATATCAGCGCGCGGACAACAGCGCGAGACCGGCGATGCCTGTCATGGCCCAAACCTCCTGTGCGGGAACGCCCGCCACCCTAGCCGCGGGATGGCGGGGTGTGCAACCGATTAAGCAGGCGCGAAGACCGCGACGAACTTGCGCAGCGACTCGTTGATGTCGCCCCGCAGCGCGGCGGCCACCAGCATGCCGATCGGGCCGAACAGCGCCGGGCCGCCCAGGTGTACGTCGAAGCTGACCTTGGCGCCGTCGTCGGCCGGAGCGACCTTGGCGAGCAGCTTGATCTTGACGCCGCCCTTGCCGTCGCCGTTGAGGGTCATCCCCGTCGGCGGCTTGTAGTTCACGATCGTCCACCTGATCTTGTTGGGCATGCCCTTGACCTCGACGATCGATTCGAGCGTGGTGCCCTTTTCGAGCGTCTCCGGCAGTACGCTGCGCCACACCCGGTGGATGGTCAGCCACTCCTTGTAGCGGGACAGATCCGAGGCGTGCGCCCACGCCTCTTCAGGAGACAGCGGGACGTCGATGGATCCGGAGAGCTTGGCCATATGTCAGCTCTGCTCGTCTGCGTTGTCGCCATCAGCGAGAGCCTTCTTGGCGGCGTCCTTCGCCGCTTCCTGCGCCTTGTCGACGACACCGGCGAACTTGCCGCCGGTCTTGTCGTCCACCAGGTCACCGGCCTTGTCGATGGCCTGGCCGGCGAACTGCTCGACCTTGTCGGCGTTCTGCGCCAGCAGGCCCTTGGCCTTGTCCAGAAATCCCATGAGTTGCGTCCTTTCGCCCGGCGCGACCTTATCGACCGGTCATTGTGGCCGTTGCCGGCTCCCGCCACAACTTCGGCCGTTCACCGAGCATGACACCCCGCGCCCACCACATGGCCTCGATGACCCCGGCGCCCAGCGCGCCGATGCCCAGTGCCATCGACGTCAGCGCGATATTGGACGGGTCCAGCAGGAACTTCTCCCGGGCCAGCGGGATCGCGAAGATCGCCACATAGGCCAGGCCGCAGCAGATCACCAGCGTCAGCCGCCACCACTGATAGGGCCGCGCCACGACGGCCAGCACCCACCCTGCGGTGACCAGCAGGGTGATCAGAGCGGTGGTGGATGCCTGGATCTGCTGCACCGCGGTCGCTTCACTGCCCCGGTAGGCCAGCAGATACGAGCAGAAGGTGGCGACGCCCACCACCAGCCCGGCCGGCAGCGCCCCGCTCATCACCCGGCGGACGAACCCGGGGTGCGCCCGCTCGTTGTTGGGCGCCAGCGACAGGATGAACGACGGAATGCCGATGGTGAACCATGCGGCTACCGTGACGTGGATCGGCTGGAACGGGTACAGCAGCGGTTCGGTGCCGAACAGCGCCGAGGCCAGCCCGACCAGACCGACCAACAGTGCGAGCAGCACCGAATAGACCGTCTTGGTCAAGAACAGGTTCGCCACCCGCTCGATGTTGCCGATAACCCGACGGCCCTCGCCGACCACAAAGGGCAGGGTGGCGAACTTGTTGTCCAGCAACACGATCTGGGCCACCGAGCGCGCCGCCGGACTGCCGGCACCCATCGCGACGCCGATGTCTGCGTCCTTGAGCGCCAGCACGTCGTTGACGCCGTCACCGGTCATCGCCACCGTGTGGTTCCGTGCCTGCAGGGCGTGCACCATGGCCCGCTTCTGGTCCGGGCGCACCCGGCCGAACACGGTGTGTTCCTCCAGCGCGCCGGCCAGTCGATCGGGCTCGGAGGGAAGCTGACGCGCATCCATCGCACCGCCTGACAGCCCCAGTTCCTCGGCCACCGCACCCACCGAGACCGCGTTGTCGCCGGAGATCACCTTCACCGAGACATCCTGGGCGGCAAAGTAATCCAAGGTTTCGCGCGCGTCGTCCCGCAGTTTCTGCTCCAGCACCACCAGGGCGGCCGGGGTAACCCGTCCGGGCGCGTCCGCGGCGTCGACGGAGCGGTCGCAGCACCCCAGCAGCAGCACCCGCAGGCCCCGTGCCCCGATCCGCTCGGCCTGTTCGGCGGGCGCCGACGACGGCTCGAGCAGCACGTCGGGGGCCCCGATCACCCAGTTGCCGTGCTCGGCGAAGGAGACACCGCTCCATTTGGTGGCCGACTTGAACGGCGCCACCGCACTCGAGGTCCAGCCCGGCGCCGTGGAGAACGCCTCGCCGATAGCCTGGATGCTGGCGTTGGGGCGGGCATCGGCGGCGGCCAGAGCTGCCAGTGCCTCGTGTACCGGAAGGCCGTCGGCGCCGGCGAGTTCGACGACGTCGGACACCCGCATGCCGTTCTCGGTGAGGGTGCCGGTCTTGTCGGCACAGACCACGTCGACGCGAGCCAGCCCCTCGATCGCGGGCAGTTCCTGCACCAGGCACTGCCGCTGCCCCAGGCGCACCACGCCGACCGCGAATGCCAGCGAGGTCATCAGCACCAGGCCCTCGGGGACCATCGGCACCAGGGCGCCGACCATCGCCAACACCGAGGCACGCCAGCCCACGTCGGTGGTGAACAGCTGGGTGTAGATGATCAGCAGCCCGGCCGGGATCAGCAGGTAGGTGATGAACTTCAGGATCTGGTTGACGCCGTTGCGCAGTTCGGACTTCACCAGGGTGAACTTGCTGGCCTCCTCGGCCAGCTTGGCCGCGTAGGCATCGCGCCCCACCTTGGTCGCCCGGTAGGCGCCGCTGCCGGAGATCACGAAACTGCCCGACATCACATGGTCGCCAACGCTTTTGCCGATCGGGTCGGCTTCACCGGTCAGCAGGGACTCGTCGATCTCCAGGTCGGATTCCTCGACGACGTCGCCGTCGACGACGATCTGGTCGCCGGGACCGAGCTCGATGAGGTCACCGAGCACCACCTCGCCGGGCGGCAGCGCTTGCGTGCCGGACTGCCTGCGCACCGACGGTTTCGCCTGCCCGACGATGGCCAGCTTGTCCAGCGTCTGTTTGGCCCGGATCTCCTGCACCATGCCGATGACGCTGTTGAACACGATGAGCAGACCGAACAGGCCGTTGATGAGTGATCCGGTGGTGAGCACGATGGCCAGCAGCACACCCAGGATCGCGTTGATCCGGGTGAAGACGTTGGCCCCGATGATCTCGCGCACGCTGCGCGAGGCCCGGACCGGAAGGTCATTGGTCTGGCCGTCGGCGACCCGCTGGGCGACTTCGGCGTCGGTGAGTCCTGCGGTCCGCACTGTTGTCAACGGGTGAACCTTCCCAGCTTGTCGTGATCGAAGTACTCCAGGGTCAACCCGTCCGGGGTGAACTCGGCCTTGGATATCGTTCCGTCCGCCGCGTTTTCGCCCTGCAGAGCGAAGGTGAAGGTGTCTCCGTCGAAGTGGGCCAACCGGAAGCGTTGAGGTTGCGGCCCCAGCGCCAGCTCCAGCGCACCGTTGTCCACGGCGACCGTGGCCTGTCCCCAGTAGGGGTTGGTGTACTGCCCGACGTAGTCCGGCAGCGGCCGAGCCGGTGCCGGATCGGCCGGCAGTGCCGCGCCGACCAGCGCCCCTTCCGGTTTCGACATGGGAGCCAACGCCTGTCGGTACAGCCCGGCCCAATCCTCGCGGATCTCGCCGTACTGCACCAGATCCATAAATTGGGCGATCAAGGTCTCGGGAACCCCGATCGGGGTGGCGTTGGTCAGCACGACGATCCCGAGATCCTGCGAAGGCAGTGCCGAAAACGCCGTCGCCGCGCCCAACAGGAAGGCACCCGAGTGGCCGAACTGGGTGCGTCCCGCCGCCGTGATCGACACGTTGAATCCGTGGCCGTAGAACCCGGACCGGGCTGTCCCGACGTCGGCGGGAGCGCTGATCACCTGCGGGGTGATCGCGGGTAGCAGGGCTTCGGCATCGACGATCCGGGTGCCGTCATAACTGCCGCCGGCCAGCACCATGGCCAGCCAACGTGCCATATCGTTCACCGAGGAGCTGACGCCCCCGGCCGGCGACTGGGCATCCGGATTGCGTTGGTACCGCGGCTGGTAACCGTCTCCGGCCTTGACGTGGGTGGCCGCGTGGTTGGGCCGGCCGATGAAGTCGGCGTGGCGGGAACTGGTCGCCGTCATGCCCAGCGGGCCGTACAGCACGTCGGCCGACAGCTGATCCCAGGGCATGCCCGCGGCGCCGGCGACCGCCTCCGCGGCGGCGGTCAGCCCGAAGTTGGTGTAGTCGTAGTTGCTGCGAAACGGCTCCAGCGGTAGGTATTTGAGCCGTTCCAGCACTTCCCGACGGCTGTAGCCCAGGTCTTCGAGCCGGTCGCCGGCATGGTCGGGCAGCCCGGACCGGTGCGCGTACAGATCGGCGATGGTGACGTGCTCGGTCACGTAGGGGTCCGACAGCGCGAACCACGGCAGCTGGGTCACCACCGGGGTGTCCCAGGCGATGGTGCCCGCACCGACCTGTTGTGCCACCACGGTGGCCCCGACCGACTTGGACATCGAGGCCAGCTGGAACACCGTGTCGGCATTCACCGCGTTGTCCGGGCCGTCACCGTTGCGGGTGTCTCGGACACCGAAGCCCTTGGCGTACACGGTCTTCCCGCCGTGTACCACCGCGACGGCGAGCCCGGGTATGCCGGTCGCGTCGATCAGCTCCCGCGCCAGGCGGTCGAGTTCGGCCACCGCCGCATCGACACGCCCGCCGGGGATGTCCACCCCCGACACCTCGTTGGGCGGGGTGTCGGACAGCGTGGGCGGAGTCGCCGTCGGCACGCACCCGGTCAACGCGGCCGCCAACAACGCGGCCCCGACGACAACCGCCCGCCTGGCCATGGCGCTACAGCCTCCACCACGGTGCGGTCGCGGCGACGCCGGGTGTCACCCGCTGACCGGGTTGGGGCACCGCCACGGCCACGCCGGCGTCGTCGGCGGCGACCAGCAACCGCTCCACCGGCTCGTTCCAGCGGTGCGGCGCCAACCGGAACGTGCACCAGTGGATGGGCACCAGCGTCCCGCCGGGCCCGCCGTTGAGGTCCAGATGCGTGCGGACCGCCTCCTCGGGGTTCATGTGAACATCCGGCCAGGCGGTGTTGTAGGCGCCGATCGGCAGCAGGGTCACGTCGAACGGGCCGTGCTCGGCGCCGATCTTTCCGAAGCTGGTGGTGTATCCGCTGTCGCCGCCGAAGTAGATCCGGTAACGGGGGCCGGCGATCACCCACGACGCCCACAGGGTCAGGTTGCGGGTCAGGAACCGGCCGGAGAAGTGCCGGGCCGGCGTGCAGGTCAACCTGAGCTCGCCGAGCGTGGTGTGCTCGTCCCAGTCCAGTTCGATGACCCGGTCGGCGGGGATGCCCCACGCCCGCAGGTGCGCACCGACCCCCAACGGGACGACGAACGGTGCCCGTTGGCTGCGGGCCAGCGCGGTGACGGAGTCGATGTCGAGGTGGTCGTAGTGGTCGTGGCTGATGACGATGGCGTCCACCGCGGGCAGTGCCGACAGTTCCACCGGCGGCGGATGCAGCCGCTTGGGGCCCACGGCGTCCGACGGTGAGCAGCGATCACTCCACAGCGGGTCGGTCAGGACGCGGTAGCCGTCGACCTCGACCAGGGCCGTCGCGTGGCCCAGCCAGGTGACGGCCAACGGTTCGGCGACGCCGCCGAAATCGGGCTGCGCCAGCGGGACCGGGGCGGGCGGGTAGCCGGCTGCGCGGTCACCGATCAGTTCCCGCAGCACCATGGCCTGCTGTTGACGGTCCACGCTGAACATCACGGCGCGTTCGAGGTTGTGGAAGATCCCGTCGCGGTAGTGCTTCGACCGAGCCGCCACCGTGTGGATCTCGGTGGGCGCGGCGCCCAGTGCGCCGGGAGTGCCGCGCAGGGCACGCAGGGTCCAGCCGCCGGCCGCCAGGGTGGCCGTCCCCACCACCAGCCGTATTGCTCCGCGCAGCATGCCCGCCCCCTACCTCCGCTAGGCGCCCTGGAAGTTCGGCGGGCGCTTCTCGATGCGCGCCACCTGGGCCTCGACGACGTCCTGGCTGGACCAGGCCCGGTCGAACAGTTCCTTGTGCACCGGAAGCTGCTCCTCGTAGGCGCCGTCGTCGTTGAGCACCCGCTTGGCGTGCTGCAGCGCCAGCGGCGCCAGCCCGGCGATCTCGCGGGCCCAGACCTGTGCGTCGGCGAGGGTGCCGATCCGATTGGCCATACCCGTCAGCAACGCGTCGTCGGCGGTCAGCTTCTCGGCGGTGAGCATCATCGCCCGCGCCCGCCCGTAGCCGGCCAGCGTCGAGAGCCGGCGGATGCTCCAGTTGTCCAACGCCAGGCCGTACTTGGCCACCGGGAACTGGAAGTACGCCTCCGGTGCCACCACCCGCAGGTCGCAGACCATCGCCAATTGCAGGCCGGCACCGATCGCGGCCCCGTTGATCGCGCCGATCACCGGCACCGGCACCTCGGCGATGCTCTGGTGCAGGGCGATCAGCTTGTCCGGGTAGTCGGCGGCGAACGCGTCGCCGGACAGGTCGGCGCCGGCGCAGAACACCGTGCCCTGCCCGGTCAGCACGATCGCCCGCACGTCGTGGGTGGCCGCGTCCAGAACCGCCTCACGGAGTTCCGTGACGAGCTGGGAGTTCAGGGCGTTGCGCCGCTCCGGGCGCTGCAACTCGATAGTGGTGACGGCTTCGTCGCGGGTAACACCGATCATGGGATCCCAGCCTAATTAGGCTCGGGGTGTGAGCCGGATCGGGGCCGAGGAACTGCGCGAGGCGGTATTGGACGCCGGCTCGTTCGTCAGCTGGGATGTCGAGCCGCCGGCGGTGCCGGTCGGTACCGCCTATGCCGCCGAGCTGTCCGCGGCCCGGGAAGCGACCGGCCACGACGAGGCCGTGATCACCGGTGCGGGCCGGTTAGGCGGGCGGCCGGTCGCGGTGATCGCCAGCGACTTCGACTTCCTGGCCGGATCCATCGGGGTGGCGGCGGCTGAGCGGATCACCGCGGCGATACGCCGTGCCACCGCGCAGCGGCTGCCGCTGCTGGCCTCCCCGAGCTCGGGCGGCACCCGTATGCAGGAGGGCACGGTCGCGTTCCTGCAGATGGTGAAGATCGCCGCCGCGGTCGAGCTGCACAAGCGAGCACACCTGCCCTACCTGGTCTACCTGCGCCATCCCACCACCGGCGGGGTGTTCGCCTCCTGGGGGTCGCTGGGTCACATCACCCTGGCCGAGCCGGGCGCGCTGATCGGATTCCTCGGACCCCGGGTCTACGAGCAGCTGTACGGGGCGCCGTTCCCGCCGGGCGTGCAGACCGCCGAGAACCTGCAGGCCCATGGCGTGATCGACGGCGTGATTCCGGTGAAGTGGTTGCGGCGCACCTGCGAGCGGGCGCTGCGGGTGCTGGCCGACGAGCCGGGACCGGCTCCCGAGGCGCCGCCGGCCGAGGTGATTCCCGACGTCGCGGCGTGGGACTCGGTGTGCGCGTCGCGGCGCCCGGACCGGCCGGGCGTGGGATTTCTGCTGCGGCACGGCGCCACCGAGCGGGTGCTGCTGTCGGGCACCGGTCACGGTGAGGCGGCGACCACCCTGCTGGCGCTGGCCCGGTTCCGCGGCCAGCCGGCGGTGGTGCTGGGACAGCAGCGCCGGGTGGGCGGGATCGTCGGGCCCGCGGCGCTGCGGGAGGCGCGTCGCGGCATGGCGCTCGCGGCCGGGCTGCGGCTGCCACTGGTGCTGGTGATCGACACCGCCGGGCCGGCGCTGTCCGCCGAGGCCGAGCAGGACGGCCTGGCGGGCCAGATCGCGGCCTGTCTGGCCGAGCTGGTCACCCTCGAGGTGCCGACGGTGTCGGTGCTGCTCGGCCAGGGCAGCGGTGGTCCCGCGCTGGCGATGGTGCCGGCGGATCGGGTGCTGGCGGCACTGCACGGCTGGCTGGCCCCGTTGCCGCCGGAGGGCGCCAGCGCGATCGTGTTCCGCGACACCGACCACGCCCCGGAGCTGTCGGCCGCCCAAGGCATCCGGTCGGCGGATCTGTTGGCGAATGGGATCGTCGACGTGATCGTGGGCGAGCATCCCGATGCCGCCGAGGAGCCGATCGACTTCACCAAGCGGATGTCGACGGCCATCGCCGCAGCGCTGCACGCTTTGCGCGACATACCTGACGAGCAGCGCCTGGCGGCCCGGCTGGAGCGCTACCGGCGGATCGGGCTCCCCGAAACCGACGTTTCGCAGCGAAAGTACGAGTAGCTGCCTGCAAAACGTCGGTTTCGCGGGAGGGTCAGGCCAAGGACCGCAGCCAGGCCTCGTGCAGGGCGGCGTAATGCCCCTCGGACCGGATCAACTCGGCCGGTGGGCCGTCTTCGACGATGCGCCCGCCCTCGATCACCAGCACCCGGTCGGCGATCTCGACCGTCGAGAGCCGGTGGGCGATCACCAACGCGGTCCGCCCGGCCAGCACCCCGCGCAATGCCTGCTGCACCATCCGCTCCCCGGGGATGTCCAGCGAAGACGTGGCCTCGTCGAGGATCAGCACCGCCGGGTCGGCCAGGAAAGCCCGGGCGAAGGCGACCAGTTGACGCTGGCCGGCAGAGAGCCGGCCGCCGCGCTTGGCGACGTCGGTGCCGTAGCCGTCCGGCAGTGCGGCGATGAACTCCGCGGCGCCCACGCTCGCCGCGGCGGCGACCACCTCGGTGTCGGTCGCCTCGGGGCGGCCGAAGCGGATGTTGTCGGCGACCGACCCGGAGAACAGGAAATTCTCCTGGGTGACCATCACCACGTGCCGGCGCAGCTCGGCCTGGCTCAGGTGCCGCACGTCGACGCCGTCGAGGGTCACCGATCCCGACGTCGGGTCGTAGAACCGGGCGATCAGCTTGGCGATAGTGGTCTTGCCGGCCCCGGTGCTGCCCACCAGCGCCACCGTCTGGCCGGCCGGGATGGCGACCGACAGCCCGGCCAGCACCGGCTGCTCGGTTCGGTACCCGAAAGACACGTCGTGCAGCGCGATCGCGCCGCGCACCGCACCGGGGGTGACCGGATCGTCTGGATCTTCAATCGCGGGAGTCTCGCCGAGCACCCCGGCCAGCTTCTCCAGCGCGGAGGTCGCCGATTGGAAGGTGTTGAGGAACTGGGTGATGTCCTGCATCGGCTCGAAGAACATCCGCAGGTACAGCAGGAACGCGGTGAACGTGCCGATCGTCATGTGCCCGTGCAGAACCCGCCAGCCGCCGTACAGCAGCACCACCCCGGTGGTGAGGTTGCCGATCAGTTTGACGCCGGGGCTGAAGACGGCGATCAGTTTGAAGGCCTTCTCGTTGACGACGCGGTAGCGGTCGGCGACGCCGGCGAAGGTCTCCTGGCTGCGGGCTTCGCCGCGGTAGGCCTGCACCGCCTTGATGCCGGTCATGGTCTCGACGAACTGCACGATCACCCGCGCGGCGTGCTCCCGGACCGCGGTGTAGGTCTTCGACGATTCGCGCTGGAACCAGCGCAGCAACACCACCAGCACCGGGAAGGCGGCCAGGCACATCAGACCGAGCCGCCAGTCCAGCACGATCAGCAGCACCGCCGTGCCGGCCAGTGTGAGCGCGGCGCTGACCAGTCCGTCGAATCCGGACAGCAGCATCTCCTGGATCGCGTCGACGTCGTTGGTCAACCGGCTCACCACCCGGCCCGAGGTGTAGCGGTCGTGGAAGCCGACGTCGAGGCGCTGGAAGTGGCGGAACACCCGGCGGCGCAGTTCCAGCAGCACCCGCTGGCCGATGCGTCCCGACCACTGCACGAACAACATCCGGCTGCCCGCCTGGGTCATCACCACCACGCACAGCACGGCCACGATCACACCCAGCACCCGCATGGAGCCGTCGGCGGCGATCGGCGGTATGCCGCGGTCGATGCCGCGCTGGGCCAACATCGGAACCGCGAGACGAGCAAGGTTTTCCACCACCACGACCAGCGCCAGCAGTGCGACCGAGGTCCGGTAGGGACGCAGCAGCGACCACAACAGCGCCCGCGCCGCGGCGCGGCTCGCCGTCATCGGCGCACCCATTCGACGAGGTGTTCGGTGCCGTCGTCGAGTTCGTCGTCGGCGGCCAGCAGATCGCGGTAGCGCGGCACCCGGGCCAGCAGCTCGGCGTGGGTGCCGACCGCCGTGATGGTCCCGTCCTCGAGCAGCACCACCCGATCGGCCAGCGCCACGGTGGAGGCCCGGTTGGCCACCACGATTCCGGTGATCGGCTCGGGTCCGTCATGCAGCAGCCGGCGCAGCGCGTCGGTGACAGCGGCCTCGGTGTGCACGTCCAGCGCCGACAGCGTGTCGTCGAGTACCAGGATCGTCGGGGCGGCCAGCAGTGCCCGGGCCAACGACAGCCGTTGACGCTGCCCGCCAGACAGGCTCATCCCCTGCTCGCCGATCCGGGTGTCCAGGCCGGACGGCAGGTCATAGACGAAACCGGCCGACGCCACCTGCAGTGCGTCGGCCAGTTCGGCGTCGCTCGCATCCGGCCGGCCCAACCGCAGGTTGTCGGCCACCGACAACGAGAACAGGGTCGGGTCGTCGAACGCGGTGACCACCGTCGAGCGCAGCGCTGCCAGCGTCAGCCCGCGGATGTCACGCCCGCCGATCAGGATCTGCCCCTCGCTGACGTCGTAGAGCCGCGACAGCAGCATCGCCAGCACCGACTTGCCGGAACCGGTCGCGCCCACCACGGCTACGGTCTCGCCGGCCTCGACGGTCAGGTCGACCCCACGCAGCACCCACGGACCGTCCCCGAAACGGAACCCGACGTCCCGCAGCTCCAGGCGTCCACGCGGCGCCACCGGATCGTCGCCGTCGGTGATCTCGACGGGCGCGGTGAAGATCTCGGTGATCCGGTCGGCGGCGGTCATCGCCTCGTGCGTGGCCGACAGCAGGAAGCCCAGCGAGGAGACCGGCCAGGCCAGCGACAGCATCAAGGTGACGAATGCGACCAGGGTTCCCATCGTGACCAGCTGGTGGCCGGCTGCGTACGCACCGAACGCGAGCACCACGATCAGCGTGAGGTCGGGAATCACACTGAGCAGGGTCCAGAACCGCGACGAGACCACCACCTTCTCGATGCCGAGGTCACGCAGTCTGGCGGCCTGCACGTCGAACCTGGCGAAGACGTAGTCCTCGCGGCCGAACGCCTTGACGGTGCGCAGGCCCAGCGCGGACTCCTCGACGACGGTGGCCACCTGCCCGGCCTGGTCCTGCGCTTGACGCGACAGCCGGGTGTACTGGCGGCGGAAGTGCTGCACGGCCAGCACCACCGGCACGATCGACACGCAGACCACCACGCCCAGCGGCCAGTACAGCACCAGCAGAATCGTCGTCACCGCGACGATCTGCAGCGTGTTCAACGCCAGGAACACCACCACGAACGACAGGAAGCGGCGGATGGTGGACAGATCGTTCATGATTCGCGACAGCAGCTGGCCGGACTGCCAGCGCCCGTGAAAGGTCATCGGCAGCACCAACAGGCGGGCGTAGAGGTCCTTGCGGATGTCGGCTTCCACGCCCATGGTGGTGCGCGCGACCAACCAGCGCCGCACCAACCACAGCAGCGCCTCGCCGACACCGAGCGCAACGGCAGCCGTGCCCAGCACCCACAAGCCGGGCTGGTCACGGTGGGCCACCGGCCCGTCGATCACGGCCTTGGTCATCAGCGGGATCGTCACGGTGGCGCCCAGGCTGACCACGGCCACCGTCACCATCGTGATCCACCGCGCCCGGTACGGGCGCAGATACGGCAGCAGGCTGCGCAGTGACGACGCCGGCTTCACGGACTCGACCCTAGAACCGTGGCACCGCCCCGCGGCACATCCCGCGCTTAACGGCCACGTTCAGGCAAAATGGCGACCATGGACAACCCTGCCAACGCTGCCTCGCCCAAGGTGCTGGTCGTCGACGACGACTCCGACGTGCTCGCCTCGCTGGAGCGCGGGCTGCGACTCTCCGGGTTCGAGGTGTCGACGGCGGCCGACGGCGCCGAGGCGCTGCGCAACGCGAAGGAGACCCGTCCCGACGCGATCGTGCTCGACATCAACATGCCGGTGCTGGACGGTGTGAGCGTGGTGACGGCGCTGCGGGCGATGGGTGACGACGTCCCGGTCTGCGTGCTGTCCGCCCGCAGTTCGGTCGACGACCGGGTGGCCGGCCTGGAGGCCGGCGCCGACGACTACCTGGTCAAGCCGTTCGTGCTGGCAGAGCTGGTGGCCCGGGTGCGCGCGATGCTGCGCCGGCGCGGTTCGGCGGCCAGCTCCTCCTCGGAGACCATCACGGTGGGCCCGCTGGAGGTCGACATCCCGGGCCGGCGAGCGCGGGTCAAGGGTGTCGACGTGGATCTGACCAAGCGGGAGTTCGACCTGTTGGCCGTGCTCGCCGAACACAAGACCGCGGTGCTGTCCCGCGCCCAGCTCCTCGAGCTGGTGTGGGGCTACGATTTCGCCGCCGACACCAACGTCGTCGACGTGTTCATCGGCTACCTGCGTCGCAAGCTGGAGGCCGGTGGCGCGCCCCGGCTGCTGCACACCGTGCGCGGAGTCGGTTTCGTCCTGCGAACGCAGTGAGGACCACCATGAACGTGATGAGCATGATCCGGCGAGTCTTCGCCCGGACGCCGTCGCTGCGCACCCGGGTGGTGTTCGCCACCGCGATCGGCACCGCGATCGTGACGGTCTTCATCGGCGCGATCGTGTGGGTGGGTGTCACCAACGACCGCAAATACTGGCTGGATCGCCGACTCGATGAAGCGGCCGGTCTGACCGTCCCGCTGATCGGCCTGGGCGAGCTGCCCCGCTCGGCCGGCACCACCGACGCGGTGATCACCCTGCGCCGGGCCAACGAGGTGACGTCGAACTCCTCGGTGGTCCTCCCGGAGCTGGAGCCGGGCTACGCCGACACCGAGATCAACGGCGAGCTGTACCGGGTTCGCACCGTCGACATCCCCGGGCCGGGACCGCGCTCGCTGGCGGTCGGCGCCACCTATGAGGCCACCATCGCCGACACCAACAACCTGCACCGCCGGGTGCTGCTGCTGTGCACGTTCGCGATCGGTGCCGCCGCTGTGCTGGGCTGGCTCCTGGCCTCGTTCGCGGTGCGACCGCTGCGACGGCTGGCGCAGCAGGCCCGGTCCATCGACGCCGGCGATGAACGCCCCGACATCGAGGTGCGCGGCGCCACCGAGGCCGTGGAGATCGCCGAGGCGATGCGCGGCATGCTGCAGCGGATCTGGACAGAGCAGGACCGCACCAAAGACGCCTTGGAGTCCGCTCGCGACTTCGCCGCGGTGTCCTCCCACGAGTTGCGCACCCCGCTGACCGCGATGCGCACCAATCTCGAGGTGCTGACCACCCTGGACCTGCCCGACGACCAGCGCAAGGAAGTCCTCAACGACGTCGTCCGTACCCAGACGCGGATCGAGGCAACGCTGTCCGCGCTGGAACGGCTGGCCCAGGGCGAACTGTCCACCGCCGACGATCACGTCCCGGTGGACATCACCGACCTGCTCGACCGGGCGGCCCACGACGCGATGCGGGTGTTCCCCGAACTGAACGTCTCACTGGTGCCGTCGCCGACCTGCATCATCGTCGGGTTGCCGGCCGGGCTGCGGCTGGCGGTCGACAACGCGATCGCCAACGCGGTCAAGCATGGGGGCGCTACCCAGGTCCAACTGTCAGCGGTCACGTCCCGGGCCGGCGTTGAGATCGCCATCGACGACAACGGCAGCGGAATACCCGAGGAAGAACGCCGGATTGTGTTCGAGCGGTTCTCCCGCGGGTCCACGGCATCGCATTCCGGGTCCGGTCTGGGGCTGGCCCTGGTGGCTCAGCAGGCCGAACTGCACGGCGGCACCGCATCCCTGCACGACAGCCCCATCGGCGGGGCGCGCCTGCTGCTGCGGCTGCCGCCGCCACGCTGAGTGCGCCGCGCCCCCGAGGTCACTTCTTCTTTTTCCTCTTGCGTCCGCTGTCCCAGCGGTTGAACCCGGCCGCCGCCGCCGTCTTCTCATCGACGAACCACACCTCGGCGATGGTCACGTCGTAGGAGGGGCTGTCCGGGCCGTGGTAGAGCATCGAGTCCTCGTTGCCCTTGATGGTCCAGCCCGCCGGGCCGCTGCCGCCGGGGCCGGCCTTGGTCGACCCGAGCCCGTACGGGCCGGGCGGCACCTCTTCGACTTCCGCGGCCACAGTGGCGGCACCGCTGAGGCCGGTCGCGGCCTTGCCCTTGTCCCAGCGGGTGAACCCGGCCGCCTCGGCGGCCTTCTCCTCGCGGAACCACACCTCGGCGATCGTCTGCCCGTACCAGGGGCTGTCGGTGGTGTGGTACAGCATCGAATCCTCGTTGCCCTTGATGGTCCAGCCCGCCGGACCGCTGCCACCGGCGCCCGCCCGTGCCGAACCCTCGCCGTAGGGCGCGCCGCCCACCGCCATCTTGGTGGTCTCGGCCTCCGAGGGAGCCGTGCCGCCGGGGACTGTGGCGGTTCCCGGCGCCGGAATCGGCGCGGTCGGCGCACTCGCCCCGCCGCCCAATGCCGCCGACACCGGCACCTCGCGTTTGACCCGCCGAATGGTGAAGGCGAATGTCAGCAACAATCCCAATACAAACGACAGGCCCATCATCCAGCAATTGGCGCTGTGCATCAGATGGCTCCTATCTCACGCGAGCCGGGCAGGTCTGCAATGGCCGCTTCCCTGCTGGTGCGGCGAATCGACACAATGGTGAGTAACCAGGCGACCGCCGAACCGACCGAGAATGCCAGCAGGTACCACAGCCACTGCACGACGAAATCCATGGCAGATTCTCCTTAGCTGATGGTGATCGCGACGCGACGGTTCTGGGCGCGACCGTCCGGCTTCGCATTGCTGGCGACCGGGTCGGCCGAGCCGTATCCCTTGGACGTGACACTGGCGGCGGGCACACCGTGTGCCACCAGGAATTCGGCGACCGACGTGGCCCGGCTGGCGCTCAACGGAATGTTGATGGCGTCGTTGCCGGTGTTGTCGGTGTAACCGCTGACCGCCAGATGCGCACTGTGACAACCCTTCACCTTCTCGGCCACCCGGCTCAACTGCTGCTGGGTCGCGGTCGACAGGGTGTAGCCATTGGTCACGAACGTGACCGGAGTGCTCATCAAGGCGTTGATGTCGGCCTGCAGATTGGCGCAGTCACCGGCCGGGCTCGGCGCCGCCGAAGCACTGGGGGCCGGCGAGGCCGGCGCCGGGGACTTGGGCGACTCGGTTGCACTCGGAGCTTGGGCCACGTCCGGCAGGACCAGAATGTTGTTGGACAGCTTCAGGTTCGGCCAGGCCGCCCTCGCGGCCGCTTCGACAGCGGACTTGACCGCGCCGGAGGTCGCGGTGCCGATCAGCGTGACCGTGTCACCTTCGATCTTGAATTTGAAGTCCGGCATGGACACCGAGGCCTTGAACAACGTTCCCAGAGTCGCGAGGTCGGGCGCACTGACACCGGGCTTGATGATCAGGTTGTCGACCAGCTCCACGCCGCTGCCGTACACCCCTTTGAGCATGTCGAGCAGGCCGGTTCGCACACTGATGTCGGGCAGCTCGCCGTTGAGGGTGATGACGTTGCCGTTGCGCAGAATCGACAACGGGGCCGGCGACAGCCCCGGAAGATTCACGCTCGGCACCGACAGTGACGGGGCAGCGACATTCGGGCCGTTGATGTCCAGTTTCGAACGATCCGCCATTCCCTGGCCGATCAAGGCGAGCAACAACGGAATTGCCAGCAGCGCCAACAACCAGCCGAAACCGGGGGGCCGACGGTAAAAGCGCGATGCTTTTCGCCAACCCGTCACGGTCCGGTTTTCCGAGCCTGGCATGGGCCCTCCTAGCAGATCGAAAAACCCTGGGCATCCAAGGACACCGCGAGTGTATGGGCTTCGATTAACTGATGGAGGTCTTCAGTCGATTTCGGTGGACTATTCCCGACCCGGTGTATTGGTCACGAGTTCGTTGACGATATGGGCCCTGGGCCACGCCTGTTCGGCGGTGTCCGCCACGGCGGCCGCCTCCGCTGCCCTCGCCGCGGTACCACCCAGCGTCACGGTGTCGCCGGCGGCCCGCAACGTGAAATCGCCGATCACCGCGGCCGCTTCGAACACCGGTGCGGCCGCGGACAGATCCGGTGTTGTGGCGCCCGGCGCCAGCCGAAGCCCGTCGACAACGGTGACATCCTCGGCCGAGGTGATCACCGCGTCCAGCAGCGCCCGTCTGGCCGCCGGGTCCGGCACGTCGCCGGTCAGCATGAATTGGTTACCGTGACGGATCACCGTCAGCGGCTCCGCAGCGACAGCGACGGCCGCGGGGACCACGGGTTCCTGCGCCGGTGAACAGCCGATCGCCCCGAGCAGCACCGCAACCAGTGCCGCCCCGATCAGCCCGGCGCGCACTCAGCGGGTGCCGAGCAGATCGATCACAAAGACCAGGGTCTTGCCGGACAGCGGGTGCCCGGTGCCGGCCGGCCCGTAGGCCAGCTCCGGCGGGATCACCAGCTGACGGCGGCCGCCCACCTTCATCCCCGGGATGCCGTCCTGCCAGCCCGCGATGAGCCCGTCGAGCGGGAACTCCAGGGACTCGCCGCGGTTCCACGAACTGTCGAACTCCGCGCCGGTGTCGTAGTCGACGCCGAGGTAGTGCACGTTGACCAGCGCACCGGGGGCGGCCTGGGCGCCCTCCCCGACGACGATGTCCTCGATGACCAGCTCGGTCGGTGCCGCACCGGTCGGAACGGTGATCTGTGGCTTGGCCTGGTTCGTCACTATGGTTACCGCCCGTCGATTCCGGTGTAGTCGCGCTCGGTGTAGCCGGTGTAGATCTGACGCGGCCGGCCGATCTTGCTGTCGCCCTCGTCGTGCATCTCGCGCCAGTGCGCGATCCAGCCGGGCAGCCGGCCCAGCGCGAACAGCACGGTGAACATCTGGGCCGGGAAGCCGATGGCCCGGTAGATCAGGCCGGTGTAGAAGTCGACGTTCGGGTAGAGCTTGCGCTCGACGAAGTAGTCGTCGGTCAGCGCGGCCTCTTCGAGGGCCTTGGCGATGTTGAGCAGTTCGTCGTCGCCGCCGAGCTTGCTCAGGATCTTGTCGGCCTGCTCCTTGACGATGCGCGCCCGCGGGTCGTAGTTCTTGTACACCCGGTGGCCGAAGCCCATCAGCTTCACGCCGTCCTCGCGGTTCTTCACCTTGCGGACGAAGTCGTCGACGTTGCCGTGCTGATCGCGGATGGTCTCCAGCATCTCCAGCACCGCCTGGTTGGCGCCGCCGTGCAGCGGGCCCCACAGCGCGTTGATGCCGCCGGAGATCGAGGTGAACAGGTTGGCCCGCGACGAGCCCACCAGCCGCACCGTGGACGTCGAGCAGTTCTGCTCGTGGTCGGCGTGCAGGATGAACAGCATGTCCAGGGCCCGAACCACCTCGGGGTCGGCCACATACGGCTCGGCGGGAAGCCCGAACGTCATCCGCAGGAAGTTCTCCACCAGACTCTGCGAGTTGTCCGGGTACAGGAACGGCTGGCCGGCCGACTTCTTGTAGGCATAGGCGGCGATGGTGGGCAGCTTGCCCAGCAGCCGGATGGTCGACAGCTCGACCTGGTCATTGTCCGACGGGTCCAGCGAGTCCTGGTAGTAGGCGCTCAACGCGTTGACCACGCTCGACAGCACCGGCATCGGGTGAGCGTTGCGGGGGAAGCCGTCGAAGAACCGCTTCAGGTCCTCGTGCAGCATGGTGTGCCGCTGGATCCGGCCGGTGAATGTGGTCAACTGCTCGGTTGTGGGCAGCTCGCCGTAGATCAGCAGGTAGCTGACCTCGATGAAGGTCGAGTTCTCGGCCAGCTGCTCGATCGGGTAGCCGCGGTAACGCAGGATGCCGGCGTCCCCGTCGATGTAGGTGATGGCGCTCTTGACGGGCGAGGTGTTGGCGTAGCCGTTGTCGAACGTGGTGTAGCCGGTCTTGGCGAGCAGCGAACCGATGGCCAGAGCATCGGACCCCTCTGTCGCCTTGACGATCGGCAGCTCAAGCTCGCCCCCCGGGTACCGGAGAGTCGCGGTCTCGTCGGTTGCGGCCACAAGGAACCCCTTTGCGCTATTCGGCTAACCAGTCGATTGGGTGGTTAGTAGGAAAGGTAGTCGGTTCGGGGCCGACGCGCCCCCCCGGGGCAGGGTATCTCCTACCCGTCGCGCGGGTGTGATGGCCGTTGTATCGCACCGGGTCTGCGGTAGCCGAGGAAAGCGGGCGCCGCCAGCGCGGCGAGGATCACACCCACCACCACCAGCGCACCTCCACCGGCCGCGGCGACCGCCGTGCCCAGCACCGCGCCGGCCGCACCGTGCACCGTGTCGGCAAGCCGGGGACCACCGGCGACGACCACGATGAACACCCCCTGCAGCCGGCCCCGGATCTCATCGGAGGCGGCCTCCTGCAGCATCGTCGAACGAAACGCCGCCGACACCATGTCCGCGGCGCCGCCGACCGCCAGGAACGCCAGCGCAACCGACAGCGCCGGGCCGGGGTGCCCGTCGGCGCGGCCGACCGCCAGCCCGAATCCGACCATAGCCGCGCCCCAGACCACGATCGCGACCACGATCGCCAGGCCCTGCCGGCTGACCCGCGGCAGCCAGCCCGAGAACACCCCGCCGGCCACCGCCCCGGCCGACATCGCCGCGGCCAGCAGCGCCATGGTCGTGCCGCCCTCGACCGGTCCGCCGAAATCCGCGGCGGCGATCTGCGGGAACAGCGCACGCGGCATACCCAGCACCATCGCGATCAGGTCCACCACGAACGACATCAGCACCACGGTGTTGGTGGCCAGGTAGCGGAAGCCGTCGAGTACCGCCGCGACCCCGAAACGCGACTCCCCCGCCGCCTCGACCGGTGGCATCGGCGACAGCCGCCATGTCGCCCAGACCGGGACCAGGCACGTCACCGCGTCGATCAGGTACAGCGTGGACAGGTCGACCCAGCGCAGCATCACACCGGCCAGCAGCGGCCCGACGATCGCCCCGAACTGCATGACGGTCATGTTCAGCGCGTTGGCGGCGGGCAGATCGCCGCCGGCCAGCATCCGCGGGATCGCCGCGGCGCGGGTGGGTGCATTGATCGCGTAGAACGCCTGCTGCACCGCCAGCAGGCACAGCACCAGCCAGACCCCGGCCTGCGAGTCCAGGGCGACGAAGGCCTGCACCCACAACAGCAGCGACGCGACCGCCAACCCGCAGGAGGCGATGATCAGCAACGTGCGCCGATCCATCGCGTCGGCCCAGGCACCGCCCAGCAGCCCGAAGACCACCAGCGGCACCAGCGCGAACAGCCCGGCCAGCCCGACGTAGGCCGAGCTGCCGGTCAGCGCGTAGATCTGGACCGGGACCGCGAAGATGGTCAGGTTCGCCCCGATGACGGTCGGGATCCCGGCCACCCACAGTCGCCGGAAGTCCGGGCTGCGCAACGGCGTGGTGTCGGCGAACAGCCTCACGCCAGCAGATCCGGACTCAGGGCTGCAGACGCTCGATGCGCCCGCCCGTGACCCGAATCCTGTTGTGCAACCGGCCTTCCCGGCCCTGCCAGAACTCCACCACCTCGGGTGCGATGACGTACCCGACCCAGTTGGACGGGACCGGAATCTGCTTGAGGTCGGCGAACTGGTCGGTCACCGCGGCCAGTTGATCCAGCAGCGCGGCGCGGGAGGCAATGGGCTGCGACTGCTGCGACGCCCAGAACCCCAGCTGCGAGGCCCGGGGCCGGTGCGCCCAGTACTCGGCGGGGACCGCGGCGTCGGTTCGACTCACTCGGCCGCGGATATGGACCTGCCGGCCCAGCTGATACCAGGGAAACGTTGCCGACGCGAACGGTGTCTGCGCCAGCTCGGCGGCCTTGGCGGAGCCGGCGTCGGTGAAGAAGGTGACGCCGCCCGCGTCGAGGTTCTTGCACAGCACCGAGCGGGTGACCGGCCGGCCGGCCTCCACCGTGGCCACCACCATGGCGTTGGGCTCGGCCACCCCGGCACGTTCGGCGTCGCCGATCCAATTGCGCAGCAGAACCTCCCAGCCCTCGTCAAGCCAGTCCGCTTCGAGGTCGCCGCTGTTGTCCTTCTCCTGGTACTCCACTCGCATCGCCGCCAGGTGCTCGTTGTCGGGGCCCGTCCTGTGCACCGCCCAACGCTACGCCCCGGCACAGTCCAGGCAGTGTTACCAGCCGGTAGCAACCAGCGGACGGCAAGGTGGGAGAATCGACGGCATGACTGCAGTCCCCGAGAATTTCGTCGCCGGCCTGGAAGGCACGGTGGCATTCACCACCGAGATCGCCGAGCCGGACAAGGACGGCGGCGCCCTGCGCTACCGCGGCGTCGACATCGAGGATCTGGCCGGCAAGGTCAGCTTCGGCGACGTGTGGGCCCTGCTGGTCGACGGCGACTTCACCCGTCCACTGGCGCCCGCCGAGCCGCAGGAGTTGTCCGTGCGCACCGGCGACGTCCGGGTGGACGCCCAGGCCGCGGTGGCGATGCTGGCGCCGCAATGGGGCTTTGAACCGCTGCTGGACACCGACGACGCCACCGCCCGCGACCAGCTTGCCCGCGCCGCGGTGATGGTGCTGTCCTACGTCGCCCAGTCGGCGCGCGGCTCGCAGACACCGGTTCCGCAGTCGGCGATCGATGGCTGCGCCACCATCACCGAGCGGTTCATGACCCGCTGGCTCGGTGAGCCCGACCCCCGCCACGTCGAGGCGATCGACGCCTACTGGGTGTCGGCGGCCGAGCACGGCATGAACGCCTCGACGTTCACCGCCCGGGTGATCGCCTCCACCGGCGCCGACGTCGGCGCCGCACTGTCCGGCGCGATCGGCGCGATGAGCGGCCCGCTGCACGGCGGCGCACCGGCCCGGGTGATCCCGATGATCGCCGAGGCGGAGAACTCCGGTGACGCGCGTGCGGTGGTCAAGGGCATCCTGGACCGCGGCGAGAAGCTGATGGGATTCGGGCACCGGGTGTACCGCGCCGAGGACCCGCGCGCCCGGGTGCTGCGGGCCACCGCCAAGCGGTTGGCCGCGCCCCGCTACGAGGTGGCAGCCGCGCTGGAGCAGGCGGCGCTGGCCGAGCTGCGGGAGCGTCGCCCGGACCGGGCCATCGAGACCAACGTGGAGTTCTGGGCGGCGGTGATCCTGGACTTCGCCCAGGTGCCGCCGGCCATGATGCCCGCGATGTTCACCTGCGGACGCACCGCCGGCTGGTGCGCGCACATCATGGAGCAGAAGCGACTGGGCAAGCTGGTGCGCCCGTCGGCGATCTACGTGGGCCCTGAGCCGCGCAGCCCGGAATCCGTTGCGGGCTGGGACCAGATCTCCAAGGCCTGAACCGGCCGGCGCTACGCCGAAGCGGGCGGGCGTTTCAGCTCCGGCGCAGCGCGCCGAGCAGGTTCTGCAGCAGCGGCACGTCGGAGTGGTCGGTCACCTCGTCGAGCATGTCCGGGACCCGGGTGAACTTCACCCGCGGCCGGTCCTGCACGTCGCCACGAGCGATCTCAGCGGAGTCGATGGCCTTCCAGCCGGCGGCGTCGATCACATCGGGCTGACGGGCGTGCACCATCCGGGCGACCGCTCGCGGCCCGGCGGACGGTTCGCGTAGTAGCCCGGCGTTGTAGTCGGCGGCCAGAGTCTGGATCGTCAGCAGCGAGTCGGACTTGTTGGTGCCGATGAATCCGTTGGTGCCGCGCTTGATCCAGCCCGACACGTAGGCGCCGGGAACCCGCTCCCCGGTCGTCGGGTCGACGACGCGGCCACCCTCGTTCGGGACCACCCCGGCGGCGTCGTCGAACGGCAGGTCGGCGATCGGGGTGCCGTGGTAACCGATCGAGGTCAGCACCATACCGGCATCGATCCGGCAGATCTCTTCGGTACCGGTCACAGTGAATTCCATTGCGGTGGGCCGGTTTTCACCCAGAATCCGAGCCGGGGTCAGCCCGTAGGCGAACCGGATGCGCGGCCTGGTGATCGGCGCCGAAGCATCACCGAGTTTGGCCAGGATCTCCAGTTTCTGACGGGTAAAACTGTCACGCACGGTCGCCAGATCGTTGCGCACCCGGGCGTGGTCTTCGGCGTCGAGCACCACGTCGACGGCCTGAGTCAGGCCGACCAGCTCGGGCAGGGTGAACGCGGAGTCGATCGGCCCACGCCGAGCGACGATCACCACTTCCTGCACACGGGATTCGCGCAGCACGGCCAGCGCGTGATCGGCGATGTCGGTGCCGGCCAGCTTGTCCGGGTCACAGGTGAGGATGCGCGCCACATCCAGTGCCACGTTGCCGTTGCCGACGATCACCACGCGCTCGTGGCTGAGATCGACCGGCAGGTCGACGAAGTCGGGATGCCCGTTGTACCAGCCGACCAGTTCGGTGGCGGTGCCGGTGCCGGGCAGATCCATGCCGTCGATCTCCAGCCGGCGGTCGTGCAGCGCGCCGGAGGCGTAGATGACCGCGTGATGGTGCTCGAGCAGGTCGGCGTGGCTGACATGCTTGCCGACCTCGACGTTGAGGAAGAAGTTGAAGCCGCGCCGCCAGGAGATCCCGTCGAAGAGCCGGGTGACCAACTTGGTGTGCTGATGGTCCGGGGCGACCCCGGCGCGCACCAAACCGTAAGGCGTGGGCAGCTTCTCGAACACGTTGACCAGAACGCCGGGCTGGGTGAGCAGCTCGTCGGCGGCGTACATGGCCGCCGGCCCGGAGCCCACGATCGCCACCGTCAGCGGATACTTGCCGCGCTGGTGCAGTTCGGCTGCGGGCAGGATCGGAGCCAGCTTGGAGGTCGGCGGCAGTTTCACGCCTTCGGCGCGCTTGGGGTAGTACGACTTGTTGATCTCGATGAACGGCAGCTGCACGGCCGGTAGCGCAGTGTCCGGGTAGATCGCGTCGACCGGGCAGGCCCGGACGCAGGCGCCGCAGTCGACGCAGGCGTCCGGGTCGATGTAGAGCATCTCCGTGGTGGCGAAGTCCGGCTCGTCCGGGCTCGGATGGATGCAGTAGACCGGGCAGGCGAAAACGCACGAGGCGTCGTTACAGCACGCCTGGCTGATTACGTGCGGCATGAGGCGGTGGGCTCGCTGGACTTACGCGGCGGGCGCCAGGTGCGCGCGCTGCGGCTGGGCGCGGAACCGCGACGGTGCGCCGTGGATCCGGCACATCCGCCACACCAGCTTGGCGATCGGGTTCATCAGCCCGGTGTCGTGGCAGAGCATCCGCACGTCGGCGAACATATCCGACAGCATCCGTCGGGCATCGACAGATCCGAAGAAGATGTCCTTGCGCACCGCTCGGGGAATGTCGAACTCTTCCCAGAACGCCTTCGGCGGCACGATGATCGCCGAACACAGGATCCGCATGGTGACCGGCACGAACAGCGACAGCCAGAACCGCTTGCGGCGCGGCAGGTGCGGGATGCGCTTGTTGAGGTACTCGTGCGCGAAGGAGATGTGCCGCGCCTCCTCGGCGACGTGGATCGCCATCACCTTCTCCATGATCGGGTGCAGCGTCTTGCCCTCACGCAGGATGGCCTTCTGAACGTGGTCGATCGGCTCCTCGCCGGCGAGGATGCCGAACCAGAACGGGATCGGCAGCGGCCCGGCGACCAGAGGGATGAACGCGGCGATCCACTTGAGCATGCGGGGCATACCCGGCACGTCGGCGCCGATGTGGTTCACCATCTCCTGGAACATCAGGGTGTGGTTGCACTCCTCGACCGACTCGTGCAGGCAGTACCGGTACTCCGGCGAGCCGTTGGGCAGCCAGAACGCGTAGTTGAGCAGGCCGCGGATCAGGATGGACTCGAAGTGCAGCCCGACCTTGGCGACATTGGCCTGACGCCACATGCCGATCTTGATCTGGCGATCTTCGGACTGCTGCTGGTACCAGGAGTGCTTGCCGATCGGGTCGGTGGCCGGAAGGATCCACCGCGGGTCATTCTCGGTGACCTTGAATTCCGGGCTGTTCCAGTCGATGTCGACGTAGGGGTTGAAGTGCCGGCGCACCGACCCCTCCGACAGCGTGTTGAGCATGTCGACATACTGCGTGTCGTCGGACACTTCCATGTTGGCGCGCCACCGCCGCACGATGCGCGTTCGGGCCGGCTTCTGAGCCAAGTTCTGAGCCATCACAGACACCCCCACTGACGTTTACATTTGGGCTTGTTATGTATAACGGTACCGCAGGTATCGCGTACCCGTCCAGACCCGCGACCGACACTGTGGCCGTGACAGGTGTCGAGTGTCTCACGTGACCTGCGTCACGATAAACCTGCTGTGGGGGACACCACCAGGCGCTGTCTACGCTAGAGGCCATGGCTGAGCAGCTCACGATCCCGGACACCATCAAACCCGCCGACGGACGGTTTGGCTGTGGGCCGTCGAAGGTTCGCCCTGAACAGTTGAGTGCGCTGGTCACCACGGCGGCGCCACTGTTCGGCACCTCCCACCGGCAGGCACCGGTCAAAGACTTGGTCGGCCGCGTCCGCTCCGGGTTGCGCGAACTGTTCTCGGTACCCGACGGCTACGAAGTGGTCCTGGGCAACGGCGGGTCCACGGCGTTCTGGGACGCAGCGGCGTTCGGGTTGGTCGACAAGCGCTCCCTGCACCTGACCTATGGCGAGTTCAGCGCCAAGTTCGCCTCGGCGGTGGCCAAGAACCCCTTCGTCGGCGACCCGATCATCATCAAGGCCGACCCGGGCAGCGCCCCCGAGCCGACCTCCGACCCGTCGGTGGACGTCATCGCCTGGGCGCACAACGAGACCTCGACCGGAGTGGCGGTGCCGGTGCGCCGTCCCGCCGGCTCCGGTGAGGCCCTGGTCGTCATCGACGCGACCTCGGGCGCCGGCGGCCTGCCGGTCGACATCACCGAGGTCGACACCTACTACTTCGCACCACAGAAGAACTTCGCCTCCGACGGTGGACTGTGGCTGGCCATCATGAGCCCGGCCGCGCTGGCCCGGGTCGAGGCCATTGCCGCCTCCGGCCGCTGGGTGCCGGAGTTCCTGTCCCTGCCGATCGCGGTGGACAACAGCACCAAGAACCAGACCTACAACACCCCGGCGATCGCCACGCTGGTGCTGCTGGCCGAGCAGCTGGACTGGATGCTGGGCAACGGCGGGCTGGACTGGGCGGTCAAGCGCACCGCCGATTCGGCGCAGCGGCTGTACTCGTGGGCCGAGGAGCGCCCCTTCACCACGCCGTTCGTCGCCGACCCGGCGCTGCGGTCGCAGGTGGTGGGCACCATCGACTTCGTCGACGAGGTGGATGCCGCCGCGGTGGCCAAGGTGCTGCGGGCCAACGGCATCGTCGACACCGAGCCGTACCGCAAGCTGGGCCGCAACCAGCTGCGGGTCGCGATGTTCCCGGCCGTGGACCCCGACGACGTCAGCGCCCTGACCCAGTGCGTGGACTGGGTCGTCGAGCGCTTGTGATCATCTCGTTATAAGGCCAGCGTGTCATCGAGGGCCGGGCCTCCGGCTGCACTAGAGTCCGCAGCTAACGGGCCTTCGCGAGGAGAAGTCATGAGGGAACTGACAGTCGTAGGTCTCGACGTCGACGGCAAACACATCATCTGCGAGAGCGTCTGCGGTGAAGACGAACGCGGCGAGATGTTCCGGCTGCGCATCGACGACCGGTTGCGCAGCACGGTGCGCGGGGAGGGCAGCCGCGTCGGGCAGACCACGATGGAGATGGGGGGCAGCATGCTGCGGCCGAAGGACATCCAGTCCCGCATCCGCGCCGGCGCATCCGTCGAGCAGGTGGCCGCGGCGGCCGGCGTCGATGTCTCACGGGTCGAACGGTTCGCACACCCGGTGCTGCTGGAGCGGTCGCGGGCCGCGGAACTGGCTGCCGCCGCCCACCCGGTGTTGTCCGACGGGCCGGCAGTGCCGACGCTGCTCGAGGTGGTCACCAGCGCACTGATGGCCCGCGGCCTGAGCCCCGATCAGAGCAGTTGGGACGCGTGGCGCAACGAGGACGGACGCTGGACGGTGCAGCTGGCCTGGAAGGCGGGCCGCTCCGACAACGTCGCCCACTTCCGATTCGCCCCCGGCGCCCATGGCGGGACCGTCACCGCTGCCGACGACGCGGCGATGGAACTGATCGACCCGGACTTCGACCGTCCCCTGCGGCCGGTGGCCGCCGTCGCCGAACTGGACTTCGAGGAGCCGCTCGCACCGGCGGTGCCCGACGAGGAGCCGGTCCGCCGGCGCTCGACGCCGCGGGCCCGTCGCAGCAAGCCGTCGGTTCCGGGCTGGGAGGACGTGCTGCTCGGGGTGCGCTCCACCGGCTCAGCCGGTCAGGGCTGAACGGCGAGCGCCAGCAACACCAGCCACGCTCCCGCCACGCCGAGTCCGGCGCCCAGAGCGAACCACCGCAGCACCGGGGTATGCCGCCAGCCCCACACCGTGGGGGCGAGTCCCCCCACGGCGACCACGTTGAGTCCGACCGCCACCATCGGGTGCACCCGGGTCAATCCCAGGCTCAGCACGGTTATCGCAGCGCCGACCACCGCCGCGACGAACGCCGCCACGGTCAAACCCGTTGCCCAGGGCGTCGTTTCGGCAGGCCTCATTCCGGCAGCCTAGTGCGCTCATAGAACGCGAGAGCGGCCGCCGTCGCCACGTTCAGCGAGTCGGTCCCCCGCGACATCGGGATGCGAACCCGCAGGTCGCTGGCCCGCATCGCCTGCTCCGACAGACCCGGGCCCTCCGCGCCGACCAGCACCGCCAGCGGCTGGTCGCGCACCGTCGCCATGGCGGTCGACAGGGCCTCGGCCCGCGGATCCGGCGTCATCGCCAGCAGCCGGAATCCACGCTCGCGCAGCATGACCAGATCCGCCGGCCAGTTGTTCGAACGAGCGAACGGCACCAGCAGCGCGTGCCCCATCGAGACCCGCACCGCGCGCCGGTACAGCGGATCGGCGCAGCCGCTGCCGAACACCACCGCGTCGACGCCCAGACCCGCGCCGTTGCGGAAGATCGAGCCCAGGTTCTCGTGATCGTTGACCCCCTCGAGCACCGCGATGGTCCGGGCGCCGGAGACCAACTCGGCGACGCTCGGTTCCGGCACCCGCACCGCGGCCGCCAGCACACCGCGGTTGAGATGAAACCCCACCACCTCGGCCATCACCTCGGCCGACACCCGGTAGTAGGGGACCCCTGGGGCCTGGCGCCCGGTCAGGTCGGGCGTCAACTCCGTCAGCCGCCGATCGGTGCCCAGCAGCGCCCGAGGGGCGAACCGCGAGGCCAGCATCCGCTGCACCACCAGCACCCCCTCGGCGATCACCAAGCCCTTGCCGGAGGGCAGGTCCGGACGCCGGTCGACGCTGTTGAGGTCGCGGAAGTCATCCAGCCGGGAATCAGCGGGATCGTCGATATCGATCACGTCGACTGCACCATCTGCTTCGACGACCCTGGCCACTGCCGGAACATTACCGGCGAGGCGCTAACGTCAACGGCGATGACCCCCGAGCCTGCTCTTGAGCCCTCCCCCGAGCCGCCGCCGCTGCCGGCCGCGCTGCTGCGGATCTGGCCGGTGATCGGTGCCGGGGCAGCCGGCTTCTGCTTGGCGACCATCGCGGCGTTTGCGGTGCCGGCACTCCAGGCGTGGCGGCCGGTGAGCCTGGCCGGGCTGGGGGTCGGCGTGCTGGGCACCACGATATTTCTGGTGCAGCGCAGTGCGGCCCGGCGCGGCACGCGCGGCGCTCAATCCGGCCTGGAAAACGAATAGAACTGCAGTCCAACCGATTCGAGGAGGAACCCGATGGCACAACCGCTGTTGCAGGCAGAGATCGACATCAATGCGCCGGTCAGCAAGGTGTGGGAGCTGATCTCTGACTTTCGGCGCATGCCGGAATGGAGCCCGCAATGCCGGTGGATGAAGCCGCTCGGCGCGGTGCGCCCGGGGACCCGCACCATCAACTTCAATCGGCGCGGGCGGATGTTCTGGCCCACCACTTCGGTGATCACCGAGTACGTCCCGGAGCGCAAGCTGGCCTTCCGGGTCACCGAGAACCACAGCGTGTGGAGCTACGAGCTGGAGCCGACCGCCACTGGCACCCGGGTCGTCGAGAGCCGGCGCGCGCACGACGGGATCACCGCGTTCTCGACGTTTGCCACCAAGAACTTCATGGGCGGGGTCGAGAGCTTCGAGCAGGAGTTGGTTGTGGGCATGAAGGCCTCGCTGGACAAGATCAAGGCAGCCGCCGAAAAGGGCTGACGCACACCTCAGGTGGGGTATCGTCCATCGTCACGGTCGAACCTGGGGAGGAGCCTCGAACATGGAAGCCACGACAGCCAGCCCGCGGGCGCTGAGCGCGGTCGTCGCCACCGCCGCACTGCTGACTGCCGGCCTGACCCCGGTGGTGGCCGCGCCCGAGATCGGCATGCGCGCGGTCGCCGCGGTTTCCACCGAGATCGCCTTGGCCGGCAACACGGTGGTGGACAGCCTCGCCGATCTCAGCGCGTTCGACATCCCCAGCGCCGCGGCAGCTTTGGACATCCCCGGAGCTGCCGAGGCGCTCGACATCCCGGGGGCTGCCGCCGCGTTCGATATCGCCGGCCTGATCAACGCGGAGTTCGCCGCCGCCCAGGGGTTTTTCAACAGCCTGTTCAGCCTGCCCGGCACGCTGTTCAACGACGTCTCAAGCGTGGTCAACAACCTGATCAACCTCGACTTCGGGATGGCGTTCAGTGTGGCGGTCACCATCCCGCAGGACATCATCAACTACGTACTCGGGCTGCCGGGTCTGCTGATCAACACCGCCTTCAACATGGCGGTGGTACTCCCCGGCGAGTACCTGTTCAACTTCGGTTAGAGCGTCCCCGGCTCCCCCGGCTCGGCCGGAGTCTCGGCGGGAGCTTCGATGATTGCGTCGGCCGGTTCGGCCGGCACTTCCGCGGGGGTTTCGGCGACCTCTTCGCCTGATTCGGCACTTGCTTCGACGATTGCTTCGGCGTCGACGACAGCGACATCCGGCTCGACCGGCGCTTCCACCGACTCGGCGGTGGCGGCCGGCACCTCGGCGTCGAAGACCTCCACCACACCGTCGTCATACGGGTCGTATGCCGGCGAACCGGCACCGGCCGGCGCCGGGGTGTCACTGTGGGCGCCGCAGCCGTATCCGCGGTCGACCACTCGACCGTCGGCGGACATCTCATTGCCGCAGACCCCGAACTGCGTGCCCAACACTCCCGCCAGCGGCAGATAGAACCCGCAGTCGCGGCAGACCCGCTTGGTGGAGCGTGCCATCGCCGAATCCGGTCCGAACTCGCCGTCGTGCCAGCGCTGCGCCGCGTCGGCGCGGCCCACCGGACTCATCAGCCGGCGTCGGCCCAGGCCGATCTCGCCGGCCACCTCGTCGAGCTGCGGGTCGCCGCTCGAGGTGTAACCCGGGACCAGTCGCGGGTCGTCGGCCGGAGGCGCCAGCAGATCTCCCGGCCCGAGATCACCCGGCCGGACCCGCTGATCCCACGGCACCCACTCCGGGGCCAGCAGCGCCGACGGGCCGGGAACCAGCACCACCTCACTGACCGTGGTGTGCTCCGAACCCGGGATGGCGGCCACGACCACCGCCCACTGCCAGCCCTGATAGCCGGGCAGCACGGCGCCGAACCGGTGGGTCGCGGCGACCGCGTCCTCATAATCGACGCCCAGGTGCTCGCCGACGGTGTCGGCGCCGCTGAACTCGGCGACGGCCACGCGGGCCTGTTCGACGGCAGCGGCCAGCACCGTCGGCACGACGACGGTCGCGGTGGCTGATTCTGCACTGGGTCCGGTCACGCGGGTCCCTTCCGTTCAATGACGCCCCTCATACTGCCGCAGCCCGGCCCACTGAGCCACACGCAGGCACGACAACGGCCTGCGCGGCCCGGCCCCGGCGATAGGGAAGAATCGAATCGTGTCTGCACGGCGGCGTGACCTCCCCGACCCCGACCGGCGCCGCCGCACGCCCGGCGTCCCCGGTCCGCGGCCCCGCAACGGCTCGGCCGGCGAACACCCCGGCATGGCCAACTACCCCAGCGACAGCCTCGGTGACCAGCGTCGACGACCGATGCCCAGCGCCAACCGCTACCTGCCGCCGTTGCGCGAAAACACCGGCGAACCCCGCCGCCAAGCCCCGCCCAGTGACCCCGGCTCCGGTGACCGGATCACGGTTACCCGGGCCGCAGCGGCCCGCAGCCGTGAAATGGGCTACCGGATGTACGGCCTGGTGCAACGCGCCGCCACCGCCGACGGCGCCGACAAATCCGGACTGACCGCGCTGACCTGGCCGGTGGTGGCCAACTTCGCGGTCGACGCGGCGATGGCCGTGGCACTGGCCAATACCCTGTTCTTCGCCGCGGCCTCGGGCGAGAGCAAGGGCAAAGTGGCGCTGTACCTACTGGTGACCATCGCACCGTTCGCGGTGATCGCGCCGCTGATCGGTCCGGCGCTGGACCGCGTCCAGCACGGACGACGCGCCGCCCTGGCCCTGTCATTTGCGCTTCGCACCGCGCTGGCCCTGGTGCTGATCGCGAACTACGACAGCGTCGCCGGAACGTTCGCATCCTGGGTGCTCTATCCGTGCGCGCTGGCGATGATGGTGCTGTCCAAGTCGTTCACGGTGCTGCGCAGCGCGGTGACGCCGCGGGTGATGCCGCCATCGATCGACCTGGTGCGGGTCAATTCCCGATTGACGATGTTCGGGCTGCTCGGCGGAACGATCGTCGGCGGCGGGATCGCCGCGGGCGCCGAATACCTCTTCACCCGGTTGCTCGGGCTGCCCGGGTCACTGCTGGTGGTGGTCGCGGTCTCGGTGGCCGGGGCGATCCTGGCGATGCGGATCCCGCGCTGGGTGGAGGTGACCGCCGGCGAGATCCCGACCACGCTGAGTTACCGCTCCGACGAGCGGCGGCGCAGCTGGCCGGAACAGGTGAAACGGGCCAGCGGGGCGCTGCGCCAACCACTGGGCCGCAACATCATTGCCGCCCTGTGGGGCAATTGCACCATCAAGGCCATGGTCGGCTTCATGTTCCTGTACCCGGCGTTCGTGGCCAAGCAGCACGACGCCAACGGCTGGGTACAGCTGGGCATCCTCGGCCTGATCGGCGCGGCCGCAGGGGTCGGCAACTTCGCCGGCAACCTCACCAGCGCCCGCCTGCAACTGGGCCGGCCCGCGGTGCTGGTGGTCCGCGCCACCATGGCGGTGACCGGTGTCGCGCTGGCGGCGGCGGTCGCCGGCACCCTGGTCATGGCGGCCATCGCCGCGCTGGTGACCTCGGGTGCCAGCGCGGTCGCCAAGGCGTCGCTGGACGCCGCGCTGCAGGACGACCTGCCGGAGGAGTCTCGCGCATCGGCGTTCGGCCGCACCGAGTCCACCCTGCAGCTGGCCTGGGTATCCGGTGGTGCGCTCGGGGTGCTGGTATATACCGACTTGTGGGTGGGCTTCACCGCGATCACCGCCATGCTGATCCCGGGTCTGGCCCAGACCATCCTCTCGTTCCACGGCGACTCGTTGATCCCCGGCCTGGGGGGCAACCGCCCGGTGCTGATCGAGCAGGACGGCGCCCGCTTCGATCCGGTGAGACAGGGGTGATGATCAGGTGAAACGCTCGACAGTCGTGCTGGTGGCGGTACTGGCAGTGGTGACGTCGGCCGTCGCCGGGTTCGGCACCTGGTGGGTCACCCGCGCCGCCGAGCCGACACCGCCGCAGATCAGCGCCTACTCCAACGGGCACCTCACCCACGCCGGGCCGTACCTGTACTGCAATGTGCTCGACCTCAACGAATGCGTGCTGACCGAGTCGCAGGGCACGCTGGCCGTCGACGAGCGCCACCCGATCCAGCTGTCGGTGGACAACGTGATCGGCCGGGCACCTTGGCGGTTGCTGCGGATCTACGATGACCCGATCGACGCCACCGGCCAGATGTACCAGCCGGGCAGCACCCTGGCGGTCACCATCCCCACCGTGGACCCGCAACGCGGCCCGCTGCGGGGTCTGGTGGTGCAACTGCTCACCCTGGTCCTCGATCAGGACAACGGCGAGACGTTCGCGGTACCGCACGCCGAATGGGCGGTGGGCATGCGATGGAACCGTCAGACGGTTACCGGCTGAGCTCCGTGACCGGCCGGCACCTGCTCGCCTGCCGGAACCGGCCCCGGCGGGGTGCCGTCCCCGAACGGCCTGCCGCCCAGCGCTTCTCGTCCATGCGGTGAAAGCCAGTTCGCCAGGTCCGGGCCGTCGGGAACGATCCGGGACGGATTGATGTCGGCGTGCACGATGTAGTAGTGCTGCTTGATCTGCACGAAGTCGGTGGTGTCGCCGAACCCGGGCGTTCCGAACAGATCCCGCGCATAGGCCCACAGCACCGGCATCTCGGAGAGCTTCTGCCGGTTGCATTTGAAATGTCCGTGATAGACCGGGTCGAACCGCGCCAGCGTGGTGAACAGTCGGACGTCGGCCTCGGTGATGGTGTCCCCCACCAGGTATCGCTGATCGGCGAGACGCTCGCTGACCCAGTCCAGCGCGGTGAACAACCGGTCGTAGGCGGCGTCGTAGGCCTCTTGAGCGCCGGCGAAGCCACACCGGTAGACCCCGTTGTTGATCTCGGTGTAGATCCGTCGTGCCACCTCGTCGATCTCGTCGCGCAGCGGTTCGGGATACAGCTGCGGAGCCCCGTCGCGGTGGTAGGCGGTCCACTCGGTGGAGAAGTCCAGAGTCATCTGGGCGAAGTCGTTGGTGACCACCGCACCGGTGGGCACATCGACCATCGCCGGAACGGTGATGCCCTTGGGGTAGTCCGGAATCCGCTTGAAGTACGCGTCCTGCAGCCGTGGGATTCCCAGCACCGGGTCGACGCCACCGGGGTCCAGGTCGAAGGTCCAGCTGCGCTGATCATGGGTGGGACCGCAAAACCCTATGGAGATAACCTTTTCCAGCCCGAGCAGTCGCCGCACGATGATGGCGCGATTGGCCCACGGGCAGGCCCGCGCGACGACCAACCGGTACCGGCCCGGTTCGACGGGATACCCGTCACGGCCATCGGAGGTGATCCGGGTGGAGATGTAGTTGGTGTCGCGCTTGAAGTCGCCGCCGGCGAGATAGCTGGCCATGACTACCAGGGTGCCACGGTGTCCGGCCCGGCCGTCAGCTTCCGGGCGATGAGGTAGGCCTGCGGTGTGGATTCGGTGTCGGCGTCTGATGCCCGGACAAGTTGCGCATACATCGCCAAGCCCGCGTCCGCGAGTCGGCCTGCAATCCTGCGGGGTTGCCTGCGGCAGAAGGTCAGCTGCACAGATTCTCCGAACGCCTCGGTGAGTACCCTCGGTTCGTCGCCGACCTGCCTCGACCCCGTCGGGCCTCAGGTTCGGCGTGCAGCGGGAGTGGCCACAAATCGCCGGGCCAGGTCGGCTTCGGTGGATGGGCCCGGCTCCCAGTGTGCGATCCAGGGTCCGGTGCCCTCCGACTGATCGAGGATGCCATCCTCCAGCCAGGTGTAGTGGTCCTCGAGCACTTCGCGGGCCAGCCGAACGTCGGCGCTGTCGGTATTGGTCCACAAGGCATCGAACAGCGCCTCGACCCGCAGGGCCGCCTGCCGACAGAAGACATCGGCGAGTTGGTAGGCCTGTTCACCCTCGGTAGGGTCAGTCACCCGTTGTGCCTCGGCGCGCACGCACGCGGCAGACATGGCGAACAGTTCCGCCCCGATGTCGACGACCCGCCCCAGGAATCCCTGCTTTTTCTCCAGGCCGGCCTGCCAGCGCGCCATGGCGTAGAACGTGTTACGCGCCAGCTTGCGCGAACCCCGCTCGACGAACCGCAGATGTGTCGCCAGTCTGCCGAACTCGCGATACGACGTAGGCCGCATCCCTTCGCCGAACACGAGTTGCGGCAACCACTTTGCGTAGAAACCGCTGGCGCCGGCGGCGGCTCTGGCTTTGTGGCGCAGATCGGCCTTGGGGTCGGCCAGGTCACCTGCGGCGCTCAGATGGGCATCGACGGCCTCCCGCGCGATCAGCAGCCGCATGATCTCGCTGGACCCTTCGAAGATGCGGTTGATCCGCAGGTCCCGAACATGCTGCTCCACCGGTACCGCTCGCTCACCGCGCGCGGCGAGTGACTCTGCGGTCTCATAGCCGCGGCCCCCGCGAATCTGCAACAGCTCATCGGCGATGACGCACGCCATCTCGCTGGACCACAGCTTGGCCAGCGCCGCCTCGATCCGGATGTCGTTGCGGCCCTCGTCGGCCATCTGGCCGGACAACTCCAGCACGGCCTCCAGTGCGTACGTCGTGGCCGCGATGAACGCGATCTTCTTGGCGACCGCCTCATGCTCGCCGACCGGCCTGCCCCACTGGACCCGTTCGCGGGACCACTGCCGAGCGATCTTCAGTGACCATTTCGCCGAACCGGTCGCCATCGCTGGAATAGCCAACCGCCCAGCATTGAGGGTTGTCAGCGCGATCTTCAGGCCGTCCCCCTCCCGACCCACCAGGTTCTCGGCGGGAACCCGGACCCGGTGCAATCGGGTCACGCCGTTCTCGATACCGCGCAGCCCCATGAACTTGTTGCGGCGCTCGACGGTGATCCCGGGCGCGTCAGCCTCCACCACGAAAGCGCTGATGCCTCCCCGGTGCCCATCGCATTTGGGCACCCGGGCCATCACCACCAGCAGCTCGGCGACCACGCCATTGGTGGTCCACAACTTCACCCCGTCCAGCTCGTAGGCCGCACCGGCGTCGACCGGTGCCGCAGTCGAGGCCAGCCGGGCCGGGTCCGAGCCGACATCGGGTTCGGTCAGCAGGAACGCCGAGATCGCCCCAGCGGCGCACCGCGGCAGGAACTTCTGCTTCTGTTCGTCGCTGCCGGCCAATTTGAGCGGCTCGGGCACCCCGATCGACTGATGCGCACTCAGCAGTGCGCCCAGGCTGGGGTGCACACTCGCCACCATCACCAGTGCCCGGTTGTAGGCGACCTGCGACATGTTCAGCCCGCCATACTCGGCTGGGATCTTCAGCCCGAAACAGCCGAGTTCGGCCAGGCCTTTGACGTAGCGATCGGGAATCTCGGCGTCACGTTCGATGACGGCGCCGTCGACGGTACCGAGGAACTCCCGCAACCCGCCCAGGAACGCCTCAGTACGCGCGGTGTCAGCATCCGATGGCCGTGGAAACGGGTGAATGAGCGGCAATGGAAACCGCCCGAGAAACAGCCCTTTGGCGAAGGAAGGCTTGTCCCAACCACTTTCGCGAGACTCCTCAGCGACGGCCCTCGCCTGCTCCTCGCTGACCTGCGCCTGCTGCGCCATCGGACACCTCCTGAACCAGCCAATATCGAGGATCTCTGCTTCTCGAATTGACCAGCTGGTGCCAAATCAAACTACCGGCGCACCACGCCTATGGGTATCGGCGCTGTTAGGCGTCGAGCTCGCGCGCCACGGCCTTGACCACCTCGGAGATCTGGCGGGCAGTCTTGCGGTCCGGGTATTTGCCCTTGCGCAGTTCGGGCTGCACCGTGCCTTCCAGCAGGGTGATCATGTCCTCGACCATGCCGTGCAGCTCGTCGGGGGTGTGCTTGTGCTCGGCCGGGGCCGCCTCGCGGCGGGTGCGGGTCAGGCTCGGCGGCGGGTCGATCAGCGTGACGGTCAGCGCCTGGGGCCCGCGACGGCCGGCTGCGACACCGAATTCCACCCGCTGGCCCGCCTTGAGACCCTCCACGCCGTCCGGCAGGGCCGAGGCGCGGACATAGACGTCCTCGCCCTCCTCCTGGGACAGGAAGCCGAAGCCCTTCGCGGCGTCGTACCACTTCACCTTGCCGGTCGGCACTGGTCTCACCTGCTTGTCTTGCTGATCACATACTTGGGGACATAAAGGAAGCGTCCCGCCTGCGCAGGACGCGTCAGCTGCCGATCCTACTCGGACCGTGGCCGCCAAGGCACCCCGGTTTACTCGGTAAGCTGGTGGCGCCGCTGGAGACCACGTGCGCCAGGCGCCGACCGTGACCTGGTCGCCCTCCGGCCGACCGAATCGGGTACGCACATGACGCTGAGGCAACGGGGTCTGCAGACCACCACACCACCGCAGCTGGACGCAACCGGCACCGGGGATAAGAAGGCCACCCGGGAGGCTTTCCACCAAGCCGTGGAAAAGGCCATCGCCGGGCAGATGCCGGCCTCCGGGCCGCTGGTCGACACCTTCGGGCGGGTGCACACCGATCTGCGGATATCCCTGACCGATCGGTGCAACCTGCGTTGCACCTACTGCATGCCGGCCGAGGGCCTGGACTGGATTCCCAGCAAGCACCTGCTCTCCGATGACGAGCTGATCCGGCTGATGCGGATCGGTGTCACCCGACTGGGCATCACTGACATCCGGTTCACCGGCGGTGAGCCGTTGCTGGCCCGCCACCTCGAGGGTGTGGTGGCCGCCGCGGCTGGCCTGCAGCCCCGCCCCGAGATCGCGCTGACGACCAACGGGCTTGGTCTGGCGCGCCGGGCCGGTGCCCTGGTGGCTGCCGGACTGGACCGGATCAACGTGTCACTGGACACCGTCGACCGCGCCCACTTCGCCGAGCTCACCCGGCGCGACCGGCTGCCCGACGTGCTCGACGGCCTCGATGCGGCCGCCCGGGCCGGCATGGCGCCGATCAAGGTGAACGCCGTGCTGGCTCCCAAGGTCACCGGCGAGGACATCATCAACCTGCTGCGGTTCTGCCTGCACCAGGGCTACCACCTCCGGGTCATCGAGATGATGCCGCTGGATGCCGACCACAACTGGAACCGCGACGCCGGGCTCAGCGTCGAGCAACTGCTGGAGCTGGTGCAGGCGCAATTCGCGCTGCGGCCCGATCCGAAGCCGCGCGGGTCCGCACCGGCCGAAGTGTGGCTGGTGGACGAGGGCCCGGACAACCCGGCCGGCACGTTCGGGATCATCGCCTCGGTGTCGCGGCCGTTCTGCGGAGACTGCGACCGAACCCGGCTCACCGCCGACGGTCAGATCCGCAACTGCCTGTTCGCCACCGAGGAATCCGATCTGCGGGCCCTGCTGCGGGACGGTTCCGACGACGACGCCATCGAGCAGGCGTGGCGTGCCGCCATGTGGACCAAGAGGGCCGGCCATGGCATCAACGACCCGGATTTCATCCAGCCGGATCGCCCGATGAGCGCAATTGGAGGCTGACTCATGACCCTGCCGGTGAGCGACACCACCGGGGTGGCGGTGACGGTCCGCTACTTCGCTGCGGCGCGTGCGGCCGCGGGCACCGAATCGGAGACTGTCACGGTGCCGGCCGGCAAGGGCGTGGCCGAGCTGACCGAGGCCCTCGCCGGCCGGAATGAGCGACTGGCGACGGTGCTGCGCCGCTGCTCGTTCCTGCGCGACGGGATCGCGGTGCGTGACCTTGCGGCGGCGCTGCAGCCCGGCGAGACCATCGACGTACTGCCCCCATTCGCGGGCGGTTAGCGAGGCTCGAGGAAGGAGAGCCGAAGCTGGACCGCCGAATCGGACCCGGCGGATAGCATGATCTACGTCACATAACGAATTGATTACGGACCGACAACAGCTTGATACATAGCGCTTTGACCAGCGCAGACTCCGACGCTTCCTGGCGTTTTGAGAAGAAGCCCCAGTGAAAACACCCTGCCCCCCGAAGCGTGACGGCGCGGGTAAGAGCGGTTACGGTACATCTCCGGGTGTATCGAAAATCTTCCGGTCGATCCACCTTTCCTCGCCAGTAGCGCCGAGCTCCATCCAACTGGTGAGGAAAACCAACGAATACCTGATGGATGGAGGCGGGGGACCCACCGGTCCGCCGAGAGCAGGCCCGGGGCCTTAACCGGCCCCTTGGGGTGAAGCCGACAACGCACCGCGGTGCGCCGCGGCCGGGCATTTTTGCGGCCCAAACCCGACGCTGACCTCGCAGGCGTAGACAGAGAGGAACTCACCACCGTATGAGTGGACGGCATCGCAAGCCCACCCAGTCGAACGTCAGCATCGCCAAGATCGCCTTCACCGGCGCAGTGATCGGTGGCGGCAGCCTCGCCCTCGCCGGGCACGCAGGCGCAGCCACCGATGACGAGTGGGACCGGGTCGCCAAGTGCGAGTCCGGCAACAACTGGGGCATCAACACCGGCAACGGCTACCACGGCGGGCTGCAGTTCTCGCCGAGCACGTGGAGCAGCCACGGCGGCGGAAAGTACGCCCCGGTGGCACACCAGGCCAGCCGCGAGCAGCAGATCGCGATTGCGGAGCACGTGCTGGCCACCCAGGGACGCGGCGCCTGGCCGACCTGCGGGCGCGGCCTGTCCGCTCCCACGCAGCGCGACGTTCCGGTTGACCCGCCAGCCGAAAACGGCGAGACCGTCGCCATGGACAACCCGATCGCTCCCCCGCCGGCACCCGAGCCGGCACCGTGGTGGGCACCGCCGGCCCCCGAGGCCTGTCTCTTATACACATCT
>NZ_CP083986.1:971772-971837 GCF_020172685.1 [Mycobacterium] nativiensis | reverse complement strand
AAAAAACAAAAAAAAAAAAAAAAAAAATTTTGCTTGAACATAGTAATTAGAACACAGTTTCGCAA
>NZ_CP083986.1:958007-971672 GCF_020172685.1 [Mycobacterium] nativiensis | reverse complement strand
CTTGAGGCTCCGGCCCCCGAGGCTCCCGCTCCTGAAGCACCCGCCCTTGAGGCTCCGGCCCCCGAGGCCCCGGCCCCGGCGCCGTGGTGGATGCCGCCCGCTCCGGAGGCTCCGGCCCCCGAGGCCCCGGCACCCGATGCTCCGGAGGCTCCCGCTCCCGAGGCTCCGGCTCCCGAGGCTCCGGCTCCGGGCCCCGACGGCAACCGGCAGGAGGCCGTCTCGGTCGGCTTCCACCAGCAGCTGTGGCAGGCCATCCGGGCGGAGAACGTCAGCGGCAACGACGCGCTGGCCGCGTTCGCGCAGCAGCCCAGCCGGGTCGTCTAGGCAGAGACCACGAAAAAGCGGGGCCGGATCACCGGCCCCGCTTTTTCGTATCTGCAGGTCTTAGGCCGAGCCGACCCACTCCTCAGTGCCGTCGGCGAAGAACTGGTGCTTCCACACCGGCAGGCGCTCCTTGACGGTGTCGACGAGCAGCGCGCAGGCCTCGAACGCCTGCCGGCGGTGATCGGCAGCCACGGCGGCCACCAGGGCCGCATCCCCGATATGCAGGGGGCCGACCCGATGACTGGCCGCCAGCGCGCGAACCCCGCTGACCTGTTCGGCGATCTCGGCCAGCACTTCGTCCATCACCTGCCCCGCCGAGGGATGCGCCGAATACTCCAGCCTGCTCACCTGCCGGCCCTGGTCGTGGTCACGGATCATGCCGACGAATCCGACGATCGCCCCCGCGGCCCGGTGGCTCACCAGTTCCTCGTGTTCGGCCAGCACGATGGGCTGCTCGGTGACCGCCGCCCGCAGCACCAGCACGTCGGTGGGGGCCATCAGCTGTGGTCTCCGCCCGCGAGTTGGTCCAGCGCGTGATCCAGGACGTCGGCGAGCACCCCGAGACCGTCGCGCACGCCGCCGGTGGAGCCGGGCAGGTTGACGATCAGCGTCCGGCCGGCCACTCCGCACACCCCGCGGGACAGCACCGAGGTCGGCACCTTCGGCAGCCCCGAGCGGCGGATGGCGTCGGCCAGGCCGGGGACCTGGTAGTCCAGCACGGCGGACGTCTGTGCCGGGGTGTCGTCGGTCGGTGAGATACCGGTGCCCCCGGAGGTGATGATCAGGTTCGCCTCGGCGGCCACCGCGGCCCGCAGCGCCGCGCCGACCGGCTCGCCGTCGGGCACCACCTCGGGCTGCACCGGTGCGAAGCCGCGCTGCGCCAGCCAGTCGGCGATGATCGGCCCGGTGCGGTCGGTGTAGACACCGGCCGAGGCCCGGGTGGAGGCGATGATGACGTGGGCGGTTCGGTCGGTCACTGGCGCTCCCAGGCCCCGGTGCGTCCGCCTTCTTTGCTGAGCACCCGGATATCGTCGATGACGGCGGCGCGGTCGACGGCCTTGATCATGTCGTAGAGGGTCAGGGCTGCCACGCTGACCGCCGTCAGCGCTTCCATCTCCACCCCGGTGCGGTCGGTGGTGCGCACGGCGGCGGTGATGTCGATCTGGGCTTCCCCGATGGTGAAGTCGACGTCGACTCCGGTCAGTGCCAGTTGATGGCAGAGCGGGATCAGGTCACTGGTGTGTTTGGCGGCCATGATGCCCGCCACCCGCGCGGTGGCCAGCGCGTCGCCTTTGGGCAGCCCGCCTGACGAGATCAGTTGCACCACTTCCGCGGTGGTGCGCAGCACCCCGGCGGCCACCGCGGTGCGCTTGGTGGGCGCCTTGGCGCCGACGTCGACCATATGCGCCGCGCCGCTTTCGTCGAGGTGTGACAGCGGGCCGGCACCGGTCATGACGGTCAGGGCCTAGCTGTTGACGACGGTGACCGGGTGCAGGTAGGGCAGGTCGTCAGACGGCAGCGGGAACACCACGTCCCCGAACGGCGACAGCGCGCCCGCCCGGTCGGTGCGCAGCTCGCTCACTGCGGGTTCGCCGTCGGTCTCCGGCCAACCGTTGTCGACATACCGCTTCTTACTGTCCTGGTTTGCAGCCACGGCACCATTCTGACAGGTCGCGATCGGTGACGTGATTCGGTTGGGCCTTACGCTGGTCGACGATGATTGAACACGCCCGGGGTGTGCCGCTGGGATCGTGGCTGACCGACCTGCCCGACCCGGGGCTGATCCGACTGCTGGAGCTGCGGCCCGACCTCGCTCAGCCGGCGCCGGGCAGCATCGCCGCCCTGGCGGCCCGGGCGCAGGCCCGCCAGTCGGTGCGGGCAGCCACCGACGAGCTGGATTTCCTGCGGCTCGCCGTCCTCGACGCGTTGCTGGTGCTGCACGCCGACACCGCCGAGGTGCCGGTTGCCGATCTGCTGGCACGCATCGGTGCATCCGCCCCCGCCGACGAGGTGGCCGAGGCATTGGCCGACCTGATCGAACGGGCGCTGTGCTGGGGCTCTCCCGACCCGGGAGGGGCGCTGCGGGTGGTCGCCGAGGCCGGCGCGGGCCTGCCGTGGCATCCGGGCCAGGTCACCGAGGAGTCGTCGACGCACGGCGCCGCGCAGATCCCGGGGTTCGTCGCCGCGGTCGCAGATCTGGACGCACCGCAACGCGACCTGCTGGACAAGCTGCTGGCCGGCTCCCCGGTCGGCCGCACCCGTGACGCCGCCCCCGGGGCGCCGCCGGAGCATCCGGTACCGCGGCTGCTGGCGACGGGCCTGCTGCGCCGTATCGACGACGACACGGTCATCCTGCCGCGGGTGGTCGGGCAGGTGTTGCGCGGCGAGCAGCCGGGTCCACTCGAGCTGAGCGCCCCGGATCCGGTGGTGTCGCAGACCACCGCGGCCGACGTGGACGCTGCCGCGGCCGGCGCGGTGATCGACCTGCTGCGCGAGCTCGACGTGATCCTGGCCAACCTGGCCGATACGCCGGTTCCCGAACTGCGCAGCGGCGGGCTGGGCGTGCGGGAGGTCAAACGACTGGCGAAGTCGACCGGCGTCGACGAGACCCGGCTGGGGCTGCTGCTCGAACTGGCGGCCACCGCCCGGCTGATCGCGGCCGACTTCCCCGACCCGGCCACCGCCGACCAGCAGGACTGGCCGGACTCCGAAGGTCCGTACTGGGCGCCGACGGTACTGGCCGACCGGTTCGCCGAGCGACCCACCGCCGAACGCTGGCACCTGCTGGCCTCCACCTGGCTGGACCTGCCTGCCCGGCCGGGCCTGATCGGCAGCCGCGGCGCGGACGGCAAGCCCCGGGCAGCGCTGTCCACACCACTGTTCTCCACTGCGGCCCCGCTGGACCGCCGGCTGCTGCTGGACATGCTCGCCGGGCTGCCCGAGGGCGCCGGAGTGGACGCCACGACCGCGTCGCAGGCCCTGGTGTGGCGCCGGCCGCGGTGGGCCAACCGCCTGCAGCCCGCCCCGGTGGGTGAACTGCTCGACGAGGCGCATGCGCTCGGTGTGCTGGGCCGCGGCGCGATCAGCTCCCCCGGGCGCGCCCTGTTGGCCGGTGTCGCCGATGCCGTCGGCGGCGCAGCCCCATCCCCCGCGGCGGCCATCGCGGCGATCTCTTCGATGGCCCGCGTCTTACCCGAGCCGATCGACCACTTCCTGGTGCAGGCCGACCTGACCGTGGTGGTACCCGGTCCGCTCAAACGGGATCTGGCCGAGGAACTGGGCGTCGTCGCCGTCGTCGAATCGGCCGGTGCCGCCATGGTGTACCGGGTGTCCGAACCGACCATCCGGGCCGCCCTGGACGTCGGCCGGACCGGCGCGGGCTTGCAGGCGTTCTTCGAGAGGCACTCCAAAACCCCGGTGCCGCAAGGGCTCACCTATCTGATCGACGACGTCGCGCGCCGGCACGGGCAGCTGCGGATCGGGATGGCGGCGTCGTTCGTGCGGTGCGACGATCCGGTCCTGCTGGCCCAGGCGGTCGCGGTCCCGGCAGCCGAGAAACTGGGCCTGCGGTTGCTGGCCCCGACGGTGGCGGTGGCACAGGCCCCGATCGCCGACGTGCTGACGGCGTTGCGCGCCGCCGGCTTCGCCCCGGCCGCCGAAGACTCCACCGGCACCATCGTCGACATCCGCGCCCGCGGGGTGCGGGTGCCCACTCCCGCCGAGCGCCGCAGCCACCGCACGTCGGGCGGCCCCAGCGGCGAAAGCCTGACCGCGCTGGTTCGCGTGCTGCGCACGGTGACCTCGGCGCCGTTCGACAACATCCGCCTGGAGCCGGTGACCGCGATGATCGTGTTGAAGCGCGCCGCGCTGGAGGGCTCGACGGTGCTGATCGGTTATGTCGACGCCGCCGGGGTGGCCACCCAGCGGGAGGTCTCCCCGGTGCTGGTCCGCGGCGGCCAGCTGGTGGCGTTCGATTCCACCTCGGGACAGATGCGCGATTTCACCATCCACCGCATCACCTCGATCGCGGCGGCCCAACAGTGACCGGCGTTGTCAGAGCACTCCGGATAATGGGCACATGAGCACCGACGGGCCGTTGATCGTCCAATCCGACAAGACCGTGCTGCTCGAGGTCGACCACGAGCAGGCCGGCGCGGCGCGTGCCGCAATCGCGCCGTTCGCCGAGTTGGAACGCGCCCCCGAGCACATCCACACCTACCGGATCACCCCGCTGGCGTTGTGGAACGCCCGCGCAGCCGGCCATGACGCCGAGCAGGTGGTCGACGCACTGGTCAGCCACTCCCGGTACGCGGTGCCCCAGCCGCTGCTGGTCGACATCGTCGACACCATGGCCCGCTACGGGCGCCTGCAGCTGGTGAAGAGCCCGGTCCACGGGCTGACCTTGGTGAGCCTGGACCGTGCCGTGCTCGAGGAGGTGCTGCGCAACAAGAAGATCGCCCCGATGCTCGGCGCCCGCATCGACGACGACACCGTCGTGGTGCATCCCAGCGAGCGCGGCCGGGTCAAGCAGATGCTGCTCAAGATCGGCTGGCCCGCAGAGGATCTGGCCGGCTACGTCGACGGCGAGGCGCATCCGATCGACCTGGCTCAGGACGGCTGGCACCTGCGCGACTACCAGGAGATGGCCGCCGATTCGTTCTGGTCCGGCGGCTCGGGAGTGGTGGTGTTGCCCTGCGGTGCCGGCAAGACCCTGGTCGGCGCCGCGGCGATGGCCAAGGCGAAGGCCACCACGCTGATCCTGGTCACCAACACCGTCGCCGGCCGGCAGTGGAAACGCGAGCTGATCGCCCGCACCTCGCTGACCGAGGAGGAGATCGGCGAATACTCCGGGGAGCGCAAGGAGATCCGGCCGGTCACCATCGCCACCTATCAGGTGATCACCCGGCGCACCAAGGGCGAATACCGGCACCTGGAGCTGTTCGACAGCCGCGACTGGGGGCTGATCATCTACGACGAGGTCCATCTGCTGCCCGCACCGGTGTTCCGGATGACCGCCGACCTGCAGTCACGCCGGAGGCTCGGGCTGACCGCGACGCTGATCCGGGAGGACGGCCGCGAAGGTGATGTGTTCTCCCTGATCGGGCCGAAACGCTACGACGCGCCGTGGAAGGACATCGAAGCGCAGGGCTGGATCGCGCCGGCCGAATGCATCGAGGTGCGGGTCACCATGACCGAGACCGAGCGGATGACCTACGCCGTCGCCGAACCCGAGGAGCGCTACAAACTGTGCTCGACGGTGCACTCCAAGATCGCGGTGGTGCGCTCCATCCTCAAACAGCATCCCGGCGAGCAGACCCTGGTGATCGGCGCCTACCTCGACCAGCTCGAAGAACTGGGTGAGCAGTTGGGCGCCCCGGTGATTCAGGGCTCGACCCGCACCGCCGAGCGGGAGAAGCTGTTCGATGCCTTCCGCAGCGGCGAGGTCTCCACCCTGGTGGTGTCCAAGGTCGCCAACTTCTCCATCGACCTGCCGGAGGCGTCGGTGGCCGTGCAGGTCTCCGGCACCTTCGGGTCCCGGCAGGAAGAGGCCCAGCGGCTCGGCCGGCTGTTGCGCCCCAAGGCCGACGGCGGTGGCGCGGTGTTCTACTCGGTGGTCGCCCGCGACAGCCTCGACGCCGAGTACGCCGCGCACCGGCAGCGGTTCCTGGCCGAGCAGGGCTACGGCTACATCATCCGCGACGCCGACGACCTGCTCGGTCCGGCGATTTAGGTCGACCCGCCAGCACGGCAAACGCACGGAGCCGAGCCTGGCGGTTAGCCTCGAAACATGGCCCTGTCCAAGGAGGAACGCGAGCAGTTCCTGGCCGAGCCGCACATCGCGGCGCTGTCGGTGAACGCCGGTGTCGGCCGCGGCCCGCTCACGGTGCCGATGTGGTACCAGTACGCCCCGGGCGGCGACCCGTGGGTGCTGACCGGTGCGGGCTCGCGCAAGGCGCGGTTGATCGAGACCGCCGGTTCCTTTTCGCTGATGGTGGAGCGGACAGAGCCGACCCTGCGCTACGTCGCCGTCGACGGTGATGTCAGCCGTATCGAACGCGGCACCGACGATCACCACGTCGAGCTGGCCCGACGCTACCTGCCCCCGGAGCGGGCCGAGCGATACCTCAAATTCGCGCTGGCCGAACTGGGCGAGCAGGTGATCATCTACTTGCGCCCCCAACACTGGATCTCCGCCGATATGGGGGCGGTCTAGACACGATGGCGGCGAGGCGACTGCTGTTCCGGGCGATGTACCGGCTGGGGTTCACTCCGTGGGACGGCCATGCCCTGGCCCGCGGGTTGCGCAGCCTGGTCGAGAGCGACTCGGGTGAGGCGTTGTCGCCGGGCACCGCATTGGATCTGGGGTGCGGCACCGGCGACAACGCCATCTACCTGGCGCACAACGGATGGCGGGTCACCGGCATCGACTTCACTCCCCGGGCCCTGCGGATCGCCCGGGCCAAGGCTGCGGCCGGGAAGGTGTCGGTGCGATTCCTCTGCGCCGATATCGCCCAGCTCAGCGAGGCCGATCTCGGCGAGGCCTTCAACCTGGTGACCGACAGCGGTTGCCTGCACGGAATGAACGATCAGGACCGTGCGGTGTACGTCCGACAGGTCAACGCGGTGACCGGGCGGGACTCGCGGATGCTGATCGTCGGGTTCACCCCCGGCGCATTGTTCGGGGTCCGCGGTATCGACCAAGCCGAGATCGAGCGGATCTTCGCGCCGGAGTGGGAGCTGGTCAGCGCCGGCGACGAACCGAACTACGTACCCGCCAACGGCGGTCAGCCGGTGCGGCACTACCTGTTGGCCCGCCGGGCCTGAGTCGTCAGCCGCCGCAGGTGCTGGTGGGCAGCAGCATCATCAGCGGCCACAGCAGCACCCCGGCGATCGTCGCCACCTCGTAAATGCTGTCGGGTGGGATGCCGAACTGCTCCTGGGCGCGGGTCTGCAGGATTTCCACGCCGTCGGGACGCAGGAACAGGCACACCACCCCGATGATCACGTAGGCGAAACCGAGCCACAGCCCCGCCTCCAGCAACTTCCCGACGGTGATACTCAGTCGGTAGTCCAACAGACGCGAAATCCCCCGAAGCCACGAGGGTTCGGGGGATGTCACGTCTGCCCGGTTAGAGCAGTGATGCCGGCGGGTTGAACCGGTCGCCGTAGCGAGCGGCCAATTCCTTGGCCCGCGCCACGAAGCCGGCCTTGCCGCCGGGGTAGCCGACGATGTACTGCGCGGTGCCGCCGGTCCACGGCGGGAAGCCGATGCCCATGATCGCGCCGATGTTGGCGTCGGCGGTCGAGGTCAGCACGCCCTCGTCGAAGCACTTCTGGGTCTCGAGTACCTCGGCGAACAGCATCCGGTCGATCATGTCCTGCAGCGGCGGGGTCGACGAACCCGAGTTGAACGTCTCCCGCAGGCCCGGCCACAGACCGGTGCGCTTGCCGTCGACGTACTCGTAGAAGCCGGCACCCTTGAGCCGCGAGGGACGCCCGAGCTCGATCATCTTCTCGACGACGATCTCGTTCTGCTGCTTGGTGTAGGTGCCGCCGGCCGCCTCGATGCCTTCGCGGGTGGCGACGGCGATCTTGTGCATCAGCTCCAGGTTCAGCTCATCGGAGAGCTGCAGCGGAGCGGCCGGGTAACCGGCCTGCAGACCGGCCTGCTCGATGCTGGCCGGCTCCACACCCTCGCCCAGCATCATCAGCGCCTCGTTGATGAAGGTGCCGATGACCCGCGAGGTGTAGAAGCCGCGGCTGTCGTTGACCACGATCGGGGTCTTCTTGATGGCCAGCACGTAGTCGAACACCCGGGCCAGCGCCTCATCGGAGGTCTTCTCACCGCGGATGATCTCCACCAGCGGCATCTTGTCGACCGGCGAGAAGAAGTGGATCCCGATGAAGTCCTCCTGGCGCTTCACGCCGGCCGCCAGACCGGTGATCGGCAGCGTGGAGGTGTTCGACCCCAGCAGCGCGTTGGGCTCGACGATGTCCTCGATCTCCTGGAAGACCTTGTGCTTGAGCTCCTGGCTCTCGAACACGGCCTCGATCACGAAGTCCACGCCCTTGAGGTCGGCGGGGTCGCCGGTCGGGGTGATCTTGTCCAGCAGCGCCTTGGAGCGCTCCGCGGTGGTGCGGCCCCGCTCCAGGGCCTTGGCCTCGAGCTTCTCCGAGTAGCCCTTGCCCTTCTGTGCCGCCTCCAGGGTGACGTCCTTGAGCACCACGTCGTAGCCGGCCTTGGCCGACACGTAGGCGATGCCCGCGCCCATCATCCCCGCGCCCAGGACACCGATCTTCTTGATCGGGGTCTGCGCGATGCCGTCGGGCCGGCTGCCGCCACCGTTGATGTGCTGCAGGTCGAAGAAGAACGCCTGGATCATGTTCTTGGCGACGTTGCCGGTGACCAGCGAGACGAAGTACCGGCTCTCGATGCGGGTGGCGGTGTCGAAGTCGACCGCCGCACCCTCGACCGCGGCGGACAGGATGGCCCGCGGGGCCGGCATCGGGGCGCCCTTGAGCTGCTTGCGCAGCAGCGCCGGGAACGACGGCAGGATCGCCGCCAGCGCCGGGGTGGACGGGGTGCCGCCGGGCATCTTGTAGCCCTTGACATCCCACGGCTGCACGCCGGCGTCCGGGTTGGCCTTGATCCACGCCTTGGCGGCCGGGATCAGCTCCTCGACGGTCGGCAGCACCTCGTCGACCAGGCCCACTTCCTTGGCCTTGGCCGGCTTGAACCGAGTGCCCTGCGCCAGCACGTTCATGAACGCGTTCTGGATGCCCAGCATGCGCACGGTGCGGGCGACGCCGCCGCCGCCGGGCAGCAGGCCCAGGGTGACCTCGGGCAGGCCGAGCTGGCTGCCCTTGGCGTCCGCGGCGATGCGGTGGTGGCAGGCCAGCGCGATCTCCAGCCCACCGCCGAGCGCGGCGCCGTTGATGGCGGCCACGACGGGCTTGCCCAGCGTCTCCAGGGCACGCAGGTCGGCCTTGATGCCCTCGCACTGGTCGAAAACGGCCTGGGCGTCGGCCGGGCCGACGTTGATCATCGCCTTGAGGTCACCGCCGGCGAAGAAAGTCTTCTTCGCGCTGGCGATCACCACACCGGTGATCGAATCCTTCTCCGCGACAAGACGTTCCACCGCGTTGTGCATGGACTCGCGGTAGTGCTCGTTCATCACGTTGGCCGACCCGGTCGGGTCGTCCATGGTCAGCGTGACGATGCCGTCAGCGTCCTTGTCCCACTGAATGGTGTTCTCCGCCATTGCTTAAACCCTCTCGATGATGGTGGCGACGCCCATGCCGCCGCCGATGCAGAGTGTGATCAGAGCGCGGCGGGCACCCCGGCGCTCGAGTTCGTCGATCATGGTTCCGGTGATCATCGCGCCGGTGGCACCCAGCGGGTGGCCCATCGCGATGGCACCGCCGTTGACGTTGAGCTTCTCGTCCGGGATGCCCATGTCCTTCTGGAACTTCAGCACCACCGAGGCGAAGGCCTCGTTGATCTCGAACAGGTCGATGTCGTCGACGGTCAGGCCGCTGCGCTCCAGCACCCGGCGGGTGGCCGGGGTGGGACCGGTGAGCATGATGACCGGGTCGGCGCCACTGGTGGCCGCGGCAACGACGCGGGCACGCGGGGTCAGACCCTGGGCCTTTCCTGCGCTTTCCGAACCGACCAGCACCAGCGCGGCGCCGTCGACAATGCCGGAGCTGTTACCGCCGGTGTGCACGTGGTTGATCTTCTCGACGTCGTGGTACTTCTGCAGCGCCACGTCGTCGAAGCCGCCCATCGCGCCGATACCGTCGAAGGCGGTCTTGAGCTTGCCCAGGCTCTCGACCGTCGTACCGGGCCGCATGTGCTCGTCGTGGTCGAGGACGATCAGGCCGTTCTGGTCGCGCACCGGGACCACGGACTTGGCGAAGTAACCGCCCGACCAGGCCGCAGCCGCCAGTTCCTGGGAGCGTGCCGCGTAGCGGTCGACGTCCTCGCGCGAGAAGCCTTCCATGGTGGCGATCAGGTCGGCGCCGATGCCCTGCGGCACGAAACCGATCTGGTAGTTGGTGGCCGGGTCGCCGGCCCAGGCCCCACCGTCGGAACCCATCGGCACCCGGCTCATCGACTCCACGCCGCCGGCCAACACCAGGTCGTCGAACCCGGCCTTGATCTTGGCCGCGGCGATGTTGATGGCCTCCAGACCCGAAGAGCAGAACCGGTTGAGCTGCACCCCACCGGTGGTCTCCGGCATGCCGGCGACCAGCATCGCGGTGCGGGCGATGTCGCCACCCTGGTCACCGACCGGCGACACCACGCCCAACACGGCGTCGCTGACCTGGTTCACATCCAGGTCGGGGTTGCGGGTGCGCAGCTCGTCGACCAGGCCGACAACCAGGCTGACGGGCTTGACCTCGTTCAGCGCCCCGTTGCGCTGCTTACCGCGCGGGGTGCGAATGGCCTCGTAGATGAAGGCTTCGTCGGACATGACTGGAGTTCCTCTTCAGTTCGGATTCGACACGGATTGTTCGCTTGCGTCTGTTGGGAGCCTAGTCCCGCGTTCGCCACCCTAACAGGGTGGCCTATCAACCGGATGGTTGGGCGGTTCCGGTGCCCGGCTCGCGGGCTCGGCGCAATAGACTTCGGCCTCATGACCGACGCCGATGCTCGCGCGGAACTGTCCCCGACCTGGCAACAGCGCTTCGCGTTCTTCGACGCGCACGGGGTGCCGTCATCGTCGCCGCAGTCGCGGGCCGCGCTCCGGGCGCTGCCGTTCGGAACCCGGATGCGCATCACCTCGAACTTCCTGGCGCTGTTCTTCTTCCCGTTCTACTTCTTCGTCAAAGGCATGTGGCGCAAAGGCGTGGTGTGGATCGGGGTGGCCGTCGCACTCGCTGCGCTGGGGGTGGCTCTGGATGTCAGCGACGGCGTCGGGCGGGCGATCGGCATCGGGCTCGCAGCCGGTGCCATGACCACCGCCAACTACGGCTACTACCTACATGTTGTGAAGGGCAGCCGCTCCTGGAACATCCTGGAAGGGTTCGCCCGGCGTTCTGACGACTGACCTCGACCGGCTCCTATGCTGGCCGGTTATGACGGTGTCGCGGCTTCGCCCCTATGCCACCACGATCTTCGCCGAGATGTCGGCGCTGGCCGCGCGGATCGGCGCGGTCAACCTCGGCCAGGGTTTCCCCGATGAGGACGGACCCTCCTCGATGCTGGAAGCCGCCCGGGCCGCCATCGCCGAGGGCGTCAACCAGTACCCGCCCGGTCTCGGCATCCCCGCCCTACGCGAAGCCATCGCCCGTCAGCGCCACCGACACTTCGGTATCGACTACGACCCGGCAACCGAAGTGCTGGTGACGGTCGGGGCCACCGAGGCCATCGCCGGCGCAGTGCTCGGGCTGGTTGAGCCGGGCTCGGAGGTACTGCTGATCGAGCCGTTCTACGACTCCTACTCGCCGGTGGTCGCCATGGCCGGCGCGCGACGGGTCAGCGTGCCGCTGGTTCCCGACGGCCCCGGTTTCGCCCTCGACATCGACCGACTGCGCCGCGCCATCACCCCGGCCACCAAGGCGCTGATCGTCAATTCGCCGCACAACCCCACCGGCACGGTGTTCACCGAGACCGAGCTGGCGGCGATCGCCCGCATCGCGGTGGAGGCCGACCTGCTGGTTATCTCCGACGAGGTCTACGAGCACCTGGTGTTCGCCGGGCGGACCCACCTGCCACTGGCCGGGTTCGAGGGGATGGCCGAGCGCACCGTCACGATCTCCAGTGCGGCGAAGATGTTCAACTGCACCGGCTGGAAGATCGGCTGGGCGTGCGGGCCGGCGGATCTGCTGGCCGGGGTGCGGGCCGCCAAGCAGTACCTCAGCTACGTCGGCGGGGCGCCGTTCCAACCCGCGGTGGCGGTGGCGCTGGACGCCGAGGACGCCTGGGTGGCGGCACTGCGCACGACCATGCAGGCCCGCCGGGAACGGTTGAGCGACGGGCTGCGGCAGGTCGGCTTCGAGGTGCACGACAGTTTCGGCACGTATTTCCTGTGCGCCGATCCGCGTCCGCTCGGCTACGACGACAGCACCGCCTTCTGCGCCGAACTGCCGCATCGAGCCGGGGTGGCGGCGATCCCGCTGTCGGCGTTCTGCGTACCCCCGACCGAAGCGACCGCGCCCGAGGTCTGGAATCACTTGGTGCGCTTCACCTTTGTCAAACCCGAGGACACGATCGACGAGGCGCTCCGGCGGTTGGAGATCCTGCGCGACGGCCCGGTCATACCTCGGTAGCAGCTGCGTCGCCCATGACCCGCTCACGCAGCCGCTCGGTGGCGGTCTGCAGCACCAGCTTGCTGGCGCGGCGAACCATGAACGCCGGAATCGGCCCGGTGGGTTCGACGGTGATGTCGAAGCGCACCCGGGTGCTGTCCGGGCCTTCCCGGGTGAGGTTGTACTCGACGTGCTGGGCGCGCTGCTGCGCGGTCGCCTTGGCATCCCAGACCACCCAGTCCGGGCCCCAGTGGTACTCCAGGATCTCCCGGTCCACCAAGCCCAGCACCTTGATGGTGGCGCGGACGTGATGGGGACGGCCGTCCTCGTAGGAGTCGAGGACTTCCATGCCCTTGTGCACCGGCGACCAGGACACCACATCGGACACATCGGCGAGCGCGTCGAGGATTTTCTCCGGCGGCGCGTCAATCACAATTTCCCGCGATGCTCGAACAGCCACTGGCTCAACCCTAGCCCGGCCCCGCAGGCCCGGAGGGGTTTCGACCAGCGGAGTCAGCCGCCCTTTTTGACCTTGAGCACCTGCTGGCGCAGACCGTCGGTGGCCGTCTTCATGCCGCCCTTGAGGGTGTTCTTGAGCAGGAACCCCGGGATCGGAATCGACGGGTCGACATCCATGTCGAAGCGGACCTTGGTCTTATCGCCCTGCGGGGTCAGCGTGTACTTGGCGTCCTGCGCCTTGAGCTGGCCGGCCGACACCAGGGTCCAGCCGACACTGTCGGGCGTCCAGGTGTATTCGACCACCTGCTCGTCGGTGAGGCCGGCGGCTTTGATCCGGATCCGCACCGTGCGCGGCCGGCCGTCGTCGTGGGTGTCGAGCACCTCAGCGCTCTGGTACTGCGGCGACCACGCGGGGATGGACTCGATATCGGCGAGGACTTCGAAGATCTCCTCCGGGCTCGCTTCGATGACCACTTCGCGGGAATCCTTGACTGCCATGGGTTTCTCCTATGTCAAGCCGCTGCCGGTTGGCAAGGCTGAATCTGGTTCTGGTGGTCGGTGTGAAGTCGCCCGAATACGACGCGAGACAGGCGGCGTTTGAGGCAGCGCAGGGCCTCGCGATTGGAG
>NZ_CP083986.1:956417-957907 GCF_020172685.1 [Mycobacterium] nativiensis | reverse complement strand
AGTCGATGCCGACCGCGCGCACCAGCGGTGCCGCCCACGGGTCGTTGATCAGTTTGTCCGGTCCCGAGGTGGCCAGCGCGCGCTGCGCCGCCACCATGGTCGCGGTCGCCCCCACACTGGTGGCCAAGTCCCAGCTGTCACTGTCCGTGCGCGTCATCGATGCCTCTCCGAAAATTCTGCAAACTATCTAGCCAGGCTACCGACCACCGTGGACCACCGCACCGGCGACGACCGTGGACGCCACCAGGCCGGCGTCGAGGGCCACCGGATCACCGCTGAGCACGCACAGGTCACCAGGCTCACCGACGGCGATGCTGCGCGGCGTCGCGGGCCGATCGGCCCGGCCGGTGAACCCCTGCAGGGCGGCCCGGGCCGAGATCCGCTCCCCCGGGCCCAGCACGGCGCCGCTGGGCGTCGCCCGGTGGACAGCGGCGCGCATGGCCGCCCACGGGTCACCGTCGCCGAAGGGCGTGTCGGTGGACAGCGCCACGGGAATTGCGTTGCGCTGCAGCGATGCAACCCGCCACAGTTCGTGGTGACGCACGGCTTCGATGGTGGCGAGGTAGTCATCGCCGCGCTCGGCGACGAAGTTCGGCTGGGTGACGACGGTGATCCCGAGTGCGGCGAGGTCGGCCAGCCGATCGTCGGGCACGACCGCCGCATGTTCGATGCGATCGTCGCGGTGGACTCCGGCGGCCTGCCATGCGGCGATCGCGACGGTGAGCTGCGCGTCGGTGACGCAGTGCAGGGCCACCCCGTGGTCGCGGGCGTGGTTGTCGGACAACGCTTTTATCAGTGCATCCAGATCGAGGCGCGCGTCGTCGAGGATGATCTTGGTCGGCCCGAGCGTGATACCGGGCACGGCACTGGCCCCGGCGGGTGCCAGGCAGTGCAGCCGCTGCAGCAGCGCGCCGTCGTCGCGGGCGGCGGCGAAGGCTGCGATATCGGCGTCGCCATGACCTGGGGTGGCGTCGGTGATCCCGGTGACGCCGCGGGCCGCCAGCGCCCGGCTCAACCGGCTCAGCGAGGGTTCGCGGTGTGGGAGTCGGGGCGCGGGATCGCCGTGGGCACGCAGCAGTCGCCCGTCGGGCCGGTCGGTCTTCCCGATGCGTGCCAGGCCGGCCGAGTTGAGTACCCACAGCGCGCCGCTGCGGTGCGCCACCCGCGCCGGTAGCTGCGGTAAGAACCGATCCAGCAGTGCGGCGGTCAGTTCGCCGGCGACGGATTCGTGGTAGCCGTAGCCACGCACCCAGCCGTCGGAGTCGGGTGTGGCAGCCCGCAATGCGGCGGCCAGTTCATCGAAGGTGCGCACCATCGGCGGGCCCAGGCACAGCGAATCCAGTGCCGCGGCCGCCGACCGCAGGTGTACGTGGTGGTCGTGCAGCCCGGGAATCACGGTGGCGTCGCACGCGTCGAGGACGTCTTCGCCGCGGTGCGCCGTCAATGCCGGTGCGATTTCCTCGATGGTGTCGCCGAGCCGGATGTCGACC
>NZ_CP083986.1:954442-956317 GCF_020172685.1 [Mycobacterium] nativiensis | reverse complement strand
CACCTCGCGGGGCCCGAACATCACCAACTCCTTGCGGAACAGCATCCCGATGTTGTCCGGCACGGTGCGGGCAATGTTGATGTTGTGCGTGACGATGAGGATGGTGGCGTCGATCTGGGCGTTGATGTCGATCAACAGCTGGCTCAGGTACGCGGTGCGGACCGGGTCCAGACCGGAGTCCGGCTCGTCACAGAGGATGATCTTCGGGTCGAGAACCAGGGCGCGGGCCAGGCCGGCACGCTTGCGCATACCGCCGGAGATCTCACCCGGGAACTTGTAGCCGTCGTTGGGCATACCGACCATCTCGAGCTTCTCCATGACGATGTCACGGATTTCCTTCTCGGACTTCTTGGTGTGCTCACGCAGCGGGAAGGCGGTGTTGTCGTAGATGTTCATCGACCCGAACAGCGCGCCGTCCTGGAACAGCACGCCGAACAGCGTGCGGATCTCGTAGAGCTCCTTGGCCGAACACTGCAGGATGTCGGTGCCGTCGATGACGATCGAACCGCGCTCGGGGCGCAAGAGGCCGATCAGCGACTTCAAGAACACGGACTTGCCGGTACCGGAGGGCCCGAGCAGAACGCTGACCTCTCCCTCGGGAATCGTCATGGAGACGTCTTCCCAGATCCGGGCCGATCCGAAGGACTTGGTAAGCCCCTGTACCTCGATGGCGACACCCATTAGTGAGGTCCTTCCGCAATGTCGTTCGTGCCACGACTGGCTTGTGGCTTGGGCCACTGTAGCGCACAGGTGCGACCCTTATCGGCGGTCCGCCTCAGTCGGTGGGTGTCCAATTGCCATGGAAGCCCATCGGAACCCGTTGCGGCAGGTGCACGGTGGCGACCGACTCACAGGTCGCGGCGTCGAGTATCACTAATTGTCCCTCGTTTTGGCCGCGATGGTGGCCCATCCCGATCAAAATGCCGTCGTCCTCGTCGCGCCCACCAGGCCTTGGCACGAACGACATCTCGCCGAGCACCAGCTGCGGGTCGATCGGTGCGGTAATACTCGTGCCGGTCAGGTAGTCGTGTTTGTACAGCGTGGTCGACATCTCCGCCTGGACGTCTCCGATGAAGCCGCCGTCGATCCCGACCGTGTAACCGAAGCGGTGCTTGGACCCCAGCAGACAGTCGTTGATCCGGGGGAATTCCTGCGGCCGGTCGTCACGAGACTCGGTGCGCACCGCGCCGGTGTCGAGGTTGATGGTCCAGCGGTCCAGGGTCGGCGGGGCGTCACCGGGGCCACGCCGGTCGACGTCGAAGACCTTCGCGTAGCGCACCACGTCAAGCACCAGAAGTTCCTGCCCGGTCGGCGAGACCTCGGTGTAGGCGTTGAGCGGGTGGAAGACATAGCAGGGTTCGACGTCGAACCACCGCACTGTCGGCTCACCTTCGCGCGGCATGACTCCGATGCGCGCCGGATAGTCCGCATTCCAGGAGTACGGCAGCCCGCCCGGCGGCCGGCTGTCGCGGTTGACCATCGCAGTGATCGGACTGGGCATCCGAACCTTGCCGACCAGGCTGCTCAGCACCATCCGCGCGGGCGCCTTGAGCCAGCGCGGCATACTCACCGGCAGCACCTGCGCCGAATCGAAGGTGACCGGCAGGTCGTAGACCACGACGTACTTCTCGGTCAGGGAGAAGTCGTGCATCATCGGCGACCCGGTCACCTCGATGTCGACGGTGCGCCGCGCCCGCCCGGCGGAGTCGATCACCGAGTACTGCACGGTCTTGCCCCGCGCAAACGAATAGGACACGGCGTGCAACTCACCGGTGAGCGGGTCGCGGTGCGGGTGCGCCGTGTAGCCCCCGGCCAGGGTGCCGTCGAAGTCGCAGGTGCCCACCGTGTCGAGGTCCTCGGTGAGCTCATAGTCTG
>NZ_CP083986.1:951976-954287 GCF_020172685.1 [Mycobacterium] nativiensis | reverse complement strand
AGATGTGTATAAGAGACAGGGCATCAGTCGCTTCCGGCTGAACCCTTGCTTGGGTAGTGCGACGCCCGAAACCGGCGCAGGTAGGCATCCCAGTCCCATGTCGACAAGAACTCGCTCGCCGCGGTGTAGCCGTTGTCGTAGAGCTTCTCGAGCCGGTCACGGGAGATGTCGAAGTCCAGCACGCTGACATCGGTGGAGTTGACCTTGATGGCGCGCACACTGACCCACGGCTGATTCAGGTAGGTCTGGTCGTGACCGACCAGCATGGTGCTGATCAGGTTCTCCAGCAGCAGCGACTGTCCGAACAGCCGCAGCGGCCGCAGCACCGGAACCATGGCACCGATCCCGTCGGACATCTCCGGGACCACGGTGACCCCGAACGTGGGCCACAGCGGTGCTCGGCCGTCGAGCCGGTCGAAGGTGTAGATCGGGAAGTTCGACAGCACCCCACCGTCGACCAGGGTGGAGCGCAGCCCGGCTGCGCTGGTCAGCGTCACAGGGCGGTAGAAGAACGGGACGGCCATCGAGGCACGCACCGCGTCGGCGACGGACTGTTCGTCGGGATCGAGCCCGTACACCCGCCGGTAGTCCCACGGCAGCCGAACCAGCTGCCCGGTCGTCACGTCGGTGACGGTGACCACGGCGCGGTAGCGGCGCTCGGGCATCAGGTTGTCGGCGGGGTAGGCCAGATCTCCCCAGGTCCTCACCCCCAGGTTCGCCAGCTCACTGCGGATCCACTCGTGAGCGACGTCGCCGCGGTAGAGGGCGCTGTCGCGCAGGAACCCCCACACCGGTCCAACCAGCGGGATCGGCCCCGCGTCGCGCCAAGTGTGTAGCGGTACCGACAGCGCCAGGTCTTTGACCTGTGCCGCGGTCAGCTGGTCGCCCTGGGCTGCGGCGGCCAGAATCGCGCCCACCACCGAGTCGCCGGGCACTCCGGATCTGCGCTGCACCCAGTACCCGGCCTCCATCAGAGCGACCACAGCTCCGACCAGCCCGACGAAGCGCACTCCCCCGCCGGACAGCACCAGGTCGGCGGTCAGCGGTTGGGTGTCGCGCGCTCGACGAGTGGCCATCGACTGGCGCTAGTCCGCTGAATTCCATTCGTAGGGAAGGAATTTACCGTCGAAGGTGATGACCACTCGGTCACCGCCGGCGTGCGGTTTGCGCTCGATGTCCATGCTGAAGTTGATGGCGCTCATGATGCCGTCGCCGAACTGCTCGTGAATCAGTTCCTTGATCGCCGGGCCGTAAACGCCCACCGCTTCGTAGAGCCGGTAGATGGTCGGGTCGGTGGGGGGCGCAGTGAGCCCGCCGCGCACCGGTACGGCGGCCAGTACCGGCACCACCGCCGGGTCCAGTCCGAGCAGGCTAGCGAGGACCTTGCCCGATTCGGCGGGAATGGGATGCTGGCCCAGCAGTGCCGAGGTGGTCCACACGACCGGCTTGTCGATCGCGTCGGCCAGCTCCTGCCAGGTCAGTCCCTTGGCGAGGCGGGCGGCGATGATCTGCTCGGTGATCTGGCTTCGGTTCATGGCTTCCAGCATGCCTGCCGCGCTCACTGTTCGAAATAGCGACGCAGGTTCTCCCACATCGCGGTGTGGGAACTGCCGCCGTCGCGCAGCACGGTCTTCATCAATATCCGTGGGGCACTGATGTCGACCAGTTCGTGCAGTCGGGTGCCGCCGGCGTGCGGGCGAACCGTCATGGTCGACCACATCTCGATCCCTGGCCGCTGCAGGGTGTGGGTGCGGATTTCGTCGGGCGCGCTTTTGCGCAGGTCCACCCGGCAGGTGAACCGGATGGGGATCCCGTAGAGGCGCATGCGGTGCGGGGCCAGGTATCGGGTGACGCCGTCGGCGCCGCCGGGGATCTGCCGCACGTCCACCAGCATCGGGTGCAGGGCTTCGTAGTTGACCAGATCGGCCAGAAACGCCGCAACGGCCTCGGGCGGCGCAGCGATGTCGGCGGTGTGCTCTAGGCGTCCGCGTGCCATGGCAGCACCTTAGCCCCGCAGGTTGCGGTGGCATACTCGCCGGTATGCCGCACGACAAGGCCTCGGGGCGTCGCCAATCGGCCGTACTGCTCATGGCTGTGGCGGCGATAGCCGTACTGCTCTTCGGCTGCGGATCGCAAACCCGGGCCGAGAACACCCAACTTGATTTCGCCGCCCAAACCCTCGACGGCCGACCATTTTCCGGCGCGAGCCTGGTCGGCCGACCGGCCGTGTTGTGGTTCTGGGCGCCCTGGTGTCCGCTGTGCCAACGGGATGCACCGATGGTCGCTCGCCTGGCCGCCGCCCACCCCAAGG
>NZ_CP083986.1:751436-951876 GCF_020172685.1 [Mycobacterium] nativiensis | reverse complement strand
GTCCTTCACACCCGGTGCCGACAAAACGCATGAACGCCAACCCGAAGGCAGCACGCACGATACGAGCCAGACACCAGGTGATCAGGATCCAACCACCGCAACAAGCGGCACTTCACCCTGACACTGACAGGCACGATAGTCAGGCCCACGGTGGTGTGCGGGGATTTACGCCCCACCGGATGCGTCACGTCGGCCGTCCGGCGGTGGCACGATGGAAGTCATGCATGTGAAAGCGCACGTCGCCGCACCATTGCTCGCCGTCGCGACTGTGTTGGCCGGCGCACCGCTTGCCCACGCCGACGACGCCAGTTATCTGGCCCGCGTCAACGCCGCCCCGGTGGCGATCCCGGTCGCCGATCAGGTGAAGGTGACCTCGGGGCACTACATCTGCGCCCAGTTGCGGATGTACGGCCACACCGGCACCTACCGGGCCGGCATCTCGCCGGGCGACCTGGTGCGTCAGCTGACCAACACCTTCTACTACAGCCCCGAGGCCGCCGACGTCCAGATCGCCGCGGCGCAGTCCGAGCTCTGCCCGGAGACGTTGCGGCCCTGAGCCGCTGAGGCTGCCCGGGTCAGGTGGCCAGGGTGAAGCCGGCCCCCGGGCCGCCCTTGGCGTTCACGTCGTCGACGATCGCGCTGAACAACACGATTCCGGATCCGGGCTGCGCCAGCGGCGCAACCGGGACGGAGCCGTCTCGGACCATGCCGACGATCAGATCGTCGACGGTGACCGGCGCCCCGTCATCGCCCGGCTGCCACCACTCGTTGCCCTCGGCGTCCACGGCACCGGATTCGGCGTCCCAGCAGTTGACGCCCGTGGCGCGACCGAGCTTGCATCCCTGCTGCAGATGCTCGGGATCGGTGTCGATGGCCTTGATCGCAAAGCCTTCGTAGTTGCGGATGCCTGCGGCCTTGGCCTGATCGAATTCGATCACCGCGTAGCCGAGATCCCCGTCGGCGGCCACCACGGTGCCGACGACGCCCTCGTCTTCGGCGCCGTCGGCGACAACGGGTGAGCCCACACCGCCGCATTGTGCGGCGGTGAAACCGATCAGCCGGTCGGCGGAGTCATATCCGATGGCGGTCAGCGTGCAGAGCCTGTCGCCGTTGAGTGCGATCCCGGCGCCGCCGCCGAGCAGAAGCTTGTCACTCGCCGCGGCGGTGGCCGACAGTGCGGTGGAGGCGATCAAAGCGGCGGCTGCCACGATTGCGGCCGTCAATTGAGGGGATGCGAAGCGCACAGCGGCCCAGTCTATGGGCCTATGGTGGCCAGGGCCGGGATCGAACCGGCGACCTTCCGCTTTTCAGGCGGACGCTCGTACCAACTGAGCTACCTGGCCGGAAGGCACGAATGCCTCGCCGCATAAAGCGACCCTGACGGGACTTGAACCCGCGACCTCCGCCGTGACAGGGCGGCGCGCTAACCAACTGCGCCACAGGGCCTTGCTGTTCGCTCCGTTGCAACTACGATGCGAGTACCCCCAACGGGATTCGAACCCGTGCTACCGCCGTGAAAGGGCGGCGTCCTAGGCCACTAGACGATGGGGGCCAGAACCGAATCTCTCCGAGGCACTCACAACGTTTTCACGTTGGGAGCTTGGCTAGCTTAGGGCACGGTGGGCCCAATCCTCAAACCCGGCCCCGATCCAACGCGAGCGGGCAGGCAGTATTCTGTTCCGGCACGGCCCCTATAGCTCAGTTGGTAGAGCTACGGACTTTTAATCCGCAGGTCGCAGGTTCGAGCCCTGCTGGGGGCACTTCACCACCGCCGGCGCCGCAGCGCCGGCGCCGTGTCGCCGAGCCTGCCGCTGTGACGCTTTTCATACCGCCGCCCCGGACGATCACCCGGGCAGCGCAGCGCTCAGGTAGGTCATGTCGCCGAACGCCACCGCCAACTCGTCGTCGCCGTATTCCAGGCCGGCGTCGGCGTAGAGCTCTCCGACCTGCCGACCCTGCACCGTCCAGCCGGTGCCGGTCAGGTACTCGACGATGTGGTTGCGCTCGCCGTGATAGACCAGGTCACCGATCTCCAGCTCGAACCCGATCGCCGAAAGCTTCTTGCGGTGCTCGCGCCACGCCTCAGTGGTGAAGACCCCGGTGTCGCGGATGAACTCGCACGCCAGGCGGCTGCCGGGTGCACTCAGCGCGGTGATCGTGTCGAACAGGGCGTCCTGGGCGTCGGGCTGCAGGTAGACCAGCAGGCCCTCGGCGCTCCACACGGTGGGGGCGGTCGGGTCGAAACCGGCGGCCTTGAGCGCGGCCGGCCAGTCGTCGCGCAGGTCGATGGAGACGGTGCGGCGCTCCGCGGTGGGCTCGGCGCCCAGGCCGGCCAGGGTGGTGGTCTTGAAGTCGATCACTTCGGGCATGTCGACCTCGTAGACGACGGTGCCCGCCGGCCAGGCCAACCGGTAGGCGCGGGAGTCCAGCCCGGAGGCCAGGATCACCGCCTGGCGGATGCCGCTCTCGGTGGCCGCCAGGAAGTGCTGGTCGAAGAATCGGGTCCGCACCGCCATGCCGTGGCCCATCTCGGCCGGGTCGAATTCGTCGCCTTCGCCGAAATCGACCTCACCGTCGACCATGCGGGTGAAGAAGTCGATGCCGACCGCGCGCACCAGCGGCGCGGCGAACGGGTCATCGATCAGCTTGTCCGGCGCCGCGCTGGCCAACGCCCGTTGGGCGGCCACCATGGTCGCGGTCGCCCCCACACTGCTGGCCAGGTCCCATTTGTCACTGTCTGTACGCGTCATCGCCGTGCCTCCGCTTTCTGAACCAACCAGAATACCTAGATAGGCTACCCAATGCGGCTGTGGTCGTGCACGACGTCGCCGGCGACGACGGTCACCCGGACCAGATCCGCGTCGAGCGCGGCCAACGCCTCGGCGGGCCCGCCGGCCAACACGCACAGATCCCCGGGCTCGCCCGCCGCGATGGTGCGCGGCGCCGCAGGCCGGTCGGCCCGGCCGGTGAACAGCTGCAGCGCCACGCGGGCGGTGATCGCCTCGACGGGCCCCAGCACGGCCCCGGCCCGGGTGGTCCGGTGTACCGCGGCCCGCATCGCGGCCCAGGGATCGCCGTCGCCGAACGGTACGTCGGTGGACAGGGCCACCGGAATCCCGTTGCGGCGCAACGACGCCAGCCGCCACAGCTCGTGGTGCGCGGCGGTCTCGATGTCGGCCAGAAAGTCGTCGCCGCGTTCGGCGACGAAGCCGGGCTGGGTGACGACGGTGACGCCGAGCGCGGCCAGATCGCCCAGCCGGTCCTCGGGCACCACCGCGGCGTGTTCGATGCGGTCGTCGCGGTGGGTCCCGGCAGCCTGCCATGCCGCGATCGCCACCGTGAGCTGGGCGTCGGTGACGCAGTGCAGCGCCACCCCATGGTCACGGGAGTGGTTGTCCGACAACGTCGTAGCGAGCCAATCCAGGTCCAGGCGTGCGTCGTCGAGGATGATCTTGGTCGGGCCGAGCGTGACACCGGGCGCCGCGGTGGTCCCGGCGGGCGCCAGGCAGTGCAGTCGCTGCAGCAGTTCGCCACCCCGGCGTGCCGCGGCGAATGCGGCGATGTCGGCGTCGCCGTGGCCCGGGGTGGCCTCGGTGATGCCGGTGACCCCCCGAGCGGCCAGTTGACGACTCAGCCGGGTCAGCGACGGTTCGCGCCGCGGCAGCGGAGGCGCCGGGTCGCCGTGCGCCCGCAGCAGCCGGCCGTCGCGGTGCTCGGCCATGCCGAGGCGGGCCAGGCCCGCGGAGTTGAGCATCCACAGCGCGCCGCTGCGGTGCGCCACCCGAACCGGGACACTGGGTGAAAAGCGGTCCAGTAGTGCGGCGTTGAGCTCACCGGCGACCGACTCGTGGTAGCCGTATCCGCGCACCCAGCCGTCGCCGTCGACGCGCGCAGACCGCAACGCGGCTTGAAGCTGATCCACACTTCGCACCTGCGGCGGGCCCAGGCACACCGAGTCCAGCGCGGCCGCCGCCGACCGCAGATGCACATGGTGGTCATGCAGCCCCGGCAGCACGGTGGCGTTGCCGGCGTCGAGCACGTCTTCGCCGCGGCGGACTGTCAGGCTCGGAGCCACCTCGGTGATCGTCTCGCCGAGCCGGATGTCGACCCTCGATCCGTCGAGCAGGGTGGCCCGCCGGATCAGCACCGCGACACCGCCACCAGCTGTCCGACGCGGGCGTTATCGGCACCCAGCGCGGGCCCGGCGGCCTCGATCCGCGGGCGCTGCGGCGCCAGCACCGGGTAGTCGCCGGCCGAAGACAGCGGCAGCGCGGCGTAGCCCGCCGCCACGGTCGCCAGCGACAGGGTGATCACTTCGCCGCCGCCGCGGGCCAGCGCATCGACCACCGCGACGGCCGCCTCGATTCCGGTCAGCGGGTCGGCGATCGCGTCAGCGCAGAACACCGGAGCGCCGGCACCGTCGCGACCGACCAGCCCGCCGGCCACCGCGGCGTCGTCCCCGAAGCCGCTCAAGCTCCCGTCTCCGTGGGCGGTGATCTGCAGCCACACCCGTCCGGGCCGGGCCGGCACGTCGAACGGCCCCAGCCCCCGGCGGGCCAGCGCGGCCGGACGCGAGCCCTCGAGCACCACGTCGGCCGCGCTGATCAGCTCGGTCAGGAATCCGCGGTCGGCATCGAAATCGACAGCGCACGACAGCTTTCCGCCGTTGACCCAGTCGAAGAACTCGCCCGGTCCCCCGCGGGTGCCATCCGGGCGCGACGGGCTTTCGACTTTGACGACGGTCGCTCCGGCCTGCGCCAGGAGTCGTCCGCACAGCGGCCCGGCCCACAGTGAGGTCATGTCGACGACCAGGGCACCGCGGACTCCGCGCGTCGGGCCGGCCGGGCCGGTCCGGCGGATCGTCGGCGCCGCCGGCGGAGCCTCTCCCAGTGCCGCGGCGGGGATGTCGAGCAGCCGTGCCCGGGCCACCACCTCGGCCACCGGCCGCTCGGTCGCCCAGCCGGCCATCGCGGCCCACGGTTCTCCGGGGTCCTCGGAGCAGATCAGCGCGCCGACGGCGTCGAGGTCGTCGGGCCGCGACAGCGTGATCGCCCACCAGCCGTCGGCGGCGGCCAGCAGCCGGGTTGCTCCCCCGGCCGAGCGGCGACCGCCGCGGGTCCAGCCGCGCAGCGCGGCGCGACCGGCCAGCAGGGACGCCGCGTCGGTCCGGACCCCGACGGCACCCAGCCGTTCGAGGACCTGCCCGGCGCGCGCCAGCACCCCGGCCCGGGAGAAGTCGGGCGGGCCGGCGGGCTGCCCGGTCAGCCAGGCCAGCCCCGACGCGCCCCAGGCTGCCGTCATCACGGCGTCACGATCTCGTCGACCAGGCCCCACCGCAGCGCGGTCTGCGCGTCGATCGTGCGACCGGACAGGATCAGATAGCCGGTGCGCCAACGGCCGATCCGGCGGGTGACGCTGACCGTGCCGCCGGCACCCGGGATCAGCCCGAGACTCAGCTCGGGCAGGCCCAGCACGGTGTCGGGGTGCGCGCGCACCCGGCCGCAGTAGGCGGCCATCTCCAGGCCGCTGCCCAGCACCTGGCCGTGAATCTCGGCGCTGCATCGGTCGCCGAGTCGGGCGGTCAACGCATCCAGTGCCAGCGCGGGGCTGTAGCGGGTGCGGGCCAGATGCGCGCTGGGCACATCGGTGAATCCGCCGAACTCGGCGAGGTCACCGCCGCTGCAGAACGATCGCCCGGCCCCGGACAGCACCACCTCGCTGATCGCGAGGTCGCCCTGCGCGACGGCCAGTCCGTCCAGCAGGGCGGCCCGCATGGCGTTGTTGAAGGCGTTGTGGCGCTGCGGCCGGTTGAACCGCAGCGTCAGGATGTCGCCGTCGCGGTCGATCAGCACGGGCTCGCTCGTCTCGGGCATGCGGGCCGGTCCCCGCTCAGCCAGCCACTGCGCGAATTCGGGTCCGGCCTGCAGCACCGAGTAGGCCAGCGACTCGGTGGTGACCCCGGCCGCGGCGGGGGCATTCGGATCTACCGCGCGCAGCACGTCGTCGCAGATCGCCGAGGCATGGGGCCGGCGCCGGCATCCGGCGTCGATGTCGGCGAGCGCCTGCGCCACCGAGGGCACCCGGATCACCCGGCGATCGGAGTCGTCGTGCTCGGTCAGGGTGAAACTGGCGCGGTCCAGCCAGTGTTCGGCGATTGCGGTGTCGAACCTGGATCCGGTCGCGATGATGATCCCGGCGCCGGTCGCGGCGTCGGGTGCCCGATCGAGGTCGACAACGCAGATCATGACGCATGTCAGGGTACCGAGGGGTCAGACCCCGCGGGGCTGCGACCGACGCAGACGGTATCGAAACTACCGAAAAATGATAATGTCGTTCTCATGCCGGTTTTGGGAGCCGAACGGTGAGCATTTCGTTGTTGCTGGAGATGGCCATGTCCGGCGACCCGGACCGCGTTGCCGTGGTCTCCGAGACGGCCCGCTACAGCACCGCAGAGCTCAACGCCCTCGCCGACGCCGGCGCGGGAGTCATCGGTGCAACCGGTGCGCGCAGCGTCGCCTACGTCGGGATGGGCGGCGACCTGCTGCCACTGCTGCTGTTCTCGGCGGCGCGGGCTGGGCAGCCGTTTGCCCCGCTCAACTACCGGCTCAGCGGACAGGCGCTGCGTGAGCTGATCGAGCGGCTGCCCCAGCCGCTGGTCGTGGTGGACAAGGAATACCGCGACATCGTGAGCGACATCGGCGTTGCGGTCATGGATTCCGACACGTTCTGCGCAGCGGCCCGCACCACCACGCCCGATGTGCAGTGGCCCGACCCCGACGACGTGGCGGTCATCCTGTTCACCTCCGGCACCACGTCACGACCCAAAGCCGTTGAGCTGACCCATAACAACCTGACCAGTTATGTGACCCAGACAGTGGAGTTCGGCTCCGCGGCGCCCGCGGACGCCGCGCTGATCTGCGTTCCGCCGTATCACATCGCCGGCGTCGGAGCGGCGCTGAGCAACCTCTACGCCGGCCGAAAGATGGTGTACCTGCGCCGGTTCAGCGCCGCCGAGTGGATCCGGTTGGTCAAGGCCGAGGCGGTCACCACCGCGACCGTGGTACCGACCATGCTGGAGCGCATCGTCTCGGAACTGGAAGCCCGCCCGGCCCCGTTGCCCACCCTGCGCAACCTCGCCTACGGCGGCTCCAAGGTGGCGCTGCCGCTGGTTCGGCGGGCACTGGACCTGCTGCCCGAAGTCGGCTTCGTCAACGCCTACGGCCTGACCGAGACCAGTTCGACGGTGGCGGTGCTGACCCCCGAAGACCACCGCGCGGCTTACGAATCCACCGACGACGCCGTCCGCAGGCGGCTGGGGTCGGTAGGCCGGCCGGTGCCGGGCGTCGAGGTCGCCATCCGCGACGACGACGGCCGGGTGCTGGACGCCGGGCAGCCCGGCGAACTGTTCCTCCGGGGCGAGCAGGTCTCCGGCACCTACACCGGCATCGGATCGGTGCTCGACGCCGACGGTTGGTTCCCGACCCGCGACCTCGCCGTACTGGATGACGAGGGCTACCTGTTCATCATCGGGCGCTCCGACGACACCATCATCCGCGGCGGCGAGAACATCGCCCCCGCCGAGATCGAGGACGTGCTGGTCGAGCATCCCGAGGTCGGCCAGGTCGCGGTGGTGGGGGCGCCGGATCCGGAGTGGGGTCAGATCATCGTGGCATGCGTGGTCCCCGCACCCGGAACATCGCCGGATCCCGACGTGCTGCGCGAGTATGTTCGAGTGCACCTGCGCGGTTCCCGGACGCCCGACCGGGTGATCTTCCGGCCAGAGCTGCCGACGACGCCGACCGGCAAGGTGCTGCGCCGGGACATCGTCTCCGACCTGCAGACCGTGAATAACGAAGGGGCGCAATGATCAAGTCCGGTACTCGTCTGAAGAGTCAGGTCTGCGAGACCCAGGTCATCGTGGTCAAGACCGCCGACAGCCTCGACGAGCTGCGCGCCGGCGGCGCCCCGATGGTGCCGCTGGACGACAGCGGATCCAGCGGCGCGAGCCTGGATCCGGATTTCGCCACCGGCGCGGTGATGGGCAAACGCTACGTCGACGACGGCGGCGCCGAGGTGCTGGTCACCAAGGCCGGCGCCGGCACGTTGAGCATCGGCTCGGTGCCGATGAGCCTCAAGGAGGCCAAGCCGCTGCCGGCCAGCGACTGAGCCTTCTTAAATACGCATCAGGTGTTGCAGCCGGCCGACGAAGACCGGCGGATAGATTCCGACGCCCGCCCTGGTGACCCAGTCCGCAGCGAATGCCGGTTGGCTGATCCAGGCACCGGCACCGTCTTCGGCCACTTCCTCGGAGACCTCCTGGAGCATGAACACTTCCCGCGGATTGTCGAACGCCTGAAATATCAGGATCTTTCGGATGCCCGCCGCGGCGAAGTCCCGCGCGGTGGCGTGCACGTGGGCGATCAGCGTCGACGGGTCGGCGACTTCGGCGACCGCGGCAATGACGACGCCCGGCGGTTCGGCGAGGCTCGCCGGAGTCGGCCCCCGGGCCGGCGGAGGCGAGGCGAAGCCGGGACCGCCGCATGAACCCGGCGGCTGCGCGGCGGGCGAGTCCCCCAGCTCGATGCGCTCCACCAGCGAACCGGCGAACACCGCCGGGATGTCGTCGACACCGACGGCGTCGAACCACTGCATGAACGCGTCGTCGCGGAGCACGTCGACGACCGGTTGCGCGGCACTGATCGCCAGCAGCGCCAGCACCCGGCCGGGATCGACCGCCGAGGTGTAGACGAGCACATGCCGGGCGCCCAGCTCGGCCAGGGCCGCGCGCTGTCGTTGCAGCAGCGGCCACACCCGGCTCGGGTCGGGAACCCGATAGTCCGTCACCAGCACCAGGGAGCGTGCCAGTGCCTCAGGCACGTTCTCGGTCAAGCGCGGTTGCGTCCCTCAGCTGGCCGGGCTCAGGTCCGCGGCCACCGACGGACACGCCGCCGGGCCGCACCGGAACATCTCGATGCGGGCTGCCGCGGCTGACGGGTCGGCGCCGGCCGCCATCAGCGCCTGGGCCTTGAAGACCCGGGCCGCCGCACTGAGCCGATGCTGGCGCACGTCGACGTCGGGGTCCAGTTCGGCCGGTACGGCGCCCCACAGCGTGACCTCGGTGCCGCCGTGTTCCAGGGCATTGCGCACCCCGTAGCGGATCTGCTCGTGGCCGGCGAACATCTCGGCGCACACGGCGATGGTCTGCGGATGCGGCCACTGGTCCCACTGCTTGAGCACTGACGCCAGGTCCAGCACCCGGGCGCCGAGGATCTCCAGCGGCCGGGTGTCGCGCACCTCCTTCAGGAGCACGGTGACGTCCCAGCCGGCCGCCGCCCGGTCGTAGAGCCAGCCACCGGCGGCTGCGACCACGTCCGGGACGCTGCCGCCGACGACGTCGAAGCGGTACCGGGTGTCGGAGTCGGTGCCGGTCACTGCTCGCCGCCCCGCGGAGCGAAGTCGCGGGCCAGGGATTCCGCGTACCCCGTGAACACTTCGGTCACTGGTATTGAAGGATCCAGAAGCCATGCCATCTCCATTCCATTGATAAAGGCGAGAATCTCGGCGGACTTGAGGTCCGCGTCGAAGTCAGTGCGGTAGCGGCCGGTTTGCTGGCCTTGCCGGATGAGGTCGGCGACTATTCCCTGGGCGCGGCGGGATCGCGCCAGCAGGCGGTCGTGCAGCGGCGCCACCGGCTGGATGTTCTCGACGAGCAGCACGGTGAATGTCCCGACCAGCTCCGGGGCCCGGCCGAACCGCCGCGCCACCCGCTGGATCTCCTCGATGAGGTCACCGCCGCGGTCGGCATGGGCGTTGTCGTCGGCGTCGCGGGCGTCGAGCACCGCGTGCAGGAGTTGCTCCTTGGACGCGAAGTGGTGCAGGAGTCCGGCCGCACTGACGCCGGCGATCCGCGCGATCTGGGCCAGCGAGGTGTTGCGCCAGCCGTTGCGGGCGAGCAGCTGCTCGGCGGCGTGCAGGATGCGCTGCCGACGATCCTCGCCCTTGGCGAGCAGGGTGGCGTATGGCCGTGTCGCGGTCACCGAACTCCTTCGATTAACCAACCAAGTGAACACACAGTAGGTTGGTTAGGGTCGTTGTGACAAGGGTCTCATCGAGAAATCTTTCCTTCTGTGATCACGCCGAGCGGGAAGGTGGCCTCACACCCGGCGCCGAGCGTGAAGCTCCCTTCACGTTCGGCGGAGTTCTGCCCTCACAACCCCAGCGATTTGGCGATGATCACCTTCATCACCTCGGAAGTCCCGGCATAGATCCGGGCCACCCGCGCATCGGTGTACAGCCGCGCGATCGGGTACTCCATCATGTAGCCGTAGCCGCCGAACAGCTGCAGGCAGCGGTCCACCACCCGGGCCTGCATCTCGGTGCAGAACAGCTTCGTGCGGGCCGCGTCCGCCCCCGACAGCCGGCCCTCGACGTGATCGATGACCGCCCGGTCGAGCATGCACTGGGCGGCCTCGATCTCGGTGGAGACCGCGGCGAGCTCGAACTTGGTGTTCTGGAACGACGCGACCGACGAACCGAACACGTTGCGGTTCTTCACGTAGTCGATGGCCGCGGCCAGCGCCGAACGGGCTTGGGCCACCGACCCGACCGCGACCGTGAGCCGCTCCTGGGCGAGGTTGTGCCCGAGGTAGCCGAACGCCGCGCCCTCCTCCCCCAGCCGATTGGCCACCGGCACCCGGACGTCGGCGAAGGACAGCTCGGCGGTGTCCTGGACCTTGCAGCCCATCTTGTCCAGCTCGCGACCGCGCTCGAAGCCGGGCATCCCACCCTCGACCACCAGCAGCGTCAGGCCGTTGCGCCGGTTGTCGGGGTCGGTGGCGGTGCGGGCCACCACGATCACCAGGTCGGCCTGAATGCCACCGGTGATGAACGTCTTGGCGCCGTTGAGGATGTAGTCGTCGCCGTCCCGCACCGCGGTGGTGCGCATGCCCGCCAGATCCGATCCGGTACCGGGCTCGGTCATCGCGATCGCCGTCAGCAGCGTGCCGGCCGCCAGCCCGGGGAACCACCGGGCCCGCTGCTCGTCGTCGGCGTAGTGCAGGAAGTACGGCAGGATCACCTCGAGCTGGGTGCGCACCGTGGACAGCGTGACCAGGGCGCGCGCCGCCTCCTCCTGCAGCACCACGTTGTAGCGGTAGTCGTCGATGCCGGCGCCGCCGTACTCCTCGGGAATGGCCATGCCCAGCATCCCCAGCGAGCCCAGGTGCTCGAAGACCGCGCGCGGCATCCGGCCGGCCTTCTCCCAGTTCGGGTATTCGGGCACGACGTGCTTGCCCACGAAGTCCCGGGCCAGCGCGCGGAACGCCTCGTGGTCCTCGGTGAACAGGTCACGCTGCATGGTGCGCGCCCCTAACCGATCAGCTCGACGATGGTGGCGTTGGCGGTCCCGCCGCCCTCGCACATGGTCTGCAATCCGTAGCGAATTCCGTTGTCGCGCATGTGGTGAATCATTCGGATCATCAGCACCGCACCGGAGGCGCCCAGCGGATGGCCCAGTGCGATCGCCCCGCCGAGCGGGTTGAGCCGCTTGGCGTCGGCGCCGGTGTCGGCCAGCCACGCCATGGGCACCGGCGCGAAGGCCTCGTTGACCTCGAACACCCCGATGTCGTCGATGCTCAGCCCGGCGCGCCCCAGTACCTTCTCGGTGGCCGGGATGGGGCCGGTGAGCATCAGCACCGGGTCTGCTCCGGTCACCGCGCCGGCGGTGTAGCGCACCAGCGGGGTCAGCCCGCGCCGGGCGGCCTCCTCTTCGCTCATCACCAGAAGCGCTGCGGCACCGTCGGAGATCTGCGAGGAGTTGCCGGCGTGGATCAATCCGTCCTCACGGAAGGCCGGCTTGAGTCCGGCCAGCTTTTCGGCGGTGGTGCCGCGTCGGATGCCCTCGTCGGCGTCCACCACCCCACCCTCGGTCTCGACGGGCACGATCTGATCGCCGAACGCCCCGGCGTCCTGCGCCGCTGCGGCCAGTTCATGCGAGCGCGCCGAATACTCGTCAACCTGCGTGCGGTCGAAACCCCACTGCTCGCAGATCATCTCGGCGCCGATGCCCTGGTTGAACTGAAATCCGTCATAACGCGCAAGCGCTTTCGGGCCGAAGGGTTCCCCGGTGGCCCGGGCCGCGCCGAGCGGAACCCGGCTCATCACCTCGACGCCGCCGGCCACCACGACGTCCTGCTGGCCGGACATCACCGCCTGCACGGCGAAGTCCAGCGCCTGCTGGCTGGACCCGCAGGCCCGGTTGACCGTGGTGCCCGGGATGTGTTCGGGCCAGCCCGCGGCCAGTACCGCGTACCGCCCGATGTTGGACGATTGGTCGCCGACCTGCGACACGCAGCCCCACACCACGTCGTCGACGGCCTCGGGGTCGACCCCGGTGCGGGCCATCAGGTCGTTGAGAACGACCGCGGACAGGTCCGCGGCGTGGCAGCCGGCCAGGCCGCCGTTGCGTTTGCCGACGGGGGTGCGTACCGCCCCGACGATCACCGTTGCTCGCATCTGATCTACTCCTTCGGTTTCGCCGGCCATCCGCCGGTGAACTGCGGCGTGCGCTTCTCGGCGAACGCCGCATAGGCTTCCGCGGCGTCGGTGCCCGCGAAATTGAGTATCTGGGACCGTGATTCGTTGACCAATGCCTCGGCCAGGGTGGCATCTGCGCCCTGGTTGAGCAACGCCTTGGTCTGCGCCAGCGCGCGCGGCGGGCCGGCGGCCAGCCGGCCGGCGAGGTCGTCGACGAACCCGTCGATCTCACCGGCCCCCACCGCCCAGGTCACCAGGTTCAACGCCTGAGCTTCGGCGGCATCGATGGTCTCGGCCAGCAACGCCAGCCGCTTGGCCTGCTGCAGGCCGACGAGTTTCGGCAACAGCCAGGACCCGCCCAGATCGATCGAGAGCCCGCGCTTTGAGAAGATCTGGCAGAACGTCGATTCCGGTGTCGCAACCACCAGATCGCAGCCCAGCGCCAGATTCCAGCCGGCGCCCACAGCCACGCCGGTCACCTTCGCGATGGTGGGGATCGTCAGCCCATGCAGGGCCAGTGCGACGTCGGAGAGCCGGCGCAGCTTCTCCACCGGGTGGGCGTCGTCACCGGAGCCGATGTCCGCGCCCGAGCAGAACGCCCCGCCGGCGCCGGCGATCACCAGCGCGCGCAGGTCGGGGTCGTCGGCGGCGTCGCGCAGCGCATCGCGCAGCTGCCGCCACAGCGCCGGGTTGATCGCGTTCTTGCGGGCGGGCCGGTTCAGGGTGAGGGTTCGCACCCCGTCGCGGTCGGTGCGCAGCAGGACCGGCTCGGAGCCGGGGGTCGAAGTCATCAGATCGCACCGGTTTCGCGTAGCCCGGCGATCTCGGCGTCGGCAAAGCCCAGCTCGCCCAGCACCGCGTCGGTGTGCTGCCCCAGGCCCGGCACCGCCCCCATCGGCGGGTCATAGCCGGCGATCACCGGCGGCGGCAGCAGCGACGGGATCGGACCGGCCGGGGTGTCGATGCTGTGCCAGCGGTCGCGCTCGGCCAGTTGCGGATGTGCCAGCACATCGCTGGGCACGTTGTAGCGGGCGTTGCCGATCCCGGCGGCGTCGGCGGCCTTCTGGATGTGCACCAGATCGTGGCGGGCGCACCACGCGGCGATCGCGTCGTCCAAGATCGCGCGGTTCTGCACCCGGTCGGCGTTGCCGGCGAAGCGCGGGTCATCGGCAAGGTCGTTGCGGCCCAGCAGTTCACGGGCCAGCCGTTGCCACTCCCGGTCGTTGGTGGTGCCCAATACCACGGTGTGCCCGTCGGCGGTCGGGTAGGCGCCGTAGGGCGCCACTGCCGGTGAGCTCATGCCCAGCGGCTGCTGGTCGATGCCGGAATGCCGCGCGTAGGTCAGGTGGTAGCCCATCATCTCGGCCATGGTGTCGAACAGGCTGACGGTGATCGAGGGAGCCGGCGAATCCGGTTGTGCACTTGCCTCTTTGCGTCCGACCAGCATCGCCATGATCGACAACGCGGCGTACAGACCGGTGGTGACGTCGGCGACCGGCGGGCCGGGCTTGGCCGGGGCCCCGGGGTTTCCGGTTACCGAACAGACCCCGGATTCCGCCTGCACCAGCAGGTCGTAGGCCCGCTTGTGCGACAGCGGCCCGTCGGCGCCGTAGCCATCGATCTCGAGGGTGATCACATTCGGGTGCCGGCTGGCCATGTCGGCTGCGGACAGTCCGAGCCGGGCGGTGGCACCCGGGGCGAGATTGGACACCAGCACGTCGGCACTGTCCAGCAGCCGGTGCAGGATATCTCGTCCCGCTTCGCTTTTCAGGTCCAGCGTCACCGATTCCTTGCCCCGGTTGACCCAGACGAAGTGCGCCGCCTGGCCGTGCACCACGTCGTCGTAGTAGCGGGCGAAGTCCCCACCGTCGGGGTTCTCCACCTTGATGATGCGGGCGCCGAAGTCGGCCAGTGCGCGGGTGCACATCGGCGCTGACACCGCCTGTTCCAGGGCCACCACGGTGACGCCGGCCAGCGGTGCGCCGGACTGTTCGACCATCACATCACCATGCCACCGTCCACCGGCAGCACCTGCCCGGTGACGTAGGAGGCGGCGTCGGAGGCCATGAAGACGAAGGCGCCGGCGACCTCGGCCGGGTCGGCCCAGCGTTTCATCGGGATGCGGTTCATCATGTTGGCCGCGAACTTCTCGTTGGTGCGGATGGTCTCGGTCATCGGTGTCGCGGCCAGCGGGGCCAGGGCGTTGACGCAGATCCGCTTGGTGGCCAACTCGCGGGCCAGCGATTTGGTGAAGCCGATCAGGGCCGCCTTGGCCGCCGAGTAGTTCACCTGACCGAGGGTGCCGGTCAGACCGGCGGCCGATGTCACGTTGACGATGCGGCCGGTGCCGTCGGTGGGGATGTAGGGCAGCACCGCCTGGGTGCAGTTGAAGGCGCCGACGGTGTGCACGTCGAGCAGCAGGCGCATCGACTCGGCGGTCAACTTCTCGAACATCGCCGGGCGGGTCACCCCGGCGTTGTTGATCAGGATGTGGACCTTTCCGTCGGCCAGTTCGGCGGCTTTGGCGGCGGCCGCGGCAGCCGAGTCGGGGTCCGTGACATCAAGCGCCGCGGATTCGGCCCGGCCACCAGATGCCGAAATCCGTTCGGCCACATTCGCGGCCGCATCCCCGTCGATGTCGGTGACCAGCACGGCGGCACCGGCCTGCGCCAGTGCAGCGGCGACCGCCGAGCCGATGCCACCGGCGGCGCCGGTCACCACCGCGGCGCGCCCGCTCAGGTCGAAGTAGCCGGCCATCAGTAGCTCCTCGGCAGTCCGAGCACGTGCGAGCCCAGGAAGTTCAGGATCATCTCCTGGCTGACCGGGGCGATCTTCATCAGGCGAGATTCCCGGAAGAACCGGGAGATGTTGTATTCCTCCGAGTAGCCCATCCCGCCGTGGGTCTGCAGCGCCCGGTCGGCGGCCGCGAAACCGGCATCGGCACAGAGGTATTTGGCCATGTTGGCCTCACGGCCGCAGGACTTGCCGTTGTCGTAGAGCCAGGTGGCCTTGCGCAGGATCAATTCGGCGGCATCCAGGCGGGCCAGTGAGTCGGCGAGTGGGAACTGGACGCCCTGGTTCATGCCGATCGGCCGGTCGAACACCACGCGCTCGTTGGCGTACTTGACCGCACGGTCGAGGGCGACCCGGCCGATGCCCAGCGCCTCGGCGGCGATCAGCATCCGCTCCGGGTTCAGCCCGTGCAGGATGTAGGAAAAGCCCTTGCCCTCTTCACCGATCCGGTGTTCGGCCGGGATTCGCAAGTCGTCGATGAACACCTCGTTGGAGGACACCGCGTTGCGACCCATTTTCGTGATCGGCCGGATCTCGACGTGGTCGCGGTCGATGTCGGTGAGGAACAGGGTCAGACCGTCGGTGGGTTTGGCCCCTCGCTTTTGCACATCCTCGCGGGACTCGGTGCGGGTCAACAGCAGGATCTTCTCGGATTCAAGGGCTTTGGAGATCCAGACCTTGCGGCCGTTGACTATGTAATCGCTGCCGTCGCGCTTGGCGAACGTGGTGATGCGGGACGTGTCGAGGCCCGCGGTCGGTTCGGTCACGCCGAAGCACACGTGCAGGTCGCCGTGGGCGATGCGGGGCAGGGTTTCGGCCTTCATCTCGTCCGAGCCGAAGACCACGACCGGCTGCATGCCGAAGATCGACATATGGATCGAGCTGGCGGCGTTCATCCCGCCGCCCGAACGCGCCACTTCCTCGGCCAGGATGGTGGCCTCGGTGATGCCCAGCCCGTGGCCGCCGTACTCCTCGGGGATGGTCATACCCAGCCAGCCGCCGCCGGCGATGGCGTCGTAGAACTCCTGCGGGAATTCGTGCGCCTGGTCCTTGGTCATCCAGTAGTGGTCGTCGAACTTCGCCGCGAGTTCGGCGACCGACTGCCGGATCAGCTGCTGATCCTCGGTCAGTTCGAAGCTCATTCCGCCGGACATGGTTTCCTCCAGCCCATCAGCTTAAGAACAGTCATTAGTCGGAAACGAGAATAACATTCTCGTTCACTGGGTTCCCTCGGCGTACCAGGTGCGGAATTCGGCGTAGTTGGGCATCTCTTCGGAGTTGGCCTTCGGGTCGATACAGACGTGGATCACCGCGGTCCCGCCGCGGGCGAAGGCGCGCTTGATCGCCGGCCCGATCTCGGCCTCGTCCTGCACATACTCGCCGTGGCAGCCCATGCCCTCGGCGATCTTGTCGAACCGGACGTCCTTGCTCCAGTGCACACCCGGCTGCGGCGACGGCTGCTCGAACGTCCGCTTGTACACCCCGACTTCCAGGCCCCACTGGTGATCCACCCCGACCACGCAGACCAGCGGCAGCCCCAGCCGGGCCGCGGTCTCCAGCTCGGCGATGTGGAACAGGAACGCCGAGTCGCTGGTCAACAGCATCACCGGCCGGTTGCCGCCCTCGGCGACCGAGGCGCCGACCGCATAGGGCAGCCCGGTGCCCAGGTGACCGAAGTTCTGATTCCACATCACGTCATGCGGTTTGGCCTGCGAATAGGTCCACTGGAAGATCACCGTGGCGCCGCCGTCGCGGACCATGATGCCGTCGTCGGGGAAGGCCCGAGTGGCCTCGACCACGTAGCGCGCCGGATGGACCGGGCTCCTGCCGGACGGCGCGGTCGCCGCCAGCTCGGCCAGCTGGTCGGCGTCCTGCCGGATCCACCGGTCCAGGTCGGCTGATGGGCTGCGGGGATGCTCTTTGAGAGCTTCGACCAGCTGCGGGACGACGCCCCGCAGGTCGCCCACCAGAGGGACGTCGATCGGCCGGTTCACCCCGATCGCCAGCGGGTCCTGCTCGACGTAGATCCACTTGCGCTCGGCGTTCTTGTCCGCCCAGTGCCGGGTGGTGCCGTAGTGCACCGGCTCGCCCAGCTCGGTGCCGAGCGCCACGCACACGTCCGACGCCGCGACCGCCTCGACGGACGACGTGGAGAAGCCGTACGGGAAGGTGCGATCTTCCAGCCCGGGAATGAATGCGGTGCCGCCGGAGGTCTGGATCACCGGGCAGGCCATCAGCTCGGCGAGCTCGGCGACCGCCGCGCCGCTGCGCGAGGTGTGGACGCCGTGGCCCACCAACAGGATCGGGTTGGCCGCCTTGCGGATGATCTCGACGGCTTGCGCGACCTCCGGCGCCCCGGCCCGCTGATTCACCAGCCGGTAGCGGTGCGGCTCGGGCGGTCCTGCGACGTCGAGTTCCTCGAGGATCACCTGCGACGGGTACTCGATGTAGGCCGGCCCCGGGGTGCCGGACATGGCGCGACGAATCGCCTCGTGCACGATCTCGTCGGTCTGGTCGGCGTACTCGATCGAGGCGCTGTACTTCACCGACGGCGCGAAAAGCTCTTCCTGCCGGACGAATTGGATACGGCCGCGCCGTACCCGCCGCTCGGTGATGCGGGCCCGCTGCCCGCCCAGGAACACCACCGGGGAGTTCTCCACCTTCGCGCACATCATCGCCCCGGCGATGTTGGCCACCCCGGGACCCAGCGTGCCGATGCACAGGCCGGGCCGACCGGTCATCCGCGAAGCCGCCTCGGCCATGAATCCGGCGCTCTCCTCGTGGTGCGGCGCCACCACCGACCAGCCGCGCTGCTCGGCCTCGACGAACATGTGCACGAAGTTGGGGTCGGGGATGCCGAACAGCGTGTTGACGCCCTCGGCCTCGAACAACTCCAGAATCCGGCGGTAGACTGGTACACCCATAATCGAAACTCCTTGCCTTACTTGGCTTTACTTGTTCTGTATCGTTGAGCAAGATGTTGACGGTGCGCTGCCGGTGAGCCGAACAGCGACCGGTTGAAGGTGGCTCGCTTGAGATAGACGTGGATGCCGCTCTCCCACGTGTAGCCGATGCCGCCGTGCAGTTGCAGTGCCTTGCCGACGACGTCGACCGCAGCGCCGCAGGTGTAGGACTTGGCCATCGCGACGGCCGCGGCGAGGTCGGCTTCGGAGCTGTTGACGGCCTCGCGGATCAGGGCCCGCGCCACCGAGTTCTTCACCTGCATGTCGGCGCAGGCGTGTTTGACGGCCTGGAAGGAACCGATGGGCCGGCCGAACTGGGTGCGTGTCTTCGCATAGTCCACGGTGGCCGCCAGCATCGCCTCGGCCAGCCCGAGGCTGTCGCAGGCCACCGCCAGCGCGGCGCGATTGCGCAGCGCCGCCATTGCGTTGGCGTGCAGCACCGCCGACTCGCTGACCTCGATGCCGTCGGCGGTCACGGTGGCGACGCTGCGGGTCTCGTCGAGCAGTGGCTGCGCGGTGACGGTCAGCTCGTCGGCGACCACCACCACGTTGCCGCCCGCGGCGTCGGTGGCCGCCACCAGCAGCCGATCCGCCCCCGCGGCGTCCGGCACGAAGTCGGCGTGTCCGGTCAGCAGGCCGCCGGAGGAGACAGTGAAGTCGCCCAGCACCGCGGCCGCGCGAATCGTGCCGTCGGCGATCCCGGCCAGCAGCGGGTCACGAACGGCGCTGTCGGCCACGGTGTTCAGCACACCCACGGCCAGCACCGCGCCACCGAGGTAGGAGGTGCTCGCGGCGGCCCGGCCAAGTTCTTCGCAGATCACCGCGACTTCGGCGAACGTCGCACCGGATCCGCCCAGCCCGTCGGGCACCTCCAGCCCGACCCAGCCGGCGTCGACAAGCGTCGCCCAGTCGACGGCGCTGCCCCGGGCCAGCACATCGGCGGCGACCGCCCGCAGGTCGTCGTGCAGGTCAGTGAAATCGGCTGCCATCACGGCACACTCGGCTCTCTCGGCAGGCCCAGGCCGCGCTCGCCGATAATGGTGCGCTGGATCTCGCTGGAGCCGCCGGGGATCGTCCACTCCCAGGAGCCGATGAAGTCCAGCACCCATGCGCCCGACTCCCAGCCGCTGGACAGCGGTTTGGCCAGTGTCGTGTGCGCGGCCGGACCGCCGATCTCGGCGCCGAAATCGGTGAGCCGCTGCAACAGTTCGCTGTAGAACAGCTTCACGATCGAGGCGTCGGCCGGCCCGGCGGTGCCCGCCTCGACGTCGAGCACCAGCTGCCGGCACATGCCGCGCAGACCGGTGATCTCGGTTTCCAGCTGCGCCAGCCGGTCGGCCACCACCGGGTCATCGGTCGGGGCGGTCTCGGCCAGCCAGCGGAAGCCCGCGCGGCCCAGCCGCTCGGCCAGCTCCAGCATGGTCATGCCACGTTCGGCGCCCAGCGTCGCCTGCGCCACCTGCCATCCGCCGTTCTCGGGGCCGATCAGATTGGCCGCCGGGATGACCACGTCGTCAAGGAAGATCTCGCAGAAATGCTGGTCGCCCACGGCGTTTCGGATCGGTCGCACCTGCACGCCGGGACTGGCCATGTCCAGCAGGAAATACGAGATGCCCTTGCGCTTGGGAGCGTCCGGGTCGGTGCGGGCCAGCAGCAGACACCATTGGGCGTGGGCGGCGCCGCTGGCCCAGAGCTTCTGGCCGTTGACGACGTAGCTGTCCCCCACCCGCCGGGCCGTGGTGCGCAGCGAGGCGAGATCCGAGCCGGCTTCGGGTTCGGAGAAGCCCTGCACCCAGATCTCGCCGTCCAGAATCGCCGGCAGATGCCGGCGGCATTGCTCCTGCGTGCCCGCGGCCAGCAGGGTCGTCGCCGCGTGATGAATGCCGACGAACGCCAGCACCAGTCGGGGCGCGTCATGGGCGGCCAACTCCTGATACAGCACCGCCTGATCGGCCACCGACATGCCGCCGCCCCACTCCCGTGGCCAGTGCGGCACCGCGAATCCGGCGCTGTGCAGGGTGGCGAACCAGCTGCGCTGGAAGTCGACGAACTCGCGCTCACTGGCCCCGGTCTGGCTGCTACGCCAGTCCGCGGGGATGTTGTCGCGGCACCACTGGCGCACATGGAGGCGAAAGTCGTTGTCGGCGGGCTCATGCGGCGGTCCCAGCTTCGCCTCTCCTGCGTCGAGCCTCGCTGAACCGCCGGTCACGTTTTCCTCGCCCGCTCTGCAAAGGCGAGCAGACGCCGGCGGTGTTCGTCGGTCTTCATGGTGGCGACCTCGGCGGCGAACCCGGCCTGCAGCGGCCCGCCGAGTACCTGCGAGAGGTACATGTTGACCACTCGTTTGGTGCCCTGCAGCGCCTCGGGCGGCTGGCCGGCCAATCGCCCCGCCAGGTGCTGGGCCTGGTCCAGCAGCTCCTGGGCTGCCACCCGACGGCTGGCCAGGCCGAGTTCGACGGCCAGGGCGGAGTCGATCTTGTCGCCGGTGTAGAGGTATTCGCGCGACCGCAGCAGCGGGGTGAGCAGCGGCCACAGCGCGGCGCCGCCATCGCCGGCCACCAACCCCACCGCGACATGCGGATCGGCGAAATAGGCGGTCTCGGAGATCAGCACGATGTCGCAGAGCAATGCCACGCTGCACCCCAGCCCGACAGCGGGACCGTTGACGGCCGCGATGATCGGCAGCGGGAACCGCAGCATCTCCTCGACGATCTGGGCGCCTTCACGAATGCTCTCGTCGCGGGCGGCCTCATCCTCGAGGAACGTCGTGATCCAGTTCAGGTCGCCGCCGGCGGAGAACGCCCGCCCGGCGCCGGTCAGTACCACGACCCGGACCGCCTTGTCGGCGGCCAGTTGACGCCACACGTTGGCCAGGCCCCAGTGCAGGTTGGCGTTGACGCTGTTCAGTTCGGCGGGGCGGTTGATCGTGACGGTGCGGACCGGGCCGTCGCCGGTCACCGTGATCTCGGTCGGCAGGTCGTATTTCATGCGTACAGTCCCTTCAGCCCGGTCCGGCCGGCCCGGCGCACCAGCCGGTCGCGGGTGCCCGACAGCCCCCACGGCAGCCGGCGCAGCGGCTGGCTGTACCGCGACAGCCACGACAGAGCGGTCTCGTCACAGAATCCGACGGCGCCGTGCAGTTGGTGGCAGACCCGGAACACCACTTCGGCGGCGTCGGTGGCTGCGGCCCGCAGCGCGAGTGCGTCATCGACCGCTTCGGGGCGCCCGGTCGCGATGCTCCACAACGCGTACTTGGCCAGCATGTCCATCCCGGCGCGTTCCACCTCGGCGTCGGTCAGCTGGAACTGCACGCCCTGGAACGACGCCAACGGCTGGCCGAACTGTTCACGCAACCGCACATGGGCGATCGTGAGATCCAGGGCCCGGTCGAGCATTCCCAGCAGGGTCCAGCACGGCAGCACCAGCGCCAGTGCCACATCGCCGGCACCGTCGGCGCCGCTGATCTCGGTCAGGGTCAGGTCGGCCACCAGCGCCGGTCGAGATTGCGACTGCGCCACCGCGGCGCTGCGCACCCCGTCCAGGGTGACCGCGGCCCAGCGCTTCGACAGTCCGGCCACCGCACCGGCGGGGGCGTGCTCGTCGACCACGATCAGCCCGTCCACATCCAGATCGGCGGGCGCCGACAGGCATTCGGCCACCGGATAGGGAATCGTCCAATAGCCGGCGCTGCGACACAGGGCCGCGGCGGCCTCGAGTTCGTCGGCGTCGGCGCGGGGGTTCAGGTCGAAGGCGCCCAGCTTGCGCAGTACCGGGCCCACCAGGTCATCCCGGCTCGCGGGATCGGCGTCGGCGCGCCTCACCAGTTCGTCACCGCCGGCGGCTTCGAAGGCCCGCAGGGCCGCGCGCCCGTATTCTTGCGCGTCCGCGCCGAGTTCGAGGATCATCGCGGCACCGCCAACAGCGCACGGGACAACAGAATCCGCTGCATCTCGATGCTGCCCGAGGACACCGTGGCGGCCTGCGAGTAGCGCCAGTGGTCTTCGACCTCGGCGCGGAACCACTGCGCCTCCGGATCGTCGGGGGCTTCGGCGGCGATCTCCATGAGCACCTCGGCGCTCTCCTGATCCAGTCGGGTGACCGCGATCCGGTAGGCGGAGGCGTCGCCGGGGGCGATCCGCCCGCCGGCCTGCAGGGCCACCACCCGGTAGGCCATCAGCCGGGCGCGCCGGCAGTGCGTGAGCATGCGCACCCAGCGGGCGATCAGTTCGGCGGGCAGGTCATCCCAGCGCTGGCCGAGTGCCTCCGGTGCCGCGGCCAGGAGTCGCTCGCAGCGGGCGTAGCGGGCGATCCCCACCCGTTCGAACGCCATCACATCGGCCACGATCGACCATCCCGCGTCGACCTCGCCGAGCACGTCGGCGTCGGTGACGCGCAGGTCGTCGAAGAACACCTCGTTGAGGTGATGCGGGCCCATCATGGTGCGGATCGGACGGACCTTGATCGCCGGGTTGTCCATCGGGACCAGGAAAATCGTCAGGCCCTGCTGTTTCTTGGTGACTGCCCCGTCGCCCACTCGAGTGGTGCGGGCCAGCAGGAAGCACCACTGCGCCATGGTGGCGTAGGAGGTCCAGATCTTCTGGCCGTTGATCACCCAACTGTCGCCGTCACGCCGGGCGTAGGTACGCAGCGACGCCAGGTCCGAACCGGCCTCGGGTTCAGAGAATCCCTGACACCAGATGACCTCGCCGGCCGCGATCGGCGGCAGATGGCTGCGCTGCTGCTCGGATGTGCCGTGCCGCATGATGATCGGCCCGACCCAGTTCACCCCCATGTACTGGGCGCCGCGCGGCTCGTGGTGCGCCCACATCTCCTCGCGCACCACGGTCTGCTCCCACACCGAGGCGCCCGCGCCGCCGAATTCCTCCGGCCAGGACAGGCACAACAGGTCACGCTCGGCCAGGACCCGGCAGAAGCGTTGGGCCGCAGCCAGATCGGTGGGATCATCGGTGAACGCCCCGGGAAAGCGCTCCGGCAGCTCGTCGCCGATCAGTTCCCGCAGCTGCCCGCGCAGCTCGTCGGCACGCGGCCCCATCTCGAAGTCCAGGCTCACGCGCCACTCCTCAGCATCGCTCCGCAAGCTCCGTCCCCCTCGGCGCTGCGCGCCTGGGGGCACCCCCACTGCATCGTCGCCGGCGGGCTCACGCCGGCTCCTGCCCGAGGCCGAGTTCGGCGAGAACCGCCGCGGTGTGCGCTCCCAGCTCCGGCGCCGGCCCGGCGACCCGGCCGGGGGTCTGCGACAGCCAGGTGGGCACCCCAGGGAAACGCACCGGGCCATTGGGGGTGTCCACGGTTTCGAAGAGGCCCACCGCGTTGAGGTGCGGGTCGTCGAAGAGGGCACCTGGGGTGTTCAGCGGGGCGGCCGGGATCTCCAACTCGCGGAACAGTGTCAGCCACTCCTGCGTGCTGCGCCCCTTGATGGTCTGCGCCAGCAGCCCGTAGACGGTGTCGATCTGCCGGGCGCGCTGCGCCAGGGTGGCGAATTGCTCGGACGCCCAGGGCGGCCCGACAGCGTCGATGAAGGCGTTCCAGTGCTTGTCGTTGTAGATCAGCGCGGCGATCTGCCCGTCGCTGGTGGCATAGGGCCGTCGGTTGGGCGCCACCGTGCGCGGGTAGACGGCCGGTCCCAGCGGCGGGTCGAACATGGCGCCGTTGGCGTGTTCGACGAGCATGAACGAGGCCATGGTCTCGAACATCGCGACCTCGACCTCTTGGCCCTGCCCGGTCCGTTCCCGGTGAAACAGCGCCATCATCGTGGCGTAGAGGGCGGTCAGCCCGGCGATCTTGTCGGCCATGATGGTGCCCACGTAGTCGGCCCGCCCGGTGAGCTGTTGCTGCACCGCGGGCAGCCCGCATTCGGCCTGGATGGTGTCGTCATAGGCCGGGCGGTCGCCGTCCGGGCCGCGCCGGGAGTAGCCGTAACAGTTGGTGTAGACGATCGCCGGGTTGAGCGCGGCGACGTCGTCGTAGCCCAGGCCCAGTTTGGCGATCGCCTTGGCCCGCATCGAGTGGATGAAGACGTCGGCGCGGGCGATCAGCGCCGCGATCGCCTCGCGGCCGGCGTCGGTGCGCAGGTCCAGCACGACGCTGCGCTTGCCGCGGTTGACGTTGACGAACACCCCGCTCATGTCCGGCGCCGGACCCGCCGAGATGTAGCGGGTGGCGTCGCCCTCGGGCGGCTCGATCTTGACGACGGCCGCCCCCATGTCGGCCATGATCTGCGTGCAGTACGGGCCCATCACCATCGTCGTCAGGTCGACGACGGTCACGCCGCGCAGCGGCCCGCCCGCCTGCGCGGAACCACCAACCGTCATTTGTTCGGACAAAATACTCCGTTCTGCGTATTGCAGAACACTATTCCGCAGCGGTTATTAGTGCGTCAAGGGTTCCGAACGCATCCTGCCGAGCTATTGTCTGGACTAACGTGCGCTTGATACCGTCCGAAGTCATGCTCCCCCGCGAAGTGCTCGCCAGCCCCACCGTCGCGCCGGGCTGGCGCCTGGAACGCGTCACCGAACCCAGTCGACTGTTCGGCGCCAACGGCCTGCGGACCGGCCCCGACGGCCGGGTCTACGTCGCGCAGGTGACCGGCAGCCAGATCAGCGCACTGGACGTGACCACCGGCGACCTGGCGGTCGTGAGCGCACGCGGCGGGGATGTCGTGGCACCCGACGACGTGGCATTCGACGACGCCGGCAACCTCTACGCCACCGAGGTGATGGACGCCCGGGTCAGCGTGCTCGACCCGTCCGGACGCGCTCGCGTGCTGCGCGACGACCTGCCGTGCGCAAACGGGATCACGGTGCACCGGGACCGCCTGTTCGTCGGGGAGTGCCGCGACGGCGGACGGCTGATGGAACTGGATCGCGCCACCGGAGCGCAACGAGTCCTGGCCGAGAACCTGCCCTCACCCAACGCCATGGAGGTGGGGCCCGACGGCCTGCTGTACTTCCCGGTGATGACCGCCAACGAGATCTGGCGCATCGACCCCTACGCCGACGACGTTGCGCCGCAACGGGTTGCCGGTGACCTGGGCGTGCCCGACTCGGTGAAGTTCGACGCCGACGGCAGCATCGTCTCCACCCAGGCCGCCAGCGGTCAGGTGCTGCGCATCGACCCGCGCACCGGCGAGCGCACCGTGCTGGCGCAGCTGCAGCCCGGGCTGGACAACTGCACCTACGCCGACGGCCGGCTGTTCGTCTCCAACTTCAGCGGCGAGATCACCGAGATCGGCGCCGGCGGCGCTGCGACCGCGGTGCTGCCGGGCGGGCTGAACTGGCCGCTGGATCTCACCACCGATGCTGCCGGCGCCCTCTACGTCGCCGACGGCACCTACTTCTACGCGGTCGGTGCCGGCGGCCGGCTGGAAACACTCGGAATGCTGTTCACCCCCGGCTATCCCGGATTCATCCGGGGCGTGGCGGCGGACGGCCCCGGCGAGTTCGTGGTGGCCACCTCCGGCGGTCAGGTCAGCCGATATGTCCCGGCGCAGGCCCACAGCGAGGTGCTCGCCGACGGCTTCGACCAGCTCTACGGGGTCGCGGTGGGGCCCGCCGGGGTGGTGGTCACCGAGTTCGGCACCGGCCGGGTGCTGCGCGTGCACGCCGGCACCGTCGAAGTGCTGGCCGGCGGCCTGGCCGACCCGGTCGGGATCGTCCCCGCCGAGGACGGGAGCTACCTGGTGGCCGAATCCGGCGCCGGGCGGGTGGTGCGCGTCGGCGGGGCAGGCATCGAGACGGTGGTCGACGGGCTGGTGCGCCCGCAGGGCATCCTGGTGGCCGACCGCCGGCTCTACATCGTCGACGCCGGCGCCCGGCAGGTGCTCGCCGCCGACCTCGACTCCGGCGCCCGGCACGCCATCGCCTCCGGGCTGCCGATCGGGCCGCCGCCGGGTGTGCAGCCCAAGCCGCTGCGAGGCATGCCGCCGTTCTCGGGGCCGCAGGGCCCGTTCGCGGGCATCGCGCGCGGGCCCGGCGGGGAGCTGTTCGTCGCGGGCGACGGAGACGGCAGCGTGCTGGCACTACACCCGGTGCGATCGTGACCGACCACCGCTACCTGCGGGTGGCGCGGGAGCTGCGCAAGGAGATCGCCGACGGGGTGTATCCGGTGGGCTCGCAGTTGCCCACCGAACACGAACTGTGCGAACGGTTCACGGTGAGCCGCTACACGATTCGCGAGGCACTGCGCCGACTGCGGGAGGACAACCTCGTCGTGTCCCGGCCGCGGGCGGGTACCGTGGTGATCCCCCGCACCGCGACGAGCTGCTACGCCCAGGACGTGGTGTCGATCAACGACCTGGTCGCGTTCGCGGCCGGCTCCTCGTTCGAGATCGACTCCAATGCGATGGTCACCGTCGACGACGAGATCGCCGCGCGCACCGGCCTGCCGACGGGCACCGAATGGCTGTCGGTGCGCGGCAACCGGCGCGTGGCCGGCCACGCGACGCCGATCTGCCGGACCGAGTACTACATCAACCGGGCGTTCGCCGGTGTCGGCCGCCTGCTGCAGCGCCACTCGGGCCCGATCTTCCCGCTGATCGAGGACGTGTTCGGGGTCAGCGTCGTCGAGGTTCGCCAACACATTCGCGCGGTGATCATCACCCCGGAGCTGGCCAAGACGCTGGCCATCGGGGCCGGCACCGCCGCGCTGCAGATGCAGCGCAGCTACACCACGTCCGAGGGCGAGATCGCACAGGTCACGGTGAACACCCATGCCGGCGACGCCTACCGGTATTCGATGACTCTGCACCGGGTTTCGGGACAGGCCGACCCGTGACGACACTGGCCGACACCCTTCCGGCGGCCGCCGCGAACACCCCGGACCGGGTGCTGGTCGTCGATGGCGACACCCGGCTGACCTGCCGGGAGCTGCACACCCGGGCGACGCTGCTGGCCGGGGCGATGCTGGAGCGGATGCCGACCGGCAGTGTGGTGTCGTTCATGCTGCCGAACTGGCACGAGGCCGCCGTCGTGTACCTGGCCGCGACACTGTCCGGGATGGTGGTCAACCCCATCCTGCCTTCGCTGCGCGACGCGGAACTGGGGTTCATCCTCGCCGACTCGGGCACCCGAATGCTGTTCGCGCCGGGACAGTTCCGCGGCCACGACTACCCGGCGATGCTGACCCGGGTGACCGCCGACCTGCCCGATCCACCCGAGACGGTGGTGGTGCGCGGGCCGTCGGGTACGTACACCGACTACCGGGAGTTGCTGGACAGCGGTTGCGAACCGGCCGCGTTTCCGGTGCTGGACCCCGACGCCACCCGATTGCTGCTGTACACCTCCGGCACCACCGGGCGGGCCAAAGGCGTGCTGCACAGCCATAACTCGATCAACGCCCTGATCGCACAGCTGGGGCGACACTGGCTTTTCGAACCGGGTGACCGGTTTCTGGTTCCCTCCCCCATCGCCCACATCGGCGGGTCGATCTATGCGTTCGAGGCCCCGCTGCTGCTCGAGACCACCGCCGTGCTGATGGACACCTGGGATCCGGATGCGGCAGTCGGACTGATGCTCGCCGAACGCTGCACGCACATCGCGGGCGCGACACCGTTTCTGGCCGGTCTGCTGGCCGCCGCCCGCCGCGCCGGCACCGACCTGCCCGACCTCAAGCTGTTCGTCTGCGGCGGTGCGTCGGTGCCGGCGTCGCTGATCGAAGAGGCAACCGGCTATTTCCGTGGTGCCGCCGTCACCCGGGTGTACGGGTCCAGCGAGGTTCCGGTCACCACGATCGGTGCGATCGGCGCCGACGAGCGGGCATACGCCGCGCAGACCGACGGCCGGGCCGGGATCGCCGACATCAAACTGATCGCCCACGCCGGAGCTCCGCCGGGCGAGGGTGAGATCTACGTCCGCGGGCCGCAGATGCTGCTCGGCTACGCCCACCCCTCCGACGAGCAGGACTGTTTCGATGCCGAGGGCTACTTCGCCACCGGCGATCTGGGCCGCTGGGTCGACGACAACTATCTGCTGGTCACCGGCCGGCTCAAGGACGTGATCATCCGCAACGGCGAGAACATCTCCGCGCGCGAGGTGGAGGACATCCTGATCGGCCATCCCGGCATCGCCGAGATCGCCGTCGTCGGGGTGCCCGATCCCCGGACCGGGGAGCGGGCCTGCGCGGTGATCGTTGCCGCCGGTGAGACCGCCCCGGATGTCGCGGAGCTGCGCGCGCTGCTGACCGAGCGCGGGGTGGCCCGATTCAAGGCCCCCGAGCAGGTGCTGATCTGGGACGCGCTGCCCAAGAACGACGCCGGCAAGGTGGTCAAACACCAGATCCGCGCGGCACTGATCGGAAGGAGCTGACCATGCAGGTGGCGATCGTTACCGGAGCCAGCAGCGGAATCGGATTCGGCTGCGCCACAAAGCTTGCCGAGTCCGGAATGGCGGTTCTCGGCACCGGCCGCGACCAGGAGCGGCTGGCCGGCCTGGCGGCAGCGCTGGAGGCCGGCGGAACCGACCCCGAACGCATCGCCACCGTGGCGGTGGACCTCACCACCGATGAGGGCCCGCGGCAGATCGTCGATGCCGCGCTGGCCCGGTGGGGCCGGGTGGACTACCTGATCAACAACGCCGGTGTCGGCAGCCCGAAGCCGCTGCATGAGACCGACGACGAATCCCTCGACCATTTCCTGAATCTGATGCTGCGGGCGCCGTTTCGGCTGACCCGCGAGGTGCTGGGCCACCTGACGCCCGGCTCGGCGATCATCAACGTCACCTCCACCTTCGCGGTGGTGGGCGGCCTGCGCGGCGGGGCGTACTCGGCGGCCAAGGGCGGGCTGACCGCACTGACCACCCACATCGCCTGCCAGTACGGCGCTCAGGGCATCCGGTGTAACGCGGTGGCCCCCGGCGTCACGGTCACCCCGATGGTCGAAGAGCGCCTCACCGATGCCCGATTCCGCAAGCTCAACGCCGAGATGACGCCGTATCCGCGGCTGGGCCGGGTGGACGACATCGCGGGCACCGTCGCCTTCCTGTGCTCGGAGGCAGGCTCATTCATCAACGGCCAGACCATCGTCGTCGACGGCGGCTGGAGCTCGACCAAATACCTGTCGGACTTCGGGCTCGACGCCGAGTGGGTTCAGCGATGAATATGTTCTCTCTGCTGGATCAGGCCGCGGCCCGATTCGGTGAGCGGGGGGCGGTCTATCAGGGCGAGCGCCGGCTACACACCTGGCGTGAACTGGCCGATCGCGCACTGCGATTGGCGGCCTCGTTGCGGCTTCAGGTGCAGCCCGGCGCACGGATCGCGATCGCCAGCGAGAACCGGCCCGAGATCATCGAGCTGATGTTCGCCACCTGGGCCGCGGACTGCGTCGTGGTACCGCTCAACTACAAGCTGCACCCACACGAGATGGCCCAGATCCTCGACGATGCCGGGGCGAGCATGGTCTTCGCCTCCCCGAAGCTGGCACCCGGGCTGACCGCCGCCAGGGCGGTCGAGACCATCGGCAGCGCAGCGTATCTGGATCGATTTGATACATCACCCGTCGCTTCGGCCGACCCGGACCCGTCCCGACTGGCGTGGCTGTTCTACACCAGCGGCACCACCGGACGCTCCAAGGGCGCCATGCTGACGCACCGCAATCTGATGGCGATGACGCAGGCGCACCTGGCCGATCTCGACGACCCCGACGCCGACTGCTCCCTGATCCACGGCGCCCCGATGTCACACGGGTCCGGCCTGTACATCGCGCCGTATGTGCTGCGCGGCGCCCGGCAGGTGGTGCCCGAATCGGGGGCGTTCGACGCCGAGGAATTCCTCGACCTGTGCGGCCGGCACCCCGGGGCCACCGCGTTCCTGGCGCCGACCATGGTGGCCCGGCTGGTCGATACCGGCCGGGCCAAGCCGGCCAACCTGCGCAGGATCATCTACGGCGGCGGCCCGATGTACCTGGGCAATCTGAAGAAGGCGCTGGCGGCGTTCGGGCCGGTGTTCGCCCAGCTCTACGGCCAGGGCGAGGCGCCGATGACGATCACCGGCCTGCGCCGCGCCGACCACGACGGGGACGACGCGATCCTGGCCTCGGTGGGCCGGGCGCGCACCGGGGTGCAGGTGGCGGTGCTGCGTGACGACGGGACGCCGGCACCGACCGGTGAGATCGGCGAGATCGTCTGTCGCGGCGACGTCGTGATGGCCGGCTACTGGAACAATCCCGCCGCCACCGCGGAGACCGTCAAGGACGGTTGGCTGTTCACCGGCGACAAGGGCTCATTCGACGAACGCGGCTATCTGACGCTGCGCGACCGGTCCAAGGACGTCGTCATCAGCGGCGGCAGCAACATCTATCCGCGCGAGGTCGAGGAGGCGCTGCTGGATCACCCCGGCGTCGCCGAGGCCGCGGTGGTGGGCACGCCCGATCCCGAGTGGGGCGAGATCGTCGTCGCGTTCGTGGTGGGCGACGTGGCGGCCGGTGACCTGGACGCGCATCTGCTGGAGCGCATCGCCCGGTTCAAGCGCCCGAAGCGCTACGAGTTCGTCGACGCTTTGCCCAAGAACAGCTACGGCAAGGTGCTCAAGCGGGAGTTGCGCGCCCGGCTGAGCTGAGTTCGGGTCGCGAGATTGCACTCACACACAGATAAGTGGCGAACAACGTGCGTGGCTGCAGTCTCGCGGCAGTCTGAGGCTCCAGGCGCTACTGCACCTTCGATTTCATGTCGTCCAGGTCGACCAGCACCGGCCAGCCGCACACCGACAGCGCGTTGCCGTGCCCGGTCTCGTGGATGTCAAAGGCGGACTGGATCGCCGAGTGGAAGCCCTGCACATCCAGAGTCTGGTTGACCGCCCGCTTGGCCTGCCGCAGCGCGAACGACGGCATGGTGGCGATGTGCTCGGCGAGCCGGCGGGTCTCGGCGTCCAGCTCGTCCCGCGGCACCACCTTGTTCACCATCCCGGTCTGCTCGACCTCCTGGGCGGTCATCGCGCGGCCGGTGAACAGTATCTCCTTGGCCTTGCGCGGCCCCAATTCCCAGGTGTGGCCGTGGTATTCGACGCCGCCGATCCCCATCAGCACCACCGGGTCGGAGAACTGGGCGTCGTCGGCGGCGATGATCAGATCGCACGGCCAGCACAGCATCAGCCCACCGGAGATGCACCGGCCCTGCACGGCGGCGATCGACGGCTTGGGCACATTTCGCCAGCGCAGCGTGTACTCCAGGTAACGCTTGCATTCGTGCTTGTAGATGAACTCCAGGGTGATCTTGTCCGGCACCGGGCCACCGCCCTTGAGGTCGTGGCCGGCCGAGAAGTGTTTGCCGTTGGCCCGCAACACGATGACGGCGACATCGTCGTCGTCGGCGGCGCGGGTCCAGGCCGCGTCGAGCTCGTCGAGCAACTCGGGGTTCTGGGCGTTGGCCGCCTCGGGCCGGTTCAGGGTGATCGTCGCGATCCGGTCGGCGACCTCGTAATCGATGTACATGGGCTTCCTTCTCAGTTGCGGGGCAGGTCGAGCAGTCGCTGGGCGATGATGTTGCGCTGGATCTCCGATGTGCCGCCGGCGATCGTTCCGGCGAAGGTGCGGACGTAGCGGTCGAACCAGCTGCCCGCATGGCCGTCGAGGTTCATCGCCACATAGGGAGCCGTCGTCGTCGGGTGGACCAGACCCGCCTCGCCGGTGGCGGCCAGGGCGTAGTCCGAAGCCACCTGTCCCGCTTCGGATCCGAGCAGTTTGAGCACCGACAACCCGGCCACGTCCTCGGCGCCGCGGGCCGCGCGGGCCAGTGCCACCGAGCCGAGCAGCCGCAGCGCGGTCGCGTCCATCACCAGGGTCGCGTAGCTGTCCCGGTCGACCGTGGTGGTCGGGTGGAAGTCGGCCAGCAGGTCCTCCATCCGGTCGGCGAAGCCGAGCCACAGCATGTTCCGCTCGTGTCCCAGCGATCCGGTGGTCACCCGCCACCCGTCGTTGAGTTCGCCGATCAGGTTCTCCGCGGGCACCCGCACGTCGGCGAAGAACACCTCGTTGAAGTCCAGGTCGGCCGGGTCGCACGCCGAGGCGAACGGCCGCCGTTCGATCCCGGGTAGGTCGGTGGGGATCAGCAGCACGCTGATACCCCGGTGTTTGGGGGCGTCCGGGTCGGTCCGTACGAACGTCAGCAGCACGTCGGCGTCGTGGGCGCCCGAGGTCCACACCTTCTGCCCGTTGACCACGAAGTGGTCGCCGTCTCGTACCGCGCGGGTGCGCAACGACGCCAGGTCCGATCCGGCCGAGGGCTCGCTCATGCCCAGGGCGGCGGTGATCTCGGCGCGCAGGATCGGTACCGCCCAACGCTGCTGCTGTTCGGGCGTGCCGAAGGAGATCACCGAAGCGGCGATGATCCCGACGCCCTGCGGGTTGAAGCTGTGGTAGATCCGCCGCCGGGACAGCTCGAGCTGGTGGACGTACTGCTGCAGCAGGGTGGCATTGCGGCCGCCGAACTCCGGCGGGTAACCGGGCAGCAGCCAGCCGTTGTCGAACAGCAGCCGCTGCCACTGCCGCGCCCACGGCGGGATGGCGGCCGTCGACCGCGGCCGCTCCACCATGTCGGCCTCGGCCGGCAGGTTCGCGTCGAGGAACTCGACGAACTCCCGCCGGAAGTCCTCCACGTCGGCGTCGAAGGTCAGCTGCACGGCAGTCCCCGGGTGCGACGATTCCGCCCTGGTTCAGCCGTGAGCGAGAAGCAGCTTCTCATTCTTGGAAAGTTACCATCTTCCCTGGCGGGACGGCAGCGCGCAGACGGCTGACATCGGAATGAAGTAATTCTCCGGTAGGGTGCATTCGTGTTCTCCCAAAAAGGCAACAGCTGGAGCCGCTGGTGAGTAACCCGGAAGAGGAACCCGTCTGGAAGCAGCGGGCAGTCGAGCGGTCCATCAAGACCGCGCGACTGCGGGCCGCTCAGCGCGTTCAGCGATTCTTGGACGCCGCCCAGTCCATCATCATCGAAAAGGGCAGTACCGACTTCACCGTCCAAGAGGTCGTCGAGCGCTCCCGACAGTCGCTGCGGAGCTTCTACCTGCAGTTCAACGGCAAGCATGAGTTGCTGCTGGCGCTGTTCGAGGACGCCCTGACTCGCACCGCCGACCAGATCCGCGCCGCCACCGAGAACCAGAAGAAGCCGCTGGAACGGCTGAAAGTGGCAGTCCAGCTGCTCTTCGACCTGTCCCGCCCGGACCCGGAAGCCAAGCGCCCGCTGTTCACCGACTTCGCGCCGCGACTGCTGGTCTCTCATCCGACCGAGGTCAGAGTCGCCTTCACCCCGCTGCTGACGCTACTCACCGAGCTGATGGAGGAAGCCGCCGAAGCCGGCGAGCTGCGGCCGGAGGTCAACGCCCGGCGCATGGCCGCGATGACCATGCAGACCGTCATGTTCGTAGCGCAGTCCAGCGCCGAGTCCGACGATCCGGCCAGCCACCCGATCACCGCCGACGAAGTCTGGGACTTCTGCGCCCACGGCTTGGCCAAGTAGCCATTTCTTCCCGTTCTTCCCGCGAGCGTGCGCAGATGTACGCGACACGCCGGATGAACGCGTGCATCTGCGCACGCTCGCGCCACTGAGCCCAGGGACCGCGTCCATGACCGATGCCGTCAGCGGCTACCCAATCTGTATCACCATATGCTCTAATTGAGAACGTGATTTCCACGAAGCGCAGAGCCCTCGCTCCCGACGTCACCAACTTCCCCGACGAGAACCCGGCTCTGATCGGCAGTCAATGCGCTGACTGCGAGGCCACAGTCTGGCCCCGCCAGGACCACTGCCCGCGCTGCAGCGGCCCGCAGATGCGCGATCTACTGCTGCCCCGCCAGGGCACCCTCGAGGCCTGGACCACCCAGGGCTTCGTCCCCAAGCTGCCCTACGCCGGGGGCGAGACCGCCGAGGGTTTCACCCCGTTCGGCGTCGGACTGGTCCGCCTCGGCGACGTGGTCCAGGTGGAGGCCCGCCTGACCGAATCCGATCCCGCCAAGCTGAAATTCGGCATGGCAGTCGAACTGACCATGGTGCCGTTCTACGTCGAGGACGACGGCACCGAAGTTGTCACCTGGGCGTTCCAGCCCGTCTGAAGGAGAACTGCGAAATGACGGTAGCGAGCAACGATGTGGCGATCATCGGCGTCGGACTGCACCCGTTCGGCCGGTTCGACAAGTCCGCGATGCAGATGGGCGCCGAAGCCATCCACACCGCTCTGGCCGACGCCGGAATCGAGTGGCGCGACATCCAATTCGGTGTCGGCGGCAGCTATGAGATCTCCAACCCGGACGCGGTGACGCGCCTGGTCGGGTTGACCGGGATCCCGTTCACCAACGTGTTCAACGCGTGCGCGACGGCTGCCACCGCCACCCAGGTCTGCGCCGACAACATCCGGTCCGGCAAGTACGACATCGGTATCGCGATCGGCATGGACAAGCATCCCCGCGGGGCATTCACCGATGATCCGGCCAAGCTGGCGCTGCCGGCCTGGTACGCCGAGAACGGGCAGTTCGTCACCACCAAGTTCTTCGGCATGAAGGCCAACCGCTACCTGCACGATCACGGCATCTCCCAGCAGACGCTGGCCAAGGTCGCCGCCAAGAACTTCCGCAATGGCGCGCTGAACCCGAATGCCTTCCGGCGCAAGCCGATGTCCGAAGAGGCCATCCTGGGCTCGACGGTGCTCAACTACCCGCTAACCCAGTACATGTTCTGCGCGCCCGACGAGGGTGCGGCTGCAGTCATCATGTGCCGCGCCGACATCGCCCACCGCTACACCGACAAGCCGGTGTACCTGAAGGCCACCGAGATCCGCACCCGCACCTTCGGCGCCTACGAGGTGCACGGCACGTCGGCTCCGATCGAAGAGGATGTCGCGCCGACGGTCTACGCAGCCAAAGCCGCGTTCGAGATCGCCGGTGTGGCACCCGAAGACGTCGACGTGATCCAGCTGCAGGACACCGACGCCGGCGCCGAGGTCATCCACATGGCCGAGTGCGGCTTCTGCGCCGACGGCGACCAGGAGAAGCTGCTCGCCGACGGGGCCACCGAGATCGGCGGATCACTGCCGGTCAACACCGACGGCGGACTGATCGCCAACGGCGAGCCGATCGGCGCGTCCGGGCTGCGCCAGCTGCACGAGTTGGTGCGCCAGCTGCGCGGCCAAGCCGGTGAGCGCCAGGTGCCGGGCGAGCCCAAGGTGGGGTTCGCGCAGGTCTACGGGGCGCCGGGCACGGCGTCGGCGACGATCGTCACGGTCTGAGCCGGGGCGCTTAGTCGTCCAGCGCCGGCGGCGGCCGGTACACCGGTTCGTACCCGGCGATCCGGATCGGGCTGCCGACCAGCCGGAAATCCCCGGCCGTGACAACCATTTCCGGATGTTCCTTGAGCGCTTCGGGCAGGGTGCGCACCGCGGCCGCCGGCACACCGAGTGGACGCAGGCGTCGCTCCCAGCCGGCCGCGGTGTCGCAGGCCAGGGCCGCGGTGACCACCGCAAGGACCTCGTCGCGGCGGGTGACGCGCTCGGCCATGGTGGTGAAGCCGTCGATCCCGGCCTGCACGGCGAAGGTTTTCCAGAACCCGTCGTGGGTGACGAACAGGGCAAGATGTCCGTCGGCGGTCGGAAAGAGCTGCGCCGGAACGTAGTACGAGTGTGCGCCGTGGGCATACCGCTGCGGTTCGAGGCCGTCGTTGAGGTAGGCCGATGCCCGGTAGTTCAGCTGGGACAGCATCACATCCTGCAGGGATACCTCGACCTGGCCGCCATGCCCGCTGACGATCTGAGCCAACAGCCCCAGCGCCGCCGTCAGCCCGGTGGAGTTGTCCGCCGACGAGTAGCCCGGCAGTGTCGGCGGTCCGTCCGGGTCGCCGGTCATCGCGGCCACCCCGGTGGCCGCCTGGATCACGTAGTCGAAGGCCGGCTCGTCGCCGCCGTCCAGCCCGAAGCCGGTCAGCGCCACGCACACGATCGACTCGTTGAAGCGCCGCAGCGCCGAATAGGTGAGCCCCAACTTGCGGATCACCGACGGCTTCATATTCACCAGCAGCGCATGGGAATCGGCGACCAGCTCCCCGAGCCGCGCCTGCCCCTGCGGCGACCGAAGGTCCAATTGAACGCTGCGCTTGTTGCGGTTGAGGCTGGCGAAGTAGCTCGGCCCCACCTGGCGGGAGATCTCGCCGCCCGGCGGTTCGATCTTGATGACTTCGGCCCCGAGATCGGCCAGCAGCATGGTCGCGTATGGGCCGGCCAGCATCACCCCCACTTCGAGGATGCGGATTCCGGCAAGCGGTCCGCTCACCTAGACGGCCTTGGCTAGTTCGGCGATCACCTCGCGGGTGCGGTACTTGGAGGCGATCAGCTCGTCGCGGGTGTCGCCGATCGGCAGCAGTCGCACCGACAGGTCGGTCACGCCGGCGTCGGCGAACTGCTTGAATCGCTTCAGGATTGACTCCTCGTCACCCGCCGCGCACAGATCGCCGACATCACGGGCCGAACCGCGGTCGAGCAGTCGCTGATAGTTCGGTGAGGTCTCGGCCTCCGCCAGGATCCGGTTGGCGCGCTCCTTGGCGGCCTCGATCTCGGAGTTCGCGCACAGCGTGACCGGAATACCGGCGACGATGCGCGGCGCGGGTTTGCCGGCGTCGGCCGCGGCCTTGTTGATCTTCGGCGCGATGTGCTCGGCGATGGCCTTCTCGTCGGCCATCCACAGCGACGTGCCGTCGGCGTGCTCGCCGGCGATCTGCAGCATCACCGGTCCCAGCGCGGCCACCAGCACCGGCATCTTGGTCTCGGCGCCGAGCGCGGTCGGGTTGTGCACGGTGAAGTGGTCGTTCTCCACGTCAACAGGGCCGGGTCCCGACAGTGCGGCGTTGAGAACCTGCAGATAGTCCCGGGTGTATGCGGCCGGCTTGTCATACGGCAGGCCGAGCATGTCGGCGATGATCCAGTGGTGCGACGGCCCGACGCCCAGCGCCAGCCGGCCGCCCGCGATCGCGTTCACCGAAAGGGCTTGGCGGGCAAGTGCGATCGGGTGCTGGGCCTGCAACGGCACCACGGCGGTGCCGAGTTCGATCCGGGTGGTGTGCGAGGCCATCAGCGCCACCATGGTCAACAGATCGAAGTCGTCGGGCACCTGCGGCATCCACGCCGTGGCCAGGCCGGCCTGCTCGGCCCACTGAATGTCGGCGATCAGCTTGGTGACTTTGCGCGCCATGTCGCCGCGCTCGGCGCCGATCATCACCCCCAGCCGCATACCGCTACACCTCCGTCTTCGCGACGACCTGCCGGACGCCGGTCACCAGATCCTCCAGCGAGGTTCCGGTGGGGAATACCGCCGCCGCACCCAGCGCGGACAGCTTGGGCACATCGGCCTGCGGAATGGTGCCGCCGACCACCACCGCGATGTCGCCGGCGTCGGCGGCACGCAGCCCCTCGATGACGCGGGCGGTCAACGCGATGTGCGCACCGGACAGAATGCTCAGCCCGATCACCGCCACGTCCTCTTGCAACGCGGTGGCCACGATGTCCTCCACCTTCTGCCGGATGCCGGTGTAGATAACCTCGAAGCCGGCGTCACGCAGGGTCCGCGCGACGATCTTGGCGCCGCGGTCGTGGCCGTCCAGGCCGGGTTTGGCCACCAGGACCCGGGTCGGGTTGGACCCCAAAGAGGTTGCAGAAGCAGAAGAGGTCATCAGAACACCACCGGTTGCTGGAACTCGCCCCAGACCGCCTTGAGCGCCGAGACCATCTCACCCACCGTGCAGTAGGCGTTGGCGCAGTCGATCAGGGAATGCATGAGATTGTCGTCGCCCTCGGCGGCGCGCGACAGCGCGGCCAGCTTGGCGGCGACGTCGTCGGCATTGCGTTCGGCCTTGACCCGGGCCAGCCGCTTGAGTTGGACGTCGCGTCCCTGCGCGTCGAGCTCGTAGGTGGCGATCTCCGGCGGGGGCTCGTCGCTGGTGAACTTATTGACCCCGACGACGGGCCGGTCCCCGGCTTCGATCTCGTGATGGATCTTGAACGCCTCGTCGGCGATCAACCCCTGCAGGTAGCCGTCCTCGATGGCGCGCACCATGCCGCCGTGGTTCTCCAGGTCGGCCATGATCTCGATGATGCGTTCCTCGGTGGCGTCGGTGAGCGCCTCGACGAAGTAGGAGCCGCCGAGCGGATCGGCCACCCGGGTCACCCCGGTCTCATAGGCCAGGATCTGCTGGGTGCGCAGAGCCAGGGTCGCGGACTCCTCGCTGGGCAACGCGAACGGCTCGTCCCAGGCCGCGGTGAACATCGACTGCACCCCGCCCAGCACCGCGGCCATCGACTCGTAGGCCACCCGCACCAGATTGTTCTGGGCCTGGGGCGCGAACAGCGACGCCCCACCGGCGACGCAGCCGAACCGGAACATCGATGCCTTGTCGGCCTCGGCGCCGTAGCGCTCCCGCACGATCGTGGCCCAGCGGCGGCGGCCGGCCCGGTATTTGGCGACCTCCTCGAAGAAGTCGCCGTGGGTGTAGAAGAAGAACGAGACCTGTGGGGCGAACTGCTCGATGCTCATCCGGCCGCGCTCCACGACGGTGTCGCAGTAGGTGACGCCGTCGGCGAGGGTGAACGCCATCTCCTGCACGGCGTTGGCGCCGGCATCACGGAAGTGTGCCCCGGCCACCGAGATCGCGTTGAACCGAGGCACTTCGGCGGCGCAGAATTCGATGGTGTCGGCGATCAGCCGCAGCGACGGTTCGGGCGGCCAGATCCAGGTGCCCCGGGAGGCGTACTCCTTGAGGATGTCGTTCTGGATGGTGCCGGTGAGCTTGGCCCGTGGCACCCCGGAACGCTCGGCGGCGGCCACGTAGAACGCCAGCAGGATCGCGGCGGTGCCGTTGATGGTGAAGCTGGTGCTGATCTTGTCCAGCGGGATGGAGTCGAACAGGATCTCGGCATCGGCCAGGGTGTCCACCGCGACGCCGACGCGGCCGACCTCTTCGCCGACTTCGGGGTCATCGGAGTCGTAGCCGCACTGCGTCGGCAGATCCAGCGCGACCGACAGCCCGGTGCCGCCCTGGCTCAGCAGGTATTGGTAGCGCCGGTTGGACTCCTCGGCGGTGCCGAAGCCGGAGTACTGACGGAAGGTCCAGAGCCGGCCGCGGTAGCCGGACTCGAAGTTGCCCCGGGTGAACGGGTAGGTCCCGGGCGCGGGCGGCTCACCGCGCCGGTCGTCCGGTCCGTACACCGGCTTCAGGGGTATCCCCGAGGAAGTCTGCACTGGCTCACTCATCAGTGGATACCGTACTTGCCAAAAATGAGAATGCCAATACCACTTGGGTCACACGGCGGAATACTCCCTGGTCACCACCGGCTATCCGGCCAGGTTGAAGTTGCCGCTGGCGCCGTAGACCGACAGCGAGACCAGCAACGTCACCGAGACGACCACGATCAGCGAGGTGCGCACCGCATTGCCCACCGCCACCCCGACACCGGCGGGCCCGCCCGCGGCGAAATAGCCGAAGTAGGTGTGGATCAACAGGATGGTGATCGCCATCAGGAAGGCCTGCAGGAACGACCAGAGCAGGTCGATGGGATTCAGGAAGGTCCGGAAGTAGTGGTCATACAGGCCGGCCGACTGCCCGAACAGGAAGACGGTGGTGAAGCGGCTGGCGATGAACGACAGGATCACCGCGATCGCGTACAGCGGGGTGATCGCGAACAACCCGGCCACGATGCGGGTGCTGACCAGATAGGCGATCGGACGGATCGCCATCGACTCCAGCGCGTCGATCTCCTCGTTGATCCGCATCGCCCCCAGCTGCGCGGTCACCCCGGCGCCGAAGGTGGCCGCCAGCCCGATACCGGCGACCACAGGCGCCGAGATGCGGACGTTGATGAACGCCGCCAGGAACCCGGTCAGCGCCTCGATGCCGATGTTGCCCAACGAGCTGTAGCCCTGCACGGCGAGCGTGCCGCCGGCGGCCAGGGTCAGGAAGCCGACGATCACCACGGTGCCGCCGATCATCGCCAGGGTCCCGGTGCCCATGCTGATCTCGGCGATCAGGCGAATCACCTCGCGGCGGTACCGGGTGAGCGCGAACGGCGTGGTGCCGATGGCCTTGCCGTAGAACAGCGTGTGGTCCCCGATCCGCCCGAGTGAGGCGACCGGACGCCGGAGCTGCCGGGTGACACCCGGATAGACAGCCGACAGGGCACGCAGCGCCACGGCTCAGCGCACCGTCATCTTGATGCCGATCGCGGTGACGACCACGTTGACGACGAACAGCGACATGAAGGCGTAGACCACGGTCTCGTTCACCGCGTTGCCCACGGCCTTGGCGCCCCCGCCGGAGATGGTCAGGCCGCGGTAGCAGGCCACCATCCCGGCGATCAGCCCGAACAGTGCCGCTTTGACGCTGGAGATGATCAACTCAGGGACTCCGGTGAGCAGGGTGAGACCGGCCGCGAACGCACCCGGGTTGACGTCCTGCACGAAGACCGAGAACGCGTAGCCGCCGAGGATCCCGATGATCACCACGAGGCTGTTCAGCAGCAGTGCCACCAGCCCGGCGGCCAGCATGCGTGGTGTCACCAGCCGCTGCACCGGGTTGATGCCGAGGACCTCCATGGCTTCGATCTCTTCGCGGATGGTGCGCGACCCCAGATCGGCGCACATCGCGGTGGCCCCCGCGCCGGCGACGATCAGCACGGTCACCATCGGCCCGACCTGGGTCACCGCCCCGAACGCCGCACCGGCACCGGACAGGTCCGCGGCGCCGAGTTCCCGCAGCAGGATGTTGAGGATGAAGCTGACCAGCACGGTGAAGGGGATCGCCACCAGCAGGGTCGGCGCCAGTGACACCCGGGCGACGAACCAGGACTGCTCCAGAAATTCGCGGGCCTGAAACGGGCGCCGGAACAAGAACTTGACCGCGTCCACCGACATCGAGAACAGCCCGCCGACAGCCTCCATCGGCCCCGACAGCCGTCCCATCAGCAGTTCCGGGGACCACCGGATGGACAAGTCCTTCATCCCCATAGGGCAGGCTCCTCCGAATGGCCGTTAACGCGATGCGTGTGAATACTATCCGATTGGTCAATCCTGCGATATGAGCTTCTAGTTTTCGTGCACACCCATTCTCATTTAGAGCATGGGATTCATTTATAGACGTCCGTCGAGTCGCAGCGCCGGGTGCACCCACTCCGGTGACCTGCGCTGCTTGAAGGCGCGGAAGCCCTCGATCGCCTCCGGTGAACCCAGGCTGTTGCTCATCCCGATCCGGTCATACAGGCCCAGGTAGGAGTCCAACGTCGCCTTGACCACCGCCCGTGCGCCGGGCGCCGTCCGGCAGCATTGCGCCAGCACCTCAGCCGCGACGTCGGGCAGCTCGTCGTGCGGGACCACACGTGCCACCATGCCCCAATCCAGCGCCTCCTGCGCGCCGAACGTTCTGCCGGTGAACATCAGGTCGCGGGTGCGAACCGGGCCGACCACCCGCGCCAGCATCTGGCTGTAGTAGGTGTCGGCGATACCGCGGAACAGCTCGGGCACCCGGAAGCTGGCCCGCTCGCTGACCACCGCCACATCACTGCACAGGGCGATCTGCAGCCCGCCGCCCTGGCACAGCCCGTTGACCGCGGACACGACCGGCTTGACCGAGCTGCGCAACGCGTCGAACGGGGTGACGTCCATGCCCAGCGCGGCCCCGAACGTGATCCAGTCGTCGGCCCCGCCTCCGCCCATGTCGCCGCCCGGTGCGAACACATCGCCGGTGCCGGTGATCAACAACCCGGCCAGGTCCGGGTCCTCGTTGACCCGGCCGACCGCGTAGCGCAGGCCGAAGTACATGGCGGGTGTCATCGCGTTACGGGCCTCGGGGCGATCCAGGGTGCAGACCGCGATCGGCCCCTCCCGCCGAAACGTCAGGAACGGCGTCCCCAGCCAGTCCCCCTCGGGCGGCCGCGGCCCCTGTGTTTCGGCACCCATCTTCAGCAGACCTCCTGCACCAGTTCCAGTGTTTTCAGGTCGCGGACCGCCTGACAAGCGCGCCGCAGCATGGCCACGAACATGTCGTCGCCGCGGTCGGTTCCGGTGGCGAACACCAGCCCTAGGGCACAGATCAGCGGCGCCTGCAGCACGCCGAACCGGTAGTCCTGCCAACAGGTTTCCCGGTCGTAGTCGGTCACGCCGTGGCCCAGCAGCGCGCAATGATAGGCCGTGACCAGATCGGCCTCGATCGCCGAACGCAGCTCGGGACGCAGACTGGTGGCAGTGAAGAAGGCCAGGTCCCGGGCCGGCAGGCCGACGCCCAGCGTCTGCCAGTCGACGATCCAGATCTGCTCGCCGTCGGGACTGAACAGCATGTTGTCCAGCCGGTAGTCGCCGTGGATCAGGGCGAACCGCCCGAGCGGCGCCGACACCCAGGGGGTGATCACGTCCAGCGCGGCGGTCAGCGTCGCGCAGTCGGCCTCCCCGAGTTTTTCGCCGAGCCGCTCGACGGTGGTCGCCGCACACATCCGGGCGATGTCGCCCATGCCCTTGGCGCCGGCCTCGTCCAACTGTGTCATCGCCAGACCCGGGAAGGTCAGCCACCGCTCGTCGCACCAGGTCGGTGCGTGCAGCCCGGCCAGCGCGGTCACCGCCAGCCGGGCCTGCCCCGCTTCGCAGCCGGCGATCTGGTCGCCCTGGGCGGCGGGGGCACAGTCGGCGAGCAGCAACGCGTATTCGGTTGCCTCAGCATTGATTTCGCAGTGGTAGACCTGCGGGATCGGTATCGCGACCCGATCGGCGACCGATGCGTAGAAGGCGCATTCGCTGCGGTAGCCCAGCACCACCCGATCCCGCACGGCGTCGTCACCGGCCGGCAGTTTGATCACGAAGGTCTCCGGCAGGCCCGCCGGGTTGGCCGCGTAGGTCGCCGACACCCGATAGGTCGCCCCGGTCTGGCCGGTCCCCACCGGCAGCACGTCGACCGATGCCACCTCGACCCCCAGGGCGCCCGAGAGCCACTCGCGCGTGACGTCGTGCGGATGCCGCGGTATCTGTGTCACGGAAGTCATCGGTCGCACTCCGGCGCAACAGAACTCATACTCGAAACCCGTCCGGGCAGCCAATTCCACCCATGCCGGGAGACGCTACAGTAAGAATTTCAGTATGGTCAACGAAGCGAGGACCCGCAGATGACGAACGGCTGGCAGGAGACCCTGGAGGACCTGGACCGGCGGCGCCAGCACACGCGGGCCATGGGCGGCGCCGAACGGGTGGCCAAGCACCATGGGAAGGGCAAGCTCGACGCGCGTGCCCGGATCGGGCATCTGCTGGACCCGGGCACGTTCCGGGAGCTGGGCACGATGGTCGGCGGCCAGATCGCCGCCGACGGGATAGTGGTCGGCGCCGGTGAGATCAACGGCGCCCCGGTGATGGTGGGCGCCGAGGATTTCACCACGCTGGCGGGCAGCATCGGACCGGGCGGCAACGCCAAGCGGTACCGCATCGCCGAACTGGCGCTGCGCGACAAGATCCCGCTGGTGATGCTGTTGGAAGGCGCCGGATTCCGCCCCACCGGCGAGCATTACGGACGCACCCCGACCGATCTGCTGGCTCAGGCGCAGTGTTCGGGCCGGGTGCCGACCGTCGCCGCGGTACTCGGGCCGTCGGCCGGACACGGCGCCCTGGTCGCCCCGGTCTGCGACTTCCGGATCATGAGCCCACAGGGCGCGATCTTCACCGCCGGGCCGCCGGTGGTCAAAGAGTCCACCGGCGAAGACATCTCCAAGGAGGACCTGGGCGGCCCCGAGGTCGCCCTGCCCAGCGGCGTCATCCACAACATCGCCGACGACGACACGGCGGTGCTCGACGACATCCGCCGGTATCTGTCCTACTTCCCCTCCAGCGCCTGGTCCTACCCGGCGGCGTTGCCCGCGGACTCCACCGCGGAGCCTCGGCCCACCCCGGAGCTGCTCGACATCGTCTCGCGTGACAACCGCCGCGTCTACGACATGCGTGCGGTGCTCAACGTCGTCTTCGACCGGCCCGATTGGTTCGAGGTGCAGCCGCGGTTCGGGCGCGCGATCATCTGCGCGCTGGCGCACCTGGGCGGCCATCCGGTCGCGGTGGTGGCCAACCAGCCGCAGGTGCTGGCCGGTTCGATCGACGCCGACGCGGCCGACAAGGCCGCCCACTTCATCCAGGTGGCCGACTCGTTCCATCTGCCGATCGTGTTTCTGGCCGACAATCCCGGCATGCTGCCGGGCAGCCGGTCGGAGCGCACCGGGGTGCTGCGGGCCGGCGCCCGGATGTTCGCCGCCCAGACGGCGGCCACCACCGTGAAACTGCATCTGACACTGCGCAAGGCCTACGGCTTCGGGTCGATGGTGATGTCCCTGCTGGGCTTCGACTCCCAGGTGGCCACGTTCGCCTACCCGGGCGCGACGATGGGCGCCATGAGTGCGGCCGCGCTCAGCGCCGCCTCGCACGCCGGTGAGGATCTGGCCGCCAAGCTGCGTGACACCGAGCTGCAGGCCTCCTACCACTCGGCCCAGCAACTCGGCTTCGACGAGCTGATCGATCCCCGGGAGACCCGCGATGCGCTGCTGTATGCACTGCGGCGTGGTCTGGGCAGCCGGCAGGCCGCCGCCGAGCCGGTGAGCCGAACCGTCATCATGGCGTGATGAGCACACTGCGCGACGCGATCCTCGGCGGCTGGGAACTGTCGTCGTTTGATTCCCGCGATGCCGGCACCGGCGCGGTGTCGCATCCGCTGGGCACGGCGCCGCGCGGTCTGATTCTCTACACCGGCGACGGGTACATGTCCGCGCAACTGACCGACGGCTCCGAGAGCTACATCGCCTACGGCGGCCGCTTCCGCGTCGACGAAGACGCCGCGACCGTGCACCACGAGGTGAGCGTCTCGATACTGCCCGAGCTGCTGGCGGCCCCTCAGTTGCGGCAGGCCCGGGTCGACGGCGACCGGCTGACCCTGTCGGCGACGACCACCAACGACGGTGTGACGAGCCACAACACGCTGATCTGGGTCAGACGTCGATGATGACCTTGCCGACGGCCTTGCGGTCGGCGACGTAGCGCAGCGCCGTCGCGGTCTCGGCGAGCGGGAAGCGGGCACCGATGTACGGGCTGACCTTGCCGTCGGCGAACAGCTGGTGCAGTTCGGCGAGGTCACGCTCGTTCTCCGCCGGGAAATCGGTGGCGAACGTGCGGATCTCCATGCCCTGCACCGTGATGCCCTTGAGCATCACCAGGTTCAGCGGGATCGCCGGGATCGACCCGGCGGCGTAGCCGAGGGTGATGAACCGCCCGCCGCGGGCCAGACTGCGCAGGGCCGGCTCGGCATAGGAACCGCCGACCGGGTCGAGCACCGCCTGTGCGCCGTCGCCGGTGATCTCCCGGATCCGCGTCTTGAGGTCCTCGGCGTCGTAGTCGACGGTCGCGGCCGCGCCACGCTGCCGGCACACCTCGAGCTTCTCCGGGCTGGATGCCGCGGCTAGCACTTTCGCGCCCATCGCCACCGCCAGATCGACCGCGGCCAGCCCGACACCGCCGGCCGCACCCAGCACCACCACCCAATCGCCCTCTGCCACTTGGGCGACCGAGCGCAGCGCGTGATACGCCGTGCGGTAGGTGACGCCGAAGCCGGCGGCGGCCGCGTAGTCGATGCCGTCGGGGATGGCGGTCGCCGCCGCGGCGGGCACCAGCGCCTGCTCGGCGAAGCCTCCCACGAACGACGTACCCACCACCCGGTCGCCGACAGCGAACGGCACCCCGTCACCGGCCGCGATCACATCACCGGCCAGCTCGCTGCCGGGCGTGAACGGCGGCGGGATCTTCAGCTGGTACTTGCCGTCGATCAGCAGCACGTCGGGGAAGTTGACCGCGGCGGCCCGCACCCGGACCACCATCGTGCCGGGTCCCGGCGTGGGGTCCGGAAGCTCCTCGATCACCAGGTCTTCCGGCGGGCCGTACTCGCGGCAGACCACGGCCCGCATCAGACGCCCAACCCGCGCAGGCAGAACGCCACCAGATGATCGATGTCGGCTCGCTTGGGCCGCTGTCCGGCATTGAGGTAAGTACGCATGGTCGACAAGGTACAGCCGAAGACCAGATCGACATCGCGGCGCGGGTCGTCACCGCCCAGCGCGGTCACCGGTTCGACGAGCAGCCCGCGCAGCGGCGCCAGGATGTCATCGTCGGACAGCCGACGGTCGGTGCTGCGGCCCAGCTGCGTACTGGCCATTCGGCTCATGCTCAGCAGGTGCGGGTCGGAGACCTGTGCCAGCGCACCGCGAATCCAGCGCGCCACCTTGCCCGCTGCGGTGGCCTCCTTGGCCAACTGGTGTTCCAGGTAGGACACCACGATGCCGACGCCGCGCTCCATGACCGCCAGGATCACGTCGTCCTTCCCGGCGAAGTAGCGGTAGAACGCCTTGTTCGACGAGCCCGCCTCGGCGACGATGTCGGACACCCGGGGCGCATCCGGTGCGGTGCGCGCCATCACGGTCACCGCCGCGTCCAGGATGCGCTCCACCTCGGCAGTGGCCTCGCGCTGCCGGTCGTCGAGGGCGCGGTCCACCGCGGCGGTGACGCGGGTCATGGCACCGCCGGTATCCGGTCAACCAGGTCGCCGTACTTCGCGCGTGCGGCAGCTATGCGGTTGTCCAGGAACTCGCTGGGCCACTCCGGGTCCTCGGCGTCGTAGTCTTTGAGCAGCAGCCGGGCCAGGTTCACCTTGTGCGCCTCGGTGGGGCCGTCGGCCAGCCCGAGCGCCACCCCGCCCAACAGCACGTTCGTCAGCGGCAGCTGTTCGGTCAGGCCCATCGCGCCGTGCACCTGGATGGCGCGCAGCCCGATCGACTTGAGCACCTGCGACGCCAGGATCTTGCAGACCCCGATCTCGGCGCGCGCCGCGTGCTCCCCGGCGGTGTCGATCAGCCATGCGGTGTGCAGCACCGTCAGCCGGAACGGGATCAGCTCGGCGTAGGAGTCGGCGATGAACGCCTGCACCAGCTGCTTGTCGGCCAGCGAGCTGCCTTGGGTGAACCGGCTTTTGGCGCGCCGGGCCATCATGTCGATGGCGCGCTGCGCCACCCCGATGGAGCGCATGGCGTGGTGCAGCCTTCCACCGGCGAGCCGGTTCTGCAGGATTCCGAAGCCCTGCCCCGGCTCGCCGAGGATCGCGTCCGCCGGCACCCGCACATTGTCGTAGTGCACCAGCGAGTGCCCGGCTTCGTGCGGATGCGAACCCACCAGGTGGTGGGTGGCTTCGATGACCAGACCCGGTGTGCCGGCCGGGATCAGGAAGGTCGATGCCCCGCGATGCACCGGTACATCCGGGTCGGTGATCGCCACCACGATGAAGAACGACGCCACCGAGGCGTTGGAGGAGAAGTACTTTCGCCCGGTGATCACCCACTCGTCACCCTCGCGAACCGCACGGGTGGTGAACACTCGCGGGTCGGCGCCGCCCTGTGGTTCGGTCATCGAGAAGCAGGAGAAGATCTCCCCGGACAGCAGGCCGGCCAGATAGCTCTCCTTCTGAGCCGGGGTACCGAACCGGGCCAGGATCTCGGCGTTGCCGGTGTCGGGGGCCTGGGTGCCGAACACGATCGGCGCCCAGCTGGACCGGCCCAGGATCTCGTTGATCAGCGCCAGCTTCACCGCGCCGAAGCCCTGGCCGCCGAGCTCGGGGCCCAGGTGCGGGGCCCACAGCCCCTGCTCGCGCACCCGGCCCTTGAGCGGGTCGACGATCCGGCGGCGCTGCTCATCCAGCGGCAGGTATTCGCAGCCGGGGAACAGCACCTCGAGTGGTTCCACCTCGTCGCGCACGAACTCGCCGATCCAGTCGAGCTTCGCCTGGAACTCCGGTTCGGTGGAGAAATCCCATGCCATGTCGGCCCCTTTCTACGGAATGCCGCCGTCGACCCGCACGATCGAGCCGGTGGTGAAGCTGGATGCGTCCGACATCAAAAACAGTGCGGCGCCGATGATCTCGGGTGGCTCGCCGGCCCGCTGCAAGGCATGGCCTCCGAACGGGTTGACGGCCTCGCCGAAGTTCCACGCCTTCGAGATGTCGGTCAGAAACGGACCGGGCATCAAGGTGTTGACCCGCACCGCGGGGCCGAACGCCTGGGCCAGCGCCTCGGTCATGGCGTTGAGCCCGGCCTTGGACGCGGCGTAGGGGATGAACGACGGATGCGGCCGCAGCGACCCGTGCGTGCTGACGTTGATGATCGATCCCCGCCCGGCCGCGATCATCCGCTCACCGACCAGCGCCGACAACCGAAACGGGCCCTTGAGGTTGAGGTTGACCACCGCGTCGAACATCTGCTCGGTGACGTCGGTCTGCTTGTCGTAGACCGGCGACATGCCCGCGTTGTTGACCAGCACGTCGACCTTGCCGAACCGCTCATAGGCCGCCTCGACCAGGCCCTCGAGCTGATCCCAGCGGCCCACGTGTACCGCGTGGGGCAGGGCGGCGCGCCCGGTCTCGGCCTCGATCTCGGCGGCGGCGGCCTGACACGCCTCGAGTTTGCGGCTGGCGATCACTACGTCGGCGCCGCATCGCGCGGCCGCCAACGCCATCTGTCGGCCCAGGCCCCGGCTGCCGCCGGTCACCAGCACCACCCGGTCGGTCAGATCGAACAGCCCGTCCGCAAACCCGGTCTTAGCGCCCATGCCGCGCTACCGATGGCAGGGAGCGGGCCAACTCGGCGGCCTGGGCGATCAACTGCGGGATCATCGGGCCCATCGCCGCAGCGATCTCCGGATCGACCTTGTCGCTGGTCACCGATGCAGCGTAAGTCTTCTCCAGCACGATGCCGAGCTTGAAGTTCGCCAGCACCAGATAGTAGTCGATGTTCTCGGTGGAGAGCCCACTGACCCGCTCGTAGTGCGCCAGCAGTTCGGTGCGGGTGGGCATACCGGTGAGGTCGGCGTAATAGCCTTGCGTGCGCGGGTTTTCACCGTCGTAGCCGAGCAGCGCCCAGGCCAGGTCCAGCAGCGGATCGCCGATGGTCGTCATCTCCCAGTCGATGATCGCGACCAGTTTCGCCGGGGCGCCGTGGCCGTACATCACGTTGGCGAACTGATAGTCGCCGTGCATGATGCCCGGGGTGTAGTGCCGGGGCCGGTTGGCGCGCAGCCAGTCCGCCGCCTCATCCAGGCCCGGCAGCTCCCGCACCCGGTAGTTGTTCAGGAAGGCCAGCCAGCGGTCGACCTGGCGTTCGTGGAATCCGTCCGGCCGGCCGAACCCGTCGAGCCCCTGCGCGCGCCAGTCCACTCGGCCGAGCCGGGCCGCGCCGTCGACCAGTTCGAATGCCAGGCCGCGCCGGGCCGTCAGGTCGGTGTCGAACGGGGCGGGCCATTGGGCGCCGGTGGAGTTCCAGCCGTCCACCTCGGCCATCACGTAGCAGGGCTGCCCCAGCACCCCACCGGCGTCGTCGGCCGCGATCAGTTCCGCATGCGGGACATCGGTTCCCGTCAGTGCGCGCACCAGCCGGATCTCGCGGCGCAGCCCGTCGAGCCGGGCGGCATCTGCCCGGGTGCCCGGCATACGCAGCACCATCGGCGTCCCGCGGCCGGCCACCCGGTAGAGCGCGTTCTGCGATCCGCCGGACAGGGGTTCGAGCACCGGCAGTTCGCCGTGGCCGGGAGCGCCGGCGGCGTCGAGCAGGCGCCCCAGCGCCGCCGCGTCGAGTCGGGATTCCGTGACACCATCCATCGTCCGCACCTCTCAATCTCTGGAGAGAGAATACCGTTCTCCGCCGAAATTGGAAGGGCGTCCGGGCGGAGGGCTCATGCTGAGGCTGCCGGCGACGCTCCCCGGATCGAGCGTGGCCGCAGCTGGGCCGGGAAGGAAGACACCATGGTTCACCTACACGTGCAGCGCACGATCCACGCCGCCCCGGAACGCGTCTTCGACTGGATGATGGACCCGGCGAACCTGCTGTCGGCACCGCTGTTCCTGCGGGCCCGCTGGGCGAACGGGTCTTCGGCACCGGCCGCGGGCGCGTTCCGGGAAGTGACCGTGATCGGAGCCTGGCTCCGCGAACAGATCACCGCTTACGACCCGCCGACGAGCTACTCCTACCACGTCGTTCGCTCGTTCCCCGCTGTCGATCATGAGTGCGGGACGGTGACGCTCACTTCCTTGGGCGAGGCCACCCGCATCGATTGGGTGACCACCTACACGATTCCCGCGCGTGGGGGTGGCAGGCTGACCGAAGCGATCACCGCACCACTGTTTCGGTCATCCTTTCGCGCGATCCTCGCCGGATGCGCGAAGGCGCTGGAAAGTTAGCCCAGCACTTCGGAGATCGGGGCACCGGCGGCGATCTTGGCCCGCATCGCCATCACCTTGCCGGGCCGGCCGGCGCCGACAACACCGGCCAGCACGCCGGCACGCTCGTAGTAGGCCAGGAACTTGTGGCCGTCGTCCTCCACCATGTGCACGGTGTCGGTGGCCTCCGGCTCGCCCAGGCACTGGATCTTGACGTCGTACTGGTCACTCCAGAAGTACGCGGGCACCGCCACGTCGTGCAGGGATTCCCGGCCCAACATGTTCGGCACCATCACCCGCACCTGGGTGACGACGTTGCTCCAATGCTCCATTCGCACCTGGTGACCGTCGCGGCCCCGCCAGAACGCGACGTCGCCGACGGCCCACACGTTGGGCGCGCTGGTGCGCCCGATCGCGTCGCACACCACGCCGTTGTTGACGTCGATGCCGCAGCCGTCCAGCCAGCCGGTCGCCGGCGTCGAGCCGACCCCGAGCACCACCAGGTCGGCTTCCAGTTCGGCGCCGTCGGCGAGCACCACGGTCTCGACGCGTCCGTCTCCGCGAACCTCGGCGACCCCGACGCCGCTGCGGACGTCGACGCCGTTGGCCCGGTGCAGCCGCGCCACCAGCTCACCGATCTGCTCGCCGAGCACCGCGGCCAGCGGAGCCGGCTGCGGCTCGACCAGCGCCACCTCGACCCCCAGCTTGCGCAGGCTGGCCGCCGCCTCACAGCCGATGAAGCCGGCGCCGATCACCACGGCCCGGCGTGCCGCGGCCGCGTCGCCGCGCAGCAGCAGACTCTCCTCGAACGAGCGCACCACCCGGATACCGTCCAGGTCGCCGAAGCTGGGGATGCGCCGCGGGACCAGCCCGGTGGCGATCACGAGCTGGTCGTAGCCCAGCACGGTCCCGTCGGCCAGTGTCACGGTCTGCGCGTCGGTGTCGACAGCGCGGGCGCCGCAGCCCAGCCGCAGGGCGATGTTGTGTCCGGCATAGAACTCCGGCGGCTCCAGCGTGGTGTCGTCGCGCTCGCCGCGCAGCACCTCTTTGGTCAGCGGTGGCCGGTCGTAGGGCGGGCGGGTCTCGTCGGAGACGATCGTGATGGGCCCCGAGTAGTCCTCGCGCCGCAGTTCCTCGGCGGTGCGTACCGCCGCCAGGCCGCCACCGACGATGACGATGCCATTCACGTCGCCATTTTTCGGGTCTTGATCAGGCAAATCCGCCCCCTCGTCGCGCATTCATCGAGCGTTAGTACACCATTTCCGTCGGCGACGCAGTGCGTAGGCTCGTGGTATGGCCAGCTTCACCGGCCTGGGGCGCGAAGAGCCGGCGCCGACGCGGCGCCGGCAGAGCCGGCCGCGTCACTACCTGATGACGCCCCCGACGTTCTTCACGGTCCGATACGTGATCAACCCCTGGATGGACACGGCCATCCCCGTCGACACCGCCACCGCCGTCGCCCAATGGGCGGTGCTGCGCGACACCTACCGCCGGCTTGGGCACGCCGTCGACGAGATCGCACCGGTGCCCGGGCTGCCCGACATGGTCTACGCCGCCAACGCCGCGCTGATCGTCGATGACACCGCGGTGATCGCCCGATTCAGGCATCACCAGCGGGCCGGCGAATCCTGGGCGTACACCCGCTGGTTGCGTGCACACGGCTACACCACGGTCAGCACCGTCCACGTTCAGGAGGGGCAGGGCGATCTGATGCTTGTCGGTTCAATGGTGTTGGCCGGAATCGGCTTTCGCACCGCACCGCAGGCTCCCGCCGAGATCGCGAAGCTGGTCGGGCTGCCGGTGGTCGGACTGGAGCTGACCGATCCGCGGTTCTATCACCTGGACACCGCGCTGGCGGTGCTCGACGACACCACCATCGCCTACTATCCGGCCGCCTTCACCGCCGAGGCCCGCGCCACCCTCACCGAGCTGTTCCCGGACGCGATCGTGGTAGCCGGCTCCGACGCGCACGTGCTTGGACTCAACGCAGTCTCCGACGGCCGCCACGTGATCCACCCGGCCGCGGCCACCGGATTCGCCGACCAACTGCATCGCGCCGGCTTCGTACCGATCGGGCTGGATCTGTCCGAGCTGCTCAAGGGCGGCGGCGCGGCGAAATGCTGCACGTTGGAGGTGTATCCATGACCGCGCTGCCCGCCACCGACGGGCGCACCCCGGCCGCGATCGCGCTCGATCGACGTTGCGTCGCACACAATTACGCGCCGCTGCCGATCGTCGCCGCCGGCGCGGAAGGGGTGTGGATCACCGACGTCGACGGCAACCACTACCTGGATTTCCTGTCGGCCTACTCGGCCCTGAACTTCGGTCACCGCCACCCGCGGATCATCGCCGCCGCACACGCCCAACTCGATGCGCTGACCCTGGTCAGTCGGGCCTGCCACGATCACCGGCTCGGACCGTTCTGTGCCGCACTGGCCAAGTTGTGCGGCAAGCAGATGGTGCTGCCGATGAACAGCGGAGCCGAAGCGGTGGAAAGCGGCATCAAGCTGGCCCGAAAATGGGGTGCCGAGGTCAAGGGCGTCCCCAACGATCGGGCCAACATCGTGGTGGCCGAGAACAACTTCCACGGCCGCACGATCAGCATCGTCAGCTTCTCCTCGGATCCGTTGACGCGCCGCGGGTTCGGCCCCTATACCCCGGGGTTTCGAGCGGTACCGTTCGGTGACGCCGCCGCGCTGGCGGCCGCGGTCGATCAGCACACCGTGGCGGTGCTGCTGGAACCCATCCAGGGCGAGGCCGGGGTGATCGTGCCGCCGGACGACTACCTGCCCCGGGTGCGCCGGATCTGCTCCGAGCGCAACGCACTACTGATCGCTGACGAGATTCAGTCCGGGCTGGCACGCACCGGGCGCACGTTCGCCTGCGATCACTGGGCGGTGCGCCCGGACGTCTACCTGCTGGGCAAGGCACTCGGCGGCGGAGTGGTCCCGCTGTCGGCGGTGGTCGCCGATGCCTCGGTGATGGCGGTGCTACACCCCGGGGAACACGGCTCCACCTTCGGCGGCAACGCGCTCGCGTGCGCTGTCGGCACCGTCGTGGTGGACATGGTGGCAACCGGTGAGTTTCAGGCCCGGTCCGCTGATCTCGGCCGCCGGATGCATCAGCGGCTGACGGCGCTGATCGGGCGCGGCGTGTCGGCGGTACGCGGCCGCGGACTGTGGGCCGGCGTCGACGTCGACCCCCGATTCGGCACGGGCCGGCAGCTCAGCCTGCAGATGGCAGGCAAGGGCGTGCTGATCAAGGACACCCGCGGGTCGACGTTGCGGTTCGCTCCCCCACTGGTGATCACCGCGGGCGAGATCGATTGGGCCATCGACCGGTTCGCCGAGGCGCTGGACGAGGCGGCACCACGCTGAGGCGGCGTGTCAGTACTTCAAAGCGCCCTTGTCGACCGGGATCTGCACACCCGACAGGACACCCGAGCCGTCGCCGGCCAGCCAGGCCACCACGTCGGCAACCTGCTCCGGCGTCATGAAGTTGTTGGGGTGCAACGGCATCGGGGGGAAGCTGTGCAGGAAGTCGGGGTGCTCCTTGAAGATCTCGGCCATCACCATCGGCTCGATCATCGGGGTGTCCACCGAGTACGGGTGAATCGAGTTGACCCGGATCCCGTACTTGCCGGCCTCCAGGGCCAGGGTGTTGGTCAGGGCCACCAGGCCGTACTTGGAGGCCGCGTAGTGGCCGTTGCCTGGGGTGGCTTTCATCCCGGCCGAGGAGCTGACGATCACGATCGAGCCGCCGTTGCCGGCCTCGATCATCGCCGGCACCGAGGCCCGGATGGTGCGCCAGGTGCCGGTCAGGTTGACGTCGATGACGGTGTTCCACTGCTCGTCGGTGAGCTCCCAGAGCCGGCCCCAACCCAGCACGCCGGCGTTGGCCACCACGATGTCGAGCCGGCCGAACTGCTCGACCCCGTCGGCGACCAGCCCGCGCAGCCCGGCGTCGTCCCGGACATCAACGGCCCGAGCAAGCACCTTGCGGCCGTGCGCCTCGACCCCGCGGACCGTCTCGGCGAGGTCGTCGGGCGTGGCCGCCGGGTAGGTGATGCACTCCGACGCCGGTGCACAGATGTCGGTGGCGATGATGTCGGCGCCCTCGGCCGCCAACCGGATGGCGTGCGCCCGGCCCTGACCACGCGCCGCGCCGGTGACGAAGGCCACCTTGCCCTGCAGAGTCTGCTTCTGATTCTCGCTCACGCGACGAGGCTAGCAGCTGAAACTGGAACGTGTTCTACTGCCGGGAAACCTTCACAGATCAGCGATGATCTGCTGGCGTTTCTGCGCGTACTCCTCGTCGGTCACCGCACCCGATCTGCGCAGGGCCTCCAATTCCTGCAGGCGCTCGCCCGCCGACCGCTGCTCCGGGGCATCGTGACCCGCCGCGCCCGCATGCTGCTCGGCGGCCCGCCTGACCACGGCGGCCACCTGCTGGCGCACCACCGGATTGGACCGGATGTCGATGGCGCCCTGCACCGGTATGCCGTTGGCCCGCAGGATCTGGAAGATCTCCATCAGCGGGCCGGATTGGCCCGCCAGGTCGTAGGTCGCACTGTCCTCGGCGAGGGTGAACTGGGCGGGCACCGTACCGCTCAGCAGAGCGCTGCGCTGCCAATCGATTTGGTGGCTGTTGGTGCCGGGGTCGACCAGGACGGCCAGCTTGCGTCCGGAGATCAGCGGCATCCGGGTCACCGAGGCGATCACCCGGTCCTGGGTGTCGAACGGCGCCAGCCCGGCTCCCTCGATGTGCAGGTCGAGTTTGACCAGCGGTTGGTCGTTGATCCGGGTGCCGGTCTCGTGAATGCCGACCACCTGCGCGAGGGCCAGCACGCCCTGCTGCTCGAGGAACTGGTTCTTGGCTGCCGACTTCGCGCCGTAATCGGTCAACCACAGCGCGGCCAAGACGTCGAGAAAAGTGATCAACAGCCCGGTGTAGAACATCCACTTCAGTTCCGCCTGCGGGCCCACTGCGAAATAGACGCCGAGGAAGATGGGTCCGACCAGGCCGCCGAATCCCAGCACCATGACCTGGGCCTTCACGTAACGCCACAACATGTGCGACAGAATATCGCCGGTCGGTCGCCACGGCGAGCAGACGCAAAAGCCCCCTTTCCACGTGGGAAAGGGGGCTTTCGCTGGGGCACCTCCCGCTTGCGGGGGACTGCTCGCGCAGAGAAGGTACTACCTACTTGATGACCTTGGTCACCTGGCCGGCGCCGACGGTGCGGCCACCCTCACGGATGGCGAACCGCAGGCCCTCGTCCATGGCGACAGGCTGGATCAGCTTGACGGAGATGTCGGTGTTGTCACCGGGCATAACCATCTCGGTGCCCTCCGGCAGCGTCACCACACCGGTCACGTCGGTGGTGCGGAAGTAGAACTGCGGACGGTAGTTGTTGAAGAACGGCGTGTGGCGGCCGCCCTCGTCCTTGGACAGGATGTAGACCCGGCCCTCGAACTCGGTGTGCGGGGTGGTGGTGCCGGGCTTGACCACAACCTGGCCACGCTCGACGTCCTCACGCTTGATGCCACGCACCAGCAGACCGACGTTGTCGCCCGCCATGCCCTGGTCCAGCAGCTTGCGGAACATCTCCACACCGGTGACGGTGGTCTTGGTGGAGGTCGGGCGGATGCCGACGATCTCGACCTCCTCGTTGACGTTGATCACGCCACGCTCCACACGACCGGTCACCACGGTGCCACGACCGGTGATGGTGAACACGTCTTCCACCGGCATCAGGAACGGCTTGTCGGTGTCACGCACCGGGTCCGGGATGGACTCGTCGACGGCCGCCATCAGGTCCTCGACGGACTTGACCCACTTCTCGTCGCCCTCGAGCGCCTTCAGCGCCGAGATGCGGATGACCGGGGCGTCCTCGTCGAACTCCTGGCTGGCCAGCAGTTCGCGGACCTCCATCTCGACGAGCTCAAGCAGCTCCTCGTCCTCGACCATGTCCGACTTGTTCAGCGCCACCAGGATGTAGGGCACGCCGACCTGGCGGGCCAGCAGCACGTGCTCGCGGGTCTGCGGCATCGGGCCGTCGGTAGCGGCGACCACCAGGATCGCGCCGTCCATCTGGGCGGCACCGGTGATCATGTTCTTGATGTAGTCGGCGTGGCCCGGGGCGTCGACGTGGGCGTAGTGCCGCTTCTCGGTCTGGTACTCCACGTGGGAGATGTTGATCGTGATACCGCGCTGACGCTCTTCGGGTGCGTTGTCGATCTGGTCGAACGCACGCGACTCGTTCAGGTCCGGGTACTTGTCGTGCAGGACCTTGGTGATCGCTGCCGTGGTGGTGGTCTTGCCGTGGTCAACGTGACCGATGGTCCCGATGTTGACGTGCGGCTTCGTCCGCTCGAACTTCGCCTTCGCCACTTCTTGTCCTCCCTGGACTTGTTGGTGCTGGGTTACAGCAGGTTTGATGTTTTCAGTTTGTGCCACCGTAGCGGCACGGGCGGGCGGTGCCTATTCGCCCGTTGCCTTGGCGATGATCTCCTTGGCCACCTGCGCCGGCACTTCGGCGTAGGAGTCGAAGACCATGGAGTAGTTCGCCCGACCCTGGGTCTTCGACCGGAGGTCTCCGACGTAGCCGAACATCTCCGACAGCGGCACCTGCGCCTTGACGACGCGCGCACCGCTGCGCTCCTCCATGGCCTGGATCTGACCACGGCGGGAGTTCAGGTCGCCGATCACATCACCCATGTAGTCCTCGGGCGTGGTGACCTCGACGGCCATGATCGGTTCCAGGATCACCGGCTGCGCCGCTGCGGCAGCCTTCTTCAGCGCCTGCGAGCCGGCCACCTTGAAGGCCATCTCGGAGGAGTCCACGTCGTGGTACTGACCGTCGAGCAGGGTGACCTTGATGTTGACCAGCGGGTACCCGGCCAGCACGCCGTACTGCATGGCGTCCTGGGCACCGGCGTCGACCGCGGGGATGTACTCGCGGGGAACGCGACCGCCGGTGACCTTGTTCTCAAACTCGTAGGTCGCACCGTCTTCGCCGGTGAACGGCTCGATGGAGATGAGGACCTTCGCGAACTGACCCGAGCCACCGGTCTGCTTCTTGTGGGTGTACTCGACCTTGTCCACCGTGCGCTTGATGGTCTCCTTGTAGGCGACCTGCGGCTTACCGACGTTGGCCTCGACCTTGAACTCGCGGCGCATGCGGTCCACCAGGATGTCCAGGTGCAGCTCGCCCATACCGCCGATGACGGTCTGGCCGGTCTCCTGGTCCAGGTGCACCTTGAAGGTCGGGTCCTCTTCGGCCAGCTTCTGGATCGCCAGACCCAGCTTCTCCTGGTCGCTCTTGGTCTTGGGCTCGATCGCCACCTCGATGACCGGAGCCGGGAACGTCATCGACTCCAGCACGATCTGGTTGTTCGGGTCGCAGAGCGTGTCGCCGGTGGTGGTGTCCTTCAGGCCGATCATCGCGTAGATGTGGCCCGCCGATGCCGAATCGACCGGGTTCTCCTTGTTGGAGTGCATCTGGAACAGCTTGCCGAGCCGCTCCTTCTTGCCCTTGGTCGAGTTGACCACCTGCGTGCCGGACTCCACCTTGCCGGAGTACACCCGCACGTAGGTCAGCTTGCCGAAGAACGGGTGCACCGCGATCTTGAACGCCAGCGCCGAGAACGGCTCGTCGATGCTGGGCTTGCGGCTGATGATCTCGTCTTCCTTGCCGGGCACGTGGCCCTGCACCGACTCGACGTCCAGCGGCGAGGGCAGGTAGTCGATCACCGCGTCCAGCATCGGCTGGACACCCTTGTTCTTGAAGGCGCTGCCACACAGCACCGGGTAGAGCTCGGAGTTGACGGTCAGCTTGCGGATGCCGCGCTTGATCTCCTCGACCGAGAGCTCCTCGCCACCGAAGTACTTCTCCAGCAGCGCCTCGTCGGACTCGGCGACGGTCTCCAGCAGCGCGGTCCGGTACTCCTCGACTTTGTCGGCCAGCTCAGCCGGGATCTCGACGGTCTCGTAGGTCTCACCGAGCTTGGTCTCACCGCGCCAGACCTTGGCCTTCATCTCGACCAGGTCGACGATGCCCTCGAAGTCGTTCTCCGACCCGATCGGCAGCTGGATCACCAGCGGACGCGCGCCGAGGCGCTCCTCGATGGTGCGCACGGTGAAGTAGAAGTCCGCGCCCAGCTTGTCCATCTTGTTGACGAAGCAGATCCGCGGCACGTCGTACTTGTCGGCCTGACGCCACACCTGCTCGGACTGCGGCTCGACGCCCTCCTTGCCGTCGAAGACGGCGACGGCGCCATCGAGGACGCGAAGGCTGCGCTCCACCTCGACGGTGAAGTCGACGTGGCCCGGGGTGTCGATGATGTTGATCTGGTTGTTGTTCCAGAAACAGGTCACCGCGGCAGAGGTGATGGTGATGCCGCGCTCCTGCTCCTGCTCCATCCAGTCGGTGGTGGAGGCACCGTCGTGCGTCTCACCGATCTTGTAGTTGACACCGGTGTAGTACAGGATCCGCTCGGTCGTCGTCGTCTTACCGGCATCGATGTGCGCCATGATGCCGATGTTGCGGACCTTGTTCAGGTCGGTGAGCACGTCCTGTGCCACAGCAGTCTTCCCAACTCTTTTCGGTAACTGAATTGCTTTATCGTCGCCGGGCCGGCTCCATCAACTGGAGCGCCGGGCCCGCCTCACCAACGGTAGTGCGCGAAGGCCCGGTTCGCCTCGGCCATCTTGTGGGTGTCCTCGCGCCGCTTGACGGCGGCCCCCAGGCCGTTGCTGGCGTCGAGGATCTCGTTGGCCAGCCGCTCGATCATGGTCTTCTCCCGGCGCGCCTTCGAGAAGCTGACCAGCCAGCGCAGCGCCAACGTGGTCGAGCGCTCCGGGCGCACCTCGACAGGCACCTGGTAGGTGGCGCCACCGACGCGGCGGCTACGGACCTCCAGGGCCGGCTTGACGTTGTCCAGCGCGCGCTTGAGCGTCACGACGGGGTCGGTGCCGGTCTTATCACGAGCCTGCTCGAGCGCACCGTAGACGATGCGTTCGGCCAGCGACTTCTTGCCGTCCATCAGGATCTTGTTGACCAGCTGGGTGACCAGCTGCGACCCGTAGACCGGGTCGGAAACCAGCGGACGCTTGGGAGCGGGACCCTTGCGCGGCATCAGCTCTTCTCCTTCTTCGCGCCGTAGCGGCTGCGGGCCTGCTTGCGGTTCTTGACTCCCTGGGTGTCCAGCGAGCCGCGGATGATCTTGTAGCGCACACCAGGAAGGTCCTTCACCCGCCCGCCACGCACGAGCACCATCGAGTGCTCCTGCAGGTTGTGGCCCTCGCCCGGGATGTAGGCGGTCACCTCGACCTGACTGGTCAGCTTGACGCGCGCCACCTTACGAAGAGCCGAGTTCGGCTTCTTCGGGGTGGTGGTGTACACGCGGGTGCACACGCCCCGACGCTGCGGGCTGCCCTTGAGGGCCGCGGTCTTGACCTTGGCGACCTTGTCGCGGCGGCCCTTACGGACCAGCTGCTGAATGGTTGGCATCTACCGGCTTCCTGTATCGCTGTTCAAAACTCTTTAAATCCTGCAGTCTGTGCCCCACCGCTACCCCGCGGTCGGGCGTGTCGCATGGGCCGCTGCGGATTTCTCCGCTGCATAATGGACATGCGAATTAGGCCAGGCGCGCGCGTTATGTCTCCAAACGCGCCTCAGTGGCCAGGCACGAGCTACCACATTACCCGTCGGCACTCCGGCAGGTCAAAGCGCGTCCCCTGCATCCCCTGCGTCGCCTCCGGTCCCCCCGCGGTCAACCGACGCGACCGTCCATCGCCGAGGCCAACCGGCGCACCATGTCGGCGAATACCGCCTCGGTGTCGACGTCGTCCATCACCCCGGTCATCTCCAACAGCACAAAACCGTGCATGGCCGCCCAGAACTCCAGCGCGGCGTGAAATGCCCGCTCCCCTTCGAGCCCGTAGGACATCAACACCTCGATAACCGGGGCGGCGGCGCGGGTGGCCGCGGCGGTGTACTCGGGGTCGTCGCCGCCCAGCGGCATCCGGGTGAAGGCCGAGTAGCGGCCCGGGTGGTGGTGGGCGTAACTGCGGTAGGCGCCGGCCATCACCAGCACCGCGTCGTCGCCGGTGCGGCCCTTGCCGACCTGGGTCAGCATCTCGAGGATGTCGTCGATGACCCGCATCCGCATCGCGCGGCGCAGGTCATTGAGGCTTTGCACATGGTTGTACAGCGACGGCCCCTTGGTGCCCAACTGGGTGGCCAGCGCGTTGATGGTCAGGGCGTCCCAGCCCTCGCGGTCCAGGAAGTTCAGGGCGGCGTTGACGATCACGTCGCGGCTCAGCTTGACCGGGCGCGCCCCCGATTTTCCGTTGGCACGCGACCGCCCGCCCGCCGCCGGCGGGTCTGGTCGAGCTGACATGGCGTACGCCCTTTTCAATCGTGCGGGCCGGATGAGGAAACGGACTTGAGATCAGCAACGAACTCTAATCCACGAATAAGTGGGGGAACCCGGGTACGGCCCAGCGGCCGCGACGTAAGCTTTGGCCGAGTTGCGTCCGGCGAGAGGGGCCCGCGAGATGAAGTGGACCGCATTGTGTGCAGCGCTGCTGTGCTTCGGGGCCGGTCTGGCCGGTGGCGCCCCGGGCGCACACGCCGCGCCCGGCGACACCCACGTCTACGGCGTGCATGAGACGCGCACCCTGGACTGCCAGGGCGGCACCCTGTTCATCAACGGGGTCAACAACACCGTGCACGCCTTCGGGGACTGCTGGGCGGTAACCATGCAGGGTTCGCAGAACACCGTCATCGCCGAGCACATCATCAACGACGTCACGGTGTACGGCTACGACCAGACCGTCTACTACCACAACGGCGACCCGTTCCTGTTCGACCGTGGACGTGAGCTGGGGATGACCAACCGGCTGGCGCGCGTACCGGCGTGACCCCTGGGCACACCCGTAACCCCTGGTCGATTCTGGTAGCCGGTGTGGCGCTGCTGGCGCTCACCGTAGGGTCGGCCGGCTGCGAGTCGGAGCAGCCGACCAAATCCGCCCGGATCTCGAAGCACTACGACGGGCGCTTCGCCAACACGATCAACTACGAGTCGTTCGGGACGACCTCCGAACTGAGCTGTGTCGACGGCAAATCGCTGAACGTGGCCGGCTCGAACAACCGATTGACGGTCCGTGGCCGCTGCGAGACGGTGACCGTGCCCGGCGCCGACAACCGGATCACCCTCGACCGGGTCGACAAGTCGCTGACGGTCAGCGGGCTCAACAACTCGGTGATCTACCGCAGCGGCGACCCGACGGTGGATGATCGCGGGTCGGGCAACACCATCACCGACCGGCGCTGATCGCCGCAGGCCCCCGGTATCAGGCCTTCTCGCCGTGCCGGCCGGCGCCGCCGGCGAACCGGCCCGCGCCATGCAGGGCCTCGTCGGCCACCCGCTCGATGCTCACGAACTCCTGATCTATCGCGTGGGCCTCGCTCATTCCCCACTGCCGCAGCGCCGACATCCGATCCGAACGCAGGCAGCCCTGGGGCAGCTCGGCGAGCTCGGCCGCCAACTCCTCGGCGACCCGGCGGGCGTCACCGGTAGGAACCAGCCGGTTGGCCAGTCCGATCGCGTACGCCTCTTCGGCGTCCACCGCCCGGCCGGTGAGGATCATGTCCATGGCTCGGCTGTGGCCGATCAGTCGGGGCAGGCGCACCGTGCCGCCGTCGATGAGCGGTACCCCCCAGCGCCGGCAGAACACCCCGAACACCGCGTCGGCCTCGACGACCCGCAGGTCGCACCAGAGCGCGAGTTCGAGTCCACCGGCCACCGCGTAGCCGCTCACCGCAGCGATCACCGGCTTGGACAGCACCATCCGGGTCGGGCCCATCGGCCCCGGCCCGCTGCGGTGGGTCTGATTCGCGTCGGCGGTACCCAGCGCCTTGAGATCGGCTCCCGCACAAAAGGTTCCGTTGTCTCCCCACAGCACCGCCACCGACGCCGTGTCATCACGGTCGAATTCGGCGAAGGCCTGATGCAGCTTGGCGGCGGTCGGCCCGTCGACGGCGTTGCGCGCCTGCGGCCGGTTCAGGATGACCGTGGTCACCGCGCCGTTGTTCTCCACTCGCACCGAATCGGTCACGGCACCTCCACCGAGAGGTCGGCATCGCGCCGCGACGCCATTTCGTCGGCAAACTCCGCGTAGCGCTTGCGGATCCACTCGCCCGGCCAGTTCGGCGGGAGCAGTTCGGGCGGCAGGACCGGGTCGCTACGCAGGTGGCGGACCATGGCCGCGGCGACGGCGAATCGCCCGGGTACGTCAACGGCGTCGGCCATCGCGTCAAGCAGGCCGTGGCCGGCCTCGGCCCATCCGGTCAGATCCCACAGCGTGGCGGCCAGCTCGACCGGACTCTCGTCGCGCGCGGTCAGCAACCGGGTGTGAGCGCCCAGATCAGCACCCAGTTCAACGTCGATGTTGTCCGGGCGCATCCAAATCCCTTCGCGCAGTTCGGCAAAACGCCGCTCGGACAGCCCGGCCCGCAGTCCGGCCCTGGTGCGTGCGTCACTGCCGATGCTGGTGACCACCACCGTCAGCCAGTCGCCGCCCCAACGCCGCATCCGTGGACTCAACGCCTCGTCCTGCCGGCGCTGCCGATCCAGCAGACGCTCGGAGAGTCGGTACCCGTCGGCGGAACGGATCAGATCCCCGGCCGCGACCATCCGGGTCAGCGCTACCCGCATAGCGGTTTCCTTGATCCCGATACCCGCTGTCAGCCGCAGCAGTTCGGCCGGGGTGGCCGAGGCGGGGTGGGCACCCAGCAGCAGCGAGAGCACCACGGATCTCGCCGTCATCCGAGTCTGCATGCCCTGCACCTGTCGACCGCCTAGACCCCGGAAGTGGTTCGGCCGTAGTCGCCGAACGGCTCGTCTCGGTGGCGCACCGCGTCACGGAACCCGTGCGTCACCGCGTCGGCGACGAACGCGTGGCCCTCCGGAGTGTGGCGCGCCACCCCGTCGAAGACGGTGCTGACCATCGTGCTGGTGGCCACACCCTGTTGCAGCAGCGCGGTGTTGAGCGCCAGCTTGGCCATGATCAACTGGTTGACCGGCATTGCGGCGATGCGGGCCACCAGGCGTTCGGTGCGCTCGTCGAGATCCGCCGGATCGGGTGCCTCGATGGCCAGGCCCCATTCGGCGGCCTGGGTGCCGCTGATGCAATCTCCGGTCAGCAGTAGGCGTTTGGCGCGTTGGTCGCCGAGCCGGTGGGCCCACAACCCGGCCGCTGGTATCCCCCACACCCGGGTCGGGGGGTAACCGATCTTGGCGTCGGAGGCCGCGATCACCTGGTCGGCGTGCAGCGCGATGTCGGTACCGCCGGCCACGCAATAACCGTGAATCTTGACCACGGTCGGCTTGTCGGCGTGCATCAGCGAGGCGAACCCACGGACGAACCTGCTCATCATCTGGTAGTCGATCATCGGATCCCACGGATGATCCGGGCGGTGGTTGGCGGCCTGCGTCTTGCCGTCGAGCACGCTGCCCCGGTAGTTCTCACCGCCCGCCGACGACGAGCCTTCGGCGTAAGCGCCCAGGTCGAAGCCGGCGCAGAACCCCTCGCCGCGGCCCGACACCAGGATCACGTGCACGTTCGGGTCCAGGTCGGCCCGTTCCACCAGCGCCGACAGCTCCAGCGGGGTGTCAGCGGTGATCGCGTTGCCGTGCTCGGGGCGGTTGAAGGTGATTCGGGCGATGCGGTCGGTGACCTCGTAGGTCATCGTGCGCAGATTGTCGTATTCAACCGGGGCGATGTGGTGCCGCATGGTGTTCAGCCTTTGCCTCACCCCTCTTTACAAGCCTTTGACGAGGGCGCGCTCCAGAATCGGCCCGATGTCCAGGCCCGTCGGGAGCGTACCGAACGCCCCGCCCCACTGTCCGTCGAATCGGGTTGCCAGGAAGGCCTCGGCGACGGCGGGGTGGCCGTGCCGCACCAGCAGCGCGCCCTGCAGCGCCAGGCAGATGTCCTCGGCGATCTTGCGGGCCCGGTACTGTGCCGCGTCGACGTCGCCGAGATCGCCCAGCACCGCCTTGAGCGCGTCGACATGGGCGCCCAGTCGGCGGTCCTGTGCGGCCGGCCCCGCCAGTTCGTCGAAGAGCACCGCCACCGAGTCGGGCTGGGTCGCCAGCGCGCGCAACGTGTCTAGGGCGCTGACGTTGCCCGACCCCTCCCAGATACCCATCAGCGGCGCCTCCCGGTACAACCGTGGCATCAACGAGTCCTCGATGTAGCCGTTGCCGCCCAGGCATTCCATCGCCTCGACGGCGTGCGGTGTGGCGCGCTTACACACCCAGTACTTGGTGGCCGCCAGGCCGATCCGGCGCAGCAACCCCTCCCGGTCGTCGCCCTGGACCGCCTTGTCGGTGGCACCGGCCATCCGCATCGTGACCATGGTGGCCGCTTCGGCCTCCACCGCCAGATCGGCCAGCACGTTGCGCATCGCCGGTTGGTCGATCAGGTAGGCGCCGAACGCTTTTCGATGCTGGGCGTGGTAGATGCCGCGGGCCAGCCCCATCCGCATGCTGGTGGCGCTGCCCAGCGCGCAGTCCAACCGCGTGAGGTTGACCATCTCGATGATCACCGAGACGCCGCGGCCCTCCTCGCCCACCAGCCATGCGGTGGCGCCGTCGTACTCGACCTCGCTGGAGGCGTTGGCGTGGTTGCCGAGCTTGTCCTTGAGCCGTTGCAGCCGCATCCGGTTGCGGGTGCCGTCCGGGAGGATCCTGGGCAGGAAGAAACAGCTCAGCCCGCCGGGGGCCTGGGCCAGCACCAGGAAGATGTCGCCCATCGGCGCCGAGGTGAACCATTTGTGCCCGGTGAGGGCGTAGCTGCCATCAGCGTTGGGCACCGCCTGGGTGGTTCCGGCGCGCACATCGGAGCCGCCCTGCTTCTCCGTCATCGACATGCCCGCGGTGAGCCCCGCCTTGTCGGCCGGCACCTTCAGCTCGGGGTCGTAGACCCGGCTGGTGAGAAGCGGCTCGTAGGTCTTCGACAGTTCCTGGTTGTAGCGCAGTGCGGGAATGACCGCGTAGGTCATCGAGATCGGGCACATGTGACCCGGCTCGGCGGTCCACACGCCGGTTTGGGCCGCCCGCACCACATGCGCCCCGGGCCGTGGGTCCGCCCATGGCGCGGCGTGCAGGCCGTGTGCGATCGCGGTGCGCATCAGCTCGTGATACGCGGGGTCGTATTCCACTTCGTCGATGCGGTTTCCGACGACGTCGTGGGTGTGCAGGACCGGGCGGTTACGGTCGGCGAGTTCGCCCCAGCGCTGGACCTGTTGCGACCCGGAGATGGCTCCGAGGTCGGTGACTTCGTCGACTCCCCATTGCCCACCCTCGCGGATCAGCGCCTCGATCAGAACCGGCGACGATGCCGGGTTGTATCCCTGCAGCGGAGGGACCTGGTTGGTGACGATATGCGTGTCGGCCATACCCGAGTATTACAGTTATCCGACGTTTGCACAATAGTTGTAACTAACGCGCGTTGTCAGATATAGAAAACGGCGGTCACGGCCCGAGGTCGGGAGGTTCCAGGCCGTGACCGCCGTAGCTTGTGGGGCGCTGCGTTAGGGGCGACCCCCCGCTGCGTCGTGCCGATCAGGCATTCAGATCCCCCTGCTGGAGCGAGCGTGCTTGCCGCCCATTCAGAGGGCTTGTGAAATATTTAGCACACCACCAACCATCTGTCATCCATGTGACAGGAAATCGTTCTTTCTGGACGGTTCTCCAGGGCTCGCAGTGCGGCCAGTTTCTGGCCGTCCGGACTGCGGTGCTGTGAGCCAGGCGTCGGTTGACGAATCAACACCAGTAGGCCATAGAGACGCCCTACAGATCACCGATCGGTGCACCCGCACCGGCCCGGCCCCGGCCGGGAGGAAATCAGCCGAGGCGTTCCTTGAGGAATGCGATGTCGGCCTTGCGGCCCTCCTCGGCGGTCTCGCAGATCACCGGGGCGCCAGCGGCTTTGACGACGGCCACCAGCAGGTCCGGATCGATCTGGCCGGTGCCGAAGTTGGCGTGCCGGTCCCGCCCGGAGCCGGGCGCATCCTTGGAGTCGTTGCAGTGCACCAGGTCGATGCGCCCGGTGATGGCCTTGATGCGCTCCACCGCGTCGGGCAGGGATTCCCCGGCCGCCCAGGTGTGGCAGGTGTCCAGACAGAATCCGACACCGGTGTCGCCGATGTGGTCCCACAACGTCGCGATGGTGTCGAAGTGCCGGGCCATCGCGTGGTCACCGCCGGCGGTGTTCTCCAGATACACCGGGACGGTCGTCTCGAGCTGATCCAGCGCCTTGCGCCAGCGGACGAACCCCGCCTGCGCGTCGGTGTCGTCGGCGGTGACGTGCCCGCCGTGCACGATCACCGCGACAGCACCGATGTCGGCGGCGGCATCGCAGGTCTGCTGCAGGATCGTGCGCGACGGAATGCGCACTCGATTGTTCGGCGAGGCGAGGTTGATCAGGTACGGCGCGTGCACGTAGATCGGCAGCGCCGCGCGGCGCAGTTCCTCGGCGTCCTCACGCGGTTTGGGGGGTTTCCAGCTCTGCGGGTTGCCGAGGAAGATCTGCACCGTGTCAGCACCCTCGGCCTGCGCGGCGGCCAGCGGATCAGCCGGGCGCACATGGGATCCGATCAACACGGCCGTCAGCCTAGTCCGGCGACGATGCGGGCGAGGGACGAGCCGGCTCTAGGGGTACCCCCAGCCGCGCAGCGGCGAGGGGGCGAGTCGGACCGTCAGGCCAGCCCGGCGCCTTCCACCGGCCAGCTGTGCACCGGCCGGTTGGTGTGCATGTGCTCGCAGTACCGCCGCAGCATCTCCGCCAGGGCGTCCGGTCGGCTCATCCCCCGTGCCTGCAGCCCCTCCACCATCAACACCTGCCAGGTGGCGCCATTGCGCTCCGCGGCGACGCGGCCCTCGATGATGCCCAGATACCGGTCGGCCACCTCGGCGGCGACGCCCCAGTCCTCAAGGCCCTGGCGGGCCAGCGGCAGCAGTTCGCGCCGGGTCAGCTCCGGCACACTCACCTCCCCCAGGCCCGGCCAGTGCAACCGCGCGCTCATCCCGTGCCGGGCGGCCCGACGAAAGTTGTCGTGGGCCGCCGTGAAGCTCATCTGGGTCCACAGCGGTCGTTCCTCACGGGCCAGCCGGCGCAGCAGCCCGTAGTAGAACAGCGCGTTCGCCAGCATGTCGGCGACCGTCGGCCCGGACGGCAGCACCCGGTTCTCCACCCGCAGGTGCGGCCGGCCGTCGACGACGTCGTAGACCGGCCTGTTCCAGCGATACACCGTCCCGTTGTGCAGGCGCAGCTCCGAGAGCTGCGGTGTGCGTCCCCGCGCCAGCTCGGCCGCGGGATCCTCCTCGGAGACCTCCGGCAGCAGCGACGGGAAGTAGCGCACGTTCTCCTCGAACAGATCGAAGATCGAGGTGATCCACCGCTCCCCGAACCACACCCGGGGCCGCACCCCCTGGTTCTTGAGCTCGTCGGGGCGGGTGTCGGTGGACTGGGCGAACAGCTCGACCCGGGTCTCCGCCCACAGCCGGTGGCCGAAGAAGTAGGGGGAGTTGGCGCCCAACGCCAGCTGCGGACCGGCCAGCACCTGGGCGGCGTTCCAGTGGCCGGCGAACTGGTCCGGCGACACCTGTAGGTGCAGCTGCATGCTGGTGCACGCCGATTCCGGCGCAATGGACGCCACCTGCAGATTCAACGGTTCCGGGCCGTCGATATCGATGGAGATGTCCTCACCACGCGCGGCGAACACCGAATCGTTGAGCGCCGCATACCGTGCCGAGTCGCTCATCCAGTCGCCGGTGAGATGCTCGGGCATCAGCGTCGGCAGGATGCCGATCATCACGATGTGGGCGCCGTTGATGCGGGCCTTGGCGTCGGCGGCATTGAGGCTGGCCCGCACGTCGGCCTCGAGCTGCAGACCCTGGCGGCCGGGCAGCGGCCGGGGTGGGATGTTCAACTCGATGTTGTAGGCGCCCAATTCACGCTGATACGCCGGATCGTCGATCGCGGCGAGCACGTCGGAATTCGACATCGCCGGCTGGAAGTCGTCGTCGACCAGGTTGCCCTCGATCTCCATGCCGGTCAGGGGCCGCTCGCAGTCGAAGCTGTACCGGGCCAGCATCGTCTCGAAGACATCCAGGCACCGCTGAATCTTGCGCCGGTAGGTCTGGCGCTGAGTGCGACTGAAGGCGGTGCGACTGACTTCGTCCCCCATACCCACGATGCAACCTGGCGTACGCGCGGCCCGCAACCTCGGCCCGCTGCCCCGGCAGATTCGGCCGAAACGAGAAAAGCCCCGGGCGCACCCGGGGCCTTCCTCGTTCGGAGACTAGCGGTAGTCGCTGTAGCCGTAGTCGTCCAGCGGAACGGCGGCACCGGTGGCGGCGCCGAAGTCCGGGCTGTAGTACTGATCCTCGTAGGACGGGATCGTGTATGCAGCGGCCCGGGCCTCCTCGGTCGGCTGCACCGCGATGTTGCGGTAGCGGTTGATCCCGGTACCGGCCGGGATCAGCTTTCCGATGATCACGTTCTCCTTCAGGCCCTGCAGCTTGTCGCTGCGGCAGTTGATCGCCGCATCGGTCAGCACGCGCGTGGTCTCCTGGAACGACGCCGCGGACAGCCACGAGTCGGTGGCCAGCGACGCCTTGGTGATACCCATCAGCACCGGACGCCCGGCCGCGGGCTCGAGGCCCTCGGCGACCACCCGACGGTTCTCGGTCTCGAACTCGGCCCGCTCGGTCAGCGAACCGGGCAGGAACTCCGTGGCGCCCGAGTCGATGATCGTGACCCGACGCAGCATCTGCCGGACGATGACCTCGATGTGCTTGTCGTGGATCGACACACCCTGGGCCCGGTAGACCTGCTGGACCTCCTTGACGAGGTGGATCTGCACCTCGCGGGGGCCCTGAACCCGCAGCACCTCGTGCGGGTCGGCCGAACCCTCCATGAGCTGCTGGCCGACCTCGACGTGGTCGCCGTCGGACAGCAGTCGCTCGGAACCGTCCTCGTGCTTGAACACCCGCAGCCGCTGACGCCTGGGCAACTTGTCGTAGACCACTTCCTCGCCGCCGTCGTCCGGCACGATGGTGATCTTGTAGAACTTGTCGCCCTCCTCGAGGCGGATCCGTCCGGCGACGTCGGCGATCGGCGCCTTACCGCGCGGAATCCGGGCCTCGAACAGCTCCTGCACACGGGGCAGACCGCCGGTGATGTCCTCACCGACACCACCCTGGTGGAAGGTACGCATGGTCAGCTGGGTACCGGGCTCACCGATGGACTGGGCGGCGACGATGCCGACAGCCTCGCCGATGTCCACCAGCTTGCCGGTGGCCATCGACCGGCCGTAGCAGGTCGCGCACACGCCGGTTCCGGTGGCACAGGTCAGCACCGACCGCACCTTCACCTGCGAAATACCCGCGCCCAGCAGGGCTTCGATCGACGGGTCGCCGAGGTCGTGGCCGCGCTCGACCACCACGTTGCCCTTGCCGTCCACCGCGTCGACCGCCAAAGTGCGGGCGTACGCGGAGGTTTCGATGAACGGGTCGCGGATCAGCGATCCGTCGGCTGCCACCTCGGCCAGTTCCACCATGATGCCGCGCTCGGTGCCGCAGTCGTGCTCGCGCACGATCACGTCCTGGGACACGTCCACCAGACGACGGGTCAGGTAACCCGAGTCGGCGGTACGCAACGCGGTGTCCGCCAGACCCTTTCGGGCGCCGTGGGTGTTGATGAAGTACTCCAACACCGTCAGGCCCTCACGGAAGGAGGACTTGATCGGGCGCGGGATGAACTCACCCTTGGGGTTGGTCACCAGACCCTTCATGCCGGCCAGCGTCCGGGTCTGGGTGAAGTTACCGGTCGCACCCGAGTCGACGATCGTGATGATCGGGTTGTCGGACGGGTAGTGGTCACGCAGCGCCTGACCCACTTCCTCGGTGGCTTCCTTCCAGATCTCCACCAGCGCCTCGTTGCGCTCTTCGCGGTTGAGAGCGCCACGCTGGAACTGCTTCTCCAGCTTGTCGGCGCGATCCTCGTAGGAGTCGAGGATCTCCTTCTTGCGCGGCGGCACCAGCACGTCGGCCATCGAGACGGTGACCCCCGAACGGGTGGCCCAGTGGAAACCGGCGTCCTTGAGCTTGTCGACGGTTTGGGCGACCACGATCATCGGGTAGCGCTCGGCCAGGTCGTTGATGATGACGGCCTGAACCTTCTTGTGCATCTGCTTGTTCACGAACGGGTACCCGGTGGGCAGCAGCTCGTTGAACAGCACCCGGCCCAGCGTGGTCTCGGCGATCCAGGCGCCGCCCGGACGCCAGCCGTTCTGGCCGAACAGCTCGGTCTCCACCTCGGCCGGCGGCCGCAGCTGGTCCAGACGCACCTTGATCTTGGCCCGCACGCTCAGCGCACCGCGGTCGACGGCCATGATCGCCTCGGCCGGCGAGGCGTACACGCCGGTCTCCGGACGGTCCTTGGCAGCCGGGGTGTATTCGCCTGTGTCACCGTCGATCTCGGTGGTCAGGAAGTACAGCCCGGTGACCATGTCCAGACGCGGCATGGCCAGCGGACGACCCGAGGCCGGCGACAGGATGTTGTTGCTGGACAGCATCAGGATGCGGGCCTCGGCCTGAGCCTCGGCGCTCAGCGGCAGGTGGACTGCCATCTGGTCACCGTCGAAGTCGGCGTTGAAGGCCTCACACACCAGCGGGTGCAGCTGAATGGCCTTGCCCTCCACCAGCTGCGGCTCGAAGGCCTGGATACCCAGGCGGTGCAGGGTGGGTGCACGGTTGAGCAGCACCGGGTGCTCGGCGATGACCTCTTCGAGGACGTCCCACACCTGGGGGCGCTGCCGCTCCACCATCCGCTTGGCGCTCTTGATGTTCTGCGCGTGGTTCAGGTCGACCAGGCGCTTCATCACGAACGGCTTGAACAGCTCGAGTGCCATCAGCTTCGGCAGACCGCACTGGTGCAGCTTGAGCTGCGGACCGACCACGATGACACTGCGGCCCGAGTAGTCGACACGCTTGCCGAGCAGGTTCTGCCGGAACCGGCCCTGCTTGCCCTTGAGCAGATCCGACAGCGACTTGAGCGGACGGTTGCCCGGGCCGGTGACCGGCCGGCCGCGACGGCCGTTGTCGAACAGCGCGTCGACGGACTCCTGCAGCATCCGCTTCTCGTTGTTGACGATGATCTCGGGCGCACCCAGATCGATCAGTCGCTTGAGGCGGTTGTTGCGGTTGATCACCCGTCGGTACAGGTCGTTGAGGTCGCTGGTGGCGAACCGGCCACCGTCGAGCTGCACCATCGGTCGCAGCTCCGGCGGGATCACCGGCACCGCGTTGAGCACCATGCCCATCGGGGAGTTACCCGACTGCTGGAACGCCGCGACCACCTTGAGGCGCTTGAGGGCGCGAAGCTTCTTCTGCCCCTTGCCGTTCTTGATGGTGTCGCGCAGCGACTCGGCCTCGGCGTGGATGTCGAAGGTCTCGATCAGCTTCTGGATCGACTCGGCACCCATCGCACCGGTGAAGTACTCGCCGTAGCGGTCCACCAGCTCGCGGTAGACGGTCTCGTCGATGATCAGCTGCTTGGGAGCCAGCTTGACGAAGGTGTCCCAGATGTTGTCCAGGCGGTCCAGCTCACGCCCGGCACGGTCACGCAGCTGACGCATCTCGCGCTCGCCGCCGTCGCGAACCTTGCGCTTCACGTCGGCCTTGGCGCCCTCGGCCTCCAGCTCGGCCATGTCGGCCTCGAGCTTCTGGGCGCGGGCCTCCAGGTCGGCGTCACGCTGGTCCTCGACGGCCTTCTTCTCGACGACCATCTCGGCTTCGAGCGTGGACAGCTCGTTGTGCCGCATCTCGGTGTCGACGGCGGTGATGACGTAGGCGGCGAAGTAGATGATCTTCTCGAGATCCTTCGGCGCCAGGTCAAGCAGGTAGCCCAACCGGGACGGCACGCCCTTGAAGTACCAGATGTGGGTGACCGGCGCGGCCAACTCGATGTGGCCCATCCGCTCACGACGCACCTTGGCGCGGGTCACCTCGACGCCACAGCGCTCACAGATGATGCCCTTGAAGCGCACGCGCTTGTACTTGCCGCAGTAGCACTCCCAGTCGCGAGTCGGTCCGAAGATCTTCTCGCAGAACAGGCCGTCCTTCTCGGGCTTGAGCGTGCGGTAGTTGATGGTCTCCGGCTTCTTGACCTCGCCGTAAGACCATTGCCGGATGTCCTCCGCGGTGGCCAGGCCGATGCGGAGCTCATCGAAGAAGTTGACGTCGAGCACGTAACTCCCTTTCCCCTTGCGGGTTTAGTAGCTGGTACTTGTTCAGTTGCTCTTCGCGCGAGCGCTCATCGCTAAGCGAGGTCTTCGACGGAGGCGGATTCGTTGCGGGACAGGTTGATTCCCAGGTTCGCGGCAGCCCGCTCCAGGTCCTCGTCCTCGCCTTCGCGCAGCTCGATCGCCGCACCGTCCTTCGCCAGCACCTCGACGTTGAGGCACAGCGACTGCAGCTCTTTGAGCAGCACCTTGAAGGACTCCGGAATGCCCGGCTCGGGGATGTTCTCGCCCTTGACGATCGCCTCGTAGACCTTGACCCGGCCCACGGTGTCGTCGGACTTGATGGTGAGCAACTCCTGCAGCGTGTACGCCGCACCGTAGGCCTGCATGGCCCAGCACTCCATCTCACCGAACCGCTGGCCACCGAACTGCGCCTTACCGCCCAGCGGCTGCTGGGTGATCATCGAGTACGGGCCGGTGGAGCGGGCGTGGATCTTGTCGTCCACCAGGTGGTGCAGCTTCATGATGTACATGTAGCCGACGGTCACCGGGTACGGGAACGGCTCACCGGAGCGGCCGTCGAACAGCATCGCCTTGCCGTCCGCGTTGACCATGACCTCGCCGTCGCGGTTGGCCAGCGTCGAGGACAGCAGGCCCTGCAGCTCGGCCTCCTGGGCGCCGTCGAACACCGGGGTCGCGGTGCGGGTGTCCGGCCCGGCGGAGTACAGCTCCTCGGGGAGCTTGTCCGCCCAGTCCGGCACGCCGGCCGCCACATCGATGTTCCAACCGGTCTTGGCGATCCAACCCAGGTGGGTCTCCAGGATCTGACCGATGTTCATGCGTCGCGGCACACCGTGGGTGTTCAAGATGATGTCCACCGGGGTGCCGTCCGGCAGGAACGGCATGTCCTCGGCCGGCAGGATCTTGCCGATGACGCCCTTGTTGCCGTGACGACCGGCCAGCTTGTCACCGTCGGAGATCTTGCGCTTCTGCGCGACGTAGACGCGCACCAGCTCGTTGACCCCGGCGGGCAGGTCGTCGTCGTCCTCGCGGGAGAACACCCGGATGCCGATGACCTTGCCGGACTCGCCGTGCGGCACCTTCAGCGAGGTGTCGCGGACTTCGCGGGCCTTCTCGCCGAAGATCGCGCGCAGCAGCCGCTCCTCGGGCGTCAGCTCGGTCTCACCCTTCGGGGTGACCTTGCCGACCAGGATGTCGCCGTCGCGGACCTCGGCGCCGATGCGGACGATGCCGCGCTCGTCGAGGTCTGCCAGCACCTCATCGGAGACGTTCGGGATGTCCCGGGTGATCTCCTCGGCGCCCAGCTTGGTGTCGCGGGCGTCGATCTCGTGCTCCTCGATGTGAATCGAGGTCAGCGTGTCCTCCTCGACCAGCCTGTTGGACAGGATGATCGCGTCCTCGTAGTTGTGCCCCTCCCACGGCATGATCGCCACGAGCAGGTTCTTGCCCAGGGCCATCTCGCCGTTGTCGGTGCACGGACCGTCCGCGATCACCTGGCCGACCTCGACACGCTGGCCGGCGTCGACGATCGGACGCTGGTTGGCGCAGGTGCCGTGGTTGGACCGGTTGAACTTGCGCATCCGGTAGGTCTGCCGGGTGCCGTCGTCGGCCATCACCGTGGCGTAGTCGGCGGACACCTCCTCGATGACACCGGCCTTCTCCGCGACGATCACGTCGCCGGCGTCGATCGCGGCCCGCAGCTCCATGCCGGTACCCACCAGCGGCGCCTCGCTGCGCACCAGCGGAACCGCCTGACGCTGCATGTTGGCACCCATCAGGGCACGGTTGGCGTCGTCGTGCTCGAGGAACGGGATCATGGCCGTGGCCACCGACACCATCTGGCGCGGCGAGACGTCCATGTAGTCGACCTCGGTCGAGGACACGTACTCGACCTCGCCGCCCTTACGGCGGACCAGGACGCGGTCCTCGAGGAAGCGGCCGTCGTCATCGGTCGGCGAGTTGGCCTGCGCCACGACGTGGCGGTCCTCCTCGTCGGCGGTCAGGTACTCGATGTCGTCAGTGACGACGCCGTCCACAACGTTCCGATAAGGCGTCTCGATGAAGCCGAACGGGTTGACGCGGGCGTACACCGACAGCGACCCGATCAGACCGATGTTCGGGCCTTCCGGGGTCTCGATCGGACACATCCGGCCGTAGTGGGACGGGTGCACGTCACGAACTTCCAGGCCGGCCCGCTCACGGGACAGACCACCCGGCCCCAGCGCCGACAGGCGGCGCTTGTGGGTCAGACCCGACAGCGGGTTGTTCTGGTCCATGAACTGGGAGAGCTGGCTGGTGCCGAAGAACTCCTTGATCGCGGCGACCACCGGGCGAATGTTGATCAGGGTCTGCGGCGTGATGGCCTCGACGTCCTGGGTGGTCATCCGCTCGCGGACCACACGCTCCATCCGGGACAGGCCGACCCGGATCTGGTTCTGGATTAACTCACCCACGGTGCGCAGCCGCCGGTTGCCGAAGTGGTCGATGTCGTCGACCTCGACGGGAACCTCGACCCCGCCCGGCACCGTCATGGTGGCCGAGACGCCGTCCTGAGCGGCCTGGTGCAGGCGCACCAGGTACTCGATGGTGGCCACGATGTCCTCTTCGGTCAGCGTGGTCGGCAGCGACTCACCCGGGTTGGCGGTCAGGCCCAGCTTCTTGTTGATCTTGTAGCGACCCACCCGGGCCAGGTCGTAGCGCTTCTCCTTGAAGAACAGGTTCTCCAGCAGGGTCTGCGCGGACTCCTTGGTGGGGGGCTCGCCCGGGCGCAGCTTGCGATAGATGTCCAGCAGCGCCTCGTCGGGGCTGGCGGCGGTGTCCTTCTCCAGCGTCGACATCATGATCTCGGAGAAGCCGAACCGCTCGCGGATCTGCTCGGAGGTCCAGCCCAACGCCTTGAGCAGGATGGTGACCGGCTGACGGCGCTTGCGGTCGATGCGGACACCGACCAGGTCGCGCTTGTCGACGTCGAACTCCAGCCAGGCGCCGCGGCCCGGGATCACCTTGACCGAGTGCAGGGTCTTCTCGGTGGACTTGTCGATGTTGGCGTCGAAGTACACGCCCGGCGACCGCACCAGCTGGGAGACGACGACACGCTCGGTGCCGTTGATGATGAAGGTGCCCTTCTCGGTCATCATCGGGAAGTCACCCATGAACACCGTCTGGCTCTTGATCTCGCCGGTGTTGTTGTTGATGAACTCCGCGGTGACGAACAGCGGGGCCGCGTAGGTCATGTCCTTGTCGCGGCATTCCTCGACCGGGGCCTTGACGTCGTCGAACCGCGGGTCGGAGAACGACAGCGACATCGAGCCGGAGAAGTCCTCGATCGGCGACAGCTCTTCGAGCACCTCTTCGAGGCCGCCCTTGGGGGCGGTGCCGGTCAGCTTGGTCACCTTCTCGCGCCATTCCGGCGCACCGATCAGGTACTGGAACGAGTCGGTCTGCACGTCGAGCAGACCCGGAACCTCAAGCGGTTCGCGCAGCTTGGCGAAAGAGACCCGTTCCGGAGCTCCGGGAACGGAACTGTTGGGGGAATTTTCGGTGGTAGTACCTGAAGCGTTCTTTTTGCTCTGGCGGGAGACTGCCAAGATGCATCCTTCCAGCACCTAATGCGGCCAGCGGGTCCCGGTTCTCACCAGACCCCGTTCGCTGCGATATATCGACCGTTGGTTCGGCTGGCGAACGCTCTGACCGGTCTCACGCACAGCCAAACCACGAGGTCACAACCTACAAAAGAGCCGATAAACGCGACTCAGGCTGGTACTGCGGTGTCGGGTGCGGGTAAGGGAGGGCAGGAGGAAGCCAGCGCAACGTCCAACAATAGCGCAGGCTCACGCGAACCTCAACCACGGCGTCCCGGGCCCCTACCAGTGCTGGCTTCCCGCCGGAGCCCCGCACAAATGTTGATGACCAGATTGGACCGTTTGGGCGCTTGCGTCAAGAGGTGACGCGCCCAAGTCGCATGGTTCGAGCAGCGGAGAGCCTGCCGGCTACCCGCGTGCGGCCCGCCACGCCGCCTCCGCGACACCCAGGTCGGTGACCGGCGGAGCACCGTGAATCCATTCGGCGGCGATCCGGTACCAGTTCCCACCGGCACCGATGTGACTGATGGTGCCGAACACCAGAAAGTCCAGTCGCCGGGAGAACAGGTGCTCCGGTGGCAGCCGCTCGTTGCGCATCGATTCGAAGGGCCGCGCCCCGGGATAGACGGCACCCAGCATCGCGGCGCTGACCTCGGCAGGTTCGATGCGCACATAGTCGTCGACGAAGTTCCATCCGGCCGCGTCCAGGGTGTATTGCAGGCAGTCCGCGGCGGTGACATTCGAATCGTGCCGCAGCACCCCGGCCTGCTCCAACAGCGCTCGCAATCCGTCGCCGTCAGCTTCGATGCACAGCTGCGCCGCGCGACGTTCCATGTCGACGGCTTCCGGCGCCATTCGCTTGTACAGCCCGAAATCCAGGAAGGCGACGCGTCGATCCGGCAGATAGAGGAAGTTGCCCGGATGCGCGTCACCGTTGAACTCGCAGTCGGAGAACAGCGACCCCAGGTAGAAGCGGTAGACGATCTCACCGACCCGGTCGCGGTCTGCGGCGGGCAGTTCGGCAACCTGTTGGGCCGTCAGCCCGTCGACGTACTCGGTGGTCAGCACGGAATCCGACGACAACTCGGCGACCGGCGCCGGGACGTGGATGAACGGGTGGTCGGCGAACCGTTGCGCCACCCGGGCCTGATTGGCGAATTCCTGCCGGTAGTCGAGTTCGCGGGACAGCTCCCCGGTGATCTCGTCGAGGAAGTCGCGGGCGGCCACCGCGGGCACCCGCGACTTCCACATCCGCAGAAACAGCGCCAGGTTCTTCAGGTCGGCGCGCACCGCAGACCGCACCCCCGGATATTGCACCTTGACCGCCACCTGCCGGCCGTCATGAGTCACGGCGCGGTACACCTGCCCGATCGACGCGGCGGCGAACGCGTTGGTTTCGAACGACGCGAACACCTGCCCGACCGGTCCCAGTTCGGTCTCGATGACCGGGCGCAGCATCTCGAACGGCAGGGCGTCGGCCGATCCCTGCAGCCGGGACAGCTGGGCACTGAACGCCGTCCGCGACCGCTCGTCGACGATGCCGAGGTCGATGAAGGACAACAGTTGACCCATCTTCATCGCCGCACCGCGCATGTCGCCAAGCACCGCCACGAAGTCGCGGGCCATCCGCTGATCAGCGGCGTCCAGCATCGTCGCGCGTCGGCTCTCCGACAACCCGACGGATCCCGCCTTGATCACCACCCGCCGCAGCGTCTGCTTGGCGGCGAGCCGGCCCAGAGCGGCGCCCCGGCTCACCCGCGACGTCGGCAACGGGGCATCGGACAACGCGGCTTCTCCTCCCCAGACCGGTGCTATATTTCGGTGCAATCCTGACAGTCCAGTCGGGCAATTCCTGATTCATACTGGCACAGCATCGAGAACGGCGTCGGAGGAGGCCACGGTGACCCTCGATGCCGAACGGCGCGGCCCGGTCCCGCGCCGCGGCAGGGGCCGACCGCCCAGCCCCGGCCTGGAAGACCGCCGCAGGGCCCAGATCATTGCGGCCGCGGTGGCGGTGTTCACCGAACGCGGATACACCGACGCCACAATGGCTGACATCGCCCGGCACGCCGGCATCGGCCAGGGCACCCTGTACCGGTACGTACCCAGCAAGCGCGAGCTGCTGGATCTGGTCTTCGACTATTCGGTGGAGCAGGTCGTCGGTGCCGCCGAGCCGGCACTACGCCTCGACGAGCCGCCACGCAGTCCCGCGGAGTTGCTGGGACGTTTCGACGCAGCGGTGCAGGCCCTGACCGAGCTGTTCAACCGGCGCCCGGAGTTGCTGGCGCTGGTCGCCGTCGAGGCGGCCGCAATGGACGAGGAACTCAAACTGCGGCTCCTCGGCCTGGAATCCACCGTCGCCCGGATGGCGGCCCGGCTGTGCGAGGACGCCCAGGATGCGGGGCTACTGCGGGCGGGAGCCGATCCGCAGGTCTGCGGTCTCCTGGTGACCAAAACCCTGCTGCCGCCGGGCTTGCGACAGGTGCTGGGCCAGTTGGATGAAGCGGGCCGCACCCGGTATCACCGCGCGATCCTCGATTTCGTCCGGCATGCGCTGCTCGTCGACGAGTCCGGGGCCCAAGGATGACCGCCCCCACCGATCGGCGTGCGCAGTTGGCCGAAGCCGCCTTTGAGGTGTTCACCAGCCGCGGCTACCGCAACAGCGCGGTCGCCGACATCGTGGCTGCCGCGGGGGTCAGCCACGGCTCGTTCTACAACTACTTCACCAACAAGCGGGAAATCCTCGACGCGGCCATTGACTACGGGTTGGAATCACTGGGCCCACAGTTGACGCCACCGACCGAGCCGGCCGCAGACCTCGACGAATTCCTGGACGCCATGACGGCGCCGTTTCGCGCCCTGCACGAATTCGCGATGACCAACGACCGACTGGTGTCGCTGATCGTCTTCGACGCCGCCGCCATCGACGACGCGTTGACCAACCGGGTGATCGAGGTCGTCGAATCGGTCGCCGTTGACTGGCAGCACCAGATCGAGCACGGCGTACAGGCCGGGTTTTTGCGACCGGGACTGGACGCCCAAGTGCTCGGCGAGGTCATGGTCGCGATGACGTTGGTTGTGCTGCTGCCCGCGCAGGGCGGCGCCCCGCTGCCCGGCGGGCTCGATCACGTCATCAGTCAGATCGCCGAGTTTCTGCGAGCCGGCCTCGCGGCGCCGGCGCCCCATGCCTGACCTGCGGCGACCGGCCATCAACCGCACCCTTGATGACCCAACCGGCTAATATGATTGACGCGTCAGTCACATATTGATAAATTACCATCGACAACAGTCTGTGATGTCGAACACATTTTCTGCTTAACTGGGCGGGCCACGGGCGGCACGCATTGGGATCTGTCACACACGACCTCCCTGGTCGCCTCGCCCTACGAGTAAAGGGGGTTGGGGGTTGAACCCAGCCGTCCGTGCGCCTGCCGAGGCCGATCCAAGGCCCGGTTCAGCCGTCGCGGACGTTCCTCCTGCTGCACCCGAGGGCGATATCGCACCCACCGACTCCCCCACCGCGCCGCCGGCCGCCGAGCAGATCCGCGCGATCCTGGGCACCCCGCTGCGCCGCGGGTTACGCCAGGCTGACGGGTCGTTACAGACCCTGGGCCGGTTCTTCGAGTTGGCCGCCGGGGCGATCGCCTACCTCGCCAGTGATCTGGTGCGGCTACGCCACCCCTGGCGCGACTCCCTCAACCAAGCCTGGTTCGTCGTCAGCGTCACCGCGATCCCGGCCTTTTTGGTGTCCATCCCGTTCGGGGTCATCGTCGCGGTGCAGGTGGGCAGCATCATCCAGCAGGTCGGCGCGACCTCGATCTCCGGGGCGGCGGGTGGCCTCGGCGTGATCCGCCAGGGCGCGCCGATCGTGGCCGCACTGCTGCTGGGCGGCGCGGCCGGTTCCGCGGTGACCACCGATCTGGGGGCTCGCACCATCCGCGAGGAGGTCGACGCGCTCCGGGTGATGGGCATCGACCCGGTGCAGCGGCTGGTCACCCCCCGGCTGGCGGCAATCCTGTTCGTGGCGCCGGTGCTGTGCGTGTTCATCATCTTCATGGGCCTGACCGCGGGATATCTGATCAACGTCGGTTATCAGGCCGGCACCCCGGGCAGCTACATCGCGTCGTTCGCATCGTTCGCCAGCGTCGCCGACGTGGCGGTCGCGCTGGCCAAGACCTGGTTGTTCGGTGTGATCGTCATTCTGATCGCCTGCCAGCGCGGGCTCGAGGCCCGCGGCGGCGCGCGGGGAGTTGCCGACGCGGTCAACGCGTCCGTCGTCCTGGGCGTGGTCGCGGTGTTCGTGCTCAACCTGGTGATCACCCAACTCGTCACCATGTTCATGCCGACAAAGGTGGGCTGATGGCAACCCCCGCCCGGCACCTGCCGCACGGCCTGGGCCCTCCGATCCGCGTCTCCGTCGCGGCTGTTCGAGTCGGAGGCTCGGCGCTGGAGCGCCTCGGCCACCAGGCCACCTTCGGTTTTCAGGTCGTCGCCGCCATCCCGCGCACCCTTCGGCACTACCGGCGGCAGACCGGCGCACTGCTGGTCGACATGATCTGGGGCAACGGTTCGCTCATCGTCGGCGGCGGCACCATCGGAGTACTGGTCTTCCTCGGCGCCGCGGTCGGCGGATCGGTCGGCGTCGAAGGTTACGCCGCGCTGGACATGGTCGGCATGGGACCGCTGACCGGCTTCGTCTCCGCTTATGCCAACACCCGGGAGATGGCACCGATGATCGCCGCGATCGGGTTCGCCGCCCAAGCCGGCACCCGCATGACCGCCGAGATCGGCGCCATGCGAATCTCCGAGGAGATCGACGCACTGGAGGCCCAGGCGATTCGATCGATTCCCTACGTAGTGACCACCCGCGTCATCGCCGGCATGATCACCATCGTCCCGCTGTACATCCTGACGCTGATCCTGAGCTACCTATCCTGCGCAGTGGTGGTCAACGTGCTGCACGGCCAGTCGTCGGGCACCTACTACCACTACTTCGACGCGTTCATCCAACCGTCCGACGTGGTGTTCTCGGTGATGAAAGCGGTTGTCTTCGTCACGTTGATCATCGCCATCCACGGCTACCAGGGCTACTACGCCAGCGGAGGACCCGAAGGCGTCGGACAAGCGTCCGGGCGGGCCATCCGCGCCAGTCTGATCACGGTCGTCCTCGTCGACATGGTGCTGACATTGCTGTTCTGGGGCAACAACGCCGGCGTTCAGATCTCGGGATAGCCGATGACGACTTTCTCAGATCCAAGCGGCAGGACGCTGAGCCCACAGACGCTGCGACTGCGCGGCCTGATCGTCGCGGTGGTGCTGGGGATCGTCGGCAGCCTGCTCTATCACACGGCCACCGGCGGCTTCGCCGATACGTTCAGGCTCACCGTCGTCACCAACACGATCGGAGAGGGCCTGGCGCCGGGCGCCGAGGTGAAGTTCCACGGCCTGGCCATCGGCTCGGTCAAGACCCTGGACTCGATCGGCTACAACAAGCAGAAGATGACGGTGGAACTCGACCCGCGCCAAGCCAGGGCGCTGACCGCCGACACCACAGCTCAGTTCACCTCGTCGAATGTGTTCGGCAGCGCCGCAGTCGAACTCGTCAGCAGCGGGATCGGCGAGCCACTCTCGGCCAACCAGACCCTGGTGATGAGTACCGACGCGCAGGCGACGTCGATCACCGGGCTGCTTCGACAGGCCGGCAAACTCGGCGGGATCGTCGATTCGCCGGAGTTCGGCCAACTGATCGATGCGGTGCGTCGCCACTCCGACCTGATCCAACCAGTGGCCCGCTCCAGCTTCGATCTGGCCAAGATCCTGGCCGACGCGCAAACCGTGCCGTTCTCGCAGTCGCTGGCGGTCATCTCCTCGTTCGTCACCGGCGTCAACGACTTCGTTCCGCTGGTCGGCCTGGTGAACAACCTGCTCGACGGGTTGGACTTCCTGGTGCAGCCCGGCGGCACCGAGCAGACCAACGAGGTACTGCAACAGATCGGCCGGCTGCTGAGCGACGCCGGCAGCATCGTGGTCAAGAACAAGCCATGGCTTTCCCCGCTCATCACCGGGATGATGAACACCAGTGTGCCGCTGATGTTCACCCTCGGTAGCCTGGCCCCGGCCTACGACCGGCTCTCCGGCCTGGTTGACCGCACCAGTACCGCGTTTCCCTTCGTCGACGACCGAATCCGAATGCAGGTCGAGCTCACCATCGACACTGTGCCGGGGTTGTCGGCGGCACTGCCGGACGCGCCCGCGGGGGGTGGCCGATGAGGTCGTTGTCCAAATCGGTGCTGTGGCTGACCGTTTTCACCGCGATCGCCGCAGTCTGCGCGTTGATCGTGCTGACCGCGTTACGCAGCCCGGTCACCGGGGCCGTGTCACGTTACACCGCAACGTTTTCCGACGTGTCCGGCCTGTTCGTCGGCGACGACGTCCGCATCTCAGGGGTTCAGGTCGGCAAAGTGGAGACCGTACGGCTCGATGGACGCCTGGCCAAAGTCGACTTCACCGTTCTGCGCGAGCACCCCGTGTTCGAGAACTCGGTCGCCGCGGTCCGCTACCAGAACCTCCTCGGCCAGCGCTACGTGGAACTTGTGCAACCGAGCGCACCGCGTCAACCGTTGCCCACCGGCGGCAGCCTCCCGCTGGGACAAACCGTGCCGTCATTCGATGTGGCCAAGCTGTTCAACGGATTCCGCCCGATCTTCGCGGTCCTGGATCCCGCCCAGTTCAATCTGTTCGGGGAGAATCTGCTGCGGCTGATCCAGGGCGACGAATCCGGCATCGGCCCCGTGCTGCGCGACCTGGACACCATCGCCACGGCGACCGTCGACCGTCAGGCCACTCTTACCGTGCTGCTGCGCAACCTGGCCGCGGTGTCCGCCGATCTGGGCGGCAAATCGGCCCCGCTGTTTCACCTGATCGACGTCCTGAACGAGGTGCTGGGCAAGTTCAGCTCCAAGGCCCACGACTTCGCCACTTCGATCGATACCGAACTGCCCCTGCTGCGCAACCTGATTCACATATTGCAGTACACCGAGCGCACCTTCGGCGGAACCACCGTGCCGGTCTACGACTTGCTGAGTCGCATGTGGCCACAGACTCCGACCATCACCGCGGGGCTGTCTTTGGTGCCGTCGCTGATTCAGGGCATGCGCAACTCCCTGGTCGACGACGAATCGGCCCAACCCGGCACCCCGACCTACGTCTGCTCGAACGGCGAAGTGACGCTGCCCGGGATCGGGCAGGTGTCCTTCGCCGAACAGAATCTGGTGATCTGCAAGTGAGGGCGTTCGGTAGGCGGCAGCGCCCCGTACTGGACGAACACCGAGCAGCGGTGCGCAGCCGGCGGCACGGGGTCATCGGGATCGTCGTCATCATCACCGCGTTGGCGACCACCGGCCTGGCCTACGTCGCCCCGATCGGTCAGGTCGGCTACACAGCGCACCTGAGCAATTCCGGCGGGCTACGCCCCGGTGACGAGGTCCGGATCGCCGGCGTCCCGGTCGGCAAGGTCACCGGTGTCCGGCTGGATCACACCGTCGTCGCAATGACATTCGACGTCAAAAGCTCGGTGCCGGTCGGTGCGGACTCCACGCTGGACATCAAACTGCTCACCCCGCTGGGCGGCCACTATGTAGCTCTCGACCCGCAGGGAGCGGCGCCCCTGGGGCACAACGTAATCCCGCCGGAGCGCGTCACCACACCGTTCGAGATCAACGAGATCATCCAAGCTGCCACCCCACTGGTCCAGGAAGTCGACGGCCGGGTCATTCACGACACCTTCACCGAGGTCGCCAATGCCGCAGAGCGCTATCCCGACGCGCTACGCGACGTCATCGGATCCGCGCACCAGCTGACCACCGCGCTACGACGGAGCACTTCCGACTTCCACCGGGGTCTGGACTTCACCAACAACACCCTGCACGCGATGGTCGACGGACGTCGACAACTGGTGGACTTGGCCGAACAGTTCGCCCGGATCGGAACCATGTACACCTCGAAAGCCGTCGACATCGTCGAGTTCTTCACCCTCCTCGATGAACTGGCCCGCATCATCGACCGAGCGGTCACGTTCTACGGTCGTGAAGTCATGCCAGTCGTCAACGGCATCGACGATATCTTCGACGCCCTGTTCGCCCACCCCGACCGGATCGGCAAGGCCGCCATCGAGCTGGGTCAGATCCTGCAGATCGTGTGGCCGATGCTGAGCGGAAACGGCGTCGTCTTCGATCAGCACAACCGCCTGGCGCCCGGGCAAGATCTGTGCCTGCCCAACATCATGAAGCACTGCTGAAATGAGGCGAATGTCTGCAAGCGGCAACCGACCGCAGTCCCGCGCGGCCCTGCTGGTGGCACTGGCGATGGTGGTCGCGATCGCCGGGCTGGCGGTCACCGCTGCGAAACATGTTCTGCCCAAAGCCAAGAACAACCGAGCCATCTGCGCGGAGTTCACCGACGCCGTGGGCCTGTATCCCGGCAACAAAGTGACCCTGTTGGGAATCGAGGTCGGCCAGGTGGCGGCCGTCACCAACAAGGTCGGCCACGTCCAGGTCGACCTCACCGTGGACAGGGATCTCGAACTGCCTGCCGACGTCGGCGCGGTCACCTACTCACAGTCAATCGTCACCGACAGGCATGTCGAGCTCACCAGACCCTATGACGGAGGACCCAGATTCACCGGATCCGAGTGCATCACGCTGCAATCCACCAAAACCCCGATTGGGGTCAGTGAAACCTTCTCCGCCTTAGGCAAACTCACCGACGCAATCCTTGGTCCGGACAACAGCCGAGCACCCGCCGACGCGCCGGGCGTGCAAGCCATCAACGACAGCATCCGCGCGGCCGGCCGCTCGCTGGCCGATACCGGACCGGCCCTCAATCAGATGCTGCGGGACCTGGCCACCATGCTCGGCGATCCCTACAAAGCCGACGACGACTACCGAAAGTTGTTCGAGAACAGCCAGATCCTGTCCGCGGGCTTCCTGAAACACTGGGACACCTTCCGCACCGTCACCGCGACCCTGCCGGACACCGCCAGACTGATCGAAGGTCTGTCGGATAACTTCGCCGGGGCACTGCACCATCTCGTGCACCTGCTGCCGACCCTCGTGGAGGCGTTGAACCGGTTCTCTCCGCGGGTCTACCACAACATCACCGATAAGCTGCTGCCCTGGATCAGAGACCTGCTGGGCGCCTACACTCCGCACATCCTCGGCATCATCAACTCCTGGCCGCAGTTCTCCATCTGGCTCTCCGACATCTACGAACCCGCCTGGGGTACCCATAACGTCACGTACATCCCGCCTCAGGTGGCGATATCGCCGGCTCAGGTAGGCGCCATCTGCGAGAAGCTGCAGCAGCGCAACACCCCGGGAAGCTCGGCGGCGTGCACCCCCGGCACCGCCTCGGATCCGGTCACCCTCGGTCTCACAGATCTCATCCTGGGGGCCGCACTGTCATGAGCCTCGTGATCCGTTGCGCCGCCGCGACACTGGGTGTGGCGCTTATCGCGACCGGATGCGGCCTGGACCCGACCCGGCTGCCGGTGCCGGGCGCCTATGTTCCGGACAACGCCTACACCGTCAAGATCGAGTTCTCCAGCGTGCTCAACGTGCCGGCCCGGGCGAAGGTGGATTTCGGCGGCGTGCAGGTCGGTGTGTTGGACGGGGTGCAGTTGGCCGGCAGCACCGCAGTGGCCACCGTCGACATCGCCGGTACCGTAGAACTTCCCCGGAACACCCGCGCCGAACTGCGTCAGGCCACCGTCCTCGGCGATATCTATATCGCGCTGCTGCCACCGGACGAACAGTCCGCCGCCGTGCTCGGCGACGGCGACACCATCCCGCTGCGCAATACAGCGCCCGCCGACAACATCGAGGACGTGCTGCGCTCGACATCGAATCTGGTGTCCGGCGGCACAATCGGCACCCTGCAACAAGCCGTCATCGACCTGAACAAGGCGTTTCCGAAGGACCCCGGCCAGCTGACCCGGATTCAGCACACCCTGTCTGGCGTGCTCAACGACCTGGCGACCAACCAGCACACCATCAACGGCATCCTGTCGAGCCTGGAAACCATCAGCAACAGCCTGGTGGCCAACACCGATACCTTCGACCGGCTGGTCACCGAAGGTCCGCGGAAGCTCGAAGGGCTGTCCAGCGTCACCCTGAGCATCATCGAACTCCTCATCGACTTCGAGGATCTCGGCCGAGGCGGCGGCGAATTGGTGGCGCCGATCGCGCCCGACATCATCCAAATACTCTCCTACATCACGCCGTTCGTCGGATCGGTGGCCACTGTCGACACCACGATCCCGGTGATCGCCGACAAAGTGGTGGCCCTGGTCCGCGACAAGCTGGTTCCGTTCTTCGGCAAAGGAGGACCGCGGTACACCGTCACCGACCTTCATCCCCCGACCGGTCGTGAGGGCGTGGACCCGGCCGACAAGACCGACGCGGCCGTCGAGGCAATGCGGGCGATGGGACTGCTGCCATGAGGCTCAACGCCGGAGCGACGCTGGTGACCCTGGCCATCTTGACGGTGGTCGGCGCGGCCTACATGGCGTTCGGGGTGCTCGACCTCGCGCCGACCCGGCAAGCCACTCGGCTGACGCTCATGCTCGATTCCTCGGGCGGTCTGCTGCCCACTTCACATGTCACGATGCGCGGCATCAAAGTGGGCCGGGTAACTGGTATCCAAACCGCCCCGCGCGGGTTGGCGGTGTCGATAGAGCTCGACCGGGACCATCCGGTACCCGCCGACAGCCCGATCCGTGTGGAGAACCTCTCGGTGGCCGGTGAGCAGTACATCGACTTCAGGCCGATGACGATCAAACCACCGTATTTCACCGACGGCGCGGTCATCCCGGCCGATCAGGTCGCCCCCCGGGTCACCGTCAGCGACCTGCTGGCCCAAGTCAACGCGTTGTTCTCGGCCATCCACCCGGCCGATGTTCAAACCGTGGTCACCAACGCCTACCAAGCGGTGGCTGGGAACGACGACGCCTTGGATTCGCTGGCCACCAGCGCCGGTTTGGCTGCCAAGCTGGTGCAGGATGACAAGCAGCTGCTGGCCGCGTTGTTCGGCGATCTGTCCACCTTGACCACCGGGATGGGCGAGCTGAACGTCGGGAAGGTGTTCAGCGAGACGGGAACGCTACTGCCCGGCGCGGTGCCGGCGTTTCTTCGGTTGATCCACGAGTTCGACGAGCTGACCCATGTCGGCCAACACGTCTTCGGTCCCGGTGATTCGGCCGGCACTCTGGTGGCCAAGCTCGACGAGTATCTCGAGATCATGTCGGTGCCGTTGGGCACCTTCGCCGAGGTCTTGCAACCGGCGACGGCGCCGCTGCGCGACATCCGGATCGATGCCGGGCACTGGCTCGACTTCTGGGAATCGACCTTCAACGACACCGGCGGCGTACGCATCCAGCTCAACGTCCCCGACTGGCACCAACCCTGAACCGTGATGAAGTGGAGAACATGAGCAGCAACGACGCCGTTGAAGAACCGGTCAAGGACACCGAAACCTTCGACGAAGACGCCACCGAGGCGGCCGACGAAACAGCCGGCGCCACAGACCGAGCCACGCCGAGCGGTCGGTCGCGATCGTGGCGGCTGCGGATCGTGGCTGTGGCTCTCGCGGTGACGGGAATCGTTGCGGGCGCGGTGTTCGGTTTCATCAAATACCGTGGCGTGTCAGGCGAACTCGCCACCCTGCGCGCAGCCCAGAACGACCGTGACACCGTGATGCAGATCGCCAGGGACTATGCGCTGAAATCGCTGACCTACAGCTCCCAGGATCCGGACGCCTTCTTTCGCGCAGTCGAAGACGGGGTATCGCAGCCGCTCCAAGACAAGTACCGCGACGTCGCCGACGTCCTCAAACAGCTCATCGTCGACGGACAGCTCACCTCCACCGGCGAAGTGCAGGCCACCGATGCGGTCGCACAGCCCGGCGGCGTCTATCAGGTGGTGGTGGCGGCGACCCAGACCACCCGCAACCTGCAGCGTCCGACGCCGCGTGTTTCGGTGATCCTGCTGCAGATCACCGTCAACAATGTCGATGGCACCTGGCAGGTCTCCGATATCCGGCGGGCAAACGCCGGCGGCCCTCCCGGGCCCGCCGATCAGCTGCCGGCGCCCGAGCCCGGCCCGCCGGCTCCGAGACGGTGACCGGCCAACCATGAAGCGGCTGCCAGTCCTCGTCACCGCGGTCGCCATCGGCGCCGCGGGTCTGTCGTGCCCGACTGGGACCGCCGACCCCGCACTACCGTCGTGTACACGCCCGGCAGCACTGATCAGCCCCAAAGTAGCTGCACCGCACACCGATTGCCTTGCACACTCTTCTGGTCTGAATTTCACCGTCTCCTACTGGACAGTGCCCGAACTACCGAAACCCCGAGCGGTCAAAGTCACCGTGAGGGATCCGGGCGGCGAGGTGGTGCAAACCATCGACGAGTTGTTGGAGCCGTCGAGTCCGGGCCCGGTCGGGTGGCAGGACGTCGACGGCGACGGCCGCGAGGAACTGATCATTCCGATCGCCCGACATCTGTTCAACGGAAACCCAAACACTCGTTTCGCGGTGTGGCGGGCACCCGGCGACCGGATGCACTTCGAGCGCACCCAAATGGTCGGACAGGCTGTCTATCCCAGCGGGGACGGCTACCTGGTCAGCAACGGCGGCGCCGTGGACAGCCGTGACCTCACGTTCTACCTGCCCACCGGTGCGGGCTACACGCTGGTGGTGGTGCTGACGATAGAAGCCGAGGAGGTGGACCCCGGCACCCGTCGGGTATTGACCGTGAGTTGCCGAGCGCATCAGGAGGACGGCCTGCACGCGGTCGACATGGATGTCTACCAGGCCGAGGACACGTTCTGCGCCTCCCCGGCCGCCGCCGCGATCTGGCCCGACGCGCAGCGGGTCACCATCCGGCCCTGGCCTCGTTGGGGCAGTTGAGGGTCTCATGTCCTTGATACGTCGACGGCTGCGCCGCCGTGCCACGCTGGCGGGCGCGGCCGTCGCGGCATTGCTGGTGACCGCCCCAACCACTGCCGCAGACGACCTGGAATGCGGCATCATCATGCCGGCCGCCGATCAATTGGAGCGGGAGTTCAACCGGATTCGCCCGGGGGCGGCGCCGCCGGCCGGCGTGGAAGGCGGCATCACTCACGCGGCGAGCCCGTTGTTCGGGCTGACCAGTCCGGCCGCAGTCGACCTCCGGCTGTGGGCCAGCACGCTGGCCGCCGAGGTGAACCGCACCAACCCGTACCGGCCCGCCGACCGGGGGCAGATCGCGCGCGACCTCGAACAGGCCAGGCTGGCGCTGACTGCCGCACGCGAATTCTGCGGGTAGCGCCGGCTGCTAGCGGCGCCTGGTCGGCCGCGCCTTGTGCGCCACCGCAATGATGTAGTCGGAGAATGCTCCGTTGATCCGGAATCCCAACGGGCTGAAGGCGTACCGCAGAACCGGGTTCACGTGCCGCATGTCGGGCTCGCGTAATCGGGTGTGCAGGAAGTTCCCCAGCGGGGCGTACACATCGTCGGTGATGGACTGTGTTTCGGCGTCAACGAATCCGACCTCGCGCAACAGGTCGCGATAGCCGGTCAGGTCGGCCGCGGCCTGCACCGCCCGACCAGAGGCGCCCCGCCAGCCGCGCCGGGCCACCTCCGCACGCGCCCAACCGTTCAGTGGGCCACGTTTCGGGACGATGTCGGCGGTCACCAACCGCCCGCCGGGCTTGAGGACTCGCAAAGCTTCGGCGAAGAAGTCGACCCGGGACGGGAAATGGAACGCCGACTCCAGGGCTACGACCTTGTTGCATGACGCGTCGCGTTGCGGTAGGTCGGTCGCCGAGGCGTTGACGTAGGCGATCCGGTCGGCCAATCCGGCATCAGCGACCCGGCGGGTCGCGATCTGGATCTGCTCCTGCGCCACATTGACTCCGGTGATCCGTCTCGGCCCGAACTCCTGCGCCCACAGGATGTCCTGGTCGCCGTAACCGCAGCCGCAGTCGATGATCGTGTCCCGTGCGTTGAAGTCACCGCTTCGGGCGACCAGCCGGGCCAGATCCCTACTTGCCTCGTCCAGGGTGGCCGGCTTGTCCTTCCAGTAGCCGAAGTTGATGAACAGCGACTCCTCCCCGAACAGGTTCTGGGTCCCCACGATGTCGTAGATCAGGCCGGTCTTCGGACCGTCCGAGGACGCCAACGCGACGCGTGCCGCCTGCCCCCACTCGTCGAGCCAGCGCCGCAGCCGGGCGGCGGTCGATTCATCCTGAACGTGACGCGGAATCGTGACCACGGGCGCTCCTTCGTCTTATCCGGCCACTCCCGACCGCGCCCGCGAACGGGCATTCGCGATCAAGTGCAGCAACTGCGCCGTGACGACTTCGCGGCGCTCATAGGGCAGGAAATGGCCGGCGCCCGAGCAGAGCACCAGTTCCGCGTCGGGCAGCTGGGCAGCGATCCGGCTGGCGTGGCCGCTTGAGGTCAGCCAGTCCCGGGTGCCTGCCATGACGACCACGTCCAGGCCGGCGAACGCCGCCACCGCCGGATAGCGGCGGTGCCGCAGAATCGACCGACCCAGGGCGGCGACCGCCCGCGGGTCACTCTGCGCGCCTTGCAGCACAGCGCGATTCAGGTCGTGGCGGCGCGGGTGCCGACCGAACGCGCCCCGTGCAACCTGACGCAGCAGCCACAGCGGCCGACTGGGCATCGTCAGCCGCGCCCCCACCGCAAGCGCGGCCCGCAGCACGGCGTCGGATCCGGGGACTGCGCGCAGCGCCCCCAGCAGATCGCCGGCACTGGTGGCGACGAACGCCGTCCCGGCCGCACGTTCCGCGATTATGTGCCGGTGGCGCTGCGCCAACGCCATCAAGGTCATTCCGCCCAGGGAATGGCCACCGAACACGATCGGGCCGCGGGGGACACGGGCCCCGATGACGGCAGCCAGGTCATCGGCAAGGTCTTCGATCGAGGCGGTGGAGACCCGCGCCGAGTCGCCATGCCCCCGGTGGTCGTAGGCGATCACTCGCACCGTCGGATCGGCGCGGACCAGCGCGGCGGCGACGTCCTCCCAGATCCGGTGTGACAGCGTCCATCCGTGGGTCAGTACGACGGTGACCGCGGGCTGCGCCGAACCCCATTCGACGACGTTCAGCGAAGTATCGTCGCGCGCCACGTGGTGGCGGCTGGCTACGTCGGCGGCCGACGGGTTCATCGGCGGGCTCACCTGCGCTTCGTCGTGACGGGCTCCCGGTCGACGACCCGAGCCAACAGCCGCGACTCACCGAACCTGTCCAGAAACTTCGCACCTAACCTCTCCAGGGTGTCCACCGAGAACGGCCGCGTCATGGTGCGGTTGATGCCGGGCGCAATGCGGAGCATGAAGTACCCCAGCCAGGCCTCGGCGCGCACCGGGACCACCGCAAGGTCGAAACGGACTGCGCGGACCACCGCGCGGGCGACCAGGTCCGGACTCATCGGCGAGAACGGCAGCTTCTCGGCAAACTCCTGCAGCTGCCTGGTGATCTGTTTTCCGCGGTCCATCAGGCCTTCGTCGACGCCGACGGTTACCGCGTGGTCACCGATGTTGGTATTGATCACACCAGGACAGATAGCGCTGACACCAACGCCTTTGGGGCCAAGTTCCAGGCGCAGACACTCGGTGAGCATCTTTACTCCCGCCTTGGACACCGAGTACGCCGACATCACCGGCGTCGGTGTGAACGCGGCTGCCGACGCGATATTGACGATGTGCCCACCGCCGTGTTCCACCATCTGCGCGCCGAACACCCGACACCCGTGGATCACGCCCATCAGGTTGACCGATAATTGGCGGTCCCAGTCCGTTGGGCTCAGCGCCAGAAACGGCCCGCCCACCAGCATTCCGGCGTTGTTGACCAGCACGTCGGCGTACCCGTGATCGGCCAGCACGTCGCGGGCAAAGGCCTCCCACTCATCCGGACTGGTGACGTCGAGTTGCGCTGCCGACGCCCGGTTTCCGTTGCCACGGATCATCGCGGTCGTCGCCTGCGCTGCCTCCAGGTCGATATCGGAGACCACCACGTATGCGCCGAGTTTGGCGAATCGGATCGCCGTCGCCCGACCGATGCCGCTGCCGGCGCCGGTGACCACCACCAGGCGCGTCGCTAACCCGTTGATCTTCACGCGTTCTCCTTCTGCTCGGACGTCACCGACGCCGTGACGACGGGCTGCGGACCGTAGCGATACACATCGAGGTCGTAGTGTCGGTTCTGCCAGTACATCTCGCCGTGCGTCGACGGCCGGAACGGTGAATCACCATGGTTGTCGAGGTAGTAGGTGTTGGAGCCCTCGCAGGTCGGGGTGAACAGGAAGTTGCGCTCCTGCCGCTTGAGACAGCTGCAGAAGTACTCATCGTGGGCTTCCTGACGTATTTCGCATGTCATGGCTCCGCGACGCTTGGCCTCGGCGATGGCACGACTCAGATGCGCCGACGTCGCCTCGATCATCCACAGATAGGACCCGAGCACGAACCCATACGGCCCGGTGATGGTGAACGCGTTGGGGAACCCCGGTACCGAAACCCCCTGATAGGACTGGAACCTGTTGGCGTCCCAGAACTCCCCGAGTTCGACTCCGTTGCGCCCGATCACCGGAAACGGTGGAACGGAGCCTTTGTCCCACAGCTTGAAGCCGGTCGCGCAGATCAGCACGTCGACTTCGTGCTCGACGCCGTCGACGGTCCGCACCCCGTTCTCGGTGACGGCTTCGATGCCTTCGGTGACCAGGCTGACGTCGGGGCGGTTGAACGTGCGCAGGTAGGTGTTGGACATCGACGGGCGTTTGCAACCCAACCCGTATCGCGGAATCAGCTTCTCCCGCACCGCCGGGTCTTGGACCTGGCTGCGCATCCAGCGCCGCGCCGGTACCTCGAGCGCCTTACGGGTCACCGTGGTCAGCCACGCCGGGCCGATCAGCATTCCACTCATGCCGACCTCGGTGGCCAGCGTCCCGACCAGCCGGATCGTCGAGCGGATTCGCTTGCGCCCCATGATCCATCGGCCGACCTCGTTCATCTCCAGGTCGGTCTTGGGGAACACCCAGATCGGTGTCCGCTGAAAGACGGTCAAATGGTCGACCTCGTCGGCGATGGCCGGGACCACCTGCAGAGATGTCGCCCCGGTTCCGATGATCGCGACCCGTTTGCCGGCCAGCGCGACGTCGTGGTCCCACAGCGCGGTGTGCATGAGGGTGCCGCCGAAGTCGTCAAGCCCCGGAATGTCAGGCATCTTCGGACGTTCCAGTCCGCCGACGGCGAACACCACGTACCGGGCGGTGATCTGTTCACTCCCGTCGGTGGTCAACCGCCACAAGTTGTTGAGTTCGTCGAATCCGGCCGAGGTGATCGTAGTGTTCAGCCGCAGCTTGTCGCGCAGGCCGTACTTTTCCGCCACCTCATCGGCGTACGCACGCAACTCCTCCCCCGGGGCGAACAGCCGAGACCAGTCGCCGCGCTGTTCGTAAGAGAAACTGTAGATGAACGCCGGAATATCCACGGCCACACCGGGGTAGGTGTTGGCATGCCACGTGCCACCGACCTGATCCCACTTGTCCACGATGACGAAATCGTGGATCCCTTGTCGCTGCAAAGCGATACCCGTCCCGATGCCGCCGAACCCAGCCCCGACCACAACGACTTCGTGATCGGGTGTGATCCGCTCGGCCGTCGGGGCTGGTTCGACGTCGATGCCTGTACTCAATTTCTCCCCCGGTCTACTTGAGGTGCCCGACGAGGGAACCGTCGGTGCCGAACAGTTCCTCACGCCACCGCTGCACCAGCGCTGTGGTGTCGACATCGTCGGGGTGGAACCCGGGTTTCATGTACACGCGCAGATCCGCCATCAGGCCCCGCACCAGCGGGCCCCGGAAGATGTCGATGGTCTGCCGCAACACCGTGATCGGGCGCCATCCACGCGGGTCAGTCGCGATCGACATCAGCACGCCGACGACCACTACCGGGATGGTCAGGCCGTACATCAGCGCCATCACCGCTATCCGGAGCCGTTCTGGCCCGCCGACCGCCCGGTACACGTCGAAGGCGACGGATTTGTGCTCCAGTTCCTCCACGGCATGCCAGTTGAACAGGTTGCGAATCTCGGCGTCCTGCGCCATCGCCTGGATCTCCGGGCTGGTCAGCACCCGTTCCGCCAGCGTCGCGGTGTAATGCTCGGCGGCTGCCGTCATCGCCAGATGCGCCAGGGCCGGCGCCCGGTTCTCGATGCGCTGCACCAGGCGCTCGCGCCGGCTGTCGTGCCCGAAGGTGAAAAGCCGCACGAACGGATACCCCATATTGATCAGCTTTTCGTTGAGCCGGCGGTGCTCTTGCCCGTGCACCGACTCCTGGCCGATGAAGCCCGCCACCCGCTTCTTCAGCACCGGGTCGGTCACCTGATCGGCGAACCGTCGCACCGAGCGGATGAAGGACTCCTCACCGGGCGGGAACGCTGCCGACAACACCGCGATGAAGTGACTGAAGGCGATGTCGCCCTCGACGAAATGATGGTTTATCGGTGTCGGATCGCCGAACGGAAACCGGATCCGGCGCACCTTGGGATACGCGGTCTCCGGCCCGTTCGTCGCCGCCACTTCCCTGCCTGCAACCATGTTGTCTCCTTTGATAATTCGTGGTGGATAGGTCACTTCAGGTGATCGACAAGTCCGCCTTCCGCGCCGAACAGCTCCTGCTGCCAATGCACCAGCAGTGCCGTCGTGTCGATGTCGTCGGGATGGAAGCCTGGTCTCATGTACTTGCGCAGGTCGGCCATCAGGCCCCGCAGCAGCGGTCCCCGAAAGACGTAGTGGGTCTGGCGCAGCAGTCTGATCGGGCGCCACCCTCGCGGATCGGTGAGGATCGACAGCACCACTCCGGCGGTGACGACCGGGATGGTGAAGACGTAGGCGGCCGCCATTACCCCGATGCGAATCCACTCCGGCCCGCCGGCTGCCCGGTATACATCGAACGCGACCGACTTGTGCTCCAGCTCCTCCATCGCATGCCAATTCAGCAGGTGTCGCCCCTCTGCATCGGCGGGAATGGCCTGGATCTCATCGCTGCCCAACACCCGCTCGGCCAGCGTCGCGGTGTAATGCTCGGCGGCCGCCGTCATCGCCAGATGGGCATATCCCGGCGACATCTTCTCGATCCGCTCTATCGCGCGCTGACGAAAACTGGCCCGGCCGAAGGTGAACAGCCGCACGAACGGATACCCCATGTCGATCAGCTTCTGATTGAGCCGGCGGTGTTCCTGGCCGTGCACCGACTCCTGACCGATGAAGGCAGCCACCCGTTGCTTGAGAACGGGGTCGGTGACGGAGTCGGCGAAGCGCCGCACCGATCGGATGAACGACTCCTCGCCCGGGGGGAACACCGCCGACAACAGCGCCACCAGGTGGCTGAGCACGATGTTGTCCTCAACGAGGTAGTGGCGCATCGGCTCTGGTTCACCGAACCGGAACCGAATCCGGCGCACCTTTGGGTACTCCTCCGTCGCCGCCCGGCTTGTAGTCATCTCCGGCATCTCCTCACCCACGTTGGGAGTCAGTCACTTGAGGTGATCGACGAGAGCGCCGTCGACGCCGAAAAGCTGCTGCTGCCAACGATCCAGCAGGGCCGACGTGTCAATGTCATCGGGGTGAAACCCGGGTCTGGCGTATTTCACCAGATCTCGTCCGAGACCGCGGAATATCGGCCCGCGAGCCAGCGCGTAGGCCTCGCGGATCAGCCGCAGCGGCTGACGGCGGGCGCGCGAGTCACGGGATAGCGAGTACGCCAACGTGACGGCGGTGACGGGCAGGGTGGCGGAGAACATAAACGCCATCACCAGGATCCGGGTCCATTCGGAACCGACCATCTCCCGGTAGACATCGAACGCGACCGACTTGTGTTCCAGCTCCTCCAGAGCGTGCCAGTTCAGCAGATTCCAGACCTCGGCGTCACCGGGGATCGCCTGCAGTTCGTCGCTGGACAGCACTCGCTCGGCGAGGACGGCGGTGTAATGCTCGGCGGCAGCGGTCATCGCCAGGTGCACCTGGGCTCCCAGGCGTCGCTCGCTCCGGGTGAGCCGATCCTTGGCGGCCGCCGAATCCCACCACCGGACCGGGTAGCCCAACTCGATGAGTTTGTCGTTCAACCGGCGATGCTGTAGGCCGTGCGCGGACTCCTGACCGATGAACCCGGCCACCCGTTTCTTCAGCACCGGGTCGGTCACCGTGTCGGCGTAGCGGCGGACCGAGCGGATGAACGACTCCTCCCCCGGCGGAAAGGCACCGGACAACCCGGCCACGAAGTGGCTGAAGACGATGTCGTCGTCGACGAAGTACTTTCCCGAGGTGTCGTCCATGAATCGGAAGCGGATCCGTCGGACCGCCGGATACTTCGTCGCCGGCTCCACCGCCGCGGCAGCTGAACCCTGATCGGTCATCACACCCACCTTTCTTGAACACTCAGTACCTGGTACTACAAGTTCTACGTGAGTGGCGTCACACTATCCCTGTTCGCCAGGTGGCGCAAGGGCCGGTTCGCCGCCGGAAGAGCCGAGATCGCCACTGCCCCAAGGTGATCGCGACCGAACCCATCCCCGATCAGAACGCCGATATCAGCAACATTCGGCACTGGCCTCGACCCTTGACGCATCACGACCCCTTCCGCCGCCGAGTGTTCCAATTTTCGGACTGATATGTCACTCTGTCAAGCAGTAGTGCGATTTCCAGTACTCGGTACCGCTGGTACCGCTGGTACCGCCAAATTATTGGCTCGGGTCGGACGGAGCAGCGCAATGACCACAACAACGATGACCAGCGCGGATTCGGCCGCCGCCGGATCGGTCCCACGCCGGGTCCGCAACGGTGACGTCGAGATCGCGGTGTACGAACAGGGCAATCCGGCCGGCGAGACACTCCTGCTGATGCACGGCTTCCCTGATTCGCATCACATGTGGGATGGCGTGGCACCACATCTGACCGAGCGGTTCCGGGTGGTGAGCGTCGACAACCGCGGCCACGGGCAGTCCAGCAATCCGAGAAGCTACCGCGACTTCACGGTGGCGTCACTGGCCGGCGACTACCGCGCGGTGATTGACGCCATCAGCCCGGACAAGCCGGTACACGTGCTGGCCCACGACTGGGGCAGCGTGGCGATGTGGGAACTGGTGTGTGACGAGTTCGCCCAGCACCGGATCGCCTCGTTCACCTCGGTGTCAGGCCCCAGCGTCGCGCACCTGGGGATGTGGGCGCGCAATCGGCTGGCCCGGCCGACCCCGAAGAACGTGGCGTTGGTAGCAGCGCAATTGGCTTCGCTGAGCTACCAATTCGTCGCGGCGGTGCCGTGGCTACCCCGGGTGGCGCTGAGCGCGGTCGCGCGGCGCGAGCGATGGCGCAGTGCGCTGTCCCGCGCCGAGGGCACCGACCCCGATCAGATCTTCCTGGGTCCCACCTTCGAAAAGGACGTCGTCAACGGGCTGCGAATCTATCGAGCCAACCTGCTCTCCCCCCTGCAGCGCCGGGAGTGCCACACCCAGGTGCCGGTGCAGGTGATCATCGGGACTCGCGACCCCGCGATCCGCCGGTCCGGCTACGCCGACGAGCACACCTGGGCTCCGCAGGTCTGGCTGCGGGAAGTCCACGGAGGGCATTGGCTGGCGTTCTCTCATCCGGAGCTGCTCGCGACCGCGACCACCGAACTGATCGACGCCACCAACGGGGCACCGACAGCGCGCGGCTTGCGCCGCTCCGAAATGGTCGCCCCACGGGCACCGTTCGACGACCAGCTTCTGGTGATCACCGGTGCCGGTAGCGGCATCGGGCGGGCGACGGCACTGGCGTTCGCGCGGCACGGCGCTGAGGTCGTGCTGTCCGACGTCAACCTGGCCGCCGCGCAGCACACCGCCGAGCTGATCGCCGAGGCCGGCGGTGTCGCACACCCCTACCGGCTCGACGTCGCCGACGAGGCTGCGGTCATCGCCCACGCCGATCACGTCATCGCCACACACGGCGTCCCGGACGTGTTGATCAACAATGCCGGAATCGGGCAGGCCGGCCGGTTCCTGTCCACCCCGTCCGACGAGTTCCGGCGGGTGCTCGACATCAACCTGCACGGAGTGCTGAACGGCTGCCGCGCATTCGCCCCGGCGATGGCGCGCCGCGGACTCGGCGGACACATCGTGAACCTGTCCAGCATGGCCGCCTACACCCCCTCGCAGGGACTGAGCGCATATGCGACCAGCAAATCGGCGGTGTTGATGTTCTCCGACTGTCTGCGCGCCGAACTGGCGGCGACGCATATCGGTGTCAGCACCATATGCCCGGGTGTGGTGCACACCAACATCGTTCGCAACACGACGGTGTCCGGGCTGTCGGACCGGGACGCGACCAACAAACTCGCCATGGTCGACCGGGCCTACCGGCTGCGGGGCTACAGCGCCGACAAGGTCGCCAAACAGATTGTCACGGCCGTGCGTAAGAACAAGTCGGTCGTGCCCGTGACGCCCGAAGCCCGGCTGCAATACCAGCTGCATCGATTCGCCCCCACGGTCGGACGCCTTGCCGCCAAGGCGTTCTCGCTCGGCTGACCCCACGACGAAAGCAGAACCCCATGACCTTCACCGCCCAACCCACCGCCGCCGGGCGAGCCCTGAACCTGCTGGAGCCAGGCCGGTACGGGCGAATCCACACCGCGGGCCCCGGCTACTACGACCTGCTCGGCGACAACCCGCCGCCGGTACGCAACCTCGCGCAGCGGATGATGCGCACCCGGCTCTACTCCGCGGGCTACCAGATCGGCCGCCCGATCGGCTTCAGGCTTGCCAGCGGTCTCAAGGCGCCCGGCCGGGACTCCGACCGAACTCGGGTGGCCTCCTGGCTGGGGCTGCGATCCGGGGCCACAGTCATCGACATCGGCTGCGGCCCAGGCAACTTCACCGGTTGGTTCGGCACGCAAGTCGCCCCGGACGGCCTCGCCGTCGGCTTGGACGCCTCGGCGGCCATGCTGCGCCGCGCCAGCGCCGACAACTCCGGCTCATGCGTCGCCTATCTGCGCGGCGACGCCGAGAACCTGCCGTTCGCCGACGAGGTAGCCGACGCGGTGAGTTGCCTTGCCGCGCTGTATTTGATCAACGAACCGTTCCAGACGGTCTGCGAATTGGTCCGCGTGCTCAAGCCGGGCGGGCGAGTGGTGATCCTGACGACGTTGATACCCGGCGGCACGCGAACCCCGGCGCGCGGCGCCGTGCTGGACACCATCAGCGGTGTGCGCTGGTTCGGCAGTCGCGAGATCACCGGCCTGCTGGCCGATCTCGGCTGCACCGGCATCCGCCAACACGTCGACGGGTTGGCACAGACCGTCGTCGCGACCAAGCAGTAGCACCATGGCTTGGCATCCCGATCACATCGCCGACCAGCATGGCCGCACCTTCGTGGTGACCGGCGCCAACGGCGGGCTCGGCGCGATCACCGCCCGCGTGCTCGCCGCCAAGGGCGCCACCGTGGTGATGGCCTGCCGCGACGTGGCCAAGGCGCAGACGATCGCCGAAAGGATCGACGGCGACGTCCGGGTTGCGGAACTGGATCTCGCCGACCTGGATTCGGTGCGGTCGTTCGCCGCGCAACAAGACACCGTCGATGTGCTGATCAACAACGCCGGGCTGATGAACGTCCCGTTCCGCCGCACGAACGACGGCTTCGAGATTCAGTTCGGGGTCAACCACCTGGGCCACTTCGCGCTGACCGGGTTGCTGGTGGACCGCATCGGCGACCGGGTGATAACCGTGTCGTCGATCGCGCACCGGCAGACCCCGAAGCTGTGGATCGACGACCTGAACTACCGGAACCGGCGTTACCAACGAAATCTGGCCTACGCCCAGTCCAAGCTGGCGAACCTGATGTTCGCCCGCGAACTGCAGCGGCGGTTGTCCGAGGCCGGGTCGGCTCAACGCTCGTATGCGGTGCATCCGGGAGTGTCGGGCACCGATCTGTTCACCCGAACCGAGACACTGCTCGACCTCATCGCCAAGCAGGGCGCACGGCTGGTCGGCCACTCCCCGGAACTGGCAGCGCATTCCACGCTGTTCGCCGCGACGACGCCCGACGCCGACCCGACGACCTACTGGGGCCCCACCCGGCTGGGGCAGACGCGCGGCCCGGTGCGGCCCTGCCCGTCGAGTCGGCTGTCGCAGCGCCACGACCTGTGGCAACGACTCTGGGAGGAATCCGAGGCGATGACCGGCGTCACCTACCAATTGCAGGAGGCGCCCAGATGAGCGAGTCCGCACCCGGCGCCCAACCGCCGACACGCACCCGGGCGGTGATCATCGGGACCGGATTCTCGGGTCTGGGCATGGGCATCGCCCTGCAGCGCGCCGGCGTCGACTTCGTCATCCTGGAGAAGGCCGGCGAAGTCGGCGGGACCTGGCGCGACAATACCTATCCGGGCTGCGCCTGCGATGTCCCCACGCACCTGTACTCGTTCTCCTTTGAGCCCAAACCTGATTGGAGACAGCTGTTCTCCTATCAGCCGGAGATCTTCGACTACCTCAAGGGGGTCGCCGACAAGTACGGCCTGCGCTCCCACATCGACTTCAACGCGCACGTCAGCCGCGCGCACTGGGACGACGACGAGTTCCGCTGGCATGTGTTCACCGATGACGGGAGGGAGTACATCGCCCAGTTCCTCATCTCCGGAGCCGGAGCGCTGCACATCCCCAGTATCCCCGAGATCGACGGTCTCGCCGGGTTCGCCGGCTCCGCCTTCCATTCCGCGGAATGGGACCACGACGTCGAGTTGACCGGCAAGAAGGTTGCCGTGGTGGGGACCGGGGCCAGCGCCATCCAGCTTGTGCCTGAGATCGTCGGCCAGGTCGGGGAACTGCACCTGTATCAGCGCACCCCGGCCTGGGTGTTGCCGCGCACCAATGTCACCTTCCCCCGCATCGTGCGGCGGGCATTCGCCACCCTGCCTGGGTTGCGGGCCGGGTTACGGGCCGGCCTGTACTGGGGAGCTGAGGGCGGCGCCTACGCCATGAACCGCCGGCCCTGGCTCCTCAAAGCCGTCGAGGTAGTGGCCCGGGCATCAATCCGCCGGCAGATCTCGGATCCGCAGGTACGCAAGCAGCTCACCCCGAACTATCGGGCCGGCTGTAAACGGCTGTTGGGCTCGGCGGACTACTACAAGGCCATCGACAACCCCAGGACCGCCCTGGTCACCGACGGCATCACCCGGGTGACCCCGAACGCCATCGTCACCGCCGACGGCGTGGAACACCCGGTCGACGTGATCATCTTCGCCACCGGGTTCCACGTCACCGACTCGTACCGGTACCTGAACATCAAGGGCAGCGGCGGCGAGGATCTGGTCAGCCGGTGGAACCGGGACGGTATCGCGGCGCATCGCGGGATCACGGTGGCAGGCATGCCGAATGCCTTCTTCCTGCTCGGCCCCAACACCGGACTCGGACACACTTCGGTGGTGTTCATGATCGAATCCCAGATCCACTACGTGGCCCAGGTGATCAAGGCTGTCGATGCGGCACGGGCACAGGCGATCTCACCGCGGCAGCAAGCTCAGGACGAGTTCAACGCGGAACTGCAGCGTCGACTCGCCGGTTCTGTGTGGAACACCGGCGGTTGTCAGAGCTGGTATCTCGACGAGCACGGCTATAACCGCACCATCTGGTCTGGATTCACCTGGCGGTATTGGCTTTCCACACGCTCGGTAAAAATGCCGGAGTATCAGCTGACCGGGGTTGAGCAATGATGAAGGACTTCGCCGGTAAGGTCGCCGTCGTCACCGGGGCGGGCAGCGGAATCGGCCGAAGCCTGGCCCTCAATCTCGCGAAACGTGGCGCACGGCTGGCGCTGTCAGACATCGACACCGCGAGGGTGGTCGACACCGCCGGCCGCTGCGCGGCGATGGGAGCGCCAGCCGTCCCCTTCACTCTCGACGTGGCCGACCGGGTCGCCGTGTACGAGCATGCCGATGCCGTCCGAGACCAGTTCGGCACCGTCAACCTCGTCTTCAACAACGCCGGTGTGGCGCTCGGCGCCGATGTGGTCGCGATGGACTGGGATGACTTCGACTGGCTGATGGGAATCAACTTCTGGGGGGTGGCGCACGGCACCAAGGCGTTCCTGCCGCATCTGATCGATTCCGGTGACGGCCACATCGTCAACGTCTCGTCAGTGTTCGGGCTGCTGGGGATCCCGTCGCAGAGCGCGTACAACGCCGCCAAATTCGCCGTCCGCGGGTTCACCGAGGCGCTGCGTCAGGAAGTGCGCGCCGCACGGTATCCGGTCGGGGTCACCTGCGTGCACCCCGGCGGGATCAAGACAAACATCGCCCGCAATGCCCGCGGGGGGACGGCGGGCGCCGACCGCGAACGAATACACCGGGGCTTTCAGCTCATCGCACTGACTCGCCCGGACACGGCTGCGCGCCGCATCCTGCGCGGGGTCGAGCGGAACAGCCCGCGGGTACTGATCGGCCCGGACGCGCGGATACTCGACGCCATCCCCCGCATCCTGGGTCCCTACTACGAGGACCTGGCAACGCCCCTGTACCGGATCGCGCAGTTCGACCTATACCGTCGGGTCGCGGAGCGGCTCGGCATCGCATCCTGAGCGGCACTCAGCCATCGCCCGGCGACAGCCGATCGTCAGGGTTGAGGATGACTCCGCGTGCTTGCGCGGTCGCCGAGAGCGCACCCCACACGATGACCGTCATCTCCGCGATGAGGTCGCACTTGCTGATGGTCAGGTCGTTCAGCCAGCGCAACACCCCGAGCGCCACCGCCCCGAGAACCGCGTCGACGGCATACTCCAGGTTCCGAACGTCACCGCCACGGGATGCGAGCACAGCCGCGACAGCGTCTACCGTGGCGTCGGCGAGCCGGCGGCCACCGTCGAGCACGGTCGAGCGGCGGTCGACGAAGTGCGAGCCGACCAGGAACCGAAAGATGTTGGGCCGCTCGTCAACCAGGTCGATATAGGCGGTCAGCGCCGAACGAACCAGGTCGCGGGCGGTGCCGGCGACATCGAAACGCGGCACCACGCGCGCAATGATCAGTTCCTGCACCTGGTCCGCGACGGCCGCGAACAGGGTGTCCTTGTCGTGAAAGAAGCGATACAGTTTCGGCCGCGGAATCCCCGCGGTCTTGATGATGTCGTCTACGGAGAGATCCGGTCCGCAGTCATCGATCGCACGCAGCGTCGCCTCGATCAGGTCGGCTCGCACGGCCGCCCGGTGGCCGGCCCAGCGATCGACACGCGCGTCCCCGGTCAGCTTGGGCAGCAGCCCAGGTTTGGACGCAGTCTCCGCCGACACGGTTGCCATGGTAATCGCCCAGCCTCGCCCGCCAGCCGAGCTGTGGGACCAGGTTGGCCGTATTGCCGAGCGCTACCGCTGGGTCGGGAGCGACGCGGTGGGGGCGTCGTCTTCCTCGGGGAACTCGTGGACCGCGTACTTGTGGGTGCCTTCGAGGTCGTCGCGGATGGCGGCCTGGGCGTTGGGCGGCAGGGTGTGCAAGATCTCCCGCACCCGGGCCTGGCGCCGAGCCACGCCCTTGCGCTCCGGCAGGCCGGGTGTCGCGGCGAGCTGCGGGGGCACCCCGAAGACCTCTTCGACGCCGCCGTCGCTCTGGCCGGCGGCCAGCATCGCCTCTTCGGCCGCCGCGGTCGCCTGGTCCTTCTCCTCGGACATGCCGATCGGCCCGATACGCCGGCCGTTGAGGAACTGGCGCACCACGGGCTCATCCGAGGTCAGCAGCACCTCACGGGGTCCGAACATCACCAGCTGCTTGCGGAACAGCATGCCCATGTTGTCCGGCACGGTCCGGGCGATGTTGATGTTGTGCGTGACGATCAAGATGGTGGCGTCGATCTGGGCGTTGATGTCGATCAGCAGCTGGCTCAGGTAGGCGGTGCGGACCGGGTCCAGACCCGAGTCGGGCTCGTCGCAGAGGATGATCTGCGGGTCGAGCACCAGGGCGCGGGCCAGGCCGGCACGCTTGCGCATACCGCCGGAGATCTCACCCGGGAACTTGTAGCCGTCGTTGGGCATACCGACCAGGTCCAGCTTCTCCATGACGATGTCACGGATCTGGCTCTCGGTCTTCTTGGTGTGTTCGCGCAACGGGAAGGCGGTGTTGTCGTAGATGTTCATCGACCCGAACAGCGCGCCGTCCTGGAACAACACCCCGAACAGCGTGCGGATCTCGTAGAGCTCCTTGGCGGAACACTCGAGGATGTCGGTGCCGTCGATGACGATCGAGCCGCGCTCGGGGCGCAGCAGGCCGATCAGCGACTTCAGGAACACGGACTTACCGGTACCGGACGGGCCCAGCAGAACGCTGACCTCGCCCTCGGGAATGGTCAAGGAGACATCTTCCCAGATCCGGGCAGATCCGAAGGACTTTGTCAGCCCATTTACCTCGATGGCGACACCCATTGGTAGAGGTCCTTCCGCAACGTCTGGTCGTGCCACCTATCCCCGTGTGGCTTGGGCCACTGTAGCGCACCACTGCGACCCATATCGGCAGTCCACCTCAGTGAGCCGAAGTCCAGTTCCCGTGGAATCCCATCGGCACGCGCTGCGGCAGGTGCACGGTCGCCACGGACTCGCAGGTCGCCGCGTCCAGGATTACCAGTTGACCCTCGTCCTCACCGCGGTGGTGGCCCATGCCGATCAGGATGCCGTCGTCTTCGCCGGTCCCACCGGGACGCGGAACGAAGGACATCTCGCCCAGCACCAGCCGCGGATCAAGGCCGGCCGTGATGCTCGACCCGGTCGCGTAGTCGTGCTTGTACAGCGCGGTCGACAGCTCCGCCTGGGTGTCACCGATGAACCCGCCGTTGATCCCGACGGCGTAGCCGAAGCGGTGCTTGCGGCCCAGCAGCGACTCGTTGATCCGGGGGAACTCCTGCGGCCGGTCGTCGCGGGCCTCGATGCCGACCGCCCCGGTGTCCAGGTTGATCGTCCAGCGATCCAGGGTGGGCGGGGCGTCGCCGGGCCCGCGCCGGTCGACGTCGAAGACCTTCGCGTAGCGCACCACGTCGAGCACCAGCAGTTCCTGGCCGGTCGCCGAGACCTCGGTGTAGGCGTTGAGCGGGTGAAAGACGTAGCACGGCTCGACGTCGAACCAGCGCACCTTCGGCTCGCCCTCGCGGGGCATCACCCCGATGCGCGCCGGATAGCCGGGGTTCCACGCGTAGGGCAGCCCACCCGGCGGCCTGCTGTCGCGGTTGACCATCGCGGTGACCGGGCTGGGCACCCGGACCCGGCCCACCAGGCTGCTCAGCACCAGCCGCGCGGGCGCCTTGAGCCAGCGCGGCATGCTCACCGGCAGCACCTCGGCCGAATCGAAGGTGACCGGCAGGTCATAGACCACGACGTATTTGTCGGTCAGTGAGAAGTCGTGCATCATCGGCGACCCGGTCACCTCGATGTCGACGGTGCGGCGGGCGCGGCCGCCGGTGTCGATCACCGAGTACTGCACGGTGTTGCCCCGAGCGAACGAATACGACACCGCATGCAACTCGCCGGTGACCGGGTCGCGATGCGGGTGCGCGGTGTAGCCGCCCGCCAGGGTGCCGTCGAAGTCGCAGGTGCCCACCGTGTCGAGTTCCTCGGTGAGCTCGTAGTTGGCCACACCGCCCTCCACCAGCGCCAGCGTCTTGCCGGCGTGGCCGAGCACGTTGGTGTTCGGGCCCACGGACTGCATCCCGGCCCGCACGTCGATCCGGGCGGGCAGCGGTTCGCCCAGCGCCGCGCAGACCGCCGGCGTGCGCACCCAGCGGTTGCGGTACCAGCGAGCCTGCCCGCCGCCCAGGGCCACGCCGTGCACCATCGGATCGCCGGTGAACCAGTGATAGGTCGCCGGATCGACCTCGGCGACGGGGTTGGGCCCGTTGCGCAGATAGCGGCCGTCGAGGTAGTCCGGGATCTGTCCGGTCACCCGCAGTTCGGTGGTGGTCAGCTCGGTCTGCACCGGCCCCATCACGCCTTCCAGATACGGGTTGGCGACGGGGGCTGCCTGGCTGGTGGTCATGCCGACTCCTATAACATTGTTATTTCAACGTTATAGGCACCGTACGCCAGCTGTGACACGATGACAACCGTGACTTCGCAGCCTGAGCGCAGCGTGCGCGACGACCTGCTGCGGGCAGCAGTCGGGCTGCTCGACGAACACGGCCCCGACGCGCTGCAGACCCGCCGAGTGGCCGGGGCCGCCGGGACTTCCACGATGGCGGTCTACACCCACTTCGGCGGCATGTCGCAGCTGATCGCGGCCGTCGCCGACGAGGGCCTGCGCCAGTTCGACGTGGCGCTGACGATCCCGGTAACCGAGGATCCGGTGGCCGACCTGCTGGCCACCGGGATCGCCTATCGAGCCTTCGCGATCGACCGCCCGCACCTGTACCGGCTGATGTTCGGCAGCACCAGTGCGCACGGCATCAACGCACCGGCGCGCAACATGCTCACCCTGAGCCTGGCCGAGATCGACCTCTACGCCCCAAGCTTCGCGCACCTGGTGCGCGGCGTACACCGATCGATCCAAAGCGGCCGGATCATGGTGGCCTCAGCCGGCGCGGACGGCTCGGCAACCACCGACGCCGAGGTGGTGGCGACCGCGGCGCAGTTCTGGACGGTGATGCACGGCTTCGTGATGCTCGAGCTGGCGGGCTTCTTCGGCGACCTGAACGAATCGGCCGCCGCGGCGGGGCCGGTGCTGAGCCCGACCGCGACCAGCCTGCTGGTGGCGCTGGGCGACACCCCCGAGCGGGTGGCGCAGTCGCTGGCAGCGGTGACCGTCCGGGCCTGAACAGCGCAAAACCCCCGGAACCACGCGGGTTCCGGGGGCTTCGGCTGTAGTTCGAACTACTTGACGCTGACGGTGGCGCCGGCGGCCTCGAGCTTGGTCTTGGCCTCCTCGGCAGCCTCCTTGGCGACCTTCTCCAGCAGCGGCTTGGGGGCGCTGTCGACCAGGTCCTTGGCCTCCTTGAGGCCCAGGCCGGAGACGATCTCACGCACGACCTTGATGACGCCGATCTTCTTCTCGCCGGCCGACTCCAGGATGACGTCGAACTCGGACTGCTCCTCGGCGGCCTCAGCGGCGGCCGGGGCACCGCCGGCGGCGGCGACGGCGACCGGTGCGGCCGCGGTGACCTCGAAGGTCTCCTCGAACTTCTTGACGAAGTCCGACAGCTCCAGCAGGGTCATCTCTTTGAAGACGTCGAGCAGTTCGTCGGTGGAAATTTTGGCCATGATTTCGGTCCTTTCTGATTCCGGTTAGGGAAGTTGGGGTTGGGAGTTATTCGGTCGCGGCCGGGGCTTCGGCGGTCTCTGCCGCGGCCTCGGTCTCGGCCGAAGCCTCGGTCTCGGCCGGAGCCTCGGCGGGAGCTTCGGAAGCCGCTGCTGGGGCTGCTTCCGAGGCGGGTTTCTTCTCCTGCAGCGCCGCGGCAAGGCGGGCCATCTGCGAAGCCGGGGCCGCGAACAGGCCGGCGGCCTTGGCCATGTTGCCCTTCATCGCACCCGCCAGCTTGGCCAGCAGCACCTCGCGCGACTCCAGGTCGGCGATGCGCTCCACCTCGGCGACGGTCAGCGGGTGGCCGTCCATGTAGCCGCCCTTGATGACCAGCGCCTTGTGGTCCTTGGCGAACTTCTTGATGGCCTTGGCGGCGTCCACGGGCTCGCCCTGGACGAACGCGATGGCCGTCGGGCCGGCGAACAGCTCGTCGAGGCCCTCCACGCCGGCCTCGGACGCGGCACGCTTGACCAGCGTGTTCTTCGCCACGGCGTAAGTGGCCGAGCCGGCGAGGGAGCGCCGAAGCTCCGCCAGGTGGGCAACCGTCAGACCGCGGTACTCGGTGATGACGGTGGCGGTCGAGTCCTTGAACTGCTCGACGATCTCCGCGACGGCGGCGGACTTGTCAGCCCTCGCCATGCATACCTCCTGGGGTCGAAGTGTCTGGTGTCCACCCGGAAACGACGAACGCCCCGACGCAGGATGCGGTCGGGGCGTCACAGATGCGTGCCGGCGAAGCCGGTGCCTCGTCCTCCTGCGTGGGCCGCCGGGATGTTCCCGGACCTTCAACCGATTGCTCGGTGACCGACGGTCTGTGGTGGATCGGCACACACCATAGCGTGATGAGTGCCTTTCGGGCAAAACCGCCCGTTTCCCGCTGACTCTGCGGACACCACGGTGCCTACTCGCACTTTTGCCTGGCGCGCGCAGAGTGAACGAAAGTCAGCGGGGGACTAGGCGTTCAGCACGCCGATCCCCAGCAGCACGAACACCACCGCCAGCATCGCCACCCGCAACCAGTGCAGCCGATCCCAGCGCGCCGCGAGCACGCGGGACACCTCGCTGGTGCGCGAGGCCGCGATCCGATTGTTGATCGGCACCAGTACCGCCACCGACAGCACCACGACAAGGATCATCAGGCCGGCGCCGGCAGCGATCAGCCGGCGCTGCGAGTCGGCGACGACGCCGACCGCCACCAGCAGCGCGAACGAGGTCAGGTACCAGAACGGCATCACCTTCCCCAGCAGCCCGGCGCCGTCACCGCGAGCGGCCCAGAAGGCGTCGTCGGGCAGGCGCCCGAGGATTGGGCGAAAGAACGCCGCCACCGCGAACTCCGAACCCACCAGAGTCCCGACCACCACCAGCGCAAGTAATTCCACCATCTGCTTCACAACAATCGACTGTGATAGCTATGCTGACAAAAAACAAGGTACTGACAATTAAGTCAGCATAAGGAGCGCTGGTGGCGGCATCAAAGACAATCGTCAGTGACTGCCCTATCGACGCCGCGCTGTCGGTGATCAACGGTCGCTGGAAGGGCACGATCCTGTGGCGCCTGGCCGACGGGCCCATGCGCACCGCCGAGCTGCGTCGCAGCATCCCGGGCATCACCGAACGAATGCTGATCCGTCATCTGCATGAGCTCGTCGCCGACGGGATCATCGACCGCCACGACGCCGGCACCGTGCCGCCCTGTGTGCACTATTCGATCTCGGAGTACGGGAGGACGCTGGCCCCGGTGCTGGCCCAGCTGTGCGAATGGGGTCGTATCCACCTTTCACGTTGACTCAGGGCTCCAGTAAGCCAACCAATCGCTTGCTAGGCTCCTGTGATGAGCGACACCATCCCCACCCTCGTCTGGGGCACCGGGAACGTCGGACGGCTGGCCATCCGCGCCGTCGACGCCCATCCCGCACTCGAACTCGCCCACGTCATCGTCCACGACCCGGCCAAGGTGGGCCGGGACGCAGGCGACCTCGGCGGACTCGGCCGCACGGTCGGCGTCGCTGCCACCGACGACGTCGAAGCCGCCCTCGCCGCAGGTCCCCGTGCCGTCGTCTACGCCGCCTCCGGCGATATCCGCCCCGACGACGCTCTCGCCGACGTCTGCCGCGCGATCCGTGCCGGCGCCGCCGTCGTCACGCCGTCCCTCTACGCCCTGTGCGACCACCGGAGCGCCCCGCCCGAAGTACGCGGCCCCATCGAGAAGGCCATCGCCGACGGCGGCGGATCGTTGTTCGTGTCCGGCATCGACCCCGGCTGGGGCAACGACATCCTGCCGCTGCTCGTCAGCGGGCTCGTCGCCCGTGTGGACGGGATCCGCTGCCAGGAGATCTTCGACTACACGACCTACGACCAACCGGATTCCGTCCGCCACCTCGTCGGCATGGGGCACCCGCTCGACTACGAGCCGCCGATGCTGATGGCAACCGTCCCGTCGATGGTGTGGGGCGGGCAGGTCCGGCTGATCGCCCGCGCGCTGGGCATCGAACTGGACGATGTCCGCGAGCACGTCGAACGCCGCGCCCTCGACACCACCGTGACGACCGCCGCGATGGGCGACTTCGAGGCGGGCACCCAGGGCGCCGTGCGGTTCGAGGTCCAGGGCATCGTCGACGGCGAGGCCCGCATCGTGATCGAACACGTCACCCGTATTCATCCGGCTTGCGCGCCCGACTGGCCGCAGCCGCCGGACGGCGACGACGGCGCCCACCGCGTCATCATCGAAGGCAGCCCCCGGTTGGAGGTGACCGTCGAGGCCACCGAGAACGGCAACCGCTCCGAGGGCGGCAACGCCACCGCGGTGGGCCGGATCGTCGGCGCCCTCGACTGGCTGGTGGCCGCCGGCCCCGGCCTGTACGACGCACTCGACGTCCCGCTTCGCTGGATCCCCGGCCGAACCTTCGGAGGTACGAAATGAACATCGACATCCCCGAGGGCCAGGACGCCATCGAGTACGTCTGGGGCAGCCTGGTCCCCGGGATCGGCCCGGCGGCGGCGAACTTCTCCCTGGCGGTCTACGCCCACTCGACGCTGGGCCTACGCGAGTTCGAGGCGGCCCGACTGCGTATAGCCCAGCTGAACGGCTGCCTGTTCTGCCAGGACTGGAGGACGGAACGCGACGGCCTCAAGGTGGAAGAAGAGTTCGCCGAGGCAGTCGAACAGTGGCGCACGACAGACCTCCTGGACGACAGGGCACGCCTGGCCGCGGAGTACGCCGAACGCTACGTCCTGGACCATCACGGCTTGGACGACGAGTTCTGGACCCGCTTCACCGCCCACTACGACCAGCGTGAGGCAGTGGAACTGACGATGTCCCTGGGCGCCTGGCTGGCCTTCGGCCGGCTGAACCGGGTCTTCGGCCTGGACGCGATCTGCTCTCTCCCCAGCCACGCGACAACGCAGGCCCCCTAAGCCGAGTCACGGCAGGGTGGCCAGCACGGCGGCCCCCACCAACCCGGCGTCGCCGCCGAGTTCGGCGGGCACCACCTGCAGGCCGACCAGGAAGTCCAACCCGGCACGTTCGGCCAGCGCGGTCCGCAGCGGGTCGAACAACAGGGCACCGGAGCGGGCGACTCCCCCGCCGATCACCACCAGATCCAGGTCGCACACCGCTGCTACCGAGGTGATCATCACCGCCAGCGCGTCGGTGCCGCGCCGAAAAGCGCGCAGCGCCACGGGGTCACCGGCTTCGGCGGCCGCGGCGAGAGCCTTGGCATCTGCCGACGAGGCTTCCGGTGTCCAGCCGTTGGCCAGCGCCCAGCGCACCATCGACGGACCGGAGGCGATGGTCTCCACGCAGCCGCGGCCACCGCAGCGGCACCGCTCCCCGTCGGGATCGACGACGACGTGCCCGACGTGGCCCGCGTTGCCGGTACGGCCGTGCAGCGGTGCGCCGTCGACCACCAGACCACCGCCCACACCGGTCGAGACCACCATGCCCAGCATGGATCGGGTGCCGCGCCCGGCGCCGTGCCGGTGTTCCCCGAGCGCCATGCAGACGCCGTCTCCGCCCAGCCGGACCGGAACCCCGGGCACCGCGGCGGCCACCCGGTCACGCAGCGCGAACCCGCGCCAGCCGGCGATGTTGACCGGGCTGACGGTGCCGGCGTTGACATCGATGGGGCCCGCCGAGCCGATACCCACGGCCTCCACCCGGCCGCCGGCCCGCTCCAGGGCGTTCGCGATCAGCTCGGTCACCACCGCCCACACTGCCTCGGTGCCCTGATCAGCCCGGGTGGGCAGGGTGTCGGTGTAGGTCAGTGATCCGTCGGGATCGACCAGGCCGGCGGCGATCTTCGTGCCGCCGACGTCCAGGGCGAGGATCGCAGCCATCAGTCGATACCCACCGTGACGGGCGCCAGCACCGCCAGTCGCACCGCGGTCGAATAGGCCAGCGCGCCCGCGCCGCCGACCCGGACCAGCGCCCACCAGGTGCCCGGCGTCGCCCACACCGGCGGGGCGAGCTCGAAGCTCAGCTCCACCTGGCCGCGGGCCGGCACCAGCGCACCCAGCGCCGGCGGCCCGGCCCATTCCCAGGTGCCCCAGGGGCTGATCAGATGCGCCTCGATCGCCAGGTCGGCGTGTGCGTCGGTGCCGACCGTGACGCTCAGCCTCGCAGAGCGTCCGGCGGTGACCTCAATTGCGGAGGGGTCGTCCAGATACAGCAGCCGGTCAGAACCCGGATCGCCGACGCGCACCACCGCCACGTCTTCGACCGGCTGGCGCCAGGCCCGCGGCAGGTCACCCGACAGGTCGAGCCGAGCGCGCAGCGGATAGAGCCCCGCAGCGGCGTCGGCGGGGACCGTCACCGCCACCGGGATACGCACGTGGTCCCCGGCCGCCAATCGCACCGGTTGCTCGGTCGGCGTGACTGCCCAGCCCGCCGGGCACCGCCACGTCACCTGACCGGACAGGGCCGCGTCCACGCAGTCACTGGCCACGGTCAGATCCAGTTCCAGCAGCGCACCCGGATCCGTGTCGACCCGGTGCGGGTGCAGCGCCGGGGTCACCGGCAGGCCCCCTAGTGGCGCCGGGCCGCGGTTGTGCAGCCAATAGCGGGCGTAGAGCGGTTGGGCCGCCTCCGATTCGGGCGCCAACGCCCCGCCGGTGCCCAGGTTTTCGACGTCGAGGCGGGCGGTGACGGTGGCGATCTCGTAGCCGTGCAGCCGATCGGGTTCGGGGTGTTCGCGGGGCTGCTCCAGCAGGTCGGCGCGGCCCAGCACGCGCACCGGGCCCAGATCGCTGTGCAGCGCGACGGCGGTGTCGGCACCGTGGGTTTCCACCAGCCGCAGCGTGATGATGCCGGGGTCGACGGGTTGGGCGCTGCCGCGCGGCGTCGGGTTGCCGGCCGGCTTGAGCGCCCCCAGGCCCACCCCATCGGCGGGGTCGATGCGCAGCAGCGAGCCGCTCGCCGGCAGCGGGCCGTCACCCCCGGCCACCGGTACGGCCCGCAGCGGGTCGGCGAACTCCGCGCTACGTGCCGGGATCTGCGCCCGGCGCCAGTCACCGTCGCCAGCCACCAGGGCGTAGTCGAAGGTGTGCGTCCAGTGCTGCAGCGCAAAAGCGCTGCCATCGGGGGCGGTGCGGCGCGGGTCGTCTTCCCAGGCCGCCGACGGCCAGCCGGTGCAGGACCGCAGCAGCGCGGTGTGCAGGGTGCCGGCGGTGTCGACGGCGAAGCTGGGCACCCCGCGATTGATCAGCGCCACGGTGCGCGCCTCGAACGGCGCCATGTCTGCGGGCGCCTGTTGCTCCACCACGATCTCGGCGTCGGCCAGGTCGTCGGCCAACCGGGTGATCTCGGCCCCCAGATCGCCGCGGGCGGCGATCACCAACACCGGCAGGGCACACGGACCACTCAGGTCCGCCCCGGGCACCCAGGCCTCGGCCAGGGGTTTGTCCGCGGGCACCCACACCCGGGCCCGGCCGTGCCGGTCGAGCTGCTGCTGCAGCTCGGCGGTGTAGGCCGGATCGGCGGCGTTCAGCACGGCCCGGGTGAAGGCATTGCGGTCCGGTCCGCCCAGCGCGATCCGCACATCCGGCAGGTTGGAGTCGACGTCGAGGTTGCCGTAGCGGGGACCGTCGGCCTGCGAACAGGTGGCGGTGACCCCGGCGCGCACCAGCGCGACCACCAGCTCCCGAGCCGGCGAGCCGTCGGCAATCACCTCGGCCACCGACATCGCCCGGCTGCTGTCGCCGACGCTGATCCGGGCCGTCGCGGACAGCCCGAACCAGCGGTTGGCGGGGGTGTCGAGGGTCCACTCGTGCTGCGCGGTGTCCACCGAACGCCCGCTGGGCTCGTGCAGCAGGCCGAAGCCGCGGCCGATGACGGCGTCGGCCACCTCGGCGACCGGCATGGCCCCGGGCACCGGGCAGGGCCAGCGCAGCCGCAGCAGGTGGTCGACGCCGGTGAACTCGTCGATGGTGGTGGAGCAGTCCACCCGGTCCACGCCGTGCCACAGCGTCAGGGTCTGGGTGTAGGCCAGCACGCCCCGGATGCGCCCGGACACCACCAGCCGTTCCCCCAGCGGCCCGCGGTAGGCCTGCACGGTCACATCGCGGGCGACCGCGGAGGTGAACAGGTTGCCGCTGGGCACCAGATGCCACGGGCCCTCACCGGACTGCGGGTGTTTGGGGTATTCGTCGTAGACGGCGAGCTGGTTGCCCAGGCCGCCCTCGACGATCATTTCCCGGCCCTGATGCCGCCACGACGTGATGCCGCCGCCGCGGTCGGGGTCGGCGGTCAGCCGGTGGCGCTCGTTGCCGATGGTGGTCCCGGGTATCGGCTGCCAACCCTGCGCGGTGTCGGCCGGCAGCACCCGATAGGCCCGCCAGCCCAGCGACGGCACGTCGCGGGCCAGCCAGCTGACCGACCGTCCGCCGTGTTCGACGTGGGCGGGCAGCGCGGTGCCGTCGGTGTCGACCACGCGTGCCCCGGCCGCCAGCGGTGTCTCCAAGTGGACCGTGACCACGTCGGTGCGCCCCTGCGCCACCGAGTTCCACACCACGGCGCCTTCGCCGGGTCTGTCCACCAACCCCGACAGCACCGCCAACGCGTTGTCGCGGGCTTGGCTGCCCAGCTGCCAGGCGTCCCGCCAGCCGGTCAGCAGGTCGAGGTACACCTGGTCGGCCTCCGAGCCGGTGATGGCGTCGTGGTGGGCGCCGTAACAGAGCTGCGCCCACGCCTTGGCCAGCGCGGCCTCCGGGTAGGCGGCCCCCGTCAGCGCGGCGGCGAACACCGCGAAGCGCTCGGCGGCCAGCGTCGCCTGCTCGCCCGCCCGGTTGGCCAGCTTGGTGTCGATGTAGGAGACGTGGCAGCCGGTGTAGATCGGGTTCATGTCGCGGGTCTGCGGGGACGGGTCCACACCGCGCTGCTCCAGCTCGGTGCGCACCGCGGCGAAGAACTCGCTGGGCAGGCCGCAGACGAACTTCGGCCAGGTGTAGCGGGCGTTCCAATCCCGGTGGATCGCGACGACCCAGCGGTTCGGCGGCGTGAAGTCGGTGCCCACCGGCAGCAGCACGTTGCGGGTGGCGGCGATCTTCTTCATGTCGACGAACAATCGGTAGACGTCGTCCTCGGCGTCGGTCAGCGATTCCCGGGCGTCCATCCACCAGCCGGCCGCGTAGTGCGCGGGCATGTAGTGGGTCAGCAGACCGCGGCCCGACGGCGCGATCCACTCGAATTCACTGGGGAACTGCATCCGGCGCGGATCGCCGGCTTTCCCATTTTTGGAGGCCATCGGCCCCCACTGGTGGAACGGCCCGCGGGCCCACGCACTGGAGGTCAGCCCGGCGTCGGCCACCAACCCGGGGAACTGCGGGTCGTGCCCGAACACGTCGAGCTGCCAGGCCGTAGCGGGCCCAGTCGGATTACCCAGGATGTCGCGTTGAAAACCCATGCCCGCCACCAGATTCCGGATCGTCGTCTCGGCGTCGGTGAGGTTGGTGGAGGGTTCGTTGTAGGTGCCGCCCATCACCTCGAGCCGGCCTTGGGCCAGCAGCGCCCGCAGTGCGGCGCGATCGGCCGGATGGGTGTCCCAGTACGGCTTGAGGTAGTCGACCTCGGCCATCACGAACTTGTACTCGGGGTGCTCGCGGGCCCAGTCCAGGTGGCCGCGCACCAGGTCGATGCCGTTGGTCTGGCGGCAGGCGCCGAGCGGATTCTCGGTCCACACGCTGGTGTAGTTGGCCTGGGTGTTCCACCACACCGGGTCGTAGTGGAAGTGGCCGACCATGAACATCGTCCAGCCGGGTTCGGCCACGGTGAACGTGAACTCGGTGCCGCCGACCCGGGCGGCGCGCTGCTGGCCGGGCACCGGGTGTTCGACTCTCACCGGCACCTCGACGACGCCGTTTCCCGGGTCGGCGACGGCCTCCCCGGCCAGCCCGTCCCCGTCCACCCGGACCGCTGTGCGCGCGGCGGCGTCGCGGTAGGCGACCCGGACCAGTTGCACGGGTGCGTCGGACGGCCCGACGAACTTCTCGGTCGATTCGGCGGAGATGACCTGCATGCGTTCAACCTACGGAGCCGACCCGACTGCACGGGGCCTTTCGGCGACCGGCCGTGACCGGCGCGCGTGGGAAATGTCAGAGGGGACTGGCAGGCTCGGGTCATGCCCGTCACGAGCGAGTTACTGGCCGAGCAACTCGACTGGATCTGGTGCAATCAGCTACGCCCCCGCTTGGACGGCCTCACCGATCACGAGTACCTGTGGGAGCCGGTGCCGGACTGCTGGACGGTGCACCGCGGCGGAATCGACTTCGCGTTCCCGGCGCCCGAGCCGGCGCCGTTCACCACGATCGCCTGGCGAATGGTGCACGTCACCGTCGGGGTGTTCGCGATGCGCAACCACCACCATTTCGGGGGCCCGCCGGCCGACTACGGCAGCTGGCCGTACGCCGTGGATGCCGCCACCGCGTTGCACCAGCTCGATGACGCCTACCAACGCTGGAATGCCGGGGTGCGCGGCCTGGACGAGGCGGCATTGGCCCGGCCGATCGGAGCGGCGGAGGGACCGTGGGCCGACCGCACCATGGCGGAGCTGATCCTGCACATCAACCGCGAGGCCATCCACCACGGCGCCGAGATCGCCTGCATCCGTGACCTGTACGCCCACCAGCCCGATCGAAAGGCCTGACCATGCCCGGACTCGCACCGCCGGTGACCGACGAACGCGACGCCCTGCGCGAGTTCCTGGCCTACCACCAGGGCGGCTACTTCGCGGTGGCCTACGGCCTCACCGATGAGCAGGCCCGCGCCACGCCGGCGGCCAGCGCCCTGTCGATCGGCGGGCTGATCAAGCACGCCACCGGGGTGCAGCGCGCCTGGATGCGGCGGGTCGCCGCGGCTCCGGCCGCACCGCCGGCCGACACCCGGCCGCGTGAGGAGATCGCCCGCGAATTCGCGGACCAGCACGTGCTGCTGCCGGGCGAAACCCTGGCCGGGGTGCTGGAGGCGTTCGCAGCCCAGAACACCGAGACGCTGCGACTGCTGGCCGCCGCGGACCTCGACGCCGCGGTGCCGGTGCCGCGCGACGCGCCGTGGTTTCCCACCGACGTCGACGCCTGGAACGTGCGCTGGGTGATCCACCACGTGATCAATGAGCTCGCCCGGCACGCCGGCCACGCCGACATCATCCGGGAGAGCATCGACGGCGCCACCATGTACGAACTGGTCGCCGGGCTCGAAGGCTGGGAGCCGACAGCCTGGCTGAGCCCCTGGCGGCCTGGTACCAAGGCCTAGTGCAGACCCGCACCGGACGCGCCGATTCCGGCGGCGTGCAGATCTTCTACGAGGACCTGGGAAACCCCGACGACCCCGCCGTTGTGCTGATCGCCGGGCTGGCCGCGCAACTGCCGACCTGGCCGGACGGGCTCTGCGCGCTGCTGGTCGACGCCGGTTACCGCGTCATCCGGTTCGACCATCGCGACACCGGCCTGTCGGACAAGTTGGACGGCGCACAGACCGTGGGCGGACCCTTCGGGCGGGCCTGGCGTTATCTGCTGGGCCGCACCAGCGCCGTCCCCTACACGCTGGTCGACATGAGCCACGACGTCGTGGCGCTGCTCGATCGGCTCGACATCGCCCGCGCCCACATCGTCGGCGCCTCGATGGGCGCCATGATCGGGCAGGTCCTGGCCGCCACCCGACCGGAGCGGGTGTCGTCGTTGGGGCTCATCATGGCGACCACCGGCAGGCGGATGTTCACCACGCCGCCGGCCTGGCGGCTCATCCGGCTGGCGCTGCACGCACCGCCGCATGACGCCCCACCCGAGGACCGGCTGGCGTTCGAGGTGCGTCACCTCGCCACCCTCAACGGTCCCGCCGTCGCGCCCGGCGACGCCGAACTGCGCGCCCGCGTCCGCCTACTCGGAGACCGCTGCAGCTATCCGGAGGGAAGGAGGCGCCACGTCGACGCAATACTCGGCACCGGCAGCCTGCTGAGGTACTCCCGCGCGGTCAGCGCGCCGACGGTGGTGCTGCACGGTTCGGCCGACCCGATGCTGCGGCCGGCCCACGGCCGCGCGGTGGCCGCGACCATCCCGGGTGCGCGGTTCGTGCTGATCGAGGGCATGGGCCACGACCTGCCGGCCCCGGTGTGGCAGCCGGTCGCCGAGGCGCTGACGAAGAACTTCCGCGGCTGATTTGGCAGACTGCAGCAATGAGTTCGACCCCACCCCGCCAGGTGGCGCAGCTGGATCGGGTGCCGTTGCCTGTCGAGGCCGCCCGCATCGGCGCGACCGGCTGGCAACTCACCCGCGCCGTCACCCGGGTGTTCACCCGGCTGCTCGGGCCCGGACCGATTCAGCAGAAGGTGATCCGGGAGCTGCCCCAGACGTTCGCCGACCTGGGCCCCACCTACGTCAAGTTCGGCCAGATCATCGCTTCGAGCCCCGGCGCGTTCGGCGAGCCGCTGTCCCGCGAGTTCCGCGGCCTGCTCGACGCGGTGCCGCCGGCCGACTCCGACGAGATACACAAACTGTTCGTCGAGGAACTCGGCTCCGAGCCGGCCGAGCTGTTCGCGAAGTTCGACGAGACCCCGATCGCGTCGGCGTCGATCGCCCAGGTGCATTTCGCCACCCTGCACAGCGGCGAGGAGGTCGTCGTCAAGATCCAGCGGCCCGGCATCCGCCGCCGGGTCGCCGCCGACCTGCAGATCCTCAAGCGATTCGCGCAGCTCGTGGAGCTGGCCAAGTTGGGCCGCCGGCTCTCGGCGAGCGACGTCGTCGCCGACTTCGCCGACAACCTCGCCGAGGAACTGGACTTCCGTATCGAGGCGCAGTCGATGCAGACCTGGGTGTCGCACCTGCACGCCTCCCCGCTCGGCAAGAACATCAAGGTGCCCGACGTGCACTGGGACTTCACCAGCGAGCGGGTGCTCACCATGGAGCGGGTGTCGGGCGTCCGCATCGACGATGCCAAGACGATCCGCAAGGCCGGGTTCGACGGCGTCGAACTGGTCAAGGCGCTGTTGTTCTCCACCTTCGAGGGCGGGCTGCGGCACGGGTTGTTCCACGGCGACCTGCATGCGGGCAACCTGCTGGTGGACGACGAGGGCCGGGTGGTGTTCCTGGACTTCGGGATCATGGGCCGCATCGACCCGCGCACCCGGTGGCTGCTGCGAGAGCTGGTTTACGCGCTGCTGGTCAAGAAGAACCACGCCGCCGCCGGCAAGATCGTGGTGCTGATGGGCGCGGTGGGAACGATCAAACCGGAGGGCCAGGCCGCCAAGGACCTGGAGGCGTTCGCCACCCCGCTGACGATGAAGTCCCTGGGCGACATGTCCTACGCCGAGATCGGCAAGCAGCTCGGCGCGCTGGCCGACGCCTACGACGTGAAACTGCCCCGCGAACTGGTGCTGATCGGCAAGCAGTTCCTCTACGTGGAGCGCTACATGAAGCTGCTGGCACCGAAGTGGCAGATGATGTCGGACCCGCAACTGACCGGCTACTTCGCGAACTTCATGGTGGACGTCAGTCGTGAACATAAGGAGGGCAACGACGATGAGCCGGGGGTTTGACGTGGAGGTGCGCAGCGGTACCGCCCATTCCGGGGACCTGGAGATCTACTACGAGGACTTGGGCAACGCCGACGACCCGGCCGTTCTGCTGGTGATGGGCCTGGGGGCGCAGCTGTTGCTGTGGCGCACCGGGTTCTGCGAGAAGCTGGTGGCGCAGGGTCTGCGGGTGATCCGCTACGACAACCGGGATGTCGGATTGTCCTCCAAACTGGGCCGCAAGCACGCCCGCGGCACGCTGGTACCCAGGATGGCCCGGTTCTGGCTGGGCAAGCCCAGCGCGGCGGTGTACACCCTGGAAGACATGGCCGACGACGCCGCGGCCCTGCTGGATCACCTGAGCATCGAGAAGGCGCACGTGGTCGGCGCCTCGATGGGCGGAATGATCGCGCAGGTCTTCGCGGCCCGGTTCGCCGAGCGGACCCGGTCGCTGGGGGTGATCTTCTCCAGCAACAACCGGCGGTTCCTGCCGCCGCCGGCGCCGCGTGCATTGCTGGCGTTGCTCACCGGACCGCCGCCGGACTCCCCGCGCGAGGTGATCATCGACAACGCGGTGCGGGCCAGCCGGATTATCGGCAGCCCGGCCTACCCGACACCGGAAGCCCAGCTGCGGGCCAACATCGCCGAGGCCTACGAGCGCAGCTACTACCCGTGGGGCATCGCGCGGCAGTTCGGCGCCATCCTGGCCAGCGGCAGCCTGGCCACCTACGACCGGCTGATCACCGCACCCACGGTGGTCATCCACGGCCTGGCCGACAAGCTGATGCGCCCGTCAGGTGGACGAGCCATTGCCGACGCCATCGACCGCGCCCGGTTGGTACTTTTCGAGGGCATGGGCCACGACCTGCCCGAGGAGTTGTGGGACCAGGTGATCGGTGAGTTGACCACGACGTTTGCTGTGAGCAGGTAGGGCGGGACGCTACGCGGTCAACTGCAGGTAGTCTGTGTCTGCCTTGCACTCCCCCCTCACTTAGATCGCGAGTACAGCAGGAATGACCAAACTGGAACCAAAGTACGAGGAACTTCAGTCGATATACGACATCTCGAACGAGTTTTACGAGCTGTTCCTCGGCCCCACCATGGGTTACACCTGCGGGTTCTACCCGGACAAGGACACCACCTGCGACGAGGCGCAGATCGCCAAGTTCGACCTGGCGCTGGGCAAGTTGGGCCTGAAGCCCGGAATGACCCTGCTCGACATTGGCTGCGGCTGGGGGGCCTGCATGCAGCACGCTCTGGAGAACTACGACGTCAACGTCATAGGGCTCACCCTCAGTGGTGAACAGCGCGAGTACGCGATCGAGAAGCTGTCCAAGGTCGACACCAACCGCACCTTCGAGGTGCGGCTGCAGGGCTGGGAAGAGTTCACCGACAAGGTGGACCGGATCGTTTCGATCGGTGCCTTCGAGCACTTCGGCCGCGACCGCTGGGACGACTTCTTCCGGACCGCCTACAACGCGTTGCCGGACGACGGGCGGATGCTGCTGCACACCATCACCGCGATCGCCGGGTCGGAGGACGCCCAGGCCAAGGGCCTGCCGCTGACGATGGACCTGGCCAAGTTCACCCTGTTCATCATGAAGGAGATCTTCCCGGGCGGGCAGTTGCCCTCGGCGTGGTTGCCCCGCAAGTACGCCGCCGCCGCTGGCTTCACGGTGACCCGGGACGACGAGATCGGGCCGCACTACGCGCGCACCCTGGAGGACTGGGCGGCGATGCTGGCAGCCAACAAGGAACGGGCGCTCGAAGTGCAGGGCCAGGTCGCCTACGACCGATTCGACAAGTACCTCAACGGCTGCGTGAAGCTGTTCCGCGACGGCTACAACAGCGTCCACCAGTACACGCTGCAGAAGTAACCCGAGCGCGCCACGCCGCAAGATCTCCGCAGTTGCGGCATGGCGATCTACACGTCCAACCGATTCGCCCCGTAGCCGGTAAGCTGCAACAGTTGACCGGCCCGGGCGACATAGATCACACGACACGTCCGGTCACGGCGGGTTTCATCAGGAAGGCAACCAGGCACCGATGGTGGAGAAAGCGACACGCACCGCTGGGATGCAACCGAAATTCGAAAACATCCAAGCCCATTACGATCTGTCCGACGAGTTCTTCGCGTTGTTCCAGGACCCGACCCGAATCTACAGCTGCGCGTACTTCGAGCCGGACGGCATCGGCCTGGAGCAGGCCCAGATCGCCAAGGTCGACCTGAACCTGGACAAGCTGGACCTGCGGCCGGGCATGACCCTGCTCGACATCGGCTGCGGCTGGGGCGCGACGATGAAGCGAGCCGTGGAGAAGTACGACGTCAACGTCATCGGCCTGACGCTGTCGAAGAACCAGCACGCCTACTCCCAGAGCCTGCTGGACGAAATCGACACCGAACGAACACGGCGGGTGCTGCTGCAGGGCTGGGAGGAGTTCCACGAGCCGGTGGACCGGATCGTCTCGATCGAGGCGTTCGAGCACTTCGGCTTCGAGAACTACGACGACTTCTTCAAGAACAGCTTCGAGATCATGCCGGCCGACGGCCGGATGGCCATCCAGAGCAGCGTCAGCTTCCACCCGTACGACCTGAACGCGCGCGGCAAGAAGCTGACGTTCGAGACCGCGCGATTCATCAAGTTCATCCTCACCGAGATCTTCCCGGGCGGGCGGCTGCCCACCACCAACATGATGGTGGAGCACGGCGAGAAGGCCGGCTTCACTGTGCCCGAGGCGCTTTCGCTGCGGCCGCACTACATCAAGACACTCAAGATCTGGGGTGACGCACTGGAGGCCCACCACGACGAGGCCGTGGCCATCCAGTCCGAAGAGGTCTATGAGCGCTACATGAAGTACCTGCGTGGCTGCGAGTACTACTTCACCGACGAAAGCCTGGACGTCAGCCTGGTCACCTACGCCAAGCAGTCCGCCTAACCGCGGACCCAGGCGCACGAAGCCAAACGGAAAAGCCCCCGCCACGCCGAAGCGTGCGGGGGCTTTTTCGTGGGGTCTTACTCAGCCGCGAAATTGCGGGTGACGGTCGGGTCCACCGGGATGCCGGGGCCGGTCGTGGTCGCGATGGTGATCTTCTTCAGGTAGCGCCCCTTGGACGACGACGGCTTGAGCCGCAGCACCTCATCGAGGGCGGCGCCGTAGTTCTCCGCCAGCTTCGTCTCTTCGAATGACGCCTTGCCGATGACGAAGTGCAGGTTGGCCTGCTTGTCGACGCGGAAGTTGATCTTGCCGCCCTTGATGTCGGAGACGGCCTTGGCGACGTCGGGGGTGACGGTGCCGGTCTTGGGGTTGGGCATCAGGCCGCGCGGGCCCAGCACGCGGGCGATCCGGCCCACCTTGGCCATCTGGTCCGGGGTGGCGATCGCGGCGTCGAAGTCGAGGAACCCGCCCTGGATCTTCTCGATCAGGTCGTCGCTGCCGACCACATCGGCGCCTGCGGCGATAGCGGCGTCGGCCTTCTCGCCGACCGCGAAGACGGCCACCCGGGCGGTCTTGCCGGTGCCGTGCGGCAGGTTGACGGTGCCGCGGACCATCTGGTCGGCCTTGCGCGGGTCGACGCCGAGCCGGATGGCCACCTCGACGGTGGCGTCCTGCTTGGTCGACGACGTCTCCTTGGCCAGCTTGGCCGCCTGCAGCGGGCTGTAGAGGTTGTCGCGGTCCACCTTCTCGGCGGCGGCGCGGTAGGCCTTGCTGTTCTTGCTCATTGGTTATCCAATCTCGTGGTTGGTTGTGGTTAACGGGCCGAAGCTGGCCCTCCCACGGTTTCCTTGCGTTGACTCTGCGTTCACGGTGGTGCTTACTCGCACTTTTACACCGTCAGCGCAGGATCAACAGGTCTTACTCGACGGTGATACCCATCGACCGGGCGGTGCCGGCGATGATCTTGGCCCCGGCCTCGATGTCGTTGGCGTTGAGGTCGGCCTTCTTGGTCTCGGCGATCTCACGGACCTGGTCCCAGCTGATCTTGGCGACCTTGGTCTTGTGCGGCTCGGCCGAACCCTTGGCGATACCGGCGGCCTTGAGCAGTAGCCGCGCCGCGGGCGGGGTCTTGAGCGCGAAGGTGAAGCTGCGGTCCTCGTAGACGGTGATCTCAACGGGGATGACGTTGCCGCGCTGGGCCTCCGTCGCGGCGTTGTACGCCTTGCAGAACTCCATGATGTTGACGCCGTGCTGACCGAGCGCGGGTCCGACCGGCGGCGCGGGGTTGGCCTGGCCGGCTTCGATCTGAAGCTTGATCAGACCGGCGACCTTCTTCTTCGGGGCCATGAGTGGGGTGTTCCTTTCCTACGTACTAAATCTTGGAGACCTGGGTGAAGGCCAATTCCACGGGTGTCTCGCGACCGAAGATGGACACCAGCACCTTGAGCTTCTGCTGCTCGGCGTTGACCTCGCTGATCGATGCCGGCAACGTGGCGAACGGCCCGTCCATGACGGTGACCGACTCGCCGACCTCGTAGTCGACCTCGATGACCGGCCGCTCCAGGCCGCCCTCGGAGGCTGCGGCCGCGGTGCTCGCCGCACCACGCGCCTGCTTCTTGGCAGCGCCCTGCGGCAGCAGGAACTTGACCACGTCGTCGAGCGGCAGCGAGGTCGGCCGCGACGTGGCGCCGACGAACCCGGTGACACCCGGGGTGTTACGCACCGCCGACCAGGAGTCGTCGGTCAGGTCCATTCGCACCAGGATGTAGCCCGGCAGCACCTTGCGGTTGACCTGCTTGCGCTGGCCGTTCTTGATCTCGGTGACCTCTTCGGTCGGCACTTCCACCTGGAAGATGTAGTCGCCGACGTCCAGGTTCTGCACGCGGGTCTCGAGGTTGGCCTTCACCTTGTTCTCGTACCCCGCGTAGGAGTGGATGACATACCAGTCGCCCGGCTTGGTGCGCAGCTCCGCCTTGAGCGCCACCGCGGGGTCGAGCTCCTCGGCCTCCTCGGCCGGCCCAGGCTCGGCCGGCACAGACTCAGCCGCCTCGGCGACCACCGGGGTCTCAGCGACCTCAGCGGTCTCCGCCGCCGGGGCCTCGGCTGACGCCTCGGCGGTCTCCGCCACGTCGACCGGCTCGCCCTCAGGCGTATCGCCGTCGAAGGTAGTCACGGTAGTCAGTCCTTCCTATAACTTCACGCGCCGAACACCAGCAGCACCAGCCGGGCCCATCCGTAGTCTGCCCCGGCGACCAAAGCCACCATGAAGACCAGGAATGCCAGCACCACCGCGGTGTAGGTGACCATCTGCTTACGGTTCGGCCAGATCACCTTGCGAAGTTCGCCGACGACCTGCTTGAGATAGTTCAAGACGAAGACGAACGGATTGCGCGACGGCCCGTCGGTCTTCTTTTTGGCCTTCTTGGCCTTCTTGGCGGTGCCACCGTCTTCGGTGCCCAGCTCCGTCGCGGTCGAGTCCACGTCGGCGCCCTGCCGCCGGGAGCGCTTGCCGGTGGGCCGCAGCGGGTCACCGACCTGCCGGCTCGCCACGGCCGTGCGGCTGTGGCTGCTGGTGGGTTCGGCCTCGCTGTCGCCGTCGGCTGCGGCGTCGGGACGGTCGAACTCGTCGGTCACCGCATGCTCCTTCGTTCTTCTCGCTTACGTATAGCCGTACCGCGCCTGGTGTACTCCAGTGTCCACCATGGCACGTCAGCAGGGGCGACAGGACTTGAACCTGCAACCTGCGGTTTTGGAGACCGCTGCTCTGCCAGTTGAGCTACGCCCCTTTGCGGTTGGCGCACCAACCCACGCGTTCCGGGACTTCACCTGTGCGCCGTCTCCGGCCCACACAATTCGCGCGCCCCCCGTTCGCCTCACGGAAAGCGCGCTAATGCTGGGAAAACCCCGAGGTCCGAGTGTACCTCGCCGCCCGGGCCAGTTACTAATCAGGCTGTTCGGACGACCTGACCGGTTTCGGCGTCCCACTTGAGGCTCACCGAATCGTCGCCGTCGTGGCCCATCATCGTGGTGAACGCCTCCAGCACGACGTCGCCGTCCTGGTTGGTCAAGATGTTTCGGGTCGTCACGATGTCGGCGCCGAACCGCTCGTTGACCGACGAGATCTCCATCCGGGCATACAGCGTGTCGCCGGCCCTGATCGGCTTGCGGTAGGTGAATCCCTGGTCGACCTGGACCATCTGCATGGTGGTGTAGCCGGTGTCGACGTTGCGGAAGAAGTCGGCCTGCACCAGCTTGGCCAGAATCGCCACGAAGGTCAGCGGCGCCAGCAGCGAGTCGTAGCCCAGTTCGGCCGCAGCCGCCTCGTCGTAGCAGGCGGGGTCCTCAGCCTTGACGGCCCGGGCGTATTCGCGGACCTTCTCACGGCCCACCACGAACGGCTCGGGGTAGCGCCAGATCATCCCCCGGATATCAGTTTTGATCGCCATCGCTTCGCTTCCCTCAGGCCAGCTTCGCCGAGGCGACCGCCCGCCCGAAGATCTTCTTGCCACCGGTGGTGGCGGTGAGCGCAACAGTCACCGACTTCGTTTCGGGGTCCACGGACTTCACCCGGCCGCTGAAGACGATCTCAGCGCCCTTGCCGTCGTTGGGCACCGGCACCACTGCGGTGAAGCGGACGTTGTACTCGGTCACCGCGCCCGGGTCCCCGACCCAGGCCGTGACGTAGCCGCCGCCGAGGCCCATGGTCAGCATGCCGTGTGCGATCGCGGTGTCCAGGCCGACCTGCTGGGCGATCTCGTCGTCCCAGTGGATCGGGTTGAGGTCGCCCGACACGCCGGCGTAGTTCACCAGATCCTGCCGGCTCAGCGGGATGACCCGCTCCGGCAGTTGGTCGCCGACCTTTACCGAACTGAACTCACGCAGCGCCATCGGTGAAACCCTTTTCTCCTTCGCCGGCACGGCCCGCCAGCGTCGTGTACGTCTTCTGCACGATGTCACCGGCGTCGTTGGTGACCACCTGCATGGTCATGATGATGTCGGTGCCGTGAGCGCGGCGAACCGACTCGACCGACACATCGCAGTACAGCCGGTCGCCTTCCTTGATCGGCTGGTGAAACTCCAGCTTCTGGTCGACCTGGACGATCTGAGCGTCAGCCACCTCGATACCGACGTGCTCGAAGAACGCCGAAATCGCCTTGTGCCCGAATGCCGAGATGTAGGTCAGCGAGGCCAGCAGGCCGTCGTAGCCGAGATCGGCCGCGGCGCGCACGTCGTAGCTGGCCGGGTCCACGGCCTTGACCGCGCGAGCGTATTCGCGAATCTTCTCCCGCTCCACCTCGTAGTGGTCGGGATATCGGTAGTGCGCCCCGGCGAGGCGGTCGGCCAGCGACACGGTTCGCGCTACCTAGCGAGATTCGCGGTGAGACTCGTGCTTGCCGCAGTTGGGGCAGAACTTCTTCAGTTCCAGCCGGTCGGGGTCGTTGCGGCGGTTCTTCTTGGTGATGTAGTTGCGGTGCTTGCACACCTCACAGGCCAAGGTGATCTTCGGCCGCACGTCAGTACTGGAGGCCACGTCTCTACGTCCTTCTTCACGCGTCGTATTGCTTGGGAGTAGCGGTGGGGAGGCTCGATCTCCCGACCTCACGATTATGAGTCGTGCGCTCTAACCAGCTGAGCTACACCGCCCCGATCGGCGCTAGTCGGCACACCGACCGGCGTCCACCGAGCCCCCTAACGGAATCGAACCGTTGACCTTTTCCTTACCATGGAAACGCTCTGCCGACTGAGCTAAGGGGGCCTGTCCCGCGATGCCCGTTCGGGCGCCGCAAGCCTGTAGAAGGTTACAACCTCGGCCACGAGGTCACCAAACCGCAATGACAGATACCTGCCCCGGCCTGCTTTAGGCTGAGGGGCGTGCCCGATTCCGACCGGCTGTATTTCCGCCAACTGCTCTCCGGACGCGACTTCGCGGTGGGGGATCCGATGGCCGCTCAGATGCGCAATTTCGCGTACCTGATCGGCGACCGACAGACCGGCGACGCCGTGGTGGTCGACCCGGCCTACGCCGCCGGAGACCTGGTCGATGCGATCGAGGCCGACGGCATGCACCTGTCCGGTGTGCTGGTCACCCATCACCACCCCGACCACGTCGGCGGGAAGATGATGGGCTTCGAACTCAAAGGGCTGGCCGAGCTGCTGGAGCGCACCAGCGTCCCGGTGCACGTGAATACTCATGAGGCACAGTGGGTTTCGCGAGTCACCGAAATTCCGATGTCGGATCTGACCTCGCACGAACACGGCGACAGGGTGAGCATCGGCGACATCGAGATCGAGCTGCTGCACACCCCCGGACACACCCCGGGCAGTCAGTGCTTCCTGCTGGACGGCCGCCTGGTCGCCGGCGACACGTTGTTCCTGGAGGGCTGCGGGCGCACCGATTTCCCGGGCGGCGACTCCGACGAGATGTACCGCAGCCTGCAGCAGCTGGCCGCCCTGCCGGGCGACCCGACGGTGTTTCCCGGCCACTGGTATTCGGCAGACCCGAGCGCGGCATTGTCCGAGGTCAAGCGATCGAACTACGTATTCAGCGCCGGCAGCCTGGACCGGTGGCGCATGCTGATGGGCGGATGAGGGGATAGTCGATGGGATCAGTTGAAGACCGCTGGTACGACGTCATACATGCGGGGCCGGAGGCCTGGCTCGCGTGGGCTGCGTGGCTGGCGATCGGGATCACCGTGCTGGCGCTGATCTACCTGAACCGGCAGCTGCAGCGCAATCGGCGCGCGGCCGCCGAGCAGACCCGCCCGCACGTGGCGATGTTCATGGAGCCGCACGCCGCCGACTGGCACGTGATCGAGCTGGTGGCCCGCAACTTCGGCAAGACCGCGGCCTATGACATCCGCTTCGATTTCGCCCAGCCGCCCACCGTGGCCCGCTATGAGACCGCGTCGGACGGCTACGCCGATGTGGTCGCCCTGCAGCTGCCCGAAGAGCTGACGGTGCTGGCGCCGAATCAGGAGTGGCGGACGGTGTGGGACTCGGCGATCGACCGGGCCGAACTCGGCGAGGGCATCGAGTCGCGGTTCACCGGGACGGTGAGCTACACCGATGCGCCCGAGGACCCCAAGGGCTGGTTCGGGCGGCGCGGCAAACGGCACCGCTTCGAGAACAAGGTGACGCTGGACTGGGGCGACCTGCCCCCGGTGCGGCGGGTCGAGTTGATGACCACGCACGACCTGGCCAAGCGGGAGAAGCAGAAGCTGGAACTGCTGCGCAGCCTGCTCAGCTACTTCCACTACGCGAGCAAAGAGACCCGCCCGGATGTGTTCCGCGGCGAGATCGAGCGGATCAACGGGGCGGCCCGCGAGATCCAGGACCGGCTGCGCGGCCGCGAACAGCTGGAGGCCTCGGGCAACACCGACATCACGGTGCGGCTCGGCGACGCCAGCTCGGAGCTGGGCAAACACCGCCACTGACTCAGTCGAGCAACGTGACGTCCGCCGGGTCGGCTGGGTCGTCGCTGGGGTAGTGCGACGCGCGGAACGTCTGCAGGTAGGTCCACCAGTCCCAGGTCGAGAGGAATTCCCGGGCCGCGGTGTAGCCGTTGTCGTAGAGCTGTTCGAGCCGGGCGCGGGAGATCCCGAAGTCCAGCACGCCGACGTCGGTGGAGTTCACCTTGATGGCGCGCACACTGACCCACGGCTGATTCAGGTAGGTCTGGTCGTGGCCGACCAGCATGGTGGCGATCAGGTTCTCCAACAGCCGCGACTGCCCGAACAGCCGCAGCGGCCGCAGCCCGGGAAACATGGCGTTGACGCCGCCGTCGCCGGACAACTCCGGGACCACTGTGACCCCGAAGGTCGGCCACTGCGGGGCCCGGCCATCGGGCCGGTCGAAGGTGTAGATCGGGAAGTTCGACAGCACCCCGCCGTCGACCAGCGTGGACCGCAGCCCGGAGGCGCTGGTCAGGGTCCGCGGGCGATAGAAGAACGGCACCGACATCGAGGCGCGCACCGCGTCGGCGACGGACTGCTCATCGGGGTCCAGGCCGTAGACCCGCCGGTAGTCCCATGGCAGCTGCACCAGCTGCCCGGTCGTCACGTCGGTCACGCTGACCACCGCCCGGTAGCGCCGCTCGGCCAGCAGGCTGGCGCCGCTCTCGTAGGCCAGGTCACCCCAGGTGCGCACGCCCAGGTTCGCCAGCTCACCGCGGATCCAATCGTGGGCGACGTCGCCGCGGTACAGGCCGCTGTCGCGCAGGAATCCCAACGCCGGGCCCAGCACCGGGATCGGCGCGGCCGCGTCACGCCAGGTGCGCAGCGGCACCGACAGTGCCAGTTCCTTGACCTGCGCCGGGCCCAGTTGATCGCCCTGGCTGGCGGCGGCCAGGATCGTGCCCACCACCGACCCGCCGGACACCCCGGAGATGCGCTGCAGCGAGTAGCCGGCGTCCATCAGCGCGACGACCGCCCCGACCAGACCGACGAACCGGACTCCCCCACCGGACAACACCAGATCAGCGGTCAGTGGCTGGGTCTTGCCGGATCGGCGAGCGGTCATGGGTCGCTGCTCAGTCCGCTGAGTTCCACTCGTAGGGCAGGAATTTGCCGTCGAGGGTGATCACCACCCGGTCGCCGCCGGCGTGCGGTTTGCGGTCGATGTCGACGCTGAAGTTGATCGCGCTCATGATGCCGTCACCGAACTGCTCATGGATCAGTTCCTTGAGCGCCGGGCCGTAGACGGCCACCGCTTCGTAGAGCCGGTAGATGGTCGGATCGGTGGGCACCGCCGTGGGCAGCCCGCCCCGCATCGGTACCGCGGCCAGCACCGGGACCACAGCTCGGTCCAATCCCAGCAGATCGGCCAGAATCTCGCCCGACGCGGCGGGGATCGGGTGCTGGCCCAGCAATGCCGACGTCGTCCAGACCACCGGCTTTTTGATCGCGTCGGCCAGCTCCTGCCAGGTCAGCCCCTTGGCCAGGCGGGCCAGGACGATCTGTTCGGTGATCTCGCTACGGTTCATGGACTCCAGCATGCCCGTGTTGGTCAGCCTTCGAAATAGTTGCGCAGGTTGTTCCACATCGCGGCGTGCGAGCTGCCGCCGTCGCGCAGCACGGTGTTCATCAACAGCCTGGGCGCTTTGATGTCGACCTGCTCATGCAGCCGGGTGCCGCCGGCGTGCGGGCGCACGGTCAGGGTGGACCACATTTGGATGCCCGGCCGCTGCAGCGTGTGGGTCCGGATGTCGCCGGGAGCCTCGGCGCGCAGGTCCACCCGGCAGGTGAACCGGATGGGGATCCCGTAGAGGCGCATGCGGTGCGGGGCCAGGTATCGGGTGGCGCCGTCGGTGCCGCCGGGGATTCGGCGTACGTCCACCAGCATCGGATGCAGTGCTTCGTAGTTGACCAGGTCGGTCAGAAACTCCGCCACCTGCTCCGGCGGTGCTGCGATGTCGGCGGTGTGCTCGAGGCGTCCGCGGGCCATGCAAGGACCCTAGCCCCGTGCACGCCGATGGCATACTCGGCGACATGCCCCGTGAGAAGGCTTTTCGGCTGCATCGGTTGGTCGTCCTTCTCGCCGCGGCGGTGCTGTTGGTCGCGGGCTGCGGGTCGCGGACGCCGACCGACGGCACGCAACTCGACTTCACCGCGCAGACCCTCGACGGCAGGACGTTCAGCGGCGCCAGCCTGAATGGTCGGCCGGCGGTGCTGTGGTTCTGGGCGCCGTGGTGCCCCACCTGCCAGAAGGACGCACCGCTGGTCGCGCGGGTGGCCGCGGCGAACCCGCGGGTGACCTTCGTCGGAGTGGGCGCGCAGGGTCAGCCGTCGGCGTTGCAGGATTTCGCCGCCAAGCACGGGGTGGACAGCTTCACCGAGTTGGCCGACAGCGACGCCACGGTGTGGGCCAGGTTCGGGGTGACCCGCCAGCCCGCGTACGCCTTCGTCAACCCGGACGGCCGGGTCGAGCTGGTGCAGGGCTCGCTGTCCGAGGCCGACCTGAGCGATCGGGTGCAGGCGCTGACGAGGTCGTAATCTGTTTCGATTGTTTCAATACTGCGTCGCCGCGGGTAGCATGGACGCATGCCCACCACCGTCGCACCGATCGCCCGTCAGGTCGCCGAACGCGCCCGCGCCGACGCCGGCTTCGCCCAGGTACTCGACGCGCTGCTCGACGCACCGACGGCACCTCAGGGCACCCTGGAGCGCATCGCCGCCCACGCGCTGAACGACCAGCGCCGCGCCGCCCTCACCGACGACTTCGTCGCTGGCGCACTGCCCACCCCGCAGGTTCAGGCGCTGCTGCGGCTCGGCACACCGCAGGCCGTGCACCGGTTGCGCAGCCGCGGCAAACTCATCGGTGCGGCCGTGGGCAACCAGACCTGGTTCCCGGCCTGGCAGTTCGACGCCGATCGGATGCGTCCCGACCTGCCCGAGATCCTGGAGCTGCTGGGCCGGTTCAGCACCGATCCGCTGGCCTGCGACCGGATCATGCGGCTCACCCATGACGAGTTGGGCGGTGCCTCGATCGCCGAGGCACTGCGCCACCCCGACACCGCCGCGGCCGCCCGGCGCCTGCTGACCGCGGTCGGTGCCTGAGCTTCCCGCCGGCTACCGGGCGCCGCTGCCCGAGGCCCGCCCGACCGGGCTGCGCCGCCGCCGGATCACCGCCGGAACCCCGTTGTGGCGCCTCGATGCCGACCATCCCGACCAGTGGGAGTGGGACGGGTTCGCCGAACCGCGCTACCGCTTCGACCCGCCGACGGGGGCGTTCCGCACCCGTTACGCCGCAACCGATCTCGTCGGGGCGTTCCGGGAGCGCTACCGGCTGACCGGGCTGGTGATCCCGTCCGACCATGCCGGCCATCACCTGGTGCGGCTGACCGCCGCCCGGCATCTGCGGGTGCTCGACCTGCGCACCGAACGCAACCTGGACGCCCTCGGGGTCGACGACCAGATCAGCACCGGCCAGCACGACGCGGTGTGGACCACCTGTCAGAGCCTCGCCGATGCCGTGCGGCGCTGGTGGCCCGAACCGGAGGAATGCCCGGACGCGATCGTGTACCGGTCACGCACCACCCCGGAGACCTCGGCCAACTTTGCGTTCTTCGATGTCGAGGCATTCGTCGTCGAATGCTGGCCGCTCGCCGAACGCCCGGATGTGACCGCGGATCTGATACTGCGGCAAGGATTTACCGTCACGTACTGAGCGCGCGGACTGTCTGTGACTGCGCTGCCCCACCGGTCACAGGCCCGCCTGCCACAGACCGGAGGATGTGGGCATGTGCCCGCCTCTGAGCGACAACGTCGGTTACGTCAACTCGTCGTTGGGCTCGCCGAGGCACAATTCCCCACCAGGGCCCCTCCACGGCCTGACATAACGCCGCTTGTCGCTCAGAGGCGGGCACACACCACACCGCCGCCCACGCGTGACGCCGGAGACGGACGAGACCGAGCCCGGGGCTCAGCCCGGCTTGGTCGCGGTGACCAACCGGGTCGACGTCCAGGGCCCGCCGTACCACATCCGCCAGCCCAGGTTCCGCCATTTCACGTCACGCCAACCGATTTCACGCAACTGTGCGGCGTGGTGGCGGATGTCCCACAGGTCGGCGATCGCCAGTCGGCCGCCGGGGCGCACCACCCGGGCCGCCTCGGCCAGCGCACGACGCCGCCCATCGCCGGACCCGATGTTGTGGATCGCCAGGCTGGACACCACCACGTCGACACTGGCGTCGGCCAGCGGCAGCGCGGTCATGTCGCCGGTGTGCACCTCGATCCGGTCGCTGACGCCCTCCAGCGCGGCGTTGGCCCAGGTGGCGTCGGCGGAGTTGCCGGTCTGGTCGGCCTGCCACAGGTCGACCCCGATCGCCCGGCCGTGGGGCAGTCGCTTGGCCGCGGCACACAGCACCGCACCGCGTCCGCACCCCATGTCCAGCAGGGTTTCGTCGCCGCGCAGCGCCAAGTCGTCCAGAATGCGTTCCCACGCCCGGAATTTGCCCGACCGGGTGTTGTGCCAGTACAGCGCGACCTGGGCGAGGATGAAGGCGTCGATCACCGCTGCGACGGCGCCGGCGACGTGCTGGCCCCGGGCCAGGGCGATCCCGGCGTAGACCGCCAACGCCGTGCAGCTCACCGCCAGTACCGCGAGCTGCGCGCCCAGCGGCACCCGGTGAAAGGACCCGTCGACTCCGTAGTCGCCCCGATGCTTCACCGACTCAGCCGTGGTCAACCTCCTCATCGCCGAATCTGATGCCCATGTCCCGCGCGGTCTGGATCGAATCGCAGTCCGGCGGAACCGTTTTCTGCCTGCTGGTGGCGTCGACCAACGGCACGTAGTCCACCGTCGGCGGGTTGAGCGCCACCATCACCCCGCTGCGCCCCTCGTCAAGGCCGCGCACCGCGGCGGCCCCGAACCGCAGACCCAGCAGCCGGTCCACCGACGTCGGCGAACCGCCGCGCAACAGGTGACCGAGCACCACGGCGCGCGACTCGCGGCCGGTCAGCTCCTCCAGTTCGGCGGCCACCTTGGCGCCGATGCCGCCCAGGCGTTCGGCCTGGCCCACCGACTTGGCGGCCACGGTGTGCGCCCCGCCCACCGGTTTGGCGCCTTCGGCGACGCAGATGATCGAATACTTCGAACCACGTTGTGCGCGTTGGGTGATCAGCTCGGCAATCGGTTCGAGGCGGTACGGGATCTCCGGGATCAGGATGGCGTGCACCCCGGAGGCCATGCCGGCGTGCAGCGCGATCCAGCCGGCATAGCGTCCCATCACCTCCACCACGATGATCCGGCTGTGCGAGGTGGCGGTGGAGAACAGCCGGTCGATGCACTCCGAGGCGAAGCCGACGGCGCTGTCGAAACCGAACGTCGCCGCGGTGCGGTCCAGGTCGTTGTCGATGGTCTTGGGCACCCCGATCAGCCGCAGCCCGGCCTCGTGCAGGTGGTTGCCGATCGTCAGGGATCCGTCGCCGCCGACGGTGATCAACGCGTCGATGCCGTGCTGCGCGAAGCGTTCGAGCAGCTCCTCGGTGCGATCCTGCTCGATCCAGCTGCCGTCGGGCTGCTGCACCGGGTAGGCGGTCGGGTTGCCGCGGTTGGTGCTGCCCAGGATGGTGCCGCCCTGATGGATGATGCCGCGCACCCGATCCCGGGTCAGCTCGATCAGCCCGCCGTCGGGGTAGTTCTCGCTCAACAGCATCCCGTTGAACCCGTCGCGGATCCCGACGACGTCCCAGCCGCGATTGCGGGCGGCCAGCGTGACGGCATAGATCACGGCGTTGAGACCGGGAGCATCCCCGCCGCCGGTGCTGATCGCGATGCGTTTGATGCCGGACGTCACGAAACCTCCTGCAGCGGACTCTTCGGGTCGATCAGGATCTTGGCGTGTCGCGCCGGGTCGGCCAGCGCGTCGAACGCCGCCTCCACCCCACCCAGTCCGACAGTACCGGTGATCAGCGGCGAGACATCGACCTTGCCCTCGGCGATCATGTGCAGGGTGTCCCGGAATTCCATTGGGGTGTAACCGAACACGAACCGAAGATCGGTTTCCTTGTTGATCGCCATGGCGGGCCGGATGGCGTCGGTGTCCATGCAGACCCCGACCACCACGACCCGGGAGAACAGCGGCGCGCCGGCGATGATCCCGTCGATGACGCCGGGAACCCCGACGCATTCGAAGATGACGGGACGTTTCGGGGTGGCGGCGCCGACGGCTTCGGCGGCCCGCCAGACATGCCACCAGGGCAGCCGCGCCTTGTACAGCTTGTCCACGGTGCCCACCGCCAGGCCGAGCGCCTCCGGTGAGGTCTGCAGGTGGCCGTGGCCCGCGGCCGCGGCGTACGGCGAGTCCTGCGCCGGGTCGACGACCACGTCGGCACCGCATCGGGTCGCCAGCGCCCGCCGGCCGGGCGAGAAGTCGCTGGCGATCACGGTGCGCACCCCGCGCGCCTTGAGCATGCACACCACCGCCAGCCCGATCGGCCCGCAGCCGATCACGATGGCCACGTCGCGTTTGCGCACCTCACCGCGCCGCACGGCGTGCCAGGCGACCGCCATCGGCTCGGTCAGCGCGGCGGCCTGCGACGACAAGCCATTGGGAACCGGCAGCGCCAGCGACTGCTCGACCACCATCTGTTCGGCGTAGCCGCCCGGCGCCGACGCCGACAACCCGACCGCATGAACGTCCTTGCCGTGGCGCACCAGCGGCACCGCGACCACCCGGGTGCCGGGCCGCGGCGCCTTGCGGGTTCCGGGTCCGTAGTCGAGCACCTCGCCGCAGAATTCGTGCCCGAACACCACCTGTTGATCGGAGCGCATGAAGCCGTCGTACCCGGTCGCGGCCATGATGTCGGCGACGTCGTCGCAGTGCCGGCGGGCGTGCAGGTCCGAACCGCAGATGCCGCAGTTCAGCACGTCGAGCAGAAGCTGACCCTTGGCCGGCGTCGGAGTGGGCAGGTCGATGACCTCGAGTTGCGCGTTTTTACAGCTGACGGCTTTCACAAAGTCCAGCCTACGAGGCCCCACCATCCGCGTCGGGGGTTTGTGGTGACCGCGCCGTCATCGACCGGCGGGCGCGCACCAGCGCACCCAGCGCGACTACGACCAGTACGGCCAGCCACGGCCAGGCCCCCTGCTGGTGCACCCAACCGGCGAGCGTGCCCTGTAGCCGCCCCGCCGCGGCCAGCACCCGATCGCCGGGGCTGCCGCCCAGCACGAGCAGCCGAACCTCGTAGATGCCGTAGTAGCCGACGTATCCCCCGACGACCACCAGCAGTGCACCGCTGATCCTGCTCGCGTAGCGCGTGATTCGGCGCATCCGGTCGATCAGTGCCGAGCGGGCCAGCGCCACCGCGATCGCCAGTACCCCGACCAGCAGCCCGAACCCGGCCGCATAGGCCAGATAGACCGTCACCGCGTCGAGGCCGCCGCGCAATGCCGCCCCGGTGACCGCCAGAAAGGGGCCGATCGTGCAGCTCAACGACGCGCAGGCGTAGCCCACCCCGTAGCCGAGCATCGACCCGATCCGGGCAGTCGGCGCCCACCGCCCTCCGAAGGAGGCAACCGCGAGCCGGCGACCCGTCAGCAGCCAAACGCCAAGCCCGGCCAACACGACACCGATCACCACCGTGGCGTAGGGCAGGTAGCGCTGCACCCTGGCCGCCACCGTCACGGTGAGCAGCCCGAAGACGCCGAACACCGCCAGGAAGCCGAGGGTCATCGCGGCGGTGGCGGCCAGCGCACGGCCCACCGCGGCCCTCCCGCCGGCCCCCTCACCGCGCACCACCAACGCCAGATAGGCGGGCAGCAGAGCGAACCCGCACGGATTGAGGGCTGCCACCAACCCCGCGGCGAAGGCCAGTCCCGGCAGGTTCTGGTTCACCTACGTCAGCGCCGCGACCCGGTCGGACAGCTCTTGCTGCGACATCGCCGAGGTCGGGTTGTTGACGAAGGTCGAGGTGCCATCGGAGCGCTCGAACACGTACGCGGGCTGCCACGGCACCCCGAATCGCGCCCAGATCGAGCCGTCGGCGTCGTTGAGATTGGTGAAGTTCAGGTGGTACTTGTTCACGAAGTCCTGCATCGCCGCCACGTCGGAGCGCCCCGCCACCCCGACGAAGGTCACCCGTGGGTTGGCGGCCGCGACTTGGCTCACCGACGGCGCCTCGGCGTTGCAGAACGGGCAGCTCGGCCTCCAGAACCACAGCACGGCGGGTTTGCCCTGCAGACCGGCGCCGTTGAACGGGGTCCCGTCGATGGTGGTGGTGGTGAACTGCAGCCGCTCGTCGGCGGCGGTGGCGGCCGGTGGGCCGGCCAGCCCGACGACCAGTGCGGCGACGGCGGCCAATACCAGGGTGTAGATCCTCATGACAGGCACCACGATCCCGACCGGCCGATGGTTCAGCCCAAGCGTCGGCGCCTCGGTTTATGGTGGCCGCGATGGCACTGCACCTGCACCGCGCCGAGCGCACCGACGTACTCGCCGACGGCCTCGGCGCGTTGTTGGCGACGCCACCGGCCGACCCGTTCGCCCAGGAGCTGGTGCTGGTGCCGGCCCGCGGGGTGGAGCGTTGGCTGTCCCAGCGCCTGTCGCACGTGTTGGGTGCCGGTTCCGGGGGCGACGGGGTGTGTGCGGGTGTGGAGTTCCGCAGCCCGATCTCGCTGATCGCCGAGATCACCGGTGCCGGCGATGCTGATCCGTGGTCGCCGGACGCCATGACCTGGCCACTGTTGGCGGTGATCGACGCGAGCCTGGATGAGCCCTGGTGCGCCACGCTGGCAAAGCATTTGGGGCACGGCGACCCCAGTCCAGAAGGTGAGCTGCGCCGCGGCCGGCGCTATGCGGTGGCCCGCCGGCTGGCCGGGTTGTTCGCCTCCTATGCCCGTCAGCGGCCGCAGTTGCTCGTCGACTGGAGCGCCGGTGCGGCCACCGACGGTGCCGGCGGCGCGTTGCACGACGACTTGAGTTGGCAGTCGCCGTTGTGGCGCGCGCTGGCGACCGCCGTCGGTGTCGATCCCCCGCATGTCCGGCACCGCGACACCGTCACCCGACTGCACCAAGCTCCGATCGAGACGCTGCCGGCCCGGTTGTCGCTGTTCGGGCATACCCGGTTGGCGGGCACCGACATCGAGTTGCTCGACGCCCTGGCCACCCATCACGACCTGCACCTGTGGTTGCCGCACCCCTCCGATGCACTGTGGCAGGCACTCAATGACACACACGGTGCGGTCCCGCGCACCGACGACGAAACCCGGCACCGCGCACACCATCCGCTGCTGGAGACCCTGGGCCGAGATCTGCGTGAGCTGCAGCGAGCCCTGCCGGCCGAACCCACAAGCGATGAATACCTCAGTGCCGCAACGCATCCAAACACGCTCTTGGGTTGGCTGCAATCTGATCTGGGCGCCAACGCGCTGCGGCCCGAGGGCCGCAGCCGCACCGCAGCCGACCGGTCGGTGCAGGTGCACAGCTGCCACAGCCCGGCCCGGCAGGTCGACGTGCTGCGCGAGGTGCTGCTCGGGCTGCTGCACGACGATCCGACGCTCGAACCCCGCGACATCGTGGTGATGTGCCCGGACATCGAAACCTATGCACCGCTGATCGTCGCCGATTTCGGCCTGGGCGAGCTGGCCGGTGACACCCACCCCGCGCACCGGCTGCGGGTGCAGCTCGCCGACCGGGCGCTGACCCAGACCAATCCGCTGCTGGCGGTGGCCGCCGAACTGCTGGAGATCGCCGGCAGCCGCGCCACCGCCACCGCCGTGCTCAACCTCGCCCACACCGACCCGGTCCGGGCGAGGTTCGGTTTCACCGAGAACGACCTGACTCAGATCACCACCTGGGTGCGTACCGCCAACATCCGCTGGGGTTTTGACCCGCACACCCGTGAGCGTTACGGGCTGTCGCATATCGTGCACAACACCTGGCGATTCGGGCTGGACCGCATCCTGACCGGGGTGGCGATGTCCGATGATTCGCAGGCCTGGCTGGACACCGCGCTGCCGCTGGACGACGTCGGCAGCAGTCAGGTGGAGTTGGCCGGGAAGCTGGCCGAGTTCGTCGCCCGGTTGCAGTCGGCGGTCGACAAGCTGGACGGCACCCGCCCGCTGGCGGACTGGATCACCGCGCTGCGCGACGGGGTCGCCGAACTGGCCGACGCCGGCAGTGATGCCTGGCAGAGCGCGCATCTGCAGCGCGAGTTGACGCAGGTGCTCGACGACGCCGCCGCCCGCAGCGACACCGCGCTGCGGCTGCCCGATGTCCGGGTGCTGATGGCCGGGCATCTGGCCGGGCGCCCGACCCGGGCCAACTTCCGCACCGGAACGCTGACGGTGTGCACCATGGTGCCGATGCGCTCGGTGCCGCACCGGGTGGTGTGCCTGCTGGGGGTGGACGACGGGGTGTTCCCCCGGCTGGACCTGCCCGACGGCGACGACGTGCTGGCGCGGCGCCCGATGACCGGGGAGCGTGACATCCGTTCCGAGGACCGGCAATTGCTGCTGGACGCGATCACCGCGGCGACCGACAAGCTGGTGATCACCTACACCGGCGCCGACGAACACACCGGTCACCCCCGCCCGCCGGCGGTGCCGCTGGCCGAGTTGGTCGACGCCCTGGATCAGACCACTCCCGCGCCGGTGCGCGAGCAGCTGGTCGTGGAGCATCCGCTGCAGCCGTTCGACGTCAAGAACGTCGAACCCGGCCGGCTGATCCCCGACGTGCCGTTCACCTTCGACCCGACCGTGCCGCTGGCCGCGCGGACCGCCGCCGGAATCCGCTGTGATGCACCGCAGTTCATCACCGATCCGCTGCCCACCCCGCCGGCCGGAGATATCACGCTGGTCGACCTGCTGAAGTTCTTCAAGGACCCGGTCAAGGGCTTTTTCAGCGCGCTGAACTACACGCTGCCGTGGGAGGTCGACGAGGTCGAAGACGGTATGCCCGTCGAGATCGATGCGCTGGCCGAATGGGCGGTCGGCAATCGGATGCTGCACGACATGCTGCTCGGTACCGACCCCGCCAACGCCATCGCGGCCGAGTGGCGGCGCGGCAGCCTGCCACCCGGGCAGCTGGGCTGGCGGGCCGCCAAACAGATCCGGGACCGCGCCGTGCAACTGGCGGCCGCGGCGCGCGACCATCGTCAAGGTGCTCCGGCGACCTACGACATCGACCTGGATCTGGGCGGTGGGCGCCGGCTGACCGGCACGGTCACCCCGGTGTTCGCCGACGCCACCGTCTCGGTCAACTACTCCAAGCTGCGGGACACCCATCTGTTGCAGGCCTGGATTCCGTTGGTGTCCCTGGCCGCCCAGCGTCCCGACGTCGAATGGACGGCCCGCTGCATCGGCCGGGACCGGGGCGGCGAGCGGGCTTTTCAGCGGCTGCTCGGCCCGCCGACGAACGCGATCGAAACCTTGCGGGAGCTGGTGTGGCTCTACGACATCGGACGCTGCGAACCGCTGCCGCTGCCGATCAAGACCTCGTTCGCGTGGGCCGAGAAACGGCACGCGGGCCGCGACCCGGTCTGGTATGCCAGCAGCAAATGGGCCACGCAGCGCTACCCCGGCGAGGACGCCGAACCGGCCAGCGTCCGGGTCTGGGGTCCACGCGCGCCGTTCGACGTACTGCAGGGCCCACCGCGGCCGGGTGAGGAGATCGACGGCGAGGACACCCGACTAGGCGCGCTGGCGGCCCGGCTGTGGCTGCCGCTGCTGCGCGCGGAACGGCCGGTGCGCTGATGGAACCCTTCGATCTGCTCGGCCCGCTGCCGGCCCGCGGCACCACCACCGTGCTGGAAGCCAGTGCCGGCACCGGAAAGACGTTCACCCTGGCCGGGCTGGTCACCCGGTATCTGGCCGAGGGGCACGCCACGCTGGACGAGATGCTGCTGATCACCTTCAGCCGGGCGGCCACCCGGGAGCTGCGTGACCGGGTGCGCCGCCAACTGGTGGAGACGTTGGCCGCACTCGACGGAACGACCACGCAGGAACCCAATGATCTGGTCGCGTACCTGCTCAGCGGCAGCGCGCAGGAGCGGGAGCTGCGCCGTCGCCGGTTGCGTGACGCGTTGGCCGGGTTCGATGCCGCGACCATCGCCACCACCCACCAGTTCTGTCATCTGGTGCTGAAGTCACTGGGCATCGCCGGTGACACCAGCGCCGGTGTCGAGCTGGTGGAAAGCCTTGACGACCTGGTGATCCGGGTTGTCGACGACCTGTACCTGGCACAGTTCGGCACGCAGCGCGACGAGGTGGCGCTCAGTTACGCCGACGCGCTGAAACTGGCGCGGGTGGTGGTCTCCGACCCGTACGCCCAACTTCGCCCGCAGGATCCCGAGCCGGGTTCGGCGGCCGAGGTGCGGCTGCGGTTCGTCAACGCGGTGTGCGACGAGTTGGAGCTGCGTAAGCGCCGGCTCGGGGTGCTGGGTTACGACGACCTGCTGCGCCGGCTCGCCGACGCACTGGAACCCCAGAATTCCCCGGCCCGCGAACGGATGCGGCAGCGTTGGCCCATCGTGATGGTCGACGAGTTCCAGGACACCGACCCGATCCAATGGCAGGTCATCGAACGCGGCTTCGTCGGGCATTCGGCGGTGGTGCTGATCGGTGACCCCAAGCAGGCGATCTACGGGTTCCGCGGCGGCGACGTCTATACCTATCTGCAGGCTGCGGGCACCGCCGGGCAGCAACGCACCCTGGCGGTGAACTGGCGCAGCGACTCGGCGCTGGTCGATGCCCTGCAGACCGTGATGGGCGGTGCGGCGCTGGGTGATCCGCAGATCGTGGTCCACGATGTCCAGGCGGCGGTCGGCGGGTCCCGGCTGGCCGGTGCGCCCAGCACCGCCCCGTTCCGGCTGCGGGTGGTCGGCCGCGCGGCGTTCGGCGTCAGCTCCGACCGCGTAATCCCGATGCCCAAGCTGCGCCAGCACATTCCCGACGATCTGGCCGCCGACGTCGCCGCATTGTGGGCCAGCGGCGCGACCTTCGACGGCAGGCCGATCAGCCCCGGCGACGTGGCGGTGATCGTCGAGAACAGCAGGGACGCGGGCGCCTGCCAGGAGGCCCTGCTGCGAGCCGGGATTCCCGCGGTGTTCACCGGCGATGCCGACGTGTTCGCCTCGGCTGCGGCCGCCGACTGGCTGTGTCTGCTGGAAGCGTTCGATGCGACCCATCGTGGTGGGCTGGTGCGGGCGGCCGCGGCGACGGTGTTCTTCGGCCATACCGCCGCCGCACTGGCCGACGGCGGCGACGCGTTGACCGACAAGGTGGCGTCGACGTTACGGGACTGGGCCGATGAGCTGCGCCTGCATGGTCCCGCGGCGGTGTTCGAGGCGGCGCAGTTGGCCGGCCTGGGGCGCCGCCTGCTCGGCGAGTACGGCGGCGAACGCACCATGACCGACCTGGCGCATGTGGCGCAGCTGCTGCACGAGGCCGCGCACCGGGACCGGCTGGGCCTGCCGGCGTTGCGGGACTGGTTGCGCCGCCAATGCACCGAAGGAAACGGCGGCGGGCAGCACAATCGTCGGCTGGACTCCGATGCCGCGGCCGTGCAGATCCTGACGGTGTGGGGCGCCAAGGGTTTGCAGTTCCCGATCGTCTATCTGCCGTTCGCGTTCAACCGGCACATGTTCGACGAAGCCGTCCCGCTGTACCACGAAGCCGGTGTGCGCTGCCGGCACGTCGGCGGACCGGACAGCTCCGATCACACCGTCGTGCAACGGCTGAGCCTGGCCGAGGCCTCCCGCAACGACATTCGGCTCGCCTATGTGGCGTTGACCCGAGCGCAGTCGCAGGTGGTGGCGTGGTGGGCGGCGTCCTACGACGAACCCAACGGCGGTCTGTCCCGGCTGCTGCGGGGCCGGTGCCGTGGCGAAGCGCCTGTGCCCGATCGCTGCGAACTCAAACCGACCGATGACGAAGCCCTGACCTGTTTCCGGGAATGGGAGGCCGCCGGCGGTCTGGTCATCGAGGACTCGGCGATCGCCCCGTTGGCCCCGGTCGCACCGCCGGAACCGCCGGATGATCTGGAAGCGCGGCACTTTCACCGGCACATCGACACCGGTTGGCGACGCACCTCGTATTCGGGACTGATCCGGCATGCCAGTGAGGTCGGAGCAGACGTGGCAGGCGCGGCGTCCGGGGTGCACAGCGAACCGGAGCTGACCGCCCGCGACGACGAGGCCGACGACGTGCCGGTGGCGGTGGCGGCGCCGCCGGTCGGGGCGGATCTGATCTCGCCGATGGCCGAGCTGCCCGCCGGGGCGGCGTTCGGCTCGCTGGTGCACGCCGTACTGGAGACGACCGATCCGTTCGCCGCCGACCTGGCGGCCGAATTGGAGGCCCAGGTACGTCAACACGCCGCCTGGTGGTCGGTCGATGCCGAGCCGGCTGCGCTGGCGGCGGCGTTGGTGCCGATGCACGACACCCCGCTGGGGCCGCTGGCCGACGGGCTGACACTGCGCGACATCGGCACCCGGGACCGGTTGCGGGAGCTGGATTTCGAGATCCCGCTGGCCGGCGGGGATGTTCGCGGTGTGGCGCCGGACGTGCGGCTGGCCGAGGTAGGATTGCTGCTGCGCGAGCATCTGTCCGCCGACGACCCGTTCGCCCCGTACGCCGACCGACTGGCCACGGAGGCACTCGGCGGCCAGCCGCTGCGCGGGTATCTGTCCGGGTCGATCGATGTGGTGCTGCGCGTGCCCGAGCAGCGATTCCTGGTGGTCGACTACAAGACCAACCGGCTCGGCGACACCGCCGCCGACTATGGCTTCGATCGGCTCACCGCCGCGATGCTGCATTCGGACTACCCGCTGCAGGCGCTGCTGTATACCGCGGTGCTGCACCGCTTCCTGCGGTGGCGACTGCCCGGCTACGACCCCGACAAGCATCTGGGTGGGGTGTTGTATCTGTTCGTGCGCGGGATGTGTGGACCGGACACCCCGGTGCTCGACGGGCACCGTGCCGGGGTGTTCGACTGGCGGCCGCCGGCGTCACTGGTGGTGGCGTTGTCGGACCTGTTGCACGCAAGGCGGGCGGCATGAGCGAGCTGTTGGAGTGGCGGGTGGCCACCGGAGCCACCGGGTTGTTGCGGGATTTCAATCAGGCCGGCGTGCTGGATGCCGTCGATGTGCATGCCGCCCAACGCATCACGGCCTTAGGCGGTGAGCCCGACGAGACGGTGGGATTGGCGCTGGCGCTGACGGTGCGCGCGCTGCGGCACGGGTCGGTGTGCCTGGATCTTTCGACGGTGGCCGCCGACACCGACGACGCGGAGGTGTCCTGGCCGGAGCCCGGGGCGTGGCTGGCCGCGGTGCGGGACAGTCGACTGGTGCAGGCGCAGGTACTGCGGCTCTATGACGGCCGCCTGCTGTACCTGGACCGGTATTGGCGCGAGGAGGAGCAGGTCTGCGCGGACCTGTTGGCGTTGTCGGCGCCCGGGACGGCGCCGACGCTGTTGCCCGCCTTTGAGCGACTTTTTCCGCCCGGCAAGTTCGATGAGCAGCGGGCGGCCGCGGAAATCGCGCTGTCGCAGCCGGTTACCGTGCTCACCGGTGGGCCGGGTACCGGCAAGACGACCACGGTGGCGCGACTGTTGGCGCTGCTGGCTGAGCACGCCGAACTGTCGGGCACGCCCGGGCTGCGGATCGCGTTGGCCGCCCCGACCGGTAAGGCGGCGGCCCGGCTGACCGAGGCGGTCGCCGCGGAGGTGGCCCAGCTGGAACCGGTGGATCAGGCCCGGCTGGCGGGGCTGGGAGCCACCACGCTGCACACCCTGCTGGGGGCGCGGCCGGACAGCTCGGTGCGGTTCCGCCACGATCGGGCCAACCGGCTGCCGCACGATGTGATCGTCGTCGACGAGACGTCGATGGTGTCGCTGACGCTGATGGCCCGGCTGCTGGAGGCGATGCGCCCGGATGCCCGGCTGATTCTGGTGGGCGATGCCGACCAGCTGGCGTCGGTGGAAGCCGGTGCGGTGCTGGCCGATCTGGTGGACGGGCTGGCGGCGCGGCCGGACACCCGGGTAGCGACGTTGCGAACCTCGCACCGGTTCGGTGAGTCGATCGGCGCGCTGGCGGTGGCGATCCGGGACGGCGATGCCGATAAGGCGATCGCGCTGCTGGCCGCCGGTGGCGAGCACGTGGAATGGATCGACACCGACCACGCGGCCGACGTGGCTCAGCGGCTGTCGGCCCTGGTGGTGCCGCACGCGTTGGCGGTGCGCCAGGCCGCGCTGCTCGGTGATGCCGCGGCGGCGGCGGCGACGCTGGACGAGCACCGGCTGCTGTGCGCGCACCGGGAGGGCCCACACGGGGTGCGGCACTGGAACCAGCAGATCCGCCGCTGGGTGGCCGAGCAGACCGGTGACCCGATGTGGACTGAGTGGTATGCCGGCCGGCCGCTGCTGGTGACCGCGAACGACTACGGGCTCGGGCTGCGCAACGGCGACACCGGGGCGGTGGTGGTCCGCAACGAGGGCCTGCGGGCGGTGATCTCGACCGCGTCCGGGCCGCTGGAGTTCGCCACCAGCCGCCTGGCCGAGGTCGAGACCATGTACGCGATGACGATCCACAAAAGCCAGGGCAGCCAGGCCGGCGAGGTGACCGTGCTGATGCCACCCGTCGAGTCGCGACTGTTGACCCGGGAGTTGTTCTACACCGCGGTGACCCGGGCCAAGACGAAAGTGCGGGTGGTCGGGTCGGAGGCCTCGGTGCTGGCTGCGCTGGGTCGCCGGGTGGTGCGGGCGTCCGGGCTGGCGCTGCGGCTGCGGGAGGCGTGAGGTCGGTCGTGTACTACATATTCGTAGTACCATATGGGCATGTCAGAAGTGCCGGTACGCGAGCTGAACCAGAACACCGCCGGTGTACTGGCGCGCGTCAAGCGCGGCGAGCACCTCGAGATCACCGAGCGGGGAACGGTGGTCGCCCGCCTTGTCCCCGCCCAGGACAGTCCACTAGCCGAGATGATCAAGGCTGGGCTACTTCATCCGGCGACCGTCAGCGGGCCGGTGCCTCGCCCAACGGGTCCGATTCGTACCGATCACGAGGCAGGGGAACTGCTCCGCGAGATGCGGGATGACGAGCGCTACTGATGCTGTATCTGGACACGTCGGCTCTGGTGAAGCTCATCCGGCGTGAACCGGAAAGTGATGCGCTCGCCGATTGGCTTTCCGCACAGGAGCCAACGCCATGGGTGTCCTCAACGCTCATCGAGGTCGAACTGCCTCGCGCTATCCGACGGGCGGAGCCGTCGTTACTGGTCGACGTCCCGGCAACGCTGGCACGGGTCTCCCGGTACGAGGTGAACGAGGTGGTTCGGGCTGTCGCCGCGGCATATCCCGATCCCGCGTTACGGTCCTTGGATGCCATTCATTTGGCCACCGGCCACGCGGTGTTCGGCGCCAGATTGACTGCGTTCGTCGCCTACGACCAACGTCTGCTCGACGCCGCCGAATCTATCGGCCTGCCAACTGCTTCCCCGGGTCGCTAGCAGCCACGGCCTTGGCTGCGCTGGCTCACTCTGGCTGGCGCCGTGATCACCGTGCTGGTGATCGTCACACGCCGGGTGCCGCGCAGCTACACCGCGTACCGCACCGCCGAATTGAGCCGGCTGGGCAATATCCGCTGACGTTCAGAACGCCCAGGTGTTGCGCGGCGACCGCACGGGTTCTTCGGGCAGTACCCGCTGCCGGACCCGGAGCTGATTCCGCGGTGGTACCGGGCCGGTTAGGCGCGCGCTGTCGGGCCGGTCATGCGCACCGCACGGCGGGACCATGTGGACCGTTGCCCGCCTCTGAGCGACACATTGCACGTCTGCGCGCCGCCCGCGCGGTTGTCGCTCAAAGGCAGGCAGCTCTGCTATGCCCGCCAAGCCGTTATGGCTGAGACCCGTGGTGCGCCACACTGGACCCATGACGGAATCCGGCGATACCCGGGTCGCGGTCTACCTCGACTTCGACAACATCGTGATCTCCCGCTACGACCAGGTCAACGGGCGCAGCTCGTTTCAGAAGGACAAGTCCAAGGGCCTGGCCAAGCACCCGGACAAGCTGGCGCGGGCCACCGTCGACGTCGGAGCGATCATCGACTTCGCATCGTCGTTCGGGACGCTGGTTCTCACCCGCGCCTACGCCGACTGGTCGGCCGAGGTCAACACCGGCTACCGCGCGCAGCTGGTGGGGCGAGCGGTCGACCTGGTGCAGCTGTTCCCGGCGGCCGCCTACGGCAAGAACGGCGCCGACATCCGGTTGGCGGTCGATGCGGTCGAGGACATGTTCCGGCTCCCGGACCTGACCCATGTGGTGATCGTGGCCGGCGATTCCGACTACATCCCACTGGCTCAGCGCTGTAAACGGCTGGGCCGCTATGTCGTCGGGATCGGGGTAGCCGGCTCGACGAGTCGCGCACTGGCGGCGGCCTGCGACGACTTCGTCTCCTACGACGCGCTGCCCGGCGTGCCGGTGTTCGAGCCCGCGCCGGCCGACGCCGACGCCGAACCGAAGCGGCGCACCCGCCAGGCCAAAGGCGAACCCGAGGAGCCGCCACCACCGGATCCGCAGGACACCGCCACCGCACTGCTCATCCGCGCGCTGCAGATCGGCTTGGAGAAGGACGACGTCGAGTGGCTGCACAACTCGTCGGTCAAGGCGCAGATGAAGCGAATGGACCCGTCGTTCAGCGAGAAGGCGCTGGGCTATAAATCTTTCAGCGACTTCCTTCGGTCCTACTCGGACCTGGTGGAGCTCGACGAGAGTTCGACGACGCGGCTGGTGCGGCTGCGCGGGTGAGGCCGGCGACACCGCGTGTACCCTCGATGGAGTTGGGAGCCGAGCCAGTCCGGGATGAGTCAGCAGTTCGCCGTTGATCTTGTAGAGCAGCCGCTCGCACCGGACATACCGGTGACGACCGTCCGTCGGGATCACCATGAATGCTCTGTTCGCCTATCCTCCCTTTACGGTCACCAAAGTGGAACAACGCTTTTCGCGTCCACCGAGTTTCGGCATCCTCAGCACCTATCCGCCGACACCGTGCGGGCTGGCGACGTTCACCGCGGCCCTGTCCGTCGGGCTGTCCGCCACGGGCGCCAACGTCAGCGTGGTGCGCGTAGCCGACGGCGCACCATCCAGGAGTTCCCGAGTCGTCGGTGAGCTGGTCAACGGGTCCGCGGCATCGGTGGCGGCCGGCTCTGAGGCACTCAATCAGAGCGATATCGCCGTCATTCAGCATGAGTACGGGATCTACGGCGGTCTCGACGGAGAGGAAGTACTGGACATCATCGGCGGGTTGAGCGTCCCGTCGATCGTAGTCGCGCACACGATCCTGAAAAACCCTACCCCACACCAGCGTTCAGTGTTCGAGGCGATCGCGGCGCGGGCGGATCAATTGGTCGTCATGTCCGAGGTCGCCAGTCAGCGCCTACGCCAGGACTTCACCATCGACCGTCGTAAGGTCACCACGATCCCGCACGGCGCGGCCGTGCCGAAAACTGCCCCATCGAAGCGTTCAGGTAGACCCACCCTGTTGACCTGGGGCCTGCTGGGGCCGGGCAAGGGCATCGAACGGGTCATCGATGTGATGGGCGCGCTGCAGAACCTCCCCGGCCAGCCGCGCTACCTGGTGGCCGGGCAGACGCATCCGAAGGTTCTGGCCGCCGACGGTGAGGCCTATCGTGACGCGCGTGCCGAACAGGCGCGGCGCGGCGGTGTCGCCGACTCGGTGGCGTTCGACCCTGACTACCGGGGCGTCGCATCATTGGTGGCCCTGGTCCAGTCCTGTAAGGCGGTCGTCCTGCCCTACGACTCCACCGACCAGGTCACGTCCGGCGTGCTGGTCGACGCCATCGCGTGCGGTCGACCGGTGGTCGCCACGGCCTTCCCGCACGCCATTGAGCTTCTCGGCACCGGGGCGGGCATCGTTGTGGGGCACGATGATCCCGACGCGCTGACCGCCGCCCTACTCCGACTGCTGACCGATCCGCGGGTGGCCGGCGCGATGGCCGCCGAGGCCCGCCGGCTGGCGCCGACGATGGCCTGGACGAGCGTGGCCAACGCCTACGTCACTCTGGCGCAGCGGCATCTCGCCGCGCGGCCGGGGCCGCGATGACCACCACGGCGCCGGCCCCGATCTTCGACCACCTGCTGCGCATGACGGACCATCGGGGCACCTTCGAGCACGCCTGTTTCGCCGAGCCCCGGCCCGAGCACGGCTACTGCACCGACGACATGAGCCGTGTCCTCGTCGTTGCCACCCGACAACCCCACGCCGATTGGGATGTGCACCGACTTGCCAGTGTCGCGGTGCGGTTCCTGAACGAGGCGCAGGACCTCACCGGCGCTTGCCGCAATCGGATGGACAGCTCCGGGCGTTGGGCAGACGAGCCGACGCTGGAGGACTGCTGGGGACGGTGCATCTGGGGACTCGGGACGGCCGCTGCCCACAGCAAGGTGGCCTGGGTCCGCCAGTCGGCCATCGTCCAGTTCGAACGCGCCGCACGGGCGCGGTCGCCCTGGCCGCGCGCAATGGCGTTCGCGGTGTTGGGAGCCGCCGAACTCCTGACCGTCGCCCCCGAACTCCGCGCGGCACACGACCTGGTCACCGACTACGCCGCCTCGGTCGCCGAACCGAACGCCAACCCGTCCTGGCCATGGCCCGAGGCGCGGCTGACCTACGCGAACGCGGTCCTTGCCGAGGCGATGATCGCGGCCGGCGTCGCGCTCGACACAAAGCCACTGTGGCAGCGCGGCCTGGATCTGCTGGAGTGGCTGCTCGGACACGAAGCGGCCGATGGTCACCTCTCGCCCACCCCTGCAGGGGGCCGGGGGCCGGATGACGTTCGGCCCGCCTTCGATCAGCAGCCGACCGAAGTGGCCACTCTCGCGGACGCGTGCGCCCGTGCCGCCGCCATCGACCCCAGGCAGATCTGGCCGGACGGCGTCCGGGCGGCCGCAGCGTGGTTCCAGGGCGCCAACGACGCAGGACAGCTGATGTGGGATCCCGAGACCGGCGGCGGATTCGACGGGCTGCACGCCGACGGAGTCAACCGCAACCAGGGTGCGGAGTCGACACTGGCTGTGCTGTCCACCCTGCAGCAGGCTCAGCACTTCTCGGCTGTGCCGCAATGACTTCGGTGCGTGACGGACTGGTCACCCGCAGCCCGCGGCGATTTGCAGCCGATCCGTCGCGGGTGGTCACCCAACTCTTCGTGCCGGGCCAGGAGGGTTTCGAGTACCAGGAGTCGCGCGCCGGGGCGGTGCTGGCCCGAATCCTGGCACTGGACGAGGACGATGCGCGGTCGGCACTGGATGACGTCGTCACACGCTTCGATGGCCGACACCGCGATCTGGTCGGCACCTTCCGACGACACGCCCGCGAGCTCTCCGACCGGCTGGATCCCGACCGGGAACTCTCCGAGGTGCGCATGTTGTTGCTGGGTGCGACGTTCACCAACGAGTACGCCATCGAAGGTGCGGCGTTGTGCAACCCCAGCATGGTGGCCCACCCCGATCAGGCGGAAACGGTCGCCGGGGGGCTGCGTTTCGTGATGAGCGTGCGGGGTATCGGAGAAGGACACCGTTCCTCGATCGGCTTTCGGACCGGCATCATCGATGCTTCGGGAAACCCGACTGTCGATGACCGGAGTCGCTTCGCCACCGCCGGGGCGGCCGCGTCGACCCTGCTGGACGCGGCTGTCTTTCGCAATGAACTCGCCCGACTCGACGACGCCGGAGAAGCGACCGGCTACGTCCTCGACGGACTCGGCGACCGTTTCAGCCACGCGGAACTCGACCGGCGTCTGGCCGAGCTTGAGACCCATCTGAGCACCCGTGGACGTGCCGGAGAGACGATCTCGGCGATCCGCGCGATCGCCAAGCGGACGTACGCCGTCGAATTCTCCGACAACATCCCGCTTTCCGAGCGGGTCCTGTGGCCGTCGATGGACGCTGAGCAAGCCGGAATGGAGGATGCCCGTTTCGTCCGCTTCACCGACGATGACGGCTCGGTGCGATGGTGTGCCACCTACACGGCCTACAGTGGTTCCCACATCAGTCAACAGCTCCTGCAGACAACGGATTTCCGGTCCTTCACCTCCACGCCGATCGTCGGATCCGCCGCCGCCAACAAGGGCCTCGCGTTGTTTCCGCGCCGGATCCGCGGCCGGTTCGCGGCTTTGTCCAGAGCCGACCGCGAATCGAACGCGATCGCCTATTCCGATCACCTGTCGGTCTGGCCGAACGCGGTTCCCATCCAGCGGCCGACCCGGCCGTGGGAGACGTTGCAGCTCGGGAACTGCGGCGCCCCCATCGAAACCGACGCCGGCTGGCTGGTGCTCACCCACGGCGTCGGACCGATGCGCACCTATCGCATCGGAGCGGTTCTGCTCGATCTCGACGACCCGACCCGGATCGTCGGTCGGCTGCGCCAACCGCTGTTGAGTCCCGCCGCCGACGAACAGGACGGCTACGTGCCCAATGTCGTCTACTCCTGCGGCGCCCTGGTACACGCCGACACCCTGGTACTGCCGTACGGTATCGGCGACGCCGCCATCGGCATCGCCACCGTACCGCTGTCCGGACTGCTTGCCGCACTGGGCGATTGAGGCCTGCCGGCTACCCGTCCGCGGCCACCAGTGACCGCAGCCGCACATCGGGGTTGTCACGTTGGAAGCCCTGCAGCCGCCAGCTGTTGGAGAACAGCACCAGGTGCACGCCGTCGGTGCGGGTCATGACTTCCGCCAGCGACTGCCTGGAGACGAAGTCGACGTCTTGGGGTTCCACAATCCGCGCGACCTGATATGGCAACGACTCCAGCTGAATCGGCGCGCCGATCTCGGTGGCCATCCGGTGTGCGGCCACCTCGAACTGCATCGGGCCGACCGCGGCGAGCACCGGCGCCTGGTCGCCGCGGCGATCGGAGCGCAGCACCTGAACGACGCCCTCCTGGTCCAACTGCTCGATGCCGCGGCGGAACTGCTTGTGCTTGCTGGGGTCGGCGTTGCGGGCCACCGAGAAGTGCTCGGGCGAGAAGCTCGGGATCGGCGGATACTGCACGGGCACATCGCAGTACAGGGTGTCGCCCGGGCGCAGGGCGGCGGCGTTGGCCAGCCCGATCACATCACCGGGCCAGGCGGTGTCCAGGGTGGAGCGCTGCTGGCCGAACACCGACTGGGCGTATTTGGTGACGAAAGGCTTGCCGGTCGAGGCGTGGGTGAGGACGTCGCCGCGTTCGAAGGTTCCCGAGTACACCCGCGCGTAGGCGATGCGATCGCGGTGGGCGGAGTCCATTCCGGCCTGCACCTTGAACACGAACGCGCTGAACGGCGCGTCGGTGGTGCGCCGAGTACCGTCGACGTCGAGCGCCCCGCCGGGCGGCGGCGCCAGCTCGGTGAGCACGTCGAGCAGCTGGTTCACCCCGAAGTTCAGCGCCGCCGAGGTGAACAGGACCGGTGATGCCGTGCAGTCGAGGAACGCCTCGCGGTCGAAGTCGGATCCGTCGGCGCTCAGCAGCTCGCACTCTTCGACCGCGGTGTCCCAGTCGATGCCGGCCGCGTCGTGCGCATCGGCGGCGGCGATGTGCTCCTCGGGTGCCGCGGTGGCGCCACCGGCGGTCCGGGTGAACCGGATGAAGTTTCCGGACCGACGGTCCAGCACCCCTTTGAAGTCTCCGGCGATGCCGACCGGCCAGGTGAGCGGGGTGGGGCGCAGCCCGATCCGGGTCGCGATCTCGTCCATCAGTTCCAGGGCATGCCGGCCGGGGCGGTCCCACTTGTTGATCACCGTGATGATCGGGATCCGGCGGTGCCGACACACCTGGAACAGTTTGAGGGTCTGCGGCTCCAGGCCCTTCGCGGCGTCGATCAGCATGACCGCCGAGTCGACGGCGGTCAGCACCCGGTAGGTGTCCTCGGAGAAGTCGGCGTGGCCGGGGGTGTCAAGCAGGTTGATGACGCAGTCCTGGCCCTTGGCGGTGCGGTACGGGAACTGCAGGGCCGTCGAGGTGATGGAGATGCCGCGGGCTTTCTCCATCTCCATCCAGTCCGACACGGTGGCGCGACGACCGGCTTTGCCGTGCACCGCGCCGGCTTCGGTGATGGCCTTGGCATGCAGCACCAGCGCCTCGGTCAAGGTGGACTTGCCGGCGTCGGGGTGGCTGATGACGGCGAAGGTTCGGCGGCGGCCCGCTTCGGAGGAGATCTCGGTCATTGCGCCAGCGAGTGTATTGGCGATCTGGAGCAAATCGATAATCGGCGCAGGTGCCCGTACCCTTACCAGGCGTGACCGCCATCGACCCGGAAAAGCTCGCCACCTGCCTGCAGGTGATCGCCGAGGTCGATGCGCTGCCGCCCGAGCACCCCGACGCCGTCGCGGTGCGCCGCGCCACCGCGCGGATGTTCAAGACGGTGAAGAAGGCCCGCCGCGACGCCAAGCGGGACGCGGTGGCCGCCGCCGACAAGGCCGTCGTCGCCGCCACCGCCACCGGTGCCCCGGGCCGTATCGACGACGAGACCCAGGGCATTCCGCTGGTCTCGGCCGCCGTCGGCGCGTCGGCGGGCACCCTGATCCGCTCCCGGGCCTGCTACATCTGCAAACAGCACTACACGCAGGTGGATGCGTTCTACCACCAGCTCTGCCCGGACTGCGCCGCCTTCAGCCGCGCCAAACGCGACGCCCGCACCGACCTGACCGGCCGACGCGCCCTGCTGACCGGCGGGCGCGCCAAGATCGGCATGTACATCGCGCTGCGGCTGCTGCGCGATGGCGCCCACACCACCATCACCACCCGCTTTCCCAACGACGCGGTCCGCCGGTTCGCCGCCATGCCCGACGCCGCCGACTGGCTGCACCGGCTGCAGGTGGTCGGCATCGACCTGCGCGATCCGGCACAGGTCGTCGCGCTCGCCGACACCGTGGCAGCTCAGGGTCCGCTGGACATCCTGATCAACAACGCCGCCCAGACCGTGCGACGCGCCCCCGGCTCGTATGCCGCGCTGGTGGAGGCCGAGCGCACCCCGGCAGCCGAGCTGGTCGACGTGATCACCTTCGACCACGTCAGCGACGCGCACCCGGCGGCCCTGGCCAGCAGCCTCGCCGAACATCAGCAGCCGCACGCGCTGGCCGAGCTGGCGCTGACCGCGCGCAGCGCCTCCCCGGAGCGGATCGCCGCCGGGGTGGCGATCGACGCCGGCGGGCTGCTGCCGGATACCGCCGCGATCAACAGCTGGACCCAGCGGGTGCACGAGGTCGATGCCCTGGAGCTGCTCGAGGTGCAGCTGTGCAATCAGACCGCGCCGTTCATCCTGGTCAGCCGGCTGCGCCCGGCGATGGCGGCGTCATCCGCCCGCCGTAAGTACGTGGTGAATGTGTCGGCGATGGAGGGCCAGTTCAGCCGCCGCTACAAGGGCCCCGGGCATCCGCACACCAACATGGCCAAGGCGGCCCTGAACATGCTCACCCGCACCAGTGCGGAGGAGATGCTGGCGAACGACGGAATCCTGATGACCGCGGTGGACACCGGCTGGATCACCGATGAGCGCCCGCACCCCACCAAGCTGCGGCTGGCCGAGGAGGGCTTCCACGCCCCGTTGGACCTGGTCGACGGCGCCGCCCGGGTCTATGACCCGATCGTGCGTGGGGAGGCCGGCGAGGATCTGTACGGGTGTTTCCTCAAGGATTACGAGCCGAGCAACTGGTAGCCCGTCAGTACAGCGGCCCGCCGCCGAACAGTTCGCGGTGCGAATCGGGCTGGTTGCCCTCGATGTCGGTGACGGAGTAGTCCAGCGCGGTCTCGGCGGTGATCAGGGTGTGCCCGCTGCGGGCACCGATGTCCGGGTCGCTGGCCAGCGCGGCGATCACCCGGCCGATGAACTCCGGGGTTTCGGCGTTGGCCAGCGGAAAACCCTGGAAGTTGTCCAGGCCACGGTCCATGAAACCCTGCATGACCTCGTTGCGCACCAGCCCCGGCCACAGCGACACCGCGCTGACCCCGGTGCCGGCCAGTTCCACGGCCATGTCGGCGGCCATCTTGTCCAGCCCGGCCTTGGACATGCCGTAGAGCACCGAGTGCAGGTGCCCGCGGGTGCCGAACGAGGAGATGTTGGCGATCAGGCCCGACCCGCGGGCCACCATCAGCTGCGCGGCGTGCACCGAGGCGACGTAGTGGGCGCGCAGCCCCACCCCGATCAAGGTGTCCCAGTCGGTCAGCGGGCGCTGCCAGAACTTGCCGGTGAACCCGGCGAACCCCTTGGGCGCGGCCCAGACATTGTTGACCAGCAGGTCCAGCCTGCCGTCCTGCTCGTCGGCGATGCGGGCGAACAGCGCGGCGATCTGGGCGTCGTCGCGGTGGTCGCACTGCACGGCGATGCCGCGCCCGCCGCGCTCGGTGACTTCCCGCGCGGTCTCATCCAGGGGCCCGTCGGCGCCGACCTCACCGCGGGCCGTGACGTAGACGGTCCAGCCCTGCGAGCCCAGCGCCAGCGCGATGCCCTTGCCGACGCTGCGGCTGGCGCCGGTGACCAAGGCGATCAGGGTGCTCATCTCAGGCCTCCACTACCGCGTCGCCCAGCGGCCGGACCATCGACCAGAGCTGGCGGAAATGCGACCGCGACATCTTCCACTGCCCGTCTTCGATGACGTAGTCGTCGTCGTATTCGCCGGTGAGCAGTCGCTCGGTGCGCTCAATCAGGTTGAGCTGGCGGAACTTCAGCGTCCAGCGTCCGCTCGCCCGGCCGGGTCCGGTGATGGTGATGTCCGGGTGCATCGCGTGGTGCATGTCGAGGATGACGTGTTTGCCATCGACGGTGTGCAGGGCGATGCGGCGGAACGTTTCGGCGATCTGGTCGGCATCGGTGAAGCCGCCGAGCGGGCCATAGTCGATGTCGGCGCCGGAGGCGATGAAGCAGGCCCGGAAGGTGTCGGGGTCCTTGGCGTCGCAGGCGCGAAAGTAACGGTGCTTGAGGGCCTTGATCGCCTCGATGTGTTCGAGGGCGGCCAGCCGTTCTTCGATGGTCACCTCGCCGACCCTACGGTCGTGTCGGTGGCCGATGCGATGGTGGGCGCAGCCGAGTAGAAGGAGCCCTCGATGCGGATGACCTTGCTGGCCGCGCCGGCGGTGTTGGGGCTGGGTCTGGCGATGCCGGCGTCCGCGGCGGCCGATGGCCCGCAGCCGCCGTGCGCGGCGTTCGACACCTGCCGCTACATGCAAAACCCCTGGTATGACGGCCCGCTGATGCCGACCTGGAATCTGCCGGGGGTCCACGGCGGCCAGACCACGCTGCCGGTGATGTGCGATCCGGGGACCTACTCATGCCGGACGTATGTTCCGGGGACGAGGCAGCCCCAGTTCAGATGGCCACGAAGCCCAGAAGGTCCGCGACCCGGCGTTGCGCGGCGTCGCGCGAGGCGAACCCGCGCTGCTCCCCGGGTTCGAGCAGCGGCGGCACGACGAGCGCAGCCACCGCCAGATGCCAGGCGTCCATCGCACGCAGCGCATGCCGACGAACCAGTTCGAGGGCGTGTTCTTCGATCTGGTCCTGTGGCGCGCCCAGGACCACGACCGGCCCGGCGAGGTCAGCGTCGAGCAGCGCGAGCAAACCCTTTTCATCGGCGCGGCCGATGCGCGCAGCGCGGACCAGGGCGCCGGAGACCTCGATTCGGGTCCAGGTACCGGTCACGGTGGCAATGTCGGGGTCGGCGAGCAGTGCGGTCGCCTGCTGATGGCCGTCCTCGTCAGCCAGGTAGGCACGCGCCAATACCGACGAGTCCAGGTAGGCGATCACGGCCGTTCGCGCTCGTCGGCGAGCAGCCGATCGAGCTGCGCGCCGAGGCCTCGGGTCGAGGCGAGGATTCGCTGCCGGCGAGCGGGACTCACCGTCGGTGCCGATGCCGTTCGCAGCGCACCCGAGGCGGCCGCCGCCGCACGAACTCGCGCCCGCCGGTCATCGGAGTCGGCCTCGGCCGCCGCGTCGAGAATCTCGGTGGCCAGTGCATTGAGGCTGCGGCCGTCGCGCGCCGCGCGGGCCACCAGCCGTCGGTGCAGTTCCTCGGGGATCCGGAGGAGAAGCTGCTTCACACCGTCGATGATAGCAACAGCCACGATTTGCTATCACTCTGATCGATTCACGCGGTCGCGGCACGGTCAGCTCGCAGGGCATCGCACGCCGCGGCGAATCGGTCCCACTCGGCCGGGGTGGGGTGCGGAACGCGGTAGGGGGCGTCGGGTTCCCGTTTACGGATCCAGGCCTGGGCGCTGTCCGCGGCTGCGCCCAGATTCAGTGCGGGCAGCCGCAGCGCGAGGCCGCACCGGCGGGCTTGTTCTTCGAAACGATCCGCCCACGATTCGGTGTGCCAACCAGGCCAGAGGTCCGGCAGTTCACGGCAGATGCCCATCGTGTCGGCGGTATGCCACTCCCCCATGGTCTTTCGGCCGAGATCCACGTGGACTCCGCCCTCGGGGATCACGTCCAGCTTCAGCCGGCTCCGGCCGGGCCCGGGCAGCTTGTCCAATAGCGCAGGGCCGTGCCAGGCCTGGCTGACCGTCCAGTGCAACGGCCACAGTCGAAGTCGCCCGGTGGAGTCGACCACCGACACCACCTGACACAGCGCCTTGCGGTCCCGGGCCAGCTTGGTTGTGGGGCACTTGGGCCACTCATGGACACGCGGCTCACCACCGACGTAGTCGGCGATCTCGGCGACGCCGTCGTAGGCGTAACTGACCGTCCACCCGGGCCAGAGATCGTCCAGTACGCGCAGCATTGCGCGACGTTCCGGGATTCCGGTCATCAGCTCGTCACCGAAGAACAGCAGCCGGCGCTCGTCGAGGTCGATCACCGCGCCGCCATCGGCCCAACCCGCATCCACCCACTGGGTCTTCGGGCATGCCTCCAGCGACACCGCGTAACGCAGCGCCAGATCCGGCCCGCCGATCAGCGCGTCCAGCATGCGGCAGCCGCTGCAGTGCGCGTAATACAGTCGCCAGTCGGAGTTTTCGACGACGACGAAGTTTGCTCGGTTTCCCACACCCATGCCTCCATTCGGTTGAGGGCAAGCCTGGTGCGGGCGTTCGGGTACGGCTAGTCACCTTTGAGTCCGCCTGTGGACAACTCCCATAACCGCGCGTCCAGTCATAATGCCGAGGTGCGCGACAACGACGGTGATTCGCTGCTGCTCGGGCAACGGGTGGTGGCCATCCTCGAGACCGGCCTGCGCACGGCCACCTACAAGCTCGCCACGTTGATGGCGTTGATCGACCATTGCATCGAGAACATGCCAGCGAGTCCCGATGATGTTCTCGACATTCCGATTCCGGCGTTGGCCCACCGGGTGCTGGAAATCTACTGGTTGCAGGTGCGCCCGTTCGAGGGCCAGATCCTCTCGCAGATGACAGGCGGGCCGAAGGGGGTGATCCCCAACGCTGCGCGACGTTTGCGCGCTGCGGCACACGTCGCCAACAGCCGGGCGCCGCTCGATGTCGCGATCAGCCGGGTTCCGCACGCCTATGAAACAGCGCTAGACGAAGTCAGCGTGTGTCTGGCCGGCGAACCACTTCGTCGCCTCCAGCGTTTCGGCGGTGCAGCCGGAAGCGATCCGTTCCTTTACGATGATGCGTTCCTGCAGAAGCCGAGCAGCTCCGCCAAGCGGGTCCGCGGTTACTCGATCGAACTGAAACCTGGCGTTGCGCATGGCCTCGCTCGACTGGCCGGACTGCTGAAGCCGGCCCTGGAGATCATGTGGGTTGACGACGTCCGGCGGATGAACAAGTTTCTCTATGCCGAGGTTCCAGACATTGCCGGCCATCTATTTGGCCGGGAGCGAGCCGCGCTGGAGAAAGTCCGCGAGCCTTTCAAGGACGCGTTCGGGCCGCATTGCTTCTACTGTTCGACGCATCTGCCGACCGGCAATCCGATCGATCATGTGCTGCCGTGGTCGCTGGTCGGCATCGACGGCCTGGCCAATCTGGTGCTGGCCTGCGCTCGTTGCAATGGCGACAAGAGCAACGCTCTGCCGGCGGTGCCGATCATCGACCAATTGCTCGACCGGGACCGAGGCATGCTGGAGCAGATCGCCAGCGAAATCGGTTGGCCGACGCAGCGCGATCGCGTGGTGGCCGCCGCCGTCGGGATTTATCGGATGCAGCCGGCCGGGGTACCGACCTGGTCGGGCTACAAGCAGACGACGCGGCTCGACATCGCCTTCCCGCCCTCGTGGGAGTGACCGCTACTCGATCCCCAGCTTTTGCGCCAGATCCGGCCCGCCCACCTCGGCGATGAAGTCCCGGTCGCCGCAGACCACGAGCTGATCGCGGGCCCGCGACAGTCCCACGTAGAGCCGTTCCCGCGCCCGCTCAATCGGTCCGGCTGCGTCGACGACGAGCACGACGGCGCGACGCTCCAATCCCTTGAACCCCAGCAGGTGCCCGTAGAACACCTGATCGGCATCCCAGAAGCTGTCCCAGTAGGCCTCGTCGCCCTGCTCTTGGCGGGCAACCTGTTCGGGGTGGCGGCTACCGGTGGTCAGCAGGGCGACGTCTTCGGGACGCCAGCCGTCGTCGAGCAGCTTCTCCACCTGATCGTCCCCGGTGTCGGCCGCGTCCTCCCGGCTGCACGGCACGAACCGGACCTCGGGCCCGTCGGCACCCAGGTAGCGGATCGGGTGGTCCACCAGCGGCTGGAAGGTGGTGGCGATCTGGCGGGTGTTACGCAGGTTGCGGTCCAGCACCAGCGAGACCAGCGGCACCGGCGGGGTGCCTTGACGGTCGAACACCCGCTGGCCCTCGTCGCTGAACACGAACAGCCCACCCTCTTGGTCGTCGCGCAGTGAGGCCAGTACCGGATCCCACCAGGCGTCGGCGAAGTCCTGCGCCTCATCGACGGCCACGGCGTCGAAGCGTTGACCGTCGTCGAGGTGCTGCGCCAACTCGAGCATCTGCTGCGGGAGCTGTTCCTCCCAGAACTGCACCGATTCCTCGGGTGCCGCGGGGCCGGCGGGGGCGCCCCATGCCACGCCCAGCGAGTGGAATTCGCCGACGTAGGCCGGCTGGTGACGGCGCGGCCAGGTCGCGGTGAGCCGCTTGAGGTAGGACGCCAGGACGTGCGAATAGCACAGCAGTGCAACATGTTTGCCGTCGGCAGCCAGCCGGCGCGCCTGCTCCGCCGCCAGGTAGGTCTTGCCGCTGCCCGCACTGCCGCGCACCTGCACCCGGTTGAGCAGCCGGATGGCTTCTAGGATCACCGCCTGCTGCTCGGTGAGTGCGTCGGCGGCGCTGTCGTTGGCCAGCGCGCGGGCAACCACGTCACGCTGCGGCAGTCCGCGCCCGCCGAGTGCGGTGCGGAATTGATCGATGCCTTCGGCGGTCAGCAGGGGGCGGTCCAATTCCTGCCGGATCAGCACGTGTCGCAGTCGGGATACCAGCTGCGGCAGATCGTTTCGGTCGATCACCTTCCAGCGCGGGCAATCCGGCAGTTCGAAATCATCGGCGACCTCGGTGTGGGGCAGCGCCACGACGTGGTCCCAGCGCAGCCGGTCCTGCGTCCAGCGTGGGTCGCTCTCGACGAAATCGCGCAGGGCATAGCAGGCCTCCCGCGCCTGGCGCACCGGATGGATCGCATATTTCCGGCCCCCGCGCAGCTGCCGCCACCCGGATCCGTTGTGCCAGACTTCGCCGCCTTTGACTTCCACGCAGATGATGCCGGCGCCCTCGATCGCGACGACGAAGTCGATCTCGTGGTCTTTGAGGTGGTCGGTGACGCGTTGGCCGGAGACCACGACGTCGCCATCCTGAAGTTGGCCGATCAGCGCTTGATAGACGTGCCGCTCGGAAGAGCTGGCGAATCGCGGGTTCTCGGGCAGACAGACGGGCACGCCGATCAGCGTGCCACCTCTAGTGACTACGACTGCTGCAGTTGGGGCGGATCAGCAGACCCGGCCGGCGAAGAACGCCGCCGAGACCAGACCGACGCACAACGCCACCGTCGTCTGCCCCATCATGCTGGCGCCGACGGTCGCGGTGACAGCGGTGAGACCCAAGCCGCTCAAGAAAGCTGTCATTGCCATCACCTTCTGTGGTTTGCATCACACTTGTTTTTTAACGTGGTCTACACCACATCATACCTCTAAGGAAAATGCCAGCCCTGTCCCAATCGCCGGAGAGTCGGAGGACTTCAGCAGATGCCGACCACCCCGGGGCCACGAGGCCGATGCGCCCCTCCGGCCCGGGCCGCCAGGCCGCCGGACAATGACGCGATCAGGGGTATATACGCAGGTCGGAGGTTCCGGGCGGCACCGTCGCGGATCACGCCTCAGCTTCGGCGGGACGGGGTGTTCAGCCGAATCTGGATGTCATCGGAGTCCGTCGACGGCCCGTCAAGGTCGTCGGTGACGCGCACCCCGACCTTGTGTTGCGCGTCGGCGGTGACGAAGTTCAGCGGCGGGGCCCCGTCCTGCAGGTATTTGTCCCCCCACTGAATCAGCGCCAGTAGCACCGGCAGCAGATCTTCGCCGGCCGGGGTCAGCCGGTACTCGTGGCGCACCCGCTGGCCCGAATCCCGGTAGGGAACGCGAGCGATGATCCCGGCCATCTCGAGCTGCTTGAGCGCACGCGAGACGGCCGGAGCCGAGGCCCCGATGCGCTCGACGAAGTCTTCGAATCGAGTGGTGCCGTAGAAGCACTCGCGGACCGCGAGGAAGGCCGTCTTGGTGCTCAGCACGTCGAGCAACCGCGCCACTGAACACCGATCACCCGCCGCCCAACGCGTCCGATCCCGCAACCGGCTTTCGAACTCCATGTGACCGAGCATACTTGACTAACGATTGCGTTATCCAGATATTCATGCTTCCATCTGAATAACGAATTCGTTAGTCAGCGAGAAGGGGAACGAAGATGGTTGCAGTTCAGGGCAAGGTGGTCGTCGTCACCGGCGGGCGACGGGGCCTAGGCGCGGCACTGGTCGACGAGGTGTTGGCCCGCGGCGCGCGCAAGGTGTATTCGACCGGCCGGTCGGCGTTCACCGACGACCGTTCCGAGGTGGTGCCCCACGCACTCGAGGTGCAGTCAGCCGACTCGGTGGCCGCGCTGGCAGACCTCGCCCGCGACGCCGACATCGTGATCAGCAACGCCGGCATTCTGCTGCCGGGCCGGCTGCTCACCGGCGACTTCGCCGACATCACCGAGACGTTCGACGTCAATGTCTTCGGGCCGCTGCGTGTCGCTCGGGCCTTCGCCCCGATCCTGGCGGCCAACGGCGGTGGAGCGTTGGTCAACGTGCACTCGGTGCTGTCATGGCTGTCCGGGGCCGGCGCCTACGGCGCCTCCAAGGCGGCCATCTGGTCGGTGACCAACTCACTGCGCGCCGAGTTGGAGGCCCAGCACACGCAGGTCGTCGGAGTGCATGTCGCGTTCATCGACACCGACATGACCACCGGCTTCGAAGCGCCCAAGGCCACGCCCGCCTATGTCGCCCGGCGCATCATCGACGGCTTGGAGGACGGAGCGATCGAGGTGCTGGCCGACCAGTTGACCGTCGATGTGAAAGCCGCCCTTTCGGGCCCGGTCGAAAAGCTGCACTACGACATATCGGCGTAACCCAGGCTCGTCGAACCAGCAAGGAGCACTGAACTCTCATGCCACTGTGGACGATTCACCACACCCCGGGAACCTTCAGCGTCGAGGACAAGCGCGCGTTGGCCTCCGACATCACCGATCACTACGAGCGGGTCGGCTTGCCCCGCTTCTACGTGGTCGTGGTGTTCCGCGAATCGGTTCCCGACGACTTCTACGTCGGCGGTGAACCGGCGCCGGTCGGGGTTCGCATCGCCGTCGACCACATCGCCCGCCGAGGCGCCGACCGGCAGAGTCGCCAGCGGATAGTCGGCTGGATCAACAAGATGTTGGCCCCGCACCTGGAACGGATCCCGGGACTGCACTGGGAGCTGCACATCGACGAGACCAGCGAAGAGCTGTGGGTGATCAACGGCGTGGTTCCGCCGCCCGAAGGCTCGGAGGAGGAGAAGCGTTGGGCGAAGGACAATGCGGTGACGGCGTATTGACGTTGGGTTGGCTGTGCTTGGCGCGCCGGCTGGACCTGTGGATGGACGGACCTCTCGAACAACCGCTACGGCGTACCCTGCCACCATGCAGCCGGAGAACCTTGAGTCGCGGGTCATCGCCCTGGAGGGTCAGGTGCGCGCGCTGCGTAGTGAGGTCCAGGCCAACAAGGTCGATGTGACCACTACCCAGGCGCTCGCGCTCGCCGTCGACCGCGATGTCAGCGCGATGCAAGGTTTCCGTCAGGCGACGATCGGGAGTTTTAACGCGTTGCGCGCGGACATGGTCGAGATGCGCGCGAACATGGTCGAGATGGGCCAGGGCATGGACGAGATGCGCGCGGACATGGTCGAGATGGGCCGGGACATGGTCGGGATGCGCTCGAACATGGTCGAGACGCGCCAGAGCATGGTCGAGATGCGTGCGGACATGGTCGAGATGGGCCAGGACATAGTCGGGATGCGCGCAAACATGGTCGAGACGCGCCAGGACATGAACGCCGGCTTCGCGCGGGTTGACGAGCAGTTCACCCAAGTCGGCAACGGCTTCGCCGAGATGCGATCCACGTTGGACACGACCGCGACCGGACAGCAGCGCATCGTCGAGTTAATCCAGCAGGTCATCGACACGCAAGGCGGTGCCACCCCGACCTGAGGCGAGGGCCCGCTGTTCCTGGGCCCACGGCAGCACCATATAGCCGGCGACCTTGCGGCAAGTCGGGAACGGTGTCAGTAGCCGTAGAACTCGGCGGACTTGATGTCGGCGTCGTCGACGCCCAGATCCTCGAGCAGGTCCAGCATTGCCAGCGCCATCGGCGGTGGCCCGGCCACGTAGTACACCGGCCTGGTGAGGTCCGGCAGATGCCGCCGCAGAAGATCGGCGTCGACGACACCGATCTGGCCCGACCAGGATTGCCGATCCGGTTCGGTCATCGTCGCGATCAACCGGAAATGCGGATTGGCCTGCTGCAGCGCTTCGAGTTCGGGCAGGAACGCCGCGAGTTCGGGCCGCCAGTTGGAGTAGAAGAGATACAGCGGATGCTGCAAGGCTTCGCGCGCCACATGCCGGGCGATCGACAGAAACGGCGTGACACCGATGCCGCCGGCGATCAGCACCGCGGGCCGAGCCGGGTCACTGTGCAGGATCAGATCGCCGTCGGCTTCACTGATCTGGACCGTGGCCCCAAGCGGTGCGTCGCGCAGCGCCTCCTTGAATGCGCTGTCCCGCATGCGCATCGCGACCATCAGCTCGTCCTCGTGCGGGGCGCTTGCGATGGTGAATTCTCGGGTCGGCCCCTTGGCGTCCGTGTTGGGCGGGTCGATCAGGGTCAGCTGAAACGACTGGCCGGGCAGGAATTCGTAGCCTGCGGGACGGGCGAAATAGAACGCCATGGTGTCTTCGGCGACCAGCTCGCGCCGCATCAACTGCGTCTTGTACACATCCATGTCGGACGCCCGCTCAGGACGCGAAGCTGAATTCGGTCTGGGTCGACTGGCGCCCCCGGAACTGCAGGCCGTGTTCGGTCTCGGTCACCCGATGCCGAATCACCTTGCCGGGGTAGGTCAAAGCGCCGTAGACGTGGCCGAGCGCGGTGTTGTTCAAGGTGGTGTGGGAGCCGTCTTTGGCCCGAAAGCCCTCGACTTGGGCCTCGAAGATCCCGTCGACCTTGAAATGGCCGCTGCCCTTGTCGACGTCGAACTCGATCGGCGCTCGGGTCACGCCCACGATCTCTTTGACCAGGCCGGCCAGATCGGCCAGCGGCCCGCCCGCCTGCCCGGTGAACGCCGTCACGAGCGCGTCCTGTTGGGTGTCGTCCGCGCGGTCGTCGATGATGACGAACACCCGGGTGTTGACGTCGAAGATGTTGTCGGCGTGGTGGCCCAGCAGCCCCAGGTTGAGACCGGCCACGTCGACGCCGTTGATCTGCCCGCGGTCGATGTGGAACACCCAGTTGAACCCGCAGTTGTTGCCGTCGGCGTTCTCGCCGATCGTGCACGGGCACAGTGACCGGCAACTGCACACCTCGGCCATCCGTCCGTTCAACTCATATCCCACGACGATCTCCTTTCACCGGTGGTGATGCGCACCTGTCGACGACTGCAGCGGCTCATACAGGCCCCAGCCGGGCAGGTGGTTTCCGAACAGGCCCACCAACGCCGCGGCGATCATCAGGGCGACCCCGAGGGGTGCCACGATCCGCCTGCCCCAGGAGGCGGTCTTCTCGATCAGCATCACCGCGGTCAGCGCCAACATGGCCAGCACATTGCCCAGCCCGGTACCGAACATGATCAGCATCAGCGCCCAGCAGCACCCCAGGCAGGACCAGCCGTGGCGCAGCCCCAGGTTCCAGGCGCCCCGGACTCCCCGCCGGTAGTGGGCGAACAGGAAGGCCCTGGGGTCGCGGCACTGGGTCAGGCAGCGGTCCTTGAGCGGGGTGAGTTGAAAGATGCCGGCGATCGCCAGCATGGCGGCGAGCACCAGGTTCGGTCGAGCGGACATCCACGCCAACGGTGCCGGTGCCGCCCAGGCGCGGACCGCGGTCGCCACAGCGACCGCGGCGAACGCGAACGCCAGCCACAGCGCCAGGTAGCCGGCGAGGAAGGCGGCACGCATCAAGGCTGTTCGCGGCGCACGGGCGCTGACGACGGTGAACATCCGCACCATCGGAATGGTGGTCGGCAGCATCATCGCCGCGGTCATCTCCAGCCAGGCGCCGGCCAGCAGCGCCACGGAGACCGCGACGCCGGTAACCGATCGTGGTGACGCGCCGCCGGTGATGAGTACGTCATGGTGATGCCCGGCCGCCAGCAGTGCCAGCCAGCACGCCGCGGCGATGGCCCACAGTAACCGTCCCGGATCGCGCCACCCGTCCCAGCGCGCAGCCGTAGGCCGGCCGCTCACCTGGTTGGAAGCCACCATCGTGGGGCGTCCCTTCGCCGCTGGGATTCTTTGCCGCACATTACCCGGAGACTTCTCATCGAAATAGGGGCGGGCGTTCGGCCGGGCGTTGCTCACCCTGCTTAGGGACTTCCGGCCCTGTCGACGGCGACACCGGATTCGAGATACTGGTACTACGCGTTACAGATAACCGGAGGCCGCCATGTCGCAGCGACTGAGCACCCTGGACACCGCCTTCCTGCACGCCGAGGACACCGATCCGCACACCCAGCTGGGCATCGGTGGGCTGGCGATCCTGGACGGCCCGATGCCCGACCACGCCTCGCTGATGGCGACACTGGCCGAGCGGATCGCGGCCTGCCCCCGGTTCTCGCAACGGCTGCGCCGCCAGATCTTCGACCTCAGCGCACCCGAGTGGATCGACGACGACAAGTTCGACCTGACCTATCACGTCCGGCGGGTCGCGGTCCCGGGCTCTGGCAGCGACGACGATTTGTTCCGGGTGGTGGCCGACGTGATGTCATGGCGGCTGGACCGCGACCGGCCGCTGTGGGAGATCTGGGTGATCGGCGGGCTGGCCGACAACCGGTGGGCGATGCTGGTGAAGGTGCACCCGTGCCTGGCCGACGCCGTTGCGACCGTGCACATCCTGACCGGTCTGTCCGATGGCGGCTTGGCCGGTAGCGCCGCGTTTGAGCGCTGCGTGAGCAACCACCCCGCCGGCAGCGCCCTGATCGCGTCGCCGCCGCAGAACCTGCCGCCGGCCCCGCGCCCCAGCCCCTGGCTGGCGGCGCTGCGGGCTCCGGCGCAGATCGCCGGCGACGCACTAGCCGCCGCCCGCGGTGTGCTGCGAAGCTCCAACGAATTCGCGGCCGGCCTGCAGCGGCCGCCCTCGTCGCTGAACGGCCCGGTCACCTCGCGGCGGCGCTACACCGCGGCACGGGTCACGCTCGAGGACGTCCACCAGATCTGCCGGACGTTCAATGTCACCGTCGACGACGTCGCATTGGCCGCGCTCACCGAGAGCTACCGCAACATGTTGCTGCGGCGTGGCGAACAGCCCGGTGCCGAGTCGCTGCGCACCCTGGTGCCCAGCCGCGAGGCGATGCTGCTGCCGTATCTGCCGGTGCACGAGGACAATCCGGTGCTGCGGTTGCGGCTGGTGCACGCCCGGATGGCGAAAGCGGAAGCCACCGGCGAGGCGGACGGGTTGATCGCTGCGGCCGCCCGGATGCTGCCATTCCCGGTTGCGGCCTGGGCGATGGATCTGATGTCTCGGTTGCCGCAGCGCAATGTGGCCACCATGGCGGTCAATGTCCCCGGACCCCGCCAGCCGCTGCAGGTGATGGGCCGCAATGTGATTGCGGTGCTGCCCATTCCGCCGATCGGGATCCAGTTGCGGACCGCCGCGGCCGTGCTGAGCTACGCCGATCAGTTGTTCTTCGGGATCCTGGCCGATTTCGAAGCCGTTCCCGACGCCGACGAACTGGCCCGCGGGGCGGAAGCCGCGGTGGCCCGGTTGCTGGAGCGCAGCAGGCGGCGTCGGGGACGGGACCGTCACGGGATGGCGTTGGTGGTCAACGTCTGAGGGGCCTATTCAGGCGGACCCGGGCGGAATTCGTGCGCCGATAATCCGTGCCGCGAGGTGCCCGGTTGCGGAACCGGGCGTCGGACATATGTGATTGTTGCCCGCCTCTGAGCGACAACCTACGACGCCCATACGCCCCGTCGGTTGACACGGAGGTTGCCGACGGGCAGTCCGGGGAAACGGGCCCAACGTGAGTTCGCGGCCGCGCTTACGCAACCAGGGTCTGCGTCGCCAAGCCCGCGGGCCCACCCTGGTCGAAGATGATCGTCTGCGTCATCGCCCCCGCCCCGGGGGTCACCGTGGTGCGTGAGTCCATGCCGATCCAATCACCGACCGGATCGTGGTCGAGCACCACCGACAAGTCGCAGTTGATCGCCGGATACCGGTCCGGCGGCGCACACACGCTGATCCCGCTGCCGGAGTCGGCCACCGTCAACACCCGCTGCCACGGTGTCATGTCCTCGCCGTCGACCAGAGCCACCGTCGGCCGCGTCCAGGCTTTCGCCCGGCCGAACTCGGCAAAACCGCCCTGCTCGAAACGCCAATCGATCGCCGACAGGTAACCGTCGCCGTGCCAACCGTCGGGAATCGCCGCATCCGGGGCGGTGAGTTCAGCATCGATCTCCCGCAGCTCCTGCGCTTGGGGCGGCGCGGGGAAATCCGCCGACGCCGCAATCAGCCGCCAGGCCCGCCCGATCAGCACCGTGGTCCCATCCGCCTGGGCCGTGGCCTGCAGCAGCTCCACCCGCTTGCCTTGGTGCAGCGATTCCACGGTGATGTGCAACGGCGCCACCGGCACCGGCCGGAGAATGTCCACCGCCATCCGCGCCAGCCGGTGACCGGGCCGCGGCTGATGCCGTTCGATCTGCCTGGCCAACAACGCCGACGGCGGCCCGGCGTGCTGCGCCAGCGGGCTCCACGGCCCCGCGGTCAACGGCGAGCTGTCGAACACATCGGGCCCGGTTTGCGTATAGAAAGCCTTGGCATCCACGGGGCTAACGGTAGCGGGGGCCATCCAGCGCGCGGGCGTGTTTGCCGGGCCGGCGCGGTTAGCAAGGTCGGGCGGTGGTACCCGGGCGAACTCCCCCACCGACGAGTTCAACACCGACCCGAGCCTTGCCGGCGGCATCCCGTCCCAATACACGCGCTAGCGTTCCGGCCCGTCGTCATCGGCCAACTGGGCTCGTTGTGCCACGGTGAACTCGGGCATCATCGCATCCGGGTTGACCGTCTTGGCGTCGCGGTAGCCACGGATGCTGGCCGACGCCGCGACCATCGCCTCGCGGGACTTGCCCCTGGCGTAGGTGATGGCCTGGCCGTCCTTGACTCCGAGGCCCTTGCCCACCTCAACGGCGTCCTGGTCGGCGCCCATGTAGAGGAACTCCCACCCAAAGTCGTTGGCCTGTTGCTCCACAAGGGCTTTGATGTCGGGACGGTGCCATTCGCGGCTGGCGTTCTCCAGGCCGTCGGTCATGATCGCCACGACGACGGTGCCCGGCCGGTCGGCCTCGGGCAGCGCATCGATTTCGGCGGCCGTGTCGGTGATTAGCTTGCCCATCGAGTCCAGCAGTGCCGTGCTTCCGCGCGGTTGGAGCTTCAAGGGAGGCACCTGCCCGAGGTCGACGCCGCGGTAGACGACCTCGTACTCGGTGTCGAACTGCGCCAGGGTCACGGTGCAGCGGCCCTCGCCGTCGCGTTGCTCGGCAAGGAACGCGTCGAATCCGCCGGCGATATCGGACTTGATCGACTGCATCGAGCCGGAGCGGTCGAGCAGGAACACCAGGTTGGTGAGGTTCGGGTTTGACATGAGCGGTCCTATCGAAATCGTCAGGAGGGGTTGGTTTTACGGCGCGGCTTGAAGCGCATCGGCTCAGGAGGTGCTGCCGGCGGCAGCGGTTTGCCGGCGTACTTGTCGCGGCGGGCGCGTTTGATGTCTTCAGCGGTAATACGGCCTACCGCCGACGCATACGGCGCCAGCCTGGGCGTGCTGGCCAGCCGCGGCCCCACCGCGTTCTCAGTGAGACCGGCGTTTTTGCCGGCCGCAGCGAGCGACAATTCGTCGTCGACGACCGCGCTGGCCAGCTGCTCGTCGAGTAGCTGGCCGACCTCGATCAGGATCGACCGAAGGTGTTGCAGCACTTGGGCGGCGGAGTCAGACGACTCTGCCCGGTCAAGGTGCCGGCGAATCAGCGTGTAGCGGTTGGGCATCCCTCATATTACCGCACTTTCTGCGCTATCCGCAATAACTGCGGACTATGCTGTCCGGGCGAGGGTGGCTCCGTCCGGAGTCGACCACTCGTCTGTCGTTGACTGTGACGATCACGCTATCGGCGGGTACCGACACGTTGTGGTCGGCGAGAAGACCCCTTCGGGCAGAAGACCCCCCGATGTCGGTGCACCCCGCTATCCTGAAATGGCTTCATGAGTTGCCGTCGACAAGCTCCGACTGGACGGCACGCCAACCCCACGCTCGTGGGTGGCTCGGATGACGAAGCGGCCGACACCGACCGGTGTGGGCAAGAGCGCCTCCTTCCTCGGAGGCTCGAAACGATGGGGATCTCCATGACCAACTACACCTCCGACGATCAATGGCGGTCGTTTCAGACGTTCATCGCGACATATCTGGCTGGGATGTTGCACCCCCGAGACGTCTTCACCATCTCCCGGACGTCGTCGGTGATGGCTCCGCTGGCGGAGTTCCGCTGTGATGCCGCCGGTCAGGTCTGGTTCGGCATGGGCGCGAAGTCGTGGAGTGACGAGGACGGCGCGAGCATCCAAGTCTCGCGGGATCAGGCGAACCAGGTTGCCGCGCAGACGGTTCAGGTGCTGCGTAATTTCGCTGATCTGGACGACCCGCGGGACCTGCGCCTCAGTGGCAGTGGCCCAGCCAGTTCGGTGGCGGTGCTGGCAAAGGCCGGGTTCATGAACGGTGACTACGACGAGCCCGCCAGGGAGGCAGCCATGCGCGCACGGATGACGGCCGACATCGATACCGAGGGCGACACCATCGATGCGGAGGCCCGAGCAGCGGGCCAACGCGCCTTCGAGGGCACCAGGAACGGCAACATCGCCGCTGTTGCCTTCGCGGCCGCCTTGGCGGGTCTGCGAAGTTGGGTTGACCCCTTCAGCCCGACGCCGAAGACGGGCTACCTGGTCGGTGGTGGCGCGCCGCGGGAAGCCGGGGACTGAGGGGCGCAGGCCGTTGCGCTGTCGGCAGTGCTTGACTGGCGGCGTGCAGGAACACGGTGATTTCACGTGGACGCCCCGGGCGACCCTGGCTCGCGCGGCACAAGACGAATACCCATGGCGGCATTACCTTCAGACCGCGGTCGAGTTCCATGCCGACGGACGGGCGGGAACGGTTTGGCCATTGGATGCGCACCTGCCCGGCGGTGACCGGCCTCCGCTGGGTTCGCTGCATGTGATCACCGCGATCCAGCCCGACACCGATCCCGCCAGCGCGGACAACGCCGCGCGGATGACCGTGTTGGATCACGAATTGCAGGCCGCTGACATCGCCTCGCTCCGGGCAAGTGGGGTCAGCTTTGACGGCAAACACCGAGAGGAAAGCCGAGCGGTGTTCGGACTGGACGACGAGCGGGCTCGCGCGCTCGGGCTCCGTTTGGGTCAAGTGGCGATCTTCTCCTGGCGCGGTCGGCGATGGTCGCTGCTGGCCTGCGCCACCGACCGGCAGGACCACCGTGGCTGGCGGTGGCAAGCGCGCTGAGGGCGGAGGCCACCTACAACCAGCCGCGACCAGCGAAAGCAAGCGAACACGTCGCACCCCTGCGGGATGATCGCGACATGATGACGTATTGGCAGTTGCGAGGTGAGGCCGACGTGTGGCCCGGCATCGTGGGCAGGTCACTGCTGATCGATTCCCAGTGGCAGGCCGGCAATTACCTCGCAGACATGGCCGCAAAGGGAAACTGGCCCAAGGTGATGCAGGAGCTCAACCCGGACAACCACCTGCTGGATGTCAAGCAGTGGCGGCCGGGCGACAGATCATGCTCGACGGTGTTGCATCAGGCGGCCACCGGCGGCGCCTCATCCGACGTACTGTCGTGGCTTATCGGTCGAGGAGCGTTGCGCTCCCAGGAGGATGCGGACGGCCGCACGGCCTACGACATGGCCGCCTTGAATGGTGCGTCCCCGGAGCTTCTCGAATTGCTCACGCCGCCACCATCGCCGCTAGAGCCCGAACGCATCGAGACCCTGAATGCCCACCTTGCCGTGACGATCGACGAGTTGATTCAACCGCTGTTCGGCTCCCAGGACCTTCGGCGGCTGTTCCGCTATCCCCCGGTTGGTGTCCTGCATGAGGTGCCCGGGCAGGAGTTGTGGCTGCAGGTTCCTAATCTCATGGGTGGGGTCCGGGTCATCCTGCGTCGCGGCTACCTCGAGTTGCTGTTCGGGTATCGCCGCTTCGGCGAGTCCGGTGAAGTACACGTCACCACCGCTGCCTATCTGATCACCCATCGCGGCGTGCTTCGCGTTTACGACGGGTACCTGACTTCAGCCCCACCGGTCAGCGATCCCGAGTGACGCCGAGTTGACGTGACCGTAGTCAACCAACCGAACGTCCAGCCCGGCATTCTCCACGATCGACAGTGCGCGCCCGATCGCCTCGTCGATCCAAGTGGCGGCGTTGCCGAAAGCACCGCCTCCGACTCGGGTCAACAGGACGATGTTGGATCCCCCGCCGCCCGCCTGCTCGGCGGCGGCGAGCAGTGTCGCCTCATAGGCGGCCTCCAACACCAGACGGGCGAACAACTCCCAGTCGCGTGGCGGCAGGTGCGAATAGGAGACCGGTAGAGCCGAACAGAACGCCTGCGACACATACCGTCCCGGCTCGCCAACCACGTCGGTGACCTGAACGTTGCGGTGCAACCCGATCGCCAACTGCCCACGAAGTCTGTCACGCAGCCCGTCGTCGGCACCGGCCAGCAAGTCAGTCATCGCCGTCAGTCCGTCTGTGCTGCACAATGCGTAACCGTTCCGCATACTCCACAGGTCGCTCACCGGCCGGTGCAACTCCGCGGAGAGCGCCGCGCCCAAGGGTGCCAACGCATCGAGTTGACGGTCGCGGGTCTGGCCGGTCTGACCACCGACCGGCACCAGGTAGTTGCGGTAGATGGTGGCCGCCCCGGCGGCCATCGCGCAGGCCGGGCCCTGGGTCCGGTCGTAGGCGTAGCCGGTCACGCCCTGTTCGGGCGTCACGTGCTCGCTGACCATTTCCAGCACGTTGAACTGCGAGGCAACCTGGAATAGCGCCCCGGCCAAGTCGGGGTCGGCGTGCATCGCCCGGGCGTCGCCGGTTATGCAGGTGACCGTGCTGCGTGGCCGACCGGTGGGATTCACCCGCGACCGCAACTCAGCCAGCGTGGGAAGGGTCAGCTCACCTATGCCATAACGCTTTCCGGTGACCATCGAGACCAGCGCATCACCGTCCAACTCCAAGCGACTCCGAGTGGACTCATAGCCGTCCTCACGGAAACCCATCAGGTCGAAGAACCAGTCGTCGGAAGTCATCGTCCGCCCTCCTGCCGTGCGGCCAGCCGCCGAAGAACATCACGCTGATGCCTATTTTCCGGAGCCGGATCGTTGGCTTTTCGGGTGCCGGCGCGCAACTCCTTGATGCGGTCCAGCACCGCGGGGTAGGCCAGCGCCTCGTCGGTGATCAACCACGCTCCGACCACGGTTCCGGTTCGCCCCTTGCCTCCCCAGCAGTGCACGTAGACGACCCGGCCGGAGTCGAGTTCCCCCCGGATGTACTCGACGATCCGGTCGTAGCCGTCATCGTCGATGATGGACGTGTCCGGGATTCCGAGGCGGATATACGCGGGCCGACTGACGCCGAGCTCATCCGCAGCAGCGCAGAGCGCCTCATGGTAGGGCTCGAGAGCGATTCCGCCCCAGGATCGTTCACCAGCTTCGGTCAGGTCAATGACTGAGTCGACTCCGGCTTCCAGTAGGACTCTGAGTTTCTGAACGCTCTTCTCCGGATCCAGCGAGGCCGGGTACTCCCCGGCGAGCACTTGCCCTGGCTGCACCCACCAGGCGTGCAGGATGTCGTCGTGCGGCCAAGATGGTGTCATGACTTCTCCCCTCGCAATGCGTGTGGGCTGACCGCAGTATCCAACACACCTCTGACACAGACCAGGGCTTGAGGCGAACCGCTTCTACATATCGGCACCCCGGCATATGGCTAGATCATCGCCGCCATCTTTGCCCGGCGCAGTCCGCGATGGTCGCTGTTGGCCTGCGCCACCGACCGGCAGGACCACCGGGGTTAGCGGTGGCAAGCCCGCTCACAACCGGGCTGCCGTTGTTGGGGTGAGCCCAGCTACCAGTAGTTCACCCGCGCAGGCGGAACGAGATCGTCGAAGGCCGACATATCGCCATCACTCCAGCGCGCGAGTGCGTCGTGTAATGCCTCGCGGTCACGATGCCGCTGATTGCGACTTTCCTGCCGATGCTGCGGACCGGCATGGCACATCCAGCAAGAGCAGACATTGGTGCCGGCGTAGTGAAAGCACCAGTGACACTTGGTTGCTGGATACCACCCGTGCCGTCTGGCGGGAGGCCGGTCGGGAAGATCGCAGACACCGTGATCATTTGCGTGAATCGCTTCGGCGGCGACATCGCCGCGGGCAAGTTGAACCCAGAGTGGACTATGGGCATCGGTGCGAGACAAGGCAGGAGCCTCCAGGGGAACTACGTGCCCCTGCCCGCTACCCCCGGATGAGGACGAGCAGGGGCTCCGGCGTCTCCACCGAGTCCCGAGCCCTGCGATATACCGTGCTCACATCCGAAACGTATCAGCCCCAGCCGACACTGAGTGTGATGCGGCGATCTGGCTGCTGACGGCATCACGGTGGACCTAGACGCCGCCGCAACTCGGCGCTCCCTGCCGCCGAAGTGCGGTAGCGATGGTCGGATGCCGCTCAAGTGACCTGCCCCTGGCATCAAAAGCCGCGACTTCTGTCACCCATTCGTTCGCGCGCTGTCGGCCACCCCGCCTAAGGTCTCTACCAGCGAAAGGACACCCGGGTGATCGCAGACTCCACCACGCCGCGGTTGATGACACCGTCGAAGATCACCGCGTGGCTGGACTGCGCGCATTACCTGACGTTGCGCCGCAGGGTGGACAACGGCGCGTTGGCCGAACCCGATCAACCGTTCGGATCCTTCGCCCGGTTGCTGACCGAAAAGGGCCTGGCCCACGAGCACGAGTGCCTGGCCAAGTACCGCGCGCAGGGCAAGACGGTCCTGGAAGTCGATCCGCGCCGTGACCGTGAGGCGTTCGCCGACTGGGTACAGCGGATCGGTAATCCGTTCACCGGCGACGTCGGCGTCGTCTATCAGATGCCGTTCGTCCACAACGGCATTCGCGGAATCGCGGATTTCGTCGAGCGCATCGACGACCACGACGGCGGGGCGCCGACGTGGGAACCGGTCGACGCCAAGCTGACGAGGTTCGACGCCAAGCCGGGCCACGTGCTGCAGTTGTGCTTCTACGCCGATGCGATCGAGGCGCTCACCGGCCACCGCCCGAAGCACATGCACATCCGGCTGGGGTCCGGCGCGGTGGAGACGCTGCGCGTCGATGACTTCGGACCCTATTGGCGCCGACTGCAAACCCAGCTCTACGGCGCCCTGGATGCCGGCCCGGATGACGCGACGGTCCCGCAGCCCTGTGCGCATTGCCAGTTCTGCGAGTTCAGCGCGGTCTGCGAACAGCAGTGGCGCAGTGAGGATTCGCTGTTCTATGTGGCGGGCATCCGCAGCCTGGAGATCACCGCGCTCGCAGAGGCGGGCGTTGCAACGATGGCGGGTTTAGCCCAGCCCGAGGGCGTCACGGTGGACGGTGTGGCATCCGAGCGGATGTCGCGCTTGGTGGCCCAGGCTGCGCTGCAGGTGCAGGCACGGCTGCATCCCGAGGATTCGCCGCCGTTTTCGGTGATTACCCCCGGCGAGGACCCAGTGTGGGGGCACGGGCTTGAACAACTCCCACCGCCCGACAACGGGGATATCTTCCTCGACTTCGAGGGCCACCCGTTCTGGCGGGCCGACGTCGGATTGTTCTTCCTGTTCGGCGCATTGGAGCGCGACGGCGAATCGTGGCGGTATCGGGCGTGGTGGGCGCATGACCGGGCGCAGGAAGCCACCGCGGTCCAAGCGTTGGTGGACCATCTGGCTCGTCGTCGCGAGCAATTCCCGGGCATGCACATCTACCACTACAACCACACCGAATGCTCGGCGCTGCAGGGGCTCGCCGACTGCCACCAGGTGGCCGAGGTGCACTTGGCCGAGTTGGTGGCGACCGGAGCCTTCATCGACCTGTATATCGTTGCCCGCAACAGTATTCAGGCCGGCGTCGAATCCTACGGCCTCAAATACTTGGAGCTGCTCACCGATTTCCAGCGACGCCACGACATCGACAAGGGTGCGGGTGCGGTCGTCCAGTACGAGTGCTACATGGCAGACGGCGATCCGTCTGGGCTCGATGCCATCGCCGCCTACAACGAAGACGACGTGCGTGCGACGTTGGCGTTGCGTGACTGGCTCGTCGACCACCGTCCGTCCGGATTGCAGTGGCGGGCGGCGCGCCTCGAACCCGATCCCGGGATTCCCGAGCTCGACGAGCGGGTCGCCGCGCTGCACGCGGTCGGGCCGGACACCGTCGAACACCTGCTCGGTGACGTCCTGGGCTACTGGCGGCGCGAATGGCTGGCCTACATCGCACCGAAACTGGCTGCGCTGCAGCTGGACCCGGGTGAACTCCTGGACAATCCGGAGGCACTGGGTGAGTTGCAGGCGGTAGAGCTCGTCGAGCGTCCAGCGAAGACCGCCCGGGCGAAGGCGCCGGCAATGAGGTTTCGCTTCCCGCCGCAGGTGCTCGATCGGTTTCCGCGCGACGGCGGCTCGGTCATGTTCGTCACCCCGGACAACGAATACCTGTATCTGTCGATCGACCGGCTGGACCGGGAAGGGCACACCATCGATCTGGTCTGGAACGCCAAGGCACAAGAAGCGGCGTATGTGCCGCGCGCCGTTGCCCTATTTGACTGGGTCGACCCGAAGCCCAAAGCGCTGGCGTTGCAGGCATTCGCCGACACCGTCCTCGACGCCGGCGCGCCGAATCCGGTGACGATGGCGTTGCTGCGCCGCGAGTTGCCGCGCTTCACCGGCGGCGGCCCCGCAGGCGGAGTGTTCACCGAAGACCTGGGGGGCATGACCCGGTGGGTCACCCAACTCGACCACAGTTACGTCGCCATCCAGGGCCCGCCCGGGACCGGAAAGACCTACCGCGGTGCGCATCTGGTGCATGCGCTGATCATGGCCGGCTTCCGGGTGGGTATCACCGCGATGAGCCATCACGCGATCACCAATCTGCTCCAGCAGACCCTGGCGGTGTTCACGGAGAATGGCGACCTGGCTCGGCTGTCCGCGGTCCGTAACCCGGGCGGCGACCCCACACCGCTGGACCATGTCGTCCACGGCGGCAACGACGTGTGTGCCCGGAGCGAGTTCAATCTCGTTGCGGGGACGACGTGGCTGTTCAGCTCCAAGCAGATGCAGGCCGCACCGGTGGATGTCCTGCTCATCGACGAGGCCGGCCAGCTGGCATTGGCCGACGCGCTGGCCGCATCGTGCGCGGCCAAGAACCTTGCACTGCTCGGCGATCCGCTGCAGCTGCCGCAGGTCGCCCAGGCGGTACACCCCGGCGTCAGCGGACGAAGCGTCCTCGAACACGTTCTCGGCGATGACGTCACGCTGCCCTCGGACCGTGGTGTCTTTCTCTCCGAGACCCGGCGCATGCACCCCGATGTGTGTGACTTCATCTCCGCGCAGATCTACCAAGGCCGGCTGCGCAGCTACCCGGACTGCTCTCAGCAGACGACGGTCGCGGGAACCGGGTTGCGCTGGCTTCGAGCCGAGCATCACGGCAATGGCACCTGGTGCGCGGAGGAGGCCGACCTGATCACCGATGAGCTCCTGGGCTTGATCGGCACCGACTGGACCAATCAGGAGCGAATTTCGCAGCCGCTGGGTGCTGACGACTTCATGGTGGTGGCGCCCTACAACGATCAGGTGCACACCATCCGTGATCGGCTCGCCCGGGATGCCCGCACCGCCGACGTCGCCGTCGGTACCGTCGACAAGTTCCAGGGCCGTGAGGCCGCCGTGGTGTTCTATTCCATGACCACCTCCAGCGGTGAGAACATGACCCGCAGCGCGGACTTCCTGTTCTCCCGCAACCGCCTCAACGTCGCCGTCAGCCGGGCACGGTGCCTGGCCTACTTGGTGTGCACCGAGGAGTTGCTCAATACCCGGGCCCGCACGGTGGACGACATGCGGTTGATCAGCACGCTCAATGCGTTCGCGGAATATGCCGGGCGGCAGGCGGGGACATCTGGCTACGCCACCGCAGACCGGGGAGAGTGCGGTGCCTGATGACCCCATCGACCCGTTGCTGCTGGGCCAGCGGGTCGTCGCAATTCTCGAGACCGGCCTGCGGACCGCCACCTACAAGCTCGCCACGATCACCGCACTGATCGACCAGTGCATCGAACACCTTCCCGATGATCCGGGCGCTCCGCTGACCGTACCGATCCCCGAACTGGCGCACCGCGTCCTGGAGATCTACTGGCTCCAAGTACGCCCCTTCGACGGCCGCGAGCTTCGACAGTCGACCCAGCCCAAAGCCCGGATCATCGCTGCCATCAACATATTCCGTGACGCTGCTGGTGTCGGGTACAGCGGTTCCGCACTCGCTGCCGCGATGGAGCGCGCCCCGCAGGCCTACCGCACCGCGGTCGACGAGGTGACGCTGTGCCTGGCCCAGCAGCCCCTCTATCGGCTGCAGCACCTGCCGGGTGGGTCCGGCGGCGACTCCTTCCTCTACGACGACTCATTTCTGCATGACCACATCTCCCGGTCGACGTTGCGTGCCCACGGTGATGCCATCGAACTCAAGCCCGGGGTCGCCCACGGGTTGGCGCGGCTTGCTGGGCTGCTCAAGCCGGCGCTGGAGATCATGTGGGTCGACGACGTACGCCGAATGAACAAGTTCCTCGACGCCGAGGTGCCCGACGTGAGCGGCCACCTGTTCGGGCGGGAGCGGATCTCGCTGGCCGCGGTCCGCGAACCGTTCAAGGACCTGTTCGGCGCCCGATGTTTCTACTGCGATACCGCTTTGAGGAACGACAATCCGATCGACCACGTGTTGCCTTGATCTCTGGTCGGGATCGACGGCCTGGCCAACTTAGTGCTGGCCTGCCCGCGATGCAACGGCGACAAGCGGCATGCGTTGCCGTCGGTGCAGATCGTGGACCGGGTGCTCGGGCGCGACCGCTCCGCGCTCGAACAGATCGCCAGCAAGATCAAGTGGCCGACCCAGTACGAGCGGGTGGTCGCTGCCGCCCGGGGGCTCTACCGCGGCCAGGCACCCGGCGTGCCGACGTGGGCGGGGTATCACCAGAGCACCCGGTTGGATATCAGCTACCCGCAGTGGTGGATTCGGGTGGGTGTTGGTGATGGGAAGGACCAGGCGCATCGCCCCAATGGAGCGAGATCACCTGGGAGAGGGAGGTGGCGGTGAAGCACTGCACCCAAATTTGAGGCAAGCCGAGTAACCCCTACGTCAGACTTCGGAACCGGATTCGCCCTGATTCCAGGTTGATACGTGATCCATTCTGCAGGGGGATCGGGTTCCGCCGGGCGGTCGCCCACGATGCTTTGACTGCGCGGTCGAGTTCGGACTGATCGAAGTGCATCGCGAGCGCTTCCGCCAAGGCGTGTACCGCGAGACGAGGCGGTATCGCATTCCCGATCTGCTGGCCGATATCGCTTCCCGACCACGGAAAATCATGCGGAAACGTCTGCAGGATTCCGGCTTCATGGTGTGACAGTCGGCTCCAGTCACCACCGGCGAGACGGAGCCTATTTCGCATGACTTTTCCTGTGACGGTCGCCGACGGCTCATCAGAATGGCGCTGCCCTCTGTTGCGGGGATCGCCGCCGCTGCCGTAATTGGAAATGACGGTGAAGCTGCTGTCACGTACCAGCGCCTGGCCCATCGAGATCCAGGGTTGGCGACCGAACGCAGGTCGGCGCCGGTCACCTTTTATGAACGGTTCATGAGTGGCGATCGGGAGCTGCACGGTGGGGTCGCCGAGCCGCGCGATGAGAATGGCGCGACGACGTGTCTGCGGGACGCCGAATTCCTCGGATCGGAGGATTCCGATCTCGACACCGTACCCGTGTCGCTTGAGCACCGTTCCGAACGCCTCCCAGACGGGTAACACGGCTGGCACCTGTTCCAACACGATCGACTCGTAGGGGCGATTAGCACGCAGCGCCTCGAGCGCCCACCGCAGCGGTTCAAGGACCAGTCCCGTGCGTTCATCTGCAAACCCGCCCAGGAATTGATCGGGGTCCTCGCAGTCACCCATCTCCGCCGCACGGCGGGTGATCTCGTTGAGCGCATGTCTGCCAGATCCGACCCCCGCAACGGTGAACGTCTGACATGGAGGTCCGCCGGTAAGTGTCGTGGCCTGCGGAAAGTCGGCTGGTCCGTAGTTGCGGACATCGCCTTGCACGGTGTCGAGCCCGGCCGCTTCGCGAGTCGCACAGGCATTGTCGTCCATCTCGATACCGGTGGCCGGGATGCCCAGCCAAGCCGCGCCGACGTCGAGCCCGCCAGGACCGGCGAACAAGTCGATGATTCGCTGCTGCGGACCTGCCGGAGCCTGTTTCGGTGGCATGGTTGCGATGTTAGCCGGCCCCTCCGTCAACCACGGTGATGGCGCGATCGAACCGGCTGCGTGTGTCGGTGCGGCACGCTACCGTCTCCCCAAGAATCGGCGGAATTAACGGGAGGCGCCAGATGGACCCGCTGTACGGAGTATTCGCCGAGCACGCTCGCAAATACGGACTCGATCATGCGATCGATAGCTTCGCGTCACTCGACGCCGCCAAGGTCGCGGTCTTCCGAGTCCAGTTCGAACAAGATGTCGCGCGTGTGGAGGAAGGCGGACCACCGATAATCACCGCCGGCCGCGACGACTGGTACAGCGGCCCCAGTGCCTACGACGTCTTCTGGCCCGCACTGGAGCAACACTTCGAGAACGAGGATTGGCCGCGGCCGCGTATCGACGACGTTGACGCAGCGTCGAGCACGGTGGTGGGTCATACCCCGAGACCCAGTCGCACCGGGTGGGACGCCAAGGGCCTGGTCGTCGGCTATGTACAGAGCGGCAAGACGACCAACTTCATTTCGGTGATGGCCAAGATGGCCGACGTCGAGTATCGAATGATCATCGTGCTGTCCGGTATTCACAACGGGTTGCGGCGACAGACTCAAGAACGAATCGATGAATCGCTGAGCGATCTGCATCCGGACAAATTCTTCAAACTGACCGATGACAAACGAGACTTCCTCACCCCCACTCAAACCGCTGCTGCCGTCCTCAGTTCGAACAAGGTCGCGGTCGCCGTCGCGAAGAAGAATCAGGCGGTTCTCCTGAAGATCATTGACTGGCTTGATAAACCCGCCTGTAAGAAGGCGTTGCAGTCGGCTCCGGTCTTGATCATCGATGACGAGGCAGACCAGGCATCGGTTGCTACCAAGACGATCAATCCGCTGATTCGTCGCATCCTCAGTCTGATGCCGAGGTCTACCTATATCGGCTACACCGCAACCCCGTTCGCGAACGTCTTCATCGACCCGGCCGACGCCGACCTGTATCCGAAATCGTTCATCTTGAACCTTCCACGCCCACACGGCTACTTCGGTCCGGAGAAGATCTTCGGCCGTGACGGCGTCGAGGGAGAGGACGGTGATGACGACGACGGCCCCGCCGACGGATACGACATGGTCCGCCACGTTCCAGAGAAGGATGTAACACTCCTGCGGCCGGGAAGCAAGGAGCCCGCCGACGAGTTCATGCCCAAGATGACCACGGAACTCAAGGACGCCGTTCACTGGTTCTGGCTTGCGACCGCGGTACGCCGCGCACGCAAAGACCTCGGCCACAGCACGATGTTGATTCACACGTCGGTCAAGACTGCGGTTCACGACTCGTATCGCACACCGCTGGAAGCCATCCGCAGCAAGGCGATACGCGGGCTCGAGGAGAACGACAACAATGCGCTCACCAATTGGCGCGGCCTGTGGGACCGCGAGTCCGCTAAGGTCCCGGCGGCGGACTTTAAGCTCACTGAATTCTCGTTCGAGGAGATCCTCCCACTGCTCGCCGACGTGGTGAAGGACACGACCGTCGTGCTCGACAATTACCGCAGCGAGGATCGCCTGGACTATTCGGGGGATCCCGTGGTCGCGATCGCCGTCGGGGGCAATACATTGTCCCGCGGGTTGACGCTGGCAGGTCTGGTGGTCAGCTTCTTCGTTAGAGCGGCGACAGCGTACGACACCTTGCTTCAGATGGGTCGCTGGTTCGGCTACCGAACGGGGTATGAGGATCTGCCGCGAATCTGGATGACGCCCTCGCTGGAGTCGGCGTTCCGTCACCTCGCCACCGTCGAGCACGAGATGCGTGATGACATCGACAGGTACCAGCGCGAGAACCTCACACCGAGCGAAGTAGCGGTCCGAATCAAAACGCATCCATCTCTGCGCATCACAGCCAAGATGGGTGCCGCGCAGCCCGCCTACATCTCGTATGCGGGCAGGCGACTGCAGACCCGATACTTCTTGCGGGAGGATCGTGAGTGGCTGAAGACTAATTTCGATGCAGCCGCGCACTTGGTCGAGCAAGTCGATTCACGCAGTGACCCGGAACGGTTGGGTGCCGGTGGTGCGGCGGCGAAGTACCTTTACCGCGACGTTCCTGTTGGCTTCATCAAGGACTTCTTGAGTCGATACCAAGTACACACTGACTCTCCAGACCTCGATCCGAAGCTGATGATTCGTTATATCGACGAGCAGCTCGCCGCAGACCCGCCGTCTCTCGACTTCTGGTCGGTTGCGATCGTCACCGGCGAGGGTGAGACTGTCGACTTCGGTGGAATGCAGGTGAAATCGGTAAATCGCTCTCGACTGACAGACGAGAGCAATTACGGGCGGGCCGACATCAAGACGTTGATGAGCAAAGAGGACCGCGCACTAGATCTGTCGGGGTGGTCGACCACACGGTCCGAAACCGAAGCTGCGCTAATGAAGCTTCGAAACGACGACCCCGTATACCGCAAACGCGGACTCCTGGTCCTGTACCCGATCGATTCGACCAGCCGCCCGGATAAGGAGTATTCAGATGTCCCTCCACCGCGCGTGCCACTGTCGGCCGTGCGCACCGTCGCCGGTTTCGGCGTCGTGTTCCCTGGCGACGTGAAGACCAAGAGCGTTCAAGCGTCATACGTCGCCGTCGATCTCGCCGACGTCGAGACAGACGACCTCGACGAGGCACTCACCGTCGACACTGAGGGACTGGCGTGACCGACGTGACGGATGAACTGCTCGAACGGGCGTGGTCCGTACTGTCGCTGCCTCGAGGCGGCGAACTCGCATCCTTTCCGCTGGATATCGCGTTCGCGGGGGTCCCATGCCGGGTAGCCCGAGATAACGACCGCGTCAGGCACTTTCTCGTTCCCTGCGTGGAAGAGTCGCCCCCAATAGACGCTCGCCCAGCCATTCTGACTTCGACTGTACGACCGCTGGCGTTCGGTAGCGGTAGCGCCACCTACCTCGATGTGTCCTGCTCGGACGCCTCGCTTCACCCCGAGTTCAACGAGGTCATCAGCGACGTACTGGAGGTGATCGAGCATTCGAGTCGGCCCGCGACCGATGCGACTGCCGTAATCGCGCGGTGGCGCAGGCTTTTTCGCAGCCGCCTGGTTCGAGGACTCTCACCGGAGGCTAAGCGCGGACTGTTCGCTGAACTCACGGTCCTGTCTGCGTTAATCGACGCCGATCCCGGTTTTCCGGTGGAGAGATGGAGAGGGCCATTGCGCGAGCCTCATGACTTCGAGACGCCCGTACGTTGTATCGAGGTCAAGGCGTTGGCGGAAGACAGTGACACTTTCGTCGTGCACGGGTGGGAGCAGCTCGCTGAACACGGCGGCAGGACATTGGATCTGGCCTTGGTCACGGTACTTCCCGACCCAGATGGCGCGACGTTGGCCGAACTGGTGACAGCCTTGCGGGCGCGCATCGACTCGAAAGGGACGTTCGCGTCCCGTCTGCTCGCCGTGGGGTGGGACCAGGAGTCGGCCGCCGACGATCAGGATCGGTTCTCGATAGGTGCCGTGTTCGTCGTACATGTGGATGATGCGGTGCCACGCCTCGTCCCCGACCGGTTAGTCGGTGGGCAGGCGCCAATCGGAGTCTCAGCATTACGCTACGAGGTCGACATCGCCTTCGTCGTTCCGCTAGCTTATGGCACCTCGCTGGCGGTGGCAGCGCGGGGTCGCGAATGACGATTGAGACCGGTTGGTGGTCACAACGATTCGCGCCTGAGGGTTCCGTGGCTGCTGAGGGAATCGTCAAACAACTCGGCAGGCCCGAGATGGATCCGCTCACGGTGCTGGTCCGCGAAGCCGCGCAGAACAGCTGGGATGCGCGGCGCGAAGACGGGCCCGTCGACTTCGGAATCAACCTGCGCCGGCTGGGTGCTTTGACCGCCCGATGGCGTGAGACGCTCTTACCGCCGCCGGCTGCCGATTCTCAGAGCACGCTGGATGCCGTCCTCAGTGAGGACAGCGTCCTGCTGGTGGTCTCCGATCGAAACACCGTGGGCCTCGGTGGACCGATTCGCGCCGGAACTCGTCCAGACGCAGACGAGAAGGCCGACTTCGTTCAGTTCATGCGCAATGTCGGCGAGCCTCGCGATCAGGAATTCGGTGGTGGCACATATGGATTCGGAAAGGGGATCTTCTATCGGCTGAGCCGAGCAGGCGCGATTCTCGTGGATACCCGAACCTCGGGGGCGATGCCCAGCAGACGATTGATGGGTGCTGCGCTAGGGGAGAGTTATTACGTCCGCGATCAAAGGTACACGGGCCGGCACTGGTGGGGCGCGATCGGCGACACCGTCGCCGATCCGCTATTGGACCAGCATGCCGAGACGGTCGGTCACGTGCTCGGGCTCCCGGGATTTGGCGAGGCGGAGAGCGGTACCGACATAGTGATCATCGCCGCGGATCTGGGGTCGGTCCTTGGAGGCCAGGACAGCTCGACGCGGACACTGGACCAGGCCGCAGAATACCTCGGGTCGTCCATCCTCTGGCATCTCTGGCCGAAGTTCAAAGCCGCCGACGATCGGTACATGAGATTCCGGGTCACAGTTGAGGGGCAAGAGGTAGAGCTGCCTTCGCCGGAGGAGATCGATGAGTTGCGGGGCTTCGTCGAGGCACTCGGGGACGTGCGTTCCGGATTCGGCGTTCCTTACGCGCGGACGGTCGCGCCGAAGCATGCAGGGTCGTTCTCGTTGAAGTTGTTGCCAGCCAAGCGGCCTGACGTGCAGCCGATCGTGGATGCGGCCCGTCCGTTGACCGGATCTCTGCATCATGTCGCTCGGATGCGGACACCGGAGTTGGTCGTCGACTACTTTCCGACAGCCGTCCATCCCGATGCAAGGCTGGCGTACTGCGCGGTGTTCAAGGCATCGTTGGATGCAGATGCCGCCTTCGCATTGTCAGAGCCCCCTACACATGACGCCTGGATTGCGCGTGGGCTGAGGGGTGCGAATCTGGGTGTCGTTCAGGGCTTAACGCGGTTCCTCCACCGCGAAGTAGCAGAAGTCATCGCACCCAAGACCGCTCCGCCGACGGAGGCATCCCGCGGGATGGGCGAACTTTCTGCCCGCCTCGGGATACTCATTCCCACATCCGATGTCCAGCAGGAAGGACGAACTGACCCATCGAACCGGTCAGGGCACGGTGATAACCGATCCGGCAGGCGTCGCTCAGGAAGCGGTTCAGATGCGACACGCGGTTCGGGTCAGCGCAATGCCGCCCGCAAGCCCCGAATAGTCGGTGCGCCTCGGCTGGAGGTCCACGACGAGGTTCCATATTTCGTTGCGACGGTTGATATTCCTGCGTCTGATGTCGAACGCAGGGTGCGCGCCTTCGTCGATGTCGTCGTCGAGGGAGGTAAGGCGGAGGATGAGCCCCCAGAAGGTGCGAGCATCCCGCAGATCGTCGGGTCGCAATCCGACTGCGGTGCGGATCCGATTCCGGGTTCGATCATCACGGTCGGGCCGGGCGACCGGACCGAGTGGACGGTGTATGCCAGTTACGTCGAGGATGCCGTCGTCCGATTTCGGGTGAGTGAGCTCGCGAGCGATGGGGGACGTCATGCCCAATGACGTGAGACCCTACTTCGTGCCGTCGGCGGACTCGGTGACATGGGGTCCCTGGATGTTGGTGGACGGTGACGGCCGCTTACCGCTACCCGCTTCCATCGAAGGGTGGGAGCCCGGCACCGACATTCATCTTCAGCGTGAGGTCGTTATCGATAAGGCGACATTCGAGTCGGAAACGCGGTGCGCGGTGCACGATTGCCGGATCAACGTCTGTTGGCGTAGTTCGACGACGGACATGGTTGAAGGAGTGCCGCCGATCGTACTGCCGGCGTCTGGAACGGGGCTCATCGACATCGAACTCGTGGGTGCACGGCTCGCGGGGACGCTGAATCTCATTTCGAGAGTCGTTCTCGCTCGGAAAGCCGGGGAGGACATGCCGATTGGTTCCGCGCGAATCCCGGGATCGATTCTGGCGGAACACAAGCAACTGTTGATCCTCGAAGCGCCGGTGACCATGTTCCCGCTCCAGATGGTCGACTTCTCTCGTACGACATACGCGCCCGACGCAAGCTGGCACGTAGACGTCGACGGTCAGCTGGAATCCCCATTTATGGGTTCAGTGCTGCTACAGATCAATTGCAGGGATACCGCGCTGCGAGAGGCGATTTCGAACGACGGTGTGCCTGATGAAGTTCAACGAGGCCTGATGGATGAACTGGAGGGCGGCGTGTCGGCGTTATTGATCGATCTCGCGATCGCGAACCGAGACGAATTGTTCGATAACGAATGGCCTGCCGACAGTGTCGGCGATGTCTTGAAGAACACGCTGCTTCGGGCGAATCTGGTTGATGCGGTCCCTCCGTCTGTTCACGATTTGGCAGACTCCAGGACCCGGGTCGCTGCAGCCGTTCGCAGAATGGGCCAGGGCAGGCTGTTTCGATGAAGAACTGGCCGCAGATCCCAGCTGGCGTCGCCGAGGTCGAGTATCGGCAACTCATTGGTTCGCCCGACGAACCGAAGCCCCGAAGCCGCCACCCTGATCAGATCTATTCGCCGGTTGGGGACCGTGCGACAGACGCCTGCGTGCAGCGTCTGATCGATGCGATTGGCGTGACGGCGGCCGACTACGGCTATCCCGACCAGCCATCCGGGCAGGCCCGGATTCAGTTTGACCGTGCCGCGGCCTCGGCGCTACGGGATGAAATGGACATCAGTTGGGCGGACGCGGGCAGTACCCGACTATGGTCGTTCGTCTCGCTGGTCGCCCTGCCACATCTCACCTACTGGCGATTCGGTTTCGACAACCGAGAGCGGTGGATCGCGAGCGACCTGACCCGCCATACGTGGTCGCGCCTGTGGTGGCAGGCGGTTGTATTTCAGGATCACGAGGAGTTGCTCGGCCGGCTGCAAGAGAGTGAACTCAATCAACTTCAGGAGCGTCGTATCATAGGCGGTGACCCCCGCTTGATTTCGACCTTCGCGCTAGCAGTCCTAGAGGCGAACGCGGACGTACCCCGTCGACGACTTATCCGAGACGCCACCAAGCGTCTGCGCCGGATCCTCGTCTTCGTCGATCCTCTGGCGCTGGATGACGGGCAAGTCCGCGAGATGTGTGTGGGACTGGTTAAGGAATCAGCTACGCAGATACAGCGGTCAGTTGTTTGATCGGGTTGACCACCCGAAATTCGGACCTGCACATCACGTCTGACGTTGACCACGGGCACAGCCGCGCGCGACGGCAAAGCCTATTGCGCAGTCTTTGACTGCTTCTGACCTGACCCCGATCGGTTGATCCATGTGGTCCGTACTCGCTTCGAGCCGCGACCCTGCGAGTTGGGGGAGCGAATAGATGGACTTCCCGACCGTTCCGAACGGTACGAGAATCTTGGTTGAGGGCGGCCAACCCGGGAGTTGCGCACAGGCGACCGCTACCCCGCGCGTCTCAGCATGGCGTTCACCTCTCGCCGATCCCGGCCGGTCGTCGCACGAAGCCGCTCGAGGAACGCCTCTTCCTCCACCGACGGTTCAAGGTCGATGCGCTGACTGGTTGTGATGGTGATCAGTGAATTCTCTTGCTGCACTTCGGAACTTTCAGGTATACGCACCCGCACGACAACCGGCCACCCCAAGTGGCGCGATACCGTGATCCTCACTGCCTCTCGGGCAGTGGGTGCTATTGCCTCGTAAAGCGGAATGGGATCAGGGGCGAGAGGAGTGGACCGGCGGAGTTCGTGGCCGTCCAGCGACAACGTTGTCTTGTCATCCGCGGCAACAAAGCTTGGTGTTCCTAGAGGACCGTCGTGGCCGTTGATCGTCCGAACTGCCCACGCGGCCGTCAGATCGTCCAATACGACGCTCCGCAACGCGACCGACTCCCGGGCCAACCCTCGCAAACAGCCTGCCAATGCCGCCGCTGCAACCCGGGTGGCCTCGTCGGCCCCGGTCTCTTCGGCGGGCCAATCCAGGAGTTGCCCGAGGTCCGGCCGTAGCAAGACCATGAGCAACGATTTCGCGGCGACGTAAGGGCTACCCGGATTCTGGAACGGCGTGAACTCCCGCTCTACATTGATGAGTTCTCGGACTCGGTGAAGGCCCTTCTCGATGATCAAGCCCGCGTCTCCACCGGGGTTCGATGCGCCGATCTGGCCCTCGATGTTCTCAAGTACTTCAGCGGGCCTCCACGAATCTTTCTGGTCGCATCGTGCGAGCACCCGAAACGATGTCTGGAAGATGAGTTGACCGGCCCGTGCGAACGCATCCGCTGAAGGGGAAACGTCCGTGGCGCTTCCCATCTCGTCCCACCGAAGCCAGGGAGGTACGAATGTGCCTTCGGGCAGTTGTGCCGCCCCCAGCACCCCTGCTGCGACGGCGGTTGCCTCGCCGCTGTTCGCTGCGGCGATCACTGCACTGATTGCGCCCCGAACTCGGTCGAGGTGCAACCAATCGATATCCGGGGTGTCAGACGGCGCCGAGATCGTCGTCTCGATGCAGTCTGTGGAGTTGAACAGATCCGGGCTGACTTCGAGAAGGTCCTCGTGTGGGTGGACGTTCTTGTACCCGCGCGCGAGGTGCCCGCGAAGAGCCTTCTTGTCCGGGAAATGGATCGCTGTGACCGCAGAGAATGCGACTGCGCGAATATACACGACAGGTGTGTCCGGTTGCAGGCCGTTCAGTGCCGACTCGGAGAGTTCGACAAGGACAGGAGCCCCGGCCCCACGTTCTGCGATTACCCGTTCGATCAACGACGGAGGTGGCGCCCCCGTGAGAACTGGCACCCATCCCGGGCACACTTCGAGGAGGTCCACGTAGTACTTGTGGAAAGACTCGCGTGGTGCGAGCAGTCGAGCGCCGAGTACACCGTTGAGGTTCATCTGGTTGGTGAGGAAGAACAGCCGCGGTGTCCGGCGTTCAGCCAGTCCCGCCTGCTGGGCCGAAACCGCCTGTCTCCGTTCAGAGACCGCTGCGTCAGCCCCGGTATTTCCCGGCAACTCCGCCCTTCGAGACTCTTGCTGCTGTCCCGCCTCATCGACGGGCACGCCGGCCTTCGGCTCAACGCCTTCGTGCGCAACCGGCTCCGCTTGATCGGAGACGACGGACGCCGCCTGTGCGGACTGCGGATCGGACTGTTCCTGCTCGGGCGCACCCGTCGGCCCCTCGACCGCTCCGGCGCCCGATTCCACCGGACGGTCGTCGGGTACTTCATCGCTGCGGCTGGGTTCGCCTCCCGCGACACTCGCGAAGTCCATCTGGCCGTCTTCAGTCACTTCTTCTGCACCAAGCCTTTCAGTCCTGCAAGGATGGCAGGCATCTCGGAGGACCCGCTCCACGACAAGTGCAGCTCGTCACGCGCGCGCGACATCACCACGTAGAACATCATCTGCGCCACCGCCGACGTCGGGTCCATCGTCACCTCCTGCAGCTCCGGTACGAACAGCGTGTCGAACTCGAGCCCCTTCAAAGACTTGTAGTGCACAAGAGTGACTGCGGGCAATTCAAACGTGAGCTGCTTGTGAGCCGGGTTCGTCGATACGTACATCTGAACCGGGACCGGAAGCTTACGTGACTCCAGCTCCCGAAACAGCTGGCGCTGGCGTTTCTGATTGGGGCACGCGATGCCGATGGTGAGGTTCGTCCGTCCCTTGACGTACCGGGCCACGAAGTCAACGAACTCTCCTACGTTGCCGTAGTTGCGCAACGTCGGCTTGTCGCCATGACGGTCGGGTGGGTCAGGAACGCCCGTCGGCGCACCTACGTAGTAGCGCGCCGCGACGGCCGCGATCTCGGCCGTGTTCCGGTAGTTCCGGCGAAGCGTCAGGTGTTCCGTCGCGCCGATCCCCTTCTCGATCTCGTCGAGAGTCGTGTTGTGGTCGTGTAGCTGTTGATTCTCATCGGCAAACACGGTGATGTTCTTGGCCATCATCCGCGCGATCTGAAAGAACCGAAGTGAGAGGTCTTGTCCCTCATCGACGATCAGGTCGGCCAGCTTTCCGAGTTCTGGAGGTTTGGCCACGAACTGCTGCAGTATCTGAGCCCAATCATGGTCCCACCGGCTGCCCGGCAGCTTCGGGGGGGCCGTGCGGTAGTGCGTCTTCCAGAAATGCCAGAACCAACTGTGGAACGTCGTGACGAGGCCGGCGACATCGACTTCGTTGGCGGCCTGCTCGGTGTACTGCTTGAGTACGTTCGAGTACATCAGCACCGCCGGCTCACGGTCATCGAACGTCAACGCTTGCGCCCGGTAGAGCGCCATGACCGACTTGCCGGTCCCCGGAGGTCCGCTGACGAGATAGTTGCCGTCGAGGTCGAGGTTGTAGATCAGGTCCTGTTCCTTGGACAGGTCCTCGAATGCCGGAAGCTTCACCGGATACCCTTCACTCCCTCGCCGGCCTGCGCTATTGCGGCCTCGAGTACCGGTGCGAAGAACCCCTGAACCTTGTCGTTGCCGATCAACATCACGCGGTCCAACAGGTAGTTCCCACTCTCGCAACTGGTTTCCGCGACAAGTGCGCAGGCATGGCAGGCAGCGAAGTTGAGACTTGCGAAAGTCGACGCCAGATTCTCACTGCACAACGGATCGGAGGAGCACCACATGGCATCCTGAAGTGCTTCGAGAACAGTGGTCTGCAAGGCGGGTGGCTCACCCTGACGGACGAGACCACCCAATGTGCCTTCCGAATCACCGGATGCCGTGTAGATCAGAAGCCCCGCCTGTTTCGACGCGCCGTCCGACTCAGGGCCGCTGCGTGCATAGATGCGCTCGCGCAGGCTTGTGGCTGCGTATCCGGATTCGAACGCCAATCGGCGAATGAGCAGGTGCGCCAATGTGTGTATGAGGACGTAACGCGGGCTGAGTATCGGACCGGTCCGCTCTCGGAGACGCTGAGCCATGAACGAGGCATCAAGGCGTCTCTCCAGTTCGGCGACGCGAGCACGGACGCTCTCCTGCTCCTCCCAGACGGTCAACCGGCTCTCGTTTAGTGAGATGAAGATGCCTTCACCTCGCACATCGATGGCGGGCAGCCAGTTCACCGGGTGGTGCAACCCAGCCCGCACGAGCGTGTCTCGACCGCCAGGGGTGACCCGATGGAAACCCTCCAGCGCCCGTACCTCACGTAGTCTGTCCGCCAGGACCACCTTGTCGATGCGGTCGGCGAGCAACGACGCGACATCGTCGGCAGCCTGGTTGGCGGCGGTTAGCGCAACATGTCGCGTGCAGAAGTCCGGGTCTTCCGCGTTCTCGGATGGAGTGAGAAACGCCGCCCATTCCTCGCTGAGAAGATCCCCTGGCGTCGCCTCAACGGTGGTCGCTTTGCCCGCGTCGCGCTGCTTCTCATCGCGTACAAGCGCTTTGACGAAAGCTTCTGTTACGTCGTGAGCCTGCGCCAGAGTCTGAACCGTCATCGCGAACATCGGGGAGTCCTCGTTTGCGGTCATGATGGCACGGAACCAGTCGTCGCCCTTGATGGCCATCGCGGTTTCGCTATGGGCATCCGAACGCGACGGATTCGGTATCTCGATCGACGAGTGCACCAAGGGGAAGTAGACGTTGCTCGCGCCGCGCTGCACCGCAAGGGGAATCTCGGGGCAGTCGGCTCGGTCTTCGAACCGCTGCCAGGGTTGGCGTCCACTGCATGAAACGCGGATCGACTTGAGGGATCCCTTGGCCGTGATTCCCATGAGACTTCGTCGGCTGCCACAGCTTCGGCAGTGGATTTCAAGGGTGTCGAGACCACCAGACCCTCCCGGCAGTGTCTCGAAGAACAGATTGTCCTTCTCGCACTGCTGGGCGTCAGGACTCGGGTTACGCGAGTGCGCCCAGCGCTTCCAGTCGATGTCGTCCATGTGCCCCTTAGGACAGATCTGAATCCAACGCATCGGAACGAGAAGCTTTCGCCCGGAACAGCTCCCGCAGGACGGTGCCTTCCCCTCCTGTTCCAGGGACCGCCTCCAACGCGTCATGCGACGACACTTCTGGCAGAAGAGCCATGACGGGAAGCGCGCGTACGGAACCCCCGCTTTCGGCGGAGCCCACGCATTGCTGTCCACCGCTGGCGCGGCACGGAAATGGGTGACCCCCAGCGCGGCAGCCAGTCGCTCACTCTGGACGGTTTCACCGCGTGCACCCCAACCGAAGATGTCGCAGCCCACCAACGACTCACCCTTGAAGTCGAAGATCGCTCCAACCCCGAACGGGACGATGGTCTGTGATTGTCTGATCTTGCGTTGCATCACTTGCCCTTCTTCCCGGGGCTCTTCCTCGCCTGCGAGGCACCGTGAGCGACCTCGACCAATGACTCGAAGTCGACGTTGCGCATCGACCCGAGGGTCGACCACCCATCGCCTTTGGTGTTGAACTGCTTGATGAGATTCATCTGCCCCTTGCCGTTCGGCCGGTAGTACAGGAGTTTGCCGCCATCGTCAGCGCGTTTGGCCCGGTCAAGCCAGTCGTCGATGAACCGATCGAGATAGTTCCGAGCGCCGACGCGTTCTCGGGGCTCCACACGATCCACCACATCGATCAAGGCGTCTGCGAGGACACGAACCTCGGCGACACGGCTGGTCACATCGCCGGCGCGGCCGTCTGCTGCAAGACCCAACCTGTGGCGTACGAGGATGACGAGTGCGGCGTGCAGAGCGCGCTCCCGAGATCGTGGCGAATACGGGGTGACGCTGGTCGGTTCGACATGTCGATACAACGCCGAGTGGTAGGCACGGAAGTTCTCGTAATGAGAACGGTCCCGGGGCTTGGTCGACCGGAAGAGGCCGAACACCAGGCCGGGCGCCGAGGAACGTCCTACCCGGCTGGTTGCCTGAATGTACTCAGCGGTTGCTTTCGGTTGCCCGTTCATCAGCATGAGTCCGAGTCGCGGGACGTCGACGCCGACGGACAGCATGTTGGTGGTCGCGAGGAAGTCCACCGAGTTCGGATCAGAACAGGGCAGGTTCAACCTTTCGAGGAGCCTTGGCTGCTGGGCTCGCGGCACGGTTGAGGACAGTTCGTCGACCTCGTACTCGCGCCGGGACCGCCCGGTGATCAAGGCGGCAAGACGTGCATTGATGTCGTCTTTCGCGATTGTGACCGTTCGTCCGAGTTCACGCAGCGAACTGTGATAGGTCACAACGGTCCAGTAGGCGTCCTGCGCATCGTCGGCCAGCTCAAGGTCGATCGGCGCCTGCAGGAGGGCGGCACCGGCCTGCACGACTGCGGTGTCGGAGGTGTGCCCCTGAGCCATCATCCCGACATACAGTCGGCCGGGTGAATCCTCGTCGACACGAGCGAAGTAAGAGTTGTCGGCGTCGATGCCCGACGGGGGGAACAGGTCCACGGGTCGGCCGAACAAGCCGTTGATCTGGGCGGTCGCCCGGCGGATGGTGGCCGTCGAGGCGACCACCTTCGGAGGACGGCCGCCCGCCTCACACAGCAGGTTGATCGCCGCTTCGTACAGACCGACCGTGGTGCCGAGCGGCCCGGTGAGCAGGTGCAATTCGTCTTGAATGATGAGCGACGGCGGCAAATTTCCATCGGGACGGCCGAACAGCTTGCCGGATTCCGGCACCCAAGCCAGCTGCGCGAACTTGTCCACGGTACCCAGCAGGAAGGTGGGCGGGTTGTCGTACAGTGCGTCGTCGATGACGAGGACCGGCAGTCCACTGTGGAATTCACATTTGTCCGAGGTGCAGAAGAACGTGAAGGCCCGGTCGTTCGAAAGAATGCCGTAGTCGGCATTGTCCTCACTGTATTCACGCGGGACGATCTCGGTCCCGCACCAAGGACACCGCTCCAGAAGGAACCGGTCGTCGGTCTCCCCCGCGTCACGCAATTCATCGAACCGCTCGCGCGCCTGCAGGTAGCGGTTAGGTGTCGTGCCCTCGCCGACCCATAAGCCGACCGAAATCGGCTCTTCCCCAAGCCGTCCGGCTGCTTTGCGGCGGAGGTGCTCGCACGCAACGATCGTCGACGCGGTGCGCTGGAACTGCTGCGCCGTGAGCAACGACAGCGTGTAGCGACTGAGTACGGCCGTGCCGGCTCCCGCATCGCCGTGCAGGAGCCTGCGCCGGAATATCTCAAACGCTGCGAGAAGCAGGTACGCCTCCGTTTTACCGCCGCCGGTAGGAAACCAGATGAGATCGACGACATCTCGCTCCTCATGTTCGGGATCCACGACGCCACGCAACGTCGTCAGAAAGAAGCCCAACTGGAACGGGCGCCAGGCGGCGCCGCCCGGATACTCAGCAGGAAGGTCGGGCGCCGCGGTGCGCGGGTGTCGCGCACCAGCCAAGTCTTTCTTGCCGTGCCGCATCTGAATGAGCATCGCCCGGTTGGCGAGGTGGAAGGCTTCGATGAGTTGCGCGCGGTCGGGATGATTCGCAAACACTCGAACACCGTCGCGCATCCGGGCACCGGCTCGCTGCAGTCGCTCGATCACCGCACCGGCCGCAGACTCATACCGCTCACCGAGTGAGGCAGCCTCGGCGACAACGTCTCTGATCCAGTTTTCGTACGGGTCTACGAAAGCGTCCAGTTCACGGACGAGGTCTTCGTCTGGCACGGAATCGTCGGCCAACCACGCGATGTCAAGGGCTTGCATGGCGTCGCCGTCGGCACTGACGCGGGGTACGACGCGGGAGGGCATCACTTCGCAGTTGACCTCGCGAACGGCACCGCCGGATTCGTCCCAATCAGGCGAGCATCCGTGCCCGATCGCGAATACACGTGCCTTGCGGTGAACAAGACGAAGCTCTTGCTCCTCCGGGTCGTGTGAGGCCATCGCAACCGTCGGATACTCCAGGATCTCGCCGTCCCCGGCAACCGCCACACCGAACTCGACTTGCAGCAGCATGTCGTCCCATGCTCGTTCCGGGTGCTCATCGTCGCTTGTCCGCCCGTTGACGAGCGTGACGGTTACGAGATTGCCCTGCGGGTACTTGCGCCACCGAACATGCACCTCAGCCCGGCCACCCCATATCTCCTGCGGGCTCGTTTTGTCGGCTCCGACGGCGACCCGGGCCTCCGTCAACGGAATCCGCCGCCAGACGCGCCGTGAATTACGGGATTTCTTGCGCGGATCGTTATCCTGCGCCTCGGTTGGTCCACCGTCCTGGGCCCCCGCAGCGGCGATCGCATCCTTGGCTGCATTGCCGCTGAGAGTTTCGTACCCGGCCGCTCGAGCAGTCACCACCAACTCGTCGGCCGTTGTGAAGAACGACAATCCTTGCGATGCCGGCAGGAAGTCGTTCGCTGCCGACACGGGGTCATCGCTGAACTGATTTTCATCGCCGCCCGCGGTCGCCGCTGAGCCTTCCTGTTCCTCGCCCTCCTCCTCGACGTAGCCGGCGAACGACACCTGTCTTGGAAAGAGGATGCCCATGAGATAACGCCGGTTCGGGGGATCGAAGATGATCTCAGCCGGTCCGCCGAACGGGCCAACGAGTTGACGCCTGACATACGCAACGAAATCTGCACGCGTTTCCGCCAGCGGGGTCATGAACCTGCCTTTTTCAGTGCTTCAAGTGCATTAACAGCGTTGGCCTGGTACAGCTCGATCAGCCGGTCGTGGATCGCCGGGTTGGTGGCGAGCCAGAGTCCGGCACGAGGTCGGCTCAATGCGACGTAGAGCAGGTCAATCTCCTTCTCCGTTTCCAACGAATCGATGTCGATCACGCACACGAACCGGTTCTCCAGCCCCTTGATCTCAACTGCCGACGCCCAAGTCAGGTTTGATCCCGGCCAATCGGCGGCCACCGCCTCATCAAGCAGGCGCAGTCTCCGTTTCCACGCTTCCGATAACCCCTGCGCCGCACTGGTCGCCCAGTCGCCTCGCATCGAGACGATTGTGACATGACCGTCCGGCACATCCTGCTCGCGCAGGGAACGCAGATGCGTTGACAGCGCCGCAGTTTCAGAAGCCGCGTCTGAAGCAGTCGCGAATTCCACCTTCGGTCCTGCGCCGGCAGCGGCGACCCCCGTGTCCGCTCCCGTCAAGGCCCGGGTTTGGAAGGCAATCTCTCGTGTGTTCCGACAGTTCGTACGCAAGGTCGCCGGTACGGGACCGAACGACTGCACGAATTGCAACGCGTCGGCGTCGAAGTCGCCGTACAGGTGTGCTTGCCGGTTCTGATCCATGAACATCACCCAACGCCCGTCGCCCCAACCTCCTCTGACGGCGGCTTCCAACCGTCCGAGGGTGCCGAAGTTCATCAGATCCTGCGCCTCGTCGACCACGACGAGGTCGAATGAGCTGCCATCGGGAATCTCGTTGACCGCGCATACCGTGACGTTCGTTGCCGCCAGCAGACGTCTGATAAAGGCAGCGAGTATCCGGCTCCGACAGGTGAACAGGACCGAGTGCCCTGCAAGCGCCTGCCGGCGGGCCATCTCCGCCGCCACGAGCGTCTTGCCGGTGCCGGCCCCGCCGCTGCAGATGACTCGGGGCGCCTCGCTCACGAGGTCTAGCCGCGAGAACTGTTCATCGGTGAGGTGTATGAACGCAACGTCCAACGCGTCCGCACGAGCATCAAGTAGGGGGGAACGGTCGAAATCCGGACGCAAGTCTTTCAGCAGGGCACCGAGAAGGGCATCGTCAATAGGTAGCTTCCCGATTTGGCGTCCACGCCAGTACGCTAGTATCCGCCGGATTGACCCGATGAAGTCTCGATTGAACTGACCTCTGCCGCAGTACGTCTCCGCATCCCACTCAAAGCTGCTGATCGCAAGGTCCACGTCGGGCGTCACCACCAAGAATCCGTACGCGATGTCTTTCGCCGCTGCACCCAAACGTTGCCCCAGCCGATCACGCAACGCATACATGCCACTAATGACCTGCTTAAACGGGCCCTCGCGATCTTGCCGGAAATGCCCGCTGCGGTCGCTGTACGTCCACACGCCACCGCTGCAGGAGACTTGAGCCCCCTTCACCTCCACCACAAGCACGATGTCGTCCAGTATTAATACGAAGTCGAGTTCAGAAGTGAGCTTGTATTGGTGCGTGGGAAGGTTCAGGGAGTGAAGTGCCACCCCGCGGAGACGACTGGACGCTAGAGCCTCGAAGACACGCCGTTCCGACGAGGTCTCCGTGCCACCGCTGAGCGCCGACGGAATCATCTTCACCGTTCGCACCTCAGGACCTTAACGGCGTGCCCTGCTATTCGATGCAGGCCCCACCGCGGAACGGTGTCATCGCCTTCACGAGAATTGAGCTGGCAGTCGCTGATATCCGGGCTCACGATCAGATCCTCCATCCGCAACTCACCGCCTTATCAACCGCTCGGTCACGCTGCCGCAGGACCACACCTCTCGACACCGAGACCTGTCTGCCACAGCCCCAAGAACCATCCCTGTCGGTGGGATGCGCAAGACTTGCTCTGATGCCGACAACGTCTAGATTGCCACGAACATCCGACGCTCGACCACAGGCTCGGACAAACCATAGGATGCGGTGCTGAAAAGTGGATTCTGCATACATTGAGCGCGTCGTAGCCCGTATGCGCCCCTTCATTCGTGACGGGAGAATCCTTAGGTCACGCGTGGACCGCGTAATGAACTCGCTACAGTCTCCATCCGAGCACCTTGAGGTCGAGGTGATCAGGCGCCTCAAAGCAGAAGGCCTTTTGGTCGTCGCGGACCCCGATGCACGTCTATCCAATGCTAAGGTCCGCCAGGACACTGAGCAGCAACCGCCAACACCGTCAGACGCCCAGAGTTCCGCCATTGGCGCAGCGCGACGCCGTATCGAGAAAGACAAGCGCGTCCGACGACCACGCAAAGTCCTACTCACCGCAGAAGAAGAGGTAGGCCTGGCCCTTCTGGTCCGCGGCAAGTCCGGTACAGCTTTACCGATCGGAGCTTTCGGTCAGCTCACAGGAGAAGCACGACTTGCGGCCGAATGCCTTCTTCTTCACAACGAAGGCCTGGCGCATTCCGTGGCACAGAAGTATTCTCTGGCAGGGATGACTCACGACGATCTAGTTCAACATGGCATTAGAGGACTCATTCGAGCAGTCGAGCTTTTCGACCCGGCTCTTGGAAACAAGTTCAGCACCTACGCCATGAACTGGGTGCGGCAAGCGATAACCCGCGCCATCGCCGACGAATCACGACTCATTCGGATTCCAGTCCACATGGTGGAGAAAATTTCGAAGGTATGGCGTAAACGCATAGAGCTTACCGTCAACGGAACTCCCCCAACGGTGCAGATACTCGCAGCCGCGTGCGGCTTGAAACAGGAGGAAATCTTAGACTGCTTGATATTAGGCCCACAAGAAGATATGCGTTCACTGGATCAACCACTCGGTGATTCGGAAATGACGCTCGGCGATTTGCTGACGAACGAACCATCGACATCGACGCCCTGGGAAGACCGATTGACACTAGAGTCTCTCCGTAAGGATATCAACGAAATACTCCAAAATTTCCCGGACCGTAATGCTCAGATAATCCGCCTCCGTTTCGGATTCGACGACAACCAGCCGAGAACTCTCGATGAAATTGGAACGATCTTCGGAGTTACACGCGAACGGATTAGACAGATCGAGGCGAAAATAATCACTCAGCTACGCGATAATAAGCTCGCTGCGATCCTCCGCCCATACTGGTGACCTCACGAACGTCGAATACGGCGCCGCGCCAATACCTCGTCACGGACCCGTTGCGCAGCCTCCCCGGGATCCTCGTGTTCCCAGACCCGCACACTCAGCCAGCCAGCGTCGCCCAACCGAAGATCAGTGTCCCGGTCGCGAGCCCGGTTGCTGGCGACCTTGCCCGCCCAGAACGTCGCATGGGTCACGGCGACCGTGTGGTGCTCAGGGCAACCGTGCCAGAAACACCCATCTAGAAACACCGCCACTCGCTCGGTCGGAAATACCATGTCCGCGGTTCTACGCAAATCCTTCAACGGCCGCGCCGCCACCCGGTAGCGCAACCCGAGCGCATGCACGGCCGATCGCAGCGCAAGCTCCGGCTTGGTGTCGCGGCAACGATTCGACCGCATGCTCGCTCGAACACCCTTCGACGAGGCCCATGACTCGCCCACGATCCGATGCTAAGCCCAGCATAGGGAAGCTCAAAACTAACTTTGTCACCTTCGGTGGTAATTCTCGCGGTGTGGCGGTCGAGTGTAGGACCCGAATCGTTACCCACCGAGGCCCCGCTTCAACTCAGCGATCCGCAACCACGCACTCTGATCTGTGAAAAGCTCTCAACTGCGCCCCGCAGAATCATTCGGTTGACCAACTAACTTCTTACACCACGCCGTTGGGCTTGACCGCGAGACAACCGAGGCCCGACCCCGACCCAGCTGCACGCGGTGACCTGCTGCGGCTCAACCATACAGAAGATGGCATCGGCCTGATCGGTGGTACACACGGTCACATTGCAACATTCATCTGGCGATGCGTTCCAGCCGAATCCTTGGCTCTCTGAACCTTGCGCAGCCTGTCGCTCAGTAACTCGGCCAGCCACACCAGTCCGCCCGTGTCCATCGGTTTAAGTAGATTCGGGAGTTCCTCAACGGCGCGCTGTTTCCATGCATCGCTGAACTCATAGTGCCACTTTCCATTACATTGCCGTTTTGCGGTAACCGCTGCAGATTCACCGAGCAGCTTCACAATCTTCTCGCTAACAGCAGAAGGAATCAGGTCTTCGATTTCGACGTCATGGCCATGCGCACACTTCCCGGGCCAGGTGCCGAGATTGACGATTTCCCTTGTCTTGGACCATCCAAATCCTTCAAGCTGGCTCTGCGCGTGCTTGCCGCTCTCATCTGCGTCAAGCAGGGCTACCACTGGTAGCTCCGTAGCTGATTGCGCCAGAACGGCTTGGACGATGACCCGGGCGGGCTCCGCCAGCGCCACCTGAGGGCGATAAGATCGCGGTCCAAGTTCCGAGCGGCATGCGTGGTGGCTGGTCGTACCGAGCTTAATGAGGCGCAACACCGGCTGGACGTCGGCACCCCCGCAACCCCTCACGCCTGTCTCTTATACACATCT
>NZ_CP083986.1:751313-751384 GCF_020172685.1 [Mycobacterium] nativiensis | reverse complement strand
AAAAAAAAAAGTATATTGTATTCCGTCTAGTCATTGTAACAGCTTCTCCAAGTCCTTTCAGTCAATAGACT
>NZ_CP083986.1:748035-751213 GCF_020172685.1 [Mycobacterium] nativiensis | reverse complement strand
ACCCTGGACGATCCGGGCAAGATTCCCTTGACTTCGCTGATCGATGGGCATCCGGTGATCGGGGTAGCCGAATATGTATCGGTCGGTGATGTGCTGTGTCACTACGGAATCCGCAGCGGCGGGCCGGTGTGCGGGCCGGTGGTGGCCAGCGAGGCGAACAAGGTCCGGTTTGAAGCCGGCGGTACCTGCGGCGACTCCGGCGGGCCTTTCTACCGACTGCGCGACGACGGCGCCGCCGAGGCGGTCGGCATCTATATCGCGGTGTCCGACGGCACCTATTCCGAGCCCAAGTGCGAAGATCCGCACCCTTTCTCGATCGCCCAGACCATCACGCCATGGCTGTCGGCCTGGGACCTGACATTGGACACCACCACCGGCCGCTGATACGGCCAGTGGTGGTGGCCGTCACACAATGCCCGTAACCTGGTGAAACAAGGTCCAGGAGGGCAGGGCGATGAGCGTGTCAGAGCAATCTTCGACCCGGACGCGGCTGTTCGCCCGCGTTATCGGTCCGTTCCTGGTCATCGTCACTGTGGCGGCCCTATCTCGTATCCCGCAGGTGTGGGCGCAGGCCTCGGACTTCGGACCCGATCCGTTGTTGCTCTGGGAGGCTGGGGCGTTCACCCTGCTGGCCGGATTGGTGGTGGTGGCCCTGCACCCGCTTTGGCGCGGCGCAGCGGCCATCTGCGTCTCGGTGACGGGCTGGATCACCCTATTCAAGGGGCTTGCGTTGACGGTGTTTCCCTACGCCGGTTTATCGAGCGTGAACATCGCGATGCGCGCCGAGGGTTGGGCGCGCGCCGCCTACGTCCTGTTCGCGCTGGTCGGACTGTACCTGACCTACGTGGGATGGGCGCCGCTGCGGAATCGGCCGGATCTGCGCTCGGCGGCGTGATCGGCGAACGCGACTTCTATCCCGTTTCTGCCGCGGCGCGAATCCCGCGCAACAAGTGGTTCGTCGCAACGACGTGCATCCGTGTCCCGATGACCAGGGCGCGATAGATGCCACCGTGTAGTCCGGGGAAGGCCCCGTAACTGTGGGCGTGCACGCGCGTCGCGCCTGCCTGGTCGTCGGTGAGCTCGAACACCAGCCGGTAGCGCGAAAAGCGATGCTGTCCGACCAATCCGATCCGTTGCGGTTCAACGCTTTCAGCCACTTCGAAGCCGGCGCGGGGCTGCAGGCCAAGCGGCGCGAGCATCCGATTGCGTTCGTTGTCACGCAACATGGCCTCGACGTAGCGTTGCAGGGCGCTCCAAACCCGATTGCGGGGCGCGTCGATCCGCAGCGTGTGCTCGTCGATGTAGGGCAGGTCGATGGTCATGGGATCACCTTGTCTGCTTTGGGGTGGCTTTCTGGAAGTCGTCGGACGCCAGGCAGCGGGCCTGTTCGGTGACTGCGGCTCGTAGGCTGGCGGCGTCGTCGAGGGTTCGGCCGGCCTCGATGGCACGCCGCGCCCCACGGACCGCGATCGGCGGTTGACTCGCGAGACGTTGAGCGAATTCACCGGCCGCGGAATCGAGTTCGTCGTCGCCGACCACACGGTTGGCCAGTCCGATGCGCAGCGCCTCGGCGGCATCGATGACCTCGCCGAACAGGATCAGCTCGCGTGCTCTCCCCTCCCCGATGAGTCGTGGGAGTCGAAACGTGGCACCCATGTCGGGCAACAGGCCGTAGCGGGTTTCGGTCAAACCGACCCGGGCATCGTGGGCGAAGATGCGGAAGTCGCAGGCCAGTGCCAGCTGTAGGCCCGCCCCGTAGGCGTGCCCCCGGACCGCTGCGACGCTGGGACAGCCGAGCCGGGGAATCCACTCGAAGGCCCCCGCCACCCGGAGCCCGAGCTCCACAGTCTCGTCATCGAGGGGTCGATCGGCGAATGCGGTCAACGTCCCGGCCATGTCTTCGACCAGGTCGATGCCCGCAGAGAAGGACGGGCCGTCGCCGGTCACGATCAGACAGCGAAGGGTCTCGTCGGACAGCAATTGCCTGCCGAGGTGGTTCAATTCCGCGCGCATTGCCGGGTTGATCGCGTTGCGCTTCTCGGGTCGCGACAACGTCAGGGCTCCGACGTGTTCGCTGCGGTCATAGCGAATGGTCTGGTACCTGCTCATGTCATGTAGACGATTCCGCGTGGGCGAGTGTGACACCAGCGAACTGTCACATTCGCCGGCCTCCTTCCGTCCTAGCAGATGAACACCGAAAACAGGAAGGACCGAGATCATGAACATCGCACTGTGGACAGCCCAATTCGCGCTGGCCGCGATATTCGCCGCCTCCGGTGGCGCCAAACTCACCATGACGCGCCAGCGGCTGCTGGACACCGGCCAGACCGGGGTGGCGATGTTTCCCATGCCGGTGGTGCGTTTCACCGCGGCGATGGAACTTCTGGCGGCCCTGGGGCTGGTAGCGCCCGGCCTCACGGGAATGGGTCAGGCGCTGACACCGCTGGCCGCCGCGGGGTTGTGCGTCGTTATGGTCGGGGCGGCCTGGGCGCATTCCCGACTGCAGGAGCCCAAGAGCGTGGCGCTGAACGCGGTGCTGTTCGCTGTGGCGGCGTTCGTGGTGCTCGGCCGGTTGCTCTGATGCAGGCGGCTCCTCAGAACGTGTCGACGAACCGCCGGGGTGGCACGTCTTGGCCGAACCCGGCTGACGCCGCCAGCGTTGCGACGATCAGACCGCGAGTCTCGGCGGGGTCGATGACATCGTCGATTTCGAAAAGCGTTGCGGCGTTGAGCGCTTTGGCGTGTTCTTCGGCGGCAGCGGTGGCTTGGCGGACGCGTTCTTCGCGCTCGTCGTCATCGGCGATGGCGTCGAGTTCCTTGCGCAGCCCCAAACGCACCGCGCCTTCCAGCCCCATCGGGCCCAGATGCGCGCCCGGCCAGGCGACCGTCAGCACCGGCTGGTGCAGGCTGCCGCCGAGCATGGCTTGCGCGCCCAGCCCATAGCCACGGCGCAGGATCACCCCGATCAGCGGCACCCGCAGCGCCGCGCCGGCCACCAGCAGCCGAGATGCCCTCCGTACCAGTGCTTCTGCTTCGGCGGCGGGCCCGACCATGTAGCCGGGGCAGTCGACCAGCGACACGATGGGCAGTCCGAAGGCGTCGCACAACTGCAGGAAACGTGCGGCTTTGTCGGAGGCGGCGGCGGTGATGGCTCCGGCCATCACCATGGTGTTGTTGC
>NZ_CP083986.1:746592-747935 GCF_020172685.1 [Mycobacterium] nativiensis | reverse complement strand
CCGAAAGCCTGCGTTGAGCACCTCGGCCTCGGCCACGCCCATGTCGCGCTCGATGGTGATGTCGTTGCGCCACGCACCCGCCACCAACAACACCGACTGCAACGTCACCAACGACACCAGGATCACCACTCCGGTGCGTGCCCACCGCAGGAGACGCGCGGGCCAGGTGTTGCGGGGCAGTGCGCCATTGCCGCGAATCAAGGTGCGCAGCAACGGCTTCAACGTTCGATAGGCCCTATTGGACCGACAATCAGGCAGTCTCACAACGCGGCCTTGATCGCGGCGTGCAGTGTCCGCAGCGATGAGCGGTCGGCCTTGACCTCAAGCACCCGCACGCCGCCGGCGGGTTCGGCGAGCGAGGAGGCCAGGTCGTCGGCCTCAACCTGCTGGAATTCGACGTGATAGGCGTGGCACAACGCGGCGATGTCGACGTCATGCGGGGTGCCGAAGATGCGTGACGAGACGTCGGCGAACCGTGGATCTCCTTGCTCTAGCAGCTCGAAGATGCCGCCCCCGTTGTCATTGGAGACCACGATCGTCAGCTCCTGGGGCCTCGGTTCGGTGGGCCCGATCAGCAGACCGGAGCTGTCGTGGACGAACGTCAGATCCCCGATCAGCGCAATGGTGCGGGCGTCGGGGTGCTGTTGTTCGTGAGCCAGGGCGGCACCGATCGCGGTGGACACCGTGCCGTCGATGCCGGCGACCCCGCGGTTGGATCGCACGGTGACACCCCGGGCGCTCGTGGCGTTGCCCAGCCCGACCAGTGCGGCGTCGCGCACCGGGTTCGAAGCGCCCAGCACCAACTGATCCCCGGGGCGCAGCGCGTCGGCCACGGCGGCGGCCACGTGCAGGCCGGTGGTGAGCGGATGCGCCGCCAGCTGCGAGCGCACCGCGGCATTGGCCTGGGCGTTCAGCTCCGTGCAGCGGCGCAGCCAGGCCGGATCGGGTTTCCCGGAAGTGACGGCTCGGGTGCCGGTGGCCTGGGAGTTACCCGACACGTCCGGCCAGCGTGGCCCGGTGGTCAGCGCGTACACCGGCACGCTCGGGTCGGCCAGCAGCGTCGACACCGGACGATGCAAGGTAGGCCGGCCGGCCATGATCACCTGCTGCGGGCGCAGCAGCGGCAGCGCGAGCGGGTGCAGCGGATTCTCCGGTATCGGGGCCGTCGGCTCGGCGACGGTGGGCAGTGCCGCAAGGTTCGGGTGCGGCCCCGCACCGTGCCCGGCGATCACCACGGTGTCCGGAGACAAGTCGATGTCCAGGGGTTGGTCGAAGCTGACCGGCGGCGTGAGAGTCCAGGGACGCCCGTCTGGCCGGCCCGGCGGCAGCGAACCTGTGTCGTC
>NZ_CP083986.1:744315-746492 GCF_020172685.1 [Mycobacterium] nativiensis | reverse complement strand
CTTCAATAGCGCTGAAATACCGCCCAGTGGCGCGACTTTCAGCACTGCGATATCGGCGGCCCCGGCCTTCATAACAGCCAGGGGGTCGGAGGCTTTGCGGATGCTCTCGTCGGCGGCCACCGGCGTATCGATGCGACGGCGCAGCTCCGCGAGTTCAGCGACGGTGGCGCAGGGTTGTTCGAGATATTCCAATGCGCCCAATACCTTTGCCGCCTCAACCGCCTGATCGAGCGTCCAACCGCCGTTGGCATCGACGCGCACGGTGGGGATGAGCGCGCGGACGGCTTCGACGCGGGCGACGTCGTCGGCCAGGGTCTGGCCCGGTTCGGCGACTTTGACCTTGGCAGTGCGGGCGCCGGGGAAGCGGGCCAGCACCTCGGGAACCCGCTCGGCGTCGACAGCGGGCACGGTCGCGTTGATCGGGATGCGATCGCGCAGGGGTTGTGGGAGTTGGCGATAGGCGCTCTCGAGTGCGGCAGCCAGCCAGTGCGCCGCCTCGGGCGCTTCGTATTCCGCGAAGGCGCCGAACTCTCCCCAGCCTTCCGGGCCGTCGATCAGGGCCACTTCGCGCACCATGATGCCGCGGAACTTGACGCGCATCGGCAGCGCCACCACGTGTAGGCGGTCAAGGATGTCGTCTAGGGGTGGCGTCATGCGTTCTCACCACCCAGCTTGAACACCCGCTCGGCGTTTCCGCCCAGATAATCCACCCGGGCCTGATCATCGAGGCCGAGCTCATCCAAGCCGTCCAAAGCATGGGCGTGCATGATCATCGGATAGTTGGTGCCGAACAACACCTTTCGCTGCCCAGTACGGGTTCGCATGAACCGGATCAGCTCGTCCGGCAGCCGCTTGGTGGTGTAGGCGGAGGTGTCGATGTAGACGTTCTCGTGCTTGCGGGCGACCGCGACCATCTCCTCGGTCCACGGATAGCCGACGTGTCCGCACACGATGGACAGTTCGGGAAAGTCCAGTGCCACTTGGTCGATGTAGGGAATCGGGCGACCGGTTTCCGACGGTCGCAGCGGACCGGTATGACCGACCTGGGTGCAGAACGGCACTCCGAGTTCCACGCATTCGACGAACAGTGGGTAGTAGCGCCGATCGGTGGGAGGCGCATTCCACAACCAGGGCACCACGCGCAGGCCGACGAACCCGTCGTCGTTGACCCGGCGTCGTAGTTCGCGGACGGCCTCCATCGGGCGATCCAGATCCACGGTGGCCAGTCCCGCGAACCGATTCGGGTGTGCTCGAACCCATCCGGCGACTTCCTCATTGGAGACCAGGTCCATGCCGTTGGGTCCGCGCCAGGCACTGAGCAGCCCGAAATCCACACCCGCAGCGTCCATCGCCGACACGGTGGCCTCGATGGGGATCCCCTCGTCGGGCATTGCCCCGCCGGTCCAGCGTCGCAGCGACGCCAACATCTCGTGGTCGAGGAACCGCCGGGTCGGGTGCTGCATCCACACGTCGATGGTCATCGTCCCCACCGTAGACAGACTGATCAGCCGGCGGCGGCCACTCCGGCAACGAGCAGATCCAGCAGACGGCCGGTCTGCTCGGGCGATCCGCTGGTCAAGAAGATCCCGATCAGGCTCGACACGACGTCGTCGGCGCGTACATCAGCGCGCAAGCTGCCGTCGCGCGCGCCGGCCCGCAGCAGCAGATCGACCGCGCCGACGATACGCTCACGTGTCTCGTTGGGCTCCATCGCGCCGGACTCGACGATGGCGCGCAACGACTCGGCCATCCCCCGCTTGGCCGCCACGAAGCCGGCGTAGCGGTCCATCCAGCGACGCAGCGCCACCTTCGGCGGGTGGCCGGCGACCAGCTGTTCGGCGACGGCCGCGACATCGCCCAATTCAGCGCGGTAAACGGCCTCGACCAGTGCCTCGCGATTGGGAAAGTGCCGGTAGAGCGTGCCGATACCGACGCCGGCATCGCGGGCGATCGATTCGAGCGGAACCGGACTCCCGTCGGAGTCGCCGAACGCGGCGGCGGCGGCCGCCAACAGCAGTTCTCGGTTGCGGCGGGCATCGGATCTCCCAGACAAAGCGGAGGAACCTCCGTTTCTGTTACGCGGCTTAAGCGGAGGGCCCTCCGCATCTTTGCCAGTGTCTCACTAGGAGCACCATGACAGACCAACTCCAGCCCGGCGGCCTCGCCCGAATCGGCAC
>NZ_CP083986.1:582955-744215 GCF_020172685.1 [Mycobacterium] nativiensis | reverse complement strand
AGATGTGTATAAGAGACAGACCCAAGTCAGATACAGCCCCAGCACCGTGAACGCGGCATACACAACCCGGAACACCCACACCGCGCCCGAGGTGTCAGCAGGCATCGACAGCAAGGTCGCCGGGAACGCCACCAGGAACGCTCCCTTCACCGCGGTCATCCAGCCCAGCGCGGTGATGCTGAATGCCGCGACACCCCGCCAGTACGGGTGCAGCGCCACCACCACCAGGCCGGTGATCAACGTGAACGCCCCGATCGACCAGGTCTCCAAGGAATCGGTGGCCCAGGACGAGACCTGCGGCCACAGCTGCGGAAGGCGTACCGCAGCAGTCGCCATCATGACGACCAGAAATGGTCCGATCACCCGGGCGAACATCCGGGTGGTGGTCTGAGATCGACTTGCGGTACTCATCGTTGACACCTCCATAACGACTCCCCTGCGCTCCATTGTGCGCGTAAAACGCCCGGTAGTCGCGGTAATCGCCGGCCCGCTCAGTAGAGTCACCCCGGTGTCGCCGAAACGCTCGCTGAAGACCCTGGCGGGCAGGCTGAGCGTCATCGTCGTCTTCACCGCGATCATCGCCAGCGCGATCTGGGTCAACCACACCCACCCGATCCGCCAGCCGATCCCCACGCCCACCGCCAAGTCCATCGGCCCCGGGATCGGCATCAACGTCAGCCCCGCCGACGGCTCCGACAACATCAGCTGCACCGCGGGTTTTTTGGTGCGCACCAAGGACGGCCAGCCCGGGCTGCTGTCGGCCGGCCACTGCAACAAGCCCGGCGGGCCCGGGAAGGTGGCCGTGCACCACGGCGGCCTCTACAAATATCCGGTCGTGGGCACCTTCACCGAAAGCGTCTACGACGGCAACGACTGGAACGATTTCGACATCGGGCTGATCACCGTCGATCACCCGGGCAAGATCCCGCTGACCTCCGAGGTCGACGGGCATCCGGTGACCGGCCTGGCTGAACACGTCGAAATCGGTGACACCCTTTGCCATTTCGGGATTCGCAGCGGCGGCCCGGTCTGCGGGCCGGTGGTCGCCAGCGAGGAGAACAAGGTCCGGTTCACCGCCACCGGCACCTGCGGCGACTCCGGCGGGCCGGTGTACCGGATCCAGCCCGACGGCACCGCGCAAGCGGTCGGGATCTTCACCGCGGTGTCCAACGGCGACTACTCCGAACCCACCTGCGACGGCCCCCACCAATACTCCGTCGGGCAGTCGATCAAGCCGTGGCTCGCCGCCTGGGAGCTGACGCTGGTCACCGCGACACCGGAAACCCCGAATTAGCGGCGCCGTCAAAGATTCCCCGGCCCCTACCGCCGCCGCGCCGCGCGGCACACACTGGAAACCAGGAACACCTGATGTGAACCGAACGAGCCGTCGCCTCGTGTCACTTCCGGGAGGCTGGTGTATGGGTATCGGGAGAACCAGCGACAATTCGAGACTCGACCGCAAGCAGGCCCCGGCCGCGCAGTCCCGCACGTGCGGCCGGTGCCGTCGTGCCTGGTCACGGGTGCCGCGCAGATGACCGCCGACGACCCCGGCTGGGCCCCCCTCGGCAGGCGTGGCCTGTCCCCGTACACGACGAGCGCCACCCAGCACGAAGCGCGGCCCCTGGTCGTCGACGCCTTGGCGCAGCTGTCCTCCGACAACCGGGTGCTGCTCGGCCGGGCTTTCTTCCACGGCTGGACCACCGGGCAGATCGCCGCCGACCTGGGCATCGCCGAAGCCAGCGTGAAAGCACAGCTGCACTACGCGCTGCGCACCCTCCAGCGGACACTTCGCGACATGGGAGTGGCGCCATGACCACATCTCGCCACGAGTACGCCCTGTGGGATGCCGCCTACGTGCTGGGATCGCTGTCGGAGTCCGACCATCGCGAGTTCGAGACGCACCTCGGCGAGTGCCCGTCGTGCCGGGACTCGGTGAACGAACTGTCGGGGATGCCGGCGCTGCTGTCGCTGCTGAACCGCGACGACGTCACCGCGATCGACGACGATGCGCTGCTGGCCGGGCAGGTTTCGCTGACCACCGTCACCCACCGCACCCTCAACGGCTCGGATCGCCCGGAATCCAGCGGATCGGTCGCGGTGCTCCAGCCCCCGGAGACGGTGCTGCCGATCTTCCGCACCGGCAACTACGCCCCGGTCCCCGACGAACTCACCGCGTTCGACCTGCCGGTGCAGGGCACCATCCCGGCCGAACTGAACGGCTGGTACCTGCGCAACGGACCCAACCCGCGCGAGGCGGGCGGGCATTGGTGCACCGGTGACGGCATGGTCCACGGCGTGCGGCTCGAGAACGGCCGGGCGGCCTGGTACCGCAACCGCTGGGTGCGCACCGAGAGCTTCGGTCAACCGCTGCAGCTCTTCAACCCCGACGGCAGTCGCGACCTGCACTCCAGCGTGGCCAACACCCACGTGATCCGCCACGCCGGCAAGACACTGGCGCTGATGGAGTCCTCGCTGCCGTATGAGATCACCAATGACCTCAAGACGTTGGGCGTCTACGACTTCGCCGGCAAACTGGCCGATTCCATGGCCGCGCACCCCAAGATCTGCCCCACCACCGGCGAGCTGCATTTCTTCGGCCACGGCGACATCTTCGACCCGCACGTCAACTACTACCGCGCAACCGCCGACGGCGACCTCATCATCCGCCGCCCTATTGACGTGCCCGGGATGACGCTCATGCACGACTTCGCGCTGACCGCCGAACACGTCGTGTTCATGGACCTGCCGCTGGTGTTCAACCTGGACGTCGCGCTCACCGCCCGCTACGAACGCGACCTGCCGTTCCGCTGGGACGAGCACTACGGCGCCCGGCTGGGGGTGCTGCGCCGCGACGACCCGTACGGTCCGGTCCGCTGGTTCGACATCGATCCCTGCTACGTGTTCCACATCGCCAACGCGTTCGACCGGGGTGCCGAGATCGTCCTGCAGGTGGTCCGCTACCCGGAGATGTGGCGCAACAATAGCGATTTCGAGACCGACGCCGTGCTGTGGCGCTGGACGATCAACCTGGATTCCGGTGTGGTCGAGGAGGCCCAGCTCGACGACCGCGACATCGAGTTCCCCCGCGTCGACGATCGGTTGGTCGGCGCGGACGCCCGCTACGCCGTCACGGTCACCAGCAACGGCCTGATCCGCTACGACCTGGCGCGCGGAGACGCGCAGGTGCACCGGTTCGGCGTCAACGGCGCATCCGGTGCACCCGGTGAGGCGGTGTTCGCACCGTCGCCGGGCCAGTCGGACGAATCGGCCGGCTGGTATCTGACCTACGTCTATGACCCGGTGCGCGACGGCAGCGACCTGGTGATCATCGACGCCTCCGACTTCGGCGGCAAACCGGTCGCCCGGGTGCGGTTGCCGCGCCGCGTTCCGCACGGGTTCCACGGGAACTGGATGCCCGACTGAGCTGAACCCGTCGGATATCCACGTCGTGTTATTAGGCAGGAGGTGACACCATGCCTCGAGTCGGTATCCCGCCGGACCATGAAGCCGCGTTGATGAAGACGCTCTACGACGAGCACGCCGCAGTGTTGTGGCGCTACGCGCTGCGCCTGACCGGCGACCGGAGCCGCGCCGAAGACGTCGTCCAGGAGACGCTGCTGCGTGCCTGGCAGCACCCGGAGGTCTTCAGCGACCCCGAGCGCTCGCCGCGGGCCTGGCTGTGCACCGTCGCACGCAACATGATCATCGATGAGCGCCGCAGCGCCCAGTACCGCAACGTCGTCGCCCTGTTCGACGAGACGGCCCCACCAGAGCAGCCCACTCGCGACGAAGTGGACAACGCACTGGATCGGATGTTGATCGGCGACGCCATGACCCAACTGTCGAAGGAACACCAGGCTGTGATCGAACGGTCCTATTACCGTGGATGGACAACCACACAGATCGCCGAAGACCTCGGGATCGCCGAGGGAACGGTTAAATCCCGCCTGCACTATGCGGTGCGGGCACTGCGACTCGCCTTGCAGGAGATGGGGGTGACACGATGACGCCGCCACGCGAATTCGGTCCGGCCGGTTACGGCGGACCCCGTGCGGTTCCGGATGACGGGGACCACCGCTACGCGATGTGGGACGCCGCCTACGTACTGGGTTCGCTGTCCGCAGCCGACCGTCGTGAGTTCGAGCAGCATCTGACCGGCTGTTCGGCATGCCGGAGCGCGGTCGCAGAGATCAGCGGCGTGCCCGCCCTGCTTTCGCAGCTCGAACACAGCACCGTTGCCGCCATCGCCGACGGCGACCAGGCGGTCGTGGTTCCCAAGCTCTCGCCGGAGCTGTTGCCGTCGCTGCTGAGCACGGTGCGCCGGCGCCGCCGCCGCACCCGGTTGGTGACCTGGGCGGCCAGCAGTGCCGCTGCCGCGGTGTTGGGAATCGGTGTCCTGGTCGGTGTCGGAGGCTCCCCGTCCCCGTCGTCGACGCAGGAGGCGTTGCCGATGGCGCAGGTGGGTACCACCGAGCTGGCCTCGACCGTCGCGGTCAGCAGCAAGCCCTGGGGCAGCTTCATCGACTTGAGCTGCGTCTGCCTGGCTCCGGTGACCGCGCATCACGACACTTTGGCCCTGGTGGTCATCGACCGCGACGGCACCCAGACCCGCCTGGCGACCTGGGTGGCACAGCCCGGGCACACCGCGACGCCGGCCGGCAGCATCTCGACGCCCACCGACAAGATCGCGTCGGTACAGGTGGTTTCCGCCGACAACGGCAAGGTGCTGCTGGAACGCGCCATGTGAACCAATGCCGGTCGGCCGCCGTGTCACTGGCATGTCGAGGAACTACTCCGCTGTCGACCACATCGTCGCCCAGCTGCCGCCAGCGGGAGTACGCCACATCTTCGGCGTCGACGGAGCGAACATCGAAGATCTTTACGACGCAGCGTATTTCCGGACCGACATCACGACGGTGCTGGCCAAGCACGAGTTCGGCGCCGCCACCATGGCCGATGGATACAGCCGCAGCGGCGCCGGGTTGGGGGTGGTGGCCGCGACGTCGGGCGGCGGCGCGCTGAACCTGATCGCGGGACTGGGTGAATCACTGGCCAGCCGGGTGCCGGTACTGGCGCTGGTCGGCCAGGCCCCACACGCGATGGACGGCCGCGGCAGCTTTCAGGACACCAGCGGCCGCAACGGCGCGCTGGACGCGCAGGCGTTGTTCGCGGGAGTGTCGCTCTTCTGCGAGCGGGTGCTGGACCCCGACGACATCGTCGCGGCGTTGCCGCGCGCCATTGGCGCCGCCCGTCGCGGCGGGCCGGCGGTGCTGTTGTTACCCAAGGACGTTCAGCAGGGCATCATCACGATCGGCACCTGCCTGCGCAACGGCATACACGATTCCGAGCGGCCACCGATCGGCAACCCGCAGCCGATCCTGCACGCGCTGCGCGGGGCCCACGGCCCGGTGACGATCATCGCGGGCGAACAGGTGGCCCGCGACGACGCCCGGAATGAACTCGAGGAACTGCGCGCCATGCTGCGGGCGCGGGTGGTGTGCGTTCCCGACGCCAAGGATGTCTCCGGCACAACGGGTTTCGGTGCGTCCTCGGCGCTGGGTGTGGCCGGCGTGATGGGTAACCCCTCGGTCGCCGAAGCGGTCGCGGCCAGTGCACTGTGCCTGGTGGTGGGCACCCGGTTGTCGCAGACCGCGCGCGCCGGTCTCGATGCGGCGCTGGCCGGTGTCCGTACCGTGTCGATCGGCTCGGCGCCACCGTATCTTCCGTGCACCCACGTGCAGACGATCGACCTGCAGGCGTCGCTGAGCAGGCTGTGCAGCGCGCTGACCGGGCCCGGGCGGCCGCGGTGGCTGCGGGTACCCGACACCCTGCCGCGCACCGAGTTACGGCCGCCGCCCTACGCCGGGCCAGGGGTGCGCTACCGCGACACGATGCGGGTGCTCGACCATGAACTACCGGACAGCGTCGACATCGTCGTCGACGCGGGAAACACGGGAGCCGCAGCAATCCATTACCTGCCGCCGCGGCGCGGCGGCCGCTTCCTGGTCGCCCTGGGCATGGGCGGGATGGGATACAGCTTCGGCGCCGGCATCGGGACGGCGTTGGGCCGCGGCCGGCGCACCGTGGTGATCGCCGGTGACGGCGCGTTCTTCATGCACGGCATGGAGATCCACACCGCGGTGCAGTACCGGCTCCCGGTCCTGTTCGTGTTGCTCAACAACAACGCCCACGGCATGTGCGTGACTCGCGAACGACTGTTCTACGACGGATTGCACAGCTACAACCGCTACACCCCCAGCCATCTCGGCGCCGGCCTGGCGTCGATGTTCCCGGGACTCAACGCGATCGAGACGGCGGACGCCGGCGGATTCGGCGCCGCGTTGCGCACCGCGCTGGCCCACGACGGCCCGTCAGTGGTCAGCGTCGAATGCGCCGCCGATGAGATCCCGCCGTTCGCACCGTTTCTTTCCGCTGCCGCACCAACCCGTCAGGAGGATCACCGCTATGTCACTGCCGGCACTCGCTGATATCACCGCCCACACCGGTTCAGCCGACGCCATCGACGGCCTGGTCCGGATAGAGTCCAGCCCCCGCAAGGTGGCCACCCCGATCATCATGGAGATGATGCGGTCGGTCTACCCGCACGATGTCGTCTTCGGTGACTACTGCACCGTGAACGACTACATCGACTGCCCGCCCGACGAACTGTTCGACTACCTGGCCGACACCCGGTGCCTGGAAGAGTGGACTTACAGTCTGCGCGGCTTCACCCCCACCGACGAACCCGGCCTCTGGCTCGCCCACGACCGGCTCGGTTCGGAGACCGAGATCTACACCCGCACCGTCGCCGAGAGTCGCTCACGCACCGTGGACTACCACTGCGCATGGGATCAGGGCCACCACCTGTGGATGATCTATCTGCTCCGGGTCATCGACGCCCAGGTGGTGCTGAACAAGCCCGGATCGGTGGTGCTGTGGACCAACTGCCACCACCCGTTCTACGACGACAACCCGTATCCGGAGGCCGCGCCGCCGCAGCGCCCGGTCTGGGTAGGCGACTTCTGGGACATGTTCAGCGCCGGGCACCTGCTGGAGATGAAGAACCTCAAGGCCATCGCGGAGTACCGCCACCACAACGGCCTGCCCATCACACCGTCCTGGATGAGATGAGCCGATCATGAACCCACCCACCGTGAGTCTGACCGACGTCTCCAGTTACCTTCCCGGCGAACCGATCCCCGCGGACTACTACGCACAGTTCGCCGAATCCGACGAGTTGCGGGACAACGTGATGTTCCGGGCGCCCAAGCTCCGCCACCACGTCGCCGCCGACGAGTCCGCGGCCGACATGATCGAGCAGGCCGCGCAGGGACTGATCGAGCGCCACGGCCGCGAGGTCATCGAAGGCGTCGACGTGTTGATCACCCACACCCAGTTGCCGGACATTCCGTTCAACGGATCCGGCGGCGGCATCGCCCACCGGCTCGGCATGCGCCCGTCGTCGGTGCTGGATCTGCACAACGGCGGATGTGCCGCATTCATCTTGGGCCTCAACGTAGCCCGGCAACTGCTGGCGGCCGGAGCGGGACGCAGCGCGTTGATCGCGATCGCCCAGAACGCCGCCGGCCAGGTCTTCGACCAGCCGGCAGTGCGCGGCAAGTCGCAGGCCTCGGTACCCGGCGACGGTGCGGCGGTCGGACTGGTCACGTGCTCGGATCAATCGCCGATCCTCGACGTCGAGTGCCGCACCTACGGCGAATACGCCGGTGACATGACCTACACCATCGACCCGCCCCGCAAATGGTGGCAGCCCGGTCCCGGTGCCGGCTACATCGGCTTCACCGAAGACAAGATCACCAAGGTGATGGCGCGCGGCAACCGGCAGGTCCCCGAGGTCGCGCTGGCGATCTGCCATCGAAATGGCCTGCGTCCCGCCGATATCGGCCTCCTGGTCACCAATCAGCCCAACCGGGTGTTCCTGCGCAATTGGCGCGAAGCGCTCGAACTGCCCGACTCACGGCACGTCGATACCTTTGATGAGTGCGGCAACCTGTTCGGCGCCGGGATTCCGATCAACCTGGATCGGGCGATCACCGAGCAGCGGCTCAACCCGGGCGAGGTGGTGGTGATGGCCGGATTTGCCCACGCCGGCGACTTCGCCGGCGCAGCGGCCATCCGATGGGGAGGGCGAGCCTGATGACCCCTATGTCGGTGGCCGGCGACCCGTTCGCGTTGTCACTCAACGAGAATCCCTTTCCGCCGCTGCCGGCGGTGAGCGCGGCACTGATCCAGTCCATCGGCGCGGCCAACCGGTACCCGGACTTCCTGCCCACCCGGTTGCGCCGGCTGGTGGCCGACCACGCACGTGTGCCCGAGGAGACCGTGATGCTCGGCGCCGGAGCGTCCGGTGTGACCATGCAGATTCTGCACGCCATGACCCGCCCCGGTGATCGGATCGTGCTGAGCCGGCCGACTTTCGACGGCTATCCGATCTTCGCCCGGATGGCCCGGTTGACGACGGTCGAAGTCCCGCTGGATAGATACGGCCACCATGACCTGACCGCGATGGCCCGGGCCGCCGCCAGCGCCCGCGTAGTAGTGCTGTGCCGGCCGCACAACCCCACCGGAACGCTGGAGTCCGCCACCGATGTCGAACGGTTCCTGACGGACATCCCCGGTGACACCATCGTGCTGCTCGACGAGGCCTACAGGGAATTCGTCGCGCCGCACCAGCGCCTCGATGTCTCGGAGCTCATCGGGCGATTCCCGAATGTGGTGGTGCTGCGGACCTTCTCCAAAGCCTACGGGCTGGCCGCCCTGCGGATCGGCTACGGCCTGGCGGCACCGGCACCGGCGGCGCTGCTGTGGGCCATGCAGATACCGTTCGGCATCCCCACCAGTTGCATGGTGGCGGTAGAGGCTTCCTACGATGCCGAAGCGCAGCTGCGACAACGGATCGAGCAGATCACCGCCGAACGCCACCACCTGCAGGCGCGGCTGCGGTCCGCGGGTGTCTACACCACCGACTCGCAGGCGAACTTCGTGTACCTGCCCGCGGCCGGCCGGCCGTGGCGAGAGATCTTCTTCGGCACCGGGTTGCAGGTTCGTCACTACCCCGATGGCGCGGTGCGCATCACGATCGGTACCCGCACGTCCACCCGGATGGTGCTGTCAGCGGTCGAGCGGGCGCTCAGTGGGCCAGCAGATGCACGGCACGTTCGAACACCCCGGGCAACAGTTCACACGCCGGGATCAAGGCCCGTCGGGTCGACTGCGGAGCGCTGGCCAGCACCAGCGCTCGGGTGATCAGTCGATAGCGCCGGGTGATCACCGGCCAGGCCCGCTCGTAGGCTGCCGGGTTGTCGTCGACGATCGCGGCGACGGCGGCAGCCGCCTGTTTGACGGCCAGGCTGATGCCCTCACCGGTCAGCGCGTCCTCGTAGCCGGCCGCATCACCGACCAGCAGCACCCGGCCCGCGACCCGGCGCGAAACCACCTGGCGCATCGGGCCGCAACCACGAGCCGGGCCGCGCGGCGCACCGGCGACACGGGCTGCCAACTCGGGAAACCAGCCGAGTTCGGGACGATGCGGCGACAGGATCGCGATGCCCACCAGATCCGGCTCCACCGGGGTCACGTAGGCCTCGCCCCACCGGGACCAGTGCACCTCGACGAACTCCGACCAGGCCGGAATCCGGTAGTGCCATCGCACCCCGAAGCGCCGCGGTGTGCCGGCAACGGACGGGATCCCGACGCTGCGCCGCACCGTGGAGTGCAGCCCGTCGGCGGCGATCAACCACTTCGCCCGGATCCCGCCCGCCGCCACCCCCCGGGCATCCTGGTCGACATGGTCGACCCGCTTCGAAATCCATTCCACGTCGTTCTGCTTGGCCTGATCGGCCAGTGCGGCGTGCAAAGTGGTCCGGCGCACCCCGCGCCCCGGCCCGTCGCGGAAGGGCGCCTCGATCCGGCGCCGCTCGTCGAGGTAGGCGATACCGCGCAACGGCAGCCCCGCCGGGTCCACCCCGAGCGACGTCAGTGCGACCAGCCCGCCCGGCATCAACCCCTCACCGCAGGCCTTGTCGATCGGATTGTTCCGCGGCTCGGCGACGATCACCGAAAGCCCCTGCTGGCGCGCGTATAACGCGGTGGCCAGGCCCGCCGGCCCGCCGCCCACGACGAGCAGATCGGCATCGGTGGCGCTCACCGGTACCCCAGTGCGGCGTTCTCCACCCGGAGGCGCACCCGCAGCACGGCCGCGTTGGCGAGGGTGAATCCGATCGCGGTCAGCCAGGCGGTGTGGACCAGCGGCAGCGCGAAGCCCTCGACCACCACGGCCACATAGTTGGGGTGGTGCAGCCACCGATACGGGCCGCTGCGCACCAGCGGTGTCTGCGGCATCACGATCACCAGGGTGTTCCACCGTTTACCGAGTGTGGCGATGCACCACCACCGAAGCCCCTGGCTCAACAGCGCCAGTGCGAGCATCGGCCAGCCCAGCAGCGGAATGAAGGGCCGGTGCAACAACCACACCTCGGTGACGCAGTTGAGCAGCAGTGCCGCGTGGATGCTGACCATCACCGGATAGTGGTTGTGCCCGAATTCCCTGCCACCGTTCGCGAATGCCCACCGCGCGTTGCGGTTGGCCACCGCCAGCTCGGCCAGTCGTTCCACGCCGACGGCCAGGATCAGCAGGTAATACATCATCACCAGCTCATCAGCACGAGTTCGGCGGAGAACCCCGGCCCCATCGCGATCATCAGGCCGAGCGAGCCCGGCCTCGGCGGGTCCGACTCGACATCATGGAGGATGTCCAGCACCGACACCGACGACAGATTGCCGTGGTCACGCAACGAGTTTCGGGTGCGGTCGAGCGCATCCGGCGGAAGGTCCAGCACCTCTTCGACCGCGTCGATCACCTTCGGGCCGGCGGCATGCACAATCCAGGTGGAGATGTCTTCGACCACCAGGCCGTGATCGGCGAGGAAGTCGCGGACGTCGTCACCGAGGTATTTCTGTACGACGGTGGCGATCTCGACCGACAAGACGATGCTGAAGCCCTGGCTACCGATGTCCCAGCCGAGTATCTCCTCGGTGTCGGGATAGGTTCGGCTGCGCGTCGCCAGTACCTTCGGGCCGGTGCTCGCCCGGCTCGCCCCGGTCGCGACGACCGCGCCGGCGCCGTCACCGAACAGGCTGGAAGCAACAAGATTTCCGACCGAAAGATCCTGACGTTGAACCGTCAACGAGCACAGCTCGACCGCGATCAGCGCCGCCACCTGATCCGGGAAGCCTCGCAGGTAGTCATGCACCCGGGCCAGACCCGCGGCACCGGCGACACAGCCCAGGCCGAACATCGGAATGCGTTTGACGTCGGTCCGAAGCCCCATCCGCGTCACCAGTCGTCCCTCCAAAGACGGAACGGCCAGCCCGGTGACCGTCGTCGAGAACACCACGTCGACGTCGGACGGGGTCAGCCCGGCCTGATCCAGGGCCGACTGCAATGCGCGTTCGGTCAGGTCGAGGGCGATCTCGAGGTAGGCGTCGTTCGCTTCGGTGAAGCCACTGAGCTTGGGGTAACGCGACAGCGGCAGTGCCAGTTGGCGTGTCGCCACACCGCTGTTGGCGACGAACCGCCGAAACTCGGGTCCGGCGAAGTCGGACAGGGCTGCCATCACCTCACACTGAGTGTGCTGGTGGGGCGGGAATTCAACGGCCACAGCGGCCACTGTCGGGGTGTTTGTCGCGATGTTGTCCATGTCGAGGTCACGGGCTGGCCGGTGCCGCGGTTCAAGGTTTTCAGGTAAACGTTGGGTTGATCGGTCGTATCGATTCACCGGCCGCGGCCATGTGGTGTGCGCCCGCCTGCGAGCCACAAACTGTTGCGGCGGCAGCGAGTTGCGGCCGGTAGGCTGGTTCGGGTTACCGCGATGAACCTTGCGTACTTCTAATTCGTGTCATGTTCGGTGGGGGTGTCGGCGGCACCTCTCGTCGACCATTTCGGCGGAAGGTAGCTGACGTGCTGCAGCGGATCGCTTTGTTGGCTCTGGCCGCTCCACGTCGCGTCCTCGCCCTGGTTTTCCTGGTGATGATCGCCGCCGCCGTCTTCGGCATACCGGTCGCCGACAAACTGTCCGCCGGCGGCTTTCAAGACCCCAACTCGGAGTCCGCCCAGGCCACCAAGGTGTTGGCTGAACAGTTCGGCCAGAGCGACCAGCAGCTGCTGATCATGCTGAGCGCACCCGGCGGTGCCACGGGCGAGCCGGCCCGCTCGATCGGCACCGACATCGCCGGGCAACTACAGCAGTCGCCGCACGTCTACAACGTCACCTCACCGTGGACCGGGCCACCGTCGGCCGTCGCCCGGCTGATCAGCACCGACGGCAGCTCCGGGGTGATCGTGGCCAACCTCAGGGGCGGCGAGAACGACGCGCAGCGCTACGCCCGCGCCCTGGCCGATCAGTTGGCGCACGACCGCGACGGGGTCAGTGTCCGCGCCGGCGGCGGCGCCATGGTGTACGCGCAGATCAACCACCAGAACCAGCACGACCTGCTGCTGATGGAGTCGATCGCGATCCCGCTGAGCTTTCTGGTGCTGGTGTGGGTGTTCGGCGGCCTGCTGGCGGCGGCCCTGCCGGTCGCGTTGGGTGGGCTGGCGATCGTGGGGTCGATGGCGGTCCTGCGGTTGATCACGCTGGCCACCGACGTCTCGATCTTCGCGCTCAATCTCACCACCGCGATGGGCCTGGCACTGGCGATCGACTACACGCTGTTGATCATCAACCGCTACCGCGACGAGTTGGCCGACGGCGTCGCCCCCGACCGGGCGCTGATCGCGACCATGACCACCGCCGGCCGGACCGTGCTGTTCTCGGCGAGCACAGTCGCGCTGTCGATGGCGGCCATGGTGCTGTTCCCGATGTACTTCCTGAAGTCGTTCGCCTATGCCGGGGTGGCGACGGTGGGTTTCGTTGCGCTCGCGGCGATCGTGGTGACACCGGCGGGGATCGCATTTCTGGGACCCCGGCTCGACGCGCTGGACGTGCGCCGGCCCGCACGCCGGCTGCTGCGCAGGCCGGCACCCACCGCCCGGCCGGTAGAGCAGCAGTTCTGGTACCGGGCAACGAAATTCGTGACACGGGGCGCGGTGCCGATCGGCCTGGCGGTGGTCACACTGCTGGTGGCGGTCGGGCTGCCGTTCTTCGGGGTGAAGTGGGGCTTCCCCGACGACCGGGTCCTGCCGCGGTCGGCGACGGCGCACCAGGTCGGAGACGCGCTGCGCAACGACTTCGCCAATGACTCCGACCGGGCGGTGCCGATCGTCCTTCCCGACATGGCCGGCGTGCCGGCCGACGAACTCGGTCGCTATGCGGCCGATCTGTCCCGGGTCACCGACGTGTCGTCGGTGTCGGCCCCGACCGGCACCTTCGTCGACGGCGCCCGGGTCGGCGACCCCGCCGCGGCAACCGGGGTCACAGGCGACAGTGCGTTTCTGACGGTCGCCAGCAGGGCACCGCTGTTCTCGCAGCGGTCCGAGACCCAGCTCGACAACCTGCACCAGGTGCGCGCCCCGGGCGACCGGCCGGTGCAGCTGGCCGGGTTGGCGCAGATCAACCGCGACAGCGTGAATGCCATCACCGACCGGCTGCCGTTGGTGCTGGGTCTGATCGCCGCCATCACGTTCGCTCTGCTGTTCCTGCTCACCGGCAGCGTGGTGCTGCCGGCCAAGGCCCTGATCCTCAATGTTTTGTCGCTGGTCGCCGCGTTCGGGGCGCTGGTCTGGATATTTCAGGACGGCCATCTCGGTGCGTTCGGAACAACACCCACCGGGACGTTGGTGGCCAACGTGCCGGTGTTGCTGTTCTGCATCGCGTTCGGGCTGTCGATGGACTACGAGGTGTTCCTGGTGTCCCGGATCCGCGAATACTGGCTGGAGTCGGGCCGCACTCGCGCCGACAACGACGAGAGTGTGTCGCTGGGCGTGGCCCGGACCGCCCGGGTGATCACCGCCGCGGCGCTGGTGATGTCGATCTCGTTCGCCGCGTTGATCGCCGCGCAGGTGTCGTTCATGCGGATGCTCGGCCTCGGTCTGACGTTGGCGGTGTTGGTGGATGCCACGCTGGTCCGGATGGTGCTGGTACCGGCGTTCATGCATGTGATGGGCCGATGGACCTGGTGGGCGCCCAAACCCCTGGCGTGGGTGGCGCAACGCTTCGAGCTCAGCGAGAACGGTTCCCCGGGCCGGCACGCCGCACCGCCCGGTACCCCCCGACACAGCGCCTATCGGATCAACGGGTCGCCGGTGGCCACGCACGCCTCAGGACGCCATGAGCTGCGCGACGGCGCACCGCACGTCCCGCAGCACGTCCGATAATCGCCGAACTCCGCCGGCCCCTACGCTGTGGTGATGGCGAACGAGGAACAGCAGCAGGCGTGGGCGGCGCAGGGCATCGACTGGGTGGACAACGCGGCGATCTTCGAAGCGGTGCTGGCGCCGTTCGCCGACGCGGTGCTGCAGGCCGCTGACATGGACTCCGGCGCGCGGGTGCTCGACATCGGTTGTGGCTCAGGGACTCTGTTGCAGCGGGCCGCGGAACTCGGGGCCGTCCCGTTCGGCGTCGACATCTCCGAGCCGATGGTGCAGGAGGCCCGCCGCCGGGTGCCGACGGCCACGGTGTCACTCGGCGACGCCCAGACTCTTGCCCTGCGGCCCACCACCGGCGAGGCATTCGACTGGATCATCTCGCGGTTCGGGGTGATGTTCTTCGACGACCCGGTGGCCGCATTCGCCAACATTCGCGACGCCGCGGCGCCGGGAGCCCGGCTGGCGTTCGTGTGCTGGCGGGAAGGCGACAATCCGATGTTCACCGCGGGCGTCGACGTCCTGGCCGCTCGACTTGAAACACCGCCCGCCGCACCCGATCCCGACGCCCCCGGACCGTTGGCCTTCGGCAACGCCGAGCGGGTGCGGACCATCCTGGCCGGCGCCGGCTGGAGCGACGTCACCGTGACGGCCTTCGACGGGATCTGCGATTTCGGCATCGACGGCAGCGACGGCGTCGAGGAGCGGCTGGGGCTGATCCTGTCCAACACCACCGGACGGCAGGCCAGCGCCGAGCTGCAGGACCGGCTGGGCGCCGACGGCTGGGCCGCTGTCATCGAGGAGCTGCGCGACGAACTCCGCCGGCACCGGGTCGACGGTGTCGTGAAATTCCCGGGCCACACCTGGGTCGTCGCCGCCGTCAATCCGGGCTGAGCACCCTCACGTCCCGCAGAACGTCCGATACCCTCTGAACTCCGGCGGTGCCGGCGCCGCGTACTCCTGCAACCCGTCCCGCTTCCGAAACGGCTCGGAGACCACGTCCAGCAGCTTGCCCACCGGGACGAGATCGCCGCGCATCGCGGCGGTCAGCGCCTGCTCGACCAGATGGTTGCGCGGAATGTAGAGCGGATTGACCCGGTCCATCGCGTCGACGTCGGGGCCCAGCGCACGCCAGCGCGTCAACCAGTCGTCAAAGATGTTGCCTGCCAACACCCCGCCGACGTCGCCGCGGCCCGCCGCGCTCAACGCACAGAAGAACGACGTGAAGTCGACGGCGTTCTCGGACAGCAGCGCCGACGCCTGATCGATCAGGCCGGCGGCTTCCATGCTCTTGGAGAGCCCGAACTTGGCCAGCATCCCGGCCGACCAGAAGCCGTGATAGCGCGGCATGAATCCTTCGAGGATCTCCACGGCCACCGACAGTGCCTTGTCTTCGTCGTCGTCGAACAGCGGCAGCAGTGTCTCGGCGAACCGGGCCAGATTCCATTGCATGACCAGCGGTTGGTTGCCGTAGGCGTAGCGCCCGGCGTGGTCGATGGAGCTGAACACGGTCGCCGGATCGTAGGCCTCCATGAACGCGCACGGCCCGTAGTCGATGGTCTCACCGGAGATCGTGGTGTTGTCGGTGTTCATCACCCCGTGCACGAATCCGACCAACATCCACTGCGCCACCAGCGACGCCTGCGCCTCGGCCACCGCGGCGAACAGTGCGATGTAAGGGTTTTCGGCCTGTGCGGCATCCGGGTGGTGTCGGGCGATGGCGTGATCGGCCAGCCGGCGCAGCAACCCGAGGTCTCCGGTGGCGCGGGCCTGCTGGGCGACGAGCTGAAAGCTGCCGACCCGCAGATGACTGGCAGCGACCCGGGCCAGCACCGCCCCGGGCAGCACGGCCTCGCGCTGCACCTCGCGTCCGGTCGCCACCACCGACAGCGACCGGGTGGTCGGGATGCCCAGCGCGTGCATGGCTTCGCTGATCAGGTACTCGCGCAGCATCGGGCCCACCACCGCCAGGCCGTCGCCGCCGCGGGCGAATGAAGTGCGCCCGGAGCCCTTGAGGCTCAGGTCGCGGTGGCGGCCCTGGGTGTCGGTGACTTCGCCGAGCAGCAGGGCCCGGCCGTCGCCGAGCACCGGAACGTAGTTGCCGAACTGATGTCCGGCGTAGGCCTGCGCCACCGGGGAGGCGCCGTCGGGAATGGTCGTGCCGGTCAGCAGACCGATGCCCTCGGGGCCGCGCAGCCACTGCGCGTCCAGGCCCAGTTCGTTCGCGAGCGGCTCGTTGAGCACCAGCAGGCGCGGCGCGGGCGGAGTCTCGGCCTGCCAGCGCACCGCCAGCTCCGGGAATTCGCGGGCGAAGTCAGCGGTCAGCAGCGGTTGTGACACGCCGTCAGCCTACGGGGAGATCAACGGTCGTCGAGCAGGCCGCCGATACCCGCAGCGTCGGGGACGACCTGGGTGATATCCGGTATGTCACTGAATGCGGCGTCGGCCGAGACCAGGATTGCCCCGGCGGATTTGGCGACGGCAGCCAGCACCGCTTCGAAGGCCCCAACATTCGGTGTCGTCTCGAAGGTGGCCAGCCCCCGGTCGAGGTGGTGGGCGGTAACGGTCAGCAAGGGTGCGAGAAGCTCGGCGTAGCTGCGCCCGAGCCCGGCGGCATCGTTGCGACCACGTCGTCGGGCGCGAACATGGACGAACTCCTGGATCACCTCGGGAGTGGTGGTCGCCTCGATCCGCCCGGCTGCGATCGCTGCGATCAGGTCGCGGCACGGTTCCCGGAACCGGCTCTCGGTGCCCTTGGCGTAGACCAGGACAGTGGTGTCGAGCAGGATCATCCGCGGCGTCCGCGCAGGTCATCCAGCTCCTGTTTGAGCTCCGGCAGCTCGGGGACATCCATGTCGGGAGCGTCAAGGAGGCGCTGACCGGCAGATTTACGACGGTCGATAGGACCTGCGAGGCCGCGGTCGATGGCTTCACGCACCACCGTGGCCACCGAAACGCCACGCTCGCGGGCCGCGGCGGTGATGCGGCGATGGCGTTCGTCGTCGAGCAGGATCTGAAGCCGATGCTCCAACCCAGACATGCTCATACATTAGCATGCACATGTTGTTGGCCGCCGCGAAGAAGGTCCGAGCGCTCGCGATAAATTGCGCCCATGCACCCCTTCGATCGCGCCCTGGACCTGCGGACCATCGACACCGGGCTGGTCCGCGGGGCCACCGAGCCGCAGTGGGCCAACATGGTGGGGCCGTTCGGCGGGATCACCGCGGCGGCGCTGCTGCGTGCCGTCGAAACTCATCCGGACCGGATCGGCGACCCGCTGGCGTTGACAGTCAACTACGCCGCGCCCATCGCCGATGGCGAGTTCGACATCACGCTGCGGGCCGCGCGCACCAACCGCAGCAACCAGCACTGGATCGCCGAACTGCGCCAGGGCGACGAGGTCAAGACCACCGCCACTGCATTGTTCGGACTGCACCGCGACACCTGGACTGATATCGAAGCCCTTCTGCCGAAATCGGCTGCACCCGAGGATATCCCGCGAGGCAACTTCTTCGAGGGAGTGGTCTGGGCCAACCGCTACGACATGCGTTTCACCGAGGGCGCCATTCCTGAGGATGGTGTACTCAGCGATTCGTCGATCACCACACTGTGGGTGCGGGATGAGTTGGAGCGCCCGTTGGACTTCGCCGCGTTGGCGGCGATCTCCGACATCTTCTATCCCCGGGTGTTCCTGCGTCGCGGCGGCTACGTCCCGGCCGGAACCATCTCGCTGACCACCTACTTCCACGCCGACAAGGCGCAGATCGACGCCGTGGGCAGCGATTTCGTGCTGGGCAGCGCACACGCCAACGCCTTCTCCCGCGGATACTTCGACCAGAGCGCGCACCTGTGGTCCCGTGATGGGGCGCTGCTGACCAGCACCCACCAGTTGGTCTACTTCAAGGACTGAGCGCCGGCGGGTGAATACCGCAGCGCGCGCCGCTGCATTAGCCTCCCGGTATGCCAGTGGAAACCGGCGCCCACGCCGACGCGGCGCGTGCTCGCGAAGCCGTGCTGGTGCGGCGACTCGAGGCATCGATTCAGGCCGACCGGGCCTTCGCCGCGACGATGCACGACGCCTACCGCACTGCGCTGGCCGGCCGGAAGCGGCTGGACGACATCGAGGCCGAGATCCGCACTGCTGTGGCCGATCAGCGGGCGCGGGCGTTGGACACCCCGGCGGGCGCACGCCAGTTCCAGCGATTCCTGACGGCCAAGACCCGCGACATTCTCCAGGTGGTCGACGACACCGCGGCCGACAGCGCCCGCCGGGCCGCGCTGCTGCGATCCCTGGGCGGTGGTTATGCGGTCGAGGATCGGCCGAAGCCGAATATTCAGGCCGTCGACCACACCTTCAAACAGGCGCCGGGCGCCGAGGGCAAGCGGCGTCAGAATCAGATCGACGCCTTCAAACAGGTCTTCCACCGCGACCCGGTGTCCGCGTCGGATTGGACGACGGCGGCGGCATTGGATGCGCATACCTACGACCCCAAATTTCAAGGCGTGGACTCCGAGGTCCGGGTGGCCAGGATCGAACCGGTGCCCGGGCAGGGCGTGGTGCGGGCATCGCAGTGGATCGAGCAACCGTGGGTCGACCGCCTGGGTTCAAAGGATGCCGGCAACGACCGCGGGCCGAAGTCGCGTTTCGATCCGGAGGACACCAAGGTCACCACCTATATCGACTACGACAACGGCATCGTGGTGATGCGCCAGAACCCGTCTGTCGAACTCAACGGCGACGGCTCTCCGAGGCAGGTGAAAGTTGGTGTCCCCCAGGGCAGTGTCACGCAAGTGCCGGATGGATCGGTGCGGATCAAATACGACGCCGGAAACCCATTTGCAGGGAGCGCCGCCACCGATCCGCACGGCCCGTTGGGCAGCCACCGGTTGAGCGTGAACGGCGACCTGGTGTTCACCCCCGGTCCGGGTGGCGTGCACGTCGACGGCACCCGCACGGATTACCCGTCTTTGGAGGTCTACCAGGATCTGCCCAACGGGAGCACCCGCACGGTGTTGATCAACCCGGCTCAATCCGGCCGCATGTACGGGCCCCTGTTCAATCTGCCGTTCCACCACGAGGTCGGAATCGGCGGCAAGGCGTTCGCTCCCTTCGATCACGGCGGCAGCTGGAATCCGCAGTTCGACGTTCGAACTCCGCTGCCGGTCACCGATTTCGGACCGACCGCCTCGCCACCGTCAGTACCCTCATCGTCGGGTAAGCCCGGCGGTGTTTCCACCTGATCACCGGAAGGAACTGGTGCATGCCCGCTGCCATCCTGGCCCGAATCCGCGACGGCGACCCCGCCTTCTGGAAGAGCGCCACCCGATCCGCACCGATCGTCGCCCAAGTCGTCCTCGCAGCGATAATCGGCGTCGGCTGGCTGGGGCTGAACGGCTGCTCATTCTGCTTCGGGACAGTGTTTTGGTACCTGGTCGCGGCCGCGATCATCGTGCCGGCCGCCGCAGGACTGGCTGTCGGCCCGATGTTGTTGCGCGCGGAGTCACCGCGTCGACGCGGCGTGGGTCTGGCGGTCGCCGGATTAGCCGTGTTGATGGTGGTCAGCGGATTGTTCTACGCGCTGATTTTCCTGCCGTGGTTCGAGAACACATGACCGCCCCGGCTACCGAAGCCCGCTACGGACCGCACGGTTTCTTCGCCGCGTTGGCGACCATCGCTGTCGTCGAGACCGCGACGTGGGTGTGGTTCCCGTACTGGATCCTCAGCCTGTACTGCTTGGGCATCGCGACCGTGATCGTGGTGCCGACCGGATTCTTCATGTCACAGTCGGGCGGGGCGAAAACGGCTCAGATCGGCCGCGGCATCCTCATCGGTTACCTGGCAACGCCATTGACGATCGCCCTGGCCGTCATCCCGCCGGTGATCGTCACCCAGCTCTTGCGTCTGGCGTGACCTCACCGGGACGCCGCGGGTCGTCGTACTTTCCGGTGAGCAACTTCGACACCGTGCCCGGCTTCCAGTGCCGACCGGTCGGGGTGCGCTGCCCCGTCGAGTTCAGCACCCGTGCGGTGGCGGCCTGGGTGACCCCGCAGCCATACACCAGCCAACCGGCATAGTGCTTGAGCAGTCGCTTGCGCTGCGACCACGGCACCGTCGGCGGAGGGAGTATCGGCGGCATCGGGTCCGCCGCGGTCCTACCGCGGTCGGGCAGTCTCCGAACCGTCGGCGTATCAGCGGCTTTGGCCAGGGCCAGCTCGATCTCGCGACTCAGGCTCTTCACCCCTTCGGCGGCCAGCGCCGCCGCGTCCAGGTTGTCAACAGCGTGAACCTCGCGGCGCAGCGCGAAGTCGATCTCGTCCATGCCGCCGTCGGTGGGCGCCGGGATGACCTCGCGGGTCAACAGCAGGTTATGCCCGTGCCGCTGTAGCACCAGGCTCAGCCGCCGCAGGTGTTGCTCGCGGATGAAGTCCGGGCCGGGGAACGGCACCCAGATGTCCATCCGCCCCTTGATCGCGCGGCCCATCGCGGCCACGACGGCCTGGACCTCGGTCAGGTCGTCGGTGCCGCCGGCCTCGCCCTGCTCGAATCCGAAGGTGTCGACGATGGCGTAGCCCCGTTTGTCGGCGTCGGCTGCCAGGTCGGCGCGGTGGTCGACGGTGTCCTGGTCGCCGAGCAGAATGACCGGTTTGGAGTACGACATGAATACCTCCCGAGTTGTGAAGCCCCCGTGGGGAAGTGCTGCTACGTCGAATCTATCGGTGGGTACCGACAAGTTTTGGCGGCCGAACTGGCCCCCGCATCGGCTCTTGAAGCTGACAGCTATTCACAAGTTGACACTCAGCTTTAGGCAACTGATGTTGTCAGACCCCCTCGCTAATTTCTGAACATGGACGAACCTCCCCTAGATTGGCCCGGCGTACTGGAACCAGCACTGTTGTCGAAGAACCTGGCCGCCGGGCACAAACTGGCCGATGCGGCCGACGGCGGCGATTGGCCGGCATTCTTCGATCTGCTCGATGCGACCCCGGCGCTCAGCGCCAACCAGTGGCGGCCGGGCAGTCCCGAGTGGTTCACCCCACTTCATCAGGCAGCCCGGCACGGCGTTCCGCCGAAAGTCGTTGCCGCGCTGACCGAACGCGGCGCACTGCGCTCCCTGCGCGACGCCCGGGCATGGACGGCATGCGACGTGGCCACCGAGGCCGGGCACCCGGCTGCGTTGATCTCGCTGCTGGCCCCGCCGCCGTCGCCGCTGTCGGCCGAACTGACCCGCGCCCTGGACGCCAACCTGCAGTGGGTGATCGACGGCAGCATTCGCGCCGCGCAGCTGTTCGAGGACCACAGCGATCACGAGCTGCGGAAGCTGCTGCGCTATCCCCCGGTCGCCGTGCTGCACGAAGCCCCCGGTCACTCAGTGCGCTTCGCCATCCCCGGGATGTCCGGCGGGTTCCGGGTCACGTTGCGATGCGGCTACCTGGAGACGGTGAGCGGGACGCCGTCCGACCGGAAACTGCACGTGATCACCGATCGGGGTGCGGTCCCGATCTCAGAGGGCCCCAGGTAGCCGCCACGGTACGGTTGCCCAATGGCATTCAGACTCGGCGACACCCCCGATCAGCGCGGCCGCACCTTCGTGGTGACCGGCGCCAACGGTGGGCTGGGTGAGGTCGTCACCCGCACCCTGGCAGCCAAGGGCGCCACCGTGGTGATGGCCTGCCGCAACACCGCCAAGGCCCAGCAGATCGCCGACGGCATCAGCGGCGACGTCCGGGTGGCGGCGCTGGATCTGGGCAGCCTGGCTTCGGTGCGAGACTTCGCCGCCCAGCAGGCCGGATTCGACGTGCTGGTCAACAACGCCGGGATCATGAACATCCCGATGCGGCGCACCGCCGACGGCTTCGAAATGCAGTTCGGGGTCAACCATCTGGGCCATTTCGCACTGACCGGCCTGCTGCTGGACCGCATCGGTGACCGGGTGGTGACGGTCTCGAGCATCGCGCACAAGCAGACCCCGAAGTTCTGGGTCGACGACCTCAACTACGAGCACCGGTTCTATCAGCGCAATCTGGCCTACGCGCAGTCCAAGCTGGCCAACCTGATGTTCGCCCGCGACCTGCAGCGCCGACTGGTCGCGGCCGGCTCGCCGCTGCGCTCCTACGCGGTGCATCCCGGGGTGTCGGACACCGAGCTTTTCGACAACGACAAGACGCTGCCCGGGCTGGTCACCAAGTACGGCTTGGCGCTGATCGGTCAGGCGCCCGAGCGGGCCGCCGAGTCGATCCTGTTGGCCGCCACGGTCCCCGACGCCGACCCGGACACCTACTGGGGGCCGACGAAGTTGAACCAGGCCCGCGGCCCGGTGGGGCCGTGCCCGTCGAGCGCGTTGTCGCGGGATCAGCGGTTGTGGAGCCGGCTCTGGGAGGAGTCGGTGCGGATGACCGGGGTGCACTACCCGCTCTGACCTATCCGCCGACCGTCGTCGCCTCAACAACCCCAGCCGTCACCGGTCCGGACCACATGGGTGTGTGCCCGCCTTTGAGCGACATGCGATGTTATGTCAGCCTCCCCGGGGGGTGGGTGGCCGCCGTACGATTCGACACGGCGCCGCGTTTGTCGCTCAAAGGCGGGCACACGTCACACCCCTCCCCTCCGGTGACGGATGTGACAAACGGGACTCAGCCCGGGTGTCACAGCGGCGAGGCGCACAACAAATTAACCCCCCGCCCCAGCTCACCGGTTAAGTTGTGGCGAGCCGCCACGCGATGCGGCACCAGACTGACCGAAAGTGATCATGCGAGTTGAGGGGCGCGAAGTCGCCGTCACCGGCAACCTGCTGCAGCCGCTGACCCGACGCACCAACGACATTCTGCGTCTGTTGCTGGCAGCCCTGTTCCTCGCCACCGTCATCACCAGCTCACTGGTCACCCGCTACGAATGGGTGGCGCTGGAACGGTCGATATCCCAGATCATCGGGGTACTCTCCCCCGTCCACGCCAACCTGGTCTACCTGGCCTACGGCATCGCGATCCTGGTGTTGCCGTTCGCGATCCTGATCGGCCTGGTGGTCTCCCGGCAATGGAAACTGCTCGCGGCCTACGCCATCGCCGGGCTGCTGGCCGTGGTGTCACTGTCGATCCGCAGCACCGGGTTGGCCGCCCCGGCCTGGCATTTCGACCTGTCCGAGCGGCTGGCCACCACGCTGGCTCAGTTCCTCGACGACCCGCGGTGGATCGCGATGCTCGCCGCGATGCTCACCGTCTCCGGCCCGTGGCTGCCGGCCCGCTGGCGACGTTGGTGGTGGGCACTGCTGCTTGCCTTCGTACCGATTCATCTGGTGGTCAGCGCCATCGTGCCGGCCCGCTCTCTGCTCGGCCTGGCCGTCGGCTGGTTCGTCGGCGCGCTGGTGATCCTGATCGTCGGCACCCCGGCCCTGGAGGTGCCACTCGACGGCACCGTTCGCACCCTGGCCCGCCGCGGCTGCACCGTCACCGAGCTCACCGTGCGCCGCCCCGCCGGGCGCGGCCCGCTGGTGCTGTCCACCGTGTCCGACAACCCGACCATCATCGAGCTCTACGGCCCCAACCAGCGCAGCGGCGGTGCACTGCGTCAGCTCTGGCGCAAACTGCGGCTGCGCACCACCGAGACCGCGCCACTACACGCCTCACTGCACCGCGCCGTCGAGCACCGCGCGCTGATGGCAATCGCGATCGGCGACACCGGCATCGCCAACACCGACACCGTGGCCCTCGCCTCCCTCGACCGGGGCTGGACCCTGTACGCGCACACCCCGCCGCGCGGAGTCCCGATCGACACCTGTGTCGCCGCCACCCCGGTGAGCAAGGCATGGGAGTCGCTGGCCCGCCTGCACGATCAGCAGATGTCCCATGGCGATCTGCGCAGCAAGGAGATGACGGTCGAGGGCGACACCGTGCTGTTCGGCGGTTTCGGCAACGCCGAGTACGGCGCCACCACCACCCAGCTGCAATCCGACATCGCCCAATTGCTGGTGACCACGTCGTCGCTCTACGACGCCTCGGCCGCGGTGGGCGCCGCGATCGAGAGCTTCGGCCCCACCGCGGTGTTGGCCGCGTCCCGGCGCCTCACCAAATCGGCGATGCCGGCACGCCTTCGCAAGGCGGTGCCCGACGTCAACGCGGTGATCTCGGCCGCCCGCGACGAGGTCAAGCGCCAGACCGGCACCAACGAGATCCAGACCAAGACCATCACCCGATTCACCCGTAGCCAGATGATCCAGCTGGCGTTGCTGGGCGGTCTGGTCTACGTCGCCTATCCGTTCATCAGCCAGGTTCCGACGTTCTTCTCCCAACTGCGGCATGCGAACTGGTCCTGGGCGCTGGTGGGGCTGATCGTGTCGTCGCTGACCTATGTCGGCGCGGCCGGCGCCCTGTGGGCCTGCGCCAACGGCCTGGTCAAGTTCCGCAACCTGGCGATCATGCAGGTGGCCAACACCTTTGCGGCCACCACCACCCCGGCCGGCGTCGGCGGGCTCGCATTGAGCACCCGGTTCCTGCAGAAGGGCGGCCTGAGCACGCTGCGGGCCACCGCGGCGGTCGCGCTACAACAGTCGGTGCAGGTGATCGTGCACGTGATCCTGCTGATCATCTTCACCACCGCCGCAGGTGCCTCGGCCGACCTGTCCCACTTCGTGCCCAGCCCCACCCTGCTGTATCTGATCGCCGGCGTGGCCCTCGGCCTGGCCGGCATCGTCCTGCTGGTACCCAACCTGCGCCGGTGGCTGACCACCGCGCTGCGCCCCCGCCTGACCGAGGTCACCGCGGACCTGATCGAGTTGGCCCGCGAACCGCAGCGGCTGGCGCTGATCGTGCTGGGCGCCGCCGGAACCACTTTGGGTGCGGCACTGGCGCTGTGGGCCAGTGTGGAGGCCTTCGGCGGCAACACCTCATTCGTCACCGTCACCGTGGTGACCATGGTCGGCGGCACCCTGGCCTCAGCCGCCCCGACACCCGGCGGGGTGGGGGCCGTGGAAGCCGCCCTAATCGGTGGGCTCGCGGCATTCGGGGTGCCCGCCGCGCTGGCGGTCCCGTCGGTGCTGCTCTACCGGGTGTTGACCTGTTGGCTGCCGGTGTTCATCGGCTGGCCGGTGATGCGCTGGCTGACCCAGAACGAGATGATTTGACCCGATGCGGATCGCGATCAGCGGTGCAGGAGTAGCCGGAACGGCGCTCGCGCACTGGCTGCACCGCACCGGCCACACCCCGACCGTGATCGAGCAGGCGCCGGCCTTCCGCACCGGCGGCTACATGATCGACTTCTGGGGCGCGGGCTACACCGTCGCGGGGCGCATGGGCCTCGAGGAATCCATCCGCGACGCCGGCTACGACATGGAGTCCGTCCGATCCGTCGACACCGACGGCCGAGTGCTGGCGACCTTGGAGACCAACGCCTTTCGGCACATGATCGGCGACGACTTCACCAGCATTCCGCGTGGTGATCTGGCCGCCGCCATCCATGCCACCATCGCCGAGGACGTCGAGATGATCTACGGCGACGCCATCACCGCCATCGACGAGCACCCCGACGGCGTCGGGCTGACCTTCGGCCACGCCGGGCCCCGGGAATTCGATCTGGTGATCGGCGCCGACGGACTGCACTCCAACGTGCGCAGGCTGGTGTTCGGCCCCGACTCGGAGTTCGAGTACTACCTCGGGTGCAAAGTCGCGGCCGGCGTCGTCGAGGGCTACCGGCCGCGTGACGAACTGGCGTATGTGACCTACGCACTGCCCGGCCGGCAGGCGGCGCGCGTCGCGCTGCGCGGGGACCGCACCCTGATCCTGCTCGTGTTCCGCGACGTCTCGCCCGGCATCACCTCGGATCCGAAGGCACAGTTGCACAACCTGTTCGACGACGCCGGTTGGGAGTGCCCGCAGCTGTTGGCCGCACTCGATGCCGGCGACCCGGCAGACCTGTACTTCGACGTCGTCAGCCAGGTGCGGATGGAGCGCTGGTCGCGGGGCCGGGTGCTGTTGATCGGCGATGCCGCCGGGTGCATCTCGCTGCTGGGCGGCGAGGGCACCGGCCTGGCGATCACCGAGGCCTACGTGCTGGCCGGGGAGCTGCAGCGAGCAGGAGGCGACCACTCGCGGGCGTTCGCCGCCTACGAGTCACTGCTGCGTCCCTTCATCGAAGCCAAGCAGTCCGGGGCGCGGAATTCTCTCGGGTTCTTCGCCACCCGAACGCGTTTCGGACTGAGGTTCCGCAACATGGCGATGCGGGCGATGAACCTGCGGATGCTCACCAACCTGTTCGCCGGCACCGTGCGCGACGATTTCGAGCTGCCCGACTATCGCCTGTGAGTCATCCGGCGCCGGCGGCCGCGAACACCCGGCTCACCTGCGGCTCGCCGTATCCGGCGGCCACCACCGCGGCGCGCACCGCGTCGCCGACCTTCAGCGTCAACTCGGCCGGCACCAGCGCGATCACGCAGCCCCCGAACCCGCCGCCGGTCATTCGGGCGCCCAACGCCCCGGCGGCCACCGCGCTGTCGGCGATCAGATCCAGGTGCTCGGTGGTGATCTCGAAGTCGTCGCGCATCGAGGCGTGCGACGCGGTGAACAGCGTCCCGGCGGCCGCGAAGTCCAATTCAGCGCACGCCGCAACGAAATCCAGCACCCGCTCGTTCTCGGTCAGCACATGGCGGGCCCGCCGGACATCGACCGGATCGGTGACGGCGTCCAGCACCTGGACGCCACGGTGCTGCACCTCCCGCAGCGACGCCACCCCCAGCTCGGCGGCGACCCGCTCGCAGGACGCGCGCCGCGCGGCGTACTCACCATCGACGTGGCCGTGCCGTTGGCCGGAGTCGAACAGCAACAGCGTCACCCCGGAGGCATCCGGGTCGAACGGCACCGGATGCACTGCGACGTCACGGAAGTCGATCAGCGTCGCGGTGGACACCTCCCCGAACAGCGACGCCAGCTGGTCGAGCAGACCCGTGGGGGCGCCCACGTAGTCGTTCTCGGCGCGCTGCCCGATCTGGGCCTGCTCGATTGGGTCGATCTGCGCTCCGGACGCCGACGCCAACGCACCGAGCACCGCACATTCCAGGGCGGCCGACGATGACAGTCCCGATCCGATGGGCACGTCGCTGCTGATCGACATGGCTCCGCCGGGAACGCCGAACCCGTTGCCGCGCAACGCCCAGATCACCCCGGCGACGTACGCGCCCCAGCCGGTGATCTCACCGGGGGTGGTGTCCAGCGGGATACGCACCGACTCGTCCGCGTGGTCGCTGAGCACGGTGAGGGTGTCGGTCTCGGCGGGGGTGAACATGACGCTGGTGCGCTGCGGCAGCGCGATCGGCAGCGCGAAACCGCCGTTGTAGTCGGTGTGTTCCCCGATCAGGTTGACCCGGCCGGGCGCGGAATAGGCGATCACAGCGCACGCAGCCTGGCCGCGACGGACTCCGGGGTGACATCGGCGATGAACGCGTCCATCGCCGATTCGGAGGCCGCCAGATACTTCAGTTTGGTGGCGCTGCGTTTGATCGACATCAGCTCCACGTGGAAGTAGCCGTCGGCCTGATCACCGTTGTCACGGTACTGATGCAGCGCGGCCATGTAGGGCAGCGCCGCGTCATACAGTCGGTCGAATCGGCTCAGCAGGTCGCGGTAGATCACCGCGAAGTCATCCAGTTCGGCGTCGGTCAGCTCGGTCAGGTTGTGCACCCGCCGATTCGGATACAGGTGCACCTCCACCGGCCAGCGAGCCGCGAACGGCACGAACGCGGTGAACGTCTCGGTCCGCGCCACGATCCGGGCCCCGTCGGCCAGTTCGTCGGCCAGCAGATCCGCGAACAGGTTGGTGCCGTGGGCAATCCGGTGATCTCGGGCCTGGACCAGCATGGCGGCGGTACGCGGGGTCAGGTACGGGTAGCCGTAGATCTGGCCGTGCGGGTGGGCCAGGGTCACCCCGATCTCCTCGCCGCGGTTCTCGAAGCAGAACACCTGCTCGATGCCGGGCCGCGCCAACAGGTCGGCGGTGCGGTGCCGCCACGCGTGCACCACCAGCCGGGCGTGCTCGGCCGGCAGGTCGGCGAACGAGCCGGTGTGATCGGCCGAGAAGCAGATCACCTCGCAGCGGCCGATGCCCGGCTTGGAGACAAACTCGGAGACGAACTCGGCACCGTCAGGCGGTGTGGTGATACCAGCGCCTTCCCCGGCCAGGCTGGGGAACCGGTTCTCGAAGACCACCACGTCGTAGTCGGCCGCGGGCACCTCACTGGTCAGGCCACTCGGTCCCGGGCACAGTGGGCACGCCTCGGCGGGCGGCTTGTAGGTGCGGTCCTGGCGCTGCGCGGCGATGATCACCCACTGGCCGGTGGTGCGGTCGAACCGCAGTTCAGAAGGTTGGGTGTCCCGCGGCGGCAGCGGGCGGCGGTCCGGCACCGGCGTTGGGGTGTGGCCGGGCAGCGCGAAGAACAGGATGTCGCGTCCGTCGGCCAGCGTCCCGCTGGTCGGGGAGCTCACGCGACCAACTGGGGATGCAGGCGCTGCGGGTCGATCGCGACGCCGGCCGCCAGGTCATCGGCCAACCCGGCGGCGAACCCCAGCAGGCCGGCCAGGTCGATGCCGTACGGCGCCGGAGGACGCACGCCGGCAAGACGTTCGGCACCGCGGCGCAGCAGGCTCACCGCGCCGGTGACATTGCCGCGCTGGACGTGGGTGACCCCGACCGCCAGCTGCGCCAGGCCCTGCCACAGGTTGCGTTCGGCGTCGGGCCGATGTTTCCAGGCCGCTTCCAGCACCTCGTGGGCGTTGAACGCCAGCCCGTCGTCCAGCAGCAGCTGGGCGTACGCCAGCGTCTGCGCCGGCGGCAGGTCCAGGTCGTCGGGGACGCCCTCGACGCCTCCCGCACTGCCGCGCGGCAGCGGCCGGCCCAGCCGATCACGCGGGCGGGCGTTGCGGGGGCGGCCCGAGTCGTCGCGGTCGCGGGTACTCACCCGTCCATCATCGCAAGTCGGTTATGCGGCCGGTTTGGTGGCGATCACCTCGATGGCGGCCATGTTGGTGCGGTGGCGGCGGAACGTGGCGCGCATGTTGAGCACGCGGGCCCGCGCGTCGGAGTCGCGCAGCACGTTGAACACGAACCGCAGCGCGCCCAGCAGGCCCTCGTCGGCGATCAGCCGGTGCGGCTCCAGTAGCGCCATCGGCGCGAACGACGTCTTCTCCACGGTGAAGCCGACCTGGGTCAGCAGCTCGGTCCATTCCGCGGCGGTCAGCGGTCGCGCATTGACCTTGATGGAGCGGGCCAACGCGGTGCGAACCTCATCCTTGACGACCTCGGGGACGTTGTCGGGCTGCAGCGCGAGCTCGTGGATGGCGTAGCGGCCACCCGGGCGCAGCACCCGGAAGGCCTCGCGGGCGATCTCGGCCTTGTGCACATGGGTCTGCATGGTCAGCATGGCCTCGCCGACCACGACGTCGGCACTGTTGGCCTCCAGCCCGGTCTCCGACGCTTCACCGGTGACCACGCGGCCCTTGTCGCCCACCACCGAGCGGACCACGCCGGCGGCGTTCGGGTCGGCTTCGACGCCGGTGTACGTCCCGGGGGTGTGGTCCAGGATCTCCCGGGCGGTGCGGCCCATGCCGGGGGCGAGTTCGACGACGTCGGCGCCGGGCAGCTGCGCGTCGGCGAGCATCCGATGGGTCAGGCCGAGCCCGCCGGGCCGCAGGACACGTTTACCGAGTCGCGCGAACAGCCAGTGTCCCGGGAGGTCAACGGTCTTGCGGTCGGGCATCGGAAGTGTCATGCGACGAAGGTTAGCCTTACCAGCCTTAGGCGCGCTAGAGGACTTTAGACCCTACGTTTCCTTTAAATTGCCGCGCGACTCACGGGACCAGAGTGAAGCGCCCGCCGTCCAGGGGACGCAGGACGGTGAAATGCCGGTGATCCAAGGTCGCGATGGACCTCGTCTGATATCGCTGAGCCAGAACGACATTGGACGCGTCCGCGACACCGATGTTCTGATCGCGATATTTCTCGATGACGGCCGCGGCCCGCTCGACATCGGCCGCGGTGAAGTCGACCAGTTCCCAAGCCCCGCCGGACAGTTCACGCAGCACAGCCGTTTCGGCATCGACACCGACCCGCGTCGCGACGAGATAGTCGAGTTCAGCGACGACATATGGGGAGACGACCAGCACCTCATCGGAATCATTGATGGCGCGCGAGACTGCTGCGTGGTCGGGTTCCGCGCTGTCGAAGTAGGCCAGCAGGGCACTGGTGTCGACGATCACCGCTCGCCGAAGCCATCCAGTAGCTCATCGACACGGCGCGCGATCGGCTCCGATCCCGCAAACAGCCCGCCCCGGGGGGCAGGGCGGACATCCCCCACCGAGGTCCGGATGGATTCCCTGATCACCTCGGCTTCGGAGGTGCCGCGCCGTTGAGCGGCCTGCTTGACCGCGGCCTTGAGGTCCTGTGGCAGGTAGACCGTCGTCTTGTCCATGCCAGCCTTGTCCATGCCATATATGGTACCACCGGTGGCATTGTCCGAGCATCTGATGAACTGGAAGCCAGGTGGAATAGCCGCCGATCCACGGTCGTTCGAGACGACATGCCTAAACCCTTCACCGAATCCGAACGTCAGCAGTTCCTCGCCGACAAGCACGTCGCCGTCCTGTCGGTAGCCGCCGACGACGGCCGGCCTCCCGCCAGCGTCCCGATCTGGTACGACTACACCCCCGGCGGCGACATCCTGGTCAACACCGGCGCCGGTAAACGCAAGGCCAGACTGATCGAGCGGGCCGGCAAGGTGTCCCTGGTGGTGCAGCGCGAAGAACTGCCCTACCAGTACGTCATCGTCGAGGGCACCGTCATCGACGCGGCCACCCCGGCCCCGCTGGACAAGCGGGAAGCCATCGCGATTCGCTACCTGGGCACCGAAGGCGGGCGGGCGTTCGCCGCCAACATGGACGGAAACGCCAGTGTGCTGTTCACCATCCGGCCCGACCGATGGTCGTCCGCCGACTTCTCCGGCGACCTGTAGAAACCAATCAGGCCCCCTGAAAAAGGGGGCCTGATCACTGTGGCAGGTACAGGATTCGAACCTGTGTAGGCTTTCGCCGACGGATTTACAGTCCGCTTCCATTGGCCGCTCGGACAACCTGCCGTATCGCGCCTAGCAGACTACAACGAGGATGGGCCCCAGACACAAACGGGCAGCATCTTGGAAAGATCACGCAGAGAGGATCAAACATGGCGGACTCATCGTTCGACATCGTCAGCAAGGTGGATCGCCAGGAGGTCGACAACGCCTTGAACCAGGCCGCCAAGGAGCTGGCCACCCGATTCGACTTCCGCGGCACCGACACCACCATCGCCTGGAAGGGCGAAGAGGGCATCGAGTTGGTCAGCTCGACCGAGGAGCGCATCAAGGCCGCCATCGACGTGTTCAAGGAGAAGCTGGTCCGCCGCGACATCTCCATGAAGGCCTTCGACGCCGGCGAGCCGCAGGCCTCCGGCAAGACCTACAAGGTCAGCGGCACCCTCAAGCAGGGCATCGACAGCGAGAACGCCAAGAAGATCACCAAGCTGATCCGCGACGAGGGCCCCAAGGGCGTCAAGGCCCAGATCCAGGGCGACGAGATCCGGGTGTCGTCGAAGAAGCGCGACGACCTGCAGACCGTGATCGCGCTGCTCAAGGGCGCCGACCTGGACGTGGCCCTGCAGTTCGTGAATTACCGGTAACCGGTACCGCTGGTTCGGCCGCCTCTCCGTGCTTAGGCTGGGGCTCGTGACTACCGAAGAGGCCGTAGACGTCGTCATCATCGGAGCGGGCATCTCCGGTATAGGCGCGGCTTACCGCATCGCCGAACGCAACCCCGGCACCAGCTTCGTCATCCTGGAGCGCCGCGAGCGCATCGGTGGCACCTGGGACCTGTTCCGCTACCCCGGTGTGCGCTCCGACAGCAGCATCTTCACCCTGTGCCTGCCGTATGAGCCGTGGACGGGCCGCGAGCGGGTGGCCGACGGTGATGAGATCCGCGAGTACCTGACCGACGCCGCGCGCAAGCACGGCATCGATCAGCACATCCGGTTCAACAGCCACGTGGTCGCGGCCGATTGGGATTCGTCGGCGGACACCTGGACAGTGACCGTCGACGAAGGCGGGACATCCCGGACCTACTGCTCCCGGTTCCTGTTCTTCGGGTCCGGTTACTACAACTACGACGACGGCTACACCCCGGACTTCCCGGGCGTCGAGACGTTCGAAGGCACGGTGGTGCACCCGCAGCACTGGCCCGAGGGTCTGGACTACACCGGCAAGAAGGTCGTGGTGATCGGCAGCGGAGCGACCGCGATGTCGCTGGTGCCGGCGTTGGCGCAGCGGGCCGCCCAGGTCACCATGCTGCAACGCACCCCGACCTACCTGATCTCCGCGGCCAAATACAGCAGCCTGATCGACGTGCTAGCAAAGGTGTTGCCGCGCAAGGTGGCTCACCCGATCATCCGGTTCTTCATGGCCTTCTTCGAGGGTGTGATCTGGTTCCTGGCCCGCAAGACGCCGCCGGTCCTGAAATGGATGCTGCGCCAGCAGGCCGTCAAGAACCTGCCGCAGGGCTACGACGTCGACACTCACTTCAAGCCGCCGTATGAGCCGTGGGATCAACGATTGTGCCTGATTCCGGACGCCGACCTGTACGCCGAGATCAGCGCCGGGCGGGTGGAGGTGGCCACCGACCGGATCGACCACATCGACGCCACCGGGATCGCGCTGCAGTCCGGTGGGCGCCTCGACGCCGACGTGATCATCACCGCCACCGGCCTGCAACTGCAGGCGCTCGGCGGAGTGCGGATCAGCCTGGACGGCACCGAGATCAAGCCCACCGAACGGTTCGTCTACAAGGCGCACATGCTCGAAGACGTGCCGAACCTGTTCTGGTGCGTCGGCTACACCAACGCCTCCTGGACGCTGCGCGCCGACATCACCGCCCGCGCGACCGCGAAGCTGATGTCCCACATGGCCGCTCGCGGATATACCCACGCCTACCCGCACCTCGGTGACGAACCGATGGCCGAGAAGTCGGCGTGGGACATCCAGGCCGGCTATGTGCTGCGCTCACCGCACGCGCTGCCGCGGTCGGGCACCAAGCGGCCCTGGAACGTGCGGCAGAACTACTTCGCCGACGCCCTGGATTACCGCTTCGACCGGATCGAGGAGTCGATGGTGTTCGGGCGGTCCGGCGAGCGGATTCCGCTGGCCGGATAGCGCCAACTTCACAAACCGCCGGTGCGGCGGTGGCGACCGCAATACGCTGACGCCCATGGCAGCCGCTACTCGCACTCCCAAGGTCGTCGTCCTCGGCGGCGGATCGTTCGGCACCACGGTGGCGTCCATCTGCTCACGACGCGCGCCGACGCTGCAGTGGGTGCGATCGGAATCGACCGCCGCCGACATCAACGACAACCAGCGCAACAGCCGCTACTTGGGCAACGACGTTGAGCTCAGCGAGACCCTGCGCGCCACCACCGATTTCACCGAAGCCGCCCACTGCGCCGACGTGGTCGTGATGGCTGTGCCGTCGCACGGCTTCCGCGGCGTGCTCGAAGAGCTGGCCACCGAACTGCGGCCCTGGGTGCCGGTGGTGTCACTGGTCAAGGGCTTGGAGCAGGGCACCAACATGCGGATGTCGCAGATCGTCGACGAGGTGCTGCCCGGGCATCCCGCCGGCATCCTGGCCGGCCCGAACATCGCCCGCGAGGTAGCCGAGGGCTATGCCGCGGCCGCCGTGCTGGCCATGCCCGACCCGGGCCTGGCCTGCGAGCTGGCGTCGCTGTTCCGCACCAAGCGGTTCCGGGTCTACACCACCGACGACGTGGTCGGGGTCGAGATGGCCGGCGCGTTGAAGAACGTCTACGCGATCGCGGTGGGGATGGGCTATTCGCTGGGGATCGGCGAGAACACCAGGGCCATGGTGATGTCGCGGTCGGTGCGGGAGATGTCCAAGCTGGGCGAGGCGATGGGCGGGGCCCGTGACACGTTCTCCGGACTGGCAGGCATGGGCGATCTGATCGTCACCTGCACCAGCCAGCGCAGTCGCAACCGCTTTGTCGGTGAGCAGCTGGGCTCCGGAAAGTCGATCGATGAGATCATCGCGTCGATGAACCAGGTGGCCGAGGGCGTGCGGGCCTCCAGCGTGATCATGAAGTTCGCCGCGCAGTACGGGCTGAGCATGCCGATCGCGCGCGAGGTCGACGGCGTGATCAACCATGGCTCCACCGTCGAGCAGGCCTACCGGGGGCTGATCGCCGAGGCGCCGGGGCACGAGGTTACCGGCGCCGGGTTCTGAGGCGCGCCACAAGCGTCACTTGCGCACCCGCGGAGATGGGGTGGGACGCCCTTATCCCCGGGCCATCTCCTCGAGCCGGCGGATGCGGTCGGCCATCGGCGGGTGGGTGGCGAACAGCTGACCGACCTTCTCACCAGCCCGGAACGGGTTGGCGATCATCAGGTGCGACTGGCTGGCCAACTGCGGCTCAGGCGGCAGCGGGGCGGCCTGCACCCCGTCGGAGATCTTGCGCAGCGCCGAAGCCAGCGCCAGCGGGTCACCGGTGAGCACCGCCCCGGACTGGTCGGCCTGGTACTCGCGCGACCGCGACACCGCCATCCGCACCACCGACGCCGCCAGCGGGCCCACCAGCATGACCAGCATCATCGCCAGCGGGTTGCTGTCGCGGCGGTTGCCCATGAACATCGCCATGTTGGCCAAACCGGTGATCACCGACGCCAGCGCGCCGGCCACACAAGAGATCAGGATGTCGCGGTTGTAGACGTGCGACAGCTCGTGGCCCAGCACCGCCCGCAACTCACGCTCATTGAGCAGGCGCAGGATTCCGCTGGTGCAGCACACCGCGGCGTGCCGCGGGTTGCGGCCGGTGGCGAACGCGTTGGGCGCGTTGGTGTCGCTGACGTACAACCGGGGCATCGGCTGATGCGCCGAGGTGGCCAGCTCCCGCACGATCCGGTAGATCTCGGGGGCCTGGACCTCGGTGACCGGCTGGGCTTGCATCGCCCGCAACGCGAGCTTGTCGCTGTTGAAGTACGTGTAGGCATTCATCGCCACGGCGAACAACACCGCCACCCACATCATGCCGGGGCCGAACGCCCGCCCGATCAAGACGATCAGTGCCGACATGGCTGCCAGCAGGAAGAACGTCTTCGCCGTGTTGCGATGCGGGTGCCAGGTCATCGACTTCCTCCTTGGAGAACCGCGGTCATGCTCATTAAACGCCGAGGGGGGTCGCGAGGGTTCCGCGATTGCGGTCAGCCGTCGCGGTTGACCGTGTAGTCGACCAGGCCGGCCAGTGCCGCGCGGCCGACGCAGTCCGGCAGCGCCGCCAATTCCACCCGGGCCTGCTCGGCGTAGTCGGCCACCGTCTTCTTGGCCTTGGCCATCCCCGGCGACCGGCGCAGCAGTTCCAGCGCCTCGGCCACCGCCGCATCGTCTTCAACCGGACCGACCAGCAGCTCACGCAGCCGATCGGCATCCGGACCGGTCTCCTGCAACGCGTAGAGCACCGGAAGGGTGTGCACGCCCTCGCGCAGATCGGTGCCGGGCACCTTGCCGGACTCCTCGGGCTCGCTGTCGATGTCGATGATGTCGTCGGAGATCTGGAATGCGGTGCCCACGATCCCGCCCAGGCGGGCCAGGCGCTCGATCTGATCCTCGTCGGCGCCGGAGAACGTCGCACCGAACCGGCCGGACGCCGAGATCAGACAGGCCGTCTTCTCATACACCACCTTGAGGTAGTGCTCGATGGAGTCCACGCCGTCGGCAGCGCCGCGAGTCTCCCGCATCTGCCCGGTCACCAGCTGCGCGAAGGTCTCGGCGATGATCCGCACCGCCTCGGGCCCCAACCGCGACACCAGCCGTGACGCCGTCGCGAACAGGTAGTCGCCGGCCAGGATGGCGATGTTGTTGCCCCACCGCGCGTTGGCGCTGGGCGTCCCACGGCGGATCTGGGCCTCATCCATCACGTCGTCGTGGTACAGCGTCGCCAGGTGGACCAGCTCGATCACCGCACCGGCCACCGTGACCTGCCAGGCGTCCGGCTCCGGCCCGAGCTGGGCGGACAGCACCGTGAACAACGGGCGGAAGCGTTTGCCGCCGGCGTCGAACAGGTGGGTGACGGCCTCGGTCATCAACGCGTCGCCGCCGCGCAACTCGGTGTCCATCAGCTCTTCGATGCGCGCCACCCCGTCGCGGACATTGCCCGCGAACGCCGGGTCGCCCAGGCCCCCGAAGTCCATCCCCGCCACCACACTCGCCGGTGTCCTCACGGCTCCAACATACTGGTCAGCGTGAACCTCAGCGCTGAGCCGGTGGCCGATGTCGTGGTGGTAGGCGCCGGACCGGCGGGATCGGCGGCGGCCGCCTGGGCCGCCCGGGCGGGCCGTGACGTGCTGGTGGTCGACACGGCCACCTTCCCCCGGGACAAACCCTGCGGTGACGGGCTGACGCCGCGCGCCGTCGAACAGCTCGAGTTGTTGGGGCTCGGCGAGTGGCTGGACAGCCACATCAGGCACCGGGGCCTGCGGATGGCGGGGTTCGGCGGCGAGGTGGAGGTGGACTGGCCCGGTCCGTCGTTCCCTTCGACCGGCAGCGCCGCTCCGCGCACCGAGCTCGATGAGCGGATCCGCAAAGTCGCCGAGGAGTCCGGCGCGCGAATGCTATTGGGAGTCAAGGCGGTCGGTGTTCATCACGACTCGTCCGGGCGGGTGCGCTCGGTGGTGCTGGCCGACGGCACGGAGATCACCTGCCGGCAGCTGATCGTCGCCGACGGCGCACGCTCCACGCTGGGCCGGGCGCTGGGCCGGCAATGGCATCAGGAGACGGTGTACGGGGTGGCCGCCCGCGGGTACCTGGCCTCGCCGCGCTCAGGCGAGCCGTGGCTGACCTCGCACCTGGAGCTGCGCTCCCCCGACGGTGCGGTGCTGCCGGGCTACGGCTGGATCTTCCCGCTGGGCAATGGCGAAGTGAATATCGGCGTCGGCGCGCTGGCCACCGTCAAGCGGCCCGCCGACGTGGCACTGCGGCCGCTGATGTCCTACTACGCCGACCTGCGCCGCGACGAATGGGGATTCGAGGGCCCGGTGCGGGCTCCGGCCAGCGCACTGCTGCCGATGGGTGGCGCGGTCTCGGGGGTGGCCGGGCCGAACTGGATGCTGATCGGCGACGCCGCGGCCTGCGTCAACCCGCTCAACGGCGAGGGCATCGACTACGGCCTGGAGACCGGACTGCTGGCAGCCGAGATGTTGGACTGCCCCGATCTGACGCACGCCTGGCCGGAGTTGCTGGCCACCCGCTACGCCCGCGGGTTCTCGGTGGCTCGGCGGCTGGCGCTTTTGCTGACGTTCCCCCGGTTCCTTCCGGCGACCGGCCCGCTGGCGATGCGTTCGACGGCGCTGATGCGGGTGGCGGTGCGGGTGATGGCCAACCTGGTCACCGACGAGGACGCCGACCTGGTGGCGCGCGCCTGGCGCGGCGGGGGGCGGATGTCGCGGCTGATCGACCGTCGCCGCCCATTTTCCTGATCCCGGGCCATGTCAGGACCATTGACATATATCAGCCTCGTTGATATACCGGATGGATGAGTGAATCCATCGATTTCCAGTTCGAAGCCGCCTACCGCGGCGAGTCCGAACAACTGGGTTCGGGCACCAAGCCGCCGTGGAGCATCGGGGCACCCCAGCCTGAGCTGGCCACCCTGATCGAGCAGGGCAAGTTCCACGGCGACATCCTCGACGTCGGCTGCGGCGAAGCCGCCATCTCGATGTATCTGGCCGAACGGGGCCACACCACGGTGGGAATCGACCTGTCCCCCACCGCCATCGACCTGGCCCGCGCCGAGGCCGCCGAGCGCGGTCTGACCAACGCCACCTTCGAGGTCGCCGACATCAGCTCATTCGGCGGCCATGACGGGCGCTTCGGCACCATCGTCGACAGCACGCTGTTCCACTCCATCCCGGTGGAGGCCCGCGAGGGATACCAGCGGTCGATCGTGCGGGCCGCCGCTCCGGGGGCGTCGTACTTCGTGCTGGTCTTCGACAAGGCCGCCATCCCGCAGGGCCCGCCCTTCGCGGTGACCGCCGATGAACTGCGCGAGGTGGTATCGAAGTACTGGGTGGTCGACGACATCAAGCCGGCCCGGCTGTACGCGGTGTTCCCCGACGACTTTCCGGGATTCGGGGGCGTCCCGCTGCGCGACGAGGCAGGCGGCCGCAAGTCCGCCGCGGGCTGGCTGCTCTCGGCGCACCTGGGCTGAGACTCAAGGCCCGTGATGAGCACTCCGAAGCCGCCGCGCTGGCTGAAGCCGGTCAACAAGCTGATGATCGGCCTGCAGAAACTGGGCATCCCGACCGGGCCGCCGATGGTGCTGACCGTGCCGGGCCGCAAGTCCGGCCAGCCCCGCAGCACACCGATGACACCGTTCACCCTCGACGGCGAGCTCTACACCGTGGCGGGATTCCCGAACGCCGACTGGGCACTCAATGCCCGGGCGGCCGGCTCGGGCACGCTGCGCCACGGCCGCAAGACGCGGCGGGTTCGCATCGTGGAGCTGTCACCGGAGGCGGCCCGCCCGGTGCTGCGGGCGTTTCCGGTGCAGGTGCCCGTCGGCGCCGGCTTCCTGAAACGGGCCGGGCTGGTCCGCGAGGGCACGCCCGACGAGGTGGAGGCGCTGGCCGGGCGGATCCCGGTCTTCCGGTTCGACGCGCTGCCCGGCTGAGACCGCCGTGTCCCCGGCATATCTGACCGTCACCCTGGTCGCGATCGCGCTCAACGGGTTCTCCGGGGTGGCCGCCCTGCTGCGGTTCGCCCCGATCCTTCCCGGGATGCAGGCCGCCGGGGTGCCGGAGTCATGGCTGAGGTTCCCGATCGGCACGTGTAAGACATTGGGCGCGCTCGGACTTGTTGCCGGGCTGTGGTTTCCGGTCATCGGGGTGGCGGCGTCGACCGGGTTGGTGCTGTTCTTCGTCTGCGCGATGTACACCCATGTGCTCGCCCATGACATCTCGGCTCAATTCGGGTTCGCCACAGGCTTTCTCGCCCTCAACTGCGTGGTGTTGGCGCTGTCAGTCCAGCGGCTTGTAGCCGGTGTGTAGCGCGACGATGCCGCCGGTGAGGTTGCGCCAGCTCACCTGCGACCAGCCCGACGAGGTGATCTGCTCGGCCAGCGCCGCCTGATCCGGCCAGGCGCGGATCGACTCGGCGAGGTAGACGTAGGCCTCCGGGTTGGACGACACCGCACGGGCCACCGCCGGCAGCGCCCGCATCAGGTACTCCTTGTAGGCGGTGGCGAACACCGGCAGCGTCGGTGTGGAGAACTCGCAGACCACCAGCCGCCCGCCAGGCCGAGTCACCCGGGCCATCTCGCGCAGACCCGCCGCATGGTCGACGACGTTGCGCAGCCCGAAGCTGATCGTGACCGCGTCGAACACCCCGTCGTCGAAGGGCAGCTTGGTGGCGTCGCCGGCGACCTTGGGCACGTCGCGGTCACGGCCGGCGGCCAGCATGCCGACCGAGAAGTCCGCCGCCACACACCAGGCACCGGATTTTGCGAGCTCGACGGTGGACACCGCGGTGCCGGCGGCCAGGTCCAGCACCTTCTCCCCGGGCTGCAACCCGAGTGTTTTGCGGGTGGCACGACGCCAGGAGCGGTCGCGCCCCAGCGACAGCACCGTGTTGGTGATGTCGTAGCGGCGCGCGACTCCGTCGAACATCGATGCCACCGCACGGGGGTCTTTGTCCAGGCTGGCGCGGCTCACGGTGTCGACGCTACCCGGGCCGATAGGGTTGGCCGCATGCGGTCTTGGCTGGGAACATTGGCAACACTGGTGATAGTCGGCGGCGCTTTGGCAGGCCCGGCGGCGGCGGACCCACCGGGTACCGCGCTCAGCCCCGACCACTTCGGGGTGCTGGCCGGTTCATCGTCCGCCCCGGTGCAGCTGGAGTTCTTCTGCGACCCGCAGTGCCCCGAATGCGCCAAGTTCGAATCGGCCTCCGGCGACGACCTGGGCCGGCACCTGGCCGCCGGGGACGTCACGGTCACCTACCGGTGGATGACGTTTCTGGACGCCCGCCGGGGCAACGACGTCTCCGCCCGGGTCGGCAACGCCCTGATGGCGGCGGCCGATCCGGCCACCACGGCCGCGACCTACCAGCAGTTCGTCGTCGAGCTGTACCGCAAGGGCGGCGCGCCGAGCGTCGAGGACATCGCCACCACCGCCCGCGAAAGCGGGCTGCCCGCGCATGTGGTGGACCGGATCGCCGCTGGGCAGCCGGCCGTCGACACCACCTCGATGAACGCCTACAACCGCGTCCAGCTGTTGGCGGCCAACCCGGAGAAGCCGGGCACCCCAACGGTTTACGACGTCACCACCAAGACGGTGGTGGACACCGGCGAGGCCGGCTGGCTGGATCGGCTGGTCGCGGGCAGCTGACGACGCCCTACTCGCAGGCGATACCGTCCCCGTCGCGGTCCAGACCCGACCGATAGCCGGGCTCACCCTCGTGGATGGGCGCCGCGCCCGCTGCACGAGCCTCTTTGCAGTTCTTGTAGTACGGCTCCGCAGCGGCGACCGGCGCGGTCGCGATACCGACTCCGAATGCAAGTGCCCCGGCCAGGGCCACGGTACGACGGATCATGAGAAGGACTCCTCGCCATTGAGGTCGTCGATTGCCACCAACCGAACGATAAGAAATTCACAGCAGACTAACAGGTGACCTTTACGCCGGCAATGGCGTCAGGTACCGCGGCTACCCCACCGTCGTTCGATCAGGGCCAAACCGGCCAGCGCCGCGATACCGACCAGCCAGGCCACCACCACGACCGACCCGGCCGGTATGACCGCCAACACCGCGGTGCGGTGCTGCACCCGCACCAGGTCGGGGTCCGACTTGTCGTATTCGACGTAAATGCGCATCCCGGTTGCCAATTCGGACGGGTAGAGCACCCCGAGCTCGGGGCGGTAGGTGATCCGTTCGGGGGTGACGAACTCGATGGTGGAGCGCCGGAAACCGGCGTTGAGGACCTCGGCGGCGGCCACCCCCATGTCGCGCTCGATGGCGATGTCGTTGCGCCAGGCCCCGGCGACCAGCAGCACCGACTGCAGCGTCACCACGGCCACCAGGATCAGCACGCCCATCCGCGCCCAGCGCAGCAACCTTCCGGCCAGCGAATCCCGCGGTACAGCGCCCTCGCCGTGCACCACCCTGTCCAGCAGCGGTTTCAGCGACCGGTAATGCGGCAACCTCACAGCGCGGCCTTGATCGCGGCGTGCAGCGCCCGCAGCGAGGATCGGTCGGCTTTGACCTCGATCACCCGCATGCCGCCGGCGGGCTCGGCAAGGGCGGTGGGCAGCGCGTCGACGGTGTCGATCTGGGCGAACTCCACGTGATAGGCGCGGCACAGTGCGCCCACGTCGACGTCGTGCGGGGTGCCGAAGATCCGCGACGACACGTCGGCGAACCGCGGATCGCCCTGTTCCAGCAGTTCGAAGATTCCGCCGCCGTTGTCGTTGGACACCACGATGGTCAGCTGGCGCGGTGTGGGCTCGGTGGGCCCGATCAGCAGTCCGGAGCTGTCGTGGATGAAGGTCAGGTCCCCGATCAGGGCGATGGTGCGGGCGTCGGGGTTGGCGCGCTCGTGTGCCAGCGCCGCCCCGATCGCGGTGGACACGGTGCCGTCGATGCCGGCCACCCCGCGGTTGGACCGCACGGTGATGCCGTGGACGCCCACGCAGTTCCCCAGCCCGACCAGGGCGGCGTCGCGCACCGGGTTGGAGGCGCCCAGCACCAGCTGGTCGCCGGGACGCAGCGCGCCGGCGACGGCCGCGGCCACATGCAGGCCCGTGGTAAGCGGGTGCGCCGCCAACTGACCCTGAACAGCGTCGTTGGCGCCGGCGTTCAGCTCCGCGCAGCGGCGCAGCCAGGCCGCGTTCGGTGCCCCGGTGGTGACCGCCCGGGTGCCGGTGGCCTGCGAGTTGCCCGACACGTCGGGCCAGCGCGGCCCGGTGGTCAGTGCGAACACCGGCACCGCCGGGTCGGCCAGCAGATTCGACACCGGACGGTGCAGGGTGGGCCGGCCGACCATGATGACCTGCTGCGGGCGCAGCAACGGCAACGCCAGCGGGTGCAGCGGAGTGGCCGGCACCGGTGCGGTGGGTTCGGCGACCGTGGGCAGCGCCGCCAGGTTCGGGTGCGCGCCGGCTCCGTGCCCGGCGATCACCACGGTGTCCGGGGTCAGGTCGATGTCGAGGGGCTGGTCGAAGCTGACCGGCGGGGTATAGGTCCACGGCCTGCCGTCGGGGCGGCCCGGCGGCAGCGCCCCGGAATCGTCCAGATCTGGCACCAGCGGTTCACGCAGTGGGATGTCGAACTGGACCGGCCCGGCGTTGGCGGTGCGAGATCCGGTGGCGGCCACCAACACTCGGCAGGTGGCCGAACGCCAGGTGGCGTTGAGGGCGTCCATCCGCTCGGGAGCGTCCTCGGCCAGCCCCAGGCTGATGGTGGCGCGCACCTGGGTGCCGAAGTAACCGAGCTGCTCCATGGTCTGGTTGGCGCCGGTGCCGAGCATCTCGTAGGGCCGGTTGGCGCTCAGCACGATCAGCGGCACCCGCGCGTAGTTGGCCTCCACCACCGCCGGTCCCAGGTTGGCCACCGCCGTGCCGGATGTCATCGCCACGCAGACGGGCGCACCGGCGCTCATCGCCAGGCCGATCGCCAGATACCCGGCGGTGCGCTCGTCGATGCGCACGTGCAGGCGCAGCCGGCCGGCGCGGTCGGCGTCGTGCAGCGCGAACGCCAGCGGAGCGTTGCGTGATCCCGGGCACAGCACCACGTCGCGGACGCCGCCGCGAATCAGCTCGTCGACGACGATGCGGGCCTGTGCCGTCGAGGGGTTGGTCATCGGTACCAGGTTAGTCGTGCGTCGGAGGTGGCGGCGTCCAGCGGAAGGCCTTGCCGTCGACCTCGGCCAGGAACTCCAGCGCGGCCTTGTTGACCTCGTCGGGCTTCTCGATGAAACCGAGGTGTCCGGCGTCGGGAATCTCCAGGTAGCGCGCGCCCGGGATGGCGTCGGCGACTTCGCGGCTCAGGTGTGCCGGAGTGACGACGTCGTCGCCGAAGCCGATCACCAGCACCGGCGCGGTGATGTTGGCGTAGGCGGGCAGCCGGTTGGTCAGCGGCGCCACGTCGAGCTGGCAGCGCAGGCCCGGGGTGTTCTTGACCGGCCACATGGTGAACATCGCGATCCAGTCCTTGATCGCGGCGTCGTCGCTGAGGGTTTTCGGCGAAAAACTTTCCAGCATCCGCACTTTCGCCTCGTACTCGGCGGGCAGCGACACTCCGGCCTCGGCGAGCTTCACCTCGGCTTGGTAGAAGAAGTCCCGGGAACGGTCGTGGCGGCCGCGGGTGGCCATCAGCACCGCGGACTTCACCAGTTCGGGGCGGGCCAGCATCAGTTCCTGGGCGATGAACGCCCCCATCGACACCGCGACAAGGCGAACCGGGGCGATGTTCAGGGACTCGATCAGCTGCGCGGTGTCGGCCACCATCGTTTCGGTGCCGAACGCTGACGCGTTCTCGGTGGCGCCGATGCCGCGGTTGTCGAAAGTGATCGGACGGTAGCGGGCGAGCTGGAAGTCACGCACCTGGTGCAGATGCCATCCGCGCCCGGCACCGCCGCGCCCAGCGATGAACAGAACCGGCTCGCCGTCTTGATTTCTGTCGTCGTAAGCCAGGTTGGTCACGGTTGTGAAGGTACGCGACCGGCCGAGACCTTATGGTGTCAGGGATCGCAACGGCGCAGCTGGGGACAGGGATGCGGAAACGAACCGCGGGGTTGGCTTGCACTCTGGCGCTGGCCTGCGCCGTGGCGGCCGGATGCGCGCGGGTGACCGGCGGCCGCGCGGTACCGGCCGACCACGACGGACCCCGGCCGGTGGCGGCCTCGCTGCTCCCGGATCTGCTGCTGGACGCCGCCACCGTCAGCGACATCATGGGCGCCCCCGGCATGCGGGTCAGAGACTCCCGGTCCCGGATGTTCGACGCCGGCCACCAGTTTCCCGACCGCTCCTGCATGGCCGCGTGGATGCCCGCCGAGCAGTCGGTCTACGCCGACACCGACTGGACCGCGACCATCTCTCAGAGCCTGTCGGAGAGCGCGCTGGACCACTTCGTGGTTCAGGCCGTGACGGTGTTCGCCAACCGCGGCGATGCGCAGAGCTTCTTCGATGCCACCGCGCAGCACTGGACGCCATGCGGTGAGCGGACATTCGCGACCAGTAAGGACGGCTACAGCGATACGCCGTGGACGTTCGACACGGTCGCCGACGTCGACTCCACGCTGTGGATGACCCAGCATCAGGACGACAGTGCGGGCTGGTCGTGTCAGCGGGCACTGCGGGTCAGCAACAACGTGGCGATCGACGTGCTGGCGTGCAAGCTCTACGTCAGCGACGAAGGCGTCACAATCGCGAACGGGATCGACGCGCGACTGCCCAGCGTGTGATCTATCGCGACAGCAGCGGATGACAGGCCTTGATCCGTTCGATCCACCACTGTCGGCGCTGCGGCGAGGCGGCCAGAGCATGTAGCCGGGCCGGGTCCGGGGTGATCGGCTGCACCGGCAGGTAGCCGTCTTGCTGTGCCGGGGTGTCCGCGACGTCGTGCTCCAGCAACGATCCGGTGCCCAGCCCGCAGGCGTGCTGCAGGGCGGGTAGGGCGGCCGCGGCATGCAGGCCGGCGGCGATGCCGACCGCCGAGTCGATCGCGCTGGAGACCACCACCGGGATGCCGATCTGGCCGGCGATCTTCAGCAGGGCCGAAATGCCGCCCAGCGGAGCCACTTTGAGCACGGCGATGTCGGCGGCACCGGCAGTTTTGACTGCCAGCGGATCTTCGGCTTTGCGGATGCTCTCGTCGGCGGCAACCGGGGTGTCGATGCGCCCGCGCAGCTCGGCGAGCTCTGCGACGGTGGCACAGGGCTGCTCCAGGTATTCCAGTGGGCCGCCGGCGGTGAGGGTTCTCTCCGCCCGCACTGCTTCGTCCAGGGTCCAGCCGCCGTTGGCGTCGACTCGCACCGTGGGGATCAGCGACCGCACTGCTTCGACGCGGGCGACGTCGTCGGCCAGGCTCTGGCCGGGCTCGGCGACCTTGACCTTGGCGGTGCGAGCGCCGGGGAATCGTGCCAGCACCTCGGGGACTTGGCCGGCGTCGACGGCGGGAACGGTCGCGTTGATCGGGATGCGGTCCCGAAGGGGTTGCGGCAGCTGGTGGTAGGCGCATTCGAGCGCGGACGCCAGCCAGTGCGCCGCCTCGGGAGGTTCGTATTCGGGGAATGCGCCGAACTCCCCCCAGCCCGCCGGGCCGTCGATCAGGGCCAGTTCCCGAACGGTGATGCCGCGGAACCGCACCCGCATCGGCAGGGCCACCACATGCAGGCGATCCAGGACGTCGTCGACGGTTGGCAGGGGCGGCATCGGTCCATGGTGCCGGTCAGGTGGTGAGGTGCGCCAGGTGGGCATGGTGGGCGTACGAAGCAGTCGGTACGTCGGCATCCACGGAAATTCGGTGAGGGCACAGTACAGCAAATATATCGCCGACGCCTTGGGGGCGTGAGAACGGCATTCTGATCGAACATGGTATTTTCGTTGGTATAACTGTATTGCATCGACTGCACGACGACATCACGAACTTGACTAACGCGGTCTATCACGAATCTTTTGCCGCCCTTTCCAATCGCTGACATCAACTGGATAACCCGAAGGACATCCGATGAGCAACAAACATGAGAATCGCGCGGCAATGGTTTTTAACGACCCGAACAGAATCGCATAGATTATGGTGCCCGAAGATGCAGCACGAAGCGGGCAGCTGAAGATCGACACCAGCGCACGCCCCGAGTGGTTACGTACGGGGTATAAATTCTTTCCTTATGCCGCAATTCAGTCGGGCAAATGGTGGGTACTGAGATTCAACTACGGGTTCCCCGAGCATGATTTGTACACATTGTTCATCGATGGCGATTGGGTGGGCGATATCACCGGCGCCATGACCAGCCAGATTCCGCTAGTCGCCATTATCGGCGCCCTGAAGCCTGAGCTTTCAACGACGGATGAGCCGACCCTTGACCCAGATACGGCCGCATCAGTAGTCACAGTCGTAGCGCCATATGTTAATTACGGCAGCGAACGAAACGACCCTTGCATATTCTGCTCCGAGAACCGCGACGGAATGACTCTTGCCTAGTGAAGACGCTCTAGCGCACCCTAAGGGCACCAGTGGTCGCCAGTGAATCGCACCACTACCCACCGGGACGGCACGAAAATCAACGTTGCCACGGGTGGTACGAGAAAGCGTTGCGGTAAAGCAGATTCCAATGGTATCGGGCTGCCCATTCGCCTGCACGACGGACTGGTGGCGGTAATTTGTAGGCGCTCTCAGAGCGGCCTGTTCCCTAAGGTGATGCCGCGGAACTTGACGCGCGCATCGGCAGGGCCACCACGTGCAGGCAGTCGAGGATGTCGCCTAGGGGCGGCATCAGTCCATGGTGCCGGTTGGGTCAGACTGCGGTTGTCAGGGGGCGTGCTCGGAGGCCGGTTCCGGATTTACCGCGCGGCCACCGATCAGGCCGTCATTGTCGATGTCGATCCCGAGCGCCTGTTCCACAAACGCAATCGCGTCCTGGACTGGTGATGGTGCCTGTTCCTCAACAGGCGCCGGCGGCGGCAGGGCACCAACAGGCGGTGCAACCGGAACGGGGGCCGATTCGGCGATCGGCTCGGTCATCTTTCGGAGCTGCGCCTCACCGGCTGCACCGAGTTGAGGTTCGGCCGGCGCCGGTGCCGAAACCGGTGGCGCCACAGCGGAGGCCCGCTCTGCGACCGAAACCGGCGCCACATCGGAAGATGGCGACGGCGTGGTCTGACCGCTGTGCGGGGCCCCGTTGCCGGCGGCACCGACACCGATATTCGTCTGCGCCGGCGAGTCGCCCCCGAACAGAGCCCCGCGCGCCAGGGCGATCGTGATCGCTGCGACCAGCAGCGTCACGGCGACGGCGGCCATCAACAGTGCATCGGCGCGGTGGAGCCGTTGTCGCACAGGCACACTCGGAACATCGACGACGATGTCATCGCCGAGCGCCGCGTTTCCGGCTGCGAGCGCCGCCCCGCGGGCCAGGCCCAGTTCAGCATCGATCAACGCGACCACTCGCGGAGCGATGGCGCGCTCAAGGCGTTCCGCGAAACCATCGACCACCAGGTCATTCGCGACCATCACGAATACCGCACCCGGTTGCCAGTCGGCGACGAGTTTGTCCAGTGATACCAGCGCCGCATCGTCGTCGTGGTGCAGGGAGACGGCGCTGTGCTGCACCCCGTCTCGGTCATCGGCCAGCACCGCGATGGTCTGCTCCTCGGTGATCAGGCTGACCGTCGCGCGCTGAGATCGTCTGCTCGAGGCGATCACCTCGGCCAGCGCCGCCGCAGCATCGGTCGGCTCGACCATCTCCGTCCCCGCGATGTCCGAATCGGCCAACAGCGATGCCAGATCCAACGCGTACTGCTCGGCGTCGGCCGTGCTGGTCAACCCAACCGCCTGCACCGAATAGCCGCGGCTCGCGGCGGTGCGCGCAGCCTGCTCAACGGCGGCCACAACAACATCCAGTCCTGCCGCGGACACGGCGACCGCGTCGCGGATCACCGTCCGCGCATCAGCCCCGACGCCTTCGAGAACGACCACGCCCGCACGCGTCGCCGACAGCGATACCCCAAGTACAGCGCCCACTGATACCCCCCGGCACTACCACCCAAACCCCCCAGCTTAGGCTAACCTTGCCTAATCCTAGCGGGAGTTGGCCTGTCATGCAGGGTTACCGCTGGCCCGTGCCCTCAGACGCGATCGATGCACGCACCGGGTGTCGCCGCCCCGAAGGCCATCGGGGCATGCGACTACAGAGATTCGCCGATATCAGGAAGCAGAACAATATCTTGCGGCTTTCCATATTTACGAAACATGGCCGCAGTTTCGCGGACATTTCTTTTCGCCCACTCGGCGCTGAAACCAGCTAACACCTGATATTCGAGCTTAAAACGCTCAGCGCGGTCGCCAACTTGTTTCGCAGCTTCATCTGTAACGATATCAGCGCAGTACCAGTAGCGTAGATCATCAATGCTGCCGACCCTGTCGAAGCCGAGTTTTCCGCGCTCGTAAAAGGCATAATGGCATGAGCCGTCGTCGGCGACGAAGACGTTGAGCCCGTCTTTGGTCCGCATTCCGACTGATATGGAGCGGACGCCCAACTCCTCCGATAACCGATCTATTTCGATTTGAAGTTCTCGAATCTTATCTTCCAAGGGGCGGTCCATAGTCATCAAGTATTCCTAACTTTACCAGTTCGCGCACAGTTGGCCGGACACCATCCGGCGCAGTGATCATGTATTGCGTTGCTCCTGGCGCGGGCGTCTGCCCGTAGTAGGGCTCCACTGGACCTTCAACTATTTGCCAGCCGGGAGGAAGTGGTTCGCCTGTGATCATGTATCGATTGTAATTTCCGCCAACTAATTCAGGGGCGAGGGACCGATCCGCAAATGGTGTGCCATCTGGCGCGAGATAGCGACCACCCGCGGAACCAAATCTGTCGATGATCGTGCCTTCCGGTAGCTGCGCGGGCTGCGGAATGTGGCCCGGCGGAAACCCGTCGTTGCCTGGCCAGACCCGGGATTCTGGGGTGCCGAACCGGCCTTCAAAGTCCGTCGACGGCATTCCGCCGGTGGGGTGCCAGTCCCGCAGAACTGCGGCAGGCGCACCGCCCGGAGTAAGAACCTCGGCCGGAAGCCCGGCCCGGACCATCGCCCCTTCGCCACCGAACGGGAGGGTAGCCGCGGCTGATCCGACATCGAAGGTCTTCTCGCCGAGGTAGTAAGCGAGGCTGGGCGCATCAAGCGCCTCTTTGACCTCTGCCATGCCGGCACCGACGGGGTTGATCATGGCACTGCCAACGCCTTTGGCCAGACCGCCCCAGGACTCCAGGACACCGGGCGCACCCGGTCCGCCCTGCCCCAGCAGGTTCTTGACGCCCTGTTCGGCGGCTCTCCAACGGTCACCTACCCCGTCGCCGAACCCGGGTGCCGGACCCCGTTGCGGCACCGGGGGCACATAGCGCGGCAGTGGCTGCTGAGCGGCGACCACGGCCGCATGGACCTGCGCCTCGATCTGATCCGGTGGAACCCCATCGTTCGTCAGCACCTGCCGCGCAACGACCTTGAAGGCCTCCACGTCCTTGGGATTCAACAGCACGGGTGGTACCGGGCCACCGCCCTGGCGTGTCTGATTCAGCGGCGACGGCAGGCTTCCGGCGGCCGGATCCCCGGACTGCTCGGCCGGTGCCTTATCTCCGTTGCCCGGCATCGGCGGGCCGAATATCGCGCGGCCACCCGCGTCGACCTTGGTGTCGCCGACCACGGCCCGGATGGCAGTGGCAAGATCCTGGTCCGTCCTGCCCGCATCGGCCATCAGCTTGGTCAGCCGACGTTGCAGGGTGTCGAAGTCATTGCGCTTGGTGGCAGTGACCTGTCCGCTCAACCGCCCGTCGGGGCTGATCGTCCAGTCATTGCTCGCCGCAATCGATTTGATCGACGACCATTCCGTCTTGCAGGCCGCGACCTCCGCCCGTGCGGCGTAGAAGGCGTTGGCTATCGCGGCGGCCTGGGTCTGGTGATCGTCGATGTCAGCGCGATGTTTGCCCAACTCCCGACGAAATGCGTCGCCGCCGCGCCCCTCCCAATCCTTGAGCCCGGTGCCGGCATCACCTAACGCCCCACCGAAGGCGGCCTTGCGCGCAGAACGTTCCGTGGCGATCTCGAACACGGTGTCCAGGGTTTCGAGATTCCACTTCTCGATGCCGTCGGTGGTGATCGTCATCCGCTACGAAGCGTTGGTTCCTCTGGGAACGAGCACGGTGAACATCCGGGCGTGCTCTTCCTCCATCGCGGTGTAGTGGCGACCGCCTTCGCACATGGCGTCAGCGAACGCGCCGACACGTCCATGCAAGCGCGCGTCGGTCGCCTCCCAGTGGCCACTCAATTCAGCCAATGCCTCCGCCGAGCTCCCAGCCCACGCCGCAGCACATTCACCCAGGTAACCTGCGTGCCGGGCCGCGAATGTCCGCGCCACATCCGTCGCGTCGACCACCCCCGAGGCGTGGGCATCAAGCAACACCGGGCGAACCGCTATTTTCGCGGGATCAATCGGCACCGACGCCACGCTCACACCTCCCGTTGGAGCCCCGAGCAAAGCTAGCAAGTTAACCGCTATTACCGCCATTCACCTGCTGGTCGCGACGACCAGCGCTCGCCCGGCACGCCGTGCGCCTTATGCTCCGATAACCACGATGGAACGGTGCATGCCCGGCCATCACACCACGAGGGAGTGCAAACACCTTGAGCGCCAACCCGTTCGACGAGACCATCTGGCGGCCGGTCGACGGCTTCGCCGACCTGACCGACATCACCTACCACCGCCACGTCACCGACGCCACGGTCCGGGTCGCGTTCAACCGCCCCGAGGTGCGCAATGCGTTTCGCCCGCACACGGTCGACGAGCTGTACCGGGCACTCGACCACGCCCGGATGTCGCCGGATGTCGGCGTGGTGCTGCTGACCGGCAACGGGCCCTCGCCGAAGGACGGCGGCTGGGCGTTCTGCTCCGGCGGTGACCAGCGCATTCGCGGCCGCAGCGGCTACCAGTACGCCGACGGAGAGACAGCCGAGACCGTCGATCCGGCCCGCGCCGGGCGGCTGCACATCCTGGAGGTGCAGCGGCTGATCCGGTTCATGCCCAAGCCGGTGATCTGCCTGGTCAACGGCTGGGCGGCCGGCGGCGGGCACAGCCTGCACGTGGTGTGCGATCTGACGCTGGCCAGCCGCGAGCACGCGAGGTTCAAGCAGACCGACGCCGACGTCGGCAGCTTCGACGGCGGCTACGGCTCGGCGTACCTGGCCCGGCAGGTGGGCCAGAAGTTCGCCCGCGAGGTTTTCTTCCTGGGGCGGGCATACACCGCCGAGCAGATGCACCACATGGGTGCGGTCAACGAGGTCGTCGACCACGCCGACCTGGAGACCACCGGCGTGCAGTGGGCCAAGGAGATCAACGGCAAATCGCCTCAGGCGCAACGCATGTTGAAGTTCGCCTTCAACCTGCTCGACGACGGACTGGTGGGCCAGCAGCTGTTCGCCGGCGAGGCCACCCGGCTGGCCTACATGACCGACGAGGCCGTCGAGGGCCGCGACGCATTCCTGCAGAAGCGTGATCCGGACTGGAGCAGCTTCCCCCGATACTTCTGAGCGACGACACCGACTCCGCCCCGCATAGACTGGCTAACCATGAGCCGAAGCCCGCTACGCCGCCTGTCCGACCAGATCACGCTCGCCACCATGCGTCCGCCCGTCGCCGCGCAGCTGATGCACCGGCCCGGCGCCAAGACCATCGACCTGACCGGCAAGCGGGTGCTGGTGACCGGGGCGTCCTCGGGCATTGGGGAGGCCGGCGCCGAACAGTTCGGCCGGGAAGGCGCCACCGTGATCGCGGTGGCCCGACGCCAGGAGAACCTGGACGCGCTGGTCCAGCGGATCACCGACGCCGGCGGCACCGCGCACGCCATCGCCTGCGACCTGTCGGACCTGGCGGCGATCGACCAGCTGGTCAAGGACGTCGACGAGCGGTTCGGCGGGGTGGACATCCTGGTCAACAATGCCGGGCGCTCCATTCGCCGGCCGCTGGCCGAATCCCTGGAGCGCTGGCACGACGTCGAGCGGACTATGCAGCTGAACTACTACTCACCGCTGCGGCTGATCCGCGGGTTCGCCCCGGCGATGCGCGAGCGCGGCGACGGCCACATCATCAACGTCGCCACCTGGGGCGTGTTCACCGACTCCTCGCCGCTGTTCGGCGTGTACAACGGCTCCAAGTCCGCACTGAGCGCGGTCAGCCGGGTCATCGACAGCGAGTGGGCCCGCTACGGCGTGCAGTCCACCACGCTGTACTACCCGCTGGTGAAGACCCCGATGATCGCGCCCACCGCGGCGTTCCAGGGCAAGCCGGGGCTCACCGCCGAGGAGGCCGGCGCGTGGATGATCGACGCGGCCCGCTACCGCCCGATCCGCATCGCGCCGCGCCTGGCGCTGGCATTCCGCGCGCTGGACAACCTCAACGCCGGTTGGGCCACCGCCATCGTCAAGCGGAACCGCATCGAGCCTGTCGAAGACTGATGGAGATTCTGGCCAGCCGGGTGCTGTTCCGGCCCACCGATTATCAGCGGTCCCTGCGCTTCTATCGCGACGAGATCGGCCTGGCGATCGCCCGCGACTACGGCGCCGGGATGGTGTTCTACGCCGGGCAGTCGCTGATCGAACTGGCCAATCACGGCAACCCCGGACACGTGTTGGCACCCTTTCCCGGGGCGCTGTGGTTGCAGGTCCGCGACGTCGACGCCACCCAGGCCGAGCTGGAGGGACGCGGGGTGCCGATCACCCGGGAAGCCCGACGGGAACCGTGGGGACTGCACGAGATGCACGTCACCGATCCCGACGGCGTCACCCTGATTTTCGTGGAGGTCCCCGCAGGTCATCCGCTACGCCGCGACACCCGCCAGGACGACCGCCACAAACCTTCCGGTTAACGAACGGCAAATAGTGTGGAACGTCTCGGCGTCCACCCGCGTTTTGTTGACGTGATCGTTAGACAACCACATCATCGACCCCGCACAATCGAGCCGTGATGCTCCCGTGAGCCTTGATCTATTCCTTCTGATCATCGTCGTGGTCACGGCCCTGGCCTTCGACTTCACCAACGGCTTCCACGACACCGGCAACGCCATGGCGACATCGATCGCCAGCGGCGCACTCAAGCCCAAAGCAGCCGTCACCATGTCGGCGTGCCTGAACCTGCTCGGCGCATTCCTGTCGACCGCGGTCGCGGCAACGATCGCCAAGGGCCTGGTGGACGCCCACCTGGTGACCCTGGAGATCGTCTTCGCCGGCCTGGTCGGCGGCATCGTGTGGAACCTGCTGACCTGGCTGCTCGGCATTCCGTCCAGCTCCTCGCACGCCCTGATCGGCGGCATCGTGGGAGCCATGATCGCCGCGGTCGGCGGTCACGGGGTGATCTGGGACGGCGTGGTCTCCAAGGTGCTCGTTCCGGCGGTGGTGGCCACGGTCATCGCCACGGTGATCGCCACCGCCGGCACCTGGCTGGTCTACCGCATCTCCCGCGGTGTCGATGAGAAGCACTCCGAGAAGGTGTTCCGCCGCGGCCAGATCGGGTCGGCGGCCCTGGTGTCGCTGGCCCACGGCACCAACGACGCCCAGAAGACCATGGGTGTGATCTTCCTGGCGCTGATGTCCTACGGCGCCGTCAGCAAGTCCGAGACCTTGCCGCCGCTGTGGGTGATCGTCAGCTGTGCGCTGGCGATGGCGGCCGGCACCTACACCGGCGGGTGGCGCATCATCCGCACCCTGGGCAAGGGCCTGGTCGAGATCAAGCCCCCACAGGGCATGGCCGCCGAGTCGGCCGCCGCCGCCGTCATTCTGCTGTCGAGCCACTTCGGCTACTCACTGTCGACCACCCAGGTCGCCACCGGTTCGGTGCTGGGCAGCGGTGTCGGTAAGCCGGGCGCCCAGGTGCGCTGGGGAGTCGCCGGACGGATGGTGGCCGCCTGGCTGGTGACGCTGCCGATGGCGGGCGGGGTCGGCTCCGGCGCATACGGTCTGGTGCACGGCATCGGCGGCTTCCCCGGGATCAGTGTCGGCGTGGCCCTGCTGATCACCGCGGTCGTGGCGATCTGGCTGCGGTCGCGCCGGTCGCGCATCGACCACAACAACGTCAACGACGAGTGGGAGGGCGGCCTCGCCCCGGCGGGTGAGCTGTCGCCGGCCGACGAATCGACGGTCGAGCACGCCCTGCGGTCGGCATTCGATACCGGCCCCGACACACCACAATTGAAGATCGTCTCGCAGGACGACCCCTCCGCACGTGAGGCCATCCCGTCATGAGCGACTGGTTCAACTACGCCGCGACCCTGAAGATCCTGGTCTTCGGGCTGCTGGTCGGGGCCGCACTGCCGGCACTGTTCGCCTTCGCGACACGGGTAAACGCGGCCGGCAACGGCCTGGCGGTGGCCGGGGCCGGATCGGTCGGCGCGCGCCGACCGCTGCTGATTGCGCTCAGTTGGGCGATGTTCCTGGTGGTGCTGGCCGTGGTGGTCATCGGGGTGCTGTTCATCGCTCGCGACTTCCTGGGCCATCACTTCGGCTGGTATCTGCTCGGGGCCAAGCCGAAGTAATCCGGTCCGACCAGGCACGACCGCGCTGCCAGAGACGACGTGTTCGGTCTCGGCGCACCGTAATATCAATGCCGACATGTCCGGTGTCGGCGCGGGGAAGTTGACGCAGCATGAACAAATTTCTCACCTCGATCGTGGCTTGGCTGCGCGCCGGCTACCCCGATGGTGTCCCGCAGACCGACTACATCCCGCTGCTGGCGCTGTTGTCGCGCCGGCTGACCAACGACGAGGTCAAAGCCGTCGCCCGCGAACTGATCGGCCGCGGCGAGTTCGACCGGATCGATATCGGGGTCCTGATCGCCCGCCTCACCAACGAGCTGCCCGCCCCCGAAGACATCGAGCGGGTGCGCGAGCGGTTGGCCGCCAAGGGCTGGCTGTTGGACGACGCCCCCACCGCCGGAGGGACGCCATAGCCGGCCTGCGTGCGCTGGCCGTTCCCTCTGGTGATGCGGTCTCGACGCTGCTGCCGGCCCTGCGGGGCGTTCTGGATGGCCGCGACCCTGCACTGACTCCGGTCGCTCCCGACACCGATCCCTCGGTCCTGGCCGCACTACGGGTGGGTGAGCCGATCGACGACGACGTCGCGCTGGTGGTGACGACGTCAGGAACAACCGGGACGCCCAAGGGCGCCCTGTTGACCGGCGCTGCCCTGCTGGCCAGCGCCGCGGCCACCCAGCACCGCCTGGGCGGGCCGGGCCGGTGGTTACTGGCCCTGCCGGCCCACCATGTCGCCGGGCTGCAGGTTCTGGTGCGCAGCCTGCTGGCCGACACCATTCCGGTGCAGCTGGATGTCACCACCGGTTTCGACATCGACCGACTGCCCGCGGCGGTCGCTGAGCTCGGATCCGGACCGCGCTACACCTCGCTGGTCGCCACCCAGCTCGCCAAGGCACTGACAACACCCGCCTCCGCTGCTGCGCTGGCCGACCTGGACGCGGTGCTGCTGGGCGGGGGCCCGGCGCCGCAACCGATCCTGGACGCGGCGGTGGCCGCCGGCATCCGGGTGGTGCGCACCTACGGCATGAGCGAGACCGCCGGCGGTTGTGTCTACGACGGCGTACCGCTGCCGGGGGTCCGGGTACGCATCGGCGACGACAGCCGGATCTCCATCGGAGGCCCGACACTGGCCGCCGGTTACCGCAATCCCGTCGACCCCGACCCGTTCGCCGAGCCAGGTTGGTTTCACACCAATGATGTTGGCGCCCTGGATTCTTCTGGGGTTCTGACGGTGCTCGGCCGTGCCGACGACGCGATCAGCACGGGCGGGCTGACGGTGTTGCCCGGCCCGGTGGAAGCCGTGCTGGCGACCCACCCGGCGGTGGCCGAGTGCGCGGTGTTCGGGGTCGCCGACGATCGACTGGGTCAGCGGGTCGCCGCCGCGGTGGTGGTGGCCGGTACGACCGCGCCGACCCTGGAGACCCTGCGTGCCCACGTCGCGCAATCCCTCGATGCCACGGCGGCACCCCGGGAGTTGCACATCGTCGCCGCGTTGCCCCGCCACGGGATCGGGAAGCTGGACCGAAAGGCGTTGGTGCGCCGGTTCGCGCGCTGAGACGAGCAGGGTTGCGCCGCCACTTAGACCGGTGGTCTAATTCTTTAGACCAGTGGTCTAAACGCTAGGGGTCAATCCCCTCGTCCGCTCCGAAGGGAGTCGCCACCATGCCCACCCCCCTCACCAAATCCGAGCGGGCACAACGCACCCGCGCCTTCGCCCGCGTGCTCGGCCCGTACATCGCCGTGGTCACATCCATCGTCGCGATCAGAGCCGGAAGCATCGGTGAGCAGTTGTCGAGCTTCTCCACCGACCCGATGTGGCCGTGGGTGTTGGGCGCCCTGCTGTTCGGCGGCGGACTGTTCATCATTGCGTTTCACCAGTTCTGGCGCAGCGTTGCCGCCGTGATCGTGTCGCTGTTCGGTTGGTTCCTGCTGCTGCGCGGATTCGTCCTGCTCGCCGCTCCGCAGCTGATCATCAACGGAGCCGAGTCCGCCACCACCACATCGAATGCCGGACTGGTGGTTGTGCGACTCGGGTTCGGCCTGCTTGCCGCCTGCGGGGCGTACCTGACCTACGTGGGATGGCGCAAGAAGTCCGACTGATTCAATACCGCCATGCGTCGTGTCGTGAAACCCAGGGAGGTCCGGAGGGCCGAAGTGCTCGACCAGGCGCTCGCACTCTTTCTGGAGCGCGGCTACGACAATGTCAGCCTCAACGACCTTCTCGGCGTGGCCGGCATCCCGAAAGGCGCCTTCTACCATTACTTTCCGTCCAAGGAGGCATTGGTGAGTGCGCTGGCCGAACGCAGCGCCGCCGAAGCGTTCGAGGTGCTGCGTCCGGTCTTCGACCAGCCGGGCAGGACGGCCCTTGAGCGCCTCAACGCCGGACTTGCGGCCAGTTACGACGTCAAGATGGCGATGGGAGCTCCCGAACAGATCGCGGCGATGACGTCGCTGCTCACGCCCCACAATCAGGCCCTGTTCACACGGATCGTGGCTATCTGGGAAGACCTGTTCCGGCCGGTGTTGACCCAACTGATCACCGATGGGGTGAACGAGGGGGTGTTCGACACCTTCGATCCCGAGGGCGTCGGCGACATGATCCAGGGATTTGCGGCGCGCCTGCAGCGGAACCTGGTTCAGCTGCTCGATGCGCCTGACGCGAAGGCACGACGGAAGGCCATCGACGACTGCGTCAAGCGCATCAAACTGCACGGCATTGCAACTGACCGGATACTCGGATTGCCCGACGGCTCAACGGTGGTGCTCAGCCGGAAGCAGGTCGAGGCGATGGTCGCGCTCATCCAGGCCTGAGTCCATGTGGTCGGTCGGGTCAGTCGCCCCCACCGCCCGAGCCACCGCCACCCGAGCCACCTCCGGAACCACCGCCCGAGCCACCACCGCCCGAGCCACCGCCACCCGAGCCACCTCCGGAACCACCGCCCGAGCCACCACCGCCCGAGCCACCGCCACCCGAGCCACCTCCGGAACCACCGCCCGAACCACCGCCGGAACCACCACTGGATCCGCCACTCGACCCACCACTGGAACCACTCGACCCGCCGCTCGAACCACTGGAGCCACCGCCCGAACCACTGGAGCCGTCATCGGAGCCACCGCCCGAACCACTTGAGCCGTCACCGGATCCACCGCCCGAGCTACCGCCGCCAACACCGCCACTGGAACCACTGCTGCCGGAGCCACCGGAACTGCTGCCCGACCCACTGCTGTCAGAACCCCCGGAGCTGCTGCCGGATCCGTCCGTGCTGCCGCTCGACCCGCCGCTCCCGGATCCGCTGGAGTCACCACCCGATCCGGTACTACCCGACCCGCTCTCGCCGGACCCGCCAGTTGTGCCACCTGAACCGCCGGAATGGCCACTGGAGCCGTTGTCGCCTGATCCTCCAGGCTCGCTGCCCGAACCGCCCGAGGTGCTCCCCGATCCACCAGAGGTACTGCCTGATCCGCCGGAAGTATCGCCCGAGCCGCCGGTGCTCCCGGTGCCGCCGGAGTTGCTGCCGCTGCCGTCCGAATGGCCTTCACCCGAATCACTACCGCCGGAGTGACTTCCGCCAGAACCGGTATCGCCCCGGCCACCACCGGTATCGGCGCCACCTCCGGTCTGACCACCTCCAGTCTGGCCACCGCCAGTCTGGCCACCACCGGTCTGGCCACCACCGGTCTGGCCACCGCCGGACCCGACGCCTCCCCCATTACCGCTGCCGCCCGACCCCGGCAGGCCACCACCACTCCCGCCGATGGGACCGGGAAAGATCGGGATGGGGATCGGGAACGGGATCACCGCAGGCGCCGACGGTGCCGGTGGCGGCACCACCGGGCCGATGACCGGAGGGGGTTGCACCACGGCCGGTGGGCTCGGATTCGGCGGCGCTACTACCGGATTGGACATCGGTGCCTGCGGGGCGGGCGCGGGGATGACTTTCGGGGCCGGCAACACCGGCAGGAAGTTTCCCGGCACGGGTTGGGGCTGCGGCGCCGGCGCCACCGCCGCGGGTTGCGACTCGGTGACTGCGGCGGTCGGGCGAATGCCGACGGTCACGGCCACCGCCAACGCGGCGCAGCCGGCGACCAGGATGCCGCCCACCGAGCTACCCACCAGCAGGGCGCGACCCACCGGTGGCGGCAGGGCTTCGAACTCGTCCTCGTCCGCCGCAGCGTCATCGTAGTAGTCGTCGCCGTAGTCCGCCTCGGCGTACTCGACCGGAAGCAACTCGGAGTCATCATCGGTCATGGAGTAGGCGAGCTGCTGGTCCGGATCGGCATCGTCCACCACAGTTGTTGCCTCAGCGGCGGTTTGGTCCGCGCCACCCGTGTCGGGTAGCGCGGCAGCGGTCATCGTCGGCTCCCCGACGACGACTGCGGGCGCGGCCATCGTCGCGTCCCCGGCCGGCAGGAACATCGTCTCGCCATCGTCGCCGGAATCGTTTCGCGCCAACGCCACTGCCGACCGCGCGTGAGACAACTCGGATAGGTTCTCGATTCCCGCGTCCTCGAGCGCCCGACGAAGGTCCGCCAGCATTTCCGGATCCGACCAGCACAGCCGGGTGGCGGCCAGTCGATGGCCCTCATCGGCCAGCATCCGGTGCGTGCCGGTCACGGTCTCGATGAGGGTTCCGACCGGATCCTGCGTCAAGTCGAGCATCGACTCGTCAAGCACGGCGTCGCCGTAGGGGTCCGATTCGACCAGTGCCAGGCGGGCGAGCGCGCCGGTCACCGACACACCAAGCGCGACATCCATGCGCGCCTCCTTCCGGCCACTCGATTAGCGAGTCTAGCCGCGGGCCCGACAGCGGACCGGCGCGATCTTTGCAGATCAGCGGGGCGCCCGTGTTGCACGGATATGGTGAGTAGGTGATCGGCGAGTCGACCAGACGCTGGAACATCGGTCGCGATGTGACCGCCGCGGTGTTGCTGTGCGCTGCGTCGGCGTTGCCGTGGAACCTGTATTTCGGTGCCGCGATGCCGGCGGACGACCGCGGGTTACTCGCCGCGGGGGCGGCGGCGACGGTGCTCGCGCTGGGGGCGCTCGCCGCGACCTATCTCGGGCCCTGGGGGATATTGGGCGCACACCCCAACCCGGCCCTGGCCGGCCGCCTCCGCCTGACCCTCACCGCTCCGTATCTGGTGCTGGTCCTCGGCGTCGTGGTCTTCGACGTGGTGCAGACCATCCGGCACGGCGGCAGCGCTCATCCCCCTGGCGGTGTGGGCCCCGGCGCATGGCTGGGGACCGCCGGTGCGCTGCTCGCCGGACAACCGGTACTCGCCGGGCCGGTCCGCCTCTGGAAACGTGGGGCCCGCATCCTCGGCTATGCCTCGATCGTGGGCGCCGGGCTCAGTGTGTTGTTCAACCTGTACTGGCGGGTGCACTACGCCCTCTCCGGTGCAGGTTCGGCGGGCGGGTACGGCAAGCAGCAGGTCGCGATCATCGTGACCGCCCTGGTGTACGGGGCGGTGGCGTGGATCACCGTATTCACCGCGTCACGCTGGATTCTTCGGCGCGACAAGGCGTCCCAGTTGGCCGTCGTCATACTCGGTGGAGCGACCCTGGTCACCGGGGTGCTGGTGTGGGTGCTGCCGGCGGGTCGGCTCATCGACGGATTCCACGGCATCGCCCAGAACACCTCCACGGTGGGAGTCGGTTTCGAGGGCTACCTGGTGTGGGCGGCCGCCGCGGCCATTTTCGCGGTGGCCGCGCTCCGCGATGCAACGGCCGCGACCTGGCTGTCGGCCACGCGAAACGTCTTGCTGCTCATCACGGTCTGGTGCGTGGGGTCAGCGGTCATGCGTATCGACGACGTCGTGGTCGCAGTAGCCCTGGACCTGCCCTATTCGCCGTATGACAGCGCGGCGATGGCGGCTTTCGACGTGGTGGCCGCGGTGGTCGCGGTCTGGCTGCGGATCAACCTGGGCAATCGGGCGCTGCCGATGTCCGCCGTTTGGTCGGTGGCCGCGGTGTTGTTCGGGTTCACGATCGCCCGCCTGGTGGTCGGTGTCGAGCTGGCACCGCGACTGTCGGAGTCCCAGCAGGCGGCCGCGCTGGCGAACCCGGTGTACGGCAACGGGCTGGCTCAGCAGATCACCAGCACATTCGACGTGGTGCTGTGTGGACTGGCGTGGTGCACGCTGGTGGTCGCGATCGTCGCCGCTCAATTGGCCCGACCCGGCGGTGACCGCCCCCAACCCGGGGGCCGCGCTTCTCCGAGCATCTTTCGGACCTCGGGCGCCACACTGAAATCACCTGCCGGCGGACCGAAGATCTATCGGGGAGACGACAATTCGGCCACTGCCGGTACAGCGGATCGGGGCGACTCGAACGGCAACTGAATACCCTTGCGCTGCGCTGGTGCAAGGCGTTTATCCAACGCGGCCGCCGGGTAGTCGAGACTGCGCTTCGACTCTGCGCGTGACAGGAGGTCACGATGCACATCACTGAATCGGTCGCCACGAAGGCACGTACCGTCACCCGACTCCTGGGCGCCGCGGCGGTGATGGGCGGCGCCGCCCTGGTCTCCCCGGGCGCCGCGTACGTCTCGGCACAACCCTGCCCTGACGTGGAGGTGGTGTTCGCGCGCGGCACCAGCGAGCCGCCCGGTGTCGGCGGCATCGGCCAATCCTTCGTCGACGCTCTGCACGCCAAGGTCGGTGAGCGCTCCTTCGGCGTGTATCCGGTCAACTATGCCGCCAGCAGCGATTTCGGCGGCGGCATCGACTTCGCCCGCACCGTCGTCGACGGTATCCGGGACGCCGGCACCCACATCGAGAGCACCGCCGCGAACTGCCCCAACACCCGAATCGTGCTCGGCGGCTTCTCGCAGGGCGCGGCACTGGCCGGCTACACCACCTCGGCCGAGATCCCCAAGGAAGTGCCCACCGAGTATCGCGCCTACCTCCCACAGCCGATGCCGCCATCGGTGGCCGACCACGTCGCGGCGGTTGTCTTATTCGGCACGCCCTCGGCGGAGTTCCTGCAGTCCACCGGTGCGCCACCGGTGCAGATCGGCCCGCAGTATGCGTCCAAGACCGTGCAGCTGTGCGCCGACGGCGACACCATCTGCAACGGCGCGCCGGTCGGCGGGCCCCCCTTGGCGCACGCGATGTACGGCTCCAACGGTATGACGGACCAGGGCGCCGACTTCGCGGTCGCCCACCTCTGAGCGCGCTACGGCAGCTCGAACGGCAGCTGAACACCCTCGTGCGACAGGCAGTGCGTACAGCTGCGCTGTCCTTCGACATGCTCGATGCCCCGGTGCACCAACTTCTTGAACGGCTCGATGTTCTTCTCGAACTCCGCGAACACATCCACGGCCCGCACGCCGCTGCCGACGTCGATCCCGGCGTCCAGGTCGGTCACCAGCGCTATTGCGGCGTAACACATTTCCAACTCGCGGGCCAGCACTGCCTCGGGGTAGCCGGTCATGTTGATCAGGCGGAATCCCGCTGAGGCGAACCACTGACTTTCAGCGCGGGTGGAGAACCGCGGCCCCTGGATCACCACCATGGTGCTGCCGTCGACGACGTCGGGCAGGCCGGTCATCACGGACCGCAACGTCGGGCAGTACGGGTCGGCGAACTCGACGTGCACACCGCCGTCGTCGAAGTAGGTGTCGGCCCGGCCCCGGGTGCGGTCCACCAGTTGATCGGGCACCACCACCGTTCCGGGCGGCAGCTCGGGGGTCAGGCTGCCGACCGCACACGGCGCGAAGATTCGCCGCACGCCTAACGTCCGTAACGCCCACATATTGGCTCGGTAGGGCACGGTGTGGGCCGAGAATTCGTGTCGCTCGCCATGCCGCGGCAAGAACGCGACCTCGCGGCCGCCGACAGTGCCGATGGTGATCTCTGCGCTGGGCCGGCCATAGGGGGTTTCGCATTCGACGCGGCGCGCGTTCGGCCCGAAGAACGTGTAGAAGCCGCTGCCGCCGATCACTCCGAGCAAGGTGCGCTCCTCCCGCGTGTAAGGATCGTGCGGTGGCCAGCTTTGCACAGTGGATCGAGGGGGCCCGGCCCCGTACCCTGCCCAACGCGATCGCCCCGGTGATCGCCGGCACCGGAGCGGCGGCCTGGCTGGGCGCCGCGGTGTGGTGGAAGGCGCTGCTGGCGCTGACCGTCGCGGTGGCGTTGATCATCGGGGTGAACTTCGCCAACGACTACTCCGACGGCATCCGCGGCACCGACGACGACCGGACCGGACCGGTGCGACTGGTGGGCTCGCGCCTTGCCACCCCGCGTTCGGTGCTCGCGGCCGCGGTCGCCGCACTGTCGATCGGCGCGCTGGCCGGTTTGGCTCTCGCCCTGCTCAGCGCGCCGTGGCTGCTGGCCGTCGGGGCGGCCTGTATCGCCGGGGCGTGGCTGTACACCGGCGGGTCGAAGCCCTACGGCTACGCCGGCTTCGGCGAGGTGGCGGTGTTCATTTTCTTCGGCCTGGTGGCGGTTCTGGGCACCCAATACACCCAGGCATCCCGGGTGGACTGGGTCGGATGTGCCCTGGCGGTGGCCGTGGGAGCGCTGTCGTCGGCGGTGTTGGTGGCCAACAATCTGCGCGATATCGACACCGACGAACCGGCCGGCAAGATCACGCTGGCGGTGCGGCTCGGCGACGCCCGCACCCGGGCGCTGTTTCAGCTGCTGGTGGCGCTGGCCGGCGCGCTTACGCTGGCACTGATGCGGGCCACCCCGTGGTGTGCCCTCGGGTTTATCGCCGCACCGCTCGCATTACGGGCAATCGCCCCGGTGCGCTCCCGACGTGGCGGTACGGAACTGATTCCGGTGCTGCGCGACACCGGGCTGACCATGCTGGTGTGGGCGATCGCCGAGACGGTGGCGCTCGCCTATCTGCGTTGACTCGACGGATTCACTCCCCGCGCAGCTTCGCCCGCAGCTCCGCACGATCGTGCCGACGTCGCTCGCCGGCCACCGACAGGCTTTCGGTGGCCCGGCGGCGCAGCGGCGTGAAGAGCCACATCCCCAACGGCAGGGCGATGATCAGCGCCAACAGCATCGCGATGATCGGCGGGAAATCGCTGAGCCCGAGCAACCGCCCGACCCCGTAGATCACCGCGCTCAGCACGACCACCAGCAGCAGCCGGGCTGCCGTGTACAACACAACTGCGAGCACTGCACGGCCCAACGGGCTCCGACCTGCCATCACGGTGATCAAGCCTAGTGCCAGGCGGGGCGGGGTCCGGCGGCGCTCACGGTATATTCGGCGCCAGGAGGTGTCACGAGTGCTCTACCTGCTCCTCGTCCTGTCCCTGGGGACCCTGATCTACATCGGACTGCGCACCGCCCGCGCACGGCCGAAGACCCGTGTGATCGGACCCGACGACGACCCGGACTTCCTCCGGCGGATCGGTCACGGCGACAACCAGCCGTAGCGCCACCAGTCTCCTGGCCGGCCCCGACCAGGCCCGATCTACACGAAGTGCTGATTGGACCGGTCGTCGCCCGCGAATGCCTCGGCGACGACGGCGGCCAGCTCGACCAGCGCCTCTTTGGTCTCCCGCTTCAGGCGCATCAGATCGATCTCGGCGCCTTCCTCCAGGTGCGGGTCGAACGGCACCAAACGCACCGCGCGACACCGCCGGGAGAAGTGGTCGACCACCTTCTGCATATCGACCTTGCCGGACCGCGGCCGCACCGCGTTGATCACCGCGATCGAGTTGCGCACCAGCTCCTCGTGACCGTGCGCGTCCAGCCAGTCCAGCGTCGCCGAGGCGCTGCGGGCGCCATCAACGGAGCCCGAACTCACCACGATCATGGTGTCGGCCTTGGCCAGCACCGCCGACATGGCCGAGTGCATCAGGCCGGTGCCGCAGTCGGTGAGGACCAGGCTGTAGAACCGCTCCAGCACCTGCAGCGTGCGGGCGTAGTCCTCGGCGCTGAAGGCCTCCGACACCGCCGGGTCGCTCTCCGAGGCCAGCACCTCAAGGCGGCTGGGGCCCTGGTTGGTGTAGCTGCGGACGTCGCTGTAGCGCTGGATGCCGTCAGCGTCGCGCAGCAGGTGGCGCACCGTCGCCGGCGTCTCCATCGGCACCTTCTGGCTCAACGTGCCCCGGTCCGGGTTGGCGTCCACGGCCACCACCCGGTCACCGCGGATGGACGCGAACGTCGCCCCCAGGGTCGCGGTGATGGTGGTCTTGCCGACGCCGCCCTTCAGGGACAGCACCGCGATCCGGTGACAGCCCTGCAGCGGCCGGTTGACCTGCACCACCAGGTCGTTGTACCGGGTGGTGCGTGGGCTCTCCCCGACGTTGATCAGCTGGCCGGACAGCACATAGAGCAGTCGGCGCCAGCCTGAGGTGGGCGGCGGCTTGACCTGCCGCAGCAACGAGGTGGTGGACAGGTCCGAGAACGGCGCGATGGTGTCCGCCGGCCGGTACGGGCCAGTGCCGCCACCGCCGGGAACACCGCCGTAGTAGACCGGAGCCGGGTTGTCCATCGGCTGCGGAACCCAGGTCGCCGGACCGGGGTTCCAGGTCTGCTGGGTCTGGGGCTCAACCGGCGGCGCCGGCCACGGGTCGAGCGGTTCGGAGAACCGGCGCTCGGTGCGGAAACCGCCGAACGAGCGCGTCTCGGTGCTCTCGGACTCCTGGTTGAAGCCGCCGGTATCCGGCCCCTCCGCATCCTCGGCGACCTGCTGGTATGGCGGGAACTGGGTGGTCGGATGATCCGTCACGTCATTGCGCTGAGTGGCATCACCCGGGGCATGGTCGGACACTGATATCTCTCCCATCACATGGTTGGGTCGAGTCAATGGAGTGTTAATCGCAGAGTAGCGCAGCAGCCATAAAGGCTGCTGTTAGCCGAGTTAACCAACTCCGGCGTAGGAGTGCAGCCCCACGGTCACCAGATTGACGAAGAACAGGTTGAAAATCATCGCCACGAACCCGACGACGTTGATCCACGCCGCCTTGTAGTCCCGCCACCCGGCCGTCGACCTGGCGTGCAGGTAGGCGGCGTAGACGATCCAGGCGATGAAGGAGACCGTCTCCTTGGGGTCCCATCCCCAGTAGCGGCCCCACGCCCCTTCGGCCCAGATTGCGCCGAAGATCACCCCGAAACCGAACGCCGGGAACGCGAAGATCGTGGTCCGGTAGGCGAGCCGGTCCAGCGATTGCGCATCGGGCAGCCGGCGGACCAGCCGCGCCAGCGCACCCGGGGTCTCTGGGTCACTCAGCCGCGAAGAGCGCACCAGAAACAGAATGCTGGCCACCCCGGCCACCAGGAACACCCCCGAGCCGATGCTGACCACCGACACGTGGATCGGCAGCCAGTAGGACTGCAGGGCCGGCATCACCGGCGCGGCGGTGGCGTAGAGCCACCGCTCGGAGACCGTCAGCAGGATCAGCACCGGCAACAGCACGAACACCCAGAGGCTGCGGTGCTGCGGACGACGCAGGGCGACCGCGGCGGCCACCAGCCCGGAGAAGCAGGTCAGGTTGATGAACTCGTACATGTTGCCCCACGGCGGGCGCAGCGTGGCCGCGCCGCGGAACACGATGCACGCCAGTAGCAGGGCGATACCCAGGTAGACCAGTGCCAGACCGGCGCGACCCACCCGCTCGTCGAAGGGTCGCCGTTCCGCGGGCCGTACCACCCCTGGTGTGGCGCTGTCGGCCGTCACCGCACCGGCGGCCACCAGCTCGGCCTCGGCGGGCGTGCGGGCACGGCTGTAGGCCAGTTCGACGGCCAACAGCAGCAGCGCGATGACCAACACGATCAACGCCGAGGTGAACGCCCAGTCGGAGTAGCGTGCCAGGTCGACGTCGATGTGACTCGTATTCATCTAGGTCTCCTTGCCGAAAAGCCGCGTGCTCAATCGCTCGAACTCGTCACCCCAGCCGGAGTTGTCGGTGCGAGCCAGCCCGCCCAGCTCGACGTTCACGGTACCGGTCTGCTCGGTGGGGGTGATACGGATCCAGATCCGGCGACGGCGCACCGCCAGCGACACCACCAGGCCCGCCATCATCGTCATCGCGAACACCAGCACCCACAGGTCGGCCGGATCATGCGACACCTGGATATTGATGAACTGCAGCGCGCCGTCGAACCGCACCCGAGTGCCGTCGTCGAGGCGGATCTCCTCGCCGGGCTTCAGATTGGACCGGGCCACCTTGGTCAGGCGGCCCTGGTGGATCAGGCGGGAATCCAGCGTGAACAGGCCCTGCGGCCGGCCGGTGTCGAGCCCGGTGTCACCCCGGTACACGTCGATCGCCACCGCGGGGTCATTGAGCGCCGGGAACGCTGAGGACAGCAGCCGGTTGTCGAGCTGCTCGGTCGGCGCGAACAGACCCTGGATACCGATCTGGTGTTTGCGGCGCTCGGTCGCGTCGGGATACACCCCGGCCGGCGGGTCGATCCGCGCCGCACCCGACGACAGCAGGGTCAGCGGGTTGTCCGGACGCCACTGGTTCGTCTGGCTGCGGGTCTGCCCGTCCGGGAAGATCACCGTGAAGGTCGGCGCGTAGCCGTGGCCCTGCAGGTAGGCCCGGACGCCGTCCACCCGCAGCGGGTGGTTGACCTCCAGCACGTACGGGCGCCAGTGGTTCGCGGCGAGGTCCTCGCCGCTCTGGTAGTCGATGTGCGCGGTGAACGAGGTGGCCAGCCCGGAGGCCAGATAGTTGGCGGTGAAGTCGTTGACCCGGATGCACATCGGGTGCAGTCGAGTGCCGTCGACGGTGGTCCCGGCGCGGAACGAGTCGAACGCGGCCGGCGAGGCCGAGCAGAATCCCGGCCCGCCGTCGGCGATCACCATCACGTTGCCCTCGTAGCCGAACAGCCGGCCGACGGCCACCGCGGCCAGCAACCCAAGCAGCGCGAAATGGAAGACCAGGTTGCCGAATTCGCGCAGGTACCCCTTCTCCGCCGACACCTCGACGACGCCGCCGTCGGAGCGGATGGTGCGCCGCCAGCCGCGCAGCCGCTCGGCCAGCTCGGCGCCCAGCGCCTCGGCGTCGCCGGCCAGCTCAGCGCCGGCGTGCTTGGGCAGCCGACCCAAGTTTCGCGGCGCGGCGACCGGCTTGGCCCGCATGGTGCGCAGGTGCTCAAGGGTCCGCGGGGTCAGGCAGCCGATCAACGACACGCACAGCAGTACGTAGATGGCGGTGAACCAGAAGCTGGAGAAGACGTCAAACGCCTCCACCCGGTTCAGCCACGGACCCAGTATCGGGTGCAATGCCAGGTACTCGTCGACTTTGGCGGCGTTGAGACTGCGTTGCGGCAGTAGTGCCCCGGGAATGGCGGCCAGTGCGAGCAGCACCAGCAGCACCAGCGCGGTGCCCATCGAGGTCAGCGCCCGCCAGGTGTTGCGGGCCTTGCCGGCGAGCAGACGCGAAGTCGCCCCAAAACGCGCCATTTTTGGCCCTTTTGCGTCTGTTCGCGGTGGTGAGGTGGTGGTCATCAGATCGGGAGCCTGACATCGGAGACCAGGCCGTCGCGCACGGCGGCCACGAAGTCACCCCACACGCCGGTGACCAGCGCGACCCCGACCGCGATCAGCAGCAGCCCGCCCAGGACCTGGATGGTCCGGGTGTGCCGGCGTAGCCAGCCCAGCCCGGCCACCGCGCTGGCCGATCCGAAGGCCAGCGCCACGAACGGGATGCCCAGTCCCAGGCAGTAGGCGATCACCAGGACCACGCCGCGAGCCACACCGGAGCCGTCGGTGGCCGAGGCGACGGCGATGACGCCGGTCAGGGTGGGCCCCAGGCAGGGTGTCCAGCCCAGCGCGAACACCGCGCCCAGCAGCGGCGCACCCAGCACGGTGGACAGCTGCTGCGGCGTGAATCGAACCTGCCGCTGCAGTGCCGGAACGAAACCGACGAACACCAACCCCATCAGGATGGTCACCGCGCCGCCGACCCGTTGCAGCAGCACCTGATTGGTGATCAAGGTGGTGGTCATTCCGAGCACCGCGATCGAGCCGAGCAGGAACACCGCGGTGAATCCGGCGACGAACAGTGCCGCCGACCCGGCGACGCGCCACCTGGCGGACCGCGGCGGCTCAAGCGCACCGGCCCTTGGGGTTTCGTCGACACCGACCACCGCCGCCAGGTAGGACAGGTAGCCGGGCACCAGCGGGACCACGCACGGCGAGGCGAACGAGACCAGGCCCGCCAGCGCTGAGACTCCGACGGCCAGCAGCAGCGGGCCGCTGGCGGCCGTGGCGGTCAAGCCGCTCACTTCGGCGCCTCGGTGCTTGCCGAGCTTTCCGGGCTTTCCGGGTTTTCCGAGGCCAGGCGCTGGACCACCGGTTGCAGATCTTCGGCGAGCACCTCACGCAGGAACACCGCCGCCACCCGGTGCTGCCGGTCGAGCACCATGGTCGCCGGGATCACCGACGACGGATACCGGCCGCCGAAGGCGATCATGGTGCGCATCGCCGGGTCATAGATCGACGGATAGGTGATGCGACGGTCTTTGATGAAGTCGCGGGAGGCCTGCGGCTCGGGGTCGCGGACGTCGATACCCAGAAACGCCACCCCATCAGCTCGGGTGTCGTCGTAAACCTTTTGCAGCTCAGTGATTTCGCTGCGGCACGGCCCGCACCACTGCCCCCACACGTTGATGACGACGACCTTGCCACCGAAGTCATCGACACCGATGGTGCGCGACGGGTCCATCAGGTCGGGCCCGGAGATCGGGCCGGGGCGGCCACGGTCGGCCGGCGGGTCGTAGGTGATGTCGGTCTTGCCGCCGGGCGAGACGAATTCGAAGGTGCCGCCGTGCGTGACCGCGTCGTCTCCGACCGAACAGCCCGAGATCAGGGCGGCCATCACCGCCCCGGCGATCAGCACCGCCCGCATCGTCAGCCGCCGGCCGGTACGCAGTATTCGACGTCGGCCAGCCGATCACCGTCATAGACCAGGGTGGTCACCGAGCCCACCTCGCACTGGCGGCGACGCGGGTCGTGCCAGAGCCGGTGGCCGCTCAGGTGCTGCCGGACCGTCCACACCGGCAGCTGATGGCTGACGCACACCGCCTCGTGGCCGGCGGCGCGGGACCGGGCCTTGTCGACCGCGGTAGCCATCCGGGCTGCGATCTGGTCGTACGACTCTCCCCAGGTCGGGGTGAACGGGTTGCGCAGGTGCCACCAGAATCGTGGATTGCGCCAGGCACCGTCGCCGGGCGAAACCCGTTTGCCCTCAAAGACGTTGGTCGACTCGATCAGGTCCTCGTCGGTGTCGATGGGCAGGTTGTGGCGCGCGGCGATCGGGGCGGCGGTCTCCTGGGCGCGCTGCAGCGGCGAGGCGATCACGGCGACGATGTCGCGGCCGGCCAGCATGTCGGCGGCCGCGACGGCCTGCCCGCGTCCGGTGTCGGAGAGCCGGAAGCCGGGGATCCGGCCGTAGAGAATGCCGTCCGGGTTGTGGACCTCGCCGTGGCGGATCAGGTGGATGCGGGTGACTTCGGCCATCAGGGTTTCGGCTCTCCGGTGGTGGCGGCGGCTCGGGCGGCGGCAGGCAGCGCATCGGCGATGCGCTCGAAGGCTTCGTCGGTGAGCGCGGCCGAGACGAACCAGGCTTCGAACGCGCTGCACGGCAGGTAGACACCGGCGTCCAGCAGCGCGTGGAAGAACGGCGGGAAGCGCCAGGTGTCACTCGCGCGGGCGGCGGCGAAGTCGGTGACCGGCTGGTCGGTGAAGAACACGCTGAACATGTTTCCGGCACGCGGGATCTGGTGCGGCACACCGGCGTCGGTCAGCGCCTCGGCCAGCAGGCCGGTCAGCCGGTCGGCGTTCTTGTCGAGCGCGGCGTAGACATCGGCGCCGGCGGCGCGCAGGGTGGCCAGTCCGGCGGCGGTGGCGACAGGGTTCCCCGACAGCGTGCCGGCCTGATAGACCGGGCCCAGCGGCGCCAGCCGGTCCATCACCTCGGCGCGCCCACCGAACGCCGCGGCCGGCAGGCCGCCGCTGATCACCTTGCCGAAGGTGAACAGGTCGGCAGAGATGGGATCGATGCCACCTTCTCCACACCAACCACTTCGACTGACCCGGAAGCCGGTCATCACCTCGTCGACGATCAGCAGCGCCCCATGCTCGGCGGTGATCGCCCGCAGTTCGGCGTTGAAGCCCGGCGCCGGCGGCACCACACCCATATTGCCGGGGCTGGCCTCGGTGATGACGGCGGCGATCTGGTCGCCCGATTCGGCGAACGCCGCGCGCACCGCGGCGATGTCGTTGTAGGGCAGCACGATCGTGTCGGCGGCGGTGGCGCCGGTGACCCCGGGTGACGACGGCAGCGCCAGGGTGGCCACCCCGGAGCCGGCGTCGGCGAGCAGCGCGTCGACGTGACCGTGGTAGCAGCCGGAGAACTTGACCACCTTGGGCCGGCCGGTGAACCCGCGTGCCAGTCGCAGCGCGCTCATGGTGGCCTCGGTGCCGGAGTTGACCAGCCGGACCTTGCGCACGGCGGGCACCCGGTCGATGATCTCGGCCGCCAATTCGGTCTCGGTCCGTGTCGGCGCCCCGAACGACAGTCCGGCGCCGGCGGCGTCGCGGACCGCCTCGACAACCGCCGGGTGGGCGTGGCCGAGGATCATCGGGCCCCAGGAACAGACCAGGTCCACATACCGGTTGCCGTCGGCGTCGGTGAGCCAGCAGCCCTGGGCCTGCGTGATGAATCGGGGCGTGCCCCCCACCGAGGCGAACGCGCGGGCCGGCGAGTTGACCCCGCCGGGAATCACCGCACAGGATTCGGCGAACAACCGCTCCGATGCCGCCGTGGTCCGATCCGCACTACCCACGACGACCAGTGTCCCAGCCCGCGCGACGGCACCGACTACAGGGTGTAGTTGTTGGGGGTTGAGGTGACCTGCGTCTCGGAGTTGGATGGCAGTCATGCAACTACCTCAACGGCTGGCCCGGTTCAACCGGCACGTCACCAACCCGATCCAGCGGATGTGGGCCGGCTGGGCCCCGAGCTTCGGAATCCTCGAACACGTCGGCAGACGGTCCGGCAAGCCCTACCGCACCCCATTGAGCGTGTTCAGCACCGACGACGGGGTGGCCATCCTGCTCACCTACGGCCCGGACCGGGACTGGCTGAAGAACATCACCGCCGCCGGTGGCGCCACGATGCGCCGGCACGGCAAGACGTTCGCCGTCACCGAGCCGCGGGTGGTGAGCAGAGACGAGGCGGCAACGCACGTCACCGGTGTCGGTCGGCGCGCGTTCGGCCGGCTGCCGTTCGAGCAGGCCGTGCTGCTCACCAGGCAGGGCTAGTGGTGCAGTTCTCCGAGCGCCGCGCCCGGTTCAACCGGGTGGTGACCAATCCGCTATTCCGCCCGATCTCCGGCTGGGTGCCGATGTGGTCGATCATCGAGCACACCGGCCGACGCTCCGGTGCCAGCTACCGCACCCCGGTCTCGGTGTTCCACACCGGCGACGGTGTCGCGGTGCTGCTGCCGTACGGAACCGACCGGGACTGGGTGAAGAACCTGCAGGCAGCGGGTGGCGGACGGGTCAAGGTCGGCGGTAAGACGTTCGCCGTCACCGGTCCGCGGGTGGTGCCGACCGCCGAGGCCCTCGGGCTGCTGAAGCCGCCCTGGCGTCAGCTGCTCGGGCGCGCCGGCGTGGCACACACACTGCTGCTGGACCGCGCCGGCTGACCTACCCCGTCTGGATTCCCGGGCTGCCGGGCTTGCCAGTGCTGCCACCCGGGTTTCCCGCGCCGCCGGCCCCGGCCGCGCCGGCCTTTCCGGCCTCGACCCCGTTGCCCCCGTTGCCGCCGTCGCCACCTGGCCCGCCCGGGCCGACCGAGCCACCGGCGGCCGGCGCACCACCGGCACCGCCCGCACCGCCGGCACCACCGGCTACCGCGGCGGCGCCGTCGCCGGCGTTGCCACCATTGCCGCCCACGCCCCCGACGCCGCCGTCGGGATGAGCCGCCGTTCCGGCGCCGCCGGCACCACCGGTGCCGCCCTTGCCCCCACCGCCGCTCTCACCGCTGTTCGGGTGGCCGAGCATGCCCTGGCCGCCGTTGCCGCCGTCGCCACCGTTTCCGGCGGTGCCGGCCCACGACCCCGCCGCCCCACCGTTGCCGCCGGCACCGGCAACCCGGCCGTGGCTGGGGACGCCTCCGTAACCGCCCGATCCGCCGTCACCGCCGTGGCCGCCGTTACCGCCGTTGCCGTCGGAACCGGCCAGCGCGTTGCCGCCGTTACCACCGGGGGCGCTGAACCCGCCCGGCCCGGCGTTGCCCATGAACACCAGGTCTCCGGCGTTGCCGGCCGCCCCACCGGCACCGCCATTGCCCCCGCTGTGATGGTCGGCGGTGCCGTTGCCGCCGTTGCCGCCGTAGCCGCCGGAGCCGCCGGGCCCGCCGAAGCCGGCCACCGCGTTTCCGCCGTCGCCGGCGTTGCCGCCAATGCCTCCGTCGCCGCCGCCGTTGCCCCAGCCACCGTCACCGCCGTCACCGCCGCGACCGCCGGCGCCGAACAGCGAGATGGCCTCGCCACCGAGCCCACCGTTGCCGCCGTTGCCCGCGGTGCCGGAGATGCTGTCCAGCCCGTCGCCGCCCCAGCCGCCTTCACCGCCGTTGCCCAGCAGCCAACCGCCGGTCCCGCCGTCACCACCGTCGGCGCTGGATCCGCCGTCGCCGCCCCAGCCGCCGTTGCCGATCATCTTGGCGTCGCCGCCGTGACCGCCGACCACGCCGGCGGCGATGTTCTCGTCGCTGCCGGCGCCGTAGCCGTTGCCGCCGTCACCGAACAGCCAGCCCCCGTCGCCGCCGTCGGGGTGGTCGACGGTGCCGTCGACGCCATGGCAGATCAGCCCGCAGGCACCGTCAAACGCGAAGAGCGGGTTGATGATCGGATCGATCAGAGCGCCCGGGCCCATCGTCCACAGGGTGCCCAGGTCGTGGATGGTGGCGTAGAGCTGGTTCTGGATCAGCCCGGCGAAGACGACCTCGGCCACCGACGCCCAAGTGAAGATGTCGCTACCCGCTTGGGACAGGTCCAGCGTGTCCGCGGCAGCCGAACCGGGGTCGGCCAGCGCGGCAGCATCGAGGAACTGGTCGAACGAGAACAGGTCCTCGAAGTCGGCACTCGCCGGTGCGGCGGTCAGCGGGCTCAACCCGAGCGCCAGGAACGCCCCGACCGACGTCGCGGCCCCCACCGCGCGGCGAGCGGGGAGATGGTTCGGGTTCACAGCGCGGCGACCGGACATTCACCGAATTTAAACCAGTGGAATATCGATCCACAACTACGGGTGTTTCATTCCATCCACCCATCATCTGCGGGTTCGTCGATCAATTCCATCCGCACATACCAACGGAGGCGCCTCCCACTGGATGCCGCCGCCGGGTGTATTTTGTGCCGGTGTCGGCCAGCAGCGGCTTCCCCGGCCCCGGGGGCTCAGGGGGCTTCGCGTCTCCCCTCGCCTGGTTGCTGGCACCGGTGACGGTGACGACCTTCCTCGACGAGCTGTGGGGTGCCGCGCCGCACCACATCGCCCGGGGCCGCAGCGACTACTTCGACAGGCTGGCCGGACCGGCCGTCGCGGAGCAGATCCCGGCGGCACTGCGCACCGACCCCTCCGCGGTGCGACTGGTGCGCGGTCCGGACCACTTGCAGCCCGAGCAGTACACGCTCGCCGACGGCACGGTGGACCTGGCCCGGGTCCGCGCCGAGCTGGACAACGGCTACACGATCATCTGCAACAACATCGAAAAATATCTGCGCCCGTTCTCGACGCTGACCCACGGAGTCGAGGTCGAGCTGAACTTCCCGACCCACGTCAACGCCTACATCACCCCGCCGGGATCGACGGGCTTCCTGCCCCACTACGACCACCACGACGTGTTGGTGCTGCAGATCCAGGGCGACAAGACCTGGTACTTCTACGGTGACGAGCCGGTGCCGCCGCACCTGATGCAGCAGATGCATGAGGTGGATCCGGCGGGCCTGCCGGAACCGACCAGCCTGCGCCTGGCCGCCGGCGACACCCTGTATCTGCCTCGGGGGCGGGTGCATTCGGCCGAGACGACCGCCCAGTCGTCGATCCACCTGACGGTCGGGATTCACGTGCCGACGGTGCTCACGCTGTTGACCCACACGCTGCACATGTTGAGCCTGCGCGACGACGTGGTGCATACCCGGCTTCCCGCAAGACATTTGGACGACCCGGGGGTGCGAGCGGAGTTGGGCGCGCTGATTCAGGACGGTCTCACGGCCATCGCGGATCCGGACTCCCTGGCCGAAGGCCTCGGCGCCATGCAGGATTTCCTGGTGCGGCGGGCCCGCTGCCCGGTCGTGGGGCAGGTCTCCGAGACCGTCGGGATCGATGTCGACACGGTGGTGCGCAAGCAACAACCGCTGTACTCGCGAGTGACCGCGACAGCCGACGGCGTGGGCCTGCAGTTCGCCCAGTTGATCGTCAGCGCCCGCCCGGATCATGAAACCGCGATGCGGTTCCTGTCGGAGCGCACCGAATCGTTTCGGGTCGGTGAACTGCCCGGGCTGACCGCCCCCCAGCAGATCGAGCTGACCCGCAGTCTGATCATGAGCGGCTTTCTGGTTCGGCCGCCTGGGCAGCTATCCATCGAAGCCGTCGCCTCCGACACATAAATGCGGACAAATTCCAGGTAGATCTCCGTATTCCCAGGAGACATCCAGCTATTGTCCTGATTTTGAGGATAGGATTCATCCGTTCTGCGCGCGGAAAGGCGGCAATGACGGAGCCAATCTGGATGGCCTCACCCCCGGAGGTGCACTCGGCGCTGTTGAGCAGCGGTCCGGGCCCCGGGCCACTACTGGCAGCGGCGGGCGTGTGGGACGCCTTGAGCACCGAATATACCGCTGTAGCACAAGAGCTTTCGGCGATGCTCTCTGCGGTGCAGGCCGGGTCGTGGCAGGGCCCGAGCGCGGAATCCTATGTGGCGGCGAATGTGCCGTACCTGGCGTGGCTGACGCAGGCCAGCGCCGACAGCACCACATTGGCCGCCCAGCACCAGACCGCGGCCGCCGCCTACTCCTCAGCGCTGGCGGCGATGCCCACCCTGGCCGAACTGTCCGCCAACCACACGATTCACGCGGTGCTGGAGGCGACGAACTTCTTCGGGGTCAACGCGATTCCGATTGCCCTCAACGAAGCCGACTACACCCGGATGTGGGTGCAGGCCGCCACCACGATGGCGACCTATCAGGCGGTGGCCGGCGCGGCGGTGGCGTCCTCGCCGGCGGCGTCGACGGCGCCGACGGTGCTCAACCCCGACACCCCCCAGCACCGTGACCACCAGCACCGGACCGGCCAGGCTCCCACCCAGGACTTCGGCAACATCTACCAGGAGAGCTGGTGGACCACCCGGATCGCCGAGATCAACGACGCGATCCAGGCCGACCTGTCCAGCAACAATCCGATCACCAGCCTGATCAGCGATCCGGTGCTGATGACGATCGCCCCGCACTATGCCGGCGAGATCGTCCTCGGGATGGCGCCGACCGTGACGGCGTTGACCGAGACCATGCTCGGCCTGGTCTTCCCCGCCACGCCGCTGGCCGGGTTCGCCGGTGTCGCCGGCCTGGCCGGGCTGGGGGCCATCGACGTGCCCGCCGCACCGGCGGCGCTGCCCAGCCCGACTCCAGCCCCCGCTGCGGCCCCGGCCGCCCCGATTCCTGCTGCCGCCCCGCCCGCTCCCGCCGCGGCGGCACCCCCGGCGCTGGCCCCGCCGGCCCTGACACCGACCGCGACCGTGAGCGGTGTCCCGGTGATGCCGCCGCCGATCACCGGGATCGAGATGGCCGCGTTTCCGTACCTGATCGGTGGCGGCCGAGCCTCCGGGGCAAGCGCGAAAATGTCTGTGAGTGCTCCGGCGGAAGCGCGGCGCAGCTCTGCGACCGCCGCCACGGCCGCGGTCGCCACCGCGACCAAGCAGGCTCGCCGCCGGCGCCACCGCGGCCGCCTGATGGATCCCGGCTACCGCTATGAGTTCATCGACCCGGACAGCACCATGGCCGTAGCATCGGCCAGCGGCGCCGGACCCGTAGGCTTCCCCGGCACGTTGCAGCATGAGACCAGCTCTGCCGTAACGGGATTGACCAGCATTACCGACAGCGCCGCGGGCGCAGGTCCGACCGTCCCGATGCTGCCGCACACCTGGGAGACCCCAGAGACCCCCAGCTAGCTCGACGTGCCGGGCGCCCCCGGCTTGCCCGCACTGCCGGCCGGGTCACCCGCCCCGCCACTGCCGGCCTTACCGCCCGCGCCCGGGGTGGGCGCCTGACCGCCGGTACCGCCATTGCCACCGTCCCCGCCGGGGCCGACCGACCCGCCGGGTCCGGCCACGCCCCCGACACCGCCGGTGCCGCCGGCACCGGCCGCGTCTGCCTTGGCGCCGTTGCCGGCATTGCCGCCGTTGCCGCCCAATCCTCCGGTGCCCCCGTCGGGATGAGCCGCTGTTCCGGCCCCGCCGGCACCCCCGGTACCACCCTTGCCACCGCCGCCGCTCTCACCGCTGCTGGGTGCGCCGACCATGCCGTTGCCGCCATCGCCACCGTCCCCGCCGTTGCCCGCGGTGGCGGCCGACGAACCGGCCGCGCCGCCATTGCCGCCCGCGCCGCCGACCCGGCCGTGGGTGGGATCGCCGCCGAAGCCGCCGGACCCGCCTATGCCACCGTGACCCCCGTTGCCGCCGTTGCCGTCGGAGCCGGCCAACGCGTCACCGCCGTTGCCGCCCGGGGCACTGAAGCCACCGGCGCCGGGGTCACCCATGAACTGCAGCGCGCCGCCGTTACCGGCCGCCCCGCCGTCTCCGCCGTTGCCGCCGCTGGGGTGGTCCGCAGTGCCGGCCCCGCCGTTGCCGCCGTAACCACCCGAACCGCCGGCGCCGCTGAAGCCCATCACCCCGTTACCGCCGTCGGCGGCGTTGCCCCCGTTGCCCCCGTCGCCACCGTCGTTGCCCCAGCCGCCGTCACCACCGTCGCCGCCACGGCCGCCCGCACCGAACAGCGAGATGGCGTCGCCGCCGAGCGCGCCGTTGCCGCCGTTACCGGCGGGGCCCGAGACGCTGTCCAGTCCGTCGCCGCCCCAGCCGCCGTCGCCGCCGTTGCCCATCAGCCAGCCGCCGATTCCGCCGACACCGCCGTCGGCGCTGGCCCCGCCGTCGCCGCCGAACCCTCCGTTGCCGACCATTTCGGCGTTGCCGCCGGCCCCGCCGCCAGCGCCCAGTTCGGTGTCTTCGCTGGCGCCCGGGTCGTAGCCATTGCCGCCGTCGCCGAACAGCCAGCCGCCGTCGCCACCGTTGGGATCGGCCGCGGTGCCGTCGACACCGTTGCAGATCAGCCCACAGGAGCCGTCAAAAGCGAAGAGCGGGTTGATGATCGGGTCCAGCACGACGCCAGGACCCTGGATCCACATCTCGCCGAGGTCGTGCACGGTGGCATAGAGCTGGTCCTGGAACAGCCCGGCGATCACGGATTCGCCCGCCGACGTCCAGGCATAGATATCCGCGCCGAGTTGGGAGAAGTCCATGACATCCGACGCGGCGGCCGGATCCGGCAACGCGGTGCCCCCCAGGACGTCGAGGAGCTGGTCGAAAAGGTCGTCGAACTCGGCGTGGGCCGGCGGCGCGGGCAGCATCCCCAGCGCCAGGAAAGCCCCTACGATGATCCGACTTCTATCGACGCGACCAGACACTCCCCGACCCTCCACCTGACCCCTGAACAAGACTGACGGGGGCGGAGCCTAACCACCGCAACCTGAAGTCACAAGAGGATTCAAAGGGCAGAAACCTGGTGCAAACGCGGAACTAATCGACCAAGGGTGCCGCAGACATTGAACTTGCCACCGGGTGTCGATCAGCGTCCCAGTAGGCGCATCTTCTGTTCGTTGTATTCGTCGTTGGTGATCAACCCGCGGTCCCGCAGCTCGGCGAATTCGCGAATCTCCGCGGCGATGCCCATCGCCGTGGGCCCGGGTGCACCGTCGGCGCCGCCGTCACCGGTCTGCGAATCAGCCGCCCCACCGGTTGCCGGGCGCTGCGGCATCTGAACCTTGGCCGACGCATCAGCGGCATCCGCGCCGCCGCGGCCACGGCTGACCGAGCCCGCCAGGGCGCTGCCGCCCATGCCCGCCAGGGCCATCTGACTGAACGCGCTGCCGGCTCCGCTCAGCGATGCTGCCGGTGCGGCGCCGGCGGCCGGGCCGGCCAACGGCGTGGTGTAAGACAGGGTGCGGATCTCCGGGGCGTTGGCCGCCCAACTGATCGGCACCGAAAGCCGCCCCGCGGTGACCGCGTCGCCGATCGCCGCCGACGGAAACGACGCCGAGGTCAGGGGAATGGCGCCGGCCGGCCGCGACGGGGTCAGCGGCGAGAACAGGTCGATGTTGTGCAGGATCTGGTACTCCACCTCCCGCAACTGATCCTGCTCGGAGAGGATCTCCCGGGTGCTGGCGTCCGCCGAGGCCCATGCTCCCCCGGACATGATCAGCGAGGCCACCTGCGCTGCGCTCAGCCCCGCGATGTCGCTGAGGCTGGGCAGCGTGATCAGATCCGCCAGGCCCTGGGCCGGCCCGGCCACGGCCGCCACCCCCGGCAGCAGCACGGCGTTGTTCGATGTACCGAAGAGCCCCGAGGCCAACTGCCCCAGCAGCGACTGAATGTTCGACGACGACTGGGTTGCCTCGGCCGCACCGACCGCGGCGGCCTGATTGGCCTGCCCGGCCGGATTGTTGATCTGCGGCGGCGCCTGGAACGGCGCCAGTCCGGTCGCGGTCGCCGACGCCGCGGCGTATGCGTACATCGCCGCGGCGTCCTGCGCCCACATCTCGGCGTAGGCGGCCTCGTTGGCGGCGATCGCCGCGGTGTTCTGTCCCAGGGCATTGGTGGCGATCAGCACCAGCAGCTGGGACCGATTGGCCGCCACCACCGAGGGCGGCACCGTCGCGGTGAACGCCGCCTCATACGCTGCGGCAGCGGCGTTCGCCTGCGCAGTCGTCTGATCGACCTGCGCTGCGGTGGCGCTCATCCAGGCCGCATACAGGCTCGCGGCCCGTGTCAGTGCCAACGACGCCGGCCCCATGAAGGCCTGGCCGGTCAGCTCGGCGACCACCGATTCGTACGCTGTGACCGCCGAGTGCAATTCGGCGGACAAGCCGCCCCAGGCCGCAGCGGCCGCCCGCATCGGCGCGGATCCGGGGCCGGTATAGATACGCAGTGAATTGATCTCCGGAGGCAAGGCAGCGAAGTTCATCCACTGACCCCCTCCCTGGGCGTGACAGACGGCCCGCAGTACCGGTCTGTGTGTATTTGTAGCCGAAAAGGACTCTACGGGCCGAGGTTTCCGGATTCGCGGAGAGCAGGCCACCCACCTGCCGAGATGGGTGTCACAGGCGCACCCTGCGATAGCATTCGCGCGTGCGGATGCTCATCACCGCTTTTCGTGATCTGCAGTGGCGGCTGCGCCGGTTTATCGTCGCGGCGGTAGGCACCGGGCTGGTGTTCGCACTGACGCTCGTGCTGGCCGGCCTGACCCACGGCTTCCGGGTCGAGGCCGAGCATGTGGTCGATTCACTGGACATCGACGGCTACCTGATTCAGGCCGCCGCGGTCGGTCCGTTTATGGGCTCGTCACGCTTCCCGCAGAAGGAGGCCGGCGATGTCGCCCGGATCGCCGGCGTCGAAGCGGCGTTGCCGGTGGTGTACGGAAACACGATCCTGCAGGACGGCGAGTCGCCGCTGAACGTGAACATCTATGGCGTGCCCAAGGAGGCGATGCCACCGATCACTTCGGGGCGTGCCCCGACCGAGCCCTACGAGATCGCGATGTCCACCACGCTGAAGCGCGCCGTCGGCGACGAGGTCGAACTGGGCCCGGACAAGTTGCGGATCGTCGGGCTGGTGGAGAAGTCGACGACGCTGGCCGGGCAACCCAATGGCTTCCTGACCGTCTCGGGGGCGCAGCGGCTGATGTTCTCCGGGCAGCCGGTGGCCTCGGCGATCGGCCTGCGGGGCACCCCCGCCGAGGTGCCGGAGGGCTTCCGGGTGGTGGACCGGGCCGCCGCCGTCGACGACATGGTGCGACCGCTGGCCGGGGCACAGATGGCGCTGTCGTACATGTCAGTGCTGCTGTGGGGTGTCGCCGCGCTGATCGTGGGCTCGCTGATCTACCTGTCGGCCCTGGAACGCAGCCGCGACTTCGCGGTGTTCAAGGCGCTGGGTGTCACCACCTGGATGGTGTTGGCCGGATTGGCGCTGCAGTCGGTGCTCGTCGCGGTGGCCGCGGCGGTACTGGGCGGCGTGCTGGCGGTGGCGATCGGCCCGGCGTTTCCGATGCTGGTGGCGGTGACCGGCTCCTCCTTCGCACTGCTGATGCTGACCGCGGTGGGGATCGGTCTGCTGGCCAGCCTGGCCGGGGTGCGGCACGCGGTGGCCGTCGACCCGGTGATGGCGTTCGGGGGGCCCTAAGACATGGGCGACCTGCGGATCAGTGATCTGGTCATCGAATACGCCACCGGCAGCGGTGAGCCGGTCCGTCCCATCCACGGGCTCAGCCTGGAGATTCCGGCCGGATCGCTGGTGGTCGTGCTCGGCCCCAGCGGGTGCGGGAAGACCACGCTGCTGTCCTGCCTGGGCGGCATCCTGTCCCCGACCAGCGGTCAGATCCTCTTCGGGGCCACCGATGTCACCGCGCTGAACCGCCGCGACATCACCTCCTACCGGCGTCGCACCGTCGGCATCGTCTTCCAGGCGTTCAACCTGGTGCCCAGCCTGACCGCGCTGGAGAACGTGATGGTGCCGCTGTGGGCCGCGGACTGGACGCAGTGGTCCGCCCAGGAACGCGCCCGCGATCTGCTCACCCGGGTCGGTCTGGCCGACCGCACCCACCACCGGCCGGGCCAGCTCAGCGGAGGCCAGCAGCAGCGGGTGGCGGTAGCGCGCGCACTGGCCCTGGACCCGCCGCTGATCCTGGCCGACGAGCCCACCGCGCAGCTGGACTTCGTCCGGGCCGACGAGGTGGTGCAGCTGCTGAGGGGTCTGGCCGCCGGTGACCGCGTCGTGGTGGTGGCCACCCACGACACCCGGATCGTGCCGCTGGCCGACATCGTCATCCAGCTGACCCCGACCGCCGCGCCCGCACCGGCGCGCCCGGAGCAGACGCCGGTCCGGCTGGGCCCCGGGGCGGTGCTGCTCGAACAGGGCAGCGTCGAGGATCTGATCTACGTGGTCACCGAGGGTGAGGTGGAGATCGCCCCCAACTCGGCCGGCGCCGGCGAGGGGCTGCTCAAGATCGGCAAGCCGGACAACTACGCCGGAGAGCTCGGCCCGATGGTCCGCGTTCCGCGCAGCGCCACCGTCCGCGCACCCCGCGACGCGACCGTCGTGAGTTACACCGTGGAGGCGTTCCGGGAGCAGTTCGGCCATCCCCCGGCGTCCGACGGCGGAAACGGACCCGGGCCGGCCTGACCGGCGTGCCTGTCCGGCCGGGGCCCACCGGCGCGAGATGATTACGGGCATGGCTGACTTGACCCGCCGGGCTGCACTGCGCCTCGGGGTCGGTGCCGCGGGGGCTGCGGGCCTGTTCGGATCGGGTGCGCTGCGCAGCCCGTCGGAGGCCGGGGCAGCACCCGACCCCACCGGCCCGGCCGCCACCGGCAACGCCTATCCCACCCGGGAGTCCGGGTCGTTCGTGTCCGCGGCCCGCGGCGGGTTGGAGACCAACTGGATCATCGCCCGTCCGCCCGGGCAGACCGGACCGTTGCGGCCGGTGATCGCCCTGCACTGCAAAGACGGCGACGCGGCGTGGGTGATGGACCTCGGCGTCGAGGAGGAGCTGGCGAAGCTGACCGCCGCCGGCCGGCCGCCGTTCGCGGTGGTGGCCGTCGACGGCGGCAACACCTACTGGCGGCCGCACAGCTCCGGTGGGGATTCCGGGGCGATGGTGCTGGGCGAGCTGATCCCGATGCTGGCCGGCAAGGGCATCGACACCACTCGGGTCGGGTTCATGGGCTGGTCGATGGGCGGCTACGGCGCGATGCTGCTGGGCACCCGGCTCGGCGCGGCACGGACCGCCGGGATCTGCGCGATCAGCCCGGCGATCTACATGACCTACTTCGGTGCGCCCGCCGGGGCGTTCGACAGCGTCGACGACTGGCGGACGAACTCGGTGTTCGGCCTGGCGCCGCGGCTGGCGCCGATCCCGCTACGGGTCGACTGCGGCACCTCGGACAGCTTCTACTACGCGACCAGGAGCTTCGTCGGCCAGCTCAACCCGCCTCCGGCAGGCGGGTTCACCGCCGGCGGTCACGACGTGACCTACTGGCGTGGGCAGCTACCGGCCGAGTTGGCCTGGATGAGCTCGTAATCTCAGCGCGTTCTGCCGCCGAGCGTGCGGTTTGGGCGGGCTGAGGCGAAAAATCCCGACCAGGACGCACACTCGACGCCGTCAGCGCACACTCGCCGGCGGGTTGACGTCTCAGGGCTGGTTCATCGGGTTCATCGGGCTGGCCGGATTGGCCGGATTCATCGGGTTCATCGGGCTGGCCGGATTCGCCGGATTCATCGGGTTGGCCGGGTTGTTCGGGTTCGCCGGGTTGTTGATGTTCGCCGGATTCAGCGGGCTGTTGATGTTCGCCGGGTTGGTCAGGCTGTTGGGGCCGTAGGGGCCGGCGTTGCAGACCGCACTCGCATTCGCCATGCAGTCACCGGGGCTGAACGGGTCAGGATCGGCAGGGTCCGCGCCCGCCGGACCGGACACCACCAGAGCAAATGCGGCTGCGCCGGCGCATACCGCTCCGGCCTTGACAATCACGCCTCGAGAAAGCTTCAGGACAGACAAGAGCAAACCCCCTGTTCGACTTTCCCGGACACTACCGCGCGAACCGGCGAAGCCGCAGGCTGTTCGTCACCACCAGAACGGACGAAGCCGCCATCGCCGCACCCGCGATCATTGGGTTGAGCAGCCCGGCCGCGGCCAGCGGGATTGCTGCCACGTTGTAGCCGAACGCCCAGACCAGGTTCTGCCGGATGATGCGCAACGTGCGCGCGGACAGCCGCAGCGCGGTCGGAACCGTGCCGAGGTCACCGCGCACCAGGGTCAGGTCGCCGGCCTCGATGGCGGCGTCGGTGCCGGTGCCCATCGCCATGCCGATGTCGGCGGTGGCCAGGGCCACCGAGTCGTTGACGCCGTCGCCGACCATCGCCACCCGCCGGCCTCGGGCCTGCAGGTTCTTGACGGCATCGGCCTTGTCGGCCGGCAGCACGTCGGCGATGACGTCGGCTGGGTCGATGCCGACCTCGCGGGCCACCTTGCGCGCGACCGCGGCGCCGTCGCCGGTGAGCAGCACCGGGGTGATGCCCATCGCCTTGAGTTCGGCCACCGCCGCCGCACTGGTGGGCCGCACCGTGTCGGTCAGCGTGATCGTCCCGCGTGCCCGACCGTCCCACGACACTTCGACGGCCGTCCCGGTCTCGTGCGCGGCGGCCGATCGGGTGACCTCGACTCGTACCCCGTCGACCACCCCGGTCACGCCGTGACCGGGACGGCTGGCGAACTCGGTCACCCGGCCGATCTCAAGTCCGGCGGCCTTGGCTCCGGCGACGATCGCCGCGGCGATCGGATGCTCGGAGCCGGACTCGACGGCGGCGGCACGCGCCAACACGGTGTTCGGGTCCTCTCCGCGGTCGACGGCCAGGCCGGCGACGGACATCACGCCGGTGGTGACCGTCCCGGTCTTGTCCAGCACGACGGTGTCGATGTCCTTGACGGCCTCCAGGACCTGCGGGTTCTTGATCAGGATGCCCAGCTGAGCACCGCGGCCGGTGCCGACCAGGATCGCGGTCGGGGTGGCCAGCCCCAGCGCGCACGGGCAGGCGATGATCAGCACGGCGACGGCCGCGGTGAACGCCGCGGCGACGGGTTGGCCCGCCAGCAGCCATCCGGCCAGCGTGGCCGCCGCGATCACCAGCACCGCGGGCACGAACACCGCCGACACCCGGTCGGCGAGCCGCTGGATCGAAGACTTGCCGGCCTGGGCGTCGGTGACCATCTTGGCCATCCGGGCCAGCTGGGTGTCGGCGCCTACCTCGGTGGCACGGACCAGCACCAGCCCGGTGGTGTTGAGCACTCCGCCGAGCACATGGTCGTCCACACCGACCTCGACGGGCAGCGACTCGCCGGTCATCGCCGAGGCGTCCAGCGCGGTGCTGCCGTCGATGACGATGCCGTCGGTGGCCACGCGCTCACCGGGCCGGACCACGATGACGTCGCCCACCCGCAGGTCGGCGATCGGCACCCGGGTCTCCTTCAACCCGTCGGGCCCGCGCCGCATCACCGCTGCGTCTTTGGCGCCGAGTTCGAGCAGTTCACGCAGGGCCGCACCGGCCGATCGTTTGGCGTGCGACTCGGCGAAGCGGCCGGTCAGCAGGAAGGCCGTGACGACGGCGGCCACCTCGAAGTACAGGTGACCGGACCCGGTGATGACGGCGACCGCCGACCACAGGTAGGCCGCCAACGTGCCCAGCGACACCAGGGTGTCCATGCTGGCGGCGCCGTGCGCGGCGGTCCGTGCGGCGGCACGGTGGAACGGGTAACCGCCCCACGCCACGATCGGGGTGGTCAGCGCGAACACCAGCCACTGCCAGCCGTTGAACTGCCAGGCCGGCACCATCGACAGCGCCACCACCGGAAGGGCCAGCAGCGCCGAGCCGATCAGGCGGGGACGCAGTTGGCCGGCCGGTACGTCGGCGTGTTCGGCGGGATGCTCGTGGGCGGCGCCGATCACCGCGGCCTGATAGCCCACGGCCTCCACGGCCCGCACCAGGTCGTCGCCGGAGATGTTCGGGGGGTGTTCGATGTGGGCGCGTTCGACCGCGAGGTTCACCGTGGCATGCACCCCGTCGAGCGCGTTCAGCCCGCGCTCCACTCGCGCCGCGCACGACGCACAGGTCATTCCCCGCAGTTTCAGGTCGGTGGTGATCACCCTGCCGATCATACCCCCCTAGGGTATGTGGGTCGCTGGTCGGCGGCGCGCCCTGCGCAGTCGTGCCGTGCCGATCACCGCCAGCACACCGGCGATCGTCGCCAACAGCAGGACCAACAGCAACATCCGCGGCTGATACGTCACCGAGGTGGTGACGGGTTCGCCGTCGATGACCGGGGCTACCAGAGCCAGGTAGCTGACGTTCAGCCAGCTCGCCGCGCAACCCACCGCCGCGGCGCCGGCCAGGGCCAACTCGACCAACGCCCGGATCGTCGCAGCTCGCACGGACCTCACAACTGCGATCCGTCCGCTCGGTCGTCCAGGCCGGGCTCGACGTCGTGCTCGACGAGTTCGGGGGGCGGGATCGCGCCGGGAACCAGCTCGGCCAGCGCCGCCCGCAGCCTGCGGTGGTCTCGCGCCCAGGCCTGGACCGTGCGGCGCCCGTTCAGGCGAAGCCCGATGCCCACCCGCCGCCGCGGCACCCCGCTCAGTTCACCCAGCGCCCGGGACTCCTGCCACTTCTCCGGGTCCGGCTTGCGCCAGCCGGTGGGCCGCCCAGGTTCGGGATAGATCATGACGATCTCGGCGATCCGCAGGGTTTCGGTGCCCTGCCGCAGGACCTCCGGCGTGAGTTCGACCGAGGTGTGGATGCGGGCCGCCTTCACCTGGACGGCGAGCATGGCCGAGACCATCACCGCCAACACCGAGGGGAACAACGGCTGGACCCCGTAGCCGCCGGAGCTCTGGATCAGCACCAGCAATCCCGCGGCAACCGGGCCGAACAGCACCCAGTACCAACTTGCGCCGCGTTCGAAGAACAGCGGCGCGGGTTGTGCGGTCGGCTCGGGTTCAGACATGTCGGATCAGCCTAACGCGAGGCCGGATTACGCAGCCTTCGGCCACAAACTAATAAAACAATATCTATTTCCTATGATGAATCAGCAAAATTTCGGCTAAGTTTCCAGCCGCGTAGACAGTTATCACAGTTTTTCCATGCGCTAGCGATGTGGAGTCCACGATGACGGGCAGCCGGGCCATCGGATTGACCACTGCTGCCGGCGCGTTCCTGACATTCGGGATGGCGCCGCTGGCCACCGCCCCGGAGGCCGGGGCCGATTTCGGCGACGCGATCGACGCGGCCATCGCACCGTTCCTGGACGCCACGGGTAGCAACCTCGACTGGGATGCGGTGCTCACCCCCACCGCCTGGGACACCTTCTTGGCCCCCGCCCACTGGGACACCGTGCTGGCCGAACTCGGCGCGCTGGCGACACCCGGGGCTGCAGTGGCCGCTCCGGTCGATCCGGCCATCTGGCTGCAGCAGTACTTCTACACCCCGATCCACACCGGCATCCAAGGCTGGATCCACAGCGACCTGGGCCAACAGGTCAACAACCTCATCAACCAGCCGTTCCTCGCCCTGACCGGACGAGCCCTGATCGGCGACGGCATCGACGGCACCGCCGAGAACCCCAACGGCACCGACGCCGGTTGGCTCTTCGGCGACGGCGGCGCCGGCTGGAACAACACCGAAGCCGGCGGCATCGGCGGCGCCGGCGGCAACGCCGGCATGTTCGGCAACGGCGGCGCCGGCGGCGACGGCGCAGACGGCGGCCTGGGCGGCAACGGTGGCGACGGCGGCAACGGCGGCTGGCTCATCGGTGTCGGCGGCGCCGGCGGCGACGCCGGCCACGGCATCTACACCGGCGCCGGTGACCTACCCGCCCTCGGCGGCGCCGGCGGCAACCCCGGCATGCTCGGTGTTCACGGCACACACGGCCGCTACGGCACCCTCGACGGCGCCCCGGCCAGCCCGGAATACACCGGACTGTCGACCTCCGGCAGCTGGATCACCGACAGCGACGGACGCGTGGTCGTCCTGCACGGACTCAACCAGGTGTACAAGATCGCGCCGTATGAGCCGTCCGCCGGTGGGTTCGACAACGACGACGCGGCGTTCCTGGCCGCCAGCGGCTTCAACGCGGTGCGGGTGGGTGTCCTGTGGGCCGGGGTCGAACCGCAGCCCGGCGTCATCGACTACGACTACCTGGCCTCGATCAACCAGACCGTTCAGACCCTGGCCAACCACGGCATCGTCAGCATCATCGACTTCCACCAAGACTTCTACAGCGCGTCGTTCGGCGGCGACGGAGCACCGGACTGGGCGGTGCTGACCGGCGGATTGCCCAACCCCGACGTCGGCGATATCGGTACCTACCTGATCAATCCCGCGCAGCTTCATGCCTGGGATGCCTTCTGGGGCAACGCCAAAGCCGAGGACGGGATCGGTCTGGTCAACCACTACGCCCGGATGACCGAAGCCGTCGCCAACTACTTCGCCGGTGACCCCAACGTGGGCGGCTACAACCTCATCAACGAACCATGGCCGGGCTCACCGTGGCTGTCGAGCTTTTTCGGCAATCCGCAATTCGACGCGCAGCAATTGACCCCGTTCTACAACCAGGTGGCCTCCGCGATCCGGGCCGTCGACCCGAACACCCCGGTGATCTTCGAGCCGACCTTCCTGTTCAACACCGTGGTCCCCACCTCGTTGGGCACGGTCGACGATCCACACGGGATCTTCGGATTCCACAACTACTGCCTGGCGAACTCGGTCTTCGATATCGACTTCGGCTGCGCGATGAACTTCGACATCATCCTGAATAACGCGGCAGGATACGCAGATTCGCAGCATATCCCCGCACTGATGACCGAGTTCGGAGCCACCGCCAACACCAGCGTCATCGCCGAAACGCTGCGGCGCACCAACCCGTTCATGTACGGCTGGATGGAATGGGCCTATACCGGCGGCGACGTTGCCAGCAGTTCACCGGAGGGTCAGGCGCTGGTATTTGACCCCCACCTGCCGCCGGTCGGCGACAACGTCGATGCCGCCAAACTCGCGGTGCTGGCCGAGCCGTACCCGCAGGCCGTTGCCGGCACCCCGGAAGCCTGGTCCTTCCACGACGGCATCTTCCGGTTCAGCTACTCCACCGAAATGATCAGCGGCTCAGGACACTTCGGCGCCGGCACCCAGACTGAGATCTCGGTGCCCAAGGCCATCTACCCGGACGGCTACCAAATCACCGTCACCGGCGGCCACGTCGTCTCCCCGGCAGGCGCCCCCATCCTGGTCATCGCCTCAGACGGCCCAGGCACTGTCAACGTCACCGTGACCGCCGCTGCCGTCAGCGCGCCAGGAGCAGGATGAGCGTGGCGTGACCTCGCAGACCCCGCGAGATGTTCGCGGAAATGACGAACGCGAACGGCTCGATCGTCCGGGCTATCATTTGCCCATCGAAATCAACACCCGCAAGTTGGGTCACTTCGTCGCGGTCGCCGAGGAGTTGCACTTCAGCAAGGCCGCGGCGCGGGTTCACCTCGCCCAGCAAGCCCTCAGCCGACAGATCAAGGAGCTCGAGAACGAGGTCGGCGCCAAGCTGCTGGAGCGAACCACCCGCAAGGTGACGCTGACACCCGCCGGTGAAGTCTTCCTGGAAGGCGCGCGCACCGCGCTCGCTGTTCTTGATGAAGCTGCATCCGCCGCCCGGCGGGCCGCCCGCGGGCTGGCCGGCACACTGCGACTGGGCTACGTCCCCGGTGCTGCGCTCGAACTGACGCCGTTGATCTTGACCGAGTTCCGGGAACGCCACCCCGATGTCGTCGTTGAGATGCAGGAATTCCCGGTCAGCGACTCGTCGGCGGGCCTGGCCTCGGGGGCCACTGACGTGGCGTTCGTGCGGCTGCCGAAAGGCATTGCCAACATCGAGACCGAGGTTTTGTTCGTCGATCCGGTCGTGGCGATGGTGCCGAGCTCGCACCACCTCGCCGGACGGGTTTCGGTGTCCGCGCGAGATCTCATCGGTGACCCGATCACCAACGGGGACACCCTCGACGAGGCTTATCGCGCGTTCTGGTGTCTGGATGCGGCACGTGACGAATCAACCAAGGCTCGCCTCGTTCCCATCAACTCGATCACCGAGGAAGCGCAACTGGTCGCGGCCGGGGCGGCCATCGCGGTCACCAGCGCTGTCGTCATGCACCACATGCCGGTCCCCGGCGTGCAGTTCCTGGCGATCGACGACTGGTCCGGCTCGGCGATCGCCATCGGCTGGCACAGCGACGAACGCTCCCCTGTTGTCGCCCAGTTCCTCGACGTCGCGTGCTCGGTGCGGGACCGGGAGTCCGAGCTCGTTCACACCATGGAGAACAGGCCGACAACGATCTGATTTAGCAACGCAACGTTGTTAATGAGGCGGCGGTTTGGTGTTTCCGTTCAATGCTGACAATTGCCAGCATTGAAGCAGTATATTTTTAGAATTCCTGCTCAGGTGCCACCCATATCTGAGAAAAAGTCTCGCTAGGGGTTGAGGGCGATGCCTCGTCAGCGTTCCGGTGCGCGGAAACACCGGCCCTGCCACGCACCGAACGGCTACCGGGTGACCGCCACCATCAACGTCGTCGTCATCGCCACGAGCTAGGAAGTAATAGTCAACGTGAAAAACCACACGAACAGTCGGGTCATCGGATTGGCCGCCACCGCGGGGGCGTTCCTGACATTCGGGATGGCGCCGCTGGCCACCGCCCCGGAGGCCGGGGCCGATTTCGGCGACGCGATCGACGCGGCCATCGCACCGTTCCTGGACGCCACGGGTAGCAACCTCGACTGGGATGCGGTGCTCACCCCCACCGCGTGGGACACCTTCTTGGCCCCCGCCCACTGGGACACCGTGCTGGCCGAACTCGGCGCGCTGGCGACACCCGGGGCAGCAGCGGCCGCTCCGGTCGATCCGGCCGAGTGGCTACAGCAGTACATCTACACCCCGATCCACACCGGCATCGAAGGCTGGATCAACAGCGACCTGGGCCAACAAATCAACGGCCTGATCAATCAACCCTTCCTGGCACTGACCGGCCGCGCACTGATCGGCGACGGCATCGACGGCACCGCCGAGAACCCCAACGGCACCGACGCCGGTTGGCTCTTCGGCGACGGCGGCGCCGGCTGGAACAACACCGAAGCCGGCGGCATCGGCGGCGCCGGCGGCAACGCCGGCATGTTCGGCAACGGCGGCGCCGGCGGCGACGGCGGTAATGACGCTCTAGGCAGCCACGGCGGCAACGGTGGCGACGGCGGCAACGGCGGCTGGCTCATCGGTGTCGGCGGCGCCGGCGGCGACGCCGGCCACGGCATCTACACCGGCGCCGGTGACCTACCCGCCCTCGGCGGCGCCGGCGGCAACCCCGGCATGCTCGGTGTTCACGGCACCCACGGCCACTACGGCACCCTCGACGGCGCCCCCTCCGCAGCACCCGGCGGCTTCAGCAGCGCCGGCAACTGGATCCTCGACAGCGACGGACGCGTGGTCATCCTGCACGGCTTCAGCGAGGTGAACAAGGGCGCGCCGTTCTATCCAACCGCCGACAGGTTCAACGACAACGACGCTGCGTTCCTGGCCGCCAACGGCTTCAACGTGGTGCGGCTGGGCATCATCTGGGAAGCGGTGGAGCCGCAACCCGGCGTCATCGACTACGACTACCTGGCCTCGATCAACCAGACCGTTCAGATGCTGGCCAACCGCGGCATCTATTCGGTGCTCGATATGCACCAGGACCTCTACAGCGCCTCACTCGGCGCCGACGGTGCGCCGGACTGGGCGGTGCAGACCGGCGGGTTACCCAACCCGGACTGGGGATTCCCGTTCAGCTACCTCGGGCCGGCGCAGAACCACGCCTGGGATGCGTTCTGGGACAACGCTAAAGCACCCGACGGCATCGGGCTCCAGAACCACTACGCACAGATGTGGCAACACGTCGCCAACTACTTCGCCGGCGACCCGAACGTGGCCGGCTACGAGATCATGAACGAGCCGTGGCCCGGCTCATCATGGCTGTCCACCATCTTCGGCAACTCCCACTTCGAGGGTCAGCAGCTGACCCCGTTCTACAACCAGGTGGCCTCCGCGATCCGGTCCGTCGACCCGAACACCCCGCTCTATATCGAACCGAGCACCCTCTCCGGCAACCTTCCGATCCCCACATACCTGGGCAAAGTAGACGACGACAACACCGTCTTCTCGTTCCACGACTACTGCACGACGACGGCGCTGCTCGGCGACACCACCTTCGGCTGCGGGCTGTGGGAAATGATCGTCCAGGACAACGCTGCGACGTACGCGAACGCACACAACATGCCCTCGGCCATCACCGAATTCGGCAACACCCGGTACACCCCCAGCCTCGACGACACCCTCATTGAGGCCAACCGCCAGGGATTCAGCTGGATGTACTGGAACTACGGCCTCGCGATGAACCCCAACCGTGACGGTGGGTTGATCGACGATCAGGTCGACAACCCCGTCCTGACCACACTGGCCGAGCCGTATCCGCAGGCGGTCTCCGGAACCCCGGAGTCCTGGTCCTTCGCCGACGGCACCTTCCGGTTCAGCTACTCCACCGAGATGGCCAACGGCTCAGGCCACTTCGGCGCCGGGACCCAGACCGAGATCTCGGTGCCCAAGGTCATCTACCCAGACGGCTACCAGGTGACCGTCACCGGCGGACATGTCGTCTCCTCGGCAGGCGCCCACATCCTGGTCATCGCCTCAGACGGGCCCGGCACCGTCAATGTCACGGTCAGTCCTACCGGTGGGAGCTAGCACGATGAACCATCCAGTGCACCGCCGCAACCGGGTCCTCGGGTTGGGCACCGCCACCGGCGCATTGTTGGTGTTCGGGTTGGGGCCGCTGGCCACCGCACCGACTGCCGGAGCCGACTTCGACGACGCGATCGACGCGGCCATCGCACCGTTCCTCGACGCCACGGGTAGCAACCTCGACTGGGATGCGGTGTTCACCCCCACCGCCTGGGACACCTTCTTGGCCCCCGCCCACTGGGACACCGTGCTGGCCGAGCTCGGCGGGCTGGCGATACCCGGTGCAGCAGCAGCCATTCCGATCGATCCGAACACCTGGCTGCTGCAGCACTTCTACACTCCGATCCACACCGGCATCGAAGACTGGATCAACAGCGACCTGGGCCAACAAATCAACGGCCTGATCAATCAACCCTTCCTGGCACTGACCGGCCGAGCCCTGATCGGCGACGGCATCGACGGCACCGCCGACCATCACGACGGCACCGAGGGCGGCTGGCTCTTCGGCGACGGCGGCGCCGGCTGGAGCAACACCGAAGCCGGCGGCATGGGCGGTGCCGGCGGTGCCGCCGGCATGTTCGGCAACGGCGGGGCCGGCGGCGACGGCGCAGACGGCGGTCTCGGCGGCAACGGCGGTGACGGTGGTGCCGGCGGCTGGCTGATGGGCATCGGCGTCTCCGGCGGCGATGCCGGTGACGGCACCTACACCGGCGCCGGCGACCTACCCGCCCTCGGCGGTGCCGGCGGCAACGCCGGCATGCTGCTCGGCGCCCACGGCGATCACGGCCACTACGGCACCCTCGACGGCGCCCCGGCGGCGGTGGCCGGGATCAGCACCGCCGGCACCTGGATCACCGGCGCCGACGGTCGGGTCCTCAATCTGCACGGGTTCAACGAGGTCTACAAGATTCCGCCGTATGAACCCTCGGCCGGTGGGTTCAGCGACGACGACGCAGCGTTCCTGGCCGCCAACGGCTTCAACTCGATACGGCTGGGCGTCATCTGGGCGGGAGTCGAACCGCAACCCGGTGTTATCGACTACAACTACCTGGCCTCGATCCAACAGACCGTCCAAACCCTGGCCAACCACGGCATCGTCAGCGTCATCGACTTCCACCAGGACGACTACAGCCCCACCTTCGGCGGCGAAGGCGCACCGGAGTGGGCCACCCAGACCGGCGGGCTGCCCAACCCCGACATCGGCTTCGGACTCAACTACCCGCTGAACCCGGCACAGAACCACGCCTGGGACATGTTCTGGTCCAACGCCAAAGGACCCGACGGAGTGGGGCTGCTGAACCACTACGCACGGATGACCCAAGCCGTCGCGGACTACTTCAAGGACGACCCCAACATCGCCGGCTACGAGATCATCAACGAACCGTGGGCTGGTTCATCTTGGCTGTCAACGATATTCGGCAATTCCTACTACGAAGCTCAACAGCTGACCCCGTTCTACAACCAGGTGAGCGCGGCGATCCGGTCCGTCGACCCGACGACACCGTTGATCTACGAGCCGAACACCCTGTTCAACGAAGCGGTACCGACTCAGCTGGGTGCGGTGGACGACCCGCACGGCGTCTTCGCATTCCACGACTACTGCATGCTGACCAGTATCAGCATGGCCTTGTCCCCACTGTGCCCGGGATACATCGAGCTGCTGGCCGCCAACGGCGAGGCATACACGAGCAAGTACGGCGTGCCGGGATTCATCTCGGAGTTCGGATCCGGGAACGGCGCCGAGGAAGCCACCATGGTGATGAACGCCGCCGACCAGCGCATGTGGGGCTGGTCGCAGTGGGCCTACAACGGGGTACCCGCCATCACCGGCACCGCCCCGGGCAATGCACTGGTCTTCGACCCGAGCAAGCCGCCCGTCGGCGACAACGTCGACTGGGCCAGATTGGAAGCGACGTCGGCGCCGTACGCGCAGGCGATTGCGGGCACCCCGACCTCCTGGTCGTTCACAGGCGGCACCTTCGCGCTCAGCTACTCCACCGAAATGGCCAACGGCACAGGGCACTTCGGCGCCGGCGCCCACACCGAGATCTCGGTACCGCCCATCCAATACCCGGACGGCTACCAGGTCACCGTCACCGGCGGCCACGTCGTCTCCCCGGCAGGCGCCCCGATCCTGGTCATCGCCTCCGACGGCCCAGGCACTGTCAACGTCACCGTGACCCCCGCAGGTGGTACCGGATAAACCGACTACCGGATGAAGTACTTCTGGGCGTCGGTGCGATGCAGCAGGAAGGTGCCCGCGGCGATCAGCACCGACCCGATGATGCCGGTGACGGCGAGGGTGACCGCTACCGCCGGCCGCGCGTCGGCGTTCGACAGTCCGCTGACCGTGTACACCACCGAGGCGATCCCACCGCCGGTCAACAGGGTTCGGGCCCAGCGGTACCCCGAACGCATCAGCATCAGGAAGGTCGCCACCACCACGACCATCACCACCGCGGTCAGCCCGACGATCGGATAGGTCACCACGGTCGCGGTGATCTCCGGGGAGGCCAGCAGGCTGACGACGTAGCCGGTCGTCATCAACGGCAGCGCGGCCAGCCACAGCCAAAACCCGGTGTCGACGTCCGCCGGGCGGGTCGGCTGGACGGTCACGTCAGGCGGCTCGGTCACGTCAGCCAGCCGGCAGCCTCTGCCGCCCAGTACGTCAGCACGATGTCGGCTCCGGCACGCCGGATGCCGATCAGTGACTCCAGCGCCGCGGAGCGTCCGTCGATCCAGCCGTTGGCGGCCGCGGCGGCGATCATCGCGTATTCGCCGGACACCTGGTAGGCGGCGACCGGAACCGTGGACACCTCGGCCGCGGCCGCGATCACGTCCAGATACCCCATGGCCGGCTTGACCATCACGATGTCCGCGCCCTCGGCGAGGTCAAGGGTGATCTCGCGCAGCGCCTCGCGGGCGTTACCGGGTTCCTGCTGGTAGGTGCGGCGATCACCGGACAGGGTGGAGGCGACGGCATCGCGGAACGGGCCGTAGAACGCCGACGCGAATTTCGCCGCGTACGCCAGGATCACGGTGTCGTGGAAACCGGCGGTATCCAGACCGTCGCGGATGGCGGCGACCTGGCCGTCCATCATTCCACTGGGACTCACCACGTGAGCGCCTGATTCCGCCTGCGCGACAGCCAGTTCCACGTAACGGGCCACGGTCGCGTCATTGTCCACCCGGCCCCGGTCGTCGAGCACACCGCAATGGCCGTGGTCGGTGAACTCGTCCAGGCAGGTGTCGGCCATCAGCACGGTGGCATCACCGAGGTCTTCGGCCAACGCCCGCAGCGCCACATTGAGCACGCCGTCGGGCCTGATGCCCACGGCGCCGGTGCTGTCCTTGTCGGCCTGCTTCGGCACCCCGAAAAGCATCAGCCCGCCCACACCGGCGGCCACCGCGTCCGCGGCGGCGGCGCGCAGCGAGTCACGGGTGTGCTGGTACACGCCGGGCATAGAAGGAATGGGCCTCGGTTCGCCGATGTCGTCGGCGACGAACATCGGCAGAACCAGATGCCTTGGCTCCAGCGAGGTTTGAGCAACCAGGCGGCGCAAAGCCGGCGTGGTTCGCAGGCGACGAGGACGCTGCCGCGGGAAGCCGGTCATTGGGCGGTTAACGCCTGCGGCTCTTCTTACGCGGCGGCGGCAGTGCGCCCTCGGCCCGCAGCCGGGCCGCGTGCTCAGCCAGCGCATCCACCAGCGGTCCCACCGCGGCGGTCTCCGGCTGTACGTCGACCCGCAGACCGAATTCGGCTGCCGTCTCGGCGGTCTTGGGACCGATGCAGGCCACGATCGTCCGGGCGTGCGGCTTGCCGGCGATGCCGACCAGGTTGCGCACCGTGGAACTCGAGGTGAAGCACACCGCGTCGAACCCACCGGTCTTGATCATCTCCCGGATGTTCGCGGGCGGCGGTGCGGCCCGCACGGTGCGGTACGCGGTGACGTCCTCGATCTCCCAGCCTCGCTCCCGCAGGCCCTCGGCCAGCGTCTCGGTGGCGATGTCGGCACGCGGCAACAGCACCCGGTTGACCGGGTCGAAAATATCGTCGTAGGGCGGGAATTCGTCGAGCAGCCCCAGCGAGGACTGCTCCCCGGACGGCACCAGCTCGGGACTGATCCCGAAGGCCCGGACCCGCTCAGCGGTGGCCTCGCCGACGCAGGCGATCTTGACGCCGGAGAACGCCCGCGCGTCCAGACCGAACTCGCCGAACTTCTCCCACACCGCACGCACCGCGTTGGTCGAGGTGAACACCACCCACTGGTAGCGGCCGTCCACCAAACCCTTGACGGCCCTTTCCATCTGGGCCGGGCTCCGCGGCGGCTCCACGGCGATGGTGGGTACCTCGACAGGCAGGGCGCCGTGGGAGACCAGCCGGTCGCTCATCTCGCCGGCCTGGTCCTTGGTGCGCGGCACCAGCACGGTCCAGCCGTACAGAGCGCGGCTCTCCCACCAGTTCAGCTTGGCGCGGTTGTTGACCGTCTTACCGATGGTCACGACCAGCGGCCCAGCCGGGGTCTCCTGACCGTTGGGCAGGATGACCGGGTCGATGCTGGACAGCGTGGCGGGGTCGGTCAGACCGCTGAGGTTCGACTCGACCGAGCGCTGCGCGCAGGTGGTTCCCGAAGTGGTGACCACGCACGGCGTGCCGTCGGCCAGGCCGTACTCGATCAGGGTGCGAGCCGCCTCCGGCAGGTGCGAGGTGGTGGCCTGCAGGATCAGCGGACCCGGTGCGGCGGCCAGCGCCGCCCAGTCCACGTCACCGCGGACGTCTGCCACGGTGTGCGCCGAGCCGAGCGGCAGGCCGGCGTAGGTGGGCACCGCACTGGTGGCGGGCAGGCCCGGCACGATCTCGAACTGCACGTTGGTGCGGGCCACCGCGTTCACCTCGGTGATGACTGCATCGATGGACAGCGGGTCGCCGGCCACCAGCCGCACCACGTCGGTGCCGGAACGCGCCTCGGCGGCCAGGATCTTGGCGACCTCGGCCGGCTCGCCCAGCGCCGGGCGGATGTCGGGCCCACCCGGAACGGTCGCGTCGTCGGCGTTGTCGGCGGCCGCGTCGTCGTTCTCATCGGCGTCGTCGGCGCCGTCCCCGGCCGCGGCGTTGTCAGCCTTCGCCGTCGGCGGCATCGGGCCGACGATCGGAGGCAGGTCCGTGCCGACCAGCGCCAGCACCGCCTCGGACACGTCGGGATCGATGAACACCAGCGCTGCGTTCGTCAGCGCCGTTCGCGCCCGCGTCGTCAGTAGGCCCGGGTCACCCGGACCCGAGCCGACGAACACGATGCGGCCCGGCTTGGGCTTCTGCCCTCGCGCGCTCACTTGGCGAGCCATTTCCCACTCCCAGTCACTTCTTCAGTACTTCCCAGCGCGGCTGTTCTTCACCGCGCGTCCGACATCAGCTCACGTGCACCCAACTCGAACAGCTCCGTGGCCACCGAGACCCCCAGTTCTCGGGCCCGGTCGGGGCTGCCGATGCCGGATGCACGGATCACGTCGGATCCATCCAGCGCCGCCACACATCCGCGTAGCGACACCTCTTCGAAGACGCGACCGTCCTCATCGATCGACTCGACCACCTCGGCGATCGCGCCCACCGGTGCGGAACATCCCGCCTCCAGTTCGGCGAGCAGGGCCCGCTCCGCGGTGACCGCGACGCGGGTGTCGGTGTCGTCCAACTCCGCCAGCACCGCCGCCAGTGCGGTGTCGCCGGCGCGGCACTCGATTGCGAGCGCACCTTGAGCCGGCGCCGGCAACATCTGCACCGGCTCCAGCGTCTCGGTGATCACCTCGAGGCGTCCCACTCGGGCCAGACCCGCCCGGGCTACCACGATTGCGTCGAGTTCTCCGCTGCTTACCCTGTTCAACCTGGTATCTAGGTTGCCTCGTAGGGGGCGAATTTCCAAACCGAGACCCAGTGCTCTAAGCTGTGCGGCCCGCCGCGGCGATGAAGTGCCCAGCACAGCACCCGCCGGGAGCTCCCCCAGCACCAGCCCGTCGCGGGCCACCAGTGCGTCACGCGGGTCTTCCCGCCGCGGAATGGCTGCCAGCACGAATCGGGGGTCCTGGGCGGTGGGCAGGTCCTTGTGCGAGTGCACCGCGGCGTCGACCCGGCCGTCGGCGATGGCTTCCCGCAGCTCGGCGGTGAACACCCCCACCCCGAGGTCGGCGATCGGTCCCGACGTCCGGTCCCCGACGGTGCTGATCAGGACCAGTTCCGCCGGGTGACCGGCGGCCACCAGTGCGTCACGCACGGTCCCAGCCTGAGTCGTGGCCAACAAGCTGGCACGGGTGCCGATACGGAGTACTCCACCCAAGATGTCTACCCGGCCGACCCTGTTTCGGCGCCGACGCCGGATCCGTCGGCCACCACCGGCAGTTCGCCGGCGGTCGCGACCGCATCCACGGCGGTCGGGTCGAGTTCGAACAACTCACGCAGTGCCTCGGCGTAGCTGTCGCCGCCGGGCGAGCTGGCCAGCTGCTTGACCCGCACCGTGGGGGCGTGCAGCAGCTTGTCGACGACGCGGCGCACCGTGCGCGCCACCTCTTCGCGGTGGGCGGCGCCGAGGTCCGGCAGCCGGTGATCGAGCCGCAGCAACTCGGCGGTGACCACGTCGGCGGCACGCTGGCGCAGCGCCGTGACGGTCGGGGTGACCTCGGCCATCCGCTGGCCGGCCAGGTAGGTGGCGACCTCACGAGCGACGATGCTGTGTGCGGCATCGGTGTCGGAGGTGGCAACCCGCGCCGACGGCTCGCGCTGGATCCGGTCCATGTCGATGACCCGGACCCCGGGCAGCCCGGCGACCGCGGCGTCGACATCGCGCGGCATACCCAGGTCACAGATCACCAGCGGCTGGGTGGCCTCGTCGCGGTTGCCGGCAGCCAGCGCGTGGTGCACGTCGGCCAGCGACACCACCGGGCTCACCGCACCGGTACAGCACACTGCGATATCGACGCCGGTCAGCGAGGCCGGCACCCGATCCAGGGTGAGCGCGTCGGCCGTGATGCCGCTCTCGCGGATCTTGCGGGCCAGCCGTTTGGCGCGCGGCAGCGAGCGGTTTACGACGTGGATGTGTTCGACTCCGGCGCGCACCAGGTGCGCCGCGGACAGCGCACCCATCGAGCCCGCACCGATCACCGCCGCGGTCCGGCCCTGCAGTGCGTTGTCACCCAACTGGTTACCGGCGATGTCCAGGGCGACCGAAACCACCGACGCACCGGCCGCGTCGATCCCGGTTTCGGAGTGAACCCGCTTGCCCACCGACAGGGCCCGCTGCGCCAGTTCGTGCAGCACCCGCCCGACAGTGCTGTTGGCCTCGGCCGAGGCATACGAGCGGCGCACCTGGCCCAGCACCTGCTGTTCGCCGACGACCGCCGAGTCCAGGCCGCTGGCCACCGAGAACAGATGCTCGACCGCGGCCTCGCTGTAGCGGACGTAGGCGTACTTGGTCAGGTCGGCCATCGACATGCCGGAGTGCTCGGAGAGCACCTGCCCGATCGCCGACAGGCCGGCGTGGAATGCCTCGACAACGGCGTAGATCTCGACCCTGTTGCAGGTCGACAGAATCATCGCCTCGGTGACGAGCGGCGACTGCAACACCTGCTCGACGATCTTGACCTGATCGGATTCGGCGGTGCTGAGCTGCTCGAGTACCGAGACGGGGGCACTGCGATGGGAGACCCCGAAGAGCAGGACGCTCACGGCAGATTCACCTGGCCCGCTCCTTGCTGTCACCAGTGAACAAACTTGCCTCCACGGTAGAGGCAAAGACGCTGGGGAACCAAATTCGCGTTATTGCCCGGGCCAGGGCTTTGAGCGAAACTCAGCGGCGGTCGGCCAGGTCAGCGCGCAACCTGGCCTCGTCGACTTCCCAGTAACTGTGCTCTTTGCCGTCGAGCAGCACCACCGGCAACCGGTCGCCGAATTCCGCTCGCAGGGCGGAGTCTCCGGCCGCCGCGGCGGCGTCGACGTCGGTGCTGTGCAGGTCGAAGTCGAGCTCGGCGGCCAGCACTGCGAGCTGGGCATGCACCCTGTCGCAGATCTGGCAGCCCGCGCGGGTCAGCAACTGCACCTGGGGACGGGTCATGGGTCCAGTCTGGCAGGGCTATCTTGTCGATATGTCCGGCGCGGTGTCGATCACAAACCTGCTGTACCGCTACGCCGAGTTGATGGACGCCGGTGACCTGGCCGGGACCGCCGCGCTGTTCACCCACGCCCGGATCAAGGCCGACCCCGAGGGCGCTGTGATCCTTGACAGCGCCGGGCTGCTGACGCTGTGGCAGGGGCTGGTCAAGATTCACGCCGACGGCACACCGCGCACCAAGCACGTCGTCACCAATCCGATCCTCGAGGTCGACGAGGCAGCCGGGACCGCGACCTGCCGGTCCTACTACACGGTGCTGCAGCAGACCGAGACGATCGCTCTGCAGGTGGTCGCGGCCGGTCGCTACCACGATGAGTTCGAGCGGGTCGACGGCGTCTGGCGGTTCACCTTCCGGGACTACTCGATGTTCGATCTCAAAGGTGATCTGCGCGATCACCTGGGGGTCATCGGCGGTGCGGGCGGATAGGGTTGATCACGGCCGGATGACCGGCCGTCAGCGCTGCAGCGGAAGGAGTCGGGTGGTGGCTCTACCGGGTCCGGCCGACGGAAATTCCGCACGCGGTGCCGACCTGGAATCCCTGGCGGCCGACGCCAGCGCCGAGCAGGCCCTCGAGGGCCTCGAGGGTGTGGCCGACGCCTCGGTGCCGGTCGATCTGACCGCCGCTGCGTTCTTCGACGTCGACAACACCTTGGTCCATGGCTCGTCGATGGTGCATTTCGGCCGCGGGCTGGCCGCCCGCAATTACTTCACCTACCGCGATGTCCTCGGTTTCGTCTACGCCCAGGCCAAGTTCCAGCTGACCGGCCGGGAGAACAGCGACGACGTCGCCGCCGGCCGGCGCAAGGCACTGGCATTCATCGAGGGCCGTCCGGTCTCCGAGCTGGTCGATCTGGGCGAGGAGATCTACGACGAGATCATCGCCGACAAGATCTGGCCCGGCACCCGGGAGCTGGCCCAGATGCATCTCGACGCCGGCCAGCAGGTGTGGCTGGTCACCGCCACCCCGTATGAGCTGGCCGAGACCATCGCCCGCCGGCTGGGCCTGACCGGTGCGCTGGGCACCGTCGCAGAATCGGTCGACGGGGTGTTCACCGGCCGGCTGGTCGGCGAGATCCTGCACGGGCCCGGCAAGGCGCACGCGGTACGGTCGCTGGCCATTCGGGAGGGGCTGAACCTGCGGCGCTGCACCGCCTACTCCGACAGCTTCAACGACGTGCCGATGCTGTCGCTGGTCGGCACCGCGGTGGCGATCAACCCGGATGCCGCACTACGCGAGATGGCGCGCAAGCGCGGCTGGGAGATCCGCGATTTCCGCACGGCGCGGCGGGCGGCGCGCATCGGTGTCCCGTCGGCGCTGGCGCTGGGGGCCGTCGGCGGTGCCCTGGCGGCGGCCGTGGCGCACCGGAACGAGCGCCCGTAGCTTGCGGAGGGCACGAGGCCGGGGCGACCGCATCAGACACCGTGGCGCACCGGAACGAGCGCAACTGACCTGCTCGCTGATAGGCTTCCGCCGCCGAGCACCACGGCGAGCGGAGGGGTAAACCGGCATGTCAGTACACACCGAGTCGCAGCGGATGATCGGAGCCCACTACCGGTTCCCGGACTACTTCGAGGTCGGCCGGGAGAAGATCCGGGAGTTCGCCCGCTCGGTCAAAGACAACCACCCCGCCCATTTCGATGAATCCGCGGCCATCGAAGCCGGGCACCCCGGCCTGGTGGCATCGCTGACGTTTCTGGCGGTCGCCGGACGTCAGGTTCAGCTGGAGATCTTCGAGAAGTTCGACCTCCCGATCAACATCGCCCGGGTGCTGCACCGCGACCAGAAGTTCACCTTCCACCGGCCGATCGTGGCCGGCGACAAGCTGTTCTTCGACACGTACCTGGACTCGGTGATCGAGTCGCACGGCACGGTGGTCAGCGAGGTGCGCAGCGAGGTCACCGACGAGAACGGCGAGCCGGTGGTGACCAGCGTGGTCACCATGCTCGGCGAGTCGGTCAACCAGGACGCCGACACCGAGGCCAAAACGATCGCCGCCCTCGAGGCGATGCGCGACCGGGCGCTGGGCAAGAAGTAGCCGCGCCGGCGGAAGCGTCAGCCGAAGAACATGTTGCGCCGGCCGGCCAGCAGCCGGTACAGCGTCTGCTGAATGGTCTCGCGCACCTGGTCGGTCAGCTCGAAGGTGACCATCGGGTCGTCGGCGGCGCCGGGCTCGTGGCCGGTGGTCGCGATCGGCTCACCGAAAGCGATGTGCCACTTCGACGGCAGCGGCACCAGACCGGCGGGCCCGGCCAGCGGGAACAGCGGGGTGATCGGGAAGTACGGCACCCCGAGCAACCGGGCCAGCAGCTTGACGTCGGCCAGCATCGGGTAGATCTCCTCGGACCCGACGATCGAGCACGGCACGATCGGTGCCTCGGTGCGCAGCGCCGCCGACACGAAGCCGCCGCGGCCGAACCGCTGCAGCTTGTAGCGATCCTTGAACCGCTTGCCCAGGCCCTTGTAGCCCTCCGGGAACACCGCGGTCAGTTCACCGGCCGCCAACAGCCGGTTGGCGTCGGCGGTGCAGGCCATGGTGTGGCCGGCCTTGCGGGCGGCCGGTCCGATCACCGGCAGGTCGAACACCAGGTCAGCGGCGAGCATCCGTAGGTTCCGGTGGGAGGGATGGTGGTCGTGCACCGCCACCGACAGCATCAGCGCGTCCATGGGCAGCACCCCGGCGTGGTTGGCGACCACCAGCGCGGGCCCGTCGACCGGCAGGTGCTCGATACCGCTGACCTCGACGCGGAACCACTCGTTGAAGAAGAACCGCAGCAGCGGCAGCGCGATGGCCTCGTTGAAGTGCGGGTCGAATCCGAACTCGTCGACCTGGTAGTCGCCGGTGATCCGCTCCCGCAGAAACGCGACGGCCGCGGCGACCGCGCGGGCGAAGTCCCCCGGGCTCGACTCGCCGCCGTCGGACAGCCCGGCGGCGGCACGGCGCTCATCGATCTCGCGGACGACGGCGGCGATCTGTTCGGCCGAGGCCCGATCGGTCGGGCGGGCCAAAGTCGACGGGTGCCGACGCGCGGATCCCGAATGCTTGTGCAGCGGAATAACTTTGGCCCCTGATTCATTAGCCATTGGTGTTAGCCTCCCCGCACCCTGCTGAAATTGACGTCACCCAGGCGTTGCGCCACGGTCACCACGCGCTGCTCCGCTGAACGCACCCATTTGGGGTCGATGATCGGATTCAGACCCCGCCCCCGGACGTAATCATCGAATGCCTCTGCGGTCGTCCACTTGGCGCTGTACCCGAGGTCAGTACGCATTCTAGTCGTATCCATCACCCGACCAAAGCTGAGGTAATCGAGCTGCTCGCGGTTGATCTCGGTGTAGTTGCTGGCCCGACGCAGCGAGTCCATCGCCCACAGCCCCAGGCCCGGCACCGGCACCGGAATCCGGCCCGACCGGCGGATTGCCTGCGACATCATGATGATGCCGTCGGCACCTACGTTGAAGGTTCCGGCCTTGCCGGCCATGGTGGCCCGCTCCAGAGCCCCCAGCGCATCCTGCTCGTGCAACAGCTGCAGTCGCGCATCGCGGCCCAGCACCATCGGCACCAGGGGGCCACCCAGATAGCGCGACAGTGCGGTGTCCATGGCCGGACCGATCATGTTGGCCATCCGCAGGATCGTGACGGCGATGTCCGGTCGGCGCCGGCCCAGCCCGCGGACGTAGCCCTCGATGTCGATGCTGTCGCGGGGGAACCCACTGGTGGGCGGCCGGTGCCCGGCGCTGTCCTCGGTGAACAGCACGGGGTCGCGCGCCCCGGACCCGTACACCTCAGACGTCGACTTGAGCACCACCCGGCGCACCGAGGGCGCCTTCTGACAAGCAGCGAACAATTGCATGGCGCCCATCAGGTTGAGCTCCTTGAGCGCCGCCCCACCACCGGATCGCGGCACGTACGAAGCCGCCGCCGCGTGCACCACGGTGTCTACTTCGCTGTTGCGAATCACCTTGGCGATGAACGGGTTACGGATATCGGCGCGGACGAACTCAGCGCGCCCCATCCGCCGCAGCATGTCCTTGCTCGGGACAACCGCATCCACCGCGATCACGCGGTCTATCAGGGGGTTCTGCGTGAGCCTGGCGGTCAGGTAGCCGCCCAGGAAACGGCACGCACCGGTGACCAACACGACCTTTGGGTAGTGCCGGACATCGCGTCGCGTGCTCTCACCCGGGGGGCCGGCCTCATCCACCCCGTCAGCCTAACGGCCGTGCCGCAAAAGCAGTACCGGCGATCAAGCGTCCCCGCCCGGGAAGCCGGGCGGGGCCCGGAAGACGCTACGTGGGCTTACTTACCGAGTTTTCTGCGCTGGACCCGGGTACGGCGAAGCAGCTTGCGGTGCTTCTTCTTCGACATGCGCTTACGCCGCTTCTTGATGACTGAACCCATGAACTCCGCTATCTGCTTCTACCCGCGCCGCTCCACGGCGCTGCTGAACTTGATCGACCCGGTCACTTTACCCGTAGGCAGGGGTCCAGCCGAAAACCGGCACCTGACCCGGACTGATGTACACAGCCGACCCCGGGCGTCGCCGTACGGCGACGCCCGGGGGGCGCTTACTTGTCGACCGGCGTTTAGCCCGCGTCGAAGAAGGAGGTCTCCAACAGGTCGTGCACCGCCTTGGCGTGCACCCGGAAGGACCGCCCTACCCGTACCGCGGGCAGCTCGCCGTTGTGCACCAGCCGGTACACCGTCATCTTGCTGACCCGCATCAGCGCAGCCACCTCGGCCACGGTGAGAAATTGTGTCCGACCCGCCTCGGCAGAGCCGGCATCCCTAGCCGCTCTACCGCCAGCCGAGTCCCGCGCCGAAGGCCCGTTCGCAGACGTCATCGTTACCCATTTCAATCAGGCACGTGCAGTCTCAGCGGCTTCCCCTCCGCTGCGCCCACACGCACAGACATAGAGGAGAATAGCGGGACGAATGGGGTTTCTGCGACTGGTGAGAGCCAAAATGTGAAAAATAAGTGAATTACTCTGATGTAATTCTTAGCTGCTCAGAGCGGGTTTTTGCGGCCTGAACGGCCCTATCGACGGAGGTCCGCAGGCCGCCTGCCTCCAATTCGCGCAGTCCGGCCGCGGTGGTGCCGCCGGGGGAGGTCACCATCGCTCTCAGCAGGGTCGGGGCGGTGTCGAGCACCGCGTTCGCCGTCTCAGCCGCACCGCCGCGCTCCTCCGCCAACATCTGCGCCGACCCGGCCATCGTCTGCACGGCCAGATCGGTGGCCACCCGCCGGCTCAACCCGGCCGCGACCCCGGCATCCACCAGGGCCTCCACCATCAGGAAGAAGTAGGCCGGCCCGGAACCCGACACCGCGGTCACCGCGTCGAGTTGCTCCTCCGGAACGATCGCTACCGTGCCGACAGCCTCGAACAGTGCGGCGACCTCGTGGACCTGCTCATCGCTGGGGAACCGGCCCCTGGACAGCCCGCTGGCCCCGGCGCGGACCTTGACCGGGGTGTTGGGCATCACCCGGATCACGGCGGCACCGGCGGGCAGCTTGGACTCCACGTAGCCGGTGGTGACGCCGGCGGCGATCGTCACCAGGACCTGTTCGGCGCTGTCACCGGAGGACGCGGTCACGTTCTTGGCGAACTCGGCCACCACGGAGTCCACGTCCTGCGGCTTGACCGCGACGATCACGATGGCCGCGTTCTCCATCGCGTCGGCAACGGAAGTCACCAGCACTGAGTACTTTTCGGCGAGCTGCCGGGCCCGGTCGCCGAACTGCTCGGCGACCACCAGGTCCTTGACCGGACGTCCCGCAGCCAGCAAACCTCCCAACAGGGCTTCGCCCATGTTGCCGCCGCCGATGATCGCGATTCTGGCCATTTCGACAGCATAGGCAGACCCGACACCGGGCGATCGCAAGCGCGGCGCCAGCCGCGTGCCGCGGGTCGCCCGTATCGACACCGGGCGATCGCAAGCGCGGCGCCAGCCGCGTGCCGCGGGTCGCCCGCCAGACCGCGTCGCCCTCCGGATTACGGAGCGGGAACCATCGCCAGCTGGCGGGTCTGCACCACGATCCGGCCCTCGCAGTCGACAACGGTGTGGTCCTCGTCGAACCAGTCCTGGCCGATCTGCACGCAGCTGCAGATCACACGCAGCCAGCCGTCGGCTGGGATGGCCCGCAGGTAGGCGGTGAGCTGCACGGTGGGCGCCCAGCCGGTGCGGTTGACGGCGAAGGTCACCGGCGCCGACACATCGCCGCACAGCAACGCGAACAGCACGTCGGGTGCGGCGCCTTTGGGCCGCACCCACATCTCGATCACCGGCGGGCCGCCGTCCGAGCGCGGGCCGAGCGTGGTCAGCGCCGGCCGGATGTCGCAGCCGTGCGCCAGGTGCACGATGTGCTCCATCGGATGGCCCGGACCGATCGGCTCCAAGCCGGGCGGCGGCTCGGGCGTCATCAACGGCACCACCGGGTTGAACGACAGCAGGGGCGGCGCCTGGTGCTCAGCCTCGCCCAGGGTGACGACAGCGCGCACCGCGGTGCGCTCGCCCTGGTTGAGTTCGACGTCGACGAGGCTGACCCGGCGGCCACGCTTGCGGATCGTGGTCACCAGCCGCATCGGGCCGGGGTCGGGCGCCCACAGATAGCTGGCGGACACCGCGACCGGCTGGCTTTCCGGCGCCGCCGCGTCGCCGGCGACGGCGGTACGGGCGGCGTTGGCGCACAACGCCAGCATCGCACCACCGTGCACCTTCGGGCCGATCGTCCAGTGCTCGTTGAGCTCACCGGTAAACGACGCGACATCGTCACCGTCGTCATGGCCGTCAACGCGCACCAGGGCCATGGCGTCGGTGAACAGCGTGGATGAGGTCACGCGTGGGCTCCTTGTGTCTCAGCGATCAGGCGATCAGCGCAGCAGATGCGTCCGGGCGAACTGCAGCGATTCGGTCAGCAGCGCCTCGCGCTCATGCGGCGAACGCGCCTGCGAAGTAGTCACTTCCAGCACCACATGACCGGTGAAGTCACTGGAGGCCAGCAACTGACACACCTCGGCAACGGGCTGGTCACCGCGGCCCGGCACCAGATGCTCATCGGCCGGCAATCCGGTGCCGTCACACAGATGCAGGTGGGTCAGCCCCGAACCCATCCGCCGGGCCATGTCCATCGCGTCGGCGCCGGCGGTCGAGGTGTGCGACAGGTCCAGGGTGTAGTGGGCGTGGTTGCCGTCCAGCGGGTCGTGGGACGGCGCGAACGCCGAGATGCCCGCCCCCGGCCCCCCGCCGCGACGGCGCATCCGCTCGCGTGACTGCTCACTGCCGAAGAACCGGTCGGCCCGGAACGGAAACATATTCTCCACCGCCACCGCCACATCGCTGGCGGCCTCCAGCTCGGCGACTTGGTCGCTGAAGCCATCGGCGTAGCGCCGCTGCCACCGGAACGGCGGATGCACCACGACAGTCTGGGCTTCAAGGCGTTCGGCGGTCCGCACGCTGCGCTCCAGCTTGTCGATCGGGTTGGAGCCCCACACCCGTTGCGAGATCAGCAGACACGGTGCGTGCACCGAGAGCACCGGCATCGCGTACTTGCGCGACAGCCGCCGCACGGCACTGATGTCCTGGCTGACCGAGTCCCCCCACACCATCAGCTCGACGCCGTCGTACCCGAGTCGCGCCGCGTAGTCGAAGGCGGCCTCGGCCCGCAGTGGGTAAACCGAAGCCGTCGACAATCCGACCTTGATAGCGGGGCGCACGGTCTAATAGTGAACGGCTAATTGGCGTGCAGCGCCAGCGGCCCCAAGGTGACGAGCAAACCGACCGCGACCGCGATCAACGTGCTGGCGATGTCGACGGTCTTGCGGACGGCCTGAACCGCGGCCACCAGCCCCAGCGTGACCAGGACCGTGAGCACCAGTGCCACGATGCTGTTCCACCGCCACAGCTGGTCGAACGCGATGAACAACCCGCCGCCGAATGCCACCGCCAGGATCGACTGCAGCACCACCAGCGCGCCGCCGACCATCCCCGGCGGCCCGACGTATTCGTCGGCCGCTTCGGCTTCACGGCCCTCGGAAACCTCGTCTGATTCGACGAAGTCGTCCTCGTCGGCCAGGTCGGCAGCACTGTCGCGCCCCGTCCTCAGGCCGGGCCGAACCGACCGATCGGCGCCGGCCGGGTTGAGGTAGGAGCGCACATAGGCGGAGTCGGTGACCGGCAGATCGGCATCGCGGACATCGGTTTCCATGACATCGAGTTCGATGTCGGTGTAGGTGTCGACCGGGTCCGGGCGCATCCGCTCAGCACCTGAGCCGGTCAGCCTGATGGCGGCCGAGCGGCCGGTGTCCGCCGCCGGACGCGCGATCTCAGCCGCCGGGCGGACGGTCTTCTCTGCGACCGGCGGCTCGGAGCGGCGCATCGGCCGCGGGTACGCACTTTGCTGCGGGCCGTTGCCACGCGCCGGCTGCTGCGGAGATTTGGGCCAGCGGGGCTCAGCGGGGCGCGGCTCAGCGGGGCGCGGCTCAGCGGCGCGGGATGCCACCGGCCGCGGCCCGGTCGCCGGCCGGTCGTCGTCGATCAACCCGGGCTCCGGGCCGATGGGCAGCGGACCGCTGGCCGGGGCATCCGGTTCGGCAGGAGCCTCGTCGTCGACGCGGATGATCGGGATCTCGCCGGTCAGTTCGGCGACCGTGACGGCGTCGGCGTTACCGCGCCTGCGCCGACGGCGCCCGGTGACCGGCGGGGAGCCGATGTTCCCGTTCTTGGCGAGCAGCTCGGCGACCGAGATCGGCCGGGTCTCGACGTCGCGGGGATCGGGCTTGGGTCCAGTCATCGACGGCGTCCTTCCGCTGCCATGCCCATCGACGAGGATCCGAGCAAGGTGCCGTCATCGGCCTGACTGTCGAGTCGGCGCAGGATCAAGCCCTCCCGCAACGCCCACGGGCAAATCTCTACCGTTTCGATCGACAGCGCTCGCATACTTGCCTCCGCCACCAGAGCACCGGCCACGATCTGCGGCGCCCGCTCGGCACTGACCCCTTCCAATTCGGCACGATCTGCCGTGGTCATCCTAGAGATGAATGATATGAGCTGCCTAAGGCCCGTGGCGGTCAATGTGCGCCGCACGCGCGGCCCGGCGGCCGACGGCGCCGCACCGGTGAGCCGAGCCAGCGAACGAAATGTCTTAGAACTCGCCACCGCCAGATCGGGTAGGCCGGCGTCGAGCACGGCCACGGCCGCGCCCGCCAACTCGGTGTCCAGCCAGTCCCGCAGCATCGCCACCCGACGCCGACCGGGCGGGTCCTCGGCCAGCCATTCCCGGGTGAGCCGGCCGGCCCCCAACGGCAGCGACAGCGCCACGTCCGGCTCCTCGTCGACACCGTTGGTCATCTCCAGCGAGCCACCGCCGATGTCGAGGTTGATGATCCGCCCGGCGCTCCAGCCGAACCAGCGCCGCACAGCCAGGAACGTCAGCCGGGACTCGTCCTCCCCCGCCAACACCTGCAACTCGACGCCGGTCTCCGAGCGCACCCGGTTCAGCACCGCTTCGGAGTTGGACGCGTCGCGCACCGCGGAGGTGGCGAACGCCATCAACTCCGCACAGCCCGAACTGGCAGCGATCATGGCGAATTCGCCGACCGTCGCCACCAGCCTGTCGGCGCCGCGCCGGGTGATCTTGCCTGAGCTGTCGGTAGCCTCCGCCAGCCGTAACGTGGCCTTGGTCGAGCTCATCGGGGTCGGATGACCGCCCCGGTGGGCATCGACCACCAGCAGATGGACGGTGTTGCTGCCGACGTCGAGCACGCCTAATCGCACCCGTCCAACTTAATGGGGCGAGGCGTGCACAAGGTGAGCCAACGCGATTTTCTGGTCTAGCGTGGAGTTTTGTGACCCCAGCGCAATCCAGCTCCCACCCCGGTCCTCATCCCGGAGAGGTCGGCCTGGACTTCGCCCGCGAATGGGTGGAGTTCTACGACCCGGACAACCCCGAACACCTGATCGCCGCCGACCTGACCTGGCTGCTTTCGCGCTGGACATGCGTTTTCGGCACCTCGGCCTGCCAGGGCATCGTGGCCGGCCGCCCCGATGACGGGTGCTGTTCGCACGGCGCGTTCCTGTGCGACGACGATGACCGCGCCAAGCTCGACGACGCGGTCGCCCAACTGACCGACGCCGATTGGCAGCTGCGCGACAAGGGATTGGGCCGCAAGGGGTATCTGGAACTCGATGAGAACGACGGGGAGGAGCAGCTGCGCACCCGGACCGTCAAGGGAGCCTGCATCTTCCTGAACCGGCCCGGGTTCGCCGGCGGCGCCGGCTGTGCCCTGCACATCAAGGCCGTCCGCCTGGGCGTGGAGCCGCTGACCATGAAGCCCGATGTGTGCTGGCAACTGCCGATCCGGCGCAGCCAGGAGTGGGTGACCCGCCCCGATGACACCGAGATCCTCAAAACCACGATCACCGAGTTCGACCGGCGCGGCTGGGGTCCCGGCGGCGCGGACCTGCAGTGGTACTGCACGGGCGACCCGGCGGCTCACGTCGGCAGCAGGCAGGTCTGGCAGAGTCTGGGACCCGAACTCACCGAGTTGCTGGGCGAGAAGGCCTACGCCGAGCTGGCGGCGATCTGTCAGCGCCGAAACGAGCTCGGACTGGTCGCCGAGCATCCGGCGACGCAGGCAGCGCGACGCAGATCGGACAAATAGCCGGAGACTGGTCCACTTCAGTGGCTAGCGGTCTGTGACCTGGAAATATGCAGGTCGAACGGCCCTATTTCACCGACTTCACTCACGGTATGAAGTTGCTTAGGTGGGCGGAGTCACCGATGAACGATTTTTGGCAGGGGGCACAGGTCGGTATGATCGAGACTGGCCATCGCGTAGCGCAGCACCGTCGGAGTGCGCACTGTATTGAGGAACTCGCCCTACGCGGGCATGATCCTGTATTGCACACGCCCGATGGAGATTCATGATCAGGACCAAGATGCACACCATCGATATGGAGCTCGACCATAACGGGCACACACCGCCGGTCGTTCTCCGGCCTCCCGTGGTCCTGGAAGCGCGCAATCTCAACAAACAGTTCGGCACGGGCGATACCGCCACACCGGTATTGCGCGACATCAATATCCAGATAACCCGCGGCGAATTCGTCGCCCTGGTCGGCCCGTCCGGCTCCGGGAAGTCGACGCTGCTGAGCATCCTCGGCCTACTGGATATGCCGACCACCGGCGACGTCATGATCAACGGCCACAGCGTCTCGCAGCTGTCACGCAAGCAGTTGGCCACCGTGCGCTGCCAGACCCTCGGCTACGTCTTCCAGGCATTCAACCTACTGGCGGGCCTGTCTGTCCTGGAGAACGTGATGCTCCCGGGCCTGCTGGCCGGCAGATCAGGGCGGGCTCAGCACGCCCACGCGATGAGCCTGCTCGACCAGGTCGGCCTGGCGGCCAAGTCCAAGCGCACCCCGTCGGAATTGTCCGGCGGCGAGCAGCAGCGAGTGGCCGTCGCCCGGGCACTGTTCATGAAACCCGACGTCATTCTCGCCGACGAGCCGACCGGAAATCTGGACACCAATAACGGTCAGCGCGTTATGGATGCCCTCTACAACCTCAATGCAGCCGGCCAAACAATTGTCCTGGTGACCCATGACCGGAAAATTGCCGATGACGCCCCGCGTCTGGTTTCGCTGCTCGACGGCGAAATCGAGACCGACAGCGGAATGGTTCACGCGCCCAATAATGTGACATGGCTCGCGGAACATTAGCCGCGACTTTCGGCCTCCTTCGGATTATCAATTTCCGGGCCGTTCGTAAACACGCATTCCGGGCCGCACTGGCGGCATTCTCACTGGGCGGCGGCGTCGCAGTGGTGGTGGCCGTCATGATCGAGGTCACCAGCGTCTCCAAGGCCGTCGACGACGTGGGCTACCAGATCGCCGGACCCGCGCCGGTGCGCGTGGTCGGAGCCGCCACCCGCGGCGGCATCAGCCCCGCCGTCATCGAAGACGCCCGGGCGGTGCCGGGGGTGGCCGCCGTCGTGCCGGTCATCCGCGGCGTGACGATGATCCGCAACAACGGCAAGGAAAGCTTCGGGCTGGCTCTGGGGGCGGACTGCTCGGCGCAGTGGATCGTCGACCCGAAGGTCTGCCAGACCGGCCAGCAGGAACCGCCGCCGGCGATCTCGAAGTCGCTGGGCGACTCCCTGGACTCCTCGGCAACCCTGGTCACCGACGTCGGCCAGCTGTCACTGGACAAGTTCCAGCGGGTTTCCGACCTGGACGATGTCAACAACGGCCTGGTCGCGGTGCTGCCGCTGAGCATGGCGAAGGTGCAGTTCGCCCGCGGCGACCGGGTGGACATGATCTACGTGACCCTGGCCAAGGATGCCGACGCGGGCGAGGTCCAGCGCGGCCTGAAAGCAACGCTGGGGCCCACCTACAGCGTCCAGCCCCGCAGTGAGCCGGCGCGGGGTTACAACGTCAACGACGTCCTGCTGCCGCTGTTGGGGATATTCGCCCTGATCTCGATCGGCGTCGGGGTCATCCTCATCACCCAGATCACCAGGCTTTCTGTCGAGGAACGCCGCCGCGAGATCGCGATCGCCTCCGCGCTGGGTGCGTCACCGGCATCGATCATGACCGGGTTCCTCAGCGAGGCAGGCCTATTGGGCGCGGTGGGATCGACGATGGGTGTGCTGACCGGCATCGTGATCTCCGAACCGATCGTGGCCAGCGCCAGCGAGCTGACCGAACGGTTCGTCGGCGTCACCGTCCCGGTCGTGCTCAAGCCGGTGATCCTGGTGGCCGGCGTCATGGCCGGCATCCTGCTGGCGCTGCTGGCCGCTCTGGGGCCCGCGCTGTCGGCCTCCAACACCCCGATCGCGGCCGAACTGTCCGGACGGGCGGCGCAGGAGCAGACCACCCAGCGCAAGATCTGGTTCAAGGCGCTGCTGCTGCTGGCCATCGGGCTGAGCGGGGTGATCGCCGCCCGGCTGGCGACGATCTCCGGGGCGCTGGCCTCCTGGCAGGCCATCATCGCCGACGCCGGCGCCGTCGTCGCGGTCGTCGGTCTGCTGCTGGCCACCGCGTACCTGAGCGCGCAGGCGATCACCAGCCTGCGGCTCAGATCGAACAAGTCGCACGGGGCCACCATCACCATCGCCCTCAACGCACTGCGCTCCGACCGGTCCCGCACCGCGGCGATCTCGGGCGCCATCGCGGTGCCGGTCGTGGTGGCCATCCTGCTGTCCGGGTTCCTCGTCGCGATCCACATGGGCGCGACCAAGGTCGCCGAATCGCAGGCGGATGGGCGCATCGCCATCACCACGACGCAGTTCGCCGATTACGGGCCCATTGATGCCCGATTCGCCCCGCAGACGATCAACAAACTCAGCTCCTTGGCCGGAGTGGAGAAGATCGAGCGGATGGCTGAAATCGAGATCAGCCTCAAAGACGGGTCGCTGGCACATATTCAGGCCCAGGACCGGCCGACATTTCCATTCGGATTGCTCGCCGGACAATCGCCCGAGGCGAGTCAGAAAGCCAACGAAGTGGTCATCGGCAGCGTGCTCGCACGTGAGAAGGATCTCCACATCGGCGACACTCTCGTATTCGGAAGTGGACTCGATGCCCAGGCGATGAGCATCGGAACCATTGTCGCCACCCCCGAATACGGCGGACGTCGCATCTACATGCCGTACTCGATCGCCGAACAGATCTACGGCCCGCAGCCCGCCGGCCTGATCTTCGCCACACCGGCTGACGGATTCACCGCCGGCCAGGTCATCGAGAACATCGGCGCCGCCAAGTTCGACCAACCGGTGACGGCGGTGGACACCGACGGCTACGCATCCGACATCGCGACCTCGATCGGCCGGTACCTCACGCCGCTGAACACCCTCAAGTTCGGCCTGCTCGCCATCGCCTTCGTCTCGGTGTTGTCGACGCTGCTGCTGGTCGGCATCCGGCGCAAACGCGAGGTGGCCCTGATCCAGGCGCTGGGCGCCACCCGCTTCCGGGTGTTCAGCATCACCACCATCGAGGCCGTCATCGCCGGTGCCGCCGGCGGGCTGTTCGGCGCGGTCCTGTCGATCGCCATCTCCGAAGCGGTCCGGCGCGCAGCCGTCGTCAACGTCGGTCTGGTCACCCCGCTGGTGTTCCCCTGGTCCGACGCGGTGGTCTACGCGGTGCTGGCCACCGTCGCCGCGGTCTTCGCGGCGATCATCCCGGCTTGGAAGAGCACCCGCGCCACCCCGGCGACCGAACTGCGCGACGAGTGAGCAACGCCGCGCCGACACGAAGGATGCAATGACAGCGAACGCCCCCACCGTGCCCGGCTTCACCGGCGACACGATCTACCCGGGAGACGCCCGCTACGACGAGGTACGCCAGGTCTTCAACGGCCTGATCGACAAGCGGCCGCAGATGGTGCTGCAGTGCCGCTCACAGGACGACATCGTCGCCGCCGTCCGCTACGCCGTGGACACCGGCGCCGAGATCGCGGTGCGAAGCGGCGGCCACAGCGTCGCGGGCCACTCGTCCACGGATGGCGGCATCGTCATCGACCTGACGCAGATGCGCGGGGTACGGGTCGACGCGCAGGCGCGGATCGCCTACGTCGACGCCGGCGCCACCTGGGGCGACGTGGACCCGGTGACCAGCAGCCACGGCCTGGCCTGCCCGGGCGGGGTGGTGTCGACGACGGGCGTCGGAGGATTCAGCCTCGGCGGCGGCATCGGGTGGCTGTCCCGCGCCCACGGCATGACCTGCGACAACCTGATCGGCGCAACCCTGGTGACGGCGGCCGGCGAGGTGCTGACGGTCAGCGAGACCGAGAACGCCGACGTGCTGTGGGGCCTGCGCGGCGGGGGCGGCAACTTCGGGGTCGTGGCGCAGTTCGTGCTGCGACTGCACCCGGTGAGCGCCGTGACCGCCGGCGTGCAGTCCTACCCCGACACCGACGCCGAGACGGCGCTCAAGCATTTCCGCGCCCAGATGGACAACGCACCCGACCACCTGGCATCCATCCTCGACTTCTCCTCCGACTTCACCACCGGCCAGTCGCTGGTCAATGTGCTGGCCTGTTCGACGCGCACCGATGCGATCGGCAGCGACGATGTCAGCGCTCTGCTCAACGTTCGCGGCGTGGCGACCAAGCCGGTGGTGGCCGTGCAGCACAAGCTGGACTACTCGACCTGGCAGCAGGCCCTGGACTACACCGCACCGTACGGCTGGCTGAACTACTGGAAGTCGCTGTTCGTCACCGAACTCACCGACGAGGCGATCCGCCGTATCGCGCTGCTCGGACGGTCACGGCCCTCGGCACAGACCCGGCTGCACGTGATCCGGCTCGGCGGGTACGCCAGCCGGGTGCCGCCGGAGTCGACGGCCGTCGTCGCCCGGGAGCACCCGTACATCATCCACTTGATGACGACCTGGACCGATCCGGCCGACAGTGCGCGCTGCACGGCGTGGGCCGGTCAGGCGTTCGAGATCCTGCGGCCGCTCGGTCCGGCCGGCGCCTACCTCAACTTCGTCGGCGACGAAGGGCAGGATCGAATCCGGGCGACCTTCGGCGACGCCGGGTACCAACGCCTGGCCCTACTCAAAGCACGTCTGGACCCGAACAACCGGTTCACCCGCAACCACAACATCGAACCTGCGGCTGCGGGCTGACGCTCGCAGTTCTTAGTGTGTCGCCAACGCTGGCACACATTTGCGCAGCACAGGGTCGGTATTGTGGTCCTTGGGGGAAAGGACGCGAGGATGTCTGCCGCGCACGATGACGATTTGGCCTTCGCCGGCGTTGCGCGCTTGGCGCAGTTGGTGCACCAGCGGGAGGTGTCGCCGCGCGAGCTGGTGACGCTGTACCTGGACCGGATTTCCCGACTTGACCCGATTCTGAACGTGTTTCGCACCGTGCTGGGCGACCGCGCGATGGCCGAGGCCGCGCAGGTCGAGCGGCGACTGGCCGCCGGGGAGTCGCTCCCGCTGGCCGGCGTTCCGATCGCCGTCAAGGACGACACCGATGTGGCGGGCGTTTCGTCGATGTGCGGCACTGGAATTGACGTCGGCCCGGCCAGTTCCGACAGTGCGGCGGTGCGGCGGCTTCGTGCCGCCGGCGCGGTGATCATCGGCAAGACCCATCTCTCAGAGTTCGGCGCCTACCCGGTCTGCGAATCAGCCACCTGGGGGGTGACCCGCAACCCGTGGGACCTGTACCGGACGCCCGGCGGCTCCAGCGGCGGCTCGGCCGCGGCGGTCGCCTCGGGGATGGTGCCGGGCGCCACCGGCAGCGACAGCGGCGGCTCGATCCGGATTCCGGCCGCCTGCTGTGGGCTGGTCGGGCTCAAGGGGCAGCGCGGACGGATCAGCACCAAGGAGTCACCCGAGCGGGGCTACCGCTTCCATGGGCTCAACCACATCGGGCCGCTGGCCCGCAGCGTCACCGACGCGGCACTGCTGCACGACGCCATGACCGGGCCCGAGCCCGACGACGAGATTCCCTCGCCTCCCCCGGCGCCGCCGCTGATGGACGCGTTGCTCGCGCCGCAGCGGCGGCTGCGGATCGCGATGTCCTTCAAACCGGTGGTCCCGGTGCACGTGAGCGATGAGGTGCGCCGGCCGGTTTTGGAGACCGCGGAACTGTTGCGGTCACTGGGTCACGAGGTGACCGAATGCGACCCGGTCTATCCGGTGCTGGGTATCGCTGCGGTGCTCGCATTGTTCATGAACGGCTTCGCCGACGAGATCGAACGGCTGCCGAGGACCGAACTGCTGGAACGGCGCATGCAGGCCGAAGCCCGCACCAGCCGGCTCGTACCGGACTGGGTGGCCCGCCGCGCCGTCGCAGCCGAGCCCCGGATCACCGCCCGCTCGCAACGTCGGATCGCCGACTACGACATCCTGATGACCCCGGTGGTGGCGATGCCACCGGTGCAGGTGGGCTACTTCGAGGGGCTCGGCCCGACCCGGGCCATGCTGAGGATGCTCAAGTTCATCCCGTTCACCTTCCCCCAGTGCTACAGCGGGCAACCGGCGATGTCCGTCCCCACCGGCATCAGTGCCGACGGCATACCCGAGGCGGTACACCTGGTGGCTCGGGCCAATGACGAAGCCACCCTGGTTTCGCTTGCCGCCCAGATCGAGTTGGCGCAGCCGTGGATTGCGCGCCGGCCGCCGACCGAACTACTGCTGAGCCAGGTCGGCTGACCTCAGCCTCCGCCTCTCAGCGGTCCAAGTAGCCGTTGTCGCGATACCACTCGTAGCCACAGTGCAGTGCGGTGCGGAACGGGGTGAACGGCACGCCCAGTTCATTGTGGGACTTGCCGGGATCGGCGTAGATATCGGCCAACGACAGCCGCATCTGACGGGCGTCAATCGGCAGCCGGGGACCCACAATGGTGCGAGCGGCACTGACACCGGCTGCGGCCACCGGAATTATCCAGCGCGGCAACACAATCGAGGGAGCGTCCCGGCCAAAGAGCTCGTTGGCAGCCGTGAACACCTCACGGAACGGCAGGTTCTCACCGCCCAGGATGTAGCGTTCGCCGACCCGGCCGCGTTCGGCGGCGGCGATGTGGCCGGCCACCACGTCGTCGACCGACACGAAGTTGGTGCCCCCCGGGGCGGCGAACCACAGTCGCCCACGCTGCGCTTCGACGAGCATCGCGCTGGCGATGCGGTTGACGTCGCGGGGTCCGATGACCACCGACGGGTTGACGATCACCGCGGGCAGACCGGCCGCCACAGCCTTGCGCAGCTGCACCTCGGCGAGGTGCTTGCTGTGCCCGTAGGGGAACTGCCGCGGGCGGATGTTGAACTCGTCGGTCTCCACCAGCTGATGCCCGCGCTTGGGAACACCCAGGGCAGCAAGCGAACTGGTGTAGACGAAGCGCTTCACCCCGGCGCGCAGGGCGGCCGCGGCCATACCGCGGGTGCCGTCGACGTTGGTGCGGTACAGCCGGGTCTGGGTGCGGTACCGCCAGTAGTCCGAGATCGCCGCGGTGTGGAACACCCAGTCGCAGTCGGCCATCGCCTCGGCCAGCGCGTCGACGCCGTCGTTGACGTCGCCGATCCGGGTCTCGCAGTCCAAACCCTCCAGCGCGGCCATCGGCGATGTGGCACGCCGCAGCACCCGCACCTCGATGCCGCGTTCCAGCAGGGCGGCAACCAGGTTCGAGCCGACGAAACCGGTTCCCCCGGTGACGAATGCACGCATGCCGATCAGAACCGGTAGGTGGTGCAGCCGACCTCGACGCCCGAGCCCACAGCCATGATCAGCGCCACGTCACCCGGCTTGACCAGCCCGCGTTGCCGCGCGTCGGCGAGCTGATAGGGCAGCGTCGAGGTGAACGGGTCGCTGATCTGGCTCTGCGCCTCGACGAATCGTGACCGGTCCACGCCGATGCCCGCGGCCAGGTCGTCGAGAGCGGCGCCGGGCAGATAGGGCGGGAACACCAGGGCGATGTCCTCGGGCTCCAGCGTCTCCAGCGTCAGCAGTTCCTTGACCGCCGACGGCAGGCAGCTCACGTAGATCCCGGCCAGGTTCGGGTCCCGGTCGACTCGCAGCCACATCCGGCCGTCGCGCTCCTGGGTGTAGGTCCGCAGGGCTCCCTGGTGTTCCGGGTGGTGACCGAAGACGAAGCGGCCGAAGCCTTCCGGGCCGTGGCTCGGGCTGAGCATGATCGCCGAGCCGGTCTCGGCGAGACCGAAGCGGGGGTAGCCGCTCTGCGGGGTGTTGTTCTCCACTTCGGAGGCCAGCACCATGGCGTGGCCGGTGCGGCCGGCTCCGATCATGCCGGCGGCGACATGGCAGCCGTTGAGGAAACCGACCGCGCCGTTGAGGATGTCGAACGCAAACGTCTTGGGGGCGTCCGCGGACTCCGGTTCGGCGTTGATCCCGACCTCCCCGGCGACCAGGGTGGCGACCGCCGGTTCGCTGAGGAAGTCATCGCGGTAGATGCCGGTGTGGATGACCAGACCGACCTCGGTCCGCTCGACACCGCTGTCCGCCAGACAGGCGGCGGCCGCGTCGACGGCCGACTGGATGGAGCTGGGCTGGGCCCCTCCCGCGGGAGCCAAGCCGACGCCCTCGATGCGCACCCGCGGCGTCGCCGGCAGCTCCCGGCGGGCGCCGGGCCGGCCGGCGCGACCGGAGGGTGCCGGTTGGCCGTTGGCGGCGCGGCGCATCCGGTCGGGCAGGTCGTCGAACGTGTACAGCCCGGTGCCGATGGTCTGACCGGAGCCGGTGATGGACAGCACCACGTTGTCGCCTGAGTTGATCCGTCCCGCGGTGATGTAGTCATACAGCGCGACGAAATGCGTGGTGGTAGCTGTGTTTCCACGCTCCGCCAGGTTGCAGATGGTGTTGGCCCGGCTGGCCGAACCCGCACCGAACACCCGGTTGATGGTCAGGATGGCGTCGTTGATCGACGCCTCGGAGGTCTGGTGCATCAACAGCTGATCGGCAGTCTCGGGCCGCCAGCCGTGCCGCTGCATCACCGCCGCGACGTAGGGCACCGAGTGCTTCACCGCGATCGCGGTCTGGGTCACCGAGTCGGTGACCATGATGGCGCCGCCGTGCGGGCCCTCGGTCGCCTTGGCGATGCACAGCTTGGCGAATTCGCTGTAGGTGGCCAGATCCAGGTCGTGGAAGCCGACCCGGTCGTTGGGTCCGAGTTCCAGCACCACCGCGGCGCCGGCGTCGCCGACGGTCAGGCAGGCCAACTTCGGGTCCATCGCACTTTCGATCTCCTGCTGCGCGGTCTCGGTGATGTGGCTGATGTATTCACCACTGAACACCAGGGCGTTGCGCACCAGGCCGGTCTTGAGGAAGTCCTGGGCCACGCTGACCCCGGTGAACATGCCCGCGCAGGCGTTGTTGATGTCGAAGCACACCGCGTTGGTCAGCCCCAGCTGGTCCCGCAACTGCGAGGCGGTGCTGGGCTCGAAGGTGAACATGTGCTCTGGGCCGTCGCAGCGCGAGATGTTGCAGGCGATGACCAGGTCGATCTCTTCGGGGGCATAGCTCGATCGGGACAGGCAGTCGCCGATCGCCTTGCGGCCCAGGTCGATCGAGAACTCGTCGACCCCGGCCATCCGCCGGTTCTTGATGCCGGTGAGACGCTCCAGCGGGATCTTCACCTCGTTGACGCAGTCGGCCAGCACCTGCTCGGTGGAGACCGCCCGCGGCGGCAGGTACACCCCGAGGCTCTCGATCACGATGTTGCGCGCCGGACCGGTCTGCGCCGGTTTGATCGCCGGGGCGGCAACCGGTTTGGGCAGCGCAGCCGGGGCGGCTACTGGCACCGGAGGCTCGGCCGGCTGCGTCGTCGGCTGCTCGGCGGCCTGACCGCCGATCGGGCCGAACTCCGCGGCCAACTCGGCGATGGTGCCGTAGACGAACATCGACTCCGGTCGCAGTTCCAGGCCCAGTTCACCGACCCGCACCGCGACCTCGAGCGCCTGAGTGGAGGCCCCGCCGAGGGCGAAGAAGTCGTCGGTGACGCCGACCCGGTCGACGTCGAGCACCTCGCGCCAGATCTCGGCCAGCGCCTCTTCGGTGGCATCGCGCGGGGCCACGAACTCCGTCGGCGCGGCGTCGAGATCCTTGTCGCGGGCCAGCAGGGCGCGCCGGTCCACCTTGCCGCTGGCAGACAGCGGAAGCAGGTCGGTGGTGCGGAACACCGCCGGCACCATGGCCGCCGGCACCAGGTCCAGCAGGAAGCGGCGCAGTTCGGCGGTGCCGGGGGCGGCCGCGACCGGCACGATATGCGCGATCAGCTGGGTGTTGCCGGAGGCGTCTTTGCGTGCCACCACGGCACTTTCGACGATGTCGGGGTGCTTGGCCAGGGCGGCCTCCACCTCGCCGAGTTCGATCCGGAAGCCGTTGATCTTCACCTGGTCGTCGCGGCGGCCCAGATAGTCGATGTTGCCGTCCGGCAGGTACCGGGCCAGGTCGCCGGTGCGATACAGGAGTGCGCCGGGTTGATCGCTGAATGGGTCGTCGAGGAATGCCGCGGCGGTGGCCTCGGGCCGGTTCAGGTAGCCGCGGGCGACCCCGACGCCGCCGATGTGCAGCTCACCGGGAACGCCGACCGGAACGGGATTGCCCGCGGCGTCCAGCAGGTGGATCGCGATGTTGGCGATCGGCCGGCCGATCGGAATGCCTCCGCCGGAAACCCCTCGCACACAGTGGAAGTGCGTGACGTCGATGGCGGCCTCGGTCGGTCCGTACAGGTTGTACAGCTCGGCGGGAAGCACCTCGAAGAACGTGTCTCGCAGGTCGGGCGTGAGCGCCTCACCGCTGCAGAACACCTGACGCAGGCCGGTGCAGGACGCCGCCTGCGGGTCGGCGAGGAACCGGCGCAGCATCGACGGAACGAAATGCATGGTGGTGACGCGCTGTTCGACGATGGTCCGGGCCAGATAGCCGGAGTCCTTGTGGCCCTCGGGTTTGGCGACCACCACCCGGGCGCCAACGGTCAACGGCCAGAAGATCTCCCAGACGAACGGGTCGAAGTTGATCGGGGTCTTGTGCAGCACCCGGTCGTCTGCGGTCAGCTGATAGGCGTCCTGCATCCACAGCAGCCGGTTGCGGATACCGGCGTGACTGTTCAGCGCACCCTTGGGTGCTCCGGTGGAACCGGAGGTGTACATCAGGTAGGCCAGCTCGGTCGAGGCGGCGACCTCGGGCGGCGAAGCCTCCTCGCCGGGCGCCGCGGACGGCTGGTCCAGACACAGTCGGGCTCCGGTGAAATCACTTGGCACGTGCGACAAATGCTCGCGGTAGGTGACACAGACCGGCGCGTCCGGCACGTCGGCCAGCATCGCCTCCATCCGGCCGGTGGGCTGGGCGGGATCCAACGGAAGGAAGACACCACCGGCCTTGAGCACACCGAGCAGTGCGATCACCAGGTCTTCGGACCGCTCGAGCAGCACGGGCACCACGTCGGTCCCGGCGCCGGTGCCGACGCCGTACTGGCGCAGCCGGTGCGCGAGCCCGTTGGCCCGCCGGTCCAACTCGGCGTAGCTCAGGTCCCGGCCCTCGTAGGTCACCGCGACGGCGTCGGGGGTGCGCGCGACGGCCGCCTCGACCATCTCGTGCAAGCGTGCCGGGGCATGTGAGTAGTCGACCGCGGTCTGGTTCCACGCCTGCAGCGCAACACGTTCGGCGTCGGTGAGCATGTTCAACTGCGACACCGGGGTGGTCTCGGCGACCCCGGGTTGCGTCAACCCGGCCAGCAGCAGCTTGAAGTGCTCGGCCATCGCGTCGATGGTGGCGGGGGTGAACAGATCGGTGTTGTACTGCAGCGCGGCCTGCAGCTCGTCCTCGTGTTCGCCGACCTGCATGGTGATGTCGAACGGGGAACCGCCCTGGCCGATGTGCAGGGTCTCCAGGTGCAGGACCCCGGCTGACCCGGATCCGGCCGTACCGGCGCCGAAATCCTCGAACAGCCGGACCTGCTGCCAGGCGAACGACACCTGGAACAGCGGCGTGCGGGCCGCGTCGCGTACCGGTCGGAGCTTCTCGACGAGCAGCGGCAGCGGGTAGTTCTGGTGCGCGAGCGCGCCCAGCACGGTGTCCTTGACCTGGCTCAGCACCGTGGCGAAGCTCGGGTCGTCGCTCAGGTCGACCCGCAGCGGCAGCGGGTTGGTGACGTAGCCGACCATGCCCATCAGCCCGGCGCGGTCACGACAGGCGAACGGCGAACCGATGATCAGGTCATCCTGGTCGCTGTAGCGCTGCAGCAGCACGGCGAAGGCGGCCAGCATCGTCATGTACGGCGTGGCGCCGACGGCCCGGGCCACCTGCTTGAGCCCGGCCGTCACCTCGGCGTCGATGCTGAACCGGTGCAGCGCACCGTTGTAGGTCTGCACGGCCGGCCGCGGCGAGTCGGTGGGCAGCGCCAGCGTGGGCAGCTCGCCACTGAACTTCTCGCGCCAGTACTCCCAGAGCTGTTCGCCCTCGGGCCCGGCCAGCGCCTGGTTCTGCTGATCGGCGTAGTCGACGTAGCGGTCCGCGGTAAGCTCGGGCGCTGGGCCCCCGTGCTCGGCGGCGTACAGCGCACGCAGCTCGTCGAGAATCACGTCGATGGACCAGAAGTCGACCGCGATATGGTGCACCGTCAGCAGCAGGACATGGTCCCCGGGGCGCTCCAGCAAGGTCAGCCGCAGCACCGGACCGGTGCGCAGGTCGAACGGCCGATCGGTCTCGGTCTGGATCCAGTCGGCGAGTTCGGCCTCGTCACCGCCGATCTGGTGCCGGGCGATCCGCACCGGCGCGTGCGCGTGCACGAGTTCGACCGGCTGGCCGTCCTTTTCGGCAAAGGTGGTGCGCAGCATCGGGTGCCGGTCCACCAGCGCCTGGGCGGCTCGCTCCAGGGCCGCGGTGTCGAGCTGGCCGCCGATGCGGCCCGCATAGGCGACGGTGTAGGCGGGGCTGTCCGGCGCGATCCGGTGCACGAACCACATCGAGCGCTGCCCGTAGGACATCTGGTGTTCGGACGCCGCGCTCTGCGCTTTGGCCATCAGCAACTGCGCCAGCAGTTCTCGCTTCTTCTCCGGCGAGAGGCTGGAGATGTCGACGGGATCGTCGGTCATGGGTTAGCCCCCGTCCTTCACCTGATCGCCGTCGGCGAGCATCTTCTGCAGCAGGGCGTCGACCGCGTCGTCGGAGAGGTCGGACATCTGAGCCAGCAAGTCCATCTCCTGCGACGGCACTGCCGCCGGAACATCCTGGACAGCAACAGATTCAGGAGCGACCGACCGCTGCGGCCCGTCCGCCAACTGCTCACCGAGCCAGCTGGACAGACTGGTCACGCTCGGCCCGTCGAGCAGCCGGGCGACGGGAACCACGATGCCGAGTTCCCGCTCGACCTGGATGCGCAGTTCCAGGGTGATCAGCGAGTCCACCCCGAGACTGTTCAGCGGCGCCGCGAGGTCCAGGCCGGCCGGCGCCAGGCCCAGCTTGCCGGCGACCAGATCACGCAGGTAGGTCTCCAGCAGGCGCTGCCGCTCCTGCGGGTCCGCGGCCTGCACGGCGTCGTAGAGCCCGCCGGTGGGTGCCGCACCCTCTGCGGCACTCGAGGGCTGCAGGTCGCGCAGCAGCGACGGGTGCGCGTTGGGGCGCCACCGCGGCCAGTCGATGTCCAACACCATGGCCTGCGGAGCCTTGCCGTCCAGCAGGACATCCAGCGCCGCGAAGTAGTCATCCGCCGACATCCCCTCGACGCCGTAGTGCGAGAAGTGCCGGTGCAGCTCGGAGTTGGTGAACATACCCAACCCGGCCCACGGACCGAAGTTGACGCTCAAAGCCGGCTGGCCGGCTGCCCGGCGGTGCCAGGCCAGCGCGTCCAGGAAGGCGTTCGCGGCGCCGTAGTTGGCGGCGCCGGGTGAACCCAGCACCGATGCGGCCGAGGAGAACAGCACGAAGAAGTCCAGCTGGGCATCCGCGGTCTGGGTGTGCAGGTTCCAGGTGCCCTGAACCTTGGGCGCCATGACCTCACGCAGCTTCGCAGCATCCAGGCGCGCCAGGATCGAGTCGTCGACGGTGCCGGCGGCGTGCACCACACCGCGCAGCGCAGGCATCGTCGAGCCGATCGTGGCGAGCACCGCCGCGACGTCCTCGGCCTTGGTCACGTCACCCTGGGCGACCGTCACCTCGGCACCGGCTGCCCGCAACGCTGCCAGCGTCGCCTCGGCCGTCGCCGACGGCGCGCCGCGACCCATCAGGACCAGGTGGCGAGCACCGCGCTCGACCAGCCAGCCGGCGACCTTGCCGCCGACCGCGCCGAGCCCGCCGGTGACCAGGTAGGTGGCGTCATCGCGCAGCGCCGGCTCGCCCGAGGGCCCCGAGGACACTGCAGGAGCCGGGTAGGACTCCAGCCGGGCCACGTACCGCCGGTGGCCGCGCAGGGCCACATCCGACTCACGCTCGTCCGACCAGATCTCGCCGAACAGTCCCCGCAGTTCTTCGGGACCTCCGGCGACGGACAGGTCGACGCCGGTGGCACGCAGTTCCGGGTGCTCGTGGTCGATGCTGCGACCCAGACCCCAGACCGGGGCCTGCGCGACCGACAGCGGTCCGGACTCGTCCCCGGCCGGCTGCGCCCCGCGGGTCACCAGCCACAACCGCGGCGACTCCGCCCACCCGGACAGCGTCAGCGCCTGGATCAGGTGCACCACACTCAACGAGCCGAGGGTGGTCGCGGTCTCCAGCGCTACGGTGTCAACCAGCAGGTTCCACAGGTGCACCACGCCGCGGCACGGAGGCCGGTCGCCGCCGAACGCCGCGCGCAGCAATTCGGCGAAGTGCTCTGGTCGCGCCGGGTCGATCCGGTAGCTGTCGGCACTCACCCGTTCGATCTCGGCGAGCCCGACGACGGGTTCCACCAGCACGCAGGACTGGGCCTGTGCCTCGAGGTGATCCCGCAGGGTGTCGGCCACCGGGCCGTCGGACAGGATCAGCCAGCTGCCGGATTCGACCGCCCGGCCGTCACCGTCGCCGGCGAGCGACGCCGGCTCCCAGCGCACCTGGTAGATGCGGTCCCGCGGATCGGCCACGGCCGTGCCGATGGCGGCGCTGCCCGAACCGGCAGCGGCGAGGGTGCCGGTGGCCAGCAGCGACCAGTCCGCGTCGGCCGCAGTGCCATAACACTCGAACGCGCCATCGGTCAGGGCGAACTGCACGGTCCGGGCCTGTGCCAAGTTGCCACGCAGGTTCAGCGTGCCGACCGACCGGCCGCCGGGCCCGAAGGCGACCTCGGCGGCGGTCAGGGCCAACTCCCCCAACTGCTCGGCGGTCAACGCGGTGGTGATGTCGAGTTCGGCCAGCACCGTTCCCGGCTGGGCCGCCGAGCGGATGGGTCCGCGCCAACCACCGGGCGCACCGGAGCCGTTGTGCCGCGGTGCCGAGATCGAGCCGGCGTTGAGCCAGGAGTGCACCCGCTGCCAGGGGTAGGTGGGGGCGTGCACCAGACGGCTGCCCTCGGGGTAGATGTGCTCCCACGCCACCGGGTGTCCCAGGGTGTAGAGGGTGCCCAGCGAGCCGAGCATGGTCGAGCGGCCCTCGTCGTCGCGGCGCATCGACGGCAACAGGGTTGCGCTGCGATGCAGGTGTTCGGCGTCCTCGCGAGCCCCGGCCAGCAGGATCGGGTGCGGGCTGAGCTCCACGAAGGTGTCGTGCCCGGTCTCCAGCAGGCGCCGCAGCGCGGGCGAGAAGCGGACCGGCGAGCACAGGTTGGCCACCCAGTAGTCGGCGTCCAACAGCTTCTCGCCCACCAGTTCCCCGGTGACCGTCGAGTACATCGGCACGGTCGGCGCGGTCGGCTTCAGCTTCACCAGACTGCCGCGCAGGCCCGCACCGAGGGCCTCCATCTGCGGGCTGTGCGAGGCGACGTCGACCTCGATCCACCGGCAGAACCGGTCCCGCTGCGTCAGCTTGGCCATCAGCTCTTCGAGCACCTTGCGCTCACCGGCGAGCACGGTCGACCGGTAGCTGTTGCTGGCGGCGATCGCCACCTGCTGCTGGTGGCCGGCGATGAGATCGGCCGCCTCGGCCATGGTGGTCTCGGTGACCATCATCGCGCCGCGCCCGCGGACCCCCCGCAGCATGCGGGCCCGGGCACAGATCACCCGTGCGGCGTCCTCCAGGCTCAGCGCTCCCGCGACGTGGGCGGCCGCAACCTCACCGAGGCTGTGTCCGACCACCGCGGCGGGCTCGACTCCCCAGGACCGCCACAGCGCCGCCAGTGCCACCTGGATCGCGAAGATCGTGGGCTGCAGGATGCCGATGTCGTTGAGTTTGGACTTCTCGGCAGGACCGTCCTGGGCGGCCAGCGCCTTGAGGATCGAGTGCCCCAGATGCGGCAGCAGCGCGCTGTCGCAGGCGGCCAGGGCGTCGGCGAACACCGGCTCGTCGGCCTGCAGCCGCTGCGCCATGCCGTGCCACTGCGAGCCCTGACCGGAGAAGACGAACGTCACGTTGCGGCCGTGGCTGCGCGGCGCACTGTGGCCGACCGACAGTCCCGGTCGCGATTCGCCCTGCCGGTAGGCCGACAGCGACTCGAACAGCGCCGCCGGGGAATCACCGACCACCGAGAGCCGGTAGTCGTGGTGGCCGCGCCGGGCACCGGCGGTGTAGCACAGGTCGGTCAGGAAGCGTCCGCCCTCGAGGCCGCCAGAGAATAAAGCCATCTCGTACTCGCCGACCAGCGCGGTCAGCGCCTCCGGCGACCGGGCCGACAGCGCCAGGAGTTCGGCGCGCGGCGCCGCGTCTACGTCGTCCAGGTCGGAGTAGCCGCTGCGCACCTGCGGGGCCTCGGTGAGCACGATGTGGGCGTTGGTGCCGCCGAATCCGAAGGAGCTCACCCCGGCGACCGCGCGGCTGCCCGCCGGCCACGGCGTCAGCGTCTGCACCACTTCCAGCGGCAGGCGGTCGAAGCCGATGTGCGGGTTCGGTTCGGTGAAGTTCAGGCTGGCCGGAATGGCCCGATGCTGCAGCGACAACGCCACCTTGATCAGGCCGGCGACCCCGGCCGCCGCCTCCAGGTGACCGATATTGGTCTTGACCGAGCCGACCAGGCAGCGGCTGCCCTGCGGCCGGCCCTCGGCCAGCACGGTGCCCAGGGCGTTGGCCTCGATGGCATCGCCGATCGAGGTTCCGGTGCCGTGTGCCTCGACGTACTGGACCGAACCGGCCGGCAGGCCCGCGCGGCGGTAGGCCTCGTGGAGCACGCCCTCCTGCGCACGGCCGCTGGGGGCGATCAGGCCGTTGGTCCGGCCGTCGGAGTTGGTGGCGCTGCCGCGGATCACCGCGTAGATCGGGTCGTTGTCCTCCAGGGCGCGGCTCAACGGCTTGAGCACGACCACCCCGGCGCCCTCGCCGCGGGCATAGCCGTCGGCGTCGGCGTCGAAGGTCTTGCAGCGGCCGTCCGGCGCCATCACCCGGGCCTTGCTGAAGTTGATCGCCAAAGCCGGCGACAGGATCACGTTCACGCCGGCGGCCAGCGCCACGCCGCATTCGCCGTCACGCAGGCTGCGGCACGCCAGGTCGACGGCGACCAGCGACGACGAGCAGGCGGTGTCGACCGACAGGCTCGGCCCGTGGAAGTCGAAGGTGTAGGACAGCCGGTTGGCGGCGATGCTCAGGGCGTTGCCGGTGCCGGTGTAGGCGTCGACCAGCTGGGGCTGGCCCAGCCGCAGGAAGCCGTAGTCGTTGGTGGAGATGCCGACGAACACACCGGTGCGGGTCCCGGCCAGCGCATCGGGCGCCTGACCGGCGTCTTCCAGCGCCTCCCACGCCACCTCCAGCAGCAACCGCTGCTGCGGGTCCATCTGCGCGGACTCGCGCGGTGAGATCCCGAAGAACTGGTAGTCGAACTCGTCGACCCGATCCAGGAACCCGCCCCGGCGGGTGACCGCGGTACCCGGCACCGCGGGGTCCGGGTTGTAGAAGGCGTCGACATCCCAACGGTCGGCCGGGACCTCGCTGGTGGCGTCCACCCCGCCGGACAGCAACCGCCAGAACTCCTCGGGCCCATCGGCGCCCGGGAACCGGCAGCCGATGCCGATGATCGCGATCGGCTCGTCGGCGGCGGGCCGATCGGTGCGCTCGGCGGCGGCCCCTGCGGGAGCCGCTGGAGTTTTCTCGGCGACCCGCGCCAGGTGCGCCGACAGGATGTCGATGGACGGGTATTCGTAGGCGATAGTCGGGACCAGCTCACAGCCCAGCCACTCCTCCAAAGCGGTCGAAAGGCGCACCGCGTGAATGGAGTCCAGCCCGTAGAAGGCGAACGGCTTGGCCGGGTCGATCTCGGCGACCGGCAGTTCGAGATCCTGGGCCAGCCGGTCGACCAGCCAGGCGCTGATCTCGGCCGCGCCGCGCGAGCCGGCGGCCGGCTGCGCCTTTGCGGCCTCAGCGGCCCCGGCGGCCGGGGGCTCCGGCGCGGCCTGCGGCGCAGGTGTGGCGGCGGGCCAGGCGGCCACCACCGGCAGCTCGCCGTCGAGGTACTTCTGCTTGCAGGCGCTGCGCTGGATCTTGCCGCTGGAGGTGGTGGGCAGCTGCAGCGGCTGCACCAGCACGACGGCGTGGGTGCGGACCGAGTGGTTCTCGGTGACGACGGTGCGGATCGTCTGCATCGCGTCCTCGAGTTGTGCGGCGTCCAGCCGGCTCGGGTCGACTTCCTGCACGACGACGAGTTGTTCGGCCGCTCCCGAATCCGGCGAGACCGAAAAGACCGCGCCCCGGCCGCGCAGCAGCGCCGGGTTGGTGTTCTGCACGGTGAGCTCGATGTCATTCGGGTAGTGGTTGTTGCCCCGGATGATGATGAGGTCCTTGCGACGGCCGGTGACGAACAGCTCCCCGGACCGCAGGAAACCCAGGTCGCCGGTGCGCAGGAACGGACCCTCCCCGGTGTCGGCGAGGGTGGCCGCGAAGGTCTCCTCGGACAGTTCCGGTGCGCCCCAGTAGCCGTGCGCGACGCTGGGTCCGCATACCCAGATCTCGCCGACCTCATCAGGTCCGCAGGCCAGCCGGGTGTCCGGGTCGACGATGGCCACCCGCTGGCCGCCCCGCGGCTTGCCGCAGCCGACCAGGGTGGTCGCCGTCGGGTCCGACGGGTCCACTTCCAGAATCCGGTTGTCACGCATCGCGACCCGGTCGACGTGATGCACCACCGGCACCGCGGAGTCCGACCCGCCGGAGACCAGCAGGGTGCCCTCCGCCAATCCGTACACCGGGAACAGGGACTCCCGCCGGAAGCCGGCCGGCCCGAACGCCTCGACGAACCCGTCCATGCTGGCGGTGCGCACCGGTTCGGCGCCGCACAGCGCCACCGTCCAGTGGGAAAGGTCCAGCGCGGCACGCTCCTGCGGGGTGGACAGCTCCACGCACAGATCAAAGGCGAAGTTCGGCGCGGCGGTGATCATGGCACCGTGCCGCGAGATCGCCTCCAGCCACCGCATCGGCCGTTTGATGAACGCGGTCGGCGGCATCAGGACCGAAGTGCCGGCGGCATACATCGTTCCCAGCAGCCCGCCGATCAGACCCATATCGTGATAGGGAGGCAGCCAGAACACCCCTTGTACCCGCATGTCGGGGCGTGGGTTCCAGACCTCAGCGATCGTCAGCAGGTTGTGCACCAGGTTGCCGTGGGTCAGCACGACGCCCTTGGGTGCGCTGGTCGACCCGGAGGTGTACTGCAGCATCGCGACGGTGTCGCCGTCGATCTGTGGGGGCACCCAGTCCGCCGCGCTGCCGAACGAGTCGGCATCGACTATCGACCACCGCAGCGCCTGCCCACCGGGCAGTGCGTCGATCGCGGGCTTGATCCTGGGCTCGATCTCGGCCGTGGTCAGCGCGTAGCCCGGCTTGACGTCGGCGATGATCGACTGCACGCGCGGGACCAGATGCTCGCGCATCGGCGGGTGCACCGGAATCGCGAGGGCACCGGCGTACAGACAGCCGAAGAAGCTGGCGATGAAGTCCAGGCCGGGTGGGCACAGCACCAGCACCCGCTCCCCGTCGGCGCCTTGACGCTGCAGGTCGGCTGCGATCTGGCGGGCCCGCTGGTCCAGTTCGGCGTAGGAGACCTCACTGACCTCGTTCTCGTCGCCGTCCCGGGAGAACGTGAAGGCCAGTTTGTCGCCATGTTGTTCGGCACGCCGCGTCAGCAGATCCACCAGTGTGCGGAGGGGCGTGTCGTCCGGCCAGCTCATCGCGCTTGCGTCTCCCGTATGGCTAACGAAGATTGGTTTTAGATCAAGCCCGGGATTCTCCCCAGGCAACCTTGATTAAGGTTACCTTAAGAAGCCGGACGCCCAATTCCGCAATTTTCGCCGGAGCGCCACCCGACGGGCAAGTTAGGCGACCCCATCCAAGCAAACTGGCCCGCCGGGCGGAGGTCAGCCCTCCAGTTTGTATCCGAGACCGCGCACGGTAACCAGGTGCACGGGGTTGGCCGGATCGGCCTCGATCTTGGACCGGAGTCGTTTCACGTGGACGTCCAGCGTCTTGGTGTCACCAACGTAATCGGCACCCCACACCCGGTCGATCAACTGGCCGCGGGTGAGCACCCGGCCCGTGTTGCGCATCAGGTATTCGAGTAGGTCGAACTCCTTGAGCGGCAAGGTGATCTGCTCGCCGTTGACCATGACCACGTGCCGTTCGACGTCCATGCGCACCGGACCGGACTCGAGCACGCCCTCGCCGACGCCACCTTCGTCGTCGCCACCCCGGCGCAGCACCGCACGAATCCGGGCGATCAGCTCACGGGCCGAGTACGGCTTGGTCACGTAATCGTCGGCGCCCAATTCCAGGCCGACGACCTTGTCGATCTCGCTGTCACGGGCAGTGACCATAATCACCGGCACGCTGGAACGGGCGCGCAGCTGTTTGCAGACGTCGGTGCCCGACATCCCCGGAAGCATCAGGTCCAGCAACACGATGTCGGCGCCGGCCCGGTCGAACTCGGCCAGGGCCGCCGATCCGTCGGCGACGACGGTGGCCTCGAAGCCCTCCTTGCGCAGCAGAAACGCAAGCGGGTCGGCCAGCGATTCCTCGTCCTCAACGATCAGTACGTGCGTCATCGGCGCTGCTCCTCACTCATCCGGTTGCCCTGCATCGTCGACAGCGGTGTCATCGTCGCTACTCCTCATCCTTTCCCGGTTCGCCACCCTGGTATGCCGGAATGGCCAGAGTGAACGTCGAGCCGGTGCCCGGCTGGCTCCACAGCGTGATGGTGCCGTTGTGGTTGGCCGCCACGTGTTTGACGATCGCCAACCCGAGCCCACTGCCGCCGGTGGCGCGCGACCTCGCCTTGTCGCTGCGGAAGAACCGTTCGAAGACACGCTCCTGGTCCTTGGGCGCGATACCGATACCGCGGTCGGTCACGGCGATCTCCACGAAGCCGTCCCTGCGACGCCGGCTGATCGACACCGGTGATCCATGGGGTGAATAGGCGATCGCATTCGACACCAGGTTTGCCAGCGCGGTGACCAGCAGCGTCTCTTCGCCGAGCACCCGGAAGCCGCTCGGGGCATCGGTGGTGATCGTGATCTCGGCGTTGTCGGCGGCCACCTTGTGCCGGGAGATCGCCTCGTTCACCACACCGTCGACGTCGACGACGCCCAGGTCCGGCAGCGGGTCGGCGCCCTGCAGCCGGGACAACTCGATCAGCTCACCGATCATGCTGGCCAGCCGGTTGGCCTCCACCAGCACCTTCTCCGCGAACGGACGCACCGCCTCGGGGTCGTCGGCCGACGCCAGCAGCGCCTCGGCAAGAAGGCCCATCGCCCCGACCGGGGTCTTGAGTTCATGGCTGACATTGGCCACGAAGTCGCGCCTGCTGGCCTCCATCCGGGCCTGCTCGGACTGGTCGTCGACGATCACCACCGCGAACCGGGCATCCTCGTCGGAGAGCAACCGGGCATACCCGCGCACCGCCGACAGCTCCGACCGGGTTGCCCCGGCCGCCCGATTGGCCGCCGTGAGATCGAAGACGACCTCCTCTTCACCGGCCAGTGCGCGGTGCGCGGCAGCCCAGGCCCCGTCGTCGAGCAACCGGCCGTGCACCAGCCCCAACGCCGTCGCCCGCTCGTTGAGGTAGACGACATCGCGGTGGGCGTCCACGACGACGATGCCCAGCGACGCGTGCGCGACGATCTGCTGCAGCATCTGGGAGACGGTGATGCCGGCCCGCTCGGTGACCACCCGGCGGCGCCGCTCTGCCAGCCGGGGAGCAAGCCAAATACCGGCCCCCACCCCCACTGCAAGCGCCGGCAGTGCCGACACCGCAGCGAACGTCAGCGCCGATGTCGCAGCCACGGCCAAATCGTACGCAGTCCGGCCCCGCCATCTGACCAGCGTTCGACCCTGACGTGCGCCAAACGTGAATTCACAGCGAAGATTTCACCGGGGCTCCACCCGGAATTCACAATGGACGGGTTACAGCAAGCCGTTCGGGGGGCTACTTTGCACCCTGACTGGCCACCGCCGCGGCGCCCGCCGCAGCCGCCTCCGGGTCCAAGTAGACGCCGCCGGGGACCGTCGGACGCAGGTTGCGCAGGTCGTAGCGCAGCGGGATGCCGGTCGGGATGTTCAAGCCGACCACGTCCTCGTCGGACATCCCGTCCAGATACTTCACCAGGGCCCGCAACGAGTTGCCGTGCGCCGCGATCATCACGGTCTTGCCGCACCGCAGGTCCGGGACGACGACGTCGGTGAAGTAGGGCAGGAAGCGCGCCACCACGTCGGCCAGGCACTCGGTGAGCGGGCCGCCCCCGATGTCGGCGTAGCGGGCATCGGTGTCCTGGCTGTAACGGCTGCCGGCCTCGATGGGCGGCGGCGGGGTGTCGTAGCTGCGCCGCCACGTCATGAACTGATCGTCGCCGTAGCGGGCCTTGGTCGCGGCCTTGTCCAGGCCCTGCAGGGCGCCGTAGTGGCGCTCGTTGAGCCGCCAGGTGCGGTGCACCGGGATCCAATGCCGGTCGGCGGCGTCCAGGGCCAGGTTCGCGGTGGTGATCGCCCGGCGCAGCAGCGATGTGTAGAGCACGTCCGGCAGCAGGTTGTGCTCAACCAGCAGCTCACCGGCGCGGACCGCTTCGGCGCGGCCCTTGTCGGTCAGGTTGACGTCCATCCAGCCGGTGAACTGGTTGCTGGCGTTCCATTCGCTTTCGCCGTGGCGCAGAAGCACCAGGGTGGCAGTGTCAGACATGCCGGTCAGTGTCTCACGGCACAGATTCGGGTTACCGTCGAAGGAAGGTCCGGCGACCGGGATGGGGGTGCGGTGGTGAAAGTCCCTCGCCTGTGGCCGGTCCCCCGCCTTCTCGCCGCCGCGCTGCTGACCATCTCGACGATCTCGACGATCCCGCTGACCGTGGCATCACCTGCCGCCGCCAAGCCGTGCGCCGACGTCGAGGTGATCTTCGCCCGAGGCAGCGAGGAGCCGCCCGGCGTCGGCAAGGTAGGACAGGCCTTCGTCGACGCGCTGCGTTCCACCACCGCCCGGACGATCGCGGTGTACCCGGTCAACTACGCCGCCGCCAGTGGTTTCAGCAGCGGAATCGACTTCGACCGAAGCGTCATCGCCGGGATCCGCGACGAGGTCAGCCACATCGAGTGGACGGCGCTGGACTGCCCGGACACCCAGATCGTGCTGGGCGGCTACTCCCAGGGCGCGGCCGTCACCGGTTATGCGACAGCGCAGTCGGTGCCGACCGGGTTACCGGACGAGCTGGTGCCGGATCTACCGCGGCCGATGCCCGACGTGGTGGCCGAACGCGTCGCGGCGGTGATCCTGTTCGGGAAGCCCTCGGCCACGTTCATCCGGCGCTACGACGCACCGCCGGTCGTGGTCGGCCCCCTGTACGCGGCCAATACCCGCGAGTACTGCGCTCACAACGACGCCGTCTGCGACGGCACTGACGGCCTGCCGCTCGGACATCTGGATTACCAGACAAACAACATGCCGGCCCAAGCCGCGGCGTTCGCCGCCCGCCGCATCGAAGCCAACGCGAATCGAGACGTCACGCTGCACTGATGGCTCGGTGACTAGGCCATCAACCCGTCGCTGACCACCCGGCCGGCGATTTCGGCAGTCCCGGGAGGGCCGGGGCGCGCATAGACGATCGATCCGCAACCGTGGTGCACCGTGAGGTCGCGACCCAGCGCCGCCGCCAGGCGCATGCTGGCCGACCCACAGGCCTCGTCTTCGGGCACGCCGTAACGGGCGGCGAAGACCCGGGCACGGACCACGCCGGCCGCTTCGTCACGCCACGCCCACAACTGGGTTGCGTCCTGCTCGGGGTCCAGCGGCCCGTCCAACGCATCGACGGCAGCACTGTCGGCGAGCCGCTCGTGCCACCAGGGGGGTGTGGCGGCCAACTGACCGCGCACCCAGACCCGGTCGCCGTCGGCCCACGTCGCGATCCGGGTTCCCGGGGTTTCCAAGGTGGAAACCGAACGACCGAGTTCACGCGACAGCACCCAGGCGGCACCGACGGTGGGGTGCCCGGCGAACGGCAGTTCGGTGGCCGGGGTGAAGATCTGAAGCCGCCCGCGTTCGGCATCGTCGATGAAGATCGTTTCGCTGAACCCCAGCGTTGCCGCCAATTGCTGCCGTTGTGCCGTCTCGGGCACAGACCCCCCGTCGAGGACCACCCCGAGCGGGTTCCCGTAGTCGCCGCGATCGTCGGTGAACACCCGCAGTACCTCAACCGCGACCATGGATCCTCCTACGCCCTCGCGTCGTCGTCATCCTTGTCGATGTCACTGCCCGACTCCTCCGCATCGCCCTGCGCGCTCTGAATCGTCGTCGGGCGCAGATGCTCGAAGGCCCGCAGGTTTTTCAGCGACTGCCCGGTGGACACCCGCCACTCCCATTCCTTCTGGATCGAGGTGGCAAATCCCAACTCCAGCAACGTATTGAAGTCGAAGTCGACGGCTTCGAGCACCTGCCCGAGCACCCGGTCGATCTCCTCGGCGGTCACCGAGGCCAGCGCCATCCGGCCCACCAGATAGATGTCGCCGACGTTGTCCAGCGTGTAGGCCACCCCGTACAGCCGGCGGTTGCGCTTGAGCAGGTACCGGTAGACCCCGGCGTGGTTCTCGTCGGGGCGGCGACAGACGAACGCCTCGACGCGCACCGAGTGCTCCCCCACGCTGAGGATGGTGTTGGTCTTGAGCTTGCGCTCGCCGGGCAGTTCCACAACCAGCCCCGGCAGCCCCCCGTGTGATCCCGGGAACTGCGAATAGGTCAGCTCGGCCGCGTCCAGGGTGTCCTCGATGACCTGGCGGACATCGCTGCGGTTCACGCCCGTGCCCCGCGGCGTGCCGGCCGGCGCCGGGGTCGGCGCGCCGCTCCGAGCACCCGCATCCGCTCACCGCGCGCCGCGGCGAAGTCCTCGATGGCGTTGGTGTAGCTGGCCAGCTGGGCGTCCACGGTGCGCTCCCAGGAGAACGTCGCGGCATGGCTGGCCGCGGCCCGGCGCATCGCCCACCCGCGCGGCCCGGAACCCAGCCTCAGCAGCTCGTCGATGGCGGTCGCCCACTGCTCGATGCCGTGCCCGGCGACCAGGCCCCCGGTGACCCCGTCGCGCACCGCCACCGGCAGCCCACCCACGGCCGCGGCGACCACCGGTGTCCCGCAGGCCTGCGCCTCCAGCGCGACCAGGCCGAACGATTCGGAGTAGCTCGGGACCGCCACCAGATCGGCGGCCCGGAACAGGGTGGCCAGATCCTCGCGGGACTGCGGCGGCAGGAACGTCACCCGGTCACCGATACCCAGTTCCCCGGCCAGCCGCACCAGGCCGCCCGGAGCCGCCAGCCCACTGCTGCCCGACGGCCCGCCGGCCACCACCACGCGCACCCCGGGCAGCTTCGCGGCGGCCCGCAGCAGGATGTCGGGCGCCTTGAGCGGCTGGATGCGGCCGACGAAGGCAACGATCCGCTCGTCCGGCGACAGTCCCAGCGCAACCCGGGCCTGCTGCTTGTCCCCCGGGCGAAACACCTCCAGGTCGACTCCCGGATGCGCGACGTCGATCCGGCCCGGGTTCGCTTCGTGCAGGTCGACGAGTTGGCGCGCTTCGTCTTCGGTGTTGACCACCAACCGGTCCGCGGCGTCGACGACCTGCTGTTCACCGACCGCGCGCAGCGGCGGTTCTGGGGCGTCCCCGGCGGCTAGGGCGGCGTTCTTCACCCCGGCCAGGGTGTGGGCGGTGTGCACCAGCGGCACCGCCCAGCGGTCCGCGGCCAGCCAGCCGACCTGGCCGGACAGCCAGTAGTGCGAGTGCACGACGTCGTAGTAGCCGGGCTCGTGGGCCGCCTCGGCCCGCAACACCCCGGCGGCGAACGCGCACAGCTGGGTGGGCAGGTCGTTCTTGTCCAGTCCCTCGAACGGCCCGGCCACCACGTTGCGCACCAGCACACCGGGCGCCACATGCTGCACCGGCGGATCGATCGACGATGTGGCCCGGGTGAAGATCTCCACGGCCACCCCGCGGCGCGCCAGGTGCAGCGCGCTCTGCAGTACGTAGACGTTCATTCCGCCGGCGTCGCCCGTGCCGGGTTGGGCCAGCGGCGAGGTGTGTACCGACAGCACCGCTACCCGGTGCACATCGGATCCAAAGCCTTGCCCCACCCCGCCATCTTTACAGCTCGCGTCAGGCGGACGCTTCCGGGACCGCTCGGGCGACCGGCCCGCGGGAGCGGCGCATCGCACCGACCGGGTCGGCGTAGAGCCCGCCCAGCGACACCGTGCCGGCACCGGCCTCCTGGACCCGGTTGCCGAACGCGGTGACCCGGATCGTGCGTCCGGCCAGCACCGACCGCTGCGTGAATGCCCGCTCCACCTCGGCGATGCCCTCGGGATACTCGGTGAAGCCCTGACCGCCGACCACCAGGTCGTCGGGGTTGAGTACGTCGCGCAGCAGTGCAACGGCTTCGCCGAGCACCCGGGCCCGTTCGGTCAGCAGCGCACGCGCCCGCTCGTCACCGCCCCGCGCCTCGCGCACCAGCCCGGTCACCGCGGCGGACGCCGCCCCGTTGCCCTCGCGCAGGATGCGCAGCCGGCGGGCCGCGGCCAGCACCGCCTCGTCACTGACCGTGGACTCCAGCTGCCCGGAGCCGCCGAGCAGCTCGGAGGAGACCGGCAGACCGGCGATGGTGCCCGGACCGCTGGCCGGGCTGTGCACCCGCCCCCCGATCACCAGGGCGTAACCCACCGTTTCGCGGGCGTAGACGTACAGGCTGGTGGAGCTGGTGGCGGTCGGCCGACGGCCCCCGAGCAGCAGTTCGGCGCCGGCCATGGCGTCGACGTGCGAGGCGACCGACACCGGCAGGCCCAGTTCCTCGGCCAGCACCGCCCCGACCGGCGCAGCGGTCCAGCCCAGCCGCGGGTGGTCGACGATGCCGGTGGCACCGTCCACCGCGCCACCGATGGCCACCCCGACCCACAGCGGCCGGCGCTTCTGCCAGCGGGTCAGGTACCGACGGGCGCTGCCGGCCAGCGCGGCCAGCGCCGGAGCAGCCCCGTTGGCCGGGGTCGGGGTCTCGACGACGTCCAGGGTGCGGCCGAGCACGTCGGTGGCCACGATGCTGGTGGTCTTCGCCCCGATGTGCAGGCCCAGGGCCAGGAACGGCTCGTGGTTGACCACCACCGGCCTGCGCGGGCGCCCGATCGCGCCGGAGGTCGCCAGGTCGGCGCGCTCGAGCAGCAACCCGGCCTGCAGCAGCGCGCTGACCTGGCGGTTGACGGTGGCGACGCTCAGCGAGGTGGCCCCGGCGATGGCCTCACGGGCGATCGGACCGTGCTGGCGCACCGCAGCGAACACCGCGGCACCGGCAGAGTCGGGCAGCTGCAGCGACGGGGGTACCACGCGCGGGTGTGAACGGGGGACGGCGGTCGGGCGGCCGGCGAGGCGAGTGGGGAGGGTGGTGGTGTGCACGCTGTGTCGTCCTTGTCTGCAAAGTCCGTTTCGGGGGGCTTGGCTACGCCTACAACCCGCGGACTCCCAAGGAGTTATTCGCAGCGGGTCAGGCGCAGCAACATGCGTGGCGACAACACGCGCCGTAGGCGACAAGACAGACCGCCATCAGAGAGCGGGCACTGCGGTACATAACCGAGAAATGTAGCACGGTCACTAAAGTTGGGTCGATGACGACAACTCAGCGCATAGCTGTGGTCACCGGGGCCAGCTCCGGTATCGGTGAGTCCACCGCGAGAACCCTTGCCGAGCAAGGCTTTCACGTGGTCGTCGCGGCTCGCCGCGCGGACCGGATCGCCGCGCTGGCCGAGGAGATCGGCGGCACCGCGGTGGTGGCCGACGTCACCGACCCCGCCGCGGTCACCGCGCTGGCCGACGCGTGCGACCGGATCGGCGGTTCGATCAATGTGCTGGTCAACAACGCAGGCGGAGCCAAGGGATTGGCGCCCGTCAGCGACGCCGACCTCGAGCATTGGCGGTGGATGTGGGAGACCAACGTGCTGGGCACACTGCAGGTGACCCGTGCCTTGCTGCCCAAGCTGATCGCCTCCGGCGACGGCCTGGTCGTCACCGTGACCTCGATCGCGGCCTTCGAGATCTACGACGGCGGTGCCGGCTACACCGCGGCCAAGCACGCCCAGAGCGCGCTGCACCGCACGCTGCGCGGCGAACTGCTCGGAAAACCGGTGCGGCTCACCGAGATCGCCCCCGGCATGGTGGACACCGAGTTCTCTCTGGTGCGCTTCGGCGGTGACCGGGAGCGTGCCGACTCGGTCTATGCGGGCCTGACCCCGCTGACGGCGGCCGACATCGCCGAGGTGATCGGGTTCGTGGCCTCCCGACCCCCGCACGTCGACCTCGACCAGATCGTGATCCGGCCGCGTGATCAGGCGAGCGCGACGCGGGCCCACCGCCAGACCCCCTGATCCCCCACCGTGAGGGGTCAGCCGCCGGGCCGCGTAGTGGTGGGCGCCGGCGTTGTCGTCGGGGTGCCGGACAGGGTCGGCGCATCGGTCGGGGTGGCCGGCGCAGTGCTGGGCAGCGAGGTCCGGGGCGGCTCGGGTGCCGACAAGGCCGACATCGACACCCAGGTGTCCCAGTCCACCGCCCAGTCCCAGATATCGCCGTCGGCGTAGGACAGCTGGATGGAGCTTCCGGTCACCTCGACCGGGTCGCCGTAGATCGCGCTGTAGAAGTACTGCTCGGCGTCACCGGTGGACAGGTTGATGCACCCGTTGGTGACGTTGGTGTTGCCCTGGGCGCCGGCGCTGGCCGGGTTGGCGTGGATGAATTCGCCGTTGTTGGAGATGCGGACCGCCCAGCGCTCATGGATGTTGTGGTACCCGGCGGCGGGATTGGACATGTAGAAGTCGGCGTATTTCTCGGTGACCACATGGACGCCGTTACGGGTGACGTTGCGGGGCAGGTCACCTTCGCCGTAGCTGCACGGGAAGTCCATGATGACGCCCTCGTCGCGAACCACCTGGATGCGGTGCGAGGAGACTTCGGCCCGCACCACCTGGCGGCGCCCGATCGTGAAATCCAGTGACATGTCCTGGGCGCCGTAGGCGCCGTCGCCGAACGCCAGACCGTACAGCTTGGCGTCGACGCTGATCTTGGTGCCGGCCGGGAGGTAGTCGCGGCTGCGCCAATGGACCCGGGCGCCCTGCACCTCGTCGGGGAGCCACGCCCAGCTGCCCTCGACCCCTGGATCGGTGGTGATGCTCAAAGCCCGCTCAACGGCGGCCTTGTCGCTGATCGGCGCGTTGAACTGCAGGATCACCGGTGCGGCGACGCCGACGGTCTGCCCGTCGGCCAACTGAAAGCCCCCGTCGATGACGACGGTCGGGGTCACCGTGGTGACTTTGGCGCTGACCGGCACGGCGTTGCCGTCCTGGCCCACCACCGAACCGCTCCAGGTGTAGACGGCGTCGTAGCCCAACGGCTCGGTGACCGTGTAGCGGGTGCGTTCCCGGTTGAAGGTTCCGGACAGCACCTTGCCGGCCGGGCTGGTCAGCACCGCACGCTGGAACCAGCCGTCACGGACCTCGACGCTGACCGCAGCGGTCGGCAGCACATCGGTCGCCCCGTCTGCCGGCTCGAAGCTCAGCGCGGGCGACGGCGGTGGCGCACTCTCGAAATCCCGCCCGGGACGCGCGAAACAGGCCGCCAACGCGTTCGGCGCCAGCACCCCGGCAGCCAATGCCGCCAAAGCCCGTCGCCGATTCACAGTCACGCCATCCCAAGATACCGGCAAAAAGAGCCTGACCACCTGCGATGTTGGTTACAGCGTGCAGCCCACCAGCACCGGCTCCGGGTGCAACGTGATCCCGAATGCCGCCTGCACCCCGTCGCGCACGGTGCGCGCCAACCCCAGCACGTCGGCGGTGGTGGCGCCGCCCCGGTTGGTCAGCGCCAGCGCGTGCTTGGTGGAAAGACGCGCCCGCGCACCGTCACCAGCCGGATAGCCCTTGCCGAAGCCGGCCCGCTCCACCAGCCAGCCGGCCGCCAGCTTCACCCCATCGGGGGCGTCCCAGTGCGGCACGGAAGCGCTCGCCTGGTCCGCCAGACGCTGGTAGAGCTCCGGTGGCACTACAGGATTGGTGAAGAACGAGCCCACACTCCAGGTGTCGTGGTCGGAGGCGTCGAGCACCATGCCCTTGGCCGCCCGCAGCGCGAGCACCGCGGCGCGCACCGCCGCCGGGTCGGCACGGTCACCATCGGCGGCGTCCAACGCTCTGGCCAGCTCGCCATAGCGCAGTGGTGCGCTGCGGCCGGCCGGATCCAGTTCGAACTCCACCTCCAGCACCACGGCGGCGTCGGAGTACTTCAGCACACTGGTGCGGTAGCCGAAGGCCAACTCCGCGCCCGGCGTCCACCGCACGGTGCCGGTGCGCCGGTCCAGCAGCAGCACCCGGGTCACGACGTCGGCGATCTCCGCGCCATAGGCCCCGACGTTCTGCACCGGGGTGGCCCCGGCCGAGCCGGGAATGCCGGACAGGCACTCCAGGCCGCCCAGCCCGGCGGCGACGGAGGCGGCCACCACGTCGTCCCAGACCGCGCCGGCCTGGGCGCGCAGCAGGTTGCCGTCGATCTCGATGCCGGCATTGGCCAGCCGGATCACGGTCAGGTCGGTCAGTTCGTCGGCGATCACCACGTTGGAACCACCGGCCAGCAGCAGCGTCGGACCGGCGCCGTCCCGGTCGAGTTCGCCCACCGCCGCGATCACCTGTTCGGTGTCGGAGCAGGTGATCACCCGCCGGGCCACCGGGCCCACCCGCAAGGTGGTCAACGGCGCCAGCGGCACCGCCTCGGCGACACGCGCGCCCGCGAACTCGGAACTCGCCACGGCCGGTAACGGTAGCCTGACCAGCTATGCCGCGCACATTCACGCTGTCCGAGCACTATGAGGCAAGCGTCGAACGGGTGTGCGCCGCTTTCGCCGACGAGCAGTATTGGCTGGCCCGGCTGGCCGATTCGGGGGCCGACACCGTGGCGCTGGAGTCGATCGCGGTCTCCCCCGACGGCGTCGTCGATGTCAGCACAACGCAGGGCATTCACCGGGAGAAGCTGCCCGCGCTGGCCGCCCAATTCCATCCCGGCGACCTGGACGTTGCGCGGCGCGAGAAATGGCATCCGGTCCGCGACGGACGGGCCCGCGCCGAGGTCACCGGCAAGATCGTCGGCGCACCGGCGAAGTTGTCCGGCGACGCGGTGCTGGAGCCGGACGGCGACGGCTGCGAGCTGCGGTTGACCGCGACCGTCAAGGTCGACATCCCGCTGGTCGGCGGCAAGATCGAGAACTTCATCGGTGCGCAGCTGGCGGAGTTGATGACCACCGAGCAGCGGTTCACCTCGACCTGGTTGAAACGGGGCGGCACGGCGTCACACGAATAGGCTGGTCTCATGCGGATTGCATGTGCGCAGATCCTCAGTGGCACCGACCCGGCCGCCAACCTGCAGACGGTGGCCGACTACACCGACCGTGCCGCTGCCGACGGCGCGAAGCTGGTGGCGTTCCCAGAGGCGACGATGTGCCGCTTCGGGGTGCCACTGGGTCCGGTCGCCGAACCGCTCGACGGGCGTTGGGCCACCGGTGTACGCGAGATCGCGGCGCGGGCCGGGGTCACCGTCGTCGCCGGGATGTTCACCCCGTCCGGCGACGGCCGGGTCCACAACACCCTGCTGGCGACCGGCCCGAACACCGACACCCACTATCACAAGATCCACCTGTACGACGCGTTCGGATTCACCGAATCACGTACCGTCGCACCAGGTTGCGATCCAGTCGTGATCGACGTCGATGGGGTCGGCGTCGGGTTGTCGACCTGCTACGACATCCGGTTCCCGGCGTTGTACGCCGAGCTTGCCGACCGCGGCGCGCAGCTGATCACGGTGTCCGCCTCGTGGGGCGCCGGGCCGGGCAAGGTGCGGCAGTGGGAGCTGCTGGCCTGCGCCCGCGCCCTGGATTCGACCAGCTACATCGCGGCCGTCGGGCAGGCCGACCCCGGCTCGGCAGACTCGTCGGGCGCGCCGACCGGAGTGGGCCACAGCCTGGTGGCGTCGCCGTGGGGTGAGGCCCTGGCGTCGGCGGGCGCATCGCCGCAGTTGGTGGTCTATGACATCGACCTCGAGGCGGTCACCACGGCCCGCCGGACGCTGGCCGTGTTGAGCAACCGTGCGGACTTCATTCAGGTCGGTAAGGCAGAATCGCGCGGGTGAGCAATCCGCCCGGACCTCCCCACGGCGACCAGTCAGCTTGGGCGCGCCCCACCGGCCAGCCCGGACACCCGGGCGAGGGCGCTCCACCCCCGCAGCCGGCGCAACCGCCGCAACCGTCCGAGTCACCGACCCGGCAGATGCCGGCCGGCAGCCGCGACGACCAGACCACCACCCGGATGCCCACCGCGCCCAGCGCACCGACCGGCCCGCTGCCCACGACGCATCTGCCGCCGGCGCCGCCGCCTCCCGGGCCACCCGCCGCCCCGGACAGCGAGACGCCCACCACCGTGATCCAAACGCCTGCTCCGCAGCGCCGCCCGACCACCCTGCTGCGCGATCCGCTGGCCCTGGTGCTGATCTTCATCACCGTGATCGCGCTGGCGTTGGCCGGTTTGATCGGCGCCGAGTTGATCGCCCGCAGGATCGCCGACAGCAAGGTGGCCAAGGCGACCGAATGCGTGGTGCACGACAAGGCCAGCGTGTCGTTCGGGGTGACTCCACCGTTCCTGTGGCAGCACGTCACCGGCAACTACACCAACATCTCGATCAGCACCGCGGGTAAGCAGGTCAAAGACGCGCAGCAGATGAAGGCCGACCTGAGCATCTCCGACGTCGACCTGCACGGCAACGGCGACAGCAAGGGCACCATCGGCGCCCTGGACGCCACCTTGACCTGGCCGGCGGCCGGTATCAAGGAGACCGTGCAGTCGATGGTGCCGATCCTGGGCAACCTGGTCTCGGACCTCAAGACCAACTCCCGCGACGGCACCGTCGAGCTCAACGGTGCGTTCGGCCTGGCCAGCGTCATCGTCAAGCCGGAAGTGGTCAACGGCGGATTGTCGCTGCAGGTGCAGAAACTCACCGGGCTGGGCGCCCTGACCCTGCCCCGGGAGACCATCCAGCCGGAACTGGACCGATTCGCCGAGGCCCTGACCAAGCGCTACCCGCTCGGTCTGCGCGCCGACAGCATCCAGGTCACCGACACCGGGGTGGTGGCCAAGTTCTCCACCCGCAACGCCTCCATTCCGCGCAGCAACGACCCCTGCTTCGCAAACCTGTAACCTGCAGTAATGAGCACATCCGGGCCCACACCTGCGGCGCATCGATTCACCGGCCTGCCGGCAATCATGTTGGCGCTGACCGTATTACTGGTGCTGACGCTGGCCGCGTTGTTCGGTGGACAGCTCTACGCCCAGCACAAGGCCGAGAGCCTGGTCGCCAACGCGGTCAAATGCGAGGCCGAGGACAGCGCCTCGGTATCGTTCGCCAACTCTCCACCCGTGCTGGCGCAGTACTTCCGCGGCGACTACCCGCACATCTCCGTGCAGACCGACGGCAACCAGATCCGGCAGGCCAAGGGCATGAAGCTCGACCTGGACATCCGCGACATCCACCTGGAGAAGAGCGCGGATTCCAAGGGCACCATCGGGTCGCTGGACGGCACCATCACCTGGCCCGCCGAGGGCATCAAGCAATCCATTCAGGATGTGGTCCCGGTGATCGGCAGCATCGTCACCGGCAAGGTCACCACCGACCCGGGCGCTGGCACCGTCGAGCTCAAGGGCCTGCTCAACCGCGCGACCGTCAAGCCGCAGATCGTGAACAACGGGCTGCAGCTGCAGGTTGTCGAGCTGGAGGCGCTCGGCCAGGACCTGGACACCGACACCGTGCAGACCAACCTCAACAACCTCACCGGGAAGGTGACCAACGACCTGCCGTTGGGCATCCACATCGACAGCTCGGAAGTCACCGATTCCGCTGTGGTGATCAAGTTTTCGACGAAGAACGCCACCATCCCGGCGTCCTCGTCGAGCCAGTGCTTCGCGTCGGTCTAGCGCCCGTCAGCCCAGTCCGTCGAGCACGGCCCGCGTGCCCGACAAGCCCAACCGGGTCGCACCGGCCTCGAGCATTGCCAGCGCATCCGCCGCAGTGCGGACGCCGCCACTGGCCTTGACCCCGAGTCGGCCACCGACCGTGTCGGCCATCAGCGTCACCGCATGCACCGACGCCCCGCCGCTGGGGTGAAATCCGGTGGAGGTCTTGACGAAATCCGCCCCTGCGCCTTCGGCCGCGCGGCAGGCGGCGACCAGGGCTACATCGCCGGCCAGCTCCAGCAGCGCCGCGGACTCCAGGATCACCTTGAGCACCGTCTGCGGCACGGCGGCGCGCACAGCGGCGATGTCGGCGGCCACCGCGGCGAAGTCGCCCGCCAGCGCCGCACCGACATCGATGACCATGTCGACCTCGGCGGCCCCCGCAGCCACGGCCAGTGCCGCCTCGGCGGCCTTGACCTCCGGCAGGTGCTTGCCGGACGGGAAACCGGCGACCGCGGCGATCGGGACGCCGGAGGGGTTGGCTGAGGCCGCGATGGCCACCATCGACGGCGATACGCACACCGCGGCGACACCGAGTTCGGCGGCTTCGGCGACGACAGCGGCGACCTGCCCCGCGGTCGCTTCAGGTTTGAGCAGGGTGTGGTCGACCAGTTTGGCGACCTGGTCGCGGGTCAGCACGGTCATCAGAAGGCCTCCTCGGCGGCGCCGGGGTTGCACCCGGATTCGAGCATGGTCACGCCGTCGACGACCGGTCGCCACGGCTCCAGGTTCCAGCTGGTCTTGCCGGGCCGGGCGAACTCGGCGTAGCTCCAATGGCAGAGGAATTGGTCGCGCATGCCGGGGGTGCCGGCCTCGGGCGCGGCGGCAAGCACTTCGCGCCAGGCCTGCTCCCCCTCGGGGCCGCCGTCGAGCCGCAGCGCCGCCGTCCGGCCGGCCGGGGTCGGGTACACCCGCAGGCTGCTTCGGCCGCCGTAGTCCACCCACTCGGTGTGGTCGACAAATCCGGGCGCGCCGACGTCCGCGGTGGCCGGCGCCGCGGCCGCCATGGCAGCGGCGAGTGCGGCCAGAACAATGAACGAACGTGACATCGGAGGCTAGTGAGACTTGCCCTGAACCTCGAGCAGTCTGGGCCGCACGTCGACCAGGTAGACACCGGCCGCGCAGGCCGCGATCGCCATACCCATCACCTGCAGAACGAGGGCCAGCAGCCCGCACACCCCGAGGATCACCAGCCATACCGGCTTGGTGAGCTTGTCGGCGGCGGTGTAGGCATCGGATCGTTGCATCGCCGCGTGTACAAACGCGTAGACCGCCGTCACGAAGACGGCGATCTGCAAAACGCCAAGGACGATACCCACCAGGTTCGCAGCCATCACGCTGCAAGCCTAGGCGGGTACCGTCCCGGGCGTCGAACTGAAATTACTTCTGGGTGACCTTCTTGGCCGGGGCCTTCTTGGCGGCCGGAGCCTTCTTGGCAGCCGGAGCCTTCTTGGCCGGGGCCTTCTTGGCGGCCGGAGCCTTCTTGGCCGGAGCCGGCGCGGCGGTCTCCTTCTTCGGCAGCTCGATGCCGACCAGCTTGGCGGCGCGCTCGCCGACCTCGCGGGTCTGCGTCGCAACGTTGCCCAGCACTTCCTGGGTCAGCTCCACGGCCTGGTCCACGTAGCCCTCGACCTGCGCCGACGCGTCGTCGATGTGGGCCTGGGTGCGCAGCCGCTGCAGGGCGGCCTCGCCGCGCTCCACGAGGTCGGCGTACCGGCCGGTGGCGGCCTCCACGTAGCCCTCGGCGGCCTTACGCAGCTCGTCGGCGGTGAAGCGCTCACGCAGCTCGGCGAACTGCTCGGGCAGCTCCTCCTGCAGCTTGGTCAGGCGGGCACGGCTCTCCTCGACCCGGGTGCTGGCGTCCTCGCGGGCCTCGCCGGCGCGGTCGCGCAGGTTGGCGACGAGGTCGGTCATGGTGGCCAGGGCCAGGTCAGCAGCGCCGATGGCGGCGAGCAGCGGGGCCTTCAGTTCTTCGATGGTCTGGTTTTCTGCCATGGTGGCTTCCTTTCGGGATTGGGATTTTTTCGTAGTGGTTCGACGATTGGGCGACTGAGGATCAGGCAGGTGTGGTCTCCTCACCGTCGGCTTCGTTCTGCTGGACGAAGGAGGTGTAGATGTCGAGCAGAACTTGCTTCTGCCGTTCCGTGATCGCCTCATCGGCAATGACGGCGTCACGGACCTCGCTCTTCTCGCTCGGCTCCAGAATTCCCGCCCGCACATAGAGCACCTCGGCGGAAACCCTTAGGGCCTTGGCGATCTGGTTGAGGACGTCAGCGGAAGGCTTGCGCAGTCCACGTTCGATCTGGCTCAGATACGGATTGCTGACGCCGGCCTTGTCAGCCAGCTGCCGCATGGACACCTGCGCGGCTTCGCGCTGGGACCGGATGAAGCTGCCGATATCGGCCGCGGCCGTGGAAACCACTGCGGCAAGTTTGTCGTCCTGCGACACCGGTGGCTCCTTTCGTGGACTGACAACTGCTGACAGATCTCACGATAAAGCCCGGTGCTAACTTTTGCAAGCACTTGCTAGCGCAGGTCAGAACATAAGTTGAGCTATGGCGTAGATCGCCAGGCCGGCCAGCGCGCCGACCACAGTCCCGTTGATCCGGATGAACTGCAAGTCACGCCCGACGTGCAGTTCGATTCGCCGACTCGCCTCGTCGGCGTCCCACCGCTCGATCGTCTCGGTGATGATCGCGGTGATCTCCACCCCGTAGTGGCCCACCAGATGCTGCGCGGCCCGCACAATCCAGTTATCAACCTTGTCGCGCAGTTCGGCGTTGTCGCGCAACGACTCTCCGAGTTCCACCACCGTGGCGGCCACCCGAGTGCGCAGCGCGCCGGACGGATCGTCGACGCCTTCGAGCACCAGCCGCTTCAGCGTCCGCCAAGCCGTCGCCGCGGCATTGGCGACCTCTTCGCGGGCCATCAACTGCTCCTTGACCGCGTCGGCCTTGGCGATCGTCGCCGGGTCGTGCTGCAGGTCCTCGGCGAATTCGAACAGAAAGCGGGTGGCACTGCGACGCAGCTCATGATCCGGGTTGCGGCGCACCTTGTCGGTGAAGTCCATCAGCTCACGGTGAATCCGGTCTCCAACCAGGTGATCGACGAACCGCGGCGACCAGGTCGGAGAATCCCGCTCCACCACCCGCTGGATGACTTCGCCGGCATTGAGCGACCACTGGAACGCCCGGTCGGCCAGCAGCTGGATCAGCGCCTCCTGCCGGTTCTCGGCCAACAACGTGCCCAGCACCCGGCCGACCGGCGGGCCCCAGTGCGGCTCGGCGAGGCGCTGCACGATCATCCGGTCGATCACGGTCTGGACGTCTTCGTCGCGCAGCATCTCGACCAGGACCCGCAGTACGGTTGCGGTCTCGGCGGCCACCCGCTCGGCGTGCGTCTGCTCCGACAGCCACTTACCCAGCCGTCCGGCGATCGCCGCGTCGCGCAGCTTGGTCTCGACCACCGGCGGCGACAGGAAGTTCTCCCGCACGAAGGTGCCCAGGCCCTCCCCGAGCTGGTCCTTCTTGCGTTTGATGATCGCGGTGTGCGGGATCGGAATCCCCAGCGGATGCTTGAACAGCGCGGTGACCGCGAACCAGTCCGCCAGCGCACCGACCATGCCCGCCTCGGCGGCGGCACCGACGTAACCCACCCACGGAGCGGCGTCCCCGCCGGCTTGTGCCCAGCGGCACAGCAGGAACACCACGGTGGCGCCGAGCAGGAAACTCAGCGCCACCACCTTCATCCGGCGCAGATCCCGCAACCGCGCGGCATCGGCGACCGGATCAGCATCCGCGAAGGACTCCGCCAGCGATTGCACGGTGCCCGCAGCACCCGACCACTTCGAGCGGTTCTCTCGATGCACCACCACACCATCATCCACTGTCGCGACCGCCGGTAACTGTTACCGGCCCACAAAGTTTGCTGTACCGGCCCGTATTATCTATAGCGTCTAGCGAATGGGAATCGGTAAACAGTGGCAGATCAGCTCCGGACCGGTGCCGCCAAGACCGACGGTCGTAAGCGGCGCTGGCATCAGCACAAGGTCGAGCGCCGCAATGACCTGATCGACGGCACGATCGAGGCGATCCGGCGGCGCGGCCGCTACGTGAGCATGGACGAGATCGCCGGTGAGATCGGCGTCTCCAAGACGGTCCTGTACCGCTACTTCGTCGACAAGAACGACCTGACCACCGCGGTGATGATGCGCTTCGCGCAGACCACGCTGATCCCGAACATGGCTGCGGCGTTGTCACTGAACCTGGACGGCTTCGATCTGACCCGCGAGATCACCCGGGTGTACGTGCAGACCGTGGCCAACGAGCCCGAGCCCTATCGGTTCGTGATGGCCAACAGCTCGGCGAGCAAGAGCAAGGTGATCGCGGACTCCGAACGCATCATCGCCCGGATGCTCGCGGTGATGCTGCGCCGCCGCATGAAGCAGGAGGGACTGGACCTCGGCGGAGTGGAGCCGTGGGCCTACATGATCGTCGGGGGGGTTCAGCTGGCCACCCACTCCTGGTTGCTGGACCCGCGGATGACCGCCGACGAGCTCATCGACTACCTGACCATGCTCAACTGGAGCGCGCTGTGCGGCATCGTCGAGGTCGGCGGATCGCGGGAGAAGTTCAACGCCGAGCCGCACCCGTCGCCCATGCTGCCGTGGCGCCGGGAGCGGGACGCTCAGTAGGTATCAGTAGGTGTAGAAGCCCCGGCCCGACTTCTTGCCGAGCTGGCCGGCCTCAACCATGCGCAGCAGCAGCGGGGGCGCGGCGTAGAGGGGCTCCTTGAACTCCTCGTACATCTTGTCCGCGATCAACTTGAGCGTGTCCAGCCCGACCAGGTCGGACAGCCGCAGCGGCCCCATGGGGTGCGAAAGCCCGGCCACCACGGCCTTGTCGATGTCCTCGACGGTGGCGAAGCCGGACTCGAGCATCCGGACCGCCGACAGCAGGTAGGGCACCAGCAGCGCGTTCACCACGAAACCGGACCGGTCGCTGCAGCGCACCACCTGCTTGCCCAGCACCGCGCTGGCGAACTCCTCGGTGCGCGCGGCGGCGGCCTCGTCGGTGACCAGCGTGCTGACCAGTTCGACCAGCGGCAGCACCGGTACCGGGTTGAAGAAGTGCAGACCCAGCACCCGCTGCGGGTTCTTGGTGGCGGCGGCGATCTTCATGATCGGGATAGACGAGGTGTTGGAGGCGAGCACGGCGTCCGGGTCGGTGATCACCCGGTCCAGCTCGGCGAAGATGCTGGCCTTGACCGTGTCGTCTTCGATGACGGCCTCGATGACCAGCTGCCGATCGGCCAGGTCGCCCAGGTCGGTGGTGAAGCTCAGGTTGCCCACGGCATCGTCGCGTTCACGCTCGGTGATCTTGCCGGCGCTCACGCCACGCTCCAGCGACTTGACGATGCGGTTGCGGCCCGCGGTGACCAACGCGTCGGTGGTCTCGAAGACCTTCACAGCCACGCCGGCGCGAGCGCATACCTCGGCGATTCCGGCGCCCATCTGCCCTGCTCCGATGACACCTACTCGTTGGATCGACACGTCACTCCCTACTCAATAGCCGACGAGCGTGCAGAGTTGTACGCGCCCACGTGGGAAACACCGTACAACTCTGCACGCTCGCACCTAGTGGCCTAGTGGCCTAGTGGCTCAGTGGAACTGGCCCTCTTCGGTGGAGCCGGCCAGCGCCGTGGTCGACGACGTCGGGTCGACGGTGGTGGCGATCCGGTCGAAGTACCCGGCACCGACCTCGCGCTGGTGCTTGGTGGCGGTGTAACCGCGCTCCTCGGCAGCGAACTCGCGCTCCTGCAGCTCGACGTAGGCGCTCATCTGCTTGCGGGCGTAGCCGTGGGCAAGATCGAACATCGAGTAGTTCAGGGCGTGGAAGCCGGCCAGCGTGATGAACTGGAACTTGAAGCCCATGGCGCCCAGCTCGTTCTGGAACTTGGCGATGGTCGCGTCGTCCAGGTGCTGCTTCCAGTTGAACGACGGCGAGCAGTTGTAGGCCAGCATCTGGTCCGGGAACTCGCTCTTGACGCCCTCGGCGAACTTGCGGGCCAGCTCCAGGTCCGGGGTACCGGTCTCCATCCAGATCAGGTCGGCGTAGGGGGCGTAGGACTTGGCGCGCGCGATGCACGGCTCCAGACCGTTCTTGGTGTAGTAGAAGCCCTCCGCGGTCCGCTCACCGGTGATGAACGGCTGGTCGCGCTCGTCGACGTCGGAGGTGATCAGGGTGGCGGCCTCGGCGTCGGTACGCGCGATCACCACGGTCGGCACGTCGGCGACGTCAGCGGCCAGACGGGCCGAGGTCAGGGTGCGGATGTGCTGCTGGGTGGGGATCAGCACCTTGCCGCCCAGGTGGCCACACTTCTTCTCCGAGGCCAGCTGGTCCTCCCAGTGCGAACCGGCGACACCGGCGGCGATCATCGCCTTCTGCAGCTCGTAGACGTTGAGCGCGCCACCGAAACCGGCCTCGCCGTCGGCGACGATCGGGGCCAGCCAGTTGTCGACCGAGGTGTCGCCCTCGACCTTGGCGATCTCATCGGCACGCAGCAGCGCATTGTTGATCCGGCGCACCACCTGCGGCACCGAGTTGGCGGGGTAGAGGCTCTGGTCGGGGTAGGTGTGGCCGGACAGGTTGGCGTCACCGGCGACCTGCCACCCGGACAGGTAGATGGCCTTCAGGCCGGCCCGGACCTGCTGGACGGCCATGTTGCCGGTCAGCGCGCCCAGGGCGTTGATGTAGTCCATGCTGTGGAGCTGCTCCCAAAGGACCTCGGCGCCGCGGCGAGCCAGCGTGCTCTCCTCGACGACGTGGCCCTGCAGCGCGACGACGTCGGCCGGGGTGTAGGTGCGGGTGACGCCCTTCCACCGGGGGTTGTGGTCCCAGTCGTGCTGGATCTGCTCTGCGCTCTTCGGCGTGCCAACAGTCGACATGGATGCGCTCCTCTGCGTTGTCGATCGTCGGGGCCGCCGGGACCGGAGATCCACTGCGAATTGCTTCCCGGCCTTGCTAACACCCCGATCGATTCACTGGTGTGTTAATCCGACCATGACACAGCACATCTGCCCAGGTCCAGCCGTTTCTATTGCCAACTTCCGCTACGCGTGCCTGCAGAACTTGCAAAGATTGCGAAGAAACATTGGGACAGCCCATCGCCGAACCGAGCGCCTAAGCTACCCATCGGTAACAAATTTGCACAGCTCAACGAGGGTTTTAGCAGTACGCGCGTACTGGCTAGAACGTGTTACAGCGGGAAGATCGCGGCGAGGGCTTTGACCTCTTCGCCCACCATGTATGTGAGCGTTCTAACAGTGCGATCAGCCAGTCCGGGCCCGAATTGATCGGTCGATCCGGCCGGGTGCACATGCGAGACGATCTCTAGTTTGTCGCCCAGCGCGATCGCGGCGTCGTGCTCGAGGGTGACCCGCAGCGGCGCAGCGAGCAGTTCCGGATAGCTCGACAGGTAGTCCTCGACCACGCTCCAGTACACCGAGTTGTTCATGTGGTCGAACAGGTCGATGTCGGTGAACCGGATCGGGTACTCGTGGATCTCCGTCGCGTCCTGGCGCCCGCCGGCCTTCAGGTACGCCTTCCAGCGCAACCGGTCGACGGTGGTGGTGCGCTTCAACCCCGCCAGGAAGTCCTCCGAGATGCGCGCCGGCCCCTGCGTCTCCCGGTTGATGTTGATCCAGAACGCCTCGGATTCGACGAGGCCGCCCTTGCGGCCGTCGATGCGGACCCGCATCTCGCACCAGCGGTTGGAGGTACCCGAACACCAGCGCCGCACCCGCAGCATGTCCTGGAATTCAACGGGTGCGATCAGGTCCATCATGGTGCGGCGGACGATCCACAGCGGGTGCGTCTCCTGGTAGCCGCCCTCGCGCAGATGGTCCTGGCCGATGTCCTGAATATGGCGGGCGGCCGCATCCATCCGGAGCCGGCCCAGGCGATCGATGTCGGCGACGCGCAGCGGCCACTGCCGGTCGAACACGTCAGGGTGCGGGTCCGGAACCGGCATCAAAACCTTGCCCAGGCCGGTCGATTCATCTGTCTGCTGCATCGATGCTCCCGTAGTTTTTACCGCAGTGATCATGCCATGCGAATAATGCGAATGCCTCCTTCGCAGCAGGTAAAGTCGGGTGCGTGGCCAAGACCTACGTCGGCTCCCGGGTGCGCCAACTGCGCAGCGAGCGCGGGCTCAGTCAGGCTGCACTGGCGCAGATGTTGGACATCTCACCGAGCTACCTCAACCAGATCGAGCACGACGTCCGGCCGTTGACGGTGGCGGTGCTGCTGCGGATCACCGACGTGTTCGGGGTCGACGCCACCTTCTTCGCCTCCCAGGACGACACCCGGCTGGTCGCCGAGTTGCGCGAGGTCGCCATGGACCGCGACCTGGACCTCAACGTCGAACTGGCCGAAGTGGCCGAAATGGTCAGTGCCCATCCGAAATTGGCCCGGGCCATGGTGAACCTGCACCGCCGTTACCGGATCACCACCGCCCAACTGGCCGCGGCCACCGAGGAGCGCTACTCCGACGGCAGCGGCACGGGCGCGATCACCATGCCGCACGAGGAGGTCCGGGACTACTTCTATCAGCGACAGAACTACCTGCACGAACTCGACACCGCCGCCGAGGAACTGGCCACCCGGATGCGCCGGCATCAGGGCGAACTGGCTGTCGAGTTGGCCAATCGGCTCACCGAGGTACACGGCGTGCGCATCAACCGCCGAATCGACCTGGGCGAGACGGTGCTGCACCGCTACGACGCGACGACGCGGACGCTGGACATGGGCCACCACCTGTCGTGGGGGCAGCGGGTGTTCAAGATGGCGGCCGAGCTGGCCTATCTGGAGTTCGACGATCAGATCTCGGCCCTGGTCGAAGAGGGCAAGTTCACCTCGAAGGACTCCCGCACGCTGGCACGGCTGGGGCTGGCCAACTACTTCGCGGCGGCGATCGTGTTGCCCTACGGGCAGTTCCACGACAGCGCCGAGACATTCCGTTACGACATCGAGCGACTCTCGGCGTTCTACCGGGTCAGTTATGAGACCATCGCCCACCGGCTGTCGACCATGCAGCGGCCGTCGATGCGGGGCGTGCCGTTCTCCTTCGTCCGGGTCGACCGGGCCGGAAATATGTCAAAACGCCAGTCGGCCACCGGTTTCCATTTCTCGTCCAGCGGCGGAACCTGCCCGTTGTGGAACGTCTACGAGTCGTTCGGGAACCCGGGCAAGATCCTGGTGCAGATCGCCGAGATGCCCGACGGCCGCAAATACTTGTGGGTGGCGCGCACCGTGGAACGCCGCGCATCGCGCTGGGGCCAGCCGGACAAGACTTTCGCGATCGGCTTGGGTTGCGAACTGCGCCACGCTCACCGGCTGGTCTACTCCGAGGGGCTCGATCTGCGTGCCGGCCATGACGTCCCGGCCACCCCGATCGGGGCGGGCTGCCGAGTCTGCGAACGCGACAACTGTCCGCAGCGGGCGTTCCCGGCGCTGGGCCGTGACCTTGATCTCAACGAACACCGCAGCACGGTGTCGCCGTATCTGGTAAAGCAACAGCAGTGACAATTCGAATCCCCGATTCCCCGGGCCTTCGCGACCTCGGCGTCGCCAACTGGGTGGTCTGCAAAGTCATCGCCGCCCGCCAACGCGTGCCCCGCGCGCACCTGTTCACCACGCTCGGCCAGCACAAGCGGTTGATGTGGTCCTGGCTGCCGTTCGGCGGCATGTTGATGCGCGGCGGCAAACTCTCGACCCGCGACACCGAGCTGGTGATCCTGCGGGTGGGCCACCTGCGCGACAGCCAGTACGAACTGCAGCACCACCGCCGAATGGGGCGGGCGGCCGGCTTGGACGACGCCACCCAGGACCTCATTTTCGAGGGCCCCGGCGGCCCCAATTCTGCCGGGCTCTCCGATCGCCAGCGCGCCATGCTGACCGGGATCGACGAACTCGTCGAGACCCGCACCCTGTCCGATGCCACCTGGGCGCAGCTGGCCGAGCACCTTGATCGGCCTCGGATGATCGAATTCGTCATGCTGACATCCCAATACGACGCGCTGGCAGCCACCCTGAGCGCACTGCGGGTGCCGTTGGACTTCGACGAGTAGCACTGCGTGGCCGCTACCGTTCTCCACGACCTCGCCATCGCCGGGGGCGGCACCCTGCTGATCGCGGTCGTACTGATCGTGGTCGGGCGCATGCTGCAGCGCCGGGGCGCCGGGCCGTTGGTCACCCGCAAGATTCCGCACGCGCTGTGCGGGTTGTTCGCCGCGCTGGCCGCATTCCAGCTGTCCAACGGCGTGGTGGTGGCCGGCGTGCTCGCCGCGGCGACGCTGGCGTTGGCGTTCATCGTCGAACGGGGCCTGGTTCCGGTGCCGGGGGTTTTCGACGGCACCCGGTCCCGGGACTACGGGCTGGTGGCGTTCGCCGGCGGGGCGTTACTCGCGGTGTTGGCGTTCTGGCCGGACCGGGTGGCGATCGCCGGCGGGATCGTGGTGCTGGGCTTGGCCGATGCGGGTGCGGCGCTGGTAGGACAGCGCTTCGGTCGGCACCAGGTCATCGCCGGCGGCGGCGTGCGCACCCTCGAGGGTTCGCTGGCTTTCGTGGCGATCGCCTTCGTGGTGTCCTGGACCTTCTGCCGCGTCGGGCTCGAATTGAATTCGTTTATGGCGGTGTCGGTTTCGATCTTCGTGGCGCTGACGACGGCGACTGTTGAACTGCTGGTCCTGCCGGCGGCGGACAACCTGCTGATCACTCCCTGGGTTGCGCTGCTGCTGCATGTCGCACCTGAGCTGTCGGCCGACGACGCGCTGCGCTGGCTCGCAGCGGCCGTATTCGGCTGCGCCATCGTGCCGTTCATGCTCCGGATGCGCTGGCTGGATCTGCCGGGCGCGCTGTGCGGCGGCCTGATCGCCGGTGTGGCAGTCGGCCTCGGCGGATGGGGTTGGATCATCCCGGCCGCCGTGTTCTTCTCACTGACCAGCATGCTCACCGCGTATCGCCGGCCCACCCGGGCCGACGGTATGCGCACGATGAGCCAGGTCGCAGTGAACGCCGGACTTCCGGTGCTGGTCCCGGTGATCGGCTACGCGTTCACCCGCGATCCGGTCTGGTACGCGGTGTCCATCGGCGGGATCGCGGCCGGTATCGCCGACTCCTGGGCCTCCGAGATCGGCCGCTTCTCCAAGCAGGATCCGGTTTCGCTGCGGACGCGGGGCCGCGTCGCCAAGGGCACTTCGGGGGCCGTGTCCCCGCTGGGCTCGGCGGCCACCGTGCTGGGGGCGTTGGCGGTCGGATGCTTCGGTGCGCTGTTCGGCGGGTGGTCGATGGTGCTCGTCGGTGTGGCGGCCGGGATCGTCGGGTCGCTGGTGGACACCCTGATCGGCGCCAGCGTGGAGGCCCGCTACGCGTGCGGTACCTGCGGCGCCACGGTGGAGGACCGCCTGCACTGCGGGGCGCCGACGCAGCCGTCCTGGGGGTGGCGCTGGATGGACAACGACGTCGTCAACGCCTGCGCCAATGTCAGCGGCATGGTGGTGGGCTTCGGGGTCTTCGGGCTGCTGCTGTAGCGGCGAGACGTTACCTGCCCGATAACGTGCTCTCCCACAACAGCAGGCGCGTCCGAAACCCGGGATGGTTCACACTGTCCACGACCTTGAGCGCGGCGCCGGTGAGCGCCGGGATACCGGCCAGCTTGTTGAAGACCCGGCCGCGCCGATATTCCTTGCCCCAGGCCGCCTGAACGGTTTGCTGGTAGTTGGTGAAATCGGCGGGCCCGCCGTTGGTCAGCGCGGCGATGGCGCACTCACCGGCCGCCATCCCGGACTGCAACGCCTTGGAGATCCCCGCGCCCGATACCGGCCGGGCCGCGCCCAGCGCATCACCGGCGAACAGCACACCCGGGCGCCACGGCGGCCAGGCGGTGAAGCCCATCGGCAGCCGCCAGCCCTGTAGGGCCTTCGATTTCTGCAGCGCGGCGATCGACGGCAACTCCCAGTCACGGGGCAGCGTGGCCATGAACTCGCCCAGGAGCTGGGTGGAGTTGATCTGCTTCCAGTGCTGGTAGCTGTTGACGTAGCCCACCCCGATGTTGACGCGGCCACCGCCGAGGGGGAACACCCAGCCGTACCCGGGCAGCTGGTCGCCGCGGAACCGAATCTGCAGGTAGATGTCGAGGCTGTCGGAGTCCGGGCGGTTCACCGGCATTTCGGCGCGGATCGCGATCGCCGAGTAGCCGTTGTACTGCGAGTCCAGTTTGAGCCCGCGCTTGACCGGCGAGTACGCGCCGTCGGCGGCGATCACCGCGTCGGCCGACACCTTCTCGCCGGACTTCAGTGTCACGCCGGTGACGCGCCCGTCGTCGTCGACGAGGGGGCCGACGACCTCGGCGGCCTGACGCACCTCGGCACCCGCAGCCGCGGCGTTGTTGAGCAGCATCGTGTCCAGCTCGCAACGGCGGATGCCGTGCCCGTGGTCGGGCATCCCGGCCCGCCGCGGGAAGGACAGCTCCCATTCGCTCGGGCTGAAGATCTTCGCCCGGTTGACGCGGTGGAACTTGGCGATCTCGTCGGCCAAGCCCATCTTCTGCAGGTAGTTGGTGGCGCGTGGGGTCAAGCCGTCGCCACACGGTTTGTCACGTGGAAACTCGGCCTTGTCCAGCAGCACCACCCGGGCACCGGTCCGCACGGCCTGCCACGCAGCCGCCGAACCCGCCGGCCCGCCCCCGGCTATCGCCAGGTCATACCGCCGGGTCACCGGACCTCGCCGCCGTCCCCACGACCGCAAGCTTGGTCGCTTTGGTTGCCGGTATCAAGGGCGGCGCGGCGACCACCGCCGGCGGGCGCCCCAGCTCAGAAGTTGATCATGTGGCCGGTCAGGCCGTGGAAGCACTCCTGCAGGGCCTCGGACATGGTCGGGTGGGTGTGCACGTTGCGGGCCAGTTCGCCCGCGGTCAGATCCCACTTCTGCGCCAGGGTGAGTTCCGGCAGCAGCTCGGAGACGTCGTGGCCGACCAGGTGCCCACCGATCAGCTCGCCGTAGCGGGCGTCGGCGATCAGCTTCACGAACCCGCTCGGGTCGCCCGCCCCGTGCGCCTTGCCGTTGGCGGTGAACGGGAACTTGGCCACCTTCACGTCGTAGCCCTCGGCCTTGGCCTGCTCCTCGGTGAGCCCGAAGCTGGCCACCTGCGGCTGGCAGAACGTGGCGCGCGGCATCATCCGGTAGTCACCCAGCGGCATGGTCTCGGCCCCACCGATGGTCTCGGCGGCCACCACGCCCTGCGCCTCGGCGACGTGGGCGAGCTGCAGCAGCCCGGTGACGTCCCCGATGGCGTAGATGTGCGGCACCGAGGTCTGCATGTACTCGCCGACACCGATGGCACGCCGCTCGGTCAGCGCCACCCCGGCCGCCTCCAGGCCGTAGCCGTCGACGTTGGGCGCAAAACCGATGGCCTGCAACACCTTGTCGGCCTTGAGTTCCTCGGTCTGCCCGTCCTTGCTGACCGTGACGGTGACGGCTCCGCCGCCGGCCCCGTTATCCAGGATCGACTCCACCTTGGTTCCGGTACGGACCTTGACGCCCAACTTCTTGAACTGCTTCTCGATCTCCTTGGAGACCTCGGCGTCCTCGTTGGGCAGCGCCCGCGGCAGAAACTCCACCACGGTGACGTCCACGCCGTAGTTGGCCAGCACGTAGGAGAACTCCATGCCGATGGCACCGGCGCCGGCGATGATGATCGAGGCCGGCAGGTCGCGGGACAGGATCAGCTGCTCGTAGGTGACCACGTTGTCCGACAGCGAGGTGCCCGGAACCAGGCGGGTGCTGGAGCCGGTGGCGATGATCGCGTTGGCGAACGTGACGGTCTCGGTGCCACCCTCGTTGAGGGCCACCGAGATGGTGTTGGCGTCGGTGAACGTGCCGTAGCCGTGGATCTCGGTGATCTTGTTCTTCTTCATCAGGAAGTGCACGCCGGCCACCCGGCCGTCGGCGACCTTGCGGCTGCGGTCGAACGCCGCGCCGAAGTCGAAGCTGGCCGAGCCGCTGATCCCGAAGGTGGCGGCCTCCCGCGTGAAGATGTGCGCCAGTTCGGCGTTGCGCAGCAGCGCCTTCGAGGGAATACAGCCGACATTGAGGCAGACCCCGCCCCAGTATTTCGGCTCGATGATGGCGGTGTTCAAGCCCAGCTGGGCGGCGCGAATGGCCGCGACGTACCCGCCGGGGCCGGCTCCGAGGACTACGACGTCATAGTGGGTCACAGACCCACCCTAACGGTCACGGCGCCGGGCGCCTCAGTACGGGATGACTCCGCCGACGCAGCGATTCACGTGCTGGCAGAAGTAGTGGCCGTAGAGCGGCGCCGCCGCGGCCGCTGAGGCGAACACCGCCGACATCAGCGCAATCGCTACCGCCGCCAACAGCGGCTTCTCGCCCACCATCGCCACGATGAGACCGGCCACGACACACACCGCCGCGTAGACCACCACGACGAACACCGCCGGGGTCTTGTCGGCCAGCGAATACCACCAGGAGAACAGGCCCAGACCGATCCCGGCCGCCGGAATCCAGACCGCGAGCAACACCAGGGCCAGGTGCCACCACCTCAGGAACCGGAGCTGGCCCGGGACGACTTGCGATTTGGAAGGCTTAGCCGGCGCTGACTGGGACTTCGACGCGGGTTTGTCTGCCTCCGGCTCCGATTCCGGTTCCGGAGTGGGCACCGGAACCGGCTGCGATTCGTCGGACGGCAGGGGCAGCGGCAGCGGATGCGGCCCAGTGTCGAAGATCGGCGCCATGTGCGGCTCGGTCAGGGGCATCGCCCCGGTGTCGGCCCCGGTGTCGGTGGTCTCAGGCACCGGACACCACCTGGATCGCCGCCAGGGCCCCGAACCAGCCGAGGGCCATCGCGAGCAGGGCTGCTCCCAGCCCGGTCACCCAGCGCCGCGACGAGACGAACACCAGGACCAGCCCCGCGATGCTGGGCCCTCCGAGCACCAGCGCGATCGCGGCATCCGGGCGTAGTGGTGCCCGGACCAGCAGGGTCAGCCCGATCCCGGTCAGGACGCCTACCGCCGCACCGATGAGCATGACGCTGCTCAACATCCACGGGCGCGGTAGCGGTATCACACCAGCAGATTTTACGGCGGAGACGCCGGTCAGCGCGGTAACGACCCGGTCTTCGGCGGTACCGCATCCAGCAGAGCATTCTCGGCGTCGGTGAAGGTCCGGCCGCGGGACAGAAACCGCATGCCCTCGGGCGCCTCCAGGCTGAACCCGCTGCCCCGGCCGGGCACCACGTCGATGATCAGCTGGGTGTGCTTCCACGCCTCGAACTGTGGCCCGGAGATCCACACCGGAACCCCGCCGTCCAGCACACCGAGCAGCACGTCGTAATCGCCGACGATGAAGTCCCCGTCGGGGTAGCACATCGGCGCCGAGCCATCGCAGCAGCCGCCGGACTGGTGGAACATCACCGGACCGTGTCGTGTCACCAGTCGGGCCACCAGTTCGGCCGCCGCGTCGGTGATCATCACCCGGTCCGGTGCGTCCATCAGAACATGCCCATCAAAAAAGACCCTGTGCGGTTTGGGAGTAGGACACCAGCAGGTTTTTGGTCTGCTGGTAGTGGTCGAGCACCATCTTGTGGTTCTCCCGGCCGATACCGGACTGCTTGTAGCCACCGAACGCCGCATGCGCGGGATAGGCGTGGTAACAGTTCACCCACACCCGGCCGGCCGCGATGTCACGGCCGGCCCGGTAGGCGGTGTTGCCATCACGGCTCCACACCCCCGCCGCCAGACCGTAAA
>NZ_CP083986.1:581522-582855 GCF_020172685.1 [Mycobacterium] nativiensis | reverse complement strand
TGCTCGCGCTCAGCTGGGCGATCTTCCTGCTAGTGCTGGCCGTGGCGGTCGTCGGCGTGCTTTTCATCGCCCGCGACTTCCTGGGGCACCACCTGGGCTGGTACCTGCTCGGGGCCAAGCCCGCCTAACCCGGTTCGACAAGGTCACCGTGCGGCTGCAAAAATCCGCACGGTGACCTTGGAGCTGTTCCTGTTGATCACGGTCGTGATCACCGCCCTGGCTTTCGACTTCACCAACGGCTTCCATGACACCGGCAACGCTGTCGCCACCGGGATCGCCAGCGGTGCGCTCAAGCCGAAGACCGCGGTAACGCTCTGCGCCACCCTCAACCTGGTCGGCGCGTTCATGTCGACCCAGGTGGCGGCCACGGTGGCCAAAGATCTGGTGGTCACCAACCTGGTGACGCTGGAAGTCATGTTCGCCGGTTTGGTCGGCGGCATCGTCTGGAACCTGGCGACCCGGTTGTTCGGTATCCCGTCGAGTTCCTCGCATGCCCTGATCGGCGGCGTGGTGGGGGCCATGCTGGCCGCGGCCGGCACGGCCGGGGTGCGCTGGCCCGGGGTGGTCTCGAAGGTGCTGGTGCCGACGGTGATCGCCGTGCTCGCCGCGACCCTGGTCGCCACCGTCGGGACCTGGCTGGTCTACCGGCTGACGCAGGGAGTCCCCCGTGGGCGCACCCTGCGAGACTTCCGACGGGGTCAGGTGTTCTCTGCCGCCCTGATGTCGCTGGCGCACGGCACCAACGATGCCCAGAAGACCATGGGCGTGATCTTCCTCGCACTGATCTCCTACGGCGCGGCCTCCAAGACCGACGTCACGCCGCCACTGTGGGTGATCGTGTCGTGTGCGGTGGCGATGGCCGCCGGCACCTATTTCGGTGGATGGCGGGTCATCCGCACCCTGGGCAAGGGGCTCGTTGAGATCGAATCCCCCCAGGGCATGGCCGCCGAATCATCCTCGGCGGCCATCATTTTGCTGTCCAGTCATTTCGGCTACTCGCTGTCGACCACGCAGGTGGTGACGGGATCGGTGTTGGGTTCGGGCCTGGGTAAGCCCGGGGCCAACGTGCGCTGGGTTGTTGCCCGCCGGATGGCGACCGCCTGGCTGATCACCCTGCCGCTGGCCGGGGCCATCGGCGCGGGCACCTACCACCTGATCCACCGCATCGGCGGCTACCCCGGCACCATCACCGGACTGGTGCTGCTGGTGGGCGTCTCCGCGCTCATCTGGCTGCAGTCCCGCAAGGTCCCGGTCGACCACACCAATGTCACCGCCGAGTGGGGTGCACATATGACCGATGGCCTCGAAGTGATTGCACCGCAACCCACTACCC
>NZ_CP083986.1:579711-581422 GCF_020172685.1 [Mycobacterium] nativiensis | reverse complement strand
CCTGTGCGACGACGACGACCGGGCCAACCTCGATGACGCGGTCGCCCAACTCACCGACGAGGACTGGCAGCTGCGCGACAAAGGTCTGGGCCGCAAGGGTTACCTGGAATACGACGAGAACGACGGTGAGCAACAACTGCGCACCCGCACCGTCAAGGGCGCCTGCATCTTCCTGAACCGGCCGGGATTCGCCGGCGGTGCGGGCTGCGCCCTGCACATCAAGGCCGTCCGGCTCGGCGTGGAACCCCTGACGATGAAGCCCGAAGTGTGCTGGCAGCTGCCGATCCGGCGCACCCAGGACTGGGTCACCCGGCCCGACGACACCGAAATCCTCAAGACCACGATCACCGAATTCGATCGGCGCGGCTGGGGCCCCGGCGGCGAAGACCTGAACTGGTACTGCACCGGCGACCCGACGGCACACGTCGGCGCCCGGCAGGTCTGGCAGAGTCTGGCCCCCGAACTGACCGAGTTGCTCGGGGCCAAGGCCTATGCGGAGCTGGCAGCGATCTGCGAGCGGCGTAACGAACTCGGCCTGGTCGCTATTCACCCCGCCACCCGGGCGGCTCGGCACACCTGACCGGAGCATCGTGCACTTGGATGGCCGCAAATTCATGACTCGGATCGCCGCAGGTCAGCAGACACTTTCTCGCCGGCACAAGGTCGCCGGGAACCCCCGCTGACAGCGGGATCGGCCAGGTAGCGCGGCGGCCGCGGGTGGCCGGGGTCACGACCGAACGATTTTCGGCAGGCGACCGACGCCGGTATGATCGGCCCATAGCGCCGCGTAGCGCATCAACTTCGCGGAGTGCGTACTGAATTGAGAAACGCGCCCAACGCGGGCATGATCGGTATTTTACGACGCCCGCCGGAGATTCATGATCAGGACCGACATGCATACCGTGGATATGGAGCTCAACCGGAACGGACACACGCCGCCGGTCGTCCTTAGGCCTCCCGTGGTCCTTGAAGCGCGCAAACTCAACAAACAGTTCGGTGAGGGCGATACTGCCACGCCGATTTTGCGCAACATCGATATCCAGATAACTCGCGGCGAATTCGTCGCCATGGTCGGCCCGTCGGGTTCGGGCAAGTCCACCCTGCTGAGCATCCTCGGCCTGTTGGACATGCCTACCAGTGGCGACGTCCTCATCAACGGCCAGAGCGTCTCGCAGCTCTCACGCAAGCAGCTGGCCGCTGTTCGATGTCAGACACTCGGCTATGTCTTCCAAGCCTTCAACCTTCTGGCCGGCCTCTCGGTAGTCGAGAACGTGATGCTCCCGGGCCTGCTGGCAGGTAAATCCGGCCGCACCCAGCACGCGCATGCGATGAGCCTGCTCGACCAGGTCGGCCTGGCCGCCAAGTCCAAGCGCGTCCCGTCGGAATTGTCCGGCGGCGAACAGCAACGCGTGGCCGTCGCCCGGGCGCTTTTCATGAAGCCCGACGTGATTCTCGCCGACGAGCCGACCGGTAATCTCGACACCGTAAATGGCCAGCGGGTTATTGACGCGTTGTATAACTTGAATGCGGCCGGCCAGACAATTGTTTTGGTGACCCACGACCGGAAAATAGCTGATGACGCTCCGCGTCTGATTTCATTGCTCGACGGTGAAGTTGAGACCGACACCGGAATGGCTCACGCGGCAAATAATGTGACATGGCTCGCGGAACATTAGCCGCGACTTTCGGCCTGCTGCGGATAATCAACTTC
>NZ_CP083986.1:578396-579611 GCF_020172685.1 [Mycobacterium] nativiensis | reverse complement strand
GGTGACCACCATCGCCCCGCGGCCACGAACGCCGCGCAGCATCCGGGCACGGGCGCAGATCACCCGGGCGGCGTCATCGAGGCTCAGCGCTCCCGCGACGTGGGCGGCCGCAACCTCACCGAGGCTGTGTCCGACCACCGCGGCGGGCTCGACTCCCCAGGACCGCCACAGCGCCGCCAGGGCCACCTGAATCGCGAAGATGGTCGGCTGCAGAATGCCGATGTCTTTGAGCTTGGAGCGCTCCTCGGGACCGTCCTGCGCGGCCAGCTCCTTGAGGATCGAATGCCCCAGATGCGGGAACAGCGCGTTGTCGCAGGCCGCCAGGGCGTCGGCGAACACCGGCTCGTCGGCCTGCAGCTGTCGTGCCATGCCGTGCCACTGCGAACCCTGGCCGGAGAACACGAACGTCACGCCGGGGCCGGGTCGGCTCGGGGCGCAGTGCCCCACCGACAATCCGGGCCGCGATTCGCCCTGCCGGTATGCCGACAGCGATTCGAACATCGCCGCCGGGGAGTCCCCGACCACCGAGAGCCGGTAGTCGTGGTGGCCGCGCCGGGCACCGGCGGTGTAGCAGAGGTCGGTCAGCGCGGCGCCGCCCATGAGTCCGCCCGAGAAGAGCGCCATCTCGTACTCGCCGACCAACGCCGTCAGCGCCTCCGGCGATCGTGCGGACAGCGCCAGCAGTTCGGCGCGCGGTGCCGCGGTGTCGTCGTGGTAGCTACTGCGGGCCTGTGGGGCCTCGGTGAGCACAACGTGGGCGTTGGTGCCACCGAACCCGAACGAGCTGACCCCGGCGATCGCGCGGCTGCCCGACGGCCACGGGGTCAGCTTCTCGACCACCTCCAGCGGCAGGCGGTCGAATCCGATGTGTGGGTTGGGCTGGGTGTAGTTCAGGCTGGCCGGGATCTCCCGGTGCTGCAACGACAGCGCCACCTTGATCAGGCCGGCGATACCGGCGGCCGCCTCCAGGTGGCCGATGTTGGTCTTGACCGAGCCGACCAGGCAGGGACTGCCCTCCGGCCGGCCTTCAGCCAGCGCGGTACCCAAAGCGTTGGCCTCGATGGCGTCGCCGATCGATGTGCCGGTGCCGTGCGCCTCGACGTACTGGACCGCGCCGGCGGGCAGGCCCGCCCGGCGGAACGCCTCGGCGACCACACCCTCCTGCGCCCGCCCGCTGGGGGCGATCAGGCCGTTGGCTGTCTCTTATACCCATCT
>NZ_CP083986.1:576559-578296 GCF_020172685.1 [Mycobacterium] nativiensis | reverse complement strand
AAGCCGGTGCGGCTCACCGAAATCGCTCCCGGCATGGTGGACACCGAGTTCTCGCTGGTGCGCTTCGAAGGCGACCGCGACCGCGCTGACGCCGTCTATTCCGGCCTGACGCCGCTGACGGCGGCCGACATCGCCGAGGTGATCGGGTTCGTGGCCTCCCGGCCGCCGCACGTCGACCTCGACCAGATCGTCATCCGCCCCCGCGACCAGGCATCTGCGACCCGGGCTAACCGCCGGGTGAAGGACTCGAGCTCGTCGTAGTCGTGGGCGTGCCCGACAGTGTCGGCGCGTCGGTCGGGGTGGCCAGCGCGGTGCGGGGCAGTGAGGTCCGGGGTGGTTCGGAACTCGACAAAGCCGACATCGAGACCCAGGTGTCCCAGTCCACCGCCCAGTCCCAGATATCCCCGTCGGCGTAGGACAGCTCGATCGAGCTGCCGGTCACTTCGACGGGGTCGCCGTAGATCGCGCTGTGGAAGTACTGCTCGGCGTCGTCTGTCGACAAGTTGATGCAGCCGTTGGTGACGTTGGTGTTGCCCTGAGCACCCGCACTGGCCGGGTTGGCGTGGATGAATTCGCCGTTGTTGGAGATGCGGACCGCCCAGCGCTCATGGATGTTGCTGTAGCCGGCGGCCGGGTTGGACATGTAGAAGTCCGCGTACTTCTCGCTGACCACGTGGATGCCGTTACGGGTGACGTTGCGCGGCTTGTCGGCTTCGCCGTAGCTGCAGGGGAAGTCCATGATCACGCCCTCGTCGCGGGCCACCTGAATGCGGTGCGACGAGACTTCCGCGCGCACCACCTGGCGCCGGCCGATCGCGAAGTCCAGGGACATGTCCTGGGCCCCGTAGGCGCCGTCGCCGAACGCCAGACCGTACAGCTTGGCGTTGACGCTGACCTTGGTTCCGGCCGGGAAATAGTCCCGACTGCGCCAGTGCACCCGGGCCCCCTGCACCTCGTCGGGGAACCAGGCCCAGCTGCCTTCCACCGGCGGCTCGGTGATGACGGTCAATGCCCGCTCGACGGCCGCCTTGTCGGCGATCGGCCCTTCGAACTGCAAGATCACCGGTGCGGCGACCCCCACCGTCTGCCCATCGGCCAGCTGGAAGCCGCCGTCGATGACGACGGCGGGTGCGACCGTGGTGATGCTGCCGCTGACCGGCACCGCGTTGCCCTCGTGCCCCACCACCGACCCGCTCCAGGTGTAGACGGAGTCATAGCCCAACGGCTCGGTGACGGTGTAGCGGTTGCGCTCCCGGTTGAACGTTCCGCTGAGCACCTTTCCGGCCGGGCTGGTCAGCGCCACCCGCTGAAACCAGCCGTCGCGCACCGTGACGGCGACGGCGGCGGTGGGCAGCACGTCGGCCACCGCTCCGTGTTCCAGGGCGGGCTCGAACGTCAGGGCAGGCGCAGACTGTGGCGCCTTCTCGGCGCTCTTCCCGGGCTGACCGAAACATCCGGCCAATGTGGTCGGCGCCACAACCCCGGCAGCCAGCGCCGCCAACGCACGTCGCCGGTTCAGGGTCACGGCATTCCAAGATACCGGCCCAGCCGCCTGACCACCTGCGATGCTGCTTACACCCGGTTTACAGCGCGCACCCGACCAGGACCGGCTCGGGGTGCAGGGTGATACCGAACGCGTCCTGCACCCCGTCGCGCACGACGCGGGCCAGGCTCAGGATGTCGGCGGAGGTGGCACCGCCCCGGTTGGTCAACGCCAACGCATGCTTGGTGGACAGC
>NZ_CP083986.1:575135-576459 GCF_020172685.1 [Mycobacterium] nativiensis | reverse complement strand
CTGTGGTGACCTGATCGAAGTGGGGGCCAATGATGTGGTGCCTGCCGATGCCCGCCTGGTCGAGCAGGAGAAATTGGAGGTCGACGAAGCGTCGCTGACCGGTGAGTCGTTGCCGGTGACCAAGCAGATCGATGCCACCCCGGGCGCCGAGCTGGCTGAGCGGCGCTGCATGCTTTTCGCCGGCACCATCGTGGCGGCCGGAACGGGTCTGGCGTTGGTGACCGCGGTGGGTCCCGACACCGAGGTGCGCCGCGCCGCCGACCTGGTCACCAGCCGGCATCACGATATCGGGCTCGGTCATCAGCTCGGCCAGATCACCACCCGGATTTGGCCGCTGAGCCTGGTGGCCGGCGGCTTGGTCAGCGCATTCGGGCTGTTGCGCGGTACCGGGTTGCACCAGACAGCGACCGACGGTGTTTCGGTCGCCGTCGCCGCCGTCCCCGAGGGCATGCCGGTGGTGGCGACGCTGGCACAGCAGGCGTCGGCACGTCGACTCACCAAGTCCGGTGTACTGGTGCGGGTCCCGCGCTCGGTAGAAGCCCTCGGCCGGGTCGACGTGGTCTGCTTCGACAAGACCGGCACCCTCAGCGAAAACCGCCTACAGGTCACCGAGGTGCGCGCCGCCTCCGGTCAGTACCGCGACGACGTGCTGCGCTGCGCGCTGCACGCGACACCGGCCGCCAGGCCCCAAGACCACGCCGACGCCACCGACTCGGCGATCGTGGCGGCGGCGGCGCCGGTGATCGGTGCCGCCGAACCGGATGGTGCCGACATTCATCTGCCGTTCCGTTCCGGGAGGCCGTTCTCGGCGTCGGTGATCGGGACCGAACTGACCATCAAGGGCGCCCCCGAGGTGCTGCTCGCCGCGTGCACAGATGTTGCGGCCGACGTCTATGACCTGGTCGAGCAGCTCGCGGCCGATGGACTGCGGGTCCTGGCGGTGGCCCGGCGCGAGCTCAGCCTCGAACAGGCGCAGTCACTTTCGGAAGACCCCGACGATCCCGACGCTCAGCCGGCTGCCATGGCTGCGCTGTGCACGGGCGGGCTGACTCTGGTCGGTTTCGTCGGCATCTCCGACACTCCGCGCGCCGGGTCGGCGGGCCTGCTGGCCGAGCTGTCCCGGCGGGAGGTGCCGGTTCGGATGATCACCGGCGATCATCCGACCACCGGGCGTGCGATCGCCCGCAAGATGGGTCTGCAGGTCACCGCCGAGCAGGTCATCACCGGCATGGAGTGGGAGGCCCTGTCGGGTAAGGAGCAGGAGCTCGCGGTGGCCGAACGGGTGGTCTTCGCCCGCATGTCACCGGCGAACAAGGTGCAGGTG
>NZ_CP083986.1:573867-575035 GCF_020172685.1 [Mycobacterium] nativiensis | reverse complement strand
GTCTCCGATCCGCGGAGGCCTCGGGAGCTTCGCTGGTTACCGGAGGGTCAGGTACCTTAATTTTCATGAGTATGGAGCAGTTCGACGTCGTCATCGTGGGTGCGGGCTTCGGTGGCATGGGCGCAGCCATCGAGCTGAAGAAGCTCGGCTACGACGACATCGTGCTGCTTGACCGTGAAAGCGATCTAGGCGGAACGTGGCACGTCAATCACTATCCCGGCCTGGCCGTCGACATCCCGTCGACCACCTACGCGTACTGGTTCGAGCCGAATCCGTACTGGTCGCGGATGTTCGCACGCGGCGAGGAGATCAAGCGCTACGCCGAGCACGTCGCCGACAAGTACGACGTGCGCCGCCACATGCGGTTCAACACCACGGTCGCCGGTGCCCAGTGGGATGAGGACGCCGAGCGCTGGCTGGTAGCCCTGGGCGACGGAAAGACGCTAAGCGCCCGATTCCTGATCACCGCCACCGGTTTCCTGTCCCAGCCGCGCAACCCGGACATCGCCGGGATCGACAGCTTCGCCGGCAAGGTGGTGCACACCGCTGCCTGGGACCACGACTACGACTTCACCGGCCGTCGGGTCGGGCAGATCGGCACCGGCGCAACCGCGGTGCAGCTGATTCCGGAGCTGACCAAGACCGTCGCCGACCTGACCGTATTTCAGCGCACCGCGATCTGGGTGGCGCCCAAGATCGACTTCCGGATCCCAGCGTGGCTGCAGAAAGTGTTCGCCCGGGTTCCGTTCGCCCAGCGGGTGATGCGCTTCATCAGCGACTACCTGCTGGAATTCATGACGGTGACCGCGGTGTTGAACTACCCCGCATTCCGGCGACTGTCGATCGCCGGGATGGACGCATGCAAGATGCACCGGTTCGCCCAGATCCGCGATAAGGAATTGCGGGCCAAACTGACCCCGACCTACGACATCGGCTGCAAGCGTCCCAGCTGGTCCAACGACTACTACCGCAGCTTCACCAAGCCGCATGTACACCTGGAGACCACCGGCATCGAGCGGATCGAGCCGGACGGCATCGTCACCGTCGACGGCCGCAAGACTGTCATCGACACCCTGGTGTTGGCCACCGGCTATGACCTGTGGGAGGCAAACTTCCCGGCTATCGAGATCGTCGGGCGGGACGGGCGCAACCTGGGTAAGTGGTGGCG
>NZ_CP083986.1:572202-573767 GCF_020172685.1 [Mycobacterium] nativiensis | reverse complement strand
GTGTCCAACCGGGTGAGCTCAGGTGTCTCCACCTCGAAACCCTTGTCGCGCAGGGTGTTGGCCACATAGTCGGCACTGGCGTCGAACCCCGGCGTTCCGTCGGCCCGATTCCGTTGGTGAGTGTCGGCAATCTCCTGCAGTCGCTGCAGATGCGTGAGCATCCCCGCGACGGTGACCTGGGTCGCCAGCCTATTCGACAGCGGCGGCTGCACGGGCTCCGGCGAGCAGCCCGCCAGTACGCCGACAGCGGCCAGCAGGGCTCCCGCCGGACGGATCATGGCTGGGTCAGGATGTGGCGGGTGCGGTCGTCGCGCACCGGGACCCCGTTGCGGCCGCTGAGATCCTGGGCATACAGCCCGACGGAATAGGGCACTCCTCCGCCGTTGATGGCCAGTTCGTCGCGGTCGATGTTCTGTACGGTGTCGCCCTTTTGGTGATAGTTCGGGTCGAAGGGCTCATCGGCGGCGCCGCCCCACAGCTTGGCCTCCTCGGGCGACTTCTTCACCTCCGCACCGGAGAACAACCCGCCGGACGGAATACCGGCCTGGGTGAACCCGTCGTAGTCGGAGCGGCCGTCGAACGAGGTGTCGCGCGGTTCCTTGCCGGCCGACTTGAGGTAGCCGACCATGGTCCGTTCGATGCCGGCCGAACCTTCCGGCACCACCGGCTGGCCGCGCTTGTCCGCCGGCAGCGACTGGTCGCCGTCGTAGGTGAAGTAGCCGGGATTCGGCGAACCCAGCATGTCGAAGTTCAGGTACAGCGCGATGTTCTTGAGTTGCTCCTCATCGAGCGACTCGACGTACTTCCGCGAGCCGATCAGGCCGAGCTCCTCTGCGCCCCAGAAACCGAACCGCACCGAGTTACGCACCTGGGGCGAATCTCCCAGCTGCAAAGCGGTTTCCAGCACCGCGGCAACACCGGACCCGTTGTCGTTGATACCCGGGCCTTCCGGAACGCTGTCCAGGTGGGCTCCGAGCATGACCACGTTCTCGGTCGATCCGCTCTTGGTCTGTGCGATCACATTGCGCGACGGGATGTCGTCGGTGTGCGCGTCGAGCTTGACCGTCATCGCCCCGTGTCCGTCGCGCAGCATCGCGCCGTCAGCCTTGGTCACGCTCACGACCGGAACCTTGACCTCGGTCTGCTCACCGAGGGTGCCGCCCATTTTCGGTTCGTCGACGCTGTCGGCCACCACCAGCGCCACCGCGCCCAGCTCGACGGCGATGGCCATCTTCTCCTTGAACGGGCAGGTGCCGCGGTCGACCAGTACGACGGCGTCTTTGACCGTCAGCCCCTCGTAGTCTTCGGCGCTGCAGCCGGGGCTGTCGTCGGCCGGCGCCGCGACCAGCGGGCCTGTGACTCCCTCGGGCGGGGTGCCGAGGCTGTACATCAGCGCGCGAGCTTCGACTGTCTTGTCGCCGAGGTGCACCGAGCCCGGCTCGGACTTGAACACCCGCGCGGTGAACTCCGGGGTCTGGACGTCGAAGCCGTGGTCGCGCAGGGTGCTGGCCACGTACTCGACGCTGGCGTCGTAGCCCGGCGTGCCGATGGCACGAGTGCCGTTG
>NZ_CP083986.1:570901-572102 GCF_020172685.1 [Mycobacterium] nativiensis | reverse complement strand
GTGGGTGGTGGTGGCCGGGTGGGTGATCAACGACTTCGCATCCCCGAGGTTGTTGGAGATGTCGATCAGGTTCAGTTTGTCCAGCAGCTCGAATGCCCGCTGCTTGGCACCACTTTGGGGCCCGTCGAGTTCGAAGGTGATGACAGTACCGCCGCCGGACATCTGCTTGCGCGCCAAATCGTATTGCGGGTGCGACGCCAAGAAGGGGTAGCGGACCCAGCTCACCGCCGGATGCTGCTCCAGGAACTCCGCGATCCGCAGCGCCGCGGAATTTGCATAGTCAACCCGAATCGCCAGCGTTTCAAGACCTTTCAACAAGATCCACGCGTTGAAGGCGCTCAGCGCAGGTCCGGTGTGCCGCATCAGGGTTTGCACCGGGCCGTCGATGTAGTCCTGGTCGCCCAGGATCGCCCCGGCCAGGACGCGTCCCTGCCCGTCGAGGTGCTTGGTGCCGGAGTACACCACCACGTCCACGCCCAGCGGTAGACCCTGCTGCAGCAGCGGGGTGGCGAACACGTTGTCCAGCACCACTTTTGCACCGGCGGCGTGCGCCAGTTCGGTGACCGCGGCGATGTCCACCAGCGACTGCATCGGGTTGGACGGAGTCTCGAAGAACACCGCGTTGGTGGGTACCGACAGGGCCTGTTCCCACTGCGCCAGGTCCTCGCCGTCGACGAACACGGTTTCCACGCCCCAGCGGGGCAGGATCTCGTTGCAGATCACGAAGCAGGATCCGAACAGACTGCGCGCGGCCACCAGACGATCGCCGGCCTTCAACAGCGCGCCGAGTGCTACGAACACCGCCGCCATGCCGCTGGCCGTGGCGAACGCCGCCGGGGCCCCTTCGATCAGGCGCAACCGTTCCTCGAACATCGACACCGTCGGGTTGCCGTAGCGCGAGTAGACGAACCGGTCGACCTCGCCGGTAAACGCCTGCTCCGCGGCGGCCGCCGAGTCGTATACGTATCCCGAGGTCAGGAACAGCCCCTCGGCGGTCTCCTCGAACTGGGTGCGCAGCAGACCGCCGCGCACCCCGATGGTGGCCGCGCTGACACCGTCCGGCAGCGGTTTGGGGATGCGGACGGAGCGGGTCGGTTGCGAGTCGCTCATGACTGCGTCCAGGGCAGGCCGACGGCCCGCCAGCCGGTGCCACCCCGGTGGGCGTGCTCGTCGAGATTGCCCCTGTCTCTTATACACATCT
>NZ_CP083986.1:347146-570801 GCF_020172685.1 [Mycobacterium] nativiensis | reverse complement strand
AGGCCTGCGCCCCGATCATCGTGGTCGCATCCAGCGGATCACCTTGGCGGATCGCCTTGGTGCGGATCGCCGCCAACTCCAAGAACTCGTCATAGATCGAGGCCTGCACCAGCGACCGCGACGGGCAGGTACACACCTCACCCTGATTCAACGCAAACCCCGCAAACCCCTCCAACGCCTTGTCCTGAAAGTCATCACCGGCTGCCAGCACATCGGAGAAGAAGATATTGGGGCTCTTACCCCCCAACTCCAAAGTGACCGGAATGATGTTCTGGCTGGCGTACTGCATGATCAGCCGCCCGGTGGTGGTCTCCCCGGTAAAACCGATCTTGGCGATCCGGTTACTCGACGCCAACGGCTTGCCGGCCTCAACCCCGAAACCGTTGACCACATTGAGCACCCCCGCCGGCAACAGATCCCCGATCAGACTCATCAAGTACAGGATCGAGGCCGGGGTCTGCTCGGCCGGCTTGAGCACCACCGCATTGCCGGCCGCCAGCGCCGGCGCCAGCTTCCAGGCCGCCATCAGGATCGGGAAATTCCACGGAATGATCTGGCCCACCACCCCCAGCGGCTCATGGAAGTGGTAAGCCACGGTGTCCTCATCAAGCTGAGACAACGCACCCTCCTGGGTGCGAATCGCCGCCGCGAAGTAACGGAAATGATCCGCCGCCAGCGGAATATCAGCAGCCAAAGCCTCCCGGATCGGCTTACCGTTATCCCACACCTCAGCAACCGCCAACGCCTCACGATGCGCATCGATACGGTCAGCGATCTTGCTCAAGATCTCCGCCCGCTGCGCCGGAGACGACTTGCCCCACCCCCGAGCAGCCGCATGCGCGGCATCAAGAGCCATCTCGACATCAGCAGCCCTCGACCGCGGGATCTCGCAGAACGACGCACCGGTCACCGGCGTGATGTCCTCGAAATACTCACCACCAACCGGAGCCACCCACTGGCCCCCGATGAAATTCCCATAGCGCGACTCAAAGCTCATGAGCGCACCAACAGAACCCGGACGGGCAAAAACGGTCATCGGTGTAACCCCTAGTTTCGACGGTGTTGTACACATCACATTACCGCCGTTGCCAGAATGTCCTCCATGGCTGGTGACGCTCTGGACGACAAGTACCTCTGGCTCGAAGACGTCACCGGCGACGACGCCCTGGACTGGGTCCGCGCCCACAACTCCCCGACCGTGGACGAGTTCGCCGGCGAGGAGTTCGAGGCGATGCGCACCGCCGCCCTCGAGGTGCTCGACACCGATGCCCGCATCCCCTACGTGCGCCGGCGCGGCGAGTTTCTCTACAACTTCTGGCGTGACGCCGACAACCCACGCGGGCTGTGGCGGCGTACCACCCTGGACAGTTACCGCGCGCAAGTCCCGGAGTGGGATGTGGTGATCGATCTCGACGAGCTGGCCCGCACCGATGACGAGAACTGGGTGTGGGGCGGCGCCAACGTGATCGAACCCGACCACACCAAGGCCCTGGTGTCACTGTCGCGCGGCGGCTCGGATGCCGTGGTGGTCCGCGAATTCGACATGGCCACACGTGAATTCGTGGCACGCGGATTCGAGCTGCCCGAAGCCAAGACCCGGATCGGCTGGGAGGACGACGACACGGTGCTGGTGGGCACCGACTTCGGCCCCGACTCGCTGACCGATTCCGGCTACCCGCGGATGGTGAAGCGGTGGCGTCGCGGGCAGGACCTGGCGCAGGCCGAGACGGTGTTCGCCGGCGAGGTGACCGACGTCGTGGTGGCGGCCGGTCGCGATCGCACACCGGGCTTCGAGCGGACGCTGGTGTCGCGGGCCATCGACTTCTTCAACGACGAGGTCTATGAGCTGCGCGAGGGCGAACTGATCCGGATCGACGCGCCCACCGACGCGACGGTCTCGACGCACCGACAGTGGATTCTGATCGATCTGCGCACCGACTGGGAGACCGGCACCGCCTCCTACCGCGCCGGTTCACTGCTGGCCGCGGATTACGAGGAGTTCCTTTCCGGCACCGCTCAGTTGAGCGTCGTCTTCACCCCCGACGCGCACACCGCGCTGCACCACTACGCGTGGACCCGCGACCGACTGATGTTGGTCACCCTGCACGACGTGGCCAGCCGGGTGGAGGTGATCACGCCTGACGGCTGGCAGCGGCGCGAGGTGGCCGAGGTTCCCGCGAACACCAACACCGTGATCGCCGCCGCCGACGACACCGGCGACGAGATCTTCCTGGACTCCAGCGGATTCGACCGGCCGTCCCGGCTGCTGCACGGCCCGGTGGACGGTCCGCTGACCGAGATAAAGACGGCTCCGGCGTTTTTCGATGCCGAGGGCTTGGACGTCACCCAGCACTTCGCCACGTCCAAAGACGGCACCGCGATCCCCTACTTCGTGGTGCGCCCCCCGGGCGCCACCGGCCCGACACTGCTGGGCGGCTATGGCGGATTCGAGGTGGCGCGCACCCCCGGCTACGACGGGGTGCTGGGCCGGCTGTGGCTGGCCCACGGTGGCACCTACGTGCTGGCCAATATCCGCGGCGGCGGCGAGTACGGGCCGGGCTGGCACACCCAGGCGATGCGGTCCGGGCGGCATCTGGTCGCCGAGGATTTCGCCGCGGTGGCAGGCGATCTGGTGAATCGTGGCATCACCACGGTGCCGCAGCTGGGCGCGGTGGGCGGCAGCAACGGCGGGCTGCTGATGGGCATCATGCTCACCGCCTATCCGCAGCTGTTCGGCGCACTGGTCTGCCAGGTGCCGCTGTTGGACATGCGCCGCTACCACCTGTTGCTGGCCGGGGCGTCCTGGGTCGCCGAGTATGGCGACCCCGACAACCCCGACGACTGGGAGTTCATCTCCAAATACTCTCCGTACCAGAATATTTCGGACTCGGCGACCTATCCCCCGGTGCTGATCACCACGTCCACCCGCGACGACCGGGTACACCCGGGGCATGCGCGCAAGATGACCGCGGCGCTGCAGGACGCCGGGCACCGGGTCTGGTACTACGAGAACATCGAGGGCGGGCACGGCGGAGCGGCCGACAACGCGCAGGCCGCGTTCAAGTCTGCGTTGAGCTTCTCGTTCCTGTGGCGGATGCTGAGCAGCCGGCGCTGAGCGTTACCCGCCGGCGAGTTCCTCGCCACCGGTGTTGCGGGCACAGTCGGTCCGCAGTTCCTGCCCGTAGTCACCCTGGCGCATCCGTAGGTCTGCGTAGGCCAGCATCTGCACACAGCGGACCACTCCGCACACGACCGGGGAGGCAATGACGAGCACCACCCAGGTGACCTTGGCGAGCATCACCACCGGCACCACACCGGCGATCCACACCAGATTGACGACGAAGATCCTGCCCACGGCGGACTTGCAGAGCTCGATCGAACGCCGGAATGAGTCCGTGATTCCCCGCTGTTCGAGAACCAGCACCACCGGCGCCATGCTCAGCAGAATTCCGATGACCACCGATGCGACGCCGCACACCACCACAACGGGTATCAACGCGATATAGAAACCGCTGACGACTGCGGCGACCTGGATCAGCGCCATGGCCGCCACGATCAGGCAGCAGACGACAATCAACCGGCCTACCGCAAGCTCGCTTTGCTTCGCCCGGTGGACCATCTCGTCGAATCGGATCCGCTCGCCGCGTACCGCCTTGTCGGCGGCCTGCGCAACCAGGCTGATCAACAGCCCGTCGCCGGGAAATACGACCGCGCAGAGCACCATGAATATCGCCAGCATCAGCACCGCAGCGCCGGGCCGAAGATCACCGTCACGGCCCAAGAACATGCTCGCGGTCTGTGGCGAACCCAAGATCTGCCCGACGACATACGCGATGGCGGTCACCGCCACCACGAACCCGCCGTGTATGACCGCCGGCACTGCGACCAGAGTCGGCCAGTTCTGCAGCACGATCTTGACAGCACCGCGGTACAGCTCGGCAATAGTCATGGGGCGGAACGGGATCGGCGGGTCACGGTCGACAACTTCCGGCATGTTCCGGGGCAGCGCCCAGCCACGTTTCGCCAGGTATTCCTGGACGTCGGCCGGCCAGTCGGTCCGCTGCGTCCGGGTGTAGCACTCCGCACACAGGTACAGCGCGGCAATCAGCCAGCAGCCGGCGCCGTGCCAGGCGAACAGTGCCAGCGCAACCCACAGCCCGACCAGGGCGCGCATCGCATGGTAGGGCCGCAGGTCGAATCGGACCGCCTCGAAATCGCTCATCTGACCCACCACCTCCCTGGCCGCCGGCTTACCAGAATGATGGCAGCGCGCCGGGCTGATCGGTAGCACCCATTCGGGTGACCGATCAGGATTTGCGCAGCGCGCCCAGGCCCGCGACCGCAACCCCGATCAGCACCATGCCCCCGCCGACCGCCAGGGTCAGGTTGAGCCAGTGATGAAGGCTGCTTTCGGCCACGTCCACGACGGCCTCGGCGATCCGGCGGATGTCGCCGGTCGCCTGGTTGAGCAGCGGGTTCAGGTAGCGTCGCGCCACTTCGATTCCCGACCAGCCACCCGCGCCCACCAACAGGCCCGAAACGCCCAAGCTCGCCAGCGCCCTGCCGCGATGCCGGGCCGCGGCGAGCGTCAGCACCGCGCACAGGCCGGTCAACGCGGCCAGCACCAGGCTCAGCATCGGGCCCCACACCGCGATCCGGTGTAATCCACCGGGGCGCGACACCTCCGTGGAGGTCGGGGTGAGCGGCACGGTCATCGACGCGGGCAGCCCGATGTGGTAGTCGGACAACAGTTCCGCGAACGCCGGGTCGCTGAGCATCGGCACCACGTCGATCTCCCACGGGCCGGTGTCCTCACCGCTCAGCAGCCAGGCATGCCCGTCGGCGTTGACCCGCACGAACTGTGCTGGAAACGACGGCCCGGCGGTGTATTCGGCGGCGGCCTTCCGGACCGGGGACGGGTCGATGTTGAAGCCGGTTGCGCGGATCAGCTGCACCGTCTGGGCGCTCAGTTCAGCTGCGACCGCCTTCTGCAGCGCCGGTTGGGCGGCGGCGTTGCGCGCCAGCCGCGAGTAGCCGTCGGCGTCGATGAGGTTGCACTGCGCCCACGCCATCGGCAACGTCACCGCCAATGCCGCCGTGGCCAGCAGCCAGAACAGTGCCGCGGTGAGGCCGCGCACTATTTCGCGGTGCGGCGCGGCCGCGCCAGCGCCATCTTGGTGATCATCTTGTTTGCCCGGCCCAGCGCCTTGAGCGAATTGTGGTAGAAGTTGCCGCCCGCACCGACATTCGTGCGCGGGACGACGACGGTCTCCTGCCGGCAGAACTTGCGGATGCCGTCCGCGCCGCCGAACCGCGCCCCGATACCCGAGGTCTTCCAGCCGCCCATCGGCGCAGTCGTGCACATCAGGTTGGAGATCACGTCGTTGACGTTCACCGCGCCGCAGTCCAATTGAACCGCGATGTCCTTGGCCCGCGAGATGTCACGAGAGAACACCGAGGCGCTCAACCCGTAGTCACTGTCGTTGGCCAGCCGGATAGCCTCGTCGACGCTGGCGACCTTCATGATCGGCAGCGTCGGGCCGAAGGTCTCCTCGGTCATGCAGGCCATCGAGTGGTCCACGTCGACCAGCACGGTGGGCGGATAGAAGCTGCCCGGACCGGTGGGGCATTCACCGCCGGTCAGTGCCCGCGCCCCGGCCGCCACCGCCTCGTTGACATGGCGTTCGGTGACGGCCCGCTGCGCATCACTGATCAGCGAGCCGAAGTGCTTGCCCTCACCGGCGCCCATCTGCAGCGCCTCGACATCGCGGACCGCCGCTGCGACGAACTTGTCGTAGACGGCTTCCAGCACGTACACCCGCTCGACCGACACGCAGGTCTGCCCGGCGTTGAACATCGCCCCCCACACCGCGGCGTGCGCGGCCAGGTCGATGTCGGCGTCTTCGCACACGATCATCGGGTCCTTGCCGCCCAGTTCGAGGCTGCACGGGATCAGTCGGCCCGCTGCCCGCTCGGCCACCTTGCGCCCGGTGGCGGTGGAACCGGTGAACTGCACGTAGTCGGAGTTGTCGATCACCGCTTCGGCGACCTCGCGCGCACCCTGCACCACCGCGAACACGTCCGGGGCGCCGGAGGTCTGCCAGCCCCGGCGCAGCAACTCGGCGGTGAGCGGGGTCTGCTCGGAGGGCTTCAACAACACCGCGCTGCCGGCGGCCAGCGCGCCGATCGCGTCCATCATCGCGTTGGCCACCGGGTAGTTCCACGGCGCGATCACCCCGACCACCGGCCGCGGGCGGTAGTGCACGCTGATCTTCTTGATCGCCAGCGCCGCCATCGGCGCCGGCCGGGTCTCCGGGGCCAGCGCCTTGTCCATCACCTTGATCACGTACGACAGGATCATGATCAGCAACGGCACCTCTTGCGCGGCGTCGGTGCTGGACTTGCCGGTCTCGGCGATCAGCAGCTTCTCGATCTCGTCTCGGTTGTCGCCGAGCCACACCGCGAACCGGGCCAGCGCCTTGGCGCGGCCCTTGGCGCCGCGGCGCTCCCATTCCCGCTGGGCGGCGCGCAGCCCGGTGGCGATGCCGGCGATGTCGGCGGGATCGGTCCAGCGCACCTCACCGGCGGCGGCCCCGGTCGCGGGGTTGAGCACGGTGTCGGTGCCGGAAAGAGCGGTAGCAGCTGGAGTGGTGGCGGTCATGGCGCCATGCTAGTCGCGGTTGTGACCGGGATCGCACCGGGCCTAGACAGGTGTCAAGTTTGGCCGGGTGCGATACCCCGCAGGTACGCGGCCTGTCCCAGGTGCTGAGCACAGTCATCGATGACGCTGACCAGCCGCACGCCGGCCGTCACCGGCGGATTCCAGTGCGTGTCGACGACTCGGCCCAGCTCAGCCACGGTGACGCCGTCGAGGTAGTCCAGGGTCAGTTGATGCACGGCGCGGTAGTAGTCGGCCAGCAGTTGCGTCGGGGCGTGCACCTTGGCGACTTCGGCCGGGCCGTGGCCGTAGCCGCTGTCGTCACGTGGGAGGTCCAGACCGAACCGGTCCGCCCAACCGTCGCGCGTCCACACCTGCTCGACGCCGGCGACCTGGGCGACCTGGATGTCCTGCACCCGGGCGCTGTGCCAGAGCAGCCAGGCGATGCTGTTGGCCTGCGGGGTCGGCCGATAGTCGGCCGCCTGCTCGGTGAGCCCGCCGGTGACTTCGTCGACATGCTCGATCAACCGCGTGAACGCATCCCGGAGCAGATCCCGCAGAGCGGCGACTGCGTCTGTGCCAGTCATACCGCCCGACGCTACGCCTGGTGACAGACCGCCTCGACGTTGTTGCCGTCCGGATCACGCACGAAGGCCCCGAAGTAGCCTGGGTGGTATTCGGGCCAGAACCGGGGCGCGTGCAGTGCTTCGGCGCCGAGCTCGACGGCGGTGTCATAGAACTTCTGGACCTGTTCGTGGTCGGCGGCGCTGAAGGCGACGTGGACCTCGCGGTTGGGGCCCGTGGCATCGCCCGCGCCGGCGTCGGCGATCCAGAACGTCGGCCTCCCGCCCTGTCCGTAGCCGATGGCCACGCCGACATCCAGCTGCCGCGTATATCCCAGGACATCGAGGACCGCGTCGTAGAACTTCTGCGATCTGGCGTAGTCGGTGCAGTTGATGCCCAAGTGGTCGATCACGAATACATCCTGGCACGAGCCCGGACGCGGTCGTAGATTGACTAGATGAGCCTCGACCTCGTTGTCCGCAACGGCACGATCGTCGACGGGCTGGGCGGCAGCCCCTACCGCGGCGACGTCGGGGTGCGCGACGGCGTCATCGTCGAACTCGGAACCGCGACCGGCGAGGCCCAGCACGTGATCGACGCGACCGACCTGCTGGTGACACCGGGTTTCGTCGACCTGCACACCCATTACGACGGGCAGTCGATCTGGTCGGACCGGCTGAATCCCTCATCGGCACACGGGGTGACGACGGCGTTGATGGGCAACTGCGGCGTGGGCTTCGCCCCGTGCCGGATTACCGACCATGAGGTGCTGGTCGATCTGATGGCCGGCGTCGAAGACATTCCCGGCGTGGTGATGACTGACGGCCTGCCCTGGACCTGGGAGACGTTCGGCCAGTTCATGGATGCCGTCGATGCGCGGGCGCGCGACATTGATGTGGCGGCGTTCCTGCCGCATTCGCCGCTGCGGGTCTACGTGATGGGTCAGCGCGGCGTGGACCGCGAACCGGCCACGCCCGCGGATCTGGCGCAGATGCGCGCACTGGCCCGAGAAGCCGCCGAGGCTGGGGCGCTGGGCTTCTCCTCGTCACGGCTGACCACCCACCGCACCCGGACCGGCTCCCAGATCCCCAGCTACAACGCCGCCTACTCCGAGATCCTCGAGATCGGCCGCGGCCTCGCCGAAGGAGGCGGTGGCCTGATCCAGTTCGTCCCCGACCTGCCGGACGGCTCGTATCAGCCTGTGCTGCAGCAGGTTTTCGACGCGGCCACCGATGCCGGACTGCCGGTCACGTTCACCCTGTTGATCGGCAACGCGGGCGAGCCGGTCTGGCGCGACGCGGTCACCATGGTGGAGAAGGCGAACAGCGCCGGCGCCACGATCACCGCGCAGGTGTTCCCGCGCCCGGTCGGACTCATCGTCGGGCTGGACCTGAGCATCAATCCGTTCGTGCTGTACCCGAGTTACCGGGCGATCGCCGGCCTGCCGCTGGCCGAGCGGGTCGCCGAGATGCGCAAGCCCGAAGTGCGGCAACGGATTCTGGCCGACCAAGCCAGAATCGTTCCGAACAACCCGATCGCGTACCTGGCCCAGTCCTGGGACTGGACGTTCCCGCTCGGCGACGACGCCGACTATGAGCCGGATCCGTCGAAGAGCATCGCCGCGCGCGCCAGGGCACGGGGCGTCTCCCCAGCCGAGGAAGCCTACGACCGGCTGCTCGACGACGACGGGCACGCCATCCTGCTGGATGCGCTGGCCAACTTCCGGGACAACTCGTTGGACACCGTCGGGGCCCTGATTCGCCGCGACGACGTGGTGCTGGGCTTGGGCGACGGTGGCGCCCACTACGGAATGATCTGCGACTCAAGCTACCCCACCTACGTGCTGGCGCACTGGGCGCGCGATCGCAAGTCCGGACGGCTCAGCGTCGAAGCGGCGGTCCGCGAACTGACGTCGAGGCCGGCCCGGGTCGCCGGGCTCGACGACCGGGGCCGCATCGCGGTCGGCTACAAGGCGGACCTCAACGTCATCGATCACGAGAACCTGCGCCTGCACAAGCCGGTGGTCACCTACGACCTGCCGGCCGGCGGACGCCGGCTCGATCAGGCCGCCGACGGCTACGTGGCGACGATCGTCTCCGGCGAGATCATCGCGGAGAACGGCAAACCCACCGCGGCCCGCCCGGGCAAGCTGGTGCGCGGCCGCCGGCCCGCGCCGGCCTGAACTTCCACCGAGTTCACCGGCGTACCGTTTCGGATGTGACGTCCCCCAAATACACCCACGGCCACCACGAGTCGGTGCTGCGCGCCCACCGTTCCCGCACCGCGCAGAACTCCGCGGCCTACCTGTTGCCGTCGCTGAAGCCGGGCCTGCAGTTGCTGGACGTCGGCTGTGGCCCGGGAACCATCACCGCCGATCTGGCCCGCCTCGTCGCCCCGGGCCGGGTGACCGCCATCGAGCCGGTGCCCGAGGCCCTGGATCTGGCCCGCGCCTGCGCAGACGAGCGAGGGCAGCACAACATCGACTTCGTGGTCGCCGATGTGCACGCAATGCAGTTCCCCGACAACAGCTTTGATGTGGTCCATGCCCATCAGGTGCTGCAGCACGTCGCCGACCCGGTGACCGCGCTGACCGAGATGCGCCGGGTGTGCAAACCCGGCGGCGTGGTGGCCGTCCGCGACAGCGACTACGCGGCGTTCACCTGGTATCCGGCGTCGGCGGAGCTGGACGACTGGCTGCGGCTCTACCGTGACGCCGCGCGGGCCAACGGCGGCGAGCCCGACGCGGGACGGCATCTGTTGGCCTGGGCACACGCGGCCGGATTCACCGACGTCACCCCGACGACGAGCGCGACCTGTTATGGCACCGCCGCCGACCGGGAACACTGGGGCGGGATGTGGGCCGACCGGATCCTGGAATCCGCCATCGCCGGGCAACTGCTGAACAGTGGCGCCGCCGATCACGCCAAACTGCAGGCGATTTCGCAGGCGTGGCGGGACTGGGCCGATCACCCGGACGGCTGGCTGGCACTGCTGCACAGCCAGCTCCTGTGCCGGGTGTGACGACTCAGAGCAACCGCTGCTGTGGGGTCGAGCGGGCGACCAGTTCGCCGTCACTGGTCACCGCGTCGCCCAGGACCTGATCGATACGCGCTAGGAGCTCGGCGGGGATCCGCACGCCGGCGGCTTTGACGTTCTCGGCGACCTGCTCGGGCCGCGATGCCCCGACCAGAGCCGCGGCAACGTTGTCGTTCTGCAGCACCCAGGCGATCGCCAGCTGTGCCGTCGTCAGCCCGAGCTCCGCGGCGATCGGCGCCAACTGCTGCACCCGGATCAGCACGTCGTCGGTCATGAACCGTTTGATGAAGTTCGCCCCGCCCTTCTCGTCGGTGGCACGCGACCCGGCCGGCGGCGGCTGACCCGGCAGGTATTTGCCGGACAGCACCCCTTGGGCCATCGGCGACCAGACGATCTGGCCGAGCCCGAGTTCTCGGCAGGTCGGCACCACCTCCGGTTCGATCACCCGCCACAGCATCGAGTACTGCGGCTGGCTTGAGATCAGCGATATTCCGAGCTGACCGGCGAGTTCGTGGGCTCGGCGGATCTGCTCGGGGCTCCATTCGCTGACCCCGATGTAGAGGGCCTTGCCCGCCCGAACGATGTCGGCGAACGCCTGCATGGTCTCCTCCAGCGGGGTGAAGGAGTCATAGCGGTGTGCCTGGTACAGGTCGACGTAGTCGGTTTGTAGCCGCCGCAGCGACCCATCGATGGCTTCCATCATGTGTTTACGGGACAGGCCGGTGTCGTTCTTGCCCAATGGGGCCGGCCCGATCGGCCAGTACACTTTGGTGAAAATTTCCAGCGCCGCGCGCCGGTGACCTTTCAGCGCCGCACCCAGCACTTTCTCGGCACGCCCATTGGCATACACATCGGCGGTGTCGAAGGTGGTGATGCCGGCATCCAGTGCGGCATGCACGCACTCGGTGGCGACGTCGTTCTCGACCTGCGAGCCGTGGGTGAGCCAGTTGCCGTAGGTGATTTCGGAGATCTGCAGGCCGGAGTTGCCCAGGTAGCGGAATTCCATAGAGCTATCTTGGCGCAACGCGTGCCCGGTGTCTGCTGCTAAATCACTATCCTCGACACCATGGCCCGCTCCGTCGACCTCGTTCGCCTGGCCGAGCTGTTGCCCGGGTACGGCTTCGCGTACCTGGTGACCGTCGGCGACGACTACCGCGTCCGTACCACCGCGATCACCCCGACCTTCGACGGCGCCCGGGTGGATATCGGCCCCGTCGGCACCCACGGCCGGGAGAACATGTCGGCCCGCGATGCCGTCACTCTGGTCTGGCCCGCGCGTGAAGCCAATGAGTACTCCCTGTTCGTCGACGGGCGGGCGGAGCTTCCCGACGATCCGGCCGGCCCGGTTCTGGTGACACCGACCAAGGCCCTGCTGCACCGGCCGGTGTTCACCGACGGGCGGGCGCTGGGCACCGTCCACGACTGCGTACAGCTCAAGGCGGATTGACAGCTCACCCGTTTAGGCTCGCCCGTATGACCTCCAACGTGGATTTCGACCGGCTCGCCGAGAAGCTCGAGGGCCATGACTACGCCTACCTGATCACCGTCGACGCCGAGAACCGGCCGCACCCGGTGCCGGTGATGCCGATCCTGAAGGGCGACACCGTTCATATCGGCGCATTGGGCGGGCGGCGTAGCCGCGCGAATCTGGCTCGCAGCACCGATGTGACCGTGATGTGGCCGCCGCCGGCGCCGGGCGGCTACACCGTGATCGTCGACGGTACCGCCGAGGTCTCCGATGCCGGCGGTGATCTGGCCGGCCTGGCGATCGCCCCCAGCCGCGCAGTGCTGATCCGGGTCGCCACCCCGGCGTCGCCGGGTGAAACCCCTTGCTACAGCGACTGTGTGGATCTGAAGCTCACGTAGCCGGGAGGGCGAGCGGCCTGCCGGCCACCATCAGCACCACCTGATCCGACTCGGCGGCGATCCGCGCATTGAGCACGCCCAGCAGGTCCCGGAACAGCCGCCCTGAAGCGGTGGGCGGCACCACCCCGCTGCCGACTTCGTTGCTGACCGCCACCACCGGCACCGGGCAGGCCAGCCAGGCCGATACGAGTTCGTCGATATCGGCGTGAACCCGCTCCAGCGGACCACCGTCCCAGACCCGATGCAGGTCCATCCGGGCGGTGAGCCAGGTGCCTAAACAGTCCAGCAGCAAAGGGTTTTCAGCGGCTCGCAGCACTTCGGCGACGTCAACGGTCTCGACGGTGCGCCAGGCAGCCGGTCGGCGTTCCCGGTGCAGCCGCACCCGCTCGGCCCACTCCGGATCCCCCTCGCGGACACCACCGGTGGCCAGGTAGGTCACGGCCGGGTCGGCGGCCAGCAGCGCCTCGGCGTGCGCGGATTTGCCCGAGCGTGCCCCACCCAGCACCAGGGTGCGCGTCGTCCGTCGTCGCCCTGCCGTCACCACCTCACCGTCGCGTCCCGGCCGAGCACCCGACTCAGACAGTGCCGCAGTCAATTCCGCCTCCGGAGGGTTGTGATGGCTCAGGTGGACCGCGACGACATCGGTGGTGTCGACGACGGCCCCCGACGCTCGCAGTTGCGAAACGGTCGCCGCGAAGGAGTCCAGGTCGTGGTGTTCGGTGCCGTGCTCGGTGTAGTCGCCGAACGTCTCTTCCAGAAACACCGCGTCGTAGCCGGCGCCGGCCACCGCGGTGTGCGTGGCCCCTGGGAGCGGGCCGGTGTCGGTGGCCCACAGGATGCGGGCGTCCCCGGCGATGTCGTACAGCACCGCGTCATCGCCCATGTCGGAACCGTGTGCGGCGGCCAGCACCCGCACCCGATAGTCGCCCAGTCCCACCTCGTCGCCGGGCGCCACCTGCACGAACCGGACCGGGTCGTCGGGGCCCACCCAGTGCCGGCACTGATCCAACGCACTCGGCGGACCGACCACATCCAGCGGCTCGGCCGCCCGGGTCCAGTGCCGCATCAGCAGCGCGGCGGGCCCGACATGGTCGGGGTGGCCGTGGGTGAACAGGATGTGCCGCACCGAGGCCAGGGAACGCCCGTAGCGAACCGCGGCCCGCGGCGCTTCCGGTCCGCAGTCCAGCAGCAAGGCGCCGTCGACCAGCGCGGCGGTCTGCCCGCGAACCTCCCCGGCGGCCGACCGGCAGGAGGCGCACCGGCAGAACGGGTTGGGCCAACCGTCGGCGCTGCCGGTGCCCAGCAGCACGATTTCCATACCGCCATCCTCGTTGACTCTGCGTCCAGGGCGCACACCACTCGAACTTTTGCGCCGTGGACGCAGAGTCGACGACTACGGGGTGAGGCCGGATGCCAGGTCGAGCGCGCTGTACAGGCCGGCGTCGGCCAGATCGGTCAGGGGCGACGGCGTCACCAAGTCCGCGACATCGGTGGGCGCGAACCAGGACGCGAACGGCGACAGATCGATGTTTCCGAAAATCGTGGAGACCTCGTCCACCGCGGGGCCATTGACCGGGGCGTAGTACAGGTTTTCCACCGGAAACAATCCGAAAACCAATGCGTGCTGGTCGAAGACATCCCCGGCCTTGTCCACGAACTCGACGTCGGTCGGCGACGTGACGTACAGAGTCCCGGTCAGTGTCGTCGCGTCCGCGCCGGTGCCCACGGCGTAGGCGGCCGGCGCCGCCCACACCAGCGACGAATCGGGGGTCTGCAATGTCGTGATGGTGGCGTGATCCGTCACCCCTCCGCCCGCGGCATAACCGTTCCTGTCGGCCAGGCCGATCGCCTGCCCGATACGGCCGAAGGCAACGTCAGTGACGACGATGTTCTGGCCCACGGTCTCCGCGGTCGCCGTGGGAAAGTCCGGCACGGCCCACGACGGCGCCGACGCCAGATCGAAGCTGCCGAACGGGGTCTTCATCGCGTCGACGGCGGTGCCGCCCCCGGCCGGGTCGTAGTAGAGGTTGGTGAAGCCGGGGAACAACTGGTTCTGATCGAATACCGTTCCGTCCGTGGTGACGAGCTCGTTGTTGAGCCCACCGATCGTGGGCGTGAGGTAGTCGGTACCGGTCAGAACGGTGCCGGTGGCGGAGGTGAAACTCGCGGGCAGTTCCCATGCCGGGGACCACGCTTCCTGGCCCAAAGTTGGCAGCCCTGCGAACAGTTGGGCGTCATTGACGTCGTAGCTCGGCGTCCAGGTGGCACCGGTGGCGCCGGCCACCCCCGAACCCGTGAACGCGGCCGCCGCGGCTCCGCCGACGACGATCCCCCATGCGATGCGCTTCATCGATTCCTCTCAGTCATGATTCGGCTTCGCAACCTAGTTCTTTTTCACAATCGGAATCAAGATTTATTCGCTGGGGGGTCGCTGTCAGCGTTGTGTGCACAACGAAAAAGCCCGGCCCCCAAAGGGACCGGGCTCTCTCGTGCAACCAGACTTAGAAGTCCATGCCGCCCATGCCACCGGTCGGGTCGCCCGCGGGTGCGGCCGCCTTCTCCGGCTTGTCGGCGACAACGGCCTCGGTGGTCAGGAACAGTGCCGCGATGGAGGCCGCGTTCTGCAGCGCCGAACGGGTCACCTTCACCGGGTCGGCGACGCCGGCCTTCAGCAGGTCCTCGTACTCACCGGTGGCGGCGTTCAGGCCGCTGCCGGCGGGCAGGTTCGAGACCTTCTCGGCGACAACGCCCGGCTCCAGGCCGGCGTTGAAGGCGATCTGCTTCAGCGGAGCCGACAGCGCCACCTTGACGATGTTGGCGCCGGTGGCCTCGTCACCTTCGAGCTTCAGCTCGTCCAGCGACGGTGCCACCTGCAGCAGGGTCACGCCGCCACCGGCGACGATGCCCTCTTCCACGGCAGCCTTGGCGTTGCGCACCGCGTCCTCGATGCGGTGCTTGCGCTCCTTGAGCTCCACCTCGGTGGCGGCCCCGGCCTTGATGACCGCGACGCCGCCGGCCAGCTTGGCCAGCCGCTCCTGCAGCTTCTCCCGGTCGTAGTCGGAGTCGCTGTTCTCGATCTCGGCACGGATCTGCGACACCCGGCCGGCGATGGCCTCCGAGTCACCAGCGCCCTCGACGATGGTGGTCTCGTCCTTGGTGACGACGATCTTGCGAGCCTTGCCCAGCAGCGCGATGTCGGCGCTCTCCAGCGACAGGCCGACCTCTTCGCTGATGACCTGGCCACCGGTGAGGATCGCCATGTCCTGCAGCATCGCCTTACGACGGTCACCGAAGCCCGGGGCCTTGACGGCCACAGACTTGAAGGTGCCGCGGATCTTGTTGACGACCAGCGTGGAAAGGGCCTCGCCCTCGACGTCCTCGGCGATGATCAGCAGCGGCTTGCCGCCCTGGATGACCTTCTCCAGCAGGGGCAGCAGGTCCTTGACCGTGGACACCTTGGAGCTGACCAGCAGGATGTAGGGGTCCTCCAGGACCGCTTCCTGACGGTCGGCGTCGGTGACGAAGTAGCCCGAGATGTAGCCCTTGTCGAAGCGCATACCCTCGGTGAGCTCCAGCTGCAGGCCGAAGGTGTTGGACTCCTCGACGGTGATGACACCCTCGTTGCCAACCTTGTCCATCGCCTCGGCGATCAGGTCACCGATGGACTGGTCGCCCGCGGAGATCCCGGCGGTGGCCGCGATCTGCTCCTTGGTCTCGACCTCCTTGGCGGTGGCCAGCAGGGTCTGGGTGACCTTCTCGACGGCCTTCTCGATGCCGCGCTTCAGACCCAGCGGGTTGGCGCCGGCGGCCACGTTGCGCAGGCCTTCCTTGACCAGGGCCTGGGCCAGCACGGTGGCGGTGGTGGTGCCGTCGCCGGCGACGTCGTCAGTCTTCTTGGCGACCTCTTTGACCAGCTCGGCGCCGATCTTCTCGTAGGGGTCCTCCAGCTCGATCTCCTTGGCGATGGACACGCCATCGTTGGTGATCGTGGGGGCGCCCCACTTCTTCTCCAGGACGACGTTGCGGCCCTTGGGGCCCAGCGTCACCTTGACCGCGTCGGCGAGGGCGTTCAGGCCCCGCTCGAGGCCGCGACGGGCCTCTTCGTCATACGCAATTTGCTTGGCCATTGCGAAGTGATTCCTCCGGTTAGGGGGTGCACGTCTTGTCGGTCGGGTGCAGTGCCCGCGACGGACGGTTGTGGGTGTGCTCCGCAGGTGCGGCCCGTACCTCACCGTCCCGACCTAGCACTCACTGGTCGCGAGTGCCAACGTCATTTTTAGCACTCGCCTATGGGGAGTGCAAGGTCACGAGCTCCTATCGCCGAGGGCGTAAACCGTCGACGACGACATCGGTCACCCTTTCTGCCAGCTCGGAGTTGTAGGACTGCATCGCCTGGCAGCCGACCAGGATCGCCTTGACTTCACGTACGCCGACGTCCTGCCTCGCGGTACCCGCCTGCTGAGCAGCGCGCAGCAGCTCGCCGAGCACCGTCAGGAATGCCTCTTCGGACTCGGGGGCGGCCTGCTGGATGTCGATGCCGAAGCCCGCGAGCGCCTCGGCCAGACCCCGATCCGTCGCGCCCCACTGCAGCACGATCGAACGCAGAAAGGTGAACAGCGCCGTGCCCGGATCGCCGGCCTCCAGCAGGGCGTATCCGTCATCGACGACGTGCTGCATTCGGTCTCCGATGACCGCTGAGAACAGCTCGTCTTTGGTCGGAAAGTGACGGTAGATGGTCCCGGCCCCGACTCCGGCCCGCCGGGCGATCTCGTCGATCGGCACCGACAGGCCTTCGGCGGCGAAGGTTTCGTAGGCGACTTCCAGCACTCGCGCACGGTTGCGTGCGGCATCGGCACGCAGCGGACGTGCGGATTGGGCCACCGATATCCCCTAACGGTTGACAAACCGGGGCGTACGTTCCGTATAGTCGAAAAAACCGGAGCGTTCGCCCCGTTTACCCTACCGCTCAGGAGCCTCCGATGGCCAAATGGACAACCGCCGACATCCCCGACCAGACCGGCCGGGTCGCCGTGATCACCGGAGCCAACACCGGCCTCGGCTACGAAACGGCCGCGGCGCTCGCCGCGCGTGGCGCCCACGTGGTGCTGGCCGTGCGCAATCTCGACAAAGGCAAGGACGCCGCAGACCTCATCAGTAAGCGCAGCCCCGGAACCAACGTGGTGCTGCAGGAACTCGACCTGACATCGCTGGACTCCATCCGCGCCGCGGCGGCGCAATTGCGCGCCGACCACGACCGCATCGACCTGCTGATCAACAACGCCGGGGTGATGTACCCGCCCAAGTCGACCACCAAGGACGGCTTCGAGCTGCAGTTCGGCACCAACCACCTGGGGCACTTCGCCCTCACCGGCCTGTTGCTGGATCGGCTGCTGCCGGTCGCGGGGTCCCGGGTGGTGACGGTCAGCAGCATCGGTCATCGCATCCGCGCCGACATCCACTTCGAGGATCTGCAGTGGGAACGCCGCTACAACCGGGTGCAGGCCTACGGCCAGGCCAAACTCGCCAACCTGCTGTTCACCTACGAACTGCAACGACGGCTGGTTTCGCACGGGACGACCATCGCCACGGCCGCGCACCCCGGCGGCTCGAACACCGAGCTGATGCGCCACCTGCCCGGCTGGGCTGCGGCCGCCTACCCCGTGGTCGCCCCGCTGTTCCAAGACGCAGCCATGGGCGCCCTGCCGACGCTACGGGCCGCCAGCGACCCGCAGGCGCTGGGCGGGCAGTACTACGGACCCGACGGCTTCGCGCAGACGCGGGGCTACCCCAAGGTGGTCGGGTCCAGCCGCAAGTCGCATGACGTGCAGCGGCAGCGCCGGCTCTGGACCGTCTCCGAGGAGCTGACCGGCGTGGTCTACCCGATCGGCTGATCGGGACTCACGCCACGTCAAGCAGCTGCTCGTAGAACCCGCCGAACCCGCGGGCCCGGTTCACCAGGTGCACCTCCAGGATCCAGTGACAGACCCTGCCGGTGGGATCGGTGCGGCGCATCGGCTCGTCGGATCCGGGCGCGACGTAGAACCGGGCGTCGTCTCCGGAGATCTTCTTGTGTGGAAACTCCCCGAGCAGGTGTCCCGCGATCGGAGCACCGAATTCGAAGCCCGCGTCCTTGGCCAGACCGACCACGTGATCGAACAGCTGCGCGCCGGTGATGTCGGCGTGCGCCTCGAAGAAAGCGCGGCCCGCGCTCCACACCCCGGGCAACGCGTCGCGCAGCGCCAGCTTGTCCGGATCGCCGCCGAGCACGAAGGTGCGACCAAAGTCGGCCTCCCACTCTTCGAAGATCGGGCCCAGGTCCAGGTAGGCGATGTCGTCGTCGGCCATGATCCGATCCGGCGGGTCGGCGTGAAACGGCAGCAGACTGTTCTCGCCGGCCCGCACCACCCGCCGATGCCAGTGCCGCGTCACCCCGAACATGTCGGCGGCCAGGTCCCGGATCTCATCGGAGAGCTGCCGCTCGCCGACTCCGGGGCGAACCATGCCGCGGCGCTCGATCTCGTCGAAGAGTGCGACCGCCTTGGCCTGCGCATCACGGAGTCGCTCGACACGGACGGATTCCGGCTCGCGCGGGGTGGACACACCGGCGATGCTATCGGCTTGCCCTAGACTGCATCTCGATCAGATAGGAGACCGGGTGCGGGCTGAAGCAGCGCCCAGCACCCGGGCTTTGCGGGGCTGGCAACGCCGGGCTCTGGTGCGCTATCTGACCGCCAAGCCGCGAGATTTCCTGATGGTGGCCACCCCCGGCGCCGGTAAGACGACGTTCGCGCTGCGCATCGTCGCCGAACTGCTGGCCGACCGTTCTGTCGAGCGCATCACGATCGTGGTGCCCACCGAACACCTGAAGGTGCAGTGGGCCTCGGCCGCCGCCAGCCATGGCATTGCGCTGGACCCGCGGTTTTCCAACTCCGACTCGCAGACCAGCTCGGAGTACCACGGCGTCGTCGTCACCTACGCGCAGGTCGCCAGCCACCCCACCCGGCACCGAGTGCGCACCGAGGCCGCGAAAACCCTGGTGATCTTCGATGAGATCCACCACGGCGGCGACGCCAAGAGCTGGGGCGACGGCATCCGCGAGGCATTCGACGATGCCACCCGGCGGCTGGCGCTGACCGGAACCCCGTTCCGCAGCGACGACAGCCCCATCCCCTTCGTCAACTACGAGCCCGACGGCACCGGCCACCTGCGCTCGGTGGCAGACGACAGCTACGGCTACACCGACGCGTTGGCCGACGGCGTGGTGCGCCCGGTGGTGTTCATGGCGTACTCGGGCGAGGCGCGCTGGCGCGACAGCGCCGGCGAAGAGCACTCGGCCCGGCTCGGCGAGCCGCTGACCGCCGAGCACACCACCCGGGCTTGGCGCACGGCGCTGGACCCGGCCGGGGAATGGATGCCGGCGGTGATCACCGCCGCGGACACCCGGCTGCGCCAGTTGCGCGACGGCGGCATGGCCGATGCCGGCGGCATGATCATCGCCACCGACCAGAAGAACGCCCGCGCCTACGCCAAGCTGCTGACCACGCTCACCGGTGAGACCCCCACCGTGGTGCTCTCCGACGATCCCAGCGCGTCGGACAAGATCGCGCAGTTCTCCGAGGCCACCAGCCGCTGGCTGGTGGCGGTGCGAATGGTCTCCGAAGGCGTCGACGTACCCCGGCTGGCGGTCGGGGTCTACGCCACCAGCGCGTCCACCCCGCTGTTCTTCGCCCAGGCGATCGGCCGGTTCGTGCGATCGCGGCGGCCCGGTGAGACGGCCAGCATCTTCCTGCCGTCGGTGCCGTCGCTGCTCGGCCTGGCCAGCGAGATGGAAGAACAGCGCAACCATGTGCTGGGCAAGCCGCACCGCCAATCGTTCGATGACGAACTCGAGGAAGCCCAGCGCAAGCGCAACGAGCCGTCCGAGCTGGAGAACAAGTTCGAGTCACTGGGCGCCGACGCCGAACTGGACCAGGTGATCTTCGACGGCGCCTCGTTCGGCACCGCCACGCCGGCCGGCAGCGAGGAAGAGGCCGACTACCTGGGTATCCCCGGCCTATTGGATGCCAACCAGATGCGCGATCTGCTGCGCCAGCGCCAGGAGGAGCAGCTGGACCGGCGGTCGAAGGTGGCCGCCGCCGGTGGGGCTCCGGCCCCGGTGACCACGCATGGTCAGTTGCGCGCGCTGCGTCACGAGCTCAACGCGCTGGTGTCGGCGGCCCATCATCGCCTGGGCAAGCCGCACGGCTGGATCCACAACGAGCTGCGCCGGGTCTGCGGCGGCCCGCCGGTGGCGGCGGCGACGTCGGATCAGCTGCGGGCGCGGATCGTGGCTATCCGGCAGCTCTAATCGCGAGTCGTAGCTCTCGTCTGGTTCCTCGCCCGCGCCGCCGAGTGTGTATTCAGCACGAAAAATCGGGCTGAATCTCGCGCTGAGTACACGCTCGGCGAAGCGCGCCCGGAAATTCAGCGCGCCCACGCGCTGTCGGCGACCCACGGCGAGGCCTGCGCGGCCACCGACCACGCCCATTCCTCCGGCACATCGATCACCCGGTAGGACTTGACCCCGGCGGCGGTTGCCGCAATCAAGGTTGCCACCCCGGCGCGGCGCTGAAACCAGCTCTGCCGCACGGTCCAACCGATGATGCCCGCGGTGGAGATGCAGTAGCGGCGCTGCTCCCAGCTGCCGGTGCGGGCCGTCAGCCAATGCCGGTCGACACGATGCCCCAGGGCGCGCGCCCGGTCAGCCGCCAGCAGCGCGGCGCACAGGGTCAGCCCCGCCCACGCCGGCCAGCACCACACCGGCAGCTCGCCTGCCGCCGCAACAGCCAGGGCCACACCGGCCACCAGCGGCAGTATCATCGCCCGGGTCCAGCGCCTCCGGGTGGCGGCCGGCCCGTGCCTGCGAAGCGGCCCGGTGACCACGACCGGGTCGGCCACCAGGCCGGTCAATACCTGCTCGGCGATGGCTCTCGGGCAGGGCGGCAACAGGATCGAGGATTCGCCTTCCCCGTTGACCCCGGTCATCGCCGCGTCCAGCCGCGCCCCGCCGAACAGTCGCACCAGCAGCGGACGCCGCAGAGTTCCGCCGCGCAGTCGGCGCATGTCGTAGTTGCGCTCGCGCACCCGCAGCAGCCCGTAACTCAACGCCAGCACATCCCCGGCCGCCCCGAAACTGCGTGACAACACCAGGTTTCCGTAGGTCAGCAGCGATCGCAGCACCGCCAGCAAGACGGCCGCCAGCAGGACCACTGCCACCATCACCGCTGTACTCGTCTGCGTCCCGAAGCGTTCGGCGGCGTCCAACCAGGCGCGGCTCATCGGCGAATCCTGCAGCGCCGCCCAGGCACCGCTCTGCAACAGCGCGGCCGCCGCGGCGCCGATCGTCACCAACCCGGACAGGCTCAGCGGGCTGTAGCGCAACCACGACGGCCGCCACCGCGCCAACACCGTCGCGGGAGCCGGTACGGGTCCGGCCGCCGACCCAGCCGGTTGACCGGTGTGCGCCAACAGGATTGCGCGCAGCGCCGGAACCTGGCTGCTCTCGACGGCGTTCAGCTCGAACACCCCGTCGCCGGCGGCCTGGTGACCGGTGCTGACCCGCAGCACGGTCAGCCCCAGCAGCCGATGCAACAACCTGGCGTCGGTCTCCACCGAGCGAATCCGGTTGCGCGGCACCGAAAGGACGTTGCGGCGCAGCAGGCCCGAGCGCAGTTGCACACGGCCGGATTCAGGATCGGGTTCGATGCGATAGGTGGTGGTGAACCAGCGCGTCACACCCACCACGGCGATCACCCAGACCACCGCCACCATCCAGACCTTGTTGTCGGTCGCCGAGCCGAACACCACCACCGCGATCAGCAACGGCAGCTCCCGCAGCGCCTCGTGCAACGGATGCACCAGCAGCATGCGTGGGCTCAGCCGCTGCCAGGCGGGTTCGCCGCTGCTCACGTGGCGTCCTCGACGCCCAGGGCCGCGATATCGGTCAAGTGCGCCACGATGCGGTCGGCGACCGGGGCATCCAGCGCCACGATGTGCACCGCCCCCGCCGACGACGCGGTGGTCACCCGCACGTTGGCCAGCCCGAGCAGCCGGTCCAGCGGACCGCGGTAGGTGTCGACGGTCTGCACCCGGGAGATCGGCGCGATGCGGCGCTCCTGCACCAGCCAGCCGGTACGGGTGAAGACCGCCTGGTCACTGACATCCCACCGGTGCACGCGATAGCGCCACAGCGGGGCCACCACCGCCGAGACCAGCAAGCCCAACGCGGTGACCACCAGCGCAGCCACGTGCAGCCACGCCAGCCCCTGGTCGGCGACCGCCCACCCCACTTGCAGCACGGCCAGCACCAGCCACGGCACCGAACCGACCAGTGCCCACACCAGCGGTGCACGGGAGCTGGGCGGGTTGGTGGGGTCGACCATGGTGATCTCCCCAGGACGATTTGCATTGGGCGCCATGCAACAGAGAATGACCTAGCGCCGGGGCGCTGTCATCTCCGCACGCCAAACCCGCCCGCGTCGGTATCGTTTCGGATATGAGCAGCCGGGACAAATGGACTGCGGAAGACGTGCCGGATCAATCCGGCCGCGTCGCGGTAATCACCGGCTCCAACACCGGAATCGGCTATCACACCGCCGAGGTGCTCGCCGGGCACGGCGCACTGACGGTACTGGCGGTGCGCGACGTCGACAAGGGCAACGCGGCCGCCGAACGGATCAAGACTGCCTACCCGGAGGCCGCGGTCGAGGTGCGCGAGCTCGACCTGAGTTCGCTGGCGTCGGTCCGCGAAGCCGCCAAGGCCCTGGGCGCCGCCCACCCGCGCATCGACCTGCTGATCAACAACGCCGGTGTCATGTACACCCCCAAGCAGTGCACCGTCGACGGTTTCGAGTTGCAGTTCGGGACCAACCATCTGGGCCATTTCGCCCTGACCGGGCTGCTGCTGCCCCGCATGATGCGGGTGAAGGGCTCCCGGGTGGTCACCGTCAGCAGCATGGCGCACCGGATCATGGCGGCGATCCACTTCGACGACCTGCAGTGGGACAACGGCTACAACCGGATCGCCGCCTACGGGCAGTCCAAGCTGGCCAATCTGATGTTCACCTACGAGCTGCAGCGTCGGCTGGCCGCCAAACACAAATCGACCATGGCCGTGGCCGCACACCCCGGCACCGCCAACACCGAACTGACCCGCTACCTGCCGCCGCTGCTGCGTCCGGCTGACCGGCTGCTGATGCCGCTGGTGGTGCAGAGCGCGGCGATGGGCGCGCTGCCGACGCTGCGGGCCGCCACCGACCCCAAGGTGACCGGCGGGCAGTACTACGGCCCGGGTGGCCTCGGTGAGCAGCGCGGCCACCCGAAGCTCGTCGACGCCAGCAAGCATGCGCACGATGTCGAGCTGCAGCAGCGGCTGTGGAAGGTCTCGGAGGAATTGACCGGGGTCAGCTTTCCGGTGTGAGCCCGTAAGGGCCCGGCGGTTCAGCGAGGCTCGACGAAGGAGAGGCGAAGCTGGGACTGCCGCATGAGCCGAGCGGTTCAGCGAGGCTCGACGAAGGAGAGGCGAAGCTGGGACTGCCGCATGAGCCGAGCGGTTCAGCGAGGCTCGACGAAGGAGAGGCGAAGCTGGGACCGCCGCAAGAGCCAGCGATAATGTCGGGATGCGATCTGTCGAAGAACACCAGCGCGCTGTCGCCGACCTGATCCGTCCGCGACCGCCGGCCACGGTTTCCCTGTCTGAGGCTGAAGGCCTGGTGCTCACCGCGGATGTGACCGCGCCGATCTGTCTGCCCGTCTTCGACAATTCCGGAATGGACGGATACGCCGTACTGGCCGACGACGTGGCCGATGCGACGCCAGACAATCCGGTGAGATTGCCGGTGGCCGAGGATATTCCGGCTGGGCGTACCGACATCCCCACGCTGACGCCCGGTACCGCGCACCGCATCATGACCGGTGCGCCGATCCCGGCCGGCGCCGACGGGGTCGTTCCGGTCGAGGCCACCGACGGTGGCATCGACGTGGTCCAGATCAGCGCCGCCACCGCCCGCGGGCGCCACATCCGCCGGGCCGGAGGCGACGTCGCCGAGGGTGCCACCGTGTTGTGGGCCGGCCAGCGCGTCAGTCCACCGGCGGTGGGCCTGGCCTCGGCGCTCGGGTTGGCCCAGCTGACGGTGCGGCCCCGGCAACGCGTGCTGGTGATCTCCACAGGTACCGAACTGGTCCACCCAGGCACGCCGTTGGCGCCCGGCCAGATCTACGAGTCCAACGGGGTGATGCTGGCGGCCGCCGTGCGCGACGCCGGCGCCGAGGTGGTGGCCGCGCCCACCGTCGCCGACGACACCGCCGAGTTCACCACGGTGCTCGACCGCTACGGGGTGCGGGACGGGGCGGTCGATCTGATCATCACCAGCGGTGGGGTCAGCGCGGGCGCCTACGAGGTGGTCAAGGACGTGTTCGGCCGTGAAGGCGATCAGGGCGTGGATTTCGTCAAGGTGGCGATGCAGCCCGGGATGCCGCAGGGCATTGGGCGGGTCGGCGCGGCGGCCATCATCACGCTGCCGGGCAACCCGGTCAGCGCGCAGGTGTCCTTCGAGGTGTTCGTGCGCCCCGCGCTGCGCCGCGCGATGGACCTGCCGGCACCGGACCGGCCGCGCCGCACCGCCATCCTCAGCGAGACCCTGACCTCGCCGCCCGGCCGGCGGCAGTTCCGGCGCGGACTGTTCGACCACGAGACCGGGACCGTCACCAATTACGGTCCGCCGGCCTCGCACCACCTGCGGTTCCTGGCATCAGCGAACTGCCTGCTGGACATCGCCGACGAGGTGACCGAACTGCCGATGGGTACCGAGGTGGAGGTCTGGGACCTGACCGGGTGAACCCGGCGGTTCAGCGAGGCCCGACGAAGGAGAGCCGAAGCTGGGACCGCCGCATGAGCCGAGCGGTTCAGCGAGGCCCGACGAAGGAGAGCCGAAGCTGGGACCGCCGCATGAACACGACAGCTTCTAAGATGGCCGAATGGCCAGACGACCCCGTGCAGCAGATGACCCCGGCGGGCTGCGACACCTGACCGAGTTGGTGCGCTCGACGGTGCCCCCGATGCACCAGGCCGGGTTGCCGTTCGTCGCCGGCGGGCTGAGTGTGGCGTTGCTGGGCCGCAAACACACCTGGGTGCGCGGAGCCGGACTGCTGGCCGCCGGCGCCTGCGCCGGTTTCTTCCGGCATCCCCACCGGGTGCCGCCGACTCGTCCCGGTGTGGTGGTGGCCCCCGCCGACGGCGTGGTCTGCCTGGTCGACACCGCGAGCCCGCCCCCGGAACTGGATCTGCCGGACACCCCTCTGCCGCGGGTCAGCATCTTCATGTCGGTGTTCGACGCGCACGTGCAGCGGGCCCCGATCGGCGGTGAGGTGCTCGAGGTGCTGCACCGGGCCGGCCGGTTCGGCTCCGCGGACCGCAGCGAGGCCAGCGAGGCCAACGAGCGCAACAGTGTCCGGATTCGCACCGCCGACGGCGCCGAGGTGATCGCCGTACAGATCGCCGGACTGGTGGCGCGGCGCATCATCTGCGACACCCGGCCCGGCGACCACCTGGCGATCGGTGACACCTACGGCTTGATCCGGTTCGGCTCCCGGCTGGACACCTACCTTCCGGTGGGGACGCACCCGCTGGTCAACATCGGCCAGCGCATGGTCGCCGGCGAGACCGTGCTGGCCGAGCTGCCGTGACCGACGTGACGACCCGTACGCGACGCCCGGTGGGCCTGCATATCCTGCCCAGTTCGATGACGGTACTGGCCATCTGCGCCGGCCTGACCTCGATCAAATACGCGTTGGACGGCCAGCCGCACGTCGCGATGGCGCTGATCGCGGCGGCCGCGATCCTCGACGGCCTCGACGGCCGGGTGGCGCGCATTCTGGACGCCGAGTCGCGGATGGGCGCAGAGATCGACTCACTGGCCGATGCCGTCGACTTCGGGGTGGCCCCAGCGGTGGTGGTCTACGTGTCGCTGCTGTCGACGCAGCCCGCGGGCTGGATCGTGGTGCTGCTGTACGCGGTCTGCGTGGTGCTGCGGCTGGCCCGGTTCAACACCCTGCTTGACGACGCCACCCTGCCGACCTACACCCGCGAGTTCTTCGTCGGGATGCCCGCCCCGGCCGGTGCGATCACCCTGATGGGCCTGCTGGCGGCGAAACTGCAGTTCGGCGACGGCTGGTGGACATCGGAGTGGTTCACCTGCGCCTGGGTGGTGGGTACGTCCATGCTGTTGGTCAGCCGAATCCCGATGCGCAAGATGCACGCCGTTTCGGTGCCGCCGCACCTGGCCGCGGGGCTGCTGGCGGTGCTGGCCCTGGTGGCCGCTGCGGCGTTCCTGTTCCCCTATGTGCTGGTGCTGGTGCTGATCCTGGCGTACTTGTGCACCATTCCGTTCTCGGTCCGCAGCCAACGCTGGGTGGCCGCGCATCCGGAAGCCTGGGAGGACGCACCCAAGGAGCGCCGGGCTGCGCGCCGGGCGATCAAACGGGCGCAGCCGGGTCGCCGTCCGGGGGTGCGACGAGGCATCCGGCGCCCCAACGGTCAGTCGATGGCCCGACTGCGGCTGCGTAAGCCCGGTCGCTGAGTCACCGGGCGCAGTAGTCCCGGGTCGCCGCGGTCAGCGCCTGCCGGTAGAACGGGTCAAGTTGCCGCGCGATGCTGACGTCGCGGGTCGCCTCATCGAGTTGGGCGCCGCAATCCGGTGCATGCAGTTGCTGCCACCGCAGGCCGATCTGGGTGAGCATGACGCGGTTGAAGCCGTCGATGCGGGCCCGGGAGGCCGCCAGGTCGGGGGCGCCGGCCGGCGCGGCAGCCGGGTCCAGCTTCCACTGGGCGAACCGGTAGTGCTCGGCCGACTCGGTGGCGTCTATCTGATCGGTGAACACCTGCCGCACATAGTCGGCGTCGAGGTGTTCGGCCGCCGCGGCGGTCGCCAGCCCGGTCAGTTGTTGCTCCACCCGGGCCGGGTCTTCAATGGCGGCTCCGGCGTGCCACTTGGATGCCGCCACGTCGTCGGCGACCTGCAACCGCTGCGCGGCGGCGTCGACCAGTTCGGTCAGTGTGCTGTCGGCGTGGGCCATCGGTGGTGCCACCGGGAGTGCAACCGCCCCGATCGCCAGCGTCAGCGCACGGGCGTATGTCGATACTGACCGCATGGGTTCTATTGAAGAGCACCGGCTCCCCCACCAAACTCAACACCTGACTGCCGGTCTCGCTGATCGACGCTGACTTAGGCTGTATCGGTATGTCTCGGGTGGTGAAGGTTCCAGATGCTGTTCTTGAGGCATTGGCGGTGAAGTGGCAGGGACACTCCGCGGAATTAATGGCCGGGTGCACATCAGTAGTCACAGCCACATCGACACAACCCAGCGCGGTGAGGATCGCGTCGGTGCGCGGTGGCATGCGGGCTGCTTCAACCCGATTGTCCGCGAGGGCCAATGCCAGCGCTAAGAAGGTCCTCCTCGCGAGAGCAGGCTTCGCCATTAACGAAGCCGAGGCGGTCGCTGCATTTCACGATGTCACGCGGCTTCTGTAAGTGGACGTGCCCGGCGAGATCCCCCCGTTGTCTGAGCTATTGGCGTGGACCACGGATCATCTGATCGCCGGTGCAACTGATATGGATGCCACCGCTGACCGTTGGGAAACCGTCTTCATCGGCATGTCGAAAGACCTGCGCTCGGCCGGTTGGGAAGGCGAGTCCGCCACCGGTGCCCGCATCCGGATAGCGTCAGACCATACTCAGGTTTCGGAGGGCGCCGAGAAGTTGCGTGCTGGCGCGACGGTTGCACGCAGCGGTGCCTCCGATGTCCTCTCCGCACAAAACCGACTGCGCTATGCGATAGAGGATGCCAACGAGGCCGGGTTCAACGTCTATGAAAACTGCACCGTAGAGGACACCACCGGTCGTGGTGGCGCGGCTCGTCACGCCCAAGCCGAGCAATTCGCTACCGACATCTACGGCCGAGCCAAACACCTAGTCGCGGTTGATATCCAGGTCAGCCGTCGCATCAGCCAAACTACCGGCGACGTCGGGAATTACTTCAACTTCCATGAGGAAGACGGTTCCGGTAACCGCGGGAAGCCCAAAATCCACCTCGTTGATCACAAGACAGGTGGCGATGACCCATCGTCAATCCACAACTCCGACGACGTCCACCGAAAGGTCGACCCGCTGCCGCCAGGAAGGCACCCTAATGTGAAGGTTCTCGAGACATCCGAACAAATCCGGCAGTTATATGACGAGTTAACCCAGAACGCGACCCCAATCCCGCCTGGCAGCTACCCCGGCGAATGGAAAGTCCTCGAAGACGGAACAAAAATTGGTTTTCGCACGGACAGTAAGTTTGGTGGGCCCACGACCGAGGTTTGGTACCCGGGCAGCAAGGATTCAGTGGACATACATTTGCGCGACCGCCCAGCGAAGGAACCGATTAGCATCGGCGCGCTGATCATTACCCTCATCGCGGGACTGGGTTCTCTGGCGACCGCACCCCACCTGGTGGGCCACTGATGCCCAACGCGTCAGCCTGTTTGTTACGGCCCGGCCGTCGTCACTGCTCTGACAAATCCCTCGTGGACCGCGTTGCCGAGTTCGGCGACGTCAGCAGCGAATTCGTCACGTAGGCCCGGCGCGACGTACAAGGACTGGTGAAGCATGCGGCCCTCGCCTGGCAGCTCAGAGCCGACGATGTAGGTGTTGTACTGCGCCCAAACCCAGTCCTGGCAGAACACGAAAGACCCACTGCTTCGCACCGCGATCACCCCCGACAGCGGTGGTGTGGACACCACTTGAGTAGTGGGGCGGCCGACGACACTGCCGGCAGGTCCCAACGGTGTATTGAGGTAACGCAGAGTGCAGTCAGCGTTGTTGTATACGACTTCCGCCGGAGGCCTGCCGGTGAATCGATACAGGGTGATCGTTTCCGAAGCGCCTACGTCGCCGTCCGGCCGTGAACGAAAGATAGCGACTCGGGTCGGCCGCCCTGTGGCATCTTCGCCCGGTGGGACGAGCTGCCAGCCAGTTGGAACACTCAATTGGGTCAGCCAGTCCGGAGACTCACCAGAGCTAATCGGGACGAGATCCTCGACATAGCCGGTGACGACATCGACCAAAGACGGTGCCGCCGCCAACCGACGTTGTTCAGCCTGCACCTCTTGGGGAGTCTGTGGCGGCGTAGCCAGGCCCGCGCGTTCCTCGACTTCCTCAGCTACTTTTTGTCCGCGATCCGTCAGGTTGAGCCAGCAGGCAAACCACCACGTGGTCTCATCATCGAATTGAGTCACGTAGGGGCGCCGAACCCGATCGATCGCGTCATCCAGCGGGATATCCCATGCAGCGAAACGGCTATTGACGCCCAGCTCGCCGATCTCCACTAGACCATCTCCAGCTAGCGAACGGAGCAGCTCAAGAGCCTTGTCTTGAACGACCGACAAAGGCTTCCCGGCATTTTCAGAAGCAACGTACCGATGAATGCGTTCGAAACCGAACCAGTCAACAAGGCCGTCGACCAGCACAGCTTCCCGTGCGGACAACATCCGCTCACCTTCGGTGGCCGCCATAGGCTAATCGTAGCCAGTTCACCCGCCTGATCAGTTTGACCACGGTATCTCGACATCCGGATGAACAGTGCAGCATGGAACGAACCACGCGACACGGCCGATCGTATGCCGATAATGATCGGGTGGGTTCCACTGAAGAGCGCGAACAACATCGAAGTATCGACACATCTCGCCACCTGACCCTGATCGCCCGGCTCAACACCTCGGCCGTCGACGCGCGCCGCGGCGTGATCCGGCTGCACCCTGAAGCCGTTGCCGCCCTAAGTATCCGGGAGTGGGATGCGGTGTCGCTGACCGGCTCGCGGACGACATCGGCGGTGGCCGGGCTGAGCGGGCCGGACTCCCCCGCCGGTGTGGTGCTGCTCGACGACGTGACCCTGTCCAACGCGGGCCTGCGCGACGGGACCGAGGTGGTGGTGGCCGCGGTGACCGTCTACGGGGCACGCTCGGTGACGTTGAGCGGGTCGAAGCTGGCATCGGAGTCGGTGTCGGCGGCCACCCTGCGCCAGGCGCTGTTGGGCAAGGTGCTGACCGTCGGCGACGCGGTGTCGCTGCTGCCTCGCGATCTGGGGCCGGGCACCTCGACCTCGGCGGCCACCACCGCGCTGGCCTCCGCGGTGGGGATCAGCTGGACCTCGGAGCTGCTGACCGTCACCGGCGTCGACCCGGGCGGGCCGGTCAGCGTCCAACCCAACTCCTCGGTGACCTGGGGCAACGGCACCGCACCCGTGCCGGCCCCGTCGGTCACCCCGCCCGCGGCCGGCGATACCGCACCGCTGACCGTCGACGATCTCAAAGGCTGTACCGCACAGGCCGACAAACTCACCGAATGGCTCAAGCTGGCCCTGGACGAACCGCATCTGCTCAAGTCGCTGCGGGCCGGCACCAATCTCGGCGTTTTGGTGTCGGGCCCGCCGGGGGTCGGCAAAACCACACTGGTGCGGGCGGTGTGTGCGCACCGGCGGGTGGTGGAGCTCGACGGGCCCGAGATCGGTGCCCGGGTCGCAGATGAGCGGCTGGCCGCGGTGCGCTCGGCGGTGACGGGGGTGTGCGACGGCGGCGGGGTGTTGCTGATCGCCGACATCGACGCGCTGTTGCCCGATCCGCCCGAGCCGGTGGGTGCGTTGATCCTGGCCGAACTGCGCACCGCGGTCGCCGCCGACGGGGTGGCGTTCATCGCCACGTCGGCGCTGCCGGATCGGGTCGACCCCCGGTTGCGGGCTCCGGAGCTGTGCGACCGGGAGCTGCGGCTGAGCCTGCCCGACGGGGCGATCCGGGCTGCGCTGCTGGGCGGGCTGCTCAAGTCGGTCCCCAGCACCGACCTCGACCTCAAAGAGATCGCCGAGCGCACACCGGGTTTCGTGGCGGCAGACCTGGCTGCACTGGTCCGCGAGGCGGCGTTGCGGGCGGCGTCGCGCGCCAGCGACAACGACGAGGCGCCGCAACTCACCCAGGATGATCTGGTCGGGGCGTTGAGCGTGATCCGTCCGCTGTCCCGTTCGGCGGCCGCGGAGGTGTCCGTCGGCTCGGTCACCCTCGACGACGTCGGGGACATGGTGGCCACCAAACAGGCGCTCACCGAAGCGATCCTGTGGCCGCTGCAGCACCCGGACACCTTCACCCGGCTCGGCGTCGACCCGCCGCACGGCGTGCTGCTCTACGGCCCACCGGGATGCGGCAAGACGTTCGTGGTGCGCGCCCTGGCGGGCTCCGGGCGGGTCAGTGTGCACGCGGTCAAGGGCGCCGAGCTGATGGACAAGTGGGTGGGCAGCAGCGAGCGGGCGGTGCGGGATCTGTTCCAGCGCGCCCGCGATTCGGCACCGTCGCTGGTGTTCCTCGACGAGATCGACGCGCTGGCACCGCGGCGCGGCCAGAGCTTCGACTCGGGCGTCACCGATCGGGTGGTGGCGGCACTGCTCACCGAGCTCGACGGCGCCAACCCGCTGCGCGACGTGGTGGTGGTCGGTGCCACCAACCGTCCCGAGCTGATCGACCCGGCCCTGACCCGGCCCGGCCGGCTGGAGAAGCTGGTGTTCGTCGAACCGCCGGATGCCGACGCCCGCCGGCAGATCCTGAAGGTGGCCGGCAAGTCGGTGCCGCTGCACGACGACGTCGACCTCGATGCGCTGGCCGCCGATCTGGACGGCTACAGCGCCGCGGACTGCGTGGCGCTGCTGCGCGAGGCGGCTCTGACCGCGATGCGCCGCTCGATCGACGCCGCCGACGTCACGATGTCCGACGTGACCGCCGCCCGCGAAAACGTCCGGCCCTCACTGGATCCCGCCCAGATCGAGGCGCTGCGTTCGTTCGCCAACAACCGGTGAGCCAGGGGCGTCAGGAGTCCTCGGCCAATGCGGCCAGCCGGGCCAGCGACTCCGCCAGCCGGTCCGCAGTGGTCCAGCGCGCCCGCGGGAGGCGTTTGGGGTCGGTCAGCTGCGACCAGTCGTAGGTGTGGGTCACCCGGGTGTGCGTCTCGTCCAACGGCTCGAGTTCCCACCGCCACAGATGCCCCGGCGGCTGCTGACCGGGTTCGGCCGGGAACCAGGCGATACGACGCCCCTCCTCGAACTCCACCACGTGGTTCTCCCGCACGACACCCAGGGTCAGCGCCATGGTGAACATCTCGCCGACCGCGTGCACCCGTTGTCCGGCAAGCGCTTCGGCCAGATTCTCGTTGCCGTCCCAGCTGGGCTGTTGCGCCGGGTCGGCGATCAGCTCGAAGATCCGCGCCGCCGGCGCGGCGATGTCCCGGCTGGCATGGGCGATCGTGGCCGGAATCGGCGAGCCGACCCGATGCGCGGTGCCGTCCGGGTCGACGTAGGCGAACTCCCGCAGCTGGTACTCGGTGTCGACCGGCTCGACAAAACGTCCCTGCACTCCGGAGGCGGTCCACTGCGCGTAGAGGGCGTCGGCGTCGTCGACGTAGAAGTACACGCTGGAGGCGGTCCGCATCGGATCGTGCTCCTCCCACTCGGACAGGTGCAGCGAGACCGGCCCGCGTTCGGCGAAGCCGTACCGGGCGGGCCCGGCGTAGGGATGGACGCTGAACCCGAGCCGGCGGTAACGCTCCAGTGCGGCGTCGAGGTCCCGCACCGGAATGATCGGCGCGACGGCGGTGAATTCGATGTCCGGCATTGAGTCAGTCTCACACGTCCTGAGCCGCTGAAATGGCACGATCTGGGTATGACCGAGAATCCCTTTCCGGAGGTGCGCTGGGGCCGCGACCCGGGGCCGCTGGCACGGCGCGCGATAGGGGTGCTCGCGGGGTCGAAACCCGGCGCCTGGCTCATCCGCCAGGGCACTCCGCTGGACCGCTGGCTGCTCAGCAACAGCGGTGGCCGGTTCACCATCCTGGGCCCGATGGCAGTCCCGTTGCTGCTGCTCACCACGACCGGCCGCAAGTCCGGGCAACGGAGGCAGATCCCGCTGGCCTATATGCGCGAGGGCGACCGCCTGTTCCTGGTGGGCAGCAACTTCGGGCAAGCACACCACCCGGCTTGGGCGCTGAATCTGGCCGCCGACCCGAATGCCTGGGTCACCATGGGCGGCAAGGAGATACCAGTGCTGGCGACCGACGTCACCGGGGACGAGCACGGCCGGATCTACCAGAAGTTCATCGACTACATCAACAACTACGACACCTATCAGCACCGCACCGATCGCGACATCAAGGTGTTCGCGCTGACCAAACGCTAGCGGCCCGCCTCCATCTCGTATCCCCTGATCATCCAGTACACGGCCCGATCCAGCCCGGGCAGGATGTCGGTGATCGCGATCTCGCCGGCCGCGTAACGCCCCGACAACCCGTACACCAGGTTGGAGATGATGACGTCCAGGTCGGCGATGAACACCTCGTCAACGTCGGCGAGGGCTGCCATCGCAGCGGGGACCACGACGTCGAGCCCCCGACGGGCCAACTTCTCTCCGCCCGGCGCGGAGCGGGCCCGAACATACGCCTTCAGCATCGCCGGATGCCGCTCCCACGGCTCGAAGATGGCGCGGTACAAGCTCATCAGGGCCGAATACAGTGACTCGCCCTTCCCGCGCGCGTGCGGCGTGATACCGGAGTAGCGGTTCTGGAGCATCCAGGCATCCAGGGCGGCCAGGATCAGCTCATCGCGGGTGGCGTAGCGCTTGTAGATGGTCGCCAGTGACATCCGGGCGCGGCGCGCGACCTCACGCAGCTGAACCGCGTCATAGCCGTCGGTCTCGAGGATCTCGACGACGATCGCCAGGATCCGCTCCTCGGTACTGAGCATTGACCAACCCCTTGCCGCCGATGAGTAACCAGGTTACCGTAGCCGCATGGGCTCACTCGACGGCAAGGTCGCATTCATCACCGGCGCGGCGCGGGGGCAGGGCCGCAGCCACGCGGTGCGGCTCGCCGCCGACGGCGCGTCCATCATCGGCGTGGACATCTGCGCCGACATCGGCTCCAGCGGCTACGCCATGGGATCCCGCGAGGAGCTCGACGAGACCGTCGCCCTGGTGGAAGCCCAGGGCGGCAAGATGATCGCCTCGGTAGCCGACGTCCGCGACTTCCCCGCGCTCAAGACCGCCCTGGACGCCGGCGTCGAGCACTTCGGCCGCCTCGACATCGTCTGCGTCAACGCGGGTATCGCCACGATGGCGTTTCGTGAACTGACCGATGCCGAAGACCTTGAGCAGTGGACCGACGTGCTCGACGTCAACCTGGTCGGCGCCTTCCACACAGCCAAGGTCGCCATACCGCATCTGATCGCCGGCGGTCGCGGCGGCGCGATCGTGTTCACCAGCTCGACCGCCGGACTGAAGGGATTCGGCGGCATGCAGGGCGGCGGCCTGGGCTATGCGGCCTCCAAACACGGCATCGTCGGGCTGATGCGTACCCTCGCCAATGCGCTGGCACCGCACAGTATTCGGGTCAACAGTGTGCACCCGACCGGGGTCAACACCATGATGGCGGTGAACCCGGCCATCACGGAATTTTTGGCGAACTACCCCGGCGGCGGACCACACCTACAGAATCCGTTGCCGGTTGCGATGCTCGAGCCCGAGGACATCAGCGCTGCCATTGCGTATCTGGTGTCGGACGCGGCGAAGTACGTCACCGGGGTCACCTTCCCGGTCGACGCCGGCTTCAACAACAAGCTATGAGCGGCCGCGCTGCCGGCAAGCGGGTGCTGGTGACCGGCGCCGCGCGCGGCATGGGGCGCAGTCACGCGGTGCGCCTGGCCGAGGAGGGCGCCGACCTCATCCTGGTCGACATCTGCGCGTCGCTGCCGGAGGTCGAATATCCGCTGGCCACACCCGAAGACCTCGACGAGACCGCGCGCCTGGTCGCCGAGCACGGCCGCCGTGCGGTGACCCGGGTCGTCGACGTGCGCGACGCCGCCGCCCTGGCCGCCGCGGTCGATGACGGCGTCGCGCAATTGGGCGGCCTGGACGCCTCGGTGGCCAACGCCGGGGTGCTGACCGCCGGAACATGGGACGCCACCACCCCCGAGCAGTGGCGCACCGTGATCGACGTGAACCTGATCGGGACCTGGAACACCTGCGCGGCGGCGCTGCCGCATCTGGTGGAGCGCGGCGGCAGCCTGATCAACATCAGCTCGGTGGCCGGGCTGAAGGGCATTCCGTTGCATACCCCCTACACGGCGTCCAAGCACGGTGTGGTCGGCATGAGCCGCGCGCTGGCCAACGAGCTTGCCGCGGTGAACGTTCGGGTCAACACCGTGCATCCCACCGGGGTGGAGACCGGGATGCGTCCGGACAAGCTGATGAACCTGCTACAGCGCAGCGAGCACGCCGGTCTGGGCCCGATCTTCATGAACGCGCTGCCGATCGTGATGACCGAAGCCCGCGATGTCAGTAACGCGGTGCTGTTCCTGGTTTCCGACGAGTCCCGGCACGTGACCGGGCTGGAGTTCAAGGTCGATGCCGGTGCCACCCTCCGATGAGTCCGGCCGCGGTGAGCGTGCCTTCAGCACGCTGATGGCCGTCCCCGCACCCGCCGGCACCCCGCCCGCTGCCGAAGCCATGCTCGATTTCGTTTTCGCCCAGGTTTGGCAAAGGCCGGGGCTGAGCCGACGCGACCGGTGGTTCGTCGCACTGCCCTGCGTGGCGGCCGCCGATGCGGAACAGCCGCTGCGGGAGCATGTTCGCGCCGCGCTCGTCGGCGGAGACCTGACCATCGACGAGATGCGCGAGGCGGTACTGCATTTCGCGGTGTACTCCGGCTGGCCGAAGGCATCGCTGTTCAACATGATCGTGGACGAGCAGTGGGACCGCATCCACCAAGAGCGGGGTGAGCCGGTGCCACCGGCGAAGCCGCTGCTGCCGCTGACCACACCGAGTGACCCCGAGGCACGCCTGCTCGTGGGCGAACAGGCCTTCCGCGACGTCAACTGTGTCCCCTATATCCCGGTCCGCGACAACCCGTACTCCGGTGCGGGCATCTTGAACTTCGTCTTCGGTGAGATGTGGCTGCGCCCCGGGCTGGGAATGAAGGAACGTCGGCTGATCACGGTGGCGTGCGTCGCCTTCCAGGACGCGCCGTACCCGATCCTGAGCCACGTCTACGCCGCACTGAAGAGCCGCGACGTCTCGTTCGACGAGATGGACGAGCTGGCTTTGCATTTCGGCGCCTACTACGGCTGGCCCAAGGCCTCGCGGCTGATGCAGGTGATCGACGAGCAGAAGCAGCGCGTCACCGCGGAGTGGGCCTGAAGAGAGTCAGCCCACCGGGGTGAATTCGATGTGCAGCCGAGTCAGCCCGCGCAGCAGGAAGGTCGGCTCGTAGGAGTAGTGCCGCTCGCCGGCCGGGCCGTGGTGGGCGTCGCTGATCCTGATGTCACGCATCCGGTCCAACATGCGGTTGGCCGTGATCCGGCCTTCGACCCGCACCAGCGGCGCCCCCGGGCAGGTGTGAATGCCGCGACCGAAGGCGATGTGTTCGCGTACGTTCTTGCGGTCCATATCGAATTCGTCGGGGTTGGCGAACTTGCGTGGGTCGCGATTCGCCGCACCCAGGCAGAGCATCAGCACCGTGCCCGCCTTGATCGGCACACCGGCCAGCGTGGTGGATTTGCGCGCCAGCCGGAAGTCGATCTTCGTCGGGCTCTGGATCCGCAGCGACTCCTCGATGAAACGTGGAATCAGATCACGATTCTCGCGCAGCCTGGCCTGCACGTCCGGGCGTTCACCGAGGATCTGCACCATGGTCCCGAGCAGTTTGGTGACGGTCTCCTGGCCCGCGCCGAACAGAAAGGTCGCCGGACGCACGACGTCCATGACGTCCGGTGTCGAGCCGTCGGGGTAGGTGGCAGCCGCCAGCATGCTCAGCACGTCGGCGCGGGGGTTGCTGCGCCGGTCGGAGATGTAGCCGTTGAACTTCTCGTCGAGGTACTCCAAGGGGTTGAGCCCCACCGGTTCTCCGTCGAGGGAACCCACGCGCGCGCCCGGGCGCTCGCCTGCGCCCAACGCACGGCGGAATTCGGCGCGGTCGTCGTCGGGCACCCCGAGTAGGTCGGCGATCGCCAGCGTCGCAAACGGTTTGGCGTAGTCGAACAGGAACTCACATCGGCCGGTGTCGAGGAATTCGTCGAGCTGCAGGTCGGCCAGCCGCCAGATGAACTCCTCGTTCTCCTTCAACCGGACCGGTGTGAGAATCCGGCCCAGCAGCGCCCGGGTCCGCTCGTGTGCCGGCGGGTCCTGCACCACGACATGCTCGAAGATCGGAAACAGATGCCGGTGGGCCTCGATCTGCTCGGTGATGTCGTCACCCTCGGGCTCGAACGGCAGCGGCGGGAACGGCCCCCCGATGGCGTTCACCGCCGAGAACGAGTCATGGTCCTTGAACGCGGCATGCACCTCGTCGTAGCCGGTGACGGCGACCACGCCGTGGTGCGGCTCGGCGAAGACCGGCCCGTTCGCGCGCAGGTACTCGTAGTACGGGTAGGGGTCCTGGGTCACGGCTTCGTCGGAGAAGTAGTCCACCGCCGCGAGCTCCGTCATCACCCGATGCGCCCTTTCGTTCATCCCGCGACCACGTCGCGCTGATCAATCGATCAAATTGCTAGAATGCGTCATGCCTACCACGCGCGGCGACGGAGGGTCAAGCAATCCCAGTGCCGGGACGTCCGCAGTGACCGCGCCCCGCAAGGCCAAATCCGCCGACAGCGCCACCCGGCGCCGGCTCATCGAGGCGACCGCACGACTGATGCGCGATGAGGGCTATGCCGCCGCGACTTCACGGCGAGTCGCCGCCGAGGCCGGCGTGAAGCAGGCCCTGGTCTACTACTACTTCCCCACCATGGACGATCTGTTCGTCGAGGTGTTGCGGGCCGGAGCGGACACCGCGCTGGAGCGGATGCGCGCCGCCCTGACCGATGACGATCCGCTGAACGCCCTGTGGGAGATCAACAGCGATGCCCGCGTGACCAGCCTCAATACCGAGTTCATGGCACTGGCCAATCACCGCAAGGCGATCCGCGCCGAGCTCAAGGCCTATGCCGAGCGGGTACGCGATATCGAGACCGCCGCGGTCACCGTGGCACTGCGCGCCAACGGGGTCGACCTGGACGAGTATCCCCCCGTGGCGATCTCGATGCTGATCGCGCAGACCGCGCGCAGCCTCTGCAACGAGAACGCCGTGGGCGTCACCAGCGGCCACGACCAGTTGCGTGCGTTCGCCGAGCGCCAGCTGAGCCGGCTGGCCATCCCCCCTGAGCCCCAGCGTCGCACCCGATAACGGCCTTTCATCACCGACCCATTGACAACGGGGCCCGTTACTGCCAGCGTTGCTGATCGACCGATCAACAAACGACGGAGGTGCGGACATGGGTGGACGAGTCGAGGGAAAGGTCGCGCTCATCACCGGCGCGGCACGCGGACAGGGCCGCAGTCACGCGGTGCGGCTGGCGCAGGAAGGGGCGGACATCATCGCCGTCGACGTCTGCGGTCCGATCAGCACCAACACCGTGATCCCGCCGGCGACACCCGATGACCTTGCCGAAACCACAGACCTGGTCAAGGGTTTGGACCGCCGCATCGTCGCCGCACAGGTCGACGTGCGCGACTTCGACGCGCTCAAGGCGGCGGTGGACAGCGGGGTGGAACAGCTCGGCCGGCTCGATGTCATCGTCGCCAACGCGGGGATCGGCAACGGCGGTCAGACCCTGGACAAGACCTCCGAGGCCGACTGGCAGGACATGATCGACGTCAATCTCTCGGGCGTCTGGAAGACCGTCAAAGCCGCTGTTCCCCACCTGATTTCCGGCGGCAACGGCGGATCGATCATCCTGACCAGCTCGGTGGGCGGCCTCAAGGCCTACCCGCACACCGGTCACTACATCGCGGCCAAGCACGGCGTGGTCGGGCTGATGCGCTCCTTCGCCGTCGAACTGGGTCAGCACTTCATCCGGGTCAACTCGGTGCACCCCACCAACGTGAACACGCCGCTGTTCATGAATGAGGGAACGATGAAGCTGTTCCGCCCGGACCTGCAGAGCCCCGGCCCCGATGACATGGCCGTCGCCGCGCAGTTCATGCACGTGCTGCCGATCGGCTGGGTCGAGCCGGTGGATATCAGCAATGCCGTGCTGTTCCTGGCCTCGGACGAATCCCGTTACGTCACCGGGCTTCCGCTCACCGTCGACGCGGGCAGCATGCTGAAGTGATCCCCCGAATAGGCGTTGACTCTGCGTCCACCAGGCACCTCACTCGCACTTCTGCCTGGTGAGCGCAGAGTCAACGCTATCGCGGGGACTCGAATTCGACTCGGGCCGAGACGGTCTCGATGGCCTCGTGCAGCGCCGCCAACCGGCCGGACAGCGACGGCGCCGCCAGCACCGCGTACCGGTCGGCCTCGCCCATCGGGACCCGGCAGGCCAGCGAGTACAGCCGCTGCGTCGGATCCAGCGAGCGCAGCCGGCGACCGCCCAGCGTGGCGTTACGCCCCGGCATGACCCAGCGACGGCGGGCGGCTGCCATCTGCTTGTGCAGCGCGACGATGCGATCCTCCAGTTCATCGAACTGACTGTCGCTCACCGGCTCTCCCGGCTCGTCCGGCCACACGTCGATCTCGGCGCGCGGGTACGGATCGTCGGCCAGCCACTCGCGGACCCGAATCCGTTCCCCGGTGAGGCAGCGCAACGCATAACGGCCTGCCCCCAGTTCGGTGCACGCGGTGATGGCGGTCATCGCGCCGACCTCATTGCGCTGCTCACCGCCGCCCACCTCGCGGCCGCGGGCGATCAACACCACCCCGAAGCGCGGATCACCGCTGCGCATCAGGTCGCCGACCAGCACCGTGTAACGCATCTCGAAGATCCGCAACGATAGTTCCTCGCCGGGCAGCAGCACCCATTCCAGCGGGAACATCGGCAGTTCCATCAGGCGATATCCAGCTCCGCGACCAGCGCATCGACCACCGCACGCAGGTCGCCGTCGTGTTCCTCGGCGACCCGGCGCTGACGCTGATACGACGCGCCTACGCGGTAGATGTCGGCGACGCCCGCCAGTTCGTCGGCGCAGTTCAGTCGCGCCGCGATGGGCTCCAGACGGTTGAGCAGGTCGTCAAGATCCTCGGTGACCAGCCGCTCGCGACTGTCGGCGTCGAGGATGATCTCGGCGTCCAGCCCGTAGCGCGCCGCGCGCCACTTGTTCTCCTGCACGTGCCACGGCGGCATGGTCGGCAGAGTCTGGTCGGCCTCCAGGCGGCGGTCCAGATCGACTATCAGGCAATGCGTCAGCGCCACCAGAGCACTGAGCTCACGCAGATTGGACACCCCGTCGCAGACCCGCACCTCGATGGTGCCCAGGTGCGGTGAGGGCCTGATATCCCAACGGATCTCGTTGGTGTGGTCGATGATCCCCGTCTTCTTCTGGTCATAGACGAAGCCTTCGAACTCCGACCAGGTCTGGAATTGGAACGGCAGCCCGGCGGTGGGCAGCTGCTGAAACATCATCGCCCGATTGCTCGCGTACCCGGTGTCCTCGCCTGCCCACCACGGTGACGACGCCGACAAGGCCAGCAGGTGCGGGTAGTAGTTCAGCAGCGACGAGATGATCGGCATCACCTTGTACGCCGAGGAGATGCCGACGTGGACGTGCACGCCCCAGATCATCATCTGCCGGCCCCACCACTGGGTGCGCTTGATCAACTCGGCGTAGCGCGGGGCATCGGTGAGTTTCTGCGCCGACCACTGCGCGAACGGGTGGGTGCCGGCACCGAACAGTTCCATGCCCCGCCCGTGCACGATGGGCCGGGTGGCGGTCAGCGTCTGGCGCAGGTCGTCCATCGCCTCGGCGGTGTTCTCACAGACCCCGGTGACGAGTTCGACGGTGTTGCGCAGCAACTCCTTGTGCACGCGCGGGTTCTCGCCGAGCTCGGAGAGCACCGCGCTGGCTTCGTTGCTCAGATCGCGGGTCGCTGCGTCGACGAGTGCGAACTCCCATTCCACGCCGATGGTGGGCCGGGGACTGCGGGCGAACTCAATCCGGGCCTCGGACCTTGAGGAAGCCCTACTGTCGGTCGGGCTATCCAGCGCCGATGACACCACACGCAACCCGCTTGCCGGCGTCTCCGGTGGTCAGCGTGGTCTGGTCCGGGCCGGGGGTGCCGTTGACCTGGGTGTAGCGGTCAGCCGGGATGTTGGCGAAGTTGTCGTCGTCGGCGTGGACGATGAGCGACGTTCCGTCGCCGGCCAGCAACTCCGCCTTGGTGAACGCGTCGGTGGTGGTCACCAACAGGCCACTGCCGTCGGAGCGCACCTGCAGCGAGGTCAGGTCACCGCTCTGCGGGTGCTCGTTGTGGCCGGGGGCCTGGAAGTGACCGCCGGCCGACAGGAAGTTGCCGGGAGCCCCACCGCTGGGGCCGACCGAGTCGGCCTCGCACTTTCCGACACCGTGGATGTGCAGGCCGTGAAAGCCCGGCGTCAGGATGCCGGTGCTGGTGGTCTGCACGGTGACGGTGGCGAATTCCTTGCCGCCGGCCTTGCTGAACTCGAATGTCGCGGTGGCGACCTGACCACCTTCGGGGGTGACCAACCGTGCGACGAGGCTGTCCGAGGAACCCGAGCCGCCCGGCTCGCTCTCGGTGCCCGAGGGAGCCGGTGATCCGGTCCAGATGGGCGGCGTGGTGCCCTGCACATCCGAGGCCGGCTCGTTGGGGCTGCACGCCGCCAACAGCACGACCGGGGTGGCAAAGACGACGGCGGCAAGGGCTCTGCGGTGACCTGACGTGACCATGCGAGGAGCTTAACCCGCGACCACCACGATGATGCCCGGCGGCTGCTCGGCCACGTCCGGGATTCGCGGTTCCACCGCGGCATGCAGCACTTCGGCCACCGAATTCGCCGAGTCGTGCTCGCCTTCGGCGTCACTGAAATAGACGGTGGTCACGGTGACCTCGGGCAGCTCGAGGTTCCCGACGTCGGTCACGTTCCAGCCGGCTTCACGCAGCTGGTCTGCGGTGCGCCCGGCCAGGCCGGCCGTCTCGGAGATGTTGTAGACCCGCACCTCGGGCTTGTGCACGGCATGTTCGGGCTTGGCCGGTGCCGAGCTGGTGGCAGCCGGCTTCGACGTCGGGGAATGCGCCGCGTCGTCGTCGCCGCCGGAGGATCCGAGTGCCTGAAACCCGACCAGCAGGAAGATCGTGCCCAAGAACAGCAGCACCATCACCATGGCTCGCAGCGGGAGTCGGGAGGAGTCGGGCACGTGGTCATTCATTGCGACCACTGTATCGAGAAGCGGGCCCTAACCGATAAACGCCCAGCAATCAAGGGTTTGCGGTGATCAGGTGATCTCGAAACCGAGTCGCCGAGCGGCGCGTGCCTTCTGGCGGCTGGACCGCAGCCGGCGCAGTCGCTTGACCAGCATCGGGTCGGCGGCGAGCGCTTCAGGCCGGTCGACGAGCGCGTTGAGCACCTGGTAGTAGCGGGTCGCCGACAGTGCGAACCGCTCCTTGATGGCCTCTTCTTTGGCGCCGGCGTACTTCCACCAGTCCCGTTCGAAGGACAAGATGTCGTGTTCGCGACGACTCAGACCGTCGGTGGGCTCCGAATCGTCCCCTGAGCGATTCGTCTGCGCCATGGCGCCGTCCATATCGTTTCCTGGACCCTTCCGGAAAGTTCTGTGGCTGAAACGTTCGTTGCATTTCGGCGGCGTGTTCCGGCGATTATTCAATCACGGCCGGCGGCGAGGAACCGGGAGCCGGCCCCGCGCGTCGCCGTGGCCACTGCACCGGCCGCCGAACGGCACCTTAAGCTTTTCGGTCATGGCCGTCGTACCCATCCGCATCGTGGGCGATCCCGTCCTGCACACCCCGACCAGCCCGGTTCCCGTCGGCGACGACGGTTCGTTGCCGGCAGATCTGGGCGAGCTGATCACCACGATGTACGAGACCATGGACGCCGCCAACGGGGTCGGGTTGGCCGCCAACCAGATCGGCGTGGGCCTGCGCCTGTTCGTCTACGACTGCGCCGACGACCGCCGCTCGACCACACGGCGCCGTGGCGTGGTGGTCAACCCGGTGTTGGAAACCTCCGACCGTCCCGAGACCATGCCCGACCCGGACAACGACGACGAGGGCTGCCTGTCGGTTCCCGGCGAGTCGTTTCCGACCGGCCGGGCGGACTGGGCGCGGGTGACCGGCCTGGACGCCGACGGCAACCCGATCACGCTGGAGGGCACCGGGCTGTTCGCCCGGATGCTGCAGCACGAGACCGGGCACCTGGACGGCCTGTTATACCTGGACATGCTGGTGGGCCGGAATGTCCGCGCGGCGAAGCGGACGGTGAAATCCAACGGCTGGGGCGTGCCCGGCCTGTCCTGGATGCCGGGCGACGTGCCCGATCCGTTCGGCCACTGACGAGCCGGTGATGCCCCAGCCACCCGAACTCCCCGAGATCGGTGTCCGGGTGAGCCTGCGCTACCTGCGGGCCCCGGGTTCGGAGCCGCCGATGGGCGACGTGATCGGGCACCTGGTGGAGACCGGGCCGCTGGTGCGGGTGCGCTCCGCGGACGGTGTGGTGCACGAGTGCCGGCACGCCGATGTGCTGTACGTGCGCCGGCTGACCGATCGGCCGGTGAAGAACTCGGCGATCCGTTCCGTGGAACACGCCGCCGCGCTGGCCTGGCCGGGCAGCGAGCACCGGTGGCTGGACGGCTGGCTGCTGCGGGCCGGTCCCGGCGCCGACCTGGCCGCCAATTCGGCTGTGCCCCTGGACATGTTCGCCCACACCAGCACCATTCCGGCGATCATCGACTGGTACGCCGAGCGGGATCTGCCACCGACGCTGGCGGTCCCGGAGCGGCTGCTGAGGTTGCGGGAGGACATCCCCGCGCTGCACGAGACCCGCACCCTGGTGCGCGAACTGAGCGCCGAGACACCGGCCGTGCAGGTGGTGCTGACCGCCGAGCCCACCCTCGACTGGCCGACGGACATACCGGTGGACGTGCTGACCGCGGTGGTCGACGGCGAGGTGGTGTTCGCCTCGATACCCGGGGTGGCGCTCGGGCGGGGCGCGGTCACCGAGGGCTCGGACGGGACCCGCTGGCTGGGGCTGACCGCCGTGCGGGTGGCCGCCGACCGCCGCCGGCAGGGCCACGGCCGGGCGATCTGCGCCGCCCTGCAGGCCTGGGGGCAGGAACACGGCGCGACCCGCGGCTACGCGCAGGTGCCCAACAGTGACCCGGGCGTCTTCGCGTTCTTCGAGGCGGTCGGGTTCGCCGGCCAGCACCGCACCCGCTACCTCGACGCGGTCGATCTAGGGTGACTGGCGTGACTGCACTGCGACTGGCCACCTGGAACGTCAACTCCATCCGCACCCGGGTGGACCGGGTGACGGACTGGCTGGCCCGCGCGGACGTCGACGTGCTGGCCATGCAGGAGACCAAGTGCACCGACGCCCAGTTCCCCGCCCTGCCCTTTCACGAACTGGGCTACGAGGTGGCCCACGTGGGCCACAATCAGTGGAACGGGGTGGCGATCGCCTCGCGGGTGGGCCTGGACGATGTCGAGGTCGGATTTCCCGGCCAACCGGCGTGGGCCAAGGCCGACGCCGATCCCACCGTGGAGGCGCGGGCACTCGGAGCGACCTGCGGCGGAGTGCGAGTGTGGAGCCTGTATGTGCCCAACGGGCGCACACTGGACGATCCGCACTACACCTACAAGCTGGAATGGCTTGCCGCGCTGCGTGATACCGCCGAGGGCTGGCTGCGCGACGACCCGTCAGCGCCGATCGCGCTGGTAGGCGACTGGAACGTCGCCCCGCAGGACGACGACGTGTGGAGCATGGAGTTCTTCGACGGTGCCACCCACGTCTCCGAGCCTGAGCGCGCGGCGTTCAACGCCATGGTCGCCGCGCAGTACCTCGACGTGGTCCGGCCGTTCACGCCCGGCCCCGGCGTCTATACCTACTGGGACTACACCCAGCTGCGGTTCCCGAAGAAGCAGGGCATGCGCATCGACTTCATTCTGGGTTCCCCCAACGTGGCGACTCGGGTCAAACACGCCGAGATCGTCCGCGATGAGCGCAAGGGCAAATCACCCAGCGACCATGCCCCGGTGCTCGTGGAGATCAACCCGTCCTGACCCGGCGGGTCAGCGAGGCTCGACGGAGGAGAGGCGAAGCTGGAGCCGCCGCTTTAATACAGCGGGTCAGCGAGGCTCGACGGAGGAGAGGCGAAGCTGGAGCCGGCGGATCAGCGAGGCTCGACGCAGGAGAGGCGAGGCTAGGAATTGCCGCATCGACCGCGGCAGTTATGAATTCCGTGTGGATTGCCCGAGGTTCACCAAACTGCGCCTAGGATGGTTGAATTACGCAATTTGCCTCACATTGAAGGGCAGGGAATCCCCATGAACGCCGTCGCAGGGACGGTACGACAGTTGACCCGAGCGGCGAACCGCGCCGTGACGATGACCACCGAGGCGGCCGGCGCGATAGGTGGCGCGGCAGTCAACGGGGTGATCGGCGGGGTGAAAGGTGCGGCCAGCGGCGCACAGCGCGGACTCAGCAGCGGCAGCCACTCCACCCCGGCGGCGGCACTGACCCTGGGTGCACTCGGCGCGGCCGGGTTGGTCGAGTGGCCGATACTGGTGGCGGTGGGGGGCACCGCATTGGTGATCAAGCAGTTGAACAACCGGTCGAACGGCGCGGACGCGAAGGTGGCGGCGCCGGTCAAGAAGCCGACGAGCGCAGCATCGCCCTTGAAGGCAGTGAAATCGACGGCGAATACGGCCTCCGGGTCAAGTGCGCGGCGCAGCCCGCAGGCCAAGAAGACCACGGCACGGCAGCCGCGCAGCGGCACCAGCAGCACCAGCAGCCGCGCTCGCGCGCGCCACTGATCGGGCGGGCGTGGATTTAGGCCGTGCCATACGGCACTCTCTTCCTTTGCGCGCAGCGAATCTCGGCATCCAAGCCAGCTCCGCGTTGGTGACCGCATCGATCCAGACCGCAGCCGGAGTGGCCGGGGCGGTCTGGCCGGCTTACGACACCGGCCCGGCCCTGAACCGGCGATGCTTCCGCAGCCCGGAGCGGGCCTGGGTCGAGGTTCGCGGGCTTGACGGAGCCACCGGAGACGAACTGGCGACCACGGTCCTGGCCGCAGCCCGCGCTCTGCCCGGGGTCACCTCGGTCCGGTTGAACCATCCGCTGTCACGCCTGGTCGTCGGGCTCGACGCAGCCGACCCCGACGTCGTGTCGATGCGAGAGCTGCTGCGGGTGGTCACCGACATCGAGAGCCAGTACCGCCGGGTGTCCCCTTTCCCGCGCAACAGCACACCCACCAGCCTGCCCGGCGACGGCATGACGCAGATGCTGCGGGCGTTCACGGTCGGCGCCAACGTCGCCGGCCTGGGCCTGGCGACGGCGGGACGGTTGCTGCGGCTGCCAAGCCTGCCGCTCGGCCTGGAAGCCGGCGTCACCGTGGTCAACTACCAGCCGCGGCTGCGCGCACTGTTGGAAGACAACATCGGCAAGCAGGCGACCGATACCCTGTTGTCGCTGGCCAGCGCCGCCGTGCACACCCTCAACACCGCGCCCACCTCGCTGGCGGTGGACCTGTCGGTGGAGGCGATGCGCGCCGGGGAGGAACGTGCCGCCGAGCGCGCCTGGCGTCGCCGCGAACCGGAACTGGCCGAGTACGCCGAACACCCGCCTGTGATCGCCCAGCGCCGGCCCGTCCCCCGGCCGCCGGGCCCGATCGAACGGCATCTGGACCGCGCCTCGGTGGTCCAAGCCGTCGGCGCCGGGGTGATCGCCGCGGCGACCCGCAGCCCGGACCTGGCCGGCACCGCCGCGGCGGTGATGGCACCGAAGGCCACCCACACCGCGCGTGAGTCATTCGCCTCGACGCTGGGCCGCGGCCTGGCCGACCAGCACGGCACGGTCGTACTGCGGCCGGGCAGCCTGCGTGAGCTGGATCGGGTCGACACCGTGATCATCGACCCGCGGGTGCTGTGCGGCGAGAAGTTGCGGGTGATGCAGGTTCGCGGCGCCGACGACGACGAACTGCGAGCTACGTGGGCCCAAGCCCAGTCCCTGCTCGACGATCCCGGACTCAAGGCGGGCTGGCATCAGATCGGGCCGCGGGCCGGCGTGAAGGCGTCATTCCAGCCTGCACTGCTGCCGCTGGCCACCGCGGTGGTCACCGAAGCCCGACACGCCGACGTCGAGGTGGTCTCGGTCGAGTCCGAGACGCTCGGAGAGCTGCGGCCGATCTTCGACGACATCCGTCCACTGGACGGAGCGTCGGTGGACGAGGCGCTGGCCGCCGCGGTGGCCGCCTACCAGGCCGACGGCCATGACGTCGCGGTACTGTCGACAGCCGCCGTCGAGGCACTCGCAGCGGCCGATGTGGCGCTGGGGATGCTGCCGGCGCAGGGCTCCCCGCCGTGGTGCGCCGATGTGTTGCTGACGGACCTGACCGCGGTGTGGCGAGTGCTGCACGCGCTGCCAGTAGCTCGGTCAGTCAGCCGCCGTGGCATCGAGATCGCCACCGGGGCTTCGACATTGGGCGCACTGCTGCTGCTACCCGGAGTGCGCGGCCGCGGGCCCGGACCGGTGACCACCGGCGCGGCCGCCGGTGCGCTGTCCGGCTACTGGATGGCCCGCCGTGCGGTGGACGCCACCGCGCCCAGGCCGGTGGCAACCCACGAGTGGCATGCCATGTCCGTCGACCAGGTCCGGGCGGTGCTGCCGCCGCCGGATCTGCTGGTCCCTACCGAGAATCCCCACGGACCCGCTGCGTCCGCCGCCCTGGCGGCGGTCGACCTGGCCCGCCGCGGCGCGCAGACGGCACCGCCACGCCTGTTCTGGCAGTTCGCCCACGCGGTGCGCGGTGAACTGGCCGACCCGATCACGCCGGTGCTGGCGCTGGGCGCCGCGGCCAGCGCGGTGCTGGGTTCACCCGTCGACGCCATGCTGGTCGGTTCGGTGCTGGGCGGCAACGCGATGCTGGCCGCCGCGCAGCGCCTGGTCGCCGAGCGCCGGCTCAATGTTCTGCTCAGCGAGCAGGTTCCGCCCGCGCGCAAAGTTCTTCCCGACGGCGGCTACTGCGACGTCGCCGCCGAAGATCTGCGCCCCGGCGATGTGATCGAGGTGCGGCCGCACGAGGTGGTGCCCGCCGACGGCCGGCTGATCGAGGCCGACGACCTGGAGGTCGACGAGTCGTCGCTGACCGGGGAATCGCTGTCGGTGGTCAAACAGGTCGAAGCCACGCCGGGCGCAGAGCTGGCCGAACGGGAATGCATGGTCTACGCCGGCACCACGGTGGTGACGGGCACCGCGATCGCGCTGGTGACCGCGGCCGGCGGCGACACGCACGGCCGCCGCGCTGCCGAACTGGTGGCCGGCGAACAGTCCGCGGTCGGGTTGCAGCACCAGTTGAGCCTGCTCACCAGCAAGGCGTGGCGGATCAGCCTGGCCGGCGGCACCCTGGTCACCGGACTGGGCATGCTCCGGCGGATCGGACTGCGCCAATCGGTGGCCTCGGGGATCGCCATCGCCGTTGCTGCGATCCCGGAGGGGCTGCCCCTGGTGGCCACCCTGGCGCAACAGTCGTCGGCACGGCGGTTGGCCAAGTCTGGTGTCCTGGTGCGAATTCCGCGCTCGGTGGAGGCACTCGGCCGGGTTGACGTGGTGTGCTTCGACAAAACCGGGACGCTGAGCCAGAACAAGCTGCGGGTGACCCAGGTGAAGCCCGCGCAGGGGTACTCCGCCGATCAGGTCCTGACGTTCGCGGCGCAGGCCGCCCCCACCACCAACGGCCGGCAGGTGCACGCCACTGACGCCGCGATCATCGAGGCCGCAATGGCAGCCGATGTGGTGGACCCGGACCGCGGGGAGGTCGCCCACCTGCCGTTCCGGTCCGGCCGCAGCTACTCCGCGTCAATCGACGGCTCCGTGCTGACCGTCAAGGGCGCCCCGGAGGTCGTCGGTCCGGCCTGCGGCGGGGATCCGGAGGTCCGAAAAACCGTGCTGGGCATGGCGGGAGAAGGTCTGCGGGTCATCGCGGTTGCCCTGCGTGAGCTCTCGGCCGAGCAGCTGGCCCGCCTCGGTGATGACCCGGATCCCGAGGATATCGCTGAATTCTGCGGTGACGGACTGACTTTCGTCGGCCTTCTGGGGATCGCAGACACGCCGCGTGCGGAGGCCGCCGACCTGCTCGCCGAACTCGACCGCCGTAATATCCCGGTGCGGCTGATCACCGGCGACCATCCGGTCACCGCTACCGCGATCGCCCGCGAGTTGGGCCTGACCATCGACGCCGGCCAGGTGATCACGGGCGCGGACTGGGATGCGTTGTCACGCAAGGGCCAGGAGCGTGCGGTGGACGAGCGGGTGGTGTTCGCCCGGATGTCGCCGGAGAACAAGGTTCAGGTCGTCCAGACGCTGGAACGCACCGGCAAGGTGTCGGCGATGGTCGGTGACGGCGCCAACGACGCGGCCGCGATCCGGGCCGCCACCGTCGGCCTCGCCGTGGTCGCGCACGGCAGCGAATCGGCGAGCACCGCTGCCGACGTGGTGCTGCTCGACGGTCGGGTGCATGCGCTGCTGGACGCACTCGACGAGGGTCATGAACTGTGGCAGCGAGTTCAGGCCGCGGTGGCGGTGCTGCTGGGTGGCAACGCCGGCGAGGTGGCATTCGCGATCATCGGCAGCGCGATCACCGGGCGCTCACCGCTGAACGCCCGACAGCTGTTGCTGGTCAACATGCTCACCGATGCGCTGCCGGCCACCGCGCTGGCGGTCAGCTCGCTCAGCGAGGAGGCCGCCGCCGCCGGTGGCCGCGGTCCGGACGAGCGCGCGCTGTGGCGCACGGTGGCGGTGCGCGGGGTGACGACGGCATCGGCGGCGGTGGGCGCGTGGGCGCTGGCCTCGGTGACCGGGCGCCAGCAGCGCGCGTCGACGGTTGCGCTGGTGTCGCTGGTCGCCACGCAGCTGGGCCAGACACTGCTGGACTCGCGCGACCCGGTGGTGGTGGCGACCGCCGTCGGCTCGCTCGGGGTCATGGGGACCTTGATCACGATCCCGGGTGTCAGCCAGCTGCTGGGCTGCACCCCGCTGGGCCCGCTGGGCTGGACGCAGGCACTGGGTACGGCGACGGTGGCCACCATCGGTGCGGCGGTGGTGCCCCGGTTGCTGTCCGCACCCGGCGACGAGGCGCCGCCCACCGAGTTCATCGTGCCGGGACCGCGACGACCGGACGGCGCCCCGGCGCCCGAGGATCACCCCGCGCCGGTGTTGCGACTTGTGCACAATGGGGACACTGGCTCTCGCCGCGGAAAGACCGTGGCCCAACCATCCGGCGACCCATCGCCACCAGGAGGCTCATGATGGCGGAAAAGCCGCGGAACACGGCGTCGCAGCGGGAGGCGGTGGCCCATATCAAGGAGGCGGCGGGCTTCGCGGTGGAGTTACCGCTGTTCGGCAAGGTCACGGTGCCGCGGCCGGAGCAGCTCGCCTACTACGGCGGACTGGCGCTGCTGGCGGCTTTCGAAATCATCGACTGGCCGGTAGCCGTCGCGGTGGCTGCCGGCCACATTCTGGCCAGCAACCACCGCAACGAAGTTCTCGAGCAGATCGGCGAGGCGCTCGAAGAGGCCTGACCTCGGCCGACCTCGATTGACCTCAGTTGTCGACGGTCAGCACCCCGACGCGCCACAGGAGTGCGTACATCTGGTGCAGGGGACCGCTGAGCAGCCGGGTGGCCATGTCGACCACCGGGTCTGAGGCAGGCGCGGCAGGCGCACCCCGTCGGGGGTCCAGCTTCTTCGCCGTGCTCGTGGCACGGGGGGCCGGCGCCGTGATGTCGGTGTATGCGATCGCAACCATGATGGGCCTCCTAGTCGCGTAACGGCGCTACGCGCTCAGCCGGAGGCCAGATCGTGGCTCAGCTGGAGGCGGTAAGCGACCGTGCGGATGGGGACGGAACAGAAGTCAGATATCGGCTCGGACTATCACCGGAACTCATGCGTCCCTCACCTCCTCTCGGTCGCGGGCGCGCTTCGCGCGCCGGTTTCACCGCATGCTTTGGGAGGCAACCCCGACGACTGTCGGAAAGGCCGCACCCCACTCGTCAGAGCTTCGGCACTACACGGCGTGTCCTGGCCCGCGAGGGGCAGGAAGCCACTTGGGCTCAACCCTTAAGCCGGGAGGAGCTGTCCTGACCCGGGGCGTCTTTCGACGTTCGGGGTCAGTGGCCTATGTCCGTGCAGACGCCTCACCTAACGAGGTGCTTGCGTGCTCCATAGTGCCCCACCATCCGGATGCGGTCAACTCCACGCGTCCCGGGTGTGTCGAGGGTCTCTGACGTGCAGTGATGCCGCCGGATTGGCGCCGCACCCGCTGCCACACCAGTCACTTTGGTACCAGAACGAGACCGCGGCGGCCCGGTTCTGCGACCGTCGCGCAGAACCGGGCCGTGGGGCTTTTTGCGGCCGTACCGACTTAGCCGGCGAGCGACGCGAACAGCGGGCCGGTCAGTTGCAGCCCGGTGGCGCCGCCGGCGGTGACGAAGAAGCCGAACAGCGCCAGGGCCGCTCCGGCCAGCGAGATGTCCTTACTGAAGTGGAGCTGCTCAGCAGCCTTGGCCTGCGGGTCCTGTTCGCGCCAGTACCCGTGCATGACGAACGCCGTCGGCAACAGGAAGACCGCCAGCATCAGTGCGCCGAGGTCGGCCCACGCGCCCAGGATCACCAGGGTCGCGCCGGCGAGCATCCACGCCCCCGAGCCCAGCACCGCGAGTTTGCCGGGCTTGATGCCCTTGCTCTCGGTGAAGGCCGCCATGGCGTCGGTCTGGGTGAAGTGCCCCAGCGCACCGCCGATGAACACGACGGCGAACAGGATTCGGCCGATCAGAATCACGATGTCCATTGCGGACTCCTTCCCAAAGGCCGCCCGCGGATGAGTTCAGGACCCCGGCGACATCTAGTTGACTTGTTAACTATCTCGAGAATAGGCCATCTAGTTGATTTGTCAACTAGATCTGGAGAGATACTCGCTACCGGCGCAGGTACACGGATTGACGATCAGACGAAAAAGCCCCGCACGCGTCGTGGCATGCGAGGCTTTCGCGTTGGTCGCGTCGCCGGGGCGAATGCCCGGCTCAGTCCTTCAGGTCCAGGGGCTCAGCGGAGTACCGCCCCGGCGCCGACCATGACGTCAGCGCGCCGAGCACCATCATCACCGCGGCAGCGGCGAACACCACCGCCAAGCCGGTGTGAAACGGCCCGGAGATCAACTGCGGGAAGAAGGCGTGCCCGGTCAGGGCCTGCGCATCGACGCCGGGCTGATCCAGCGCCCCGGAGGGCCCCAACAGTTCGCCGATCGGGTTGTAGCCCAGGAACGCCGCGAACAGGCTGCCCACTGGCGGCGTGTTGGCCACCTGACCGGCGACCCCGGCCGAGACGCCCTGCTGCTGCAGGCCGGCCTCCAGCGCGCCCGGCAGCGTGTTGGCCAACCCGATCACCATCAGCGAGAAGAAGATGCCGATCGACAGCGACGTGCCGGCGTTGAAGAACGTGGCCCGCACGCCCGACGCCGCGCCGCGGTGCTCCGCCGGCACGCTGGACATCACCACGGCACTGTTGGGCGCGGTGAAGATCCCGCCGCCCAGACCATTGAGGAACACCAACGCCGCGAACACCCGGTAGTCGAAGTCCACCGGGAGCGCGACCAACGCCACGAACGTCACCGCCATCAGCACCATGCCGCCGACCGTGAACGGCCGCGCACCGTGCCGGTCCGACAGCACCCCGGCCACCGGCCCGGCCACCAGGAAGCCCACCGTCATCGGCAGCAGGTAGATGCCCGACCACAGCGGCGTGGATTCGAAGCTGAACCCGTGCAGCGGCAGCCAGATGCCCTGCAGCCAGATGATCAGCATGAACTGCAGGCCGCCGCGCCCGATCGCGGCCAGCAGTCCTGCCGCATTGGCCAGGCCGAACGCCGGAATCCTGAACAGCCGCACGTCGAGTAGCGGGGCGGCCACCCGCAGCTCGATGAAGCAGAACAACACCAGCAGGGCGACCCCGAGCGCCAGCGAGCCCAGCACGGCGGGGCTGCCCCAACCGGTCGGCGAGGTCCCGTGCGGCTGAATGCTGTACGTGATCGCGGTCAGCAGCACGGTCAGGCCGAGGCCCAACGTCGCCGTACCCGCCCAGTCCAGCTTGGCCGGCGCCCGCTCACCGAGTTCGTGCAGCGATCGCAGCGACCAGATGGTGCCGAGCACCCCGATCGGCACGCCGACCCAGAACACCGCCCGCCAGTCCCATTCCGACAGCAGCCCGCCGATCACCAGGCCGAGGAACGACCCGGCGACGGCGGCCACCTGGTTGACCCCCAGCGCCATGCCGCGCTGATTGGCCGGAAACGCATCGGTGAGGATCGCCGCCGACGACGCCATCAGCATGGCCCCGCCGACACCCTGGACCACCCGCCATCCGATCAGCCACATGGCGCCGGGTTCGAGGTGGAAGGGGTCGATCGACAGCGCGATCGCCGCGACCGTGAACACCACGAAACCCCAGTTGTAGATGCGCACCCGGCCGAACATGTCGCCGAGGCGCCCGAAGAACACCACCAGCACCGCCGACACCAGCAGGTAGCCCATCAGCATCCACAGCAGGTAGCTGACGTTCGACGGATCCAGCGGGTTCAGGCCGATGCCACGAAAGATCGCGGGCAACGAGATCAGCACGATCGAGCCGTTGATGGTGGCCAGCAGCACGCCCAGGGTGGTGTTGGACAGCGCGATCCACTTGTAGTGCGGGTGGTTGCGGTCGTAGCGCCGCCGGCGACGGGCGGTCGCGACCGCGCCCCGATCGACCTCCACCCTCTCAGCCTGCGCTGTCATCGCATCCCCCGCGTCTTCAGTGTCTCCAAAGCACATATGTTAGCTATTCAAAGCTTTGGATGGCTAATCCGCGGCGCCGCCCCTTGTCGGCGGCTTACGCCGGACGCCGCGCTGCGATAGCGTGGCGGTGCAGTAATTGCAGTGCAGAAATCGAACCGCGGGAGCGCTACCAGTGCGCTGAGAGGACGGCCGGGGCCGTCGACCGTACGAACCTGACCGGGTCATTCCGGCAAGGGAGAGGAAGAACATGACTGAAGTTGTCGTCGAGCCGCAGGTGACCACCGGGCCGATCCCCTACAGCGAGAAGATCTACCGCGAGGTCGAAGCCCCCGGCGGCGCGACAATGAAGGTGCCCTTCCGGCGCATCAACCTGACCACCGGTGAGCACTTCGATGTCTACGACACCTCCGGTCCCTACACCGACGCCAATGCCGACATCGACCTGCACCGCGGCCTGCCGCCGCGGCCGGGCGTGGTGACCGATCGCGGCACCCAACTGCAGCGCGCCCGGGCCGGTGAGATCACCGCCGAGATGGCATTCATCGCCGAACGCGAAGGTGTCCCGGCCGAGCTGGTCCGCGACGAGGTCGCCCGCGGCCGCGCGGTGATCCCGGCCAACCACAAGCACCCCGAGCTTGAGCCGATGATCATCGGCAAGGCGTTCAAGGTGAAGATCAACGCCAACATCGGCAACTCGGCGGTCACCAGCTCGATCGCCGAAGAGGTGGACAAGCTGGTGTGGGCCACCCGCTGGGGCGCCGACAACGTCATGGACCTGTCCACCGGCAAGGACATTCACGAGACCCGGGAGTGGATCCTGCGGAACTCGCCGGTGCCGATCGGCACGGTGCCCATCTACCAGGCCCTGGAGAAGGTCAACGGCGACCCGGCCAAGCTGACCTGGGAGATCTACCGCGACACCGTCATCGAGCAGTGCGAGCAGGGCGTGGACTACATGACCGTGCACGCCGGGGTGCTGCTGCGCTACGTCCCGTTGACCGCCAAGCGGGTCACCGGGATCGTGTCCCGCGGCGGCGCGATCATGGCAGCATGGTGCCTGGCGTATCACCGTGAATCGTTCCTGTACACCAACTTCGAGGAACTCTGCGAGATCCTGGCCCGCTACGACGTGACGTTCTCGCTGGGTGACGGGCTGCGTCCGGGGTCGATCGCCGACGCCAACGACGAGGCCCAGTTCGCCGAGCTGCGCACCCTGGGCGAGCTCACCAAGATCGCGAAATCCCATGGCGTGCAGGTGATGATCGAGGGACCCGGCCACGTCCCGATGCACAAGATCGTCGAGAACGTACGGCTGGAAGAGGAACTGTGCGAGGAGGCGCCGTTCTACACGCTCGGGCCGCTGGCCACCGACATCGCTCCGGCCTATGACCACATCACCTCGGCGATCGGCGCGGCCATCATCGCTCAGGCCGGCACGGCGATGCTGTGCTACGTGACGCCCAAGGAGCACCTGGGACTGCCGGACCGCAAGGACGTCAAGGACGGGGTGATCGCCTACAAGATCGCCGCCCACGCCGCCGACCTGGCCAAGGGGCACCCGCACGCCCAGGACCGCGACAACGCACTGTCCAAGGCGCGCTTCGAATTCCGTTGGTACGACCAGTTCGCGCTGTCCCTTGACCCGGACACCGCACGCGAATACCACGACGAGACGCTGCCGGCAGAGCCCGCCAAATCCGCGCACTTCTGCTCGATGTGCGGACCCAAGTTCTGCTCGATGCGCATCACCCAGGACGTTCGCGACTTCGCCACCGAACACGGCCTGGAGACCCAGGAGGACATCGACGCGGCCATCCAGCAGGGCATGGACGAGAAGTCAGCCGAGTTCGCCGAGCACGGCAACCGGGTGTATCTGCCGATCACCTCGTAGTGGAGTTCCTGCCGCTCCCAGCACCCGCGGCCACTCCGGCGCGGGTGCTGACCATTGCCGGATCCGATTCGGGCGGCGGCGCGGGCATTCAGGCGGACATGCGCACCTTCGCACTGCTGGGCGTACACGCCTGCGTCGCGGTCACTGCGGTCACGGTGCAGAACACCGTCGGCGTCAAGAGCTTTCACGAGGTCCCTGCCGAAACGGTCGCGGGACAGATGGCGGCGGTGGTGTCCGATATCGGGATCGCGGCCGCCAAGACCGGAATGCTCGCCTCGGCGTCGATCATCGCAGAAGTGGCCGCGACCTGGCAGAAGCTGGGGCTGACGGTTCCGCTGGTGGTCGATCCGGTGTCGGCGTCCATGCACGGTGACGCTCTGCTGGCGTCCTCGGCGCTGGATGCGCTGCGCGACACGCTTTTTCCGCTGGCAACCCTGGTCACACCGAACCTGCACGAGGTGCGACTGCTGGTGGGTGTCGACGTCGTCGACGCCGACACCCAACGGGCGGCAGCCATTGCGCTGCACGCACTGGGCCCGCGGTGGGTACTGGTCAAGGGCGGTCACCTGCCCTCGGCGCAGTACAGTCCGGATCTGCTCTACGACGGCAAGGACTTTCGGGAGTACCCGGGCCCGCGGGTGGCCACCGCCGACGACCACGGCGCCGGCGACACGCTGGCCGCTGCGACCACGGCGGCGCTGGCGCACGGGCGCGCCGTGCCCGACGCGGTGGCGTTCGGGAAGCGCTGGGTGACCGAGTGCCTGCGGGCCGCCTATCCGCTCGGGCAGGGCCACGGCCCGGTCTCGCCGCTGTTCAGGCTATGGGTATGACATCGGAGGGCCTGGACGAGATCGCCGGGATCGCGCACGCCCCCGCGGGCAGTCCGACCGGGGTGGTGCTGCTGACACACGGCGCCGGCGGGAACCGCGAATCACCTATGCTGCAACGGCTTTGCGACGAGTGGGCGCGGCGCGGCTTCCTGGCGATCCGCTACGACCTACCGTTTCGCCGGCGCCGCCCGAAGGGCCCGCCGTCGGGATCCGGCGCCGGCGACCGGGACGGCATCACCGCGGCGATCGGCTACGCACGCGGGCTGTCCGATGGTCCGCTGATCGCCGGCGGGCATTCCTACGGCGGCCGGCAGACGTCGATGGTGGTGGCCGCCGGGGACACCCCGGTAGATCTGCTGACGCTGTTCTCCTATCCGCTGCACCCGCCCGGCAAGCCGGAGCGCGCGCGCACCGAGCACCTGCCGCAGATCGGCGCTCCGACGGTGTTCACCCACGGCAGCTCGGACCCCTTCGGCACGCTGACCGAGATTCACGCCGCCGCGGCGTTGATCACTGCTCCGCACGAGGTCGTCGAGATCACCGGCGCCAGGCATGATCTGGCCTCGAAGACCCTGGACGTGCCGGCGCTGGCGGTCGATGCGGCGCTGCGCCTGCTCGGCTGAAGCCGACTCAGGGCAGGACGACCACGCTGGCCGCGTAGCTCAAACCCGAGCCGTATCCGAGCAGCAGAGCCAGGTCGCCGGATTTCGCGGCACCGCCGGCAAGCACCTGCTCCATGGCCAGCGGAATGGACGCCGCCGAGGTGTTGCCGGTCGTCTCGATGTCGTTGGCGACGACGACGTCGGGCCGCAGTTCCAGGCTCTTGGCGATCAGAGCGTTGATCCTGGCGTTGGCCTGGTGCGGAATGAAGACATCGATGTCCTGCGGTTCCAGTCCGGCGGCGGCGAGAGCTCGCTTGCCGACACCGCTCATCTCGAATGCCGCCCAACGGAATACCGCGCCGCCGTCCATGCGCAGGTAGGGCCGGGGTCCGTCGGATTCCTCGGTGTAGCTGATCCAGTCGATATCCTGGCGGATCGCGTCACAGTTCTCGCCGTCGCTGCCCCACACCGTCGACCCGATCCCGTGGGTCGGTGTCTCGCCGATCACGACGGCACCAGCACCATCGCCGAAGATGAAGCAGTTCGACCGGTCCTCCATGTCGATGGTCGGCGACAGCACTTCGGAGCCGATCACCAGCGCGGTGTCGATGGTTCGGCCGCGCAGCAGCTCGGCGGCCACGCCCAGCGCGTACCCGAACCCGGCGCACCCGGTGGCCACGTCGAACGCCGGCACGCCCGGGGCGCCCAGGGCGACGGCGACGGCGGGTGCACACGACGGGGTCTGACGGAAGTTGGTGCTGGTCGCGACGATCACCGCGTCGACGCCGGCACCGTCGAGTCCCGCGTTGGTCAAAGCCTGGCGGCCGGCCTCGATGGCCAACCCGGCCACGGTGTCACCCTCGGCGGCAAAGCGCCGGGACTTGATCCCGGTGCGCGAGAAGATCCACTCATCGGAGGAGTCGATCTTCTGGCAGATCTCTTCGTTGGTGACCACTCGCGGTGGGCGGCACACACCGACGCTCAGCAGGCCGACCGGCCGGGTCGCGGCCGGATGTCGGATTTCGCTCAAGGCACGTTCTTTCAGCCTCGGGTCAGCGGCCGACGAACTGCGGCGGTTGACGGGTCAGAAGGGACTCTATCGCGACGGTCTCCGGCAAACGCTCACCGGTCGTAATCGTCCTCGATCGAGGGCACACCCTGGTGCTGCTCCACGACGTCGGCAAGGTCGGCACGGTCGCCGTGTTCGTCCAGGGTGATGCCGACGCCCGGCGTCTCCTCCTCGGACTCTTCGTCCGCCGCCGGCATGGCCTGGCCGGCCAGATCGGCGTCGCTGGCTTCGATATCACGGCTGGTCATGGCTACCTCCCGGAATCGTGAACCCCAGACATTGCCCATTGTCTCCCCACTTTCGGGCCGACCGTGAGCTTCGGTGGTTACCGGCCGGTCAGGTACCGTATTTTCATGAGCGCGGAGTTGTTCGACGTCGTCATTGTGGGTGCGGGCTTCGGCGGGATGGGCGCCGCGATCGAACTCAAGAAGCTCGGCTTCGACAACATGGTCCTGCTCGAGCGCGAGGACGACCTCGGCGGAACCTGGCACGTCAACCGCTACCCGGGCCTGGCCGTCGACATCCCGTCGACCACCTACTCGTACTGGTTCGAACCCAACCCGCACTGGTCACGGCTGTTCGCCACCGGTCCGGAGCTCAAACGCTACGCCGAGCACGTCGCCGACAAGTACGACGTGCGCCGCCACATGCGGTTCAACACCACCGTCGAGAGCGCCCGCTGGGACGAGGAGACCCAGCGCTGGCAGGTAAGCCTGGCCGACGGCTCGACGCTGAGCACCCGCTACCTGATCACCGCGACGGGGTTCCTGTCTCAGCCGCACACCCCCGACATTCCCGGCATCGCCAGCTTCGCCGGCAAGGTGGTGCACACCACCGCGTGGGACGCTCACCACGACTTCAACGGCCGGCGGGTCGGCCTGATCGGTACCGGCGCCACCGCGGTGCAGCTGATCCCGGAGCTGGCCAAGACGGTCAGCGACCTGACGGTGTACCAGCGCACGCCGATCTGGGTGGCCCCCAAGCTGGACTTCGGGATCTCCCCCGCCGTGCAGCGGCTGTTCGCCCGGGTGCCCCTGGCCCAGCGGGCGATGCGGTATGTGACCGACGGCCTGCTCGGGTTCATGACGTTCGTCGGGATCCTGAACTTCCCCTACTTCCGCCGGCTGTCCATCGGCGCGATGGACCTGTGCAAGATCCACCGGTTCGTCTCGATCCGCGACAAGGACCTGCGGGCCAAGCTGACCCCGAGCTACGACATCGGCTGCAAGCGTCCCAGCTGGTCCAACGACTACTACCGCACTTTCAACAAGGAGCACGTGCACCTGGAGACGGCCGGCATCGATCACATCGAGCCGGACGGCATCGTGACCCTCGACGGACGCAAGAGCGCCATCGACACACTGGTGCTGGCCACCGGTTTCGACATGTGGGAGGCCAACTTCCCGGCGATCGAGATCGTCGGGCGCGACGGACGCAATCTGGGAAAGTGGTGGCGCGAGAACCGGTTCCAGGCCTACCAGGGCGTGTCGATTCCGGCATTCCCGAATTTCCTGAGCCTGGCCAGCCCGTATGCGTTCTGCGGCCTGTCGTTCTTCAACACCATGGAATACCAGATGCGGCACATGGGCCGGCTCTTCAGCGAACTGAAGCGCCGCCACGCGACCACCTTCGAGGTCACCGAGGCCGCCAACACCCGCTTCCTCGACGACATGACCCAGCGGCTGGACCGCTCGGTGTTCTACGCGGGCGACTGCGCCGGCTCACGGTCCTACTACTTCAACCCGAGCGGCGAAGCGACGCTGCTGCGGCCCACCACGGTGCGCAACGCCGTGCGCGAGGGCTCGCATTTCCCACTGGAGGATTACGAGATCGCCTGAGCCGTGGATTGATTCGGTCAGTTGGGCAACCTTAATCGGTGCCCAACAAGACCGCTTCCATCAGCTTGCGCAGGCACGCCTGCGCGTAAACAGGGTCACCGAAGACGGACACGCCACCGGGCGGTTGATCCTCACGGGCAAGCCGTCCCAAATCGGCCACCAACGCGGTCACGGCGTGCACCAGGAACTTCGCCTGCAGGAACGTCAGCTCCGGTCGGATCTCCACCAGCGGCTTCGCCCAGGTGTCGGTGAAGACACGCTCGGAGTCCCGCAGCAGCTCGCGCTCGGCGGGCGCAAGGTTCACCCGCTCGTTGTCGTGGACCGCGGTCAGCTCGGGATTGGCGAACACGGTGGCCACATAGGCCTCGATCAACCGGGGCAGGGTCTGGGCGGGCTCGACGAACACGCTGGCGATAGCCGACATCTCCCCGGCGAATCGATCCATCGCGCGCTGCAGGCCTGTTGTCAGGATGTCGCTCTTGCTCGAGAAGTATCGGTAGACGCCGGAGGCGGGGACCCCGACCGCCTCGGCGATCTCGGTGACGCTGGTCTCGGCGTAGCCCTTCTGGCCGAAAAGCAGGACCGCTGCGTGCAGCAGCGCTTCGTAGGGCCCCGCGGACGGCGTGAAGATACGCCACACCGCCGGACGCGAGACCTCGAGCCCATCGCCCGACTCGGGCAGTTCGGTTGCCGCGACGGCCCGGGCCGCGGTGAGCAGCAGGGGCCTGATTTCGGAGTCGGGAAACTCAAGGCGGTGGCCGATGACGCTGCCGGCGACACTGAGCAGGCTGACCGACAGGGACCACCGCTGCGACACGGTCAGCCCCGGGCGCATCGCCATCAGGGGCCGCTGCAGGCGCCGGTTGACCTTGCGCATCTGGACCATCAGCGCAGCCTGGTCGTCGGGCTGCAGGTAGCGGTTCTGCCACCGGTACAGGCCGCTGGCGTCTCGGTCGCGGATCGCCGAGGTGATGAGCGCGTCGACCGCTCGGTCGAGCACCGCCTGTGCGTCCGTCGCCATCTCGGCGTCGGACACATCGTCGATGAACGCGGTGGACTCCATCAGGTGGTCGCCGAGCATGCTGACGACGACGGAGAACATCTCGTATTTGTTCGGATAATGCCGATACAGCGCAGGTGCGGAGATTCCCACCTTGGCAGCTATGGCTTCCATACTGGCCGCGGTATAGCCCTGCGCACTGAAGGTCTCGGCGGCCGCCCGGGTGATCTGCGCCTTGCGGTCCTTGGGGCGCCGCTTGATGCGGGCACCGCTAGAACTTGCAGGGTCGTTCGTAGCACCAAGCGTGATAACCACCCCGAATCGACTCAACCACCATGCGACGTGCAAGGCATTATTAACACAGAACCCTAGCTGTCGCAGCGCAGGGTCCGGTGAACACGGCGCCGTTTTCGTGGCATCCCGGCAGTCCCGTTCCGGTGGTTACGGCCCAACGGTAACCGGTGGCGCTAATCGCGGCTAGGGACCCCGCTGCGGCGCCGGTGAGCACCAACGTGCGCCGGTGGATGTGGTCGACGGCGTGGTCTTGGTCTGCACCAAGACGTTTCGCGATACAACCTTCACGGTGGCGGCGACGCCGGCGACGAAGCCCCGGTGTGCCGTCGGCACGATTGCGGTGATGCGCGCCGGCAATCGCCTGCAGGCAGGGCGCCCGCCGGACGGATCAGGGCGTGCTGATCACGTGGCGGGTGCGGTCTTCCCGGATCGGAACACCGTTGCGGCCGCTGAGATCCTGGGCGTAGAGCCCGACGGCGTAGGGCACGCCCCTACCGTTGATGGCCAGTTCGTCGCGATCGATGTTGTCGATGTTGTCGCCGGCCTGGTGGTAGTTCGGGTCGAACGACTCGTCGGCGGTGCCACCCCAGATCTTGGCCTCGTCGGCGGTCTTCTTCACCTCGGCGCCGGAGAACAGCCCGCCGGAGGGAATCCCGGCCTGGGTGAACCCGTCGTAGTCGGAGCGTCCGTCGAACGAGGTGTCCCGGGGTTCCTTACCGACCGACTTGAGGTAGGCGACCAGGGTCCGCTCGATGCCGGCCGAGCCTTCCGGCACCACCGGCTGGCCGCGCTTGTCCGCATCCAGCGACTGGTCGCCGTCGTAGGTGAAGTAACCCGGGTTCGGCGAGCCGAGCATGTCGAAGTTCAGATACAGCGCGATGTTTTTGAGCTGATCGGCGTCGAGCGACTCGACGTAGTTTCGCGAGCCGATCAGGCCGAGCTCCTCTGCGCCCCAGAAACCGAACCGCACCGCGTTCTGCACCTGGGGTGAATCACCCAGTTGCAGAGCCGTTTCCAGCACCGCAGCCACCCCGGAGCCGTTGTCGTTGATGCCCGGGCCCTCCGGGACGCTGTCCAGGTGGGCGCCGAGCATGACCACGTTCTCGGTCGAGCCGGTCTTGGTCTGAGCGATCACGTTGCGCGACGGGATGTCGTCGGTGTGGGCTTCGAGTTTGAGGGTGAGGGCGCCGTGCCCGCCGCGCAGCGCCGCGCCGTCGGCTTTGGTCACGCTGACCACAGGGATCTTGACCTCGGTCTTCTCCCCCAGCGTGCCGCCCATCTTCTCCTCGTCGACGCTGTCGGCGATGACCATTGCCACTGCGCCCTTCTCGACGGCGATGGCCATCTTCTCCTTGAACGGGCAGGTGCCACGATCCACCAGCACGACGGCGCCGGTGACCGTCAGACCGTCGTAATCCTCGGCGCTGCAGCCCGGGCTGTCGTCGGCCGGTGCGGCCGCCAGGGGACCCGTGACGCCGTCGGGCGGGGTGCCGAGGCTGTACTGCAGCGCGCGAGCCTCGAAGGTCTTGTCGCCGAGCTGCACCGAGCCCTTCTCGGATTTGAACACCCGGGCGACGAACTCCGGGGTCTGCACGTCGAACCCGTGCTCGCGCAAGGTGTTGGCCACGTAGTCGACGCTGGCGTCATAGCCCGGGGTGCCGATGGCACGGGTGTTGTTGTTGGCATTGGCGATGTCCTGCAGCTTCTGCAGGTGCGTCATCATGGCGTCGATGGTGACCTTGTCGCGCAGGTTGCCGGCGAACTCGACGGCCGCGGCGGCATCCGGTGCCTGCTCGGTGTTCTCCGGGGTGCGGGCGCAACCGCCGCTGAACATCGCACCGAGCAGCACGGCACCGAGGACGGGCATCAGTTTCGACTTGTAATCCACCGCATCCACGTTAGTGGGTGCGCGCGTCGGCGAACGCCTGGGTTGGTCCCGCTGCGGTCACAGGTCGACACCGAAAGCAGCAGCCCCGCACGGCGTACCGTGCGGGGCTGCTGTCCTACCGTGTCAAGTCCAACGGCGCAGGCTAGACGCCGCCGGCACCCCCCTGCCCACCGGCACCCCCGGTAGCGCCGGTCGCCGGACCGCCCGCAGTACCTGCGTCACCCGGCAGTCCTGCGCCGTTCTCACCACCGGTGCCGCCGTCGCCGCCGGCCGCGCCGTTGAAGCCGGTGTCGCCGTTACCGCCGTTGCCGCCGTTGCCCCCGGCTCCGCCGCCGCCGGCGTTGGAGCCGGAGCCGCCGTTGCCTCCGGCACCGCCCGCACCACCGACGGTGCCGTTGGTCAGCACCCGGCCGTTCTCGAACGTCACGCCACCGTCGCCACCCGCGCCACCGTTGCCGCCGGCACCACCGTTGCCGCCGTCGCCCTGCTGGCCGGCCACACCACCGGCGGCCGCACCACCAGCACCACCGGCGCCGCCGGTGCCGCCGGCACCACCGGCGTTGGCATCACGCGGACCATATGGAGCACGGATGGCTTCGTTGATCCCATTGAGGGCCTCATAGGAGGCACCGTCTTGGCCGCGGCCACCGCCGCCACCGTTACCGCCGGCGCCACCATTGCCGTCACCGCCGTCGGCGACCGAGATGCCGTCACCGCCGGCACCGCCAGCGCCGCCGTTACCACCGGCATCCCCGTTGACACCGCCGATCGGGTTGCCGTCGCCATCGACCGGGACGGATCCGCCGCCACCGCCATTGCCGCCGTTACCACCGGCACCCGCGTGATAGCCGGTGCCACCATTGCCGCCGGCACCACCGTCACCACCGATGCCGTGCGCCGGCGGCTTGCCCGGGTTGGCGTCCTGTCCGGTGGTTGCGCCGTCGAAGAGACGCCCGCCGTCGCCGCCATTGCCGCCGTTGGCGCCGTTACCGAGAGTGCCGTCGTTACCGTTGGCCCCGCCGGCACCGGCCGCACCACCATTGCCGCCGTCGCCGCCGGCCCCACCGGCGCCACCGTTGCCCGTGCCGTCGATGGTCGCGGCGTTGTTGTCGTGCTCGCCGGCCTGCCCACCGGTACCGCCGTTCCCGCCGGTGCCGGCGTCACCGCCGTTACCGCCGTTCCCGCCGTCCCACAGCGCCTGACCACCGGCTCCGCCACTGCCACCGCGCCCGCCGGCCCCGCCGGCCGCGCCGTTGGAGTTAGGTCCGCTCACATTGGCGGTGTTCTGGTCTGCCGGAATCTGCACACCGTGACCACCGGTGCCGCCGTCGGCGCCATTACCGGCAGCACCACCATTACCGGCATTGCCGCCCTGGGTGCCGCTGTTACCGCCGGCGCCACCATTACCGCCATTGCCGCCGGCCTGTCCGGCAGTGGGAACCTGCGTCACCGAACGGCCGGTCAACACCCCGTCCTGGCCATTCGCCCCGGTCACGGCGTCGCCTCCGGCACCACCGTTACCGCCGTTGCCGTACGCGCCACCGTCACCACCAGCGCCACCACTGCCACCGCTGGCACCGGCCACGGCATCCGGGTCGCTCGCGGCGTCATAACCCGCCCCGCCGTCACCACCGTTGCCGCCGCTGTTGCCCAAGGCACCCGCCGTGCCAGCGGTGCCGTTGGTCGAGCCGGTTCCGGCCGCACCAGCGGCACCGCCCTGGCCCAGGTCACCGCCGTCGCCGCCGTTACCGCCATCGGGGTTGCTGGCGGTACCGGCCGCGCCCTGGCCGCCGTCGCCAGCTGCCCCGCCCTGGCCGCCGTTGCCACCGTTGCCACCGACACCTTGAGTGCCCGCGTTGCCGGTGGCGTTGTTCAGCGCACCGGCGGCGCCCCCGGTGCCGCCGCCGCCACCGGCACCACCATTGCCGCCGGCCCCGCCGTCGGCGCCGTTGCCGTTACCGCCGTTGTCGAAGCTGCCTGCCGCACCGGTGATGCCTGCGGCACCGGTGCCACCGTTGGCGCCATGGCCCGCCGCCCCGCCGTTACCGGCATTGCCTGCCGACGCACCGCTGGCACCACCGGCACCGCCGTTGCCGCCCTTGCCGCCGTTGCTGCCGTCGTCGCCCGGGTTCACCCCGTTGGCCCCGGCCGCGGCGTTGCCGCCGGCCCCGCCGGTGCCGCCGTTGCCGTACGCGCCGCCATTGCCGCCCAGACCACCGTTGCCGCCGTTGGCGCCGGCCACCGCGTTCGGGTCGCTCGCAGCGTCATAACCCGCGCCGCCGTTACCGCCGTTGCCGCCGCCGCCCAGGGCACCATCGGTACCGCTGCCGCCAAAGACGCTCGCTCCCGCGCCGCCCAGGCCGCCGGTACCCGGAGCCGCGCCGTTACCGCCCGCGCCACCGTTGAGGTTCGCCACGGTCCCGGCCGCACCGGCCCCGCCGTTACCGGCCGCACCACCGGTACCGCCGTTGCCGCCGATACCCAGGATCGACGAACCAGCCCCACCATTACCGCCGTTACCACCATTGGTGCCATTACCACCCGAGCCGTCACCACCATTGGCAAACGAGCCCGCCGCCCCAGTGAAGCCCGCACCACCCACGCCACCGTCACCACCGTTACCCAGCGCGCCCATCCCGAAGAAGTCCTGCGCCTGACCCGAGGAGCCGCCGTTACCACCATTGCCCGCAGCCAGCGTCGCCGTGGCATCACCACCGGCCCCGCCGTCACCGCCATTGCCCCACATCTCACCGCCGTGGCCACCGTTGCCACCGTCGGCACCCAGGCCGCCGGCACCACCATCACCACCATTGCCGATACCACCGGCATGCCCACCATTACCGCCGGCCACCTCGTCGATGGTCGACGACCAGCCAGCACCGCCATCACCGAACCACAGACCCCCGGCCTGGCCATCCACGCTCTCCGCGGTGCCATCAGCGCCGTTACAGATCATCCCGCAAAAACCCTCGGTAAACGGCGCGAACATCTGGTTCACCACACCATTGACGCTCGAGCCGAAATCAGAGTCGATCCAGTCCTGCAACGCCGAGTGCAACGGCGTGTAGAACAAGGTGTCCCACATCTGAGCCATATCGAGGCCACCCGCGTCCGCCGAACCGGCATCCCAATCCGAGGTGAACAAGCTGTTGAAGTCCCCGGACAAGCTGCCCCACGCAGCCGGATCGAACAGATCCGTCACGAAGTCATCAAAGTCAGCGTTCGCCACCGGCGCCGCCGCCAACGGCGCCATCCCAAACGCCAAAAACGCCCCGACCACCGAGGACGCGCCCACGATCCGCCGGCCCCGCCGCATCGAGTCGCGCTTACCCGAGTTCCAGCTAGGGATGACATCACGCAGACCAGCCATGTCGAACCTGACCTTCCAAATAGTCCTCAGCGGTGCAAGGCTCTTGTTAACCCAAGCCTCAGGAACAGGACGATACTTACGTCTGCGTCAATTGTCCATTTGAGTATGTTCTCGATGTTAATGCATTCGTTTGGTATGTTTCTGGCACGAGCGATCGCGGTCGGCACATCCGAGGCCTCGGTTCGTGCAGAACAAGCCCAGGAGCGGCGCCTCAGCGGCCTCGGGACAAGGGTTCGAACGCCCTTGCGGGAGCGCCGCATAAAACTGAGGATAGTCCTATAAAACTGGGCATTCCCACAGGCGTGGATACGGCGGCACGGCCTCCGCTGCGCAGGCGCCTACCGACTTCGACGATCCGTTGGCTACCCGCTGGTCGGGGCACTGCCCCAAGCGAAAGGCTGCCGCACAGCCTGCGCCGCACGCGCTACCGGCCAATTACGGCCAAACCCCGGACGCAGTGTCCGGGGTTTGCCGACTCGTCATGGTGCACTGCCCCCAGGGGAGTGGGCACCGGCGATGCCGCCGGCGCCCACCACTGCATTAACCCGATTGACCGGCCGAACCGTGGGCGCCGTCCGCCGCGCCAGGTCCGCCGTTAAGGCCTGCACCGCCCGCACCACCTGCGCCGCCCGCACCGCCAGTCAGGCCAGCACCGCCGTCGCCGCCGGCACCGCCCGCCGCCGGAGCGCTGTCGGTGCCCGACGCACCCGCTGCGCCGCCGTTGAAGATCAAACCGCCGAGGGCATCGGCACCCGCTCCGCCGGCGCCGCCATCACCGCCGTTGCCCTGTGCGCCGCCATTGGCGGCACCACCGGCACCGCCATTGCCGCCGGCACCGCCCTGGGAGATGAAGCCGGTCTGGCCACTCCCGCCGTTACCGCCGTTGCCGCCGTCACCAGCGGTGGTCCCGGCGCCACCCGCGGCACCACCGGCGCCGCCCGTGCCCCCATTGCCGGCGACGCCTTCCGCGTGTCCGCCGAGGCCGTCGGCAGCGATCGTGCTGGACTGCACGCCGGTCAGCGGCGGGGCGGCGGCGGTGGCTCCGCCGTTGCCCGCGTTACCGCCGGCAGCGCCATCACTGTTGGCGCCTGCGGCACCACCGGCGCCACCTGCCGCGCCGGCACCACCGGCGCCACCGTTACCACCGGTGCCACCGTTGCCACCGTTGCCTGTCCAGAACGGCCCGCCTGGGGGAGCGTCGTCGGTGGTGTAGCCGGCCTGCCCGCCATCTGCACCGTTGCCACCCTGGCCGGCGGTGCCGGCATTACCGCCGTTGCCCGACGCAGCCTGCGCGGCACCTCCGGCACCGGCGTTACCGCCCGCACCGCCGGCTCCACCGGCCTGGCCGTTGATGTCGGTGAATGACACTCCGCCGCTGGTGGACTCGCCGGGCTCGTAGCTGTTCGGGACCGCCGTGGTGATCTTGCCCGCCGCACCGGCACCGCCGTCGGCGCCGGTGCCGCCGTTGCCGCCAACCCCGCCGTTGCCTGCCTCGGTACCGCCCTTACCGCCAGTGCCGCCGTTACCGCCGGCGCCGCCGTTCTGGCCGGCGCCACCGGTGGTACCACTGCCACCGTTGCCGCCGATGCCGCCATTGCCGTAGGCGCCGCCGTCGCCACCGTGACCACCGTTGCCGCCGCTGACGCCGGAAGCTGCGTTGGGGTCGGTCGACGGGTCATAACCATTACCGCCGTTGCCACCGTTGCCGCCGCCACCCAGGGCGCCGTCACTGCCGTTGCCGCCGAAGACGCTCGCGCCGGTGCCGCCCTTACCGCCGGTACCCGGGGCCGCGCCGGTGTCGCCATTGCCGCCGTTGATGTTCGCCGCGGTGCCGGCCGCACCGGCCCCGCCGTTGCCGGCCGCACCCCCGGTACCGCCGTTGCCGCCGATACCCAGGATCGACGAACCGGCCCCGCCGTTGCCACCAGTGCCGCCGTTGGTGCCATTGCCGCCATTGCCGTCACCACCATTGGCGAACGACCCCGCCGCCCCGGTGAAGCCCGCGCCACCCACGCCGCCGTTGCCGCCGTTGCCCAGCGCGCCCATCCCGAAGAAGTCCTGGGCCTGGCCCGAGCTACCGCCATTGCCGCCGTTACCCGCCGCGAGCGTGGCCGTGGCGTCACCGCCGGCGCCGCCGTCACCGCCGTTGCCCCACATCTCACCGCCGTGGCCACCGTTGCCGCCATCGGCACCCAGGCCGCCGACGCCACCCGCGCCGCCGTCGCCGATACCGCCGGCGTGCCCGCCGTTACCGCCGGCCACCTCGTCGATGGTCGACGACCAGCCAGCACCGCCGTCACCGAACCACAGTCCGCCGTTACCGCCATCGGGGTCGGCCTCGGTCCCGGCTGCGCCGTCACAGATCACCCCGCAGAAGCCCTCGGTGAACGGGGCGAACATCTGGTTGATCACACCGTTGACCTGCGACCCGAAGTCACTGGCGATCCAGTTCTCCAAGCCGGTGTGCAACGGCGCGTAAAAGTAGGTGTCCCACATCTGCGCCATATCGGCCGCGGAGGCATCGGCACCGCCGATACCCGACAGATCCCACGCCGACGCGGTGAACAGGCTGTCGAAGTCACCCGACAGATTGCCCCACGCACTGGGGTCGAACAGATCGGTGAACAGGTCCTCGAAATCAGCGTTGGCCGCCGGCGCTGACGCCAACGGCGCCATCCCGAACGCCAAGAACGCGCCCACCGCCGACGCGGCACCCACCACCCGACGACTCTTCCGACCGATCATCCTCGAATCCCCATGTGTGACGGAGCTCCCTGCCGGCTCACACATCCACACGGTCCAGCAATGGCTTGACGAGAATATTTCTACCAGAAGTTTAGAGAAATATACGTTTACGTACTTATCTGCTGATTTTTCTCAGAAAAGATGCCTGGCGGTTGGGCCGGGGTGAGATCGCTCATCTGTACGGTCCCGAGACAACAGGAGGGGCGCCACGGCCCCGCACTGCCGTGCGGGGCCGACTGTGGCCTTAGCGTGTTGGCCTGTTCCTAGGGGGTGGCTCCGGCCCCGCCGGTGCCACCCGCGCCGCCGGTAGCACCGGTGACTGCACCCGCGGGCCCACCGGCGTCGCCGGCCGTGACCCCGGAAGCACCGCCGGTTCCGCCCTCACCACCGGCACCGCCGGTGCCACCGCCGGTGGTCTCGCTGTCACCGCCGGCGGCGCCGTCACCACCGACGCCGCCGGTTCCGGTGTCGCTCGCGCCACCGGCGCCACCAGCGCCGCCGGCACCACCGGTCGCGGCCACCACGTTGGCGTTGGTTCCGCCGGCGATACCGCCGCTGCCACCAGCGCCACCGGTGCCACCGGTACCGCCACCGATGGCGGCACCACCGGCGCCGCCGTCGCCGCCGGCGCCCGGGATGGCACCGCTACCGGTGACCCCAGAGGGGCCCGTACCGCCAGGCCCGTTAACCGTCACGGTATTGCCGTCACCGCCGTTACCGCCGGCACCACCGTCACCCGGGTTGAAGCCCGCGCCGCCGGCACCACCGGCGCCACCGAAGCCGGCGCCACCGGCGACATCGACCCGTCCGCCGTTGTAGTCGGTGGGCGTCGCGGTAAAGCCGTCCCCACCGTTGCCACCGGCACCACCATCAGCGCCGTCGCCCACGTGACCGTTCACGCCCCCGGTGCCACCGGCACCCCCGGCGCCGCCGGCGCCCCCGGTACCTCCGAACTGGGCGTGCTGCGACTGCGCATGACCGGCGTCGGTGTGCTGAGTCGCACCGGCGGCACCACCGTTACCACCGGCACCGCCCGCGCCACCGTTGCCGCCAATACCGTCGGCGGCCGTCGCCGTACCACCGACACCACCGGCACCACCGATGCCGCCGTAGCCACCCCCGTTGCCGTTGACGCTCAAGCCGGTGGTCGGGTCGGCACCGATCTGGCCGGAGCCGCCGTCACCGCCGCTGCCACCGGCACCACCGTTGCCGGCGATGTGAACGCCACTGCCACCGGCACCACCGGCACCACCGTTGCCGCCGGCGCCGCCACCGGTCACACCCGTGACGTTGCCGGTACCGTTGCCACCGTCACCGCCGGCTCCACCGTCGCCGCCGGCCACATTTTCACCGGTGCTGTTACCGCCCGCGCCGCCGGCACCACCAGCAGTGCCGTCGGGGTAGGCCGAGGTGCCGTCAGCCCCAGCCCCACCCTTGCCGCCGGCACCTCCGACGAGTCCATCGCCTCCGGCTCCGCCGTTACCTCCGGCATGGGCGCCCGCATAGCTGCCGCTGCCGAAGATCCCGCCCGCGCCGCCGTCACCGCCGGCACCGCCGTTACCCATTGCCCCGTCGGCACCCGCGTGGCCATCCGGGCCGGCGGCAGCACCGCCGGCCCCCGCGGCACCCCCGTTGCCGCCGGCACCGCCGTCTTGGTTGCCGTATACGTTGAACGCACTGGCCGCAGCCAACGCAGCCGCCGACTCACCGTCCTGGCCGCGTCCGCCGTTGCCACCGTTGCCGCCGTTGCCGCCAACTCCGTTGCCGCCGTCGGCGGTGGAGATTGCAGCGCCACCGTTGCCGCCTGCGCCGCCGTTACCGCCGGCACCGCCGCTCACACCACCGCCGGGAACGCCGCCGTCGATGTCCGGGGTGCTGGGACCTCCAGAGCCGCCGTCACCGCCGGCACCGCCGTTGCCCGCCGTGAGGCCTTGGCCGCCGTCGCCGCCGGCACCGCCGTTACCGCCGGGGCTGTGCGCGGGACCGTTCGGCGCCCACTGCGACAGATTCTGCCCTTGCGCCACCGCTCCGCCTGTACCACCGTTGCCGCCGTCCCCGCCGTTGCCGCGGACGCCGTCGGCAACACTGCCGGTTCCGCCCGCACCGCCGTTGCCTCCGGCGCCACCGGCGCCACCGTCACCGCCGGGCCCAGTGCCATCAGGCGTGCTGACGGTGTCGTTGAGAACACCACCGGCACCACCGTTGCCGCCGTTACCGCCGACGCCGGCGCTACCGCCGGAACCGCCGGTGCCGTTGACCGCGGAACCACCCGCGCCACCCGAACCACCGGCACCACCGGCACCACCGGCGCTACCGGTTGCGCCGGCCAGGCTGCCCGGTATGCCGATACCCCCGCCGAAGCCGGCGCCGCCGACACCACCGTCGGCGCCGTTGCCGCCCTTACCACCGTTGCCCGCGTCACCGGCCAACGATCCGCCGTTACCGCCCTTGCCCCCGTTGCCGCCGGAACCACCGGCCTGCCCGGGCGTGGAAGCACCCTGATTCGTACCGAGCGCCCCGGACGTTCCGGCCACCCCGTTGCCGCCGGCCACGCCGCTACCGGCGTCACCGCCGTTGCCGCCGTTGCCGTACGCGCCGCCGTTGCCGCCGAAGCCGCCGTTGCCGCCGCTGGCACCGGCCAGCGCGTTCGGGTCGGTAGCGGGGTCGTAGCCTGCGCCGCCGTTGCCACCGTTACCGCCACTGGTCGGTGAGACACCTGCCAGGCCAGACCCGCTACCACCGGCACCCCCGGCGCCACCCGTACCCGGGTCAGCACCGTTGCCGCCATTACCGCCATCGGGATGCGCCGCATCGCCGGCCGCCCCGGCACCGCCGTTACCGGCCGCCCCACCGGCACCACCATTGCCGCCGACGCCCAGGATCGACGAACCCGCCCCACCGTTGCCGCCGTTGCCACCGGTGTTGCCGTTACCGCCATTGCCGTCGCCGCCATTCGCGAACGACCCGGCCCCGCCGGTGTAGCCGGCACCGCCGACACCACCGTCGCCGCCGTTGCCCAGCGCGCCCATCCCGAAGAAGTCCTGGGCCTGTCCAGAGCTACCACCGTTACCGCCGTTGCCGCCCACCAGCAGGGCGGTACCGGCCCCACCGGCGCCGCCGTCGCCGCCGTTGCCCCACATCTCACCGCCGTGGCCGCCATCGCCACCATCGGCACCCAAACCACCGACGCCACCGGCACCACCATCGCCGACACCACCGGCATGGCCACCGTTGCCGCCGGCCACACCCTCGATGGTCGAGGACCAACCGGCGCCGCCATCGCCGAACCAGAGGCCGCCGTTGCCACCGTCGGGGTCGGCCTCGGTGCCGGCCACCCCGTTACAGATCATCCCGCAGAAGCCCTCGGTGAACGGGGCGAACAACTGGTTCACCACACCGTTGACCTGCGATCCGAAGTCAGAGTCGATCCAGTCCTGCAACGCCGAGTGCAATGGCGTGTAGAACATGGTGTCCCACATCTGCGCCATGTCGGCATCCCCGGCCGCGGCACTGCCCAGACCGAACAAGTCCCCATTCGAGGCGGTGAACAGACCCTCGAAGTCCCCGGACAAGTTGCCCCACGCGGCCGGGTCGAACAGATCGGTGAGCAGGTCCTCGAAGTCGGCATTCGCCGCCGGCGCCGACGCCAACGGCGCCATCCCGAACGCCAGGAACGCCCCCACGACCGACGCGGCACTCACCACCCGACGACTGTTGCGACCGATCATCCCCCGTGACCTCCCCTGATTCGGCATTACGCCGTAACATCTCTCTAACACGATCTTCAGAGACCACACAGTAATAACGATGAACTCCGCTGTCTACCGTTAGTCCATAAAGATGGCGTTTTGCATACGATTCGTACGATTCGCACCATCAAGGCATACTCTCCAAAGCACACCAGGCCGAAACACGGGAGGCTAATCCGTCATGTCAGGTGATGTCGGCATCATCAAGCACCTGCGCGCCCGCAGCGGCTCCGTGCATCAGTCACGTCGGGGCCGCTCGATGATGAGCAGAACCCGTGCGGCGTTGACCATGTTCACGGTGGCGGGCCTGGCGCCGCTGCTCGCCGCCCCGGCCGCGCACGCCGACTTCGACGACTTTTTCACCGACCTATTCGACCCGGCCGCGTGGGGCAATCTGTCGACGGACTTCGAGAGCCTGTTCGCCCCGGCGGCCTGGGACGTGGCCGGATCAGCCGCCGGCAGCGGTGTCGCGTTCGACTTCTACACGCCGCTGCACGCGGCCATGGAGAGCTGGCTCAACTCGCCGCTCGGCGAGCAGCTCACCGCCCCCATCAACCAGCTCTTCGCTCCGCTGTACCCGGACGCCTGCGGCGTGATCTGCAACGGCGCCGACGGAACCGAGGCCGACCCCGACGGCGGCAACGGCGGCGTGTGGTTCGGTGACGGCGGCGACGGTTGGGCCTCCACCGTGGCGGGCATGGCGGGGGGCAACGGCGGCCACGCCGGCCTGTTCGGCAACGGCGGCGACGGCGGCAACGGCGGCAACGGCGCGGCCGGTATCGACGGTGGTGCCGGCGGCAACGGCGGTATCGGTGGTGCCGGCGGGACGATGTTCGGCAACGGCGGTGCCGGCGGCGACGGCGGCCACGGCGCCGCGACCGAATTCGGCATCGCGGGCGCCGGTGGTCACGGCGGGATCGGCGGCGACGGCGGTCAGCAGTTCGGCGCCGGCGGGGCCGGCGGTCACGGCGGCACGGGCGGCGCCGCAACCGGGACCGGCAGCACCGGGGGCGCGGGCGGCAACGGCGGCAACGGCGGCAAGGTCGGCGGCAGCGGCGACCCGGCCGGGGCCGGCCACGGCGGTGCCGGGGGCGACGGCGGCGCAGCGACCGGGACCGGTAGCACCGGCGGAGCCGGTGGCGAAGGTGGCAACGGCGGCGGCGGCACCCCGATCGTTCTGGGCATCTTGGGTGGCAACGGCGGCGACGGCGGTGTCGGCGGTGTCGGCGGCGCGGCCAGCGGCGCCGGCGGCGTTGGCGGAACCGGCGGCCATGGCGGCAACGGCGGCAACGGCGTGGGCTTCGGCGGCGACGGCGGCAACGGCGGCAACGGTGGAAACGGCGGCGCCGGCAGCGATGGGGCCGTGGGCGGCCTCGCCGGACCGGCCGGCAAGGCAGGACCGGGCACCGTCCACGGTGTGACCGGTACCCCCGGTGCCCCCGGCAAGCCCGGCGTCACGTCCTAACCTCGGTTTTTAATCCCGGCCCTTGGTCTTCGGCTCACCGAGCTGCGCCAGGATCAGGTCGGCGACCGCGGCCATGCCCGCGGCGTTGGGGTGCCATGGCCATGGCCGCCATGGCAGCAGCAGGCCGGCGCCCACCGTCCATGGCCGCGCCGACCACGGGTGGTGGTGACGGCTGGCCTGCCCGGCGCGGACGATCTGGCAGCCGGTGGCGTCCGCGGCCGCGGCGGTATGTCGCTCCAGTTCTTCTGCGACGTGGCGGGCCAGATCCGCGACGCGGTCCGGCAGTCGCCCGGCCCGGGTCCCGGCCGGCGGCATCAGGGTCAGGTAGTCGACGAAGAGCACCCGGGCGTGCGGTGACCGCTCCCGCACCGCGGCACCGACCGCCCGCAGGGCGCCTTCAACGTGGTCCAGTGCCCGCTGCCGCTTGGCGCCGTCCAGCAGCGCGCCGGTCACCGGCAGGATCGGGGCGAGCGGGCCGAACAGCGAGGCCGCGCTCAGCAACGGCACGTAGCCGACGTCGTTGCCACCGATGGTGATCGTCACCAGGGATTCCAAGCCGTTGAGCGCCTCGATCTGCGGCGGGGAGCCCAGCTGGCGGTCGGTCAGCAGATGGGCTGTGGTCGCGCCGGAGAACGTGACATCGACCAGGTCAAGGTTGCGTGCGTGCGCCACCAGGTGCGGATAGTTGCGCGCCGAGCGACCCGCGGCGAACGGCGAGCCGGCGACCGTGGGCTGGATTCCGGGTCCGGCCGCCATCGAACTGCCCAGCGCGACATAGCGAGCCATTCGCCTCTCCCCTCCGCCGCATCACAGCGCCGGACTGGACGCCTGCGCCCAGAACCGCTTCGGGATGCGGCCGGCGCGGCGTGCCAGATATCCGGCGGTCACTGCGGCGGCCATCGCCGCGGCCATCGCCGCCGGGTCCGCTGCCCGGGTGACCGCGCTGGCCAAAAGCACGGCGTCGCAACCCAGTTCCATGGCCAGCGCCGCGTCACTGGCGGTGCCGATACCGGCGTCGAGTATCACCGGAACCCCGGCGGCGGCGACGATCATCTCGATGCTGTGCGGGTTGGCGATACCCAGGCCGGTGCCGATCGGTGAGCCCAACGGCATCACGGCCGCGCATCCGACGTCCTCAAGCCGACGGGCCAGCACCGGGTCGTCATTGGTGTAGGGCAGTACCACGAACCCGTCGTCGACCAATTGTTCTGCGGCGCGGACCAATTCGACGGCATCGGGCAGCAGGGTGCGCTCGTCGCCGATCACTTCCAGCTTGACCCACTCGGTGCCCAGCGCCTCGCGTGCCAGTTGCGCGGTCAGCACCGCTTCGGCGGCGCTGCGGCAGCCCGCGGTGTTGGGCAGCGGCGTGATGCCCAGCCGGCTCAGCAGGTCCAGCATGCCGGTGCCGCCCTCGGCGTCGACTCGGCGCATCGCTACCGTGGTCAGCTCGGTGCCGGACGCCACCAGGGCATCCTCAAGAGCCGACAGACTCTGCGCCCCACCGGTTCCCATGATCAGACGGGAACTGAACTCCCGTCCGGCGATGGTCAGCTTCGCTTCATCAACCACCCTGCACCGCCGTCACCACCTCGAGTTGGGCACCGTCGCAAAGCGCGGTCGCCCACCGTGACTTCGGCAACACCGCCTGATCGATCGCCACCGCGATACCGCGGTCGGGGTAGCCCAGCGAAGCCAGCAGCGCAGCGACCGTCGTCGCCTCGGCCACTTCGACCTGTTTCTCGTTGACATTGATGATCATTACCGCACTCCAACCGGAAGTAGTTCGGACACAACCTGTTCAGCAGTCCACGGCGCCAGCAGGAAACCATTGCGGCCATGGCCCGCCGCGACGACGGTCCGCTCGTCGAGGCGATGCACCAGCGGCAGGTTGTCCGGTGTCATCGGCCGCAGACCGGCCGCGCACTCGGCCAGCTCGTACTCGCCCAGCGCCGGCACCAGCGCGCACGCGTCGTCGAGCAGGTCACGCACCCCCGAAACCACCGGAGCGGTGTCGCGGCCGTGCTCGTACTGGGTGGCCCCCACCACGACGCCGTCGGCGCGCGGCACCAGATAGACAGCCCGGCCGTGCACCCGGGCCCGGATAACCCGTGTCGGTGCGGGCAGACAGCCCTTGCGCCAGCGCAGCCGGAGCACCTCCCCCTTGACCGGCCGGATCGGCAGACCGGGCCACAGCGCCGGGGCGTCGATGCCGTTGGCGATCACCACGGCGTCAGCCGCCACGTCGGCGAGGTCACCCACCGGCGCCGCCCAGGCCACACCCAGTTCCTCGCAGGCGGCGGCCAGCGCGGTGACCACCGCACGGTTGTCGACCGCAAGCTCGGTGGGGGCGCGGAAACCGTGCCGGATACCGGTGGCCAGCAACGGTTCGACGTCGCGGGCGGCCGACTCCCAGACCACCGGATGGCCCTGCGCGGACAGCCAGTCCGCCACGGTGCGCAGGTCGGCTACGTCGGCCCGGTCGGCGGCCACCACCAGCGACTCGCGCGCGGTGACGACCTGGGCCGGCAGCCCGTCGAGGAAGTCGTGCCACAGTTCCAGCGAACGCAGGCCCAGCCGCAGCTGCTGATCTTCACCGGGCCAGCCCTCACTGTGCGGGGCCAGCATGCCCCCGGCCACCCAGGAGGCGCCGTGCTCGTCGGTGCGGTGCACCCGCACCGACCACCCTGCCGCAGCGGCCCGCCGCGCCACCGACAGCCCGATGACGCCGCCGCCGATCACGGCCAGCGAACCGAGCGAGGGTCCGGGCATATGCGGCTCCCTTCCACCTGCTCGCCTATCAACTCACAAAGCTAGCCGCTAGCGTCGCGGTGTGCACAAACGCTCCGACCGTCTCACCCGACTCGCTGATGCCCGGCTATACCTGTGCACGGATGCGCGCCGGGAACGCGGCGACCTGGCCGAGTTCGCCGACGCGGCCCTGGCCGGCGGGGTGGACATAATCCAGCTGCGCGACAAGGGCTCGCCCGGCGAGCAGCAGTTCGGGCCGTTGGAGGCCCGCGGCGAACTGGCGGCATTGGAGATCCTGGCCGAGGCCGCCCACCGGCACGGGGCACTGTTGGCGGTCAACGATCGTGCCGACATCGCCCGCGCCGCTGGGGCCGACGTGCTGCACCTGGGCCAGGACGATCTGCCGCTGCCGATCACGCGCGAGATCATCGGGCCCGACGTGCTGGTCGGCCGATCCACCCACGACCGCGACCAGGTCGGTGCGGCCCTGACCGAGCCGGTCGACTACTTCTGCACCGGGCCGTGCTGGCCCACCCCGACCAAGCCGGGGCGGCCGGCGCCGGGCCTGGACCTGGTGCGGTTCGCCGCCGAGGCCGGCGCGACCAAGCCGTGGTTCGCCATCGGGGGCATCGACGCGCAACGGCTGCCGCAGGTGCTGGCCGCCGGCGCCGGCCGGGTGGTGGTGGTGCGGGCCATCACTGCCGCCGAGGATCCACGCGCGGCGGCCGCGGCCCTGCGGGCGGGGCTGGCCGCGGCCGGGTGACCGTCGCGTCGTCGGTGACGGCTACGCGTCGAGTGTGCGGTTTGGTCGGCCGATGTCGGCGTGTCGCGTGCGAAACCGCACGGTCGGCACAGATTTCAAAAACCCCGCAACGAGTCCCAGCTGGCGGCGAAACCGGGATGCAACGGCAGGTCGGCCACCTCTTGCTCGTCGACCCAGCGCAGCTCGGTGCTCTCCCCGTTGGGCACCACCGGGAGCAGTTCGTCGGCGTCGGCGACCACCGTGGTGTAGGTCCAGGTGGTGCCGCTGGCCGACGCGGTGACGACGGCGGCGCGCACCACGATCCGATCGGCGGGCAGGCCGGCCTCCTCCTGCGCCTCTCGGATCGCGGCCTGTTCAGCGGTCTCATGACTGTCGCGGGCACCGCCGGGCAGCGCCCAGGTACCGCCCTGGTGACTCCACCAGGCGCGGTGCTGCAGCAGCACGGTGCGGGTTCCGTCGAGCCGGGGCGCCCGCAGCAGCAGTCCCGCCGCTCCGTGCCGGCCCCAGAAACGCGCGCCGGTATCGGAGAACGCCCAACCATCGCCGTCGCCACGCACAGTTGGCAGCGTATCGGGAGCGGAATGTCTCGGTTGTGGCGAGATCGCACGACTATTTCGACAACAACCGTCGCGACGTGCGGCGCGGACAACATCTGCGCTCTTAGAATTCTTTTACTATCGTTGGTGTTGCGAGCACCCACAGGGATGGAGTCTGGACTGACGTGACCGTTGAGTTGGCGCATCCGTCAACCGAGCCGGCGGGGTTACGGTCGCCGACCGAATCGGCCCGACCCCGCTGGTGGTTTTTCACCACCACCCCGGGACGTATCCTGGCCATCGGCCTCATCCTGGCTGCACTGGGCGGCATCAGCGCTTTCGCCACCGCCACCACGATCAACAACCGGCAGAACACCCTGACCGCGGTGCTCGACCACACCGAGCCGCTGGCCTATGCCGCCGGACGGCTCTACACCACCCTGTCGGTCGCCGACGCCGCGGCGGCCACCGCGTTCATCGCCCAGGGTGAGCCGCGAGCGGTGCGGGAACGCTACGAGCACGCCATCACCGACGCCGCGGTGGCGGTGACCCGGGCCTCCGGCGGCCTCAACGACGAGCCGCTGCTGCAGCTGCTGGGGCGGATCAACGCCGGCCTGGCCGTCTACACCGGCTTGATCGAGACCGCCCGGACCAACAATCGATCGGGCGATCCGGTCGGTTCGTCGTACCTGTCGGAAGCCTCCGAGCTGATGCAGCACACGATCCTGCCCGACGCCCAGCGGCTCTACCAGGCCACCTCGGCGACCGTGGACGTCCAGACCACCGCATCGACCCGGGTGCCGGCCCCGGTGATCCTGGTGGTGGCGACCACCGTGCTGTTCGGCGCGTTCGCGCATCGCTGGCTGGCCCGGCACACCCGGCGCCGGATCAATCCTGGCCTGGTCGCCGGCGGATTGGCGATCCTGCTGATGGTGATCTGGGTGGGCACCGTCCTGGTGATCTCCACCGCGGGCAGCCGGACCGCCAAGGACACCGGCGCCGAATCCCTCAAGGCCATCACCAACCTGGCGATCACCGCGCAGCAGGCGCGCGCCGACGAAACCCTGTCGCTGATCCGCCGCGGCGACGAGGAGACCCGCAAGCAGACCTTCTACCAGCGCATCGACGCCATGCAGGAACAGTTGAACGGCTACCTGGAGCGCGGCGACGCCGTCGACAAAGCCGATCTGACCAACGCCGGGCAGCTGTTGGCCCGCTGGCGGCAGGCCAACGACCGGATGAACGCCTACATCGGCGTCGGCAACTACCGGGCTGCCACCCAGGTGGCATTGGGCGGAAGCGGGGACGACTCCACCCCCGCCTTCGACCAGCTCGACGCCGCGCTGGACAAGGCCCTGCAGCACAGCCGCAACCAGCTGCGCAACGATGTCCTCAACGCCCGCCGGGTACTGTCGGTGGCCCCGGTCGGCGGCGCGGTGCTCAGCATGGGGGCCGCGATCGCAGTCGCCCTCGGGCTGTGGCCTCGACTGAACGAGTACAGGTGATGCGCCAAAAACGATCACGACTGCTGCTGTGCGCCCTGAGCGCGGTGCTGGTGCTGTCCGGCGCGACCGGATGCGGCCACTCCGAGTTCGTGATGCCGACCGCGGTGCCAACGCTGCCGCCGCCCACTCCGGCCGGAATGCAGGAGCTGCCGCCCGAGGCCCCCAAGCAACCCGAGCCGGCCGAGAACTGCGACGCCACCGCCAGCTTGCACCCGTTCCGCAGCAAAGCCGAAGCCGACGCGGCGGTGGCCAAGATCCGCGAACGCGGCCGGCTCATCGTCGGGCTGGACATCGGCAGCAACCTGTTCAGCTTCCGCGATCCGATCACCGGTGAGATCACCGGTTTCGACGTCGACATCGCCGGCGAGGTGGCGCGCGACATCTTCGGAACCCCGTCGCAGGTCGAGTACCGCATCCTGGCGTCCGCCGAACGTATTGCGGCGCTGCAGAAATCTGAAGTCGATATCGTGGTCAAGACCATGAGCATCACCTGCGGTCGACGCAAGCTGGTGAACTTCTCGACCGTCTATCTCGTCGCCAATCAGCGGCTGCTGGTGCCGCGCGACTCCGCGATCCGCCAGGCCGGCGATCTGTCCGGGAAGCGGGTCTGCGTCGCACAGGGCACCACGTCATTGCGACGGATCCGGCAGATCTCCCCGGCGCCGATCATCGTCTCCGTGGTGAACTGGGCCGACTGTCTGGTGGCGCTGCAGCAACGTCAGGTCGACGCTGTGAGCACCGATGACTCGATCCTGGCGGGACTGATGTCGCAGGACCCGTATCTGCACATCGTCGGGCCGAGCATGGATGAGGAGCCCTACGGCATCGGGACCAATCTGGACAACACCGGACTGGTCCGCTTCATCAACGGCACACTGGAACGTATCCGGCGCGACGGCACCTGGAACACGTTGTACCGCAAATGGTTGACGGTGCTCGGTCCGGCTCCGGTGCCGCCCACACCGAGGTATTCGGACTCATGACCGACCACGACGACGCAGAACACGGGGAAGCCGAGCCGGCCCCCGCCGATGAGTTCGACGACGGTCCGGCCACTCAGCGGGCTGACGTCCTGGCCGAGTCGTCATCAGTTCGCCGGCCGATGTCGACCCAGGCGATCTTCCGCCCGCGCGATAACTCCGGCCCGGCAGCCGACGACGGAGCCCACGACCCGGCGACGGCACGCCCCGTCGCGCCGCGGCGTCGCCTGGGGGGCGGCCTGGTGGAGATCCCCCGGGTGCCCGAGATCGATCCGCTCGCGGCACTGATGGCCGATCCGGTGGTCGCGGAGTCCAAGCGGTTCTGCTGGAACTGCGGTCGTCCGGTCGGCCGGTCCACCGGCGACGCCAAAGGCACCTCCGAAGGCTGGTGCCCGCACTGCGGAAGCCCGTATTCCTTTCTGCCGCAGCTGAAGCCCGGGGATTTGGTGGCCGGGCAGTATGAGATCAAAGGCTGTGTGGCGCACGGTGGCCTGGGCTGGGTGTATCTGGCGGTCGACCACAACGTCAACGAGCGGCCGGTGGTGCTCAAGGGACTGGTGCATTCCGGCGATGCCGAGGCGCAGGCCATCGCGATGGCCGAACGGCAGTTCCTCGCCGAGGTGACCCACCCGTCGATTGTGAAGATCTTCAACTTCGTCCAGCACCCGGATTCCCACGGCGACCCCGTCGGCTACATCGTGATGGAGTACGTCGGCGGGCAGTCGCTCAAACAGCGCCGCGGCACCCGGCTGCCGGTGGCACAGGCCATCGCCTACATGCTGGAAATCCTTCCGGCACTGGGCTATCTGCACACGCTGGGTTTGGTCTACAACGACCTGAAGCCGGAGAACATCGTGCTGACCGCCGAGCAGCTGAAGCTGATCGACCTCGGCGCGGTGGCCCGGATCAACTCGTTCGGCTACCTCTACGGCACCCCGGGCTACCAGGCGCCGGACATCGTCCGCACCGGGCCCACCGTGGCCACCGACATCTACACCGTGGGCCGTACGCTGGCCGCGCTGACGCTGAAAATGCGCACCCGGGACGGCCGATACGTCGAGGGACTGCCCGAGGACGACCCGGTCTTGAAGAAGTACGACTCCTACCGCCGGCTGCTGCAGCGCGCCACCGATCCCGACCCGCGCCGCCGGTTCAGCTCCGCCGAGGAGATGTCCGCGCAGTTGATGGGTGTGTTGCGAGAAGTGGTCGCCCGCGACACCGGCACCCCGCGGCCCGGGCTGTCGACCGTGTTCACCCGGTCCCGCTCCACGTTCGGCGAACACCTGCTGGTGGCGCACACCGACGTGTACCTGGACGGGCACGTGCACTCAGAGAAGCTCACCGCCCGCGAGATCATCACCGCGCTGCAGGTGCCGCTGATCGACCCGAGCGATGTCGCCGCCCCCCTGCTGGCGTCGATAGAGCTGAGCGAACCGGTGCAGACGCTGGATTCGCTGCGAGCCGTACGGCACAGCGCACTGGAGTCCGAGGGCATCGACCTGTCCGAGTCGATCTCGCTGCCGTTGATGGAGGTGCGTGCGCTGCTGGATCTGGGCAACGTCACCAAAGCCACCAGCAAGCTCGACGACCTCGCCGAGCGGGTCGGCTGGCTCTGGCGGCTGATCTGGTATCGCGGGGTGGCCGAGCTGCTCACCGGCGACTACGAGGCGGCGCGCAAGGACTTCACCGAGGTCCTCGACATGTTCCCGGGCGAGTTGGCGCCGAAGATGGCACTGGCGGCCACCGCCGAACTGGCCGGCACCGACGACGAGCGTGGCTTCTACGAGTCCGTGTGGCGCACCGACGACAGCGTGATCTCGGCGGCCTTCGGACTGGCCCGCGCCTACTCGGTGGAGGGTGACCGGGCCGCAGCGGTTCGCACGCTGGACGAAGTGTCTGCAACCTCAAGGCATTTCACCACCGCACGCCTGACCAGCGCGGTGACGCTGCTGTCTGGGCGGTCCACCAACGAGATCACCGAGGCCCAGATCCGCGACGCAGCCCGCCGGGTGGAGGCACTGCCGGACACCGAACCTCGGGTGTTGCAGATCCGGGCGCTGGTGCTGGGTGCGGCGATGGACTGGCTGACCGAGCACGAGGCGAGCACGAACCACATCCTCGGGTTCCCGTTCACCGAACACGGCCTGCGGCTGGGGGTGGAGATGGCGCTGCGCGGGCTGGCCCGGCTGGCGCCCACCCAGGCGCACCGCTACGCGCTGGTCGACATGGCCAACGCGGTGCGGCCGATGAGCACATTCTGATCGGGGCGACACAATCCGCCGAGTGTGCGTCTACGGCGGGAATGAGCCCGTAAATCTCGCCATGAGCGCACGCTCGACGCCGTCAGCGCACGCTCGGCCGTTAGGTGATCCGTGGGAGCCGAACCGATCTAGCCCAGCCGGCGAAGCCGCGGCTCCAGGTCGGTCTTGAACAGCTCCAGGAAGCGCCGCTGGTCGTGGCCGGGTGCGTGGAACACCAGGTGGTTCAGGCCCCACTGCACGTATTCGCCGACCTTTTCCACGGCCTCATCCGGGTCGGAGGCGACGATCCAGCGCTTGGCGATCTGTTCGATCGGCAGCGCGTCGGCGGCCTTCTCCATCTCGATCGGGTCGTCGATGGAGTGCTTCTGCTCGGCGGACAGCGACAGCGGCGCCCAGAAGCGGGTGTTGTTCAGCGCCAGGTCGGGGTCCGGGTCGTAGGAGATCTTGATCTCGATCATCTTGTCGACCCCGTCGACGTCCCGCTCGGCGGCGGCCGCACCCTCGCGCACGGCCGGCATCAGCTTCTCGGTGTAGAGCTCCTCGCCCTTGCCGGAGGTGCAGATGAAGCCGTCGCCGACACGCCCGGCGTACTTCGCCACCGCCGGCCCGCCGGCCGCGATGTAGACGGGCACACCGGACTCCGGCACGTCGTAGATCGAGGCACCCTTGAGCTTGTAGTAGTCGCCGTCGAAATCGACCCGCTCGCCGCGCCACAGCTCGCGCATCAGCCGCACCGACTCGCGCAGCCGGGCGAAGCGCTCCTTGAACTCGGGCCACTCGCCGGTGAAGCCGGTGGCGATCTCGTTCAGCGCCTCGCCGGTGCCCACGCCGAGGAAGATCCGCTGCGGATACAGGCAGCTCATCGTGGCGAATGCCTGCGCGACGACGGCGGGGTTGTAGCGGAACGTCGGCGTCAGCACCGAGGTGCCCAGCTGGAGTTTCTTGGTGCGCTCCCCGACCGCGGTCATCCAGGCCAGCGAGAAGGGAGCGTGCCCGCCTTCGTGACGCCAGGGCTGAAAGTGGTCGCTGACGGTGGCGCTGTCCATGCCGTGCGCCTCGGCGGCGACACCGAGTTCCACCAGTTCCCGCGGTCCGAACTGCTCCGCCGACGCCTTATATCCCAGTTTCAGTTCCGCCATTCCACCATTTCTACACGGTCTCGTTTGCGCTCTCACTTCTAGACTCACGGGCATGACTGACAGGCTGGTCGAGCTCGTTCCGGTCACCGAGCACGTGCATCTGGCCCGCGGGGAAGCCGTCAACTGGCTGCTGGTGACCGATGACACCGGTGTACTACTGATCGACGCCGGCTACCCCGGCGACCGCGCCGACGTGCTGTCGTCGCTGGGCGCGCTGGGCTATCACGCCGCCGACGTACGCGCGGTGCTGCTCACCCACGCCCACGTCGACCACTTCGGTTCGGCGATCTGGCTCGCCAAAACCTATGGCACACCGGTGTACTGCCACGCCGACGAGGTAGGGCACGCCAAACGCGAGTATCTGGAGCAGGCGTCGCCGCTGGCGGTGGCTCCGCATCTGTGGCGGCCCAGTTGGGCGCGCTGGAGTGTGCACGTGCTGCGCAACGGCGGCCTGAGCCGCGAGGGCATCGCGTCCGCTCAACCGTTGACTCCGGAGATCGCCGCCGGGCTGCCGGGGCAGCCGGTCCCGATCCCCACCCCCGGTCACACCCGCGGGCACTGCTCGTACCTGGTCGACGGTGTTCTGGCCAGCGGGGACGCCCTGGTGACCGGCCATGCGGTGCTGGACCGCGCCGGACCGCAGCTGCTGCCGGCGCTGTTCAGCCACAGTCAGGACGACTCGATTCGCAGCCTGGCGGCGCTGGCGCTGCTGGAAACCGAGGTCCTGGCGCCCGGTCACGGCGACGTGTGGCGCGGGCCGATCCAGGAAGCCGCCGAGGCCGCGATCGCCAGGGCCCGCAAACACTGAAGGCCACAATCCGATAAGCGCTGATCAGGCAGTTTAAGAACGCCTTTATCCGGCGTAGCCGCGCCTGCCGTTTGCGGCCCCGACTTGATGCCCGCGGCCGCGGCGGAGCGTCGTGGCTACTTGGCACCCTTCAACTGATCCGGGCAATAGGAGTTCGCGGCGATGGCGGCGAACCGCGCAGCACCATCCATGGTCAGACCGGAATTATCACTATTCAGTTCTTTGACCACTTGGAGCCCGGACTCGCCATTGTCGATCAGCCCACAGACCGAATGCGCGGCCGCGATCGCCTGCACTTCATCGGCGAACCTGATGCCCGACTGCCGCAGCGATGCAATGAAAGCGGCGTCGTTGTCCGCGGGATCGGGATCCGCCGGGGCCGGGCCGGCGCACACCAATGCAACCGCCAGGGCCGCCGGGACGACAAGTTGTCTCACCATCGTCACGATCCCGTCAGTATGTGAGCCAGTTCGATGTAGAGCGGGATTCCGATCGTGACGTTGTAGGAGAACGTCAGACCCAGCGAGGCGGCCAACGGCAGGCTGGGACTGGCTTCGGGAATGGCCAGCCGCTGGATCGCGGGGACCGCGATATACGACGCGGCGCCGCAGAGCACCGCGAACAGCACGTAGGTTCCCAGCTCGAAATGAACTCCCGCGAGTTGGGAATACACGCGGGCCACCGCGATGCCGATCGCCGCGAAGAGGTTCGGCGTGAGCACCCCGAAAAAGATGAAGCCTCGCCCTGCCGCCTTCAAGTCTTTCAACTTGCGGGACGCGGTCATCCCCATTTCCAGCAGGAACAGACATAGCGCGCCCTGGAAAGCCGTCAGGAAGACCGGGTCGTCGACGGCGGTGACCTTCTGTCCCTGGACCCCGCTGATGAATCCGATCGCGATCCCTCCCATGAGTAGGCACAGGCCGGGGTTGAGAAAGACTTCGCGAAGCATCTTGCCGGTAAGGAAGGACTCTCGCTCGGGCATGGCAGCGTCCGCGGATTCCGCACCCAAGAACTCGGGCAGATCCTCCAGTGCGGCCGCCTGGCCGGAACCCGTGGCGGCGCCGCGAGCCGCCCGGACCAGCGGGGGTGCCGGCCGAATATAGCCGCCCTCGCCTGGCATCCGGCCGGCGGAGTCCATCCCCTTCCGGCGCAGCCGAGCCACCAGCAGCAGCGCAACCAGGCAGCCGGGAATCTCCATGATCGCCAACATGACCGGCATGAACGAGTCGAACATGATATTTGCGGTGGCCAACACGCCCACGCATGTGGCGAACGTACCCGCCGAGTCCGATCCGTAGTATCCGGCGACCGTAGCTCGATCCACTTCACGCATCTTGGTGGTGTGCTTCAGGATGAAGTAGGCCAACGCGCCAATGATGAAATTCAATACGAATCCGGTCACCATGAAGCCGAGAATGCCTCCGACTCTGGACATCTCGATGCCAGCGAGTTCTTCGCCGCCGTGCCAGCCGATGGCCAGCAGCAGGTACATGGTGAGGCCGTGGTAGATCGCCGCCGGAAATTCGAACGGCACCTTCAGGATCGGGAGGAGGAAGCCCAGGTAAAAGAACAGCAGTAGCGGCCTAAACAGGTTGTGGGTGAAGTTCTGCCAGAACTCCATAAGCATTTGCATTGAGGTCTCCTGTGTCTCGGTGCCGTGGCAAGGCTGCGGGAAGGCAGGTCATGGCGCAGGTGTCGTAGTCGCCTTCTTTGCGCCCTTGAGGTGCACGGCGTGAATACCTGGCTTCCGTGACAGCTCATCGAGCAGGCTGTCCAATCCGGCCTGGTCGGTATTCCAGTGTTGGACCGTTTCGGGCTGGTGCCGGAGCCTGGCGAGCACCTTGTCGATCCTGGCCGGCGTCGTCGCGCCCATACCGGTGGTGACGCGAGTCCGTCCCGCCGCCGCACCGGCGACCCGAGGTACCGAACTGCCTACGGCGCCACCGGTCATACCCCCGAGGGCCATCTGACCCAGCACGTTTCCCTGAATCGCGGCGGGAGCACCGACCGCGCCCGCGTTCGGCACAGCATTGACCGCCACCCTGATCGCGGGGGATTGGCCGGCCCACGCCGGGGGGGCGGCCAGCGACCCCACCAGGTTGGCTTCTCCCATCCCCGCCGAGACGGTTGACCCGAGACCGCCGGGCAGCGACGAGTTCATCGCGAGTCCCGCCCCAAGTCCTGTCGCCGGGATCTCGGTCGGAACCCGCCCGAGCGGCGGAGCGAATTTCAAGAAATTCTGGATGGGAAATTGAGCGGCCAAGGAACTGGCGTTGAACTGCGTGGTCATGCCGAGCGGCACCTTGGCAGCGGAGTAAAGCGCCGAGAACGTCGAACCGGCGTCCGGCGTGCCGGCCATAGTGTTGAGCAAGTTGTTGAAGAACGACGTGTATTGGTTGGCCATGTCGGCGCCGAACTGCAGGATGGGGTTACCGGCCGCGGATGCGGCCGCAGGCGCCGCGGCCCCGTTGGTGGTCGCCGGCGGCTCGGTGAAGGATCTGACCTTCGTGGCGGCCGCGGACGACGAAGCGTAAGCGTGCATGGCCGCGGCATCTTGTGCCCACATCTCCAGGTACTGGGCCTCGGTCGCCGCGATTGCGGCAGTGTTCTGACCTACGACGTTCGTCGCCATCAACGCCATCAGCTGGGTGCGGTTGGCCGACACCACCTGCGGGGGTACGACCGCGGCAAAGACGGTTTCGTAGGCCGCTGCCGCCGCCTGTGCCTGCGCGGCGGCTTCGGCGGCCTGCTCCGCGGTGACGGACATCCATGCCGCATAGGGGCCGGCCGCGGCCGCCATCGACGCGGCCGACGGCCCCGCCCATGATTCCGCGGTCAACCCCGCCACCACAGCGTTGTACTCGCCTGCCGCAGATTGCAGTTCGCCGGACAGCCGTTCCCAGGCGGTCGCCGCCGCCAGCAGCGGACCGGATCCCGGTCCGGTGTAGATGTTTCCCGAGATGATCTCCGGCGGTATGAACGAAAAGTACATGTGGCAGCCCTCATCTGATGACTCGTGCCGGCGTCACGCTGGCTGAAAAAGGGTGATTTACAACGTCATTGCTCATCGCGATTCAGTCCTCATCGAGCGCCGGGATCACGACGATGGTGGCCGCCGCAGGGTCTGCCTCGCCGAGGACTTCGGCGCTCACCCCACAGCCCGTCGCCCGGGTGATCGTCGCGCCGACGGCGCGGCCGGTGGTCGCCCCCATCGCTCGGCCGGCGAGACTGGAGAGTGCCATCTCGCTGAACAGCGCGTCCTCGCCCGCGAATGCGACTGCCGGAGCGGCCGCCCCCGCAGGCAACGACAGGGAGACCGGTTGGATCGGCAGCGCGGTTGCACCCCACGCCGGCGGCACCGACAGCTTTCCGACCAGGGCCGCACGCCCTAGCGAACCGGTCACCGGTGCCCCGGCGAGACCTGCCACGTTCGGGCTCGCCATTGGCGCCAACGGCGTCAAGGCGCCGCTGATGGCCTTCGGGCCGGCCAGGTAGGAGCCGGCCCCCAGGGAGTTGAGCCACATACTCCAGCTCTGCCCGAACGACAGAAACGGACCACCGACCATCGAGGAGGCGCCCAGCAGCGGTTCGTAGGGGCCGGTCAAGGTGGACATGATCGTGTTCCAGTTGGCCAGGTCGGTGCCGAGACCCCCTGGCAACGTTGACGACGCCGCTGCGGGGTTCGCAGACAGCGTCTGCAAGGTATTGGGCAGTGTTGTCAGTGCCTGCGAAATCTGCTGCCCCACCGAGCCTCCCGAGGTGGTGGCGGCTTGAGCTACCGCAGCCTGCTGATCGGCCGCGCCGGCCTCAGAGGTGGTCGGCGGAGGCTCCGCGAACGGCGTCAGCTTGGTGGCCGCGGACGCAGCACCCGCGTAGCCGTACATGGCGGCGGCATCCTGGGCCCACATCTGGGCGTACTGAGCCTCGGTGGCCGCGATCGCCGGCCCGTTCAGCCCCAGAATGTTCGTCGCTATCAATGTCATCAGCAGGCTGCGGTTCGCGGCGATCACCGGGGGCGGAACGGTCGCGGCGAAGGCCGCCTCATAGGCGGCGGCAGCCGCCGACGCCTGGACTCCCGCCTGTTCGGCCTGGCCGGCCAGCCCCCTCATCCATTCGACGTACGGTGCGGCCGCCACCGACATAGCTGCCGCAGAAGGACCGTGCCAATCACCGGAGAGGTCCGCGACGACAGTGCCGTAACCCGCTGCCGCCGACTGCAACTCGGCGGCGAGTTCACTCCAGGCGGAGGCCGCGGACAGCAGCGGCCCCGGGCCAGCACCTGAATACATCCGGCCGGAGTTCACCTCCGGCGGCAATGCTCCGAAATCCATGTCTAACCAACCTTTTACAACGAGACCAAAGACGCGAACCACCATTGGTTTGGGCGTCGGCGGCGTGAGTCAGAATCATTCGCACCCCACCGGGTACCGAAAGAACAGTTGCGCTGCGAATACGCTGCAGCGCCGAGTATTTGACTACCGGAGTTCGACGATCCTAGGAACCGCGCTGACGCCAGGGGCGATGCATGCGACGCTGCAGGTAGCCCTCGACGCCGTGTTCTGACGCCCTCGGAGTTGACGCACGGTTCAGCGAACTACCGAATTGCGAAGTACCGCAACGGGCTCGTGTGAACATCACGTAACCTCCTGGAAATAACCGTCTTTCGCCCCGTCCAGCTATGGACGTCGATCGACATTCTCAAGCTAAGTCTCTTGCCCGAAAGTTCGCTGTGTACGAACTGGAAAGTTTTTGTCGAATGCTCTTGATGGCCAACGAAAGTAACGCACGTCACGTGCATAGGGATGGCAAAACTCCGGCAAAGAAAGCCGAAGGTCATCGAATTATGCTGCGCCTCAAAGTATTTCATTTTCTACAGGGGCCAACCAGAATAAAGGTGGAATTACCTCGCAATGCGAGATGAATTGTCGCATTCAACCGACTCGATCCTGCCCGAATTGCCACGGCATACGAGATATTCGGCCCCGCAACCCGTCCCCTCCTCTGAGGGAGCGGCGACGCGACGTCCGAGAATCGCCTCGGTCAGCCCTGCCGGGTGGCGGCGATGTAACGAATGGCGGCCGGAGCCCCGTCGAGCTCGCGGTCGGTCAGCTTGGACAACCGGGCGGCGGTGAACAGGTCGGCGATGCTCGAGTCGACGGTGGCCCAGCCACTGTCGGCCAGATGCCGCACCACGTCGGTGTGTTCCCCGGAATAGAACGGCCCGGGTCCGGTGAGACTCAGACCACGCCGCCGCCAGCGCTCGACGAGAGATTCGTTATGCACGGCCTGCGGCCGGCTCGGCGGTACCGCGTGATCGGCGGCCAGTCGGCTGCCGGGGGCACTGAGCTCGGTCACCCCGTCCAGCAGGAGATTCTGCGCGTCCGACGGTACGTACCAGACCAGCAGGCCCTCTATCACCCAGGCGGTGGGCACGGCGGCGTCGAAACCCACCCGCCGCAGCGCCGACGGCCAGTCGTCCCGCAGGTCGATGCCGACCGCGCGGCGGTTGACGCTCGGCGAACTGCCCCAGGACCGCATGGTGGCCGTCTTGAAGTCGACCACCGGCGGGTGGTCCACCTCGTAAACCACGGTCTCGGCCGGCCACCACAACCGGTAGGCGCGGGTGTCCAGGCCCGACCCCAGAATCACCGCCTGGCGGATCCCGCCGCGCGCCGCATCGGTGAAGAACGCGTCGAAGAACTTGGTGCGGGCCGCGGAGAACTCCGCCAGCCGCGGAAATCCGCCATCCTTACCGAGCCGGTTGATGTCCAGCTCACCGTCGGCCACCCGAATGCAGAAGTCCAGGCCCACCTTGTGCACCAACGGCGCCGCAAACGGGTCGTTGATCAGCCCGCGCGATGTCGCTGCGGCACGCGCCGACGCCAGCACCGTGGCGATGACGCCGGCACCGGCGGCCAGGCTTCCGGTGAGGTCTCGACCGGCGGATGCGGTGCTCATCGGTGTCCAACGCGGCGGCATGGCGCTCAATGCGGCCTTCTGGTCACCGGCGCGCCGTGCACGACCTTCTGAATCGCATCATCCATATCGCTGGCCGCCGCGAACAACATCTCGTCGCCGGGCTGCAGAGCCTCAGATGACCGCGGCAGGATGACCGCGTCGCCGCGCTGCACCGCGACCAGGGCCGCCCCCTCGGGCAGCACCAGGTCGGAGATGAGTTGCCCGATCAGTGGATTGTCTTCGGGCAGAGTTAGTTTCGTCAGGTTGACCTGACCGCGCCGCAGCCCCATCAGCTGCACCAGATGGCCGACGTCGATGGCGCCCTCGACCGCCGCAACCATGGCCCGCGGTGTGGACACCGCGACGTCGATCCCCCACTGCTCGGTGAACAACCGCTCATTGCGAGCGTTGTTGACCCGGGCCACCACCCGGTCCACGCCGAACTCCGCCTTGGCCAGCAGCGCGGTGGCCAGGTTTGCTTTGTCATCACCGGTGGCGGCGATCACCACGTCGCAGATCTCAATCCCGCATTCCTGCAGCGCGGACAGCTCGCAGGCATCGGCCAGCAGCCACTCGGCCTCGGGGACGGCGTGCGGCTCGTAGTGCGCCGGGTTGCGCTCGATCAGCAGCACCCGATGCCCATCGCCGATCAGTTCTCGTGCGACGGATCGCCCGACCGCGCCGGCACCGGCGATCCCGATGCGCATGCTTGCTCCCCTCATCCCCGGGTCGCCCCGGCCGCTTCGGGCGTAACACGGTCGTGACAGCGCTACTGATTTACTGACACCTAACACGAACCCGCTGACCTTGAGCGAATCATATGGGCGGGTCCGACCGCCACCAACAGCCCGGATGGGGATCAGATGAGCCTGGAACAGCTCTACCTGGCCCTGCTTATCGGGGGTCTGGTTCTGCTGGCGAGCATCATCGCCACCCGGGCGGCCGATCGGGTCGGACTGCCCAGTCTGCTGCTGTTCCTGCTGGTCGGGGTGGCGATCGGCAACGACGGGCTGGGCCTGGAGTTCTCCGACGTTCAGTTGGCCAGTGACCTGGGCACCACCGCGCTGGCGGTGATCCTGGTCGAAGGTGGTTTGACGACGAAGTTCGCCAACATTCGCCGGCTGCTGGCGCCGGCGGCGGTGTTGGCCACCGTCGGCGTCGTGGTCAGCATGGCGGTGATCGCGGTGGCCGCTCATCTGCTGCTGGGCATCAGTTGGCAACTGGCGTTCCTGCTCGGTGCGATCGTCTCGCCCACCGACGCCGCGGCGGTGTTCTCCATCCTGCGGGTGCTGCCGCTGCCGCGGCGGGTGGCCGGCCTGTTGGAGGCCGAGTCCGGTTTCAACGACGCGCCCGCGGCGATCGTGGTGCTGATGCTCAGCGCCACGCCATTGGTGATCGATCCGGTCCACGCCGTCGGCGGCGTCATCTATGAATTGGTGGCCGGCTCGGCGATCGGTCTGGTCGCCGGGTTGCTCGGGGCGATGATGCTGCGTCGCGCCGCGCTGCCGGCATCCGGGCTGTACCCGCTGGCGACGTTCGGGCTGGCCATGGTGGCGTTCGCGGCGGCGGCGTCGTTGCATGCCAGCGGATTCATCGCCGCCTACCTGTCCGGTGTGGTGCTGGCGAACTCCGGTCTGCCGCACCGCGCGGCGATCCGCTCGTTCGCCGAGGGACTGGGTTGGCTGGCGCAGATCGGCCTGTTCGTGTTGCTCGGCCTGTTGGTGAGCCCGAGCCAGCTGTCCGGGGAGCTGGTCCCAGCCCTGGTGATCGGGGCGGTGCTGCTGCTGCTGAGCCGACCGCTGTCGGTGGTGGCCTCGCTGATCTGGTTCAAGGTGCCGTGGCGCGAACAGATCTTCCTGTCCTGGGCCGGCCTGCGCGGCGCGGTCCCGATTGTGCTCGCGACGTTCCCGATCGTCGAGGGTGTGCCGGACAGCTACCGCCTGCTCAACATCGTGTTCATCCTGGTGGTGGTCTACACCGTGGTGCAGGGGCCGAGCCTGGGCCTGTTCGCGCACTGGCTGGGGCTGATCTCGCGGGACACCACCCGCGAGATCCAGGTGGAGGCCGCGCCGCTGGATGTCTTGGAGGCCGAGCTGCTGACGATGACGGTGCAGCCGGGTTCCAGGCTGCACAACGTCTCGGTGCTCGAGCTGCGGTTGCCCGACCCGAGCGTCATCACCTTGATCATCCGCAAGGGCGACACCTTCGTGCCGCAGCCCGACACCCGGATCACCATCGGCGACGAGCTGCTGATCGTCACCACCAGCAAGACCCGAGTTTCGGCCGAACGCCGACTGCGGGCGGTCAGCCGGCGCGGCAAGCTGGCTCACTGGTTCGACGAATACGGCGAGTCGGAGTAACCCCCTGCCGTTGACTCTGCGTTGAGGGCGGGCGCTACTCGTACTTCTGCGCCGTGGACGCAGAGTCAACGGGAAAAGGTGAGCAGCGGGATCGCGGTCTCCACCGGGGTGAGGCCGCCGTGGAATCCGATCAGCTGCGCCGTCTGCGGCGGCTCGTGCTCGGTCGCCAGAATCGCGGTGTCCCCGGTGCAGGTGACGACGACGTCGCCGATCCGCGCCAGATGCTCCTCGCGCACCGGCCCGAACATGCCGGCGGCCACCGCGTCGTCGCGGCTGTGCACCAGCGCCCGGCCGGCCAGCAGTTCCGTCCAGGCGGCCAGCACGTCCGCGGTCGCGCCGGGCTCGGTGTGCAGGTAGCGCACCCGCGGCTCACCGGCGATCACCCGGATCCCGGCGCGCAGCCGCGGGTCGGCGTCGCAGTCGATGCGGGCCTCGTCGGGCACGTTGAGCCCACCGTGGTCCGCGGTGACGATCAGCGCCGCATCGTCGGGGAGTTCCTCGATCAGATGACGCAGCAGCGCATCGACTTTGGCGGCGGCGGTGTGCCAATGCGGTGAGCCGATGCCCGAGACGTGCGCGGCGTGATCCAGCGCCGCGGTGTAGCCATAGATAAGGCCGGGTGCCGCCGCGACTTCGGCGGCGAGGCGGGCGGCATAGTGCGTGCCTTTGACGGTGGGGTGAAACTCCGCTCCCCGGTAGGCGGACTCGGTCAACCCGCTGCCGACGAACATCTCCGGCAACACCGCCCGGGCGCTGACGCGCGCGTCACGGAGTCGCTCGAACCAGGTCGGCACGGGCTGCCAGGTTGCCGGCGACGGGTCGTCACGCCAGAAGATGTGCGTGAGCACCCGATCGGTTCCCGGAACGTTGACGGTGAAGCCCAGCACGCCGTGCTCCCCCGGCGGCGCACCGGTGCCCAACGAGACCAGGCTGGTCGGGGTGGTGGACGGGAAGGTGCAGGCCAGCTCGGTCAGCTGCCCGGTGTCGCCGGCCAACACCGATGCCAGCAGCGGTGCGTCCTGCGTCAGCTGCGGCAGCAGGTGATAACCCAGCCCGTCGACCAGCACCACCGCCACCCGCCGCACATCGCCGATGCGCTCGGCCAGGCCGAGTGTGTCGGGTGCGCCGGGAACCCCGAGCACCGCGGCGGCCGACGGCAGGATGTCGCAGATCGAACCGGGCATCGGTTCAGCCTGCCATCGACGCCTCAGCTACGGCGTTGCGGGGACGTCTCCGGGTGCGGCGCTGTCGGGACCGGTTCCGGGGCGGTTGGCGCTGGTGTTGGACTTGGTCTTGGCGGCATTGTTGCCACCCCCGTTGCCACCGCCGCCGTTGCCACCGCCACCGCTGCCGCCACCGCCGTTGCCGCCGCTGGGGAGGCTGAATTTCGGCAGGCTGGGCGAGTTGCTGGAATTGCCGCCCGAGCCCTGGTGCTCGGAACCAGTGGTGGCGCCGGAGCCGGAGCCGGAGTCCGGCGTTGTGCCGGAAGGGGTGTCGGGCGTAGTACCCGTGCCGTGGCTGGTGTCCGCGGGACCCGACGTCGGTTCGCCGAGGCCCAGCTGCCCGGGCGAGTCGTGGAACACCTGGTCGAGTTGAGCCAGCGGATCGTTCAGGACGTTCTGGACGTCGAAGGTGCCCAGGTCAGCCGGGACACCACCCACATCGCTCAGATCGGGGCCGGCGGTCGCCGCGCCGAGCACGCTGTCGATCAGGTCGTCGAAGTCGGCGTTGGCCGTCGGCGCGGACAGCAGGCAGCATCCGAGGGCCGCCAACGCCGCAACTGAGCTGTGTTTCCAGCCCCGTCCCGCACCGCCACCTCGGCGACCGCTCATCTCGGTGAACCCTTCTCCGATAACCACGCCGAGCAATGGTCAGCTCGACGTGGACGAACTTAGCCGCCCGGCATCCAATTACGCGAGCCGATAAGGCCCTCGAATAACAAAGTTCAATGGCCGTTCACCTACCGTCACCCGGTACGCCACGAAGGCCACCGCGGACCGGCATTCCACCAGGTCAACGCGGCATTTGAGACGCCGGTCACAATGACTCGCGGTTAAAATCCCCACGAATAATTGAGCCGGCCCTATAAAACCGCCCGCCGTTCTTATCTTTTACTGAAGATCGACGTCGTCCGGCACAAAAAATCAGGCCGAGCGATAAATGCCGCGGTCGCGGTCCGCAGGCTCTGTGCGGCGAATCGTTCCCCGGGCGACAGGTCCGGCGCTAGCGTTCACCGGGTGACCGCGCCCCCGATGGACCTCGGCTCCTGGATCGCCCGGCGAGCGGCGGCGACGCCGAACCTGCCGGCCATCACCTTCGGTGAGAACACCTGGACCTACCGGGATTTCGCGGACCGCATCGACCGCCTGGCCGCCGAACTGGCCGCCGGCGGCATGCGCCGCGGCGATCGGGTCGCCTACGCCGGGCTCAACCATCCGGACTTTCTGGTCACGTTGTTCGCCGCCGCCCGAATCGGCGCGGCCTTCGTGCCGCTGAACTGGCGGCTCACCGCCGACGAACTCTGCTACATCCTGGCCGACGCTCAGGTGCACACGTTGGTGGCCGACGCCGAGCGCGCTGCGGTGATCGACCCGGTGCGCGCCGAGGCGGGGTTGCAGCGCACGATCGCGCTGGCTCCGGTTCCGGGCTGGGAAGTGGCCGAGGCACTGATCGCCGCCCGCTCCCCGCTGGCCGATCCGGTGTTCGCCGAGCCCGACGACATCGCGGTGATCATGTACACCTCGGGCACCACCGGGCGCCCCAAGGGGGCCATGCTCACCCACGCAAACCTGTTCTGGAACAACATCAATGCCCTGTTGGCCTTCGACACCAGCCAGAACGACGTGTCCCTGGTCTGCGCGCCGCTGTTTCACATCGGCGGGCTCAACGTCACCACGCTGGTGACCCTGCAGAAGGGCGGGCAGATCGTGCTGATGCCCGCCTTCGACCCGGCCGAATCGCTGCGGCTCATCGCCGAGCACCGGGTCACCACCATGTTCGGGGTGCCGGCGATGTTCCTGTTCATGAGCCAGCTACCGGGGTTCGCCGACGCCGACCTGTCCAGCGTGCGCAACTTCGTCTGCGGCGGCGCCCCGGTGCCCGAGACCCTGATTCAGCGCTACGGCGAGCGGGGAATCCCGTTCGCGCAGGGCTACGGGCTGACCGAGACCGCACCGCTGGCACTGGTGCTGCGCCCCGACGAGGTCGGGGTGAAGATCGGCGCCGCGGGCAACCAGGTGTTGCCGCTGTCGGATGTGCGACTGGTCGACGCCAACAACACCCCGGTGCCCGCGGGGGAGCGCGGGGAGATCTGCGTGCGCGGACCGCAGGTGATGGCCGGCTATTGGCGGAATCCGGAGGCCACCTCGGCCGTGATCGACGACGAGGGCTGGTTTCACACCGGTGATATCGGTCAGGCCGACGACGCGGGTTACGTCTGGGTGATCGACCGGGTCAAGGACATGGTGATCTCCGGCGGCGAGAACGTCTACCCCGCCGAGGTCGAAGACGCGCTGTACGCGCATCCGGCCATCGCCGAGGTCGCCGTGCTGGGCACCCCGCACGAGAAGTGGGGTGAGGCGGTAACCGCGGTGGTGGCGCTGCGACCGGGTGCGGCGCTCACCCTCGAGGAGTTGCGCGAGTTCGCCCGGGACAAGCTGGCCGCGTTCAAGCTGCCGATTCGGCTGGAATTCGTCGACGCACTGCCCCGCACCCAGTCCGGCAAAGTGGTGAAATATCAGCTGCGCGAGACGATCCCCGATCACCCCGACAGCTGAGGGTCACCCGGCGGATCGGCACCGGCCGTCCAGGAACTGTGAATTGACTCAATATGGGTTATATTCCGGAAACGATCCCCCTAAATCCGGTTCGGTGCCTTGCCTGCAACCGCTTTACCTAAAGGTGTGCCCCCTATGTCGCGTCAGCGCAAAGCCGTTGCCCCGCAGCGCCGTAACCGTGTTCTCGTGGCGGGTGCCTCGACGGCGGTGGTGGCGCTGGGACTGAGCCCGCTGGGCTTCGCGCCGGCCGCCAACGCCGACTTCGGCCTGGAGGACCTGTTCGACCCGAGCAGCTGGTTCGACGCCGGCCAGCTCGCCGACTTCAGCAGCGCCACGTTCGACCCCTCGGCCTTCGGCGACTTGTCGCCGTGGTTCGACGGTGCGGGGGCCGCCGACTTCACCCTCTCGGCATTCAGCCTCAACGACTTCGCCGAGAGCATCTACCTGCAGTGGCACACCGGCATGCAGGACTGGATGAGCAGCTCGTTCGGGCAGCAGTTCGGCGACATGATCAATCCGCTGTTCGCCTCTGACGCCTCGTGCGGCCTGATCTGCAACGGTATCGCCGGCACCGAGGACGACCCGACCGGCGGTGCCGGGGGCTGGCTGTTCGGCGACGGCGGCGCGGGCTACAACTCCGAGGTGGCCGGCCTGGCGGGAGGCAACGGCGGGGCCGCCGGACTGTTCGGCAATGGCGGCGCCGGCGGTGTCGGTGGCGCCGGGGCAGATGGCGGCAACGGCGGCAGCAGTGGAACCCTGATCGGCATCGGCGGTGCCGGCGGCCACGGGGGCGACGCCCTGGCCGGTGAAACCGGCGGCAACGGCGGCGACGGCGGCGGTGCCGCGGGCAAGCTGTTCGCCTTCGGCGGCGTCGGCGGTAACGGCGGGGCCGGGGGCGACGGCACCGATGTGGGTGGCGCGGGCGGCAACGGCGGTACCGGGGGCTCCATTTTCTCGAATTTCGGCGGTAGCGCCGGCGCGGGCGGCAACGGCGGCCAAGGCGGCGCCGCAGACGCCGACGAGGGCATCGCTGGGGCCGGCGGCAATGGCGGCAGCGGCGGCATCGGCGGAGTCCTGTTCGGCGGCCAAGGCGGCGCCGGCGGCACCGGCGGCGAAGGCGGCGCTGCGACCGGTGTCGACAGCACCGGCGGTGCCGGGGGCAGCGGCGGGACGGGCGGCCTCGGCGGGGTGGTGTTCAGCGGTAGCGGCGGCCGGGCTGGCGACGGTGGTGTCGGTGGCGCCGCGGGCGGCGAGGGCAGCACCGCAGGCGCAGGCGGTGCCGGCGGTCTGGGCGGACTCGGCACGGTGTTGTTCGGCGGTCAGGGCGGCACCGGAGGTACTGGCGGCATCGGCGGTGCCGTCACCGGTGTCGACAGCTTCGCCGGCGCAGGCGGCGACGGCGGCAACGGCGGACTCGGCAGCATTCTCAGCGGCGGCCAGGCCGGGGCCGGCGGTGACGGCGGAACCGGCGGCGCCAGCAGCGGCGCCGGTGGCGTCGCAGGCGGCGGCGGTGACGGCGGCGGTGCGGGCTCGCTGGCGAACCTCTTCAGCTCACCCAATCAGTTGGGTATCGCGCTGACCCAGATCTCGGAAATCACCGGTAAGACCCCAGCCGATATCCAGGACACCCTCGACAAGCTCGCCGCGATGTCCGGCAACCCACTGCTGTCGCTCACCTCGGGCACCGGCATCTTCGGTGGTACCGGCGCCGACGGCGGTGCCGGTGGAACCGGGGGCATCGCCAGCGGTGCCGGCGGCCACGCCGGTGACGGCGGCCACGGTGGCGACGGCAGCAGCAGCGGCGGCATGCTCGGCGGCACGGATGGGCGACCTGGCAATGGCGGCGCCGGCGGTAACGGTGGCGACGCCAGCGGTATCGGCACGGTCGCCGGCAATGGCGGCGCCGGCGGCGACGGCGCCTCGGCCGGCCCATTCTCTGGCGATGGCGGTAACGGCGGCAATGGCGGTACCGGTGGAAACGGCAGCAACGATGCATCCGCCGGGTACGGCGGCAGCGGCGGCACCGGTGGAGATGGTTCTGTCCTTGGCGGCAACGGCGGCACGGGCGGAACAGGCGGCGCCGGGGGCACCAGCGGTGGCGGCGTCGCCGGCCAGGGCGGTGCCGGTGGCACCGGCGCCACCGGCTTGGGTGGCTTTTTCAACGCGCTGGGCACCGTCGTCAACGGGGGCACCCGGCCGGATCTCGGCTCGGGAGGCGGCGGCGGTGGCGGAGGCGGCGGTGCTGGAAACGCCGGCACCGGCGGCAACGGTGGTGCCGGCGGTGGGGGTCTCCAGTCCGCCGGTGGCGAGGGCGGCACCGGCGGTGCCGGTGTCGACGGCGGGTCGGGAGGTACTGGCGGGGCCGGCGCCAAGGGCGGCTCCCTGCCTTTCCTGACCGGCGGCTCCGCCAGCGGCGATGGAGGCGCCGGGGGCGCGGGTATCGGCGCCGGGAGCACCGGCGGAAACGGTGGAGACGGCGGCGTGAGCGCCACCGGGCAGGGTGGGGCCGGCGGCAATGGCGGTGCCGGGCTTGACGGCGGAACCGGCGGAAACGGCGGCAACGGCGGAGCCGGTGCACGCGGCGGCAGCAGCTACGTTCCTCCGAAGGACGACACGACCGGCACCACCACCCAGCCCGGCGGTGCGGGCGGCGGGGGCGGCGTCGGCGGTGACGGCGGCGTGGGCACCGCGGCGGCCGACGGTGGCAACGGCGGCAATGGTGGCAACGGCGGGACCGGCGGGGCAGGCAGCGCGACCGGCCCCGGTGGGGCCGGTGGCTCGGGCGGCGCAGGTGGCACCGGCGGTCAGATCGGCGCGGGCGGCGACGGCAGCGGCGGGGTCGGCGGTAACGGCGCCGCCGGCGCTGCGGACGGTGTTGCCGGTGCGGCGGGCGGAACCGGCGGCAACGGCCACGCCGACGGGACGCCGGGCGCACCCGGGACTCCCAGCGCGGGCTCCGACGCCGGAAGCTGACCCCGCTCCGGGGCTACCCTGCTAGAAAAACCAGTAAGGGGGCCTGGCCGATGACCGACAGGATCGCACTGGTGACCGGCGCCGGTTCCGGCATCGGCCGGGCCGTCGCGCTGGGTTTCGCCGCCCGGGGTGACCGGGTGATCGCCGCGGACCTCGATGAGGCGGCCGCGCAGGCCACCGCCGCCCAGGCCCCGGAGAACATCACCGCATTGGGGGTCGATGTCGCCGACCGTGCCCGGGTGGACGCCCTGCGCGACGCGGTGCTCGCCCAAACCGGGCCGCCCACCGTGCTGGTCAACGCGGCCGGCTGGGATCGGACCGCCCAGTTTTTGGACGCCACAACCGAATTCGCCGAGAAGGTGGTGGCGATCAACTACCTGGGCCCGGTGCACATGTGCAGCGCGTTTCTGCCCGGCATGATCGAGGCCGGCGGCGGTGGCCGGGTGGTGAACCTGGCCAGTGACGCCGGCCGGGTAGGCAGCGCCGGCGAGACCATCTACGCCGGCGCCAAGGGCGGGGTGATCGCCCTGACCAAGTCACTGGCCCGGGAGATGGCGCGGCATCAGATCACCGTCAACTGTGTGTGTCCAGGCCCCACCGACACCCCACTGTTCGCAGCCCAACCGGAGAAGCTGAAAGAGGCACTGGTCAAAGCGATCCCGTTCCGTCGGCTGGCCCGCCCGGAGGAGGTCGCCGCGCCGGTGCTGTTCTTCGCCTCCGACGCCGCGTCGTTCATCACCGGCCAGGTGATCAGTGTCAGTGGCGGACTGACGATGGCAGGATGAGCTGATGACGACTGGCAGCACCCCGGCGTTCGATCCGCTCGACCCGCTGAGCCTCGACTCGCTACTGTCCGACGACGAGATCGCGCTGCGCGACACCGTTGCGAAGTTCTGCGCCGAACACGTCATGCCGCACATCGGCGAATGGTTCGAGATCGGCGACCTGCCGGCCCGCGAACTGGCGCGGGAATTCGGCAAACTGGGGTTGCTCGGCATGCACCTGCACGGCTACGGCTGCAGTGGTGCGTCGGCGGTGCACTACGGGCTGGCCTGCGTGGAATTGGAGGCCGCCGACTCCGGCCTGCGCTCACTGGTGAGCGTGCAGGGTTCGCTGGCGATGTTCTCGATCTACAACAACGGATCCGAGGAGCAGAAGCAGCAATGGCTGCCGGGCATGGCCGCCGGTGAGCTGATCGGCTGCTTCGGGCTCACCGAACCCGACGTCGGCTCCGACCCGGCCGCCATGACAACCCGCGCCAAGCGGGACGGCTCCGACTGGGTTCTCAATGGCCGCAAGATGTGGATCACCAACGGATCCATCGCCGACGTCGCGGTGGTGTGGGCTGCCACCGACGACGGCATCGGCGGGTTCATCGTGCCCACCAACACCCCCGGGTTCTCCGCCAACACCGTGCACCACAAGCTGTCCCTGCGCGCCTCGATCACCAGCGAACTGGTGCTCGACGATGTGCGACTGCCGGCCGAGGCCATGCTGCCCAAGGCCCGCGGCGTCAAGGGAGCGCTGGCCAGCCTGTCCGAGGCGCGCTACGGAATCGTCTGGGGCGCAATGGGTGCGGCCCGCTCGGCCTGGCAGGCGGCCCGCGACTACGCCATGGCGCGCACCCAGTTCGGCAAGCCGATCGCCGGATTCCAGCTCACCCAGGCCAAGCTCGTCGACATGGCGGTCGAACTGCACAAGGGCCAGCTGCTCTCGCTGCACCTGGGCCGGCTCAAGGACCGCGTCGACCTGCGTCCCGAGCAGGTCAGCTTCGGCAAACTCAACAACACCCGCAGCGCACTGGAGATCTGCCGTACTGCGCGAACCATCTTGGGCGGCAACGGAATATCACTGGAATACCCGGTAATTCGGCACATGGTCAACCTGGAGTCGGTGCTGACCTACGAGGGCACCCCCGAGATGCATCAACTGGTGCTCGGCCAGGCTTTCACCGGGCTGGCCGCCTTCCGCTGATGCTGAGCTACGGCTCGGAACACCACCAATTCCGGGAATTGGTGCGAGATTTCGTGCAGCGCGCCGTATTGCCCACCCATGAGGACGCCGAGCGCGACGGCGGCTGGGACCGCTCGCTGTTCATCGAAGCCGGCCGGCTGGGTCTGCTGGGATTTCCGGTGCCGGAGGAGTTCGGTGGCCCCGGCGTCGATGACTTCCGCTATCACGCGATCGTGGTCGACGAACTGCAGCGGGCCGGGGCGGCCGCCGAGGCCATCGCGTTCTCGCTGCAGAACGACGTGGCGCTGCCGTACCTGACCGACCTGACCACGCCCGAGCAGCGGCGGCGCTGGCTGCCCGGTGTGGTGACCGGCGAGACGGTGCTCGGTATCGCGATGACCGAGCCCGGCACCGGCAGCGATCTGGCCGGGATCGCCACCACCGCGCACCGGGACGGCGACCACTACGTGGTCAACGGCGCGAAGACGTTCATCTCCAATGGGCAGACCGGCGATCTGTTCGTGGTCGCGGTCCGCACCGGCGAAGATCGGCACCAGGGCCTGTCACTGCTGGTCGTCGAGGCCGACACCCCGGGATTTGCCCGGGGCCGCAACCTCGCCAAGATCGGGCTGCACGCCCAGGACACCAGCGAACTGGCGTTCACCGACATGCGGGTGCCCGTCGACAACCTGCTCGGCGAGGAGGGTCAGGGCTTCTACCAGCTGGTGCGCAACCTGCCGCAGGAACGGCTCTCGCTGGGGGTGGGCGCCGTCGCCGCCGCCGAAGGGGTGTTGGCCGCGACGCTGGACTACGTCCGGCAGCGCACAGCGTTCGGCACCCCGATATCCGGTTTCCAGAACACCCAGTTCGTGCTCGCCGAGGTGGCCACCGAATTAGACATCGCCCGAACGTATCTCGACGACTGCATTGCGCAACACCTGGTCGGCGAGCTGACCGCGGCGCGGGCCGCCAAGCTGAAATGGTGGAGCACCGACCTGCAGTTCCGGACCGCGCATCGCTGTCTACAGCTCTACGGCGGCTACGGCTACATGCGCGAGTACCCGGTGTCCCGGGCGTTCGTCGACGCCCGCATCCAGAGCATCTACGGCGGCAGCAACGAGATCATGAAGACGATCATCGCCAAGGACCTGGGGCTCTGACGATCCCCTCGGGCGATCAGGAAGAGGCGCCCGAACCCTACGCCGGACCGTTGGCACCGGGCTGACCCGGCTGACCGGGCGAACCGGGCGTACCCGTACTGCCACCGTTGGCGCTGGTCGGCCCGGGCTGGCCGGCTTCCCCACCGGCACCACCGTTGGCACCGGTGCCACCGACACCGCCGGTCCCGCCGTCACCGCCGTCACCACCGGTCGGGTGGCCGTCCGTGCCCGTGGTGGTAGCGCCGCCACCGACTCCACCGTTGCCACCGGGACCGCCGTTGTTCCCGGTACCGCCTTCACCGCCGGTTCCGCCGGTGCCTCCGGTTCCGCCGGTCGCGGTACCGGGACTGCCGTGCGAGATCGCGTCGCCGCCGGCACCACCGGCGCCGCCATCACCGCCGACCGGTCCGGCCAGCCCGGCCGCGGTCCCGGCGCCCACGCCGCCCTGGCCGCCGTCACCACCGGTGGCGGTGCCGCCGGAACCGTTGGACGTTGCCTCGCCGCCGGCCCCACCGGCGCCACCGTTGCCCATCGTCTGGCCGCCGGCGCCACCATCACCGCCGGTGCCGCCGTCACCGCCAACCGTGGTGCCGCCCGAACCATTGGCCGTGGCGTCCCCTCCGGTTCCGCCGACGCCGCCGTTACCGCCGAGGCCGCCGATGTCGGAGCCCGCGCCACCGATGCCGCCATTGCCGCCGAGACCTCCGGTGGCGTCGCCGCCCGTACCGTTCGCCACACTCGCGCCGCCGGAGCCGCCGGTTCCACCGACCCCACCTTCGCCGAACATGGCGCCCATGCCGACACCGCCGGCACCACCGTTACCGCCGAGGCCACCAACGCCGCCATCCACGCCTTCCACACCGGTACCGCCGGTGCCGCCGGCGCCGCCGATGCCCATCAGGGTCCCGCCGGCCCCGCCGTCGCCGCCGATACCACCGTCGGCCCCGGCGCCGCCCACGCCGCCGTTGCCGCTCAGGCCGGCGTCGCCGCCCACGCCGCCGACACCGTCGGCATCCGTGCCACCGGTGCCGCCGTCGCCGAACCACAGCCCGCCGTTGCCACCGGCCGCCGCGGCCAGGGTGCCGCCGTCGGCACCGTCTGTTCCGTTGCCGATCAGGAATTGGCCGGAAAGCGTGTTGATCGAGTTGTCGATGAACTGGCCGAAGTCGCTGGTGATCCAACTCTGTTCAAAGCTGTGGATCATGTCGTAGGTGTTCGCGTCGATCTGGAAGCCGAACAGGCTGTCGGCGGTGGACTGCAGCGAGCTTTCAGCACCGAGGCCGGCGGCGTCAGCCGAACCCGCCAGCGAGTTCGCCGGGGCGAAGAGGGCATCCCAGTCGAAGGTCGTCGCCCCGGTGTCGGTGGCCGGGGCCGCGGACGACCAGTCAGCCGAGTTGAACAGGTCGAGAATCCAATCCAGCTCATCGGCCTGCGCCGACGGTGCCGAACTGAGCGGGGTGACAGTGAACGCTAAGAACGCCGCAGTGGCGGTTCCGGCGCCGAGACTTCTTACGAACGGTCGGATGGCCATTTCGCCACTTCCTCTACCTGGGAATCGCAAACGATCCTGTCGATCGCGCCGATGGGCGTCCTGCGCCGATGCAGGGCTTTTGGTGGCTCACGGGACGGTCATACCCCCCGCCCGGAATTCAGCAAGCCTATACCCAAGCCTGAGCAAAGGAAACCCGATAGTCGGTGAACCACAAGCGAATTCGATCACCGAATCGAGACAGCAGTCGATGATCGATGTATCCATTCCGAGGTTATGTAGTGATCTTGCCCAAATGAGCCCAACGGTCCGCGTCGATAAACGGATCGCCAGATCTGGAGCCACCCGACGGCAGGCCGGCAAATACCACATGGAAGAGTTGGATAAATGACGAGTCACGAGGTTCTTGGGCAGCGGGCAGCGGCGTTCCTGGCGATGCATCAGCCGGGAAATCCGGTCATCCTGCCCACCGTGTGGGATGTGTGGTCGGCGAAGCTGGCCGTCGGCGCCGGATTCGGTGCGCTGACCGTGGGCAGCAAGCCGGTGGCCGAGTCGATCGGCCGCAGCGATGGCGAAGGGATGTCGTTCGGCGAGGTGCTGGGCCGGGTACGCCAGATCACCGAGGCCGTCGACGTGCCGGTGTCGGTCGACATCGAGTCCGGCTACGCCGAGTCGGCCTCCCGGCTGATCGAGGGCCTGCTGGACGCCGGCGCTGTGGGCTGCAACATCGAGGACTCGGTGCACAGCCAGGACAAGCGGCTGCGGTCGGCCGCCGAGCACGCCGAGTACGTCGGCGCGCTGCGCGAGGCCGCCGACGCCGCGGGCACGCATGTCGTCATCAATGCCCGCACCGACCTGTTCCTGCGCAAGGACGGCGACGACGCCGACCGCATCGACCGCGTCATCGCCCGGCTGACCGAGTGCGCGGCGGCCGGCGCGGACGTGCTCTACCCGGTCGGCCGCCACGACGCGGAGACCCTACGACTGTTGGCCGCCGGACTACCGAAACCGGTCAACGCGCTCGCCGCGCCCGACTCCGACGATCCGGCTTCGTTCGCCCAGGTCGGTGTCGGCCGGATCAGCTTCGGGCCGCTGCTGCAGGTCGCACTGGGCAAGCACGCCGGCGAGGTACTCGGCCGCTGGAGGTAGGCCGATCAGCTACGCGGGACTTTGGCCCCACCATGCCGAAAGACGAACCGGCCGACTACTGCGCCGGGTTGACCGCGGCCATGCCGGCCGGCCGTTGATCTGCGGTGTGCCGGCTGACCAGTTGGTCCTTGTAGAGCTTTCCGGTGTCCGACCGCGGCAAGCGCTCCTCGAACGACACCGATTTCGGGCACTTGTAGTGCGCCAGCCGGTCACGCAACCAGGCGAGCAACTCCTCGGCGAGCTCGGAACAGGCGTCGGCCGGGTTCACCAACTGCGCCACCGCCTTCACCGATTGGCCCATGACCGGGTCGGGCAGTCCGAAGACTGCGGCGTCGAGCACCCGGGGGTGGGTGATGAGCAGATTCTCGACCTCTTGCGGGTAGATGTTGACGCCCCCGGAGATGATCATGTGGTGACGCCGGTCGGTCAGATACAGGTACCCGTCCGCGTCGAGATAACCGATGTCGCCGACGGTGGACCACCCCTGCTCGTTTCGGGCGGCCGCGGTCTTCGCGGCGTCTCCGACATAAGCGAAGGGGAGGCCCCCCTCGAAGTAGATCTCACCCGGTTCGCCGGGCGGCACTTCCCTGCCGTCCGCCCCGATGATGTGCGGCACCCCCATCATGGGCCTGCCCACCGACCCGGGGTGCTCCAACCATTCGTCGGAGCGGATGTATGACGCACCGATTCCCTCCGACGAGCCGTAGTACTCGTCGATGATCGGCCCCCACCAGTCGATCATCTGCCGCTTGATCTCAGGCGGGCACGGCGCGGCCGCATGCACGACCCGGCGCAGGCTGGACAGGTCGTAGGCGTTGCGGATCTCCGTGGGCAGCTTAAGCATTCGCACGAACATCGTGGGGACGAACTGGGCGTGGGTGACGCGGTACCGCTCGATGGCCTCGAGCGCGCCCCGGGCATCGAACTTCTCCAGAACGACGACGCCGCCGCCCATCTCCTGAACTGACATCGACCAGACCGACGGCGCCGTGTGGTACAGCGGGGCCGGACTCAGATATACCGTGTCGTCGTCGATGCCAAGCGTAGTGAACAGTCGCGTCATCAGGCCGGGAGCCTCAGCAGGCGGGAGGCCGGGCAGCTCGCGGCGGATGCCCTTCGGCCGGCCGGTGGTCCCCGACGAGTACTGCAGCAGATCGCCTTCCCACTCGTCGGCGATGGGGGTGGCGGGGCGCCCGGCGACACACTCCGGATAGCGCTGCCAGCCGTCCGCGTCGTCGTCGGCCATGAGCAGCAGGTCGGGCGATCCGGCGGGCAGCTGGGCGACGAGCCCCTCGCACAGCGAGCGGGTGACCCGGGAACCGATGACCGCTTCGGCGCCGCTGTTGTCGACGATGTAGGCGGCCTCCGCCGGGGTCAGATGGGTGTTGAGCATCGTGTAGTACAGGCCGCAACGCCGAGCCGCCCACATCACGGCGTGGACGTGTTCGTTGTTCTCCATGACGACGGCGACGGTGTCCCCGTTGGCCAGCCCGGCGGAGCGGAAGTGGTGGGCGAGCCGGTTGGCGCGTGCCTCGAGCTCGGCGAAGCTGACCGAGGTACCCGAGGGCCACATGATCAGTGCCGGGGCGGCGGAGTCGACCCAGTGCCGAATCTGCATTTCCGTATCCTCGCCGGCTAATCCGACGACGGCAGTGCCTTCGGGGCACGCATGACGAGGTCACGTCCGCCGAACTGCAGCGGCCCGCGGCCAGCCTTCACGCAGAGCAATTCCAGCCCCGACTCGTCGTCGGCGTACCGCTTGCCGATCTGGACGTCGTTCGGCGCGTCCGGCGGGTCGGCGGACTCGACGTCCGCGGCCATCAGACCTCCCGCGCACGTCAGCGCCTCTTCGGTGGACGGCACCCGAACGACGAGTACCTCGCATCCTGACGCTGGCGTCTTCAACCGCACCCCGGCCGTGAGTGGCATCTATTTCCTCCTGGTAATAGGATACTGATCTAGTAAATATTGCACGGGCGTTCGGCGCAACACTCGCACCGCCGACACCCTCGGCGTCACCGAAGGAGAACCATGCTGGGCATTCCCCTGCTCCTGCAGATGGCGGCGTCCGTAGACCCCAGTCGAGAAATCCTGGTCTGCGACGAACTGCGTTGGACAACAGTGGAACTCGATAACCTTTCGGCGCGCGCCAACACGGTGCTGACCCGGCACCGGGCCGCCTGCATCGCCTATATCGGCCTCGGCGGGGCGATGTTGCCGCTACTGATGTTCGGCGCCGCGCGCGCCGGGCTCACGTTCGCCCCACTGAACTACCGACTGAGCCCCGCGGCGCTGCTAGAACTCATCTCCCGGTTGCCCGAACCGCTGGTGGTGGTCGATCCCGAGTACCGGGCCGTCATCGGTGATACGTACCCGGTCCTGGACACCGAGGAGTTCATGGCAGCAGTCGCCGGTGCCGAGCCCGCCGAGGACACCCCCACCGAAGCCGGCGACACGGCCGTCCTGCTGTTCACCTCGGGAACCACGTCGCGCCCCAAGGCGGTCGAACTCTCGCACGGCAATCTGGTCAGCTACGTCACGGGCACCGTCGAGTTCCTGTCGGCAGCACCGGATGACGCCGCATTGATCGCGGTTCCGCCCTATCACATCGCCGGCGTGAGCGCAGCGTGCTCGAACCTCTACGCGGGACGCCGGATGGTGTACCTGCCGCGGTTCGACGCTCGACGCTGGATTCAGTTGGTCGCCGATGAGGCGATCACCACCGCCACCGTGGTGCCGACCATGCTGGAGCGCATCGTCTCGGCACTGGAAGACGATCCCCAACCGCTGCCCGCACTGCGCAACCTGGCATACGGGGGCGCCAAGGTCGCTCAGCCACTGGTTCGCCGGGCCCTGGAGCTGCTTCCCGAGGTGGGATTCGTCAACGCCTACGGCCTCACCGAGACCAGCTCCACCATCGCCGCGTTGACCCCCGAAGACCACCGCCGCGCGCACGGCTCGAGCGATCCGGCCGCAGCGCGCCGGCTGGGATCGGTGGGCCGGCCCGTACCCGGCGTCGAGATCACGATCCGCGCCGAAGACGGCCGCACGCTCGGCCCCGGTGAGATCGGCGAATTGTTCGTGCGCGGCGATCAGGTATCGGGCCGCTACGCCGAGTCGGGGTCCGCCTTGGACGACGATGGCTGGTTCGCCACACGCGATCGGGCCACGGTGGATGACGACGGCTATCTGTTCGTCCTGGGCCGCGCCGACGACACCATCATCCGCGGCGGGGAGAACATCGCCCCCGCGGAACTGGAAGACGTGCTCGTCGAGCATCCGGCGGTCCGTCAGGCCGCGGTGGTCGGTGCCGACGATCCCGAGTGGGGACAGATCATCGTCGCCGTGATCGTCGCGGCCCCGGGCGGGCAGCCGGATCCCGACGAGCTTCGCACCTTCGTCCGGCAACGGCTGCGTGGTTCGCGCACACCCGACCGGGTGGTGTTCTTCGACCAGCTCCCCACCACGGCCACCGGCAAGGTCGTTCGCCGGGAGATCCTTGCCCGGCTGCAAGCCTGCTAAGTCAGGATCGCCGACAGCGCGGCGGCCGCATCCGCATACCGTTCTCGCCGCCGCGGGCTCACCAAAAACCCCGGCGGCGAAAGGAATCCGAGTTCGGGGAGCCGACGCCGGCCGGCCAGCATCTCGCGGGCCTGGTCTGTGTCGCCGCAGACGGCTATCGCCCACAACATCTCGTCGGTGACGTGGCGTCCCAGCATCGCAGGGTCACCGCCGGCGAAGTCGGCGCGGGTACGGGCCACCACTTCTTGCCAGCCGTGCAGTTCGAAATACGGGTCATAGGTCTTGACCGTGAGGTAGAACCCGATCTGGCGTTTGGCGTCCTCGATCGCCCGCTGCGGGTCGGCATCGTCGACCGCGACGAGCATCCACCCCCAGCGCGACAGCGACGATGCGTCCCGGCCGGCCCGCCCGGCGCCGAGCGCCAGCGCTGGATCGGCCACCTCATCCCACCAGCGGTCGGTGAACAGCGCGTGCGCCAGCACCCCGTCGGCGACACCGCCGGCTGTGCGCAGCATGTGAACGTTGAATGCCCCCAACAGGATCGACACGTCGATGCGGCCCAGCACCGGCGCCCGCACAGCCGCGTCGATGTCGTAGAAGTCGCCGTGGAACCGCACTGTCTGGTTGTTCTCCGCGTGCAGGAACGCCCGGATGCAGCTGACCAGCTCCGCCATCCGCCGCGCCGGATGCGCGGCATCCACCCCGAACCAATCACGGTTCATCCGGGCGGTGCCCGCACCCAGGCCCAGAAACACCCGCCCCGGTGCGGTTCGGTTCAGCTGCCGCACCGAGGCGGCGTGCACGAACGGGGATCGGGCGAAGGCGTAGGCGATTCCCGGCCCGACCATGGCAGACGCCGTGGCCCGCACCATCTCCGATGCGGTCACGTAGGCACTGGTGTCCGCGAACTCCCCGGCGCAGAACGCCGCCGCACCGGCCTCCTCGGCCGCCTTGGCCCGATCCGCGCCCGGCCAGGGCAGCCCCCATCGCATCTCGGATCAGAACTTCAGGCTTGCGCCCGCATCGACCTTGAGTTGAACCCCGGTGACGTACCGGGATTCATCGGACGCCAGGTAGCAGATCGCATGCGAGATGTCCTGCGGCTCCACGAAAGGAATCGGCATGCCCTGCATCATCGGGAAGGCGAGCATCGCGTCATCTTTGCCGGGATGCTCGAGATCCGGCCGGAACATCTTGTACATCGGCTCGTTGTGCAGCATCGCGGTGTTGACGTTGGTCGGGTGCACGACATTGGCCCGAATCGACAACGGCGCCAACTGCGTCGCCAACGCGGTGGTGTAGCGGTCGATGAGCTGCTTGGCGAGGTTGTATCCCGAGCCCCCCGCACCGGTGGGCCCGGCCGAGGCTCCCGGGCCGGCCTTCTCCGCCAGCAGACCGGCCACCGATCCGACGGTGACGATCGATGCGCCCGCTCCGAGGTACTGCAACCCGGCGTGGATCGTGTTGATCACGCCGACGAAGTCGACGTCGAAGGCATTGGTGAACGCGGCGATCGGCTGGTTGACCCCCAGCGGACAGATACCCGCGTTGGCCACGATCACATCCAACTTGCCCAACTCCGACACCGCCTCGGCCAGCGCCGCCTGCAGCGCGGCGCGGTCACGCACATCGACGACGGCCGAAACCGCCCGCCGCCCGGTCTTCTCGACCTCCAGCCGCGCTTCTTCCAGGTCCCGTTCAGTGGCCAGCGGATAGTCGTTGTGTTCGATGTCACCGCAGATGTCGAACAAGATGATGTCGGCGCCTTCCTCGGCCAGCCGCACCGCATGCTCACGGCCCTGTCCCCGCGCGCCGCCGGTGACCAGGACAACCTTGTTTTCTACCCTGCCCACGTCCGTTCCTTTCGATCGAGAATCGCTGCTTTGTTGGTTTCTGCGAATTGGCTTCTCAGCAAGTGCTTCTGCACCTTGCCGCTGGCGGTTCGGGGTAGTTCGGTCACCACCACGATGCGTTCCGGCGTCTTCTGCCGCGCCAGCCCGCACTGGGCGAAATGCGCCGCGGCGTCGGCCACTCCGAACGACCGGCCGGGGTTGACGACGACGAATGCGCACACCCGTTCCCCGTATTTCTCGTCGGCCACCCCCACCGCGGCCGCCTCGGCGATCGCCGGGTGAACACCCAGGACATCCTCGACTTCCTTGGAGGAGATGTTCTCGCCGCCGCGGACGATGACGTCCTTCTTGCGGTCGGTGATGGTCAGGTACCCATCGGCGTCGAGCCGGCCGATGTCACCGGTGCGGAACCACCCGTCGACCATGCTGTCCCGCGTGTGAAGACCGTCGGTATAGCCGCTGAACAGCTCGGGTCCGCGGGTCAATATCTCTCCCGGGCAGCCCTTTTCGACGTCCTTACCGTCGTCGTCAAGCAACCTGATCTCGGTTCCCGGCGCGATCCGGCCGTCGGTGTCGGCACGCTTGTCCAACGGATCTTCGGGACGCCCCGAGGAGATCGTGGGGTGCTCGGAGGAGCCGTAACACCGAAACGCACCGACCCCGAAGCGGTCAGCGCGCCGGATCAGCGCACCGGACACACCCGCGGCCCCGGTCGTGTACTCACGCAAACTGGACACATCAAGGCGCTCGCGCTCGGCGACGTCCAGAATCCCACTGAGGTGGATGGGCGCACCGCCGGACGCGGCGACACCGTGGTCGGCGATGAGCCGGGCGGCCCGCTCGGCATTCCACGCGTCCAGGGCGATGGTGGTGTTGGCCCGGCAGAACATCCGCAGGATCCCCAGCGTGCCGGCGATGTGGCCGGACGGGAACACCGACAGCGTAGTCAGATCCGGCCCGGCCGAACGCATCTGGTCCATGGCGCGGATCTCGCCGAGCAGGCTGGCATGGCTGTGCTGAACGCCCTTGGGTTCGGCGGTCGTCCCAGAGGTGTACACCAGCAGCGCCCGGCTTTCCGGGTTCGCGGGTACCACCGCGGTGAAGCCCCCGGCGTCACCGCGGGCCAGTTCGGCGAGCGGAATGGTCTGCGGCAGTGCCTCCCCGACCATGATGGTGTGCTGCAGGCCGGGAAGTCCGGCGACGGCCGCCACGGTGGCCGCGGTGTCGCGGTTGCGCAGTTCACGGGCGACGATGAACGCTCGGGCCTTTGATTGAGCGACGATGAACTCGACCTCACGGGGCCCGTAGATGCCCACGATGGGCAGCACCACCGCGCCGCACAGCCAGATCGCGGCATGGGCGGTGAAACACTCCCACCAGTTGGGTAACTGCACGGCGACGACGTCGCCGGGTGCGATGCCCAATGCGGCCAGCCCGGCTGCCATCCGGCGACTCTCGTCGAAGAGCTCATCCAGGGTTCCGCTGTCGGACCGGACATCGCTGTGAACCACCACCGCGGTGTCCGGGTGTCGACGCACGGCAGCCGCGATCTCGTCCGGGATGTTGCACGGCGCGTCGTGGCCTTCGACCCCGGTCAGCATGACAGCACCATGCATCCCGCTATCGGTCCGCCGCCGGCGGATACCACCGCCGTCTCGGGCCGCTTCGGCAGCACGGTCGGTCCGGCCACACCCCGCAACTGTTGGCATGCTTCGTGCAGCACCCAGTAGCCGTGCATCCGGCCGGCCGAAAGCTGACCGCCGTAGGTGTTGAGCGGCAGCTCACCATCGGCCGCGATCCGGGTCGCACCCTGCACGTACGGCCCCCCTTCCCCTTCACCGCAGAAGCCCAGCGCTTCCAGCCAGGCCAGCGTCAGAAAGCTGAACCCGTCGTAGAGTTCGGCGATGTCGATGTCGGCGGGTTTCAACGTGGTCTGCGCCCACATGTCGGCCGCTGCGTCGGTGGCGGCCATGTTCGGGTAGTCCGGTCGATTGGTCCATCCCCCGGCGCCGGAGGCACCGCCGACTGCCTCGATGGTCACCGCCCCGTTCGGCGCGTCGGCTCGGTGCGCCGCCGCGGAGACCACCACGGCGATCGAACCCTCGACCGGCACATCGCAGTCGAGTAGGCCGAATGGGGATGAGATCGGGCGGGCATCCAGGTACTGGGCCATGGTGATCGGTTCGCGGAACACCGCCAGCGGATTGTTGGCCGCGTTACGGCGCGCGTTGATCGCGATCCAGCCGAGCTGCTCTTTGGTGGTGCCATAACGGTCGATGTGTTTCCGGCAGTGCATCGCCAGCCAGTTGGCCGCGGAATAGGCATGCGCAGCTAGCAGATACGGTATCTCGCCGCCAACCTTGGCGGTCGCCTTCTGGGCCTTCGGCGACGCGGCGGTGTCTATGGTGCCACCCATCATCTGCACGGTGCGATAGACCAGTATGTGGCGGGCCCGTCCCGCGGCCACGGCGTCGCGGGCTGCCGCGACCGGCGTGAGCAGGCCGTAGCGCCCGAAGGACGGTCCGGCCTCGCCGGGGCTCGGGATGCCGAGCACGGCGGCGGTCTCGGCCGCGGGGGTGTCGCCCAGCGTGATGATGCCGTCGATGTCGGCCGGCAGCAGCCCGGCGTCGGCGATGGCCCCCCGGGCTGCCTGCACCGTCAACTCGACTGCCGCGATACCGGTGCGCCGGCTGATCCCGGAGATCCCGGTACCCGAGATCACCGGGGCGGGTCCGCCTGCTCCGCTCATGTACCTCGGCTACCTCTCCAGATATTGCTTAAATCAGTGTACTGTTTGATTGTGACCACTTCAGCGTCTTTTGCGCAAGCCCCCCGGATCCTGCCGGAACTCGACGAGGTCTCCGCGCCGTACTGGACCGGCGGAGCGGTCGGCGAGTTGCGCATCGCACACTGCGGTTCATGCCGGAGCTACCTTCATCCGCCCCGGGGCGCCTGCCCGGACTGCGACGCCGCACTGGAGTTCCGCACGGTCTCGGGCAACGGCACGCTTTTCACCTTCACCGTGAACTACCAACAGTTCCACCCGGATGTCCCCACTCCGTTCGTGATCGCTCTGGTCGAACTCGACGAGCAGCCGGGACTGCGCGTGGCGACCAACATCGTGGATTGCGACCCGGCGGCGGTGGTGTCCGGGATGCCGGTGCGGGTCCGATTCGAAGAACACGGTGAGGTCTTCGTTCCGGTGTTCGCCCCCGCACGCCCGCTCACTTGATCAGCGGGTCTCGCGGCAACCCCAAGATACGTTCGGCGATCTGGTTGCGGGTGACCTCGGACGTTCCGCCGGCGATCGTCATGCCACGCGCACCGAGCAGCAACAGCCCAGCAGCCTTCGCCGGCCGCGCGACCAATGCGACGTCGGGACCGGACAGCTGCGCGGCGAGTTCCGCACGGGCGCCGACATGTTCGGCGATCAGCAGCTTGGTGACGTTGCCTTCGGGGCCGGGTTCCGCCCCCGCGACGCTGCGGGCCGCCCGGCGCAGGTTGAGCAACCTCAGCGCGTGATCGTCGGACAGGAACTTCCCGGCCCGCTCCTCGGCGCCGGCGATCCGGTCACCGTAACGCTGAGTGAGGTCGACGATCGCGCCGGCCGCACCCTTGCCCGCGGCCACCCCGCCGCCGATGCTGACCCGCTCGTTGCCCAGGGTGGCCCGCGCAACGGTCCACCCGGCGTTGGGTTCTCCGACGACGTCACGGTCCGGCACGAACACATCGGTGAAGAAGACTTCGTTGAACTCCGAACCGCCGGTGATCTGGCGCAGCGGACGGACCTCGACCCCGGGGGCGGACATGTCGACGATCACGGTGGTGATTCCGGCGTGTTTGGCCGCCTCGGGGTCGGTGCGCACCGTCGCCAGGCCCAGTTGGCAGTTCTGCGCTCCGCTGGTCCACACCTTCTGACCGGTGATCTTCCAGCCCCCGTCCACCCGGATGGCCTTGGTGCTCACCGCCGCGGCGTCCGACCCGGCGCCCGGTTCGGAGAACAGCTGGCACCACACCTGTTCACCGCGCAGCGCGGGCTCCACCAGACGCTCGATCTGTTCGGGCGTCCCGTGCTGGATCAACGTCAGTACCACCCAACCGGTGATACCGAAATCGGTTCGTTTGATCCCGGCGCTGCGCAGCTCCTCGTCGATGACCAGTTGCTCGACCGCGTCGGCGGCGCGACCCCACGGTTTCGGCCAGTGCGGCATCAGGTATCCGGTGCGGATCATCTTCTCCCGCAACCGCTGCGGGTCCAGGTCGGTCCAGGCGGCGAACTCGGCCCGGATATCGGCCCGCAACCGCTCGGCCTCGGGCGGCAGGTCGATCGAATTCTCGCGCAGCACGCCCTTGGCCGTCAGCGCGAAGACGTCCGCGGCGGGCCGGCGTCCGCCGAACAGTCCGCGCACCGTCGCCGCCCGGCGCAGGTGCAGGTGCGCGTCGTGCTCCCAGGTGAATCCGATGCCGCCGTGCACCTGAATGTTCAGTTCGGCGTTGTGCACATACGCAGGCAGCGCCAGCGTCGCCGCAGCGGCCGCCATCAGCGCGAACTCCTCGTCACCGGCGCCGGCCGCCCGGGCGGCGTCCCAGACCGTCGCCACCGCCGATTCGGCGGCGACCAGCATGTTGGCCAGGTGGTGCTTGACCGCCTGGAACGTGCCGATGGTGCGGCCGAACTGCTCACGGACCTGGGCGTAGGCGACCCCGGCGTCGACGCAGTCCTGCGCTCCCCCAACGGCTTCGGCGGCGAGCAGGGTGCGCGACAGCGCCAGCAGTTGCCGGGCGGCGCCGGGCAGGATGTCGGCGGGCTGCACATCGGTCAGGCTGACCCGCCCGGACCGGCGGGTGGGGTCGAGGTTGATCGGCACCTCAACGGTCACCCCGCCGCCGTTGCGGTCGACGATCGCGACGTCCTCACCGACGACCAGCAGCAGCAGGTCGGCCAGCCCGGCCCCCAGCACCACCCCGGCGTCGCCGGAGAGCCGAGTTCCGGTGGCGGTCAGGTTGGTGTGCGGTCCGATTCCGGCGGTCACGGTTCCGTCGACGAGGCCGGGCAGCAGACGGGCCCGTTGATCCTCGGTGCCGGTCGAGGCGATGACGGCACTGGCGGTCACGGTCGGGACGAAGGGCCCCGGCGCCACGGCGCGGCCGAATTCCTCGACCACGACCACCGACTCCGGCAGCCCGCACCCGGCGCCGCCGTACTCCTCGGCGATGTGCAGGCCCAGCCAGCCCAGTCCGGCCAGTTCGGCCCAGAACGACGGGCGCTGTTCGTCCCCGGCGTCGAGTAGCTCGCGCGCCGCGCCGCGGGCACCGCGGGCCTGCAGGAAGGACCGGACGACGTGTGCTAACTCGCGGTGATCTTCGGTGATGGCGATACCCATCGTTGTTGCTCTCCTCGCTCGATGGTATGGGTCAGGGGTGGCCACGTCCTGGTGCGCAGTGCGCCGGAGGCCGTGCGGGTCAGGTAGTCATCGCGTTTGATGCCCCGCCACAGTTGGGTGACGTAGTCGCGTTCGCCGATCTCGCCCCGGCCGGCCCGTTCCGCCAGGGCGGCCCGCCCCGCCGACACCGAGGTCGGCGGTTCGCCCAACAGCCGGGCCAGTTCGGCGAGCTCCTGGGCGTCGACGACCGCGCCGATGCGGTCGACTTCGGCGAGGTACTTCACCAGCCGGACGGCGCCCTTGACGTAGCGCACCGCCAGCGCGTCAGTGGATCTGCCGACCGCGCCCGACAGTGCGGATGCGGTCGCGTCATAGATCTGCGCGTGCTCGGATTCGCGTTCGTCGTCCGGGAATTCGACGTCCACCTCGGGGATGCCGAGCGCTTGGGCCAATGCCTCGACGAGTAGGCGCCGATGCAGCATGCCGTAGATGAGACTGTTGCCGGCGTCCGGTGAGCCGGCCGGTGCCGACGCGCGGATATCCACGCTGCCGGGGTTCATCGATGCCAACCGGGTCTCGGCGAACAGCCGGTAGTACCAGACCCGGTCCGCATCGATCCGGTGTCCCGACAACTGCTCGTATTCGGCCAGCCGGTCCGGGAAGTCGGTGAAGGTGTCCTGCACGGTCCGCAACGACAGCCATGCGATGTCGTCCATCGGATCGCCGAAGTGCGCCAGCTCCCAGTCGACTATCGCCGTGACTCGGCCGTCGGCGTACATGAAGTTACCGGGTCCGGTGTCCCCCTGCACCAGCACGGTGGGCCCGTCATAGCCGGGTACATTGCGGTCCAGCCAGTCGATGCAGAACCCCAACAGCGGCGCCGGCCCGCGATGGCGGTCGAGCCGCCCGCGCATGGCGTCGATCTCGGCGCGCACGTGCTCGGCGACCGGTCCTGCCGCACCGAGTCCCGGGATGCTCAGCTCCCGGGCGTCGATACGGTGCAGTGCGGCCAGTTTGCCGATGAAGTCCTGCGCGGTGGCCACCTGTTCGGCGGGATCCTTGATCAGTCGAAACCAGGTATCACCGCCGATACGCTCCATCAGCACCGCCTGCCGCTCCTGGTGGGCGGCGATCACCCGCGGCACGGTGACGCCGTGACGGTACAGTTCGGTCAGGATCTCCGCCTCGACCTGCAGTGAGTGAAACGCACTGCCCGGCTTGGGCTCTCGGGGGTCATAGCGCAGGAACAGCTCGGCCGTCTCGGCGCCGTGCCGGGCGTCGACCAGCCAGGCCTGCCGGCTGGCGCCGCCGGAGACCTGCTTGACCTCGATGCGGTCCGCTCCGGTAACCGCGGCGATCCAACTCCGCAGTTCTTCGGGGAGCTCGGGGGGCTGGGTGTTCATGCTCGGGCGCCCGCCTTGGCCGCCGCCGCCGCCAGCCAGGACCGCACCGCATCGCGGTGCTCGTCGGTCATGCCGCTGCGGACCATCCGCTCGCTTTCCCGAGGTAACGCGTGCTCGAGCGAGAGATGTTGGGCGTCCAGCACGTTCGCCTTCATCCCGGCGAACGCCAACGACGGTCCGGCGGCGATCTCGACGGCCCACCTCAGCGCGGCCGCACGCAGGTCTGCGTCGTCGACCACCCGGTTGAACAGCCCCAGCCGCAAGGCGGTGTCGGCATCGATGGGCGCATCGGCGAGAAGGAGCTCCAGCGCTTTGGCCGGTCCCACCAATCGGGTCAGGAACCAGGCCCCGCCGAAATCCCCGGAGAACGCCAGCTTCGCCCAGCCCGGAATCAGCCGGGCCGAACGGCCCCCGATCCGCAGATCGGTGGACAGGGCGATGCTCATGCCGGCGCCGACGGCGGCACCGGGCAGCGCCGCGATAGTCACCTTCGGGATGGTGTGCAGCAACGTCACCATCGCGGCGTTGCCGGCCAGCACCGCGCTGCGTGCGCTCACCTGGACGTCGCGATCGCCGGGTGGCACGGCCTTGGCCGATCCGCCGTCGCGCACGTCCCCTCCGGCGCAGAACGCGGTACCGGCACCGGTGAACAGCACACAGCCGATCGCGTCGTCGGCGGCGAAGTCCTCCAGCAGTCGGGGCACCGCCTCGTACATCTCGGGGTGCAGGGCGTTGCGCCGCTGCGGCCGGTGCAAGGTGATCACACCGACTCCATCGACAACCTCCGCCAGCACCGTCGCGGTTCCGGTGTCGATCATGCGCCTGGGTGGCGCTGTCACCGGTTTCTGCCCCGGGCCAACTCGTTGTGCCGCTCCATCATCGCGACAGCCTTTCGGCGCAACTCCTCCTCGGGTTGCGGCAGCACCACCGGGCCGAACTCCCGGCTGGGCAACGCCACCGTCGCGGTGGCCGGGGCGGTCACCTCGCCACGCTGGCTGGTGGCACGAAACTCCAGATCGATGACCCCGTTGCCGTTCTCGATCCGTTTGGCCACCACTTCACCGGTGATGAACTGCGTGTCGCCGATGTAGTTGAACTTGCGCATCTCGTCGTGCTGACGCAGCAGCCACCCGTCGTCGCCGATCCAGTCGGTGACGTAGTGCGTCAGCCAGCACTCCCGCATGATCCCGTAGTCGTAGGCCATCGGGTTGCCGATCGACTGCGACCACTCGTTCTCCCAGTGCAGACGCTGGGCGACGTCGGGGATACCGGCGGCGTTGTTGATGTAGAACTTCGGCACCCGTTGCCGGTTCTTGTAGCCGACCCGGGCAGCGCCGATACCGTACGGGCCGAATCCGTAGCCGCCGGCGTGGAAAGAGATGACATCGGTCAGGGTCAGCGGGCCCTTGACCATCTTCGGCAGTGCCTCGCCGACCTCCACGTCCTCGTAATAGCGCGGCTGCGCGCCGCGAGGCCCTTCGGCGGCGTAGATGGCGTCGATCTCCGCGATCTGCTCGGCGGTGTAGGTCGCCGGCTCGATGTCCATGTATTTGCCCCGCTCCCGGGACTTCTTGCGTTCGGTGCCGATCAGGATGGTCCGTTCGACGGCGACCACCTCGGCGCGCTGGTTGACCCGCACCACCCGGCGAATGCGGATGATGGAGCGGCCGGCGAACTCGCTGTGCTTGTCCTCGATCGACTCCAGCCCGCCGAATCCGTACAACTCGTCGCCCGGCCGCACCGGCTGGAACCACTCGGTCTGCTGCCCCGAGACGAAGATGTGCACCCCGGAGAACAATCCCTTGGTGGCCTTGCGGATGTCGTCGGGAATCGGGTCGCCGAGCATCTTGCGCGACAGCGCACAGTGGATCATGGGCGGCGCGATCGGCCCGCTCCAGCGGGTGCCCGCGGCGTAACCCGGGTCGACATAGAGCGGGTTGTCGTCGCCGTAGCCTCGGGCGAAGTTGCGGATCGCGTCCACGCTGAGTTCGCGGTGGAATTCGTCGATGCTGGCTGGGGCGTCGATGCCCAGCAGCAGCTTGGCGCGCTCGATGTCCTCGTCCTTGATGGCGTGGTCGAAATCCTGCGCCTGTTCGGTCTGGGTCATGTCAGTACATCCGTATCGGTAGTTTGGTCAGGCCCCGTAGCGACACCGTGGGCTTGTAGCGCAACCGATCCAACGGCACCGTCGGCTGCCAGTTGGGGAAGCGCCGCAGCAGCGTGGCCAGGGCGATGCGACCTTCCAGCCGGGCCAGGTGGGTGCCCAGGCAGTAGTGCATGCCGTAGGCGAAGGTCACGTGCTTATTCGGCTTGCGGGTCAGGTTGAGCGACTCGGGCGCGTCGAACATCGACTCATCCCGGTTGGCGGAGCTAATCATGCCCAGCACCTGTGATCCGCGGGGAATGGGAACACCGGCGATCTCACAGTCCTGCAAGGCGATTCGTGGCGCTCCGCACGGAACCGGCGCGGTGTAGCGCAGCAGTTCCTCCAGCGCTGTGCCCTCCAGCAGCTCCGGCTGCTGGCGCAGCAAGGTCAACTGCTCCGGGTTTTCGGTGAGCGCGAGCACGCTGCTGCCGATCAGGTTCGCCGTGGTGTCGTGCCCGGCCAACAGCAGCAGGAAAACCATAGCCACCGTTTCGGAGTGGGTCAGGCGTTCGCCCTCCACCTCGGCGCGGACCAGCTCGGAGACCAGCCCGTCATCGGGGTTGAGCCGGCGGTCTTCGATCAGCGATTCGAACAGCTTCGCCAGATCCCGGGCCGTCTTGAAGCCGCGCAGTCGGCCCCAACGCTGGCCGGAGGCCGCGCCCAGTTGCTCGACCAGCCGATGAAACTTGTCCCGATCCTGGTCGGCAACGCCGAGCAGGGTGGCGATCACGGCCAGCGGCAGCCGCACCGCGAACTCGTGCACCAGGTCCACCTCGCGTTTGGTGGCGATCTCGTCGGCCAGTTGCTCGGCGATCTTGGCGATGTCGGGCGCCAGACCGGCTACCCGCTTCGGGGTGAACGCCCGGTGCACCACCAGGGTGCGCAGCCGCTTATGGTCCGGATCGTCCTTGAACACCATCGTCTGCATGAGCATCCGGATGGTCGGAGGCAGCGCCCAGGAGAATCTGCTCAGTGCCGTGTGCTTCAACACGTCGGTCGAGAACTGGTCGTCGCCACCGTAGAGCGCCAACACATCCTCGTAGCGCGTCACCATGAAGCCACCCGAACCCCGAAGCAGATCAGGCGCTTTCGCCCACGACACCGGTGCCGAAGCACGCAGTTGGGCAAATCGCGGATACGGGTCGTAGAACATCCGGGGTTCGCCCAGATCGGTGAACTCCAGTGTGCCGGCAGCTTTGGACATGGTCACTCCCATCGATTCCCGCTCCTGTCCGAATCCAGTCGCACTTTCGCCGAGCCCGTCAGCACGACCTCTGAGCGCTGGTTGACCGTCGTGACCGTGAGATCCAGTTCCGTCGCATCGGCTCCGGCGCGCACGTCGTCGACGGTCGCCGTAGCGGTCAGGGTGTCCCCCGGCCAGACCTGGGCGGCGAACCTCGCCCCGTACTCGAGGATCGACTCGGCGCCGAACCAGTCGGTCAGAATCCGGCCTGTCATTCCCATCGTCAACATTCCGTGCGCGAAAATACCCGGCATTCCAGCGGTTTCGCGGACAAACATCTCATCGTGATGCAACGGATTGAAGTCGCCGGACGCACCGGCGTACTGCACGATCTGGGTGCGGCTCAACCCCTCGACAAGCCGCAATTCGCGCGTTTCGCCTACCACTGCGTCGGCCCTCACCGTGTCACCTCCTCGCGGACGTCAGCGGACTGCACTCGGACGGCGACCGCAGTCGCCGTGACCACGAGTTCGTCGTCTTGGTTGCGGAACTCGGTGATCGACTCACTGAAGAGCAGGCGGCCCCCGTCTCGACGGGTCTTCTCCCAGGTGCGGCCCGGGCGTTGCGCGGCGCTCAGCACGTCACCGATCCGCACCGGTCGCCGGTATTCGAACCGCTGTTCGGCGTGCAGTGGCGGCCCAGCCGTCGTGGTCGCCGGGCCCCTGTCCCCATTGCCCCCGGCGGTCTTCTCAGCTGCCGGCGCGGGCGGCCAGGCCTGCCCCGGGTGTGGCCGCAGCGGATAGTGCGGGTCGAACTGCGCACCGGCCTGCACGAAGGTCGGCGGCACCACCGCACCGACGAGGCCGGTCCGCTGGAATTCCCGATCGGAGAACGCCGCAGCGGTGTCTCCGATCGCCCGTGCGAAGGCCAACACGTGGCCGGCCTCAATGGGGAATCGTGCGATCGCCATCTCAGCCTCGCATCGGGTGGTTCAGCTTGAACGGAACCTCGGCGAAATGCGCCGCCTTGGTCTGCAGTTCTTCAATACTCCAGCGCGACCCACCCGGGGCGTCGATTCGATCGATGATCGACCACGGCTGGAACAACTGCACGGAGCCACCCATGACGAAGAAAACCCGTCCGGTGATCGGACAGTCCGGCGTACCCAGATACGCCACGAACGGCGACACGTTGGCCGGGTCCATCGCGCCGACCTCGTCGCCGCGGTTGGGATCGGGAACCCCCGGCAGCCCTTCGGTGAGCCGCGTCAGGGCCGCCGGGGCGATCGCGTTCACCCGAACGTGGTAGCGAGCCAACTCGCCGGCGGAGATCATCGTCATCATCGCGATGCCGGATTTCGCCGCACCGTAGTTCGTCTGCCCGGGCTGGCCGAACAGTCCCGACGTCGACGAGGTGTTGATGACCGAGCGGTCCACGGCCACGCCGCTCTTGGCCTGGTCGCGCCAGTAGTCCGCCGCATGACGCAGGGTGCAGAAATGCCCCTTGAGGTGTACCCGGACGACGGCGTCGAACTCATCCTCGGACATGTTGACCAGGGTGCGGTCGCGCAGAATGCCGGCGTTGTTGACCAGTACGTGCAGATCGCCGTAGTGCTCGACAGCGGATCGGATCAGCTGCTGGGCGCCGGTCCATGACGCGACGTCGTCGTGATTGGCGATGGCGTCTCCGCCCGCGGCTCGGATCTCTTCGACCACCTCTTCGGCGGGGCTGCGGTCATCACCGGTGCCGTCGCGGTCGCCACCGAGGTCATTCACCACGACCTTGGCTCCCTCGGCAGCGAACAGCACCGCGTGTTCGCGCCCGATCCCACGCCCGGCGCCGGTCACCACGACCACGCGCCCGTCCAGACTGCCCATAACCCATCTCCTCGATCACGTATCCGTTGCCTCCAAGTATTAGTACACTCATCTCTATGATTTCCGCTACCCCCCCTGACGATGAAGCCACCAACACGCCCGACGCCATGCCGTTGTGCGACATAGAGTTCGACGTGAGCGACGATCACGTGGCGACGATCACACTGAACCGGCCGGAGGCGCTGAATTCCATCTCAGGCCGGATGGCCGGAGAGCTCGCCTGGGCGTGGCAGACCGTGCGCGACACCGACGGCATTCACGCCGTGGTGGTGCGGGCCTCCGGCGACCGCGCATTCTGCACCGGGGTCGACGTCAAGGGCGATTCCGGCTGGTTTCTGCGATCCAACGTGTGGAATACCTTCGATCCCGGCGCCCTAATCGCGCCGAAGATCCACCATCGGTGCTGGAAGCCGGTGATCACCGCCGTCCACGGGCTGGCCGCCGGGGGCGCCCAGTACCTGCTCAACGAGTCCGACATCATCATCTGCTCGGATGACGCCGCGTTCTTCGACCCGCACGCCAACGCCTCGATCGTTTCCGCGCTGGAGCCGATCGGCATGCTGCACCGCGGCGTTCCGCTGGGCGAGGTGTTGCGCTGGGCACTCATGGGCACCGAGGAACGCATCACCGCGGCGACCGCACTTCGGATCGGACTGGTATCGGAGGTGACACCGCGCGACCAGTTGTGGACCCGCGCTCGGGCGATCGCCGCGGACATCGCGGCACGCAACCCGACCGCAATACAGGGCACCATCCGTGCCATATGGGAGTCTCTAGACATGACCCGGTCGACTGCGCTGCAGAACGGCATGGCCTACACCCATATCGGCAACCCACCGCTGGCCGAACGCCGCGCCGCGCCGCGCCGCAACGGTGCGCCGGTCTACCGGTGAGACCGTGGGTCCCGAGCTGATCGCGCCCCCCATCGATTCTCGTCGCGCCAAACTGGCCGGCCGCGCCGCCCAGCAGATCATCGCCGACGTGATCGAGCTCGGCTGGCCGGTCGGCCAGGTACTCGGCTCGGAGTCCGAACTGCTCGAGCGCTACGGGGTGAGCCGCGCAGTACTACGTGAGGCCATTCGACTGGTCGAGCACCAGCATGTGGCGCGGATGCGCCGCGGTACCGGCGGCGGGCTCGTCATCGACGAGCCCGACGTCGACGCCGTCATCGGCCCGGCGATCAACTACCTGCTGCGGGTCGACGCGACACTCGACGAGGTCTTCGACACCCGAATCGTGCTCGAGGAACTCGTCGCCGAGATCGTCGCGCAGCGCGCCGGCGAATCCGACGTCGCCGCCATCCGCCAGACGCTGGAGCGCGAGTCCGTCGGCGATGTCGTCGACTACCGGTTGCTGCATGTCCAACTCGCCGCCTCAACCTCCAATCCGGTGTTGGAGCTGTTCGTCGAACTGTTCAGCCGGGTCATCAATTTTCATTTCAACGACACCGATGCACTTCCCGCCGATTTCCACCGGGAGGTGCATCGCGCCCATGAGGGCCTGGCGCGGGCGATCCTGACGAACAACCCGGGCGTGGCACGCGAACGGATGCGGCGCCATCTGAGCGCCGAAGCCGATTTCGTTCGACGCCAGCCCAGCACCGTCCAGCGACTTGACCCGTCGGAAGCCCTGGCCGCCACCGCCACCGACAAGCGGGGCGAGGCACTGGCACGGCAGATCTTCGCCGACATCCTCGGCGACCCACCCGGCACGTTCATCGGCTCCGAAGCCACCCTGATGTCGCAGTACCAGGCCAGCCGGGCGGTGCTGCGCGAGGCGATTCGAATCCTGGAGTACCAACAGATCGCGCTGACCCGTCGCGGCCCCGGCGGTGGGCTGTTCGTCACCGCACCCGACATCGTCGCGCTGACCGACGTCATCGCGATCTACCTGCGTCGTCGCGGCGTCAAACCCCGGCATCTCGAAGAACTGCGCACCGGTCTGGAACTGGCGGTCGTCGAACACGTCGCGGCCGCCATCGGGACCGATGGACACGAAGGGGCCGAAGCCATCTGGGGCTCATTGCGCGCCGAATCCGAACAGGGACTGGCGCTGGCGTTCAGTGGCGGCGAGGACTTTCACTCCGTTCTCGGCAGGCTCACCGGCAATCGCGCGCTGCAGTTGGTTCACCGCGTCACGATGCGGCTCGGCTGGCAGTTCTTCTCGCAGTTCTCCCTCGACAACCCACGCGCCCACGCGATATCGCAGCCCGAGGTGATCGACTCCGCCCACCGGGGCATCACCGAGGCACTGGTCGCGGGGGACACCGAACTGGCACTGATGCGGATGCGTGCCCACATGAGCGCCACGTCGCCCACCGCGATCTGAGCGAGCCCCCGGACCTGCCTACATTCAGTCCCGGCTTCCCCTATCCGACAATTGAGGATACTGTTCTAGATGTTCTAGCGACAGGAGACCTCAATGCGGCATCCGTGGGATCAACGCCTCGGTGTCTGGTGGATCGCCGAAGACCGCCCGGAGGCGCCGGCCATCGTCGCCGCACCGAGCGGGCGCACGCCGACTTTCGGTGAACTGGTCGAGGCAGCTCACCAGGTTGCGAACGCGCTGCGCGCACACGGCTTCGGCTACGGCGACGTGGTGGCCTACGCACTGCCCAACGACGTCGACGCCATCGTCTGGCAACTCGCCACCACCGAAATCGGGCTACGGTACATCTCCCTCAACACAGCGCTGTCCGCCGACGAATTCGCCGCGATCCTGCAGCACTCCGGCGCCGGCGCGCTGGTCACCCACATGGACTATCTCGATCGATTCCCTGACACGGCAAGCGCGGCCGCGCTGCGAGTCGTCGTCGGGGCCGATGCCGGTCTAGCCACGCCGGCCGGTTTCATCGCAGAGCCCGACCTACTCGCCGGCCAGCCGACCACCCCGCCCGCCGACCGCCGTCAGGGCGACTCCATCCGCTACTCGTCTGGCACGACCGGCAAACCCAAGGGCATCGTGCGCCCACTGGACGGTCGCGACCCGGCGGAGGCGGCCAACGCGATGGCGGTGTTCGGGCGGGCCTTCAGCTTCCTGCCGTTCGACGGTGCGCACCTGGTCTCCACCGGGATGCATCACGGCGGCTGCCAGAGCTTTTATCTCGGGGCGCTCAATGTGGGTCAGCCGCTTGCGATTCTGGGCCGGTTCGACGCTGAGCAGACCCTGGCGACCATCGAGGCGCATGCGGTGACGACTGCCTACATGGTTCCCACCCAGTTCGTGCGGATGCTCAAACTTCCCCCCGAGGTGCGGGATCGCTACAACGTGTCCAGCCTGAAATCGGTGGTGCACTCCGCGGCGCCGTGCCCGCTTCAGGTGAAGAAGGACATGATGGCCTGGTGGGGTCCGGTGATCTGGGAGACCTACGGGGGAACCGAGGGCGCGGCCACCGTCGCCAAGCCGAATCGCTGGCTGGAGAAGCCCGGCACCGCGGGCCGCACGATCCGCGGTATGACGGTCAAGATCCTCGATGATGAGGGAAACCGGCTGCCGGCCAACGTGATCGGCAACGTCTACATCGAACGTGAGGATGGGCAGCGGTTCGAATACCGTAATGACGCCGAACTCACCGCGTCGGTGCACCGCGGAGCCGCGTTCACCATCGGCGACATGGGTTATCTCGACGACGACGGATACCTGTTCATCTGCGACCGGGCCAAGGACATGATCATCAGCGGCGGGGTCAACATCTATCCCGCCGAGGTCGAGGGCGTGCTGTCCAGCCACCCCGCGGTGGGCGATGTCGCCGTCATCGGCATCCCCGATCCGGAGTGGGGTGAACAGGTCAAAGCCGTGGTCGAACTGGTCGCCGGCACCGAACCCTCCGAAGAGTTGGCGCAGGACATCATCGCCTACGGGCGTGCCCGGCTGGCCGGTTTCAAATGCCCACGGTCGGTGGACTTCGCCTCGGCGCTGCCCCGCACCGAGGCGGGGAAACTCATCAAACGCCAGATCCGGGAAACGTACTGGGCCGGTGCCGGCCGACAAGTCTGAACCAGAAGGGAGCCTGACCATCACGACAACCAGCACGCCGACCTCGATCCCCATCGTCGGCTATCTCATTCTCACCGACCCTCCGCATCTCGCCGTGACCACCTGCGCGGACTGCGCCGCCTACTACTTCGACCGGCGTGACGCCTGCGCATCGTGCTTCGGGACCGCCTTCGAGACGAAGGCGGTCCCGAGCACCGGCACGCTGGAGACGTTCACCGTCGTCGAGGTCGCGGCCCCCGGCGTGCCGGTGCCCTATATCGCCGGCGTTGTCGACTGCGGCGGCATCTCGGTGCGGGCCAACGTCGTCAACATCGAGCCCACCGTGGCGGCGGTCCGGCTCGGAATGCCGCTGCGGCTCACCACATTCCCCATCGGCGAAGACGACGAAGGCACCATGGCGATCGGTTTCGGATTCGAGCCGATACCGGGCGGGAAGGACAACTGATGAACGGCGACATCTGGATTCTGGGTATCGCGATGACCAAGTTCGGCAAGCGCCCGGACCGCGACGCGGTCGGCCTCGGCTTCGACGCGGCCCACGCCGCGCTGGCCGACGCGGGGGTTTCGGTCGGCGAGATCGACGTGATGGCGGCCGGCAATCTGCTGGGCGCCCCCGGTTACGGCCAGGCAGTGCAGAAGCAGCTCGGCCAAACCGGTATTCCGGTGTTCAACGTGGCCAACGCCTGCGCCACCGGGGCGACGGCGCTGCGCACCGCCATGTTGGCCATCAAAGCCGGCGAGGCCGAACTGGGCCTGGCGGTCGGTGCTGAGAAGCTGGCCGGGGCAGGCATGTTGGGTGCGGGCTCCAAGCCGCGCAGCGGGCCCAAGACCTGGCAGCCCAGCGGCCGACTGGACGCGGTCACCGGCACCGAGGGCCGGATCGGCACCGATCTGATGCCCGGCGTCTTCGCCCAGATCGGGATGCAGTACCTGCGTCAGCACGACTACGGCGGCGTGCCGTTGGAGCTGTTCGCCCGGATCAGCGAGAAGAACCACAGCCATTCGACGTTGAACCCGCTGGCCGCCCACTCCAAGGCGATGTCTGCCGAGCAGATCATGAACGACGTGATGATCGCCTACCCCAACACCCGGCCGATGTGCTCGGCCAACTGCGACGGTGCGGCCGCGGCCGTGCTGGTCAGCGACCAGCGGCTGCAACGGCTTTCGCCCGAGCAACGACGCCGCGCGGTGAAAGTGAGCGCGTCGGTGCTGACCACCGACCCGTGGGAAGAGGCCTGCCAGGTGTTGCCCAATGTCAACACCGTCACCCGCAACGCAGCGATGCAGGCCTACGAGCAGGCCGGGATCGGGCCCGCTGACCTGAGCCTGGTCGAGTTGCACGACTGCTTCGCGACCGCCGAACTGGTGCACTACGACAACCTGGGCCTGTGCGAGCCCGGCGGTGCGGTGGACTTCTTCGACAGCGGCGCAACCTGGCGCGACGGGCGGCTGCCGGTGAACGTTTCCGGCGGCCTCCAGTCCAAGGGCCACCCGATCGCCGCCACCGGGATCGCCAACGTCTGGGAGGTTTGCCAGCATCTGCGCGGCGAGGCCGGAGACCGCCAGATCGAGGGCGCGCGAGTGGGATTGGCCCACGTGATCGGGCTGGGTTCGACCTGCGGGATCCACATCCTGGAGAAGGCGGCGTGACGGTACAGGCGAGTCCCGTCGCCGCGGCCGCGCTGGTCGAACGGGTAGGCCACACCATGGTCATCACCCTCAACCGGCCCGAGGCACGCAACGCGATCAACGCCGCGGTGAGCACCGCCGTCGGCGACGCCCTCGCCGAGGCCCAGCGCGACCCGGCGGTGCGGGCGGTGGTGCTGACGGGTGCGGGCGACAAATCGTTCTGCGCCGGCGCCGACCTCAAGGCGGTCTCCCGCGGCGAGAATCTCTACCATCCCGACCACGGCGAGTGGGGCTTCGCCGGATACGCCCGGCACTTCGTCGACAAGCCCACCATCGCCGCCGTCAACGGGACGGCCCTGGGCGGTGGCACCGAACTCGTGCTGGCCAGCGACCTCGCCGTCGCGCACCCGGCGGCGACGTTCGGCCTGCCCGAGGTCAAGCGGGGGCTGTTGGCCGCCGCCGGCGGGGTGTTCCGCCTGGTGGATCAGCTACCGCGCAAGCGTGCGCTGGAGCTGATCTTCACCGGCGAGGCGATCACGGCGGCCGAGGCCGCCGAACTGGGCCTGCTCAATGCGGTCGTCCCCGACGCGCTGGCGGCCGCACTGGAGCTGGCCGAGCGTGTCGTCGTCAACGCGCCGCTGTCGGTGCAGGCCAGCAAGCGCGTGGCATACCGTGCCGACGGCGGGGCGGTTGCCGCTGAGGATCGCGGCTGGGAACGCACCGCCATGGAGTATCTGAGGCTCAAGCAATCCGCCGATGCCAAGGAGGGCCCGCGGGCGTTCGCCGAGAAACGCCCCCCGGTGTGGACCGCGCGTTGACCGGTGCGATCACGCCGGCAGGATGTCCTTGCCGAGGGTCGTGAGAAGTTCCCGATAGACGGCCCGGAACGCCTCGGGGTCGAATGGGCGCTGGGTCACCTGCATGCCGGCCAGCGTCACGATCGCGATCGCGGCGTAGGTATCGGCCTTCTGTTTCGAAACTCCGTGGCGGCGAAGGGATGTCGCGAGTCCACGGCGCCGGAGCTGATCGACCCGCTGCTGGGCTTCGGCGACCCGCGGGTTGATGGTGCCCCAGGCGCGCAGCGCGGCCTCCGCGGCGTGGGGCAACCCGATCGCGAACTCCGTTTGTCTGTCGACCTGGGACCGCAGGTCATCGGAGAGTGATCTCGCGATCAGGTCGCGGCTGTAGCGCTCTTCCCAGTAGGTCAGGAGCTTGTCGACGAAGTCATCGAAGCTGCCGAAGTGGTGGTAGAACGATCCGCGCGTGACGCCCATCCGGGCGCACAATCCCGCCGCGGTCAGCGCGGGAAACCCCGACTCCTGCAGAACGGCCATCGCCTCGACGAAGTAGTCCCTCGCGGTGTATTTCGCGTTCGGTGAATCGGCCATGAACCCGCGCGCTACCCTTCTCGGTCGCTTGCCCGGCTACTGGCGACCACTTTGTCAAACTCCGGTCCGGTATCACCAGTCCCGGACGCAGGGCGGGTTGTCGCCGAGTCCGCACATGCCGTTGTGCAGGTAGCTCGGCACGGTGGGCTGGGTGGTGTCCGCATGGGTGTTCACCACCGCATAGCCGAGGAACAACACCGTCATCGCGACATTGAACACAGCACCCAACGCAAGGACGCGGATGAACGTGCGCCCCCTTCGGATCTTCAGGCGATCGAGGCCACGGTCGGTGAAGAAGCGGTCACCCGAATCGCGGAAGCAGTACACGATCGCAATCAACCCGACCACGCCGCAGCCCCAGGCGAACGCTTCGTAGAGCGGGAACTGATAGTTCGTACCTGCAAAGAGCGAGAAGCTTCCGTCGACCCACATGTAGCGGTCCACACCCTGAACGAGTGTGATCAACTCACCCCCGACGTCCTGGGCGAACGCCAGGACCATCACGATGGCGATCAGTCCCGCGCGATTGATCCGCGGCAGGCGCCGACGAACCCATCTCAGGCAGGCGTCGATCGCCATCATGTTGGCCGGCACGAAGAGCATGTACGTCCCGAGCGTCCAGAAAACCGGTTGCGGGTTCATCCCGCCGTTCTCGATCCACCCAGGGACGAACTCACCCCAGCTGCCGAAGTTCCAGAAGTGGGAGTTGTAGGAGAACACCGGACGAATCGCATTGACCAGCGGGTCCTGCCAGGCCGTCAGCCCGAAGGCCATCGCCACGATCGCCACCGGCGGAAGCTTGCCCTCCCGTAGCCGTTTACGCACAACCCAGCTGACGAAAACGATACTGCCGCCGATGCTCAACACATCCCAGAAGCGAACCCACAGCATGTTGGTGCCGTCGTCCGGTCCCGGCATGACTCGCCGAAAACTGTCGGAGGTGATCCACCGGGCGAAGACAACGACCTCAAGCAGCAAAAATAGCGCTCCGAGCCGCGCCAACCACACCACACGCGGTGAATCCCCACCCGTCAGCTCGTGGATGTCGCGATCCGCCACGTCGTCGCGGAGGTTTGCGGCTGGAGCGTCTTTCGTCGTCATCGCAGAGTTGTTCCCTTCTGGATCACCGCATGCGGATAGCCGCAGGAGACGATAACCATACAGTGGTGTATGGACAGTAACGGTATACTGAATTAGTGGTTTGGACAAGCGTTTCGGCGAAGGACGTCCGCCCGCGGTTCTGTCACGAAACCCCCCGTGGGCCCGCGCACCGGGGGTGCGAGTTCAGCGCGGCGCCATCCGCAGCGCGCCGTCGAGCCGGATGGTCTCGCCGTTGATGAACGGGTTCTCGATCACACTGACCGCCAGGTGGGCATAGTCTTCGGCGCTACCGAGGCGCTTGGGGTGTGGGATCGCATCGGCGAGTCCCGCGCGGATGTCGTCACGCAGCCGCGAAAGCATCGCGGTGTCAAAGGTTCCCGGCGCGATGGTGTTGACCCGGATCTGATACGACGCGAGGTCGCGCGCGGCTACCAGCGTGATGCCGTGCACCCCGGCCTTGGCCGCAGTGTAGGACGTCTGCCCGATCTGACCGTCGAACGCGGCCACCGACGCCGTCATGACGATGGCACCGCGGTCGCCGTCGAGCAGCTCATTGCCGGCCATCCGCGCCGCGGACAGCCGCAAGACGTTGTAGGTGCCAATCAGGTTCACCCGAATCACCTCGGCGAAGGTGGTGATGTCGGCCGGATTGCGTTGCTTGTCCAGGATGCGCAACCGGTCCCCACCCCGGCCGGCGCAGTGCACTACCGCCCGCAGCGGGCCGGCCTCGACCGCGGCATCCAACGCGGCGTTCACCGCATCGGCGTCGGTGATGTCGGCGGGGATGAACCGGGCGCCGAGTTCTTCGGAGCGCAACGCCCCCTCCGACGATGCCAAGTCGACCATCACCACCGAGGCGCCCAGCTTGACCAGCCGAGTGGCGGTCGCCAACCCGAGTCCGGACGCCGCACCGGTCACCAGCGTGGATATCCCGTCGATCTGCATGCTTGCTCCTTAACGTAAGCCGAGGTCTTTGGCGATGATGGATTTCATGACTTCGCTGGTACCGCCGTAGATCCGCGACACCCGGGCGTCGGCGTAGAGGCGGGCGATGGGCAGTTCCGTGATGTAGCCGTAGCCGCCGAACAGTTGCAGGCAGCGGTCGACCACCCGCCCCTGCGTCTCGGTGACGAACAATTTGACGCGGGCGGCATCGGGACCGCTGAGCTGGCCATCGACCAGGTCCGATACGGCCCGGTCGATCATCGCTTGGGCGGCCTCGACGTCGGCGCTCATCGCGGCCAACTCGAACCGGGTGTTCTGAAAATTCGCCACCGTCGTTCCGAATACCTCGCGGCCGCAGACGTAGTCCACGGTCAACTCCACCGCGGACCGCGCCTGCGCCATGGCCCCGACGGCGATCGCCAACCGCTCCTGGCCCAGGTTGTGGCCGAGATAGCCGAACGCCATGCCTTCCTGTCCGAGCAGGTTGGCCACCGGCACCCGGACGTCGGTGAACGAAAGTTCGACGGTGTCCTGGACGTGCAGACCCAGTTTCGTGAGTTTGCGGCCTTTCTCGAATCCTCGTGTGCCGGCTTCGACGACGATCAGACTCAGTCCGGCTCGGCGGTCGGTGTCGTCGATACTGGTGCGGGCGAGCACGATCACCAGGTCGGCCAGTCCACCGCCGGTGATGAACGTCTTGGCGCCGTTGATGACGTAGTGGTCGCCGTCGCGGACCGCACGGGTTGCCACCCCGGCCAGGTCCGAGCCGGTTCCCGGTTCGGTCATGGCGATGGCCGTCAGCAGCTGCCCGGACGCGATGCCGCCGAACCACCGCCGACATTGTTCGTCGTTGCAGTACTCCCGGAAATACGGGGCGATCACGTCGGTTTGGGTGCGCAGGGTGCCGAGAGTCACGTGGGCGCGCGCGGCCTCCTCCTGCACCACCATGTTGTAGCGGTAATCCGAGATCCCCGCGCCGCCGTAGGCCGGGTCGAAGGGTAGCCCCTGCACGCCGATCGCGGCGATCTCGGCGAAGAAGCTACGGGGCACCGCCTCCTCGGCAAGCCAGCGTGGATACTCCGGGACCACCTTGCGACCGAGGAAATCCCTGACTACAGCCCGGAATTCGTCGTGATCGCTTTCGAACAGCGTCCTGCGCACCGGGTTAACCGATCAGCTCGACGATGGTGGCATTGGCGGTCCCGCCGCCCTCACACATGGTCTGCAATCCGTAGCGCAGTCCACGATCGCGCATGTGGTGCACCATCCGGGTCATCAGAATCGCTCCCGACGCGCCGAGCGGATGGCCGACCGCGATAGCCCCGCCCAGCGGATTCACCCGTTCCGGATCGGCACCCAACTCTGCCGTCCAGGCCAGCGGCACCGAAGCGAACGCCTCATTGACCTCGAACACCCCGATCTCGTCGATACCGATTCCGGTGCGGCGCAACACGGCTTCGGTGGCCGGGATGGGCGCGGTGAGCATCAGCACCGGGTCGGCCCCGGCAACCGCACCACCTCGGTAACGCGCCATCGGGGCCAGGCCGAGTTCGCGCGCCTTCTCGGGCGTGGTCAGCAGCAGCGCCGCCGCGCCATCGGAGACCTGCGACGAGTTACCCGCGTGGATGACCCCGTACTCGGTGAACGACGGGGTGAGCTTGGCCAGGGTCTCCGGCGTGGTGCCGCGACGCAGACCCTCGTCGGCGGCGAACGCCCCGGCGGCGGTGGTGATCGCAACGATCTGATGTTCGAAAGCTCCGGAGTCGATCGCCCGGGCGGCACGTTCGTGTGACGTCGAGGCGAAGCGGTCCAGGTCCGCGCGACCGAGTCCCCATTTGGCCGCCACGGCTTCGGCGCTGAGTCCCTGATTGAAGGAGAAGTCGTCGAAGCGTCGCATCACCCGCGGGCCGTACGGGAATCCGCTCTGCCGGGTGACTCCCAGGGGCAACCGACTCATCGACTCCACCCCGCCGGCCACCGCGATGTCATAGGCGCCGGCGGCGATGGCGTGCGCGGCGAAGTCGACCGCCTGTTGACTCGACCCGCAGGCCCGGTTGACCGTGGTTCCCGGGATCCCCACCGGCCAGCCCGCCGCCAGCACGGCGAACCGCGCGATGTTGCTCGACTGGTCACCGACCTGGGAGACGCAACCCCAGATGACGTCGTCGACCACCGCGGGGTCCAGCCCGGTGCGGTCGGCCAGCGCGGTCAACACGTCGGCGGACAGGTCCACCGGGTGCGCATCGGCCAGGGCGCCGCCCCGCTTGCCGATCGCGGTTCGCACCGCATCGACGATCACCACATCGCGCATATCAACCTCATCGAATCATCTAACCGTTGACATCACGGCAACGGCCCGAGACGCCGGTCCGGCGTTCACCCTTACTTGTCAATGCTATACATCTGAGATGTAATCATTCAAAACAGTATCCGATTTAAGGGGTGAGTGTGGACTCATCAGCAATCCGAGACGCGGTGATCGTCGGCGCGGTGCGGACGCCGATCGGCCGGCGCAACGGAGCCTTGGCCGGGGTGGCCGCCGGCGAACTTTCGGCGGACGTGCTGCGCGCGCTGGCCGACCGGACCGGCATCGACGCGGACGTGGTCGACGACGTCATCTGGGGCTGCGTCGGCCAGGTCGGCGAACAGACCGGCAACATCGGCCGGCATGCCGTGCTGGCGGCGGGCTGGCCCGAAACGGTGCCGGCCACCACCGTCGACCGCCAGTGCGGGTCATCTCAGCAGGCCGTGCACTTCGCGGCGGCCGGGCTGATCTCCGGACAGTACGACGTGGCCGTAGCCGGCGGGGTCGAGATGATGAGCAGGGTGCCGATGGGGGCCTCCCGCGGGGTCGATGTCGGCGATCCGATGACCGAATCCGAGCGTCAGCGCTACGGGGTCAGCCAGTTCAATCAGGGGCTGGGTGCCGAAATGATCGCGCAGCGTTGGTCATTGACGCGCAGCCAGCTCGACGAGTTCGGCGCGCAAAGCCACCACCGGGCCGCGCAGGCGATCGACAACCGGGTGTTCGCCGACGAGATCATCGGGATCTCGCTGCCCGACGGGTCCGTCGTCGACACCGACGGCGGTGTCCGCCGCGACACCGACACGGCGAAGCTGGCCGGCCTCAAACCGGCGTTCAAGCCCGACGGGGTGATCACCGCGGGAACGTCGTCACAGATCAGCGACGGCGCGGCAGCCCTGCTGCTGACGACATCGGAGCGGGCCCGGCAACTGGGCCTTCGCCCCTGGGCACGCATCCACACCGCCGTCGTCGCCGGCGACGACCCGGTGGCCATGCTCACCGCGCCGATTCCCGCGACCGCCAAAGCGCTGGCACGCGGAGGACTTTCGTTGTCCGACATCGGCACCTTCGAGGTCAACGAGGCGTTCGCGTCGGTGGCGCTGGCCTGGCTGACCGAGACGGGCGCGAGCGAGAAGCTGACCAATCCGGACGGTGGAGCGATCGCGCTGGGACATCCGCTGGGCTGCGCGGGCGCCCGATTGATGACCACGATGGTGCACCGCATGCGCCGCGACGGCACCCGGTACGGCCTGCAGACCATGTGCGAGGGCGGCGGGATGGCCAACGCGACGATCCTCGAGCTGCTGTGAGCGTCCAACCCCGAGAGGTGTTCGACGACGGACAGTCCACACCCACCACCGTCGGCGAGGTGCTGCGGCTGAAACCGCTTCCGCACGACCGGTTTTCCACCGAGCCGAGCAGTACCACGGGCCGCCGAACCATCTACGGCGGGCAGGTGAGCGCCCAGGCGTTGCGTGCGGCAAGCCTTACGGTGCCCGACGACCGGGTCGCCCATTCGATGCACGCCTACTTTCTCCGAGCCGGGGACGCCAGCCGGCCGATCGAGTTGAGCGTGGAGCGCGACCGGGACGGCGGCAGGTACTCAGGCCGTCGGGTGACGGCGACTCAGGACGACTCGGTGATCTTCTCGATGGCATGCTCGTTCTCCCGACCGAAGGACGGCGCCGAGTTCCAGGCCGTGCAGCTTCCGGCCGTCCAGCCGCCCGGCGAGTTGGCGACGTATGCGTTGAACGCGTCGCGGACCTTCGACCTGGAGGCCCGGGTTCCCCACGATCCCGATCCGTGGCACCGCTGGCCCGCGCGGCTCTGGCTGCGGATTCGCGATCCCCTGCCGGACGACCCGAACGTACGGGCCTGCGGCGTGGTGTTCTTGTCGGACCTGTGCACGGGGCTGTCCCGGGCCCCGCTGGTCGAGCAAGCGGGGTTGTTGCCCAGCCTCGACCACGCGGTCTGGCTGCACCGTGCCGGTGACCCGAACGACTGGCTGCTGGTGGATCTCAACCCGCTGGCCACCTCCGGGGGCCGCGGGGTGTACTCCGGACACATCTTCGGCGAGCGCGGCACGCTGCTGGCCAGCCTGGCCCAGGAGTCACTGTTCGACATCTCGCAGGACGGCACGAGATGACCGGGCGGCGCCCGCTGGAGGACATCCGGGTCGTCGAACTCTCGGGTATCGGCCCGAGCCGCTATACCGGGATGCTGTTGGCGGAGTTGGGCGCCGACGTCGTACTGGTGACCCGGCCCGGTGAAGCGCCCAAACGGGCCGATTCGGTGGTGGGGCGTGGCCGCCGGACGGTGACAGCCGATCTCAAGTCCGAACAGGGGCGCGAGCACGTACTGCGGCTGATCGACGAAGCGGACCTGTTCATCGAGCCGTACCGCCCCGGTGTCGCCGAGCGGCTCGGGATCGGGCCGGACGTGTGCCTGGCCCGCAATCGAAGACTCGTCTACGGGCGGATCACCGGCTGGGGCCAGGACGGTCCGTTGGCCGCCACCGCCGGCCATGACATCAACTACATCGCCATCACCGGTGTGCTGCACGCCGTCGGACGCGCCGGCGGACCGCCTCAGCCGCCACTGAATCTGGTCGGCGATTTCGGCGGCGGGACGATGTTCCTGTTGCTCGGGATGCTCGCCGCGCTGCACCAGCGGGACATCACGGGTGTCGGGTCGGTGATCGACACGTCGATCGTCGACGGCACCCTGTCACTGGCCGGGTTCATCCTGGGCCTGCGCAACGAGGGCCAGTGGTCGGATGATCGCGGGACGAACCTGCTCGACACCGGCGCCCCGTACTACGACGTGTACCAGACCGCCGACGACAACTGGGTGGCCGTCGGCGCGATCGAACCGCAGTTCTTCGCCGAACTGATGCGGCTGCTCACGATCGACGACGCCCCGACCCAGAACGATCGGGAGCAGTGGCCCCGGCTGCGCGCACTGATCGGGGCCGCGGTCCGGCAACGCACCCGCGACGAATGGATGCGGGTCTTCGAGGGCACCGATGCCTGCGTCGCCCCTGTTCTCACGTTCGCCGAAGCCGCCCGGCATCCGCACATCGTCGCGCGTCGCGCGCTGACGGAATCGGGTGGGCAGCTGTTCCCGGCGGCAGCGCCCCGGATCACCGCGGCGGAATGATGCCGGATCCATCCGGTTCAGCATCCTGTTCGTTGCCGGCCCTCCGCCGGCAACCCGGACCTCATAGAATTGATTCCCTAATTCAGTATCCTTTACGCTACGATGATGCGATGGTACCCGCCCCGAATGCGGCGACCGTGACAACCGAGGTCACCGTCGACAGCCCGTTCCTGCCGGCAGACGACGGCTTCCACGCCCCGCCGGACGACAATCCGTACTGGGCAGAGACCACCTGGTGGTCGTTCAACGTCCCCGAGCGCAAGGTCGGAGGTTGGCTGCACGCGACGTTCAACACCAACCGCGGCACCGTGACGTGGCGGGTGTACGTATGGGATCCCACCGGTGCACGGCCCGACGACCTGCGCTACTTCCGGATGGCCAGCGACGTGCCGATGGGCGATCCGCTAGCCGATCTGCGCGACATCACCATCCCCGGTGACGGATTCAGCGTGCGGATGCTGCAGCCGATGCGCGACTACCGGATCGAATACCAAGATCCGGCAGCTGATTTCGCCGTCGCGTTGACGTTCGCCGGGGTACACGACCCACGGCGCTGCACCCCGGGCGAGCCGCCGTTCATGGAACACACCCACTTCGATCAGGTCGGCCACGTCACCGGCGAACTGATCCTGGACGGCGAACCGATCGCGATCGACTGCTACTCGGTGCGCGACCGCTCCTGGGCACCCAGAGGCGCACCGCGGCGTGCCAATCCGGCCGGCGGTGCGACGACCACCGCCGCGCGAGTCCGCGTACCGGTCGGACCGGTGTGGCGTCAGATCGAGCGGGAGCGCGGGCGGGGCCGCATCCAGTACATCTTCGGTCATGCCGATGACCAGACCGGATTCCTGGCGTTCGTGCGTGCGCAGGACGGCGAGGCCACCGGCTGGTCGCCGCTCAACCACGGCTGGCTGTTGCGCGACGGCCGGTTCGAGTTGCTCGACAAGAACGCCAGCCGGATGAAGAACTACCGCGACCCGGCCACCGGCTGGAGCGCACACATGGATGTGCAGCTGACCGACGTGACCGGGCGCTGCATGACCGCCGAGGGTTTCACGGTCAGCCACATCTGCGAGCGCGGCGGCGGCAGTACCGCACTGATGCGCTGGGAGTTCGACGGCCGGATCGGCTGGGGGGAAGACCAGGACATCTGGAATCCCAAGCACTTTGCTCGCATGCTCGACGCGCTACAAGCCGTGCGCTGAGGCGAACAGGTAGGAGAAGGATGTGACCGGACCGTTCGAGGGTATTCGGGTCGTCGAGGTCGCCGCATGGACGTTCGTGCCCGGCGCGGGTGCCATCATGGCCGACCTGGGCGCCGACGTGATCAAGGTCGAGCCGCCGACCGGTGATCCCCAGCGCGGGCTGCGCAACGGGCTGAACGCCGACGAGTCCGCGCCCAACCCGTTTCTGCAGGTCCCCAACCGGGGTAAACGCAGTGTGACGCTAGATCTTTCATCTCCGGACGGGCTGTCCACGCTGCACCGGTTGACCGAGTCCGCTGACGTGTTCCTGACCAGCTATCTGCCCAAGGTCCGCACCAAGCTCGGTATCGACGCCGAGGAGATGCGAGCCCGCAATCCCCGGCTGGTCTACGTACGCGGATCCGGTTGGGGCAGCACCGGTCCGCTGGCCGACGCCGGCGGGTTCGACGCCGCGGCAGCGTGGTCCGCAGCGGGGATCCAGTACAAGCTCACCTCGCCGGGCGCCACCGAACCCGCGGCGCAACCGGCCGCCTTCTTCGATCTGCAGGGCTCCAGCGCGATCGCCGGCGCGGTGGCGATGGCGCTGCTGCGCCGCGAACGATCCGGACGGGGCGGCACCGTCGACGTCTCCCTGCTGGCCACCGGGATGTGGACCATGAGCCCCGACCTGGCGGCCTGCGCAGCCGGCTCCGGTGAGTTGCCCAGACCGAACCGGCACGAGGCCCCCAACCCGATCGTGAACAGCTACCGCACCCAGGATGATCGTTGGATCAATCTGGTGTGCCTGCAGTCGGATCGATTCTGGCCTGAGTTGTGTGAGCTGCTGGGCCGGTCGGAGCTGGCCGTCGACTCCCGATTCCACAATGCCCCAGCACGTTTCGCTAATCGGACAGCATGCGTCACCGAACTGGATCAGGCTTTCGGCACGCGAACACTGCCCGAGTGGCGCGAGGTTCTGGCCCGATTCTCCGGAGTGTGGTCGGCAGCGGCCACCTTCGAGGAGGTGTGCGGCAGCGAGCAAGTCGCCGCCAACGGGTACCTGCCCGAGGTGACCGGTGCCGACGGTCGTCCGTTCCGCGTGGTGGCCCCGCCCTACCAATTCGACGGTGTACCCGCTCGACCGGCCGGTCCGGCGCCGGAGACCGGCCAGCACACCGAGGAGGTCCTGCTCGAGTCTGGCCTGACCTGGGATGCGATCAGCGAACTGCGTGACGCCGGAGCCCTGGGTTGACCCCCGTGTCACACGAAGAGATCGATCACCGTCTCGTTGGCGAGGTCGCCCCACAGCATGTTGCGTCCGGCCCGGTCCATGTGCGTGGTCCAGAATTCCTTGGCCCCGGCGGCATCCCCGGACTCGATCAGGTTCGTCAGTTTCGTGAAGGCCCGGATCGTCGCCTTGAACTGCTTTTCGATCTCGGCGTGATCGGTCGACGTCGTCACCGCGCGCGCCATGTGCCGGGTGGTCACCTCCCGCAACACCGCACCGACCAACGCGATCGTGTTGTTGCCGGACCGCTCCATGATGAGGTCGTGGAAGGCGAATGTCGCCGCCGACCACTCGTGAAAGTCGGCGTCGTCGACACCGTCGTTGACCAGCACCGCCAACGCTCCGGCCGCGGACTTCAGGTCCACCACGTCGGCGGGCGCCTTACGTTGGGTGAGCATCTCGACCGCCGCCGGTTCCAGCACCTTGCGCGCGGCGTACAGGTCGGCGAGCGTGGTGCCCGACATCTGAAGCAGCAGACCGAAACTGCGCGCGGCCACGGAGGTTTCCGGCGACGACACCAAGACCCCGCCGCGCGAACCACGACGCACCACGATCAGCGATTCGCTTTCCAGGATGCGGAAGGCTTCCCGCAATGTCGGCCGGGAGACCCCGAACTGCTTGACCAGTTCGACTTCGGTGGGCAGCGCGTCGCCCTTCTTCAGGACACCGCGGACGATCCGGCTGCGCAGTTGATCAGCGATGAGCTCGGCGGTTTTCGGTACCCGGATCAGTTTCGTCTGACCGTTGGATCCGATTCCTGTACTCATTCCGCCATCCGTTCGTCACAGTTATTTACCTAAATAATCGTACTCAATACGATCAAGGAGCCCGCATGACATCCATCGCAACCGAAACCCGAAGCCTCTACATCGACGGCGCGTGGACCACCGGCGTCGGCGATGAAACGCTCACCGTGCTCAACCCGGCCACCGAAGAGACCATCGCCGAGGTCCCGCAGGCCTGTGTCGCGGACGTCGACGCGGCGGTGGGCGCCGCGCGTCGGGCGTTCGACGAGGGGCCGTGGCCGGCCATGAGTCCAACCGAACGCAGCCGCATCCTGGCCGCAATGGCCGACGAACTGCAGAAGCGCCGGGCCGAACTCGTCGACCTCAACATCGCCGAGGCCGGCTGCACTCGGCTCATCGCCGAATACCTCCAGGTCGGCACCCCGATCGATCACTTCGCCGACCTGGCGCAGCGGGTACTGCCCCGCTTCGCCTTCGAGGAGCCCGTCGCACCGATCGTCGGCCACGGCATCGGTCAGGGAATCGTGGTCCGGGAGCCCTACGGGGTCGCCGGCCTGATCACCGCGTTCAACTTTCCCTTCCTGTTGAACCTGGCCAAACTGGGTCCGGCCTTGGCCGCCGGGTGCACCGCGGTACTCAAGTGCTCCCCGTACACGCCGTTGGAGGCGTTGGTCCTGGGCGAGATCGCCGATGCTGCCGGACTGCCACCCGGGACCTTGAACATCGTGACCGGCGATGTCGCGGCGGGCGAGGCTCTGACCCGGCACCCCGGCGTGGACATCATCAGCTTCACCGGCTCCGACGCGGTTGGGAGCAAGGTCTACGCGCAAGGCGCGCAGACCATCAAGAAGGTGGTGCTGGAACTGGGCGGGAAGTCGGCGAACATCATTCTCGACGACACCGATCTGGACAAGGTGATGGAAAGCGTGTTGGGCGGGTTCATCACCCACGCCGGTCAGGGCTGCGCCCTGCAGACCCGCATCCTGGTGCACCAGTCGCTGCACGATGAGCTGGTGGCCCGCATCGTCGGCGGCCTGGGTTACATCAGTGTGGGCGACCCGGCCGACCCGGCCACCTTGATGGGTCCGCTGATCCGCGACGTGCAACGTGGGCGGGTCGAATCGCTGATCGCCGTCGGGGTGGACGAGGGGGCCCAGATCGCCTACGGCGGCGGGCGTCCCGCCCACCTGGACCGCGGTTACTTCCTGGAGCCGACCCTGTTCGTCGGGGTCGACAACGCCATGCGGATAGCGCAGGAGGAGTTCTTCGGCCCGGTCGGGGTGGTGATCCCGTTCAGCGACGACGACGACGCGGTCCGAATCGCCAACGACAGCCGGTACGGGCTGGCCGGTGGGGTGTGGTCGGGCAACCCGATCCGTGCCCTGAACGTCGCGCGCCGGCTCCGGACCGGGATGGTCGTCATCAACGGCGGTGGGGGTGGGCTCAACCCGGGCGCGCCGTTCGGCGGCTACAAGGCCAGCGGGATCGGCCGGGAGTTCGGCGAGCACGGGCTGTCGGAGTTCCTTCAGCACAAGGCGCTGCAGTGGCCGGCCGGTTGACGACGATGAGCCGATGAAACCGTTTGCGGCGATGGCCGCCGCGGCCTGCGTCGCGGCCCCGGCGGGTACCTGGACACCCGCCTACGCCGATCCACCACCCCCGCGTCCGCCCGATGCTCCGCAGTACATCGACCATGTCGCTTGGGAATATCACGGTGACCGTGCGACATTACGGATCTACCCGACGTCTTGGGGGTGGTGGGCGGCCGGCATGTTCACCAATGGCGCCCAGAGTTACGACGCCTGGGCCGAACTGTTGGAGAACGCGCCCGACGCCAACACCTTGTCCATGCAGAATCAGTTCTTCTGCTACTGGCAGTCGGCCACGTTCACCAACCCCGGCAAGGTCGGCACCTGGAACCTGGAGCCGTGGCGACCGGTGGTCTCCAATTCGATAATGCTGAACTCCGGGTGCAACCCGGGCGGCCCGGATGACGTGTTCAACTGGTGATCGCGGCGAACGCGGGCGCGATCAGATCGCTCACCGCTGACCACGGAATCGTGATGACGTGCGCCCCGCGGCCGAATTGCCGGTCGGGGAAGTGCAATTCGATGCCGCCGTCTGCGGGAATCCAGAACTTGAAGTTGCGCTCCAGGGGAGCCAGCGACGCCCCGTACTCCGCCCATCCCCCCAGCGGAGGCGTGGGATAGGTCGCCGGGAGAATCTTCGCGCTCAGGTCCGACAGCCGGGCCAGGCCCGCCTGCTTATCGGTGAACAGGTTGTCCCAGACGATCTGGATGCCGCTGCGGGAATCGAATACCCGGGTGGCCACCGTGTCGATCGGCATGTTGGGTAGCTCGATGGCGTTGTACTGCCCGGCGAACAGGGCCGAGACGGTCAGCGGCCGGAACAACAGCCTGCCGCGCGTGTGGAATGTCCACGGCGAGGTCTTGCTGGCACTCGCCGCATACAGCCACACCTGCCCGGTGGCCTCGTCGTCGAGAATCCGATTGATCGCGCCGGCGACCACCGGGTCGCCCCCGGCAAGCTTCTCGTAATCCACCGTCCATTCACCCAGGCCGTTCGGACTGTTGCCGGCCACCAGATCGGGCACGATGCTGTACGCCACCCCATTGGACACGGTGTCGGCGGTGGACATCGGCGCCAACCCGGTCGCTCCCAGAGCAAGGGCGGCGCAGGCCGCAGCCAGCCGCCCTAGAAAACCGGCCTTCATCGCAACGCCTCCCCTCATGGCAGGTCGACCTTGCCTGCCGGCCGGCGTCCGTCGACCGTCACCGCGGGCCGCTCGGCGGTGTGGGCAGCGGCAGGGCAGGGCCGGCATAGGGCAGCGGAATGCTCAGCGGCCCCCGTGGGGTCGGGTCGGTGCGGCGCAGCGGGTCCGCACCCGGTGGCGGCCCCGCGGTGTCGTCGTCGGGGGGCCGTGGCGCATTGCGGGCACCACGCACCAGGTACTTCGGGTCGGGATTGGAGCAGTAGGTGTACAAATACGGTTCGGGATGGTCAGCCAGCGCCGGCGGTGTGTGCGGCAGGTTGTGATCACACGAATACCGTTGGTACAGACTGACCGCGCCCCACACCCCGCCGTCACGGAAGGTGCTGGCGACAGCCTCCAGTGCGGACCCGGCGCGGTACTCGGGAAAGAAGAACTCCTCCAAGGCCGGAACCCTGAGGTAGGCGAGCTGGGAGACCGTTGCCAGGTTGCCGAGCAACTGCACCATGGTCGGCGAGTTGTCGTCGATGAGCTTGTCGATGCCCCCCATGGCAGCGGGACCTCGATCCAGCAGGGTGCGGTAGCCGGCGTCCATTTTCTCCACGCCGCCCAGGACCGACGACATGTCGATCGACGTCGCCTCCATGCCGGGGCTGACGTCGCGCACGGTCGAGAGCACCACCTTGCTGGTGTTGAGCAGGCTGACAGTCTGTGGCAGAACCGAATCCAGTGTCGAGACCAGGAAGGCGCCGCCGTCGAGGATTGCCGCAAGCTTCTGTGGCCCCTGCGGCCCGACCCGCAGCTCGCGGAGAACAGCACTGAGCTTGTCCGGGTCCACCTGGCGCAACGCGCCATCCATGTCGCCCAGCATCGTCGCCAACGTAACGGGAGTTCGCGTTCTGCTGGAGTCGATTTCGTCACCATCGGCCAGGTAGGGCCCGTCATTACGATCAGCCCGGAAGTCCAGATACTGCTCGCCCGCGGGCGACAGCGCGGACACCCGTACCTCGCTGTCGGCCGGAATCCGTGCATCAGGCCGGATCGCAGCGACGGCCACCGTACCGTCGGCGGACAGGTCGATCGAACGGACCCGCCCGACCGGCACCCCGCGCAGAGTGACATCCTGTCCCGCCAGTAGGCCGCCTGTTTCGGCAAAGTGCACCCGCACGAGTTTGTCCGTACTGGTGGGGTCGAACCGCAGTGTGCCGAAAATCAGGTAGATCACCCCTGCTACGAGCATCACCGCGAGCCCGCATGCAGACAGGCCCAACTTCCTGGCTCGCAGATACCCGAACTGGCCGGCGAGCCAACCGAACACGGTCGTCACGGCGCACTCCCCCCCGGCGCCGGGGTAAGCGAACCCGGCGCCGGGCCCACCAGGTTCGGCGGGGGCACCGTGCCCGGCGGTGGAGTCGGTGGACCCCAGAACTTGTTGCGCACCTGGAGAAGCTGGTAAGTGATGCTGCCCACCATGTTGCGGAAGTCCTCCCTGGTGGGTCCGTGGCTGCCCGAGTCACCGGGGTGATGCAGGTCTGCGAATGCGCCGACCGCCATGTCCGCCAGATCGATGTCGACGTGGGCCGAGGTTCCGTTGGTCAGTTTCAGCACCGGCCCGAACAGCTGGTTGAAGGAGGCCAATGACGCATCCGGAGCCGTCGAGGCGGCATTGAGTTCGGCCGACAATCGGTTGAGGTCGGCCATCATGCTGCGCGATTTTTCCCCCCGAATCGATGGGAATTTCGCTAGTTGCAACATTATTCGATTGACATCCCCGGCCATCCCCACCGCGCTGTCGGTTTGGCCGGCCAGCGTTCCCAGGGCCGGGCCGGCCGCAGCGATCGCGTCATCGATGGACTGCTGACGGGCGGACAGAATGGCGGCCACATCACCGGTCTGGGTCAACGACTGTTTGATCGCCACCGACCGGTCGGACAGGCCGCGCACCAGGTCGGTCGACTCATCGAGAAACCGGCCCAGGTCCCTGCCCTTGCCGCCGACCGCACGGCCCATTCCGTTGATCACCTTGGTCAGGTTGCGGATTGCACCCCCGTTGACGAGCAGGGATGCGGCGCTCAGCACCTCCTCGACCGAGGCTGCCGATGCCGTCGCATCCAACGGGATCACGTCGCCCGGCTTCAGCATCGGCGAGCCGGCAGCCATACCAGGCGGCGGAGTCAATGCGACGAACACATCGCCGAGCGGCGTGGCCGAGCGCAGTTCGGCCGTCGTGCCGCGCGCGATCTGAACATCGGCGGCGATCTGCATGGTCACCACGGCCGTATAGTTGCGAACCGCCATGGTTTCCACCTCGCCGACGTCGGCGCCGGACAACCGCACTTTGGCCTTGCCCGGAAGGTTCAGTGCATCGACGAATTCCGCACTGATCGGGTATGTCCGCTTCCCCTGTGACGGCGCCGGTAACGGAAGCTGGGCCAGTCCCACCGAACAGGAGGTCAGCAACGCCACCGGGATCGCGTGCGCCAGCAGAGCGACAAGTACCGAGCGAATTCTTCTTGCCGTCATCGCTTCCCCAACTCCGCCAAATCGTCCAGCATGCTCGTCAATCCGAAATCTGGGCTGTAGTCCGCGACGGTGCCGGTCGCACAGCCCAGTTGGCGCATCCCCAGCAGATTGCACAACTCCTTGGTGGCTTGCCCGTTGACCTCGACCTTGTCCAGCAACGGATGTGCCCGGATGGCCTGTTTTATCGGATCGATCATGTTGTAGACGTTGTCCACCAGCAGCGGGGTCAAGTCCAGCACCTCGGCCATTTCGCGCCGGTAGTCGGCGATCGCCCGGGTAACCCTCTCGGTCTGACCCACCGTGGACTTCAGGGTGTCACGATTGGCTTCCAGCAGATCGGCTGTGCTCGCCAAGACCTGGTTGATCCGAGCGCCGGTGGACCCGCTACCCAGCCGCTCATTGGCCACCACCGCACTCAGTTGTCTTACCGACGAACCGAATTGGCGGATGGTCTGGTCATTGTCGGCGGCGGCACTCGTCAAACTGTCAAGACTGGTCACGATGGTCGTGATGGCGTCAGCGGTGGGCACCCCACGTTCCTGGCTCATCTTCAAAGCGGCGGACAGTTCGCCGAGGGCCGACCGGATCTTGCCGCCGTTCCCTTCGGTCATCGCCGCACCGATGCTGAGCAGGTCTGCGACAGGCCCCGATCCCTCCCCGTTGCCCTGCAGTTGCACGGACATCTTGTCGACCATCGCCAGAACCCGGTCGAACTCGACCGGGGTTCTGGTACGGAGCAGGCCGAGCATGTCGTGGTCCGCCAGGGTGGGCCCGGATCTGTACACCGGGGTGAACTCGATGTGACGGTCGGTGAGAATCGACTTCGACACTGTCACCGCCTGGGCATCGGCGGGAATATTGACCCCGGGGTCGATGTGCATCGTCACTTGGACGTACTGCCCCTTGGGAGCGATCTTTTCGACCTTGCCGACCGGCATCCCCAATACGGCCACCGCGTTGCCCTCATAGAGTCCGTTGGCGTTGTCGAACAGCGCGGTGACGGTCATCCCCCGCCCCGCCCCGGGCAGCGGTCCACTCGAGCAGCTACATGCCGCCAGCACCAGGGCCACAACGGTGGCCATCTTGGCAATCGCCCGGGCGGTCATCGACAGTCCTCGAAGTACTCGGGCAGGTTGAACTGCCTCGCTCGCCCACTGATTGCGCACATCCAGCTGTCGATCATGGTGCCGCCGGTCGAGGTGAAGTCGAACTCGTTGCCATTGCCGGTGGCATTGGTGAAGTTACGCAGCGGTATCGGCATGACCTGCAACGTATTACGCAGCAGCGCATCGTTATTGCCGATTGCGGACAACAACCCGTTGAGATTGGCCAGAAGCTCGTCGATCTGAGGACGGCTGCCGATGAGAACGGGCTGCAACTGACCGACGAGCCTGGTGGTGGCGTCGATGAGCCGGACGACCAGTTCCTTACGCGCCGCCAGGTCTCCCAAGACTTCGCTCCCCTGAGTCATCAACAGGCCCAGGCTGTGTTGCTGGTCGCCCAGCAGTGCCGCTATCCGTTGTGTGCTGCGAAGCAGCGCACCGATCTCGTCTCGTCGTGATGCGATCACCGAGGACAGGTGCTGGATGTTGTCCAGCGCCTGCGGCAGAATCGCCGGGCTCCCCTTCAGCTGTTGGGACAGCGCCGTCATCGACTGCGCCACCTTCTCCGCGTCGACCGCCTCGAAAGTGGTGGTGGCGTCCTGCAATGCGTCCTGCAGATCGTAAGGTACCTCGGTGTTGGACAGCGGGATTCGCCGGCTGGTCAGCTTCTGAGATCCGCCGGGCCGCAAGTCGATGTAGCGCGCCCCGAGCAACGTGGTCAGTTTGACCGCCGCACGGCTGGCCGATCCGAGATGCACCCCATTGTCGATGTCCATCGTCACGACGACGCGGTCGCCGTCGAGCCGCAGGCCCCTGACGGCACCCACCCGGACACCTGCGACGGTGACCTGATCACCAGCGCTGAGGCCGGCTGCCTGAGCGAACTCGGCGGCGTAGGTGGTCCTGCCCACCCCGAGCCGGCCCAGTCCGATCGCCCCGCCAAGCACCACCCCGATGACCAGCACGGTGATCACCCCCAGGCGCAGGTTGTCATGGGATTCGATCGGTCGGCTCAACAGGTCTTTCAGCTTGCCCATCGCGCTCACCGGCACTTCGCACTGCGCTGGCTGACGTTGCCCGGCGTCGCGTTCCGGACGATTGCGTCGATCAGGCTGTCGATGCGCGGAAGCTGACTGACCGTGAGATTGCACGCATAGATGTCGAGATAGGAACCGCCTTGGCTGAGCCGGGCCAGGCCCTTGAGCAACAGCGGAACGTTGAAAGCCATGTACGCGAACCCCTGCTTGTCCTCCATGAAGTGCTTGGCGAAGCCCGGTTCCCGGGCCAGCCATTCCTGCATATCGGGTCGAACGTCGCCGATCACGTTCGCCAACCGCTGGCCCACGATCGACGCCTGGTCCAGGGAGTCGACAAGCTCCGCTCGGCGCGCGGCCAGCCCACTGAACATGGTCTTGGCCGAGGCGATGGTGGAATCCAGGTCGTCGCGGCGCTGCGCCAGCGAATTCATCACGGCATTCAGGTTGTCGAGAACCCCGTCGAGAATCCGGTCGGTGCCGGAATAGGATTCCGCCAGCCGGGTGGTGTCGGCGATCAATGTGGTGATGGCGCCGGAGTCACCCTGCATCGCCCGGACGATCGCGGTGGTGATGTTGTTCACCTGGTCCGGGTCGAGCAATGCGAACAGCGGCTCGAAGCCGTTGAGCAACTGGGAGATGTCGAAAGACGGTTCGGTGCGCTCCACGGGTATCACCGCGCCGGCCGGCAGTTTCGTCGGATCACCCAACTCCGCCAGCGACAGGCCCAGGTAGCGTTGACCGATGATGTTCTGGTAGTCGATCGATGCCCTGGTGTTCCCGTAGACCATCTGATCAGACTGGACCCGGAAGCCGACCCGGGCGTGATCGCCGTCCAGTGCGACGCTGTCGACCCGACCGACCAGTACCCCGGCCATCCGCACCTCGTCGCCGACTTTGAGTCCCGAGACGTCCGTGAATACCGCCGAATACGGGGTGGTCGGCCCGCTGACGTTGCGTTGCAGGGTGACAAAGACCGTCCAGGTCAACGCGAAGCAGACCGACAGGAACGCCCCCAGCCAGACCAGCCTGCGGCGGTGGCCGATCACGGCCCGACCCCCGCGGGCGGCGTGAGGTTCTGGTCGGCCTCACCAGCGGGCGGTGACGGTTCCGGCGGGATGGGAACCACCTGCACGCTGTTGCCCCGGACCACCGGCCCGAGCAACAACTCGAAAGCCGGGTTGGCCTCGGGTCCGAGGACCTCCGACAGCTGCTCGCGCAATTCGGGGTTGGCCAGCGGGCCCACGTTCCCTCCCCCCGCGGGGAACGGGTAGTTGCGGGGATCCAGCATCGGCGCCAGCGCCGGCGGGTCAGCGGTCAACGGGGCAGTCTGACAGCTGGGGCCCTCCATGTGGCGGTAGCGCGGACAGTCCTGCCGGGTGTACATGCGGTTCGGTGTGATCACCAGCAGGAACTTGCCCACCGCGGTGTTGCGGTCCGGCCTCCATACCTCGGTCAAGAATCGATTTCCGACATCATTGATGCGGGTGACCATCGGTGCGAACTCCCCTCCGCCGTCGGCCATCACACCGAGCACCGGCGACAGTTCGGTGGTGATAACGGTCAGTTGGTCGGTGTGGTTCTCGAATGCCTCCGCCATGGTGCCGAACGTGGTTTGCCCCACGGAGAGGAAGTTCGCCAATTCCTGGCGCTTTTCGGCCACCGTGCGCATCGGTACCACCGCCCGGTGCACCGCCTCGAGCAGTTCCGGCGATGAATACTGCAGTCCCCGCAACGCTTCGGAGAGCACCCCGATCGTCGACTCGGTGCCGTCGGGTGCCATTGTCGCGTTGAGTTCCTTGACGATACGGTTTGCTCCGCCTCCGGCGCGGGTCAGGGAGTCACCGCGTCCACTGGTTGCCTCGGCCACCGCGGCGAGAACTCCCACAGCATTGCCGGACCCCGGCCGCCCTGCTGCCTGCATCACGTCGCGCAGCTTGGTCAGCGCGGTCTGGAACTGTACGGTGGCCAGGCTCTGGTCCTGGACGATCCGTGACCCCGCGCGAAGGCTCGGTGCCGGCCCGTTGTCCACCAACTGGATCGACGAGACAGCGAATACATTGCTGGGCACCACCCGCGCGGTCACCGTCGCCGGGATGGCATGTGCGAAGTGCGGGTCCATCCGCAGCGCGATCTGGTTGGGACGACCATCCAGCGCCGGGGTCACCCCCTCGACGGTTCCCACCAGCGCACCGCGGAACTTGACATCGGAACCGGTGGGCAGACCGTCGCCGACGTCGTCGAGTACGGCCAAAACCTGGATATGGCCGGAGAAGACGCCGGCGGATCTGGCGATCGCCGCGGCGGCCAGCAGCAAGGCGCCGATCAGCAAGGCAAGGCCGCGCAACAGCAGGCGCGCCGAGGACACCGCCTTTGACGCCGATTCGATTCGTTGCACGGTGATCAACCACCCAGCCTTGCAACCGATCCCATTCCCCACAGCCCGATGGTGAGCAATAGGTTCGCGATGATCATCACCGAGATGGCGGCTCGCATGGCCCGGCCCGCAGCGATCCCCACACCTTGGGGGCCGCCGGCGGCGAAATAGCCGTAGTAACACTGGATGGTCGATGTGAGGACGATGAAGACGATGACCTTGCCGACCGAATACACGATGTCCGAACCGGTCAGTACCAGCCGGAAGTAGTGCTCGAAGGACCCCGCGGACAATCCGCCGGCGGCGGTGACGATGGTCTGCACCGCGGCGTAGTTGATCACCAGACACAAGATGTAGAGCGGGATGATCGCCACCGCCGATGCCAGCAGCCGAGTGGTGATCAGGTACGGAATCGGCCGGATGGCAAGCGATTCCATGGCGTCGATCTCCTCGGAGATCCGCATCGAACCAAGCTGTGCGGTGAAGCGGCACCCCGCCTGGGCGGCGAAGGCCAGGGCCGCCATGATCGGCGCCAGTTCCCTGGTCGATACCGTCGAGGACAGCAGGCCCGCGGCGGGTTCCATACCGAGGAGGTGCAGTGCCTGATATCCCTCGATGCCGACGATCGCCCCCGCGGTGGCGCCGAGCACAATGATCACCCATGCCGTACCGCCGCCTACCACGATGGAGCCGTTGCCCCAGGTGACGTCGGACAGGACGGTCAGAAACGCCGTTCGGTAGCGAGTCAACGTGGCGGGCACTCCGGCCACCGCGTGGGCGAAGAAGGTCAGCATGTGCCCCAGGGTGATACCGGCCCGGCCTATCGAGGTCACGGCCCGCACGAAGGGCTGTACGCCCCTTGGGTAGTACGGAGTCGCCGCCATTACAGCGACGCTCTCGGGAACAGCAGCACGTACATCTCGGTGAAAACCACATTGGTCACCATCAGCAACAGGATGGAGGCGACGACGGTGGCATTGACCGAGTTGGCCACGCCGGCCGGCCCACCCTTGGTGGTCAAACCCTTGTCACAGGCGACGATGACGACGATGGCGGCGAACACCACGGCCTTGATCAAAGTCAAGATCATGTCCCCGACCGTCGCAAACGACGCGAAGGTGGTGACGAAACTGCCCGGAGCCCCGTTCTGGACGAAGGTGTTGAACAGGTAGCCGGCCAGGAAGCCGATGAAACAGACCAGCCCGGTCAGCGCGAGCCCTACCACGATCGCCGCCGCCAGCCGGGGCACCACCAGCCGGCGCACCGGCGAGATCCCCAGCACCTCAAGGGCATCCACCTCTTCGCGGATGGCCCGGGAACCCAGGTCGGCGCAGACCGCCGAGCCCACGGCCGAAGCCATCAACAGCGCCGCCACCAGCGGGGCGCCCTGCCGGATGACGGCGAGACCGCTGGCGGCACCCGCCAGCGACGTCGCCCCCACCTGTCCGGCGAGCAGGGCGAACTGGATCTGCAGTGTCACCCCGATCGGAATCGCCACGCACATCGTCGGCAGCAGCGCGGTGGACGCCATGAACGCGGCTTGCTCGACGAACTCGCCGACCGCAAAGCGTCGCGTCGCGATATCGATGACCAGGTACTGGAGCGCCCGCACACCCAGCATGCACTGACTGCCGACCGTCTGCAGCGCCGCACCCGGGTGCCGCCGAGCGTAACCCTGGCTCCATTGCGCCATGCTGCCCAGCGGGGAGACGGCTACCGCAGGCTGGGATGTCACATCGTCCACCGTTGCTCCGCGGCCGAGATCGGTCAGGTCCACCGTGGCCGGGGACCGGCCGACGGTTTGAGCAGGGAATCGAACCGGCGGCTGAAGGTCTCGTTGCTCAGTTCCTCGCGCCGGTAGCGGTCTTTGCTGGTCTGCAGAAGCCGGATACGTTCCTCCATGGCCCGGATCTTGGCCGGGTCCGCCGTGGCGGCGTTGCGGGCTCGCTCCAGCTCGGCGGTCGCTGTCGCCAGCTCCTCGGAGAGCCGGGCGGCCACCTCGCCGAAGGTCAACAGGTCGTAGTCGTCGGAGTCGGGCCGCTGACCGACCACCTGCTCACCGCCGGCGGCGGGCTCGGCGGCCGTCATGGTGCATCTCCGAAGTGCAGCAGTTCGCGGGCGTTGAGTTCCACGATTCGATGGGCATCGGCGTCGCTGACCTCCAACAGGTTCTCCGCGATCCGCTTGCGGCTGTTGGGCCAGTTGGAGTCGGAATGCGGGTAGTCGACCTCGATGAGGATGCGGTCGACACCGATGAGGTCCCGCGAGCCCACCCCGTGTACGTCGTCGATGAAGCAGCCCCAGATGTGGCGCCGGAACAGATCCGATGGCCGATCAGTGCGGCTGATGTTCTGGTACCAGCGGTGCCGTTCCCAGGTGTAGTCGAGACGTTCAAGCAGGTAGGGAATCCAGCCGATGCCGCCCTCGGACAACATGAACTTCAAGTTGGGGTGACGCTGCAACATGCCGGAGAACACCAAGTCCGCGGTGGTCCACATCAGGTTGGTCGAGAAGGTCGCGATGGCTACGGCGAACGGCGCCGACTCGTCCTCGGTTGGGGACTTGGCGGACGAGAAACCGGGCACGAAGCCGCCGGAGCCGAAATGCAGGCACAACGGCATGTCCGCCGCCTCGAGCGCTTCCCACAGCACCTCCCAGTGGGTCTTGTGGTGAAACGACGGCAACCCCAGCGGTACCGGACTGTCGGGGAAGGACACCGCCTTGGTTCCGCGTCCGGCGATGCGTTCGACTTCCGCCGCCGCCAACTGCGGGTCCCAGGTCGGCAGGATGCCCAACGGGATCAGCCGGTCGGGCGCCGTGGCACACCACTCGTCGATCTGGAAATCATTCCAGGCCCGCACGCACGCCAGAGCCAGATCCCTGTCCTTGGCGCGCTGAAACACCCCACCACCGAATCCGGGGAAGGACGGGAACGACAGCGCGGCATGGATACCGTCGATGTCCATGTCCTTGACCCGCTCGACCGGGTCGTAGCAGCCGGGGATCATCTGGTCGTAGCGCACCGGCTCCATCCCGTATTCGGACGGCGGCTTACCGGCGACCGCGTTGAGACCGATCTGCGGGTACAGCTGACCTTCGTAACGCCAGACATGGTGCCCCTCAGCCGTTTCGATGATCTGCGGCCCCTGCTCGCGGTCCCGCTCCGGAAGCCGGTCGACCCACACCCTAGGGTTTTCGATGACGTGGTCATCGACCGAGATGACCTTCATCCAGTCCTGTAGCGGCATTGCTTTCCCTCCATTGGTTCCAAGGTCATCCGCGCGGCAGATCCAGTGCGCGCTCGGCGATCACATTGCGTAGAACCTCGCTGGTGCCGCCGGCGATGGTGAAGGCGCGCGCATACAGGAATGCGTCCTGCCACCACCCCTGGTCGAATACCGCGGCATCGCCCTCGACCCGCACCCCGTCGTGGCCCTGCAGTTGCATTCCGTACTCGTGCAGGCCCAGATTGACCTCGCTGAACAGGATCTTGGAGACCGGCGCGTCGGCGGCATCACCGGATGAGTGCAGCGCCCGGTTCTCACCAAACGCTGATACCAGGGCATTGACGTGTACGTCGGCAGCGAATCCGCCCAACGCCTGACGGACGTCGTCGCGCTCGATGGCCGGTCGGCCATCGCGGCTGACCTCGCCGGCCAGTCGCACCAGCCGGTCCAGGGCGCCGAACAGTGCCGGACCGCTGCCGGCGCTGGCCCGCTCGTGCGCGAGGCTGGCCGTGGTCACCGCCCATCCGGCATTGACCGCCCCGATCGCGTTCGCGGCGGGAATCCGCACCTCGTCGAGGAAGACCTCGTTGAAATCCGCTGTCCCGGTGATCTCCCGCAGCGGCCGAACCGATATGCCTGGGGTCGCCATGTCGACGGCGAACGCGGTGATCCCGGCATGTTTGGGTGCGTCCGGGTCGGTCCGCGCCAGCAGATAGCCCCAGTCGGCATGGTGGCCGTTGGTCGTCCAGACCTTCTGCCCGTCGACGATGAAGTCGTCACGGTCGCGGACCGCGCGGGTCCGCAGACTCGCCAGGTCACTGCCGGCCTCGGGCTCGCTGAACAGCTGACACCAGATGTGTTGGCCGGATCTGATGCGCGGCAGGAAGAAGTCTTTCTGCGCAACGGTTCCCGACGCGATGATCGCCGCCGCCGCCAGCAGGCCGCCACCGACAGGTCCGGGCGCGCCGACGCGGGCCAGCTCATCGGCGACCACGGATTCGTGCAGCGGGTGCGCGCCGGGCAGGCCGCCGTACTCGACAGGCCAGTTCACCCCCAACAGCTGTTCGGAGAACAGTCGCGCGGTCCATTGCCGCAATGCCGAGATCTCGTGAGCTTCCGGTGCCCGGACGCCGGCTCTCCCCTGCCGCGACGGGGCGCCGTCGGCCGCCAGTTCGCGGACACGACGGCGCAACGCCTCGAGTTCCCTGTCGTGCCCGAGATGCATGCCACCCCTCCGGTGATACCGACCATCGCAATACAGCTTAATCAGTATCCTGTACCTTGAATGTAGTTTTTGCAACCGATCGCCCCGTGATGCCGTCTCAGCCAAGGAGCAGCCCGTGGACTTCCAACTGACCGAGGAGCAGGCCGGCCTCGTCGAAACCACCCGGTCGCTGCTGACCAGCAAGGCGTCGCTGCAGGCGGCCCGCGATCTCGTCGACAGCGCGGGCGGGTTCGACACGCGTCTCTGGCAGGCCGGCGCAGAGCTGGGATGGCCAGCCCTGGCGATCCCCGAGTCCGATGGCGGGCTGGGGCAGCACTGCATCGACCTGGCTTTGGTTTGCATCGAGCTCGGCCGCGGCCTGGCCGCCACACCATTCATCCCCACCGTGGTGGTAGCCGACGCGGTGCTGCAATCTGACCACGGCGAGAAATCCAAGCTGCTGCGTGCGACGGCCGAGGGCACGCTGACCACGGCCTGGGCGTTCGCCGAGGCCGGCCGGCCCTGGTCAGCATCAGGCATCCGGGCCGATGCGCGCCGTCGGGACCAGGGTTACGTCCTCAACGGCATGAAAGTCTGCGTGCAGGACGCCGATTCGGCACAGTTACTGATGGCCGACGTCCTCCTGGACGGCCAGCCGGCCCGCTTCCTGGTGCCGACGGACTCAGCCGGCCTGCGGGTCCAACGCCAACACACCCTCGACGTCACCCGCAGTTACTGCGACATCGTCTTCGATGATGTTGCGGTCCCCGAATCGGCGCGCTGCGACGGCGTCGCGGGCGCCGAAGCGTCGATTGCCCGCTCCCTCCAACTCAACACCGCACTGATCTGCGCCGAGTTGGTCGGAATCGGCGGACGCCTGCTGGAGATGACCGTCGACTACGTGCGGCAGCGGGTTCAATTCGGGCGACCGGTGGGCAGCTTCCAGGCCGTCAAGCACAAGTGCGCAGACATGCGAATCTGGACCCAAGCCAGCACTGCTGCAACGTATTACGCCGCGATGACGATCGACAGCGCCCACCATGACGCCGCACACGCCGGCAGTGTCGCCAAGGCATACGCCTCCGATGCCATCAACCGGGTGGCCGGTGAAGCCCTGCAACTTCACGGCGGAATCGGCTTCACCTGGGAGCACGACCTGCACCTGTATCTGAGGCGCGCGCGGGTCAACGCCCTCCTGTACGGGGACGCCGTCTTCCATCGTGAACAGCTGTGCCGCTCGTTGACGCCGAGCTGACCGAAACGCTGTCGACGACCGTGCGCCGGGCCCACCCGGGGCTGCCCCCGGGACGTCCGGTCCGCCCTGATCGCAGACGTCGGTGACGAATGAACTTGACACCTGTTAAGTTCGTCACCGTGGACAACATCAGCGGCAAGACCATCGCCATCACCGGAGCCGCCCGCGGGATCGGGCTGGCCACCGCGCGGGCACTGCTGGCCCGCGGCGCCCGGGTCGTCATCGGCGACCGCGACGTCAAGGTGCTCGACCAGGCGGTAGCCCAGTTGGGACCGGGCGCCCAGGTCACCGGACACCCGCTCGACGTCACCGACCGCGAGTCGTTCTCAATGTTCCTGGACAAGGCCCGCGCCGACGGCGACGGCCACATCGACGTGCTGATCAACAACGCCGGGGTGATGCCGGTGGGGCCGTTCCTGCAACAGTCACCCGAGAGCATCCGATCGGCGACCGAGGTCAACTTCTACGGTGTGATCAACGGCTGCCAGCTGGTGCTGCCCGAGATGGTCAAGCGCCGCGGCGGCCACATCATCAACATCGCCTCGCTGGCCGGGATCGTGGCCGTGCCGGGTCAAGCACTCTATGCCGGAACGAAATTCGCGGTGGTGGGCCTGACCACCGCGCTCTCCGACGAATTCAAACCCCAGGGCGTCGACGTCAGCGGGATCCTGCCGACCTTCACCAACACCGAGCTGATCTCCGGCACCACGCCGTCGGCGGCGCAGAAGCCGGTGGAGCCCGAAGACATCGCAGCTGCGGTGGTCAAGGTGCTCGACAAGCCGAAGACGTGTGTGTCGGTGCCCGGCTTCGGACGTCGCGTCTCCATCCTGGCCAGCCTGCTGCCGGATCGCAGCCGCCGCTGGATGAACAAGAAGACCGGCAATGACACCGTCTTCCTGCAGTTCGACACCGCAGCCCGGCAGGCCTACGAGGACCGCGCGCAGCACGCCACCGGAGTCATCGAGAACGACTGAACGCGACAGGTTCGTTCACAGCACGCCCCAAGCCAGTCCGCAGCGCCGATCATTAATATCGTTTTACGAGATAATCGGATCGACGAGGGGCTCCCCAATGAGATTCGCGCGAATGGGCACTGCAGTCGGCTGTATCGCCGCGATCTTGTCGTTAGCACCCGTGGCGCACGCGAACCGCGCGGATCCTCCCGACCCGCACCAGCCGGACCTGACGAGGAACTTCTGTCCCGGTGGCCAATGGGGCTTCGGGCGCCTGCGGGTGTGCGACGGCGAGAAATACCCCGACGGGTCCTACTGGCACCAGTGGATGGGCGGCAACCGCTGGGTCGGGCCCACCTGGAACTACGACTGCGTCGGCGACAGCGGCAACAACATCATGCCGGCGCCGCCGCCGCCAGGCGGCTGCGAGGGGGCGATTCCCCCCGATGCGCCGGGCCAGCCAGCGCCGCCCGACCAACCCCCGCCACCCGGGCAGCCCGCGCCGCCCGACCAGCCCGCGCCGTCGCCACCCGGGCAGCCCGCTCCCTGAAAACCGTTCTAACCCAGCGCCTGGTCCAGATCGGCGATCAGATCGTCGGTGCCCTCCAGCCCGACCGAGATCCGCACCACGCCGTCTCCCAGCCCGATCGCGGCCCGCCCTTCCGGGCCCATCGCCCGGTGCGTGGTGGTCGCCGGGTGGGTGATCAGCGTCTTCGCGTCCCCCAGGTTGTTGGAGATGTCGATCAGCTTCAGCTTGTCCAGCAGCTCGAACGCCCGCTGCTTGGCCGCACTGTCCGGGGCGTCGAGCTCGAAGGTGATGACGGTGCCGCCGCCGGACATCTGCTTGCGCGCCAGGTCGTACTGCGGGTGCGACGCCAGGAACGGGTAGCGCACCCAGCGCACCGCCGGATGCCGCTCCAGGAATTCCGCGATCCGCGCCGCCGCGTTGTTGGCATAGTCGACCCGAATAGCCAGTGTCTCAAGCCCTTTGAGCAACAACCAGGCGTTGAATGCGCTCAGCGCCGGACCGGTGTGACGCATCAGGGTCTGCACCGGGCCGTCGATGTACTCCTGATCGCCCAGGATCGCCCCGCCCAGCACTCGGCCCTGCCCGTCGATGTGCTTGGTGCCGGAGTACACCACCACGTCCACCCCGAGCGGAAAACCCCGCTGCAGCAGTGGCGTGGCGAACACGTTGTCCAGCACCACTTTCGCGCCGGCGGCGTGGGCCAACTCGGTGACCGCGGCGATGTCCACCAGCGACTGCATCGGGTTGGACGGGGTCTCGAAGAACACCGCTTGGGTGGGCACCGAAAGCGCCTGCTCCCACTGCGCCATGTCCTCGCCGTCGACGAAGACGGTCTCCACGCCCCAGCGAGGCAGGATCTCGTTGCAGATCACGAAGCACGACCCGAACAGGCTGCGCGCGGCCACCAGACGATCACCGGCCTTCAGCAGCGCCCCGAGTGCGACGAACACCGCCGCCATGCCGCTGGCGGTGGCGAACGCCGCTGGGGCGCCCTCGATCAGCCGCAGTCGCTCCTCGAACATCGACACCGTCGGGTTGCCGTAGCGCGAGTAGACGAACCGGTCGACCTCACCGGTGAACGCCTGCTCGGCGGCGGCCGCGGAGGAGTAGACGTAACCGGAGTTGAGGAACAGGGCCTCGGCGGTCTCGTCGAACTGCGAGCGCAGCAGCCCACCGCGCACGCCGATGGTGGCCTGGCTGACCCCGTCCGGCAATGGTTTCGGGATGCGGACCGACGGTTCAGCGAGGCCCGACGACGGAGAGCCGACGCTGGGACCGGCGTTTGAACCCGACGGCGGCTGATCGCTCACGACTGCTTCCAGGGCAGCCCGACGGCCTTCCAGCCGGTGGCGCCGCGGTGGCCGTGCTCGTCCAGGTTGCCTTCGAAGCCGTCCAGCACGTTGTAGGACGGCGTGATACCCCCGGCGGTTCCGGTTGCGGCGGCGGGGATGGAGCGGTTCCCGGAACGGCACAGGAAGACCGCCGGCCCGGCCTGCACCCGGGCGGCCAGTTCACGCGCGAAGTTCAGGTTGGGGCTGCCGTCGGAGTGGACCCACTCGATGCAGATCACCTCGCGGCCCAACTCGGTCAGGTCGGGCAGCCCGACGAACCGCCATTCGGCGTCGGTGCGCACGTCGATGAGCGTCGCGTTCGAGTCGTCGCGCAGTAGCGCCCAGGCCTGCTCAGGTGTGATGTCTCCTGCGTAGCTCACCTGCGAAAGTCTTGCACTCGCGGCGGGCATTGGCCACGCCGGGGTGTCACGGCCAGAGCTTGCCCAGAACCGCCGCGACCTGCCCGGCTCGATCCCGGGCGACCGCCACGTCGGGCCCCGTGGCCAGCGCCAAACCCAGCCGCCGGCGGGGGTGGCCCTCGTGGTGCCCGAACACCACCACGTCACTTTCGGTCACGTTGAGCGCATCGGTGACCACCGCCAGACTGTCCGAGGTCGAGTCGGTGGCGGACGAATCCGCCGGGCGACCCGAGTAGATCAACCGGGCCGCCCCGGGAGAGACCATGATCGCGTCGATCGCCAGCCCCAGGATCGCGCGGGCCTGCAGTTCGAACCCGGACAGTCGCTGGGTGCGCAAAGTCAGCAGCGCGGCGTCATACGGGCGCACGTTGACCCCGGCGAAGTACACCTCGTCACCGTGTATCAGCAATTCGACACCGAACATGCCGCGCCCACCGAGGGCGCGTGCCACCCGCGCGGCTATCGACTTGGCGGCATCCAGCGCCACGGGACTCATCGGGTGCGGCTGCCAATACTCCACCGTCAGTTGCCCGTTCGGCTCCTCGACGCTGCTGTGCCCGATCGGGGCGCAGAAGTCCAGTGCCGGGCCGTCGGTCCCGTCGCGATGCACGGCCAGCAGCGTGACCTCGTTGTCGAACTCCACCACCGTCTCGGCCAGCACGCGGGCCGGCGCCCCGGGTCCGGTGGCGGACACCGCGCGCTCCCAGGCCGGTTCGATGTCGCTGTCGCGCAGCATCACCGAGCGGCCCTCGCCGAGCGAGCCGACCACCGGTTTGACCGCCATCGGGTAGCCGCCGTGCTCGGCGATCGCCCGCAGTTCCTCCACCGATCCCGCGAACCAGAACGGCGCGGTGGGCAACCCGAGTTCGTCGGCGGCCAGTCGCCGCATGCCCTCGTGGTCCGCCGCCAGCCGGGCGCCGCGGATTCCGGGCACCAGTTCGGTGAAGCCGGTGTCGACCACCGCGGTCAACGCGTCGGTGGCCACCAGGTCGGAGGAGACCACCACGAACCTCGGCTGCAACCACCTGATGGCTGCGGCCAACTCGTCGTCGTCACTCAGGTCGACCACCAGTGAGCGGTCGGCGACCGCGTGCAACGGGGCGTCGGCGTAACGGTCGACGGAGACCACCTCGGCGCCCAGGCGCTGCAGCGCCGTCACCAGCTCGCGACTGAGCTCCCCCGAACCCAGCAGCGCCACCCGAGTACGGCTGGGACCGTCGAGGGCCAACCGCTCGGTCTCCGACTCTCCGTCTTCCTGGGCCTCGCTGTTCAACTGCCCCACCCTCCCGCGCCAAGGCAATGTTGCATGCTGCTCAAGAATAGGGGCGAACACGGACGAAAGGCGCGGCGATGGTGAACGCCACACTGCTGGGCGCCCTGGTGACCGCAGTGCTGATCGCAGCCATCGCACGAGATCGCAAGCTGTCCGCCCCGCTGGTGCTGGTGATCGCCGGCCTGCTGGTCGGGCTGGTCCCGGGGATACCGGAGATCACCCTGCGGCCCGACCTGGTGCTGTTCGTGATCCTGCCGCCATTGCTGTGGTCGGCGGGGCTGGAGAGCTCGTTCATCAGCATGCGCCGCAACAAACGCCCGATCATGCTGCTGGCGGTCGGGCTGCCGCTGGCCACCACGGTCGCGGTCGGCGTGGTCGCCTACTACACCGTGCCCGAACTGACCCTGGCCGCCGCGCTGACCCTGGGCGCGATCGTGGCGCCGCCCGACGCGGTGTCGGCGACCGCGATCGGCCGCCGGCTGGGGCTGCCGCGCCGGATCATGACGCTGCTGGGCGGGGAGAGCCTGCTCAATGACGCGACCGCACTGACCGTCTACAAGGTGGCGCTGGCCGCGGCGATCGGTGCCGCGACCGGCTGGGGCATGGGGCTGCTGACATTCGCGCTGGCGGCGGTCGGCGGTGTGCTGGTGGGGGTGGTGTTCGGGGCGCTGATCGTCGTCATCCGGGCCCGGCTGACCGATCCGCTGGTGGAGAGCGCGGTCGGGCTGCTGGCCCCGTTCGTGATCTACCTGGCGGCCGAGGAGATCCACGGCTCCGGGGTGCTCGCGGTGGTGGTGGCCGCGTTGATCCTCGGACAGCGTTTCACCCGCGCCCACTACGCCACCCGACTGCAGGACCAGGCCGTCTGGCGGGCAGTGCAACTGGTGCTGGAGTCGTTCGCGTTTCTGCTGATCGGACTGCAACTGCCGACGGTGGTGCAGAACATGCACGGGGTGCGGTTCGCGAGCCTGACCGTCGCATCGCTGGCGGTGTTCGGGACGCTGCTGGCGGTGCGGGCGGTGTGGGTGGTCACGTTCGCCTACCTGCCCCGGATGCTGTCGGCGAAGGTCCGCCAGAGCGAGGTGGCCCCCACTCCCGGACAGGTGTTCGTGCTGGCGTGGGCGGGGATGCGCGGAGTGGTGTCGCTGGCGGCCGCGTTCGGTGTACCGCTCACGACGCTGGCGGGCGAGCGGTTCCCGGGCCGTCCGCAGCTGGTGTTCCTGACTTTCGTGGTGGTGATCGGCACCCTGCTGCTGCACGGGCTCACGCTGCCGTGGCTGATCCGGCGGCTGGGCGTGAGCACCGACCAGGAACGCGCCGACGCGGTCGCCGCGGCCGGTGCGCAAGACAAGGCGGCCCGGGCCGCCGCCGACCGGCTCGATGAGGTGCTCGCCTCGACGGAGCCGTCACCGGCCAGCGAACGTGCCGCCGAGGCGCTGCGCAGCCTGAACGCCCGGCGGCGCAACGCGGCACGAGAGCGGTTGCGGCGCCTCGATCCCGACGACGACAGCGACGAGACCGCCACCACGGCGTTTCGCCGGCTGCGGCTGGAGATGCTGGCCGCCGAGCGGGTGGCGCTGATCGCCGAACGCGACCGCGGCCACATCGACGACCAGGTGCTGCGCGCCGTGCTGCACCGGCTGGACCTGGAAGAGGCGACACTCAACCTGGATTAGCCTTGGCGAGTATGAGTGTGCTGACGTCACCGAAGACCTATACGGGCCTGGCCGCCCCCCAAGCCACCGACGCGGTGCTGTGCGCCATCCCGGTGCCCTACATCGCCAAAGCACTCGACACCGTGCAGGTCCCGCAACAGGTTCGGCCGGTTCTGCCGATCGTCAAGGCCGCCTCGGCGATCGGTCTGCTGTCGGTGCACCGGTTCCCGGCGCTGGCCCGGCTGACCACCGCGGCGTTGACGCTGTATTTCATCCTCGCCGTGGGCGCCCACATCCGAGTCCGTGACAGCATCGCCAACGCCGCACCGGCCGCGTCGTTGCTGGCCCTGTTCGCGGCGATGACGATCGAGGGCCCGCGCAGGTCCGGCTAGGGCTGCCCCGGCAGCAGCCGCACCATCAGCCCCTGCGCTTCGGCCAGCACGGTGCCGTCGGTGTCGGTGAGTTCGGCGGTGATGAACGCCTTGCGTCCCTCGGCCTTGTCGATCCGGCCGTGCACCAGCAACGGGGCGTCGATCGGGGTGACCTTGCGGTAGTCCACGTGCAGGAACGCGGTCCGGCTGATCGGACGGTTCGCGGCGTGCACCACCATCCCGAACATCCAGTCGAACAGCAGCGGCAAGACGCCGCCGTGCACCGCGGAGTTGCCGCCCACGTGGAACCTGCTGAAATGCCCCGCCATCGAGACGCCGTCGGGCTCGAACCGGGTGATCCGCCACGGCGGCAGCAGCAGACTGCCCATGCCCGGCATCGAGGGCGCGCGCCCGGCCGGGGCGACAGCCTGCGACGCCGGGTACTTCTCCAGCAGCGCCACCAACGCCTCGGCACGGTCGGCGGCGTCGTCCCAGGTGGTGTCGTCGGGGGCCGTCGACACCGCCAGGTCCTGCAGCCGCCGCATGGCGGTGACGAACCGCGCGAAGCCCGGGCTCGGGTCGATGACCGCGAAGTCGGGGAAGCCACCGTGCGTGGCGTAATCCGGGTCGAGGTCGGTGCTGTCGGTGTCGTTCAAGGGCTTTGGCTCGCTCACGTGTGGTCCCGCACGACGTCGTGTCGCACAATGGTCTGCTCCCGGCCGGGGCCGACCCCGATGCACGACACCTGCGCCCCGGCGATCTCTTCCACCCGCGACACGTAGTCGCGCGCATTGGGGGGCAGCTCTTCGAAGGTGCGGGCGCCAGAGATGTCCTCCCACCAGCCCGGCAACTCTTCGTAAACCGGTTCGGCACGGGCGAATTCGTCCTGGGTCATCGGCAGTTCGTCGGTGCGCTTGCCGTCGACGGTGTAGCCGACACATACCGGCACGGTCTCCAGGCTGGAGAGCACGTCGAGCTTGGTCAGGAAGTAGTCGGTGATGCCGTTGACCCGGGTGGCGTAGCGGGCGATCACCGCGTCGAACCAGCCGCAGCGCCGCTGGCGGCCGGTGGTCACCCCGACCTCACCACCGGTCTTGGACAGGTACTCGCCGTGGGCGTCGAACAGCTCGGTGGGGAACGGCCCCGAACCCACCCGGGTGGTGTAGGCCTTCAGGATCCCCAGCACCGTGGTGATGCGGGTGGGTCCGACCCCGGAGCCCACCGCCGCCCCGCCCGCGGTCGGGTTGGAGGACGTCACGTACGGGTAGGTGCCGTGGTCGACGTCCAGCAGGGTGCCCTGCGAGCCTTCCAGCAGCACGTTCTCGCCGCGGTCCAGCGCGGCGCCCAGCACCAGCGCGGTGTCGGCGATGCGGTGCTTGAAGCCCTCGGCCTGCGCCAGCAGGTCCTCGAGCACCTGTTCGGGGTCCAGCGCCTTGCGGTTGTAGATCTTGACCAGCACCTGGTTCTTGAACTCCAGGGCGGCCTCGATCTTCTGGGCCAGCGACTCCTTGTCGAGCACGTCGGCGACCCGGATCCCGATCCTGGCGATCTTGTCCTGGTAGCAGGGCCCGATGCCGCGGCCGGTGGTGCCGATCTTCTTGCTGCCCATGTAGCGCTCGGTCACCTTGTCGATAGCCACGTGGTAGGGCATCAGCAGGTGCGCGTCGGCGGAGATCAGCAGCCGCGAGGTGTCCACGCCGCGCCGCTCCAGGCCGGCCAGCTCGTCGAGCAGCACCCCCGGGTCTACCACCACACCGTTGCCGATGACGTTGGTGACGTGCGGCGACAGCACCCCGGACGGGATCAGGTGCAGCGCGAAGTTCTCCCCGGTGGGCAACACCACCGTGTGGCCGGCGTTGTTGCCGCCCTGGTAGCGCACCACCCATTGGACTCGTTCGCCCAGTAGGTCGGTGGCTTTTCCTTTGCCCTCGTCGCCCCACTGGGCGCCGATGACGACGATTGCCGGCATGGAATTCTCGCTAACTGTCTTGGCTTACTGTGGTCCAGCCGGTGACTGAGCCTATCTGAAGTGATTCACAAGGAGAGCGTTGAACGCCACTAACGCGCCCGAGACCGCCGTACTGGTGTTTGCCGGGCGACCTGTGCCGCGCCCGTTGCGCGGTCTGGCGGCGCTGCCGATCGACGACAAAGCCGTCGACGCGACCGTCGACGCGGCGATCGAGCGGTACCGCAGGTTGGTGGTCGTCGGCGGCGACGCGGACCTGGCCCGAGTACTGACCCGACTGCTGCGAGCCGACCGGTTGGACGTCGAGATCGGCTACGCGCCGCCACGGCGCACCCCGGCCACCAGGGCGTACCGACTGCCGGGCGGCTGGCGGGCGGCCCGGCGCGCGCGCCGGGGCACGGCGCACTTGAGACCGCTGATCCGCGACGATGCCGGGACCGCGCTGGTGGGTGTCGGCCGCTGGCTGCCGGTGGACGGTACCGCGATGCTGCGTGGTGAGGGCATCGTCGACGACGCCGCACTGTTCGACGGAAGCGTCGCCGAAGTGCGGATCGAACCGATCCCCACCGCGCCCGGGCTGCGAGCCGGCATTCCCACCCGGCGCGGCCGGGTGCGGCGTTGGGTGCCCGGCCGGGCGGCGCAGCTGGGCACCACCGGCGCGCTGGTGGTGCGCGACGAGGTCTTCGGGACCCGGACGGTGAAGCGTTCCACCTTCTACCGACACATCGAGGACTGGTTGCTGGTCGGATAGGTTCACGGGCGTGAACGTCCATCCGCTGCGCGGCCAGGCCGTACGACCCAGCCCGATCTTTTTGGCTCTGGTGGCCGTGACCGCCCTCGGCGGGGTGCTGGCGTGGCGGGCGGCCGCCGACATCCGGCCACTGGCCTACGCCGGGGTGTTCGTCTTCGTGATCGCCGGCTGGCTGGTGTCGCTGTGCCTGCACGAATTCGGCCACGCCTACACCGCGTGGCGGTTCGGCGACCACGGCGTCGCGATGCGCGGCTACCTGACCCTCAACCCCCTGCGCTACACGCACCCGGGGCTGTCGCTGGTGCTGCCGATGCTGTTCATCGCGTTGGGCGGCATCGGTCTGCCCGGCGGGGCGGTGTTCGTGCAGACCTCGTTCATGACGCCGCGGCGACGCACCCTGGTCAGCCTGGCCGGCCCGGCGGCCAACGTGGCACTGGCGGTGCTGCTGCTGGGCGCCACCCGGATGTTCTACGACCCCGCGCATCCGGTGTTCTGGTCCGGCGTGGCATTCCTGGGTTTCCTGCAGGTCACCGCGGTGGTGCTGAACCTGCTGCCGGTGCCGGGACTGGACGGCTACGGCGCGCTGGAGCCGCACCTGAGCCCGGCGACTCAACGCGCCCTGGCGCCGTTCCAACAGTGGGGCCTGCTGGTTCTGCTGGTGCTGCTGATCTCGTCGCCGATGTTGAACCAGAAGTTCTTCGGGCTGGTGCTGTGGTTCTTCGACCTGTTCGACGTGCCGCGGATGCTGGTGTCATGGGGGATGTCGCTGACGCAGTTCTGGAGCGCCTGGTTCTGACGCGGAAGCGTGCACCACGCCGTCGGCCCGCGACCTATATTTGCTAGCCATGAGCGCCGGTCACGATCACAGTCACACCGACGCCCGGCTGTCCCGGATGGTCATCGCGGCGGTGATCCTGACCGCGTTCTTCGCCGTCGAAGTGACCACCGCCGTGGCGATCGGCTCGATCGCCCTGCTGGCCGACGCCGGGCATCTGCTCACCGATCTGGCCGCCCTGTTCATGGGAGTGGCGGCGGTGATGCTGGCTCGGCGCGGCAGCACGTCGCCGTCGCGCACCTACGGCTGGCACCGCGCCGAGGTGTTCACCGCGGTTGCCAACGCGGTGCTGCTGATCGGGGTGGCGACGTTCATCCTCACCGAGGCGATCCGCCGCATCGGCACCGCACCGGACGTGCCCGGCGGGCCGATGATCGTCGTCGCACTGGCCGGCCTGGCCGTCAACATCGGCGTAGCCCTGCTGTTGCGCTCACACTCCTCGAGCAGCCTGGCGGTGCGCGGTGCCTACATGGAGGTGGTCGCCGACACGGTCGGCAGCGTCGGCGTGCTGATCGCCGGTGTCGTCACCGTCACCACCGACTGGCCCTACGCCGACGTGGTGGTGGCCGTCTTCGTCGCCCTGTGGGTCCTGCCGCGGGCGTTCTCGCTGGCCGGGGCGGCACTGCGGATCCTCTCCGAGGCATCACCGAGCCACATCGATGTCAACGACCTGCGCGCGGCACTAGCCGGAATCGACGACGTCACCGATGTGCACGACCTGCACGTCTGGACCCTGGTGCCGGGCCGGGACATGGCCACCGCGCACCTGCGCAGCACTGGCGATGCCGGCACGGTGCTCGGCGAGGCGCGCATGATCCTGGCCGCCCGCGGGCTGACCCACGCCACCGTCCAGGTGGAGCCGCCCGGACAGGGCGCCGACTGCCCCATCCGGTGCTGACTACTTCAGCCCCAGCGCAGAGCGGGCGCCGGGGTCGCAGTCGTCGAGCAGCGCCAGGCAGCGCGCCTGCTCGTCGGTCTCCGCGATGGCATCGGCGGCACGCGCCAGCGCGGCCACACACCGCAGGAAGCCACGGTTGGGTTCATGCGCGTACGGCACCGGGCCATAGCCCTTCCACCCGTTGCGGCGCAGCTGGTCCAGGCCCCGGTGGTAACCGGTGCGCGCGTACGCGTAGGCGGTGACCGCCTTGTCCTCGGCCAATGCCGCTTCGGCCAGCGCCGCCCACGCCACCGAGGCCGCCGGATGCGCGGCAGCGACAACTACCGGGTCCTGGCCGGCCCGCAGACCGGCCTCGGCTTCGGGGTCGCCGGGCAGCAAGATCGGATCAGGGCGCAGGAGATCACCGGTGAGAGTCACATCGTTCATTCTGCCGTGCCGTCCATGGCCAGCCACTCCGGCAATCCGCAGCCTCGCTCAGTAAGCTGGCGCCAGCAGATTCGCTAGCGGGAGGACAGCAGTAGCCCATGCCGAACCCATCTGGCCCCGACCGCGACGACGTCCCCACCTCCGATCACGATCCCCAGAACGGTGACGCCACCCCGATCGAGCAGCCCGAGGCCGACGAGCAGGCCACCGAAGTCCATCCCGTCATGTCTGCGGAGGACGAGACCGCCACCACGATCATTCCGGAGGCCGGTGATGCCGATCCGGCGGATGTCGCCGACACCGATGCCGTCACCGAGGTGATCGCCACCGAGGCCGCACCCAAGCCGGCCGACAGCGCAGGCGCACCGCCGGAGCGCCGGTTCACCGCGCCGGGGTTCGACGCCGGCCAGACCGAGGTCATCCCGTCGGTGGGCGACGCGGAGACCGAGTTGATCGCTCGGCAGAGCGGTGAGCCGGGAAAGGCGATCCCGCAACAGATTCCGCCCCGATTCGGCGGCAGGCTGCCCGCCACCTCATCTCGCAGCTGGGGCTGGGTGATGGCGCTGATCCTGATCATCCTGGCGTTGGCGGTGGTCGCGGTGCTGGGCACCTTGTGGCTGACCCGTGACACTCGGGAAGCCGCCTCCCAGGAAGAGCGGGTGCGCGGGACCATCCAGAACTTCGACATCGCCATGCAGAACGGCGACCTGGCCGCGCTGCGCAGCCTGACCTGTGGGGACATCCGCGACCGCTACGTCAATTACGACCAGAAGGCCTGGGACGACACCTACCGCCGGATCGCGACGGCCAAGCAGTATCCGGTGGTCGCCAGCATCGACGAGGTCGTCGTCAACGATGGGCACGCCGAAGCGAACGTCACCGCGTTCATGGCCTATGAACCCCGGGTCCGCTCAACCCGCAGCTTCGACCTGCAGTTCCGCGACGACCAGTGGAAGATCTGCCAGTCGCACGGCGGCTAGCGAGCGTCGTTGACCCTGCGCCCACGGCGGGGCTTTCTCGAACTTCCCCGCCGTGGACACAGAGTCAACGCCTCAGCCCAGGGTCTTACCGGCGCTGTGCAGGTCGTTGCAAGCCTCGATGACCCGCTCGGTCATGGACGCCTCGGCCTTCTTGAGGTAGCTGCGCGGGTCGTAGGCCTTCTTGTTGCCGACTTCGCCGTCGATCTTGAGCACACCGTCGTAGTTGGAGAACATGTGCGCGGCGACCGGACGGGTGAACGCGTACTGGGTGTCGGTGTCGACGTTCATCTTCACCACCCCGTAGCGCAGCGCCTCCTCGATCTCGGACTTCAGCGAGCCCGAGCCGCCGTGGAAGACGAAGTCGAAGGGCTTGGAGCCCTGCGCCAGGCCCAGCTTGGCCGAGGCCACCTTCTGGCCTTCGGCCAGGATCTCCGGACGCAGCTTGACGTTGCCGGGCTTGTAGACGCCGTGCACGTTGCCGAACGTGGCGGCCAGCAGGTACTGGCCCTTCTCGCCGGCGCCCAGGGCCGCGACGGTGGCCTCGAAGTCCTCCGGGCTGGTGTAGAGCTTCTCGTTGATCTCGGCTTCCACACCGTCCTCTTCGCCGCCGACCACGCCGATCTCGACCTCGAGGATGATCTTGGCGGCCACCGACGCCGCGAGCAGCTCGGTGGCGATTTCCAGGTTCTCCTTGATCGGCACGGCCGAGCCGTCCCACATGTGCGACTGGAACAGCGGGTTCTGGCCGGCCTTGACCCGCTCAGCCGAGATCGCCAGCAGCGGGCGCACGAAGCCGTCCAGCTTGTCCTTGGGGCAGTGGTCGGTGTGCAGGGCCACGTTGATCGGGTACTTGGCCGCGATCACGTGGGTGAACTCGGCCAGCGCCGCCGCGCCGGTCACCATGTCCTTGACGCCCAGGCCGGAGCCGAACTCGGCGCCACCGGTGGAGAACTGGATGATGCCGTCACTGCCGGCGTCGGCGAAGCCCTTGATCGCCGCGTTGATGGTCTCCGACGACGTGCAGTTGATCGCCGGGAACGCGTAGGAGTTCTCCTTGGCGCGCCGCAGCATCTCGGCGTAGACGTCGGGGGTTGCGATCGGCATGGAACTCTCTCCTCCTGGGTGCAGACTGTGTCTGTCCAGTATCCCCAACGGTTCAATCCCCACAACACCGGTATGTTGGGGCGTCATGAGCACGACGGTGGCGGCAATGCCCCACATCTTGGACCCGATGTACTGGATCGGACAGGGCGGGCTGTTCGAGCACGCGGTCCTGCCGGCGATCCTGGTGATCGTTTTCGTCGAAACCGGTCTGCTGTTTCCGCTGTTGCCCGGCGAATCGCTGTTGGTCACCGGTGGCCTGCTGGCCGCCGCCGGCAACCCCGACATCTGGGTCCTGGCTCCGGCCGTGGCGATCGTGGCGGTGCTGGGCGATCAATGCGGCTACTTCATCGGCCGCCGCCTCGGACCTGCGCTGTTCAAGAAGGAAGACTCCCGCTTCTTCAAGAAGCACTACGTCACCGACTCGCATGCGTTTTTCGAGAAATACGGCCCGGCGGCGATCATCCTGGCCCGCTTCGTGCCGTTCGCACGGACCTTCGTCCCGGCGATCGCCGGGGTGTCCTACATGCGCTACCCGGTCTACCTGGCCTTCGACATCGTCGGCGGGATCCTGTGGGGAGCCGGGATGACCCTGACGGGGTATCTGCTGGGGACCAAGGTGCCCGGCATCACAGACCACCTGGAACTGATCATCATCGGCATCCTGTTCGTCTCGCTGCTGCCGGTGACCTTCTCGGCGACCAAGGCCTACCTGGCCCGCCGCCGAAACCGCGCCACCGCGACCGACGCCGACGCCACCCCGCGCGTTGACTCTGCGTCCTTGGCGCAGAACCCCGAGTAGCGGTCGCCCCGGCTGCCGAGTCAACCGAGCCTGGCAGCGGCCTCCATCAGCATCCAGCCGCCCAGTTGCACCGACAGGTCGCGTTCGGGAACCTCGGATTCGTACACCGCGCCGGCGATGGAGGCAGCCACCGCACCCTCGGCCCGGGGCACCGCGGCGGTCTGGTCCCAGAACGCCCCGAACAACGGTAGCCCGTTCACCGACTGCCGGTAGTCCCACGCCGATTTCGCCGACGACAGCACCAGCCCCGCGGCGGTGTCGCGCGTCTGAGCGTCGGCGGCGGAGTCCCCCGGCAGGTCGGTGGCGACCAGCGCCAGATAGCGGGCGGTGATCCCGGCGAACAGCCCGCCGTCGCCGCCGCCGGCTCCCTTGAGCACCCCGCCGGGCGCCATCTGCTTGTTCACCGCGGCGACCAGTCGGTGCACCCGGGCGGCGTGCCGCGGCGCTCCGGTGCGCACCGCCAGCTCGGTCTCCAGCCCGAGCACCACGCCCTGGCAGTAGGTGTACTCGGCCCGCACCAGTGAGCCCGACCTGATGCCGTCGAACACCAGGTCGGTGTCCGGGTCGATCAGGGCGGCGTCGATCCAGTCGCCCATCTGCTGGGCGCGCTCCAGCCATTCGGGTTCGCGGGCCAGGAAGATGCCGGCCGGCCCGTTGGCGGGGGCATTAAAAAACGGCGGAACGGACTTTTCCTCTTTCCGCCACGGGATGCCGCCGCCGGACTCCGGCATCCAGGAGTCCGTCAGCTGGCGGGTCAGGGTGCCCAGCGCCCGGTGCCGGTCTATGCCGGTGACCAGGCAGGCCCGCTGGATCGCCAGCGCCAGCCAGGCCATGTCGTCGTAGTAGGCGTTGGTCCAGCGGCCCACGTTGCGCAGCCGGTGGGTGCGGATCTGCCGCTTGATCCTCCTCACCCGTTCGGGTTGCGGATCACGCAGTTGCGCGTCGACCAGGCAGTCCAGCAGGTGGGCCTGCCACCAGTAGTGCCAGTGCGGGGCGCGTCGGATCGGCGGCCAGGCCACCACCCCCAGCTGGGTGCCCGGCAGGTGCCACAGCGATTTGAGGTGTCGCTCGGTGACGGCGGCCTCCGCGCTCTCCGCCCGATTCGCCCAAAGGAGATCCATAGCGCTTGATCCTGCCCTACCGGAATTGTCAGCGCAGATGGTCGACCAATGTGCCGCCGTCGCCGAAGAGCTTGCGCTGCCACAGTTCCAGCAGCGCCGTGGTGTCCACGTCGTCGGGGTGGAAACCGGGCCGCAGGTAGCGCAGCAGGTCGCGCAGCAGTCCGGAGAAGAACGGGCCGCGCAGCAATCCGCGGCCCTCCTTGAGCAGCCGCACCGGGTGGCGGCGGGCCAGCGGGTCTCGGGCCAGCGAGACCGCCACCGCCAGCAGGGTGGCCGGCACCGTGGTGGCGATCAGGAACGCCATCACGGCGATACGGGTGAGTTCGGTGCCGCCCACGGCGCGGTAGACGTCGAACGCCACCGATTTGTGCTCCAGTTCTTCCAGCGCATGCCAATTCAGCAGGTGCCACACCTCCGGCGTGCCCGGAATGGCCTGGAGTTCCGCGCTGGACAGGATCCGCTCGGCCAGCACCGCGGTGTAGTGCTCGGCACCGGCGGTCATGGCCAGGTGCACTCGTGGCGACATCTTCTGCTCTCGCCGAAGTTGTTTGTCCCGCAGCGATTTCGAATCCCGCCACGCTATGCGGTAGCCCCGGTCGATGAGCTTGGCGTTGAGCCGGCGGTGCTCCTGACCGTGGGTGGACTCCTGGCCGATGAATCCCGCGGCCCGCCGCTTGAGGGTCGGGTCGGTGATCTGGTCGCTGACCCGGCGCACCGAGCGGATGAACGATTCCTCCCCGGCCGGGAAGCTCGCCGACAGTTCGGCCACGAAGTGGCTCAGCACCATGTTGTCGTCGGCGAAATAGCGGCCGCTCGGGGGCTCCTCGAAGCGGAATCGCATGCGCCGGGTGGTCAGGTCATCGTCTGCAGCCACGTCCCACCTTTCTAGGTAAGGACACCCTAACCCCTACCAGGAACGGTCCACATCCGCATGCTGGGTGATCCATGCGTGCATCACGATCCCGGCGGCCACCCCGACGTTGATGCTGCGGGTCGAGCCGAACTGGGCGATGGACACCGTCAGATCCGCACCGGCGCGGGCCTCGTCGCTGATGCCGGGGCCTTCCTGGCCGAACACCAGCAGGCAGTCGAGGGGCAATGCGGTCTGCTCCAGGCGCACCGACCCGACAACGTTGTCCACCGCGACGACAGCCAGACCCTGCTGGGCAGCGAAATCCAGTAGCCCAGCCGTATCGTCGTGGTGCATCAGCCGCTGATAGCGGTCGGTGACCATGGCGCCGCGACGGTTCCAGCGCCGACGCCCCACGATGTGCACGGTGTGCACGGCGAACGCGTTGGCGGTGCGCACCACCGAGCCGATGTTGGCGTCGTGCCCGAAGTTCTCGATCGCCACGTGCAGTCGGTGCCGGCGGCTGTCGATGTCGGCGATGATCGCCTCGCGGGTCCAATACCGATATGCGTCAACAACATTGCGACTGTCGCCGTCGCGCAGCAGCGCTGGGTCGTAGCGCGGGTCGGTCGGCGGCTCCCCCTCCCACGGCCCGACTCCGTTGGCCGGCGCGGACCATTCGGTGGGGCCGGGCGGTTCAGTGAGGCTCGACGAAGGAGAGGCGAAGCTGGGACCGCCTGAATCGCGCGGTTCGGTCACGAAATCGTCCACACCGCGGCGTGGGTGCCCACCACCGACACCGAGGCGTACAGCACCGCGGCGTTGATCTCCCCGTGGGTGCACAGCGACGCCGGCACGTGCACCGAGTTCAGTGAGGCGTCCGGCAGGATCAGCACCGAGGACCCGGCGGCCAGGCAATCCGGACCAAGCCCGCGCATCGGCGCGGCCGGTCCGGCGATCAGCATCAGCGGCCCGCCGCGCGCCACCGCGTCGTCGCGGTATTGTCCGGGAACCGCGTCGGCAGACAGGCTGAGCACCATATATCCGTTGCCGGAGAACGCTTTCGGGTCGCCGAGCGCGCTCGGGGCCAGCGGGATTCCGTCGGCCCTAAATGCCGCCACGCCCTGGGCGGTGAGCATCAGGCCGGTGTCGTAGGGGTTGATCGGCGGCAGCCCGACCGGGAACGCCGCGCCGTAGGCCACGGTGGTGTCCTTGATCCGATCGGCCGGCGAATAGGCGTAGATCCCGCGCACCGCGCTGCGTTCCTTGAGCGGGCCCACACACACGGTTCCGTTCAGACGGCCGGGCTCGCTGCCCGACAGCGGCGTCGGGGTCAGCTCGCCCAGCGCGTCACAGCTGCCCAGGCCGGTGGCCTCGACCGGGTGCGCCGGGGTGCCGTAGACCCCGAACCGCAGATCGGCGGCGGCGGCGTGCGGGGCGTCCGGGTCGGCGAGCGTCGCCGTGACGTCGATCAGGACGTGATCGACCTCCCAGCGCAGATTGGACAGCGTCATGTCCCAGCCCAACAGGGTCAGCGCCTCGCCCAGCCGGGTGCCCTGGGCCCCATAGGGACCGGTCTGCCCGGGGCCCGAGCAGGCGGCCAGGCACGCGACGACCAACGCCGACAGCACCGCGATCAGCTTGCGCACAACCGTCCTCGAGATCAGCCCAGGCCCAGCTCGGCCAGGCCCAGCACGCTGCGGTACGGCACACCCTCGGCTTCGATGGCTTCGGCGGCCCCGGTGGCGCGGTCCACCACGGTGGCCACGCCGACGACGTGCCCGCCGGCGTCGCGCACGGCGCGTACCGCGGTCAGGGCGGATCCACCGGTGGTGCTGGTGTCCTCCACCACCAGAACCGGGCGGCCGACCACCTCGGCTCCTTCGATAAGACGTTGCATGCCATGGGCTTTGATCGACTTGCGCACCACGAAGGCGTCGATGGGCCGGCCCGGGGCGTGCATGACCGCGGTCGCGACCGGGTCCGCTCCCAGCGTCAGGCCGCCCACCGCGACGTAGTCCCAGTCGTCGGTGAGTTCGCGGACCAGCCGGCCGATCAGCGCGCCGGCCCGATGGTGCAGGGTGGAGCGGCGCAGGTCGACGTAGTAGTCGGCTTCGGCGCCCGACGACAGCGTCACCCGGCCGTGTACCACCGACAGCTCGCGCACCAGCGCGGCCAGTTCGTCGCGCTCGGCGGTGTTAAGTGCGCCCACGGCCCCTCCCGAAGGTGTTGGTCAGCGTGCGCGACAGCCCGCGCGGAATCAGCCGGCTGACGGTGGTCAATGTCTTGTATTGCAGTCCCGGGACGCTGATCACGTCTCCGCGGGCGATGTCGGCCAGGCTGGCCGCGACCACGTCGTCGACCTCCATCCACATGAACGACGGCAGGGTTGCCATGTCGATGCCCGCGCGCTCGTGGAACTCGGTGTGCACGTAGCCCGGGCAGACCACGCGGATGCCGACTCCGGTGCCGGCCAGCCCGCCCGCCAGCCCTTCGGTGAACGACACCACCCAGGCCTTGGAGGCCGAATACGTCGAGCCGCGGCCGGACAGCAGGCCGGCGACGCTGGCCACGTTGACGACGGTGCCCGCGCCGGCCTCGACCATCGCCGGCAGCGCGGCCCGGGTCAGCTGCATCACCGCGGTGACGTTGACGTCCAGTTGCGACTGCAGCAGTGCGGGGTCGGCGGTCCAGAACTCACCAGAGGTGCCGAAGCCGGCGTTGTTCACCAGTACCCGCACGCCGGCGCGCAGCCGCTGCGCGACGTGCGCCCGGCCGTCGGCGTCGGCCAGATCGGCGGGCAGTACCTCGACGTCGCAGCCGTGGCTGCCCCGCAGTTCGGCTGCCAGGGCGGTCAGTCGCTTCTCATCGCGGGCCACCAGCACCAGGTCGTAGCCGTCGGCGGCGTAGCGACGCGCGTAGCCGGCGCCCAGCCCGGAGGTGGGCCCAGTGACCACAGCGACGGGGCGGGACATGACCGATAGCGTAACGAAGCCGCCGGCGTGGACCGGCGGCGGCTGTCAGCGCTGGTAGTGCGCGGTCTGGTGGCCGTTGCGGCCGGAAGAGGAGTGCTGCATGCCCGGTGTCTCATCCCGGGTCGTGCGGCGCCGTGGTCGCGGTTCTGCGGCCGGCGCGGCGCTGCCCAACGGCGGGGCGGCCGCCCTGGACGGCGGCGGGAGCTGGTCGGCGGCGTCGTCCTCGAGCTGCTCGGCTGCGCCGGGCGATCCCACCGGGCGGCTGGGCTGTCCGTTGCGCCGGGCACCCGAGGCAGCCGACGCGGCTTCGGCCGGCTGGCGCCGCGGGGTCGGCGGCAGCACCCGCAGCAGGTCGTTGAACTGGCGAACGCTGCGCAGCCCCTCATCCCACTGGGCGCGGGTGCTGGTGATCGGCATGCTCACCAGGGTCCAGTTCTCCTCGTTCCACATGATCTCCGCGCAATCCGGAGCGGTGTGGGCGAAGGTCACCATCCGCCGGTCGCAGGCGCGACGCGCCGCGTCGAGGTTGGTGGAGTAGACCATGCGCGGGCCAATCGCCCCGAGCAGCCAGATGTCGTTCTCGCGCGGCTCTTTGAGGCCCTTGAGCCGCACGTCGACGACGACGTTGGTGCTGACCTTACGGTGCAGGGCGATCACCGTCGCCACTTCGTCCAGGTCGAAGATGTAGACCGCCTCGCCACGGATCTGGCCCAGCACCACGTTGCGGACCGGTGCGTCGCCCACCGTCGACATCACGCCGCGCTTCCAGCGCTGAAGGATCTCGGGGGACTCCGTTTCGAAGTCGAAGCCGTGCGAGCGCGCCCAGGACTTACGGCGGCGGCTGCGGCCGCGTCGTTGGTCGAGATCGACGTACAGCAACACCCCCGCGCCGACGAAGCACAGCGCGGAGAGAGTGAACCATAGCGGGACCATTGGGCCTAGCGTATCTGCTATATGCCCAGAAGCGAGAATGCTTGCTGGTCACAACCGGATATCGGCGCCATTCCAACAGGTCAACGTCACACTTCGACAGTGTTCGGGGCGGTGCCACCGAAGATGGTGGTCCCCTGGCCGCTCGGGCTGTAGGAGATGTAGATCGGCTGCTGGGCGAACGGGATGTTGCCGGTGTTCATGCTGGTGCCGGAGGTCACGGTCGGGGAGTTGTCGGCCGTGGTCGAGTTATGCACCGTGTACTCGTAGAGCAGGTGGTTGGTGCCCGGCTGGTAGACCGCGATGGTCGTGCCATCCGGCAGGCCGCCGTTCTGCTCCGGCGTGACACCGTTGAGCACCGAAGACGGCATAGTGCCGTACACCCCGCCGGAGTCGACCACCGCGGAGACGGGCTGCGGCGTACCGCCGTTGATGCTGACGTCCAGGGTGGTCCAGGGCGCCCCGTCAATCGAGGTTCCATTGGTCAACGGGTTGGCGCCGAAGATCAACTCATTGTTGGCCTGGTCGATCAGCAGGCCCTGACCGAGGTCGCCTGGCAGCGCCGCCGTCGGAATGGCGTCGGGTGTGGGCCCGAGCGCGTTGGGTCCGACACCCAGCACGCCGACGACGTTGGCCGGGCCCAGGTAGTCCCCGATGGACCACGGGCCGAAGATGTTGAAGTCCGCCGGGAATGCGAAGAGCACGGCATCGACGCTGGAATCGGCGGTGACGGTGTCCCCGGCGGCATCGGTGAAGGTGACCGTGGTGGGCAACTGCACGTAGAAGTAGTCCAGCGAACCGCCGAACTGACCGAAGTTGAAGCCGGTGGGCAGGCCGGTGATGCCGAAGGGGTTGACGTCCCAGATCGGCATGACCAGCCCGGCCGCGCCGGTGTCGACCAGGACAGGCGTCTGGGCACCGCCACCCACCGAGACGTTCACCACCGGCTCGGTGCCGGCGTTGACCGTCAGCGGAACGGTGAAGGTGTCCGGAACAGCGGCAGCCGAGCCGGATGCGACGGCACTGCCGGCCGCGCTCGCGTCGGCGGCCCCACCGAACAGCCACTGCTCGAGGTCGTTGATCGGTGTGGTGACCAGATTCTGGTACCAGCCGTCGAACAGGGAGTCCAGCGAGGCCAGCGCCGAACCGGGGTCGGTGTCGGCGGCAATGCCGGGATCGACCGCACTGAGAGCGTCGATGAACGGCTGGAACAGGTCGTCGAAGTCGGCGTGTGCGGCCGGCGCAGCCCCGACCGCCAGGAACGCTCCGACCGTCGCGGTCGCACCGATCACCTGTCGCCGACGAGCTGCCATCTCCGAAACCTCCCCGCTCGAGGTCACGGACCCCCACTGAGCCGCGACCAACCGCGGTCAGCTAACCCAATCAGGGGCGTAGAACACCAGGGGATTAACCCAAGAAACAGCCAAAAATCGTTTGGAACGTTCAGCGGCGCCCGGCCGCTAGGTCATCACGGTTCGATGGGGGTGCCACCGATGATGGTCTTCCCGACGCCATCCGGGGTGTACGAGATGTAGACCGGCTGCTGAGCGAACAGCCAGTTGCCGGTGTTCATACCGCCGCTACTGATCACGGTCGGGCTGCGCACCTCACCGGTCTGGGTGCCCACCGTGTAGGAGTACAGCGGCGTTCCGTCCTTGGCGAAGACCTCAATGGTCGTCCCGCTGGGCAACTGTCCGTTGACCGGGGTAACACCGGAGCCTGCCAGTGCCGAGGTCGGCAAGGTGCCGTACACCCCGCCGGAGTCGATGACTGCCCTAACCGTCGTGGGCGCCTCGCCGTTGATGCTCACCTTCAGGTCACTGGTGGGGAGCGTCCACGGCGCCCCCTGGATGACTGTGCCGCCCTCCAACGGGTTGTCCCCGAAGATCAATTTGCCGCCCGGCTGGTCAATCAGCACACCGTTACCGAGCGTGCCCGGCAGATCGGCGGTCGGAATGTGGTCGGGAGTGGGCCCGAGCGCGTTGGGCCCGATCCCCAAGATGCCGGTCGACGAGCCCGCCAGATAGCTCTCAATGGACCACGGGCCGAACGGGCTGAAGTTCGCCGGGAACGCGAACAGCACCGCATCCACGGTGGTGTCGGCGGTGAGGGTGTCCCCGTTCTCACCGGTGAAGGTGACCGTGGTGGGCAGTTCCATATAGAAGTAGTTCAGTGCACCGCCGAATTGGCCGATGTTGAAGCCGGTGGGCAGGCCGGTGATCCCGAAGGGGTTGATGTTCCAGATCGGCATGACCAGGCCGGCCGCGCCGGTGTCGACCAGCACCTCGGTCTGCGCCCCGCCGCCCACCGAGATGTTGATCACCGGTTGGGTGTTGAGATTGACGTGCATCGGGACGGTGAAGCTGTCGGGGAGGTTGGTGCTGTCCGGGCCGTACGCGACAGCACTGCCGGGCAGCGCGTCACCGAACACCCACGGCGCGATGCTGTGGATCGGTGTGTAGATGAGGTCCTGGTACCAGCCGTTGAGCAGGGTGTCCAAGGAGGCCAGTGCCGAACCCGGGTCGGTGTCGGCCGCGATGCCGGGGTCGACCATGCTGAACGCATCGACGAAGGGCGCGAACAGGTCGTCCCAGTCGGCGTTCGCGGCGGGCGCGGTCGCAAGTGGGGCTGCCCCCACCACCAGGAACGCCCCTACCGCGCTGACTGCCCCGACCAGGCGATGGCGACGACCCGACATGGCATACCCCTTGCGATTAACGACAGTATTGGAAAATACTGGACTTTCTCAGTAACCGTAGACTAACCGATCAGGTTGGCCATCGCATCCGCAGCGAGAACTCTGCGAATGCAAAGGGTCCCCCGAAGCCTTTTCGGGGGACCCCTGCGCTGGGGAACCGTCAGCCCAGGATCAGCGACTCGCCGTCCGCGCTGACGTTGACCGGCACCACGTCGCCGTCGTGCACCTCACCGGCCAGCAGCAACTTGGCCAGCTGGTCGCCGATGGACTGCTGGATCAGTCGACGCAACGGCCGCGCCCCGTACACGGGGTCAAAGCCACGGCCGGCCAGCCAGTTCTTGGCGTCCAGCGAGACCTCCAGCGTCAGCCGGCGCTGCGCCAACCGCTTGTCCAGCTGAGCCAGCTGGATGTCGACGATGTGCACCAGCTCGTCGGCCTCCAGACCGGAGAAGATCAGCACGTCGTCGAGCCGGTTGATGAACTCGGGCTTGAACGCCGCCCGAACCGCCGCCATCACCTGTTCCTCGCTGCCGCCGTGACCCAGGTTGGACGTCAGGATCAGGATGGTGTTGCGGAAGTCGACCGTGCGGCCCTGCCCGTCGGTGAGCCGGCCCTCGTCGAGGACCTGCAGCAGCACGTCGAACACGTCCGGGTGGGCCTTCTCCACCTCGTCGAAGAGCACCACCGTGTAGGGCCGCCGGCGTACCGCCTCGGTGAGCTGACCGCCCTGGTCATAGCCGACGTAGCCCGGGGGCGCCCCGACCAGGCGCGCCACCGAGTGCTTCTCGCCGTACTCGCTCATGTCGATGCGGACCATGGCCCGCTCGTCGTCGAACAGGAAGTCGGCCAGCGCCTTGGCCAGCTCGGTCTTGCCGACCCCGGTCGGGCCGAGGAAAAGGAACGAGCCGGTGGGCCGGTTGGGGTCGGCGACCCCGGCCCGGCTGCGGCGCACCGCATCGGAGACCGCGGAGACCGCATTGCGTTGCCCGACAACCCGTTTGCCGAGTTCATCTTCCATCCGCAGCAGCTTGGCGGTCTCGCCCTCCATCATCCGGCCGGCCGGGATACCGGTCCAGGCACTGACCACGTCGGCGATGTCGTCGGGTCCGACCTCCTCCTTGAGCATGATGTCTTCTTGAGCCCGAGCGTTCGGAATTGCGGCATCGAGCTTCTTCTCCACCTCCGGGATGCGCCCGTAGCGCAGCTCGGCGGCCTTGGCCAGATCACCGTCGCGTTCGGCGCGGTCGGACTCACCGCGCAGCTCTTCCAGCTGCTCCTTGAGTTCGCGTACGACGTCGATGGCGCCCTTCTCGTTCTGCCACCGCGTCGTCAGCTGGGCGAGCTTCTCCTTGTAATCGGCCAGCTCGCTGCGCAGTTTGACCAACCGGTCCTTGGAGGCGTCGTCCTCCTCCTTGGCCAGCGCCATCTCCTCGATCTCCAGCCGGCGCACCAGCCGTTCGACCTCGTCGATCTCGACGGGCCGGGAGTCGATCTCCATCCGCAGCCGCGACGCGGCCTCATCGACCAGGTCGATCGCCTTGTCCGGCAGGAACCGGGCGGTGATGTAGCGGTCACTGAGGGTGGCCGCGGCGACCAGCGCGGAGTCGGTGATGCGCACCCCGTGGTGCACCTCATAGCGGTCCTTGAGCCCGCGCAGGATGCCGACGGTGTCCTCCACCGACGGTTCCCCGACGTAGACCTGCTGGAAGCGGCGCTCGAGGGCGGCGTCCTTCTCGATGTACTTGCGGTACTCCTCGAGCGTGGTGGCACCGACCAGCCGCAGCTCGCCGCGCGCCAGCATCGGCTTGATCATGTTGCCGGCGTCCATCGCGCCCTCACCGGTGGCACCGGCGCCGACGATGGTGTGCAGCTCGTCGATGAACGTGATGATCTGCCCGGCGGAGTCCTTGATCTCGTCCAGGACGGCCTTGAGGCGTTCCTCGAATTCGCCGCGGTATTTCGCGCCGGCGACCATCGAGCCCAGGTCCAGGCTGACGACGGTCTTGTCGCGCAGGCTGTCGGGCACGTCGCCGGCGATGATGCGCTGCGCGAGGCCTTCGACGATCGCGGTCTTGCCGACGCCGGGCTCACCGATGAGCACCGGGTTGTTCTTGGTGCGCCGGCTCAAAACCTGTACCACTCGGCGGATTTCGGTGTCGCGACCGATCACCGGATCCAGCTTGCCCTCGCGGGCGCGGGCGGTCAGGTCGGTGGAGTACTTCTCCAGCGCCTGGTAGCTGGCTTCGGGGTCGGGACTGGTGACCCGGGCGGACCCGCGCACCTTCACGAACGCCTCCCGCAGCGCCTGCGGGGACGCGCCGTGGCCGGCGAGCAGCTTGGCGACGTCGGAGTCGCCGGTGGCAAGGCCCACCATCAGGTGTTCGGTCGAGACGTACTCGTCGTCGAGTTCGGTGGCCAGCTGCTGGGCGACGGTGATCGCGGCCAGGGATTCGCGGGACAGCTGCGGCTGGGCACTGGTACTGGTGACCTGCGGCGCCAGGTCGATCAGGCGCTGCGCCTCGGTGCGGATCGTCGACGGGGCCACGCCGACCGCCTCCAGCAACGGCGCGGCGATCCCGTCGTTCTGGGTCAGCAGGGCCTGCAACAGATGGGCGGGCCGGATTTCGGGGTTACCGGCGGCGGTGGCCGTCTGCAGGGCCGCGGTCAGAGCCGCCTGCGTCTTGGTGGTCGGATTGAACGAGTCCACGACACCTCCATATCGGGGTCAGGGGGCCTCGACGGCCCGCCAAAAATGCTTGTCGTGTTGTCCAACGTAGTCAAGGTTGAGTCTGTTCCGCTCAAGTCCAATAATTTCTTCGGCCGGTGTCAGTGGCCGGTCGTAGGTTCGGCAGCGTGGCCGACCTGCCCGATCTCCGCGACACCATCCGCGATGAAAGCATCCCTGCCGAGTGTCTGCTGTTGCGCGGCGGTCCCGACTCAGCCGCAAAGCTCCTCCGGCATGCCGAGCGGATGCGCCGCATGTTCTGTCTCGACGGCGATCCCGTATTGGGTATCTCGATGTTCGCCGCAACCGACGACCTCGGTCCCGGTTCCTTGGGTGGAATATTGGCAGGAAGCTGGCCACCTACAGGTGTATCCACTCCGTGCAGGCAGGGGATCTTGCGGCGGCCGGATTCAAGATTCTCCCGACCTTCCGTCAGCCGCACGTCACCGTCCTCGTCGGTGCTGTGGACGAGATTCCAGCGCTCCTGTCCGCGCTAGGCCCGGCGCAGGTCAACGATCAGTATGGTGGAGACAAGCATTGGAGGTTCCCCGATGATCGTCGTTGACGTCGCCGCAGACCTGAACGCGGAGGACCAGACCGGCTACGTCTGGGCCTTTCTCGACGAGGCGCGTGATCCGTCGATCATCACCCCGGGGGCACTGGTGGTCGCGGGCGACGCCGACGCAGCTGCGGTGGCAGTCGTCGTCGACATGGTCGCCCACCCCAACGGCACGGTCGTGCACCTCGACATCCTTCCCGGCCATGTCGACGACTACCTCGCCCTGGCAAAACGCGTGCACTCAATGGCTTGATCCTCACCCCAGGCGCAGCGCGCGACGGGCGTTCTGCACCACCCGAGGCAGCCGGGAAGCCCCCATCAGCGCCCGGAACAGCCAGCTGTCATCCGACGGCAGCACGCCCGCCGACTGGGTGGCATCGAGCAGATCGAACAACGTCTCCCCCTCGTACATCAGCCCGTCGGCGTTGAAGTGGTAGCGGTCCACCGCGGTGCACTGCACGAAGGTGCCGACCCCGTGGATCGCCGGGGCCGACTCGTCGTACGGGTAGAACCGCAGGGTTCCACTGAAGTGCCCGCTGCCGATATAGCGGACGATGACCCGGGTCTCGCCCTCCGGCGTGACGTCGAAGTAGACCTGCCCGGGCAGCGGGTCATAGCGCCAGTCCGGGATGGCGTCGAGGAAGGAGAAGTTGTAGCGCTCGAACTCCTCGAGCCCGACGATGATGCGGCCGAAGGTGGTCGGGTCCTTATAGCGCAGATCCGGCGTGTAGAGCTCGTGGTTGAGCGACATGTCCCGCATCAGCCAGCTCCACCAGTACTTCTTGGCCCATTCGGCCGCGAATGCCACGTCGATCCCGCGGTCGGCGTAGTGGGCGATCTTGCGATCCAGGTCGACGAACCACTGCTGCGTCATGGCGTTGAGCTCGGGCTCGGTGAGCACCTTGACCTTCCCGCCGGCCCGGTTGCCCGCGAGATATTCCGGCAGCGGCTGGCGCAGCCGCGGCTTGGCGATGGCCTCCCGGAAAAGCGCCTCGTCGAACATGCCACCCACCTTCCGATCAAATTGGAATCACCTGATTCCCATGATGATGACAGGGGCGGCAAGTAGAATCAAGCGGTTCCTATGATCCGGGGATGGGGTGGCCGATGGACGCGACGGCGCCGCGGGTGTGGCGCGGCCAGACCCACGACGACCGGACCCAGGTCCGGCGAGCCCAGCTGATGCAGGCCGGGTTCGAACTGCTGGGCACCGAGGGCGCACCCGGCGTCACCATGCGGGCGGTATGCCGGCACGCCGGTCTGAGCCCCCGTTACTTCTACGAAAGCTTCAGCGACACCGACGAATTGACGCTCGCCGTCTATGACCGCTGCAATGCCGAACTGGTGGCCGCCATCGCCGAAGCCGCCGGCACCGAATCCCCGGTCACCGCGGCTATCGACGCGTCCGCCGGCTACTTCGAGGCGGATCCACGCCGGCTGCGGATCCTGCTGCGCGAGCCGCAGTCCAGCGACCTTCTCGCCGGCCACCGCGCCGACGTACTGCCCGGCCTGCTGACCGAGCTGGCCGGCTCAGCCGGTGTCACCGATCCGCCCATCTCCCCCACCGTGCGTGCCATGCACGCCAGCGCGCTGTCGGGTGCGCTCACCGCGCTGGTGCTCGACTGGGCCGACGGCCGGCTGCACGTGAGCCGCGCCGACCTGGTGGCGTTCGCGACCGGCCTGGTACTGGCCGGCCTGGGTGAAGCCGGCCCGTCAGGGAGTTGATCCTTCGCACGACCCGGCGTCGTGCCGCGGACGCGTCCACAGGTAGAGCGCGAACCAGGCGGCGTAGCCCAGCGCCATCCCCGCATACATGACGATCGGATCGCTCTGGCCGTGCACGCTGAAGTAGAGCACGACGCCGGCCAACAGCGCCGGCAGCACCGCCGCGCGGCGCCGCATCGCGAACGCGACCGCAACCAGCGCGATCGACACGATCAGCAGAACGGGGCTGATCCGGTGCACCATGCCGAGCACCTCGGCGAACCAGCCCTGCGCTTCGTCGCCGCCGTGCGCGGCGTGCCCCATGCCGGCCGCAGCCGACGCTCCGGCTCCGAGCGCCACCAGGATGGCCGGCAGGCAACACCCCAGCGTGCAGGCCAACGCGGCTATCACTCCGGTGATGCCGAACCGACGCCCCACAGTGGACTTGGACGCTTGCCGCCGATCAGGACATTGGGCCGTGTCTGACATATCCGCCTTTCGCTTTACCCCTGCGAACCTATACCCCGTATGGGTACCTAGCAAGGTCGGCGTCCGGCCGGCCTCGACGCCCAGGCGACTACCCGCCGTCGGCGAGTCCCAACCGACCCGTCGGCTACCGTGCTGCCATGACGACCGGCCTGGGCTCACTGTGGAGCGCACTGATTCCCCTCGCGCTGGTGGTGGCGCTCTCCCCGATCACCGTGATTCCGGCGGTGCTGGTGCTGCAGGCCGCGCACCCGCGCAGCACCGGACTGACGTTCCTGATCGGCTGGCTGCTGGGACTGGCCGCACTCACAGCCGCCTTCGTCGCGGGGTCGGGCCTGCTGGGGGGACTGAACCGGACACCACCGACCTGGGCCTCATGGCTGCGAATCGCCGTGGGCGCGGCGCTGATCGGTTTCGGCTTCTACCGCTGGACGACCCGGCACGGGCACCGCGAAATGCCGGGCTGGATGCGCTCGTTCACGTCGATGACCCCGCTGCGCGCCGGACTGACGGCCGCAGCACTGGCCGTGGTGCGGCCCGAGGTGCTGTTCATGTGCGGAGCGGCCGGCCTGGCCATCGGCAGCGCCGGGCTCGGCACCGCGGACAGTTGGCAAGCGGCCACGTTCTTCGTCGCCGTTGCCGCATCCTCGGTGGCGATCCCGATTCTGGGTTACCTGGCCGCCAGCAAGCGGCTCACTCCGACGCTCAACCGGGTGAAGGACTGGATGGAGCAGCAGCACGGCGCGCTGTTCGCCGCTGTCCTGATCCTCATCGGTGCGATGGTGACCTACAACGGGATTCACGCGCTGTAGCCGATACCGCCACCGACCAGCATAAGATCGCGGCCGTGGGCCTTGACGACCGTGAAGCACTGGAGGTGCTGCGCGACGCGTTCGCCGTTCCCGATGGTGCCGACAGTTTCGTGGGCCGGCTCTTCACCCGCTGGTTCGGCGCCAATCCGGCAGCCCGCGATCTGTTCCCCGTCGACCTGGCGGACACCCGCACCGCATTCGCCCAGGCCATGAGCTGGGTGTTCGGTGAGTTTGTCGCTCAGCGCGCCCAGGAGCCGATCTCGTTCCTGGCGCAACTCGGCCGGGATCATCGTAAATATGGTGTGACGCAACACTATTACGACACCATGGGGCAGGTGCTGTACGCGGCGCTGCGCGACGAGTTGGCCGACGCCTGGACCCCCGCCGTCGAGGATGCCGCACGGGAATCGCTGAACCTCATCATCGGGGTGATGGGCGGCGCCGCCGACGCCGAAGAGGGCCCGGCCTGGTGGGACGGCACCGTGGTCGAGCACCTGCGGGTCTCGCGTGACCTGGCCGTGGTCCGGATGCAGTTGGACCGGCCGCTGCCCTACTACCCGGGCCAATACGTCAAAGCCGAGGTGCCCCAGTGCCCGCGGTCGTGGCGCTATCTGTCGCCGTCGATGCCGGCCGACGAGACCGGCGCGATCGAGTTCCATGTGCGCGCGGTCTCCGGCGGCCTGGTCAGCACCGCGATCGTCAATGAGACCCGGCCGGGTGAGCGCTGGCGACTGTCCAGCCCGCACGGCGGCCTGCACGTCGACCGGGACGCCGGTGACGTGTTGATGGTGGCCGGCAGCACCGGCCTGGCACCGCTGCGGGCGATCATCATGGACCTGACCCGGTGGGCCGTGAACCCGCGCGTGCATCTGTTCTTCGGCGGTCGCTACCCCTGCGAGCTCTACGACCTGCCCACCCTGTGGCAGATCGCGGCGCATAACCCGTGGCTGTCGGTGACCCCGGTGTCGGAGTATTCCGGCGACCCGGAATGGGCCGCCGAGTATCCCGACGTGACACCGCCCCGGGGGCTGCACCTGCGGCAGATCGGGCAATTGCCGGACGTCGTGACGCGCTACGGAAGCTGGGGCGATCGGCAGATCCTGATCTGCGGCGGTCCGGAGATGACCCGCGCCACCAAGGCGGCTTTGATCGCCAAAGGGGCTCCGCCGCAACGCATACAACACGACCCGTTATCGGAGTGAGAAGTGACCGAGTACGAAGCCGCCACGCTGCGCGATCCCTCCTCGGAACTGACGGCGACATTCGTCCCGAGCGCCGGCATGATCGGCACCTCGCTGGCCGACGGCGGGGTGGAGCTGCTCGGCCAGCGCAAGGGCTTGCGGGCCTACGTGTCCGACCACAAGACCATGGGCATTCCGCTGCTGTATCCGTGGGCGAACCGATTGAGCGGCAACGACTACCGGGTGGACGGAACCGAAGTCACGCTCACTCCCGGTAGCGGCGGCGTGCACACCGACGAGCACGGTTCCCCGATCCACGGCACGCTGGCCGGCGATCCCGGCTGGCGGGTGGTCGAGCAGTCGACATCGGAGCTGACTGCCGAGTTGGACTTCGCCTCGCGGCCCGAGTTGCTCACCTGCTTCCCGTTCCCGCATCTGCTGCGCCTGGCGATCACGCTTGTCGACCGCACCCTGACGGTGCGAACCACGGTGACTGCCACGACCGACGCCGCGGTCCCGTTGTGCTTCGGGTTTCACCCCTACCTGCACGTCCCCGACGTGCCGCGCGCCCAGTGGCTGATCGAGACACCGGCGATGCGGGCCCGTCTGGTGGACGCCCGGAGCCTGCCCACCGGGGCGACCGATCCGCACCCGGCGTCCACGGGGGTGTTGGGCGATCAGGTGTTTGACGACGGATTCGACGAGCTGGCGGACGGGGCGGTGTTCGCGGTCTCCGGCGGCGGGCGCCGCATCGAGGTGCGCTTCGATCACGGGTATCCGGCCGCGCAGATCTACGCGCCGGCCACTGAGGACGTGATCTGTTTCGAGCCGATGGCCGCACCCACCGACGCCCTGCGCCGCGGCGGCTACCGGGTAGCCCGCCCAGGCGAGCCGGGCGTGGCCCAGTTCTCCATCCGGGTCACCCAAGTCCGGTGAGCAGACGCGAAAGGAAGCTACGGGCGACGCGGCTGCCACACCACCACGGCGGTGCTCTTGGGCACCACCGCGATCTCGCGACGCTGGTTGGCGCGCAACATCTCCAGCTCGGCCGACATCTCCTTGGCCCGCTTCTGCAGCGCTTCGACCTGGTTGGTCAGTTCGATGATCCGCTTGATGCCGGCCAGGTTGACGCCCTCGTCGTGGGAGAGTCGCTGCACCTCGCGCAGCAGGTCGACATCGCGCTCCGAGTACCGCCGACCGCCGCCGGAGCTGCGGCGCGGACTGACCAGACCGATTCGGTCGTAGGTCCGCAATGTCTGCGCGTGCATCCCGGCCAATTCGGCGGCCACCGAGATCAGAAACGTCCGCGAACTCTCTGACTTGCTCATGATCGGTTGCCTCCCCATCCGGCTCTGGGGTCGAACCCGCTGGCCCGCTCGGCCGCCGCGTACGCCTCGAGTGCCTCCTGTGCGGAGCCTTCCAGGTTCGGGGGAACCGCGACCTTCACGGTGACCAACAGGTCGCCACTGCCGCCGCCACGCTTGGGCACGCCGCGCCCACGCACCCGCAGGATCCGGCCATCGGCGGTTCCCTTCGGCACCCGAACGCCGACCTTGCCGTCCAACGTCGGCACCGAAAGCGTCGTGCCCAAAGCGAGTTCGGAGAAGCTGACGGGAATGGTGACCGTCAGGTCGTCGCCGTCACGGCCGAAGACCTTGTCCGGACGCACTCGCACCGTCACATACAGGTCGCCCGACGGCGCGCCACGTAGTCCTGCCTCGCCCTGTCCGGCCAGCCGAATCCGTTGGCCGTCTTCGACTCCCGGTGGAATCCGCACGTTGATGGTACGAGTCCGGGCTGCTCGCCCGGTTCCCTTGCACTCGCTGCACGGATGCTCGATGATCGACCCGCTGCCGCGGCAGTCGGTACACGGCTCGGAGAACCCGAAGGCACCCTGGTTGCTGCTGATCACCCCGGAGCCGTTGCAGGACGCACACACCCGCGGGCTGGTGCCCGGACGTGCACCGCTGCCGTGGCAATTGGTACACGGTGCGGCACTGGTCAGCCGCAACGGCATCTCGACGCCCTTGGTGGCCTCCAGGAAACTCAGCTCGGAGTCGGTCTCCAGGTCGTTTCCGCGCCGCGGCCGGCTCGGCCGTTGCTGCGCGCCACGCCCGAACAACCCGCCGAACAGGTCACCGATATTGGCCCCGCCGGTCTGGCCGGCCTGGCCGAACAGGTCGTTGAGGTTGAACTCGCCGCCGTCACCGCCCGTGCTGAACCGGTCGAAGTTGCCCCCGCCGAAACCGCCGCCGTTGAAGCGCCGTCCGAACCCGCCGCCGGCGAACAGCCGCCGGGTCTCGTCGTACTCCTTGCGCTTCGACTCGTCCGACAGCACGCTGTAGGCCTCGGACACGGCCTTGAAGCGTTCAGCGGCGGCGGGGTTGTTCGGGTTCTTGTCCGGATGCAGTTCGGACGCCAACTTGCGGTAGGCGCTCTTGATCTCTTTCTCGGCGGCGTCGGAGGAGACGCCCAACTCCTTGTAGAAGTCCTTTTCGACCCATTCACGCTGAGCCATGACGCGTCACCTCCTCACCTGTCAGTTCTCTTCGCCGGTTTCGGCATCGGCTGCGGTCTCGGCTACGACACCGTCCTCGCCGCCCTCCGGGATGGTGTCGATCACCCCGACCATCGCATGCCGCAGCACCTGCTCGCCGAGTTTGTACCCTCGCCGCAGGACTGCGCCGATAACGGAGTGACTGCCGTCGCCCTCATGTTGCACGGCCTCGTGCAGCACCGGGTCGAATTCGTCGCCCTCGGAACCGAACGCCGCCAGACCCAGTCCGGTCAGCACGCCGGACAACTTGTCCGCCAATGCCTTCAGCGGACCGGACTCCAGGTCGCCGTGTGCGCGGGCGCGGTCCAGGTCATCCAGAATGCCCAGGAGTTCGGTCACCACCGAGGCCTTGGCCCGGTCGGCGACGCCCTGCTGGTCGCGCAGTGCCCGCTTGCGGTAGTTGGCGAAGTCCGCCTGCACCCGCTGCAGGTCGGCGGTCAGCTCGGCGACCTGGTCGACCTCGGCCTCGCCGGCGGCAGCCTCCTCCGAAGCCGGCCCACTGGGGGCCGGCTCGGAGGAGGCCACGCGTACCTCACCCGTTTCGGGGTCGATGCGCCGCTTGTCGGTTACCGTGATCGTCTCCGGACCGGGTTCACGTGAATCTTCTTGACTCACTTGATGTCCCCATCATCGACCACCTCGGCGTCCACGACGTCGTCGTCGCCACCGGACGGCGCACCCGCCGAGGCTTCCTGCTCGGCCTGGGTGGCCTCGTAGATCGCCTGACCGAGCGCCTGGGACTCCTCGCCCAGCTTCTCCATCGCCGACTTGATGGCGCCGATGTCGGTGCCCTCCAACGCCTTCTTGGCATCAGCGACGGACGCTTCGACCTTGGCCAGCACATCCTCGGGGACCTTCGAACCGCCCTCGGCTTCGCGCTGCTCCTTGACGAACTTCTCCGTCTGGTAGACCAGCGACTCGGCCTGGTTGCGCACGTCGGCCTCTTCGCGACGCTTGCGGTCCTCGTCGGCGTGCGCCTCGGCGTCCTTGATCATCCGGTCGATCTCCTCCTGGGAAAGGCCGGAGCCCTCCTGGATCTTGATCGTGTTCTCCTTGCCGGTGCCCTTGTCCTTGGCGGTGACGTGCACGATGCCGTTGGCGTCGATGTCGAAGGTGACCTCGATCTGCGGGACACCGCGCGGGGCCGGCGGGATGCCGGTCAGCTCGAAGGATCCGAGCAGCTTGTTGTGCGAGGCGATCTCGCGCTCACCCTGGAAGACCTGGATCTGCACCGACGGCTGGTTGTCGTCGGCGGTGGTGAAGGTCTCGCTGCGCTTGGTCGGGATGGTGGTGTTGCGCTCGATCAGCTTGGTCATCACGCCGCCCTTGGTCTCGATACCAAGCGACAACGGGGTGACGTCAAGCAGCAGAACGTCTTTCACCTCACCCTTGAGGACACCGGCCTGCAGCGCGGCACCCACGGCGACAACCTCGTCGGGGTTGACACCCTTGTTGGGCTCCTGGCCACCGGTCAGTTCCTTGACCAGCTCGGTCACCGCGGGCATCCGGGTGGAACCACCCACCAGCACCACGTGGTCGATGTCGCCGACCGGGATGCCGGCGTCCTTGATGACCGACTGGAACGGCTTGCGGGTGCGGTCCAGCAGATCCTGGGTGATCTTCTGGAACTCCGCGCGGGTCAGCTGCTCGTCGAGGAACAGCGGGTTCTTGTCGGCGTCGACGGTGATGTAGGGCAGGTTGATCGAGGTGCTCTGCGAGCTCGACAGCTCGATCTTGGCCTTCTCGGCCGCCTCGCGCAGCCGCTGCATCGCCATCTTGTCCTTGGTCAGGTCAATGCCCGAGGTGGCCTTGAACTTGTCGACCAGCCAATCGACGACGCGGTCGTCCCAGTCGTCGCCACCGAGGTGGTTGTCACCGGAGGTGGCACGCACCTCGACGACACCCTCACCGATCTCCAGCAGGGAGACGTCGAAAGTACCGCCACCGAGGTCGAACACCAGGATGGTCTGCTCGCTCTGACCCTTGTCCAGACCGTAGGCCAGCGCGGCCGCGGTGGGCTCGTTGACGATGCGCAGCACGTTGAGGCCGGCGATCTGGCCGGCTTCCTTGGTGGCCTGGCGCTGGGCGTCGTTGAAGTAGGCGGGCACGGTGATGACCGCGTCGGTGATGTCCTCACCGAGGTAGGCCTCCGCGTCGCGCTTGAGCTTCATCAGCACGCGGGCGCTGATCTCCTGGGCGGTGTAGTCCTTGCCGTCGATCTCCACGTGCCAGTCGCTGCCCATGTGGCGCTTGACCGAGCGGATGGTGCGGTCGACGTTGGTGACCGCCTGGTTCTTGGCGGGCTGGCCGACCAGCACCTCGCCGTTGCGGGCAAACGCCACGACCGACGGGGTGGTGCGCGAGCCCTCTGAGTTGGCTACGACGACGGGGTCCCCGCCCTCCAGCACCGAGACGCAAGAGTTGGTAGTCCCGAGGTCGATTCCGACCGCACGAGCCATTGTGGTTTCCTCCCTGATAGACATTTACCGAGTCTGAGCGGACTGCGCTCAAGGATGCGCCTGCGCCGGCCTTGATGTCAACTCAGACTTGAGTGCTTGTGACTCAACTTGTCGATGGGGTCAACGGGCGGGGTGTCGGGTTTGTTCCCGAGGTCGGCAACCCAGGGCCCCTCCCAGTTTTTTCCAAGGCTTCATTGGATATTCTTTGAACAATGCACTGGACCCGGCGACGCTGAGCGCCTACGACTCGAACCAGTTCCTGGACGCCATGCTGCACGGACTGCTGGTCAGCGAGACCAACACGAACAGCCTGGCCGGCGACGTCGCGGCGCAGTTCGCCGCCGGCAATCTCAGCCACTTGGCGGCTGACGACGCCGCGATTCTGACCAACTCGCTGGCCGAGTACGGCTACATGCAGGGCATCGTCGGGTTCTTCTCGTTCGAGAACACCTTCAACGACGTCAGCAGCTGGTTCAGCGCGCTCTAGCCGACTCCGGGCAGAAAACGTCCCACGGCCCGGCGGTACCGGCGGTAGGTTTCGCCGTGGATGCGCGCCAGGTAGGGCTCTTCGACCACGCGGACCTGCAGTTCGATCGTGGCCAACAGCACGCCGAATGCGGCCAGCGCCAGCGGGTTCGGTGTCATGAGGGTGATGCCTGCGGCGAAGGCCAGCATGGCGGTGAAGATCGGGTTGCGCACCCGCGCGAACACGCCGTGACGCACCAGAGCGGTGGTCTCGCCGGCGTCGACGCCGATCCGCCACGACTCACCCATGTCGCGCTGGCTGTACAGGGTTGCCGCGATACCGGCGATGGCCAGGACCGTTCCGGTCGCCTGCAACCACGGCGTGTTCAGCACCTGGACGGGCGAGAGCACACCGACCAGCTGCAGTACCGGGGCTGCGATGCCGGTGATGATGGCGATCACGAATCCGACGCCCGCCAGCCATTCCAATGACCCGGGCCGACCACTGATACCGCGGAATCCGGTACTTCCCGTACGGCGGTACTGCAGCCAGCTGCGCCATCCGAAACCGAGGGCGGCGAAGACGATGTAGAGCGCTAGCGCGGTTGGGGCCATGATCGAGACGTCCTGTCGTCAGGGGCGGTCGGGTCGGTGGGTGGGGCCGTGCATGTGGGCGCGATGCGCGCCGACGCTGCGCCGCCGAGCCATCGCCGATCACTGTCGCGCGAAGCCATCGTGTGCGCGTGCCCGCTCGCGCCCGGCGACTCCTCCCTGGAATGAACCATGACGTCAATATATGCAGATATTGCTATATATACAAGGCCACGGCTGTGCCGGCGGCGCCCAAGCCAATTTCATGCATACATCGTGATATGTTCATGCGTAATGCCTGAGCCGCCGGCACGGGTGGTGGCCAGCGCCGCCGAGTGAACACCCGCATGGAAAGAAGCCCCCCGCGCAATGCCCCAGCATTCCGACCTTGCCGACGTCTGCCACGACACGTCTGGTCACGGCACACCGGTCATGCCGGACGACGAATGGCACGTCAACGCCGCTTGGGCCCGGCGCCTGGCATCGATCAGCCTGGTGTTCGTCGCCCTTCAGGGCGCTGTGGGGTTGTGGCAGGGATGGGCCGCCGGCTCGGTCGCGCTGATCGCGTGGGCGCTGGGCGCCGTGCCAGAAGGGTTGGCCGGGGCGGTGGTGATCTGGCGCTTCACCGGTGCGCGAATGCTCTCCGACACCGCGGAGCGACGCGCCCAAATCGTTGTGGCCGTGTCGTTTTGGCTGATGGCCCCCTATATCGTTGCTGAATCGCTGCGCCACCTGTTCGTGCGGCACCACGCCGAGTCCACGGTAATCGGGATCGCGCTGGCGGCCATAGCGCTCCTGATGATGCCGGTGTTGGGCCGAGCCCAGCGCCGGCTCGGCACACGACTGGCCTCGGCGGCCACCGCGGGCGAAGGTGCGCAGAGCTACTTGTGCGCGATTCAAGCCGCCGCGGTGTTGGCCGGTCTGGCAGTCACCGCGAACTGGTCCGGCGGTTGGTGGCTCGACCCGGTGGTCGGACTGGCCGTAGCCGCGATCGCGGTCTGGCAGGGATTCCGATCCTGGCGCGGTGATGACTGCGGCTGCTGATCGGCGGAACAGCACTCGCCCGGCGGGCATGCCGCTCAGGTGTCGACGACCGTGACCTTCGCGGCCAGCGCGGCCAGTTTGGCGTCGAGTTGTTCGGCGGCCGCCGACAGCGCTGGGTTGTCTTCCACCACCATCAGCGTCGAAGGCTTGATGTAGGTCAAACTGCTGCGGCCGTTCTCCTCGCCGACCAGCAGCACCTCCACCGGCGCGAACAGACCCGCGGTCACGTCGTGGCGCAACATCGTGATCGCGATCAGCGGGTTGCCGATGATGACGCGCAACACCTTCCGGTCGATGCCGGCCTTGGCGATCCAGCCGCCATGGTCGAACGTTGTGAACAACATGAATCCGCTTGCACCGACGTGGGATTCGACCTGGGAACGATAGGACTCCCAGCTGTCGAAATCCCTCGGGAAATCATCGATCGGAACCGGCCGCTCGCCCACGTCAGCAAGCAACGCGGCAACCAGCTCTTCGTAGCTCTTCACGCTCTCGTAGCGCACCCGGACTCCGGCGAAGGGGATCTCGAGCGACTCAGACTGCGACACGATCCGCCTCCTCGACTGCAGCGTCAGCGGGTTGTTCGAAACGGTCCTGGACATGTCCACGCGGGGTGCGGTCCACTACCAGGCTCAGCAGATCCGGGCGGCTGTAGTGGCCGGCGGCGTCCATCTGTGACTTGCGGGAATCGATCAACGAGAAGTCCAGGTCGGCGATCACCTCACCCTCACCGGAGCGCAGGGGGTCGCCGAGCAGTTCACCGTGCGGGCTGACGATCGCGGTGAAACACCCGCCCGAGATGGGACCGATCGCGCACCCGGTGTCGGCCATGATCTGCGCCTGCTGGTCGGGGTCTAGCCACGCGGTGGCATTCACCACGAAGGCGGCCGACTCGAGCGCGTGATTGCGCACGCTGACCTCGATCTGTTGGGCGAAGAGGTCGCCGGCGAACGACCCCGGCCACATGCCGGAGTGGATCTGTTCGCCGTCGCCGATCAAGGCGTAGCGGGCCAACGGGATGTAATGCTCCCAACAGGCCAGCTGCCCGATCCGCCCGACCGCGCTGTCGACGGCACGCAGCCCACTGCCGTCGCCCTGCCCCCAGATCATCCGTTCGTGATAGGTCGGCATGATCTTGCGCCGGCGCTGCAGCAGGCTTCCGTCGGAGTCGAACAGCAGCTGCGTGTTGTACAACGAGCCCCCGTCACGCTCGGTGACACCGATCGACACCACCATGTCGGCCTGCCGCGCCGCGGCTCCGATCGCATCGATCTCCGGCGACGGGATCGTCACGGCCCGCTCCATCAGTGTGAGGTGTTGCGGGCGCATCTCGAACGGACGCTGCACGAACGAGAAGTAGGGGTAGTAGGGGATGACGGTCTCCGGAAAGGTTGCGAACTGCACGCCGTGGCGCGACAGCTGCCCGATCTTGGCGACGACCCGTTCGACGGTTCCTTCCCGGCTGTAGAGCACCGGGCTGATCTGCACGGCGGCGGCTCGAACTGCATTCATTGACGGCCTCCTTCTCTCACCTTGTTCTTCAACGGATTCCCCGGCTCAGCCCGAGAGCATGCCGAGATATTTCAGGTCAGCGACATACTTTTCGACCAGTTCCGCAGACAGATGCGGAATGTCTTTGTCTTCACCGATTTCCGCGGCTTGCACCGCCGCGCGGAAGGCACCCGTCGGCGCCGGGGCACCGCGCAGTGGTTGCTGCGGTTTCCGGTAAGCGCCCAGCAGCGGAAGCACACTGTGTCGGCGCTGCTTTTCGGGAAGCGCCCGCAATACCGTTTCGAAGCGCGCCAGCCAGGCGTCGTAGTCATGGATGCGCTCGATCGGATGGCCTGCATCGCCGAGCCAATCCACGAAGGTGTCCAAGGAGATACCGTCGTCGTGTGGGTTCATCACGTCGAATGAGCGGAACCCGCCGCGGCCCCGGGCGCCGAGGGCAGCAATCGCCTCAGCGACGAAATCGACCGGTAGGCCGCTGTAGTGCGCGCGTGGCCGGTCACCGGCGGGCCCGATTTCGTAGAAGGACCGTGGCGCCAGACCCGTCACAAGCAGACTGAAGGCCAGCCGGGTGAACGCATCGGGGACGTTGAGCTGTCCGGTATAGCGGCTGTGCGCGAGGATCATGTCCGATCGGAAGACTGTCACCGGCAGCTCGCAGTGATCAAAAGCCTCCCGTAGCAACACCTCCCCCGCCCACTTACTGTTGCCGTAGCCGCTGGCGTAGCCGTCATCGATCGGCCGGACCGGGTTGATCTCGCGGATGTCGCCGTCCTCGGTGAAGTCATCCGGATCGACCGTCATGGCAACCGCCACCGTCGACAGGAACGTGATCGGCTTGATCCGGGTGGTGATTGCCAGCCGGATCAGCTCCGCGGTACCGACGACGTTCGGACCGAACAATTGCTCGTAGGGCAGTACGTGGTTGACCAAGGCGGCCGCATGGACGATCAGATCCACGCTGCGTCCCAGCCGATTCCAGACGGCCACGTCCAACCCGAGGTCGGGTTCGCCGATGTCGCCGGCAATGACCTCGAGATGCTCGGCGGCCAGCGCACGAAACCGCCGCCGCAGCTGGGCGTCACCGCTGTCGAACATCTGCTCAAGGCGCGCCCACGCCGCCGCGTCGTCAGTGCCGCGCACGATGCAGATCAGTGTCCCGCCGGTCTGCGACAGCCTTTCCAGCCAGTGCAAGGCGATGAACCGGCCGAGATAGCCGTTGGCGCCGGTGAGTAGAACGGTGCGCGATTCACCGGTGGCGTGCGGAAGCGCCCCGGCCTCGGCCAACGTCGTGGGATCTATGAACTTGTCCAGAGTCAGGTCGCTCGCCCGCAACATGACCGCACCCGGCCCGTGCACCGTGGCGGCAGTGGGGCGTGTGGACGCCGACTCGCGTTGAGCCGCGACGTGGTCGGCAAGCTGCGCGAGGGTTGACGTGGGGCTGATGATGCCGCCCACCGGTACGTCGACCCCGAAGACGTCCGAAAGCAGCTCGGAGAACGTCAGGGCGGACAGCGAATCGCCACCAAGATCGGTGAAGTGGGCGTTCGCGTCCACTTCGGCTCCCGCGGAACCGAGTACCGCGACTGCGGCCCGGCGCACAGTCTCGAGTACCGGCTGGTCCGCCGCGGAATTGCGCAGCGCACGCAGTTCGTCGGCCGCAGCCAGGTCGATATCGATGTAGAGCTGCTCAAGCCGCTGTCCGTAGTGCGCCTTAAGCCTGGGCCGCAACAGTTTGCCCACACCAGACACGAGACCGTTTGCGGCGGTGAACGGCTCATTCTCTATCAGAAAGTCGACGGGGAGCTCGTAGGATTGCAGCTCGGCCGCTTTTGCTATCTGCCGCAGCGAATCCCGAAGCATGGACTTCAAAGCGGCAGCGTCGCCGGAGGATTCTTCACGGACCTGCGAGGTCGGAACGATCACCGCAAGCAGGTATGCGCGTTCACTGTTGCCGTAGACGTAGATCTGGCCTACCCCGGGCGCCGCAGCGAAAACCGCGTCCAGGCGCGCCACCGCGACGAACTCCCCCTGCGCGAGCTTGAGGACGTTCTTGCTGCGGTCGACATAGGCCAACCGGTCCGGCGCCAACTCAGCCATCACATCACCGGTGCGGTAATAGCCGTCTTCGTCGAAAACTTCGGCGGTGACCTCGGAGCGTTTGAAATATCCCATTGTGGCGGTCGCCGACTTGATCAGCAGCTCGCCGCGCGGATGCGGCCGGTCGGTGGTGAAGTACCCGAGCTCGGGGACGTCGACGAGCTTGTAGGCAAGCACCGGCGGTCGAAGGACGGCGCCATCACGAGTGACACCACCGACTTCGGTCAAGCCATAGCCGTCAGACAGGTGTACGTCCAGTGCTGAGTCGAGGAACTCCGCCATCTCCGGAGCCAACGGTGCGGTGCCCACGAACCCGCCCAGAACCCGTCCGCCGAGCAGTCCGTCCCGTAGCTCAGCGGCCGCGTCGGCCTCCGCAGCCTCGGGGGTGGCACCGCGGGCGATCAATCCGGCCACTGCGTTGCGGTGACGCTGGTACAGCATGTCGATCACCCTGGGCACCAGCGGGAGTTCGGTGGGGCGCACCAGCGACCAGTCATCGAACAGCGTCGACAGGTCTGGCTCGGGTACGAAATAGCTGGTGCCGCCGGCCATGAATGACGACACCAGTGGCAGTCGGCCGCCGAGGTGGTTCAGCGGCATGAAGTTGACGTTGAACACCGGTGTGTCCGAAGACGCGAGAAACGTGGCCGACGCCGTCCACAGCCGTGCGAGCGTCCGCTCGGAGTGCATGGCCCCCTTCGGGGCTCCGGTACTGCCCGAGGTGTAGAGAATCATCGCCAGCCGCTCGTCGGTGTCGGCGGTGTAGAGCGGTTCGGGCGGCAGCCCGCGGCCACGCTGTACCACCTCGTCCAGCGTCTCGATGACAACCGATACCCTGGCGCTGCGGATGCGCTCGCGAGCTCGTGCCAGCGCATCCCGGTGCGCGACGAGTTCCGGTTGATGGTCGAAGACCAGCACGTGCCGCAGCGACTCGCTGTCCATTGCGGAGTCCAGCGCAAACTCCAGATAGGCGGCGCCCACCGCGAGCACCTGCGGCTGCACCTCGGCGATGATCGAGGTGAGCTGCGATGTGGATGCGTTGTGCTGCAACGGCACCGACACCAGTCCTAGATAGGCGCAAGCCAGGTCGATCGACAGATAATCGGCACTGGCGAAGCCGATGGTGGCGACGAAATCGCCGGGGACCAGTGGGCGGATCGGGTGGTGTCGCCAGTCGGCGGCGATCGCCCCCGCGCGCCCCCACAGCTCGCGATAGCTGATCGTTTCGAATCGCGGCAGCAGGCGCGCAGTCGTGCGGCCCGTCACGGGGTCGGTCACCGCCTCGCGAGCGCGCTCCCCCACTGCCGGGCGGTCCGCATACCCGTCGGCCAATGTCTGCAGCACCTGAGCGAGTCGCAGGCCGGGCCTGCGCGCCGCCGCGATGACGTCGGGGTTTGGTTGCGCCGCCCGGAATTGGGCGTCAGTGGCGTAGAGGCCGGCGATGCGGCCTGTCAGTCGCTCGGTGCGGGTACCGGTCGGTGCGGTGCTCATAACGCAGCCCTTCTAGTCGAGCCGCTCGATGATGGTGGCGTTGGCCATGCCGCCGCCCTCACACATGGTCTGCAGGCCGAACCGTTTTCCGTTGTGCCGCAATGCGTTGACCAGGGTTGTCATGAGGCGCGCGCCGCTGGCGCCCAATGGATGCCCGATCGCGATGGCACCGCCGTGGACGTTCGTCTTCGCCAGATCTGCACCGGTTTCCTTCGCCCAGGCCAGTACCACAGGGGCAAATGCCTCGTTGACCTCGAACAGGTCGATGTCGGACAGCGTCATCCCGGCACGGCGTAACACCTTCTCGGTGGCCGGTATCACTCCCGTGAGCATGTAGAGCGGATCCGACCCGACAACCGTGCTGGTGTGGATCCGTGCCAATGGCCGCAGACCCATCGTCTTGGCGAACTCGGAGCTGGTAATCAGCACCGCTGCACTGCCATCGGACAGCGGCGACGAATTGCCGGGGGTGATCTCCCAGTTGATCTGCGGGAAGCGCACCTTCATCGTCTCGTCGTAGAACGCCGGCTGCAACGCCGCCAGAGTCTCCACGCTGGTGCCGGGCCGGATGATCTCGTCGGTGGTCAGGCCGGCGACAGGGGCGAGCTCTTCGTCGAAGAGCCCGTCCTTGGTGGCCCGCGCCGCCTTCTCGTGACTGTTGGCGGAGAACTCGTCGAGTTCGGTCCGGGAGAAACCCCACCGGGCCGCGATCAGCTCAGCGCTGATGCCCTGTGGGACCAGGCCTTCCGAATAGCGCTCGGCCATCGACTCACCGAATGGACTGCTGCCCGGCAACAGCGACGCGCCCATCGGTACGCGGCTCATCGACTCGACCCCTGCGGCGATGACGACGTCGTAGGCGCCGGCCACCACACCCTGGGCAGCGAAGCTGATCGCCTGCTGGCTGCTGCCGCATTGCCGGTCGATCGTGGTGCCGGGAACCGATTCGGGGAAGCCCGCACCCAACAGCGCATTGCGTCCGATGTTGAAGGCCTGATCACCCACCTGGGTGACGGCCCCGGCGATGACATCGTCCACCTGAATCGGATCGATTCCCGTTCGCTGCACCAGCTCTCGCAGGCTGTGCGCCAACAGGTCCGCGGGCAGGATGCCGTGCAGAGCACCGCCCGGTTTGCCCTTGCCGATCGGAGTGCGAACGGCGCCGACGATGACGGCGTCGCGGCCTTGAAATTCGGCCATCGTGGATCCTCCCAACTAGCTAGGTATTGTTCCCTATACTCAGCTATACACCCTGGGTATAGTAGAGTCAACCCAGATGGGGAGGTGAGTCGAGATGAGTTTCCTGCAGGGCCCGCTGGCGGATCGCGATGGCTGGTCGGCGATCGGCGAGTGCCCGGTCGAAAAGACCATGGCAGTGGTGGGCACCAAGTCCGCGATGCTGATCATGCGCGAGGCCTACTACGGCACCACCCGATTCGATGACTTCGCGCACCGGGTTGGCATCACCAAAGCCGCGACCGCGACACGGCTTACAGAACTCGTCGACCTCGGATTGCTGGCCCGCCGGCCCTACCGTGAGCCCGGCCAGCGCAGTCGCGACGAATACGTCCTGACTGAGGCCGGCACCGATTTCATGCCGGTGGTCTGGGCCATGTTCCAGTGGGGACAGCGTCATCTGCCCAACCGCGGTCGGCTACGTCTGACGCATCTGGACTGCGGCGCGGACGCGCTGGTCGAGATCCGCTGCACCGAAGGTCACCGCGTCGAGCCCGGCGAACTGGGTGCACGGCTGGTCACGCCGAAAGGCCTCACATCCTGAATGACACCCGGGGCCTGACTTCGAAAGCAGAGGGTGCGGATCGGCGACCGTGATCAGGTGGTCGCCGGGATGTTCCGGAAACCGTGCAGGGTCGCCAGCCCGCGCGGGGTGGGGGGTCCGTCGAGTTGCAGGTCGGGGAAGCGTTCGAACAGTGCCTGCAGCGCAATGGTGGCCTCCATGCGGGCCAGGTTGGCTCCGAGGCAGGCGTGGATCCCGCTGCTGAACGACAGGTGCTCCTTGGCGTTGGCCCTGGTGATGTCGAAGCGGCGGGGCTGGTCGAACACGCCGGGGTCGTGATTGGCGCCGCCCAGCAGCAGCGCCACCGTTTCGCCCTCAGCGAGGTGGTACCCCGCAAGCTCGAGGTCGCAGAGGGCGTTGCGTGATGTCATCTGCACCGGGCTGTCGAAGCGCAAGACTTCCTCGACCGCGCCCGGCCACAACTGGGGGTCCTCGCGCAGCATCGCCAACTGTTCGCGGTGGCGCAGCAACAGCACGACCGCGTTGCCGATCAGATTGATGGTGGTCTCGAAACCCGCGCCGGCGAGCAGCAACGCCGTCACGCCCAGTTCGCGTCGGTCAAGGTCGCCGTCGCGGATGATTTGGCTGTAGATGTCGTCACCGGGATTGTTGCGCAACCGTTCGATGTGGTCACTGAACTCGTGATCGCTTTCTCGCAGGGACTGCATGGCACCTCGAAAGGTGTTCCAAGACACCCCGATATCGAGCAACGGCGCACCACGGTCACCCCGGTCGAGCATCTGCGACCGCTGCTCCTCGGGGATTCCGAGAATCTCGGCGATGATCAAAGCCGGTAAGGGCCCCGCGAAGTCGGCGATCAGATCCGGACGTGCTGCCGATTCCACGCGATCCAGCAGTTCATGGGTGATCTCGACGATCCGGGTCCGCAACTTATCGATCGCACGAGGCGTGAACGCGCGCACCACCGCACGCCGGTAGCGCGTGTGGTCGGGCGGATCGACCACCAGCATCGAGGGTGGCTCAGCCGGATTGGGCAGCTGGGGATCGGTTCGGCTGATCAACCAGCGAGCCGTTTTAGGCAGATTGATGTTGGCCGAGTTGCTGGCTCCGAACCTGTCGTCGCGCAGGATTGCCCGGCACAGCTCATGGTCGGCGGTCACCGAGACGAACGGCGTGCGCGTCAATCGACCACCGGCACGGATCTGTTCGGTCAGCGGTTCCGGGTCGCCGCCACGCAACGGGCCGACGAGCAAGCGTGCCATAGGGTCGCCGCGTCGCGCCTGCACCGCAAGAAACGCCCGCGGAAACCCCTGCAACAGTGCCCACCGAAGCCACAGACCTGGTCTCATCGCGGCGCACCCACCGTCGGCAGCACAAACACCGACTCCCGGACCAGCGGTGCCACCCGTGGCCGCCGAAACGCGACGAAGCGGGCGAACGCGGTCGCCAGCCCCGCGATGCCGGCCCCCACCACCCCAATCCGGTTGCTCATCGGACTGAACCGTCAGTGTCGTGGGTCGCCAGCCAGGCCGCTCTCCGTCTATTCGAAGCTCGAGACAACCAGGCGTCCTGAACCACTTCGGCCAGTTCACCCTTGCTGATCGTGTGCAGGTCGACCTCCCGGACCAAAACGGACGGATGACCGTTGAAATGGGCAGTGCTGAAAAACGGTGATGCGGCGTCTTGGATGAGGGCCTGTTTGTCGGCGTCCGACTCGACCCAGATCACGATGACATCTGGGTAGGCCTCTCCCGTGACGGGATCCTTGGCGTCGGGCCGCGGGGTGCGGAAGAACACAAACGACTTACCGCCCACCTGATAAATCGAATTGCCCTTCGGCCCTTCGATTCTGGTGACGTGTGGCATCGACGCGGCGACTTCGTGCACGTCTGCGACTCGCGCGGGTCGATCGGCCATAACCGCAACCGTAGTCACCCGTCGAACAGCAGGAGCCCGATCCGCTCGACCGTGACCATCGGATCAGCGGATCGTCCCGGAAATAACGCGTGGAATTAAATGGGGACGATCAACGAAATTGCACACAGGAAACGGGGCCCTGGCGGATCCCCGCTGCGATCGATCTGCGCACCTGCGCCGGTGTCATGCCGGCTTACCCACGGCGGCCTCTGACGCCATGACACGAACCTCACGACGCCGTGTCGACAGCGCCGCACGCCATCACCTAAGGACGAATACCTCTACGCGCAGGGCCTACCGAGCGCGATCACGGATGCCAGTTGCCGTCCCACCAGGTGTGACGGAGTGTGCGGTCGTCGCCGGTGGCGAAAACATCGACCCGGGTGGAACTCCAGGCAACCGCCGCCGGTCGGGAACCCAGTGCCCCGCCGAGCGCTTGCCAGCTCGACCACGAGTTCCCGTTCCAGATCCGCTGGTACAACGAGTTGTCGGTGCCGCGGACGAACGCGTCGAGGCGGTTCGCGCCGCGTGTCGCCAAGGTGGGCGAGGCCGTGATCTGACCGCCCAGCGACTCCCAGTTGTGCCAGGTGCTGCCATCCCACCACTTGTGCCACAACGCGTTATCGGTCCCCCGAACCACCACGTCGCACCGGCCCTGGGCCCAGGCCGCCGCGGCCGGATCGGAGGTCAACTGACCACCCAACGATTCCCAGTTGTGCCAGGTATGGCCGTCCCACCACTTGTGCCACAAAGCACTGTCGGTGCCGCGCGCGAACACGTCCAGTCGGCCCGGCCCCCACGAACACACACCCGGACCCGACGTCAGTTGGCCGCCCAGCGACTCCCAGTTGTGCCAGACATTGCCGTCCCACCACTTGTGCCACAACGCGTTATCGGTCCCCCGAGCCACCACATCGCACCGGCCCTGGGCCCAGGCCGCCGCGGCCGGATCGGAGGTCAACTGACCACCCAACGACTCCCAGTTGTGCCAGGTATGGCCGTCCCAATAGCGGTGCCACAGGGCGCTGTCGGTGCCGACGGCGAACGCGTCGAGTCGGCCCGGCCCCCACGAACACACGCCGGGACCCGACGTCAGTTGGCCGCCAAGCGATTCCCAGCTGTTGTCGACCGGCCACACCATAGATCGCTGCGGTGGCCACCCCCGACCGCCCAGGTTCACCCAGGGGCCGAACAACTTCTGCGCCGCCAGCCTGTCCTGACCCAAGACCTGACCGCCGTGCATCAGGAACGGTCGCGGCGGCCCGACCCAGTACTGCGGTCCGGTGTTCGTCGCATTGGCATGGATGTGCAGGTGCGGACCGTACGCGTTGCCGGCGTTGCCGAGTTTGCCGAGGAACTGGCCCTGGGTGACGGCGGCCCCTTTCGACAGCAGGGCCGGATTCAACGAACCCGGTTGCATGTGGGCATACAGCACGGTCTCGCCGCCGCCGTCGACGCAGAAGAAGTTCCCATTGCCATCACCCACCTGTTGGATCAATGCCTTGACGTCGTCGGCCACCGTCCCCGGCGTCGGGTTGAGCGGGAAGTCGTTGCGGAACGCCAGCACCACGCCATCGGCCACGGCGTGAATCGATTTGCCGAAACACCGGTACTGCTCATTGCTGGTTCCGTCCGTGCCCGGCAGCAGCGCGGTCCACCCTGACCCCGACCACGCCTCCACTCCCACGTCGTAGGCAAAGATCTGGGTGCCGGCCGTCCCTGTCTCATGGGTCGCTCCCTGACCCACCCAGTACTCGGCCGACGCCAATTCCGCCGGATCTCCCCAGAACCGGTAACTGCCCTGAGGCGTGGGATTGACGTGCCATGCCAGCGGGAACGACACCACGGTGGGATCGCTGAAACCGTCCACCGTCAACGCGAGTTCCACCGAGGCCGGCAGCGGTGACCCGAACACGTAGTCGTCGCTGGTCGCTCCGGCCCAGACTTGTGTCCCACCGGCCGCGATGTCGAACCCGAGGGTGTAGGTCTTAGCCGGAGCCGAGGCCCCCGCAGGGATCAGAACCATCGACGCGACGTGGACCGCACTGGTCTCCTTGTTGGTCAACGAGACCACCAGGCTGATCTGATTCTGCGGGTCTGCACCCGGCGCATTCGGCGCCATCGGCAAACATGTCATTCGACCTTGCTGCGCGGGCTCGACCGAGACCGCGATGTTGGCGTTCGTCATGATGATCTCCAAATTTGTTGCGGTACAGCGCCTTTAGAAGAAAGATCCGAACAACGGGAAGTCGCCGAACGGGGTGATCATCAGGTCCGACGCTCCGACCGCGGGGTTGTCGATCCATTCGTTCTCCCAACCGCCACCGAAGTTGGCCAGATCGCCGACGGCGACTGTGGTGTGGCGGCGTTGGATGGTGATCACCTCGTCCCCCCTTCCTAGTGTTTCGTCGTTGTTAAGCCGGCGTGGGACGGCCGGCCGGCGGCTTAGGCTTTATGCCGCATCTTGATCCGATGCCGGTGTGCTGATCGCCGCGACGGCCGCCCACCACGCTCACTGCGTAGTGTGCTGGCCCGGCCGGTCTCGGCACATCGGGCGATTACCTGATATTCGCCCCAAGGCGGGGAGGCGGTGGCCCCGGTGGACCGACTGCTCGAGCGCGACACTGTGCTGGCCGATCTGCATCGCTGTTGGCAGGACGCTCAGCTCAGTCGTGGGCGAATCGTGTTGCTGCGCGGGGAAGCCGGCGTCGGCAAAACCACGGTCATCAACCGATTTCTCGCCGGCCTGAGCCCGCGGCCACGGGTGGTGCGTGGATGGTGCGACCCGCTGGCCACCCCACGACCGCTGGGTCCGCTTCTCGATGTCCTCGGGGGGCTTTCCGGTGAGCGGCCGGCCCGAGTGCGCGCGGCCATCGACGCCGGCGATCCCGAAGCCATCTACGCCCGCGTAGTCGGCCTGTTCGGGGACGGGCACCGCTGGGTATGCGCGATCGAAGACCTGCACTGGGCTGACGGCGCCACCCTTGACCTGCTGCGGTTCCTGGCCAGGCGCATCGATACCGTGCCGGTGCTCCTGATGGTCTCCTACCGTGACGACGAGATCGGTCCGCAACACCCGGTCGCGGTGCTGCTGGGTGACCTGGTCACCAGCGCGGCCGTCAGCCGGATCACGCTGGGCCCCCTCAGTGCGGCGGCGGTGGCACACCTGGCCGCCGAAAGCGGCGTCAATGCCGAGGCGTTGCATCGGATCACCGACGGCAATCCGTTCTTCGTCACCGAAGTTCTCGCCGCCGGGCCTACCGCTTTGCACGAAGATGGCCTACCGGACACCATCGCTGAGGCAGTGGTGGGGCGACTCGCGCGGCTGTCCCGGACCGCACGCGAGACCGCCCAGGCCACCGCCGTCTGCGGACCGCGAGCGCACCCGGCACTGGTAGCTGCGGTGTACCCCGGGGCGACAGCAGCGTTGAGCGAATGCCTCGACGCCGGGGTGCTGGTGGCCGACGCGGACACGGTGGGCTTTCGCCACGAACTGGCCCGACGCGCCACCATCGACCAGATCCCCGACTACCAGCGCAAAGTACTGCACCAGCGGGCACTGATCGCCCTGGAAAACCCGCCCATCGACCCGAATAGGTTGGCGGAGTTAGCCTTTCATTCGGATAAGGCCGGCGACACCGATGCGGTGATCCGGTACGGCGCCGCGGCCGCCGAACGGGCCTCAGCGCTGGGCGCCAACCGTCAAGCAGCCGAACTGTACGCACTGGTGCTGCGCCACTCCGACAACATCCCCAGCGAACAGAAGGTGACCTGGCTGGAACAACACGCTTTCAGCAGCTACGTGAGCGGGCTGACGGACACTTCGGTCGAGTGGCTGCGGGAGGCGATCGCCGTGCGCCACACGTTGGGGGACCCGCTCGGCGAAGGCGACAACCTCCGCTGGCTGTCGCACATGCTCTACCCCTTAGCGCGCACGACAGAGGCACTGGAGGCTGGGCGAGCGGCGCTGCGGCTTCTCGAAGACCTCGGACCCACCCGACAGCTGGCCTGGGCCCTGGTGAATCTGGCCGAGTTGGCCGCCTTCGGCTGTGACCCGGCCTGTGCTGACTATGCCGCGCGCGCCCTCGCACTGGGCCGCGAACTCGATGACCCCGCTGTCCTGGTTCGCGCGCGTTGTTCCGCCCCGCTGGCCGCCGTTGCGTGCTCGGACACCGGCTGGGATCAGCTCGAGGCGGTGTGGCGTGAGGCCATGACCACCCGAGGATTGTCCGCACATGCCGCGGTCGCCGGGTTGATGGTGTGCTGGTTCGCCGCGCTGCACCACCATCGGAGCGCCGACGACTTCGTCGGCGAAGCATCCGCGTTCTGCAAGGCTCATGACGTCGCCACGTTCCACGCACTGGTCATCGGCGCGGCCGCCCTGGTCGCGTTGCACCGTGGAGATTGGGCACGCGCGCTGGAGCACGCCAATGACGTTCTCACCCAACCGAAGATGTCGCCGTCGCATCGACACCTGCCGCTGGTGACACTGGCGTTGATCCATGCCCGGCGCGGCGAACGCCCGGTCGCCGAGCTGCTCGATGAAGCGCTGGCGGCCACCGAACCCGACGACCTGTTCCGCCTGGGTCCGGTGCGGGCCGCCCGCGCCGAGGCCGCGTGGTTGGCGGGTGACGACGACACCGCCCGCACCGAAGCGCAATCCGGGTTGCGCGCCGCGACGCCCAATTCCGATCCGTGGCTGGTGGGCCATCTGCAGCGCTGGGCACAGCTGTCGGGCAGTGCGCCGACCACGGCGCCGGTGACTGAGAGCGTCACCCCATACCGGTTGGAGCTTGCCGGGGACTGGCGGGCCGCGGCGGCCGCGTGGACCGAGCGTGACAGTCCCTACGACGCCGCCATCGCGCAATTGGGTGGCGATATCGACGCCGTTCAGTGCGCGCTGGGCACGTTCCGCCAGCTGGGCGCCCGCGCCGCCGCCCGCCGGGCACAGCAGCGCCTGAGTCAACTACGTGGGCGTAGCCCAGACCTCCGCCGCAAAGCCACCAGCGCCGACCCGCACGGTTTGACCAAACGTCAACGCGATGTCCTCGAACTGATGGCAGCCGGCCGCAGTGACGCCGAAATCGCCGCGACCCTCTACCTCAGCCCCAAAACGGTCAACACCCATGTCTGCGCCGTGCTGGCAAAGCTCGGCGTACACAACCGCACCCAAGCGGCCGCGTTCGCCCATCAACAGCTTCCGGCGTCGCGGTAGGCCTCCGGCTACCGACCCGGTGCGTTACCCTCGCAGCGATGTCCCAAGTCCCCAACCCTCACCTGGCCTCCTCAGCGGCACTGGCTCGCGAAGACGAGGGCTATCACAAGGGGCTGGCCCCGCGACAGGTCCAGATGATCGCGATCGGCGGGGCGATCGGAACCGGGCTGTTCCTGGGAGCCGGACGGCGACTCCACGAGGCCGGACCAGCCTTGTTTCTGGTCTACGCGGTCTGCGGCGTCTTTGTGTTCTTCATCCTGCGGGCACTGGGCGAACTGGTGCTGCACCGTCCGGCGTCCGGGTCGTTCGTGTCGTACGCGCGGGAGTTCTTCGGGGAGAAGACAGCATTCGTCGCGGGCTGGCTGTACTTCCTGAACTGGTCGATGACCGGCATCGTGGACACCACCGCGATCGCGACGTACTTCCACTACTGGGGAGCTTTCCGCATGTTCCCGCAGTGGACGTTGGCGCTGACCGCACTGGTGGCGGTGGTGGCGATGAACCTCATCTCGGTGAAGCTCTTCGGCGAGCTGGAGTTCTGGGCGGCGTTGATCAAAGTGGTTGCGCTGATGACGTTCTTGGTCGTCGGCACCATCTTCCTGGGTGGGCGTTTCCAGGTCGACGGCCAGGACACCGGCCTGCACCTGTGGGGCGAGAACGGCGGGTTCCTGCCGACCGGGATACTGCCGCTGGTCCTGGTCACCTCTGGCGTGGTGTTCTCCTACGCCGCAGTCGAACTGGTCGGCACCGCGGCGGGTGAGACCGCCGAGCCGGAGAAGATCATGCCGCGCGCGATCAACTCGGTGGTGGCCCGCATCGCGGTCTTCTACATCGGGTCGGTGGTGCTGCTGGCACTGCTGCTGCCCTACACCGCCTACCGGCATGGCGAGAGCCCGTTCGTGACGTTCTTCTCCAAGATCGGTTTCACCGGAGCCGGCGGCCTGATGAACCTGGTGGTGCTGACCGCAGCGTTCTCCAGCCTCAACGCCGGGCTGTACTCCACCGGCCGGATCCTGCGGTCGATGGCGGTCAACGGCAGCGGCCCGAAGTTCACCGCACCGTTGTCGAGAAACGGTGTGCCTTACGGCGGAATTCTGTTGACCGGAGGGATCGGCCTGTTCGGGGTCGCGCTCAATGCGGTGATACCGGAGCACGCCTTCGAAATCGTGCTCAACATCGCCGCCCTGGGCGTGGTGGCCGCGTGGTCCACGATCGTGGCCTGCCAACTGCGGTTCTTCCGCCTGACCCAAACCGGACAGCTGCAGCGACCCGGGTTCCAGATGCCGCTGGCCCCGTACAGCGGATACGCCACTTTGCTGTTCCTGGCCGCCGTGGTTGTCCTGATGCTGTCCGACCCCGAGTACGGCACCTGGATCCGTGCCGCGGTGCTCATCGGCGCGCCGACACTGATCATCGGCTGGTACCTGGCGCGGGGGCGGGTCACCGCCGCGGCCACGCCCATGCCGGCTGACCCCGAACAGGCACCCGCTGTGACAACACAGGCGGAAACCGACGAGTAGAAGGCCGAAAACGCATGGCCCGCAACAGATATGCCGCCAAGCCGCCGCTCTACGGAATGGCGTTGATCTTCTGCGCCATCGCGGTAGTCGCCATCACCGCCTACCTGCACGCCGGGTGGTGGTCGGTGCTCGGCTACGGCCTCGCCGCGGTCACGGCCGTCGCCGGATTCGCCTTGGTGTTCCGGGATCTTTCCTGACCGCCACCTCGTCGGCGAACGTGTAATCACTGCGAAGAGATCGCCGAAATCTCGCACTGTGCGCACGTTCGCCGTGGATTCCCCGCTCCGGCCCGGTAGAACCGCGCGTCACCACAGCCACTCGCGTCACACAGTGCGTAGGCTGGGCATCAACCTATGTCGGCGGGGGATTTCGTGCGGTTATCGGATCGGGTCACACCGAGGATGCTCGGCGCGCACCTGACGCTGGCCGCCGCCATGCTGCTGGCCGGTTGCACCACCACCGTCGACGGCCATCCGACCGCTGCCCCGGGGGGCGGGCCGCCCGAACCGTCCTTCCGGCCTCCCCGATCCAGCACGCCGCAACCGCCGAGCTCGGTTCCGACCAAACCCCCCACTCCGGACAAACCGGGCACCCCGCATAAACCCTCCGACGCCGTCCCCCTGCCTGCCGACGAGAACGGTTACGTCTTCATCGAGACCAAGTCCGGCAGAACCCGCTGCCAGATCTCGTCACGGCAGGTCGACTGCGAGGCCGAGTTCACCAACAGCCCGCTCAAAGACGGTGAGCACGCCAACGGCGTCAGCGTCAGTTCCGACGGCACCGTGCAGTGGGTGCTGGGCAACCTGGGTGACATCCCGGTCGTCACCATCGACTACCTGACGTATCAGGCACAGGGCTGGCGGATCAAGGCCGGCCTCGACGGCACCCGGTTCACCAACGACCGCACCGGCCACGGCATGTTCGTCAGCATCGAGAACGTCGAAACGTTCTGACATCTCACCTTTTCCCGGCCCGATATCGCTCCCACCTCATCTGTCACCGCTTTCCATTACGATCGATCAAATGGCGCGATACGGATCTCCAGAAGGTCCCGGCAGTCCCGGCAATGACCCCACCCAGTCCATCCGGCACCGCCAGAGCGGACCACCGCCAGCCGGGCCACCGCCAGCCCCGTTCGGCCCCGTCGGCCCAGGTCGGCCGGGTGATCCGGGATACCGGCCTGGCGACGCACCGACGCAGTACGCCGCCTACAACCAGTTCGAACAGCAATCCGCCCCACCGCAGGACGCCGGAGCGTTCCCCGGGCAACAGCTACCCACACCCTGGTTCCGTCGTAAGCCGGTGCTGATCGCCTGGGTCGGGCTGATCGCGGTGATGCTCGCGCTGGTGATCTGGGGCATCATCCAGCTGACCAGCCGGGGCCCCGGTGGCGGCGGCACCACACCGGCAACCAGCTCGTCGAGCACCAGCAGCACGACAAGTACGACGAGCACCACCAGCACCACCGGCTCCTCGTCGAGCACTCCCAGCAGCAGTGCGCCGTCGGCGGCCCCGCCCGCTCAGGCACCGCCGCACCAGCCGCAGGCACCGCAGGCGCCGGCACCCGGCGAGCCGCCGGGGCACCGCCGCCCGCACCTGCCGCCGCTGCCCTCGGTGATCACCATTCCGCCGATCCCCAAGGTTCCTGAGCTGCCGACGGTGATCACCATTCCGCCTTACCGGTAGGCGGCACAGCTAGTCTCGCCGCATGCAACCCCAGCGGAAGCCGGTCTGGCTCGGTATTGACGTGGTGGCCGTTCTGATCTTCTGCGCTCTCGGCCGGCGCAGCCACGACGAGGGCATCGATCTCAGCGGCCTGGCGACCACAGCCTGGCCATTTCTGAGCGGCACCGCACTGGGCTGGCTGGTGTCCCGCGCCTGGCGCCGGCCCACGGCATTGGCGCCCACCGGGGTGATCGTCTGGATATCGACGGTGCTGGTCGGCATGGCCCTGCGGGCGGCAACGTCGGCAGGTGTGGCGTGGAGTTTCGTCATCGTCGCCTCGACGGTGACCGGCGTGTTCCTGCTCGGCTGGCGGGCGGCGTTCACGCTGCTCACGAGGCGCCGTTCGACGCGCTGACGCACTGCGGCCAGGCCGTGCACACCGACGACACGTTCCCGCGCCGCTGGTCGGCACAGCTACTCGTCAGGTGTGGTCGCGGTGTTTCGTCAGCCGCGGCACCTACCATCGGTGCGCGTGGAACGAACGCCGGACGACCCGAACAACGAGCCGACTCAGATGGCCGGCTACGACTACCGCGGGAGCGGCAATTACAGCGAGCCGGCGGCCTACTCCAACGAGGACGGCGGAAGCCAGTACGGCGAGCCCATCGGGCAGCAACCCAACTGGTCCCAGCCGCCCGAACCGCCGCCCACGCCGTGGTACCTCAAGCCCTTCGCGCTGATCGGCTGGGGTGTGCTCACCGCCATCCTGCTTTCCGCGCTGGTGTGGGGAATGGTCCGGCTGGTGAACAGGGACACCGGGCACACCGAACCGACCACGACAACGGTCTCGTCCACCGTGACGACGCCCGCCGACGAGCCGGCCGCCCCGACCCCGCAGCCGGCCGCGCCGGAGGCCCCCTCCTCCGGAAACCTGCCATCGGTCACGCCAACCGAGCCGCCGGTCAGCACCTCAGAGACCACCGCAGCGCCGACCAGCACCGCGCCGACGACCACCCAAACGCCCACCACGACGGCGCCGACAACCACCGCGCCGCCCACCACCACCCAGGCGCCCACAACCACTCAGCCGCCCGCCACAACCTCCGGGGCCACCCGGCCGTCGGAGATCGTCATCCCGCTGCCGCCGGGACTGTGATAGGCGCATAGCCCCTCAGCGGTCACGAAAGCCCAACCAATCGGTCGCCGGCCGATACAGTTAGGCCATCCTGCGTCGCGCAATACGAGACGGGGGTGGCACTATGGGCGAGCATCAAGGAAGGGCTTGAGCAGCTGTTGTGCAAGATTGGCGGTAAGTTACCCGTCAGTAACCATAGTTAAGTTACTGGTCGGTAACTTATGGATGGGAGAGACACTCCGTGACCGAAAATGTCCAAATGCTGATCAGGCTGGTCGTCGGCCTGTCCATGACGGCGTTCGTCGGCCTGCTGGCCGCACGCCGGGTGTTCTGGCTCTACCGGCTGGTCATGTCCGGCGTGAAGGTGGGCGCCGAGCGGACCACCGACGTCAAGACCCGGGTATGGACCCAGATCCGTGAGGTCGCTGGCCAGGCCAAGCTGCTCATGTGGGGCATCCCGGGCGTCGCGCACTTCTTCACCATGTGGGCGTTCTTCGTCCTGATCACGGTCTACGTCGAGGCCTACGGGCAGATGTTCCAGCATGACTTCGCCATCCCACTGGTCGGCCACTGGGACGCGCTGGGCTTCCTGCAGGACTTCTTCATCACCGCGGTCACCCTGTCCATCTTCGTGTTCATGATCATCCGCGTCCTGCGCAACCCCCGCGAGATCGGCCGGGCCTCCCGGTTCTACGGCTCGCACAACGGTGGCGCCTGGCTGATCCTGATCATGATCCTCAACGTCGTCTGGACGTTCCTGCTGCTGCGCGGGGCCGCGGTCAACACCGGCAGCCTGCCCTACGGCAACGGCGCCTACCTGTCGCAGCTGATGGGCAAGATCATGGCGCCGCTGGGGCTCGCTGCCAACGAGAGCATCGAGACCGCCGCGCTGCTGCTGCACGTTGCGGTGGCACTTGGCTTCCTGTTGATCGTGCTGCACTCCAAGCACCTGCACATCTTCCTGGCGCCGATCAACGTCACCTTCAAGCGACTGCCCAACGGGCTGGGCCCGCTGCTGCCGATCGAGTACGACGGCAAGCCGCTGGACTTCGACAACCCGCCGGAGGACGCGGTGTTCGGCCGCGGCAAGATCGACGACTTCTCCTGGAAGGGCATGCTCGACTTCGCCACCTGCACCGAGTGTGGCCGCTGCCAGTCGCAGTGTCCGGCGTGGAACACCGGCAAGCCGCTGAGCCCCAAGCTGCTGATCATGGACCTGCGCGACCACTGGATGGCCAAGGCGCCGTACCTGCTCGGCGACAAGCCGATGCCGACCGGTGAGGTCGACCTGGCCGACGCCAAGCCGCTGGCCGGCCACCACGTGCCGGAGAAGGGCTTCGAGCGCATCGGCGGCTCCGGCCCCGAGCAGGCCGTCCGGCCGCTGGTCGGCACCGCCGAGCAGGGCGGCGTGATCGACCCCGACGTGTTGTGGTCCTGCACCAACTGCGGTGCCTGCGTCGAGCAGTGCCCGGTGGACATCGAGCACATCGACCACATCCTGGACATGCGCCGCTACCAGGTGCTGATGGAGTCGGAGTTCCCGTCCGAGCTGGCCGTGCTGTTCAAGAACCTCGAGAACAAGGGCAACCCGTGGGGTCAGAACGCCAGTGAGCGCACCTCCTGGATCGACGAGCTGAACTTCGACATCCCGGTCTACGGCCAGGACGTCGAGAGCTTCGACGGGTTCGAGTACCTGTTCTGGGTGGGCTGCGCGGGCGCCTATGAGGATCGCGCCAAGAAGACCACCAAGGCGACCGCGGAGCTGCTGGCCGCTGCCGGAGTGAAGTTCCTGGTGCTGGGCACCGGCGAGACCTGCACCGGTGACCCGGCCCGTCGCTCCGGCAACGAGTTCCTGTTCCAGCAGCTGGCCACCCAGAACGTCGAGATGCTCAACGAGGTGTTCGACGGCCTGGACAAGCCGGAGCGCAAGATCATCGCCAGCTGCCCGCACTGCTTCAACACCATCTCGCGCGAATACCCGCAGCTGGGCAGCGAGTACACCGTGCTGCACCACAGCCAGGTGCTCAACCGGTTGATCCGGGACAAGAGGCTGGTGCCGGTCACCCCGATGTCGCGGGACGTCACCTACCACGACCCGTGCTTCCTGGGCCGCCACAACAAGGTGTACGAGCCGCCACGTGAGCTCGTCACCGCCGCGGGCGCCAACCTGGTCGAGATGCCGCGTAACCGCGACCGCTCGTTCTGCTGTGGGGCCGGCGGCGCCCGGATGTGGATGGAAGAGCACATCGGCAAGCGGGTGAACCACGACCGCGTCGACGAGGCGCTGGCCACCGGCGCCACCACCATCGCCACCGCGTGCCCGTTCTGCCGGGTGATGATCAGCGACGGTCTTGACGACCGCATCGAGGCCTCCGGGCGCTCGGGTGTGGACGTGCGTGACATCGCCCAGATCCTGCTGGACTCGCTGGACCTGACCGGGGTGACGTTGCCCGCCAAGGGCACCGCCGCCAAGGCCGCCGAGGCGGCGCCAAAGAAGGCCGAGCAGGCGGCACCGGCGGCTTCGGCCACGGCAACCCAGACGCTGGAGAAGCCGGCGGCTGCCGCGGCTCCGGCGGCCACCAAGCCGGTCACCGGGTTGGGTATGGCCGGCGGCGCCAAGCGTCCGGGGGCCAAGAAGGCGGCTCCGGCCGCTGCTGCCCCGGCTGCCGAGGCGAGCGCGGCTCCGGCTGCGCCCGCCGCACCGGTCAAGGGGCTGGGGATGGCCGGCGGCGCCAAGCGCCCCGGCGCCAAGAAGGCGGCCCCGGCCGCTTCCCCGACAGAGCAGGCGACCCCCGCAGCCGAGCCGGCAGCACCCGCGGCTCCCGCGGCTGAGGCGGCTCCGGCCGCCCCGGTCAAGGGCCTCGGCATGGCGGCAGGTGCCCGCAAGCCGGGCGCCAAGAAGGCGGCTCCGGCGGCCCCGGCCGCTCCTGCGGCACCGGTGGCTGAGTCCGCTCCGGCCGAGCCGGCCGCCGCGGCCGCGCCGGCTGAACCTGCGGCTCCCGCCGAGCAGGCCCCGGTCAAGGGTCTGGGAATGGCCCGCGGGGCACGGCCACCGGGCAAACGCTGAGATAACGAGTTGGGGCCGTGTGCATGCACATACGGCCCCAACTTGTTTCTCGAGCAAATTTTGATTGGACAGTTGTGGGAATATTGTCAACGTGACCGCTCACCAGATACCTCAGGTAGCCTGGCCCGCCCCCGGCGGCCAGCAGCGGCAGCGCACGTTCGCGCAGTCGACCAAGCTCCAGGACGTCCTCTACGAGATCCGCGGGCCGATACACGCACAAGCCGCGCGGATGGAGGCCGAGGGGCACCGCATCCTCAAGCTCAACATCGGCAACCCGGCACCGTTCGGGTTCGATGCCCCCGACGTGATCATGCGCGACATGATCCAGGCGCTGCCATACGCGCAGGGCTACTCCGACTCGCAGGGCATCCTGCCGGCCCGCCGCGCGGTGGTCACCCGCTATGAGCTCGTCGAGGGCTTCCCCCGCTTCGACGTCGACGACGTCTACCTGGGCAATGGGGTCTCCGAGCTCATCACGATGGTGCTGCAGGCACTGCTGGACAACGGCGATCAGGTGCTGCTGCCCGCCCCGGACTACCCGCTGTGGACCGCGGCGACCTCCCTGGCCGGCGGCACCCCGGTGCACTACCTGTGCGACGAGACCCAGGGCTGGCAGCCCGACATCGCCGACCTGGAGTCGAAGATCACCGAGCGCACCAAGGCGCTGGTGGTGATCAACCCCAACAACCCGACCGGCGCGGTCTACGGCCGCGAAGTGCTCGCCCAGATCGTCGAACTGGCCCGCAAGCACCAGTTGCTGCTGCTGGCCGACGAGATCTACGACAAGATCCTCTACGACGACGCCGAGCACATCAGCCTGGCCACCCTGGCGCCGGACCTGTTGTGCCTGACCTTCAACGGGCTGTCGAAGGCCTATCGGGTGGCCGGCTACCGCTCGGGCTGGGTGGTGATCACCGGCCCCAAGGAGCACGCCACCAGCTTCCTGGAGGGCATCAACCTGCTGGCCAACATGCGGCTGTGCCCGAATGTGCCTGCCCAGCACGCCATTCAGGTGGCGTTGGGTGGACACCAGAGCATCGACGACCTGGTGCTGCCGGGTGGGCGTCTGCTGGAGCAGCGTGACGTCGCCTGGACCAAACTCAACGAGATCCCGGGCGTCTCCTGCGTCAAGCCCAGTGGGGCGCTGTATGCGTTCCCGCGCCTGGACCCCGAGGTCTACCCCATCGAGGACGACGAGCAGTTGGTGTTGGACCTGCTGCTGCAGGAGAAGATCCTGGTCACCCAGGGCACCGGGTTCAACTGGCCGGCACCGGACCACCTGCGCATCGTGACGCTGCCGTGGGCTCGCGACCTGGCCAACGCCATTGAACGCCTGGGCAACTTCCTGGTCGGCTACCGCCCGTAGTAGTCACCGGGGCGGGTCGCTGCTCGCCGCGAGGACGGCGGGAAGCACCAGGGTGTCGATGACCTGCCGGGCGAACTTCGCGTCGAAGCTCTGACCGCTCATCACCCGGATCAGGCCCAGCCCGGTCAGCGCATCGGCGATCAGTGACCAGTCGGTGCCGGCTGCCACCTCCCCGCGTTCGGCAGCCCGCTGGAGAATCGTGGTGACGATCCGTCTGCCCCTCAGCAGCAGCAGGTCGTCGAGAGCCGCGGCCAGCTGCGAATCCTGCGCAGCCTCGACAGCCACCTGCAGCACCACGTCATTGGAGATCAGCTCGTTGTCGTTGCGCCCGATGCGTTCCACCAGCTCGTCGAAGTCTCCGGCCAGGCTGCCGGTGTCGGCGACGCCATCGTCGGCGAGGTCGGGCCGCCAGTACACCAGGGCATCGGCGATCAACGCGGCCTTCGACGACCAGCGGCGATATATCGCGGCCTTGCCGACGCCGGCCCGTGCGGCGATGTCGTTCATGTTGGTGTCGTGGTAACCGTTCTCCGTCAAGGCGGCCAGCGCCGCGTCGAGGATCGCGGGATCACGCGTTCTGTCCAGCCGCCCATCGGTGCGCCGGCGCAGGTTCGATTCCGTGTCGGCCATGCATCACACCGACGTGGGCAACGGAATGGGGGCCGTGTTGTCCTCCGCCGGCGAGGGTTCGGGTTCGCTGCGGCCACGCCGGGTGATCTCAAAGGTGTTGAGCGGCCACCAGAACCAGCGGCCCAACGCCGCGGCGATCGCTGGTGTCATGAACGCCCGCACGATCAGCGTGTCGATGATCAGGCCGATACCGATGGTCATTCCGAGCTGGCCGACCACACGTAGGTCGCTGACGATCATCGCCATCATGGTGAAGGCGAACACCAGGCCGGCCGCGGTGACGACACGTCCGGTGGCCCCCACCCCGCGAATGATGCCGGTGTTGAGCCCGGCGTGGATCTCCTCCCGCAGCCGCGACACCAGCAGCAGGTTGTAGTCCGATCCCACGGCCAGCAGGATCACCATCGACAACGGAATCACGATCCACTGCACGCCCAGGCCCAAGATGTCCTGCCAGAGCAGAACGGACAGGCCACATGCGATACCCAGGGATGCGGCGACCGTGCCGACGATCACCAGCGCGGCCACCACGCTGCGGGTGATGATCAACATGATCGAGAAGATCAGGATCAGCGAGGCGATCAGCGCGATCATCAGGTCGACGACGACACCGTCCTGCATGTCGGCGTACAGCGATGCGGTGCCGGCTACCGAGACCTTGGCACTGGCCAGCGGGGTGCCCTTGAGTGCGTCGGCGACAGTGTCTTTGAGATCGCGGACGTGGGCGATGCCCTCCACCGAGGCCGGGTCGCCCTGGTGGGTGATGATCATCCGGACCGACTTGTGATCCGGCGACATGAACATCTTGATCCCACGCTGGAAGTCGGGGTTTTCGAACACATCCGGCGGCAGATAGAAGAAGTCATCATTTTTGGCCTGATCGAAATACAGGCCGATCTCGGTGGCGCCCTTCGCCAATTCCTGTTGCTGGGCCTGGGTTCCGGAGATGATGCTGTGGGTCGCGAGCATGAAGTCGCGCATCCTCGTCATCGAGTCGATGGTGTCGCGCAGCACCGGCAACATCTGGGGCAGCACCTCATCGAGATGATCCATGTCCATGGTGAGCAGGCCCATCTCTTCGGTGAGCTGGTCGATGCCGTCCATGGTGTCGAAGATCGACCGCAGTGAGTGGCAGACGGGTATGTCGTAGCAGTGCGGCTCCCAGTAGAAGTAGTTGCGGAACACCCGGAAGAAGTCATCGAAGTCGGCGATGTTGTCGCGCAACTGTTCGGTGGTTTCCACCAGCACGTGCGTCCGGCCGACCATGCTGTGCGTGGTCTCGGTCATCTCCTTGGTGATGGCGTACATGCGCTCCATGTTGGCGACGGTCGTGCTCATCTCGTCGGCCTGTTCGAGCATCTGCGCCGCGTTGTCGTTGTTGAACTTCGCGGCCTGAAGGGTGCCAGCGTTCTGCGCACCGAGCAGGAAGGGGATGGAGCTGTGCTCGATCGGTGCGCCCAGCGGACGGGTGATGGTCTGCACCCGATCGATACCCCGCATCCGAAACACGGACTTGGCGACCTTCTCGATCACCAGCATGTCCGCCGGGGTGCGCAGGTCGTGGTCGGTCTCGAGCATCAGCAGTTCCGGGTTCATCCGGGCCTGGGAGAAGTGCCGGTCCGCGACGGCCATGGCCAGGTTGGCGGGCATGTCGGGCGGCGTGAACTTCTGGTCGTTGTACTGCGGCACGTACGTCAGCAGGCTGACGAAGCCGACGATGGCGACCGCGCCGGTCAACAAGATGACCGGAACGGGCCAGCGCACCGTGACGGTGCCGACCTTGCGCCAGTTTCGCGTCGACAGATTCTGTCTAGGATCGAGCAGCCCGAACTTCGACGCCACGGTCAGGATCGCCGGGCCCAAGGTCAGTGCCGCGGCGATGACCACCAGGATCGCGATCGCGCAGGGCGGACCCATGGTCCGGAAGTAGGGCAGCGTCGTCATGCTCAGGCACATCAAGGCGCCGACGATGGTCAACCCGGATCCGAGGATGACGTGCGAGACGCCGCTGTAGGACACATAGAACGCCTCTTCGGGATCGAGGCCGTTGGCTCTCTCCTCGTGATAGCGGCCGAGGAGAAAGATCAGGTAGTCCGTGATCGCGGCCAGCGACAGCATGGTCACCATGCTCACCGCGTACGGCGTCAAACCGATGATGTTCAAGTTGCCGACCGCGGCCGTGACACCCATGGCACTGAACAACCCGAAGCCGATCACGACCATCGAGATCAGCATCGTGACCACCGAGCGGTAGATGCTCAACAACATCACGATGATGATGCCGACCGAGACCAGCTCCATCGTGTGCAGACTTTGATGCCCGGCCACGCTGGTGTCGGCATTGAGGACCGTGTTGCCCGCGACGTGGGCCTTGATCCCCGGCGGTGCGGGCACCGAGGCGACAAGGTCGCGCACCGCCGCCACCGACTCGTGGCTGGCGGTGGTGCCCTGCGAACCGTTGAGGAAGATCTGCACGTAGGCGGATTTACCGTCCACACTCTGCGAGCCGGCCGCGGTCAGCGGATCGCTCCAGAAGTCCTGAACGTTCTGCACGTTCTCGTGATCGGCGTTCAGCTTGGCAACGATCTCGTCGTAGAACTTGTGTGCGGCCTCGCCCAGTGGCTCCTCGCCCTCCAGCACGACCATCGCGGTGGAATCCGAGTCGTACTGCTCAAAGACCTTGCCGATATTGAGCATCGCCTGGTACGACGGCGCCCCGATCGGGCTGATCGGCACAGAGGCGTTGGCCGCGACCTCGCCCAGCGGCGGGACGGCCGAGCCCAGCACAACCGCGAGGAGCACCCAGAACAAGATGATCGGCACCGAGAAGGCCCGGACCATCCGGCCCAGGAACGGGCGGTGAGTTTTCGTGTCGGCTGTGCTCATTCGCTCGCTCCTCCCCGCTCCTCGTGCCTCGGAGCGCATCGTCGGCTCGCGGTGCTCATACGGACTTCACCAAGCAGTAGATGAATGGTTTGAAGGTGTCGCCACTGGCCCGGTCGTCGCGCACCACGCCGTCGACGGTCACCCGGCACCGAAGGTCGCGGGTAGTGCGGTCGCCCTGGGCCAGGATGTTCGCCGACATCGACGGCAGTGTCGTCACGATGGTGAACGACCAGGGCAGCGGGGCGTCCTCGACCAGATTCGGTTGACCGTTCTCGTCGAGGTAGTTGAGGTTCGCGGTCCCACCCGTCCCGGTGACTTCGTAGGTGATGTGCTTCGGGTTGAAGTTCTCGGTGATTGCCGAGCCCTCGGCCAGGTTCGGTCCTTGATGACCCAGGGATCCTCGAATCCGGTCGATCGCATACCCGCCCAGCGCCACGACCACCACCAGCAGCAGCGGGATCCAGAACCTCTTCGCCAGTCGGATCACCCCGGGAATACCTCTCATCCGTTCAGGTCAACCAGGCCCAGACCCGGGTGGCCCGCTGGCGCACACCCGGCTCGAATCCGCACGGAACTCAAGTTCCGCGTGAATGACAGGCGGAACTTTACCGGATGATCCGATGGTGTCGCGCCCGGAGCGCTTGAATTACGGTCGCGACGCCGGCTGAGTCGGCACCGACTCGCCCGTCAGGCCTGCGGGCCCCGCCCACGCTCCAACAGCGCCAGCAGATAGTCGCCATACCCCGACTTGCGCCACACCTCGGCCCGGACCGCCAGTTGGGCGTCGTCGATGAATCCCATCCGCCAGGCCACCTCCTCGGGGATGCCGATCTTGAGCCCCTGACGGCGCTCGATGGTGCGGACGTAGTCGCCGGCGTCCAACAGCGAGTCGAACGTTCCGGTGTCCAGCCACGCGGTGCCGCGGGCCAGGGTCTGAACACTGAGCCGGCCCTGGTCGAGGTAAGTCTGGTTGATGTCGGTGATCTCGTATTCGCCGCGCGCGGATGGCTTTAGCCCTCGGGCGATCTCGACGACGTCGTTGTCATAGAAGTACAGGCCCGGAATCGCATAGTGGGACCTAGGCTCTGCGGGCTTCTCCACCACCGACACCGCGGTGCCGTCGGCGTCGAACTCGACCACTCCGTATGCCGACGGATCAGCCATCCAGTACGCGAAAATCACTGCACCGGAGACGGTTTGGTGCCGACGCAGACTGGTTCCCAAACCCGGTCCGTAGAAGATGTTGTCCCCCAACACCAGTGCCGCCGAGTCGTTGCCGATGTGGTCGGCGCCGATCACGAATGCCCGGCCCAGCCCGTCCGGCTGCTCCTGGACCGCGTAGCTGATATTGACCCCGAACGCGCTGCCGTCACCGAGCAGGCGCGCAAAGGCCGGCGCGTCGTGGCCGGTGGTGATCACCTGAATATCGCGGATGCCCGCCAGCATCAGGGTGCACAGCGGGTAGTAGACCAGGGGCTTGTCGTAGACCGGCAACAGCTGCTTGCTGACGCCCATCGTGATCGGGTACAGCCGGGTTCCTGAGCCGCCGGCCAGGATGATCCCGCGCATGCCGTGAGCCTAACCGGTCAGTCGACCCGGTCGGCCTCGGTGAGGTCCGTGGCGGCCAGAGCCCTGTCGAGGTCGTCGTGGCGGAAGACCGCCGTCACGTGATCGTGCACCACCCGGAACACGGCCGCCTGCGCCGAGCCGGCCCCGGCCGATGTCAGCTCGGCCACCACGACACCGTTGTGCACGTACATCCGGCCGATCGCGGTGGTGGCCTCCACCGAGGCGGCCCACTGCCGCAACGCCTGATGGCCCTGCCCGGCACCGTCGGCGTCGGCCACCTCGATGTCATCGCTGGACAGCTTCTCCAGGGTCTCCAGGTCGCCCGCGGCCAGGGCGTCATGCCAGGCCAGGACGGTCGCGATCTCCGATGTGCTCATGTCCTGCAAACTACCGTGTGCGGCAGCGCTCAGAACGCGGTGTGGTCAACCCAGTTCTGCCACACCGCGGCATCCCCGAACACCGCGATGTCGGTGTCGGCCACCGGAACCCGGCGCATGACCGCCAGGAACAGGTCGCGGGCCGGGCCCCGCAGCGCCACCGACCCCTTGCCGTGCTCGTGGGCCCAACTCACGGTGTCGGCACCGGCGGATCGGCTGATGGTCCACTCCCCCTGCGGACCGAGGCCGTCATCGGTGGCGTGCAGGTGCACACTTTCACCGTCGGACAGCGGTAACGGCTGCCCGTCGCGCCCGAGGCGCGCCGTGACCAGGTCGAGCCATTCGCCGATCCCGTCGCCGGCCAACTCCGCTGCCAGGGTGAACTCGCCACCGAGCGCCAGTACGACGTCGGCTCGGTGCACGGTCGCCTCGTGCAGCCGGCGGCGTACCCACCAGATCGCCGGGCGCGGCCCCAGGAAGGTCCACGCGGGGTTGTCGGGTCCGACCTGCGCGACGGCATCGAGCACCAGCTGGGCGCCATCGTTCAGCCAGTCGATCGCGGCGCCCGGGTCGGCGGGAGGTTTGCCGTCGACGACGTCACGCGGGTCCAGCGCGCGGTCCAGCCGATCGGCGACGATCTGTGCGGCCCAACGATGTCCGCGACCTACGTGCCGGAAGAGTTGGGTGAGGTTCCACTCCGGGCAGGTCGGGATCGGTAGTGCGGGATCGCTGGTGCGGATCAGTTCACCGAGGGCACGGGTCTCATCGAGCAACGCTGCGGCGTAGTCCACGCCGCCAGGCTAGTGGATTCGGCGGCCGCTCAGAAGGGCCAACCGCCGCCGTGACCGCCACCGTGGCCGCCACCGCCACCGCCGCCGCCCAGATCGGGGAACCACGGGTTGTTGCCGCCCTGGTTGCCGCCGACGCCCGGCAGCCACGGGGAGGGTGCGCCTCCCTTGTTGCCGCCCTTATTGCCGCCACCGTTGTCACCGGGCAGCCACGACGGGTTCCCGCCCTTCTTGCCGCCGCCGTCGTTGTCGGGCAGCCACGACGGGTTCCCACCACCTGTCTCTTATACACATCT
>NZ_CP083986.1:346952-347102 GCF_020172685.1 [Mycobacterium] nativiensis | reverse complement strand
TTGAAAAAAAAAAAAAGAAAAAAAAAGATCTATTACCCCTTCTCTACGCGTCCTGTACCATCAGCACCATCCGTGTCGACCTGTTGCGCTGGCCCGATGTCGCTGTGTTTGTTGCCTCAGTACAGTCCTCGCTTGTGGTAGGCATTGTTT
>NZ_CP083986.1:345084-346852 GCF_020172685.1 [Mycobacterium] nativiensis | reverse complement strand
GTTGTAGGTAGGTGGGTTCGTCGTTGTCGGCCAGCAGGATTGCTCGTCCTGCGGGTAGGCGTGCGAAGCGTTGGCCGCGGATCTTGCCGCTGTCGGCCGGGTTGCCCGACAGCATCAACGTGGTCGCCTGCAGGTCGTTGAGGCGACGCAGCAACGGGTTGGTCATCAACGCGTGCGCTGAGCCGGTGGCCCGTGCGGTGACGATGACCCGCAATCCCAGATCGCCTGCTTGCGAGAGCAACTCGATCAAGGTGGTCCACGGCCGCTGCCCCGCATAGGGGCCGGTTAGGGCCGGGGTGTCGGGGATGGCATCAACATCGTCGATGATCAGGTAGTGGGTGTGCCCTTCATAGCTCCAGGAGGCCAGGTCGGCCGCCGACAAGCCTGCGGGGGGCCGCCGTGATCCGATCAACGCCGACAGGCCGAGCATGGCCGGGATGACCCGATCCACATTCGCGGTGTACTCATTGTCGGCGAACAACGGTTCATCAACGAGGTGCAGGCGCCGATCCAGGACGGTGAACGCCACCTGATCTGCGCTGGAATGCTCCCGCACGGTGCGAATGATGTGCCGCAGCAAGGTGGTCTTGCCGGACTTGGCATCACCGAGCACCAGCAGCAGCGGGTTGGTAGTGAAGTCCACCTGCACCGGCGCCAGGTCCTCTTCGCGCACCCCGATCACCACATGATCGACCGCGGGATAGACCACACCGACTTCTTCGGGAGCCAGGTTGGTCGGCAACAACCGCACCGGCGGCGCCGCCAACCCCAGATGGCGGGCATTGATCGCCTCGATCTGACCCAGATCCGGTTGGGCGATCAAGAAATGCTCGGCGGCCATCGTCAAACCACGACCCGGTTGGTTGGCCGGTACCGCCTCGGCCGGACGCGTCAACGCCCCGGCAACGCGGACGTTGCTGTCGCGGGCATCATGGAGCTTCAACTCGAGGCGCAATCCGAGGCCATCGCGCATGGCCAACGGCACTTCCAGCCAGCTCGGCGTGGTGACCACGACATGGATGCCGTACGCCAGGCCGACGTTGACCAGTTCGGTGACCTTGGCCAACAGCGGGTTGCGGGTATTGAACGGATCAGTGTTGTCGCGGCTGAACGCATACAGGTTGTCGATGACCAAAAAGACTTCGCCGTAGCCGTCGTTGAGCGAACCGATGCTGCCATCGCGGAACGCTTCGCGCTGCTGACGGGCGGTCAACAACTGCTCGAGTTCGCCGAAGGTGCGGCGGATCCGCTCGGGTTCTAGACCCGAAGCCACACTGCCCACATGCGCCAAGCCCTCCAGGGCCCGCAACTGCCCGCCGCCGTAATCGAGGCAGTAGAAACTGACCTCCCGCGGCGAATGCAGGCTCGCGGCCGAGAGGATGAACGTCTGCAACGCGGTGGTCTTGCCCGACTTGGGGCCACCATGAATCAGCAGGTTCCCACTAGCGGAGCGGGCATCAAAGACCAGCGGGTCGCGGCGCATCTCGAACGGTTTGTCGATCTGTCCCAACGGCCACCGCAGCTGCCGCTCGCTGATCCCGGCACCCGCCAACGTCGTCGCCAGTGCGATCGGCTCATCTAGGGGCGGCAACCACAACGCCGGGGCCTGGGGCCCGTAGTTCGCCAACTGATCACCGATCGTGGCGATCAGCTTGCGCGGCGGACCCAACACCTCTTCCTCGACCTCACCCACGATGGTGGTTTCCGCCCCGGCATCGACCACGCCAGCGGTAAACAGTTTCGGTTCGGGCAACGCATGCATCACCAC
>NZ_CP083986.1:343254-344984 GCF_020172685.1 [Mycobacterium] nativiensis | reverse complement strand
ACATGCGCAGCCTCAGCAGCACCCAACGAGTCCGCGGCATCGACGTACCGCTGCCAGCCGCCGGTCTGCCACCGATCAATCGACCCGCCGCCCGCGCTGATCCGCAAAATCGGACGCTCAGGATCGGAGTACTGCTCCCGATTCGGTGCCACCACACCGCGGACGATGACGGTCACCCCGGCCCGCGCGGCACCCAACACCGAAGCCGCCACATCAAAGTCCGGGTCATCGATGATCACCAACAAATGCCGACCCGACTCGCCGGCCTCACCGGTAAACGGCGGGCGCGCCGCCAACACCGGCGCCAGCAACCCAGCGAGTTCTTCGGCGCTGGTCGCCAGGTAGCGGGCCGGGCCCACCCCATCGGCCTGGCCGGCGATGTCGGTGTGCGGCAACCACTTGCACCACGACCACTCTGGGCTCTCCAACTCCGGTGAGGCCAGCGCCACCCCGAGCATCGTCGGGTCATGCCAGGTCACGGCCTGGGCCACCCACGCCCGCAACGCGGCGCGCACCTCATCGGCAGCGTGCTCGCCCTCACCCAGGACCGTGACCCGCGACAGCTTCGTCACATCCACACCCACCGGCACATCACGCACCGTGCGCTGGGTATCGAGCAGGCTGCGCAATGCACTGTGCGACACCGGCTCCAAATCAATCTCATCCGCAGTGTCACTGACCCGCACCGCACTGGCCAACCCCACCGCATGCCGGCCCGTGCGCACCACCAAGAAATCCTCATCATGAGGATCGCGCTCCCACTGGCGACGCGAACCCGGCACCGCCGCCAAATCCGCCGGATCCGGATGCGACCACTCCGCAGCCGCCCGCTGCTTAGCCGCCGAACCCCGAATGTTGTCGCGCACCACCGACAGATACCGCAGGTAATCGGCCCGCTCGGCATCCACCTCAACGGTGCGGGCCTTCTTATCCCCGCCCCGATAAATCCCGGCCGCGGCCACCAACAACGCGAACGGGAAGAACAACATCACCGGAGACACCAACCGCATCCCCGTCGCGACCATGGCGATCACCATGCCCACGATCAGGATCACAATCACCACCGGCAACGCGCGCTGCAAAAACGACGCCGGAACCAACCGCGGCAACTCCGGCGGCGGCTCAATCGTGATCGTGCCCTTATCGGTCGGCGGCACCGGCAACCGGCGACGTGCCTCAAAAATCAAACGACTCATCGGGTCTCTCCCCCGTTAGATCCGGTACCCAGCTCAGCGGTGGCGCGACGGCCGGGCCGTTGATCCGGCGCCAACCCGTCATGCGCCAACAACGCATCAGAACGCGACAAGGTGGGTCCAACAGCAAACTGCGACAACACCGACCACGGAATCGGCACAGCCGGCTCGCTCAGGCCGAGTGCGGCGATGGTGTCTCCATCGCCACCAGTGGTGCCGGCCTCGGTGTTGATGCCATACCGCACACCGGTGTCCGAGATCCAGAACAGCGGGCCCGCAGTCGCGTTGGCCGCCGGATCACTGTTGACGCTCTGGGCGAAGTAGCCCGACCCCGGGGTCAGCGCGACGCGTGCGGCGGTGCCGCCCACTCCGGCGCCCACCAAATCCAGGGTGCGCACACCCTCACGCAGCGGCAACGTCGAACCCGACAACAACCTCAACGAACTCGTACTCGCACCAGCAGGCTTGCTCCACTGCGCGCACGTCACCGGCGCCGACACCGCATCAACCACCTTGACCTGTCTCTTATACACATCT
>NZ_CP083986.1:343073-343210 GCF_020172685.1 [Mycobacterium] nativiensis | reverse complement strand
TTGAAAAAAAAAAAAAATGTTGAGCTTCTACATAATCGTTGTTGATTGTTTCGTAATAATTAATTAATACCAGGCATTATATGCTTGGATTGACTATTTGGTGTACTTCTGTGTTTATATTTAATTTATGCAGTACG
>NZ_CP083986.1:340086-342973 GCF_020172685.1 [Mycobacterium] nativiensis | reverse complement strand
AGATGTGTATAAGAGACAGGAACAGTCCGGTGGCGATCGGACGCGGGGTGGGCACCGCCGAACCCCGCTCGGTGAGGCCCAGCGCTCCGGTGATGGCGTGGTCGGCCAGGTCGATCCGGCTGCGCTTGCCGTTCCACAACAGCCAGGCACCGGCACCGTTGTCGACCAGCACCGCATTCTGCGCTCCCAACGCGTCAGCGCGACTCCCGTCGGTGTCCAGCCGCCCGGCGATCACCGTCACGCCCGTGGCGCTGCCGGACGCCGCGTCGCACACCGTCCAGTTCGCGTCGGCGTCTGCGTTTTGCACCAACCGTTCCGGCGCTCCCGGAATACCCAGCAGATTGCCACGCGGGAAGTTGTCCAACACGGCAGCTTTCACTGCTGTGGGATTCACCGGACGACCAGCGACCAGCCGCGCAGAGGTCAGGTTCAGCACTGGGTGCAGCTCATCTCCGACCCGCACATACAGCGCCGATGTGGACCGGTCAGCCAACACGGGATCGTTGCCGGCGGATCCACCCGGCCGAATCAAAGACAGCGCAAAGCTGCCGGCCACTCCGGTGGCCAACAGGACCACCCCCATCAACACCGAACGGGACTGGGTGCGCAGCGGCTCCACGAGCATCCGGGTGTCATGCAGAGCAAGGCCCGCGGAGATCCGCCGCACCAGGAATCGCCAGCCGCTGACCTGATGCTTGGTGATAAAACCGCGCCGGTACTCGACCCGGTCGGGATTGTCGTTGACCGGGGTCCGCGACGCGAACGAGCGCCGCCCGTCTTCCGTCAGATCAGACCGGTCCGAAGGTGCGCTCATACCTTGGCCTCCAAGCCCAGGCCACGCAGCAACGGCGCCACCGAGTTACGGACATCTTCGGCAGTAATGGTCATGAGCTCCTCATCAGTGAATGCCTCGGTGCCAGCTTGTTCGGAATGATCGAGCCGGAATTCGCGCTCCTCCTCGGAACGTTCGACGAGGTTTCGCACGAACCGGCCGTTACCGGCGATGTCCAGGCTGCGCCGTTCGACACCGTTGGCATCGGGGTGCGACGCAGCAGCCAGCTGACCGAACAGCGCCTGCAAGTCTTCTTGCGCGCTCGGTTCAAAGACGCTGTCCCGGTGCTCGGCCATCACAGTGGCGATCTCGACCAACTCGCCCGCTGTGTAGGACGGGAAGTCGATGCTGCGAGAAAAGCGTGACCGCAGACCTTCGTTGGTGTCCAGGAACCGGTCCAGGTCGGCCCGGTAGCCCGCGATGATCACCACCAGCCGGTCACGGTCGTTCTCCATCCGCGCCAGCAGGGTGTCGATGGCGATCAGACCAAAATCGTTCTTGGCGCCGGTGGCCACCAAGGCATACGCCTCATCGAGGAACAGCACACCATCAAGGGCGCTGTCGATGACCGCGTTGGTCTTAGCCTCGGTCTCACCGATGTGCTGACCGATCAGGTCGGCACGGTGCACCTCACGCACATTCTCTTTCTTCAGCAGTCCCAGGCCGCAGTAGATCTTGGCCACCACACGAGCGATGGTGGTCTTACCCGTCCCAGGCGGGCCGGCGAAGACCAGGTGATGGGCTCGTTGCGCCACGGCCAGACCGTGCTGCTCGCGCCGGATCGCCATCGCCACCGAACTTTTCAGCCGCTGCACCTGATCCTTGACCTCGTCGAGGCCGATGAACTCGCCGAGTTCGCGCTCGGCCTCGGCCAGCAGCTCCGCCTTGCGCTCATGCGCGCCGGGATCGATGAAGTCGGATTCGTTCGGCTCGGTGCCGCGGTCCCACGGGTCGGTCCGGGCCGCGATCCGGTCCGCGGTGGTCGTGATGATCCCGAAGCTGTGGTCCAACAGGGCCTGCTGAACCTGCTCGTTCTCCGGGTTGGCGGCATAGAGGTCCTGCAAAACCTCAGCCGCGGTCTCCTCATCGTCTTGGGCACGCAGGACCAATCCCTTAGCCAGGGACCCGTCGGTGGCCGCGGCCGCGATCGGCCCTTCCGGCTCCTCCAGGTACGACAACGCCGGGGCGTACATACCCAGCCGCGCCAGGGCGATACCCAGGGCGATCTTGGCGGCGTGGGTGAACAGCTCGTCGCGGTCGGGGTCGTTGACGATCGGGGTCAGCAGCTTGACCATGTCCGACCAGCGGCCGGCATGGTGGTTCACCGCGATCGCCATCCAGCGAACGTCGTTCCAATCGGGACGCCGCTGGGCGATCTCGGCGACCACCGCGTTCGCCTCGGCACACCGGCCGGCCATCGCCAGTTGCGCGGCATGGGCGAGGTGGAAGTCGTCGGCCTCGGTGGCGCGCAACTTCAGGTACAGCCCTGTGTCGTAGTGGAAGCCCAGCGCACCGTGCTGCAGGTCGAGTTGCCGTTGCAGAGCACCCACTGTCAGCTCGGTGCGCCAGACCGCCTCCAATACCCGTGGCGAGGTATCGCCGGCAGCGGCCAGGCCCACCCACGCATCGCATTGATCGTGGGCGACACGGGTCAGCGCGGCGAAGCCGGCGCGGGCCGCGGCCAGGTCGGCGGGCCGTTTCCGACCGTGGACCGCGATACCCAGCGCTCGACTGCAGGTGGCGAACCGGCTGACGACGTCGGCATCCACCTTGGTTGTGCGAGTACGTGCCTCCAGCACGCCCACGTCACGGTTACTCATCCTCAAATCACTTCCCACTCAAAGCTGTACGGCCCGAAACGATTGGTGGCTTACGCCACCGCTCGAGGCTCTCCGATGACGGAGTACGCCGAAGCGTCGCCCTGGATGACGCGACTGCGCTCACCGTGGACGCTGACCGGAATGTCGCCGGCAAGGGTGATCCGGTGCAACCGCCGGTGCGCCTGCCCGAAGTCGGAGACTCCGTAATGCTGGGTGGACCGGTTGTCCCAGATCG
>NZ_CP083986.1:338679-339923 GCF_020172685.1 [Mycobacterium] nativiensis | reverse complement strand
AGATGTGTATAAGAGACAGCCCGCGGCAGTCTGCGAGATGGCGGCCAGCACGCGCGGCGACTGATCCCCGGCGGCAGCCAGGCCGATCCAGGCGTCGCACTGCTCGTGCGCGACCCGCGTGAGCGCCGCGAAGCCGGTCCGCGCTGCAGTCAGGTCGGCAGGACGTTTGCGCTGGTAGACCTCGATACCGAGGGCGCGGCAACAGGTCGCAAACCGGCTGAGGGTTTCCTCGTCAACGCGCGGTTGCGGGGCGAGCAGAGCCGCATCACCGTTGTTCATGCGTGGCTCGCCCCTTCACTGTTTTTGACTGCACCAACCCGGCTGAAGTTAGCATTGCATAAGCTAACTGTCGAGATCGATCGAGACGATCGGCAGGCGACTTCCATCACTCCCGCAGGCGGCTTTGCAGCCCACAAACGGGGCGCTGGCGCGCCAACGTCGTTCCAACCCATCACCGACTCCTTATTGAAAATCATTTTCGATTGTCCCGCACGCTACCGCATCCGGGGTTCGTCTTCCACAGCGGTTCTCGGCCGCGGTCACTGACCGCTCCTACCTCTTGACCGCCCACATCAGCGAGTTCCGCAAGATCATCTGACCGGCTTGGGTGTCCGGCTCCGGGACGGGCCGACCCAACTCGCGCAGGCAATCGGCCAGCGGCGTCATCTTCGCGGTCCAGCCGTGAGCGCCGAACCACTGATCCGCGGGAGCGTGCTGCTCGTTGTAGACCAGCCGATGGAAGATGCGGGCGTCGTCGCCTGCCTCGACTTCGGCCGCAACCGCGGCTTCATACGCGTCCTGAGGCATTGGGGCGCCGTCCTCAACCGCGACGTGGCTGCCCGAAGCGGCAAGGCCATCGATACCGGCGAACAGCTGCTCCTGAGCGACAGCGGGCAGGTAGATCAATAAGCCCTCGGCGATCCATGCCGAGGGCTTGGTCGGATCGAAGCCGGCGTCACACAGCGCCTGGGGCCAGTCTTCACGTAGGTCGACGGCGACCTCACGCCGTTCGGCCGTGGGGCGGATGCCGCGCTGCGACAGGACATAGCTCTTGAAGCCGAGCACTTGCGGCTGGTCCAACTCGAAGATCGTCGTTGCGTCCGGCCAGGACAACCGGAAGGCGCGGGAGTCCAGCCCGGCCGCCAGAATCACCACCTGGCGCACCCCGGCTTCGACGACGCCGCTGAAGTAGTCGTCGAAGTACCGGGTGCGCGCACCCTGGAAACTGTCTCTTATACACATCT
>NZ_CP083986.1:337128-338523 GCF_020172685.1 [Mycobacterium] nativiensis | reverse complement strand
ATCCGGAAGATCGCCTCGGCGGCGAACGTCTTGGCGATCGAGGTCGCGTCGCCGGCGCTAGAGCCCTGATCGAGTTCCCAACATGCGCGTACCAGCAGCGCTCGGGTGGCCGCGATGTCGATTTCGTTGTCGGCCACCATGTTCTGGATCATGCCGAGATCACCAAGCGTCGAGCCGAATGCCTGACGCTCCACGATGTGCGACAGCGCGGTGTCATGGCCGCGACGCGCGGCGCCGAGCCATCGCATGACGTGCGTCATGCGCGCAGGCCCGAGACGCACCTGGGCGTACTCGAAGCCACGGTCCACCTCCCCGAGCACCGCTTCCTCGGGAACCCGAACGTCGTCGAAGAACACTTCACAGTGGCCGCCCACCATGGACCGGTCCAGGGTCGGGATGTGTCGGCCGACGGTCAGGCCCGCGGTATCGGCGGGGACCAGGAACATGGTGGCGCCGCCGCGCTGGCCGGGCTCCCCGGAGGTGCGGGCCATGACGATGAAGAATCCCGCGCCGTCGGCGCCGGTGATGTACCACTTGCGGCCGGTGATGTACCAGTCGCCCGAACGGCGTTCGGCCTTGGTCGTCAGCGCCGACGGGTCCGAACCCGCGCCCGGCCCGGGCTCGGTCATCGCGAACGCGGATCGCACGTCGCCGGCCGCCAGGGGCGCGAGGTAACGCGCCTTCTGTTCGGGACTGGCCACCTCCGCCAGCAGATGCACGTTGCCCTCATCCGGGGCGGCGATGTTCACCGCGGCCGGGCCGAACAGTGAATAGCCGGCGGCCTCGAAGACCGGCGCCCGGTCGGACATGTTCAAGCCCAGCCCGCCGTATTCGACGGGAGCGTGCGGTGCGAATACCCCCGCATCGCGAGCAGCGGCTTGCAGTTCTTTCACCGCGGCGTCGCCGCCCGCGGCGGCAATGTCCCCGCCGAAGCGGTCCTCCACCGGCAGCACCACGTCCTCGATGAACGCCCGCGTCTTTTCGACGAGCGCCGACACTTCCGCCGAATAGCTCAACTCGATCGCCATGACACCCCATCACCACTCTCGCAATGACCGACCGATCACTCGGCCCGAACACTACGGACTGTGACACAAGAGCCCATTTCCCGTCAAAATCGGCCATCGATCGACGTCACCCCCTGCGATATAGTTCAGTATTCCTGAACAAATCGGAGGTGGCCGTGGCGGGATCGCCGGAGTGCGGCACGGCGATCCGCGCCGCCCGTCAGGCCCGAGGTCTGACCGTCCGCGACCTTGCGCAGTGCCTGCAGGTCAGCCCTGCCACGATCAGCGCCATCGAGAACGGCAAGACCGGGATCTCGGTGTCACGCCTCCAGGCGTGTGCCGGGGCGCTGGGCGTCACACCGGCCCAGATCCTGGCGGGCACCGTCTC
>NZ_CP083986.1:336945-337028 GCF_020172685.1 [Mycobacterium] nativiensis | reverse complement strand
TATTTGTGTATGACACATAGCATCATGAGTTCATTGTTGTGGACTTGCACATATTTTTTTTTTTTTTTTTTTTGTTTTTTTTT
>NZ_CP083986.1:335406-336893 GCF_020172685.1 [Mycobacterium] nativiensis | reverse complement strand
AGATGTGTATAAGAGACAGGGTCGAGCTGGGCGGCATCGCTGCGATGACGGCGGCGTTCGAAGAGATCCACCGCAGCATGTACTCGTTCCTGATGGAGCGTGCGCTGATCGCCGAGGCGGTTTCGGTCGAGGCGACCGGGCTCACCGAGCAACCCGAGCTGTTCGGGCGAAGCGATGCCGACGCATCCCGTCAACCCGCTGAAGTCGTGCGCCTCTACGCCGGTGGTGCCTGGCATGACGCACCGCTGCACCAGCGGGACGCGATCACCGACGTGGTGGTCGGGCCGGCGGTCATCGCCGAGGACAACGCCACCACCGTCGTCGACGATGGTTGGCAGGCCCAGCTCACCGCCGACGGTCAACTGGTACTGCAACGGCTGGACTCGACCGCGCCGGTTGCCGCTGGGACCGCGGCCGATCCGGTGCTGCTGGAGATCTTCAACAACCTGTTCATGGCCATCGCCGAGCAGATGGGAACCCGACTGGAGGCGACCGCCCAGTCGGTGAATATCCGTGAGCGGCTGGACTTCTCCTGCGCATTGTTCGACGCCGACGGCAATCTGGTGGCCAATGCGCCCCATATCCCGGTGCACCTGGGATCGATGGGCGCCACCGTCAAGGAGGTCATCTCCCGCCGGGCCGGCACGATGCGGCCCGGCCAGGTCTATGCGGTCAACGACCCGTATCACGGCGGTACCCACCTGCCCGACATCACCGTCGTCACTCCGGTGTACGCCGAAGCCGCGAGCCCAAACGAACCGGTGTTGTTCTTTGTGGCCTCGCGCGGTCACCACGCCGAGATCGGCGGCACCACACCCGGTTCCATGCCCGCGGACAGCCGGTCCGTGGTCGAGGAAGGTGTGCTCTTCGACAACTGGCTACTGGTCGACGACGGCCACTTTCGCGAGACACCGACCCGCGAACTTCTCACCGCGGCGACCTACGCCTCACGCAGTCCCGACACCAACCTCGCGGATCTGCGTGCGCAGGTCGCCGCCAACCAGAAGGGCATCGACGAGATCCGCGCGATGATCTCCCATTTCGGTCTGGATGTCGTGCAGGCTTACATGCGCCACGTCCAGGACAACGCCGAGGAGGCGGTGCGCCGGGTCATCGATTCCCTCGACGACGGCGAGTACCGCTACGAGATGGACTCCGGCGCGACGATCGCGGTGCGGGTTACCGTCGACCGCGCCGCACGCGGTGCCACCATCGACTTCGCCGGAACGTCGGCGCAGTTGGCGACAAACTTCAACGCCCCGTCATCGGTGGCCACCGCCGCAGTGCTCTACGTGTTCCGCACACTGGTAGCCGACGACATCCCGATCAACGACGGGTGCCTGCGCCCGCTACGGATCACGATCCCGGACGGCACCCTGTTGTCGCCGGTCTACCCGGCCGCGGTGGTCGCCGGAAACGTCGAGACCTCCCAGGCGATCACCGGTGCCCTGCTGGCCGCACTGCGGGTGCAGGCCGAGGGCTCCGGG
>NZ_CP083986.1:333791-335306 GCF_020172685.1 [Mycobacterium] nativiensis | reverse complement strand
GCTGCCGCCGTGATGGCGACACTCGCTCGCGCGGCCGATCTCGGTATCTCCGACGCGCTGCTTCTGGCTCTGCGGTCCGACGTACACGCGATGTGCGTCGGACCGTTGACTGCGCGGCCGTTGGCGCTGCTGAACGTTCCTACCTCGTCGCCGCGACGAATGCGCTTGGGGGCGTTGGCTCGCCACATCATCGACGAGCTGCCGCGGCTGCGCACCCACACCGTTCAGGCCGCCGGCCATCGAATCGAACTGCGCGGCAGTTGCGTGATAATCGACGGGGTGGCCAAGCCGATGTCGCCCTCGAGCATGGCCACGCTGCGGGCGCTGGCCCACCAGCCCGGCCGAGTCGTATCGCGCCAGACGCTGCTCGAAGCGTTGCCCGGCAACGGCGCCAGCACTCACGCGGTGGAAACCGCCGTACTGCGACTGCGAACCACACTGGGCGACAAGAATATTGTCGCCACGGTTGTCAAGCGGGGGTACCGCCTGGCCGTGGACCAGGTAGATCAGGAAGCGGGCTAGGCCCGACTAGGCGACGGCCCTTTCCGCGACGGGCTCCCCGACCTGTACATAGCCGTCCTCGCTGATCCGAGTGGGGTACACCCGCACCGACACGCTCGGGTCATCCAGGCAGCTGCCGTCGTCGAAGGCGAACGCCTGCTTCTTGAGCGGGGAGATGACCGAAAGCCGGCCCCCGCGGTCACCGACGATTCCGCGAGACATCACCGCTGCACGGAAGAACGGGTCGATGTTGCAGACCGCGCGGACCGAGCCGTCGTCAAGCCGGAACAGGGCCGCCTGCTTACCGTTCGCGAGCAAGACGCCGACGCCGAGTCCTGGAATCAGACTGTCGTAGCGGCAGGCGGTGGTCCAAGTGGCGATGTTGCTGGTGCTCATGATTCCTCCTTAGATGAGCGCACGACCGGGACGGGTAACGGGATCTTGCGGCCGTCGCGCACGGTGAACGCGACGGTGGGGTCTTCGGCGTCGGGGGCGTTGACGAACGAGACGAAGCGCGACAACTTCTCCGGGTCGTCGAGGACGCCCTTCCACTCGTCGGTGTAGTTGTCGACGTGGCGGGCCATCTCCGCCTCGAATTCCTCTGCCAGCCCGAGGGAGTCGTCGCAGACGACCTCGCGGACATGGTCGAGTCCGCCTTCCATCGCGTCGATCCACGGCGCGGTGCGCTGTAACCGATCGGCAGTGCGGATGTAGAACATCAGGAACCGGTCGACGTAGCGGAACACGGTCTCGGTGTCGAGGTCACTGGCGAGCAGCTGGGCGTGCTTGGGAGACATACCGCCGTTGCCGCCGACGTAGAGATTCCAACCGATCTCGGTTGCGATCACACCGACGTCTTTGGCGCGCGCCTCGGCGCACTCGCGCGCGCAGCCCGAGACGCCCATCTTGATCTTGTGCGGCGCGCGCAGCCCTCGGTAGCGCAGCTCCAAATCGATGGCCATCTTGACGGAGTCCTGCTGCCCGTATCGGCACCAGTCACTGCCCACGCAGCTC
>NZ_CP083986.1:331839-333691 GCF_020172685.1 [Mycobacterium] nativiensis | reverse complement strand
GTGGAAAACCGTTGCGGCCCAGGTGAAATTGCTGGACACCCAGGCATGGATCATGGGCGGCAGCGGCCTGCCGATCCCGCCCCAGAGCTACATGGACGCGCTCTTTGCCCGCTACATCGACCCCACCACACCGTTCTTCGACGGCCAGCCCCGCTACCCGGTGGATGCGGTGAACGGCCTGGTCACACCGGAAGGCCTCTACCCCAACAGCGGTGTCAAGAGCCTGGAGCTGGATCCGTCGCTCGCCCAGGGCGTCACCATCCTGCACGACACGATCAACAAGCAGATCGCGGAGGGGAACAACCTCGTCGTACTGGGCTACTCGCAGAGCAGCACCATTTCCACCGTCGTGATGCGCGATCTGTTGGCGCTGCCACCCGACCAACAGCCGACCGCCGACCAGCTGTCCTTCGTACTGCTCGGCGCCCCCAACAATCCCAACGGCGGCCTGTTCGAGCGTTTCGATGTCTTGACCGATGGCAGCTACCCGACCATCCCGAGCCTGGGCATCACGTTCAACGGCGCGATCCCGGACGGTACCCCGTGGGACACCTCCGTCTACACGCTGGAATACGACGGCTACGCCGACTTCCCGAAGTACCCGATCAATTTCCTGGCCGACCTCAACGCTGTCCTGGGCATCATCTACGAGCACACGATCTACCCGACTCTGACCGCCGAGCAGCTCGCGGGGGCTATCGAATTGCCGATGAGCGAGGGTTACGACGGCAACACCCACTACTTCATGATTCCCAGCGAGATCCTGCCGTTGTTGATGCCGCTGCAGTCGATCCCGCTCATCGGCCAGCCGATCTACGACCTACTGGAGCCGGCCATGCGGGTCCTGGTGAACCTCGGCTACGGCAGCATCACCGAAGGCTGGTCTTCCGGCCCGGCCAATGTGGCCGCACCGTTCGAGTTGTTCCCGACCGACCTCGACTGGGGTGAGGTTCTGACGGCGCTGGGCAATGGGGCACAAGAGGGTTGGAACAACTTCGTCGACGATCTGTCGAATCTGTCCTTTCCCAGCGCAGCCGATTTCCTGGGCGCCTCGGCGGGCGATGTCACGTCGTTCGCGCTGCCCAGCCTCAGCGAACTCGCCAACGCGTTCAGCAGCATCGCGGCGTCGGCCTACGCGACGCTGCTTCCGACTGCCGACATCCTCAACGCCCTGTTCACCACCGCTCCGGCGTACGCATTCGAGGTGTTCGCCCAGGAACTCGCCCAGGGCGACATCATCGACGCCATCGGCCTGCCGATTGCCGGCGTCGTCGGATTGGGCACGCTGGCAGCCGGTTTCGAGTTCCTCGCACTCAACGGTGCGGTCCGCGACATCACCGCGACCATCCAGGATCTCTTCACGGCCTAAAGGCCGCGCCCGACTACCCGGCCGCGGCGGTTTCGGCGCCGTCGCGGCCGCCGGGGGCTTCCTTGAGGCCCCGCCAGAACAGGTCGATCATCAGCTCGCCGGCTTCGTCGACGCCGGTATCGCCGGTGCTGACCCGGCTCGCAATCGCCTCACCGGCGCCCACCAGCGCGACCGCCATCAACTCGAAGTCGACGCCGGGTTCGGGCTTGCGCGTGCCGGCCCGCAACAGCCGGCCGACCAGCTCGATGATTCGCTCACGGCCCTCACGCACGGTGTGGGCGAACGCCTGCGAACTGGTGGCTTGGGTGTACATCACGATCCACGACGCCCGGTTGGCGTCGATGTAGCGCAAGAAAGCACGAATCGTATTGCGCAGCATGTCTTTCGGGGGCTGCTGAAAGTCGATTTCGGTGCGCACCGATTCGACGAAGCGGCGCAGCTCGCGGTCCAGACATGCCCCGAACCTGTCTCTTATACACATCT
>NZ_CP083986.1:330339-331694 GCF_020172685.1 [Mycobacterium] nativiensis | reverse complement strand
GCGGGTGCCGTCCCCCGGCAAGGAATCCGCGGGCCCGGGCGAGGAACGCGAAATCGAGTCATGGCTGGGCGAACTACGCGGCGGCCGTGACGCGTCGCAGGCCCGGCGCGGCCGGCAGGGTGAAACTGAGCCGGAGGCGTCCGACGAGCGAACCCGGTCCCTGCCTAAACCCCCCGGCGGCGGAGACAGCACCGAGAACGCTCCCACGACGGCGATCCCGGCTCAGGGCTCCGCAACCGACCCCGAGAACCCGGCTACCGAGAAGTTCACCGCGGTCGGTGATCAGCCCGGCGACGATGCGCCTGACAACCCGCAGAGTCCCCAGCGGCGCGGTGCCTCCGGCGGTCTCAGCGCTGCTGAACTGCTGCGTCGGGAGGGTCGGTACTGACGTCGTCGGCTGCTGTTTTCGGCGTCTCGACAGTCGCGTCGTCCGGGGCATCCGGATCGGCCGGCGCGCCCGAATCTGAGGTTCCGACCAGTACCCGCACCGCCCGATCGATGAAAGCGATGGTCGGGACCGCGAGCAGCGCACCGACGATGCCAGCCAGGATTCCGCCGGTGGAGATGCCCAACACCACTGCCAGCGGGTGGATGGAGACGGCACGCCCCATGACCAGCGGCTGCAGTACATGGGCTTCGAGTTGGTTGACCGCGATGATCAGTCCCAGGGTGACCAGAGCGTAGATCCAGCCCTTGGCGATCAGGGCGACCAGTACGGCCAGCAACCCGGTGAGCACCGCACCGACCAGCGGGATGAAGGCGCCCAGGAACACCAACGAGGCCAGCGGCAACGCCAACGGCACGGCCATGACGGCCAGGCCGATTCCGATACCGAGGGCGTCGACCAGCGCCACCAGGAACGTGGCCCGCACATACCCGATCAGTGATTCGAATCCCGCGATGCCGGCTGCGTGCACCCGCTCGCGCACCTGGCTCGGGAAGAACTTCACCGTGAACCGCCAGATGTCGCGGCCGCCGTAGAGGAAGAAGATCAGCGTGAACAGCACCACGAAGGCGCCGGTGATGATCTTGGTGACGGTCTCTGCCGTGGACAGGGCGCCGCTGGTCAGCTTCGCCTGATTGTTGCGCAAGCCATTGACCACGGTGTCGCCGGCGCTGTCGATCTGTTCACTGCTCAGGTGTAGCGGCCCCTCGACGAGCCAGTGCTGAGTCGAGTTGATCACCTGGGTGACCTGCTCGACCAGTTCGGGCACCCCGTCGATGAACTGGTCGACGACGAAGCTCAGCAGCGCGGCGAGCACCGCCAGACCGCTCAGCAGCAGCAGGAACACCGCAAGCCCCCGGTGCACCCCGTGCCGGGCCAACCAGTCCACACCTGTCTCTTATACACATCT
>NZ_CP083986.1:327512-330086 GCF_020172685.1 [Mycobacterium] nativiensis | reverse complement strand
AGATGTGTATAAGAGACAGTCCTTGACCCGCTGCACCTCGGCGCCGTTGTTGATCGGCTGCTCGCCGTTCTCCCTGTTGTACTGCTCGAAGTGCTGCTGGGCGGTGACAAAGGTTTCCTCGGCTGAGGTGGCCGACCCTGCGGCCGAATGGAATGCCTGGGCCAGGAAGTTGATCTGGGTGGGGCTGCCGGCTTGCAGACTGTCGTCGACCGCCCACGGATCACCGCCGGCCTGGGAAATGAGCGCGGCGATCTGCAGATGCTGCAGCGTCGGACGGCTCACGCGACGATACCGGCGTCATAGCGCACGCCGGTTTCGACGGACATGGGCTGCTACCTCCGTATCACCTCGGCGGTTGCAGTGAGACTACCGGCAGGGCCCAGGTTGCGGGCTAACCTTGGAAGTCATGACCGGCCAGCTCGAGGTGCGACGAGCGGACGACCGCGCGGCCACCCGTGCCCCGTGGCTCACCTCGCGGCATTCGTTCTCGTTCAACGACTACTACGACCCGGACAACACCCATCACGGGCTGCTGCTGGTCAACAACGACGACGTGGTCGCGCCGGGCGCCGGCTTTGATACCCACCCCCATCGCGACGCCGAGATCGTCACCTGGGTGCTGTCCGGCGCGCTGAGCCATCGCGATTCGATCGGCAACACCGGCGTCATCCATCCCGGCCTGGCGCAACGGATGTCGGCGGGCACCGGCATTCTGCATTCCGAGAAGAACGACTCGGCAAGCGAGCCAGTTCATTTCATCCAGATGTGGATCATGCCGGACACTCCGGGGCGCACTCCCGGCTACCAGCAGCAGGACGTCGGCGACGCCTTGGCGGGCGGTGGACTCATCCCCGTCGCCTCGGGCAGTGACCCCGACGCCGCGATCAGCATCGGCAACGCCGGCGCCACGCTGCATGTTGCGCGGCTGCAGCCCGGAGACCATGTCGGACTACCTGAGTCGCCGTATGCCCATCTGTTCGTTGCGGTCGGCCATGTCGACATGGAAGGCGCCGGTGCGCTGCACACCGGCGACGCGGTCCGCTGCACCGGCGGCGGCGGTCAACGAATTACCGCGTCCGCCCAGTCGGAGATCCTGATCTGGGAGATGCACGGCCGGCTCGGCGGCTGATCGCTGGCCATAACCGATCTGCCACCGACGCAGCACAATCCGGTCACGCAGGTTGTCCCAGCGGTTTGGGTGGCTGCCGTAGGAATCTGGTGTCTCTCCCAGTCCGGAGCCGAAGGGACAAACAGTGTCGACTCCAGTGGCTTTCGCGCGCCGGCTGGCGGCTGGCTGCGCCGCGGTGCTGCTCTGCGCAGTCCTGGCGATCGGCCCGGGCCAGCCGACCGCGCAAGCCGCCGCCCAAGACCAATTGGCCGCCGCGATCGCGCGAACACCGGGCTCCTACCTGGTGTACAACTTCGGGAGCGGGCATCCCACACCGATGCTCAACGCCGCCGGCGACTGGTACGAGATGTCCGGCGGTGGGCATCTGGTGGTCCTCAAGTCGGCCTCGCAGCGCATCGAACCGCACCTGTTGGTCGACAGCCATAGCGGCGCTCAGAGCCGCTGCGAACGTGATCCGCGGGCCCGCACCAGCGAGGGGCTGATGCAGGCCTCCGAGCTCTATACCCCGCTGCAGGCCTGGCAGGCGCTGGGCCGGCCGACGGTGGCGATCAACGCCAACTTCTTCGACATCCGCGGCCAGCGAGGTGGATCTTGGCGGACCACCAAGTGCAGTTCCCCGCTGGGCACCTACGTCGACAACACCCGCGGCAATGGCCGGGCCAACGTCCCGGTTACCGGCACCGTCCCCTATGCCGGCAAGCAAGGATTGTCCGGCGGCAACGAGCACTGGTCGACACTGACCACGATGATCCTGCCGACTCGCGGCGCACCGTATGTGTTGTGGCCGCGCGGCGGCCGCGACGGTGGGGACTACGACTCGGCCGGGCCGACGGTCACCGGCCTGGTGGAACGCGGGGACCGGTTCGTCGCGGTGAGCGGACTGGGATTGCTTGCCCCGGGAGCCACCGGGCAACTCAACGACGGCGGGCCGAGCGCGGCACGCACTGCCGTGGGCTATTCGCGAGCCAAAGACGAGCTGTACATCTTTCAGGGCGGCCACTACACACCCGACAACATGCAGGACCTGTTCCGCGGCCTGGCCAGCGACCACGCCCTCCTGCTCGACGGCGGTTCGTCGTCGGCGGTCGTGCTACGCCGCGACGCCGGCGGCATGTGGACCGGCGCCGGGGTGCCACGCGGATCCTGCGACACCGCGCAGGTCCTGTGCGACGCGCATGAACGCGCACTGCCCAGCTGGCTCGGATTCAACTAACGGCTATCACGGGCCGACGCCATCGACTCGCGGCGGTCGCAAGCGCCGCGGAGCCGGGCGCAGCGGGCCGACGCCATCGACTCAGGGGATGTCAACCTTGGCGGCCAGCCCACGGCCCTTCACCTTCTCCATCGTGATCACGATGCGGCTGCGGTCGATCTGCGCCTGGGGGGCGGTCTTGTTGCTCACCGACTGATCGACGAACAGCAGCACCTCGACCTTGTTCTTGGTG
>NZ_CP083986.1:323430-327412 GCF_020172685.1 [Mycobacterium] nativiensis | reverse complement strand
GCCTGGTGTGGGGTTCGATGCCCGACGCCGGGTTCAAGGGCGACCCGGCGTTTCACGGTCCGAAACGCTACGACTGGGCCAAAATGGCCGGCTCGATCAAGTACGCGCTGTGGCGGCTGCAGGAACGCGTCGTTTGTCGCGGCCCGGACACCGACATGGGCCAAGCACCATGGACGGCGGTCGGCCCACCGATACCGCCGACCCCCGCAGAAGCTGACATGGCCGATGTCGAGCCTGGCCTGCCAGGACCGAGGCCGGCGCCATGATCGACGCACTGAGTCGCCAGATCGTTGCCCTGGTCCGCGCCGGCTACCGACGGAAGAACCTGCTGTCCGGGCTCGCGTTGGCGATGACCCTGGTGGTGGCGGTGAGCTACCTGCTGGTGGGTGCACTGCGGGTCAACCCGGCACGATCGACCTACCAGATCACCATTTCACTGCCCGATTCTGGTGGCCTGCTCACCAACCAGGACGTGTCGGTGCGCGGCGTCCCGGTGGGCCGCATCGAGTCACTGCGCGTCACGCCGACGGGCGTCGACGCGGTAGCCAATATCAACTCGACGGTGAAGATTCCCGCCGCCAGCCCGGTGCGCGTCTCGGGCCTGTCGGCTGCCGGCGAGCAATACATCGACTTCGAGCCGCCGTCGAACGCCGGTCCGTTCCTGTCCGCCGGCAGTGTGGTCTCCCGGGACCGCGCGACGACTCCGATTCCGATATCGCAGATGCTCGCCGATGCGGACGGCATGCTGGCCCAGACCGATCCGCGCAAACTCGATCTGATCAAGAAGGAACTCAGTCTCTCCGACGAAGGCCCGCGCAAGCTGACCGACATTGTCGACGGCGGCTCGTTCCTGCTGTCCACGCTGGATTCGGTATTGCCGGAGACCGTAAGCCTGCTCAAGTCGAGCCGGGTCGTGCTGACCATGCTCAGCGACGTCAACAAGGGCATGGCTGCGACATCGGCCAATCTCGACAAGGTGCTCAAGGGCATCAATCCGATGATCGGCGGCTACCACCGGCTGGTGGACCAAGGCCCGGGGATGCTGTCGTCGGTGGACGGTCTGTTCGACGACAACTCCGACACTATGGTCAGCCTGCTGGGGAATCTGGTCACCCCGGCCCAGCTGCTCTACGTGCGGACTCCCGCACTCAACGCACTGTTCCCCAATTACCGCGGTTCCACGGTGGAGGCGCTCAGCTCGGCCATCCACGAGGACGGGATGTGGGCGACTGTCGATATTTACCCGCGCTACACCTGCGACTACGGCACTCCCCGGCGCCCGCCGTCTCAGGCGGACTACCCCGAGCCGTTCCTGTACGGCTACTGCCGTGACACCGACCAGTCAGTGCTGGTGCGCGGCGCCCACAACGCGCCCCGCCCACCGGGCGATGACACCGCAGGTCCGCCGCCCGGTGCGGACCTGGCGGCGACCACCGACCCGACGCCTAAGGGCCGCTACACGATTCCCACCCCCTACGGTGGTCCGCCCCTGCTGATTGAGCCGCCTCGTTGATGCGCAAGGAGATGCCGCGGTGAGCACCGCCGACGAACCGACCGCCGAGACCACGCCCGAGGACGTGGAATCCACCGCGGTTGAACCGGAGTCAGAAGCCGTCGAGGAGGCGGACGAGGCCGCCGCCGTGGAGAAGGCCGTAGCACCGGCACGCAAGCGTCAGGTCCCGTGGCCGTTCACAGCTGTCGCAGCCACGTATCTCACCGTGTTCGGGTTGGTCATCGGCCTCGGATGGCCGTTGTGGCAACAGCATCGGGTCTCTGCGGCGGAAGCAGCTGGACGCCAGGCGGCGGTGGACTATGCCCAGGTTTTGACCAGTATCGACTCCAACAAGGTCGACGATGACTTCTCCGCGGTGCTCAACGGTGCGACCGGGGAGTTCAAAGACACCTATACCAAGGCCAGTGTTCAGCTGCGGCAGCTGCTGATCGACAACAAGGCGACCGCGCAGGGCACGGTGGTGGAGTCGGCCGTGCAGTCCGGTTCCAAGGACACGGTCGTGGTGTTGTTGATGGTCAACCAGGCCATCACGAACACCACGCGTCCCGACCCGCGGGTGGATCGGACCCGAATGAAGATGACGATGCAGAAGGTCGACGGCCGGTGGCTGGCGAGCAAAGTCGAATTGCCTTAGGAGGCAGGCTATGTGGGCGACCCGGCTATTGACGGGCATGCTCGCCGCAACACTTGCGGTGGCTACGGTGTCCGGGGCGCCGGTCGCCGGCGCTTCAGCGCCGTCGTTCTGCAGCGGGCTGGGCGGCAACTGGGACGGGCAGTACTGCGCTACGGACGTGCATTCCGAGCGGCTGGCTACCCGCTATATCCGGATGGCGGTCCCCGGAGATCTGGTCGACCACCCGATCGCCGGTCCCCCGATCCGTGACTACCTGTCGAAGTTGTTTACCAACTGGCGCAGTAAAGGTGCCTCGATGGTCGCCGACAGCTGGGGAAACGAGAACTACGAGATCTTCCAGCACGGCAACGCGTTGACCGCGGTCTTTCACGAGGACTACCACTCCGACGGTCCGTACATCAACAACGCCTACCGGACTTTCACCTTCGACATGGGGGCCGGTGGCCGGCAGCTGCAATTGGCCGACATCACCAAGCCCGGGATCGACCCGCTGGCGATGATCCCGCAGCTGGGCGAGCCTTACATCTCCGAGGCACTGGACCGGGCGTTCTGGGAGCACCGCCCAGGGGACTATCCCTTTGTCCCGGAGCGCTTCACGCCCGACAAGGTCTTTTCCGGCGGTTACCGGTCGTGGGCCCTCACCCCCGATGAGTTGATTCTCTACATGCCCGACTACCCGGTCAGTCACGACAGTCCGATCCAGTACAACCAGATGCAGTGGTACATGGACGGCGGCAACGTTCAGGCGCACATCCCGCTCTCGGCGCTCAGCTCGATCCTGCGCCCGGAGTACGGCGGGTCCTGATCGGCGCCCCCCTAGCCGTATCGAAACAGCGCCAGGCTCGCCAGCACCACGATCCCTGCGAACGCGATGACCGGCGCCACCATGATGGGCGTCAACGTTGCGCCGACGACGGCACCGAGGATCATCACGAAAACGACGCCGTAGCGTAGCCTTCCGCGCTCGCCGGTCCCACCGGCCAATCGGCTGTCCACCCCGATACCGACAATGGTTGAGGTGAGCACCGTGGTGTAGAGCTCCTGAATGCCGAACTGGCGGGCACTCGAATTCTGTACACCGAACGCGATCGCCAGTCCCGCGATCAACAGCAGCTTGCTGGCGCCGTAGTAGTCCAGCACGCCCAGTCCGCCCAGTGCGGCCAGCACCAGCAGCATCGCCGCCTCCAGACCCAGTGCGATCGTGAGCCAGTGCCGGGGCCGCTGTTCCCCGAAGATCCGGAACAGCCGTCCCCCGATGACCGCGCCCAGAAGGAATCCCGTTACCGCGACGATCGCCGCGGTCAGGTCGAATCCGGTGCTGGGAACGAACAGGAACCCCAGGAAGATCGCATTGCCGGTCATGTTCGCCACGAACACCCGGCCGAGCACCAACACACTCACCGCGTCGACCAGGCCCGTGGCGAAGGTAAGCAGCAGTAGGGCCGCCACGGTGCGCCGGTGCGAGATCGGCGATGCGACGGCCATGGGCTCCGGCTCAGCCCTGGAGACGCGGAGTCAGGTCCAGCGAGGTGATAGTGGGCATCCTGGTGACCACCCAGCGGTTCTGGTCGCGCTTCATGAAGAGCCGGTAGGTGAGGTACTTGATCTGCGGGATCGATTTGCTCAGTTCACTGGTTGCCGTGGTGTTGGTGTAGACGATCACCGTGGCCTCGGGGCCATCGAGGGTCTCGACGGCCGCACCGACGATCTCGGTGGTGTCGGTGACCTTCGCCTGCTTGTTGCTGTCCGCGATGGCGTCGATGAACTTGCGGTACTGGGCTTCCAGGTCGCCACTGAGATACACCGAAGCCCGATCCGGAAGGGAGTCCATGTTT
>NZ_CP083986.1:322169-323330 GCF_020172685.1 [Mycobacterium] nativiensis | reverse complement strand
TTGACGGTGACGGACGAGGAGTCCAAGAAGCCGATCAGATCCGGCGCTCCGTCGGCGTAGACCTCGGCCAGGGTTGCGAAGCCCTTGAGGTCGCGACGGAACGAAGGCATCCGTGCATTGACGTCGTCGAGGATCGCATTGCCGTTGACCAGCGATTCGCCGAGCTTGTCGCCCAGCCCGGTCAGGGCCTCGGCCGCGGCGTGCAGCGTCAGGTTCAGCTTGATCGGGTCAACGTGTTCGGACAGGTTGTTGATGGTCTCGAACAGTGTGTTGAGCTCCGTCGTCACCGAGGTCGCGATGATGTTCTTGCTGGTGATGCGTTCCCGCGCAGGGTGTTCGGGTGCGGTCAGCGACACGTACTTGTTGCCGAACAGCGTGGTCGCCAGAATGTCGGCTTTGACGTTGGACGGGATCAGCTTGATGTACTTGGGGTTCACGTCGAGGGTGAACTTGGCAGCCGGCTTGTTCTCGTACTCGGTCGGCCCGATGGCGGCCACGCGCCCGATCTGGACGCCGTTGTAGGTCACGGGCCCGCCCGGATCCATCACCAGACCGGCACGCGGGGCAACCATGGTCAACGACGTTGTCTTGGTGAAGGACCCGCGGAACTGGCCGTAGACCAGACCCGCGATCAGCGCGAGGACCGCGAAGGTCGCCACGCCCGCGATCCGGAACGGCGGGTTGTGCACTTTGTTCTGATTCCCGGTTGCCATGCGCGTCACATCGTTAGGTTGAAGTTGGGGTCGACGCCGTAGAGCGCCAACGCTGCGAGCAACACGACTGTGGGCACCGTGATCAGGGACAGTCGCATCGACTGTCCCACTGCGGCACCGACACCGACCGGACCGCCACTGGCGTTGAAGCCGTAATAGCAGTGGGTGACCATGACCACCACGGCGATCAAGATGGTCTCGATGAACGACCAGAACACATCATCTGGCCGCAAGAACGTTCGGAAGTAGTGGTCGTAGGTGCCCGACGACTGCCCGAAGAACAACGTGGTGACGATCTGCGGTGCGGCGAACGCCATGATCAGCGCCAGCGCGTACAGCGGGATGATCACGGTGAAGCCGGCCACCACCCGGGTGGACACCAGGTAGGCGATCGAGTTGATGCCCATCACTTCGAGGGCGTCGATCTCCTCGCTGATGCGCATCGCGC
>NZ_CP083986.1:26455-322069 GCF_020172685.1 [Mycobacterium] nativiensis | reverse complement strand
GGGGGCGGGGGCCGGCGCCTGGGTCGGTATCGGGATCGGTATCGGCGCGACCGGGGCAGGAGCCGGCGCAGGAGCGGCGGGAATCACCGGGGCGGGAGCCGCGGGAGCGGGCGCAGGTGCGGCCGGGACGGGGGCCGGCGCGGGTGCCGCGGGCACCGGCGCGGGCGCCGCCGGAGGGGGCGGAGCCTCAGGCGGCGGGGGCACGATGGGCGCCATCACGGGCGCCTCTTGGGTGGGCACGACGATGTGCGGGCGCGGGTTGGGGTGATCCGAGGCGGTGGGCCGGATACTGACCGCCAGTGCCACGGCCAAGCTGGCCACTCCGACCACGAAGAAGGCGGCCAGCCCGCTGCCGGCCAGCAAGAAGGGCCGGCGGGGCCGCTGCGGCTCGACCTCGTCGAACAGCCGCATCCCGGTGCTTGGCGCATAGTCGTCGACTCCGGCGTGGCCGGTGGTGTGGTGGCCGCCGAAATCCAGGTAGCCGCTGTCGGTGTCGTCGGCGACGGCACTGTAGGCCAGTGCCTGGTCGCCCATGGTCGCGTCGTAGTCGCCGCTGGACACATAGGCGTAACCCAGCGCGACCAACTCCGGATCGATCATGCCGGTGCCGGGATCGCGCGCCCACGCCATGGCCGACGTCGACGAATCGAACAGCGGCGCATGGGCACTGGCCAGTGCTGCGCCCCGCGCCAGCGCCGTCTCCGGCTCCTCGGGCACGCTGACGGGGATCGCACTGGCCGCGTCCAACTCGGGTTTGACCACACCGACGTTGACGCCGGACCCGACCACGAACAGCCCCTCGGGCTGCGACGACAGCCGGCCGGCCTGGGCGGCCAGTGCGGTCAGCTCGCCGACGGCGGCGACGTCATCGGACGGCAGCACCACCCGGTGCACCTCGGTGATCGACCCGTCGGACGAATCGACGACCGCCAGGGTGGCGCTATCGGGCTCGATGAACATCAACGCGGTCCGCTGGTAGCCGATCGCCCCGCCCACGGTCTGCGCCAAGGCGGCCGCTGCCAGGAACGCCGACACCAGCATCACGTTCTCGACGCGCCGGTCGGCGAGGGCGTCGCGCAGCTGGCCCGCCTGCAGTTGGTTGGCGACCGTCACCCCGGTCGACGCCAGGCGGTAGCCGCCCTGCTGCGCGCTCTCCTGGGTGCCCAGGATCGCCGACACCACCCGCTCGGGGTACGTCACGATGCCGTCGTCGACCTCGAAGCCGTCCTCATCGACGGTGACGCCACCGGCGTTCTCACCTTCGACCAGCACCATGCGTACCGACGGCGGCGCCATCGACACGCCAAGAACTATGTCCACCGCACCTCCTCCGTCACGGTCGGCAATTGTTAGCCCATCTTAGGTCTGGGCGGGGTAAATCCCCACTCAGAAATGGAGGCCGGGAATCGGCAGCGGGATCGGAATCCCACCACCACCACGACCATGACCGTGACCACCACCGCGACCCCAGCCGCCGCCGTCGTCGTCGCCACGACCCCAGCCGCCCCGGGGCGGGCCGAGGATCGGCGGACCACCGGGAAGACCCGGGATCTCCAGATTAGGGATCATCGGTGGCGGCGGGGGTGCCGGCGGGGGCGGCGGTGGGGCCACCGGCGCCGGGGCCGGAGCGGGAGCTCGCGGAGCCGGTTCGTACTGCGGTGCGGGCGCCGGTGGTGCCTCGGGAGCTGGCGGCGGCGGCGTGACGACGGCCGCCGGAGGCGGTGCCTGATGGGTGACGACGTTGGCACGCACGTCGGGCCGCTGGTCGTTGGCCGACCGCATGCCCACCGCCAACGCCATCATCAGGGCCACCACCCCGACCACGAACAGTGCCACCACTCCGCCGGTGACCAGCATCGGCTTGCGCTCACGCTGCGGCAGTACCCCGGTGCTGAAGTCCAGCAGCCGGGAGTCGGTCAGCTCGGGATTGTCGATCTCGGGGGCCACCACGGGCAGGAATCCGCTGTCGGGAAAGTCCGGGACCGCACTGTAGGCCAGCGGTTCGTTGTCAACCGTGGCGTTGTAGTCCACCTCGTCGGGCGCGATGTAGGCGTACCCGGCACTGACCAGCGCCGCGCCAAGTTCGCCCGTGCCCGGATCCTGCGCCCAGGCCAGCGCCCGGGTCGACGACGAGAAGAGCGGGGCGTGCGCACTGGCCAGCGCCGCCCCCCGGGCCAGCGCCAGGTCCGGCTCTTCGGGTGCGATGACCGGAAGCGCGCTGGCCTTCTCCAACTCCGCCTTGATCATCGCCACGTTGACGCCCGAGCCCACCACGAACAGCCCGTCGGGGTGCGACTCCAGCTTCTGCGCCCCGGCGGCCAGTTGGGTCAGCTCGCCGACCGCGCGGTCGTCGTCGCCCGACAGCGGCTGCCGGTGGATCTCGGCGATCGAGCCATCATCGGAGCGGACCACCGCCAGGGTGGCCGCCTCCGGTTCGACGAACAGCAGGGCCGTTCGCGCGTAGCGGGTCGCGCTGCCCACGGCCTGGGCCAGCGCGGCGGCCGCCAGAAACGCCGACACCAGCATCACGTTCTCGACCTTGTGGCCGGCCAAAGCCTGCTGCAGCTCGGCCGCCTCCACCGGGTCGCTCCAGGTCACCCCGGTCGAACTGAGCTGATAACCGCCCTCGCGCGCACCCTCGCGGGTGCCTAGGATCGCCGACACCACGCGCTGCGGAGCGGTTTGGCCGCCGCCCGCTATCGCGATGTCGTCGTGATCCACGGTGACGCCGCCGGCGCTTTCGCCTTCCACCAACACCATGCGGACCGCCGAGGGCGCCATCGACACCCCGAGAACAATGTCCACGAAACCTCCACCCGCTGCTGACCGGCCAGAATGCGGGGCTCAACCCCACCAGGGCTGACCGATACTGACTCCATCGCAGCCGCGTGGCGGCCATCACATCCGAGGGCTAATCGGACTTGATGAAGTTCTGGTAGGAGCGGGACGGCGTCGGCCCGCGTTGGCCCTGATATTTCGACCCTACCCGCGTACTGCCGTAGGGGTGCTCCGCCGGACTTGTCAGCCGCAGCAGACACAGCTGGCCGATCTTCATCCCCGGCCACAACGTGATCGGCAGATTCGCCACGTTGGACAGCTCCAACGTGATGTGCCCGGAGAAGCCGGGATCGATGAAACCGGCGGTGGAATGGGTCAACAATCCCAGCCGGCCCAGGCTCGATTTGCCCTCCAGTCGGCCGGCCAGATCGTCGGGCAGCGTGCAGCACTCCAGGGTGGAGCCCAGCACGAACTCGCCCGGATGCAGCACGAACGGCTCGCCGGGATCGGGCTCGAACAGCGTGGTCAGCTCGTCCTGCTGTTCAGCCGGATCGATGTGGGTGTAGCGGGTGTTGTTGAACACCCGGAACAGGCTGTCGAGGCGGACGTCCACGCTGGACGGCTGTACCAGGGCGTCGTCGAACGGGTCGATGCCCAGCCGGCCGGCAGCGATTTCGGCCCGCAGGTCGCGATCGGAGAGCAGCACCGCACGAGCGTATCCGCTGACCGCCGCGCGGGGCCGGGTAGCCGCACACGACGATTCGTGCGTCGACCGTGCGGTTCGGTTCGCATTCCGGCGCTTCTACGTACCAAACCGCACAGTCGCGGGTGCTGCGCTGCTGGTGGGCGCCCAAACCGCGGATGCTAGCCTTCGAGGGCACCAACGCCGATGTAGTTCAATGGCAGAACATCAGCTTCCCAAGATGCCCCGATGCGTCCGGTGACGTACCCCTGAGTGCATTCAAAGTCCTTGTCTTGCAGGATCTTTCACCTGTTTAGTGTTCGGTGTCGTTCGATGTCGTCTAGGCACGTCCGGTGACGTCGGTTGCAACATCGAATGTGACATCGGACGCGACAACCTCGCAGGTCACGAGGCATGTTTTGGACTCACCTCCGATTCGTCTTAGCGTTAGTTAGTACGCCTACCTAACGAAAGGATGACAACCATGTCTGCACCCACCCCTGCCCTGACGACCCGCGAGGTTGCGGAGAAGATCGGGACCGACCCCAAGACGCTGCGCGTGTTCCTGCGCGCCACGTCCGAGGGTGTCGGCTCAGGCTCGCGCTACTCGTTCACCGCCAAGGACGTCGCACCGCTCAAGGCGAAGTTCACCAAGTGGCTCGCCGAACGCGAAGCGTCGAAGAAGGCGAAGGTCGACGAGGCAAAGTCCGCCTAGCTGTGGTGTCCAGGGACGTTGTAACTCGGTGAGTTGATTTTGGCCTGTCGTTGAGACAGGCGAAGGCCTCCGGTTGTGAAGTGGAGCTGTCTAGAAACCGCTTCATCAACCAGGAGGCCTTCGTGTCCCACGCTAATGCAGCTCTGACCCCACGGGCCCGGTTGCGGCTCGCTGAGTTGATCGTCAACCGCGGCTACAACTGCTCGACGGCAGCGAAGATGTTCATGGTTTCACCCCGCACGGCCGCCAAGTGGGCAGCCCGATACCGCGCAGAAGGCCAGGGCGGGATGGCTGATCGCTCATCGCGGCCGCACCACAGCCCGGCCAAGACACCACCTGCGGTGACTCGCCAGATCGTGCGCCTGCGGTGGCGTCAACGCCTGGGGCCGGTGCAGATCGCCGGCCAACTGGCGATACCGGCCTCCACGGTGCACGCGGTATTGGTGCGCTGCCGGATCAACCGGCTCACCCACATCGATCGCGTCACCGGTGAACCGATTCGCCGCTATGAACACCCCCACCCCGGTGCGATGATCCACGTCGACGTCACCAAGTTCGGCAACATCCCCGACGGGGGTGGATGGCGTTACGTCGGTAAGCAACGCGGTAATCGCAACCGCTCGGCAACGGTGGCCAGAATCGGTACCGCCCGTAGCAAGCGTCGCGACCCGCTGCTGGGAACCGCATACGTGCACACCGTCATCGACGACCACTCCCGCGTGGCTTATGCCGAGATCTGCTCAGATGAGACCGCCGCAACGGCAATCGGTGTCCTGCGGCGAGCCACGTCCTGGTTTGCCGACCGTGGCGTCATCGTCGAACGGGTCTTGTCTGACAACGGCTCGGCATACAAATCCCACGCCTGGACTCAGGCCTGCACAGACCTGGGTATCACCGTGAAAAAGACCCGGCCCTACCGGCCGCAAACCAACGGCAAAATCGAAAGATTCCACCGCACCCTCGCCGACGGCTGGGCCTACGCCCGGCTCTACGAGTCAACCGAACAACGCAACGCAGCCCTGCCCCGATGGCTGCACTTCTACAATCACTGTGAGTCTTTGGGTGGCTGGTCTGGGACTGGCTGGCAAGGTTAGCGGCGGTCGCCTCGCCTTGGGTTGTGACTCTTACAATCATTCGCCCCACGGGTGCGTTTCGGTGGACTTGTCCGGCACCGGGGCGGGCGGCCGACGCTGACCCGGCTCCACCTCGGTGACTTGATCAGAAGACTGCCCGTCCCCGCCGAAGGCGGATCGTGGCTCATCGCAGTGCTGTTCCGAAGTGACTTCCATCCAGGCCGGCGCCGGCCGTGCTGGCGGCCGGATCTGTCCCGCCTCTGGAAGGAAGCCCGCCGCTATGACCATCGTTGCGCATGCCCACCCGTTCGTCATCGGGGTGGACACCCACGCCCGCACTCACACCCTGGCCGTGTTGGTGGCGGCCACTGGCGAACCGGTCGCCACTGAGCAGTTCCCTGCCACCGCTGCGGGCATGGACCGGGCTGTCACCTGGGCCGCGCGCCGCACCAATGGCGAGATGGCCACCTTGTGGGTCATCGAAGGCGTCGCCACCTACGGAGCCCATTTGGCTTCGGCAGCGAAGCGAGCCGGCTTTGAGGTCGTGGAGGCGGCAAATATGCATGCGCGGGTCCATCGTGGCACCGGCAAGTCCGACCCCTTCGACGCCCGCAGGATTGCAGCGTCGGTCTTGTCACTTGAGCCTGAGCAGCTGCGCCGGCCGCGAAGCGATGACGGTATCCGGGCTGCATTGCGGGTTTTGGTCACCGCTCGCGCGCACATGACGACCGAACGCACCGCGGCGATCAACGCGCTCACCGCGTTGCTGCGAGTAGTCGCCCTAGGTATCGACGCCCGTAGGCCGTTGATTACCAGCCAGATTGGCGAGGTCGCCCGCTGGCGCACCCGGGTCGAAGATGTTGCCACGAGCACCGCTCGCGCAGAGGCAGTCCGGATGGCCAAGCGTGTGGTCGCTCTCAACGAGCAACTCGCGGCCAACCAGGCGCAGATGATTGATCTCATACAGGCCAGCAAGGCCGCTGCATTGCTGGATAAAACCGGCATCGGCCCAGTCACTGTTGCGGTCGTCTACACCGCTTGGTCGCACGCCGGGCGGGTCCGTTCCGAAGCCGCGTTTGCCGCCCTGGCCGGCGTCAACCCGATACCCGCCTCCTCAGGCAACACCATCCGCCACCGACTCAACCGCGGTGGCGACAGGCGGCTCAACCGTGCCCTGCACATGGCTGTCATCACCCGCATGACCCACGACCCCGAAACCCGGGCCTACGTCGAACGCCGCCGCACCGAAGGACGCACCACCAAGGAAATTCGACGCTGCCTCAAGCGCTACCTAGCTCGCCAGCTCTACCGGAACCTCGAAAGCCTCCACACCGAGCCCAACGCCAACCCCCAAGCTGCTTGACAAGACATAGAAGAGTCCACCGAGCCCACTCCGCCATCGCAGGACAGCCACCAATCACACGGCTGACCAACCTCCCTGGACACCACACCTAGCCAGACCGACCAGTCAGCCCTGCGCCTCATCATCGGGTGTGGGGCCTTCTGGTGCATCAAGAAGTTCACGCGCTTCGTCAACGATCTCATCAACGACGTCCGTGACCTTCTTCGCTTCGATCGCAAGCCGCTCGACCCCGTTTAGCGCCAGTTGCAAGCCTTGATCGGTTTCGCGCGCAGTGTTCAGCGCTTCGCCCATGGTGTTAAACGCACCCGTAAGCACGTTGGCCGCTGAACCCCAGTCCTGCACCTGAACATGCGCGATGAATCCGAAGAGTCCAACGACACATGTGGCGACCTGACCGACGTCTTTCGCCACCTTGAGGGCTCGGATGCCGTACCCGAGCAGGCTCTGGCTCTCCTGTATGACGGGTCCGTACCCGAGGTTGTCAACTTGCGTGAGTAGGTCGCGGATCTTCTTCACTTGCCCACGGATCTGGTCGGCTAAGCCGTCTGGCAAACCCGCGGACTCGAGCATCGCTTCCCACTCGGTGAGGGAAGCTTCGAGTTTCTCGACATCACCCGCGACCGGCATAGTCCCTGCTGCCATGACCTTCAATGTGGTGCCGAGTCCACCCAAGAGCTTGATCAGATTCGCGTCGATGATGTTGATTGGGTTGAGGTTGGTGTTCCAGTCACCGGGATACACCACCGCGTTGTAGTACGCCGGTATGTCCGACAAATGGCGGGTCTTGAGTTCGTGCCCATCAGGAAGCGCTTCGAGAAAGGTCTGCAATTCACTGATGAGCCCGACGACAGCGCTATGCCGATTGACGAACTCAACCGTGCCGACCCCAGCCCCAACGGCACTGCCGATGATGGTACTAAATGAGGCAACACCGGACTGGGTGATTTTCCACAGCAAGCGGTCGAGCGCTTCTGCAGGATTGTTGGGCGGCTCCACGGCAAAAGAATACCGATGGACTGTAACGCAGCAACCCAGGGGAGCGCTCCCGGCCCGCTGCGCCCACGTTCATTGGCACGCTTCGAGGGCACCCTTTCGGTAGGTGCGACGATGGTCGCCATGGAACGGATGGTGCTCAAACTGTTCGGCGCGTGGACAGAGCTGCAAGCGCTGATGAAGGACTACACATTGTTTGCCCGCAAAGGCGATGCCGCTCGGGAATACGCGGAACGGAAGACGTATCCCGACGACAATATTCTCAACGAGTACAAGAAAGTTGTCCGTCGAGACTGGGGGGTCGACTTCCCACACCGGCTGTCTGAGATCTACCGAGAGGCTAAGTCGCTACGTGATCGCCTTGCGCACATGGTCGACATCGGATCAGTCGAAGGCGATGAGCCACACCGTGTTATGACCATCGTCTTCAGTAAGGGCTTCGAGAAACACTCGGACGGCATCTGGTACCAGGCGCGCTACAACGAAGAGCTCCTTGAAAAGGATCTTGTTAAGGTGCTGAGCAATATCGGTGAAGCGAAACGCATGCTCCGCGAAATTGACCGGCAAGGGCAGGCTCGACGATGAGATCGTAGGATCTCCCGCGGAGGTAACGCATGAGATCGCAAGCGCGATAATGCCGCGCATGATGACTACCTCGCAAGCTATTGCAGCTCTTGGCATTTCAAGAAATACACTGCGCCGCGCAATCCGAAAATCCGGCCTCAGAATGACGCTCACCAAGAGCGGAGTTGAATACCTGTTCTCACCTGACGACCTCGACGCTGTAGCCCAATACCTGGGCAAGAAGCAACAGCCCAAGGCGACGAGAGGCGACGGCACACCGGGCCTGCCCTTGGAGTGGCTTAACGATCCGGCCCACACGGCCGAGTTCGTCGCCGAGGGGTTCGCACGCGAAGCGCGACTGATGACACTCGTACGAAGGCGTCAACGCGACTGCCTGAGCGCGACCGTGACGTCCTGCGAACACGCGCGCGAGTCGTCGTCAGGGGGCGATACGCATGGACGCGCACAGGACGAAATGGCGCTCTGACAAAGGTTGATACAAAGGTCCGACAATGATGCTGATACAGGTCAAACCCCCAGGTCAGAGCGGTATTGCCCCTCGTCGATCTCTCAGAAGAATTATCGGGCCAACCGTACACAGCTTGAGCAACAAAGACCCTCCGCGGCCCCGTGTGTCTGACCCCCCTGTCCCCCGCAGGGGTTTGACCTGGGGGAATGACCCGAATGCGCAAGAAACGCGGTGCGATGGGCGGGATTCGATGCGTTCGGGCGGTGTGGACAGCGATTCATTGGTCCTATGCGTCGGCATAGCAATGAGATTGATCTGGTTGGCATTCCCCATCGATGAAAGTCATTGCGGCACATCAAAGCAATCGGAGAACAGAAAGAGAGAACGAGAACTCAGAGGCGTCATATCGTCACATGGGTGCACCACACAGTGCGTCGGGTCGCGTTGTCACACAACAGGTCACGCACACAATTAACACGTACGAACGCAATCCAAGGATACGACTCACGGTGTGACACAACAGGACTGCGGAGCACACCACCTATCTACCAAGAAGGACAACGCGCATCAGTAACACGTTGCCCTTCGAGGTCACGCGCATCGGCCAGTTCGGGGGATGACGACGCAGCGTGATGTTCAGGTATGAGAACCATGTGCGGGCACAGGTAATGACGGACCGAGGATTCCACCTGCACCCGACGCATGGTCCATGTGTGACGTTTCGGAAGACGACGATCTTATTTTTTCGTCACGTACCCAATCATCGCATCATCGAACTCAGGAATGGAAAGAGGCGCAACCCATTTCGGAGTTACGCCCCATTCCTATTCAGTTGTTACGACACGGTCAGAACCTGCGCCGCTTCGCTCTCGAGGAGTCCCGCGCCGAACCTGAAGCTCGCCCGCAACGCCACCGAGATGGAGTTGAAGTAGAAGTCATCAGACCGTGCGAGTTCCAGATTCGAGTAGGCCGACACGATGTAGTTCTTGTCCAGTGCCATGATCTTGTCGGACGGCATCGCGTTGGTCGTCAACACGGGCACGCCGAGAATGGACTTCTCGCCTGCCTGCGTTCCCGCGCCCAACAGAGCCTCGTTCGACCCGGTCGCCTTCTTGATCTGGCGCAGCGTCGCGTATGCCGACGGGTGCGCGAGGACGTGGGTGACCACACCGCCGGGGAGCGCTTCGATCTCAGCGAATGCGTCGACCAGAGCGTCCAGATCGCCCGTCAACGGACCTGCATCGGTCGCGTACGACAGGAGCCCACCCGGGGGAAACTCCGCCGGTGCAGTAGGCGCAGGCTGCGACAGGAACGCCGTGTCCGACTTGTGGATCAACGAACGCCGCATCTCGTGAGAGATCAGCGACGCGGCCGAATTCTGGACCAGTTGATCACGCGACACCTTCAGCAATTCCGCGACGGTCCCGGTCTTGATCAACTGCTCGGAGAGCTCGGGATCGCTTTCGGGAATGTCGTTGCCCTCGGGAACGAACCCAGCATCAATGATCTTGATGCGAGGCACGCGGACAACGGGTGCGTCACCCTGAACTTCGCCGCCCTTGGTGGTGCATTGAAGGATGAGCGCTTGTGGAATTACTGCTTCGGGTGCAATACCCTGGACATCCATCGCCCAGCCTTTGGGCGAGTTGTTAGTGATGAAACTAGTCATTTTCCCAGTCTTTCAATGGTTTTGATGAGCACAGACACACGCACAATCCTGTGCCGTGCTGCGCTCCTGAAGTTTGGTCGCACCAATACCGACAATTGATGCTGTATCCGTAAGCCCGTCGGCCTGAGCGTCATGGACACTCACCCACCCGTTTTATGTCCTGGTGTGGGACAACACGACTTTCCGCGTCGCGTATGCGTGGTAATGATGTTACATCGCAGTGACTTTCAGACTCAATGGCGCGTTGCGCGCTCCTGTGAGCGTCTGTACAAATTCCGACCGATCAATCCCTCATCGCACGATCGAACGGAGCGCAGCGTTGACGCTGGGTGCTCCTAATCGTCTGCTGCGTCGTCGTTGTCGCGCGGCGACGCAGGACCGACGTAACCGAGCGGGAACTCAGCCTCATCGACGCGCCCAACCCTTGCGTCCAGCAGGTTGCCGTCTGGGTCATCAGTCTCAGCCAGGTCCGTTCTCCACGTCTTGACCGAAGTCGCTTTGCCCACACCGTGCTTGCTGTCGCCGTGGTTGAGCTTGTTCATCAGCTCGCGTACTTTTTTGAGATCCATTTCTCTCCCTTCGCGCGCTACGCGCACATACATAACTCTCTCTATATGGAAATATGGAATGATGGAATCCTGGAGAGCGTTTGCGCAGGTCAGAGCACAATTCCAGGGTGGAATTATCGACGGAATTGTCGCGTCCGATAATTCCGCAGTGTTCCATGAAAATTCCATAGTGGAATTGTGCCCTGACGTGGGGTTATGACCCGAATAATTCCATAATTCCGTCATTCCGTCACACGGCGCGATAGCCACCACAGCGCCCCTCAACCCGAGGCACACGCAGCGCCTTACCGTCGTCCTTCAGGCGCGACAGCGTCTGCCTCACATGCTGCAACGACTGCTCCGAACCCGCCTCCCGCAGAACGTCGTAGACGGCCTGTGCGGTCATAGCCTTGCCCGCTTCGCGCAGAGCGTCGAGCACTTCATCTTTGCGCGTGCGCTGCTTTGGCGTGCTGTCGCCGTCTTGCGCCCGCTCGCCCAACGTCCACACCGGGTAATCGAAAGCCATGTGGTACTCGACGTCTTCAACGTCGCGCCCGATGACCTGCAGCCGTGCGTACGGGCTATTACGCGCCCGCTTCAGAACGAGGATGGCGTCCACGCCGCCTGTGATCTTTCGGCCGCCACTAACGACGTCCAGCACGTCGTCTGAGTCCTTGTTTTTCCGGTCATGATGCGTACCGACGACGGTGACGCCATGGGCGTCAGCGATCATCTTGAGCGCCGCCATTGCTCGCTCGTCGGCCTTCATCCAGTTTGTTCCGTTGCCTCCGTCGCGCAAGCGATCCAGCGTGTCGATGAACACGGCTTTACAGTTCGGATGATCGCGCAACCAGGCGTCCAAGTCCTCTGCGCCGCCGTCCTCGATGGGCGCCCACTCCTCCTCTACGAACAGGTCGTGCTTGCGTTCGCCACGCACCAGCTCGAACTCGTCGGCGATAGACGAGATGCGCTGCTTGAGTCGCCGCGCTGACGGGTCGTCGGGTGTGATGAGCAGAACGTCGCATCCGCGTCCTTCAACGCCGGCCTTGCCGAATGGCGCGATGTCCCACAGCAAGCACACGATCAGGGTGGCGAGCCAATACGACTTGCCCACCTTGGGCGCAGCGACGAGCAGAGACAAGCCTTCGGGCACCATCCCGTCGACTAGAAACTGCACCTCGGGAAACTGGGTCTCCCACAACTCATCGAGCGTCCATGAGGTCTTACGCTTCGCTGCAGGTTCTCCACCGCTACCCATGCCGCGCCTCGCTTTCCTGCACCAGACGCCTCAGGACCGTGCAGGGCACGTTCCGCAGCGACGGATGCCGAAAGAACGAGTCCCGGCGATACGGCCAGTCCGAGCGCTGCTGGCACTCCCACAAAATCCGACGTACCCGCTCCATACGAAACTCAGGCACCGGCCTCGTGTGGTGCCGCAGGTTTCCGTCTTTATCGATGCTGAACGTCGTCGGACCCCTGACGTCCAGTGGACGCGGGATCGATGGGCGACCTCCGCGCAGAGCCTTTACAACTTCCTGATACTGCTCGTCTGGTGACTGCACCTGGGTGAAGTCCAAGGTTCGGGGTTTAGCCCTTGCCACGATCCTTGCTCGCTTTCCTCTGGCGGGAGGTGTTTTCAGTAGCCTTCTTGCGTGCTCGTTGATCTCTAGCCCGCGCATTGGCGCGCTCCCTGTATTCGGGGTCTTCGCGGCGCTTCTTGCGACGAGCATTTAGCTTGTCGAGGTATTCTCGGCGGCCTGGTTCGCCAGGTTTAGGTCCAGCCATTTCCATTCCTTCCGTGCGAACTACCATTCACGCCACCAATCGTAACAATGGCGGTCTCCCGCCAATTAATATCGAATTGACGTGCGGGGATGCGCTTTTAGCGATTTATCCCCGCATAATCGACGGCACAGGGATTAATGGACGACGATTGCAGCGCCTCAGATCGACGTTGCGCGACTTTGACGCCGGCGATGTGTCATTCGACGTACACGCAATTCACAGACGCCGACAGGCCCGCCCACGCCCATGAGGGATGAGCCTCTGATGAGCGCAGACGGGCCGTCGCAGCGCTAGTTCGGACGCACGTGATTTCTGTACAGGTGTTCGAGGTTGTGCACCGTTGGAATCACGTCTGCCAGATACATCACCAGATGTGCCTCGCATAGCGCACGCCGCGTACCAATCTCGTGGTCATCACTGACCACCGCTACCACGCGGTCGCTGCAATCGTCTTCGTCGCCACCCATCTCGCAACTCAAAGCGTCACACGGGAACAACTCGATGCTGGCCGAATGGCCCTCACGGACGCGAGTTTGAAAGCGCGCTTCACGCTTGAACGCCACCCACTCGTGTGGGGCGTCCTCGGGCCTCAAGTCGAAGTCGCCGTCATGTAGCGTTTCATTCGTCATTGATTCTCCTCTGACATGAATGCCCGCGAGTTCACGGCTCACGGGCATTCTTTTTGGCCTGACCAGCGGGATTGCTAGATCAGGAGTCTTTGCGACCGGGCGTTCTTACGCTTGGATCCGCCGGTTCGGGCCAGTCGATCGCGTCCAACGATGGTCGGTGTTTCGCTTGCAATAGAACGAGTCGATGCAGATGAGGAAGTCACCCTTCTGCCAGATCTTCATGTAGATCGTGTTCCACGCCGCACCACATTCAGGGCATCGGGGATCTGACTCCTGGCTGAAGTTGTCGTGAAAGCTGTCGGCGATTGCGACCCACTCGGGATCGGTCTCGACCACCCGGAGCAGCGTCTCGCCCTCATCCGTCCAGAGGGGTTGCATCACGCCCCAAAGCGCATCCAGGATTTCCGGGTCGACGGGGCCAAGATGCATCGGTTCATCGGTCATTTCTTCCCCTTCAATCGCTCGATGAGTTGCTGCCTGCGGGTGTGGTCCTGAGTCGGGATGCCTTTGGCTCCTTTGCTTTTCTTGCTCCGCAGTTCCCCGGCGTTCGGCCGAGCACCTTTGATTAGCTCGCCCCGGGCGTCGGTGCTCATCGCGCCACCTCGCGGTAGTGTTCGCGCCTCCTGGCGCGGTACTCGGGGCTTGTCTGGTACTCCCGCTGGCGTTCGCGTCTCCGCTTGCGGTACTCGCCGTCCTGCATCCGACACCGGTCACGAGCGCTGGTGGTCTTCGGGTGATTGCACTCTGCGTGGCTACTCGCCATCCGCCAGTTCCTTCAACGCGGACGCCGGGATGCGCCTGAGCTTGCCGATCTTGACGCTACGAAGCTCGTCCTCACGGATCATCGCGTAGACCTTCCCCCGACCACACCCGAGAATCTTCGCCGCTTGATCGACCGTGCACAGGCGTTCTGCCTGGGTTATCGCCATTTTGCTCCCTCAGATTGACGACGTATCACTGTGTTCATCGTCGATGATACATGGTCGATCTAGCAACGTCAGTTCTGATACGTTGTCAATATGACGACGGAAGAAACACCTTCATGGGCCGACCAACTACGCGCACACATCGCGAGCGCCGTACGCGCCAAACGCGACGACCGAGGTATGTCACTCAACGCGCTTGCTGATGCAACCGATGGGCTGGTCACCCGCGACACCATCGCCAACCTTGAATCAGGACGTAAGCGAGTCATCGACGTAGCGGAGCTGATCTTGCTCGCGAAGGCCCTTGACGTTGCGCCAGTTTCGCTCCTGTACGCCCGAACGAGCGACGTCGAGCAATCCCCTGGTGTGGATACGTCAGGACTCGACGCAACGCTGTGGTTCGCCGGTTATGACCCAAGCGATAGCGACATGATGGACGTCTATCGCTACGCCGATGCTCGGCACTGGTACGAGGAGCATCGCAACGACACCGACGAACCGACGCGACTCAATGCACGCTCAACGCTCGGACAGGCGAAACGCCAAGTGCGCAAGCAAGGTTGGTCGGTCGACTGATGGCGACACGTCAACTGTTCAAGAAGGTAGAGGTTCGCAATCGCACGACAGGCAAAGCTGAGACTCGCTACGAAGTGCTCACCGATGCAGGCAAGGATCCCATCACCGGTAAGCGCCGTCAGGTCCGACGACGTTTCAAGACGGAACGCGAAGCGCGAGATACACTTTCAGTGGTTCGCACCGAGGCAGCAAAAGGGACGTTCGTCGCCCGCAAGACACTCACCGTGGGTGACGCCGTGGACGACTACCTGGCCGCTCGTCACAACCTCCGCGCCACGTCGCTGTCCAAGCTGACCTATGACCTCAATGTTCTGAAACAGTTCCACGGAGAGTTGAACCTCCAATCACTGACGAAGGCTCAGATCGACCAGATGGTTCGCGCTCTCGTAAAGGGTGGGACGACCACACCAGCCACGACGAAGTTCCCGAAGGGACGCAAGCGCAAGCCCTGGGGGCCGAAGGCCGTGAACAAGGTCATCAGCGCTACCGCCCGATTGCTCGAGGACGCACACCGACAAGGACTCGTGCCGCGCAACGTCGCCGTGGGCGTGACCCGAGTAGCGTCATCCCATCAATCACTCGACACGTTCACACCCGGCGAGGTCAAAGAGTTCCTGTCGAGCCTCGATGACGACCGCTTGGCCCACGCCTGGCACCTTGCGCTCACGGGGTTGCGGCGTGGTGAGATCGCCGGGCTTCGATGGTCCGACGTTAACCTCGACGCCCACACGCTGACCATCGTCAACAACCGGGTAAGCGCTGGTGGGCACTCAGTCGAGAACGACCCCAAATCAGCGATGTCGCGGCGCACGCTCCCGCTCCCAGATCGCCTCGTGGACGCCTTGCGTGATGCGCGCGAGCGTCAACGTATCGAACGCGATGAGGCCGGCTCTGCGTACCGCTCAGGCGCCTATGTGGTGTCCAACGAGGTTGGCGACCCATACAGCCCCGCCGTGTTGTCTCGGTACTGGCGCGATGCTTTGAAGCGAGCGGGAATGCGACACCTGAAATTGCACGGTGCGCGCCACACCGCCGCAACGCTCATGCACCTCGACGGGGTACCGACCGCGGTCATCGCCGCGTACATCGGACACAATGATCCGGCCCTGACCATGAGGTTGTATGCTCACAGCCAGGACGACGCCCTGCGCGCCGCTGCGAACTCATTGCAACACTGAGTGTGACACCGACGTGCCACGCCCGAGGTAATCGAGTGCGTATGCGCAGGTCAGACACCTACTCGCCGATGTAGTTCAATGGCAGAACATCAGCTTCCCAAGCTGAATACGCGGGTTCGATTCCCGTCATCGGCTCCACACCGGCCAACGGCACCAGTCACAATCACCGGTATGGGTCTCTTCCCGAAGCCGCACGCCACCCTGAACGACGCCGACGTCGCCGATGCCCTGAGCCGCGCGGTCGCCGTCATCAACCCGCTGCTCAATCTGCTCGCCGAAGCCGACCCGATCGGGCTGCGCAGGCGCACCCGTCGGCTCCTGCGATCGCCTCGCGGCCTGACCCACCGGATCCGCCGGTGGCGGTTGGGTCGTCGTCGCCGTGAAGCCGGGCGCGGGCCCAGTGCGAGCGATCGCGCGCTGAACGCCGGCGCGCAGCTGATCAACGCCGTCGACCTGCCCGGCACCGCCGCCTGGGATCGGCTGAGCCGCGACCAGCGCGTCCACTGGTGGGTGCACCGGGTCGGCGCGTTGAACACCTTGGTGGTGGCCTCGCCGGGGGCCTTCGGCTGGCTGGCCCGGATGGTGCCGGTCGGCGAGCTGGCCGGGTTCGTCAACCATGCGATCGTGCTGTGCGCGCTGGCCCGCGAGTACGGCGTCACCGATCAGCGTGAACAGGTGCGGCTGCTGTCGGAGGTGCTGTGCCTCCGGCCGCTGCCCGAGGACTTCGACGTACCGGCGCCGCCCGATCCCGAGCCACTCCCCGAAACCCCGCCGGCGGGCTGGAAGCCGCTCAAGACCATCACGTCGTCGACGCCGGTGGTGATCACCAGGACCATCTGGCAGCTGGCCGGCATCCTGCGGGCGACGTTCGACGAGGTGACCAAGCGGCCACACCCGAACAAGTGGTACCAGCGCCTGGGCGCGCTGCCCGGGCTCGGGGCGATCGCCGCCTATGCCGGGGAGCGCGGCGCGCTGATCCGGGCCGCCCGCCAGGGCGTGGCCTGGCTGGACGCGTACACCGCCGGACCCACCCAGGTCAGCGGCGAGGAAAAACTGCTCTAGAAGACCCGCACCCAGTCGATCAGCATGTCGGCCGGGTACGACCCCTGGCGGGCGTCGCCGCCCCCGGAGCCGCCGACGGCCAGGTTCAGGATCGGGAACACGGTGTAGCCGGGGTCGTTGAACGGCCATTCCCGGCCCGGCTCGTCGATGTTCTCGATGCCCACGGCCGGGACGCTGAAGTAGGGCTCCATGCCCTCGGCGTAGTCCAGCCAGAAGTACATGCCGCTCTGGTTCCAGGTGACGCGCCAGTTGTGCCAGTTGCCGTCGACCGGGATCGGATGAGTCTCGAACGCGGTGCCGTACGGGTTGGCGTGCACGGTGGTGCCCGAGGGCCACTCACCGTTGCCGTACCACTCCATCAGGTCGATTTCGCCTTCACGGCCCGGGTCGTCGTTGGACAGCCACCAACCCGGCCAGCAGCCCGCGGTCTGGCAGTTCAGCTTGATCCGGGCTTCCCAGGTGGTGCCGATCCCGCCGCGCCAGTTGCCGTGCACCAGGCCGCCGAAGAAGGTGTTGCCCTCCTGGGTGGCCCGGATGACGAGGTTGGATTTGCCGTCGACGAAGACGTTCTTGCGGCTGTCGCGGTACTGGTAGAAGTACTCCGGCCGGTCCCAGCCGACCGGGCGCCGGATCGGGGTGCGGTGGTTGGAGACCGTCCACTTCGACGGGTCCGGGGCCGAGCCGGCCGGGCCGTCGAATTCGTCGTGCCAGATGAAGCCGGCGGGTTTGGCGGCAGCCGAGGGCGGCGACCCCGGCGCCGCGGGGCCAGCCGGTCCGGCCGGTGGCTGCGCCGGGTCCCCCGGCGTTCCCGGAGGCGCGGGGACGGCACGGGCCAGCGGGCTGGGGGCGGCAGCGGCCAGGGCCCCGGCGCCCAACATCAACATGACTTGGCGGCGGTTCAACTCAGGCACGCTGGCAATGTAACCCAGAGCGCACGACTGTCAAACCAGGCAACCCCGGCATCCGGGTGGGCTATATCACGTTGTCCCATCAGGGTTGTCGTCAAGCACACCGACCGCTATGCCATAGGGCAAAAACCGTACTTTTCGCTTGGGATCGGGGCTTCGCTGGCTGGCGCGCAGGGCGTCGATCTCGGTAGCAAACACCTGCTCGACGCGCGCCGCGCCGTCATCGCCGACGGTGTAGATGGCCCACACGCCGTCACCGGTCTCACCCGTGGTCGACGGTTCGGAACGGGCCGCGCGGGCCAGGTCGGCGAAGATCCCGCCCCAGCCCACCCGGCTTCCGGAGGGGCCGGACCCGCCGGCGAAGCGGTCGAACGCCGCGCGCAGCCCCTCGCCCGCCTCGCGGATCATCCGATCCAAATCCTCGGCATCGAATCCGAACGCGCCGTCGTCGCCCATGGCTAACTCCTTCCGGCCCCGTCGCCACACCCAGTGTGCCTGCGAGGAGTGCCGTCCGGCCAGTGTCAGGCGGCGTTGACCGGCTCGCGTTCGTCGATCAGCCGGCGACCGCTGCGCAGCCGGCGGCGCATTGCCCACATGTAGTAGCGCGACGGCAGCCAGCGGATGGGCCGCGGCACCAACCGGTACACCGGCGGCAGCACGGTCATGAAGGCATCGAACAGCCGCTGGTCGCGGTCGCTCCACTTCCAGTGCAGTTCCTCGCGCAGTCGCGTCGGCAACAGGCCGCGGGTGATCCAGCGGTTCAACGGCATACCGAGCCGGATAAACCACGGCGAGTCGCCGCCGCGGACCAACTTGTCACAGAACTCGCGTACGTGATCGTCGATGGTGAGCTCGTCGAGCTTGCGCTCCCAGTACTGATCGAATTCGGCACGAGTCGCGGGCCACATCTCCGGCTTGACCTGCAGGGTGGTGCCGTAGACCGCCGACTGCTCATAGAGCCGGTCGGCGGTGGCCTCGTCCATCGGGCCCAGGAAGCGTTCGTAGAGGTCCTGGCCGTTCTTGTAGAGCGTGGCCGCCACCCACAGCTGCAGATCGACATCGAAGCCGTTGTAGGCCACCGGGCCGTCCGGCTTCGATTTCACCGGGACGTGTGCCTGGTTGACCATCTTGGCCACCGCGCGCCGTTCGTCGTCGGTGCCCAGGGTGGTGACATAGATATAGGTCATCGTGGTGCGCAGCCGGTCCAGCGGCCGATACAGCACCGTGCTGTGGTCGGCGACGCCGTGCCCGACGCCGGGTTCGGCCAGCTGCAGCAGCACCGTCACGCCCGCGCCGAGGAACAGGAACCCCTCACCGACGTAGTCGGCCAGGTTCAGGCCGCGGTCTACCGGTGGTCGGGATTTCCGAAACGGCATGGGTTAGACCCTCTCAACGATGCAACAATACGACGATAATTGTTGCATCGTTCGCGCTCGTTGGCAACGCCGCCGGCGGTAGATTCATCCCCGATGGCCCCCAACCCACTGTTCGCGCTGCTCGGCACGTCACCTGAGGCGGGCGCCGGCTCGGCTGCCGACGCGCAGATCCTGCAGGCCGCGCTGGACCAGTTCGCGCTGACCGGGGTGCGGCGGACCAGCACCGATGACATCGCCCGACGCGCCGGGGTCAACCGCGCCACGCTGTACCGGCGACTGGGCGCCAAGACCGAGATCGTTTCGGCCGCGTTCCTCTACGAGGCCGGCCGGGTGCTGACGGAGATCGACTCCGGCACCGGCGATCTGGCCGAGCATCCGACCGACGCCGAGATCGACGACTACATCGTGCGGTTCTGCACCCTCACCCTGGCCCAGGTGCGGGAGAACCGACTGCTGCACCAACTGCTCGAGGTCGACCGCGACGAGACGCTGCGGGCGCTGACCGTCGGGGCCGGGCGGGTGGTGGAAATGGCGTCGGCCTTCCTCGCCGAACGCATCCGCCTGGTCCGGGAGCGCACCGGAGGATCCACGGATGCGGCCGAGATCGGTTCGCTGTCGGCGGTGCTGGCTCGCATGACCCAGTCCCTGCTGCTGACCCCGGACGGGCCGCCGCACGTGCGAACGGCCGACGAAATGGCGGCGTTCTCCGCGTCGGTGCTGATCCCGCTGTTCCGGGGGCAGACGCGCGCTTAGTTCTCCGGAACGGTGATCGGAATCGGTATCGGCACCAACGGAATTCGCAGATACTCGGTCGTCATCGGCACGGTGGTCGTCGGCGGCGCCGTGGTGGGCGGCGGCGCGGTGGTGCTCGGCGGAGGGGTTGTGGTCGGGGGCGCCGTGGTGGTCGTTGTGTGCGGCGCCGTCGTGGTGGTGGTCGGCGGCACCGTGGTGGTGGTCGTGGGCGGAGCCGTGGTGGTTTCCGGCGGCGCCGTGGTGGTTTCCGGGGGCGGCGCGACGGTCGTGGCAACCGGCGGCGGAGCCGGCGTGCTGGGCTCCGGAGGCGGGACGGGTGCGGGCATCGGCGACGGGGTAGACGACGGCAGCGGCTCCACGACCGCGCTGGTCTCGGGCTGGACCGGGGTGTCGTCGTCGGTGATGCGGGTCAGGCTGTAGAGGGCGCCGGCGATGGCGATCAGCGCCACCAGGATGCCGAAACCGAGCGCGTACCGCGGCAGCCGCGACGGGTGGCTGCGACCGGGCACCGGCGCCGGAGGCGGTGTCGTCGCCGGGCGCCACCCGGTGGCCGGGGCGTGGTCATAGGGGTCTTCGACGTAGGGCACCGGTTCCGCGCCGGCACTGCCGTCCTCCTGCGACCAGGCGTAGGCGTCCACGACCCCGGTACCGGGGCCCGACGGCACGGTCGGCGCCATCTCCGTTGCTCCGATTGCGTCCGCTTCCCGGGTGACATCGTCGGCCTGCGGGTCGTACATATGCTGATTACCTTGCATCGACAACGGCTGGGGGTCGTGCCCCACGATAGGGGCACGGCGCGGTGTGCCGCCACCGCCGAGACCATAGGGTTATACAACCGTTAGCGGCAACGACTTTCGGTTGCGGAACACGAAATTCGCACCGCCGCTGACCTTGGTCACCATCACCTCGGGCAGTTCGGTTGCCGCGGTGTCGGATTCGCTCAGCTGAAGGGTCCAGTCGGTCTCGGAGCCCTCGACCGCCACCCGTAGGTGGGGGTTCACCGCGGTGGCGATGGCCTGCAGCGGATTGGTCGATTCCGGTGAGCACAACGCGATCCAGGCACCGTCGTCGTGTGCGGGCGAGCGGCGCACCGCCAGCCGGCCCTCGGCGATGCCGGACTGCACGTAGCCGACCGGATTGAGCAACGGGTGCAATTCGAACGTGCGCAGCGCTCCCCCGATGTCGTCGGGAAGCCGCAATGCGTTCTTGATGCGCATCGCGGCCAGCCCGGCCAGCCCGGTGAGCTGGCGCCGGCCCACCGACGCGGCCAGGTCGGCCTTGTCGCCGGCCCGGGTCTGCACCGCCAGGGCGAACGACAGGTACAGCAGATGCATCTGCAGGCACACCTCGTCGGCCAACCGAACCAGCGCCGAGTGGGAGAACGCGGTGAAGTCTACGTCGGACAACAACGGCCCGGTGTAGTCCGCCAGGCCCTCGTCGGAGCGATCGATGTCACCGAGTTCCCAAGTGGCGGCGCGGGTCTGACTGATCACGGCCAGGGCGGGAATGGGCTGCGCCGGCGGGTAGGACTCGTCGATGATCACGGTCCAGCAGCAGTGCGGCGATCGGTCTGCCGGGGTGCGGGGCGGCCGGTGCACCGGGCGGCACTGCGCCTGCACGTTGGTCGCCACCGCGGTGGCGTCGAACGTCGGGTCCTCGATGGTGTGGCACATGCCGAAGACGTAGTCCTCGCCCAGCGGTTCCACATCGAGCAGCGCACCGCAGCTGGCCAATTCGAATTCGCCGTGCCAGCGGTCGTGGACGGTGAAGCGGAAGTCCATGAACTGCGGCGGCGATCCGATGTCGAACTGGATCCCCTTGAAGATGGTCGGCACGTCGTCACCGACAAAGCCCAACGCGCGCTGCATGCGCCGGGCGTAGATGGGACTGGCGCCCGCCCACTCCTCGATGGCGATCTCCAGCATCCCCTCGCGGCCGAACTCCTGGATGCACCAGGCCATTCCGGAGCGGTCGATCATGTGCCCGATCAGCAGCAGTTCGGGTACCAGCACGGCCAACTCGTCGCGCGACAGCGACGCATACCTGGATTCGGTCACACAGAAAAAATAGTGCTGACTATGTTATAAAGTCAACAATGTCTATTTCCGCTGATCTGACCGGGTCCCCCGGCCCCACCCGGCGCACCAGCGCGCCCCGCAAGCGCGGCGATGACACCCGGGCCAAGATCATCGACGAGACGGTGCGCTGCATCACCGAAGAGGGATTCGGCGCGGCGACCGCCAAGCACGTCGCCGAGCGGGCCGGGGTGACATGGGGGGTCATTCAGTACCACTTCGGTGACCGCAACGGCCTGCTGATGGCGGTTGTCGACGACGGGGTGGCGCGGTTACTGGCGAGCCTGTCGGCGGTCGACGTCGGCGAACTGGGGTTGCAGCAGCGCATCGAGACCGTCGTCGACACCGCGTGGCACTGCTACGCCAGCCCGACTTCGTTGGCTGCGTTCGAGATTCTGCGGGCCACCCGCGGCGGCCTGGGCGAACAGTCGCTCGAGCACCTGCTGCAGATGAACTCGGCGATCAACCGGCTGGGCCGGCTGGTCTCCGACGACCCGGCCGATACCGGTGTGGCCGAGGTGATCTGGGCGGCGCTGCGGGGAATCGTATTGGCGCAGATGATCGTCGGCGGAGAATTCGACTGGCAGTCCGAGCGCCGGGCGCTGATCGACATGGTCTGCCACTACCTGCAGCGCGAGCGTCGTGGGCCCAACTAGCCTGTGCGCCAGTGCGTTGGGAGCGGCTGCGACTCGCGCGGTCGGTTGTGGTACGCCATGGACGCGCCCAACCAGCCGCTGCCGTTGGTGATCGGCTTCCCGTCCTGGTCCTCGTTCTTGTCGCCGGTCTTCTTGGTGCGGCGGCCGTTGGTCGTGTCGGCCGTCGCGCCCTGTCCGGCGGTGGTGCCCATCATCGCCTCCTGGAACACAGTTCCCGGCGGCATCATCCCCCCAACGGGCACCGGCAGTCTGGTCTCGGCGGCGGCCAGGGTGAATGCGGTCGGCCGAAGCTCCGGGGCTGCGCTGGCCCAACTCGGCGGCACCGACAGCCCGCCGATCGGGGTGGCCCTGCCCATGCCCAGGCTCGGTGCCGGCGTGGTGGACGCGGACAGCACCCCGCGCGGCCCGAGCCCCTCGAACGTCAACGCCCCCTCCATACCGCCGCGGACGAACAGCAGGCGTCCCCAGCCGGCACCGTTGCTGACCACGGTGTACATGGCGGAGTCGAAGCTGAGCCCACTGGAGGCGAGGCTGGTGAAGGGTGTCAACGGGTTCAACGCGTCGCTGATCGTCTCGAAGCCGTTCGGCGGAGGTGTCGAAGCATCGGCCGGTGCGCTCAGTTGCTGCAGCGCGCTCTGGACGGCACTGTTCAGGCCGTTGCTTCCGGCGGCGTGGGACACCGCACCGGACTGGCCGCCGGGCCCGGTCGGGTCGGTGGTCTGCGGCGGCTGGTCGAGCGGGGGCAGGGCACTCGCGGACGCCGCGCTCACCGCGTAGCCGTACATCGCGACGGCGTCCTGCGCCCACATCTCGGCGTAGTGGATCTCGGTGGCGGCGATGGCCGGGGTGTTCTGCCCGAAGAAGTTGGTGGCGACCAGGGTGGCCAACAGTGCCCGGTTGGCGGTGACCTCAGCCGGCGGAACCGTTGCGGCGAAGGCTGTTTCGTAGGCCGCGGCGACGGTCCGGGCCTGCATGGCGGTCTGTTCGGCCTTGGTGGCTCCGGCCTGAAGCCACGCCACGTACGGGGCTGCAGCGGTTGCCATCGCCGCCGACGACGAGCCGGACCAGGCGTGGCCGGTCAGGCTCGTGACCACCTCGGAGTAGCCGACAGCGGCGACCTCCAGTTCGGCGGCCAGCGCGTCCCAGGCCGCCGCCGCGGTAAGCATCGGCGCTGCACCCGGACCGGAGTACATGCGCCCGGAGTTGACCTCCGGGGGGAGCAGGGCAAAGTCCACGGCGTGCGGGATCAGCCCGCTGCCGGTGGCCGTGGCACCACGGTGCGACGGTGCGAAGCGGCACGCGCCGTCGCGGCGCCCAGGCCGCGGCCGGCCAGGGTGCCCAGCATGGTCTCACCGAATGCCGTTCCCGGGGTGGCGCCGGCGAACGCCGGCCCGGCCGGAGCCGGTACCGCCATGCCGGCCGGGGTGACGGCCGAGGAGAGCGTGGCCGGCATCGCCCAGCCGTGCGGCACCGACAACGCCCCGATCTTGAGCGCGTTGCCCGCGCCGGCCGACAACCCGGCTCCGCCCAGGCCCGCTCCGCTCAGACCGGCTCCGCCGAGCCCGAGGCCACCCAGCCCCAGGCTGGCCGGTCCCAGGAACGGCGGGTGGAGAATCTCGTCCAGCCCGCCGGGGTTTTCGGCGGTGAACGCGACCAGACCGATCCCGTTGTTGATGTTGCTGAGCATGTTGGCCGTGCCGGACCAACTCGTCATCCCGGCGCTCGCCATCTGGGTGGCCAGCCCGGTGAACGGCGAAATCTGACCGATGATCGACCCGACGTCATTGGTGGCCGCGGCGGATCCGGCCTGGGCGACCGCGAGCGACTGGGCGACCTGCCCGGAGGCGTTGGTGGTCTGAGGCGGCCGACTGAAGGCCGTCAATGCCGACGCGGCGGCCGAGGAGCTGGCGTAGCGGTACATCGCAGCCGCGTCCTGCGCCCACATCTCCGCGTACTGACGCTCGGCCTCCGCGATCGCCGGGGAGTTCTGGCCGAAGAAGTTGGCGGCGATCAGCTGATGCACCAGGGCGCGGTTGGCCGCGATCACCGGCGGGGGAACCACCGCGGCCACGGCCGTCGCATAGGCCTGTGCGGCGGAGGTGGCCTGGCGCGCCGTCTGCTCGGCCTGCGCTCCGGTACCGCGCAGCCAGGTGACGTACGGCTGGGCGGCGGCCGCCATCGCCGTCGCCGTCGGGCCGGTCCACGGTCCCGCGATCAGACCTGATGTCACCGAGTCGAACATCGCCGCGGTGGAGTGCAGCTCGGTGGCCAGCTGCTCCCACGCGGTTGCCGCGGTCAGCATGGATCCGGATCCGGGGCCTGCGTAGATGCGTCCGGAATTGATCTCCGGCGGTAAAACGCCGTAGTCCATCAGGTCTCCTCGGTCGGAGCTTCCTCAGCCGGTCGCCGGGCAGCTCGATGGCAGTCTCACCAAACGTGACGTTGGTGAACCGGAGGTTACGGCCAGGGGGTCAAGTTAGTGGCGCCTGCATGAACTGTTGTCAGTCCGGCCATCGGTACGACGCATTTGGGGTGAATCAGACGGATGACGTTCATCTGTCATTCATTTTTCGGGTGCCGTCGGTTAATCCAGGTCAGCGATGCTGTTTGCACTGTGAGACACGCACGATGGCTTTTGATCACCGTGGGCGCGGGTGCCCTGTTGGGTTTCGCCGCGCCGGTGCACGCCGACACCGACCCCGACGCCGGGTTCCTCAATGCGGTCAACCAGGCGGGCATCGAGTACACCGACCCCCAAGAGGCGGTCAACGTCGGGCGTGAGGTCTGCAACTACCTGGGCGCCGGGCACCAAGTGGACGGCGCCGCGCGCGCCCTGCGGATCTCCAACCGCAGCCTGTCGGTCAAGAACGCCGCCAAGTTCGTGACATTCGCCCAAGCGGCGTATTGCCCCGGTCAGCCGGCCGGGTGACGGAGGAGACGATGATGATTCGCAAGCCGTTTCTGGCCGCGGTGGCGGTAGCAGGTCTGGTGGGTCTGGCCGCACCGGCGTCCGCGGAAACCGGTGACACCGGCTTCCTGGGCGCACTCGATCAGCTGGGGATCTCCTACCCGAACGCGGCCGACGCCGTGGCCGGCGGTCACACCGTCTGCGAATATCTCGCCTCGGGGCACAGCCCCAACCAGGCGGCCAAGGGTGTCAAGAACGCCAATCCCAGCCTGACACTGACCAAGGCGCACCAGTTCGTCGGCATCGCCCGGGCGAACTTCTGCGCCCAGCTGGACTGACCGCTTCGACTCAAACGGGCTCAGCAGTCTTCGGCGACGCTCACTGTGCGATCGCGATGACCGCGCCGGGGCGCAGCCACTGAATGATCTGCACCAGCTTGGCGTCGTCGATGGCCACGCACCCTGCGGTGGGGCCGCCGTCGGTGGTGTGGAAGAAGAACGCACCGCCGTCGCCCGGTTGGCGGGCCGTGTTGACCCCCATCACCACCGCGTGCTTGTACTGCGGGATCTCGAGGTTCTCACTCTCGCTGGTGTCGAACTTGCACTGCGCCTTCTTGCAGACCTGCATGGTGTTGAACGTCGGGCTGTTGCCGTCGCCATCCCACCAGTGATCCGGACCGACCTGCACATACTGCAGTCCCCCACCGGGATTCGGGGCGGTGCCGAACGCGTACGGCAGTGAGTAGACGCCCATCGGTGTGGCCGGGTAGCCGCTCTTGGCCTTGGGCGCCATGCCGGCCGAGCCGACGTGGGTGGTGATGCCGGCGGCAACCGGCTGCCAGCCCGTCGCGCTGCGCTGGTAGACGTCCATCTTGGCGTCCGAACCGCCAACCCCGACAACGGAGATCACCTGGTTGGCGTTGCCGACGGAGCGGGCGAACCACGGCATGACGTCGGCCTGGGCGCCCGGTGCCGCGGCCAGTGTCGTTCCGGCGGCGTACACGGCAGCGCAGAACACGCTCAGCAGTCGGCGCATCGACTCATCATCGACCGACGCCGGGGGCGGGTCAAACACCGATCACGGCGCGCCGGGGTTTCACGGCTCCGGGCGACGCTCCAACGCCTCGACCGGCGCCTCACTCTTGAGCAGCCCCCGCGACGACAGGTATTCGCGGAAGTACTCGCGGTGTTCGGCACAGGTCAGCCAGACCTTGCGGCGCTGCGGGGTGTGCAGCTTCGGGTTGTTCCACAGCATGCCGAACGTCGCGTCGGCGCTGCAGCCCTTGCGTGAACACACGAGGGCTCCCACCGGATCGGCGCCAGGACTGGTCATCAAGATCATCCTCCGGCGCGGGCCGGGGCCGGGTCAACCCCGCCGGCCCACGGCTTGATCAACACGGCCCACCCGCACAGATATGCCCAACCCAGCGCCCAGCCCGCCAGCACATCGGAGGGATGGTGCACGCCCAGCGCCACTCGGGCCACCCCGACCGCAACCACCACCAGCACGCCGACACAGAGGGCCGCCAGCCGGGCGTGGCGGCGCAGCAGCGGCAGCGCCACCACCAGCAACGCACCTATTCCGACCATCACCCCGAGCGCGTGCCCGGACGGGAACGACGACGATGAGGCCGCCGCCAGCGCGGTCACCGGGCGGGGCCGGTCGACGGCGTCCTTGGCCGCCTGGGTGAGCATTCCGCCCGGCTCCACGGCCACCAGCAGAAACAGTGCCACCCGCAGCCGGCGCCGCCACACCGCGACGACGGCCGCCACCATGGCCAGCACCCGGAACACCGGCGGCGCGAAGACCGTGGACACCCTGTCCCAGAACGACACCCAGGCGGGGTGCTTGATCCCGATGTCGTAGCTCGGGTCCAGCGCGGCGGCGTCGGCGGTGGCCAGCCAACCCCAGCCCTGCCGGTAACCCACCAGCATGAGGGCGTACACGGCCACGGCGGCCAGCACCGAGATCAGCGCAGAGGTCCGCACTGTCGAGGGCGCCATCACCTCAGTCGCCATAGTGGCGGTCGACGGTGACTCGCAGGTCCGGCCAGGGCGGGCGGCGCAGCACCGCCAGAGAGGCGATCACCGCAGACAACAGCCCGGTGAGCACCCCCAGCAGCGCGATCCGGTCCACCTTGATAGCCGGTACCCATTCGGTGCGGTCACCGCGGATCACCAGTGCGCCGGCCGGGCTCGCGGTGACCCCGGAACCGTCGCTGCCCGAGGCCCGCACCCGCGCCGCGGTGATCACCGTGGCGCCGTCGGGGGTCTGATGCGGGTCCCCGTACACCCAGCTGCCGACGGCGTCGGCGGAAAGATGGTCGAGCAATTCCCAACGTTTCATCGCGGGCGTCCCTTCGTCTGCCTCCTACCATGATCCCGTGGCCGATCTTTCCTTCACCGCGCAGGAGCGCCGGGCCGTGTACCGGGCGATCGCCGAGCGGCGTGACATGCGACGCTTCGTCCCCGGGCGCGCCGTCGACCCGGACGTGCTGGCCCGGCTGCTGGCAGCGGCACACGCCGCGCCCAGTGTGGGGCTGATGCAGCCGTGGCGGTTCGTCCGCATCACCGACGACACTCTGCGCCAACGCATTCACGCCCTGGTCGACGAGGAACGTCACCGCACCGCGCACGCACTGGGTGAGCGCGAACAGGAGTTCCTGGCGTTGAAGGTGGAGGGCGTCCTGGACTGCGCCGAGCTTTTCGTGGTGGCACTGCGCGAGGGCAGGCAGGCCCACATCTTCGGCCGCCGCACGCTGCCGCAGATGGACCTGGCGTCGGTGTCGTGCGCCATTCAGAACCTGTGGCTGGCCGCCCGCGCCGAAGGTCTGGGCATGGGGTGGGTGTCCCTGTTCGAGCCGGAACCGCTGGCACAACTTCTGGGCATGCCCGCCGACGCGGATCCGGTGGCGGTCCTGTGCCTGGGCCCGGTTCCGGAGTTCCCGGATCGGCCGGCCCTGGAGATCGACGAGTGGGCCTACCGGCGGCCGTTGGACGAGTTCGTCTCCGAGAACAGTTGGACACTGCCATGACCTACCACGAAGAAGCCGCGGCGGTCCGCCAGATCTGGTCGGGACTCGGGCTGCCGGGCATCATCGACGTCCACACCCATTTCATGCCGAAGTCGGTGATGGACAAGGTGTGGAACTACTTCGACTCGGCCGGGCCGATGGTGGGACGCAGCTGGCCGATCACCTACCGCACCGATGAGGCCCACCGGGTCGAGACCTTGCGGGCCTTCGGCGTGCGCCGCTTCACCTCGCTGGTGTATCCGCACAAGCCGGAGATGGCGGCATGGCTCAACGCGTGGTCGGTCCAATTCGCCGGGGAAACACCGGATTGCCTGGCCACCGCGACGTTCTACCCCGAGCCCGGGGCAACCGAATACGTGGCCGCGGCTATCGAGGGCGGCACCCGGGTTTTCAAGGCGCACATCCAGGTCGGCGACTACGACCCGAATGATCCACTGCTCGACGGAGTCTGGGGAACACTTGAGGATTCCGGCACTCCGGTCGTCATCCACTGCGGTTCCGGGCCGCAGCCCGGACGGTTCACCGGGCCCGAGCCGATCCGGCGACTGCTGCGCCGCCACCCCCGGCTGAAGCTGATCATCGCCCACATGGGCATGCCGGAGTACGGCGAATTCCTGGACATCTGCCTGGATTCGGAGGCAGTGCACCTGGACACCACCATGGCGTTCACCGCGTTCATCGACGAAAGGATGCCGTTTCCGGCCGAACATGAGCCGCGGCTGCGGGCCGCCGGTGAGCGGATCGTGTTCGGCAGCGACTTTCCGAACATCCCGTACGGCTACCTCGACGCGCTGCGCGCGGTCACCGGACTTCCTGGAGTCGACCAGAGATGGCTGCGCGCTGTCCTGCACGACAACGCCGCGCGGCTGTTGGCGATCGCGCTACCATCCGACCAACCCGTCGAAACCGACGTTATGCAGACAAAGTACGAGTAGCCGCCTGCAAAACGTCGGTTTCGGCGAGTAGGGCGCGCAGGCTTAAGCGTCCGCACATCGAGAAAGGCCGGAGACCGTGACCTCTGATGCCACCCCGCTCAACCCGCCTATTCCGATCCCCGATTTTCCCAGCGCTGACGCCGATGAGCGCGGCCTGCCGGATCGCAGCGAGTTGTCGTTGCGGGACAGGATGATCGTCGACACCTCGGCATTCGCCGACATCGGCTTGCGCACTGCGGTCGCATCGATGGTGGCGGCGGCGATGATCCCCTCGGTGGTGACCACCGTGCTCGGCCGTGGGCAGTCCCGCCGGGAACGCGAGCAGCTGGAGTTCTACGCCCAGTTGGCCGCCGAACGCGATCCCGACCGTTCCTTTCCCGCTCCGATCGCGTTGCCCAGGATCTCATCGCGTCGCGCCAATCCGCTGGCCGAACGGATCGCGCGCGGCACGGTCGAGAACGTGGCGTTCACCAGTGGTTTCGAGGCGGTCAACCCGGCCATGCGCGACTCCTGGCGTGCCCTGGAGCGCAACCACATCGCCCGGTTCCAGCATTGGCGTCACGACGACGGGCCACGGCCTACGCTGTGTGTCATCCACGGGTTTATGGGTTCGGCATACCTGTTCAACGGACTGTTCTTCTCGCTGCCGTGGTTCTTCCGGTCCGGCTACGACGTGGTGCTCTTCACCTTGCCGTTCCACGGCCGCCGGGCCGAAAAGCATTCTCCGTTCAGCGGATACGGCTACTTCTCGCACGGCATGTCGGGCTTTGCCGAGGCGATGGCCCAGGCCGTGCATGACTTCCGCTCGGTGGTCGACTATCTGGAGTCCACCGGCGTTGACCGCATCGCTTTGACCGGCCTGTCGCTCGGGGGATACACCAGCGCCCTGCTGGCCGCCGTCGAGCCCCGCCTGCAGGCGGTGATCCCGAACGTGCCGGTGGTCTCGGTCGAGTCGGAGCTCCGGGACTGGTTTCCGGCCAACATGCTTTTTCAGGCCGGCCAGCGGATGGGCCGGATTCCCCACGACGAATTCGCCACCGCGACGGCCTACCACTCCCCGCTGAACTATCCGCCCCTGGTGCCCAAGGATCGGCGGCTGATCATCACCGGTCTGGGTGACCGGTTGGCACCGCCGGAGCAGGCCGAGATGCTCTGGCAGCACTGGGATCACTGTGCGCTGCACTGGTTTCCCGGAAACCACGTGCTGCACGTCAGCCAACCGGCCTACCTGCGCCGGATGACGGCCTTCCTGCGGGGCTACATGTTCTAGCCGGCGGCCACCGAAGTTTTGGCTGCCGCCGCGACCGGCCACCGCAGCCCGGCGAGGGCGTCGGCTGCCAGTGCGGTGTGGCCGTCCAGGCGGATCCCGGACAGCGGGTGCAGGCTGCACAGCGCGGTCCGGTGGTTGCCCTGCTGCGGCACCAATCCGGCCAGCGGCGCGGTGCCGTCGGGGGCCGATCCGGTACGCAGGGCACACACCGCTGAGACAGTCGGCTGATCGCCGGAACCGGAGATCTCCAATGCCGTCCAGGTCTCCTCGGCGGCCGAAGCGCGAATCCGGCTGAACGTATCCGCCAGTGCCGCATCGATGCTCACCAGGTAGGCGGCGACGTGGTCACCGGGGCCGTCGATGACCGACCGCCAGGTCTCCTTCGCACCCGCGTCGATCAGCGAGGGAATCTCACCGTCGGCGACAAGTGCGGTGTCCCAGCCGATCTCGCGGAGGTGATCTGCGAGGCGACGTACCGCGATGTCGGCCGTCCGCTGCAGCGGGATGGTCGACGAACGGGCCTGCAGGGCAGCCAGGTTCGGCGCAGCCGAGTAGGTCAGTCCGATCCAGGTGTCGCCGGTGCCGTGACTGGTGATTCGTACGGCGTCGGCCTGCAGCCCGTACCGGTTCAGGTAGCCGGCGATCAGTGACAGCGGCAGAGTGTCCCCGGCGGCGCCGGACTTGATCCGCAACGCCGCGGTGGCCCGCGCACCGGAACCGGCCCGCCGGTCGGTGTGCACGCCACGGCGCGAACGCGACATGGCCAACCGGCGACGAACGATCGTGGTCAGGTGCAGGCCCTGCCACCAGCTCAGCAGCAGGATCGCCACCGCGACAGCCACACCCAGCACCCATCGGTCCCGGGTGGTCGGCCACGGGTAGGCCAGCACCGCTGGAACAACGGCGAGCAGCACCAGGCTGATCCGGCCCGGACCGGGCAGTGCAATGGAGGATCGGTGCAGGCTCACAGCTGGTCTTCCTTTCGTCGGCGGGCGGCCGCAGCGGCGCCGGTGGCGACGGCGGCGACCAATCCGGCCAGCAACGCGGTTCCCGCGAAGGCCACGATCCGCGGCGCGGGGTCCTCGGGTTGCGGAACCGGTGGTGGAGCGAGTTTCTTCACCGGCGGGTTGGCCGGATCCTGGGCCGGCGTCAGCTCCCAGGTGAGAGCGGCCACCGGGTCGACGATGCCGGCACCGACCAGACCTGACGGCGCACGCGCCGAGTTGTGCGCGGTGGCGACGATCCGGTGCGCCACCTGCATGGCGTTCAGGTCGGGGTAGCGACCCCGGACCAGCGCGGCCACCCCGGCCACGTAGCCGGCGGCATACCCGGTGCCGCTGAGCGGCACCAGCTTGCCCTGGTTGCCGGGAAGCGCGTTGGCCAGGCCGCCGTCCTCACGGTTGCTGACCGACAGGACGCCCTCGCCGGGTGCGGCGACGCCGACCCACGGCCCGGCCATGGTGAACGACGACGGCTGCCCGGACGGGGACAGCGAGGCCACCGACAGTACATACGGGTGCCACCACGACGGCACCGACAGGGAGGTGACGCTGCCCCAGTTGCGCGGGTCCTGCGGCCGGCTCAGGTCGGTGAGCGGGTTCGACGCGCACGCCTCACCGCCGCCACCGACCGATCCGGTCTGGCCGTTGTCACCGGCCGCGGCCACGATGAGCGCGTCCTTCTCCACCGCCGCGTAGCGCAGTGCCGCACCCAGCGCGGTCTGGTCGACGTTGTGGTCGGCGGGCACGCAGGTTGTGGTGGAGATGGTGATGACCCGAGCACCGAGGTCGGCGGCGTGCACGATGGCCCGCGCCAATGCGGTCAGGTCGGTGATCACGCGGGTGGCTCGGGGGTCGTCGCCGCCCAGCCTCGGGGAGATGGTCGCCGAGGCCGATCGCAGCGACAGCAGCCGCGCTCCCGGCGCCACCCCGGTGAAGCCGTCCTGGCCTTCCGGCGCGGGCTGCCCGGCCACAATTCCGGCCACCAGCGTTCCGTGCCCGTCGCAGTCGGTCAGGCCGTCGGTCGTGCCGATGTAATCGCCGCCCGGGTCGACCGCCGGCAGCCGCGGACCCGGCCGCACACCGGTGTCGATCACGGCCACGGTCTGGCCCTCACCGCGGGAGAACTGCCATGCCGTGGGCAGGTCGAGCATCCGCTGCCCGGCGGTAACCGCGGCGGTGTCGGTGCCGGGCAGCAGGCCCGAGCTCGCGCAGTCACCGCGCTGCTCCATCGCCGCGACGGGACCGGGTGCCCCGCTGGGCGGCGGTATCGTCGGGTCGACGTTCGGCGGGGTGATCGCCGATGCCGGCGGACCGGCCAGCAGCAGGGTCAATCCCACTGCCGCACCGGCGATCCCGCCCTTCTTGATCAACGTCATCGAGACAGGACCCAGGCGAAGATACCGACCAGGTAGGCCATGACCGGGATCAGAGTGGCGTCCACGCCGGAGGACAGGAAGCCGACCAACCGCCGAACCGGCAGCGAGTAGCTGTCCGGGGACGCAACCGACGGGCTCAGTGCGACAACAGCCCACACCGCCACCAGGGCGGCCAGCACCAGCACCGCACCGAAGGCCGCCGCGTAGCGACCGGTCGCGGCGTAGCAGGCCAGCAGGACCAGAGCGGTCAGGTGCGGCTGAGCCAGCAGCCAGGCCTTGCACCACGCCGAGTCCCACACCCGGGCCCGCAGCACCGAGGCCACCGCGATGCCCGCGACCACGTACCACGCCCATCCCGAAAGGCCCTCGGGCGCAGCGGCGATCGCCACCGAACCGAACACGGCCAGCAGCACCGCACCGGCGATGAAGCCGGTCTGGTGGGCATCGGTGACCCGGACGCGACGGGGCAGGTCCTCGAGCACGCTCTGCGGCAGCGCCGACGGCGTCGGGTCACCGGGAGCCGGAATCACCGGCAGCGGCAGCCGCGCCCACAGCGCCGAAACCTGCGGGGCCGCAATGGTGAGCAGCAGCGAGGCGGTGATCAGGCCGCAGCCGAGGCTGAGAAACGGCACCTCCCAGAACGTCTTGACGGCGGCAGCCGCCAACACCCCGACACCGACGACCACCGCGGCGGTGAAGAAGGCAATCCCGCGTTCGCCGCGGCCGCCCGGAGGCAGGATCAGGCAGATCAGCGCCCAGGCGCTGAGCGCCGCCGCGCCCAGCACCACGTGCGCCGGACCGAACGCGCCGGGCACCGCCAGGGTGCCGGCGGCCGCGACCGGCACCAGCGCCGCGATCGCCAAAGTCAGTGCGGCGTCGGCCGAGCGGGTCCGTGCCACCAACGCCGCCAGCACGGTCAGCAGCGCGATGGCCCCGACTGCGAACAGGCCGGCCGGCTCGCCGGTGAGCGCGCGGTGCGCGGCGGCCAGGCCGGTCCCCGCGAAAGCCAGAGCTGCGCCCGCGGCCAGTGCGGCACGCTGAATGTGCTGAGGTCCCCAGGGCTTACGGCGCGACGCCGAGAAGATCACTGCGGCGTCGGCGATGTCCTCGACGATGCCGGGGGCTGCCGGTCCGACCGGTACCGGCCGAAGCGCCAGCAGGTCGCCGTCGACCACGCCGACGGTGTCCAGGCTGGCGTCCAGGCTGAACGGCGCACCACCGACCGGCGCCAGGCTCAGCAGCGTCGTCGCGCCGGCGGCGGGGTCGGCGTCGTCGCCGGTGTCCGGGGCAACCAGGCGTTGCACCGCGGGCAGGATTTCGCGCAGCGGCAACTCCGCGGGCAGCGCGATCTCGGTCAGGCGACTGTCAGCCAGAACCGCGATGCGGACGATCGGCATGGCGGCGCTGGTCAGCACCGGAGCTTCGGTCATTGGTGTTCTCTATTCTTGATACTTGTTGCTAGGACAGCTGGGTGGTGAAATCTCGGGACAGTCGCTGACCGGGGAACCACTGCCCCTCGGGCAGCGTTGCGGTCAGCTCTTCGATCGCGACGGCGATCGCAAAATCGGTTCCGGGCCTAAACGTCGATACCCACTCGCCATCGAAAGCTCGGGTGGGCGCGACCAATATGCGGCCTTCGTCGGTGTCGACCAGGCTCATTCCGACCTCGGTGGTGGCGTGCCGGCCGTCTTGGGCGCAACCCGCGACGACCTCGACGTAGCTGCGCGGGCCGGCGAATACCGACTCCACGATCGGCCGCGCCGACGCCGGGATGCCCAGGTAGTCAAGAACTTCGCCGAGCGGAGCGCCGGCACGCAACCGCTCGTCGGCACGCACACCGACCCGGGCGGGCAGCGTGAACTCATCGAACCGGGCAGGCGGGCGCGCCCGGAGCCCGGCCCCCAGCACCGGGACCAGCAGCCGGGGGTCGTCGATCTCCATCGCGGTGAAGGTGACCAGTTGAGCGTTGCGCAATGCCACCACGGTCCGGGCGAGCTTGCCGGAGCCGTCACCGCGACGCGCCACGATGCCGCGCAGCATCTCGGGAGCGCCGTCGGACGGTGAACCCACGTAACGCAGGTCCAGCCAACGGTCCGGGAAGCACACCACCCGAATCCATTCGGCCACAGATCGATTGATCGTGCCGTCCGGCGCGACGACACCCATCCGGGTCAGTTCGTCACGCTGGCACTCCATGAACGCAGCGCGTTCCCCGGCGTCGGTGTAGGGCATGGTTATCGCCAAAACCCACGGAAATGACCCTGCGCCAATGGTCTCCGCGATGTACCAGGCCTGCTCGACGGTGAGTTCGGCGGCGTTGGGCTCAGTACCCATCACAGCCGTCCATCGCCGAACGCCAGCGCTGGTCTAGCCCCACTTGGCGGCTTCGGCGGTGTCGCGAGCGTTCATCATCATCGTGTTGGCCTCATGCGTGGCAGCCATCGAGTGATACACCCGAACCAACTCCTCCATCGCCTGATTCCACTGCACCTGCCACACCTGATACGTCATACCCGTATCGCCCTGCCACGCCGCCGACAACGCCGCCTGCTCACTGGCAATATCAGCACCCACAGCCTGCAACGTCCCCGCATACCCATTCATCTCAGCCGCATGGGCCATCATCGCCGGGTAGTTATACATAATCTGCGACATCAGTCTGCTCCCTTTTCCCTGGCCCGCCAGCTAAACCCCGGTGTACCCAGACGCCGCAGCAGCATCCGCCGCAACATAGGTACTACCCGCATCCGCCAGATTCACCTGCGCCATATCCAGCAACGCATTCACCCGCGCCGCCAACGCCACAAACCGCGCATGCGACCCCTGAAACGCCGCCGCCGCCTCACCCAAATGAAACGCCTGCGCCGCCAACGCCGCCTGCTCCGCCTGCGCCATCGTCGACCGCATCAACGCAGCCTTAGCCCCAAACGCCGACTCCGAGGCCACCAACTGCGGAATATGCGCATCCAACAAACTCATCCCCGCACTCCTTTCTCCACTACTACTTCGGCTCTGATTCCGACTCCAGGGCGGAGTCGGCGAAATCGTTGTCGCTCCAGGTGTCCGGCAACATCGGCACGCTGGGCCCACCACCGAATCCGTCGCCGGCCAAGGTCGTCAGCCCGGTCGCGACACCAGTACTGCGCTTACCCACCGTTCCGGTGAATCCCAGCGCCCCCGCGCCACGATCCGAACCCGCCATGGCGGACACCGGTTCTTCTCCCGGACCGGCAGCGGGACCTGCGTCCATGTCCATGAACTCGTCGGCGTGGTCGTGCAACACCGCACGCCGGCGCCGGCGCGCCCGCGCCTTGTCGCGGGCCGACGAGGTCGCCACGGCCGCGGCCGCCGGCACCCGCGAGGCCGGTGCCTGCGCCTTGTTTCCGTCGGTGAGGGTGGGACCCAGCCCCGTGCCCGGGTCGGTACCTCCCACCAGATAGCCGAAACCCATCACTCCGGGCGCCGGTGCGCCGGGCGCCGCCGCCGACGTGGCAGGCGCTGCCGGTACCCCCGGCGCACCCGGCGTGGCGATACCGGAGGAGAAACCCGCGACGACCGCGATCGGCCGGTCAGCCGATGGGCCGACGGCAATCGGCATCGGATCGTCGATCTCGTCCTCGGCCACGCCCGGCTCACCGAGATTGGGCAGCTGGCTCAACGCCACGCCGAGGATAAGCGGCAAAAATGCTGGGGCGGACAGCATCACGCCCCAGAAGGTGAAGCCGAACGGGATGAAGAACGCCTCGTAGGCGACGAAGAACAGCAGGGGGAACCAGGTTGCCAGGGCAGCGGGACCGCCGCTGATGATCTCCCGGATCACCCCGGCCGGATCCTGCAGCAGCTGGCCGATCTGGTTGAACAGCTGGGTGAAGAAATCACCGCCACCCGATGTGGCGTCCGCGGACAACGGCGAATCGGCCTTGACCACCGGGGGCGCGGCCACCGTGCGCGGCGCCGATGCCAGCGCCGCACCGGACACCGCGTGATAGACGCCCATGGTGGTGGCCGCCTGAATCCACATCCGGACGTAGTCCGCTTCGTTGAGCGCGATCGGAATCGTGTTGATACCAAAGAAATTGGTGGCGACCAGCACCCCGTGCGTCATGTGGTTCGCGGCCAGCTCGGCCAGCGTCGGCATGGACGCCAGCGCGCTGGCGTAGGCCGATGCGGCCACCTCATGCTGTGCGGCCACGCCGGCGCTGTCCGCGCTGGCCTTGCCCAGCCACGTCAGGTACGGCACATGCGCGGCCAGATACTGCTCGGCGCTGGGGCCCTGCCACGCGCCGGCCTGCACCGCGCCCAGCAGGGCGGTGAGTTCGTCGGCCACCGAGGCGTACTCCACGCTCAGCGCACTCCACACCCCGGCAGCCGACAACAGCGGACCCGGTCCGGGGCCGCTGCTCAGCAATGCTGAATGCACCTCCGGCGGGGAGGCGATCCAGACCGGGGCGGAAATCATTACGCGCGCGCCCCCAGGTATGTCGCTGCGGCCGCGGCGTCGCCCGCGGCATAGCTCACACCGGACTCACCGACACCGATTCCGGCGCGGCCGAGTTCGGTGGCGCCCTGGACGGCCACCGCTGCGTGCTCGCTGCCCTGCGCACTGAAACCGGCGGCGGTCTGCAGCGACACCGGGTCGGCCGCCGGCGGAACCACCGCGGTGATCAGCGGGGCGGCGCTGGCCTGCGCGGCCGCCAGCCGAGCGGTCAATGCCTCGACCGCTGCACTGGCGGCGGCCAAACCTTCCGGAATCACATGAAGTGTCATCGGCGTTCTCCTCCTTATCGCTTCATACTTCGATGCGCATCAGCGCGTCAGACTCTGGCTGAACAACGGATTGACCAGCTGGAGGTAGGTGGGTTCGTCGCTGTCCCCGAGCAGCATTGCCCGGCCGGCAGGCAGCCGGCCGAACCGCTGGCCGCGGATCTTGCCGCTGTCGGCCGGGTTGCCCGACAGCATCAACGTGGTCGCCTGCAGGTCGTTGAGGCGACGCAGCAACGGGTTGGTCATCAACGCGTGCGCCGAACCGGTGGCCCGTCCCGTGACGACCACCCGCAGCCCCAGGTCGCCGGCCTGCGACAGCAGTCCGATCAGGTTGGTCCACGGGCGCTGACCCGCGTAGGGACCGCTCAGCGCCGGGGAGTCCGGGATGGCGTCGACGTCGTCGATGATCAGGTAGTGGGTGTGGCCCTCGTAGGTCCAACCGGCGAGATCGGCGGCCGACAGCCCGGCCGGCGGCCGGCGCGAGCCGATCAGCGCCGACAGCCCCAGCATCGCCGGGATCACCCGGTCGATGTTGGCGGTGTACTCGTTGTCGGCGAACAGCGGTTCGTCGACCAGGTGCAGTCGGCGATCCAGCACCGTGAATGCCACCTGCTCGGCGGTGCTGTTCTCCCGCACGGTGCGAATGATGTGCCGCAACAGGGTGGTCTTGCCGGACTTGCTGTCCCCCAACACCATCAGCAACGGGTTGGCGGTGAAGTCCACCTCCACCGGCGCCAGGTCCTCTTCACGCTGCCCGATGACGATCCGCTCCAGACCCGGGTATAGCGTCCCGATCTCCTCCGGTGCCAGGTTCGTCGGCAGCAGCCGCACCGGCGGTGCCGCCAGACCCGGGTGGCGGGCGTTGATCTCGGCGATCTGGCCCAGCTCCGGTTGCGCGATCAGGAAGTGCTCGGCGGCCATGGTCAGGCCGCGACCCGGCTGGTTCGCCGGCACGGCCTCGGCCGGCCGGGTCAGCGCGCCGGCGACCCGGACGTTGCTGTCCCGCGCGTCGTGCAGCTTCAGCTCGAGCCGCAGACCCAGGCCGTCGCGCATCGCCAGCGGCACCTCCAGCCAGCTCGGGGTGGTCACCACCACGTGGATGCCGTAGGCCAGTCCGACGTTCACCAGTTCGGTCACCTTGGCCAGCAACGGGTTTCGGGTGTTGAACTGATCGGTGTTGTCCCGGCTGAACGCGTACAGGTTGTCGATGACCAGGAATACCTCGCCGTACCCGTCGTTGAGCGAGCCGATGCTGCCGTCCCGGAATGCCTCCCGCTGCTGACGCGCGGTCAACAGCTGCTCGAGTTCACCGAATGTGCGGCGGATCCGCTCGGGCTCCAGTCCGGACGCCACGCTGCCGACATGTGCCAGGTCCTCGAGCGCGCGGAGCTGGCCGCCGCCGTAGTCCAGGCAGTAGAAGGTCACCTCACGCGGCGAGTGCAGGTTGGCCGCCGACATGATGAACGTCTGCAGCGCAGTCGTCTTGCCGGACTTGGGCCCGCCGTGGATGAGCATGTTGCCGCTGGCCGAGCGGGCGTCGAACACCAGCGGGTCACGGCGCATGTCGAACGGCTTGTCGATCTCACCCAGCGGCCAGCGAAGCTGCCGTTCGCCGATACCGGCCCGGGCCAGGGTCTGGCCCAACGGAATCGAGTCGTCCAGCGGGGGCAGCCACAGGTGCGGTGCCTGCGGACCGTAGTTGGCCAGCTGGTCACCGATGGTCGCGATCAGCTTGCGCGGCGGACCCAGCGCCTCGTCGTCGTGCTGGACGACGACCGTGGTCTCCTGCCCGGAGTCGACCACACCGGCGGTGAACAGCGTGGGCTCCGGAATCGCGTGCATCACCACGGCTTTGGACTGCCGCGGCGGGTCGTAGATGCCGTCGACGTAGGTGCTGCGGAACTTGATCGGCGCCGCGCCGGGGGCGGGCACCAGGAAGCCCTCGCCCTTGTGCTCCTTGCCGGACTCGATGTGGTAGGCGTCCTCGACCCCGATGATCTGCCGAGACACGCTGGGGCTGGCCACCTTCAGACCGATCCGGTAGGAGGTGTTCTTGTCGATGTCCTTGATCTTGCCGACGTCGAGGGTCTGCGAGGCGAACAGGATGTGGATCCGAAACGATCGTCCCTTGCGGGCCACGTAGTCGAACAGCTCCGCGTACTCCGGGTGGTCGGCGAGCATCAGGGTGAACTCGTCGGCGACGATGAACAGCGTCGGGATCGGGGCCAGATCATGACCGGCGGCGATCGCGCCCTCGTACTCGGTCACCGAGTTGAAGGCGCTGCCCTGAACCCGGCGGCCGGCCTCGCGCAGCAGCAGCTCGCGCCGGGCCACCTCACCGCGCAGGGTGTCGGCGAACCGGTCGGCCAGCGACTTCTTCTCGGCCATGTTCGAGATGACCGCGACGACCTGCGGGAAGTGCCGGAAGATGTCCGCACCGGCCTCGCCCTTGAAGTCGGCGTAGATCACAATGAGCCGGTCGGCCGAGTGCGTCGTCAACAGCGACAGCAGGATCGCCATCAGCGTCTGGGACTTACCGGAGCCGGTCATGCCGATCATCAGGCCATGCGGACCCATGCCGCCCTCGGCCTCGTCCTTGAGGTCGAAGATCAGCGGCTCGCCGGTCGCGGTGACGCCGATCGGCACCCGCAGTTCCTCATCGCGGTGGCGCGGCGCCCACAATGCGGGCACGTCGAGGCGGGCGGCGTCGGGGATACCCAGCAGGGTGGTGAAGGTGGCGCCGCGGGTGCCGGCCGACCGCAACCCGGCGTGGGTCGGGTTGGAGTCCCAGCGCGACAGCCGGCGGGCCAGGTGGGCAGCTTCATCGGCGCCCAAGCGGTCCGCCTCGTCGACGTAACGCTGCCAGCCGCCGGTCTGCCAGCGGTCGATGGAGTCACCACCGGTGCTGATGCGCAGGATGGGCCGCTCGGGGTCCGAGTACTGCTCCCGGTTCGGCGCGACGGCACCGCGCTGCACGACGGTGACCCCGGCACGCGGCACGCCCAGCGACGATGCGGCCAGATCGAAGTCCGGGTCGTCGATGATCACCAGCAGATGCCGGCTGCTCTCACCCGCCTCGCCGGTGAACGCCGGACGCTCGGCCAGCGCCGGCGCCAGCAGCAGCGACAGCTCGTCGGCGCTGGTCGCCAGGTAGCGGGCCGGGCCGACACCGTCGACCTGGCCGGGAATGTCGACGTGCGGCAACCACTTCAGCCACGACCAGGCCGGCGTCTCCAGTTCGGGGGACGCCAGGGCCACCCCGAGCATGGTCGGGTCGTGCCAGGTGACGGCCTGTGCGATCCAGGCCCGCATGGCACCGACAACGTCCGCGGAGCCCTCAGCCTCGTCAGCGAGCACCGTGATCCGCGACATCTTCGTCAGGTCCACCCCGACGGGCACGTCGCGCACCGTGCGCTGGGTGTCGAGCAGGCTGCGTAATGCACTGTGCGACACCGGCTCCAGATCGATCTCGTCGGCGGTGTCGGTGACCCGCACGGCGCTGGCCAGCGGAACCGAATGCCGACCGGTGCGCACCACCAGGAAGTCGTCGTCGTGCGGGTCGCGCTCCCACTGACGTCGCGAGCCGGGAACCACCGCCAGATCCGACGGGTCGGGGTGCGACCATTCCGCGGCGGCGCGCTGCTTGGCGGCGGAGCCGCGGATGTTGTCGCGCACCACCGACAGGTAGCGCAGGTAGTCGGCGCGCTCGGCGTCGACCTCGACGGTGCGGGCCTTCTTGTCGCCGCCGCGGTAGATGCCCGCCGCCGCCACCAACAGGGCGAACGGGAAGAACAGCATCACCGGGGAGATCAGCCGCATACCGGTGGCGACCATCGCGATCACCATGCCGACGATCAGGATCACGATCACCACCGGCAGCGCCCGCTGCAGGAACGACGCCGGGATCACCCGCGGCAACTCGGGCGGCGGCTCGATGGTGATGGTGCCCTTGTCGGTGGGCGGCGCGGGCAGCCTGCGCCGCGCCTCGAAGATCAGTCGGCTCATCGGGTCTCTCCATTAGGTGCGGCGCCCAGCTCGGCAGTGGCACGGCGGCCAGGACGCTGGTCCGGTGCCAGGCCGTCGTGGGCCAGCAACGCGTCAGAACGCGACAGCGTGGGCCCGAGGGCGAACTGTGACAGCACCGACCACGGGATGGGCAGTGCCGGCTCGGTCAGGCCGAGGGCGGCCACGGTGTCACCATCTCCCCCGTTGGTGCCGGCTTCGGTGTTGACGCCGTAGCGCACCCCGGTGTCGGAGATCCAGAACAGCGGTCCCGCAGCGGGATTGGCGGTCGGATCCGCACTGACGCTCTGAGCGAAGTATCCGGTGCCCGGCGACAGGGCGACCCGGGCCGCCGTCCCACCCACTCCCGCACCGACCAGGTCCAGGGTGCGAACACCGTCGCGCAGCGGCAGCGTCGAGCCCGACAGCAGTGTCAGCGAACTGGTGCTGGCCCCGGCGGCCTTGCTCCAGTGCGCGCAGGTGAGCGGATCGCTCACCGAGTCGACGACGCTGACCGGCCGCTCGGGGAAGCGGGCGGTGTCCAGTGCCCGAGACACCGGCAGCCGCGCGATGTCGTCGGCACCGAGCAGCGGCGGCCGATCCAGTCCGTAGGAGTCGGTGTTGCGCAGCACCGCGGCCAGCACCCCGGAGATGGGCTGCAGCCCGTCCGGCAACACCGCGTAGTACCGCAGGCTGCCGTCCGAGTTGCCCTCCAGGGCGTGCGCCGCCACAACCGCACCCACGGGTGCGTCCCCCGGCAGGTCGAACGACGGCTTGGCGCCGGCGCCGGGGATCACCGGCGCGGTCAGCGCGGGCGCCTCTGGGATCACGTTGAACAGCCCCGTCGAGATCGAACGGGGTTGGGGCACAGCCGAACCCCGGTCGCCCAGTCCCAGCGCCCCGGTGATGGCGTGGTCGGCCAGATCGATCCGACTCCGCTTGCCCTCCCACAGCAGCCAGGTGCCGGCGCCATTGTCGGCCAACACCGCGTGCTGGGCGCCGAGCACTTCGGCCTTGGAACCACCGTCGGCCAGCGGCCCGGCGATCACGGTCACCCCGGCGCCCGATCCGGCCACCGAGTCGCACACCGTCCAGTCCGCGTCACGGGCTCCGGCCTGCACCATCCGCTCGGGGGCGCCGGGAATGCCGATCAGGTTGCCGCGCGCAAACTTGTCCAGCGCAGTGCTTTTCACCGCGGTCGGATTCACCGGCCGGCCGACGATCAGTCGCGCGGAGGTGAGGTTCAGCACCGGGTGCAGCTGGTCGCCGACGCGGACGTACAGCGCCGAGGTCGACCGGTCCGACAGCACCGGGTCATCGCCGGCCGCGCTGTTGGGCCAGATCAGCGTGAACACGAAGCAGCCGCCGGCCACGGTGGCCAGCACCAGCAGGCCCATCAGCACGGCACGCGCCTGCGCACGCAACGGCTCGACGAGCATCCGGGTGTCGTGCAGGGCCACACCAGAGGCGATGCGCCGCATGACAAAACGCCAGCCGCTGACCTGATGCTTGGTGACGAAGCCACGGCGGTACTCAACCCGGTCGGGATTGTCGTTGACCGGGGTTCGCGACGTGAACGACCGCCGCTCGTCGTCCGACCTGTCGTCACGGGCGGCGCTCACGCCTTCTCCTCCAGGCCGAGGCCGCGCAGCAGCGGCAACACCGAGTTGCGGACATCTTCGGTGGTAATGGTCATGAGCTCCTCATCGGTGAACACCCCGGTACCGGACTGTTCGGAATGGTCAAGCCGGAACTCGCGCTCCTCTTCGGACCGTTCGACCAGGTTTCGCACGAACCGGCCGTTACCGGCGATGTCCAGGCTGCGCCGGTCCACGCCGTTGGCGTCCGGGCTGGAGGCGGCCGCCAGCTGGCCGAACAGCGTCTCCATCTCGTTGAGCGCGGCATCCTCGAAACGGCTGTCGCGGTGTTCGGCCATCTTGTTGGCGATCTCGACCAGCTCCGGCGGCTGGTAGGACGGGAAGTCGATGTTGCGGGTGAAGCGCGAGCGCAGACCTTCGTTGGTGTCCAACAGCCGGTCCAGGTCGGCGCGGTACCCCGCGACGATCACCACCAGCCGGTCACGGTCGTTCTCCATCCGCGCCAGCAGGGTGTCGATCGCGACCAGGCCGAAGTCGTTCTTGGCGCCGGTGGCGACCAGCGCGTAGGCCTCGTCGAGGAACAGCACGCCGTCCAGCGCGCTGTCGATGATCGCGTTGGTCTTGGCCTCGGTCTCACCGATGTGCTGACCGATCAGGTCGGCACGGTGCACCTCTTTGATGTTCTCTTTCTTCAAAAGCCCCAGGCCGCAGTAGATCTTCGCGACGACGCGGGCGATCGTGGTCTTACCGGTTCCGGGAGGCCCGGCGAACACCAGGTGATGGGTGCGCTGCCCGACGGCCAACCCGTGCTGCTTGCGCACCACCTCCATGGCCACCGAGCTCTTGAGGCGCTGCACCTGGTTCTTGACCTCGGCCAGGCCGATGAACTCGCCGAGTTCGCGCTCGGCCTCGGCCAGCAACTCGGCCTTGCGCTCGTGGGCGGCCGGGTCGACGAAGTCCTCCGGGCTCGGCTCGGTGTCGGGGTCCCACGGGTCGGTCCGCGCCTCGATCCGGGCCGCGGTGGTCGTGACGATGCCGAAGCTGTGGTCCAACAGGGCATGCTCGACCTGCTCGTTCTCCGGGTTGGCGGCGTAGAGGTCCTGCAGCACCTCCTCGGCCGTCTCGTCGTCGCCCTGCGCCCGCAGGATCAACCCCTTGACCAGCGCCCCGTCCGTGGCGGCGACGGCGATCGGGCCGTCGGGCTCCTCCAGGTAGGACAGCGCCGGGGCGTACATTCCCAGCCGGGCCAGGGCAATGCCCAGGGCCATCTTGGCGGCGTGCGTGAACAGCTCGTCGCGGTCGGGGTCGTTGACGATCGGGGTCAGCAGCTTGACCATGTCCGACCAGCGTCCGGCGTGGTGGTTCACCACAATGGCCAACCAGCGGGCGTCGTTCCAATTGGGACGCCGCTCGATGATCGCGGCGACCAATTCGTTGGCCTCCGCGCAGCGGCCGGCCATCGCCAGCTGGGCGGCGTGGGCCAGGTGGAAGTCGTCGGCCTCGGTGGCACGGAACTTCAGGTAGAGCCCGGTGTCGTAGTGGAACCCGAGCGCGCCTGCGGGCAGGTCCAGGCGCCGCTGCAGCGCACCGGCGTTGGCGGCGGTCTGCGACACCGCGGCCAGTACTCGCGGCGACTGGTCGCCGGCGGCGGCCAGGCCTGTCCAGGCGTCGCACTGCTCATGCGCAACCCGGGTCAGCGCGGCGAAACCGGTGCGCGCCGCGGCCAGGTCTGCGGGGCGTTGCCGCTGGTAGACCGGGAGGCCCAGGGCACGGCAACAGGTGGCGAACCGGCTGACGGTTTCTTCGTCCACCCGGGGCTGTTGCGTGAGCAGAGCCGCATCACCGTTGTTCATGCGTGGCTCGCCCCTTCATGGCTAGTGTTGCCTAAGCTAACTCGGCTGAAGTTAGCATTGCATAAGCTAACTGTCGAGGTCGGTGGAGACGATCGCGGGGTGGCCTGCATCACCGCGCTTTGCGGCCCGTAGGCACCCAGACCCGGCGCAGGTGCGCCGACGTCGTTCCAACCCATCCCAGACTCCTTATTGAAAACCATTTTCGATTACCTTGCACGGTACCGCACCGGGGGTTGTCGATCTATGCCGACCGCCCCTATTTTTTGACCGCCCTGACCAGCGCGTTTCTCGCGACCATCGGTCCCGCCTCGCTGTCCGGGCCCGGCACCGGGCGCCCCAGCTCCTGCAGGTAGTCGCCCAGCGGCGTCGCAACCGCGGTCCAACCGCGTTCGCCGAACCACTCATCGGCCGGAGCGCAGCGCTCGTTGTAGACCAACCGATGGAAGATGCGGCTGTCGTCATCAGCCGCGACTTCGGCCTCCACCGCGGCCGCGAAGTCCTCGTTGGGCATCGGGGCGCCGTCTTCGACCGCGACGTGACTACCTGGCGCGGCCAGCTCGTCAATACCGATGAACAACTGCTCCTCGGCTGCCGCCGGCAGATACAGCAGCAGGCCTTCGGCAATCCACGCCGAGGGCTTGCTCGGGTCGAAGCCACTGTCCACAAGCGCCTGCGGCCAGTCCTCGCGCAGGTCCACGGCGACCTCACGACGTTCGGCGGTCGGCCGAATGCCGCGCTGCGAAAGCACGTAACTCTTGAACGCCAGCACCTGAGGCTGATCCAGTTCGAAGATGATCGTCCCGTCCGGCCAGTCCAACCGGAAGGCGCGCGAGTCCAGCCCGGCCGCCAGGATCACCACCTGGCGAACCCCGGCGTCGGCGGCGCGGCGGAAGTAGTCGTCGAAGTAACGGGTGCGCGCACCCTGGAAGTTGACGAAGTGCTCCCCGAAATCCCTGGTCAACAACTGATGGTCGGGCAGGTTGCCCTGCACCAGGGCTTCCCAGTCCCCACCGGCGGCCCGGCAGAACAACTCGGCGTAGGGATCGACCGCCAACGGATCGGGCTTGCGGGCCTCCAGGGCCCTGGCGGTGGCCACGAACAGCGCGGTCGAACCGACGCTCGTGGTGATGTCCCAGCTGTCACCTTCACTACGCATTGCAGGCATTCCAGTGACCCTACGCCGGAGTAGGCGGGGTGGAATCGTCGAAGGACCGCTGTGGACTGCGCCGAATCTGTCGTGCTTCTAGCCCCACTTGGCGGCTTCGGCGGTGTCGCGAGCGTTCATCATCATCGTGTTGGCCTCATGCGTGGCAGCCATCGAGTGATACACCCGAACCAACTCCTCCATCGCCTGATTCCACTGCACCTGCCACGCCTGATACGTCATCCCCGTATCGCCCTGCCACGCCGCCGACAACGCCGCCTGCTCACTGGCAATATCAGCACCCACGGCCTGCAACGTGCCCGCATACCCATTCATCTCAGCCGCATGGGCCAACATCGCCGGGTAGTTGTACATAATCTGCGACATCAGACAAACCCTCCCTAAACCCCGGTGTACCCGGAAGCAGCAGCCGCATCGGCCGCCACATACGTCGAACCGGCATCCGCCAGATTCACCTGCGCCATATCCAGCAACGCATTCACCCGCGCCGCCAACGCCACAAACCGCGCATGCGACCCCTGAAACGCCGCCGCCGCCTCACCCAAATGAAACGCCTGCGCCGACAACGCCGCCTGCTCCGCCTGCGCCATCGTCGACCGCATCAACGCAGCCTTGGCCCCAAACGCCGACTCAGAGGCCACCAACTGCGGAATATGCGCATCCAACAAACTCATCCCCGCACTCCTTTCTCCGACTACCCAATAGTCGCGGGCCGAGCCGGTCGGGTTCCCCGGCTACGCGCGGCCCGTGGTCACGCCTCGCCCTAGGGCCGCTGCGGCACTCTCAGACGCTACGCCCGGGAGAGACAGGCACGTCAATAACTGAGGCTCAATCATACGGAATTTAACAGGATCTGCGTTCTTTTAACAGGGCCTCCTTCCGCGACTGCGGCACCTAGTTCAGATCAGCGGGGGGGGGAGCGTTGCCCCAGGAGTCCGGCAGCATCGGCATTGTCGGTCCCCCACCGAATTCGTCACCGGACAGCGCCGCCATACCGGCGGCGCGCGCCACCCCGGTCTTGCCGAGGGTCCCCGCGAACCCCGCCACACTCTGCCGGATCCGGACTGCGGCACCCGGGTCGTGCTCGTCGAGGTACTCATACCGGTAACCGGGGTCGATCAACGTTCCGCGCCGACGTCCGCTGTGCCGCGGCGTTCCCCGCATCGGCTCGGCCGGTGCGGTTGCAACCACAACTCCGGCGGCGGGGCGGGCCGCCTTGGTCGCGGAGGTCCCGACAGCGCCCTGCGACGAGGGCAACCAGCCCACCAGATAGGCGTGGAACGTGCCCTCGGTGCCGATCAGAGGCGGCGCCGCGGGCGGCGGTGGTGCGCCCGCGGACGCAGCCGGTGCGGGCAGCAACGTCGCCGGAGCCGGTGGCGCTGCTGACCCGGGGACGGCGACCGGGGCCGGGGCAGACGGCGTCACACCACCGGGGATCACCGGCGCCATTGCTGCGGGCGCCGGGATCACCGGAGGCGGCGCGATACCGGCCGATCCGGGGATACCGGCCAACCCGGCCAGTCCGGCCAGGCCGGCCCCGGGTGCCACAGCCGCCAGGCCGCCGATCGCCAGGCTCAGCCCCACCGCCGCCAACAGCGGGGACAGCTGCGCCAGAAAGCGCAGACTACGCAACGTCCAGTTGACGGCACGAAACGTCTGCCAGGCGATGAAGTAGCTCATGAGTTCCGGTAGTCGGGCCGGGTCCAGCAGGCCCTGGAAGTTCTGCTGCAACCAAGCCAGCGCCTTGTCGTTGCCGTTGGCGAGATTGGACAGGTTCTGCAGGAACTCCGCCGGGCTCCATTTCGGCTGGCCCTGGCCGGGCACCTGCTGGCCGTCCGACCCGAACAGCATTTGCCAGATCTCCGCAGGTGTCGGCAGGTCGAAGGATCCGTCCCCGCCGCCACCACCGCCCCCGCCGCCGCCGGCCGCAACGCCTGCCTGAGCACTGCCACTGGAATGCCCCAGACTGCGGGCGGTCTCGGTGGTGGCCTGGTAAGCGCCCATGACGGAGGCGGCCTGGGCCCACATCCGGGCGTAATCCGCCTCGTTGACCGCGATGGGCACGGTGTTGACCCCGAAGAAGTTGGTTGCCACCAACACGGAGTGGGTGGCGTGGTTGGCGGCCAATTCGGCCAAGGTCGGCATCGCCGCCAACGCGCCGCTGTAGGCCGCCGCGATCACCTCATGCTGGGCTGCAGTTCGGGCGCTGAGCGTGCCGGCCAACTGCAGCCAGGCCAGGTAGGGCAGATGCGCGGCGGCGTAAGCCTCGGCCGCCGGGCCGGCCCACACACCCTGGGCATCTGCCAGCACAGCGGTGAGTTCGGTTGCCGCACTGACGTAGGCACCGCTCAGCGATGCCCAAGCCGCCGATACCGCCAGCAGCGGCCCGGGCCCCGGCCCGGTGCTCAGCATGGCCGAGTGCACCTCAGGCGGGGCCGCCATCCAGGCGGCGGGGGCCGACATCAGCGAACCGCTACCGCGGGAACGCCGACGCGGCCAGCGTGTCAGCGGCCTGGTAGTTCACACCTGCTTGGGCTACCCCGACCCCGGCCCAGCCCAGCACCTCGGTGCCTCGCGCGGCGACGGCCGCATGTTGGCCGCCCTGGATGCCGAGTTCCGCCGCCGCTTGCAGTGACACCGGATCAACAGCTGGTGGCGCCACCGCGGTGATCACCGGGACCGCAGCCGCATGGGCGGCCGCCAGTGCTGCGGCGATCGTCTCTACCGCCGCGCTCGTGGCGGCCAAACCCTCGGGAACGAGGTGCAGAACCATGACGGGAACCCCTTCCGGCAACCTTGCCTGCGGAGTAATAATGCCTTGTAAGTCACGATATACACACGATAAACGCTGTTATTCCCGTAGCTGCGGATACAACTCAATGCTTCTTGACCACCGCCCGCGGTGCGGTCCGCCAGCGACGACGCCCATTCGGGTCCTCCCGGGGCGGATCCAGCAGCAGGACGGCACGCCCGTTCAACAGCACCGGACGGACCCAGTCGCCCAACTCGATCAGTTCCCCTGGCGCGGGCCGGCCGTTGCCGGCGTCACGGACATCGTCGATCGGCACCGTCGCCAGCAGGTCGTCGACGGTGGCTTCGTAGGGAAGATTTCCCAGGCCGGGCAGGGTGATGAACAGCCCATCGTCACCGGAGAGCTGCAGGCCGACCGCCGCCAGCGCTCCCAGCACCCCGTCGTGGGTGCCACCGTGCCCGGACAGATGCACGTCGAGCTCAGCAGCAAGCCTGCGAGCCTGGGCACGCTGCAGCACTTCTCGCTTGGCCCGCCGGCCGAAGTCCACCAGCGCCGGGACATCGCTCACGTCCGCAGGGACCGCCACCGCGAGCCCGGGATCGGCGGCCGGCGGACAGACCCGTTCCAGGAACCGGGCGACGTACTCGATGATTTCGCCGCGCACCGCGTACGGATCCCCGCCGGGACTCCGCCAGGCCAGGCAAGCACTGGAATTGTGCGAGGTATAGGGGATGCGATCGTCGACGAGAAGTTGATGGCGGGTGGCCCCGGCCTCGCTACCCAACCCTGCGACCGCCAGCTCGCGCAGCAACGCCCGGGCACGCCGGCCTGTGCCGGGACTGAATTGGTCGTCGGTGTCATCGATACCGATCAACAGGTCGACGCCGGCAAAAACCGTCATGGGTTGACGACCACCTCGGTGACGTCGCGCACCCACCGCTCACGGTCCAAGTCGACGCCGGCCAACTTGACCGTGTCGCGCTTGGTGAAGCTCAACACCACCCGGTCGGCGAGTTCGGCGGCCGTCAGCGTCTGCGCCGGGTCGCTTCCCTGGACGCGAATGCGGTTGACGTCGGCGGCCCCGGCGGCGGTAAGGACCGAACGCAGTTCCGGGCCCCGCTGCACCTGGTTGCCGCGCGACTGCGGTGTCGCAATCTCGATCTGCGGCAGGTCGCGCAGCCGCGGCAGATCGAAGGTGTCCAAGACGCGGCCGTCCTGCCGAACGACCAGGTGATACCCCGCTAGGTCGGAATCGGTGACACACCCGCCGACTCCCGGACCGACGAGTAGAGCCGCCATACCTAGCAGGAGCAGACGTCCGGCAGTTGACCGCATGCGCTTGACCGTATGCAGGGATCAATGCGTATTCAAGCCCTACAAGCCCCAATCTCGACCGCAGTTGAGGTTGTGCAGTAAGGCCGTCGGGCCTACCTTGAGGCGATGACCGTACTGCCGTGGGCAGCCCGCAACTCAACCGGCCTGGCGTTGGCCCGTGAAGTCGTCTTTCCGGCCGCCGCGGCCGCCGTGATCGCCATATCCGCTGATGTCCGGATGCCGCTAGGACTGCCCGGGCACCGCGGCCTGGTCTGGCTGACACTGCTGGTGGCGGTTGCGCTCACCGCACGCAGACCGCAGACGGTGCTCGCGGTGGGGGCGGCTTCGACCGCAGCGACCGTGCTGATGCAGTCCGGACCAGGGCCTTGGGCCAGCGCTCGCTACCTGGGTGCCGCGGCGTTGCTCTACCTGCTGACCACCAGCCCCGCGGTACGGTCCCGCCGGTGGCTCGTTGCGCTGGCCGCGGCTCCGATTCACCTTGTAGCGCTTGTTATTCCGATCGCGACGGCGCTCATCGGCAGCTACCACTTCGCGATGGTGGGCATCGGCGACAAAGCCCTGTTCCACCTGGGCTTCGGCCTGGTGGCCGGAATGCTCGGCCTCGCGACCGCCACCATCATCGACCGGGCCGCCCCGAGCGGGTAGCCTCGACTTCTTTTACGGGATCGAGTCGGGCCGGTGTGATGTCTCAGGACATCGGTGACGGTTCTGTGTCAGGACATCGGTGACACAATCGGGGCGTTTTGTGGTGACACTTCTGGCTTGTTTGAGCGCAGCAAGCCCTCGGTGTTCGCGTGAACACTGACCCCTAATCGTCGGGGTGAGTTCTAGTCAATGGCGGGCCGACCGCCCCAGGGGAAGTGTTGCCTCGGTTGGGCGTTGGCGTGTCCGGCTCTTCCGGTGTGTGGGTGGGGACGACGCCCAGGGTGTGGCCCTCGAGGCGGGCCGGCCCGGCCGTTGGGTAGGTGATGCCATCACCTCGCTTTCATCCTGCTGGTCATGCTGTCATCGGATTGTGGTGTCGGCACCTGACCTGACCGTCGGAGGGCTGCGTTGCATCGGGTCGACCCGCTGTACCGGTTCACTGTGCAGTCGCGGCGATGCGCGATGGTGAGGCCGACCAGCATGTCGGGGCCCACGGAAGGCGCACCCGACCGCTGGTGGTGCCGGCCGCTGACACAGGGGAGCCTCGGCGGCGCAGAAGATAGCGTCGACTTCGGCGATCAGCGCTATCACCCCCGTGGGGTCATCCACAACCAGGGACGTGACCAGTACCTCCGGCCCGGCGGGGCTTGGCGGTGCCGCCATCACGGTGCTCTGCGTCATTGCTCACCTCCTTTGTGCTGTCAGCAGGGCCGACCATGCAAGTTTGGGGATGCAGCCTCTGGGACACGTACGTCGCTGCGGCCGCGGGAATCCGGTCAGGACATCGCGGTGACCGGGGCCGGGGGACCGAGCTGGCGAGGGAGAAGCAACCCGGTCCCCCGGAGACACCCTGCGGGGGTGACGGACCTGGCCGGCGCGCCGGGCGGGGACAAGACGACCGGTGCCTGCCACGCGTGTCGATCACCAGTCACCACACCGGTGGGACGCGGGCGCGCCGTCGATTCGGGCTTTGGAGATAACCGGCCGTACCAGCGCCCCGGGGCGCGTAGTGGCCAGGCGCGTCACCGCCGCAGGGTGCCCAGGCCCGGGTCAGGCGCTGACCGGCTCCTTAACCGCACTACCGCCACGCACCGGGTCGCCCTCTTCGGTGATCACCTTGGTTTCGTCGATCGCCTTGGCAGCGTCGGGTCGGCCCACGGTGATCTTGCGGGGCTTGGCCTTCTCGGCCACCGGGATCACCAGCCGCAGGACTCCGTCGTGGTAGTCCGCGGTGATCCGGCCGGTGTCCAGGTTGTTGCCCAGCACCAGCTGGCGGGAGAACACCCCGCGGGGCCGCTCACTGGCCAGCATCTCGCGGCCGGGATCCAGCGGTGCGCGTTCGGCGCGCACCGTCACTACGTTGTTCTCGATATCCAGATCCAGTGAATCCGCGGCGATACCCGGCAGATCGAACTCCACGTGGAACTCATCCCCATCACGCCAGGCATCCATGAGCATTCCCGCCGGGCGTGCCGCGGTCCCCAGCACCTGCTGGGCGAAACGGTCCAGCTCCCGGAACGGGTCGGTACGCATCAGCATCGTGGCCACCTCCATCAATCCTTTCCCTTGTGCCATCTATGCGTTCCCAACTGGATTATCTGTGTCAGTTGGTATAGGTTTGTATAGCACTCGACGCCGCCGAGTGCAAGTAGGCCAACGAGAAAAGTTGTGACGATGACCAATCAGGGCCCGTCCCTGCCAGACCCGGCGCCCGGCACCCGGATACCCGCACGCCACCACGGGGTGTACGGGATCACGATCGCTGCGGAATTATCCGGCGCCCCAACACAATCGCTGCGGCTGTGGGAGCGCCACGGTCTGCTGTCCCCGGCGCGCACCGAGGGCGGCACCCGCCGCTACAGCGCCGATGATCTGGCCCGCATCGAACGCATCGTCACCCTCGTCGCGGCTGGGGTCAACATCGCCGGCATCGGCCGCATCCTGGACCTGGAAGACATCAACACCGGACTACGATCGGCCGCCGGCGACACCCCGCCGCACGCTCGCACCCGAACCGATTCGAACGCCACTGCACACACAAACACCACGGGCCCTCATGAATAGGAGGAGGTGAGATGCATGGTGCGCCAGCACCGACGCTGGAATCATTCTGGGCGACACTGAAAGCCGAGTTCTACGACCGCTACTTGTGGCCCACCAAGGCCACCGCTAAGTTCGCCGTCGGTGACTGGATCGAGCGGATCTACAAAATCGACGCCGACGCCACTCGGCCATCGGAATGATCCCCCGGTCGAATACGAGAACCAGAACACTCAGACGGCACAAGCCGCCTGACCCTGTGTCCACCAAACGGGGTCAAGCCCACTCGGCTACGACGAAGCCCTCGACGGCATCCACCACAGCTACGACACCATGGACCTCGACGAACCCGCCCGACGCCTCCCCGACGACGAAGACCACTGGCCGCAAGCAGGCAGAAGGCACGCAGATCGACCGTATTCCCGGGCTGATTCACTCACTACGAGCATCACGCCTAGCCACAGTCGTTGCCGCCGCCAGTGCCGCTGCCGGGGCCGCCGGGACCGCCGACGCCGGGCCCACCGCTGCAGTTGCCACCACCGCCACCACCGGCATGGCTGCCGGGAGTGTTCCCGGCGCTGCCGGCCTCGCCGGCGGTACCGCTCATGCTGCCGGCACCGCCCTGACCACCGGCGCCGCCTTGACCGCCCGAACTGTCGGGGCCTCTGACCCCAGCAAAGCCACCGTTACCGCCGTCGCCGCCATTGCCGCCGTTCCCGGACACCAGTGCGGCGCTGCCGCCCGCACCACCTCGGCCACCGTTGCCGCCTGCGGTATTGGCACCGCCGCTGCCGGTTCCACCGCCACCGGTGCCACCGCCACCGGTGCCGTTTCCACCACCGCCACCACCGCTACCGCTGCCGCTCACCGGGGCGCCGTCGCCGCCCTTGCCGCCAGTGCCGCCGTTACCGCCGTTGCCGGTCCCCAAAGATGCACCATTGCCGCCGTGCCCACCGTTGCCGGCGGCCCCACCGGCACCGCCGGCCACTCCTTGGGCACCCAGCAGACCGGCGCCGCCGTCACCTCCGTTGCCACCGTTGCCGTACCACGACCCGGCGTTGCCGCCCGCGCCGCCATCACCGCCGGCCACCGTGGCGCTCACGCTCGCACCTCCGTCGCCGCCGTTTCCGCCGTTGCCGAACGTGCTGCCGCCGTTACCGCCGGCGCCGCCTGCCGCTCCCGCCGCACCAGCGCCGCCGTCGCCGCCATCGCCGAACATGCCGGCCGAGCCGCCGGCCCAACCGGTGCCGCCGTTCACGCCGGCGACACCGTCTGCTCCCGCGCCGCCGTTGCCGAACAGGAAGCCACCGTCGCCGAGGTCGCCGAATGCACCGCTGCTGCCCAGCAGCGAGGTGTTGGCGTCGGTGAAGTCATCGATGCCGTTGCCGATCAGGTCGCGTCCGAACAGGTAGACAAACGGCTCGTTGACCATCGCGGCCATCTGCATGCCGGACTCGCTGGCGAGCCACTCCTGCAGCGCATCGTTGATCGACTGCCCGAAGTCGAGCGAACCCGCATCCGCGCTGCCCGGGTCGAAGCCGGCGAGGACGGCGAACGGGTCGAAGCCCGTGCCGGCGTCGAACGCATTGACCATCGGGTCGAAGAAATCCCACAGATCGGCATGTGCGGCCGGGGCGGTCGTCTGCGCCAGTCCCGCTGCCAGGAAGACGCCGGCGGCGGCTCCGACGCCGATCAGATGCCTGCTGCTGGGCCGACGCCGATGAAGACGATGACTGACCATGGCGCATACCTCCGTGCAGATCAGGTTCTACTCAGTCTCGTCACACTAATTCTTTGCGTCGGAAATGCAAGTTAAATCCCTGGTTTCATCCCGCGATTGCGGAGTATCCGCTCGGTTTGCGGCGCTTATGCCAGCCGATCAGCCGACGACGCGGTCGGGCCGGCTGTAGACATTCATCGAGTCGCCCCGGAGGAACGCCACCAGCGTCAGACCGGATTCGGCGGCCAGGTCCACGGCCAGCGACGATGGCGCGGACACCGCGGCCAACACCGGCACCCCGGCCATCACCGCCTTCTGGGTCAGCTCGAACGACGCCCGCCCACTGACCATCAGCACGGTCCCGGCCAACGGAACCCGACCGTGCTCCAGCGCCCACCCGATCACCTTGTCGACCGCGTTGTGCCGGCCGACGTCTTCGCGGACGACCAGCATCGACGCTGCGTCGGCGGCCCCACCGACGACCTCGCCCCCCACCGAGAACAACGCGGCCGCATGCAGACCGCCGGTGCGGGCGAACACGGTCTGGGCGGCCCGTAGCTGATCGGGCATTGCAGTCAAGGTCGCCGCCGCAACCCGTACCGGATCGTCGGCGGGACCATAGCGGCTGGCCAGACGCACCGCTTCCAGGGACGACTTGCCGCAGACCCCGCACGACGAGCTCGTGTAGAAGTTGCGGGTGAGATCCACCTCGGGTCGCGGTACGTGGCCGGCGAGAGTTACCTCCAGCACGTTGTAGTCCTGCGGCGGGCCGTCCCCGGCTCCGCTGCAGTAGCGCGCCGTCAGCACGTCCTCGCGTCGGGAGATGATGCCCTCGGTGAGCAGAAAACCTTGCGCCAGCTCGACATCGGATCCAGGAGTGCGCATGGTGACGCTGAGCGGGGCGCCGTTGACCCGGATCTCCAGCGGTTCTTCGACTGCCAAGGCTTCCAGGCGTTGCGTCGCCGTACCGGCGCGAAGGTGCCGGGCGCTGCGGCGTGTGACCTGACCCATGTACCCCATCATGCTTGGTCGTGCGCCGAGCGCGGATCCGGTTCATCCGAACGGCTCGCCGGCGTGGTGTGCCGCGGTTAGGCTCGCAAGATGAGTGAGCGAAAGTTCCTTGGCTGGCCGGTGATCCGGCAACTGCGCACCGGTGACCTGCTGGGCCGCGGCCCGGCCGTCACCTCCGAACACACCCGCGAGACCACCCCGCGCACCGCGACCGCCGACCGGGTGGTGCAAAGCGTCTGCCCGTACTGCGCGGTCGGCTGCGGCCAGCGGGTCTACGTCAAGAACGAGAAGGTCGTGGGCATCGAGGGGGACCCGGACTCACCGATCTCCCGCGGACGGTTGTGCCCCAAGGGTGCGGCCAGCGAGCAGTTGGTCAACTCCCCCGGCCGGCAGATCACCGTGCTCTACCGAGCGCCTCGGGCCACCGACTGGCAGCCGCTGGAGCTCGACACCGCGATCGACATGGTGGCCGACCGGTTCATCGAGTCGCGGCGGGACACCTGGCAGGACAGTGACGCCGACGGCCGGCCACTGCGGCGCACGATGGGCATCGCCTCGCTGGGCGGGGCAACGCTGGACAACGAAGAGAACTACGTCATCAAGAAACTCTTCACCGCGGCCGGCGTCATACAGATCGATAACCAAGCTCGTATTTGACACTCCGCCACGGTTCCCGGTCTGGGAGCCTCCTTCGGTCGCGGTGGGGCGACGCAATTCCTGCAGGACATGGCCAATGCCGACTGCATTGTCATCCAGGGCTCCAACATGGCCGAATGCCATCCGGTGGGCTTTCAGTGGGTGGCCGAGGCCAAGGCCCGCGGTGCGGTGGTGATCCACGTCGACCCGCGGTTCACCCGCACCTCGGCGGTGTGCGACAAGCACATTCCGATCCGGGCCGGGTCCGACGTGGTGCTGCTGGGCGCGTTGATCAACCACATCCTCACCGAAGACCTGTGGTTCCACGACTACGTGCTGGCCTACACCAACGCCGCGACGCTGGTCGGTGAGGATTTCCGCGACACCGAGGACCTGCACGGACTGTTCTCCGGCTTCGACCCGGCAACCGGCAGCTACGACCCGTCGAGTTGGGCGTATCAATGTGACGAGAGCCGCGCCCCGGTCACCGATGCAACCCTGCAGCACCCGCGGACGGTGTTCCAGATCCTCAAGCGGCACTACGCCCGCTATACCCGCGAGATGGTGCGCGAGGTGTGCGGTATCGACGGGAGCGCATTCGACTATCTGGCCGCCGCCATCACGGCCAACTCCGGACGGGAGCGCACCACCTGTTTCGCCTACGCGGTGGGCTGGACCCAGCACACCCTGGGCGCCCAGTACATCCGCACCGCGGCGATCCTGCAGTTGCTGCTGGGCAACGTGGGCCGGCCGGGCGGCGGCATCATGGCCCTGCGCGGGCACGCCAGCATCCAGGGTTCGACCGATATCCCCACCCTGTTCGACATGCTGCCCGGCTATTTGCCGATGCCGCGGGCCGGCAGGCACGACACGCTGACGGACTATCTGGATGCGGTGGCACCCAAGGGACAGAAGGGGTTCTGGGCGAACGCCGACGCCTACACGGTGAGCCTGCTCAAGGCCTGGTGGGGCGAGACCGCGCGTGCCGACAACGACTGGGCCTATGACTATCTGCCCCGGCTGACCGGGGCGCACGGCACCTACCAGACCGTGACCGGGATGCTCGACGGCGAAGTGCAGGGGTATTTCCTGCTCGGCCAGAACCCGGCCGTCGGCTCGGCCAACGGGCGCCAGCAGCGTCTGGGCATGTCGCACCTGAAGTGGCTGGTGGTGCGCGATCTGAACCTGATCGAGTCCGCCACCTGGTGGAAGGACGGCCCGGAGATCGCCTCCGGTGAACTGCGCGCCGAAGACAACGAGACTGAGGTGTTCTTCCTGCCGGCGGCCAGCCACGTGGAGAAGGCCGGGACGTTCACCCAGACCCAGCGGCTGCTGCAGTGGCGCCACCAGGCCGTGCAGCCGCCGGGCGAGGCCATCAGCGAGTTGCAGTTCTTCATCGAGCTGGGCAACCGGATCCGGGCCAAGCTGGCCGGGTCCACCGATCCGCGCGACCGGCCGCTGCTGGATCTGGTCTGGGACTATCCCGTCGATGAGCACGGCGATCCCGATCCGCAGTTCGTGCTGGCCGAGATCAACGGTCACCAGCTGACCGGTGACGACGCCGGCCGGTGCCTGTCGGGGTTCACCGAGCTGCGCGCCGACGGGTCCACCGCCGCGGGCTGCTGGATCTACAGCGGCGTGTACGCCGGTGGGGTCAACCAGGCTGCCCGCCGGACGCCCCACGGAGGCTCAGGCCGCACCCAGTCCGAATGGGGCTGGGCCTGGCCGGCTGATCGCCGGATCCTGTACAACCGGGCCTCCGCCGACCCGGCCGGACAGCCGTGGAGCGAGCGCAAGAAATACATCTGGTGGGATGCCGAGTTGGGCCGCTGGGTGGGCGATGACGTGCCCGACTTCGTGATCGACCGCGCCCCGGGTTCGCCGGGCGACCCGGCACTGGGCGGGGTGGCCGCGCTGGCCGGTGACGACCCGTTCGTGATGCAGCCCGACGGCAAGGGCTGGCTGTTCGCGCCGAAGGGTGTCGTCGACGGACCGCTGCCGACGCATTACGAACCGCAGGAGTCGCCGGTGGTCAACGCGCTGCATGCCCAGCAGCGCAATCCGGCTCGAATCACGTTCCCCCGCAAGGACAATCTGTCGGCCCCCAGCGCCGGCGAGCCGGGTGCGGATGTCTACCCGTACGTGTTCACCACGTATCGGCTGACCGAGCACCACACCGCCGGCGGGATGAGCCGCTGGTTGCCTTACCTGGCCGAGCTGCAGCCGGAGATGTTCTGCGAGGTGTCGCCGGCGCTGGCCGCCGAACGGGGCCTGGAGAACTACGGCTGGGCCACCATCATCTCGCCGCGCGCGGCGATCGAGGCGCGGGTGCTGGTGACCGATCGGATGACGCCGCTGGTGGTGGGCGGACACACCGTGCACCAGATCGGCCTGCCCTACCACTGGGGGGTCGGCGGCGATGCGGTGGTCAGCGGAGACGCCGCCAACGACCTGCTCGGGGTGACACTGGACCCCAACGTGCAGATCCAGGAGTCCAAGGCCGGCTCGTGCGACATCCGGCCGGGCCGGCGGCCGCACGGCGAGGCATTGTTGCGGCTGGTCGCCGAGTACCAAAGCCGCTCCGGGGCAACACCGGAGACCGGCAACACCGATCCGGAAAGGCGGGACTGATGGGCCAACTGTCCGGACCGACCGACCCCGCCGCCGACGCCGGGTGGTCACCGCACCACCCGCGCAAGGGGTTCCTCACCGACACCTCGATCTGCATCGGCTGCAAGGCCTGCGAGGTGGCCTGCAAGGAGTGGAACCACAACCCAGCCGACGGTGATCTGGAGCTGCTCGGGTCGTCGTACGACAACACCGGCGCGCTGGGCGCCAACACCTGGCGACACGTGGCGTTCATCGAGCAAGGCCAAGACGCCATCGCTGCGGCACGCGAGAGCGGACGGCAACTCATCGACCTGGGGATGCCGAAAATGCCCGGTGCGGCACCGGATCTGACCCCGCCCGACACCGATCAGTTCCGCTGGCTGATGGCCTCGGATGTCTGCAAGCACTGCACGCACGCCGGGTGCCTGGACGTGTGCCCGACGGGTGCGCTGTTTCGCACCGAGTTCGGCACGGTGGTGGTGCAGGATGACGTCTGCAACGGCTGCGGCAACTGTGTGCCGGCCTGCCCGTTCGGGGTGATCGAGCGCCGCACCGACGGCACGGCCGCGCCGAAGTCGGCCCGGGGGGCCGAGCCCGGGGTACCCAACGCTGGAATCGCCCAAAAGTGCACCATGTGCTACGACCGGCTGGTCGACGGCGAAGTTCCGGCCTGCGCGAAAACCTGTCCGACCGAGTCGATCAAGTTCGGCGATCACGATGACCTGGTCGCCGAAGGCCGCGAGCGGGTGGCCCGGATGCACGCGCAGGGCCGCACCGAGGCCCGGCTCTACGGCGCCAATGAGAACGACGGGGTCGGAGGCACCGGCTCGGTCTTCCTACTGCTCGACGAGCCGGAGGTGTACGGCCTGCCACCGGATCCTCGGGTGGGCACCGCGGACCTGCCGGCGATGTTCAAGCGGTCGGCGCTGGCCGCCGCGGGGATGATCGGCGCGGCGGCGCTCGCATTTGTGGGGAGGCGCCGGTGAGCACTGCGCAGGAGCCCCGCCGGCGCCGCCGCCGGGGTGGTGGTGACGGCGGCCGGGAAATGCCGATGGTCCCCGATGTGCAGTTCACCTCCTACTACGGGCGGCCGGTGGTCAAGCCCGCGCCGTGGTCACATGAGATCGCCGCGTATCTGTTCCTCGGCGGCCTCGCCGGCGGCTCCGGACTGCTGGCCGCCGGGGCGCAGCTGACCGGCCGGCCGGTGTTGCGGCGCAATTCCCGGCTCGCGGCCCTGGGGGCGGTGATGCTCAGCGCTGCGGCCCTGATCAGCGACCTCGGCCGCCCGGAGCGGTTCTTCAACATGCTGCGCACCATCAAGCTCACCTCCCCGATGAGCCTGGGGTCATGGATTCTGTCGGCGTTCAGCACCGGCGCCGGGGTGGCCGCCGCCGCGGAGGTCGACCGGCTCACCGGCGAACGGCTGCCGCTGGGCCCACTGCGCGGCGTACTGCGCGCCGTCGAGGGGCCGGCCGGCTTGGAGGCCGCGGTGTTCGCGGCGCCGCTGGCCGTGTACACTGCGGTGCTGCTGGGCGACACCGCAACCCCGACCTGGCACGGCGCGCACCGAGACCTGCCGTTCGTGTTCGTCAGCTCGGCGAGCCTGGCCTCCGGCGGGCTGGCGATGCTCACCACGCCGGTGGCCCAGGCCGGTCCGGCTCGGCGATTGGCGGTGCTCGGGGTCATCGGTGATCTGCTCGCCACGCGTCTCATGGAACAGCGGATGGACCCGATCGCCGCCGAGCCGCTGCATGACGGCCGGGCCGGGGCGATGCTGCGCGCCAGTGAACGCCTGGCGGTGGCCGGCGGGATCGGTGCGCTGCTGGGCGGGCGGAACCGCGTGGTGGCGGCGTTGTCGGGGGTCGCGTTGCTGGCCGCGTCGGCGCTGACCCGGTTCGGGGTGTTCGAGGCCGGCATCGCCTCGGCCAAGGACCCGCGCTACACCATCGAGCCGCAGAAGCGCCGGCTGGCAGCCCGCCGGGCGGCGGGCATCACCTGGGATTCGATCACCACGGCGGGGTAGGCGCCCGGCGCGCCCTGATCTCGTACTGCGGGTCATCCGGGCTGCAGTGCCGACGATGTCCCTTGTCGCTCACCGCACCTCGATTCCGCTTCCCGCCACGGTGTGCCCGATCACCGGATACCCGGGCAGCTCGCCGACGACCAGCAGGCCACCGGAGGTCTGCGCGTCGGCCAGCAGCAGCAGGTCATCCTCGGTCACCCCGGGCCCGGGGCGCAGGTGCGGGCGGACCCAGTCCAGGTTGCGGCGGCTGCCGCCGGAGACGAAGCCGTCACGCAACGCCGCATGCGCGCCTTCGATGATCGGCACCGCCGCACGGTCGATCACCGCGCCGACCCCCGACGCGCGGCACATCTTGTGGAGGTGGCCGAGCAGACCGAACCCGGTGACGTCGGTGGCCGCCCGCACCCCGTGCGACAACGCGGCCCGAGCGGCGTCACGGTTGAGCCCGACCATGGTCGCGATCGCCCCGTCGAAGACCTCGCCGGTGCGTTTGTGCCGGTTGTTGAGCAGGCCCACCCCGATCGGTTTGGTCAAGGTCAGTGGCAGGCCGGCCCGCGCGGCGTCATTGCGTAGCAGGCGGTTCGGGTCGGCCACCCCGGTGACCGCCATCCCGTACTTCGGCTCCGGATCGTCGATGGAGTGCCCGCCGATCACCGGGCAGCCGGCCTGCTGCGCCACCGCCAATCCGCCGCGCAGCACCTCGGTCATCAGCTCCAACGGCAACGTCTCGCGCGGCCAGCCGACCAGGTTGATGGCGACCACCGGGTCTCCGCCCATCGCGTAGATGTCCGACAGCGCGTTGGCCGCCGCGATCCGCCCCCAGTCGTAGGCGTCGTCCACAACGGGGGTGAAGAAGTCTGCGGTGGACAACACCGCCAGGTCATCGCGCACCAACACGGCGGCCGCGTCATCGCCGTCGTCGAGGCCGACCAGCACCCGGTCCCCGGATTGTCCGGTCAGGCCGCGAACCGCGTCCTCCAACTCACCGGGCGGAATCTTGCATGCGCAACCACCGCCGTGCGCGTAACCGGTCAATCGAATGCCCTGCACCGAGCCCATCGGCTTAGGCTAGTCACCGCGTCGTCGTCGATGCAGGGAGGCGTCTGGGTCCTGGTGGGCTCCCCGGTCTTCAAAACCGGTGAGGCCGAGCATCTCGGCCTGGCGGGTTCGATTCCCGTCCGCCTCCGCCGGTACGGGTCGAGGAGGTGCAGTGAACGAGGTCGACCCGCGCCGCGCCATTCCGCGCACCGACGCGCTGCTGATGCTGCCCAGCATCGCAGCGGCCCGCACCCGGCTCGGCGAACATGTCGTCCGCGGCCTGGTACGCGACGCCCAGGACCGGGCACGTCGCGGCGAACTCGCACCCGAGCAGGTCGCAACCGTAGTGGTGGAGACTCTTTCGGCCCACGCCGGGACCACGCTGCGGCCCGTGCTCAACGCCACCGGGGTGGTGGTGCACACCAACCTGGGCCGGGCGCCGTTGTCGGCGGCCGCAATCGAGGCCCTGGTGGCGGCCGGCGGCTACGTCGACGTCGAACTGGACCTGGGCACCGGCGCCCGCTCCAAACGCGGCGTCGCGGCGCGGGCCGCACTGCTGGCGGCCTGCCCGGCCGCCGAGGACGCCCTGGTGGTCAACAACGGTGCCGCCGCGCTGGTGCTGGCCACCACCGCGCTGGCCGCGGGCAAGGAGGTGGTGGTCAGCCGCGGTGAGCTGATCGAGATCGGTGCCGGGTTCCGGCTGCCGGACCTGATCGCATCCACCGGCGCGATGCTGCGCGAAGTGGGCACCACCAACCGCACCCACCTGCGTGACTACGCCGAGGTCCTCGGACCGCAGACCGGCTGCATCCTCAAGGTGCATCCCAGCAACTTCGCCGTGCACGGGTTCACCGCCGCCGTCGGGCTGCGTGAACTACGTCCGCTGGCAAGCGAATACGCGGTGCCTCTGGTGGCCGACCTGGGCAGCGGACTGCTGGCCCCCGATGCGCTGTTGCCCGACGAGCCGGATGCGGCCACCGCCCTGACCGACGGCGCCGACATGATCACCGCCAGCGGGGACAAGTTGCTCGGTGGGCCGCAGGCCGGCATGGTGCTGGGCCGCACCGAGATCGTGGCCCGGCTGGCCCGGCACCCGTTGGCCCGGGCGGTGCGCGCCGACAAGCTCACGCTCGCCGCGTTGGAAGCCACCGTCTCCGGCGCCGCTTCCCCGGTGACCCGGGCGCTGCATGCCGACCCGGCGCTGTTGCGCGTCCGCGCGGAGCGGCTGGCCGACGCGGTCGACGCCACCGTCATCGCCCACGACGGCCGCGTCGGCGGCGGCGGCGCCCCCGGAGTTCTACTGCCGGGCTGGGCAGTCCGGCTGCCCGAGGCGGTGGCCGCGCCGCTGCGCACCGGTGATCCCGCGGTGTTGCCCCGCGTACATGACGGAGCCTGCCTGCTCGATCTGCGCTGCGTGCCCGAAGCCGACGACGAGCGGCTGCTGGCCGCGGTGCGCACGGCCCTCGCCCGGATCGGGTGAACGTGTTCGTCGTCGCCACCGCCGGCCACGTCGACCACGGCAAATCCACCCTGGTGCGGGCGCTGACCGGTATGGAACCCGACCGGTGGGCCGAGGAGCGACGCCGCGGACTCACCATCGATCTCGGGTTCGCCTGGACCGCCCTGCCCTCGGGGCGGCAGGTGGCGTTCGTCGACGTGCCGGGCCACGAACGGTTTCTGCCCAACACCCTGGCCGGGCTGGGGCCGGCCTCGGTGGTGTGCTTCGTGGTCGCCGCCGATGAGGGTTGGTGCGCGCAATCCGGTGACCATCGCGATGCCATTGCCGCCCTGGGGATTTCACATGGGTTGGTGGTGCTCACCCGATCCGACCGGGCCAGCGTCGAGCGGGTCGGCGAGGTGTCGGAGCAGGTCCGAGCCGAGCTGGCGGGCACCGGCCTGGCCGCGGCACCGATCGTCACGGTGTCGGCGGCCGACGGGACCGGACTGGACACGCTGCGGTCCGTTCTCGACGACGTGCTGGCCGGCGCGCCGAGCCCACAGGTCGACGGCCGGCTCCGGCTGTGGGTCGATCGGTCCTTCACCATCACCGGCGCGGGGACGGTGGTGACCGGCACCCTGACCGGGGGAACCCTGGCCGTCGGAGATCACCTGCAGTTGCTGGATCGCGGCTCGGCCCGCGCGGTGGTGGTTCGCGGGCTGCAGAGCTGCGGCGAGCCGCACTCGTCGATCGGACCCACGGCCCGGGTGGCGGTCAACCTGCGGGGGGTGTCCGCCGGCGACGCACGCCGCGGTGGCGCACTGGTCCGCCCCGACGAGTGGCTCACCACCACGGCCGTCGACGTGCAGCGCCATACCGGCGCTGCGCTGACGGCGGCCCCCGAACACCTCACCGTCCATGTCGGCACCACCGCGATGCCGGCCCGGCTGCGCCGCCTGGACGCCGAACACGCCCGTCTCACGCTGGAACATCCCTTGCCGCTGGCGTTCTCCGATCACCTACTCCTGCGCGATCCCGGGACCCGCAGCGTGCTGGGCGGGGTGGTGGTGCTCGACGCCGACCCGCCTGACCTACGGCGCCGTGGCGACGCGGCCCGCCGTGCCGCCGTCCTCGCCGACACCGATCCGGCCGACCTGCCCCGCCGGGTGCTCGCCGAGACGCAACGCCGGGGTGCGGTGTCGCAGCGGCACCTGCGGCTGCTCGGATACCGCCTTCCGCCGGCGCCGGCCGAGGTGAAGGCGATCCGAGGCTGGTGGGTGCATGCCGCGACGTACCGGTCCTGGCAGGAGCGGTTGCAGTCCGCCGTGCGCGAGCTGCAGGAGCGAAACCCGTTGGCCGCCGGACTGTCCCGAGGCGCGGCCACTGATCTTCTCGCACTCCCCGATCCTGCGCTGCTCGACGAGGTGGTGCATGGCTCCGGGCTGGAGCAGCACGACGGCGTGATCCGGCTTCCCGGTACCGGTACCGATCTCGGCCCGGCCGAAACCGCGGTGGCCGAACTGGAGACCCGGCTGGCGGCAGCCCCGTTCCACGCCCCGGAGGCCGACGACCTGGCCGCGCTACGCCTGGGCATCCGCGAGTTGGCCGCAGCCGAGCGAGCCGGTCGGTTGCTGCGGCTGCGCGATGGGCTGGTGTTGCTGCCGACTGCGCCTGCACTGGCGATGCGTGAGCTGGCCCGGCTGGATCAGCCGTTCACCGCGAGCGCGGCCCGCCAGGCCCTGAACACCACCCGGCGGGTGATGATCCCGCTGCTGGAGTACCTCGACGCGCGTGGCTGGACCCGGCGGATCGATGCGGTCCAGCGGGAAGTGGTGCGCTGAACTGTCGGCGCCGCACTCACACCAGAGGGCGCCCGGTCCGCATCCGCCAGCGCATGTCCCACATCAATGCATTGAACGGAAACCGCCGCAGCGGCCCCGGGGTGAGATTGTTGACCATCCGCAGCGCGGCGATCATCGCGTCGAACTGGCGCTGCTTGGCGGCGTCCCACGGCAGCCGCATCTCATCGCGAAACCGTTGCGGCAGAAAGCCGGTCGTGATGAACAACATCGGCGCCTCGACCAGCTTGTGCAGCGGTCCGGGCAACGTCACCCCGCGCATCCGGACCGCGGCGATCCCATACAGGTACTTCTGGACGGGACCGTCGATACCGATGTTGGTGTCGAGCTGCTCCTGCCAGTATGTGTCGAACGCGTCCCGATTCGGTGGCCACATCTCGGGGCGCATCTGCAACGTGGTGCCGAAGGCCTTGGCTTCCTGGTAGTGCCGTTCGGCTTCGTCGTCGTCCATCTCGCCGTAGAACATCCGGTAGAGGTCGACCGAACCTTTGTACAGACAGGCCGCCACCCACAGCTGCAGTTCCGGATCGAAGGCGTTGTACTTCACCGGGCTGTCCGTGCCGGAGCGGACCTGCCGGTGGGACCCGTCGACCGCCTTGCGGAACGCCCGCTGTTCGACCTCATTGCCCAGCGCGACCACCGCCAGGTAACCGATGGTGGTGCGGGCCCGCTTGAACGGATGCAGGTCGGCGCGGCCGCTGTCGACAGTGCTCTCCAGTACGCCGTAGCCCACGCCCGGGCGCGCCAACTGCATGATCACGTTCGCCGAGCCGGCCATCAGCGACAGGCCGAACATGCCGTCGGCAAGATCACCGCCGCGATGCTGCCTAGGGGCTCGACGGCGCCGCGGGTCCGGCGACGCACCCACAGGCCGCTCTACCTGCTGCATTTCCGCGCTTGTCGCCATCGCCCACCTATCCAATTTCTGATAACGTGCGTTTCCTGATATTGGTCTGCGCCACTCCTCGATGTCAAGATGGGGGGCATGGTCTCCGACAACGGCTCGGGCGCGCGCCCCTACGGCGGAGTGGAAGCCGCTGACCGGCAGGCCTCACGCCGAGCCCGATTACTGGAAGCCGGCCTCGACTTGCTCGGCGCCGACCTGCCCCAGATCACAGAGGTGACCGTGCGGGGTATCTGCCGACAGGCCGGCCTGACCGCCCGTTACTTCTACGAAAGCTTCGCCGACAAGGACGAGTTCGTCCGAGCCGTCTACGACTCGGTCATCAGCGACCTGGCCGCCCAAACCGAGTCGATGATGAATGCTGCGCCGCCGGGCCAGCAGACCCGGGCGGGGATGACGGGCATCGTGCGGATCATCGCCGGAGACGCCCGGATCGGACGGTTGCTGTTCGGCGCACACCTGAGCAACGCGGTCGTGGTGCGCAAACGGGTGGAATCCAGCGTGCTGTTGGCGATCATGTCCGGCCAGCACGCCGGTGCGATGTTGCGTCTACCGGACAACGATCGGATCATGGCGGCCGGGCATTTCATGGTCGGCGGCGTGGCCCAGACCATCAGCGCATGGCTGGCCGGCGAGGTGCGATTCACCCCCGAACGATTGATCGATCAGTTGACGGCGCTGCTGGACAGGCTCGGGGATCGGGCGCTGTACCGCGACTAGGTGGCGGCGCCGGCCCTCCTGTCGGCTGCGGTCTTCGGCGTGACATGCTCCGCGTCGCCGGTGAACTCCTTCGTCCAGCAAGCGAATTCCAGCGTGATCCCATCGGGGTCCTGGAAATAGAACGACCGGACGTACACGCCCTCGTGCAAGGTCATGCTGGCCTGCCACTCGGATTCGTCATGGTTGAGAACCGGGCCCACCCGCACCCCCTTGTCCTTGAGCCGCTGCCGGTAGGCGTCGAACTTGTCCGCCGGAACGTGGAAGGCCAGGTGGTTGAGGGTGCTCACGGCGCTGGTGATCTCACCGATGCCGGGGATGGCGGCCGGCGATGAGATGCCCGGCACCCGGTCGGGGGCATCGGGGAACCAGAAGAACGCCACGCAGTCGCCGTTGCCGGCGTCGAAGAAGAAGTGCTGCCCGCTGTTCCCGGGCAGATTCAGCGATTTGACCAGCGGCATCCCGAGGATGTTGCTGTAGAAGTCGACGGTCTTCTCCATGTCCGAGCAGACCAGCGCGACGTGGTTGATCCCGCTGATTTCGAACTCGGTGTTGACCCCGTGGGGCTTGATCATTGCGGCTCCTCTGGTCAAGACGCGAAACTGAATCTAACATCAGATTCAGTTTCGGTCCATGCCTTCAGCGACAGGAATCCAGATCCGGTGTCGACACCCTCCGAGCAACCCGGCCACCGCGACCCGTTGCCCACCCAGCGAGGCCGACGCACCCAGGCCGCCATGGACGCCGCCGCCCGCGCCGTGATCGCCCGCAAAGGAGTCCTGTCCGCCACCATCGCCGACATCACCGCGGAGGCCGGGCGGTCGGCCGCCTCGTTCTACAACTACTACGACTCCAAGGAGGCGATGGTCCGCGAGTGGGCGCTGCGGTTCCGCGACGAGGCCGGTGAGCGGGCATCGGCCGCCGTCCGTCACGGCCTGTCCAATCGGGAGCGGATCGAGCAGGCCACCGCGGCGCATTGGCACACCTACCGCAACCGCCTGGCCGAGATGGTCGGCGTCTCTCAACTGGCAATGGTCAACGACGACTTCGCTCAATACTGGGCGGAGATCTGCGCGGTACCGATCGGGTTCATCACCGAGATGGTCAAGCGCGCCCAGGCCGACGGCCACTGCGTCGATGACGACCCCGCACTGCTGGCCGAGGCGATCGTGTCGATGCTCAACCAGTTCTGCTATGTCCAGCTCGCCGCACCCCGGCCCGGGGGCCCCGCGCCGGACGCCGTCGATGACGAGGCCTGCATCCGTACCCTGGCCAACGTGTTCTACCGGGCCATCTACACCGAGGAGCACCACTGACCATGCGCGAGATCGTCCGGGAGTTCATCAGCCTGACGTCACCCACCGCGGAGCGCGCCGGTGCCGGAGGCCACCCCTGCCAAGGCCTGTATCACCATGCCGCGGGCCATGATCCGGACGTGGCCATGATCGCCACCCATTACCAGATCGACTTCGCCGAGCACTACCTCGCCGAGTTCATGGCCGCCCGCGGGATCGGCTTCCTGGGCTGGAACACCCGATTTCGGGGTTTCGAGAGCAACTTTCTGCTCGACCACGCACTGGTCGACATCGGCGTGGGGGTGCGATGGCTCCGCGAGGTCGCCGGGGTGAAGACGGTTGTGCTGCTGGGAAACTCCGGAGGCGGGTCGCTGATGGCGGCCTATCAGTCGCAGGCGCACCACCCGAACGTCACGCCACTGCCCGGCATGCGGCCCGCCACCGGGCTCACCGACCTGCTGCCCGCCGACTGCTATGTCGCCAGTGCCGCCCACCTGGGACGCCCCGACGTGCTCACCGCCTGGATGGATGGTGCCGTCGTCGACGAGAACGACCCGGTCGCCTCCGACCCCGATCTCGACCTCTTCGCCGAGCACAACGGCCCGCCCTACTCGCCCGAATTCCTTGCCCGCTATCGGGCCGCCCAGGTCGCCCGAAACCATGCCATCACCGATTGGGCCGAGACCGAGCTGAAACGTGTTCGCGCCTCCGGCTTTTCCGACCGCCCATTCACGGTGATGCGAACCTGGGCGGACCCTCGCATGGTCGACCCGACGCTGGAGCCCACCACACGCATACCCAACATGTGTTATGCCGGGGCTCCGGTGAAGGCCAACCGGTCCCCGCGGGGGATCGCCGCGGCCACCACCTTGAGCAATTGGCTCGGGATGTGGAGCCTGCGGACCGCGCAGACCCGCGCCGAACCGCACCTGGCGCGGATCACCGTGCCCGGCCTGGTGATCAACGCCCACGCCGACACCGGCGTGTTCCCGTCCGACGCCCAGCTCATCTACGACGGGCTGGCCACCGGCGACAAGGCCCTGCACAGCGTCGACACCGATCACTACTTCGCCACCCCGGGCGCCCGCGACGAGCAGGCCGACATCATCGCCGAGTGGATCGGGCAGCGATGGCCTTGAGAGTCCTGGCGCACTTCGTTCCCGGTGCCAAGGTCAGCGAATTCGTCGCGCCCGAATCGGATTGGCTGGACATCCGGTGGTGCCCCGCCGATGACGACATCACCTTCGGCCGGGAACTGGCCGAGGCCGAGGTGCTCTGGCACGTTCTGCGGCCACTGTCCGGCGATGACCTGCGCAACGGTCCGCGACTGCGGCTGGTGCACAAGTTCGGCGTCGGAATCAACACCATCGACGTCGGCACCGCGACGCAGCGCGGGATCGCGGTGGCGAATATGCCCGGCGCCAACGCCGCGTCGGTCGCCGAGGGCACCGTCCTGTTGATGCTCGCGGTGTTGCGCAGGCTGCTGCCGCTGGATCACGCGACCCGGCAGGCCCGCGGTTGGCCCACCGACCCCGATCTGGGCGAGCACTGCCGGGATATCGGTGGCTGCACCGTCGGGCTGGTCGGCTACGGCAGCGTCGCTCAGCGGGTGGCCGGCATGGTCGCCGCCATGGGGGCCGACGTGCTGCACACCAGCACCCGCGATGACGGGCGGCCCGGTTGGCGCCCGCTGCCGGAGCTGCTGGCCGAATCCGACGTCGTGTCGCTGCATATTCCGTTGACCGAGGCGACCGAGGGTTTGATCGGCCGCGCCGCCCTGGCGCGGATGAAGCCAGGCGCCGTGCTGGTCAACACCGCGCGCGGCGGAGTCGTCGACGAAGCGGCGCTGATCGAGGCACTGGGCAACGGCAGGCTGGCCGGCGCAGGTCTCGACGTGTTCGCCGACGAACCGGTGCCCGCCGACAACCCGCTGCTCGGGTTGGACAACGTGGTGCTGACCCCGCACGTCAGCTGGTACACCGCCGACACCATGCGGCGCTATCTGACCTTGGCGATCGACAACTGCCGGCGGCTGCGCGACGGGCAACCCTTGACCCACGTCGTCAATCAACCGACTGGTTGTTAGATTGGCCACACGCACAACCGAAAGGCGCAGCAATGCCGATAGCGATCACCTCTGAGCATCAGGACCTGGCCGATTCGGTGCGGTCCCTGCTGGCACGGGCAGTGCCCTCCGAGCTGCTGCATGCGGCAATGGACACCCCGATCCAGAACCCGCCGCCGTACTGGCAGGCCGCCGCGGAGCAGGGCTTAGCCGGTGTGCACCTCCCCGAGAACGTTGGCGGGCAGGGCTTCGGGATCCTGGAGCTGGCGGTGGTGCTGGCCGAGTTCGGCTACGGCGCGGTGCCCGGTCCGTTTGTGCCGTCGGCTATCGCCAGCGCGCTGATCGCCGCGAACAACCCGGCAGCCGACGAGTTGGCAGGCCTGGCCAGCGGCGAGGTGATCGCCACATTCACGCTCAACCCGGGTCTGACCGCCACCGCCAACGGTTCGGGGCTGGTGATCGGCGGGGAGGCCCGCGCCGTCGTGGCGGCCGCCCAGGCAGCGCTGCTGGTGTTGCCCGTGGCCACCGACGGCGGCCAAGCATGGGTGACGCTGCGCGCCGACCAACTCGAGATCGAGCCGGTCTCCAGCGTGGACCCGTTGCGCCCGATCGCCCACGTGCGGGCCAACGGTGTCGAAGTCGACAACGCGGCGGTACTGAGCAACCTCAGCGGGCTGCAGGCCCATGCGCTGATCTCGACCCTGCTGTCCGCCGAAGCGGTCGGCGTGGCCCGGTGGGCCACCGACACTGCCGCGGACTACGCCAAGATCCGGGAGCAGTTCGGCCGACCGATCGGCCAGTTCCAGGCCATCAAGCACAAGTGTGCCGAGATGATCGCCGCCACCGAGCGGGCCACCGCGGCGGTGTGGGACGCCGCCCGGGCGATCGATGAGGCCTCGGGCAACGGGGAAAACGGTTGGGACGCTGCCGGTTCCACAGTGCAGTTCGCGACGTCCGTCGCGGCCACCCTGGCGCCCGCGGCAGCGCAGCACTGCACCCAGGACTGCATCCAGGTCCACGGCGGGATCGGCTTCACCTGGGAGCACGACGCAGGCGTGTACTACCGGCGGGCACTGATCCTGGCCGCCTCATTCGGCTCTCGCGCCGAGCACCCCCAGCGAGTCGTCGACACCGCCATCGCCGGCGGGATGCGCAAGATCGACATCGACCTGGACCCCGACACCGAGAAGTTGCGCGCCGAGATCAGCGCCGAGGTCGCCGCACTCAAGGCCATGCCGCACGACGAGCGCACGATCGCGATCGCCGAGGGCGGCTGGGTGTTGCCCTACCTGCCCAAGCCGTGGGGTCGGGCGGCCGAGCCGATCGAGCAGATCATCATCGAGCAGGAGTTCGCCGCCGGCCGGGTGCGGCGCCAGGCGATGGGAATCGCCGCGTGGCTGATCCCGTCCATCGTGGCGTTCGGCACCGACGAGCAGAAGCAGCGCTTCCTGCCGCCCACGTTCCGCGGCGAAATGATCTGGTGCCAACTGTTTTCCGAGCCCGGCGCGGGTTCAGACCTGGCCAGCCTGACCACCAAGGCAACCAAGGTCGACGGCGGCTGGCGGATCAGCGGTCAGAAGATCTGGACGTCGGCCGCACAGTTCTCCTCGTGGGGAGCCCTCCTGGCGCGAACCGACTCCACCGCGCCCAAACATGATGGCATCACGTACTTCCTGCTGGACATGAAGGCCGAAGGTGTGACGGTCAGTCCGCTGCGTGAACTCACCGGCGGGGCGATGTTCAACACGGTCTACATCGACGACGTGTTTGTACCCGATGAGCTGGTGCTCGGCGAGGTCAACCGGGGTTGGGAGGTCAGCCGCAACACCCTGACGGCCGAGCGGGTGTCGATCGGCGGGTCCGAGATGCCGTTCCTGGCCAGCCTCGACGGCTTCGTGGAGTTCATCCGCGACGGCCAGTTCGATCAGGGCGAACAGCGACGGGCGGGTCAGTTGATCGCCGAGGGCCACGCCGCCAAGCTGCTCAATCTGCGCTCGACGCTGCTGACCCTGGCGGGCAAGGACCCGATGCCGGCTGCGGCGGTGTCCAAGCTGCTGTCGATGCGCACGGGCCAGGGATACGCCGAGTTCGCGGTGGGCACCTTCGCCGGTGACGCCGCGATCGGCGACCGCGAGCAGCTGCCCGGCAAGTGGGCCGAGTACCTGCTGATGAGCCGCGCCACCACCATTTACGGCGGCACGTCGGAGGTGCAGCTCAACATCATCGCCGAGCGCCTGCTGGGTCTCCCCCGCGACCCGTAGTCCGCGAGCAGACGCGAAAGCTAGCATGGCGGGCGAAATCGCCAAGAACTAGCGCACAGGGGCCGCCCACGTGACCACTGACACTGTTGAGAAAACTCAAACCACCGGACGCCAATTCGATACCGCCGCACTTTTCGCCTTGCCGGTTCGCCTGGTTATCGGGTGGACATATTTCTCCGCATTCTGGCGGCGCGTCGGTATCGACGACAAATTGGACCCGAACGTGCCGGGCTATGTCGGCGAGAAGTTCAACCACTTTCTCCCGAACGCGCTCGGCATCGGCCCGATCATCGAGCACCTGCTGACCCATCCCGGCCTGCTCGCTGTGGCGATGACAGTGTTCACCATCGTGGAGGGCATCGTCGGGATCTGCGTGATTCTCGGCCTGTTCACCAGGGTCACGAGCCTGGCCGTGCTGGGATTGGCGTTCGGCATCCTGCTCAGCGCAGGCTGGCTGGGCACCACCTGCCTGGACGAGTGGCAGATCGGCATCCTGGGTGTGGCCAGCGGATTCATGCTGTTTTTGAGCGGCGGCGGACGCTATTCGATGGATCGTGTCCTTTCCTCGAGGTATCCGCGGCTCGCCCAGCGAAAATGGCTCAGCTGGCTGACGTCCGGCGAAGTCGATATCAAAGCGCCGGCGGTTCTCACCGGCTCCATAGTCGTCCTGGCGTTGGCGTTGTTCACCAACCAGCATTTCCACGGCGGGGTGTATGGCCCGCTGCACAACAAGTCGGTCGCACCGGAGATCGAGGTCTCCGACGCCCGGGTCGCGGGCAACAGCCTGCACTTCCAGCTCTACCGGACCCAAGGCGCAGACGTGTACGGCTCCTTCCTGATCGGCGTCAGCGTCCTCGACGACACCACCGGCGATACCGTCGTACAGCTGGACGGCGCGCAGCTCAGCCGGCTGCCCGAGGCGGCGATCACCAACCGCTACGTGGCCAAGGTCAAACCCGGCGCGCACAGCCTGATCGTCCCGCTGGGCGCCAAAGCGCAGCTGACCATCGACACCGGGTCGACGCGGTGGAACGCCGCACACTCGTACAGCCTCGTCCTCACCGATATCAGTGGCGCCACCTGGAAACGGGCGATCGAAACCGTTTCCTGAGCGTGCGCAAAAGGCGAGTGCCCTACAGCTCGCGGAGTTCGCGCTTGAGGATCTTGCCGGTGGGGTTTCGTGGCAGCTCCTCGAGGAAGACCACCTCGCGCGGCACCTTGTAGCGGGCCAAGTGCTCCTTCACGTAGACCTTGATGGCGTCCTCGTCGACGCTGGAGCCTTCCTTGCGCACCACGAAGGCGCGTAGCCGCGCACCCCACTCCTTGTCGTCGACGCCCAGCGCGGTCGCCTCGACAACGTCGGGGTGCCCGCTGATCAGATCCTCGACCTCGGCGGGGAACACGTTCTCACCGCCCGAGACGATCATCTCGTCGTCGCGGCCGCTGACGTAGAGCAGACCGCGCTCGTCGAAGTAGCCGACGTCGCCGGACGACAGCAACCCGTCGATGATCTGCTTGCCGCCGCCCCCGGTGTAGCCCTCGAACGGGAAGAAGTTGCCGACGAAGATCCGGCCGACCTGGCCCTGCGGCAGTTCGTGGCCGTTGTCGTCGAGGATGCGGACCGTCACGCCCTTGACGACCGGCCCCACTGTCGCCGGGTTGTGCTGCAGGTCGGCCGGCCCGGCGATGGTGGCGAACGCGACCTCGGTGGAGCCGTACATGTTGTAGATGACCGGGCCCAGGTCCTTCATCGCCCGGCTGGCCAACTCAGCACCGAGCTGCGAACCGGAGACGAACACGATCCGCAGGGCCGACAGGTCCGGCTTGGAGTCGGTCTTCTCCAGCTGGTCCAGGATCCGGGACAGCATGACCGGGACGACGACCATTCCCGTCACCTTGTGCTTTTCCAGGTCTTCCAGCACGGTGGCCGGCTTGAAGCGGCGGCGCAGCACCAACGTCGAGCCGAAGAACATCGCCAACGTGCCATGCAGGTAGCCCAGCGCGTGGAACATCGGCGACGGCAGCGACGTCACCTCACCGGCGCGGAACGGCACGTGTGACAGGATTCCGCCGATCGGCGCCAGGGTGGGCGGGGTGCTGCGGTTGGCGCCCTTGGGGGTACCGGTGGTTCCGGACGTCAAGATGATGATCGAGGGGTGCTTGGTGACCTTCGGCGCCGGCGCTTTGCTGCTGCGGGCGATCAGCTGCGCCAACGTCTCGTCGGTGCTGCCGGAGGGTTCCTCAGTGTCGGGGTTGACGCCCAGGGCCCGCAATTTGCCCAGCGGCGGTTCGGACTGCGCGACGGCGGCGGTGTACTCGTCGTCGTAGATGATCAGTTTGGCGCCTTCGCGTTCGGAGACGTCCTTGATCTGCGGGCCGGAGAACTCGCTGTTCAAGAAAATCATCCGGGCCCCGACCCGGGCGCATCCGTAGTTGGCGATCAAGAACCACCGGTGGTTGCGGGCCAGGATCGCCACCCCATCGCCGCCACGAACCCCCATCGCGAGCAGCCCGTTGGCCACCGCGTTGGCGGCGTCGTCGAGCTCCTTGAACGTGATGCTGCCGTCATCGTCGATCACGGCCAGGCCGTTCGGGTTGCGGCGGGCGTTCAGCGCCGGAATCATCCCCAGCTCGCCCCACCGCGCCCCGTCCGCGAGCGCACTCGCGAGGCCCCGCGGCGACTCCAGTTTCAGCGCACCGGACTCGATGACTTTGCGTAGATAGTGCAGTTCGGCGTTGCCGCGTTCGAGGTAGCGACCGAGCCTGGTTACGGCTTGGCTGGGCAGGTCAGTGAGCTTTGCCATGGCCCTAACCTTAAGTGACGCAGATCGCCGCCGGACAGCGGATTCGACCTCTGGTTAGCATGGCGGTCATGGCCGGCGGGTTGTCGCTGGAGGTGGCGGGAGAGCGGGTGGTGATCACCCACCCGGACAAGGTGGTGTTCGCCAGCCGCGACGGCGCCGCGGCGCGCAGCAAACTCGACCTGATTCGCTACTACCTGGCGGTGGCCGACGGCGCGTTGCGTGGCGTGGCTGGGCGGCCGATGATCCTCAAGCGCTTCGTCGACGGCATCGACGCCGAAGCGATCTTCCAGAAGCGGGCCCCAGCCAAACGCCCGGACTGGGTGTCGGTCGCCGAGCTGCACTATGCCTCGGGCCGGTCGGCGCAAGAGGTGGTTGTCCATGATGCAGCCGGGCTGGCCTGGGTGATCAACCTGGGTTGTGTGGATCTCAACCCGCATCCGGTGCTCGCCGGCGACTTGGACCACCCCGATGAGCTACGGATCGACCTCGATCCGATGCCCGGCGTCGGCTGGCCACAGATCGTCGAGGTGACACTGGTTGCCCGCGAAGTACTGGCCGATCACGGGCTGACCGCCTGGCCCAAGACGTCCGGCTCGCGGGGCATGCACATCTACGCGCGGATCGCACCGCGGTGGCAGTTCGGCCAGGTTCGGCTGGCGGCGCAGGCGGTGGCCCGCGAGATCGAGCGGCGCGTGCCGGAGGCGGCCACCAGCCGGTGGTGGAAAGAGGAACGGGGCGCACGGGTGTTCGTCGACTTCAACCAGAACGCCAAGGACCGCACCGTCGCCTCGGCCTACTCGGTGCGTGCCACCGGCGATGCCCGGGTGTCCACTCCGCTGTCCTGGGACGAGGTCCCCGACGCCGACCCGGCGGCGTTCACCATCGATACGGTGCCGGACCGGTTCGCGCGGATCGGCGACCCGTGGGAAGCCATGAGCGAGTCCATCAGCGGGTTGGAGTCGTTGCTGGAACTGGCCGAAGCGCAGGGCCCGGCGGAGAAGGCGCCGCGCGGTGCGCGCAAAAGCGTCGACGGCCGGCGGGCCTCACCGCTGCCGTTGATCGAGATCGCTCGCACCAAGACCCGCGACGAGGCGATGGCCGCCCTGGACGTCTGGCGGGAACTGCACTCCGGCGCGGCCAAACAGCTGGCGCCGGAGGATGTGCTGCTCGACGGCATGCGCGGTCCGAGTTCGATCTGGTACCGGGTCCGGATCAACCTGCAGCACGTCCCGGCGGCGCAGCGCCCACCACAGGAAGAGTTGATCGCCGACTACAGCCCCTGGGGGAAGCGGACCAGCCCTTGATCAGGGCACGGTGATGCCGGCGGCCAGGTTCGCCGCGACTTCGGACTCCCAGTGGCCGAACGCATGGGTGGTGTCGACCTCCACCTCGAACCGGTCGGTCATGTCGGGGGTGACGGCGGCGGCGTCGACGTAGAACTGCTCGTACCACCGGCGCAGCTGGTACACCGGGCCGTCCTCCTCGGTGAGCAACGGGTTCTCGACGGGCGCCTTGTACTTCCAGATCTCGACGTCCTCGAGGAAGCCCGCACCGAACGAACGGCTCATCGCCGCGGCGAGTTTGGTGGCCTTCTCCGGTGGCAGGTTCGGCATCTGTTGAACGGCCACGCCCCACTGCAGCATGAAGGAGTCCTGCGTGACCGGGTAGTGGCAGTTGATCAGCGCGATCTCGGCGGTGAAGTCCGGCGCGAGGTCGTTGTGCAACCAGTTGATCATGTAGGCCGGCCCGAAGTAGGTCGCCTCGGAGCGCAGGTAGGTGCCCTCCCACAGTTTGTCGGCACCCGGGGAGTCCGGCCGGACCTTGCTCTCCATGTACTGGCTGGCGCAGGTGCCTTCGATGACGTTCTTGAAGTAGGTCGGATACGAGTGGTGGATGTAGAAGAAGTGCGCCATGTCAACGACGTTGTCGATGATCTCTCGGCAGTTGGCGCCTTCGATCAGAACCGAATCCCATTGCCACGGCGACCATCTGCCGGCATCCATTCCTTCGATCTGAGGCGGGGTCAGTTCCGCGGGTGGCGTAGAGCCCTCCGGGTCGTGCCACACCAGCAGTTGGCCGTTGACCTCGCAGGTGGGCCAGCGTCGGGTGCGCGCCGTCCGCGGTGCCCGTTTGGCGTAGGGGACCGTGGCACACCGGCCGGTCGAGCCCTGCCAACGCCAGTCGTGGAACGGACAGGCCAGGGTGTCGCCCTTGACCGTGCCCCGAGACAGGTCGGCGCCCATGTGCCGGCAGTAGCCGTCCAGCACGTGCACGTCGCCGCTGGAGTCGGCGAATACCACGATCCGGGCGCCAAAGGCGTTGATGCCGTGCGGTTTACCGTCCCGGAAGGTATCGGCCAGCCCCAGGCAGTGCCATCCCCGGGCATACCGGGTCTTCGGCGTGCCGTGGTCCAACTCGCGGATCGCGCAGTCGCTCATCTTCTCTACCCTTCGCCTCGCAGGTAGCTTTGCCGGCCGTAGGACGTGAATTCGGCGTCCAGTGAACGCTTGTCGTCGTCGGTCATGCGGGTGTACTCGGGAGTACCCCGCCCGACCCAGCGGTATACCGGTTCGTCGGTGTGCCAGCGCCCAGCCTGCAGTTCGCGTTTGAGCACCTTGTTCGAGCCGGTGACCGGCAGGCCGGCCGAGGTCCGCAGAAATCGCGGGAAGCCCTTGCGGCCCAGGTCAGGCTGGGCGGCCAGGTACTCGGCGAAGGCCGCCACGTCGAAGCCGGCGGGGTCGGCGACCTCGATGGCGCCCATCACCTGGTCACCGGAGCGGGGATCGGGCACCGCGTAAACCCCGGCGCTGATCACCCCGGGATACCGGCGCAACACCCGTTCGATGGTCAGCGCGGAGGTGTTCTCGCCGTCTACCCGGATCCAGTCGCCGCGGCGGCCGGCGAAGTACAGGAAGCCGGCCTCGTCGCGGTAACCGAGATCACCGGTCCAGTACCAGCCGTCGCGGATCTTTTCCGAATCCGCGGCGTCGTTCTTGTAGTAGCCCTCGAAGTCGCGGGCCCCGGTCTTGTCGACGATCTCGCCGACCGCGTCGTCGGCGTTGACCACCCGACCGTGCTCGTCGAGGATCGCCGTGGCGCATTCGGCACGGGTCTGCGGGTCGACGATGGCGATGCCCGGGTGTGCCGGACGGCCCAGTGCGCCAGGCGGCGCCGCCGGGTCGGGTAGCGCGGCGTTGCCGCCTTCGCTGGAGCCGTATCCCTCGTGCAGCACGGCGCCGAACCGGCGCAGGAACTCCGCCTGATCCTGCGGCGACGCCTCGGTGCCGAAGCCGCGGACCAGGGCGTTATCGGCGTCGTCAGGCTGCTCGGCGGTGGCCATCAGGTAGCCCAGCGCCTTGCCCACGTAGGTGAAGAACGTCGCGCCGAAGTAGCGCACGTCGGGCAGGAACTGCGACGCGGAGAACTTCGGTGTCAGGCAGATCGTGGCGCCGTTGGCCAGCGCGGGCGCCCACAGCGCCATGATCGCGTTGCCGTGAAACAGCGGCATGCAGCAGTAGTCGACGTCGGAGCGCACATGACCGAATTTGGTGGTGGCCATATCGGCGATCCGGACCAGCCGCCCCTGGCTGCACTTGACCGCCTTGGAGGCACCGGTGGTACCGGAGGTGAACAGCAGCAGCAGCAGCGATGCCGGACCCACGCCCGCGGCGGCGGCCGGCTCGGTCCGGTGCTGCTCGACCAGGGCGGCGTAGCCGGGCTCGTCGATCACCAGGATGCGCCCGGCGTCCAGTCCGTGGTCCAGGCCGCGCAGCCGGTCCGATCCGGCGGTGTCGGTGATGATCAGCTGGCAGTCCGCGTGGCGGATCTCCGCGGCCATTTCGGCATCACCGCGGGTGGGGTTGATCCCTACGATGACCCCGCCCGCCAGCGCGCCGGCGCCGAGCCAGAACACGAAGTCCGGAACGTTGTCGAGCAGCACACCGACGTGAAACGGCCCGTCCCGGCGCAGCGCCGACGCCAGCGCGGCGCGCGCGGCCGATTCCCGAACCACCTCGTCCCAGGTCCAGTCCCGTTGTCGGGTACGCAGTCCCGGATGCTGGTCGCCGAGGCGCTCGAGCAGCATGCTCGCGATGTCGTTACGCATTCGCAACCGGCGCGTGGACGAGATCGATGTACTGCTGCGGGAGGTCCTCGCGGGCCACCGGGGTCACGCTGCGCACGCCGGCGAAGTAGGAGTCCTCGCCGATGATCTTGCCGCTGGCATCGATCGGCCACAGCAGCACCTGCCGGTACACCACCAAGTAGTCGGCGGCGGGATCCTCGACTTCCACCCCGAGAATGGCGGTCACCAACGAGCCCGGGTACAGCTGCTTCATGTCGCCCTCGGTCACCACGCAGTCGTCGTCGACGACCAGCCGGTCGATGGCGAACTCCAACACGTTGGTGCGGGTGGCCATGAAGTTCGTGTAGTAGGTGTGCACTCCCTCGGTGGTCTTGGGACCGACATCCTGACCGCCCATCCAGAAGTGGTAGTCCGGCTCGGGACTCAGCGTCCCCATCACCCGGCCGAGGTCCGGCGCAGCCTCGCCCTTCATGTGCTCGATCACCACTTCGAGCGCCGTCCGGTGCCGCTCATCGGTGGTCTCGGCCAACCGCTGCTCCAAGGGGGCCCAGGTCCGGCTGGGGTCGATGATGGCCACGCTGCTCACTCCTTCTTTCAGGTGGTGATCATCATCATTGCAATCGCCGATGCAGGTCATCCGCCATATGTCTGATGGATCATGGATTTTGCCCGACGATTGTCGGTTTTCCGTCGGTGAGCTCGGCCGAGGACAGCGCGATGCGCCGCACGAAGAGCACGAGGGTGGCCGTGAACCGATCGACCGGGTCGGCCAGATCCCAGCCCATCGCCGCCTCAACGTGGGCGATGCGCGCCGCCACCGTGCTGTGGTGCAGGTGCAGCTGGGTGGCGGTGCGGCGCAGCGAGCCGAGCACACAGAACGCCTCGGTGGTGTCGACGTCGTGCGCGCCGGCCGGTGTTGCCGCGAGCGCGTTGATCCTCGCCACATCGTGGTGCCGCAGCACCTGCTCGGACGGCAGGTCGGCGAGCAGTTCCAGAACACTCAGCCGTTCGTAGGCGACCGCCCGGCGTCCGTAGTGGGTGGACGAAGCGAACCGCAGTCCCCGCTGCGCCTGCTGCCAGGACGTCGCCGCCCCGAACACGGTGGTCTTGGCGCCGATCCCGACCCACGGCCCGCGGCCCACCTGCGCCGGCAGCGGTGGCGGAAAGGCCGCGATGATCGCCGCATCCAGCCGGTCCGACAACGTCCGGGCGTTCTCGGAGCTGTAACACAGCAGCGCGGTGTCCGCGCCGATCGTGACCGAGCGGACCGGTTGGTCGCCCAGTTCGCGCACGACGACGCGCAGCGCCTCGGCGGGTGATTCCGCCGACACCGCCAACACCCGGACCTCGCGAGACTCATCGAGACCCAACAGCCGGATCGCGCGTGCCCGCTCCGCGGGTAATTCGTTGTCGGACAACACCAGTTCCAACAACGCGGGGTCACCCAACCGGACGGTTGCTCCTGCCCGCGACGCAACCATTCGCAGCGCGTGGCGCACCCGGTCCAGTAGTACCTCGTCGAGCGGATGGCGCGGGCTGCCCGCGCGTTCCAGCCGGACCTCGGGCTCGGTCGCCGAGACCCACTGCACGGACAGCGGGCACTGCGCGACCGACTCGGCCGACCGGATGATTGTCTCGGCATCGGCGCTCGACTCGACCAGTGCGTCGAAATGCGCGACGACCCGCAGCACCGCAGTGGCGCCGGAATCCAGCTGGGACAGCCGGATCGGCTCGGGATCCATCAGCCGAGGCTATCGCGGATCCGCCACAGTACCCTCGCCATCGTGACCTTCTACTTGGTTGTCCGGGACTTCAACAACGAGACTCGCCAGGAAGGACCGGAGCTCGCCAGGGTGGAGCCGGCCTGCGTGAGCGCTGCCCTGCAACCCGTGCGGCCGGGCCAGGAGGCCCTGCTGGCCCGCCTGCAGCGGTCGCTCGATGACGCGCCGCCGCGAGTCTTCGACATCGACGACCCGCAGATCCTCAAATCCCCGCAGCTGTTGCTGTTCGCCGAAGAACTCTCGGTGCAGTTCAGCGGATATGACGATGAGACGAAAGAGGAAGCACGGTACGCCCACTACGGCCGGCCGGAGGACCCCATCCGGTTTTCCGACACGGCCGGTTAGTTGATCGTGAAGCCGCCGTCGACCGCGATGGTCTGACCGGTGACGTAGCCACCGGCATCCGAGGCAAGCCACAGCACCGAGGCCGCCAGATCTTCGGGGTCTCCCATTCGGCCCAGCACGATCCGGTGAGCGACGCTGTCCAGGTAGCCGGGGCGGTACTGATCGGTCATCTCCGAGGCGAAGAAGCCGGGCGCGATCGCGTTGACCCGAATACCCTTTCGGCTCCCCCACTGCGCAGCCAAGTCCCGGGTCAGACCGATGAGCCCGGCCTTGCTGGCGGCGTACGCCGCCTGCGGCAACCCGGCCGTGGTCAGGCCCAGGACACTGGAGATGTTGACGATCGACGAACCCGGCTCCATCACCCGTCCGCAGGCCTGCGCTGCCCAGTAGGCCCCGTTGAGGTTGATGTCGATCACCTCCCGGAACTGCTCCGGGGTTTCCCGGGTCGCCGGGTGCGCCGTTCCGATGCCGGCGTTGTTGATCAACACATCGACCCGACCGAATCGCTCCATCGCGGCCTCCACCATCGCGGATGCGGCCGCGGGGTCGGCGACATCGGTCGCCACCGACAGGGCTGCGCGTCCGGCAGCGGTGACGAGTTCGGCCGCCTGCTCGAGCTTCTCCACTCGCCGCGCTGCCAGCACGACGTCCGCGCCGGCCTCGGCGAAGGCCCGGGCGAAATACACGCCGAGGCCCGAGGACGCCCCGGTCACCACGGCGACCTTTCCGTCCATGCGGAACTTGTCCAGTACGCTCACCGACTCACCTTTCTCGACTTTTCTCCGGCTACTTCAACGCTTTTCGTGCCGCGGCAATGAATTCCGGGGCAGCCTGTGCCGCTTCACCGGCATTCTGCACGTCTTTCGCACCGTGCTGGGCCCGGTGGGTGATTCCTTCGGCGATCACCCCGATTTTGAAGTTCGCGAGCGCCAGGTAAAAGCTCCAGTCGCTCAGGTCGCGGCCGGACAGCCGTGCGTACTCCTCGGCGAGGGCGTCCGCCGACGGCAGGCGTGAGCTGGTCCAGGCGGCGGGGTGGCCGAACACCAGGTCGAATGCCGGTGACCGGTAGACACACATCAGGGCGATGTCGGTGAGTGGGTCGCCGAGGGTGGAAAGCTCCCAGTCCACAACCGCCCGGATGACATCGGCCTGCTCTGGATCGCAGATGGTGTTGTCGATGCGGAAGTCGCCGTGCACCACCGAGGGCCGCGATGTCTGCGGGATGGCGTCGGCCAGTGCCGCGGCCAGCTTCGTGACATCGCCGGACAGCGCGTTGTCGTTCTCGGGCGTCTTGACCAGTTCCCACTGGCGGGCCCACAAGCGCACCTGGCGTTCCAGGAATCCGGCTGGCCTGCCGAAGGATTCGAGCCCGACGGCACGGTAGTCGACCGCATGCAGGTCCACCAGCACCCGCACCAGCGCCGAGGCGTTGGCCGCCAGTTCCGCGTCGGACAGGGTGTCCAGATCGTCCTTGTGGCGGTAGACCCGACCGGTCACGAACTCCGTGACGGTCAATGGCGCACCGCAGACCGTGCCATCGGCGTCGAGCGCCACGGGTCGCGCGATCGGAACACCGGTGCCGTAGAGCTTGTCGGTGACGGCGAATTCGCGGCCCACGTCGTGAGCCGACGGAGTGAGGCCGCCGAGCGGAGGCCGACGCACGACCCACGCCGACGCTTCGTCGCTGACCTTGAAAGTGAGATTGGATCGGCCACCGGCGATCAGTTCGACGGTGAGTTCGCCCTGAACCGGAACATCGTTGGCGGCGAGGTACTTCCGCAAGACGACCGGATCCAGGGCTTCGACCGTCACTGCGCGGCGTCCTTGCGCGCGCGTCGCGCCGCGCCGACCCGCCGCTTGGCGATGGCCCAGCGGTGCACCTCCGAGGGGCCGTCGTAAACCCGGAATGGGCGCACCTCGCGGGAGAGCCGCGCAGGGGGCAGGTCCTCGGTGACGCCGAGCGCACCGCACATCTGCACGCTGCGGTCGACGATCCGGAAGATCGCCTCGGCGGCGAACGTCTTCGCGATCGAGGTAGCGTCGCCGGCGCCCGAGCCCTGATCCAGCTCCCAACAGGCTCGCACCAGCAGCGATCGGGTGGCGGCGATGTCGATTTCGTTGTCGGCCACCATGTTCTGGATCATGCCCAGATCGCCGAGCGCCGATCCGAATGCCTGGCGCTGCACAATGTGGTCGAGCGCGGTGTCGTGACCGCGACGTGCCGCGCCGAGCCAGCGCATCACATGCGTCATGCGGGCGGGCCCCAGCCGAACCTGGGCGTATTCGAAGCCGCGGTCCACCTCGCCGAGCACAGCCTCGTCGGGAACCCGAACGTCGTCGAAGTGCACCTCGCAATGGCCGCCCACCATGGAACGGTCCAGGGTCGGGATGTGTCGGCCGACGGTCAGGCCCGCGGTGTCGGCGGGGACCAGGAACATGGTGGCGCCGCCGCGCTGGCCGGCGTCCCCGGAGGTCCGAGCCATGACGATGAAGAATCCGGCGCCGTCGGCACCGGTGATGTACCACTTGTGGCCGGTGATGTGCCAATCCCCGGACCGGCGCTGCGCCGTGGTCGTCAGCGCGGACGGATCCGAGCCCGCACCCGGCGCCGGTTCGGTCATCGCGAACGCGGAGCGCACGTCGCCGGCCGCCAGCGGCGCGAGGTAGCGGGCCTTCTGCTCAGGGCTGGCCACCTCCGCCAGCAGATGCACGTTGCCCTCATCCGGGGCGGCGATGTTCACCGCAGACGGGCCTAACAGGGAGTAGCCGGCTGCCTCGAACACCGGCGCCCGGTCGGACATGTTCAAACCCAGCCCGCCGTACTCGACAGGAGCGTGCGGTGCGAACACACCCGCTTGGCGTGCCGCCGCCTGCAGTTCCTTGACCATGGTGTCGCCGCCCGCGGCTGCGATGTCCCCGCCGTAGCGGTCCTCGACCGGCAGCACCACTTCGTCAATGAACGCTCGCGTCTTCTCGACGAGCGCCGACACCTCCGGCGAGTAGCTCAATTCGATCGCCATGTCACCCCATCACCACACTCCGCTGACCGACCGATCACTCGGCCCGAACATTACGGACTGTTGCACAACAGCCCATTTCCAGTCAAAATCAGCCTTTGTCGCGACGTTTCCGATCGCGCTATAGTTCAGTACTTCTGAACATCAGAGGAGGTGAACATGACGGGATCACCCGAGTGCGGCAGTGCGATCCGCGCAGCCCGCCGGGCCCGGGGTTTGACGGTCCGCGAGTTGGCGCAGTCCCTGCGGGTGAGCGCGGCCACGGTGAGTGCCATCGAGAACGGCAAGACCGGCATCTCGGTCACGCGCCTGCGCGAGTGCGCCCAGGTGCTGGGTGTGACGCCGACCCAGATCCTGGCGGGCCCGGCCCCGGTGCCTGCCGTCGCCCCGGAATACCCCCGCGCCGAAATCGGGCGAGCCCCGCGCCGCGACTGGCGATCGTTTCCGCCCCACGCCCTGGACGGCGTGCTGAGCGCTGCTATCGATGCCTTCGTCGAAACCGGCTACCACGGCAGCACCATGCGGGACCTGGCCGCACGGGCGGGCATGAGCGTTCCCGGCATCTACCACCACTACCCCGACAAGCAGGCGCTGCTGGTCGCGTCGCTGGACCTGACCATGACCGAGCTGCACTGGCGGGTCAACGCCGCCCGCAACGATGCCAAAACCGGCCTGCAGGAGGTACGGCTCATCGTCGAAGCCCTGGCGCTGTTCCACACCCACCGCCAGAAACTGGCCTTCATCGGAGCCAGCGAGATGCGCAGCCTCACCGCAGCAAATCGGCAGCGTATCGCCGACTCACGAAATCAACTGCAGCACATCCTGGATGCCGCCATCACCCGCGCAGCGCGAGAGGGCAACATCGGTGTCGAAGATCGCCGGATCGCCGGACGCGCCATCGCCACGATGTGCACCTCGCTGCCGCAGTGGTTCAACGCCGCCGGTCCCACGACACCCGAGGAAACCGCACGCACCTACGCCGACTTCGCGGTATCGCTGCTCACGAAGCAACGCCGGCCCGGACCACCTTTCTCGCCCCAGCCGATCGGCGGCAGAATGTGACCCGTGTCGGCTAAGTGGCAGTTCTGGATCGACCGGGGCGGCACCTTCACCGACATTGTGGCGAGGCGGCCCGACGGTCGCCTGGTCACCCACAAACTGCTCTCGGAGAACCCCGCCCAGTACCCGGACGCGGCGGTGGCAGGCATCCGGTCCCTGCTGCAGCTCGACGATGCTGCGCCCATCCCCGCCGGGCTGGTCGGCGCGGTGCGGATGGGCACGACGGTGGCCACCAACGCCCTGCTGGAGCGCGCCGGGGAACGCACCCTGCTGGTCATCACACGCGGGTTCGGTGACGCGCTGCGCATCGCGTACCAGAACCGGCCGCGGATCTTCGACCGCCACATCGTGCTGCCCGAGCAGCTCTACGAACGCGTCGTCGAGGTCGATGAACGTGTCAGCGCCGACGGCACCGTCCTGCGCGCACCGGATCTGGAGCTTCTGAGCGAACAGTTGCGCGCCGCCCACGCCGACGGCGTTCATGCGGTCGCGGTGGCGTGCATGCACAGCTATCGCAATCCGGCGCACGAACGCGCGATCGGCGCCCTGGCACAGCGGGCCGGATTCACCCAGATCTCGCTGTCGTGTGAGGTCAGCCCCTTGCCGAAGCTGGTGCCGCGCGGCGACACCACGGTCGTGGACGCCTATCTGTCGCCGGTGCTGCGCCGCTACGTCGCGCAGGTGGCCGACCAGCTGCGCGGTGTGCGGCTGATGTTCATGCAGTCCAATGGCGGGCTGGCCGCCGCCGACCACTTCCGCGGCAAGGACGCGATCCTGTCCGGGCCCGCCGGCGGGATCGTCGGCATGGTGCGAATGTCGGCACTGGCCGGCATCGATTCCGTGATCGGCTTCGACATGGGCGGAACCTCCACCGACGTCTCACATTTCAGTGCGTCCTCCGGAGGCTACGAGCGAGTTTTCACCACCGAGGTGGCCGGGGTCCGGCTGCGGTCGCCGATGCTGCACATCCACACCGTCGCCGCCGGCGGCGGATCGATCCTGCACTTCGACGTTAGCCGCTACCGGGTTGGCCCCGAGTCCGCGGGCGCCGATCCGGGGCCGGCCTGCTATCGGCGCGGCGGGCCGCTGACCGTCACCGACGCCAACGTGATGCTCGGGCGCATCCAACCGGCGCATTTTCCGGCGGTGTTCGGCCCGGCCGGCGACCAACCACTGGATGCGGCCACGGTCCGGCGCGCCTTCGCCGATCTGGCCGCCGAGATCCGTTCGGGCACCGGCGATGATCGCGCCCCCGAGCAGGTCGCCGAAGGGTATCTGCGTATCGCCGTGGCGAATATGGCCAACGCCGTCAAGAAGATCTCGGTGGCCAAGGGCCACGACATCACCCGTTACGCGCTGACCACCTTCGGCGGTGCCGGCGGACAGCATGCCTGCGCAGTCGCCGACGAACTCGGCATCCGCACGGTGCTGGTACCGCCGATGGCCGGTGTGCTCTCCGCCCTGGGCATCGGGTTGGCCGACACCACGGTGATGCGGGAGCAGTCGGTAGAGACCCAGCTGGACTCCGCCGCCCTCCTCGAGATGCGCGACGCCGCGGATGCCCTGGAACTCCAGGCTCGTGCTGATCTTGCCGCCCAAGACATTCCGGCCGGCCGCATGCGGACCGTGCGACGGGTCCACCTGCGCTACGAGGGCACCGACACCTCGATTCCGGTCGAATTCGACGACGTGGCACAGATGACGGAGGCCTTCGAAGGCATCCACCGCAGCATGTACTCGTTCCTGATGGACCGTCCGCTGATCGCCGGAGCGGTGGTGGTGGAGGCGACCGGACTCACCGAGCAACCCGACTTGGGACAGCTCGAGCCGACCCGCACCGAGTTTCCGGCAACCGAAGTCGTCCGGCTGTACACCGGTGGCGCCTGGCGTGATGCGCCGCTGCGCCGGCGGGAGTCCATCACCGCCGGCGACGTCGTGACCGGCCCGGCGATCATCGCCGAGGACAACGCCACCACCGTCGTCGACGACGGCTGGCAGGCCGGCCTGACCGCCGACGGACAACTGGTGCTGCGACGAACGGCCGCCACTGGGCCGGATGAAGCCGGGACCGCGGCCGATCCGGTGCTGCTGGAGATCTTCAACAACCTGTTCATGTCGATCGCCGAGCAGATGGGCACCCGGCTGGAGGCCACCGCCCAGTCGGTGAATATCCGTGAGCGGCTGGACTTCTCCTGCGCCCTGTTCGACTCGGACGGCAACCTGGTCGCCAACGCACCGCACATCCCGGTGCACCTGGGCTCGATGGGCGCGACCGTCAAGGAGGTGCTGCACCGGCGCGCCGGGCAGATGCGGCCCGGCCAGGTCTACGCGGTCAATGACCCCTACCACGGCGGCACTCACCTGCCGGACATCACCGTGGTCACCCCGGTGTACGCCGAAGCCGCAACCCCGGATGACCCCGTGCTGTTCTTCGTGGCATCCCGCGGCCACCACGCCGAAATCGGCGGAACCACACCCGGTTCCATGCCCGCCGACAGCAGAACCATCGAGGAGGAAGGCGTCCTCTTCGACAACTGGCTGCTGGTCGACGACGGGAAGTTCCGCGAGGAACCGACCCGATCGCTGCTTACCGGGGCGCGGTTCGCCTCACGCAGCCCCGAGACGAATCTCGCCGACCTGCGCGCCCAGATCGCCGCCAACCAGAAGGGCATCGACGAGATCCGCGCGATGATCTCCCATTTCGGGCTCGACGTCGTGCAGGCCTACATGCGCCACGTCCAGGACAACGCCGAGGAGGCGGTGCGCCGCGTCATCGACTCCCTCGACGACGGCGAATACCGCTACGAGATGGACTCCGGCGCCACGATCGCGGTGCGGGTGAGCATCGACCGGACCGCACGCGCGGCCACCATCGCCTTCGACGGAACGTCGGCGCAGCTGACGACGAACTTCAACGCGCCGTCATCGGTGGTCACCGCCGCGGTGCTCTACGTGTTCCGCACCCTGGTGGTCGACGACATCCCGATCAATGACGGTTGCCTGCGGCCGCTGCACATCACGATCCCGGACGGGTCCATGCTGGCGCCGAACCACCCGGCCGCCGTGGTGGCCGGCAACGTCGAGACCTCCCAGGCGATCACCGGGGCGCTGCTGGCGGCACTGCGGGTGCAGGCCGAGGGCTCCGGAACGATGAACAATGTCACCTTCGGCAATGCCGGCCACCAGTACTACGAGACGCTCGGTTCCGGATCCGGCGCCGGCGACGGATTCGACGGCGCCTCGGTGGTGCAGACCCACATGACCAACTCGCGGCTCACCGATCCCGAGATCCTGGAGATGCGTTTCCCGGTGTTGTTGCGCAAGTACGCTATCCGGCACGGCAGCGGTGGTTCCGGACGCTGGCACGGCGGCGACGGCGGACTCCGACGGATCGAGTTCCTCGAGGCGATGACCGTCAGCGTCCTGTCGGGACATCGAACCGTGGCCCCCTACGGCATGGCCGGCGGATCACCTGGGGCACTTGGGCACAACCGGGTGCGGCGCGCCGATGGCACGGTGACCGAGTTGGCCGGGTGCGCCTCGACCGAACTTGCCCCCGGCGACGTGCTGGAGATCGAAACGCCGGGGGGCGGCGGGTATGGCCAAACCCCCTGAACTCCGGTTAATCTCACGCGATGGGGGACCAGTGGAGCCGGCGGAGCTTCTTCGGCATCTGCGGAATGACCGGAGCCGCAGCTTTGCTGGCGGGCTGTTCATCCGGCGAGCACGACGACGGGCAGCCGCAGGGCCCCGTCACCATCAAGCACCTCTTCGGTGAAACCACCGTTCCCGAACCGCCCAAGCGGGTTGTCTGCGCGGGCTACACCGGGCAGGACGACCTGCTCGCTCTGGGCGTGGTGCCGGTAGGTGTCACGGCCTGGTTCGGTGACGAGCCGTTCGCGGTGTGGCCCTGGGCGCGGCAACGCCTCGGCAACGCCGAGCCCACGGTGTTGGACTTGGACAACGGGATTGCCATCGCTCGGATCGCCGAACTCAAGCCGGATCTGATCGTCGCGACGAACGCCGGGGTGGACGCCGACACGTATCAGAAGCTGTCGGCGATCGCACCAACCGTTCCGCAGACGGGCCGCGACGCCTTCTTCGAGCCCTGGAAAGTCCAGGCCGCCGCCATCGGCAAAGCGGTACACCAGGCCGCACAGATGCAGGCGCTCATCGACGGCGTCGACACCAAGTTCGCCGACGTGGCCGCCGCGCGCCCCGGGTTCACGGGCAAGAAGGCCCTGCTGCTGGTGGGCCGCCTCGACCGCGGCAATGTCACCGCCACGACCGGCTGGCGTACCGCGTTCCTCACCCAACTGGGGTTGACCGTCGCCGACACCCCGGCGGTGGTCGAGCGCGACCGGATCGGATCCACGCTGGGCGGGGCCGATGTTTTGATCTGGACCACCGAGAGCGACGACGAGCGCCGGGCGCTGGTGGCCGACCCGGACCTGGCCTCGTTCGAGTCGCGCAGCGTGTTCACCAGCAAGGACCTGGCCGGCGCGATCGCGTTCGCCTCCCCGCTGAGCTACCCGCTGGTGGCCGAACAGCTACCCGGGTTGATCGCCGAGATCGTCGGGTGAGACCGAACTCTGCACGTTTGGTAAGGGCGCTCTGGCATAGCCGACAAACTGTGGCCTAGATCACCCCGGGGGGCTACGGTCGGGTCATGAGCGCGGCATTGGACTACACGGATCTCACCAAGACCGGCACGATCCTCGACTACGGCGACTGCGCGCTGCTGATGCAGTTCGACCGCACCGCCGAGGTGCTGGCATGGACGGCTGCCCTGGGTGCGGCCGCCCTACCCGGGGTGATCGACATCGTCCCGGCGTCACACACGGTGCTGGTGAAGTTGGCCGCGCCCGATTATCAGGCAGCGGTGCGCCGCCGGCTGGCCACCCAACACGTCGACCCGGACTCGATCGAGACCGTGGCACCGGGTGGCACCGCCGACGTGGTGATCGACGTCATCTACGACGGCCCGGACCTCGGCGAGGTCTCCGAACGCACCGGCCTGACCGTCGCCCAGGTGATCAACGCGCACACCGCGGCGCCCTGGCGGGTCGGATTCGGCGGCTCCACACCGGGTTTCGCCTACCTGCTCGGGGGTGATCCGCGGCTGGAGGTACCGCGCCGGGCAGACCTGCGAAGCGCCGTCCCGGCCGGCTCGGTGGCATTGGCCGGCCAGTTCAGCGGCATCTATCCGAGGCAGTGGCCAGGTGGCTGGCAGTTGATCGGCCGCACCGACGCGGTGCTCTGGGATCTGGACCGGCCCGAACCGGCGCTGCTGACACCGGGCCTTTCCGTGCAGTTCCGGGCCGTCTGACGACGTCGAGATCAAGGTTGAGGAGGGCTCCCCATGTCTGCGATGACCACCACGTTGGAGATCCTGCGCACCGGCCCGTTGGCCCTGGTCGAGGACTTGGGGCGGGCCGGCCTGGGCCATCTCGGCGTCACCAGGTCCGGGGCCGCCGACCGCGGGTCACACACGCTGGCCAACCGGCTGCTGGCCAACCCCGATGATCGGGCCACCATCGAGGTGGCGTTCGGCGGATTCTCCGCACGGGTCCGCGGTGGCGACATCGATATCGCCGTCACCGGAGCTGATACCGACCCCAGTGTTAACGGAATCACCTTCGGCACCAACAGCATTCAGCGTGTCCACGACGGTCAGACGATATCGCTGGGCACTCCCCGGTCGGGACTGCGAACCTATTTGGGGGTTCGGGGCGGCATCGAGGTCACGCCGGTATTGGGTTCGCGCAGTTACGACGTGCTTGCCGCGATCGGACCGGCGCCGTTGCGCGACGGCGATGTGCTGCACATCGGGGAACCGACCGGTGACTACCCCGAACTCGACCAGGCGCCGGTGGCGACGATCCCTGACGACGTGGTGGAACTGCGGGTGACCCCCGGACCCCGCGACGACTGGTTCGTCGACCCGGACATCATGGTGCGCACCAACTGGCTGGTGACCAACCACAGCGACCGGGCTGGGATGCGCCTGGTCGGGATGCCGCTGGAATACCGTTGGCCGGACCGGCAGCTCCCCGCCGAGGGCGCCGACCGCGGTGCCATCCAGATTCCGCCGAACGGTATGCCGATCATCCTGGGCCCGGACCATCCGGTGACCGGCGCCTACCCGGTCGTCGGCGTGGTGGTCGAGGCGGACATCGACACGCTGGCCCAGGTGCGGCCCGGGCAGACGGTGCGGATGCACTGGTCGCGGCCGCGTCAGCACCCCTCCGGCCACTCGAGCTGGTAGGTCGCCGCGGTGCCCGGCCAGGTCCACACCGCCCGCCTGATCCACACCTCCGATCTGGACGATGAGACCCGCCGCGGCGCCCAGCGACTTGTGGACCAGGCTTTTGCGGACACACCCGACCGCGCCGAATGGCAGCACGCACTCGGCGGCATGCATGCCCTGATCTGGCACCGCGGGGCACTGATCGCCCACGGTGCGGTGGTCCGGCGCCAACTGCTCTACCGCGGCAGGTCCCTGCGCTGCGGCTACGTGGAGGCCGTCGCGGTCGCCGAGGATCACCGGGGCAAGGGACTGGCCACCGCGGTGTTGGATGCCTGCGAACAGGTGGTCCGGGGTGCTTTCGAAGTCGGCGCCCTGAGTTCGGCCGAGATCAGCCGGCGGATTTACAGCTCGCGCGGCTGGCTGCCGTGGCGCGGGGCGACCTCGGTACTGGCCCCGACCGGGCCGCTACGCACTCCGGAAGCCGACGGCACCGTGTTCGTGATGCCGGTCGGAATCGACCTGGATACCACCTCTGAACTGGCCTGCGACTGGCGCGACGGCGGGGTTTGGTAGCGGGGGAGTTTGCTCCAGCCACAGACCTCACAGCAAATGCGCAGTTTCCGCACGAGCGGTGAGCCAGCCGCACCGCATAGTCTGACCCGGCTCCAGACACTGACCCGGGAGATCTCATGCTGCACGAGTTCTGGCACAACTTCACCCACAACCTCTTCAAGCCCCTCCTACTGTTCTTCTACCTGGGATTCCTGATCCCTCTGCTGAAGGTTCAGTTCGAGTTCCCCTACGTGCTGTATCAGGGCCTGACCCTGTACCTACTGCTGGCGATCGGCTGGCGCGGCGGCGAGGAACTCGCGACCATCGACGGAAAGAGCATCGGCACCGTCCTGGGATTCATCGTGCTGGGCTTCTTCACCAACCTGACCATCGGATTCATCGCCTACGGGCTGCTGACCCGCATGACGCGATTACGACGAGTCGACCGAGCCACGGTGGCCGGCTATTACGGGTCTGATTCGGCCGGCACATTCGCAACGTGTCTGGGCGTTCTGGTCACGCTGGACATCGCGTTCGACGCCTACATGCCGGTGATGCTGGCGGTCATGGAGATCCCGGGCTGCATCGTGGCGCTGCTGCTGGTGGCGCGGCTGCGCGAGCGCGGCATGGACCCGCTCGGCAACATGCCCGACGAGCCCGGGTACAACCCGAAGGTGGCCACCAAACTCGTGGCCGCGGCGCAGTCGAGCTCTCCGCACCCGCACACCCGTCACGAGCTGGAGGTCGAGGAGGAAGTTGAGCTCTCGCTGGAGAAGCTCGAGCACCCCGAGCTCATCGGCGAGAACCCGGCTCCGGCCCCCACGCCGAAGGTCAGCGGAGCACTGCTGCGTGAGGTGCTGCTCAACCCGGGGCTGTACCTGCTGTTCGGCGGGATCCTGATCGGCTTCATCAGCCGCCTGCAGGGTGCCACGGTCATCGCCGACGGCGACCACGTCTTCGTGACCGCCTTCCAGGGGATGCTGTGCCTGTTCCTGCTCGAGATGGGCATGACGGCGTCCCGCAAGCTCAAGGACCTCCGGGCCGCCGGCCGAGGGCTGATCGCGTTTGGCTTGTTGGCACCGAATCTGTTTGCGGGGCTGGGGATTTTCCTCATCCACACCTACGCCCAGATCACCGGAACCCATTTCGAGACGGGCAGCTACGTGCTGTTCGCCGTATTGTGCGGGGCGGCATCGTATATCGCCGTACCCGCGGTGCAGCGCATAGCGATTCCCGAGGCCAGTCCGACGGTGCCGCTCGCGTCGTCGCTGGGGCTCACGTTCTCCTACAACGTGACGATCGGGATTCCGTTGTATCTCCAGATCACTGAAGCCGTGAACGGCTGGTTTCCAGTCAACTGACAGCGCTTTGTAATCGTCAGCAACTCTTCAGCAATTCGCCGATAACACTGGCGAAATCAGCTGCGCGTAAACCTATTACCTGAGGCGGTCCGCATCGCGGGCCGCCTCAGCTGAACAGATCTGGTTAACGCACATGCAAGAAGGTCTCCACTCCAAGGCATTTTCAGCTTCTGCACCGCGACTTGCCAGACCTGGTCGGTAGGTTCGCACGTCGTCCCACCCGGACGCGACGTCGCGTAGCGGTGGCTCGAGAGCATGAGGAGACCTTCAATGACGCACACTCACATCACCGATTTCGATCCCGAGGACAGCGCGGCCTGGGAACGCGGTAACAAGGCCATCGCACGTCGCAACCTCATCTGGTCGACGGCCACCATGCACGTCGCCTTCTCCATCTGGTCGCTGTGGTCGGTCGTGGTGCTGTTCATGCCCGAGTCGATCTACGGCATCAAGCCGGGTGACAAACTGCTGCTGGCGGCGGTCGCCACCCTGGTCGGTGCGTGCGTTCGAGTGCCCTATGTGTCGGCCACCGCCAAGTTCGGCGGTCGCAACTGGGCGATGTTCTCCTCGCTGATCCTGCTGGTCCCCACCATCGGCACCCTGCTGCTGCTGGTCAACCCCGGGCAGCCGATGTGGATGTACCTGGTGTGCGCGGCACTGACCGGCCTGGGCGGCGGCAACTACGCCGCCTCGCTGGCCAACGTCGACGCCTTTTACCCCCAGCGCCTCAAGGGCGGCGCGCTGGGCCTGTGCGGCGGCATCGGCAACCTCGGGGTGGCGGCCATCCAATTGGTCGGCCTGCTCGTGCTGGCCACCGTCGGCAACACCAAGCCGTATCTGGTCTGTGCCATCTACCTGGTGCTGCTGGCGATCGTCGGGATCGGCGCCGCCCTGCGCATGGACAACCTCGACCACGGTATGGAAGAGGTGGGGGGCATCCGCTCGATCCTGTCGGTCGCGGACAGCTGGATCATCGCCGCGCTGTACTGCGCCGCCTTCGGCTCCTTCATCGGGTTCGCATTCGCCTTCGCGCAGGTGCTGCACGTCACCTTCGAAGAGACCGGCTACAGCGCAGCCCAGGCGTCGCTGTATGCCGCCCGGATCGCGTTCCTGGGGCCGCTGTTGGGCGCCCTTGCCCGGATCTACGGCGGCCGGGTGGCCGATCGGCGTGGCGGCAGTCGGGTCACCTTCGGAGTCTTCCTCGGCATGATCCTGGCCGCCGGGGTGCTGGCCGTCAGCAGCACGATCGACGACCACCACCGGGGCTCGGTGACGACGATCAACATCGTGCTCTACGTCGTCGGATTCATCGCGCTGTTCATCCTGGCGGGCATGGGCAACGGATCGGTGCTCAAGATGATCCCGTCGATCTTCGAGGCCCGCAGCCGGTCGCTGGACCTCAGTGAAGCCGAGCGACGGCACTGGGCGCGTTCACATTCCGGCGCGTTGATCGGGTTCGCCACCGCGGTCGGCGCACTCGGCGGGGTGGCGATCAACCTGACGTTGCGACAGGCCTACGCCAGCACCGGAACCGAGACGCCGGCCTTCTGGATCTTCTTGGCATCCTATTGCGCCGCAGCCGCATTGACCTGGGTCATGTACCTTCGTCGTCCGCCGCGGGTGCCGGCGGTCCCGGGTTCGCAGGCTCGGCGCGAGAACGAGACGGCTCTGGTGTGATCGAACAGCGAACCGGGCAACTGACTGGAAATAGATCGGTAACACAGTGGAAACCAGCTGCCGTTAAACCTGATACATGAGCACCGCCGTTCGCGCCGCCGGTCACCTGATCGAGATCGAGGACAGCCGCGTTCTGGTCGATGGAATGGTCAAACCGGTCTCCCCGGCCGGCCTGGCCACCCTGCGTGTGCTGGCGCACCGCCCAGGCCTCGTGGTGGCCCGCGATGCGCTGCTGCAGGCCCTGCCGGGTCATGGCAGCAGCAAGCACGCGGTGGACAGTGCGGTCCTGCGTCTTCGAACGGCGTTGGGCGACAGCCAGATTGTCGCCACCGTGATCAAACGGGGCTACCGATTGGCTGTCGACGAGCAACCGGGGGCCGCATGATCCCCATCCTGGTCGCACATGGCACCCGTCGGCCCGAGGGCGTCGTGATGATCGGCGAGCTCGCCGAACGGGTCGGCGCGCTGCTGGCTCAGCCGGTGCGAGTGGCCTTCGTCGACGTGCTGGGACCCACTCCGATGGAACTCCTTGCCGCTGAGGCCCACACCGGGAGCCCGGCGATTCTCGTGCCGGCATTCCTGGCCCGTGGATACCACGTCGGCGTGGACCTGCCCACGCACGTCGCCGCCAGCGGGCACCCGGACGTCACAATGACCCCGGCCCTGGGGCCCGACCAGGGCATCGCCACGGTGGTCGCCGCGCGACTGGCCGAATCGGGTTGGCGTCCCGGCGACTCGGTGATCCTGGCGGCGGCCGGTTCCTCGGACCCGACCGCACGCGCCGATCTGAGCCGGGCCGCGCAGATGCTTTCAGGGCTGCTCGGCGCCCACGTCCAGGTGGCGTTCGCCGCTATCGGCGGCCCCACAGTCGCTGAGTCGGTGGCCGCCCTGCGCAGCCGTGGCGCAGGCCGAGTGGTGGTCGCCTCTTATCTGATGGCAGACGGACTCTTTCAGCGACGGCTGCACGATTCGGGGGCGGATCTGGTCACCGAACCGCTGGGCTCCCACCCCGGTATCGCCCGGATCGTCGCCGATCGGTTCATCACAGCTCAGACACGTATTCCGTTGCAGTCAGGGTTTTTTCGCAACGGTAAGTAGCAGGGTGGCGTCCTCGATGGCACTGACCGCATGCACCGCATCGGGTATCACCAACAGGTCACCGGTTCGGCCGATCCAGGAATCCTCCCCCGATGTCAACTTGATCCGGCCACCGAGCACATACAGCGTCGCATCGTCCGCCGAGTTGTCGTGATCGTCGAGGGTCTGCCCTTCCCGCAGCGCGATTACGGTCTGCCGCAATACGCATTCGTGGCCCCCGACCACCGTGGTGGCGCTGCGTCCGCTGGATTCCGTACCCGCACGGTCTAGTTGATCGCGGGCCAGGGCTGTCAGGGAGAATTTCTTCATCTGCCGACTCCGTCAGTGGGGGTTACGGGGACCAATGTGAGACTACCGCCGCGTCCACCTCGAACAGAGGTGAATGCCGGACTCCTTCGAGCGGTCTCACACCCGGCCCGTGACCCCGTGAGCACAAGTTCACGGGCGGGTCATCAGGTGCAGCTTTCTGGTAACGAAACGTTCCTACTGTGACCACATGGCTCGTTCACACGTCATCGCTGATTGGGATCCCGAAGACACCGTGGCCTGGGCGGCCGGTAACGACAAGATCGCCCGCCGCAATCTGATCTGGTCGACCGTCGCCGAACACGCCGGCTTCTCGATCTGGGCGATCTGGTCGGTGATGGTGCTGTTCATGCCCGAATCCGTCTACGGCTTCACCGCGGGCGACAAATTCCTCCTCGCTGCCGTCGCCACCCTGGCCGGCGGCGCGCTGCGCATCCCGTACTCGCTCGCCACCGCGGCGTTCGGCGGCCGAAACTGGACGGTCTTCTCCGCGCTGGTCCTGTTGATCCCGACCGTGGCGATCATGGGTCTGCTGGCCCACCCGGGCCTGCCGCTGTGGCCCTATCTGGTGTGCGCGGTCCTGACCGGTTTCGGTGGCGGCAACTTCGCAGCGTCGATGACCAACGTCAACTCCTTCTACCCGCACCGACTCAAAGGCTGGGCGCTGGCAGTCAACGCCGGCGGCGGCAACCTCGGAGTACCGCTGATCCAGCTGGTCGGGTTGGGAGTGCTGGCAACCGCCGGCGATCGGCAACCCCACTGGGTATGCGCGATCTATCTGGTGTTTCTCGCGGTCACCGGGGTCTGCGCGGCCATGTTCATGGACAACCTGGAGAAGCACCGGGCCGACCTGACCGCGATGCGCTCGATCATGTCCGAGATCGACACCTGGATCATCGCGCTGTTGTACATCGCGACCTTCGGCTCATTCATCGGGTTCTCATTCGCCTTCGGCCAGGTCCTGCAGCTCAGCTTTGTGGGCGGCGGGCAGAGCGCCGCACAGGCCTCACTGCATGCTGCTCAAATCGCGTTTCTGGGACCGCTTTTGGGATCAGTGGCCCGGATCTTCGGCGGGCGGGTGGCCGACCGGTTCGGCGGTGGCCGGGTCACGCTGACAGCCTTCGGCGGGATGTTCGCCGCGTCCGGGCTGCTGGTCGGCGTCAGCACCCTCGACGATCATCACAGCGGTCCGACCGCCGGCGCCACCATGGTCGGCTACGTCGTCGGATTCGTCGCACTGTTCATCATGTCCGGGATCGGCAACGGCTCGGTGTACAAGATGATCCCGTCGGTCTTCGAGGCTCACAGCCACGCACTGGGCCTGAGCGAGGGCGCCCGCCGGAACTGGTCGCGAGCCATGTCCGGGGCGTTGATCGGGTTCGCCGGGGCAATCGGCGCGTTCGGCGGTGTCGGTATCAATCTGGCGCTGCGGCAGTCATATCTGGCCAGTGGATCGGCCACCACAGCAATCTGGATCTTCCTCGCGGGCTACGTCGGCGCCGCGGGACTGACATGGCTGCGGTACGTCCGTCGCCCGCTCCTCATCCCGCGCCCGGCCCGGGCGGCGTTGGCATCGGCGTAAGGCCATCCGAAATCCGCAGCGCCGGAGGTAGATACATGAGTGGGCTGGGCCAGGAGCCGCTGAGCGGCTACCGAGTCGCGGTGACATCCGCGCGCCGCGCCGATGAGCTCTGCACACTGCTGGAACGCCATGGCGCCAGCGTCCGCGCCACCCCGGCGATCACCATGATCGATCTGACTGACGACGACCAACTGCACCAGCGCACCGAATCACTGATCGCCGAGCCGCCTGACATCCTGGTCGTGCTGACCGCGATCGGCTTCCGCGGCTGGATCGCCGCCGCAGAGGGCTGGGGCCTCGCGGACGAGCTGACCAAGGCCTTGTCCACCGCCCGCGTCGTGGCTCGTGGACCGAAGGCGGTCGGCGCATTGCGTGCCGCCGGACTACCCGAGGAGTGGTCCCCCGAGTCCGAATCGTCGGCCGCGACCCTCGATTACCTGCTCGAATCCGGTGGGGCAGGCCGCCGGATCGCCGTCCAGCTGCACGGCTCCACCGACGGTTGGGATCCGGAACCCGAACTACTCGACCGACTTCGGGGGGCGGGCGCCGATGTAGTGCCCATCCGGGTCTACCGATGGCGGGCGGCGGGGCCTGGCGGGGAGTTCGACCAACTGACCGCCGAGATCGCCCAACGACAGTTCGACGCCGTCAGCTTCACCTCGGCGGCTGCGGTGATGGCGACGCTGATGCGTGCTGCCGACCTCGGCCTCACCGACGCGCTGCTTGGCGCACTGCGGTCCGGCGTGCACGCGATGTGCGTGGGTCCGGTGACCGCCCGGCCGCTGGAGCGGTTGGGCGTACCCACGTCATCGCCACGGCGAATGCGCCTGGGGGCGTTAGCCCGTCACATCGTCGACGAATTACCTCGGCTGCGCACCGACACCGTGCATGCCGCCGGCCACCGGATCGAGATCCTGAGCAGTCGCGTGATGGTCGACGGGGTGGTCAAGCCGGTATCGCCTGCCGAGATGGCAACCCTTCGGGCCCTGGCCCACCGACCCGGCCGGGTCGTCTCCCGCGATAACCTGCTCGAGGCATTGCCTGGCAACGGCAGCAGCACCCATGCGGTCGAATCGGCGGTGCTACGACTCCGGACTGCACTGGGCGACAAGAATATTGTCGCCACAGTGGTCAAACGCGGCTACCGGCTGGCGGTCGACCCGGAGGACTAAGCGACAGCCCGATCGGCGGCTACGCGGCCGACCTGGACGTCGCCCTCGGGCGTGATCCGAGTGGGGTACACCCGCACCGAGAAGCGCGGGTCGTCCAGGCAGGTGCCGTCGTCGAACGCGAAGACCTGCTTCTTCAGCGGTGAGGCGACGGTCATCCTGCCGCCTCGGTCGCCGACGATCCCGCGGGACATCACCGCCGCGCGAGAGAACGGGTCGACGTTGCAGATCGCGTGCACCGAACCGTCGTCGAGCCGGAACAGTGCGGCCTGCGTGCCGTTGTCGAGCAGCACCCCGACCCCGAGACCGGGAATCAGACGGTCGTAACTGCAGGCGGTGGTCCAGGACTCGATGTGGGTGGTGGCAATCATGATTCCTCCTTGGATGAGTGCAGCACCGGGACGGGCAACGGAATCCTGCGTCCGTCGCGCTCGGTGAATGCGACTGTGGGGTCTTCGGCGTCGGGGGCGTTGACGAACGACACGAAGCGCGACAGCTTCTCCGGATCGTCGAGCACCCCCTTCCACTCGTCGGTGTAGTTGTCGACGTGACGGGCCATCGCCTCTTCGAACTCGGAGGCCAGTCCCAATGAGTCTTCGCAGACGACCTGCCGGACGTGGTCCAGGCCGCCGTCGATCGACTCGATCCATGGGGCGGTGCGCTGCAGTCGATCGGCGGTGCTGATGTAGAACATCAGGAACCGGTCGATGTAGCGGAACACCGTTTCGGTGTCGAGGTCGCTGGCCAGCAGCTGAGCGTGCTTGGGGCTCATGCCGCCGTTGCCGCCGACGTAGAGGTTCCAACCGACCTCGGTGGCGATCACTCCGACGTCCTTGGCGCGTGCCTCGGCGCACTCGCGAGCGCAGCCGGACACCCCCATCTTGATCTTGTGCGGCGCGCGCAGCCCCCGGTAACGCAGCTCCAGGTCGACGGCCATCTTCACCGAGTCCTGCTGCCCGTATCGGCACCAGTCACTGCCCACGCAGCTCTTCACCGTGCGCAACGACTTGCCGTATGCCTGACCGGATTCCATACCGGCGTCGACCAGCTTGCGCCAGATAGCCGGCAACTGATCCACCCGGGCGCCGAACATGTCGATGCGCTGACCGCCGGTGATTTTGGTGTAGAGGCCGAACTCCTGGGCGATCTGGCCGATCAGGATCAGGTGCTCGGGTTTGATCTCACCACCGGGCACCCGCGGTACCACCGAGTAGCTGCCGTTGCGCTGGATATTGGCCAGGAAGTGGTCGTTGGAGTCCTGCAGCCCGGCCTGTTCGCCCTCCAGGATGTGCTCGGATCCGGTCGAGGCCAGGATCGATGCGACGGTCGGCTTGCAGATGTCGCAACCGTGGCCGTGGCCGAAGCGTTCGAGCAGTTCGGAGAAGGTCCGGATCCCGGTGACCTGGATGATCTGGAAGAGCTCGGCCCGCGATTGGGTGAAGTGCTCGCAGAGCGCCTTGGACTGCTCCACCCCCTCGGCGATCAGCAGATCCTTGAGCAGCGGAATGCAAGAGCCGCAAGAGGTTCCGGCCTTGGTGCAGTCCTTCAGGGCCTGCACGTCGTGGCAGCCGTTCGCGATGGCCTCGACGATGTCGCCCTTGCTGACGTTGTTGCAGGAACAGATCTGCGCCGCCGCGGGCAGCGCGGTGATGCCCAGTGAGGTCTTGCCGCCCTCACTCGCCGGGGCGATCAGGTCCAGCGGATCACCGGGCAGCTCGGCGCCGACCATCGGGCGCAGCACACCGTAGGAGGAGGCGTCGCCGACGAGGATGCCGCCGAGCAGGGTCTTGGCGTCATCGGAGAGCACCAGCTTGGCGTAGGTGCGTTTCACCGGGTCGTTGACCACGACCGACAGCGAGTTCTCGGTGGTTCCCATCGCGTCGCCGAAACTGGCCACGTCGACGCCGAGCAGCTTGAGCTTGGTGGACATGTCGGCCTCGCCGAACTCGGCGGCCCCCTCGAGCAGCCGGTCGGCTACCACCTCGGCGCTGGTGTAGCCGGGCCCGACCAACCCGTAGCAGACACCCTCGATGGCAGCCACCTCACCGATCGCATAGACGTCGGGGTCACTGGTGACGCAGGAGAAGTCGGTGAGGACGCCGCCGCGCTCGGCGATCGCGAGCCCCGCCTCACGGGCCAGTTCGTCGCGCGGGCGCACCCCGGCGGCGAAGATCACCAGGCCGGCCTCGATCACGGTGTCGTCGGAGAGCCGCACGTTCAGCGTCGGCGATCCGAATTCGTGGGTGCGGCGCTCAATGGACTGGGTGCCGACACCGATGTGCAGGGCGATGCCCAGGTCGGCGATGATCCGGCCGAGCAGGAAGCCACCCGCGTCGTCGAGTTGCTGCGGCATCAGCCGTGGCGCCATTTCGACGATGTGCGGCTCGATCCCGGAGTTGCGCAACGCGTTGGCCGCTTCCAGACCCAGCAGTCCACCGCCGATCACCACGCCGGCCCGGGTGATTCCGGCTTCGAGCATGCATTGGATGTCGGCCCGGATACCGTCCAGGTCGTCCAGGGTTCGATAGACATGGCAGCCGGGCAGGTCGTGGCCGGGAACAGGCGGCACGAAGGCGCGCGACCCGGTGGACAGCACCAGGGTGTCGTAGCCGTAGCGCTGTCCGTCGGCGGCCACCACCGCCTTGCCGGCGCGATCGATTTCGGTGACCCGGGTGCTCAGCAGCAGCCGGACGTGGTCGTCGCCGGAGTAGTCACTGCCCGGCAGCGCCAACCGTGACCGGTCCCAGCCGTCGGTGTAGGAGGTCAGGCCGACCCGGTCGTAAGCGGGGTCGCACTCTTCGGCGAGCACCGTGACCCGCCAGCGCCCGCTGCCGGCCCGGCCGCGCAACGCCTCCACGAATCGGTGGCCCACCATGCCGTGCCCGACCACGACGAGATCGCGAACGGCGCGGGGCGTTTCGATAGGGGCCATGCGCACGAGGTTAGAAACCCGATATTGCGGCAATATCGCCATACGTTACAAGCATGTGACGGTGTACTCACGTCGTTGTGAGTTCGTTCACCGCGCCCCCGGAGTGTGGGGCCGTTCACGCCGGTAAAGGCCGTTCACCCAGGGCGAACGCGATTTGGAACTTTAGCGCCCTCGACTCAAGTTCTCTCCAATGACGGGCCGGTTACCCGACCGGCACGCAGCACTCATCCGAGGAGACACCCATGAGCACCCTGACCCTCCGCCCCCGCCCGTTCGACACCGACCGCTGGGTGCGGGACTTCTTCAGCCCGGCCACGGCCGGCGACTGGCGAACCCCCACCCCGAGCGGCTGGCGCCCGGCCGCCGAGATCACCAAGGACGGCGATGACGCGGTGGTCCGACTGGAACTGCCGGGCGTCGACGTCGACAACGACGTGACCGTCGAACTCGACGCCGGACGACTGGTCATCCGCGGCGAACGCCGGGATGAGCACGCCGCGACCGACCCCACCGATGCCAACCGCACGCTGCGCGAGGTGCGCTACGGCTCCTTCCGCCGGTCGTTCGCGGTTCCGGCGCGCGTCACCGGCGACGCCATCTCGGCGTCCTATGACGCCGGTGTGCTGACGGTTCGGGTGGCCGGCGTCCACGCGGGCAGCCAGCCGGAACGGATCACCATCGCCAAGTAGGCCGGCAACACGGAAAACCCCCGCACACAGCGTGTGTCGGGGGTTTTTCGTGCCCGCAACACGTCCACAACAACGTGATCTGTCTCACGTTCGGTTCGCGGTGTGACTAGCATCGGGTGAACGTACTGTGATCCGTAACACCCGAGGAGGTCCGGTGTCGAGCACTACTGAACTCGCCGAACTGCACGCCCTGATCGGCGACCTGCGGCGCTGTGTGCTGGGGCTGAAGACCCGGTTCGGCGACATTCCCGGAATGCGCCGCATCGAAATGGATGCCGAGCGCATCCTCACCGATGTCCAGCTCCTCGAATCCGACGCCGGGGAACTCGATCTGCAGCGCTGGGCCGCTGAGCGCGCCCAGGAGAAGATCGCCATCCCCGACACCGAATACGACAACGAATTCTGGCGCGACGTCGACGACGAGGGCGTCGGCGGCCAAGGCAGGTACTGACCCACACCGGGTGCTGCTTGCATAGGGGCGCCCTCCGACGAATCCAGCCGAAGGGAACCCCACCAGATGAGCGCACCCGCCGTGAACCGTCCTGGCCCCGGCGTCTTCTCGGCGACTCGAGCGCGGATCGCGAACCGCACGCTACGCACCGACCGATGGTGGCTGTCACCGCTTCGGGTCAACCTCGGCCTGAACCTGTTCATCGTCTATGCCACCATCCGGTCGTTCTGGGGCAGCGCCTACTGGGTTGACCAGTACCACTACCTGACGCCGTTCTACTCACCGTGTATCAGCGCATCGTGCGTGCCCGGCTCCAGCCACCTCGGCGTCTGGCTGCCGGAGTTCCCCCGGTGGATTCCGTTGGGCGCATTGGTCTTGCCGTTCCTGCTCTGCTTCCGGCTGACCTGCTACTACTACCGCAAGGCCTACTACCGGGCCTATTGGCAGTCGCCGACCGCGTGCGCCGTCCCGGAGCCCCGCGCCCACTACACCGGTGAGACCCGGTTCCCGCTGATCATGCAGAACAGCCACCGCTACTTCTTCTACGCCGCCTTCGCGCTGGCCGCGCTGAACACCTACGACGCGATCGCGGCGCTGCACTCCGATGACGGCCCGGGCGGTTTCGGGTTCGGCGTGGGCAACATCGTCCTGTTCACCAACGTGGCGATGTTGTGGGCCTACACCGGTGGCTGCCATTCCTGCCGGCACGTGTTCGGCGGACGCCTCAACCACTTCTCCAAGCACCCCGTCCGGTACTGGTTCTGGACGAAGATCAGCTGGTTCAACGGCCGGCACATGCAGTTCGCCTGGATCACCCTGGCCACGCTGGCCTTGACCGACCTCTACATCGCGCTGGTGGCCAGCGGCGTCATCACCGACTTCCGATTCATCGGCTGACCGCCGAAATCACACGAAGGGTAAGCGAGAATTCATGGTTGAAGTGCAGCGGCACTCCTACGACGTGGTCGTGATCGGTGCCGGCGGCGCGGGACTGCGCGCGGTCATCGAAGCCCGCCAGCAGGGCCTGAGCGTGGCGGTGGTGTGCAAGTCGCTGTTCGGCAAGGCGCACACCGTGATGGCCGAGGGCGGCTGCGCTGCGTCGATGGGCAACGTCAACGCCAAGGACAACTGGCAGGTGCACTTCCGCGACACCATGCGCGGTGGCAAGTTCCTCAACAACTGGCGGATGGCCGAGTTGCACGCCCGCGAGGCGCCGGAACGGGTCTGGGAGTTGGAGACCTATGGCGCGCTGTTCGACCGCACCCCCGACGGAAAGATCAATCAGCGCAACTTCGGTGGCCACACCTATCCGCGGCTGGCGCACGTCGGGGACCGCACCGGCCTGGAACTGATCCGCACCATGCAGCAGAAGGTGGTCTCGCTGCAACAGGACGACTATGCCGAGTTCGGCGACTACGAAGCCCGGATCAAGATCTTCCACGAGTGCACCATCACCGAACTGCTCAAAGATGAGGCCACCGGCGCCATTTCGGGCGCCTTCGGTTACTGGCGCGAAAGCGGCGACTTCGTGCTGTTCGAAGCGCCGGCGATAGTGCTGGCCACCGGCGGCATCGGCAAGTCATTCAAGGTGACGTCGAACTCCTGGGAGTACACCGGCGACGGACACGCGTTGGCGCTGCGGGCCGGGGCGACGCTGATCAACATGGAGTTCGTCCAGTTCCACCCGACCGGGATGGTGTGGCCGCCCAGCGTCAAGGGGATTCTGGTCACCGAAGGCGTGCGCGGCGACGGCGGGGTGCTCAAGAACTCCGACGGAACCCGGTTCATGTTCGACTACATCCCGCCGGTGTTCAAGGGCCAGTACGCCGAGACCGAGCAAGAGGCCGACCAGTGGCTCAAGGACAACGACTCGGCCCGCCGCACCCCGGACCTGCTGCCCCGTGACGAGGTGGCCCGCGCCATCAACTCCGAAGTCAAGGCCGGACGCGGTTCACCGCACGGCGGGGTGTTCCTCGACATCGCCTCACGGCTCACGCCGGAGGAGATCAAGCGTCGCCTGCCCTCGATGTACCACCAGTTCATGCAGCTCGCCGAGGTCGACATCACCAAGGACGCAATGGAAGTCGGCCCCACCTGCCACTACGTGATGGGTGGCATCGAAGTCGACCCGGACACCGGCGCGGCGGCGGTGCCCGGACTGTTCGCCGCCGGGGAATGCTCCGGCGGTATGCACGGGTCCAACCGGCTGGGCGGCAACTCCCTGTCGGATCTGCTGGTCTTCGGCCGACGCGCCGGCCTGGGCGCCGCGGAGTACGTGCGGCGACTGGACCGTCGCCCGGCGGTGACACCGGCGGCGCTGGACGCCGCGGCCGCGTTGGCGCTGGCACCGTTCGAGGCTCCGGCCGGTGGCCGCGCACCGGAGAACCCGTACACGCTGCACGCCGATCTCCAGCAGTCGATGAACGACCTGGTCGGCATCATCCGCAATGCCGGCGAGCTGGAGCGTGCCCTGGCCAGGCTCGAGGAGTTCAAGGCCCGGTTCGCCGCGGTGGCCGTCGAAGGCGGCCGGCAGTACAACCCGGGCTGGAACCTGGCCGTCGACCTGCGCAACATGCTGCTGGTCAGCGAATGTGTGGCCAAGGCCGCGCTGCAACGCACCGAGAGCCGCGGCGGCCACACCCGCGACGACCACCCGGGCATGGACCCGGGCTGGCGCAAGACCCTGCTGGTCTGCCGGGTCTCTGATGACAGCGCCGTTCCCGACATCACGATCACCCCTGAGCCGCAGTCGGGTATGCGCGAGGACCTGCTGGAGCTGTTCGATATCGCCGAGCTCGAGAAGTACTACACCGACGAAGAGTTGGCGCAACACCCGGGACGGAGTGGGAGATGACAAACAGCGTGCACATGCGCGTCTGGCGAGGCGACCCCGACGGCGGCGGGCTGCAGGACTTCACCGTCGAGGTCAACGAGGGCGAAGTGGTGCTCGACGTCATCCACCGACTCCAGGCCACCCAGACCCCGGATCTGGCGGTGCGCTGGAACTGCAAGGCCGGCAAGTGCGGATCGTGTTCGGCCGAGATCAACGGCTTCCCGCGGCTGCTGTGCATGACGCGAATGTCGATGTTCGAACCGGGCCAGACCATCACGGTCACCCCGGTGCGGACCTTCCCGGTGATTCGGGACCTGGTCACCGACGTGTCGTACAACTACGAGAAGGCCCGCGAGATGCCGGCTTTCAAGCCGCCGGAGGGGCTCAAGCCCGGCGAGTACCGGATGCAGCAGGTGGATGTGGAGCGCTCGCAGGAGTTCCGCAAATGCATCGAATGTTTTCTGTGCCAGAACGTCTGCCACGTCATCCGGGACCACGAGGAGAACAAGCCACGGTTCTCCGGGCCGCGGATGTTCATCCGGCTGGCCGAGTTGGACATGCACCCGCTGGATACCGCCGACCGGCGTGACTTCGCCCAGGACGACGCCGGTCTCGGGTTGTGCAACATCACAAAGTGCTGCACCGAGGTCTGCCCGGAAGGCATCAAGATCACCGACAACGCCATCATCCCGATGAAGGAGCGGGTGGCCGGCAACCGCTACGACCCGGTCGTCTGGCTCGGCCGAAAGATCTTCCGCCGCAAGCCCGACTGACGCTCGGCTACTGCGCGATCGGCGCCAACCCGGCTTCGCGCTGCAGTATCGCAAGCAGTTCGTCGGCGATACCCGGGGCCGCCGCGACGATCACCTCACCGCTGTCGATCTCCGGGCCGGGCAGCAGCACCCGCGCGCCCGCCTCGGCCGCGATCAACGATCCGGCCGCGTAGTCCCACGGCTTCGTGCCGTGCTCGTAGTACGCGTCCAGCCGGCCGGCGGCCACCATGCACAGATCCAGGGCCGCCGACCCGATCCGGCGTACATCACGGACCACCGGCAGCAGCCGGGCCAGTAGCGCGGCCTGCGCCGCCCGGCGGCCGGGCGAATACCCGAATCCGGTGCCCAGCAGGGCCAGTGACACCTCGGTGACGTCGGTGCAGCGCAGCACCGTCGTGCCCTGCCGGTCCCTGACGTGTGCGCCCAGTCCGAGACCGGCCGAGTAGATCCGGCCACCGACCACGTCCGCAACCGCGCCGGCCACCGACACCCCGCCGACCTGCGCCGCCACCGACACCGCATACGCCGGGACGTCGTACATGAAGTTGACCGTGCCGTCGATCGGGTCGACCACCCAGGTGACGGCATCGGGTTGGCGGCCGGACACGTCGCCGGAGCCGCCGCCTTCCTCACCCAGCACCGCGTCGCCGGGCCGCAACTGGGTCAGCCGGTCCCGGATGAAGCGTTCGGTCTCGGTGTCGACCACCGTCACCGGATCGGTCGGGCTGCTTTTCGTCTGCACCAGGGCGGCGGGAGCCGATTCGACGGCTGCGGCGCCGAACACCTCGGCGCGGCGGCGCCGGACGAATTCGGCCGCCTCGGCCACCAGCTCCTCGGCCGTGGACCGCAACGGCCCGGGATCGCTACTGACCATTGCCATTAGTCCATCGCAACACATCTGCGGCGGTTGACCAAAGGCCCTATCCGATATTGAGCCCACACCAAGGCGTCCACGACCCTAAATAGTCAGGAGACGCGACCGCTAGCCCCCGAGTCGGCGAAAACCGCTGCGATGAAACACGATCGGTGCGATCTCCGGATCGACCGTCACGTCACAGACCCGCAGCACCACAATGGTGTGGTCGCCGGCGGGAACCAACTGTTCGATCGCACTGTCCAGCCACACCCCGGTGCCCTTGATGAAGACCGCTCCCCCACTGGTCACCGTCTCCAACCCGGCGAACCGGTCGCCGGTCTTGGCAGCCAGTGAGCGCGCCGCGGCGTCGTGGGCCTCGCCGAGCACGCTGATGCCCAACCGGGGCGAGTCCTTGAGCTTCGGCCATGTGGTCGAGGTGTTCTGCACACAGAACGACACCAGCGGCGGGTCCAGTGAGACCGGAACGAATGTGCTGGCTGCCAGGCCCACCCGGACACCGTCGACCTCGGCGGCGATGGCGATCACACCGGTCGGGAAATGACCGAAGGCCTCCCGCAACGAGGAGGGATCCAGTTTGTTCGCGGATGTCACGTGGGGATTCACCGGGGATTCACTCGCATCGTCGGGTCAGGTCGCCCCTGAACCCTACCCGCCGCGATGTGGGGGTGTCGGATCGGTTGTGGCGTGGGACTCATCCAGGCCGAGACCAACCGGTTGGTTACTTAGCTCATGACATGTAGCTCACACTGGCTTGCACTGTGGGTTACAGGGGGTATATTTCAGGGCACGTTACTGGTGGGTAACTTAAGCCTGAGTACCCAACCGCAGGTGGCATTCCATGAGGAGGAAGTAGTGAGCCACTACAAGAGCAATGTCCGTGACCAGGTATTCAACCTGTTCGAGGTGTTCGGCCTGGACAAGGTCTTCGGCCAGGGCGAGTACGCCGACCTGGACGTCGAGACCGCGCAGGAGATGCTCGGCGAGATGGTCCGCCTGGCCGAGGGGCCGATTGCTGACTCGTTCGTCGACGGTGACCGCAATCCGCCGGTGTTCGACCCGGCCACTCACACGGTGACACTGCCCGAGTCCTTCAAGAAGTCGGTGCGCGCCTGCCTCGAAGGCGGCTGGGACAAGGTCGGCATCGACGACGAACTGGGCGGCATGGCCATGCCCAAGGCGCTGATGTGGGCGCTGCACGAGCACATCCTGGGCGCCAACCCGGCGGTGTGGATGTACGCCGGCGGCGCCGGATTCGCCAACATCTTCTACCACGTCGCCACCGAAGAGCAGAAGAAGTGGGCCGTCATCGCCGCCGAGCGCGGCTGGGGCTCGACCATGGTGCTCACCGAGCCGGACGCCGGCTCGGATGTGGGCGCCGGCCGCACCAAGGCCGTCCAGCAGGATGACGGCTCCTGGCACATCGACGGCGTGAAGCGGTTCATCACCTCCGCCGACTCCGACGACCTGTTCGAGAACATCTTCCACCTGGTGCTGGCCCGCCCCGAGGGCGCGAAGCCGGGCACCAAGGGCCTGTCGCTGTTCTTCGTGCCCAAGTTCCTGTTCGACTTCGAAACCGGTGAGCTCGGTGAGCGCAACGGCGCCTTCGTCACCAACGTCGAGCACAAGATGGGCCTGAAGGTTTCGGCCACCTGTGAGCTCACCTTCGGCCAGCACGGCGTGCCGGCCAAGGGTTGGCTGGTCGGCGAGGTGCACAACGGCATCGCGCAGATGTTCGATGTGATCGAGCAGGCCCGGATGATGGTGGGCACCAAGGCCATCGCCACCCTGTCCACCGGTTACCTCAACGCCCTGGAGTACGCCAAGGAGCGGGTGCAGGGCGCTGACCTGGCCCAGATGACCGACAAGTCCGCTCCGCGGGTGACCATCACCCACCACCCGGACGTGCGCCGGTCGCTGATGACCCAGAAGGCCTACGCCGAGGGTCTGCGGGCGCTGTACATCTACACCGCCAGCTACCAGGACGCCGCGGTCGCCGAGGCCCTGCACGGCGTGGACGCCGAGCTGGCGGTCAAGGTCAACGACCTGATGCTGCCGATCGTCAAGGGTGTCGGCTCCGAGCAGGCCTACGCCAAGCTCACCGAGAGCCTGCAGACCCTGGGCGGTTCCGGGTTCCTGCAGGACTACCCGATCGAGCAGTACATCCGCGACGCCAAGATCGACTCGCTGTACGAGGGCACCACCGCGATTCAGGCGCAGGACTTCTTCTTCCGCAAGATCATCCGCGACAAGGGCGCCGCGCTGGGCCACGTCGCCGGTGAGATCGAGGCGTTCATCAAGAATGAGACCGGCAACGGTCGACTGAAGGCCGAGCGTGAGCTGCTGGCCACCGCGTTGGCCGACGTGCAGGGCATGGCCGCGACGCTGACCGGCTACCTGATGGCCGCGCAGGAGGACATCTCCAGCATCTACAAGGTGGGCCTGGGCTCGGTGCGCTTCCTGATGAGCGTCGGCGACCTGATGATCGGCTGGCTGCTGGCCCGCCAGGCCGCCGTCGCCGTGGAGGCCCTGGATGCTGCCGCCGGCGACATCCCAGCTGCCGACCGGTCCTTCTACGAGGGCAAGATCGCGGTGGCGTCGTTCTTCACCAAGAACTTCCTGCCGCTGCTGACCAGCACCCGCCAGGTGCTGGAAGCCATCGACAACGAGATCATGGAGCTCGACGAGGCGGCCTTCTAAACCGCCGCAACAAGACCGCGCAGGCCCCCGGGGAGACCCCCTGGGGGCCTGCTGCATTTCCGCGTAGCCCGCGCGCACACTGTCCTGATTTGTGGGATACATGGCGTAGACGCCATGGGGCCGGGCAGCCGACACTGATGTCATGACACGCAAGGTCGTCATCCTCGGCTATCCGGGCATCCAGTCACTGGACGTGTTCGGGCCCTCGGAGGTGTTCGCCGGGGCATCGTTGGCGCTGCTCGGTGCGGGTCGCGGCGGCGACGGCTACGAGATCACCGTGGCGAGCATCGACGGCTGGCCGATCGCGACCAGCAGCGGCCCGGCCCTGGCGACCACCGCGCTGCCCGACCCCACCGAGCCCGTCGATGCGGTGGTGCTGCCCGGCGGCATCGGTGTCGACGCGGCTCGCGCCGACCCGGCGACCCTGGCGTGGATCCGCACCGCCGCGGCGCACACCCGACGGGTGATCAGCGTGTGCACCGGGGCCTTCCTGGCAGCATCGGCCGGGCTGCTCGACGGCTGCCGCGCCACCACCCATTGGGCGTTCGCCGACGCACTGGCGCGCGAGTTCCCGGCGATCGACGTCGACCCGGAACCGATCTTTCTGCGCAGCTCGGAATCGGTGTGGACCGCAGCGGGTGTCACGTCCGGGATCGACCTGGCGCTGGCGCTGGTCGAGGAGGATCACGGCACCGAGCTGGCACAGACCGTGGCCCGCTGGCTGGTGCTGTACCTGCGCCGGCCCGGCGGGCAGACCCAGTTCGCCGCCCCGGTCTGGCTACCCCGGGCCCGCCGCAGGCCGATCCGCGACGTACAGGACCACATCGATACGCAACCCGGTGGGGCGCACCGCATTCCGGACCTGGCCGCTCATGCCTCGATGAGTCCGCGGCACTTCACCCGGGTCTTCACCGACGAGGTCGGCATGGCACCCGGCGCCTACGTGGAGCGGGTACGCACCGAGGCCGCACGCCGGCAACTCGAGGAGACCGACGACACCGTTGTCGCGATCGCCGGCCGCTGCGGCTTCGGAACCGCGGAAACCCTGCGCCGCACCTTCATCCGTCGGCTCGGCATCTCACCCGACCACTACCGCAAGACGTTCGCCTGACACTTGAAAGGACTCACCATGCAGATCGCGATCGTGCTGTACCCGGGCTTCACCGCACTGGACTTCATCGGCCCCTACGAGGTGCTGCGCTGGCTGCCGGACGCCCAGGTCCGGTTCGTGTGGCACGAACCCGGGCCTGTCACCGCCGATTCCGGGGTCCTCGTCATCGGGGCCACGCATTCATTCGACGAGACACCGTCACCCGACGTGATACTGGTGCCGGGCGGTATGACGACCGTCGAGCACGCCCGTGACGAAAGACTGCTGGAGTGGGTGCGGCGAGCCCATCGGACGGCGACCTGGACCACGTCGGTGTGTTCGGGATCGCTGGTCCTGGGCGCTGCCGGGCTGCTCACCGGCAAGCGGGCCACCTCGCACTGGATGGCGCTTCCGGCGCTGAAAACATTCGGCGCCACCGCGATCGGCGACGAGCGCATCGTGCACGAGGGTGACATCGTCACCTGCGCGGGGGTCTCGGCCGGCATCGATCTCGGACTGTGGCTGGCCGGCCGGATCGGCGGTGAAGACCGCGCCAAGGCCATCCAGTTGTCGATGGAGTACGACCCTCAGCCGCCCTTCGACTCCGGCCACATGTCGAAGGCGTCGGTGAAGACAAAGGCGACCGCCACCGCGCTGATGGCCCGGGATCTGGTGAAGCCGACCCAGTTGAAGGCGGCAACGCTGCTGTTGTGGGACGCCGCGATCGGCGCCGCTCGAACCCGCCGCTGAATCCCCTCAGTTCAGCGGCGGGCGACGACCAGGTTGCTCCGCGTCGCCACCGGGGGCGTGCGACGACACGGAGCAGACCATGCGCGTCGTCTACCCGCCGGCGGCGGACGGCAAACCTGGGGCCGCCGGCCGAAGCTAGCCCTCCAGAATGGCGGCGACACCCTGACCGCCGGCGGCACAGATCGAGATCAGCGCGCGAACCGGCTTGTTCTTCGCTGTGCCTTTCTTGGCCGCTTTGGCCTCGGCGATCTGCTTGGCGGCCTGCGCCACGATCCGGCCGCCGGTGGCCGCGAACGGGTGCCCCGAGGCCAGCGAGGAGCCGTTGACGTTGAGTTTGGACCGGTCGATGGCGCCCAACGCGGAGTCCAGCCCCAGCCGCTCCTTGCAGTACTCCTGCGACTCCCACGCCGCCAGGTGGCACAGCACCGTCGAGGCGAACGCCTCGTGGATCTCGTAGAAGTCGAAGTCCTGCAGGGTCAGACCGTTGCGGGCCAGCAGCCGCGGCACCGCGTAGGTCGGGGCCATCAGCAGCCCGTCGGCGCCGTTGACGTAGTCGACCGCGGCGGTCTCGGCGTCGACGAAGTAGGCCAACGGGGTCAGCTTGTGCGCGGCAGCCCACTCCTCGCTGGCCAGCAGCGCCACCGACGCACCGTCGGTGAGCGGCGTGGAGTTGCCCGCGGTCATGGTGGCGTCACCGGCCTTCGCGCCGAACACCGGCTTGAGGGTCGCCAGCTTCTCCGGGCTCGACCCGGGCCGCAGGTTGTCGTCGCGGTAGAGCCCCTGGAACGGCGTGATCAGGTCGTCGAAGAAGCCGCGGTCGTAGGCGGCGGCCATGTTCCGGTGGCTGGCCGCGGCCAGCTCGTCCTGGTCGACGCGCTTGATGCCCATCTGCTTGCTGGTGATGGCCTGGTGCTCGCCCATGGAAAGGCCGGTCCGCGTTTCCTTGTTGGCCGGAATCTCCACGCCCAGCGCGGCCGGCAGCTTCCCGGCCAGCTTCAGGCGCGCCACGTTGGACTTGGACCGGCGCAGCGCGAGCAGCGTGCGGCGCAGTTCATTGCCGATCGCCAGCGGGGCGTCGGAGGTGGTGTCCGTTCCGCCCGCGGCCGCGACCTCGTAGCGGCCGGCGGCAATGCCGTCGGCGGCGCAGATCGCCGCCTGCAGCCCGGTGCCACAGGCCTGCTGCAGGTCGAAGGCCTGCGTGTAGGGCGACAGGGCCGAGCCGAGCACAGATTCGCGGATCAGGTTGAAGTCCCGGCTGTGCTTGAGCACCGCTCCGCCGATCACGGCATCCAGCTTCTCGCCGGCCAGGCCGAACCGGTCCACCAGGCCGCCCAGTGCGGCGGTGAACATGTCCTGGTTCGACGCGCTCGCGTACGCGCCGTCCGAGCGGGCGAACGGGATGCGGTTGCCACCGAGGACGGCGACGCGGCGTCGCTCGCCGGTGCCGGCGGGTGTGGGCTTAGCAGCAGGTCCAGATGCCACGATCTCTCCGTCTGGTGGTCGGGCGCCCCGCATTGTCGGGGACGGTCGGGGTGATACTACCCAGTATTCTTACTCTGGAGTAAGTTCGTTGTCGACACCGTGGCCTGCACCAGGCACGCACCCAGACGGAAGGCAGCTAAGTGGCCCCCAAAGTCCCCTCGGACCTGTTGTCCCAGATCGTCAACTCCGCCCCCGGGTCGTTCCTGGCCAAGCAACTCGGCGTTCCCCAAGCCGAGACGCTGCGCCGCTACCGGGTCGGCGAACCGGCCCTGGCCGGTCCCCTGCTGATCGGCGGCACCGGCCGGGTGGCCGAGCCGCTGCGCGCCGCGCTGGCCGACGACTACCAGGTGGTCGGTGACAACCTGGGTGGCCGATGGGCCGACTCGTTCGGCGGGCTGGTCTTCGACGCCACCGGCATCACCTCGCCCGCCGGGCTCACCGCACTGCACGAATTCTTCACCCCGCTGCTGCGCAACGTCGGCCGCTGCGGCCGGCTCGTGGTCGTCGGCACCACCCCGGACCTCACCGACAGCGTCGACGAGCGGATCGCCCAGCGCGCACTGGAGGGCTTCACCCGATCACTGGGCAAGGAAGTGCAGCGCGGCGCAACCGTGCAGCTGGTGTACCTGTCACCGAAGGCCAAGCCCGGCGCCACCGGTCTGGAATCGACGCTGCGGTTCATCCTCTCGGCACGCTCGGCCTACGTCGACGGCCAGGTGTTCTACGTGGGCGCCGATGACTCCACCGCGCCCGCCGACTGGGATCGGCCGCTGGACGGCAAGGTCGCCATCATCACCGGCGCCGCGCGTGGCATCGGCGCCACCATCGCCGAGGTGTTCGCCCGCGACGGCGCCAAGGTGGTGGCGATCGACGTGCCGCAGGCCGCCGAGGCGCTGGAGAAGACCGCAGCACGGGTGGGCGGCACCGCGCTGGCCCTGGACGTGACCGCCGACGACGCGGTCGACCAGATCACCGCGCACCTCAAAGAACACCACGGAGGCAAGGCCGACGTGCTGGTCAACAACGCCGGTATCACCCGCGACAAGCTGCTGGCCAACATGGACGACGCCCGGTGGAACTCGGTACTGGCGGTGAACCTGCTTGCGCCGCAACGGCTCACCGAGGGCCTGGTGGCCAATGGCAGCATCGGCAAGGGCGGCCGGGTGATCGGCCTGTCGTCGATGGCCGGGATCGCGGGCAACCGCGGGCAGACCAACTACGCGGCCACCAAGGCCGGCATGATCGGGCTGACCGACGCGCTGGCGCCGGTTCTGGCCGGCAAAGACATCACGATCAACGCTGTGGCCCCCGGGTTCATCGAAACCGACATGACAGCAGCCATTCCGCTGGCCACCCGCGAGGTAGGCCGCCGGCTCAACTCGCTGTTCCAGGGCGGCCAGCCCGTCGACGTCGCCGAACTGATCGCCTACTTCGCCAGCCCGGCGTCGAACGCCGTCACCGGCAACACGATCCGGGTCTGCGGCCAGGCCATGTTGGGGGCGTGACAGATATGTCCCAACCCAGTGGGTGGAAGAACATGCTGCGTGCGGTCGCCGGGGCACTGCCGGTGGTCCCGCGCGCCGGCACCCTGCCGGATCGCACGCTGCGCGTCGACGAGCTGACGATCGACCCCGGCCACGTCGCCGAGTACGCCTCCGTCACGGGGCTGCAGTTCGGGGATCAGGTGCCGCTGACCTACCCGTTCGCGCTGACCTTTCCGACGGTGATGTCGCTGGTGACCGGGTTCGATTTCCCCTTCGCCGCAATGGGTTCGGTGCACACCGAGAACCGGATCACCCAGTACCGGCCGATCACGGTCACCGACACCGTCGGCGTCAGTGTGCGGGCGGCGAACCTGCGCGAGCACCGCAAGGGCCTGCTGGTCGACATCGTCACCGACATCAGCGTGGGCAACGACCCGGCGTGGCATCAGGTGACGACGTTCCTGCACCAGCAGCGCACCAGCCTGTCCGACGAGCCGAAGCCGCCGCCGGCCAAGCAGCCCAAGCTGGGCCCGCCGAACGCGGTGCTGCGGGTGACCCCCGGCCAGATCCGGCGCTACGCGTCGGCCGGCGGGGACCACAACCCGATCCACACCAGTTCGATCGGCGCCAAGCTGTTCGGCTTCCCGACCGTGATCGCCCACGGGATGTTCTCCGCGGCAGCGGTCCTGGCGAACATCGAGGGGGCGCTGCCGGACGCCGTCGAGTACTCGGTGCGGTTCGGCAAGCCGATGCTGCTGCCGGCCAGCCCCGGGTTGTACGTGGAGAAGGCCGCCGGCGGCTGGGATCTGGCGCTGCGCAACGTCGCCAAGGGCTACCCGTACCTGACCGCGGCGGTGCGGCCGCTGTAGCGATTCGTCGGCCGCACTGCCGGCAGTCTCTCCGACTCCAAAACTAGTTGACATTGCAACTACCTGCGTTATGCTTAGCGGATAGTTGCGCTGTCAACTAGTTGGGGTTGAGGAGGTCGCGGGACATGACGAACTTCGCGTTGCTGCCGCCGGAGGTCAATTCCGCACGGATGTACGCCGGGCCGGGGGCCGGACCGATGCTGGCGGCCGCGGCCGCCTGGGAGGGGCTCGCCACCCAGATGGCCGCCACCGCGGCCTCCGGTGCGGCGGTGGTCGCGACGCTGGCCGCAGGCTGGACCGGCCCGTCCTCGGCGTTGATGACGGCGGCTGCCCAACGAACCATCACCTGGCTGCACGTCAGCACAGCCGAAGCCGAACAGACCGCCGCGCAGCAGCGGGCCGCCGCCGCCGCGTACGAGACCGCGTTCGCCGCGACGGTGCCCCCGCCGGCGATCGCGACCAACCGCAGCCTGCAGGCATCGCTGATCGCCACCAACTTCCTGGGCCAGAACACCGCCGCGATCGCGGCACTGGAGGCGCAGTACCTGGAGATGTGGGCCCAGGACGCCGCCGCGATGCTCGGCTACGCCGCAGCCGCGGCAGGTGCCTCCCAACTGGCGCCGTTCAGCGACCCGCCGCCGACCACCGCCGCCCCCGCGGCCGCCTCGGACCCGTCGTCCGGGCTGTCACTCCTGGGCGAACTCACCGGACCGTTGTCGCCGCTGTCGTTGCTGAACCCCGCCCTCGGCGGCTACCTGTTCGGCACCGAGATGTACGGCCTGCCCTCCGTCTCGGCCAACGTCGCCGAACTGGCCCAGAAAGTGGCGGCGCTGCCGCCGACGACGACCGGCCAGGAGTTGGTCCACGGTGCGGCCCGACCGAAGGTCCGGCCGGCGACCGTGCCGGCAACGGCCTCCGTCGGTCGCGCCGGAATGGTGGGGCGGCTGTCGGTTCCGCCGAACTGGATCTCCACCGCCCCGGCGATGAGTCCGGCCGCCGTGGTGGCCAAGCCCGTCGCGGTCACCCCGATCAGCTCGATCGCCGGTCGCGGTGGTCTGGCAGGCGATCTGGCTCTGGCCGGCGCGGCGGGCGGCTCCCTCGCGGCGGGCGGCACCACCACCCCCGTCGTCGCATCCCGCGGCGGCGCCCCGGCCCGCACGGCCGCCGGTTCCACGATCTTCGTGATCCAGGCCGCCGACTGGCCCGAAGAACGACAAGCCTGAGGAGCGGACATGTCCTTCGTGATCACCCAACCCGACCTGCTGACGACGGCCGCCACCCAGTGGGCCGTCCTCGACACGGCGATGCGCGAGGAGAATTCGGTCGCCGCCGCCCCGACCCTGGGGGCGCCTCCCCCGGCGGCCGATGAGGTCTCGGCGACGACCGCAGCCCGCTTCGCCGCACACGCCCAGCAGTATCAGGCGATCAGCGCTCGGGCCGCCGCCCTGCAGCAGCTGTTCATCGACACGTTGCGTGGCAACGCCGAGTCCTACGCCACGGCCGAGGCCACCAATGCCGCGGCCGTCGACCCGTCCGCGCTCACGACCGTCGCCGGAGCCGTGCAGTCCGTCGGCGGCCTCGTCACCGGACCGGGGCAGGCCACCGCCGTGGTCAGCGTCATCTCCGGATTGGCCTCCGGCGCGCAGTATCTGGACGGTGTGTTGAAGACGGCCGGTGCGGCGGCGACATCGAGTCCGGCGGAGGTACTGGTGTCGGCTGCGCCGCAGGTGTCGGCGGCCGCCGGTTCCGGCGCGATCGCCACCGACACCGCCGCGCCCGCGCGGCTGGCCGCGGCGCGGGCGGCGTCGACGGGCTGGGCCGGCGCCGTGCCGGGGGCCGGACCTGCGCCGGCGGTGGCGGCCGGCGGGGTGCCGACAGCAGCCGAACCGGGCGGCGGCTCACTGGTCGGCCATGCCGCCGCCGGGGGCATGGCCGGCGCCGCCGGGGCGAACCGCACCACCCGCACGGCAAGCGTCCCGGGCACCGTCGTCGCCCCGGATCGCGAAACTCCGGGCACGCTCCGGCAGGCGCTGACCGAGGTCTCCGCCGATCCGGAATCGGTACAGCACTGGCACACCGACAAGGCGCACCTGGAGAGCCTGTTGGATCAGTTGTCGGCCGCACCGGGCGTCCACGCCGTGCATCTGTCCACCGGTGACGTCTGATCCGGTGGTCAGCCGGCCACCGAGACGCCTGCCGCCTTCAGCAGGTTGGCCTTGCTGACTTCCCAATGGGCACTGATGAACTCGAGGCCCCACACCGGGATCGAGATCACCAGCCCGCGGATCAGCACCACCACGGTGTCCATGTAGGCCGCCGGGTCAAAGCTCGGGGCGGGCGCGGGCAGCGCTTCGGCCGCGGCGACGGCCAGGCCGAAGATGTGTTGCTCCAACGACTTCACCGTCTCGGCGACCTGCGGATCCGTCCAGCACGCAGCCCAAAGGTGGGCCACCGAAAGTGCTTGCGGGGTGGTGAATTCACGCCAGAGCAGGTCGAGGAAACCGCTCAGGTCCAGCGCGGCGGCCGCGGTGGTCTCCTCGAAGTGGACCCGAGCCTGATCGGCCAGCTCGAAGGCGAGCTGCGCGACGGCCGCGTTCACCAGGTCGTCGCGGGTCGGGAAGTGGTACATCACCGTGCTTTGCGAGACCTCCGCGGCACCGGCGACCCGGCGCGTCGTCACCGCGGCCACCCCCTCGGTCCGCAGTTGTTCGACGGCCGCGCCCACCAGTGCTTGACGTGTGGCGGCCCGCTGTTCGGCCCGCGTGGCGTTTTTCATTGGGATTCCCCTATTGCGCTGACAGCTCCGTCACAGCTAATCTAACTGTTCAGATGAACAGTCAACTGGGGGACCCTGCCGTCGGGCAATTGTAAGGACACGCCAATGACCTTCGCGTTTCGTCTCGACAACCCCAGCCGGATGCTGCGCGCCGTCGGCGCACCCTTGGCGATCACCTCCGCCGTCGCGCTGGGTGTGGTGCCGATACTGAATCCGGCTGTGCCGGAGGACGCGAAAACACTTCTGGCTCAAGTGAAGTTGTTGGACACCCAGGCATGGATCATGGGCGGCAGCGGCCTGCCGATACCTCCCCAGAGCTACATCGACGCACTGAGCGCCCGCTACATCAACCCCACCACCCCGTTCTTTCCCGGCCAGCCTCGCTACCCGGTGGATGCCACGAACGGCCTGTTCACCCCGGAGGGTCTCTACCCCAACAGCGGCGTCAAAAGCCTGGAGCTCGATCCGTCGCTGGCCCAGGGCGTCGCCATCCTGCACAACACGATCGACCAGCAGATCGCCGCGGGGAACAACCTCGTCGTACTGGGCTACTCGCAGAGCAGCACCATCTCCACCATGGTGATGCGCGATCTGCTGGCGCTGCCCGCCGACCAACGGCCGACCGCCGACCAGTTGTCCTTCGTGCTGCTCGGCGCCCCCAACAATCCCAACGGCGGCCTGTTCGAACGCATGGATGTGCTGACCGACGGCAGCTACCCGACCATCCCGAGCCTGGGCATCACGTTCAACGGCGCGATCCCGGAAGACAACCCGTGGGACACCACCGTCTACACACTGGAATACGACGGCTACGCCGACTTCCCGCGCTACCCGATCAACTTCCTCGCCGACCTCAACGCCGTCCTGGGCATCATCTACGAGCACACGATCTATCCGACTCTGACCCCCGAACAGCTGGCGACGGCCATCGAACTGCCGATGAGCGAGGGTTACGACGGCAACACCCACTACTTCATGATTCCCAGCGAGATACTGCCGCTGCTGATGCCGCTGAAGTCGATGCCGGTGATCGGCCAACCGCTCTACGACCTGCTGGAACCGACCATGCGGATTCTGGTGAACCTGGGCTACGGCAGCATCACCAACGGCTGGGATTCCGGGCCGGCGGATGTCGCGACCCCGTACTCGCTGTTCCCGACCGATCTCGACTGGGGCGAAGTGCTCAAGGCCCTCGGCAACGGAGCGCAGGAAGGGGTGCAGAACTTCTTCAACGACCTGACGCACCTGTCGTTCCCCAGTGCGGCGGACCTGCTGGGCGCCCCGGCGGATGTCGCGGCGCTGTCAATGCCCAGCTTCACCGATATCGTCAACGCGTTCACCAGCATCACTTCGACGGCCTATGCCACGCTGCTTCCTACCGCTGACATCCTCAACGCCATGCTCACCACCGCACCGGCGTATGCGGCCAGCGTCTTCGCCCAGGAACTCGCCCAGGGCGACATCCTCAACGCGATCGGCCTGCCGCTCGCGGGCGTCGTCGGATTAGGCACGCTGGCAGCCGGTTTCGAGTTCCTCGCCATCAACGGCGCGATCAGCGACATCACCGCTACTATCCAGGATCTGTTCCAGGCGTGATGCGGCGTCCACGCTAGGGGCCGCCGGGGGCACCCTTCAGGCCACGCCAGAACAGGTTGATCATCAGCTCGCCCGCCTCGTCGACGTCGGTGTCGCCGGTGCTGACCCGGCTGGCGATCGCCTCGCCGGCGCCCACCAGCGCGACGGCCATCATCTCGAAGTCGATGCCCGGCTCGGGATTACGGGTACCGGCCCGCAGCAGCCGGCCGACCAGCTCGATGATTCGCTCACGGCCCTCACGCACGGTGTGGGCGAACGCCTGCGAGCTGGTGGCCTGGGTATACATCACGATCCATGACGCCCGGTTGGCATCGATGTAGCGCAGGAATGACCGGATCGTGTTGCCCAGCAGGTCTTTCGGGGACTGCTGAAAGTCGATGCCGGTGCGCACCGTCTCAACGAAGCGGCGCAGTTCGCGATCCAGGCACGCCCCGAACAGCTCTTCCTTGGAGCCGTAGTACAGATACAGCATCGGTTTGGAGATCTGCGCGGCCGCGGCGATGGAGTCCATCGAGGTCTCGTGGTAGCCGTTGATCGAGAACATCTGCACGGCGGCGTCGAGCATCTGCTGCTCGCGGACGGCACGCGGTAACCGCTTACTGCCAGCTGCCATCGCTTCGAGGTCCTTCCGCGCGCCCTACGGCCCGATCTTACCCAAGAGTAACCTGTGCGCGCCGGGGCGCCGGGATCACCCGCGGCAGTGGGTACCGGGCTTCTTGACCGCGGCCACCCGCGCCAGCGAGGCGTCGACCGCCTCCTGCTTCAGCTCGCCGGCGGCCACCGCCTGCTCGAGACGGTCCAGCACCGCCGGCACCTCGTCGGTGGTCACCCACAGCGCGATGTCGACGCCGGCCTGCAGGCTGCGCAGCACCGCCTCGGCCACCCCGTAGTGATCGGCGATCGCGGCCATCGACGACAGGTCGTCACTGAAGACCACCCCGTCGAACGCCGGTCCGTGGTAGTCGGTACCGGTGCGCAGCAGCTTGACCGCCGCCGGGCTCAGGCTGGCCGGCTCGTCGGTGAGGCCGGGCACCTCGAGATGGCCCAGCATCACCGCCACCGGCTCCTGGGTGACCAGCGTGCGATAGGGCACCAGGTCGTTGTCCTGCAGTTTCGCCAACGGTGGCGTGGCCACCGCGCCGGCGGTGTGCGAGTCGCCCGAGCCGTGTCCGTGACCGGGGAAGTGCTTGAGTACCGGCAGCACCCCACCGTCCCGCAGGCCCTGCGCATACGCCCCGGCGTACTCGGTGACCTTGGCCGGGTCCGACCCGAACGAGCGGTCACCGATCACGGTGTCGTCGTCGGTGTCGGCGTCCACCACGTCGACGACGGGCGCGAAGTCGACCGTGATGCCCAAGTCAGCCATCTTGCGACCGCGCTCGGCCGCCAATTCCCGCACCTGGGCAGCGGTGCGGGTCTGGGCCAGCTCCTTGGCCGACGGCGCCTTCCCGATCAGCGACGACAGCCGCGCCACCCGGCCGCCCTCCTCATCGACGCTGACTCCCAACGGCATCAGGGCGTCGGTACCGGCGATCTCCTTGAGCGAGCCGTCGGTCAGGATCGCCAGATCGGTCCAGCTGCCGATGAAGATGCCGCCGACATGGTGGTCGGTCACCACCGCGCGCGCATCGGCCGCGTCGCGGACCCCGACCATCACCAGCTGCGCCAGCTTGTCGCGGATCGGCAGCGCCGCCAGTTTCTCGCAGGCCGGGTCGACCGGCTTGGCAGCGGCCTCCGAGGACTCAGTGGTTCCCGACGGTCCGGCCTGAGTCGACGGTTCGGGTGTCTCGGTGCGCGGCGAGCACGCCGTAACCAGGGCGGGCAGCATCGCGGTGGCAAGCAGCAGACCGGGCAGTTGTCGAGTCAGCGATCGAGGCATCGCACCATGCTGTCACGGCCGGAACACCCGGACACGCAAGGCCCGCATGCTACGTTGTCGGTCGGGGTCAGCGGGGGGTGACAGTACCCCGAGATCATGTCGCGGGATTGCGGAAGGAGCCAGACCATGCCTCGGTTCGTGGTGCCGGCGGCCATCAGCATCGTCGTCGGGGTGCTACTCGGTGCAGCAGCTGTCTTCGGGGTCACGCTGATGGTGCAACAAGACACCAAGCCGCAGATCGCGGGAGGAGACCCGCAGTCCTCGGTGCTGAACCGGGTGGAATACGGCAACCGCGGCTGACGTGCGGACGCCGGCAGGGGCCGGTAATCCGCCGGCGGAGCCGCAGACTGCGACACCGCTGACGCGGCGCTGGCTGTGGCTGGTCGGCGCGGTGGCACTGGCGTGCAGCTTCGTTCAGGCGCCCGGCCGAATCTCCCCCGACACCAAACTCGATCTCACCGTCGATCCGCTGCGCTTTCTGGCGCGCGCCGTCAACCTGTGGAGCAGCGAGCTGCCGTTCGGCCAGGTGCAGAACCAGGCCTATGGCTACCTGTTCCCGCACGGCGCCTTCTTCCTGGTCGGCGACCTGGTGGGGCTGCCCGGGTGGATAGTTCAGCGGCTGTGGTGGGCGGTGCTGCTCACGGTCGGATTCTGGGGCCTGCTGCGGGTCGCCGAAACCCTGCGGATCGGGACCCCGACGGCACGAGTGATCGGCGCCGCGGCATTCGCCCTGTCGCCGCGGGTGCTGACCACCCTGGGCTCGATCTCCTCCGAGACGCTGCCGATGATGCTGGCCCCCTGGGTGTTGCTGCCGGTCATCCGGGCGCTGGGGGCACCGGGTGCCGACAACCCCGGGCGTCCGGCGCGGATGCTGGCCGGTCAGGCCGGGGTCGCGGTCGCGCTGATGGGCGCCGTCAACGCCGTCGCGACCCTGGCGGGGTGTCTGCCGGCGATGATCTGGTGGCTGTGCCATCGCCCGAACCGGCGCTGGTGGCGGTTCACCGGCTGGTGGCTACTGGCACTGACGCTGGCGGTGACCTGGTGGGTGGTGGCCCTGGTTCTGCTGGGCCGGGTCAGCCCGCCGTTCCTGGATTTCATCGAATCCGCCGGAGTGACCACGCGGTGGACGTCGCTGACCGAGATGCTGCGCGGCACCCACAGTTGGACACCGTTCGTCGCGCCCGCCGCCACCGCCGGGGCGCCGCTGGTCACCCGCCCGGTGATGATCCTGGGCACCTGCCTGGTCGCCGCCGGTGGTCTGGCCGGCCTGACCGGCATGCTGCGCCGGAAGCTGCCCGGCAGCGGCCGGCTGGTGACAATGCTGTTGATCGGGGTGACGCTGCTGGCCGTGGGCTACGCCGGTGGGCTGGGTTCACCGCTGGCGCAGTCGGTGCAGGCATTCCTCGACGGAGCCGGCGCCCCGTTGCGCAACGTGCACAAACTCGAATCGGTGCTCCGAATCCCGCTGGTACTGGGGCTCGTTCACCTGTTGGGACGCATCCCGTTGCCGGGCAGCGCGCCGAAGCCGGTGTGGCTGCGCGCATTCGTCCACCCCGAACACCACAAGGCGGCCGCGGTCGGCACGGTGATCCTGACGGCGCTGCTGGTCAGCACATCGCTGGCCTGGACCGGCCGGCTCACCCCGCCCGGAACGTTCAGCGCGCTGCCACAGTATTGGCATGACGCCGCGGATTGGTTGCGCGAGAACAGCGGCGGCGGTCCCACACCCGGGCGGGTGCTGGTCGCGCCGGGGGCGCCATTCGCCACCCAGACCTGGGGCACCAGTCACGACGAGCCCCTTCAGGTGCTCGACGTCGGCCCGTGGGGGGTGCGCGACTCGATTCCGTTGACCCCGCCCCAGACGATCCGGGCACTCGACTCGGTGCAGCGGTTGTTCGCCGCCGGCCGGCCGTCCGCGGGTCTCGCCGACACCCTCGCACGGCAGGGCATCTCGTATCTGGTGGTGCGAAACGACCTCGACCCCGACACCTCGCGGTCGGCGCGCCCGCTGCTGGTGCACCGCACCGTCGACGGCTCACCGGGCCTGCACCGGGTGGCTCAGTTCGGCGAGCCGATCGGGTCCGGCACGGTGCCCGGATTCGTCTCCGACAGCGGGCTGCGCCCGGCCTATCCGGCGATCGAGATCTACCGAGTGGGCGATCCGGCGGCCGACGGCGGCCCGGGCGCACCGTTTCTCGCCGACCTCGACGCGCTGCCGCGGATCGATGGCGGACCGGAGGTGCTGTTGCGGCTCGACGAGCACCGCCGGTTGCGCGGCGAGCCCAAGCTGGGTCCGGTGCTGATGACCGCCGACGCCCGGCGCGCCGGACTGGAAACCCCCGAAAAAAGGGGGGTCACCGTGACCGATACGCCGCTGGCCCGCGAGACCGACTACGGGCGGGTTGACGACCACTCGTCGACCATCCGGGCCCCCGGCGACGCCCGGCGCACCCACAGCCGGGTCCCGGACTACCCGACGCCCGGTGCCAGCACCGTCTTCGGCGGCTGGATCGGCGGACGGCTCACCGCGTCGAGTTCCTCCTCGGACGCCACCACGCTGCCCGACGTGGCGCCGTCGACCTCACCGGCCGCCGCGATCGACGGCGACTCGGGTACCGCCTGGGTCTCCAACGCGCTGCAGTCGGCGGTCGGCCAATGGTTGCAGGTGGACTTCGACCACCCGTTGACCAACGCCACCATCACGGTGACGCCCAGTGCCACGGCGGTCGGCGCACAGGTGCGGAGGATGCAGATCTCCACCATCAACGGCACCACCACGTTGCGGTTCGACCGCGCCGGCGAGCCGCTCATCGCCGCACTGCCCTACGGCGAGACGCCCTGGGTGCGGATCACCGCGTCGGGCACCGACGACGGCTCCCCCGGCGTGCAGTTCGGTATCACCGACCTGGCGATCACCCAGTACGACGCGTCCGGCTTCGCCCATCCGGTGGACCTGCGCCACACCGCGGTGGTCCCGGCACCGCCGGCGGGCGCGCAGGTGGCGCAATGGGACCTTGGCGCCGGCTTGCCGGGACGGGCCGGCTGCGCGGCGGTTGCCGACACGGTGCGGTGCGCGGCGTCGATGATGCTCGAGCCCGAGGAACCCACCACGCTCAGCCGCACCCTGAACGTGCCGCGGGCCATGTCGGTGACCCCGACGGTCTGGGTACGGCCCCGGCAGGGTCCGAACCTGGTCGACCTGATCGCCGAGCCGGGCACCACCCGGGCCCACGGCGACGCCGACGTGGTCGACGTGCTGGGAGCGGCCTACGCCGCGGCGGACGGCGACCCGGGCACCGCCTGGACGGCGTCGCAGCGGGTGGTCGCCCACCGCTCCCCGCCGACCTTGACCCTCACGCTGCCGCGTCCGGTGAAGGTGGCCGGCCTACGGCTCACCGCGAGTCGCTCCCCGTTGCCGGCACGGCCCACGCTGGTGGCCGTCGATCTCGGCTCCGGCCCACAGATGCGGGAACTGGACGGGTCCGACGAGCAGCGAGTGCGCCTGCTGCCCCGTGTCACCGACACCGTCAAGATCAGCCTGCTGGACTGGGAGGACGTGATCGACCGCACCGCGATCGGCTTCGATCAGCTCAAACCGCCGGGGTTGGCCGAGGTCAGCGTGCTCGACACCGAAGGCCGGCCGGTGGCCCCCACCGATCCCGCCCGCAATCGGTCGCGCCCGATCACCGTCGGCTGCGACCGCGGCCCGATCATCGCCATCGCCGGCCGCTTCGTGCACACCTCGATCACGACCACCGTCGGTGCGCTCCTCGACGACGAGCCGCTGGCTGCGCGGCCGTGTGATCAGCGGCCGATCGCACTGCCCCCCGGCGAGCAGGAACTGCTGATCAGCCCCGGTCCCATGTTCGTCATCGACGGCGCGATGCTGTCCGGGCCGCTTGCTGAGGCTGAGGTCGGGTCGGTGGCGACACCCGCGGTCATCGACGCGTGGAGCCCGGCCAAGCGTGAAGTGACGGTTCCCGGCGCGGCGGGGGCTCGGCTGCTGGCCGTCCCGGAGAGCATCAACAGCGGCTGGGTGGCGCGCACGCAGGACGGCAACCGACTGGTTCCGGTGGCGGTCAACGGATGGCAGCAGGGCTGGGTGCTGCCGGCGGGGACCGACGGCACCGTCACCTGGGAGTTCGGGCCGAACCGGATGTATCGCCTCGGGATAGCCGGTGGGCTGGCGCTGCTGCCGCTGCTGGCACTGCTCGCCTGGTGGCCGGCGCGGCGGACCCGCAGTCCCGGACCGCCGGCGCCGCCGTGGCGGCCCAGCCGCCGCGTGGCGGCGATCGGTGCACTGACCGTGGGCACCCTGATCTCCGGGACCGCCGGGGCGGCTGTGGTCGCGGCCGCACTGGGCCTGCTGTGGGCGTTGCGGCATCGGCAGCGCGCGTTCGACGTCGCGCGGCTCGGGCTGAGTGCCGGCGGGTTGATCGTGGCGGGAACGGTGTTGTGCCGGCACCCGTGGCGGTCGGTGGACGGCTACGCCGGCCATTCCGCGGGCGTGCAGTTGGCAGCGCTGGTCTCGGTTGCGGTGCTGGCGTCGACCGCCGTAGTCATGATCACGGCGGACGACCGCACGTAAGTGCCGCCAGCGCGGGGCAGCTGCTACTGCGCGGCCTCGAGTTTCTCGATCTGAGTGTTGAACAGCGCCACCAGTTCTTCGGCATGCGCCGGATCATCCCCGGCGTCCTTCTCCGTACGCAGCCCGATGTCATTGCTGGTGGCGACGACGAGCACGCCTCGGTAATAACCGGAGATCGTGGAAGCGGTGATCGAGATCGGCAGCCGGATGGGCGTCTTGCCGGCGCTGGTGATCACGGTCGCGACCGCCCACGGAGGCACCCCGTCGGCGTCCAACGGGCTCAGCTGGATATCGGTGGTGACGCTTCGCCCACCCGCCTCGAAGGTCTGCTTGAACGACTGGCACGTGTCCAGCAGGCGCTTGAGGTTCGGGTGATCCGACGTCAGCGCCAACCGCAGCCGCATCGAGTGCAGGCCGCCCGGCTGCAGCTTGGCCAGCGTCGCCGTCGCCGTCTGACGGGCGGATGTGGGGCTGGAGTAGAAGTCCGCGCACTCCGGCGGGTCGACCGTCAGGTTCGGCATCTCGGCGGGGGCGTCGCCGGCGCTGTCCACCCCACTGATCCACTTGCCGCCGGACGGGTCCGGGAACGACGCCCGGTCAACCAGCATGTCCGAGGTCAGAGCGGTGATGTCGGGTTTGCGAGACGGCTTCTCCTCGCCCGTGAAGCGACCGCCGGCGCTCACCACCAGTGCGGCGACCAGCAGGAGCACCGCTGCGGCGCTGCCCAGCGAGATCCACAGCGCCTTGCGCGATCGCTGCTCGGGGGCCGGCATCGGCCAGGGCGCACCATACGGCGGGTAGGGCATCGGCGCAGATCCGTCGGCCGCTGTGCCTTGACCGAAGTCGTCCACCCACAGCTGCCAGCCGGGAGGCGGCGGCGGCCACGACGGATCCGGCGCCCAACCGGGGTCCGGCGCCCAGCCGGGCGGCGCAGGCGGCCAGTTGGGCGGGGGGTTGAAACGCATCCGGTGACTCCCATATCGACGTACTGACGCTGGCTCGTGGCGAGCCTACGCGGTCCGAAGATGGCAGGCTGGACACGAACCACCACACCACCGCGTCCGTAGGAGGCCAGCGTGCCCGCAATTGCCACCACAAACCCGGCCACCGGCGAGACGGTGAAGTCCTTCACCGCGGCCACCGACGCGGAGGTCGACGCCGCGATCGCGCGTGCGGCAGCCCGGTTCACCGACTATCGCCGCACTGATTTCGCGCAGCGCGCCCGGTGGATGCACGCGACGGCCGACCTGCTGGAGGCCGGGGCCGACGAAGTGGCCGCGATGATGACGCTGGAGATGGGCAAGACTTTGGTGTCGGCCAAGGCCGAAGCACTCAAATGCGTCAAGGGCTTCCGGTTCTACGCCGACCACACCGAAGCATTGCTGGCCGACGAGCCCGCCGACGCGACCGCGGTCAACGCATCGAAGGCGTTCGCCCGCTACCAGCCGATCGGGATCGTGCTGGCCGTGATGCCGTGGAACTTCCCGCTGTGGCAGGCGGTGCGGTTCGCCGCGCCGGCCCTGATGGCCGGCAACGTCGGCCTGCTCAAGCACGCCTCCAATGTGCCGCAGACCGCGCTGTACCTCGAGGACGTGTTGTCCCGCGGCGGTTTTCCGGGCGGCTGTTTCCAGACCCTGTTGATCGGATCCGGCGCCGTCGAACGCGTGCTGCGCGACCCGCGGGTGGCGGCGGCGACCCTGACCGGCAGCGAACCGGCCGGGCGGTCAGTGGCAGCCATCGCCGGCGACGAGGTCAAGCACACCGTGCTGGAGTTGGGCGGCAGTGACCCGTTCATCGTGATGCCGTCGGCCGACCTGGAGGCCGCGGTACGCACCGCGGTCACCGCCAGGGTGCAGAACAACGGCCAATCATGCATCGCGGCAAAGCGATTCATCGTCCACACCGACATCTACGACGAATTCGTCACCAAGTTCACCGCGCAGATGTCGGCGCTGCGGATCGGCGACCCGACCGACCCGGACACCGATGTCGGGCCGCTGGCCACCGAGCAGGGCCGTGACGAGGTCGCCCAGCAGGTGGACACCGCAGCCGCCGCCGGAGCCATGATCCGCTGTGGGGGCAAGCGAATCGACCGCCCGGGTTGGTACTACCCGCCGACGGTGATCACCGACATCACCCGCGACATGGCGATTTTCACCGAAGAGGTGTTCGGCCCGGTCGCCTCGGTCTACCGCGCCTCGGGCATCGACGAGGCGATCGCGATCGCCAACGACAGCCCGTTCGGTCTGGGATCGAACGCCTGGACCCGCGACGAGGCCGAGATCGGCCGGTTCGCCGACGAGATCGAGGCCGGCCAGGTCTTCATCAACGGAATGACGGTGTCGTTTCCGGAGTTGCCGTTCGGCGGAATCAAGCGCTCCGGGTACGGCCGGGAACTGTCCGGCCACGGTATCCGCGAGTTCTGCAACCTCAAGACGGTCTGGGTGGCCTGATCGCCGGCTAGGCCGAGACGGCCAGCAGCTTGCGGTCCTCGTCGGCGAAGGTGTCCTCCAGTTGCAGCGGGCTGTAGTCCAGGTCGATCTCGCCGACCGGGCGGCCGCGGGCGCTGCTGATCGTGCCGAACCGCCGCATTCCCTTGTCCATCGCGTAGTTGAACACCACGTCGGGGGACAGGCCGAATGGGGTGTCGCCGCCGTAGATCGCGTCCCCCTCTGCGGTGTAGCTCACCAACAGCGGCATGAGTTCGTTCATGCGCGCTTCGAACACCGTCCAGTTGGCGTCGTCCGCGGCGACGTGGCGCCGACAGGTGAAGGTGCCCCAGGCCATGTGGCGTCGCTCGTCGTCGGCGATGTGCCCGACCAGCGCCTGCATGCCGGGCAATATGCCGTGCTCCACACAGATCTTGTGCCAGGCGTAGTAGCCGGTCAGCGCCAGCGTGCCCTCGACGAAATGGTTGTAGGTCACCGCCGCCCGAACCTGCGCCGCCGGTGACGGATCGCTCGACAGGGCGTCCAGCGATGCCGGCAGCTCCTCGTTGAATATCCGCAGATAAGTCGGGAGCGGCTCGAGGCAGCTGTCCAGCTGCTCGGTGATGCCGACCGCGTCGAGCCACATCCGGAACACCTGGGTGTGTTTGGCCTCTTCGAAGGCGAACTGGGTCAGATACATCTCGTCACCGAGGCGGCCCTCGGCGCGCATCGCCGCCATGAACGGCTGGATGTCCTGAGTCACCGATTCCTCGCCGGCGATGAACTGCGCACACAGCCGGGTGGCGTAGTCGCGTTCCCGGTCGGTCAACGCCTCCCAGTCCGCCCGGTCGCGGGAGAAGTCGATGTCGGCGGGATTCCAGAACTTCGCGTTACCGCCGGCGAACAGCTTGAGCGGCAGACTGTCCCAGTTCAGGCCGCCCGCGGCCAGCGAGTCGAAGTGGGTGCGGGTCACAGAACTTCCTCCTTCAATGGGTGCCGATGGCGAGTGGATTCGCCACCGAATGCCGCGGCCAGCACGGCGACCAGCCGGCGTACCGCCAGGACCGGTTGTTCCGGAGTCGGCTCGTCGAGGCCGAGGATGGGGTCGATACCGCGCAGGTAGGGCGCCAGCGCCAGGTGCGGGAGGATCAACAGCAGCAGCGACAGCAGTGCGCCGGTGTCGGCGTCGGAGCGCAGGTCACCGCGCGCCTGCGCGTCAGCCACCAGGGGGCGCAGCACTTCCAGGTAGTGCCGGTGCATCACAGTTCGCACACTGATCCGGGCGTCGGTGTCGACTTCCAGGCTGGCGGCGGCGTGCAGCGCCCGCTCCCGCGGGTGATCGGCGAAGTAGGCCACCCACACGTCGAGCATGTCGGTGAGGAACTCGAAAAACGGCCTGCTGGAGTCGAGTTCGACGATCTTTCGCTCCATGTGGGCACGCACCCGCTGACCCGCGGTGTCGGCGACGAATGCGTACAGGTCGGCCTTGTCGGCGAAGTACTGGAACAGGCTGCCCTTGGCGACCTTGGCGCGCCGGGCGATGACGTTCAGGCTGCCGTGCGAGAAGCCGCGTGAGCTGAACTCAGCCTCGGCGGCCTCCAACACGGCGGCCCGGCGCGCCGGGTCGACCCGTCCCCACGTCACCGTCGGCATCGGACCACCTCACTGAAGAATGACCAGTGGTCATTTTAGTGTGAGATCAGTCACGTTTCAATACCCATCGACGACGCGAAGCGCCCGACCCGGCCGCCGCCGGCCCGCTATCCGGCGATCTTGGCCGCGACGCCCACCACCCGGGTGGCCAGGTGATCGAGCGCCGCGACCGTGGCCTCGCCGAGCTCGTTCTGGTTGTTCGGGCCGGTGATGTGCCCGACGCCGTAGGGGTTGCCGTCGGCGAACTTGATCGGGTCGGTGTAGCCCGGCGGCACCAGGATGCCGCCGAAGTGCATCAGGGAGACATAGAGGTTCAGCAGCGTGGCCTCCTGCCCGCCGTGGGAGGTCTGACTGGAGGTGAAGCCGGCATAGACCTTGTCGGCGAGTTCACCCTTGGCCCACAGCCCGCCCAGCCCGTCCAGGAAGTTACGGAATTGCGCTGAGGGAGAACCGAATCGGGTGGGTGAGCCGAAGATGACGGCGTCCGCCCAGACGATGTCGTCGCCGGTGGCAGCTGGCTGATCCTTGGTCGCTTCGTAGTTGGCGGTCCACGCCGGGTTGTGGGCGAACGTCGCGGGGTCGCGTGTTTCCTCGATGTGGCGCACACGGACCTCGGCCCCCGCGGCTTCAGCAGCCTTGGCCACTCGCTGGGCCATGGTGGTGCCGTGCCCGGTCGCCGAGTAGTAGATAACCGCCAACTTCGTCATGCCATTACTCCTTTGTTGGGTTAGTCGTGCCTGTCAGTGCGTGCCGGCCAGCAAGCCCTGAATTTCGGTCAGCTCGTCGGTGAACTGGTCTCGGTGCGGCCGCGGACCGTCCACCCGAACGAACCGGGCGAAATCCTTGGCCGCCTTGGCGATCCGCTCGCAAAGGCCCGAGCCGGACCCGTCCGCGCCGAAATCCGCGGTGGCGGCGAACACCCCGGTGGGTGACACCAGCGCATGCAGATAGCAGAACATCGGACGCAGAGCGTGGTCGAGCACCAGTGAGTGGCGCTCGGTACCGCCGGTCGCCGCGATCAGCACCGGCGTCTGATCCAGCGTCTGCTCGGGCAGCACGTCGAAGAACGACTTGAACAGACCGCTGAAGGTCGCGTTGAACGTCGGCGTCACCGCGATCACCCCGTCACAGCCGGCGATCGCGTCGAACACCTCCTCCAGCTCCGGCGAGGCGAACCCCGTCAGCATGGCGTCGGTGATCGCCCGGGCCAGGTGGCGTAGCTCGATGACTTCGATGTCGATCTGGCCGAGCTCGGCGCGCACCGCCGCGCCGAGCCGGTCGGCCAGCAGCCGGGTGGACGACGGCTCACGCAGGCCGCCGCTGATCACCATCAACTTCATGACGCCTCCTGAATCTCGGGTTGCCGTGCGGCCTCCACCAGGGACTGGTGCGTCGGCGCGCCGGGAACGTGCGCGGGCCGGCCGATGGCGAACTCCTTGCGCAGCACCGGAACAACGTGCTCACCCAGCAGATCGAGCTGTTCGAGCACCGTCTTGAGCGGCAGACCCGCATGGTCGACCAGGAACAGCTGCCGCTGGTAGTCGCCGACGTAGTCCCGGAAGCTCAGGGTCTTGTCGATCACCTGCTGCGGCGAGCCGACCGTCAGCGGAGTCTGCTCACTGAACTCCTCCAGGCTCGGGCCGTGCCCGTAGACCGGGGCGTTGTCGAAGTACGGCCGGAACTCGTTGACCGCATCCTGGCTGTTGGGCCGCAGGAACACCTGACCGCCCAGACCCACGATCGCCTGGTCGGCGGCGCCGTGGCCGTAGTGCTCGAACCGCTGCCGGTAGAGCTGCACCATCGCCTTGGTGTGCGATGCGGGCCAGAAGATGTGGTTGGCGAAGAAGCCGTCGCCGAAGTGCGCGGCCAGTTCGGCGATTTCGGGAGTGCGGATAGACCCGTGCCAGACGAACGGGGGGACCCCGTCCAGCGGGCGCGGCGCCAGGGTGAATCCGTGCAACGGGGTGCGGTGTTCACCGCTGAAGTCGACGACCTCCTCGCGCCAGAGCCGGCGCAGCAGCTGGTAGTTCTCCACCGTCAACGGCAACGCGGCCCGGATGTCCTTGCCGAACCAGGGGTACACCGGTCCGGTGTTGCCACGCCCCAGCATCAGGTCCACCCGGCCGTCGGAAAGATGCTGCAGCACGCTGTAGTCCTCGGCGATCTTCACCGGGTCATTGGTGGTGATCAGGGTGGTGGCGGTGGTCAGCTGGATCCGCTCGGTCTGCGCTGCGATGTAGCCCAGCAGGGTGGTCGGCGATGACGGGACGAACGGCGGGTTGTGATGCTCACCGGTGGCAAAGACGTCCAGGCCCACTTCCTCGGCCTTCTTGGCGATCGCCACGGTCGCCTTGATCCGCTCGGCCTCGGTCGGCATTCGGCCCGTGGTGGGATCGGCCGTGACATCGCCGACGGTGAAGATGCCGAATTGCATGCCCGTGTTCGACACGTCAGCCCTCCTTGATCGTTGGTCGCTACTGTACACGGTAGTTGATAACGAAACTAGTTCTGACTTCATTCCCTAATCTACTACCAGCACAACCTGCGTGTTCCGCCTGGACAACCATCGCGTTATCAACTATATTTCGGGCATGGAGACACAGTGGCTGAGCGAGGAGGAGCAGCAGATGTGGCGCGGTTACCTCGACAGCACCCGACTGCTGATGCGGGCCCTGGACCGGCAGTTGGCCGCCGACTCCGCGATCAACCTGTCCGACTTCGAGATCCTCGCGCTGTTGTCGGAGGCGCCGCAGCAGCGGATGCGGATGAACGAGTTGGCCGACATCACCGTGACCACGCGAAGCGGGGTCACCCGGGCGGTCAAGCGGCTGATCGATGCCGGCTGGGTGCAGCAGGTCAAGTGCGACGAAGACAAGCGCGGGCTGTTCGCCGAGCTCACCGAGGCCGGCGCCGAGAAGCTGCGGACGGCCGCACCCGGCCACGTCAAGGCGGTTCGCACCAACCTCTTCGATCTGCTCAGTCCGCGTGAGGTGGAACTGTTCACACATTCCTACGGGCAGATCCGCGACAACCTGCTGAGCAATCCGTAGGGATCACTTCGTCGCCGTGTGGCGCAACACCTCGACGAGTTCCACGGCGTGCTGGTCCAGACGACGATCCTCTTCGGTCACTGGGCTCCACTGCCGCACGGTCATCGCACGGCCACCCTGGTCGAGTTCGGCGAACAATGCCATCGCGTGCGCCGCGACATCGCCGGCACCGGTTCGCACATCGGACGACTGAACATGCACGCTGATGTACAGCCGCCTGGCCGAGCTGTGGATCAACCTGGCGCGGACCTCGATCATGTTGCCGATCACGATCGGCCGGTAGAACCGGATCCCGTTGATCCGCGAGGCGATAACGTCCCCACCGGTCCACTGTGCAGCGCACAGGAATGCCGCCTCGTCGATCCAGCGCATCACCTTGCCGCCATGCACTTTTCCGCCCCAGTTGACGTCGGTGGGCGCGGCCAGGAAGCGTAGGACCGCGCACGGCGCCGAACTGTCGTCGCTGTACTCCTGCGCGGCCAGGGCGTCATCGATGTCGGCGCGCATGCTCGCACGGTGCTGAGCGGCCAGTTGCAGGCGCCGGTCGGACTCGGTCTGCGGCGTGAACGCGGGCACGCCGACCGGCGTGCCGGCGTCGTCGACCGCGATGAACACTGCGAGGCACTGCGCGGTCCTGGTCAGCTCCCCGGCACGCGGATCACCGGAGGAGACCGTGACGACGATATGCATGCTGGTGCGGCCGGTATGCGCGACCCGAGCACTGACCTCGACGAGTTCACCCACCGCGATCGGTCTGGTGAACCGGATATCGCCGATGAAGGCCGTCACGCAGTAGCGCCCACTCCACTGGGCAGCGCAGGCATACCCGGCCTTGTCCACCCATTCCAGTACGTGCCCGCCGTCGATCCGCTGGCCGTAGCCGACATCGGTCGCCTTGGCCAGGAATCGCAGAGTGGTCACCGAAAGCGGCAGGGCCGCCGGTTGAGACGCCATGGAATACCCCTCCGCCGCGGATCCATCTATCTGACACCAATTCTCGGCGCGGATCGCGGGCGTCTACCTAATATCAAGCCATGTCACAGCTAAGCACCGCGCGCGGACCAATCGACACCGCTGACCTGGGCGTCACGCTGATGCACGAGCACGTGTTCATCATGACGACCGAGATCGCCCAGAACTATCCGGAGGCCTGGGGCGACGAGGACGCCAGGGTGGCCGACGCGATCACCCGGCTCAATGCGTTGAAGGCGGCCGGGGTCGACAGCATCGTCGACCTGACCGTGATCGGGCTGGGCCGCTACATCCCGCGCATCGCCCGGGTAGCCGCGGGTACCGACCTGAACATCGTGGTGGCCACCGGGGTCTACACCTACAACGACGTGCCGTTCTTCTTTCACTATCTGGGCCCCGGCACCATGCTGGACGGCCCGGAGATCATGGCCGACATGTTCGTCCGCGACATCGAGTCCGGCATCGCCGACACCGGGATCAAGGCCGCAATCCTCAAGTGCGCCACCGACGAACCGGGTGTGACACCCGGGGTGGAGCGGGTGCTGCGGGCTGTCGCCCAGGCGCACCGGCGTACCGGCGCACCGATCTCCACCCACACCCACGCCGGTACCCGCCGCGGCCTGGAGCAGCAGCGCATCTTCGAAGAAGAGGGCGTCGACCTGTCCCGAGTGGTGATCGGGCACTCCGGCGACAGCACCGATCTGGGCTACCTGGAGGAGCTGATCGCGGCCGGCTCCTACCTGGGCATGGACCGGTTCGGGATCGACCTCATCCTGCCTTTCGAGGATCGCGTCAACACCGTGGCGGCCATGTGCGAGCGCGGGCATGCCGACAAGATGGTGTTGTCCCACGACGCCAACTGCTACTTCGACGCGCTGCCCGGCGAACTGAGCTCGGTGGCCGCTCCGAACTGGCACTACCTGCACATCCACAACGACGTGATTCCGGCGTTGCGGCAGCGCGGCGTCACCGAAGACCAGCTGCGCACCATGATGGTGGACAACCCGCGCAAGATCTTTGAGAACCGGGGCAGCTACTGAGCCCGCTCACTGCTTGCGGGATCGGATCCCGGCATTGAGTTTCAGCGAACCGAGAATCGCCTGCAGCCGCTCGGGCGTGGCCTCGTCGGGGTCGCTGAGCCGCAACTGCAGCAGCTCACGACCGACGGCGGCGACGATGCGGGCGGTGTAGTCCGGGTCGGCGAGGTCCGGCATGCTGCGCAGCAGTTCGCGGGTCAGGAACGCCCGCACGGCGGCCTCGGCACGGGCGAGACGCTCATGCAGCTCCGGCGGCGCCCCCTGCGGCGGAAACAGGAACAACCGCCAGGTCGCGGGGTGGCCGTCGGCGGCTCGCAGCACCCCGTCGAACACCCGGGCGAGGAAGTCCTCGGCTTCGGGATTCTCGGTGCCGGTGATCGCGTTGGTGAACTGCGCTGCGGCCCGGGCGGCTTCCCGGTCGATGAGCGCGACGAAAAGCCCTGCGGGACTGCCGAATTGCTGGTAGATCAGCGACCGGTTCACGCCGGCCTGCTGCGCCACCCGGTTCGGCGTGGCCGCGTGGAAGCTCTCGGAATCGACGATCGTGTGCGTGACATCGAGGATCTGCTCGCGCCGCGCCTCGCCTGTCATTCGCCGTCGGCTGGCCGGGATCACGCTTGACAGCATAACTAACGGCCTGTTACCTGTAACTAACGAAACGTTAGTTACACCGAAGAGGTCGAGTGAGGTTCTGGATGCCTACGTACTACCCCGAGCTGCACCAGCGGGTCCGCCGTCAAGCCGAGCTGCTGCCGGGGCTCTACGGCGACCTGGACTTCGACTCCCAGCCGTACCGCACGACGACCAACCCCGACGACGTGTCGGCGCTGCGAAGCAAGGCCTCCACCCGAGCCAAGTTGCTGGCCGACGAAGATGCCGTCGAGTTGATCTCGACGGCGACCTGGTTGGGTGATGTGGTCTCGGACTCCTACGCCGCACTGATGGGCCAGTACAGCGTCAGCGGCCTGATCGGCATGCTCAAGACGGCCTGCCGCAAGGGCATCGACGCGGTGGACGACGCGCCGCCGGAGCTGGCCGCGTTCATCGCCGACATGGAGGCCACTCCGGACTGGCTGGACATGGACCTGGTTCGCAAGGGGGCCCGGGACTCCCAAGTGCCGATGGCACTGTTGGCGCCGTTCGTGGTCCGCGGTGCGTTCATAGCGACCTTCCTCAACACCTACGCCGCGTTGCCGATGGCCTTGACCGGCGCCCTGTCCGGTAAGCGTTCCGCTCGGCGGGTCAATGAGACCACCAGCTTCTTCACCATCACCACCATGCCCGGCGCTCTGGACCGGCACGGACCGGGTTTTGAGGCGGCAGCCATGGTGCGACTCATGCACTCGATGGTCCGCTTCAACGCGCTCAAGCGTTCCCCCAAATGGGATATCGGGGTCTACGGGCTGCCGATTCCGCAGGTCGACCAGATGCCGGCCGGAATGATCAACCTCTTCGTGATGGCGATGGACGCCCGCCGCCAGGGACGCACGGAGTTCAGCCCGAGCGAGCGCGCCCAGGTCGAGTTCACCCGCTACCGCTGCGTGCTGCTGGGGCTGCCCGAGGAGCTGCTCCCGACCACGCCCGCCGGGGTCATCCGGGTGTTCAGCGCCCGCGCGGCGCTGCTGCGCGACGACTTCGACGACGCCACCTGCGGCGAGATGGTCCGTTCGACCATGTCCGCCTACCTGCGGCAGGAGAACACGCTGCCCGAACGCATCGCCGACGCGGTCGAGAAAAGCTACAGCAAGCTCTTTTTCGTCCGGATGTTCAGCGGCGGCAGACGAGACGTGGCCGCGAAGATGGGCGTCACGATCGGCGCGGGCGACTATGCGCGGGTCGCCCTCACCGCTCCGTTCGTGTACGGCCGCCTAATGGTGGTACAGCGCGCTGCCCGCACCCCCGGCTTGCGCCGGATCACCAACGCCTACACACTCCGGCTGCTCAAGCGGCGGCTGGCGGCCTACGGCACTGCCGAATACACCAGCGATATCGCCGATTACACGCCGGCGGGCAGCGCGGCCTGAGCGGGCCCGCGGTCTGCACCAAGACCGCGCTTGACAGTACAACTAACACGTTGTTAGTTTCTGAACTAACAACGTGTTAGTTGACTGGAGGACTGATGGCCACCTACTACCCCGAACTGGCGCAGCGCGTTCGCGCCCAGAGCTCGGCGCTGCCGGCGCTCTACCGCGGCATCGACTTCGACTCCCAGCCCTACCGCACCACCACCCGAGCCGAAGACCCCTCCACCCTGCCGGCCTGGGTCGCCGAACGAGCCCCGCTGCTGGCCGACGAGCAGGTCGTCGAACTGGTCTCGACGGCGACCTGGCTGGGCGACGTGGTGGCCGACGCCTACGCGGCGCTGATGGGGCAATACAGCGTCACCAACCTGATCAGCATGGTCAAGACGGCCTGCCGGGAGGGCATCGACGCGGTGGAAGACGCGCCGCCGGAGCTGGTGGCGCTCATCGCCGATATGGAGGCCACCCCGGACTGGATCGACATGGGCCTGGTGCGCAAGGGCGCCCACCAGGCCCGCATTCAGGCGGCGCTGCTGACGCCGTTCGTCATCCGGGGCACCTTCATCGCAACGTTCGTCAACACCTACTCGGCGCTGCCGATGGCGCTGACCGGTGCACTCACGTCAGGAAAACGCGCCGCCCGGCGGGTCAACGAGACGACCAGCTTCTTCGCCCTGACCACCGCCCCCGGAGCACTGGAGCGCCACGGCCCCGGATTCGAGGCCGCGGCCATGGTGCGGCTGATGCATTCAATGGTGCGGTACAACGCGCTCAAACGCTCCGATCGCTGGGACGTCGGCATCTACGGCATGCCGATACCGCAGATCGACCAGATGCCCGCCGGGATGATCAGCGTCTACCTGCTGGCGTTGCGGGCCCGCCGGGCCGGGCGCACCGAGTTCAACACGGCCGAGCGCGCCGTCGTCGAGTTCAGCCGCTACCGCTGCTTTCTGCTCGGCCTGCCCGAGGAGCTGGTGCCGGCGTCGCTGCCGCAGATCGTCGACCTGATGAACACCCGCGCCGCCATGCTGCGCGACGACTTCGACGACGCCACCTGCGGGGAGATGGTGCGCGCAACGATGGCGGCCTACCTGCGCCCCACCGACCGTCGCCTCGACCGGATGGCCGACGCCGTCGAGAGGAGCTACAGCAGGGCCGCCTTCACCCGGGCCTACTGCAGCGGAGACCGCGCCGTCGCCGAAACCATGGGGGTCACGATCGGCGTGGCTGACTACCTGCGGATCGCGCTGACCGCTCCGTTCGTGGTCGGCCGATGGCTGACCGTTCGGCGCGCCAGCCGATCACCGTGGCTGCGGCCGATCGCCGATGCTTATGTGATCCGGATGCTCAATCGCCGGTTGGTCAACTACGGCCAGCCCGAATTCACCAGCGACGCCAGCCAATACACGCCAGCCGGGTGACCTCAGCGCACCCCGACGGGATCGGCCTCGTCGGATACCGCGGGATCGGATGCGACCGGCTCGGGGAGAGACACCCGGTGACGGTTCTCCCAGCCGCGCAGCTTCTCCCGGCACGGCTGCTCCACCAGCGCATAGCTGACCGCCGCGATCGCGACGGTGAACACCATCGTCAGCACCAGCACCACCGCCATGTCGCCGGTGAACGCGAAGCGGCCGATCACCGGGAACACCATGTCCAGGGCCGCCAGGTGCCAGATGAAGATGCCGTAGGACCACCGGCCCAGCGTCACCATCGGGGCGCTGGCCAGAAAGCGGTGGGGGCTGTCGGGGCGATCCAGCACCAGCGGCGCCAACAGTGCCCAGGCCAGCAACCCGCCCATCGCGGTCCGGACTATGAACTGGCCGACGGTGGCCGACGTCAACCCCTCCGGGCCGGCCAGCGGTGAGGCGGCCACCAGGAACGCCACCAGGACCACCAATGCCATCGGCACCCGCCGGCGCGCCAGCCGGTGCACCCACCCGACGGGAGTGAACGCCCACTCGGCCAGCAGCATGCCCGCCCCGAACCAGCAGCCGTAGGCCGGTGCCCAGTTCAGCGGGTTCACCCCGTAGGGGGTGTCGATCGGCAGGAATCCCCAGCCCAGGCTGAGCAGCGACACCGCGGCGATCACCGGCACCCGCGCACGCACCGGCAGTCGTCGCGCCCCCAGGGCCAGCAGCGGCAGGGCTATATAGAAACTGACCTCGACCGCCAGGCTCCACATCTGGGTCAGTCCGGGTGTCAGCGTCAGCGGCACATAGATCTGCGTCATCGTCAGGTTGGCCAGCCACACCGTGAGGCTGGCGCCTCCGGCGTCGGGCAGCAAAGCCAGGATCACCACCACCGACACCAGGTAGGCCGGCATGATCCGCACGATGCGTGAGCGCAGGTAATGACCGGAGGCAGGTTCTGGCCGCAGGCCGCGGGCGGCGGCCGCATGCCCCCGCCACAGCAGGAACCCGCTGAGGGCGAAGAACACCGCCACGGCCATGTCGAAGCGCCCCCACAGCCGGCCGCTGATTCCCGACGAATGACCGGTCTGAAACGCCACGTGGGTGATGACCACACCGATGGCCGCGCAGGCGCGCATACCCTCGACGGCGGGCAGGAAGCTGCGCACGCCGCCGACCTGCTCATTCATCTGATCGCGGTCCGAAGCATCGATGGACACACAGTAGCTGTTTCAACTTCTGCTGTTAGGGTCGAACAGATTTAGGCGGGGGTCGATGCATGGAGGATATGGCGACGTGAACCGAGCAGTCATGATGCGTATCGCGGCATGCGCAGTCATGGGCCTCGGCGCCGCCCTGCTGATCGCGGCGTTGCTGCTGTCGACCTACACAGCCGGGAAGATCGCCAAGATCCCCCTCGACATCGACGTCACCCTGATCAGCAACGGCAGCGGCGCCGCGTTGGACCCCGAGTCCCTCGGGGGCGAACACGCCGTCGTCGACCAGGACGTACCGCTGGTGTCCCAGCAGCAGATCGGTGTCGAGGCCCCGGCCAACGCCGACGTCGTCACCCTGCAGGCCGGGTCGTCGCTGCGCCGCGCGGACCGGCAGAAGGACACCGGGCTGCTGCTGGCGATCGTCGACACCGTGACGCTGAATCGCAGTACCGCCGAAGCGGTTTCGGACGACACCCACCCCGGTGGTTCGGTGCAGCGGCCGCGCAACTACGACGACGAAAACCCGCCCACCAACATCGCGCTGCCGCACGAGGGACTGTCCTACCGGTTCCCGTTCGACACCCAGAAGCAGTCCTACCAGTACTTCGACCCGATCGCGCAGAAGGCGTACGAGGCCAATTATGAGGGCCTGGACGACGTCAACGGCCTGACCACCTACCGGTTCGTCCAGAACGTCGGTTACGACCCGGACGGCAGCCTCAACGAGCCGGTGCGCTACCCGTCGCTCTACGGCCACGACGAGGACGGCGAGATCACCGCTCCGGCCCGGATCTGGCACATCGAAGACGCCGACCCCGAAGAGGACATCACGATGGTGCGGTACTACGCCGCCCAGCGGACGATGTGGGTGGATCCGGTGTCGGGCACCATCGTCAAGTCCAAGGTGCACGCCAACCACTATTACGCGCGTGACCCGCTGAAGCCCGAGGTGGCGCTGGCCGACTACACCGTCACCAGCTCCGAGGAGACCATCGAGGCTCAGGTCAACGCGGCCCGCAACGAGCGGGACCGGGTGGCCCTGTGGTCCCGGGTTTTGCCGATCACCTTCACCGCGGCCGGCCTGATCTGCCTGATCGGCGGCGTTCTGGTCGGCTGGTTCAGCCTGCCGGCCGAGGCCGCGCTGGGCCGGCGCTGGAACGACGGCGGCGCCGGCGGGTTCTTCGGCGGCTTCACACCCAAGACGGCGCCGGCTGGGCCCGGCCCCGGCGCAGAGGCCGAGACCGAGAAGATTCCGGCTCAGCGGCCTCAGTTGGATCACCCGGTCGTCCCGCCCGAGTCCAACCCACCGGATCGCGGCACTCCCGATCCGGGTTCTGATCACGCGTAGCCCACAGTGGTGCGAGCCGGGCGCTGGATCGCGCCGTGCTATGCACTGGGGCTGACTGCGCTCATCCTGGCACCGCTGCTGCGGCCCGGCTATCTGCTGTTGCGCGACGCGGTGTCCACACCGCGGTCGTATCTGACCGACACCGCCCTCGGGCTGGGTGAATCGGCTCCGCGGGCGGTGCCGCAGGACTTCGCGGTGGCGCTGGCCTCGCGGCTGATCGACGGCGGCACCGTGGTCAAGGCGCTGCTGTTCGCCGGTCTGTTGCTGGCCGGGTGTGGCGCGGCCCGGCTGGTGGCCACCGTGCTGCCCGATGCCGGTCTGCCCGGCCAGTTGGTGGCGATCACCGTCGCGATCTGGAATCCCTATGTGGCCGAACGGTTATTGCAGGGGCATTGGAGCCTGCTGGTCGGATATGGCTGCCTGCCGTGGGTGGCGGTGGCGATGCTGGGCCTGCGCTCCGGCACCACCGGACTGTTCGGGTTGGTGTTCTTTCTGGCGCTGGCCGGGTTGACCCCTTCGGGCCTGCTGCTGGCCACCGTGGTGGCACTGGTGAGCCTGGCGATACCCGGCGACGGGCCGCCGCGCTGGTGGTGCGCGGTCAGCACGGCGGCGATCGCGGCCACCGCCGCGCTGCCCTGGCTGATGGCCCTGGTCGTGGGATCGGGTTCCTCGCGGGGAGAGTCGGCCGGGGTGGAAGCGTTCGCGGCCCGCGCCGAGCCGGGCCTGGGCACCCTGGGCAGCCTCGCCGGTCTCGGCGGGATCTGGAACGCCGATGCGGTGCCGGGTTCGCGGACCACGCTCTTCGCGTTGGTGGCGACGGCGGTGCTGGTCGGCGTGGTGGGCCTGGGGGCCTCGACGGTGCGCGACCAGCCGGCCGTGCGGCCGCTGCTGATCCTGGCCGGCGCGACGGTGCTGGTGTTCACGATCCTGGCCACCGGGCCCGGACTGGCGGTGCTGCGCTGGGCGGTCGACGTGGCCCCCGGCCTGGGCATGTTGCGCGACGGCCAGAAGTGGGTGGCGCTGGCGATGCCGGGCTACGCGCTGGCCGGGGCCGGTGCGGTGGCGGCGCTGCGGGACCGGCTGCCTCCGGCGCGGGCCGCCCTGGTGTGCTGCGTGGCGCTTGTTGTGGTGTTGCCCGATCTGGCCTGGGGGGTGGCCGGGCGGGTTTCGCCGGTGCACTACCCGGCCGGGTGGGCCGCGGTGGCGGCGAAGATCAACGCCGATCCACGGCCGGTGGCCGTGCTGCCGGCCGACACCATGCGCCATTTCCCGTGGGCCGGCGACGCCCCCGTCCTTGATCCGCTGCCCCGGTGGGTGCGCGCGGAGGTGTTGACCACCGGAGATCTCGGTGTCGGCGGGCAGACCGTGCCCGGCGAGGGCACCCACGCCCGGGCGGTGCAACAGGCACTGCTGTCGGGCACCGAACCGGCCACGCTAGGCGTGAACGGGGTGGGCTGGGTCGTCAAGGAAGCCGGCGCCGACGGTGAAATGGGTTCTGCCGACAAGACCCTGGTCCGGTTGCCGGTCTCCTATCGGGACTCTGACCTGACCCTGTACCGGGTCGGCGGGCGGGCGCCGAAGGCCTCCGCCGGGCCGCGCCGGGCAGCGATGGCCGCGCATCTGGTGTGGCTGGCGATGCTGGCCGCCGGCGCGGGGGGGTTGGCGGCAGGATCGGTTCGGCGTCGGCTGCCCCACTAACGGTGATGTCCGGGTCCACGCTTGTCGGACAGCCGAACGGGTATCACCAGAACGGAGCCACTGTTTGAGTCAGTGGAGGAGCGTACAATCGAACATGTGTTCGATTCTAGTGAGCTGCCTGGCCCCGATGCCCTCGCCGAGGCCGACGAGGCCGCGCTGGTGGCAGCGATCGGCGGGTGGGCCCAAGCGGAGGCCGTTGCGGCCGCCCACCGCCTGGCGGCGATCGCCGAGCTGGTGGGCCGCAAGCTGTACGACGACCCCGCGCATTCAAAATGGGCCTGTGACGGGTGGGACTCAGTGGCCGCCCAGGTCAGCGCGGTTTGCGATATCAGCCACGGCAAAGCATCCGGGCAGATGTATCTGGCTTCGGCGCTGCGCGAGCGCCTCCCCAAGGTGGCGGCGCTGTTCGCCGCCGGACAGCTCAACGCCGCCCTGGTGTCCACCATCTCCTGGCACACCACGCTGATCCAAGACCGCCGGGCGCTTGCCGCGGTCGATACCGCCCTGGCCGCCGACGCCCTGCACTACGGGCCACTGTCGGCTTTCAAGACCGCGCAGGCCATCGACGCGGTCATCGAGGCTCACGACCCGGAGGCACTGCGCCGCAGCCGCGCAACGGCCCGCTCCCGCGACCTGGTGGTCGACAAACGCAACACCGACGATGCCACCACCCCGCTGTGGGGCCGGTTGCACGCCCACGACGCCGAAACCCTTGACCGGCGCCTGATGGCGATGGCGCACAGCGTCTGCGACGACGATCCGCGCACCATCGCCCAACGCCGCGCCGACGCCCTCGGCGCGCTGGCCGCCGGCGGGCAGATCCTGGTCTGCGGGTGCGGCAACGAGGGCTGCCCCGGCGCCCAGGACCGTCCGGCCAGTTCGGTGCTGATTCACGTGGTGGCCAACGCCGAGTCCATGGGCGCCGGCGTCGACGCGCACCGCAACGGTGAGGACCCACCGCCGCCGCCGATCGACCGCCGGAACCTGTTCGCGCCGGTAGAGCGCCCCGCCGAGCCCGACCCACCCCCGAAGGCCCTGCCCGCACTGCTGCTGGGTGGACCGCTGATCCCGGCACCGATGCTGGCCGAACTGATCGCCGCAGGTGCCCGCATCAAGCCGGTGCGACACCCCGGACCCGATAGTGCCCCCGAACCGCGATACCGACCCTCGACCGCACTCGATGAGTTTGTACGCTGCCGGGACATGACCTGCCGGTGGCCCGGCTGCGACCGGCCGGCCGAACTCTGCGACATCGACCACGCGATCGCCTACCCGTCCGGGCCCACCCACCCGTCGAACCTTCGCTGCTTATGCCGAAAACATCACTTACTCAAGACATTTCACGGTTGGCGAGACCGGCAGCACACCGACGGCACCATCGACTGGCTCAGTCCGACCGGCCACACCTACACCACCCACCCCGGCAGCCGGCTGCTGTTTCCCACCCTCTGCGAACCGACGGGCCACCTACCCGCACCGACTGACCGACAACCGGATTCAGCCGGACGAACCCTGATGATGCCCACCCGACGACGGACCCGGGCCCAGAACCGCGCCCAGGCGATCATCGCCGAACGCGCCCTCAACACCAGACCCCCGCCCTACCCGCCTGACTAGGCGGACGATCAAGTAGCCGGCATCAACCCAGGAAGCGAGCCCGCACAGCGGGAGTCGGCAGCGGGCAGGTGTCGTGCCGTCCGCCGAATCGGTAACGGACGGCGGCGAAGCGGTCATAGAGCCGGTCTCGCAGTCCCGCGGGAATGATGCGGGCCGTCAGGAGAACTCGGAACGGCCCGCCCAGGTAGCGCGCGACGTCGAGACCTGCCGCCGACCGGACACTGACCCGCTCATCGGACCCGTCCGGGTGCGCGACGAACACCATCGAGTCGAGGTCCCGCAGGTCCGGATGCCGCTCGATCACCGCGCGCGCGAAATCGCTGTCCAACGCCGCGAAGCGCAGGGTGCCGTGCCGGTCGTGCCGAATGATGTTCTGGACCGCCCGATTGCAGATTCCGCAGACGCCGTCGTAGAGCAGAACGGGCGTAGCGCGATCGTCGGTCATCGCCGCACCTCCCCACGTATCTGCTCGACCTGTTGAGCCCCAGTATGAAGGAGTCGACACCCGGTAGGACAGCGATAGAGTCTCGATGTGGCGCACACGGCGACCGAGATCGCGGCAGCGGTTCAAACGGGAAGGCTGACGGCCCGAGCCGCCGTAGAGCAGGCGCTGCGCCGGATCGAACAGACCCAACCGGCCTTCAACGCGTGGCAGCTGATCCGCCACGACGCTGCGTTGGCCGAGGCGGACGTGATCGACGGCCGCGGCGATCGCAGTTCGCTTCCCTTGGCGGGCGTTCCGCTTGCCATCAAGGACAACATCGCCGTCGCCGGCGAACCGATGCGGGACGGCTCGCTTGCCACCAGCGCGGCGCCTCGAACAACCGATCACGAGGTCGTTCGTCGGCTTCGTGCCGCAGGCGCGGTGGTCGTCGGGCTGACACGAGTTCCCGAGCTCTGTGTCTGGGGCGCCACCGATTCTGCCTTCGGCGTCACTGGTAATCCGTGGAATCCCCGGCGAACTCCTGGCGGCTCCTCCGGAGGTTCTGCGGCAGCGGTGGCGTCGGGAGCGGTACCCGTCGCCCACGGGAACGACGGTATGGGCTCGATCCGGATTCCTTCGGCGTGCTGCGGATTGGTCGGTCTCAAGCCCGGTCACGGGGTGGTGCCGGTGGGAGACGCGCAGACGTCCTGGGGAGGGATGTCGGAGAACGGCCCGCTCGCAACCACGGTCGAAGATGCCGCGCTGATGTTCTCGGTCATGGCCGACGACCCCGCTGCCGCGGCACTGATCCGACCGTCGGCCTTGAGGATCGCCGTTTCGACTTCGGCCCCCAGTGCCGTGACGCCGGTGGCACGCGCCTGGGCCGAGGCGGTCCGTCGGACTGGCGATCTGCTTCGGGGCGAGCACCTCGTTCGGTCGGCGACCCCGCGTTACCCGGCCAGCCTGATGACCACGACCGCATTGGCGTTGTGGACGGCCGGAGTTGCTGCCGATGCACACGCATCGACTGAGGTGTCCCGGTTGGAGCGCCGCAACCGTGTCCATGTGCGGGTCGGGGACATTGTGACCAAGCGTGGACTTTCGAACCCGGGAGGGCGCGAGGTGTGGCGGCAGCGCGCGTTCGACTTCTTCGCCGACACCGACGTTCTGATCACGCCGACGCTGGCCCAACCTCCGATCAAGTCACGACGCTGGGGTGAGCGCGGCTGGCTCGCGTCGCTGGTCGCCAACGCTCGCTATGCCCCGTTCGCGGCGCCGTGGAACATGATCGGCTGGCCGGCGATGAACGTGCCCGCCGGACTCGACCCGCACGGCCAGCCCGTCGGGGTGCAGTTGGTCGGCAAACCCGGATCGGAGCGGACCTTGCTGGGCCTCGCTGCTGCGCTCGAGCAGCTCCAGCCCTGGCCGCGCACCGCTGGGGGAAACGCTCTTTAGACCACGCCGTTGACGTAGCGCCGCTCGCAGACCGCCTCCAGCACCTCGCGCAGCCCGTCGGCGCTTTGCCGCCAGGAGAATTCGGCGCTGCGGTCACGGGCCTTGACACCGAGCTGTTCGCGCAGCACCGCGTCGGTCAACAGCCGGTGCAGCTGCTGCACCAGCTCGTCACGGTCATCGACCAGCGTCCCGGTCACCCCGTCGACGATCGAGTCGGACAGCCCGCCGGAAGCCCGGTATCCGATGGTGGGCACCCCGTGCTGACCGGCCTCGATGACAGCCAGCCCCCAGCCCTCTTTGCGGGACGGCAGTACGTGCACCCAAGCCTGTTGCACCAGTTGATGTTTGGTGATCTCGTCGACGTGACCGTGGAAGGTGACCGCATCGGTGATCCCCAGCGCGGCGGCATGCTCCACCAGCCGGTCACTCCACCATCCGCCGCCGATGACATCGAGATGCAGGCCCGGCACCCGGGCACGCAGTGCCGCGACCGCGTCCAGCGCGTCCTCGATCTGCTTGTGCGGCACCAACCGCGACAGCACCACCACTCGTGGTGTTTCGGCACGCGGGCCGGACAGCGTCGCCGGCGGCGCCTCGTCGAGGCCATTGCGCACCACCGCGATCCGTTCGGCGCCCACCCCGAGGTCGATCAGGTCGCGCACCGACGGCAGCGACACCGTCAGGTATTGGTTGCGCCGGTTCAGCCATGGCGACAGCCGCGACTCGACCAGCCAGCCGATCCGGCTCAGCACCGGCCCAGCCACCGGCCACTGCTCGCGATGGCAGTGGTGCACCAGCATCGCGACGCGGCGCCCGTAGGCCAGCCGGGCCAGGAACGGCAGGCCGTTCTGGGTGTCGATCACCGCGTCGGGGCGCACCCGCCGCAGCGGGCCGAGCCCGAGCCGCGCGGCGACCATGGCCGCACCCGCCCGCAGGTAGACGGTGTAGGGGCCGCCGCGGCGATTGATCGTCACCCCGTCGACGACCTCGAGCTTCGGTGCGCCCGGGTACCGGGCGGTGCGCAGGGTGACCGCAACCCCGTCCGCGGCCAACTCCGCGCCGATGCGCTGCAGGTAGGTCTCGCTGCCGCCGCCCTGTGGATGCCCGGTGTCACGCCAGCACAGCAGCAGGACGGAGCGCACAGCGGACACACGAACAGGGTAGTCCGCTGGCTAGGCTTGTCCCGGTGGCCGCCACCGACCTACTCGCCAGACGTGCGACGCTGGCCCGCTCGGTGCGCCTGCTGTCCCAGTTCCGCTACGAACAGACCGATCCGGCCCGGTTCTACGGCGCACTGGCCGAGGACACCGCCGCCATGGTCACCGACCTGTGGCGGGCCATGCACGGCGCCGAACCCGCCGGAAAAACCCTGCTCGACGTGGGTGGCGGCCCGGGCTACTTCGCCGACGCATTCGCCGGGGCCGGCCTGCGTTATGTGGGCGTCGAACCCGATCCGACCGAGATGCATGCGGGCCCGGCGGGCGCCGGCGCCGGGTCCCGGACGGGCACCTTCGTGCGGGCGTCGGGTACGGCACTGCCGTTCGCCGACGCCAGCGTGGACATCTGTCTGTCGTCCAACGTCGCCGAACACGTCTCACGGCCCTGGCAGCTGGGAAACGAGATGCTGCGGGTCACCCGGCCGGGGGGGCTGGCGGTGCTGTCCTACACGGTGTGGCTGGGTCCGTTCGGCGGGCACGAGATGGGCCTGACCCACTACCTGGGCGGGGCCCGCGCCGCCGCGCGCTACACCCGCAGACACGGCCATCCGCCCAAGAACAACTACGGATCGTCGCTGTTCGCGGTGTCGGCGGCCGCCGGGCTGGACTGGGCCCGCCACACCGGCGCGCTGGTGGCGGCTTTCCCCCGCTATCACCCACGATGGGCGTGGTGGATGACCTCGGCGCCGGGCATACGGGAGTTCGGTGTGAGCAATCTGGTGCTGGTCCTGCAACCGAACCCACGGATTGACTGCAACGTGTTCTAATCCGCCCGTCCGCTAGGTAGGGTGTGCGCCATGACCGTGAGCACCGCGACCGAGTACGACAAGCTTTTCATCGGCGGCAAGTGGACCGCCCCGGCCACCGATCAGGTGATCGAGGTTCACAATCCGGCCACCGGCGAGTACGTCGGAAAGGTGCCGTTGGCGACCAAGGCCGACGTTGACAACGCAGTCGCGGCGGCCCGCACCGCGTTCGACTCCGGGCCGTGGCCCACGACCCCGCCGGCCGAGCGCGCCGCGGTGATCGCCGCCGCGGTCAAGCTGATGGAGGAGCGCAAGGAGCTGTTCACCGGGCTGCTGGCCGCTGAGACCGGTCAGCCGCCGATGGGCGTCGAGACCATGCACTGGATGAGCTCGATCGGTGCGCTGAACTTCTTCGCCGGACCCGCCGTCGACGAGGTCAGCTGGGAAGAGATCCGCACCGGCGCCTACGGGCAGACCATCGTGCGCCGCGAGCCCCTCGGCGTGGTCGGCGCGATCGTCGCGTGGAACGTGCCGCTGTTCCTGGCGGTCAACAAGCTGGGGCCCGCGCTGCTGGCCGGCTGCTCGGTGGTGCTCAAGCCGGCCGCCGAGACGCCGTTGAGCGCCAACGCACTGGCCGAGGCGTTCGCCGACGCGGGCCTGCCCGAAGGCGTGCTGTCGGTGGTGCCCGGCGGTGTGGAGACCGGCCAGGCCCTGACCTCCAACCCGGGCGTGGACATCTTCTCCTTCACCGGCAGCTCGGCCGTGGGCAAGGAGATCGGCAAGCGGGCTGCGGACATGCTCAAGCCGTGCACGCTGGAACTCGGCGGCAAGTCGGCGGCCATCGTGCTCGAGGACGTAGACCTGGCGTCGGCGGTCCCGATGCTGGTGTTCTCCGGGATCATGAACACCGGCCAGGCCTGCGTGGCCCAGACCCGCATCCTGGCGCCGCGCTCGCGCTACGAGGAGATCGTCGACGCGGTCAAGAACTTCGTCACCGCCCTGCCGGTCGGCCTGCCGAATGACCCGGGCGCCCAGGTCGGTTCGCTGATCAGCGAGAAGCAGCGCGAGCGGGTCGAGGGCTACATCGCCAAGGGGATCGCCGAAGGCGCCCGGCTGGTGTGCGGCGGCGGCCGCCCCGAGGGTCTGGACAACGGCTTCTTCGTGGAGCCCACCGTCTTCGCCGACGTGGACAACTCTATGACCATCGCCCAGGAGGAGATCTTCGGGCCGGTGCTGTCGATCATCGGCTACGACACCGAGGACGACGCGGTCGCGATCGCCAACGACTCGGTGTACGGGCTGGCCGGCAGCGTGTGGACCGCCGATGTGCCGCGCGGGATCGAGATCGCGAGCAAGATCCGCACCGGGACCTACGGAATCAACTGGTACGCGTTCGACCCGTGCTGCCCGTTCGGCGGCTACAAGAACTCCGGCATCGGCCGGGAGAACGGCAAAGAGGGCGTCGAGCACTTCACCCAGCAGAAGAGCGTGCTGATGCCGATGGGCTACACGCTGCAGGCCTGACCGCCCAGCAGATAGCGACCGAACCTTGCCGTTGACGCAACGGTAAGCCCCTATACTGCCGTCCGTGGGCGTTGTGCTGGGGTTTGCACCCTGGGCGGTGTACTGGGTGCTGGTGGGAAATACGCCGCCGCTGATCGCGGCGGTGGTGGCGCTGGCTGTTGCGGCCGCCGTCCTGGTCAGCACTCGCGAGGCCTCCGCACGGCTCCTGGCGATCGGAGCGGTCGCGACGTTCGTGGTGCTGGCGGTGCTGGCGTCGGTGTTCGCCTGGTCGCAGCACTGGGTGCTGGCGTTGAGTTTCGCCGGACTGTTCGCAACGCTGCTCGCAAGCATGAAGCTGGGCAGATCTGTGGCCGAAGCCGTCGTGAAGGCCGACCTGCCGGCGGCGGTGGCGCAGTCCGAGCTGTTCGCTCCCGTCGTGAATCGGGTGACGTGGACGTGGCTGGGTGCGCTCGCGGCGATGACGGCGTCGGCGGCGGTTCCCGCGATCATGCGGCCCGCCGCCGACGCACCGCTGGCCTATACCTGTTGCTGGGTCATCCCGTTCGGGATCCTGGCCGCGGCCGCGATCGCATCGCGCATCCTGTCGGACCGCATGACCGCGGGCTTCGGCGATGCGGTGCGCAAGACGAGCTTCGTCGCCTTCGTCGACCTGGAGATCGATCAGCTGTACTACCTGGCCGCCGAACACGCCAACCGGGAAGTCGGCCCAGGTGAGCAGGCCTACAACGTCACCGTCGGCGCCAAGGGAACTCCGCTGTTGGGCGACGACACCCGGGTGTCGTGGCCCTCGACCTACAAGGTTCGGCAGCTCAACCGTTGAGCCGTTGCCGGCGGCGGTGCTCGATGCAGCGCCCGACCTGCTCCCGGTAGAAGCCCTCGTCGAAACCGCCGGCGGTGTACAGCCGCACACCGAGCCGGTCCCGCAGCTCGCCGAGGTCCAGGTCGAGATCGGGGTCGTCGGTGGTGGCGTTGGCCAGTACCCAGTCGACGGCGGCGTCGCTGCCGTGGGCCCGGCAGATCCGGTCGACCTGCCTGGCGGCGCTGCGCTTGTGGAACCGAGCGAACCCGGCCTTGCTCCACGCCCGCATCTCGCGGGCCTCCAGGTCGAGCAGCTCGCGCAGCACCGACAGCGGACCGTCCGGCACCGTCTTGAACGGTGCGGCGTCGTCGAAGGCCAGTGCGCCGTCGGGACGACGGATGCTCTCGACGTCGGGTTCCACCACCACCGCACCGCGCCCCTTGGCCAGCTCGTGCGCCCAGCGCACGATCGTGTAGCCGTGGTCGGGCAGGCGGTATTTGGGGCTGTGGGTGTCCACGGACTCGAGCGTAGAAGGCGTTACGGGTTGTTCGTACCCGCACCTCCCGCGGTGCCGGGGGTGCCGTCGGGGCCGCCGGCGGTGCCGGCCTCGCCGTCGCCACCGGTGGCCCCGTTGGTGCCGGTGCCGCCGGTCCCGCCGGTCCCGCCGGCGCCGTCGCCATTCGGGCCGACGACGCCACCGGCGCCGCCCGTTCCGCCGGCGCCGCCGGTGCCGATAGAGACGGGGCCGGTACCGACACCCACGCCCGCACCACCGGTCCCGCCGGTCCCGCCGACACCGCCAACCACGCCGGCACCATCGGCGTCACCACCGGCGCCGCCCGCACCGCCGGCGCCGCCGTGGCCGAAGACGATCGTGGTACTCGGGTTCCCTTCGTGGTTGCCCGCACCGCCACCACCGCCGCCGCCACCACCGCCGCCGTAGCCGCCGTTGGTGCCGGTACCGCCGGAACCGCCGGAGCCACCGGTGCCGCCGATCCCATGATTTTGGGGATAGGTGCCGCCGGTGCCACCGGCGCCGCCGGCGCCGCCGGTGCCGTTGACGCCACCGGTACCACCGTCGCCGCCGGCGCCACCGGCGCCCAGGACACTGTCGTTGGCATTCGAGGCACTGCTGGTGCCCCCGCCGTTTCCGCCGTTGCCTCCGCCACCACCGTTGCCGCCCTCGCCGGCGCCGGCACCGCCGTTGCCGCCCTGGCCACCGACACGTCCGGAAATATCGAATGGTCCCTGCCCACCAAGGCCGATGCCACCACCTTTGCCACCGTCACCGCCGTGCCCGCCGTCGCCGAGCGTGGTGGCGTTGCCACCGGCACCGCCGTCACCTCCAGCCTGCGGGATGGACGCCAGCGTGTACACCCGCTGGCCGTCAACGATTTTGAGCGTGACCCGGCTGCTCGCACCGTCGCCGCCCTTGCCGCCGTCACCGCCGTTGGCGCGGTCACTGCCCGCGCTCCCGGCCTGGCCGCCGGCGGCCTGCTTGCCGTCGCTTCCAGTGCCGCCGTGCCCGGCGGTGCCCGCCGCGCCGCCGTGCTGGCCGGCGTCACCGCCGTTGCCGCCATTGCCGGCCGGGCCGTTGATCTGGTTGGTGGACGTCCCCCCGGCACCATTGCCGCCGTTACCGCCGTTGCCGGCGTTACCGCCGTTACCGGCGTTACCGCCCAGACCGCCGGCCCCGTGGGCGGCGTCGCCGCCGTTACCGCCGACACCTCCGGCGCCGCCGTTGCCGCCGTCGCCGCCGTCTTCGCCGTTGCCGTTGGAACCCGCTGCGGCGTTGGCGCCGTTGGATCCGTTCACGGTGCCGCCGTCGCCGCCGTTACCACCGTTGCCGGCATCACCGGATTCGGTGCCACCGGCGCCACCGTTGCCGCCGTTACCACCGACCCCTCCGTCGACACCGTCGCCGAAGCCGGATGCGCCCTTGCCACCATCGCCGCCGGCACCGCCGGTACCGATCCGGCCCGCGTTGCCGCCATTGCCGCCGAGGCCACCGGCCAGAGCGGTCACGCTGCCATCGGGGTTGGTGACCAGTAGGCCGTCCAGGCCCGCACCGCCGGCCCCGCCGTCACCGCCGTCAGTGGCGTCCTGGCCGGCGGAACCACCGGCGGCCGTGCTGCCGTCGCCGTTGGTGCCGCCCGCGCCGCCAGAGCCCGCGGTGCCGCGGTCGCCGCCGTCTCCGCCGTCACCACCGGAGACGCTGCCGGTACCACCGACCCCGCCATCGCCCGCATTGCCTGCGTTGCCACCGGTGCCACCGACCCCGCCGGTGCCGGTCGGGTCGGTGGCGTTGCCACCAGTACCACCGGCGCCGCCGTCTCCACCGTTTCCGGCATCGCCACCGGCGCCTCCGGTACCGTGCGTCGCCGTGCCGCCGGTGCCGCCGCCACCGGCCACACCACCGTTGCCGCCGGTGCCGCCGCTGCCGCCGTTCGCGTCGTTCGCGCCGTTACCGCCCCGGCCGCCGTCGCCGGCATCACCGCCGTGCCCGCCGGTACCACCGTCGCCCGAGGTGGTTCCACCGGCGCCACCGGTGCCGCCGACCCCACCGGCCCCGCCGTCGATACCCGGGGTGCCGTTACCGTCACCGCCGACGTCGCCCTCGACGCCATCGGCACCGGTCCCGCCGTTACCCCCGGCACCACCGTTGCCGATCGGTCCGGCCGCACCACCGGAACCGCCGGCGCCACCGGCCTGGCCGACCAGGCCGCCAGCACCGTTGTCCACCAGGCCGCTGCCGTTGCCGCCGTTGCCGCCGGCCCCACCGTCGCCGCCGGTGCCGTCCGTGCCCGCCGCACCGTCGCCGGCCGGGCCACCGCTGCCGGTACCGCCGGTGCCCGCCGTCCCGGCCTCACCGCGGGTCCCTCCGGCGCCGCCGCTACCACCGGTACCCGCCGAAACATTGTCGCCGCCGCCGGCACCGTCGCCACCGGTACCGGCCGTGCCGGTGTTGCCGCCGTTGCCGGCGTTACCGCCGATGCCACCGTTGCCGTTGGTCGCGCTGCCGCCCTGGCCGCCGACGCCGCCGGAGCCGCCGTTGCCGGCAGCGCCACCGTTGCCACCGTTCGCTCCGCTGTCAGGCGCGGCGTCGCTGCCACTGCCACCGTTACCGCCGTTACCACCGGATCCGGCGTTTCCCCCCGCGCCGCCGTCACCGGAGACGGTGCCACCCGCGCCGCCGGCGCCGCCGCTGCCGCCGTTGCCGGCGGAGCTGCCCGCGGTGCCGTTTCCGGAGGCGTCGGTGGCTCCCGCGACGCCGTTCGCACCGGTGCCGCCGTTACCGCCGGCGCCACCGTTTCCTTCCGAGCCGGCGGCGCCACCGGCACCGCCGTCAGCGCCGTTCTGGGCTACCTGCTGACCGCCGATGGTGATCACCTGGCCGCCGCTGCCGTCACCGCCGCGGCCGCCGTTGCCGCCGGTCCCGGCGGCGCCATCGTTGCCATCGGCGGACTGAGTCTGGCCGTCGCCGCTCAGGCCGCCCTGGCCGCCCTGGCCGGCGGTCCCGCGGTCACCTCCCGTGCCGCCGTTGCCGCCCTTACCGCCGACGATCTCGGTGAGACTGTTGGCGCCGTTGCCGCCGTTGCCGCCGTTGCCGGCGTTGCCGGCCGCACCACCATCGCCGCCGATACCGCCGGCGCCGTCATTGCCGCCGTTGCCGTGGGCCGCGCTGCCGCCGAGGCCGCCCGCGCCACCGGCGCCACCATTGCCGCCGCCGGTGCCGTCGGTGCCGGCGGTGCCGTTACCGCCGTCGGCACCGCTGTCGGCGGGCGCGTTGGCGCCGTTGGTGCCGTCGGTGCCGCTGCCGCCGGCGCCACCGGTGCCACCCGCACCGCCGACGCCGCCGTTACCGCCGTTACCGGCGATCGAGCCGCCGAGGCCACCGGCGCCGCCGGTACCGCCGGCGCCACCCACAGTCCCATCGGTACCGGCAGTCGCATCGCCGGCCACTCCATTGGCGCCCCGGCCACCCGATCCACCGTCGCCCCCGTTGCCGTAGGCGCCGCCATTACCGCCGATCCCGCCATTTCCGCCGAGGGCGCCCGCGACGTTGCCCGTCGATGCGTCATAACCGTTGCCGCCGGCCCCACCGTTGCCGTTTGCGACGGTCGGCGCACCGCCGGCCGCACCAGCCTGACCATTGGTCGAGCCAGTTCCGGCAGTGCCCGCAGCGCCGCCGGTACCTGCGTCGCCACCGTTGCCGCCGTTGCCGCCGTCCGGATTTGCCGCGGTGCCCGCCCCTCCGGCCCCGCCGTCGCCGGCCAGACCCGCCGCTCCACCGTTGCCCGCGTTGCCGCCGACGCCCTGGGTTCCGCCACCACCGAACAGCGACGCGCCCGTGCCTGCTGCCCCGCCCTTACCGCCGTTGCCGCCGAGTGCCCCGTCACCACCGTTCCCGCCGGCCCCGCCGTTGCCGTCACCACCGTTGGCATAGGTACCGGCCAGCCCGGTAGCCCCGGCGCCACCACTGCCACCGTTGCCACCGGCGCCACCCGCACCGCCGTTGCCGCCGACACCCAGGATCGACGAGCCGGCGCCACCTGCGCCGCCGTTACCACCGTTGGTGCCGGCCGCCCCGTTGCCGCCGGTGCCGCCCGGCGCCGTGCCCGTACCACCGTTGGGGCCGGTCCACCCCGCGCCGCCGACCCCGCCGTCGCCGCCGTTGCCGAGCGCGCCCATCCCAAAGAAGTCCTGGGCCTGTCCTGAGGAGCCACCGCTGCCGCCGTTACCCGCGGCGAGCGTCTCGGTGGCAGCGCCACCGGCACCACCGTCGCCACCGTTGCCCCACATCTCGCCGCCGTTGCCGCCGACGCCACCGTCGGCACCCAGCCCGCCGGCACCACCGTCGCCACCATTGCCGATACCGCCGGCATGCCCGCCATTGCCGCCGTCCACCCCGGCTTCGGTGGAGGACCAGCCGGCCCCGCCGTCGCCGAACCACAGCCCGCCGTTGCCGCCGTTCGGGTCGGCCTCGGTCCCGGCGACACCGTCACAGATCATCCCGCAGAAGCCAGTGGTGAACGGCGCGAAAATCTGGTTGATCACGCCGTTGACCTGCGACCCGAAGTCACTGGCGATCCAGTTCTCCAGGCTGGTGTGCAGCGGCGTGTAGAAGTACGTGTCCCACATCTGGGCCATCTCCAGCCCATTCGCATCGGCCGCACCGGCACCCCAGTCCGAGGTGAACAGGCTGTTGAAGTCCGCTGACAGGCTGCCCCACGCGCCCGGATCGAACAGATCGGTGAACAAGTCCTCGAAATCAGCGTTGGCCGGCGCCACCGCCAACGGCCCCAACCCGAATGACAGGAAGGCCCCCACCGATGCCGCGGACCCGATCACCCGCCCCCGAGTCGACTTCTGCTTGCCCCCACGACCACGAATCTCAGCCATTGGCCAGCCCTTCTTAACACCGACGCACCAAACCTCAGGAGATACTTACGCTAACGTCAACAAGATGACTTGTCACTAAATCTGATGCATTTCTCAACGATTTTGCGCATCAAGGTGCACTAAACATCGGCGGCAGTACTGGACGCCGACCGTCGGCCGCCGCGGCGAACGGGTTAGAAGGCGTCCTCGCTCAGGTCCATCACCGCCAGGTCGACACCCTCGGCGATCACCCGCTGGTAGGCCAGCCGCGGCAGGACGTTCTTGGCGAAGAACTTCGCCGCGGTCACCTTGCCCTGGTAGAACGCACTGTCTTCGGTGCTTGGGTTGCCGTCCAACGCTTTACACGCGACCTCGGCCTGCCGCAGCAATAGCCAGCCGATCACCAGATCACCGACGGACAGCAGGAACGGCACTGACTGCAGTCCCACCCGGTAGAGCTCGCGACGTTCCTGCTGCGATCCGAGCAGGTACCCGGTCAAGGTGGCGGCCATCGCCCGCACCTCGTCGAGCGCGGCGGCCAGCAGCTTGCGCGAATCGGCCAGATCCACGTGGCCGTCGTCGCTGTCCAGCAGCGCCTCGATCTGGGCGACCAGATGGCCCAACGCCACGCCACGGTCGCGGGCGATCTTGCGGAAGAAGAAGTCCTGCGCCTGAATGGCGGTGGTGCCCTCGTACAGGCTGTCGATCTTGGCGTCCCGGATGTACTGCTCGATCGGATAGTCCTGCAGGAAGCCGGATCCGCCGAATGTCTGCAGCGAATCGGTCAGGTACTGGTACGCGCGTTCCGAGCCGACGCCCTTGACGATCGGCAGCAGCAGGTCGTTGACCCGTTCGGCCATCTCGGCGTCGGCCCCCGACACCTGCATGGCGACCTGAGGGTTCTGGTGGGCGGCGGTGTAGAGGTACAGCGCCCGCATACCCTCGGCGTAGACCTTCTGCATCATCAGGGCACGCCGTACATCCGGGTGATGGATGATCGTCACCCGCGGCGCGGCCTTGTCGGTCATCTGGGTCAGGTCGGCACCCTGAATGCGGGTCTTGGCATACTCCAGCGCATTCAGGTAGCCGGTGGATAGTGTTGCGATTGCCTTGGTGCCCACCATCATTCGTGCATATTCGATAACGTGGAACATCTGCGCGATGCCGTTGCGGGTGTCGCCGACCAACCAGCCCTTCGCCGGGGTGCCGTGCTGACCGAAGGTCAGCTCGCAGGTGGTCGAAACCTTCAATCCCATCTTGTGTTCCAGCCCGGTGACGAACACCCCGTTGCGCTCACCCGGTTCACCGGTCTTGGGATCGGGCAGGTACTTGGGCACCATGAACAGGCTGAGCCCCTTGGTTCCCGGCCCGGCGCCCTCCGGCCGGGCCAGCGTCATGTGCATGATGTTCTCGAAAAGGTCGTCGCTGTCGCCGTTGGTGATGAACCGCTTGACGCCGTCGATGTGCCAGCTGCCGTCGGGCTGCTCGACCGCCTTGGTACGCCCCGCCCCGACATCGGAGCCGGCGTCGGGTTCGGTGAGCACCATGGTGGCGCCCCAATTCCGTTCGATCGCCAGGGTCGCGAAGTGCCGTTGCTGCTCATTGCCCAGGTCGTAGAGGATGTTGGCGAAGACCGGACCGGCCATGAACATGAACACCGCCGGGTTGGCGCCCAGCACCAGTTCGTTGATCGCCCAGGACACCATCGCCGGCGCCGGGACCCCGCCGACCTCCTCACACAGCCCGATCCGAAACCACTCGCCCGCCTGCCAGGCCCGCAACGACGCCTTGAACGGATCGGGCAGTGTCACCGTGTGGGTGGCCGGGTCGAACACCGGCGGATGGCGGTCGCTGGAGGCGAACGATTCGGCGACCGGCCCTTCGGCGAGCCGGGCCGCTTCGGCCAGCATCTGGCGCACCGTGTCGCCGTCGAGATCGCCGAACGCGCCCCCAGACAGCTCCGGGTCCAGGCACTGCTCCAACCCCAGCACCTCGAACAGATTGAACTCCAGGTCGCGCACATTGCTCTTGTAGTGACCCATGGGTCAAGCATGCGCCGAACCCGCGACGAGTTTCCCGGGTTTGCGCGACATCCCGGCAGGTGCCGCCTCAGCTGTCGAGAACCTGCGCCACCCTGGCTTCGAAGTCGTCGAGGCCGCTCACATCGATACCGAATCGATCGGTCAGGGCCTCGCACACCTGTGCGGCGTCGTCGAAGCGCACCCGTTCGGTGCCGCCGTCCCGGCGGTGGACGGTGAGGTTGCGCCCGCGCAGGTTCCACCGAGCGTCATCGGTGACCGCTGCCGCACTGAGCCCGACGACGAATATCGACTCGGGATAGGTCGACACGTACCAACTGCCCACCTGCATGTCGATCAGCGGTTTGGGCCGCCGGTCGAAGGTGTACAGCGGCCGCCAGTCCTTTCCGATCAGGGACTCCAGCACATACCCGTTGCCGGCCACCCCGCCGCCGCCCGCGCGCAGCCGGAACGGCTCGTGCGGTGTCTCCTGGACTTCGTCGACGACCAATCGGATCGGTGACGTCAGGGTCTGTCCGCCGAAGCCGACATCGACGAAGTACGGCGTCTCGACGCCTGGGATCCGCACCACCAGCGCCAGATGCGTCTCCGCATGGGGCGGTCCATCCAGGCCGGTGGGGCTCATCCACACCACCCGGCCGCCCAGCGGGACGACGTCAAAACCCAGATCTGTGAGCACGTAACGCATCAGATTGTTGTGCTCGTAGCAGTAACCGCCGCGGCGCTGCGCCACCAGCTTGGCGGCCAATGCCGGTGCGCCCAGGTCGATCACCGGTACACCGGTCAGCGGGTCGAGGTTCTCGAACGGGATGCCGCGCACGTGCGCGGCGACCAGCCCGGTCAACGTCGCAAGCGTCGGCTCGGTAGGACCGGCGTAGCCGACGCGGTCGAAGTAGGCGGTCAGGTCGATGCCTGACCGCTGCGCGGCCGGTGCGCTCAGCTGCCGGTCCACTGCGGCAGACGCTTCTCGGCGAACGCGACGGCGCCCTCCTTGGCGTCCTTGGATGCGAACACCGGCAGCGCGATCTTGAGCTGTTCGGCGAACATCTCCTCCGGGCTCCAGCCCCGAGATTCGGTGATGATCCGCTTGGTGGCGGCCACCGCCAGCGGTCCGTTGGCGGTGATCTTCTCGGCCAGCATGATCGCGGTGTTGCGCACCGTCTCATGCTCGGCCAGCACGTTGACCATGCCCAGTTCGTGCGCCCGCACCGCTGACAGGCTCTCCCCGGTCAGGGCCAGCTCCATCGCCAGGGCGTAGGGGATGCGCTGCGGCAGCCGCAACAGGCCACCACCGGCCGCCACCAGCCCGCGTTTGACCTCCGGGATGCCGAACATCGCGTCGCGGGCGGCCACGATCAGGTCCGCCGCCAGCGCCAGCTCCGTGCCGCCGGCCAGCGCGTAGCCCTCGACCGCGGCGATCAGCGGCTTGACCGGGGGACGGTCGGTGAAGCCGAGTCCGCGACCGGGCACGACGACGTTCTCCCCGCTGGCGAACGCCTTGAGATCCATCCCGGCGCAGAATGATCCGCCGGCACCGATCAAGATCCCCACCGACAGGCCGGGGTCTTCGTCCAGGCGGTCCACGGCGGCCGCCAACTGATGGCTGACCGCGGCATTGACCGCGTTGCGGGCCTCGGGCCGGTTGATCGTGATGATCAGGATCCGGTCGAGTTGTTCGAGCAGGACTTCTGACTTCGCGCTGGATTCATCGCTCACCCCGCCGATGCTATCGACCACCCTCATCAGCCGGTAGCATGGGTAAAACTAGAACACGTTTCAATTTAAGGGGCCGTGGTGGACACACCGGACAACGACTGGACGGAAACGGTCCCCGGGCCAATCACCAAGTGGGATCCGGGCCTGACCGAGCGGGTGATGGGTCTGCTGCGCCCGCTGATCAAGGGCTACCACCGGGCCGAGGTGCGGGGCCTGGAGAATTTCCCGAACGGCGGTGCGCTGGTGGTGTCCAACCACTCCGGCGGCCTGTTCGCGATGGACGTCCCGGTCTTCGCCACCGGCTTCTACGACAGGTTCGGCTACGACCGACCCGTCTATACGCTCAGCCACGACGTGATCTTCACCGGGTTCACCGCCGACTTCTTCCGCAAGACCGGGTTCATCCCGGCCAATCACGCCAACGCCGACGAAGCCCTGCGCTCCGGCGGGGTGGTGGTGGTCTTCCCCGGCGGCGACTACGACGTCTACCGGTCCACGCTGGAACAGAACAAGATCGACTTCGACGGCCGCAAGGGCTACATCCGTGCCGCGATCAACGCGGGGGTGCCGCTGGTGCCGACGGTGGGGATCGGCGGCCAGGAAAGCCAGCTCTATCTGTCCCGCGGCACCGGGCTGGCCAAGGCACTGCGGCTGGACAAACTGATGCGGGTCAAGATTCTGCCGATCTCGTTCGGCTTCCCGTTCGGGCTGTCGGCGGTACTGCCGGTCAACCTGCCGCTGCCCACCAAGATCGTCATGCAGGTGTGCGAGCCGATCGACATCGTCGCCGAGTTCGGCGAGGACCCCGACATCGACGTCGTCGACGCGCACGTGCGCTCGGTCATGCAGGACGCCCTGGACAAGCTCGCCCGCGAACGCCGCCTCCCGATCGTGGGCTGAGCGCGATGGCTTCTGGTCCGCTCGACTCGCTTAGACGCGTCGGTTCGATGCTGGAGACATTCACCCGGGTCGGGCTGCTGGCACCGCTGCGGCCGGACAAATATCTGCGGATTGCCGCCGCGGCGGCCCGCGAAGGCGGCACCACCACCACCGGGATCGCCATGGCGGCGCAGCGTTGCGGCGACCGCCCCGCGATCATCGACGAGCGTGGCACCTTGACCTACGCGCAGCTCGACCGGCGTTGCAACGCCCTGGCCGCCGGCCTGCAGCGGCTGCCCGGCCGGACGCCACAGGCCATTGCATTGATGTGCCGCAACCATCGGGGCTTCATCGAGGCGCTGGCCGCCGCCAATCGGATCGGCGCCGACGTGCTGCTGCTCAACACCAGCTTCGCCGGGCCGGCGCTGGCCGAGGTGGTCGCCCGCGAAGGCGTCGACCTGATCTTCTACGACGAAGAGTTCACCGCCGCAGTGGATCTGGCTCTGCCCGCGGACTCCGGTTGTGTCCGGGTGGTCAGCTGGGCCGACAGCGAGATTCCGGGCCTGACGGTGGACGATCTGATCAACGCCAACGCCGGACGGCGCCCGGCCAAGCCGAACCGGTCCGGCAAGCTGGTGATGCTCACCTCCGGAACCACCGGCACTCCCAAGGGTGCACGCCGGTCCGGCCGCGGTGGCGGCGGGATCGCCGATCTGCAGGCCATCTTCGACCGGATCCCCTGGCACACCGAAGAAGCCGTGGTAATCGCGGCCCCGATGTTCCACGCCTGGGGATTCTCCCAGTTGGCATTGGCGTTGACGATGGCCTGCACCATCGCCACCCGGCGGAAATTCGACCCCGAGGCCACCCTGGCACTGGTGGAGTCCAACGCCGCGACCGGATTGTGCGTCGTGCCGGTGATGTTCGATCGGATCATGGCACTACCCGAGAGTGTTCTCGATCAATATCCTTGCCGCTCACTGCGGTTCGCCACCTCCTCCGGATCACGCATGCGGCCTGAAGTGGTGACAGCGTTTATGGATACCTTCGGCGACGTGGTTTTCAACAACTACAACGCCACCGAGGCCGGCATGATCGCGCTGGCCACACCGGAGGACTTGCGCTATAACCCCGAGACGGCCGGGCGGCCGGCGCCGGGAACCGAGATCCGGATCCTGGACGCCGATTTCGTCGAGTTGCCTGCCGGTGAGACCGGGCAGATCTTCGTGCGGAACTCCTCGCAGTTCGACGGCTACACCGGCGGTGACTCGAAGCTGTTCCACGACGGTTTCATGGCATCCGGCGACCTGGGTTATTTCGACGACACCGGAAGGCTTTTCGTGGTGGGCCGCGACGACGAGATGATCGTCTCCGGCGGCGAGAACGTCTACCCGATCGAGACGGAGAGGGCGCTGACCAACCATGCCGCGGTCGCCGAGGCCGCGGTGATCGGTGTCGACGACGCCGACTACGGACAGCGTCTGGTGGCGTTCGTCGTGCTGGAACCCGGCGTCCCGGCCACCCCCGAGGAACTCAGGCAGCACGTCCGCGACAACCTGGCGAGCTACAAGGTGCCGCGCTCCATCACCATCCTGGATGCGTTGCCGCGCAACAACACCGGCAAGGTGCTGCGCCGTGAACTGCAGGCGATGGCCGCCGGCTGAGTCTAGGCCGGCGCCATCGCCGTTTCGACCGGCGTGAGCTTGTCCGAAAGCCCGGCGGCACGGCGGATCTCGATGAACTCGTCGACCATGGCGGTGGTGACCTCATGCGGGTCATCGACCGTGGCGGTATCGGTCAGCACCGAGATGTTGAGCTGGTCGACGTAGCTCCACACGGTGATGTTCACCCCGCTGCCGGCGGTCAACGGACCCACCGAGTAGATCTCGGTGACCAGTGCGCCGCCGACCCGGCCGCGTTCGCGCGGGCCGGGCACGTTGGAGATGTTGAGGTTGAGCACCTTGTTCTGCCCGTCCAGCGCGTCGAGTTTCTCGAACATCGACTCGGCCAGCCGCGGCGGCAGGTACGCCGCCCATTTGCTGACCAGTTCCGGTCCGAGTAGCTCGTAGCCCTCCTTGCCCAGCGTTGCCGCCTCCCGGGCCCGCTGAACCCGTGCGAGCGAATCCTCGGCGTCGACCGGCAGCGCCACCAGCACCCCGGAGAACTTGTTGCCGGAGATGCGATCCGGGGAGAAGTCGTAGCTCATCGGCACCGAGGCCAGGAGCGGCTCGTCGGCGTGCCCGTCGTAGTGCAGCGACAACTGGCGCAACGCGCCGGCGGAGATCGCCAGGACCAGATCGTTGATCGTCACGCCGAGCTGTTTGCTGGTCGCCTTGATATCGGCCAGCGCCAAGGTCGCGGTGGCGAACCGGCGGTCGGCGGTGATCATGTGGTTCATGAAGCTCGGCGGCGGCGTGAACGGGCGGGTCAGCTGGGACAGTCTCCGGTTGCTGCGGCGCACCCGCTGCAGACCCCGCGCGGTGTAGCCGATGGTGGCCGGGATACGCCCGAGCTGGCCCAGATGGTCGCGGAACGCCGAGCGCACCAGTTTGGCGCCGGTCGGCGGCGGGTCGGTCCGATACGTGTCCTCGTCGGACGGTGGACCCGACGTCAGGTCCATGCCGCGGGCCATCAGATTCGCCGAGGCGACACCATCGGCGAGCGCGTGGTGGATCTTGCCCACCACCGCGATCCGGTTGTTTGCCAGACCGTCGATGAAGTACATCTCCCACAGCGGCCGGCTGCGGTCCAGCGGCGTGCTGGCGATCTCCCCGATGGCCTCGTCGAGTTCACGCCGGCCGCCCGGGGCGGGCAGCGTCCAGGGCCGAATGTGATAGCTCAGGTCGACTTCGCTGTTCTGCCGCCACATCGGGTGGTGGAATTTGCCCGGGATGTCGACCAACTGGTAGCGGAACGGGTCCAGCTTGTGGAGCCGGCCGTGGATCACCCGGCGGAAGGCCTCTACATCGAAGTAACCCTGCCGATCGGCGTCCAGCTCGATCACCGCAACCTTGAGGGTGTGCATGTGCACGTTCGGCGTCTCGCTGTACAACAGGATGGCATCCCATCCGCTGAGCCGCTTCACGACCGCATCACTCCCATGCCCGCGACCCTACCGGGGTTCGCGGGCCGACGCGGCTCAGATCACCTGTTTGCCGGCGATGGTGCTGCGGTCGCGGTGAATCTGGTTGAGGAACAGGCCGATTGCCGTGCTCACCGCGCCGGTTCGGGCGCCGTCGGTCATGTCAAAACCGTGTCCTGCTCCCGGCAGTTCCAGGTAGCCAACTTTGGAGCGCGACACCGCGTGCAACCGGTCGGCGAAGGCGCGGGCCTGCGCCACCGGGATCACGGTGTCAGCGCTGCCGTGCACCACCAGGAACGGGGGCGCCTCGGGGTGCACCCGCTCGATCGGCGAGGCGTTGCGGTAGAGGTCGCGGTGGCGTCGCAGCGACCGGCCGACCACCACCCGTTCCAGGAAGTCCACGAACTGGGCACGTTCCGGGGTGGAGCGGTCCTGCCAGTCGTAGCGTCCATAGAGGCCGACCACGGCGTCCACCGTGGTGTCGGCACCCGCGGGCAGGCGATCGGCGTACTCCCGGTCGCCGACGGCGCTGCCGGTCAGCCCGGCCAGTGCAGCCAGGTGCCCGCCGGCCGACGATCCGGCCACGGCCACGAAATTGCGGTCGCCGCCGAACTTGTCGACGTTGGCGTGCGCCCAGGCGATCGCGGTCTTGACGTCGATGATGTGGCGCGGCCAGCGGTTGTGCGGCGCCACCCGGTAGTCGATCGACAGGCACACCCAGCCCTGCTCGGCCAGATGGGACAGCAGCGCGTAGCCCTGCAACATCCGGCTGCCGTGCACCCAGGCCCCGCCGGGCACGTAGATCAGCACCGGCGCCGGTCCGTTCGGAAGCTCCCGGGGCCGCCACACGTCGAGCACCTGGGCCGGGTCGCTGCCGTACCGCACACCGGAGCGGTAGATGTGTCGCCGATGCTGCAGCGCCTTGGCGACCGGGGGCGTCTGCTCCGGCTCAGGCCAGGCGATGTCGAGGTCGGCCGCCGACACCACGCCGCGCAGCGCGGCGTGGCTCACGGCGCGGGTCTGCTCGCGGTCCCGCTTGCGGACGGCGCCGATCCCCGGGGTGAACCAGGACTTGGCGGTGGACGAAAGGATCTCCGGCATGTGCCGAGCGCCCCACACGCTCATCGCGGTGACTCCACCGAGCGGTTCAAGGCTCTTGCCGACCAGCGGAAGTGAGGCTGAAGCGACGCTGAATGCCAGCAGGTAGTCGGCGGGGCGGGCGCGCCGCAGCCACCGGACACAAGAAGACATCGTGGACCTGGAATCAGGGGTTTCCGGTCGTGCCGCCATCTCGGCACCATACCTCGGCGGCGCCGGGTCCCTGAGACAACGGCATGAAACCTGCGGCACGAATCGTGAGGTTCGGTTAATACTTGCCGGGTGCCGAACTCTCCCTTTCACACCGACCTGCGTCGAATCGCCAGGGTGACCCCCCGCAGTCTGGTCAGGCCCCGCTCACTGCGGCTGTTGCGGACGCTGACCGGACTGCAGACGTTGGGGCGAACGTCCGATGTCGAGGTGCTTCCCCTCGGCCCGGGCGCGAGCGTCCGGGTGCAGCGGCCGGACGCTGTGAGCGGCCAGACGGCCGCCCTGCTGTGGATCCACGGCGGCGGCTACGTGCTCGGCCGGGCCGCCCAGGACGACGGCCTGTGCCGCCGGTTCCGCCGGGAGTTGGGTATCACGGTGGGGTCGGTGGATTACCGGCTCGCTCCGGAACACCCGTATCCGGCCGCGCTGGAGGACTGCTACGCGGCACTGCTCCGGCTGGCCGACCTGCCCGGGGTGGACGCGACCCGGATCGCGATCGGCGGGGCCAGCGCGGGTGGCGGGCTGGCGGCGGCGCTGGCGCTGCTGGCCCGCGATCGTGGTGAGGTGGCCCCGGTCCTGCAGCTGTTGTCCTATCCGATGCTCGACGACCGCAGCGCCGCCCTGCCCGCCAACCGCGACTACCGGCTGTGGACCGCCGCGTCCAACGGTTTCGGCTGGGCGGCCTATCTGGGTGGTGCCGACCCGGCGGTGGCGGTGCCGGCCCGCCGCGACGACCTGTCCGGTGTGGCTCCCGCCTGGCTGGGTGTCGGCACGCTCGACCTGTTCTATGAAGAAGACCTGGCCTATGCCCGGCGTCTGCAGGAGGCGGGCGTGCCCTGTGAGCTGGAGACCGTCGACGGCGCCTTCCACGGATTCGACCTATTGGTCCCGAAAACTGGTGTATCCCAATCGTATTTCGCCAGCCAATGCGCGAGCCTGCGTCGCGCCTTCACACCGAAGGGCTGATCTTGTAGTGACGACATCCGAAGAACTCCGGGCGCTGCGTGGGGCGGTCGCCGACCTGATGGCCAAACACCTACCCGACGACCGCGCCTGGAGCGAGCTGGCCGCGATGGGCCTGCTCGGCCTCCTGGTGCCCGAGCAGTACGGCGGTGCCGGTGCCGGACCGGTCGAGGTCGGCGTGGTGGCCGAGGAACTCGGCCGGGTGCTGTTCGCCGGGCCGTACCTGTCGACGGCGGTACTCACCGTCAATCTGCTTGCCGCGGTGGATGACCCGGGGCAGTGTGCCGCCGTGCTGGCGGCGATTACCGCCGGGACGACCCGGGTCGCGGTCGCATTCGCCGAGGGCGACTCAACCCGACCGCCCGCGCAGCCGGCCACCTCGGCCGCCGGCGACCCGGAGCGCCCGCTGCTGACCGGCGAGAAGCGGTTCGTGCTCGACGCCGAAGATGCCGCCCTGCTCTACGTCCTGGCGAGCAGCGCCGCCGGGCCGGGTGTGTTCGCCGTCGACCCGGCGGGTCCGGGTGTCACCGTGCGGGCGTTGACGACGGTCGATCAGTCCCGCCGGCTGTGCGATGTCCGGTTCGCCGACGCTCCGGCCTCCGTGGTCGGCGTGCCCGGCACCGGGGTCGAGGCGTTCACCGCGGCGCTGGACCGCTCGGCGGTGGCGCTGCTCGGTGAGCAGGCCGGCGCCGCGCGATGCGCGATGGAGATGGCCCGCGACTACGCCAAGGCCCGGTACCAGTTCGGCCGGGCGATCGGCAGCTTTCAGGCCGTCAAACACATGTGCGCCGACATGCTGCTGGAGGCCGAATCCGCCGTTTCGGCCGCCCGCCATGTCGCAGCTGTTGCCGGCTCTCCCGGCTGGATCGCGGATCTGGCACTGGCACAGGGTTATTGCTCCGATGCGTTCGTCTTCGTCGGCGCCACCAACATTCAGGTGCACGGCGGAATCGGGTTCACCTGGGAACACCCCGCTCACCGGTATCTACGCCGGGCACGCAGCGACGCCCAACTGTTCGGCAGCCCGCCCTGGCACCGCGAGCGCTACCTGCAAGAGATCGGGGCATGAGAATGGCCGACACCAACTCCGACGACGCACTGCGGACCGAGATCCGGGAGTGGCTGGCCGCCAACTGGTCCCCCAACGCCGATCGCGCCTCCTTCGCCCAGGCTGTGCTGGACGCGGGCTGGACCGTACCCAGCTGGGAGCCGGACTACTACGGTCGCGGTCTGTCCGATCGTCAATCCCGCTTGGTGACAGCCGAATTCACCGCGGCCGGGGCGCCGGGCAGTGGACATGACCGGGCCGATCTGTTCGCCTGCACCATCCACGACTGTGGCACCGAAGAGCAGAAGCGCAGGCTGCTGCCGCCGGCGTTGCGCGGCGAGAGCAAGTGGTGCCTGCTCTACAGCGAGCCCGGAGCGGGATCGGATCTGGCCGGGCTGCGCACCCGCGCCGAGCGGGACGGTGACGACTGGGTGGTCAACGGACAGAAGGTGTGGACGTCGTTCGCGGCGACCGCCGACTACGGCCTGCTGATCGCGCGCACCGACCCGGATGTGCCCAAGCACAGCGGGATCACCTTCTTCATGCTGCCGATGCGCCAGCCGGGCGTGGAAGTCCGGCCGATCCATCAGATCACCGGCGAGTCGGAGTTCAACGAGGTGTTCTTCACCGACGCCCGGGTTCCCGACGGGAACCGGATCGGGGACCCGGGCACCGGCTGGGCGGTGCTGCAAGTAGCGCTGGGCTATGAGCGGCGGCTGATGGGCGACATCGCGCGCACCGCGCGCGGCCGTGAGAAGTCCGGCGGCCTGGTTGAATTGGCCCGCGACGCCGGCCGCCTCGGCGACGGCCATATCCGTCAGGAGATCGCCCGCGCGCAGGCGCTGGCCACGGTGAACCGGTGGAACAACCAACGGGCCAAGACCAGCGCCGATCGCGCCGAGGCCGCCACACTGCTGGCGCTCGGCAAGATCGCGATGTCTCGCATCCTGCACGAGACCGCCCGGGTGCAGACCGAGATCGTCGGCGCCGAATCAATGTTGAGCGGGCCGGAGAACCCGGTCGGCGACGCGGTGACATTCCGGGCCCTCAACGCCTACTTCACCTCGATCGGTGGCGGCACCGACCAGATCCAGCGCAACATCATCGGCGAGCGGGTGCTGGGCCTTCCCAAGGAGCCCGATCCGTACCGGGACGCCCCGTTCCGGGATCTGCCGCATTAGTTTTCGTCGCGGGAGGTCGCTCAGAACTGCAGGGCGGTGAAGCGCCAGTCCAGCACCTGGCGATCCGGCTCGCCCGCATCGCCGGCGGCGTAGGCCAGCGACCGCAGCTCCAGCACGTTGTCGCGGGCGGATTCGACGTGCAGTTCGCTGTAAACGGTGTCGCCTTCGTGGACTGGCGCGGTGTGATCACAGGAATGCCAGCCCAGCACCGTGACCAGATTCGGCAGCAGCCGAGATGCCTGCGCCAGGGCCAGCCCGATGGTATGCCCGCCGTAGACCAGGCGTCGGCCCGCCACCCGTGAATCATGGTGGGTGGCAGCGATGTTGAGGGTCAGCCGGGCCAACTCCGGGGCGGAGGTGACCACGTCGCCGGTGCTGGTCAGTACGCTGCCTTTTAAACCGCCCGCGGCCTGGTCGAAGTGCGGTCCCGGCACCCGCCGCCGGAACTCCTCGGCGGACCAACCCGCGGTGACGTCGTGCGGTGCCGCGAGTCCGGCACCGATGGTCGACAGATCGTCGCGGTGGTCGGTATGGCCGCCGGGCGACAGCGGCAGCATTGCGCAGCGGTAGAAGTCGAGTACCAGTCGATCGGCCTGGTCGATGGTGGTCACCCGTAGCGCCGCCAGCCCTGTCGGCGCCCGACCGGGTTTGGCCGCGTTCTGTTTCAACCCCACGACCTCGGTACGCGTGAACAAAGTGTCGCCGATCACCGGGAACCGGAAGAACGCCAGGCCGCGGTAGAACAGGTTGGCCTTGACTCGCCGGGTCGCCAGGGTCGACTGCCCGATCGCGACGTCGCAGACCAGCCCCGGGTGGGCCAGCGGCGCCACCGCGCCGGTCACCGCATGCGCCAAGGTGGCGTCCAACGGCAGCCGCAACCGGTCCCCGAGGATCGCCTGGTGCAGCGCTGCGGCACCGGCGGTCAGCGTCATCGCCGGTGCCGCATCAAAAACCTGGCCGACCTGGAGTTCATCGAAGTAGGGCCCGCTGGTCATCTGACGATCCTGGCATACGGTGAACCGATGAGCCGCCCCACCGACGACGAGTTGATCCTGGTCGAAACCGTGCGTCAGTTCATCGACCGGGAGGTGAAGCCGACGGTCCGCGACGTCGAGCATGCCAACACCTATCCAGAGGCGTGGATCGAACAGATGAAACGGCTCGGCATCTACGGCCTGGCCGTCCCCGAGGAGTACGGCGGAACGCCGGTGTCGATGCCCTGCTACGTGCTGATCACTCAGGAGTTGGCGCGCGGCTGGATGAGCCTGGCCGGGGCGATGGGCGGGCACACCGTCGTGGCCAAACTGCTGACGTTGTTCGGGACCGACGATCAGAAGCAGCGCTACCTGCCTGCCATGGCCACCGGTGCGCTGCGGGCCACCATGGCGCTGACCGAACCGGGTGGCGGCAGCGACCTGCAGAACATGATGACCACCGCTGCGGTGTCCGGGGACGAACTGGTGATCAACGGTTCCAAGACGTGGATCTCCAACGCCCGCTATTCCGGGCTGATCGCGTTGCTGGCCAAGACCGACCAGAAGGCCACCCCGCGGCACAGCGGGATCTCGGTGATCCTGGTGGAGAATCCGATTGCCGGGCTGACGATTTCGCGTGATCTGCCCAAGTTGGGCTACAAGGGTGTGGAGAGCTGTGAGCTGAGCTTCGACGGCTGCCGGGTGCCGGCCACGGCGGTGCTCGGCGGCACACCAGGCCACGGTTTCGCCCAGATGATGAAGGGCCTGGAGACCGGTCGCATCCAGGTGGCGGCGCGGGCATTGGGGGTGGCCACCGCTGCGCTGGAGGACGCACTGGCCTACGCCCAGCAACGGGAGAGTTTCGGTCAGCCGATCTGGAAGCATCAGAGCGTCGGCAACTATCTGGCCGAGATGGCCACCAAACTGACCGCCGCCCGCCAGCTCACCCGCTATGCCGCGGAACGGTACGACAGCGGGCAGCGCTGCGACATGGAGGCCGGCATGGCCAAGCTGTTCGCCTCCGAGGCGGCCATGGAGATCGCGTTGGATGCGGTGCGGATCCACGGCGGCTACGGCTATTCCACCGAGTACGACGTCGAGCGCTACTTCCGCGACGCGCCGCTGATGATCGTGGGCGAGGGCACCAACGAGATCCAGCGCAACGTGATCGCCGCGCAACTGGTGGCCCGCGGCGGGATCTAGCCCCGTCCGGCTACGCCGAGCGCAGGGCCAAAGAGAAACACCCCGCACGATTGTGCGGGGTGTTTCTCTTGCGCTGTCCGGACTACTACGGGACGACCGTACCGGCGTTGCCGGCGTCTCCGGCGTTACCGGCGTTGGGGCCGGTACCCGCGGCACCACCGGTGCCCGCGGTGCCGCCCGTGCTGCCGGTACCCGGGGTGTCACCCGCGCCGCCGTTGAGGCCGTCGGTGCCCAGGTGCGGGGTGACGACGTCGCCGCCGTTACCGCCGTTGCCACCGTTCCCGCCGGTGACCTCACCGGCACCGCCGGCGCCACCGGCGCCACCGATTCCACCGTGGACATCGTCCAGCGGGCCCGAGGAGTTGTCGTTGGAGTTGGTGGTTGCACTCGGGTCGCCCCAGCGGATGTTGCTGCCGTTGCCACCGTTACCGCCGGCACCACCGTCGCCGCCGACACCACCGGTGCCGTCGGTGTTCTCCAGACCCTGGCCGCCGGCACCGCCGACACCGCCGGTGCCGCCGTGCGCGCCACCCGCGTTCGGGTCGCTGCCGCCGGCACCGCCGTTACCACCGGCACCACCCTGGGCGCCCGCACCACCGGCGCCACCGGCACCACCGGTGCCTGCCGAACCCTGCGGGCCCATGGTTCCGGATCCAAGCGGACCCTCAACGGCGGTGTGGCCGGTCACGTCCGCGACGTCGCCACCCTTACCGCCGTTGCCGCCGGCACCACCGTCACCGATCAGACCGTCGTTGCCGTTGGTCGCGCCGGCACCGGCCGCACCGCCGGTGCCACCGGTACCGCCCGCGCCGCCATTGGCGGGCGCGCCGTACAGCCCGTGCACGGAGTCGGTGGCCGAGTGGACGTTGATACCGCCGGTACCGCCGTTACCACCGTCGGAGCCGGCACCACCCTTACCACCGTTGCCGCCGTTACCGGCATCGCCGCCACCGGCACCACCGGCACCACCGTTACCGCCGGCAGCACCGGTGCCACCGTTCTGGGCGGGCAGGGGAGCCTTGTCCGTACCGTCGACACCGTTGGCCCCGTTGGTGGCAGCGGACGCGTCGCCGCCTGCACCGCCGTTACCGCCGTCGCCGTCGACACCGCCTGCGCCCGCGTTGGCGCTGGCACCACCGGCCGCACCGCCGGCAGCGGCGGCACCACCGTTACCACCCGCGCCACCGTCGCCGCCTGCGGCACCGTTGGCGCCCACGCCGTTGACCGCCAGGCCGTTGGCACCCGTGCCACCGTCGCCGCCGAGGCCGCCGTTACCGCCGACACCGCCGTCGCCGTCGACACCCACCGAGCCGTTGGCCGAGCCACCGACACCGGCCGCGCCACCGACGCCACCCTTGCCGCCGACCGCGCCGTCGCCACCGTGGCCGCCGGCAGCACCGTCACCGGAGCCGTTGTTACCGAACGAGCCGCCGTCACCGTTCGCGCCGTCGCCACCGTGGCCGCCGGCACCGCCGACCCCGCCGACGCCACCGTTGCCGCCGATACCGACGAACGACGAACCCGCACCACCGGCGCCACCGTTACCGGCGAGGCCACCGGCCACACCGTTGGTGCCGTTACCGTCGGAGCCCGTGGAGCCGTTGGTGCCGGACCAGCCGGCGCCGCCGGCCCCACCGTTACCGCCGTTGCCCCAGGCACCCATGCCGAAGAAGTCCTGGGCCTGACCCGAGGAGCCACCGATACCGCCGTTGCCCGCGGCCAGCGTCTCGGTGCCGTTGCCGCCGGCGCCACCGTCGCCGCCGTTGCCCCACATCTCGCCGCCGTGGCCACCGTTGCCACCGTCGGCACCCAGGCCACCGACACCGCCGTCGCCACCGTTGCCGATACCACCGGCGTGCCCACCGTTACCACCGGCAATGCCGTCGAGGTTCGAGGCCCAGCCGTTGCCGCCGTCGCCGAACCACAGACCACCGGCCTGGCCGTCGATGCTGGTCGCGGTGCCGTCGGCACCATTGCAGATCATCCCGCAGAAGCCATCGGTGAACGGCGCGAACAGCTGGTTGACCACACCGTTGACGTCCTGGCCGAACGGGCTGTTGATCCAGTCCTGCAAGAACCCGTGCAGCGGCAGGTAGAAGCTGTCCTGCCACATCTGAGCGAAGTCAGCGTCGAACAGGCTGCCATCGGCGGCACCGATGTTCCAGTCCGACGCGGTGAACAGGCTGTCGAAGTCCCCCGACAGGTTGCCCCAGGCGCTGGGGTCGAACAGGTCCGTGACAAAGTCGTCGAAGTCGGCGCTGGCTGCCGGCGCGGCCGCCAGCGGCGCCATGCCGAATGCCAGGAAGGCGCCGACCGAGGCTGCGGCTCCGATCGCGCGGTTACGCCGCCGCGACCGTCCCCCTGCTTGAACATTCCCGCTACCGCGCCGTTCCAGTGCCATTCCTGGCGTCCCCTTCCATGCCATGACCTTGCTGATGCCTGCGCCCAGCCTTAACGGACCCTGTGTGCTGTCCCTTGCGATTGGCGATGGTAGTAACTAAATTGACGAATGTCCACTTAGGGGAATTGAGGCTTGTTCAGCCAAACTGATGTCGACCAGATGAGACCCGGGTCACGCCGGTGACGTGGGCGGTTGCCCTTCGGGCGCTCGGCGGACATTCAACACTGAAGGGTTGATCTGTAATGGCGCGTTGCTGCGATGAGGTCAGCACACCTCGGCGAAACCTGTTGCCGGTCCTGGCGCATCGGGTGAAGTTGGCCACACCGGCGATGGCGGCGATGGTCGCCTTGGGATCGGCACCGGTGGCCTCGACACCCACCGCGCACGCCGACGAGTTCGACTGGTTCGTTGACCTGGTCAGTCCGCTTTTCGGGTCGCCGGTCGATGATGACGGAGCCACAGCGGGCTTTCATTGGTTCGATCCGGCCACGGGGGACGCATCTGACCCAGAGCTGAGTGATTTCGATGCCGTTCCGCTGAGCGCGGAGGCGTCCGGGACCGACCTCCTCTATCAGTGGTTGCACGACGGCATGCAGGACTGGATCAACAGCCCGTTCGGCCAGCAGCTCGGCGGTCTGATCAACCCGCTGTTCGCTCCGCTGACCCAGGGCGCGTGTGGCGTGATCTGCAACGGTGTGGACGGCACCGCGGACAGTCCCGATGGCGGGACCGGCGGGTTGTGGTTCGGCGACGGCGGGCGCGGGTGGTCCTCGACCCTCGACGACGTTGCCGGCGGCAACGGCGGCCACGCCGGTGGGTTCGGCAACGGCGGCGACGGCGGTGCCGGCGGCTTGGGTGCCGGCGGCGGCAACGGCGGCGACGGCGGACAGTTCTGGGGCAACGGCGGTCATGGCGGTGCGGGCGGCGACGGCAGCGGCGATGGCGGCGCCGGTGGTACCGGAGGTGACGGCGGCAACAGCAACTACCTCTACGGCAGCGGTGGGATCGGCGGGGCGGGCGGCGACGGCAGCGCTACCGCCGGGGACGGCCGCGCCGGCGGGGCGGGTGGCCACGGTGGCAGAGGCGGCGACGGTGGTCAGTTGCTCGGCGGAGGCGGGAACGGCGGCCAAGGCGGCCAAGGCGGCGCCGCCACCGGCACCGGAAGCACCGGCGGGAACGGTGGGTACGGCGGCGACGGTGGCAAGGTCGGCGGCAGCGGTGATGTGACCGGGGCCGGCCATGGCGGCCACGGCGGCCACGGCGGTGCCGCCGACGGGATCGCCAGCATCGGCGGTCGAGGCGGAGACGGAGGCGCCGGTGGCGGTGGCACCGCGGTGATCGTTGGGACCAGCGGCAGCAACGGCGGCGACGGCGGCGCTGCCGGCAACGGCGGCGACGTCAGCGGCGAAGGCGGCGTCGGCGGCGTCGGCGGCCACGGCGGTGTCGGCGGCCACGGGGTCGGATTCGGGGGCAACGGCGGGGACGGCGGTTCCGGCGGCAACGGCGGTAACGGCATTGGCGGGGCCACCGGGGGACTTGGCGGCCCCGGCGGCAATGCCGGCCCCGGCACCGTCCACGGCCAGGCCGGCACCCAGGGCGCACCCGGCAGGCCGGGGGGCACCTCCTGACCGTCGGGAGTTGATCGACGGCCGCGGCGACAAAGTGTGTTTGTGGCCCGCCGCCCACCTAATCCCGTGTCACGCCGAGTACTTGGCCGCCAGCTCGTTCTTGTACAACTTGCCGGTGTCGGTCCTGGGAAGTTGCGCCTCGAAGGAGATCGAGCGCGGACATTTGTAGTGCGCCAAGCGGTCCCGCAACCATGTCAGCAGTTCGTCGGCGAAGGCGTCGGTGGCGTCGGCCTCATCGACGGTCTGCACCGCGGCCTTGACCGTCTGGCCCATCTCGTCGTCGGGGATGCCGAACACCGCCGCGTCCAACACCTTCGGGTGGGTGATCAACATGTTCTCGGCTTCCTGCGGGTAGATGTTCACACCGCCAGAGATGATCATGTGATGCCGACGGTCGGTGAGGTACAGGTACCCGTCGTCGTCGAGGTAGCCGACGTCGCCGACGGTGGCCCATCCGCGGCTGTCCCGCGAATCCGCCGTCTTGTCAGGGTCATTGAGGTATTCGAAGGCAGTGCCGCCCTCGAAGTAGATCTCACCGGCCTGGCCCACAGGTAGTTCGTTGCCGTCCTCGTCGAGGATGTGCACCGCTCCCATCATCGGCTTGCCTACCGAACCCGGGTGGGCCAGCCAATCCTCGGCGCTGATCAACGTGGAACCGTGCGCCTCGGAGGAGGCATAGTATTCGTCGATGATCGGGCCCCACCAGTCGATCATCTGCCTCTTGATCTCGACCGGACAGGGCGCGGCGGCGTGCATCACCCGTTGCAGGCTGGAGACGTCGTACGAATTCCTCACCGTCTCGGGCAGTTTCAGCATCCGGGTGAAGTGCGCGGGGACGAACTGGGCGTGAGTGACCCGGTAGCGCTGAATCGCGTCCAGGCAGCCTTCCGGATCGAATTTCTCGAGTACCACCGTCGTGATGCCGGCGGCCTGCGCGCACATGGACCACACCGACGGGGCGGTGTGATACAGCGGCGCCGGGCTCAAGTAGACCGAATCGGGGGTCATCCAGACCTCCACCAACATCGACATCAGACCGGGCGCCTGCGCCGGCGGCACGTGCGGCAGTGCGCGTTTGATCCCCTTGGGCCGACCGGTGGTGCCGGAAGAATACTGCAGCAGGTCACCCTCGATCTCATCGTCGATCGGCGTATCGGGTTGATCGGCAACGCATTCCGGGTAACGCTGCCAGCCGTCCAGGCCATCCACTTCGGTTTCGGAGGCGACCAGCAGCAGCTCGGGCAGGCCATTAGGCAATCCCCCGCGAGCGGGAAATGCCCCCAGCTCGGCCAGGCCTTCGCAGGTCTTGCGCAGGGCCGCTGAGCCGATGACGGCCTTGGCGGAGCTGTTGTCGATGATGTACGCGGCCTCGGCCGCGGTCAGATGGGTGTTGATCGGCACGTAGTACAGGCCGCTGCGCCGCGCTGCCCACATGATCGCGTGCATGTGCTCGTTGTTCTCCATGAGGATCGCAACGGCGTCACCCTCGACCAGCCCGGCGCGGCGAAAGAAGTGCGCCAACCGGTTCGCCCGGGCCTCCAGGTCATCGAAGGTGATGACGGTTCCCGAAGGGTGCAGGATGATGGCGGGCTTGGCGGTGCCGACATGTTCGCGGATCTGCATGCGCAGACTGTACCGCCGCCAAACTTGACAGCTGTCAAGTGGTCGGGATTACGCCGGCCCCCAAACACAGAATCGCACCACGGGAATCCCCGCGGTGCGATTCTGTGACTGCTCGTAAAAGAGCGACTAGCCCAGACGCTGCTTGAGGGCGTCGAACTCGTCGCGCAGCCCGGTGGGCAACTTGTCTCCGATGAACTCGAACCACTCCTCGATCAGCGGCAGCTCGGCACGCCACTCGTCGGCGTCGACGACCAGGGCCTGCTCCACGTCGGCGGTGTCCACGTCCAGCCCGCCCAGCTCCAGGTCGGAGGCCTGCGGAACGGTGCCGATCGGGGTCTCCTGACCGCCGGCCTTGCCCTCGACGCGCTCGACGATCCACTTGAGCACCCGGCTGTTCTCGCCGAAGCCCGGCCACAGGAAGCGGCCGTCGTCGCCACGGCGGAACCAGTTGACGAAGAACACCTTCGGCAGCTTGGACTCGTCGGCGCTCTTGCCGGTGTCGATCCAGTGCTGCATGTAGTCGCCGGCGTTGTAGCCGATGAACGGCAGCATCGCCATCGGGTCGCGGCGCACCTTGCCCACGGTGCCTTCGGCGGCGGCGGTCTGCTCACTGCCCATGGTGGCGCCGATGAAGACGCCGTGCTGCCAGTCGCGGGCCTGGCTCACCAGCGGCACCGTGGTCTTGCGGCGGGCGCCGAACAGGATCGCCGAGATCGGCACACCCTGCGGGTCGTCCCACTCCGGGGCCAGGATCGGGCACTGCGACATCGGGGTGCAGTACCGCGAGTTCGGGTGCGCGGCAGGAGTGCCCGACTCGGGCGTCCAGTCGTTGCCCTTCCAGTCGGTCAGGTGCGCCGGGGTCTCCCCGTCGATGCCCTCCCACCAGATGTCGTTGTCGTCGGTGTGGGCGACGTTGGTGTAGATGGTGTTGCCGGCTTCGACCGTGGTCATCGCGTTCGGGTTGGAGCTGCGGCTGGTGCCCGGCGCCACGCCGAAGAAGCCGGCCTCGGGGTTCACCGCGTACAGGCGGCCGTCCTTGCCGAACCGCATCCAGGCGATGTCGTCACCGAGGGTCTCGGCCCGCCAGCCCGGAACGGTCGGCTGAATCATCGCGAGGTTGGTCTTGCCGCACGCCGAGGGGAACGCCGCCGCCACGTAGTAAGCCTTGTTCTCCGGGGAGATCAGCTTGAGGATCAGCATGTGCTCGGCCAGCCAGCCCTCGTCGTGGGCCATCGCCGACGCGATCCGCAGTGCGTAGCACTTCTTGCCCAGCAGCGCGTTGCCGCCGTAACCCGAACCGTAGCTCCAGATCTCGCGGGTCTCCGGGAACTGGGTGATGTACTTCTCGGAGTTGCACGGCCACGGCACGTCCTGCTCGCCCTCGGCCAGCGGGGCGCCAACCGAGTGCAGGCCCTTGACGTAGGCGCCGTCGGTGCCGATCTTCTCCAGTGCTGCGGTGCCCATCCGGGTCATCACCTTCATCGACGCCACCACATAGGGCGAGTCGGTGATCTCAATGCCGAGCTTGGGGTCCTCGGCGCCCAGCGGGCCCATGCAGAACGGGATGACGTACATGGTGCGGCCGCGCATGCAGCCCCGGTAGAGCTCGGTCATGGTGGCCCGCATCTCGTCCGGGTCCATCCAGTTGTTGGTGGGGCCGGCGCCTTCGGGGGTGCGGCTACAGATGAAGGTGCGCGACTCAACCCGCGCGACATCGGCAGGGTCGGAGAGTGCCAGGTAGGAGTTGGGCTTCTTCTGCTCGTCGAGCTTGACCGCCGCGCCGGACTCCACCAGCAGGGCCATCAGCCGGTTCCACTCCTCCTCGGAACCGTCCGACCACTCCACCCGATCGGGCTGAGTGAGCTCGGCGACCTCCTGGACCCAGGCCAACAAACCGCTGTGCTTAGTCGGGGCGGTGTCCAGACCGGGGATGGTCGCTGAGGTCATTGAGCTCTCCTGTGTAACCTGTGTCACTTGGGGGCGTTGCCGCTGAAACGCGCCGCTTCCCACCTCTTATACCGCCATTAAATAAGAGATTACCGTCAATAGCTACACGGATCGAAACAATCGCAACTCGGGCTATCGGTCATCCGTTGCCGCGGCGGTGGCCGGACCTGATTCACCCAGCTCAGCGCGCACATTGTCCAGCGCCCGCAGCAACGCCGGCAACCGCCGGTCACGGACCGCCGCGGCGCGAGCCGTCGCGGCGGCATGCTCACTGAGCTCCCGGTCCAGCCCGGCGATCCGATCGGCCGCCCGGGTCGCCTCGGTTTCGTTGCGCTCGGCCAGCTCGGCGACGAGTGCCGATTCGGCGGCCACCACCCGTAGGGCCACCAACTCGGCCACGGCGGACCCCAGCGTCCCGGTGGCCTCACCCACCCAGCGATCGAGCACCGCCCGGTCACGCAGCAGCCCGCGGATGCGTACCACCCACACCGTGACCGCCACCCCGATCACCATGCATGCCGCCGCGCCGGCCACGGTCAACCCCGGGGCCAAATCGGCGAACAACCGGCTCAGCGTCAGCGCCACCCCCAGACCGAAACCCACCCCGAGCAGGGTCATCAACTGGGTTTCCAGCCGGCGGGACTTCAACGCCGGCTGGCCGGTCTCGATCTGCGGCAGCGCCGGCGTCGTGCCGGACGCCCCGGACCCCGAAGCGGCTTCCCCGGACAGCCCCAGCTCGTGAGCGACATCGGTCAGGTGCTCGGCGACGCCCTGGTCGACCTCGGTCACCACCTCCACCAGCCGCTCGCGCACATAGGCCTCGAATTCGGGCAGCCGGCGCCGCGTCATGCCGGCGGCATCTTCGGCGAGCTCGCCGCGGACCGACACACACCGCTTGCGGGCGAAGTAGCCCAGCTGCACCCGGGCCTGGGAGATGCGGCTGCGCAACGCGATCACCCGCTCCGATTTCGACACCCGCCGCTGCCGCAGCACCTCGTCACGTTGCTCCTGCAGCAGCGTCACCCGGGCGCGCCGCCCTTCGGCTCGGGCGTCGCGGTCGATCCGATCGGCGTCGGTGCGCAGCTGGAATTCCCAGGACCGCAGCCGGTTCCGTCGCTGGACATCGCCACAACCGAGCTGTTTGGCCAATTCGGCGACCAAGTCGTCGACCCGCGGCTCGCCCCGCTCGGGTGCCGCAGCGGCCCCCACCCACGCCACGTCGCGGTAGCGCGGCGCGTAGTCGGCCAGGATCTCGCGGGCCGCGTCCTGCATCTCCCGCCATTGGCGATGCACGTCGATCTTGGACACCACACCGACCACCACGTCGGTGTGGGCGGCCGCGGCGTCCAGCAGCGCACAGTCCGATTCCGTCAGGACCGACGCGGCCGACACCACGAACACCACCGCCGCTGGCACCTCGCCCGGCGCAAGGTCGGTGGCTTCGACGACGAGGGCCTGGGGCAGCCGTTCGGCCAGGACCGACGCCACCGCGCTGACCCCGGCCAGCCACGGCCCGGTCACCACCACCGCATCGCGGCGCCGCACCGCCGGCGAGCGCGCCCCGGGAGCGATCTCGGCCACCAGGGCGTCGACTTGGGCAGTCGGGTCGTCGACGGTCTCGTCGTTGTCTTCGGGGGCGGTCATGAGCGGCCCCGTGTCACAGCCCAGGCCCGCAGTGAGCCTCGGGCGATGTCGGCGGCGCAGGCCTGCTGGGCGGCACGCAGCGGCGCACTGCGGTAGGCCTGCCACCGGCGCGCCCGGCACAGCGCCGGCTCTCCCGACATGTGGTGCTCCCCGACTGCGGCTATCGCCGCGGCCAGCCGGGCCGCCACCGTCGCATCCCGAGTCAGGAACTCGTCGATCCGGCTGTCGCCGACCGCCAGCGCCTCCAACCGGGCCACCGCCTCGACTGTCCGTCGGTGGTAGACCCCGGCACCCACCGCGTGCAGGCGCGCCACCACGAGGTCGACGCCGCTGAGCCGGCGCAGCTTCGTCCGGGCCTGACCCGCGGTGCCACCTCGTCGCGCCAGTTCAACCGCCAGTTCGATGCCGGACAGGTCGAGCACGGCGCACAGCCGTTCGCGCGTCTGAGGCGGCACCGGATGCGGGCAGCTCACGAAGCGCTCGGCCGAGCTGATGTCGGCCGGTTGCGCGGCCAGGCACCCCAGCCCCGCCCACAGTTCGCCATCGAGCCGACCGCCCGATGCGGCCAGCGCGAACAGGGCCGACATCGACTCGGCCGGCGCGCGGGTGGCGCCCGCGACCTCGGCGACACCGCAGCGGCCGGGCAGGTCCGCCTTGTTCAGCACCACCAGAACCGGCCGGCGCCGCGCAGCCAGGGCAGCGGTGTCCTCGGGTTTGACCGTTTCGGCGACTACCTGGACATCGACGTCGGCGCCGGCTGCCGCGTCCAGCCCGGGATCGAGGCCGGGCGCGCCCACGACGCTCACCCCGGCTGCCTCCAGCGCTTCGGCGACGGTTCGCCGGCCCACCCCACGCCGGCCGCAGACCGCGACCCGAAGCGGCGCGGTGATCGTCGCGGCGATGGCCACCAACCGCGGATCGGGAATCTCGGCGGTGAGCTGGGTCAGCTCATCCACGAAGAGCTGATGCCCCTGTGCCACAACCATTCCTCCCGGCCATCCGACCCCACCACGAGTCGGCTCGCCCCCTCCCAGCCATGTTGTCAGCTGCGCCGCCGGGATGCGAGTCACTGTCCGGCCGATGTGGACGACGGGCCGCGCTAGGCAACTGTTGGGTATCAATGTCGACCGCGAAGTGGGTGCACGCGGCTTCATGGGTCACCATGGACTGCATGCATGCCCAGCGCGACGTCGAGCCGGCGGCCGACGTCCCTGACATCGAGGCCGCTCCGCCGCGCCGTTCCCGGAACTTCAGCGTCCGCTATCGGCACGCGGCCCTGTCCGCCGGCCAACGCCAGACCTGGGAGCGGCTCTGGCCCGAGATCGGGGCAGACGTCGTGCCGCCGGATGGTCCCCGCGGTGTCGAGCCGCTGGATCCGAGTCGCTGGTTCGGCCGCACCGCCCCGGTGGTGCTCGAAGTCGGCTGCGGAGCCGGGACCTCGACGGTGGCGATGGCCAAAGCCGAACCCCACCTGGACGTGATGGCCGTCGAGATCTACCAGCGCGGCCTGGCGCAGTTGCTCTCCGCGATCGAGCGCGAACAGCTGCACAACATCCGGCTGCTGCGCGGTGACGGCCTCGACGTGCTGGAATACCTGATCGCCCCGGCTTCACTGATCGGGGTGCGGGTGTTCTTCCCCGACCCGTGGCCCAAGGCGCGGCACCACAAGCGCCGGCTGCTGCAGCCGGCCACCATGGCGCTGATCGCAGACCGGTTGCAGCCGGGCGGCGTGCTGCACGCGGCGACCGATCACGCCGGCTACGCCGAACAGATCGCCGAGTCGGGCGACGGCGAGCCCGGCCTGCGCCGGGTTCAGCCGGGGGTTGAGTTGCCGATCTCGGTCGACCGTCCCACCACTAAATACGAGGCGAAGGGCCTGGGCGCCGGCAGCGTGATCAACGAGTTCGTCTGGCAGCGGCCCCGATGACCGCCGCCGAGCTGGACGCCGGTGTGACCGGCGACGACGGAGCCGGCTCGCGCGGGGAAGCACCGTCGCCCCGGCGAGTGCTGCTGGTGTGGGACGCACCGAACCTGGACATGGGCTTGGGCGCCATCCTGGGCCGCCGCCCCACCGGCGTGGAACGGCCCCGTTTCGACGCGCTGGGTCGCTGGCTGCTGACCCGTACCGCCGAGATCTCGGCGCGCCACCCGCAGACGCCGGTCGAGCCCGAGGCCACCGTGTTCACCAATATCGCCCCGGGCAGCGCCGACGTCGTCCGGCCGTGGGTGGAGGCGTTGCGTAACGTGGGTTTCGCGGTCTTCGCCAAGCCGAAGGTCGACGAGGACAGCGATGTCGACTCCGACATGCTCGACCACATTGAGCTGCGCAGAAGCCAGGGGTTGGCGGCGGTCGTGGTGGCCTCCGCCGACGGGCAGGCGTTCCGGGAGCCCCTGGAGGAACTGTGCGCCGCCGGCGTAGCTGTTCAGGTGCTCGGATTTCGCGAACATGCCAGCTGGGCGCTAGCCTCGGATAGCTTGGAGTTCGTCGACCTGGAAGACATCCCGGGTGTGTTCCGAGAGCGGCTGCCGCGAATCAGCCTGGATTCGCTGCCGGAGCAAGGGGCGTGGTTGCAGCCGTTCCGGCCGTTGAGCTCACTGCTGGCCTCGCGTGAGTGACAAACTGGAGAGCCTGAAGAGGGACGCGCAGGTCCAAAGATGTCTCAACAGACTGTAGTGAGGAGCGTATAGGTGTTCGCCTGGTGGGGTCGAACTGTATACCGCTACCGGTTCATCGTAATCGGCGTGATGGTGGCGCTCTGTTTGGGCGGTGGTGTCTACGGCATGAGCCTGGGCGACCACGTCACCCAGAGCGGTTTCTACGACGAGGGCAGCCAGTCGGTCCAGGCGTCGATCGTCGGTGACGAGGTTTACGGCCGGGACCGCACCAGCCATGTGGTGGCGGTGTTCACCGCCCCGGACGGCGAGACCGTCGACAACAAGGCCTGGTTCGACAGGATCAAGAACGACCTGACCAAGGTCAAGGACGACCACCCCGACCAGATCATGAGCTGGGTCGGCTACTTCACCAATCCCGAAGCGCTCGCCACCATGGCCGACCCGGAGAAGAAGCACGCCTTCGCGTCGATCCAGGTCAAGGGCGACGACGACGACACCATCCTCAAGAATTTCCAGGCGGCCGAGCCTGCCCTGCAGGAACTCAACGGCGGCAAGGTCGAACTCGGCGGTCTGCAGCCGATCGCCAGTGAATTGACCGGCACCATCGCCACCGACCAGCAGCGCATGGAGGTGCTGGCGCTGCCGCTGGTGGCGATCGTGCTGTTCTTCGTGTTCGGCGGCGTGATCGCCGCCAGCCTGCCGGTCATCGTCGGCGGTTTGAGCATCGCCGGCGCAACCGGCATCCTGCGATTCGCCGCCATGTTCGGGCCGATCAACTTCTTCGCCCAACCGGTGGTCTCCCTGATCGGTCTGGGTATCGCGATCGACTACGGGTTGTTCGTGGTGAGCCGATTCCGTGAGGAGATCGCCGAGGGCTACGACACCGAGGCGGCGGTCCGCCGGTCGGTGATGACGGCCGGCCGCACGGTGGTGTTCTCGGCGGTGCTGATCATCGTGTCCGGAGCCAGCCTGCTCGTGCTGCCGCAGGGCTTCGTCAAGGCGATCACGTACGCGATCTTCGCTTCGGTGGGCCTGGCCGCACTGCTGTCGATCACGCTGCTGCCGGCCATCCTGGGCGTGCTCGGCACCAACGTCGACGCTCTCGGGGTCCGCACCCTCTACCGGATTCCGTTCCTGCGGGAGTGGGAGTTCTCCAACCGCATCATCGGCTGGTTCGCCGAGAAGACCCAGAAGACCAAGACCCGCGAAGAGGTCGAGGCCGGGTTCTGGGGCAAGCTGGTCAACTTCGTGATGCAGCGGCCGCTGGCGTTCGCGATCCCGATCGTGGTCGCGATGATCCTGCTGATCATTCCGCTGGGGAAGTTGTCGTTCGGTGGGATGAGCGAGAAGTATCTGCCGCCGGACAACACCGCTCGGGTGGCCCAGGAGCACTTCGACGAGATCTTCCCCGGCTTCCGCACCGAGAAGCTGACGCTGGTGATCAAGAGCGACACCGACAAACCGGTCACCCCGCAGCAGGTCGCCGATGTGCGCAACCGGGCGATGTCGATCAGCGGATTCGTCGTCCCCGACGACGACCCTGCCGAGATGTGGAAGGAACGTCCCTATCTGCCCGGGGCATCCAAGGATCCCTCGGTCCAGGTGATCGAGAACGGCCTGATCAACCGAGACGACGCGGCGCAGAAGATCAAAGCGCTGCGCGCCATGGGCACTCCCAAGGGCCTCACCGTGCTGGTCGGCGGCACCCCAGCACTGGAGCAGGACAGCATCCACGCGCTGGTCCGGCAAGGACCGCTGATGCTGGTGATCCTGCTGACCACCACCACGCTGCTGATGTTCCTGGCGTTCGGATCGCTGGTACTGCCGTTGAAGGCCGCGGTGATGAGCGCGCTCACCCTGGGCTCGACGATGGGGATCTTGACCTGGATGTTCGTCGACGGGCACGGCGCGGGGCTACTGAACTTCACGCCGACACCACTGATGGTGGTGGTGATCGCACTGGTTGTCGCCGTGGGCTGGGGCCTGGCCACCGACTACGAGGTGTTCCTGGTCTCCCGGATGGTGGAGGCACGCGAATCGGGGATGTCCACGACCGAGGCGATCCGGATCGGCACCGCGACCACCGGGCGCCTGATCACCGCGGCCGCGCTGATCCTCGCGGTGGTCGCCGCGTCGTTCGTGTTCTCCGATCTGGTGATGATGAAGTACCTGGCGTTCGGTCTGATGGCGGCGCTGCTGCTCGACGCCACCGTGGTCCGGATGTTCCTGGTGCCGTCGGTGATGAAGCTGCTCGGCGACGACTGCTGGTGGGCGCCGCGCTGGATGAAGCGCCTGCAGAACCGGATCGGCCTCGGCGAGATCCGGCTGCCCGATGAGCGCAAGCGCAAGGTGACCCGTCGCCCGGCGCCCGCAGCGGCGGCCGTGGCCGCATCTGCCCCGGCGGGTTACGTCGCACCGCGCCCGACGCACGACCCCACTCACCCCGCCCCGGGCCAGTCCCGGCCGCGGGCCACCGAGCAACTGCCCACCCGGCCGGTGAGCGGCAATCCGTCCAACGCACGGACCAGCCGGATCAACGCCGGACAGGCCGAGCCGCCCACCACCCGTTTCACCGCGGGCGAGGCGGTCACCGAACGAGTGGAGTCACCCGGCAAGGACCCCGGTGGCCCCGACCGTGAGATCGAGTCATGGCTGGGTGAGCTGCGTGGCGGTCGCGACGCGACGCAGTCGAGGTCACGTGGCGGGCGTGGCGCCGGCGAGCCGGAGCCGTCCGACGATCAGACCCGGGCGATGACCACCCCTGGTGGCCCTGCTGGCCCGTCCGACAACTCCGCCACCACCGCCATCCCGGTGCAGGGTTCGCAGGACAGCCCCGCCACCGAGAAGTTCGCCGCCCCCGGCGACCAGGCCGGCCAATCCGGTCAGGGAGCGGGCGACCCGCACCGCCGTGGCACCACCGGTGGCCTCAGCGCGGCTGAGTTGCTGCGTCGGGAGGGCCGTTACTGATCCCGTCGGACGCCGGTTCCGATTCGGCCGGCTCCCCCGATGCGGTCAGCGCCCGTACTGCCCGATCGATGAAGGCGATCGTCGGGACGGCGAGCAGCGCTCCCACGATGCCCGCCAGCACCGCCCCGGTGGAGATGCCCAGCACCACCGCCAGCGGGTGAATCGAGACGGCGCGGCCCATCACCACCGGCTGCAGGACGTGGGCTTCGAGCTGGTTGACCGCGATGATCAGTCCCAGGGTGATCAGCGCATAGATCCAGCCCTTGGCGATCAGCGCGACCAGCACCGCCAGCAGTCCGGTGAGCACCGCACCGACCAGCGGGATGAAGGCGCCGAGGAACACCAGCGAGGCCAACGGCAGCGCCAACGGCACGGCCATGACCGCCAGCCCGATGCCGATGCCGACGGCATCGACCAGTGCCACCAGGAAGGTGGCCCGGATGTAGCCGATCAACGACTCGAAGCCGGCGACACCGGCCGCGTGGACCCGCTCACGCACCTGGCTCGGGAAGAACTTCACGGTGAACCGCCAGATGTCCCGGCCGCCGTAGAGGAAGAAGATCAGGGTGAACAGCACGACGAAGGCGCCGGTGAAGATCTTGGTGATGGTCTCGGCCGTCGACAGCGCCCCGCTGGTCAACTTGGCCTGGTTGTTGCGCAGCCCGTTGACCACGGTGTCGCCGACGTTGTCGATCTGATCGCTGCTCAGGTGCAGGGGCCCTTCGACCAGCCAGCGCTGGGTGGAGCTGATCACCTGGGTGACCTGTTCGACCAGCCCGGGTACGCCGTCGATGAACTGGTCGACCACGAAGCTGAGCAGCCCGGCCAGCACCGCCAGTCCGCCGAGCAGCAGCAGGAACACCGCCAGGCCCCGGGGCACGCCCCGCCGGTCCAACCAGTCGACGCCGGGCAGCAGCAGCGCCGACATCATCAGCGCCAGCGCCACCGGGACGATGATCACCTCGAGGCGCCGGGCGACCAACGCGACCACCAGCACCGCGGCGAACAGCACCAGCAGCCGCCAGGCCCACGCGGCCGCCTTGCGCACCGTCGGATGTACGGATTCTTCTGCGCCGGCTGACATTCCGGTAGCGTAACGATGCCGCAGCGGGAGTACATCGACTAGCCGAATATCGATATCGCACGGCTAACCTCTAATTTCGTGTCCCACGACGTAATCGGCCATCAGTCCCGGGCCCCGCAACGTCGCGCCGCCGGCAACCGCCGTTGGGTGCGCCCCGCGGTACTTGGCCTGCTGGCGGTGGTGCTCACCGTCGAGGTGGTGTTGGTGTGGGACCAGCTGGCGACCGCGTGGCACAGCCTGTGGCGCGCCGACGGCCGCTGGCTGTTCGGCGGGATCGTGGCGGCGGCGGCGTCCATGCACAGCTTCGCGCAGATCCAGCGCACCCTGCTCGGCTCGGCCGGGGTGCACGTGACGCAGTGGCGATCCGAGGCCGCGTTCTACGCCGCCAACTCGCTGAGCACCACGATGCCCGGCGGCCCGGTGTTGTCGGCGACCTTCCTGTACCGCCAGCAGCGCCGGTGGGGAGCCTCGCCGGTGGTGGCTTCCTGGCAGCTGGTGATGTCGGGTGTGCTGCAGGCCGTCGGGCTGGCGCTGCTGGGCCTGGGCGGCGCTTTCCTGCTGGGGGCCAAGAACAATCCGTTCTCGCTGCTGTTCACCGTCGGCGGCTTCATCGCGCTGCTGCTGCTGGCCCAGACCGTCGCGGCACGGCCGGAACTGATCGACGGCATCGGCGTCCGGGTGCTGGGGTGGGCGAACTCGTTGCGCGACAAGCCCGTCGACACCGGGCTGGCCACCTGGCGCCGGCTACTGTGCCAACTCGAGTCGGTCAGCCTGGGCCGCCGCGAGGCGTCGACGGCATTCGGGTGGTCGGTGTTCAACTGGGTCGCCGACGTCGCCTGCCTGGCGTGCGCGGCCTATGCCACCGGTGGGCGGGCCTCGGTGGCCGGCCTGACCGTCGCCTACGCCGCCGCCCGCGCGGCCGGAGCGATCCCGCTGATTCCGGGCGGGTTACTGATTGTCGAGGCCGTGCTGGTGCCGGGCCTGGTGTCCAGCGGACTGAGCCTGACGGACGCGATCTCCGCGGTGCTGGTGTACCGGATGATCAGCTGGCTGCTGGTCGCCGCGGTCGGCTGGGTGGTGTTCTTCTTCGTCTTCCGCACCGACACCGCGGCCGGCTGCGACACCGACGGCTGGGACGCCGCGGCTAGCGAACCGCGATCGGTTGGGTCACGCCACCGGCCGGCGGTCCACTCACCGGCAGACCACCGATCGGCAGACCACCTGGCAATCCGCCCGGCAGGCCACCCGGCAGCCCGCCCTGGGCCTGTGCGGCCTGCAGCAGTCCGAGCACCTGCGGGAGGTTGACCGCCAACTTGCACTGGTCACTCACCTCCTGAACCGGCGCGGTGATCTTGGCCAGGTCGTCGCCGACCTTCGGGTTGGCGTCGAAGTAGCCCTTCAGGTTCATCAGCGTCTGCGGACCGGGCTGCTGCTGCAGCGCACCCGTGACCACCTGGTTGGTTTCCGGGTGCGAGTCGAGGTAGTCACCGGCCGAGGTGACGGCCTTGCCCACCGTCCGGGCGACCTCGCTGGCCACGCAGGGGTCCTTGGCCGCGGTCGCCGACGGTGCCGACGGGGTGGCGAGCAGGGCAGCGGTCACGGCACCACCGGTGGCGGTGGCGACGGCCAAGCCAGTCAGGCTTCGGCGCAGGGCAACACGGGTGACGGTCACGAAATCTCCTAACAACGGGCGAGATTGGCGATCTGCTCCGCCACATTGCGGACAGCGCTCGGGTATTCGGTGTCGGTGGGAAGGTCTCCCGGCAGCAACGGCACAATCCGAGAGGGATCCGCTCGCCATCCTGTCAGCAACCCCCCAGCACCGCCACCCGAGCGCACGTCGGCCTGGTCACAGTGCGGTTCCCGGACGGCATCAGAGCAGCTCAGAGCCGAGGAGAAACCTCCGGCGAATCCGCTGGCTGCGGTAGGCTCGCAACACGCGACGCACCGGTCGGGCGAGAGCGGGGAGAACCGAAATCCAGCAGTTCATGATGCGCTTCAGCAGCAACCTGCGCAGATACCGCTGGGTGGTCTTCACAGGGTGGTTGCTGGCTGTCATCCCCTCGCTCTATCTGGCCGCCACCCAGTCCGGCCACCTCACCGGCGGGGGCTTCGAGGTCGAGGGATCACAGTCCCTGCACGTGCAGTACCAGCTCGAAGATCACTTCCCCGAGCAGGGCGCATCGCCCCTGGCCCTGGTGGCCGCACCCCGCGCCGACGCCACCTATCAGGACATGAACAAGGCCGTCACGCTGCTCAAGCAGGTGGCCGACGAGACCCCCAGCGTGACGGTGGTGCCCGACAGAACTCAGGCAGCGCCGCGGCCGGACCGGCCCTACGTGGTGTCGCTGCGGGTGGACTTCAACAACACCGGAGCCGTCGACGTCGCCAAGAAACTGCGTTCCAGGCTCGGTGTCGAAGGCGAGCATCCCGGCCGGATCGAGAACGGCTCGGTGAACCTGTACGTGATCGGCCAGGGCGCACTGGGTGCGGCCGCGTCGGCCAAGACCAAGCAGGACATCGCGGCGGCCGAGCAGTGGAACCTGCCGATCGTGCTGATCGTGCTGCTGGCGGTGTTCGGCTCGCTGGCGGCCGCCGCCATCCCGCTGGCGCTGGGCATCGCGACCGTGATCGTCACCATGGGACTGGTCTATCTGCTGTCGATGTTCACCGCGATGTCGGTGTTCGTCACCTCCACGGTGTCGATGTTCGGGATCGCGCTGGCGATCGACTACTCGCTTTTCATCCTGATGCGCTACCGCGAGGAGCTGCGGGCCGGGCGTCAGCCCGAAGACGCCGTCGATGCGGCGATGGCGACGTCCGGGCTGGCCGTGGTGCTGTCCGGCCTGACCGTGGTGGCCTCCCTGACCGGGCTCTATCTGATCAACACGCCGGTGCTGGTGTCGATGGCCACCGGAGCCATCCTGGCCGTCTCGGTGGCGGTGCTGGCGTCGGTCAGCCTCACCCCGGTGGTGTTGGCCCTGTTCGGCCGGGCGGTGGCCAAACGGTCGTCGCTGCTGCACTGGTCACGCGGCGCGCAGACCGCCAAGTCGCGGTTCTGGACCCGCTGGACCGCTTCGGTGATGCGCCGCCCGTGGGTGTCGGCCCTGGTGACCGCCGGGTTCCTGCTGATCCTGGCCGCACCGGCGCTGTCGCTGTCACTGGGCAACAGCATGCTGCATCAGTTCGACTCCTCCCACGAGATCCGGGGCGGGGTGTCCGCGGCAGCCCAAGCCCTCGGGCCCGGTGCCTTGGGGCCGGTTCGGGTGCTCGTCACCATCCCCGGCGCGCACGCGTCGGCCCCCGCACACGCGGCAACGTTCGCCGCGATCCGCGAGGAGATGACCCGGGCCCCCAACGTCGCCTCGGTCTCCCCACCGGTGTTCGGCAATGACAACAGCAGCGGCCTGCTGTCGGCGGTGCTGTCCGTCGACCCCGAGGAGATGGCCGCGCGGGAGACCATCGACTGGATGCGCGAACACCTGCCCTCAGCGGCCGATTCGCCGTCGGTGCGAGTGGATGTCGGTGGGCCGACCGCGTTGATCAAGGACTTCGACGACCGGGTGGCGGCGGCCGAACCGCTGGTGCTGGTGTTCGTGGCGTTGATCGCGTTCCTGATGCTGCTGATCTCCATCCGATCGGTGTTCCTGGCGTTCAAGGGCGTCGTGATGACGGTGCTGTCGGTGGCGGCCGCCTACGGCAGCCTGGTGGCGGTGTTCCAGTGGGGCTGGCTGGAGCAGCTCGGGTTCGCACCGACCGGTTCGATCGACAGCTTCATCCCCCCGATCGTGCTGGCCATGACGTTCGGCCTGTCGATGGACTACGAGATCTTCCTGCTGACCCGGATCCGGGAGCGATTCCTGCAGTCCGGCAACACCCATGACGCGGTCGCGTACGGCGTCAGCACCAGCGCTCGCACCATCACCAGTGCGGCGCTGATCATGATCGCGGTGTTCATCGGCTTCGCGTTCGCCGGGATGCCGCTGGTCGCCGAGCTGGGCGTGGCCTGCGCGGTGGCGATCGCGGTGGACGCCACCGTGGTGCGCCTGGTGCTGGTGCCGGCCCTGATGGCGATGTTCGATCAGTGGAACTGGTGGCTGCCGCGCTGGCTGGACTGGATCCTGCCGTCGGTCGATTTCGAGAAGCCGCTGCCCCGGGTGGAGTTGGGCGATGTGGTGGTGATCCCCGACGACATCTCCGCCCTGATCACTCCCAGCGCCGACCTGCGGGTGGTGGTGAAGTCGGCGGCGAAGCTCAAAGACCTGGTGCCGGACGCGATCTGTGTCAGTGATCCGCTGGCACTGCGCGGTTGCGGCCTGGCTGAAGTCGCGACCAGCAAGATGGAGGCGCTGCCGGTCGCGGCGGGGTCGGCGCCCACCGGCGGCACGGTGGTGAGCCACGCACTGGCCAAGCTGACCGGCAGCTGGCAGGCCCGCACCGGCACGGGCCGGGCGCTGCCCCGCGCGGTGCGCCCGGTGCACCCGGTCACCGTGTGGCGCCGGCGCCTTGCCATCGCACTCGACGCGCTGGAGACCGAGGCCTGGGCGGCGAACGAGATCGGGCTCGAGGGCCCGGTGCTGGCCCGGAGCCGCCCGATGGAGACCGCGGCCGTCCAACTGCCCACCGGTGACCGACTGAAGATCCCCACCGGCGCCGAAACATTGCGTCTCACCGGGTACCTGCTGATGGCCCGCAACCGTCGACGGGACTACACCGAGCTCGCCGAGCTCGTCGAAGTGCTGGACCCGCAAACCGTTGCTGACGCCCTCGGCGGAATCGACAGGTATTACTCTGGTCAACCAGCCGAACGACAATGGATGGCCACGCAACTGGTCTGTCGGCTCGCCGAACCGGAGCCCACCGACCCCGATGATGAGCTCGCCGGGGACAGCGCGCCGCGGGCCGGCACGGACTGGGAACAGGTCCGGGAGCGCTGCCTGTCGGTCGCGGTGGCGATGCTGGAGGAGGCGAGGTGACGTTGGCTGCGGAACGACGCCGTGGATCACTGCCACTCCGGACGGGTTCGAAGCCCGATTCCCGGCCCGGCGGCACCGACCGGCCGGTCGAGTTCTGGCCGACGTCAGCCATCCGCTCAGCCCTGCAGAGCGGCGATATCGGCACCTGGCAGCTCATCGTGGTGGCGCTCAAGCGCGACCCATTCGGGCGCACCGCTCGCCAGGTCGAAGAGGTGCTGGAGGGCACCGCGCCCTACGGCATCGCCAAAGCGCTGTCGGAAGTGCTGTCCCGCGCCCGGGCACACCTGGAGACCAACGAACGAGCCGAGGTCGGCCGTCACATGCGGTTGCTGATCGAGCGCTGCGGTCTGGGCCAGCAGGAGTTCGCCTCCCGTATCGGGGTACCCGCCGACACCTTGAGCGATTACCTCAACGGCACGGTCGACCCGCCCGCCTCACTGATGATCCGGATGCGCCGCCTGTCCGACCGGTTCGTCAAACTCCACAACCGCGAGGCTCCCGACGTCCTGTAGACGCCCGGGGCGTCAGCGGGCGTGGATCGGTGACATCTCCAGGACCATCCACTGGTCGCCGCGCTTGGTCAGGGTCACCCGCACCGGCACCACCGCCTGCTTGACCTGCTGGTTCGCCACGGTCTGAGTGCTGCGCAGCACCACCGCGACGCGAGCGGCCGACGGCCCGAGCGCCTCGACACCTGCACTGAGCGTCTGCGCCTCGACCGCGATGTTGCGGTTGGCCATCTCGGTGGCGGTCCGGCCGATACTCTCCCGGAAGGCGTTGACCCGGTCGGGAACCATGAAGGCGGCTGCCTTCTCGATCGATGCGTCCGGGTTGGCCGGCGAGACCGTTGCGGCGGCCTCCGCCATGTCGACGGCGGTCTTGACAACCTCCCCGGAGTCCGCCTCCAGGGCGCGGTCGGGCTCGGTCCAGCGCAGGTATCCCAGGACCGCCGCGGCGACCACCGAGGTGGCGGCCAGAGCGACCACCCCCAGGCGCAGGCCGGGCCGTTCGTCGTCGGTGCCGACCGTGACCGCGTCGCGACGCAGCAGCAGGAAGTTCACCACCATGCCCTCGACGATGAGCAGCACCAGCACCGAGCAGGCCGACACCCACCACAGCGGCCAGTCGAGCATCAGCCCGACCAGCAGCGCACCGGCGATCGCAGCCAGCGGTGCGGCGATGTCGACGCCCAGTACCCGCCACAACGTCCGCGACTTCAGGTTCGCCAGCTTGCTCATCGGATCGACCTCAATCGCGAAATCATCAGGTGGCCATCGACGTCGCTGACGTCGAGGTGCAGCGCCCAGTGCACGGTCTGCGGCCGCCCGCCGACGTTCTCGGCGACCGACGTCGCGATCACCATCACCGGGTCGGTGCGGCCGGGACCGGACTGCGGCTCGGCCCCTCCGGCCGACGGGTCGTCCAGATTGTTGCGCTCCAGCTCGATGGCGACCGCCTCGATCCGGCCGCTGCTGCGTGACTCGATCCGCTGCACCACGTCACGGTAGGGCGCCAGGGCGGCGTCGAACTCGGTCTTGAGTTCGCCGACGGTCTTGTCGCGCAACCGCGACATACCCTTCTCGACGTTCTCGGCGTTCAGGTTGATCAGCACGCTCGTCCAACTCGCCGCGGTCTGCAGCACCCGGCTGCGGTAGGCCCGCTCGTCGACGTCGTCGCGGTGCGCCGACCAGGTGATGAGGCCGAACACCAACGCGCCGACCGCGATCAGGCCGAGGAATGCCGACACCAGACCGTAGCTGGAGAAGACCCCGCCGGAGGACGCCTTGGACGCCTTGGCCGCCTTCGCGTGGGCGCTCTTCTTGACCTCATGGTCTGGGGTCGTCTCTTCGTCGGCCGCCACTTCGGTGGTGGCGTCGTCGGATTCGACGAGTCCGTCGTCCACTTCGGTGGTTTCGTCGGGTAGCTCCTCGTCAGGCATGGCGGTGACGCTACAGGACAGCTGTACCGTTCGCCGTGAAAGGATGGCCACGATGACCTCAGCAGCTGCTCGTTCCGGCCTTGACCTCAGCTACCTCAACAGTGAGGTCCGACCGCAGGACGATCTGTTCGGTCACGTCAACGGACGCTGGCTCGACGGCTACGACATGCCGCCGGATCGCGCGACCGACGGCGCATTCCGCACCTTGTTCGATCGGGCCGAGGTCCAGGTCCGCGAATTGCTCACCGAAGCCGCCGGATCGGCTGCGCCGGCCGGCACCGATGAGCGCCGGATCGGCGACCTGTACGCCAGCTTCACCGACGAGCAGGCGGTGCAGGCTGCCGGGGTGGAACCGCTGCGCCGGGAGTTGGCGGCGATCGATGAGGCGGCAGACCGCGACGCTCTGGCGCGGGCGCTGGGGGCGTATCAGCGCACCGGGGTCGGCGGCGGCGTCGGGCTGTATGTGGACACCGATTCGAAGGACTCCAGCCGTTACCTGCTGCACCTGACCCAGTCCGGCATCGGGCTGCCGGACGAGTCCTATTACCGCGACGAGCAGCACGCCGAGATTCTGGCCGCCTATCCCGATCACATCGCCAGAATGTTCGCGTTGGTCCTCGGCGGGGATCGCAGCGACCACGCCGCGACCGCGGGGCGCATCGTCGGGCTGGAAGCCAAGCTGGCGGGCGCCCACTGGGACGTGGTGAAGCGTCGCGACGCCGAGCTGACCTACAACCTGCGTGCCTTCGCCGGGCTGCCGAACGAGGCACCCGGCTTCGACTGGGCGGGCTGGGTGGACGCCCTCGGTGTTTCCGCCGAGGTCACCGCCGATCTGGTGGTCCGCCAACCGGACTATCTGACGGCGTTCGCCGGTCTGTGGGAATCCGCGGACCTTGCCGACTGGCAGGACTGGGCACGATGGCGGGTCATTCATGCCCGCGCGGGCATCCTGACCGATGAGTTGATCGCCGAGGACTTCGAGTTCTACGGGCGCCGGCTCTCGGGTACCGAGCAGATCCGCGACCGGTGGAAGCGCGCCGTGTCCCTGGTGGAGTCCCTGATGGGCGACACCGTCGGAAAGCTCTATGTGGCACGCCATTTCCCGCCGGACGCCAAAGCGCGCATCGATACCCTGGTGGCGAATCTGCGTGAGGCCTACCGGGTCAGCATCACCAGCCTGGGCTGGATGACCCCGGCGACCCGGGAGCGGGCACTGGCCAAGCTGGACAAGTTCACCGCCAAGGTCGGCTACCCGGCCACCTGGCGGGACTATTCCGCGCTGGTCACCGACCGGACCGACCTCTACGGCAACTACCTGCGCGGCTATGCGGTCAACTACGACCGCGAAGTGGCGAAGCTGGGCTCCCCGGTGGATCGCGACGAATGGTTCATGACTCCGCAGACCGTCAACGCGTACTACAACCCGGGGATGAATGAGATCGTCTTCCCCGCCGCGATCCTGCAGCCGCCGTTCTTCGACGCCGACGCCGACGACGCGGCCAACTACGGCGGCATCGGCGCGGTGATCGGCCACGAGATCGGCCACGGCTTCGACGACCAGGGCGCCAAGTACGACGGCGACGGCAACCTGGTGGACTGGTGGACCGATGATGACCGCGCCGAGTTCGGTGTGCGCACCAAGGCCCTGATCGATCAGTACGACGCGTTTGTGCCGCGCGCACTGGGTGACGGGCACACGGTCAACGGGGCATTCACGGTCGGGGAGAACATCGGCGACCTGGGCGGTCTGTCCATTGCGCTGCTGGCGTATCAGTTGTCGCTGGACGGCGCCGAAGCCCCGGTGATCGACGAGCTCACGGGTGTGCAGCGTGTCTTCTACGGCTGGGCACAGGTGTGGCGCACCAAATCGCGTGACGCCGAAGCGATCCGGCGGCTGGCGACCGATCCGCACTCACCGCCGGAGTTCCGCTGCAACGGCGTGGTCCGCAACATCGACGCCTTCTACGAGGCGTTCGCGGTCACGCCAGACGACGCGCTGCATCTGGAGCCCGCGCAGCGGATCCGGATCTGGAACTGATCCGGGCCCCGTTTCACCGCGCGGTGGAGGGGCGCTACATCTGCCAGTCTTGGGCGCCGTCGTTCTTGGTGTAGGTACCGACGGAGTTCTTCACCACGACCGGGTCGCCACTGCCGAAGTTGTCGAAGAACCACTTCGCGTTGGCCGGGCTCAGGTTGATGCAGCCGTGGCTGACGTTGCGCTTGCCCTGGTCATTGACCGACCACGGGGCGCTGTGCACGAAGCCGCCGCTGTTGTCGATGCGGACCGCGTCCTGCACGGTCACCTTGTAGCCGTAGGTGGAGTTGATCGGAACCCCGTAGGTCGAGGAGTCCATCACCAGCGTGGGCATCTTCTCCAGCACGTAGTAGGTGCCGTTGGGTGTCTCGTGCCCGCCGCTGGACATGCCCATCGACATCGGGAAGGTCTTCTCCACCTTGCCGTCGCGGGTGATCGTCATCTGGTGGGTCTTGTCGTCGGCGGTGGCCACCAGGGAGTCACCGGTGCGGAAGCTCGACTTGGTGCCGCCGGCGTCGATGGTGACGGTGGTGTGGGCCGGCCAGAAGTTGAGCGGCCGCCACCGCAGCTGGCTGGGGGTCATCCAGTAGAACTTGCCGGACACCGGCGGGTTCGACGAGATGTGAACGGCCTGCTCAGCCATCGCCTTGTCGGCGATCGGCCGCTGGAAGTTGATGATGATCGGCTTGGCGACGCCCACCATCGACCCGTTGAGCGGGTTGAAGGTCGGCGGCAGGAACGGCGCGGTGCCGGTGAACGGCTCCGGGTTCTGGCCGACGACCGGGCCGGACGACGCCGCCGCCGGCGTGGCTGCTGCCGACTCTGCCGGGCCCGGCGGCGGCCCACCCGGCTCAGCGGGCCCACCCGGCTCAGCGGGCGGCGCGGGCTCACCCGGCGCCGGCGGAGCGGGCTCGGGCGGCGGCGGGAACGCCATCGGGTCCGCCGGAGGCGGGAACGGAGGCGGGAAGGGCGGCGGCAGCTCCGGTGCCGGCGGGGGCGGCAGGTCCGGTGCCGCCGGCGCCGCGGCCGGGTCGACCGGGGCAGCAGGGCCCGCTCCCGGGTCACCGGGCTGCTGCGGCGGGTCAGCCAGCGCCGAGCCGCAGCCGAGCGTCAGCACGGCAGCCAGCCCAGCGGTGCTGAGCCAGGCTCCGACTCCTGCGAGCTTCCATCCCGACATATACGTACCTCCGGTCACGATCTTGAACCCAAGTGTTGCACAGCGCGACCATCAGCTAACTCGCACAGCGAGTGGATATCAGCACACAACGGGGCCGCATACCTCGCTGAACTGCGAGTTCAGCCAAAGCAATAGTGGCGAAGGTTACCGTCCCCGCCCACGTCAGGGAACGACGAACAGGCGTTTGCTGACCGCTATTCCGGCCGCTGCGAGACCGACCAGCAATGCCGATGCGCTCAGCATCGCCGACGTTCCGGCCTTGTCGAACAACAGCCCGCCGGCCAGCGATCCGCCGGTGATCCCCACCTGAAATGCGGTCACGTACAGCCCGGACGCACCGTCGGGATCATCGGGGGCGGTGCGCATCGCCGCCGACTGCAGCATCGGCGAAACGGCCATCGCCATCGCCCCCCACAGCACGATCGCCGCCGCCGCGACCACCGTGGTTCCGGTCGAGTGGTGCCCGTTGATCGACAGTGCGGCCAGTACGACGAACGCCGTCGACAGTGCGGCCATGCAGCTACCGGTGACCGCTTTCGGTCGGTGGTCCAGCGGCCGCGCCAGCATCGGCATCGCGACCAGGCCGGCCGCCCCGAAGGCGGCCAACAGCCACGCCAGTCGGGCCCCGGGAACCCCGACCACTTCCTCGATGATCACCGCGATGAACGTGTAGGAGATGAAGTGGCCGGTGACGGCGATCAGCATCACCGTGCTCACGCCCAGCAGCCGCCGGTTGCGGTAGTGATGGCGGCCGACCAGCGCCAGCTGATCGTTGCTGAGCACCAGGGCGGGCAGCGCGAACCGCGCCGCCACGGTGATGGACGCCGCCGCCACGGTGATCACCACAACGGCCGGCCGCCAGCCCCACAGCAGGCTCATGGCCGACGTCAACGGGATACCGACCACCAGCGCCAGGCTGGTTCCGACATAGATCGCGGTCGTGGCGCGGCCGGAATGACTGGGCGGGACCAGGCGGGTGGCGATGGGTGCCAGCACCGACCACATCAGCCCGTGGGTGACGGCGCACAGTGCACGACCCGCGGCCAGCACGGCGAAGGTCGGCGCCAATGCCGAGATCACCTGCGAGGCGGTCAGGCAGATCAGGGTGATCAGCAGCACCCGGCGGCGGGGCCAGTGCGCCGTCCAGCGAACCAATGGAATCGTCGTCGCGGCCGCGACCACCGCATACCAGGCCAGCAGGGTTCCGACCAGGGCCTCGCTGACATCCAGGCCCTGCGAGATCGCGGGCAGCGCGCCGACCGGCAGGATCTCAGCGGTGGCGTAGATGAATGCGGCTGCAGCCAGGATCGCCAATTGAGCCGTGATCCGCGGCGTCCAGGGCGTCGGCGGCCCGCTTCGGGTCTTTCCGGTTTCGACAGTCATGGTGTGGGAGCAGCGTCGAGTGGTGTGTGGCGCGGTGCGCTCCCGGTAACTGCTGGATCACATGGTAACGGCGCCCGAGTCAGGAACGAACCAACCGCGCGATAGCGGCGGAGGCTTCGGCGAGTTTCGCGTCGGCCTCCTCGCCGCCGGAGGCGACCGCCCCGGTGACGCAGTGCCCCAGATGCTCGTCGAGCAGGTTCAGCGCCACCGACCGCAGCGCACTGTTGGCCGCGCTGATCTGGGTGAGGACATCGATGCAGTACTTGTCCTCCTCGATCATCTTGGCAATTCCGCGCACCTGGCCCTCGATACGGCGCAGCCGCTTGGCGTAGTTGTCCTTGCGCGGGGAGTACCCAGGAGCGTCGGTGGTCATGTCTCTCCCAACATTGCGGTCATCTGATCTATGTCGGCCTGCTGCCGCGGCAGCAGTGATTGCGCGATGCTGATCGCCTCCGGGCTCTGACCCTGTTCGATCTCGTTGTGCGCCATCGTGATCGCGCCACGGTGGTGGGCGATCATGGTCTGAAGCCACAGCTTGTCGAAGGCTGCTCCATGCAAGTTGCGCAGTTTGTCGATGGTGGCCTGATCCACCATTCCAGGGATCTCGGCGTGGTTTTGGGCCGACGGGCTGCCGGGCGCCTCCCACTGCAGCAGTTGGGCCTGACAGCCCTGCAGTTCGGTCTGTTGCTGCGCGGTGATCTGGTTCGCCAGCGCCAGCAGGGCGGAATTGGTGCTGCGCCCATAGCTCAGCGCCGTCAACTCCAGGGCCTGCTGGTGGTGGACAACCATGTTCTCCAGGAACGCGATGTCGCCGGCGCTGCCGGTGGCCGCACCCGGCGCACCGCTCGATCTCTGGGTCTCCGGCGCCGCGCTCGGCCCGCCCGGCGCAGGGCTGTGACACGCGCCCGCGGCGATGCTGACGACGACCGCAACGGCGACCGTGATGGCTGTTCTCATGCGCCCACTTTAGCGCATACCCCCGCGGGGTATGATATTCGTTTTGCCCGGTTCGGCCCTACCGTCATACTGAGCTGGTGAATTCTGGGAGCACCGACGCCTCGTCCGTCGACATCAAACCACGCAGTCGTGACGTCACCGACGGCCTGGAGAAGTCCGCAGCCCGCGGGATGCTGCGGGCGGTCGGAATGGGAGACGACGACTTCGCCAAGCCCCAGATCGGGGTGGCCTCGTCGTGGAACGAGATCACACCCTGCAACCTCTCGCTGGACCGGTTGGCCAAGGCCGCCAAGGAAGGCGTGCTGGAGGCGAGCGGCTACCCGCTGGAGTTCGGCACCATCTCGGTCTCCGACGGCATCTCGATGGGCCACGAGGGCATGCACTTCTCCCTGGTGTCTCGCGAGGTGATCGCCGACAGCGTCGAGACCGTGATGTGCGCCGAGCGGCTGGACGGCTCGGTGCTGCTGGCCGGCTGCGACAAGTCGCTGCCCGGGATGCTGATGGCCGCCGCGCGCCTGGACCTGGCCTCGGTCTTCCTCTACGCGGGCTCCACCATGCCCGGCTACGCCCAACTGTCCGACGGCACCGAGCGCGAGGTGACGATCATCGACGCGTTCGAGGCGGTCGGCGCCTGTTCGCGCGGCCTGATGTCCCGCGAGGACGTCGACATCATCGAGCGGTCGATCTGCCCCGGCGAGGGCGCCTGCGGCGGCATGTACACCGCCAACACCATGGCCAGTGCGGCTGAGGCGCTGGGCATGTCACTGCCGGGCAGCGCCTCGCCGCCAGCGGTCGACCGGCGCCGTGACGGTTACGCCCGCGCCAGCGGAGCGGCCGTGGTGGAGTTGCTGCGCCGGGGCATCACCGCTCGCGACATCCTGACCAAGGAGGCGTTCGAGAACGCGATCGCGGTGGTGATGGCGTTCGGCGGATCGACCAACGCGGTGCTGCACCTGTTGGCGATCGCCCGCGAGGCCGAGGTGGATCTGACCCTGGCCGACTTCTCCCGGGTCGGGGCGAAGGTGCCGCACCTGGCGGATGTCAAGCCGTTCGGGGCGCACGTCATGTACGACATCGACAAGATCGGCGGGGTGCCGGTCATGCTCAAGACCCTGCTGGAAGCCGGCCTGCTGCACGGCGACTGCATGACCGTCACCGGAAAGACGATGGCGGAGAACATCGCCGAGCTCAATCCCCCGGTTGTCGACGGCAAGGTCCTGCACGCGCTGACCAACCCGATCCACCCGACCGGCGGCATCACCATCCTGCGCGGATCGCTCGCACCGGAGGGCGCGGTGGTCAAGTCGGCCGGCTTCGACACCGACGTGTTCGAGGGCACCGCACGGGTTTTCGACGGCGAGCGGGCCGCGCTGGATGCGCTGGAAGACGGCACGATCACCGCCGGCGACGCCGTGGTGATCCGCTACGAGGGGCCCAAGGGCGGGCCGGGGATGCGCGAGATGCTGGCCATCACCGGCGCGATCAAGGGCGCCGGACTGGGCAAGGACGTGCTGCTGCTCACCGACGGCCGCTTCTCCGGTGGCACCACCGGGTTGTGCGTCGGCCACATCGCACCCGAGGCGGTGGACGGCGGCCCGGTGGCCTTCCTGCGTGACGGCGACAAGATCCGGCTCGATGTGGCCAACGCGACCCTGGACGTGGTGGTCGACCCGGATGAGTTCGCCACCCGCGCGCAGGGTTTCACCCCTCCCCCGCCGCGCTACACCACGGGCGTGCTGGCCAAGTACCGCAAGCTGGTGGGTTCGGCGGCCACCGGCGCCGTCTGCGGGTAGCACGTCGCCGGCCGCCCTCGGCCGGATCCCGGGCGTGAGATGTTCTTTCGACGAACGTGACGGCGTCTTAATTGCGACGAAACGCCCTGGCGGTGTGCTGGCTGGTGCATTGTTCGCAACCGAGGACACGTCACATGACTTGCATCTACCAGGAAATCGGCGGCGATGCAGCGCTGACCGCCGTCGTCGAAGACTTCTACGCACGCGTGTTGGCCGACGCGCGGCTCGCCGGCTACTTCCGCAACAGCGATATGGCCCGCCTCGAACGCAAGCAGGTCGCGTTCTTGGCGGCAGCGCTGGGCGGCCCCGAGCCGTATCGTGGGTTGTCGATGGCCGACGCCCATCGCGGCCGCAACATCGGCCGGCTGCAGTTCGACCTGGTCGTAGGACATCTCACCGCGGCGCTGACCAGTTGCGGTGTACCCGAGTCGATTACGGCCGAAATCATGGCGGCCGTCGCACCGCTGTCCGATGACATCGTGACCAACCGGCACAGCGCCGCACTGGGCTGACCGGCCGGCGGTCCGGCCGGTCAGCCAGCTGCGAACCTCACGGCGTGTTCGTGGCCGCGTCGTGGCGGGCGCGCCTGCCGAAGTAGGCGGCGGTCAGGCCCAGGGCGGTCAACATCGCACCGGCGACCACATTCGACCAGGCCATGCCGGGCGTCGGCGACATGTCCCGCAGTACCCACGGCGACACGATGAACCACACTCCGAAGATCGGCAGTGTCCACGCCAAGCCGTGGGTGCGGTCCAGCGCGGAGGCCAGCCCGCACGCCAGGAACGCGACCACCGCGCCGACGATGAAGTTGTTGAACGTCAGCCGGGAGGTGCTCTCGAATCCGACGATCCACGGTGACAGGGCGGCGTAGACCGCCGTCAACAGGGTCATCCCGAAGGTGAATTGCGCAACCATCGACTCGGCCGCTCTGTCATAGGTCGCCCGCAGAGCTAACAGATCCGGATGGTGTTCGATTGATGAATGGATTGTACTCATTTCGCAACCTTTCTGTTATGCAGCAGGCATTTTCATGCCCCGCTGCACCCATCCATCTGATGAAAGGCTACGCTCGCCCGCGATCCGCCAGCAACGGAAATCCGGCTGGTCGGACGCAATATTCTCGGCTACCGCACCACCGCGATGGCGAAGCCGTCCCAGCCCTTGACCCCGACCGTTTGGATCGCGGCGGCCTGCAGGCGCGGATGCTCGGCCATCAACTCCAACACGTCCCGGCTGCCCCGCGCGGTCGGATCCGAATCCGGGTGCAGGATCGCGCCCTCGCGGATCACGTTGTCCACCACGATGACCGACCCGGGGTGGCACAGCTGCACCGCCCAGTTCAGGTAGCCGATGTTGTTCTCCTTGTCGGCGTCGATGAACACCAGATCGAACGGTTCACCGGACAGCGCCGGCAGCGTGTCCAAGGCCGGGCCGACCAGCACCTGCACCCGGTCACCGACACCGGCCCGCTCCAGGTTGACCCGGGCGACCTCGGCGTGCTTGGGCTCGTACTCGCACGTCACCACCACGCCGCCGGGTCCGGCGGCCCGCGCCAGCCAGATCGTGCTGTAGCCCCCCAGGGTCCCGATCTCCAGGATGCGAGTGGCCCGGGTCGCGGTCGCGAGCAGATTCAAGAACTTGCCCTGCTGCGCCGATACCGCAATGGCGGGCAGACCTGCCGCGTCGCTGGCGGCCAGCGCCTCCTCCAGCGCCGGATCGCCGCCGGCGAAGACCCGGTCCAACAGAACGTCGACGTCACGGGGCGTTGGCTTCTCACTCACCCCACCGAGACTAGCCCGCGCGACGGAAATCAGGCCGAAAAAAGTTTTACCCCATACCCCTATAGGGTATATAGTCGGGACACCCGGACCTGCCGGGGGATCATCAGGAGAAAGGTGCGAAACATGGCGAACTACGAAGCAGGAACCGTGCTGACCTGCGGCCACGGCGGCTGTGGATGCCGGGTCCGCATCGAAACCGCGTGCCACTGCGAGGGTGCCGGCGCGGCCTACCGCTGCACCTGCGGTGACGAACTGGTAGCCGTAAGCAGCTGAACGCCGGAGACCGGTGACGCGCAACGCATTGCGCGTCACCGGACGCCGCTACTTGGTCTACACCACCAGCCAGGGGCCACGGGCCTTTGAAACGCCTGCTTCGGGACGCAAGACGCAACGGGTCCGCTCGAAGATCGTCACCATGCAGGTGTTGCAATGTGTACACAGGGAACGGGAATCGGCGTCAGCGCCGATCCGCTTAACCAGACTCGGGTCCCGCAGCAGACCCCTGGCCATCGCCACGAACTCAAAACCTTCGCTCATCGCCAGATCCATGCTGCGACGATCGGTGATACCGCCGAGCAGAATCAACGGCATGGTCAGTTCCCGTCGAAACTGGCGAGCCGTGTCGAGTAGATAGAGTTCTTCAAACGGGTACCGGCGCAGGAAGCCCCGGCCGGCAATGGCGAAAAACCAGTTCAGGGGCCGCGGGAAGACTCCGGCGAACTCGGTACGGGGAGCTCGGCCGCGAAAGTAATACATCGGATTAAGTAGCGAACTACCCGCTGTGAGCTGAAGTGCGTCCAGCGCACCGTCATCCTGCAGCCATCGACCGATCTGTAGGCCGTCCTCGATGTGTAGGCCACCGGGGAAGCCGTCTTCCATATTGAGTTTCGCCGTGACAGCGATGCGATCCCCAACCTCTTCTCGAACCGCCATGGCGATTTCTCGAGCCAACCGTGCGCGATTCGCCAGGCTCCCGCCGTAGTTATCACGTCGACGGTTCAACAACGGACTGAAGAATGCACTTACCAGGTAGTTGTGTCCGAAATGCAGCTCCACGGCGTCAAATCCGGAAGAAACCGCCACCCTGGCCGCTCGCGCATGGTCGGCGACCATTCGGCGCAAGTCCCCGGTATCGGGGCGGCGGGTGAACGCCATACCCAGTGGACTGAACAATCTACTCGGGGAGACGGCCGGAAGGCCGTTGGACTTGGCGTTTGCCACGGGTCCGGCGTGCCCGAGTTGGGCGCAGGCTGCGGCACCCTCCGCGTGGATGGCGTCGGTTAGGCGCTGTAGTCCCTGGGCTGCCTGCGGTGTCATGAGGATCTGGTCGCGTTCGGTTCGCCCTTCCGGAGATACCGCGCAATAGGCCACAGTCGTCATTCCCACGCCACCCGCCGCCGGAGCACGGTGGAAGTCGATCAACTCTTCGGTGACTGCCCCGCCGGGTGTACGCGCCTCGAAGGTGGCCGCTTTGATGACGCGGTTCCGCAACGTGATCGGCCCCAGTGCCGCCTGACCGAAGACGTCGGCCGCCACGGCACTCACGAGCACGCCACCGGCGCCGACAGACCTGCGGCTACGAAGTCCCGTAGGTTCTGCACCTTCTCATCGGTGAGCCGACGGTCGCCGGCCAGAGGATCGCCGAACTGTACGAAAATCAACTCGAACGCGAGCATCCACCGGTGCACGGCGTCCCGCTCACTCAATCCAGCCACCTGGGCGGACAGGATGCGCGCCCAGGGTGTCACCGTGAACCACCTTTTTGTCCACGCGACTTCATTGCGGGCCAGCAGAAGACGCGCTAACAAGTGCAGATACAGCCGACCTGCCGGATCAGCCGCCAACGTCGCGATCGGGTCCACCACGATCCGAACCGCGGTATCGATGGACATCGCGCAATCGGCCGTCACCTCAGGCAGCGCATCTGCCCACAGCGGGCCCAATCGGGTCTCCAACAGCGCCGTCACCAAATCGACCTTTGATCCGAAATGGTAGTGCACGGCAGCAGGATTCACTCCTGCGGCGGCGCACACGGCACGCACCGACACCGCCTCATAACCGGATTCCAGCAACAGTCGTTCGGTCACGTTCAGCAGATGCTCGCGAGTGGACGTCTCGGTGCGTGTCATTACAGCATCAAACCACGATTCAATCGCTGATTCAATCACTGATTGAACGGATCATGCCCATCGCCTTCAAGGTGATCTCATGATCGTGACGTGCCCCCAGCAAGCTGAGTCCGACTTGTCTTTAGAGTCTCGTGGCCCCTTCGGGGGCTGGAAGGGACGATGGAGGGCCGTCTTTGACCCGTTGCGCGCCGCCGCTAACGCACACCCTCCTTGGCGAACACCACCCGCAGGACATATCCCAACTCCGGGCCCATCACCACTTCGGCCAGTTCGCAGAACGTCGCGACGAAATCCGCGCCGTGCGGCGGCCGGGCGTCGCACAGGTGATGCGCAATCTCGTGCAGCACCACCAGTTCCCGTAGCGCCCAGCTCCCGCCCCGTTGGTCGGGTACGGCGATAACGCCTGTCTCACAAAGCTTTTCGTAATGCGCCGCGATGACACCGCGTCGTGCGCGCACGCCCAGCGGGCCACCGACCGGCCACCGATCGCGCACCGACGGCAACGCCAGCACGTCGTCGACGTAGCGCTGTACCGCCGCCACCGAGCCGAAGCGGGCCTCCGGCGGCAGCGTCAACCGGGTGCCGAAGAATTCGATGTCACCCGAACCGCGTTCGGCGGCACGGTCGAACAGCGTCCGAACGAAGACCTCCGCGGCGTAGACCTTGGCGCGCTGGGTGTCACGCCCGGACGGTTGTTCGCTCACCGCTCCAGCGCGGACCGCGCCCCCGACAGTTCGGTGCTGTCACCCAGCCGGGCTCGCTGGCCGGCCCGGTCCCCGGCCCGCCGCGCTGCCGACGAATAACCCGCCGACGCCCGGGTGGCGCGCCAGGTGCCGCGTGCCTGCGAGGCGCTGCGGTAGTGGTCGCGCAGTTCGACCTCCTTGTTACGCAACGCGATCGCGGTGCCCGGCGCCCGACTGCGGTCCTTCTCGGCATCCTTGCGGGCCTCATCACGGGCCTCGGCCAGCCGCCGGCCGACCCGGGCTCCGAACGCCAGGTGGAAGTTCAGCCGGGCGGTGATGGTCGGGGTGGGCCGGTGCGCCCCGCTGGCGATGTAGACGTCGGAGGCCCGCACCATCTGAACGACCAGGCCGGCGTACAGCGCATGGGTGGCGTCGATGTCCTCGGCGAAGCCGTAGGCGTAGACGAACGTCGAGTTCGACGCCACATCACAGCGCACGTCGTTGGCCGCGGCGATGCCCACGAACAACTGCACGTAGGTGCGCAGGCCCCGGGCCCCGGGCGACCCGATGGTGATGGTGCGCTGCACCGGGGCGGTCGCCGCCGTCCGGTTCGCCGAGTGCGCCCGGGCCACCGCCAGGTCGATGGAGGTCGCGGTGGCCAGCCGCTGCGCTGCCGCCATGAACGCGTCGGCTTCATGCGCGTTGTCGGTGCCCTCGGCCTGACGCAACAGCGCGGCGATGCGCGCCAACATCTTGTCGTCGGAGCTCATGGCGGCCACGCTAACCGAACCGGCCGACGGTGCGCCGACCGCGACTCACAGGCGCGCGTCGATCCAGCCCACCACGTCGTCGAGCACCTGCTCACGCTCGGGTTCGTTGAACACCTCATGGAAAAGCCCCGGGTACACGGTCAGCTGAACGTCGTCAGAACCGACGCAGTCCACCAGTCGCCTGCTGCCCGACGCGGGCACCAGACCGTCGTCGGCGCCGTGCACCACCAGCAGTGGCGCGGTCAGTGCCGCCGCCCGCGACGGCATGGTCTCGGCGACCTTGATCAGCGCCCGGCCCACGCCGGCCGGAACCATGCCGTGATGCACCAGCGGATCGGCGTTGTAGGCGGCCACCACCGCCGGGTCCCGCGACACCAAACTGCTGTCGAGCTGCTGCGCCGGCAGGCCCGGGACGACGGCGCCGAGCGCCTTGGCGACGAACGCCAGCAGCGGCGACACCGTGTCGGTCATGTCCACCGCCGGGCCCGACAGCACCATCAGCTGGTAGTCGTCGGGGCGGTCGACGCCGTAGCTGAACACGATCGCCCCGCCCATGCTGTGCCCGAGCACCACCCGCGGCAGCCCGGGATGTTCGCGGGCGGCGATGCCGGCCAGGGTGTGGAAGTCGCCGGTGTAGTCCGACATGTCCTTGCACAGCACCCGCTTGCCACCCGAACGCCCGTGCCCGCGATGGTCCAGCGCATAGGTCACCAGGCCGGCCTCGCCGAAGCGCGCCGCGACGTGGTCGTAGCGGCGGGCGTGTTCGCCGAAGCCGTGCGACAGCACCACCACCGCCCGGGGCGCCGCCTGGGGCGTCCACGTGTCGTAGACGATTCGCACCCCGCGCACACCATCGAAGGTTCGCTCGCTGTGGGTGACGGAGCGAGGAGATGCCATCCGAGCAGCGTAGCGACCTCACCGCCCGGCCGGCCGTCGACCGCGAGTTAGCTCACGGCACCGGCGCGGCGGCGGGTTCGCCGTAATACTCGCTGGTGGCCTTGGTGAGCGCCCCGATTGACCGCCATGACTGCCGAGTGTGCACTGCCGGAACCGCTGTGCCACGCTTGCGCGCAAATAAACGTGTCCGATCCCGTACCCGCCGGAGGAACCCCGTGAGCAGAGTCGAAGGCAAGGTTGCGCTGATCAGCGGCGGTGCGCGGGGCATGGGCGCCGCACACGCGCGGGCGCTGGCCGCCGAGGGCGCCAAGGTCGTTATCGGCGACATCCTGGACGAGGAGGGCACCAAACTCGCCGACGAGCTGGGGGCCGACACCGCCCGGTTCGTCCGCCTGGACGTCACCGCGCCCGAGCAGTGGCAGGACGCCGTCACCACCGCGGTCGAGGCGTTCGGGAAACTCAACGTGCTGGTCAACAACGCCGGCATCGCCAAGTACAACGCCCTGGAGAACTTCGACCTCGCGGCCTGGCAGCAGGTCCTCGACATCAACCTCACCGGCACCATGCTCGGCATGCACGCGGCGGTCGCACCGATGAAGACCGCCGGCGGAGGCTCCATCATCAACATCTCCTCGGTGGAGGGCATGCGCGGCACGGCCGGCCTGTACGGCTACGTCGCCTCCAAGTGGGGAGTGCGCGGCCTGGCCAAGACCGCCGCCGTGGAACTGGCACCGCACAACATCCGGGTCAACAGTGTGCTGCCCGGCCTGATCCGCACCCGGATGACGATCGCCATCCCCGACGACTCCCTGCAGATTCCGCTCGGCCGTGGCGCCAAGTCCGCCGAGGTATCCACCGCGGTGGTCTTCCTGGCGTCCGACGAGTCCTCCTACATGACCGGGGCGGACCTGGTTCTCGACGGAGGCCTGTCCGTGGGCATTCCACACAAGACCAGCTAGGACGGCATTCTCCCAGCTAAGAGCACCCGTCGGGGCTGCTTCTGGAACGTGTTCTATGATGGCCGGTCATGAAGACCAAGGGCGCATTGTTGTGGGAGCTGAACTCGCCGTGGCGGGTCGACGAGATCGAGTTGGGCGACCCGGTCGAAGGCGAAGTCCAGGTCCGGGTGCACGCCGCGGGCATGTGCCACTCCGACTACCACCTGACCACCGGAGCCACCCCGATGGGCCTTCCGGCGCTGGGCGGCCACGAGGGCGCCGGCGTCATCACCAAGGTCGGCAAGGGCGTCACCGGCCTCGAAGAGGGCGACCACGTCGTGATGGCCTTCATCCCGGCCTGTGGCAACTGTCCGCCGTGTATGAAGGGCTTCCGCTCGCTGTGTGACCGCGGGGCAGTGCTGCTGGGCGGCAAGGCCATCGCCGACGGCACCAACCGGATCCACGCCGGTTCGCACGAGGTCTCGGCGATGAACCTGCTCGGCACGTTCTCGCCCTACATGACCGTGCACCAGGACTCCGTGGTCAAGATCGACAAGGACGTGCCGTTCGAGACCGCGGCCATCATGGGCTGCGCGGTGCCGACCGGGTTCGGTTCGGCCACCAACGTCGCCGAGGTCAAGCCCGGCGAGACCGTCATCATCGTCGGCGTCGGCGGCATCGGCATGAGCGCCCTGCAGGGCGCGGTGGTATCCGGGGCGCGGCGCGTCATCGCGATCGACCCGGTGCCCTTCAAGCGCGAGGCGGCCGTCAAGTTCGGCGCCACCCACGTCTACCCGTCGATGGCCGAGGCGATCATGCCGGTCATGGAGGAGACCTGGGGCCTGATGGCCGACAAGGTGATCATCGCCGTCGGCGAGATGAAGGGCGAGTACATCGAAGAGGCGATGATCCTGACCGCCAAGACCGGCACCTGCGTGGTCACCGGCATGGGCTCGATGGTCGACGCGGACGTGAAGCTGAACCTGTTCTTGTTCACCATGCTGCAGAAGACGTTGAAGGGCAACATCTTCGGCGGCGGCAGCTCGCACATCGAGACGCCCAAGCTGGTGGGCCTGTACAAGTCCGGGCTGCTCAAGCTCGACGAGATGATCACCACGACTTACAAGCTCGAGGACATCAACGACGGCTACCAGGACATGATCGACGGCAAGAACATCCGCGGCGTCATCACCTTCGACGAATCGGACTGGTAGGCGGCTACTTGGCCTCGCGCGGCAGCCGGCAGCCGGTGTAGCCCGAGACCACCAGGTTGCCGCGGTAGCCGACCTTGATGAAAAGGCCGGTGGGACCGTAGAAGCCGACATCGTGATTGCCCGGCTGGTTCTGCATCACCTGCACCTCGGTGGCGTCCAGCTTCGCGGCCGCCACCTTGGCGGCCTGTTCGAGTTTGGCCCAGGCCTGCTCTGACACGTCGACGTTCTGCGCGATGGCGTCCGGCAGGAAGTACCGTTTGCCCGCCGTCTGTTCATAGGGTCGTTCGCAGTTGCCGCCCGAGCCCTCGTGAAGGGTCTCCCATCGGACCGACGAGATGAGCTGGCCGGCGGCAGCGGTGATCTCGTTCATCGCCGCCTGCACCTGGGCTTGGGTGTCCTCCAACGACGGCAGGGATCGCAGTACGTCGGCGGCCTCGGCGGCAACGCTGGGCGGGGTGGGTTCATAAGGTTGGGACACGTGACATCCTGCGGTTAGTGCGGCGATGGCCAAGACAGCGAACAGGCATCGTCGCGGCTGTGGTGGGGATACTCGGTGAAACATCAATTTCCTTGAACCGCCTTGTCGCCCAGTCCTGCGAGCACAGCGGCGATGTTGTAGTTGGTCGTCCGCAGGCCTCCGCCGTCGGGGAAACGGGGGTAGTCACTGTGGCCGTGAGCTCCCTCCAGGGTGATGGCTCCGCCGTGGCCGTCGGTCACGGCGGACGGCCCGGTCGCCAGGCGGGTGAACTCGGGGTTGGTGGCCGGGTTGGGCCCGAAGTCGCCGAATTCGTTGTTGAGGTAGGTGCCGACGATCGGAATGCCCTGGCCGACGGCCCTGGCGTCGTAGACCAGTTGGATCTTGTCGTCGGGAGCCTCCATGGCGAACACCTGGCCGGGCTGCAGGTGCAGCTGCCCGGGAGTGGACGCCTCGATTCCGGGCGACCCGTAGAACAGGGCCCGCGACACCCCGTGATCGCCGGGCTCCTGCAATGCCAGTCCGGTGGTCAGCGACCCGTAGGAGTGCCCGATCGCGGTCAGGTCGGCGGGGCCGCTCAGGTGCGAGGCCTGGATGCCGTCGTAGAAGCGGGCCAGATCATGCGCGCCGGCTTTGGCGAGGTCGTCGTGGGTGACGTCCCAAAGCCCGGCCAGGGATGCGGTTTTCTCGTCGAAACCGGGCACCTGCGGTGTGTCGTAACCGATCCAGGCGATCGCCGAAACGGAATCGGTTGCGTGGCCGGGGGTAAGGCCCAACTGCCGCATGGCTTCCCGGCGAACGTTGGTGGCTTCTTCGGCCATGCTTTCGATACCGCCGTGCACCGTGGTGTTGAGCCCCGGGGCGGTGACCGACACGTGGGTGGCCTTATCCGGATCGCCGACCGCGATGGCGGCGTGAGCCTGCGTGCCGCTCTTGGTGTCCAGCAGCATCAGTTTGCGATCCGGGCTGGCCCGAAGCACCGTGTCGACGGCCCGTAGGTCGGAAAGGTACTTGGCGCCCTCGCGGGCGGCGTCGTACTGGCGTTGCCAGTTCTCGTAGGCGACGCGGTCGTCGAAGATGGCCCCCGGTTTGTTGGGGCGGGGAATGTTCTCGCCGACCGCCCAGTCGGGGTGCTGGTTGCGCAGCGCGTCGGCCTGCGTGGCGGCGGCCTGTGCACTGCCCAGTTCGTCGGCGAGATGCAGCTTGTTGTAGTGGTCGTAGCCCAGGTGATCCGGTGGGTCGGCGGGCATGCCCGGATGGTTGCCGATGCTGTGGTCGGAGTTGAAGAGCCAATCCTTCTGTCCGGGGGTCAGGCTGTTCCAGTAGTCGTTGAACTCCTTGGGATCGTCGGGCACGGGTCCCGGTGGCGGGGCCGGCGCGTCCGCGTCGAACCTGCGCACCGCAGCGTCGGGGTCGTAGCCATCCCGTACCCGCAGATTCGTCAAGGCCTGTTGCAGGGTTTTGGAGTAGCCGTTGCGGATGACCGTGGCGTTGTGCAGCGCGGTTGCGGTGTCGTCCTGGGCCAACTGGCGGCACTGGGCGATGTCCGCGTCGTGGTCGTAGCCCTGATTCTCCTGGTCCAGGTACACCCCGATACGGGCGTCGAGGACGATCAGGTTGGCGTTGAGCGCGGTGATGTTGGCCTGCGAGGCGGCGCGGGCCTGAGCCAGGGCTGCGGCGATGGTCTCCAGATCGGCGGCGATCTGGCCGAGTTGGGCGTTGGTGGCGTGCAGGCCGTCTTTGACCCGCTGCACTTCGGCGCCGTTGTTGATCGGCTGCTCACCGTTCTCGCGGTTGTACTGCTCGAAGTGCTGCTGGGCGGCGATGAAGGTTTCCTCGGCCGAGGTGGCCGAGCCGGCGGCCTGATGGAACGCCTGGGCCAGGAAGTTGATCTGGGTCGGGCTGCCGGACTGCAGGCTGTCATCGACCGCCCACGGATCCCCGCCCGCGTGCGCGATGAGGTCGGCGATCTGCAGGTGTTGCAGAGTTGGGCGACTCACGCGGCGACACCGGCGTTGTTGCACGCGCCGGTCTCGACGGACATCGCCTGCCACCTCCGTATCACCTCGGCGGTTGCAAGGAGACTACCGGCATCGACCAGGTTGCGCGCTAGCCTTGTGACATGGCGGGCTTGCTCGATGTGCGCCGGGCTGCGGACCGGGCGGCCACTCATGCGTCGTGGCTCAATTCGCGGCATTCGTTCTCGTTCAACGACTACTACGACCCGGACAACACCCATCACGGGCTGCTGCTGGTCAACAACGACGACATCGTGGCGCCGGCTTTCGGGTTTGACACCCACCCGCACCGTGACGCCGAAATCGTCACCTGGGTGCTGTCCGGCGCGTTGAGCCATCGGGATTCGATCGGCAACGCCGGGGTGATCCATCCCGGGCTGGCGCAGCGAATGTCCGCCGGCACCGGGATCCTGCATTCGGAGAAGAACGAATCTGCCAGCGAGCCAGTGCATTTCGTCCAGATGTGGATTATGCCCGACACCCCGGGACGCGCGCCCGGCTACCAGCAGCACGACATCGGCGACGCCCTGACCGGCGGCGCGCTGATCGCCGTCGCTTCGGGCAGTGACCCCGGCGCCGCGATCACCATCGGCAACGCCGACGCCACCCTGTACGCCGCCCGACTGCGGGCCGAAGACCACATCGAGTTACCCGATGCGCCGTATGTGCATCTGTTCGTCGCGGTCGGCCACGTCGACCTGGAGGGCGCCGGCGCGTTGAACACCGGTGACGCGGTCCGCTTCAGCGGCGGCGGCGGTCAGCGGCTCACCGCGTCGGCGCCGTCGGAAGTGCTGATCTGGTCGATGCGTAAACGCTTGGGCGGCTAGGCAAGCGCCGTTCAGGGCATGTCGACCTTGGCGGCCAGCCAGCGCCCGTCCACCTTCTCCATGGTCATCACGATGCGGCTGCGGTCGATCTTCGGCTGCGGCGCGACCTTGTTGCTCACCGACTGATCGACGAACAGCAGCACCTCGACCTTGTTCTTGGTGGCGGATTTGACCGCCGCGTCGATCACGGTGCCGTGCGCGGTCGCCTTATTGTCGATCAGCAGTTGGCGGAGCTGCTCGGCTGACGCCGAGTACATGTCCTTGAACTCACCGGTGGCGCCGTCGAGGACCTCGGCGAAGTTCTTGTCGACCGAGGCCGGGTCCACACCGGTCAGCACCAGGGTGTACCGCTCGGCGGCGTCGAGCGCTTGGGCGGCCGCCACCGCACGCTGGTGGTGGGCGTACAGCAACCAGCCCTCGACGGCAGCACCGATCAGGCCCAGCGCCAACACCGCCGCGGCGATCCACTGCCACCTCGGGCGCGCCGGGCGGGAGGGCGCCGCCTCTTCGGCGGCCGGCTCGGACGGTGAATCGTCGGACTCCGCCTCGGGCTCATCGGTCACAGCGTCGGGCTCATCGGTCACAACGTCGGGCTCGTCGGTCGATTCCCGCTCCTCCGACACCTGAACCACCCTCCCCTGGACCCGTCCGGTCACTGCCGGCCGGAGCCGTTCGGCCACAACGCACCACGAAGGTACCGCAACCTGCGGCGGCGCGCGCTCAGGTGCACGCCCCGGAATTCCGCAGCGCGTTACCCCACCCGGCGGCGGAATCGATGTGGGGACGGGTGAATCCCGCCGGTTGTTTGTTCCGCATGCTGTCGGCGATTCGGGACAGCTGGAACAGCACGCCGGTCAGCTGCTCGCCGCCGTAGATCGGTGAGTACGGGCCGTAGTTGTCCGGGGTGTTGCGGATCGTCAGCGGCTGCAGGCGCGGCGCCAGGAACCCCGTCGACCGGTCGATGCCGGCAACTACGGCATCCGCCTGAGACTGCACACCGGCGTAGACGTCGTGGTGGTCACCGAGGGCGCGGTTGACATCGTTGATCTGCCCGATCAACGGGTCGAACTGCGTGTTGAACCACTGGCATGAGTCCGACATGCCGCTGATCATCTCCGGCGTGACCTGGTAGGCGAAGGTGTTGTACGGCCAGAAATCCATGTGCGGCGACCAGTCGGAGGGCGCCGGGGTGAATCCCGGTGCTCCCGGCGGTTGGGCGGGGTCGGCGACGGCCGGGGTCGGCGCAACCAGCGGGCCGGCCAGGATTGCCAGCGCCACCGCGCAGGCGGCTCCCGTTGCGGCACTGCGAGCCCACCTTCGACGCATCGACACCCTCCCCGCACTCGGCTTCGTCCGGGTCGAGTATCTCCATCGACCGTGATTTGGGGCTCTGGAACACACGAATTCAGTTCTACTGAACGGTAACCCCGTCATAACCCGAGTCATGTTGCCTGAAGCACCCATGGCACGGCATTGTGTCCGACATCATTAGCCGGATGAAAGGCGGCGCCGACGCCCTATGCGATCCATTGAGGTTGTCGGACCGCGAATTTCGAGGGTTAATTTGCTTGCCTGGTCCGGAATCGTCGTTTCTTACCCTGGAGTAAGTTCGGTGGCTACCATGTCCGCCATGGATCCTCGGCCTAACGCACGATCGGTGTCCACGGCCGAGCACAAGCGCACGATCGGTGGTCGATGACAACCCGGGATGAGCTGACCGGCAAGGCGCCGCTGGACGGCACGGCGGCCATCACCGACTGGACCGCCGGCTACGCCAGGCGCCACCCGCTGGCGTCGTTGACCACCGTCGGGGAGCAGTGCGTGCTGGCGGTGCGCACCGTGCAGTACTTCTTCGCCGACCTGTTCGGCGGCCGGTTCCAGTGGGGCGAGTTCGTCCGGCAGAGCGCGTTCATGGCCAACACCGCGGTGCTGCCGACGATCCTGGTGGCACTGCCGATCGGGGTGACGCTGTCCATCCAGTTCGCGCTGCTGGCCAACCAGGTGGGCGCCACCTCGCTGGCCGGCGCGGCCGCCGGGCTGGCCGTCATCCGGCAGGCCGCCTCCCTGGTGGCGGCGATGCTGATGGCCGCCGCGGTCGGTTCGGCCATCACCGCCGACCTGGGCTCTCGCACCATGCGCGAGGAGACCGACGCCATGGAGGTGATGGGCGTTTCGGTGATCCGCCGACTGGTGGTCCCGCGTTTCGCCGCGGCGATCATGATCGGCGTGGCCCTGACCGGCATCACCTGCTTCGTCGGGTTCCTGGCCAGCTATCTGTTCAACGTCTATTTCCAGAAGGGCGCACCCGGCAGCTTCGTGGCGACGTTCTCGTCATTCGCCACCACCGGCGACATGGTCGTCGCGCTGATCAAGGCCGTGGTCTACGGCGCGATCGTCGCGGTGGTGTCGTGCCAGAAGGGGCTGTCGACCCGCGGCGGGCCGGCCGGGGTGGCCAACTCGGTGAACGCCTCGGTGGTCGAGTCGATCCTGGTGCTGATGATCGTCAACGTCGGCATCAGCGAGCTCTACAACGTGCTGTACCCGCGGACGGGCCTCTAGCATGAGCGCCTCCGCCTACGTCCCGGCCATCGCCCGCCCGCTGCTGCGCGCCTACCGGCTGGTGTCGAAGCCCACCATCCAGCTGGGACACATGCTGGTCTTCTTCGGCCGGGCCGCGGCCGGCGTCCCGACCGTGCTGCGCCACTACCGCAAGGAGTTCCTGCGCCTGCTCTCCGACATCGCCTGGGGCAACGGCTCCATCGTCGTCGGCGGGGGAACCGCCGGAGTGGCCGTGGTCCTCGGCTTCACCGCCGGAGCACTGGTGGCGATCGAGGGCTACAACTTCCTGAACCTGCTCGGGCTGGGTCCGGCGACCGGCATCATCTCCTCGCTGGTCAACACCCGTGAGCTGGCGCCGATCATGGCCTCGTTGGCGTTCGCCATGCAGGCCGGCTGCCGCTTCACCGCACAGCTCGGCGCCATGCGGATCGCCGAGGAGATCGACGCCCTCGACGCCATCGCGATCAAGCCGATCCCCTACCTGGTCACCACCCGGTTGCTGGCCGCGACCATCGCGGTCATTCCGCTGTACGTGGCCTGCCTGGCGATCACCTACCTGACCTGTCAGGTGGTCACCGGCATCATCGGCGGCGGCTCGATCGGGCCGTACCTGCACTACTTCACGATGATGCTGTCCGGCACCGACATCCTTTATTCGGTGCTCAAGTGCGTGGTGTTCGTGTGGCTGGCCTCCACCGTGCAGTGCTATTACGGCTTCTACGCCGCGGGCGGCCCGGAGGGCGTCGGGGTGGCCGCGGGGCGGGCCATGCGAGCCAGCATCACGATCGTGATCATGGTCAACATGCTGCTGACCATGGCGTTGTGGAGCATCGACTCCGGCGCAAGGTTCGGTGGCTGATGAGCAACTCACTCGACCTGGACGGCCGCGGCCCCACCGAACGCCAGCTGCTGGGCGCCGGATTGGCGGTCCTGCTGGTGATCGCGCTGGCCACCGGGGTTCTGCTGGCCAAGTCCACCGGCATGCTCAACTCCTATGTCCGGGTGGTGGCCAACCTGACCAACGTCGGTGACGGGTTGCCCGCCCAGTCCGACGTCAAGTACCACGGTCTGCTGGTCGGCAGTGTCACCGACGTGATCCCGGCGGCCTACGGCAAACCCAACTACGTGCACATCAACCTCAAACCCGAGTACGCCAAGGACATCCCCGGATCGGTGACCGCCCGGGTGGTGCCGTCCAACGTCTTCGCGGTGTCGTCCATCCAGCTGGTCGACTCGGGCACGGGCGGGCCCACCATCCGCGACGGCTCGCACATCCCCGAGAACGGTGAGCTGTCGACGGTGATCTTCCAGACCACCGTGTCCAAACTGCGCGACATCCTGGCCGCCACCGGTCGCAGCCGCGAAGACCACAGCCTGGGCATCCTGGCCGCGGTCGGCGCGGCCACCGACAACCGGCGGGTCAAGCTGCTGAGTGCCGGCGCACACATGTCCAAGCTGCTCGACCAGCTCAACGGCATCGTCGCCACCGAACCCGGACCCTCGACGGTCTCGGCGCTGCTGGATGCCACCCACGGCCTGCAGGCCACCGCGCCGGATCTGGTCGACGCGTTGCATCAGGCCGTCGAGCCGATGCGCGCGTTCGCCCAGAAGCGCGCCGAGCTGGCCTCGCTGGTCACCGGCGGGCAGCACACCGTGGGTGTGGCCCGCGAGGCGTTCGACAATCACATCGACCAGCTCATCGAGATCACCCACGACTTCACGCCCGTCGTCGGGGTGCTGGCCAATAACGCCGACAAGTTCGTGCCGATCTTCACCAGGGTCAACCGGCTCTCCGACAAGTTCTTCGACCAGCTCTACCATCCCGAACTGGTCACCAAGACCATGCGGGCCAACCTGTCTTTCACCCCGCTGCACACCTACACCCGGGCGGACTGCCCGCAGTACGGCGAGCTCAAGGGACCGAGCTGCTTCACCGCGCCGCAGATCGCGGTACGGCCCGAGCTGCCCGAGACCATGCTGCCGCAGAACTACCGCTTCCCCGCCGGTCTCGAGCCGCCCGCGGGCACCGAGATCGGCCCGGACGGGAACCTGCGGGCCGTCGGGCCGCCACTGATCAACCCGGATCGCAGTCTGGAGGACACCAACCCGCCGCTGCCGTGGTGGACCGGGCCCTTCCCGCGAATTCCCAGCACCGGCGACCCGCTGGACCCCGCTCCGCCGCCACCGCCGAGCCCTCCGATCCCGGTGCAACCGCACGCACCGGAGTGGCAGCCGGCCGCGCCGGTCGCGCCCGCGGCCCCGGCCTCCTACGGGGGCAATGTGGGTCCCGTCGGCAGCCAGACCGAACGCAACCAGCTCGGCCTGATCACCGGGCCCCTCACCGGCCGAAGTGAGCCGGCGTCGGTGGCCACCCAGCTGCTGCTGGGCCCGGTCGCGCGGGGCACCGCTGTTTCATGGGCCTCGCCGGCCTCCGCCACGACAGGAGGCCACAAGTGAGATTCCGCGGACCCCTGATCGGGCTGTCGATCTTCATGGTCGTCTCGACGGTGCTGACCTGGCTGGTCTACGCCACGCTGCGCCGGGACGTGGCCGGGTCGACGGCGCCGTATGCGGCCGTGTTCACCGACGTCTACGGGCTTCGCGACGGCGACGACGTGCGGATGGCCGGGGTCCGGGTGGGCCGGGTCGAGAAGGTGGAACTGGACGGGAAACTGGCGAAGGTCTCGTTCATCGTCCAAACCGACCAGAAGCTCTACACCGACACCGTCGCATCAGTGACCTACCAGAACATCATCGGCCAGCGCTACCTCGGGTTGTCCCGGGGAACGCTCGCCGACACCGGCGAGCATCGGATCCTGCCCCGCGGCAGCGTCCTCGGCGTCGAGCGCACCGAACCGTCCTTCGACGTCGGGCTCCTGCTCAACGGGTTCAAACCACTGATGTCACTGCTGGACCCCAAGCAGGCCGACGATCTGACCAAGGGTGTGTTGCAATCCCTGCAGGGCGATCAGGCCTCGATCACGGACCTGGTGGACCAGTCTTCGACGTTGACCGCGACGCTGGCCGGCCGTGACGAAGTGCTCGGCGACCTCATCACCAGCCTGAACAGGCTCACCGGGACCCTCGCCGGGCAGAACGATCAGTTGGACCACGCCCTGACCCAGGCCCGGCGCGCGGTGACCGACCTCGATTCGCGGCGCCCGGCGTTGCAGTCCTCGGTCGGTTCGCTGGCCCAGGTGACCCGGCAGCTGTCGCGGATCGCCGACGAAGTCTTCCCCTCACTGGAGGAGATGATCAACCGGGAGCCCGGGTTCACCAAGCACATGACCGGCATCGAACCGCAGCTGGCGTTCACCGGCGCCAACCTGCCGCTGCTGCTCAAGGGCCTCGGCCGGACGTTCGGCGACGGCGCCTACGGCACTTCCTACCTCTGCGATCTGAACGCCACCGGATTCTTCCCCGGCCTCAACGACATCACCACGATCATCGTCAACGCTGCCACCCCCGGCAATGCTCGCCCGATCACCAGCGAGAACCTGGCCTGGCACACCCCAAGATGCAGGAACACCACCAATGGCTGATACCCCCACGATGCGGATCCGTCGGTTCGTCCGCCAGTGGCGCTCGCGGCCGCTGGAGTCCTATAACACCACCTGGCTGGGGTTCGGTGCACTCGCCGTGGTGGCGGTCGTCGTGGTTGCGGCACTGTTCGTCAAGGTGCTCGGCTTCGGCTACACCCGCTACACCGCGGAATTCGCCCAGGCCGCGGCGCTGGCCCCGGGCAACCCGATCGTGATCGCGGGCATCGAGGTGGGCCGCGTGACCAGCATGCGGCTGGCCGGAGATCACGTGGAGGCCGGGCTGTCGGTGCGCAACGACATCCCAATGGGCAAGGACACCCGCGCGACGATCCAGGTGATGACGATCCTCGGCTCCCGCTACCTGAAGCTGGAGCCGGACGGCCCCGGCTCGATTCCGGGCAAGCGAATCACCCTGGCGCACACCGAGGTGCCCTATGACCTGCAGTCGCTGTTGGAAGACGCCACCACCACCTTCGACCAGGTCGACTCCGACCAGTTCGGGCAGTCCCTGGCCGTACTCGGCCAGCAGCTCCAGGGTCTGCCGCCGGTGATCCCGCAGGCGATGGCCAACCTGCACTCGCTGGCCAAGATCACCGCTGACCGCCGAGACCAGCTCGGCACCCTGCTGGCCAGCACCCAGCGGGTGGCCACCACACTGCGCAACCAGCAGTCCGGCCTGGGCAGCCTGGTCGACCAGGGCCAGGATTTCATCGGGGAACTGGTGGCCCGGCAACAGACCTTCCACGCCATGCTCGCAGCGCTGACCAGCTTGGTGAGTCAACTGAACAACGTGGTGGTCAAGGACCGCCCGATGCTCGACGACATGCTGGTCAACCTCCGAACACTGTCGGACATGCTCGGCCAGCACGACGACCTGCTGCGCAGCCTGATTCAGGCCGCGCCGCCACCGTTGCGCGGTATCACCAACGCCACCGGCTACGGTCCGGCGATCGAGTTCTTCGCCAGCAACGGGATCGCGATCGACTCGTGGATGTGCGCCATCAGCGGCCGCGCCAAACAGTTCGGCATGATCGAGTACTTCAAGGACTGCAAATGACCGCGGCACCGGCCGTCCTGGCCGACGATCCGATCGAGGAGCCGGCGGGCGTCGGGGCGAGCGGTAACGGCCGGCGTGGGGTCCCCGCGCTGATCACCGCGCTGATTGCCGCCGCAGTGATCGCGGTCGCCGTCGCCGGCTACTACCTCAACCCGTTCGGCGGACACATCACCGTCACCGCCCAATTCGACAGCGCTGCAGGGCTATACGAGGGCAATGTGGTCGCGGTGCTCGGCATGCCGGTCGGCCAGGTCAAGAAGATCACCCCGAAGGGCGAGTACGTCGAGGCCGAGTTCACCGTCGACCGCGGCGTGAAGATCCCCGCCGACGTGCACGCGGTGACTATCAACACCTCGATCCTGACCGCGCGACAGATCGAGCTGACCCCGGCGTACGCGGGCGGCCCGGTGCTGGCCGACCGCACCACGATCGGACTGAACCGCACCCGCACCCCGGTGGCCTTCGACCGAGTGCTGGACATGCTCGACAAGGTCTCCAAGTCACTGGGCGGCGACGGTAAGGGCAATGGACCGGTGGCCGACGTGATCAACGCCGGCGCCGACATCGCCGACGGCAACGGCGAGAAGATCAAATCAGCGCTCAGCGAGTTGTCCCGGGCGCTGCGGATGAGCTCTGACCGCGGCGAAGCGACCGGCGATCAGCTGACCACGATCATCACCAATCTCAGCTCCCTGATGGACGCGGCAGCTCGCAATGACGCGAAGCTGCGTCAATTCGGGTCCACCACCCGTCAGTTGAGTCAGATGCTGGCCAACGAGGACTTCGGGACCGGACGCACCGGACGCAAGTTCAACGAGATCGTCACCCAGGCGACGGCGCTGCTGGCGGCCAACCGGGACAACCTCAAGCATGCCGTCCTCAACGGCGACACCGCCCTGACCACCCTGGCGGAGAAGAAACGCGACCTGGCGGAACTGATCAACCTGCTGCCGCTGACGATGGAAAATCTCTACAACGCCATCGACTCCAACAACGGTGCATTCCGGCTGCACGTCCTGGTCGACAAGGTCCTCCTCGACAGCCAAAGCACCAAGGAACTGTGCAACATGATGCACCTTCGACAATTGGGTTGCGGCACAGGCACCTTGGCCGACTACGGACCGGACTTCGGTCTCACGTATGTTCTGGACGGCCTTTCGATGATGGGACAGTAATCGTGATTCGACGGCGGACACGAGCACCCAGGACGGCGATGGCACTGCTGTGCAGTGCGGTCATCGCCTCATCGGTTGTGGGATGCGGGACCAGCGGCCTGGGCAGCCTGCCGCTGCCCGCTCCGGGTATCGGCAGCGGCGGATACCTGATCACCGCGGTGTTCGCCAACGCACTCAACCTGCCCGGGCACGCGAAGGTGAAGCTCGCCGGCGCCGACGTCGGTCAGATGGAGTCGATGGTGGCGCGCGACTACACCGCGGTCACCACGCTGCGCATCATGGACGGTGTCCGGATTCCGGTGGGCAGCACCGCCGAACTGCGGTCGGCGACACCGCTCGGTGACGTGTTCGTGGCGCTCAAGCCGCCGGTTCCGGTTGACCCGTCGGCGCCGCCGCTGAAGGGCGGCGACACCATCGGGCTGGAGTCGACCGCGTCGGCCGCCACCGTGGAATCGGTGCTGAGTTCGGCCGCGCTGCTGGTCAACGGCGGCGCGGTGCAGAACTTCACCAACATCGTCAACGGAGCCGGGAAGGCGACCGGCGACCAAGGCCAGGCGTTCGGCAAGCTGATCAACCAGTCCAACGAACTGCTGGGCAAACTCAACGCCCGATCCGGTGAGATCGAGACGGCGCTGCGCGAGACCAGCACACTCGCCGATCGTCTGGATGCCCGCAGCGCCGCGCTCACCGATGTGCTCAACGCGGCGGGCCCGGCGACCGACACCCTGGTGGACAACACCAGCCGGCTTGCCGACCTCGTCGAGGAACTGGGCGCCACCAGCCGTCAGCTGGCCCGGTTCCCCTCGATCGCCGGGACCGACGATTCCGGGCACAGTTTCATCAAGGACGCCAACGTGCTCGCCGCCGCCTGGAACGACGTGGCAACCGATCCCGACACCAGCCTGTACGCGCTGAACCGGCTGATGGCGCCGTTCATCAAGATCATGCCCAACGGGGGTGCCTCGGTGCACGCCAGCGTGGACCGCCTGGTGTGGGGTTCGATGCCCGACGCCGGGTTCAAGGGCGACCCGGCGTTTCACGGTCCGAAACGCTACGACTGGGCCAAAATGGCCGGCTCGATCAAGTACGCGCTGTGGCGGCTGCAGGAACGGGTGGTGGGCCGAGGCCCGGACTCCGATATGGGACAAGTCCCGTGGGAGTCGATCGGTATGCCGATACCGCTGACCCCGGCCGAAGATGAGGCTGCTCGGCGGGCCGCCGAGGCCGATCCCCAAGGACAGGGACCCACACCGTGATCGAAGCACTCAGCCGGCGCATCGTCGCCCTGGTCCGCGCCGGATATCGGCGCAAAAACCTGCTGTCGAGCCTCGCCCTGGTGATGACCCTGGTGGTGGCGACGGCTTACCTCCTGGTGGGGGCACTGCGGGTGAATCCGGCGCGGTCGACGTACCAGATCACCATCGCGCTGCCTGAGTCCGGCGGGCTGCTGGCCAACCATGACGTGTCGGTGCGCGGGGTGCCGGTGGGCCGGATCGAGTCGCTGCGGATCACCGGTTCGGGCGTGCATGCGGTCGCCAACATCTCCTCGACGGTGCGGATCCCGGCGACCAGCAAGGTGCGCGTCTCGGGCCTGTCGGCAGCCGGCGAGCAGTACATCGACTTCGAGCCCGCGTCGAACACCGGACCCTTCCTGGCCGGCGGGAGCGTCGTCTCCCAAGACCAGGCCACCACCCCGATTCCGCTGTCGCAGTTGCTCGCCGACGCCGACGGCATGCTGGCGCAGACCGATCCCCGCAAACTCGAGCTGATCAAGAAGGAACTGGGCCTGTCCGCCGAGGGGCCGGACAAACTCACCGACATCGTCGACGGCGGCGCCTTCCTGCTGTCCACCCTGGACTCGGTGCTGCCGCAGACTGTGAGCCTGCTCAAGTCGAGCCGGGTGGTGTTGACCATGCTCAGCGACGTCAACAACGGCATGGCCGTCACGTCGGCCAACCTCGATAAGGTGCTGCGGGGCATCAACCCGATGATCGGCGGCTACCACCGGTTGGTCGATCAGGCGCCCGGGATGCTGTCTTCGGTCGACGGACTGTTCGACGACAACTCCGACACCATGGTCGGATTGCTGGGCAACCTGGCGACCACAGCTCAGCTGCTCTATGTCCGGACCCCGGCACTCAACGCGTTGTTCCCCAACTACCGCGGTTCGACGGTGGAGGCGATCGACTCGGCGATTCACGACGACGGGCTGTGGGCAACCGTCGATATCTACCCGCGCTACGCCTGCGAGTACGGGACGCCGCGTCGTCCCCCGTCGGCCGGGGACTACTCCGAACCGTTCCTGTACGGCTACTGCCGCGACACCGATCAGTCGGTGTTGGTGCGAGGTGCCCACAATGCGCCACGCCCGCCGGGCGACGACACCGCGGGCCCGCCTCCCGGCGCCGACCTGGCAGCGACCACCGACCCGACCCCCAAGGGCCGCTACACGATTCCCACCCCGTACGGCGGTCCACCACTGTTGATCGACCCGCCACGCTGATGTGCAAGGAGACGCCGCGGTGAGCACCGCCGACGAATCGACCACCGAAGACACCCCCGACGACGCCCCGTCGAGCGCGCACGAGCCCGAGTCGACCGCCATCGAGGAGTCGGCCGAGGACTCCACCGAGGCCGCCCCGGACGAAACACCCACCGCCCCGGCTTCGGCGCGGTCGCGGCGCGAGACGATTGCGATCGCCGGCGTCGCCGCCGCTTTCGTGGCCGTATTCGGCGTGGCCGGCGGGCTGGGCTGGCAACTGTGGCAGCAGCACCGGGTCGCCTCCGCCGCCGCGGCCGGTCAACGCGCGGCGGTGGAGTACGCCGAGGCGCTCACCAGCATCGACTCCAACCGGGTCGACGACGACTTCGCCGCGGTGCTCAACGGCGCCACCGGCGACTTCAAGGACACCTACACCAAGGCCAGTGTCCAGCTGCGTCAGCTGCTGATCGAAAACAAGGCCTCGGCGCAGGGCAAGGTCGTGGACTCGGCGGTGCAGTCCGAATCCACCGGCAAGGTGGTGGTTCTGCTGATGGTCGACCAGACGGTCACCAACACCACCCGGCCCGATCCGCGGGTGGACCGCAGCCGGATGAAGATGACGATGCAGAAGGTCGACGGCCGTTGGCTGGCGAGCAAAGTCGAATTGCCGTAGGAGGGAAGCGATGCGGGCGATTCCGCTGATCTTGGCGGGCGCGGCGGCGGCAGTGGTCGGGCTGGTTCCGGTGGGCACGCCGACGGCTGGTGCGTCGGCGCCGTCGTTCTGCAGTGGGCTGGGCGGCGGCTGGGACGGGCAGTACTGCACCACCGAGGTTCGCTCCGAACGGTTGGCCACCCGTTACATCCGGATGGCGGTGCCCGGGGATCTGGTCGATCACCCCGTCGCCGGGCCACCGATCCGCGACTACCTGTCCAAGTTATTCACCAACTGGCGCGTCAAGGGCGCTTCGATGGTGGTCGACAGCTGGGGTAATGAGAATTTCGAGATCTTCCAGCACGGCAATGCCCTGACCGTGGTTTTCCACGAGGACTACCATTCCGACGGTCCGTACATCAACAACGCCTACCGCACCTTCACCTTCGACATGGCCGGCGGCCGGCAACTTCAGCTGGCCGACATCGCCAAGCCCGGCGTGGATCCGTACGCCGAGATCCCGCAGCTTGGTGCGCCGTACATCTCCGAAGCCCTGGATCGGGCGTTCTGGGAACACCGCCCCGGTGACTATCCTTTTGTCCCGGAACGTTTCACCCCGAACAACGTGTTCTCCGGCGGGTACCGGTCCTGGGCGCTGACCCCCGACGAGTTGATCCTGTACATGCCCGACTACCCGGTCAGCCACGACTCCCCCATCCAGTACAACCAGATGCAGTGGTTCATGGACGGCGGTAACGTCCAGGCGCACATTCCGCTGGAGGCACTGCGGTCGATCCTGCGACCGGAATACGGCGGTTGAGCGAGAGGCTTTTGTGCCGCGAGATTGCACTCATGCAAGCGATTTCGCGATTTTTCCTGCATGGTTGCAATCTCGCGAGGTCGTTACTCGTTCAGCCGAATCGGAACAGTAACAGGCTCACCGCGACCAGGGCCGCCGCCAATGCGATCACCGGAGCCACCACGACGCGCGACAGCGTCGCCCCGACAACTGCACCCAGGATCATTACGAAAACCACGCCATAGCGCAGTTTTTCGCGGCGGCCGGTGCCGCCGGCCAGCCTGCTGTCCACCCCGATCCCAACGATCGTCGAGGTGAGGACGGTGGTGTAGAGCTCCTGGATGCCGAACTGGCGTGCCGTCGAATTCTGCAGACCGAACGCCAGCGCGAGTCCGACGATCAGGACCAGCTTGGTGGCGCCGTAATAGCGCAGCACACCGGCACCGGCGAGGGCGGCCACCACCAGCAGTAGCGCCACCTCGGTCCCCAGTGCGGCAGTGACCCATACTCGGGGACGTCGACCCAGCCGTCGCACCAGGCGTCCGCCGATGATCGCACCGGCCACGAAGCCCGTGACCGCAACCGCGGCACCGGCCAGGTCGATGGCACCACGTGGCACGAACAGAAAGCCGAGAAAGATCGCATTGCCGGTCATGTTCGCCACGAACACCCGCCCCAGCACCAGCACGCTGACCGCGTCGATCACGCCGGTGGCGAACGTCAGCAGCATCAGGGCCGCCACCGTGCGCCGATGCGAGATCGGCGAGGTGACGGCCATGTGCTCAGCTTTGCAGACGCGGCGTCAGGTCCAGCGACGTGATGGTGGGCATTCTCGTGACCACCCACCGGTTCTGGTCGCGCTTCATGTACAGGCGATAGGTCAGGTACTTGATCTGCGGAATGCCTGGGCTCAGCTCGCTGGTGGCCGAGGTGTTGGTGTAGATCAGGACGGTGGCCTCGGGACCATCCAGCGATTCGACTGCGGCGCCGACGATCTCGGTGCTGTCGGTGACCTTGGCCTGCTTGTTGCTCTCGGCGATCGCGTCGATGAACTTGCGGTACTGGGACTCCAGATCACCGCTGAGATATACCGCCGCCCGATCCGGGAGCGTGTCCATGTTCTCCGGGGTGTAGTTCCACAGCGTGTGAATCGCCCGAGCCGCGGTCCGGGCGATGTCGACTTTGGTGGCCACTTCGGCCCGGTCGAGAAGATACGGCTGTGCTGCGGCCCCCGCGAACGCCGCGGCTGCGATGAACAGCGCAGCCGCCGCCCCGACCGCGAACCGCAGGCTGAGCTTCCGGCGCCCGGCGCGCTGCTCGGCCACCGTCTCGACGTCGCCTTCGGCAGCGTCGTCGTCAGCGGCGGTCACTTCGTCGGCCTCGCCCGCGTCGGTGTCGCTGTCGGCCTCGACGTCGGTGTCGTCGTCCAGCTCCACGTCGGTCCCGTCGGCCGCCGACTCGACGTCGTCGTTCGATTCAGCGGCGGGATCGGTCACAGAACCTGGCTCAGATTGCTGATCTTCCACTGGTCCCCTTCCTTCTGCGCCGTCGCCAGCCATCGGGTTGCGACCTTGACATCGCGTTTTCCGTCCGGTGACTTGCCGGTGTTCTCGACGGCCACCAGCATGTTGACACTGCCCTCGTCGTTCCAGCGCTCGACGCCGGCTGCGATCACCGTTCCGGTGGTCGGCTCACTGCGCGCCACCGCGATCAGGATCTGGTTGGCCTTCTCCTGGTATTGCTCGGCGAAATCCCCGGTGGCGTGTTCGAGCACATTCGCCAAGTAGTCGTTGGCGTGGAAGGGATCCGGCGTGGTGAACATCGTCATGAAGGATTCGACGGCGGCGAGCGCCTCGACATCCTTCAGGGCCGCCCGCCGGTGCTGTTCGTGGGTCACCAGCGTCCAGGCGCAGATCGCGATCGCGGCGGTGGCGGCCAGCAGTGCACTGCCGATCACCCTCGAGGTCTGCCGGCTCGGCGCCACATCGGTCTCCGCGAAGAGCGGCTGGTCGTCGTCCTGGACGCGTCGGCGCGGACTCATCTGCCCCCCTCGGCGGGCAGCGGCTTGCTGACCACCGACAGATCGTCGACGCGCCAGTCACCCGAGGCCTCCGTGAACACCACCCGCACGGTGGCGCTGATCAGACGCTCCTTGCCTGCCGTTCCGCGCTGGCCCTGCAGGAACATCATCATCGTCGCGCGGTGCGGCGCCGCGTCGAGCACCGCGGCATCGGTCACCCGGTAGAAGTTCGGCGCCGGCTCGCCGTTGCGGATCGCGTCCTGCTGGGGCACCAGCTGCTCGCGATAGCGCTCGGTGGCCAAGGACTGCGCACGGCCGAAATCGGCGTCCAAGGTCGCAGGATCGTAGGACAGCATGTCCGCCACGATCTTCGGGCCCTGCCGGGTGATCTGGGTGCGAGCCACATCCGAGTTGTGGTCACGCTGGAACACCACCAGGTATGCCGCGGCGGCACCGGACAGGCTCAGCACGGCCGCGGCCACGAAGACCGCCATCGTCATGACCCGGATGTTGGCCGGTTGCTGCCTCGACGCCGCCGGTCGAACCTCGGTGCGCGTCACCACGTCGGCGATGGTCCGCCCGCGCCGGTCCCGCAGCGGCCAGAGCCAGCCCAGGAAGACCGGCACGGTGTCGAGCAGATGCGCGAGTTCGCGCAGCAACAGCCGCGCCGCGCCGACGGCCGGAACCGATCCTTCACCGCCGCGCACCACTTCGATTCCGGTGAACGCGCGCCCCAAGCTCCAACCGGTGATCACCGGCAGCAGCACCCGGTTGACGGCGGTCGCCAGGATCACCGCCCCGGTGATGGTCATGGCCAGCCACCACCACACGCCGCCGCTCGGGAAGCACATCGCCGCCATCGCCGTCGTCACGACCACCACCGCACCGGGCAGCAGATCGATCCCCAGCGCGATGACTCGGGTGCGCCACGCCGCCGGCGCGCCGGCCGGCACGTCGCTCACTGCTTGCGTCACCGGGCCACCTGATCGAGTTTGCTGATCCGGTACTGGCCGTCTTCGCGGACCATCTGGGCGCGCAGCCGGTAACCGGCCTCTCTGCCCTGGGCCTCGATGTTGTCGACCTTGATCCGGAAGGCCACCAGGATGTCGACCGAGCCGTCCGGGTTGTTGCGCTCCACCGCGGCACCCATCTCGGTGAGCTCGACGTGCACCTTCGCAGCCTGGTAGGCGGGCGGAAGGATCTGGGCGTACAGCGCGGCCTGGGTGCGGAACTCCCCAGCCGCGCAGTTGAGCATCTTCTGCTGGGACAGCGACATGTCGCCGGGGTCGGGCGCCTGGGTCGCCAGGACACACGACTTGGCCGCTTCCAGGGCTTCGGCGTTGTCGCGGGCCATCACCTGACTGGCCGCATGGTCGCGCAGCGCCAGGTAACCGGCACCCACCAGTCCGGCGGCCAGCAACATCAGCAACGCGCAGATACCGATCAGCTGCCGACGGCCGAGCCGTGAGGGGTTCGAGTCCGTTGCCTCGGCCTGCTCATCGTGCTCAGCCGCCGCGGCTTCGGCCGACTCATCCCCCGCCACTGCTGCGGTGTCGTCGGCCTCGGTACCTGCGGACTGCTGGTCCTCGTCCGGGTCTGTGCTCACCGGAACGGTGCCAGCATCCCCTTCCATCCGTCGTCTCCTAAGTTCATCGAGTTCTCGACGGAGTATTCGACGCCGTCTGGCCCCACCGCGTGGCCACTCTGCGGATTGTAGATCCCGGTTGCTCCCCCACCTGGGGTGTAGACGCAGGGGTTGGGCTGTTGCCCGTTGCACTGCACGCTACCCGTACCCGGCCGCGACAACGGATCGTTCAGCGGCGGCGGCGACGCCGGCACCATGTCGGCGGGCAGCGGGTTGAGGCCGGTGTTGACCGACGGCGCCGGGATCACGTGCCCCGGCTCGACCGGCTGGTCACAGCGCGCGCCCAGAGCCGGACAGGTCCGGATCTGGTTCGGGTCGCCGTACCAGGGGTTGGTGCCCAGCGGGACATACGGCTTGTCGCTGCGGCATTCCTTGGGTGTCGCGGCCCGCTTGCCCGGCACGTCGACACACGGGATGTTGCGCACACCGCGAACGTTGTTGGCCGGGGTGTCCTGCGGAATCCGGCAGGACACGTCCGGGAGTTCGGCCGGACTGGTGTCGGCGAACGCCCGCCACTCCGAAGCCGGCAGGTAGCCGGTCAGACACGGCGGCGGGTAGTTCAGGCTCAGACCCGGAATCGGCACCGGGAAGACTGGGCCCGGGAACGCACCCAGCGCCACGTCCAGGGACGCGCGTCCCGGGAATGTCGAGCTGACGGTCTGGATGATCGAACCGGCCTGCGGCAGGAACACCAAGACCTGCTCGGTGTTGCGGTTGTAGCGCTTGCCCATCTCGGTCAGGATCGCCATGTTCGCCATCAGCTGCGGCAGCGTGTCCTTGGTGTCGCTGAACACCGTGTGCACCTGATCGATCAGCGGCGGCAGATCCGTGATGATGTGCTTCACCGTCTCGTCCCGGCTGGCCGCCTGGCCGGACAGGATGTTGAGGTTGCGGGCCCAGGTGTGGATGGCGTCGCCGGAATTGACCTGGCTCTCGATGATCGGAACGGACTTCTCCACGATGTCGTCGACATCGGCGAGGTTCGCCTTGAAGTCACCGACCACCAGCTGCGTCGAATCCACCAGCCGCTGCAGTGCGGGCCCCAACCCGCCCACGGCGGTAGCCGTCTCGTCGAGTGCCGCCGAGATCTTGCCGACCGGCAGGGCGGCCAATCCGCGGTTGGCGGCGTCCAGCGCCGGGCCGATCGCCGATGGCACCGTGCCCTTGGTGATCGTCTGGCCCTTCTTGAGGTACTGGCCGGGGTTACCGGTCGATACCAGATCCAGGTATTGCTCACCGATCGCCGACACCGAATGCACGTTGGCGGTGGCGTCGGCCGGGATCTTGTACTTGCTGGAGATCTGGAACGTCGCGTGGGCGCCGGTCTCGGTCGGTTCGACGGCGGTGACCCTGCCGATGATGGTGCCGCGGTAGGTGACGTTCGCGGTCTTGTACAGACCGCCCGCCTCCGGCAGATCCGCCTGGAGGGTGTACTGGCCCAGACCCGCCAGGGTCGGCAGCCGCAGGTAGTAGACCCCCAACACCATCAACGCCGCCGCGGTCAGGACGCTGAAGACGACCAGTTGACGCTTGATCTGTGGTTTCAGCAATTCCGGTCAGCCCTTTCGACATACGGGCCACCGGGTGCGGTAGCGGGGTTCGGCGTGTACCGGACGTCCGGGATCATCTTCTCGGGGTCGTGCCCGAAGGACTGCTCCAGCGCCCGCAGCATTCCGGAGAACCCGGTCCCCGTCAGGATCGCGTTGTCGATCGAGGCGTAGGTCAGGTCGACCACCAGCGAGGTGTTGATGAAGTCTCCGCGCACCGCCTTGAACGCACCATCGACGTGGTACGGCGCGGTGATCATCACCTGCATCAGGTCCGGCAGATGCGGCGAGGCCTTGCGCAGCTCCCGCGCCGGGCACTGGAACGACGTCAGCACCTTGTTGAGGTCGGAGCGCGCGGGTGCGATCTGCTCGTTGACCTGCGTGCCCATCTGGCCCAGCGCGTCCACGGCGTTGATGAAGATCGCCTGCTGGGTGTTGAAGTACTTGAACAGCGGCGGGAAGTCGGTCAGGGCCCTCTCGATGGCATCGTTGTGCGCACTGAAGTAGCCCAGCAGCCGGTTGGTGGAGTCGATCGCCCGGGTGATGTCCTCACGCTGGTCGTTGAGGTTGCCGACGAACGTGTCCAACTTGGTCAGGAAGCCGCGGATCTGGTCCGCCCGCCCGTTGGACAGGGCGGCGAACTCCGTGGTGATGGTGTCCAGGTCGGACAACCCCCCGCGCTGCAGCAGCAGCGCCAGGCCGGCCAGCGTCCGCTCGATGGTCGGGTACGACGTCGAGTTGCTCATCCCGATCGTGTCGCCGTTGCGCAGTTCGCCCACCGGGTCCGGTGGCGAGGACAACTCGATGTGCTGCGAACCCAGCAAGCTGGTCTGGCCGATCTTCGCCGTGGCGTTGCGCGGCAGGTGGACGTCCTTGTTGAGCTTGAGCCGCAGGGTCGCGACCCAGTTGTTCAGCTCGATCCGCTCGACCGCACCGACGAAGACGTCGGCGACCAGGACCCGGCTGTTACCGCTGAGCGCCAGCGTGTCGGGTACCTGGACGTACACGGTGTAGCCGCCGCTACCGGGCCCGCCCGGCAGTGGCACGTTGGCGATACCGCGCCAGCTGGTGCACGAGGTCAGGGTCAGGGCCGCCATCAGCAGCACCAACGCCTGCCAGCCGCGCCGGCTGACCGTCTTCATCGCTGTCATCCTTCTCATCAGCCTTGACCTCGCGGGGGAAGCGGCGCCACCGGGCCGGGGATCACGTTAGGACCCGGCGGGGGCGGCGCGATCGGGCCCACCCCAGGCGGCTGGCCGACGAACGGCAGCGGGCCGGGGGCTTCGTCGTAGGCGTTCGGCGGACCAGGCGGTGTCTGGTACTGCGAATTCACCGGCGCCGGGTCGGGGCCGCCCATCAACTGCGCCAGCGACTCCGGGGTGAGCAGTCGCGCGGTGTCGTGGCCGGGCTCCACTCCCTGCATCCCCGGCGCGGTGATCCAGCCGGGCTGCGAGTTCTTGTGCGACAGCGGGGTGTCCGGCACCCAGATACCCGGGACGGTGGTGTCCTTATATCCCGGGGGCGGCTGCAGCCGCGGCTCGGAGTAGGCGATCTGCTTCGGCGTGGTGTACGCGCTGGTCCAGATATTGATACCGAACGGCAGGTAGTTGAACTTGATCGCGTCGGCCACCGGCGCCAGGTACTCCGCGCACAGTTCGGCGGAGTCCTGGTAGCCCAGCCGGCTGCCGGCCTGAATGGCGCTGCAGATGAATTCCATCGGGTTGGCGAAGTTCACCAGCACCGGGAACCCGGTGACCGCACCCTGCGCCGGGTGGTAGATCTCGCCCACTGCGGCCAGCACGTTCGGCAGCACATGCAGGGCGGTCTCGAATCCCTCCAGCGCCTCCGGCTGGGTGATCGCGGTGGTCACCTGTTCCGTGTTGCTGATAGTGCTGACCAGTGAGTCCGCGTTCTGAGTCAGGAACGCCTTCACGATCGTCATGGTGGCGTAGAACTGGTCGGTGGCCTTGGCCAGCGACTGGTCGGTGCTGTTCAGGTTGCTGGTGAACTTGGCCAGGTCTCGGTTCACCGCGACGAACTGCTGGTCATTGTGGTCAAGCGCCTTGACGAACAGCGACAGGCTGCGCACCACGGCGAAGAAGTCACCGCGGCCCTTGTTCAGCGCGGTCAGCGCCTCCGACAGGCTGTTGAACGCGGTGTTGATCTCCTGGCCCTTGCCGGCCAGGCCGTCGGCGAACGATTCGATCGCATCACCGATCGGCCCCTTCGGCTGCGCGCGCGTCGGGCCCAGCTTCTCGATGATGTTGGTGACATCGTTGCGCAACGTGTCCCACTCGACCGGGACCTCGGTGCGCTCCTCGGGGATGACGGCCTTGTTGGCCAGCACCGGACCGCCCCGGTACGGCGGCTCCAACTGGATGGTCCGCGACGCCACCAGGGTCGGGTTCAAGATGATCGCCTTGGCGTCGGCGGGCACCTTGTACTTGTTGGCGAAGTGCAGGGTGACCTTCATCTTGTCGTCGGCCGGCTCGATCTTGTCGATCGCGCCGACCCGGACACCCATGATCTGTACCGCGTCACCGGGGTACAGCGCGTCGGTCTGCGGGAAGTACGCGACCACCGTGGTGCTGCTGAGCTTGCGGTACAGCTGCATGCCCCCGAAGCCGGCCACCAGGGCCAGCACCAGCAACAGCGAGCCGACGACGACCGTCGCCCGCGACCGCTCCGGCAGTCTCAGGTTGCGGAAATCAAAGACGGTACTCATGGCCGACTACCTCCCCTCCAGCGAGCCACCGCCACCACCGGGCTGACTGTTTCCGCCTTGGCCGGGCGTGATGAACGGTGCCGGCAACTGGTTGCCCGGTCCGGGCGGGGCCGGCGGGCCGGGAGCCATCGCCGGCGGCGGCGGTGCCGCGCCGGGGTTGGCCGGACCGGGGCCGGCGACCGGGCCGATCGGCTCGGAACGCGCCCCGGGGTTCGCCTCGGGCAGCGGCACCGGGGTACCCGGAACCACCGGCGGGGCCTCACCGGGCCGGCCGGCGATCGGAATCCCCGGCGTCGATCCGATGCCGTCGGGGTTCGGCGGCGAGACCAGCACGTCCACCGGACCCGGGTACGGACCACTCGGGCCGAACGGCCCCGAGTTCGGGTCCAGGTTCGCGCACGGCAGCGGGTTGCCCGGTGTCGGGAACAACCCGGCGGCCGGTGCGTACGAGCACGGCGAGCCCGGTGCGACCGCCGGTCCGGGGTGCTCGGGGGTGCCCTCGAGCACCTGCGGAGCCGGCGGCGGAGCACCGTTGGCGAACCGGGTCCCGTTGGGATCGGGGTAACGGAACTCCGGCAGGCCGGCGTTACGCCAGAACTCCTCCGGCGAGATGCCGCGCTTCTTGAACGCCGAGTCCACCCACGGCTGCAGGATCCAGAACGGGATCAGGTTCAGCGTCGACACCTTGAAGTACGGACCGGACGCGACGGCGTCGTTGACGATGGTCAGGTACCGACCCAGGATCGTGAAGATCTCGCGCAGTTCTTCCTTGCGCCGCATCAGCATGCCGGTGATGTTGTCGGCCTCTTCGAACACGTGGTGCAGGTCCAGAGTCGGGTTGTCGCGCACCAGGCCCTGTACCTGCTCACCGAAGTAGGCGATGTTGCCCAGCAGGGCCGAGATCGCCTGACTGCGCTGGTTGAACGCGGCCAGCAGCGTCTGGGTGTTGCGCAGCAGCGCGTCGACCTGGCCGCTGCGGTTGCCCAGCACGGTGGCGATCTGGTTGGCCTGGGCCAGCAGGTGGGTGATCTCCTCGTCGCGCTTGCCGACGGTGTCGGAGAACTTCGCGACGCCGTCGAGCGCGGCGCTCAGGTTGGGGTAGGTCTCGTCGACGGTCTCCGAGAGCACCTTCAGCGACTGCTTGACCGAGTCGATGTCCCATCCGGCCGCGGCCTTGGTGGCGTCGAACACGGCATCGTAGAGCTGGTAGGGCGTGGTGCTCTGCCCCAGCGGCAGGACGCCCTGCGGCGGAACCCGGCGTTCACCCTTGGGTTCGATCGCGAGAACCTTGCGGCCCAGGATGGTGTCGGTTTTGACACCGATCCGGCTGTCGGTGCCGACCGGGTTGGCGCCGACCGAGAACTTCACCAGCACGTGGTCGCCCTCGATCGACAGGTCTTGCACCTTGCCGACGTCGACGCCCGAGATACGCACCTTGTCACCGGCACTCAGGCCACCGGTGTCGGCGAGCTGCCCGAAGTAGCTCGGCTCGGCGAACAGCACCGGCACCGAGGTGAAGGTCTGCCCCACCAGGGTTACCAGCGCCACCGAGACGACGCCGATGATTCCGATCCTTGCCCGGTTGGGCGGTTCCAGGGTCCTCACTGCGGCGTGCACCTTCCGGTCGGTTGCTGCCACAGCCGGACGTTGCGTACCGGTCCGCCGGGCTGCAGGCCGGGGAGCTTGATGGTGGCGTCACAGATGTAGAAGTTGAAGAAGTCACCGTAAACACCGGTGCGACCGATGAGCTTGAGCGCCCGCGGAATCTTGTGCAGCAGCTCTTCAACGTCGGCGAGCCGGTCCGGCGGCTCCGGGCCGGCCTCCGGGAAGAGACTGTGCAGCTGGGTCCGGTTGTCGGCCAGCAGATCCGCCAGATTGCCGGCGGCGTTGCCGAATTCGGCGGTGCCGTTGGCGAGCGTGGTGTTGTTGCTGTTCAGCCCCTTGACCAGCTTGTCGAAGTTGTCGACGGTTTCGTCGAAGGTCTGGCGGTGCCGAACGGCGGTGTCCAGCACCACGTTCAGGTTCTTGACCACCTCGCCGATCGCCGCGTCACGCTCGGCGATGTGCGAGGTCAACTGCGCGGTCTGCTGCAGAATGTCGTTGATGGTGCCGCCCTGGCCCTGGAAGACCGTGACGATGGTCGACGCGATGGTGTTGATCTTGTCCGGGTCCAATGCCCGGAACACCGGCTTGAATCCGCCGATCAGCGCGTCCAGGTCCAGCGCCGGCTGGGTGCGGGAGGCAGGGATGAAGCCGCCCGCGGGCAGGCGCTGGTCGGCGCCTTCGCCCTCGCCCCGCTTGAGTTCCAGGTAGCGGTTGCCGATGAGGTCGGAGTACCGGATCTGCGCGGTGGTCGACTGGAACAGCGGCAGAGACCGGTCGACGTTGAAGTCCACCACTGCGCGACGACCACCGTCGATGAGGCGGACACTCTTGACCTTGCCGATCTCGACCCCGGAGGCGCGGACGAACTGACCCTGCCGCAGTCCGCTGGCATTGGTGAACTCCGCGGAGTAGTGCGCAGTCCGGTCGAATCGGACCTGGCCGAACACCACGACGAGGCCGACCGTGAAGAGCAGCAGCACCGATCCGACGACGCCGAGTTTGATTGCGGTTCTGGTGATGTTCATGGGTTGATCGTGTTATCCCCGACTTGGCGACCCCAGACGTAATCGACGGCCCAGGGCGATCCGACTTCAAAGTGGTTGTAGGGCGCTTGGCTGACTCCCGTGTCGGCCACCAGGTAAGGCGCCGGCCAGAAGTCGTGGGTGATCTCCTGCCAGCAGCCCGGCGCACCGCCGGGGCCGCCGCGAGCGTTGTAACGCGGCAGGTTATCGGGGTAGAGGTACGGGTTGGCCGGGCTCACCAGCTCACTGACGGTGTCGAGCGCGTAACCGTCGCCGCCACCGAGGAACTCGTACACCTTGGGCGCGCCCTCGGCGAGGTTGCGGATGGCGCAGAACAGCTCCGGGCTGTACTCGTCCAGCAGGGCCGACACCGGGACCAGGTCGGAGAACTGGCTGCGGAAGTACGGTCCGAACCGCTTGGTGACGTCGGCACCGAGGTTGCCCACCCCGGCGGCGCCCAGCAGTGCGGCGTCCAGTTCCTTCTGCTGAGCGGTGATGGTCTTGACCGGGACGACCGAGGTCTCCAGGAACCCGACCAGGTCGGGTGCCCCGGCGGCGTAGACGTCACTCAGGTTCGCGAACCCCTTGAGGTCGCGACGGAAGGAAGGCATCCGCGCGTTGACGTCGTCAAGAATCGCGTTGCCCTTGACCAGCGAGTCACCCAGCTTGTCGCCGAGGCCGGTCAACGCCTCGGCGGCCGCGTGCAGCGTCAGGTTCAGCTTGATCGGGTCGATGTGCTCCGAGAGGTTGTTGACGGTCTCGAACAGCGTGTTGAGTTCGGTCGTCACCGAGGTCGCGATGATGTGCTTGGAGGTGATGCGCTCTTTGGCGGGGTGCTCCGGCGCCTTCAGCGACACGTACTTGTTGCCGAACAGCGTGGTGGCCATGATGTCGGCCTCGACGTTCGACGGGATCAGCTTGATGTACTTGGGGTTCACGTCGAGGGTGAACTTCGCCGCCGGCTGGTCGTTGTACTGCGTCGGCGAAATGTCGGTCACGCGCCCGATCTGCACGCCGTTGTAGGTCACCGGACCACCCGGGTCCATCACCAGGCCGGCGCGCGGCGCCACCATCGTCAGCGCCGTCGTCTTGGTGAACGATCCGCGGAACTGGCCGTACACCAGCCCGGCGATCAACGCCAGGACGGCGAAGGTGATCACGCCCGCCAGCAGGTAGGGCGGGTTGTCGATCTTGTTCTGCTTCCCGGTTGCCATGGCCGTCACATCGTCAGGTTGAAGTTGGGGTCGACGCCGTAGAGCGCCAACGCTGCGAGCAGGACGACGGTGGGCACCGTGATCAGGGACAGACGCATCGACTGGCCCACCGCACTGCCGACGCCGACCGGACCGCCACTTGCGTTGAATCCGTAATAACAGTGCGTGACCATGACCACCACCGCGATCAAGATGGTCTCCATGAACGACCAGAACACGTCATCAGGTCGTAGGAACGTTCGGAAGTAGTGGTCGTAGGTTCCCGAGGACTGTCCGAAGAACAGGGTCGTGACGATCTGCGGCGAGGCGAACGCCATGATCAGCGCCAGCGCGTACAGCGGGATGATCACGGTGAAGCCGGCCACCACCCGGGTGGACACCAGGTAGGAGATCGAGTTGATCCCCATCACCTCGAGTGCGTCGATCTCCTCGCTGATCCGCATCGCGCCCAGCTCAGCGGTGGCACCGGCTCCGACGGTCGCAGCCAAGGCGATGCCGGCGTTGACCGGGCCGACGACTCGGACGTTGACCAGGGCCGCGGCGAATCCGGTGTAGGTCTCCACGCCGATGTTGCCCAGCGAGGTGAAGCCCTGGATCGCGATCAGCGAGCCACCGGCCAGCATCACGAAGCCCATGATGGCGACGGTGCCGCCGATCACGGCCATGGCGCCGGTGCCCATACCCAATTCGGCGATCAGGCGCAGCGTCTCGGTGCGGTAGCGGCGCAGCGCCCAGGGGATCTGCCGGATGGCGATCAGGGAGAACCAGCCGAGCCGGCCACTCCGTTCCAGCCCGCGGCCGGCCGCCCCGACATAACGCTGGTAGTTCGCGATCAGCCCGGGATAGCGGCCCCGCAGCACTGCCGATGTCGACATGTCAGGTCCCCGTTCCGAACTTCACGCCGATGGTGGTCAGCACCACGTTCACGGCGAACAACGCGAGTACGCACAGGACCACGGTCTCGTTGACGGCGGTACCAAGCCCCTTGGAGCCGCCGCGAACGGTAAGTCCTCGATAACAGCCAACTAAGCCTGCGATAAGTCCGAACACGCTCGCCTTCACCGTCGAGATGACCACCTCGGGCAGGCCGGTCAGCAATGTCAGGGTCGACAGGTAGGCACCACCGGACACGTTCTGCAGGTAGACACCGAACAGGAAGCCGCCGGCCAGACCGATCACGATCACCAGAGCATTGAGCAGCAATGCCACCACGGTGGCGGCGATCACCCGCGGCACCACCAGCCGATGGATCGGGTCGATGCCCAGCACCTCCATCGCGTCGATCTCCTCGCGGATGGTGCGGGCGCCCAGGTCGGCACAGATGGCGGTCGAACCGGCGCCGGCGACCACCAGCACGGTGACCAACGGCCCCAGCTGGGTGACGGCCGCGATGCCCGCACCAGCGCCGGAGACGTCGGCAGCGCCGAACTGCGCCAACAGGATATTCAGCGTGAAGACCAGCAGCACGGTGAGCGGGATGGCGACGGCGATGGTCGGAATGATGGCCACGCTGGTGATGAACCAGCCCTGCTGCAGCGTCTCACGCCACTGGAACGGCCTCACGAAGAGCGCGCGGGCGGTCAGGGCACACATCCGGAAGAAGCCGCCGACCATCACCAGCGGCGGCAGCAGTCGATCGCGGGCGAAGTCAGCCAGGCGAGGGCGCGCTGGAGCCGTCACAACACTCCCCTCCTGGGAAACCACTCGTGACGACGCACCAGGGAATCGCGTCGCACAGCGGCTTCCTCCTATCAAGTTCAGCGAGACCCGCGTCACCTTAGCGGCCCAACGTGCCGTTGGCGACCATCGGACCATACCTGATGGCTCCGTGAGAGTGGCACCAAATCGGCCCATCCTGCCCGGTTTCCTACCGGAGAGTAACGTGGCGCGATCTGGAAGGACACCGGAGGACGCCGAATCGCCGGCGCCGCCGCGGCTGAGGCACTGGGCTATTCGGAACCGGGAGCGGTGCCGTAGCGCGTCCGCAGGTCGGTCTTGAGCACCTTGCCCGCCGGATTGCGCGGCAGGGCATCGACGATCTCCAACGCCTTGGGGTGCTTGTAGCGCGCCAGCCGCTCGGTGAGGAAGTCATTGAGATCGGCCAGAGCCAGGCCGGCCTTGTTGAGCGCTGCGACCGCGACCGGCACTTCACCCCACTGCGCATGCGGCCGGCCGATGACCGCGACCTCGGCGATGTCGGGATGACCGGCCAGGACGTTCTCCACCTCGGCGCAGTACACGTTCTCGCCGCCGGAGATGATCATGTCCTTCTTGCGGTCGACCACCCAGACGTAGCCCTCGTCGTCCATCCGCACCAGATCCCCGGAGTGGAACCATCCGCCGGCGAACGCCTCGGCGGTGGCCTCCGGGTTGTTCCAGTAGCCGCTCATCAGGGTGGGCGCCCGATAGACGATCTCGCCGACCTCACCGACGGGGACGTCGTTCATGTTCTCGTCGACGACCCGCGCGGTGACGGTCGGAATGACGGTGCCGACCGACCCGAGTTTGGCGATGGCGTCCTCGCCCAGCAATATGCAGGTCACCGGCGACATCTCGGTCTGCCCGAACGCCGCCAGGATCTTGGTGTCGGGGAAGGTCTGGGCCATCTGCCGCAGCAGGGTGTCCGACGCCGGGGCGGCGCCCCAGGACATGGTCCGCAGCCGGATGTCCCGAGGGTTGGCCTGCTGCTCGGCGCAGACCGCCTGCCACTGAGCCGGGACCAGGAAGATGCCGGTGACCCTCTCGGCGGCCAGCACGTCGAGCAGCTGGCCGGCATCGAAGGCGCCGAGCGGATTGATCACCGTCGGGATTCCGAGCCACATGCCGGGCAGCAGGTTGCCGACACCGGCGATGTGGAAGAACGGCACCCCGATGAAGGCGACATCGTTGACCCCGGTACCGGAGGTATAGATACCGGTCATCAGTTGGCCGACCAGGTTGACGTGGGTGAGCACCGCGCCCTTGGGCCTGCCGGTGGTTCCCGAGGTGTACATGATCAGGGCCGGTGACTCGTTGGGGATGTCCACCGCCGGGTGCGGCTCGCCGGTCTCGTTGATCAGGGACTCGTAGGCGACCAAACCCTCGTCGGCCGAATCACCGGCCACCACTATGGTTTTTAGGATCTCCTGAACCTCGGCCAGGCCTCGCACGCCGGTGGCCACCGGAGCCAGCGCCGGTTCGGTGATCAGCACCCGGGCCTCGCAGTCGGTGACCAGGAAGGCGATCTCGGGCGGGGTGAGCCGGAAGTTCACCGGGACCGCGATCGCTCCCAGCCGGTTCGCCGCCAGCACCGACTCGACGAACTCGGTGCGGTTGAGCATCAGGATCATGACCCGGTCGCCGCTGCCGACGCCGCGACGGCTCAGGGCGTCGGCCAGCGCGGCGACCCTTGTCCGCAACTGGACCCACGTCGTGGTCTGGCCGAGGAACCGCAGCGCCGGGGCGTCCGGCTGCATCAGGGCGTGGCGGTCGAGCTGGTTGATCCAGTTGTGCCGTCGCGCGCGGTAGGGCTGCTCGGCGGGATCGACTGTTGCGTGGCTCAATTCGGGTCTCCCGCTTCGTTGAGGACGACGCCCGGCTGCGCCGGGTTGCGATCGACGCTAGCTGATGGCGCCTACCCGCGAGCCCGATGGCACCGACCCACCGCACCCGGCTCCGCCGGGTTTGCGATCGATCAGCCGGCGGCCAGTTCCTCGGCGCGCCGCTTGAGATTCTCGGCCAGGTAGTCCAGCACGTTGCTGAAAGCCTTCTTCACCATCGGCTTGGGCATCGCCATCTCGGTCTCCACATTCATGTCGACGGTGAGCAGGGTGGTGGGCCCGATCTCGACCACCGAGAACAGCTGCTCCTGCTTGCTGAACAGGTCGCCCTGCTGGAGCACGGTCTGGATCTGGGTGGCGCTGGGGTAGTAGACCGCCTGGATGAAGGTGCCGTCGAAGCCGGAGTAGGACGCGTCGAGCCGCAGCTGACTGGGCCGGCCGTCGTCGTAGCGGGCCAGCACCCAGAGTCCCTTGACCTCGTCGTTCCATTGCGGGTACGCCTCGAAGTCGGCGACGATCCCCATGATCGTGGCCGCGTCGGCGGCCACTTCGACGGTCTTGCTCACGAGCGGCATCCGCCGAGCATAGCCACCGGCAAATCGCGCGCCGAGACCGACGTTTTGCAGGCCGGCTCTCGCACTTTGTCTGCAAAACGTCGGTTTCGCGGTGAGGTCAGACCTGGGCGGTGGCCAGCAGTGCCCGGATGCCGTCGGGGATCGGCACCGGCCGCCGCGTGGTGCGGTCGACGTAGACGTGCACCCAGTGCCCGAGCGCGGCCAGCGGCGCGGCGGCCTCGGCGACTTGCGCATCGGGCGCCCGGAACACCGCAAGCCGGTAGGTGACACTGCTGCGCCCCAGCCGGGTGACCGCCAGCCCGACCGCGAGCCGGTCGGGGAAACCGAGCTCGCCCAGAAAGCGGCAGCCCGACTCGGCCACAACACCCAGCTCGGGCATGGCGACCGGGTCGATCTCCGGGGCATTGGCGGCGATCCAGCCGTTGATCGCGGTGTCGAACAGTTGGTAGTACACCGCATTGTTGAGGTGGCCGAACATGTCGTTGTCGGCCCAGCGGGTCAACACCGGCCACTGCACCGGAAAGTCTCGGCTGGTCAACCCTTCCGGCGCAGGCGGGACACTCATGGTTGTATTCCAGCATGATCGCTATCCGCGGGGCGGTACTGGAGCGGATCGGTGCGCCCCGCCCGTATGCCGCCTCGCGTCCGCTGACGGTGGCCGAGCTGGACCTGGACCCGCCCGGCGACGGCGAACTGCTGGTGCGGGTCGAGGCCGCCGGGGTCTGCCATTCCGACCTGTCCGTGGTCGACGGCAACCGGGTGCGGCCGGTGCCCATGCTGCTCGGCCACGAGGCGGCCGGGATCGTCGAGCAGGTCGGCCCCGGCGTCACCGCGGTGCGGACGGGACAGCGGGTGGTGCTGACCTTCCTGCCCCGCTGCGGCTGTTGCGCCGCCTGCGGCACCGACGGCGCGGCCCCGTGCGAACCCGGCAGCGCCGCCAACGGCGCAGGCACCCTGCTCGGCGGCGGGATGCGGCTGCGCCGGGCCGGGCAGACCGTCTACCACCACCTCGGGGTCTCGGGGTTCGCCACGCACGCGGTGGTCAGCGCGGCCAGTGCGGTGCCGGTGCCCGACGATGTACCACCGGCGGTAGCCGCCCTGCTGGGCTGCGCGGTGCTGACCGGCGGCGGCGCAGTGCTCAACGTCGGCCGCCCGAAAGCGGGTGACACCGTTGCCGTCGTCGGGCTCGGCGGAGTGGGCATGGCGGCGGTGCTGACCGCGCTGGCCCACGACGGGGTGCAGGTCGTCGCGATCGACCGCCTCGCGGACAAGCTCGCGGCCGCAACCGCTCTCGGCGCTCATCGCACCTACACCCCGGAGCAGGCCCTCGACGCCGGTGTGCGCGCCCCGGTGGTGATCGAGGCCGCGGGCCACCCGGCCGCACTGCAGTCCGCGATCGAGTTGACCGCCCCGGGCGGGCGCACCATCACCGTCGGCCTACCGCCGCCGGACGCCCGGATCAGCGTGTCGCCGTTGGATCTGGTCGCGCAGGGCCGGTCACTGATCGGCAGCTACCTGGGCTCGACGGTTCCCGCCCGTGATATCCCCCGGTTCGTCGAGTTGTGGCGGGCGGGCCGGCTGCCGGTGCAGCAGCTGGTGTCCTCGACCGTCCCGCTGGAGCAGATCAACGAGGCGATGGACCAGCTCGCCGACGGCATCGCGGTTCGTCAGCTCATCACGTTCGACTCGAACTGAGCCGCCGACTCGAAGGCCGGAGGTTCAAAGAAGTAGTCGCGCGCCCGGAATCGGCGGGTCATCGCCCAGAAGGCGCCCGCGCTGCGCGGCCACTGGGTGACGACCCGGCCGTTGGCTGCCCGGAAATAGTTGCTGCACCGCGTCGTCCACACGGTGCCGTGCATCCACCGGTCGATCTTGGTGATGAACGAGGCCAGCGCTTCCGCCCGCACCGAGACGTAGGACCTGCGCCGGCGGCGCAGGTGTTTGAGTGCCCGGACGATGTAGCGCGCCTGGGCTTCCAGCACGAAGATGACGCTGTTAGAGCCGACGTTGGTATTGGGTCCGTAGAGCATGAAGAAGTTCGGGAATCCGGGAACCGCCATACCCAGATAGGCACGCGGCCCGTCACGCCATGCCTGGGCCAGGGTGGTCCCGCCTTCACCGGTCACCTCGATCTGGCCGAGGTAGTCGGCGGCGGCATACCCGGTGGCACAGACGACGATGTCGACCTCGCATTCCGTGCCGTCCTCGGTGACCAGGGATCGGCTGCGCAGGGCTTTCGCCGGGCTGGTCACCACCTCGACGTTGGGCCGGGCCAACGCGGCCAGGTAGTCCGAGGAGAACACCAGCCGTTTGCACCCCAGCGGGTGGTCGGGGGTCAGTGCGGCGCGCAGCTGATCATCGCCGATGCTTGCGCCCAACAGGTCTCGGGCGGTGGCGGTGAACTCGCGGGTCTTGTCACTGCCGTTCTCGATCACCGAGATGTTCGCCTCGCTGCGCAGCCACAGCCGCGCGCGGTACAGCCGCTTGGCCAGCGGGATGCGGCGCAGCATCCACCGCTCCCGCGGCGTGTAGGGCCGATCCGGTTTGGGCAGGATCCAGGTCGGCGACCGCTGCACCGAATAGACCTTCTCGGCGACCTCGGCCAGCTCGGGCACCAATTGCGCCGCGGTGGAGCCGGTTCCGAGCACCGCGATCTTGGCACCGTCGAGCCGCACCGAGTGATCCCATTGCGCCGAGTGCATCACGGTTCCGGTGAACGGCTGCTCTCGCACCAGCTCGGGCGAGACCGGCTGGGTGAACAGACCGACCGCCGAGACCAGGATGTCGAACCGGTGCTCGGCTCCGGCGGCGGTGGTCAGGCACCACTGCCGCCGCTCGGATTCCCAGCGGGCGGAGCGGATCTCGGTGCGCAGTCGCAGGTGCGGTTGCAGGCCGTTTTCGGTGGCGCAGCGCTCGAAGTACGCCAGGATCTCAGGTTGCTTGGACCACTGCCGCGACCAGTGCGGATTCAAGTCGAAGGAGTAGGAGTACAGGTGGGATTTGACGTCGCAGGCCAGCCCCGGATAGGTGTTGATCCGCCAGGTGCCGCCGACGCCGTCCTCCCGGTCGAAGACGGTGACGTCGGCGAATCCCGCTCGGCGCAGCAGGATTGCCAGCGCCAGCCCGCCCGGACCGGCACCGATGATGCCGACCTTCATCGGACCTGCAGGCATTGACCGCCGTCCACGACCAGTTCGGAGCCGGTGATGAATGACGCCGCTTCCGAGACCAGGAAGGCCACCGCGTCGGCCACCTCGCCCGGCCGGCCCAGCCGGCCGGACATCGACACCGCCGCCAGGCGCTGCGCGGCGGGGTCGTCGAGCATGGGTGTGGCGATCGGCCCGGGGAACACCGCGTTGACCCGGATTCCGGCCGGGGCAAGCTCGGCGGCGACGGTCTGGGTCAGGCCGCGCAGCGCCCACTTCGACGACCCGTAAGCGCTGTGCTGCGGGAAGGGCCGGATCGCCCCGGTGCTGCAGGTGTTGACGATCGCGGCGCCGTCGGCGTCGCGGAGGTGCTGCAGCGCCGCCTGAATCCCGAGGAAGGCACCGAGGCAGTTGACCCGCCACGCGGTCTCGAAGCCTTCCGCTGTCTCCTCGGCGATCGCGGCCCGGTGCAGGGTGCCGGCGTTGTTGATCAGTGCGGTGAGGGCTCCGAATCGGTCCACGGTCGCGGCCACCGCGGCGTCCCATTGCGGGCCCGAGGTCACATCGAGCGGGACACCGATCACCGCGCTGTCGGAGCGTCCGGTCACGGCGGCATCGAGGTCGGCTTCGTTGATGTCGCAGGCGGCGACGGCGAACCCGTCCGCTCGCAGCCGCTGCACAATCGCCCAACCCTGACCGCGGGCGGCCCCGGTCACCAGCGCGACCCGGGCCGCGCCTGTCACCGGCTGCCCCCGTTGGCTTCGTTGAGGTGTTCGATCGCCCCGCGCCGCAGCGCCAGGGATTCGGCGGCCAGGGTGATCATCTGGTAGCCGAGCCCGGCCAAAGCCCTTCCCGTCGTGCCGGTTCCGGCATGTATCGCGGCGATCACGCCCGCCGCGGACGCCGCGCGCTGGATGCGGGAGATCGCCTCGAGGGACTCGGGTCCGGTGGTGGCCGCCGAGACCGGCACGCCCATCGAGATCGCCAGGTCCGCGGGGCCGACATAGACGCCGGCGAGTCCGGGAACGGCGCAGATCCGCTCCACATCGGCCAGCGCCGCGGTGGTTTCGATCATGGCGAACACGTCCGCTCGAGACTCCAGGCTGGCGGGGTCAACGCCGAGACGGGGGCGCAGCGGCCCGAAGCTGCGGACCCCGGCCGGCGGGTACCGCGCGGCGGACACCGCGGCCGCCGCCTGCTCGGCCGATTCGATCAACGCGATGATGACCGCGTCGGCGCCCGCGTCCAGTACCCGGCCGATGGGCGCCGGATCCGCGGTCGGCAGCCGCACCGCCGTGGCGATCGGCAGGTGTTCGATGCTGCGCAACATGCCCGCGATGTCGGCGTCGTCGAGGTAGCTGTGCTGAGCGTCGATGCCGACGTAGTCGTAGCCCGCCCGGGCGAACTCCTCCGGGCCCAGCACCGTCGGTCCGGTGATCCACCCGCCCCACAGCGGGGTCGCCTCGGCCCGTGCGGCCCGCAGCGCCGACGTCATGCGACAACCGCGATCTTGACCCGCTCGGGTACCGGACGGGTCGCCAGCTCGAAGGCGGCCTGCGCCTCGCCTGGGCCGAAGACGTGGGTGACGTAGTTGCCCAGCAGGTCGGGGTACTCGGCTGCGAACTTGCCGGCGAGTTCGAGCATTCGCCGGCGGTCCTTGGTGATACCGGAGATCAGGGTCAGGTTGTTGCGCAGCATGGTGCGCATGCTGATCGGGTAACTGTCGTCGTCGGGAACGCCGAAGTAGAAGACGGTCCCGCCGGGTGCGACGGCTTCGACGGCGTGGCTCAGGGTGGCGACCTGGTGGCCGACGGCCTCGATCACGATCTCCGGCCGGTCGCCGGAGTCCAGGTGGTGCACCCACCGGTCGCTGGTGGCGTGCACCACGGTGTCAATACCGAAGGCGGCGGCGATATCTCGCCGGTCGACGGGGTCGACACCGGTGACCCGGCGGGCGCCCGCCGCGTTGGCGACCGCGCTGAACAGCAGCCCGATCGAACCCTGCCCGATCACCGCCACGTGGCGTCCGGCCAGCGCGGGGAGTTGTTCGACGGCGTAGAGCACGCATGCCAGTGGTTGCAGCCCGACGGCCTCGGCGGGAGTCAGGGCCGGGTCGTACCCGGCGAGCCCGTCGCCATCGCTGATCACCAACTCCATCAGGCCGTCGAAGCCGGACGCCCAGCCGACGACCCGGTCGCCGGGGCGATGCTGCGGGTGCCGGCTGACGATGACGTCCCCGACGATCTCGTGGATCGGGAAGCCGTTCTTCTCCGCGCCGCCGGCCCCGACGTCGCCGGGCAACCTGCCCTGCGCGCCGCGGAATGCGGGCAGATCGCTGCCGCACACCCCGGCGGCGACGAACCGCAGCAGCACCTGCCCGTCGCCCACCTGCTGCTCGGTGAGGTCGGGGATCTCGATCCGTTCGAATTGATGCGGCGCGATCAACCGGTGAGCCCACACGGTCAGACCTCCACCGGGATGCTGTTCCAGCCCCATTGGAAGCTGGACGGCAACCGGGTCGCACCGTCGTCGACGATGCGGTATTGCCGGACCCGCCGTAACCATTCGGCCACCAGCACAGTGACTTCGAGGCGGGCCAGGTGGTAGCCGATGCAGAAGTGCTGGCCGCGGCCGAAGGCCAGTGATCGCTTGATCGGCCGGTCCCAACAGAAGGCGTCGGGGTCGGGGTACTGGCGTTCGTCGCGGTTGGCCGACGCCAGCAGGGTGATGATGCGCTGGCCGGGCTCGATGGTGGTGTCGTGCAGCGTGAAGGGTTTGCGCGCGGTCCGCGCGAACCATTGTGCCGGCGCGCAGTAACGGGTCATCTCGTCGGACGCCGCCGGCGCCCTGGCGGGCAGGTCGGCCCGCACCGCGGCGAGCTGATCGGGCCGGCGGGCCAGCTCCCACAGCCCGTGGGCGACGATCTTGGGCACCGTCTCGGTGCCGCCGATGAAGACGCACAACAGCTGCGTGGCCGCTTCGACGTCGTCGAGCGCACGGCCGTCCGGCAGTCGATAGGCCAGCATCCCGTCGACGATCGGCAGGTCGTCGCGCCCGCGTTCGGCGCGCCGGCGTGTTACGGCCGGGATGAGGTATTCCAGGTAGTTGGGCCGGGCCGCAGCGGTGTCCACGCCGGCGCCGGCCTGGGCGAGGCTGCCGGCGTTCACCGCCGCCAGCACCTCGGCGGCGAACTCGGTCGGGATACCCAGCAGCTCGCACACCACCTGGGCCACCACTATGCCGCCGTAGTCGCAGGTCAGGTCGAAGCGGCCCTGCGGAAGCAGCTCATCGAGCCGCTCGTTGGCCAGGGTGCGGATCCGCTGCTCCCAGTCGCTGACCGACCGGGGCCGAAACGCCGGGGACTGCAGCCGGCGGATGTCGTCATAGATCGGTTTGTCGAAGACGGCGTGGAACGGCAACGGTTGCAGCGGCGGGTCCGGCACCGGCCCGGTGTTGTGCTGCGCCAGCACGTTCGCCGCGGGCAGCGTGCCCTCGGATGCCACGAAGGTGCCGTCGCTGACCGCCAGCACATCCCAGATGTCGTCGAACCGCGACAGCGCGTACAGATCCCACTTGGGCACGTAGTACAGCGGGTGGTGATCCCGCAGCACGCGATAGTAGGGCAGCGGGTCGGCCATCACCGCCGGGTCGAAGGGGTCGTAGGCAAAATCCGAGTCGAAGTCCGGTGCGGCAAGGGTTTTCACGCGGCCGGCCCCTGCAGCGGGGAGGGAGCCAGGGCCTGCAGGATCGAGTCCTCCCAGCCGTCCCGCAACGCCGGCGCCACGCTCATCCAGGTCACGATCTCGGCCGGCGGCTGATCCTTCCACGACGGGTAGTGCTGCTCGAAGCAGTCCCAGCCGCCCTCGAGCGCCCAGTAGTGGATGACTTCGTTGAAGCGGAAGGTGGTGGTGAACGAGCCGAGCCAGCGTTTGCCGGTGCGTTCCGACCATGGCACGTAGAGCCGCTCCAGTTCCCGGATGTAGTCGTCCTGTCGGCCGGGTTTGGTCGCCATGATCTCCTGGATCACCACGGTGGCGTCGAAATCGGCGGCGGTCAGCTGGGCCAGGGTCTTGTTGTGCGGGCCGGGGTAGGTGATGCGGCCCTCCCCCGATGCGCCGATCCCGGCGAGATAGGCCCGCCATTCGTCCGCGCGGCGGCCGTGGCTGCCGCCGCCGCTCTGCTCCCGCCCGATCCGGGCGTAGTCGGCGAACGTGTCGATCTCCCAGATGATGGTGACCTGCGGCCAGTGGCCGTTGTAGGGCGTGCTCTCCCACAGGCCGAACAACCGGGCGCCGAGCTCGGTCATCATCGGCTGGTAGATGTCGGTGAACGCGGTGGTGAAATCGCCGCGCAGGCCTCGGCCCAGCTCAATGGTTTCGTGCAGATACAGCAGTGTGTGGGCATGGTATTTGCGCATCAGTGCACCGGCACCAGGTCGGAATCGGCCGCCGAGCTGCGCTTCTGGTCACTGCGGAAGAGCTCCGGGCCGCCCGCCCGGGTGTCGATCTGGGTATCGGCGGCCAGCAGTGCCTGCCTTTTGAACGCCCGCCCCGCCACGGTGGGCACGTGGCGCACCGTGTGGAGCCGCCGATCCAGCGGCCAACTCTCGCCCCACACAACGACTTCGGTCAGGCTGCGTCGCAGCGCCAGCTGCACCCGCTGGCGGATCCGGGCGTCGGTCACGGTGGCCTCGGCGACGACGGCCAGGCACTGTCCGGCCGGTGCGCCGGCCGGTGCGGACAACTCGGCCTCCAGATCCACCGTGCGCACCCCCAGGATCTGCAGCGGCCGCAGATTCTGCTGCTTGGGCACCGCCACGGTCACGTCCCAGCCGGTCGCCACGCGGTGATACAGCCATCCGCCGGCGGACGCGACCAGGCCGGCGACATCGAGGGCGATGACATCCAGGCGGTAGCGCAGGCCGGGGTCGGGGAACGGGGCATACGCCGCAGCGCTGTTCGGCATCGCATCATCCCAGCTCGTCGTGAGAATCTCAGAGGGTGTCACCGGCCGGACGAGACGCCGCTCCGACCGCGTGACGCAACTCTGGGAGATATTACATTTACGAGTTAATTTGTAAAGGTGCTTCGGCGCGGCGCGGCGCGATTGACGCAAGGGGTGAGGTGAATTGAGTCTGGTCGCAGGCCACGGCCCGCTCAGTACCGAGCGAGCCGGATGGTTTTCTCCGGAGATCTCCACGGATCTGGTGTATGTCGAGCCGCATCCGCGCCGGGTGCAGGCGATTCGCGGCGGGCGCACCGTAATCGACACCGAGCGCGCGCTGCTGGTGCATCGTCGCGGCCAGCCGCTGTCGTATGCCTTTCCCGCCGCCGCCGTCGGTGATCTGCCGCATCACGCGGTTCCCGAAGCGCCCGGGTTTGTGGGGGTGGCCTGGGACGCCGTGGACTCCTGGTTCGAAGAGGGCCGGCAACTGGTGCACTACCCGCCGAATCCGTATCACCGCATCGACTGCCGGCCCACTCGGCGCACACTGCGCGTCGAGGTCGCCGGTGTGACGCTGGTGGACACCGACGACACGGTGATCCTGTTCGAGACCTCCCTGCCGCCGCGGCTCTATGTTGCCCCCGCCCACGTGCGCACCGAGCTGCTGGCGCCGTCGACCACATCGACCTACTGCAACTACAAGGGGTACGCGAAGTATTGGTCGGCGGTCGTCGGTGACACCGCCGTGGCGGACGTGGCCTGGAGCTATCCGGATCCGCCGCCGGAAAGCCTGCCCGTCGCAGGGTTTTTCAGCTTCGATTCGACCCGGGTCGCCGGGTTCGCCGAGCTGCCGGGCGCCTCGCGGCTATAGCCGGGACTGCTCGGCGATCTTGTTGTCGCTGATGCGCAGCGGGCGAATCAGCCCGTCCTGAGCGAAGGAGGCGATGAGCTCCCCGGACTCGGTGTGCACCGTGCCGCGCACGTAGGACATGCCCGCGCCCACCTGGGTGCTCTCATGGCCGTAGAGAATCCAGCCGTCCCAGCGAACCGGCTCGTGGAAGCTGACGGTGACCGTCATCGGCGCGGTGGACACGGTCAGGTGCGACTGGCTGGTGCCGATTCCGGCGTGGGCGCGCATCGTCGTCGAGATGCCCAGGTGGCCGGTGAAGTAGGCGATCAGCGCCTTGGCGAGATCGTCGCGGGCGGGGATGGGGTCGTAGTGCAGCCAGGCGTAGAGCTCGGGCGGCCCCACCTCATCGGGACTGTTGACGTCGACGACGTCGACCAGGCGCACCTGGCGTCCGGTCATCGGCATCTCACAGTGGTTGGCCTGCGCGGGGGATGCGACGTCCGGTCGCGACAGGTGGTGGGTGATGACGTCGGCCGAGGGGACATCGGCGAGCACCGTCATCGTCGCGCAGCGCCGCCCGTTCTGCAGCACCGAAATGACCGCGGTGGCCGTCGAGCGACCCTCGTTCACCACGTCGATGGTGTACTCCGCGGCCGGGCCCACCATCACGGCCCGCGCGAACACCGCATGCACCGACCGGATCGACTTGTCTCCGAAGCGTTTCGCCGATCCGACGATGGCCTGCGCCAGCAGTTGGGTGCCCTCGACCACCTGGCGCTCGTCGTCGCCGGCCAGCCCGGTCTGCCCGGTGAACCGGTCCGGGCCGTCCGCGGTCACCTCGAAGAGGTCGAGTAGGCCGCTGACCGACCACGGTGTCGCCGGGGAGATCTCGCTGGGTTGAACCATTCGGCGAGCGTGACATTTTGGACATGTTTTGTAAAGTAAGCCTGGTCGCGCGCGCGACGCCTACGACAGGAGGGCGGCCGTGTTGAGCATCGCCGAAGCAAGCTCGCATCCGGCGCCGCTGGCCGGTGGCTTCTGTTTCGGGGAGGGCCCGCGCTGGTTCGAGGGTCTGCTGTGGTTCTCCGACATGCTCGGCGAGGCGGTGCACACCGTTGGGTTGAACGGCTCGATGACCACCGTGCCGCTGCCCGGGCACACGCCGACGGGGTTGGGATTCGCCGCAGACGGTTCACTGCTGATCGCCTCCGCCGAAGACCGCCTCCTGCTGCGCTACGACGGCGACGAGGTCACCACCGTGGTCGACCTCAGCGGTCACGTCCCGGCCGCCCTCGGCGACATGGTGATCGACGCGGCCGGCCGCTGCTACGTCGGTTCACAGGCCTACACCGGGGGTGTGATCGTTCGGATCGACCCGGACGGCGGCGTGCGTACCGTCGCCGACGACCTCGACTTTCCCAACGGGATGGTGATCACCGACGACGGCGGAACGTTGATCGTCGCCGAATCGATGGGGCGGCGCCTGACCGCCTACACCGTCGATGCCGACGGCGGACTGCGTGATCGCCGGATCTTCGCCGACGGTCTCGACGGACCACCCGATGGCATCACCCTGGATGCGGCGGGCGGAGTCTGGACCTCGATGACCCTGGCCCACCAGTTCGAGCGCATCACCTTCGGCGGCGTGGTCACCGACCGCATCGACGTCGGCGACCGGGCAGCGATCGCCTGCACACTGGGCGGCCCGCAGCGTCGCACCCTGTTCCTGCTGTCGAGCACCGACGCCTACCCCAAACGCCTGATCGGGACCCGCGACTCCCGCCTGGACACGGTGACCGTGGAGATTCCCGGCGCCGGGCTGCCCTGAAAGGGGATCCATGAGCGACTGCTACTACGAGTTGGTTGACGCCACCGATCCGCGGGGTGAGCTGTTCGCCGCCACCGATCTGGTCCGCGGCACCTGGTCGGCTCAGATCCAGCACGCCGCACCGGTTTCGGCGCTGCTGGTGCGGGCGCTGGAGCGCCATGAGCGCCGGTCCGACACCCGCCTCAGCCGGGTCTCCGTGGACCTGTTGGGGCCGGTCCCCGCCGAGGGCCCGCTGTGGGTCCGCTCCCGGGTCGACCGTCCCGGCCGGCAGATCGAACTGCTCAGCGCGGAGTTGCTGGCACCGGGCCCCGACCAGCAACCCCGGCCGGTCGCCCGCGCCGGCGGCTGGCGGCTGCAGACGTTGGACACCGGCGTGATCACGCACGCCTCGGCGTCCCCACTGCGCCCGGTCAGCGAAGCGCGCAACACCAACATGTCCGCCAACTGGGACCGCAACTACGTTCACAGCCTGGACTGGCGGTGGCTGACCAAGCCGCTCGCCCCCGGCGCCGGCGAATCCTGGATCAAGCCGATCGTGGATCTGGTTGCCGGGGAATCCATGACGCCGCTGCAACGGCTGTTCGCGGTCGCCGACGACGCCAACGGCGTCGGCACCAAGATCGACATCAGGAAGTGGACGTTCCTCAACAACGACCTGGTGGTGCACCTGCACCGGATACCCGACGGGGAGTGGATCGGGATCCGCGCCGAGACCAACTACGGCCCGGACGGTATCGGAACCACCATCGGCACCCTTTTCGACGAGCGGGGAGCCGTGGCGGCCATCCAGCAGTCCGTGCTGGTGCGCCCTCGGCAACCGGCCGGCGGCGAACCCAGCTGACACTGAAGCGATTCTTTGTAAGGTCTCCGATATGACCCACAGCACCGTGGACGACGCCGACAACTCGACCCGGCAGCGGATCCTCGCGGCGACCGCCGAGGTGCTCGGGCGCAACGGAATGACCAAGCTCAGCCTGTCCGAGGTCGCCTCCCAGGCCGGGGTGTCGCGGCCCACGCTGTATCGATGGTTCGCGTCGAAAGAAGAGCTCATCTCGGCGTTCTCCCGCCACGAGCGGCACACTTTCGACAGTGGTCTGCACCGCGCCACCGAGGGGCTGAAGGGCACCGAGCGACTCGACGCCGCGCTGCGTTTCATCGTCGACTACCAGCACTCGTCGACGGGAGTGCGGATGATCGACATCGAACCCAAGCATGTGCTCACCGACTTCGCCCGGATCATCGCCCCGATGCGCGAAGGCCTGCAGCGGATGCTGTCCGGCCCGGATGCCGCGGTCAAGGCCGCCGCCGCGATCCGCATTGCCATCTCGCACTACATCATCCGCGGTGACGACTCCGACCAGTTCCTCGCCCAGTTACGCCAGGCCGTCGGCATCAAGCACCGTGACTAGGGCGTGTCGAACAGCACCGCGGCGTTGAGGTAGCCGGTCGGATCGAACGCGGCCTTGACCGCGCGCATGGCGGCGATGTCGGCCGGCCCCCGCGACATCGGCAGGTAGGCCCGCTTGCGGCTGCCCACCCCGTGTTCGGAGCTGACGTTGCCGCCGCACTCGGCGATCAGGTCCATCATCGCCGCATACAGCCCCGGTTCGGCGGCGGCCGGACAGCGCAGCACGTTGAAGTGCAGGTTGCCCTCGCCGATATGACCGAACAGCACCGGCAATGCGTCCGGGGCGTGCCGCTGCACCCGGGTGCCGGCCTCCTCGGCGAACCGGGCGACGGCGGCCAGCGGCAGTGCGACGTCGAATTTCAGCGGCGGGCCGAACGCTCCGAGCACGTCGGCCACCGCCTCGCGCAGCCGCCATAGTCGCTGCCGGGTGGCGATGTCGACGCCCACCGCCGGCTCCTCGCCGGCCGACACGTGCGCCAGCTGCTCGGCGAGGCGCTCGGTCTGGTCGGTGTCGCCGGCCAACTCCACCAGCAGCAACCAGTTCCCGGCCACCGGAGCCGCGACCGCGAGCCGGTCGCCGGTGAGGGCCGCGAGCCGAGCATCGATGAGCTCCAGCGCCGCGATCCCGTCCAGGTCGCGGAAGATCCGCGCCGCCTCCACCAGCGCGTCGAGGCCGGCGAAACCGCAGACCGCGGTGGCCCGGTGCGCCGGGGCGGGGCGTAGCCGCAGATCGAGGCCGGTGATCACGCCCAGGGTGCCCTCGGCGCCGACGAACAGTGCCGGCAGGTTGTAGCCGGTGTTGTCGGCGCGCACCGCGGCGTGCCGGTGCAGCAGTGTGCCGTCCGGCAGCGCCACCTGCAGGCCGAGAACCTGCTCGGCCATGTTGCCGTAGTGCACGGTGTGCAGGCCGCCGGCATTGGTCGAGGCCATCCCGCCGACGGTGGCGGTGTCGCGGGCGGTCAGGTCCACCCCGAACACCAGGCCGGCCGCGACCGCCGCCTGCTGCACCGCGGCGAGGGTGGCGCCGGATCCGGCAGTCACCCGACGCTCGACGGTGTCGACGGCGCCGACGGTGTTCAGCCGCTCGGTGGACAGCAGTACGTCGTCATGTTCGGGCACCGTGCCGGCCACCAACGAGGTCCGGCCGCCCTGCACGGTGACGTGTGCGCGGGCGTCCCGGCAGATTCGCAATACCGCCGCTACCTCTTCGGGGGACCCGGGCCGCACCAGCGCGCCCGCCAGGCCCCGGTAACGGCCGGTGTAGTCGACGCTGCGGGTGGCCAGCACGTCGGGATCGTCGGTGACGTGGCCGGCGCCCACCACCTGCGCCAGGCTTCCCAACAGGCTGGCGGTGGCTGACCCGGTCACGCAGCCGGTTTACCACAACCGCGCTACCTTTCTTCTCATGGCCACCCGCGAAGACGTCACCTTTCCCTCGGGTGCTGATCGGATCAGCGCCTGGCTGTACCGACCCGACGACGTGGGCCCACGCGGCGCCCCGCTGCTGGTCATGGCACACGGCCTGGGCGCGGTGCGGACCATGCGGCTGGACGCGTACGCCGAACGGTTCGCCGCCGCCGGCTACGCCGCTCTGGTGTTCGACTACCGCAACTTCGGTGACAGCGGCGGCGCCCCACGCCAGCTGATCGACGTGCGGATGCAATTGGCGGACTGGGCCGCCGCAGTCGATTTCGCGCACACCCTGGCCGGTGTCGACCCGGCCCGAATCGGCCTGTGGGGCACCTCGTTCGGTGGTGGGCACGTTATCGCCACCGCGGCACGGCTGCCGGTGGCGGCGGTGGTGGCGCAGTGCCCGTTCACCGACGGGATCGCCTCGGCACGGACCATTCCCCCGCTGACCACCGCGCGGATCAGCATGCTGGCCATCCGCGACCTGCTCGCCGCGCGGCTGGGCAACCCGCCGGTGCTGGTCGCCACCGCCGGCCGTCCCGGGGAGATCGCGTTGATGACGACGCCGGATGCGTACCCCGGCTACCTGAAGCTGATGCCGGACGGCAAGACCGTGCGCAACGAGGTGGCCGCGCGGATCGGGATGAAGATCCTCGGCTACCGTCCGGGCCGGCAGTCGGCCAAGGTGGCCTGCCCGATCCTGTTCTGCGTCTGCGACACCGACTCGGTCGCCCCGGCGGGGCCGACGCTGCGCTACGCCGCGCAGGCCCCGCGCGGCACGGTGAAGCGTTACTCAGAGGGCCACTTCGACATCTACGTCGGCGATGCCTTCGAACGGGTAGTCGCCGATCAGCTGGAGTTTCTGGACCGCAACCTCAAGGCGCCGACCGCTTGAACACCGCCGTGCCGCCGCTCATACCCCCAGCGGGGACTCGACGCGGATCGTCTCGTCGCGGATCAACCCGCGCAGCAGCGCCGTGCTGAATTCCGCGGCGATCTCCTTGGCGCTGCGCCGGCCGCTCGCCCGCAGCCAGCGGTAGGCACCCAGCGTCATCCCTATGTAGCCCAGCGCCAGCACATGCGAATCGCATTGGTAGAACTCGCCGTTGGCGATACCGCGGTCGATCAGGCCGTGCACGTGTTCGTAGACCTGGGTCTCCTTCTCCCGGACCTCGGCGACCTGTTCGTCGGTGAACCATTCGGTGATGTAGGGCTGCTCCTGGAAGTAGACCGCCGCGCCCTCCGGGTTGACGGCGATCTGGTCGAGCAGGCGCACCGTGTACTGGTACAGCGCCTCCCGCGCGGTCCAGGACGGATCGTCGTGCACCGCGGCCAGGGTCCGTTCCGCGGCCTGCTGGTAGATGTCGTAGAGGATCAGCGACTTGCTGGCGTAGTAGTGGTAGACGGTCGCCTTGTTCAGCCCGACCACGTCGGCGACGTCGTCCATCCGGGTGCCGTGGTAGCCGCGGGCGGCGAACAACTTGGTGGCGACCGCGAGCAGCTCCTCGCGGCGGGAGGGCCCCTGGGCAGAGCCCTTATCGTTTGCCATGTCCACTCGCTCTTCCGCTGGCCGGTGTCACCGGCGTATCAATCAACTGGTTGGAAGGATTCTAGGCAGTCTGGTACCGCCACATTGACGAGCCGACTAAACTGAGCCCAATCCAAGTCAAGGGGTTGATGAAATGGGTCCTGGTTACGGTTACGATCCGAATCCGGATTACGACATGAGCGACGAGGCCGAGTTCTTCTTCAAGTACCTGACCTGGGGCTTGCGCGGCGTGGACGGCGGCGGCGGGTACCCCCCGCAGAACTACCCGCCGATCTAGATCCGGTCCGGTAGACGCACAACACCCCCCGATCCGCGCCGGATCGGGGGTTTTTGTGTCTGCCCGACGACGCCGACGGTGCCGTGTCCGCGGTCGCGCCTCCGGCACGGTGTCCTATCGTGGCCGGGTGACCTCCCAGCCGGAACTGCCCGGGGCGTGGAATTTTCGCGACGTCTCCGAAATCGTCGGCGCACTGCGCCCGGGCCGGCTGCTGCGGTCCAGCGAACTGAGCCGCCTCGACGATCAGGGCCGCGACCGATTGCTGCGGATCGGAGTGGCCGACGTCGCCGACCTGCGGTCACCACGGGAGGTGACGCGCCGCGGGCCCGGACTGGTGCCCGCCGGCGTCGCCATCCACCTGCTGCCGTTCCCGGACCTGGCCGGCGACCAGGCGCCCGAGAGCGCATCACCGCACGAGGACGCCTTCCGCAAGATGATGGAGGAGAAGCCCGACGCGGACTCGGCCGCCGACGTCGCGTCGCGCTACATGCTCGAGGAGTACCAGCGATTCCCCACCCTCGGCGGCTCACGCCGGGCGGTGCAGCGGGTGGTCTCCCTGTTGGCGGCGGGCCGGCCGGTGCTGGCGCACTGCTTCGCGGGCAAGGACCGCACCGGGTTCGTGGTCGCATCGGTGCTGCAGGCGGCCGGGATCGACCGGGACGTGGTGATGGAGGACTATCTGCGCAGCAACACGGCGGTTCCAATCCTGCGGGATCGGATCCTGGAGATGATCAGGCAGCGCGCCGAGGTCGAGATCACCCCCGAGGTGCTGACCTTCACCGAGGCCCGGCTCTCCGACGAGGTGCTCGGCGTACGCGCCGAGTACCTGGACGCCGCCCACCGCTCGATCGATCAGCACTTCGGGTCGTTCGACGAGTTCCTGCGCGCCTCCGGCGTCACCGGCGCCGACCTGGAGGGGTTGCGCGGCGCGCTGCTCGGCTGAGCTCAATTCACCATTGCACCCTGAGATCTGACCGAGGTACTTTTAAAGCCTTATAACTCCACCTCGGGGACTTCTCATGGGAATTGCACTCCGTCCCTATACAACCGCCACAATCGCCCTGGTCGGCGCCGGCATGATCGTCGTCGGCCCCGGGGCGCCACCGCCACCAAACATCCCGGTACGGCTCCTGGCCGGCGATACCGTCGGGCTGGTCATCGGCGGCAGCGGGGTGCCGATCCCGGGGACCGGCTACGTCAGCGCAGCCGACGCCCTCTACATCCACCCCAACGTCCCCGGCACCACCTACCCGGGAGTCCTGGCCAACGGACTGTTCACACCCGAAGGGCTTTACCCGCTCGACGGCATCAACGTGTTGCGCCTCAACTATCCCGCCGGCTCCAACGGCTTCCCGAGCCAGACCACCTCGGTGGGGCAGGGGATGACGATCCTGGACAACAACATTCAGGCCCAACTCGCCGCCGGGAATGCCGTCACGGTGTTCGGCTATTCGCAGAGTTCCACGATCGCCAGCCTCGAGATGCAACAACTGGACCCGTCGGGAACGCCCAGTGACCTGCCCGTTCAGTTCGTGCTGATCGCCGATCCGAGCAATCCCAACGGCGGGCTGCTGGAGCGCTTCAACGGATTCGAGACGACGTCGGGAGTCTCGCACCCCCTGGAACTGAACATCCCCAGCATGGGAATCAGCTTCGACGGCGCCACCCCCGCCGATGACTTCCACACCAGCATCTACACGCTCGAATACGACGGATTCGCCGACTTTCCCCGGTACCCGCTGAACTTTCTGGCCGACCTGAACGCCTTCTTGGGGATCAGGGAACTGCACGGCATCTATCTGAACGGCGGCGTCAATGGAAGCGGCCCGACGCCCGAACAGATCGCCAATGCGACCCTGTTGCCCGGGTCGGAGAACTCGACCACGGATCCCTGCGCGAGCTGCCTCACCAACTACTACATGATCAATGAGACTGCGCCGCTGGTCGCGATGCTGCCGAAGCCACTCCAGGACCTGCTGGGGCCCGACCTGACGTATCTGATCAACCTCGGCTATGGCGCCGACAACCTCGGATACTCGGACGCACCGGCGAACATCGCCACGCCGTTCGGGCTGTTCCCGGACGTCGATCCAACTACCGTCATCAACCAATTGGTCGCCGGAGCACAACAGGGCTGGACCGCCTTCATGGCCGACCTGTCCGACCCGTCCGCATGGTCGTCGGCCTTCTCGTCAGCCTTGTCGTCGGCGGTGTCGGATGCCCCGACCACGGCGCTCGATCCGCCGACGCTCTCCGACATCGTCAATGCGTTCTCGAGCGCCCTGTCCGCGGCCAACGGCGGCCTGTCCGGGCTCTCGGACGTCGCCAATGCGCTGTTCACCGCTCTGCCGACCTACGAGGCGGAGCTCTTCATCACCAACCTGCAGAACGGTGACCTGTTGGACGCCTTCGGTCTGCCGCTCGCAGCCAGCACCGCGCTGGATACGCTGGCGGCCGGTTTCGGACTCCAGATCATCACGAACACCATGTCGGATATCCAAGCCGCATTCGCCGGGCTCTGACGCACTAAGCCGCCGAGATCACCTGTTCGATCTCGGCGGCTTAGTCAACAGCATCGGCTACTGCAGCGAGAAGCTGGCCGACTTGGCTGCCGACAGATCGGCGATCGTCGACCACTGCGCTGCGACGTCGTCGACCGACGGCGGGCCATCGAAGTTGGCGCCGACGTTCTCGAACAGCGCCGCCCGCTGCACCTTGCCGCCGCCGGCGATGAACACCGATCCGGTCTCGGCGATCTCTTCGGTGCACAGGTAGGCCACCACCGGCGCGACGTACTCGGGCTTGAGCTTCTCCAGCACCTCCGGCGGCAGGATGTCCTCGGTCATCCGGGTGGCGGCGATCGGGGCGATCGCGTTGGCCTTGATGTTGTACTTGGCGCCCTCGATGGCCAGCGTGTTGATCATGCCGACCAGGCCCAGCTTGGCGGCCCCGTAGTTGGCCTGTCCGAAGTTGCCGAACAGTCCACTGGTGGAGGTGGCGACCACGACGCGGCCGTAGCTCTGCTCGCGGAAATGCGGCCAGGCCGCCCGGACCACGTTGTACCCGCCGTAGAGGTGCACCTGCAGCACGGCATTCCAGTTCTCGAAGGTCATCTTGTGGAAGGTGCCGTCGCGCAGGATGCCGGCGTTGCTGACCACGCCGTCGACCTTGCCGAACTCGTCGATCGCGGTCTTGATGATGTTGGCGGCGCCGTCGGGGTCGGCGACGCTGTCGTAGTTGGCGACGGCACGGCCGCCGGCCTCTTTGATCTCGGCGACCACGTGGTCGGCCATGTTGTGCCCGGCTCCGGTGCCGTCCCGGGCACCGCCCAGGTCGTTGACCACCACACAGGCACCCTCGCGAGCCAGGGTCAGGGCGTAGTCACGGCCCAATCCCCCACCGGCTCCGGTGACGACGACAACACGATCCTGCACTCCGGGCATGTGTTTCCTTCCTCCATTCGATCAGCCGACACCAGTACGGCCGGCTCTAGAACAACCGCCGCGCCAACTTCCAAGCCTTCTCTGTATACGGCGGGTAGATCATCTGGCTGACATCGGGTCGGGTCGGCTTGGTCAGGACCGTCTTGCGGTGGCTGAACTCCTCGAATCCCCATCGACCGTGGTAGGCCCCCATGCCGGACGGTCCGACCCCGCCGAACGGCAGCCTGGCGGTGGACACCTGGAACACCAGGTGGTTGACCAGCATGCCGCCCGAGGGCACCCGGTTGATCACCTTCTCCCGGACCACGCGGGTCTTGGTGAACAGGTAGGCGGCCAACGGCTTGGGCCGGGCGTTGACGAAATCGATGGCGTCGTCGATCGACGCGACGGTGAGCACCGGCAGGATGGGCCCGAAGATCTCGTTGGTCATCAGGGCCTCGGCCGGGTCGGGGTCGACGATCACGGTCGGCTCGATCCGCAGTGTCGCGGGATCGGAGCCGCCACCGAGCGCCACCGCACCCTTGGTGGCCGCCAGATAGCTTGTCAGACGGTTGAACTGGCGTTCGTTGACAATCCGCATGCCGTGCTGTTCGTCGGACCGGAAGTCGGTGATCGCTTCACCGATCTTGGTGACGAGTTCGTCGCGGATCGCGGCGTCGGCCAGCACGTAGTCCGGGGCCACGCAGGTCTGACCCGAGTTCAGCAGTTTGGTCCAGGCGATCCGTTTGGCCGCAACCGCGATGTCGGCGTCGGCGGCCACGATGCACGGGCTCTTGCCGCCCAGTTCCAGCGTCACCGGGGTCAGGTGCTGCGCGGCACCGGCCATGATCTTGCGGCCGATCTCGGTGCCGCCGGTGAACATCACCCGGTCGAAGCCCTGCGCGATCAGCTCCTGGCTCACCGCTCCGTCGCCCTCGACCACCACGATCGCGTCGTTGTCCAGGTAGCGCGGCACCAGCTCGGCCATCAGCCGCGAGGACGCCGGGGCGATCTCAGACGGCTTGAGCACCACGGTGTTTCCCGCGGCGATCGCGCCCACCAGGGGCCCCAGCGTCAGATAGAACGGGAAGTTCCAGGCGCCGATGATCAGCACCGTGCCGTACGGCTCGTATTCGACCCAGCCGCGGCCGGGCAGCTGCGCCAGTTCGAGGAGGCGGTGCTTGCGGCGCATCCACTTCTTGACGTTCTTGGCCGCGTAGCGGGCCTCGGCGGCGGTGCCGGCGCTGTCGGCCAGCCACGCCTCGAACGGTTTGCGATCGAGGTCGGCCGCCAGGGCGTCGGCGATCTGCGCCTCGTTCTCGTTCATCATCTGCTCGAGGCGGTGCAGTTGAGTGCGGCGCCACCCCACGTCCCGGGTCCGCCCGGTGGCGAACGTTTCGCGGAGCCTCGCGACGACGTCAGCGACGCCGATAGTGGTGGTCATGACCCCATTCCTACCGCACGCCGCCCCGGCCGGGAGGCGGTTAGCGAGCCTCGACGGAGGAGAGGCGAAGCTGGATCGCCGAATCAGCCCCGGCGGTTAGCGAGCCTCGACGGAGGAGAGGCGAAGCTGGACCGCCGAATCAGCCCCGGCAGTTAGCTGCGCACCGCGGTGACGAACTCGGAGAATGCGTCGGCGTCGTCGGTCACCGACACATCCACCCAGCGATTCAGCCGGCGCATCTCTGCGGTGGAGGGCTGAGAGGCGGCCCGCCAGCCGTGCTCGTCGAGCCAGGTCCGCACCGGCGCGCGGTCCTCGTCCTGGTAGATCAGATCCTGGATGTCCACCGTCTGGGTCAGGCCGATCGTCTCCGCGATCTTCTTGAACCGCTCCGACATCTGCTGGCGACGCTCGTCGCTGCGGTGGTTGCCGGCGGTCTCCGCCGCGATCCGGCTCCCCGGCGCACTGAGCGCGGTGATCTGCTCGAACAGCCGGTCCTGGCCCTCGGCGGGCAGGTACATCAACAGGCCTTCGGCCAGCCATGCGGTCGGGGCCGCGGGATCGAAGCCGGCGGCGGTCAACGCGGCCGGCCAGTCCTGCCGCAGGTCGATGGCCACGGCGCGGCGCGGCGCCGCCGGCGTGACGTCATTGGCCGCCAGGGTCTGCTCCTTGTAGGCCAACACTTTCGGCTGGTCGATCTCATAGACGGTGGTGCCCGCGGGCCAATCCAGCCGGTAGGCCCGCGAGTCCAGCCCGGACGCCAGGATCACCACCTGGCGGATGCCGGCCGCGACCGCGTCGGCGAAGAAGGCGTCGAAGAAGTGCGTCCGAACCGCCTGGTAGTTGCGCATGTGGTGGTAGACCGCGGCGATCTCGGGGTCGATGGCCTCCACCTTGTCGACCAGCGTGTCGTCGAGCAGCATCTCCCAGACCCCGGTGCCTGCCCCGGCGACCAGAAGCTTGGCGTACGGATCGCGGATCAGCGGATCGGCGCTGGCGGTCTCGGACGCGCGGGCGGCGGCCACCATGACCGCTGTCGAGCCGACGCTGGTGGCGATATCCCAGGTGTCGTCGTGGGTGCGAAGTGCGCTCATCGGTTACCTCATTCGTTGACGCGGATGCCGACAGCAATGCTACCGAAAGAACTTAGATGAGCTATTCAGAGTCGTGGCGGCGCCCGCTATCGCAGCTGCCAGAGCTGGTGCTCCAGCAGTGCGTGCACGTTGGCGATCACCGCCGCGGACTGGTCGCGGTCGCCGACGAATGCGACGTAGAACCCGATTCCCCACAGCACCGCCAACAGCAGCTCACCCAGCGCAGAAACCTCCACGGAAGTCGTGAGCTCACCCCGCTCAACGGCGGCCGTCAGCGCCCCGGCGAGGAAATCGCGGGTGGAGACAGAGACGCCGCCGACCAAGTCCCGCAATTCCGGGTGCCGCTCGGCGTCCAGCACCGCGGTGACGACGAACGCCGCGGTGGTGCGGTCGTCCTGGTCGAGTTGTGCGATCGACAGGACGAAGGACGACAGCTGCCCGATCAGGTCGGTCTGCATCTTGGCCTGATCCACGGCGTGGTCGACGAGCGCCTCGGCCTCTTCCAGCACCGCGCGGTAGAGCAACTGTTTGCTCGCGAAGTAATGGTTGACGGCCGGCCGGGTCAGATCAGCTCGACTGGCGACGGTCTGGAAAGTTGTGGCGTCGTAGCCCAATTCGCTGAAAACGCTCCGGGCCGCGGTCACGATTCGGCCCCGGGTCAGGCCCGACCGCGCACCGCGGGGACGCCCGGGCCCGTGAATGGCGCGGACCGGCACAGCAAAATTCTGACACCGCAGCCCTGCGCGGTGGTTAATTCCTGATTACCAACATTAACTTTCTTGTTGCCCGGTATGTCCCCGACCTGCCTCCGGCGAACTAAAGTCGACTTATGGGCGCAATTCTCTCCCGGCAGGCGTACTTCGAGACGGGTCTCGAAGTACTGTCCGAATTGGGATACGGCGGCCTCAAGCTGGCAGAGGTCTGCAACCGGCTCGGCGTGACGACCGGCTCGTTCTACCACTACTTCACCAGCTGGCCGGTTTTCACCCGTGAGCTGGTCCTGCACTGGCTGGACGTCCGCACCGTGCAGCACGTGGAGTTTGTGCGGGCCCTGCCGGACCCACGACAGCGTCTCGACAGCCTGGTTCAGATCGGTCTGACACTGCCGCACGGGGCCGAGGCCGCGATCCGGTGCTGGAGTTCGGCGGATTCGACTGTGCACGCGGTGCAGACCCAGGTGGACCAGCAACGCTTCGACATCCTTTACGAGTCGGCGTTGGAGGTACTGGGCGAGGCCCGTCAGGCGCAGCTGTTCGCCAACTGGGCGATGTATCTGCTGATCGGCTACGAGCAGGCGCTGCTGCCGCGCGACGGTGTCGCGTTCGCGTGGATCGCCGATCAGTTGCTCGATGCGCTGGACTCGGGCCGCTTTGCTGATGCCCCCGGCGCCGCCGTCTCACAGTGAACTGATGCGCTGCACCGGCAGCCGCGGCCCGCGCCGCGGTTCGACAGCCAGCCCGCTTTCGATCAGCAGCCGCACCACCCGGTGGCGGTGCGGTCGCATCGGCTCGAGCAGCTCGATCATGGCGTCGTCGTCGATCGGATGGCCGAGCAGCGTCCAGCCGATCATCTTCGCGATGTGGTAATCACCGACCGCGAGCGCGTCAGCGTCGCCGAAGGCGCGCTGGGCGGTCTCGGCCGCGGTCCACACCCCGACTCCGGGCAGCGACATCAGCGCCGCGCGTGCGTCGACAGCCGGCCGGGTCACCAGCCGTTCCAGCGCTACGGCGCGCTGCGCGCAGCCGACGACGGTACGGGCTCGGCCACCGTCGACGTTGGCGCGGTGGAACTTCCAGGACGGGACCTTTCGCCACACCTCGGCGGATGGCGGGACCCGCATTCGCGCGGGCGCCGGGCCGGGCGCGGGGGTGCCGAACTCCGTGACCAGCACCCGCCAGGCCCGAAACGCGTCGGCGCCCGGCACCCGCTGTTCGAGTATCGCCGGGATGAGCGCTTCGAGCACCCGGTGAGTTCGGCCCAGCCGAAGGTGCGGCAGGCTGCGGTGCGCGGCAGCCACCGTCGGCTCGGTAGGCGCGAAGTCCGACGCATCGTCGTCGGCGCCGAGCAGTCCCGGGACTCCGTCGAGGAATTCCGCGGCCCCGGCGCCCCACGCCGTGCAGTCCACCGCGTCGGGCGCCGCCCGGGTGATCCGCGCCGTCACCGGCCCGCTGGACATCAGGCTGGTCCGCCAGATGGCGCCGTCGCTGACCTGGAAACACGGGTCGGCCGGGCCGCGACGCAATGGAGCCAGGGTCAGCCCCGGACTGACCGGTCCACCCAAGGTGACGGAACGACAAAGCGAACTGTTGATGGCGCGATCATAAGGATCGCCGCGGCCGCGTTGACCGGTTCGGTCTCACCAAGCCACCATGAGGTGGTGATGGCCACCCCGTTCGACGACCCGCAGGCGGAACTGGCATGGATGTTTCTTCAGGGCATCTGTGGCGACGACGATCTGGACGAGACTTTCGCGCTGGTCAGCGATGACTTCACCTACTGGAGCATCCTGACCGGGCAAGCCCTCGACAAGGACGCCCTGCGTCGACAGACCGAGGACCGCCGACGCGGCCTGCGCGTCAGCCTGGATCTGCTCCGCTGCATCAACGAGCACGAGACCGTGGTGATAGAGGCACAGGGTGAGTGCGTGACCACCGACGGCGGCCACTACGAGAGCCCCCTGTTGTTCATCGTCGACTGCCACGACGGCCGAATCGTGTCGGTGCGCGAGTACACCGACACGCGATTCGCCGGGGAGGTACTCGGGCTCTAACCGGCGACGCTGATGTCGGCTTTGTCCGGGTAGAAGGCGGCGTGCCCGGCGATCGCAGCGACCGCGGGATACGGCTGCTCGTAGGTCCAGATCGCGTCGGCGACGCATCGGCCGGTCGAGGTGGTGACGCTGTAGTAGGCGGCGTCGCCCTTGAACGGGCAGTAACTGGTGGTCGACGTGCGGGTCAGCAGGTCGGTTCTGACATCAGCCATCGGAACATACTGCACCGCAGTATGATTCGATTCCTGCAGGGTGAGCGCACCGTCGGTGTCGGCGATGAGTTCACCGCCGATCCGCACCGTGACGTGCCGGCCCGTCGGGGTCACGGTGATCGGGTATTCGGCGGTCGGGGTGAGAATCGGTCGTTCGCTCGAGTGGCTGGGATTCATGCGGGGGTACCTCGCTTTTTGGCGTCACGCAGTTTCATCCAGAAACGCGCCGCCTCCCGGATCGATTCCTCAACCGGTCGTGGCTGCCAACCGAGCTCGCGCACCGCCTTGCTGTGATCGACCGGGGCTTCGGCCCGCATCATCCGCACCGACTTCAAGCTCAGCTCGGCGTCCTTGCCGGACAACCGCGCCCGCAGGCTGCCCAACGCACCCAGCGCATACAACGCCGGAACCGAGATCGCCCGCGACGGCGTCGGCACACCGGCTTCGTCGGCCGCGATCTTGATGACCTCCGGCAACTGGATCAACCGATCGGAGATCAGGTAACGCTGGCCGTTGCGGCCACGCTCGGCGGACAGGATCATCGCGCGAGCCGCGTCGGCGACCCCGACCACTTCCAGCTCGATGCCCTTCATCAAGAACGGGAGCTTGCCGAACACCGCCCCGGCGATGAACGCCCCGTGCGGGGTGCGCCCCCAGTCGCCGTCGCCGTAGGTGGTGGAGACACACATCGCGACCGCGGGCAGCCCGTCTTCGGCAGCGCTGCGCAGCACCAACTCTTCGGCCTGCACCCGCGACTGCACGTACGGGGTGAGCCCACGCGGGTTGATGATGTCGTCCTCGGTGGCGACGTGACCGCGGCGCCGACCCACCGTGGCGTAGCTGCTGGTGAACACGAACCGGCGCAGCCCGGCGTCTTTGGCGACCTCCAGGACATTGCGGGTGCCCTCGACGTTGGTGTGAAACAGCGGGCTCGGGTCGCGCAGCCAGGCTCGGGTGTCCACGACGCAGTAGTAGACGTCATCGCAGCCGGCCATCGCCTCGGCCAGGGTGGCCGAGTCGAAGATGTCGCCGTGGAACCGGGTGACGTCGAGGTCATCGATCGCGATGGTGTTGGCGCTCGGTCGCACCATCACCCGCACGTCTTCGCCGGCGTCGACCAGCTGGCGAGTGACGTGCGATCCCAGGAACCCGTTGGCGCCGATGACAAGCTTGGGCTTGCGGCTCACGCCTTGCCTCCGAACTGCTGCATCCAGGCGGCCGCCTCGTCGTCGAGGGTGCCGAGCTCCTGCGCTTTGCGGCACCACTTCATGGCCGCGGCCACGAAGCGCAGCGGGTTGTAGATGTCCTCCTGGCGGCACCACAGGCCGTCGCCGGCGTAGGTGACGATCGAGATGTTGGTGGCGCTGATGATGGTGCCGTCGCCCGGGTCGCGCATCGGGTTGTCCAGTTCGCAGATGATGCGCCCGCCGTCCTCGTCGATGACCGTCCACAGCGCCGGGAACTCGGTCATGTAGCTGCCCGGGAACGTCGACATGGTCTTGCGGATCCAGCTGCGCACCTCGTCACGGCCGTGCATGGTGCCCATCGCGTGCTCGACGTATTCGACGTCGGGGGTGTAGTGCGCCACCCAGGCATCCCAGTCCTTGGTTTCGGCGGCGCGGGCGACGGTCTGCTCGAACACATCAAATGCGGCGGCGAGCTCTGCGCGGCTGAACTGCGGCTTCGTCATGCGAAGAACTAGAACACGTTCTAGCAAGGTTGTCGAGGGTCCGCGCCCAGAATCGAATCTGGGTTTATATTCGAGTCAATGCTACGGTGACGCCGTCGGCCCACCACGGGCCGTGAGGAGGTTCGATAGCCAGTGACGTCCCCCAAGCCCACCGTCGGCCTGCACCACGCCGCCTACGCCTGCGCCGACCTGGAGGCCACGAACCACTTCTACGAAGACCTGCTGGGATTGCCGCTGGTGCACACCGAAGTCGAGCACCTGCAGGAAGGCTTCTTCCGGCATGTGTTCTACGACCTCGGCGACGGCTCGTGCATCGCGTTCTTCGACCTGCACGGCGTCGGGGAGAAGCCCGACTGGTCCAGCTCGTTGTCACGTCCGAATGGGCTGCCGGTGTGGGTGAACCACTTCGCCTTCCGGGCCACCGAGGAGAAGCAGAACGAAGTCCGGGCGCGGATGGACGCCGCCGGCATCAAGGCGCTGATGGACGTCGACCACGGCTGGTGCCACTCGCTGTACTACCTGGACCCCAACGGCATCATGATCGAGCTGTGCCGCGACACCCCCGGGTTCGAACCCGACCCGGAGCAGGCACACAAGTTGCTGAACAGTACCGAGCGGGCCGCTGACCCCAAGGTGGTCACCTCGAAGACGACCACCACCCAGCTCGGCTGAGCCGGGCACTCATGGGTCTCGATTCCCTGACGTCGCTGACGGTCACCCACGACGGACCGGTGGCCCGGGTGTGCATCAGCCACGGCGAGATCAACCTGATGGACGCCACCATGATGGGCGACCTGTGGCGGCTGGTGAAGTGGCTGCGCTCGCCCGCCGGTCACCGTGACGTACGGGTGGTGTTACTGGAAAGCGCCAACCCCGACTTCTTCATCGCCCACGTGGACCTGGCGCTGCTGGCCGCCTCGGCCGAGAACACCGAGGCCGCCGTCGGCTCCTTCCAGGACCTGGTCGGCGCGTTCCGGGCGCTCGACCAGGTCACCATCGGGGTGGTCTCCGGGCGGGTGGCCGGCGGTGGGATGGAGCTGCTGGTCAACCTCGATCTCCGGTTTGCGGTCACCGGCCGGGCGGTGTTCAACCAGATCGAGACCGGGATCGGGGTCATCCCCGCCGGTTCGGGTCCCCAGCACCTGCTTCACCTGCTGGGACGGGGCCGTGCGCTGGAGGTGATCCTCGCCCACGACGACCTGGATGCCGACCTCGCCGAACGCTACGGGCTGGTCAACCGCGCGTTGGACGCGGACGCCGTCGGACCCTTCCTGGACCGGCTGGTGCGGCGCATCGCCACGGTGCCGTTGGCCGACATCGCCGACGTCAAGGCCACCCTGGCCGCCCCGGACCTGGCCGCGGGCCTGGCGGTGGAGCGCTCCGCTTTCGCGCGGATGCTCGGCCGCGGCGCGGCGCTGCCCAAGATGCAACGCTTCCTGGCCGCGGGCGGCCAGACGCCCACCGGCGAACGCCGACTGGCCGATCTGGCGGCCGAGTTGGACCAGGCGGAACCGGCATGACATCCGCGGACGGCGAGGTCGCGGACGGGTCGGCCACCCGTCCCACCGTGCGGGGCCGCGACACCCAGGCCCGCCTGGAGCAGGCGGCCCGTGAGGTGATCGCGGCCAAGGGCTTCTTCAAGACGACGATCACCGACATCACCTCGGCCGCCAAACGCTCGCCGGCGTCGTTCTACCACTACTTCGAGTCCAAGGAAGACCTGCTGGCGTCGCTGGCCGAGGACTTCCGGGCCTCGGCCAAAAGCCGTGCGGCGCAGGCATTGCACCCGGGCCAGGATCTGCGCGAGATCATCGAGGAATCGGTGCGGGCGCACTGGGAGACCTACCGCGAACACCTCGGAGTCATGGTCGGGGTGTTCCAGCTGGCGATGATCAACGACGAATTCGCCCAGCGCTGGCGGGACATGTGCGCCGACGCGATCGACTGGGTGGCGCAGACGGTACGGATGGCGCAACGCAAAGGCTATGTGCCCGACGCGGATCCGGAGCTGGTCGGGTCGGCCATCGTCGCCATGCTCAACCACTTCACCTATGTCTGGCTGGTGGCGGGCGGCGACGTCGCAGGCCGCGAACTCGACGACGAAGCGGCTATCAAGACGCTCACCGACACCTGGTACCGCTCGGTGAGCTGGCGCGATCAGGATTCATGACCAAAGGAGTTATGCAGTGGCGGTGACACGCGAATTCGTTTCGCTCACTTCGGCATCGGCGGGTGTGAACCCCGCCGGCTACCATCCCGCGCAGGGGCTGTACTGGACCCCGTCCGGCGTCAGGCCGAAGGTGGCGGTCATCGCCAGCCACTACAACGTGGACTTCGCCGAGCACTACCTGGCGCCGCTCATCGCCGAACGCGGCTACGGCTTTCTGGGTTGGAACACCCGGTACCGCAGCGGCGAGTCGCTGTTCCTGCTCGAGCACGCGCTGCTGGACATCGCGGCCGGGGTGCAGTGGCTGCGCGAACAGGCCGGCGTCGAGACGATCGTGTTGCTCGGCAACTCCGGCGGAGGATCGCTGATGGCCGCCTACCAGTCGCAGTCCGTCGACCCGCACATCACCGGAGTCGGCGGCGGCCCGGTGCCCGACGCGGTCAACGCGCTGCCGCCCGGCGACCTGTATGTGTCCACCCAGGCGCACGCCGGACGGCCGGAGGTGCTGACCGCGTGGATCGACCCGTCGGTGACCGACGAGACCGACCCGCTGTCCTGCGATCCGGCCCTGGACATGTACGCCGAGCACAACGCCCCGCCCTACACCCCGGAATTCATCGCCCGCTACCGCCAGGCCCAGCGCGACCGCAATGACCGGATCACCGCGTGGGCGCAGGCGGAGCTCAAGCGGCTCAAGGCCGGCGGCACCTACGATCGCTCCTTCTCGGTGCATCGGGTGTGGGCCGACCCGCGTTACCTGGACGCCTCGCTCGACCCGTCGGACCGCCCGATGAACTCGTGCTACCTGGGTGACCCGCGGCGCGCCAACCGTGCGCCGTACAACATCGCCGCGCACTGCACGCTGCGGACCTGGCTGTCCATGTGGAGCCTGCAGACCTCGTTCTGCCAGGGCGCCCCGCACCTGGGCCGGATCACGTTGCCCTCCTTGGTGATTCAGGGCACCGCGGACACCGGCGTGTTCCCCAGCGATGCTCACCACATCCACGACTCGCTGGCCAGCACCGACAAGCAGCTGCACTTCATCCCCGGCGACCACTACCTGCAGCAACCGACGGACAGCCGCACGATCTGCGCGGATCTGGTGGCGTCCTGGATCGCTGAACGCACCTGATGGCCACGCTCGACTTCGACTTCCGCGACCCCGAGCTGCACGTCGATCCGCTGGCCTATCAACGACGGTTCGCCGAGGCCGACCCGGTGCACCGCAACAGCCAGGGGCTGTGGGTGCTCACCCGCTACGCCGACGTGCTGGCGATGCTGCGCGACGAGCGGGCCGGCACCGACCGGCGAAACCTGTACCGCAGCAAGCTCGATCCGGGCCGCCCGTATCTGACCCATGTGGAACACAACCTGTTCTACCGCTCCGGTGACGACCACCGCCGGCTACGGGCCCCGCTGTCCCGGGCGTTCACGCCGCGGGCGCTGGCCTCCTTCGAAACCGAAGTCGCCGCCCGGGCCCGGGTGTTGGCGGCCGGGCTGGATCCGGCCGGCTTCGACCTGGTGGCCGAGTTCGCCAAACCGTTGCCGCTCGGCATGATCGCCACCCTGCTGGGGGTGCCCGACAGCGAGCTGGACAACCTGCAGATCTGGTCGATGGCGCTGATCGCGGCGCTGGAACCGGCGGCGCCCCGGTCGGTGTTCACCGCCGCCGACGATGCCGCCGCCGGGATGAAGGCGCTGCTCGCCGACCTGCTGAAGCTGCGCCGCGCTGATCCCGGCCACGATCTGTTGTCGGTGGTGGCGGCCAGCGGGCTGCCGGTGTCGGACGACGAGCTGCTGCACAACGCGATCTTCTTGCTGTCGGCCGGTCACGACACCACCACCGCAGTGCTCACCGGGGCGGCCGCGCTGCTGATCGACGACCCCGAGCAACGGCGCCTGCTGGCCGAGCCGGACGCTGCCCCGCACGCCGTCGACGAACTGGTCCGGATGATCAGCCCGGCCCTGATGATCTCCCGGGTGGCCGAGGCACCCATCGAGATCGGTGACGCCGTGATGGAGGCCGGCGCCCCGATCCTGCTCGGGCTGGCCGCCGCCAACCGGGACCCGGCGATGTTCCCCGACCCCGACCGGCTTGATCTGGCCCGGTCGCAGACCGGCCATCTGGGGTTCGGCTTCGGCCCGCACGTCTGCCTGGGCGCCCCACTGGCCCGCATGCAGATCCGGTCGGGGCTACTCGCCCTGTTCGACCGATTCCCCGAGTTGACCGGTGCGGCGCCGCCGCACCGGGAGCCCAGCGCGGTGTTGACCAGCTATCGTTCCTATCCCCTGGCGAGCCTTGGCTGAGCCGGGATAATCGGGGGCATGAGTAACTACCAGAGTGCGATCCTGGCCGGCGGCTGCTTCTGGGGCATGCAGGACCTGATCCGCAAGCAACCCGGCGTGGTGGCCACCCGGGTCGGCTACACCGGCGGGGACGTCCCGAATGCCACCTATCGCAACCACGGCACCCACGCCGAGGCCATCGAGATCACCTACGACCCGACTGCCACGGACTACCGCAGCCTGCTGGAGTTCTTCTTCGCGATCCACGACCCGAGCACTCGCAACCGGCAGGGCAATGATGTCGGTACCAGCTACCGGTCGGCGATCTTCTACCTCGACGAGGAGCAGCACCGGGTCGCACTGGAGACCATCGCCGACGTGGAGGCGTCCGGGCGCTGGCCCGGCAAGGTGGTGACCGAGGTCAGCCCGGCCGGTGACTTCTGGGAGGCCGAACCCGAACACCAGGATTACCTGGAGCGGTTCCCGGGCGGCTACACCTGCCACTACATCCGGCCGGACTGGCAACTGCAGCGCCAGACCTAGCGACGCTGGGTGCGCGGGCGCACCGTGATCCGCCCGCCCTGCTTAGGGGTGAAGGCGACGCCGCGGGAATGGAACTTCTCCCCTGGCGCGGTTGTGGTTTCGATGGTCAAGTGCTGCAACACGGTTCGCAACACCACGTCCATCTCCAGGTTGGCGAACGCCGAGCCGGGGCAGCGCCGGCTGCCGCCGCCGTAGGGCAGCCACTCGAATGCCGACGGGTTGCCATCGAGGTAGCGTTTGGGGTCGAACCGGTCCGGTTCGTCGAACACGGCGGGGTTCTGGTGGATCTCGTTGATTCCGACGATCACCCCGTATCCGCGGGGAATGACCCATTCACCGATCTGCACCCGGGGCGCATACACGTGGCGACCGGCGAAGTCGATGACAGTCCGGGTCCGCTGAACTTCCCGGATCGTGGCGCGCCGCAACGTGTTCTGGTCCGTGTCCGCTTCGGCGGTCAGCTCGTCGAGCAGTTCCGGGTAGCGGCTCAGCCGCTCGAACACCCAGGCCATCGTCGACGCCGTGGTCTCGTGTCCGGCGGCCAGCAGGGTCAGCAGTTCGTCGCCGATCTCCTGGCGGGTCATCGCCGTACCGTCTTCGTAGGTGCTGCTCAACAACAGGGTCAGCACGTCGGTGCGGTTCTCGAAGTTCGGGTCGGCGCGCACGTCGGCGATCAACTTGTCCAGGACGACTTCGTATTCGTCGCGCCAGGCGGCCAACCGGCCCCACGGGGTGAATCGCCCGAAGGTGCGGTCCGGCATGGGCAGCGCCACCAGCCGCGAGCCCAGGGTGACCCACTTCGGCAGCTGGACCCGCAGCTTGTCCAGCTCGGCGCCTTCCGCACCGAAGATCGCCCGCAGGATCACATTCAAGGTGATCCGGTTCATCGGCAGCAGTGTTTCGAAGGACTTCCCGATAGGCCAGTCGGCGATTTCGCGGAGGGTCTCCTCGGCGATGATCTGCTCGTAGGCCCGGATGCTCTTGCCGTGGAACGGTGGGCTCAACAGATTGCGTCGGCGCCGGTGCTCGGCGCCGTCCAGGGCGAACACCGAACCGGGTCCGAGGATGCGGGACAGGTTGGGCTGAATGTTGCCGAGGTCATCGGGGTTGGCGAGGAACACCTGCTTGGCCAGGTCGGGTTCGGTGACGAACACCGTCGTCCCGAAGATCGGGCTGGTGATCGTGAAGGCGGGACCGTACCGGCGGGTCAGTCGCTGCACCACCTGACGTCGAGCCAGGGTGAAGAGCAGGATCGACAGCGCCTTGGGCACTCGGGGACCCGGGGGAAGGTTGATCGCGGGCAGGTCCGTCGTCTCAGTGCTGTTGCCGGCAAAGGTCTGGGTCATGGGACGCCTCTCGACGCGATTTGCGGTACCAATGCGTACCAAGTGCTGGTCGTCACACGGTACCGTTAAGTACCATTGACTGGCAAGGGTCCGCGGACGCAGGGAGGTGCGGCGATGACGGTGCTGGCGGCCGACAGCGCAGCGACGCCCGCGGCCGACCCGTTTCGGTGCCGGCTGCTCGACGGCCTGGCCGATTCGATCGCCGAGCGCGGCTATCGGGCCAGCACCGTCGCCGACATCGTGCGCGCCGCCCGCACCTCCAAACGCACCTTCTATGACCGCTTCGCCAGCAAGCAGGAGTGCTTCCTGGAACTGCTGCGCGCCGACAACGAGGCCCTGGCCGAGCGGATCCGGACCGAGGTGGACCCGCAGGCCGACTGGCAGGACCAGATCCGTCAGGCGGTGGGGGCCTACGTCGCCCAGATCCGGTCCCGGCCGGCGATCACGTTGAGCTGGATTCGCGAGCTGCCGTCGTTGGGCGAGGCGGCGCGGCCGGCCCAACGGCGCGGCCTGGACCTGATGGCCGATCTACTGATTCAGCTCAGCGGCAGTCCGGGTTTCCGCCGGGCCGAGCTGCCCGCGCTGACACCGGCGCTGGCGGTGATTCTGCTGGGTGGCCTGCGGGAGCTGACGGCGCTGGCCGTCGAGGACGGCGCCGACATCGGTGCGATCACCGAGCCGGCGGTCGATGCGTCGATTGCCCTGCTGGGCCCTCGGTGCTGATCTACCGTTGATTCGTCGGGGGCACCGAGAATCGAAGAGGTCCACCATGCAGCTATCCACGCGCAATCAACTCACCGGAACCATCGCCGATCTCGACGTCGGCTCGGTCATGGCCGTGGTCAAGATCCGGCTCGACGGCGGCGAGCAGGTGATCACCTCGTCGGTGACCCGCGACGCCGCCCTCGACCTCGACCTCAAGGTCGGCCAGCCCGCGACGGTGTTCATCAAATCGACTGAAGTCACCGTCGGGGTGGACTGACCGCTTCAGTTCCAGGGCTCAGTTCCAGGGCAGAGCCAGCTTGCAGATCTTGCGCACCACGGTGGCGAACTGCCGCAGCAGCGGGCCGGTGTTGTACGGGACGCCGTAGCGCTCGCAGATCTCCCGCACCTGCGGGGCGATCTCGGCGTAGCGGTGCGCCGGCAGGTCGGGGAACAGGTGATGCTCCACCTGGAACGACAGGTTTCCGCTGAAGATGTGGAACCACTTGCCGCCGGTCAGGTTCGCCGAACCGAGGATCTGGCGGTAGTACCACATGCCGCGGGACTCGTTCTCGGTCTCCTCGACCGTGAATTCCTGTGTGCCGTCGGGGAAATGTCCGCAGAAGATGATGGTGTAGGACCACACGTTGCGCATCAGGTTGGCGGTCATGTTGCCGGCGAATACCAGCGGCGCGAACGGACCCGCCAGCAGCGGGAACGCCACGTAGTCCTTGAGGGTCTGGCGGCGGACCTTGCGCCAGGTCTCGAGCAGCATCTCGCGCTTGTCGGCGAACCCGATCTCGCCGGCCCGGATGCGTTCGGTCTCCAGCTCGTGCACCGCCACGCCGTACTGGAACAGCACCATCAGCAGGAAGGCGTAGAGCGGGTTGCCCAGGTAGTAGGGCTCCCAGGGCTGCTTGTCGCTCATCCGCAGGATGCCGTAGCCCACGTCGCGGTCCATGCCGACGATGTTGGTGTGGGTGTGGTGCATGTAGTTGTGCGAGTGCCGCCACTGGTCGCTCGGGCAGGCGTTGTCCCACTCGAAGTCCCTGCCGTACAACGCCGGTTCGCCCATCCAGTCGTACTGGCCGTGCATGACGTTGTGGCCGATCTCCATGTTGTCGAGGATCTTCGACAGCCCCAGCATCACGGTGCCCGCCAGCCAGGCCGGCGGGATGATGCTGAAGAACAACAGGGCCCGGCCCCCGACCTCCAGGGCGCGCTGAGCCTTGATGACCTGGTGGATGTAGTCGGCGTCGCGCTCCCCGAGGTCGTCGAGGACGCGCTGGCGGATCGCGTCGAGTTCGGCGCCGAACTCGTCGAGCCGCGGGGGCAGGCCGGCGCGCGGGGCGTCGAGGACTTCGGTCGCTTCGAGAACTGGTGCGGACATGGTTGGCTCCTTTGGTTTCTACAGGTCGATTTCGACGTCGCCGACGGGCACGGACACGCAGATCTGGATGTCTTCGCTCTCGGCGGTGGAGATCGCCCCGGTGATCAGGTTTCGCACCGTGCCACCGGTTTTGCGGCAGGTGCAGCTGTGGCAGATGCCCATCCGGCATCCGTTGGCCGGTTGCAGCCCGGCCGATTCGGCCTGCTCCAGCAGGCTCCGGCCGTCGTCGACGACGGCGATGGTGCTGCCGAGGAAGGTCACCTGCCCCCCGGACGCCTCGGCCGGAGCGGTGAAGACCGGCGGCACGAAGCTCTCCGAGATGGCGTCGGGGCGCTGTTCGCGCACGGCCGCGACCAGTGCCGGCGGGCCGCACACGTAGACCGCGTCGGCGTCCGGCATCGCCGCCCGTAGGTGCTCGGCGTCGAAATAGCCCTGCAGGTCGCCGGCTTCCGGCTCCCGGGTGTAGCCGTGCAGCACCCGCACCCGCGGCATGTCGGCGAGTTCGTCGCGGTAGCAGGCTTCCTCGGGGTTGCGGGCGTAGTGGACGAACGCCACCCTGCCGGCGTAGCGCTCGGCCAGCAGCGTGCGCAGCATCGACATCACCGGGGTGATGCCGCTGCCGCCGGAGACCAGCAGGATGCGCCGGGGCCGGATGGCCGGCAACACGAAGTCGCCGCCGACCTTGTCCAGGCCGACGACCATACCGGGCCGGGCGTTGCGGTACAGGTGGTCGGAGACCAGGCCACCCTCGTGCCGGCCGATGGTGAGCTCGATGAGCCGCTGGCCTTCGGCGCTGGCCGGCGAGTAGCACCGGGTGCGCCTGCGTCCGTCGATGTCAACGGTCAGGTTGATGTGCTGGCCGGCCTGGAAGCCGCCGAACGCGTCGTTGGGTTCCAGCAGCAGGGTCACACTGCGCGGGGTGGCGCGCCGGACGGCGACCACCCGGGCGCGGGCGTCGCCCCGGGTCCAGGTCGGCGACACCAGCTCGGTGTAGCGGTCGACCCCGTGCGGACCGGTGAGCAGGCCGACCAGGCTGGAGCCCAGTACCCGCCGCGTCAAAGTTTGAGTGAACATATGTACACAGTGAACACTCGTTCACGACTCGTCAAGGGCAATTCGCCCGCTGTGTTACGCTTCACAACAGTGAACAGTCGTACGCCGAATTCACGCGCCGGGCGCTCGCGGCCACCACGCCCGCCCCGGCCCGAGCGACCGCCTCGTCCAGCCCGTCCGGAACGCCCGGAGCGGGCTTCTCGTGAGGAGCGCAAAGAGGCCACCCGCCGCGCCATCATCGGCGCGGCCCTCACCCTGCTCGACGAACGCAGCTTCAGCGCACTGAGCCTGCGCGAGGTCACCCGCGCGGCCAACATCGTCCCGGCCGCCTTCTACCGGCATTTCGAGTCGATGGACGCCCTGGGCCTGGTGCTGATCGACGAGTCCTTCCGGGCGCTGCGGGAGACCCTGCGCGACGCCCGCACCGGGGGGCTGGATCCCAGCCGGGTCATCGAATCGTCGGTGGAGATCCTGGTCGACAGCGTCGCGGCCCGCCCCGAATACTGGCGGTTCATCAACCGGGAACGCTTTAGCGGAATGACGGTGCTGCGCTATGCGATTCGCACCGAGATCCGACTGATCACCTCGGAGTTGGCGACCGACCTGGCGCGATTCCCCAAGCTGAGCAGCTGGAGCACCGAGGACCTGAACATCCTGGCGGGCCTGTTCGTCAACGCGATGATCGTCACCGCCGAGGCTATCGAGGAGGCTCCGGACGCCGACACCCTCTCCGAGATCAAACACGTTGCCGTCAAACAACTCCGGATGATCGCCGTCGGCGCCGGAGGCTGGCGCAGCAAGCCCTGAGCGGTGAGTCCCGCCGCGGTCCCCGGGAAACTGGCCGACATGACCGGCCCCGGCGTCACCGACCGGTGGGGCGTGACGTGTGCGGATCTGGGCGCCTCGGTGCTGGCACCCAACGGCACGCTGGTGTCGGTGTTCGGCGACACCTTCGCCGGCGGACGGGTCGGCCAGGGCGATTGGCGTTCCCCGGTGATCCTGATCGGCACCGGCGACGCCGGCCACCGGATTCGCTACGAGCGAGCCGGCGGCGCCGACGCCGACTACGCCCGGCAACTGTGGCACTACCGGCATCGCGAACCGGCGGGCCGGCTCGACCGCGGTGCGATCAGCACGGTGATCCCCTCCGACCTGCTGCGGGTGGACCAGCTGCTGTACCTGCACACGATCGTCAACCGGGGCTTCGGCAATGTGGCCTGGACCGAGATCTGGCGCTCGGCCGACAGCGGCGTCTCCTGGCACAACCTGGGGACGAAGTTCCCCGCGCGGCTGCACCGCGGGCACGCCCAATGCTGGTCCTGGGACTACGACCCCGACGACGGCTGGGTCTATGTGGTCTCCACGGGATTCCAGCGCGACAAGGGCGTCATCCTGCGGCGGGTACGTCCCGCCGACATCGGTGATCCCGCCAAATACTCCGGCTGGGGCTACCGCGGCGGCCGGCGGGCTTGGGGCCGCACCCCGGTGCCCATCACCCCGGCCGGCGAGACGTGGGGCGAGCTGTCGCTGCGGCGACTGGCCGGGGGAACCTGGGTGCTCGGCGGATTCGTATCGTCGCGCTACGCCCTGGGCTATCGGGTACTCCACTCCCCCACCGCCGAGTTGGCCGGTGCCCCACTGCAGTTACCGGTGATCGGCAGCAGCTGGGACGACGAGGACCACCGCGGCTCCCGGGTGGCCCAGCTCTACGGCGGCTACGTGCTGCCCGGTTCGCGGGTGGACCGCACCGGCGGGGTGGGCCTGATGGTGTCGCAGTGGAACACCGCGCACGGCTGGCCCTACCGGGTGATGCAGTTCCGGGCCACGCTGCTCAGCGGGGACACGATCCTGTAGTCCGTGCAGCGCCGTTGGCACCCCACCACGACGACCCGCCCCTAATTTCCTCAGCGGCGACTAGGGAAAATAAGGATAATCTACGAGGGGCCTGGCTATTTCCTGGGCATCTGCTAGTGTCGCCGCCACCAGCAGATACTTCGATAGGGAATCAATAGTGACATCGATCAAGCAGTTCCTGTGTGGTGCGGCCGTCGCAGGCCTGGTTGCCGGAACGGGGGCGGCTGTCGGGACGCCGGCCGGGATGTCCGCGATGACCGCCGACTGGATGCTCGCCGCCGAGCACGTGCTGCTGATCGGCGTCGACGGGGCGAACCTCGCCAAGATCCTGGAGTACGCCTACCACGACGACAGCGGCTTCAAGACGGCGATGGACCAGGGCATCACCGGAACGGCAAGCATCACCGACCACACCACGCTCTCCGGACCGTCGTGGTCGACGATCCTCACCGGGGTGTGGGACGACAAGCACGGCGTCGTCAACAACCTGTTCCGGCCCGAGGTCTACGACAAATGGCCGTCGGTGTTCAACCTGATCGAGTACCACAAGCCGGAGATCGACACCACGATCATCAGCAACTGGCAGTACCTCAACGACCTTGCCGCCTCAGGCGGTTATTCGGCCGACCACAACATCTTCGTGCCGGAGGGAGCCGGTCCGGCCGACTCGGACGCGTCGGTGACCGCGGCCACCATCGCCCAGATCCTGGCCACCCAGAACAACCCAGACGACATCTCAAGTTTCCTGTTCTCCTACCAGTCGCAGACCGACACCGCCGGGCACTTCTTCGGCGGCGGATCGGATGAATACACGCAGGCCATCATCAATCTCGGCGCCAACATCCAGCAGATTCTGGCCGCAGTAGCCCAGGTAAAGGCGATCACCGGCGACGACTGGTCGATCATCCTCACCACCGACCACGGCCACCAGCAGTCGCTGGGCACCGGGCACGGTTTCCAGTCGCCCAACGAGACGACCTCCTTCGTCGTCTTCGACCAAGCCGGCCATGATGGCACCGACGGCAGCCAGAACCTGAACTACTCCATCGCCGACATCACGCCGACGATCTTGTCGCTGTTCGGAATCCAGATGCGGTCGGACTTCGACGGTGTCTCGATGTCGACCGACCAAGGCGTCTTGGACGGCATCGTCACGCCCGTCGATCTCAAGCAGGCACTGACCGACGCGATGGCGATGTATGGCTACCCGAACATCGGCAACGACATCACCCTGGCCATCCGCACGGTATTCGCCAGCATCCCGTACTTGCTCGACAAGGGGATTCTCGAGATCGACAAGTTCCTGCAGTCGATCGTCGACCAGGACATCTTCCTGATCAGTGGGCTGGCCGAGGGCACCCAGTGGGTGATCAACACGCTCGGTGGGGCGGTGGTGGACGTGACCAACGCGGTGGGACTCGGGGTCGGGTACCTGACCGGGGCGGGCGTCATCGCACCGACCGACGCACCGCTTCCGCTGCCGGGCAGCGCGGAGTTCAGCATCCCGGAATTCCACGGCTCCGACTTGGCTCTCGACGTCGACGCACTGGTGAGCTGATCCGCCGTGACATCGATCAAGCAGGTCCTCTGTGGTGCGGCCGTGGCCGGCCTGGTCGCCGGCACGGGTTCGGTGGTGGTGGGGGCGCAGGCGGGACTGTCCTCGCTGACCGCCGAGTGGATGCTCGCCGCCGAACACGTGCTGCTGCTCGGCACCGACGGCACCAACCTGGACAAGATCCTGGAGTACGCCTACAACGACGACAGCGGTTTCAAGATGCTGATGGACCGTGGCATCACCGCCGCCACGACCATCGCCGGCCACCAGACGATGTCCACGCCGTCGTGGTCGACGATCCTGACCGGGGTGTGGGACGACAAGCATGGGGTGGTCAGCAACGTCTATCGGCCCGAGCCGTACACGACCTGGCCGTCGGTGTTCAACCTGATCGAGTATTACAAGCCGGAGGTCGACACGACGGTCATCTCCGGCCGGGGCCTGTTCACCGACATGGCCTCGGTGGGCGGATATCCGGCCGACAACATCATCGGCATCTCCGGCGGCTCCACGTCGGCGGAGATGGACGCGCTGGTGACCGAGGAGACCATCGCCAGGATCCTGGCTACCACGAATAACCCGAACACCGACACCTTCATGTTCGCCTACCAGTCGCAGGTCGACCACGCCGGACACTCATTCAGCGGAGGCTCGGAGGAGTACAGAGACGCCGTCATCAACGTCGGGGCCAACTGGAAGCAGATCCTGGAGGCGGTGGCCCAGGCCGAGTCGGCCACCGGCGACCGCTGGACGATCATCGCGGTCACCGACCACGGCCACCAGCAGACGGTGACCCTGCCCGGTTTCAGCCTCGGCCACGGCTTCCAGACGCCCAACGAGGCATCGAGTTTCGTCATCTTCTCGCTGGCCGGCAATGACGCGCAGGCCGGCGGCCAGAGCCTGAGTTACCAGACCGTCGACATCACGCCCACGATCCTGCAGGCTTTCGGGATCCCGATGCGGTCGGACTTCGACGGTGTCCCGATGCAGAGCGACCCGGATCTCCTGAACGGAATCGTCTTCCCGGCCGATCTCAAGCAGGCCCTCACCGATGCGATCCACAGCTTCGGCTACCCGAATATCGGCACCGACATCATGCTGAGCCTTCGGGCGCTGGCCGGTGGCGCGGGATTCTTCATCGAGAGTTATCTGCTTCCCCCGATCAGCAACTACCTGCAGACGATCATCGACCAGGACATCTTCCTGATCAGCGGGCTGGCGCAGGGGCTGCAGTGGGCTCTCAACACCGTCGGCGGGGTGGTGGCCGACGTGGCCACGGACTTGGGCAGAGCGGTCGCATACCTGACCGGAGCCGGCGTCATTCCGCCGAACGACGCACCGCTGCCGCTGCCGCTGCCGGGGAGCGCCGAGTTCACCGGATCGGTGGAGGCCTTGTTGGCCGACCACAACTTTGCCGCTCCCGACCTGGCCGACTCCGATATGCCCCTGATGGATATGCCCCCGATGCTCGACGTCGACGCGCTGGTGGGCTGATACTTCTCGGCACGACCCTGCCCAGGAGAAGGAGCGGCGAAGTGAAGACCCCCATCTGCGAGCAATACGGCATCGACTTCCCGCTCTTCGCCTTCAGCCACTGCCGCGATGTCGTCGCGGCCGTGACGAACGCCGGCGGCTTCGGCGTGCTCGGCGGTGCCGCGTACACGCCCGAGCTACTGGACCAGCAGCTGAGCTGGATCGACGACCAGGTGAAGGGCAAGCCCTACGGTATCGACATCATCGTGCCGGCCAAATTCGAAGGCAAGGGCGAGAACCTGTCCGGCCGCCAACTGGCCGACCGGATCCCCGATGACTACAAGACCTTCATCGCAGAACTGTTGGCGCAGCACGACATCGAGCCCGACGAGACCCCTCGCATGGGATCGGCCATGCTCGCCGGCAGCGCGGGAGAACAACTGCTCGAGGTTGCCGTCGCCCACCCCATCAAACTGATGGCCAATGCGCTCGGCGTGCCGCCGGACTACATGATCAAGTCCGGAAAGGACAACGGCATCCCGGTCGCGGCGCTGGTGGGCGCCAAGGAACACGCGGTCAAGCAGGTGACCCACGGCGTCGACCTCATCGTGGCGCAGGGCACCGAGGCGGGCGGGCACTGCGGGGAAGTCTCCACGTTGGTGTTGATTCCCGAGGTCATCGAGGCGATCGACAATGCCGTACCGGTGCTGGCCGCCGGCGGGATCGTCACGGGCCGGCAGATGGCGGGCTGCGTGGCCATGGGCGCGGCCGGAGCATGGACCGGTTCGGTGTGGCTGACCACCGACGAAGCCGAAACCGCCCCGCACACCGTCAAGAAGATGCTCGCGGCCACCTCACGCGACACCATCCGCTCCACGGGCCGCACCGGGAAACCGGCGCGCCAGCTGGTCTCCGACTGGACCGACGCATGGCGGCCCAACGAAAGCGGTCACGCAACGCTGCCGCTGCCGCTGCAGTCCATGCTGGCCGAACCCACACTTCGCCGCATCGACAATCTCGCCAACTCCGGACACCCCGGAGCGCAGGCCCTGGCCACCTACTTCGTCGGCCAGGGTGTCGGGCTGATGAACAAGGTCAAGCCGGCACGCGACGTCGTGTTCGAGTTCGTGCAGGACTACATCGCGGCCGCCGAACGCCTCGGCGCCTCCGTCCGCGACTGACTACGGGTTCTGGGGCTCCCGCCACATCCGCCACAGCGTCGGCCCGTCATTGGGCAACGAAATCTCCCCGATCACCTGGAAACCGAAACGCTCGTAGTAGGGCACGTTCTCGAGCTTGCTGGACTCCAAGTAGGCGGGCGCGTGTTCGGCATCGCACCGGTCCAGCCGGGACCGCATCACGGCCTTCCCGAAGCCGCCCCCGCGCACCGACGGGTCGCTGCCGATCACCGCCAGATACCAGTGCGGCTCCTCGGGGTGGTTGGCCTCCAACAGATCCGAGATCGCCCGACCTCGGGTGATATGCAGACCGAACGACCAGATCAGCGCCGGCAGCATTCGCAGCTGCGAGCCCTTCGACTGCTTCCACCGATTCGGCGGGTCCCACAGCGCCGCCGCCCCGACGGTTGAGCCGTCGCGGGCGATCTCCACCCCGCCGCCGCCCAGGTGGTGATAGCGGGTGGACGTGGCGAAGTATTTCGACAACTGCGCGGTGCGGGTATCCGCGTCGGGCAGCATCCACACCGACACCGGGTCGTCATAGAACGCCCGGCCCAGCGTCGCACCCAGCGCGGTGAGGTCAGATTTGTGCGCGGACCGCACTTCGATAGCCATCCGGCCAGATTAATGCGTCGCATCCAGGCACCGCGCAGTGCAAGATCAGCGGCTATGAGCACCCTGCTGTGGGACCAGCACACCTGCCTGCCGCTGCGTGACGGCACCGACGTGGAGCCGCTGACCCGCTACCAGCACACCGGCGGCGCCGTGTTGTCGGTGAACGCAGGCTATTCACCGCAACGTTTCGCCGACACCATGGCACTGCTGCGGCACTACCGCCGCGCCGTCGACGCCCACCCGAGCCTGACGTTGGCGGCCGGCTTGGACGAGGTCGACGCGATCACCGGCGGCGGCGGCATCGCGGTGGTGTTCGACCTGGAGGACTCCAACCCCCTCGACGACAACCTCGACAACCTGTCCGTGCTTGTCGAGCACGGGGTGCGCACCCTGCTGCCGACCTACAACCACGCGAACCGCGCCGGCAGCGGATGCCTGGATGCCACCGACGGCGGACTCACCGCCTGGGGCCGCGCCATCGTCGCCGAGATGAACACCGTCGGCATGGTTCCCGACGGTTCGCACTGCAGCACCCGCACCGGGCTGGACCTGTGAGAGGTCTCGACCCGCCCCGTCGTCTACAGCCATTCCTGCGTGCGGGCGGTGTGGGATCACCCGCGCAACATCACCGACGATCAGGCCCGGGCCTGCGCGGCCACCGGCGGGGTCATCGGCATCACCGGGGTGGGAATCTTCCTGGGGCCGGGCACCCCGACCCTGGAGGCGATGGCCCGCCACCTGGAGTACGCCGTCGAGCTGGTGGGGGTTGAGCACGTCGGGGTCAGCACCGACTACTCGTTCGACCACACCGAGCTCACCGATGAGATGGCCGCCAACCCGCAGTTATTCGACGACAGCTACACCCGCTGGGGCCCGATCCAGTGGATGCCACCGGAGACCTGGCTGGAACTGCGCGAGCACCTTTCTGCGCGTGGCTGGGCCGAGGCCGATATAGCCGCGGTGCTCGGCGGGAATTTCCACCGGGTCGCCCGCCAGACCTGGGACGTCTAGCGCGCGGGTGCGCTGGTGAAAGGCTTTACTGCGCCAAGGAATTCGGTTGGCTTCTCCACCATCGGAGTGTGTCCAGAGCCGGCGATGACGACCGGCTGCAGGCCCGCTGTGCGGTAGCGGTCCACATTGGCCTGGGTCGGTGTCAGCACATCGCGGTCGCCCCACAGCACCAGCACCGGCTTGCCGAGGCCGGCCAGCCGGTCGGCGACCGCGCGCTGCTGGTTGAAGTTGGGTGCCTTCCGGGGCCCGCACAAAGCGTTGTGCGTCATGCCTTTCAACGACCGGTAGGCCAGCTCGGGGATCGGGAAGTCGACCGCGAATCCGGTTTGCAGCGAGGTCTTGTCGACGGCGTCGAGACTGCGGAACCGGTCCAGGGCCGCACCGACGACGGGCCAGCACACCGCCTTGCCCAATGCCGGCATGGCGACCAGGCCCTCGGCGGCAGGGGTGTCGGAGACCACCACCCGGTCGACCATGTCCGGGACGCTTTCGGCCAGCGCGGTGGCCACCGTCCCGCCCATCGAATGCCCGATCACCACCGCATGGCGCACACCCAGTGCGTCGAGGGCTTGGCGCACCGCGGTCGCCTGTGCGTCGGCGCTGTACGCCGCGACATCGCGGGGGGCCTCGGAGCCGCCGTGTCCGATCAGGTCGATCGCGACCACCCGGTTGCCGTTCGCCAGCGCGGGGGCCACCGCCTCCCACCATTGGATCGACGCCGTGTAGCCATGCAGCAGCACTACGGCGCGATCCCCACCCGAGCCGTACTCGCGAACGTTCAGATCCGGTCCGGGCAACTCGAGCACCCGTCCACCACCGAAGGCCTCGGCCGCCCGTACGGTGCGCTCGGTGACCACCGCATTGACCAGCAGCGCGACCAGGACGAGCGTGACAGCCAAGGCGGCGAGGCGTTTACCCATCCGCTGACGGTATCCCGGGCCTAGCCTGGAACGAGAGTTAACCCACAGGAGGCAGCCGTGAGCGACCACGACATTCGGATGATCGTCTTGTCCACCGATGACCTGGACGAATCCATCAAGTTCTACAGCGAGACCCTGGGCATGCCGTTGAAATTTCGCGACGGCGCGCACTTCGCCGCCCTCGACGGAGGCTCGGTGACGCTGGCGCTGGCGACCTCGGTGGATCACCCGATACACGGTCAGGTGGTGGTCGGCATCAAGACCGACGACGTCGACGGCGCCGCGAAGGCCATCGAAGCCAGCGGCGGCGGAATTGTGAAGGGCCCGTACGACGACGCGCACGAGCGCCGTGCGGTGGTCTATGACAACAAGGGCAACGGGCTGGTGTTCTACAAGCCGCTGGCGCGGTAGGGGCTTAGCCGGCGAGCATCCGGTACTGGGCGGCCACCTGCTGCTGAGCGCTGACCAGCTGTTGGGCAGCCGCTTTGATCACGAACCGGTCGACGGCGGCCACACACCAGTGCCGGGCGATCAACCCGCCGGTCATACCGAAGCAGCGGCTTTGCGGTAATCCCGGTACCTGCTGGACGGCCTGGGCTGAACCGCCACCGGCGATGACTTCCCCGAGCTTCTCGGACAGTTGCTGGGCCTTCTCTGCGTCGGCTGCCTGATACACCGTGTCCTGCCCGACGGTCACCACGTCGACACCGGCCTCGGCCAGCGCAGCGCCCGCTTCGATCGGGTGGTCTTCGAGGTGCAGCGCGCCGTTCCGGTCGTAGGTTGCGTTTGCCAGCGACGCGCCGACCGACATCGGCGGCAGCGTCCGCGCCAACAGTCCGGTGGGGTCGAGGGACAGGTTAGCCAACTGCGCCGGGTCGGTCGGAGTGAACCGGTCGATCAGAGGAATCTGCAGATCGAGCGTGCGGCTGGCAAACCCAGCCGCTTGCTCGACACTTTCGGCTGATCGTGCCACCTGCACCACCACAACCGGCCCATGCGCGGTGATCGCGGTCAACTCCGGGACGGTCACGCCACCGTCAACATGAGTGAGTAGTACGCCGGTGGTGTCGGGGTGGCCCGGAATCGGAACGGCGCGAATAGGTTCCGATGGAATCTGCGCACCGACCGTGATCGACATATCGGCATCCATCGCGTTCCGCCCCATCGCCTGGGCAGCGGTCGCGGCAGCGTCGGCGCTCGCGAAGAGTAGGGCGGTATTCCGTAGCGCCGTTCGCCCTTGGGAGTCACGTCGATCCGAGCTGAATGCCAGCAGAAAGCGTTCGTGGCCGGCCGCTATTGCCAGCGTGGTCCAGACCATCGAGCCCAACTTGCCCGGTTCGGTCACGATCGCCGCGGAACCGGCGCCCCCATCGACGAATCGCGCATCGACCTGCCACGGCCCGACCACATAACCGGCCATGCGCTGGCCCTCGGCCAGGCGGCCCGCATCGTCAGTCGCGGCATCGCCCAATGGCGGGGCGGGTGCGGTCGGATAACTCCCAGGGTCAAGCCTGCTGACGTCCACGGTGGTGGGCGGTTGGGCGGCAGGCACGGCGAAACCCGGCACAGTGTGACCGCAGCTGGTCAACAACAGCGCAGTGAGCACCGTGGCCGCCCACGGACCGTGGCATCGCACCCGGTCAATGTACGTGAACGGGCACTGCAGCTCAGTTGACCTGGCAGATCTTCCAGCCGTCGGAACGCTCTAGGGGCAGGGTGACAGTCAAGCGGCCCACTGCTTCATTCTGCGAATCGAGCGTCACTGTCGCCCGGTCACCGTCGATCTCGACCCCGACCACGGCAATGTCGGTCAACCCGTTGTCGGTGCGGCCTTTCTTGACCATCTCCATAATCGGGCCGGTGAACTGATCACGCATCGCCGGGCACATCATCTGCCGGTAGGCATCCCAGTTCTCCACGTTGTAGGCGTCCTGAAAAGTCCTGATGGCCTCGCGAATCTGATCCTCGTCGGACGCCGCAGTCGGAGGGGGCGGGGGGAGTTCGGCTGGGCCCGACGGGGCAGCCCCCGTTGTCGTGACCGCCGCGCTGTCCCCGGCGACCGGCCTGCCGGCCGTGGTGGTGGAGCACGAGGTTCCGAGGCCAGCGAGCAGTACGGCGCCGACCGCACAGACCCAGATGCGACGCTTCATCCTGAACTCACTCTCCTTGCGTCACTTGGCATCACTGGCGCGGAACTTTGCCCGCAGTTAAATTCACCAGCGCTGTCACATCGACCCCACCCTGGGTGTGGCACTGGCGGATGTCGATGACCACGTTGCCGCGCACGCCGATCCCATGCTGACAGGAGGCGCCACCGACGGGCGTCAGGTCAATCTTGACCGTCCCCGAGATCGTCGTCGGCTGGCCGAGCTCCCATGCTTGCGGCGCCTCCCCAGGCAAGGTCACTGTGAGCGACCGGCCGCCGCATGCCGCCCACTGCTTCTGCTGTCGCTGCAGCGCCTGGATGGCCGCGATTTGGGTCGGAAAGGCCAGCACGGCCTGGATGACGCCGTCCTCGGACGGCTTCTTGTGCATGGCGCGCAGCACCTGCACTGCTACCCCGGTGAATCCGCTGTTGCCATACACCCGCTGCTGCGCGGGGGCCCAGAGCGCCGCGCATTCGGCGTCGTCGAAGGGGGCGGTGTCGTCGATCAACGTTGCGCTGTCACGTTCCAGCACCAGCCGATCAGCGGCATCCTCGACTGGAATCTGATCGACCGTCAATAGGATCGATCGAAGCGCAGATTCGGGAACATCAGTTGCGGGCGGTCCCTGCACCGAACCCGCGTCCCGACCTGGGTTCACGGTCAGGGCGGAATCCACTTGGGCGCCCGCCCCGCCGCCGTCATCACCGCGGTTCAGCGTCAATGCCGTGATCGAACCACCGATCAGCAGCACCGCGGCCGCAACGGAACCCGCGACCAGCATCCGCCGACGGCGAGGCCCAGGTTGCGGCCACTCCGGTAGTGACGCTGGTGGTGGCGTCCACGACCGGTTCGGATCGGCTAGGACCGCGCGGGCCGCATCGGCAAGCGCAGTCGCCGAGGGAAACCGCTGGCCGGGGTCTTTCGCCATCGCGGTCGCGATGACACCATCCAATCCCACCGGTAGCGACGGCACGGCATCGGTGACCCGCGGAGCGGGCCGCTGCAGATGCGCCATCATCACCGCCGCAACTCCATTGGTCGCAGGGAATGGGGTCGCGCCGGTCAACAGTGCATACAACGCGCACCCGAGCGAGTAGATGTCCGCGCGGCCGTCAAAAGGCAAGCCCGAGAGCACTTCCGGAGCCGCATAGGCCACTGTCGCCAGTACCGACCCGGTGGCTGTCAATCCGACGTCGTCCAGCGCACGCGCAATCCCGAAGTCACCCAACAGCACTCGCTCATCCGGGCCGATCGGACCTGATACCAGGAAGTTGGCCGGCTTGATGTCGCGGTGCACCACACCGCGGGTGTGCGCGTAGTCCAGCGCCTTGGCGACCTCGCCGATGATGTGCACCGCCCGCCACGGCGTCATGGTCCCGGCGCGCAGCGCGGCATCTGCATCAACACCGTCGACGAACTGCATCGCGATCCACAATTGGCCGTCCTCGGTCTGCCCACGGCTATAGACCGAAACGATGTTGGGGTGATCCAGCCCGGCCGCCACATCTGCTTCCCGCAGAAACCGCGCTCGAAAGTCCGGGTTACGGGACAATTCGGCCGACAGCACCTTGAGCGCGTCATAGCGCGGCAGGGTCGGGTTCGCGGCCAGGTACACCGTGCCCATGCCGCCGGCACCCAGCATCCGCTCGATCCGGTACCCGCCGACCAGCGTGCCCGGTGTCAGCATCGCCGTCCTATCGGTGCTGCTCGACGGCCGAAGCAGGTCATCGGATCAGGGTAGCGGCATCGTCAGGAGGAGCGGGTTCATCCGCTCGGTCGTGCGGCCTTCTACGGGACCAGATGGTTCGGCCACGCCGGTCTACATGAACGGGGGCGCGCAATCGCATTGGAGCCAGAAAGCGGCAAGCGCTTGCGACGGCCGTCACCAATGTCGCGCTCCCGTTGATGACAACAACAATGGCCTGGCCACTGACGCAAATGCTAAAGATCGTTTGCTGATAGCACTTTGCGGCAACTGACCTTCCTGCCGCTGGGTGGCTAGAGTCGACCGAAGCTGCGCGCTCTGGATCGTCGCTATCGACGTTGGGTTCCGCCAGTTTTTGGGCATCTGCGTAGTGCCCGGGAGATACGTCTACTCGCGGAACCCTGTCAGAGATCCATCTACCGGACGCTAGCCGCTGCCACGGCAGCTAACGAGGGGCCACTCGTCGGCGATAAAACCGGTATCCAAACGCAGGTTCATCAGCGTGGATGTCGCGGGCGGCGTTGGTCCGCGTTTGGTCGACACCAAGTTGTAAGCAGGACATGCGTGACGCGGTCTGACCCACCGTTGGGGTTTCAACAGTTCCACCAGCCGTGCGGCTGCGTGGTGTGTTCGGGTCCCCGACCTGGCCCCTCGGGCAGCCGCAATGCGCATACACCACCGCGAGCTGCAGTCTGGTCGACGCGGAGTTGCAAGCAGAGATGTAGTCTTCGGGGCTAACATCCGCAATGTGACCATGACACCGCCGCCCTGGCCCGCGCCGCCCGCTGCCCAGCCACACCGTCGGTCGCCAGTAGCACTCGCCGGACTGGCCATCTTGCTGTCGATTGCTTCTACGATCCTCGCAATCGTGGCGCTCACCCGCTCAGCTACGTCGACGCCTACCTACACAGCTGCAGAGACATCCGCAGCCAAAACGCGCTTGTGTGACCAATACAAGCTCGCATCACAAGTAGTGCATATGGAGACGACAGGACCGGACGGCAACGTTGCACTAGCACGTATCGCGAACACCAATGGTGCCCTCATGCTTGAGAGTGCGGCATCTGATCCGGCCGTAGATGCGAAACTCCGCGATGCTGCCCGGGCCTTAGCTGCTAGTTACCAAACAGTGACCGCAATGGGTACCAAGGGACAATCAGATAACCAGTTGTTTTGGGCGGCTGTCGATGATTCAAATGCCAAGAATCGAGAGTTGCAGGGGTTGTGCGGCGATTGATGTACAGCCCGGCAACGGTTGATTTTATTGTGCGGTTAGGCGGTTTCCGCTGCAGACAGGCCAGTCAGTCCATTCAACATATGATTTAGACACAGAACCGTTCAGGCATCCTTGGTATGCGAGCTCCGCCTACATATCACCCTCGCGGGTCCAGCACTGGACGCCACCTCTGCCTCGATGCGAGCCCGTTTCTACCCCAGGCAATCAACCCGCGAAACTTCAACGCAACCTGGGAGGTGCCAGGTGATGCGCGTCGCTAGGCGGTACTCGATCGACGCCCCGGCGAGTATCCGGGCCTTTGCGAACGGGGCGTGACCAGCCGTCGACTGCTCAAGTCACGTGTAAGCGCGAATGTGGTCTCCGGGGTTACCATCCGCAATGTGACCGTGACACCGCCGCCCTGGCCCACGCTGCCCGCCGCCCAACCGCACCGTCGGTCGCCAGTAGCACTCGTAGCGCTCGCCGCTTTGCTGGGTGTCGCCGCGTTAATCCTGGCTATCGTGGCACTCACGCGGCCGCCAGCCAGCCCTACCTATTCGGCGGCTCAAAGGACGGCCGCCCAGGCAGACTTATGTGACCGGTTCAAACCCGCCATGAACGCTGTACACATCGAGACGGATGGACCCGATGCAGGCCTGGGACGTATCGCTTTGCCTGATGGCACCCTCGTTCTTGACGACGCTACAGCGAATTCCGCATTAGACCCCCAGTATCGAGACGCTGCCCGAGCCGTGATGCTGTCCTACGAGGATCTAGTTGTCGTCTCTTCCAGCGGAAAAGCGGGCGACCCTCAATTCGATAACGTCGTTAATACTGCAAATAACAAAGAACGCCTGTTGAAAGAGTTGTGCGGTGGCTGATCAACTACCTGACGGGAAATGGTCAGTTGAACTGATAGGTGCGTGGTGGCCGGGCCCTCCTGACGAGCCGACTAACGGCATTCAACACTGGGCAGGCCATTCCAGAGACAAAGAGCACGAGGCCGTCGAGCTCCAGGCCTTTACCGATGGCTTAGGTGCTAGAAACAGCGGTAAGACGACCGAAGACGAGCTGATGCGCCTACGAATCGGATACAACCGTCTGTCTAATGCCGCTTACCATTGCCGCAGCAAGAGCGAAGCCAGCAAAAGCGTCGCCGAGGCGGTCAATGAGCTTCGCCGCAACCTGACCAGGATCGCCGATCGAGACAACCCGCAAATTGACGCTATCTTAAATAGAAATACACCCGAAGCGCTAGCCGATGCCATCGCGGTGATCGCCAAAGCGAACGCGGAGGCATCCGAATATGGCCTAGAAGCCAACGGCAAGATCATCGACGCGACCCAACTCATGTTCAATAAACTAGACATTGACGGTAACGCGCGACAGTGGTTGGAAGATAACGGCGCAGTGTTCAGCGCACCAACGTCACGACTACCCACGAGCGAGGAGTTGAGCAGAAAAGCCGCCGGTACTGACGAGCTTCCGTTCCCATTCGGCACCGGGGACATGAACAACCATGCAGATACCGATGGACTTCCTTTCCCATTCGGCGGCGGCAAAGCAGAGGGAAAAGCAGGCGCCCCAGGCGGCGGCTCGACATCCGGCGGCGACGGAGCAGGCGGAACATCAGCAAAACCAGGCGGCGCAACCGAAGCGCTCGGTGCGGCCGGACCGTCAAGTGGACAGGGCGGTACCGCCGGACCACCCGACTCCAGCGCACAGGGCGGCACCGCTCTCGGCGCCCCCAACCTCGCCAGCAGCGGAAACGGCACCGCCGGAACAACCAACACCGCACAAGGCGGCACCGCTCTCGGCGACGCCCCCAACCTCGCCAGCAGCGGAAGCGGCACCGCCGGACCGCCCAACAGCAGCGCGCAAGGCGGCACCGCTCTCGGCGCCCCCAACCCTGGCGCTCGAGACGGGGGCATTCCGGCCAGCGGCGCAGTCATGCCGCCCGGGAGTGGAGGTGGCGTCGGCATGCCGCCCCCAACTTCACCGGGAGGTGGCGGCATGTCGTCGCCTATGTCCGCCCCCATGCCAAACCTCGGCGGCGGTGGCGCCCCGCCACCCGGTCTTCCGGGCGGCGGGCCCAGCCAGGCGTTGGCCTCGGGTATGCCAGGTGGGCCACCCGGCCTTCCGGGCGGATCACCACCGCCGCTGGCGCCAGGCGGGCCGGCCTCCGGCGGGTTCCCCCAGGGGCCCCAGGTCCCGCCGTCGCCGTCGTCAACCCCGATGGCGGGCGGCATGCTCGGAAATATGGCCCCCTTGGCCGGCTCAAGTACCGAGATTGCCCCAGCTGCGCCTGCTACAGGCGCAGCACCGTCGGCGACGCCCGTGACCTCGCCGGTGTCAGCTGGGCCGACATCGGTACAGTCCGCGCCCATCAGCTCGGGACCGGTAGCCCCGTCGGGTCCATTGCCCGGCTACGGGGCGGACTTGCGCCCGGCCGGTGGAACCGTCCCAGCCGGACCCGCAGCGCCTGTCGGGCCGGCGACACCGACATCACCGTCGCCGCCCGGCGGACCGACCACCCCGGCCTCCGGTGGGACCACGGTGGCCTCCTCGGGCGATCGGTCCGCACCCGGCAAACCAGCGCCCGGTGCCGGCGGGCAGTCGGGTGCGGCGATGGCCGGTGCCGCGGCAGCCGGAGGTACCGCCGGTGCGGGGGCCGGCACGGCCGCCAAACGCCTAGCCGAGCATGAGGAGCTGCAGCGCAAGGTTGACGCCGTCGCCCGCCAGGCACCGAACCTCACCTGGGCAGCCGGATTGCGTGAAGACGAGACCACCACCGTGCTGGTGACCGACCTGGCCGGCGGCTGGATCCCCCCCACCATCAAGCTCCCGCCCGGAGTCACACTGCTCAATCCAGCACACCGCCGCCGCGACACCAGCGCGGTCGACCTGCTCGGTGCGGTGGTCGCCGCCGCCGCACACCAGCCCAACACCTACATCACCGAAGCCGGCCCGCACGATCCGGTTCCCGGCACTGGGGAACGCGCCCGCTACGGCCAACACATCGACGAACTCGGACCCACCCTCATCGACGCCGCTGGTACTAACGCGCGGTTGCCACGCATAGTGCAGACCGTCGCACGCGCAGTAGCCCGCAGATCCGGCGTCGCCGACAACGAGATCGACCTGTTCCGGCAGGTAGTCACCGATACGCAGGCGCGGGTAGTGTCGGCGTATCCCGAGCACGCCCCCAAGGACGTTGCCGACTGGATGCTGTTGGCTGCCATCGACGGCCTGATCGATGGCAGCGAAGAGATCGCCCGCTACCACTTGGCGTGGTACCAGGCAGTCGCTATACGGCATGGAGGTGTAACGCCATGACAGACGGATTCGTCCAGCATTACGGCGCGGACTTCTTACACATCGCACTGTCACAGCCACCAGCGGCGATCCCGCCTGGTCCGGTCCATCCCGGCGGATCGTCTCCCGTCGACGCTACGATGGCCGCCTTCGGTGCGGCCACCAACCTGAACCTGGTCGAGACCAACACGGAGCTGGCCAACGATCACCGGGACCGCACCGGCCATGCCGCCGACGCCGCACAAAAGTTCGCCGCCCACGAGGCCGACGCAGTCTCACAGTTCCAGGACGTCGCCGCCCAGGGCGACGGCCTGATGGCACAGCAAACACCGCAGGACGCCATGGGCGGCGCGATGCAGGGCGTCAACGGTGCGATGCAGGGTGTCACCAGCGCACTCAGCGGTGTGCTCGGGTCCGTGAGCAAGCTGCCGCAGGGCTTGATGCAGGCCGGCCAGGGGGCACTGTCGCCGCTGATGGGCGCGGCGCAGTCCCTGGGCAAAGCCGGGCTCGGCGGCGCCACCCTGGCCTCCGACATCAACCCTGTTTCCGGATTGGGCGGCGGGGACTTCGGCTCCGGCGGAAGCGGCGGCGGACTGGGCGTGGGCACCACGCCAGCCAGCAACCTCGGCCCACCCCCGGTCCCGGGGACGTCGACACCGACAACGCCCGCCAGCTCAATGACCAGCACCGGCGTGGCCGGTCCCACGGGCGGCACGCCCACCGGTGGCGGGGGCGGCGGCGGGATGATGCCGATGATGC
>NZ_CP083986.1:4002-26299 GCF_020172685.1 [Mycobacterium] nativiensis | reverse complement strand
AGATGTGTATAAGAGACAGGCCGGGCGGGGCGGGCGCCGGCGGCAAGGGCGGCAAAGACGACAAGGCCGGCGAGAAGCGCATCGCGGCTCCGGGGGTGCCCAATGGTCAGCCAGTCAAGGGCCGGACCACGGCCCCGCCGAACGTGCCGGTGACCAAGTCCGTCGCAAAGGACGCGGGCCAGCCCGGCATTACGCCGCTGAGACGCATTGTGGACAAAGACAATCCATCCAAGTGACGCGGCCCGTTGGGCTGACCGATCAAATCGCGCTGCTGGGCTTCATCGGCGTTGGTATCGCCGCGGTGAGGCACGGAACTGATCGCCCCGCCGAGCAGTGTGTGTATATTCGTGTGTATGGCCCGGTTGAACGTTTACGTTCCGGACGATCTTGCGGAGCGAGCCAGAGCGCGGGGACTGAACGTCTCGGCACTGACTCAAGCCGCGATCACCGCCGAGTTGGAGAATTCCGCAACCGACGCCTGGCTTGATGGTTTGAAGGCGAGGAACACGGGCGCCCGCCACGACGATGTGCTGGATGCGATTGACGCCGCCCGCGATGAGTTCGGAGCGTGAGCACACTTTCCGGTACGTCAGCCGAGCACGTGGTGATCGACGCCAGTGCCATGGTGGATCTTCTTGCGCGCACCCGTGATCGGTTCATGGCGGTGCGTGCACGACTGGCCAACACAGTTATGCACGCGCCCGCACACTTTGACGCCGAGGTGCTATCGGCACTGGGGCGCCTGCATCGCGCAGGCATACTTGCCGTCGCTCAAGTTGAGGCGGCCCTGGACGAGCTCAGGCAGTCTCCCGTGATCCGGCACGACCTCTCGCCGCTGCTCGCTGGAGCGTGGGAACGCCGCGACAAACTACGCCTCACCGATGCCCTCTACGTCGAACTTGCCGACACGGCCGATCTGGTGTTGCTCACCACCGACCAACGGTTGGCACGTGCTTGGCCCACGGCCGACGCCATTTACTGAAGGAGGCCGGCCCGGTCGACGCCTCACCGGTCGACGAGAAGCCGCCTTCCGCCGAGACAGGTGCACACGGGCCCAGAGGTAACCGCCTCCGAGTCCATCAGTGGCAATATCGCCTGGAGTAGGTCGCGGAACATTCATGACGCGGTCTTCCTCTGCCAATGCCGCGCCACCGCGGGCGTAGTCGGATCCTGGTCGGGTTGATTCATCAGCCCTTCTTGGCCGGATCAGCCGTGCAGGTAGCGAGGAAGGTCTTGCCATCCTGCGCAGCCACCTCGGCGGGATTGAGCCAGCCGACATCCTGGAACCAGTAAGTGTCGACCGGATGCTGGCCCGATCCGTGAACGACCTCTGCGAGGTCGGTCGTCGATCCCCAGAATGTGAGGCCGCCGTAAATCGAGATACGCATTGAATCCTGGCTGCGCCAGTCAAAGCCCTCCGGCAGCGGCTTGGAGATCGCCAGGCCCGGCGGGTACGGCCCACCGAGAGTCAAATACTCGACTGCCGCTCCTCCTTCAACACCGGAGGTAAGCTGAAGCTCAAATCTGCTTGGCTCGAATGCGAGCGTGAAACGGGTTCCAGCGCAAGGCGATCCGGTCCAGATCTGCAGCTTCCCGTCGGTGACCCGGGCACCGAACGCCGGGCGCAACGACGGCGCGAACGGCGCACTGGGATGCCAACCCGGCTCGGTGCGACAGCCGGCCAACACCATCACCGTCAACGCGAGCAACACTCCGGCGCGGCGCATCACACGCATCCGCTGCCGTGCAGGCAGGTAACACTTTTCGAACCCGCGGGTACCACGGAGGTGACTGCCGTTGAGGGTGTCGACGTCGCTGTCCGATTCATCGATCCGGCTCGCGCCGAGCTGACGACATTTCGATCACGCGGAACATTCATGACGCGGTCTTCCTCTGCCAATGCCTCGCCACAAAAGGCGTAGTCGGAACCTGGTCGGGTTGATTCATCAGCCCTTCTTAGCCGGATCAGCCGTGCAGGTAGCGAGGAAGGTCTTGCCATCCTGCGCAGCCACCTCGGCGGGATTGAGCCAGCCGACATCCTGGAACCAATAGGTGTCGGCTGGGTGCTGCTCCGATCCCCGGATCACCTCAGCGAGGTCGGTCGTCGACCCCCAACCGCCGTAACTGTGGGCACCGCCGTAAATAGAGATCCGCATCGATTCCTGGCTGCGCCAGTCGAAGCCGTCAGGGAACGCCGCGGAGATCCCCAGACCCGGCGGGTACGGCCCGCCGACGGTCAGGTACTCCACCCTCGCCGTCTGCTCGACACCCGACGTGAGCACCAGTTCGGCCCTACTCGGCTCGAACGCGAGCGCGAAACGGGTTCCAACGCAAGGTGATCCGGTCCAAATACGCAGCTTCCCGTCGGTGACCCGGGCACCGAACGCCGGGCGCAACGACGGCGCGAAGGGCGCACTGGGATGCCAACCCGGCTCGGTACGACATCCGGCCAACAACATCACCGTCAACGCGAACAGCACCCCGACGCGGCGGGTCACCGTGAACTCGTCTTCACTCGGGGATCGGTGCAGGTGGCCAGGAATGTCTTACCGTCCTGCGCGGCCACCTCGGCGGGGTCGAGCCACCCGACGTCCTGGAACCAGTACGTGTCGACCGGGTGCTGACCGGAGTCGCGGATCACCGGGGCGAGATCGGTACTCGTACCCCAGCCGTCAGAATCACTGGCGACCGAGATGCGCATTGACTGCTGGCTGCGCCAGTCGAAACCATCCGGGAGTGGCCCGGAAACGTCCAGCCCGTGTGGATACGGTCCGCCGACGGTGACCCGCTCAAAGGTGACAGGCTCCGCGGCGGACGCGGTGAGGACCAACTCCGCCCTGCTCGGTTCAAAGCTCAGCATGATCCGGGTGGTACGAACGCACGGCGATCCAGTCCAGACATTCAGCTGCCCGTCGGTGACGCGAGCTCCGAACGCCACCGGATGCGGTGGCCCAAACGATGCGCTGTGCCAAGGATCGCAACCGCAGATACCCAGCAGCGCGACAGCCAACGCGACGCGTGCACTGCCACGCCGGTTCACTCGTAGCCGCCGTCGCGTAGGCCGGCATCCTTTTCGAACCAGTTCGTCCCGCCGAAGATCTTCACCCGCGCGGCTTCCGCCAGGTAGGCGGCGGTCATGCCATCCGTACCTAATCTGGCCCACTGCTGGGAGTGCCGCTCTTCATGGTGCAGGACACGGTCCAGATCCAAGCCAATTTCAGCTGGTTGGCCGCCGACGTCATACCAGGAATGCCCCGACCCCACTATTTGGCGGAGCTGTTGGGCCGGGTCAGCCGAGTGGTCGATATTGACCATGAAAATGTCGCCGTAAGTCGTCCCGCCTTGCTGACTGAACTGGTCCGCGACTCGGCTACCACCAAGGCCCATGAGCATGCCATTGGGCGTGGTAACAAACCGTCCCCCGGTCTGGTTCATCGCCCATGCGTTGACGTAGCTGCCGTCGTTGGCTCTTTGGCGGTTGGCGATTCGATTCACTTCGGCAGCCGAGTACGGCGTCTCCTTGAAGTCCTTGGTGCCGGGTGCGGCACCGTAGTCGGTGCCCGCGTTGAGGATGTAGGTCATCAGCGTCGCCTTGCGCATCTCGGCGGGACTGGTCCCCTTCGGGATGAGAAAAAATGACTTGCCGTCGGGGTCCTTGACCCCTTCCATCTTCTCCAACACCGAGAAACTGTCGGGGGTGATGTGCTGTTGTCGCGCGATGTCAACGATCTCCTCCGGCGGAACACCGCGGCGCTCGGCGTTCTCCAGCCATTGCTTGTAATAGCCACCCGGACTCGGACCACTGAGCAGTCCGGCATCCCGTAGCGCCTGCTCGTACTCGCTCACCGGTTCATCGCCACCAGGTAATGGCTCGCCCGGCCCCCCACCTCGCTTCATGCCGCCCAACGGGTAGCGCCCTGTCAGGGCCTGCACCTGCGACGCACGCTGCTGACCGTCCGCGGCCGCGTCGGCGACGATCTTGTGGATCTCCCTCGTCTTGCCGGTCAGATAGGCCTGGAACTGGCGGGCGCCGGCCGGGGTGTCCAGGGCGGGCCAAACCGCGGCGGCTTGGCGGATCTCGGCTTCTAGCGCGTCCAGCCGCCCGCGTGATTGCAGGTTGTACTGGTGGGCGCCGCGCAGGATTCCTGCGAAGGACCGATCGAGTTCCACCGACGTCGCCAACCGCTGCACGAGAACCGTTTCGCGCTCCCGCGCCGCATCGGCAAACGCACCCATCTCGTCGGGCATAGCGCAAAAGGTACGCGTGTCGGCGTTATCGCGTCATCACAAGTGACTGGTTCCCGCAGGCTGAGGCCAGTATTGTCGTCGCGGTGCGGTTGTCCCCCGACCAGGCGGCCACCCCGGGCTACCGCATGACCGCAGAGCGTGCGTCGAAGGAGTAGCAAGGCATGCCGCTGAGTCTGTCGAGCCGGGACCAGAACTCCGGTCACCTGTTCTACAACCGACGGCTGCGCGCGGCTACCACCAAGTTCTCGGTGCGGATGAAACACGACGACCGCAAGCAGACCGCCGCGATCGTGCTGTCCATCGTGTTGATCTTCATCGGCATGGGCTGGATGCTGCTGCTGAACGTGTTGCGCCCGGCCGGAATCGTGCGAACGTCGGCGATCGTCGGCGACCGCGACTCCGGCGCGATCTATGCGCGCATCAACGGGCGGCTGTATCCGGCGCTGAACATGACCTCCGCGCGGCTGGCGATCGGCGCTGCGGAGCTGCCCACTTGGGTCAAGCCCGCCGAGATCGCGAAGTACCCGACCGGCCCGCTGATCGGTATCCCCGGCGCCCCACCGGCACTGGTCCCCAGTACCGGCGCACCGTCGGCGTGGGCCGTCTGCGACACCGCGGGTTCACCGCGCCGTGCCGAACCGCCGGTGGTGACCGCGATCGCGGGATCACTGACCCGCAGCGGCCGCGCGGCACCGTTGGCCCCCGATGCCGGGGTATTGACCCGCTTCCAGGGCGCGACCTACGTCATCTGGGGCGGCAAACGTTCCCAGGTGAATCCGGCGGATCGGGCGATAACCCTGAGCCTGGGGATCGACCCGGGAACAACGGTGCCGGTGGAGATGTCACGGGCACTGTTCGACGCCCTACCCAGTACCGAACCGCTGCGCGTTCCGGTGATCCCGTTCGCGGGCACGCCGTCGCCGTGGGTGCCCGGTTCGCAGGTCGGTGCGGTGCTGGAGACCCGCACCGCCGGCGGCGGTTCGCAGTTCTACGTGTTGCTGCCCGACGGGGTGCAGAAGATCACCAGCTTCGTGGCCGACCTGATCCGCAGCGCGAACTCGTTCGGATCGGTGGCGCCGTTGGTGGTCAGCCCGGACAAGCTGGTCAACATCCCCGAGGTGAGCAATCTGCCGGTCGAGTACTACCCGAACAGCCGGTTGAAGTTCGTCGACAGTGCCGCCGACCCGACGACCTGTGTCGGTTGGGAGAAGGCCTCAAGCGATCGTCAGGCCCGCATCACGCTGTACAACGGGCGCGGGCTGCCGGTGTCACCGGGAATGGACAACCGCATCGTCCACCTGGTGCGCGACGATCGCGGCCCTGGATCGGTGGTGGCCAACCAGGTGCTGGTGCTGCCCGGGGCGACCAATTTCGTCAGCTCGACCAGTGAATTGCTCGACTCCGATTCCCGCGAATCCCTGTTCTGGGTGTCCCCCAACGGCGTTCGATTCGGAATTGCCCCCGAAGAGGAGACCCTGCGCGGCCTGGGCCTGGACCCGAACTCCGCGCAGCAGGCACCGTGGCCCCTGCTGCGCACCTTTGCGTCCGGCCCGGAACTGTCCCGGCACGCCGCACTGCTCGCTCGCGACACCCTGCCGGCCACCGGGGCGGTGCTGCCGGTGGCACCCAACAACCAGCCGGGCATCCCGGGAGGGCACTAGCGAATGTCCAAGCGCGCCTTCGTTCCCAATCGACTTCAGGTCCCCGAACCCAAGCCGGTCCGGGTCGCCCCGCGGGCGCCGGACGCCCTGCCCGAGCGCGAGCCCCGCAACCTGTGGGTGATGATCGGCCTGCCCGCGCTGCTGGTAGCACTGATCGGCACGATCGTGATGCTTTACGTCTCCGGCGTGCGCAACCTGGGCTCGGGCATGTTCCCGATGATGGGTTTCGCCGGCCTGGGCATGCTGATGTTCTCCGGGCGCTTCGGCCGGGCCCGCAAGATCAGCTGGGGTGAGCAGGAGAAGAACCGGCGCAGCTACCTGCGCTCGCTCGACGGCGAACGCGACGAGATCCAGAAGGCGGTCTGCGCCCAGCGCAAAGCCCAGGAGTTGGTGCACTCCAGCCCACAGGGGCTCGGCGCGATCATCGGCGGACCGCAGATGTGGGAACGTCGGCGCTCCGACCCCGACTTCCTGGATGTGCGACTGGGTGTCGGCGTGCAACACGCACCCGACTCGGTGCTGTCGGTGCAGTGGCCGGAGATACCGGTGGATGAGGAGCTGGAGCCGGTCACCGGGCAGGCGCTGCGCGATTTCATCCTGGAACAGCGCAAGATCCGCGACATCGCCAAGGTGGTCAACCTGCAGTCGCGCCCCGGCTTCAGCTTCGTCGACGAAGACCTCGATCGGGTCCGTTCCCTGCTGCGGTCGGTGCTCAGTTCGCTGGCCGTCTTCCACAATCCGCTCGACCTCAAGCTGATGGTGGTCACCCGTCATCCCGAATTGTGGTCGTGGATGGTCTGGCTGCCGCACAACCAGCACGACGAGCTCTTCGACGCCTGCGGGTGGCGCCGGCTGGTGTTCACCACACCCACCGAACTGGAGGCGACGCTCGGGGCCGACCTGCACATGAAGGGCAAGCGCGGGGCCTGGCGTCCGCCCTCGCAGCCGAGTCCGACGACCATGGGCTCGGCCCTGGAGACCGGCGGCAAGGAGCACGACCTGGGGCCGCACTGGGTGATCGTCGACGACAACACCGGCAGCCCCGAGGCGTGGGAGAGCGTGGTGGGCCGGGTCGGCAAGGAAGGCATCACGGTGCTGCGGGTCGCGTCGCGGCTCGGCAGCGGTGTCGGGTTCGGGCGCGATGAGATCTTCGAGCTCGCCGATCATCCGGCGCGTCACGGCCGGACCGACGAAGCGGCCCCGGCGCACCACAGGGCCGGCCAGGGCGGCAAGAGGACCGCCTCGCTGCCGCCAATGCTGCGTGCCGGCGGGAAGTTCTTCGCGCACGACGATCAACTGTCGGTGCCACGCGCCTACCGCTACGCCCGGGCGATGGCGCGCTGGTCGCCCACGGCCAGCGTGGACGTCACCGACTCCGGCAGCGGCGCCCTGGAACTGCTGCGCGCGTTGGGTATCGACGACGCCCGGGAACTGAACGTCGACCGGCTGTGGGCCGATCGACGCAGTCGCGGCGACGAGCGGTGGGCCGAGATCCCGGTGGGCGCCAAGCCCAACGGCGAGTTGCAGAACGTGGTGCTGCGCGCAAAAGACTTCGGCGGCTTCGGCTTTCACTCGGTGGTGATCGGCACCAGCGGTTCGGGCAAGTCGGAGTTCTTCCTGTCGTTGGTCTACGGCATCGCGTTGACCCACTCGCCGGAGACCTTCAACGTGATCTTCGTCGACATGAAGTTCGAGTCCGCCGCCCAGGACATCCTCGGCATACCGCACGTGTCTGCGGCGCTGTCCAACCTCGGCAAGGACGAACGGCATCTCGCCGAGCGGATGCGCCGTGCCATCGACGGCGAGATCGCCCGGCGGTACCGACTGTTCAACTCCGTCGGTGCGCGCGACGCCAACGACTACGAGGAGATCCGGCTGGCCGGCCGGGACCTGGAACCGGTGCCGATCCTGCTGGTGGTGATCGACGAATACCTCGAGTTGTTCCAGAACCACGGACGCTGGATCGACCTCATCATCCACATCGGCCAGGAAGGCCGCGGCGCCAACGTTTTCTTCATGCTCGGCGGGCAGCGCCTGGACCTGTCGTCGCTGCAGAAGGTCAAGTCCAACATCGCGTTCCGGGTGGCGCTGCGCGCCGAGTCCGGTGATGACAGTCGCGAGGTGATCGGGTCGGACGCGGCCTATCACCTGCCGTCGAAGGAGAACGGCTTCGCGCTGCTCAAAGTCGGCCCGCGCGACCTGGACCCGTTCCGCTGCTTCTACCTGTCGGCGCCGTTCGTCGTGCCCAAGCGCAAAGCCACGACCAAGACCCTCGACATGACGCTGACCAAGCCGCGGCTCTACACCTGGAAGTATCAGCCGCTGGACGAGGCGGACGCCCAAGCACTGCAGGACATGTCGTCCACCGACGCCGAACCCGACGAATTCCTGTTGCACGAAGACGGTTTCAAAAAGAAGAAGATCGTCGATGTGCTGCGCGAGTCGCTGATGGCGGCGGACCGCAAGGCACCGCACCTACCGTGGTTGGCTCCGCTGGAGATCTCCGAGGCGGTCGACACGTTGGTGCAGCTGTATCGGGGCAGGCCCTGGGATGTCGACTACGGCCGCAACCCCGGGCTGGTCTGGCCGCTGGCGATCGAGGACATCCCCGAGGACGCCCAACAGCTGGTGCACTCGGTTGACGTATTGCGCAGCAACGTCATGGTGGTCGGGGCCAAGAGCCGCGGCAAGACCACCACTCTGATGACACTGATGTGTTCGGCGGCGCTGATGTACGCCCCGGCGCGGCTGACGTTCTTCTGTGTCGGCGGCGCCACGTTGGCCTACGCCGAAACACTGCCGCACGTGGCCGACATCGTCTCGCCCACCGACCGCGAGGGCGTGGAACGCACCGTGGCCACCATGGCCGCACTGATCAGCTCGCGTCAGGACACGTTCCGGCGGGACAAGATCGACATCAACGAGTTCCGGGAGCGTCGCTTCGGGTCCGGAGGACCCGGCCTCGGCGGCACCGACCCGGGCGACCCCTACGGCGACGTGTTCCTGGTCATCGACGACTTCTCGGACCTCTACAGCGCCGATACGGTGCTCGGTGACCGGATCATCGCGCTCAGCAGCGTCGGACCGGAATACGGCGTCCACCTGATGACCAGTGCCTCAGGCTGGATTCACGGCCAGCGCCAGACGCTGCTGCAGAACTCCGACGTCCGGATTCAGCTGCGGCTGCAGAACCCGGGTGAGAACGAGATGGGCACCGCCTCCCTCGACGCCCGTGACGCCGCGAAGCGCACCGTGAACCGGCCCGGTTTCGGGCTCACCGAATCCCTGCACGAGATGCTCATCGGCCTGCCGGAACTGTGCGGACCGGACGGCACCCGGATCGGGACCCGCGAACTCGGCGCCCAGGTCGCCGCGGTCGCCGGCGTGGCCAAGCACGCCACGCTGAAGCGGCTTCCGTCGGCCGTGGCGCTGTCGGAGGTTTTGGCCTACGACGTCGCGCAGCGGCCACCGGCCCAGTCCGCGCCGTCGATCGCGTTCGCGATCGGAGAGCAGCACGACCTGTTGCCGGTGCCACTCGACCTGGGCGAACACCCCGGGATGATGATCCTGGGCCGTGCGCTGTGCGGCAAGAGCGCCACCCTGGCCGCGATCGGTGAAGCCGTGATGGCGCGGTTCACGCCGCAGCAGGCGCAGATCACCATCATCGACCCGAAGACCGGGCCACTGCGTGACCTGCAGGGGCCCGGCTACGTCAACGTCTACGCCTACGACCAGGACGAAATCGACGAGGCGCTCACCACGCTGGCGCAACAGGTGCTGCTGCCCCGATTGCCCGCCAAGGGTCTGACCCAGGAGGAGCTGCGGGCGCTCAAACCCTGGGAGGGCCCACGCCACTTCGTGTTGATCGACGACGTGCAGGACCTGCGTCCGGCACAGATCCATCCGGCCAAGCCGCCCGTCGGCGCGGCGCTGTGGAAGTTGATGGAACGGGGACGCCAGATCGGGTTGCACGTCTTCACCACCCGCAACTCCTCCAACTTCGGGCAGCTCGAGATGGACCCCTGGGTGAAGACTCAGCGCACTGCCAAAGTGCCGACCCTGTTCATGGACAACGACCCGCAGAACAAGGTCAACCGCACGATGCGCGCTCAAGCCCTGCCGGCCGGGCGGGGTCTGCTGGTCAAGGACGATTCCGATGTCGAGGGCGTTCTGGTGGGCGTGCCGTCGTCGATGATCCACAGTTTTGAGCACGAGTAATCGGTATTCACATCGGTGAAGTGACGCAGGCCGCCGCTTGGGTTTAGTATTCAGTCCGACCTGCCCGCGTCAGTGTTTCGGCGATCAGGTATAGGGAGGAAACGACATGTTCTCTGTGGAACCGGAAGCTGTCCTGGCGTCGTCGGGAGTCGAAGCGGGCATCACCGCGGAAACGGCTGCGGCCGCCTCCTCAGCCGCTCCGGCCCTGCTCGGGGTACTGCCGATGGGCAACGACCCCGATTCGATCGCGTTCCAGGCGGCCCTGCTGGCCTCCGGAACCGAATACCTCGGCATCGTCTCCGAGCATTCGGCCCAGCGCGGGTTGTTCTCCGGCGCGCAGGCCACCGCGGCAGGCGTCTACAGCGCCACCGAGGCGCTGCGAGCCGCCACCGCCGCCATCACCGGCTAGCCGATGGCTGACCCGGGGTGGGCCGCCCGCACACCCGAGGCCAACGACATGTTGATCAAGAGTGGTGCGGGGCTTCCGACCATGCTGACCAACGGCGCGGCCTGGACGGCACTCGGCGTGGCCCACCACGCTTCTGGAATCGCGTCGGCGATCAACACCGCGATGACCTCGGTGGGGTGGATCGGCGCCGGATCGGCGGGTTCGGCGCTCAACGCGACCATGCTCAACGTCGCCCTGCACGGACTGGCGGGCTGGGTGGACGTCAAAGGGCCCATCGTGGCCGCGGCCGTGGAGGCCTACCAACTGGCCTACGGGACCATGCGCACCTTCCAGGAATGCGACGAGAACCGGGTCGAGACCGCCGCCGACTACGACATCAACCCCTGGGTGTGGGGTGCGTTGACGCCTCGGATCATTGCGCTGGAGGACCAGTATTACGGAGTTTTCTGGCCCACTAACGCCGCGGTGGGTGCGTCGTATGGCGCGACGCTGACCGCCCTCACCTCCAGCCTGACCGTTCCCGCCCCGGTGGCCGGAATGGGCGCCTCCCCCGCGGCCCCGGCCGCGGCGGCCAGCGCGGTCGGAGAGGCGTCGGCTCAAACTGCGGCCGGCGGCGCCATGCGCGCCGCCTATGCGGGCGGCTCGGCGGCCAACAACGCCGCCGGCCAGGGCGCCTCCGCCGCCCAGGGCATGGGCGGCGAGATGAGCTCGCTGCTAGGCCCGGTGCAGCAGATCGGCTCGACGCTGATGCAGGCGCCGCAAATGCTGACTCAGGTGCCGCAAACCATGATGGGCCCGATGCAGTCGATGATGGGCATGTTCATGAACCCGAGCATGCTCGGCGGGGCGCTCAATCCCGCAGCGGCCGGCGGAGTGCCCGCCACCGCGATGCTGACCAGCGCGACGGCCTCCCCCGGCGTGGGGGTCGGCGGCGGTGGGGCCGGTGCACCGGTGTCCGCGTTCACCCGACCCGTGAGCGCGTTCGAATCCGCGGGCGGCCGGCCGGTCGGGCTGCGGCCCGCCGGTGCGCTGGGCTCCGTCGAATCCCAGCGGGTAACCACCACCGCCACCGGCGGCGGGATGGGCGGAATGCCGATTGCGCACGGCGCCGGGGCGGGCGGCAAGGGCGGCGACAATCGCTCATCCGACCGAACCAACACGGTGCGGGTGGTCGATGACCGCGTGTGAGCTGCGAGTTCACCGCGCACGGGGTGAATCGACACATCCCGGAGGAGCAAATACACTACCGCCAGGCATGGCCCGCCGAACCCGGGGGGTTGATCTACAACCAAGGAGGAATCGATGGCAGCCATTGTCGTCACACCGGAGCTGATGCGGAACACCGCGTCGAAGCTGAGCCAGCACATCGAGCACGCGCAGGCTATCGCCAATCAGTACCTGGCCGACCACGAGAACATTCTGGGCGCCGGGACGTGGGACGGCGCAGGCTCCAAGGCCTCGTACGCCACCGCCGCCCAGATCCACGAAGACATGCAGAAGGTCCTCATCGGCGGCACCCGCCTGACCGAGGGCCTCAACCAGGCCGCTGCCCTGATGGAGTCCCACGAATCCCACTCCGAGCACGCCTTCCACTCGCTCTTCGGCGGACAGTCCGCCTAGAAAACCTTAGGCCCCCACCCCCGTACTCGAAAGGACACGATCCCCATGGATGGCATCACTTACAACCCCGGCCCCGTCGCCGATCAAGCCCACAGCGTGATCAGCAGCGCCGGCACCCTGGACCAGATCCACGCGGACTCCCACCAGCTCACCCAGATGCTGACGGAGTACTTCGCCGGCCACGGCGCCACCGGGTTCTTCGAAGCCCAGGCACAGATGCTCTCCGGCCTGCAGGGCCTGATCGAGACCATCAGCCAGCACGGGTCCACCATCGGCTCCGTGTTGGAAGGGGCCATGCAGACCGACCAGACGATCAACAGCCTCTTCTGATCGTCGTCGAGGTGGGGTGTCTGCGCGACAGGCGCAGGTGCCCCACTTCGCGTTTCACGGCGGATTGGTGACGACAGGTGAGACGAGGGTGACGTGCTGACAACGACGCTCGACGGGCTGTGGGTCCTACAGGCCGTGGCCGGGATCGAGCAGCTCTGCCCCGAGCTCGGCCTGCGTCCGCTGCTGCCCCGGCTGGATACCGCCGACCGGGCGCTGCGGCATCCGATCGCTGAGGAGCTGACCGAGATCGGCGCACTCGACGGCCTGGGCGAAGTGGACCCGATGATCCGTGAGTGGCTGACGGTGATCATGCGTCGCGACATCGCGCTGATGCTGCAGCTGAACTTCCCCGGGCGGCCCTACGGCGATCCGCAGCACATGACGCGGGTGTCGATCAACCGATTCGCCTCCTGGTGGGTGGTGCTTGAGCGGCATGACCAGGAGGTACGGCTGTACCCGGCCGGCAGCGCCACCGACCAGGCATCGGCAGGTGACCTGATCGTGGGCCAGATCGAGCGGCTGTGCGGGGTCACCGAGGCCGCCCCGCTGCGCCCGGTCACCCTGGACAGTAAGGAACTGCTCGAGCGGGTACAGAACCAGGACAGTCTGCGCAAGTACCTCGCCGACCAGCGTCTCGACCTCGACCAGGAGCAGATTCTGCTGATGGCCGCAGATCCAGAATTGTCCGGGCAGGCCAATATCGTCGCGATGCAGCCCGGCGCCGGCCCCGAAGAGCTGGCCCGGATGGCGATCGGCGACACCGCGGTGCAGATATCCGACACCCCGGCCGGGCGGGTGTGCGTGGAGAACATCGATAACGGCGGGCGGCGCTACCAGATCATCGCCCCGGGAACGCGCGGGGACATCGCCAGTGCAATCCTGCGACTTATCAGTCGGCTCCCGGCCGGCGCGGACTGGCATTCACATCGGCGGGTTGTGTAACTGTGAATTTATCCCGCCACCATTACACGCATTAGCAACGGCCGTTAGAAACGACGTAAACGAGGTATCCGCAACCGTGTTAACATCACGCACGTGACAAGCCCATGGAATGGCCCCAATATGCCTGACGAAGGCCCATCCGGGCGGCGGGATCCGGCAACGAGCCACCGCTACCGGGATTCCGTATCGGACTCCATGCGCATTTCTGACCTGGCGACACCCCGTAAGATTCCACCCGGTTCGGGCTGGCGCAAAATGGTGTATCTGGTGTCAGCGAAGGCCATTAATCCGGGCGAATCCCCGCGTGAACGTCATTACCGCGACCTGCGCAATAGAATTCGGCGTCATATCCGTCGGCAGTACGTAATCACATTGGTTTCGGGAAAGGGCGGCACCGGCGTGACCACGCTGTCCGCCGCGATCGGCAGTGTCTTCCGGGAATGCCGGCCGGAAAATGTCATCGCGATTGACGCCGTCCCGGGCTTCGGAACACTGTCGGACCGCATCGACGAGCACCCACCCGGTGACTACTCGGCCGTTCTGAGCGACACCGATGTGCAGGGATATTCCGATATCCGTGAACACCTGGGGCAAAATGCGGTCGGCTTGGACGTGCTGGCGGGCAACCGCACGTCGGATCAGCTTCGCCCGCTCGTTCCGGCCATGTTCAGTGGGGTGTTGTCCCGTCTGCGGCGAACCCACAATGTGATCATCGTCGACACCGCCGCCGACTTGGAGCACCCGGTGATGAAGCCGGTTCTGGAGAATACCGACACCCTGGTCTTCGTTTCCGGCATCACCGCGGACGCGTCTCGGCCGGTGTTGCGGGCGGTCGATTACCTGGCCGCACAGGGCTACCACGAACTGGTGTCACGGGCGACGGTGATCCTGAACCACTGCGCGCCCACCGACGACAGTGCCGCCGTGGCCTATCTGACCGAGCGGTTCAGCAAAACCGGCGCCACCGTGGAGGTCATGCCGTATGACGCCCACCTGGCTAAGGGCGGAATCATCGATGTTCATAACGAGGTGAAAAAGAGATCGCGGCTGCGGTTGTTTGAAATCACCGCGGGGCTGGCCGACAAATTCGTGCCGGACAGCGAAAGGTAATCCCCGGTGACTTCACCGATACCAGCCAAAGTCGCATTTCCGGCGCGCTGCGCGGTAAGCGTCGCCTATGACAAACACCTCGTGTCGCAGGTCTTCCCGGCTGGGATTCCGGTCGAAGAATTCTTCGAGGGAATGGTCGAGCTGCTCGACGAGGATTTGAAGCACCACGGCTTCGACGGTGTCGCGCTTCCACCGGGAAGTTACGAACTGCACAAAGTCAACGGGGTCCGGTTGGACATCACCCGCAGCCTCGACGACCTGGGCGTCCAGGACGGCGACACCCTGGTCCTGGTGCCGGTGGTGGGCGGTGATTCCTTCGAGCCGCAGTACGAGTCGCTGTCGAGTGCCCTGGCCGCGACCGCCCGCCGACTCGGCACCCAACCCGAGGTCAAGTGCTCGGAGTGCGGACACAAGGCCGACGAGCAGACCATCACCCGGTTGCTCAACGTGAAGGTCGATCGGATGTTCGCCCCGGTCACGGCGTTGACTGCCGCGCACACCGCGATCGGCCTGATGGCGATGGCCGTGGTGGTGATCTCGGCCCTGGCGCTGCGCGCCCGTTCCTTCAGCGACAGTTGGCCGCCGGCGGCTGTCCTGGTCGGTCTCGGCGGCCTGCTCGCGCTCGGAGCCACCGTGATCCGCCGGAACTGGCCCACCCGCGACGATCTGTTCAGTGGATTCGGCTGGCTGGCGGTGATCGCGCTGTCCGGCGCGGCACTGTGCGGTGCGCCCGGACCGCTGGGCGCGCCCCATCTGTTGATCGGGGTGACGGTCCTGGCGATGGGGGCGATCGCGCTGAGCGTGCTGCTGCGAGCGCAGACCGCGGTGGCCACCGCGGTCGTCACCGCGGGCGGGATCGGCGCGGCGGTCGCCGCGGCCCGCATGTGGCACCCGGTATCGGCGCAGGTACTCGGGATCTGCATGCTGCTCGGCGTGCTGATGCTGGTGCGGATGGCACCGACGATCGCGCTGTGGGTGGCGCGGGTGCGGCCGCCGTATTTCGGCTCGATCACCGGGCGGGATCTGTTCGCCCGCCGCGCAGGCATGCCGATCGACACGGTCTCCCCGGTGGCTTCCGAAGACGGTGAAGACGAGGCCGACGACCTGGTCGACATCTCCGCGCGGGGGGCGGCGATCGCCGCGTCGGCGCGGCTGATCAACGCGGTGCAGGTCGGGATGTGTGTGGCGATCGCGGCGGTACTGCCGATCGCGGTGTGGATGGTGCTGACGCCGGGCGCGCCCCGGCAACGCGGCGCGGTGGCGCTGTGCGGGCTGGTGGCGGGCCTGTTCATCACCCAGGGACGCGGATTCGCCGGCCGGGTACAGGCGATCGCACTGGTGGGCGGTGCCTGCACGGCCGTGCTGACCGGCATCGTCAAGTACGCACTGGCCAACCCGGGTGACACCGCCGCAGGGTTCCTGTGGCCGGTCGCGGCGGTGGCGGTATTCGCCGGATTGGGCCTGGCCGCGGGGCTGCTGGTCCCCGAGACGAAGTTCGTGCCGTGGATTCGCTTGGCCGTCGAGTGGCTTGAGGTGCTGGCGTTCATCGTGGTGGGGGTGCTCGGCGCCTGGCTGGGAGGACTGTTCGTGTGGGTCCGCAACTGAGTCGGCTGCGCAACCGGGCCGTCGCGCTGACCGCGGTCACGCTCCTGGTCGGCCTCGCGGACCTCCCTCCGATGGCCCACGCCATCGAGCCGCCGGTGATCGACCCGGCGCTGGCGCCGACCGACGGACCGCCCGGGCCCGACCAACCGATGCGGCGCTCGAACTCCTGCAGCGTCCCGATCACCGTCGCCAACCCCGATGTGGCTCAGCTGGCCCCGGGGTTCGACCTGCTTGGTATCGCCGCCGCATGGCAGTACTCCACGGGCCACGGTGTTCCCGTCGCGGTCATCGACACCGGTGTCACCCCGAATCCGCGGCTGCCCGCGATCGCGGGGGGCGACTACATCATGGGCAACGCCGAGGGGCCGGGTGGCCTGCAGGACTGCGATGCGCATGGCACCATCGCCGCGTCGATCATCGCCGCCGCCCCGCTGGGTGTCCTACCGATGCCCCGCCCGATGCCGGAGGTCCCCGCCTTCCCGCCACCGGCGGGCGGACCGCCGAGCATCGGCGAAGCTCCGCCGCCGGCCGACATCCCCGGCCCGCCGGCGCCGCCACCGGTGCCGGCCCCGGTGACCATCACCCAGATCGCGCCGCCTCCGGCGCCACCGCCGCCGCCACCCCCGGAAGAAGGCGGCATGGCACCGGCATCGGGTCCACCCGATCCCCAGCACGAAGACGAACCCGCCGTCCCGCCGCCCCCACCGGGCGCCCCCGACGGCGTGGTGGGAGTGGCCCCGCACGCGACGATCATCTCGATCCGGCAGTCCTCGCGCGCATTCGAACCGGTGCACCCCCAGTTCGGCGGCTACGACGAGGAGCGGGTGAAAGCCGGGACGCTGGCCACCCTGGCCCGAGCCGTGGTGCATGCGGCAGACCTCGGAGCCAAGGTGATCAACATTTCGGTGACGTCCTGCGTCCCGGCGGCGTCCGGGCTCGATCAGCGGGCGTTGGGCGCGGCGTTGTGGTACGCCGCGACGGTCAAGGACGCGGTCATCGTCACCGCCGCGGGCAATGTCGGCGAGGCCGGCTGCGCCAACAACCCGATGTACAACCCGCTCAACCCCACCGATCCGCGGGACTGGAATCAGGTCAAGGTGATCTCGAGCCCGTCCTGGTTCTCCGACTACGTGCTGTCCGTCGGCGGTGTGGACGCCACCGGGGCTCCGATCGACAAGAGCATGTCCGGACCCTGGGTCGGTGTGGCCGCTCCGGCCACCCACGTCATGGGGCTGTCCCCGCAGGGCGGTGGCCCGGTCAACGCCTATCCCCCGATCCGGGCCGGCGAGAAGAACATGCCGTTCTGGGGCACCAGCTTCTCCGCGGCCTACGTCAGCGGAGTCGCCGCGCTGGTGCGCGCGAAGTACCCCCAGCTCACCGCACACCAGGTGATCAACCGGATCGTGCAGACCGCGCACAACCCGCCCGCCGGGGTCGACAACCGACTGGGCTACGGGATGGTCGACCCGGTCGCGGCGCTGACCTTCAACGTGCCGCCCGGTGAGCCGCTGGCGCCCGGGTCCCAGCACCGCGTCATCACCCCGGCCCCGCCGCCGCCTCCGCCGGACCATCGGGCGCGCACCATCGCACTCGGATTCCTCGGCGTGATCGCCGTGACCGTGCTGTCCGCCGCCATCACTGCGCGGATCCGGAGGGCCGCGAAGTGAAGGAAACCCGGGTCCGGCTGACCGGGTTCAGTGCGTCGAGCAATCGGCGGTTGCTGTCGGCGGTGTCGATCGCGTTGTTCGGCCTGGCCGGTTGGGCTCTGGGTGGGCTGATCGGGGCTGCGGTGGCGGTGCTGATCGCGGTGCTGCTGGTGCTGGTGCCGTGGTGGGGCCAGCCGGTGTGGTCCTGGGCGGTGCTGTGGCTGCGACGACGATCCCGGGCCGACCGGGCCGAGCCGATCACGGTGGCCAACAACCGTGCCGGTGGCGGGGTCCGCATCCAGGACGGGGTCGCCGTGGTGGCGGTGCACCTGCTCGGCAGGTCGCACGCCGCCACCGTCGCCACCGGCTCGATCAACGTGGAAACCGACAACGTCGTCGATGTCACCACATTGCTGCCGATGCTGCGGCACCCGCTCGGGCTGACGCTGGAATCGTTGAGCGTCGTCAGCATCGGGGCGCGGCGCGCCACCACCGGCGACTATCCGCGGGTCTATGACACCGAGATCGGCACCCCGCCGTACGCCGGTCAACGCGAAACCTGGGTGCTGCTGCGGCTGCGCGTCATCGACAACACCGCGGCGTTGCGCTGGCGCACCACGCTGGGAGCGACCGCGGTCGCGGTGGCTCAGCAGATCGCCAGCTCGCTGCGCTGCGGCGGACTGCGGACCCGGGTGGCCACCGCCAGCGATCTGGTGGAACTGGACCGGCGGATCGGCGGGGCCTCGCTGCTGGCCGACGCCGAGCGCTGGAAGACCCTGCGCACCGAGGGCGGCTGGGTGACCACCTACGCGTATCCGCCCCGGAAGATCACCGCTGCGCTGCTCGCCCAGGCCTGGACCCTGCCGGTGGACGAAGTGATTCAGAACGTCACGGTGTTTCCGGACGGTACGTGTACGGCCACGGTCACGCTGCAGACCCCGCAGCCGGCCCCCACTCCCCCGGCGGTGGTTCTGCGTCGGCTCAATGGCGAGCAGGCCGCCGCGGTGGAGGCGAACATGTGTGTCCCGCGGCCACGGCTGCGCGGGCTGCGGGCCGGACCCCTTCCGGCCAGCCTGCCCGTCGAGATCGGCCCGTCGGGTGTCCTGATCGGCAAGTTGGCCAACGGTGATCGACTGATGATGCCGCTGACCGACTCCGGCGAGTTGAGCCGGGTGTTCATCGCCGCCGAGGACATCATCGCCAAACGAATCATCATCCGTGCCGCCGGAGCCGGTGAACGGGTCTGCGTGCACACCCGCGACCGAACGCGCTGGGCCAGCGTCCGGATGCCCGAGGTGACCGTGGTCGACGAGTCGAGGCCGATGCCCCGCACCACGGTGAGCGTGGTTGACGGGCCTATCGCGCCGTCGCCGCGTCCGGCCACCGTGATCACCGTGGCCCCGCCCGGGACACCGCCGCCACCACCGGATGCGGTGGAGGTGAGCATCGAGCAGATCGACCGGACCGCGGTACGGGTTGTCGCCGGCGGAGAATCGTGGCTGGCTACGGTGGAGTTGTTCCGGGCGGAAAACCGGTACTGCAGCCCGGAGGCGCTGGCGCCGATGTCGTCACGATGACACCGCCGCGGGATCGACAGTCAGCCGGAGAATCTGCACGTGCGACAGGGGACGACAGACATTGAGTGACTTGCTGGCGGCCCGGAGGCACTTCGACCGGGCCATGGTGAGCATGGACGGGCGGTACGGCTCCCCCGACGCACTGGCCGAGTTCGTGGCGGCCACCGACGCCGACCCGTCGATGGCCGACGCGTGGCTGGGCCGCATCGCCTGCGGCGATACCACGCTGGACACACTCAAGCGGCTCTACGCCAACAGCGACTGGCTGCACAAGGAGACCACCCGGCTGGGCCGGCACCTGGCCGCACAGATCCCGCTGGGGCCCTACCTGTCGATCACGGTGACCGATGCCTCGCACGTGGGGTTGGCCCTCGCCTCAGCGCTCACGGTGGCCGGCGAGTACGAGCGCGCCGACGCGCTGCTGACCGACCCCGGGTTGCTGGACAGCTGGGTCAACCACCAGTGGCTTCAGCTGGACCGCGCGTACCTGATGTTCGTCACCCAGCGATGGCCGGACCTGCTGACCGTGGCCGCCGAGGAGCTGCCCGAGCGGGCGATCATCATGCCCGCGCTCACGGCGTCGGTCTGCGCCTTGGCCGCCTACGCGGCCGCCCATCTCGGCCAGGGCCGGGTGGCGCTGGACTGGCTGGACCGCGTCGATATCGCCGGACAGACCCGATCTTCGGAAAGGTTCGCCGCTGGCGTGTTGACCGCCTCGATAACACCCACTGAGATCCCCCTGCTGGCAGCGGATCTGGCCTATATCCGTGGCATGGTGCACCGTCAGCTCGGCGAGGAGGACAAAGCTCAGGTCTGGCTGTCCAAGTCCGCCATCAATGGTGTGCTCACCGAGCCGGCCAAGGCCGCGCTGGCCGAACCGAAACTGCGCCTTGTGATCACCGAGGAGCAACTCATCGACAGCCGCAGCGACCGCTGGGATGCCGAGTCGGCGAAGAGTCGCGCGGAGCTCGACGAGGACAACGCCTCCGGCCGCCGCGCCGAGCTGCTGGCGCAGGGCCGCGCCGAGTTGGAGAAGCAAGTCGGATTGGCCGAGGTCAAGCGTGCGGTCAAGGCGCTCGAGGACCAACTTGAGATCCGCGCGATGCGTCTGGAGCACGGCCTGCCGGTGGAGGGCCAGACCAATCACATGCTGCTGGTCGGCCCGCCGGGAACCGGCAAGACCACCACCGCAGAGGCACTGGGCAAGATCTACGCCGGAATGGGCATCGTCCGCAACCCGGAGATCACCGAGGTGCGGCGTTCCGACTTCTGCGGCGAGCACATCGGCTCGTCAGGGCCGAAGACCAACGAATTGATCGAAAAGGCGCTGGGCGGAATCCTTTTCATGGACGAGTTCTACTCACTGGTGGAGCGCCACCAGGACGGAACGCCCGACATGATCGGCATGGAAGCAGTCAACCAGCTGCTGATCGCCCTGGAGAAACACCGCTTCGACTTCTGTTTCCTCGCCGCTGGATATGAGGACCAGGTTGACGAGTTCCTCACCGTCAACCCCGGTCTGGCAAGCCGGTTCAACCGCAAGATCCGCTTCGAGTCCTACTCCCCCGAGGAGATCGTCGAGATCGGCCAGCGGTACGGCTCAAGCCGCGCCACCGAACTGAATCCGCAAGCGCAGCAACGGTTCCTGGAGATGGTCACCACTATTCGTAACTACGTCAGCCCGCGCGGCGACCACGGCATCAACGTGATGCACAACGGCCGGTTCGCCCGGAATGTGATCGAGGAAGCCGAACTCGCTCGTGACACCCGGGTGGCGGCCCAGAAGCGGGCCGGCCACGAGGTGACCATCGACGACCTCAAGACCATCACCGCCGTCGACATCGACACCGCCGTACGCGCTGTCTGTGACACCAAGCGTGAGATGGCCGCCTTGAACTGGTAGGCCTGGTAAGGGGTATCACCCGGGATAGCGGCCGTAGCGGGCCTCGAAGTCGGCTTCGGCCTCTTCGCGCAGCGCGGTGAACACCATGTTGAGTCGATCGGAGAGCTCACGGTGGGTGTAATCGCTGACCACGCAGGGATGCAGCGACAACTCCAGCAACCGTCCATCCGAATTGGCCACCGCACGCACATCGCCGAGATCGACACTGTAGGTGGTGTTCTCGGCCTCGGCGACGAGGGCTTCCCACTTCTCGGCGGCCTCGCGCAAGTCCCGCAGTACCGACTCAACGAGGTCCTTGTCGCTGAGTTCCGCGCGGCTGTCCGGCCCCGACATTCACTTAGTATGTCGAGCCGGCGCGAGTAGCGTCAATTCATCGACGCCTGTTACGTCTGAGGATCCCACTGGCCGGCCTGCGGCGCACTGAGCAACCGGAACCAGCTGTAGTGGTAATTGGCCGACACGCCATCGCCGGCGGCGATGCCCTCGGTGGCGGCCAACAGCATGCAGTTCAGCACCAAGGCGACGTCGGCGTCGGGGTACTGCGCCAACATCTGGTACCTCGCAGTGTCCAGATGGACCCGGAGCAGCTCGATCTCGGCATCGACCACACCGGTCCCGGCCGCCCCTGCCTTGACCAGAGTGTTGGCCATCCGCGGCAATCCGTCCCGCCAGTGGGTGGCCTCACCGAGCTGCCAGCCGAGATCTTCGACGGGCGCCAGTTCGCGTGGTTGCACCGAGGCTTCAGTCGCGCCGAAGTCGCTGGCCCAGCCCAGGCGATCGCCCGGGTGGTAGCTGGCCGACGCCGTCGCGTCGCCCAGCATCGCGGTGGCCGTCCCGCTCCGATGACCGGGCTCGAGCAGGTGCACCCCGGCCGGCAGCTCGATCCCGGACGGAATCCAGCCACTGGAGACATCGGTGACCAGGAGCGTCTTGCCGTCCGCGAGGGTGCCGATAGCCCAGCGCAGACCGGGTTCCTGACGGGCGACGAAGGCGAGCAGCCGCTGTAGACCTGTCTCTTATACACATCT
>NZ_CP083986.1:3809-3951 GCF_020172685.1 [Mycobacterium] nativiensis | reverse complement strand
AAAAAAAAAAATGTCAGCATAGGCAGGGGGGCGGCCGACTAAATTCTTCACGTACCTTACAAGCAGATGGAGTGAGCGTGTTCTGGCGACGCGCAACAGCTCCTCGGTTCCCGTCTGTGCGCGTCGGTCGGACGCCGCAGCA
>NZ_CP083986.1:2571-3709 GCF_020172685.1 [Mycobacterium] nativiensis | reverse complement strand
GTCATGCCCGCGGTCACCGCATCGGTGTGCGCTCTGGCCGGCTATCCGGCCGCGCATCTGGGCCAGGGCCGGGTGGCACTGGACTGGCTGGACCGCGTCGACATCACCGGGCAGACGCGTTCCTCGGAGCGATTCCCGGCAGGGGTGCTCACCGCGTCGCTCAACCCCAGCGAGATCCCTTTGCTGGCTGCGGATCTGGCCTATCTGCGCGGCATGGTGCACCGTCAGCTCGGCGAGGAGGACAAGGCGCAGGTCTGGTTGTCCAAGGCGGCCATCAACGGTGTGCTGACCGAACCGGCCAAGGCCGCGCTGGCCGAACCGAAACTGCGCCTGGTGATCACCGAGGAACAGATCATCGACAGTCGCACCGACCGGTGGGATGCCGATTCGGCGAAGAGCCGCGCGGAACTCAACGAGCACAACGCGCTGGACCGCCGCGCGGAGCTCTTGGAGCAGGGCCGCGCCGAGCTGGAGAAGCAGGTCGGCCTGGCCGAGGTCAAACGCGCGGTCAAGGCATTGGAGGACCAGCTCGAGATCCGGGCCATGCGGCTCGAACACGGCCTGCCCGTAGAAGGCCAGACCAACCACATGCTGCTGGTCGGCCCGCCCGGCACCGGCAAAACCACCACCGCCGAGGCATTGGGCAAGATCTACGCCGGCATGGGCATTGTGCGCAATCCGGAGATCACCGAGGTCCGCCGTTCGGACTTCTGCGGCGAACACATCGGATCATCCGGGCCCAAGACGAATGAGCTGATCGAAAAGGCTTTGGGTGGAATCCTTTTCATGGATGAGTTCTATTCGCTGGTGGAACGTCACCAGGACGGGACTCCGGACATGATCGGCATGGAGGCCGTCAACCAGCTGCTGATCGCCCTGGAGAAACACCGCTTCGACTTCTGCTTCCTGGCCGCCGGCTACGAAGACCAGGTCGACGAATTCCTGACCGTCAACCCGGGTCTGGCCAGCCGGTTCAACCGCAAGATTCGGTTCGAGTCGTACACCCCCGAAGAGATCGTCGAGATCGGTGAGCGTTACGGGTCCAGTCGCGCCACCGTACTGAATCCCGAAGCACGCCAGCGGTTCTTGGCGATGGTGACCACCATCCGCGGCTACGTCAGCCCGCGCGGTGACCATG
>NZ_CP083986.1:1276-2471 GCF_020172685.1 [Mycobacterium] nativiensis | reverse complement strand
TCTCGACGTTGATGATCTTGCCGCGCAGCGGCAGGATCGCCTGGAACATCGAGTCGCGGCCGCTCTTGGCCGAGCCGCCGGCCGAATCACCCTCCACCACATAGAGTTCGCACTTGCTCGGGTCATTCGAGCGGCAGTCGGCCAGCTTTCCGGGCAGTCCACCTAGGTCCGTAGCGCTCTTGCGCCGCACCAGTTCTCGTGCCTTGCGCGCGGCCATCCGGGCCTGGGCTGACGAGACCGCCTTGTTGATGATGGTCTTGGCTTCGGCCGGGTTCGCCTCGAACCAGTGGCCGAGCTGTTCGTTGCAGACCTTCTGCACGAACGACTTGACCTCGGTGTTGCCCAGCTTGGTCTTGGTCTGGCCCTCGAACTGCGGCTGCGACACCTTCACCGAGATGACCGCGGCCAAACCCTCGCGGATGTCGTCACCGGTGAGGTTCGGATCCTTGTCTTTGAGCAGCTTCTTGTCTTTGGCGTACTTGTTGACGACGCTGGTCAACGCCGACCGGAAGCCCTCTTCGTGGGTACCGCCCTCGGCGGTGTTGATGGTGTTGGCGAAGGTATGCACCGACTCCGAGTAGCCGCCGTTCCACTGCATGGCGATCTCGACTTCGTGTCCGGTTCCCTTGCCGTCGAAGTCGATGATGGTCGGGTGGATCGCGGTCTTGCTGCGGTTGATGTGTTGAACGAAATCGCGCAGGCCGCCCGGGTAGTGGAAGACCCGGTGCTTGACCTTGTGCGGGGCCACGGCTTCGGCGGCCTGTTCCTCGGCGGTCTTGGGCGCTTCGGCGGTGTCGCTGACCACCTCGTCGACGACCTCTTCGACCCGGACCCGTTCGTCGGTCAGGTCGATGGTCAAGCCCTTGTTGAGGAAAGCCATCTCCTGCAGGCGCCGCGCGACCGTCTCGAAGTCATAGGTGGTGGTCTCGAAGATGTCCGGATCCGCCCAGAACCGGATGGTGGTGCCGGTCTTCTTGCTCTTCTCACCCTTGCGCAGGGTTCCCGGAACCGACTTGTCGTAGCTCTGGAACCACTCATAGCCGTCCCGGAAGATGTCGGCCTCCAGGCGAGTCGACAGGGCGTTGACCACTGACACGCCCACACCGTGCAAACCGCCGGAGACGCTGTAGGCGCCTTCCTCGAATTTTCCGCCGGCGTGCAGCACGGTCATGACGGCTGTCTCTTATACACATCT
>NZ_CP083986.1:0-1176 GCF_020172685.1 [Mycobacterium] nativiensis | reverse complement strand
CTTTTGAGCAGCGCGGTGCGCTGGCGCAGCACCTTGTCGTAGTCGGCGCGCACTCCGGCGATCCGCGGACGGCGCACGCTGGCCAATTCGTCGAGATAACGGCGGCGCTCACCAGGATCCCCGCGCACCAGCGCCAGATCTTCGGGGGCGAACAACACTGCACGCAGCACCCCCACGACTTCGCGGGCGTGCCGCACCGGCGCGCGGTTGAGACGCACCTTGTTGGCCCGACCTGCGGCGATCTCCAGATCGACCGCGAGTTCGCGGCCTTCATTCACCACGATTGTCGAAACCACGGCGCGGGTGGCGCCCGATCGAATCAGTGGTGCGTCCGTGGCCACCCGGTGTGATCCCAAAGTGGACGAATACCACAGTGCTTCAACGAGATTGGTCTTGCCAAAGCCGTTCGGTCCGACCAGCACCGTCGCGCCCGGTTCCAGTTCCAGTTCGACGTGCGCCCACGACCGGAAATCCCGCAGGCCCACGTGGCGGACATACACCGAGAAACCAACCCCTCCCCTCGTCGCTGCCCGCGCCGATTAGCCGGGCAAGCGAACCGGCATCAACAGGTAGACGTAATCCGACGGCACCGCCGGGAACGGACCGTCACCGATCAGCGCGGGGTCTTCCGCACTGGCCGGGCGCAGTACCGCCGGCTTCTTCGGATCCGTGAAACCCATCGACACCTTCTCGCTGTGCAGCGATCCCAACCCGTCTGTGAGGTAGGTCGGGTTGAATGCGATGGTCAACGGCTCGCCGACGAAGTCGATCGGCAGATCCTCCTCGGCACGACCGACATCTTCCGCCCCCGCCGACAGTCGCAGAGTGCCCTCGGACAACTCCAGACGCACCTGGGCGCCCCGGTCGGCCACCAATGCCACACGCTTGATCGCCTCGGTGAGCTCCGCAACACCGATGGTGGCGACGGCCAGATGCTCGCTGGGCAGCAGCTGCCGGAATTTCGGGAATTCGGCGTCCAACAGTCGAGTGGTGCTGCGCTTTCCAGCGCTGGTGATGCCCAGCAGGCCCTCGTTGCCGACCGACGCACCAGCGCCCAGGGCCAGATGCACTTCGTTGCCGTCGCTGCTGGCTTTGGCTGCTTCGGCGAGGGTCTTCGCCGGAACCAATACCGCCGCTTCGGTACCTGTCTCTTATACACATCTGACGCTGCCGACG